>NZ_CP188254.1:0-4800000 GCF_049993905.1 Bradyrhizobium sp. McL0615 | reverse complement strand
GACCAGCAGCGTGTTGAGCAGACCGACGAGGAACACGCGCGTGTAGGGATCGGATCCCGAATACGGAATCAGGCTCTGGCTGACGTCAAAGCCCGCATTGTTGGCCAGGAAGCCGAAGCCCGCGGTGATCCGCTGCGCCTGCAAATTGGCGCGGGCATTGGCGACGATCTCGTACGAGATCCAGGCGAGCGCGGCGACGAACAGGAGCTGGAGCACGAAGCCGCTCCAGCCTGCCCGGCCGCCCAGCGTCCGCTGCAGTTTGGGAATAAACTGCGACGGTGGTTTTCGGGGTTCGATGGCCATCGCCGCAGCCCCTCTTGCTGGCGCTTAGCGGATCGGCGGCGCGTACTGGATACCGCCCTTGCTCCAGAGGTTGTTGAGGCCACGGGCGATGCCGAGCTTGGAGCCGGAGCCGACGTTGCGCTCAAAGGACTCGCCGTAATTGCCGACCGCCTTCACGATCCGCACCAGCCAGTCCTTGGTCAGGCCGAGTTGCTCGCCCAGATTGCCGTCGGTGCCGACGGCGCGCTTGACCTCGGGCTTGTCGGACTTGGCCACCTCGTCCACGTTCTTCTGGGTCATGCCGAGTTCTTCGGCGCCGACCATCGCAAACAGCGTCCACTTCACGATGTCGAACCACTGATCGTCGCCATGGCGCACCATCGGGCCCAGCGGTTCCTTCGAGATGACTTCGGGCAGCACGACATGATCGGCCGGGTTGGCGAGCTTGAGCCGTTCGGCGTAGAGCTGCGAGACGTCCGAGGTAAAGACGTCGCAGCGGCCGGATTCATACGCCTTGACGGTTTCGTCGGCGGAAGCGAACGCGATCACCTCATACTTCATGTTGTTGCCCTTGAAGTAGTCGGCGAGATTCTGCTCGGTCGTGGTGCCGGTCTGCACGCAGACCGACGCGCTGTTCAGTTCCAGCGCCGAATTAACCTTCAGTGACTTCTTCACCAGAAAACCCTGGCCGTCATAATAGGTAACGCCGGTGAAGTTGGCGCCGAGCGAGGTATCGCGCGACAGCGTCCAGGTGGTGTTGCGGGAGAGCACGTCGATCTCGCCGGACTGCAGTGCGGTGAAGCGGTCCTTGGCCGATAGCGGCACGAACTTGATCTTGGTCGCGTCATTGAAGATGGCTGCCGCGATTGCCCGGCAGATATCGACGTCGAGCCCGGTCCAGTTACCCTTGTCGTCCGGAGTGGAGAAGCCCGGCAGGCCCTGGCTCACGCCGCAGGACAGTTGGCCTCGGTCCTTGACCGTCTTGAGGGTTTGCGCCGAGGCAGCCTGGGTCGTGAGACCGGCGGCCAGAGCAAGGGTAACAACCAGAGATACGCGTTTCATGGGCTGGGCCTTTCAAGGGGATCGTGCGGAGTTCGTTTTTTAGGCAACGCCTGACGTTATGGGGCCAACCCGCTGATCCCTCGCTGAAAAGCGTGCCTCCGGCGATGCAGCTTGACGTGCAGTCCGGTCGGGCAATGGATCCGATATCGCGGCAGGCCCCTCAACTTGCAGCGACTGTTAGTTGGCGCGCATCTCAGAACGACTGGCGTGCCGGGTCAAGGGGTTGACTGCCGTCTTCTGTGTTCTGTTTTGAACTTCCCGATCCTGCCCCCTCGCGTGACGGGTTTCGCGGGCTTCGCGATCAAGTTGTGGCTGCGGCATAACGTCTTGGCTAATGCAAACGCATGAGTTTTTCCAACGGCGGACCGTCCAACCCACCGAAGCCCGAAACCTAGACCTGAACCGACCGACGATCTGAACCCACTCCGATGCCGAAGGCATCCCGGGCACCCTTGCTCGGCCCTATCAGACGTTGTAGGGCGGAACCAGTACACGCGGCGTCGTTGCGGGTTTTTGCGTGGTTTATCCCAAACAATAACCACCCATTCACCATGACGGTGAATCCCGCCGTCCGATCAACCAAAAATTTCACGCCTCAAGTTCCCTTATACCTTTGATGCCTAGTCATACCTCCGGGGATGGCCGTGGTTGCTGTGTAGTTGGGGCGTCCCTGCGTAAGAGTAGTAAAAGCGTATGAATATCGCACGTGTCGTCGTTCTGATCATCGCCTTGAGTGCCGGCGGTGTCGCCGCCTATCTCGCCCGTGGCACGGAAGAAAAATCGCGCACCGTTGCCGAACCGGTCGCGCAGTTGCCGACGGTGGAAATTCTGGTCGCGAAGTCCGACATCGGGCTCGGCCAAGCGGTCAAGCCCGAGGACCTGCAATGGCAGGCCTGGCCGGCTTCGGCCGGCAACAATCTGGTCAACCGCGCCAGCAGGGCCGAAGCCATCAAGGAAATCTCCGGTTCGATCGCGCGCTCGCCCTTCATCGCGGGCGAACCAATCCGTGAGCAGAAGCTGGTCAAGGCCAACGGCTCCGGCTTCATGGCCGCCATCCTGCCGACCGGCATGCGGGCGATCTCGACCGAGATTTCGCCGGAAACCGGCGCCGGCGGCTTCATCCTGCCCAACGACCGCGTCGACGTCATCCTCACCAAGCGCGAAAAGAATCCAGACGGCAAGGGAGCCGATGTCCCCCAGTCGGAAATCATTCTCTCCAACATCCGTGTGCTGGCGATCGATCAGGCGCCGAAGGAAAAAGAGGGCATCAACACCCTCGTCGGTCGCACCGTCACGCTCGAACTGAAGCCCGAGCAGGCCGAGACGCTGGCGCGTTCGCGCCAGAGCGGCACGCTCGCGCTCGCACTGCGCAGCATCACCGATGGCAACGCGACGGCTGAAGGCCAGTCCGAGGAACAAGTCAAAAAGCGAAGCGAGAGCGTCAACGTGGTTCGCTACGGGGTCGCCAATCAAACGACGGCACAGAAGTGACCGAAAGGACGCCTAAGATGAAGTTTGGGGAAAATCAGTCAGCGATGCGAACCGTGGCGGCGCGCACCCTGTTATTGTCGGCCGCGGCCGCGCTGACGCTCGCTCCGTTGCTGCCCGTCGTCGCAGCCGAGCCCGAGAAGGATCCGGTGACGACCTCCTCCATCGGCTCGGTCAAGATGCGCTTCCTGTCGCTCGGCATCGGCAAGTCCGTGGTCGTCGACCTGCCGCGCGACGTGAAGGATGTGCTGGTCGCCGATCCGAAGATCGCCAATGCCGTCATTCGCTCCCCGCAACGGGCCTACGTCATCGGCGGCGCGGTAGGCCAGACCAACGTGGTGTTTTTCGACGGCGATGGGCAGCAGATCGCTTCCTACGACATCGCGGTCAAGCGTGATCTCAACGGCGTGCGCGCCGCGCTGAAGCAGACCCTGCCCGGCATTCAGATCGAGGGCGTCGGCGACAGCGTCGTCCTGACCGGCTCGGTATCCTCTCCGGTCGAGGCCCAGCAAGCTGGCGAGATCGCGGGGCGGCTGGTTGGCGGCGCCGAGAAGGTCGTCAACTCGATCGTCGTCCGTGGCCGCGACCAGGTGATGCTCAAGGTCACCGTCGCGGAAGTGCGGCGGGACATCGTCAAGCAATTGGGCGTCGACCTCAGCGCCAGCATGAATTACGGCACCGCGGCGGTCGTTTTCAACAACAGCACTCCGTTCACCGCGAGCAATGCTCCGCTCGTTTCCGGTAACGGCTTGACTGGGGCGGCCTTGAACAAGGCTGGTCTGCCATCTGTCACCGCCACCCTGCGCGCGATGGAGAGCGCGGGCGTGGTGCGCACGCTGGCGGAGCCAAATCTGACGGCGATCTCAGGCGAGTCCGCGACATTTATTTCGGGCGGCGAATTTCCCATTCCGACCGGCGTAACCTGCCAAACGACGACCGCGGGCGCGATCGGACAATGCGTTCAGACGGTCAGTTTCAAGAAATTCGGCATCTCGCTCAACTTCACGCCGGTCGTGCTGACCGAGGGACGGATCAGCCTGAGGGTGATGACCGAAGTGTCCGAAGTCTCGACCGAAAACGCTTTGACGGGCGGTACCGGCGGAACGACGATTCCCTCGATCAAGACGCGTCGCGCGGAAACCACGCTGGAAATTCCGTCCGGCGGCTCTATCGCGATGGCGGGACTGATCCAGGAGCAAACCAAGCAGGCCGTCAACGGAATGCCCGGCGTGGACCAGATACCGATTTTTGGGCAGCTGTTCAGGAGCCAGGACTTCATCAACCATCAGACCGAACTGATGGTCATCGTGACGCCCTATGTCGTCCGCGCGGTCGCGCAAAAGGAAATGTCGCGGCCGGATGACGGTTTTGCGCCAGCATCCGATTCGCAGTCCGCTTTGCTCGGGCGCATCAACCGGATCTACGGGGTCGCCGCCCGCGTCGACCCGGTCGGCGGAATGCAGGGCAATTTCGGCTTCATCATTGATTGAGATGCAGAACTGTTCACCGAGTGGGGACGAGGACAGAACGATGACAACCAGAATTTCGCTCCATCGCGTCAGGGCATTGCGCACGCTTGGCGCCCTGCTCGGCGTTTCGACGGCACTCGGCGCCTGCATCCCGCACACTCCGGAAATCACGACCGCCAGCATCGATTACCGCGACCGTCATCCGATCGCGGTGACCGAAGCGAACCGCTCGATCGTGGTGTTCGTCGGTCAGGCCCGCGGCGGCCTCTCCGGATCGCAACGCACCGACGTCATGGGACTGGCGCAGGGCTGGGTGCGTGAAGGCACCGGCGCTGTGGTCGCCGATGTCCCGACCGATACGCCGAACGCGCGCGCGGCGGCGTCGTCGTTCCGGGAAATCCAGTCGGTGCTGATGGCGGGCGGCGTGCCGTCGCGGGCCATCACGCTGCGCCACTACCGGCCGGACGATCCACGGACGCTGCCGACAATCCGGCTCAGCTATCCGAAGATTACAGCCGTGGCGGGTCCTTGCGGGCTGTGGCCGCAAGACCTCGGACCGAATATCGACAATGTCGCCTACAATGAAAATCGCCCGTACCACAATTTCGGCTGCGCCACCCAGCGCAACCTTGCTGCGATGATCGACAATCCGGCCGATCTCGAACAGCCGCGCCCCGAGAGCCCCGCCTATACGCCACGGCGCGATGTCGCCTTTGAGAAATACCGCAAGGGCACTTCGACAGCGACCATCTATCCCGAATCCGACAAGGCCAAACTCAGCGATACAGGCAAATGATCAGCCGCGTTTTTCAAAACTCAGACAGTCAACTCGACGACACGCCGGCGCAGCCCGAGGAATACATCTCGCCGGCGCCGCGTGTATCGGTACAGGCCTATTGCACCAGCGTCGCGAACGCAACCGCGGTGCGCGCGGCAAGCGAAGACCGTCGCCTCGGCAAGGCCCACCTCACGGTTCACATGGGCGGCCTGGCCGCCGCCATCGAGACCTACCACACGGCGCCGACACCGAACGTCATTTTGCTGGAGACCGAACCCGGCAGCGACATCCTCGAAGGGCTCGATGAACTCGCAACCGTCTGCGACGCCGGTACCCGCGTCGTCGTGATCGGCAACGCCAACGACGGCACGCCCTATCGTGAACTGGTGCGGCGCGGCGTCAGCGACTACGTAACCGGACCGGTCCAGCCGATCGACGTCGTGCGCGCAATATGCGGTCTCTACGCGGCCTCCGAGGCCGCCGCCGTCGGCCGCATCGTCGCCGTGGTCGGCGCCAAGGGCGGCGTCGGCGCCTCTACCGTCGCCCACAACGTGGCCTGGGCGATCGCGCGCGATCTCGCGCTCGATTCCGTCGTGATCGATCTCGATCTCGCCTTCGGCACCGCCAGCCTCGATTACAACCAGGATCCGGTTCAAGGCATCGCCAATGCGGTGTTCCAGCCGGAACGGCCGGACTCCGCCTTCATGGAGCGCCTGCTGTCGAAATGCACCGACCGCCTCGATCTGCTGGCGGCGCCGGCAACATTGGACCAGGTCTATGATTTCGGCGCCGATGCGTTCGATGCGATTTTCGATACGATGCGCATGACGACCCCCTGCATCGTGCTCGACGTCCCCCATCAATGGTCGGCCTGGACCAAGCGTACGCTGGTCGGCGCGGACGACATTCTGATCGTCGCCGAGCCTGACCTCGCCAACATGCGCAACACCAAGAACATGCTGAACGTGTTGAAGGCGGCGCGGCCGAACGACCGCCCGCCGCTCTATTGCCTCAACCAGGTCGGCATGCACAAGCGTCCGGAGATATCGACGCGTGAATTCGCCAAGGCGATCGAGAGCCAGCCGATCGCGGCCATTCCGTTCGATTCAAAGATGTTCGGCACCGCCGCCAATAACGGCCAGATGATCGCGCAGATCTCAGCCAAGCATCGCACCACCCAGATGTTCCTGCAGATGGCGCAGCGCCTGACCGGCCACGCGGTGACCAAGCGGTCCCGCGTCTCGTTCCTGGAACCGATCATCAAGAAACTGCAGGGCACGAAGGCGCGCAGGGCCTGAGCAAACGCCAACGGTGGCGGCCAGGCGTCCTCCCGCCAACGCCTTCGCGTTCCGATTGGTTCGGAACGGGTTTTAGGCTTTCTGATCTGACACGCGTTTGCCTGGTGCGATCCGGTGCCACCGGATCGCTTGCGTCGCTGCAGACAACTAGTCGGTGCGTCCCGCGGCTGCGATCGGCATCTTTTCTACTTCAGGCCGCGCACTGTCTTTTTCCTTGCGCGACAGCAGCTGTTTCAACTGCGTGACGTTGGCTGCAGCCTCTCCGGGCGGCAGGTCGGCCCTCGCGATCTTTTCGGCATCGGCGAAGCGGCCCTGCAAGCCAACCACCAGTGCCAGATTGGCGCGCACGCGCGGATCGGCCGGCGCAAGGCCGTAGGCGCGGCGCAGCGTTTCCTCGGCCCTGGGCAGCTCCTTCGAAAGCACGTAGGACAATCCGAGATTGGACAGCACCAGGGGATGGTCGGGTACGATCTTCAGCGCGCTCGCATAATATTGCCGCGCCTCCTCGTAGCGGCCGAGCTGGTCCAGTGTCGCTCCCTGCGCCGAAAGCAGGCGCCAATCGGGATCGTCGGGGCTATGGGCGCGGCCGAGCACGTCGAAGGCCTGCTGGAAATTGCCGTTGTCGGCCAGCGCGCGGCCATAGGCGGCCAGCAACAGCTTGTTGCCGGGATGGGCGATGGTGCCCTGTTCGAGCACCGCAACCGCCTGCGCCCGCTGTCCCGAGGCGCGCAGCGCCTTGCCGTATCTCAGCGCAGCGTCGGCATCCTTCGGATTGGCGCGATAGCGTTCCTGATAGGCTTCGGCGTCGCGGCGCGGATCGCCGGCGCGGCCGACATCGGCCTTCTCATCGATCGAACCGGTAATGTCCGACAGTCCCGAGCTCGTGCAACTACCGAGCCCCAGCGCCAGAATCAGGGTCGACGTACACGCAAGTACTCGCGTAACGCGGGACGAATAGAGCAACTTCTGTCGCATGTAGCTGGACTCACGGCGGGAACTGTCCAGAACCTTCACAGCTTAACCCTAAGTTCGGGTTAAGTTCCCCCACTCTTGCGGTAATCAGTGACCTTTGAAGCCCGCCACGCGCCGGTCGGGCGCTTACGATCTGCCCGAGCCGTCCCGTAACGGCGCAACCGCACAGATTAGTCGAGGAATTGCGCGCCGAGCTCGCAGCCGATTCGCCAGGCCAGCCGGCACTGACGCGGCCTGCCCTCCGAGAAGATCACCGTAAATTCGGAAGGAATTTCCGGATATTCGGCGATGATCTTCACGCCGCCATCCGACATGTCGGAAATCATGCAGTCGCGCGGCAGCCCCCCGGTCGCGAACTGTATTTTTGCAAAGCTTCTGCACGCCCGACGTTCGCTGCTGCGACGATTCGCATACATATCGATCCCTGACCCTGCTCGATGTGATTCATCCGATGATGGATCAGTCTTACCGAAGAATTGTTGGAATTGGCCTATCGGAACGGCTCGCAATGTACCGGTTGTGTTCGAAATCCGTTTACCGAACCTGCTGGCCTGGCTGAGGGGCGAGGCTCCCGAACAGTCGACAATTGCGCTGCGGCGGCGCTTCGCGGCGCAATTTTCGGCAGATTAAAGGGTTGATCCCCCCTCGTTAGGCGATAGCCTGACCCCTCGACTCGATTTGGCGGAAACGAAAACGCATGGGAAGTCTGGTTCTTCTCGACCTGATGGGCGGCGTCGCGCTGCTGCTGTGGGGCCTGCATATGGTCCACAGCGGGATTCTGCGCGCGTTCGGCGCCGATCTGCGCCTGCTGCTGGCCAGGGCGCTGAGCAACCGCTTCACCGCCTTCGGCGCCGGCCTTGGTCTCACTGCCCTGCTCCAGAGCAGCACCGCGACGGGGCTGATCACCAGTTCGTTTACTTCGGAGGGGCTCGTCAGCCTCGTCCCCGCGCTCGCCATCATGCTCGGCGCCAATGTCGGCACCACGCTGATCGTGCAGATCCTGTCTTTCAACATTTCCGCCGTCGCGCCGGTGCTATTCATCATCGGCCTGGTTGCCTTCCGCACCGGGCCGCGCTCGCGCGTCAAGGACATCGGCCGTGTCTTTATCGGGCTCGGCCTAATGCTGCTGGCGCTCCATATCCTGCTCAACACGCTGGCGCCGGCGGAGAACGCGCCGGGCGTGCGCGTGTTCATGAACGCCATCACCGGCGATCCCGTGCTCTGCATCCTGTTCGCCGCGATCGTGACCTGGCTGGTGCATTCCAGCGTCGCCAGCGTACTGCTGATCATGTCGCTGGCCTATGCGCATTTCATCACGCCTTACGCGGCGCTGGCGCTGGTGCTCGGCGCCAATCTCGGCAGCGCCATCAACCCGCTCGTCGAGGGCGCGCGCCGCGACAATCCTGCCAGCTACCGCCTGCCGCTCGGCAATCTCGTCAACCGGCTGGCCGGAATCCTGCTGGTGGCGCCGTTCCTGCAGCCGATTGCGGACCTTCTGATCGCGTGGCAGCCGGATCTCGCCAAGGCGACCGCGCTGTTCCACATCGCCTTCAACGTCGGGACCGCAGCTCTCTTCATCGGCCTGCTCGACGGCATGGCGCGGCTGCTGAAGAGGTTGCTGCCCGAGCGCGTCAAGGAGGCCGACGCGTCAGGGCCGCGCTATCTCGACGAGAGCGCTCTGGAGACGCCCTCGCTCGCGCTGGCCGATGCCGCCCGCGAGACCCTGCATATGGGCGACCACGTCGAGATCATGCTGCGCAAGGTGATGGCAGCGATGATGACCAACGACCGGGCGCTGGTCGACCAGGTCTCGCAGATGGACAATTCCGTCGACAGCCTCGACGAGGCGATCAAGCTCTACGTCACAAAGCTCACTCGCGGCAGCCTCGACGAGCGCGAGGGCCAGCGGGCGATGGAGATCGTCTCCTTTGCCATCAACCTCGAGCATATCGGCGACATCATCGACAAGAATTTGAGCGAACTCGCCACCAAGAAGATCAAGCGCCGCTTCCAGTTCTCGCCCGAGGGCGCCGAGGAGCTGTCCGCGTTCCACAAGCGCACCATGGATTCGCTGCGGATCGCGTTCGGCGTCTTCATGTCCGGCGACGTCAACGAGGCGCGAAAGCTGCTGGCCGAGAAGTCCGCATTGCGCAATGCCGAACTGGCCGCGACCGAACGGCATCTCGATCGCCTGCGCGAGGGCCGCCCCGAGACCATCGAGACCACCTCGCTTCATCTCGACGTGCTGCGCGACCTCAGGCGCATCCATTCGCACATCTGCTCGGTCGCCTATCCGGTGCTGGATGCCGCGGGCGAACTGGCCGCCTATCGTTCGACGGAGAGCGATCTGACGGCGCTGCCGGCGCCGATAGCCAGCCGCCCCTGATCAGCGATCCAGCGTCTTCGACGCCTTGCCGCGATGCCTGACGATCAGCATGATGTTCCTGATATAGATGATCGTGGCCAGCGACTGGCCGAGAATGATCACCGGCTCGCGCTTGGCGACACCGTAGACCAGCGTCATCAGCCCGCCCCCCATGGAGAAGAACCAGAACGCGATCGGAATCACGCTTCGTCCGGCGCGTTCGCTCGAGATCCACTGCACCAGGAAGCGTGCGGTGAAAAACAATTGCGCGATCAGCCCGAAGGCCAGCCAGAAATCGAACTTGGCGACGAAGACGTCGTAGAGATAATCGCCCAGCGCCTGGCCGTATTGAATCAGCATCAGAGAACCTCGGTCACAGTGGGCGTCGGCTTCTTGCGGCGGATCAGCCACCACACGCCGGCAAGATCCATGATCCCGATCCATAGCCGGTCAAAGAAGCCATAATTGGACACGCCGGAATGGCGTGGGCGATCGATCACGTCGACATAAGCGATATCGAAACCTTCGCGGCGTACCAGCGCCGGCAGGAAGCGATGCAGCCCGTCGAAGTAGGGCATCGACAGGAAGACATCGCGCGGGAACGCCTTCAGCCCGCAGCCGGTGTCGCGGGTTCCGTCGCTCAGGATCGCCTTGCGTACGCCGTTAGCAATCCGCGACTGTAATTTCTTGAAGCCGGTATCCTTGCGGCCGACGCGCTGACCCGCGGCGAGGCCGACGCGACCCTCACCTTTCTCGACCGCCGCAATCAGGTCCGGCAGGAACACCGGATTGTTCTGGCCGTCGCCGTCCAGCGTCGCCACGATGGGGCCGCGCGCGGCCCGCACCCCGCTGCGCACGGCGGCGGATTGACCTGACGAAACGGCGTGCTTGAGTTGCCGGAGCTGACGGTGCTGCTTCATCAGCACGGCCAGCCGCTCGGCGGTCGCATCCGTCGAGCCGTCATTGACGTAGATGATCTCGTAGGCCCACCGGCCGTCGAGCGCGCTGACGATTTCCGCAACCAGCGGCGCGACGTTCTCCGCTTCGTTGCGCACCGGCACAACGATGGAAACGGCGACCGCATCTGTGTCGGAAGGTGTCAAATCGGCACTCGTCTGGTTGGTTTGGGAGGACCCGGAACCGGGCCTATCTGGCCGGCTGGCGGCGTCCGCTTTTATGGGGCGAAAGCGCCCCGGGCAACCCTTTTGAGGCGCCCGGACGAGGGTCCAACAAGGGACACAATGCTACCGTCGCGCTGGATAGCAAATCCGAGCCGCCGGGCCGCAAACCAGTATCGCACGCACACCGTGCCGACGATCCCGACCATCGCGCCCGCCACGACGTCGCTCGGATGATGGGCCAGCAGCACCAGACGGCTCATCGCAATGATCAGAGCATAGATGGCCATCGCCACGCGCGCCTGGGGCCATACGGCAGACACCGCCAGGGCGAGCGCAAAGGCGGTCGTGGCGTGACCGGACGGAAAGCTGTAGTAGGCCGGATTGCCAGCGAAGTGCGAGAAGTGAAGGACGCTGGCCTCGCCACCGACAAATGGCCGACCGCGGCCGATGCAATATTTCAGCACTTCCGTGACCAGATTGGAAAAGGCGACCGCCCAGAAGATGAACTGCAGCCGCGTTCCGAGGCCAAGCAGCAGCGAGCGCTGGATGCCGCGCAACGCCGGCGCGACGATCGCGACCGCAATCAGCAATGCCCCCAACACCAGCAGCACATATTCGTCTTTGCCGAAATCGGTGAGAATGCGGAGCCACCACAGCGAGGGGGTACCACGCTTTGGCATCTGGGCGATCTCCCACGCATCGATCGCGTACATCAGCACGATGATGGCAACGCCGAGACCGGCCGACAGCCACAACACGTGTCGAGCCGCCCGCCGTGCCGCCTCGGCACGCCGCGAATGCGATGGCGAGCGCACGAGCTGCGCCAGCGACAACCACGCCAGCGTCCCGAAGCGCGCAAAATAGTTTTTGGTTTCGCCGACGGCAGGAAGCGCGGCCATTTTACTCCGTGCCTTCCGAGCGGAAGATGGCGATCGAGATCGACCTGCCCTGCGAGATGTTATACCCCTCTATCCGCTTGGCTACGTTGTAGCGCACCCCGATTGCTTCGGCGCGCTGGACGAAGGCGCGTTCGGTGCGCGATTCCACCAGCGCAAAACGACAACTGCCTTGCCCCAGGAAATCCGCCGCGCCCGATCCATCGGTGAGCACCGTACTGGTGCCAGTCATGAAGACCAGGCTCGGCTCATGAAAACCTGCCGCGGCGGCCCTCGGCCCGACGCAGACCACGTTGCGAAGCGCACGCGCGACCTCGGCGCTCGGGAACATGGTGGTCAGCGACGGCAGGACGATGCCGTAGATTCCGACCGCCAGAAACATCGCCGCGACCACCGCATTCAAGAGCGAGCGCTCGGCGCGGCTGTCCTCGAACATCCACCACGCGATCAGGCCTGATATCATCGCCGCCGCCAGGAACGGCCAAGCCGGAAACGCCGGGTAATGCGTCAGCTTGATGGCGCCGATGACGGCGATCACCGACGCGCCCACCGGAATGACAAACCACCAGGCCGCACCACGCATCAGCCAGGAGCGCGACAGCACGCGGCGTTCCAGCGCGCCGGCGGTGAGGATCGCAATCGCCGGATACAGCGGCAGCACGTAATGCGGCAGCTTGGTCAACACCAGTTCGAATACAATCCAGGACGGCACCAGCCATGCCAGGAGATATTGCGCGCCAGGCTCGCGCCTTGCGCGCCATACCGCGGGCGCCGCCATTCCGGCCAGCGCCGCGCCCGGCCAGAACGTGATCCAGAACAGCAGCAGATAGAGGCCGGGTGGCGCTCCGTGGGATTCCTGCGCGCCGAGCTTGCTCAGCATGTCGCCGCCCAGCGAATTTGAGAAGAATGCCTCGCCCGCGCGCCAGAAGATCGCGACGAACCACGGCAGCACCAGCACCAGCGTCCACATCAGGCCCCAGACCGGGCGCAGCCGCCACAGCCATGCCGCCGAACGATCGAGGATCGCGAGCGCCAGGATGGTCAGTCCGACGAACATCAGGATCAGCGGCCCCTTGAGCAGGATGCCGCCGGCCAGCGCGGTCCAGAACACCGCAGGCGCCGTCCACGACGGATGCGCCGGCTCCTCGCCGCGCTGCCAGGCGAGATAGACCCGCGCCATCGCCCCCATCGCGGCGACAACGGTCAACAGCAGCATCGCGTCGGTCTTGGCGAGCCGGGCTTCGGCGCCGAGCAGGACGCAACTGCACATCATCAGCGCCGCCATCGCGGCCCCTTGCCGCGTGACAAAGGCAAGCGCCGTCCAGTAGGTCAACAGCACCGCGCCGATGGCGCCGATCAGGGAGGGAATCCGATAGAGCCAGATGCGCAACTGCGCCCGTGGCAGGCCGAGCGATGAGGCGGTTTCCACCACGGCGGCCTGCAGCCAATAGATGCCGACCGGCTTCTTGTAGCGGACGTCGTCCTGAAAGCGGATGTCGACGAAGTCGCCGCTTTCGACCATCTGCTTGGTCGCCTGCGCAAACCGTGCCTCGTCGCGGTCGATCGCCGGAATATTGAAGAAGCCGGGCAGGAACAGCACGATGCCGCAGAGCACCAGGAACACGATGGCGCGAAAGTGGCTCGCGGTCGCGTAATCGAACGCCGCGGCCAGCCTCCGGCTGGAATGCGTAGGTTTTACAGGCTGTTGGCCCGCTCCAAAGCGTGGGGGTTGGAAGGTTTCAACCATCTTGCTCGCATACGATGAAACCGCACTGCAAACAACACCACAAATTCGCCCTATCCGACTGTCCCCGGTCGCTTTTTCCTTACTGTACCCGGATCACAACGGTATCGGCCGCCCCCGTCGCATCGATCACGGTCAGCCGGGCAAAACCCGGCCCGGGCGGATCGACCAGGCGCTGGCGCCGGCTGTCGATTTCGCCAACCGAGGTACCGTTCAGCATGACGGTCAGCGGCAACACACCGCCGGCCACCTTGACCGGCATGGGTGCAGCCTGCCCGCCACTGGTCCGGTCGACGTCGATCCGCGAGCCATTTAGCGGAAACTGGATGCGCGGCATCTGATCGCTGCCGGTGCAGATCAGTTCGCCGACAGGACGGAAGCGCCGCAGCGGTAACGGCAGCTTGGCATTGCCAGCGATCAGCGCGCCCTTCGGCGCCCTCGGCAGCGCTGCAGGGATCTTGCCGGTGCGCGCAAACGCGTCGAACAGGATCGGGGCTGCGGCGGTGCGGCCGACCAGGCCCGGCACCGGCGCGCCGTCGGGACGTCCGACCCACACACCGATCGTCACGCGGCCGTCGAAACCGACCGACCACGCATCGCGATAGCCGTAGCTGGTGCCGGTCTTGAAGGCGATTTTGTTGTGCACGCCGTTTTCCGGCGGCGGCGTGCCGAGCAGCACATTGCCGACCTGCCAGGCCGCGGCCTGATCCATCAGCCGCAGCGGCTCACGTTCGGAGTTATCTTTTTCTTGGGCGAGCATGACCTCGCGCAGCGGCCGTGCCGAACCGAGCCGTGCCAGCCCGGCATAGAGCTGCGCCAAATCCTGCAAGGTGACACCGACGCCGCCAAGGCCCATCGCAAGACCCGGCGCTTCATCCTTCGGCAGCACAAGATTGCCGCCGGCCTGCTTCAGCCGCGACGACAGCCGGCTGGCGCCGACGCGGTCGAGCAGCGCAATTGCCGGCACGTTCAGGGAAAGTTGCAGCGCCTTGCGCACTGGCACCGTACCCTGGAACGTCATGTCGAAATTTTCCGGCGCGTAGGAGCCGAAACGAATGGGACGGTCGTCGATCAGGCTCTCAGGGTGCACAAAGCCATCCTCGAACGCGAGGCCATAGATAAATGGCTTCAGCGTCGAACCCGGCGAGCGCACCGCGCGGGTCATGTCGACCTGGCCGGCGCGGCGTTCGTCGAAATAATCGGATGAGCCGACGCGCGCCAGCACGTCGCCGCTCTCATTGTCGACCGCGATGATGGCGACCGAAATGTTCGGCCCCTGCGCCACCGCGCGATCGCGCGCCAACGCTTCCAGCGTTTTCTGCAAGGCCGAATCCAGCGTCAGCTTGATCAACGGCGTGTCCTTCACCGTCGCCATCGCTGCATCGGCGGAATGCGGCGCCAGAATTGGCATCGGCTTGCGCAGCCGCGGCACTGCCGCCCCCGTGGCCTGCGCCGCGTCGTCTTTCGACACCACGCCATCTTCAACCATCCGCGCCAGCACGCGATCGCGCGCGGCATGCGCGGCTTCCGGATAACGGTCGAGCCGGCGGCGCTCCGGCGATTGCGGTAGCGCGACCAGCAATGCGGCTTCCGCCAGCGAAAGCCGCTTCGGCTCCTTGCCGAAATAGGCGATGGAGGCGGCGCGGATGCCTTCGAGATTGCCGCCGAACGGCGCCAGCGCCAGATACAGATCGAGGATCTCGTCCTTGCTCAATTGCCGCTCGATCTGGACCGCGCGCACCATCTGGCGCAGCTTTGCGGAGATCGAACGCTCGCGCCGCGGCTCCATCAGCCGCGCCAGCTGCATCGTGATGGTCGAGCCGCCCGAGACGATGTGGCCGCGGCTGCCGAACTGCAGCGCCGCGCGCCCGAGCGCCAGCGGATCGACGCCGCCATGCGACCAGAACCGGCGGTCCTCGTAAGCGAGCAGCAATTTCAGATAGCCGGGATCGACGGCGGTCTTTGCATCGACCGGCAGCCGCCAGCGGCCATCCGCCATCGCATAGGCGCGCAGCAGCTTGCCGTTGCGGTCAACGATGGTGGTGGAAACTTTTCGCGACACCTCCAGCGGCAGTGGTCCGAGCGAGACCACCCAGGCCGAGAAGCCACCGGCCGCGATCAGACCTGCGACGGCCGAAATTGCCGCCACCTTTCTGGTCCGCCGCCAGCGCCCTCTGCGCAGCGCAGGCGGGGCTATGGGAGCCGCCTCGCTCATTTCGCCGGTCGTACCTCGACCGAGCCGGTGCCGGTGCGACCGTAGCGCGAGGGGTTGTACATGTCCTCGACATAGGCCTGCGGCAGCACGTATTTGCCCGGCGACACCGCGCGCACGATGTAGGCCACCGTGAACACCGACTTGTCGTCGCTGGCGCGGTCGATCGCCGCCGTGAAGCGGTCGTCGCGGAACTCGGTATGCTCGGGCTCCTCGCCGTCCTCGATCCAGTCCAGCGTGCCGCTATCACCCGACGACACCAGATGCGGGTTGTCGATCTCGAGCCCGGCCGGCAGATAATCGGCCACCATGATGTGCCCG
This sequence comes from Bradyrhizobium sp. McL0615, assembly GCF_049993905.1. NCBI lineage: Bacteria > Pseudomonadati > Pseudomonadota > Alphaproteobacteria > Hyphomicrobiales > Nitrobacteraceae > Bradyrhizobium > Bradyrhizobium sp. McL0615. Next base: position 4,783,992 of record NZ_CP188254.1, on the reverse strand, counting down.
TATTCAGGCTTGGCCTCGGTGATCTTCAGCACCACGGCGAAGCGATCGTTCTGCTTGGCCTTGCTGACATCGGCCGGCTTGCCGTCGAGCGTGAAGTAATTGCGCTCGATCTTGAAGCCGTTCGACGCAGCGGGCTCCGGCGTAACCGGCGAACCCGAGACCGAGACGACGGCCTGCAGCGGCGCATCGCCGGTGTTGGTGAGCTTGACCGGCTTGCCGGCCAACACCTCGGCCTTGTAGCTGCGATAGACTGCGGCCTTGGCCGGCGATCCATCGATGTCGAGCGCCAGCGTCTCCTTCGACAGCGCGCGCGCGGCCAGCACCATCCACGCATTCTCCTGCGTCGAGGTGTAGGGAGACAGCCCGCGCGCGGCTTCGACCCGTGCCACCGCCTGCGTCAGCGTCGCCCGCGGGGCGTTGCCTTCGCTGGCAAGCGAGACCAGTGCCGCCGCGTCGCGCAGCGCCGAGCCATAATCGACGCGGCCGAACTCGAGCACGGGCTTTGGCGCCAGCGCATCGAGCGCCGCGCCGTAGACCCGCTCCGCCCGCGTCTTGTCGCCGACCAGGGCCAGTGCCGCCGCGAGCTGCGATTTCGCAATCGGGGTGGCGAGATTGGAGATCTTGGTATCGGCAAGGTAACGCAGATCGCCGATCGGGGCTGCGCCATTGCGGGCCAACACATAGAGGCCGTAGGCCAGATCGCGGCCGCCGTCCTTTTCCGGCTCGTTGGCGTTGACCACCGAGTTTCTGATGCGGTCGAGCGCGTTCTTGAACAGCACGTCCGGTACCGCAAAGCCCTTTTCGCGGGCGCGGGTCAGGAAGTCGGTCACGTAGGCATCGAGCCAGGCATCGTCGCCGCCGGCCGACCACAGACCGAACGAGCCGTTCGAGCCCTGCCGCGCCAGCAGCCGTTCGATCGCGTCCTTGATGCGCTGGTCGACCGCCGTATCCATCGCCAGATGCGCGCCGGCCGCCAGATCATTGACGTAGAGCAGCGGCATCGCGCGGCTGGTGATCTGCTCGGAACAGCCGTACGGATAGCGATCCAGCGCCTTCAAAATGGTCGCCGCATCGAGCGCGGTGGAGAGACCGACCGACAGCGACACGCTGCCGGTGCCGGACACCAGGTCCGAGAACATGTCCGGTGTCAGCGTCAGGCTCTCGCCCTTGGCCAATGTCCGGATCGAACGCCGCGCCAGCACCTGCGTCGCCGCCTTGACGTCGAGCGCATAGTGCCGTGCCAGCGTCAGCCCGTTCGGGCCCTTGATGTCGACGTCGAGATTGGCGGTGCCTGCGCCGCCCGCATCGAGCGCCAGCGCCATCGAGGTCCGCTGCTTGGCGGCAAGTTTGACGGTGGTCGTGGGATTGCCCGTCACCTTCACCGGACCCGACGTTTTCACGCTGATGCTGTAATCGCCGGGCGCGCCTTCGACATTGTCGAGGTCGAAACTCATGGTGCCCTTGTCGCCATTGAGCAGGAAGCGCGGCAGCGTCGCCGTCAGCACCACGGGATCGCGTACCGTGACGTCGATCGTGGCTCGGCCGAGCTTGGTCGAATTCCATGCCACTGCCATGACGCGGGCCGTGCCGGCAAACTCCGGAATGTCGAAGCTGATTTCGGCGGTGCCGTCAGCGCCGACCGTGACGATCCCTGAATAGAGCGCCAGCGGTTTTTGCGTGGGCGGCGAGCCCTGCAGCTCAGCGCCGGCGGAATCGCCTCCGGTGCGGATCTGGCCGCGCGTGCCCTGCATGCCGTCGATCAACTGCCCGTAGAGGTCGCGGATTTCAGACGTGAGACGGCGCTGGCCGAGATAGTAATCATCCGGCGCCGGCGGCTTGTAGTTGGTCAGGTTGAGAATGCCGACATCGACGGCGGCAACCACGATCTTAGCGTCCTCGCCAGGATTGAGCCCGCCGAGCTTGACTGGGATCTTCAGTGCCGTGCCGGGTCGCACCAGAGGTGGCGGCGACAGCGCGACCTGCAGCGTGTGGGTCTTCTTGTCTATGCCGAACCATTTCAGCCCGATCGCCCGCCCCGGCATCCGCAGCGCTGCCGCATCCAGCGGCCGGCGCAGCGTCGCCAGCACATAGGCGCCGGTGCCCCAGTCCTTGCCGACGGTCAACTTGACCTGCTGGGTGCCTTCCTTGACGTCGACGGTCTGCGTCGTCAGCAGGCGGTCGCCGAGCACGTTGATGGTGAGCTTGCCGGCGGTGCGGGCATTGACCGACACCACCATGGTGTCGCCGGACGCGTAGTCCGGCTTGTCTATCGAGGTTTCCAACAAATCGGGCGTATCGGCGCTGCCGTCGGAATACCAGCCGACATCGAACTGCACCGACGTGACCGGTCCGTCCGCTTCGGTCGATTTGACGTCGAGGCGATAGCGGCCCGGCTGCGGCGCGAGCGACACCCGCGCCGCCTTGTCCGATGTCGGCGTCAGGTCGCCGTCGGCGACGCGCTTGGTCGATTTGACGGGCTCGTATTCCCAGGACGAGTTTTGGCGATACCACTGGTACCGGGATTCCATCTTCAGCAACTCGTAGCGCAGGCCATCTCGCGAAAGTTGGTTGCCGTCGGGGCCGACGAACACGACATCGAATTCGGCCTTGTCGCCTTCCGCAACGCTCTTGTCAGTGAATAGCGGCTTGATGCCGATCAGCGCCGCCTGCGGCGCCACGGGGAGCACCAGCTTGCGCTCGACCGAACGGCCGCCGGTTTCCACCATGCGGATGAAGATCTGCGCCTCCTGCGGGCGGGTCGAGGTCGGCGCCTTGGCGAGCGACACCGGGAAGGTCGCCACACCATTGGCGTCGGCCTCCGGCAGGTTCTCGATCGGGGTCCGCTCGTTGGAGGCAGTTTCCTCATCTGCCACGCCGAACTGATAGCCGGGATAACCCGGCCGCCCGGAGGCTGCGGGAGCCACCAGCATATCGCCTTCGAGCTGCAGGCCCGAGGCCGGCGCGCCGTAGAGGAACTTGCCGGAGACCTTAAGCTCCACCGGAGTCTCAGCCTTGATCATCTTCTCCTTGGCCGAGACGTCGAACTCGATCCGTTCGGGGATGTAATCCTCGACCATGAAGGTGGTCTCGCCGACCGACGAGCCCTTGGGGTCGGTAAAGGCGCGCACCCGCCAGGTCCCGGTCGGGACCGCGGAATTGAGTGGCAGGACAAGAGAGCGGCCGCCCGCGCCCTGGTCGGGGAGCTGGGCGCGGCGGAATTCGACGCCATCCGGCCGCTCGATCACCAGCGTCAGCGGCCCGCCGGCCATCGCGTTGCCCTGCCCGTCGCGCAACAGCGCGGTCAGGTAGACGGTTTCGTTTGACCGATAGACCCCGCGCTCGGCATAGACGAAGGCGTCGGCGCCGGCCGGAACGACCCGGCCCGACACGCCGCGGTCGGTGAGGTCGAAGGCATTGGTCTTCAGGCTGAGGAAGGCGTAATCCGCCTTGTCGCTCATGACCGTCAGTAGCGCCGGCGACAGCCCGCCCTCGCCGCGCGCGAGCCCGGCCTCGAACAGCACGTGGCCGGCATCGTCGGTCTTGCGCGTGGCAAGGATTTCGTTGTTGCGCGCGACCAGCCGTACCTCGGCCTTCGCGACTGCCTCCGTCGAGGCCAGCGAATTGACGAACACATGGATGCCGTCATTACCGGAAAACGCCGTCAGCCCCATGTCGGAGACGATGAACCATTGCGTCGCCAGCGAGCCGTCATCGTCGCCGCTGCCGGGGCCCTTGGCCGATGCCGTCATCACGTAAACGCCGGGCTGCAGATCACCGAGCGCCTGGTCGACCGGGAATGCCGTCACGACGTCCTGGTTCAGCGTGGATGCAGTCGCGAGTTCGCCCGTCCAGACTTTTACGCCGCGCTCGTCGCCCAGGCTCGAGAGCTGGTAGCTGGAGAGCGTCTTCTGAAAATCGCTGTCGACCACGGTGTTGATCAGATTGCGGTCGCCGATCCGGAACACGTTAACGTTTACCGACGGCGTGTTGACGCTAACCAGCGGAATCCCGCGCTGGCCGGTGCGCGGCAGCACATAGGCGCGGCCCGTGAAGCGCACGAACGGCTTGCGGTCGCGGACATAGATGTTGAACTCGGCCGATTTCGGCAAGGACTCCTTGACGGTGGACGGCAGGCCGGAGCGCAGATTGATGTTGTAGCGCTCGCCATGCTTCAGGCCGTCGACACAGAGCTGCTTGCCTTCGCTGGTCAGCGCCGGTTTGTCGGTGCCGGCCAGCGCGAGGAACGGCGCAAAGTCGACCCGCTTGGCGAGATCCTCGGAGAACTGGAAACAGGCCCGCGGCGAGGCTCCGTCGGAATCGACGGTGTAATCCAGCAGCCGGAAGCCGTGCTCGTCGCGCATCTTCTCGTACTGGCCGCGGACCTCGGCGACCTCGCGCATGTCGAGCGACAGCCGCAACGCATCCAGCGCCGGACGCCACAGCTTGCGCTCGGACATCGCCCGGCCCAGCACGGCGAGCGCGTCGGCCTCCTCGGCCGCGTTGCCGGCGCGCTGATAGGCGATGTAGGCCGCGGTCGAGGCGCGCTCGTATAGAAAAGTCTGTTCGCTGGAACTGGCGGAGCGGATCTGAAAGATGGTTTTGGCGAGCTTCAGCCAGTTGGCGCTGTCTTCGGGCGTGGTGGCGGCAATCTGGCCCAGGATCTGCAAACCGACCCGGAAATCGGACCGCTTGAAGGCGGCGTCGGCGTCGTTGCGGAGCGTCGCGGAGGATTTGGCGACCGGCCCCGCCTCGCTCTTGATCTGGGCCTCCAGCTTGACCGCCGAATCGGCCAGTTCCTCGCGCTTGAACGCCTTGTCGGCCGCCCCGGCCGCCGTCAGGCCGAGCGCCAGCGTGGCGCAAATCACTGTGGCGCGAACCAAACCGATCATGATGGGCTCCTTGGCGCGGACATCAGCCGCGTAACGTCGAAAAATGCGCGAAAAGGTGACGGACTGATGACGGTCGAAACGGCTTGCGAAAAGGTCGCATGCATGGCGCTGGCAGTCCAAACGGTCCCGGCCGCGCCGCCCGGCGGGGGTGCCGGCGGCTGGCTTTATGTCAGGGGCGGACCATAGGCTATGGCCCACCGTCTGCCTTGGTCGCGAACTTGAGGAAATCGGTTCGACCGTCTTGGCGGGGAAGCGGATTTTTCATATTGGCAGTGCTAGATAAGGAAAGCCTATAAGGCGAATATCGAGGGCGGTTGCCGCCCGGACGGTCCCATAGCTCAACTGGATAGAGTAACGGATTTCTACTCCGTGGGTTGCAGGTTCGAATCCTGCTGGGATCGCCACTCCTTTTTTCTTCTCCCGTTCAGACCTACGCAGCAAGCGGCGAACTTGTTTCGAATGCGGCCGCCGATTTGAACGGCCGCCGCAGTCCGTCGTTAGGAACGTCAAATGAACTCGGCCCGGTGACCGGGACGGTGACCGGTCGTCGGCCGTTTTGACCCGCGCGTTGACCCGGAACAGGCCGTCCACGCGGCGGTGACCACTACCTTGCTGGGACCCGCCCGTTGGCCTTAGTTCCGCCGGAACCGTGACTTTCTGCGTGGATCCTTGGCCGGCCTTGAGGCGTTATAAATCCATGACAACGATGTGGACCAGCATCCTCGTTTGGCTCGCCATACAGCTCCCACTCGCGGTGCTGATCGGAAAATCGATCAGGTTCGGCACGGTCGGGCAGGAGAAGCGCGCGCCAGCGAGAGACCCGAGATATTACCCGGGTGTCGTCTGGTGCTAACCGCTTCCTAACACGGGCAGGTGTGCGGTGTGTGAATGTTGACGCCGGACGGCCCTTTTGGCCGCGGTCGGTGGGTGATCCACGATTGGTGGCCGTCCTACTTGGGCGGCGCTAGCCTGCTCGTTCGACATTTCTGACAGCAATTGCCCGGGTTCCCGAACGTTTGCCGACCGCCGGCATTCGGGTTCTGCGTGCTGGCTCGCCCAATGGCCTAACGCGAGCTTCATCGCGAAGCCCGTGCTACATACGCCCGGAGGACTTTGCTCATGCGGTTGATTGCGACGATGGCGATACTCGCTCTATCGGCGCTGCCTGCGTTCGCCGATCGCCAGGTTACCTAGGACGAACGCGCAAAGCTCTCCGCTGGGGTCCAGGCCGAGGGATGTTCCGGCGGCAAATTGGAGATGGACGAAGACGATCAACAGTTGAATCGACGATGCGTATGCGCGGATGGAAAGAAATATGACCTCAAGTTCGATATGCAGATGCGGCTGAAGCGGAAAAATCTGGACTGAGGGGGCATGCCGTGACCGGTGCGCCGACATCTTGATGGGCGTGGGTCGGACGAGCAATGCGATCCCGATTCTACCAATCGAAGCCGGTGGAGGTTGTGGCACGAATGGTACGGGCTCCAGGCCCGTGCGTTACATGGGCGGAGTCCCGCTCAATTTTCGCCGGCTGTGTCGGTGCGGCACTAGCCTGCAACCCGGGAAGAGAGCATGTTGCCCTTGGGGGTAAGACTTCAGGCAGGAACAACCACCATGGCGGCCAGACCAACATCCGGCAAAACCAAACGACTTTCTTCAGCCTCAAGAAAGCCAGTCGTGGCCGCAAAACTCGCGAGACGGTTGGCCGAGGTGCAGGCGTTGCGTAAGCTGGTTCAGAAAGCCGAAGCTGGTCGGCTTAGCTGATTGCCTACGCTGCGTGCCTGATCCGAAAATCGTCCATCCGCCTGCCGGACTTTAGTTGTGCAGTCAGCCAGCGGGGCGTCTTGCCGCGGCCTGCCCAAGTCTCCGACGGCCGGTCCGGATTCCGATATTTCGGAACGACCGCAGGATAGGGGCGGCGATCCGGCGACTTTGCAGCACGAGACGACTTTGCAGCTCGAGCTGCAGGCTGAGTTTCAGCTCGGCGGCGCAACTGCTTCAAGCGGTTTTCAACCACGGCCTTTTCCGCTCTTAGTGCCGAGGCAAGCCTCATGGCAACTTCCTCGTGGAGCGCCCACAATTCGTCGGTGGACATCGACTTCAAGTCATTCCGGTTCACGACCGTCCCCAATCATGATTCGATATTCGAGCGTTCATCGTCGGCTGAAATTTTGAGCACGAAGCCGATTTAAAAACGCTCCCCCGCATCAGGTTAGATCGAGTCGCGGCTCCACGGAAGGAATATGCGTTGTGCAGCGCAAGCTTGATGGCATTAAGTCAATAAATTTTCCAAATTCCGATAGCATAATCCGAACTGGATACCCTCCGCCTGCCACTGCGGGGAAGCCCGTAGTGCAATCACTTGGGAAACTTCGCCACGGTTCGCTCCGTTCGGGACCACTCGTACATCAAAGGCCAAAGAAAACTGAAGCGGCACGGGTGACGATTTGCGGTTTGGGCTTATAATGCCCGTTAGGGAATTGCTCCGTTGCCCTGACAAAGGATGCGGATCGTCATGCCAAAAAAGGGAATCACCGGCCACGACGAATGGGTCGTCACCGAAGCGCTGGCAACGGCGCTGATCGCGCTTGAGCAACTCGAACCGACCCAGCAATCGCGCCAGCAGATGGACGACATCCGAAAACTGCTGGCGGCCAATTGTCAGCCCGGGACCCTTAACCTGCATCTCGCCCAGGCTAAGTGCCGGCTAAATCCTCACGGCGATCGCGCCGTTATCTATCGAGAGTATGGATTTGAGGATCGAGAAGTCTGAAAATCGGGCTGGTGGTCGTGACGCAGCCGGATGTGCAAGCGTCGCCTGGATAAACGCAGCGACATCCAGGCTTTCGAGCCCCGCATATCGCTCCGCTCCTGCAGGCTACTGGTTGCTTGCTTAAAGTAATATTGGGAGGACCTCAGGATGAAGCTGCCGCACGCACCTGCCACGGCAAAGGCTTTGATTATCTTGGCGACGATCGCCCTGCCCGCCCCGACACAGGCCCAAACCTACGATCCGAGCTACCCCGTTTGCCTGCAGATCTACCAGGGCATGGTGGACTACTACTTCGAGTGCCGCTACCAAACGATGGCGCAGTGTGCCGCGTCAGCCTCGGGCCGCTCGGCGCAATGCGTGGTCAATCCATATTACGGCGGGCCGAAGGCCAAGCGCAGCAAGCGTCAGCGGCAATATTGAAATCCAGCGCACTTCGGCGGCCTGACGGCCCTGCCTGAAAGTAGCCCGGCGTCAGCGGGCGCCCATTCGCGCGACCCGTTGGCTTATGCCGGACGACCTGCCTACCCGCCACCCCTACTATCCCGCAATTCACCAGCCGTAGCTGCCGAGCGCGAGCGGCCTCGATGGCGCCTTGGCGGTTCGCGTCGTGTCGGGCTTAAGGCAGCGCCGGGCGGCATCGATCTCAGCATCGCTCGCGCCTTTGCTGCGGGCCCACTGCTCGGCGGCGGACGCACTGTATTGCGCCACGTAATAGCGCACGACAGGACACGAAATTCGACGCAAGACACCGGACTGTTCACCCGCAAATCCCGCGCTTGGCATTCCCAGACACAGCGCCACCGCGCACACCCAACGTAGGCCCATCTGATTCCCCTCTGCACATTAAGAAAGGACCGGCTTTCACCGCCGCATCAAGTCTGATTGTGAGTTCCGCCCCCGGAACAGTCGGCGCTGTGCTTAAGCCGCAACGGCAGCCCCCATGCGACGGCCGCTCTTGCTTGTGGACTGCGACTTTCCGCGATCATTAAAATTGTTTGTTTACGAAGAAGGCCGAACCTGATTGCCGCCCCCGCTCAATTCGCTAGCTTTGAGTTGCTGGGGGCTTGCATGAACTATTGGTAGCTCCGATGGAACCCGACCGCCGATCTGTAACGAGGACAACGATCTCGAAAGACGCGCTGCTGTTCTTTGACGCGGAGCGCGGCGTCCTGACCTGCCGCGTTCAGGACGTCACGAATTCCGGGGCTGGCATCGCACTTCACAGCCTCAATTTGCTGCCGCTGGATTTCGAATTGAGTTTTGACAATTTTCACACCGTTCGCGAATGCCGCGTGATCTGGCGGCAAGGCGATTTCGTCGGCGTTGCATTCCAAAACTGATCGATCCGCAAGAGACGCTCGCCTTGATCGATCGGCGCGGACAAAACAGCCTCGAGCCAATGGAACTAACATAGAGACTATGCGTCGAATCCCCGTGCTTCCGGTGCCTCCGGAAGACGACCCAAGCGGGGTTGACCGTTTGGGCGCGTCCCTTCCATCTTGGGACCGATTGGAGGTCTATGACGGGAGTTCAGTATGTCCTGGGATCGTCCGTTCGCGCAGCCTGTCCCTCTCCCGGAAGGCCCGCCAGCGCAAACCCTGCGAGACGCCGCCGGCTACATCAGGAAGCTTCCACAGCCGGAACGTGATTGCCAGGAATGGCGGCTGGCTGTGCAGATGCTGATCGATGCCGCCGAAGATCGTGGACCCATGCTGTTCGCGCGCATGGGAATTGTCAGAGCCCTGGAAGCGCACGCCGAAAGAACGCTCAATCCCGTACACCGCGGTCCAAGCCAAGATCGAGACAAGCTGAAGTGCAACGGTGACGCCAGCATCTGATTTCAGATCGACATCACCAATGGTGCTGGCACCCGACGGCTTTCCAACCCGAACGATCAGAACGCGGGTGCACTACCGATCCGCAGCAGGTCGCCACGGCATCCGCAGACTTCACGTAGCCAATTCACTGGTTGGCCAAAGTGCAGGCACGCCGCAGCCGATCAGCCACAAATCCTGTTAGGCGACGTGCCTGATACGGAAGTCGTCGATCCGCTTGCCGGACTTCAACTTCGCAGTCAGCCAGCGTGGCGTCTTTCCGCGTCCCGCCCACGTCTCGGACGGCCGATCCGGGTTCCGAAACTTGGGAACGACTGTTGGGTATGGACGCCGCCCGGTCGACGAGCTCTCGCGCTCGGCTTCGGCACCACCCTGCAGTTGTTTCAGGCGATTTTCGAGCACGCGCTTCTCCGCGAGCAGCGCTGCTGCAAGCCTTGAAGCGATTTCTTCGTGCAGTGCCCACAAGTCATCGGTGGACATCGATTTGAAGTCATTCCGGTTCACGACCGTCCCCAATCATGATTCGATGTAGTTGTCATTCGATGTAGTTGTCATCGTTGGTAGGGAAACATGAGCAGAATAAGGCCAATTCAGCACCACTTTATGTGACTCTTTCAGGCCGAAAAAGTTCCAAGCGGCTGACCTCTTCAGATTGTGAGATCCTTGGCGATCGATCTCTTGAGACAATACCACCAAGGCGCAATTCGCAGTGAGGCGCATCCCATTTTTCCTTCACAACCTTTGATAGATTGGCCGATCACGAAGCGCAAGGCAGTGACGAGCTGAAACTATGGGTCTCTTGTTGACAGTTTCCCAATCGCGCAACCTCATTCGATCGTTGCTTACGCGCAACAGCGTCCGGCGTTTTCGAGTCGGCGCAATGCCGACACATATCCGCCACGCCGACGCCAAAGTCGATGCGGAACTTCCGCTGGAATTTCCGGCGGGCCCAAGCCCGTCCCGCAACAGAATGTTGGCGTCATGGCAGAGTATCGCCACCGGATTGGCCGCGGTGCGTTCAGGCTGCAGTTTGCGGCGCTGGCGTTGGCGCTGACCTCGTCGCATGCATGCGCCGACACCTTCCAGGAAAAGTGGATGGGGCGGATCGCCCGGCCGCCGGCAGACGATCAGGAAGCCTCCGTCTACTGGGAAGACAAGTGGGACGCGCGCGGCAAGCGCTTCAAGGCCAACGAGGTCTCCTGCGCGCACCGCACCGAGGCGTTTGGCACCATCTTCGTCGTCACCAATCTCGAGAACGGCAAGAAGATCCGCTGCCCCGTGCAGGACCGCGGCCCCTTCACACGCGGCCGGGTGCTCGACTTCTCGCTCGGCGCCGCGCGCCAGATTGGCTGCGATGGCTTGTGCCGCGTCACCGTGCGCCGCGCGGGATACGAGTAGCATGAGAAATATCGTTCACCTTCAGGTTGTCTTCCAAACGGCGCCCGCTGTTGCCGCCCGGTGACATCGTTCGCGCAAGAATTCGATAATCTGGACCGGTTTCGCGCAATCCTGTTTCTGGGGGCATTTCCATGAAAAGGCTGGCACTCGCGATTTCCGTTCTCGCCGTTAGCGGAACCGGTGCCTTTGCAATTACAATTCGCACATCACCGACAACATTCTGCGTGTCGGCCTGAATTACCGCTGAGCGGCCCGATCGTCCGAAACACCGGGCCGAGATCGGCCAGCGATGCTTTTGTCGTCGGGCTTGTGCGCCCACAATAGCCGAGCGCTCGTCTCCCTGGGGTAGGTGAAGGGGCGGCGCCCGGCTATTCGGGCCGCGCGGCGGTGCGGCCTGAATAGGAACTCATTTTTAACTTAAAGAGAATTTAAAAGACTGTTGAATCATTACGATTTTTATTTCCGCGATCGATAATCGGCACCGCCATCCGAGCGTCAAGGGAACCGAAACGGCGTAAAGCGGGCCGAAATCCCGCGAGATTGGGAACAGAGCGCCTTCGGCACGTTTTCCCTATGGCATGAATTGAAACGGCAGAGCGGGAGGATCCGTTGAGCTCGCCACTGCCGGAATTCGATCGCGACGAGGTGCTGGTGTGCATGGCGCTGGCGTTCTGCCTGGCCGGCGCATCGACCAGCATCGTCTACCGGCTGCTGGGTTAGGAAGTCCGTCCGCCGGCTATTCCTCGGAGGCCGCGAAGAACGGCAAATCGACGTCCATGACATGGCCCAGAAATACGGCAACGCCGCCGATGTTCGCCATCAACTCCAGGAGGACGAAGGCGAGCAGCGCGCGGCCGGTCATCCGATCGTCGGCACGCCGGCCCAATGACCGCGTGCCGCATTGGCGTTTTTCCGATTGCGATTGGGCCGATGAAGCAGGTCGAACGGTGAAAAATCGGTTCGACCGATGCGATGAAGAGTAGACGAGGCCCGGAGTGCCTAGGAGTCCGGGCCTCGTGGCCTCCAGTGGTAGCGTTCGTCGTGATGAACGACCGCCCTGCCCCCCGCTGCAAGCGGCGTCGTTATAGATGCGCCGCGCACGCGCAGCCAATCCGTATGAGTACGGTCCGATACTCCTGCGTAAATTCCTTGCGTGTGTCCCTCACGCGAGACCACAAGATTCTGCCCGGCCGTCATTGCGGGCGCAGCGAAGCAATCCGTCTCGCCGCGTCCTACTGCTTATCGAACGGAATATACTGATGATACTCTTTCGGAATCGAGTTCCGATAACGCGCGGGCACCGTGCCACGATCGACCGACCGGTCGATTTCCTGTTGCCGGGTCATCTTGGCCGGCTTCTTTTTCTTTGGCGCGGCCTTCTCCTTTTCAGGAGCCGTGTTCTCAGTGGCCTTGTTTTCAGGAGCCGTGTTTTCGGGAGCTTTGGCTTCCGAAGCGGCGGCAGTGGGCGGTGCCGCGGGCGCGGTCTCGCTGCCCGGCGCGCCCTGCGCCCGTGCGGCGCCGGCCGGCAGGAATACGAGAGCAGCCGCCGACGCAGCCACCATAACACGAGACAATTTTAGCATAGGAAGCTCCGGTTCTGGCCAGTTCCGTTTCCGGCCCGATCCTATTACGTCCGCAGCCGGCCGCACACCGGGATTTTGGCGAGGCGGACGGCCATGGACTTGCTTTGCCTGACCCGACTGCAGGTCGTGAAGATGAAGGCCAGCCGGCTGCAGTGCCAGTCCGGACCGAGGGCGGCGCTGGCGGCCGGCTCGGGATAGGAAACGCCGATCACGATGCAGCCGATGAAGGCCAGCGCAACGACGGCGGCGGCGAGCATGAGGTTTTTGCGGGTCCACCAATTGCGGGGCATGGCGGTCGCTCCTGTTGAGATGCCCGGAAGATAGGAACGACCCATTACGGTTCTTGTGAACAGGTTCACACTACACGGGTTTGTGCGTGAGCCCGTTTGACGCAGACATGGGTATAACTCGCGCAATTTCGTTGCGCGCTTACAACCCTTGGTCGACAGTGTGCGCGTTCGGGGTGAGCGCGTGGGCGGGGCGTGCGATGGACAAGCAGGAAACAGGCTACGACTACATCAGGTACAAGCAATTGCTGGCCGAAGCAGTCGATGAGACCAAGCGGCGCGAACTGATCGAGATCATGATCAGGGAAAATGCCCGCGACAGGCTGGAGGCGCAGCGCGCCGCGGATCGGATCGCGATGACGGTGATGACGGTGGCACGGGTTCTCAGCCCCGGTCGCCATCGCGACAACATCTAAGATCGCGCGTCACTTCTCTGAAGCGAGCATCACCACCGAGCCGACCAGGCCAATCCGCGCACAGGCGAGAAGGCCATATTGCAGGATCGCCGCCGGCCGGCTTGGGTCGCCGTTGCCGTCTCGTAGAGCAGCCAGACTGACGTAATCCCACCCATCGGCATCAATTTGGGCCATTTGCCGTACACGCAAGTCTCCCCTGCTCTGCCAGCGCCATTTCGGCGCTGGCATTTTGCCCCGGGTTCACTTACCAAGGCGCCATTCCGCGCGCCGCGTGCGCCCAACCCCCGAGAGTGAAAGCGACAAGGCCTCGTCTATGAGTGGATTCAAGGAACCGAACTTCGCGGATCGCCAAAAGGCCGCGATGCAGGCGCGACAGGACATTTTGAACAAGTTTCGCGCCAAGCCGGGACTCGACGATCCCGAGGTGCAGCGCCGTCAGGCCGAGCGCGAAGCCCAGGCCGCCGCCCGCGCCAAAGCGAGAGAGGCCAAGGAAGCGGCCAAGGCCGAACAGAAGCGTCTCGAGGCCGAGGCCGCCGCAGCCGAAGCCGCCCGGATCGCGCGCGAGAAGGAAGAAGAGGTGGCCAGGCTGGCCGCGCTGGAGGCCGAGCAAAAGGCCAAGCGCGATGCCCGTTACGCCGCGCGCAAAGGCAAGGGCAAGAAGAAGTAGGCAAGAGAAAGCGGGCAAAACGCGCACCGTCTCCTGCCGATGACAGACCATGCCCCGCTGTCTTCAGTGCTCCGTCATTCCGGGCTGGTGCGTGAGCGTCAGATCCCACGATGCGCAATAGCGCATCGGGGAATCTCGAACCTTCAGGGCCGATGCTTGAGCATCGCTCCCTTGCGCAAGCGCTTTGCGCTTGTCGCAGGTAATGACGGCGCGGCTCAGTTCTTTTTCATGCCGTCGTCTTTTTTCATGCCGTCTTTCATCATGCCATCGTGCTTCATGCCGTCCTTCTTCATCATGCCGTCGTCTTTCTTCATCGCATCCTTGGACATCGATTCTTTCTTCATGCCGTCGTCCTTGCCCATTTTGTCCTGAGCGAAGACGGCCGGCCCGAACGCAAGGCCGAGCGAAACGAGTGCGGCAGACAGGCCGAGGCCGATACGGGTCGTGGTGGTCATGGGTCGTCATCCTTTGGGTTGGTTTCTCGAAAGCGACATCTGCCGCTCCCCTAACGACGACGCCGCAAGCGGCGTTGTTACCGGCCGGACCCCAAAGTTCTGCCGTTGTCACGGATAGTTGAAGCGGGCAAATTGATGGCGGCTAACGCTCCGCGAGTGCCCAAGTTGGACGTATTATTGTCGGAGTCTTCTGCGAACGGCTGTTCCCGGGTGTGCGCTGCAGCGATATCAGTCTTTTGGTCTCGGGGCTGGAATCTGGGCTTGCCGTCGCGTGCCGCCCCGACCTATCACACAGCCTTGAACTATCAGACGAGAGCAACCTCGGACGAAGACCGGCCAACATGGGCTGAAGCCGGTCCTGATCGCCGACCCAACACCTATTAGCAGGGGATAAACCATGCTCACACGCCGCCATGTCATCGCATCCGCACTTGCTGCGCCCACCATCCTTCGTTTCGGCATCGGCACCGCCCATGCCGCCACGACGCTGAAGATCTCGCACCAGTTCCCGGGTGGTACCGTCGACAAGGGTGATTTCCGCGACCGGCTCTGCCGCATGTTCGCCGCCGAAGTCACCAAACGCTCCGGCGGCGAGATCGCCGCCGAAATCTATCCGAACTCCTCGCTGATCAAGACCAACGCGCAATTCTCGGCGATGCGCAAAGGCGCGCTCGATATCAGCCTCTATCCGATGCCCTATGCCGGTGGTGAATTGCCGGAGACCAATATCGGCCTGATGCCGGGCCTGGTCGCAACCTATGACCAAGGGCTTCGCTGGAAGAAGGAGCCGGTCGGCAAGGCGCTAACCGATTTCCTCGCCGACAAGGGCATCATCCTCCTGACCTGGGTCTGGCAGGCCGGTGGCGTCGCCAGCCGTTCCAGGCCGATCGTGGCGCCTGAAGACGCCAAGGGACTGAAGGTTCGCGGCGGCTCGAAAGAAATGGACATGGTGCTGCAGACAGCGGGCGCTGCCGTGCTGTCGGTGCCGTCGAACGAAATCTACGCCGCGATGCAGACCGGCGCCTGCGACGCCGGCATCACCTCCTCGACCAGCCTGATCTCGTTCCGCCTCGAAGAGGTCGCCAAATCGCTGACCTCGGGCGCCGGCGCTTCCTACTGGTTCATGCTGGAGCCGCTGATGATGTCGAAGGCGATCTTCGACAAGCTGCCCAAGAACCAGCAGGACATCATCCTGTCGGTCGGCAGCGAACTGGAAGCGTTCGGCCGCAAGGGCGCGCAGGACGACGATGTCGAGGTCGCCAAGGTCTATGAGAAGGCCGGCGCCAAGGTCAGCAAGCTCGACGTGGCGATCGTCAACAAATGGCGGGATATTGCGCGCGATACCGCCTGGAAGGACTACAGCGCCAAGACCGCGACGTCGGCCAACCTGCTCAAGCTTGCCAGCGACGTTGCCGCATGATGCATGGTCCGCTTCCGGATCAACAAGACCATTCCGAGACCGCCACGGGCAATCCGCTCGTGGCGGCGCTCGGCCAGGCGCTGGCGCTGTGCAACAACGTCATCGTGGTCTTCGCCGCGCTTGCGCTGATCGCGGCCTGCGTGATCCTTAGTTACAGCGTGCTCGGCCGCGCTCTGTTCCACAGCGCCAATTACTGGCAGGACGAAGCGGCGGTGTTTCTGCTGGTCGGCGCCACCTTCCTGACCGCGGCCTATGTACAGGGCCAGCGGGGCCACATCGGCATCGAGGCCTTTGTCGGGCTGTTGTCGCCGCTCGCCAACCGTATCAGGCTGTGGCTGGTCGATGTCGCGAGCCTGTTATTCTGCGCCTTCTTTGCCTGGAAATCCTGGACGCTGGCGCATGAGGCCTGGGTCGATGGCCAGGTGTCGAACTCGATGTGGTCGCCGCCGCTTGCGATCCCCTACGTGCTGATGGCCTTGGGCATGACGCTGTTGTGCCTGCAAATCCTGTTGCAGATCATTATTCCCTTTGCTGGTGCTTCACGTCGATGAGCGTTCTCGGAATTGGTATCAGTTACGGCGTTGCCACCCTGTTTGCGATGTTTTCCGGCATGCCCATCGCATTTGCCTTGGGCGCCGTTGCTGTCGTGTTCATGGCGATCTTCATGCCCGCGGCATCGCTGGATACCGTGACGCAGAACGTCTACGAGGAAATGGCCTCGATCACGCTATTGTCGATCCCGCTGTTCATCCTCAAGGGAGCGGCGATCGGCAAATCCCGCGCCGGCCAGGACCTCTATTCGGCGCTGCATGCCTGGCTGCATCGCGTGCCCGGCGGGCTTGGCGTTGCCAACGTATTCGCCTGCGCGCTGTTCGCGGCGATGGCGGGCTCCTCGCCAGCGACCTGCTCGGCGATCGGTTCCGCCGGCATCCCCGAGATGCGCAAGCGCGGCTATTCCGGCGGCTTTGCCGCAGGCATCATCGCCGCCGGCGGCACGCTCGGCATCCTGCTGCCGCCGTCCATCACCATGATCCTGTTCGCGGTCGCCGCGGAGAAGTCTCTGGGCCGGTTGTTCCTCGCCGGCATCGGGCCGGGGCTGTTGCTGGTGACCTTGTTCGGTATCTACGCCGTGCTGCGTTTCCGCAAGGAATATGCGACGGCGAAGGCGCTCTACGAGAAGACCGGAACGGAATCCGCGATCCTGCAGCGCGACGAGTTTACCATGGCCGAGCGCTTCACCATGCTGCCGCGGGTGCTCCCGTTCGTGCTGCTGCTCACCGGCGTGATGATCGCGCTGTATGGCGGCTACGCCACGCCGTCAGAGACGGCCGGGCTCGGCGGCCTGCTCGCGCTGGTGCTGATTGCGGTGATCTACGCGGTGTGGCGGCCGAGCGACCTGTCGCCGATCCTGAAATCCACCATCCGCGAATCCACCATGCTGATGATGATCATCGGCATGTCGCTGCTCTATTCCTACGTGATGAGCTATTTGCACATCTCGCAATCGGCGGCGGAAGCCATCGTCGCCATGCATCTGCCGCGCTGGGAACTGCTGGTCGCGATCCTGCTGATGGTCGTCGTGCTCGGTTTCTTCCTGCCCCCGGTCTCGATCATCCTGATGACCGCGCCGATCATCCTGCCGCCGCTGCGCGCCGCCAATTTCGACATCATCTGGTTCGGCGTGGTCATGACCATCGTGATGGAGATGGGGCTGATCCACCCGCCGGTCGGGTTGAACATCTTCGTCATCCGCAACGTCGCGCCGGATATTCCGCTCAGCGAGGTGATCTGGGGCACGCTGCCGTTCGTGCTGCTGATGATGCTGGCGGTGGCGCTGCTGTGTTTCTTCCCGGGGATTTCGACCGGGTTACCTGATCTGGTGATGGGGCCTGACGGAGGAAGGTGAGGCTCTACCCACCCTACAATTTACCGCACCGCCCGTGCCGCGATCGAGCCGCCGCCAACCACCTGCAACAGGTCCGTCCGCACCGCCTCGATATGCTGCGCCAGAAACCGGCAGGCCTCGTCGATCTGTTGCGCCCGGCATAGCGCGATCAGGTGGGCATGCTCTTTTTCGGCCGTCCCCATCGCCTTGGTGTTGGAGAGCTGTAGGCGCGTGTAGCGGTCGCTGGTCTGCAGCAGCGCGATGACGATCGCCTTGGTCCGTGGCCGCCGCGCGTGAACGTAGAGCGCCATATGGAAGTCGGCATTGAGCTGACCCCACTCGCTGATGTTGCCCGCCTTGATCGCCTTCTCGAAGTGCTTCTGGATGTCGTCCAGCCCGGCAAAGTCTGGTTCGGAAAAGTGCGGCGCCGACTGCGCCAACAGACGCGGCTCCATGATCCCGCGCAGGTCGAACACGTCGTTGATTTCGTCCAGCGACAGCTCCGAGACGATCGCCCCCTTTTGCGGGACGATCCGCACCAGCCCTTCGGCCTCGAGCTGAAACAGCGCCTCGCGCACCGGAATGCGGCTGACGCCGTAGGCATCGCCCAGCGCGTCCTGCCGAAGCTGCGAACCGGCCGGATAGGTCCCGTCGAGAATCGACTGCCTGAGCTGGTCGACGATCGCAGCCGACAGCGTCCGGTGCTTCAGAGGGCCCTTCATTTGATCTTCCGTCGTCATGGCCGGCCTTTCCGATCGAGGCGGGCTCTATTTCGCACGTTGACGGGGCCCCGACCCAGCAAAAGCTAACCGGTCCCCGGTAATCTCCATTTGACAGGATTGTATAAATTATACGGGAGGCGGGGCTATTCGCGGCTGAGCCGTGCGAGAAGAAGCGAACCCATGATAGGTGACAACGCTGAAGAATCGGCCACGGCTGCCGAATGTCGGACTGGGCTGCGCAAGCGACCCTCTTCGCATTAAGCGCCGCCGTCAGGTCGATGGCGGCGCTGTCATATCTTACAGAATAGGTCGATAGTTCACCGTCACATGTTCTATCCGGGTTTCGCGCTTAAATGCTTTAGCTTGCGCCGGTAAACCTATCTCCAGCGTGGACTCTTCAGTCCATTGAATCGGAAGATGATAGCTTCCATCCAAGACCAGGAAGTCGACGCTACGTTTTCGAGAAAACCTCCGCCCCTTCGGAACCAGGCTTACATGCGTGTTCGATGGCGGTACCGGCCCACAGTATACTTCGAACGCAACCGCCGAGAGCGTGCCATTTGGATCAGGCGTAACGCTCGTCACCGGTACATTGCACAATCCGATCACGCTCTCCCAGTCAAAGGCAGAATCGACATAGGCCAAGGTTGCCAGCAGTGCAGCCACCGCAGCGGCTAACGACGCTAACGTCTTTCCCTTGCGCGTCATGTTGTGCCTGCGGCCCTTTTTGCGTTCAACGCGGCGGCCACGCGGCTGACCGGCGGGCGGCCGATCAGCCCGCTCACGACATTGGTCGCCGCAACCAGCTTCGTCATGTCCACGCCGGTCGCGATGCCCATGCCTTCGAGCATGTAGACCACGTCCTCGGTGGCGACGTTCCCGGTCGCGCCGGGGGCGTAGGGGCAGCCGCCGAGGCCGCCGGCCGCGGAATCGATCACGCGGCAGCCCTCCTCCATCCCGGCATAGAGATTGGCGAGCGCCTGGCCGTACGTGTCGTGAAAATGCATGGCCAGATTGGCCATCGGCACGTCGCCCGCCACGGCGCGCAACAGATGCCGCGCCTTCAGGGGCGTCCCGACGCCGATGGTGTCGCCGAGCGAGACTTCGTAGCAGCCGAGGTCCCACAGCACTTTTGCGACATCGACCACCGCCTGTGGGCTGATCTCGCCCTCATAGGGGCAGCCGAGCACGGTGGAGATATAGCCGCGCACCCTGATGCCGTCGGCCTTGGCGCGGGCGAGCACCGGCTTGAACCGGTCGATCGATTCCGCAATCGAGCAATTGATGTTGGCCCGCGAAAAGCTTTCCGATGCCGCGGCGAATACCGCGATCAGTTTGGCGCCGGCGGCCTGTGACGCCTCATATCCCTTCTCATTGGGCACCAGCACCGGCAGTTCGCAATCCGTGTGATGGCTGACGCCGCGCAGCACCTCGGTCGACCCAACCATTTGCGGGATCGCCTTGGGCGACACGAACGCTCCGATCTCGACCGATGTGAGGCCTGCGCCAATCAATGCCTCAACGAACGCGACCCGGTCGGCGACGCTGACCGGGGTCTTCTCGTTCTGCAACCCGTCGCGTGGGCCGACTTCAACGATATGGACGCGATCGCTCATGACGCTGCCGGTTCGATTTCGGCCAATTCGACGCCTTCGCCGACGATATCGCCGACCTTGCACTTGATCTTCTTCAGCACGCCCGCAAACGGTGCGCGCAGCGTCTGCTCCATCTTCATGACTTCGAGGGTGAGGATCGCAGCACCCTTTTCCAAGGTCGCGCCCTCCTCGGCCAGCAGCGCCACCACGGTGCCCGGCAAGGGCGCCACGATCTTGTCTTCGCCGACCTGCTCCTCGGTCTCGCCGCCGAACGGATCGACCCAGTGCAGGTCGAAACGGCCGTTGCGGGTGCGCAGATAAAGCTCATGGCCCTCGATCACGGCGGTGACGCGTGATTTCATGCCGTCGATGGTCAGATCGAAGCTGCCGTCATCCACAGGCGAGGTCGCGAAGACAAATTCGTGTTTGCCGATCGAAAGTGTCATCGGCCCGGAGCCGTAGTGCAGCGTCACCTTCTGCTCGGCGCCCTGCCCCTGACGGAACGAGAAGACCCGTTGCCGCCTTCCGACCGGCATCCAGCCAAACGTCTGCCACGGCGAATCCTTGCGCGCGGGTATCTGCTCCGCGTGGACGATGGCGGCCACCCCTGCGCAAAGCTCGAGATCGCCGGCCTCGCCTGACGATTCCGTCAACTTCTTCAGCTCGCGCTCGATGAAGCCGGTGTCGATGGTGTTGGCGCGAACTTTCGGGTGCGTGATGAGCGC
Organism: Bradyrhizobium sp. McL0615; assembly: GCF_049993905.1. NCBI lineage: Bacteria > Pseudomonadati > Pseudomonadota > Alphaproteobacteria > Hyphomicrobiales > Nitrobacteraceae > Bradyrhizobium > Bradyrhizobium sp. McL0615. Next base: position 4,763,342 of record NZ_CP188254.1, on the reverse strand, counting down.
CGACAGGAACGGGATGTTAGTGATGATGCCCCGAACGTCAGTCTCTTCCAGTCCGCGGTTGAGCCGGTCGATTGCTGCCTGCCGCGTCGGCGCCCAGGCAATCACTTTTGCCAGCATGGCGTCGTAATAGGGCGACACCGCATCGCCGCTGCGATAGCCGGCGTCGATCCGCAGGCCATCGACCGCGTCAGGCGTGCGCCAGGTCTTGATCCGGCCCACTGACGGCATGAAATTCTTCTGCGGATTTTCGGCGTAGACCCGCGCCTCGATGGCGTGGCCGTTCAGCCTGATCTCTTCCTGCGCCAGCGGCAGCTTTTCGCCGAACGCCACCCGCAACTGCCACTCCACCAGGTCGACGCCGGTAATCAGCTCGGTCACGGGATGCTCGACCTGCAGTCGCGTGTTCATCTCGATGAAGAACACGTCCTTGCCGTCGGAGACGAACTCGATGGTGCCGGCGCCGACATAGCTCACGGCGGCGGCGGCCTTGCGCGCCGCGGCGCAGACGGCCTCGCGCTGCGTGGCGTCGAGCGTCGGCGACGGCGCTTCCTCGATCACCTTCTGATGCCGCCGCTGCAGCGTGCATTCGCGTTCCCAGAGCGAGAGAAGATTGCCATGGCTGTCGCCGATGATCTGCACCTCGATGTGGCGCGGGTTCTGTACGAACTTTTCGATCAGCATGCGGTCGTCGCCGAACGCCGCCTTGGCCTCGCGCTTGGCGCTGACGATCGCCGCCGAGAGTTCGCCGGCCGAATTGACCGCGCGCATGCCGCGCCCGCCGCCGCCGGCGGACGCCTTCACCAGCACCGGAAAACCGATCTTGTCGGCGGCCTTTGCGAGCGTCGCCTCGTCCTGCGCCTCGCCGTGATAGCCGGGCACCAGCGGCACGCCGGCCTTCTCCATCAGCGCCTTCGAACCTGACTTCGAACCCATCGCCGTCATCATCTCGGCGGTAGGGCCGACGAACACCAATCCGGCATCCAGGCACGCCTGCGCGAACTCGGCGTTCTCGGACAGGAAACCGTAGCCGGGATGCACCGCCTCGGCGCCAGTCTTTTTCGCAGCCGCGATCACGCGTTCGATGTTGAGATAGCTGTCGCGCGCCCGCGCCGGTCCGAGCAGCACGGCCTCGTCAGCCATGGCGACATGCATGGCGTCGCGGTCGGCCTCGGAATAGACGGCGACGGTACGCAGGCCCATGGCGCGGGCCGAGCGGATGACGCGGCAGGCAATCTCGCCGCGGTTGGCGATCAGCAGCGTACGAAAACGCCGGTAGAGTTTTGCGCGGTCCATCATCGTTTCCTGCATCACATCCTGAACAGGCCGAATTTCGTCGGCTCGATCGGCGCGTTGGCCGACGCCGACAATCCAAGACCAAGCACCAGCCTCGTATCGGCGGGGTCGATCACGCCGTCGTCCCACAGCCGCGCCGTCGCGTAATAGGGGCTACCCTGATGTTCGTACTGCGCGCGGATGGGTGCGCGGAACTTGTCCTCTTCCTCGGCCGACCAGCTCTCGCCCTTGGCTTCGATATTGTCGCGGCGAACCTGGCTGAGCACCATGGAGGCCTGCTCGCCGCCCATCACGGAGATGCGCGCGTTCGGCCACATCCACAGGAAGCGCGGAGAGTAGGCGCGGCCGCTCATGCCGTAATTGCCGGCGCCGTAGGAACCGCCGATCACGACCGTGAACTTCGGCACGCCGGCGGTCGCCACCGCCGTCACCAGCTTGGCGCCGTCGCGTGCGATGCCGCCGGCCTCGTATTTCTTGCCGACCATGAAGCCGGTGATGTTCTGCAAAAACACCAGCGGAATATTGCGCTGGCAGCACAGTTCGATGAAGTGCGCGCCCTTCAACGAGCTCTCGCTGAACAGAATGCCGTTGTTGGCGATGATGCCGACCGGAAAACCCCAGATATGGGCAAAGCCGCAGATCAGCGTCGTGCCGTAGAGCTTTTTGAATTCGTCGAATTCGGAGCCGTCGACCACCCGCGCGATGATGTCGTGCACGTCGAACGGTTTTCTGCCGTCGGCGGAGACGACGCCGTAGATTTCTTCCGCCGGGAATAGCGGCTCGCGGGGCTCGCGCATGTTCAGCGCGGCTTTGGTGGGCTGCTTCAGCGTGGCGACGATGCGCCGGGCGATGCCGATCGCATGGGCATCGTTCTGCGCGTAGTGATCGGTGACGCCGGATTGGCGGGAATGCACGTCGGCGCCGCCGAGTTCTTCCGCGGTCACCACCTCGCCGGTCGCGGCCTTCACCAGCGGCGGGCCGCCGAGAAAGATCGTGCCCTGGTTACGCACGATGATGCTCTCGTCCGACATCGCCGGCACATAGGCGCCGCCGGCGGTACAGGAGCCCATCACGATCGCGATCTGCGGAATGCCCTGCGCGGACATCTGCGCCTGGTTGTAGAAGATGCGGCCAAAGTGCCGCTCGTCGGGAAAGATTTCGTCCTGCATCGGCAGAAAGGCGCCGCCGGAATCGACCATGTAGACGCAAGGCAGATTGTTTTGCCGCGCGATATCCTGCGCGCGCAGATGCTTCTTCACGGTCATCGGGTAGTAAGTGCCGCCCTTGATGGTGGCGTCATTGGCGACGATGACGCATTCGCGGCCCGAAATGCGCCCGACGCCGGTGATGACGCTGGCGGAATGGACATCGCCGCCATAGAGGCCGTGGGCGGCCAGTGGGGACAACTCGAGAAACGCGGTGCCGGGATCGACCAGCAGGTCGACGCGTTCGCGCGCCAGCATCTTGCCGCGCGAGGTATGCCGCTTGCGCGACGTCTCGCCGCCCCCGCCGGACACGACCTTGAGCTTGTCACGAAGCTCGGCCACCAGGCCGCGCATCACGTCGGCGTTGCGGGCAAACTCGGACGAGGTGGGATCGATGGTGGAATGAAGCGGCATGGTCGGCATTTCTTTGGATGCTGGAGTGCCCTAAAGATGGCTTCAGGACGGTCGGGCCCGCCCATTCGAAGAGAATGCGACAGCCTGTACCATCTTGGCCCCGATGTGAAGTTCAGGCGGTCTTTTCGAACAGTTCCCGGCCGATCAGCATGCGGCGGATTTCGCTGGTACCGGCGCCGATCTCGTAAAGTTTGGCGTCGCGCAAAAGCCGCCCGGTTGGGTAGTCGTTGATATAGCCATTGCCGCCCAAGAGCTGGATGGCGTCGAGCGCGCATTGGGTGGCTTTTTCCGCAGCATAAAGAATGGCGCCCGCCGCGTCCTCCCGCGTGGTCTCGCCGCGGTCGCAGGCTTTTGCCACCGCATACACGTAAGCGCGCGAGGCGTTCATGGTGGTGTACATGTCGGCGATCTTGCCCTGCACCAATTGAAAAGTGCCGATCGGCTCGCCGAATTGCTTGCGCTCATGCACATAAGGCAGCACCACGTCCATGCAGGCCTGCATGATGCCGATCGGGCCCGCCGCCAGCACTGCCCGCTCGTAGTCGAGGCCCGACATCAGCACATTGACGCCGCGGCCGACCTCGCTGAGCACGTTCTCCTCGGGCACCTCGCAGTCCTCGAACACCAGTTCGCAGGTGTCGGAGCCGCGCATGCCGAGCTTGTCGAGTTTTTGCGCGGTGGAAAATCCTTTCATGCCCTTTTCGATGATGAAGGCGGTCATGCCGCGCGGGCCGGCGTTGAGGTCGGTCTTGGCGTAGACCACCAGCGTATCGGCGACGGGACCGTTGGTGATCCACATCTTGTTGCCGTTCAGCACAAAGCGGTCGCCCTTCTTGTCGGCGCGGGTCTTCATCGAGACCACGTCCGAGCCGGCGCCCGGCTCCGACATCGCGAGCGAACCGACATGTTCGCCGGAAATCAGCTTGGGCAGATATTTTCGCTTCTGCGCCTCGTTGCCGTTGCGGCGGATCTGGTTGACGCAGAGGTTGGAATGCGCGCCGTAGGACAGGCCGACCGCGGCCGAGGCCCGCGACATCTCCTCCACAGCAATGCAGTGCTCGAGATAGCCGAGGCCGGTGCCACCATACTCCTCTTCCACCGTGATGCCGTGCAGGCCCAGCGCGCCGATCTTGGGCCAGAGGTCCCTGGGGAACTCATTGCTGCGGTCGATTTCGGCGGCGCGTGGAGCGATTTCGTTCTGCGAAAACGCGTTCACCGTCTCGCGGATCGCATCCGCAGTCTCGCCGAGATCGAAGTTGAGAAGCAGCGCCCTGTTCGAGGCCATCATTCCACCCTTGGTTCTTCTTCGAATTAAACGATCATACGTTTTTTTAACTTACCTGCAAGCGGAACCTGTTTGGGCACAAATAATGGCTAAAGGTGATTGAAATGACTATCCTTTCGTGTCAGGATTATACGATCAACCGCTCGTTTCCAAGGCGGCGAATGCCACCTTTCAGAGGCCCCATGGCGCGGACGATCGGCTCACACGGCCCGAAGACGATGGAGGCGATCCGCAAAGCCGGGCTGCGCCTGATCTTCGAGCACGGCTTTGCTGCCATGAGCCTGCGCCGGCTCGCCGCCGAGGTCGGGATCCAGTCGGGATCGCTCTACAACCACATCTCGACCAAGCAGGAATTGCTGTTCGAGCTGGTGCGGGACCACATCAACGAATTGCTGCGCCAGCTCGATCGGGCCCTGCAGGGTAAGGCGCGGCCGGTCGACAGGCTCCGCGCCTTCACGGCTTTCCACGTCACCTATCACATGACCAGGAAGCGCGAGGTCTTCATCGCCAATTCCGAGCTGCGGAGCCTGGAGCCGAAGAACTACGAGGAGATCGTGGCGCTGCGCGGCGCCTATGAGCGGCGGCTGGCGGAAATCCTCAGCGAGGGCGTCGCCGAAGGCGAGTTCGAGGTCGTCGATATCCAGGTGGCGACATTTGCGATCCTGGCCCTGTTGACCGGCCTCACCACCTGGTACCGGCCCGGCGGGCGGCTCACCAAGGAAGCCATCGTTGCAGCGCACGAAAAGCTGGTGCTGTCGAGCGTCGCCCCCGGCGCAACACCCAAGCGGGCTCCAACCAAGCCAGCCCCCTCCCCGAAGACGGCCACGCGTGGCAGGCTGGAGCGCCGATGAGGTTGCCCAAGAGGAACCCATGACGGAACGCCAGCCCCTCGACGACATCGACCTCAAGATATTGTCCGAGCTGCAACGGGATGGCCGCATCCGCAACAACGAGCTGGCGGAGAGGGTCGGCATCTCGGAGCCGCCATGCCGGCGGCGCGTCCGCGCCCTGCGCGAGCGCGGCTATGTCAGCGCCATCAGGGCCACGCTCGACGAAGCGCTGCTTGGCTACGAAGTGATTTCTTTTGTCCTGATCCAGTTGCAGAGCCAGGCCCAGGCCCCGCTGCAGGCGTTCGAAAAATCGATCGCGGCGGTGCCGCTCGTCCTGCAGTCCTGGCGGATTTCGGGCGATGCCGACTATCTGCTCAAATGCGTGGCGCGAAACGTCGAGGGCATGCACCAGCAGCTTCTGCAGTTTTCCGCGATGCCTGAAGTGCGCAACATCAGGACCTTTCCGGTGCTCGGCGTCGCCAAGGACGCGCCGCTGCCGATACCCCACGATCCGGCGGCATCGGGCCGGGTTGACTAGTCGCCCTGCCCCCCGTGGCGCCGCACCAAAGGAGCCCGGCGTGGTCCAGCCTTAGTGAGACCAACCTTAGTGCGTCCAGGGTTCGACGCGCTTGAAGGCGAAATTGTCGGCGTAGGCCACCTGCCGCTGCTTCGAATCCTTGGGCTCGATCACCTGGTAGGCAATACTCCTGTGCTCGCAATAGGCGATCGCGTCTTCCTTGGTGTCGAAGTGCAGGGTGAGCTGCTGTTTCATGTCGCCCGACGAGGTCCAGCCCATCAGCGGCTCGACCGCCCGGGGCTGCTCGGGCTCGTAGTCGAGCTGCCATTCCCGGGTCTTCGCCCTGCCCGATTGCATCGCGTTTTTGGCGGGCTTAAAAATGCGTGCGGTCATGGATGGTTGGGTCCTTAAAGCGTATGCGGCGCGGTAGCGTTTGGCGGAAACAGCCGGGATAGTATAGACACACCTTTCAGGAAATTTGACGGTGATTCCAGCAACCCGGATGTACCATTCCGTACCGGTATAGTCATTATACCGTACTGTGACAATCTGGGACTATCCGGCGCCCGGGACCTGCGCCATCCTCCCGAAAGCATTACTGCGAAACGGCAGCCATGAAAATCAACGCCACCCTGCCCGACAAAGGACGCGACCTCCGGCTCGACCTGTTTCGCGGAGTCGCGAACTGGGCGATCTACCTGGATCACATCCCCGACAACGTCGTGAACTGGATCACCACCCGCAATTACGGGTTTAGCGACGCCGCCGACCTGTTCGTTTTCATCTCCGGCTATACGGCCTCCTTCGTCTACGCCCGGATGATGCTGGAACGCGGCTTCATCGTCGGCGCCACCCGGCTGACCAAGCGGGTCTGGCAGCTCTATGTCGCCCACATCATCCTGTTCGTGATCTATATCGCCTCGATCAGCTATCTGGCGCTGCGCTTCGGCGATTCCGAACTGGTCAACGAGTTCAACGTCGTCGGCCTGGTCGACAACGCGACCGAAACGCTGCGGCAGGGCCTGTTCCTGAAGTTCAAGCCGGTCAATCTCGACGTGCTGCCGCTCTACATCGTGCTGATGGGCCTGTTCCCGCCGGTATTGTGGATCATGCTGCGCCAGCCCAACTGGACGATGATCGCCGCGATCGCGCTGTGGCTGGTGTCGCGGCAGACCGGCTGGAACCTGCCTGCCTACCCGCAGGGTACCTGGTACTTCAACCCGTTCTGCTGGCAGGTGCTGTTCGTATTCGGCGCATGGTGCGCGCTCGGCGGCGCCCGCAAGAATCTCGCCATCATCAATGCGCCGGCCACGCTGTATTTCTGCATCGCCTACATGATCCTGGGGCTTGTCATGACCATGGCCGGCAAGTTTCCGGCGTTCGGCGATATGTTCCCGCAGTGGCTGTATTCGATGTTCAACCCGAACGACAAGACCAACCTGGCGCCCTATCGCTTCCTGCACTTCGTGGTGATCGTGATCCTGGTCATCCGCTTTGTGCCGAAGGATTGGCCGGGCCTGGAATGGAAGATCTTCGATCCGCTAGTGGTTTGCGGCCAGCAGTCACTTGCCGTGTTCTGCGTCGGCGTGTTCCTGTCGTTCGTCGGGCATTTCGAACTGTCGCTGAGCTCAGGCTCGCTGTTTGCGCAGATCTTCGTCAGCGTGACCGGCATCGCGATCATGACCATCGTCGCCTACTACATTTCGTGGTCGAAGCGGCAGGACAAGCCGCTCAAGCCGCCGGCGCCGAAAGCCGCCGGAGCGGCCGCCGGCTGATCTGGAGTTGATCTTGCACAGCCGCCTTCAGGCCGGCTGCGCGGTCGACGCCACCAGAGTCCGCACGTCGGCGTAGACGTTGAGCACTGGCGCGACCACCTTGTGCATGGCGCTCTTCGAGACGATCGTATCATGGATGACGAGATGATCGACACCCGTGGTCAGAAAGCAGTTCACGGCATCCTGCGGCGTTTCCACGATCGGCTCACCCTTGATGTTGAATGAGGTGTTGATCAGCACGGGAACGCCGGTCAGCGCCTCGAACTCCTTCAGCAGGCGATAGAGCATCGGATTGGTTGCTTCGCGGACGGTCTGGACGCGCGCGGTGCCGTCGACATGCACGATCGCCGGGATCTTGTCGCGCCACTCCGGACGCACCGGCTTCGCAATCAGCATGAAGGGCGAGTCTTCGTCGCCTTCAAAAACTTCCTTCATCCGCTCGGCCAGCACGATCGGCGCGAACGGACGGAACGCCTGCCGGTGCTTGACGCGGCTGTTGAGGATGTCCTTCATCTCGGGCTTGCGCGGATCCGCGATCAGGCTGCGGTTGCCGAGCGCGCGCGGTCCGAATTCCGACCCGTCCTGAAACCAGCCGATCACTTTCTGGTCGGCAAGCAGCTTTGCAGTGTCGCGGCAGACGTTGTCGCTCTTGACGGCATCGACCTGGATACGGACGAGGAATTTCTGCAATTCCCTGGCGGCCTCCTGATCGGTATAGGCCCTGCCGACATAGGAGTGATCCATGACGAAGTCGCGGCGCCGCCTCAGGATCTCGAGCCAGCCGTAATAGGCGCAGCCGATCGCAATCCCGTCATCGCCGGCCGCGGGCTGAATCCAGACGTTCTCGAATCCGGCTTCGCGGGCGACCCGCCCGTTCGCCACGCAATTGAGCGCAACGCCACCGGCCATGCAGAGGTTCTTCGCCCCAGTGGTTTCGCGCAGCCAGCGGGCGCGGGCGAGCAGTACGTTTTCGGTGTCATCCTGCGTGCGCCAGGCCAGATCCTCCCAGTGCCGCATCGCCGGGCTCTTTTCCCAATTGCTGCCATCGAACACAAAGGGCTGCGTGAAGTCGGCAGTCCAGTGCGGCACATCCAGCTTGCCGTCGTTCAGTTCGAGCAGGTGCTTGACCTCGTCGCGGCGGCCATAGGGCGCCAGCCCCATCAGCTCGCCGCATTTATTCCAGTCGCCGAAAATGTAGGTGGAGGCGCGGCTGTAGAGCGCGCCGAGACCGGGCATGGTGTAGAACTCGTCGCTGAGGAAGCCGCGGTCCGGCTCCATCCAGACCTTCTTCAGGCACTCCAGCGTGGCGCCGCTGAACTTGTAGTAGCTCTCGGATTCGCGGGCGAGCGGCGTCGCCGTATCACTGGCGGGAAAGACTTCCATGACGTCGGAGCGATAGCTGCCGACGCCATCGACGATCATCACGACGCCATCCTCGAACGGCGACACCGCGAACGCACTATAGGCGTGCGCCAGATGATGGGAGATCGTGACCACCTTGTCCTGGCGCGACAGATACAGCGGGTGCTTGGCTGCGTCGCCGCGTTCGAATTCTGGTAGGAAGCCCGGTGCATCGAAATACACCAGCCGCTCCTCCATTTCCTGGACCGGCAGGATGTAACAATTGCGCACGACCAGATCGACGTCGTCGAGTGTAATGCCCTCGGCTTCGAGGCAATAGTCGATCACTTCCTTGTAGAAGCCCGACGCGTGCTTGGCCCGCGTGATGCGCTCCTTGGCGATCGCAAACGCGATGGCGCCGTCGCGCAGCAGGCAGGCGCTGACATCATGGTCATAGGTGTTCAGGCCGAGGACATAAGTGTGTTTTTTGGGCATGGGTACTCGTTAAGGCGAGATGGTCTTACGCTGAAAAATGGAAATCATGTCGAGATCAAGTTGCGGGCGTGGCCTTGCCGTAGCTTCTCCCGGAATTACGCAGCGCACAATCATCGGCGTTCAGGAATCATTCAGGAACATGAACGACAAAATGCGAAAACCCTCGGTAGATTGGCCATAACTTGACCTTACCTGCCCTTCTTAATAAAGTCCCAAGAGCCCGAAAGAACCTTAGTAAAAATATAAATCGTAGCGCATCTGAACCGAAAGCTGTCTCGCGCGTCTAAGTGAGATAGTGCAAAAGTCCAGATGTCTTGGAAGTGACCCGGAGATCCCTGAATGGCTAAACGCTACAATATCCTGACCCGCTGCCTCGCAGCTTTAGCTTTGTTGTTCGTCTACGTCGCCAGCACCTCTGCTATTCTGGTCGGCGGAACGACCACGTCGGCGCTGGCGCGTGGTGGCCGAGGCGGCGGTGGCCGTGGCGGCTTTCGCGGCGGCGGTGGCCGTGGCTTCTATCGCGGCGGCGGTCGTGGCTTCTATGGCGGCCGAGGTTACGGTCGAGGTTATGGCTTCTATGGCGCGCCCGTGGTTGTTGGTCCGCGCTGCTGGTGGAATGCCTACGGTCAACGTGTCTGCAGGTGGTGAGATAGGTTCGATCGCCGTCGCCTAAGGCGAGATCGAAGCCAGAGTTCAAGCGCACCGCTCAACCGGTGCGCTTTTTCTTTTGTCCGCTTCTCTCCGCCATTACACATAAGCAGCGGTTTCGTCCACGCTAAATTGCCAGCCGCGGGATCAGCTTCAACGCATTGCTGCGCTCGATCGCGGCCATCTGTTCGTCCGTGAACACGCCCGCCTCGCGCAACCCCTTCACATGATCGATGCCGGTCCGGTACGGGAAATCGGTTCCGAACACGATCTGCGACGGCGGGATGATCGCCGCCAGCGCCGACATCGAACTGCGGTTGGACGTCTGCGCGGTGTCGTAGAAGAACCGCTTCAGCTCGGTGAGCGTGCCATCAGGCACCGTCTCTTTGGCCTTCGGCACCAGCAGCGGATGCCGAACGAAGCGCTCGATCAGGAACGGCATGGTGCCGCCGGCGTGCGAAAATATCCAGCGGATGTCGGGAAACCGCCGCGCATTGCCGGAGAAGATGATGTCGGCGATGGTGCGTGTCGTATCGGTGCCGAACTCGATCATGACAGGCGGCTGCGTCGGAGCGAGATTGACACAGCAATTGGCCGCGGTGGGATGGGTGTAGACCAGCGCCTTGCGGCGATTGAGTTCTTCCATCACAGGCAGGAACAGCGGATCGCCAAGCCATTTGTCGCCATAGCTCGTCATCAAGGCGATGCCGTCGGCCTTGAGCGTGTCGAGCGCATAGGTCAGCTCGCGCAGGCTGCCTTCGGCGTCGGTGAGCGGCAGCATTGCGAAATTGCCAAACCGTCCGGGATAATCCGCGACCAGTTTTGCGCCATACTCATTCGACTCACGACAGAGTTTTCGCGCCGCATCGCCCGTGGTGAAATTGACGGCGGGCGTGGTGACGGACAGCATCGCGGTGGCGATGCCGGCCTTGTCCATATCCGCGAGCGACTTCTCGATGCTCCAGTTCTTCATCAGCAGATCGCCAAAACCGCTGTCGTTCGACGCGGTCACATAGGTCGGCGGCGACAGATGATGATGAACGTCGATCCGGAACGGCTTTGTGTCGGTGGCTTGTGCCCTCGCCCGGCCGCCACCCGCCGCCGTCGTCAGCGCCAGCGCGCCGGCGCCGAGCATGAAGCTGCGCCGGCTCGGGTTGGAGAGCGGCGGATCTGATGGGCCACAGCAGAAGCATCCCCGCAAGCACGGCGCACGCAAATCCGTCATTCGTTTTCTCCCTGCTTTTGTTTGTTGTCGCGCGCAGCCTTCAGTCGTCGAGAATGGCCACCGCCCGGGTCCAGCCCGCCGAAGCGCGCTCGATCTTCACCGGGAAGCACGACACCATGAAGCCGGTCGATGGCAGCTGTTCGAGATTGTGCAGTTTTTCGATGTGGCAATAGCCGATGTGGCGGCCCGCCTTGTGGCCTTCCCAGATCAGGCTGGCGTCCTTTGTCTCGGCATATTTCTTCGCGGTGTAGACGAATGGCGCGTCCCAGCTCCAGCCGTCGATGCCGGTCAGCCGCACGCCGCGCTCCAGCAGGTACATCGTCGCCTCATAGCCCATGCCGCAGCCGGAGGTGACGTAGTCCTGCCGGCCGTATTTAACGCCGGCGCTGGTGTTGACCACGACGATCTCCAGCGGCGACAGCGTGTGGCCGATACGCTTCAGTTCAGCTTCGACATCCTTGGCGGTGGCGACATAGCCGTCAGGCAAGTGCCGGAAGTCGAGCTTCACGCCCGGCTGAAGACACCATTCCAGCGGCACCTCGTCGATGGTCCAGGAACGCTCGCCGCGATTCATGGTGGGATGGAAGTGCCAGGGCGCGTCCAGATGCGTGCCATTGTGGGTGGAGAGCTGCACCTGCTCCACCGCCCAGCCCTGCCCGTCAGGCAGATCTTCCGCCTTCAGCCCGTCAAAGAACTGCAGCATCCGCGGCAGGCCCTGCTGGTGATCGATGTACTGGATCGTCGGATGTCCGCCCGGCGGGTCGGCCGGCACGTCGTTTTGCAGGGGAACGGAGATATCGATCAACTTGCGCGCCATGGCGTTTCCTCGCTGGATATTTCTTGTTGGTGACGTCGCCGGCAGCAGACTATTGCCGCTCGACCCGGTTCTTCAACGTGCCGATCTTTTCGACTTCGAGTTCGATGGTATCGCCGTGCTCGAGATACCAGCCGAGTTCGAGGCCGCAACCATTGCCGACGGTGCCCGACCCGATGAATTCGCCGGGCATCAGGGTTTCATCCTTGGTGACATGGGCGATGATTTCCTCGAACGAGAATAGCATGCCCTCGGTCACGCCCTGCGAGCGCATCTTGCCGTTGACGCGGGCTTCCATCTTCAATTTGTAGGGATCGCCGATCTCGTCCGGCGTGACGATCCATGGCCCCATCACGTTGCCGCCGTCAAAACTCTTGCCTTTCGCCGGCCCCAGCCGACCTTCCATCTCAATGCGCTGGGCGTCGCGCGCGGAAAAGTCGTTGAAGATCGTATAGCCGAAGATGTGGTCTTTGGCCTTGGCGGCAGAGATGTTGGCGCCCTTGCTTTTGGTGATGACGCCGAATTCGAGTTCGTAATCCATCACCTGGCTGTAGCGCGGCCACTTCACCGTGGTGTTGGTGCCGCGCACGCTGAAACGGTTGGTGATGTAGTAGATCGGCTGCTTGCGATAGACCTCCGGCAATTCGCCGAGCGGCTCCGCCTCGATCCGTGCCAGTTCGGCCATGTCGTTCTTGGCGCGGGCGGCGAGCTTGAGCTGCCCGCGCGGGGCCTGCAGGATGTGCAGCGGAAACGACATGCCGTCGCGCATCTGCCGCGGCTCCGGGATCGGCGCGAGAATCTCGGCCGTCCCGGTCTTGATCGACAGGCTCTCGTCCTCGCCGTGCTTGTCGAACACTTTTGCCGCCTGTTCGAGCGCGGCGTCGCCGGCATCGATCAATGCCAGCATCGATGCGAAAGCGGGGTTGGCGCTTCCGCTTCCATTGGCAGCGGCTGCGAGATCGAACAGGAGCGTATCGCCCGTATGCACGATTCCGATCTTTTCCTGTCCGCCGGATTTGAACGTTGCGAGTTTCACTGGATCACCCCTTGTTTTCCGATGAAATATATGATCAAAAAAAATATCGATAAACAAGACAGAAAAATGTATCCTGGGGAGAATGTCGTGAAAACGGGGAGAGCGTCGTGAAAAAGGTCCTTGCCGCCCTTGCGGTCAGCGCTGCCGCCCTAGCGGTCAGCGTGGCGCTGACCGGCACCGCCTTTGCGCAGGCCAAGATCCAGGTCGGCTGCACGGCGACCTCGGACTGCGCCTCGGCGATGGTGGCGATCGACGAAGGCATTTTCAAAAAGCACGGGCTCGAGGTGGAGATGACGCCGATCGGCATCAACTCGAATATCCCGGCGGCGATCCTGTCGAACTCGATCCAGATCGGCGGGCCGACCTCGACCGTGTTCCTGCAGGCGGTCGATGGCGGGCTCGATCTCGTTGCGATTGCCGGCGCCACCGTCATGAACCCGGTGTCGAACGGCAACATCACCGCCTTTATGCGCAACGGCATCACCATCAAGGAGCCGAAGGATTTTGTCGGCAAGAAAGTCGGCGCGCCCGGGCTGAACGCCTTCCTGCACGTGCTGTTCGTGAAATGGCTGGTGGAGAAAGGCGTCGATCCCAAGAGCGTCAATTTCGTCGAGGTCACCTTTCCGACCATGGCCGATATCATCAAGTCCGGTGGCGTCGACGCCGTGCTGACGGCTGAGCCGTTCGTGACGCGCATGACCAATGCCGGCCTGGGCTCGGTCGGCGCACGCTATGCCGTCGAACTGGCGCGCACCGATCCGATCATCTTCTATGCGGCGTCGCGCGAATGGGCGGAAAAGAACGCCGCGGCAATCAAGAAATTCCGCGATGCGCTCGCCGAGTCCGCCGAGATCGTCAACAACGACCGCGAAAAGGCCTCGAACTCGATTGCAAAATTCACCAAACAGCCGATCGAGCTGGTCAAGGCGACGCCGCCGAACCGCTCCGAACCGGCGCTGAAGCCCGAGCAACTCGCCTGGTGGATCGAGGTGATGTCGACGCAAAAAATGCTGCAATCGAAGCTCGACACCTCAAAACTGGTCCTGAAGTAGAGGATTTCGCGATGCCGGCGTCCGAGCGCCAACCGAGCCGACCGGTGACCGAGGCCGCCACGCTGAGCGAGCGCGCGGCCATGCTGGTCGAGCAGGATATCCTGGCCGGTCATCTGGCGCCGGGATCGCGGCTCGGCATCGTCGACCTCGTGCAGCGCTACGAGATCGGCGCGACGCCACTGCGCGAGGGCCTGTCACGGCTGATGTCGCGGGGGCTGATCGTGGGCACCGGACAGCGCGGGTTTCGCGTCGCCGATGTCAGCCGCGAAGACCTGCTCGACATCACCACCATGCGCACCGCGATCGAGGTCGAGGCCATCAGGCTCGCGATCGTCCATGGCGACGACGCCTGGGAGGCCGGCATCGTCAGCTCCTTGCACCAGATGCGCCGTCATATCGAGCGCACCGGCGACGAATTCCGCGAGGGCGCGGAAGACTTCGACCGGCTGCACAAGGGCTTTCACACCGCGCTGCTGGCCGGTTGCGGCTCAAAGCGCCTGCTGGCGGCCCATTCCGATCTCTACGACCAGGCCTACCGCTATCGCCGGGTGATGATGGGCGCGATGGACAGCGGCAAGAAGTTCGTGCGTTCGCACCAGATGCTGGCCGAGCGCGTGCTGGCGCGCGACGTTCCCGGTTCGCAGGCCATGCTGGAAGCGCACCTGCGCTCGACGCTCAACTTCGTCTATCCTCCGGGCCGCGAGAGCTGACACCATGGCAAACGCCGCAAAGCGTCTCGAAACTGTATCCGGCGAGGCCAAACCGCAGGTCGCGTTCGACGCGGTCACGCTGCAACTCGGCGGCAAGACCATCATCGAGAACTTAAGTCTCGGTGTCAGGCCCGGCGAATTCCTCTGCATCGTCGGCGCCTCCGGTTGCGGCAAGACCACGGCGCTCCGTCTGGCGGCCGGTCTCTACCAGCCGACCGGCGGAAGAGTGAATTTCGACGGCCAGCCGATGCGCGAGCCGCGCCGCGAGATCGCGATCGTGTTCCAGGATTACGGCAAGGCGCTGCTGCCGTGGCGCACCGCGGCGGGCAACGTCTCGCTGGCGCTGGAAGCGGGCGGCATGCCGTCGGCCGAGCGCCCTGCCCGGATCGAGGAATTGCTGCACATCGTCGGCCTGCCCGGCCATGCCGGCAAATATCCGTCCGAAATGTCCGGCGGCATGCAGCAGCGCCTGCAGATCGCCCGCTGCCTGGCGCAGGAGCCGAAGACGCTTTTGATGGACGAGCCGTTCGGCGCACTGGATGCGATGACGCGGCAGGGGTTGCAGGACGAGGTGCTGTCGCTGGTCGCGGCCAGCGGCGCCACCGTGATCTTCGTGACTCACGACCTCGACGAAGCGATCTATCTCGGCGACCGCGTCATCGGCCTGTTGCCGCATCCCGGTCGGATCGGCATCGAGCTTTCGGTCAACCTGCCGCGCCCGCGCGATCAATTGTCGACCCGCGAGCATCCCGAATTCCTGCGGCTGCGGCGGCAATTGTTCGACTTCATCAAGGCGACCGAGCAGTGACGGCTAATTCCGCCAAGGCGCTGGCGCTGCCGCTCGGCGTGCTGGCGGCGTTCGAAGTGTGGGCACGCGTCACCCATCTGCAAAGCGACAGCCTGGCACCGCCGAGCGAGATCGTCATGGCGCTGTTTGGCGCCTTCGCCGATCTCTCAATCCTGGCGGCCACGCGCGACACGATGTTTTCAGCTTTTGCCGGGCTTGCGATCGGCACCATCGTCGGTCTTGCGCTCGGCATTGCCTTCGGCATTTCCGATACACTCGACCGCCTGATGGAAGTGACAATCGAGGCGATCCGGCCGATCCCCTCGATTGCACTATTGCCGATCGCGCTGATCGCACTCGGCTTCGGCTACCGCATGGAAATCGTGATCGTGGCGTTCGCCTGCGTCTGGCCGATCCTGATCCTGTCGCGCGCCGCCGTGCGCAGCATCGAGCCGCGGCTGATGGAGGTGGCGCGGGCGCTGCGATTGCCGCCGGCGCAACGGGTCTGGAAGATCATCATCCCGGCGGCGCTGCCGCGGATTTTTGTGGCCTTTCGGCTGTCGGCCGGCATCGCGCTGATCGTCGCCGTGACGGTTGAAATCGCGATCAATCCGCTCGGCCTCGGCGCCGGCATCATGCTGGCGCAACAGGCGCTGCGTCCCGACCTGATGCTGGCCTATCTGGTCTGGATCGGCATCATCGGCTACGCGCTGAACGTGCTTTTGACCGTGGCCCAGAGCCGACTGTTCGGCCGCGCCGCGTTGAACGGAGACGGCCGATGAACCGGACCTTCATCCTCTGGCGTGTCGCGAGCTTTGCGGTCGCGGCCGGCTTCATTGCGCTCTGGCAACTGATCGCCAATCTGAAACTGGTCTCGCCGGTGTTCCTGCCGGGGCCGGACCGCGCATGGGCCTCATTGGTACGCGGATTTTCCACAGGCGACCTCTGGAGCAAGCTTGTCGGCACGCTCGAACACATGGCCTATGGCTGGCTCGCCGCCTCCATCGCCGGTATCGCGATTGGCGCGATCATCGGATCGTCGCGCACGATGCGGACCTATGTCGCGCCCTCGCTGGAGTTTTTGCGGCCGCTGCCGGTCTCAGCGATCATTCCGGTTGCGATCGCGATGCTCGGATTGACGCAGGCGATGGCGCTGTTCGTGATCGCCTTTGGCGCGATCTGGCCGATCATGCTGGCGACCATCCATGGCTTTGCTGCGGTCGAGCCCCGGCTCTACGAGGTGGCGCGGTCGCTGCAGATGTCGCGGCTCGCGGTGATCTCAAAGATCGCGCTGCCTTCGGCCAGCCCCGACATTCTCGCCGGCATGCGCCTCAGCCTGACGGTGGCGCTGATTCTCTCGGTGGTCTGCGAAATCCTGGCCGGCCTCGACGGGCTTGGCCACTGGGTGCTGCTGTCGGCCCGCGCGTTCCGCTCGGCCGACCTGTTCACCGGCGTTATCCTGCTTGGCGTCACCGGCTATGTGACGTCAGTGGCGATGTCGATGGCCGAGAACAGGCTATTGGCGTGGCAGGCGGCGCAGCGCTGACTGAGTCGCTACGGCTTGCGAAGCATTTTCCGACATCCGTTCCGGAATGCGCTGAAGCCAGCCCGCGCGCTTCCTGGTCACGACCGCGTCTCTGCCAATTTCGGCCATCCACCGCAAGAACGCTCGGGGACTTAAGGTGACGAGCACCTCGTGGTGCCGCATCCCCTTGCCGCCCTTGACCAGGCCGAGATCTCGGATGACGCAATACGTCCCGCTACTCATGCGGGCGAACTTCGCACCTTGAAAATGATTGCGCACACGCGACAACATGGGTGCAACATGCACCATGCGTCGATTCCGTCAATCTTGACGGCCACCGAATCAACTCCATCGAGGTGCGAAGCCGTCAAAGCGTTGCGTTGCTGCCGCGCTCTCCGATCCGATGGATTTGCGCGGTCCGAACCGGCACGCGATTCAGCACGTCACGGCGCTCGTTCATTCGCGTGCTCGGCGAATCGGGCTGGGCAAAGCATTCCAGTATCTGGATACGGATTTCCTCCGCGACCGGACCCTCGACCATGCGCATGCGATTCCAGAGCCGGATGATTTCCCGTTGCTTCTCGACATTCATCACTGGTCACCTCCGAGGAATGACCAAAAAGAACATAACAAGAACGATAGTGCAAGCCGGAAAGTTGCGAATTCACTTAGAAGCAGAGGCTGAGAATCTTCAGTCGACAGGATTCGGCCCCGCGCGATTTTGGTTTCGTTGCGCTAGCCTGCTTTGATTCCTTCGGCGAACTCTTTGGCGAGCCCTTCGGCTTCTTGCTCTCATAGTCGCCTGCGATCACCATGGCCCAGTACATGCGGCCGGTCTTCGCGCTTTTTACGCTGGCCACGCCGACGCGAGTCGCGCCGGGCAGCAGGAGGTTCTTCCGGTGCCCTGACGAATTGATCCACTGGTCGAGGGTTTTGGGAAAGCCGTCGTAACCGTACGCAATATTCTCTGCGGCCCGGCCGGCGCCCGCCGGGCCGACACGCGTATTGAAATGGCCGAGGACATCGTGATCCAGCTGGTCCTTTGCCGCCATCGCCTGGGCTTGATCGTGCGCAATCCGCGTGAGGGTCCCATCCAGGGCGACGCGCTTCTCGCCGTGCTTCAGCCGAAAGTCAGAAATCATCTGCGCGGGATCGGCCGCGGCCGTCCGGCCCAGGGCTGTGGTGGCAAAACAAAGCGCCAGCCCCAGCAGCAGAGCATGCCGCGCCAGAATAACTATCCTCGTACCGGTCACACGTTTTCCCTTGCCCCTTCCAATTGAGATCGCTGGGAGAGAATCAAACCAAAAAGACGCAGTAAGTCATTGATTTAGTTGGTCGGGGCAGCTGGATTCGAACCAACGACCTGCAGTACCCAAAACTGCCGCGCTACCAGGCTGCGCTATACCCCGATCCGATGCTGGGAAATGCGTCGATACACGCTTAGACCCCGGCCATCAAGGCGATCCGGAGGGCTCAGCGCTTGTTGAAGAGCGGGTGCGCCACCCGGTCGCCGGGCTGAATTCCATACTTTTGCGCCGTACCCGCAATTACCTCCAGCACGCCCTTGGCGAGCCCGCCTGAGGAGATGATCTTGGTCGAGAGCGGCTCGGTATTTTCGGCGATCCGCAGGATGCGGCCGTCGGCCCGGATGAAGATCATGTCCAGCGAGATGTAGGTGTTCTTCATCCACATCGAGATCTGCTGCTCCGGCGAGAAATCGAACAGCATGCCTTTACCGTCCGCCAACTCCTTGCGGTACATCAGCCCCGTCGTCTTCTCCTCCTCCGTCGTGGCCATTTCGACCGAGAACACCTGCACACCTGACTTGGTGGCGATCTCGAGCGGCTGAATGCTCGCGGCCCGCGCGGCCGGATTGGCGCAAAGCGCGACGAGCACGGCGGAGGCCGCGGCTAGCGACGTCATCAGGCGGCCGCCGATTCGAAGCCGCGCAACCATCAAAGCGAAATTCATCAAAGCACTCATGCCGGATATCTTGCGAATTGCCGGGGAACCCTAACCCGACGATTGCGGCAAATGCCAGAGGCCGCCGCACGGGTGCGCGGCGTCCGGCTCACGTTTGCGTCAGCGGGATCAGTGCGAGGACAGCGCCGACGGGCCGGTCTCGGGATGGATCTCGGCCGCCATCATGCCCTTGGACCCGGGCCCGAAGCGCACCAGCACGTATTGGCCGGGACGCAGCTCGGTCATGCCGAAGCGGCGCAGCGTTTCCATGTGGACGAAAATGTCGGGCGTGCCCTCGCCGCAGGTCAGGAAGCCGAAACCGCGCAGCCGGTTGAACCATTTAACCTGCGCCCGCTCCAGCCCGCTGGTCGGTGTGACGTTGACGTGGGTCCGCGGCGGAAGCATCTGCGCCGGATGAATCGCGGTGGACTCGTCCATCGAGACGATCCGGAACGCCTGATAGCCTTTTGCGCGCTGCACGCACTCGACCACCAGCCGCGCGCCTTCATAGGCGGTCTGGTAGCCGTCGCGCCTCAGCACGGTGACGTGCAGCAGCACGTCGGGCCAGCCATTGTCCGGAACGATGAAGCCATAACCCTTGGAAGCGTCGAACCATTTGATGACGCCGGATATTTCGACAAGGTTGGCGGCGGAATCGCCGAGCCCTGACAAAGCATCCACTGTCGGATCGCGTTGCGAGCCGGTTGCGTAATCGCCTGGTCCAAGTCTGTTTTGCCCAGTCCCACCTGACGGCGGCCCCCCGAGCTTCTTGGACACAAATTCGTCCGACCCCATGACCCCGGACCCCACACTTCAAAAAAGCGGCCCGCCATCGCCCTGGCAGGACCGGAACACGCGCTTATCGATGACACTCGTGACAACGCTGCGCGAATCTCTCGAATCAAAAGATAACACTCTCGACTGCCGAGCATAGCTAAAAAAAACAAAATTGCGGGGGCTATGAACAGGTTGCACAGCCGCGAATCAGTCGGCAGTCAATTACCGACGAACGGTCCAAGCGTTTCACCGATGTCGAAACGGATCACCAGATCGGCGATATCGTCCTGTTCCGTCGGCTCATTGTTGATGATGACCAGCTTTGCGCCGCAGTTCTTGGCCATCAGCGGAAAACCTGCGGCCGGCCAAACGACTAGCGACGATCCGATCGCCAGGAGCAGGTCGCATTGCTGGGCCAGTTCGGTGGCGCGGCGCATCTCATCTTCCGGCATCGCCTGTCCGAACGAGATCGTCGCGGTCTTCACCGGCGCATCGCAGATGGTGCAGTCGGGGGCATCGCCGGTTTCGTCGAAACGCGCCTTTACCCAAGGAAGATCATAGGCATGTCCGCAACCGATGCAGCGGGCATAGGTGGTATTGCCATGCAGTTCGACGACGTCGTCGGCCTTGAAGCCTGACGCCTGATGTAAATTGTCGATGTTCTGGGTGATGATCGCCGGCGTCTTGCCCGCCTTGTAGAGCGAAGCCAGCGCGCGATGCCCACGGCCGGGCTTCGCGGCCGCGAAAGTCTCTTCCATCGCAAAGCGCCGCCGCCAGGCTTCGGCCCGCGCGTCGGCACTGGAAACGAATTCATCGAACGCAATCGGGCGGTTACGGGTCCATAGGCCGCCGGGCGAGCGGAAATCCGGAATGCCGCATTCGGTGGAAATGCCGGCGCCGGTAAAGGGAACGATGCAGGCGGCTTCGGCGATCATGTTGCCGAGCTGTTCGACGCCGCTGTGCAAATCCTTGGCGATCACCGCTGATATTTCCGGGATTGTTGGGCCGCGCCGACTATAGCACGGCCTTTCGGATTGCCAGATCGATGCGCTCTGCCCGGCGGTGCAGCATGCGCATCGTGAAGGCGGCCTCTATCAGGCCGCCTTATAACGATCCGCCGATCATGCTGCCTTGATCACGCAGCCTCGGCGACCGATTCCTTCGGCTCCTTTTCGGACTTCTTTGCTTTCGGCGCGGCTGCGATCTCCACTTTCTTCGCCGGTGGCTTGCCGTACTGACTCAGCTTTTCCAGTTCCGCTTCGAGCTCGGCGCGGCGCGACGCGACTTTCTCGAACAGTTTGTCGGTCGCGTTCTCGCGCAGACTAGCGAGTTCTTCGATACCAAGTGAATCCAGATCAATCTTTGCCATTGGAACCTCCCGTTTGTCTTTCGCTAACGGGAACCCGTGTGAGCGACAAGAATGCGCCACAGCTTATCCACCGCCTTCGCTGCAAAGGCAGCGGCTGATCACAATGCTGCAACCTCGCTTCCGCATTCGTGCCCCATTCGCGCACGCCAATGATGGCGGAGCGCGAATCAAACAAGACACGGATGGGCGATGACGAAGGAAGAAAGACTCGCGCGCGACCGCGCCGAAATCGCAGCCCGCGTCGCGAGCTTCAGGGAGACCCAACAGAAGTTCGAACGTGAGCGTGAAACATATTGCGAAACGACCTTGGCCAACGCGCTGAACGGATCGGGGCGGCCCGCGTTCTGGCGTTGAGACGGAACCGACAGAAGCTTGCCCGGCCGCAGCGTTATTGCCGAAGGAATATGGCGCGTGGAACCGCAGCGAATTCCATCAGGAAATGCCGCCGAGAAATTCGCCGGCGCAGGAACGAGGCCGGCGCTTCGACGTTTTTCTATCAAGTGCAGCAACCTTACGAGAGGTGAAAGCATGAAAGACCCCGTCTGCATCTTCGAATGCAGGCGGGGTTTTATTTTGGAGCGCCTGCGGCCGCACGCGATCGCCGAGCCATGCGATCTGGCGGGTCTGACCATCGGATTACGCAGGAACTAACACAGCCCTTGCGGAGTTTAGTTGCGGGGAAAGGTTTGTCATGCCCGTGTGGTTGGAAATTCTGATCAATGTGATCGGCTATGCCGGCTTCATCGCCGTCGCTACCTATCACCGATCGCCAAATGAAAATTTCCCGGAGTGAAGAATTCGGGGGTCGCTGAGCGCCGAACTGTTCGGCGTTCAGTTTGCCTTATGAGGTTCGCCCGCGGTGCGGACCAGCCTGTCGGCCTTGACCAGCACGTAGCTACTTTCAGCTTGCGGCCGCAACGAAAAGCTGACCATGACGAAGGCAAGGCAGAACAGCAGGCCAACCACCATGACGCGCCGGTGAGTGGGTTTGTCCGCGTTGTGAAATGAAGGGACCATGGCCTGTTTCCTTTCGGCCATCCCTATCGCAACTCCGAATTCGCACAACGCGATTTGGGTTTTAACCTAACTGAATAGGGTTATCTGCGTTTTCGCGAACAAATTGATCCGGTATCGATCGCGCGGCGTCAGACTCCTTTTGTTCTCGCAGAACGAACAGGGGGCGCGTTTTCCGGCACCGTTGCCGTGTTAAGATACCGTTACCCCGCCGCTTCGTCCTCTCGCCGCCATGCCGGTCGCGTGCCGGACGTCGAACCTTTTTGGCGCAGCCCGTACTTATCTAAAAAGGTGCTGCAATGACCCAAGCCGACCATTATCGAGATCAATCCGACCGAGCCCGGCGGCTCGCCGAAGCCGTCAAGGATCCGGAAGCCTCGAAGAAGCTGATCGAGATGGCCGAGGAATTCCGCCTCTACGCCGAACGGCTGGAAGAGACGCATTAGGATCTTTCGGTTCCGATTGAAGCCGCGCCACGCTTTCGGATTTTCGTTTTGACGCGTGCGCTGATGCGCCCCCCCGCCCCTGATCAGGCTTCGCTCGAAACGCCCTAAATTTTTTTGACGCCGGTCATGGAAGTTTAAGCCTCCATTTACCGCGCTCCCCTGAAATGCCGCGCCGTTAACCCAACCTCTTTACAAGGCGTAAACATGGACCTGACAAATTTTGGTCAGGAGGGTGATCCCATGGTCATTTACCCCGTACCGGTTGAAGTGACGCAGGCCAGAGTGCAACTCGTCGTCGATCAGGCCGCCAAGGCGCCACCGCATTTGATTAATCAGGATCTTCAGGCCGTCGACCACGCCAAGGCCGCCGCGATAGAAGCGGCGCTTGCCAATTTGCCGGACGAAGAACCGCCGCTGGTGGACGTCAAGGTCTGACCTGACCGCAACTCATCTCGTGCGGCAGGCCAGACGGCGTCCGGCCCTCTCTCACGCGCGCCACGCGAATGAAAGCTGTTGCGCGTACACGACGCCGAGCGTCAACAGGCCGCCGACGCCGGCGAGCACCGCCAACCCGGCGAACCAGACCCATTGCGGCCTTTCCTTGTAAGCCAGGAAGGCCGAGCAAATCGTGCACACGATGGTCGGCATATTTGCGACTAATAAAACCCACGCCAGCATTTAAACCTCCCGAAGCGAAGCGGACGCGCGAAGGCTAGCGTGCCGTTCGAACGACACTGTGCGTCCCGTCACACCAGTCACGCCTGCACGCGCGCTATCGTCGAGGCATGATGGCGCTTCGGGAAATCATGATCTGGATCGTTCAAGCCGCGCTGTTCGGCATCGGGATCGCTTTGCCGGACTAACGGCGCATCTGGCCGGCCCGCTGCTGGCCACAGCCTTTGCGATCGACGAATTGATCCCGACCGCGGTCGTGTTTTTTGCCGTGGCGGCGGGCCTCGGCTGGATCGGAAACAGGTTCTGGCCCGAGGAATGGATGTACAATCCCCTGCTCTAGCGATGGCCGTCCGCGCAGGGCAGCGGCTCCTTATCGCGGTATCGCCTCGGCGCGATAGATCTTCGTGCCCGAGGTTTCGACGATCCGGCCCTTGAGCGATCTTACAAACGCCTTCGAGCCTTCGACCGCGAAATGCGTCCGCAACGCCGCCTCATCGGCCCATTGCTCGAAGAAGAATAGCCGCATCGGGTTCTGGCAGTCGACATGCACGTCATGCGAGATGCAACCCGGCTCCTTGCGGGAGCGCTCGACATGCTCCAGACACGAGCGGCGCACGTCGTCAAAGGTATCCTCGCGCGCCAAAATGCTGCCAGTTACGAGAATCATGCCGTGCCCCCGTCCGCGTCAACCAACCGCCGGCCTTCGGAAAGGCGCTGGTGATTGCGCGTCGAGGCGGGCAGATCCCTGGTTAATGCAACAGGCGCGGCACGACAACCGATACCGCTAGCAATACGCCGAGGCTGCTCAGCACGGACAATTTCATCCGAGCCGTCCTGGCGTCCGTAATCGGAAGCACGAAAAAGAAAATCATCGCGAGTATGAGCAGGCCGTAAAGCAAGTACATGGTTGATCCCTCCGTTGGCACGACCATGAAGGGAGCAGCCAATCGCGTATGTGTGGGGGATCACGCCGGTGATACGGCGTTCCGGCGCGTCAAATATCGGTTTTAAAAACAAGGCCGAAGCCCAGCGCGATTAAATCACACCGTCAACCTGGGGCCGCAGCTCCAACAAATCTCTGCAATTTTACGCTTTTGGTTGTATTGGCGGCAACTTGGGCGTGCCACAACGCTTTCGTCGAAATTCGAGAGAGCATGAAATGTTTGGGAAGTTTCTGCGCGACGAGTCCGCCGCCACCGCCATCGAATACAGCCTGATCGCCGGGTTCATCGCCCTGGCCATTATCGCGGCCGTCGGAATGACCGGCCAAAGGCTTGTTGCGCTGTTCCAGAGTCTGATTCCCGCGTTGACCCTGCCCTGACGCGCCAAGTCACGACTAAAGCCCTGCAAGGACGGGGATCATGAGCGTCCAAAGCTCAAGCCCCGGTAAGCCGTGAGGTCAAACTCATCGGGGTTCTTCCTGCCAGGCAACTGAAGGACCGAGTCAGCTAATCGTCTTTCGGACCGACATCCCAACCGCGCCTTCGCGGCCGCCTGAATCGTCGGCTCCCGACGTTGCCCGTGCCGGCGACGCCTAGGCTTAGTCTGGCGAGATAGAACGCCGGCCATGACAGCCCCGCCAGCTCGCAGGCGCGAACGGCAGCTCCGCGCCTTGGGAAGCGAGTTCTGACACTGGAGAACTGACCGGAGAAAGACTGTCCGAGGCAGGCGCCGATGCACTCACGCCCGGCGTCGAGATCGATGAAGCCGCTGCCGCCGACCGCGCGGCTATCGATGTTGCCTTCAAGCCGAATTGTCTGGGCATCCAAATCTCCATCCATGAACACCCTGCTGACTCCGGGTGTCGTCCCAAATCCAAGCCTAAGACAAATCTACGACGCAATCATTGCGCTTTGGTTGGTTTACCCACAAGGAACAACGAAAGGTAGCGCGTAAGTTTACGGGTGAAGGCTTCAGCCCGTCCGCGCGTGGGTTGGTGCGCCAACTGAACGGCCGCGCTTCGGCCGACCGGCACCGACGCGATCGCCACCACCATAAAACCAAAGCTGCGTGACCTGGCGCACAGGTCTTAATCCCGCATTCACCTAGGCTGAAGCATCGCCGGAACGAACGTATTCGCCTCAAATTGTCCAGGAAATTGAGGGCTCGGGTCATGACCAAGTTTCAGTATCTGCAAGAGCAAGCTGCCCGTGCCGAACGGTTGGCGCGAAGCATACTCGACGCTGTCACCGCGGAGAGGCTTCAGGCGTTCGCAGCCGAGTGCCGGGCAAAAGCGAAGACATTGGATGAACCGCGGTCCAAAGCCGCCTGATGCCTTGCGCGACTTTCGAGGACACTGCCACCTCTTTTCGTACTTGGATCCCCGCTTCGGCGGGTTTTTTCGCGACGACCCTCACTTTCAGCAGTTCCTGTTGCGGCTACACCGCATGCAACGTCGGAGGACTGCAATGTTTGAAAACACTGTCGCAATATTCGATTTTGTTCTTTCCATCGTGTTCGTGGTCACGACTGCAAAATGGGCTGCTCGACGCACCAACCGTATCAAGGCCGTACTCTTCACGTGCGCGGTGGGAGCCGTCTATTCGGTGACGACCGATTTCGCGCTCAGCTTCTTCGTATCGTTTTACGACCGCTCGTTGAGCAGCCTGACGATCGGCTTTCTACTTTCACTGCCCATTGACGCTGCGCTCGCATTGTTTGTCACGCGACGGCGCACAGCTTTGGCTCACGCTTGATTAGGGCACGGCCCATCGTCGCCCCTCCCCTTCACGATTGGCTTTAGAACCCCGCGCTCTCCCCCCGGGAGCCAGGGTTTTCTTTTTTTTGGGAACGAAGTCCACCAGCACGAATTGGATTCCCGAACAGGCACCAGCCCCGCACACCGGGGCTTTTCTTTGAGGACTCGTCATGCTCTGGATTGAAGCCATCGTCAACATTTCGGCCTTCGCGGGCTTCATTGGTTTAGCGAACCGTTATCCAAGAGATGAACAGGTCGACTGACGAGGGAACCGCCGGCGCTATCAATTTCAGGCAATTGGCTGCATAGTGCCTCATGGCAAAAGCAAAAGTGACCTTCAGGATCGTCCGAATCGCAGACGATAATTGGAACATCCAGGCCGACTATCCGGGTAGCGAGCAGCGAACCATCACAGGTCTTACCAGCAAGGAAGATGCGAACGAGTGGATCAACGGTGAGCGCAAGATCGCGTGGCTCCGCTCCCAAGGCTACGCCAAGTGACCGGATAGCCCTCCAGCATATCGCCCTTAAGCTTCGCCCAGGCGGGCTTGGTGCCCACGCCTGTACGCGCAGAGCCTGCCCATTGGGGCAATTTCCTGCTATCTAATGCCCTGAACAGCCGTCCACGAAGTCAAATCTGCAAATGTTCTCAGGGAGATAAGAAACATGCGCTACCTCCACACCATGCTGCGCGTCCGCAATCTCGATACCGCGATGAAGTTTTACCAGGACGCGTTGGGGCTGAAGGAAGTACGCCGGATCGACAATGACAAGGGCCGGTTCACGCTGGTGTTCCTGTGCGCGCCGGAGGACGAAGGCCTGTTCAAGTCGGCTCCGCAGAACCGCGGCGCCCCGCTGGTCGAACTCACCTACAATTGGGACGAGGAGAAATACGGCGAGGACCGTCATTTCGGCCACCTCGCCTATGAGGTCGATGACATCTACGCGACCTGCGACCGCCTGATGAAGGCCGGCATCACCATCAACCGGCCGCCGCGCGACGGCAATATGGCCTTCGTCCGCTCGCCGGATCTGCATTCGATCGAGCTGTTGCAAAAGGGCGAACCGAAGCCGCCGGCGGAGCCGTGGTCCTCGATGCCGAACACCGGCCACTGGTAAGCCTTGTACAACTTCTTCGTGCACGTCCGTCATCCGAGCTACCGGCTCGTGACCATGGCGGATGCGCCGTTTCCATCAGGCGCGCGAGAAAGCGAATGGCGGCTGACACGCAGCCGCCATTCCGGCGACGTCAACGCCGAAGTGCGCCAGACGGTCGATCGCGATGGCTACTCGCTGTTTGAGATCGGATTGTCGCTCTCGGAAATCCCAATCGTAAAACGTTCCCTCGCGCCAGCTTCTTTTGCGCGCAGGAACCGGCCATGACATCGCGCGTTCTCTCCTCGATTGCATTTTGAGGAGGACATGATGGGACGAGGACTTTTGTTGTGGTTGCTGGGCGTGCCAATTCCGGTAATCATTCTGCTGTGGCTATTCTTCGGCCGCTGAGCAGCTGACGCCAGCCAACCTGCGCGTTACGCATGAATCGAGGCTCTGTCGCACTGCGGCGGAGCCCGATTTTTTTGTATGGTTTTAGGCCGCGCAGAAGCGCTTTTTCGCCGATCTTCAGCTATGAACGGCGATCGGAAGAAGATCAGCGGGAGCGACAACGCGTGGCCAATAACAAGAAACAACAACTCACCATCTGGGGCCGGGCCAATTCGGTCAATGTTCAAAAAGTGCTGTGGTGTCTCGCCGAGCTCGACCTCGCCTATGAGCGCATCGACGCCGGCATGCAGTTCGGCAAGAACACCGAGGCCGCCTATCTGGCCATGAACCCGAACGGCCGCGTGCCGACGCTGGTCGATGGCGACTATGTGCTGTGGGAATCCAATTCGGTGATGCGCTATCTCTGCATGGCCTATGGCGAGAATTCGCCGATCTATCCCGCGCAGCCGAAGGCGCGCGCCGGTGTCGACCGCTGGCTCGACTGGACGCTGTCGACGCTGCAGCCGGTCGACCGGCCGGTATTCTGGGCGCTGGTGCGCACGCCGGTCGAGAAGCGCGACATGGTGGCGATCCAGAAGGATGTCGATGCGGAAGCCGTGGTGTGGCGGATCGTCGAGGCGCAACTGGCGAACCGTCGCTTCATCGAGGGCGACCAGTTCACGCTCGCCGATATCGCGATCGGCGCCTATGCGCGGCGCTGGCTCGGCGTCGAGGGCGTCACCAAGCCGGAACTGCCGAACCTCGAGCGCTGGTTTGCGCAGTTCGCGGCCCGCCGCGGCTTTGCGCAGTTCATCGCGCCGCCGATGACATGACCTAGCGCGAGCCGCTGGACGCACCCGCGCCGACGCTCACCGCGCCGCCGATTTTCATGCACGTATTGGTGCCGTCGATCTTGACGAAGCCCGCGCCGTACTCCGCGCAGGCATTGGCGGAATTCGAGCGCTTCACCGGCAGCAGCTTGCCGGATGTTGCGGCCCTGTCGGGCTTCTGAAGACGGGGCTGCTCTGCGGCCACGGCAACGGAAGAGAGCACCACGATCATGATGATCAGCAGGGATTTTCGCATCCCGTCTTTTATCGCCCCATGCCGACCAGGGCCAGACTAGCGGACGAACTTGACGCCGACTGATTTGCCGCGACGCCAGACCACCTCGCAGCGGCGTCCGGTTCTGGCGTCGCGCGAAAACGCCAATCGCAACTTCGCCGGCAGCGAATTGGGATCATCGATCGTGACCTTCGCCCCCGTCGTGGACAGATCCTTCACCACGCATTGGCGCGCGGCAAAACCACCGTCGAGCGTGATCCACCCGGGCTGACTCAATGATTTGCGCGTCTCGCGCTTTTTGTTGCTCGATAGTTTGGAAAGCAAGGCCATGTCGGAAGTTCCCCCGACCAAAGCCTTACGCCATGCGGCTTTAAATTCCGTTGCATCCGGTCCATCCCCCGAGCCGATGGCGATCCGGAACGGTCAAAAAACGGGTTTTCGAGCGGCTTGCCCGCCCGGCCAAACGCCACTATACGTTCGCCCGTCGCCGCCTCCATGGAACATGGACGGCTGGCGGCCAACACGGCTTATCAAGCGCTTAACGCATTGATTCTCCGGTTGTTTTGCTCCCTTCGTCTATCGGTTAGGACGCCACCCTTTCACGGTGGAGAGAGCGGTTCGATTCCGCTAGGGAGCGCCAGCTATTTCAATGGCTTAGCTCACACCCTTCCATATCCAATGTTCGCCCCACATCAACGGGTGGGCATGTCTGCATTCGCCCATTTGTGATCTGGCTCGTGGAGTTGGGACGGGGCTGCCTGAGTAGACATTGGTCACCAGCAGGTGCAGCGACCGCAGACACGATTGGCGGAATGGACCTTGGATGAATCAGGCAACGCCGCTGCTGCTTTGCCCGCTGCAGGCCATCAAGCTTTGACGGCGCGGCTCCAGCATATGGGCAATTCACTGTCGATCGGGTAAGGCGGCCCGAATCTGCTATAAAATCTACATGCATCCCGATGCAGCCAACCCCCTACTGCCACTCGTCACCCTGGCCGCGGGAGTGTTTTTGCTGATCGCGCCCCGCATCGTCAGCGTCGCAGTGGCGGTCTATCTGATTATCGCCGGCCTTCTCGGGCTGAACGGAATCTATCACTTCTTCAAATAGACAAGGCGCGGGACCGAAGCCCCGCGCCTCGTTTGCTCGATCTTTAGCTTTGTGGGCTCGGCGCGGTTGCCGGAAGAGTAAAGGGCGCTCCTCCAAGCGAAATAGGTCCGACAGGTTTAGGCTGCCGAGCCATCCTCTTTTGCGCTGCCCGGGATAGCCGGTTACGAGCGTGCCTTGTGG
This sequence comes from Bradyrhizobium sp. McL0615, assembly GCF_049993905.1. Classification (NCBI taxonomy): domain Bacteria; kingdom Pseudomonadati; phylum Pseudomonadota; class Alphaproteobacteria; order Hyphomicrobiales; family Nitrobacteraceae; genus Bradyrhizobium; species Bradyrhizobium sp. McL0615. Next base: position 4,733,611 of record NZ_CP188254.1, on the reverse strand, counting down.
GGATGGAGGAAGTTACATCCGGGTTTATCGTTTTCTGCAGCGAGTCGACCTTCGCTATGAGCGTGGAAATCTGAGTAGACACCTTCTTCACGTCTGCATGCTCATCCGTTATCTGAGCGGATATTTTCTTCACGTCGACGTGCTCGTCCACGACGCTCTGCCTCAGAGAGGCGAGCGTCATTGAGCCCTGCTGAAGCAGATCGGTGTTTTGCTGCAGCAGGAAGCTGTTCTCCTGCAGCGAGGCAACGTGTTGCTGCTGGCCCGCCTGAATGTTCTTTAATGCAGCGAGAGCCGGATCCGATACGGGATCGAAAGCTTTCTGGAGCGGAAGTATTTCGGCCAATTTGCTGATATCCGGCAGGGCAAGATCAGAAGGCGCCAGTGTATAGACGGCCGCACTCGTGTTTATTCCAAGAGCGAATATCGCAAACGCCAGGATCGATTTCCGGCTCGACTTCTGGGTCGGTGCCGCGGATTCGGGCTGTTCGGTTTGGCTCTGCTTTTCCGATGTCTGGGTCACGTGCATCAACCTCAAATGAGTGAACAAAAAAGGAGCCACCGCTGGATCGTCCTCGCGACGGCTCCTTTACGCAGCACCCAACTAAACTGCATGAGACTATAGGCTGATGAGATTAATTCGGCGTTAGCGCCGCAGTTGTCCGGCATGCCGCAAGCCTTGGCCGGTTGCGTTTGCGATGTGATCGGCGACAGCCCTTCAATTGTCGGCCCGCGTTTGCCCTCTTTCGAAATCGCTCGAAGGGACAGCGCGCCATTCGCGAGAGATCGAACGCCACCATTTCCTGGCAATCAGATAAGCGGGACAGCCAAGAGAGAGCGCTGATAGATCCTCAAATCGCGCTCACCAATGAGGTCGTCGCCGCCATGAAAAATGGTCTGGCCGAAGATCGCGCCATGGTCGACATGCGGCAAGGCGAACTCTCCTGATGCCGCTGGAAGCGGCTTCCCGTCAGACCTCAAGCACGGCCGTCCGGTTCGCTCGCAGGCCGCGGCGACGACGGCGGCCGTGGCGCTCCCACGGCGCAGGGCGGTTCCTGCTCGCACCGCACCTTCTGCTCGCACGACGTGAACTGTTTCCTTGATGCGAGTGATCGAATATTCTCCCGCAAAGTTCCTGAACGCCCCTCACCCGTTTGCGAGAAAAATGCGCGGCTACACGCTGAAGGAGAAGGCGAAGATAACCGCTGGCGCGGTGGCGGCGCTCGTCATCGTGACGTGGCTTGCCATCATCGCGTTGGCGTTGTTGTCCGCAGGATAACCAACGCGGCTGGCGACACGCCTGGAACTTTGTTCTATTCGGGACACATCAGGAACTTTGTTCTCCCCCGGAGAACTACGGATACGCAGGTGCGTGAAGCCATGACCGACAATCTCTCACGCGCCGATGGCGTGCGTGTTCTCGCCGATCTTCACGCGCTGCGTACGATCGGCGCCTACAAGACCGGCGTTCACAAGCCGACGTTTTCGGAACCGCATCTCGCTTCCCTGCAGTGGCTGGTGCAACGTCTTTCCGAGGCCGGCCTCGCGGGCGAGATCGACGGCATCGGCAACATCCTCGGCACCAGCACGAAGCCCGGGCCGAAATTGTTGGCGGGGTCGCATCTGGAAAGCCAGAACCACGCGGGCTGGCTCGATGGACCGCTCGGCGTGATCTATGCGCTCGAAGCCGCCCGCACCATCAATCGCGATCCGAACATAAACGGCGCGGTTGAAGTGGCGTCATGGTGCGACGAGGAAGGTCATTTCGGACACTTCCTCGGCAGCCGCTCCTATGTCGGCGGCGTCACCGACGCCGACATCGACGCGGCGCGCGACCGCAACAGCGGCAGAACCATGCGTGAGGCGCTGCGCGACGCCGGCCTTGCCGGCCGCGCCCGCGCGCGGTGCGAACCCGGCCGGCATATCGGATATCTCGAAGCCCATATCGAACAGGGCGAGATGCTCGAAAGCAGCGATCTCAAGATCGGCATCGTCACGTCCATCGTCGGGATCTGGCAATACCGCATCACGTTTACGGGCGAACAAAACCACGCCGGCACCACACGGATGGCGATCCGCAGGGACGCCGGCCTCGCGCTTGCGAGATTTTGCGTCGCTATCGATGAGCGCTTCCCCGCCACTTGCGGTCCGCGCACGGTGTGGACCACCGGCCGTATCACCCTCGATCCCGGCGCGCCCAGCATCATCCCGGGCGCTGCGGAAATGCTGTTCCAGATTCGCGACGACGATCCGGCCGTGATTGCGCGGCTGGAGGATCTCCTGCGCGCCATGGCCGCGGAGGTCGATAAACAGGGCCGCTGCAGCGTCGCGGTGGAGCGCATTCGCACCGGCGCGCCTGCGCTGATGGATGTTTCCTTCCAGCAGGCGATCGAACAAGCCGGCGCAGCCTGTGCCGGCGGCAGGTCGATCCGGATGCCGAGCGGCGCCGGTCACGACGCCCAGACTCTCGCGACGGTCATGCCGGCAGGCATGCTGTTCGTGCCCTCGATCGGCGGCATCTCGCACCACTGGACCGAGAACACCGCCGACGGCGATATCGTCACGGGGGCCGAGGTCTTTGTCGACGCGTGCCGGCGGCTGTTGGCGCCATGAGGCGCTACGAGAGGCGACATGGCCGCTGAAACCAAGCCGACCTATTCGATCAGGGACATTCCCGCGAGCGTATGGGTCCTCGGTTTCGTCTCGATGCTGATGGACGTCTCGTCGGAGATGATCCACGCTTTGCTGCCGATCTATTTGGTCACGGTGCTTGGCGCATCGATGGTGACGGTCGGTGTCATCGAGGGCATCGCCGAGGCGACCGCCTCCATTACAAAGATATTCTCCGGCGCGCTTTCGGACCGGCTCGGCAAGCGCAAATGGCTCGCGGCCGCCGGCTACGGTCTGGCGGCCTTCACCAGGCCGGTGTTTCCGCTGGCGCCGACTATCGGCTGGCTGGTGGCCGCTCGTTTCGTCGACCGGATCGGCAAGGGCATTCGCGGCGCCCCGCGCGACGCGTTGGTGGCAGACCTGTCGCCGGCCGAACTGCGCGGCGCGAGCTTTGGCTTACGCCAATCGCTCGACACGATCGGCGGCTTCATGGGTCCCCTGCTCGCCATCGCCCTGATGTGGTGGACATCAGACAACTTCAAGGCGGTGTTCTGGTTTGCCGTGCTTCCGGCCTTCCTGGCGCTGGCGCTGATTGTTTTTGCCGTGCGGGAGCCGGAGCGGCCGGGAGAACTGCGGACCGTGCGCAATCCGATCAGCCTGGCCGAAATCAAAAACCTCGGACCGGCCTATTGGTGGGTGGTGGCGGTGGCGAGCGTGTTCACGTTGGCGCGCTTCAGCGAGGCATTTTTGATTCTGCGTGCCCAGAATGTCGGGCTGCCGATCATGCTGGTGCCCGCCGTGCTGGTGGCGATGAATGTCGTCTATGCCGTCGCGGCCTATCCCGCCGGCGTAATCTCGGACCGCATCGGCCGCACGGCGGTGCTGGCGGGCGGCATGCTGCTGCTGGTTGCCGCCGATATCGCGCTGGCCCTGCTGCCGTCGATCGGCGGCGTTGCGCTGGGCGTCGTTCTGTGGGGCCTGCATATGGGGCTGACGCAAGGGTTACTGGCCACCCTCGTGGCGGACACCGCGCCGGCCGAACTGCGCGGCACCGCCTATGGATTTTTCAACCTGCTCGGCGGTCTGGCGATGCTCGCCGCCAGCATCATCGCGGGCGCGCTCTGGGACATCACCGGACCGCAGGGAACCTTCCTGGCCGGCGCCGGCTTCGCGCTGATTGCGCTCGTGGGGTTGCTGATGGCGCGGGGCAAGATCGGCGGCAAGGACGCGCGCGAATAGCGACAGCAGCCTTCACTGCGGTTGCAGGTCGAGCTCCCTGATCAGCTTCCCCCAACGGATTGTCTCTGACGCAATTAAGGCGCCAAAAGCCTCTGGCGTGCCGCCCATCACATCGATGCCGAGCGTCACCAGCCGGGCGCGAAACTCCGGCGCCAGCACGACGCGGTTCAGATCCTCGTTCAGCCGCGTGACGAGAGCGGCCGGCATCCGCGCCGGGCCGAGCAGTCCGAACCAGCCGGTGACGTCGAAATCCGGCTTGACCGTTTCCGCGATCGTCGGGACGTCTGGAATGGCCGCAGCGCGAGTCTTGCTGGTGACGGCGAGTCCACGGACATCACCGGACTGCAACAGACCGATCGCGCCGGAAACCGTGTCGAAGCTGAAGTCGATGACGCCGCCCATCAGATCGATATTGGCAGGACCGGTGCCGCGATAGGCCACCGCGAGCGCATCATAGCCAAGCTGGGCACGCAGCAGCAGCGCCCCCAACGAGGTCAACGTCGCACCGCCGCCGCCGGTCGCGAATTTCAGCACGGCCGGCTTCGCGCGCATCTCCGCCATCAGCTCTTCGACGCTGCGGTACGGCGAATCCTTGCGGACGAGAATAATGACCGGTGACTGCGCCAGCGCCACGATCGGCGTGAAGTCGCGCTGGCTGTCGAACTTCAGGTTCGGATAGAGCGCGGGTGCCCCGGCATGCCCGCTCGAAACCAGCAGCAGGTTCGCGCCATCGGGCTCCATCTGCGCCACCGCAGCCGCCGCCAAAGTGCCGCCGGCGCCGGGACGGTTGAGCACCACCACCGACGATCCGGTAATTTCCCGCAATTTCTCCGCGATCAGGCGTGCGGTGGTGTCGGCCGGCCCGCCGGCCGGGAAGCCGACATGAATGGTGATCGTCTTCGGCAACGACGGTCCTTGCCCGCGCGCGGCTGCGACCGGCAGCAAGGCTGCGGCACTGCCCACCAGAAAAGTCCGCCGCGACAAATCCATTGGCTTCGACATGAGCTATCCCGCTGTTGCATGGTCGGTGACGGGCGGGCGATACCCGCGCCGGGTCGAAGGCGTCAGGGCGCCGAAAACCGGCCACCTGATCGGCGCGCCCAGATCCATCATGAGCTGCTGGAAATCTTCGAGGCGACGCGCGTTGGCGCGGATCGCCCGTGGCGGCAAATTGAGCCGGCTGCAGGTTGCCGCCAACGCGCCCGCGGCTTCGCCGATGCTCCACTCGACGGGATGAACGCGATAGGCGCCGCTGGTAATGCGTGTGGTGCCGATATTCTTGCAGGCCGGGATTAAATTATCCGTTCGTACCGGGATCAGCGCCCCCAGCGGAATTTCGAACGGGAAGCTGTCGATATCCACGGTGTCGCGCGCCCGCGATGTCGGCGGATGCAGGTCGATCCGGTAGGCGCCGATCCCGACGCTGTCATGAAAACGCTCGGCGGCGTCCGCGCCGGGACGCGCCGACACGCCGACATGCTGCTCCAGCACCGTGAACTCGGCCATGATGCGCCGCCCTTCCCGGAAATAGACCTGCTTGGCGAGGCCGTCGGCCGTGCCGAGCACATCGCCACGCGGACGCAAGCCCCGATAGCCCTGGCCGCCGTCGAGCCGCGGCGCCTCGGTTTGCATCCAGTACAGGAAGGCCAGGCTGAACTGCCGGCACTCCTGCAGCGCTTCGGCCTGCGCCTCGGCGCTGACGCCGACGAGCGGACGCAGCCAATAATCCATCTGCGGCCAGTTCGCGATCGAGATATCGCTGGGGTAACTTCCCGGCGCAAAATTCCGCCGCCAGGCAATGCGCCGTGCGTGCCAGAGATCGAACAGATAGGGCGCGTCGGTATCACCCGCGAACAGACGCCGCGCCAGCGGCTTGTGGGTGACGTGATCGCTGACGGTCCAGTGAAATTGCCGGTTCGGCCAGCAATCGAGCTTCAATTCGCGGAATTCTTGATAGCGCGCCGGCTTCTCGATCGTGTGATCCTCGTCGGGCAGATAGTCGAGCGCCATGCACCAGGTGGCCGCTTGCTGGTCGAAGGGATCGGCGACATCGAGCGCGTTCGGCTCGCCGGTATCGATGCGCGCCTCGCCGCCGAGAACATGTTCGACGCCGGCCAGTTCGAGCAGGTCGCCGGTCTCGGTGGCGTCGACCACGATGCGCGCCTCGATCGTCCGGCGCTGACCGCTGGCGACCTCGGCGAAGGCGACGCCTGTGATCCTGTCGCCGACGACATCGGCCGCCAACGCGCGCCATCCGCGCATCACCGTCAACAGGCCGCGGCTTTCGTAAGGCCCAAGCAACGCCTCGATGACGCGCACCGCCACCTTCGGCTCACAGCACAGCGTGCCGACATTGCCCATGCCGGGATTGAACGGATGCTCCGCCCGCGCGGCCGGCGTGACCGGATAGAAACGGAAATAATGCTCGCGAATGGCATCGCGCAACGCCAGATAGCTCTTCGATCCGACGCCGAGTTCGACCCAGGGATGTTCGTCAAGCGGCACGCCTTGCGCGGTGAGCTGCCCGCCCAGCCAGTCCAGCTCCTCCACCAGCACGACGCGCGCGCCAAGCCGCGCCGCGGTCAGCGCGGCGGAAACGCCGCCGAGGCCGCCGCCGACGATCAGCACATCGGCCTTCGCCCGTCTCGTCACACCCTTAACCTCTGGCCGTTCACCGGCTGCGCTTGCCTGCCCTGCGCAAGACGGTAGTTCTGCCGCCTGTCCCGTGCTAGTTCGAATCGTGCGAAATACTGCCAATTTGTGCGCTATGCGCACGACGTCAAAGGGGATCGCAGCATGGAGCAGGCGCCGACGCCGTCACTTCTTCCGACCGGCCGCACCCACGTGCTGTCGATCATCGGGCATCCGATCGGACAGGTGCGCTCGCCCATCGTCGTCAACACCGAGCTGGCGCGCCGCGGCATCGATGCCGTTCTCGTCCCCGTCGATATCGAAGCGAGCGCGCTTGGCGCCTTCTTCACGGTGCTGCGCGCTTTCGAGAATACACCCGGCGCAATCGTGACGATCCCGCACAAGATCGCGGCGGCGGAATATGTCGACGCGTTGTCGGATCGCGCGCGGCTATTGGGAGCGGTCAACATGGTGCGGCGCCTTCCCGATGGCCGGCTCGAGGGCGACATGAGCGATGGCCTCGGCTTTCTCGCGGCCGCCGCCCAGCAAGGCGTCTCGGCGCAGGGCAAGTCGGTCGCCGTGTTCGGCGGCGGAGCGGTCGGACGCGCCATACTGCTGGCGTGCTGCGAAGCCGGCGCATCGCGGGTCGCCTTTCACGAGCCGGATGGCGACCGGCGCGCGGCGCTACACCGCCTGGCTGAAAGCGCCGGCTTTGCCGATCGCGTCACGCTCGATGCGATCAGCACCTATCCCGAAGCTGATATCGCCGTAAACGCCAGCCCGCTCGGGATGCGGCCGGACGACCCCTTGCCGTTCGCGCCGGATCGGCTCGCCCCTCACGCGCATGTCGCCGACGTCGTGACCGAGCCGGAAATCTCGCCGCTGCTGGCCGCTGCCCGCGCCTGCGGCCTCACGGTGCAGACCGGCCGCGCGATGGCGGAGGCGCAGCGCGACATTCAGCTGGCGTTTTTCGGGCTGGACCAAGCGGCGGGCGAACTTGCATGATGGCAAGCAAACACACCGCAATGCCCCCTGACGGCCGCGCCTTCGTTTCGAGCTTTGCGCGCGGTCTCAAGGTGATCGAAAGTTTTGGCCCCGACAACCGCTCCATGACGGTGGCGGAAGTGGCCGAACGAACCGGCGTCGACCGCGCCGTGGCGCGCCGGCTGTTGCTGACGCTGGTCCATCTCGGCTTCGTCCACGTTCATGAACGCCGCTTCGAATTGACGACGCACGTGCTGCGGCTCGCCTATTCGTTTCTCTCTTCGGCCGGTCTCGGGGCATCGCTGCAGCCGTTTTTAGACGATCTCGCGCGCAACATCAGGGAAACCGTTTCGATCTCGGTTCTCGATGACGCCGAAGTCGTGTTCGTCGCGCGATCCGATATACCGGGCCGCCGGCTGGCCTATGTCGTCACGACAGGCATGCGGCTGCCGGCCTTCAGTTCCGCGTCCGGCCGCATGCTGCTGGCGCATCGCCCGATCGCCGACGTGAAGAAGCTGCTGGCCCGCACGCGCATCGTCCGGCTGACCCGCCGGACTATCGTCAACCAGACCGAAATCATCAAGGCCATCGCAGCCGCCCGCCGCGACGGCCACGCCCTCAATTACGAAGAGACCGAGGATGACCTGATCGGCATCGCCGTCCCGGTGTTCAACCGCGCCGGCCTCATGGTAGCCGCCCTCAATGCCAGCACGAGCGCCGCGCGTACCGACGAAGCACGGGTGCAAAGCGAGATCCTGCCGAGACTGAAGACAACGGCCGGGCAGCTGACGTCTATGCTGCCGTGACCTGGTATCCGGGGTACTCTCTTGCAGCCCCGCTTTCCCCGTGCCGGTTGCTTGGACGAGCCAAGCATCCTCTGATACGTCCGCAGTGGCGACCGGCTCAAGAATTCGCGCCGAAAGTGCCGAAAATTCACGAAGTTTCAAAACGGCTTGGCGACAAGGAGTCGCGTCTGACTTTTCTTGCAAACGGCTGAACTTGCGGCCATTTTCGTAAGCGAGGTAATGTTTCCCGCATGTTGTTGCTTCAGGCCCTCCCCACATCGATCGGCGTCGCCGCCATTGCCCCGGCGCTGCTGGTGCTCTGGCTCGTCATTGCCGCCGACGAGCGCCCTGGCCCGCCCACGCGGGTATGGCTCGCCTTCATCCTCGGCGCCGCCAGCATTTCCCTGCTGGGCATTGCGCGCGCCCCATTTGCCGCGATCCTCGCGGTGCCGGGAAACCCCTGGATGACGCAGGGCCTGCGTTCGGTCTTCGGCGTCGCCGCGCCTGAAGAGATCGTGAAGGTCCTCGTGATCATCGCCGTGTCGGTGCGCCGCCGCACGTTTGCGGACCCGATGGATACCGTGGTCTACGGGGCGGCCGCCGGCCTTGGCTTCGCCGCCTACGAAAACCTCGCTTATCTCGTGCAGCACTCCGACATGTGGCGATCGCTGGCCGCCTTGCGCAGCGTGCTGACCGTGCCGTTTCACGGCGCGCTCGGCATTATCGCAGGCGCCTATATCGCGATCGCGCGTGCCGGAACGGCGCTCGGCGCCCACCGCCATCATCGCGACTGGGCGCGGATTTCAAGCTGGTGTCTGGCGCTATTCGCGCCAGTCGCGCTGCACGCCGCATTCGATTTTCCGCTGCTGACATTGCAGAAACATCCCGATCTCGGCGCCACCACGCGCATGATGCTCGGGGCGGCGAGCCTGCTGATCGGATTCAGTTCGATCGGATTTGCCATTCGGCTGGTGCGGCGGGTCGGCCGCCACCATGCGCCGCGCACCGAGATCGGGCGCGAGCGGCTGAGCGTGTTGCGGCGAATGTGGGCCCTGCTGCTCGTGGGCAGCGGGGCCGGCTTCGCTGGCGCGGCATTCGTGCTGACCTCGCTCCATCACTGGTTCGTCAATCCCGAGCGCAACGCCTCCCTGCTCCTGATTCCGCTGGGCCTGACCTCCATTCTGATCGGCCTGGGATTGTTGCTGGCGACGTCGGCGGTTTATGTGTTCGGCCGTAACCGCATCAGGACGTCCTCGGAGGGCTTTTCGTCCGCGCCCGGCCCCGGCTGAATGTCATCCTTCCGTCGTTGATCTCGCTCAAAAAGGCCTGCGAACAAATTTTACCCGCACGCGGCGCACAAGCTATATTGGGTACTCAATCGACGCGGCAGGCATCGGGAGTTTCCAGTGACCCTTCCCCAGGACAATCCTCAACACATCCCACCGGACGACATCGGCAAACTGCAGTCGCAGATGAACGCCGCGGTGAAGGCGAATTGGAAAGCCTTCCTGTTCGAAGGCATCGTGCTCGTAGTGCTCGGGCTGGCGGCGATGATCGTGCCACCGCTGGCGAGCCTCGCCGTCACCATCTTCCTCGGCTGGATGTTCCTGATCGGCGGCATTGCGGGCCTGTTCGCCACCTACTGGGCGCGGCAGATGCCGGGCTTCTGGTGGTCGCTGTTTTCGGCCGCGCTGGCCGTTCTGGCCGGCGGCATCCTGCTCGCAAAACCTGAGCAGGGCATCCTCACGCTCACCATCGTGGTCGGCGCGTATTTCCTGGCCGAGGGTGTCGTCACCATCATGTACGCGCTGGAGCATCGCCGCGAATTGTCGGAGCGCTGGGCCTGGTTGCTGATCTCGGGCGTGATGGACCTCCTGATTGCGTTCATCATCGTCGCAGGCCTGCCGGATTCGTCACAGTGGGCGATCGGCCTCCTGGTCGGGATCAACCTCGTGCTCGGCGGCGCGTCGATGGTCGGCATGGCGCTCGCCGCCCGCAAGTCCTGACGCCGCCGATTAGAGAGCGTTTTCCAGCGAAGTGGAGACCGGTTCGCGCCAAGAAAACGCGTCAAAACAGAAACCTAGAGCCCGTTCCGATTCAATCGGAACGGAAAAGGCTTCAGGGGGTGACAAGCGCGGACCGGTGGGCTATAGAGCCCGCCATGATCATGATCGCCGCCAGCAACTTTTGGTATTTTAGCTTCGACAGCTCGCTGGCGGTGGGAGGATCGCGCTCAATCTGACAAATTGCAGCCAAGAAGTCCGAACAGCCGCCAAACCTGGCGGCTTTTTTATTGGCCGGCAGGTTCCCCAGAAAGCAGGAGCCATAGCCGTGTTGAGCACCACCGACGATCTTCGAATTAGTGAACTGAAAGAACTGAGTACGCCGCAGGAGGTGATGGGTGAGATCCCGCGCACCTTGACCGCGACGCGGGTGGTGATGGCGGCGCGCAACGCCATCCACGCCATCCTGAACGGGACCGACGACCGCCTGCTGGTCGTCGTCGGCCCCTGCTCGGTCCACGATCCCGTCGCCGCCGTTGAATACGCCGAGCGCCTCGCCGCCGTGCGTGAAAAACTCGCCGACCGCCTCGAAATCGTGATGCGGGTCTATTTCGAGAAGCCGCGCACCACGGTCGGATGGAAGGGGCTGATCAACGATCCCAACCTCGACGGCTCCTTCGACATCAACAGGGGGCTGCGGCTGGCGCGCAACGTGCTGTCGGCGGTGAACAATCTCGGCCTGCCGGCCGGAACCGAATTCCTCGACATGACGACCCCGCAATACATCGCCGACCTGATGGCGTGGGCGGCGATCGGCGCGCGCACCACCGAGAGCCAGATCCATCGCGAGCTGGCTTCTGGGCTGTCGTGCCCGGTCGGCTTCAAGAACGGCACCGACGGCAATGTCCGCATCGCAGCCGACGCCGTGAAGTCGGCCTCGCACCCACACCATTTCATGGCGGTGACCAAGGGCGGCCGCTCGGCGATCGCGGCAACCACCGGCAACGAGGACTGTCACATCATCCTGCGTGGCGGCCATAAGCCGAACTACGACCGGCAAAGCGTCGATGCCGCCTGCCTCGAACTTGTCCGCGTCGGCGTGGCGCCGCGGCTGATGATCGACACCAGCCACGCCAACAGCAACAAGAAGCCGGAGAACCAGCCGCTGGTCGTGGCCGACGTCGCCCAGCAGGTCTCGCACGGTGAGCAGCGCATCACCGGCGTCATGATCGAGAGCAACCTGGTCGCCGGCCGCCAGGACGTGGTGCCGGGCAACCCGCTGACCTACGGGCAGAGCATCACTGACGGCTGCATCGATTGGGAGACGACGGTATCCACGCTGAACGTGCTGGCCGATGCGGTGGCGTCACGAAGGAATGCGCCATCGCGCAGTGTCCCGGAGGAGCGTTCGGCCTAGCCAAGCCGGGCGAATGATCGTGAAGCAGGGCACGCAATAGGCGCGCCCTGCCCCGCTTCAATGAGGCTGCGCCTTTGATCCGGAGCGCGGACGCATAAATCCGGGTTGCGTCTCATCCAAACAGATGATTACCCATAACGGGCACCATCGTAGGCTTGGCAAGAATCGACCAGCCTGTGGCGTACCTCACATGAAGAAATCACGCGCCGAAATATACGTTGCTGCAGCGGTCAGGCCCGTCACCAAGCCGTGGCGGACTTGGGCCGGACGCCCTCAAACAACGTTTGGAATCGCGCGATGACGCCAAGAATCATAAACAGGGTTGCCCCGGTCATTGGACTGTTGTTGACCGCTGCGCTGCTTGTCCCGAATTTGGCACATGCCGCCGACCAGGACCGCGTTCAATTTTGTTGGGCAATGGGAAAGTTCGACCACACCATCTACTTCGCCGAAGTTGAGAATCGCGAGGATCGCCAGGCAAGCTTCGATGCGCTGCTCGAGATTTCCGGCATCGATCACAACGCCGTCAAATGCAGCACATCAGATCTGGCAACACATCGTTTGGCGCGCGCGGAATTATTCAAGGATTGGCGCGAGTCCGAATTCGAAATCGTGAACACCACATTCCTGTCGGATCTCGATTACTAGCTGCGATGACGACGTCGAAAGCAGCCAGAGCAAGGCCGCTTCTCTCATGTTCCGACCGTCACGCCCGCGGTTGACCGCAAAGCGTCCTTGACGCTGGTGGCCTTCATGTCGTCAAGCACCTCCCGCGTCAGGACGGTGGTTTGACCGGGAATGTTGAGGATCGGCTCGCTCGCCCGCGGCGACGAAAGACGATTGGCTTTATAAGGCGCCGCCGGATCGACATGGGAGTCGCGGTTGGCGTGCCGAATCCGAGCGGCATTTTGTTTCGCTCGCCGGGGCGCTATGAGCGTGTCCGTGGATCGAGCAGAGCTAGCCGATCCCTGAACGGACGGTGCATGGCCCGGCTGCCTGGCGGCCGCGGCAAATGCACCGAAACAGAAGCAGACAACGGCAACCGCAATCATTCGCAATATGTTGGCGGGCATTGCGATCTCCCGTGTCAGATTTGCGGACGCGCCCTAGCAGCCGCGGCAGATGCTCTTGATCTTGCGGTCGAGAGCCTGGTTTTCCTTGCTCAGCGGATCGTTCGGGTCGCTCAGGTTTTTCTCGCTGGGCACATCGCTGACGCGCGGCTGGCGATGACCGACCGGCGCCTGTATCACCCCTCCGCCTCCACCTCCGCCCGAGTTTTTCGGCACCGACGAAGACCCCTGCGCGAATGCATCCGCCCCGCCGATCAGGACCACCAGTGCTATCGAAAGGATTGTTGTTCGCATCTTGGTTCTCCCGTTTCCTGTCTCTTGTTATCGCGCCGGCACGTCGATCGTTGCGCAGTTGCGGCGTCCCTGGCCGGCGCAGTCCTGCGCCTTTCGTACATCGGCCATGGTGGCAAGCAACCAGATTCCGGCGGCCACCAGCACCACGAAGAAGCCGAGCATCACGGCATTTTCGATGCCGCGATGGCCCTCATCTTCCGGCGGCTCCCGTTTCCCCTCGCCGTCCTCCGTCATCGCCGGATCACGGCTTTGGCGGGTAGAGGTGAACGTCGCCGCAATAGTCGACGATACGATACCGCGTTTCCGAGGATAGTTCACTTCCCTGCGAATTCGCATGCGACAAATAATTCGGGCCAATCGGCGCCTTTCCGTGGCCGCCGGGAATATCGAGTACATAATCCGGCTGGCACAGGCCGGAAACACGTCCCCTTAAAGTTCGCATCAATTGCTGGCCATGCGCAATCGTGGTGCGCAGATGGGCCGTTCCCGGCGCAAGATCACCATGGTGCAGGTAATACGGCTTGATCCGGTTTTCGACGAAGGCCCGCATCAGCGCCTCCAAGACTTTAGCATCGTCATTGACGCCGCGGAGCAGCACTGTCTGGCTGACCAACGGAATGCCGGCGTCAGCCAGCCGGGCGCAGGCCAAGCGCGCCTCGCCCGACAGTTCGCGCGGATGATTGGCATGAACGGCGACCCAGGTCGTCGCGCCGTCGACGCGCAGCGCCTTGACCATCTCGTCATCGATACGCGCCGGCGCCGCCACGGGCACGCGGGTATGGATGCGGACGATCCTGACGTGATCGATGGCGGCGAGGTCGGTCATGATCTCGGCCAGCCGCCGCGGCGACAACATCAGCGGGTCGCCGCCGGTCAGGATGACTTCCCATATTTCTGTGTGCCCGCGAATGTAATCCAGCGCGTCGCGATAGGCCGCTTCCGACAACGCCGTGGCCTTTCCCGGTCCAACCATCTCGCGGCGAAAGCAGAACCGGCAATACACCGCGCAGACATGCACCAGCTTGAACAGCACGCGGTCGGGATAGCGGTGGACGATGCCGGGAACCGGCGAATGGGCGTCGTCGCCGATCGGATCGGCATTTTCGCCTGACGCGCTCACCAATTCGAGCGCGCTCGGAATGAATTGCCGCGCGATCGGATCGTCCGGGTTTTCCGTGTCGATCAGGCCGGCAATATCGGGCGTCACGGCGACGGCATAGCGCGCGGCGACCCGTTCGAGGTCGGCCAGATCAGTTGCCTTCGCCAACCCGCGCTCGACGAGCTCAGTGGGTTGCCGCAGCGTGGCCGCCAGTTTCGGATCGATCCTGTTCATGGCTCTCCTGCCGGTGGCGTCCATATCACCTGGTCGACCCGCAACGCGCCGCTGGCCAGCATTACCAGCCGGTCGAAACCCAGGGCTACGCCGCTCGACGGCGGCATCGCGGCCACCGCTGCGAGAAAATCCTGGTCGAGCGGGTAGCGTTCACCGTAGCGCCGCTCCTTCTCATCCATATCGGCGCCGAAGCGGCGACGCTGTTCGGCGGCGTCAGTCAGTTCGCCGAACCCGTTGGCGAGCTCGACGCCGCAGGCATAGACCTCAAACCGTTCGGCGACGCGCGGATCCCCCGCCTTTGTCCGCGCCAATGCAGCCTCCGGCGCCGGATATTCGAACAGGACGGTCAAACGCCCCTGCCCCAAATTCGGTTCGACATGCTCGACCAGCACCTTGCTGAAAATGTCCGACCATGTGTCGTCGTCGGTGATTCGTACCCGCGCGTTCGCCGCCGCCGCAAGGGCCGCGCGGTCGCCCTCGGCATTCGTGACGGTGGCCAGGAGATCAATCCCGGCAAAGCGCTCGAACGCCGCCGCCACCGTCAACAGTTCCGGCTCGGCAAAAGGATCGGCCGTTTTGCCGCGGAACGAAAACCGGCCAATCCCGGTCGCCTGCGCCGCATGCGCGATCACGACGATGGTGTCGGCCATGACCGCATCGTAACTCGCTTCCGCGCGGTACCATTCCAGCATCGTGAACTCGGGCAGATGCAGATCGCCGCGCTCACGGTCGCGGAACACGCGCGCGAGCTCGAAGATTTTGGCTTCTCCGGCGGCGAGGAGTTTCTTGGCAGCGAACTCCGGCGACGTGCGCAAGTAGCGCGCAGCCCGCGTGCCATCGTTGCCGACAATTTCGGTGCGTGGCGCATGCAGATGCGTTTCGTTGCCCGGCGATATCTGGAGGATGGCGGTCTCGACCTCGGTAAACCCCTGCTCGTCGAACCAGGCCCGCACGGCCCCCGTGATCGCGCTCCGCGCCATCAAAAACGGCCTTCGGTCGGCGTGCCGCGCAGGCGACCACCAGGGCGACGGGTGGTCCCTCCCAACCATCAGCAACGCCCCTCGCTCAGCCACGCTGCGGTCTCCGGGCAGCCCCAACAGGCATTTAAAGAATCGGTAAATACCATTGAAATTGTTCGACTTTCTCTATGATTTCCATCAGCGGCGGCAACGTCCCGCACTTTATCCATCCTGTCATGGCGAAACCCGCTCACCTTGTCCATTCCGCTCGATCGCCGACGCCCCGGGGTGCTGAACCTTGTCGCCGGCTCCACCGTCCAATGGCCAGAATTTGCAACAGGATAAGGGCATGTCTGGCGGCTGGTTGGGAAGAACCGCAATCCTTTTGTTAACGGCGCTGGTCACGGTGGTGCCGGCCAGCGCCGACAGCCCCGGGAGCGAATTGGAACGGCTGCCGGATGCCGACCACACGTTCACCTCGCCGGATGGCCAGGTACGCGTCGAACAATATTCGAAGAAAAAGGACGAATACGATCGCGTGTACCAGTTCTGGACCTTCGACGGGAAACATCAGAACGCCGCGCTGCTAAACCGCGACGAAGACTCCGATCTTGCAGGCTACCCGGCCGGATTTCGATTCAGCCGCAACAGCCAATGGCTGGTGCGGATGCAGAAGCTCGGCGCAGGCTATCACACGCTGTTTCTGTACCGGCGGACCGGCGACCAATTTTCACCGGCAACGCCAAAGCCGTTAGGCGATATGGCTTGGGACTATTTCTTCAACCAGCCACTGTCCAGGAAGATGCATCGGAAATCCAGGGATCGCGATTCGCTCAATCACGTGCAGGTACATCTGGTCCAGGGGATGGACGATAATTACGCCGGGATGCGGAAACATTGGCCCGACAGCCGCTATATCGTGCTCACCCTCTCGTTCGATTCACAGGGTGAGGACAAGCCGCTGCCCTGGATCGAGGACTGGCGCTGTGTCTTCGATACGAAAACCGGGCAATTCTCGATTCCCACCGATTTCGCCGACCACAACGCCAAAGCAGTCGAGTTCCCCGACCGGAGCCGCCGATAAGTCCAACAAAATAGGGCCGTTACGGCCTGAGGCATTCCGCCTGATATGGCGGCAAAACGCTGGCATCGACGGGCAAAATCAGTATGTTGCAGCCCGAAACCGCCCGATCGGCCCCACGGACGCCCATGTCCCGGACTGGCTGAAGGCCAGAAATTCAGGAAAACCGCTTTGAAAGTCATCGCCAGTTCTATTCGCAAGGGCAACATCATCGAGCAGGACGGCAAGCTTTACGTCGTCCTCACCGCCGAAAACATCCATCCCGGCAAGGGAACCCCGGTCAGCCAGATCGAAATGCGCCGGATCGGCGATGGCGTGAAGATTTCGGAACGCTACAAGACCACCGACCAGGTCGAGAAGGCGACCGTCGAGGATCACAATTTCAATTATCTGTATGAAGATGCCGACGGCTTCCATTTCATGAATGCCGAGACTTACGACCAGGTCCAGATCTCCAAGGAAATCGTCGGTTCGTCCGCACCCTATCTGCAGGAGAACATGACCGTGAAGCTGTCGCTTCACGACATGAATCCGGTCGCGATCCAGCTTCCGCAGCGCGCGACGCTGGAAGTTGTGGAGACCGAGCCGGTCACCAAGGGTCAGACCGCGTCTTCCTCTTACAAGCCTGCTATTCTCTCCAACGGCGTGCGCACCGCGGTGCCGCCGCACGTCGCGGCGGGAACGCGGATCGTGGTCATGACCGAGGACGGCTCTTACGTCGAGCGCGCAAAGGATTAAGATCACGCGATTAAAGTGTTTTGAAGCGAAGTGCGTAGCGATGCGCGTAGAACGCGCGTCAAAACATGAATTTAAGGCGTCGGTTCTGCATCAATCAGAACCGATAATTCTTTGAAGGTCGGCACGCCGGGGGGCGATTGCATTGAATACAAGGGCTGTCCGCTTGCTCAGGCGTTCGCTGACAGCCCTCTGTTTGCTCGCAGCCGGGCTCACCGGCGCGACCGCTGAAGAGTTCAGGACGCCGTCGATCACGGCCATCCGCGTCGAATGGCGGGCGGTTCTCGATCAGCTCCGCACCGAGATCGGCAGCCGCCCGGCGATCGCTTCCCGATTTACGTACGCCGGCCAGCGTCGGGTGCCGGCATGGGATGCCCGCGCAACGCCCGCGCTGGTGCAACTGAATGCCATCAACGCAAGCCTGTTCGCCGGGATCGGACGCAGTCCAGTGCCGGTGCTTTTGCCGTTCGATACCGCAGGCTACCTCGATGACCAGGCCGATGGCACACCGCTGCCGCTGCCACGCTACCAGGCCGATTTCAGTCGCGCAGACCTGTTTCACGCCGGTCAGGCCGGCTACGACGCGGTGTTTTCGCTGCAGCCCGGCGCAGGCGCAGGTCTGCCGTCACGGACCTTCGCCAGGCCGGTGGAAGTGCAGATCACCGGCTCGATCCTCGTCTACGACCTCGCCGACCCGCTCGGCAGCAGGGGCGAGCCGGTCAAGGCGCTGGCGGCGCTGTATCCCGGCATGCGCCGCTTCATCCGCGAAGGCTATGTGCGCTACGCCTTCACGCGCTTCGGCGTGCCCTATGTGGTGTCGATCCAGTGTCTCGACTCGACCCCGCGGACGCGGCGGCTCGCCTGCCGCGAGGCCTATCCCATTGCCGAGCGCTTTCTGAGAGCCTTGCGCATCGCGGGCGGACAACCGGCGCAGCCGCGCTACGACATTTCGTCCGAGGTCGCCGAACGGCCGACGGCGGTTTCGCCCGACTTCAGCTATTACCCGGGCGGCGACATCATCACCCGCAGCAGCCTGCGCCGGGGCGGCGGACGCGCCGACTTCGCCGCCTATTCGCAAATCCGTTTTCCGCTGGAGAAAGGCCCGGCCGCCATCCGCTCGCAATCTTTCGGCAGGAAAAATTCCGAGATCGGCCGCGGCGTCTATCCGTGGCGCGACAATTTTTGCGAAGCGCGCAGCTTCCAAGTCGGGCAATGCGCCGCCGGCTTCGGGCATCAGGGCCAGGACATCCGCCCCGCGCCCTGCCTGCCGAACAGCAACAGCGCAAGCAGTTGTCACCCGAGGAAGCAGGCCGTCGTGGCCGTCCGCGACGGCATCGTGATCCGCGCGCTGAAGCAGCAGGCGGCGACGCTGCAGATCAACACAAGCAACGAGCACATCCGCTTTCGCTATATGCACATGAACCCGTCAGCCTTGGATGCGGACGGCATTCTCAACGGGCGCCGGGTCGCCGAGGGCGAAAAGATCGGCGTGGTCTCCAACTACCTCGATTTCCCGAACGGCACCTCATACCATCTTCACTTCGACATACAGGTGTTCACGCGCGACGGCTGGATCTGGGTCAATCCCTACACCACCCTGATCGCATCCTATGAGCGACTGATCCGTGGCCGCGGCCGCGAGATCGGCACCGATCCTCCGATCGCCGCCGCCGTGGCCCATGCCTTGCCGATCGCTCTCCGCCGCAGCGAAGGCAGGGAGAATTAAAGCTTCCCCCACGAATCCGAAGTGGTCGACTGACGTCCGCTTTGATGAGCGCTCCATACTCAAGTCGGGTTATCACGCAAGGTCCCAACTGAGTTGGAGGACGATTTCGTGCGCGTGTGTGTTTGTGGCGCAACGCGTGTTGTCCGCGAAGTTAGAAGCATTCCAATCGACATTTGCTTCCTGGCAGAAAAGTTAGAGGCATTCCAATCGACGTTTGTTTCCTGCCCGATCAGATTTGAACTATTCAAAATGCTTAGTGCGGAATTGCGCGGGCTTCCACTTGTTCAGGATCTTGGTGGTCGCGCGCGCATGACGCGCGCGAGATAAAAAACTTCTTTGGGGCGTCAAGACATGATGAGATCATCGCGGGCTGTTGTTCGATCGCGCGTCGTATTGTTCGTATCAGCGAGCTATCTCGCGCTGTTCCTGCCAATTCGGGAAGCCGATGCGCAGGCCCAGCCGGCACCGCAGCAGGGCGGAGCATCGCTGCCGGCCGTTACAGTCACCGCACCCGAGACCCGGCAACGCCGCACGCCCTCGACCGCGCGCAGCAGCACGAACACCGGACGGTCCCGACGCACACAGGCCGCGCGCAGGAATGAAACTGCGCCAGCGGCAAAACCGTCCTTCGGTCCAACGCAGGAGGCGCGCACCGGGACGGTCGGCGTCTATTCCGACAGCACTTCGACGGCGACGAAAACCAACACCAGGCTGGTCAACATCCCGCAGTCCATCACGGTGCTGACAAAGGACTTTATCCGCGATCAGTCGTTTCAGACCCTGACCGACGTGACGCGCTACGTGCCGGGTGTTGCGATCCATCAGGGCGAAGGCAACCGTGACGAACTCGTGATTCGCGGCGTCGATTCCAGCGCGAACTTTTTCGTCAATGGCTTCCGCGACGACGTCCAGTATTTCCGCGACCTCTACAACACACAGAGCATCGAGATCCTGAAGGGACCGAGTGCGCTTACGTTCGGACGCGGCGCCGGCGGCGGTCTGGTGAACCGGACATTGAAGGAAGCCGACGGCCAGCGAATTTACGAAGCGACCGCACAGGTCGGCTCTTACAACGATAAGCGCGTGTCGCTCGACGCCGGACAGGCCGTGAACGAGAATGTCGCGGTGCGGCTCAACACCTTCTACGAAAACAGCGACACGTTCCGTCAGTACGGCCACTTCGAGCGCTACGGCTTCAACCCGACCGTGACGCTGAAGCCGACCGACGACACCAAGGTCAAGCTCTCCTACGAGTTCTACCACGACTTCCGCCTGGCCGATCGCGGCAACCCCTCGCTCGGTGTCCCCGGGGGCGCGACGCGGTTCAATCCCACCGTGCCTTTCGCGCCCAACGGTGACTTGACGACATTCTACGGCAGCCCGATCTACAACGCTGCGAAGGTCGAGGTGCAGACCGGCATGGCCGTGATCGAGCACGATTTCGGCAACGGGCTGACGGTGAAGAACTCCTCACTCTACGCCGATTACAACCGTGGCTATCGCAACGTCTATCCCGGCGGCACGGGCGGCGGCCCCGGTGGCGGAGCGGTGACGCCCGACCTCACGCAGGTGTCGCTCAACGCCTACCAGAACTACACGCCGCGCGAGAACGCGTTCAACCAGACCGATTTCATCTACAAGACGGCGACCGGACCGGTGCTGCACACGGTCGCGTTCGGCACCGAGTTCGGCCGGCAGACCGGTCTGTCGCGACGCGATTCCGGCATCTTCCCGAACAACGCCAACAAGGCCTTCGACGTCGTCAATCCGTTCAATCCAACTTATTTCGGCCCGGTCGTATTCAATCATCTCGCAAGCGATGCCAACAGCAAGTATCGGCTGAACACCGCCTCGGGCTATGTGCAGGACCAGGTCGAGCTGACCCGCTGGCTACAGCTCTTCGTCGGCGCCCGCTACGACAGCTTTGATATGTCGGCGCTGGATCTCAACACCAACATCACGCGTAACAGGGTCGATGAGAAGATATCCCCGCGTGCGGCAGTCATCGTCAAGCCCATCGACAATCTGTCTATCTACACCGCCTACAGCACCTCCTATTTACCCGCATCCGGAGACCAGTTCAGCGCGCTCTCGCCGGGAACGCTGATCCTGCAGCCACAAAAGTTCGAGAACACCGAGGTCGGCGTCAAATGGAATATCCAGCCGAAGCTCCTGCTCACAGCGGCGGTGTATGAGCTCATTCGTACCAATGTGCCGCTTGCAGATCCCAATAATCCCGGCTTCTTCTTCCCAAGTGGAGCCCAAAAGATCCGCGGTCTTGAGACGGCCGCGACTGGATATGTGACTCCCGACTGGCAGACGACTTTCGGCTACGCCTATACCGACGCGCGCATTACGAGCGATACATCCGCGACCATCGTCGCCGGCAACCGCGTGCAACTCGTGCCCTACAACCAGTTCGGCTGGTGGAACAAGTATCAGATCGATTCGCGATGGGCGGCTTCGCTCGGCGTGATTTATTTCTCCGACTCCTTTGCCTCGTCCGACGACAGCGTGCGGCTCCCCGGCTTCTGGCGCTTTGATGCGGGCCTGTTCGCAAAGATCGACGAGACATGGAGCGCCCAGCTCAATGTCGAGAACATCTTCAACAAGGGCTATTGGGCCACCGCGGACGGCAATAACAATCTCTCTCCGGGCCAAGGCCGTACGGTACGGGTGCTGGCACGGGCGAGATTCTAGCGGCGGCTCTCGTCACCTGACGGAAGCTGACAAAGCCGACGAAACCCAGCCAGGCAAGTAGACATGAAGCGACTTGTTCCGATCGGCGATCGCCCGCGACTCCGGGACGCCGGCAATCGCCGCGTCAAGGACGTTCGAGGCCAATCGACCTTCGTGCTGGAGATAAACCGAACGCCAGTCCTGGCGTTTGACGCGACATCCGACCGGGCGGCGCGGGCAAGAATCCGCGAGCCGTGGTTTATCGAAGAGTTGGCCCGGATGCGTTCGAACGGGAGACTCGTTTTGGGTCCGAACGATCAATGCCGCGTCAGAGCGGCTTTGCCGACCGAAATGGCTGCGGTGTCACTCCAGCGTGGACTGGACGGGGCCCGCGGCGAGGATACGAAGTACGCATTCGCCTTCCTGATCCCGATCGATCTCGAACCGAACTGACGTCGCTTTCACCTATGCCGCTCACGCTGGCGCGCGCGCATTTCGCTGGGGGAACGACCCGTGATCCTGCGCATCGCCCTTGCCAGTGCAGATCCGGACTCGAAGCCGACACGCCAGGCGATTTCGCCCACTTGCAGCGTCGTTTCGATCAGCATCTCTTCGGCCATGCGGATTCTCTGCCGTTCCTGGTATCCCGCGATCGAAACGCCGGACCACTGCCGAAAGCACCGCGTCAGGTGTCTCCTGGAGAGGCCAAATCTCTGCGCGATTGCATCGAGCGACAAATTTTCGGCGATACGTTCGTCGATGAAGGAACGGACGTCGGCCATCAGCATCTCGCCGTAGTCGCGTGTTCTGGCATTCGGGAACGGCTCGGTTCGCTCGATATGAACGAGAAGGCGGGCAAGCAATGCCGCGGCCAGATGAGGACCCGACAGCCCCGCGCCCAAGGGATCGCCGACCGCCGCCGAGCAAAGGCGCTGCAGTGCGCGAATGTCTGCCGTGACCGGGAAGACCAGGGCGCTCCCGGCAGGTTTGCTTAGCCGCGCGAGCGTGCCCAGCGACGACTGCGCTCCCGCAATCAAGGAATCCGAAACATAGACCGCAAGGTGCCGATGTCCCGTCGCGGCCACCGTTTCGTGCATTTGGGTCTTGGGTACGACGACGAAGCGGTCCTGCGCGAGCCACGTTCCGGCGTGCCGGGACTCATCTCTAAACTCTACCGAGCCGCTGATCGGTAGCAGGATCATCGCGCAATCGTGCCAGTGCCATTGCGTGCGGTAGCGTTTGCCGCCGCCGTCGACCATGAAGCATCGCTCGCCTGCGGCCAACAGGCGCGACGCCGGCACATCGAAGCGGATCTGGTCATACGATCGAAGCACACTCCGATTTTATCACGCCTCGCCGTGTCCAGCTACGGGCGCTGCAGCCTGTGCGGCACTTTCCGGCGTGGCCCGATGGGTCGCATTCGGAGGCCCGGCGGGACGCGCGACCGATTGGTGCCTCTGTCAAAGTCGGACGATGATGCACGCCGGCCGAAATCGAAATGTCTTCGTCGTAAACGTGTTCCGTGATGGCCCGGGCGGAGGCAATCCGGCGCCCATCGTGCTTGATGCATCTGAAATGACGGTGACGGCCATGCGCGAACTGGCCGCACAATACAAACACGAGAGCGCTTTTGTGCTGCCTGGGCGCGACGGCTGCGATGTTTCCTTGCGATTTTTCGTGCCGAACCATGAGATGGAAATGTGCGGTCACGCGACGCTGGGCACGGTCTGGCTGCTAAAACACCTAGGGCTTCTCCCTGAGCCGGAACTGACGATTGCCACCCTTTCGGGGATTGTTACCGCGCGCATAACGGAAGAAGGACCCGCCATCAGTCAGCCGGCCGGACGCTGCACGCTTGTCGATGAGCCAGCCGCCATTCTCGACGTGCTCGGGCTGTACAAATCCGACCTTGAAGGCTTGCCGGTCATGAATGCGGCGACGAGCCGGACCAAAACGCTCGTGCCCGTGCGCTCGCGCGCGGTTCTGGATTCAATCGCCCCCGACTTTTCAGGGATCGCTGAGGTCTGCGACGCTATCGGCTCAACCGGACTCTATCCTTTTGCGATCGTTGACCGCGCGGCGGCTACGCTTGCCGCAAGGCAATTTCCCCGATCGTCCGGATACCCTGAAGATGCGGCGACGGGCATCGCGGCGACGGCCCTTGCATCCGGCCTGCGCCAATTGGGCGTGACAACCAGCACCAGGGTGACCGTACACCAGGGCGAAGCGATGGGCCGGCCTTCGAAGATTACCGTCACGTTCCGCGGCGATCAGTGCTGGCTCTCGGGCCATGTCGAACTGCTGGAAGGACAAGTCAAATGAACCGCCGCTCTTTTCTGATGACGGCCCTTTTCGTGCCGTCCGGCCTGGCATCCGCTGCCGCGCAAGCGCAATCATGGCCAGCAACCACGCTGCACCTCGTCGTCCCCTTCTCTGCCGGCGGACCGACCGACGTCGCAGCCCGGCTGCTGGCCGAAGCACTATCCGGCAAGTTTCCACAACGCATGGTCGTCGAAAACGTCACCGGAGCCGGCACCGTCGTCGGTACGACCAGAGTGGCGACGGCGAAGGACGGCCACACGTTCCTCGTCGCCACCGTTGCCCATGCCGTCAACTCGGCCCTGTTTGCCAACCTTCCGTTCGATCCCTTGAAGGATTTTCGCGGGGTGGCGCTGGTCGGAATTGTTCCGCAGGTCGTTCTTGTCAACAACAGCGTTCAGGCCACGAACTTGCGTGAACTGGTTGAGCTGGCGCGCGCCCGACCCGGCGGCCTCAGTTATGGATCAGCCGGCATCGGCTCGGCGCAGCACCTGGCCGCGGAGCTGTTGAAGAGCGTCGCGAAGATCGATCTTCAGCACGTCCCTTACCGTGGAAGCGGACCCGCGGTGACCGACTTGATCGGCGGTACGCTCGACCTTGTCATCGACAGCGCGGCCACTGCCATACAGCACGCGAAAAGTGGATCGGCGCGCGCCCTTGCCGTAACGACCTCGCAACGCCTCGCCGCACTTCCAGACGTGCCGACGGTCGCCGAAACCCTGCCCGGCTACGAAGCCTACACCTGGAACGCAATTCTGGCCCCGGCTGGCGCACCATCGACAAGTATTTCTATCATGAATTCGGCGATCAACGCGGCGCTAGCCGAGCCGGGACTGGCCACGCGGCTCTCAGAGCTTGGCATGATCGTCTCGCAAAACTCGACACCGGAATCAACTGACAAGTTTGTCGCCGAGGAAATCACCAAATGGCAGCGCTTGCTGCAAGCAACGGGCGCGAAGCCGAACTAACCGAAAGTCCGATTCGATAGCGGCCTCCGGTCTTTGCGCATCTGCGAAGCGAAGCGCATCCTCTCATTTGCTGGAGCCCGCCCGAACTTGCTCATCATGGATTGGAAGTGCGGAACTGAGCGCTCTCAGTGTTGTCGGTTGGCCGGCGCTTCGAGAAGGGCGGGATCTCGTTCGGCAAGTCGGAACTGGCGCAGTGTTCTCCTCTTGGCGGTGCGGCTCCCTGCTAAGAGGTACCATGCCCGGCCATCGTCATGTCTCTTCGCTTGTTAGCAATCTGGCGCGGATCTCGGATTTCAGCACCTTGCCAACTTTGGAGCGCGGCAGGTCATTCCAGACCTCAATTTGCTTGGGCGTTTTGACGCTTCCGACCCGCTGCTTCACGAAAGCCGATACCGTGGCGACATCGACGGTGCGTCCTGCTCTCGGCTGCACCACGGCGACAACGCGTTCACCCCACTTCTCGTCAGGCAAACCGATAACAGCACAATCCTGAATGCTTTCGTGGGCCTGAAGGGCGTTCTCGACTTCGACGGAATAGACGTTGAAGCCGCCGGTAATGATCATGTCTTTGGCGCGATCGACGATGTAAAGAAAATTGTCCGCGTCCAGGTATCCTATATTACCGGAATGATGCCAGCCGTGCAGGGACGCCTCCGCCGTTGCTTCGGCGTTTTTGTAGTACCCATCCATCACCAGCGATCCGCGAACGACGATCTCGCCGCGTTCTCCGGCAGGCATCAGATTTCCGTCGCCATCCATGATCCCGACCTGAACCAGCGGCCCGACACGGCCCGCCGACGACAGACGTCCAGTCGCGATCGAACCGTCGGGGTTGTAATGGTCCGCGGGCGGCATCATCGAGATCATCATCGGTGCTTCGGTCTGCCCAAAGAGCTGCGCCATAGGGCCGATCTTTTCCAGCGCCTCGGTCAGGCGCGCCACCGAAATCGGGGCCGCGCCGTACCAGAAGCATTGCAGCGAGCTGAGATCGGCGCTTTCGAGCTTCGGATGATCCAGCAGCATGTAGATGACGGTCGGCGGCAGGAATGTGTGCGTGACCCGGTAGCGAGCGATCAGATCGAGGAATTCGCCGATGTCCGGGTGATGCATGATCACCACTCGCCCTCCGAGCGTCATGATCGGAAAACACAACACACCGGCAGCGTGCGTCAGCGGCGCGAGCGCAAGATAGGTCGGGCGCCCCTTGAACGGATAGCCCATCAGGGTCAACGCCGTCATCGTTTCGATGTTGCGTCCCGAGAGCATCACGCCTTTGGGTTTGCCGGTCGTTCCGCCGGTGCCGGGTATGAGCGCGAGATCATCAACGGGATCGCGCTGAAAGGGATGGCCTTCGACATTGGCAAGCCAGCACTCGAACGACGGCGCGAAAGACATCTCGGTGTCGAGACATACGAGCTTTCGCAGCTTCGGCAGATCAGGCCTTAATTTTTCGACCATCGGCGCGAAGCCGCTGTGAAACAGCAACACGCTGCAATCGAACGCATCGATGATGAACTGGTTCTCCGCCGCCTCGTTGCGTGGATTGATCGGACACCAGACGGCTCCGGCGCGCGAAATGCCGAATACGCAAGCAAAGGCGGCCGGATCGTTGCCGGACAGGATCGCGACTTTCTCCCCGGGGGCGACGCCGGAATTGGAGAGTCCGCGTGCGATCCGATAGCTGAGGCGCTGCACCTCGCCATAGCTCAGGTCTTTTCCGTCCATGGTCAGGCATGGCGCATCGGCGCCAAGCGAGACGCCTTTATCCAGATAGTCGACAAGCCGCATGGACTACCTCCCGGAAAGAGGGCGGATGGCGCGGTCGTGCGCGCCATCCGGTTGCATCAATTGTGGACCGTCAGAATTGGATTCATCACCAGTCCGAAGCTTCGCAACTGGCCCAGCAGTTCCCGATGCCCGAACGCCTGACAGGCGGAGGCAAAGCCAACCTTCCTGGGAGCCGTCTGCAGCAACGAGAAGGCGACATAGGCCTGCAGCATTCCGGTCTGCTTGTAATTGCAGTTGCCGTGGATCACGCAATGGGCGCGACCGAGCGGTCCCGATGCATAGACGGAATCGATCGAGGTATTGATGCGCGGATTTTCGCGCGGCGGCATGGTGGCTTGCAGCGTTGCCGCGATGTCGGCCAGCGCCTTCTCCTGCTGGTCGGGCGGAAGCGGCTTGATCTTCTCTTTCACCATCTCCTGGGTTTGAACCACGCCCAACATGACGTCGCGCTGCATGACGCCGCCGAGCACCCTGCAGTTGGACACACGCGGATCGTTCTTGAACCAGACCGGATGCGCAGTGCCGCCCCACGGCACGGCGATGGCGCCCTCATGCTGACCGGGAACGTTGACCTCGAAATTGGCGGTGACGTCCCATTCAACAAATTTGTTCTGGACGAGATAATACCAGTTCGCCTTGAGGATGGTGAAAATCGTCTGCGTCGAGGCGTAGGTCGGGAATCCCTTCCACAGCACCAGGATGTCGAGCGTATCGAGGCCGGGCGTTTCGAGGCATATGTTCGCTGCGATTTCGCCCGTCGTGTACATCTGCGCGATGTTGGGCGCGAGCAGCAATCCCTTAGCCGCGAATTTTTCTCCCCAGCGTTCCTGCGCCAGCAGCACCCAGTCCTGCTCGCCGGTCGTATCGGAATAATGACAGCCGGCAGCAAGACAGGCTTCTACGACCTCCGGGCCGTATTTGATGAATGGGCCGACCATATTGCTGACGACCTTCGCGCCCCTAAACAGCTTGGTCAGCGCTTCGACCGTGTGCTCTACCTCGGCGACTTCATAGTCCGCGGTTTCGATGCCGGGAATTTTCTCGACGACTGCCTTCACTTTGGCCGCGTCGCGGCCGGCGGCAATGAAGGGAATGTTGTATTCCCGCAGATATTCGCAAACCAGACGCCCCGTGTACCCCGAGACGCCATAGACGACGACAGGCTTCTTCTCGCTCATGTTCATATCCTCCCGAATTTCTGTCCGAATTCTTGTTCTTGGCGTTTGGTAATTTACGTGCCCATGCCGCCGTCGACCGGCAGGCCGGCACCGGTGATGAAGCGGGCTTGATGGGAGCAAAGGAAAACGGCGGCATCAGCCATGTCACCGACCTCGCCCAACCGGCCAAGCGGTGTCTGCTCGACGACCGAGGCGACGGCGGCGCCGACGTCCGGTGCTAGACCTGCGGCAACGATGTCGTTGGCCAGTTGCATGCCCATGTCGGTAGGAACAAGGCCGGGATAGAGGCAGTTGACCCGCACGCCGTAGCCGAGCTTGCCGGCTTCGACCGCAGCGATCCGCGTCATACGGTCCACGGCCGATTTGGTGCCGGAATACCCGGCAATGGCCGGGAATGCGATGGTGGCCGCGACCGAGGCGATATTGACGATGGCGCCGCCGGTGCCTGGGCTTCCGCCGGGTCGCATCGCGCGAAACGCGTGCTTCATGCCGAGACCGGTGCCGACGATGTTGACGTCGCACATCCGGCGCAGATCCTCAGCCTTCAGATCGACGACGAGCGAGGTGATCTCAATGCCGGCGTTGTTGATCAGGATGTCGTAGCCACCGAGCGTGGCGATGGTGGCGGCGACAGCCTTTTCCCATTGCGCATCGTCGGTGACGTTCAGCTCCACAAAGCCGGTTTTTGCGCCCGTTTTGGCAAGGCGGCCCGCGGTTTCCTTGCCTGGATCGGCGAGAATGTCGCCGATCATCACCGACGCGCCGGCATTCGTCAGCGCCTCCGCGATCGCAGCGCCGATGCCTCGCGCGCCGCCGGTCACCAGAGCCTTGCGGCCAGCCAGACTTTTCTCACTCATCGTAGCTCCTCCCCTTGTGATTTCCGTTGTGACGCGCGGCGGCCTGCCGAGGCGCGTCGCCAGCACGTTTCTCCCGATGCACAGCTTCTTCCGGCTGCGAGTCTCGAAAACCTTGACAGTTGTCCAAGATTATCTTGACGATTGTCAACATCTTGACACTTGTCAAGGAATGTTTAACAGGAAGGAGCGAGGATGATTTCGGAAGGCACTTCAGGGCGTTATTGCCGCCGAAGTGACGCGGCAATTCGGAGTTTGGACGTGCGCAAGCAAACTGCAGTGAGGCGGAAAATTGAAACGCCGACCCGGCTAAGCAAACCTTCCGATCGAATCGAGCGATCGCGTGTCGATAAATTCAGTGCACGACGAATCGAACTAGCCGAGGCCGCGTTGGAAACGTTGGCCGAACTCGGCTATGCAAGAACCAGCCTGCGCGAGATCGCGCAAAAATCCGAGTTTACGCACGGGGTGCTGCACTATTACTTCAGCGACAAGGTCGACCTGATCTGCTGTTGCGTTCGTCACTATAAGGCGAAGTGCGTCACGCGGTACGACCAGATCACATCGGCCGCACAAAGCCGCGACGAATTGCTGAAGGGTTTTCTGGAAAAGCTCGGTGAGACGGTTCGCGATGAAGCTCGAATGCATCGTCTCTGGTACGACCTTCGCTCTCAATGTCTGTTCGAAGAGGCCTTTCGCGACGACGTAGCCGAGATCGACAAGAGCCTGGAAGACATGGTGTGGCGCATCGCGTCGCGGTTTGCCTCACTCGGTGATCGACAGCCTGCCGTCTCCCGGGGGGCCCTTTATGCGCTGTTTGATGGACTATTCCAGCGATGCCTGCTGCGACACCTCTCCGGGGATCGTAGGGCGATCGCCGATCTGCAGGAAGAAGTGGGGCGGCTCCTCCCGACCGTTGCATAGCAACTGCGGATTTTGAGAGCGGGTTCTTACGAAGCTGCCGCACCAACGACTGTCTTCCGTGCCGGCGGCGTCCAGCGGAAGGCGGCGCCAAACCGGTTCCAGACATTGATCGAGGCGACCGCCGAGGTGAGATAGGCGAGCTCCTTCTCGGAGAATTTGCTGCTCGCCTGCGCATAGACCTCGTCGCTGACGCCGTCGGCGAGCAAGGTCAGCGCTTCCGTCCAGGCCAGCGCGGCCCGCTCGCGCTGCGAGAACTGCGGCGCCTCGCGCCAGACCACCACCAGATTGAGCTTGTCGGTGGGCACGCCGAGCTTCTCGCCCTTCAGGATGTGATACTGCACGCAGAAAGCGCAGCCATTGATCTGCGAGGCGCGCAGCTTGATCAGTTCGAGCAGTTGCTTGTCCATGCCGGCCTTGCCCGCGACCTGGCCGAGCGCCGGGCGTGTGACATTTTTCCTCAAGCCTTCTTATTGGTAGCGCTCTGGATCATTATAGGAACCCCACACACCCCGTCCATGGCCGGACGCCGCAAGCAAAATCGTGGCAATAGCTGGCGAAATCGAGGTTCCCGCGGCGTCATGGCTTTTGGCGCGGGGCCGCCGCGCCGCTAGAATGCCGGTATGAAACAGCCTGATTCCCAAGCCCCGACCCGCCGCGCCGTGCTGAAGGCCGGCCTCGGCGCCGGCGCCCTGCTCGCCACACCGCTTGCAGCATTTGCTGCGCCACCCGGCTTCGACCAATGGCGCGACAGTTTTCGCGCGCGCGCCCTTGCAAAGGGCATTTCGGACGCGACCTGGACGCGGGTGATGGGCCGCATCGAGCCCGACATGAGCGTGTTCCGGCAGATGCAGAAGCAGCCGGAATTCAACGAGCAGATCTGGCAATACATCAACCGCCGCGTCTCGGACTGGCGCATCATCAACGGCCGCGAGGCCCTGAAGAAGCATGAGGCGCTGTTCGCCCGCATCGAGCAGGATTTTGGCGTCGAGCGCGGCACGCTGCTGGCGCTGTGGGGTGTTGAATCCGCCTATGGCGATCCGCTGGTGCAGCAGAACCACATGCGCCCGGTCTTTCCCTCGCTCGCAGCCCTTGCCTGGAACGAGCCACGCCGCCGCGCCTATTGGGAAACCGAGCTGATCAACGCGCTGAAGATCGTCGACCGCGGCTGGAGCACGCCGGAGGAAATGCGCGGCTCCTGGGCCGGCGCGATGGGCCATACGCAATGGATGCCGGAAGTCTGGCTCAATGTCGGCATGGACTACGACAAGGACGGCCGCGTCTCGCCGTTCGGCAAGCCCGACGACGCGCTCGGCTCCAGCGCGCGCTATCTGCTCAACCGCGGCAAGTATCACCGCGGCGAGCATTGGGGCTATGAGGTGAGCAGCTCGGGAGGCGCTTCGAGCGGCAGCCGGACCTATGCGGCATGGGCCAGCGCCGGCGTCACGCGCGCCGACGGAAAACCGTTCCCGCAGCCGAACGCATCGGCGCAGATGTGGGTGCCGGTCGCCGGCGGACCTTCGTTTTTGCTGGGTCCGAATTTCTATTCGGTGAAAAGCTACAACCCGTCGATGAACTACGCGCTGGCGATCTGCCATCTCGGCGATCGCATTCTGGGCGCGCCGCCCTTCATCAACCCCTTCCCCGGCTCGGAACGCGCGCTGACGCTCGCCGAAGTCCAGGAGGTCCAGACGCGCCTGACAAAGGCTGGCTTCGACACTGGCGGCACTGACGGCCGCGTCGGCAATGACACGATGAAGGCCGTGAAGGACTATCAGAGCAAGATGGGGCTGTTGCCGGCCGACGGCTATGGCGGGCTCAAGGTGCTGGCACGGTTGAGGCAGGGCGGCTAAGCCCAGCCGTCATTCGAGCGAAGCGAAGCAATCCATACTCCGCGAAAAGAAGATGGATTGCTTCGCTTCGCTCGCAATGACGAGAAGCTATCTCCGCGCGACGCCACCCGCATACATCCCGCCATCGATGACAAGCTCCGTCCCCGTCACGTAACGTGATGCGTCAGATGCGAGATACAGGACGCCCTGCGCGATTTCTTCAGCACGGCCGGCGCGCCCCAGCGGCGTTGCCATCTTTGCCCGCTCCTCCGGATCGATCGGCGCGTTCTGCCCGGCGCCCGCCGCTTCCGTCGGAATCTTGCCCCAGATCGGCGTATCGATGATTCCGGGATGCACCGAGTTGACGCGGATGCCGTCGCCGAAGGTGGCGCATTCCATCGCGATCGCTTTCGCAAACAGCCGCACGCCGCCCTTGGTCGCGCAATAGCCGGACAGACCAGCCGCACCGCGCAGGCCCGCCAGCGACGACATCATGATGACGGAGCCGCCGCCGGTCTTGCGCATGGGTGGCAGGCAATGCTTTACGGACAGGAATACGCCGTCGAGATTGATCGCGGTCTGCCGCCGCCAGTCCGAAAGCGACATCTCGGTGATTGTCGGCACGGAAATGCCGATGCCGGCATTCGAGACCAGCACGTCGAGCCGGCCATAGCGCTTCATGACGTCAGCCACGACCTCGATCCAGCGCTCCTCGCTGGTGACGTCGTGGTGCCAAAAGCTCGCCTCCCCGCCCGCCTTCTTGATCCGCGCCACCACCTCGGGGCCTTTCAAATCGTCGACATCGGTTACCGCGACCGAGGCGCCCTCGCGCGCCAGCAACTCGCAAACCGCTTCGCCAATACCGGACGCACCACCCGTCACCAGCGCGACCTTGCCCTGAACCTGCCCTGTCATTTCCACTCCCATTGTTCTTGGTTGTTGAACTACCTGATCAAGGCCGGTCCCGGATCGGGCACCGCAACGTCGAGCACGCGCAACTGCACGCGTTCAGAACCCTGGAAGCGATCGACCGCGAGCGATCCCGCGACATGCAAGGGCTGGCCGCGGTTTTGCGTCAGCGCATGGCCGAGTTTCTGGCCGACCGAGCGGAACGCAATGCCGTTGACGATGGCGCCGTCGCCGGACTTGAAGCGCAGGCGCAAATGCGCTTGCCCCACTTCGTCGGCATAGACGAGCTGATGCGCCGGCAGCGCGATCACCGGCTCCGGATTGGCGGCCCCGAACGGCCCGGCGCGGTTCAGCATCGTCGCGAATTCCACGGTCACGCTGCGCGCGCTGACCGCGCCATCGATGAACAGCTCGTGCTCGTGGCGGGAATTGGCGACGTCCTCGGCCAGCGCGCTTTCCATGAAGGCGCGAAATTCCGCGAGCTTCTCTTTCCGCAGCGTCACGCCCGCGGCCATCGCATGGCCGCCGCCCTTCATCAGGAGCCGCTCCTTCACCGCCTGCCGTACGGCCTTGCCGAGATCGACGCCCGAGATCGAGCGGCCCGACCCGGTGCCGATGCCGCCCGGCTCCAGCGCAATGGCAAAGGCGGGACGTGCAAACTTCTCCTTCAGCCGCGCGGCGACCAGGCCGACGATGCCGGGGTGCCAACCCTCGGCGGCGGTCACGATCACAGCGCCCTTGTCCTCAAGCCCGAGCGAGGCCAGCGCCTCGGCCTCGGCCTGCGCCTCCGCCGCCTGCTCGATGATGCGGCGCTCGCTGTTGAGCCGGTCGAGCTCGGCAGCGATCCGCGCGGCCTCCGAAACGTCGCCCTCCAGCAACAGCCGCACGCCTAAATCAGCGCGCCCGATCCGGCCGCCCGCATTGATGCGCGGCCCCAGCATGAAGCCGAGGTGCCAGGCTTCGGGAGGACCGGTCAGCCGCGCCACATCCATCAGCGCGGTATGGCCCACATGGTCGCGGCGGCGCATCGCGATCAGCCCCTTGGCGACGAAGGCCCGGTTGAGCCCGGTCAAGGGCGCGACGTCGGCCACGGTGCCAAGCGCCACATGGTGCAGCATGCCGAGCAGATCCGGCTCCGGCCGTTCGGCATTCCAGAAGCCGCGGCCGCGCAATTCCCGGTTCACTGCCACCAGCGTGATCAGCACCAGGCCGACGGCGGCGAGATGGCCGAGGCCGGAGAGATCGTCCGGCCGGTTCGGGTTCACCAGCGCATCGACCTCGGGTAATTCATCGCCGGTCTGGTGATGGTCGATGACGACGACCGACATGCCGAGTTTCCGGGCTTCCGCCAGCGGCTCGAGGCTGGTGGTGCCGCAATCCACGGTGACCAGCAGCGTCGCGCCCTTGGCCGCAAGGCCGCGCACCGCCTCGACGTTGGGGCCATAGCCCTCGAAGATGCGGTCGGGGATGTGAATCAGCGGATCGAGCCCGCAATGGCGTAAATGCCAGGTCAGCAGCGCCGCCGAGGTCGCGCCATCGACGTCGTAATCGCCAAAGATCGCAACCTTCTCGGAGCGTACAGCCGCATCCGCAATCCGCCTCGCCGCCGTCTCCATCGCCGTCACGGTATGGGGATCGGGCATCAGCTTGCGAATAGTTGGATCGAGAAAGTCTTCGACCTCGTCGATCCCGACATCACGGCCCGCCAGCACCCGCGCCAGCATCTCCGGCAACTGGTAGCGTTGCGTGATCGCCAGCGCCCGCGCCGCCCCCCTGGCGTCGAGCCGGTCGCGCCACAATTTGCCGGTCGCTGAACGCGACACGCCGAGAAACGCCGGCGGTAGTTCAACGGGGATTGCGGATGCGGGAAGCGTCATGATGCCTTCGAGGAATAGGGGCAAAGCGGCCCTTCGGCAAACGCAAACCGGGGACAAACCGGGGCGATGGCGTGCCGTCCCGGCGAACGAATCGTGCGCGGTGACGCTCGTCCGGCCCCCGGCTTGGCTTCTGCCGCCAAAAGCAACTTGCACAAAGAAGATGCAACTTGTTCCGGAAAACTACCCGCAACGCCCTGAAACATAAACCAATCGTTAGCCATGATCTCCGACAAAGGAGTCAAACACGCTGTCGTTGAGTCCCGCCGATCCGCAGAAGATCGACATCCGCACAAAGACTGAGGAATTTCCGCCAATGTCCGTCGCGCTTCGCTCCAAGACTGCAACGATCGCAAAACAATCCGCCAATGCGGCGGCGAGCGCCGAGGATGAATCCGATGTCTCCACGCTGATCGCCAGATTGACCGCCGAGGTCAATCAGGTCGCCTGCGAGAAGACCAAGTCGATCCAGAAGATCACCAACCAGATGAAGATGCTGGCGCTGAACGCGCTGATCGAGAGCTCGCGCGCCGGCGCGCAAGGCGCCGGCTTTGCCGTGGTGGCGCAGGAAGTCCGCAATGTCGGCCAGCAGGTCGAGACCATCGCCCGCGAGCTCGAAAGCCAGCTTACCAACCGCACCGGCAACCTGATGACCTCGATCGCGCAGATGGCCGACCGCTCGCGCGGCGAGCGCATGGTCGATCTGTCGCTGAACGCCATCGAATTGATGGATCGCAACCTCTATGAGCGGACCTGCGACGTGCGCTGGTGGGCGACCGATTCCGCGGTGGTCGATTGCGCGGCTGCGCCGGAGGCTGCCGCCGTGGCCCATGTCTCGGAACGGTTGGCCGTGATCCTTGGCGCCTATACCGTCTATCTCGATCTCTGGCTGTGCGATCTCGACGGCAATGTGCGCGCCAACGGCCGCGCCGATCGCTTCAACGTCGTGGGCCAGAACGTGGCGCACACCAAGTGGTTTAAGGCGGCGCGCGACCTGCGCTCCGGTGACGATTACGCCGTCGGCGACGTCGAATGCCAGCCGCTGCTCGGCAACGCCCAGGTCGTGACCTATTGCGCCAGCGTTCGCGCCGGCGGCAAGGCAAACGCTAAACCGATCGGCGTGCTGGCGATCCATTTCGACTGGGAGCCGCAGGCCCGCGCCATCGTCCAGGGCGTACGCGTCGGCGCCGCCGACAAGGCGCGCGTGCTGCTGGTCGATTCGAATTTCCGGGTGATCGCGGCGTCCGACGGCCAGGGCCTGCTCACCGAACGCGTCTCGCTTCCACTGGAGGGACGACGCTCCGGCTTCTCGCAGGACCGCTCCGGCGCACTGATCGCGTTCCACACCACGCCCGGCTACGAGACCTATAAGGGGCTTGGCTGGTTCGGCGTGATCCAGGGCGGAGCGTAGCGCTACGGATATTGCAGCGCATGCCCGGGTTATGCGGCAAGCGCGCAATCACTCCGGAAACCCAGCCTTGCGCATGCCATCGTTGAAGTGCTTGCCATCCTCGGGGCGCTTGCAGATCTTCGCGAAGAACGCCTGGTTGATTGTGAACCAAGGGTCGATACGCAGCGCTTCGGCGACCTCCTCCCTGGCTTTGTCCAGTTGACCCAATTGGGCATAAGTGGCGGCCAGGTAACGACGGCAGTGACCATGGTTAGGTGCGCGCGGCACGGCTGTCTGCAATTGCGCCAGGGCGTCCGCATAGCGCCCGAGCAGGTAGTAGGCAAACCCCAGCAAACTGGGAACGCGTGGCAGATAGAACGGATCAAGCCGCATCTGCGCCTCAAGCGTCTGGACTGCTCTGGCCGGATCTCCGGCAACCAACGGTACGAATGCAAAGTGATGGTCGGTGAGATTTGGATTGAGCTCAGTCGCGCGCTCGAACTCGGCAACGGCTGCTTCGTGCTGCCGCATGAAACTCAATGCCCAGCCGAGTGCGACGTGGGCGCCAGACCGATCGGGAGCCAGCCGCACTGCTTCGCGCGCTGACTGATAGGCGGCGTCGATGGCCGCTGGCCACGGACAACCATCGTCCCATCTGTGAACCCACAGCTCGATACAACTCTTGGAAAGGAGGGCATGGGCCCGGGCGTAGTTGGGGTCGATGGCCAGCGCCCGGTCCAGGCTGCGCCGCACCTGGAGGAGATCGTCCTTGTCGAAAGAGGAATGGAAGCGAATAAAAGTATGGGCGGCCCGCAAGTAATGGTCATAGGCCAGCCACGCCGCGGGCGGCTTCGCGAGGGCGCGCTCGGTCTCGGCCTTGTTCACGTGCACCGCAAGCACCCGCACGATTGTTCTGGCGACCTCATCCTGGACGGCAAAGGTGTCCTCGAGTTTGCGGTCGTAGCGCTCGGCCCAGCGATGGACGCCGGTCGTGGCGTCGATAAGCTGGACAGTGATGCGGATGCAGTCGCCGGCGCGGCGAACGCTGCCCTCCAGCACGTAGCGCGCGCCAAGCTCGCGTCCGACCTGCCGCACGTCGACGGACTGGCCCTTGTACCGGAAGCTGGAATTGCGGGCGATAACGAGCAGCTCGGAGAACCGTGACAGCTCTGTGATGATGTCCTCGGTGATGCCGTCGCTGAAGTACTCCTGATCCAGATCGCCGCTCATGCTGGTGAAGGCGAGAACGGCGATCGACGGCCGTTCGGTCAGGACGTGCTCGGTCACGGCCGCCGGGCCGCCCTGCTGCTCCCGAGGCTCGGCGTGCTCATGGCGGGTGACGTCTGCGGTAAAGAGATAGCCGCGACGCGGCACCGTCTTGATGATCTTGTGCTCGTGATCGGCGATCGCCGCACGCACGTCACTAATGCAGCGCGCCAACGACTCGTCGGTCACCGCGACCTGCGGCCACGCCGCTGCAACGAGTTCCTCCTTTGATATCAATCTGTTGCCGTTCTCCAAGAGGTGCCGCAGGACGTCGAAGCATTTGGGCCGCAGTTCGACCTCGTGGCCGGCAGCCTCAAGACATCCCCGTGTGAGATCCAGGGTGCAGCCCTCGAAGCGATAAAGCATTGGGGCACCACGACGCGGTTGTTTCGCAGCCACGGGCCGCAAAAATTCAGGATTACCTCAAGGCAATTTCAGGCCTCGATCAAGACAGCGGCCCTGCCCGACAGTAGCCTCTCGATGGGCTACAAGGAAGGCAGTGCAGACGACACTCTGCGGGTTTCCTGCCGGAGAAACGCTAGACCACCCTTGCGCGCACGGGCGGGAATATATCTCACCCAAGTGCCAGGCTCAGCCGATGGCCGTGGTGAACAAACCCGCAGCGGGCTACTCCGTGCAGGCGATCGTCCAAATTCAGTATGTCGGCTTGAGAAACACTGAGGCAGCTGACTGACGGAGGTCTATCATGCCAGGTTTTCGCGATCGACTACAGGCGCTGTCGGCAACCATGATCGTGTTCGTCGCAGCCAGCACCGGCGCCCTCGCCCAGAAGAAATACGATACTGGCGCGACAGATACCGAGATCAAAATCGGCAACATCATGCCTTATAGCGGACCAGCCTCCGCTTATGGCGTTATCGGCAAGACAGAAGCCGCGTACTTCAGGAAGATCAACGCAGAGGGCGGCATCAACGGCCGCAAGATAAAGTATATCTCGTATGACGACGCCTACAGCCCGCCGAAAACCGTAGAACAGGCCCGCAAACTCGTTGAAAGCGACGAGGTTCTGTTGATTTTCGGCACGCTCGGTACGGCGTCCAACTCTGCAATTCAAAAGTACATGAACGAGAAGAAGGTGCCTCAGATGTTCGTTCAAACCGGCGCAGCAAAGTGGAACGACCCTAAGCAGTTTCCCTGGACGATGGGCTGGGTGCCCAATTATCAGAGCGAAGGCCGCATTTACGCCAAGTACATTTTGAAGGAAAAGCCGACCGGAAAAATCGGTATCCTTTATCAGAATGATGACTATGGAAAAGACTACGTCAAGGGCATCCGCGACGGTCTGGGCGCCAGGGCGACGGCGATGATTGTCGGTGAAGAAAGCTATGAAACCAGCAGCCCTACCATCGACTCGCACGTCGTGGCGCTCAAGTCGAAGGGGGCAGATACTTTCATCAGCATCACGACACCGA
Source organism: Bradyrhizobium sp. McL0615 (assembly GCF_049993905.1). Taxonomy (NCBI): domain Bacteria; kingdom Pseudomonadati; phylum Pseudomonadota; class Alphaproteobacteria; order Hyphomicrobiales; family Nitrobacteraceae; genus Bradyrhizobium; species Bradyrhizobium sp. McL0615. The sequence goes on along the minus strand of NZ_CP188254.1, from coordinate 4,695,336 downwards.
AATTTGCGGCGCAGTCCATCAAGAAAGTAGCCGAGCTTGGTTGGAAACCGCTGTTCATTCTCAACAGCATTGGCTCATCTACCGCGGCCGTCATGAGGCCGGCAGGTTTTGAAAACGGGCAAAACATAATATCCGCAATTTATCAGAAAGATGCCACGGACCCGCAGTGGCAGGACGACGCAGGTATTAGGAACTTTGACGCATTCCTTACGAAATATTTCCCGGAGGGGAATCGTGAGGACGGCCTTCTAGTGGGTGGCTACAACGTTGCTCAAGCGATGGTACACGTCCTGAAAAACTGCGGCGACGATCTCACCCGCGCGAATATCATGAAGCAGGCTGCGAGCATCCAGGGTCTGCAGCTCGAAGGGCTCTTGCCCGGCGTCACGATCAACACCAGCGCAGATGACTTCGCTCCGATCAAGCAATTTCAGCTCAGGAAATTCAAGGGCGAACGTTGGGAATTGTTCGGCGATGTCATCGGTGGTGAACTCGGGGGATAGGCATGACGCCCAGTGGACGTCGGCCGGCGCGACTTTACCCGACGATCGCGACTCTCACAGTCGGATTGAGTGCAGCTGGCTTTTTCGACATCGGCGCCGCCCATCCGCATGACCCAAATCGACCGGAGCTCAATGCGTGGTTCAAAAGTCTCAAGAACAAGGCAGGCCAGTCGTGCTGCGACGGCGGAGACGGCCAGCACGCGCGGGCCGAGTGGGATATGGCAAAGCGTGGATACAGGGTCTTGCTGAAGCATCCGTACCGGCCGAACGAACCAGCGAAATGGTTTGACGTGCCCTACTCCGTCGTGGTCGACAAACCGAACATCAGCGGCGTCGCGATGGTTTGGTGGGCGCCGTCCTACGACATGGATGGAAGCATGACCCCGTTGTGGCGCTGCTTCATTGCGGGAGCCGGCGGATGAACGTTGCTTTATCCATTCATTCGTTACGGGCGTGCGTTCGGCGTTTTGGTTCGGTCTTTCGCGGGCCACTGCTCGGAGAGCGCGGGTAACGCCATCTCCTTGCCTGTCATTCGCTCGACGGCAATCGCGTAGACCGTGATCCCGTCAATGCGCGGGAAAAAGCCTTTGGGCCGCGTACTATCCGGTTTGCCGTATTTTTCCATCAGCGCCTCGCAGAAGCGTTGCTTGACCGCCCTCTCCTCGACGATCCGGATTTTGCCGAAAAGGATCAGGCTTCGGTACGCCAGGCCGGAATCGCATTCAAAGCGGCCGTAGTCGAACACCTGATCGGGTTCGTCGACCTCAAAGCAAACGCGCGGCTCGCGTTCGACATTCGCCCGCAAATGCCCCCTGGCGCTGCCGGTGTGTACGTATAGTTCTCCGTCCATCCAGATGTAGAGCAGCGGAATGCAATAGGGATAGCCGTCCTCCCCTGAGGTCGCGAGCTGTCCGCTGAACCCGCGCTCCAGCATTTCATATGCGCGTTGCTCGGACATCGCGCGATCGGCACGACGCAGTTGAGGCGAACTCATGCGGATCTCCGTGAAAGCGATTGAAGGCGCACCCTCGGCGATCGCATCGGCTTGAATCGCCCTCGACGTCGGCATAGCCTGCGGAGTGGTCCGTCGAAAAGGTCCACTTATCGCAAGATTGCAATACCACTTCACGCCGATGTTGATCCGGATGCCGACATGAAAAGCCGACAAAGCTGGGCCGGGCTTTATGCGCTCGAGGTCATCCGCGAGAGCGACACGCCGCTGTTCCGCCAGCTCTATCTGCAGCTTCGCGCGGCCATCCTGTCACGACGCTTGCGGCCCGGAACGAAGCTGCCGTCGACGCGGGAGCTTGCCTCGCAGCTTGCCGTGTCGCGCTCCGCTGTGGTTGGCGCCTACGAGCAGCTGCTCGCCGAGGGATATACATCCGGCAGGCACGGGTCCGGCACCTACATATCGCCGGATCTTCCAGAGCCGATCGAAGGAAATCCTCAGCGACGCAAGAAACCTGCTGCGCCGATCCCGTCCAAAGCCGTGCAACTGCAGCCCCTCGGCGATTTCGTCGATGTCACGATGCAGAGCGATCAGCGGCCGTTCAATTTGGGACGCACGCTGATCGACGACAGGACGCTGGAGCTATGGCGCAAGCTGAGCGCACGTACCTTTCGGTCGCTGGATGCAAGCCATTTTGGATATTCCGACCCACGCGGGACGATCGAACTGCGGAAGGCGATCTGCGACTATCTGCAGGCAGCTCGGGCAGTGAGATGCGATCCCGACCAGATCGTGGTCACGGCCGGAACGCACCAGGCGATCGACATCGTCATCCGGGTCCTTCCGGACCGCAACAAGGAGGTTTGGGTTGAAGATCCCGGTTATCCGCTGACGCGGCAGGCGCTGCTGGCCGCGGGCGCGACGGTGCATCCGATTCCGGTCGATGGCCAAGGCATCGACGTCGGCAGAGGTATCGCTTCGGCGCCGAACGCCAGCGCCGTTTTCGTGACGCCCTCCCACCAATTCCCGACAGGTGTCGTGCTCTCGATGGCCCGCCGCCTTGAACTTCTCGCCTGGGCACGGAAGAACAATGCATGGATCGTGGAGGACGACTACGCCAGCGAATTCCGCTACGGCGGCCGGCCGCTCGCCTCGCTTCAGGGTCTCGATGAGGGCGAGCGCGTCATCTATATCGGCACGCTCAACAAGGCGCTCTTTCCGGGCCTGCGGATCGGTTACGCCGTCATCCCGCATTCGCTGCTGCGGCCGTTCGTTGCCGCCCGCTATTTGATGGACCGGCAGCCATCGACCCTAAGCCAGGCCGTGGTTGCCGCTTTCATGCACGAGGGACACTTCGCAGCCCATATTCGTCGCATGCGCGTGCTGTACAGGGAGCAGCGCGACGAGCTGGTTGCCGCTATCCAGAAACAACTTGGCGCCGACCTGACGGTCAACGCGCCGGACCAGGGGATGCATCTCGTGGCCTTCACGCGGCGCGGCCTCTCGGACACCGCCATCGAGCGTGCCGGCCACCAGCACGGCGTCGTCGTCCGGCCGATGAGCCGACTATATCTCGCGGCGGCGCCGCGGTCGGCGCTGGTGCTCGGCTTCAGCGGCCATGCACGCCAAACGATCGCTCCCGCGGTCGAGCGACTGGCGCAAGCGCTAGAGATGCAGTCGAAATCCGCAGTGGCCCGCAAGGCCATGGCAAAACGTTGACTTGGCCGGCAAGCATATTCGTAGGATGGGCAGAGCGAAGCGAAACCCATCACGGATCAGCGGTTGCGGCTGATGGGTTTCGCTTCGCTCTACCCATCCTACGGACTGACTCGGCGCTGCTAGCACCCCAACTTGTCGGCGATGCCGCCAAAATCCTTGGCGACGATGTCCCAATCGCCCCTGGCTTCGAAATCGTATTTCTGGTGCGGGCCGTATTCGGTGGGACGCGCGACGAAGGCTGTCTTCAGGCCGAGTTTCTGCGCGGCCTTCAGGTCGTTGTTGTGAGCGGCGACCATCATCACCTGCTCCGGCGGCAGGCAGAGCAGTTTGGCGGCGCCGAGATAGGTTTCGGGATCGGGCTTGTAGTGCTCGAACAATTCCGCCGACATCACGAGGTCCCACGGCAGACCTGCGAACTTCGCCATGTTGGTCAGCAGCGCGACGTTGCCGTTGGAGAGCGGCGAGATGATGTATTTTGTCTTTAGCCGCGTCAGCCCCGGCACGCTGTCGGGCCAGGCGTGCAGGCGGTGCCAGCCCATCGTCAGGTAATGCAGATCGGCCTCGCTCAGGCCTTGAATCGAAAACTGCGCCACCAGTTTTTCCAGCGATTGCCGGTGCAGCGTATCGAGGATCTGGTAGCCGCGCTCAGGATGCTTGCGCACCTCGTCCATCGAGGCGGAGTAAACCGCGCGCCAGCCGTCGACCAACGCGGTCCAGTCGGCTTGGTTGCCCGACTTCTCCGACCATTTGGTGAAATCGTTGATGAGGCTGGTGCGCCAATCGACGACGGTGCCGAATACATCGAACACCAGCGCTTTCACTGCGGACACGTCGGACATTGGTCAGCCTCCCCGTTTCTTTTTGTCATTCCGGGGCGCGCAAAGCGCGAACCCGGAATCTATTTTGCTTCTAGCCTTGCGGATGAATGGAGTTCCGGGCTCGTGCTGCGCACGCCCCGGAATGACAACTCAATCCAGATGAAACTTGTCCAACTGCCGGTGCTCGGCCTTGATGTAGCGCACCGTACCGGTCACCGAGCGCATCACCACTGTCTCGGTCTCGATCACATCCTTGCGGAACTTGACGCCTGACAGCAGCGAGCCCGTGGTGACGCCGGTTGCCGCGAACAGGCAGTCGCCGCGCGCCATGTCCTCGATACCGTAGATCATCTTCGGATCGGTCACGCCCATCTTGTGCGCGCGCTCCCGCTTCTCGTCGCTGTCGAGGATCAGCCGGCACTGCATCTGGCCGCCGATGCAGCGCAGCGCCGCCGCGGCCAGCACGCCCTCGGGCGCGCCGCCGGTGCCGATATACATGTCGACGCCGGTGTTATCGGGGTCGGCGCAATGGATCACGCCCGCCACGTCGCCGTCGGTGATCAGGCGCACTGCGGCGCCAGTAGAGCGGACGCCGGCGATGATATCGGCGTGGCGCGGGCGATCGAGCACCAGCACCGTGATCGCCGAAGCATCGACGCCCTTGGCTTTGGCGAGCCGCTTGACGTTGTCGGCAGGCGATGCGTCGAGCTCGACCACGCCCTTCTTGTAGCCCGGGCCGACTGCGAGCTTCTGCATGTAGACGTCGGGCGCGTGCAGCAGCGTGCCGCCATCGGCCATCGCCATGGTCGCGATCGCGCCCGGCATGTTCTTGGCGCACAGCGTCGTGCCTTCCAGCGGATCGACGGCGATATCGACCTGGGGACCGGCGTTGAGCCCGACCTTTTCGCCGATGAACAGCATCGGCGCCTCGTCGCGCTCGCCCTCGCCGATCACGATGGTGCCTTCGATCGGCAGCTTGTTGAGCTCGCGACGCATCGCGTCGACCGCGGCCTGGTCGGCCGCCTTCTCCTGGCCGTGGCCGCGCAGCCGCGCGGCCGAAACAGCGGCACGTTCCGTCACCCGTACGATTTCGAGCGTCAGGATGCGCTCAAGCAGCAATTGCGGCGGAACGGAAATATGGGTCGACATCGGCTTACTCCTTTAAACCTGCATAGCGGCCCCATGGCCGCAATCAATCCTCTGGCGCGTTCCGAACAGAACGCGCGCTAGTTCTTTTCGATCCGTATTACCTGCGGCCGGCCGCTGATCACCTTGTCGCGCTGCACCGCTTCCAGCGCGCGGTAGACCGCATCCTCGGAAGTGGCGTAGGTGATCAGGATGACCGGAACCGGTGACGGCTTCTTCGCGGACCCGTTCGCATCGACGCCTTCTGGATGGCGCTGCACGATCGATTCCAGCGAGATCTTCTGTTCGGCAAGGCGGGTGGCGATGGTGGCGGCGGTGCCGGCAAGATCGCGCGCCATCAGGCGGATGTAGTAGCCGCCCTCGTGGCGCTCCATTGGCGCCTTGCTGGTTTCGCGCAGCCGCTCCACCGGGCGCCCGAACGGCTTTGCGCGAATGCCGCGCGCCACGTCGGCGATATCGGCCACGACGGCGGACGCCGTCGCCGCGCCGCCGGCGCCGGGTCCGACCAGCGTGATCGGCGGAATGCCTTCGCCGTCGATGGTGACGGCGTTGGTGACGCCCATCACCTGCGCGATCGAGGACGATTTCGGCACCATGGTCGGGTGCACGCGCTGCTCGATGCCCTTGGCGGTTCGCACTGCGACGCCCAGCAGTTTGACGCGATAGCCGAGTTCTTCCGCCGCGCGAAGATCTTCCGGCGCGATCGAGGAGATGCCTTCGACATAAACCGCGCTCTGCGCCACCTTGGTGCCGAAGGCGAGGCTCGCCAAAATCGCAAGCTTCTGCGCGGTGTCGTGGCCGTCGACGTCGAACGACGGATTGGCTTCGGCATAGCCGAGCCGCTGCGCATCCTTAAGGCATTCGGCAAACGACAGGCCCTCCTGCTCCATCCGGGTCAGGATGTAATTGCAGGTGCCATTGAGAATGCCATAGACGCGATTGACGCCGGTGCCGGCCAGCCCCTCGCGAAGCGTCTTGATGACGGGGATAGCCGCCCCGACCGCTGCCTCAAAATTCAGGGCGCCGCCGTGCTTCTCGGCGGCCTTCGCCAGCCGAATGCCATGCTTGGCGATCAGCGCCTTGTTGGCGGTAACCACGGACTTGCCGGCCTTCAGCGCGGTCTCGATCGCCGACAGCGCCGGCTCGCCGGAGCCACCCATCAGTTCGACGAAGCAATCGACGTTGGGGTCAGAGGCCAGCGCCAGCGGGCTTTTGGCCCACTCGACACCGCGCAGATCCAGCGAACGCTTCTTTGCCTTCGAACGTGCGGTGACGGCAACGACCCGCACGCCGCGGCCGCTGCGCTCGGACAGCGTCCGCGACTGCGCTTCGATGAGGCGAACGACTTCGGCGCCAACGGTGCCGAGCCCTGCGATACCCACTCTCAGGGGTGCGACCATATACGGGAGAACCTGCAATAAAAGGAATTAGCGCCGGTTGGCGAGAGGAACCACGTTGTGCAATGTTTCGATGCCGCTTTCAAGGAAGCGCCGCACCCCACGGGCGGCCTGGCGGATCCGCTGCTCGTTTTCCACCATGGCGATACGGACATAGCCCTCGCCATGCTCGCCGAAGGCGACGCCGGGCGAAACCACCACGCCTGACTTCTCCACCATCAGGGTCGCGAACTGCATGCTGCCGACGCCCTCGAAGGCCTTGGGCAACGGCGCCCAGGCGAACATCGAGGCCTGCGGCGGCGGAATCTCCCAGCCGGCCCGGCCAAACGATTCGACCAGCGCGTCGCGGCGCTTGCGGTAGGTGTCGCGCATTTCCTTGATGCAATCGTCCGGCCCGTTCAGGGCGGCGGTGGCGGCGACCTGGATCGGCGTGAACGCGCCATAGTCGAGGTAGGATTTCACCCGCGCCAGCGCCGCAATGATGCGCTCGTTGCCGACCGCAAAGCCCATGCGCCAGCCCGCCATCGAGAATGTCTTCGACATCGAGGTGAACTCGACGGTGACGTCCATCGCGCCGGGAACCTGCAGCACCGAGGGCGGCGGGTTGTTGTCGTCGAAATAGACTTCCGCGTAGGCCAGATCCGACAGGATGAAGATTTCGTGCTTCTTCGCGAACGCCACCAGATCCTTGTAGAAATCGAGCTCGGCGACATAGGCGGTCGGATTCGAGGGATAGCAGACCACGAGCGCCAACGGCTTCGGGATCGAATGGATGATCGCGCGTTCCACCGCCTCGAAGAACTGCGGCGTCGGTTCCGACGGCACCGAGCGGATCACGCCGCCCGCCATCAAGAAGCCGAAGGCATGAATCGGGTAGCTCGGATTGGGGCACAGCACGACGTCGCCGGGCGCGGTGATCGCCTGCGCCACATTGGCAAAACCCTCCTTCGAGCCCAGCGTCGCCACGATCTGGGTATCCGGATTGAGTTTTACGCCGAACCGCCGCCCGTAATAGGCAGCTTGCGCCTTGCGCAGGCCGTTGATGCCGCGCGAGGCCGAGTAGCGATCGGTCCGCGGCTTGCCCAACGTCTCCTTCAGCTTCTCCAGCACATGGGGCGGCGTGGGCAGGTCCGGATTGCCCATGCCCATGTCGATGATGTCGGCCCCGGCATTGCGCGCGGCCGCCTTGGCCTGATTGACCTTCTCGAACACGTAAGGCGGCAGACGGCGGATGCGATAAAAATCTTCCATGGGACCCTTGCTCCGACAACCGGCGGGACAGAATCGGGGGAACCTTCGCGGCTATCGAAACCGGATTGGGCTTCGGTCAGAAGTCGCGCTCAATCAAGGATTTAGAGCGAGTTCAGGCGCGAGGTCCTTATGGCTCTGGACCCGCAATGCGGTTGAATTGGGTTCTTTTACCACGGGAGCCCGGCGGCGCCAGTTTTTATGGCGTTTTAAGGCGGCCTGACGCGCCAAAAACGCCGGCCTTCTCACTTCTTGGCCGGCTTTGCCGGGGTAGAAGCCGTCGCCTGACGGTCCCGCGCGGCCGTCAGTTCTGACTGGATTTTAGCCAGTTCGGCCGGTTTGATCGCCGCCTCGTCACGCTCCGGCGGCAGGTCATGAACCGGTAAATAGCCACCGGCTTCCTTGGGACGCTCGGGCGCGCCAGCCGGCAGGCCAACGCCCGGCATATCCGCGATCTGGCTCGCGCAGCCGCCGAGCGCGAATGCCGTCGCGACCAGCGCGGCAATCGACCACAGCCTTATCGTCCGAGTGACCGGCATCCGTCCGGAAGTCCCCAACTACCTTTACACCGCGCACGCATCTATGCGGTGGTACGACCTTTGCAACGCCAAGCTGTCCCGCAGCGTCGATTTCGCTAGAACCGTTCAAACCATTGTCGCCCGAAACGATTAAAGCCCAAAGAGCAAATGTGATCGGTGCGGCTGCAATGTGTGCAACTTGCGTGAACACGCAAATTTTATCGCAGTGCAACAGGGTTAACCCCAACCCGCTTGCCATCAATCCACGCGGTGACGAACCCGAAATGAAGCTATAGTGTCCTTGATATGAGTGACGTCAACACCGAAACCCAGGCTTCGAAGAGCTTCAACGCCGAAGCCTTCGCCATGAACATCGCCAAGGCGATGGAGACGAGCGGCCAGGCGCTCGCGGCCTATCTCAAGCCGCGCGAGGGTGGTGAAGCAAAGGACAAGCCGCCGAGCGAAGTCGGTGAGGTCATCAAGACCTTCTCCAAGGTCGCGGAATACTGGCTTTCCGACAACGCGCGCGCCACGGACCTGCAGGCGAAGCTCGGCAAGGCCTATCTCGATCTCTGGGGTCAGGCCGCGCGTCGCATGGCCGGCGAAGCGGCCAAGCCCGCGATCGAACCGTCGCCGCGCGACAAGCGCTTCAAGGATCCGGAGTGGAAATCGAACCAGTTCTTCGATTTCGTGCTGCAGCTCTATCTGCTCACCACGCAGTGTGCGCAGGAACTGGTGAAGAATGCCGACGGCCTCGATCCGCACACACGCAAGAAGGCCGAGTTCTACGTTCAGCAGATCACCAACGCGATCGCGCCGTCGAATTTCGTGCTCACCAATCCGGAAGTGCTGCGCGAGACGCTGGCCTCGAATGGCGGCAACCTCGTGCGCGGCATGAAGATGCTCGCCGAGGACATCGAAGCCGGCCGCGGCAATTTGCGCATCCGCCAGTCCGACCCGGCGAACCTCGTCGTCGGCGTCAACATGGCGACGACGCCGGGCAAGGTGATCTTCCAGAACGAGCTGATGCAGCTCATCCAGTATACGCCGACCACGGAGACGGTGCTGCGCACCCCGCTCCTGATCGTGCCGCCCTGGATCAACAAGTTCTACATTCTCGATCTCAAGCCGGAAAAATCCTACATCAAATGGTGCGTCGACCAGGGCATCACCGTGTTCGTGATCTCCTGGGTCAACCCGGACAAGGAACTCGGCAAGAAGACCTTCGACGATTACATGAAGCAAGGTCCGCTGACCGCGATGGACGTCATCGAAAAGGTGACGGGTGAGATGAAGGTCCACACCGCCGGCTACTGCGTCGGCGGCACCCTGCTCGCTTCCACGCTGGCGTGGCTCGCGGAAAAGCGGCGCCAGCGCGTCACGTCGGCGACGTTCTTTGCGGCGCAGGTCGACTTCACCCACGCCGGCGATCTGCTCGTCTTCGTCGATGAAGACCAGATCTCGACGCTGGAGCGCGAGATGGAAGCAAGCGGCGTTCTCGAAGGCAGCAAGATGGCGATGGCCTTCAACATGCTGCGTTCCAACGACCTGATCTGGTCCTACGTCGTCAGCAACTATCTGAAGGGACAGCCGCCCTCCGCCTTCGATCTGCTGCACTGGAATTCCGACGCTACGCGGATGCCGGCGGCCAACCATTCCTTCTATTTGCGCAACTGCTATCTGGAGAACCGACTCACCTCCGGCAGCATGGTGCTCGACAACACGCTGCTCGACCTGTCGAAGGTCAAGGTACCCGTCTATAATCTGGCGACCAAAGAGGATCACATCGCGCCGGCGGATTCGGTGCTCTACGGCTCGCAGTTCTTCGGAGGACCGGTAAAGTATGTGCTGTCCGGCTCCGGACACATCGCCGGCGTGGTCAACCCGCCGGCCGGTGGCAAATACCAGTACTGGACCAACGACAAGATCAAGGATGTCACGCTCGCCGACTGGATCAAGAACGCGACCGAGCACAAGGGCTCGTGGTGGCCTGACTGGCGACAATGGCTGGAGAGCCTGGACGCCGAGCAGGTGCCCGCGCGCCCCGTCGGCTCGCAGGAGATGCCGCCGATCGAGGACGCGCCCGGCAGCTACGTCAAGGTCCGCGCATAGCGCCATCAGGCGCGGTTCGCTATAATCGATCGTCCCGCGCCGGGATTCGAAAATCGTTTGAGGGGGAACCAATGACGCGTGAATTGTTCTGGCTGACTCTGACCGTGATTTTGACCGGGCTGTTGTGGGTCCCCTACATCCTCAACCGCTGTCAGGTGCGCGGCCTCTCCGGCGCCATGGCCAACCCCTCGCGCAACGACAAGCCGCACGCCGACTGGGCCAACCGCCTGATGTTCGCACACGACAACGCGATCGAGAATCTGATCATCTTCGCGCCGCTGGTCCTGATCCTCAACGCCATCGACTATTCGGACAAATGGACCGTGATGGCCTGTGCCGTGTACTTCTGGGCCCGCGTCGCGCATCTGATCGTCTACACGCTCGGCCTGCCGGTGTTCCGCACCCTGGCCTTCACCGTCGGATTCCTGGCGCAAGCCGTGCTGGCGCTGGCGATTTTCCAGTTGGTGTAAGGCGAGTACTCTTCGGGCACCATCTCATTGCATCGTCATCCGGGGCGCTGAAGGGCGCACCCGGAATTTTGAGATTCCGGGTCTGGTTATAGCGACTCCTTGGAGCGAGAATGCACATGGAATCCAGCAAAGACTTTCTGGAATTCCACGGGTTGCCCAAAGAAATCATCTTGTCCCTCATCGGCCGGGCTCAGTCGTTGGCGACGGCCTGGGACGACCGCCGCATGCCTCAGTGCTTGTCCGGCAAACGTGTTGCCCTCATTGCCGACGATAGCGGATGGAGAAATACGACTGCTTTTGATATAGGCATACAGGCCATGGGTGGCATCTGCGTCCAATCGCCAATCAGATTCAATGCCTCTGAAGCCACGGCGGATCTAGCTGAGTATCTCGACAATTGGTTCGACATTTTGGTCGTCCGAACCAAAGAGCTATCGGCCTTGAAGGAACTCGCATCAATTGCCAGAGCTGCCGTGGTAAATGCGAGAACGAGGTCCAATCACCCGTGCGAAACACTCGGCGATCTAGCCTATATCCAAAGCAAGAGGGGAACTCTTGAGGGAATGAAAGTCGTCGGCGTTGCTCCGGACGCCAACATCTTCCGATCGTGGGTCGAAGCTTCCATCTCAATGCCTATCCAGGTGAGACAGGTCTATCCGAAAAACTGGCACGTTAGAGACGCCTCATTATTGGGCCCAAACTTCGCTGCGAGTACCGATCTCGCAGAGCTGTTGGACGCCGACGTGATCGTTACCGATTCCTGGCCAAGTGAGGCAAATGAAGAACAGATGCTGGAATACCAGATTTCGGCGTCTGTTCTGGAGAAATGCCGCCCCGACGTTGTTTTCCTTCCCTGCCCGCCCGTTTCCAGGGGAAAGGAAGTCACTGCTGACGCAATGCGTCATCCAGCTTGCCAGAGTGTCGCTGCAAAGGCTTATCTTCTCCACGCGCAAAATGCCCTGCTCGAATGGGTCGTCACATCACGGGTATGACCCACCTGCGGTGTTACTCCTGAATTTGCTCGATTTCTTTGGGTGTACAAATGCGCCTGTTGATCCTCGGCGGCACGCAGTTTCTCGGGCGCGCAATTGCGGCCCATGCCTGCGCGCTGGGCCATGACATAACGTGCGCCGCACGAGGCGTCGCCGGAAAAGTTCCGGACCGCGCACGCTTCATACCCGTGGACCGCGACACACCGGACGGCCTCGCGCCGCTTGCCGGAGAGGCATTCGATGCCGTCGTCGATGTGTCGCGTCATCCCGGCCAGGTACGTCGCGCAGTTGCGGCGCTTAAGCATCGCGTCGAGCATTGGACCTTTGTGTCGACGGTGACAGTATATGCTGACAACCGCACGACCGGGCAAAGAGCGATTAACGCTCCACTCCGGGCGCCTACAGCACCGGAAATCGAGCACAGTACCGAAGAGACCTATGGGTCTGCCAAGGTCGCGTGTGAGCAGGCGATCGGTGAGAGCGCATTTATTTGCAGGCCCGGGCTGATTGTAGGTCCCGAGGATCCAACGGGGCGGTTCACCTATTGGCCGATGCGGCTTGATCGCGGAGGCGAGGTGCTCGTCCCGGGAACACCAGATGATGCGGTCCAACTCATCGACGTGCGCGATCTCGCCCAGTGGATCGTGCATGCCGCGCAAACCCGTCTTACCGGTTATTTTGATGGTATCGGGCCATCGTACACCCGGGGCCAGTTCTTGGCGGATTGCGCGGAGGCCGTGGGCTCGTCCTGCACATTCACCTGGGTGGACCGCGCATTTCTGGAAAGCCACGACATCAAACGCTGGTCTGGCCCGCGCTCGCTGCCGATGTGGCTTCCGCTCCCGGAGTTTGCGGGCTTCAACACGCGCGACACGTCACCCGCGCGCGCGTCCGGCTTGACGCTTCGAACAATTTCGGAGACCGCGCGCGACACGTTGCTTTGGACGCGCACCGCGGGCGGACCGGTCACCGGTCTCACAGCCGATGAAGAGAAGGCCGCTCTCGAAGCATGGCACGCGAGCCGATCTCATAATTGATTGAGCTGCCTGTTTGGCAACACGGCGCCGCCAAGCGGGACCAACCGTCGAGGCCTGCGCTGCCCATTTGATTGTCTGCACGCCGGGCCTGCCAGCAGAACGAACGCGTGATCGTGTTTCCACTGGTCAATTGAACGCGGGTGCATTGTCGAACCTGCGAATTATCGCTTCCTACGCTGAATATGGGCCGTTCGCACGAAAGTCCTAACTGATCGCCCCCCTCAAGGCCGCAAAGCTGAATTTGAATTTAATTGAGAAGATCTAATTTGATTGCCAGATTCGGTTGTCGGGGCCAGCAGCCCCCGGCCATCCCAAAACGGTTCGCCGTTCAAGTTCTGCTCCCCGCTCAGGGTCGTTGGATCCTGAGGGCTATGCATGTGGATGGAAAATATGAACTGCATTCTTCCGAAACTGTTGCTGCCATCGAGGCACGCGCGGTCGTCAGGCCGCAGCAAAGCGAGCTGGGCAGCACCATGAACTTAGTGTCGTTTGCTTTGCGACGCCCGATCTCACTCTTGACGATGGTCGTAGCCGTTGCATTGGTGGGTTTTCTGGCGATCGGTCGTATGTCTCGAGACATCTTCCCGGATCTCGGGGTGCCCGTGCTGTATGTAGCCCAGCCGTATGGCGGCATGGACCCGGCGCAGATGGAAGGGTTCATCGTCAACTATTATGAATACCACTTCCTCTACATCACCGGCATCGAACATGTCGAAAGCAAATCGATTCAGGGCGTAGGGCTGATCAAGCTCCAATTCCATCCCGGCACCGACATGGCGCAGGCCACAGCGGAGACGGTCGGTTACGTCGACCGCGCCCGTGCCTTCATGCCAACGGGAACCGTGCCGCCTTTTGTGATGCGGTTCGACGGGGGCAGCGTTCCAGTCGGCGACCTCGTCTTCTCCAGCAAGACGAAAACGGTCGCTGAGCTTCAGGACGCGGCGCTCTTCAAGGTGCGCCCGCTGTTCGCGACCCTGCCAGGCGTATCGGCACCGCCGCCCTTCGGGTCGAGCCAGCGCACCATCCTCGTTCGCCTGGATCCCGACAAGCTGCGTTCCTACAACATGTCGCCTGACGAGGTGGTGCAGGCGTTGGGTGCCGGAAATACGGTTAGCCCATCGGGTAACGTCCGCATCGGCGACCTCATGCCAATGGTGCCGGTCAACTCCGTTGTCGGGGATTTCAAGGGCCTGAACAACATTCCGATCCGGTCGCGCGGAACGCAGACGATCTTCATACGCGACGTCGGATCGGTCGAAGACGGCGCCGACATCCAGACCGGCTACGCGCTGGTGGACGGACGCCGCACGGTCTACATCCCCGTAACCAAACGAGCGGATGCCTCGACGCTTGCGGTCGTCCAGGCCGTCAAGGCCAACTTGCCACGTTTCCAATCCGTGCTTCCTGATGATGTTGAGGTCAGTTACCAGTTCGACCAGTCCTCTTACGTGACGCGCGCCATCCAGGGCCTATTCGTCGAAGGTGCACTCGGCGCGGTGCTCGCCGGCCTCATGGTGCTGCTGTTTTTGCGGGATTGGCGCAGTTCGCTCGTCGTGGTCTTGAACATTCCGCTCGCGATCCTCGCTTCGGTAACGGCGCTCTGGGTATCGGGTCAGACGATCAACATCATGACCCTGGGCGGGTTGGCGCTGGCTGTCGGCATTTTGGTCGACGAGGCGACAGTCACCATCGAGAACATCCACACGAAACTTGCTGATGGCCGCAGCCTTGCCCGCGCCGCCAGCGAGGCCACCGCAGAGACGACGCTGCCTCGGTTCGTCGCCATGCTCTGCATTCTGGCGGTGTTTATTCCTGCCTTCTTCATGACCGGCGCTGCGCACAACCTGTTCGTGCCGCTGGCGTTGGCGGTCGGCTTTTCGATGGTGGGGTCGTACCTGCTTTCCAGTACCCTTGTGCCGGTATTATCGGTCTGGCTATTGCGCAATCCCAGCATGCACCACACGCCGCAAGACACGTTTTTCGATCGGCTGCGTGCCAGGTACGATTGGTTCCTGCGCGTCATCATGGGGTGGCGGCGCATCGTCGTGCTTTCCTATCTCGTTATCAGCGGCGCAATCATTTTCGTGGTCGGCGGTGCTCTCGGCACCGAGATTTTTCCGGTCGTGGATACCGGCCAGCTCCAACTACATCTCCGAGCTCCGGCGGGAACGCGCATCGAGCGGACCGAGCAGATCGCGCTGAAAACACTCGACGTGATCAAGCGCGAGGTCGGGCCAGACAACGTGGAAATCAGCCTCGGTTTTGTCGGCACGCAGCCGCCCAATTACCCCATCAATACCATTTACCTATGGAGCTCCGGCTCCGAGGAAGCAGTCCTGCAGGTGCAGCTCAAGCGCGGCGCCGGGATCGGCATCGAGGATTTGAAGGAGCGGCTGCGTCAGAAATTGCCCCAGGAACTGCCGGGTGTACGCTTCTCATTCGAGCCAAGCGACATCGTCAGCCGGGTGATGAGCTTCGGCGCGCCGACACCGATCGAAGTGGCGGTGAGCGGGCCAAACCTCGCCGATAGCCGCCGATACGCCGAAAAACTGCGAGCGAAACTGGCGCAGGTGCCGACGTTGCGAGACCTGGGATTCGAGCAGGAACTCGATTACCCGACCGTGAAGGTCACAGTAGACCGCGAGCGAGCGGGCGTCCTGGGAGTGACGACGGAAGATGTGGCGAAGTCGGTCGTCGCAGGCACGTCGTCCAGTCGCTACACCTCCGCCAATTACTGGGCCGATCCCAAGAGCGGCATTGGCTATCAGGTTCAGGTCGAGATCCCGGAGCACAAGATGAACTCCCTGGAGGAGGTGAAGAACCTTCCCATTACCCGCCGGTCGGGCCAACAGATCGACCTTCGCAATGTGGCCGGCGTGACCGACGGCACGGCGCTCGGCGAATATGACCGCTACAACATGCAGCGAATGCTGACACTCAGCGCGAACATTCACGGCGAGGATCTTGGGCGCGCGGCGGCTCGCGTGCAACAGGCGATCAACGATACGGGCAAGCCGCCCGATCGGGTAAACGTCACCGTGCGCGGGCAAGTCCAGCCGATGGCGGAGATGTTCGGAGGACTGCGTCTTGGGCTCTTGATGGCGGTCGGTGTCATCCTTCTGGTGCTGGCAGCCAATTTCCAATCGCTCCGGCTTTGCCTGGCGGTGGGGTTGACGATTCCCGCCGTCATCGCCGGGGTCGTTCTTATGCTTTGGCTCACCCGGACCACACTCAACATTCAATCCTTCATGGGCGCGATCATGGCGATCGGCGTGGCCGTGGCAAACGCCATCTTGCTCGTGACCTTCGCTGAGCGCAGCCGGGTCGAGGGCCGCGAACCGTGGGAGGCAGCAATTGAAGGCGCACGGAGCCGTCTGCGCCCGATCCTGATGACCAGTTTCGCGATGTTGGTCGGGATGATGCCGATGGCATTGGGTCTAGGCGAAGGCGGACAGCAAAGTGCACCGCTCGGGCGCGCGGTGATCGGCGGTCTCCTCGGCGCAACGTGCGCCACCCTCATCATCCTGCCGGCGATCCTGGCCATGTTCCAGTCGCGCCATGCCCGAATTTCCGCGTCGCTGGATCCTGACGACCCGCAGAGCCGCTATTTCGAGTCGGAGCCGCGGCTCAGGTCGGTGTCGGATGGCGACGGACGCGCTGAGCACCATGCTCACGCGACGGAATAAGCGAACAGCGAGACGAATAAAGGCGGAACACAATGAATTTCACGAGTCGAATGGGCATAAATATCTTGGTAGTCGTGGTCGCTGTCGGCGCTGCGGCCGTCGTTGCCGGGCGGCACCTGGCGGCATCGCCATCGCCAGTGAATTCAACGAACGCGGATAGCCCCCCGCGGGTCGAGGTTGTGCGCCCGTACCGCGTCACGATGGCTCACCGTCTCCAAACCAACGCCACCCTCGAAGCCTTTGAGGAAGCCGATCTCTTCGCCAAAGTCTCCGGGTACCTGTCCGACGTTCGCGTCGATATCGGCGATCACGTGAAGGCGGGTCAAGTGCTCGCGGTGATCGACGTTCCCGAAATGAAGCAGGAGCTTGCCGAGGCCAAAGCCCAGCTCGAATCCAAGCGAAGTTCGCTGGAGAGTGCGCGCCGCCAACTGGACCACAACAAGGCGGACCTAGCGCTTCAGAACGCCCTGGCGAAAGATCGGGAACAGTTGGGCGAGGGACGGAATTTCATCAGCGACCGGACACTTGATCAGGTGCACGCCAACGCTGACATCGCCAAGGCGGATCTCGGCGTTGCGGAGGCGAACCGCGACCTCGCGGCCAACCAGGTCGATGTCGCCGCCGCAACCGTGGAGAAGATCAAGACCCTGCTTGCCTATACGCAGATCGTGGCGCCCTTTGATGGCGTGGTGGCACGGCGCCGGGTGAACCGGGGCGTTTTGGTCCAGGCCGCTACGGCCACACGGACGACCCCGTCCGCAGGTTCACTTTTCACGCTGCAGCGGATCGACACGATCCGGGTGTTTTGCGACGTTCCGGAGAACGATGTACCTCAGCTTCACGTCGGCGATCCGGCCATCGTCAGGCCATCCGGCTTCGACGGTAAGCCGTTCCTTGGCAAGGTAACCCGCTTCTCCCTACGTCTCGATCCCGAGACCCGCAACATGCGCACCGAGATCGATCTGCCCAACCCCAAGGAGCAGCTTTATCCGGGTACGTATGCGGAGGTCTCGCTGGAAACGAACCGGCGCCCCGATGCGCTTACCCTACCCGCCGCAGCTGTGGGGTCGGATAACGACGGCAACTTCGTGTACACCATCACCGACAATCGTATCACACGCCTCGCCGTCAAGACGGGTCTTACCGATAACGGTCGCATCGAGGTGACGGCGGGCCTATCGGAGGAGACACCGGTGGTGGCAAGCACCAAGGGCGCCCCGCCAGCGAGAACGGCGGTTCAGATACAGATGGCCCGCGATAACTCATAGCATCGCGTCGCATGCGAAATTATTGCCGGTTTACGCAGTGACGGCCACTGTATCGGCGGGCTCCTTCACCCTCGGTAAATTGCCGGACGGTGGCGGCTGAGCCAGTACAGCATCAGCAGAGCCGCGCTCGCACACAGCATGCCGAAACCAAGCAGGGCGTTGCTGCCGAAATTCGACAGCAGGCCAACCAGAATTGGCGGCGAAGCGGCGGAGATGAGATTAAGCGGCAACGCGATGCGCGAAGTTGCCTTGGCAAATTCGACGTTGTCGTAGAACACCAGTGGAATGGTCGCACGCGCGACCGCAAGCGCACCGCTGCCGAGGCCATACAGCAGGATGAAGGTTGCGATCATCCAGTGCGATCCGCCGCCGATCATCAGAAGCAGTATCGCCACGACAAGGGTGGATGTGGCGATCAGCGCCGTCGTGATCCCGTCCCACCGCCCACCACCGAGAAAATCGAGCCCCCGGGCGCTGACCTGAATCACGCCCAGCATCGAACCGAAAGTGACGGCCTGCGTCGGCGACAGGCCCTCCGCTTTCAGGAGCTCGATCATCGTGGCGCCGAATCCGAAGGTGACGAACGCGCACAATACGGTCGCCGATACGATCAGGTAGAACGTGCTTTTCCGGACGATGTGCGGCTCGTCAGGCAAACGCAACGAACCAACCTCCTCTTTCCGTTCAATGCGATGCGGCAATCCGAACGTGTAGAGCGGCAGACAGACCAGAACCATCAGCCCGGCATAGACAAGACAGGTGCCGCGCCAGCCCAGCACACCGGAAAGAAACGAGGTGGTCGGCCAGAAAACGCTGCTGGCCAGGCCCGTCACCAGCATCAGAGCGCCGATCGCGCGCCTTGCACCGCGGCCCGCCATCTCATTGAGCAGGATGTAAGTGGCGGTGGCCAACGTCGCGCTGCCGGCCGTACCGAGGATGACCCATGCCGCGAAGAACGACGCGGGGCCGGTCGAATGGGACAGCAGAACGAAGCCCGGCGCGGCGACAATGGTGCCGGCGATCATCACCCGCCGTGCCCCAAACCGGATGAATGCCTTGGCCAGAACCGGCGCGGACAAACCCGTAGCCACATAGAAGATCGAATTGCCGGCAAATACCGCCGAGATGTCCATGCCGAGATCCGCGCCGACTTCCCGGCCCACGACCGCCAGAAGGCCGACCGTGCCCCATCCAATGACCTGCCCGATCGCAACGACAACAAGTACGCCGATGATTTTCTTGCCGGACTCCAAGGACCGCATCTTTCTTCGCCAGCCGCGATGCTCAACCGGGCGTCAGCGGCCCTTCCTGGCCACGACGAACAGCATCGAGGCCCATTGATTGTCGAAACCTATCACCTCGCCGCTCTCGATCTCCAGCGAACTCCAGTTTCCGGCACCAGCATAATTGGTTCGCAGCCAGCCCGGCGATGGATAATTGTAATAGCGGTTCAGCGTGTCGCGCCCCTCGGCATCGCCGGTCTTGTAGCTTGCGAAGAAGTAGCCGTTGCCTTTGAGCGCGCGCCAGATCAATCCCAGAACATCGGCGAGTTCGTCCCGCGGAACGTGCAGCAAACAGGCGTTGGCCCAGACGGCGTCATAGGCCTCGACGGCATCGAGGTCGTGAAACAGCAGCGTCTCGACGCTGCGGCCGAGTCGCTGCGAGGCGACGGCGGCCATTTCCGGCGAGCCATCGGTGGCGCGAAGGTCGAACCCTCGCGCCAGCATTTCTGCCGTGTCGCCGCCGGCGCCGCATCCGAGTTCGAGAATGCGAGCGCCCGGCGGCAGCAGCGCCAGAAACGCCGTCAGCCGCGCCTTGCGCGAGGTGATCTCGCGCCCGGCATAGGCCTCGGCATGGCCGCGGTAGAATTGCAGTGTTTCCTCGTCCACCCCTGCACCTCGCGTTACGGAAATAGCGCGATCTGCTCCAGTCCCGCCGTTTCGGGCAAACCGAACATCAGGTTCATGTTCTGGATTGCCTGACCGGCAGAACCCTTTACCAGATTGTCGAGCGTGGAAATCACGATCGCCCGGTTCTTGATGCGATCGGCGACAACGCCAATCTGCACATAGTTCGAGCCGCGCACATTCTGGGTTTGCGGCATCACGCCCTTCTTCGCGACATGCACGAAGGGCTCGTTGGCATAGGCCTTCTCCAGTTCGGCCCGCAGATCGTCCGGCGTCGCGCCGTTGAGCTTGACGTAGGACGTGCAGAGTTCGCCGCGCGACATCGGGATCAGATGCGGCGTGAAGTTGATCGTTACCGCGGAGCCGGCGGCGACGCCGATCTCCTGCTCGATCTCAGGCGCGTGCCGGTGGGTGCCGACCGAATAGGGCGACAGGCCCTCGCCCGCCTCGCTGAACAGTGTGTTCTGCTTCAGCCCACGGCCGCTGCCGGTGACGCCCGACTTCGCGTCGACGACGATGTCGCCGACATCGATCAGCCTCGCCCTGGCAAGCGGCACCAGCGCCAGCAGCACGGCGGTCGGATAGCAGCCGGGACAGGCGACCAGCCGCGCGGCCGCGATCTTTTCGCGGTAGAACTCGGTCAGGCCGTAGACCGCCTCGCCCTGCAATTCCAGCGCCCGGTGCTCATGGCCGTACCACTGCGCGTAAGTGTCCTTGTCGCGCAGCCGGAAATCGGCGGACATGTCGAGGACCTTGATCCCCGGGTTGGCTTTGAGAACCGCCGCGATGATCTCCTGCGTGGTGCCGTGCGGCAGCCCGCAGAACACCGCGTCGAGACTGCTCCAGTCGACCTTTTCCCATTCGACGAGCTTCGGCAGGTCGAGCATGAAGAAGTGCGGAAACACATCGCTCATGGCCTTGCCGGCATGGGTGTTGGCGGTGAGCGCGGCGATCTCGGCATTCGGATGCCGCGCCAACAGGCGCACCGCGTCGGCTCCGGTGTAGCCGGACGCGCCGAGAATGCCGATCTTCTTCATGCCCATCGCACGTTCCTTTCAGGCGAAATCGTTTGCTCGTCTTGTACCGCAACGGCAGCGAAGGCCGGCGGCCGTGCCGCGCGCATCAGGTCTGCGAACGCACGCGCGTCCTCGTCCACCCTGCTCTCTCCGCGAGAATATCAGCTACGTGTCGGCAAGACCGAGCATCAGCCGCATGTTCTGCACGGCCGCACCCGACGCCCCCTTGCCCAGATTGTCGAGCCGCGCCACTAGCACCGCCTGGCGATGCTTCTCGCTGGCAAAGACGTACAACTCGAGCATGTTGGTCTCGTTGAGCGCCTCGGGCTCCAGCTTGCCGCCGTTGGTCGCCGCGTTTTCGAGCGGCATCACCGAGACGTACTTGCTTCCCGCGTAGCGCTTCGCCAGCGCGGCGTGCAGGTCGGCTCCGCTTGGCTTGCCCGTCAGCGTGTCGAGATGCAGCGGCACCGAGACCAGCATGCCCTGCCGAAAATTACCGACCGACGGCACGAAGATCGGCCGCCGCGTCAGCTTTGAGTAGAGCTGCGTCTCCGGCAGATGCTTGTGCTCGAAACCGAGGCCATACAGTTCGAAGGACGGCGCGCTGCCATCCTCAAAACTCGCGATCATCGACTTGCCGCCGCCCGAATAGCCACTCACCGCGTTGACGGTGACCGGATAGTCCGGAGGCAACAGGCCGGCATCGACCAGCGGCCGCAGCAGCGCGATGCCGCCGGTCGGATAGCAACCGGGATTCGAGACCTTCTTCGCAGCCCGGATCTTGTCGGCCTGTTCAGGCGTAAGTTCGGGAAAGCCGTAAGCCCAATCGGGAGCGACCCGGAATGCGGTCGAGGCGTCGAGCACCTTGGGGGCCGAAGCGCCCATGCTGTCGATCAGGGCTACGGTTTCCTTCGCGGCATCGTCAGGCAGACAGAGGATGACGAGATCCACCTCGCTCAGGAGCGCCCGCTTGGCGGCGGTATCCTTGCGCTTCTCCTCGGCGATGTTTTTCACCACGACGTCGTTCTGCAACCGGAGCCGCTCCTGAATGCCGAGACCCGTCGTTCCGGACCCGCCGTCAACGAACACAGCGGGCTTGGTCGCGCCGCCGACGGTTTTCGGCTGGTGGCTGTCGGTGAGGGTCATGGCACGGTCCTTTCGGGCTGGTTCGTTTCGTTGGCAAAGGCCTCTTGGTTTGCAAACACGTCGGGCCGCGCCTCTCTCATCAAATGCGCAATATGCTGCGCGCCGGCGTCAGCTTGCGTGGCAAGTGAGCCCGCGACCGCGGCAAAGTCGGTCTCGGATTTGTGCTGGCTCAGCTTGAAGCTGCCCTCCACCTCTTCAACCGTCATCTCGAGGCCCACAATCGCTTTCTTCAACGCTTCCAGCCGCCCGGCCGTCATCTTCGACGACAGCCACGGCTTTTTCGGCAACAGCCGCTCCTCGAACTTGGCGCTGAGCGTCTCGATCTGCGCGGCAAGTTCGTCCCCGGACATCGCCCGCACCGGGCCGGTCAGATGCACCGCCTGATAGAGCCATGTCGGCACTTGATCGGGCGAAACGTACCAGTCCGGCGACACATAGGCATCCGCGCCGTTGACCGCGAGCAGCCAGGACGTGGCCCCGTCCGCGAGCTTTACCAGCGGATTGTGACGCGCGACGTGAAACGCCGCGCGCAACGTGCCGTCATTGGTCGAGGTCAGATAGAACGGCAGCGACGAGGCGACCGGCTTGTTGCCGTCCCACGCGCAGGCCAGCCCAAAGCCGCGCGCTTCCGCGAACGCCAGGCTCGCGGCGCGGTCGGACTTGAACGGTGGAGGCGTATACATCTCAAACTCCTGCTTGACGTAGGAGCCGCCAGTTCAGTCCGCGTTTTTTGGAAAAGGAAAAAGCCGCGGGACCGGATCCGGCGGCAGGGGCGATGATCTTAAACGCAGACAACCGCCCGAACCGCGATAATGCGGCGGCGGCGAGCGGCGGACATGGTCGAAGCGTTGATCATGGGCGCGGCTATAAGGCCGCGCCCGCCTGACGTCAAGTTTTTCCATGTCATTCCGGGGCGATGCGCAGCATCGAACCCGGAATCTCGAGATTCCGGGTCTGGTCCTGCGGACCATCCCGGAATGACACTTCGTGTCAGATCACCGGATTCCACGGTGCCGGGATCACCCGGTAACCATTGCCATCCTTTTCGACGTTTCCGAGCCCGGGGAACGGGTAGTGGAAACCCTGCACCTGGAGCTTGTCCGCCACCAGCATGTCGTAGGTCTTGCGGCGGGCCTTCTCGGCCATGGCGGGGTCCTGATCGAAGAAGGCATGCCAGCCGGGGTTGGCCGCAAACAGGTAGGGAATATTGGTGACATCGGACTGGATGAATACCTTGCCCGAGCCCGACGACAGCACGTAGGAGGTGTGGCCCGGGGTGTGTCCGGCGGTCTCGACGGCGAGCAGGCCGGGAACTACTTCCTTGCCCCACTCATAGGGTGTCACCTTCTTCTGAAGACCGGTCTCGAGCACGCGGCGGGCGTTCTTGAATACGCCCGGCATGCGCTCACCGGTCTGCTTGGCCATTTCGCCATCGTCCATGAAGTATTTCCATTCGACGGACGGCACCAGCACTTCGGCGTTGGCGAACGCGGACGTTCCCTCGGCATTGAGCAGACCGTTGATGTGGTCGCCATGGAAATGCGAGATCACTACCATGTCGACGTTCTTCGGATCGAAGCCTGCCGCGGCCATGTTGGTGGCGAATTGGCCGACAGCGCCCTTGCTCGACGCAAACGCGCCCGGACCATTGCCGGTGTCGAGGACGATCAGCTTGCCGCCGGAATTGATCACCAGCGGCCCGAACTGGATGCTGACCTTGTCCTTCGGCACGTAGGCTTTCTCAAGCGCCGCGGCGACTTCGTCCTTCTTGGCGTTGAGCACGAAGCTGTCGCCGAGCGGGAACGTGTTCACACCGTCGGAAATGACGGTGACCTGCACGTCGCCCACCTTGTAGCGATAGAAACTCGGCGCCTGCTTGTCGGCCATTGGCGCAGCGGCGTTGGCGGGCGCTTGCGGTAAGAGCGGCGTGGCGGCGAGCGCGGCGGCGCCGGCGAGTGCGTGACGACGTGTCAGTTCCATGGTGATGTCCTCCCTGTGAGACGATGGATGCGATGGCGGTATCCCCGCCCTATGCGTGCCCTTGTCGCTCGCCGCCGTTTCTATCAGCGTTTCTGCGATGGTGCGACGACGGCGAAGCGACGGCAATGCGAAGATGACTGTGGTATCCTGCCGGGCTAACACCCCGACCGTCGGCTTATTCCCGCATCCTCTGCAACACTCCCTACCCCGCCAAGGCACGTGGCGTGGCGACGACCTAACTGCGAGTCATTCGCAGTTGTGTCTGCTACCAGCCGTTTAGTCTGACGTGACGCAACAGGGTATCCCAGAAGCCTTCGCCTGCGCCCAGCCCGTGCAAACGGGCGCGCGCTTGCAGGTCGCCGGCTTGAGCGGCCTTCCTGTACCAGGCGATCGCCTGCGCCTTGTCGCGGGGAACGCCGGTACCGCTCTCATAGGCCCATCCGAGATTATACTGAGCCCGCTCATTGTGTCCTTCGGCAGCCGTGCGAAGCAGGACTATCCCTTGGGGTATGTCCCGCGGAACGCCCCGACCGCCGATGTAGAGCAATCCCAAACTCATCTGCGCCCACGCGAAGCCCTGACCACCCGCTTTCACATACAATTCGGCGGCGCGCTGCTCGTCACGTGAGGCACCCAGTCCGTGCTCGTACAGATAGCCGGCATGCGCCTGGCTGAAAGCGTCACCCTGCTCGGCGGCCCTCAGAAACCAACGCAAGGCTTCACCATAGTCGCGCTCGGCTCCCCAACCACTCTCATACATCTTGCCCAGATAGGCCTGCGCGCTCGCGTTCCCGCTCTCGGCAAACGGCGTGAGCCGTGCGATTGCGAGTTCGTAGTTGCCCGCGAGATAGGCATTCACCCCCTCGTTTAATTTTGTGCTGACCTCCCAGACGACGGAGCGCGGTTTCGGCGAGAGAAGAACTTGCCCGTGCCGAAACCCGCCGAACATATCCAGGCCGCCTCTGATCATCGCGGAGAATTCAGCGGGGCAAACCGGTGAATCGAAGATGATCAGAACCTTGGCGGTCGTGCGGATCGTCCGGCCTTCGATGACGGCGGCGGCCCGCACTTCGATGCGACCATTGACGGAGCCATACGGTGTCGTGCCGTTAAGCGCCCTTTGATAGTCCACGGGAGCTGGCTTTTGCTCGAAGTTGGTTTCCTCGGGAATCGTGAGCACACTTGTCTCTCGATATTCCAGCGAACGGCAACGGAACGGACGATCGTTCGCGGTTCCTGTGCTCAGCAAGAGAAGCGACGGTCGGGGGTCGGTCAGAGGAAGCAGCCGCAGACCCCAACGCTCGCCGAGATTGCCCCGCGAACTGATCTGAAAGGTCGCGGTGATGGTGTAGTCATCGGACAATTCCCGCGGGTTAGGAAAATTGTAGTCGCCCTTGCCTTTCAGGTCCGCCTGTTCGATCAATTTTCGGGCGGCGCCTTGCCGATCGACGGTCTCCAGATCTTGCGCAAGGGCACGGCCCAACCACGCTCCTGATCCGGTGCCGGACAGAATGCTACGGGCCTGGCGCGTACCATCGCTTGCAAGCTCGTATTGCGTATCCGTCGTCAACGTGAAGCGCTCCGGCGCAGGCACCGGAATCTTCGCCATCGCGCCCTTGTCGATATTCAGCACCGGCTTGCCTGCGAGGCTGAACGGAAGTGAACCGAAAGCCTGCAACGACGCTGTCGGGTCGAGATACTGATCGATCTCCGGCACGTAGACGATGGCGTGATTGAAATTTGCAGTGGCGACCTCCGTCAAGGTGTACTGCATGTCCGTGTTCACCGCGACGAGGTTGGCTTCAATGCCCTCGGCTGCGAGGAGCGCCTTGAGGATCGTCGCATGCGCCTTGCAGTCGCCGTATCGCACGGCGAGGACCGCTGACGCTGGCTGCGAAGTCCAGCCGCCGTCCTCGAAGCCGATCCCGACATAGCGGATATTCCGCGCGACCCAGTTATGGATGCGCTCGGCCTTGACACGCGTGCTGTCGGCATCGCCGACGATTTCGGCGGCGAGCTTGCTTAAGGCCTCGTCAGGCCGCGCCATCGGCGCATTGCGGGCGTTCAGCATCGCCGCAAAGGCGGCATAGTTCGGAAACGTACTGAACTCGATACGCCTGGAATCGTCGAATCGAACACCTTCGATCTGGACGGGCCGCGGCGTCTCCTGCTTGAGGCGCACATGATGAACGATGCGGTCGCCTACCCTTTCTTCGAAATGTTCGGCACCGCGCCGGCCGATCCGCAACGGCTTGGAGGCCGGACCCTCGACGGTCAGTTCGATCGTCTCGGGCGGCTGGTTCACCGGCTGGTTCCAGTAACGCGCGAATTCGCCGGCGAACATCGGCCGTTTTGCCTGGTAGGTCAGGCGGCCTCTGATCTTGTCACCTGCGGCGACGTGCGGATAGGCAACGATCCTCAGCCGCCGTTCGTCAAAGTAGGGTGACGAAGAATCGGCCGATACCGGCTGGTCGCGGATGGCACGATCATCGACCGCGATCACACGGCCATCCGTCTTCACGGTGGCAAGATCGCCGGCGGACAGTTCTTCGAAATAGCTGTTATAGGCGAAGGTCTGCTGCGCAATGGCCTCGGCGCCCTTGTCGTTGAGTGCCTGGATTTCAAAGTCGTAGACCGTCGTGCTCGCTCCTTGTTCGTCGAAAGTGACGGCATAGTGGGCGATCGTTCGGCGCCAGCCGGGATCGATCCAGACGGACGCCGGATCTGGATTTGTTTTGTCATTGGCGGCAACAAGGGCCGACGAGACCAGCAACAGCAATAGCGCTGAACAGATGCGTTCGATCATATCGCTGAAGGCCCCGGGGTGATGCTACGCCGGCTAGTCAGCTAACACCGCGAAATTACTGGCGTCTCGCTGGGATAGAGAAAATTTTATCTTCCCGCGAAGGGTGTGCGGGTCCGCCGTGTCTGGCTTGGGGGCGATGCGTGTCCTACGCCACCCGCCACAGCCATTCGGCGAGCTTCCCGACCACGTCGCCGACCAATAGCAGCGCGGCCGACCAGATCAGCGCCGAGATGAAATTGGCGATCTGGAACGGCCAGTAAGCCATCTCGAAAATGCCGGCGGCGAGCGGCACCGAGGCCCGCAGCGGCCCGAAGAAGCGGCCGATGAAGATCGAGGGCACGCCCCATTTTTGCACGAACGCCTCGCCACGCGGCAGGATCTCGGGATAGCGCGACAGCGGCCACATCTCCGCGACCCGCTCCTTGTAGCGGTAGCCGAACCAGTAGGAGACCCAGTCGCCGAGCGCAGCACCCAGGCCGCCGGCCAGCCAGACCGGCCAGAAGCTGATGCCGCTGACGCCGATCAGCGCGCCGATCGCCACCAGCGCGCCCCACGCCGGCACCAGCAGCGAAATGAAGGCCAGCGATTCGCAAAACGCCAGTACCAGGACGATGGGGGCGGCCCAAGCCTGATTGTCGCGCACGAAATCAGCCAGAGCGCGCGCAAAATCTTGCATTTCTTGAGTGCCTTCCCCGCCCCATTGGCGCCGTTGAATTCTTCCGCTGATTCAAGGCTTGCGACAGGTAAGCCGTCCGCTTGCGTGACTTCAAGTCACAAAGGTTGGCACGGCCTGTGATCAGCCCTCCATCGCGACCGCTGCAACGGCCTTGCCCGCCAGCGAAAAACCGTGACTTGTCTGGGCTGACGGCGTTACGGACATCTGTTCAGCACCGCGCGAGCCTGATAGAGGCTCGCCATCCGGTGCAACAGCGGGAAGAAGGCGCAATCACGCCTGCCCCACCGTCACCTTTTGAGCCCATCCGTGGCATAGTCAGAGCAACCGATTCGCTCGCGCGATATCGCGCGCAACACCTAAAGAGCCATGTCCAAGCCATTGAAATCAGCTGCAAAAACCAAATCCGCCAACGATCTCTTCGGGGCGGAACCGAAGGGTCGCACCCCCGCCCGTGCCGCTTCGCGGGCGACCAGCGCCGAGGCCGGCTATACGGCGGCCGACATCGAAGTGCTGGAAGGATTGGAGCCGGTACGCCGGCGTCCCGGCATGTATATCGGCGGCACCGACGAAAAGGCGCTGCATCATCTGTTCGCCGAAGTCATCGACAACGCGATGGACGAAGCGCTGGCGGGACACGCCTCCTTCATCGAGGTGGAATTGGGCGCTGACGGATTTCTGACCGTCACCGACAATGGCCGCGGCATTCCGGTCGATCCGCATCCAAAGTTTCCGAAGAAATCCGCGCTCGAAGTCATCATGTGCACGCTGCATTCCGGCGGCAAGTTCGATTCCAAGGTCTATGAGACCTCGGGCGGTCTGCACGGCGTCGGCGTCTCCGTGGTCAACGCGCTCTCCTCGCTGCTCGAGGTCGAGGTCGCACGCGAGCAGAAGCTCTACAAGATGTCGTTCGAGCGCGGTCATCCCAAAGGCAAACTCCAGGATCTCGGCAAGATCAACAACCGCCGGGGCACCCGGATTCGCTTCAAGCCCGACACCGATATTTTCGGCGCCAAAGCCGCGTTCAAGCCGCAGCGGCTGTTCAAGATGGCGCGCTCGAAGGCCTATCTGTTTGGCGGCGTGAAAATCCGCTGGCGCTGCGATCCCGAGCTGCTGCGCGGCATCGAAGAGGTGCCCGCCGAGGACGAATTCCACTTCGTCGGCGGCCTGAAGGATTATCTCGCCGCCGCTGTCCACGCCGACACGCTGGTGCATCCGGATATCTTCTCCGGCAAATCGGGACGCAACGGCGCCCACGGAGCCTGCGAATGGGCAGTCGCGTGGACGGCCGATGCCGACGGCTTCCTTTCCTCCTATTGCAACACGGTGCCGACACCGGACGGAGGGACGCATGAATCCGGCATGCGCAGCGCGATGCTGCGCGGCCTGAAAGACCACGCCGAGCGCATCGGCCAGGGCAAGCGCGCCGCCCCCATCACCTCGGAAGACGTCATGGTGGGCGCTGCCGTCATGCTCTCGGTGTTCGTGCGCGAGCCGGAATTCCAGGGCCAGACCAAGGACCGCCTTGCTACCGCCGAAGCGCAGAAGATCGTCGAACAGGCGATCAAGGATCCGTTCGACCACTGGCTGTCCGGCAATCCGCTGCAGGCCAACAAGCTCCTCGACTTCGTCATCGAGCGCGCCGACGAACGGCTGCGCCGCCGCGCCGAGAAGGAGACTTCACGCAAGACCGCGGTGAAGAAACTCCGCCTTCCCGGCAAGCTTGCGGACTGCACTAACACGGCCACCGAAGGCTCCGAACTCTTCATCGTCGAAGGCGACTCGGCCGGTGGCAGCGCCAAGCAGGCGCGTGATCGCAAGACCCAGGCGATCCTGCCCCTGCGCGGAAAAATCCTCAACGTCGCGTCCGCCGGCAAGGACAAGCTGACCGCCAACGCGCAGCTCTCCGATCTGATGCAGGCGATCGGCTGCGGGACGCTGGCGCATTATCGCGAAGAAGATCTGCGCTATTCCCGCATCATCATCATGACCGACGCCGACGTCGACGGCGCACACATCGCATCGCTGCTGATCACGTTCTTCTACCGCCAGACGCCGCGGCTGATCGACGAGGGGCATCTCTATCTCGCGGTACCGCCGCTCTATCGCCTTACCCACGGCAGCAAGACGGTTTACGCCCGCAACGACGCGCATAAGGAAGCGCTGCTGAAGAGCGAGTTCAACGCCAACGCCAAGGTCGATGTCGGCCGGTTCAAAGGCCTGGGCGAGATGATGCCGGCGCAGCTGAAGGAAACCACCATGGACCCGGCCAAGCGCACGCTGCTCCGCGTGGTCCTTCTGGCCGACGACCGCGAAGGCACCGCCGATTCTGTCGAGCGGCTGATGGGGACCAAGGCCGAGGCCCGGTTTGCCTTCATTTCCGACAAGGCGGAATTCGCCAGCGACGACCTGCTGGACGTGTGATTTTACCGTTGTTGGGCAGTTTCCGGGGCTATTTTAGCCTTTTTGGGCTCGGTTAGCGCTGGAATCCGTCAAATTTTCAGACCTTTCCCAGGCGTTCGTTTGTCGGAAGGTGTGCTCCTCCCGCAACAGCTTTTTGGCCTGAACTACGTATAGTCACGGTATCGGATTTTGGGAATCGGCGCTCGCGCTGTTCGTCAAGCGAACTGGAAATTGGGGATTGGACATGAAGAAGTTGGTGCTCGCTCTGACCGCGGTTGCGGCATTTACTGGATCCGCCTCGGCGGCTGATCTCGGGGCTCGGCCCTACACCAAGGCGCCGGTAGCGGTCGCCCCAGCCTATAACTGGACCGGCTTCTACATCTTTGGCGGCGGCGGCGGCGGCTTGTGGGCAGCCGACAGCAACGTGCAGACCGCCCCTGGGGCCGTCGCGATCACCCGCGATCAGCGTCTGGGTGGCAGCGGCTGGTTCGGTACGGTTGGTATCGGTTACGATTGGCAGTTCAACGGTCGCTGGGTTGCGGGCGTATTCGCTGATGGCCAATTCGGCGACATCCGTGGCTCGCTGAGCGATCCCTTCTTCGGCACTGAAGGCCGCGAAAAGCTTCGCACCAGCTATGCGGCAGGCGTGAGGGTCGGTTACCTCGTTGCCCCGAATGTGCTGTCGTACGTCAACGGTGGTTACTCGGGCTCGGAGTGGTCAGGCACGACTCAGTCGTTCATCGTCCCCGGCGGCGTAAATGTAACGACCACCCCCTCCTTCAATCGTAATGGCTGGTTCATTGGCGGCGGTGTCGAGAACAACTTGGACATTTTCGGAATCACCGCACCCGGCTGGTTCATGAAAACCGAATATCGTTCGGCGTTCTATGACCGTATCTCCTTGCCCGAGACGTTTACGCCTGGCTTCGGCGGCGGCCTTACCGGTACGGCCACAACCTTCAAGCCGTGGACGCAGACCATTAGCACTTCGCTCGTCTATCGCTTCAACTGGGGTGGTGCTCCGATCGCCGCAAGGTACTGATCCCTGCTAAATCAACAGCTCAAGAGCCCCGGCATTGTCCGGGGCTTTTTTGTTGTCTGGAATATGGGACTTTCGGACCGCATCAGCCGCCTGTTATGGCCGCCTTCAGCGACGGTAGGCGCGCCGCAACAGATTACTCGATCTCCAACCAGTCCGGATCCGTCATCGCCTGCCCGCGTGCGTCGCGATAGGCCATCGCTTCGGCACGGCCGACACCTGATATCAAGAGCGACGGGTCGTCCGCCGGCTCGCCGTAGGTGATCGTGGCCCCGCGGGCGACCGTTATGCCCTATCGCTCCGGACCCACGGCTTCGCGCCTCGCCTGCCACCAGTCGAGATCGAGACGCGCTGCTTCCGCGACATCTAAGCAGCCGGGAACGGCGGATGCGAGCAGGCGTTAGAAGTCCCCAGCGGCGGCAGTGCAGCGTCGGCCTCCGCGCGGGAGCGCGCTGGCTGGAACGCCTTGGCGCCTGTGCCGCGGACAGCGCGATTCGGAAGCTGTCCTGCGACGACAAGCCGACCTGCGTCCGCGACAGTTCGTAGAGACGGCCGAACAGCGCGGCATAGCGTTTCTCGTAATAACCGCGCCACATCGCCGTCTCCATCCGTGCACAGGAATGACCGTCCGGCGGTTCATGATGGCCCCTGACATCGCAGTGCAACGACTTCCGGCCTTGCACAGCCGGCCGGCTTTGTATTCGATCGGAAGCTACGGCCGCCGCAGGCAACGGTTTCCTTGGTGGCCGACGACAAAGCCGCAAGCCCCGCCCGGGGCTGAGACGGCAACAGGGGGAAATCCATGGCCAGATCGCTTTCGATCATCGGCTTTCTGGCGCTTGCCATCGGCTTGCTGTGGATTGGGCAAGGCACCGGCGCCATCCGCTGGCCGCCATCGAGTTTCATGATCAATCAACTGCAATGGGCCGGATATGGCGCGCTGCTCGGCGCCGTCGGTCTGATCCTGATCTGGCAGGGTAACCGCTAGATTCGTAGCTTCGCAGGATGGGTGGAGCGCAGCGCGATACCCATCAACTCTGCGCGTTGTTGGATGATGGGTATCGCTGCGCTCCACCCATCCTACAAAAAAACGGACGACAACCATGACAGCACGACCCTTCGATCTCACGGGCAAGGTAGCCATCGTCACCGGTGGCAATGGCGGCATCGGGCTCGGCATGGCCAGAGGGCTTGCACAGGCCGGCGCGGCGATCGTGGTGGTCGGCCGCAACGAGGCCAAGTCGGCGGAGGCGGTCGCGGAGCTTAAGCAAGGTGGCGCCAGGGCGATTGCGGTCTCCGCCGACGTCACCGACAAGGCCGCCGTCGCCGCCATGGTCAGCCGCGTCACCGGCGAGCTCGGCCGAATCGACATCCTCGTCAACAATGCCGGCATCAACATCCGCAAGCCGCCGCATGCGCTCGATATCGCCGAGTGGAACAGCGTGATCCAGACCAACCTCACCAGCGCCTTCCTGTGCTCGCAGGCGGTCTATCCCGCCATGAAGGCGGCCGGCGGCGGCAAGATCATCAATATCGGCTCGATGATGTCGATCTTCGGCGCCAGCTTCACGCCGGCCTATGCCGCCAGCAAGGGCGGCATCGTGCAGTTCACCCGCTCCTGCGCCTGCGCCTGGGCCGCCGACAACATCCAGGCCAACGCCGTGCTGCCAGGCTGGATCGATACGGACTTGACCAAGCGCGCCCGCAAGGAGATCGACGGCCTGCACGACCGGGTGCTGGGGCGGACGCCTGCAGCGCGCTGGGGCGCCATCGATGACTTTGCCGGGATCGCGGTCTTCCTCGCCTCGCCGGCGTCAGATTTCGTCACCGGATCGGCGATTCCCGTCGACGGTGGCTACTCGATCATGGGCTGAGACAGGATGGCGTGCCCGCGCAGGGATGACGGCTGATTCGGCCAAAAGCCATCGCGCTCCAGGCAGCAGAACCGGAGACCAGTTTTGCCTGATCTACCAAACGAAAAGCCCCGGCTCGCACCGGGGCTTCCTCGTTTGGGCTTGTCTGTCGATCAGTATTTCGCGACGACCGGGCCACCGAACTTGTAGCTCAGACGGACCACAGCCGACTGGATGTCCTTGGGCTTGGCATCGAAGGTGTAGACGGCCGGAGCCGCGGCGCCAGCGAGCTGGTAGCTCTTAGTCTCAAAGGCCGAGTAGTCGTACTCAAGTCCGACGATCCAGTTCGCGGTGATGCCATACTCCCAGCCGGCACCAACGGTCCAGCCGTTGTGCCACTGAGTCGACGATCCCGAACCCGTGTTCGCCGGTACCGTATCGGAGACCGACAAGCGGTTGTTCACGCCGGCCCACCCGCCCTTGACGTAGAACAGGTTGTTGTTGAATGCGAGACCGGCACGGCCGGTGATCGTCGCCATCCAGTCGGCACGCCAGCTGAACCGGTCATCAAGTCCGACGCCGAAGACGTTGTTGAGCACGTCGCCCCGGGTATCGAGGCCGGAGATGGTGCCCTCGAGACCGAACACGAAGTTGTTGGCCTGCCAGTTGTAGCCGATCTGGCCACCACCGATGACGCCGGTTCCGCGCTGACGGAATCCCTGGCCGGGTGCGAGGTCGCCGAACAGGGTGGTGTTGGCGGTATTGACCCACTCCTGGTTGGTCCAAGCGCCACCGACGTTGCCGCCGATATAGAAACCGCCCCAGTTGTAGACGGCAATCGGAGCCACGGGAGCCTTGGTATAAGGTCGCGCCGCCAGATCGGCGGCCGAAGCGGACATGGAACCCATCGCGAGAGCCAAGGACATCAGGACAAGCTTTTTCACTGGTGATCTCCCAAACGCTTCAATCAAGTGGAACCGACTTACTAGAGATGTGCGAGAATCGCTGTCACCGCCGCAACACAGTTTCGACTTCTTTGCGGCTTCCCTGAGCCGGGGCGGTGGGCGCCAGCTCTACGCAGACGAAAAAGCCCCGGCCAATGCCGGGGCTTTTAAGGTCTTCAGATCGGGAAAGATCAGTACCGGGCAACGACCGGGCCGCCGAAGCGGTAGTTGACGCGGACCGTGACCAGATCAACGTCCT
The DNA here is from genome assembly GCF_049993905.1 of Bradyrhizobium sp. McL0615. Taxonomy (NCBI): domain Bacteria; kingdom Pseudomonadati; phylum Pseudomonadota; class Alphaproteobacteria; order Hyphomicrobiales; family Nitrobacteraceae; genus Bradyrhizobium; species Bradyrhizobium sp. McL0615. Next base: position 4,661,447 of record NZ_CP188254.1, on the reverse strand, counting down.
GGCGGATGCGGTCGGTGCCGAACAGGGTTCCGGCGGCGCCGGCGACGCCGTTGTTGATGAAGGTATAGGACTTGTCCTGCAAGAAGATGTGGTTGTACTCGACGCCGGCTGTCCAGTTTGGAGCGAAGCCGAATTCGAGGCCAACGCCGACCGTGCCGCCCCAGTTGGTGCTGTCAACGTTGTTCGAAACCTGAATGCCGGTGGCCGTCGCGAAGCTATTGAAGCGATCGGAAACCACGGCGCCGCCGCCCTTCACGTAGAACAGGACGTTGTTCCAGGCGTAGCCGACCTGGCCAGTGAACAGACCGAACGCATCGATTTTGCTGGAATTGCGGAAGGCCGGGAAGGCGAGGCTGGTGTTGCTGCCTTTGAAGTCGGCCCAGTTGCCCTGCGCTTCGAGGCCGAACACCCAGTTGCTGGCCTGCCAGCGATAGCCAATCTGACCACCAGCGGTACCGCCGGTCGAATCGTGGCAACCTTCAGCAACAAGGAAGGCACCGGCCGGGGTCGTGAAGTCCCAGCACTTGTGGCTCGAGCCCCAGCCGCCGTTAGCGCCGATATAGAAACCGCTCCAGTCATAGACCGACACAATAGCGGGCGCCTTGGTGTAGGGCCGTGCAGCCAGATCGGCGGCCGAAGCGGACATGGAACCCATCAGAAGGGCTGAAACTGCGAGAGCGATTTTTTTCATGGTACATCCTGTTGGGCAAAACCGAAATTCTGCCGCGAAACTAACCAGAAGTACTCGGAAAAGCTGTAACTACGCTGCAACAGTGTTGTGGATTCGGCCTTCGCACGTCCTGATTGCGACTTGGCGGGGCAAATTGGTTAATTATTCCTCATTCCGGCATCGTCAGGGGCTTTTATTGCACGCTCCGCCGGTAGCGCCCTAAGGTCCACGAATCGGCGACTGCACATGCTCGGGCCGCACACCCAGGCCGACAAACCGCGCCGTGATGCCCTGCAGCCAGGGCACGGCAGTGAGCAGCCGCATTACGAATGGGGCTTTCAGCGGCTGATTGCCCGGCTTCAGCGCGGCGTTCACGATGTTGTTCTGAACGACGACCTGCATCCGCTGGGTCATCCTGACCGGAAACTCGCGGCGCCGGCGCACGGCGTCGAGTTCGTCCTCCGCGGGCACCCCATCCATCGTCAGCCGTGACGCGAGCAGATTGGCGGTCGCGACCGCATCCTGCACCGCGAGGTTGACGCCGACGCCGCCGATCGGCGACATCGCATGCGCGGCGTCGCCGATGCACAACAGCCCCGGCCGCGTCCAGCGCTTCAGCCGGTTGACCGCAACCGTCAACAGCTTCACGTCGTCCCAGCTTTTCACCTCGGACAGCCCCGATTTCAGGACCGGCGCCATCCGCGCGATGTCGTCGAGCAGCGCGGGCAGTCCCCTCGCCCTCACGGCGTCATACTGCCCCTTGGGAATGACGAACGCGCATTGCCAGTAGTCGCCGCGGTCGAACGTCACCATCATCTTGCCGGGATCGACGCGGGCAAACAGGTTTTCGGTTTCGCCTTCCCGCTTGCCGGCGCGAAACCACAGCACATCCATTGGCGCGCCGATCTCTTCGACTTCGAGGCCGGCGCGTTCGCGCACCAGCGAATGGCGGCCGTCGCAGGCGATGGTCAGGTCGGCCTCGATATCGATCACGCCGTCGGGCGCCCTGGCTTTCACCCCTGTGATGCGATCGCCGTCACGCAGAAGATCGATCGCTTCCGTCGACATCATCACTTTCAGCGACGCGAACCGCTTGCCGCCCTCGCGCAGAAAGTTGAGAAAGTCCCACTGCGGCATGAAGGCAATGAACGGATATTTGACGTTGAGCCGGCCGAGATCCGCGATCCGCACCGTCTCGCCGCCGAACATGCCCTCCATCCTCTGCAGGCGCTGATGCGGCAATTTGAGAAAGCCATCGATCAGCCCGAGTTCGTCCATCACCTGCAGTGTCGAGGGATGCACGGTGTCGCCACGAAAATCCCGGAAGAAATCCGCGTGCTTCTCCAGCACCACGACATCGACGCCGGCACGTCCGAGGAGATAGCCGAGCATCATGCCGGCCGGGCCACCGCCAACGATGCAGCAACGTGTTTTCATCACTCGCTCCCTCGCATCGACAGAGCCGAGCCTACTCAGCCATCGGGCCTACTCAACCATATTGTGCTGCTGCCAGCGTAACAGGTGCGCCTGCAACCGCCAGATCATGGCCGAAAGCGCCACCCCCACCAGCATCAGCACGATCACCGCGACCATCATCCCGGAGGCTTCCGCCCGCGCCTCGGACTCGATGATCAGGCGGCCGATGCCGCGCTCCGCGCCGATGAATTCGCCGACGATGACGCCGATCAGGGCAAACGAGATCGCCGGCGACAGCGAGGCAAACACCCAGGCCATGGTCGAGGGGATCACGACGGTGCGGGTGATCTGCCATTCGCTGGCGCCGAGCAGCCGCGCGACATTGATAAAGCCTTCGTCGATCGAACGGGCGCCCTCGAACGTATTGAAGAACACCAGAAACACCACCACGATCCACGAAGTCACGATTTTCGAGGTGTCGCCGATCCCGAATGCCAGCACGATGATCGGCGCCAGCGCGATCCGGGGTATCGAATTCACCGCCGTGATGAAGGGCTGAAAGATCGCGCTGAGCCGGTCTGAACGTCCGAGAATCAAGCCGGCGACAAAGCCACTCGACACGCCCGTGACAAAACCGAAGAACGTGTTCTTCAGCGTGATCGCGGTCGCGATCCAGAGATTGTTCTCGTTGCGCGCCATGCATTTGGCAAAGTCGCCGTTGAACCAGCCGTTGAATACGCCGAGCTTGGATTTGAGGCAGCTCAGGATCAAAAAATGCTCGAAGATCTGCGACGGCTTCGACACGAAATACGGATCGAGCAGATCGGGTACCAGCCACGGGGCGATCGCATGCAGGTCATAGCCCCATTGCCAGATCGACAGCACAGCGACACAGATAAGGATCTGCCAGGCCAGCGTATTGCCGATGCGACGGCTCCTCATGGCCTGCGCCCCTTGACGAATTCCTCCCCGAGCGAGTGCCAGATGTGCTGGAACAGCTCGGCATAGCGCGGCGTCTCACGCACCTTGACCGCATCGCGCGGCCGCGCGAAGTCCACCTCGAACATGTCCTTGATCTGCCCTGGGCGGGCCGAGAACAGGATGATCCGGTCGGCCAGCGTCAAGGCTTCGCCGAGGTCGTGGGTCGCGAACAGAACGGTCTGCTGCTCGCGCTCCCAGATCCGCAGCAGCACGTCATGCATGTCGATCTTGGTATGGGTATCGAGCGCGCCGAACGGCTCGTCCATCAGCAATATCTGCGGCTCCACCACCAGCGTTCGCATCAGCGCCGCGCGCTGACGCATGCCGCCCGACAGCGCCGACGGATAAGCCTGTCCGAAGCCCTGCAGGCCCGCCTGCGCCACGCAGGCCGCGATCCGTTCCTTGCGTTCAGCCTCCGGAACGCCGGCCAGCTCCAGACCGTAGCCGATATTGTCGCCAACCGTGCGCCACGGGAACAGCGTGTCGCGCTGAAAGATGTAACCGACATTGGGCGTCGCTTTTCCCGCAACGACCGGCACGCCGTCGATCAGGATTTGACCGCTGGTCGGCTTGATCAATGTCGCGATCATGTTGAGAACGGTACTCTTGCCGGAGCCGGACGGCCCCAGAAGGGCGACGAACTCGCCGCGGCGGACGCCGAAGGAAACATCCCGCACTGCCTCGATCGCGGTGCCGGCAAGCTGAAACGTTTTGCTCAATCCCCTGACGTCGACGCGCTGGACACTGGATTGTCCATCCGGCAGGCCAGCGGAAAGGTTCTGGACGTTCAAGCCGGATACGCCTTTCGCGCTGCCTCGATAAAGGTCGGGCTGACCAGATCGGCCGGCGTCAGCGGTTTGATGCCGGTCATTTCCCGGAACCAGACCTTTTCGCCGCGGGCGAAAGCCGCAGCGTCGATCGACGCATCATAGTCCGTGACCTTTTGCAGCGCCGTGATCTCGAGGATGTTGGCGGGGCGCGAGGTGCTGCCGACATAGGGCTCGATCGTGTCATAGACTTCGTCGGGCGAATGTTTCCTGAGCCACTGCGTCGCCCGCCAGATCGCGGTAACGAAGGCTTGCATCTTGGGCGGGTCCTTGTCGATGGTCGCCTGCAGCGTGAAATGCGCCGTCACCGGCACCTTGCCGCCGATATACTTGTTCCAGATCGCTTCATCGGTGCCGTCGAACAGCAGCGCGCCCCACCCCTGCTCCTTCGAATCGTTGAGCAGCGACAGCGAACTGACGAGGACATCGACCTGCCTGGTCTTCAGCGAACCCAGCATGGTGTCGACATTGCCGGTGCCGATCCAGGTGACTTTCTGGTCGAGCTCCATCGTCTCCATGTAATAGGACGACCAGACGTGGTTGGTGCCGCCCAGCGACGACACCGAGACGATCGGCTTGCGCCCGTCGGGACGTTTCCATTCCGTCAGCTTCTCCAGCGAGGTGATGCCCTGGTCCCACAGATCCTTGCGGATGATGAACATCACCGAAGAAGAGCGGGTATCGACCGGCATCAGCACGCGGCCATTGCGGCCGCGATTGGAGAGCTGCATCGGATGGGTGATATCGCCGATGCCGATGTCGCCCTGCGCGGAGGCGATAATTTCGCGTGTCTTGACCCCGCTGCCGCCCTGGATCAGCTTGCAGTCGAGCCCCGCCTCCTTGAAGTACCCCAATTTGTCGGCGAGGAATTGCGTCTGATAGACCGGCACCGCGACCGGATAGATCGCGCGGCCGGGCTTGTCCTCGGCCCATGCCCTCCCGGAGGCGATCGCGGCGCCGCCGGCCGCAATCACCGTCAGCGCCGAACGTCTGGTGACATGTGCCATCACGCGCGCTCCTTTTCCTTTGCCACGACTTTCTCCAGCGCGTTCAGCACCGCGTCGCCCATTTCCTGCGTTGAAAGTCGTTTTGCGCCCGCCTCGGCGATATCGGCGGTTCGCGCGCCGCCCGACAACGCACTCGCCACGGCCTTTTCCAGCAGGTCCGCATCCTCGGCCCGGTTGAGCGTCATGCGCAGCATCATGGCGACGCTGAGAATGGAGCCGAGCGGGTTGGCGACGCCCTTGCCGGCGATGTCGGGGGCGCTGCCATGGACCGGCTCGTAAAGCGCCTTGCGCCGGCCGAACCGATCGACCGGACCCAATGAGGCCGACGGCAGCATGCCGAGCGATCCGGAGGCCATCGCCGCGCAATCCGACAGGATGTCGCCAAAGATATTGCCGGTCACCATCACGTCGAATTGCCTGGGCTCGCGCACGATCTGCATCGCGGCATTGTCGACATACATGTGCGTGAGCTCGACATCGGCATATTCCGCTTCGTGCAGCGCAATGACTTCCTCGCGCCACACCACGCTGGCCTCCAACACGTTGGCCTTGTCGACCGAACAGACCTTGTTCTTTCGCGTCCGCGCCAGCTCGAAAGCCGAACGCGCGACGCGCCGGATTTGATCGGTCGTGTATTGCTCGGTGTTAAAACCGCGGCGCTGCCCGTCGGCAAGCGTCTCGATGCCACGCGGCTCGCCGAAATAGATGCCGCTGGTCAGTTCGCGGATGATGACGAAGTCGACGTCCCTCAGCACGCTGGCCTTGAGCGGCGCCGAATCCGCCAGCGCCGGATGAGCAACGATCGGCCTGAGATTGGCGTAGAGATCGTATTTGCTGCGCAGGCCCAGGAGACTACCTGCCTTGCGCGCCGCAGCCGGCACTTCTTTCGTCTCCGGCCCGCCGGTCGCGCCCCACAGGATCGCGTCGGCCTCCTCCATCGCCTCGACGGTGTCAGGCGGCATCACCTTGCCGGTCGCGAGATAGGGAATGAGGCCGTATTGCGCCTCGCGCAAAGCCACGGGAACACCACGCTTCGCTGTAAACCAGTTGAGCACCCGCTGCGACTGCGCGGTCACTTCTGGGCCGATGCCCTCGCCGCCGACCACGGCGACCTTGATCATGTTGGACCGATCATTCATGTCGCATTTCCTGCCGTTGTTGTTGCGAAGTGGATCCAGGGCCGTTCCGCCCGGTCGGCCGCCTGAAAGGCGCGGATTTCGTCGTCGCGCTGCAATGTCAGCGCGACTTCGTCGAGACCTTCCAGCAGGCCCTCGCGACGGCGCGGATCGATCGCAAAATCGTGCCGCTGTCCCGAAGGCGAGATGATCGTCTGCTGCTGCAGGTCGATGCTGATGCGCCCTGCCCCCTGGGTCTGCTGAACGTCAGCGGCAAGGCTGTCGACGATCTCCTTGTCGACGATGATCGGCAGGATGCCGTTCTGGAAGCAATTGGCAAAGAAGATGTCGCCAAAGCTCGAGCCGATCACGGCCCGGATGCCCATTTCCTGCAGCGACCAGACCGCGCCTTCGCGCGAGGAGCCGCAGCCAAAATTGGGGCCGGTGATCAGAATTTCCGCTTGCCGATAGGGCTCCCGGTTCAGGATGAATTCGGGGTTTTCCGAACCGTCGGGCAGATAGCGCAGCGCACCGAACGCCCATTTGCCGAGCGTCCCGCGAATGGAGTTTCCAACCAGCCGCTCGATGCGGATGATGACGTCGGTATCGATGTTGCCGCGCATGATGGGAGCGGCAATTGCTGTCAGGGTGTTGAACGGTTTCGGCATGTCAGCGCCCGATCGTTCGCACGTCGGCGATGGCGCCGGCGATGGCGGCGGCCGCCGCACTGGCCGGGCTTGCCAGGTGAGTCCGCGCCCGCGGGCCCTGGCGGCCGACAAAATTGCGGTTGGAGGTGGAGACCGAGCGCTGGCCGGGCGCAACGACTTCACCGTTGGCGGCAAGGCACATCGAGCATCCCGGCTCGCGCCATTCGAAGCCGGCATCGATAAAGATCTTGTCGAGCCCTTCGGCGACCGCATCGCGCTTGACGGTCTCCGAGCCCGGCACCACCCAGGCGCGAACGCCCGATGCGACCTTGCGGCCGCGCGCAATCTCGGCGGCGGCCCTGAGATCGCTGAGCCGGCTGTTGGTGCATGAACCGATGAAGACCCAATCGACCGGTGTGCCGGCGATCGGTGCGCCCGCCACCAGTCCCATATAGTCGAGCGCCGTCTCGATCGCGGCACGACGCGCGGGGTCAGCGACCTCGCCCGGATCAGGCACGCGACCATCGACACCCACGACGTGTTCCGGACTGATGCCCCAGGTCACCTGCGGAATAATCTTTTCGACATCGATGACGACTTCGCGGTCGAACACCGCATCGGGATCACTCGGCAGTTTTCGCCACGCCGCAACCGCCTGCTCCCACATCGCACCCTGCGGCGCATAGGGCCGTCCGCGCAGATATTCATACGTCTTCTCGTCCGGCGCGATCAGGCCCATCTTGGCGCCGAGTTCGATCGACAGATTGCAGATGGTGAGCCGGCCCTCGACCGGCAGATCGCGAATGGCGCTGCCGGCATACTCGACCGCGTAGCCAGTGCCGGCCGCGGCGCCGACATGACCGATCAGGGCAAGGATGAGATCCTTGGCCGTGACACCAGCCGGCAGCCGGCCCTCGAACCGCACCCGCATGGTTTTCGGCCGGCGCTGGATCAGCGCCTGCGTCGCCAGCACATGCGTCAACTCGCTGGAGCCGATGCCGAACGCCAGCGCCCCCAACCCGCCATGGGTGCAGGTATGGCTGTCGCCGCACACGATCAGGCAGCCCGGAAGGCTGAGTCCAAGCTCAGGACCGATCACATGGACGATGCCCTGCCCGGGTTCATCGACATCGAACATCCGGATGCCGGTCGCCGAGGTCTCGGTCCGCAAGCCCGCCAGCAATTCCAGCCCGACCTTGCTGGTGCCGGCTCGTCCGCGCGCCGTCGAGATCGCATGATCCGGCGTTGCGAAGGTCAGCTCTGGATTGTGTACCGGCAGGTTGCGACTTTTGAGATCGAGCAAGCCACGCGAGCCGCCCAGGTCATGCAACAAATGACGGTCGACGTGAAGCAGATCGGTATCGTCGCTGATGCGACAGATGACGTGCTGGTCCCAGATTTTGGCCAGCAAGGTTCGGCCAGGCGTTTGCACTGCCGTATCCTCCCGTTTTTTCTTTTTCTATGGCAGGTAGATGCACCGCCACGGGCCGCTTTGCACGGGCCTGTCAGTCGGGCCTTCAACCCGAACAGGCTACCGTCATCAAAACATATCGGCGCGCCTGGGCCAACGTCTCATTTGGTGGGCCAGACCCCACGCCCGCGCGGAACGCTGTAGCTTCAAGCCGCCAGCACAAATCCATTCCGTGCATCTTTATGCCGACCTTGTTGCGGCATTTTCGGGAAAGTTGGCGGCACGGAATTTGCTTTGTTCATGACTCGGATTATGCTGGCTTCGCACCGGCGCGCGGCAAAGGAGACACATATGACTCCTCGGGCAACGACTGAACTGGACGGGGTATATCGCAGGATATTTCAGCGCCTCGTCCCCTTCCTGATGCTGCTGTGGGTGCTGGCATGGATCGATCGTGTCAACATCGGCTTCATCAAGCTGACCATGCTCGACGATTTGAAATGGAGCGAGGCCGTCTACGGCTTCGGCGCCGGCATCTTCTTTCTCGGCTATTTCTTCTTCGAGGTGCCCAGCAACCTGCTGCTGCAGAAGATCGGCGCCCGAAAGACCATCATGCGCATCACGATCGGCTGGGGCCTGACGTCGATCGCGACGATGTTCGTGCAGACGCCGGTCATGTTTTACGCACTGCGATTCCTCCTCGGCGTATTCGAAGCCGGCTTCTATCCCGGCATCATTCTGTATCTGACCTACTGGTTCCCCAACGACCGGCGCGCGACCGCCTTCGGCATGTTCATGTCGGCCTCGGCTTTCGCCGGCGTGATCGGCGGCCCGCTGGCCGGCAACATCATGACCGGCCTGAACGGCGTCAACGGATGGACGGGTTGGCAATGGGTGCTGCTGCTCGAAGGTATTCCCTCCGTCATCGCCGGCATCGTCACGTATTTCTACCTGACCGACAGGCCGGAAGAAGCCAAATGGCTGACAGCCCGCGAGCGCGAGCTGGTGCACGAGGACATGGAGCGTGACCGGCAGTCGCTCGGCGACCGCGAACACGGTTTTCTCACCGCGCTCAAGAACGGCAGGATCTGGCTGCTGATCCTGATTTTCTTCTGCATCATCGCGGCCAACTCGTCGCTGACGTTCTACGGCCCGACGCTGGTGAAGGAAGTCGGCTTCACGAGCCCCGTCACCGTGGGCTGGATCATGGCCGTCGCCTATCTCTGCGGCGCGGCCGGCATGATCTGGAACGGATATCATTCCGACCTGCATCAGGAGTCGCGTTACCATTGCGCGTTGGCCGCCGCACTTGGCGCTGGATCGCTCCTCGTGATCGCCATCTTCCTGAACCAGAGCGCGATGGTCGTACTGCTGGCGCTGACGCTGGCGATCGTCGGCACCATGAGCGCCATCCCGGTGTTCTGGCAGATGCCGAACCGCTTCCTCACTGGCACGGCAGCGGCCGGCGGCGTGGCGCTGATCAACTCGATCGCCAACCTCGCCGGTTTCGGCGCGCCCTGGATGCTCGGGCTCATCAAGACCGCGACCGGCAGTCTCGCGCCGGGCCTCTACGTCGTCGCGGCCGTTGAACTCTGCGCGACTCTCTTGATCCTCGCCCTCGTGCCGGCGTTCCGCAAGCAGCAGATCGGCGGCGCAGCGCTGGCGCACTGACCTGCCCGCCAACCGGGAGACATCCGACCCGTGTCAGCCGCCCCGCCTCCATTCGAGCTGACCACGCTCAATGCGATGGACCGCGACGCCTTTGTCGCGGTGCTCGGGCCGGCCTTCGAGAACGCGCCATGGGTCGCTGCGGGTGCATGGTCCGAACGTCCGTTTGCCAGCGTGGCAGCGCTGCATGCCGCCATGCTGGGCGTGGTCCGCCGGGCGCCCGAGGAACAACAGCTCGCTTTCCTGTGTGGTCATCCGGAATTGGCCGGCCGCGAGGCGCAGACCGGCACGATGACGGCCGAGTCCACCGGCGAGCAGGGTAGCGCCGGTCTCAACGCGCTGACCGGCGCGGAGCGCAATGAACTTCAGGGCTTGAACCGTACCTACCGTGAGCGTCACGGCTTCCCGTTCATCATCGCCGTACGCGCCAACACCAAGCAGCAGATCTTCGAGGCGATCCGCGCACGCACATCGCAAACCACCGAGATGGAGCGCCGCGCCGCACTCGAGCAGATCGGATTGATTACAAGGGGGCGCATCGACGCTCTGGTGGACGGATGAACGTGTTGGACAAACCTTCGGGAGGAACAGATGGCGGATGACGACTTGTTGCAGCCTGCACGCAGGCAGTTCGCGCTGTCAGGACTGGCGCTGGGCGCCACAGCGCTTTTGCCCGCGGGCGCGGCCGCGCAAACACCGGCGGCACCGGCCCAGGGGAGCGGACCGATCGTGCTGCATGGCGTCAGCCCGCGGCTGACGGTGCATGCGCTCGACACCTTCCACGGCGCAGCCGCCGCCGGCCTTCGCATCGACTTCTCCCGATTGGAAGGCACGAGTTACAAGCTTATCCGCACCGTCACTGCCAACGCCAACGGCCGCTCGGACGAGCCGCTGCTGATCGGCGAATCCTATCAAGCCGGCGATTACGAGCTGCTCCTGCACGTGGACGAATATTTTTCTCGCACGGAAGCCAAGCTGCCCACGCCGCCATTCCTGTCGAAGGTGCCGGTGCGCATCCGCGTGGTCAACATTGCCGAGCGCATCCACCTTCCGATCCAGTTCGGACCATGGAGCTACACCTATTCGCGTGGCAGCTAGCCGCCTTCCGTCTTCCCGAATGAACAAGGAGTTGCTTCATGACCGGCATCACGACGCACGTCCTCGACATTACCACTGGACGTCCGCTTTCCGGCCTTCAGATCGAACTCTACGACGTTGCAACCGACCCGCCGACCCTGCTCAACGAGACACGCACCAATCCGGACGGGCGGACCGACACGCCCATTCTGCCAGCGGCGTCCGCGCGCACCGGGCAGTTTGAACTGCGCTTCCATGTCGGCGATCACTTCAAGGCGACCGACGGGCTGTCCGACGTGGTTCCGGTACGCTTTGCCATCTTTGACCCTGCCCAGCATTATCACGTACCGATGCTGTGCTCGCCGTGGTTTTTCTCTACCTATCGCGGCAGTTGAAACAACAGGAGGCTGGAATGGACCAGGACCCCAAAGCGGAAGCGCATCTCATCGAAGCGATCCGGCTGGCGATGGAGAACGTCCGTCGGCGCACCAATGCCCCCTTCGGCGCCGTGATCACCCGGCAAGGCGAAATCGTCGCCCGCGCCGTCAATCAGGTTGACGATTTGTGCGACCCCACCGCCCACGCCGAAATGCAGGCCGTGCGCGCCGCCGCAAAGGCGCTCGACAGCACCGACCTCTCCGGTTGCACCGTCTATGCCAGCGGATACCCCTGCCCGATGTGTCTGACGGCGATGTACCTGTCAGGCGTATCGAGCGTCTACTACGCCTATTCCAACGAGGATGGCGCCCCCTATGGGCTTTCCGCGGAACGTGGCTATGTCGAGCTCGCACGCCCGCCGAACCAGCGCGAAATGAAACTGCAGGGGCTTCGCGCTCGCGACGACGGTGAAGACCTCTACGAAGCCTGGAAAAAGGTCGCGCCGGGCTCTCCATGATGTCCGCGGCCATGCGCGAGAGCGGCGCGCTCCTGAAGCGCAAAGCGGCGTTAACCTGTTCACCTGATGCCGTCCGGGTTCCAGAATTAACCTGCGCGACGGACATCAAGCTTAACATGCGAGTTTCGTTGCGGCCGATCCAAACAAGTCTAGCGTGGCCTGCAGTCGCGCAGATTGGCCCCCAGTTAGCCTGCGTACTGCGCGATCAGGGGCCGCTTCGTACCCTAGAGGCGGCCCCGCCCCCCCAAGACAAAGGCGACGCGGGTCGTTACGCTGCATGGCCTGATGCCGGGACGTTTCCGTTCCTCGCAAGATTCCGTCGCCGCCAAACTGCCGACCAGCCAGGAACGTTCCCATAACCAAGAAGCCCGCCAGGTTGAGTTGGCGGGCTTCCTACGCGGTTACTAAATCCCGCGGGGCCTTGGGGGCAATCCGCGATTGCCCCCAAGATACAGCGCAACCGTTTACGAAATGCCTAACGGCGAGCGGCGCGTTCAAGAGCCTGAGTCAGGCTGCTCCCCAAGGCTGGCGGCGCCGTCTTCAATGAACCTTTGGGAACTTTCGGCGACATACTCACTGCTTGGGTACCGATCTTGCCGTTTGTCTGCGGAGGAAGCTTTTTGGCGATGGTTCGGAAATCCTGGTCCTTCAAGGACGATCGTCGCTTACTGGAATTAGCCAAATCCAAAAGGACGCTGGAGCAGATAGCAAAGGCGATGGATCGATCGCCGGAACGCATCCGGAAACGAGCCATGCGCCTAGGCGTCTCGATCAAATCGCAAGCTGCCGGCAGGTGACGCGGGTTGAATTCCGCTCACCTCCGGCTACCCTGCTCCCATGATCCTGACCCTGATATTGCTGGCGGCGATCGGTGTCATTGTGCTGGCGGAACGCAGCGCCGAGCACCTGCCATTCGCGATCGCGACGCTGTTCCTTAGCGCGGCCGCAATCTCGTTTCTCGTTGGCGATTTCGACAGGGCGATGCTGCTGGCCGGCGTGCTGGCCGCAGCCATCACCGCCGCATCGACGATCAAGCATGACCACAGCGCGCTCAAGCTGACTGTCACCGACGTGCCGCTGATGTTTGCGGGCACCGTTCCGTTTTTTGTATCGCAGTATCCGCGCGCCGTATTAGCCGTTCTGACCGGCACTGCCGCATTCATCCTGGTTGTCATCGCGACCCTGACCCACGGAGCCGGTCCGTCCGTTCCCTTGGACGTCAGAGTTTTCTTGTTCAGCGTTACGCTTGTTTGCGTTGCAATGGCCTTCCGCCTGAGCGGCGGCGGCATTGCCTTCCAGCGGATCACGGCCCAGCGGCGGTGCTTCTATTCGACCTTCATGGCTTCGCTGATTGATCCACATTCCTGGCGGCAAGCCGGCGGATTGGCGCTGAGCGATATTGCAAATGACCCGTTGCCGCTGATGGCGGCCGTCCCGGCGCGCACCATCGACTACCCCGACATTATCGTCATCCAGCATGAATCGATCTTCGATCCCCGCATCTTGGGACTTCCGATCGAGCCGACGGTCGAAGCGTTTCTGTCTCCAGGGAATGGCCTCCATGGAATCCTCAACGTCGACATTTTCGGCGGAGGTTCGTGGCAATCCGAATTCAGCCTGTTGACCGGTCTTTCCAGTGCAAGCTTCGGTTCAAAGGCCTATTACCTTTTCAAGCAGGGCGCAGGCCGGTTTCACAACAGCCTTCCCCACGCGTTGGCTGCGCTTGGGTACAGGACCATGCTGGCGTCGAGCTGCCGTCGCAGTTTTCTCAGCTACGATGAATTTTACCGTTCGATTGGCATTGGCGAACGCATCTTCGCGGACGACTTCCCTCCCCCGTTCGACGTCCGCCAGTTCGAGACGACGAATTCCGATGCCATCTTTCTGGAAGCGGCGTTCGCGGCCCACACGAAGGCCATCGCAGCCGACCCGGCGCCCCGCTTTCTATATGCACTGACCAACTTCAATCACGGCCCCCATACCCGAAGCTTGGCAGCCCCCGGACAGTTCGAGAGGGAACGCGCCTTTGCCGTATCAAGCCTCCCCGATGCTCAATATGCCGAATATTACGCTAGGCTTGCCGAGACCGCCTCGACCTGGAAAAGGCTCAAGCGTGAACTGACGACGAATTTTCCAAAACGTCCGATGCTCATCGTGCACTACGGGGACCATCAGCCGGTATTGGCGAAGCGGATCGATCGGCAACTCAAGCTCCCCGCCGATCCGCGGCGCGCGTTCCGCACATTTTATGCGATAGAGTCGCTAAACACTGGCCCCGATCGTCTGGCTCCAGGACCAGGGGCGGACCTCGACATTGCTTTCCTTGGCACCATTGCGCTGCAGCAAGCCGGGCTGCCGCTCGATCCGATATTTGCCACCCGCGCCAGCCTGCTTGAGCATTGCCGGGACACTTACTTTGCATCGCCTTCCGAACGGAAGCGCCGATTCCATCGCACGCTGGTGGATCTGGGCATGATCGACATCGGGCCGAGCCTCCAGCGCGGCCGCTACGTCCCCACGCCGACGAAGTGATCGAGTGAGCCCGCTATGTCGCCGTCGGCACTTTTTGGAAGTGACCTGTGAGGCTGACGAATTCGGCTCATTGGCGCAGAGCGGACATCGCGATTGAGCACGCCGAGGTCCGTTGATGGCCCATCAGCGACATTGGACCAGCACCTGTACGACGTCAGGGAGCTTTCATCGACAGTCCGACAAGGGCCAGCACCAGGAAGGACATTAAGATGGCGACGTTTAGGGTAAGCCCGAATAGCGGATAGAGTTTTCTCGACGAGCTATCTTTGGCGCCAAAAAAGCCCAACGCGATTCCAATCAGGTTGACGCACAGCATTCCGTTGGAAAGCACCGACAGGGCGGTACTCATGGGCGTTGGTGGTTCGGTGCCGCTCTTTACCATCCCGACCAGCAGCAAGTTGAAAATGATGGAGGTTACCCCGATTATGGATGAGGCAATCCCTTGCAACTTATGGATAGGGATGACGGCTTGATTTTCCGTGGTGATAGTCACTTTTCCTCGTCAGTCTCAGTCGATCGTCGATCCGATCGTGTGTTTGGCGGCCAGTCGGTGACAGGCAACAGTGGGTCTATTGTCCTCCTGGCAGGAAATCAGTGATGGTCATCACAAACGATGTGATCAATTAGGCTGGCTGCGCATGCAATCGTCGGAATGGGCAGCCGGTTTACCTGGGGTATTGCGTGGGCGGACGCTGGCCTTGAAGAGCTTCACGACCTGACCGGGCGCCCAGGCGTGGACGTCCGAAAAAGCGCCTTCGCGGATCTCCTCTCCCAGGAATCCCCGCATCGCCCTTCCTCCGCGGGGAGCAAACACCGGCGGCGGGCAAAAAAGAATCCCCTCCCGTCGCGGCCGCCGCGCACAATGATCGCTTTGCGCCTGCAGAAACCTTCGCCAGGTCCGCTCAGTGGCGCAGTCCGAGACATACATTCACGCCGCCGATGGCTGCATCAATCCCACAAGCTTGGCTTGTCGCCGCGCCTCCAGAGGCCTCGCCAAGCTGCTGTGTGACCTTCGTCAAAGAGCGGGTTGAACGGATCCAATAATTGCAACGGGATTGCTCCATGAACCTGGTGAATTCCCGTGAAAAACTATTTCTCATTGCTGGATCCGCTGCGCTTCGGGGCCGCTCTCTTCGTCGCGGTTTTTCACCTGATGTTCTACTCCTGGGCTGGGGCTTCAATCGGCGCCCCTCAGGGCTTTGAGCAGCTATTCGCCGCCGACGTTCAATTTCCGAACGCCGCGCCTTACACGTGGTTCGGCTGGGTGGGCGTTGAAATATTCTTTGTCATTTCCGGTTTTGTGATCGCGAACTCCGCGAGCAAGTCTTCCCCAAAGGAGTTTCTGTTCGGGCGTGCACTGCGGCTTTATCCGGCGGTCTGGATTGCCTCCACGTTGAGCTTGCTCATTCTGCTCATCTTTCTGCGTGACAAGGCATCCGAGCTCATTCTTCCCTACTTTCAGGCAATGCTGCTCATTCCCAAGGGGATCAACGGTAAGTGGCTTGACGCGGTCTATTGGACGCTGGCGGCGGAAATGGCCTTCTATGGGCTGGTGTTTTGCACGCTGCTCACGAAGAAAGTCACGCTGCGGCATCTGGCCTGGGGTCTCACCATCTATAGCGCCGCGTTCAACGCCTTCTCCATGGTGGTGCTGTCGGGTGCGTTCGAATCCAACATGCTCTATTGGATGGTCCTGATGTTCCGCGTGCCGGGCGCAACATGGATGTTGAACCATGGCTGCTTCTTCGCGCTCGGGATTTGGCTGTTCATGTCGGCGAATAGAACACTGACGACTCTCGAATGGGTCGCCGTGGCCGTGGCTTGCCTATCCGGATGTGCCGAGATCTACTATTTCTCCGATTTCCTTCTGAAAGCCATACCCGCCATTTCGGATGAACCGGTCTTCTTGCCGATCCTCGTTTGGGCTGCGGCGGTGCTGCTCATTGGCTTCGCCGCGAAGAAAAGCCGGCAGGCTACCGGCACCGCTTCGCCTGAAGCGCCGGCTTATCTGAGGACGCTCGGGCTGATCACCTACCCGCTCTATCTGACCCACAACGTCACCGGCACGGCGATGATCCGTGTCCTGACCGATGCCGGCGTCGATGCCTCCCTGGCGGTATGGGCGAGTATAACCATGCTGGTCCTGGTCAGTTGGTTCATCTGCGCGAAGGTCGAGCCCGCTATTCGACGGCTGCTGAGGGAATTGTTTTCAAACTCCAGCCTGCGCCCGAAAACAGCGCCGTCATCGGGCCTTCCAGCTCCGCTTCCCGAGCTTCGCCTTCCGCTGCCCAAAGAGCTGCTTCCCGCGAGTCCGCTTCGCAACGCGGTCCACCCCCTGAGTTGATAGATGGAAATCGTGGTGGCCAGCGGAAGCCCGAGAACCAGAATAGCCGCGTTCTTCCGGTCTTCGCACCGCAAGTATTGGGAATGAAGATGCAAGGACCGGAACTGGTCGGCCGATAGTGACGCGATTGCCCCAAAGCGGCTGCTGCATTGACCTGCGTCAAACTCAACCAAGCAAAAGCCCGCTATAAGATCTATCTGAAGCCGTCGGCGGGGGCACGATATGATCGCCAGTAGCCTGAAGTGGTTGATGATAGCCGGCCTTTCCGCCGGAATTGCAGGTGCAGCTCAGGCTCAAGACCTCGACATCGGCAAGTTGGAATTTCAGTCTTCGTGCGCGACTTGTCATGGCGCGGATGGAAAAGGCAACGGACCTCTCCGCGAGCAGCTCAAGGTGCCGCCTTCCGATCTGACGATGTTGGCCAGGAACAACAACGGGGTCTTTCCCCACAACGCCGTTTACGAAACCATCGATGGATCGAAAACAGTTCCCGCTCACGGCACGCGCGAAATGCCAATCTGGGGGGAACGGTTCAACCCCATTATCAACCTGCCTCACTATGTTGATCCGTCCTACTGGAAGATGGCCGGGCCGGAGCAAAGCCCGGAAGTCGTCGTGCGAAAACGCATCCTCGCCGTTGTCGACTATCTCGGTCGTATTCAACAAAAGTAGCGAGAGACGGGCCGGGACCAGCCGCGTCGCCAAGATCAGGCTCGTTTATTCCAAGCCTGCATAGTGCCGGATAGACGCTGCGCGCGAGCGGCCATTCCGCCCGCGACACCGACGCCCAGGACGTATACCCAGCCTTCGTGGAAATCGAACAGGTGGGAATTGAGCAGCGAACTGATGAAGTTCTGCACCACGACCACCAGGCCGATCCATGATGCAAAAGAGGATCCGCGAAACAGCTGCAGATGAAAGTACCACATCGCATAGAGGACGAGGCAGCCGAGCATGCCCCACTGGATCGCGACGTAAAGCGTCTGGTTATGCGGGTTGCGAATGATGTTGGCCCATTCGCCGCTCTTGCCTTCGGCTTCGCGGCTGAAGAGCTGCAGGGTCGATCCGGTGCCGTGGCCGAAAACCGGCGCTTCGGAAATCGACTTGATGGAAACGCGCCAATACGCCAGTCGCAGGCCGTTCGAGGTCGCGGCACTGGTGTCGCGATCGACCTTGTAGTCCTCCACCGTGCGCCCGACCCGGTCACGCAGATAGGGCGATGAGAGCAGGACAGCGAATTCGACGGCTGCCGCAAGCAGCAGGAAGTAAGTCGCGCGTCGCCGACTCAGATATTTGACGGCAAACACGATCAGCAAAATCGGGAAGTAGGCGAATGCCGTGCGCGAGGTCGCGACGAACCGCATGTCGAGATAGAAGCCCAGCATGACGGCCGCGAAAGCGAGGGTCCACGCGCGATGGCCGTTGGTCGCCAACGACAAGATCAGCGGCGCCATGACGAACAGGCACAGCGCGAATTCATGGCTTTGGTCGATGTAGTTTCTGACGGGCACGCCAGCGATCCCGCCCGGCTGCACCTTCCAGTCCGCGAAGTACGTTACCCATGACAATCCCATGAGGAGGACACAGGCGGCCAGGAACGCGAACAGCACCCAATGCCCGCGCTCGGAGCGTTCGTAGTGATAGAGCAGCAACGGTACGGCCAGCAGCTTCGACACTGGCACGAAGCCTTGAATTCCGACCGGCCAGGAATCGTCTGTCCAGAGCAGGCCTGCCGCCGCCAACGCCAGCAAGGCCAGCGGCAGGTAGCTCGCCGGCGCGCGCAGCGCCTCGAAAAATTCCTCCCAGCGAATCGTGGGAAGGACCACGAGCAGCCACAACACCATGAAAACGGAAACCGCCGTCGTGGACCATGGCAGCGAAGCGGCAGCCAGCGCCGGGTAAAGATCGACACTGAGAAGCCAGAGCCGGGATTGCGGCCACGTGCCGATCTGCGCGGGGATTCCCAGCCGTACGGCGGGTGCGGTCAGCTCTGACATCGCACGCCTGCACTGACATCATCTGCGGGGAAGCACTGCAGCGATACCGGCGAACGCAGCCTTACGGCGATCGGCCCGGATCTGGAGAGGACGTTTGAGATACGCACTTACATACACCTTGCTCGACGAACTCATATCCGGCGGCGCGGCCTCGCTTCCCGGCGCAGCCCACCCCTTGAAACCCTCCCAGTATCGCTGTGCGCAAACGGCGTTTTGGTGAACAAACTCAGGCTGATTTGGGTCATCCTGCCTGCCGCGCGAAATTATTCCGTCGAGCAGCCGGCATTGCTGCGCCCTCTCATTGGATGATCAGGATCATACAACCTTGGCGGAATACGCCGCGGTGAGATGAGTGGAGCGCAGCGATACCCATCAATGCCGTCGTGTGGGCGATGGGTATCGCTTCCGCTACACCCATCCTGCGGAAACACTACCGCCGGAAACTCTTGATCTCCGACACGCTGCCATCGCGATACGTCAATTCGACCGAGACCGACCGGGTCTGCGGGGCGAGCTTCAAATAGGGCGTCGCGTCGTGCGGAATGACACTGGGATCCCGGGGATCGCACGGCGGCATTTTCAGAACCTTGTCGGGTACCGTCGAGTCGATGCCGACGCGCACTTCGCGGATCGCGCAGCGATACGACATCAGATGCGTGTAGTAGACCAGCAGGCCGTTGAATTCGCGGAACGCCAGCCAGCTCGTTGCGGTCATGTCGAGGATCTTGCGCTGGTCGCGGATCAGGGCGGCTTCCGGATCGAAGCGGATCGGGAACGGGCCCTGCAGTTCGCCGTTGCTGTCGACATAGCGCACCTGGATCACGGCCGCAGGTGCATCCGCCGGCAGCTCTACCGACGGGTTGGGCATCCGCTTGCGGGTCCGCGGGTCGAGCGTATCCGTGAAGCCGGTCTCGCGGAAATCGCCGGCCTCCCCGAGCCGCCAGGAAATGCCGAGCGTCGGATCGGCGATCGAGAACACCACGGTCCAGCCGCCATTGTGGCGCGAGAACATCGCGATCGGCGCGTTGACGGAATCGTTCTGCGGCTTGAGCTGCTGCACCGGCGGCAGGGCCGCCAGCTTCTGCAGCGGCTCGGCGGGCTTCGCCGCCGCTTCGGGCTGCGCCTTGCTCGCCATGCCGTTCAGAAATACGTCGTCGACCATCTGGTCGAAATAGACCGGGATCTGCTTGTGGCGGACGGTCTCCGCCATTTCGCTGACCAGACGCCGCGTGCGCTGCGCAACCTGAACGAGGTTCGCGCCGGGCTCCGTCAGTTGCTTCGCGAAGGTGCGGGTGAACACCGAATTGGGATTGGCATCATCGTTGGAGAGCCGGTCGAGCGCGGTCTGCCGCGGCCCCGCCGAGAAGATCGAGAACACGCCTTCCGGCAACTGCGTCATCGGTGCTAGCCCGCCGCCACCGGCAACGGCGCGCGTGCCGGCGCGCTCGAACGGATTGTTGCGGCAGGCATCGAACACCAGAATGGCAGTGCGGACCTTGCGGTTCTGCAGCCGCTCGATGATGCGGTCGGCGAGAACCGAGGCGTCGCGCACCAGTTCTTCCTGGCCTTCAGTCGCCGCCGGAACGTCGGTCGGCAGCAGAAAATTCTGGCCGGCGATTTCAAAGCCGTGGCCGGCATAGAAGAAGAACGCAGTGTCGCCGGCCTCGACCGACCTGTCGAAGGCAAGCAGCGTCTGGCTGAACGCCTGCCGGTTCTGGTTTTCCGCCACCATCACCGTGAAGCCGAGCTGCTTCAGCGTATCGCCCATGGTGCGGGCGTCGTTGACCGCCTTCTGCAGCTTGGGCACGTTCCGGTAGTCGTTGTTGCCGACCACGAGCGCAACGCGCTTTTCCGCGTGCGCGGGCACGGCGGATACCGCGAAGGCGGCAGCCATTCCGGCCGCCGCCAAAAATCTTGAAATCCAACGCCTCATCAAGGTTCCCCCGGCACGACCAATCCCGGCTGCTGCGGCCATTTCATGACGTAGTCGGCCTCCCCACCGCAGCGGTTCAATCACTCGGCTCCCGTCATCGCACCGCATCGGTCAGGTGCTCCGGGCCACGATCTCCGTACCACGGATCGGCATCCGCCGGAAAAGGCTGGAAACGCCCTTTCTGGCGCCCGATCACACCTAATTTCAGAAAAACTTCAGAACTTCCGCTCCCCGTTTCAGGACAGGCCGAGGTTCATCTGGGAAAAGCGAGTTCTCCAACGTCACGCGCACTTGCGCAGGCAAAGGTGTCCTCCGCCATGCATGGTGAGCACGAACTCGATTGCGATACGAGATCGGCGCCTGGCGGCTCGCCTCCTGTCGCGGACGGTTTTGGCCTACGGATCCACAAGACGCCGGCGCCCGGTTTGGTCTGCCACGACGTCGGTCGGGAGACATCAGGCGATCGTGGATTGGCACCCCTTGTGGAAGCCAGCTTCGCCGACTTCAAGGAGGCGATGGCGGATGGTGACACGACGCGATCCGTGCCACTGGTCAAGGCGCTGGCCGAGCTGGCGCTGATCGAGCGCGGCATGATCGCGGCAGGAAGCCGACGCGGACAACGGGCATTGCGCGTGGCCCGCCTGTCGCTGGCACGCCGGCTGATTGCGCGCCATTTGTCGCAAGCGAGCCTCTCGGCCGCGATGGTCGCCGGCCTGCTTGGGATTTCGGTCCGCCACATGCACATGCTGTTCGAGGGCACAGGCCACAGCTTTTCCCGGACCGTGATCGCGCAGCGCATCCGCCTGAGCGGACAGTTGCTCCGTGAGGCGCCGAGACGGCCAGTCTCGGAAGTCGCCCGCGCCTGCAGCTTCGAGAGTCTGGCGACGTTCTATCGGGTCTTTCATATCGCTGTCGGGATGACCCCCGGCGAATTCAGGGCGCAAGGCGCTCCTTCCGGGCCTGCCAGCGCCCCTTTATCCGGCCAGCCAGCATCGGTTCATTTGACGGGCAAATGACGGGTTCTGCGCTTATTTGTGCGAAAACATTAAGGCTTTTCGGCCTTTTGGCCCGCTCCCAGATTGACTTTGGCCATTTCGACCCTATGTTCGCCCTCAACGCGGCCTTGGATCGAAACGCGATTCTCTAGGTTAGCCGCTCGTCTGCGTAAGTCAGAGCCCCCAGCTTTTCAAAAGCGCGCCGTTTCGGGGCAAAACGCGACAGCCTTTTTACCCTCGATTCCGAACGGCGGTGTCGACTAGAGGCTCAATGTCTTTTTCCCATCTCGGCCTTTCCGATAAGGTTCTCGCCGCTGTTGCGGCTTCAGGTTACACGACCCCTACCCCCATCCAGGAACAGGCGATCCCCCACGTTCTCGCACGGCGAGACGTTCTCGGCATCGCCCAGACCGGCACCGGCAAGACCGCTGCCTTCGTCCTGCCCATGCTCACCATGCTGGAAAAGGGCCGCGCCCGGGCCCGAATGCCCCGCACCCTGATCCTCGAACCGACCCGCGAACTCGCGGCACAGGTGAAAGAGAATTTCGACAAATACGGCGTCGGCCAGAAACTCAACGTAGCCCTCCTGATCGGCGGCGTCTCGTTCGGCGACCAGGACACCAAACTGACGCGCGGCGTCGACGTCCTGATCGCGACCCCCGGCCGTCTGCTCGACCACACCGAACGCGGCGGTCTCTTGCTCACCGGCGTCGAACTGCTGGTCATCGACGAAGCCGATCGCATGCTGGACATGGGCTTCATCCCCGACATCGAGCGCGTCTGCAAGCTGGTCCCGTTCACGCGGCAGACACTGTTCTTCACCGCGACGATGCCGCCGGAAATCAGCCGCATCAGCCAGGACTTCCTGCACAATCCCGAGCGCATCGAGGTCTCCAAGCCCGCCACGACCGCGGTGGGCGTATCGCAGTTCCAGGTTCGCGGCGGACGCGAGCCGCACGAGAAGCGCGAACTGCTTCGCCGCCTGTTGCGCGACGCCAAGGATCTCAACAACGCGATCATCTTCTGCAATCGCAAGCGCGAAGTTGCCGTTGTTTACAAGTCGCTGCAGAAGCACGGCTTCAGCGTCGGTGCACTGCATGGCGACATGGACCAGTCGGCGCGCACCGCAGCTCTGGATCAATTCCGCAAGGGCGAGATTCCGTTGCTGGTCGCCTCCGACGTCGCCGCCCGCGGCCTCGACATTCCCGCCGTCAGCCACGTCTTCAATTTCGATGTGCCGCACCATGCCGACGACTACGTGCATCGCATCGGCCGCACTGGCCGCGCCGGACGCGCCGGCACCGCGATTTCGATCGTCACCTCGCTCGACAACAAATCGATCGCCGCGATCGAACGGCTGATCGGGCAAAACATTCCCCCCGCGGAAGGCGATTATGCCGTGGCCGCCGATTCGTCCGGCGAGAGCGACCAGCCGCGCGAACATCGCTCACGCGAGGGTTCCCGGGATGGTTCGCGCGGCGGCCGCAAGCCGCGGCGTGAACGCGAGCCACGTGCTGCCAGGGGTAGCGATGGCAGCGAACGCGAACCGCGCGCCGCCAAAGGTGCGGATAAGGGTACTGACAAGCGCAGCGAACGCGAACCGCGGCATGCCAAGGGCAACGGCCGCAGTGCCGGCCCGCAGCCGCAGGCAGCGGCCCCAGCCTTCACACCGCCCGCCCCTGCACAGCCTTCGCGCGTGCCCTCGATCGGTCGTCCGGAACCACGGCGCGCCCAGCGCGATGCTGAATCGGAGCCCGCCGATCACTCGCATCTTCCGGCGTTCCTGTTGCGGCCGGTTCGCGCCCGCGTCTGAACGAATCCGCCACGCGCCGTGCGGCCGGAACCGTTTACCGGCCGTTCATTCTCCTCCCTTAACCTGCCGTCGATAATTTAATCATTGCGGCACGGCAACGAGCGGCGCTGCTCGATATTGGGGACGGATCAGTGGTCAAGCTGCTGGACGAACACGAACGCACATTGGCGTTTGCCGAAGTGGCGTTGGGCCAGATCAAATCCCTCCGGCAAACCGCCGTCCCGCGCAATTACGAAATCTGGTACGTCTACGCGACCGGGTACAATGCAGCCCTCAACAAGATCATCAACGAGACCCTGGCTCGCAACGGCAGGCTGAGCGAGTCCGATCTCGAACAGATCTACGAAACCTATCTCTCCCACATCAAGGCCTCCGACCGCATCGACAAGGTCGGTGCGCGTGTGATCGGCGAAATCGACGACGTGATGACCCTGATCATCGACGCGCTCGGCATGTCGCAGAGCTATGACGCCAAGCTGACCGGTGCGAACGAGAAGCTCAGGAACGCAACGAGCCGCGAACAGATCAAGGCGGTCGTCGACGGCCTGATGAAATCGACCCACGAAATGCAAGAGACCAACAAGGCGCTGGAGAATCGCCTGACGCTGTCGAAGACCGAGATCAGCAATCTTCAGCACAGCCTCGAAGCGATCCGCGCCGAGAGCCTGACCGATCCGCTGACCGGATTGGGCAACCGTAAATATTTCGACCGCTCGTTCGACATGGCGGTTCGGGCGGCGCTGGCAAGCGGCGAGCCGCTGTCGCTCCTGATGTTCGACATCGATCATTTCAAATCGTTCAACGATTCCTACGGCCATCTCACCGGCGATCAGGTGCTGCGGCTGGTGGCGATGTCGCTGAAGCAGACCATCAAGGGCCAGGACATCACCGCCCGCTATGGCGGCGAGGAATTTGCGGTGGTGCTGCCCAACACGGGGCTGCGTCAGGCGCTGACGGTCGCCGACCACATCCGCCGCGCCGTGATGGCGAAGGAGTTGAAGAAGAAATCCACCGGCGAAATTCTCGGCCGCGTCACCATCTCCGTCGGCGTCTCCATGCTTAAACCGGACGATGATACGGATTCATTGATCGAGCGCGCCGACGCCTGTCTCTACGCCGCCAAGCGCAACGGCCGCAACCGCGTGATCTGCGAAGTCGACCCCGAATACGCCGCCGAAAGCCGCAGCCAGGTCGCCTGAGCGCCAATTACCGGCGCGGCGCTTTCCTCGCCTTCGTTGCCCGCCGCTTCGCCGCCGGCTTGCGGACAGCAGCCGGCTTGCTCACAGCCTTGCTCGAAACCTTCGGCTTCACCGCCTTGCGTGCCTTCGGCCGTTTGCGAAGCGCCGCACGTTGCGCCGCGGCCAGCGCCGCCCGCGCCCAATCCGCCAGTTCCTCGGAATCGTCAAACAGCCGCGCCGGCAACTGCCAGTACGAGTTCACAGTGACCGTCTTGGTCCGCGTCTGATATTGGAATGGTTGCGATCCCTCGGCTTCGAATTGCGGAATCGTTTGTTCATCGGCACGAAGATAAAGCCCAGCGCGCAGCGCGAGTGCGAAGTTGGTGCCGTCGGCAGAGATGCCGTAGCCGGAAAACATCTTGCGGATCGTGACCGGACCGAAATCGGCGAACAGGTCGATCAGGAAATCGCGGTCCATGTGGCCTCAGCCCCGACGTCATCCCCTCTTGGTGAGGAGCCGCTTGCGGCGTCTCTAACCATGAGGCCCCTATCTCGCCTCCGGCCCTCCTTCGAGACGCGCGCGGTGCGCGCTCCTCAGGATGAGGTCGGTGGGTGAACCTAAACCTTCGCGGCCGTCAGTTGCACGGACTCGCCGCAGCCGCAGGCGGAGACCTGGTTCGGATTGTTGAAGATGAACTGGGCCTGCATCTTGTCGGCCTTGTAGTCCATCTCGGTGCCGAGCAGGAACAACACCGCCTTGGGATCGACCAGGATCTTTACGCCCCGGTCCTCGACCACTTCGTCAGTCGGACGAACCTCATGGGCGTATTCCACCGTGTACGACTGCCCGGCGCAGCCGCCGTTCTTGATGCCGACGCGCAAGCCCACGATCTCGGAATCGGCGCGCTTGGTCAGCTCCGTAATCCGCTGTGCGGCCGCCTCGGTCAGTTTCATGACCTGCGGGCGAGGCCGCGGCTTCGGCTTGGCGGCTGGCGCGGGTGAAGCGGGTGTCATATCAGTCATGTGATCATTTCCAGCGGCAATTCAATGCCAGTCATTAAAGCCGTTAAGCCCTCACGCAACTCACCACATATTCAGAACGAGGCGCGCCTCGTCGGACATGCGATCCGGTGTCCAGGCCGGGTCCCAAACCAGGTTCACATTGACGACGCCGACGCCGGGAACGCTCGCGACCGCGTTCTCCACCATGGTCGGCAGTTCGCCGGCCGCCGGACAGTTCGGCGTGGTCAGCGTCATCGTCACGTCGACGCCGCGGTCGTCCTTGAGGTCGACCTTGTAGATCAGGCCGAGCTCGTAAATGTCAGCGGGGATTTCCGGATCGAACACCGTCTTTAGCGCGGCGACGATTTCGGTCCCGAGCCGCTCGGTCTCCTCCGGCGGCAGCGCCGACTGGGTTTCCATGTTGGCGGTTTTGACTTCGGCCGTATCACTCATGAGAACAATTCCCGCGCCTTGATCAGCGCCTGTGCCAGATGGTCGACTTCTTCCCGGGTATTATACATTCCAAACGACGCGCGGCAGGTGGCTGTGACATTGAACCGCTCTAAAAGCGGCATCACGCAATGGGTGCCGGCGCGCACCGCAATTCCTTGCCGGTCGATCACGGTCGCGACGTCATGGGCATGGGCGCCCTTCATCTCGAAGGAAATCACCGGTCCCTTGCCGCGCGCGGTGCCGATCAGGCGCAGCGAGTTGATTTCGCGCAGCCGATCCTGGGCGTAGGTCAGAAGATCGTGCTCGTGGGCGGCGATTCGCTCCTTGCCGATCGAATTGACGTAGTCGATCGCAGCGCCCAGCCCGATCGATTCCACGATCGCGGGCGTGCCCGCCTCGAACTTGTGCGGCGGGTCGCCATAGGTGACCCAGTCGCGGGCGACTTCGCGGATCATCTCGCCGCCACCGTTAAACGGACGCATCGCGACCAGATGCTCATGCTTGGCATAGAGCACACCAATGCCGGTCGGGCCGTACAGCTTGTGACCGGTGAAGACGTAGAAATCGGCGTCGATGTCCTGGACGTCGATCGCCAGATGCACAGCGGCCTGGCTGCCGTCGATCAATACCGGAATGCCGCGTGCGTGCGCCAGCTTCACGACGTCCTTGACCGGAACGATGGTGCCGAGCGCGTTCGACATCTGCGTGATCGCGACGATCTTGGTGCGGTCGGTCAGCAGCTTCTCGAACTCGTCGATCAGGAAATTACCTTCGTCATCGACCGGCGCCCATTTGATCACGGCGCCGTGGCGCTCGCGCAAAAAGTGCCAGGGTACGATGTTCGAGTGATGCTCCATGATGGAGATCACGATCTCGTCGCCGGCCTTGATGTTGGGCTCGCCCCAGGACGACGCCACGAGGTTGATCGCCTCGGTGGCGTTGCGGGTGAAGACGATCTCTTCGGTGCGCGCGGCGTTGAGGAACTTTGCCACCTTGGCGCGGCCGCCCTCGTACGCCTCGGTCGCGGCATTGGCGAGGTAATGCAGGCCGCGATGCACGTTGGCGTATTCGCTTTTGTAGGCTTCCGTCATGCGGTCGAGCACGGCGGTCGGCTTCTGCGCGGAAGCGGCGTTGTCGAGATAGACCAGCGGCTTGCCATAAACCTTCATCGCCAGCGCGGGGAAATCCTCCCGCACGCGGGCGACGTCATATGCACCGTTGGAAACCGCCGGATGCATTGTCATCCCCTTGCCTCCAGCCAGCGCTGCGCGGCTGTGATCGCAAGTTCGCGCAGGTCATCGTTGACGATCGATTCAATCGCTTCGCCCACAAAAGCCTGGATCAGCAGCGCCTGGGCCTCCTTTTCGGACAGGCCGCGGGCGCGCAGGTAAAACAGCAGGCTCTCATCGAGCGCGCCGGTGGTGGCGCCATGGCCGCAGGTAACGTCGTCAGCGAAGATTTCCAGCTCCGGCTTGTTGTCGGCCTCGGCCTCGTCGGACAGCAACAGCGCCCGCGTCATCATCTTGGCATCGGTCTTCTGCGCGTGGGGACGCACGATGATGCGGCCCTGGAACACCGAATGGGCGCGGTCGTCGGCGACGGCACGGAACACCTCACGGCTGGCGCAATGCGCCACGGCGTGGTCCATGAACAGCGTGGTGTCGGCGTGCTGGCGGCCATTGAGCAGATTGACGCCGTTGGTCTCGACCCGGGAGCCCTCGCCGGCGAAGGTGATGGTCGCCTGGTAGCGGCTGACGGCAGCGCCCGAGGTCATGCCGAAGGTGTTGAGGTGCGCATGCGCACCCAACGTGAACACGGCGGAGGAGATATTGACGGCCTCACGGCTGTCCTCGACCAGGCGGACATGGTCGAGCCGCGAATTGTCACCGATCGCGATAACCAGCGAGTCGTGGACCTGATAGGTCTTCGCCCCATCGGCTGCGATGTAGCTTTCCACCAGCGTCGCGCCGGCGTCCTTGCCGAGCCGCAGCAGCGAGCGGGTGAACATCGCCGCGGGAGTGGTACCCGTCGCAACATGAATGATTTGCAGCGGTTGCGTCAGCACGACGCCATTGGCGATCTGGATCACCACGCCGTCGGTCATCATCGCAGTGTTGAGCGCGACCATCGGATTGGCGTTGTCGAGCGTCAACAATTGGCCCTGCAAAGTGGCTTCGCCGGATTCCAGAACGCCGCGCAAGGTTCCGACGGCAACGCCCTTCTCCAGCCCGTCCAGCTCGGAAAGTTTTGGCACGAACACGCCGTCAACCAGCACCAGCCTGCGCAGGCCCTTGATCGACTGCAGTTTCACGGCCGTTGCAGCTCGCTTCAGCGCCGCCGCATCCGGCGCAGGCGCAAGCGGCAGCACTTCGCGCATCAGCGCGCGCAGATCGGTATATTTCCAGTCCTCGAGCCGGCGGTGCGGCAAGCCTACGCGGTCATAGGCCTCGAAGGCGGCGCTTCGCGCCTCGGCGACCCTGCCGGTGCCCGGCAGCCGGTCGCGCGCAACGGCAAAGCTGTCGCTCAGCGCGCGTCCCGTCTCGTTCTTAGCCAAAGCCAAATTCATCACGATCCCTGTCAGGCTGCGTCTTCGAACTGGGCGTAGCCGGAAGCTTCCAGTTCCAGCGCCAGATCCTTGCCGCCGCTTTTGACGACCCGGCCCTTCGACATCACGTGCACGAAATCAGGCACGATATAATTGAGGAGCCGCTGGTAGTGTGTGATCACCACCATGGCGCGGTCCGGCGAACGCAGCGCGTTGACGCCGTCGGCCGCGACGCGCAGCGCGTCGATGTCGAGGCCGGAATCCATTTCATCGAGAATGCAGACGGCAGGCTCGAACAGCGCCATCTGCAAGATCTCGTTGCGCTTCTTCTCGCCGCCGGAAAACCCGACATTGACGCCGCGCTTGAGCATGTCCTGCGGGATGTTCAGTGACTTTGCTACCGCGCGGACCTTTTTCAGAAAGTCCGGCGTTGAATATTCGCTCTCGCCGCGAGCCTTGCGCTGGGCGTTGAGCGCGGTGCGCAGGAACGTCATGGTCGCGACGCCGGGGATTTCGACCGGGTACTGGAACGCCAGGAACACGCCCTTGGCGGCGCGCGCGTCCGGCGCCATCTCCAGCAGGTCCTCGCCCTTGAACAGGATTTCGCCGCCGGTCACTTCATAGCCCGGCTTGCCGGCGATGACATGGGACAGCGTAGATTTGCCGGAGCCGTTCGGCCCCATGATCGCATGCACCTCGCCCGGGTTCACCGTCAGCGTCAGCCCGTGGAGAATCTCACGCTCCTCGACGCGAACCTTCAGATCTTTGACTTCGAGTAGTGACATCAGAATTACCTTTCAAACCAATGCTGGTGCATCGCTTCCAGAAACGCCGGATCAGCAATTGGCAGACCTGCGTGACTGCCCAGAACCGAATCTATTCCGCATTTCGGACAAAGCGCCGTCTGCCCTTCGTCGCACCAATCAGTTACCTCGCCGGGCGCGAACGTCGATTTGCAAAAGAAACATCCAGCCGCACTGCTCGCATCCAGTTGGCCACGATTGTTTATGCTGTGACCGTGAGCGGCGACAAGTTCGTCCTTTGCAACCATCGACGCACTACCCCACGCTTCCTTCCAGCGAGATCGAGATCAGCTTCTGCGCCTCAACCGCAAACTCCATCGGTAGTTGCTGCAACACGTCCTTCACAAAGCCGTTGACCACGAGGCCGACGGCTTCCTCCTGGCTGAGGCCGCGCTGGATGCAGTAGAACAGCACGTCCTCGGAAATTTTCGACGTCGTCGCTTCATGCTCGAACTGCGCCGACGAATTCTTCGCCTCTACATAAGGCACGGTATGCGCACCGCATTTGTCGCCGATCAGGAGCGAGTCGCAGGCCGTAAAATTGCGCGCGCCGGTCGCCTTGCGATGGGCGGTGACGAGGCCGCGATAGGTGTTCTGCGACACGCCGGCCGCGATGCCCTTGGAGATGATCCGGCTCGTCGTGTTCTTGCCGAGATGAATCATCTTGGTGCCGCTATCGACCTGCTGGTGACCGTTCGAGATCGCGATCGAATAGAACTCGCCGCGCGAATTGTCGCCGCGCAGGATGCAGCTCGGATATTTCCAGGTGATCGCCGACCCGGTCTCGACCTGGGTCCAGGAGATCTTGGAATTGTTGCCGCGGCAGTCGCCACGCTTGGTGACGAAATTGTAGATACCGCCGACGCCCTCGGAATTGCCGGGGTACCAGTTCTGCACCGTCGAATATTTGATCTCGGCATCGTCGAGCGTGACCAGTTCGACCACGGCGGCGTGCAACTGGTTCTCGTCGCGCTGCGGCGCGGTGCAGCCTTCGAGATAGCTGACGTAAGCGCCCTTGTCGGCGATGATCAGCGTGCGCTCGAACTGGCCGGTGTTGCGCTCGTTGATGCGGAAATAGGTCGACAGCTCCATCGGGCAGCGTACGCCCGGCGGCACGTAGACGAACGAGCCGTCGGAAAACACCGCCGAGTTCAGCGTCGCGAAGTAATTGTCCGAGGTCGGCACGACCGTGCCGAGATACTTCTTCACCAGTTCGGGATGCTCGCGGATCGCTTCCGAGATCGGCATGAAGATCACGCCGGCGTCCTTCAGCTCCTTCTGGAAGGTGGTGGCGACGGAAACCGAATCGAACACGGCGTCGACCGCGATCTTGCGCTCGCCTGCCGGCTTGACGACGCCTTCCAGCACCTCGACTTCACGTAAGGGGATGCCGAGCTTCTCGTAGGTCTTGAGGATTTCCGGATCGATCTCGTCCAGCGAGCCGATCTGCTTCTTCGGCTTCGGCGCCGAGTAGTAATAAAGATCCTGGTAGTCGATCCTGGGATAGTTGACGCGGGCCCAGGTCGGCTCGGTCATGGTCAGCCAGCGGCGATAGGCCTCCAGACGCCATTCCAGCATCCAGGCCGGTTCGTTCTTCTTTGCGGAGATGAAGCGGACGGTGTCTTCCGAGAGACCCTTGGGGGCCTTGTCGGACTCGATAAGTGTCTCAAACCCATATCGATATTGGTCGACGTCGATGCGCTTCACGCGCTCGACCGTCTCTTGTACGGCTGGCATTCAATCCTCCGCTCGCGGTTTCAAGGACCGCGGTGGAACAATTCCAAACAAATCAGTGACGAAGCGTTCCGGCGAAACAGACTTAGAACGTTTCAAGCCGTGTTTCGTCGCCCTCTAAGTAAGGCATCGGCGAGCTTTCGCCAAGCCTGAAGGGCCAAATCAATGTCTGCCTCCGTGGTAGACCAGCCCAGACTGAGCCGCACCGCTCCCTGCGCCAGTTCCTTGCCGACGCCCATGGCCTCGAGGACGTGAGATGGCTGGACCTTGCCGGACGAGCAGGCCGAGCCTGAGGATACCGCAATACCGCCGAGATCGAAGCCAATCACGGCTGTTTCGGCCTTCAGCCCGGGAACCGTGAACAAAGTGGTATTGGGCAACCGAGGCGCATCCTCGGAAAATACGATCATGTCGGGCGTTTGCTTCAGGCCGGCCTCAAGTCGGTTCCTCAGGTCCCGCAGCCGGGCTGCATCGCCTTCCGGGGCGGCCATGGCAGCCCGTACGGCGGCGCCAAACGCCGCGATCCCCGCGACATTCTCGGTGCCGGCCCGGCGACCCAACTCCTGACCACCGCCACGCAGCAGCGGCTCCAGCCCCTGCACGTCCTCCGCCAGGACCAGCGCACCGGCGCCCTTGGGGCCGCCGATCTTGTGCGCAGAAAGCGTAACCAGATCAGCCTTCATCATTTTGATATCAAATGGTATTTTTCCAAGCGCCTGAATCGCGTCGACGTGCAGCAGCCCACCTGCTTCATGCACGATGTCAGCGACTTCAACGACCGGTTGAAGCGCGCCGGTCTCGTTGTTGGCCAGCATGACCGAAACAAGCGCCGGCTGCCCCGCAGCAACCAGCTTCCGCAGATGGTCGATGTCGATCAGGCCGGATCTGGTGACCTGGATAGTCCCGATCGCCTCCGGCGCGAAACGCCCGCCCGACAGCACCGACGTATGTTCGATGGCCGAGACCAATAGCCGGCGGGTCGGTTCACCCGGGCCCCGGCGCAGTCCCGGCGTCAGCGCCAGCGCATTCGCCTCCGTGCCACCTGACGTAAACACGATATCCTGCGGCCGGGCGCCGACGGCCGCCGCGACGGCGGCGCGGGCATCCTCGACCAGCCGGCGCGCGTGACGCCCTTCGGCATGGACCGAGGACGGATTGCCGGCCACCTCCCACGCAGCCGCCATCGCCTGCCTGGCCTCGGGGCGAAGCGGCGTCGTCGCATTCCAGTCGAGATAGACCCGGTCGGGCATTTCCGTACAATACTACCTATATCGGCCAACAGCTTCCGCGAGTATCGGCCCCACGTCGGCGCCGGACGCCTTATCGCAATTGGGGATCGCGCCGTCTCTTACAATCATCGTCTAACGCCTTGAACGGCCTTCCAGATGTTCAAGATGCTTGCTTTTTGCCCCTCGCCTCATGCTAGAAGGCCGCAACCAGTTCACGGGAGCGCCCGTCCGCGCATCGCCCAACGACGCTTGATCACATTTTTTCCGCCAGATCACGTCCGTTGCCCAAGGAAGCCTTCCAAGGATCATCAATGCCTGAAGTCATTTTTACCGGCCCTGCGGGCCGCCTCGAAGGCCGTTATCACCCGGCCAAGCAGAAGAACGCGCCGATCGCGATGATCCTGCATCCGCACCCGCAGTTCCACGGCACGATGAATCACCAGATCGTCTACCAGTGCTACTACGCGTTTGCGCACCGCGGTTTCTCGGTACTGCGCTTCAATTTTCGCGGCGTGGGCCGCAGCCAGGGTTCGTTCGATCACGGCACCGGCGAATTGTCGGACGCGGCTTCCGCGCTGGACTGGGCACAGACCATCAATCCCGAAGCGCGCGCCTGCTGGGTCGCCGGCTTCTCGTTCGGCGCCTGGATCGGCATGCAGCTTTTGATGCGCCGGCCCGAGGTCGAAGGTTTTATCTCGATCGCACCGCCCGCCAATCTCTATGACTTTTCCTTCCTCGCGCCCTGCCCGTCCTCGGGCCTGATCGTGCACGGCGAGAAGGATGCGGTGGTGCCGCCGAAGGACGTCAACACGCTGGTCGAGAAACTGAAGACCCAAAAGGGCATCGTGATCGATCAGCAGATCATCCCGGGCGCCAACCA
Source organism: Bradyrhizobium sp. McL0615 (assembly GCF_049993905.1). Classification (NCBI taxonomy): domain Bacteria; kingdom Pseudomonadati; phylum Pseudomonadota; class Alphaproteobacteria; order Hyphomicrobiales; family Nitrobacteraceae; genus Bradyrhizobium; species Bradyrhizobium sp. McL0615. Next base: position 4,628,295 of record NZ_CP188254.1, on the reverse strand, counting down.
TTTCTTCGACGGCAAGCTGGAGCCGCTGATGGAGACGGTGACCGGCTATCTCGACATGCGGCTCGCCAACGTGCGGTGAGACCGACCGGGTTGTGATGCGTAGGATGGGTAGAGCGAAGCGAAACCCATCACCATCGCCGCCGGAATGATGGGTATCGCTTCGCTCCACCCATCCTACGATATTATCCCGGCGCGAATTTCAGCGCCGCGATCCCGATCAGCACGAGCATGATGCCCGCGATCTTCATCGGGCTCAGCGCCTCGCCGAACAACAAGACGCCCATGGTCAGCGTGCCGACCGCGCCGATGCCGGTCCACACCGTGTAGGCGACGCCGATCTCCAGCACCTGCAGCGCCCGCCCGAGCAGGAAGACGAACGCCGCCAGCATGACCAGCGAGGCGATGCTCCAGCCGAGGCGCGTATAGCCATCGGCATATTTCATCGAAATCGCCCAGCCGACGTCGAGAAGGCCGGCGGTGACGAGCGCGACCCAGGCGACCTGCGGCGACATCGCGGTGCCTAAGCCGCCAGCTTCAGCATATGCGCGTCATGCCGCACCAGGAACGCATGCAGCAATTGCGGATAATCGGGCCCGACCGCCGTACGCACGCTCGGCCGCTGCGCCAGCGCCTTTCGCCATGCGCGCACCTTGGGCGTATCGGCGAACACCGAGAGATCGATCAGCTGATCGAACACGTCGAAATAGCGGAAGATCGGTGCAAACACCGCATCCACCAGGCTGAAATCCCTGGCCACAAAGAACGGTCCGGCGCCGAGCGTTTTCTCGACCTGCGCGAACTTCGCGGCTACCGCCTTCCGCTTGGTTTCAAATACCGCGGGATCACCCGTTGTTTCCAGGCCCCAGAGCTCGCCCAGAATCGTCGAGCCGAACTCCATCCACGCGCGATGTTGCGCCCGCTGCAGTGGATCCTGCGGATGCAGTTTTGTTCCGCCTTGGGTCTCCTCGATGTATTCGCAGATGACATTGCTCTCGAACAGCGCGACTTCGCCGCCCGCGGTTTCGACAAGCAGCACCGGCACCTTGCCGAGCGGCGAAATCTTCAGAAACCAGTCGGGCTTGTTGGCGAGATCGATATCGATCCGCTCGAACGGAACGCCCTTTTCGGTGAGCGCGATCACCGCACGCTGCACATAGGGGCAAAGCTTGTGGCTGATGAGCTTAAGGGAAGCGGCCATGGCAATCCTCCAGATTAATGCACCTGCATCTATTTAGATGCAAATGCATTGATCTGTCAACTGGCCGCCTGCCGGAGTACACAACAAGGCGTGTGCCCGCCGTCCCGTGCCCCGGATGCAAGCAGTTTCGATGGCGCCAACGGGCGCCCCATTCCTACTTTGCATGGGGTTGTTTTCGAAGTTTTGTGTTTGAGCTCGCGGTGCACCGCCGACGGGTGTCTGACCTCACGGCCGCGCGATCATCCCGCCGGTCATGGGAAACGGCACCCCCGTGGTGGCGGGGTAGCTCAGCGGCAGGCCTTTCAGGCCCCGCGCAGCCAGGAATCCGAAGGCCTGCGCCTCGATGGCGTCGGACGCCCAGCCCAGCGTGTCCGCGGCCCGGACGGTCGCGGGCTCCAGGCACTCGCGCAGCATTCGCAGCATGGTCAGGTTGCGGGCGCCGCCGCCGGCCACGATCCAGTTCTTCGGCTCCTTCGGCAGCAATGGCACCACGCGGGCGATCGCAGCGACGGTAAATGCGGTCAGCGTTGCCGCGCCATCCTCGGGCGGTACATCGCCGAGCTTCAGCCCGACGAAATCGTTGCGGTCGAGCGATTTCGGCGGCGGCAGCGAAAAGAACGGCATCTGCAGCGCGCGGTTGATCCAGGCCGCATCGACCTTGCCCAGCGCGGCGGTGCGGCCCTCGTTATCGAAGCGCTGGTTCAGCCAGCGGAACATGTAGTCGTCGAGCAGCGCGTTGCCCGGACCGGTGTCGCAGGCGATCAGCGTGTCGCCGTCGATATAGGTGATGTTGGCGACGCCGCCGATATTGACCACGACCGTCGGCCCCTCCCAATCCAGCGATTGGGCGAGCGCGCGGTGATAGACCGGCACAAACGGCGCGCCCTGCCCGCCGGCTTCGACGTCGGCAGCGCGGAAATCGTACATGACTGGAACGTGGATCAGCTTGGCGAGGGTGGCCGCGTCGCCGATCTGGACCGTCAACTTTTTCTCGGGCCGGTGCAGCACGGTCTGGCCGTGAAAGCCGACGATGTCGATGTCGTCGAAGCGCAGCCGGTGTTGCGCGGTAAAGGCGGCTACCGCCTCGGCGTGCGCTGCCGTGACGACCCGCTCGGCCTCGCGCAGGCAGCCCGGCCGCGCCGCGCGATCCGGCAGGTCGGCGGCCTCGTACAGCGCCTGTCGCAGCAGGCCGCGCTCCACGTCGGTATAGGGCCGGTATCCAGACGGTCCCAGGGCGTTCACCCGGCGGCCGTCGGTCTCAATCATAGCGACATCGACCCCGTCCAGCGAGGTGCCGCTCATCAGACCAAGTGCCGTCAACATCATTGTAATCGTGCCTTTGCGACGCCCTGCTCGATTCGTCCCGCCGACGACGACCAGCTTGTGCCAAACACGGACATCTTATAATGCCACAGCGCCCGGCCTTGCGGCAGCCTGTTCCGCCATGGTTTCCGCAAATCGTTACAATTACAGTGAAAATAGAATGATCAGAGCAGCCTGCCCATGACCGCATTTAAATCAGATTTCCTGAACATTTTACAGGAACGCGGCTTCATCCACCAATGTTCCGATTTCGAGGGCCTCGACGCGCTTGCCGCCAAGGGCCAGGCGACCGCCTATGTCGGCTACGACTGCACGGCCCCGTCGCTGCATATCGGCAACTACCTGACGATGATGATGCTGCACTGGCTGCAGCAGAGCGGCAACAAGCCGATCACCCTGATGGGCGGCGGCACCACCATGGTCGGCGACCCTTCCGGCAAGGATGAATCGCGCGCCATCCGCTCGATCGAGGAAATCGAGGCCAACAAGGCCTCGATCCGTGGCGTGTTCGCGAAGGTACTGAACTACGGTTCCGGCCCCAGCGACGCCATCATGCTCGACAACGCCGAGTGGCTGACGAAGTTGAACTGGATCGAGATGCTGCGCGATATCGGCCGGCATTTCTCCGTCAACCGCATGCTGACGATGGACTCGGTGCGGCTGCGTCTCGAACGCGAGCAGGAGATGAGCTTTATCGAATTCAACTACATGGTCTGCCAGGCCTACGACTTCGTCGAGCTGGCGCGGCGCACCGGATGCCGGCTGCAGATGGGCGGCTCCGACCAATGGGGCAACATCGTCAACGGCGTCGATCTCGGCCGCCGCATGGGCACGGCGCAATTGTTCGCTCTGACGACGCCGCTGCTGACGACGGCCTCCGGCGCCAAGATGGGCAAGACCGCGCAGGGCGCGGTGTGGCTCAACGCCGACCAGTTCTCGCCCTACGATTTCTGGCAATACTGGCGCAACGTCGAGGACGCCGACGTCGTCAAGTTTCTAAAGCTGTTCACGATCCTGCCGATGAGCGAGATCGCAAAGCTGGCGGCGCTGCAGGGCGGCGAGATCAACGAAGCCAAGAAGGTGCTGGCGACGGAGGCCACCGCGCTGCTGCACGGTCGCGACGCCGCCAATACGGCCGCCGAAACCGCCCGGCAGACTTTTGAGCAAGGCGCGATCGCGGAGAGCCTGCCCACCGTGGAAGTTTCGCGCGGCGAGCTCGAGGCCGGCATCGGCGTCCTGGGCGCCTTCGTCAAGGCCGGCCTCGTGGCCTCGAACGGCGAGGCACGGCGCCAGATCAAGGGTGGCGGCTTGCGCGTCAACGATGTCGCCGTCACCGACGAGAAGATGGTTCTGACGCCGTCCAACCTCACGCCGGAAGGCGTCATCAAGCTTTCGATGGGGAAGAAAAAGCACGTCCTGCTCAAGCCGGCGTGAGCATGATCCGGGAAACCGGATTTCCCAAGAGATCATGCCCAGACAAGAATCCAGCGCCCGCCTGCATAGGCGCATTCGTTTTTGAGGCTTGCGGGTGTCCGCCGAAACGCGCTCCCTGCTCGCATGGATGACAAGATCCGCGGGGAGAACGCGACGCAGCCGCTCAAGCCAGCGCGGGTTGCGCTCAACGTGCTGGCGCTCTGCTTTACGCTGGCGCTGATCGGCCGTGGCCTCGGCGAGAGCTTTACGGTTTTCCTGAAACCGATCTCGGAGAATTTCGGCTGGGACCGCGCCCAGGCGGTCTCGGTCTATTCGCTGACCTGGCTGGCCGGCGGACTGATGGCGCCGGTGGTCGGCCGGCTGTTTGACCGCTACGGTCCCCGCACCGTTTATTCGCTGGGACTGCTGCTGCTCGGCGGCGCGTTCCTGGTGGCGTCGCACGCGCAGGCGCTGTGGCAATTTCAGTTGAGCGTCGGCCTCGCCGTCGGGATCGGCATCGCCTTCATCGGCAACGTGCCGAATTCGATCCTGCTCGGCCGCTGGTTCGGCCCGCGCCTGCCGACGGCGATGGCAATCGTCTATTCCGCGGCCGGTGCGGGTGTGCTGGTGCTGCTACCCGCCTCGCAACTGTTGATCGATCATGTCGGCTGGCGCGGCGCCTACCAGATCTTCAGCGTCGCAGCGCTTGGCCTGCTGGTGCCGTTGTTGCTGCTGCCGTGGCGGCTGTTCTCCACGGGCTCGCCACACATCGCCAGAAAAGCCGATCCCGATTTCGTCGACGCCGGCTGGACGCTCGCCAGCGCCATGCGCCACCACGCATTCTGGGCGCTGTTTGCAACCTTCTTCTTCACGGCGGTGGGGATGTATGCGCTTGCCGCGCAGATCGTCGCCTATCTGATCGACGCCGGCTTCCCGCCGCTGCAGGCGGCGACCGCCTGGGGCTTTTCCGGAATCGTGCTGCTGTTCGGCATGCTGGGCGTGACGCAACTCGACAGCATCATCGGACGAAGGCCGTCGGTGCTGCTCAGCTACGCCATCTCGATTCTAGGCATCGTCCTGCTGTGGCTCCTGCAGTTCTATCCGAACTTCTGGCTGCTCACCGCCTTCGTCGTGACCTTCGGCAGCATGATCGGTTCGCGCGGCCCGCTGATCACGGCGACCGCGATGAAGATCTTTCGCGGCGAGCGGGTCGGTACGATCTACGGCACGATTTCGATCGGCAGCGGTCTTGGCTCGGGACTCGGGGCGTGGGCCGGCGGCCTGATCCACGACTGGACCCACAGCTATGATCCCGTCATCGCCTTCGCGCTGGTCGCCGTGGTGCTCGGAATGATCCCGTTCCTGGTCGTGCCGGCGCTGCGGCGCTAGTTGTTCGGCGGCAATTCGATCGGGTTGTTTTGCTTGCCGGTGTTGAATTCCATGATCTTTCGCGTCACGCCCGGAAACATGGCCGAGATCGGATTGACGCGCAGCACGGGCTGGCCGGGGGTGCCGACCACTTCATAGGTCACGCCGAACAGGCCTTCATTGTTGCCATTGCCGAGGACCAGGCCGAGCACCGGAATCCGGCCGAACATGTTGTTCAATCCATACATCGGAATGAAGGTGCCGCTCATCCGAACCTGATTGGCGACGGTATCGATGCTGCCTTCGATGGTCGCACCGATCATCGGCCCGCTCACAACGCCGTCGCGGATCGTGAGTTGTCCGCTCTGCCGGGTGAATTCGGCTCGCAATGCCGTGAAGGAAACGCCGCTCTGAGTGCCGGTAGAACCACCTGCAGCGACACGGTCGAGCGAGGCTTCACCCTTGATGGAGAAATTGCGGACGTTGATGAGGCCTTCCTTGGCGCTGGGTTCGACCGTCGGCGGTTCCAGGAAGAGTTCGAGTTGGCCACCAGTTACCTTGGAATACATGTCGGTGAAGCGGAAGAAGGCGCCGGCGTCATTGGTCTGCAGCGCAATGATGTCCCGGCCCTGCCCCTGTCCGCGGCCGCGCAAGTCCGCCGCCACCGGCGTATCGCGCCCGACTTTGCCGTTCAGCGTAAAGGCTCTGACGATACCGTTGCGGCGGGAGAACTTGCTATCGACGCTGCGCAACGCCTCGCCGTTGAAGCCGGCCACCGCACCGAGCTTGAGGTCGATGTCGAGGTCGATGTTCCTGGACTTGCTCTTGGGATCAGCTTCCTTGCCTGTGATCGCCGACTTGAGAAAGCCGCGGCCGTCGAACACGTCGCCGCGCATCATGACCTTCACGACACCGTCGGCGCCGCGTTCGGCTTTCAGCGAGGTCTTGTCGCCGTCAGACGGCGCGTAGGTCGGGAAGTTCGCATTCAACAGATCGCCATTCTGGTCGACTTCCAGCGATCCCTTGATTGAAACGCCGCCGCCCTCGACCACGATGTCCTGGAACAGCGTCGATTGTTCCTTCTTCACGACGTTGAACGTCGCCTTGCCTGACTTGCCGGGCACCTTCACCCAGCCCGGCAGGATGTTGTCGAGACGCAGCGAAGTCAGGTCGGCCTCGATGCCGACGCGGCTCTCGGTATCGCCGATCTTGCCGATCACCTTGATCGGAATGGCACCGCTGACGGCGGATCCGAGATCGATCCCGAGCCGTTGGCGGCTGGCGTCATCGAGCGTTGCTTGCAGCCTGATGTCGGCGTCACCCTCGTTCGCCTTGCGATAGTCAAGCGAGGCCGGCTGACCGTTGATCTTGACGTCGCCCTTGACCTGGTAGCCGGCGTTGTTGGCGACCAGCTTCAGCGTATTGGATTCCAGTTTCTGGTTCATCACCAGCTTGTCGGCGGCAAACCCTGCCAGATCGGCCATGACTGTGTAGGTGGTGTCGGCCTTGGTCATCGAGCCCGTGACGGGCATGGCGAGCGTGATGGTGGCGGCAACCGTCCCCTTGCTGGCGTTCGGATCGATCAGCGTGCCGGAGAGATCGCTGATGCGGTCCGAAGCCAGGATCTCGGCCGCCGCCGGCACCGGGCAATCCACCCTGAACTTCACCTTCGAGGGCGACGGCTTCGGCGCCATGTCCGGCACCTCGAACGAGAAATCGGAAATGTTGATCTTGCGCCCGGCGGGCGTGTCGGCAATTCCCTGCCCGATCGTCACCGTTGCCGTTCGCCCGGTAACCCGCGCCTTCAAATCCGCATCGCGGACCGCGGGCATGCCGTTGACCGGGCGAACCGTGACGCCCGACGCAACGATGTTGACGGCGAGACCATCATCCGGAATCGGCGGCCCCTTGCGCGGCAGGTTACGCACCGGCGAATTGACGCCGACCTCGATGCGCTGAAGCGTACCCTTCTCGATCCGCTCGATCACCCATTCGCGCACTTCGGGCACGATCAGGATCGGCCATATCCGCTTCAGCGCCGATGCCGACATCGGCGTGCCTGCGAAACCGAGCTGGAGGCGGGCCTCGTTTGCATAGTCGATGCTGCCGGTGCCGGCGATGCCGATCTCGCCGTTGCTGATATCGGCCTGGGTGAGCACCACCCGCTTCCGGTCGGTGTCGAACTTCATCCCGATCGCGATCCGGTTGAAGATCAGCGGCGGTTCGTTGTCGGTGCCGGCGAGCAGGATCGTGCCACCGCTCAGGCCAGCCTGCCATTCGGTGGTGGCGCCGTTCGGCGGTTCGAGATGGCCGAGCAGCGTAATCCGGTTCGCGCCGGAAACGACCTTGAAGGGCGCGACCAGCACGCGCCGTCCGGCATCCCATTCGACGCTCATCTCCGCCGAATCGATCGGCATCGGATAATCAGGCGTATCGCTGTCGATCAGATTCCCGGCGCCTGCCGTGACCTTGCCGCGGAAGTAGGTCGGCAGGCCGTCGCGGCCCAATTCGCCTTTCAGCTCGCCGGAAAGCGGCAGCTCGGCGCTATAGGTGAGATCCTTGACCCGCATCGCCAGCAGGATGTTGGCAGCAGGCACCTTGTCGGCGCGAAGATCGACCGACCGGACGCCGTTCTGCGGCGGCCCGATCACGACCTTGAGCGACCACGGGCGCGCGCCCTCCTCGCCAAGGCTGACCGCGACCCCGCCGCCGCGCGGCCGGCGCATGCTGAGGCTGATATTTTCGAATGTCCATTTGTTGCCGCGCTGCTGGTCGTCGACGACGAGATTGCCGTTCTTGAGGCCGATCTCGTTCAGGTTCTGCCCATCGAGTCCGGTCAGGCTGAGGCTATCGAGCCAATCGAGGCCGGCCAGCAATCCGTTCGGCGTCGTGTCGGGCGCTGTCGCGCCCTGGGCGGACGCAGGCGCTGAACGGGGGAATGTCGGCGCTATGCCGGCATCGCGCTTGGAGGCAACGCCGGTCGCCAGCGGTTTGGCGGTATCGCCGGCAGACACCGTCACCTGGCCGTCCGCCGTGATTCGTACCGCGAGTTCCGCATCGACCAGATTGAGGCTTTCGGCACGCAGCCGTCCCATCAGGAGCGCCGTGCCCGACAGTTTCACCTCGGCTTTCGGCGCGGTGGCGACGACGACCTGGTCACGGTCGCGCACCACGATGTCGCGGATTCGCACCGCGATACGAATCCGTCCGGCCCGCTCGATCTGCGTACCGCCGACCTCGACGGTATTGCCGTGGCCGATATTGTCTTCAATGGCGGCCGCCAGCCACGGCGTTGCTACATCGAGATTGATGGGGCCGGCGCCGAGCCGCAACCACAGACCGCCGAAACAAGTGGTGAAGATGACCGCCAGCACGGCGATCACGATCGCCACGCGCTTGACCCATCGGCCGCCGCTTATCCATAGCTGTAGCGCTGCGAATTTGTCGCCGAACCGGTGAAATCTGGAATTGGAACGCGACAACAGCCGCTTTGTCCGATGGCGCGCCGCCTCGTCAGTCTCTTGATCCCAGCCGGCCGCATCATCCCACTGAGAGGTGTGGGCCTCGGCACGCGGATTCGACCCCTTGGGCGAAGTATTCCTAGCCATTGCCTCTCGGTGCCGGCGCTGAGGTTGATCGCCGCCAAGGGCGCGCTCTTCGATCGTTATCGAACGCTCCTGTGCCGGCATCGCTGCCAATCCTCGATTAATACTGTTACTCGTGGTCGGGCCCAAGGATTGATTGGGTGATCCCATCGACGAGCGGACGGAGGTAGCGTCGAATCCCTTGTAACCATACTCCCGGGTCATCAAACTTGCCCAGCGGCCGGAGCGAATCCGACGGTCAGGGGCGAGACCGGCAATACCCCAATGGTTGATCTGCGGAAAGCGACGAAAGGAAGGCGTATGTCCAAGAAAACGCGCAAGAAATCCTCCAAGCCAGCCCCCAAAAGCCGCAAGACGCCCGCCCGAAAACCACCCGCGGCCAAGACCGCTCGCAAGGCCACTCGCCGCAGCGACACGACATCGGCCAAAAAGCCTGCCGCCAAGGCAGCCAGCAAGCCGCCCACGTCCGCCGCCAAGAGGGTCGTCAAGCCGGCCGTCAAAACACCGGACAAGACGGCCAAAACCGCTTCGAACAAAGCGTCGCACAAGCCGCCATCGAAACCGTTAAAATCCAATCTATCGGCCCCGCCCAAACCGGTTCCGGGAGCCGAACTGGTCGAGGGCGCGATAGCTCCCTCGTTCAGTCTGCCCCGCGATGGCGGCGGCAATGTCTCGCTGGCGGATTATGCGGGCAAGAAACTGGTGCTGTTCTTCTACCCCCGCGCCGACACCCCCGGCTGCACCCGGGAAGCGATCGATTTCACACGGCTCGAGGGCGCGTTCGCCGACGAGGGCGCCATCGTACTCGGCATCTCCGCAGACACCGTAAAAGCCCAGGAGTCGTTCCGCGCCAAGCACCAGCTTTCGGTTCCTCTGATCTCGGATGAACAACATGAGATGCTGGAGGCCTATGGCGCTTGGGGCGAAAAATCGATGTATGGCAGGAACTTCATGGGAATCATTCGAACCACGGTTCTGATTGGCGCCGATGGGCGGATCGCCAAGATCTGGCGCAACGTGCGGGTCGACGGCCATGCCGACGACGTGCTGGCCGCCGCCCGCGCGCTATGATTTGGGATGCATCATTTCCCAAAAATTAACCATGAAAGGGTCAAATCGGCAGGCAAATTAAGCCGTACGGAACTCATCTCCGACCGGCGCGGGAGTGCCGATGTCGTACCGTTCCGGTCATCATTATTCCGATCACCACCATCCTCACGATCATGGCCGGACGCCACCCCGCCGCCCCACCAATTATACAGCAAAGGCGGCTGCGATAGACGGTGAAGGCTACACCATCGTGCACGCCGGCAAGCAGGTCCGGCTCGGCCCTGTCGTATTCTGGATCGTTGTCGGCACCATCGTACTGCTTGGCATGTGGTCAGCGGCGACCGCCACCTATTTCGCGTTTCGCGACGACGTTCTGACCCGGCTGATCGCCCGTCAGGCCGAGATGCAATACGCCTATGAAGACCGCATCGCGGAACTGCGTTCCAAGGTCGACCGCACCACCAGCCGCCAGTTGCTCGATCAGGAACAGTTCGACCAGAAGCTCGACCAGATCATGCGCCGCCAGACCGCGCTCGAATCGCGCGCCACGGCCCTCGGCACGATCCCGGATAGCGCGGCCACCGGTTCGATCAGGCTTCCCCCTCGCGGCGCGGCCGTGGAGACGCCAGCTTCCGGTGCCCCAAAACCCTCCCCGATCAGCGACACCGTGATCTTCGTGGCGCCACCGGATCGCGAAGCGCGGCTGGAATCGCGCGCGCCCAGCGTGGTCAAGCCGCAGCCAAATCAATTCGCCAAGGTTCAGGGCGTCGACAACGTGCTGGTCCGATTGCAGACCTCGCTCGATTCGGTCGAGCGGCGACAAATGGCGGCACTGAGTTCCGTCGAGGACGGCATAGAATCGCGCCTCCGCCGGATGCGCGGCGTGTTCAACGATCTCGGCCTCGACATGGCGCAGCTCGAGGCGGCGACGCCGCGCTCGGCCATTGGCGGGCCGTTCGTGCCGGTGAAGCTTACGGCCGATGCCGGCGCGTTCGAACGCCAGCTCTACCGGATCAGCCTCACCCGTACCCAGATGCAGCGTCTCAACGCGACGCTGGCGCTGGTGCCCTATCGCAAACCGGTCGTCGGCGAGGTCGAATTCACCTCGGGCTTCGGCGTCCGCAGCGATCCCTTCCTCGGCCGCCCCGCCATGCATACCGGTCTGGATTTCCGCGCCGCCACCGGCGATCCCGTCCGCGCCACCGCCAACGGCAAGGTGCTGTCATCGGGATGGATGGGCGGCTATGGCCGCATGGTGGAGATCGACCACGGCAACGGCCTGTCGACCCGTTACGGCCATCTCTCTGAAATCCACGTCAGGGTCGGCGACGTCATCAAGATCGGACAGGTGATCGGCGCGGTCGGGTCCACCGGACGCTCCACCGGCCCGCATCTGCACTATGAAACACGGATCGACGGCGATGCCGTCGACCCGCAGAAGTTTTTGCGCGCAGGCGTCAGACTCAGTTCGGGTTAGCATCGCGCCGTCAGAACTGGCCTGCTCGCTCGTCGATCGCGCGCGGAATACTCCCCAGTCTACCTTCGCCGTTCCATCGTCACCGGAAGCGGAACCGGCTTGCGCCGCGTCCGTGAAATTTTTTTGGTCCCGTGTCGGCTCGCCTTCAGGCCAGGCGTCCTTGTGGCAGAGACTGAGCCAACCCAAGCAAATCCTGCGATATACTCCGCTCAGTAATGGAGAAACCAGCGTCATGCCCCAAGGCAATACCGTTCGCCTGCATCGTGTTCTCGCGACCAAGCCGGAAAAGGTTTTTCGTGCCTTCCTCGATGCGGAAGCCATGGCCAAGTGGCTGCCGCCCTATGGCTTCACCTGCAAGGTTCATCATTTCGAACCGAAGGTTGGTGGCACATTCAGGATGTCGTTTTCGAATTTCACCACGAACACGGGCCATTCGTTCGGTGGAGAATATCTGGAGATCGTGCCCAACGAGCGTATCCGCTACACCGACCGTTTCGACGATCCCAATTTGCCTGGCGTCATCGAAGTCACCGTCACACTGAAAGCGGTTTCGGTCGGAACTGAAATCAACATCGAGCAGGCGAACCTGCCGACGGTGATTCCGGTCGAAGCCTGCTATCTCGGCTGGCAACAGTCGCTCGCGCAGCTCGCGCTGCTCGTCGAGCCAGACATTCCGGGATAGCGCCGCCGCCGCTCTTGTAGGATGGGTTGAGCTCTTGCGAAACCCATCACCTCCCGCGCAAGAATTTGATGGGTTTCGCGAGAGCTCAACCCATCCTACGAGACTGCGCGTTGATTCAGTGCCCGACTTCCCCGGTGATGACGTCACCAAACAGCTCCCACGCCTCGCCGTTGAACTTCATCAACTGCATCTGCTCGATCGGAAAATAGTCATCCGGTGAAGTATTGACCATGATTCCGGGCAGCATCAGGTCGGAGTGGAAGTTCTTCAGATTGGCGGCCTGTTTCATGACATTCTCCCGGGTGAGATTGTCGCCGCACTGCTTGAGAACCTGCACCATCGCCTCAGACTGCACGTAGCCATAGAGATTGTTGGCGTTGGTCTTGTCGCCGTCGGGGTAATATTTGTCCATGAACGCCCGCCACTTCACGACAGCCGGATCGTTATCCCAGGTCGGATCGGTCGGGTCCTTCAGGTAGGACGTCGAAATGATGTCTTTGGAATATTGGAGACCGGCCGGCTTGAGCACGGAAGCCACCGACGTTGCGGTGTTGGCCAGGAAGAATTTCGGCTTCCAGTTCAATTCGCCCACCTTGCGGATCGCCTGTGCCGATCCCTTGGGCGCGGCCCAGGAGAAGAAGATGTCAGCGCCGGAACCCTGCAGCGCCACGATCTGCGAATCGATGCTGGGATCGCTGACTTCGTAAGACTTGTCGGCGATGATCATGCCGAGCTTGTCGCCGAGGCCGTCCTTGAGGCCCTTGAACTGGTCCTTTCCGGCGTCGTCGTTCTGCCAGAGCACCGCGATCTTGCTGTTCGGAAAATTATCCCTGATGTATTTGGCGTAGATCCGTCCCTCGCTCTGGTAGTTGGGCTGAAAACCCATGGTCCAGGGGAAGTTCTTGGGATCGCCGAACTTGGTTCCGCCGGAGGCGACGAACAGCTGCGGCACTTTCTTGGCGTTCATGTACTTCATGATCGCCGAATTGGACGGCGTGCCGAGCGGCTGGAAGATCAACAGGACCTCATCACTCTCCACCAGCTTGCGCGCCTGCTCGATCGCCTTCGGCGGACTGTAGGCGTCGTCGTAGGTGATGAAATTGATCTTGCGGCCGTTAACGCCGCCCTCGGCATTGATCATCTTGAAAAAGGCTTCTTCGGTCTTGCCGATCACGCCGTAAGACGAGGCCGGGCCGCTATAGGGCATGATATTGCCGATCTTGATTTCGGTGTCGCTGGCGCCGGGATCGTATTTCTTCTGCCCGTAGGCCGTGGTGGCAACCATGGCGCCAATGGCGAGCGCCGTCAGGGCCACCAGGTTTTGCATGCGAACCGGCATTGTCTTCTCCCTTTGTTTTTTCAGTCTTGTTGCGGCCAAGTCTCGCAAGTCGCATCAGCGCTTGCAAGCATGTGCTTATTCCGTATGACGAAACGGCATTGTTGCCCGGCGGCAATTGTGATTGATGCAGGTTCGCGTCATGACCATGCGTGCAAGGCCTAGAGGTTGGACAGGTTGAAACCAGACATACGAATTGGTCCGCGGCATCCCAGGCTCGCCGCCATCGGCTTCCGCTTCGCGCGCTGGCTGGCCGCGAAAACCATGGGGCTTGCGGGATTTCACCAACTCGGCTCGGAATTCGCCGATGCGCGAATCGCGCATGTCCGCGACAAGCTCGCGCGCGGCGAGACGGTCTATCTCGCCGGCCTCGGCGCGCCCGGAACGCATAATTCAGGTCTGGCGCTGGTCGAGGTGACGCAGGCGCACGGACCGCGCCTGATCGTCAACAACGAGGAAGAGCGCTTTTCCGGCAACAAGCACACGACCGAATATCCAAAACTGTCGGTCGACGCTGTCGTGGCGACGCTGCGGGAGTTGGGCCGCGATATCGGCGATATCGATGCTTGGCTCACGAGCTGGGACTATCCGACACTCGCCGGCACGCTGGCACGCTCGGTGGTCGAGGAACTGCCGCAGAGTTTCAAGCTCGTGCGCACCACGGAGGCCGCCGGCTTCGACGGCCGCCGCCTCGACCAGATGACGCGGACGCCAAAGATCCTCGCCCGCCAGCTCGGCCTTCCCGACCGCGTGCCGCTGATCTGCCTGCCGCATCACGACAATCACGCCTGGTTCTCTTATGCCGCCTCGCCATTCGCCGACGACGGTGAGCCGACGGCAATTGCGGTGCTCGACGGCACCGGCGATCAGGGCTCGATCTCGCTTTACGTCATCGAGAACGGCGCGATGCGCCGGCTCTATTGCAACGATAGCATGTTCGATTCGCTGGGCGCGTTCTACAGCGTGATTTCGTCGACGCAGGGCGGCTGGACCTGGTTGTCCAGCGAGGGCCGCTACATGGGCGCCGCCGCGTGGGGCGACATGGACCGCGCCAGCAATCCCTATTATGCGCGGCTCAAGGACGTTCTGCGTTTCGGCAGCGACGGCGAAGTCCGCCTCAACCGCACGATGGCCAACTGGTATTGCGACCCCTTCGACCATCCCTACAAGCAGGCACTGATCGAGATACTCGGCGAACCGCTCAGGCCGGACCAGCTCTGGAATCCGGATGCGGTGCTGCGTGTCGAGGACATCCATCACCGCCCCGATACCCAAGACCGCCTCGACAAGGCCGCCGCGACCCAACTGGTGTTCGAGGACGCGATGATCCATGTCGTCGATCATCTGTTGCGCACCACAGGCGCCAGTCGGCTGGTGCTGACCGGCGGCGTGGCGCTGAACGCGGTCGGCAACATGCGATTGCTCGAACATTTCAATGAAGCCTGGTTCGCCAAGACCCGGCAGCGCAACGCGCGCCTGCATCTGTGGGTGCCGCCTGTTCCCGGCGATCCCGGCGTCACCATCGGCGCCGCCTGGCTGTTCGCGCATCTCGCCGGCGCCCCACGCGGCGCGCCGATGACGCACGCTTTCTATTGCGGCACCCCACCCTCGCAGCACGCTATCGTCAGCGCGCTCGAGGTCGATGACATCGCCTCGCAACGGATCGGCGATATCTCGACGACTGAAGGCCTCGACGCGATTGCCGACCTGATGGCATTCATGGTGGCGCAAAGCGGCGTCATCGCACTCTATCAAGGCGCGGCCGAAACCGGCCCCCGCGCGCTTGGCCATCGCTCGATCCTCGCGAACCCCTGCGACGCGCAAGCGCGCGAGCGGCTCAACGAGCGTGTCAAATACCGCGAGGCCATTCGTCCGCTGGCGCCGATGGCGACGCTGGAAGCCGCAAAGGAATATTTCGAACTGCTGCCCGGCGCCTCGGATGCCGATTACAACGCCTACAATTACATGGTGCTGACGGCGCATTCGAAGCCGCACGCACGGGGCAAAATCCCGGCGGTCATCCACGCCGACGGTACCGGCCGCATCCAGATCGTGCGTGCCGAAGACGATCCCCTCACCTTCGCCTATCTCAAGGCGCTTGGCCGCCATATCGGCGTCGAGCTGTCGGTCAACACCTCCTTCAATGTTGCGGGACCGATTGCGCAGACCCCACAGCAGGCGATCGATACGCTGCGCCGCTCCAAGGGGCTCGACGTCGTGTTGCTGGTGGCAAGCGACGGCGAAGTCCATGCGGCCTGGCATGGCGGCGAGCGGGACAGCGGCCGATTTACCGGCTGGTATGGCAAATGGAAAAGCCGGGCGCAGGTCGCTCAGCGCTGAAAGAATTTCAACACGCGCCCGTCGATCAGCAATAATGCGCTGCCGATCACCAGCGCGCCGGCAATTTCGCGCAACGAGATTTTCTCGCCGAGCACGAGATAGCCGAGCAGGATCGCGGTCACCGGAATCAGCAACGTCACCAGCATGACATTGGTGGCGCCGGAGCGCCGCAGGATCTGGAAGAACACGATATAGGCCAGCGCAGTCGACAGCGCGGCGAGCCCGATCACGGCGAGCCATGTCGTCGCGCCCGGCATCGGCAATAGCCAGGGACGCTCGACGAGCCCGGCGACAATTGTCATCATCGCGGCCGAGACGATCATCTGGAACGTCGCGGTGCCGAGCGGCGGGGAGTTCGACAGCAGCCGTCGCGCCACCAGCGCCGACAGTCCATAAGAGAAGGCGGCTGCAAGGCAGAGGAGGATGCCGAGGCCCTGCCCGCCCTGCAATCCAAACCGGCCGCCCTGAAGAACGATCACGCCGGCCAGCCCTGCGACGACGCCCGCGATCCGCCGTGCGGACAGCTTTTCCTCGCCGGCGAATGCCATCACGATTACCGTAAACAGCGGCGTCGTCGCATTGAGGATCGAGGCCAGCCCGCCCGGGATGTAGGTCTGTCCGACCACGATCAGCGAGAACGGCAGCACGTTGTTGAGAAACCCGATGGCGATAAACGGCCGCCAGCCCGACAGGCCCTTCGGGAAACGGATGCGGTAGAGCCACAGCAGCGGCAGCAGCATAACGGCGGCGAGCGTCACACGCAGGAACACCACCGTAAGCGGCGGCAATTCCTTCAGCACCACACCGTTGAAGAAGAACGACCCGCCCCACAAAATCGAGAGCAGGCCAAGCAGCGACCAATCGCGGGCGTCGATCGAAGTGTCTTTGGCGGTCATAGCAGCTCATATCTGCGATTCCGCAGATTTATTCCGCTGCGCAGGGCTTTCCCACCCGATTTCCGGATATGGACTCGCGGCGGCTACTTCGGCCGCGAGACGATCTCGATCATCCGGCCTTCGTCGTCGTCGGGTATCTCGGCTTTTGCCTGCGCATAGGCCTCAACCGCTGCGTGCCCAACGCGTGGCGGGTCGGCCAGCAGGCCCTCGGCCAGCTTCACCGCATAGGCCGCATCCTTGTAACGGAGTGCCGTCGTGAACGACGCGCCGGAGAAATCGCGCGCCACCATACGTTTGGAGTGTCGGATCACCTGCGGGCTCGCCACCGCGCCGGTCGCCAGCGCTTCCGCCACCAGGTTCATGTCGAGGCCGGCCTGCTCGGCCATGGCGACGCCTTCGGCGAGGCTCGCGATCTGCACCGCGCCCATCAGATTGTTGATCAGCTTGAAGACGGTCCCGGTTCCGACCGCACCGAAGTGTCTGATGACATCGCCGATCGGTGCAAGGAAGGGTTTTGCGGAAACGAGATCGGCGGGTTCAGCGCCGACCAGCAAAGTCAATTTCCCGGCTGCCGCCGCTTGCGGCAGGCCGGTGACGGGGCAGTCGATATAGATCAGGCCGCGGCCGCGCAGTTCGCGCGCCATGTCGAGCGCGTGCTGATGCGAGACGGTCGAGCATTCGATCGCGAGGCTGCCTGCTTTCATCGCTGCAGCCGCGCCATCCTTACCAAGCCAGACGGTACGCGATGCTTCGTCGTCGGCGACCATGGTCACGACCGCATCGGCGCCGTCAGCAGCGTCCGCCGGCGACGATGCCCAACGCGCGCCGCGCGGGATCAGGTCATCCGCCTTGGCTTGGCTGCGATTCCACACCGCAACTGAAAAGCCTGCATCGAGATAGCGGCCGGCCATGCCATGGCCCATGCGGCCGAGCCCGATGAAGGCAACCTTTGTCATGCGCTAGTCCACATCCTCGACCGCACCGGGCGTGGTGCCGAAGGCGCGCTGCGCCAACGTTGCCGCCATGAACTCGTCGAGGTCGCCGTCGAGCACGCCCGACGTATCCGAGGTCTGCACGCCGGTGCGCAGGTCCTTCACCATCTGGTAGGGCTGCAGCACGTAAGAGCGGATCTGGTGGCCCCAGCCGATGTCGGTCTTGGCGGCCTGATCGGCGGCGGCCTGCTCCTCGCGTCGCTTCAGTTCGATTTCGTAAAGCCGCGCACGCAGCATGTCCCAGGCTTGCGCACGGTTCTTGTGCTGGGAGCGGCCGGCCTGACAGACCACGGCGACGCCGGTCGGAATATGCGTCAACCGCACCGCGGATTCGGTCTTGTTGACGTGCTGGCCACCGGCGCCGCCCGAGCGCATGGTGTCGGTGCGCACGTCGGATTCCTTGATGTCGATCTTGATCGAGTCATCGACGACGGGGAAGATCGCGACCGACGAGAACGAGGTGTGCCGGCGTGCGTTGGAATCGAACGGCGATATCCGCACCAGACGGTGCACGCCCGCCTCGGTCTTCAGCCAGCCATAGGCATTGTGTCCGCTGATCTGGACGGTGGCGGATTTGATGCCGGCCTCTTCGCCCGGGGTCTCTTCGAGATACTCGATCTTGAAGCCGTGCTCCTCGGCCCAGCGCGTATACATGCGCAGCAGCATCGACGCCCAGTCCTGGCTTTCGGTGCCGCCGGCGCCGGCATGCACTTCGAGATAGGAATCAAACTTGTCGGCCTCGCCCGACAGCAGCGCTTCCAGCTCGCGGCGGGCAACTTCCTTCTTCAGGGCTTTTAGCGCGTTCTCGGCCTCGACCACCACGCCGTCATCGTTTTCGGCCTCGCCGAGCGCGATCATCTCGACATTGTCGTCGAGCTCGCGCTCGACCTTGCCGATGCCCTCGAGCGCGTCCACCAGCGAGGTGCGCTCCTGCATCAGCTTCTGGGCCTTCTGGGGATCGTTCCAGAGATTGGGATCTTCGGCGAGCTTGTTCAGCTCGGCGAGACGAGCCGTGGATGTCTCGACGTCAAAGATGCCTCCTCAGCAGCCCGACTGACTGCTTGATCTCTTCTACGAGGCGTTCGACTTCGGCGCGCATGGTCTCTTCTGTCTGCGGTCGGAACCGCTACTGGATGGATGGTTAGATGGCCGGATGTAGCTGCGGACGCCGCAAAGCGCAATCCGCTAGTAAAGCCTGCCGGTTCCTGGACGCATGATATTGCCGGCCTCCGGCGAGATTCCCTGCAGATTGCCGGCGTCGGGCGGGATTGGCTGCGGCATGCGTCCCTCCCCATCGGCGACGCCGACGGGAACGTAATTCTCCGCCGGCGCGGTGCCCGGCTTGAACGCTTCCAGAATGGTGCGGCCGCCCTCGCCCGGAGCGGGGCGCATGCCGCTCTTGGCATCGATGCGAACCAGCCTGATCCCGGGAGGCACCTTGAACGGGATCGCCGGCTTGTCGGCGAGCGCAAGCTTCATGAAGTCCTTGACGATGGGTGCTGCGGTATGGCCGCCCTGTGCGGCCCGGCCCAGGCTGCGCGGCTTGTCATAGCCGAGATAAAGACCGACGACGAGATCCGACGAGAAGCCGATGAACCAGACGTCTTTTCCGTCACTGGTGGTGCCGGTCTTGCCGGCGATCGGCTTGCCGACCTCGCGCAGGATCGACGCGGTGCCGCCCTGCACCACCCCTTCCAGCATCGAGGTGATCTGATAGGCCGTCAACGAATCGAGCACCTGCTCCCGGCGGTCGACGAGCTGTGGCTCCGGCTGATTCTTCCAGCCGCCCGGCGCATCGCAGCCACGGCACTCGCGTGCATCGTGCTTGAAAATCGTGCGTCCGTAGCGGTCCTGGATACGGTCGATCAGGGTCGGCTTCACCCGCCGGCCGCCATTGGCGAACATCGAATACGCCGTGACCATCCGCATGACAGTGGTTTCGCCGGCGCCGAGCGAATAGGAAAGATAGTTCGGCAATTCCTCATAGACGCCGAAGCGCTTGGCATATTCACCGATCAAGGGCATGCCGACATCCTGCGCCAGCCGCACCGTCACGGTGTTGATCGACCATTTGAGGGCTTCGCGCAGCGTAATGGGGCCACGGTAGCTGCCCACCGAAAAGTTCTCCGGCCGCCAGACGCCGGCGCCCTGCCCCTGATCGATCTCGATCGGCCCGTCGATCATGATGGTCGCCGGGGTGTAGCCATTGTCCATCGCCGCCGAATAGACCAGCGGCTTGAACGTCGATCCCGGCTGTCGATAGGCTTGCGTGGCGCGGTTGAACTGGCTCTGGTCGAACGAGAAACCGCCCACCATCGCAACCACGCGGCCGGTCCAGGGGTCCATCGCGACCATCGCGCCGGACACTTCGGGCAATTGCCGCAGGCGATACTGGCCTTCGATCGGGTTGCCGTCCTTGCCGAACAGCGGGTCGGCGTAGATCACGTCGCCCGGCGACAGAATTTGCGAGACCGAGGTCGGCGATTTGCCGCGCGCCGCAGCGGCAGCCGGCTTCGCCCATCGGACGCCGTCCAGCGTGATGAGGCCGGTTTGCCGGTCCTTGGAGATCGCGCCGCCCAACTCGCGGCCGGGCTGGAAACCGATCCGCGCCGACTGCTCGGATGTCTCCAGCACTACGGCCATCCGCCAGGGCGAGATGTCGCTGAGCGATTTGATCTCGGCGAGTTTCACGCCCCAATCGCCTGATATGTCGAGCTTGCTCATGGCTCCGCGCCAGCCCTGGGCCTCGTCAAAATTCACGAGGCCGGCGGCCACGGTCTTGCGCGCCATCACCTGAAGCTTGGGATCGAGGGTGGTGCGGACCGACAGCCCGCCCTCATACAGTTTCTTTTCACCGTAGCGCTCGAAGATATCGCGCCGGACTTCCTCGGCAAAGTACTCGCCGGCAAAGGTATGCGCACCGTTGCCGCGGCTGGCCACGACCAGCGGCTCCTTGCGGGCCTTGTCGGCATCGGCCTGCTTGATCCAGCCGTTTTCCAGCAGGCGGTCGATCACGTAATTGCGCCGCTCGGTCGACCGGTCGCGGTTGCGTACCGGATGCAACGTGCCCGGCGCCTTCGGAAGCGCGGCCAGATACGCCGCTTCCGCGATCGTGAGTTCGTTCACCGACTTGTCGAAATAGACCAGCGATGCGGCCGCAATGCCGTAGGCGCCGAGTCCGAGATAGATTTCATTGAGATAGAGTTCGAGGATGCGGTCCTTCGAATAGGCGCGCTCGATGCGCATCGCCAGCAAGGCTTCCTTGATCTTGCGGGCGAAGGAGACCTCGTTAGTCAAAAGGAAGTTCTTCGCGACCTGCTGGGTGATCGTCGATGCGCCCTGTGGCCGGCGGTTGGAGCCAAAGTTCTGCGCATACACGACAGCCGCGCGCGCCATGCCGGTGAAGTCGATGCCGCCGTGCTCGTAAAAATTCTTGTCCTCGGCGGCGAGGAACGCGTTGGTGACGAGCTTTGGCATCGCCTGGATCGGCAGATAGAGGCGCCGCTCCTTGGAATATTCGCCGAGCAGCGCGCCGTCGGAGGCGTGCACGCGCGTCATCACCGGCGGCTCGTAATCCTGAAGCTGCGAATAGTCGGGCAGATCCCTGGAGAAGTACCAGATCCCGCCCGCGACACCTGCAACGCCGACCAGGAACACGATCGTTCCGGCAGTAAACAGGAAACCCAAAAATCGGACCACAAAGCGCATTACCGAACTTCCATTCCAACCCTTGCGCCGTAACGGCCAGCGCTTGTTCCCGCGTCCATCGGACATTTTCTCTCCCGAACGGATCGCTCGAATCCGCCGGGTTCAACACTTAATTATGCAATGTTCGGAGGTGCGCCTTGAGGCTGTGAATGCTTTTTACGGATCAATACAGCCCGCCGGTTCCTGGGCGCATGATGTTGCCGCCATCAGGCTGATACCCCTGCTGATACCCTTGCGGGTATCCCTGTTGCGGCGTCCGGCCGTCCGCATCGGCGACGCCGATGACCGAGTAGTTATCCGGTGGCGCGGTGCCCGGCTTGAAAGCTTCTAGAAGGCCGCCACTGCCCGGCCCGGCGCGCATGCCGCTCTTGGGGTCGACGCGGACGAGCTTGATGCCGGCGGGCACCTTGAAGGGAATCGCGGGCTTGTCGGCGAGCGCGAGTTTCAGAAAATCCTTGGCGATCGGCGCGGCCAGATGACCGCCGGTCATGCCGCGGCCGAGATTGCGCGGCTTGTCGAAACCAACATAGATGCCGACCACGAGGTCCGGCGAGAAGCCGATAAACCAGGCGTCCTTTTCATCGTTGGTGGTGCCGGTCTTGCCGGCGATCGGCTTGCCGACTTCCTTGACCACCGTCGCAGTGCCGGCCTGCACCACATATTCCATCATCGAGGTGATCTGGTAGGCCGTCATCGGATCGAGCACCTGCTCGCGGCGATCGACGAGCTGCGGCTCGTTCTGATTCTTCCAGCCGCCGGGCGCGTCGCAGCCGCGGCATTCGCGGGCATCGTGCTTGAAGATGGTGTGGCCGTAGCGGTCCTGAATACGATCGATCAGCGTCGGCTTCACGCGGCGGCCGCCATTGGCGAACATCGAATAGGCCGTCACCATCCGCATGACGGTGGTTTCGCCGGCGCCGAGCGCATAGGACAGATAGTTCGGCAGATCGTCATAGACGCCGAAGCGCTTTGAATATTCGCCGATCAGAGGCATGCCGATGTCCTGCGCCAGCCGCACCGTCACGGTGTTCAGCGAATTCTTCAGCGCGTTGCGTAGCGTGACCGGTCCCTGGTATTTTCCCGACGAATAGTTTTCCGGACGCCAGACGCCACCGCCCTGCCCCTGATCGATTTCGATGGGCGCGTCGACCACGACGGTCGACGGGGTGTAGCCATTGTCCATCGCCGCCGAATAGACCAGCGGCTTGAACGACGAACCCGGCTGCCGATACGCTTGCGTGGCGCGGTTGAACTGGCTCTGGTCGAACGAGAAGCCACCGACCATCGCGAGCACGCGGCCGGTCCAGGGGTCCATCGCGACCATCGCACCGGAAACCTCCGGCAACTGACGCAGCCGATACTGGCCTTCGACCGGCTTGCTGTCCTTGTCGAACAGCGGGTCAGCATAGATCACGTCGCCGGCCGCCAGGACTTGCGCCACCGAGGTCGGTGTCCTGCCCTTTGCCGGTCCCGACGTGGGCTTCGCCCAACGCACGCCGTCGAGTGTGATGATGCCGGTCTGCCGCTGCTTGCTGACGGCGCCGCCGAGTTCGCGGCCCGGCTGGAATCCAATTCGGGCCGACTGGTCGGATGTCTCCAGCACCACCGCCATTCGCCACGGCGAGATATCACCGAGCGCCTTGACGTCGGTGAGCTTCACGCCCCAGTCGCCGGAAATGTCCAGCTTGGACGGCGCGCCGCGCCAGCCGCTCGCCTCGTCATATTTGACGAGACCGGCGACCATGGCCTTGCGCGCCATGACCTGCATCTTCGGGTCAAGCGTGGCCCGGACGGACAATCCGCCTTCATAGAGTTTCTTTTCGCCGTAGCGCTCGAAAATGTCGCGCCGGACTTCCTCGGCGAAATACTCGCCGGCGAAGATATGTGCGCCGTTGCCGCGGCTGGTGACGTTGAGCGCTTCCTTGCGGGCCTTGTCGGCGTCGGCCTGCTTGATCCAGCCGTTTTCCAGCAGGCGATCGACCACGTAATTGCGCCGCTCGACCGCGCGATCGCGGTTGCGAACCGGGTGCAGCACCGCGGGCGCCTTGGGCAACGCCGCCAGATAGGAGGCTTCCGCGATCGTGAGTTCGTTCACCGACTTGTCGAAATAGACCAGCGATGCGGCTGCGATGCCGTAGGCGCCAAGACCGAGATAGATTTCGTTGAGATAGAGTTCGAGGATGCGGTCCTTCGAATAGGCGCGCTCGATGCGCATCGCCAGCAAGGCTTCCTTGATCTTGCGCGTGAACGACACTTCGTTGGTCAGAAGGAAGTTCTTTGCGACCTGCTGGGTGATCGTCGAAGCACCCTGCGGCCGGCGGTTGGAGCCGAAGTTCTGCGCATACACCACCGCCGCGCGCGCCATGCCGGTGAAGTCGATGCCGCCATGCTCGTAGAAGTTCTTGTCCTCGGCCGCGAGGAACGCGTTGATGACGAGCTTTGGCACCGCCTGGATCGGTAGATAGAGGCGGCGCTCCTTGGAATATTCGCCGAGCAGCGCGCCGTCGGAGGCGTGCACGCGCGTCATCACCGGCGGTTCATAATCCTGAAGCTGCGAGTAGTCGGGCAGGTCCTTGGAGAAATGCCAGATCGCGCCCGCGACGCCGGCCACGCCGACCAGGAACACGACGGTCCCGGCCGCGAACAGGAAACCCAAAAACCGGACCAGCAAGCGCATTATCGAAGTTCCGTTCCAACCCTGTGCGCCGAAATCTGAGGCGTCTATCCTAACGCGGCAACCCCGTCGAACGAGGTGCCGCCACGCGGTCGAACAATAAAAGGTCCGGCGGACAATATTGACCGATTCCGAAGACCAACAACCGATTTTTTATACCGTTGCCGCTGTGGCCAAACTAGGGCTTGGGCCACCTGGCGGCACGCTTTTCCGCCTGCGCCTACGCAATGGGCACTGGACTTTTCACTTGCCCGGCCCGGCAGTTGCCAGCCGTTTGGCTAAAAACGTATCAATTGCCTGCGCTATCGATCCGACGGTCCGGTTCCGCCAGCTTTCCGACACCAGATGTTCGAGGTCGCCCTTGTTCGAGACATAGCCGAGTTCGACCAGGACCGAGGGCACGTCGGGGGCCTTCAGGACCCGGAAACCGGCGGATTTCAGCGGATGCTTGTGCATCCGCACCGTGTTCTTCATTTCGCCCATCAGCATCCGTGCGAACCGGTTCGAGAAGGTTTTGGTCTCCCGCTGCACCAGATCGATCAGGATGTCGGCGACTTCGGTCGGCTCGTCGGCGAGGCTGACCCCGCCGATCGCGTCCGATTTGTTTTCCGTGTCCGCCAGCCGCTCGGCCTCGGAATCGGAGGCCTTGTCGGACAACGTATAGATGGTGGCCCCCTGGGCGTCGCCCTCGCCGCGCTTCAGGGCGTCGGCATGGATCGAGACGAACAGTGCCGCCGACTCGTTGCGCGCGATCTTCACGCGGTCAGCGAGCGCAATGAAGGTGTCGTCCGTCCGGGTCATGACGACGCGATACTTGCCCGACTTCTCGAGCCGGTCGCGCAGCGCCAGCCCGAAACTGAGCACCAGGTTCTTCTCCATGATGTCGTTGCCGCCGGCCTGGGTGCCGTTGTCGACGCCGCCATGGCCGGGATCGATCACGACCACCGGCCGTTTGTCCGGTGGCGACGCCGGCGCGGCCGGCGCATCTGCCTTCGCGACGGCTGCGTTGGCCTCCGCGATGCCGGGGCGCAACTCGGGCCGGTTTTCGGGCGCCAGCGACTGCACGAAGGCGGTACGGTCTATCTCGTCGAATTCGAGCACCAGCCGCGGCGGCTGGCCGTTGGCCGCCTCCAGGACATAAGATTTGGCGATCTTGGCCGGCCCCGTCAGGTCGAACACGATCCGCGATCCGCCCGGCATGACGAGACCGTAGCGGAACGCCTTGACCAGTCCCCTTCCTGCGAGACCAGCTCCGGCCGGAAGCTGGAAATTGACCTGGGCAAGGTCGACGATCACGCGATAGGGGTCCGCCAGGGTAAAGGCCCGAAACTGGACCGGCTTGTCGAGATCGAGGATGAAGCGGGTCTGTCTGGCATCGCCGGCCAGGCGAGCATCAGACGCGGTCGGGAAATTCGATGCCGCCCCCGGAGTGGGGATGGCGGCCGGCCCCTGATAAAGCGGTGTTTGATAGGCGGGTGGCGCCTGGTAAGCCGGCGCCTGGGCCACGCTGGGGCCAATCACCCGGGTGCACAGCAATGCTGCGGCGCACAATGCGCCACAACCGAGCAAAACAAGGTGATTTGTGCGGCTCGCCAACGATTCGGTGCCTTTGGAGGAGCCTTCTCTTACCGCATTAGGACCGCAGGGTTAATTAGACCTTCACGGCAAATCTGTGAATAGAAGCGGGTGTTGCCGCCCTGCGACGCTCAAAATCTGGTTCCCTTGCCCTTCCCTTGCACGCAGCGCCCAATCCACGTATGTACGAGGTGCTGACGGCTAATACTCCCGGTTGTGTCGCGTTCAGCCTCCCGGTGCAGCGCCGGAACCTTCGAAGCCGGAGGAACCTGCGTCTTTCCCGATCCCTCCACAGCCAGCGCCGCGCGCGGCTGACAAGGAGGGACGGTTTCGAGCCCGGGCGGCGTCCGGTCCCAGGTACCTTTTCCAGGGACGGTTTGAGACACGGCAAAACTGATTATCCGGACCCCAAACGGTCCGATATGCGATGGCCGGAGGGCGTCTAGGCGCCGAACCGGGCCTTCAGCGATAGATACGGCGGTATCCTTTCCGCCAACATGTTTAGACGGGCCGACGCTTGATGCGCCAGACTGTGTTGCCGACCAGGATCCACGGAACGATCGCGCCGACGCGAAGCGAAAGCTTCGCACGTCGCCTCGCTCTGGTGGCTCCCCGTTCGGCGCGGCGCCAAGAAGTGCGTTTTGGCCTTCCCCTCACCCCCGAATCAGGTGGACCGTCGCGTCACCGGGCCGCGCAATTTGCGCGCGCCATGCACCGCGCCCGCCGCCGTCAAGAGTTCCAAAATGCCCAACAAGATGTTGATCGACGCCACCCACCCGGAAGAGACCCGGGTCGTTGTGGTCCGCGGCAACCGCGTCGAAGAATTTGATTTCGAGACCGCCCAGCGCAAGCAGCTCCGCGGCAATATCTATCTCGCCAAGGTCACGCGCGTAGAACCGTCGCTGCAAGCGGCGTTCATCGAATATGGCGGCAACCGCCACGGCTTCCTGGCGTTCAGCGAAATCCACCCGGACTACTATCAGATCCCGGTCGCCGACCGTCAGGCGCTGATCGAAGCCGACGAGCGCGCCCACCGCGAGGCCGAGGAAGAAAGCGAGAACCGCTCCTCCAGCCGCCACCGTGGCCGCTCGCGCCACCGCAATGCGCGCCGCCGCGGTCATGGCGACCGCGTCCAGAGTGGCGTCGTCGAGAATGCCGGCCAGGATCCCGCGCAGGCCGCCCAGCCCTATGAAGGCGAGGCGCATCAGCACGAAGGCACGTATGCCGGCGAAGTGCATCCGCACGACGCTGAGCATCATGAGAATGATGCCGGACATCACGAGGATACGGCCCATCACGATCATGAGGCGCACGGTCACGATCATGATCATTCGCATGATCACCACGACCACGACCACGATCATCACCACGATCACGATGCGCAAGGTCGTGACGAACGGGCAGATGCCGCAAGCGAAGCCCCGGTCGCGGAATTGGAATCCGGCGCGCCCGCCGTGGCGCCGGTCGAGGCGCCCGCCCCCGCGGCGACGACCGAACACACTCATGACGAACACGCGCATGATGAGCATCATGACGATGAGCACGCACGCGAAAACGCCGCCCATGCCGAGGACGCGCCGCATATCGAGCACGCCGGTGAAGGCTACGCGGTTGCTTCGTCCGACGAACTCGCCCGCGCTCCCGAAGGCGACGACGACCACGACGATGAGGACGATGGCGAGGACGCCGAAGAGGAAGTCGTCGAATCCGTCGGTGGCGATGACGTGCTGGAGGAAGTGCCGGAACGCGCGTTCCGCCCGCGCCGCCAGTACAAGATTCAGGAAGTCATCAAGCGCCGCCAGGTGATGCTGGTTCAGGTCGTCAAGGAAGAGCGCGGCAACAAGGGTGCGGCGCTGACGACCTATCTGTCGCTGGCCGGCCGCTATGCCGTGCTGATGCCCAACACCGCCCGCGGCGGCGGCATCAGCCGGAAGATCACCTCGGCCCAGGATCGTTCGCGGCTGAAGGAAGTGGTGCAGGATCTCGACGTGCCCGAGGGCATGGGAATCATCCTGCGCACCGCCGGCGCCTCGCGGACCAAGCCCGAGATCAAGCGCGACTTCGAATATCTGATCCGGATGTGGGAAACCGTCCGCGACATGACGCTGAAGTCGCAGGCCCCCACCCTCGTCTACGAGGAAGGTTCGTTGATCAAGCGCTCGCTGCGCGACCTCTACAACAAGGAAATCGACGAAATCCAGGTCGCCGGAGAAGCCGGCTACCAGGAAGCGCGCGACTTCATGAAGATGCTGATGCCCTCGAACGTGCGGGCGGTCAGGCAATATCGCGACGGCCAGCCGCTATTCTCGCGGATGGGCGTCGAGAGCCAGTTGGACGCGATGTTCTCGCCGACCGTGCAGCTGCGCTCCGGCGGCTACATCGTCATCAACCAGACCGAGGCGCTGGTCTCGATCGACGTCAACTCCGGCCGCTCGACCCGCGAGCACCATATCGAGGACACCGCGCTCAAGACCAATCTCGAGGCGTCCGAGGAAGTGGCGCGGCAACTGCGCCTGCGCGATCTCGCAGGCCTGATCGTCATCGACTTCATCGACATGGACGAGAAGCGCAACAACCGCGCGGTCGAGCGCAAGCTCTCCGACTGCCTGCGGCAGGATCGCGCGCGCATTCAGGTCGGGCGCATCTCGCATTTCGGCCTTCTGGAAATGTCGCGCCAGCGCATCCGTGCCAGCGTGCTGGAGAGTTCGACCGATGCCTGCGCGGTATGCGGCGGCAGCGGTCATGTGCGCTCGGTCTCGTCGGTCGCGCTGCAATTGCTGCGCGGCATCGAGGAAATCCTGATGAAGGGCGCGACCCACAATCTGGTGGTGCGCACCCGCACCGACGTCGCGCTCTACGTCCTCAATCACAAGCGCGGCCATCTGCGCGATCTCGAAAACGCCTTCAAGGTGTCGCTCGCCGTGAGCGCCGATCCAACCGTCGCCGGCCAGCAGTCGTTCGTCATCGACCGCGGCGAACAGGTGCACACGCTGGAAGCCGCCAAGGCGCTGCTGGTGGCGCAGGCTGCCGCCTTCCCGGCGCAGGTCGAGGAAGCCTATGACGACGACGAGCCGTTCGACGCCGAAACCGAATCCGAGGTCGAAACCGAGGAGACCGAGGGACTGACCGACGATGGCGCCGAAGCGGCAGCCGGCGAAGGCGACGGAGACGGCCACCGCCGCAAGCGGCGCCGACGCCGGCGCGGCCGTGGCGAGCCCCGTGATGGCGCCGCCCCGCGCGAGGACGGTGAGCCCATGCGCGTCGCGGGCGAGGCCATCGAAGGTGCAATCGCCGAGGACGGCGAAGCCGACGAGGACGAAGGCGACGAACAGCCCGGCATGGCCCGCGGCGATCAGCCGGCCAATGGCGAGCGGCGCCCGCGCCGTCGCGGCCGTCGCGGCGGACGCCGCCGGCGTGGGGCCGAGCTGGAAGACGGGCTTGTCGGATCGATCACGGACGAACTCGGGCCGACGCCTGCTTCCGAAGTGACCGGCGCGGTGGCCGATTTCGACGGCGGCGCGTCCG
Organism: Bradyrhizobium sp. McL0615; assembly: GCF_049993905.1. Lineage (NCBI taxonomy): Bacteria > Pseudomonadati > Pseudomonadota > Alphaproteobacteria > Hyphomicrobiales > Nitrobacteraceae > Bradyrhizobium > Bradyrhizobium sp. McL0615. Next base: position 4,599,133 of record NZ_CP188254.1, on the reverse strand, counting down.
AACCCGCGCCATCGCTGGTGCAGGCCGACGTTCATTCCGATCCGGTCTCGCAGCCGGCGGAGATGCAGCCGGCGGCCTACGCCCGGCCCGAGCCGGTCGAGAGCGCGCCCGCGCCGTCAGCTGAAGAAACCGGGCAAGAGGCCGAGCGGGCCGCGGCGCGGCGGCGTTCGACCGTGCGCGAGAAAGTCAGCTTCGTGACCAGCGCTCCGGCCGAGCCGGCGCCCTCCATCAGCCACAGCGCGCCGGAGCCGGTCGAGTCTCCCGCGCCTGCCCCCGAGCCGGCCACATCGGACGAAACCGCGCCCCGCAAGGCGGGCTGGTGGTCGCGGCGCTTCGGCAGCGGCGAGTAAGGATCAAACCAAAAAGAAAACCGCCCGGCTAAAAACCGGGCGGTTTTTTATTGGGTTCCGGCAACTCTCAGCCCGTCGTGAGCGCGGTCTCCACGTCGGTCGGATCGATCTGCTTGTTCAGGTTGGCGCGCAGCTTTTCGTGATCGAGTTCGCCTTCCCACCACGACACCACCACGCAGGCGACGCCGTTGCCGCACAGATTGGTCAGCGCACGGCACTCGCTCATGAACTTGTCGATACCGAGAACGATGGCCATGCCCGGCACCAGCCGCGGATCGACCACGGCGAGCGTCGCGGCCAGCGTGATGAAGCCGGCCCCGGTAATCCCGGAAGCCCCCTTCGAGGTCAGCATCGCGACCAGCAGGATGGTTAGTTGCTGGCCGAACGTCAGATCGAAGCCAAGTGCCTGCGCGATGAACAGGGTCGCCAACGTCATGTAGATATTGGTGCCGTCGAGGTTGAACGAGTAGCCGGTCGGCACCACGAGGCCGACCACGGACTTGGAGCAGCCGAGCCGCTCGAGCTTTTCCATCAAGGACGGCAGCGCGCTTTCCGAGGACGACGTGCCGAGCACGATCAGGAGTTCGTCCTTGATGTAGGCCAGGAACTTGAAGATCGAGAAGCCGACCATCCGCGCGATCACGCCGAGCACCACGAACACGAACAGCGCGGCGGTGAGGTAGAAAGTCGCGATCAGCCCCATCAGGTTCAGGATCGCGCCGGTTCCGAACTTGCCGATCGTGAATGCCATCGCGCCGAACGCGCCGATCGGGGCCGCCTTCATCACGATGGCGATGACGCCGAAAACGCCATGCGCAGCGTCGTCGATGAAAGCGCGCAGCGTATGGCCGCGCTCGCCGAGACCCATCAGCGCGAAGCCAAACAGGATCGAAAACAGCAAGACCTGGAGGATTTCGCCCTGCGCGAAGGCGCCGACGACGGTATCAGGAATGATATGCAGGAAGAAATCGACGCTCTTCTGCGCCTCGGCCTGCTTGGCGTAACCGGCGACCGCCTGCGCGTTCGCCATGGCGCCGCCGAAACCCGCGCCGGGCCTGACCACATTGCCGACGATAAGACCGATCACCAGCGCGAAGGTGGAGACGACTTCAAAATAAACCAGCGCCTTGACACCGATGCGGCCGACCTTCTTGGCATCTTGTATATGCGAGATGCCGGATACCACGGTGCAGAAGATGATCGGCGCAATCACCATCTTGATCAGCTTGATGAAGCCGTCGCCAAGGGCCTTGATCCAGTCGTTGGTCGCAAGCGCAGGCCACAGCCAGCCGAACAGCGCGCCGACGACGATGGCGATCAGGACCTGAACGTAAAGTACCTTGTACCAGGGCTTTGCCGCACGCACCGGTGCTTCAACCGCAATCGTTGCCGCCATGACGTTAACTCCCCTCAGAGGCCGCGCGGACTGGTCGCGCATGTGCCAATCCGTCGCACACAGCAAAAATACTTTGAGCGAGCGGAGTCAATGGTGTTGGCGGAATGTGATCGCTTAGCGGTTCGGGTCGAACATCCGCCGGATCGCCCGCACAAGAGCGGCCGAGCGCATTCTTGATCAAGGACGCCGCGATGAATGGCGCAATGCCGACCAGCCACGCCTTTTCGACGCCAAGTTTCATGCCGAACGCAAGCCAACCAAATCCGGCGGCGAGAATGAGAAAGTGTCCGAACGCCATCGCGACGAACAGCCGGAACACTGAACGGTCCCAACCGCGTTCGCTCAGCCATCCCGTCACCAAGGCCGCCGCCACGAAGCCGAAGAGATATCCGGCCGTCGGACCGACGAGCGGCGCAAGGCCACCGACCGGGCCTGCGAAGACCGGAAATCCAATGGCGCCCTCGGCCAGATAGGCCAGGATCGTAACGCTGCCGAGCCGCCAGCCATAGGCCGCGCCGATCAACAGTACGACCAAGGTCTGCAGCGTCATCGGCACATAGGGCAACGGGAGATTGACCTTGGCCGACAAGGTCAGCAGCGCCGTCCCCAGCGCGACCAGGATTACGCTACGCAACAGACCCGACGATCCATCGGCACGATGCGGCCACAGCACGGCGGCGAGCGGGAAATGCGACGGCGCAACGGTTTCAGGCATGGTTCTGGCGGACACGGATGGCTCCCCGGTTGATTGCAGGCAAGAATGATGTGGAGGACGGACGGATAGGCGGCTATCGCAGCCAGCGCGCGATGCGCGTTACCGCTTCACGCATCTCGTTGGCCGAGCGCGCGTAGGAGAAGCGAATGAAGTTGCGGCCGTGGATCGGATCGAAATCGACGCCCGGCGTCGCCGCCACATGCGCCTTCTCCAGCATGCGGCCAGCAAATTCGAAACTGTCGGCGGTAAAATCCGATACGTCGGCGTAAAGGTAAAAGGCGCCGTCCGCCGGCAGGAACTTGGTGAGACCGGCCTTCGGCAGTCCCTCGATCAGGATGCGGCGATTCTCCTGATAGCCGCGCTTGATCGCCTCCATCTCTTCGCGGCCTTCGAAAGCCGCCTCGGCCGCGATCTGCGACAGCGTCGGCACCGAGATCGACAGGTTCTGCTGCAGCCGTTCGATCGGCCGCACCAAAGGCTCCGGCACCACCATCCAGCCGACCCGCCAGCCGGTCATGCAGAAATATTTCGAGAACGAGTTGATCACGAGCGCATGCGGCGAAAGCTCCGCCGCCGTCACCGCCGGAAACGCATAGTCGAGGCCATGATAGATCTCGTCGGAAATAAAGCGGATGCCGGCGCCTTCCGCCGCATTTATCAGGCCGATGAGCGCGTCGCGCGACATCATTGTTCCCGTCGGATTGGCGGGGCTGCCGACCAGCACGCCTTTCAGCGGCATCTTGCAATGCGCGGCCAGCAAGGCCTCGCCTGTCAATGCATGACGCGTCGCGCTGGAGGTCTCGATCAGCACCGGCTCGCAGCCGAGCGCGGTCAGGATGTGGCGGTATGGCGGATAGCCCGGCACCGTGACCGCTACCCGGTCGCCCGGCTCGAACATCGACAGGAACGCCAGAATGAAACCGCCGGACGAGCCGGTCGTGATCACGACGCGTTCGGGATCAACCGCACAGCCGTAAGTATCGCGGTAGTGTTTTGCGATCCGCGTGCGCAGCGTGGGAATGCCGAGCGCGGACGTGTAATCGATCCGCACGGCATCGAGCGCGGCATGCGCGGCCGCGATCGCGACCCTGGGTGCCGGCGCCGCCGGCTGCCCCACTTCCATATGAATGACATGGCCGCCGGCGGCCTCGATGCGGGCTGCGGCCGCCATCACGTCCATCACCATGAAGGGTGGAACGTCGCTCCGCGCCGAAGGGGTCAGTAGCGCCGTGGCGCGGTCTCTAAGTGTCGATTCCAGCATCGATATCTGCTATTTGCACGGGCCGTTGCCGAATTCAGGTTCCCGAACCGGTTAGCGCCCCAGACTGGCCGTATTCGGTGGCTTGTTATAGCTTTTTCCAGCGAAGTGATACCGGGTTCGCGTACTGATACCCCGGCTCGGGTGCTCGGGTGAAAGAAACGCGCTGAAACAACGAACTGAGACCCGTTTCTGATCTAATCGGAAACCGAACCGGCGTCCGGACAATCTAGACACATCGCCAATCGCCAAAGATCGCTCATGCTGCTCCGCATCGCCTTACGCAAAAACCGACTGAAGTTGACCGCGCTGATGACGGCCACAGCGCTTGCCGTTGGGCCGATGGCAGCCGTGGCGCAGGAAAACAAGGGCCCGCCGGTGATCCGCGACACCGAGACGGAGCAATTGCTGCGCGAATATACCAGGCCGATCCTCCGCGCCGCCGGTCTGGAAAAACAGAACATCCAGATGGTGATCATCAACCAGGGTGTGTTCAACGCCTTCGTTGCCGACGGCCGCCGCATCTTCGTGAACTACGGCGCGATCATGCAGTCGGAGACGCCGAACCAGATCATCGGCGTGATGGCGCACGAAACCGGCCATCTTGCCGGCGGCCATCTCGCCAAGATGCGCGAGCAGATGGCGCAGGCCCAGACGCAGATGATCATCGCCATGCTGCTTGGCGCCGGCGCGATGGTGGCGGGCGCGAAGACCGGCGGCAGCGGCGGCGGATTGACCAATGCCGGCGCAGCGGTGTTCTCCGCGCAGGGAGAGGTGATCCGACGCAACCTGCTCTCCTACGTGCGCCAGCAGGAGGAAAACGCCGACAAGGCCGGCGTGAAATTTCTGACCGCCACCGGCCAGTCCGCCCGCGGCATGTATGAGACCTTCAAGCGCTTCACGGACGAAAGCCTGTTCGCCTCGCGCGGTTCGGACCCCTACGTTCAGTCGCATCCGATGCCGGCCCAGCGCGTCACCGCGCTGGAAGAACTGGCGCGCTCTAGCCCGTATTGGGACAAGAAGGATGACCCTGCCCTGCAGCTGCGCCACGACATGGCGCGCGCCAAGATCTCGGCCTTCATGGAGCGGCAGGAGACCGTGTACCGGCGCTATCCGCTGTCGAACAACAGCCTGCCCGCGCGCTATGCCCACGCGATCTCGACTTATCTGCACGGCGACCTGCGCAGCGCGCTCGCCCAGATTGACACCCTGATCCAGCAGCAGCCCAACAATCCCTATTTCTACGAGGTACGCGGCCAGGCGATGCTGGAGGGCGGCAAGCCGCAGGAGGCGATTGCGCCGCTGCGAAAGGCGGTCGCGCTCTCCAACAACGCGCCGCTCATCGAGATGCTGCTTGGGCAGGCCCTCGTGGCAACCGCCAACAACGCCTATACCGACGAGGCAATCGCCATCCTGCGCGCAGCCGTGGCCCGCGAGAGCGAAGCGCCGATCGGCTACACCCAGCTCGCGATGGCCTATGGCCGCAAGGGCGACTATGCACAGGCCGATCTGGCGTCGGCCCAAGCCGCCTACCTTCGCGGCGACAGCAAGACGGCGCGCGATCTTGCCTCGCGCGCCAAAACGCGCTTCGCGATCGGAACGCCGGGATGGGTCAAGGCTGACGACATTGTGAGCGCCAAGCCGATGCCGGGCCAGAAGAGCAACTAGAAATCAGCCGCGTTCGGCTATAATCGAACCTGATCACCAACGACTTGGTCACCAGCGACCAGGATATTCTCCAGGAGCCGGCCTTCAGCAGAATTGCCCGGGAACCCGCCGCATAAGGATTTACCGATGCCCTCGTTCCGTCTTCTCACTTCCGCATTGTTCGCTCTCGCGCTCTGCGGCGCGCCGATGTCCGCTTCCGCGCAGAGCTTCAACGACACCCAGCGCGGCGACATCGAGACCATCGTCCGGAATTACCTGATTGCGCATCCCGAAGTGCTCGAAGAGGCGATGGCCGAACTCAGCAAGCGTCAGACCGCGGCGGAAGCCGCCAAGCACGAAGCGGGCGTCTCCAAGAATGCGGACGCGATCTTCAACTCGCCGCGCAACGTCACGCTCGGCAACAAGGACGGCGACGTCACCTTCGTCGAGTTCTTCGATTACAATTGCGGCTACTGCAAGCGCGCCATGACCGACATGATGGATCTGATGAAGGCCGATCCGAAGCTGAAGGTCGTGCTCAAGGAATTTCCGGTGCTGAGCGCGGGCTCGGTCGAAGCCGCCCAGGTCGGCGTCGCCGTGCGCATGCAGGATCCGACCGGCAAGAAATATCTCGACTTCCACCAGAAGCTGCTCACCGGCCGCGGCGCCGCCGACAAGGCCCGCGCGATGGCCGTTGCCAAGGAAGTCGGCCTCGACATGGCGAAGCTGGAGAAGGACCTTGCGAGCGCCGAAGTGCGCAACACGCTGGAGGAGAATTTCAAGCTCGCCGAAGCGATGGGCATGAACGGCACGCCGAGCTACGTGATCGGCAAGCAGGTCGTGATCGGCGCGGTCGGCGTCGAAAGCTTGCGGGAGAAGATCAGCAACGCCCGTTGCGGCAAGGCGACGTGCTGAAATAGCGCCGACGCTTCAACGAACGAGACGAAAGGCCGGCGTGACTGCCGGCCTTTTTATTTGAGGCTTTCTCTGGCGCGACGGTTCACCCCGCGTTCACAAAACAAAGTCGGCGGAACCGCCAATGTTCCGGAACATCGCGCAATTCCTTTCGTTGTCGGTCGGGCAATGCAGAAACACGTGAGGAGACTTTCTAATGACTAATCGCTTTTTGATTTCGGTCGCCACGGCGGCCCTGATCGCCGGAACTGGCTTTGCGAACGCGCAGGGCACCGCACCGGGCCGCGACGCAGGGTCAGCCGGTTCCACGGCGCAGCAGAGCGCGCCTCCTTCTGGCGGTGCCTCGTCGGGCGGCGCAATGCAACGCGACAGCGGCCCGTCCGGCATGAAGGGCGCTGAGACCGGTACTACGAAGGAGCCCAGCACGAAGGCCTCTGAATCGACCGACAAGATGGCCCCGAGCAAGAGCGCCCAGGACAGCAATAGGATGCAGGGCGAGAAGTCGAAGAGCATGCACTCCGAGACCGACTCGGCCAAGGGCGGCAAGGACATGAAGGCCGAAGGCCGCGACAGCAAGAGCGGCGACATGAATAACGCCCAGACCAAGGGCGCGACCGACACCAAGTCGGGCACGGCTGCAAGCGAGACCAAGTCGCCGACCACGACGGGCAACGCCGCCACTTCGGCGACGGCTGCTCCGCCGGCCGAAAAGCGCGCCCAGATCAACACCGCCTTCCGGTCGGAAAAGATCCAGGAAACGACCAACGTGAACTTCAATATCTCGGTCGGCGCCGCGATCCCGGCGTCGGTCCATTTCCACCCGATTCCGGCCCGGATCGTCGAGATTTATCCGGAGTGGCGTGGCTATGACGTGATCCTGGTCGGCGGCCGTTACGTCATCGTCCGTCCGCAGACCCGCGAGATCGTTTACATCATCGAAGGCTAACGCGTTCGGGTCGCAGCTTCGCTGAGAAGCAATCGGGGGTGGGCAGAGATGCCCACCCCTTTTTCTTGGGCCGTCTTCCAAAAATTGGTTAACGAATGATTTCCGTAGGTTCCGCCGGCTTTTTACGAATTGGATGAGGCATTTGGGCGGCATTCCGGCAGGCGGGAAGGCTTCCCCTAGGCCGCGTTGTTACCTATAACCCCGCGACCTGCCCCGCCCCTCTTTGCTGGAATCCGGATGGCCCAAGGAAGCGCACAAGCCTCTGCCGCGACGATCTATGTCCTCAACGGCCCGAACCTCAACATGCTGGGGATACGGGAACCGGAAAAGTATGGCCATGCGTCGCTCGCCGATGTCGAAAAACTGTGCGTAGAAACCGCGGCGCAATTCGGCCTGAAGGCCGAATGCCGTCAGTCCAACCGCGAAGGCGAATTGATCGACTTCATCCACGAGGCGCACGCCAGAAAAGTGGTCGGCATCGTCATCAACGCCGGCGGCTATTCGCACACCTCGATCGCATTGCACGATGCGCTGGTCGCAGTGAAAATCCCGACGGTGGAAGTGCATATCAGCAACATCCACGCCCGGGAGAGCTTCCGTCATCACTCCTACACCGCCATGGCCGCCTTTGCGTCGCTTTGCGGCTTCGGCATCGATGGCTACCGGCTCGCAATCAATGGCCTTGCCGCCAAACTCGGCGCCAAGGCCAAAACCTGACATCCAAATCTGACGTCGAACGACATCAAGCCTGACGCTTCAGCCGTCACCCACATCGAGAATTCCGGATCAAGAGCATGGCCCGCCAGCCCGACAACAAGTCAGCGGACAAATCAGCCGCAAACCTGAAGAGCGATGACAGCGCGCTCATTCGCGAACTCGCGCTGTTGCTGGATGAGACCAGCCTGACCGAGATCGAGATCGAGCGTTCAGGCCTGCGGGTGCGGGTCGCGCGCAACATCACCGTGTCGGCGGCGATGCCGGCGAGCTTCCAGCCGGCGCCGGTTGCTGCGGCAGCCGTCCCCGCGGGCGCCGATCTGGCCAAGCACCCGGGCGTGGTCCCCTCGCCGATGGTCGGCACCGCCTACTGGTCGCCCGAGCCCGGCGCCAAGCCGTTCATCGACGTCGGCAGCAAGGTATCGGCCGGGCAAACGCTGCTGATCATCGAAGCGATGAAGACGATGAACCAGATCCCGTCGCCGCGCGCCGGCACGGTGACGCAAATTCTCGTCGAGGACGGCCAGCCGGTCGAATTCGGCGAGCCGCTCGTGATCATTGAATAAGTTCGTCAACGTCAGGCGCTGCGATGTTCGATAAGATTTTGATAGCCAATCGCGGCGAGATCGCGCTCCGCGTGCTGCGTGCGTGCAAGGAGCTCGGCATCAATACCGTCGCCGTGCACTCCACTGCCGATGCCGACGCCATGCATGTGCGGCTCGCCGACGAAAGCGTCTGCATCGGGCCGCCGCCGTCAAAGGATTCTTATCTCAACATCCCGGCGCTGCTCGCGGCCTGCGAGATCACCGGCGCGGACGCCGTGCATCCCGGTTACGGCTTCCTGTCGGAGAACGCCCGCTTCGCCGAAATCCTCGCCGAACATAATCTGCATTTCATCGGCCCGAAGGCCGAGCACATCCGCCTGATGGGCGACAAGATCGAGGCCAAGAGGACCGCCAAGCGGCTCGGCATCCCGGTGGTGCCCGGCTCCGATGGCGCGGTCACGCCCGACGACGACGCCCTCGCGATCGGCAAGGCGATCGGCTTCCCCGTGCTGGTGAAGGCGGCCGCTGGCGGCGGCGGACGCGGCATGAAGGTGGCACACACCGCCGAAGATCTGATGATGGCGCTGTCGACCGCGTCCAACGAGGCCAAGTCGGCCTTCGGCGACGCCTCGGTCTATCTCGAAAAATACCTGCAGAAGCCGCGCCACATCGAGATCCAGATTCTCGGCGACGGCCGCGGCGGCGCGATCCATCTCGGCGAGCGCGACTGCTCGCTGCAGCGCCGCCACCAGAAGGTCTGGGAAGAAGGCCCCTCGCCGGTTCTCTCCGCCGCCGCCCGCGCCAGGATCGGCGAGACCTGCGCCAAGGCGATGCGGGACATGAAATATCTCGGCGTCGGCACCATCGAATTTCTCTACGAGGATGGCGAGTTCTACTTCATCGAGATGAACACCCGCATCCAGGTCGAGCATCCCGTCACCGAGAGCATCACCGACATCGACCTCGTGCTGGAGCAAATCCGCATCGCCGCTGGCGGCGACCTGCCCGCCAGGCAGGAAGAGATCACCATCATCGGCCATGCCATCGAATGCCGCGTCAATGCGGAGAACCCGCTGACCTTCCGCCCGTCGCCCGGCCGGATCACGCAATTCCACCCGCCCGGCGGGCTCGGCGTTCGGATCGATTCCGCCGTTTATCAGGGCTACGTCATTCCGCCTTACTATGACTCGCTGGTCGGCAAGCTGATCGTGCACGGCAAGACCCGCGCCGAATGCCTGATGCGGCTGCGCCGGGCGCTCGACGAGATGGTGGTTGACGGCATCGAAACCACCCTGCCGCTGTTCCGGGCGCTGGTCCGGGAGGCCGACATCATCAACGGCGACTACCACATCCACTGGCTTGAGCAGTACCTCGCCGGCCAGCCGGCGGACGGCCAGGCGCGCTAGCGAAATCTCCCCGGGATGGAACCAATCGAGCCCTGCGGTATTATCGGAAGTTGGGGTCCTCTGGGGGCGGTTCCATTTGCATGACGCGAGATCGTCGTGACGGCTGAAGCTCAGCGTCGGCGCGCTGTGTGGCAAATCCTGCTGCTGTCAGCGGGACTGCTGGTGCTGGTCGCCATCAGCGTCACCTCCGTCGTCCTGGTCAACAAGGCTCGCGATGCCAGTGGCCTCGTCGTGCATACGGTGGAGGCCGAAAGCCAACTGGCCAACCTCTTGCTCGAGATCCGTCGCGCCGAAAGCGCCACGCGCGCCTATCTCCTGACATCGGCGCCCCAATTCCTTGCCGAATACGAAACCGCGGCCGGCAACATCCTGCCTGCTGCCGATGAACTGGCGAGAATTACCAGCGACAACCCGGTTCAGGTCGAAAACTACACCAAGCTGCGCCGGGCGGTCGAGCAGCGTCTGACCGAATTCGCGCGCGGCATCGATCGCATCAAGAACAACGACGTCGCCACCAGCGTTACGGTCTTGCGCAACGGCACCTCGACCGGCGCCGTGCAGGCCATCACCGAGGCGGGGCGCGATATGCGCGCCGAGGAAGATCGTTTGTTCGCCATGCGGACCGTGGACGCTGATCGAACGCAGGTACTTGCCTCCTCGGTCACGATCGCCGGCTCCGGTCTCGTGATCGCACTGGCCGGCTTCTCGATCTTCCTGGTGCGGCGCTCGTCGCGTGCGCGCGACGAGGCCGAAGCCAGCTTGCGCGACAACAACCTCAACCTCGAGGCCACGATCGACGAGCGCACCGCGGACCTGCGCGAAGCCAATGACGAGATCCAACGGTTCGCCTACATCGTCAGCCACGACCTGCGTTCACCGCTGGTGAACATCATGGGCTTCACCAGCGAGCTGGAGGAATTGCGCAGCGACATCTTCAGGCGAATCGCAACGCTGTCGCGCGAGCAGTCGGCCGCACCGCCCACCCCCGAAAACGCCACCGATACCGCCGAGCCCGCGCTCGAAGGCTCCGACAAGCAGCTCTCGGAAGATTTTTCCGAGGCGCTCAGCTTCATCAAGTCATCGATCGGCAAGATGGACCGGCTGATATCGGCGATCCTCAGCCTCACCCGCGAGGGCCGGCGCGAGTTCGAGCCGGCCTGGATCGACACCAAGGAGCTGATCGAGGGTGTCGTGATGACCATGGCGCATCAGGCCGCGGAAGCGCAGGCCGAAATCCGGATCGACGCGCTGCCGAATATCGTCAGCGATCGCCTTGCGCTGGAGCAGATCTTCTCCAATCTGATCGACAATGCGCTCAAATACCTCAAGACCGGGGTGCCCGGCGAAATCAAGGTGCGCGGCCGCACCAAGCTCGGTTTTGCGATTTTCGAGTTATCGGACAATGGGCGTGGTATCGATCCCAAGGACCATCAGCGCATTTTCGAGCTGTTCCGCCGGGCGGGAACCCAGGACAAGCCGGGACAGGGCATCGGCCTTGCCCATGTCCGCGCCCTTGTGCGTCGCCTCGGAGGTACCATGTCGGTCGCGTCGGAACTTCACCAGGGCAGCACGTTCACGATCACGCTGCCTATTAACTGGCCTGCGGGTAATCGGAACACACGGACATGACCAATCCAGTCACTATCATCATGATCGAGGACGATGAGGGCCATGCCCGCCTGATCGAGCGAAATATCCGACGATCCGGTGTCAACAATGAGATAATCCCGTTCACCAACGGTACAGCCGCGCTGGACTATCTGTTTGGCAAGGATGGAACGGGCCTCGACCACAAAGGCAACGCGCTCCTGATCCTGCTCGATCTCAATTTGCCCGACACGACCGGCATCGACATTCTGAAGCGGGTCAAGGAAAACAAATATCTCAAGGCCACGCCGGTGGTGGTCCTGACCACGACCGACGATTCCCACGAGATCAAGCGCTGCTACGAACTCGGTTGCAACGTCTACATTACCAAGCCCGTGAACTACGAAAGCTTCGCCAACGCGATTCGCCAGCTCGGCCTGTTCTTTTCCGTCATCCAGGTGCCCCCTGCCGCCACATGAAACCTGCGACGCCGACACTGCTGTATATCGACGATGACGCTGGCCTCGCCCGGCTGGTCGACCGCGGCCTGACGCGCGCAGGCTTCAACGTCATTCACGCGGCGGGCGGCGAGCAAGGGCTGGCCCGGCTGGCGCAAGGCGGCATCGATGCGGTTGCGCTCGACCAGTACATGCCGGGCCTCGACGGTCTCGAAACACTGGAACGGATCATGGCGATAGCCGGCGCGCCGCCCGTGGTGTTTGTCACGGCCTCGCAGGATTCGGCAATCGCCGTCACGGCGCTGAAAGCCGGCGCCGCCGACTACCTGGTCAAGGATACGCAGGGCGATTTCATTCCGCTGCTTCAGGTCGCCGTCAACGGCGCGCTGCGGCAGGCCGAGCTTCAGCGGGCTCGCGACGAGGCGGAAGCCGAAGTTCACCGCTCGCGCGACCGCTATGCGGCGCTCGCCGCCGAACGCGAGGTGCTGCTGCGCGAAGTCAACCACCGTGTCGGCAACTCCTTGCAGATCATCGCCTCGCTGCTGCATTTACAGGCCAATTCGACCACCCAGGACGACGTCAAGGCGGCGCTGACCAACGCGATGGGCCGCGTCGCCGCCGTCGCCCAGGTCCATCGCCGCCTCTACACCTCGCACGATCTCAAGAGCGTGTTGCTGAACCAGTATCTCGAAGCCCTGCTGGAAGACCTCCGGCGTTCGGCCGAGGGCAACAAGATGTCGCGGCTGACGCTCAAGGCCGAACCGATCGAGATCGACCCGGACCGCGCGGTGGCGATCGGCATCATCGTCAACGAGCTGGTGATGAACGCCGTCAAATACGCCTATCCCGACGGCGCCGGTCCGATTCACGTCGAGCTGAAGGCTGACGGCGACGACCTCGTGGTCGCGATTGCGGACGACGGCGTCGGCCTCAACGTCAAGACCGATCCGCGCTCCACCGGCATGGGACAACGCATCGTGAGCGCAATGGCCGCCAAGCTGGATGCCAATGCCGAGCGCGATCCCAACCATCACGGCACCAGGATCATGCTGCGCTTCCGCCGCGTCCCGGCAGTGGCGCCGAAATCGACCAACGCGGCGGCAGGCTAGAGCGTCTTCAAGCGCAGTTGATACCGGTTCGCGTCGAGAAAACGCGTCCCATAAAAATCTAGTCGCGCGGCGTCGCCGCCTCGATCGCACGCGCAGCAGCCAGGAGGACGTCCGCCACCTCGATCGCGCGGCGCGGGCTCAACCTGCTTCGGATGGCCGAGAGCGTAATCGCCGCGGCCGGCTCGCCGTCCGGTGTCCGGATCCAGGCCGAAAGCGACTTCGTTCCCTGCACCAGGCCGACATCGCGCAGATTATAGCCCCGGCGGCGCGCGAGCTGGATCTGCCCGAGCACGGTGGCGGTATCGGTCCGATACGCGCCAAATCGTGTTTCATTGGCGAGCACGATCTTGCGTGCCTCCGCAGCGGGCATCGCGGCAAGTATCGCTACGCCAGCGCTGCTGACGCCCAGCGGACGCCGCACGCCGACCTCGATCGACAACACCTGGATCGGATAGCCGCCGATGCGGCGGGCCACGCATAGCGTGTCGAGCCCGGTGCGCACCGTGAAGAACAGGGTATCGCCGAGCTGCGCCGACGCGTCCGCGAGATACGGCTCGGCTGCAACCATCAGGGGTGAACGCGATGGACGCGCCAGCGCCAGTTCGGGCACCTGGCGGCCGACAACGTAATTTCCCGTCCGCTCGCTGCGCTCGACGATCCCCTCCTCGATCAGCACATGCACGATGCGATGGACGGTAGGGCGCGCAAGCGATGTCGCCTGCACGATCTCAGCCAATGGTACGCCTTTTTCCCCGCCCATCGCGAGCGTCCGCAGCACGGTCAACGCGCGGCGGATCGCCTGCCCGCCCTGCCGCGGCGCTCGCCCGCGCGCCTTTAACCGACCGTTTGTCATAAGCGTTGTCCGCTGTCCACAATGTGGACAAAAACACCACAATTTGGTCGACAGCGGAAGGGCCGCGCGCAACATCGCGGCGCGGAACAAGACATGCGCATGCCGCTGGGACGGGGCTAAGCGCAAAACAAAATGTAAGCGGCAGATGTGTCGCTTTTCGGGAGAATGCGATGAAATTTTTCGCGATCGCAGGCATCGCTGTATCGGCACTGTTCACGGTGGCGTTGAACACACCGGCCGACGCCCAGCAATGGCCCGCGCGGCAGGTCCGCCTGATCGTGCCCTATCCGGCCGGCGGAAATGTCGACAGCGCGGCGCGCGTCATCGCCGACAGGCTGCAGGCGAAGCTCGGCCAGCCGTTCATCGTCGAGAACAAGGCCGGCGCCGGCGGCCTGATCGCCGGTGAGGCGTTCGCGAAAATGAAACCCGACGGCTACGCCTTGTTCGTCGGCGCCAACGGCCCCGTGCTGTTCGCACCAGAGATCGCCAAGCGCGACGCCTATAACTGGAAGCGGGATTTCATCCCGATCACCTCGATCACGATGACGCCGCTGGTACTCGAAGTGCATCCCTCGGTGCCGGCCCAGGATCTGAAGGAATTCATCGAACTTGCGCGCCGCGATCCCGGCAAGCTGACGATGGCGTCTCCCGGCCAGGGCACCACCAACCATCTGCTCAGCGAGCTGATGCAGTCGGAGCTGGGCCTGGAATGGCTGACGGTGCACTACCGCGGCAACGCGCCTGCCCTCAACGACCTGATCGGCGGACAGGTGCAATTCGCGCTGGACCAGATCTCGGTCGGATTGCCTTCCATCAAGAGCGGCATGCTGCGCCCGCTCGCCGTCACCGGCGGCCACCGCGCCTCCTGGCTTCCTGACGTGCCGACCTTCACCGAACTCGGCTACAAGGAATTTGACGGCCAGACCTTCACCGGCCTGTTCGCGCCAGCAGGCACGCCGGCCGAGATCGTGACCAAGTTGAACGAGACTCTCGCGGAGATCCTGAAAGATCCGGCCATCGTCGAGAAGTTCTACGCCCTCGGCGCCGAGGCGGTATCGATGACGCCAGCGGATTTCACGAGCTACCTCGAACGCGAGGATGCCAAGTGGATTCCCGTGGTCCGCAAAGCCAACATCAAGGCTGACTGATCCATGCAGATCGATCCCGGCGACCTCGGCGCGGAGCGGATCTACCGGCTGATGACCGGCATCGTGGTGCCGCGTCCGATCGCCTGGGTGACGAGCCTGTCGCGCAAGGGCGTGCTCAACCTCGCCCCGTTCAGCGCCTTCACCTTCGTCTCGCAGAAGCCGCCGATGCTGGCCATCAGCGTCGGTCGCAAGGGCCCCGACTACAAGGATACGGCGCACAACATCCTCGACACCGAGGAGTACGTCATCCACATCGCCGACATGCCGCTGATGGGTGCGGTGCATGACAGTTCGGTCGAGCATCCGCCCGAAGTCAGCGAGGTCGAAGAGCTCAAACTAGAAACGCGTCCCAGCGAGCGCGTCAAGGTGCCCCGGCTTGCCGCCGCGCCGGTCGCGATGGAATGCGTGTTTCGGCAATGTCTCGAATTCGGCGAGGCGCGCAGCCGGCTCATCGTCGGCGAGGTGGTGATGTTCCACATCCGCGACGGTCTCGTGAACAACGGCAAGGTCGAGACCGAAGCGCTCGACCCGATCGCCCGCATCGGTGGGCCCCGCTACGCCCGGCTCGGCGAGATCGTGACGCTAGGCGGCGTCTTCCAAACCCCGAAATCGACCGATTAGCGGCGGCGGCAATCCGTAGCGAGCTTGCTGACGTCGGACGCAGATCGAAGCAGAATTCTCGAAGAGGACGACAATGCGACTGGTGAGCTATCTGGTGGAAGGAGAGCCGCGCTACGGCGCGGCCGTACCCGGCGGCGTGGTTGACCTCACCCAACGGCTCGGACCGAAATGTCCGGACCTTCGGAGCCTGATCGCCAGGGACGGTCTGGAAGTTGCGCGCCAGATGGTCGCCAGCCTCAAGCCGACCCATGCACTCGACGATCTCGTCCTGCTGCCGCCGATCCCCTATCCGGAAAAACTCTGGTGCATCGGCGTCAACTACAGGGATCGCAACGCCGAGTACAAGGACAATTCGGACCTGCCGAAATATCCGAGCCTGTTTGTCCGCAATCCCTCCTCGGTCGTCGGCTCCAACCAGCCGATCGAAAAGCCAAAGATCTCCGAACAGCTCGACTATGAGGGCGAGCTCGTGATCGTGATCGGCAAGGAAGGCCGGCACATTCCTCGCGAGCGCGCCTTTGAGCACATCTTCGGCATGACGCTGTGCAACGAGGGCAGCGTGCGCGACTGGCTGCACCACGGCAAGTTCAACGTTACGCAAGGCAAGAATTTCGACCGCTCGGGCAGCATCGGGCCGTGGATCGTCACCTCGGACGAATGCGATCCGCGCGGGCCTCATGACATTGTTACCCGCGTCAATGGCGAGGTGCGCCAGAACGATTCCACCGAACGGCTGATGTTCCCGTTCGATTTCCTGATCGCCTACCTCTCCACCTTTGCCACCCTCAAACCCGGCGACATGATCGCGACCGGCACCCCGACCGGGGCCGGCGCCCGCTTCACGCCGCCGCGCTGGCTCAAGCCCGGCGACGTCGTCGAGGTGGAATCCGCTAGGATTGGCATCCTCCGCAACACCGTGGCGGAGGAGCAGTAGCCGATGCTCGATCAACCAACCGTCGAACGGCTGGCGCAGCGCCTGGATGACGCCGAACGCAGCAAGTCGCTGATCCCAGCGTTCACGCGTGAATATCCCGATCTCACGATCGAGGACGCCTACGCCATCCAGCGTGCCTGGACCAAGCTGCAACTCTCCCGCGGCCGAGTCGTCAGGGGGCACAAGATCGGCCTGACATCGAAAGCGATGCAAAACGCCGTCGGCATTTCGGAGCCGGATTACGGCGTGCTGTTCGCGGACATGTTCTATCCGGACGCATCGCCGATCCCGTTCGCCCGTTTCCACGCGCCGCGTATCGAGGTCGAACTGGCATTCGTGCTGAAGGCGCCCTTGAAGGGACCCAATTGCACGCTGTTCGACGTGCTCAATGCCACCGAATACGTCACG
This sequence comes from Bradyrhizobium sp. McL0615, assembly GCF_049993905.1. NCBI lineage: Bacteria > Pseudomonadati > Pseudomonadota > Alphaproteobacteria > Hyphomicrobiales > Nitrobacteraceae > Bradyrhizobium > Bradyrhizobium sp. McL0615. Next base: position 4,582,123 of record NZ_CP188254.1, on the reverse strand, counting down.
CCGGCGCTCGAAATCCTGGAGACCCGGATGCACCGCGTCGATCCCGAGACCAAGGCGCCGCGCAAGGTGATGGACACGATCTCCGACAATGCCGCGAATGCCGCGCTGGTTGTCGGCGGCCGGCCCATTCGGCCGCTCGATTTCGACCTGCGCTGGATCGGCGCGCTGTTGTTTCGCAATGGCCAGATCGAGGAGACCGGCATCGCCGCCGGCGTTCTCAACCATCCCGCCAACGGCGTGGCCTGGCTCGCCGACCGGCTGGCCGCCCAGGGCGAGCATCTCGAAGCCGGTGAAGTGGTGCTGGCCGGATCGTTTACCCGGCCGGTCGACATCCTCAAGGGCGACACGTTTCACGCCGATTACGGCCAGTTCGGATCGGTGTCCTGCCAGTTCGCCTGAACAAGAAAGCGTCCCAGGGAGAGCAGCGATGACAAGGCGCAAGAGCATTCATATCGGCGAGTTCAAGCACGCCAATCCCATTCCGAACGCCTGCCGCATCGGCAATCTCCTGATGTCGGGCGTCATCCTTGGCCGCGACGCCGCTGGCAAGATGCCGGAAAAGATCGAAGACCAGTGCGCCAACATGTTCGGCCACATGAAGGCGATCGTGCAAGCCGGCGGCGGGACGACCTCCGACATCATCAAGATGACGGTGTGGCTGCAGGATCGCACCCAGCGCGCACCGGTGAATGTCGAATGGCTGAAGATGTTTCCCGACGAGCATTCGCGCCCTGCCCGTCATGCGCTGCAGATGGACATGGAGAACGGCGCGCTCGTGCAATGCGATTTCACCGCCGTGATCGGCTGACCGCGCTCGAACAAGGAACCCGACATGCCGACCTATCTCCCCTTCGATCCGAACCCGCGCCGCCCCTCAAAGCTACCGCCGCCGAAGACCATCGACAGCCAGTTTCACGTGCTGGGGCCGCTGGAGAAATACCCGGTGCGGCCGGGCGCCGCCTACCAGATGCCGACCGCGACCTGGGAGGCCGCTCTGCGCGTCCACAAGGCGCTCGGCATCGAGCGCGGCATCATCGTGCAGACCACGACTTACGGCGCCGATCATTCCGTGGTGCTCGACGCGCTCGCGGCGATGGGGCCGAACTATCGCGCTTGCGCCAATGCGCTAGTGTTTGCCGAAGCCAGCGATACGTATCTTGCCAAGCTCAACGACGCCGGCGTGCGCGGCGCGCGTTTCAGCTTCCGACAGGAACTCGGCGCGGTGCTCTCGGACAAGGATTTTGCCCGAGCGATCGCACGAATGCGCGAACTCGGCTGGTACGCAAAGATCCAGCCGGAGAAGGACGGCATCGTCTCCAGCGCCGCCAAATACGAAAACCTCGACCTGCCCGTGCTGATCGACCACATGGCCCGCCCTGACCCCGCACGCGGCAAGGAAGATCCGAACTTGCAGAAGATGCTGGAGCTGCTGTCGAAGGGCAATTTCTGGGTGATGCTGTCGCTCGGCGAAAAGACCTCGAAAAAGGGCAAGCCGTGGGACGACGTCATCCCGATCGCGCGCGCCTACATCGAAGCCGCCCCCGACCGCTGCGTCTGGGCCAGCGACTGGCCGCATCCGGTTTCGGTGGTGCAGCCGCCCAACGACGCCGATCTGCTCGAACTGCTCTACAGCTACGTCGCGGACGAGGCGGAGTTGCGGAAGATTTTGGTGACAAATCCGGCCGGGCTGTTCGGCTTCAAGGATTAAGTGGCGTTGATAAGCGCGCAGCCGGATACGAGATGGCTTGCGCTTTCGGCGGCATAGCGGCCATGGCCTGCATTGCTGCTGGCTCGACCCGATCGCGAATGTCCCAAACCGGACGTGGTCGGGGAAGAGAGGCATGTCGCCTTGACGCTAGTCGATCGAAACATTGGCCTCGTGCGCGACCTTGGTCCAGCGCGCGATCTCGCGGCGGATCATGTCTCCGAACTGTTGTGGAGCCATGGGCTCGGCTTCGGCGCCCTCATTGGTGAGAAACGTGACGAGCTCGGGCGATATCAGGATCTTGTTGATCTCCGCGTTCAGCGCATGAACGACATCCGCAGGCATCCCGGCCGGGCCAACGATGCCCCACCACGTTTCCGCATCGGCGCCCGGTGTCCCGCACTCCGCAAGCGTGGGCACGTCGGGCAACAGCGCCGTTCGCCGGCTGCTCGTCACCGCAAGCGGCTTGATTTGGCCGCCTCGGACGAGCTGGAGTGCCTGCGGAATACTGGATACGTAGATGTCGACATGGCCGCCGGCGAGATCGTTGAGCGCCGGTGCGCCGCCCTTGTAGGGAACATGCGCGAGCTTCACGCCTGCCGCCAGCGCGATCACTTCGGTTGAAATCTGGTTGATGCTGCCAAGACCTGCGGAGGCGTAGGTGATCTGGCCAGGCTTGCTCTTGGCCAGGGCAAATAGCTCGCCGGCGGACTGCACAGGCAGCTTGTTCGATGTTGTGACCAGAAGCGGCGCGCGGCCCATGAAGGCAATCGGCGTGAAATCCCTCGCCGTGTCGAACGGCATGGTCCTCCTGGTCGCCGGGTTGATGGTGAACGTCGGAGACACCAGGAGCAGCGTGTAGCCATCGGGTGTCGCTTTGGCGACGGCAGCGCTGCCGATCAGGGTGCCGCCGCCACCGCGGTTTTCGACCACCACCGGCTGCCCCCACGCCTCGGAAAGCTTCTTGCCGATGGCGCGCCCGACCAGATCGTTCGAGCCGCCGGGCGTGAAGGGAATGATCAGGGTGATTTGTCTGGACGGATAGGTTTGCGCGCGTGCTGCCGGGCCTGCGAGGACAAGCGTTGCGGCCAACATTGCTGCAGCCTTGATCATGGCAGGCGTCTCCCGGCGCATGATGTTACCCCACGCGCGCGGCCGAGAATGACCTATAATTGTGCCGCCCGCGACCGATATTTTCAGCCGTCACAGCCGATTTCACTGCAAGGGACAAGCGCAAGGGACAAACGATGGACTTCCAGCTCACTGAACAACAGCGACGGATGGTGGCCGCGGTACGCGAGCTTGCTCAAGGGGAGTTCAAGGCCAACGCGCAAAAGTACATGGACGGGACGTTTCCCTGGGCCAACATGAAGAAGCTTGCCGAGATCGGTGTGCTCGGCATGTCGGTCCCCGAAGAATATGGCGGCCTTGGCTTGCCGGTGTTCGATACGGCGTTGGTGCTCGAGGAGATTGCGAAGACTTGCTATGTCACCGCGATGGCGACGCTCGGCGAGGCCGGCGTTCAGACCCGCGTCATCGCGACCTACGCTCCCGATGCCATCCGCGCGCGCATCCTCCCGAAAGTCATCTCCGGAGATTGCATCCTGGCCGTTTGCATGACCGAACCGCACGCCGGCACCGACGTCGCGAACTACCGGACAAACGCCGTCATCAGGGGCGACCGCGTCATTCTCAACGGGACGAAGACGCTGATCAGCCGGGCCAGGGAGGCCGGCATGTTCGTCATCTTCACGCGGATCGACGGCGAACCTGGCCGCGAGGGCATCGGCTGCGTTCTGCTGGAGCCTGACACCCAGGGTTTCGAGGTGACCGGAACCTACCACACGATGGGCGGCGAAAACCTCCACGAGATCCAGTTCAACGATTGCGAATTGCCGCTGGAGAATCTCGTCATTCGCGATGACGGCTTTCGAAAGCTGCTGACCGCCTTCAATACACAACGCTGTCTCAATCCGAGCATATCGCTTGGGCTCGCCGAAGGCGCTTTCGAGGAAGCCCGTAACTATGTCCGGGACCGGACCGTGTTCGGAAAGCCGATCGCCGACTATCAAGGCGTACGGTGGAAGCTCGCCGAGATGTACCGCGAGATCGAGACGGCCCGGAGCATCCTCTATCGCGCCTGTATCACCGCCAGTCCGTTTCCAGATCCCCTGATGGCGGCGGTGGCCAAGATCACGTGCAACGAGATGTCCAACCGCGTCACCAGCGAGGCGATCCAGTTGCATGGCGGTTTCGGTTTCACGGATGAGTACGCGGTGTCGCGCCTCTATCGCGGCGCGCGCTACGGCACGCTGGGAGGCGGCACCACCGAAACACTACGCGATTTGATCGGCAAGCGGATCATGGACGCGGCGGATGCAGGCGCCGAACTGCTGGCCTATGACATGATGAACGGCGGCTGATTGCGGTGAGAGCCAATACCCGGAGGCCAATCTGCTGCTATCTCGCAGTTTCGGTTATGTCTGCTTCTAGCTTCACGGGGCGAATGACCCGAGCCGTAAGTCACGCGCCGAGCTGCGACAACACGCGCAGAAACAAAATGGGGCTGCGTGCATTCTGAGGGGATGAGCAAAGACACTGCATTCAATATATTCGCGGTGGTATTCGGGGCAGCGTTGCCCATTGCGCTCCTAATTGCGGTGCTATTCTATGTCGCAGAATAACAACTCATCCGCGACCGCTGCAGGAGGAGATCGATGAGTACAGTAAAAAGCGCTCTGGCCCGGAAGAGTGGCGCCCTGATCCATGTTCGTTCCGGCGACATGGTCGTCGAAGCCTTGCGCCAGATGCACGAAAACCGGGTCCGGGCGGTGCTGGTAATCGACGACGACGTGCTGGTCGGTATCGTGACCCAAGGTGACTGCGCCATCAAAGTGCTGCTGCCCGGGCTCGATGCGAAGCAGACGCCGGTGGGCCAAGTGATGACGGGCAACCCGGTGACGGTCAAGCCGGACGATCGGCTGGAAGGTTGCATGGCAATGATGGCTGCGCGCGGTTTTCGCCACCTGCCAGTGCTGAACGCGGGCAAGGTCGTGGGCGTGATCTCGATCGGAGACGTCGTCAAGGACATCATCCGGGATTTGGAGCACAACGTGGACGACCTGATGGGATACATCATGAAGGACGGCCCCGGGGGCTGAAAGACGAACCGCGGTGCCGTCGTCCCCCCGCGTATGTCTGCTTGTGGCAGATTTTGTTGCATAGCGGACATCGATTGACGCGCATCCATCAAGCTTGATCTGCCAGTAAGCGCCCCTGGGCGCTCGATCACACCACCCACAGCCACGACATCACGATCAGCAGCGGGCCGAGGGCCTAACGCAGCCCTACCGTCAAGAATGCGACGATGACGGGCAACGTCACCGCGGCCAGGACCGTCCCGAGCGCCACGGCGCCGGAGACGGCTTCGTTCAGCCGTCCGTACTGGGCCGAGAAGATGTAGGCATTGGCGCCGGTCGGCATCGCGGCAAACAGCACAACCACGGCCGCGGAAATCGGCGGCAGCGCCAGGACGTAGAACGCAAGGACCGCGGCGATGGCCGGCATCGCCAGCAGCTTGAGCGCGCACATGACGGCCATCGCGAGCGCCTGGCCCTTGATCCTGAACCCGAACAGATTGATGCCGAGCGCGATCAGCGCCGTGGGCGAGCCGGCCTGCGCCAGCAGTTCCAGCGTCTTGTCCGCAACGGGATGCAGGCCCAATCCGGTCAAGCGCCAGAGAAAGCCGAAGCCGAGAGCGAGCATGATCGGATTGCGCGCGATCTCGCGAACGGCCCGCAAGACAAGGAGCGGTGCGCTCTCGGAAGACTTCCGCTCAGCCCATGCCATCTGCAGCGTGCCGCAAAGCCAGAGCAGCGGCGTGTTGACCGACAGGATCAATGCCATCGAACCGGCGGCCTGACTTCCCAGGGCCGACAAGGTCAAGGGAAGGCCGAGCATCACGATGTTGCCGTAGATCGAGCCGATCGCGAGCACCACGCCGTCGGCCCGGGATTGCCGAAGAACGGATGACGCCAGGAGCGCGACGATCCATGTCGCCGCCGTTGCCCCATAATAGGCGCTCCACACTGCTAACGCGTTGACGGCGGGAAATTCAGCGACGACCACGATCCGGAACAGCAGCGCGGGAATCGCGATGCTGAAGGCGAACTCGGAAATGCCCTTGTGCGCCGTCGGCGAAATGAAACGCAGCGCTACCGCCGCATAGCCGGCCGCGATCAAGGCGAAGACCGGTACGACGATCAACACTGTGCTCATGTTGCGGTCAGATCATCCCCAGCCACGGCATCACGATCAGCAGCAGGCCGGCAAAATAGATCACGCCGAAGATCAGCCCGAACTTCCAGAAATCGCCCTTCCCGATGTAGCCACTGCCGTAATACATCGGCGCCGGCCCGGTCGCGTAGGGCGAGATCACGCCCATCAGGCCGAGCGAGTAGACGCAGAGCAGCGTCAGCGTCGGAATCGGCAATCCGGGAATGCTGTGGCCGACCGCAAGCACCACCGGCAACACCGCGGCCGCATGCGAGGTGATGCTGGAAAAGAAATAGTGGACCCAGAAGAAGAACGAGACCAGCAGGATCAGTCCCACCGTCGGCCCCAGGCCCGCCAGTTCCTTGGCGTAGCCCTCGGTCACCCATTTGATGAAGCCGATTTCGTTGAGGCCCGATGACAGCGTCAGCAGCGAGGTGAAATAGAAGAACACTTCCCACGCGCTCTTTTCGCGCACGATGTCCTCGAACTCGATCACGCCGGTCAGCAGCATCAGCGAGATCACCACAAAGACCACCATGGTCGGGTTTATGAAGTTCGATCCCAATAGCGGCAGGCTGATCGTGGGATTGGAACCGCAGATCCACAGGAACATCGCCAGCAGCACCAGGGCGGCCATGATCCATTCGTTACGCGACAGCGGCCCCATCGTCTTGAGTTCGGTCGAACTCCATTCGACGATTTCGGGGCTTTCCTTCACCTCCGGCCGGCAGATCACGTAGCTCAGCAGCGGCACCAGGATCAACAGGAGGATGCCGAGCGGCGCGAAGCCTACGAACCATTGCGACCAGCTGACTTCGACGCCTGAGATCTTCTTGGCGATGGAGAGCGCAGCCGCATTCGGCGCCAGCGCGGTCAGGAACAGCGAACTCGTCACCGCGGTGGTCGCAAACGCCGTCCACATCACGTAGGTGCCGATCCTGCCGGCCGTTGGTCCCGGTTCGGAACCATAGATGCGAGGGATGTTGCTGACGACCGGATAGACGGTGCCGCCGCTGCGCGCGGTGTTGGATGGCGTCGCCGGCGCCAGCACGAGATCGGAGAAGGCGACCGCATAGCCGAGCCCGATGGTGCGGCGGCCGAGGCTGCGGACCAGCAAAAGCGCGAGCCTTCGGCCGAGCCCGCTCTTGCGGTAGCCGATCGAGAACACGAAGGCGCCGACGATCAGCCACACCGTGCTTTCGGAAAAGCCGCCCAGCATCCAGCGCAGCGCCTTGTTGGGATCCTGCTCGACATATCCCGAGATCCCCGCGAATGTCAGGCCGATGATGCCGACGGCGCCCACCGGCATCGATTCCAGGATGAGGCCGGCGATCACGGCGGCAAAGATCGCAAAATAGTGCCATTGATTGGCGTTGAGGCCGGCCGGAACCGGCACGAGATAGAGCACCAGCCAGATCAATAGCGGCGCTACGGTCTTCCAGGTGATTTTCACGCGTCCCCTCTCCTGCTCCCGGCGCTCGCCGCTGTTCGGGCCGCCGTTTTTTCGGAAGCGTAGCATAGGCCCGCGCCGTCCTGCTATTCTGTCGCGCATGACATCGCGCGAGTCAGCCGTTTCCGAAATCACCCCTGAAGTGCTGCTGCGGGCCTATGCCTGCGGCATCTTCCCGATGGCCGAGAGCGCCGGTGACCCGACGCTATTCTGGGTCGAGCCGGAAATGCGCGGCGTGATTCCGCTTCCGGACTTTCGCATCGCCTCGCGGCTGGCCCGCACCGTGCGCTCGGATACCTTCAGGGTGACCGTCGATACCGCCTTCAAGGCGGTCATCGCCGGCTGCGCCGCGCCGCAGCCGGGTCGCGACGACACCTGGATCAACAAGCGCATCAGGGATCTCTATGTCGGGCTCTACGAGCTCGGGCACTGCCACAGCGTCGAGGTCTGGCAGGACGGCGACCTCGCAGGCGGCCTTTATGGGGTGAGCCTCGGGCGGGCCTTCTTCGGCGAGAGCATGTTCCATCGCGCCCGCGACGCGTCGAAAGTGGCGCTGGTTCATCTGGTGGCGCGGTTGATCGCGGGCGGCTTCGAGCTGCTCGACACCCAATATGTCACCGAGCATCTACGCAGCTTCGGCGCGGTCGAAATCCCGAGGCGCCGCTATCGCATGTTGCTCGACAAGGCGATCATGGGCGAACCTGCGGAGTTTATGCGGTTACCAGCCAGCATCGGCGGCGAGGAAGCACTCGCGATTATCGCACGGAGCCCGTAGCCCGGATGAGCGAAGCGACATCCGGGAATCGCGCGGCGAGGAAAGCCCCGGATATCGCTTCGCTCATCCGGGCTACGCTCTCGATCGCGCCTAATTCCCGAACAATCCGCCAAACAGTCCACCCGGCCGCTGCTGCGGCGGAGGCGGTGGCGGCGGAGCCTGTTGCGGCTGCTGCTGGAATTGCGGCTGCGGCGGCGCTCCCGGCGGGCGCGGCGCGGCCTGCTTCGGCTGCGGCGGACGCTTTGCGGCCGGCGGCGGCGCGGCCGTCTTCGGCGGATCTGGCTGTGCGCTGACGATGGTCTGGTCGGGGCCTTTGCAGTCAGTCAGCCAGATGTCGTAGACCGGGTGCTCGACGCCATGCAGGCCGGGGCTCGCCGCGTACATCCAGCCCGAAAAGATCCGCTTCACCTCGCCCTGCAGCGTGATCTCGTCGACCTCGACAAAGGCGTCGGTGTTGGCGGCTTCCGTCGACGGCCGCGTGTAGCAGGCACTGGTCTTCACGCGCAGCGCGCCGAACTGCACGGTCTCGCCGATATCCTCGTCGAAATTAATGATGCGGCCGGTGATCTTGTCGAGGCCGGAGAAGCTCGCCTTCTTGTTGGTGATCTTGGTGGCCGGCGGCTCGGATACGACCTCGTCGCCCGGCTGCAACGTCGCCGGCGATTGCGGCACGCCCTTGGGTTGACGCTGCCCCGGCGGCAATCCCTGCAGCGGAGCACCCGGGGGCGCGTTGGCGACGCCCGGCTGTCCCGGCTGCGGCGGCTGGACCGCGACGCCCGGCTGGGTACCCTGGGGAGCGACCGTCGTTCCAGGCGGCGGTGGCAAAGGCTGCGACTGGAAGTTTCCCGGCAGCGGCGCGCCCTGCCCCGGCGGCGGACGGTTCGGGGTCGGCAACAGGCGACCGCGCGGCAGTTCCGGCACTTCCTCGTCGTCCTCGGGGATTTGTTGCTGCTGCTGATTGCCGCGGGGAATGGCGCCCGGCGGCCGCAGCGGCGGATCGGAAAAGATATTACCGATCTGCGCCTGCGCCGGGGGCACAAGCGACGTCATGGTGGCGGCGATCAGGGCCGCAAGACCGGTCAGGGCAATGGTTCGAAGCATCTCGCGGCTTTTACAGGCGAATCGGGCTCGCGACATAGTACAGACTTATCCGCCGCTCGCGTCTCACCCGGTTAACACGCCGAATACGGCGCGGAAAGGGCGGCTTGCCCCCTTGCCGCCGCACTCGATCCTGGCCTGGGAAGGCAGAAATCGGGTTGGGCTGGCCGCGCCGTGATCTAGTCACGCTCCGTTTCAGATGAAATAGTCGCTTCCGTTCGCGTGAGGGCGCCCCGCTCTTGGCGCGAAAACCACCAAAATCCGGGATAACCGGAGGAGCGAGAGGAAACCCCACATGCCCGATCGAATTCGCCTCGATGGCCGGGTCGCCGTCGTGACTGGCGCGGCCGGCGTCATTGGAACCGCGACCATCCACCTGTTGGCTGAACGCGGCGCCCGTATCGTCGCCGTCGACCGCAGGGAAGACGACCTCAAGGCCGCGATCAAGGACCTGCCCGCCTCTGCCGAAGCGCTCGCGGTCACAGCTGATGTCACAAGCGAGGACGAGGTCGCGGACTATGTCCGCGCTACCGTCGACAGGTTCGGCACGATCGATGCGTTCTACAACAACGCCGGCATCGAGGGCGACATCAAGGCGATTCCGGAATATTCGCTGGAGAGTTTTCGGCGCGTGCTCGACGTCAATGTCGTCGGCGTCTTTCTCGGCATGAAGCAAGTACTGCCGGTGATGCTCAAACAAAACAAGGGCAGCATCATCAATACCGCTTCCATCGCCGGCCTGATGGGATCGCCGATGATCGCGGTCTACAGCGCCAGCAAGCACGCCGTGATCGGGCTGACCAAGAGCGCCGCCTGGGAATGCACCGGCACCGGCGTGCGGGTCAACTGCGTCTGCCCCGGCCTGATCGACAGCCGGATGCTGAGCACGATCCTGCAGGGCCGCAATCCCGGCAACGAGCCACCGCCGAACGAGAAGATCGTCGACCGGATTCCGGCGCGGCGGCTCGGACAGGCGTCGGAAGTCGCCTCCATCGTGGCGTTCCTCGCCTCCGACGAAGCGAGCTACGTCTCAGGCTCCGCCTACACCGTCGACGGCGGCCGCACCGCCGCCTGAGCTTTCGATCAACGCACGAGGTCTTTGCCACCATGCCCGTCACGCTCGATCCCGATGCCGCCGCCATCTACCAGGTATTCCAGGAAGCCGGCCGCCCGGCCTATGAAACGCTGACCGCGCCGGAAGCGCGCGAGTATTATCGGAATGCCCGCGTCGTCATGAACCCCGAGCCGCCCGCGCTCGAATCGAACAAACCGCTGTCGATCCCCGCGCCGCACGGCGCGATTGCCGCGCGCATCTACACGCCGAAGACGCTGCGCGAGAACAACGGCCTTGCACCATGCCTGGTGTTCTTTCACGGCGGCGGCTGGGTGATCGGCGATCTCGATACCCATGAAGTGGTCTGCCAGAAGCTCGCCCATGAGGGCGAGCTGATCGTCATCTCCATCGATTACCGGCTGGCGCCCGAACACAAATTCCCCGCCGCTGCCGATGACGCCATCACCGCTACAAAATGGGTTGCGGACAACGCCAAACAACTCGGCATCGACGCCGGCCACCTGCTGGTCGGCGGCGACAGCGCCGGCGGCAATCTCGCTGCCGTCGTGGCACTCGCCGCGCGCGACGGCGACGGCCCAAAGCTCGCAGGCCAGGTATTGATCTATCCCGCCACCGACTTTGCGATGAAGCATCCCTCGCACAGCGAGCCCGAGACCAGCGTCTTGCTGACGCACTCCGTGATCAAATGGTTCTGCAATCATTATCTCAACGGCGCAGCCGACATCGACCATTGGAAGGCCTCGCCCGCGCGCGCGAAAACGCTCGCAGGGCTGCCGCCTTCCTATGTGCTGACGGCGGGCGCCGATCCCTTGCGCGATGAGGGCGCCGAATATGCCGCGCGCCTGAAAGAAGCCGGCGTGCCCACGACCTACCGCCACTTCCCGGGCCAGTTCCACGGCTTCTTCACCATGGGCAAGCTGTTGCAGCAGGCCAACGTCGCCGTCAGTGAAATCGCCGGCTGGTTGAAGGCGCTGAAATAACGCAGAGTAGAAGCCACATCCATCAAGCGTCGCCGAGGTCAGGGTGATCGAGCCTGTTCTTGTGTTCGGAATACCCGTCGACTTCATCCTGTTCGCGCTGACGCTGCTTGGGGTCGCGCTGTTCCACCACAAGACGCTTCAGGTCGCACTTGGCGGCCTTGCCGCGATCATCGTCTACAAGCTGGTGTTCACGGGATTCAAGCACGGTGCGGGCCTCGTCGGCCTCGGCCATCATATGGCGCATGAGTGGGTCACGCTCGCCAATCTGTTCCTGCTCTTGATGGGGTTTGCGCTGCTGTCGCGGCATTTCGAGGAAAGCCGCGTTCCGGACAAGATGCCGGCGCTGTTGCCGGACGACTGGAAGGGTGGCGTCGTGCTGCTCGTGCTGGTGTTCGTGCTCTCGAGCTTCCTCGACAATATCGCCGCCGCGCTGATCGGCGGCACCGTGGCGCGGCACGTGTTCCAGGGCAAGGTGCACATCGGCTATCTTGCCGCGATCGTCGCGGCCTCCAATGCCGGCGGATCCGGCAGCGTCGTCGGCGACACGACAACAACCATGATGTGGATCGCCGGCGTCAGCCCGCTCGCCGTGGTGAAAGCCTATGTCGCGGCCGTCGTTGCCATGCTGATCTTTGCGGTGCCGGCCTCCATTCAGCAACAGCGCTACTCGCCGATCCAGAAGGATCCGTCGCTGGGCCAGAACATCGACCCCGCGCGGGTCTTCATCGTCGCCACCATTCTGATTGCCGCGCTGGCCGCGAACGTCACCGCCAATCTGAAATTCCCTGCCCTGCTCGATGCCGTCCCGGTTCTCGGCGTCGCGGTGTGGGCGGTGATCCTGCTGACGGCAGGTCTGCGCGCACCGGATTGGAAGGTGATGCCCGAGACCTTCAATGGTACGATATTCCTCCTCGCACTGGTGACTGCCGCCTCGATGATGCCGGTGGAGAAACTGCCCGCCGCGTCGTGGCCGACCGCGCTGGGTCTGGGTTTCGTCTCCGCTGTGTTCGACAACATTCCCCTCACGGCGCTCGCGCTGAAACAGGGCGGCTACGACTGGGGCTATCTGGCCTATGCCGTCGGCTTCGGCGGATCGATGATCTGGTTCGGCTCGTCGGCGGGCGTCGCGTTGTCGAACATGTATCCGGAAGCCAAATCCGTCGGCCGCTGGGTCAGCCATGGCTGGCCGGTGGTTGCAGCCTATGTGGTCGGATTTTTTGTGATGCTGGCGGTGCTCGGATGGCGTCCCGATGCGCCGCCTTAGCGGCTTTCAATTCTGACAATCCATTCATCTTTTAGGCCGTTAAACGCTTGTAATCTCAAGCAATTTCGTGACAGCGCGCACATTCCTCCGGGCCGCGCATCACGCATCCTGTGCGTGTTCGCCGGCCAAGTGCCGACATAGGGTCGTCACATCAGCGACGGCAACGGAAAGGAGAATTGTGATGAGGACTTTTATTCTTGCTTCGCTCGTTCTGGCCGTTACGTCGGCCACCAGCTTCGCCGGCACGCCCCTGATCGACGCGCGCCAGAACGCCCAGCAGCACCGCATCTTCAAGGGTGTCCAGGATGGCGACCTGAGCTTCCCCGAAACCCAGAAGCTGCTGAAGGGCCAGGGGCGGGTGCAGAACCTGAAGGCGAACGGTGTCGTCACACCGCTCGAACGCGCCCGCATCCACGCCGCACAAAATATCCAGAGCGCGCGTATCTTCCTGAAGAAGCATAACTGAGCGAAGGCGCGCTTCAATCCGCACACCGAGGGTGATGGCCGGCCCCTCGCCGGCCATCATCCACCGGCTGGTTTCGCCCAACAGACTTAAGCCGCAATGTCATCCAAGTTTCAGGCTAGTTTTTGCATCTAGCGAATCGGCCCGCTGATTCGGCCGACGATCGTGACGCGCGGGGGTATTGCCATGGCATTTTTTAAGCGCGAACTTTTTAAGCGCGAGCTCGGCCCGATCGAGCGCTTCGAGAACGCGCTGAAGGAAAAGTTGGCGGCGCGGCAGAAGCTGGCCGAGCGGTTGAGCGTCGCTGAAGCGGAACTCGGAGAGAAACGCACCGCCGCCGAACGGCTGGCGGTGGCCGGAGCCGCCAATGCCCGGCTCGATCGCGCCGAAGCCGCCATGCGCGCTGTCGATGATCGCACCAAGACAATGCGTGCCGAACTGCTGGAATTCGACGAGCAGGTCGCTTCAGCAGAACGCGCGCTGGCTGATGCCAAGGCACAGCGCGACCGCGACACGATGGCCGACCAGATCGAGGCGATGGCTGCGGCGATCGAGCAGGCTGCGCCGGGATTTGACGGCGGCGCCACAGCGCTGGTCGAAGCCGTCACCAAAGCCGTCATGTCGATACCGGAAGCGACCAGGTTCTCGAGCAACGTGGATGCCGTGCGCCGCGAGGTTCTCGCAGCCGCAGACTTGATATGCTGGGAGCTGCGATCCGCAGCGGTACGCACACGCGCGGGCAACGCCAACCTCGCCAGCCTCACGCTATCCGAATCGGAGCAACTGCCATCGGCAGAGGTCAATCGGCAATTGATCTACACCCTCCATCCCCTGCTCTGGCGCGAGGGCGACGAGGTGCGCAGGGTTCCGGCCTTTGCACTGATCGGGCTGCCCAAGGCGCTGCTGCCGGTAGCGCTGCAGCATCAGCATGTGGATCATCTCAACGCCCGGCGCGTGCAGACCCTGATGCATCTTCATGGCAGCGCAGGGCTCGGCGAACCCGCGGCTGACGATCCGCAGCTCGTCGATCTCGATGCGTTGCTCGGAGAGGAAACGCCGAGCGCGCAAGCCGACGTTGCCTGAGCCGACGTTACGTAAGCCTTTCGGACGACGCCTGATCATCGGGCGCCGGAGAGGTTCGAGATAGCCAGCAGGGTTCTCCCGGAAATCGAGTGGCCGCCACGCATCCATTCTGCGATCGCAACGCTCACGAATCCGGCCATGCCGTTCGGAGCGAAGCAGGCCATTGCAGTTGGAGACACCAATGACATCCGAAATCGCAACGCGAAGCGTCGTATCCGACAACGATCCGGCGACCCGAAATCCATTCGGCGTCATGGACGTTCCAAATCCCAACGACGATGACGTGACGCAGTTTGCCCGCAACACGATGCCGGAAGAATCCGCCACCGACGAGAATGCAAAACCGTGGAGCGCTGGAGATGCAAGCGACCCGCACGGCACGCTCGAAGGCGAGTGGTCGAGCCGCTGGAACGGTGCAGCGGATCCCACCATTCCGGGCGACACCCCCGATAAATGGAAACAGGGCCGGGGCGAAGCGAGAATCGTCGGAGACCGCGTGTACCTGTTATTCGATTGGGACTCCGGCAAGCGCAGGGGACTGATCGACGCCAGGCGCGAAGGTCGGCGCCGGCTGGTAGGCAAGTACATCAACCTGAACAACCCGGAGATATCAGTCCCCTGGGTCGGCCTGGTGGTGAGCGATCAGCGAATAGACGGCTACTTTTCGCTGGGCCGGGTCGATTTCCGCAGGTGACGGCCTTTCCAGTGCGCCTACCCCGCCCTCGCCGCGCGGCGCAGCGATTGCGGCGGCTGGCCGAAGGCGCGGATGAAGGCGCGGCGCATCCGCTCCGGATCGCGGAAACCGGTGGTCTGCGCAACGCGCTCGATCGCCTCGCTGGAGGACTGCACGCGCTGCCGCGCCACCTCGATGCGCAGCCGTTCCACCGCCTTTGACGGCGTGGTGCCGGTCTCCGCCATGAAGGCGCGGGTGAAATGCCGCGAGCTCATGCCGGCCTGCTCGGCGAGATCCTCGACGGTGAGCGGCGCATCGAGATGCTCGCGCGCCCAGGCCAGCAGCGGCCCGAACCGGCCATTCGGCGCCTTCAATTCCAAGAGCGAGGAGAACTGCGACTGGCCGCCGCTGCGGCGGTGATAGAGCACCAGTTGCTTGGCGGTCTTCTGCGCGATCTCGTCGCCGTAATCTTCCGCGATCATCGCCAGCGACAGGTCGATGCCGGCCGATATCCCGGCCGAGGTCCAGACGTCGCCATCGCGCACGAAGATGCGATCGGGCTCCAGCCTCACCTGCGGATAGGCCTTCACAAAATGCCGCGTGCGCTGCCAATGCGTGGTGGCGCGGCGGCCGTCGAGCAGGCCGGCCTCGGCGAGGATATAGGCGCCGGAGCAGACGCTCGCGATGCGGACACCACGCTTGGCAATGGTGCGCACGAAATTGAGCGTTTGCTCGCAAGTCGCCGCCTGCCGAACGCCTTCGCCTCCCGCCACGATCAGGGTGGTGATCGCGCCCGATGGCTTTAGCCCGCGCGCGAGCATCTCGACGCCCGAGGATGAGCGCACCGGTCCCGGCGTCACCGCCACAACCCTGATCGCAGGGGCGTTTTCGGCGAAGCGCGCCCCGATCTCGAACACCGAAATCGGGCCGGCGGCGTCGAGCAACTGGAAATCCGGAAACACGAGAATGCCGATCATATTGCAGCTCGCTTGTTGGCCGATGTCCTGAAATGAGGGAAAAATACCATTTCGGACATGAAGCGACCATGTCAGGATGCCTCCCGTCAAGCCAATTTTGCGTCGAGCCAAATTTTTCGGAGGTCACGATGTCCGCGCCGTCTCCCACGCCAACGCCGCTGCAAATCGGTCTCGTGCTGTTCCCCAAAGTCACCCAGCTCGATTTCACCGGTCCGTTGCAGGTGTTCTCCAGCCTGCCCAGCGCCAAGGTGCATTTGATCTGGAAGCGGATCGAGCCGGTCACGAGCGATTCCGTGCTGATGCTGACGCCGACCACGAGCTTTGCGGACTGCCCGCAGCTCGACGTCATCTGCGTGCCCGGCGGGTTTGGCACCGACGACATGATCAATGACGAGGAGATGCTGGCCTTCCTGCGCAAGCAGGCGCCCGGCGCGAAGTACGTCACCTCGGTCTGCACGGGTTCGCTGGTGCTCGGCGCCGCCGGCCTGCTCAAGGGCTACCGCGCAGCAACGCACTGGACGGCGATGGATTTTCTGAGCGCGTTCGGCGCGATCCCGACCAAGACGCGGGTCTGCGTCGACCGCAACCGCGTCACCGGCGGCGGCGTCACCGCAGGCATCGATTTCGCGCTGACGCTGGTGTCGCTGCTGCACGACCAGAAGACGGCGGAGGCGATCCAGCTCCGCCTCGAATACAATCCCGCGCCGCCGTTCAATTCCGGCTCGCCCGACACCGCGCCGCCGGAAGTCCTCGCCTTCATGAAGGACAGGATTGCACCGGCGCAAATCCGCCGCGGCGAGATGATCAACCGCGCCGCTGCGCGGATGATGGAGGCCTGACTGGGCACGGGCCTCCGCCGGTCGGCTTGGGACGCTTGAAGGACTGTCGTTGAAATGATGCTCGTTGGCGTAAATCGCTCGCCATTCACGCGCCGCGTGGCCATCACGCTCGCGGTTTATGGAATGCCATACGAGCAGCTGCCGCTTTCCGGCTTCAACGATCGAGCCGAGGTGCGCGCCTCCAATCCGCTGGGTCGTATTCCGGCACTGATACTCGACGATGGCGAAGTCCTGGTCGATAGCGGTGCCATCATCGACCATCTCGATGAGGCATTCGGTCGCGACCGCGCGCTGACACCAGCGGCTGGACCGGACCGGCGGGCCGTCTTGAAGGTGGCGGCGATCATGATGGGCGCATGCGACAAAGGCCTTCAGGCCGCCTATGAGCGCAACCACCACCCACCGGAGAAGCTGCACCAGCCCTGGATCGACGACTGCATGGCGCAGGTCACGAACGCGCTGATCGCAGTCGATGCGATGATCGTATCGGAGAGGCCCTATTTGCTGCTCGGTCGCCTGACGCAGGCAGACGTGACGGCATTTGTAGCCGAACGGCTCGCGCGCGGACTGGGGATAGATACGGACAAGGCGATGCCTCGCCTGAGCGCCTTGACGAAGAAGCTCGCCAACGAGCCGGCTTTTCGATCGACCCAACCCTGATGCCTAAATCGCTGAGCGCCTGCGCAGGGCGTCACACAAGAAAAAGGCCGCCTGGTTTCCCAGACGACCTTTCCTGTCTCACGACAGCACCACATTGACGGGCGATTTCAGAACCT
Organism: Bradyrhizobium sp. McL0615; assembly: GCF_049993905.1. NCBI lineage: Bacteria > Pseudomonadati > Pseudomonadota > Alphaproteobacteria > Hyphomicrobiales > Nitrobacteraceae > Bradyrhizobium > Bradyrhizobium sp. McL0615. The sequence continues at coordinate 4,564,690 of NZ_CP188254.1, read as the reverse complement.
CTGCACCGGGGGCCTATCTCCCAGCCGTATTCTGATCGGGTGCCGCTGCTCGTCGGGGCAGTCGCGAACTGGAGCCCGACACCGACGCGATGGTTTCCCATCTCCGTAAGATGTCCCTATTGAGCCGCGAAATCGGGTTGAGCACAAGCAAGCGCTGACCGCCGTCCCCGCTGATCCCGTTATTCACAGGGGGTAAGGATAGAACGAGATCCGAGAAATTTCTCAGCTGTCGCGCTTCCTGCTGGCGCGGGCCAGTTGCGCGAAAATGACGCCATGCACGATCAGATATATCGGCACCAACACGGTCGGAATCAGCGACCAGGGCAGCATCTGCACCGCTTCCGAACCTTGCCCGGCGTGAATGATCTGCAGCGGCGAGCCGTTGGCGGAGATAATTCCGAAGGCAAGCGCGGCCACGAGATCGAGCATGCCGAATGCATTCCAGGTCCAGACCAGCGCTCTGCCTTGCCCGCGCAGTGCGAGCCAGGCCACGGGCAAGGCCAACGCGCCGGTTATGATATCGCCCCAGCCCGCCGAGGTTGGAAATGGTCCGGCAAGCCGGCCTTCAGCCGCAAGGAGAAGGAAGAATCCTCCCGCCACGCGCCAGACATTGAGGCCTATCAGGAAAGGCATCGGCATTCCGAGCAGCGCAGCGCGCGCCGACGGAGAGATCGAGGCCGCAACGGCAGCGCCGACGAGCGGAAGCACGATCATCGCGCCGATCGTGGGCGGCCCCACCGGATTTGAGCCGACGAACAGGTTCGCGCCGGCGAGCGCGGCAGCCAGCCCCGTCCACAGGCCGGCGCCGACCGAAAGCGCGAGACGTTGCGATGGGCTGATCGGCATCGCGCCGGTGAGCGCATTAATGCTGAAAATGATCGCGGCAACGAGAACCATGATTCCGATGAAGTCGAGCATGACGCCTCTCCTCTATGTGTAATTACACGTATTGAGATGAACGAAAGCCGCACGAAGTCCCGTCCTGTCTCACTCCAAATTCCGGGATCCCAAAAGCTTCAGCGCGGCCTGCCCGTCAGCGCCAAGCAGTTTGCCGATATGGGCTTGCGCCTTCGACCAATAGGGAAAGCTGCGGCGCACCACATTTCGTCCCTGCCCGGTGATGCCGATCATGCGGGCGCGCGGATCGTCGCCCGCCTTGATCGAAATCCACTTTTGCTCCTCGAGCGGCGTCAGGTTTCGCGTCAGCGTGGTGCGCTCCATGCCGAGAATACCGGCCAGCTTGCCGATCGGCAGTTCACCCCGCAACATCAACTGCGACAGGATGGTGAACTGGGTAACCCGAATTCCGGCTTCCTGCATGTACGAATCATAGAGGCGCGTGATCTTTCGGGCGGCCTGCCGCGACGCCAGGCAGAAGCAGCCGGCGGCAGCCATGTAGTCAGTGGAATCCGTCTCGCTGAGTTGTTTCATGATATAGGTGTAGATACACATATCGAAGCCGGCAAGAAGGCCCCGACAGCTCATCCGCTAAAATAAACGTGAAGTCAGCTTCCGGGCGTCCAGGCCTGGTAGTCGCCGGTTGCCTTGGGGCGGCGGCCGCTGGCCAGCGTCGAGCCGGAGGGGCGATATGCCGCGGGCGTGCCGGTCATGTTGGGAACATGCGGCTTTTCCCATTCCCGCGGCGTGTAGTTCTCTTCGGTCGGCGCGACATCGACGGTGTGATGCAGCCAGCCATGCCATGACGGCGGCACCCGACTTGCCTCGGCATAGCCGTTGTAGATCACCCAACGCCGCTCGAAGCCGAGCGTCGGATCGATCTTGCGGCCCTTGGTGCGATAATAGCGGTTGCCCTGCTCGTCCTGGCCGACCAGCTCGCCGAATCGCCACGTCCACAATTGCGTGCCGAATGTCTGGCCGCTCCACCAGGTGAAAAATTTCAGCAGAAACAGCTTCATGAGGGCTCGGCCGGTTCGAGATGTCGTGCCGTTCTGATGCCACCGGCAGGCCGGATTGTCCAGACAAAGGCTGATATTGCAGCCCCGTCGGACCGATACTGCTCGGCCAGATGGAGCCCGCGTGCATGATCGCCGAATCGGCGCAACCCGTTCATCCCGGGTACAGTTCCGACCTGACAGGCTCGACTTGCCGCAATCAATACGCGGGCTCGGGAACGTCCGCCCGCTGAACGGGTTAGGACCTATATCCCGCAAATGGAGCCAACAATGATTAATCTGAAAGTTTTGAGTACAGCGGCGGCGATCGCGCTGGTGTTGCCGATGATCGCGCCGGGTATCGGTGCCGCCCAGGCGCAAGGTGGCCTCGGTACCAAGGCCGGTGGCGGTGGCGGCGCAGCTATCGGCGGCGGCGGTGGTGGCTTCAGGGCCGGTGGCGGCGGTGGAGGCGGCGGTGGTTTTAGAGCCGGTGGCGGCGCACCTTCAATGGGTGGCGCACCTTCCGGATTCCGGCAAGCCCCGACGATGGGATTCCGCGGCAATCCCGGCGCCGGCGGATCCGCCGTTGTGGGCGGCGGGGGTCGCGGTAATTATTATGCTGGCGGCGGTGGTGGCTATCGCGGCGGGGGTTATCGTCACCGTGGCGGCGGCTTCTGGCCGGGCGTTGCGGTCGGCGCTGGCATCGGCCTCGGTGCGGGCGCGGGCTACGGCTATTACGGCAGCCCCTACTACACCGACGACTCGTACGGCTATTATGACGACAGCGCGGTCGCCGCGGGCCCCCCGGTTGGCGATGATGATGCAGTGGCGTACTGCACGCAGAGGTATCGGTCCTACGATCCGGCATCGGGAACCTATCTCGGCAATGACGGGCTGCGGCACCCCTGCCCGGCGCAATAACGCGATAGCGTGAATTCGAAGGGCGGCGCATTCTTGCTGCGCCGCCCTTTCTCTTTGCAAAATTACGCGCGCAGCGCGACCGCCACACCGCCGAGCGTGAACACCAGTGCCGCGATCTCGCGCAGGCCGAGCGGCTCATGCAGCATCGCCCCCGCCGCAAGCACCCCGATGACCGGGACCAGCAACGTTCCAATCGAGGCCGTCGCCGCCGGCAGTCGCTCCAAGGCGGCAAACCAGCACACATAGCAAAGGCAGAACTGGATCAGCGTCATATAGAGCAGCGACAGCCAGCCGACATATGACAATGCGGCCAAATGCGGCTGCTCGACCGCCAGCCCGACGATCGCGATCGGCACGCAGCCGAGCCCGATCTGCCAAGCAGCCAGCGACAGCGGCGGCATCGCCAGCGGGAAATACTTGGTCAACACGGTGCCGAGGCCGACACAGACCGCGCCAGCCAGCGCGCAGGCGATGCCCGGCAACTTCTCGACACTGGCCTCGATACCGTTGCCGCCGATCAGCACGGCGATGCCGGCAAGCGCGACCGTCAGCGCGACGGCGCGCAGCGGCGACAGCCGTTCCCCCAGGATCGGCCATGCCAGAAACGCCACCCAGACCGGAATCGATATGCCGAGCACCGCGGCTTCGCTGGCATTGAGCCACAGCAACGCCAGCCCCATGAACGCGACCCAGCCGCCGATCGTCAGCATCGAGACCAGCAACAGCCACAACCACATCGGCCGCGGCACGCTCAGTTTTTGTCGCCGCCCGAGCGCGAACAGCGCCAACGCCGCAGCACCGACGATGCCGCACAGGCCGCGCGAGGACAATGGCGGCCATTCCGTCAGCAAATGTTTCATGATCGGGAAGTTGAGGCCCCACCCGACCGATGTCACGGCAAGCAGGATGAGCCCGAGCGGCGACAGCCGCCCCGCGCGATTGATCGAGGGCATGGCGGGATTAGATCCGGAACCGGAAGTGCATTTGTTCTCGTTCTGACACAGCGAAACGGAATTGCTCTCAACAACTTTTATGTGCACTCTATCATACAGACGACCTGTCGGCGTTTCGACTTAATCGTCACATGGGATGTGCGAGTCACCTGGCTGCCGCCCGAGGAAGAAGGAATCATCGTGCCGCGCGTTCTCGTGGTCGATGACGACCCGATGGTATGCGTTGCCATCGAGGTCTGTCTGACGCGCAAGGGTTTCGAGGTCACCGTTGCCGACGGTGGTGAAGCGGGAATGCGCGCCCTCGAAGCCGCCGATTTCGACGTCATGCTGATCGACGTTTTCATGCCGCACATGCGCGGCTTCGAATCGATTCGGATGTTCCATGAGCGCAAACCAGGCATACCGATCGTCGCCATGTCGGGCTACGCCTTCGCCAACGCCGAACGCGCGCCGGATTTCCTGCGGATGACCATCGAACTCGGCGCGGCATGCTGCCTGCGCAAGCCCTTCACGCCGGACGCGCTGTTGACCTCGGTCAATCAGTGCATCACCACACCGAAAGCTTCCGCGCGCCACTCGAAATAGTGAAGTAAGCAACTGGCAATGCCCTCGCAGCGTATCATCCTTGGAATTGGCCTCGCTATCCTCCTCGTTATCGGCGCTGCCTCGATCGGTTTGGACCTGATGTCGCGGTCCGACACCGCCTCCGTCGACCGTGCGCTTGGAATCCTCAGCAAGATCTCAGATATGCGCCCGCTGCTGCGCCGGGCGGAAAGCACGGCGCGGGCCTTCGCGCTCACCGGCGATCAGCAATTCGCCAGGGAATACCGCGACGCCAGCGACACGATCCTGCCGGCGCTCGCCGCGCTGATGGAGGCCGTCAAGGACAATCCCACCGAAAGGCAGCTGATCGAAGAGGCCAATGCGCTGGTGGAACGCCAGATTGCACTCAACGGCGAGTTGATCAGGTTCCGGATCGCGGGAGATGACGCCGCGGTCGCGGCGCTCGTCGGCCAGGAGGATCGCGCGGCGACCGCCGCGATCGCCGGAAACCTGGAAAAGGCGGTCGCGGAAGAGCGCCGGCTGCTTTTCGCCAGACGCGCCGAATCCGAAACCAACGGGACGTTCCTGCTGGCGATCGATCTTGCCGGCGTCGCGCTGATTCTAATCCTCGCCACCGTTCTGACGGTGTCGACCCGCCGCTCGCGCCGGCAACTGCAGGATTCGCTGAGCGCTACCCAGGCCACCAACGAGGCGCTGGAAGCCGCGGTCGCCGAGCGCACCGAGCATCTGGTCGCAGCCCATGACGAACTGAGGCTTTCGGCCGCCGTGCTGCGCAGCACCTTTCACAGCATGGCGGAGGCCGTGCTCGTCATCGACACCAAGGGAGAGATTTTGCTCTCTAACCCGGCCGCCGAGAAGATGCTGCGCTACCGGCCGGGCATGACGGTCGAGCTGCTGCGGTCACTCAGTACGGTCTTTCATGCCGACGGCGTCACGCCGGTGCTGGTCCAGGACATGCCTGCGTCGCGCGCGTTGCGCGGCGAAGCGTTCGACGTCACCGAAATCGTGGTCCGCCCCGTCAGCGGCAATCCGCCGGTTCATCTCATGATCAGCGGCCGGCCGTTGCGCGATGCTGCGGGCGCCATCAGCGGCGCGGCGCTGGTCTATCACGACGCCACCGCCTCGCGCGAAACCGAGCACAAGCTGCTGCAATCGCAAAAACTCGACGCCATCGGCAAGCTCACCGGTGGCGTCGCGCACGACTTCAACAACATGCTGACAGTTATCACCGGCACCACCGAAACGCTGGTCGCGAGCCTCGCGCATCAGCCGGAGCTGCAGAAGACGGCCGAACTGATCGACCAGGCGGCGGAACGCTGCAGCGAACTGATCCAGCATCTGCTCGCCTTCGCCCGTCGCCAGCCGCTGCAGCCGCGCAATGTCGACGTCAATGCCACCGTGCTCGACATCGCAAAACTGCTGCGGCCGACGCTCGGCGAGCAGATCGAGGTCAACTCGATCCTCGAGCAGGAAGTGGCGAGCGCCCATATCGACGCCTCGCAGCTCGCCAACTCGCTGCTCAACATGGCGATCAACGCCCGCGACGCGATGCCGAACGGCGGCAAGCTGCTGCTGGAGACGCGCAACGTCGTGCTCGACGAAGCCTATGCGCAAGGAAATCCCGGCGTGAAGCCCGGCCCCTATGTGATGCTCGCGGTCAGCGACACCGGCGCCGGCATGTCGCAGGACGTGCTGGACAAGGTGTTCGAGCCGTTCTTCACCACCAAGGAGGTCGGCAAGGGCTCGGGCCTCGGGCTGAGCATGGTGTACGGCTTCGTCAAGCAGTCCGGCGGGCACATCCGGATCTACAGCGAGGTCGGCCACGGCACCACGATCAAGCTCTATCTGCCGCCCGCCCGCGGCCAGATCGAGGCTGCGCCAACCGCGGCGGTGGCGCTGCCGCATGGCAACGAAACCATCATGGTGGTGGAAGACGACGCGTTGGTGCGCAATTTCGTCACCACGCAATTGCAGAGCCTCGGCTACCGCACCGTGGGCGCCGCCAACGGACCGGCGGCGCTGAACCTGATCGAAGGCGGCGAGAAGTTCGATCTCCTGTTCACCGACGTCATCATGCCCGGCAGCATGTCCGGCCGCGAACTGGCGGATAAGGTGTCGAAGCTCCGGCCCGGCATCAAGGTGCTCTACACATCGGGCTATACCGACAATGCGATCGTCCACCAGGGCCGCCTCGATCCCGGCGTGCTGCTGCTGACCAAGCCGTATCGGAAGTCCCAGCTGGCCAACATGATCCGCCGCGCGCTGACGGGGTGAAGCGGCGGAAGTGGTGTTGGCACTCCCCCTCGCGGCGCGGGCGTGCATCTTCGTCGGCGGGCGGCGGGCCGCCGTTTGTCACCATTTTCGCCTGTACATCGTGTTTGCCCGCGAACAAACTCTCTCAAGGCATAGGCCGCTTTCGAATGGTGTCGGGGCGCCAGTTCGGAACACGCTATCGACGCCAAATGCCGCCGATTTTTGCACTTGAAGAGAGCGCCTGGCGCTGAGGGAACGTACTTCCAGCCTCAATCAACTTCTTGGCGACCTCAATGTGGTGCAGAAAAGCCGCCGCTCTGTACGCGGCCGTGGCCGTGGTGCACATTCTTCAAGCGGAGAACAGTGCGACGCACGCATCGATCTGTGACGGCAGCACTTTTCGTGCGGGGAATAGTGTATCAGGGTCAGCGGCACTTTGGCGGCACTGAAGCGCGCATTCGAGCGAACTGACATCGAACCCCGCAGCGTGACTTTCCTTCAGAAACGCCACAGCGTCATTGTTCGAGCCCATGAGGCCGGTCGTCCAGCTGTAGCAAAAGCGTCCGGGATAGAGGAGCGTCCGCAGATACGCTTTGTGATCCTTCGGCTCGAGCGTTTCAGCCGCAGCGAAGCTCCGCGCGCGCTCTGCCCAACTCGCAAACGGTGCACCACGCAGGTAATGGTGAATTTCTTCGAGCGTGGGTCGGGCAGGTCGCACGCATTCGCGCTCCACCAGCGCAACCGCGTGATCGAGATAATCCAGGCGATCCAGCGGTGGAAACCTGCCGAGCGAGAATTGCCGGTCAGTCCAGAACACCGAAACCTTGGGCCCCCAATCGACAGACAATGCTACGGCCTCGGTTCGCAACCGATCGAGCGCCTGCGGGGATAGTCCCGCCATCGTGACGAGGGCGATGTCGATATCGCTGTAGCGCCGGCTGAATCCGGCATGGGCCAGGCTGCCCATGAGATAAGCACCCAGCAGATCGGTCCCAAGCTCTTCTTGCCAATGCCGGACGAGTTGGCGGGCAAAATCCATTGCCGCGGATTTGGCGAATTCGTCGGGATCGGTCTGCGTCATTGCTCACTCGGACGAGTCATTCCAGCGTAATGCCGGAATCGCGAACCACTGCGCCGTATTTCTGGTATTCTCCGGCGATCAGCTCACGAAATTGCTCGCTACCGCGAAAATCGACCGACATTCCAAGCGTGGACATGCGTGACCGCACCTCCTCCAGTTCGGTTATCTCGCGAATGGCTTCTCCGACGCGCACGATGACGGCCGGCGGTACCTTCGCCGGTGCAGCGATTCCGTAAAAAAAGTCGATGTCGAACTCCGGCACGGCGCTTTCGGCGACGGTTGGCACTTTTGGCAGCATCGAGAGCCGCCGCTTTGTCGAGATTGCCAGTGCTTTCACCTTGCCCTGCTCAACGAATGGCATGACGGCCGCTGGCAACGCCCAGATAAGTGGGATCTGTCCACCCAGCAGATCATTGAGCGCTGGCGCAGCGCCGCGATAGGGCACGTGCACGATCTCGATCTTCGCCGCCGAATTCAACCATATCGCCGCAAGATGATGAGGCGATCCGATGCCGGCCGTCCCAACCGAGAGCTTACCGGGATTGGCGCTGCTATAGGCGATCAATTCCCTGACGTCGTTCACGGGAAGCGATGGATGCGCGAACAGCACGAGCGGTTGAGTGCCGACCAGCGCAACTGGAGCAAAGTCGTTGGTCACGTCGTAAGGTACGGTCTTATTCATCCACTTTGCCAGAACCGCGGCGGGTTCCATCAGCAGCAGCGTGTGTCCATCGGGATTGGCCTTGGCGACGTAGTTGGCGCCGACCATCGAGCCAGCACCCGGTCGGTTTTCAACCACGACAGTGTGCTTCAGTTTCTCCTGCAGCTTCTCGGACAAAATACGGGCCATGGTGTCGACCCCGCCGCCCGCAGCAACCGGCACCACCAGCGTAACTGGCCGCGTCGGGTAGGTTTGCGCCCTCGCGATGCGAGGGACCGCCGCAAGTGCGGCAACACTCGCTGCAAGATACAGAAATTGGCGACGTGGAAGCTGCTTCATGGCGTGCCCTCCGTTGGGCCTTACTCATGCGAAACAACCAATGCCAACCTAGCCTCAACGACCAAAACCAGATAATATTGTTATCGAATGATACCATAACGACTTCGAATGACAGTCGCAGAGCAGTGGAACAATCGCGTCCGTCGCCGCCTCAAATTGCGAGACGTGGATATCCTGCTGGCCGTTATTCAAACCGGCAGCATGGGGAAGGCGGCAAGCGCGCTCAACATGTCGCAACCGGCCGTTTCCAAGGCGATCGCTTATCTGGAAAGTACTCTCGGCGTGCGCCTGCTCGACCGGAGCCGGCAGGGTGTGGAGCCGACACCGTACGGCCACGCGCTGGTCAAGAGGGGTGTCGCCATGTTCGACGAATTGCGACAGGGCGTTCAGGACATCGCGTCTCTTACCGATCCGACGATGGGCGAGATTCGCATGGGAGGGAGCGAGCATACCATATCCGCTATCTATACGCCCGTCGTCCATCAATTCTCGGTACAATATCCGCGGATGTCTTTTCACATCATCGTCGGGGACTTGCAAACGATGTCCCGCGAATTGGACGCGCGACACATCGATTTTGTGGTGAGCCGAATGTACAGCCCTCCCTCCGAGGAACATTCGGTTGAAGTGCTTTTTGAAGATCCGTTGGTCGTCGTCACGGGACTGAACAATCCGCTGGCTCGCCGTCGCAGGATCGAGTTTTCCGAATTGTTGGACGAACCATGGACGTTGCAGCCGCGCGAGAACAATTTTGGGTCGTTCGCCGTGGATGCCCTTCACGCTGCCGGCGTTGCCGCTCCACGAATCACGGTTGCGACGACTTCGAGCAATTTGCGCGGCGAGATGCTTGCGACCGGCCGCTACCTTACAATGGTTCCTCGCTATTGGATCTTGCTGCCGCGCAGGCACCCATCGCTCAGGGTCCTGCCGGTAGATTTTCCCAATACGCGTCTCAAAGTTGCAATCATTACACTAAAGAACCGGTCTCTCAGTCGAGCTACGCAGCTTTTCATCGACAGGGTGCGTGCGATCACGAAGCCACTGGCGAAGGAAAAATAACCCGGCGCGTACCAACTCGCTGAATAGCCTAGCGAGAATCGCAGACCACCGTGCGAGGCCCTCCAGCTCCGACGTCGACAAAACGGCCGTGACAAGGCCGCTTGACGTTCGACAGCCACCCGCCAAACATCATCAAAGGTGACACGGCCATGTCCTACCCTCGCGACTTTCACGCGCCGCAATCGTCCTACAACAGGGAAGATCTGCTCAAATCGAGCGAAGGCGGCTATTTCGGCCCGGGCAATGCTCAGCTGCCAGCACCGCTCATGCTGATGATGGACCGCATCATCGAGATCAGCATGTCCGGCAGCGAACTGGCGGAGAAGGTGTTGAAGCTCCGGCCCGGCATCAAGGTGCTCTACACATCGGGCTATACCGACAACGCCATCGTGCATCAGGGCCGCCTCGACCCCGGCGTGCTGCTGCTGACCAAGCCGTATCGGAAGTCCCAGCTCGCCAAACATGATCGCCGCGCGCTGACGGGCTGAGCCGGCGCAAGGCGCGAGCTTCTCCGCACGTGCATCGTCGTTTTGAGTGTCGAGTCAGTGTATGGAGGAGGAAAACCTTGGATATAGGGATTCTCGGAAGAGCCAATGACCGCGCCCAATTTGAACTACAAGCGCTGCTACGTCGATTGGGGCGGACGATGCGCCTACTGCAACATTGGGCTCCCCAGAATAAAATGGGACGGCAAAGTCAGGGCCGGCATCGACCATTTCATCCCGCTCTCGAAGGGAGGGCAGAATATCCGGGGCAATCGCGTGCTGTCCTGCTACCCCTGCAATCTCGCCAAGAACGACACCGACCCACGCGAAACAAACCAATGGCCCCATATTGAACGGCGGCTCGCCGAGATCGCCGCCACCCCGCTCATCAGTCACCGGCGGCTCAAAGAGATCCTGCCCGAATTGGTGAAGCAGGTTTACGTCTAGGGCATCATGCGAACCCGAGAACCGCGTTGGCGCTGATCGCTATCATCTCTGCCGCCGTCAGTCGTCGCCATTAGTCATCGCGCTGATCGATTTGAGAAGCCGTCAGTAGGTGAGGAAAAGACCCATGCGCCCCTACATCATCTGCCATATGGGCACGTCGATCGACGGTCGCCTGCATCCGAGTCGCTTCACTTCACCTGCGAACGGCATCTCTCGAGATGTGCTGCGTGGACATTATGAACGCATCCATGATCAGTTCGGCGCCGATGGATGGATCATCGGCCGCAGGACCATGAGCGAGATGGCGAAGGGAGCGGAACGGCCGATCAAAGAAGCACCCACAGTCGCGCGCGATGCCTATATTGCCGGGCGTATTGGGCGCAAGCTTGCGATCGGCATCGATCCATCGGGCCGCGTTCATTACGGCAAGGACAATATCGGCGGCGACCATGTCGTCGCCGTTCTGGGCGAGAAAGTATCCGATGCGTACCTCGCGGAATTGCGTGAGGACGGCGTGTCTTATGTCTTCGCCGGATCCACGGGCGATGATCTGCCCCGCGCGATGGAAGAGATCGCCTCGCTGTTGGGTGTCAAAACGCTTCTTCTCGAAGGCGGCGGCAAGATCAACGGCGCCTTTCTGAAGCACAAGCTTATTGATGAGTTCAGCACCTTGATCCATCCGGCCGTCGATGGCGTGGCCGGTACGCAAAGCATCGTGGATTATGACGGGCCCGAGGGGGACCGCCCCGGCGCCGGGCAATCGCTGCGCCTCACGCACTGCGAGACGCTCGAAGGCGGCATGGTGTGGTTGAGGCACGCCGTGGAACGTGCGCCAGGCTGACTACTTTTATGGCGCGTCATTCGCGAGCTGCGGTTGCGAGCTCGTTACTGCGAACCCGATCCACCTACCACGATCTTCTCGTTCAGCTTCTGATCGACGGTCTGGACCGTGCGGTCGATCTCGGCGCTGGGCACGCCGAGCTGATCGGAAACCAGCTTCACCAGCAGATCGACCCGCTCGATGAAGGGCGCGCCGCTGGCCACGGCCCGCGCCGCCGATGACGGCTTGAGCAGGCTTTCCGCCGCCTTGGCATACTTCTCGAAAGGCACCTGATCCTGCGGGTCGGCGCCCAGGCGCCGGGCGACGGCGTCGACATGGTCGTAGATCGACTGCGAGAGTTTCAGGTCGCCATGCACGGCGTCGCGGATCGACTGCGGCTCGTGCGGCGTGATGCAGCGGTAATTCCCAGTCAGCAGCATCGACCATTTGGCCAGAGGGACGAACAGCGAGTCGAACACCTTGAGCTTCACGGGAACGTCCTTGCCGTCCAGCGTCACCGCGTCGATGTCTTTTTCGAGCTCGCGAAGCATCTTGTTGTGCTGCGCGTCTTCAAAGGCCGCGGCCTTGAAGTTGGTCGGCAGGCCGACATGGAGGACGTTCGCCGCCTCTTCCGGCGGGCGGAAGGCCTGCGGATCGGGCGAGCAGAGCGACACCAGTCCGGGCTTGAACCGCTCCCATACCGACGCATTGGTATAGGCCTCCTCCAGATCCATGTCCGCCAGCGCCGGGATGCGCTTCAAATAGGGCAACGGCGGCATGTTCATGATCGAAAGGCAAGGAAGCCCCGCCGCGGCGATCTTGATCATCAGAACGCGGATCGTGTGATTGGTGTATTGCGGCTCCTGCATCGCAAGGCCGACCAGGTCGTAGCGGGAAAGATCGACCTCGGCGGGCGTGGTGGCGTCCAGTTTGCCGGGCAGATCGCGCGAGAAGATCGCGCGGTGTACCGCCTCGTCGCGCAGCTTGATGCGAACCTCGGTGCCGTCGCGATTGATGAGGTCGGCCGTCTTCCTCCGGCAAACCAGCGTCACGTTGTGACCCGCCATCAAAAGCTTTGTCGCCAGGAGCGAGCCATACGAGGCCCCAAGGATCAAAATGTTGCGCGCCATACTCTCTCTTTCACAGATGATGTGAGAATTCTCTCGAACGCCCCAACTCCGCGGGGCCAGCATTTCGCCCGTGGCATACACGAATTGATAGGTCTTACAATCACATAGCGGGCATCTTTTTGCCGTTCAGGGCCGCAGCGGATTGTGGATCGTGTACTTCACACCACACAGCCAATGGGTGGAATGTGCACAAACGGTCTCGTTTATGGAGAGCCAATGCTCGCTATTGCATTAACGCGAATCTCAGCTTAGGTTCCCAACGGACCTCTGAGGGGGCCTCATGGGATTCTGATGAGCGACAAGGTCACCAACGAGAGCATCGTGGAAGCCATGGCAGGCTTTGAACGCGATCGCTTGCGCCATCTCGCGGCGGCAGAAGAACTTGCTCGGAAAACGGCCGAGCATGCTCAGCTCTTGGAACTGGCCGCCAAGCACAACTACGTCTTGATCCCGACCGAGACGGCGCGTCCCCGCCTTGAGACCATTTCAGATCTAATCAAGGCGTACCGAACCGTAGAAACCTCCCCGTATCATAAGCTCAGCCATGCATCACAGACGCATTATGATGCGCTGCTTGGCCTTATTGAAAACGACCATGGCAATGACGCCCTCGCCTCACTCAGGGGCGAGCATCTCAACGAATGGCATCAGGCATGGAGTGAGGGAGGCAAAAAATCGGTTGCCCACGCCAAGATCGGGATGGTTCGCGGGCTATTCGGTTTTGGCAATGCGATGCTGCATGATCCCAAGTGCGAGCAGTTGTTCGGCATTCTTGCCAAGCTCAGGTTTAAAGCCCCCAAAGCCCGGGTGGAACGTCTTACTCCGGAAGATGCAAACGCAATCCGCATGATGGCGCGGCGCGTCAAGCGCCCGTCCATTGCCCTCGCTCAGGCTTTTCAGACCGACGCCGGGCTATTACAGAAGGACACGATAGGAGAGTGGGTTCCTGTTAGCGCTGATGGCGTTTCCGACATCATGTTCAAGGACCACAAATGGGTTCGCGGCATCCGCTGGAATGAAATCGACGATAACTTGGTTTTACGGCATGCAGGCGATGGTTGGCAGGGCGACATCGAATTCCCCCTTCTCAACGCGCCCGCGGTCTTGGAAGAGTTTAGAATCCAGTTCGATTTTACTCCCGGGAAAGATGCCCGTTCTAAGCTTCCAGCGTCTGGCGCGATCGTCCGTCGCGAGAACGACAATCTTCCTTGGGATGCGGTCGAGTTTCGTCGGCATTGGCGGATTTGCGCAGACCACTGCAAAATTCCGAAAACTGTGCGCAACGCAGATAGCCGTCCTCGCGCAAAGGAGTCCGTTCAAAAAGCTGACGAGGCGGTAAAGGAGCAGCGCGCCACGAAATAAAACGGCGGCCGAAGCCGCCGTCTCCATCCTTCCTGCATCAGGCCGTAGCACTGGTGCAGGGGGTCTCCCGGGTAGCCGGGTATGATGGTCTCGCAAGGGCCGTCGTCTAAGAACCGGGGAGCTACGGAAGCCCCGGGGAAGGAGGTGGGAGCAATGCAACCACCATAGAGTAGGTGTGGCGCTGTACCGGTATGATCCACTGGTACGGCGTCACACCGCTATATATAGCTAAATCCTTGTAAAGGCGCAATGATTCTAGGAAATTGTCTCACATCAATGGTTTACGGAATTTAGTTGAGCAAGCAACCGCCAGATGATTCGGCGGATTGACGCGCTTTATCCGTCCGTGGAAGCGTGGGATTTCAATTGCCCGCCCTTGCCTGCATAGCCACCCACCGCCCGCACGGAGAATGATGACGTGTTCACGCGACGCGCTTTCTCGATGTCGGCCGCCGCCACCCTGCTCGCCCGCGGCAGCAGCGCATGGGCTCAGGGCAGCTTTGCAACGCAAAACATCCGCCTGGTCGTCGGCTATCCCGCCGGCGGCGGTGTCGACATTGTCGCCCGGCTGCTCACCGACCCGATGAAGGCGGCGTTCGGCCAGGCGGTGCTGGTCGAGAACAAGCCCGGCGCGGCGGCGATGATTGCGGCGCAATCGGTCGCCCGCGCCACACCCGACGGCCACACGCTGCTGGTCTCGGCGGCCGGCGAGGTCGCCGTCAATCAGCACATCTATAAGGAGCGGATGACGTACGATCCGCAGAAGGAGCTGACGCCGGTGGCGCTCGCTGGCATCGTCCCCTGCGTGGTGGTCGTAGCCGCCACCACGCCGGTCAAGACGCCGGCGGAGCTGGTTGCCTACGCGCTGGCGAACAAGGGAAAGCTGTCCTTCTCATCGTCGGGCGTCGGCAACCCGCAGCATCTCGCCGGCGAGTTGATGAACCGCATGGCCGGCACCGACGTCCTGCATGTTCCCTATCGCGGGTCGGCACCAGCCGTGACCGACGTGGCCGTCGGCGCGGTGACAATGAGCTTTTCCAGCCTCGGCGCGGCGCTGCCCTTGATCCAGGATGGACGGCTGCGCGCGGTTGCCGTGACATCGCGCGAGCGCATGCCGCAATTGCCCGACGTGGCGCCGTTGAGCGAAGGTGCGCCGGCGCTCGCCGGATACGAGTTGCTCAACTGGTTCGGCGTGTTCGCGCCATCAGGTACGCCGGAGCCGCTGCAGAGCCGGCTGTTTGAAGTCATGTCAAACGCGCTGCAGGAAAAATCGACGATGGAGAAGCTGCTGATACAGGGCATCGTCCCGCGGCCGATGACGCTTGCCGGGCTGCGCAGCTTCGTGCGATCGGAGAGCGAGAAATTCGGCGGCATCGCTGAGGCCGCGAAAATCCGGGTCGAGTGACGAAGGCGGGCAGCGACATGTATCGAATTGACGTCCTGGTGCAGGGATTCCCGGGCAAGGCCGTGTGCCATGGCGGGCTCGGCTGGAGCACCATCGCGCTGCTGCGCTCCGACCGGCACAAGATCCTGATCGATGTCGGCGCCTTCGGCATTCGCAAGCCGCTGGAGAGCCAGCTCAAGGCGATCGGCGTCGCGCCGGAAGACATTACCGACGTCGTCCTGACCCACGCCCATTACGATCATTCGGTCAATTTCGTGCTGTTCGATCGCGCCACGGTATGGATCGGCGCAAAGGAAATCGAATGGGCCGCGGCCCAGCCGCCGGGCTTCGATCCGTTGCCTGAACTCTATGTCCAGGCGCTGGCGACCGATCCGCGGGTCAAGCGCGTCCGTGAAGGCGAGGAATTTCTACCCGGGATCGTCGCGTTCGATGCGCCGGGCCATACGCCCGGCTCGCTGGTCTTTCATCTCACGGCCAACGCGCTGCCGGTGATCTTCACCGGAGACGCCGCCAAGAACCGGGCCGAGCTGATCTCGCGCAAGGTCGACATGAGTCTCGACGAGGCCGCGAGCACGGCATCGATCGACAGGATCTGGCAGCTGTGGCGGGCCGTGCCGGGGACGATCGTCATTCCCGGGCACGACCTCAGCATGCGGCTGGATGAGCGCGGCCAGCCCGTTTACATCGGCGAGCGCAAGGCCGGCATCAGCGCATGGTTCGGCGAAACCATGGAGGACACCACCCTGTTCGACATCAGCGGCGTGCCGCGCTGAGGGCTCACGACCTTGTCGCCAGCACCACGCCGGCGAGCGTAAAGACCAGCGCCACGATCTGCGTCAACCCCAGCGGCTCGCCGAGCGCGATCGCGGATGCCACGACGCCGATCACCGGCACCGCCATGGTGCCGATCGCCGCGACCGACGCCGGCAGGCGGGCGAGCGCGGCAAACCAGCTCACATAGGCGATGCAGAACTGGATCACGGTCGAATAGACCAGCAGCCACGCGCCGAGCGTTGTCACCTTCTCGATATGGGTGGTTTCGAAGGCGAGACCGATGATGACGATCGGGAAACATCCGAGCCCGATCTGCCAGGCGGCGGCCGGGATCGGCGGCAGCGGCACCGGCAGCCGCTTCGCCAGCACCGTGCCGAGCGCAAAGCCGAATGCGCCGGCAATCGCCATCACCATGCCCGGCAGTTTTGCGGCCGTCGCGCTAAAGCCGTTGCCGCCCATGATGACGGCCAACCCCGCGAACGCCATCACCAGCGCCACCGTGCGCAACACCGTCGGCCGCTCGCCGAGCACCGGCCAGGCCAGAAGCGAGGCCCATACCGGCATGGTGTAGGCGATCAGCGCCGCCTCGCTCGCCGGCAGCCACAACAGCGCCAGCCCCATCAGCACCATCCAGCCGGTGACGTTGAGCAGCGCCAAAAGCATCAGCCGCGGCCACAAATGCCGCTCGACCTTCAGGCTCTGGGAGCGCGCCAGCGCCAGCACGGCCAATAGCGCCGCGCCGATCACCCCGGTCGAGCCGCGCAGCGTCAGCGGCGGCAGCTCGCTCAGGAGGTATTTTGTGACGGGCCAATTGAACCCCCAGCCCACCGAGGTGATGGCGAGGAACATCAGGCCTGCAGGCGCGATCCGCGCCGGCGCGGTGGATTTTGATTCTGTCATGGAGCCCGGCAAAGGACGGAAAAGCGATGGAATCAGTTTGCACCATGGCGCGTATCCGCCGCTGCGACCACGGATGCGCCGACATGCCAGACCTCCCCGCCCGTAGCCTTAACGAGGCGCGCTCCGTAACCTCACGTGAGTCTCTCCAGTGCAATCCCGGACGTCGAAAAAATACCTGCCCTGTGAACAGCGGGGCGAAGCCGATTTCCACACGCCGCAACAATTTTTTTCCCTTGGGAATCCCTGAGGACTCACTGATACTTGGGGCGATCACAGGGGTGGCATCACCCCCTGTTATCCCTCACTTTCCACCATATTTAGTATTTGATTCAGGAACTCGTACTAGTCCTTGACGGGCCGGACGGGTTTGGCCTAGCGTCCCTGCTGGACGGCGCGAGTTAAGTTTTGGGTCCCGCCGGACGCTCCCAACGGGTTCCAAACAAGCACTCCGTCGGCCGGTCGAGGCACGGATCGAGGGCTTGTCTGCCTTGAAACGGGGGTGACCGGCATACCGAATAACGGGCTGAAATCGGCCCAAGGTGACCCAGGTATTGAGTTGCTACGTTGAGTTTGAGGGATGGGTCCCGCCGATCGGCCGGGACCTTTGGGGTGGCGAAAACAGAAACAGGGCCGGGTCCACCGGTAAAGCTTGCGGGTCGAACCGAAGTTGGCTGTCAACTTCGGTGCGCGAGGTCCGCTCACTGATAACATCCGGCAACCCGCGGCAAGCGGACCCGGCCAAAGAACACGGGGCACGACCAATGCGAATCGAACGACGCAACACCACTTCCGGCCAGTCACCCTATGCAGGGATTGATTTCAGGCTGACGACATCCGAGATCCGCAACCCTGATGGTTCGATCGTGTTCCGGCTCGAAAATGTCGAAGTGCCCCAGTTCTGGTCGCAGGTCGCCTCGGACGTCCTCGCGCAAAAGTATTTCCGCAAGGCCGGCGTCGCAGCAAAGCTGAAGAAGGTCGAGGAAGAGACCGTGCCGTCCTGGCTGTGGCGCTCGGTGCCCGACACCGAGGCGCTCGCCCTCCTCCCGGAATCCGAGCGTTTCGTCAGCGAGCTCAGCGCCAAGCAGGTGTTCGATCGGCTGGCCGGCTGCTGGACCTATTGGGGCTGGAAGGGCAAGTATTTCTCGTCAGAAGAAGACGCGCAGGCGTTCTTCGACGAGCTGCGCTTCATGCTCGCCAAGCAGATGGTCGCACCGAACTCGCCGCAGTGGTTCAACACCGGCTTGCACTGGGCCTACGGCGTCGATGGACCGGGCCAGGGCCATTATTACGTCGACCCCTTCACCGGCAAACTGACAAAATCGAAGTCGGCCTACGAGCATCCGCAGCCGCACGCCTGCTTCATCCAGGGCGTGGGTGACGACCTCGTCAACGAGGGCGGCATCATGGACCTGTGGGTGCGTGAGGCGCGCCTGTTCAAATACGGCTCCGGCACCGGCTCCAACTTCTCGCGCCTGCGCGGCGAAGGCGAAAAGCTGTCCGGCGGCGGCCGCTCGTCCGGCCTGATGAGTTTCCTGAAGATCGGCGACCGCGCGGCGGGCGCGATCAAGAGCGGCGGCACCACGCGCCGCGCGGCCAAGATGGTCGTGGTCGACGCCGACCATCCCGATATCGAGACCTATATCGACTGGAAGGTGAAGGAGGAGCAGAAGGTTGCCGCTCTCGTCACCGGCTCCAAGATCAACCAGAAGCACCTGAAAGCCGTGCTGAAGGCCTGCGTGAACTGCGAAGGCTCGGGCGACGACTGTTTTGACCCGGAAAAGAACCCGGCGCTCCGCCGCGAGATCAAGCTCGCGCGCCGTGCGCTGGTGTCCGACAACGTCATCAAGCGCGTGATCCAATTTGCAAAACAAGGCTACAAGGATATCGACTTCCCGACCTACGACACCGACTGGGATTCGGAGGCCTACCTCACGGTATCCGGCCAGAACTCCAACAACTCGGTCTCGCTGAAGGACGATTTCCTCTGCGCGGTCGAAACCGACGGCGACTGGAATCTGATCGGCCGCACCAACAAGAAGGTGACGAAGACGCTCAAGGCCCGCGAGCTCTGGGAAAAGATCGGCCACGCCGCCTGGGCCTCGGCCGATCCCGGCCTGCACTTCAACACCACCATGAACGACTGGCACACCTGCAAGTCGTCCGGCGACATCCGCGCGTCCAACCCGTGCTCGGAATACATGTTCCTGGACGACACGGCGTGCAACCTCGCCTCCGCCAACCTGATCACGTTCTATTCGACCACCACAAAACGGTTTGACGTCGAATCGTATGAGCATTTGTGCCGGCTCTGGACCATCGTGCTCGAAATCTCCGTCATGATGGCGCAGTTCCCCTCGAGGGCGATCGCCGAACTCTCCTACGAGTTCCGCACGCTGGGCCTCGGCTTTGCCAACATCGGCGGCCTCTTGATGACCATGGGCCTTCCTTACGACTCCAAGGAAGGCCGCTCGCTGTGCGGCGCGCTGACCGCCATCATGACCGGCGTGGCCTACGCGACCTCGGCCGAGATGGCCAAGGAATTGGGCCCCTTCCCCGGCTACAAGAAGAACACCCAGCACATGCTGCGCGTGATCCGCAACCATCGCCGCGCGGCGCATGGCGAATCCCGTGGTTATGAGGCGCTGGCGGTGAGCCCCGTGCCGCTCGATCACGCCTCCTGCCCGCAGGCTGACATCATCACCCATGCCAAGGCGGCCTGGGACAACGCGCTCGAACTCGGCGAGCTCAACGGCTACCGCAACGCGCAGACCACCGTGGTGGCGCCGACCGGCACCATCGGTCTCGTGATGGATTGCGACACCACCGGCATCGAGCCCGATTTCGCGCTGGTGAAATTCAAGAAGCTCGCCGGCGGCGGCTACTGGAAGATCATCAACCAGGCGGTCCCGGTGGCGCTGCGGACGCTCGGCTACAGCGAGGCCGATATCGCGGAGATCGAGGCCTACGCCGTCGGGCACGGCTCGCTCTCCAACTCGCCCGGCATCAATGTTTCCACGCTGAAGGCCAAGGGTTTCACCGACGAAGCACTGGCAAAGGTGGAAAAGGCGCTGCCGACCGCGTTCGACATCAAGTTCGCCTTCAACAAGTGGACCTTTGGCGAAGACTTCTTGCGCGAGACGCTCAACATCGCGGCCGAAACGATCGCAGCCCCCGGCTTCGACCTGCTCTCGGCTGTTGGCTTCACTAAGCGCGAGATCGAGGCAGCCAACGTGCACATTTGCGGCGCGATGACGGTGGAAGGCGCGCCGCATCTGAAGGCCGAACACTATCCCGTGTTCGACTGCGCCAACCCCTGCGGCAAAATTGGAAAACGTTATCTGTCGGTCGAGAGCCACATCCGCATGATGGCGGCGTCGCAGCCGTTCATTTCGGGTGCGATCTCGAAGACGATCAACATGCCGAACGACGCCACCGTCGAGGATTGCAAGTCGGCGTATCTGCTGTCCTGGAAGCTCGCGCTGAAGGCCAACGCGCTCTACCGCGACGGCTCGAAGCTCTCCCAGCCCCTCAACTCGCAGCTCATCAGCGATGATGACGACGAGGAAGATGCGACGGAGGCGTATTACGACAAGCCGATGGCGGCGCGTGCCGCCCAGGTGTCGGAAAAGATCGTCGAAAAGCTCGTCGAGCGCATCATCGTGATGCGCGAGCGCGAGAAGATGCCGGATCGCCGCAAGGGTTACACCCAGAAGGCCGTGGTCGGCGGCCACAAGGTGTACTTGCGCACCGGCGAGTATGACGACGGCCGTCTTGGCGAGATCTTCATCGACATGCACAAGGAAGGCGCAGCCCTCCGCTCCTTCATCAACAACTTCGCCATCGCGGTTTCGCTCGGCCTGCAATACGGCGTGCCGCTGGAGGAGTATGTCGACGCCTTCACCTTCACCCGCTTCGAGCCAGCGGGCCCCGTGCAGGGCAACGACTCGATCAAGTACGCGACCTCGATCCTCGACTATGTGTTCCGCGAACTCGCGGTCAGCTACATGTCGCGCTTCGATCTCGCGCATGTCGATCCCTCCGAGTCCAACTTCGACGCGATGGGCAAAGGCGTCGAGGAAGGCAAGGAGCCGTCCGACGGCCACCAGGCCAACAAATATCTGTCCAAGGGCCTGACCCGCTCGCGCACGGATAAGCTGGTGGTGATGCGCGGCGTCGACGTCGACGCGCGGGCGTCCAGCAACGTCACCGCGATCGCCGGCCACGGCCCCAGCGCCCGCCTCTCCGACACCCTTGAAGGCGCGGTCGCCCTGAAGCAGGAAGCGGCCCACGACCTGTCGCCGACGGAACGGCTGGAAGCCGTGCAGTGGAGCAAGGCCGGAAGTGCGGCGGTGGCGGTGGCCCCGAGCAAGGCCGAACGCCGGGCGGAAGCCAAGGCCAAGGGCTACGAGGGCGA
Organism: Bradyrhizobium sp. McL0615; assembly: GCF_049993905.1. Taxonomy (NCBI): domain Bacteria; kingdom Pseudomonadati; phylum Pseudomonadota; class Alphaproteobacteria; order Hyphomicrobiales; family Nitrobacteraceae; genus Bradyrhizobium; species Bradyrhizobium sp. McL0615. Next base: position 4,543,230 of record NZ_CP188254.1, on the reverse strand, counting down.
GATGTGCTCGGAGTGCGGCAACTTCACGCTGGTGCGTAACGGGACGTGCATGAAGTGCGATACGTGTGGCAGCACGACGGGGTGTTCCTAATCGTTTTTCTCCATCGAGTTTGGACCGATACACGAACGCAGGGGCGGCCGAAGGCCGCCCCTTTTCCTTTAGTCCTTGATAACAGAAAGCAACTTGTGCGAGTATTCTAAAGATTAGACCAAATATCTCTATGAAGGCTTCTCCATGCTTCTTGCAGACTGGAAGAACCTCGCGGCTATATTTCAATCCATCGTTACACCACTAGCGCTGGTTATCGGAGGTTGGTGGGCCTATCGCCGCTACATAGTGGAAGAAAGCAATTTCCCGCATATCGAGACTTCGGCGGAAATTTCGTTAATTGGGCAACAAGGGGACTTCTGGATTGTCGAGCTTGTTGCGGTCCTGAACAACAAAGGTAAGGTTCAGCATAAGATCGAAAAATTTGCGTTCGATTTAAATGCCCTCTACGAAAATGATCCCATTGATGTCAGCAAAAAATGGGCCGGACAAATCAATTTTCCCCACGAAATAGCTAAGGGATCATTCATACCAAAATCATTTCAATATTTCGTCGTTGGCCCATCAGTCACGGCTCGTTACTCATACATTGCTCGTGTTCCGGCCTCCGCCACATACCTCATTCTCCATTGCTCGTTCGACTACGCAGACGGACGGGGCTTCAGCCACACCATGGAAAAGACCATTCAAGTTCCGGCACACGTTGCGCGGCCATCGCCCACAGCGCCCGGCGCGGAGTAGATCGGCTACCAGCAAGTAGATCCCGGATGTGCGAGGCGATACTCAGCATAGCTCGCTCGCAAGTGTTGCTGCACTCACCAGCAGCAACATCTGCGGGTTACGGTGACAGTGCACTTAACTTGCAGCGAGAACCATTGAGTGCACTGTCACCGTAATCTGAAATGTATTCGAATAAGCCGCCTCGCGATTGACTCAAGCGTCTTGGGAAGGTGCAGCCCTAAAACTGGAAGGCAAAACGATGTTTGCAAAGCCTACAGTCTTCGTTCTAGGCGCCGGCGCAAGTTACGAGTGCGGCTTTCCGCTAGGCTCCGAATTGGTGTCACGGATTGCGACCACGCTCGATGTCAATACTGCCAGTACCGAGCGGCTCCTGCCCTTCTTGTTTGAAAAATATGGAACAGAAAACAGAGACGCGATGGAGAGGGCGGCAGATCACCTTCGAGCAGTTCTGAAGTCTAGTCCGTCTACCGACGACGCTCTAAACTGGCTCTCAGATGACCCCGTCGCGATAGAACTAGGGAAAATCGCAATCGCGGCGGAGATTCTTATCGCTGAAAGGACCAGCGATTTGGCTAACGTTTCTGCATTAGAAAAATTCGATTCGACATGGGCGCACGCCTTCTTTTCCCTGGCCAAGCGTGACCTAAAGCGAGAGAATGTTGAACACATCTTTGCAACAACCACGGTTATCAATTTCAACTACGATCGCTCGCTGGAGCACTATCTCGCAACCGCGTTCGTGCAGCGCGGACCGTTCGCCCCCGATCAAGCTCGAAAGCTTGTCGAATCCCTTAATGTTATCCGTCCCTACGGTTCCTTGGGAAATTTATGGGGCAATAACTCCGTTCCATTCGGCGGCACCGAGGATCTCGACCTAAAAGGAATTGCCAAGAACATCCTTACCTTCACCGAGCAGCGATCTGCCGATGTGAGCGAACGGATGATGCAAGCAATATCAAACGCTCGAGTTGTGATTTTCCTTGGCTTTGGATTTCATCGACAAAATGTATCTGCCCTCACTGTAGAAAGCGCGTCTCCCGATCGCGAAGTCTATGGAACTACGCTCGGAATCAATCATCAAATCAGCGGGCAGATCAGGGAGTATATTGCAAAGGCGGTTAAGCCATCCCCTGGTAGGGTATATTTTCATCCTGTTGGGGCTGCCAAATTCCTGGCCGACTTCGAGCTCCCAATTCTAACTTCCGCTAACTAAGGGCACTGATTTCCTTTACATTCCCAATTACGGTGACAGTGCGCTCAACTCCGGAAAACCGAAAGCCGCTAGCAAAAGCCGCATGGCATCAGCCGTCGGAGGACCTCCAGCCCGACGCCCCCGGCTCCCCTTCTTCGCTTGATTTACCCGAGCATGCCCCTACGGTGCGCCCCGCCAAGAGGGGAACGAGACCGATTATGGACGATGCAATGAAATGCCCGGCATGCCATTCCGAGCATGCCTATCAGGATCGCGGCCTGTGGGTTTGCCCGGAATGCGCGCATGAATGGAGCGCCGAGGCGGCCGCAGCCGCGCAGACCTCGCCCGAGCCTGGTGTCCGCGATAGCAACGGCAATGTGCTGGCCGATGGCGACAGCGTCATCGTCATCAAGGATCTCAAGGTCAAGGGATCGTCATCGGTCGTCAAAGGCGGCACCAAGGTCAGGAACATCCGCCTGACCGAGGCGAGCGATGGCCACAACATCGCCTGCAAGATCGACGGCATCGGCGCGATGAATCTGAAATCGGAGTTCGTGAAGAAGGCGTAGGGCGGATTAGCGAAGCGTAATCCGCCATTCCAAGCGACCAAGTCGGCGGGTTACGCTTCGCTAACCCGCCCTACTCACTGGCTGGGGAGCATCGACATGAACGAAAATCGATATTACGGGGTTCGCGTCGAGGGCGCGAAATACGGCGTGGGCTTCGGCTCGGCGCTTGCCATCGCGATCTCCTATACCAACAACCATTCGATCCTGTGGGCGATCATCCACGGCATCCTGGGCTGGCTCTACGTGATCTATTTCGCGCTGTTCCAGTAAGTTGGGAGCGAGTAGCCCGGATGAGCGCAGCGACATCCGGGACAACTCTAACATCGCCCCGGATATCGCTGCGCTCATCCGGGCTACGCTTACTTAACTCCGCTTGGCAACGAAGACTTCCTTGGCCGCGAAAAGACCGTTCAACGCTGCCGGAAACCCCGCATAGACGGCCATTTGCATCAATATTTCCGTGATCTCTTCACGCGTGAGACCGACATTGAGGCCCGCCTCGATGTGGACCTTCAACTGCGGCGTCGCATTTCCCATTGCCGCAAGCGAGGCGATCGCTGCGATCTCCCGGTCGCGCACACTCAGTCCTGGCCGTGAATAGATGTCGCCGAACGGAAACTCGAACACATAGGTCGCGAAATCAGGGGCAATGTCGGCCAGGGCTGAAATGACATTTCGACCTGCCTCGCCGTCAATCTGATCCAGTGCCCGCTTGCCGCGTTCCAGCCGGCTTTCGTTCACGTCCAAGTGCCATTGCGTCATATACCTTCATCCTCTCTTCCACGCCGGAGTATCCGGCGATCTTGGCGTCGAGGACGAGAAGACAGTCTTGCAGTTCGCCAAGATGAGTGCGTACACGCACGCGCTGCTGTTCCAGCAGCGCGCGACGTTCCGCTTCCGTCTCTACGCCGCCTTCTCGAAGGGCAGCGTAGCGCAACATTTCCCGGATCGGCATTCCCGTTGTCTTCATTCGGTGGAGAAATTCGATCCAAACCAGAATTGATGCGTCGTAATCACGCTGGCCCGATTGGTCCCGGTCGGCATAGGGAAGCAGCCCGATCCGCTCGTAGTAGCGGATGGTGTGGGCCGACAATCCCGAACGCTTCGCCAACACGCCAATCTTCATGCAAACCTGTCTTTCGTCACGACGCCAGGGAAGCTACAGGTTCGAGCACACTCTAAGTCAAGCATTATCATCGAGATCCGCCGACGCGAAAGGGGAAACCCCAATGAGACGCCTTGTCCAGGCCACGCTGGGCCTCCTCGCATGGAGCCTGCTCCAGGTATCGCCCGCTTTCGCCCAGCTCAAGGGCAACCCCGACAACGTTTGCCGTAACGGATATTTTCCACGCGAGAGCACGAACTACAGGCTGGCGAAGATCAAGGGCGCGGCCGGCGACAGGATCACTTTCCACGGCGATGACAGCGAGCGCTGCCCGGACGATGCGGCCTGTCGTCTGAAAACCTATGTCATTCCGGGCGATGAAGTCATTGTCTCGCGAACGTTCGGCAAGTTCGCATGCAGCTGGTTTCAACCGCGCAAGGGCACCGAGACGGTCGGCTGGATCGAGACCGACCGGCTGGCGTGGCAGGCGGACGCACGCTCACCGGCGATGCGGGATTGGTTCGGCGAGTGGCACGCCTATGACAATGTTATCAGCATCTCGAATTCGAAAGCGGCAGGCACGCTCGCCATCAAGGGCGAGGCCACATGGGGTTCGGGCAGCCGCACCCACACCGGCGAGCTCGATTACGACGCCAAACCTTCTGCCGATAAAATGAAGTTCGGCGACGGCACGGACGAAAGCGACTGCCAGGTCACCATGCAACTCGTCGGCACGTATTTGGTCGTCGGCGACAACCTCCATTGCGGCGGCGCCAACGTGTCGTTTTCAGGGGTCTACCAAAGGAGACCGAAGCGATAGAGCGGTGCGTAGGTGCGTAGGGCGGATTAGCACCAGCGTAATCCGCCGACCGGCGGTTGAGAACGGCGGGTTACGCTTCGCTAACCCACCCTACGCGCTGCTCGCTTGAGCACCAGCGTAATCCGCCGTCACAGACACTGAATCACAACTTCCGATTGTGAATTGCTTCATAAGCTGTCGTTGATCTCCAGCCCTAAAATGTGGACCCGCGCCGGGAAAGGCGCGCTCACAAGCCGGAGATCTGACCATGTCCAAACATGAGATGAAGAGTCCAGCTCCACCCTCAAACCGTCCGCATGGGGCGATCGAGGATCATCAAGCGGCATTCGCCGAGATAACGGCCAAAACGCCGGTAGATCAGAATTTCAGAAATGCCTTCATGCAAAGCAAGCTGCGGATGGCCATCACGCATCCCCAACACGACCTCGCCGCGCGCGACCAGGCGGTCGCCAGTCTGGTCGAGCGCATGGGTTCTGATGCAGACGAGTCAAGAAGGCCGCCCCCCGGCGGCGTCGGCTACGGCATGTTCTTCACGTCAGCGTTCAAAACCGGCTGGGGTCACGGAACTTCGCTCACGTGCGACTTCGTGTGTCCGTCACCGCCAGGCGGTAACGTGAACACCTGGCTGTATCTGACGGCGACCAACCGGTCCGGGCTCGGCGTGGAGGCGTTTGTCGCTTACAACGCGCAGGGCACGCCTCACTTCAAGGTCTTCGACTGGGCGCGCACCGATCACTGGCAAACGGACACGCCGTTCACATCGCTGGGAAATTATCTCACGACGGCATCCGCTCATGGTCACCCCTACCCGGTGCTGCCGGTGTGGAACAGCACCTGGCTGATCGGAGCCAACAAGTACCGAAATCAGGCGTTGCTCTACAACCACGTTCGCGGCGGTTGGGACCTCGTCTATCAATACGACTATACCGCAACCGATGCTCAGCAGAAAACGGGCTGGATCGGTTCCTGGGGTCCGATCGTGGAAACCTTCCAGACGGCCTATCTGCACACTAAGCCGATGGGAGCGATCGGCACGCAACTGATCAGCGCGGACAACAGCGGTCACTGGGGGACCTGGGCGCTGCTGGCTGCGTCAAACTCAACCGTGAGAATCGACAACCTCGGCTTCCATTTGATGTTCCTCGACCCCAACTATGCTTTCGTTGTGAACAGTTGATCCGCCGCGTGCCGGCGCGAGGAGAAGGCGCCATGCCAGTCGATCCTACCCCTCCGCCGGCACCGCCGGCGATTGAAGAGACTCAGAAAAAAACCGACGCGCCAATCGTCGATATGCGCGACGCCTTCGCCCGAAAGACGCCGCAGAACGAGGAAGACCTCGCTCGGACGCGCGACTTTATCTTGGGAAAGATAGAGATGATCCGACGTGATCCTAACATGACGCCTGCCGAAAAGGCCGCGGCAATCGCTGACCTTCAAAGTCGGCGTTAGCAAGCGCAGGGCGGATTAGCCGAAGGCGTAATCCGCCATTCCAAGTGACCAAGGCGGCGGGTTACGCTTCGCTAACCCGCCCTACGCGCTATTTGAGCGTACGAGACCTCTGTCTCATCGCCCCATTTTCGAAATACACAACCCCGTTCGGCGCCGAGCTGCTGACGAACTCGGCGACAAAGGCGCGCCCGATATCGTCCTGCTCGATCGTGCCAAAACGGCCGGGAATCAGGCGCCCCAGCCAGGCCACATAGCGCGGCGTGTGCGCATTGCCTGCGATAATTCCGGGACGGAAAATCGCGAGGCGCTGGAAGCCCGTCGCTTGAACCGTCTCTTCCTTCAGCCCCATGACGCGCACATAGCGAATGCTGCTTTTCGCGCTGCTGCCCACGGCCGAGAGCAGAGCAAACCGTGCGATGCCCCCGGCCCGGCAACCGCGGGCAAAGCCGCCGACCACGCCAATTTCGAGGGCCTTCAATTCCTCCTCGCTCCACTTCATGCTGCCTTGACCAACGCCGACACAGGACGCCCCATAGACGGGATCCCCTTGCGCAACCATGTCCTGCGCAAGCTTGCTCACTTCTGCCGGAAACTGGGCCGCTGCCGTATCGAGGACCACCTGCCGCACACGGGAACCAGTGGTCGCCGAAATCGCCCTGCGATTGACCATCACGACTTCAGCGCAGGACGGCTCCGCCGCCAGTGCGCGCACCACCGCCGCTCCCACCTGCCCCGTGCCACCGATGATCAAGACACGAAACGTCATTTCGCGGCCCCTTACTTTGCCAGTCACCCCGGATAGCCAAAGAACCTATCGAAAATTCCTATTGAACATTGTTCATTTTCAGGTTACGCATACTTGAGCACCGCTCAAGATTGGAGGAGCCGACGATGCAACCCGCCCCCGGTATGGACGTCTCGATCGGCACGCGCCACCCCATGGCCCCGTGGGTCAAGCACGCTCCGACGATCATCACCATCGGCATGATCGTGATGCTGGCGCTGCACGGACGTATTGCGCAGCCGGCGCACTACAACGAATTCGCCGACCAGTCGACCGCGTCAGGCATTCCCCACGCCGCCGATGTGCTTTCCAACGCAGGCTTCGCGCTGGTCGCGATCTGGGGCTGGCTGACATTGCGGCCCCGACGCGCCAGCGAGCATTTGCGCGCCGGATGGCCCGGCTACAGGCTGTTCCTGATCGGACTGTTCCTGACCGCTTTCGGGTCCGCGTTCTATCATCTCGCCCCCGACAATATCAGCCTGATCTGGGACAGGCTGCCGATCGCACTGGTTTGCGCCGGCCTGCTCGCCGGCGTCCGCGGAGACATTCAGGGCGGTACGAAGACGGGGTTAGACGGGATCGTTCTCGGGCTCTACGCCGTCGCCAGCGTCGCATGGTGGGCCATGTCAGACAGGAACGGCGCGGGTGACCTGGGACCGTATCTCCTGTTGCAAGGGCTCGCTCTCATCCTTATTCCGCTCTGGCAAGCGATCCATCGCGCCCCGCGCACCGATCGCATCGCATTCGCCACCGCGATGGTGCTGTACATCCTGGCCAAGTTCGCTGAGGTGCTCGACCACGAGATCGCGACTGCTCTCGGCTTCGTCACCGGACACACCTTGAAGCATCTGATCGCGACGGCAGCCACAGCCGCAATTGTCTGGGGATTGACCCGACGATTTTCGCATGACGATCACGCCGCGCGTCAGGTAGATCAACCGACTTGTCCGCCGTAGCTCACTGAGCGAAGGCGGAACGCGTAATCCGCCATCAGCTTCGTTCTCCATCCGACTCCATTTTGTTCGCAAAGAACGAATCGGAATCGCACAAATCAGCACGAGCCAATTCTTAACAACGCGTTTGCTTCGTGCTCGCGTAGCACGGATGCGCGTGTCATCCGCCTTCGCTGCCGGCTGATTTGCTTTACGCGCAAGTCAAATTTCTCCGCATCACATGCGGCAAAACAACACGACGGGCAAATCACCTAAAACCTGTCCAGTGCTCTTGCCAAAAATATTTAGCTTTCGTTGTCGGGCAAATCAGTGGTTTGACTCCGCCCGTCTCACCCGATGAGAGGGGCGTTGCGCACGTCACGAACGCGCGGTGGGATGCGGTGGACGCAGGTGGCGCGCGAGACGCACGCGCCTGATGCGTACGGTGAAGTCGCGTGGTTCGGGCGCCGCGGTGCTGGCGCTAAGCTTGCGATAAGAAGCGCAGGCAACGGAGGCAAAAGAGCCGTTCTCCGGGAAGAGCGCGAAGTAAGCCGTAAAGCCATTGCGCAGGGAAGGCCGGGATGCTCCTGCCGAACCTGTATGCTCGTGTGCGCTTCTGCCATGTGCATTGGCACGCGAGACCGCGGGTGCGGCGTGCACCCGGTCTTCCCTGCGCCCTCTTTTCAAGTGGAGGGCAACGAAACGGTCAAACCTCGGGTGGAAGATGCCGCGAGATCGCGAAAGCATGCCCACGTCATTGCGCGCGCAGCGACGCAATCCATGTCTCCCCTTGCGGGCCCGATGGATTGCTTCGCTTTCGTCTGATTGTGTTTATTTCAATTTTCTCTTTTTGGTTGCATTCACCGAAACGCTTTCGCTGTCTTGGCGCCAACCTCAGGACGCGCAGTGTGGCGGCCAGCACACACTCAAGGTCTTAGCGCGTAGTCATCAGCGAAAGAGCCTCACCGTTCACAGACTTGCCGCAAATGAGTGTGGAACTTTGATGGGGACAACCAGTCGAGTATCAATCCATGCGTTTATCAGCTTTATCGACCGCCGCCGCCGCGCGCGCCGGCGTGCTTTGCTGTGTCTTGTTTATGGTGATAAGCGCGCAAGCGCTCGCGCAGAATTCGGCCGCGGACAATCCGGGCCCGACCGCAGCGCAACCTTCAGTGGCCGCGGACGAAAAGCCCGCGGCCGCTACCGAAGCGAAACCGCCTGCCGCGGCCGACATCACCGCCACGGCCGAGCCGAAGCCGGCGCCCGCGGAAGAGAAACCGCTCATCGCGCAGGACAAGCCCGCAGGCGTCGAGGAGAAGCCGGCTGCCGCGGATGACAAGCCTGCCATCGTCGAGCAGAAGCCGGCCCCCGCGGAGGAAAAACCGGCAATCGCGCAGGACAAGCCCGCAGCGGTCGAGGAGAAGTCGGCTGCCGCGAACGACAAGCCTGCCATCGTCGAGCAGACGTCGACCATCCCGGACGCAAAGCCCGCGGTTGTCGAGCAGAGCCCGGCTCCATCAGCGGAAAAACCCGGGGTTGCGCACGCGAAGCCCGCCTTGAAGCAGAAGCCTGCCGCCAGGCCATCAAAAAGCGCTGCCCTCGGCAAACCGGCAGAGCCCGGTAAATTGGTGCAGCCGGCCAAGCTGGTGCAATCGGCCAAGTTGGTGCAACCATCCAAGCCGGTGCAACCGTCCAAGACAGCCCAGAAGCCGCGCGAGCGGACCGTAGCCATGCTCTGCACCCGCTTCCGCACCTACAATGCGTCGGCCGGGACTTACCGGGGCTACGACGGCCAGACGCATTCTTGCCGATAGGCCGCGGGCGCGACGACGGATGAGTTCAGCAAGTAGCGAGTAGCCCGGATGAGCGCAGCGACATCCGGGGCGGTGTTAGAGTGCTCCCGGATATCGCGGAGCCTGTCATCGGGCGCGCATTCGCGCGACCCGTTGGCTCATCCGGGCTACAAGCTACAAGCAAGCCATCATCATTCCATCATCGGCCGGCCGATCCAGAGCCGGTTGAGCCAGCGCACGGCCAGGTCCGGCCGCTGATCGCCTCGCAGGCGCGCCAGCGCCTCCTGATACGGGCCCACCGCGCGCAGGCGCATGGGAAGGCGGGGATAGATCCGGCGGATCCACGCCAGCGCCCGCTTCATGCTGCGCTGCTCGCGTTCGCCGAACTCAAATCCGAATTCTTCGCGCAACCGCTCCGGCAGCAGATGGGCCGTCAGCGCGCGATACCATCCGGGCACGCGCAGTCCTGTCGCGCGGCCTGAAAAGATCTGCTGCGCAATGTCGCGGGCGGCGGGGCTGACCGAAAGATTGTCCGATCGTGACATGGCCTCGGTGTAGGCCGCAAACGACGTCCAGTCCGCAGGCAAGTCGGCCGCTCGCACGCCGAACAGGGCCGCGTACAGCTTCGCCTCGGCCCAGTATTGTTCGCGCTCGCTGTTGGTGAGTGCAGGCAGCACGAGATCATGCGTCTGCAAGGCGGTCTCCACCAGCGTGGCGTGAACCCAGCGCAGCGCCGCGACCTCGTTGGCGCTGTAGCGCGAGCCGGCTTCGAAGCGGCCTGCCCCTTGCGGCAATATTCCGGTCACCGCGGCGTGACGCCGGTGCAGCCGGCGGCTTGCGGCCAGCGCCTGATCGAGCGTGCCGAACACCATCGTGAAGGTGATGTTGAAGGTCCGGTGAAACCGGCCGACCGGATCGGCAAAGGTCCTGGAATGCTCCGATATGGCGGCGGCGACCCAGGGGTGCGCCAACTGCAGCAACAGCGCCCGCCCCGCGCCAAGGAAAACCGCCGCCTCGCGGTCGACCCGCCACGTCAGCGACTCCGGGCCGAAGATTCCCTTGATCGGTCCGGCCGCCGCCGCGCGAACGGCGTCGAGACTGCTTTCGAAATCATCGGCGGACAACAACAACCGGCATGATCCTCAAGCAAACGCCGCAAACGTAGCCCGGATGAGCCAACGGGTCGCGCGAATGCGCGCCCGATGACAGGCTCCGCGACATCCGGGACAACTCTAGCATCGCTCCCCGGATATCGCTGCGCTCATCCGGGCTACGCACGCCAATTCCCTTCGGCCGCGGGCCATCCTCCCACGGGTCCGGCCGTCCCCTCACCCTCCCTCCGGCTTGATCCCGGCCGCCTTCATGATCGGCAGCAGCCGCGCTTCCTCGCTGTCGCGATAGGCCGAGATCTCCTGCGGCGTGGTCGGCCAGGTGGTGGCGCCGAGGTCGGCGTAGCGCTGTTTCACCCAGGAATCCCTGAGCGCCTTGCCGGTGAGTGCGTTGATCTGCGCGACGAGGTCGGCGGGCATGTTTGCAGGCCCGACCAGGCCGGCCCAGGAGGTGAGCTCGTAGCCGGGCAACAGTTCGGCCATCGCGGGCACGTCGGGAAGCTCCGCCAGCCGCGTCTTCGCGGTGACCGCAACCGCCCTGATCGCGCCGGAGCGCACGCTCGGCAGCGAGCCCGGCAGATTGTCGAACAGCAGATCGACATTGCCGCCGAGCAGGTCGTTCAGCGCCGGCGCGCCGCCCCGGTAGGGCACGTGCCGGACCTGCACGCCCGCCATGCTGTTCATCATCTCGCCGGAGAGATGCAGCGTGGTGCCGAAGCCGGCGGAGGCGTAGGTGTATTTGCCCGGCTCCTTCTTGAACGCCGCGAGCAGTTCCTTGAGGTCAGCGGAGAACAGGCCCTTCTTCGCGGTCAGGATGTTCGGCAATTGCCACATGCCGGAGATGAAGGTGAAGTCCTCGCGCGGTTGATACGGCAGTTTGGCGTAAGAGCCGATCGCGAGCACGTTGGAGGCGATGCCGCCGAGCCCGACCGTGTAACCGTCCGGCGGCGCCTTTGCGATCGCATCCGCGCCCAGCACGCCGCCGGCGCCGCCCTTGTTTTCGACCACAAAGGACTGTCCGGACAGTTCGCTCATCTTCTGGCAGATCACGCGCGAGAGCGTGTCGGTGGCGCCGCCGGCCGGAAAGCCGTTGACGTACTTCACCTGCCGGATCGGCCAGGCCTCTGCCGCGCGGCCCACGCGTGGCGCCAGAATTGGCGCGGCAACGAAACAGCTGATGGTCGCAAGCGCGCGGCGGCGGTCGATAGACAGCGGCATCGATGTCCTCCCCTCCAGGGCCCGCGCGCCGCGTCGCAGCTTCGCTGCTATTGCCTTCCTTCCTCCCGGTCTTAGATATCTCGACCAGAGGTGAGGCGCGTTCGGTTGACCTCAGCTTAGGAGGTGCGAGCGAAGGTGCAAAGTCCGCATTTCGCGACAAAAAGCCCGCGACAACATCGCGGGCGTTCTGCCAGATGGAAAATGCGCGCAAGCCGGCTCAGTGGCCTACACGCCGCATGACGATCACATCGCGGTGGAACGGTTGGTGAGGGAGACGATTGCAGCGCTGCCGTTGCGAGGGGCAGATTAGCGTAGCGTCATCCGCCATCATCTTTTTTGTTCTGCGTCCGACTCCATTTTGTTCTCAAAGAACGAATCGGAATCGCGAAAATCAGCGCGGGGCAACTCTTAACAACGGGTTCACTTCGCACTGTGAGATGTTGCTGCACTTTTCCGCGCGCTACGGCTCATATCGAAGCTGCGGCCGCAGCGCCCGCATCTTCTCGGCCAACCGCCGGCTTCCCGTCTCCTCCGCGCGCGCCAACTGCTTGGCGACGGCGACATGATCCTCATCGCTCTTGTGCTGGTTGAGCTTTGACTGTCCCTCGATCTGGTCGACGACGAGATCGATCACGCGGATCGAGGCCAGCATCGTCTCGCGCTTGCTGGGTTTCATCTGCGCGAGATCCCAAGGCTGTTTCGGCAGGCGCGCCTTCGAGACCGCGAGCAACGCGTCGCCATGGCCGCGGTTCTCGTCGTGCTCGCGTAAATGCGCGACGCCGGAAAAATGTACGGCCTCATAGAGCCAGGTCGAGACGTTGTCGCGCGAGGCGTACCAGTCGTTGGAGACATAGGCATCGTCACCGGAGACGATCAGAAGAAAGCGCCTGACGCCGTCGGCGAGTTCGACCAGCGGATTTCTGGCCGTGAGGTGGATCTGGATGATCACGCCGGTCTCGCGCCGCGCGATGACGAACGGCACGTGCGACCCACGCGGTCCGCGTTCATCTGCGGCGACGATGACGCCAAAGCCGCGCTCGGCCGCAAAGGCAAGCGCACGGCTCTCCTCGATGCGAAACTGGGGTCGGAGAACGTGCATGGCTTATGCGCTCGAACGGCTGGAGGGTGGTCGTCCCGGGCAAGGCTAGCCTATTCCGTTACGGGGGTCATCGACGGCCGCCCTCGGGGCAAGTAGCCCGGATGCAGCGCTGCGCAATCCGGGACCACTCTGACACCACCCCGGATTTCGTGAAGCCTTCATCGGGCGCGCATTCGCGCGACCGTTGGCTCCATCCGGGCTACGCTCGCTATAACTCACTTCATTCACTTACTTCGCGAGCCCGAGCGACTTCAGCGCCTTGCCGTTGTCCTCGTCGTCGGACTTCATGAACTCGCCATACTTCGCCGCGTCCAGATAGATCATGTCGAAGCCGCGGCGGGTCATGAACTCCTTGAACTCCTCGCTTTCCCAGGCCTTCTTGATCGCGGTCTCGTACGTCCTGGCAATCTCCGGCGGCAGGCCCTTGGGCGCGGCAAAGCCGCGCCATACACCCTTATGAAATTTGTGACCCGTCGCCTCCTCGGTGGTCGGCACGTCAGGGAAGTTCGGCGCGCGCTTGGGCGAGAAGAACACCAGGCTGCGGATGCGCCCGGCCTTGATCAGCGCCTCGGCTTCCGGCATCGAGCACGCGACAAAGTCGACGCCGCCGGCCGCCAGATCGGTCAGCGCGGTCGCGGCGCCCGTGGACGGCACCCAGCGGATCGAGGTCGGCGAAACGCCGTCGGCCTGCATCAGCCCGGCGAGCGCGACATGCCAGCTTCCGCCCTGCCCGGTGCCCGAAGCCACCACCTTGTTCGGGTTCGCCTTGATATGCGCGAACAGCTCCTTGACGTTCTTGTAGGGCGCGTCGGCCTTGACGTGGATCGCGGCAAAATCCTGGTTGACCAGACCGAGCGGCGTAAACTTCTCGAAGGTGAGATCGGTGAGCCCCGCCCAGTGCATCAGCGTGATCTCGAGCGTGATGAGACCGAAAGTGTAGCCGTCGGGTGCTGCGGTAGCGATCGCCTGGTGGCCGACCACGCCCGACCCGCCCGTGCGGTTCACGACGTTCACCGGCTGCTTGAGATCACGCTCCAGCATGATGGCGATCTGGCGTGCGACCGCGTCCGTGCCGCCGCCGGCGGCCCACGGCACGATCAGCGTGACCGGCCGCTCCGGGAAGGCCGCCTGGGCGTTTCCGGCGCCGAGCAGGGTTACGACCGCAAGCGCGAAAAGCGCAAAACTTCTGATATGGCGAACCACTTGGCGAAACATTCGCAAATCCTCCCCCTTTGTTTTTATGCGCCGGGTGCGACACCGCGACGCGCGCTTTTGCGCTGTCAGACATTCGGGCGGCGGCGCGCCGACATGTCAAGGGGAAGTGTCAGACACGCACTGCGGCGGATTGGCGGGAGCACTCCGCTAACCCGCCCGGTGTGAGACCTCATCCTTGTAACTCCAAGGGTGCCGGGCGAGGTAGAATGGCTCGCGCGGTGGCGGACGGGAGACCGGCTGAGGAGCCGCGTAGCGGCGTCTCGAAGGATGAATGGCACCAGCGGGAGCCTCATGGTTCGCGGCGCGGAGCCTGTCATCGGGCCGCGCTATGCGCGGACCCGGTGGCGCCTCCTCACCATGAGGGTTTAATAGCCAGCGCCGATTTCTATCGCCGTGCGTCGGGCGGCTTGACCAGCCTCTTCTTCCACAGCCGAAACCCGCCCTCGAACGCATCGACGTTGTCTCCGCGCCGGACCTTGCGCGGCAAATGATCGATCTTGTCGGCGTTTCCACCGCCCAGCATGACGTAATCCGGCTCCAATGCGGCAAGCAGGCGCTTCAGGACGTCATCGACAGCACGTTGCCATTTCTTTTTTCCAAGGCGCTTGAGAGCTGCGGCGCCGACCCATTGCTCGAACGTCTTGCCGTTGCGGTACGGCAAGTGAGCCAGCTCCATCGGCTCCAGGATGCCCTCCACGATCATCGCGGAGCCAAGACCGGTCCCCAGGCCCAGGAACAGCATCCGGCCGCCCTGGTAGCTGCCGACCCCCTGCATCAACGCATCGTTGACGACCTTCGTCGGGCGACCGAACGCCTTTTCGAAATTGAAACCGGCCCATCCGCGACCAAGATTGTGAGGCTCCGACAAGGGCCGGTTGTTAATCACAGGCCCCGGATACCCAATCGAGACGACATCATAGGACCAGTCTTTCGTCAGCGCCTTGATCTTCCTCACCATCGCTTTCGCAGAAAGATCAGGACCAGACATAAACGCGCGTTTGGTTCGCTCCTTGTCGGTCATGAATTTTACGCGCGAACCGCCGATGTCGATCGCCAGGATCGTTGGTCGCGATGCACGCTTGCCCGCTTTTTGCTTGCTCGTTTTCTTCGTCATGAATTCGCGCCCTGCGCTGCCGGACGAGCACAATTGTAGCCGATACGCTGCCGAGGTAGAAAAAACAAACAGCACGCAGCTTTGTTCTCCATCCGACTCCACTTTGTTCGCAAGGAACGAATCGGAATCGCGCAAATCGGCGCGAGCCAATTCTTAACAACGCGTTTGCGTCGTGCTCACGTAGCAAGTAGCCAGAATGGAGCGAAGCACAATCCGGGACCACGCTAACACCGCTTCGTCCGGGCTCCAATTTACCGTTGCCGTTGCGCCAGATAGAATCCCGCCAGCACCGTCACCAGCCCCGCCGCCTGCAGCGCGGTCGGCCGCTCGCCGAGAATGAGCCAGCCTGCGAGGATCGTCAGCGCCGGCACGGTCGCCGGGAACACCGCGGCGCGGGCGACGCCGATGGTCTGGATCGAGAACGCAAACAGATACAGCGCGGCGGGGCCGGCCAGGATACCCTGCGCCAGCGCCTGCAGCACGTTTTCACCCAAGCCAAATGTCGCCACGCGGGTAAACCCGCCGGAAGCGGCATAGATCGGCAGCAGCGCGAGCGACAGCACGCTGATGACGGTGGCCGCCGAGAACGCGTTGACGCGCCAATGCCGCAGCAGCGTGCCAAACACCGCGAACATGAACCCGGTCAGCACGAACAGCAGGTCGCCGAGGATGCCGTGCGAACCGATATGGCCGATCGACTCCGCGCCGATCACTGCGAGCCCGCCGACGATGACGACCGCCCCCAGCAAGCGCGAGGCCGGCACCCGCTCGCGCAGGAACACCGCGGCGAGCAGCAGGCCGCCGAGCGTCGCGCTGGACGGCTGGATGACGCTGCCATGGCCCAGCGGCACGAACAGAAAGCCGGTATAGCTGATGAGCGACATCACCGGCCCGCCCAGTACCATCAGCACCAGTCCGCGGCCCCAGCCGATGCCGCAGAGATTGCCGATGCCGGCACGAAGCACCAGCGGCAGAAAAGCAATGCCCGACCACAGGAAGCGGTGCATCAGCAGATCCGGCGGCGTGAATCCGAGTTTCAGCCCGTGCCGTGTCGCCACGAAGCCGAGCGCCCAGAACAGCGCCGCACCCGCGCCGCAGGCCACCCCGAGCAAGGCCGGCTTCGCATCGGATTTTTGGGCTGAAGCATCGGCGCCGTGGGTCGGCTCATTCATCGCGGACGCTTAACTTGGCCCGCATGGCGGTTCAACCCACACCCATGCAGGGCAGACGGGCGCGTTTCCGGACCGGCCTTTCGGAATTCGTCATTCACGCGCGATGGCTGGCGCGCTACGCTAACTCACCCTGGTCGCGGGAAGGATCGCCATGAACGGAAATCGATATTACGGGGTTCGGGTCGAGGGCGCGAAATACGGCGTGGGCTTTGGCTCGGCACTCGCCATCGCGATCTCCTATACCAACAACCACTCGATCCTCTGGGCCATCATCCACGGCGTCCTGGGCTGGCTCTACGTGATCTACATCGCGCTGTTCGGGTCGTAGTCGCCCACAGCAAGCGAGTAGCCCGGATGAGCGAAAGCGACATCCGGGCCACTGTAACGCCGCGCCGGATATCGGCAGAGCCTGTCATCGGGCGCGCATTCGCGCGACCCGTTGGCTCATCCGGGCTACGTTCTCTCTGCTTCGTTCAGGCCGCCTTCGCTACCTTGTCCGGCGCCGCGGTTTCCATCGCGCGCATGTAGAGATCGAGCAGGCTTTCACGCTCGTCGCGCTCGTCCTGGTCCTGTTTGCGCAGCTTGATGATCTCCTTGAGGATCTTCACATCAAAGCCTTCGCCCTTGGCCTCCGCAAACACTTCCTTCTTCTGCTCGTTCAGCTCGGCCAATTCGCCATCGATGTTCTCGATCCGCTCGACGAAAGAACGGATCTTGCCGCCGGGAATGGTGACGTCAGACATGGTGCCTCCCTGTTTAATGAGGTTGTGAAAATGCCCGCAAACAAATAACCAATGTGTTAACCTCGGAAGGTTCCCGCACCGGCAAATCAGATAATCCCCAGACGAAACATGAACGTCATTTCGATTCAGTCGCAGGTTGCTTTCGGCCATGTCGGCAACAGCGCCGCCGTATTTCCCATGCAGATGCACGGGATCGACGTGGTGGCGGTGCCGACCACGCTGCTGAGCAACCGGCCCGGATACCCGACCATCCGCGGCCGCGTGCTCGATGCGCAACTCGTTGCCGATCTGCTGCTCGGGATCGAGGAGCGCGGCGCGGTCGATGCCGCCACGATGATCCTGTCCGGCTATCTCGGCTCAGCCGACAACGCCAAAGTGGTCGCGGATTTCGTCGCACGCGCCAAGGCCAAAAATCCGGCGCTACTTTATTGCTGCGATCCCGTGCTTGGGGATCGCGACCGCGGCCTGTTCGTTCATGCCGACATTCCGCCGCTGGTGCGCGATCTGCTCTGTCCGCTGGCCGATATCGTCACGCCCAATCATTTCGAGTTCGAATGGCTGAGTGGCGCGAAGGCCGCGAGGATCGATCAGCTGCTCAAGGCAGCGCGCGCCTTCATGGCGCGCGGGACGGTCGTCATCACCAGCGCCGAGCTTGCCGACACGCCCGAAGGCGAGATCGAGAGCCTGGCCGTCGAGCGCGCCAATGCATGGCGCGTGCGCACGCCAAAATTGCCGATCAGCCCGAACGGCACCGGCGACCTGTTCGCAGCGCTATTGGTCGCCGCGCGCGTCCGCGGGTCCGGCACGCCGGACGCGCTCAGCCACGCTGCCTCCGCCATCTTCGCCGTATTGGAACGCACGGCTGCACGGGGTACCGAGGAAATGCGTATCGTCGAGAGCGCGGAGCAGCTCGTCCACCCGGAGCGCAAATTCGAATGTATCGCGATCACCCCGTAGCCCGGATGGAGCTCAGCGCAATCCGGTATCACTCCAACACCACCCCGGATTTCGCTTCGCTCCATCCGGGCTACTATCCGCAGGACGAAAAATGAGCCGCTTCTGGAGCAGCCTGACGCACGACCTGAAACCCTATGTGCCGGGCGAACAGCCGCGCATCGCGGAGCTGGTCAAGCTCAACACCAATGAAAGCCCGTTTGGTCCTTCGCCACGCGCGCTGGAAGCCGTTCGCGCCGAGGCGGCGGATACGCTGCGCCTTTATCCCGACCCGCAGGCGTCCGCCTTGCGCGCCGCCCTGGCCACCTACCATCAGGTGCTCCCGGAACAGGTGTTCGTCGGCAACGGTTCGGACGAGGTGCTGGCCCACGCCTTCGCCGCGCTGCTCAAGCATGAAGCTCCGTTGCTGTTCCCCGATATCACCTACAGCTTCTACCCGGTCTATTGCCGCCTGTTCGGTATCGCGTTTGATGCCGTGCCGCTCGATCAGGCCATGCAGATCCGCGTTGCCGATTATCGAAGGCCGGCCGGCGCGCTCATCATCCCCAATCCGAATGCGCCGACCGGCGTTGCGCTGTCGCGGGCCGATATCGCGACGCTGCTGGAAGAGCATCCCGACGCGCCAGTGGTCATCGACGAAGCCTATGTCGATTTTGGTGCCGAGACTGCGATCCCGCTGGTCGAGTCCCACCCCAACCTCCTGGTCGTTCAAACCATGTCCAAGTCCCGCGCCCTGGCAGGTCTGCGGGTTGGCTACGCGATCGGCGACGCCGACCTGATCGAGGCGCTCACCCGCGTGAAGGACAGTTTTAACTCCTACCCCCTCGGCCGTCCCGCCCAAGCCGGCGCCATCGCCTCGCTGGAGGACGAAGCGTATTTTCAGCAGAGCCGCGCCCGCGTGATCGAAGGCCGTGTGCGGCTGAACGGCGGCCTCGTCCAGCTTGGCTTCGAAGTGCTGCCCTCATCCGCCAACTTCGTCTTCGCGCGGCATCCGGCGCACGAAGGCGCGGCGCTGGCCGCCGCGCTGCGCCAACGCGCGGTGATCGTCCGCCATTTTTCGGCGCCGCGCATCTCCGACTATCTGCGGATCACCGTGGGCACCGGCGGGCAAATCGACCGGCTGTTGTCGGCCCTGTCGGACATCACGGGCAACGCGTAAGGCGGGTCGGAGCCGACTGGTCGTTCAGGCTCCGGCGTGCGGTTGCCCTACGTCCGGCTGGTCGCCCTTAACCGGCGGAAGCATCGGTTCAAGGATATTGAACAGCACGTAGTTCCAGAAGCGCCCGAACGTGGTGCTTGGGACCACGCGCGAAAACCGCGAATTCGTCGGTGCGAGGCAGAGCGGAGTCAAGGCAGCGCCGTACTGCAACGCCTTCCCCGCGAGCAGTCGACCTTCCTTGTCAACCACGTCCTGATTACCCTGCGCCTCGACGGCGCGTTTCATGATGTCCTTGACGTCGTTGACCGTTGCATTCGAACTGGTTTCCAGCTTGCTTTGCGCGTCGCGGTCCAACTTGAACTCTGCGGTTGCCGTCAAAATGCTGGTCACCTGACACACGTAGCCGCCAGCATGGATATATCGCATTGCCATTTGGCTGCAGGGAGGCCGCTCCATCAGCTTGCCGAAAATCTGCCAGTTGGCGCCGAGCGCAATCTCTTCTACCCGGACGTCCGTGAGCGAATAATTCACCTTCACGACATAGTTGTTGTTGACGCTGCCCTTGAGCAGCCATCCGATATCAATGCTGATCCCCGTAGCGAGCTGTCCCTTGCGTTCGAGACTTTGTTGCAGCTCCACGCTGGGAGACGAGCGCAGGAATTCTCCAACGTCCTCCTTGTCGGCTATGCATATCGGAAAGAAGTGCTTCGCTTCGGAATCGACGTAGTAGAGCGACCCGACGGTCATCAGGGTGGTCGGCGGATTCTTTGGGATGAATCCATATTCCCGCAATGTGTCTCCGAGCTGATCATCGCCGGGCTTTTGGAAGGAATGCGCCGCCAACGGCGCTCCCACGACGACTGCCGCTAACGCAAGCATGTACCTGATGCGCATGACCGCCTCCTCTCTCTCAGGCGTTCGTTCAAAATCTTGATCAGCCGGGGCAGCAGGCGCCACCACATGCGCGGTACCCCCCAGGGCAAGCAGATGCCGAGGTGACAACACACGTTGTCGCCAGGATCACTACGAGTATTCTGAAGATAATGATTGCACGCATGGCCGGTCTCCCTGATCAACGCAAACTAGGAATGGCACTTTGCTCTCAACCACCGGTATCGTTGCCCACACTTGCTACCTCGCGTGTGAGGCAATTCACATTCTGGCCACAATAATTAGCTCGGCGAAATCCTTTGGGACGCCCGCGTGCGTGTTCTCAAATCGCAGCATCCAGGCCGGATGAGCCCACGGTCGCACGCATGCGCGTCCCGACGACGAGCGCAATTGCGCTCCCGCAGTGTTGATAGGCTGCGCGACATCCGGGACCGCTCTGGCATTCCAACGCGAACAAACCGCCGCAGCTCAACGAGCGAAGGCGGAAGCGATACCTATCAATGGCTGTTCGTGGCTTCGATGGATAGCAAATAGCTCAATCCATCCTGCGTCCTAGCTGCGTTCCTCGGCGGAAGTGAAAAATTTCGTTCCATCGAAAAAGCGGTTCGGACGATTGAACACGGAGAGGAACGTCGCGCCGTGGGGCGCATGCGCGACGTGGATGTTGCCGCCCGGTCGCCATACGAAGTCGCCCGTGCCACAACTGCCCTCCGCATCTTCCAGCGATCCTTCGAGCATGAAGGTCTGTTCGAGCGCCGTGTGCTCGTGCAGCGGCACGACCGCGCCGGGCGCCATCCTGAACAGGATGGTCGAGCGCCCTTCGTCGTCCTTGTAGAGGATCTTCATCTCTATGCCGTCGAACTCCGTTCGCTGCCAGGGCATCGACGAGGCGGCGACGAAGGTCGACCGAAGTTCGGGCGGATTGACGGGCGAAGGCTTGTTCATGGTTCTCCTCCGAAAAAAGCTGCCAATTGCGATCCTGTCACGAACTCAAAAGCTGGCGATCAAGAACCTGTCAACGCCCAACCGCTTGGCCCTAAGGGCCCGCCTGCCCCTACACGGCAATCACCGGCTGTTCGGAAATCGGGTGGCTCGGTTTGAAGCAGGTGCGAAGGTGATATTCACTCACACGGAGTAACAAATATGGCCTTTCGTATCCTAGGACTGCCCGCCAACAATTTCACTCATCTTTTTGCCTTGTCTGATCGCGACCTTGCAGCGCAAGGCGGCGTGCGCCGGACAGCCGATGGTAACTATCCCTGCCGCGTTAGCCTGACGGACTCGCAGCCAGGTGAGGAGCTTTTGCTGGTCAATTACGAGCATCATGCCGTCGACTCGCCGTATCGAATGCGGTTTGCGATTTTTGTGCGCGAAGGCGATCAGACCTACGATGAAGTGAATGAGATTCCCGAACAACTGCGAAAGCGCACGCTTGCTGTAAGGTCTTTCGACGCGAACGGAATGATGGTCGATAACCGGTTAGTCGATGGGCAAGAGATCGAGCCGGTCATCGAAAAGTTGCTGACCCCGTCAAAAGTCGCTTATCTGCATGTTCACTTTGCGGCAGCGGGCTGCTACGCCGCAAGAGTGGAGCGGGCCTAGCCATATCGGCGCCGGACGCGAAATTGGTGCATTGCCGGATCAATCCCTAAAGCGTGGGCTCGATCGCGGCCCTGACCACCGCTTCGCTCAGGAGATCTCGTAGACCGACACCTTGTCCGCGATGCCGGTCAGCGCCACGCGCCGCGGCGCTGGCTTCAGCCCGCTGGTCTCGAGCAGGGCCCGGGCATGCGCGTTCTCCACCACCGATTCCGTCACCACGATCGAGCGCGAGGCCGCAAGGCCCTGGACGCGCGAGGCGATATTGACCGTCTGGCCAAAATAGTCCTGCTGGCCATTGAGCGTGACCGCAAGGCATGAGCCTTCATGGATGCCCATCTTCAGGCGAAGGCTCTGGTGCTGGCGCTCGGCGCCGAGATCGCTCATCGCCTCGCGCATGCGGATTGCCGCGGCAATGGCGCGGTCGGGCGTCTCGAAGGTCGCCATCACGGCATCGCCAATGGTTTTCACGATCGCGCCCCGTTCGGACGCGATGATCTCCTGCAGCAGCCTGAAATGTTCGTTGACGAGATCGAAAGCCGTGAGGTCGCCGACCCGCTCATAAAGCTCGGTGGAATCCTTGAGATCGCTGAACAGGAAAGTCAGGCTCAGGATCTTGAGGCGCTGGCCGATGGCGAGCGTGTCGGTCCGGTAGATATCCCGAAACGTCTGATTGGTGAGGAGTCGCGTTGCCGTGAGAACCGGCTTCCGTCGCGTCAGGAGGTCGTCCAGCGCCGCGTTCGCCACCCACACCGCCGGCAACACGCGGCCTTCGGTGCGGTTGTCCAGGGCGACGCGCAGCGGCCCGGGGCGCAAGGTGACGGTGTCGACGGGAACCTGGACCCTGTTGAAGATCACCGACAGGCTCTGCCGCTCGCTGGTCTCCTCGCCGCTGACTTCCAGGAACTGCGCCGCATGCGTCACCGGATCGAACACGATCAACGTGCCCTGCGGCACCTGCAGCGAAAGGATGGCCCGCTCTCCTGCCGGCAGGTCGACGATTTCGAGCGTGACGTCGTCCAGCAGCTTCTCCAGATCATCAGGAAGATCGATCGCCGAACTCCAGAAGATCTGGCGATAATATTCGGCCGCAGACAGTTCGTCGGGATCATGGGCCGCGATCTTCCGCACGCGCGGGCTTACCGTAAAAGTCACCTCGACCAGGTTATCGAGCGTCGTCTCATAGCCCGCGGCGCAGAAAGCGCAATTATACTGCGCGCTGTTCAGGGTCTTCAGGCTTTTATTGGCTGAGAGAACCCCGGCGCAGCTCGGGCACATCACGTTCCATGTCATCTCGAACATGCCGAGCCCCACCGCATTCAGCAGCGTTGCGATGACCCGCTCTTCGTCAATGCCTTGCGTGCTTGCAAGATCAAGCGCGTTCATCTTGTTCAGGGCATGATCCGGGGCATCCCGCACCATGCGCTCGAGCATATCGACAACGGCCTCGTCGGACGATTGACGGAGCGCCGCAAACAAAGTCTCGGTTTCACTCATCCGACAATGCTACCTGAAAGTAGGCAGCCCGAACACCCGCTAACCCATCACATCCGCGCACCGAAACACCGAACCCGACCCTCCCGGCCGCAAATACGCATCAAGACAAAAAGCCCGCGACAAAATCGCGGGCTTTTTGCAATCTGTCGCGCTCAAACGACGATGGAGCTATCGGTCAACGAAAGGCGCGACCGCGGTCAGCGCGTGGCGCGACCGATGGTCGGGGCTGGCGCGGCCGTCTCGGCCGTCCGTGTCTTCCGCGGTGTCAGGACGCTCAGTTGATGCGCGGTGACCGTGGAAGTCAGCGCCGGCGACTGCTCCTTGACATCAGCGGCACCCAGCACGCGAACCTGCACGGACGATATCGGCAGTCCCTTCGTTTCATAGCTCGGCAACTCCGCCGCAAAGGAGGCAGTGGCAGCCGCAATCGAGAGCGCGGCGGTGGCGATGGAAAGGTAGGTCTTCTTCACTTGAATTCTCCGGACGACAAGGATTCGAGGCCGTAATCTATACCCCCTTTGCTGCATTGCGATATCACAATATCGCATTGCAACAATGCAGCACCCCATACTCAATTAATGGTGAGGGGCCAACCGGTTAGCAGAAAATCCTGTCGTTCATTCCGGAGGCGTGCGGCGAGCCGCGCGGCACGGTGGTAACGCCGCGCAAATTGGGACTGGCACGTAGTAAGTACGGTGGTGGGGGCGGATCAGCCGAACCCGTCCACCTGCTGCCAGACGAGCGAAGGCGAACGGCATCATCCGCCGTACTCGAACTGCCTCAACCGAGCGGGAGAAGAGCATGCAAGTAGCAGTCGTCGGTGCCGGAGCGGTCGGATGCTATTATGGCGGACTGCTGCTGCGGGCCGGGCATGACGTGACGTTCATCGGCCGGCAGCCGCATGTCGACGCCATCAACGCCCATGGCCTGCTGCTCGACACCAAGACTTTCAACGGCCACCTGCCCGCCAAAGCCGCGACCGACGCAACCGCGCTTGCCGCGCCCGGCCTGGTGCTGGTGTGCGTGAAGTCGGCCGATACCGAGCAGGCCGGCCGGTCGCTGGCCGGACGCGTGCAGCCGGAAACATCCGTGCTCAGCCTGCAGAACGGCGTCGACAATGCGCCGCGTCTTGCCGCGGTCATTGGCCACGCCGTCATTCCTGTCGTCGTCTATGTCGGCAGCGAAATGGCGGGACCCGGCCACGTCAGGCATCACGGCGGTGGCGACCTCGCCATCGGCCCATCTGCCGCAAGCGAAGCGCTGGCGCAAACGCTGGCAGCCGCCGGCATCGGCATCACGATCGCCGACGACATCGACAAGACGCTGTGGAGCAAGCTGATCATCAACTGCGCCTTCAACGCGCTTTCTGCCGTGGCCGATATTTCTTACGGCCCGATGCTGGAGGTCGAAGGCACACGGGATGTCGTCACGCGCGCGGTGCAGGAGGCGACAACGGTCGCCCGCGCCTGCGGCGTATCGATATCAGACGATCTCCTCGCGCATATCCTGAACATCCCGGCGATCATGCCGAACCAGATGTCGTCCACCGCGCAGGATCTGGCACGCGGCAAGCCCAGCGAGATCGACTTCCTCAATGGCCATGTGGTCGCAAGGGCGCGGAGCTCGGCATTCCGACCCCGACCAATCATGCGCTGCAGGTGATGGTGAAGCTCACCGAACGGGGCAAGGCAATGTCCGCGCAACGAAAGTAACAGAAAGGGAATCGGCCGTGCTGAGCAGAGCGACCCCCGAACGACTGAGCTTCTTCTCCGATGGCGTGTTCGCCGTCCTGATCACCGTGCTCGTGCTGGAATTGCGGCCGCCCGAAACTCCGACCATCGCGGCGCTGATGGCGCTCTGGCCAACCTGGCTCAGCTACGCGGTCAGCTATCTCTTCATCGCCATCGTCTGGACCAATCACCATTACCTGATGCGCTACGCCACCGAGGCGACGCCGCGGCTAATGTGGTTCAACTTTGCGCATCTGTTCTCGATGTCGCTGCTGCCGCTTTCCACCGCCTGGATGGCTGTCAGCGAACTGGCCCCGCAACCGGTCGCGTTCTATGCGGCCGTGTTCTTCCTGGTGAACGCGACCTATATCGCCTTGATCTGGGATCTGATCGAGCGGACGCCCGGCACCACGATCACGCCAAAGGCGCGCCGGATCATGCGGATACGGTCGCTGACGACGCTCTGCAGCTTTGCCCTCGCCGCCGTGGTCGCGTTGAAATATCCGCTCGCCGGGCTCGGCATCTGCATCTGTTGCCTGATCGTCTATCTGAAGCCCGAACCGCCGGGTGCGGAGGGACCGGGTGCAGAGAACCAGCCTGCCAACGGCTAAGGATATCGCAAGGCCATGTAGCCCGGATGAGCGTTAGCTACATCCGGGACAACGCCAATACCGCCCCGGATTTCGTTATCGCTGATCCAGGCTACGGCGGCTGCAAGCGGTGGCCGCCTACGCGACCAGCCGCTTCTCGAGAATCTTGCGAAAATCGGTAGCCAGGCTGCCATAGTAGCCGGCCAGCACCTCATAAAAGGACTGCTCGGCCTTGTCGGTTGCTGCCCGCGCCTGCTGTTCGCAGCGCGAGGCTTTCGTCTCGTACTTCTCAACCTTGGTCTTAAGCTCAGCCACCACCATCGTCGTCACTCCCCGCCACGCACACCCCTAGGATGCTAGGCCGGCAAAGGTCGAAAAGATGGCAAGGCTGAGGAGATTTCGTAGCGCAGCCGTGAGCAAGTCGTGACGGACCACGCCGGCCGCCTATCGCGCCGGCACCGGCGCCGGTGGCCGCAACAAGCGTGACCGCGCCGCCCCTGTCGCAGCCGGCCGCTTCGCCGCGACGCGCTTTCCGCTATCGATCGATTCCAGATAGGACGTCAGCGCCCAGGCCGAACTCGAACTGCTGGAATAGTGTTTCTGTAGAAACAGATAGAGCGTGAGGTGAAAGCGCCCCTTGGCGAGCCCACGCGGGCTGCGATGGCAGGATGCGCAACTTTCGGCAAACAGTTTTGGCGCCGGTTTGCCCTGATCGAGATTTTGCGCAACAGCCACCGATCCGCCCAGCGCGACTATCGTCGCAAGAACAAGCAGACCGCAGCGCGCTTTCATTGGCGACATCAGTTTTTCCGGACGGAGCGGATGAGCCGCCTTGCAAGAAGGCGGAAGATGGCAAGCGAAGCGCAATCTGCTGTCCAGGCGTGGCGAAAAATGGGTGCGCTTCCGCCATTATTGCGCTTGAATCGGGGCATGAAGCAGTAGCTCGGGTGAGCGCAGCGATATCCGGGATAGCGTGGACACCGATCCCGGATATCGCTTTCGCTCATCCGGGCTACAATTACGCTTCTAGTACGGCGGCTTTCTCTTCTCTCGCTGGGCCCGTGCCGCCTCAATCCACCACGCGAGATCATCGGCAAAGCGCGGAAACGCGTGCGACAGCGCCTTGCCGCCCTCGCCTGCCGGCTTGCCGTCTTCGGTCAGCGTCTGCGCAATCGGCCCGACGGCGATCGAGCTCGAAATCACCACCATGCCCATTTCCGAAAGCGTGCCGTGCCATGCCAGCGCTGCGCGCGCGCCGGAGAAGCGGCCTGCCGAATAGCTCGCAATCGCCGCAGGCCGCCAGAACCATTCCTCGAGAAAATGGTCGGTGAGGTTTTTCAGCCCCGGCTGCATGCCCCAATTATATTCGCCGGTGACGAACACAAAGCCTTCAGCGGTGCGAATCTTCTCGGCAAGTTTCTCGAGCACATCAGGCGCGCCGCCTTTCGGATGTTCCTTGTACATCCGGTCCAGCATCGGCAGGCCGATCGCCTTGGCGTCGATCAGTTCGACATCGTCGCCGCGCGCGGCAAACCCGTCGACGAGGTATTGCGCCAGCCGGATGCCCATGCGGTCGGACCGGTAGGAGCCGTAAAGAACGAGAATGCGATTTCCCATGACGCCTGCCCCTCAAGACATTGAGGAAGCAGTCGAACCATGCGGCTCCTTTCCATGCAAGACCGGAAGCCTGCGGCCAATGAATGACCGTCGCTGCGGATGTCGCCTTCGCTCGTTCGGGCCACGCACAAAATGCCAACAAAAAAGCGGCCTTGCGGCCGCTTCATTGCAGTGGCGCGTCCGGCTCTATCAATAACCGGGCCCATCATAATAACCGTAGGAATCGTAATACGGCGCGCCTGCAATGGCAGCCGCTGTTCCGGCGGCTATGCCCGCCGCAACCCCGACGGGCCCGGGGCCGTAATACGCGCGCGGCCCGTAGCCGCCATAGTAGTAGCTGTGGTCATGACGGCTTGGCGTACGCACGCCGTACCCGCCGCGCAGATAGTTCGAGTTCGGGTAGTTGAACCCGATCATACCGGGCTCCTGGGTCGCTTCCTGCGACATCGCAGGCGTCGCAAGCGCCGTCGCCAGGATCGCGGCCGCGCCGAGCAGTGTCAGTTTCGTCATCGCTCATTCTCCATCTCAATATGAGAGCGAACGGGCGAGATGAGATGCTGGTTCCCGAGCTCGGTGTCACGGCGCCGTGAGTTTTGGAGGCGATCGCTTGCCTGTTGCCCGCAAGAGAAAAGGCCGGCGGGCGTTACGCCACCGGCCTTCTCTTGCAACTGCCGGCTCGGAAGGTCCGGTTCCGCTGCGATTCCATGCCTAAAACTTCACCACCACAGCATTAAGAAAATCTTAAGAGTCGGATGTGAGGTGCATCACGGATTGGCAGAACCTTCGGGCGTTAGCTTCGTACCAATAAGAGCAGCTTCGCTTTGGAGCACAGGAGGCCAACATGACGCAGGTTTATTTCCACTGCTCGAACTCCCGGGAAGTCCGGATCGATCGATCTGGCGAAGCGGTGAGCGACCTCGCCGAGGCACGCGACCGTGCAGCCGGCATCGTCCGCTCGCTGATCATGGGACGCGACGAGGAAGACTGGCGCGACTGGGTCGTGCATGTCAGCGACGATTTCGACGACGAGATCTTCGTTCTGCCGTTCGCTTTCGTCCTCGGCAAACCGCACTGAGAGGTTGCCATGCTGCCGGCGCGCCCCCCCTTCATGCCGCTGCTCCGTCGGCTCGATGCGCTCATGGCGCGCTGCCACCGCCTGATCGCGCGCGCCCGCGACCCCTATCGTCCCGAGCGGCATTACATGCGCGGCCCCGGCCCGAAATGGCACGCCAGACATCGCGCTGACATCGCAGGCATTACCCTCTAAAGACGCGGCCGATCGCGCAGCCGGCGCGTTCTGCGCCGATCCATAAAATTCCTTAATCCCCTTCGCACTCCTTTGCGCGCCGGTTCCAGTATGCGGAACCCGCAGCCTCAACCTCTCCACGAGATCGCCTTGCTTTGGTCAAACCTCGCTGGCCGTGTGCGGCTTGGACAAGGCTTTCTGGGCAGAGGATTTTCCACGCTGCAAAGCATGCTCGCCGCCTGATGCGGGGGACATTGAGCAAGGGACCGCCAATGCAATCCATGCCACCGCTGAAAGAGACCGATCCGCACGACGTCTTCGCAATCGAATCGCTGCTGCACGCGCATGCCGAAAAGGCGCCGCCGCTGGCGCATGATCCGGCCGCCCCTTCAGCGGCGCCGCAAGTCCACGTCGCGCCCCTGATTTCGGTCGGCGCTCCGACTCCGCAGATCGAACCGACGTTTCGCGACCCCGATGTGCACGATATCCAGGTTGAGAATGTCAGGCCAAGCGAGATCAAGGTGGATGGTCTCAAGCCTCTCGGCGCACAACCGATGTCCAAATGGTCGAAGCGCGTGATCATGGCGCTGCTCGGCCTGTGCGGCGCCACGGCTGCCGCGGCTTGGCAGCATTATGGCGATCAGGCCACGGCGATGGCCGCCGAATGGGCGCCGCCCTTCGTGCTGGCCGCATTGCCTTCGGCAAGCAGGCCTGCCGTCGCGGAGCAGCCGAGCGCTCCGGCCACTGAAGCCGCCACGACCGATCAGACCGCCGAGCAACCGGCAGCCGCGGCAGCACCGGCTCAACCCGCCCCCGCTGCCCCGACGGCCACTGCTGCGGCCGCTCCTTCTGCGGAATCGAGCCAAATGCAATCGATGGCGCAGGATCTGGCCACGATGGGCCAGCAGGTCGAGGAACTGAAATCGACCATCGCGCAGCTCAAGGCGAGCCAGGCCCAGATGGCGCGTGAGCTTGCCAAGGCTTCAGAGGCCAAAGTGGGCGAAACCAGGCCTGCCGAGCAGAACTTGCGGCCCAGGGTGTCGGCGCTGACGCCGCCTCCTCCGCAGCGGCCGGCCGCTCCGCCGCCCGTGCGTAAACCGAAGCCGGCGGCCTTTTCCTACTCGCCCGCGCCGGTTGCCGCCGCTCCCGTAGCGCCGCTCCCGCCGACGCCGGCTGCCGCGCCGTTGCCGCCAGCACCGCCCAAGCAAACGATCGCCGACGACGGCGAGCCGGTGGTGCGCCCGCCGATGCCGCTGCGGTAGCGGCCGGATTCGACAAAGCCAGCCGGCGGCGCATTCGCGCAACCGGCTTTGCTGCTTGCATTGCCTTCGGATGGGAACTCAGCTCTGGTGCGGTCCCCGCATCATCTTCATGGCGTCCTCGATATGACGCCACTCCCTGGCTTCCTCGGCCTCGCCGTTGCTCTCGCAAGCCAGTGCATTGTGGGCGGCCTGCGCAATCGCGCTAAGGCCGTGCTTCTCCATCATCTGGCGTGCAATCGTGTGGATCTGCATTTCCGAGATCATGTCGCTCTCCCAGGGTTCCACCAGTCCACGCCGCAGCGTTTCGATTCCCAGCGGCTTCGTCGTGGAAACTGCCGAACCGAAAGTCTCGTTCCTTCCGTTGTGACAGATAATTTTCGGACAAGTTTAGGGATCGCGCGGTTCCATCTGCGGTCCCCGTAATATCCCGTCCGCAATCTCCCCGAATATCAAGCCGGTCTTCCGACTGGTATTTTTCGGCGTGAGTCGCAATCGCGGGAGTCGGACATGGCCAAGGTCTATTTTCACTACTCCAATTCCGAGGGCGTATGCGTCGACCAGCGTGGCACCGCCGTCGGAAACCTGACCGAGGTGCGCAACCACGCCGCCCGCGTCGTGCAGTCGCTGATAACGACGCAGGGCCCGGAAGACTGGCGCGACTGGACACTGCATGTCAGCGACGATCTCAACGACGAGATCTTCGCCCTGCCGTTTTCATCCATGCTCGGCAAGCTGCATTGAGAGGCCGCCATGCTGGTCATGCAACCGCTGCTCCGACGCCTGACAGAGATCGTGATTCATTGGCACAGGCTGCTCGACCTTGCCTGCAACCCCTACCGTCCCGAGTTGCACTACATGCGCGGCCGCGGCCCGAAATGGCGCGCGAAGCACCAGGGCAGCGCGATTTAGTAGCGGCGTAGCCCTCATTCGCAGGATGGGTCGAGCGAAGCGAAGCCCATCGTGATTGCAAACCGCGATTGATGGGTTTGGCTTCGCTCTACCCATCCTACCGATCTACAAATCCCCGAGCTCCGGCGGCTCGAACCAGTTCGTCAGCGACAGGCCGCCGTCGATCACGATCGCGGCGCCCGTGACGTAGGCCGATATCCGGTTCGACAGCACCGCCAGCGCCAGCGGCGCAAGGTCCTTGGCCTCTCCGAGCCGGCCGAGCGGAATGTGTCTTGCGAGCGCGGGATCGGCGACGAAGCCGCCGGCCGCGATCGCGCCGGGCACCAGCGCGTTGACGCGGATGCCGAAGCGGCCGAACGTCTTGGCCAATTCCTTCACCAGCATCGAAAGCCCTGCCTTCGACGTCGAGTAATGCGGCAGGTTGCGCGGCGTGCCGGCATGCAGCGAGGTCAAGATCAGGAACGAGCCGGGCTGTTTGTCGGCGATCAGCTTGCGCGCCAGTTCGCGCGACAGATCGAAACCGGCTTCAAGGTTCACCGCATGCATCTTCGCCCAGGTTTCGGTGCTGACGCCAAGCGCATGATCGGCCTCCCGCCGCGGCGGCGAGGCGCTGTGCACGAAATGCGTCACGCATCCCAGCACGTTGGCTGCTTCCGTCAGCAGCGCGTTGCGGGCGGTGGGCTCGGCGAGATCGCCGAACCACGGCATCGCCAGTTCCGGCCGAGCCGAGCCCTTGATGGCCGCCGTTACCGTCTCCCGATTGATATCGGCAAAAACCGTTCGCACGCCCGCGCCGACCAGGGCTTGCGCGATCGCGCGGCCGATTCCGTTGCCCGCGCCGGTAACGAGCGCCGCCTCGCGAGTAGAATCGAATGGCGTGTCGAAGATACTCATGACGCTCGGCTCCCGAAGACGTTGCAGGCGGCCCGCAGTCCGCCATCAATTGCGGTCTGGCGCAACCCGTCTTCAGCCGCAATGCTCCATACAAAAATGGGGCGGACCCGCCATGTCCGCCCCATACGTGCCCGGATGTCTGGAATTGATGCGCTCGGAATCAGGACCCCGGCGACCATTTCCAGATGATATCAGACACGTTGACCGGTTTCGGAATCAGGCCCAGCTTGGCAAAGCGATCGGCAATCGCCTGCTGACTCTTTACGGCCTCGTCGTCGACAGGCACGACGCGGTAGCTTGAGCGGGCGACAAAGCGTTTGACTGCGTCGATATCGACACCGGTCGCCTCGGCTTGCGCCTTCGCCACCTCGTCGTGATGGCTGTCCGCCCACCGTCCCTCCGAGGCAAAGACAGCGTTGAGCTTCGCCACCAGCGCCGGGTGCTTGTCCACGAAGTCCGACCCCGCGATATAGAACGCATTGGGCTTGTGCACGTCCTTGTCGAACGCGATGATCCGCGCATTCTCCTTTAGCTCGGCCAGCGCCAGGTACGGATCCCAGATTGACCAGGCATCGACCGAGCCCTTGAGGAAGGCTGCCGTCGCATCGGCCGGCGCGAGCGGCGCCGGGGAAATATCGCCATAGGAAAGCCCGGCCTTCTCCAGCGCCGCGACCAGCAGATTATGCGCGCTCGATCCCTTGCCGAAGGCGATGCGCTTGCCTTTGAGATCGGCGACCGTCTTGATCGGCGAGTCCTTGGGAACGATGATCGCCTGGTTGTTGCCGTCCGATTTGACGGCGGCCACGTATCGTATCCTCGCGCCACCGGCCTGCGCGAAAATCGGCGGGGAATCGCCGACGAAGCCGAAATCGACGGCGCCGACATTGATGGCCTCGAGCAGCGGCGGCCCGAATTGGAAATCCACCCACTTGATCTCGATGCCGAGCGGCTTGAAGACGTCCTCGACCGTGTGACGCTGCCGCACCGCCGGAAAGAACCCGCCCTTCTGCGTGCCGATACGGATTTCGGTTGGCTTGTCCTGCGCCTGCGCGGGCGATATCGCGAGCGATGCAAGGATCAAGGCGCCGGCGATGATATTTCTTCTCGTGGTCATATGTTCTTCCTTTCTGACTTGATCGAGCCACCGGCTCACGACTGCGAATGCGTGCTGGTTTGCCTGCCGCCCAGCACTGCCCTGGCAGCGCGCTCCGCCTCGCGGGCCGAGCGGAAATCGCGGCCATCGAGACGATCGAAAGCGCGCTCGGAGGAAAAGAAGGTGAAGCCGTGCTCGTCGCCTGCGACGATACCGGCGGTACGGTTGTGAACTTCGATGATGTAGGCTTTGGACATGGCTGTTGCTTCGCCGACAATGTCGGCGCTCCTGTCGAACGTGTGATCTCCGGGTTTGCTAGGGGAGGATCAGCAACAGGCGCCGGTCGCCGCCGAGACGCAGCGGCGGGTGATGCGCTTACGCATATCGCCCACGGCTGGCTTTGGATGCAGTCTCATGCGGTGACCCCAAGCACGAAAAGTTGCATCAAATATCCGGCGGTTCGCCGAATTGGTCAATGAAATGGGCGTCCAATCTTTTCACCGCGACGTCAGCGCTTTTCTCTGCAGGCGCTGCAAAACGGACGGATCCATCTCGCGGGGGCCATGGCGCGAAAATACCGGCGCGCGCTGCTTCAGGCACGCGCATGACCTTACCCGCCCGCGCGAGGCGCGTTCCGCGCCTTGCGGTGGATCAATTCGGCACATCGCTGCACCGTCAGGTTGCTTCCACCTCGCCCAAAATCGTCCTAACCTTGCGCCGTAACCGGCGGGCCCATCATGCGAACCCGCGTTCGAAAAGTCGCTCACGTTCTGGAACGCCTTGGGCTTGCGATGGCAGGCGCGGCGAGCGGGTTGTTTGTGGCGGCGCTGGTGGGGACGAGCCACGCCGCACTCACCAATCAGGCCTTCCTGCTCCTGATGATGATCGGCGGTGCCGTCGGCTTCTATCTCGGCATCGATACGCCACCCTTGCCCTTCAACGCATCGAACGGCCGGCCCGCCGATGGCACCTGGGTCGGCAAGATCGATACACCTGAACTGCTCAGCGCGATCGGTACCTTCCTCGCGGCATTCTCGGCGTTCGCTTGCGTCGGCGTGATCGTGCTGCGACACGATCCGCATTTGGTATGGATATCGATGATCATGGCCGGATGGGTGGTCGGCGTCGCCATGCAGATCATCGCCGGCACAATTGCCCGCCTGCGCCGCTGACGGGCAGCAGGCCGACTGCATTCACTGTCAGCTCTCGTCCTCCAGCGTCAGCACCAGGCCGGTCAGCGTCGCCCCGATGCCGAACATCAAGGCGTAGGTCGTGACCAGCATCACCGTGGTCTGAACAGGCGCGCCGCTTTTTGCGATGAGGTCTCTGACATGAAAGGCATCGATCAGGCTGAGCAACAGCACCAGCGACAGCCCGAGCGCCACGCCCATCAGGAAATGGGTCAACAGCGCCTTGAAGAGTGATTTTTCTGGACGCATGGGACGCCGTGCCTTCGGCATAATGCCCGAGCCAACGCACGGCTGTTGGAACTGGTTCCTGCGCGCAAGAAGAGAATTCGTCGCTGCGGCGCATCAGCGGCCCAGGGCGTTTGCAAAGCGTTAAGCAAGCGCTGCCAATGAGCATCGGCATTTCCCAAAATCTCCACAATCCTCTTTAGGAAGAAGAAGGCATTCGCTTTCGAGACAAGGAGAAATTCCCATGCGGCTAGGGCAAGCAATCCTCTTCGGTTCGGCGGCCGCCCTCCTCACCTTGGCAGCACCGACACTCGCCAGAAATTCCAGCGCGAATTCGCACACGGCGAAGGCAACCGAAGCGCCCGCGGCTTCCTCCTGCCACGCCTACCAGCAGTCGGCCGACGGCTCGTGGGCGCAACTGCCCTGCCAGGCGATGGATTCCAAGGCCTCAGCTCAATCCCACGCCGCCGCAAAGAGCGCGACCGAAGAAACGCGATAACCGCGGACGACAGGAATCGCATCGACAATGTCGGCGCCTGCAAGCGCCGGTTGCAGGCCATCCCCCGGCCACGGGTGCTGACGACCCTGCTCGGCGACGCCTGCATCACCTCATGACCGCGCGATCGCGGCAACGGGGGCAATTTCGAGCCGATCAGGCCCGTGCCGCCGATGATAACGATCCTCGCTCCTCTGTCCCGAAAGCCGCCGCAACCCCCGCGCTGCATCACCAGGACGAGCTGCAAGGTGCCGTTGTGACACGGCCCACTGTAAACTCTGGATTAATTGGAACCACTTATACTGATGGCCCGCATGCCCGCACCAGTGCAAATGGCCAAAATCCCATGAAAATCGGTACCCTTCTCACCGCTGCCATCGTCTCGCTTTCCGCCGTCGGCGGCGGGCTCGCCGTCTACGTGGCGGCTTCGAAGTACCAGACCATGGAAAAGGTCTCGCTGGCGCAGAGCCGGCTGGAGGTGGTGCGCGCGGTCGGCGATATCCCGCGCTACATGAACTCCGAGCGCGGTTTTGCCACCAACATCCTTTACGGACCGCCGGCAGTGGACCCAGCAATCCGTAAGGAGCTCAACGAGAAGGTGCGCAAAAATACGGATGGCGCACGCGACAAGATGAACGTGGTACGCAAGAACCTGTCGGGCGGCCTCGACGACGCCACGGCAATAGGCGCCGGCATCGACGATCTGAACGCGAAGTTCAACGCGCTGCGCGATGCCATGGACAAGGCGATCGACGGCCCGGCCGAACCGCGCAAGGACGCCGCCAGGAAGCTCGTCGCCGACAATGCCGTGTTCAACGCCGCGGCCACCAAGCTGCTCGACGAGCAGGTGCGCCGCATGGCGCAACTCGACGGAGATGCCTACCGGCAGGCCGTCTACGCCAACATCGCCTGGAATTTGCGCGACGTCGGCGGTTACAACTCCAGCCTCCACAAGAACCTCGTTGGCGCCAATCGGGCAGCCACCGAAGCAGAAAAAATGGAGTATTCGCGCTCGCAGGGCCGAGCCGACCAGATTCAGATGTCGCTGCTGGAATTGCGCGGCAACCCGGCAACGCCTGCCAACGTGGCAGCTGCGCTGGACAAGATGAACGACATCTTCGTCACGCGTTTCGGCAAGGAGCTGAAGCTCGTCAAGGACGGCGCAGTTTCAGGCAAATACGAACATAACGTCGACTTCTTCTATGCCGAATCCCAGGTCGCCCTCGGCGCCGTCGTCGATGTTCGTAACGCCTTCTACGACAATGCCGAGCAGATCCTCGGCGCCAACTATTCCGCCGCGCGCTTCAGCTTCCTGATCGCGCTCGCGGTCCTCATTGCGGTTGCCACCGCCAGCGCCGGTCTGATCGTGATGGTGCGCCGCCGCGTCTGCAGTCCGATCGTAGACCTCACCGCCACGATGACGCGGCTCGCCAGTGGCGACGTATCCGGCGAAATCGCCGGCGCCGGACGCGGCGACGAGATCGGCGCGATGGCCGCCGCCGTGGGTGTCTTCAAGGACAGCATGATCGAGGCGGAGCGTCTCGCCGCCGAGAAGGCTGCCGAGAGCGACGGCAAGATGCGCCGCGCCCAGGTACTCGACGAACTCACCCGCGTGTTCGAGGCCAAGGTCACCGAACTGGTCGGCGGGCTGTCGTCGGCGTCGTCCATCATGGAAGACACCGCACAGTCGATGTCGTCGACCGCCACCCTCACCAACCGTCAGGCCGCCATCGTCGCCGCCGCCTCCGAACAGACTTCGGGCAACGTCCAGACGGTGGCGAGCGCCACCGAGGAACTGGCCTCCTCGATCTCGGAAATCGGCCGCCAGGTCGCGCAATCGACCGAAATCGCCGCCCGCGCGGTCGACAATGCGCGGCGCACCGGCGACACCGCCCGCTCGCTCGCCGACGGCGCACAGAAGATCGGCGACGTCGTGACGCTGATCCAGAGCATCGCCGCGCAGACCAACCTGCTGGCGCTGAATGCGACCATCGAAGCCGCGCGCGCCGGCGATGCCGGCCGCGGCTTTGCCGTCGTCGCCTCCGAAGTCAAATCGCTGGCCGGCCAGACCGCGAAGGCGACCACCGAAATCTCCGAGCAGATCGCCGCGATCCAGGCGGCGAGCGACCAGACCGTGACGGCGATTCAAAACGTCGCCAACGTGATCGCCGAAATCGACCAGATCGGCACCGCGATTGCGGCCGCGATCGAGGAACAGGGCTCGGCGACCAAGGAAATCTCACGCAGCGTGCAGGAAGCGGCCCGCGGCACCCAGGAGGTCAATTCCAACATCACGGGCGTCCAGAAGGCCGCCGACGACACCGGCGCCGCCGCCAATCAGGTGCTTGGCGCGGCCGAGCAATTGTCCTCGCAGTCCAAGGATCTCGCCGGACAGGTCAACCGCTTCCTGTCGGAGGTGCGCGCGGCTTAGGGCCCCGGGGCACCTGACGGCGGCTTTCTGCTGGCGGGGTCGGCGTGCCAGCAACGGGAACTTTCAGTCCCCGTGGAACTTGATGTTGCGTAGCGTGCCAGTATTCCCCAAACGACCGCCGTTTCCGCGGTTGCCCCCGGGCGGGTATCCGTGACAGTCGATATCGAACAATTGCAGCGCCGGATTGCGGCAGTCGAGGCGGACAATGCGCGGCTCAAGGCCCTCGTCGCCGCCGACAATAGCGATCTGAAGCGCGCTGAAACCGCGCTCGCCGACAGCGAGCAGCGCTACCGAACCCTGTTCGATTCGATCGACGAAGGGTTTTGCATCATCGAATTCTTCGACGGGCCCCACGGCCCCCTCAGCGACTACATCCACATCGAAGCCAACCCGGCCTATGCGCTGCACGCCGGCATTTCCAACGTGGTCGGGCAGAAGCTGCGCGAGATGGTGCCTGACGAGGCCGATGGCTGGGCCGAGCTTTATGGCGCGGTGTTGCGAACGGGCGTGCCGATCCGCTTCGAACGCGAACTCGTCGCCACTGGACGGCATCTCGAACTCGCGGCGTTCCGGATCGAACCCAAAAGCCGGCTCCAGGTCGCGGTGCTGTTTCAGGATATCACCCCACGCAAGCGGGCCGAGGAGGCCCTGCAGCGCATCAACGAAACGTTGGAAGCGCGCGTGGCCGAGGCGATTGCTGAGCGCAAACACGTCGAAGAAGCGCTACGCCAGTCGCAAAAGATGGAAGCCGTCGGCCAGCTCACCGGCGGCATCGCGCACGACTTCAACAACCTCCTGACCGGCATCATCGGTTCGCTGGACCTGCTGCAGGTCAGGCTGCGCCAGGGCCGCACCACCGAAATCGACCGCTATGTCGCTGCTGCACAAGGCGCGTCCAAGCGCGCCGCCGCCCTCACCCATCGCCTGCTCGCCTTCTCGCGGCGACAGACGCTGGACCCCAAGCAGACCGATGTGAACCGGCTGGTCATCGGCATGGAGGAGCTGATCCGGCGCACGGTCGGCCCGCAGATCACGGTCGAAGTCGTGACGGCGGGCGGATTGTGGTCGACGCTGATCGATTCATCCCAGCTCGAGAACGCACTGCTCAATCTGTGCATCAATGCGCGCGACGCCATGCCGGAGGGCGGCCGTATCACGATCGAGACCGCCAACAAATGGCTCGACGAGCACGCAGCCAAGGACCGCGACCTGCCTCCGGGCCAATATCTGTCGCTCTGCGTCACCGACAACGGCACCGGCATGTCGCCGGACGTGATCGCGCGCGCCTTCGATCCGTTCTTCACCACCAAGCCGATCGGCCAGGGCACCGGCCTCGGCCTGTCGATGGTCTATGGCTTCGTTCGGCAATCCGGCGGACAGGTGCGCATCTATTCGGAAGTCGGGCACGGCACCACGATGTGCCTCTATCTGCCGCGCCATTACGGCGACTCGGCAGAGACCGTCGCTGCGGCTGTGCCCGCAGTCTCTGGCCACGCTCGCTCAGGCAAGACGGTGCTGGTCGTCGACGACGAACCGAGCGTTCGCATGCTGGTGACAGAAGTTCTGGAAGAGCTTGGTTACATCCCGGTCGAGGCTTCGGACGGGCCGTCCGGGTTAACGATGCTGCAGTCGAACATGCGGGTCGATCTGCTTGTCACCGATGTCGGCCTGCCCGGCGGCATCAATGGCCGCCAGCTTGCCGACGCCGCGCGGACGACGCGTCCGGATCTCAAGGTCCTGTTCATCACCGGCTATGCCGAGAACGCCATCATCGGCAACGGGCATCTCGCACCGAACATGGGGGTGCTGACCAAGCCCTTCGTCATGGAAACGCTGGCTCGCCGCATCATCGAGATGACCGGCGATAAAACCTAAAGCGTTTTCGAGCGAAGTGGGTACCGGTTCGCGTCAAGAAAACGCGTCCAAACAAGAAGCTAACCGCGCAGCCCGAGCACGCGGCGCGCGATCGACTGGCGGTGGACCTCGCTCGGTCCCTCGTACATCCGCATCAGCCGCGCCTTCTGCCAGAGCGCGTTGAGCGGCAGCTCCAGCGTCATGCCGAGCGCGCCGAGCGTCTGCATGGCATGGTCGCAGGCCTCATAGGCCATCTCGGTGGCGAACACCTTGATCATCGAGGCTTCGTGGCGGACGTCTTCGCCGCGGTCGGACTTGTCGGCGGCATCGCGCACCATCAGCCGGCAGGCATGCATGCGCGTCGAGATATCGGCGATCCACCACTGGATCGCCTGGCGGTCGGCGAGCTTGACGCCGAACGTCTCGCGCTGCCTTGCGTGGTCGCACAGCATGTCGAGCGCACGCCGCGCGATGCCGATGCAGGTCGATCCCATCTCGAGCCGCCGGGTGCGCAGCCGCAGCTGCATCGGCGCATAACCCTTGCCGACCTCACCCAGCACGGAGTCCTTCGGGATACGGCAATCCTCGAACACGATCTCGTAAGTCGCGCCGCCGCCCAGCATCGGGATCTCACGCTCGATGATGAATCCGGGCGTACCCTTCTCGACGATGAAAGAGGTGATGCCGCCTTGCCGCGCGTCGTTGCCGACGCGGGCCATGACGATGATGAAATCGGCGGCGCGCGCATTG
This sequence comes from Bradyrhizobium sp. McL0615, assembly GCF_049993905.1. Classification (NCBI taxonomy): domain Bacteria; kingdom Pseudomonadati; phylum Pseudomonadota; class Alphaproteobacteria; order Hyphomicrobiales; family Nitrobacteraceae; genus Bradyrhizobium; species Bradyrhizobium sp. McL0615. Next base: position 4,503,739 of record NZ_CP188254.1, on the reverse strand, counting down.
CTGATCCAGATCTTGCGGCCGTTAATCACCCACTGGTCGCCCTCCAGCACCGCGCGGGTCTTCATGGAAGCGGGATCGCCGCCGGCGCCCGGCTCGGAAATCGCGATCGCCGAACTCATCCGGCCCTCGATATAGGGCTGAAGGTATTTCGTCTTCTGCGCTGCCGTGCCGACCGCCTGCAGCATGCGCAGGTTCGGCGAGTCCGGCGGGAGCACGAACGGCACGCACGTCCGGCCGAGCTCCTCGTGGACCGCGGCCATGGTGCGCGTCGGCAGGTCGTGACCGCCGAGGTCCTCGGGCGCGTCGAGGCCCCACAATCCCAGATCCTTCGAGACCGTCCGCAGCCGCTGCTTCTGCTCGGCGGTCAGTTCCGGATGATCGGAGCCCGGCAGCTTGGATTTCAGGTAATGCGGCTCGAGCGGAATCAGCTCGCGGTCGACGAATTTCGCGACCGTCTCGCGGATCATCGCGGTCTCTTCATCGCTGCTCATCGGCAAACCCTCTCAGTCCGCAAACCCGACATAACGCACGAAATCGCCATTCGGCTCGCGATCGGAGCGAACTGTATTGGCCGGAAAGCTGTCGTCGGGGTAGCCCATGGCGACGCAGGTCATGATGACCTCGTCCTCGGGGATATTGGCAACCTCGCGCACGATGTCCGAGCGCATGAAGTCCACGGTCCCAGGCGGCAAGCACGATGCCGTAGCAGAGCGCGCCGAGATCGAAATGACACACCGCGCCGGGATCGAGCACCTTGTCATAGGTCAGCACCAGCGAGACCGGCGCATCGAACTGCCGGAAGCCGCGCAGCACCCAGTCCTGCCGCATCGGCTTGTCGTCGCGGGCAATCCCCATCACCGCAAACAGTTTTTTGGCGATATCGACCTGCCGCCCGCGGTGCACGCCCTGATATTCGCCGTGGCTGACGATGTCGCGCTTCGCCTTGGCGCCCGCCACCATCTCCTCCATGTTGCGGCGGCGCAATTCTTCGAGCGGCTCGCCGGTCAGGACATGGATATGCCAGGGCTGGGTGTTCATCGACGACGGCGCGCGTTTGGCGACATCGATGATCTCCTCGATGACGGCGCGGGCGACCGGCTCCCTGGTGAAGCCGCGCACGCTCTTGCGGGTCTGAACCAGCGTCTCGAAATCCATCCGTTGCATTCCGTCCGTCCGTTGCATTCCCATAATCAGTCCCTTTTGAAACGATAATCGAAACGGTCGCCGTCTGCGGTAATCAGGCCGACGGTGGGCGTCGGAAAATGAACCGGCAGGATCAGCGTGTCGGTGCCGGCGACGGAAGCAAAGAACTTGCGCCGCGAGATCGCCGACTGCTTCGGATCCCAGTCGGGCTTTGCGGACCATTCCGGCTCGCGGCACTGGATCACGTGATGCATGAGGTCGCCGGCCACCACCGCGCGCTTGCCCTTTGAGAAGATGTTGACGCAGCAGTGACAGGGCGAATGCCCCGGCGTCGGTGTCAGTGTAACGGTATCGTCGAGCGCGTAATCGTCGTCAACCAGGACCGCCTGCCCGGCTTCCATGATGGGCAGGCAATTGTCGCGAAAGACCGTCCCCGGCGGGTTGGCGCCCTTGGCGTTCTCCGCCTCCCACGCCGCATATTCCTGCTTGTGAAATATGTACTTGGCGTTTGGAAACGTCGGCACCCAGCGCCCGTCGCGCAGGGTGGTATTCCAGCCGGTATGATCGATGTGCAGATGGGTGCAGAACACGTAATCGACCTGCTCATAGGCGATACCGAGCGCGAACAGCTCGTTGCGCCAGCGCTCCTTGCCGGGAAAATCGAACGGCGGCGGATGGCCCTTGTCCTCGCCGGTGCAGGTATCGACTAGGATGGTGTAGCGCGGCGTGCGCACCACAAAAGTCTGATAGGTGATGTTCATCAGGCCCAGCGCCGTGTCGAACACCTCCGGCTCCATGCCGGCCAGATGATCCTTGAACACCGCCTCATCATAAGCCGGGAAGAAATCCTGCGGCCGCCGCCACGGCCCCTCCCGCTCGATGACGGCGTCGATGGTGACGTCCCCGATCCTGAGCTGCTTCACGGCTGTTACGCTCCCCGATTTTTGAAAAGCGTAGCTGCGAGCCTCAATCTCCACAAGGCGAGTACGGCATGCTTTGCCATGCGTCCTTGCATTGCCCGCCCGAAATGTTGCTATGCTGCGCAGATGGCTAGCCGACCGATAAAGCTTGTCGTCCCCCTGATGCTTGCAATGCTGCCGACGCCGGCGGCCTTCGTGGCGCCGGACACGGTGTTCTTTCCGAGCGCCGATGGCTCGACCGAAATCGTCGCCTATCTCTTCAAGCCGCAAACGCCGGGCCCTCACTCCGCCATCGTCATGCTGCACGGCCGCGGCGGGCCCTACTCAGCCAACGTCAACCAGGATTGCACGCTGGTGTCGCGTGCCAGCCCTTCGGCGTGCGATGCGAGCGGCCTGTCGAAACGGCACATGATGTGGGGCCAGTATTGGGCGGAGCGCGGCTACATTGCGCTGCTTCCGGACAGTTTTGGACCGCGCGGCAAGGCGCACGGCTTCGAGCGCTTCACCCATGACGATCCGGATCGCGACGACGTCAATGAAAAGAACGTGCGGCCGCTCGATGCCGAAGGCGCGCTGAGCTGGCTGCGCAGCCGGCGCGACGTCGTTACAAATCGTATTTTCCTGCAGGGTTGGTCAAATGGCGGCAGCACCGCGCTGAATGTGATGCAGCGGCAGGGCGCGAAGGCTTCGGGCTATCGCGCCGCGTTGGCGTTCTATCCCGGCTGCGGGCCGAAGGCTCTGCTTGCACCTGATCTCGCCACGACTGCGCCGGTCGCCTTGTTGCTTGGTTCAGACGACGAAGAGGTCTCGCCTGCGAGATGCCAGGAGATGGCCCGGCGATCCATCGCCGCGGGCAGCAAGATCGATGTCGTCCTTTATCCCGGTGCGACACATGGTTTTGACGACCCCGGACAAAGCCGCCAATCCGTTCCAGGCAATCGCGCTGCGCTCGAGGATGCACTGAAGCGCGCGATCGCATTTGTGGAGAGAATAAGGGATTAGCAGCGCGAAAGAACGTCGCCGCCATCGTTTCGGCCTTCCCTTGTTCTCCGCCGCAAATCGAACAGAAATGCTGCCTAGCGAATGCACCTCGTACGCGGGGGCAGGCCTTGAACACGAAACTCAAATATGCCGCGGCGGCAATTGCCGTGCTCGCGGCCGCGATCTACCTCAACAACACCAATCTCCTTGCCAGGCATCACGACGGCCAACCTGTCCTTCTCGCCCATCGCGGCATGGCGCAGCGCTTCGACGAACGCGACGTGAAGAATGACACCTGCACGGCGGCGCGGATGTTGCCACCGACGCACGAGTATCTGGAGAATACAATCGACTCGATGCGAGCCGGTTTTGCGGCCGGCGCCGACGTCGTGGAGCTCGACGTTCACCCCACCACCGACGGCGAGTTCGCGGTGTTTCACGACTGGACGCTGGATTGCCGCACCGACGGCCACGGCGTCACACGCGAACACTCCATGGCCTATTTGAAGAAGCTCGACATCGGCCACGGCTACACCGCCGATGGCGGCAAGACATTTCCGTTTCGCGGCAAGGGTATCGGCCTGATGCCGACGCTCACCGAGGTACTCGAAGCTTTTCCACAGCAGCGGCTCCTGATCAACGTCAAGAGCCGCGACTCGGCCGAGGGCGAGAAGCTTGCGGCCGTGCTGAACAAGCTTCCCGCCGAACGCCGGGCGCAGATCATGGTCTATGGCGGCGACGAGCCGGTCGAGATCGTGCGCCAACGCGCGAGCGATATCAGGACGATCTCGCGCGCCAGCATCAAGAGCTGCCTGCTCGGCTACATCGGCTATGGCTGGAGCGCCGTGGTGCCGAAGGCGTGCCGCAACGCGATGGTGATGCTGCCGATCAACGCTGCTCCATTTATGTGGGGCTGGCCGGACCGCTTTCTCAACCGCATGAAGGTGGCCAACAGCGAGGTCTTCGTGCTCGGTCCCTATCGCGGCGGCGAGTTCTCCAGCGGAATAGACACGCCTGAGCAGCTTGCGCGGCTTCCGCAAAACTATTCCGGCGGCATCTGGACCAACGAGATCGAGGCGATAGCGCCGCTCGCACGCAAATAGTGTTCGTAGCCCGGATGGAGCGAAGCGAAATCCGGGGCTCTCTCCGTTAGGCCGAAATGTTCCCGGATTACGCTTCGCTCCATCCGGGCTACGGCTCAATACGTGCTAGCTCCGCAACCCCGGCGCTTCCTGCCCCGTGCGCGTGACATATTCGGTGTAGCCGCCACCAAATTGATGGATGCCTTCAGGCGTCAGCTCGAGCACGCGGTTGGAAAGCGCCGCCAGAAAATGCCGGTCATGGGAGACAAACAGCATCGTGCCCTCGAACTCAGAGAGCGCATTGATCAGCATCTCCTTGGTCGCGAGGTCCAGATGGTTGGTCGGCTCGTCCAGTACCAGAAAGTTCGGCGGATCGAACAGCATCTGCGCCATCACCAGCCGCGCTTTCTCGCCACCCGAGAGCACCCGGCATTTCTTCTCGACGTCGTCGCCGGAGAAGCCGAAGCAGCCGGCGAGCGCGCGCAAGCTACCCTGGCCCGCCTGCGGAAATGAATCCTCCAGCCATTGGAACACCGTGCGCTCGCCATCCAGCAGGTCCATGGCGTGCTGGGCGAAATAGCCCATCTTGACGCTGCCGCCGATCGCCACCGTGCCGTCGTCGGGCTCGGCCGAGCCCGCCACCAGCTTCAACAGCGTCGACTTGCCGGCACCGTTAATGCCCATCACGCACCACCGCTCCTTGCGGCGGATCATGAAATCGAGGCCCTGATAGATGGTGCGGCTGCCATAGCCTTTGTGGACGTTCTTCAGGCTGACGACATCCTCGCCCGAGCGCGGTGCCGGCAGGAATTCGAATGCCACCGTCTGGCGCCGCTTCGGCGGTTCGACGCGCTCGATCTTGTCGAGCTTCTTGACCCGGCTCTGCACCTGGGCGGCATGCGAGGCGCGCGCCTTGAAGCGTTCGATGAACTTGATTTCCTTGGCCAGCATCGCCTGCTGGCGCTCGAACTGCGCCTGCTGCTGCTTTTCGTTCAGCGCGCGCTGCTGTTCGTAGAATTCGTAGTCGCCGGAATAGGTCGTCAGCGTACCGCCGTCGATCTCGACCACCTTGTTGATGATGCGGTTGATGAACTCGCGATCGTGCGAGGTCATCAAGAGCGCGCCCTCGTATCCCTTCAGAAACTGCTCTAGCCAGATCAGGCTCTCCAGGTCGAGATGGTTGCTCGGCTCGTCCAGCAGCATCACGTCGGGACGCATCAAGAGAATGCGCGCCAGCGCCACCCGCATCTTCCAGCCGCCCGACAGCGCGCCGACGTCGCCTTCCATCATTTCCTGGCTGAAGCCCAAGCCCGACAGCGCCTCGCGGGCGCGGCCATCGAGGGCATAGCCGTCGAGTTCTTCAAAACGGTGCTGCACCTCGCCATAACGTACGATGATCTCGTCCATGTCATCGGCGCGATCGGGATCGGCCATCGCGGCCTCGAGTTCCCGGAGTTCGCTCGCCACGACGCTGACGGGCCCGGCGCCGTCCATCACCTCAGCCACGGCGCTGCGGCCCGACATCTCGCCGACGTCCTGGCTGAAATAGCCGATGGTAATGCCCCGATCGAGCGAGACCTGGCCCTCATCCGGCGGCTCCTGGCCCGAAATCATCCGGAAAAGCGTGGTCTTGCCAGCCCCGTTCGGGCCGACGAGGCCGATCTTCTCGCCCTTCTGGAGGGCCGCGGAGGCTTCGATGAAGAGGATCTGGTGGCCGACTTGCTTGCTGACGTTATCGAGGCGGATCATTGGGGCCTGAAAAAGAGGAAATCGCTGCGGCCCGCTGCTTAGGACATCCAGCGCGCTTGTGGAAGCGGTTCCGAACCCCTCTCCCGGAGCAGATTCCCGCCACCTTTAGGATTATATACCTAGGTGTCGGCCACTGCTCCCTCACTGCCGGGCGCGCGGCGTTACAGGTGGATCACGCCGCGGCGCGCAGCGTGTGCCACGGCGTCGGTGCGGCCGGTGGCGTCGAGCTTTTCGAGCAGCGATCCGACGTGGAATTTGGCTGTGTGAACGGATATTCCAAGCTGTCTCGCAATCGCCTTGTTCGATGCGCCTTCGGCCATCAGGACCAGAACGTCGCGTTCGCGCGGCGTAAGCTCGATGTCGGCGGGTTCGAGCAGCGATTGCGCGTCACGAGACACGAGCGAGACCGTGGCGGCCTCCCCCGGTGCCGCCAGTCGGATGCCGGTAACGCCGCCGAGCAGCGATGCAAGCCGGTCCGCCAGCGCCGGATCGGAAATCTCGATGGCGACGACAACGACCGGTGCAGCCTCCTCACTCACGCGTCCGCCCTTTCGCCGATCGTGAGCTTGATCCGCACCGGTTCGCCGCCACGCCGTATAGTGACGTCAACGACCGAGCCGACGCTGTCGGGCCCGAGCGCTCTTAACAACGAACGCACGCCGGAGAGTTTTTCGTCGTTCCAGCCGACGACAATATCGCCTTGCCGGATACCGGCGGCGGCCGATGGACCCGATCTAGCGACACTCATCACCATCGCGCCGATCCCGTCGTCGAACTTGACGGGCTGCAGCCCAACCCCGAGATAGCCCCGCGCGATCCGGCCATGGGTTTCAAGTCTTCCGGCGACCCGGCCGATCGTCGCGCTCGGAATGACAAGAACGCGTCGCACCCCCTGGACAACCATGCCAATCGCTTCGCCGGAGGCCGTGAGGGCAAGGCCCCCCTCGTGGCTGGATCGCAGCCGCACGCCGAGCTCTATCCGGGCGTCGATCTCGCCGCCGCGCAGGCTGCGCCAGCGGCCGCCCACCAGCGATACGGTACCCAGCGCCGCGGCGGCAACGCCGTGCTCGGCGGCGACCACGACCGACAGCGAGCCGAGATCCGGAACGACGGATGCAAGCGCGACCGGTGCAATATTCTGGGCATCAAATCGCAACAGCGCGATGTCGGTCGTGTGGTCGCGTCCCGCGATGCTGGCCGGCCGTGTGGTTCCGTCGGCAAGTTTGATCGAGACTTCGCCCTCGTCGGCCAGCGCCTCGTCGGCCGTCACGATCAAACCGGGTTTCCAGATGAAGCCCGATGCCCGCAAGCGGTGCGAATGCACCGAGACGATCGCGGGCTTTGTTCGGGCGACGAGTTCGGCAAGGGCGGAGGAGAACGAGGAAAGGATGGCTGCGCTCGGGTCGGTCATGACGAGAACTCCTGGATGGTTTGATCCAATCTGGGGGTTCCGATCGCGTTCGGGAACTAGCCTGATGGGGAGGCGCGGATGATTTTGACGACGCGTGCATCACCACGGAACCAACATTACCGAGGTCTACCGACTTCTCAGCTATCGCGTGTTGTTGCGACGATGAGCAACTTTCCGCGTAGATTTTTGAAAGTCTTCTAAGAGTTACTCTAAGAACCTTTCCATTAGAGGAATCGTTGTCCCTCGCGTTATGCGTCCCGCTGGGGTCGCGCTGCCAAGTTTCCTGAAAGCGCGACACGTGCTCGCAGGTTGGGGTGACGCTTTGAAGTCTCGTGATGTGTTGAACGTCGCCGCGTCGGCGACCGCGTCCGTATTGATGTTGTGGCCACAGGCGATGTTCGCGCAGTCAGGTTCCGGATCCGCGTCGCAATCGCTTCCGTCCGTCGTCGTCACCTCACCCGAGAAGCGCACTGCGTCAACCACGACACAGCGCAGCCGGCGCCCGGCAGCGCAAAGCACAGCCGCCTCGCGAAGGCCCCAACCGAAACGCGAGGCGGCGGCGCCGGTCGTCGAAAACCCGCGCGGCGCGGTCCAGGGCTACGTCGCCGGCCGTTCGATGGCGGGCACCAAGACCAACACGCCGATCATGCAGACGCCGCAGTCGCTTTCGGTGATCGGCAGCGAACAGATTCGCGACCAGAAACCAGGCAAGTTCGATGAGATCCTGCGCTACACGCCCGGCGTTGTCGCCGGAACATTCGGCGCCGATACCCGTAACGACTGGTTCCTGATCCGCGGCTTCAAATCGGACGATGTCGGCCTGTTCCTCGACGGCCTGCAGCTGTTCTACACGTCTTATGCGAGCTGGAAGCTGCAGCCGTTCAACCTCGCTCGCGTCGAGGTACTCCGCGGTCCCTCAGCCGTTTTGTATGGCGGCTCCAGTCCAAGCGGCATCGTCAATGCCGTGAGCAAGATGCCGCCGGCAGAGCCGATCCGTTATATCGAAACCGGCGTCAACAATTTCGGCAATGCATATCTGTCGTTCGATGTCGGCGGCCCGGTCGCGACCGCGAACGAAAGCGGCAAGCTGTTCTACCGTGTGGTCGGCCAGGTCCAGAACGGTGGCACCCAGGTCGATTTCACCCCCGACAACAACTATTTCATCGCACCGTCCGTCACCTACAAGCCGGACGCGGACACCACGTTCACCGTGCTGGCGTCAGCCTCGAAAACTGACACCCGCGGCATCAACTTCCTGCCGTATGTGGGAACGGTCGTTAACGCGCCGTTCGGCCGCATTCCAACAAAACTATTCGTCGGAGATCCCAGCGTCGACAAGTTCACGCGCGAGCAGGAAATGCTCGGCTATCAGTTCGAGAAGAATCTCACCGACAGCCTCACCTTCCGTCAGAACGCCCGCTATGCCCATGTCGATCTCACCTATCGGGGCCTCATCGGCAACAACTATACCAACCCCGCCGCGGGCGACATCGGCCGCTATAATTGGTACGCGAAGAACACCGCCAACCAGGGCAATCTAGACAATCAGCTGGAGTATCGCGTCGATACCGGCCCGGTGCAGCACACCATGCTGTTCGGCCTTGATCTGAAGAACTACCGGATCGACGATTATCAGATCTTCGCGTTCGGTGGCGTGCCGTCGATCAACGCGCTCAATCCGGTTTACGGCACCGGCGACATACCCTTCACCGGCTCTGCGCCGTTCCGCAACTTCCTCCTCACCCAGAACCAGCTCGGCGTCTATCTGCAGGACCAGATCAAGTTCGGCGGCTTCACGCTTGTATTGAGCGGCCGCAATGACTGGGTCTCGACCAGCCAGGGCGATCGTCCGACCGGCGCCACGTTGTACAATCGCGACGACAGCAAGTTCAGCGGACGCGCCGGCCTGATCTACAATTTCGCCAACGGCCTCGCGCCCTATGTCGCCTACGCGACCAGCTACAACCCGATCATCGGCCTCAACGCCTCGAACCAGTTGTTCCTGCCCGAAACCGGCGAGCAGGCCGAGATCGGCTTGAAGTACCAGCCGGCCGGCTTCAACGGCCATTTCAGCATCGCCGTGTTCGACCTGAAGCGGCAAAACGTGCCGACGACAGTCCCGGGCATCGTGTCCCTCCAGAACCAGACCGGCGAGGTGACTTCGCGCGGTCTGGAACTCGAGGCCGTGGCCAATCCCCTGCCGGGGCTGAAGACGGTCGCCGCGTTCACCACCTACGATCTCTTCACCAGCAAGGACGCCAACCCGGCGCTGATCGGCCTGACGCCAACCAACACGCCACAGCAGACAGGATCGCTCTGGGCTGACTACACGTTCCAGGAAGGGCCGTTGCGCGGCTTTGGCTTTGGCGGCGGTGTGCGCTATGTCGGAAAATCTTTCGCCGATATCGCGAACACGCTGGTGGTTCCCTCTGTCGTGCTTGGCGACGCGACGATCCATTACGAATGGCAAAACTGGCGTGCGGCGTTGAACGTCATCAACATCGCCGACACGATCTATGTCGCAAGCTGTGCGTCGGATACGTCATGCTTCTACGGCGATCGTCGTCGCGTCACCGCGAGCCTCGCCTACAAATGGTAGCGCCGACGCGAGGGAGGCCGCACTGAAAGCCAGAACCGTTCGCATCTGGTCGGTGGTTCACACCTGGAGCAGCCTGATATCGACGCTGTTCCTGCTGCTGTTGTGCGTCACCGGCCTGCCGCTGATCTTCCATCATGAGATCGACGAGCTGCTCGGCTACGACCCGAAGCCTGAGACCGCGCAGCCGGGCGCGGTGAAGCGGAGCATCGACGAAATCGCCCGCACCGCGCTTGCGAACGATCCCGGCCGCATCCTGCAGTACATCCTGTGGGACAAGGACGAACCGAACACGGTGATCGCTTTCACCAACAGCAAGGTGGATGGCGATCCGGACGCGGCAACGCTCAGGGCGTACGATGCCAACACCGCCAAGCCGCTCGGCTCGGTCGGCGGCGGCCCGATGCTGATATTCCTGAAACTCCATGTCGACATGTTCGCGGGCCAACCCGGCAAGCTGTTCCTCGGCGCGATGGGATTTTTGTTCCTGATCGCCATCGTCTCCGGCGTGGTGCTGTACTGGCCGTTCACGCGCCGCCTGAGCTTTGGCACGCTGAGGGACAAGTCGCGCCGTATTGCCTGGTTTGACTGGCACAATTTCTTGGGCGCCATCACCATCGCATGGGCGCTGGTGGTCGGCGCCACCGGCGTCATCAACACACTCGCCGAGGTGATGCTGAGCCAGTGGAAAGCCAACGAACTCGCTGACATGGTCAAGCCCTATGCCGGCAAGCCGCCGCCGGTGCACCTGGCCTCGCTCGACGCAACGCTCGAGAACGCGCGAAAGATCGCACCCAACATGAATGTCTCGTTCGTCGCCTTTCCAGGCACGCCGTTCACGAGCTCGCATCATTTCGCGGTCTTCATGCGGGGCCACACGCCGCTGACGTCGCGGCTGCTCAAGCCGGTGCTGCTGGACGGCGAAACCGGCGAAGTGTCCGATGCGCGCGACCTTCCTGTCTATCTCAAGGCGCTCTTGGTCTCGCAGCCGCTGCATTTCGGCGACTATGGCGGCATGCCGCTGAAGATCATCTGGGCGCTGCTCGATATCATGACCATCGTCGTCATCGGCAGCGGGTTCTATCTGTGGATCGTCAAACACCGCAAGCACCGCAGCCACGCCATCGCAGGGCGGCCCTTATTGCAGCCATCCGAATGACTGCCGTGCGTAAATCGAGATCCAGCGGCAATTGGCGCACCGTGTATGGCGGCCCCCTCCTGTTCGGTGTGCTGTCGGTCGCGGGACTATTGACGGCGCTGCTCTCCGAAGGCGCGGGCCGCTATTTTTCCTGGCTCGCCCTCGGCGCGCCCGTCGCCATCACCGCGTGGTGTTTCACGCGGCGCAAGCGCGGCTAGAGCGTTTTCTTCACGCGAACCGGTATCCACTTCGCTTGAAAACGCTATGGCTTAGGCCGGCCGCATCAGCTTCAGCGTGGCGGCCAGCCGCAGGCTGCGCTTGCCCGCCAGCGCAACGGCTTCGAGTTCAGCGCCGGCCCCGTCGCAGGTGCCGGTGAAGCCGATGCCGACCTCATGGCCGCCGAACACGGGGTTTTCGCCCTTCGCCGGCGTGTGCTCCTGGTTGAGGATCTCGCCTTTCCAGCGGCCATCGGCCGAGGCGTAGGCGCCAAGGTAATAGAAGAAAGCGTCGCCGCCGAGGATGCGGCCGTCCAGCAGCAGCATGACACCCGACAAGCCGGCCTTGACGCCGTCAAGCGCGCGAAGCTGGATGGAATAGAGCCCGTTGATAATGCCGCCCTGCCCGACGGTGCCGACCGGCGGCAATCCCTCGTCGTCGAGCCGCGTCAGCTCGGCCCAGAACAGGGCTCCGGGCCGCGGCGCGGCGTTGCCTTCAAAACGGATCCTGTTGCCTTGCAGCCTGCCCCGCACGCTGATGGCGGCGATGTCGGTGTCCATCAGCGGCATGTAATAGGGATCGTCATTGTGGCGCTGGGTGATGACCTCGCCGAGAATTTCCCCGTCGCTCTCCTGATAGCTGCCGAGATGGGCAAAGGCGGAATTGCCGCCCAGCAGCTTGCCATCGTGCATGCACATGATGCTGCGGCCGAACGCGTCGTTCACGCCATACTCGACCTTGTAGAGCCCGTTCAGCAACGAAGGTGTCCCGCGCTATCGAATTATCTCGCGGGGGCATAGCACCGCCGGAAGGGCGGAACCAGCCGCGTTTTGGCGCAGGTTCAATGCCGTTTGAAATACTGCACGGCGCGCTCGTGCTTCTCCGCCGCAGCGCGTGATTTGAAGGTTCCGAGGTTGCGGCGTTTGCCGGTTTTCGGGTTGATTTTGCGGGAATACAGCCGGTATTCGCTCGATTGCAATTTTCGGATCATGGAAAATCACCGCTTTTGACGAGCCCCCGTCCGCAATAATTGCGCCGCGGGGTCTCTTGTTCCGGGCCGGCTATTCGCGTTGTCTTCAAGGGCTTGCGATGCCGGATCGCTCTACCGGCGCGGAATGAATGGGGACCTCGATGCAACATTTCTTCCTCTACCTCCTCGCACTTGGCGCCGGCGTCAGTGTGGTCACCCAACAGATGCTCAATGGCAGCCTACGTACGGCGCTGGCCTCGCCAGCCTGGGCGGGGCTGGTCAGCTATGCCGGCGGCCTCATCACCATGATCGTTGCGGTGATCGCGCTCCGCGAGCGGGTGCCGTCGTGGAAGACTGTCGTCGATGTGCCATGGTACGCATGGTCCGGCGGCGTGTTCGGGGCCGCCTTCATCCTGCTGGCGATCCTGCTGTTGCCCTCGCTCGGCGCAGCGACGCTGTTCGCGCTTGTCATCGCCGGCCAGGTGCTCGCCGCGGTGACGCTGGATCATTTCGGCGCGTTAGGCTTGACGCCGCATCCGATCGGCGCCGCGCGGCTCGCAGGCGCAGTGCTGCTGATTGCCGGCGTCGTTTTGATCAGGGAGTGATCGTTCGGACGTCTCAGAAGCACAAATTCGTCACCACGTTGCCGCGCTTGTCCTTGATCGCGTAGGGACAGCGCAGCCGCTCCAGCGCCTTCTTCGCATCCTCATCGCCAAGTGCGGCGGCGCGCTGGTAATAGGCTTTGGCGGCGTCGGAATCCTTCGGTCCACCGCGGCCTTCCTGCGCGAACGCGCCCATCCGCTCCAGCGCGCCGGGATGATTTTGCGCCGCCGCCTTCTCGAACAGTGCGCGGGCGGCAGCGTCGTCCCTGGCCCCGCCATTGCCTTCGGCCAGCATCATGCCGAGTTGATACTGCGCCTCGGAATTGCTCTCGGCGGCCTTGGACAGCAGTTCACGGGCTCGCGCCGGATCGGATGATGCTCCGCCGCCGAGGGCGGCGAGGTTGCTGACGCCGCGCGGATTACCGGCCTGAGCCGCGCGCTCGAACAGTTTGCGGGCCTGCGCCTCATCGCGCGCGACGCCCGCGCCGGTCCCGTAGAGCACGCCGAGTTCGACCATGGCCGAGCTCGAGCCCTTGTCGGCCGCCTTGCGCCAGGCCGCCATCGCTTCCGGCAACTGCCGGTTGGCGGCATAGGCCCGTCCGAGCTGGTACATCGCCCGGCGCGACGAATTCGCGGCGTTCTTGCAGAACTTGATCGCGGTGGCGACGTCAGAGGCCGCGATATCGGCCACGCCCTTGGCGTCGGCCGGCTTGTCGGGATCGGCCGGATCGGCCGCAACACGGTCGCACAGCACGAGGTCGGCCGATTGCGCGTAGGCCGGGCACTGCCCCAAGGCAGCAGCGGCGGCGGCGATCAACAGACCTTGGAGCGCCCTCTTCATCAGCGCAGGTTGCGTCGGCATGCCGATAAATTCAAGGTTCAAGCCCGCTCTCGCGCAACGCCGGCGCGACCTCGGGCGACGCAAGAAACCGCAGCAACCGGTCCGCCTCGGCCGGCTTCTTCGTCGCCGCCATTCGTCCCGCGGAAAACACGGCGGGTGTTTGCAATTGGTATGGAATGGGCCCAACCACCTCGATGCCAGCGACCTGCTTCAACTCACTGATCTGCTGGACGGCGAGATCGGCCTCGCCAGTCACCAGCTTCTCGGCGGTAAAGCCCTGCGGAATGATCACCGCGCGGGCGTTGATATCTGAGGCGATGCCGAGCCGCTCGATCAGTTTTGCAAACAGGATGCCGCTGGCGCCGAGCCGCGAATAGGCCACCGAGCGCGCGCCGAGCAAGGCTGTGCGCAATGCGGCCTCGGTTGATATGTCCGGATGGGCCGCGCCGGCTTTCACGGCGATGCCAACCCAGGAGCGGGCCAGATCCACACAGCTTTCAGCGGCCACCCGCCCCTCGCGCGCGACCTCGTCCAGCCCCTCGCGGGTCAGGATTACGACGTCGGCGGCTTCGCCTGAGCGCAACCGCTGCAGCAGCGCCAATGTCGGAGCGAAATCGGCGTCGATGCGGGCGCCGCCAGTCGCCTGATACTGGCTGGCCAGGCTGCCGACGGCGCCCTTCAGCGCCAGCGTCGAGAGCACGCGGATGGCATCGCTCATCGGCGGCTACACCCGGTGCATCAGCTTCAGCACTGCGGTCATGCGAAGGCTGCGCTTGCCGGCGAGCGCGGTTGCCTCAAGCATCGCGCCCTCCTCGTCGCAGGTGCCGGAAAAGCCGATGCCGACTTCATGGCCGCCAAAGATGGGGTTCTCCCCCATGGACGGCGTGTGCTCCTGATTCAGGATCTGGCCTTTCCAGCGGCCTTTCTCCGAGGTGTAGGTGCCGAGATAATAGAACGAGGCGTCGCCGCCCAGGATGCGGCCGTCATTGAGCAGCATCACGCCGGTCAGGCCACCCTCGACACCATCAAGCATGCGGATGTGAATGGAATAGAGGCCATTGGCGACGCCCCCTTCGCCGACACCACCGGCGATCGGCACCGCGTCCTGCTCGATCGGCGTCATCACCGAGTGGAACGCCACGCCCGGCAGTTCCCTCAGGCCGCCTTCAAAGCGGTAGAGGTTTCCGTCCGCCCTGCCCTTTGCCAGCAGGGTGGCATCGTCAGTGCCGGCCATCGCTCGGTAATTCGGGTCCGGGTTATGGCGGACGGTCTGGATCACGATGTCGACGCCGTCATCGTGCTTTTCGTAGGTGCCGATATGGGCAAAGGCCGAATTGCCACCCAGCATCCTGCCGTCGCGCGCGTACATGACGCTGCGGCCGACCGCAGCGCCAAGCTGGAACCTGACTTTGTAAAATCCCTCAAACAATGCCGCGTCCCCGGCAAGCGCACGGCGGTTGTCTAGCGCGGTTCACAACGAAGGGAAACGGTCTTGAACCGGCGTATTTGAATCAATCTCATCAAGACGCCGTGTCATCAAAACGCAATGATCCGCCGAGGCGGTTTTACCTTGGCGGATCAGCTTTGCTGCCCCCGGGGCGTCCCCGGGGTCATATCGTCGTCAGCCCCTTAGGCCGCGGCCGCCTTGGCGCCGGTCGGGACTTCCGCGATGGTCTTCAGGATCTGGGAAGCGATCTGGTATGGGTCGCCCTGCGAATTCGGACGGCGGTCTTCCAGATAGCCCTTGTATCCGTTGTTGGCGAAGGAGTGCGGAACGCGGATCGAGGCGCCGCGGTCGGCAATGCCGTAGCTGAACTTGTTCCAGGGAGCAGTCTCGTGCTTGCCGGTCAGGCGCTTGTCGTTATCCGGCCCGTAGACGGCAATGTGGTCCATGAGATTCTTGTCAAAGGCCGCCATCAGCTGCTCGAAGTACTCCTTGCCGCCGACTTCGCGCATGAACTTGGTCGAGAAGTTGGCGTGCATGCCGGAGCCGTTCCAGTCAGTGTCGCCGAGCGGCTTGCAGTGGAACTCGATGTCGATGCCGTAAGATTCGGTGAGACGCAGCATCAGGTAGCGCGCCATCCACATTTCGTCAGCGGCCTTCTTGGAGCCCTTGCCGAAAATCTGGAATTCCCACTGGCCCTTCGCCACCTCGGCGTTGATGCCTTCGTGGTTGATGCCAGCGGCGAGGCAGAGGTTGAGGTGCTCCTCGACGATCTTGCGGGCGACGCTACCGACGTTCGAGTAGCCGACGCCGGTGTAGTACGGGCCCTGCGGCGCCGGATAACCGTCAGACGGGAAGCCGAGCGGACGGCCGTCCTTGTAGAAGAAGTATTCCTGCTCGAAGCCGAACCAGGCGCCTTCGTCGTCGAGGATCGTTGCGCGCTTGTTCGAGGCGTGCGGGGTCTTGCCGTCGGGCATCATGACTTCGCACATCACCAGCGCGCCGTTTTCCCGCGCGGCGTCCGGATAGACCGCGACCGGCTTCAGCACGCAATCGGAGCTGTGGCCTTCGGCCTGCATGGTCGACGAGCCGTCAAAGCCCCACAGCGGCAGCTGTTCCAGCGTCGGAAACTTGTCGAATTCCTTGATCTGCGTTTTGCCGCGCAGACTCGGCGTCGGCGTATAGCCGTCGAGCCAAATATACTCGAGCTTGTACTTGGTCATTGAGCCTCTCTTGAGTTGCTGTGGAATGCGGAAAACCGAACCCTTGAAATCTGGATTTTGACGCCCAGCCCCCTGGAGGTCTCCGCATACGTGTACCCGGCCACGTCAGGCCACGCGTTACTAAGCATTTAACGTGCCAATCGCTGCACTGCGGGATAAGCTATCCACAGGGCGACTTGGCCGCAGGCGAAAATAAAAGCTGCGACATAGGAGCGCGGCAGACCTGCAAATCCGGCGGCGCAGTGGCAGGTCTGCTGTCCGAATCCAGCCCATTTCTCCGGCACTTCCGCTTCCAGGTCGCGCCGCGCTTAAAGCTGCGGCACCCCTTCGAGGCATCCGTGGAGGACGCCGACCTAACCGGGCAACCATCCGGCCGGCTTATGCGTTGGTCATCCGCCCTCTGCCTTGCAGGAAGCAACGCCAAGAATGCCCACGAATTAGACAGATAGTGGCGCGCTCTTGGTCACCTTGCCCCCGCTCGAAGCACCGACAATATCGACTTATGTAACCACTACAAAACGAGTCGGGCGCACCATGGAGGCTGTTGCTTCGGCGCAAGGAGAGACTGACATGATGAATACAGGTGTGAATCAAGGGTCCGCAAGGATCTACCAATTCCCGACCGGGGGCCGCGCGGCGCTCGGGGGGCGTCGCTATGGCGAGGCCAAGGCCGAGTTTGCCGCTCCGCCGGCCAACCTCGGAGATTGCAGCGACAGCTGGTACCACGCGGCCGCCATCGAGGACGAAAAGAACGGGCGTGACCACTGATGTCCGGGAGGTGTTTGACAGGGACGCGCCCGCTCAATGGGGCGCGGACGGTGAACTAAAAAAGGGTCGGAACAACGCCGTTTCGGCCCTTTTTCATGTCTGCTCGCATGTGGTGACCGGCCGCCTGGCATGCTTGAGCGTCGTGACCCCGGCCTTGGTGATCCGCAAGGTGACGCCCTTCCCCTGATAGCGCGATCCCGACAGCGCCACGCGCTTGGGCAGTGTCAGAGCCTTGCCGTCGAGCTGCAGATGGGCGCGGGAATCATACTGGAAAAACCCGACAATGAATTGCGCCCCATCGGCGCAGCGGTAGTTCCGGAAACTCGACTGCGCGAACGCGGCCGACGGTGCGGTTGCCATCGCCGCGGCGCATAGCGCGGCGGCAAAAATCGTATTCCTGCGACAATTCATGTTTGGCCCCCTGCAGGGTTCAGTATAGACGAGACGGAAGCGGACGACATGCCCTTCCCCCGCCCGCCACTCAAGATCATACGAACCAGCCAATGTCAGCCTCCCCCGCCCGCCATCTCAATCTCTCTGGCGCCAGCAATTTCCGCGATCTCGGCGGCTATCCCACGCGTGACGGCCGGACCGTGCGCTGGCGGCAGATCTTCCGCTCCAACCATCTCGGCCATCTCACCGACGATGATGTCTCGGTGCTGCGGGAGCTCGGCGTCCGCAGCGCGTTCGACTTTCGCGGCGCCGAGGAGCGCGCCGCCGCGCTGTGCGGTATGGCGGAAATATCAGTCCATTCGCTGCCGGTCGAACCCACTGTCGTCGCGGCGCTACGCGCCATCGCGGCCGCCGGCACGCCGCTGTCGACGGACCACGCCGTCGAGGTGATGCGCGGCTCCTACAGCGGCTATGTGCAGAACAACACGCAACGTTACCGCACGCTGTTCGCGCATCTGCTGGAAGACAGCGCACCGCTGGTGATCCACTGCACCGCCGGCAAGGACCGCACCGGTTTTGCCTGCGCGCTGATCCTGCATACACTCGGCGTTCCCGACGACATCATCTCGGAAGACTATCTCCTGACCAACCGCTTCTACCGCAGGGATCCCAACCACAGCACCGACCTGCCCGACGAGATCAAACAGGTGCTGGCTTCAGTGCAGGCATCGTTCCTCGCCGCCGCCTTCGAGGCGATCGACGCCGACTACGGCGATCTCGAAAGCTATCTCCGCGACGGCCTCGGTCTCGGCAAGGCCGAACGCGCCGATCTCGAAGCGCGCTATCTTCAGCGCTGATTTAGTCCGACTTCACCCGCCGCACTGACACGACCAGCGCGGACGGCTTGCCGCCTTGCGTCCTGATGTTGACCCGCACCTTGTAGTCGTTGCTGGTTTCGCCCTTGGGAACATAGAGCATCGCGGTAAAGCTTAGGCGGCCGCGCGCATCGAGCGTCACCGGCAGATCCTCACGCACACGAAATGAATTGCCCTGGCGGTTTCGCGGCGGCAGCCTCGCCGTCATGACGGGCACGACCAGCGCGCGCAGATCAAGCTTGGTCGCCGTTGCACCATCGATCCGGTAATAGGCAAAGGAATCGCTGTCCCAGCGGCTGTTCGCGACCTCGATGACGGCTTGGCTGTCGGACGACCAGGCCGCGAGCAGATCGTAACGGTTCGCGCGTATTTCGCCGGTCTCCCAATAGGTGCCGCCAAGCTTGGCAAGCACGGCGCCGTCACCGACGCGGATCAGGAGATTTTCGACGCCGGATGGCGGCTGATCGCGGCCTGACGGCAGGCCCTGATCGCTGCGCCAGGCGAATGCGTATTCCTTCGATGGCGAAGTGGTGTCGGCAACGACACGCATCGCGGCCTTCCCCTCGCCGCAGACGAGGCCGCCATGTTGATCGGCAACGCAGGCCTGCGCATGCACGGCAGCCGCCTGCAGCGCATAGAGTGCGATGAGAACGATTGGAAATGCCCGAGCGCGGTGCATGCCGCGATCTTACCCGCTATGCGCGAGTAAAGCACCCAAAAACAAGCCTTGGGCGGTCCGGAACGTCAGCGCGATCGGCTCAGGCCGCCGCTTCCATTTCCATTTCGGCGTCGAGATCGGCGATGACGTCCTCGAACGCCGAGATCGCCTGCTGGATCGCCGCGATCTGCATCAATTCCCAGCTCGATACCGGACCGCTGCGATTTTGCAACGCGACGACGAGATCGCGCCGCTGCTCCTTAAGCTGAACAAGCGGTAAACCATGATCCGGCAAACCCATGAGAAGTCCCCCTGCCTTTTGTTGGTAGCCGGGTTGTACCGAACGGATTCTGAAAACGGCTTACAGAACTCCGGCAAATTTTATCGATTCCGCCCCATTCGGCCGCCTCCCGTAGTCGTACGTGGCGTCGGCGGCTCCGCCGAGCAGCGGGTCGCGGCAATTTGGGTTCCGGGACAGGCCGTTCACACAGAAATCGCCGCCATACGATCGAACAACACCTGATAAGGTGCCCACCTATTCCCCGCTGGCGGAGGCCCATCATGAACGGACAGGTCATTGTCGTAACGGGGGCTCTCGGTGCACTCGGCCGCGTGGTCGTCGAGGAGGCGCTCACGCGCGGCGCACGAATTGCGAGCGTCGACCATGCTCCGACACAGGTCCCGGCTACGGCCGATCTGTTTGAACTCGGCGGCGTCGACCTCACCGATGCGGCCCAAGCCAGGAAAGCCATCGACGCCGCGGCGTCGCATTTCGGCAAGATCGATGCGCTGATCAATATCGCCGGAGGCTTCGCCTTCGAGACCGTGGCGGACGGCGATCCCAAAACCTGGCAACGGATGTACGCGCTCAACGTCATGACCGCGCTGAACGCATCGCGCGCGGCGATCCCGCATCTCGTCTCGTCGGGCGCCGGCCGCATCGTCAATGTCGGCGCGATGGGCGCGCTGCAGGCGGGCAGTGGCATGGGCGCCTACGCCGCCTCGAAGGCCGGCGTGCACCGCCTCACCGAGGCGCTCGCCACCGAACTCAAGGGCAAGATCACGGTCAACGCCGTGCTGCCGTCGACCATCGACACCGCAGCCAACCGCGCCAGCATGCCGAAAGCCGATTTCGCCAAATGGGTGACACCGAAGGAATTGGCCGACGTGATCCTGTTCCTCGCCAGCGACGCCGCCAGCGCCGTCACCGGCGCGCTGCTGCCGGTGAACGGGAGGGTTTAGAAGCGCGACGAGGCTTACACCTTTTCACTTCGCCCAGCAGTGTTATAATTTAGCAATGACAACCGTTGAGGACATCCAAGAAGCCATTACGCAATTCCCTGCTTGGGAACTGGCACGGTTTCGCGAGTGGTTTGAGGCGTTCGACGCCGAAAGCTTCGATGCGGCCATTGAGCGGGATGCCCAAAGCCGCCAACTCGACGCCGTTGCGGAGGAAGCTATTGCAGCATATCGCGCAAGAACGGTCCTCAAGGCGGGATCAAAATGACGACACATCGGGGGGTCTTCTATCGGATCGGGCAAGTGTCCGCCTTCGTGCTGGCCATCGGTTTTTGGTGGTGGGCTCTTCTTGAAATGAGCTATGTGGGATGGTCCAAATTCCCGCAGCCTGAGATCGGGCGCACAATCCCTCACGAGGTGAAAGGCATCGTAGTCTACATTTCACCGAAGGACGCGGAATTTGGTCGGCGTTTGAAATGGACGATGATCGTCTCGGGCGCGTTGATGGCTATCTGTCTCGTTTTCTCGGGCGAGCTGAGCAAGATGTTAAACCCACCGAAGCCGCCGCTTCCGCCGGAATACTAATCCCAATTACGAGGCGCCCGATTACGATCGTTTGATTGGCTAACCCTCAACCTCCACCAGCTTTCGCAGCACTGCCTTGAAGCGGATGCTGCGCTTGCCGGCGAGCGCGGTTGCTTCGCCTACCGCGCCCTCGCTGTCATACGTTCCGGAAAAGCCGATGCCGACCTCATGGCCGCCGAACAGCGGCCGATCGCCCTTTGCCTGTGTATGCTCGCGGTTGACGAGTTCGCCCTTCCATCTGCCGTTCGCCGCCGTGTAGGCCCCGATGTAATCGAAAAACGCGTCGCCGCCCCTGATGCGTCCGTCATGCAGCAGCATGACGCCGCTGTTGCCGGCATCGATGCCGTCGAGCATGCGGATGTGGATGGAGTAGAGCCCGTTGCCGATCCCGTCCGCGCCGACCACGCCGGGCGGGGGCGCATCGGCGTCGTTGATCGGTGTAAGCACGGTATTGAACCGGACTCCCGGCAACGCCACGCTGCCGCCTTCGAAATGAATTTCCTCTCCGCGGCGCACGCCAGTGTAATTCAACGCGATGTTGTCGATATCGAACATCGGGACAAAGCCGGGATCGTGGTAGTGGCGCGACATCATGCATTCGGCGGAGATGACGCCATCGGCCTCGCTGAAATGGCCGACGAATGACGAGCCGGTATCGCCGCCATAGAGCCTGCCGCCGGCGGTGGCGAACATCACGCCGGAACCTTCCCCGCGCTCCGCGGTGAAGCGGAATTTATACAATCCTTGCACGCCCTGTCTGCTCCGGGAATCGGCAAACATCAGTGCCCCGCGAACGATCGATCGCGAGGTTCCCTCAATTGCCGTTGGCCTTGTCCCCGCGCCGACAATAGCCGCTGCCGCGCCTTCCGATCAAACGCTTTGCCCGAATTCGGCTAGAGTCAGGACATTGAGTCGCGGCTTGCATGCGCCGCCGGAGCAAATCTTGGAAACCGCGCTTTATCTTCCCGTCAAACGCTTCCTCGAAAAGCTCGGCTTCACCGTCAAGGGTGAGATTGGCGGCTGCGATCTGGTGGCGTTGAGCGGCGACGATCCGCCGATCGTGGTGATCGGCGAGCTGAAGCTTTCCTTCAACCTGGAACTGATCCTGCAGGCGGTGGATCGCGCCGGCGCCGCCGACGAGGTCTGGCTCGCCGCCAGATTATCCGCCCGCGGCAAGGGCCGCGAGAGCGACGTACGCTATCGCAATCTCTGCCGCCGGCTCGGTTTCGGCATGCTGGCGGTCACCAATACTGGCGATGTCGAGGTGATCGTCCAGCCTGCGACGGCAACTCCTCGCCGCAATCCAAAAAAGCGCTCGCGGCTGGTCGCCGAGCATCAGAAGCGCAAGGGCGATCCGGCGATGGGCGGCTCGACGCGCGCGCCGATCATGACGGCCTATCGGCAACAGGCGCTGGCCTGCGCCTCGGCGCTGTCAGGCGGGCCGCGACGTGTGAAGGATTTGCGAACCGAAATTCCCGACGCTGGAAAAATCCTGCTGCATAATGTCTATGGCTGGTTCGACCGCGCCGAGCGCGGCATTTATTTGCTGACCGATGCCGGACATGCCGCGTTGAAACGCTGGCCGCAGCAGCCGCTGGACCTCGGCGCCACCGGCAATTCCGCGGCATGAGAGCTGCGACAAAAACGGGAGGACGACATGATCGTGGTGACCGGCAGCGTGACCGCGCGCGCGGATAGTTTTGACGAGGTGCGGAAACTGAGCCTCGAGCATGTCCGCCGCTCGCGCACCGAGCCCGGCTGCATTTCCCACGCGGTCCATGTCGATTGCGAGAATCCGCTGCGGCTGGTGTTTTTCGAGCAATGGGCCGATCGCGCCGCCCTGCTGGCGCATTTTGCCGTTCCCGCCTCGCGCGATTTCGTGCGCTCGCTGCAGGCGCTTGCCGAGAGCGCCACCACCATCGAACTGTATGAGACTACCAGGCTGGAGAAATTGTAGGTGCATGGCTGTATTGCCATGCGAAATTCGTATTGCAATGCAACATAAGGGCACCTAGGTATCTCCGCAATGATATTGCGAGGCCCCATGAGCGAAGACTGGAACACGAAATACGGCACACGCCGCGTCCGGCGGGATCCGCCGACGCTGGAGGAGGCAATCTTCGCCGCGGTCGGGATCACCGACGATCAGCAGCAGCAGGCGGAGATCGCCGCCGCGCTGATGGGCCTGCCTTTCGAGGAAGTGCTGGCTGAGGTGAAGAAGACCGGCCGCGCGGTGGCGCGATCGGCGACCCGCATCATCGCGGGCGAGCAAGGCGCCCAGCGCGCCGTCGTGGTCGAGCGCCGCGTCATCAGGCGATTCGGCAACGACAAGCGCACCGGCACCTGACGCCCGTAGCGTTTTTGAGTGAAACGGATACCGATTCGCATCAAGAAAACGCATCAAACAAAAGACCAGAGCCCGGTTCTGATTCAGTCAGAACCGGGCTCTAAAGTTTTCTGGCAGTTCGCTGGATCAGGCGTCAGCGAATGGCCCTGTTTGAACTCGCCGCTCAGGCGGCGCGGCCAAAGCCGTACATCCGAAGCAACATCCGCCAATAGACACGGTTCATATTGGCGACCGTGCGCGCGGCGTTCAGCGTCGTGTCCGCCCAGGTGGGCGCAAGCTCCGTCTGATCCTGTTTCGTCAGGTCGATGGTGCCGGTCGATTCGCCGTGGCGGAACAGGAGCTGCGCGCCGAACTTGTTGGCCAGCGCCCGCATCGCCTCATTCTGCGAACCGGTGGTGATCCGCAGGCTCTTGTAGCTTTTGGCGCGCGCCTCTGTGATCAGCTTGCGGAAGAGGATGCTGCCGACACCGCGCCGACGCACCGACGCTTCGACGCTGAAAGCGATTTCGGGAAGCGAATCCGGTGACTGGTCCGGCGGATGCAGCTCCGCCGCGCCCCGAACCACGCCGTTTTCAAAGAAGGCGATGATGGTCGTGCCGTCACTGGCGCATTTCTCGGCGTAGCGCTCGATGAAGCTGTCGTCCATGAAGCCATGGAAACGGTCGCGGCGGCTGTTGCGGTCGAGCCGCAGCAGGTGATCGCGCAACAGCGGCAATTCTTCCTGCTGGCTCAGCGTGCGCACGCTGGAGTTGGCTAGCGCGGCCGCAATATGGGTGAGGTACATGTCTTAAAACTCCTCTGAGAGAAGCCCTCGAGGAGGCGTCGAATCCCTAGACCACCAATATTGTGCATCGCAACATGAAATTCAAGCCCGGATTATCCGTATACTGCCTCAAATAATGGCAGCAATTGCAGAGGCTTAACGGCACCTTTATTAACCAATTGTTAAGGTTGGCCGCCCGGCGCAAACTGGGCATGGGGATTGCTTATTTCTGAACGAACCAGGCTTTGAACGACACATTCGGATGGTTCGTGGAGGTCCGTCGTGGCTGTCGTGCTCGACACGAGTTCGTGCCTTCCGGCGCGCCGGCTTGCGGTGTGGCAGGACATCGTCTGCGACACTTTCGTTGGCCTCGACTGCAAATCGGACATGCGCGGCGCGTTCTGGGGCGCGGTGTCGCAAGCCAGAATCGGATCCGTCGCGCTCACGCAGGTCGATTCCACCGCGCAGCGGGTATTCCGCACCCCGTCGCGTATAGCCCGCGCCAGCGAAGATTACGTGCTGATGGCGCTGGGCAACCACGGCGTGAACGGCGTCTTCCAGGACGGCCGCGAGGCGATCGTCTCCGCGGGACAATTCGTCATTTACGATACCACCCGCCCCTACGAACTGCGTTTCGACAACAACTTTTCGCAGACCATCTTCCAGATGCCCCGCAAGCTGCTGCAACAGCGCGTCGGCTCGTTCGATGGTTTGACCGCGACCACGTTTGCAGGCGATCGTCCGCTCGAACGGCTGACCTATGATTTCGCGCGCAATGTGAGCCGGACGATCGAGCAAATCGATCCCGCGGCCGCAAGCCGCCTGCTCGACCAGGCGCTCGACCTGCTCGCGATGACGCTGGCCGACAAGCTGCATGCGCGCCTGCCGGACCAGTCGGTCCACCGCTCGGCGCTGCTCTATCGTCTCAAGAATCATATCCTGACGCATCTCGCCGATCCCGAATTGTCGCTGCCGCGCGCGGCGTCGGCGACCGGAATCTCGCCGCGTTACGCCAGCGATCTGATGGCGGCCGAACAGACCTCGTTCCGTGGCTACGTCCAGACGCAACGGCTGGAGCGCTGCAAGCGCGATCTTGCCGACCCCGCCAACCAGGCCCGCCACATCGGCGAGATCGCCTTCGCCTGGGGCTTTAACGACCTTGCCCATTTCAGCCGTATCTTCAAGCAGCGGTTCGGCGTCTCGCCGCGCGAATGGCGCGAGCACCCGCGCCAATAACGCCGTCCAACCGGCACCCCGCTTTCTGCCACGCCGCAGGCATCCGGCGTCCATTGCGCGTTAAGACAAGTTTTCGTTCCGCTGCGGACAAGCGGCGCGCGTTGCCATGGCTGTAGGCTTGCGACCCAGCGAGTGTCGGTCGCCAACGCGAAAGGAATGGTGCCATGGGTCTGGTTCATCAGAAATACAAGGTGGCGGTGGTTCAGGCGGCGCCGGTTTTTCTCGATCTCGATGCCACCGTCGACAAGACCATCGCACTGATCGACGAAGCTTCGGCGAAAGGCGCCAAGCTGATCGCGTTTCCCGAAACCTTCATTCCCGGATATCCGTGGCAGATCTGGCTGGGCGCGCCGGCCTGGGCGATCGGCCGCGGCTTTGTGCAGCGCTATTTCGACAATTCGCTCGCCTTCAATAGCCCGCAAGCCGAAAAGATCCGCAACGCCGTCAAGCGCGCCAAATTGACCGCCGTGCTCGGGCTGTCCGAACGCGACGGCGGCAGTCTTTATATCGCGCAATGGCTGATCGGCCCCGACGGCGAGACCATCGCCAAACGGCGGAAGCTGCGCCCGACCCATGCCGAACGCACCGTGTTCGGCGAAGGCGACGGCAGCGACCTCGCGGTCCACGATCGCGCCGATGTCGGACGGCTCGGCGCGCTGTGCTGCTGGGAGCACCTGCAGCCGCTGTCGAAATTCGCGATGTACGCCCAGAACGAACAGGTGCATGTCGGCGCCTGGCCGAGCTTTTCGCTGTACGACCCGTTCGCGCACGCGCTCGGCCATGAGGTCAACAACGCCGCCAGCAAGGTCTATGCGGTCGAAGGCTCGTGCTTCTTCCTCGGTCCCTGTGCGGTCGTTTCGCCGGCGATGATCGACGAGCTCTGCGACTCCCCCGAAAAACACGCCTTCCTGCATGCCGGCGGCGGTCACGCCGTGATCTACGGGCCGGACGGCAGTCCGTTGGCCGAAAAGCTGCCGCCCGACCAGGAAGGCATTCTGTATGCCGATATCGATCTCGGCATGATCGGGGTGGCAAAGAACGCCGCCGATCCGGCCGGGCACTATTCGCGGCCCGACGTCACGCGGCTGTTGCTCAACACCACGCGCGCCAACCGCGTCGAGCATTTCTCGCTTCCCGTCGATGCCGAGGTCATGAGCGAAATCAGGCTGCAGGCCTGACGCGTTTCAATTCGGACAAGGAGCAGGCCGATGGAATCCGCGATCCCCGAGCATCTGCAAACGGCACGCACGCGCCACCGCCGGGTCGGTGACGATTATGCGCCGCCCTACCCGTCTTTTGTGGCGCGGCACAAGCCAAGCGTGACGCGGGTGGCGATGGCCTATTTCGGCCTCCAATCCCGCGGCGCGCCGCCGACCGCCGCGGAACAGACGTTGGCGCAGCTCGCTTCGGATTTCACTGCGGCAGATGGCCCAACGCATTGGGACCGCGCGAGCTGTGTCGACGAGGCCGGATTCACCAACATCGTCACGGTGGCCTACTGGGACGACCGGCAAACATTCGATCGCTGGTTTCCGGCCGCGCGCGAGCGCTGGACCGGCGAGCAGCGGACCAACAACGGGTTCGGGACCTTCATCGAGGCGCTCTACCCCTCTGTGGAAGGCTATGAGACCTTGTTCTCATCGCTCGGAAGGCCCGAAGGCATCGCAGTGCTCGCCGACGACATGAGTGGCGAGGTTTTGGAGCACGCCTATTGGGGCGGCATGCGCGACCGTATCCCTTTGTCCCAGACCAGCGAGATGGCGCCTTCAGGCGCTGCGCGCGCGATCCGCGACGGCGCGCGCATCCGCATCATCCCGCATGACAATCTCTGCCTGATCCGGTCGGGCCAGGATTGGGGCGACACCGAAGCGTCCGAACGCAAAATGTACCTCGGCGATGTCGAGCCGGTGCTGCGCGAGGGCATGGATTTCCTGCGCGACCAGGGACGTTCGATCGGCTGCTACGCCAACCGCTACATGACCGTCGTCGGCCCCGACGGCGCGACGACCGAAAAGTCCTACGGCATGAGTTGGTGGAAAAGCCTGTCGGCGCTCGAACGCTGGGCTGAATCGCATCCGACTCATGTGAAGATTTTCGGCGCCGCCATGAAATATCTGTCGACGCTCGGGCCAGCCGCAAAACTGCGGCTCTACCACGAAGTCACCGTCGCCCGCGCCGACGAGCAGCTTTTCGAATATGTGGATTGTCATCCGCAAACCGGGATGCTGAACGCCGTGCAGACGGTGGAAGCGGCCTGACGCTACAGCACCATCTGCGTCTGGGTCACGACCGCGACCAGCTTGCCGTCCTCGGTCTCCAGCCGCGTCTGCCAGACCTGGGTGCGGCGCCCCCGATGCACCGGGGTCGCGGTGGCGATCACGGTCGAGCCTTCCTTTGCGCCGCCGATGAAATTGGTCTTGCTCTCGATCGTGGTGGTGCCCTTGGCGTCCGCGGGCAGGTTGATGACGGTGGCGGCAGCACCGACCGAATCCGCGAATGCCATCACCGCACCGCCGTGAATCGTGTTCCGCAGCGTGCAGAGATCCGGTCGCACCAGCATCTTGGCCACCACCCGATCCATGCCGGCTTCCGTGAAGGTTACCCCCTTCAGTTCGGCAAACGGCATCTTCATCGACTGGATCTTCTCGAGCGGCGTCATTTGTCCTCCGGCTTTTCTTTCAAGCGATTTCCCAGACAGAATGGACGGGGCTGGTAAATCAGGCAATGACCTCCGAGGTAATGGTTGCCGTGACATGCGGTCCGGAATTCGGCATACCGTCGCCATGCGCCAGTTCCCACCCTGCCGGATCGTTTGCCTCACCGAAGAGACCGTCGAGACGTTGTATCTGCTCGGCGAGCAGGACCGCATCGTCGGCGTCTCCGGCTATGCGGTGCGGCCGCCGCAGGTCCGCCGCGAGAAGCCGCGGGTTTCCGCCTTCATCTCCGCGGACATTCCGAAGATTCTGGCGCTCGAGCCCGATCTCGTGCTGGCTTTCTCCGACCTGCAGGCCGGAATCGTCGCCGATCTGGTACGCGCCGGCGTCGCCATCCACGTCTTCAACCAGCGAGACATCGCCGGCATCTTTGCGATGATCCGCACGCTCGGCGCCCTCGTGGGGGCGTCGGAGCGCGCCGATCAACTCGCGAAGGGCCTCGAAGAACGTCTCGCGCGTATCGCGGCCACGCCTCGCCCCTCCCCCAGGCCAAAGGTCTATTTTGAGGAATGGGACGATCCGCTGATCTCAGGCATCGGCTGGGTGTCCGAACTGATCGAGATCGCCGGCGGCGAGGACGCGCTACCGAAATTGCGGCTTCAGCAGGCCGCGAAGGACCGGATCATTGCACCCGATGTGGTGCGCGAAGCCGCCCCCGACGTGATCCTCGCGTCCTGGTGCGGCAAGAAGGTGGTGCCCCACCGCATCCGGCAGCGTCCGGGATGGAGCGATATCCCTGCGGTGCGTAACGACCGAATTGTGGAGATCAAGTCGCCGTTGATTTTGCAGCCGGGTCCGGCGGCGCTGACCGATGGGCTCGACGCGATCGTGAAGGCGTTGTGGGCGCGTTGACACCCAGGCTATTTCTGCGACTTGCCCGCGTCTTTGACGTCCTTGAAGGTTTCGAACTCGACATTGTAAAGCTCGCCTTTCACCCTCTCGACCTTGCGGATGTAGATGTTCTGAACGATATCGCGTGTTTCGGGGTCGATCGAGATCGGCCCGCGCGGACTTTCCCAGGCCATTCCCTTCATCGCCGCGATCAGCAGGTCGCCGTCCGTCTTGCCCCCGGTCTTCTTCAGCGCCTCGTAAACGAGATGAATGCCGTCATAGCCGCCAACCGCGACAAAGCCCGGACGTGAGTTGAAGGCCTTCCGATAGCCCGTGACAAACCGCTCGTTGACAGGCGAAGGATGGGCCGCCGAGTACATGTGCGCGGTGACGGTGCCCAGCGCGGCATCTCCCATGTCGTTGAGCAGGTCGTCATCCATGACGTCGCCGGGACCGATGATCCTGATGCCGCTCTTGTCGAGGCCGCGCTCGGAATACTGCTTCATGAAATTGCCGCCCTGGCCGCCGGGCACGAACACGAACATCGCGTCGGGTTTCGCATCCTTCATTCGCTGGAGGAACGGCGCAAAATCGGGATTCATCAAGGGCACCTTGACCTCTTCGACGATTTCACCGCCGGCCGCGGTGAAGCGCGCCTTGAAGAACTGCAGTGCGTCGTTCCCGGGAGCATAATCGGAGGTCAATGTCGCGACCTTCCTGATGCCGTTCTTTGCCGCCCAGTCGCCGATGATGACGGCGGACTGCGCCAGCGTGAAACTTGTGCGGACGATATAGGGCGACCGTTCCGTCACGATCGAAGCGCCGGCCAGCATCACGATCTCCGGAATTTTGGCCTGCGTCGCCAGCGGCGCCGCCGCCAGCGCGGCCGGCGTGATGCCAAAGCCGGCGATGATCTGGACCTTGTCGTTGACGATCAATTCCTGGGCGATGCGCTTGGTGTTGTCAGGGATTGCACCATCATCCCTGACGATCACCTCGATCTTCTTGCCGGCAACGACGTCGCCGTGCTGTCGCATATAGAGCTTGACGGCGTTATCAAGCTGCTTGCCGGTCGAGGCCTGACCGCCGGTCAGCGGCACGATCAAACCGATCCTGACAGTCTCCTGACCTGATGCCGCGGAAGGCCCCCATCCAAGACCGAAGGCTGTGAGCAGACAGGCCAGAATTTGCTTTCGCATGGCGCGTTCTCCGGCAGAGTTGAAAGAGCCCTACTCCGCCGCAAACGAGATGATCGATCGGTCGTATTCGCCGGATCCCATTCGTCCCGCCGCAAAGATCTCGTGCTCGGCGATCCAGTCGAAGGATTGTTCAAACACTTCCTTCGAATACGTCTCGAACACAATCCGCTCGCCGGGCCCCCAGCTGCGCGTATCCATGACGGCATGGAAACGCTCCGGGAATTCGTTCTTGTAGTAATGCGTATAGAGTTCCGGCCGCAGATCGATATCGCGCTGCGCCCGCCGCAACGCGCGGAAGTACCGCTTGACGTCTTCGGGATCGACCGTGCCCTTGATCATGGCCGCAATCATGAAGGTGGTATCGATCACCTTGCGGAAGCCCAATTGCTCGGCGAGATAATAAGGCCCGTTGAATAGCGCCGCCGCCGGGCTCTTACCCTCGATCAGCTGCGCCATCCGATGAAACAGCATGCCGTCCTCGAACGTCAGGTTGATCTCGCCTGCCGCCATATACTGCTCCAACGCCTGGATGGTCGAGTAATGGCTTCCCGATTGAAACCCGACCGAGATTGGCACGCCCGCAAGATCGCGCGGCGTGCGAATCGGGGAATCGGCGGCAACGAAAATCCCTGACGGGGCGACCGAATAAACATCGGCGTACAGCTTGGCGTGGCCGTTTGAGGCCGCCACGTTCACCGTCCAATGGCAGGCGCAGCTGACATCGGCTTCGCGCCCCTTCTCGATGCTCTGGAAGGCGCCCTCATTGGCCTTGTTGTGATGCTGGCCGGCCGTCGAGCGGATCAATTCGCGGAATTCGTAGTCCAGGCCTTCGGCGCGGAAATAGCCCTTTTCCTCGGCAACCCATTCCTGCAGCCGGAAGTGCGGTTCGATGACGAATTTGCTCATGGCGTATCTCCCTGAAGCGCACGATTCCAAGTTTCCATTTGACAGGAGCCTATCGGGTAAGCGTCATTATCGCCATGTCCATATGGGAATAGATGATATGGCTGATATTGCATCATCTGAGTTGAACCTGAGAGAATTGCGGATCCTGCACGCGCTGCTGCACGAACGCAGCATCACCCGGACCGCCGAGCTGCTGGCGACCACGCAGCCCGGCATCAGCAAGGTGCTGCGGCATCTGCGGGCGCAGTTTGGCGATCCGCTGTTCGTCCGGAACGGACATGCGATGCAGCCGACGGCCAAGGCGCTCGAAATCGCGGATCAGGTCCGCACGCTGCTCGGCGTCGCCGACAGTCTGCGCGCCTCGGCGACCGTCTTCGATCCCGTTCGATCGGACCGCACCTTCAGCTTGCTGCTGACCGATGTCGGGATGATCCGCTTCCTGCCTCCCCTGATCGCGCACATGGCTGCCATCGCGCCCAGGGTCAACATCCGGGCGATGCCGCTGGACTCACGTCAGTTCGAACTCAAGCTGGAAGCAGGTGAAGCCGACCTGGCGCTCGGGGCCTTTCCAAAAGCGCCGCGCCATTTGCGGCGTCAGCGATTATATTTCGACGGCTATGTCACCGTCGTCCGGAAGGGACATCCCAAAATGCCAGCCGTGAGGGCGCGCGCAGGCTTTCTCGCCCAGCGGCATATCCTCATCACCGCCTCGGAGACCGGTCATGCCGCGCATGGAACGGCCCAGCGCGTACTCACGTCGCAGATTGCACCGGGGAATATCATGTTGCGCGTGCCAAGCTTCATCGCCGGCGCCATCGTCGCGGCGGAGACCGACGGGCTCGCCACCTTGCCGGCCAATCTGGCCAAGCGGCTTGCAGGGCCGCTTGGCCTGGCGGCATTCGAAACGCCGATCGCCCTGCCACGCATCGAGATCACGCAATATTGGCACGAACGGTATCATCGCGATCCCGCGCATCGCTGGTTCAGGTCGATCACCTCTGAACTCTTTGGCGCAACGGCGAGCACGCGCGGGCGGACCGTCGCATCAGATTGATCTCGGTCAAGTGCGGCCTAGATCTTTTCCACCCCGCACCATTCCGCGATGAACAGCGCGGTCGCTTTGGTCGACTTCCGCAGCGACTCCAGATCGACATATTCGTTGAAGCCGTGCATCGCCGCGCCCTTCGCGCCGAAGCAGAGGCTCGGGATATTGTAGTTCAAGCCATAGAACCGCGTATCCGTCAGCGCGGTAAACGCCCGGTCCGGCACCGTGCCGCCATAGATCGCGGCAAACGCCTTGCCGAAGGCCGCTTCCGGCTCGGCGGAATTCGTCAATTCATAGCCTTCCGACAAGAAGCCCGACCATTCGACCTGCGGCGGGTTGTTGGAGAGGAATCTGTGGTCGCGCGCGGCGGCCGACACGCAGGCCAGAATCTCCTTCTGGCACTCGGCGATCGACCAGCCCGGCAGGATCGCAATCCGGCAATCGACGTCGCACCAGGCCGGCACGCTGGAAGCCCAGTCGCCGCCCTTGATGATGCCGGGGTTGAAGTTGAGCGGATGGGGGACCGCCTTGAAATGCCGATCCGCCTTCGCGCGCGCGTTCCACGCTTCTTCGAGCTTCTGCAACGAATGGATCAGATGGTAGGCGGCCATGATCGCGTTGGCGCCGGAGCCGGCCTCGGCCACATGCACGGGCAATCCGCACACCTTCAGACGAAACCAGATCACGCCGACCTGCGAGCGCACCATCGTCTCGCCGGTCGGCTCCGGGATGAAGCAGGCGTCCGCACGGTAACCGCGCTGCAAGGTCGAGAGCGCGCCGACGCCGGTGGACTCTTCTTCGATCACGGACTGGAAGTGAATGCGCGCCGTGGGCTTCAGGCCAGCCGCCTTGATTGCATCCAGCGCGTAGAGCGCGCCGATGGTGCCGGACTTCATGTCGCAGGCGCCGCGGCCATACATCCGGCCGTCCTTGATGACCGGCGAGAACGGCGGCGTCTCCCACATCTCGAGGGGCCCTGCCGGCACCACGTCGCAGTGGCCCTGCAGGATCAGCGATTTGCCTGAAATGTTCGAGGGACGGTAGGTGCCGACCACGGTGCGGGCCTTGGAAAAATCATGTTCGATCGGCCCAAAACCGCGCAGATCCTTCAAATCCCCGACATCGATATGCCAGTCGTCGACCTCATAGCCGCGCTGGCGCAGGAGGTCGCCGATCATGTCCTGGCACGGCCCCTCGGCGCCGCGGGTCGAGGGAATCGCAACGAAATCCCGTGTCGTCGCCATTTGCGCGTCAAAGCCGGCGTCGACGGCGTCGAGGATTTTTTGTTGCGTATCGGTCGTCATGCGGCGGCTCCAGTCGCGAATTCAAAAAGGTCGGGAGCGCGCACCCTACCCCGATCTCAGCCGCCGGCGTAATGCGTAAAATGCGCATCCCGCAATGCATCTTCGAGCAGGCGGCCTTCCGAATAGCCGCGCAGCGATGCCGGACGCTCGACGCCGTCGAGAAGCCGCGGGCACGGCTCGGGCGCGCCCAGCACGGTGCGCACCGGAATGCGCTCGGCATAAACAGGCAATGCATAGTCCTCCTCGTCGTCGCCGACGCCCTTGGCGCGAATCTTGGCCGACGCTTCTTCGATCTCCATCGCAATCACTGACGTCGCCTTGATCTCCTGCACGGTGCTCTGCCGCAGGCTCGCGGTACGATCGGGGAAGAAGCGGTCGACCATGGCGACCAGCGCACGCTCCTTCTCGGCAGGATCGTCGACGAGATGGGCCGTACCGAATGCCATCACGGCGCGGTAATCGGCCGAGTGATTGAAGCCGCATCTTGCGAGCACCAGGCTGTCGACATGCGCGACGGTGAGACATGCGCGTTGGCCGTCAGACTGGTTGCGTAGCATGCGGCTCGCGCTGCTGCCGTGCCAGTACAGCGTGTTTCCCTCCCGCCAGAAGAACGTCGGCGTGCAGTAAGGCTGGCCATCGACCACATAGGAAACGTGGCAGAGCATCGAAGCGTCGAGCAGGCCGTGAATCTTGGCCCGATCATAGGAGCCACGCTCGTGCAGGCGCTTGACCCGGTTGCGCGGCGACAATGGATAGGAAGTGGTGGTCTCGCCTTCGATCGTCACGGCAGCTCCTTGCGGTTTTGGCATGGTCGAACCAGTTGTACCGGCGAATTTGGTCTGCGATAGTGCCAATTCCATGCGAAAAATTCCGACCAATTCTCCTGCCACGCGGCGCAAGGCCGAGCTTCCGCTCGACCTCGGCGGGCCGCACATCACCGAAGGCGCCTCCTCGCAGCACCGGCTCTATCAGGCGCTTTGCCACGCCATCACGGGCGGAATTGCAAAGCCCGGCGAGCCCCTGCCACCGCAGCGGACGCTGGCCAAACAGACTGGTTTTCGCCGCAACGCCGTCACCTCTGCCTATGAGAGGCTGATCGCGGACGGCTTTGCGGTCGCGACCGTCGGCTCCGGCACCTTCGTCGCCGCGCGCATTCCCGCGCGCGCCGGCGACGCCCGCAAGGCCGCCATCGCCGTCGAACCGCCGCAGCAAGGCCCGCTCGCGCTCGGCTGCACGCATATCGATGAACGGGCGCTGCAACGCTTCAGGGCGTTTGCCGGCCGCCGCATGCGCGCCTTCGGCGCCGAGCATCTGCACTACGGCGATCCCAGGGGCAGCCGCGAGCTGCGCGCCGCGATCGCCGATCATCTGCTGTCGGCGCGCGGGCTGCGCTGCGACCCGGACCAGATCATGCTGACGTCGGGGACGCAGCACGCGTTGCGGATCGTGCTGGGCGCGATCCTCAAGCCCGGCGATCACATCTGGTGCGAGGATCCCGGCTATCCCGCTGCACGACGGGCAATCGGGCATTGCGGCCTGCGGCCCGTCTCGGTGCCGGTCGACGCATCAGGCATGATCGTGGCCAAAGGCCGGGCGTTGGCGCCGTCGGCCGGCGCGGCCTACGTCACACCATCGCACCAGTTCCCGCTTGGCGTGCAGATGTCGATGACGCGGCGGCTGGAACTGCTCGACTGGGCAAGAGAGGCCGGCGCCTTCGTCATCGAAGACGATTACGACAGTGAGTTTCGCTATGACGGCGCGCCCTTGCTGTCGCTCGCCGGCATCGATCACCTCTCGCGCGTCATCTACATGGGCACGTTTGCAAAGACGCTGTTTCCGGGATTGCGCATCGGCTACTGCGCGCTGCCCGAGCGGCTGGTCGGGCCGGTGACGACGGCCCGCGCCGCGCTCGACCGTTTTCCCGGCACGCTGATGGAAGGCGCGGTGGCGGACATGCTCAATTCCGGCGCGTTCGCGGCCAACCTGCGCAAGGTGCGCGGGATCTATCGCGAAGCGCGCGACGTGTTGGCCTCGACGCTGTCGACCGCATCGAATGGCAAGCTGTCGGTGCCGGTGCCCTCGCAGGGCCTGCATCTGGTCGCGCGGTTCGATCCATCGACCGATCCGCAGGTCGCCGCCAAGGCAAAGACCGAGGCCGGCGTCGCGGGCTGGCTGCTAGCGGAAACCTATTTTCGTGCGCGTCCGCTGCCGGGCTTTGTGCTGGGATTTGCCGGCCACGCCCTGCCGCAACTGATCGCGTCCGCCGAACGGCTGGCGAAGTCATCGCTGGCCGCCTTGCAAACAGGCCGCAAGCCGAACAAGGGCGGAACCGGCAAGGTCAAACCACTGAAGGCCGCGACCTGACCGCACACCGGCCGGCGGCCTATCAGAATCGCCGGCGCGTCACTAAGCTCGACACCAGGTTCAATCACGGCGGAAACACCGAATGCCCGGCAATCGCAACGTTATGTATCTCGTTATCGGCGTGCTGATCGTCGCGGTCGGCGTGCTCAGCTACAATCTCTACAAGGCCAAGCAGGAACCCGAGGGCCTGCAGATCAACGTCGGCCCCGATGGGCTGAAGATCAAGACCAAGTGAGCGAGGCCGGAATGATCACCAACGCCGTCCGACACCTTGCTGTGCCCGCCGGGCTCGCCCTGTCGCTGATCGCAACGGCCGCTTTCGCGCAGACGTTCTCGCGGGAACAGGACATCCCCGACCTCCGGCTCGGCCAGCGCGTCATGGTCGACGATGGATCGTGCCCGGCAGGACAGGTCAAGGAAGTGCAGGGCTCGCAGATGACGACCTCAGGCGTGCTGCGCACCCGGAAATGCATTCCGCGGCTGGGGACGAAGAAGCGTTAGCTGCAATTTTCGTTGGCGCTAGAACATGCCATTGGTGTTGGCGGCCTTTTCGGGAATCTCCTGTACGACGTCCCAGTGTTCGACGATCTTGCCGTTCTCGAGCCTGAAAATGTCGACGATGGCGCGGCCGCGCGTGCCCTTCTCGCGCACGCTGTGAACGTGCAGGATCACGTTATCGCCGTCGGCGAAAGCACGCTTGATCTCGCTGTGCGAGTCCGGGAATTTTTCGCGCAGAAAGCCGAGGAACGCCTTGAAGCCTTCGATGCCGTCCGGCGCCGTCGGGTTGTGCTGGATGTAGTGCGGTCCGAAGAACTTCGCAGCGGCGTCGAAATCCTTGCGATTGAGCGCCGCATCGTAGAATTCGAGCACGGCCTTCTTGTTGGCCTCCTGTGCCGCCGCATCGGCGGCGAGAACCGGGGAAGCAATCAACGGCAATACGCCGATGAGGCCGACGAGGATGAATCGCATGGTTGCCCCTATACAGTTTGTTTCAGGTATGAGCGCCAACCTACCAGCTTCCGTATCTGGCGACGACCCCGCGCCAATACCGCAAAGCCTACCGGCCCGCGAGGCCGAGACGCAAGGTATCGATCAGCAGCGACGCAACTTTGACGATGGAGGTTAGGAAGCCCGCGTTACTGGTTCGGCGCCGGCTCGAACATGCATTGCAGCGTCGGCTTGGCGATCTTGGTGAAGGTCGGCCCGATCTCGGATTGCTTCGACGCCGGCACCCAGGCCATTTCGATCGTCGGCACGCCGGTCTCACTGATGCCGCGCAGCAGCGCTTCGCGCAGGTCGGCATCTTCCACAGTCGCGGCGGCGTAGTCGTGCAGACAGCCGCAAACGCTTTCGGGGTGCGCCCAGCGGCCGACCATATGGGGCGCGCAAAGCCGCACGAACTCCCCGCGCGGATCGGGCACTTTGAACAGGGAGCGGAACGAGGTCTGCGGCGTCTGAATCTGGACCTGCGCCTGCGCCGCGCCACTGAAAAGCAGGAACGAAAGAACTGCAGCAGAACAGATGCGTACCAACATGCAGAGCCTTTATCGGCAGTTTTTTTGCAGGGTGTCCGCCACGCTCACTTTGCCGCCACGACCATCGGCTGCGATACAGCGGCCACAACCGGCGAGCCATGATAGGCGAACGTACCGACGCCCGGAAGGTCCTGGTCCGAAGAACCAGCCATCGAGGGACCAGCCAGTACGAACGCGAAGGCGAGGATAAAGCTGGTCGTCCGCATCTGACTGTCTCCGGTTATCCGTGGCCGGCAGCGCCCGCCGTCTCGTCGGGGAACTGATAGCCGCCGGCTGTTTCCGGACATCTGCGCCAAAAACGAAAAATGGTTTCGTCGGGCGGGAGAATTGTTTCATCGGCCCTGCCGGACGAAACAATGGCCGAAAAAATTCAATGAATTCAGCCGCACCGTCCTCGCCTGAGCGGATCAGACTTAACACCGCAAGCCGGCCGGCGGGGCCGTATTGGCCCTCCTCGCATGGGTCGAGGATGGCCACGTACCCCGAATGAACCGAAGCCTCGCTCCGGCCGACTCAGTCGAACGCCGTGCAACTTTGCGCGCGCTTGTGCGTTGTGATCCCTTCCTCAACAAAGGATAGAAGTCGTGGGTAGTGGCAACATCGATGTTGGCAGTGCAACCCCGACCCGCAAACCCGGCCGGCCGGTGGAGCGTCAGGGAGAAACCTCAGAGCATCCCGTGAGCCTTTGTGGCGCGATGTCGCAGCAGGGCAGCGAATTTCGCGGCAATGTCTCGGCGCCGCAAAAATTCGTTCATCTGGTCGGTTGCCGTGAGCGCAAGGCCGGAGCCGGCCTGGAGGCTCGCCAATATTCCAATCCGGTCAAACGGTAAGCCCGAAGCCTTCATGCCGGATCCAATTTCGGATCCTGGCCGGCATCGGACTTACTGGATGAATTCACCGCATTTCTGAATCGCGGCGTCGGTCGCTCCCCAGGGCATGATCGGCACCGAGGACGTCGAGTTTTTCGGCGAACCCTCGATCAGCCTGTCCGAATAAACCATATAGACCAGCACGTTGCGTTTCGCGTCGCAGCCGCGAACGATCTGCATCTTCTTGAAGAACAGCGAGCGGCGCTGCCGGAACATGTCGTCGCCCTGCTCCAGCTTGTGCTTGAATTTGATCGGGCCGATCTGGCGGCATGCCAGTGAAATATCCGACACCTCCTCGGCGAGGCCGAGCCAGCCCTTGTAGCCGCCCTTTTCGGGAACCGTGAAGTGACAGGCCACTCCCTCGATCTCGGGGTCATCCACCGCGTAGGTCGCGAGCTTGTCGTTCGGGCTCAGCCACTTGAACACGGTCGAGCGGCGAAAAATCAGGTCAGGCTCGTCGGCGGCCGACGCCGGGCCTGCCTGCCAAAGCAGCAGCGCCAACACCCCAAAGGCCATACTTCTCAACTTACTGTTACACTTAACGATGGCCTTGGATGTCATTGATATCTCCGCTGAAGGGCTCCTCGCCTATGTAGTGGCGGAAAGCCGCACAGGAAGACCGCAGCCGCTAGTGCCGGCCGAGGCTCCCAACCGGCCGCCGTTTAACGGAATGTGAGGCTTTTTTGATACGATTGGGGCGAAAAGCGCTGGAATTAGAAGGCCTACGCTAGTGAACGCTTTTCGCCTCTGCGACAACAAACAATTATCGGAAGAGTAGATTCG
Source organism: Bradyrhizobium sp. McL0615 (assembly GCF_049993905.1). Classification (NCBI taxonomy): domain Bacteria; kingdom Pseudomonadati; phylum Pseudomonadota; class Alphaproteobacteria; order Hyphomicrobiales; family Nitrobacteraceae; genus Bradyrhizobium; species Bradyrhizobium sp. McL0615. Next base: position 4,465,009 of record NZ_CP188254.1, on the reverse strand, counting down.
AGTAACCGGATTTGAGGGTCAAGCGCGTGAGCGGGCATCGGTTTTTCAGTGCGGGTATTGCGGGCGCAACTGGTTCCAGACAGCGATTTTGGCGGATAGCGATGTTAACGGCGGCCGGCACCCTGCTTGCCGCTCCCCAGGCAGACGCTGCCGCCTTGTTCAACTGGCAGGATTCCGATCCCAGCTACTACCGGCCGGTGCCGACGGCACAGCCGCGCAAGCCGAAGGCCCGCCGGCCTTCCGCCAAGACCGACGCGACGTCCAAGGAAACCAACGCCAAGCCGCAGGGGCCGCTGATCATCGCAATCTCGATCGATCAGCAGAAGGTCCGCGTCTACGACGCCAACGGCCTGTTCGCCGAGAGCCCGGTGTCGACGGGCATGAAGGGTCATTCGACCCCGATGGGCGTGTTCAGCGTCATCCAGAAGAACAAGATGCACCGCTCCAACATCTACAGCGGCGCGCCGATGCCTTACATGCAGCGCATCACCTGGTCGGGCGTCGCGTTGCACGCCGGCGTATTGCCCGGTTATCCCGCGTCGCATGGCTGCATCCGCATGCCGATGGCGTTTGCCGTCAAGATGTGGAACTGGACCCGGATGGGCGCGCGCGTCATCATCACGCCCGGCCAGATCACGCCGGCCAACTTCTCGCACCCGCTACTGGTCGCGCAGAAGGTCGTGCCGCAGCCCATGATCGCCAATGATCCGGCGACCGACGCGCCCGCGGTGAAGGGCGACAAGGGCGCGGACGCAGGGCAAGCGACCAAACCTGCGAATTCCAGCCTTGCGCATTCGGAGCAGAGCCTCGAACTCCGCCCGACGGTCGGTCACGCGACCCCGCTGCGCGAACGGACCCACACCGCGGATGCCGGCAACGCGCTATCGGCGACCAATGGCGCCGTGACCATGTCCGATGCAGCGCCGTCCTCCGCCAGGCCTCAACCTGCCAACGATGCGCCGAACGCGGAAGCCAAGCCGGACGCCGCGCAATCCGGGCCGGCGGTTGAAACCGCGACACCTGACATCACATCAGCCGGGACCGGCACTGCGACGGATGACAGGAAAGTCGAAGAGGCCGCGGCCCCCGCGCCGTCCGCTGACGCAAAAGTCGAAGCCAGCGCGACAGCGAAATCCGACGCAGTGAATGTCGAGGCTCCCACGGCAGCAATCACCAAGGCCGAGGAAGCCAAGAGTCCCGAGTCCAAGCCTTCTGAATCAAAGGCCGCCGAAAAGCCCGCGGAACCCGCCAAGGCAACCGCCGACGCGCCAACCGCGCCAGCTGTTGCACCCGACGTGAAGAAGGACGCGGCGCGTCTGCCCGGCGCGGACAAGGCTGCCAGGGCCGAACCGCCGAGGCGTCCCGGCCAGATTGCGGTGTTCGTGAGCCGCAAGGACTCCAAGCTGTACGTCCGCGAGAACTTCAAGCCGCAGTTCGACGTTCCGATCACCATCGCGCCGAGCGACCGGCCGCTGGGTACGCACGTCTTCACCGCCGAGGCCGACAAGAAAGATCCCAACCTGTTGCGCTGGTCGGTGATCTCGCTGCCGGCCACACGCCCAATGGGACGGACGGACGACGACCGCGCCGCGCGCGGCCGCAAGGTTGCCGCCGCCGAGACCAAGCCGCTCGCGGCCCCGAACAGCCCCGCCGAGGCGCTGGACCGCATCACCATCGCGCCCGAGGCGATGGCGCGGATTGCGGAAGTCCTGAACACCGGCGCCTCGATCGTGGTTTCCGATCTCGGCATCGCCCAGGGCGGCGAAACCGGCGAAGGCACCGACTTCATCATCCCGCTGCGCTAACCGGACGAAGCTGCCCATAACGGCTTGTTGAGCGGCGGCAGCGCGCGCGCTGCGCTATGCTCGGTGCTGTCGAACCGAAAGCCCGGGATTTTCATGATGGACCGCAGGAACGCAATGATCGCAGGCTTGGCCGCGATCGCAGCCGTCAGTTCGAGCAAGAAATCCATGGCGCAGGCCGGCATGAGCCGGATCACGGCGTATGCGTTTTCGTTTCCGGGACTGTCCGGCGGCGACATCAGGCTTTCCGAATTCGCCGGCCGGCCGATCCTGATCGTCAACACCGCTTCCCTCTGCGGCTTCACGCCGCAATATGGCGGGCTGCAGGAATTGTGGAGCGAGTTTCACGACCGCGGCCTGATGATCCTCGGCGTGCCCTCCAACGATTTCGGCGGCCAGGAGCCGGGCGGCGCGGCCGAAATCACCGCGACCGCGCAGAGTCACCATGTCGCCTTTCCGATCGCCGCGAAGGCCGTCGTGAAGGGGCCGAACGCGCATCCGTTCTACAAATGGGCAGCGGAAGCGCGCCCGAAGGATGTTCCGCGCTGGAACTTCCACAAATACCTGATCGGCCGGGATGGCTACATCGCGGACGTATTCCCGGAGTCGGTCGAACCCGTGGATACACGAGTGAAAACCGCCATCGCGCGGGCATTGGCCCAGAGCGTTTCCGAGCGAAGCGGCTAACGATTCGCGTCAAGAAAACGCGTCAAAAAGACCTGAATTAACCGGTCTGGTTACAAATCGGCTGGGCGTAACCGCAGCCGTTGCGTTGGCGCGGCTGATCCGACTAGGGTACTATGAATCAGGGGCTGGAGGCAGACCGGACGACGGCTACGCCGCGACCGGGAGCGGGATGCGAATTTGAGGAAAACAAGATGCGTATTGCGGCAGGGTTGATCTTTGCAGGCGCGGTTTCGCTGTTGGCATCAGGCGCGGCGTGGTCGCAGACGCCGCCCGCCAAGGGCGCTCCCACGCCTCCGCAGGCCGCCCCGGCCCCCGCTCCGGCGGCGGCGCCGGTCTCGACGCGCCCGCCCTGCAACAATCCGAACGCGCTCGGCATCGGTCGCACCGTCGAGATCGATACGACCGGCGGTCCCGGTTTCGGCTTCGAGCACTTCAAGGATCTCGACTTCCTGCGCGACAAGGAAGTGGTGCTGACCTTCGACGACGGCCCGTGGCCGGTGAATACGCCTTCGGTCCTGAAGACGCTCGCGGAAGAATGCACCACCGGCATCTTCTTCCCGATCGGCAAGCACGCCACCTACTATCCCGAAATCCTCAAGCAGGTGATGGCAGCCGGCCACTCGATCGGATCGCACACCTGGTCGCACGCGGCGCTCGTCAACAAGAAGCTGACCGAGCAGCAGCGCAAGGATGAAATCGAAAAAGGATTCAGCGCCGTGAAGTGGGCGCTGGGCGGCAAGTCGCCGGCGCCGTTCTTCCGCTTCCCGGCACTTCAACATCCGCCGGAGATGGTGACCTATCTCGGCAGCCGCAACATCGGGATATTCTCCTGCGACCTCGACTCGTTCGACTTCAAGGCAAGCAAGGCGCAAACCATCATCGACACCGTGATGCGCAAGGTCGAAAAGAACGGCAAGGGCATCATCCTGATGCACGACTTCCAGAAGCACACGGCAGAGGCCCTGCCCGAGCTTTTGAAAAAGCTGAAGGCTGGCGGCTACAAGGTGGTCGCGATGCGCGCCAAGGCTCCGGTAGAGACCCTCGCCCAGTATGACGAAGACATCCACAAGGATCTGAAGCTGCCGACCGTGAGCTCGCGTCCGGTGTCAAGCGTCGTGCAGACGATCTCGGAATAGCGCGCGCGACACGCCCGTGCCGGCGCTGCGTATCGAAGGTTATGTCATCGTCTCCGCAGACGGCATGCTGGCGGACGCCAGCAACGTCATGCCGGCCGAATTGAAGTTCGAGGGCGACAAGGCGTTCTTCACCGCCGCCCTCGACCGCGCCGACCTGATCCTGCATGGCCGCAATTCCTATGAGGATCAGCCCAACTCGCCGCGACGCAGGCGGATCATCCTGACGCGAAAGGTCGAGGCGATAGAGCCCGATCCAGCCAATCCGAAATCAACTCTGTGGAATCCCGCGGGCGCTTCGTTTGAAACCGCATGCAAGCATGCGGGCGTTGACGCCGGCACCGTTGCCGTGATCGGCGGCCCCGGCGTGTTCGGCATGTTCATGAACCGCTACGACGCGTTCTGGCTCTCGGTTGCACCGCGCGTCCGCTTGCGCGGCGGTGAGCCTTGCTTCCCCGGAGTGCCTGCGCGTTGTCCGCAGGATATTCTCGCCGCCCATGGCTTACACGCCGGCGCGCCGCAGATGCTCGATCCGGCCGAGGAAGTCCGTGTCACGCCATGGCGGCGCAACGCCTAGAACGAACTGGAACTACACGTCCCCGTAGGCAGGCTCGCTCGGCTGTGGACCGCGGCCGTAGCCTGCGATCATGAACAGCGCGCCGATGATCGACAGGTTCTTCAGGGCGTCGATCAGCGTCTTGGCATTTTCAGGCGCGGGCTGGTTCCAGAAATCGTGGAAGTAAAAGGTGGTGGCGATCACAAAGAAGATCAGCAGGATCGCGAAGAAGCGCGCGCCGAAATTGACCGCGATCATCAGGCCGGCGAGGATCTCGAAGCCGCCGACGCCGTACGCCAGCAATTGCGGCATCGGCATTCCCGCCGTGGTTTCGATCTGCGAGGCATAGGGCGCAAGCAGCGCCGGAATGGTCACCTTGGTCGCGATGAAGTCCGCCGTCTGCTGAATCGCGAAGAGCTTGGTTGCTCCCGTATACATGAACAGGACGGCGAACAGGACTCGCCCGAAGGTAACTAACGCTGGCATGGGATCGGCCTCACTAGAATGGCATGCAAAGGGTGCAGGCGTCGCGAAACGATTATGGGCGTTTCGTCTCCGCTTTTCAAACGCTCAAATTGAAACCCTCCGCGCATGGGCCTGCGCGGGCCTAAGGCCTAACCAGACCTTCTGATAGAAGCAGAACCAAGGCGCTTTCTTGATCATAGCGTTTTCAAGCGAAGCTGGCGGCAGCCCGCATGAAGAAAATACGCCAGAACAAAAGGCTGGACCCCGATTTTGAATCAATCTGAACCGGAACCTAGCCGAACAAGGTTGGCTGCTGACGGCCTGCGCGCTCCTGGGCTTCGACGGCGGCAACCGCCGTCATGTTGAGCACGCCGCGCGCCGTCACGCCCGGGGTCAGGATATGCGCCGGACGCGCCGGCCCGATCAGGATCGGCCCAACCGGCAGCGCATCCGCCAGCGTCTTGATCATCTGGTAGGCTACGTTGGCGGTATCGAGATTGGGCATGATCAGGATGTTGGCGTCGCCTTCCAGGTTGGAATGCGGCAGCACGAGCTTGCGCGCCGCGGCTGAGAGCGCGGTATCGCCCTGCATCTCACCGTCGGCCTCGATCTCCGGATGCTTTTCCTTCAGAAGTGCAGTGGCGCGGCGCATCTTGCGCGAGGAGTCGGTGTCATAACTGCCGAAGTCGGAATGTGACACGAACGCGACGCGCGGCTTCATGTTGAACCGCTGCACGTGGATCGCCGCCAGCGACGCCACCTCCGCGAGTTCCTCGGCGCTCGGATTGGGCCGCACCTGCGTGTCCGCAATGAAATAGGAGCCCTTGCTGGTGATCATCATCGCCAGAGCCGCGAAATCGCTGACGCCGGGCAGGAAGCCGATGATCTCGCGGACATGGCGCAGATGGCTCATGTAGCGGCCTTCGACGCCGCAGATCATGGCATCGGCCTCGCCGCGCACCACCGCAAGTGCGGCGATCACGGTGTTGTTGGTGCGAACCACGGTGCGCGCGGCTTCGGGCGTGACGCCGCGCCTTCCGGCCATGTCGATATAGGTCTGCACGTAGGAGCGGTAGCGCGGATCGTCCTCGGGATTGACGAGATCGAAATCCTGCCCGGCCTTGATCGAGAGGCCGAACCGCTTGAGCCTGGCCTCGACCACGGAGGGACGCCCGACCAGGATCGGCCGCGCCAGTTTCTCTTCAAGTACGACCTGCGTGGCGCGCAGTACCCGCTCGTCCTCGCCCTCGGCATAGATCACGCGGACCGGCTGCGTCTTGGCCTTGGCGAATACCGGCTTCATGACGAGGCCGGAGCGGAAGGCGAAGCGCTGCAGCAGTGCGCAGTATTCGTCAAAGTTCTTGATCGGGCGCGTCGCCACGCCGGATTCCATCGCAGCCTTCGCCACCGCCGGCGCGATGCGCAGGATCAGCCGCGGATCGAACGGGCTCGGGATCAGCGAGCCCGGACCGAACCCTTGCGTCTCGCCGCTGTCAAAACCCTGCGCCACCGCATCCGACGGCGGATCGCGCGCGAGCTGCGCGATCGCGTCAACGGCTGCATGTTTCATTTCCTCGTTAATCCCGGTGGCGCCGACGTCGAGCGCGCCGCGGAAGATGAACGGGAAGCACAGGACGTTGTTGACCTGGTTCGGGAAGTCAGAACGCCCGGTGCAGATCATCGCGTCCGGGCGCGCCTTGCGCGCCTCGTCGGGCATGATTTCCGGGTTCGGATTGGCCAGCGCCATCACCAGCGGGTGGTCCGCCATCGACTTGACCATCTCGGGCTTCAGCACGTTGGGCGCGGAAAGCCCCAGGAAGATATCGGCGCCGCCGATCACGTCCGCCAGCACGCGCGCGTTCGTCTTCTGCGCATAGACCGCCTTCCAGCGATCCATCAGCGTGTTGCGGCCCTCATGCACCACGCCGTCGATGTCGCAGACCCAGATGTTCTTGCGCTGCGCGCCGAGCGAGACCAGAAGATTCAGGCATGCGATCGCCGCGGCACCGGCGCCCGAACAGACGATCTTCACATCAGCCAGCTTCTTGCCGTTCAGCAGCAGCGCGTTGACGATCGCAGCGCCGACGATGATGGCGGTGCCATGCTGGTCGTCATGGAACACCGGGATCTTCATGCGCGCCTTGAGCTGCGCCTCGATCTCAAAACACTCCGGTCCCTTGATGTCCTCGAGATTGATGCCGCCGAAGGTCGGTTCCAGCGCTGCCACCGTCTCGACCACGCGCTCGATGGTGTCAGCGGCGATTTCGATGTCGAAGACGTCGATCCCGGCGAATTTCTTGAACAGGACCGCCTTGCCCTCCATGACGGGCTTCGAGGCCAGGGGCCCGATATTGCCAAGCCCTAACACCGCGGTACCGTTGGAGACCACGGCGACCAGATTGGCCCGGGAGGTCAGCGACGCCGCTTCGGCCGGGTTGTTGGCGATTTCAGTGCAGGCCGCAGCGACCCCGGGCGAATAGGCCAGCGCGAGGTCGCGCTGGTTGGCGAGCGGCTTGGTCGCCTGGATCTCGAGTTTGCCGGGCCGCGGCAGCCGGTGATACGCCAACGCCGCGGAGTGGAGATCTTCAGAATAGGACGACATGCACTCCCCCACAGGCTTTCTCGACCCCGAATTACTTCCGGCGGTCGGTCTTCATTCGAACCGTCAGTTGTGCGGCAGATTGAGCCGGATGTGAAGCACGGGCAACCACATCGATGCAACATCCGAAAGCGTCCCCATCAACCGGGGGCATCGACGGAGAGCGCCAAAGCCGGTAGCATATTTTCCTCCCTACCCCCGTCCCTTGACCGACATATGGCAATTTTGCCTCCCGCAATGTCGGCATCCGGAGCACAACTAATGGTCAAGATACTGATGGGCCTGACCGCCGTGGTCGTGATCGCGGTGGGCGGTTACTTCGGCTTCGAGCTTTACACACAGCATCGGATCACGGGCGAAGTCGAGGCTGCGTTCGAGCAGATGCGCGCAGGCGGCGGCAAGGCAAGCCACGGCAAGGTGTCGTTCGACCTGCGCAGCCGGACAGTCAGGATCGCCGATATTGCCACTGAATCGGCCACACAGCCGCCGGTGCGCTTGAAAATCGCCGGCGTCACGGCCGCAGGCGTCGGCCAGCCGGACGCAGGCCGTTTCTCGGCCGACAGCATCGAAACGTCAGACATCGAAATCAGCGCCAACATTGCCGGTCCGGCGGGCGGAAGCCTTTCCTACAAGATGCCGCGGGTCGTGATGAAGGATTATTCCGGCCCCGTGGGCTCGCAGCGGCCGCCGACTCCGGCATCCGTCATTGAAATGTATCGATCGGCCCTCGACCAATTCGCCGCCGTGTCGGCGACGTCGATTTCGGTCCCGAGTATTGCGGGGGCTATCAACTTCGGTGCCGCCCTGTCGGGCGATTTCACCTATTCGGGCATGACCATCCGGGACATCAAGGGCGGCAAGATTGCCGCCATGCAGATCGAACGGGCTAACTTTACGTTCAACACGCAACAGGCCGGCAAGGCCGACAAAATGACCGGCGAGATCGCCAATCTCAGCTCCCGCGATTTCGATGCCAACGCGGCGGCCGCGATCCTCGATCCGCAGAAGGCCAATGACGACCGGTATTACACCCTCTACGGCAAAACATCGGCCGGTCCCTACACCGTCACGTCAGCGCTAGGCCTGCGCATGCGCATCGACCAGATGACCATCGATGGCGTTGGCGCGCGACCGTCCCGGCTGCAATTGCCGGCGTTGCTTGCGATGATACAGGCGGCCGGGGCAAAATCTCCGACGCCTGCTCAAACGCGTGAAATGATCGACAAGATGGCCACGCTTTACGAGGGCATGCGGATCGGAACCGCCGAGATGCGCGGCCTTTCGGCCGAAACGCCGCAAGGCCCGGTCAAGCTCCAGACGATCCGTTTCAACCTGGAAGACGGCAAGATCGGCGAGTTTGCAGTCGAAGGGCTTGATACAAACACGCCGAAAGGGCCCATCAAGCTCGGACGCTTCGCGCTCAAGTCGCTGGATATCGCCAACTTCATGCGGGTATCGGCGCAGTTCGCGAATCCGGTACAGCCGCCCTCGCCCGAGCTGATCGCCGGGCTGTTTCCGCTGATCCAGGGCGTTGAGATCAAGGGCGTGACGGCGCCGTTCAAGAACACCGGCAAGTTCGTCAACCTCGACGGCTTCGACCTGAACTGGGGGCAGTTTGTCGGACCCATTCCGAGCAAGGCGCGCCTGACCGCGAAAATGACCACGCCGGTCGATGCGACCGATCCTGCCATGAAAGCGCTCGTTGCGGCCGGGCTGGATACGCTGTCGGCGGATGCTGATATCGGCGCGGAATGGGCCGAGGCGGCCCACAGCTTCGTTGTCGACGTCCCGAAGCTCGAGGTCGGCGGGCTGCTGAAGGCATCCGCGCGGGTCGCGCTCGCCAACGTGCCGCGTCAGGTGTTTTCAGCCAGCGCGGCCCAGGCGATCGGAGCGGCGGCGCAGATCGAAGCCGGCACGATCGAGCTGACGGTGCGCGATCTCGGCTGCGTTGATGTCGGGGTGGTCCAATACGCCCGCGCTCAAAATGTGAGCCGCGACGCGGCGCGGCAAGCGATTGCGCAGAGCATCAGGGACACCAGCACAACTGAGACAATTGCGCCCGCAATGGAGGCGATCAGAGGCGCGCTGATCAGCTTTGTCGAGACGCCAGGGCAGACGCTGGTCGTCAAGCTGACGCCGCGCGCGAAGGTGCCGGCGCTGCAGCTCGTCCAGATGTTGAAGACCGACCCGATGATGGCGCTGGCGCAATTCCGGATCGAGGCTTCGACGGGACTGTGAGCTATCCCTTGTCCGGCAGATTGAGCCGGATGTGGAGTTCGCGGAGCTGCTTTGTGGTGACGTCCGACGGCGCGCCCATCAGCAGGTCCACGGCCTGTTGGTTCATCGGGAACAGCGAGATTTCACGCAGGTTCGTGGTACCGCACAGCAGCATCACGATGCGATCGACGCCGGCCGCCATGCCGCCATGCGGTGGGGCGCCGTACTGGAACGCGCGATACATGCCGCCGAACCGCTCGACGACATCCTTCTCGCCATAGCCCGCGATCTCAAACGCCTTCACCATCGCCTCGGGCACGTGGTTGCGGACGCCGCCGGAGGCAATCTCATAGCCGTTGCAGGTGATGTCGTACTGGAACGCCTTGATGGTCAGCGGGTCGTTCGTCTTTAGCGCCTCGAGCCCGCCCTGCGGCATCGAGAACGGGTTGTGCGAGAAGTCGACCTTCTTGTCTTCCTCGTTGTACTCGTACATCGGGAAGTCGACGATCCAGGCGAGTTCGAACCGATCCTTGTCGATCAGGTTCAACTCCTCACCCACCTTGGTGCGGGCGAGGCCTGAGAACTTCCAGAATTTTTCCGGATCGCCTGCAACGAAGAAGGCCGCATCGCCCTCCTTCGTGCCGAGCTGCGCACGGATCGCCGCCGTCCGCTCCGCACCGATGTTGTTGGCGAGCGGACCCGCGCCCTCGCCGCCCTCGCGCCACATGATGTAGCCGAGGCCGGGCTGGCCCTCGCCCTGCGCCCACGAGTTCATGCGGTCGCAGAACGCGCGTGAACCACCGCCCACGCCGGGGATCGCCCAGACCTGGTTCTTCGGGTCTTCCAGCATCCGCGCGAACACCTTGAAGCCGGAGCCGCGGAAGTGCTCGGAGACGTCCTGCATGACAATCGGGTTGCGCAGGTCGGGCTTGTCGCTACCGTATTTCTTCAGCGCCTCAGCAAAGGGAATCCGCGGCCAGCCTTTCGTCACGGGCTTGCCCTTGGCAAATTCCTCGAACACGCCGGTAACGACGGGCTCGACCGCCGCGAACACGTCTTCCTGCTCGACAAAGCTCATCTCGAGATCGAGCTGATAAAACTCGCCCGGCAGGCGGTCGGCGCGCGGGTCCTCATCGCGAAAACATGGCGCGATCTGGAAGTAGCGGTCGAAGCCCGACATCATCAGGAGCTGCTTGTACTGCTGCGGCGCCTGCGGCAGCGCGTAGAACTTGCCGGGATGAATCCGTGACGGCACCAGGAAGTCTCGCGCGCCTTCCGGCGAGGACGCCGTCAGGATCGGAGTCTGGAACTCGAAGAAGCCCTGCTCCTTCATCCGCTTGCGCATCGAATCGACGATTGCGCCGCGGGTCATGATGTTCTGGTGCAGCTTCTCGCGACGGAGGTCGAGGAAGCGGTACTTTAGCCTGATGTCCTCAGGATATTCCTGCTCGCCGAACACCGGCAGCGGCAGCTCGGCCGCAGGCCCCAGCACCTCGATCTCGCTGACGTAAACCTCGACCGCCCCGGTCGGCAGCTCCGGATTATCGGTGCCGTCGGGACGGCGGCGCACCTTGCCGTCGATCCGAACCACCCATTCCGAGCGGAACTTTTCCACGTCCTTGAACGCCGGCGAGTCCGGGTCGGCCACGCATTGGGTGATGCCGTAATGGTCGCGCAGATCGATGAACAGCACGCCGCCATGGTCGCGGATACGATGGCACCAGCCGGAAAGACGGGCGGTCTGGCCGATGTCGCTGTCGCGGAGCGCGCCGCATGTATGTGACCGGTAGCGATGCATGGAATTCCCAAAATCAGATGTCGGAGGTCAGAATCGGGGGCAAAAGCCCGCGCGAATTGCGGGAGGGTTTACCCGACACCGCGAGGTGCGGCAACCAATGGCAGCGCCTGTTTTGGGCCCGGGAAGCGAGATTTCCGCCCTTATCGAGCCGAAACGTTTGCCTATTCCGTGCCCGCGCCTATCTTTGGGTCATGACCGTCCATTTCCCGTTCCAGAACACCTATTCGGCGCTGCCGGCGAACTTTTTCGCCCGCGTGGCCCCGACCCCCGTCGCCGCCCCCCGGCTGATCAAGCTGAATCGGGCCCTGGCTGTCCATCTCGGGCTTGATCCCGATGTGCTGGAGAGCCCGGAAGGGGCCGAAATCCTCGCCGGAAAACGCCTCCCCGACGGTGCCGATCCGATCGCGATGGCCTATGCCGGCCACCAGTTCGGTCATTTCGTGCCCCAGCTCGGCGATGGCCGGGCGATCCTGCTCGGCGAGGTCATCGACAAAGATAGCGTCCGCCGCGACATCCAGCTCAAGGGATCGGGCCCGACGCCATTCTCGCGCCGGGGCGACGGCCGCGCCGCGCTCGGTCCGGTCTTGAGGGAATACATCGTCAGCGAGGCGATGTTCGCCTTGGGCATCCCGACCACCCGCTCGCTGGCCGCGGTGACATCTGGCGAGCGCGTTCAGCGCGAGACCATGCTGCCCGGCGCTGTACTGACCCGCGTGGCCTCGAGCCATATCCGCGTCGGCACCTTTCAGTTCTTCGCCGCGCGGGGTGAAACCGACGGCGTTCGAAAGCTTGCCGACCACGTCATCGCCAGGCACTACCCCGACATTGCGATAGCCGAGCGCCCCTACCACGCGCTGCTCGAACGCGTCGTCGCCCGCCAGGCCGATCTGGTGGCGCGCTGGCTGCTGGTCGGCTTCATCCACGGCGTGATGAACACCGACAACACGTCCATATCGGGCGAGACCATCGACTACGGCCCCTGCGCCTTCATGGACGAATACAACCCCGCGCAGGTGTTTTCGTCGATCGACGAGATGGGCCGCTACGCCTACGCCAACCAGCCGCAGATCGCGCTGTGGAACCTGACGCGGCTTGCCGAATGCCTGCTGCCGCTGTTCTCCGACGACAAGGACAAGGCAATCGAACAGGCGCAATTCATCCTCGGCGACTTCGCCGAAAAATTCACCGCCGCCTATCAGGCGGGCCTGCGCAAGAAGATCGGCCTTTTCACCACACGCGACGGCGACGAGGCGCTGGTGCAGGATCTGCTGGATGCCATGGCGAAGAACCAGGCTGACTTCACACTGACCTTCCGTCGCCTGGCTGATGCGGCTGCGGATGCCGACGACGACAGCGTCAGAGCCCAGTTCACCGATCCCGCTGCTTTCGATGAATGGGCCACGCGCTGGCGCCAGCGACTCGCTGACGAACCTCAATCAGCCGCCGAGCGGCAAGCCGCGATGCGCGCCGTCAATCCGGCTTTCATTCCGCGCAACCACCGTGTCGAAGCCGTGATCGCGGCCGCCGTGAACAACGACTACGCGCCGTTCGAGGAATTGCTCACGGTGCTGTCGAAGCCGTACGAGGATCAGCCGCAGTTTGCGGCCTACGCCGAATCGCCGCTTCCGGAGCAACGCGTAACGCAGACGTTTTGCGGGACGTGAACTGCTGGTCTCTTCACGTCATTGCGAGCGAAGCGAAGCAATCCATCTCGCCCAGGAAGGAATGGATTGTTTCTTCAGAGGCGCCCTCCGCGTCAACCTTTCTTGAAATCGCCACTATCTAGCTCAAGTGGCGCTCCGCGAGCTGAGCCTCCACCGCCGAGGTATTTCCCCTTCAAAGCGCCGAGCCAGGCAAGACGCTTCTCTACCCCTCTGGTAATTGGCTCTCCGGTGATGCCTAGTCGATTGAGAGGCCAAATGCCGGCAGGAACGATTTCAAGAGTCGCTCGAGTGAGCCTGACACCCGAACCAAAGCTCGTCGCCAAATCAAAGGGATCGACTTTTTCCACCGACATCTGATCGTTGATATCGCGAAAGCGTACCAACATCGGAAGGCTCGACAGAGCGATTTCACGCTTTCCTGAAAGTTGCTGCAGCTTGATCAGGCCATCGTCGATCGGGTCCGGCAATGCGCCATGTAGAAAATTGAAGGCACGAAACACGATGAATTCCGGGGCCGACCTGCTGTCGCTTCCCGCTTTCAGCAGTGCGAAGACGGTGCCGCGTGAGTCCAGATCGAGGGCAACCGCCTCGCCTCTCGCGTGAATGACAATCGGATGTTGGCCGGCAAGCCTTGATTCTTTGCTGTAGCTGACCTCGATAACGCCCGAACCTGTCTTGGGCGCGCCATCAACCTCCGCATCGAGCGTCAGGCGATACCGCACCGTTACACTCGGAAAGGCCAGGCTATAAACAATCGGAGCGAGAGCGACGAGCGCTACAATTCCGGGCCATTTCATGTGACATTTTCCACGAGCTTGCAACCGCCAGTTACACGCCGAGAGGTTGAGAGAGATGTAACGTGGCCGCTGCCCGTGGAACCCGCTTGTTAACTGAACTCCTTAAGCCCTCGTCCACCATCCGCACGCACGCATCTTCCACGATTCCACAAATTAAGAAGCCGTCAACGCGCTCCCCACAATTCTACCGGCTTATCCGGGAGAGATTGCCGTGGACGCCTTTGCTTTCGAATTCATGGGAATGGTGATGATTGGGCTCTGTCTCATCGTGCTCGCGATTCCGTCAGGCCGTCGGCGGTCGCGGCGCGTCCGGTACGAGTAGTCCGGGCTGCGCTTCCGGACCCGACTGGCCCGCAATCCCATGCGCGGCACTCGGCGTCTCACCTAACAACGACCGCCACGCTTTTGCCGCCCATGGCATCCGGCCGCCGTTGGGACGCAAAAAAGTCGTACTCACGCTCAAATGAGCGACTCAAATCCCCTGCGACACCCTTGACATATCAGCGTTTTCGGCAGAACGCCTGTCGGTCGCGTCATGGATTGTTCATGGATCTGATTACCACCACTTCCGACCTCGCCGCTGCCTGCTCCCGGCTCGCCCAGCACAAGGTCATCACCGTCGATACCGAGTTCCTGCGGGAGACGACCTACTACCCCCTGCTCTGCGTCGTGCAGATGGCGAGCGCGGACGAGGCCGTCGTGATCGACACGCTGGCACCCGGCATCGACCTCAAGCCGTTCTTCGAACTGATGGGCAACGAGGCCGTGCTGAAGGTGTTTCACGCCGCCCGCCAGGACATTGAAATCGTCTGGCACCAGTCCGGCACCATTCCGCACCCGATCTTCGACACCCAGGTCGCCGCCATGGTGCTGGGTTATGGCGACAGCATCGCCTATGACCAGCTCGTCGAGCGTGTCACCGGGCATCGGCCGGACAAGACCCACCGCTTCACTGACTGGTCGCGCCGCCCGCTGACGCCGGAGCAGATGCATTACGCAGTCTCCGACGTCACCCATCTGCGCGACGTCTTTGCGGCGCTGGACGCCGACCTGAAGAAGCGCAGCCGCAGCGACTGGGTCAGCGAGGAAATGGAAGTCCTGACCTCGCCCAAAACCTACGATTTCCACCCCGAACGTGCCTGGGAACGGCTCAAGACGCGGGTGCGCAAGCCGAAGGAGCTCGCGGTGCTGATGGAAGTTGCGGCCTGGCGCGAGCAGGAAGCGCAAAGCCGCGACGTGCCGCGCTCACGCGTGCTCAAGGACGATGCGGTCGGCGACATCGCCACCCACGCGCCGACCTCGCTGGAGCGCCTCGCCAGCCTGCGCTCGCTGCCGAAAGGCTTTGACCGCTCCAAATGGGGCACCGACATCGTCGCCGCCGTGCAGCGTGGCCTTGCCCGCGATCCCCACACTCTGCCGAAGATCGAAAAGCCGCGCGGCAATTCAAACGGGGCAGCGACCGTCGAACTCCTCAAGGTGCTGCTACGGATGACGTCGGAGCGCCACGCCGTCGCCAGCAAAGTGATCGCCACCGTCGACGATCTCGACCAGATCGCCGCCGACGACAACGCCGACGTCGCCGCTCTGCACGGCTGGCGCCGCGAGTTGTTCGGCGAAGCCGCGATTGCGCTGAAACACGGCAGGCTGGCGCTCGCGATCGAAAAAGGCAGAGTCGTGAGAGTCGACCGGGTCTAGAACGGCTCTCTGAATCACAGCAATGGGAACATCGCAGCGTAGCCTCGTTCTAGAAACCCGTGAGGGCCAAGTAACGATTGTCGATGAGCCGACATACTCGTTTCGGTCCGCGGACAATCCGCGAACATACGATACGGAAATTCGTCTTGATAGCGAGAATCTAACCTCCGTTCACGGAGTGAGAACTGACGGGAAATGGTCCGCAGTCTTTGGTGCCAGTGGAGGATGCTCTACCGTCCATCAACACTCCGCCGTCGAGGTAGACGGTCGCCTCTATCTTGCGGTGGGTGATCAAGTGGTCTGCTTGAACCTTGTGACAGGTTTGAGGGAGTGGTCACGAAGCGTTGATGTGGCGACATGCTTCGGAGTCTATTGGGATTGCCTTCACGAAGCACTCATATCCCACGGCGAACTGCAGATTTCTCGTCTTTCGCTTACAGGCGAAGAGATTTGGAGCGCCGGCGGTGCTGACATTTTCACGGAAGGGTTCAGGTGCCTGGGTAACGGCATTGAGGTCATCGATTTCAATCGATCAGTGTACCTATTTGACTATCGAACCGGTACGCTTCTAGCCGGCTAATAGTTTGCGCTGGGCTACCACTTCAACTCCAGCCCGAGCGTGCCCTGGTGCGACTGCATCGCGGCGCGCAGTTTGGCATCATAGTTGACGTAGAGCCGCGCGGTATTGGTCAGGCTCAGCGAGGCAGAAGCGCCGGCATCGGCGCCGTACCGGCTCTCCCCGATACCCTGGAACGTGATGCTCTGCACGCCCTGACTCACCGTGATGTCGGAGAAATTCTGCACGAGGTTGTCGACGAACTTGCCGTAGCCCGACAGGTCGAGAATTTTGCCGTCAAAGATCCAGTAGTGGCCGATCTCCGCGCCGATCAACAGCCGCCCGCGCTGCACGGTGGCGCCCGTCGCCGTCACGGGATCGAGGCCCCCGATCTCCTGCAATGATCCGGTCTGGGCGCGGACGTATTCGAACGCCGCCTTGGGCACGATGCGGCCCTGGTCCCTGGTCCAGTAATAGCTGATCTCGCTCAGCACGCCGTCGAGCCGCGCATTATATCCGGCGGTCGCAATACCGAGCCCCGTGTCGCGGCGCGAATTGATGTTGCCGAAGCCGTGCACCACCGCGCTGGCCCAGGTCCACGGTCCGCTGTCGACGGAGGCGGTGAAACCGATCTGGGTCAGGTCGATCGTCGCCGATTGCAGCGCCAGCGGGATATCGATCGCCGAGCGGCTCTGGTCGACCGAGAAGCCGATATTGATGCCCGGCGCCACCCGCGCGCCGATCCCGGCTACGCCGCCCCAGGTCTTTCTGGTGTCGCCGACGAAATCGCCGACCGCGCCGTTCTTCGTATAGTTGCCGTAGCCTTCGAACCAGGTCCGGTAGCGCGGTGCTTCCGTGCTCTCCGAGGCACCGCCGCCGCCGGGGTTGGTCCGCTGCAGGCGATTGAAGCCGTTGCTCGACTGATTGCCCAGCCGTTCCAGGAAATTGCTGCCGAGATTGGTCACCGCCGCGCCCGACGACACCGCCGAATTGATCACCGTGGGCGTTGGACTGGGTGTCGGCGAAGGGGTCGGCGTCGGAGTGGGTGTGGGAGTCGGCGATTGCGCCTGCGCGGCGGACATAATGCCGATGAGAACGACCGCAATCGCGACCAGTCGCGCGAGCGTGCCCCTCGTCCCGATTTTTCGTGCCCGCGAAAGCCGCGATGAGCAGCGCATGCAATCCATTCCCAAAAAGGCAGAAGCGCGGGCCCAAAAAAATGCACAAATCCCGATCAACCGGAGCGATTTGCCCCCAGTTCGTGCGAAGGGTCAATCGGTTAGCCCCCCGGCCGGCCGCCGAATACGCACCATTGTGGTTCGGCTGCCACAGCCGGGGCGACACGGCGACGATGCTTCCGGCAGCCACCAAAGCTTGCGAACGCCCATCCCGGCATTCAGGCCGCGGCCCGGCAGCCCGCGATCTCGCTGAGCTCCGGATAGAACCTCGCGATCATCCGGCCGACATACCGCCGCAGATTGTCATGGCTTGCCGCCGCCCGCTGCAAATCCGATTCGAACAGCGGACAAATCGCACTGACCGCGAAGGCGAACATCGTAGCGTCGATACCGGCCGGCGTGCTGCCCATGAAGAACGGTTTGTCGCCGAGATAGGCCGCCATCGCATCGATTGAGCGGATTCCAATCGCGGTGATCTCGTCGGCGGAATGACGGCCGATCCCCTGCCCCTGCAACGTCTTGCGCAGGCGGCGGCGGATCATCGAGACGACGACGGGCCGGACCGGCGCAGGCACGCCCCTGAAGAAATTGACCGGCCCTTTGCGGAAATTGGCATCGATCATCCAGCGGAAATAGACGCTGGCCCAGTACAGATTGTCCTCCGCCATTTTCTCGAACGCCCAGGCGATCGCGAGTTGCTCGGAGGTAAGGCCCTGGTCGAAATCGATGCCGTATTTCTTTTCGAGGTGCCAGCGGATCAGCGTGGAGTCGCCGAGCAACTGTCCATCGTCTTCGATGTAGGGAATCTTGCCCTTTGGCGCCTTCGAAAAGCTCATCAGCGCCTTTTCGAACGGGAGTTTCGACATCCGCAGCAAGGTCTCAGCCTTGGTCACGAACGGGCTTGCGTCGGGAAGGCCGAAATTCGGCCCGGAGCCATAGAGCGTGATCATGGAACCTCAATGGATTTTGCGGAGCGCTTGTATCGCGCCCCGTCGCGCATACGAGCATAATATCAGATCGTCCGCGGCGAAATCAGGGTGCCGTCGCGATCGGTGCCGCCGTCGATCCTGCAGATGTCGCCTTCGAGGCGAAGCTTGCCGCTAGCAAGCAGCCGCAGCGCCTCCGGGTAGATACGATGCTCGATGCCGAGAATGCGCTGCGACAGCGTCTCGGCCGTGTCGTCATCGGCCACCATGACCGCACCCTGCATGATGATTGGGCCGGCGTCGGTTTCGGGGATCACGAAGTGCACGGTCGCGCCCGAGATCTTGACCCCGGCCTGCAACGCCTGGCCGTGCGGATCGAGGCCCGGAAAGGACGGCAGCAGCGAGGGATGGATGTTGAGCATCTTGCCGTACCAGCGCTGCACGAATTCGGCGGTGAACAGCCGCATGAACCCGCCGAGACAGATCAGCTCGACCTTGTTTTCATCCAGCGCCCGCTGCAGGACGGCCTCGAAGCCGGCGCGATCCTTGCCGAACGGCTTGCTCTCGATGACGACAGTCGCAATGCCGCTCGCTTCTGCCTTCGCGAGCCCGGCCGCATCGGCCCGGTTGGAAATGACGGCGACGATCTCGGCCGGAAACTCTGGGGCCTTCGCCGCATCGATCAGCGCGGCCATGTTGGATCCGCGCCCCGAGATCAGGATGGCGACACGGCGCTTCATTGCGAAAGATCGAGGTGACCGTTGTAGACCACGCGATGTTCACCCGCAGCCGGGATCACTTCGCCGAGCAGGGCGACGGTTTCGCCACTTGCGGTCAAAATTTCCGTCACCTGCTCGATCGCATCCGGCTTGACGATCGCGATCATGCCGATGCCGCAGTTGAAGGTGCGCAACAATTCGAGCTCGGCGATGCCGCCCTGCTCCGCCAGCCACTTGAATACCGGCAGCACCGGCAGCCGCGCCAGATCGATGCCGACGCCGAGATGCTTTGGCAGCACGCGCGGAATGTTGTCGGTGAAGCCGCCGCCGGTGATGTGGGCGAGGCCCTTGACGGCGCCGGTCTCGCGGATCGCGCGCAGGCAGGATTTGACATAGAGCCGCGTCGGCGCCAGCAGCGCGCCGCCCAGCGTCATGACCGGCGAGAACGGGGCCGGGGCATCGAAGCCGAGACCGGAGTTTTCCACGATCTTGCGGACCAGCGAAAAACCGTTGGAGTGCACGCCCGACGAGGCCAATCCGATCACGGCGTCGCCCACGGCGATATCGCCGCTCGGCAGCAGCGTGCCGCGCTCGGCGGCTCCCACCGCAAAGCCCCCGAGGTCGTAATCGCCGTCCTTGTAGAGCCCCGGCATTTCGGCGGTCTCGCCGCCGATCAGGGCGCAACCGGATTCCCGGCACCCCTCTGCGACGCCGGCCACAATGGCCGCAGCCGTTTCCGGGTCGAGCTTGCCGCAGGCAAAATAGTCGAGGAAGAACAGCGGTTCCGCGCCCTGCACCACGAGGTCGTTGACCGACATCGCTACCAGGTCGATGCCGATGCCGCCATGCAGGCCGGTCTCGATCGCGATCTTGACCTTGGTGCCGACCCCATCGGTCGCCGCCACCAGAATCGGGTCCTTGAAACCCGCCGCCTTGAGGTCGAACAGGCCGCCGAATCCGCCGATTTCGGCGTCGGCGCCGGCCCGGGCGGTGGCGCGGACCATCGGCTTGATGAGATCGACCAGGCGGTTGCCCGCATCGATATCGACGCCCGAATCCGCGTAAGTGAGCCCGTTTTTGCGGTCGATCATGCCCAAATTCCAGTATGATGACGGCTGGTTACGAGGAATTCCGCGATCCTGCAATGGCTCGCAAGCGCTTGGCGCATATACTATGTAGATAAGAACCGGCAGAACCCGCCAGGGGCCGGATTTGGGCCGGGAGCCGGGAAGCGACCGAGTTGAGTATTCCAAATATCATTACGCTGGGGCGCATCATTCTGGTGCCGGTCATCGTGTGGGCGATCGTTTCCAGCCAGATGGAGATCGCCTTCGCGATCTTCGTCATTGCCGGCGTCAGCGACGCCGTCGACGGCTTTCTCGCCAAGCGGTTCAACATGGCGAGCGAACTGGGCGCCCTGCTCGACCCGCTCGCCGACAAGGCGCTGCTGGTGTCGATCTTCGTGGCGCTTGGCATCTGGGGCGCGGTTCCGCGCTGGCTCGTCATCCTGGTAGTGTCGCGCGACATCATGATCGTCACGGCCGTGATCGTGTCGTGGCTGTTCGACAAGCCAATTCCGATGAAGCCGCTGATGGTGTCGAAGCTCAACACGGTGGCGCAGGTGGCGTTCGCGGCGCTGGTGCTGGGTTCGCTCGGGTTCAATTTCAAGCCGACGCCCTATGACGTGATCCTGATGGGTTTTGTTACGGTCTTTACTTTGGTTTCCGTCTCGCTCTATCTCGTCGAGTGGGTGCGGCACATGAGCACGATCGACGCGCGCTAACCGTCCTTGTTTTTTGACGCGTTTTCTTCACGCGAAACCGGTGCCCACTTCGCTTGAAAACGCTATGAAGGCTGTAAGATCCCGGCCTGGAGATTTGCGTGGCAGTTCGCGTTCAACCTCGTCAGCTTGCCTTTGCGCTGCCGCATGCGGAGAGCCTGACCCGCGACAATTTCCTGGAAGGGCCGGCCAATGAAGCCGCGCTTTCGCTAATCGAAAGCTGGCCGGACTGGCCGAACCGCATCATGCTGCTGGTGGGACCGGAGGGCTCGGGCAAGAGCCATCTCGCCGCGATCTGGGCCGAGCAGGCCGGCGCGCGCTCGATATCGGCGCATGCGCTCACCCCCACTACCGTCCCCGGCGCGCTCGCTACCGGTGCGCTGGTGGTCGAAGACCTGCGACCGGCCGACTTCGACGAACGCGCGATGTTTCACCTCCTGAACCTCGCGCGCGAGGATGAGGCCTTCGTCCTGATCACGGGGCGCGTTCCGCCCGTGGCGTTCGAGGTCGAGTTGCGCGATCTCAGGTCGCGGCTGCGCGCCGCCCCCGTCGTACCGCTATTGCCGCCCGACGACTTGCTGTTTCGCGGCCTGATCATCAAGTTCTGCGCGGACCGCCAATTGAGCATCGACGAGACGGTCGTGAGCTACCTCGTTACCCGGATCGAGCGCTCCTATGCCGCCGCCCGCCAGGCGGTGGACCTGCTGGATACCGAGGCGCTGCGGCTCGGCCGGCCGGTGACCCGGGCGCTGGCCGTGGAAGTGCTGCGCAACGCCTGATCGGCCTGTCCGTGCTCCTGCGGCCTTGACGGCGGCCTGAGGCGGAACATCAATGTCATTGAAACGTCATCGGCGTATCACATGCTGTGGGCCGCATCCCCCTAAACTAGCCCCGCGCCTCCCGAAGATGGACCAAAGCCTTATGGAATCGGCACAAGTTATTGAAATAAAAGAAAAAGAACCAATTGCCGAGGCTCCTCCCGCGATTGCCACGAGCCCGGAACGATTCATCAATCGGGAACTATCCTGGCTGCACTTCAACCGCCGGGTGCTCGAGGAATCGGTCAATCCGGGCCATCCCGTGCTGGAACGGGTACGATTCCTGTCGATTTCCGCCAATAACCTTGATGAGTTCTTCATGGTCCGCGTCGCCGGTATCAAGGCACAGGTCCGCGAAGGCATCGCCGAGCGTAGCCCTGACGGCATGACGCCGTCCGAGCAGCTCACCCTCATCAACAAGACGGTTTCGGAACTCGCCTCCGACCAGCAGGCGATCTGGCGCGATCTGCGCGCCACCCTGTCGGAGACGGGTATCACCCTTGTCGACGGCCACGACTTCACCAAGGCGGAGCGCGGCTGGCTCGAGGATCATTTCCTCCGCAACATCTTCCCGCTGCTGACGCCGCTGGCGATCGATCCGGCGCATCCGTTCCCGTTCATCCCGAGCCTCGGCTTCACCATCGCGCTGCAGTTGGCGCGGGTGTCCGACGGCAAGCCGATGAATGCGCTGATCCGCATGCCCGGCAAGATCGACCGCTTCATCCGCATGCCCGCGGGCAAGGACGGCGCGGTGCACCTGATCCCGCTGGAGCAGGCCACCGGCCTGTTCATCGGCCGCCTGTTCCCCGGCTACACCGTCAAGGGCCAGGGCGCCTTCCGCATCATCCGCGACTCCGAACTCGAAATCGAAGAAGAAGCCGAAGATCTGGTCCGCCTGTTCGAGAGCGCACTGAAGCGTCGCCGCCGCGGTTCGGTGATCCGCCTCGAGATGGAAGCCAAGATGCCTGAAGCGCTGCGCGGTTTCGTGCAGCAGGCGCTTTCCGCCGCCGACGACGAGGTGTTTCTGGTCGACGGCGTGCTGGCGATGAACGAACTCTCACAACTGACGCGGCTCGACCGGCCCGACCTCGAATTCACGCCCTACGTGCCGCGCCATCCCGAACGGGTGCGCGACCACGGCGGCGACATCTTCGCCGCGATCCGGCAAAAGGACCTCATCGTCCATCACCCCTACGAATCCTTCGACGTCGTCGTACAGTTTCTGCAGCAGGCGGCCCGCGATCCCGATGTCGTCGCCATCAAGCAGACACTCTACCGTACCTCGAATAATTCGCCGATCGTGCGCACGCTCGCCGAGGCTGCGGAAGCCGGCAAATCGGTGACCGCGCTGATCGAGTTGAAGGCGCGGTTCGACGAGGAAGCCAATATCCGCTGGGCGCGCGACCTCGAACGCGCCGGCGTTCAGGTCGTGTATGGCTTTCTCGAACTGAAGACCCACGCCAAGCTGTCGATGGTGGTGCGGCGCGAGGGCGGCAATCTCACGACCTATGTCCACACCGGCACCGGCAATTATCATCCGGTCACCGCGCGCATCTATACTGATCTGTCCTACTTTACCTCGGACCCGATCATCGGCCGCGATGCGGCGCGGGTGTTCAACTACATCACCGGCTATGCCGAGCCGAGCGACATCGAGCGGATGGCGGTGTCGCCGCTGACGCTGCGCAAGCGCATCATTGAACACATCAAGGGCGAGGCCAATCACAGCAGGCACGGCAAGCCGGGCGTGATCTGGATGAAGATGAATTCACTGGTCGACCCCGATGTCATCGACGCGCTGTACGAGGCCTCGCAGGCCGGCGTCTCGATCGAACTGGTGGTGCGCGGCATCTGCTGTCTGCGGCCGGGCATTCCGGGCCTGTCCGAGAACATCCGGGTCAAATCCATCATCGGCCGCTTCCTGGAGCACGGCCGCATCTACTGCTTTGGTATGGGGCAAGGCCTGCCCGGCCCGAAGGCGGCTGTGTATATCTCGTCGGCCGACATGATGCCGCGGAACCTGGACCGCCGCGTCGAAATCCTCTGTCCGTTGCAAAATCCCACGGTACATCAGCAGGTTCTCGAACAGATCATGGTCGCGAATCTGAAGGATACCGAGCAGAGCTGGCAGTTATTGCCGGACGGGTCCTCAACGCGTATGAAGGCCGCGAAAGGCGAAGAGCCGTTCAACCTGCACAACTATTTCATGACGAATCCGAGTCTGTCTGGCCGTGGAAAGTCTCTCAAGGAATCTTCGCCGCGCCGCCTCACGCGCCGTAACGAACGTCCGCCATCATCATAAGGAATTCCGGCTGTGAAGCGACCGCGCAAGCGCGCTTCCAGCGTCGCCGTCATCGACATCGGCTCGAACTCGGTTCGTCTCGTCGTCTATGAGACGATGGCGCGCAGCCTCGTCACCATCTTCAACGAGAAGGCGCTGTGCGGGCTCGGCCGCGAGGTGCAGAGCACTGGCCTTTTGGCCGAGGACGCTGTTGCCAAGGCGCTGACGGCGCTGCGGCGGTTCCGGGCGCTGTGTCGCATCCAGCAGGTCGGGCGTGTTTTCGCCATCGCCACCGCCGCCTGCCGCGACGCCAAGAACGGCCCCGACTTCATCGCCAAGGCCGAGCGCATCTGCGGCGCGGACATTGAAATCCTCTCTGGACCGCGCGAAGCAAAACTTTCCGCGCTCGGCGTCGTCTCCGGCATCCACAATCCCGACGGCATTGTCGGCGATCTCGGCGGAGGTTCGCTTGAACTGATCGACGTGCATCGCAACCGCGTCAGCAGCGGCGTCACGCTGCCGCTCGGAAGCCTGGCGCTGCAGGATCTGTCGCACAAATCGCTGAAGCGCGCCGAACGCATTGTCAGCACCAATCTGTCCGACGTGGCCCAGCTCAAGGCCGGCAGTGGCCGCACCTTCTACGCGGTCGGCGGCACCTGGCGTGCGCTGGCGCGTATCCACATCGTCCAGAGCGGCTATCCGCTGCGGGTGATGCATGGCTATGAGTTGCCGGCCGCCGACGCGCTCGATTTCGCCCGACGCTTGCGCCGGCTGGCGGCCGCCAACATGCTCGCCGATATCGAAGTGGTCGCCGATGCCCGGCGTCCGCTTCTGACCTATGCCGCGCTGGTGCTCGAATACATCATCCGCGTCGGCCGCCCGAAGACGATCGTGTTTTCGACCTTCGGTGTCCGCGAAGGTCTGCTCTATGAGATGCTGCCGCCGCAGGAGCGCGCCAAGGACGGCTTCATATGCGCGGCGCAGACCCTCAACGGGTTGCTGTCACGCTCGGCGCGTCACGCCGAGGAACTGGTGGCCTGGACCGATCGGCTGGTGCGCGTCGTAAAACTGCGCGAGACCGAGGAAGACCGCCGCCTGCGCCACGCCGCCTGCCTGCTGTCCGATGTCGGCTGGCGCGTGCATCCCGACCACCGCGGCGAGGAAACGCTGAGCCTGATCACCAACGGCAATTTCGGCTCGATCAGCCACCAGGGCCGCGCCTTCGTCGCGCTGTCGGTGTTCTATCGCTACGCCGGCCTCAGCGAAGAAAACGAACCGCCGACGCGGATCCGCGAACTGGTGCCGCCGGCCATGGATGAACGCGCCCGCCTTCTCGGCGCGGCGTTCCGCGTCGCCCATTTGATTTCGGCGGCGCGTACCGGCGTCTTGCCCGCGACGCATTTCCGCAGCCGCGGCCGCAAGCTGATGCTGGTGTTCGAACACCGTATGGTCGATCTCGTCGCCGACCGCGTCGGCAGCCGCTTCAAGCAACTGGCGCGGCTGGTCGGCCGAGCCGGCTCGATCGTGCGGAAGTAACGCCGAAAACGGCGGCGTTCCAGTGACACAAGCAAACATGCAGAGGCCGTACTGCCACGTCTGCTGTCGGGGTTGATCGGAAGTCGCCGTGCTCCGGCCAAACCGACGCGAATGCCTCCGACATGGGACTTTCACAGCGAAATTCAGCAAGATCGGCTACCGCCGGCTTGCCATCTAGGCAGCCTTTGCGGGCCTGACCGTGGTCGTCTTGGCCGATGTCGCGGGGCCCTTTGCCTTCACAAGAGCGGCGTGATCGAGGATAGTTTGTTTGGCATAGGCCATCGCGAAGGAAGCGATCGCATCGTCCAGCACCTCGCTCTTGCCGCAGTAGCCGGTAATCGCGGCCGGATCGCCTGATCGCGCGTGGGCGCGTGCGAGGGTACGGCCGCATAGCCGGGCGTAATCCGGGAATGCCGCCCCTTCGGTGATTTCGCTGACGCCGCCCAGCCTGCGGTTCTTCAGGGTCCTGACGTAGAACTGGCGTCCGGAATCCTCATCCTGCGTGTAGCCGAGGAAGATATCGCTGGCGGCCTGCATCATCTGCTGGCCATGTACAACGCGGCGGCCTTGGTGCCCTTTGTACCCAAGCTTGCCGCCAAGACGCTCCAGCACGGAATTCTGCGCTTGCTTAATCTGGAGGAACAGCGGTTCGTTGTCGCTGGTCAAAAACAGGCCCACGCAGCAGAAGGTCCCGACGGAACCGACGCCTACCGCCTTGAATGCCAGATCCTTCAACGTGAAGCGATCGAGCAGCTGCAGTCGATCCGGATTGAGGCCCTTGCGATACGCGGCGAGCAGTTGTTGGACGCCAAGCCTGTGTCGTGCATCGGCTTTGGGATCCAAATGGAAGATGGTCGGTGGCTTGTCGACGATCCTCGAATTGTCGCCGCTGACGAGATGCGGAAAATTGTCATCCTTTGACAGGCCCTCACCACGCGCCTTGGCGATCACGCCGACCAACTTGCGTCGCAGGCTCGCGTTGCCGATCTGGTCGATCTCGTGTTCGAGGTCGATCCGGCTGTGCCATATCTCCAGTGGAGAGAGTTTAGCCAGTGCGGCCATATGCGACCGATAGGCTTTGACGGTCGCAGCCGCCAAAGCCCGGGCCTGCTTTTTCGGCACGCCTGAGCCCAGTGCCGCGACCGC
Organism: Bradyrhizobium sp. McL0615; assembly: GCF_049993905.1. Lineage (NCBI taxonomy): Bacteria > Pseudomonadati > Pseudomonadota > Alphaproteobacteria > Hyphomicrobiales > Nitrobacteraceae > Bradyrhizobium > Bradyrhizobium sp. McL0615. Next base: position 4,438,656 of record NZ_CP188254.1, on the reverse strand, counting down.
GACGCTGGCTGCAAGACGCTTGAGGTCGACGGTGAAATCTACATCGGGCAGCGTCTCGTCGAAATCGTTGACGTCGAAAAGGATGTTATTCTCGGGCGTGACGAACGCGCCGAAGTTCATCAAATGGCTGTCGCCGCCCGCCTGCACCGGAATTCCAGCCATCGGCTGGGCGGCAAGATCTGCCGCCATGACGGCGGCGGCCCCGCGCAGGAATGCGAACGGGTTGAGCGACATCCGCGCGTAGCGTTCCGGGACGAGCTCCGGGACCCGATCCCGATCGCTCTCGGCGAGGAGCGCAACGGCATTGCGCGAAAACGATCCCTTCAGGTCCGCATGCGCTTCACGCGGTGCCGTGTGGCGAAGCGCCTTTCCCTGCTTGAACCGTTCGGTGCGCGAACTCGAGGTCAGTGGCATTGGCAGGCCCTCCAACGAAAGGCGCCAATTATATATAGGGTTGCTCGATTGTAACAAGACGCCAAACTTGGCGCGGCAATCGGCGGCTGGAATGAGGCTGAGCCTAGTGACCAGGAGCATAGGATCAGGCCATCGGCGGCACTCCCGAGCTTGCCCCGTGGGAGACATTCGCCCATCGAGTTTGTGCGTTGCAGTGGCCAATCCCGTAGCTGCTGCGCTGCGGTTGCTGTAGAAAATGATGCCACTAGGTGCGAACCGGGGCCAGCATGAACCGACGCGGATTTATTCTGGGATTGGGCGTTTTCGCGGCGCTTACCGGCTTCGCTGTCTCGCCCGCCTTGGCTGACGGCAAGCGCGTGGCGTTGGTGATCGGTAACAGCACGTACAGGAACGTACCGACGCTGCCCAATCCAGCTAATGATGGAGCTGATATCGCCGCGGCGCTAAATCGTCTCGGCTTCGCCGTGACCCTTCTCACCAACGCCTCCTTTGACCAGATGCGGCGAGGCCTTATCGCGCTCGGGCGCGACGCGGCGGGCGCCGATATGGCGGCAGTATTCTTTGCCGGTCACGGCATGGAAATCAGCGGCGAAAACTGGTTGATCCCGGTTGATGCGGAATTGAAGAAGGACACCGACGCAGCGAACGAAGCCGTCAGCCTCCGCAGCGTGATTTTGCAGGTGTCGAACACCACGAGCCTCGGCCTTGTTATACTCGACGCCTGCCGCAACAATCCATTCGTTGCGAAGATGTCCCGGTCGCTGGCCCTGCGAGCGGTAATCGGCGCCGGCCTGAGCCGCATCGAGCCGGTCGGCAACGTGCTGGTCGCTTATGCCGCTCGAGACGGCACTACCGCTCTCGACGGAGACGGGCGAAACAGCCCGTTTACCGCGGCGCTCCTGCACAATATCGAAACGCCGGGGCTTGAGGTCACCTTCATGCTTCGCAACGTCCGCGACGACGTCATGGAGGTGACCAGGAACGAACAGCAGCCCTTCGTCTACGGCTCGCTCTCGCGCAGGGCGATCTATCTTGCGGGCCAGCCGTCGTCAGCCGACCAGGTGCCCACAAACCAGGCGAATGCTACGCCAGCAGACGCGAGTGCGCCATCGAGGGTAGCACCTGCGCCTTCTTCTCTCGCAATCGATCCAGCGTTGGTCGGGACTTGGGAAATCATGAGTGATCGCGGGACGTCGCGCTGGATCTGGCGCATCATGGGTGACGGCACTTACAAATTCCGCGCCGAAGGACCGCGCGCAGCGCCTGCGCATGAAGGCACCATCGCCGCCGTCAACGGCCACTGGTCGATCCACGCAAACAGGGGGCTCACCGGTTACGACGATGGCGGCTCCTACGAAATCCGCGATACGGCAGCGGTGATCACCGGCAAACTCGGCACCGGTTACTGGAAGCGGAGCCTGCAGTGACGCTCTGCTGCGCCAAAGATTCTTGGCTGACGTCAGCCTTGCAAATAAGCGGATAATATTGGTCAGGTCGCCTTGGCACCTTTGAGACATGCCCGCCTGTCCTGAGAATGTCCGTTCACCGGAGTAGACCGGAAGTCGCCGTGATCCGGTCAAACCGGCGCGAACGACCCAAGGCGGACATGGGCAGCGGCCCGCTTAAGTCCGCTTCCGACGCTTGGCTGACACGTGATTCGGGTTCGGTCGTGATCTCGCCATGTTGTCGCCCCGTTGCGCATGGAAAGCTCGCTGCCATGCTCGCCTTCAGGGTCATCTTCACCGGTGCGGCGATAGGTACGCTAATCCTGGTAGCGGTCCACCAACGCGCCTTGCGTCCGGCCGAGGTCGCCTCGCTCAAGCAACCGTACGAAGCGCCGGCGCTGGAGTCCGACCGCCTCGACGGTCTGGTCAAGCTACGCGAGCAGATGATGCAGGCCCGGCCGCAGCCCGAGCCGCCATTGCAGGAAGTCACGTTTGGCTCGATGCCTGATGTTGCTTCCGGTCCATCGTCGGCCCACGCCAAAGCAGGTGACGATTTGATCGGGACAAGATCGGTGCCGTTCGGTCACTATGATGCCACGCAAACGGCGCCGACAACGAGCGATGAGACCGGTGTTGCCTCCAACCCAGCGCCGGCGACGCAGGATTTCCAATATCTCATCTATTACGTCTGGTCCGAAGTGCCGCCCGCCGAGAAGCCGGCGGAGACCGTCCTGCGTTCGCTCAAGGACATCCCGGTCGGAACGCCGGTCGAGGAAATCAAACGTGCTTCCGACGCGTTCGGTCTCGACTTCAATTTCATGAAAGCGGTTGCCAAGATCGAGTCCGGTTTCAACCCCAATCAACGCACCGGGTCGTATATCGGCCTGTTTCAGCTGAGCGAATATGAGTTCAGCAAATTCGGCTTTGGGCAGATTCGCAGTCCCCGCGACAATGCCGTTGCGGCCGCATACAAGGTCATTACCGAAGGCATCCTGTTCGAGTGGATCACGCACCGGAAGCCGGACTTGAACGATCTTTACCTGATCCATCAGCAGGGCTGGGAAGGCGCCGCCGAGCACATCAGCCAGCCCGATCGCATCGCCTGGAAATCCATGTGCGCCACCAGCGAAGGCAGGGAGAAGGGCGAGAAGTGGTGCAAACGCGCGATCTGGGGCAACACCCTTCCGGCCCTCAAGAAGGCGTGGAAATCGGTGGACAAGGTGACATCGGAGGCGTTCGTCGGCATGTGGCGCACGCGGGTCGCTGAATTCTATTCGAAGTACATGGCGACCGCCGTCGCCGCAGAGGCGAAGCAGTAATTCCGTTGCGTGGTCGGCAGAAGCTGCCGCATCCCACCGCCCAGCCCGTCTCACTTCACGATTTAGAAATCGCCGCTAACGAGGTGTCGACCGAGTGCCGATGGCCACTCATGGCACCTTTGAGACATGCCGGCCTATCCTGAGAATGTCCGTTCACCGGGGTAGACCGGAAGTCGCCGTGGTCCGGTCAAGTCGACGCGAATGATCCAAAGCTGGCTTCGGATGTGAAGGGCAATGGTGCCTACGCTCGGCGAAGAGATCTTTATTTGTCGCGTGAAGCGGCTGCCGCGCTATAGCCGCCGCACGAACGCTTCGAGCGCCGCGTTGGTTTCTTTTGGCGCTTCCTGCTGCACCCAATGTCCAATCTGCGGGATAATGGTGGAGCCGCGGAAATCGGAGCAGGCGATGCCGGGGTCGGTGTAAAGGTCCACACCTGGAATGAAGGCGCGCACGGGATCGCGCTCGCCGGCGATGAAGGCCGATGGCTGCGTAATGCTGCGTCCGCTCAATTCGGCCAGTTCGGCGAAGTCGAGGGTCTGCGCACGGTATCGGTTGAGCGGGCCGCGAAAGCCGCCGGTCCGGAACGAATCGACATACACCGCCAGATCGCTCTCACTCATCCAGTCCGGAAAGAGCTGCGGATCGATGAGCCCATCCAGCAGCCTCGCCTCCGGCGGTTTCGGCTCGAGCCACTTGTTGTGGGGCGCCGCCCCGGACAGCGCGAAATATATCTTGCGCAGGGCACCCGCGATGTCCGCATCCAGTTCGGCCTCCGCAACGCCCTCTTGCTGAAAGTAGATCTGATAGAAAAAGCGCCCGTTGTAGATGGATCGGGCCAGTTCGATGAAAGGCGCGGGTCCGCGCGGACGGAACGGCACGCTGAGACCGGCCACCGCCCTGATCTTGTCGGGGTGAAGCAGCGCCGTGTGCCACACGATGGGCGCGCCCCAGTCGTGGCCGAACAGAACGGCGGGGCCATCTCCCACATGATCGATCACGGCCACGACATCAGACGCGAGCTGACGCAGCGCATAGGCCGAGATTTCTTTTGGCTTCGAGCTTCGCCCATAGCCGCGCACGTCGAGCGCGGCCACCCGGAAGCCCCGGGCCGCGAAGTGCACCATCTGGTGCCGCCAGGAATACCAGAGCTCCGGGAATCCATGTACGCAGACGATCAACGGGCCCGAGCCGATGACCGCCACATTGAGCTCGATCGCCCCGTTCTTCACGGTGACAAAGTCCATCACGCTCCCCCACATCGCTCCGTCACATCAGCGCCCTCACGCGCACCGCGAGCGCCGGCTCGCGCAGCGCGGCGTGCGGCTTGAGCAGTTGCGAGACTTCCGCCGTTAGCCGGTGCACCTCGGGATCCTGCGCGGCGAGCTTGGTCATGGCCATACCGTATTGCAAACGCTGCGCGAGGTCGGGCGGGCGAACGCCGCGCGTGGCGGGATAGACGAAATCGCTGACGGCAACGCCCCACGGCGTCGCGATGGTGTCCTGGATGGCGGCGAAGAAATTCTGCGCCAGCCGCTCCATGGGAACATCTTCCGCCAACAACCGGTCCAGGATCACGGCTTCCTGTGCTGCCACGCTCATGCCCTGTCCGAAGACCGGATTAAAGCGGCAGAGGGCATCGCCGATCGCGAGCAGCCTTGCCGGGAAGGACTCCAGGCGCTCGAAATGCCGTCGCGTGCTGCAAGGCAGCTGGTAGCGGACGATATCAGTCACCGGTCGGGCGTCCCTGACCGCGTCATAGATGGTCGGGGTGCGCAGGCTCCTGACGAAATCCATGAATCCCGCGCGGTCGCCCGGAGGCGCATCGCCATGATTGCCTCCGATGGAAAGTAGCCATCGCTGCTTCTCGATCGGAAACAGGAACGCTCCACGACTGCTGGCGGGCGCGGACGGCAGGATGATATTGCCCAACCAGTCGGCATTGTGATCGATCGGTCGCTCGACGATGGTGCTCGCATATGCCTGATCCATGCCGATCTCGGTTTCTTCGGGCTTCGGCAGAGAAAGCCCTTCGAGCAGCTTCAGCGTCAGGCCGCAGCGGCCGGAGGCTTCAACCACCAGGTCGGCTTCCAATGTCACAGGCCCATCTTCGCTATCATACCGGACCGCCTCGATCCGCGTTGCATCAAGAGATGCGACAAGCCCGGTCACGCGGGAGCGCACGCAAATATCGATGTTTGGAGTCTGCAGAACGCGTCTTCGGGTAACGGCTTCGAGCAGTGGGCGTGACATACTAAAATTATCGAGGCCGAGATCGCGAATGGGGAATGGATCGTAGCCGGGTCGCTCGAATCGGATGTCCTTCCCGGTACGGACCTTCACGGCGCCGGCTTCCGCCAGATCCTTCTCAAATCCCGGAAACAGCGTCTGCAGAGCTTGCAGTCCGCCGGCAAGCAGCATGTGGCCATGCTGGCATTGGGGTGTGCCGCGCCGCGGCGCGGGCTCGGCGGGCAGCACGTCCCGCTCGATCATCGTGACCTTCGCGAAATGCCTGGAAATCGCCTGAGCGGCGGCAAGGCCGGCCATGCCAGCGCCAATAACCACGGCATGACCTCGTGCAGGATATGCCATCGTCTTCCTCCTGGAAGGGAAAATGTCAAACGGGATCAAAACGGATCAACCGACAGGTGCGACCGACCGCGGCCGCTCCCGGGTAACCAAGCTTACCTGATCCTTTTTGGGGCGATGGTGAACGGCGTCACAAGTTTGGGTTCCGAGCCCATCGTCAGGTCAGCTCAACCAGTTGCAGACAGCGGCTAGATTACACTGGCTCCTGCTTGTCCGGGCTCGGCTTTCGTCACAGACACCTTTCCAAGCTCCACCCCTTTCACCAGCGCATAGATCGCCGGAATCACGATCACGGTCAGCAGCGTCGACGAGATCATCCCGCCGATCATCGGCGCGGCGATGCGCTGCATGATCTCCGAGCCGGTGCCGGTGCTCCACATGATCGGCAGCAGCCCCGCCATAATCGCGACCACCGTCATCATCTTCGGACGCACCCGCTCCACCGCGCCTTCTAGGATGGCGTCGTCGCCCGGTGTTGGCCGACGACGCCCTGGTTGCGACAGTGGGAGATCCGTTGCGCCCACCTATGTCAACGGCCCTTCGGACCGCGCTGGTAGCGAAACCCAGATCCGCCGCTGGCCGCCGCGGGCGCCAAACGTGGTGCTGCCCGATCGTAGGCGAATGCAGAATACGGACCGGTTTGCGAGACAGCTCCGATCGGCGTGCTCTGCTTGGCCTCGTTCGGCCAGTAGCTCTTATCGGTAATGGTCGAGCCTGCCTGTGCAGTCGCGGAGACCGCCACGAGCGGCAACAAGAGGGACATCGTGAGAAGGTGTTTGGCTGACATGTTCCGGCTCCATGATTGTGGAAGCGCCGTCATGTGCGCTTCTAACCATGAGTACGGAGCCTATTGTCAGCTGGTTACAGGCTCACGCCGACGTGAAGCCACCTGATACGTCATCACCAACGCAACAGCCGTGGTCCTAATGCTGCACCTGCTAGAGTGCACAGCACAATCGTTCCGCCGTACCAGACGGCAATAAACGGCAGCGAATCGTCCGCGCAATGGAGCGCATACGCCATTGCGCTAACGCCTCCCGCGATGAGGCCTGCGAACGCGCCGGCCCGCGAAAGATTGGTGGGCGCACCTTTTCGCAAGGCCCAAATTGAAACGGCGAAGGGAACGATTGCAATGATCGGAATAGAGAGAAGGCATTCCAACCATTCATCGCCGACGATCATCTTTTCCCAATGCGACTGGGGTGCGGATCCAAGGCTGACGGCGGCAAGGACCATAATGACGAGAAACGGCACAGCGACAAGCAAGCCGCGCGAGATTTTCCGCTCCCCGCCCGGCCGTGCCAGTCTCGTCAGGTAAAGCAGCGCGAGGCCGACGATCCCGATTGCAAAGGCAAGCTTTATGGCGAGAAACATCAGTGCGCGGGCTGTCATTTGGTCGGCGCGGAAGCCCAAGCCGATAACGGCGACGCCAAACGCTGCGATCGACCCTGCAGCAATTGCCACATAAAGCGTGCGAACGACCGACTTGCGGTCGACCGGCTCAAGGTTAGTACTCAGGAGCGCAACTAGGTCATCCGTCTTCATGTTCGCGTTTCCCGGGCAATCAACGCGGCCAGCGCTTTAAGCCCACGGTGAATATTTACTTTTACTCCCGACTCGGAGAGGCCGCATCTGTTCGCGGCTTCAGCTATGCTCAGTCCGTCAAGTTTTACAGCCTGGATCGAGCATTGCATGCCTTGCGGCAGCCGTTGCATGAGCCGCCTGATATCATATGCGCTTTCGGCGTCGGCACTATCGTCATGCGCCATGACCTCATCAACCTCGTCGAGAGGTACCTCGCTGAACGACACACGATTCCGACGCAGAGAATCGATCAGCTTGTAGCGCGCGATAGCGTGGACCCAAGGCGTGAGTGGCTCCCGCTGATCATAGGTATGCCGCTTGAGATGGATCGCCAGTATGGTCTCCTGAACCAAATCTTCGGCCTCCACCTTCCCTTTGCCGACAGTCACGAGCTTGGCTTTGTAGTAGGCACGCAGCCGCCGGCTCAACCGATCGAGCAGCGAGCGGTACGACGCCGCGTTACCGTCCAGGCTCGCAAGCATCAGGGCCTTGAGTTCGATTTCGAGGGTCGTCATGCCAGCTATCTCATGAGTTCGCTGGCGCGACTGATTTGGTTACAGTCTTCTGCCATTGCGCCGAAGAAAATTCGAGGGTGGCGTGGCGAGTGTCCGGACCCAGGCCGGTCGCCTGCGCGAATAGTCATGATGCCATTCCTTATGCGGCGGGCTCTGGAACCGGTCGCTTTCGTTCGACGGGCTCAGTTGCCGGCGTTGGGGATCGGCTACCGGCATCGTCCGCGTTTCCCAACCGAAAACCCTCCACCAGCGCGTAGATTGCGGGAATCACGATCAGCGTGAGCAGTGTCGAGGAGATCATGCCGCCGATCATCGGCACGGCGATGCGCTGCATGATTTCCGAGCCGGTGCCGGTACTCCACATGATCGGCAATAGGCCCGCCATGATGGCAACTACCGTCATCATCTTCGGCCTCACGCGCTCGACTGCGCCTTCCATGATGGCATCGTAGAGGTCGCTACGCGTCAGGGCGCGGCCTTCGGCTTCGCGCCGGCCCTTGATCTCGGCCAATGCCTGGTTGAGGTAGATCAACATCACGACACCGGTCTCGGCGGCTACTCCGGCCAGCGCGATGAAGCCGACGGCGACGGCGACGGAAAGGTTGAAGCCAAGCCACCACATCAGCCAGAGCCCACCGACCAGCGCAAACGGCAGCGACAGCATCACGATCATCGTCTCGGTGATCGAACGGAAGTTGAGGTACAGCAGCAGGAAGATAATCAACAGCGTCACCGGGACGACGATCTTCAGCCGGGCTGTGGCGCGCTCAAGGTATTCGTACTGGCCACTCCACATGACGTAGTAGCCTGGCGGGAACTGGATGCTGGCTTGCACGGCGCGCTGCGCCTCGGCGACGTAGCCGCCGAGGTCGCGGTCGCGGATGTCGACATAGATGTAGGTCGCTAATTGGCCGTTCTCGGTGCGGATCGAGGACGGCCCGCGCGCCGGCGCGATCTTTGCGACTTCGCCGAGTGGGACGGCGCCGCCGGCCGGCATCGGCACCAAGACGTCGCTTGCAATCGCCTTTGGATTGTCGCGCAAATCCCGGGGGTAGCGCATGTTGACCGAGAAGCGCTGGCGTCCCTCGACTGTCGTCGTGACCGTCTGCCCGCCAAGCGCCGTTGCAATGGTGTCCTGGACGTCCTGGACCATGATGCCGTAGCGCGCCATCGCTTCGCGGTCCGGCGTGATCTCCAGATAGTAGCCGCCGATGCCGCGCTCAGCGTAGGCGGACGAGGTGCCCGGGACCGCCTTCAGAACCTGCTCGATCTGCTTGGCGAGCTTGTCGATCTCGACCAGATCGGTACCGATCACCTTGACGCCGACCGGGGTGCGGATGCCGGTCGACAGCATGTCGATACGGGCCTTGATCGGCATGGTCCAGGCGTTGGAGACGCCGGGAAACTGGAGCGCCTTGTCCATCTCCGCGATCAGGCTGTCGATCGTCACGCCAGCCCGCCACTCCTGCTTCGGTTTGAGATTGACGATGGTCTCGTACATTTCCGACGGCGCCGGATCGGTTGCAGTCGCGGCGCGGCCTGCCTTGCCATAGACGGACTCGACTTCGGGAAAAGACCGGATGATCCGATCCTGTGTCTGCATCAGTTCAGCTGACTTGGTGACAGAGATGCCCGGCAATGTCGTCGGCATGTAGAGCAGCGTGCCCTCGTTCAGATTGGGCATGAACTCTGTGCCGAGCTGCCGTGCAGGCCACGCCGTCACGGCAAGAATGCCAAGCGCAATCAGGATCACCAATATCTTGGCGCGCATCACCGCCTTGATGACCGGCCGGTAGATCCAAATCAGGAAACGGTTGATCGGATTTCTGTGCTCCGGAATGATCTTGCCGCGCACGAACACCACCATCAGCGCCGGCACCAACGTGACCGACAACAGCGCCGCCGCAGCCATCGCAAACGTCTTGGTGAAGGCAAGCGGGCTGAACAGCCGGCCCTCCTGTGACTCAAGCGTGAAGATCGGCATGAAGGATACGGTGATGATCAAAAGGCTGAAGAACAGCGCCGGGCCTACCTGCGCAGCCGCCTCGATCAGGACCGCCACGCGGGATTGCCCGGGCTCGGCCCGTTCGAGATGCTTGTGGGCATTCTCGATCATGACGATCGCCGCATCCACCATCGCACCGATCGCGATCGCGATGCCGCCGAGGCTCATGATGTTGGAGCCGATCCCCAGCAGCTTCATGACGCCGAACGCCATCAATACGCCGACCGGCAGCATCAGAATCGCAACCAGCGCACTGCGGACGTGCAGCAGGAACACGATGCAGACCAGCGCAACGACGACGCTTTCCTCGAACAGCGTGTGCTTGAGCGTGTCGATGGCCGCGTAGATCAGGTTCGAGCGGTCGTAAACCGGCACGATCTCGACCGATTTCGGCAGGCTGCTGGCGATTTCCTTGAAACGCTTCTTGACGTTCTGGATCACATCCAGCGCGTTGACGCCAAAGCGCTGCAGCACGATACCGCTGGCAACCTCGCCCTCCCCGTTCAGCTCGGTGATACCGCGCCGCTCGTCGGGGCCGAGTTCGACTCTCGCGACATCGCGCAGCAGAACGGGCGCGCCGTCATTCACCTTGAGCACGACGTTGCCGAGATCGTTGATACTCTTCAGATAGCCCTTGCCGCGGATGACGTATTCGAATTCCGACAGCTCGACGGTGCGGCCGCCGACGTCGGCGTTGCTGGCGCGGATCGCCTCGCGCATCTTCTGCATGGTAATGCCGCGGTCGCGCATGCGCTGTGGATCGAGGATCACGTTGTACTGCTTGACGAAGCCTCCGACGCTGGCGACCTCGGCGACGCCCTCCGCCTTGGCCAGCGCGAATTTCAGGTTCCAGTCCTGGATCGCGCGGGTGTCGGAGAGGTTGAGCTCCTTCGACATAACCGCATACTGGTAGACCCAGCCGACGCCGGTGGCATCGGGACCCATGGTCGGCGTCACGCCTGCGGGCAGCCGCGAGGCCGCGCTGTTGAGAAACTCCAGCACGCGCGAGCGCGCCCAGTAGATGTCGGTGCCGTCCTCGAAGATGACATAGACGAACGACACGCCGAAGAACGAGAAGCCGCGCACCACCTTCGAGCGCGGCACCGTGAGCATGGCCGTGGTCAGGGGATAGGTGACCTGGTCCTCGATCACCTGCGGCGCCTGCCCTGAATACTCCGTGTAGACGATCACCTGCGTGTCCGAGAGGTCGGGAATGGCGTCGAGCGGCAGATGCGCGAGCGCGTAGAGGCCGGCGGCGGCAGCGAAGGTGGTACCGAAGAACACCAGCAGCAGGTTACGCGCCGACCACGCGATGAGGCGGGCGATCATGGCTGGGTCCCTTCCGCAAATCCCTTCAGCGCCGCCTTCAGGTTGCTTTCGGCATCGATCAGGAAATTGGCTGATGTCACCACCGGATCGGCCTCGGCCAGGCCCTCGCGGACCTCGACAAAGCCTTCGCCGCGATGGCCGAGCTTGACCTCGCGCGGCTCGAACCGCCCTTCCCCCTTGTCAACCAGCACCGCCTGCCGGCTGCCGCTGTCCAGCACGGCGCTTTCGGGAATCGCGAGCACGGATTCTGCACTGCCGGTCTCGATCTCGGCATCGACATACATGTCGTGGATCAGCAGCAAATCCGGATTGGACAATTCGACGCGCACCCGCGCCGTCCGCGTCTCCTTGGTGATCTGCGGATAGATCACGTTGATCTTTCCCGAAAACTCCCGCCCGGGAAAACTCCTCGCACGCACGATCGTGCGCTGGCCGACGGCCACGCTGCCCAGATCGCGCTCGGCAACATCGACGACCGCCCACACCACCGAGTGATCGGCAATCCTGAACAGGACGCCGCCCGGTTGGGCCCGCATGCCTTCAGTGACGTTGCGCTCCAGAACGACGCCGTCACGCGGCGAGGTCCATTCGATCCCGATCGGAACGTTCCGGCCCTTCTCGATGGCGACGATCGCCGCCTCCGGCACATCGAGATTCATCAGCCGCTGCCGCGAGCCCTTGCCGTACGGGCCCTCGCTGCCACCGGTGACTTTAGAACCGAGCGTCGAGATGTATTCGGCGGCCGCCGAAGAGACCGCGGGACTGTAGATTTCCATCAGCGGCTGGCCCTTGACGACGTGCGCGCCGGTGGTGACGTCGGCAACTTTTTGGACATAGCTTTCTGCGCGCATCGCGATCACGGAGACGCGGCGCTCGTCGAGCTGAATGGTGCCGGGAGCGCGGATGGCCGTGCGGATCACACGCCGGGTAGCCGGTTCCGATTTGACGCCAGTACGCTGGATCTTGCCCGGCGACAGCTTGACCGATCCGTCGTCGCTGTCCTCCCCTTCGTAGACGGGGATGTAATCCATCCCCATCGAATCCTTCCGGGGCGTCGGCGAAACGTCCGGCAGGCCCATCGGATTGCGGTAATATTTGATCTTGCGATCCGCAGGCGGCGGAGCCGCCACATCGGCCGGATCGTCGAAACTGACGTCGGCTCCGGCAGGAACGGCGCGGTAGTCGCGGCCATCAGGCGTTTTCTTCGGCGTCAGCGAATAGAAGGGCTTGCCGTCCGGATCCTGATAGTAGATCGCAGCGCCCGGTTCGGCGCGCGCCTGCTCCATGAAAGCTGCGTGCTTCGTCTCTCCACTCGGCCGGAGATAGCGATGCGAGAGGACGCCGGTGATTGCCGCAGCCGTCACGGCAGCGGCGATTCCAATCAGAACCGACCGTTTCATTGGTCGGCCTGGATGACGAGCTTGTTTTCGACCGTGCCGGTTTCACCCTGCACCTTGGCGCCGAGCGACAACTGCCACCGGCCGGCCATGCCGAACGTGGCTTTGAACTGGTAGGTGCCGGGTTCCGTCCCCGGAAGCGGGTCGAGCCTGGTGGCCATCTCAGGCATGCCATCTGGAGCCATATCCAGGCGCGTCGCGAAAATCACCGCGTCCGGAACAGGCTTGCCCTTCGTCTTGTCGACGAGCCTCACGGCGATGGTTTTGTCGGGACCGGCCTTGATGGTCGGTTCGACGAGTTTGAACTCGTAATTCCTGATATCGGCGAACGCGCCGGTAGCGCCGCACGTCAAGACAGCGCCGGTCAGCGCAAGCCGCAGGCTGCGCGAAAACTGATTGGCCTTCATGGTGATAACCCTCGATCTTCTGGTCAGCTGCGAACGCAGCAGGGCGCAGACGTCACAAAACGCCGCGCGCGATTTTTCGGCGTTACGCCGAACGGACCAGGGATCGGGGAGGTTTTGGAGGGGGTGAGTACACGACGCTTTCCACTTCGGGGTCGCTGCCGGGAAGCAGCATTCGAAGTGTAACCGGCTGGATTCCGGCAACGCCGGCCGTCAACGGTGCCTGCAACGTCGTCGACACGCAGAGCGCCATCAACGGGCACTGGTCGCAATCCACAGGCGCCGATTTGTCCGGGCAGCACGGCATGTCGTCGGACATGTCAGCCATATGATCGCCGGACATCGACGTCATCGTCATCGATGCCATTGAATCCGCGTTTGCCCGCGCCGCGAGCGGGGCAAATACGAGGCCTGCGATCAAAAAGACCGCCAGCAGCCGGCAAAGGTGGATGGAGCGCTTCACGGGAATGGTTTTCGCATATTCCGGCCCATGATGGGAAGCCAGGTTCCATCACGAAAGCGCGGGGTTGTTAACATAATCCAATTGGGGCCCATCGCATTGCGTTGGATCAATCTGATCCAGGGCCGCGGAATATTGCCAAAAGCCAGGACATTTTCGCTCGCCCCGGCTTAAAATAGGCGGCCCGCCCCGTCTGCGGCCGGCCCTCAAGCAAGGAGCCCACCATGCACGCCCGCGAAATGATCGGCACCCACCCGGCCGTCCAGGGCCAGATCAACGACGCCCTGATCCGCTGCATCGAGGAATGTTATTCATGCGCGCAGACCTGCACCTCCTGCGCCGACGCCTGCCTGTCGGAGCGCATGGTGCAGGAGCTGACCCAGTGCATCCGCCTGGATCTCGATTGCGCCGACATCTGCAACATCACCGGCCGCATCATGACCCGCAGGACCGGTTTCGATGACGAAGTAATGCGCCGCATGCTCAGCGTCTGCGCCGCCGCCTGCCGGCTGTGCGCCGAGGAGTGCCAGACGCACGCGGCGATGCATGAACATTGCCGCATCTGCGCCGAAAGCTGCCGCCGCTGCATGGAGGCCTGCCAGGAACTGGCCCGCGGCATGGCGCATTAGCGCGCGATGGCTTCGCCCGATCTCAACCCTCGCGGCGAAACACGCTGAACTGGAAAACCTGGTGCGAGCCCCAGGGCGTTGCGTGTTCGTGCCGTTGGGTGTGAACCGGCCGAAACCCGGGCCCCAGCGTCTGCGCCAGGCTCGCGGCGTCGTAACGCGCGACTGGCAGGCCGCTGCATTTTTCAGGGCCGTCCAGCGCAAAGGTGGCGATGATCGCGTGTCCGCCGCTTTTCAAACCGCGCGTGAGGCGCTCGATATAGGCGGCGCGGTCCTTCGCATCGGTGAGAAAGTGGAACGCCGCCCGATCATGCCAGATATCGTATCGCTTCACCGGCTCCCAGATCGTGGCATCTGCCACCAGCCAGTGAACGCGGTCGGCACGCGCACCGAGGCGAGCCTTCGCGGTCTCCAATGCCGCGCTTGATAGATCGAGCACGGTGACATCCGCAAACCCCTGATCGACGAGATGGTCGACCAGCCGCGACGCGCCGCCGCCGATGTCGATGATGGCCGAATTGCTGACCGCGCCGGCCTGCACGATCAGTTCGAGCGACGGCGCCGGGCTTTGCTGAAACCAGCTAACCTCGTTCTCGCCCTTCGTCGAGTAGACGTTCTCCCAATGGGCCTGGCGACCGGCATCTCCCATAAAACACCTCCTGCCCATACATGGTCGTCACTCGCGCCCGCGACAACGACCATGTGCCGGCATTCGCTTCAGCTCTGCTTCGAGAGACGGCGGCAAGGCCAGGCGATAATACATAACCAACCGAGTATGGCTAAGGCCGTGATCTCCTGACCCATGGCCAAAGGTTACGCCATCATATGCGGGAAGATTAGGCCAAGGGACTGTCGTGCGGCCTGACATGTTCCTGCTTGACTAATCCATAGCTCAGCGGCTATGCGTTAAACAATAGCCAAGAGGTTATCGATTCCCGATGCCGAACGCCCATGACGTGCTCTTCAAAACCCTTGCCGATCCGACCCGCCGGGCGATCTTCGAGCGGCTGTGCCGCCAAGGCGAACAGACGGTCGGGGCCCTGACGGCGCAGGCCGGGATCTCGCAGCCGGCCGTCTCAAAACATCTCGGCGTTCTCAAGCACGCCGGGCTGGTGCGCGACCGCCGCGAAGGCCGACAGACGCACTATAGCGCACAGCTCGGCGCCCTGGCGCCGCTGGTCGACTGGACAAGCGAGATGGCGGGGTTCTGGCAGAGGAAGTTCAACGATCTCGAAGATCTGCTCAAACGGATGGACCAATGACCAATACAGCGACCGAAACACGCACTGTCGTCGTCGAACGCGA
The DNA here is from genome assembly GCF_049993905.1 of Bradyrhizobium sp. McL0615. NCBI lineage: Bacteria > Pseudomonadati > Pseudomonadota > Alphaproteobacteria > Hyphomicrobiales > Nitrobacteraceae > Bradyrhizobium > Bradyrhizobium sp. McL0615. Next base: position 4,423,267 of record NZ_CP188254.1, on the reverse strand, counting down.
TGTGCCGCATCCGCCAGAAAAGCTCTGGCGCGCGCTCACGCAACCGCATTTGATGGAGGAATGGCTGATGAAGAACGACTTCAAGCCAGTCGTCGGCCACCATTTCAATCTTCGCGGCGACTGGGGCGGCGTGCTGGACTGCGAGGTGCTCGCCATCGAGCCGAACAAGGCTCTGTCCTACACCTGGAATTTCAAGCACGCGGATGCGGCCTTCGATCTGCAGAGCGTGGTGACGTTTACGCTCACGCCAACGCGCACGGGAACGCTGCTGCGCATGGAGCAGGCGGGCTTCCGGCCGGACCAGAAGCAGGCTTTTGGCGGCGCCAAGGTCGGATGGCAGCAATTCTTCGGGAAGCTGGAGGAGGTTTTGGCGCGGGCGGACTGAAATCCGCCGCGGCGCGCTTCAGCTCATTTCACATCAAAGGAGGTCTCATTGAACTGGAATACGTCTATTCGGCAAGTCCACCGCTGGCTGTCGATCGCCTTTACGGTGACCGTCATCGCCAACTTCGTCGCCATGGGATTGGGGGAACCTCCGGCCCTGGTCGTCTACTCACCACTGCTCCCGCTGTTTTTGCTCCTGTTCACCGGTCTGTACATGTTCGTGCTGCCGTATACCGCCAAGTTGCGTGGGGGGCGAGGCGCCGCCGGATAGGAGCGAACCGCGCAATGGTCAGGAAGAAGTCGGCGAAGGTCGCAAAGAAAGCCGCCGCGAAGCGTGGCGATGCGAAGCCGCCCCTCCTCTCAGGCGGCAATCCCCAGATCGCGAAGGGAGACGGCGACGCGCCCGTGCAGGCCTATATCGCGGCCATGCCGGGCTGGAAACGCGACGTCGGGCGCCACCTCGACACACTCATCGTGCGCACCGTCCCCGGCGTGCGCAAGGCCGTGAAATGGAACTCGCCGTTCTATGGCGTCGAGGATCAGGGCGGCTGGTTCCTCGCCTTTCACTGCTTCACAAAGTACGTCAAAGTGACGTTCTTCCGCGGCACATCGCTTCGCCCTCTCCCTTCAGGCGAATCCAAGCACAAGGAAGTGCGCTATCTCGACATTCATGAAGACGATCTCGACGAAACGCAGCTCGTCGACTGGGTTAAACAAGCCAGCCAATTGCCCGGTGAACGACTGTGAGCGCAACGACAACAGCCATGAAGAAAGCGACAATGAAGAAGAGCGGCGCGAACGAAGCAAAAGGCGGAGGCTCTCCCTCCCGGCACATCGATGCACGAATCAAGGAACTGGCCGATTGGCGCGGCGACACGCTCGCGCGTATCAGGAGCGTCATCAAGCAGGCCGTTCCCGACGTGGTTGAGGAGTGGAAGTGGCGGGGCGTTCCGGTGTGGGAGCATGACGGCATCATCTGCACCGGCGAGACCTACAAGGCTGTCGTGAAGATGACCTTCGCCAAGGGTGCCGCGCTGGACGATCCAACAGACCTCTTCAATTCAAGCCTCGAAGGCAACACAAGGCGTGCCATCGATTTTCATCAGGGCGACAAGATCGATGAAAAGGCGTTGAAGGCGCTCGTTCGCGAGGCCGCGGCACTGAACGTTTCGGCGCGCGCTGCCCGGAAGAAACCAAAGAGCGCTTGAGGAGACGGAGGCGTTTCCTCGCTCACTCGCCGGTAATGCCGAGAGCTCGCACGAGCTCACCGCGCGCTTGATAGTCAACCTCGATCTGGCGTTTGAAATCATCAGGCGTACCGCCGACCGCGACCATGCCCTGTTTGTCCAGCCAGGCGCGCATCGAGTCTGATGCAAGTATCTCGTTCATTTCCGTGTTCAAGGTAGCGATCACCGGCTTGAGCGTGTTCTTGGGCAGCATGAAGCCGATATAGCTGATGATCTTGAACTGTGGAAAGGTTTCGCTGATCGCCGGCACGTCGGGCAGCAACGGGAATCGCTTCTCCGACGTGACGCCGAGCACCTTGATCTTGCCCGCCGTCGCCAGCGGCTCCACCGCCGTCGGTGCGCCGAACAGCAGCGGGATCTGCCCGCCCAGGAGATCGTTCACCCCGGCCGCCGTTCCCTTGTAGGGAATGTGGGTCATGGTGAACCCGCCATATTTCTGCAGCATCTCGCCGGCAAGGCGGTGCGGCGTCGAGCTGCCCGAACTCCCAAAGCTCAGATTCTGCGTCTTTTGCTTGCCCAGCGCGACCAGTTCGGCGACCGAATTCGCCGGCACATTGTTGGCCGCGGCCAGCAGCAGCGGCGACCACGAGACGTTGATGAGCGGCTCCATCGCCTTCGAAAGGTCGAAGTGATTGCTGGTGGTGAGGTGCGGATCGATCGCGACCATCGCATCCGTCACCATGAGGATGGTGTATCCATCGGGCTCGGCGCGTGCGGCCGCCTGGGCCGCGATCATGCCGTTGGCTCCCGTCTTGTTCTCGATGACGACGGATACTTTGAGGTTCTCGCCGAGTTGTTTGCCCATGATCCGCGCCAGGGCATCGGCCTGCCCTCCCGCGGAATAGCCCACCAGGATCGTGATCGATCGCGATGGAAATGGTTGCGCCTTGGCAGGCAACGCGACCGCGCTCAGCGCAAGGGCCGCGGTCGCCACACCGAGAATGCGGGCTTTCGCCCGAACCAGTTTGCCGGAAATCATGCTCCGCCTCCTCCCTGACCATGTTGCACTGCGCGAGGCGGTTGGACCGCTCTTGTTCGCTTCGTCTCGTTAGTTTCGTCTTATTCGCTTCTATGCGAGAACGCTCGCAGCGCCCAGCACGCCCGCCGAACGCAGTTCGATGATTTCCTGCTCCGAATATCCGGCCGCGCTCAGAATCTCGTGCGCATGCTCGCCGATCTTCGGCGGCTGGCGGTCGAGACTTGCGCGGTCGCGTCCGTCGCCGAACTCCACCGGAAGCGCGGGGATTCCGACCAGCGGTCCGCCGCCCAGTCCGGATACGGCCGTCGCAAGCAGGCCGCCATGGGCAAGCAGATGCGGATCGTCAGACAATTCGTCAGGCCGTCCGACCCGGGAATAAGCCACCCGCGCCGTTTCGCACTTTTGAAGGATTTCATCGAGCGGCAGTTTCGTGATCCGCCGCTCGAGCTCAGGCAGCATCCACTCGCGCGCTTCGCAACGATTGGCGTTCCCCGCAAGCCGCGGATCGTCGCGCCAGTCGTCGAATCCAAAAGTTTCGCAGAAGCGTTGCCAGTGTCCGTCCGACGTGCAGCCGATAAAGACCTGGCCGCCGTCGGAAGCGGTGAAAACATCGTAGACGCCCCAGGCGTTCTTGCGGGCCGGCATCGGCGGCACAGGTCCGCCGATCACGGCGCTGCCGACCACTAACGCACCGAGCATGAACGTCGCGCTCTCAAACAGAGAGCTGGCCACCTTCTGTCCGGCCCCCGTGACGTCGCGCTCGCGAAGCGCTGATAGCGCGGCAACCACGCCGAACACGCCGCCGAGAATGTCGATGACCGGCGCTCCGGCACGCAACGGCCGGCCCGGCGGCCCGGTCATATAGGCGAGGCCGGACTGCATCTGCACCACCTCGTCAAGCGCGCCGCGGTTCTCGTACGGTCCCTTGAGGAAACCTTTCATCGAGAGGTAGACGAGGCGCGGGTTGATCTGACGCAGATCCTCCCAACTGCATTTCAGTCGCTCGATCGTGCGGGGGCCAAAATTCTCCAGCACGACATCGACGTCCCTGACCAGCCGATGCACGATCGCCTGTCCCTCGGGCCGTTTCAGGTCGATCGCGATCGAGCGCTTGTTGCGGTTGTAGGTCGCGAAGAATCCGGCGGCGAAGCCCGGCAGCCGCCGGGTCGGATCGCCGTCGACCGGCTCGATCTTCACCACGTCGGCGCCGAGATCGGCAAAGACGACGCCGGCGCACGGCCCCATGATGGTGTGGCCGAAATCGAGCACCTTCAGGCCCGCCAGGGGCTTGGAGGAAGTCGTCATGCAGCCCGTCTCCTGAATGCGGCGAGCGTTCCCGATCGCAATGCGGCGCTCGGCAGCCGGTGTCCGACGATCCGCTCGGCAAGCCGCCCGGCCTCGATCAGCGCCTCGATGTTCAGGCCCGTGGCGATACCCATCTCCTCGCAGAGCAGTGCGAGTTCTTCGGTGGCGATGTTGCCCGGCGCACCCGGCTGGCCGGCAAATGGGCAGCCGCCGAGGCCCGCCACCGCGGCGTCGAACGCGGTCACGCCGAGGCGCAGGCCCTCATAGGCGCAGGCGATGCCCTGCCCGCGCGTGTCGTGCAGATGAAGGGCGATCCGCAATTCGCTCCAGCGGTCACGAACGGCGCCGACCGCGGCCGCTATTCGGACGGGCGTTGCCCAACCCATCGAATCCGCCAGCGCAACGTCCTGCACCTCCACGCCGGCCTCGCGCGCGATGACAAGTGCGTCCGCGACCGTCTCGACGACCTGTGCCGGTGCGATGTCTCCGGCGAAGTTGCAGCCGAACGACGCCATCACGATGATCTTGCTGATCGGCACGCCGGCTTGCCGATGCGCACGCACATATTTGCGCATCGCCTCGATCTGTCCGGCGCGATCGCGATTGAGGTTCCTGACCGCGAATGGCTCGGATGCGCTCATCGAAATGAAGCCGGCAAGGGTCAGCTTGTCCCTGAACGCGAGCGCGCGCTGCAATCCGCTTTCGTTGAACCACAGCGCGGAATATTCGACGCCTTCACGCGGGGTGAACCCTTCAATGACAGCTTCGGCGTCGGCCCAGCCCGGAACATGCTTGGGATTGACGAAAGAGCCGACTTGAATCCGGCGAAGCCCGCACGCGGAGAGCGCGTCGATCAGCGCGATCTTGTCCGCGGTTGCGATCGGACCTTTTTCGATTTGAAAACCTTCGCGAGGCCCCTCCTCACTGATGACGACGCTATCCGGTAGATCCATGCGCCGAGCTCCCCGGGTGGTCTTTATTGGTTCTGACTCCAGCTTGCCGCGCCCATAGACATCTGACAAATATAATATGAAGATCATTCTGTTCTGATAATTAGATGCGAGGGCAATTTCAGTGGCGCTCGGATTGCGGCAGCTCCGGTATTTCATCGCCATCGCCGATGCCGGCGTGCTGTCGCGCGCAGCGGAGACGCTCAATGTGGCGCAGTCGGCGCTGAGCCATCACGTCGCCGCCCTCGAAACCGAGCTGGGCGTCAAACTGCTCGAACGACGGCCGCGCGGAATCGCGCTGACCGCGGCCGGCCGGCGGCTCTACGAGCATGCCAGCGCCGTGCTGTCGGCGCTCGACAAGGCGGAAGAGGACGTGCGGACCTATAACGAGGCCGCGACCGGTCCGGTCTGCATCGGCCTCAGCCATACCGCGCTCTCGATGGTCGCGCTCGACGTCATGAAGGCAGTGCGAAAGAACTCCCCGGGCGTGCATCTGACGATGGTCGAGGCGCTGTCGCCGGCACTGGTCGAGCGCGTCTTCTCAGGGACGGTTGATCTCGCGCTCGCCTATAACCCGCCGAGAGATGCCCGCCTGGATGTCGAGTTGCTGCAGGAGGAAGACCTCTATCTCGTCGGGCATCGGAGCCTGATCGGCCGGTCATCCAGCCCGATCGCCTTCTCCGCCATTCCGCAACGAAGCGTGGTTGGACTGACGCCGATGCCGGCATCGCGCGCCATCATCCAGACCCAGGTGCTCCGCAATCAGATCACGCCGAGCGAGACGCTCGAAGTCGATTCATTGTCGGCCTTGCGAATGGCGCTCGAGGCCGGGCTCGGATGCGCGATCCTCTCCCGCGCCACCGTCCTCGCCGACCTGGCGGCGGAGAAATATCACGCGCGCCGCATCATCGATCCGCCGCTGGCGCGCTCCTGCGCGCTGATTTCACTCGCAGACCGGCCGCAGACCAAGGCGTTCCTCGAGGTTCGCAAGACAATGGTCGAGGTGGTCCGCGCCGCCGTCAACGAAGGGCGCTGGCCCGCAAAAGGAGATGGCCGGCGGAGCAAGCGCACCGCGATCTAGCCGTGCGGACTGCAGAAGCGAACCCGTCGCGCGGGGTGCCCCGCACGCCGAGCGGCGCGAGCGCGTTCATCACCGCGCTCTTCGATTCAGCAGGCCTGCCTAAAAGCGACCTATCAACAGCCGTTTTTCGGCCATTTTTGAAAAGCCGGTAGTTGCCATTCAGTTACACAACTTCTGCTTTAAATCGGTTATGTTTCAGGTGGAAGTTGGAATCAAGCGCAGTCTCTCACAACAACATTTCGGCGGTCGCGGGTGCATCTATCAGTTCAGATAGATCAAGAAGCGACGGTGGAGAAAACGCGATGAAGAAATTTCTATTCGCTAGCGTTGGATCAGCAGTCTTGTTGAGCATGGCCGCTCCCGCATTGGCTGCCGATATGGCCGTCAAGGCAGCGCCGCCCCCGTTTGTGGCCCCGATTTACAGTTGGGCCGGCTTCTACATCGGCGGCAACGGTGGTTGGGGTTCGAGCCACAAGTGCTGGGATGTAACGAACTTCCCCGGTGCAACTGTCGTGCCCGCCTTCCGTGAAGGTTGTCACGATGCGACTGGCGGAACGGCTGGTGGTCAGATCGGATACCGCTGGCAGGCCAGCAATTGGGTGTTCGGTCTGGAAGCGCAGGGCAACTGGGCTGATTTGACCGGATCCAATGTTAGCGTTTTCGTTCCCCGTTGGACTAACAATTCCAAGATCGAAGCGTTCGGCTTGTTCACCGGTCAAGTCGGGTATGCCTGGAACAACGTGCTTTGGTATGTGAAAGGCGGCGCGGCTGTTACCGACGACAAATTCCGCGGGACGGTGACGACAGCACCATTCCAAGGCTTCGTTTTCGATTCGGCGAGTGAAACACGCGGGGGTGGTGTCGTCGGAACGGGCATCGAATTCGGATTCGCACCGAACTGGTCGGTTGCGATCGAGTACGATCACCTGTTCATGGGTAACCATAGTAACAGCTTCACGTCGGCAGGTGTTTTGGGTGCCGCGGTCATACCGGTCGGCGGCGTATTCCGCACTGACTCTATCCGCCAGGATGTGGACCTCATCACCGCTCGCATCAACTATCGCTTCAACTGGGGCGGTCCAGTCGTGGCTAAGTACTGATCTAGTTTCTATCTGCAGCAAACTTAAAGCCCCGGCTGGCATCATCCGGGGCTTGCTGCAACCGCTTCGTCCGCCGGCCGCAGGCTGGCGTATGGATCCGTATCATAGATGCACTTGCCGCCGCGATGCGGCTGTCCAGGTGATCGCCCGCGTTCGTATGGCTCCCGGCGACGTTTAACCAGGCGGCATTCGCTCGAATGTCTGCAGCGAGGAATCCATCACGTCCCAGGCATGGCCGCGGATGCCGTATGTGACCAGTTGCGGATTGAACTGGCTCGGGTCGTCAAGGCTGGTCGCGTGAACCGCTATCAGCTCGGGCATCGCGACGAATGTCAGGTAGACCGGCGTTCCGCAGGTCGGGCAGAAGGCGTGGTCCTTTTCGTTCCCGCTGTCGCCTGCTACCCGCCAGTTTTTCGCTTCGCCCGCAATGCTCATGTCGGCTCGCCGGGAGAAGACCAGATAGGATCCATGCCCGGAGCCGCTTCGCTTCTGGCAATCGCTGCATTGACAGTGGCTCTCGACGATGGGTTTGCTGCTCGTCTCATAACGGATCGCGCCGCACGCACATCCGCCGATATAGGGCTTGGTCATGGTCATTCTCCCGGTCCTGAGTGATACGGCAGGGATCAAGCCGATTTCGGTTTGGCGAAAACGTCGAGGCCCTCGCCGGTTTCCAGCAGGGATTTCAGGCTGGCGAGAACGACCGGCCAACCCTTGCTGATACCAATCGCCATCCCGCTGCCGGCGACGAGTTCATCATGGGTGACGGTCAGCCGGACCATGTCGTCGTATTCCTCGATCTCGAACGTCACCCGGCTGTAGGCGGAAGGATCAGCGGCCTGCGACGCATTCGCCCAGGTGATGACGAGACGGGCTGGCGGCGAGACTTCGATCACCTTGCCGACGAGTTGGACGGTCCGTTCATCATTGGCGCGGACGTGCTCCCATTTCGATCCGGGATTCCAGTCAGAGACGTTCTCGTGGCCCCAGTAACGCCTTGCGATCTCCGGTTTCGTGATCGCTGCGAACACTTTTTCCGGCGTCGAGCGGATATAGGTCACGTAGACAAAGCTGGTCGTCTCTTTGGTCATCGTCATTCTCCTTCGAGTTCTTTCTTCAGATCGTGCAGCAGGCTGAGCCGCTGTCGTTCGAATTTCCGCACCCACCGCTCGTAGACCTCGTGAAGCGGCACGGGGTTGATGAAATGCAGCTTTTCCCGGCCGCGCTTGACCGTGCTCACCAGATTGGCCGCCTCCAGGATTTCGAGGTGCTGCGTGGTCGATTGCCGGGCCATGTCGAGGTTTTCGCAAAGCTGGCCGAGCGTCTGCCCGTTCTTTTCACAAAGAAGGTCAAGCAGCTTTCTGCGTGTCGGGTCGCCCAGCGCTTTGAAAACCTTGTCGGCCTGCATTGGTCTCGCTCTTATCGAGAATATAATATGCAGGTAAATACCTGCATGTCAAGCAGCGACAACCAAGTCTGCAATCAGGCCATTCGTCAGCTTGCGGATCAGGACGATGGATCAGGATTGACGACGGATCGCGTCTGCCGCCTGGATCGCGTGCCAGATGCGGGAGGGCGTCGCGGGCATGTCGAGATGCCGCACGCCGAGCGGCGTCAGCGCGTTCATCACGGCGTTCATGATGGTGGCGGGTGCGGCGATGGCGCCGGCCTGACCGCTTCCCTTCACGCCGAGCCGGTTGGCGCGGCTTGGAAAGTCGCCCGTCAGGCTGCCCTCGAATGTGGGAAGATCGTCGGCGCGCGGCAGCGCATAATCCATCAGCGAGCCCGAGAGTATTTGCCCGGTCTCCGCATCGAACAGCGCGTGCTCGAACAACGCCTGGCCGATGCCCTGCGCCACGCCGCCATGGACCTGCCCGAGGGTCTGGCGCGGATCGAGCAGGCGGCCGTAGTCGTCAAAGATCACGTAACGGTCGAGCCTCACCCGACCGGTCTCGGGATCGATCTCGACTTCGGCAACATGGCAGCCGTTGGGAAAGGTGTAGCGGTCGCAGAGATGGGTCGCCCTGTGCGCCAAACCAGCCGCGACATCGTCGCCGGGCGTCTGGTAGGAGGCGCGCGCCACCTCCTCGAGGCTGATCTCCTGCCCGGTTGCGGCCACGCGTAACATCCCGGCTTCATAGCAAACTGCCTCTACGCCGGCCTGCAGCAGGCGGGCCGCCAGCCGCCGCGCATTCTCGATCACGCCTTCGGCCGCCATCAAGAGCGCGGTGCCGCCTTGATGCATCGAGCGCGCCCCGCCATGCCCGCCGCCGGAATCGAGATCGTCCGTATCGCCCTGCCGAAACCGAAAGCGCTCCGCCGGCAGGCCAAACGCATCGGCCGCGATCTGCGCGAACGTGGTCTCGTGGCCCTGGCCGTTGGAATGCGTGCCGACCATCAGATCGATCCGGCCATCGTCATCGACGCGCACTTCCGCCACTTCATTGGGCTGGCCGCGCGACGTTTCGAGAAAGCAGGCGTAGCCCAGGCCGCGCAGCCTGCCCCGCTTGCGGGAGGTTTTCTGGCGAGCCTTGAATCCCTCCGCGGCCGCAACCGCGTGATCGATCGCATAAGTAAAGCTGCCCTGCTCGATCGAAAGTCCCATCGCGGTTGGATGAGGAAAACGGCGAACGATGTTCTTGCGCCGCAGCTTGAGCGCATCCATCCCGAGCTGGTGGGCCGCAATATCGATGCAGCGCTCGATCAGGTAATTCGCCTCGGGCTTGCCGGCGCCGCGATAGGCATCGACCGGCGTCGTGTTGGTGAACACGCCGCTGGTCTGAAAGGCGATCAGCGGAATGGCGTAGACGCCGCCCATCGCGCTTGCCATCGCCATCGTCGGCACGGCCGGCGCCACCGTCGAGATGTAGGCGCCCATATTGGCGAGGACTTTTGTGTCGAGCGCGAGGAAACGGCCGTCGCTATCGAGCGCCAGACGGGCCCGCACGAGGCTGTCACGGCCGTGGACTGAGCCGGTGAAATCCTCGCTGCGATCGCCGATCCAGGTGACTGAGCGGCCAAGACGGCGCGCCGCCCACAGCACCAGCACCCATTCCGGATAGAGCACGTTCTTCATTCCGAAGCCGCCGCCGACGTCGGGAATGCTGACGCGAAGTTTTTCCCTGCCGATGCGAAAGACACCATCGGCGAGCAGGTCGCGGATCGCATGCGCGCCGGCGGCCGAGGCGGTCAAATGCAGACGGCCGCTCGAGGCATCGAACTCCCCCAGCGCCCCGCGTGTCTCCATCGGCGCGGCGACGACGCGGTTGTTGACCAGTTCGCACTCCACGATATGGGCGGCGTCGCGGATCGCGGCTTCGACCGGGCCGATCTCGCCGCGGTTGAACTGGAACGCGATATTGCCCTTCGCCTCAGGCCAGATCGCCGGCGCGCCTGGCAGAACGGCATCCGCAATCGAGACCACCGGCGGCAGCGGCGCATAGTCGACGACGATGGCCTCGGCGGCATCGCGCGCGGCCTCGGCGCTTCCCGCAACCACGAATGCGACCGGCTCGCCTACATAACGAACGACGTCGCGCGCCAGCGCGTGACAGGGCGGCACCACGAGCGGCGTTGTCATCGGAATAGCGGTCACTGCGCACGGCAGCGGGCCGATATTGTCGGCCGCCAATTCGGCTCCAGTGAGTACCGCCGCGACGCCCGGCATCTGGCGCGCCGCACCGACGCTAATCGCGGCGATACGCGCATGCGCATGCGGCGAGCGAACGACGACGCCATGAAGCGCGTTTGGCGCCACCAGATCGGCAATGTAGCGCCCGCGTCCCCGCACGAAGCGCTCGTCCTCAAGCCGGTTGATGCTGCGTCCCAATAACGGTTCGGTCATGGGAAGCTGTATGGAACCCGGCTGCGGCAAAATCAATCGGCAGCCCGACCGGCCAATCGCTCAACGATCAGCGCCGGGTAATCTGCAATTCCAGCAGCGCAAGTCTTTGCAGGACGATCGGGTCGCGCTCTCCGCTGTGGGCTCCGCGCAGGATCGCTTCGGCGATGGCTTGAACGTGGCTGGAATGGACCGGTTCGGGAAGCGACGCCACCGCGCCATCAAACGCCGCTTCCATCACCGAGATCACCTCGGGCGGAAAGGACGCGTTGGAAAAATCCTTCATGACGGTTCGTGACCAAAAAGAGCGGCTGACAACACGCCTTGGCAGCGGGATGCAATCGGCAGCCGCTTTGGAGTTTGATGTGTCTATCCCTAGGACACACCTTGCATAATTTTCCCGGAACCGAATGGTTCCTGGACGGTGAACAAATCCGCCGTTGATCGGTTCGATATCCAGCACGGGCTCACCTCGTACGCCTCAGAGGGATGGATCCTGGTGAAGATAGCGGTCGTCGAACTGCGCCAATTCCGCCAGCTTCGCCTCGTCGAGCACCGCCACGCGCCCCCTGTTGATATCGACGATTCCGTCGTCGCGCAGTTGCCGGATGATGCGGTTGGCATGCACCGGCGTGATGCCCAGCGCCTCGCTGATCTGCTCCTGCGTCAGCGGCATGTCGAACGTGTCGCCCGTCGCGCGGCCCGTGACGGCAAGGCGTTTGCGGAGTTCAACCACGGTGTGGGCAAGCCGGCTCGCGGCCGGCCGCTGGCCGACATTGACGATCCACTCCCGGAATATCGCGGAATCGATCAGCGTGTCGCGCCAAAGCACTTCGGCGACGTTCGGGTTTGCCCGTGTCAGGGCCCGCAACGAAGCGTGACTGATAAAGCCGAGCGTGGACGGAGCCACCGCAACGAGATCGTGGTCCATCCTGTGCAGATGCAGGCTCTGGAGATCGGGAATTTCTCCGGGAATATGGATCGAGAGAATTTGCCGCTGGCCACTGACGGTCGTTTTGGCGCGGACGCAAAACCCTTCGATCACGAGACAGCACTCCGTCGGCCGGCTGCCATCGGATACAATCGTCCGTCCGGACTCCCAATGGCGCACGTTGATCGGAAGCCCGCGGATGGCGGCGATGTCCGCGTCATCCAGTCCTGAGACGGTATTGAGCCGCCGAAACAGGGCCGCCAAAACCAACTCCCGGTCCAAACCCGCGCCTCCTCCGGTTACGGCGTACGTGACCTGAACGAAACGGCGCCGACCGACGACGGTTCCCAACAAAGGTTAAGGAGGCGCCTTTCCCGACATGCCAGGATCATGGTCAACAAGGAGCTATGCCATGACGAAAAAGCGCAATCGCAGCCGGCCGCCGCAACCGCTTCAAGAACGGCTCAAGCAAATTGCAACTGGCGCCCGCGAAAAGGCCGCCGGCCTGCCGCCGGGGCATGAACGTGATCGTCTGTTGGAGACGGCGGTCTCAACCGAGTCCGCGGCCGCCATCGACCGCTGGTTGTCGTCGCCTGGTTTGCAGAGCCCCAAATAGTTTCTACCCCATACCCACGGCCCGTCCGGCCAAAATCATTTGGCCCGGTCGGCGCTGACGTGAATGACGTAGAGCGGATTTGAAAACTCGTCGGTAACCTCCAGCCGCCACTCTTTGCCGGGACGGAGCTTGCCGTCGAGGTCCTGGATGATTTGTCCCGCCGTCATCGTTGCTTCCCGCCACGCGGCTTGCATGTCGGGCAGTTCTTCGCCTTCCTCGTCCAGCTCGGCCCTGTCGTGATAGACGTTGAAAAAGTAACGCGGCATCGGGATTCCTTACCGCGTGGCGGCCCTCTTCCTCTCGGCCCGTACGCCCTTGAACGTGTTGTCGCCGACGGGCTTGCTCACCGTCATGACCGTTCTCCGGAGCCGGCTGTGTGCAAAAGGAAGTCAGGACTTTGCTAAATGTTCCTGTGCAGGGGCAGGCACGACCTCGATCTGGTCGAGCATGATCCGCGCAGCCAGATGGCATGGGCGGAGCATTTCACGAGGGAATGATCAGCAACCGATCAGGCAAATCCCGCGCGCCATCGGCGCCGCGGGCGACTGTCTTCGCCGCGGTGCTGAGCGCTGATCCCTACGCCGTCGCGGAGCGTTCGGCACCCTGCAGTTTGCGCCTGCGCCAGATCGAGCCCGCGACGAGCACGATGATGATGCCGATGATCCCAAGGACCACCTCGCCGCCATGCCCGCCATTGGCGAACTGAGGCGCCATGCCGAGCGATTTGAGGGCACCATCGAGGCCGGTACCGACCGGACCGTTGAAGAACGCATGCAACGCCGGCTGTACCGCCGGGTCCGTCGCCATCACCTCGCCGGCGATCCAGCCGAGCAGACCCGCGCCGGCCCACACCAGCGCCGGAAGGCGCGTCAGCAACGCCATGATCAGCGCAGCTCCGGCGACGATCAGGGGAACGCTGATGGCGAGGCCGAGGACAAGCAAGGGAATGCTGCCATTGGCGGCCGCGGCGACCGCGATGACGTTGTCGAGGCTCATGACGATGTCGGCGATCGCCACGATCTGCACCGCCGCCCATAGGTGTGCGGCAGCGTGCACGTCGCCCTCGTCCTCGTCTTCCGGCACCAGCAGTTTTGCCGCGATCACGAGCAGCGCCAATCCGCCGACCAGCTTGAGGTACGGCAGGTTCATCAGCGTCACGACGATGCCGGTGAAGATGATGCGCAGGAAAACGGCGACGCCGGCGCCGAGCACCATGCCCCAGAACCGCTGCCGCGGCGGCAGGCCACGGCACGCCATCGCGATGACGAGCGCGTTGTCACCCGACAGCAGGATGTTGATCCACATGATCTTGCCGAGCGCAACCCAGAACGCGGGTTGCTGCATCTCGGCCTGGAACTGGATGAAGAACGCCGAGATCGACGCGGGATCCAAGATTTGCCACAGCCAGTTCACAAGTATTTCTCCCCCCGGCCCTTCAGCCGTTGCGCGCGGCTATTGCCTGCCGCGTTCCCAATCGATCAGCCGACGATTTCGTTGCCGGAAAAGAACTGCGCGATTTCGATCGCGGCGGTCTCGGTCGCGTCCGAACCGTGCACCGAGTTCTCGCCGATCGATTTTGCATGGACCTTGCGGATCGTGCCGTCCGCCGCCTTCGACGGATCGGTGGCGCCCATCACGTCGCGATATTTCAGTACCGCGCCCTCGCCTTCCAGCACCTGTACCACGACCGGACCCGAGGTCATGAAGTCGACCAGCTCGCCGAAGAACGGACGCGCCTTGTGAACGGCGTAGAAGGTTTCCGCCTGTTCGCGGGTCATGCGAATGCGCTTCTGGGCCACGATACGCAAGCCCGCCTTCTCGATCAGCGCGTTGACGGCGCCGGTCAGATTGCGCTCGGTCGCGTCCGGCTTGATGATCGAGAAAGTGCGTTCAATCGCCATTGTTTACGTCCTTGCAAAACTGCTGGTTGGAGAGTTGCGGGGCTTATATCGGCGCCACCTCACGACGGCAAGCGACCGTGTGACGCGCCCGCCACCCCTTTTGGGCGTGTTTTTGCGCCGTGCACGCGCCGCGGGGGCAAAGATTACAGCAATTTCACGCAGGTGAACCCTGTCTGAAGCCGCCGTGCCGTCAGCATTCAGCTTCGCCGCCGTAGACTTAACAACGATCGAACGCAGGGCACGCGCATCCGCCGGCCCTAAGGCGTCACGGGACCCGATCTCACTGATGGTGCCAATCGGCACCGAAACTTTGAGGAGACGATCATGTTACGCAAACTCTCTCTCGTTGCAGTGGCCGCGGCTTCGCTGGGTGCGGCTGCGCTGGCGCCGACATCGGCCTCGGCCTGGGGTGGCGGCTGGCACCATGGCGGCTGGCATCACGGTTATCATGGCTGGGGTGGCCCCCGCGTCTTCATCGGCGGCCCGGCCTATTACGGCGGCGGATATGGCGGCTGTTACGCGCGGCGCCTGGTTCCGACCCCCTGGGGCCCGCGCTGGCGGCTGGTGAACCGCTGCTACTGACCTGATCTGAGCTTCCCCCTGACTTATGCCCCGGCCATCGCGCCGGGGCTTTTTTGTGCCCGGGGAACCGGCTTTTCCGAACACAATTCGATCGCTTTTCAACTACCCGGAGGCGAAGTCATGTCGTCATGCACGGAAACCAATTTCGCCGTTGTGACTTGACCTAACGAATATCACTCAAGCCTTGCGAATGCTGCGAGGTGGAACTCGTAGAGACCGCCCATGGAAGCCCGAATCAACGACGATTTCGAACAGATCGATCGCAAGACCTGCATGTCGATCTGTGACGCCATCGGCGAACGGCTGCAGCAAAGCCTGCGCCCCGATACTGAACTGTCGCCGCATTTGCGCGAGCTGATTGACGAATTACGCCGCCGCGACAACGAACTGCATTGAGGGCCGGATCGCTGATTTGCCGATAAATGGGTTGCGTTTGGCGCCGGGTCCGGTGACAACGCCGCATGCTTTCCATCACCAATATTTCGGTCCGCATTGCCGGGCGGCTCCTGATCGACGACAGCACGGTGCAGATCGTGCCCGGCGCGCGCGTTGGTTTCGTCGGCCGCAACGGTGTCGGCAAATCGACGCTGTTTCACGCGATCCGCGGCGACTTGCCGATCGAATCCGGCAGCATCACGCTACCGCCACGCTGGCGCATCGGCAGCCTGGCGCAGGAAGCGCCCGACGGGCCGGAAAGCCTCATCAATGTCGTGCTGAAAGCCGATGTGGAGCGCGACGCGCTGCTCGGTGAAGCCGAAACGGCGGAGGATCCGCACCGGATCGCCGAGATCCAGACCCGACTGGTCGATATCGATGCGCACTCCGCACCGGCGCGCGCGGCCGCGATTTTGAGCGGCCTCGGATTTTCCACCGCCGACCAGGCGCGGCCGTGTTCGGAATTCTCCGGCGGCTGGCGCATGCGGGTGGCGCTGGCGGCGACGCTGTTTTCGGCGCCGGACCTTCTGCTGCTCGACGAGCCGACCAACTATCTCGACCTTGAAGGCACGCTGTGGCTGGAAGACCATCTGGCCAACTATCCGCGCACCGTGATCGTCATCAGCCACGACCGCGACCTGCTCGACACCTCGGTCGACCAAATCCTGCACCTCGATCGCGGCAAGCTGACGCTCTACAAGGGGACCTATTCCTCGTTCGAGGAACAGCGCGCCACGCGCGAGATGCTCGACGCCAAGCACGCCAAGCGCCAGGCCGACGAGCGCAAGCGGCTGCAGGCCTTCGTCGACCGCTTCAAGGCGAAGGCTTCTAAGGCCCGTCAGGCGCAGTCCCGCGTGAAAATGCTGGAGCGGATGAAGCCGGTCACCGCGCTGGTGACGCAGGACGTGCGTGAAATCAACTTCCCGACGCCGGAGAAAACGCTGTCGCCACCGATCATCGCCGTCGATGACGTCTCGGTCGGCTACGATCCGAAAAAACCGGTGCTCAATCGCGTCACGCTGCGAATCGACACCGAGGACCGCATCGCCCTGCTCGGCTCCAACGGCAACGGCAAGTCGACGCTGGTCAAGCTGTTGGCCAACAAGCTGGCGCCGTTCTCCGGCCGGATCACTCGGGCGGAAAAGCTCTCGGTTGGCTATTTCGCGCAGCATCAGGTCGACGAGCTCAACCTCGACGGCTCGCCCTACGATCACGTCCGAAAGCTGATGCCCGATGCGCCGGAAACCAAGGTGCGCGGCCGCACCGGCGCGATCGGGTTTTCCGGCAAGGCCGGCGATACCCTGGTCAAGAGCCTGTCGGGCGGCGAGAAGGCGCGGCTGCTGCTCGGGCTCGCCACGTTCTTTGGCCCAAACATGATCATCCTCGACGAGCCGACCAACCATCTGGACATCGACAGCCGCGCGGCGCTGGCAGAGGCGATCAACGACTTTCCCGGCGCCGTCATCATGGTCTCGCACGACCGCTATCTGATCGAAGCCTGCGCCGATCAATTGTGGGTCGTCGCCAATCAGGCGGTGACGACGTACGACGGTGACCTCGACGACTACAGGCGTATGGTGTTGTCGATCGGCGACGCACGCGGCGGGTCGCGCGAGCGCGGCGGCGAGCGTAGCAAGGAAAGCGTAAAGCCCGAGCGCGGCAAAAGCGAAAGGCGAACGCCGCTGAAGCAGCGGATCGCCGTGGCCGAGGCCGAAATCGAGCGCATCAACGGCATCATCGCCAAGATCGACACCGCGCTTGCCCTGCCGGATCTGTTCACGCGCGATCCGAAGCAGGCCGCCCAGCTCAGCAAGGCGCGCGCCGGCGCCGAAAGCGCGCTGCGGCGGGCGGAAGAAAGCTGGCTGGAAGCCAGCTCTCAGTTTGACGAAGCGGCGGGCTAGCCAGGCCGTGAACCCACCAGGGTAGCGAGGGAAGTCGCCGCGCTGGGGGCCTACGACGCCGGGTCCGGTCGCAGCGCGCGTACCGCGGCTCTGATCATCGCGACGATTTCGACCTCGGCATCGCTGTCCTGATGGTGACGCCACGCGCTCTGGATTGCGATGACCACCTGCTCGGTCGGATTGACGAAGATGAACTGGCCAAACGCGCCTCTCGCCGAAAAGGCACCGTTGTTGACGCCGCCCGGCAAGGGCGGCACCGACCACCACTGGTAGCCGTATCCGGCCGGCGAACCGGGCATGAGCCGACCGAATGCAGTGGGCGCGCTGTCGGGTTGGCCAGCGAGATCGCGCCAGCCGGGCGGCAGGACCCGTCGGCCACCGAACGCTTCGCCGTCCTCCAGCACCAGCAGGCCGAAGCGGCCCACGTCGCGCAGGCGTGCGCTGACGCCAAACCCGCCCATCTCCAGGCCGCCGTCGGACTCGAGGAGCCAGTACCCGTCGGCCTCCATGCCGGCAGGCTCCCAGATTGTCTCGGCGCAGTAGTCGGCGAGCGGCCGGCCCGTGGCGGCCGAGATCACAGCGCCCAGCACGCAGCTCTCGACGGTCGAATAGTTGAAGACGGCGCCTTGCGGCCGAGCGCGCGACAGGGTGCATGCGAGATCCAGGATGGCGCCTGGCCGCCGGCTCGCCAGGGCGCGGTCCAGGCGTCCGGCGTCGGCCTCTCCGTCGTCTTCCTCGCTCCAGGCCACGCCCGAGCACATCCGCCTGACATTGCGGACCGTGACGCCTTCATATGCCGAGCCGCGCAGCCGCGGCAAATAGAGGTCGCAGCGATCGTCCAAGCTACCGATCGCGCCATCGTGGAGCGCGGCGCCGACGAGCGTCGAGGTCATCGACTTCGCTGTCGAGTAGCTCGTCCGACGGCTCTCCGGGCCGCTGCCCATACCGTAGCGCTCCAGCGCGATCTCGCTGTCCTTCAGGATCAGGAGCCCGGCCGTGCGGCGGCGGGCCATATAGTCACTGAGGCTGAGGCGGACGTCGCCCACCTCAAAGGTCAGGTCCGGGAGCGAACGGGCGTGCGGTGGGAGCGGCCGCACGGCGTCGCCGCGCCGGATGACGCGATGCGGCCAGTTGCGGAAGGTCGCCGAATCCGTCGGTGTATCCCAGGCCATGGATATCTCCTCCTGTTGAGACGGCGTCAGATCGCCTGGGTTTGGAGGGGCTTGCAAAGCAAGTTAAGTTGGTTTGTAGTGGGCTTGTCGCGCTGGCGCGCTCGCGCCCGACCGTCTTCCTGAAAATCAAACTGTCAGGCGTTCGCCAATGTCCCCTCGGGAGTCGTTTCTCCCCGTTGGCGGCCGGCTCCGGCCGTGTCGCCGAAAGCGGTAGTAAATTCAGAGCATCAATCTAGCGGACCCGGACGCGTTCTCTTGCGCGAACCGGCACCCGGTTCGTTCGAAAACGCTATCGCCAGCGCCAGGTGCGCAAGCACAGGCTTACGTTGCGGCCGGCTTCTTCTTCGGCTTGGCGCCTTTCGGCTGCGCCACCGGCTCGGCTCCGCGCTCGATCGACGTCAGGCGTCCCGCGGTGAAGGTATAAATGCCGGCGCGCTGGCCACGCGAATAGTTGATGACCGCCACACGGTCACCGCGCGCGTTGCTGGAGAAATTGACGTTGTCGGGTGCACCGATGCCGCGCACGACGTCGCATTCGGTGTGGCCCAGCGCCACCGTCCCGGTCGTCGAGGGGGCCGGCGCGCCTGCCGCGCCGTCTGCCAGCGCGTTGGCACCACCGCCCGCCGGCGCCATTCCGGGACAGCCGCCGTCCGCCGCGACGAGTTCATCCGGCGTCACGGCCTTTTCCGGGCTGAGCGGCGGCGTTTCGATCGACACGTTTCGGATGAACACGCGTCCGGTGCGCGAAAACCAGTCCGCATCCTTCGACATGAGGTCGGACGCACCCGAACAGCCCGCGAGCGCGGGCCCGAGCAGCAACAACGTCAGCAGTGGTTTTCGATTGATCGTTCCGCGTCGCACGCTAGACCCAGGCTCCGCCCCAAACTGTACGATTTGTCCGACCATCACTTTGCGGCACCACCATGGCTGCTCGCTAGCTCCGGCGCAGAAACCGCAGATTATCATTAATCCACAGGGATCGCTAATTCCCGAGAAGCTTTAATTCACAAGAGGTCGCTCATTCCAGGCATCACTATTGCTTCCGCTGCCAGCGGCCCCGCTCGTCGGCCTGCCAATAGGTCAGCTCGAAACCGCGCGTCTTACAGTCAGCCCAGGCACCGCGCGCCGCCGTCAGCGCGTCGTCATCGTCGCCGTTGAATACCAGCACCACCCGCTCGTAGCTGTCGCAATCGGCCGGCAACGCCGCGTTGTCGATCAGGAACCTGACATTGGCCCGATTCGGGTTGCCCTCCTCGATCGAGAGAATGATGGGCTGGTCCTGCGCATCGCCGGCGCGCCATGTGGCGTGCGGCAGGAACGAATCATCGCTGTAGGTCCACAAATGCGCATCGAGCGCCTCGGTACGTTCCGGCGAAGTCGATTGCACGACCACGCGCCAACCGCGCTCGAGCGATTTCTCCAGCAGCGACGGCAATACGCTTTCAAGCGACATGCCCTGCAAATGATAGAACAGGATTTCCGTCATTCCGGCTGCAACCAGATTACTTCGTGGCTTCGTAGTATTCCGAGACCAATCGGTCCAGCAGCCGAACGCCATAGCCGGAACCCCAAGAGTGGTTGATATCGGTTTTCGGCGCGCCCATCGCGGTCCCCGCAATGTCGAGATGCGCCCACGGCGTGCCGTCGACGAATCGCTGCAGGAATTGCGCCGCCGTGATCGAACCGCCGTTGCGAGCGCCGGTGTTCTTCATGTCGGCAAACTGCGAATCGATCTGCTTGTCGTATTCGGGACCAAGCGGCATGCGCCAGACGCGCTCGCCGGTTTCGGTTCCGATCTTGCTCAGCCGTTCCGCCAGTTCGTCGTTGTTGGAGAACATGCCGGCATATTCGGTTCCGAGCGCGACCATGATCGCGCCGGTGAGCGTCGCAAGATCGACCATGAATTTCGGCTTGAACTTCTTCGCCACGTACCAGAGCACATCGGCCAGCACGAGCCGGCCTTCGGCGTCGGTGTTGATGATTTCGATGGTCTGCCCCGACATCGAGGTGACGATATCGCCGGGGCGCTGGGCGTTGCCGTCAGGCATGTTCTCGACCAGGCCGATGGCGCCGACCGCGTTGACCTTTGCCTTGCGGGCCGCCAGCGCATGCATCAGCCCGACCACACAGGCCGCGCCGCCCATGTCGCCCTTCATGTCTTCCATGCTGGCGGCGCCCTTGATGGAAATACCGCCGGTGTCGAAGCAAACGCCCTTGCCGATGAAAGCAACCGGCTGACCGCCCTTCTTGCCGCCGTTCCAACGCATGATCACGGCGCGGCCGGGCTGCGTTGAGCCCTGCGCCACACCGAGCAAAGCGCCCATGCCGAGCTTCTGCATCGCCTCGACGTCTAGCACCTCGACCTCGACGCCGAGCTTCTTGAGCTGGCTGGCGCGGCGCGCGAATTCGACTGGGTACAGCACGTTCGGCGGTTCGTTAACGAGTTCGCGCGCCAGCACCACGCCGTCCACGACGTGAGATGCCGGCGCGAAGGCTTTTCGCGCGGCGGCGACATCGGCGACGGCGATCGAAACGTCGGCGCGAAGCTCGCCGTTCTCGCCGTCCTTCTTCTTGGTCTTGTAGCGGTCGAATTTATACGCACGCAGCCGGAGGCCGGATGCGATCGCGGCGGCGGCATCGCCCTGCATCGCCCCGTCAGGCAGTTCGGCGATCACGGTGACCGATTCACTGGCGGCGTTGAGCTTACCGGCCGTCACGCCGCCGAACTTGAGAAAATCCTTCTCCTTGATATCGGCCGCCTTGCCGACACCGACCACGATCAGGCGCTCCGCCTTGATTCCCTCCGGCGCCGGGATATCGAGCGTCGACCCGCTCTTGCCCTTGAACTGGTTGGCTGCCGCCGCCCGCTTGACCGTATCGGCTGCCTTCCCGAGCGCCTTCCGTGTTGTCTCGCCGAACTTCAATGCGTCGTCGCAAAACGCCACGAGAACGCCACGGGGTGCTGCGGAAAAAGCGACAAAGCCGACCTTGACG
Source organism: Bradyrhizobium sp. McL0615 (assembly GCF_049993905.1). NCBI lineage: Bacteria > Pseudomonadati > Pseudomonadota > Alphaproteobacteria > Hyphomicrobiales > Nitrobacteraceae > Bradyrhizobium > Bradyrhizobium sp. McL0615. The sequence goes on along the minus strand of NZ_CP188254.1, from coordinate 4,401,848 downwards.
GCGTCGGACATAGGTAAATCCTCCAGAATTCAGGGCTGCCGAGGGGTCCGGAATTCGGCCCCGACGATGGAAATGTTTCTCTTCGGTAACGGCCCAAATCGCTCAGGACCTGATGTTTCCCGCACTATGGCCCGCAAGCCACGGTACTGCCAAGCGCAGTGGCCGGAAGGCCACATGAAGTGAATTATTAGCCATATTTAGGAGACGCCACGGCCCGGCCATTTTGTTGACGGATCAAAGGGATGGTAGTGAGATTGTGAACGGCTGATGATTGGCGGGCCGACCTAGGGGAACCCTCAAAAAGGGGTGGTCGGAAGTCGCTGTTTGGGCGCGCAAGGTGGGAACGTGCAGTAACGATGGGGTCGATCGACAGGTACATTTTCCGGACGACGCTCGCGTCGTTCGCGCTGGTCCTGGTCAGCCTCACCGGCGTGATCTGGATTACACAGGCGTTGCGCGGCATCGACCTGATGACGAGCCAGGGCCAGACCATCATCACCTTTCTCGGCATCACCAGCCTGGTGATCCCGGCGCTGGTCCTGGTCATCGCGCCGATCGCGCTGATGATTGCGATCTCGCACACGCTGAACAAGCTCGCCACCGATTCCGAAATCATCGTGATGAATGCCGCCGGCTTCTCCCCGTACCGGCTGTTCCGCCCGTTTTTCTTCGCCACCTGTGTGGTGGCGACCCTTGTCATCTTCATCGCGGCCTTTCTCGCGCCCGACGGCCTGCGCCGGATCAAGCAATGGGACGCCGAGATCACGGCCGACGTGCTGACCAACATTTTGCAGCCCGGACGTTTCGCCCAGCTCGACCAGAACCTGACGATCAGGATCCGGGAACGACAGCCGGGCGGCGTTCTCGGCGGCATTTTCGTCGACGACCGCCGCGATCCCAAGGAGCGCGTCACCATCATCGCCGACCACGGCACGGTGCTGAAGAACGAGAGCGGCTCCTATCTGGTGCTCGAGGACGGCAACCTCGAACGTTTCGAGGCGGGAAAGCGCGATCCGGCGCTGGTGGCTTTCGCCCGCTATGCCTTCGACATGTCGAAATTCTCCAACCGCGGCCGCGACGTCGCGCTTGGGATTCGCGAACGCTATCTGTGGGAGCTGGTTTCACCCTCCGACGACGATCCTATAGTCAAGCAGCTGTCAGGGCAATTTTACGCCGAACTGCATGACCGGTTCTTGTCGCCGGTCTATCCCTTCGCATTCGCGGTACTGACCTTCGCGTTTCTCGGCACACCGCGCACCACGCGCCAGAGCCGCAATTTTTCGATCGGCGGATCGATCTTCGCGGTGTTCGGGCTGCGCATGGCGGGATTCGCCCTATCCGTAATGACGGTGAAGACGCCGAGTATGGCTCTCGTCCAGTATTTGATGCTGTTCGGTGCGATCGGCGTCGGGCTGTGGATGATCATTGGCGGAATCGTGGTAGAGCCGCCGGCGGCGCTGATGGAGGCCATCAACAGGTCGAACGCGCGGCTGGCGCGGCTCTTTGGACGGCCGGCCACAGCATGAGCATGATGACCAATACGCTCGGGCGATACTTTGCCGGCCGCTTCCTGGTCTCGGCGGTGGGCGTGTTTGCGAGCATTTTCGTGCTGCTCGTGCTGGTCGACTACATTGAAATGGTCCGCAAGACCTCGGGCCTCATCGGCGCCTCCGCGATCACGATCGCGCAGACCTCGCTCTACCGCGTGCCGCAGCTGCTCGAAAAGCTGATGCCGTTCTGTGTCCTGATCGGCGCGATGACCTGCTATCTGGCGCTGTCGCGACGGCTGGAGCTGGTGGTCGCGCGCGCCGCCGGCGTTTCCGCCTGGCAGTTCATCTCTCCGGCGCTGGCAAGCGCGATCATCCTCGGCGCCCTGGCGACGGTCGCCTACAATCCGATGTCGGCGAACCTGCGCGAACTCTCCAAGCGGATGGAGGCCGAACTGTTCGGTTCGGCCCCCGGCGGCGGCATCCAGGACGCCTCCGGCTTCTGGCTCAACCAGATCAACAGCGACGGCCAGTCGATCATCAATGCGGCGCGCAGCGAGCAGCAGGGTGTCCGCCTGACCGGACTGACCGTGTTCCGGTTCGATCCGGATCTCCAGTTCAAGGAGCGAATCGAAGCCCGCGAAGCCACCCTCGAAAAAGGCCGCTGGGCCTTCAAATCGGTACGTCGATACTCCCTGGACAAACCCCCGGTTGATCAGGACAGCTATTACCTCTCGACCACCCTCACCCCGGCCCAGGTTCGCAACAGTTTCTCCACCCCCGAAACCGTGTCTTTTTGGCAACTGCCCGGCTATATCCGTTCGTCCGAAAGCTCGGGCTTCGCGACCGCAGGCTACCGTCTGCAGTACCATAAGCTCATCGCACAGCCATTTTTGCTGGCTGCAATGGTGATGTTGGCGGCTTCCGTAAGCCTTCGCTTCTTCCGGATGGGCGGCGTGCAAAAGATGGTTTTGAGTGGCGTGGGCGCAGGCTTTCTGCTCTACGTTTTATCGAAAGTTACTGAGGATTTGAGCAAGGCTGAGTTGATGCATCCGATCGCTGCGGCGTGGTTGCCCGTTTGTGTGGGTGGCCTCACCGGCTTTTTGGCCTTGTTGTACCAGGAGGACGGGTAGTGGCCGTTGTCGCCGCCCGCCAATTGAGGTCGCCTGCGTTCAGGCGGCGCACCGATGTGCGCCGCGATCGAACCCGCATGGCTGCCTTTGGCGTTTCTATGTTTGCGCTGCTCGCCGGATTCATTTTCGCGGGCTCGCTTGAGCTTGCCCTGACGGCTCCCGCCTCGGCGCAAAGCTTCACCTACAATCCGCGGCCACCCAAGCCGTCGCCGCGTCCCGTCACCAATGACGGCAAGATGACCGTGCAAGCGGTCGAGGTGGATTACGACTACAACAACCAGCGCGTGTCGGCGGTCGGCAACGTGCAGATGTTCTACAACGGCACCAGCGTGGAGGCCGACAAGGTCATCTTTGACCAGAAGACCAAGCGGCTGCATGCGGAAGGCAACATCCGCCTGACCGATGCGGAAGGCAAAGTCACCTACGCCAACGTCATGGACCTGAGCGACGACTACCGCGACGGGTTCGTCGATTCGCTGCGCGTCGATACCGCGGACGCGACGCGGATGGCGGCGACGCGCGCCGACCGCTCCGCCGGCAATTACACTGTGTTCGAAAACGGCGTGTATACCGCCTGCGCGCCCTGCAAGGACAATCCGAAGAAGCCGCCGCTGTGGCAGGTCAAGGGTGCGCGTATCATCCACGACCAGACCGACAAGATGCTGTACTTCGAAAACGCGCAGCTCGAGTTCTTCGGCGTGCCGTTGGCCTATCTGCCGTATTTCTCGACGCCCGATCCGACCGTCAAGCGCAAGACCGGCTTCCTGATGCCGTCCTACACAACGGTCACCGGCTACGGCTTCGGCGTGGAAACCCCGTTCTACTGGGCGATCGCGCCGGACTATGACGCGACCTTCAATCCGCGCTTCACCAGCCGGCAGGGCGTGCTGCTCCAGGGCGAATTCCGCCAGCGCCTGATCAACGGCTCCTACCAGATCCGCGCCTACGGCATCGACCAGCTCGACCCGGGCGCCTACGCCGGTCAGCCCGGCGACCGCCAGTTCCGCGGCGGCTTCGACACCAAAGGCCAGTTCGCGATCAACGACAAATGGGTTTGGGGCTGGGACGGCGTTCTGCTGTCGGACTACTACTTCTTCTCGGACTATCGGCTGGCCCAGTACAAGGACCCGCTGGGCTCGTTCCTGAGCCTGCCGACGGAAGCGATCTCGCAGCTATATCTGACCGGTGTCGGCAGCCGCAGCTACTTCGACATGCGCACGATCTATTACCTTTCTTTCTCCGGTAATCAGAATCAGGTGCCGGTGATCTATCCAGTGATCGACTACAACAACGTGATCAACAGCCCGATCTTTGGCGGCGAAGTCAGCTACAAGACCAACTTCACCAACCTCTCGCGTGACACGGCGGCCTTCGACCCGATCACGACATTGGCCAACACCGCCAGCCTGTGCACAACGACCTCCGCCGATCCACTGGCGCGGACGCCGTCGCAATGCCTGTTGCGCGGCTTCCCCGGCACTTACACGCGCCTGACGGCAGAGGCGCAATGGCGGAAGTCGTACACCGATCCGTTCGGTCAAATCTGGACGCCGTTTGCGATTCTGCGCGTCGACGCCATCAATTCCTCGGTTTCGAACCAGCCGGGTGTTTCGAATTTCCTTCCCGTCGGCGACACCCAGGCGCTGCGCCCGATGCCGGCCGTCGGCCTCGAGTATCGCTATCCTTTCATCAACGTTCAGCCCTGGGGCACCACCACGATCGAGCCGATCGCGCAGATTATCGCCCGTCCCAACGAGACCTACGCCGGCAAGCTGCCCAACGAAGACGCCCAGAGCATGGTGTTCGACGCCAGCAACCTGTTCGCGGTTGACAAGTTCTCGGGCTACGACCGCGTCGAAGGCGGCGGACGCGCCAATGTCGGCGTCCAGGCGACCACGCAGTTCGATCGTGGCGGCAGCGTCAACGTCCTTTTCGGACAATCCTACCAGTTGTTCGGGCTGAATTCGTATGCGGTAAAGGACGCGACCAATACCGGGCTCGATTCCGGCCTGCAGAACGCCCGCTCCGACTACGTCGCCCGCATCAATTATTCGCCGAACCGCACCTATACGTTCAGCGTGCGCTCGCGCATTGATGAGACGACGCAGAACCTCAACCGCTTCGAAGCCGAAGGGCGCGCCGCGTTCGACCGCTGGTCGGTGAGCATGATCTACGGCAATTATGCCGCGCAGCCGGAGCTCGGCTATCTGACGCGGCGCGAAGGCCTGCTTGGCAGCGCCTCGGTCAAGGTGGCGGCGAACTGGGTCGTGTCGGGCTCGGCACGGTGGGATCTTGAAGCCAACAAGCTGAACCAGTACGTCGTCGGCGCCGGCTATGTGGATGACTGCTTCGTGCTGGCGGCCAATTACGTCACGTCCTACAGCTACTCCGCCGGGACGACGCCGCCGGTGCTTAGCCACGCATTCATGCTGCAGATCGGCCTGCGGACGCTTGCGAATTCGTCCTCGACGGCCGGCGGCGGCGGCATTCAGTAGCGTGAGGCCCCCTTCCGTGCCGGAGAGTACCCAGCGCAACGCGGTACGAATTGGTTGATACGGCTGACATGATCATGACCACCATCAAGCTGCTTTCTGGCCGACCTTGGGCCCGTGTCTGGTCCCTTGCCGCCGGCTGCGCCGTCGCGCTTGCCGTACTGGCCGGCGGGGTTTCGCCGCTGCCGGCGCAATCCATTGCCTGCATGGTCAACGGCGAACCCATCACCAGTCTCGATATCGAGCAGCGTACTAAGCTCAACTTCCTGACCACGCGCAAACAGATGCCCCGGCAGGAAGTGCTCGACGAGCTGACCAACGAAAAGGTGAAGCTCAAGGAGGCCAAGAGGTATGGCGTCGATCCCACCGCCAGCGATGTCGATCAAGCCTATTCGGGAATGAGCCAGCGGATGCGTCTGTCGCCCGAACAGCTGACCAAATCCCTGGAGAGCCAGGGTGTCCGGCCGGAAACGCTGAAGGCCCGCCTCAAGGCCGAGATGGTATGGAGCAGCCTGGTGCGCGGCCGCTTCAAGGAGAGCCTGCAAGTCGGTGAGAAGGACGTCAACGACGCCGCCCAGGGAAGCGGCGAAACGACCCAGACCGATGCATTCGAATACAAGCTGCAGCCGATCGTGCTGATCGTGCCGCGCGGTTCGGCGTCTACGGCGGTTGACCTGCGGCGCAAGGAAGCGGAATCCCTGCGCGAGCGCGTCCAGACCTGCGAGCAGGCCAACTCCTACTTCAAGTCGATGCAGAATGCTGCGATCCGCGAGACGGTCACCAAGACTTCCGCCGACATTCCCGGCCCGCTTCGCGAGCTGCTGGACAAGACGCCGATCGGTCATTTGACCCCGCCCGAGATCACCAAACAGGGCGTGGAGATGGTGGCATTGTGCGACCGGAAACCGACCAAGATCGACACGCCGAAGAAGCGGGAAATCCGCGAAAAGATGTTCGCCCAGAAATACGAGACGAAGCAGAAAGCCTATCTGAACGACCTCCGCAAAGCCGCGATGATCGAATGTCGCTGATGGCCAGGCTCTGATGGCCCAGTCTCTGGAGACCAAGGCTCTGAAGACAGAGGTTCTGGGAACCAAGGCTCTCGCGCTGACATCCGGCGAGCCCGCGGGCATCGGCCCCGACATCGCCCTCGCAGCCTGGCTGCGGCGCAGCGAATTCAACCTTCCACCGTTCTATCTGCTCGGCGACCGCGCGTTCTTCGCCGGCCGCGCGAAAATCCTGGGATTGCAAGTCGAGCTTGCCGACGTCGCGCCCGAGGAAGCCGGCACGGCATTTGCGAAAGCGTTGCCCGTGGTGGCGACGGGCGAAATCGCAACCGCACGTCCCGGACAGCCCGACGATAGCAGCGCGACCGCTGCGCTGGCCTCGATTCGCCAGGCCGTCGACCATGTGAGGCGCGGTCGAGCCGCCTCCGTCGTCACGAACCCGATCGCCAAGAGCGTGCTGTACCGCGCCGGCTTCCGCCATCCCGGCCACACCGAGTTTCTCGCCGAGCTTGCCGCCGATGGCGGCCGCGCGCCGCAGCCGGTGATGATGCTGTGGTCGCCGGCGCTCGCCGTCGTTCCCGTCACCATCCATCTGTCGCTGCGCGAGGCGCTGGCCCAGCTCACGAGCGAGCTGATCGTGACGACCGCGCGGATTGCGGTCGCGGATCTCCAGGCGCATTTCGGCCTGGCCCGGCCGCGGCTCGCGATATCGGGCCTCAATCCGCATGCCGGCGAAGACGGTTCGCTCGGTCGCGAAGACATCGACATCGTGGCACCCGCCATCGAAACGCTGCGCACGGAGGGCATCGACGCCCGCGGCCCGTTGCCGGCGGATACCATGTTCCACGCCGCGGCCCGCGCCAGCTACGACTGCGCCATCTGCATGTATCACGACCAGGCGCTGATCCCGATCAAGACGATCGCGTTCGAGGACGCCGTCAACGTCACGCTGGGATTGCCGTTCATCCGGACCTCGCCGGACCACGGCACGGCCTTCGACATTGCCGGCACCGGCAAGGCCAACCCGTCGAGTCTCGCGGCAGCCTTGCGGCTCGCCGCGCGGATGGCGGCAACCAAGCCTTCATGAGCGCGATCGACGATCTGCCGCCGCTGCGCGACGTCATTCGCGAACACTCCCTGTCGGCACGCAAATCGCTCGGCCAGAACTTCCTGCTCGACCTCAACCTCACAGCGCGGATCGCGCGCGCCGCCGGTCCCCTCGAAGGCGCCACCATCATCGAGGTCGGCCCCGGCCCCGGCGGGCTGACGCGCGCGCTGCTGGCGCTGGGCGCGAAGCGCGTCATCGCGGTCGAGCGCGACGAGCGCGCGCTGGCCCCGCTCGATTATATCGCAAAACGTTATCCCGGCCGGCTCGAGATCGTGCACGCCGACGCGCAGCGTTTCGATCCCCGCCCGATGCTGGACGGCCAACGCGCAAAAATCGTCGCCAACCTGCCCTACAACATCGCGACCGCGCTATTGGTGGACTGGCTCTCGATCGAGCCATGGCCGCCCTGGTACGACATGATGGTACTGATGTTTCAGCGCGAGGTCGCCGAGCGCATCGTCGCGCAGGAGGATGACGAGGCGTATGGCCGGCTCGCGGTGCTCGCCAACTGGCGCGCTGAAACCAAAATCCTGTTCGACATTTCGCCGGCCGCGTTCGTGCCACAGCCCAAGGTGACCTCCTCGGTGGTGCGGCTGGTGCCGCGCAGCGCGCCTGCGCCATGCGACCGCCGCGCCCTCGAACAGGTGGCGGCCGCGGCCTTCGGCCAGCGCCGCAAGATGCTGCGGCAGAGCCTCAAATCGCTCTCCGTCGACCCGGCAAGGCTGGCCGAGGCCGCCGGGGTCGACGCCACAAGGCGGGCGGAGACCATTCCGGTCTCCGGCTTTGTTGCCATGGCCCGCGAATTGACCGATATACGAAGCACAAAAACCCAAACGCTCTGAAGAAACGTTTGCTCAAGGGAGATATTGCCATGGCGCTGATGCGTCGCCAGTCGCTGGTCAAGTTCGATGCGCCGTTGTGCGAAACCATCGTCGACACACCGAAGCCGCAGGGCCGCGAAGTCCTCGTCCGCATCGAACGCTGTGGGCTCTGCCATTCCGACTTGCACATCCAGGACGGCTACGCCGATTTGGGCGGCGGCAAAAGGCTCGACACCACGCGCGGCATGACGCTGCCGTTCACGCTCGGCCACGAGATCGCCGGCGTGGTCGATGAAGTCGGTCCCGATGCCCCGAAGGAGCTGATCGGAAAGAAGCAGGCGGTATTCCCCTGGATCGGCTGCGGACAGTGCCGCGACTGCGCCAATGGCGATGAAAACCTCTGCGTCAAACAGCGCTTCCTCGGCGTCTCGATCGACGGCGGCTTCGCCACCCACGTGCTGGTGCCCGACGCAAAGTATTTGCTGGATTACGATCCGTTGCCGGTCAACCAGGCGGCGACGCTGATGTGCTCGGGGGTGACCGCCTATGGCGCGCTGAAGCGGCTGGTTGACCGCCCGCGGCAGCGCAATCTGCTGCTGATCGGGCTCGGCGGCGTCGGCATGATGGGATTGTCATTTGCGCAGGCGATGTTCAAGCAGAACATCACGGTCGCGGATCTCTCGCCGGCCGCGCGCGAGACCGCGCTCAAGAACGGCGCCGCGGCGGCCTACGATCCGTCCGAGCCTGAGATCGTCAGGCGCATCCTGAAGGAGACCGAAGGCGGCTTCGACGGCGTGGTCGATTTCGCAGGCAATGAGAAATCGATGCAGTTCGCCGTTTCGACGGTCGCGCGCGGCGGCAAGGTCGTGGTGTCCGGCCTGATGGGCGGCAATTTCAGCCTGCCGATGGTGCAATGGGTCTACAAGCGCATGACCATCGAAGGTTTCATGGTCGGCACCCTCGCTGAGGCCAAGGAATTGATGGCGCTCGCCCGCGCCGGCAAGATCAAGCCGACGCCGATGAAGGAAGAGCCGATGGCCGACGTCCAGAAATGGATCGAGGAATTGCGGGCCGGAAAAGTCGTAGGAAGGATCGTGCTGAAGAACTGAGCGCAGCGCATCCGCATCGCTATACTCCGCAGGGCGGATTGGAGCCGAACGGGATCACGCAAGGCGCGGGCCCGATCGGCGTAATCCGCCACTAAAGTAGTCGCGGTTCCGGCCGTTCGTAAAATCCGGCGCGCTGCTCGCAATTGAGCCCGACCGGGCGATGGCAAAGCTGTCAAATTGCGGTCACCTCGGACGGCGCGCATTGATGCGTGCGACCAGACCCAATATCGTATGGTTCCATCTGTCGACTTCGCCGGAAGGAGGCCGCGTCATGAGCAGCGACTCTCAGCTTTCGAACCCACCGGGGTGGGACTGGACGTCCTGGATGAAGGGCCCCATGCCCAATCCTCTCGATTTTTTTGCGATGCCCCGGAATTTCATACAGCCCGTATTGCCCGGATGGTTCGGTATCGTGAACAACATCACCGAGCAGAATTCAAGCGCGCCTGATACCGAACGAGAGATTGTCGCCGCGCAGAGCTACGGTCGTCAGCTAGGCCGCGTCATGGATGCACTTGCCGTTGTCATTGCTGACTTGCCGAAGGAGCAGCAGGATGCACCGGCTTTCGAAGAATTCGCCAAGCTCCGTCGCGAGATCGATGGCATCAAGGCACAAGCTGCCGCCCGACGCCTCGACCGCATCGCAGCCGACCTCGCTACGCTGAAAGCGACGAAGCCGGAGGAATATGAGCGCCTCGCCGTGACGCTTCGCAAGGCGCTGGAGGGAGCATCATAGAGTCTTCAGCCCAGCCGACAGGCGGATGAGCGACAGCGTAATCCGCCGTCTCGCGAAGGCGCGAGTTCGGTCGCTGCTTATGACAGATACAGCAAGCTTGCGACTTGATCGAGCGCAAAGGCCAGCTGGCCTATCATGATGACAAGCGCAATCGCGAACAGATAGAGGCCGTAATACATTGCCGCGTCACCCAAAAATTCGAAGAAGGTTTACGCGGAAGCAAAATCGCAACTTGCAACGATGATTCGCCAACATGATTCAGCTCTGAATCGGCGTCAACCAGATTTTGGCCTTGTTTGCTGGGTTCGGACGAGTGAATCTTTTTTGCCACGCTGAGCGAAGCCGTTCAGACACGGCTTTGCAGAATTGCGCTTCTTGCCAGATCCCGGGCAGCGGGTCCCGCCTCGCGTGTCGAGCCCACCGATGCCGTCTAACTCACGCAGACAGGATCTTGAAGCCCCACCATACCACAGCGATAGCAGCGATGATGCAGGCAGCCGTCAGGGCGCGCTCCAGGACATGGACCTTCATTGTTTCCATCCCGTTTCTTAGCTACCCCGCGCGGAAGGTATGTGATTCCACAATATGTCGGCAACGTGGGGGTTGCCGAAAGAACGGGAATCGAAGCTTTCCCGGTGGACACGCTGGCACATGGACGGCAGATCCTCGCAAAGCGCATAACCCCCGCACGGCCAAATGGCTAAGATGGAACCTCCAATGGGCCAAGATGAAACCGGCACCAAAAGGGATCAGCCATGAAGCGCAAAAGCAAACTCACGATTGCGATAACCGCGGCAGGGCTTGCCGTCGTGGGCGGCGCGGCCGTTTACGCGCAGGACAAGTATTCGCTGAGTTCGCCAAGCGGAATAGCGTTCTCTGATTTTAGGGGATACGAGGACTGGGCGGTGGTCTCTTCCGCGCGGACCGACGAAGTGCTCAAGGTGATCGTCGCGAATCCGACCATGATCGAGGCCTACAAGGCCGGCGTTCCGAACAACGGGCAGCCTTTCCCGGATGGCTCCAAGATCGCGAAGCTTCAGTGGAAGCCCAAGAAGAGCACCGAGGCGCCGTTCGTCGTGGATGTGCCTGATGTCTTCACGCAGGCCTTCGTCATGGAAAAGGACAGCAAGCGGTTTCCGCAAAGCGGCGGATGGGGATACGCCCTGTTCAACTACGAAGCCGCCTCCGACAATTTCACGGCCGATCCCAGCCCCTCGGACTGCGGACATTCGTGCCACGTGGCAGTGAAGGCGAAGGACCACATCTTCCACCCGTATCAAAAGCGTTGACCCCCGTGCGAACGGTACTCAGGTCGGGGCAGCTCATTACGCGCCTAGGTTGACCGTGCGCTCAACCTGCCTGTGATGGTCACGACGGCGCGGCTGCCGGTGGCCGTGCCTTGTCGACGCCGCCGACGATCGCGAGCTTCATCGCCCACGCCACACGGTCCGTGGTCCAGTCGCTGTCGTGCAATCTGTGCTCATCCGCCGGGTCGACCATCCGGTCGAACGAAACCTGTTCAACCTCACTCATGCCCTTCATGAAGGCGAAGCGGCGGAACACATTGACGCCGGCGCCCCGCGCTAGGTCGCTGATCGCATCGACCATCGCGATCGCCCTGGCCTTCTTGGCCGGGGTCAGCACGGCCGGCACATATTGCAGGTCCATCAGGACGACGTCGGCCTGCGTCTGGTCGCGCAGTTCGACCAGTCCATCGCGGATGGCGCTGGTGGTTTCGTCAAAGGACGGAGGTGGAGGAACCGAGCTCGGGCTTTGCCAGATCGCATTCGTTCCGACCTGCCAGATCACCAGATCGGGCTTCTCGGCGATGACGTCGGTATGAAACCGCTGAAACTCGATCGGCGCTTCCTGGCCGCCGATTCCCTGATTGACCATCGTGATCTTCGCGTTGGGATATTGGGCCTGGAGTAATGCCAGCAGCCGCTCCGGATAGGGCCTGATACTGCCGTGGCCGACCGTCGACGACGAGCCGATCGCGACGATCTTGGCCCGTCCTCTGAGGCTCAGCGCAAAGTGCGTCAGGCCGTAATCGAACGGAACCGGCACAACCGGAATCTGTGAGGGATCGCTGTCCATGGGTCACCAGTTTGCTGCAGCCGAGACAACGCGGGTGAAGGAAGAATAGCGCCTCACAGCGAGATCGCCTAGCCGGGGAAGCGAGGCACGCCCGGCTCCGCAGGTCTGCCGCAAGGCTCGCAGCTCCAGCGAGACGTGTGAAACCGTATGGCGGGATGACGGAGATAGTGCGGGCATGTTGCTCCGAAAAGTGGAGGAGCGTCACAAGCGCCGCAGCCGCCTACTTCTTGTCGCGCGGCAGGAATGGCTTCAGCGGCCGCTTGATCGCGCCCGCGCAGGCACGGGTTGCGATCTTGCCGCCGTCGGTCCAAGTCTGCGTGCCCTTGAGCCTGGCGCTGCGCCGCACGAAGCTGCCGCTGTATTTTGCCTCGTACTGTCGGCTGCCGCTTTTCCAGCTGCCCTGAAGATTGATTTTCTGGCCATCGATCGTCCCCGTGCCCTGCTCCGCAGTGGCTTCGACGGCGGCGTTGCGCAGCCGCACCACATGATTGTAGCGCACGGCGCCACCGGAAATCGTGACCTCGATGGCCTCGCGCGTCTGCTGGCTGGTAAACGGCAGCTTGTCGCACACCATCGTGCCGCGATAGGTGGCGTCGAGCACTTCCGCCGCGACGGGCTTGCCCATCGCCGCCATCATCGCCGCCGCCAGCACCGCACGCCCCACCCGCACCATTGCCGCCCCCCGTGTGAGTTCTCGCTGCTTGCTGCCACCCGAGCCGACCAAAGCGCTCCCGCCGCTTCAATTTCAAGCGCATCGTACCGGGCTCAACCGGGTGCGTCGATAGCCGTTGCATGGAAGCGCGCTGAGGCCCGAAGCCAGTCTGGCACGGTCGGCGCGGTCAGCGCCGTTATGAAGCCCGAGCCGCGCCAGCGCTTGTTTGACCAAGGTGCGAGTTCATGAAGTTGCTGCGGCATCGGGGCGTATCACAGGATGGTTTGCTGCAGCCCGGCGGCGGATTACGCCTTCGGCTTCAATCCGCCCTACGGACCACCTAATTGCAAACCGTCTGCACTGACGCTCCAACGCGCATCGATTGGCATCTGGTTTGCGGAATGACCATAGGCTGGAGTACCGGCGCATCGGAAGCAGGAACAGGATTCATGCGAACAGGAGCGGCTACCGCCGCTCCTGCAGCGTTATCTGCAGCGTCGCGGCTTTATTACAGTAATAGTGCTGGACTGCACCCATGAGTGAGACAATCCAGCGAACTTTTAAACCCAAAACAAATTCGGGTTTGACCGACCATCAATCGCAAATTTAGTAAATTTTATGCATGTGCAAGCATTCGGCCGCGCCCCGCGTACAGACGCTCACAGATCCGCACAAGTCCGCACATCGCGACCGGCGGAATGCCTAACTGTGCTGCGAATGACGCTTGCGGCAATCCGGCACGTGACGCCTATTTCCTGTTGTGCGGCGATGACCCGAGGCTCTGCGGGTCGCGCCTGTGAACAAGGATTGCTGAAATTCCTCCATGAGTGCAACAGAGCCTGCCCCTCCCGTCTCCCTGCGACCTGTTACTTGGCCCATTTGGCTTGCCTGGGTGCTCGTCTCCGCGCTGACTCCAGTCTTCAGCACCATCTCCGCGACGGCCTTCGGCAAGCAAATCTCGCTGAATGCGGAGCACCCGGCACTGATCAATATTGGCATTCTGGGCGTTATCGCCTTCGCGGTACTGGCCCCTCCGATCATGCAGGGGCTCGTGCTCAAGCGTGTCCTGCTAAAGCTCAGCGTCGTATTCTGCTTCTTCTGCATCCTGCTGTCGGGCATCTTGTGGTTCGTGCTGATGTCAGGCCGGCACGGTCAGGGGCCGGCCCTGATCGAAGCCGGCTTCCAGACCCAATTCCAGCTTCAACGCGTAGCCCTCCCCCAGCGTCTGGCAGGCACGTTGAACGCGGCGCGCATGCTCGATCTGCCGTGGGGGCCGTTTCTGCTCTGGACGATCACGACCAGCGCGTTGACGTCGCTGATTCCGGCGTGGGCGCTCGGTTTTACATCCGGGCTGCGGCGAGCGACGTTGCTGTTCCTGGCGGCCTCCGTCGTCGGTGCGTGCGTCTCGGGTATCGCCGAGCAGCTCTACCAGATGACGATCGATCATCACCCTCTCAATGATTGGGGGCTCAACGGCCAGTCCTGGACACAGCGCTTTCACGCGCTCGCGGTACGCGCCGGCGTCGGCGCGGTCTGGGGCGCGACCACGGCGATTTTCGTGGTCGCGATGACCCGCCGATTGGCGGAGACAAGCACGCCGCAGGCCCGGCTTTTCGCGCCCCATCGTGCCGGCGGATTGGCATTGTTGCTGATCGCTCCGTTGCAGATTGCCGTGCTGGCGCCGTTCGTCGGTCACCTCGCAGGACCGCGCGGCGTTGTTGCCGGCGCGCCGGAGCTACGCAGGGCCCTATCGCTGGCGCCATCGCGGGACAGCTCGCAGGGCGAGACGGTTCTCGCCTATTCCCATGACGTCGCGATTCCTGTTGCCCGCATGGCTGCCTCCGTGATCGCCCCGGACGGACGGAGTGCGATTGTCCGCACCGTCGACCACACGCTGGTGCAGGTGGATCTCGCGACCGGCCATGCGTTGCGGCAATTGGCCGGTGCGCTTGCACCGTTGGAGCGTTATGCCATCGTCTGGAGCCCGGACGGCCGCTACCTCGCGCTTCGCAGCGACGGCGCGGAGGTGCCAATCCCGAACACCCATTATATGCGGCATCAGAGCCGCGTACGGCTCTACGCCCTGCCGGTGATGACCTTGGCCGGAGAGTTCTCGAACAGCGAGGATACCTGTTTCGACGTCTACGCCCGCGAGCCAATGCTGTTTTCCAATGATAGCAAGAGCCTGTGGCTCGTGTGCAGCCAGCATTACGAGCCAAAACCCGACGATCCGATGGCCATACGGCTCGATGTGCCTACGATGCAGGCGCTCGATATCCGTCGCCATGGTGAAGGTGCGGAGAGTGGCGAGACCAGAGGGCTCGAACGGATCGGCGACAGCGTGTGGTCATGGCAATTCCCTTACGGCGGCAAACCGTTTCGGATTCGCGATCTGACACACGACCGGGAGATCGTGACGGTATCGATGCCCATGGATCTGATCGGCAAGCTGACCGCGCAGAGAGATCAAAGTCAGATGGATGAGAAAGCCATCCGGTTGAAATTTTGCGGCGTGCTGCCGGGCGCACCGAGCGACACCGATCCGGCATACTGGATATGCCGAACGCTGAGTTTCGAGACACGGACCGGAGCGCTGATCGGCAGCGCCGATGAAGGCGATCGCCGTAGTCCAGACCCTGCAACTAGTCTGCCGAGGAGTGTTCTGACGGGCCATGGCCTGCGCGTCGAGGCATTCTGGCGGGAAGACACCAAGACCGGCGAGATCGTCGTGCGCGACAGTGCCACCGGCCGCGAGCGGCAACGGATCGTCTCGATCGCACAACGCCCCGTGCAAGTGTCAGCCGATGGCGTCTGGCTGATGACGGTCGCCGTTCATGGAGGCGCGCTGAGGCTGTATCGCATCCACCTGTGATCGCGCGCCTATTTTTCAAGAATGACGGTGACACCCAATATCCGCGTCGCCCGCTCATACGATTTTCTCCGGGCGCCCCGATCACTGATTTGCCTTACACGGCAAGAAACTTATTTCTCACCCACTCAAAATTTTTCGCTTAACGCGGCACCCAAATCAAACCTACAACTCCCGCCATCCTGTCCCGAGAAGAGGGGCGTTGGCCATCGTCACGAACGTTGGGACGGGTTGCGGTGGACGCGGCAGCGTCGGACGCGAGGTGTGTTCGCAGGGCGGGTCTTCCGTGAGCGGACATGGCGCGCAGACGGACGGCGCTTAAACGCCTCGGTCGAAACTTCTTCCGGCAGCATGCGGGCCGGTCGAGGCGTATGACTTGAGGAAGCTGCGAACGGCAAAACCGTGTGGTCCTGGCACCCGTGGCTGGTGTCAAGCTGATGGAGATTGTCGGGCCCGACCGGGCCTTCGATCGATCGCCAATCCGTCGGCGACGGAGGCCAGAGGAATTCGGCTCCGGGGAGAGCGCGGCATAAGCCGTAAAACCATTGCGCAGGGAAGGCCGGGTGTTCCGGCGCACCTGCGGTCCGCCGCGTGCATCTTGTGCGCACGACTGCGGGTGTCATGGGCACCCGGCTTTCCCTGCGCCCTCTGCTTTCAAGAGGGTACCGTAGATCGCATAACTTCGGGCGCAACGCGCCGCGAGATCGCCATGTCGTATCCGATAGTTGGCCCACACCAATTGAAAACAACTGACGCGTATCGGGGCACCGGCATACCCTGCCCCGTCAGCCCCTTGTTTGCGACACTGCCCCGCTTTTCGCAGTGCGCGCCGCCTGATAATCTGCCGTCATTTCATTAAGGGCTTTTTTTGATATGGGCGGGGATTTCAGCGGGAAAATCTGGAAAATCGCAACCTTGGCGGCAGGGCTGGCGCTCACCCTCGCAGCACCCGCCGCCGCGGAAAAGCGCGTCGCGCTGGTCATCGGCAATTCCGCCTATCAAAACGTCACCCGGCTCGATAATCCCCGCAACGATGCGGCGCTGATGGCCGAGACGCTCGGCACGCTCGGCTTCACGCTGATCGGCGGCCGCGCGCAGCTCGATCTCGACAAGCCGGCGATGGATCTGGCCGTGCAGAATTTCGGCCGCCAGGTTCAGGGCGCCGACGTCGCGCTGTTCTATTATGCCGGCCACGGCGTGCAGGTCTCCGGCGCGAACTATCTCGTTCCGGTCAGCGCCAACCCGACGCGCGAGGCCGATGTCGATTTCCAGATGGTGGACGTCAACCTCGTGCTGCGCCAGATGCAGGGCTCGGGCACGCGTCTCAACATGGTGATCCTCGATGCCTGCCGGAACAACCCGTTCGGCGCCCGCGGATTGCGCGCCTCCGACGGCGGCCTCGCGCAGATGCGCGCCCCGGAGGGCACGCTGATTTCTTACGCGACGCAGCCCGGCAATGTCGCGCTCGACGGCACCGACGGCCACAGCCCCTATACAAAAGCGCTGGCCGGGACAATCAAGCAGGCCGGGCTCGACATCTTCCAGACCTTCAACCAGGTCGGCCTCGCCGTGAAGCGCCAGACCGGCGGATCGCAACAGCCCTGGGTGTCCTCCTCGCCAATTGACGGCAATTTCTATTTCGTGGCCCCTGCCCCGGCCGCGTCGTCGCAACAGCTCGCGGTCGCGCCACAGCCCGACCCGCCGGCCTCGACGCTGCGTCCCGATCCCGATCGTATACCGATCAGGGATCCCGTGCTGCTGCGCGAATTGAGCGACCGACTGTTCGAGTTGAATTACGACCCGGAGCCGCTGGACGGCAAGAACGGCATGCGCCTGGCGATCTCCAAGTTTCAGGACAAGGTCAAGATGACGCCGAATGGTGAAGCCACCGAAGGTGTGCTGACGCGGCTGCGCAAGATGGACGATCTGAAACCGTGGGCCTCGATCGTCTACGGGCCTGACGGCGACAAATGGGGAATGTCATGGAATCACGCTTCGCGCCGGGCGGCCATCGACGACGCCCGCAGCAAGTGCGGCGCCAACAAATGTCCGATGGAGTTGAGTTTCTATGGCTCCCGATGCGGCGCGTTCGCGATCTCGGACGCGTCGTGGTCGCTGATTCAGCGCGACACCGTTCAGCTGGCCAGGAAGGCGGCGCTTGACGAGTGCGGCAAGGCTGGCAAATCCTGTCGCATTATTGGCGCGGTCTGTGCCGACGGGTCCGGCCGCTAGATTTTTTTGTTCGCGATATTGGAAGCACCTGCTCATGCAAACTGCCATTCGACGTTCGATCCCGCTCCTTGCCCTGTTAATCCCGCTGCTGTGTGGCTCCGGCCTTGCTTATGCCCAATCCGGCAGTGCCGGCGGCAGCATCGGCAACGATGAAAAATCGCTGTCAGGTTCACGCTCGGGCGAATCCTCAAAACCCGCGCGACGCAACGAGGGCGAGCCGGACGAACCGCGCCGCGCCGGACGCAAGAGCGGTGGAGGTGGCGGCAACAATTTCGATGGCGCCTGGATCGTCAGCGGCGTCGGCGTGACCTGTCAGGGCACCAGCAGCAACGCGGTCGTCGTCACCAGCGGCAAGATTATCGGTCAGACCGCCCGGGGCACCGTCAGTCCCGACGGGCGGGTGTACGGCACCTCCACCGGCAATGGCATCACGGTCATCACCACCGGCCGCCTGTCCGGCCGCAGCGGCGGCGGAACGTTCCGGCAGTCCGACGGCTGCACCGGAAGATGGACGGCATCGAAGCAATAGCGCGGTGGCTCGCCACGGCCGGGAAATATTTGGAACAGGTCATGATGGAATACGTGGCTCAACGTTCGATCGGAATTTGCCTCTGCCCGCTCCTGATCTCGGTCGCCATATCAGGCGCGGCGCTGGCGCAATCCGGCAGCGCCGGCGGCAGCATCGGCAACGACGAAAAATCTCTGTCCGGTTCGCGCGAGAAGCCGCGCTCGGCCGAACCTTCCAAGGCGGCGCGGCGCGCCAATCCCGACTCCGACGAGCCGCGCCGCGCATCGCGCCGAAGCGGGGGCGAAGGCTCCGGCGGTGGCGGCGGCAATTTCGACGGCTCATGGGTTGCCGTTGCCGTGGGCACGCCTT
Organism: Bradyrhizobium sp. McL0615; assembly: GCF_049993905.1. Lineage (NCBI taxonomy): Bacteria > Pseudomonadati > Pseudomonadota > Alphaproteobacteria > Hyphomicrobiales > Nitrobacteraceae > Bradyrhizobium > Bradyrhizobium sp. McL0615. The sequence goes on along the minus strand of NZ_CP188254.1, from coordinate 4,383,228 downwards.
GCGGTAGCAGCACCGAGAGATTTGTCATCTCCGGTGGCAGGATTTCGGGCGACTTGAGCTCCGGATCGGTCAGCCCCAATGGCGCCACCAGGACCGGGGGATCGGTGCAGGGTTTGAGCTGGACCAGTACCGGCCGTTTCTCGGCCCGCAACGGCTCCGGTTCCTTCGTGCGATCGGACGGATGTACCGGACGCTGGACAGCTTCTAAACAGTAGCCGACAGGCCGTCGGAAAGCCCCTGTTTTTCGCTGGTTTTTCGAGGGTTTAGGCCGGCCTCAATTGAGGCGACCGGCTGGCCCCAATTATACCCCATATGCTCCGAAATTGCGGCTCATTGCCACCCAAGTCTCTGACCAGATTAAGGACGTCGAGAGTCGTGTTGCGTTGCGTTGCCGGGGTTGTGCATGTCGAACCGTTCCGTGAAATTCGCTCCGGCGCTGTTTGCCGGTGTTGTGGCGGGAGCCAATCTGGCCGCCATGACGGATCTCCGGGCCCAGGTCATTTCAACAACTGCGGAAGCCGCCACGCAAGCGCCTCAGGCTGGCGCGGACAGCTGCCTGTCGGCGCCGAAGGGCGCGACTCCCTCGGGCAGCCATTGGTACTATCGCATCGACCGCGTCACCAAACGTCAGTGCTGGTATCTCCGGGAGGAGAGCGACGCGGCCGACGACAAGTTCGCGCGCGCCGCGCCGCCGGCTTCGGCGCCAGCCGCAACCTCTCCGCCAGCCGCAGCTTCGGCAGCAGAGGAGCCGGCGTCGCCGCAGCAACGAACGATCACGCGCAAGTCGATCGCCGACGCGCGTGCCGAATGGGTTTCCCAGCAACCCCGCGCCGAACCAAATTCGCCCGCCAGAGTCGAACGAGCGGTTGCGGCGGCTCCCGCCCCGGCCGTGCAAAATAATCCGCGCGCAGCCATGCCGAACGTGCTGGCGCCGGCGCCGCTGTCTTCGATGCGATGGAATGACGCTCCCACCGCGACGCGCACTTCACTCAATTCAACCGATCTCCAGGTCGCCGCCGCCAGCCCGCCCGCAGCCCAGCCGCCGCAGGCCGAGGCAGTGCAGCAGCCCGCGGTCGATCAAGTTATGCCCGTCGCCGCAGCGGACGCGGCGGCGGCAAAGCCGACCGCATCGCTGCAGAAGCTGCTTCTGGTCATGGCCGCAGCCCTCGCGCTGGCCGGCCTCACGGTCAGCGCGATCGTGCGGATCGGCCGCATGCGGGCACGTCGCGCCATGCGCCGCAAGCGCCGCGCGATGTGGGATTCCGCAAAGACAAAGCGGCGTTCGCCGCAACCGATGTTCCGCGACGAGGACGCCGGGCTGCGGCGCACCGGAGGGGTGTCCAATCCACGCGTGCCGCAGGACCGGACGCGCGCGCCTCAGGAGCGTGCACGCGTACCGCAAGAGCGGCCGCGGGTACCCCAAGAGCGGACGCGCGTGCCTCAGGAACGGACGACGCGCGTGCCGCAGGAGCGGCCACGCCCGCCCCAGGAGCGGCGGCACGTGCCCCAGGATCGGGAGCAGGAACTGCAGGTGACGGAAATGCTGTCCCGGCTCGCCCGCAGCGCGCAGAACTGACGGAGGCGGAAGCGGCGGCTATTTTTCCAGCTGACGCTGCAGCTTGCGAACGAACTCGGTCAGGCCGGTACGGCGCTCACGCTTGAGCCGCTCGGCCTTGAGGATCGACTGCACCTCGGCGAACGCGTCATCGACGCTATGGTTGACGACGATATAGTCGTATTCCGCCCAGTGACTGAGTTCGTGGGTGGCGCGGCTCATGCGGCCGCGAATGACCTCATCGGAATCCTGTGCGCGCGTGTGCAGCCGCTTCTCCAGATCGGCGGCCGATGGCGGCAGGATGAACACCCGGACGACATCGACGCTCGCCTTCTGATGCAGCTGCTGGGTGCCCTGCCAGTCGATGTCGAATAAAACGTCCTGTCCCGCCGATAATGCCGCTTCGACCGGCGCACGCGGCGTCCCGTAAAGATTGTCGAACACTGTCGCCCATTCGAGCAATTCGCCCTGCTTCACCATCGTTTCGAATCTGGGCTTGTCGACAAAGAAATAGTCGCGGCCCTCGACCTCGCCAGGTCGCATCGGACGCGTCGTCGCTGAAACTGACATCTTCAGGCCCGGCTCGCGCTCAAGCAGCAAGCGAGACAGCGTGGTCTTGCCCGCGCCCGAAGGCGACGACAGCACGAACATCAGCCCTCGCCGTTCCACCCCGTCGAAACCTCCAGCCGTCATCGGTTACTCCAGGTTCTGAACCTGCTCACGGAATTGCTCGACCACGTTCTTCATCTCGAGCCCGGTCTGGGTCAATTCCAGATCGTTCGATTTGGAGCAGCAGGTGTTGACCTCGCGGTTGAATTCCTGGGCGAGGAAGTCGAGCCGCCGGCCGACCGGTCCGCCCTTGCCGATCATCTCACGGGCCTGCGCGACATGCGAAGCGATGCGGTCGAGCTCTTCGCGGATGTCGGCCCTGGTCGCGATCAGGATCGCTTCCTGATTGAGCCGGTCGGAATCGAAGCGTTCGGAAGTCTCCAGCAGCGCCGCCACCTGTTCGGCCAGCCGCGCCCTGATCGCCTCCGGCTTGCGGCCGGGTGCGGCCTCGGCCTTTTTCGCCAGCTTCTCGATTTCATCCATGCGCTGGATCAGGATTTGCCCAAGCGTCACGCCTTCGCGGCGGCGCATTTCGGCCAGTTGAGCGAGCGCCTGCTCGAAGGCTGTGGCTGCCGCATCCTTTGCTGCCTTGTCTTCCGCCTCGTCGCTTTCGGGTTCGACGACTTCGATGACGCCCTTGATGCCGAGCAGCCCATCGATGCTCGGCGCCACCGCGTCGATCCTGCCGGCGAGTTCGCCCGCGACCTTCACGATCGAGGCCAGCACGTCTTCATTGATGCGTATGGTCGAGACTGCGTTGGCGCGCTTGACGCTGAGGTTGGCGTAGACCGTGCCCCGCGACAGCACCTCGCCGGCGCGTTTCTTGGCAAAGGCCTCAAGTTCGTCCCAGCCGGGCGGCAGGCGCAAGCGCAGGTCAAAGCCCTTGGCGTTGACGGACTTCAGTTCCCATTCGAACGTATAGGTGCCGCTGGCGCCGTGGCTCCGGGCAAAACCGGTCATGCTCGATAGCGCCATCGCGTAATACTCTCCGAAAGACAGGGATTTCGAGACTCGAAAGGAACGGCGCGACCTTAAGCCGATTTCCGCCAAAGTGGAATTACGTTCCGGCTATAGCGGAAATACCGACTTAACTGGCCGGCGTCAGCGCTGAACCACCGCCGGCGTCGTGGTCGATTGCGCGGCACCCTGGCGGGCGGGTGCCGTCGCGGGCGCAGGCGTAGGCGCCGCAGGACGGGCGGGCGGCTTTTTCGCCGGTGCCCCCGGCCGCGGCGTGGTCGCGGTTGGATTGGTATCGGCCGGTCCTCCGGCCGCCGTCGGCGGCGGCGCATCCTCTGACGGTTCGACGGTGTCGTTCTGAATCTGCTTTTCGAGCGCCCGCAGCTTGACGACGTTCTTCTGGTGCTGGTCGTAGGTCTCGGTGAAGGTGTGTCCACCGGTGCCGTCGGCGACAAAGAAGAGGTCGCGCGTGCGCGCCGGATTGGCGGCGGCTTCGAGCGAGGCGCGGCCCGGATTGGCGATCGGTCCGGGCGGCAGGCCTTCGATGACATAAGTGTTGTAGGGCGACGGCTGCGTGATTTCGGAACGCTTGATCGGCCGGCCCAGCGTTCCCTTGCCGCCGACGAGGCCATAGATGATGGTCGGGTCGGACTGCAGTTTGATCCGCTGCCGCAGGCGATTGGTGAAAACGGCGGCGACGCGGCTGCGCTCGTCGGCGCGGCCGGTTTCCTTCTCGATAATCGAGGCCAGTGTAATGAGCTGCTCCGGCGACTTGACCAGAACGTCCGGATTGCGGCGTTCCCAGATCTCCGCGAGCACCCGCTTCTGGGTCTGCTGCATGCGCTGGATCACCTGCTCGCGCGTCGTGCCGCGCGGGAATTTGTAGGTTTCGGGCAGCAGCGTGCCTTCGCGCGGCATTTCCCGCACCGAGCCCGCGAAGATGTCGTTGTCGACGAGCCGCCCGACGATCTGCTCGGACGTCAGGCCTTCAGGGATCGTGACGGAGTGCTGCACCACCTTGCCCTCGACGATGGTGGCGATGACATCGCGCAGGCTGGCTTTCTTCTGGAAGGAATATTCGCCCGGCTTGAGGTCGGAACTTGCCTTGAGCGCAAACACGCCGCCGATGAATACCCAGGGATTGACGTTGATCACGCCCTCGCGCAGCAGCGCGTCGGCGATGTCGCGCTTGCCGGCTCGCGAGGGAATGTTGACGATCTTGTCGTCCTGCAGCGGGCCGGGGGTCTCCAGCATCTGCCTGCCGTAATAGTACACCGTTGCGGCCCCGATCATCAGAATGATCAGGATGGTGATGATGGCATTGCCGACCACCACGAAAGGATTGCGGGCGCGCTCCGACCGCCTCGGCGGCGGCGGCACCTGCTCGGGCTCCAGCGCGGCGCGCGGACTTCGCGGTGAAATGGGCGGCCTCTCACTCATCGATGCAACCTGAATCCTGTCGGTTCAATCGCGGCCGGACAATTCCCTTGCCCAGCCGATAGCACACGCCCGCATGTAGAAGTCATCGCCGAATACGGCAAAACGGTGGAGTAGTTATAAACACTTGCTAGTCAGCCACCCGCCGAACGATCACGGAGGCATTGGTGCCCCCGAAACCGAAGGAATTCGACAGCGCGACGTTAATCTCGCGCTTGCGCGCCGTCTGCGGCACCAGGTCGATTGCCGTTTCCACCGACGGATTTTCCAAATTGATGGTGGGCGGAGCCACGTTATCGCGAATCGCAAGGATACTAAAAATGGCCTCGATCGCGCCAGCGGCACCAAGCAAGTGCCCGGTCGACGATTTCGTCGACGACATCGACACCTTGGAAGCGGCGTTGCCGAGCAGCCGCTCCACGGCGCCGAGTTCGATCTCGTCGCCGATCTGCGTCGAAGTGCCGTGGGCGTTGATGTAGTCGATATCGGATATCGAAATCCCGGCGCGCTTGATCGCCGCGCTCATGCTGCGGAAGCCGCCATCGCCATCCGGCGCCGGCGAGGTGATGTGATAGGCATCGCCCGACAGGCCGTAGCCGACCACCTCCGCATAGATCTTCGCACCACGCTTTTTCGCGTGCTCATATTCCTCGAGCACCACGATGCCGGCGCCCTCGCCCATCACGAACCCATCGCGATCCTTGTCATACGGCCGCGAGGCCCGTTGCGGCGTCTCGTTGTAGCCGGTCGAGAGCGCGCGCGCGGCGCAAAAGCCCGCCATTGCCAGCCGGCAGATCGGCGATTCCGTTCCGCCCGCGACCATGACGTCGGCGTCGCCGAGCGCAATGAGGCGCGCACCATCGCCGATCGCATGCGCGCCGGTCGAACACGCCGTCACCACGGAATGGTTGGGGCCCTTGAGGCCGTGCTCGATCGAGACGTAGCCGGAAGCGAGATTGATCAGGCGTCCCGGGATGAAGAACGGCGATACTTTCCGCGGCCCGCGTTCCTTGAGCAGCAGCGCCGTGTCGGCGATGCCGGACAGGCCGCCGATCCCGGAGCCGATCAGGGTGCCGGTCGCGCATTTGTCTTCTTCGGTCGAAGGATGCCAGTCGGCATCGTCGAGCGCCTGGCGCGCCGCGGCCATCGCAAAGATGATGAAGTCGTCGACCTTGCGCTGGTCCTTTGGCTCCATCCACTGGTCGGGATTGAAAGTGCCGTCACTGCCGTCGCCGCGCGGAATCACGCAAGCGATCCGGCTCGCAAGATCGGCGACTTCGAATGTATCGATCGTCCTGGCGCCGCTTTCGCCGTTGAGGATACGCGCCCACGTTGTGTCAACGCCGCAGCCGAGCGGCGTAACCATGCCCAGCCCCGTGACGACAACCCGCCTCATATCAAAAACTCCAGCCCGAACATGCCGGCCCAAAACAAGAAACCGGGGGACCGTGGGAAAACGGCCCGTCCGGCTCTGTCTCTACCCGCCCGGGACGTCAGCTTTTCGCGTTCTTCTCGAGAAACTTCGTGGCGTCGCCGACGGTCAAAATCGTCTCGGCGGCGTCATCGGGAATCTCGCAGCCGAACTCTTCTTCAAATGCCATCACAAGCTCGACGGTGTCGAGACTGTCGGCGCCGAGGTCGTCGATGAAACTTGCGTTGTCGACAACCTTGTCGGGTTCAACACCGAGGTGTTCGACCACAATCTTCTTAACCCGCTCGCCAATCTCACTCATCGTTCAACCTCGTGCTTGTTCCAATGGACCCGACCCCAAGACGCTTCAGAAACGCTACGAGCTATCGTGGTCGTTAAACTTCCTTCGCTATCGCATAGTCTTGATTCGGCACGTTGGTAGCCGACAAAGCCCCGGCGAACGGCAGGCGTTGCCACGCCAATATACAGGGTTTCAAAATCCTGCAATGGCCTTGTTTGCCCATCCGTCGGGGGTTCGGTTACCATACTTCCCAAGCCTTGACTACAAGCCTCAACCGCCCCGGGAAACGACTTAGGCCGCATCGATCGGGGCGACAACTGGCTCAAAACATGGCCATTCCGCCGTTGACGTGAATCGTCTGGCCGGTGACGTAGGCGGCCTCGTTCGAGGCGAGATAGACAGCCGCCGCGGCGATGTCCTCCGGCGTCCCCAGCCGCGCCGCAGGAACCTTCGTCAGGATGGTTTCGCGCTGCTTGTCGTTGAGCGCGTCGGTCATCGGCGTCTTGATAAAGCCCGGTGCAATGCAGTTGGCGGTCACGTTGCGCTTGGCGTATTCCGCACCCAGCGTCTTGATCAGGCCGATGATTCCGGCCTTCGACGCGGTGTAGTTGGCCTGTCCGGGGTTGCCGGTCACACCGACGATCGAGGTGATCGCAATGATCCGGCCGAAGCGCTTGCGCATCATCAGTTTGGTTGCGGCGCGGGCGAGACGGAAGGTCGCGGTCAGATTGATCTGGATGACGTCGTCCCAATCCTCGTCACGCAACTGCACAAAAAGGTTGTCACGCGTGATGCCGGCATTGGCGATCAGGATGTCGACCTGGCCCATCGCGGCTTCCGCCGCCGGCACCAGCGCCTCGACCTCCGCGCGGTCGGAAAGGTTGCAGGGCAGCACGTGGACGCGATCGCCAAGCTTGGCGGCAAACGAATCCAGCACCTCGCGGCGCGTTCCAGATATCGCCACCGTCGCGCCCTGCCCATGCAACGCCTGCGCGATCGCCCCGCCAATGCCGCCGGTCGCGCCGGTCACCAGCGCCGTCCTGCCCGTCAAATCGAACATCAATGTCTCCTTCCGGGAGCTTCAGGCCGAAGCCGCCAATGCGTCCTTGGCCGCCGCAATATCGTTGGGTCCCCCGATCGACACGCCGACCGCGCCGTCGGCAATGCGCTTGACCAGCCCGCTCAGCACCTTGCCGGCGCCGATTTCGAAGAACCGGGTGACGCCATGCGCCGCCATGTAAGCCACCGACTCGCGCCAACGCACGGTGCCGGTGACCTGCTCGATCAGGCGGCGACGAATCTCGTCGGGATCGGTAATCGGCGCCGCCAGCACGTTCGACACCAGCGGCGAGGCCGGCGTCTTGATCGTTACTTCGGCCAGCGCCGCCGCCATCGCGTCGGCCGCGGGCTGCATCAGCTTGCAATGGAACGGCGCGGACACCGGCAGCAGCATTGCACGCTTGGCGCCCTTGGTCTTGGCGATTTCGAGCGCACGCTCGACGGCGGCCTTGTGGCCGGACACCACTACCTGTCCGCCGCCATTGTCGTTGGCGGCCTGGCAGACCTGCCCCTGCGCGGCTTCGCCGGCAACGGCCATCGCGGCCTCATAATCCAGCCCGAGCAGTGCCGCCATGGCCCCGGCGCCGACCGGCACCGCTTTTTGCATCGCAAGACCGCGGGTACGCAGCAGGCGCGCGGTATCGCTGACGCTGAGGCTGCCGGCGGCTGCCAGCGCGGAATATTCGCCGAGCGAATGGCCGGCGACGAAGGCCGCGTCCCGCCCCACGGAAAAGCCCGCCTCGGTCTCCAGCACGCGCAGCGTGGCGATCGAGACCGCCATCAGGGCCGGCTGGGCATTTTCGGTGAGCTGGAGGGTTTCGGCCGGACCGTCCCAGATGATGGCGGTCAGCTTCTCGCCGAGCGCCGAATCGACCTCGTCAAATACCGCCCGCGCGGCCGGAAAGGCCTCCGCCAGGGCCTTGCCCATACCGACCGCCTGGGAACCCTGCCCCGGAAACGTAAATGCAGCCGTCATCGGCGCTCCCTCGTTCGAATGGGGCCGTAAGACACTGACCGAGGCCGGGATGTCAAGCCGCGGTGCGGAATCGCCGGGACAGGCTCAAGCCCCGGAGCGGTCTCTAGAAGCCGCCCGCTTGCTGGTCGCCGCCAACCTCTTTCCCGGCTCGGGCGCGGCGTGCGCTGCTCACGACGTTGCCCGGCCGGTCCTCATGGCTTGGCCTCGCCGTCGCCATCCGGAGCACGGTGGCGTAGTTGGGCTGCACCTCCATGCGATCTGAATACCGGCTTTCACTGAGTATGCGGTGAACGCGCGGCAGGTTGTAGCAGGGCACGTAGAACAACAGATGATGTTCGAGGTGATAGTTGACGTAGTACGGCGCGATGAACAACCGCTCCAGGAAATTCGCGTGCGTGGTGCGGGTATTGCGCAAGGGATCGCTGGAGTCGGGAACGACTGCATGTTCGGCGATGTTGCGGATCCGGGTAATGACCATCTGCCAGGTGAGCAGCGGCAACAGCCATAGCAGCGGATAGGCCCACCACACACCAGCGGCGGCAAGGGCCGCAAAGAGCACGGCGTTGACGACAAGCTGCGGACCGAGCTTCTCCCAGAAATGCGCGGCGCGTTGCGCGAGAGGCCATTCCTTCGGTCCGAGCGCATTCAGCAATTGCGCCTTGCGTTGCTGATAACCGGTCTGTCCGGTGATATCGCGCAGGAACTTGCGGCGGTAGCTTATTCCCGTGATCGGAAACGGCGCTGAAAGAATCAGATCCGGATCGTCTTCCTGCTGCGTACGCGCGTGATGCTGCAGATGATAGCGGCGATAGGCGCGGGTTTCGGCGAAGATCGGATAGGCGCAGAACCACTGGCTGAGCGTCAGGTTGACCTTCTCGTCCGCCGACAGACATCCATGCGCACCGTCATGCATCAGGATCGCAAGTCCGAGCTGGCGCGAGCCGATGATGCCGACCGCCAGCAGAAAGGTCAGCGGATTGGGCCACCACGCCACCAGCGCGATCGAACCCAGTATCAGCGCCCATGCATGGGCGATCAGGGCGATCCCCTTCCACGTCACGCGCTGGCGCACGGTGATCAGTTGGTCCTCGCTCAGGAAGTCGCGGGCACGCATGCGAAGCGCGGTCATGACGATCTCTCCCTGTCAGGTGAATCTGAATCGGGTGCATCACGGTCGCCGACGAGACGTAGCCGCGTATTGTCGCCGCTGGTGCTCGTCGTCGCCTGATCGCCCAGCACGCGCAGCATCTCGGCGCACATTTCCTCGGTCGATCGGCCCATGGCATGGCCCTCGACCGTCACGCCGATGGCGAGCGCCCAGAACCGGCGTGAGCTGGCGTCGGGATCGCGCAGGCTCTTCCAGCCATGCCGTTCGATCTGGCCGGTATAGGCGCGCAGCCCCTCGCCGTGCAGCCGCTCGATGGTGCGTTCCACCAGCGGCGCGAGATCCGGGCGGCGGCGGGTGAGCGTGAGCGCTTCGGTAAAGAAGGCGACCGCATCCGTCGCCGTGACGGTCTCGACCAGTGCGCGGGTGTAGTCCCGCGGCGTGTGGGCCTGCAATGCGGTCTGCTCGGCCGCGCGCGCCACATACAACACGTCGCGGCAGGCAGCTTCGACGAACAGCGCTTCCTTGGTACGGAAGTAATAAGTGATCTGGCTGGGAAAGGCGTCCGCGGCCGCGGCAATGTCCGAGATCGAGGTTCCGGCAAGGCCCCGCTCCTTGAACAGCCGGCTGGCGCCGTCGAGCAGCCGCGAGCGCATCTGGCGCCCGGCCGAACGGGTTGCACGAGCGGCGTGCTTGGGGTCGCCGGATGGCGTTTCGGCATCTGTCTGAACGGATTTGGGAGCCATTTTTACCCTCTCGCTTACTGTTTGTATGATATACAAACAAATATGTCAACCGATCAGGCCCCTGGCTGGCCGTCTGCCGTGGGATGGCCACCCCCTTTCCGCCCCCGCAAGAAGCCTTGCCAGCCCGCCGAAAATCCTTATAAACCGCGCATCCGTGGATCCCGGCCGGGAGCTGAACGGACGGTCTCAGCAATCTCACCTTTGGATTGATGTGGCAGGGCCAGTCGGCCCGTCGTCCCGTGCTTCCGCCTTCTGAGCTTATCCCGAGTCCTTTCCGAAGGTCTCGAAGGGCTTGCCGCCGGGAACCGCGCCAACACTAGGAAAGGACACCCATGCCTCTTTACGAGCATGTTTTTCTCGCGCGCCAGGATGCGAGCACCCAGCAGGTCGAAGAGCTGACCACCCAGATGACGGGCATCGTCGAAGGGCTCGGCGGCAAGATCACCAAGACCGAGAACTGGGGCGTACGCTCCCTCACCTATCGCATGAACAAGAATCGCAAGGCACATTTCGTGCTGATGAACATCGATGCGCCTTCCGCCGCGGTCACCGAGATCGAGCGGCAGGAGCGGATCTCCGAAGACGTCATCCGTTACCTCACCGTCCGCGTCGAAGAGCACGAGGAAGGTCCCTCGGCGATGATGCGCAAGGCCGATCGTGACCGCGAGCGCGACGATCGCGGCGGCGGTTTCCGCGGTGACCGCGAAGGCGGCTTCCGTGGCGATCGTGAAGGCGGTGGCTTCCGTGGCGACCGTGGCCCGCGCCGTCCGCGCGAAGACGCCGCTGTCGAAGCGACGGAAGAGGAGTAAGAATCATGGCTGAAGCTGGTGCACGCCGTCCGTTTTTCCGTCGCCGCAAGACCTGCCCGTTCACGGGTCCGAATGCGCCGAAGATCGACTACAAGGATTCCAAGCTGTTGATGCGTTACGTCTCCGAGCGCGGCAAGATCGTGCCGAGCCGCATCACGGCCGTCTCCGCCAAGAAGCAGCGTGAACTCGCGCGCGCCATCAAGCGCTCGCGTTTCCTCGGCCTGCTGCCCTACGTCATTCGCTAAGACATCTTCGACCGGCGGCATCCACGCCGCCGGTCGTTATTATTATTCATAAGGCTTCCGGGTCGTCCGGTCGCCGATGGTTGGGGTCCAATAGACCCCTAACCGCTCAAGGGGGCGGGACAGCTGATGATCGCGATTATCCTCATTGGTCTTGCGGCCGGCTGCGCGTCGGCGCTGATGTTCGCCTCGATCATCTCGGGCGCGTTGATCTCATTGCTGCTGTTCTATTTGTCGCCGCTGCCGCTGATGGTGGCGGCCCTGGGATGGGGACCGATCGCAGCGACGGTCGGCGGCACTGTCGCCGCTTCCGGCCTCGGCACGATCTTCGGCCTGCCCTATTGCATCGCCTTTGTCATGACCGTTGCGCTGCCTGCCTGGTGGCTCGGCCATCTCGCCTTGTTGGGACGGCCGCTACCCGCCACCGCCCCCGAAGGCGGTTCGGCGCCCGCTGCGCTCCAGCTCGAATGGTATCCGATCGGCCGCATCCTGCTCTGGATCGCCGGCTTTGCCGCGCTGACCACGATCGCGGCCATGCTGACGCTTGGCACCGATGCCGAGACCATCACCAACTCGCTGCGCCGCGGCCTTTTGCGAATTCTGGGGCCCCGCGATGCGGCGTCGGCGGGCGATATCGAACGCTGGGTCGCGGCGCTTGCCATCATCGCGCCGGCGGCTGCAACGATCGTCGCCATGATGACGTTGACGCTGAACCTCTGGCTCGCCGGCAAGATCACGGCGACGTCCGGCCGGCTGCACCGGCCGTGGCCCGATCTGAAGAGCGCGGAATTACCGCCGATGACGCTGGTGGCGCTGTCGGTTGCGCTGGCCTTTTGCTTTATCGGCGGGCTCGCCGCGATGTTCGCGCAAATCGCGACGACCGCGCTGATGATGGCCTACGGCCTCACCGGCTTTGCGGTGTTGCACACGCTGACGCTGGCGCTCAAGAGCCGGGTCTTCTGGCTCTGCTGTACTTACGCGATCGTCGTCGCGTTCGGCTGGCCGGTGCTGGCGATGATCGCGCTTGGGCTCGCTGACGCGGTCTTTGGCCTTCGCCAACGCTATCTGCGCGGCAAGCCGCCGCCTCTGCCCGCATCCTGAAACTGCAACCATTCACTTCAACCGCATATCGAACACTCAAAAGGAGATTAAAATGGAAGTCATCTTGCTGGAACGCGTTGCCAAGCTCGGTCAGATGGGCGAAGTCGTCCGCGTCAAGGACGGGTTTGCCCGCAACTTTCTGCTCAAGCGCGGCAAGGCGCTGCGCGCCACCGCCGACAACCGCGCCAAGTTCGACGGCATGAAGGCCGAGCTCGAGGCCAACAACCTCAAGGCCAAGGGCGAAGCGACCAAGGTCGCGGAGAAGATCAACGGCCGCAACGTGGTCGTGCTGCGTCAGGCCTCCGAGACCGGCCAGCTGTTCGGCTCGGTGAGCGTGCGCGACATCATCACTTCCTTCGAGGCCGACGGCGTCACCATCAGCCGCAGCCAGGTCCTGCTCGATGCGCCGATCAAGACCATCGGCAAGCACGCGATCGCCATCGCCGTGCATCCGGAAGTCGAAGTCAGCGTCAGCGTCACCGTGGCGCGCAGCGCCGATGAGGCCGAGCGCATCAACCGCGGCGAGGACATCTCGACCCGTCAGGAAGACCAGGATGCCGCCGCCGAGGCGCTGGCCGCCGCCGGTGAGTTCTTCGATCCGGAAGCCCAGCACGACGACGAGCCGGCGCCCGCTCCGACCGAGAAGTAACGCGTCATCGATCCTCATCCTGAGGAGCCGCGTAGCGGCGTCTCGAAGGATGCAGGCCACAGACGGGGCCACATGGTTCGAGACGGCGCTACGCGCCTCCTCACCATGAGGGTCGAACACATAGTGTTGTATTGCCTTTCAAGCCCGGCCCCTTCAGGCCGGGCTTGGGATTCTGGCCGCCGCCTTCTCGTCAAGCATGGCAATGGACGCCAACGCGGTCGCCGTGTGCTTCTCGACACCATCGGTCACGCAGAACACGTCGGCCGCAACCACAGCGACCTGACGTCCGGGCTTGATCACGCGCGCCCGGCAGATCAAACGCTCGCCTACCGCCGGCGACAGCAGGTTCAATTTGTATTCCGCCGTCAGTGCCGACTGCCCCCGCGATGTCGCGGCCGCAATCGTGGTGGCGTTATCGACCAGGAAGGCAGTGACGCCGCCATGGAACAGGCCGTGCTGCTGCAACAGTTCCGGCCGGCGGTCGACCGCAAGCGTGCACGTACCGCGCGTCAGCTCGGACAGTTCCGCCCCGATATGGGTCATGAAGCCCTGACGGCCGACATTGTCGCGGATACGGGTCGCAATCGGCGCGAAGTCGGGATCGTTATTCACGTTCATACGGTTTCTCCCGGTTTATGGATCGCATCGGGCGCGACCACCGCGCGGATGGCGCAGGCGATCAGGATGTCGGCCTGCTCTCTGGGATCGGCGCGATCGCGCCCCGACAGCCATGCGCGGCAAAAAATCTGCGCCGGGCCGATAATCTGGCTGAAGAACAGTGACGGTGTCATCGGCAGCAATTCGCCGCGCTCGACCAGCGGCGCGCGCCAGCGCTGGACGGCTTCCGCAAGACGCGAATTTTGTGCGCGCTGCGCGCCGCGGATCTCCTCGGTCCATTCGCTGCGGGAAATTTCGAACAGATAGCGCGCCTCGCGCCGGGAGTTGACGACCCATGCAAGATGCGCGCGGATCAGCCGCGCCACGCCTTCCCGCGCCCCACAGGATTCATCGACCGCCGCGATGACGGTCGAGTGGTAACGGATGAGAATTTCCAGGAACAGCGTGCCGGCGAGTTCCTTCTTCGATCCGAAGAAATGGAAGAAGCTGCCATTGGACGCCCGCGCGCGGGTTCTGATGGCGGCCACGGTGGCGCCCTCGAAACCGTCGCGGTCGAACACCGCCAATCCTGCCGCCAGCAGATCCTCGCGTGCCGTGGTCACCCGCCTTGATCCTTCCTCACGTACTGGATTATTGCTCTAGAGTAATACTCTAGGTCTGGTCAAGCAACACTATTGGCGACATGGCGACATTTGGAAATCTGAAGATCTATCGCGAGACGGGCGGCGCGGGCGGACCGGCAGGCACCGCCGGCGCCGTAGCCGTCACCGGCGGAGGCGTCGCTGGTGTTGTTTCCGAGGGGCTCGCGGACGGGTCAGGCGCGGTCGCCGCCGAAGCTGGCGGTGCAGGGGTGGCCGGCGGCACCGGATCAGGCCGGAGCGGATTGAGTTCGCTGCCGACGTTCTCCTTGGGGGCATCGACCTTAGCGGAGTCGGACCTGCCCTCGCGTGCCGGCTTTTCCGACTCGCTGGCCGGCTTGTCGCCGTCGCTCCTGACTGCGTCGGTCTTGGCTGGATCGGTCTTGCCGGAATCTGTCGCGGAAGTTTCAGCCTTGGCGGCATCCCGAGACGGATCTTCCTGCGCGGCATCGCCGGGGGCTGCCGGCTCGGTTTTCCGCGGTTCTTCGATTACGGGCTTGCCTCGTCTGCCCTGCTTCTGCCTGAAGCCCGATTTGCTGTCGGTAGATGCCCGCACCGGGGCCTGCCCATCTACAGGGTTGGCGGCTTCGGGCGCTGCGTGCGGCCGTGCCAACCGCTTCGCGTCTCGGCCCTGACGCGCGCCCTCGCCTCGCGACGGTGCTCCATCGGTGTCCGGCCGGGAAGCCTCCTGCGCAGATGCGGCTGGCGGCTGCCGGCGACCGAGCCGGTCGGGCTGATCCGGCCTTCCGTCCGGCTTGGCGTCCTTCTGCTTCGGCTGATCCTTGCTCTGGTACCGGGGGTCGGAGGCCCCGTTGGATATCAGATACGACGACAGCACCGAGGCCATGTCGGTACCGGTCGTGTAGTGCTGGCGCAGGAACCCCGGCAACGACGAAGCTGGCGTGTTCTTCAACAGGCCACGCGGGCTCTTGTGGCAGGCGCTGCAGGTGTTCGAGAATATCTGGGACGGGCTCTTGCCAGCGTCGAGATTTTCGACCGCCTGCGCCACGCCTGCTGTGAGGCAGCCGATCAGGAGTGTCACCGTCGCTAGACTGAGCGCTCGGCTCAACATTCCCTGCTTCTCCAGACCTGGAATCGCTACCGGCATCGCATGACGTGGCCGGCGGCGGGGTCACCTTTTAGCCGATTATGGCGCGAATGGAAGCGCGCCCAGTACGCATCTGCGTGAGTGTGACATTTGTGAATATCCGCTTTGACTCCAACGCACTAGTGCCACGACATCATCTTACTTATGTTTTTGTTGGTGCATCCTTGGAACAAACCTTTCCAGGCTGTGCCGGTGTGACGGTTGCTCGCTCCATTGGTGCTTCGATGGACCGGTTGTTGCGTTATTTCCTGGGTCAGTTCATTCGCCGCGGCACGATGACATTTACGGCCGCGAGCGGAGCCAAATTCACCTGCGGTGACGGAACCGGCCGACCGGTATCCGCGCGGTTCCTAACCGAACGGACCCAGCGCCGCATTCTCCTCAATCCCGAACTGGCGCTGGGTGAGGCCTATATGGACGGCACGTTCGTGGTCGAGAACGGCTCGATCGCGGACGCACTGGCGATCCTGCTCAATCAGCCCGAAATGGTGCCGCGCTGGGCCAAGCTGCAATGGTGGCTGCGTTATTTTGGCCGGCACGCCCGGCAATTCAATTGGCGTGGCCGGGCCAAAAACAACGTCGCCCACCACTACGATCTCGACGGGCGGCTCTATTCCCTGTTCCTCGACGCCGACAGGCAATACAGCTGCGCTTATTTCGAAACGCCGGATACGACGCTCGACGATGCCCAACTCGCCAAGAAACGCCACCTTGCCGCCAAGCTCCTGATCGGGCGCGGCAATCGCGTGCTCGACATCGGCTCGGGCTGGGGCGGCCTCGGCCTCTATCTGGCCGAAATGACCGGCGCCGACGTCACCGGCATCACGCTGTCATCAGAGCAATTGCTGGCCTCGAACGCCCGCGCCGCCGAAAAGAACCTAACGGGTTCGGCCAGATTCCTGCCCAGCGACTATCGCGATATCGCCGGCCCGTTCGACCGGATCGTGTCGGTTGGCATGTTCGAACACGTCGGCATCGACTTCTATGAAACCTTTTTCAAGCGATGCGCCGAACTTCTCAGCGACGACGGCGTCATGGTGCTGCACTCGATCGGCCGTTCGACCGGTCCCGATGTGACGGGCCCATGGATCACGAAATACATCTTCCCGGGCGGTTATATCCCCGCCCTTTCCGAGGTCGTTCCCGCGATCGAGAAGGCAGGGCTTCTGGTCTGCGACATCGAAATCCTGCGGCTGCATTATGCGCAAACGCTAAAGGCCTGGCGCGACCGCTTCATGGCGCGGCGCGAAGAGGCGGTGCGCCTCTATGACGAGCGTTTTGCCCGCATGTGGGAGTTTTACCTGGCGGCGTCGGAAATGTCGTTCCGGAAGCAAAACCTGATGAATTTCCAGATCCAGCTGACCCGGCGTCAGGGGATCGTGCCGATGACGCGGGATTACATGACCCGGGAAGAAGCGAGACTGCGCGGGATGGAACTCGGGAGGCAGTCGCGGCTGCAGTTGGCGGGCGAATAGGCCGCCCTCATCAGGGTGGCGTCAGTTCCGCAGGCTGTAGGCCGAGCCATAGGGCGTACGAGCATAGGCGGGACGGGCAAGTTGGGCGCGCACCGTGGCCAGCAACTGCTCGTCACAGGGTACGGCACGCAGTTCCGGGCTCGAAATCGCGTCCATCGCGTCGATCAGCATCGACAGCCACATGCGCTGGCCGCTCGCCGATCGCCATCCCGGGATTTGCTGACCCATCGCCTGTCCTTCCGGTCCGTTACTGCTGGCAACTCGAAGATCGCCGGCCCGTTCCCGATTTTCGTAACCAATCCATTCTGCGACGAAGAAAATCACACCCGATGTGATCTACTTCACAGAGGCCCTCGGCGGCCCGTCGTACATCACCGCCATGAACCGGCAGACCTACCCAGCCCCATTCGATTCCGACATCAGGATCGACTACGCCTTGATCGCAATCGGGGTGGGCGCCGCCTTGTTCGCGTTCGTCTACCTGATGCTGGTTTGATCAACGCTTAAGGCGCGGCCCGAAAACATCCCACGCGTTCGGATAGGTCTGCCCAAGTCGCGGTAAGGTTCAGGCTATCCTAAGATTTTACCTGGCATTTCGCGGAAAACGCACCCGAACCGCCTCGTTTTGGCCGAAAGCCCGTCAAGCTTCACGCCGTGGGCCAGACGGATTCATCCACATTTTAGAAGAACGGTGCATAGCGCCGAGCTTTCGCTTCCGCTTTGCCCGGGACGGGCGCTTTATCGCCGCCCTTCTTCGGAAATGCTGGCAACACCAAAAATCACGAGCATAACCTGACGCCATGGCTCTGACTGATTCGAACGTCCTCAAACTCGCTCCCGACGCGGGAACTCCCGTTTTCCGGAGCGCGCCGCACAATATCGAAGCGGAGCAGAGCCTGCTGGGCGCCATCCTGGTCAACAACGACGCGTTCTACCGCGTTTCCGACTTCCTGGAGCCGAAGCACTTCTTCGAACCGATCCACCAGACCATTTTCGAGACCGCCAGCAGTTTGATCCGGATGGGCAAGGTCGCGACCCCCGTCACGCTGAAAACCTTCCTGCCTGCCGATACCGATATCGGTGGCATGACGGTTGGCCAATACCTCGCCCGCGTGGCGGCCGAAGCCACCACGATCATCAACGCGCAGGACTACGGCCGCACCATCTATGACATGGCGCTGCGACGCGACTTGATCCGGATCGGCGAGGACATGGTCAATGTCGCCTTCGACGCACCGGTGGATTTTGCCCCGCGCGCGCAGATCGAGGATGCCGAGCGACAGCTCTATGAACTCGCCGAATCCGGCCGTTACGACGGCGGCTTCCAGCGTTTCTCGCAGGCGATGAAGGTCGCGCTCGATATGGCGGCCAACGCCTATCAGCGCGACGGAAAATTGTCCGGCATCTCTACCGGATTGCGCGATCTCGACTCAAAGATGGGCGGCCTGCAGCGATCCGACTTGATCATCGTCGCCGGACGCCCCGGCATGGGCAAAACCGCGTTCGCAACCAATATCGCCTATAACATTGCCGAAGCGCACCAGTCAGAAGTTCAGGTCGACGGCACCATGAAGTCGGTCAATGGCGGCATTGTCGGCTTCTTCTCCTGCGAAATGTCGGCCGAGCAGCTCGCGACACGTATTCTCGCCGAGCAAACCGGCATTGCGTCCAGCATGATCCGTCGCGGCGGGATCAAACAGGACGAGTTTGAAAGGATACGCGACTACACCATCAAGCTGGAGCATTTGCCGCTCTATGTCGACGAGACGGGCGGCCTTTCGATTTCGCAACTGACGGCGCGCGCGCGGCGGCTGAAGCGGCAGAAGGGCCTCGACATGATCGTGGTCGACTACATCCAGCTGCTGCAGGGCTCGGGCAAGCGCGGCAACGACAACCGCGTGCAGGAAGTCACCGAGATCACGACCAGCCTGAAGGCGCTGGCCAAGGAGCTGAATATTCCGGTGATCGCACTGTCGCAGCTATCGCGGCAGGTCGAAAACCGCGACGACAAGCATCCGCAATTGGCCGATTTGCGTGAATCCGGTTCGATTGAGCAGGACGCCGACGTCGTGCTGTTCGTGTACCGCGAAGAATATTATCTGCAGAACAAGGAACCCAAGCCCGGTACACCTGAGCACGAGAAGTGGAAACTCGACATGGAGCTCGCTCACGGCAAGGCCGAGGTCATCATCGCCAAGCAGCGCCACGGACCAACGGGTACGGTCCCACTGCAATTCGAAGGGCAATTCACGCGGTTTAGTGATTTCGTCGAAGGGGATGGTCTACCCTACCGGGTGCCCTAAGGCCGGCCCTCAGCGCGGTTGAACCACCGCGTTCCGCCGCGTAAAAAGGGGCATGAACATTGCCCCCGATCCCAAATCGATTCCGCAAGGCACCCTGCTCTCGCCGGAGGCGAGCCAGGCCGCCACGCTCGCGACCGCCACCGGCGTGCTGACGGTCGATCTCGACGCCATCGTCGCCAACTGGCGCAAGCTCGAGAAGACGGCGGTGCCAGCCGAATGCGCCGGCGTCATCAAGGCGGATGCCTATGGCTGCGGCGCCGAACAGGTGGCGCGCGTCCTTGCTGGCGCCGGCTGCAAGACGTTTTTCGTCGCCACGCTCGATGAGGCCCGCGTGGTTCGTGCCGCGACGCCCGCGGCCGCAATCTACGTGCTCGGCGGCTTCTTCCAGAACACCGGCGAGGCCTACGCCAGGATCGACTGCAAGCCTGTTATCGGCGACCTCAACGAGCTCGCCGAATGGGACGTCTTCTGCCGCCGCTCGGGTTGGTCGGGCGGAGCAGCCATCCACATCGATACCGGCATGAACCGGCTCGGCCTGACGGTCACCGAGGCGCAAGGCATCATCCCGCGCATCAATGCCGGCGATCACGGCATTACGCTCGTGATGAGCCACCTCGCCTCCGCCGAACTGCTCAACAATCCCACCAACGCCCGACAGCTCACCGCCTTTCGCGAGATCGCGAGCGTGTTTTCCGGCGTGCCGGCGTCGCTGGCGAATTCATCAGGTATTTTCCTCGGATCTCAATTCTCGTTCGACCTGGTGCGGCCGGGCTGCGCGCTGTACGGCATCAATCCGACGCCGGAAGCCGACAATCCGATGCAGCCGGTCGTCGAACTGAAGGCGCGCATCGTGCAGATCCGCAACATCGACCGCGGCGATACCGTCGGCTATGGCGGCACCTGGACGGCGCGGCGTCCGACCAGACTAGCGATCGTTTCCGCAGGCTATGCCGACGGCTATTTCCGCGCCGCCAGCTCCAATGACGGCACCCGCGGCGCCGAGGTGGTGGTCGCCGGCAAGCGCTGCCCGATCGCGGGGCGGATTTCGATGGACCTGACGGCGGTCGACATCACCGATCTCGACAAGAATGCGGTGCGGCGCGGCCATATGGTGACCCTGATTGGCGAAGGCATTACGGTCGACGAGCTCGCCCACCATTTCGGCACCATCGGCTACGAAGTGATGACAAGCCTCGGCAGCCGCTACGCGCGAATCTACAAGGGCGGTAACGCCGCTGCAGAGCCCCCTGCTCCGCCTCCAGCGGAGCCGGCTGCCGCTTCCACCTAGTTCTTCGTTCCCAGGGTTGCGTTGCCGCGCCTCATGTCGAGGTTGTGTGTTACTGCTTCTTCCGGCTAGCCAACACTTGCTTGCAGGCGTCGCTGAGCTGGTTCTGTTGCTTGGTCAGGCATGCCACGACGCGGCCGCCGCCGGGCGGCGTACCGGCGCAATATTTGTCATAATCCGCCTTGCAGGCGCCACGCTGGTCGGAGGTTTGCGCAACCGCCGATCCGGAGCATCCGATGGCGAGCGCGAGAACGGCGAAGCGTAATTTCGACATGGAATCTCCAGATGTCAGCGAAGTGTCAGGCCAAGCATAGTGATGCCGGCTAGCTCTACATGAAGATCGCGACCTTCAACATCAATAATGTCAACCGCCGCCTGCCGAATCTGTTGCGCTGGCTGCGTGCGGCCAAACCCGATGTGGTCTGCCTGCAGGAATTGAAATCGACCGATGCCGAGTTCCCGATTATGGCGATCGAGAAGGCAGGTTACGGCGCGGTGTGGCGTGGACAGAAGACCTGGAACGGCGTCGCCATCCTGGCGCGCAACGCCGAGCCGGTATTGACCCGCACCGCGCTGCCCGGCGATCGCGATGACGACGAGGCACGCTATATCGAAGCCGCCGTCAACGGCGTCATCGTCACCAGCATCTATCTGCCGAACGGCAATCCGCAGCCCGGGCCGAAATTCGACTACAAGCTCGACTGGTTCAAGCGGCTACGGTCGCATGCCGCAAAACTGCTCAAGCAGGATATCCCTGTGGTGCTGGCCGGCGACTACAATGTCGCGCCGACCGCATCGGATATCTATCCGACAAAGTCCTGGAACAAGGACGCGCTGATCCAGCCCAAGAGCCGCGCTGCGTTCAAGGCGCTGGTGGACCAGGGCTGGACCGACGCGATCCGCACACTGCATCCGTCAAAACCGATGTTCACGTTCTGGGACTACAAGCGCAACCGCTGGCCGCGCGACGCCGGATTGCGGCTCGATCATCTGCTGCTGAGCCCGGCGATTGCTCCGCGACTGCTCAAGGCCGGCGTCGATCGCAAGGTGCGTGGCGACGAAGGCGCCAGCGACCACGCGCCGGCGTGGATCGTGCTGAAGTAGCTCCGCGCCAGCCCTACCCGCCAAATTTCTTGCGCAGCATGACTCCGAGGATGTTGGAATAGTCGTCTGTCCACAGCGCGCTTGACGGATCGGAACGCAACGGTGTCCAGCTTGCCGCGACGCTTCCGGTATCGCCCGCCTCGCGCGCCATTACCACAAGGCGGGCATTTGCCTTCAATGTCACCGGGAGATCACCGGCACTGTTGTCTTCGCGAATGAAGGCGGCTAGCCCGTGGGAATGAGCGACGTTCGCCACCACCGGCGCCAGATCGAGGTAGCGATTGGAGATGTGCGCGATGATAACACCGTGCGGCGAAAGCCTCGAAAGATAACCTGCAAGCGCGTCACGCGTGAGCAGATGCACCGGAATGGAATCGGACGAGAAGGCATCCAGCACGATCAGGTCGTAGCGGTCCTGCGATGCTTCCAATGTCAGGCGCGCGTCTCCGGCCACCACGGGCGCATCGGGCGCGCAGCGTGACAGGAACTCGAAGCGACGCGGATCACGTGCAATGCGAATGACTTCCGGATCGATCTCGAAGAACGTCCAAAGCTCGCCGCCCTTGCGATGGCAGGCAAGCGTACCAGTGCCCAGACCTACGATGGCAACGCGGTCCAGATTTCCGCGAACAGCGCGCGCGGCACCGATTGCCTCCGAGTACGGACCTCCCGGATAGTAATAGGTCTGCGGCAACAGTGGACCGCTGACCGGCGTGCCGTCGTCGTTCCGCAAGCGCTGGGCACCATGAATCGTGGTGCCATGATAAAGGACGCGGGCTTTACCGTCGCCGACCTCGGCGACCTTATGAACGCCAAAGAAACTGCGAGCCGTTTCGATCGGCGCTAATCCAGGTCGCCACAGGGCCGTCACTGTAAAACTCAGGACGACCAGGCCGAAGAAGCGCATCGGCCGCTGCCGTTGAAACAGCATCGCGGCCGCCAGTAGCGCGAGCAGCACTTGAAACGGCAGCTCCAGGGTCGCTGGCGGCTGCAAGAGGGTGGCGTACCAGATCACCGCGAGCACCGCACTGAGCAGAAGCCACGGCGTCGCGTCTGTCAGCGCCTTGGGTAGCCCGCCGGCGAAGAAGCCGGGCATGCACAGCAGCGCCAGCGCGATCAGGATCGGATATTCGTAATTGCCGTTGAAAATCAGCGGCGCCACCAAGCCCGCGAAGGCGCCACCGATCACCCCGCCAAACGAGGTGCAGAGGTAGAATTCGGTCAATCGTCGGGGGGTTGGGCGCCGGGCATAGAGTTCGCCGTGGCACATCAGCGTCAGCAGCGCGAAGGCGACGAGATTGAGGGCAATCGTGGTCAGCCAAAAGACCTTCTCCCCGCCGATCAGGCTCACCGCGAGCGGCGCCACCGCGAACGGAACAAACCTGACCACGCTGGCATGTGCGATCCATGGCCGCTCGCTAAATACGGCGACGAAAGTCAGCAGGAAGATCGCAAGCGGAACGACCCAGAGGAATGGAGCGGCAGCAATATCGGTCGTCATGTACGCCGTAACGGCGATGACTAGACCCGACGGAATGGCGGCCAGCGCAATCCAGCGCATCCGCTCCCCGGCACTCGTGCGAACATCATCCGCAACCTCGGCCTGGGCCGCGGCAGGCACCGCGCGCGTGGCAAACAATCCGACGACACTCAAGAGAACGGCCAGCAGCGCAAACCCGATGGACCAGGCCGCCGTCTGCGTTTTCAGCGTCAGGAACGGTTCGATGACAATCGGATAGGCGAACAGCGCGGCGAACGAGCCAAGATTGGATGCGGCGTAGAGCACATATGGATTGCTCGCCTGTCGATGTCCGCTCGCGGCAAACCAGCTTTGCAGCAGCGGCGCACTGGCTGACAAGGTAAAGAACGGAAGGCCGATGGAAGCCGCGAACAGGCCGAACAGCCAAAGCGCAGTTCCATCCAGCGGCGGAGCACCCCATTCGGGCGCAATCGCGATCGGAAGCATCATCGCGGTTGCACCGACCAGCAGCAGATGGAACATGACCGCCCGCCCGGGCAGCAACAGACGGTTCAACAAATGGGCGTAGGCGTAACCTCCCAGCAGCACCGTCTGAAAAAACACCATTGCGACCGACCAGACCGCCGGCGCGCCTCCGAGTTTCGGAAGCACCATCTTCGCAAACATCGGCTGGATCGAGAACAGAAGCAGCGCCGAGACGAATAACGTCGCAGCATAGAGCCATGACGTCAGTCGAGTTGTCGCAGCCTGCCGATCAACGGCAGGCGAGATCCGATCCAAAGCATTGAAGAGCGACATCGGTATCCCCAGCACCGTCAATTATGGGTTGTACGGTAGCGGGCGAACACCTAAGCAAGGCTTAATATGATCACCGGGAACGGCCGACATGGGCCATGGTAAACGCCCCCTTGATCACGCGAATAACGGATATCAATCATCCCTTGCGGGTATGTCCCCAGGCCGCGTCCCAATCCTCGCCCGTAGCGTCGATGACGCGGCCGTCAGCTTCGAAGAACTTGTTCGGCACCTGGAAGATCGCGAGCATCAGCCCACCTTGCGGACACCAGGCGACATGGCGGCTGCCCTCCTCGCGCCAGATGAATTCGCCGGCCTTGCATTCGATGCCCTGCGCAGGGCCTTCCTTGTCGACGAGCGAGCCTTCGAGCACGTAGGTCTGCTCGATGTTGACATGCTCGTGGTCGGGCAGCACCGCGCCCGGCGCGAACCGCATCAGCGCGGTCATCAGGCCGGTCTTGCGATCGAACAGCAGCGTCTTGGCCTCGCAGCCGGGGAAACGGGTCTTCTGCCATTCCATGCTGTCGGGGCGGACAAGATGGGAATGCGTGTCAGCGGTCTGCGGCGTCACGGCGTCCATGGTGGTCCTCCATTCCTTTTATTTTGACACGATCCTAGCAGCTTTACCTTGGGCCGCCAGCCGGCAGGTGTGCGCTGCGGTGATGTCGTCGCCTTGCCCGCACTGACCCCCGCGAGTAGGATCAGGATGTCTCCTGCTCTCTTGGATCATTGCTGACATGGCGGAGTTGGAACAATCGGTGATCTGCAAAGGGTGCTGGGAGCAGATGCATGTCCCGGTGCCGCTTCGCGGTGTGATCTCGGCGCCATTTCGCGCGTTCGGCGTTCGTCCGAGCCGAATGAACCCCAACACCTGCACCATCTGCGAGCTGATGTTCACGAAGGTGATGCGGGCCCGCAAGATCACGATCGACGCGACCATCATGTTTGCCGATCTGCGCGGCTACACCAGCCTCTCGCAATCGCAGTCGCCGGATGCCGTCTCAAGCCTGCTCGACGCATTCTACGACGAATGCGCCAACGCGATCTGGGCGTATGACGGGCTCCTCAACAAGACGATTGGAGACGCCGTTATGGCCGTCTTCAATTTCCCCATGGTGCGGGCCGAGCATCCCGGGAACGCCGTGCGGGCAGCGCGCGACATTCAGAAAGGCTGGCGCGAACGGCGCGAGGCTCTCGTTGCAGCCCATGGCCTCACCGCGAGCGAACTGGGGATCGGCATCGGCATTCACTCCGGCGAACTCAGCTTTGGCGAATTCGGTCACACCCATCGGGATCTGACGGCGATCGGCACCGTGGTCAACACCGCCTCCCGTGCCCAGTCGGTCGCCGAAGCCGACCAGATCCTCGTGACGAAGGCTGTGTTTGACCGCACGCAACCGGATTTAAAGGACAGCCCTTCGAAGGCATTCAAGCTCAAGGGATTCGACGACCCGATCGAGCTTTACGCAGCCTAGTCTTGCTGGCCGGCCGCCCGTCACCATAAGTTCTTGCCGTCGATGACGGTGACCGGCACGGCGTCGAGGTCGAAATCGTCAAACAGCCGCGCGTTGATGCCGACCTTCGGATTGTCGAAGTCCGGCTTGCCGGTCGACCAATCCGGCGATTCCGAATAGGTGCCGCAGCCGCAGCCGGCGCAGAAATGATGTTTGACGGTGCGGCTGCCCCACAGATAGGTCGCGACATTTTCCGGTGGCGACGTCAGGCGAAATTGCGCCGGCGTATAATAGGCCCATAACGCGCCGCGCTTGGAACACAGCGAACAGGTGCACCGTGTCACGTCAGACGGCGCCTCGCTCACCTCGAATTGTGTGTTACCGCAATGGCAGCTTCCCTTGATTGGCACGATGTGTTCCTCCCGAATGATCCGACATGGCCGAGGTCCTAGCCGAGGCCTGCTGACAGCATGCTGTCAGCAGCAGCGATTGGCACACGTCAGGTCAGAATTGGCTAGCTGGCCCTGTTCCGCCTTGCAACCTGCCGCTGCGAGAATATCATCCATCGCGGACATCGGAGGTGAACATGCGTCCTCATGTCTTTGTGATCGCCTGCATCGGCCTGTTGGCGCTTTCTGAAAGCGCAAATGCACAAATCTGCAGGCCCGTCGAGCAGCGAAGCGGCAACGCCGTGGGCTGCTGGATCATCGCGCACCAGCCGCTCGGACAGTTCACCCAGCCACAGACATTTTGGCATTTGGACACCTATCCGACCCTCGCAGCCGCCGAGCAGGCCAAGGGTCCGCACGGAACGGTCGTCAAATCGCTCGACAAGATATGGCTGCTTTCGATCGAGGACCGCGACTGGCATGCACCGGCCGGCGGCGAACACGTCGCCGAAATCGGACCGCTCGTGATCAACGCCGGCGAGAATTATTCCGCGCAATACATGGAAGCGGTTTTTGATCCGGGCATGACCGCCCCGGAACATCGTCACTCCGGTCCCGAGGCCTGGTACACGCTTGCCGGCGAAACATGTCTGGAAACACCTGATGGCATGCAAGTCGGAAAGGCCGGCAGTCACCACGTCATCGTGCCCGCCGGACCGCCGATGCACCTGACCGCAACGGGAACGGTTCAGCGCAAGGCGCTGGTGCTCATCCTGCATGATTCCGGCAAGCCGCCCACGACACCGGAGCGAGAGTGGAAGCCGAAGGGTTTGTGCAAAGGCTGAAGGGCAGTTCGATACGCGCGGCGATGGAGGCCCGGTGCCGTCAAAGAAAACGGTGGGCACGGCGGTGTTCCGCCTTTGACGATCCTGCGATGCTGTATGATTACGGGCTCGCCGTCATTCCAGAGAATCATCCTTGGGCTTCATCTTCGTTCTCATTGTCGGCCTGCTCGCCGGCACCATCTCAGGCATCGTCGGCACCGGCTCGTCGATCATGCTGATGCCGGTGCTCATCTATCAGTACGGCCCGAAGGAAGCCGTTCCGATCATGGCGGTCGCGGCCGTGATGGCGAACTTCTCGCGCATCCTTGCCTGGTGGCGCGAGGTCGACTGGCGGGCATGCCTCGCCTATTCGGTCACGGGGATTCCGGCGGCTGCACTCGGCGCGCGGACGCTCTTGGTGCTGCCGTCGCACGCCGTCGATATCGCGATCGGCCTGTTTCTGATCGCGATGGTGCCGGTGCGGCATTGGCTGGCGCGCCATCAGCTCAAGGCGCAGCTCTGGCACCTTGCGGTGGGGGGTGCGATCATCGGCTACCTCACGGGCATCGTGGTGTCGACCGGTCCGCTCAGCGTGCCGCTGTTTCTGTTTTACGGGCTGAACAAGGGCGCTTTTCTCGCCACCGAAGCCGCAAGCTCGCTCGGGCTCTACTTGAGCAAATCGGTGACGTTCGAACGCTTTGGCGCGCTGACGCCGGACGTCGCGCTAAAAGGCCTGATCGCGGGCTCCTCGCTGATGTTCGGCGCCTTCATCGCCAAACGTTTCGTGCTGAAGCTGGAGCCCGACATCTTCCGCCTGCTGATGGACGGCATCATGATCGCCGCCGGCATCTCCCTGCTCTGGGCGGCGTTTTCATAATATCCAGCCGAAGCAGCCGCTAGATCTGAACCAACTGCGGTGAACTGCCGACCAAGTGACGCGTGTCACATCGGTTCGACAAGCGACCATGGATCAATGGCGCGCAGCACGGATTCGCATCACCTACGTCTGGAGAGACAGAAATGTACAGGGGAGCTATCGGCGCCGTCGTCGCCGTCATTGTCGTCGTCATCATCGCGGCAGGAAGCTGGTACACCGTCGATCAGACCGAGCGCGGGGTGAGACTGCGCTACGGCGCGGTTATCGGCACGGCGCAGCCGGGCCTGGGCTTCAAGGTCCCGCTGATCGACAGCGTCGAGAAGGTCAGCGTCAAGACCTTCACCTATGCCTGGGACAAGATGAACTCCTACTCCTACGACCAGCAGCCGGCCGACCTCAAGATCAGCGTCACCCTGCGCGCCTCGCCAGACAAGGTCGCCGATCTCTATGCAAAATTCGGCGGACTGGACACCGCGGTGAAACAGGTGGTCAGCCCGGCCGTCAACCAGCAGGTCAAGATCGTGTTCGGCCGCTACACGGCGGTGAAGGCGATCCAGGAGCGCGGGCCACTGAACTCCGCGATCAAGGACGCCATCACGGGATCGCTGAAGGACGACCCGATGATCATGATCGAGAGCGTCCAGCTCGAAAACATCGAGTTCAGCGCGAATTATCTGCATTCGATCGAACAGCGCATGCTGGCCGAGGTCGAGGTGCAGAAGCTGCAGCAGAATGCCGAGCGCGAGAAGGTGCAGCCACAGATCACCGTCACCCAAGCGACCGCCAAGGCCAACGCCGTCCGCGCCGAGGCGCAGGCCGCCGCCGATGCGCTGCGGCTGAACGGCGAAGCCCGCGCCACCAACATCAAGCTCACTGGCGAAGCCGAAGCCGCCGCCATCGAGGCCCGCGCCAAGGCGCTTGGCACCAATCCGAACCTCGTTACCCTGGTGCAGGCCGAACGCTGGAACGGCGTGCTGCCTACCACAATGGTGCCGGGCTCGGCGGTGCCGTTTGTTTCGGTGAAATAGAATTGAAGTTTGTAATGTGGCGGCGCCCGAGATGATCTCGGACGCCGCCATGACGTATCCGACATCCGAGACCGATCATGCGAAAAGTCATCACCGTCACGCTGGCGAGCGTTCTTGTGGCTCTCGCTGCGCCAACGTCCTCGCACGCCGCGCAGACGTTTGACGGGCTGTGGGCCACCAGCAGGAAAGATTGCCGCGACCAGGACGGGCCTGACAGCAAGACGTTCATCGACCTTGATAACGTCATCAAGGGCAAGCCCGCACCGCTCGTCGATCAATATGAAAATCATTGCCGGGTCGATCGCAAGACGCCGGCCGGCGACGGCTTGGTCCTGACCACGACCTGTTTCGAATTCTGGGACGACTACAACAAGGGCGCCAACGGCCGGAAGGTGACGATCAAGCTTGCGCCCGGTCCAAACGACACGCTCAGGATCGACGGCAAGCCCTATCTGCTTTGCAAGCGCAAGGGCGACCTTCCCAAGAACCGGCGATGATTGGGCGCGCCGGCACCGCGCGGCCGAACGGCGAAGCGCGGCGACCGCTGACACACAACGCAACCGAAAGTGTTCGACTGTTTTCGGCTGCGCGAGTCCCTTCCTGCCGGGCCGCATGCTAAATGCCCGACCCCTGAATCTTTCCCGGATTGAAATTGTGGGCGCACTGATTTTTGACTTCGATGGCGTCATCGCCGATAGCGAGGCGATCGCCAATACCGTTCTGGCGGAAACCGTTACCAGGCTCGGTCACGCGACGACGCTGGACGAAGCGCTGACCCGCTATTCCGGCCGAAGGTGGGACGAAGCCGTGGCGGAGATCGAAGCGGCGATCGGACGGCCGCTGCCTTCGGATTTTTCCGGCCAGCTCAAGCTTGCGACGCTGGAACGGTTCCGGACGAATTTGAAGGAAGTGAGCGGGGCGACGGATTTCATCAGACGGTTTGCCCACATCCCCCGATGCATCGCCTCCTCCAGTTCGATTGATCGCCTGCAACTGTGCCTTTCGGTATTGGCCCTGGAATGGGAATTCGGCGGTCATGTCTTTAGTGCGGATATGGTCGCGCGAGGAAAGCCGCACCCGGACATTTTTCTGTTCGCCGCCAGCAAATTGGGCGTGCACCCGGACGAGTGTCTCGTGATTGAAGACAGCGCAGGCGGGATCCGAGCAGCCGTTGCCGCCGGCATGACGGTCGTCGGCCTGTGCGCGGCCAGCCACATTCGCGAAGGCCATGATCTCAAGCTTCGCGATGCCGGCGCCGTGCATCTGGCGCATTCATGGTCGGACGTCGAACGTTTCGCCCTGCACTTTTTCAAGGGCTAGGACGCATGCGCTGAGGTGGTATCATGCCGGCGTAAACGGTGCCTTGTGCCCCGGCATGGTGCATCATCCGATACATTCAGTTTGGGGACGAGTGTCTTGAGCACATTGGCGGAAACGACCGATATCACAAATCTTCGGAGCGGAGCGTCCAAGCGCACCAACGCCGAGCAAGACACCCTGAAATTCGCAGAAGCGGCCATTGCGGACAGCAAGCGCCAGGGTCTTCTGCTCGCTGTCCGGGCCCGCTGGATCGCGCTCGCGGTGATTGCCGTTACCTTGCCGATCATCAACCCGAACTGGGACGTGATTTACTACATCGTGATGCTCGGCCTTTTTGCCGTGATCGGCTGGGCCCAACTGAACGTCGGCAAAGTAGGGCGTTCGTTGCCCGAGCTTTTCCTGATCTTTTGCGATCTGGCGTTAATTACGTTGCTCACGGTCGTGCCCAATCCGTTGAGCGCCGCGAACTGGCCGATCGGCATGCAATTCCGGTTCGAGACGTTCATCTATTTCTTTGTCTTCCTGGCAACCGCGACCCTTGCCTATTCGTGGCGAACGGTGGTCGCGATGGGCTTCTGGACCTCGGCCGTGTGGGCGATCGGCGTCGGCTGGGCCTACCTGCAGCCCGCAAGCCATGCGGAGTTGTCGGAACGCGTGCGGGCCGCTGTCGGCTCCGACGTCAGGATGTTCCACATCATCAACCCCTCATCGATCGACATTCCGTCGCGATTCCAGGAAATCACCGTGTTCCTGATCGTCGCCATGACGTTGGCGCTGGCGGTGCGCCGCTCCAACGCCCTGCTGATCAGCCACGCCGGGATCGAACGCGAGCGGACCAACCTGGCGCGCTATTTTTCACCCAACGTCGTCGAGCAATTATCTGGAAATGACGAGCCGCTCACGCGGGTTCACACCCAGGACGTCGCCGTGTTGTTTGCCGATATCGTGGGATTCACCACCTATGCCGATGGACGCGACCCGAAGGAGGTCATCGGCACGCTGCGACAATTCCATGAACGAATGGAAAGAGAAGTGTTCCGGCACGGCGGAACCCTCGACAAATATCTCGGCGATGGCCTGATGGCGACGTTCGGTACGCCGTTCGCCGGCGATTCCGACGCGTTGAATGCCTTGCGTTGCGCGAGAGGCATGATCGCTTCGATTGCGGAGTTGAACGGAGAACGGAAGGATCGCAACGAGCCGCCGATCCAGGTCAGCGTCGGATTGCACTATGGCCAGGTCGTGCTTGGGGACATCGGCCTCAACCGGCTCGAATTTGCCGTAATCGGCACCACCGTGAATGCGGCGAGCCGGCTCGAGGCGCTCACCCGCGAATTCGGATGCGCGATCGTGGTCAGCGACGCGCTGGTGCAGCAGGCGCGGACGGAATCGAGCCATTCGAGCGCCGACTTCGTATTGCTTGTCGAGCAGCCGGCCCAGATCATTCGCGGTCTCGAGCAACCGGTCGGCATCTGGACGTGTGCCAACGTCGCGTAAGCGCGCGATGGATGCATGAGCACTCATCGCGCCCTCAGCTTCTTTTCATGCTATGAGTCGCAGCCCATTCCACCGAGACTGCTATTTCCCCTCATGGCCAAATCCACCCTCTCCTTTGTCTGCCAGAACTGCGGCGCGGCGTATAATCGCTGGCAGGGCAAGTGCGAGTCCTGCGGTGAGTGGAACACGCTGGCCGAGGAGGACACGACCGGCAGCGTGCCGGTGTCGATCCGCTCCAAACGCAAGGGCCGGACGTTCCAGCTGGAATCGCTGACCGGCAAGACTCAGGACGCCCCTCGCCTGTCCTCCGGCATGACGGAGCTCGATCGCGTCACCGGCGGCGGGTTTGTCCGCGGCTCGGTGCTTCTGGTCGGCGGTGATCCCGGCATTGGCAAATCGACGCTGCTGACGCAGGCGACCAGCCTGATGGCCCGCGCCGGCCACCGCGTGGTTTACATTTCGGGCGAAGAGGCCGTAGCGCAGGTGCGGCTGCGGGCCGAGCGGCTGGGGCTTGCGGACGCGCCGGTGCAGCTTGCCGCCGAGACTTCGGTCGAAGACATCGTCTCGACGCTGTCGGAGGGCGCGGTGCCGCGCCTGATCGTGATCGATTCGATCCAGACCATGTGGACCGACACGGTGGAATCGGCGCCGGGAACGGTGACGCAGGTTCGCGCCTCCGCGCAGGCGCTCATCCGTTTCGCCAAGAAATCCGGGGCTGCGATCATCCTGGTCGGACACGTCACCAAGGACGGCCAGATCGCGGGCCCCCGCGTGGTCGAGCACATGGTCGACGCGGTGCTGTCGTTCGAAGGCGAAGGCTCGCAACATTTCCGGATTTTGCGCGCGATGAAGAACCGATTCGGCCCCACCGATGAAATCGGCGTGTTCGAGATGACGGGGCTGGGCCTTCGCGAAGTCTCCAACCCCTCCGAATTGTTCCTGTCTGAACGCGACTTGGGCAGCCCGGGCACCGCGGTCTTTGCCGGGATCGAAGGCACCCGCCCGGTACTGGTGGAATTGCAGGCATTGGTGGCGCCGACCACACTCGGCACTCCCCGGCGGGCCGTGGTGGGCTGGGACCCGAGCCGGCTGTCGATGGTGCTGGCGGTACTGGAGGCCCATTGCGGGGTCAAACTGTCCGGCTACGACGTCTATCTGAACGTGGCGGGCGGCCTGCGGATCCAGGAGCCCGCAGCCGACCTCGCCGCGGCAGCCGCTCTGGTGTCATCTTTGGTGAACGCACCGTTACCAACGGATGCGGTCTATTTCGGCGAGATTTCGCTGTCGGGTGCGGTCCGGCCGGTGGCGCAGACCTCGGCACGATTGAAGGAGGCCGCAAAACTGGGATTTGGGCGCGCCGTTCTGCCCGAATCGGCCCGTGGCGACGTCGGCGGCGATGGCGGGCTTGCACTGAGCAGCATCGGCGGCTTGACCAGCCTGGTTGCCGATATCGCGGCACGTGGCAGTCCGAGAGGCGCAGGCACCGGCAACCGGGACACCAATCGCGAGGGTGTGACGGAGAAAAATGCCACACCGGCGCGATTCCGTCGTGAAAACAGCTAAAGCGGCGTGACGCGCCCCGCCCTCGCCGCTATACAACGCGCGCAAAAGGCGGGCGGGATGGCACGATATCCGGCCTTGCGGGATGCGCCATCTGCCCCTCACTTGGGGTGATCCTGAGCCGCCGATTCGCTGCTTGAGAACTTACGAGCGGACCTGACCAGCCGATGCCGATAACGATACTCGATCTCGTCCTGCTCGGAGTGATGCTGATTTCGGGGCTGCTCGCCATGGTGCGCGGCTTCATGCGCGAAATCCTGTCGATCGCGGCATGGGGCGCGGCGGCGCTGGTGACGCTGTATGCGTTCTCGAAGCTGCTGCCGACGGCCAAGACCTATTTCGGCAGCGATACGATCGCGGCTGTGGTGGTCGTTGCGGGCACCTTCATCGGTACGCTGATCGTGGTGTCCGTCATCACGGTCAGGATCTCGGACATGATCCTGGATTCCCGGATCGGCGCGCTCGACCGTACGCTCGGATTCCTGTTTGGGTTGGGTCGCGGCCTTTTGATCGTGGTGGTCGCGTTCCTGTTCTTCAGCTGGCTGGTCCCGGACAAGCAGCGGCCGGACTGGATCACCAACGCGAAGTCCCGAACCGTGCTGGATGGAACCGGGCAATGGTTAATGTCGCTCTTGCCGGACGACCCCGAGAACACCATCTTAAAGAGATTCAAGAAGAATAAACCGGAAGACGATCAAACTGACGCCGACCAGGCAGCCCCTGCGTCCGGCGATGGCTACAGTAAACCTGCCCGTGACGGCCTTAAAAAGCTGATCGAGAAACCCGCGGGCCGCTAATTCTGGCCAAAATAGAGAGGCGATGGACGCGATGCAAAACCCTTCCGATCCCGCCGGCCAACTCGATCTAAACCTTGATCTAGATCTCGGCATCGAGTTGCAGGACGATCTCGAAGGCGACACGCTACGCGAGGAATGCGGCGTGTTCGGCATTTTCGGCCACCCCGAGGCCGCAGCCATCACCGCACTCGGACTACACGCCCTCCAGCATCGCGGCCAGGAAGCCGCCGGCATCGTCTCCTTCGACGGCAGCCGCTTCCACTCTGAACGCCGCCTCGGCCTCGTCGGCGATACCTTCTCCCGCCGCGAGGTGATCGAGCGCCTGCCCGGCATTATGGCCGTCGGCCATGTCCGCTATTCCACCACCGGCGCCACTATCCTGCGCAATGTCCAGCCGCTGTTCGCCGAACTCAATGCCGGCGGTTTTGCGGTCGGCCACAACGGCAATCTCACCAACGGGCTGACGCTTCGCCGCGAACTGGTCAAGGGCGGCGCGATGATGCAGTCGACCACCGATACCGAGGTCATCCTGCATCTGGTCGCGCAATCCAGGCGTGGCCGCTTCATCGACCGCTTCATCGAGTCACTGCGTGCGATCGAAGGCGCTTACGCGCTGGTCGCGATGACCAACAAGAAGCTGATCGGCGCGCGCGATCCGCTCGGCATTCGTCCGCTGGTGCTCGGCGACCTCGATGGCCGCCCGATCCTGACCTCGGAAACCTGTGCGCTCGACATGATCGGCGCCAAATATGTCCGCGACATCGAGCCCGGCGAAATCATCGTGTTCGACGAGGCCGGCGCGCACAGCCACAAGCCGTTCCCGCCGAAACCACCGCGGCCCTGCATCTTCGAATACATCTATTTCTCGCGGCCGGACTCCATCGTCGGCGGCCGCTCGGTCTATGACGTCCGAAAAGCTTTTGGCGCGCAGCTTGCCCGCGAGAGCCATGTCGAGGTCGACGTCGTCGTGCCGGTGCCGGATTCCGGCGTGCCTGCCGCGCTCGGCTACAGCCAGCATTCCGGCGTTCCGTTCGAACTCGGCATCATCCGAAATCACTATGTCGGCCGCACCTTCATCCAGCCGACCCAGAGCGTGCGCGAACTCGGCGTCCGCATGAAGCATTCGGCCAACCGCGCCGCGATCGAGGGCAAGCGGATCATCCTGATCGATGATTCACTGGTGCGCGGCACCACATCGAAGAAGATCGTGCGCATGATGCGCGATGCCGGCGCCCGCGAAGTCCATTTCCGCCTCGCTTCGCCGCCGATCCTCTATCCCGACTATTACGGCATCGACCTGCCGGACCGCGGCGGCCTTCTCGCGGCCACCCATTCGCTGGAGGAGATGCGCGACATCATCGGCGCGGACTCGCTGGCGTTCCTGTCGATCGACGGCATGTACCGCGCCATGGGCGAGCCCGGCCGCGATCCCGCCAATCCAAAGTTCTCCGACCACTGCTTCACCGGCGCCTATCCGACCAACCTTACCGACCAGAACCAGGTCGAGGCGCAGCCCCGGCAATTGTCGCTGCTGGCGGAAGCGAGCTGAGGCGAGGCCGCAACGATGCAGCCGATAATCGCAATTGTCGGCGGCCTGTTGTTGGTTGGGTTTGTCTTTTTTGCGTTCCGACAGGGCATGAAGGTCACGCCGGATGATCGCATAGATCGTGGGCCTTCGGTTGGCGGCGGGCCGGAATAGGCCGAGATTCAGACGCAGAGTTTTTGTCATGGCCGGGCTTGTCCCGGCCATCCACGTCTGTAAAACCCGCCGCAAAGACGTGGACGGACCAGCATCATGACCAAACCCCTCGCCACCCGCATCGCGCTCGTCACCGGCGCCTCCCGCGGCATCGGCTATGCGACCGCACGTGCGCTCGCCAAGGCCGGCGCGCACATCGTTGCCGTCGCGCGCACGCAGGGCGGGCTGGAGGAGCTCGACGACGAGATCCGCAAAGACGGCGGCAGCGCCACGCTGGTGCCGCTCAATCTCACCGATTTCGACGGCATCGCGCGGTTGGGCGCGGCGCTGCATGAGCGCCACGGCAAGCTCGACATTCTCGTCGGCAATGCCGGCGTCGCCGGCCCCTCCTCGCCGCTCGGCCATATCGAACTGAAGCCATGGAACGACGTCATCGCGGTGAACGTCACCGCGAACTTCCAGCTCATCCGCTGCATGGATCCGCTACTCAAGGTCTCCGACGCTGGCCGCGCCGTGTTCATCACCTCGGGCGCCGCCAGCAAGGCGAACGCCTATCAGGGCCCCTACGCGGCCTCGAAGGCGGCGCTGGACACGCTGGTGCGCTCCTGGGCCAACGAGACCGTGAGCACGAAACTGCGGGTCAATCTGTTCAGCCCCGGCCCGATCCGCACCCGCATGCGCGCCAGCGTGTTTCCCGGCGAAGACCCGATGACGCTGGATACGCCGGAACAGGCGGCGGAATTCATCGTGCCGATGTGCGCGCCGGAGTGGGCCGAGACTGGCAAACTCTACGACTACGGTACTCGCACGCTGATGAGTTTTCATCCGCCGGCGTGAGCGTTTTTCTCCGTCATTGCGAGCGCAGCGAAGCAATCCATGCCTCAACAAGCGGCAAATGGATTGCTTCGCGGAGCCTGTCATCGGGCGCGCATTCGCGCGACCCGTTGGCTCGCAATGACGGTGCCAAACCGTTGACTCCCACACCTCCGCACGATTGACTGCCTTCCAAGCGGGACAACCCGCCAAGAAAAATCACGGGGAGGCACCCATGACGCCGAAGTGCACGCGCGCTCGCCTGACTCTTTCCGGAACCATCGCTGCCTGCTTCACCGCTGCACTGCTTGTTGCGGCGCCGGCTTCGTCGCAGGCCGGCGAGATCCCGACCTTTGCCGTCGACGCGTCCTGGCCAAAACCGCTGCCGAACAACTGGATCCTCGGCCAGGTCGGCGGCATCACGGTGGACTCGCAGGGCCACATCTGGGTGATCCATCGCCCGCGCTCGCTCACCGACGATGAGAAGGGTGCCGCGCTGACCCCGCCTCGCTCGAAATGCTGCGTGTCGGCGCCACCGGTGCTCGAGTTCGACACCGACGGCAATCTGCTGCGCTCCTGGGGCGGACCCGGCGAAGGCTATGAATGGGTCGGCCGCGAGCACGGCATCGAGGTGGACGAGAAAGGTTTCGTGTGGGTCGGTGGCAACGCCGACAACGACAACGCGATCCTGAAATTCACCCTCGACGGCAAGTTCGTGATGCAGATCGGCAAGATCGCACCGAGCAAGGGCTCCAACGACACCACCCAACTCGGCAAGCCCGCCGAGACCGCGATCGACAAGGACGCCAACGAAATCTTCGTCGCCGACGGCTACGGCAATCGCCGCGTCATCGTGTTCGACGCTGCGTCAGGCGCCTACAAGCGGCACTGGGGCGCCTATGGCAACCCGCCGAACGACGACAAGCAGCCGGCCTACGACCCCAATGCACCGGCTCCGCCGCAATTCGCCAACCCCGTGCATTGCGTGAAACTTGCCAACGACGGGTTGCTCTATGTCTGCGATCGCATCAACAACCGCATCCAGGTGTTCAGGAAAGATGGAACCTTCGTTAAGGAATGGTTCTACGAAAAGAACACACGTGGCAACGGCGCGGTGTGGGATATCGCGATCTGGCCCGACCCGAAGCAGACCTATCTGCTGAGCGCCGACGGCGAAAACAACGAAATCCGGGTGCTGAAGCGGGACGATGGTACCGTAGTCGGCAGTTTTGGCCGTAATGGCCGCAATGCGGGGCAGTTCCACTGGATTCACGCCATGGCGGTGGATGCCAAGGGCAACGTCTATACCGCCGAAGTGGATACCGGGAAGCGGATCCAGAAGTTCAAGCTGACCTCCGACGCGCTACGATAGGTGGATTGCCCCTGCGTGCGAGAAATACTATCGCAGGGCAGCTGGCAGGTTCCGAAAAGAGAGCCGGCGAACAACCATTTTCGGAGGGAATACCATGACGAATAGAATTGCGCGGCGCTTCGCCGCTTCCGTGGCGCTGGCCGCGCTCGGCCTCGCGACGCCAGCATTGGCCCAGGACAAGACCGTCAAGATCGGCGTGTTGAACGACATGTCGAGCCTTTACGCCGACATCGGCGGCCCCAATTCGGTGGTCGCGATCAAGATGGCGGTCGAAGATTCCGGTCTCACCAAGAAGGGCTGGAAGATCGACGTCATCAGCGGCGATCACCAGAACAAGCCCGACGTCGGCGTCAACATCGCAAGGCAGTGGATCGACAACGACAAGGTCGACGCCATCGCGGATACGCCGAATTCGGGCGTGGCGCTGGCCGTCAACAATCTCGTCAAGGAAAAGAACAAGGTTCTGCTCAACTCCGGCGCCGCAACCGCCGATCTCACCGGCAAGGCCTGCACCCCGAACACAGTCTCCTTCACCTACGACACCTACATGCTCGCCAACGGCACCGGCAAGGCGCTGACCAAGGCCGGCGGCGACAGCTGGTTCTTCCTGACCGCGGACTACGCTTTCGGTCATGCGCTCGAGCGCGACACGTCGGCCGTCGTGACCGCCAATGGCGGCAAGGTGCTCGGTGGCGTCAAGGCTCCGATCAACACCGCCGACTTCTCCTCTTTCCTGCTGCAGGCACAGGCGTCCAAGGCGAAGGTCATCGGGCTTGCGAACGCCGGCGGCGACACCACCAACTCGATCAAGCAGGCGGCGGAATTTGGCATCGTCGCGGGCGGCCAGAAGCTCGCCGCGCTGCTGCTGTTCATCAACGACGTGCACGCGCTGGGCCTAAAGACAGCACAGGGGCTGACGTTCACGGAATCTTTCTACTGGGACATGAACGACGCGACGCGCGCCTGGTCGAAGCGGTTCTCCGCGCTGGCCACCAAGGGCCAGATGCCCTCGATGACGCAGGCCGGCAACTACGCCATGGTGCTGCATTATCTGAAGGCCATGGAAGCGCTCGGCGGCAATCCGAATGACGGCGCCAAGGTCGTCGCCAAGATGAAAGAGCTGCCGACCGACGATACGCTGTTCGGCAAGGGCCCGCTGCGTGCCGACGGCCGCCGTCTGATCCCGGCCTATCTGTTCGAGGTGAAGAAGCCGGACGAGTCGAAGGGACCGTGGGACTACTACAAGCAGATCGCCACGATCTCGGCGGAAGACGCCGCCAAGCCGTTAGAGGCCAGCGAGTGCCCGCTGGTGAAGAAGTAAGAAAAGTAGGGTGGGCAAAGGCGCACTTGCGCCGTGCCCACCATTTCTTGCACCGTCGTTGATGTGGTGGGCACGCTTCGCTTTGCCCACCCTACGATTTAGCGCTTAGGCGCCAGCGTGCGCCACGCGATCAAGAGGCCCAGCCCCAATAACGCCGCCGCCAACAGGAACGGTGCGCCCGGCATTTTGAACGGCGCCCCATCGCTGATGAAGTAAGCAAACGTCAGCGTAAACAGAAACGGTCCCAACATCTGGGCGATGCTGTTGACGCTGTTGGTCGCCCCCTGCAACTGGCCCTGCTGATCGGGTGCTACGAGCTGTGTCGTCAGCGCCTGGATCGCCGCGCCTGCCACGCCCCACAGCGCCATCACGGGAATGCCGAGCCAGAACAGCGGTCCGGTCGGAGCCGCGCCATAGATGAAGAATCCCAACGCACCAGAGGCGAGTCCCAGCAACAGCGCCCGGCGCTCGCCGAGGCGCTTGACGATCGGCCCGACGCCCGCGCCCTGCACCACCATGGCGCAGACACCGACCAAGGCCAGTGTCAGGCCGACGGTCGTCGTGTCCCAGCCGTACCGATAGGTCGCGTAGAGCACGAAGGTGGACGGCAGCACCACATGCGCGACCTGGCCGAAGAAATTCGCCAGCGACAGGCCGGCGAGAATCCGGTTGGAACGCAGCAGATGCAGCGCGCCGAGCGGGTTGGCGCTTTTCCAGCGGAACGGTGCGCGGCGTTCCAGCGGCAGCGACTCAGGCAGGATCAGCCAGCCGTAGAGCGTATTCGCAAAGCTCAAGCCTGCCGCGATCCAGAACGGCAGGCGTGGATCCATGCCGCCAAGCAGGCCGCCGATGGCGGGACCGAGAATGAATCCGGCGCCGAAGGCCGCCCCGATCTTGCCGAACACCGCGGCGCGCCGTTCCGGCGGCGTCACGTCGGCGATGTAGGCAAAGGCGGTCGAGATGCTCGCCGACGTGATGCCGGAGATCACCCGGCCGATGAACAGCCAGGTCAGCGACGGCGCCAGCGCCATCAGCACATAATCCAGCGCCAATCCGAAATTCGACAGCAACACCACCGGCCGCCGGCCGAAGCGGTCCGAGAGCGCGCCAAGGATTGGCGAGAACAGGAACTGCATCAGTGCCCAGGCAGTGCCGAACAGGCCGAAGATCCGCGCCGCCGTCGCCGTGTCGTTATCGACAAAACTTTCCACGAGTTTAGGCAGGATCGGCAGGATCAGGCCGAGCGCAAGCATGTCGAGCAGGATGGTGACGAAGATGAAGGCTGCCGCGCCGCTGCGCACCGGCGGCGTGTCGGCGGCGGGCGCGGATACCTGTTCGCTCATGACGGGCGCTTGCGCTTGTGGGCGAACGGATTGGCCTTTTCGCGCAGCGTGATCCGGATCGGCGTGCCCGGCCAATCGAAGGCCTCGCGCATCGAGTTGGTGAGATAGCGCAGATAGGATTGTGGCACGGCGTCGGCGCGCGAGCAGAACAGAATAAAGCTCGGCGGCCGCGCCTTGGCCTGGGTAATGTAGTTCAGCTTCAGCCGACGGCCCGAGACCGCGGGCGGCGGGTTGGCGTCGACCGCCTGCTCGAACCAGCGATTGAGCGTGGCCGTCGGAACGCGCTTGTTCCACACCGCGTAGGCGTCCTCGATCGCGGTCATCAGGCGATCGATGCCCTCGCCCATCAGACCGGACACCGCGACGATGGGAACGCCCTTGACCTGCGGCAGCCAATGATCGGCATCGCTGCGCAGCGCCGAAATCAAATGGGTCTTGCGCTCCATCAGATCCCATTTGTTGACCGCAAGCACGATCGCGCGTCCCTCGCGCTCGATCAGATCGGCGATGCGCAGGTCCTGTTCCTCGAACCGGTTCTGCGAGTCCATCATCATCACGACGACTTCGGCAAAGCGCACCGCGCGCAGCGCATCCGCTACCGACAGTTTTTCCAGCTTCTCTTCGATCCGCGAGCGCCGCCTTAAGCCGGCGGTGTCGAACACACGGAACTCGCGGCCCTGCCAGGTGATCTCCACCGAGATGGAATCGCGCGTGGTGCCGGCTTCGGCGCTGGTCAACAGTCGCTCCTCGCCGAGCAGATGATTGATCAGCGTGGATTTTCCGGCATTGGGGCGGCCGACGATGGCGACGCGGATCGGACGTTGCGCGAGTTCCTCATCTGACACGATGACATCATCGTCGTCGAACTCTTCACCCTCCTCGACCGGTTCCGGCATCAACACGCGGAGCGCGTCGTAGAGGTCACTCAGGCCTTCGCCGTGTTCGGCGGAAATCTGGACGGGGTCGCCGAGCCCCAGCGCATAGGATTCCATCGCGCCGACTTCGCCATGCTTGCCTTCGCTCTTGTTGGCGACCAGCACCACCGGTTTATTGGCGCGGCGCGCGAAATCGGCAAAGGCGCGATCGTTCGGCGTTAGCCCGGCGCGCGCGTCGATCACGAACATCAACGCATCGGCAAGGCCGATCGCGGTCTCGGTCTGCTCCTGCATCCGCGCAGTGAGCGAACCCTTGGCGCCCTCGTCGAGGCCAGCGGTGTCGATCACAGTGAATTCGAGATCGCCGAGACGCCCATTGCCCTCGCGGCGGTCGCGGGTGACGCCCGGCTCGTCGTCGACAAGCGCCAGCTTCTGCCCAACCAGCCGGTTGAACAGCGTCGACTTGCCGACATTGGGCCGGCCGATAATGGCGATCGTAAAGGACATAAATGATCCAAACGCCCTTTTTCGAAGGGCGTGTCAATCGAACGAAAAGAAGAAAATCAGCGCGTGAACGTACCGCTCGGCATCGGCGCCGGGAACGCGGACTGTTGCGGGGATTGCGCCGACGCGCCCGATTGATCGGGTGGCGGCGCGGTGGTCCGCTTGCGCACGATCTTGGCCGGCTTGGGCGCCGGCGGCGCGGCGGCGGTGCCGCCCTCTTCCTCGGGGGCGGCGGCGTCGGGGTCCGCAGCCGCAGCGGCCGGTGCGGCGGCCTGCTTGCCCTTGGATTTCGCGCCACGCTTCGATTTCGGTTCTTCCGCCGGCGGAGGTGCTGCAGCGGCAGCTTGCGCGTTCGGGTCGTCCTGCTGACGGGCGCCCCTGTAGAGGTCCTTCGGCACGCCCTGTTCAAGGCCCGGCACGCCTTCGGGGAATACCGCCTTACGGTCACCGGGCAGCTTCTTCTTGGTGTCGAGGAAGTCGAGCAGGTCAGAGGGGTCGAAACCGGCCGTGCTGCCACAGCCCGCCAGCGCGCCCGAAAGCGCGATGAGGACGGCGGTTGCGATCAAACGTTGCGGGCGGCGCATACTGGGTTTCCCACTCAATCCGGTTTCTACGCGTCAGCTTTTGGCGACTGGCGGCAGCAAGGCCTGCAGCGCTTCGGCACGCGAGCGCAGGCTCGGCGGCGTTTCGCCGTCATTGGCGATCAAATCCAGCCATTGCCGCGTTGCCGCGGCATCGTTGGCGCGCCAGGCCGACAGGGCCAGCAATTCGCGCGCGGTATGGCGAAAGGTAGCGCCTGGCGCCGCAGCGGCCTCAAGGCGCTCTTTCATGTTGGGATAGCTCGTGCTTTCCAGCAGCAGCTGGGCGGCGCGAATCCGCGCCAGATCCTGCTCGGCGACTCCAACGCTGCGATCGGCGGCGATCTCATCGAACATCTTTGCCGCGGCCTGCGTATCGCGGTTGGCGACTTCCGTCGCCATGCGCAACCGCGCCAACACGCGATAGCCGAACGGCGCCTTCGCGACGAGATCGGCGAAGGCAGCTTCGGCGTCGGTGTGCTTGTTGGCTTCCGAAAGCTCCACCGCCTTGTCGAACGCAGCCCCCGCCTCTGCCGCCTTCTCGGCCTCCAGATACTGGTAGCCGCGCCAGCCGCCCACGGCGGCGATGATCAAAATCATGCCGGCAATGATATAAAGTGAGTATTGGTCCCACAGCTTTTTGAGCTGATCGCGACGGACCTCCTCGTCTACTTCGTCAAATAATTCAGACACTTAAAGGTATCCCATCCCCGAGGAACCGCAGCCAAGGCGGCAGCATCCTGCACTCGGTCCCCGCATCGCCGCGACGTAGCCTATCGATATGGCGGTGGCAAGGCAAAGTGAGGTGGATCAAAGCGTTAACAACGCCCCCGCCGGCCCTCGAAATCGCCAGACAACGTTGACATCGCGGTTCAAAGTTTGGCGTAATCCCGCCCGCTTCCATTGTCGATTTTGTCCCCGATTTCTTGGGTGTTTCATGCCTCGCCATGCGCTGGTTTCGACGCTTGCCATGAGCTTGGTATTGGGACTGGCATCCCTGCCCGCGGCGTTACGTGCCGACGACATCAAGCCGAAGGCGCCCGAGACGGCGTTCTCGGGCAAACTCCGCCCCGACATTTTGGGCATCTCGACCGAATCGAACGCCGACTCCGCGCGCGCCACCTTTGATTCCCTGTTCAAGGGCCACACCGACACCAAGACCGACATCCAGCAACAGAAATTCGGCGGCGCCAGCTATGTCGTTGCGCTGAATTTCAGCCTCCCCGCCGGCTCGAAACAGAACGGCGAGATGCTCTCGACCAGCTTCTCTTCGCCCGCGAGCGCCAACCGCGCCTATTTCGTGGCGCGCAATCTGACGTTCGCCCAGGACCAGCAGCCGTCCAAGGCGGACATGATCAAGGAAGTCATGGGTAAATACGGCGTGCCCACCATCGTCGGCGATCAGCATCTGTATTACATCTACCGCAAGGGCTCGATCATGTCCGTCGGCGGCAAGTACAAGGAGGCGACCGCGCTGGACGCGATCGACAAGCCGCTCGACCCGAGGGCCGCCGTCAAGCTCAACGGCGACACCGTCCGCGGCAGTTGCGTGGCGGTGGTCAAGCGCGCGCAGACCAAGGCCAAGGAGCCGAGCGCCATGCTGACCGAGGCCAAGGGCGCGAATTGCGATGGCGTGCTGAGCGTGCAGCTCATTCCAGGCACGCCGGCCGACCGTGTCGGAATCGCGCAATTCACCCTGCTTGACGTCAAGCAGCTCGTTAGCGCCGCCGCGATCGACAGTGCGGCGCTTGGCGCCGGGTCGAGCGAAGGCCCGGCGCCCAGGGGCAGCGCTCCAAAACTCTAGCCCTGGCGCGCGCCAACGTGCGGTAGTCTTGCGGCGACTGGCCGCTGCCAGGCGCTCCTGAAACGTCGGCGCGTCACGGGAACCTTTCCCCTGTGGCGTAATTGAATCTCCGTTACACGGAGATCGAGCAATGCACGAATTTCCTCAGGGCGTGCCGTATGGCGCCGATCAGACAGTCTACTTGGTCGTGGAAGGTTCAGGGCCGCATGGCGCCGCCCGGAAAACCGAGCGCGCCGACATCGAGACGGTAATTGCCGATCTTCTGTCGGGACAATTCAGCGACCCGATCGAGGTGGTTGCCTTCAACACGCTGGAGCACTGGAGCGACGATTTGTCCAAGGACATTGCGAGAGAAATCCGCTGTCGTTGCGACATCGACGGGTATGATGTGCCCGTCTACCTGGACGAATTCCTGGGCAGAACCTCTGCCTGATCCAGCGGCTGAAAAAATTAGTTAGGCGGGCAGGAAAATGAACTGGATTTACTGGAATACGTTTTGGTCGTTGGCCGTGAGCCTGGTCTGGTTCATGACCATCGTGTCGCATCCCGACGCGGTCGTCGTCGATCGGCATTATCCGAAACGGCCTCGATAGCTCAGGCC
Source organism: Bradyrhizobium sp. McL0615 (assembly GCF_049993905.1). Lineage (NCBI taxonomy): Bacteria > Pseudomonadati > Pseudomonadota > Alphaproteobacteria > Hyphomicrobiales > Nitrobacteraceae > Bradyrhizobium > Bradyrhizobium sp. McL0615. Next base: position 4,338,809 of record NZ_CP188254.1, on the reverse strand, counting down.
GCGGCCTCCAGCTTACGCTCGCTCTGCAGCCGACATCGCCGCCATGAAGGCATCGCGGAGTTGCCGCTTCATCACCTTGCCATTGGCGTTGCGCGGCAGCGGGTCCATCCGCACATCCATGGTTTCCGGCACCTTGTAGTCGGACAGCCGCTCCGCGCACCAGGCGCGCAGTACCTCGGCCCCAACCGCGTTGCGGGTCACCACGACGGCATGCACGCGCTCACCCAGCACCGGACACGGCTTGGCGATGATCGCGCTCTCGATCACGTCAGGATGGCCCGCCAGCACCGACTCGACCTCGGCGGAATAGATCTTCAAGCCGCCGCGGTTGATCATGTCCTTCTGGCGGTCGAATACGCGGACGAAATTCTCGGCATCGACCGAGCCCAGATCGCCGGAATGCCAGAAGCCGGCGGTAAAACTCTCGGCCGTGGCCTTCGGGTTATTCCAGTAACCCTTGATGACCGAGCCGCCATGAATCCAGATTTCGCCGATCTCGCCGCGCGGCAGCTCACGGCCATTGGCATCCATGACGACGATCTGCGCGCCCGGACAGGGCAGTCCGACACTATCGATATGGCTGGCGGTCAGTTCGCCGGGCATCATGGTCGACGGCGACGTGGTCTCGGTCGCGCCGTAACAATTCGCCAGTTTCAGTCCCGGAATCTTGGCGTCGAGCTTTTCAATGGTGGCGACCGGCATCGGCGCCCCGCCGAAGCCACCGATCCGCCAGCTCGACAAATCGTAGCTGTCGAAATCCGGCTGCAACAGACAGAGATTGTACATCGCCGGCACCATCACGGTGTAGGTGACGCGCTCCCGTGCCGCCATCTTCAGATATTCCGCGGCCTTGAACTCCGTCATGATGATCAGCGCGCCGGCGCAGCGGACCATGGTCATGATGTTGGCGACGACGCCGGTGACGTGGCCGAGCGGCACCGCGGCGATCGAACGATCCGCGGCCGTCAGCTTCAGGCATGACACGAACGCCATGGCCGAATGAATGATGTTGCAATGGGCGAGCATCGCACCCTTCGGCTTGCCCGTGGTGCCTGACGTATACAGGATCATCGCGATGTCTTCTTCGCCGACCTCGACTGGCGCTGCCAGCGGGGCGTTGTCAGCGAGGTCGGAAAAGCGCGACAGCCGCGGATCATCATCGACCGCGATCCGGTGCACCACATCGGGAATGTCGCCCGCATCGGGCACACGGTCGGTCAGCGCCGCCTCGTGGATCAGGAGCCGAGCGCCGCAATCGGTCAGCACATAGGCGATCTCGGGCTTTTGCTGACGGGTCGAAAGCAGCACCGTCACCAGCCCGGCATGGGCCGCGCCCAGCATCGTCAGCACGGATTCGGTTCTGTTGCCGAGCAAAACCGCGACGCGGTCGCCGCGCTTGAGGCCGAGCTTTTGGAATCCCGCCGCGATCTGCGCCGTTTGCCGTGCGACTTCGCTCCAGGTCATTCGCGTGGCGCCGCAGACCAGCGCCTCGCCATCGCCGTTTCGCGCCACGGCTTCGGCCACCATCGCCGGAATGCTCTTGGGCCGTTCGCAAAAAGCCGGAATGATACGATCGCCGAAGCGCGGCTCGAGCCGCATCGCCGGAATGGAGTGCTGCGACCAGTCCATGGCGGTCCTTTAGCTTTTCTTCATCTCGTAGACGTGCTCGGGCCCGGGAAATGCACGCGAACGCACGTCGCTGGCATAGCCCTGGATTGCCGCTTCAATCGCGGGGCCGAGATCGCCGTAACGGCGAACGAATTTCGGCGTCCGCGGCGACAGGCCCAGCATGTCCTCCAGCACCAGCACCTGCCCGTCGCAGGCCGCGCTGGCGCCAATGCCGATGGTCGGAATGGCGATGGTCTGCGTGATCTTGCGCGCCAGCGGCTCGGCAACCGCCTCGATCACGACCGAGAAGGCCCCGGCGTCCGAGATCGCCTGGGCATCCCTCAGGATCGGGTCCCAACTGCCTTCGTCGCGGCCCTGCGCGCGAAATGAGCCGAGCGTGTTGATCGATTGCGGCGTCAATCCGATGTGGCCCATCACAGGCACGCCGCGTTCGACGAGGAACGCAATCGTTTCCGCCATCCGCGCGCCGCCTTCGAGCTTCACCGCGCCGCAATGGGTTTCTTTCAATATCCGCACCGCGGAATGAAACGCCTGCTCCTTCGAGGCCTCATAGGAGCCGAACGGCATATCCACGACGACCAGCGCGTGCTTCGAACCGCGCATCACCGCGTGTCCCTGCAGGATCATCATCTCGAGCGTCACCGGCACGGTGGTCTCGAAACCGTGCATGACGTTGCCGAGGGAGTCGCCGACCAGAATGACGTCGCAGTGGCGATCCACCAGGGCGGCGGTATGCGCATGGTAGGACGTCAGCATCACGATCGGCTCGCCGTTCTTGCGCGCGCGAATATCCGGCGCAGTTTTGCGCTTGATGGCCGACTGAACCGACATGCTAGGCTCCAACCACGGGCACGCCGATCACGACCGGATGGAACGCGAAGGCAAGCGCCAGATAGACGACGAGGCCGACCGCTATCGCGATCAGGTCGTTGCCGGGACCACCGACGGGGATCGGCGGCGCGCCGGCGTCGGAACGGGATTTCAGCGAAACGCGGTCATAGACCGCCCATGCGAGGAACGAGCCGAACAGGATGATCGAGCCGAGATCGCCGTTGGCGAGCAGATGCGCGGCCGCCCAGAGCTTGATCCCCGTCAGCATCGGATGCTTCAGCGTCGTGTAGATCCGGCCGCGGATGTAGGACGCGACCACCATGATGACGGCGGGCAGCATCAGGGCGACCGTGATGTGCTTGAACGCCACAGGCGGGGTCCAGACGTCGATCCAGCCGGTCGCGCGGTATTTGGCAAAGCCCCAGATGATCAGCACAAGCCCGGCGAACGAGGCCAGCGCATAGCCGATCTTGTAGCCGCCCTCGCCGGTCGCGGCGATCACCTGCGCGCGCAGCTTGCGCTGGATGGTGAGCGTGTGGACGCCGAAAAACAGGATCAGGCCCAGGATCATCACCAGCAGTCCCACGATGTCCCTCCCGTTGCGTGGCCGATTTCCTCGCTTATCCGCGTATCATTTTAGGGGCTTGGTGCGCAATGCGCCCCACGGCCGTCTCACGGCTTGCCAGCCTGCCTGCCGAGATCGCGATTGTCGACATAGCGGATCGCAATCGGCCGCCCCGCGAGCGCGCCGCCCAATCCGGCCGTTAATTTGAGGGGCATGCAGGCGGCGAGCGATTCATTGATCGCCTTGAGGTAGGTGGCGCGGGTGTCGGCCGGGACGCCCGCCGTGGCATACGTCACTTGCGGCGTAGCGATGATCTCGCCGGTTTTCTTGAAGCTGAATCGCACCGACATCTGCATGCCCTCGTGCGCGATGTCGGCCGGCGGCGGCGCCCAGCAGGACCGCAGCGCCGCAAACAGGTCGCCGATGGTATCGAGGTCGTGATCCGGCTTGCGGTATTTTTCCGCTTGGTCCTGCGGCGGCACGGTTTGGATCGTGAGCTGCAGGTTCTGGCCGTAGGGGTAGAAGATTTCGGGAATGCAGGGGCCGTGGTTGAACACGCTGCAAAACGTCGGCGTGCACGGCTCGCGGTCGAACACGCTGCAGGGCGCATGCGCAAACGGCGTGGCGTCGATCTGGCGCCGGTGCTGGGCAGTCGCGGAGCCCAACCCGGCCATCATGACGATCAGGCAGACAATAAAGCGCCGGGACATGCGCTGGTCCCTTCAGGGTACGGTCTAACCAATTTGATGCCCGGGTTGGCCGGGATCAAGGCAAGCTGCGTTCACTTCCCCGCGTTCATGGCGGAAAGGGCTTAACTACTGCCAAAGTCTCCCTCGTCGTCACCCGCCAACAGGTCGCGCACATGCGCGCCCGATGACAGGCTCCTGCGGGTGACCCAGTATTCCAGAGACAGTAGTGATTCACCGTGAGGCCGCGGCGTACTGGGTCCCCCGCTTTCGCGGAGGACGACGGCGGAGTGAGGCTCGGGAAGCCGCGCCCCCTACGCCTTCTTCTTCACGTCCTTGACGCTGGAGAAGGTGATCCCCTCGGCCCGCTCGCGGGTGTAGCCGAGGTAGAACTCGTTCTTGGCCATGAACACCGGGTCGCCATCGACGTCATCGGCGATGCCGGAGCCGTTGGCGGCGATGAAGGCCTCCAGCTTCTTGCGGTCGTCGGACGAGACCCAGCGTGCCAGCTGGAATTCCGAGACCTCGAATTCCACCGGCAGCGAATATTCTGCATCGAGCCGCGCCTTCAGCACGTCGAGTTGCAGCGGACCGACGACGCCGACCAGCGCCGGCGCGCCGTCACGCGGCCGGAACACCTGCACGACGCCCTCTTCCGACATCTGCTGCAGCGCTTCCTTCAGCTTCTTGGCCTTCATCGCATCCGTCAGCCGCACGCGGCGGACGATTTCCGGCGCAAAACTGGGAACGCCGACGAAGGTGATGTCCTCGCCTTCGGTCAGCGTGTCGCCGATCCTTAAGGTACCGTGGTTGGGAATGCCGACGACGTCGCCGGCAAACGCCTCGTCCGCCACCGAGCGGTCCTGGGCAAAGAAGAATTGCGGGCTCGACAGGCTCATGTTCTTGCCGGTCCGCACCAGCTTTGCCTTCATGCCGCGGCTGAGCTTGCCCGAGCACAGCCGCGCAAAGGCGATGCGGTCGCGGTGGTTCGGATCCATGTTGGCCTGGATCTTGAACACGAAGGCGCTCATGCGCGGCTCGGCGGCCTCGACCTTGCGCAAATTGCTGTCCTGCGCGCGCGGCGCAGGCGCAAACTTGCCGAGACCTTCCAGCAAGTCGCCAACGCCGAAATTGCGCAGCGCGCTGCCGAAATAGACTGGTGTCAGGTGGCCTTCGCGAAACGCCTCCAGCTCGAACGGCTTGCAGGCTTCCGAGACCAGCGCGAGTTCATCCTTGATCTCGGTGACGTCGAGATTGGGGTTACGGCCGGCGAGATCGGCGATGTCGATCTGCTGTGCCGCGCCAGTCTTGGCGGCCCCACCTTCCAGCAAACGCACGCCGCCATCGATGACATCGTAGGTGCCGAGGAAATCGCGACCACGGCCGACCGGCCAGGTCATCGGCGTGGTGTCGAGCGCTAGCGTCTTTTCGATCTCGTCCAGGAGTTCGAACGTATCGCGGCTCTCGCGGTCCATCTTGTTGATGAAGGTGATGATCGGAATGTCGCGCAGCCGGCAAACCTCGAACAGCTTCCGGGTCCGCGCCTCGATTCCCTTGGCAGCGTCGATCACCATCACAGCGGAATCGACCGCCGTCAGCGTGCGATAGGTGTCCTCGGAAAAGTCCTCGTGGCCCGGCGTATCCAGCAGGTTGAAGACGAGGCCCTCGAATTCGAACGTCATCACCGAGGTCACGACCGAGATGCCGCGCTCGCGCTCGATCTTCATCCAGTCGGAGCGGGTGTTGCGGCGCTCGCCCTTGGCCTTGACCTGCCCCGCCAGATTGATGGCGCCGCCGAACAGCAGCAGCTTTTCGGTCAGCGTGGTCTTGCCGGCGTCCGGGTGGGAGATGATCGCAAACGTGCGCCGCCGCGCCACTTCATCTGCAAGCGGCGAGCGGGGCGGCGATTCGGCTGAAACGGCAATATCGGACATGAGGCTCGAGCGTTTGGCAGGGAAAACCGGCCTAATCAAGCCTCATTTGGTGGTTGCGGCGGCAACTCGCCAGTCCCATATCGGCAGCGGAAGGACGGCCTTCCAATTCACAGCGCATTCGCGGGGACGACCCTGCCTGATCAGGAGGGTCGTGATGGCCTGGATCGTATTGTTCGTCGCCGGCCTCATGGAAATTGGCTGGGCCATCGGCCTCAAAGATACCGAAGGTTTCACGCGGCTCGCTCCATCCGTCCTGACGCTCGCCTGCATGGCGGGCAGCATCCTCCTGCTCGGTCTTGCCCTGAAAACGCTACCGATCGGAACCGCCTACGCGGTATGGACCGGCATCGGCGCGGTCGGAACGGCCATCCTGGGCATCGCGCTGTTCGGCGAGCCTGCCACCGCCGCGCGCCTGGCCTGCATCGGGCTGATCGTGGCCGGCATTATCGGGCTAAAGCTCGTCACCGGATCAGCGTAGCAACAACGCCGCCCAGTAGGTCAGCGCTGCAACGAAGGCGGAAGCCGGAATGGTGATCACCCAGGCGTAGACGATCGAACTCGCCACGTTCCAGCGCACCGCCGAGACCCGCCGCGCGGCGCCGACGCCGACGATGGCGCCGGTAATGGTGTGGGTGGTGGAGACGGGAACCCCGAGATAGGTCGCCATAAAGAGGGTCGCCGCCCCGCCAGTTTCGGCGCAGAAGCCCTGCATCGGCGTCAGCTTGGTGATCCGCAATCCCATGGTGCGAACGATCCGCCAGCCGCCCATCAGCGTGCCCAGCGCCATCGCGGCCTGGCAGGACAGCACCACCCAGAAGGGGATGGAGAATTCGGTGCCGAGATGGCCCTGCGAATAGAGCAGCACCGCGATGATGCCCATGGTCTTTTGCGCGTCGTTGCCGCCATGGCCGAGCGAATAAAGCGACGCCGATACGAATTGCAGGATGCGAAAGGCGCGGTCGACCGCGAAAGGCGTCGAGCGCACCGAGGCCCAGGACACGATCGCAACCAGTACCAGCGCCAGCAGGAAGCCTACCAGCGGCGATAGCACGATTGCCAGCAGCGCCTTGGACAGGCCACTCCAGACCGCCGCCGAAAATCCGGCCTTTGCCATGCCCGCGCCGACCAGCCCGCCGATCAACGCGTGCGAACTGGACGAGGGAATTCCGAGCGCCCACGTGATCAGGTTCCAGACGATGGCGCCCACAAGTGCCGCGAAGATCACGGTGGCATCGACGACGCTCGGCTCAATGATGCCGGTGCCGATCGTATTGGCGACGTGGAGTCCGAACACCGCGAAGGCAATGAAATTGAAGAAGGCGGCCCACAGCACCGCATATTGTGGGCGCAGCACGCGGGTCGACACGATCGTAGCGATCGAATTGGCAGCGTCGTGCAATCCATTGAGGAAGTCGAACAGCAGCGCGACCGCGATCAGAAAGATCAGAATCGGAAGTCCGAGCGAGGCGTCCACTGGATTGGCCCTGCCCTATATCACTTGCTTGAGCATGATCTTCTCGGAAAACCGGTATCCACTTTTCCGGATCATGCTCAGACCTGTTCGATCACGATGGAGTTGATCTCGTTGGCAACGTCGTCGAAGCGATCGGACACTTTCTCGAGATGCTTGTAGATCTCGGCGCCCACAATGAATTCCATCGAGCTGCCGCCGCGATGCTTGAGATACAGCTCCTTCAAACCGATATCGTGGAGGTCATCGATACGGCCTTCCAGCTTGCCGATCTCCTCGGTAATGGCGGTCAGCATCGCAACGTTGTTTCCGATCGCCTGCATCAGCGGCAGCGCGCGGCCGACCAGATTGGCGCATTCGACCAAAAGCGTCCCGATCTCGCGCATCGGCGGCTCGAACGTGCGGACCTCGAACAGCACCACCGCCTTGGCGGTCTGCTGCATCTGATCGATCGCATCGTCCATCGCCGTGATCAGGTTCTTGATGTCGCCGCGGTCGAACGGGGTAATGAAAGTGCGCCGGACCGCCGTCAGTACCTCGCGCGTGATGCCGTCGGCATCATTTTCGAACTGGTTGACACGCTGGCAGAACACCGGCGTTTCGTCGCCGCCACGCAGCATATCCTGAAGCGCCAGCGCCCCCTGCACCACCGTCTGGGCATGCCGATCAAAAAGATCAAAAAATCGCTCCTCTTTCGGCAAAAAGGCACGAAACCAGCGCATCAGCATTGGTCAAAATCCATCGTTCTGGAGGCCGTCGGGCAGCCCGTCACAGGGTTGTCATAGACCATTCGCAGGCAAAGCGCGCCACAGGGTGACCCGGGAACCGGGTCATCCACCGCTTTGTGACACCGAAAACTGCGCCAAAACCGGCCGTTTTACAGGGATCGGCGGAAATAATGCGCGATCTCGCCGATTACGCCGCGGCGGAAGGTCAGCACGCAGGCGACGAAGATGACGCCCTGGATCACCGTCACCCACTGCCCGAACCCGGCCAGATATTGCTGCATGGCGATGATGACGAAGGCGCCGACGACCGGGCCAAAGATGGTGCCGAGGCCACCGACCAGCGTCATCAGCACGATTTCGCCGGACATCGACCAGTGCACGTCGGTGAGCGAGGCGTTCTGCGCCACGAACACCTTTAGCGAACCGGCAAAGCCCGCGAGCGTGCCGGACAGGATGAAGGCAAGCAGCTTGTACTGGTCGGTCTTGTAGCCCAGCGAGATCGCCCGCGGCTCGTTCTCGCGGATTGCCTTCAAGACCTCGCCGAACGGCGAGTTGATGGTGCGATAGATCAAGAGGAAGCCGGCGAGGAACCCGGCCAGCACGACGTAGTACAGCACCGTCGGCTTGGCGAGATTGAAGATTCCGAACAGATAGCCCTGCGGAATGCCCTGAATGCCGTCTTCGCCATGGGTGAACGGCGCCTGCAGGTAGATGAAGTAGAGCAACTGCGACAGCGCCAGCGTGATCATCGAGAAGTAGATGCCCTGCCGCCGGATCGAGATGAAGCCGGTGACGACCGAAAGCGCGGCAGCGCCGGCGATGCCGACCAGAATTCCGAGTTCGGGCGACACGCCCCACACCTTGAGCGCATGCGCCGTGCAATAGCCCGCCGTCCCCAGGAACATCGCGTGACCGAATGACAGCAGGCCGCCATAGCCGATCAGCAGATTGAAGGCGCAGGCGAGCAGCGCGAAGCACAAAGCCTGCATCACGAAGAACGGGTAGATGCCGGTCATCGGCACAAGCCCCAGCAGCACCGCCATTGCCGCAAACACGATCATCTCGTCGCGCATCGCGCGCGGCGTTACCGGCAGTGTGTCGTCAGTCAATGCGCTCATGTCAGGCCGCCCGTCCAGTCAGTCCCGTGGGCTTTATCAGCAACACCAGCACCATCAGGACAAACACCACGGTGTTGGAAGCCTCGGGATAAAAATACTTGGTAAGCCCTTCGATCACGCCGAGGGCAAAACCGGTGATGATCGATCCCATGATCGACCCCATGCCGCCGATCACCACCACCGCGAACACGACGATGATCAGGTCGGCGCCCATCAGCGGCCGCACCTGGTTGATCGGCGCGGACAGCACGCCGGCCAGCGCGGCCAGGCCTACGCCAAGGCCGTAGGTCAGCGTGATCATCCTGGGCACGTTGATGCCGAACGCGCGGACCAGGGTCGGGTTTTCGGTCGCGGCGCGCAGATTGGCGCCAAGCCGAGTCTTTTCGATCAGATACCAGGTGGCAATGCAGACCACGAGCGAGAAGATGACCACCCAGCCGCGATAGACCGGCAGGAACATGAAGCCGAGATTCATGCCGCCCTGCAGCCCGCGCCATTCGCCGATCTGTGGGTAATCGGGAATCGCATAGGGCAGCCCGGACGAGCCGAAATAATTCTGGAACACGCCCTGCACGATCAGCGCGATACCGAAGGTCAGCAGCAGGCCATAGAGGTGGTCGAGGCCGGCCAGCCATTGCAGCATGGTCCGCTCCAGGATCATGCCGAAGATGCCGACCACGATCGGTGCTATCAGCAGCGCCCACCAATATCCGATGCCGGTGAGGCTCAGCAGGAAGTACGCGCAGAACGCGCCCATCATGTAGAGCGCGCCATGGGCGAAATTGATGATGTTGAGCATGCCGAAGATCACGGCGAGCCCGAGGCTGAGCAGCGCGTAGAACGATCCGTTGATCAGTCCCACCAAAAGCTGGGCGTATAGAGCTTGCATCGGTTTCGCACTCAATCTCGTTTAAGACGTGGAAATCGCGGGGACGCGAGAGGAAGCCCGCCGGCACGGCGCCGGCGGGCCATCATTGTTACTTCTTTACCAGCGGACAGACGCTTTCCGAAAGCGGCCGGAAGGCCTGGTCGGCCGGGGTGGTTCCGATCAGCTTGTAATAGTCCCACGGCCCCTTGGATTCCTCGGGCTTCTTGACCTCGAACAGATAGGCCGGATGAATCTTGCGGCCATCGGCGCGGATCGAGCCCTTGCCGAACAATGCATCGTCGGTCGGCAGTTCCTTCATCTTGGCGACAACCTTGGCGCCGTCATGCGGATTGCCGCTCATCGCCTCGAGCGTCTTGAAATAGTGGATCAGGCCCGAATACACGCCGGCCTGCACCATCGATGGCTTCGCCTTGTTCTTCATGCGCTCGGAGAAGCGCTTGGAAAACGCACGGGTGCCATCGTTCAGGTCCCAATAGAAGGTTTCGGTGAAGCTGAGGCCCTGCGCCACCTTCAGGCCGAGCGAGTGCACGTCGGTGATGAACAGCAGGAGACCGGCGAGCTTCTGGCCGCCGGCGACGATGCCGAACTCGGACGCCTGCTTGATGGTGTTGGTGGTGTCGCCGCCGGCGTTTGCCATGCCGATGATCTTGGCCTTGGAAGCCTGCGCCTGCAGCAGGAACGAGGAGAAGTCCGACGAATTCAGCGGATGCTTGACGGTGCCGATGACCTTGCCGCCCGACTTCACCACGACCGCCGTGGTATCGCGCTCAAGCGCGTGGCCGAATGCGTAGTCCGCAGTCAGGAAGTACCAGGTGTCACCGCCGGCTTTCACCAGCGCCTGCCCGGTGCTGTTGGCGAGCATGTAGGTGTCGTAAACCCAATGGACCGTATTGGGCGAGCACTGCGCATTGGTGAGATCCGACGTCGCCGCGCCGGTATTGATCATGATGGAGTTCTTTTCCTTCACCACATTGTTGACCGCCAGCCCAACGCCGGAGTTCAGCACGTCCATGAAGATGTCGACCTTCTCGACGTCGATCCACTGTCGCGCGATGGTCGTGGCGATGTCGGGCTTGTTCTGGTGGTCGGCGGAGATGAGGTCGATCTTCCAGCCCTTGGCCGCCAGCCCGGAATCCTCGATCGCCATCTGAGCAGCAAGCGTGGAGCCGACGCCGCCGAGGTCAGAGTAAAGTCCGGAATTGTCGGTGAGAACCCCGATCTTGATATTCTTGTCCTGCGCCATGGCGCCGCCGCCTGCGGCAAGCGCGAGCGCGGTGCCGAGGAACAGAGCTGAAATCCGATGTTTCATAGTAACTCCATAAATCGAGAGTGCAGCCATAGTAACGATTAAACGCCGAGATAGGTGTGGAGCTTGTCCATGTTGGCCGACAGCTCCGAATTCGCAAACCCGTCGATGACCTTGCCGTGTTCGACAATGTAGTAGCGGTCGGCCACCGTCGAGGCGAAGCGGAAATTCTGTTCGACCAGCAGGATGGTGAAGCCTTCCGACTTCAGCCGCGCAATAGTGTGGCCGATCTGCTGGATGATGACGGGCGCCAGCCCTTCGGTCGGCTCGTCCAGCATCAGGAAGCGCGCGCCGGTGCGCAGGATTCTTGCAATCGCGAGCATCTGCTGCTCGCCGCCCGAAAGCTTGGTGCCCTGGCTGTTGAGCCGCTCCTTCAGGTTCGGAAACAGTTCGAAGATCTGATCGAGCGACAGCCCGCCACTGCGCACGATCGGCGGCAGCAGCAGGTTTTCGCGCACGTCGAGGCTTGCGAAAATGCCCCGCTCTTCGGGACAGAACGCGATGCCCTTGCGTGCGATCTTGTCGGATGAGGCGCGGATGATGTCTTCATTGTTGAAGCGGATCGAGCCGGTGCGCTTGCCGATAATTCCCATCACCGACTTCAGCGTCGTGGTCTTGCCGGCGCCGTTGCGGCCGAGCAGCGTGACCACCTCACCGGCCTTCACATTGAAGTTGATGCCGTGAAGGATGTGGGATTCGCCGTACCAGGCCTGCAGGTCGGAGACGGAAAGAATTTCCGCGCCCGCCGTTTTGACGGCGGCTTCGGCCATTTTCAACTCAACCATGACCGGCCCCCAGATAGGCTTCCTTGACGCGCTCGTCCTTCGACAGTTCGGCATAATTGCCTTCTGCCAGCACCTGGCCGCGCGTCAGCACCGTGATGATGTCGGACAGGTTGGCCACCACGGAGAGATTATGTTCGACCATGAGAATGGTGTACTTCGCCGAAATGCGCTTGATGAGCGCTGCGATCTTGTCGATGTCTTCATGACCCATGCCGGCCATCGGCTCGTCGAGCAGCATCATCTCAGGGTCGAGCGCCAGCGTCGTTGCAATTTCAAGTGCGCGCTTGCGGCCATAGGGCATCTCGACCGCCGGTGTATTGGCGAATTCGCTTAAGCCCACATCATTGAGAAGCTCATGCGCCCGGCCGTTGAAGTGGTCGAGCACGCTCTTGGAGCGCCAGAAATCGAATGATGACCCATGCTGCCGCTGGAGCGCGACGCGGACGTTCTCCAGCGCCGTCAGGTGCGGAAACACCGCGGAAATCTGGAACGAACGCACCAGCCCGAGGCGGGCCACATCGGCCGGCGCCATCGCGGTGATGTCCTGCCCCTTGTACAGGATCCGGCCCGCCGACGGCCTCAAGAACTTGGTGAGCAGGTTGAAGCACGTCGTCTTGCCAGCGCCGTTAGGTCCGATCAGCGCATGAATACTGCCGCGGCGCACCTTGAGGGCGACATCACGAACGGCGAAGAAACCCGCAAATTCCTTGGTTAATCCGTGGGTTTCGAGAATGAACTCATCTGCCAAACAAATTTCCCCCATCAGCCGTCTCCGCGGGTTCGCCCCGCGCGCGGCCAATTTTTCCCTGTTAGGGCAAGCTCCGCGGGACGTCTTGGAAACCGTCCCGAGCCCGCCGCCTCCAGGCCGGAATATGCCGTCAACGGTATGGGTTAGGCAAGGTGGAAAGCTGCCACAGGGAAAGCGCGCGTGCCGGTTCCGGATTCACCATAAGTCGAATTGCGCCGACTGCCCGGCTCTGCCGGCTCGCCGTCCGCGCTCAACCGCGATCTTCGCGCCGGCAAGCCGTCGTTAACGGTGTTTTGCTGCAATCAAACGCTTTCACACAATATTTCTCCCTCCAGCGCATCATCACGCGATTTAGATAGTCAGGAATTGCCGCCTTGGAATTTCAAAGCGCCGGACCGTCGGTCGTCAAATCCATCAAACAGCGGGACCTGCTGAATACCTGGCTGCGGCTATACGCCCGCGAGCAGTCGATACCGCGCATGTCGGAATACCAGCCGGAGCGGATCGAGGACGAACTCCCCGACCTGGTGTTCTACACCGTCGATACCAGTTCGCAGCCGCCGCGCCTGACCATCCAGAGCGACGGCACACGTATGTCGAGCGCTTATGGAAATACGGGCAAGGGCCGCCGTCTCGATGAGTATCTGGGCGCGAGGCTCGCTCCAATGGTGATGCCGGTCTACTACGAATGCATCGCGCGCCGCCTGCCCGCCTTTACCATCGCCAATATGGACGACATCTACGGGCGAATCGTCGCCTATGAGCGGCTGTTGCTGCCGTTCTCCGACGACGGCAGCGTCACCCACATCATCGCTTCGCTGAAGACCATCAGCGAGGACGGCGGCTTCGAGATCAGGAACCTCATACGCGGAAACGACAAGCTGCCGGTGCCGACGCTGCGCACCATCATCGACTGCGATCTCTTCCATCGCGCACCCGGCCGCATTCCGTCCGGCGATGCGCTGGAATTCGGTTAAGCCGATGGAATTCGCGAGCGCCGATCCCTCGGTAATCAAGTCGATCAGGCAGCGCTATCTGCTGAACGAATGGCTGCGCCTGGCCGGCAAGCGGCCGCCGATGCCTCTGCAGCGCGATTTTCAACTCGACCGTGTCGACGAAGAGACGGTCGATATGATGGGGTATGACGTTGTCGGCGAGGCCGACGGCGCACGTTTCCTGATCACGCACCAGGGCGCCAGGCTGGCCACCACCTATGGCAACGAGCGCGTCGATCCCGCTGCACGGCGACGCTTTCTCGACGAGGCCATCGGGCCCGAGCGCTATGGCTACGTCGTCGATATTTATCGCACCTGCCTTCGGCACAAGCGGCCGGTCTATTCAATCTCGACGGTGGATGATGCCGACGGCAAGGAGGTGTCCTACGAACGGCTGCTGATGCCGTTCGGCGAAGGCCAAGCGGTCCAGCAGATTATCGGCTCCTTCAAGAGCATCAGCATTGAAGGCGGCTTCAAGATCAGCAACCTCATGGGTCTGAGGCCGAAAGCCGAACCCGTGATTCTGGTCAGGGCGATCATCGATCGCGCTTTCGTGCCGGCTCAAGCAGCCTCGCACTCCCCCGGCGAAATTATCGAGCTCGACTAGGCCTTGCGTCCGCGCGGCTTCGATGCGACCTCGCTCGCGTAGACGTCCGGCTTGAACCCGACCAGCAGCTTGCCGCCGAGATCGAGCACCGGGCGCTTGATCATCGAGGGCTGCGCCAGCATCAATGCCAGCGCCTTGCGTTCGTTCATGCCTTCCTTGTCGCTGTCGGGCAGCTTCTTGAATGTCGTGCCCGCGCGGTTGAGCAGCGTCTCCCAGCCGATTTCGTCGGACCATTGCTTGAGCTTGTCCCTGGCGATGCCGGCAAGCTTGTAGTCGTGGAAGTCATAAGCGACGCCGTGATCGTCGAGCCAGCCGCGCGCCTTCTTCATGGTGTCGCAATTCTTGATGCCGTAGATGGTGATAGGTTTTGTCATTCCGTCCGCCAAATTGATTCCGTTATTGTTTACGCCGCACCCGGCTCGAGCGCTTCACCCAGCTCGATCGGATTCGCCATCGTCTCGTGCAGCTTGTCCTTGTCAAGTTCGCCTTCCGAGCGGCTGATGACGATGCAGGCAATGCCGTTACCGATGGTATTGGTCAGCGCCCGGCATTCGCTCATGAACTTGTCGATGCCGACAAGAATGGCGATCGACTGGATCGGAATGTCGGGCACGATCGAAAGTGTCGCCGCGAGCGTGATGAAGCCCGCTCCCGTGACGCCGGAGGCGCCCTTCGAGGTGATGATGGCGACACCGAGAATGCCCAGTTCCTGCCAGATCGTCAGGTGGGTGTTGGTCGCCTGCGCCAGGAACAGCGTCGCCAGCGTCATGTAGATATTGGTGCCGTCGAGATTGAAGCTGTAACCCGTCGGAATGACCAGACCGACCACCGGGCGCGACGCGCCGAGATGCTCCATCTTTTGCATCATCTGCGGCAGAACGGTTTCCGACGATGAGGTTCCGAGTACGATCAGCAGCTCGTCCTTGATGTAGAGAATGAAGCGAATGATCGAGAATCCCGAGATCCGTGCGATCGAACCAAGAACGATCAGTACGAACAGAATGCTGGTCAGATAGAAGGTCGCGATCAGCGCGATCAGATTCCACAGCGAGCCGAGGCCGTAGGCGCCGACGGTGAACGCCATCGCGCCGAAGGCACCGAGCGGGGCGAGGCGCACAATCATTTGGATGATGCGAAAGAACATCTTTGCGGCCTGATCCACCGCATAAGAGATCGGCTCGCCGGCTTTACCCAGAAATGCGATGGCAAAGCCTGACAGGATCGACACCAGCAGGACCTGCAGCAGGTCACCGCGGGCGAGCGCGTCGAAATAGCTGTCGGGAATGATCGCAAGCAGATGCGCGACGATGCCCTGTTCCTTCGCCTTGGTGACGTAAGTGGCAACGGAATTTGGATCGATCGTCGCCGGGTCGATGTTGAAGCCACGACCGGGCTGAAGCACTTCGCCGACGATGAGGCCGACCGCCAGCGCCACCGTCGAAACGACTTCGAAATAGATCAGCGCCTTCAGCCCGACCCGGCCGACGCGCTTCAGATCACCCATCGACGAAATGCCGTGCACCACCGTGCAGAAGATCACCGGCGCGATCATCATCTTGATCAGCGCGATGAAGCCGTCGCCGAGCGGCTTCAGATCCTTGCCGAAATCGGGAAAGAAGCGACCGACCAGGATGCCAAGCGCGATCGCGATCAGAACCTGAACATAGAGGATTTTGTACCAGGGCTGATGACGCGCGGCGGGACGGGCGGCTTCGGTAGCCATGGGATTGCTCCGGGCGGGAGGATCAGCATGGGATAGAGCGCGATGGCAGGATAATCACATTCATGTGGCAGATGCCATCGGCCTTTATGCGTCGTCGATTTCGCCGGGAGCAGACCGATTTTTTGCAGAGCCTGCCAGCGAATCTATCATAGACTGGCGCGTCACTCGCTTCGGGAACGACCGATGGAATTCACCATTCTGTTTCTGGCTACCGCCATCGTGATGCTGATCGCCTGGCGCGGTCAGCGCCCGCTGGCGCTCGGCCTGTTCGGGGCCGTCCTGATCGCGTGCGTTGCCACCTATCTGCATCATGCGACCGATACGCTGAAACTGTCGTTCTGAGCCACACATGACCCAGGCGCGCGCCATCACGCTGAACGCCCTCAGCCTTTACGGGGTGGCGCTGATACTGGCGGCGGCCTTCGCGACGCAGTTCATCCTTCAAGAACTGCCCTGCCCGCTTTGCTTGCTGCAGCGCATCCTGTTCGCGGCACTGGCCGTCGGGCCGATCCTCAATATCCGCTTCGGGCCCCGCCCCAGCCACTATGCGATGTCGCTGCTGGCGGCGGTGGCCGGCGCGGTGGCGTCGACCCGGCAGGTGCTGCTGCACATCATGCCCGGCGACGCCGGCTATGGTTCGGCGCTGCTCGGCTATCACTATTATATGTGGGCGCTGCTCGGCTTCATCACAGCCATCGTCCTGATTGCGGTGATCCTGTTGTTCGACCGCCAGTTCGAAGAGGACAAGGCCGTCCTGCCGACCACCGGCGGCGCCTTCGCGCAAATCGCCGTGTGGCTCGTGATTGCGCTCACGGCCGCCAACGTGATGACGACGCTGCTCGAATGCGGCTTCGGCGCTTGCGCCGACAACCCCGTGATGTACGAGCTGCTTAAGCGCGGCTCATAGCGTTTTCGAGCGAAGTGGGTAGCGGTTCGCGTGAAGAAAACGCGTCAAAACAAGAATCTAGAACTTCTGTTCTGACTCAGTCAGAACAGAAATTCTAAGGTCGCTTCGGTATCTCGAGCCCGCGCTGCACCGCCGGCCGGGCGAGCCCGCGTTCCAGCCATGCTGGCACCTGCTTCAGCGTATCGAACGCGACGAGATCGCGCGCCCCGTAGAAACCGATCAGGTTGCGCACCCAGCCGAGCATGGAAATATCGGCGATGGTGTACTCGTCATCCATGATCCATTGCCGCCCGGCAAGCCGCGTCTCCACCACCTCCAGCAGGCGCTTCGCCTCGGCGACGTAGCGCTCGAGCGGCCGCTTGTCGGCAAAATCCTTGCCGGCAAATTTGTGGAAGAAGCCGACCTGTCCAAACATTGGTCCGATCCCGCCCATCTGGAAGTGCAGCCACTGGATGGTCTGGTATCGCCGCGCCGGATCGGCTGGCAGAAGCTTGCCAGTTTTTTCCGCCAGATATTGCAGAATCGCCCCCGACTCGAACAGCGGCAGAGGCTTGCCGCCGGGGCCATCGGGATCGAGGATGGCCGGGATCTTGCCGTTCGGATTCAGCGACAGGAATTCCGGCGTCTTCTGGTCGTCCTTGTTGAAGTCGACCAGATGAACTTCGTAGGGCAATCCGATCTCTTCCAGCATGATCGAGACCTTGACGCCGTTCGGCGTCGGCAGCGAATAAAGCTGAAGGCGGTCGGGATGTTTGGCGGGCCAGCGCTTGGTGATCGGAAAGGCGGAAAGATCGGGCATCAGAACTCGTTTTGCATGGTTGTTGTTGCGCGGCTAATGTACGGCTGATGCCGCATATAACAAGGGCCCGCGCCGTCCATGACCGATCAACCATCTCTGGCGAAGCTCGGCCTCACCGATGAGGAGCTCGCGGCTCACCCGACCCTGTTCGCGGCCAATGCGCTGAAGGATCAGGTCGTCATCGTAACGGGCGGCGCCGGCGGCATCGGGCGGGCGATCGCCTGGCTGTTCGCGCGGCTGGGCGCGCACGTCGCTGTGGTCGGGCGTGACGGAGGCAAGCTCGATGCGCTCGTCGCTCAATTGGCCGGCCGTGATCTCAATGCCTCCGCGCATATAGCCGACATCAGGGAGCCCGATGCGGTCAACGCCCTGTTCGACACGGTCTGGGCCGCGCATGGCCGCGTCGACAGCCTCATCAACAGCGCCGGCGGGCAGTTTCCGCAAGCCGCGATCGATTTTTCCGTGAAGGGCTGGAACGCGGTTATCAATACCAACCTGAACGGCACCTGGTACATGATGCAAGCAGCCGCGCAACGCTGGCGCGACCACAAGCATCCCGGCAGCATCGTCAACATCGTGGTCGTGACCACGCACGGCCTGTACGGCATCGCCCACAGCATTGCCGCGCGGAGCGGCGTGATCGGGCTCTCGCGCGCCGTCGCCGTCGAATGGGCACCCTTGAACATCCGGGTGAACTGCGTGGCGCCCGGCGCGATCGAAACCGAGGGCTGGAACGTCTATACGCCGGAAGCCCGCGCCACCTACCCGCGCTCGAATCCGATGATGCGCACAGGCTCGCCCTGGGACGTCGCAGAGGCCTGCGTCTTTCTCGCCGGACCGTCGGCGAAATTCGTGACCGGCGAGACGCTGACAGTCGACGGCGGCAGCCAGCTCTGGGGCGAGACCTGGACGACAGGGAAACCCGCCTATTTCGGCGGCGACGATAAGTGACGTGCCGAGTAGTCATGACGCGTTATCGCCTCGCCATTTTCGACTTCGACGGCACGCTGGCCGATTCCCTTCCGTGGTTTCGTGCCTCCTTCCAGGACATGATCACGCGGTTCGACCTTGCGCCCGTCCGCGACGACGAGGTGGAAGGGCTGCGCGGCATGTCGGCCCGCGAAATCATGGCGCGGCTCAACGTATCCATGTGGCAACTGCCGGCTATCGTCAGCGACATGCGAAAACGCAAGCTCGCCGCAGCAGGCGAGATATCGCTGTTCGCGGGCATCCCGGCCATGCTGGCCGACCTGCAACGCCAGGGCATCAGGACCGCCATCGTCAGTTCAGACAGCGAAGCCTCCGTAAGGCAGGTGCTCGGACCCGTCACCAGCCTGATCACCCGCTTCGACTGCGGTGCTGCGATGTTCGGCAAGCACTGGAAATTCCGGAGAGTCGCGCGCAAGCTCGGCGCAAAACCTTCGGATACGATCTGCATTGGCGACGAGATCCGCGACATCGAGGCCGCGAATGCCGCCGGCATGGATTCCGGCGCGGTGGCCTGGGGCTACGCACTCCCGAGCGCGCTGAAGGCGGCGGGACCGACGCATCTGTTCAATTCGATCGAGGAGATGATGCAGCGGCTCACCATGACGAAATAGTCCTTCGCGGAATTTCCGCTGAATAACTCCGATATTTGCCTGTCATACCCACAGAGGCCACCGCACGAGGTGTGCGTGGCCGTTCAAGCTGCGGACGAGCACGAACTCCCTAACCATCCAGCCAATCGGCTCGATTGGATATTCGTCTACGCTACGCGCGTCGTACAACAAGGTGACATGTGGCGTGAAATTCGTGTTGGCCAGCCGCCGCAACCCTCTTCGCGCCATAGCGGCGCCAAGCGTTTGCCGAAACGACTGCAGCCGGCGCAATCCTTGTTCTCCGATCAGGACGAATGGGCAATTGCCCGGCCGCCCCCGAAAGCTTGCCGTGCGATCGAACGCGACCTCGAACGGCTCGGTTCGCACATCCATGGCCGCCTCCCACGCAGCGCAAAGATGGCTCTCAGGCAATCCGCTGAGAGCGAACAGGGAGATGTGCAACCGATCGCGTGCAATAAGCCTGCCGTCAAATTGATGCGCGCGCTTGAGCACGCCAGCCAACTGGTGAATTCGCTCTGCCGTGCCCGCATCGGGAACGGCCGCGAGGAATAATCGGGCACCACTACAGCTTGCAAACTCGTCCATGATTGACTAGAACAGATCATGAACATAACGTTGTAGCAAGGCTAGAATGCAACCGTCTTCGTGAATTCTCGCAACCTCACAGCACACACCCATAATGCGCCGACGACACCAGCCGGATGTACTTGTCGTGCACCGATCCGGGCCGTACGGCGGCAATGGACGCCGGCGCGCGCCAGTCGGCCATGCGGCGAGCGATCTCTTCCGCCGGCACTTCGAGGTTCACCGTGCGGGCGCCGGGATCGATGACGATGGTGTCGCCGTCGCGCACCGCGGCGATCGGGCCGCCGCGCGCGGCTTCCGGCGAGACGTGGCCGATCAGGATGCCGTGCGAGACGCCGGAAAAGCGGCCGTCAGTGATCAGCGCGACATCCTCGCCAAGGCCCCGCCCCTGCAACTGGATCGTCAGCATCACCATTTCGGGCATGCCGGGTCCGCCGACCGGGCCGACATTGCGTACCACGATCACGTTGCCCGAAACGATCTCGCCGGCACGGATCGCAGCCATCGTATCGGCTTCGGACTCGAAGACGCGGGCGGTGCCCCGAAACTGGCCCTTCTCGAGCGCCTTGCCGGACAGCTTGAGCAGGCAGCTCTCCGGCGCCAGGTTGCCCTTAAGGACGCTGATGTGGTTGTTCGCCGGCGCGATCGGTTTTGACACCGGGAAAACGATCTCCTGCGGCGGCATCTGCTCCAGCGTCGGAACATCGGCGAGATTTTCCGCCAGCGTCCTGCCGGTCACCGTCATGACGTCGCCATGCAGGAGGCCCGCGCGCAGCAGTTCCTTCATCACGACCGGTACGCCGCCGATCGCATGCAGGCTGCCCATCGCGAACGGGCCATGCGGCTGCAGATTGGCCAGCAGCGGCACGCGCTCGCCAACCTGCTGGATGCGTTCGATCGTGATCGGCATCTGCGCCTCGCGCGCCACCGCAAGCAGATGCAGATACATGTTGGTCGAGCCGCCCATCGCGTAGACGGTGGTGATCGCGTTCTCGAACGCGCGCTCGGTCATGATGTCGCGCGGCCGGATACCGGCCTCCATCAGTCGGTACAGGGCATCGACCGAGGCCCGCGCCTGCGCGCGGACGTCGGCATGGATGTCGCTGCCTGCGTCGTAGTCGGCGGGATGCGAAGCGCCGCGCGGCAGCATCATGCCGATCGATTCCGCAATCGTGCTCATGGTGTTGGCCGTGAACATCGCGCCACAGGTGCCGCTGCCCGGCATCACGTTGCGCTCGACTTCCAGCAACTCCTCGCCCGAGAGCCGGCCGGACTCATTGGCGGCGCGGGCCTCGGCATAATCAAGGATCGTGATGTTGTTGCCCTTGCTGGCCCATGCCCCGAACGAGACGCGGCCCGGCGTGCTGGTGCCGGGATAGAGCACGAGGCCAAACGCATTGGTGCGCGCCAGCGGCATCAGCGCGGCGGCACCGGTCTTGTCGCAGCCGGAAATCACGATCATGGCGTCGCCGTGATGCGCGTAGTGACCGATCTCGAAACAGTCGGCGACGGTATCGCGCGAGGCGAGGCTGTAGCCCGCCGTCGGCGTCCCCTGCGTCAGCGCATCCGACACCGCCGGCGCGCCGACGATCAGCCCCTGCCCGCCGCGCTCCGCCAGGATATCGACCAGCAGATCGGTGATAGTGCGCACGCGGTTGTTGCAGCGATGGGCATTGGTGTAGGCGCTGGCGATCGTCACCACCGCATTGGTCTGCGCGGCGCGGTCCGGATCGAAACCGGCGGCGCGCAGTTCGACCCGCCCCCGCTTCCAATAGGTGCTGCTGTCTTGTGTCGTCATGAGGTGCTCCAGGTCTTCTGAAGGCAGGTCTTCTGATGGAATGCCGTGTCCGGCCTGATTGGCACTGAACGAGGCCTACGCCGTCTTGCCGTCGTCGAAGCTGACGATTACGGCGGCATTCGCAATCAGGATGGGATCGTTACCGCTCTCGGACGGAATTTCCAGCCCGCCAGCGACCGCCGTCACCTTGACGGTGCCGTACGGCAGCTCCTTGGCCACCGCCGCGGTATCCACCGCGTCCGGATTCGGCACGGCAATCATGACGTCGACGAACATGTCGTTGGCGGTCTTGCCCAGCATCCGGAAGAAGCCGAGGCTGGAATGGCGGATGGCGTCGGAGACGGCGCGCTTGGCCGCCTTGGTGGCATCGCGCCCGTGAACGTCGACGCCCATGCCCATTTCGGTAATACAGCGCACGCGTGCCATCGGGTTTCCTCTTGTTGCTGATGCGTTGAATATTGTTCGGCGAGGGCCTGCATTCTCAATCGTCGCTTGCGGCGGCCGCGTCAAGTCACGGCAGACATGCGAATGCATCTCGACGCGCCGGCAAGGAATCTCGAAGCTTTGACGGCGTTCGCTAGACGGGCCGCGCGAACCGGCCCAGCATCTCGTGGACATCGTAGGTCATGACCGCAAGCAGCGCCGCCAGCGCCAGATAGGCGGCGCCATATTCGAGCTTGGTCTGCAGCGGAACACCATAATAGGCGACGTTCTCAGGCGCCTGGGGATCGTACCGCCACGCCTTCATGAGCTGCGGGACAGCGAGGATCGCGACGATGATGAGCATCGGGCCCGGACGATACAACATCAACGCCAGCAGGATGGGTACGCCAAGGAACCAGATCCGCGGGCTCAGCGCAGCTGTCACCCGGCCGCCGTCAAGCGGGGAGATCGGCAGCAGATTGAACAAATTGAGGAACAGGCCGGAATAGGCAATCGCCAGCAGCAGGCCGCTATCCTCCGCCCTCGCCCACAAATACACCGCGAGCGCGGCGATCGTTCCGACCACCGGTCCTGCGATCGCCACATAGGCTTCGGTCTCGACATCGACCGGCTGGTCCTTCAGCGCGATCCACGCGCCCACAAACGGAATGAAGGCAGGCGCCCCCACATCGAGGCCGCGCTGCCGCGCGGCGACGTAGTGTCCCATCTCGTGGGCGAACAGCAGTGCGATGAAGCCCGCCGCATAACGCCAGCCCCATATCGTGGCGTAGACCACCAGCGACAGCAGCATGCTTCCGCCGCTGGTGGCGAGCTTGCCCCATTTGAGGCCGGAAAAGAGCAGCAGAAAAAGCGCCTTCATGCCGCGCCGTCGGCCCCATTGCTGCGCGGCTTGCGACGGAAGAAATTGAGCACCCCCGCGCCGAACACCCCCAGGCCGATAAGGATGATCTTGGCGAATTTGAGCACGAACGCAGCCGCGAGCGCGAACAGACCGAGCTTCTTGGCCGCAACGCCGCCGACCAGCGCCATCAGGCCATATTCCGCGATGCGATCGGTAGAGGCGCTGAAGTCCTCGTAGCGCTTGCCGGTATTGTAGGCGAGATCGCCGAGCAGTTCATGGGCCACCGATTTGTCGCCGGCGATACGTTCCGAATTCGACAGCAGATTGAGGCTGAAATAGCCGTCCCGCCCCAGCGCGTAGGTGTTGTAATTGATGCTTTTCGCCGCATTGTCCGCCTCGTCCTTGTCCTTGGCGAGCAGCGACCAGACCAGGCGATGGGTCGCGGTATCGTAATTCGGCGGCTGTACCCATCCGATCACCTGCATCTCGGGAAATCCACGCGCGACGCGGTCCTTGTTGCTCTCCTCCGCCCCATCCTTCAGATTCTTCAGGAGGTCGTCGGCATTCCAGTTCTTGGCATCATCATCCTTGATGTAGCCTTCCTTGATGTAGCGGATCACCACGATCCACCCGTCATTCGGCCCCGTGCCGACGACAAGGCCGACGATGCTCGTATCGTTGACGACATTGCCGAGCGCCCGCAGGACGCGGGCGCCTTCGGCCTGCGGCACGAAGAAATAACCGGCCGGGAGCTTCAACGCGGCCTGATCGATCAGGGAAACATCCTTGGGTCCGGCCGCGCCCGCCGCGCTGGCCGCCTGCCAGGCGGCGGCCAATTCCGCCTTTCGCGAGGCTTCGCTCGGCGGAGACGCCTGAGCAAATGCCGGCAGCGAGGAAAGCACGACAAACAACGCGAAGACGGCGGAAATCACCTTTTGCACCGAACTCTCCTGGAATATTGCCTTTGATGGATCGGATGACACCAACAACTGCAAATAGCAATACTGAACGACGTATCGCTCAGCCTACCCGGAAAAAATGGCCGCAAACTGGATGAAGTGCGTCACGCTACGCCAGGCAGCCATACCGCCAATGCGAGGCGGACTGCGAGCGATGCCGTTTGATCCCGCATCGTCCTGCTTAAACCAGAGCTTTGTGTAATCTCATTGAAAGGCAAATTTGGGGAGGCCGGACTCCCGCGCCGCACCTTGGCGGGATCTAGTCGAAATTTCGGCGCCGCCTTGTCAGGACTGACGGCCTCGACCTCGCCGGCCGGAGATCAGCTTCATCCAGGGCGGCAGATGAAAGGCGCTCATCAGCAAATACATCGGGACCATTCCGGTCAGTTGTGACGCGCCTGCGATCGAACACAGCGGCGATCCGCCACCAAGCACAGCCGTCAGCAACGCCATGATCGCAAATGTCGGCGCCGCCGCGAGATAAAGCCAATCGGCCGCGCCTGTGGCTGCAGTGCCGCCGCTTTCACAACGGATCGCGCTGCCGGTACGAGCCTCGCTCATGTCGTATCTCCCGCGATCGGATGCAGTCGCATGCCCGAGGGCCGCTCGCGCGCCGGCGGTACGCCTGCGCG
Source organism: Bradyrhizobium sp. McL0615 (assembly GCF_049993905.1). Taxonomy (NCBI): domain Bacteria; kingdom Pseudomonadati; phylum Pseudomonadota; class Alphaproteobacteria; order Hyphomicrobiales; family Nitrobacteraceae; genus Bradyrhizobium; species Bradyrhizobium sp. McL0615. The sequence goes on along the minus strand of NZ_CP188254.1, from coordinate 4,314,228 downwards.
CGAGCGGGCGTGGTTCACGGCTTCGCGCCCGCCTGCTTGTTACGGAACGCGGCCTCGCCGGCGTCCGACACCTCGACCCACCGCTTGTCGGGTGCTGCGCCTTCGACGTAACTGTCGTGCCAGTTCCACCACTTGTAGGTTTGGGTTTGCGGATAGCCCGCGGGAGAATCCTCCCACTCCTCCTGGCGCCCGAGCGGCGTGATGTCGAGATAGTTCCAGGTGCCGCCCATCTGTTCATCGCCGCGGCTGTTGATGAAGTAGGTGCGGAAAATCCTGTCACCGTCGCGGAAGAACACGTTGGTGCCGTGCCATTCGCCAACGCCGAAATCGGCGTCGAAGCTGTCCGTGACGGTGTACCAGGGTATTATCTCCCATTCCATGCGCGCTTTCAGGCGCGCGATGTTCGCCTGCGGCGCGCGCGAGACGAACACGAGCGTGGTGTCACGGGCATTGAGATGGGCGAGATGAGCAACCTGATCGGCCACCATCGAGCAACCGCGGCAGGCATGGTCGGGCCAGCCCAACACGCCGGGCTCGTAGAAGGCGCGGTAGACGATCAGCTGATGGCGGCCTTCGAACAGATCGCGCAAGCTTGCTTTGCCCTTGAGCCCCTCGAACTTGTACTCCTTCTCGACGGCCAGCCATGGCATCCGCCGGCGCTCGGCGGCCAGGGCGTCACGGGCGCGGGTCACGTCCTTCTCCTTCACGAGCATTTGCTGGCGCGCGGCTTCCCACTCCTGAGCTGAAACGGCATGAATTTGCATTGCTGATCTCCTGTTTGTTGGGACGGTTGTTGTGCGTGCGTCGACCATTCAGGCCGGCAGCCGGCGGTCGTATTCCTGCTGCAGGCGAGCCCAGCCATCCCAGAACGGCGCCGGCTCCTTGTCGCTGGCGCGGGCGACCAGGATGTCGAGATGCATGTGCCAGCCGGCGCTGACCTTGAGCATGGTCGAACGATCAGGCAGACGCCGATGGGTCACGGTGAGCAGCACGCCCGCCCCCCTCGGCTCCAGTTCGAACGTCACGTCGCCGCTGTTGTTCCAGGCGATCGAAAGCTTGCGCAGCGGATCGAGCTCGGTGATCCGGCTCTGCATCCTTTGCTCCTCGGGAAAACCTGCCGGCCGCTTGCTCGGCGGATTGTTGAGCTCCTCGTTGCGCCAGACGAGTTCGACCGGCGCGCCGACCTTCATCTCCATCACCCCCGCCGCCAGCCACTTGCTGCGCAGGTCGCTGTCGGTGAGATAGGCCCAGATGCGCTCGATCGGACCGGGCAACAGCCGCTGTATCCGAAGCGTTGTCGGCTCGATCAACTCGCCATAGGCATCGGGCCTTGTCGTCGAATTCATCGTTCTACTCCTTCACCTTTTGCCTTCGCCTTGTCTTCTTCAAGCAGCAGGGCTTCCAACGCATCAAGCTTTGCATTCCAGAAACGCTCGTAGCGCCTGAGCCACGCATTTGCTTCCGCCAGCCGCGCCGCTTCGAGGCGGCACAGATGGGTGCGGCCGCGGATCGTGCGCTTCACCAGGCCGGCATTCTCCAGCACCCGCACATGTTTCGATGCGCCCGCAAAACTCATACGGAACGGCGTCGCCAGTTCCCCGATCGTGAGTTCGCGCGTCGCCAAATGACCAAGCATTGCCCGGCGTGTCGGATCCGCCAGGGCGTGAAAAACAGCGTCGAGATGCGTCGAATACTCAACCATGTGGTTTAGTATAGGTGCGTGGCGCGAATAGTCAACCGATCGGTTTAACGTTTTCGTGATGGCTTCCGGATCGCGCTAGTCGTCCGTGTAGACGGCGCAGGCGGATGCGATACCGCGCAGCGCATGCGTTCCCAGCGGGATCAGTGCCGCGCTTGTCTCAGCGGCGACTGCGCCCGAGATCAGCACCGTTCGGCCGAGCGGCCGGCAGAGCCCTTCGAGCCGGCTGACCAGATTCACCGCAGGACCGATCGCAGTGAAATCCAGCCGGTCGGCGGCGCCGACATTGCCCCACAGAATTTCGCCGAGATGCAACGCTACGCCAAATGACAGTGGCGGCAGCCCCTGCTGTCGCCGGCTCGCATCGAGATGCGCCATGCCGGCTTTCGCAGAAGCCACCGCGCGCAGCGCCGCGTCGCAGGCCTCGCGCGGCTTGTCGCCGACCGGAAAGATCGCGAGCACGCCGTCGCCGATAAATTTCAACACCTCGCCGCCAAAGGCGTGGACCGCGCCGCCGATGCAGTCGAACCAGCCGCCGAGTGCGGCGATGACGGCAGCGGGAGGCTCGGACTCCGACAGCGCGGTAAAGCTGCGCAGATCGGCATAAAGCAACACCGCCCGAATGGTCTCGCCGACTTCGCGCCGCAGCGGCCCCGCCAGCACGCGCGCGGCGCTGCGCCGGCCGAGATAGGCTTCCAGCGCCGCCGACAATGTCGCGCGCGCCGAGAGCGCGGCGAGCGGCGCTGCGGCGAAGCGAGCGGCCTCACGCAATCGATCGGCTTCCGCTTCGGTGAACCGGCGCGGCCCGATCCAGCCGAGCACCGGCCCGCCTTCTCCCGCACCAACGGTGTCTTCATGCACAGCACCACTCGAAAGCCCGGCCAGCCACACCCGGCCCGCATCGCCGGCCGAACTCGCCGCGCCTCCAAACCCCGCCGGCGCAAATCCCACCGCCTCGATCACCTCACCGTTCCCGGCCCGCCACAGCCAGGTGCGGCGGGCGATGAGCGGGTGCGGCACAGCAAGTGTCAGCGCGCCGCCGGCAAGCGGCATGTCGTCCGCGATCAAGCGCGTGCCGAGTTCGGCGAGGAGCCGCTCGGCGCTTGGCGAAGCGCTGGCCGCATCAACCAGCCATGTCAGCGTCGAACTCAGTTGCATGGTCCGACCTTATGGCGGGGGCAATTCATTATCACCATCGGCACTTGGTAAATTCCCGCGCCGGCATATGTTGGCACGGTTGCAGCCCCCTTATGCCGATGAGCAGCTAGGCTTTTTGATGCCTGAATCGTTTGTGGTCCAGCGCGAGACCCAGATCGCCGCACCGCGCGCCAGCGTGTTCGCCTTCCTGACGGACCCTGAGAAGATCGTGCAATGGATGGGCAGCGAGGCCGTGACGGAGATGCATCCCGGCGGGCTGTACCTCCTGAAGGGCGTTGGCAGTGCGACGGCGCGCGGCACATTCCGCGAGGTGGTGCCGGTGCATCGCCTCGCCTACAGTTTTGGTTGGGAAGGCAATGATGAGGTGCCGCCGGGGTCAGGCCTGATCGAGATCGACCTGATCGAGCACGATGGCGGCACGCTGTTGCGCATGACCCATAGCGGGCTTCCCAGCGCCGCTCAGCAGGCGAGCCATGCCAAGGGTTGGATCCATTATATCGACAGGCTGACCAAGGCGGCCGCCGGCCAGGATCCCGGGCCCGATCGGGGACCGAGCGGCACCCGCAACACGTGAGGGCGATATCGGTCAGGGCGCGCATCGCTGGACGATCAATCCTCTTTCTTCAACACCGTCACATGGAGACGGCGGCGGATTTCCATCCCCTGCCGCCGGTAGAGCGCAATCGCCGAGTGATTGCTGGTGAAGACATGCAGAAAGGGAATTTCGCCGCGCGATACAATCTGGCGTGAAACAGCACCGAGCAGCATCTGCCCGTAGCCGCGGCCGCGATGGGATGGATGCACGCAGACGGCGGTGATCTCGGTGTATTGCGCGGGCTTCATCCGCTCGCCGGCCATCGCGACAAGCTGACCGTCGACGCGAATGCCGAGGAAAGTGCCGAGTTCATGAGTCCGTGCGCTGAACGGCCCCGGCTTGGTGAGCGTTGTCAGTTCGATCATCGCTGGAACGTCGTCGACACCGAGGGTGACGATATCGACGCCGTTGGCCGGCGTTTCAACCGGTGTCCCTATCAACTGCTCTCCGGTGTCCGCCAGCACGACCTTGAATCCGGCGGGCGGCTCAACGGCTTCCGGCGTGAACAGCACGGCGATGTCCGTTGGCGACATCAACGCGCGAAGCGCTGCAAAGCTTTCGGACGACATGTCCGCCGTCGCGGCGAACGGCGTGATCTCTGTCGGATAGCGCCACGCGCGGGCGTCGCCTTCGGCAAGTGCGTGCTGCGTGGTCGTCAGCGCGGTCCAGATCGGATAATCGAGGGGATGGCTTGCGTCGTGGACAGACATCAGACTGCTTTCATTCCCATTTCGATTGCACGACAACGCTAGCGGCAGTCGCCAATGCCCGCCACCTTGAAAACGAGCTACGCCGTCTCTTCGACCTTCACACTTCCTCCGCCGTCGCCTTGATCAGATTGTCGCGCACCGTGACGACGGTCTCCTGCAGCCGCGCGAACTCGTCCGGCTTCAATCCGGTCGCGGCCACGAGGTTCATGTGCATTCCCTTCTCGCGCAGAAGCCGGCCGGCCTCGGTGAGGCTGATGCGCACCTGCCGCTCGTCCGCAGGGTCGCGCTGGCGGCGCAGGTAACCCATGGTCTCGAGCTTTTTCAGGACCGGCGTCAGCGTGTTGGATTCCAGGAACATCTTTTCACCCAGCTCGCTCACCGTCTGGCCGTCCTGTTCCCACAAGGCCACGATCGCGATCCACTGCGGATAGGTCAGGCCGAGATCCTCAAGGCCTTTCCGGTAGGCCCGGCCGAAGGCAAGGTTGGCCGAGTAGATCGCAAAGCACAGGAAATCGCCAAGGCGCCGCTCTCCTGCAGGCGGCTTCGGTTTCTGATTGGCTCTCGAACTGTCGCTGGAATTGTCCCTGGAACCGGTACTTGAACCGGATTGGGAACCTTCAATCGATCTCATTGCGGGCGTCCTTTCCGACACGAACATGTGAAGTCTCACATCGATATATATCGCATCCGATTAAATCGGAAGGCTTGACTTCAAGGTGCGCCGGCGCTTTATAGCTCGCATTCGATTACATCGTATACGATATAACACCGCTTGGTGAAGAGATCGGACGATTTCAGGCATTCATTCGCGCCGCGGAAGAGTGTCTGCCGAACAGAGGGTATTCGCGCGGCGATCGAAGCAATCTACCGCTGTCAACAACCACGGTGAGGGAAACATCCCGGCCACCACAACACCAAGGAGAGAACCATGTCAGACCTCAAGGAAAGCACCACCTCCTCCGCCGAAGCCAAGGCCGCGCCGGCGGTCGACCTGAAGCTCGAAATCGTCGTCATCCCGGTCTCTGACGTCGAACGCGCCAAGCAGTTTTACGCAAAGCTCGGCTGGCGGCTCGACGCCGATTTCGCCGGCCCGGACGACTACCGCGTGATCCAGTTTACCCCACCCGGCTCCAACGCCTCGGTGATCTTCGGCAAGAACGTCACCTCCGCCGCGCCGGGTTCGGCGCAGGGCTTGTACCTGGTGGTCTCCGACATCGAGGCTGCCCGCAGTGCGTTGCTCGGCCGCGGCGTTGCGATCAGCGAAGCGTTTCACGCCGGCGGTGACGTGCACGTTGGCCCGGACGAGCCGTATCTGTTTGGACGGGTCCGGCAGAGCGGCGCGGATCCGGCACGCGGCAGCTACCGTTCGTATGCTTCGTTCAGCGATCCCGACGGCAATGGCTGGCTGTTGCAGGAAGTCACCGCGCGATTGCCCGGCCGCATCGACGGCAACGGTACCTCGTTCACCTCATCGGCCGATCTCGCCGCCGCGTTCCGCCGGGCGGCCGCGGCTCATGGCGAATACGAGAAGCGGAACGGCGGCAAGCACGATGAAAATTGGCCGGACTGGTACGCCGACTACATCGTCAACGAACAGCATGGCCAACAGCAGGCCGCATGAGCAGTCGAAGCAATCACCGTCATCGGCGGCGAGGGTCGCCGGTGACGGATCTCAAACCAGGGAGCTCAACGTGAGCACGATAAAGAACTTACAAATCGCAGCAATGGTGGCGCTTGTCGCCGGAGCCGTTCTCGCGCCGTTTGGCGCACAGGCGCAGCAGAACGGGGTCACGCGAACCGACCTGCAGCGGCACGACCTCAGCGCGCCCGGACGCGAGGCCATCCAGGTCCGCGTCGACCTCGCCCCCGGCGTGGCCTTTGGCAAGCACACCCATCCCGGCGAGGAAATCATTTATGTCCTCGAAGGCACGCTCGAATATCAGCTCGAGGACAAGCCGCCTGTGACGCTGAAGGCCGGCGACGTGCTCTTCATTCCTGCCGGAACGGTCCATTCGGCGAAGAACCTCGGCAGCGTCACCGGCAGTGAGCTTGCCACCTACATCGTCGAGAAGGGCAAGCCGCTCCTCACGCTGGTGAAGTGACGGCGGCCGCCCACGAGGAGAGTTCGACATGATCGAGATTGCGTTGGCATTTGCGGCCGGCCTGCTGACGGCGGCAGCGCCCTGCATTCTGCCGCTGCTACCGGTCCTGCTGGGCGCCTCCATTGGCCAGCAAGACCGGCGGCGGCCGCTGTTCCTCGTGGCCGGTTTCATCCTGACGTTTTCCGGGTTTGCGATCCTGTTCGGCTCGTTCTCGACCGTGCTTGGCCTGTCGCACGACACCTTGCGGAAGGTCTCCGTGATCCTGCTCGGCAGCTTCGGCGTTTTGCTACTGTGGCCGCGGCCATACGAGTGGCTGATGGCGAGGTTGAGCGGCCTGCTCTCTTTCGCCGATGGCGTCGTCTCGCGCGCCGGATCAGGCAATGCAGGCGGACTCGTTGTTGGGCTGGCGCTCGGCGTGCTCTGGACACCGTGCGCCGGGCCGGTGCTCGGCTCCATTCTCACGCTGATCGCAACTTCGGAAAACCTGGCGCGCGCCGCGCTGCTGCTTGTCACATACGCGGCCGGCGCCGGCATCCCAATTCTGCTGATCGCCTATGGCGGACAATACGCGACCACGCACGTGCGGAAGCTTGCGCCCTACACCCCCGCCTTGCAGCGAACATTCGGTTTAGCGGTGCTCCTCGTCGCGCTGGCCTTCTACACGCAATACGACAGCATCGTGGCTGTCTGGTTTTCAGCGTTTTATCCGAACCTGCAACTGGGATTATGACAATGCGCAAGCTTCTCGGCCTGATCGTCCTCGCTATCGTTGCCGTTCTTGCCATCGCGCAGTTTGGCCCATCCGCACTGCTCGGCGAAGAAACGACGCGGCAGGATTCCCGACCCGCGCCGGAGTTCTCCGGAATTTCCGCCTGGTTGAATTCGCCGCCGCTGACGACGGAAGGCCTCCGCGGCAAGGTGGTGCTGGTTCAGTTCTGGACTTATTCGTGCATCAACTGCCTGCGCACGGTGCCTTACGTCACCAAATGGTACGAACAGTACAAGGACAAAGGTCTTGTCGTGGTCGGCGTGCACACGCCCGAATTCGCTTTCGAGAAGGAGCGTGCGAATGTCGAGACCGCCATCAAGCGCCTCGGCATCCATTATCCGGTGGCACAGGACAATCAGTACCGCACCTGGCGCGCCTTCGGCAATCAGTACTGGCCGGCCGCGTATCTGATCGACAGGTCCGGCACGATCGTCGCGACGCAGTTTGGTGAAGGCGGCTACCAACAGATGGAAAGCGCTATCGCGCGCCTGGTTGGCGATCGCGCACCTATCGCGCCGACGCGCGACCCGGACTTGAGCGCCGTCGCAACGCCCGAGATGTATCTAGGCTCCGAGAAGAACGATGGCGCCATCGTCGAGACGCAAGATGCTGCGCGCGGCGAACGGACCTACGCGTTGCCGGACGACGTACCGCCCAACCGGTTCGCCCTCTCCGGAGCCTGGAACGTGACGGACGATCGCGCCACCTCGTTGGCCGACGGAGACGAAATCCTGCTCCGTTTCAATGCGCCCAAGGTCAATCTGGTCGCCGGCAGCCTGTCGCCGCAAACATTGTCCGTGATCGTCGACGGAACGCCGCAGCCGCCGGTCTCTGTCGATGGAAGCCGGCTTTATTCCCTCTACAGCGGCGCCAGTGGCGAGCACGTGTTGCGGCTGAAAGCGCCCAAGGCCGGCCTGAGCGCCTACAGCTTTACGTTCGGCTGAGCAAGCGCGCGCGACGCAATTCATAATGGCTGCCGTCGCGCTTTCGTCAGATCGACTTCACCTCTCCGCCATCCATGCGAAGCGTTGAACCGGTCATCCAGCGCGCGCCGGGCGAAACCAGGAACGCCATCAACTCCGCGATTTCTTCCGGCTCGCCATAGCGGGCAATGCCGGCTTCTTTCGGGAAGTTGGCCGTCGCCTCCTCCACCGTCATGTTATGCAGCGGCGCCCAGTGCTGGAGGTAGGAACGGCGGCGGCCCGTCATGACAGGACCAGGCAGGACGCTGTTCACCTGCACGCCATCGGCGATACCTCGATCGGAAAACGCTTTCGCCAGTGCGACGATGGCGGCATTGATCGTTCCCACCGCCGCGTAAGGCGCTTTCGGAAAGAGCGCCGAGTTGCCCGACATCAGCACCACCGAACCTTTTGTCGCCCGCAGCGCCGGCCACGCGGCGATCGTGAGCCGGCGCGCGCCGTGCAGCTTCAGGGAGAGACCCCCCTCCCACTGTTCGTCGGTCATCTCGAACAGGTCGATCTGCGGTACGGCGCCGGCAATATTGAGCAGCGCATCGATGCGGCCAAATGAGGCCAGCGTCCGATCGACGACCGTCTGCGCCGCCGAAGGCTGGCTCAGGTCGGCGTCGACGACCAGCGCTTCCGCGCCGGCGGCCTTCACCGCCACGGCCGTCTCGTCCAGATGAGCGCGGTCCCGCGCCACCAGGACCAGCGCGGAAAAATCGCATGCGAGGCGGACGGCCGTGGCCCGGCCGATGCCCTGGCTGGCGCCTGTGACGATCGCTACTGAGTTCGACATATCCATTCTCCTTGATGCCAAAGCGCAAGTGTCAGCGAACCGGCTTGAGGTCGAGCCGACCGGAGGCTGCGTCTTTCGCGATTTGTGATGTCAGCGCGGCAGGAAATCGCGGATGGCAGCCGCGATTTCGGCGGCGTGGGTTTCCAGCGCGAAATGGCCGGTGTCGAAGAAGCGCACCGTGGCGTTTGGAATATCGCGCTTGAACGCTTCGGCGCCGGGCGGCAGGAAGAACGGATCATTCTTGCCCCACACCGCCAGGAACGGCGGCTTGTGGGTACGGAAATAGTTCTGGAAGGCCGGATAGAGCGCGATGTTGCTCTTGTAGTCGCCGAACAGATCGAGTTGCACCTCATCGGCGCCGGGTCGCGACAGATAGAAGTTGTCGAGCGAATAGCCGTCCGGCGAAACCTTGGTCGCATCGGGTACGCCGTGGGTGTATTGCCAGACCGTCGTCTCCGGCTTGAGAAGGGCGCGCAACGCCTCGCGGTTCTTCTCCGATGCGTCCTCCCAATAAGCCCGGATCGGATTCCACCCGTCGCTCAGCCCCTCCTCGTAGGCGTTGCCGTTCTGCGAGATAATCGCCGTGATGCGTTCTGGACGTTTTGCTGCAATCCGAAAGCCCGTGGGCGCGCCGTAGTCGAAGACATAGATCGCAAAGCGCTTGAGGCCGATCACCTCGGTGAAGCGGTCGATGACCTCGGCGATGTGATCGAAGGTGTAGGCGAACATACCGCGCGCCACCAGGTCGGACTGTCCGAAGCCGGGCAGATCGGGAGCTACGATGTGAAAGCGATCGGCAAGATGCGGGATGAGGTCACGAAACATGTGGCCCGCGCTTGGGAAGCCATGTAGCAGCAGCAGCGTCGGCGCGTCCTTGGGCCCTGCTTCGCGATAGAAAATCTTCCAGCCGTCGACGTCGGCGGTGCGATAGTTGATGGCGACCATGGGATTTCTCCTTCGTTTCGTAACTTTTTAATTGACCTTGAAGAGGTTACGGACTCATGGCCATTTTCACGGCCGGAGCATTTGCTACGTGGCCAGGTCGTGCATGGCATCACGAATGATCTCCACGACGACGCCGGAAGCCGTGACAATGGGGGCGTGATCGACCTGGTGCGATCGCGCACGCGCCTTCATTCGCGTCGCCATGAAGCGCTGTGTTTCAGGAACGATCATGCGGTCCTCCTCCGCGACGAGAAACCAGGAGGGCCGGTCCTTCCACAGCGGCCGGTCGACGGCGACGGTGATGCAAGCCGTCGAAATCGGCCGCTGAACCGCCGCCAGCAGAGTCTGCTCTGCGGCAGTGGCATGCTGCGCGAAGGCGGCAGCGAAAGCCGCCTCAGGCAGGTAGATCAGCCCGTGATCGTCGGGCGCGAGCTTGGGCGCCTGCGGATGCGGCTCAGTGCGATAGAAAACGTCCGCAACCGTTTCGCCCTGGTCCGGAGCGAGAGCGGCCACGTAAACAAGCGCCCCCACGTTCGCGTTCCGTGTGGCCCCGATCACGGCCCCGGCATAGGCGTGGCCAGCGAGAACGACTGGTCCCGTCACGCGCGCGAGCGCTCGTTCGAGCGCCGCGACGTCGTCGTTGAACGATGTCAGCGGCAGCGGCGCCGCCACCACCTTGATGCTTTCAGCTGCCAGGGAACCAATGACCTTTGCCCAGCTCGATCCATCGGCCCATGCGCCATGGGCAAGAACAACAGTCACATCGCTCGATGACATCGCAGCTCTCCTTCGAGGACCCGAAATAGTAACCTTCATATTCGATAAATGACGGTTACTATCGCCAGGCATAACTTGTCAATGACCGTTAGGGCGGTTAGCTTTGGAACAAGATCACGGATGGGTGATGGGATCGGCGGCCCTCGCCCGGAACAGGAGATGAGATGGACCAGCGCCCTCCAGCGATTTTTGTCGGCGACGCGCTCGGACTGGATTTCCTCAATTCAGTCGCGACGCCGGTCGACACGCCGATCGACTGGATCGATGACGGCGACGGCTTGCTGAACTGGCTGGAACAGGCGCAGCTCGCGCCTGCGGACGCGCTCAAGCGAATTCGGGCAGAGGCCCTCCCCGGCGAGCTGGATAAGGTCTCCGATCAGGCACGGAGCCTGCGCGAGTGGTTCAGAGGCTTTGTGCGCAAGCACAAGGGGCGTCCGCTGACGGCGAAGAGTCTTGCCGAGCTTGAGCCGCTGAATCGCTTGCTGGAGCGCGACGATTCCTTCAAGCGGGTCGTTCCCGGGCCAAAGGGCGAGAAGAATCCGCTTCAGCTTCGAGCGATCCGCCGATGGCGCACGCCGGAAGCCCTGCTCTCCCCGATCGGCGAAGCGCTGGCCCAGCTTGTTTGTACGGAAGACTTCTCAGACGTGAAGGCCTGCGAAGGACCGGCCTGCACGCTTCTCTTTGCCGACCATACGCGTGGCCGGACGCGACGGTGGTGCAGCATGGCGCTCTGCGGCAATCGCGCCAAGCAGGCTGCTCACCGACACCGGTTGAAGGAGCAGCATTAAACTGCGCATCCAGCGCGCATAGAGCCACGCAACACCTTCGCGCTCACGCCGGCACTGGCGCAGCAGCCCGCACCACCGGCATCGGCCTGAACGTCATGATGATCAGGAACGCGCCGAGCCCCATGATCCACGAGCCGATATAGAGCCAAGCGTAGCTGGCGAACGTGTCGTAGATCAGACCGCCGGCCAGCGGACCCGTCGCCATGCCGAGGCTGCCGGCCATCGCGGTGCCGCCGATCATGGTACCCATCATTCGCAGCGGAAAGTTTTCGCGCACCAGGACGGCATAAAGCGGCATGGTGCCGGCATAGATGAAGCCGAACAGCGCCGCGACCGCGTAGAACGCGGCGAGCTCGCGCACGAAGACATAGCCGAGCGCGCCGAACGCCTGCGCCAGCAGACCGAACACGAGCACGCGCCTGGCGCCAAAGCGATCGCCGAGCAGGCCGAAGGCGATACGGCCGCCCAGCCCGGCAAAACCTTCCACGCTGTAGATGGTGACGGCGGCGATCAACGGGATGCCGCAACTGATGGCATAACTCACGGTGTGGATGATCGGCCCCGAATGCGTGGCGCAGCAGAAGAAGTTTGTCGCGACCAGGATGATGAATTGCGGCGAGCGCAACGCCTGCGCCAGCGACATCTCCGCCGGAGCCGGAACGCCTGATGGCATGAAAGGCGCGCCATCAAGCGCCGGCGGGCGGCGCACCAGCAGCGAGACCGGGATCATGATCGCGCCGACGACCAAGGCCACGATCTGCATCGAGGTGCGCCAATCATGATGTGAGACAAGCCAGGCGGCGAGCGGCGCCATGGTCATCGGCGCCATCCCCATGCCGGCCGAAACCAGCGACACGGCGAGACTGCGATGGGTATCGAACCAGCCGGTGACGGTCGCCATCATCGGTGCAAAGATCGCGGCGATCGAGCCGCCGACCATCAGCCCGAAGATGAACTGAAAGGCGACCAGCGATGTCGCAAGGCTGGCCAGCCCAAGGCTCGCCGACAACACGACCGATCCGGTCAGCACCACCGGCAACGGTCCCAGCCGATCCGACAAGGTGCCCCAGACCATGCTGGTGAACGCCATGGCGAGAAAGCCGATCGTCATGGCGCTGGATATGCCCGTGACCGACCAGCCGGTATCCCGCGCAATCGGCTGCAAAAACACCGGTAGCGAAAACATGCCGCCGATCGCGACGCACCCCAGCAAGCCGCCGGCGGCGACGATCACCCAGCGATAGTGAGAATTGGTCATTCCCGATCTCCAACACATTTCTCTGGATGCAAGACGAACGGGACGGGCCGGAGCCGACAGGTCGATGGGCTCTGTCTGAATATTTTTTCGGGGCGCAATCTGTTAGGTGGTATGGCGCCATATCGAACTCACCTATGCCAGGCCGAGCATGACCATCCGCCCGATCATTCGTTATCCCGACCCCCGGCTGGCGGTCCCGGCACAGCCCGTGACCGCGTTCGACGACGCGCTGCGCGAACTGGCGAGCGACCTGCTGGAGACCATGCGCGCCGCGCCGGGGATCGGGATCACCGCGCCGCATATCGGCATTTTGCAGCGGGTCGTGGTGCTCGACCTGGACGCCCCCGAAGGCGCGCGGACCTATGTTAATCCGGAGATCATCTGGACGTCGCCCGAGATGATCCTGCATCGGGAAGGCAGCGTCTCGATGCCCGGCGTGAACGACGAGGTAACGCGCCATGCGCGGGTCCGGATCAGCTATCACGACGTCGGCGGCAGCCTGCAGACCGAGGAATCGGACGGCCTGCGCGCGGTCTGCCACCAGCACGAGATCGACCAGTTGAACGGCATATTCTGGATCAGGCGGCTGTCCCGCCTCAAGCGGGAGCGGCTCATCAAGCGGTTTGACAAGATGTCGCGGAATTGATCTCGACCTTTAAGTTGTTGATCGCCCTCGTTAAGATTACGTCTTAACTAATAATTAAGTATGGCTTTGCCGGCACGAAAGGCAGGGCTTAGCGTTTTGGGAATGCTGCTCGGTAACCTACCAATGGGTGAGTGCCATGACCTATAGAACAACGTTTATCGCGTCTCTCAGTGCAATCGCGCTTGTCCTTGCCGCGGGCGAAGCATCTGCCGATCCGGGCGCAGCGCGCGGTGCGGCGGTTGCTCCGGCGCGTCCGGCTTTCCCGTCATTCCCCCGATCGCATCAACACCATCCCCGAGGCGGTTTCTTTCCTGCAGGCGGCGGCGTGTTCTATGATCAACCGTATGCGGTCGACGAACCGGTCGTCGTGGCTCCGCAACCCAAGACATCGGACGATCTCCGTTACACCTGCGTGTATGATATTCCCTGGGACTACGTGCATCGGTGTCCGCAGTTTCGGTAATCGTTTTCGGTCGTTCGTGCGTGGCCATGAGATCGGCTCGTAGGCGGCTTAGCTAATCCACCTTACGAGTTAGGCCCGATCTTGCGGCCCGCAACACCGGTGGCGCAGCCAAAGAAATATTTCGAGAATTCCACCTCCAGGCCGTGATGGCGCAACATGGCCGCGAGTTGGGCGGCGTTGCCGAAATTGGTGCTGTAGGTGCCGATCATCGAAAAATCCTGCGCGCCGCGAAGCAGGATGCGTTCGACGATCGGCAGCACCACCTTGAGATGAAGCAGGTATAGCGGCCGCAGCCACCATCCCTTCGGATCCGACGCCTCGATCATGGAGAACACGCCGCCCGGCTTCAGCACGCGCGCGATCAATGCGGCCAGCCGCGCATGCTGCTCGGGATTGAATGTCTTCAGGCCGAACGTGGAGATGACGAAGTCCGCGCTCTCCGGCGGCAGATCGCTTGCCAGCACGTCGTCCTCGATGAATTCGATCCGGTGGGCGCGGTGGGCGTGCAGCCGCTCGATGGCGCGGCGATGCATGCCGGAGGAGATATCGACGGCCGTGATCGCGCCGATATCTTCAAAGCGCTTCAGCAGATGCGGCCAGACCTCGCCGGTCCCCGCCATCAGATCGTAGCCGCGCGCGCTGCCAGCCTGCGGCGCCGGCATCGCCGCCACGCATTGCCGCCGCCAGCGCTCGGTGAAACCGAACGAGCAGATCAGGCTGAAGGTGATATAGCGATCCGAGCAGCGGTCAAACACGGCCTTGACGAATTTCGGGTCGTAGATGTCGCTCATTGCGGCTGCTGATGCCCCACTTCCACGCGATGATGCCGGTGTATCACAGTCATTGTCTTTCTGTGTGAGGAAGGCCGCTTGCTCCAAGGCCCGGCCGCGTACCGGTGACGCAGGCGTGCTCGACGCAGCGGCTCGCTCGAAAAATGTTTGGCTCGGCGAACATCGGCCCCACGATCTGCAACCCGATCGGCAGGCCTTCGACAAAACCGCAGGGCACCGAGGCCGCAGGCTGACGGGTGAGGTTGAACGGCCATGTCAACGGCGTCCAATCGAACCATTGGGGGAAGCGCGTAGCGTCGGGCGTGTCGACGCCGGCCGCGAACGCGGTGATGGGGACGGTCGGCGTCAGCAGGAGATCAAAATCCTGATGAAACAACTGCATCTTCTGGCTCAGCGCGCGCATCTCGGCATAGGCCGCCTGCAATTCGCTCGCGGAAATATTTTGGGCTGATATGACCAGCCGCAGCAGGCCCGGATCGAGCGCAGCCAGTTGCGCGCCGTCGAAATCACGCACCAGCGCGGCATGCGATGCGCCCCAGATTGCTTCCAGCGCCGGCTGCGTACCGGAAAGATCGAGCGAAACATTTTGCACGTCAGCACCGGCCTTCACCAGCGCGTCGATGGCCGGCTGCATGCCGGCCACGACGGCGGGATCAGCGACCGGGAAGCCGAGATCGGGCGACCATGCGATGCGCATGCCCGCTACGCCGCCGTCGAGGCCGTCGAGATAGTCGATGCCGCGAAAGGGAATGGCGAAGGAATCGCGCACGTCCGGCCGCGTCAGCACGTTCAACATCAAGGCGCTGTCGGCAACATCGCGCGACAGGCCGCCATAGACCGCCAGCGTGCCCATGGGCCCCAGGAAATTCGGCACCACGCCGTAGCTCGGCTTCAATCCGAACACGCCGCTGAACGCCGCAGGGATCCGGATGGAGCCGCCGCCATCGCCGCCGGTGGCCAGCGGCACGACGCCAGCCGCCACCAGCGCAGCCGAGCCGCCGCTGGAGCCGCCTGATGTGCGCGATGTATCCCAGGGATTGCGCGTGATGCCGGTCAGCGGGCCGTGCGTGATGCCCTTCCAGCCGAATTCGGGCGTCGTCGTCTTGCAGAAAAACACCGCGCCGGCCTCGCGCAGCCGGGCGACGCCGGGCGTATCTTCCGTGCTTGGTGCCGTTGCCGTCGAATGGGAGCCGATGCGCGTCGGCCAGCCTGCGACATGCGCCGTATCTTTGATGGCGACAGGAACGCCGTCGAGTGGCCCGAGCGGCGCGTCGCGCCGCCACCGCTCCGCCGATTCCGCGGCGAGCCGCCTACCCTGCGCGTCATCCAGCAGGCAGATGGCGTTGAGCGCCGGATTAACCGTGTGTAGCCGCGCCAGCGTGGCCTCGAGCACGTCGACCGGCGACAACTCGCCTCTCGCGAAGCGCCGCGTCATCTCGCGGGCGGACAGCCAGTTCAAATCGTCGGTCATCGCACCGGCTATTCGGCCGCTTCGCGCGCGGGGACGCCCTGCTCGACCTCGCATTGCAGGATGTCGGTGAAGCGATTGAAGGCGCCGCAGAGCGCGATGCGCCACGTCAGCTCGACGATCTGGGCCTCGGAGAAATGTTCGCGGAGTCTCGCAAAGATTTCGTCGCGCGTCTTGCTCCAGTTGTTGTTCACGGCAATGGAATATTCGACGACAAGCTTGTCGACGGCGTCGAGTTCCGGATGATCCGCGTAATCGAGCAGGCGGTCCGCGCCTTCCTCCGATACGCCCTGGATCGCCAGCTTCGGTGCATGGTGCGAGACGCAATAGTCGCACTTGTTGAGCAATGATACCGCGACCAGCGCGATCTCCAGATGTCGCTTCGACAAGGTGCCGTTGTCGGCGAGATCGACCAGCAGCGACCAGGTGTGCTTGAAGATCGGCGGCCGGTGCGCCATCACGCCCGCCTGGTTCTCGAACGCGCCATAGGTCGTCATCTTGTCCCACAGCGGCTGCAGGGCGGCCGGCAGGTCATCTTTGGTCTTGATCGATACGCGTGACATCGGTTCATCCTGAATGGTGGTCGGGTATTAAGGCGATGCTGAACCGTCACGCCGGACAAATCAATGTCTCCGATTGATGTCATTGCGCATGAAGCTCGCATGTCATCCCCGCGAAGGCGGGGATCCAGTACGCCGCGGCTTATCCGTCCAATCACTGCTGTCTCTGGAATACTGGGTCACCCGCCTTCGCGGGTGACGACGATTGAATATGACGTTGCGATCTCGCGGCATGAACTGCCCGAGGTTTGCATCTCTTTTGCCCTCTTCTGATTGAGAGGGCGCAAGGAAGACCGGGTGCTTGCTGCACCCGAGGTCCCGTGTGCGGTTTGCGCTAGCAAGAATGCACACGAGCATACAGGTACAGCGGGGGCATCCCGGCCTTCCCTGCGCAATGGCTTTACGGCTTACTTCGTGCTCTCCCCGGAGAACGGCTCTTTTGCCTCCGTCGCCAGCGAGAAGCTTCGCCTCTCCCGGACTTAGCGCCAGCACCGCGGCGCCCGAACCACACGACTTCGCCGTACGCTTCCGGCGCGTACGTCTATCGCGCCCTCAGCGTCCACCGCATCTCACCGCGCGTTCGTGACGTTCGCGAGCGCCCCTCATCCGCCGTGAGACGGGCGAAGTTGTGCGACTGATTTGGGTGAGAACGAAAGCGGAATATTTTTGATTCCCGGGCTTGACACGATTTCGGAAAATCCGAAGTGATTTGCTTCCACATCGACATTGCGAGCAGGCAGATCGAGTCCAGACCCTACGCTCTCTTCCCGGTACGTTTGGATAGCGGCGCGTTGCGCCGCTGGCGCTTGCCTCGCGCGATTTCCGTCGCTAGCGCGTCCAGCTTCGGCTCCCAAAAACTTCTGAACTGGCCAATCCATGCATCCACCGCCCGAAGACCTGCGGCATCCACCGAATAGAGTCGTCGTTGGGCGTCCGCACGGACTCTTGCAAAGCCGCTCTCCCGCAGCACCTTCAGGTGCTGCGACACCGCTGCCTGCGTGATCCCGAATTCCGAGCCGATCGCCTCCACCACCTCGCCGGACGCCATTTCGCCCGCTCCGATCAGTTCGAGGATGCGGCGGCGGACCGGATCGGAAAGGACTTCGAAGACGTGCATCAGCTTCCTGTGCCCGGGTGGGCGATATCGGGCGGCAGCTCGCCGCGATAGAACGCGATGGTACGGTCCGAGCGTTCCTTTGCCGAAGTCGGGTCGACCCCGCTCCCGACATGCGCCGCGCGCCAAAATTCTCCGCTTTGGCTCATGAAGCCCTTACCGTCAGGAGAAACCATCCATGCCTCGGCTGCCTCGTGGTCGACCGACGCTCCCGTCGCAAGATACCGCTCAAGGCCTGCGATGGCGAGGTCCCAACCGATGCCGACCGCACCGGGACCGAACTGATTCCAGTGATCCTCGATGATCGCGGTGTGCTCCAGTGTCAACCGCACCTGGCTGCGCTCCGCC
The DNA here is from genome assembly GCF_049993905.1 of Bradyrhizobium sp. McL0615. Classification (NCBI taxonomy): domain Bacteria; kingdom Pseudomonadati; phylum Pseudomonadota; class Alphaproteobacteria; order Hyphomicrobiales; family Nitrobacteraceae; genus Bradyrhizobium; species Bradyrhizobium sp. McL0615. The sequence continues at coordinate 4,296,276 of NZ_CP188254.1, read as the reverse complement.
GCGAGAGCGACGTCGATCCAACTCACCGCACCGCCAAATTCCCACGTGGCTGCAAAATGCGTGGGAGGCGCGCACTCCGTGATCGTCCCGCCCGCGTTCCCCTTGAGCTGGTACTTTCCGCCCAATCGAAGATCTCCCTCGACCGGCAGAAACCAGCGCGGGATGCGCTCCTTGCTGGTCAGCGCGTCCCAGAGATCATCGACGCTGGTGTCGTAAAGCCGTGTCAGCGTCACGGCGCTCGCGGCTTTCCCGTCTTTCTCGAAATTGCGCACCGAGCGCGTGACCAGCCCCAACACCCTGGCGAAGTCGATTTCCATCCTGTCCTCCCTGTTCTACGGGCAGGATGAATATCGTCTCTCACTTATATAAGTCAATACTTATAATTCACGCTGCCAGCGACGGATTTGTAGCCCGCATGAGCGCAGACATGCGGGAACAGCGGTCCCGGGTATCGCCGCGCTCACCTGGGCTACATTTCTGTCACCATCATTCCCGTTCCCCTTCGTCGAGCCCCGCAATCGCCACGCTGGGTGACAGTCCGAACATGCTGCTGAATACGCGCGAAAGATGGGCGGTATCGGCGAAACCGGCATCCATCGCTGCGGTCCGCACCAGCTCGCGCTCGGCCATTCTCAGCGCAGCATGCTGCAGCGCCGACCACAGCTTGAACCGGCGAAAGGTCAGCCCCGTCGCTGCCTTGAAGCAGCGCAGCGCCCGCGTCCGCTCCATGTCGAGGCATCGTACCAGTTCGTCTTGCGAGACCCGCCGCATGGGATCGGCCTGCATCGCCCGCACGATCTCCGCCACTTTCGCCGGAAGCGGGTCGGTTGCGAATGCGAGCCTTTCCCGCAATTCCTCTGTCGCGCAGGAATCGCCGCCGATCGATCGGCGCGCCAGCTGTTCGAAAATGCCTTTCAGCGCGACGGCCAGCGGCGCCTCGAACGGAAATGTCAGCCCGTTGAGGTAGACGACATCGGCACCTCGACCGAGCCAAACGCTGTGAACGATCCCCGGCCGGACCAGCAGGACGTCACCGGTGACGCTCCCGCCTGCATGCTCGACCGTGATCGGTCCGTCCCGCCCCGCCAGCACGGCCATCACAACATTCGGATGCGCCGCGAGGCGCGGGACCCCGATCGGCAATATCGTGCTGGTGAAAGGCGTTTCCCCGAACGGCATGGCTCCCTACTATCGGCAACTCCGTGGTTTGGCGCAAATCCTCAAGCCGCACGATATGGCGTCGGATGCATCCAGCGCATCCTAGCGCTTTATCCCGGCCCGGGCGAACGCGGCCTGCGCTTCACCACCATTCATGTAGACGTCCTTGCGCGTCACCTCGCCGCGGGAATTGACCGTCACGACATCGAGCATCTCGACCTTGGCCGTGAACGGCGCACCGCCCGGCTCCTTGAGCGCAAGAACCATTGTCCATTCGAACACCCAGTGATCGTCGCCGTAGAGCCTGCGGCCCATCTCGAACGAAAAGTCGAACTTTTCGAAGGTATCAATGCAGCGCTGCCGCAAGGCCTCGCGCCCGTGGACGGCGTCGGACCCGTCATGGACATGGAAGACCGTGTCCTCCGAATGGAGCGAGGCGATCAGGTCCGGGTTCCTGGTCTCCCAGCCGACATGATAGCGTTCGAACACATCGCGAAGCGGCGTTGCGTGTTTTGCAAGCGCTGTGGCTGTCATTGGTTTTCCTCCCTCAAGTGGGGACGAAAACTAGCGCGTGCGGACGTTTTCGCGTTGAATAAACGTGCGACCGCGGTCATTCAGTCCGTCAGGCGCGCTTCGCTATCGCCGCCGACGAATAGAGCGCCTCCTGCTCCTTGCGAACGCGAACGGCAGGCAGCGTCTCGTCGATCGCCACATCGGCCCAGGTGATGCAGGCGTCCTTGGCGACCGGCCGGACCAATCGCACATCGTGGGCGAGACCCAATGGCAGATATCCCTTTGCCAGTGACGTGCCGGCGGGCGCAAGCTTTCCGAACACGGTGTACCCGCCCTCCCCATCGAGCGTATCTCCCACCCGCAGATTCCTTTTGGCGGTCGCTGCAACGTCGGCATTGAAGCATGTTGCGACCCCCGTCGGCTCACCGCGAAGCGCAATGGCGGCGACCGAAATGCCGAGCTCCAGACCAATCAGGTGCCATTTCTTGTAGGAACTCATGTAACGACCACTCGGATCGGTCACGACATTGTACTCCTGGAAACAATTTTGGATGTACTCGCTGTCGCCTTCAAAACAAACCCAAACGCCTTTTCTGATGTCGTTCGGAATCTGGACGCCGTCGGCCGTGAGGCAGGACACGACCTCGACTTGCCCCTTGGCCTCGAGGACGCCTCCTTCGGAGCGCGGACGCATCAGCGCGGGAATGTCGTCCACTGATCCCGGTGGGAATGCAAGGCCCTGCGAGGGCGCCTGCAGCCCGGTCGCATTGGCGATCGCAGCCGACTCGATCGCCGGCTTCGATCCGTCGAGGAAGGCATTGAACATTTTTGGGTTCATGCCGCCGCGCGCCGCCTGCTCGGCGGTCAGCCCCCAGTGATCCCAGACCGTTTCGGGCGTCGATTCCCGGTATTGCGGCAGCCATTTGTGCCCGCGACCGGCTGCCACCACCGGGAAGCCGCATGCCCTCGCCCAATCGACGAGATCGCAGGCCAAGGCCGGTTGATCGCCGTAGGCAAGGCTGTAAATGACACCCGCCTGTCTCGCCTTGTGGGCCAGGATTGGTCCGCAGAACGCATCAGCCTCCACCGTCACGTTGATGATCGGCTTACCGGCCGAAAATGCCGCCAGACAGTGTTCGACCGCGGCCACCGGATTGCCGGTGCACTCGGCAATCTCGTCGACGCCGTGGAATTTGACCAGCGCTTCCCAGTCGCCGGTGAGGTGCGTCGTGCCATGCTTGAACGCATCATCGAGGGAAGCCGCGCCATACCGCTCCTCGGTCCACCCGACGCGCTTCAAGTTCTCGATCGCACGCGATGGCGACAGATCGGCGATGCCGACGATGTGCACGCCAGGTGTGCGCGGCGCCTGATGCAGGTACATCGCGCCGAACTTGCCAGCGCCGATCAATCCGACTCTGATGGGGCGCCGCTCTGCTTCGCGCGCGAGGAGTTTTGCGTAGAGGTTCACGATATCTCTCCTGGTCCGCCGGTGTTCGCACAAAGATGGTTTCATCGCCGCCGACGATCTCAACCATCTCGATACAATAAGCCTGCCAAAATCGCCACGAACATAGTATGACCCGGTGGCCCCAAGCGCATTCGCCTGCAAACAAGCGGTCGTGTCTATCGACCAACAATAAAAGGGAGGAACTGGAATGAGAAGGGTGACGGCTCTGACGCTGGTTGCATCGGCATTCAGCCTGTTGACGGCCCCGTTGGCATCAGCACAGACAGACTACCCGAACCGGGCCATCACCATGGTCGTGCCATTTGCGGCAGGCGGCGCTACCGACGTTATCGGAAGGATTGTCGCGGAAGGCATGTCCAGGCAGCTGGGCAAGCCGATCATCATCGAAAACGTGGCCGGCGCCGGCGGCACCATCGGCTCGATCCGCGTCATGAGAGCCGCGCCCGACGGTTACACGCTGCTTACCGGCCACATGGGAACCCATGCGTCGTCCTACGCGCTGTATGAGAAACGGAAATACGATCCCCGAACCGATTTCGAGCCGGTCGGCCTGATGGCCTCGGCGCCGATCGTGGTGTTCGGCCGCAAGGATCTGCCGGCGACGACATTCCAGGAATTCATCGGGCTGATGAAGGAGAAGGGCCCTGATTTCAAGGTCGGCCATTCCGGCATCGGATCCAACGCTCACCTCACCTGCACCCTGCTGAATGCGCTGGTCGGAACCAAGCCCACCGAAATCCCCTACCGTGGCAACGGCCCGCTCATGAACGATCTGCTCGGCGGAGCCATCGACTATTCGTGCGACCAGGTGATTACCGTCGCCCCGCAAGTCTCGTCCGGCACGATCAAGGCGTTCGTCGTCGCCTCTCCGCAGCGCTCGAAGGTGCTTCCGGACACCGCCACGTCAGAAGAAAGCGGCCTGAAAGCCTATCAGGCCGATGCATGGACGGCGTTGTTCTCGCCGAAGGGATTGCCAGACGACATCATGACGAAGATCCATGCTGCCTATGCGAAAGCGATGGCTGACCCGGACACGATCAGCCGGCTCGAGAAGCTTGGCGCCGTGGCGCCCGCGCCCGAGCAGCAGTCGCGGGCCTATCTTAGGAACCTTGTTGCGGGCGATGTCGATCGATGGACCAAGGTGATTACGGACGCAAAGATCAGCATTGCGGATTGATGCGAACGTTATTTCGTAGCCCGCATGAGCGTTAGCGATATGCGGGGGCAGTCCCCGGGGTCGCTTCGCTCGCCCGGGCTACGACTCCCGATCAGCCGGGATGAAACGGAGCGTGCCGGCGCGACGCGTTGGCTTGCCGGTGTCGTTCGTATGATTGACGCCATCGGTGACCGGCACCTCGGGAAAATCGAACGGGCTTACCCCGTCGAGGCAAGCCACGTTGACGGCATAGGAATTCTGGTTCGATCGCCGTTGATGATGGGTGTAGATTCCGCAGCAGGAACAGAAGAAGTGCTGCGCCGCTCCGGTGTGGAAGCGGTAGGTCGTCAACGCGTCCTTGCCCTGCAGGATCTTGACCCCGCCCATTTCGGCCATGACGACGACGGCGCCCCGCATCCGGCAGTAGGAGCAGGTGCAGCGGAGGATCGAGTTGAAGCCGTCGCTCAGCGTCGCCTCGAAACGCACCGCGCCGCAATGGCACTGGCCAGCCCGCACTTTTTTGCCGTCCACCATGTCGCCTGTGTCTCCCGTTCAAGAGCCGCTCTCGCGGGCACTCTATACAGCTCGAGGCTTCGCATATACAGCGGGGTCCGTAGCCCGCATGAGCGTAGCGATATGCGGGAGCAGCGGTCCAGGGTGTCGCTGCGCTCACCCGGGCTACGGCTGGCTGCCTCACCGCCAACCTGCTGGAGACCGTGCCCGCCGCGGGGCTTAATAAGCGGAACCCAGACAACGCCCAGATCTTTCCGCCTCCCGGGCACATGAAAAAAATTCGGTGGTGATGTCGGGACGCCGGTCGTTCGAACGTCCTTTGCCGGAGCCAGCCGTCATCGCCGCCCTGCGCGGCTAATCAAGGAGAGGCCCGGATGAGCAAGAACACGATCTGCCTTTGGTATAATCGCGACGCCGAAGAAGCCGCACAGTTTTACGCAAAGACGTTTCCGAACAGCAGCGTCGATTCTATTCATAAAGCACCATCCGACTTTCCCGGCGGCAAGGCTGGCCAGGTTTTGACGGTGCAGTTCACCGTGTGCGGCGTGCCGTGCATGGGCCTCAACGGCGGTGACATGTTCAAGCAAAGCGAGGCCTTCTCGTTTCAGATCGCGACCGACGACCAGGCAGAAACCGACCGTTACTGGAACGCGATCGTCGGCAATGGCGGCGTCGAGAGCGCCTGCGGCTGGTGCAAGGACAAATGGGGCCTTTCGTGGCAGATCACCCCGCGCGTGCTGACCGACGCGATGGCCAAGGGCGGCGACGTCGCCAGGCGCGCCTTCGAGGCGATGATGCCGATGGGGAAGATCGACGTCGCGAAGATCGAGGCCGCGGTGCGAGGCTAAGACGAAGCGGGCGTCAGGGATCGTAGCCCGCATGAGCGCAAGCGATATGCGGGAACAGCGGTCCCGAGGTCTCTCCGCTCGCCCGGGCTACGGAGCCGGGCATCAGCCGCCCGCCATCAGATCCTTCGCCAGCGCCATGTAAGCCGGCAGCGTCACGGGGTCGTTGGCAACGTTGCCGGCGGCCGGGTGCGAGGCGTAGCGGGCGATCACCATCTCGGCTTTCGGATCGACATAGATGCCCTGCCCGTGAACGCCGCGCGCCATGAAGGCGCCGTGTGCGTTGTGCGTGACCCACCATTGATTGCGGTATGACGCGCCGGGCAATGTCGTGTAGCCGGCCGGCTTGAATTTTGCGGGATCGCCGCCGCGCGCGATGTCCTCGACGACCTGGGACGGCACGATCTGGCGGCCGTTGAAGCGGCCGTGATTGCGGATCGTCTCGCCGAAGCGGGCGAGATCGCGCAACGTGGTCGACAGGCCGCCGCCGCCGCTTTCGGTGCCGATGCGGTCGACATGATAATGCGCGTCCTCCTCCGCACCCATCGGAATCCAGATGCGCTCCGAGAGCAGATCGGACAGCGTCATGCCGCTCGCGCGCCGGCAGATAAAGGCCAGCACGTCGGAGTTGACGGTCTTGTAGGCAAAGGCCTTGCCGTGCTCGCCCTGCTTCTTCTGCGCGCACAGGAAATCGAAAATGTTGGTGGCGCCCTCATAGCCGGGCTCGATCGGCGCCATGCCGTTCGCCCGCCGCAGGCCAAACACGCCGGAATTCTTGTCGGTATAAACTTCCGTGTATTCGAGGCCCGTCGTCATATCCATCGCCTCGTGCACGCGCGCATCGCCGAACGCGCTGGCCTTCAGCTCGGGGACATAGTCGGTGACCGGCGCCTGCGGATCGATCTTGCCCTCCGCCACCAAGATGCCCGCGAGCGCGCCGGTGAACGATTTCGTCACCGACATCGAGATATGCGACTTGTGCGGCTTCAGCGCGCCGAAATAGCGCTCGTAGATCAGCTTGCCCCGGTGCAGCACGGCGATGCCGTCGGCATAGGTTTCCTCGAGCATGCGCGCAAACGTCATCGGCCGCCCGTCCATGGTGACCGACGCGGACGCACCGATATCGTGCTCCTGGCGCGGCAGCGCCGACGCGGGCCCTGCCCCGCGCCAGACATTCACGGTCGGCACGAGCTGGCGGATATTGCTCCAGGCCCAACGCAATTCGGGGAAGCTGCGGAACGAGCCGTTGTGGAAGGTGATGGTCTTGTCCGGCGGCGGCGGAAAGCCTTGCATGAAGCCGAGTGCTTCAGGATCGGTCTCGGCGGCCGTCGGAGTGACGGTCTGGCTGGCTGCGGTCGCGACGGACATGAAGGCGGGCTCCGGAGGGACGATTGCGGGAGTCGTAACATGCCGGCATGCAGTGCGCAGCCGGCGTTTGAGCGGGGGTGACCGGCGCGGCGAGCAGAGTTTGTAGCTCGCATTAGTGCAGCTATATGCGGCAGCGAGATGACGAGACGGCCTGGACGTCAGCCTGGTCGAGATCAATCGGCGACTTCTGCTTCCAGAACGTCCTCTTGCTTGCCGTCGTCGCCGGAGCGGCGAACTGCCCGGTAACGGCCAGGCGACAGGCCGTGATGTCGAAGGAACACCTTCGAAAATGCGGCCACGGTCTCGTAGCCGACACGGGTCGCGATCCGCGCAATCCCATCGTCGCTTGATTCGAGCAGAAACGCAGCCTCCTCCATCCGGCGGACGATCAGGTAGCGGTACATGGACTGGCCGACGAGCTTGGTGAAGCGGGCCGAAAACGCCGAGCGACCCAGCCCCACGCGCTGCCCGAGGTCGTCGAGCGTCCATGGCCGGTCCGGCTGTTCGTGGATCAACTGAAGCGCCGGTCCGATGTGCGGGTCCGCCATCGCCCCAAGCCATCCGCCTTCTCCGGGACCGAGAGACTTGATCCAGCTTCGCAACACCTCGACGAAGAGCACTTCCGTCAGTCGTGAAAGCGCGACGCCCTGGCCGGGACGCTCACGCGCCGACTCGCTCACCATGCGTCGCAGAATCGCCTCGAGCCACTCACCTTCCTCCGTCGGCTTCAGGAGAAGCACGGGCGGAAGTAATTCTAACACGCTACCGCGCGAGGGCCGCGCTACAGTGAACTTGCCGCAGATCATTGTCGAATACGGCTGCGCGCTACCGCCGTGACGGACGACGCCAAGATGCGCGGACGACCGATCGAGGTCGAGAACCGAAAATGGTTTTGTCCGGCGATCCGAATAAATCTCATGGGGCTCGCCGCGTGAGATGACAACAAAATCGCCCGGGCTCATGCGGAGTTCTCGCCCCTGTTCGAATCCGAGGGTCGCTGAGGCTGAGCCACGACTAAGATAATGGAACAGGGCGTAGGGGCGTTGTGGCAACGCCAAGCTCCAGGGATGCCCGAGTTCGAAGTGGAAGAGCAGAGTCCCGCCGAGGCGAACGCGGTCGAGTACTTCGGCGAGGATGTCCATAGCGATGATCCTAATCCCGCGGACGATCCGACACAATACTTGGACGATTGAGCTCTACTGACCGAGAAGCCTTCTTATTACCTCCTGCCGAAGCGCGGACGCATCGTGCGGTCGTCCATTTTTCAAAGCGGCAGATGGAAAACCGCAACTTTGCTGAAGCGCCCGCCCATCCCCCGACCTCGCGTCGTCCGTTATCAAACAGGAGCTATCAATGCTAAATTTTCTCCTCTCAACCGTTGCCGCCGTCATGGCCGGCGCGGCATTTGCCGCGCCCGCCCAGTCGGCTGAACTGCCCAAGGGGGCGGCTCACAATATCGTCCTCGTCCATGGCGCTTTCGTCGACCAGACGAGCTGGAAGCCCGTTGCCGACATCCTCACGAAGAAGGGCTACAACGTCACGCTCGTCGAAAATCCGCTCACCTCCCTGACCGCTGACGTCGATGCCACCAAACAAGCGCTGGCGAAGCAGAATGGCAAGACCGTTCTCGTCGGCCACTCCTGGGGCGGCGTGGTCATCACGGAAGCCGGCAACGATCCCAAGGTCTCGGCGCTCGTCTACGTCTCCGCTTTCGCGCCTGACGTGGGACAATCTCTGGCGGCCCTCGCCAACAGCGGCCCGCCAACCGAGGGCTCAGCGGCGATTCATCCTGACGCCAAGGGCAACCTCTACATCGATCCCAAGGTGTTTCCTTCGGCTGTCGCGGCTGACCTTCCCCCGCAGATCGCCGAATCTCTGGCAAACCACCAGCTTCCGTTGAACCACGTGGCGTTCGAGGCACCGGTCGATACGGCTGCCTGGCGCGACAAACCGACGTTCTACGTGATCACCACCAAGGACAAGGTGATCGCCCCCGAGGCGCAGAAATTTTTCGCCGACGCGATGAAGGCCGAGATAACCGAAGTCGCCGGGAGCCATGCTTCGCTCGTCGTTCATGCGAAAGAAGTCGCCGCGACGATTGAAAAGGCCGCGCTTGCGAAGTGACGCTACCGCTCCCGGCGCTTTTGCGCCGGGAGCGCACGCTCACGAGAATACAGAACGCATGGCACCGCGACTGTCGCAAACGCAGCCAAGACCGCAAATCGGCAGCCCATGTCGATGAAGGTTTCGGTTGCCACGCCACACCGGTCCCCCCACTTGACCATTTCCTGCCAAGCATCCGGAGGATGACATGACTGAACTCGACATCTTGAGTAAGGGCGCTACCACGCTTGAAACGGCACCCACCCGTTACATCGAAGGCCGCGGAATCCGCTTCGCCTATCGCCACCTCGGCCCGTCCACCGGGACGCCGCTGGTTCTCCTGCAGCACTTCTCGGGCAACATCGATGCGTGGGATCCCGCCGTCGTCAACGCCCTCGCCGCCGATCGCCCTGTCATCGTCTTCGACAACACCGGGGTCGGCCGCTCGACCGGTCAAACGCCCGACAATGTTGCAGCGATGGCCCAAGACGCGGTCACCTTCATCAACCTGCTTGGCCTTTCCGAAGTCGACCTGCTGGGCTTTTCTCTCGGCGGCTTCGTCGCCCAGCAGATCGCCGCCGAGCACGGACGGCTGGTCCGCAAGCTGATCCTCGTCGGCACCGCGCCGAAAGGCGGAGAGGAACACCTGTTGGCGGTTCTCCAGGAGGCGTTTTCCCAAACCGATGCGCCGGACCCCCGCCTGCCGCTGTTCTTCACGAAGTCCTCCGCCAGCCAGTCGTCCGGCCTGGCCTTCCTGAAGCGGGCGAAGGTGCGTAAGGACGATCGAGACACCGATAACGGCAGCGCGGTAACCGATCCGCAGGCCAAGGCGCTGATCACCTGGTGCGCCACACCCGATCCGGAGCACGCCATGCTGCGCGCCATTCGTCAGCCCACGCTTGTGGTCAGCGGTAGCAACGACACCATGCTGCCCGCGAACAACGCCTACGCGATGTTCAAAGAACTCAGCAATGCTCAGCTGGTGCTTTATCCCGATTCAGGGCACGGCGCCCTGTTTCAGCACCACGACACGTTCGTCAGCCACGTCCGGACCTTCCTGGACGCCTAACCGGCGGCTGCATGATCCTCGACGCGTTCCGACGCGATCAGACGCACCTATCCCTGTGAGTTGTTAAGGAGAACAAGATGACAATCGCAAAAGTCGAGATAGAACGTTTCAGCCTCACGAGCTCAAAACCATTCGAGGCTATTGTAGCCGCGCTCAAGGCGGCGGTCGGTCAGCCTGACATGGTCGAATTTTTCAGAACGACGAGGGCGACAAATTCCTTCCCGGATTTGGAACGCATTGTCCAGAGCGGCCTCGGCCGCACGGGCCTCATGCTCTTCGCCGAATTCGACCTGGGCGACATTCTGCGTCGCGAGTCTGGATCCAAGACGCCCAAGATCATACGGCTTGTGATGGGCAATCCACTCATCATGAAAGAGATGGTCAAGCACGTTCCCGATGCTGGATCTTACGCTCCAGTCACAGTCCTCATCGATGAACGTTCCGATGGCGTGCATGTCTCCTACGACAGAATGGAGAGTTATCTGCTGCCTTATGGCAACGCGGCAGCGCTTGCCGTTGCCCGAAGTCTCGATGAGAAAATCACAACCTTACTGCGCGAATGTACAGGCTAAAGCGTCCTGATGCCGTTTTCGGCCGATGGAAGCGAGCATCCCGTGCCGCAATCGCGCAACGCGACAGACGCTGTCCCGACGAGAGCCGGACGAATAAACCTGGAAGGGAATTCCTTCATGCACAAGATACTTCTTGCCACCCTCACCGCCACGGCTCTTTCCATCAGCGCTGTCGCGGCTGCTCCCGCCGTCAGCAAGGAGCCGCTGGATGCTGCGACCCTTGTCACGATCAAATCGAAGTTCCGCAGACTCATGAAATTGGCCAACAACCACGATTTCAAGGCTCTGCACGATATGTTCTGGCAATCGCCTTCGACCCTGCTGGTGGCGAAGAGCGCAATCCCGTCCGAGGGAAACTGGGCCGGCTTTTGGGGCAACGAGGCAATTGATCAAAAGCTGCATGATATCGGCAGCTCCGGTCCGGTCGTGCTCGAGCCGGATTATTCCAAGCTCAGGGTCGTCGGCCTGACGCGCGACGTCGCGGAGTCCTACGTGCCGATGAACATCACGGTCTCATATGCCGGGCAGGATGGAACAGCCAGGCCGTTTTTGATGATCATCAACTGGCTTCGCGTCGGGAAGGACTGGAAGATCGCTTCCGAAATCATTCTACCGGTGCCGCCGGCGCCGGCCGCGAAGGGTTAGGCGCCGCAAGCCTCAACTGTTCGGCACCGACCGCCTCGCGTTCCTCCGTACCGAACGCAACGCGCCGGGACCGTCTTCACGCAGCTGAGGGACGCGCCCCTAATCGTGCGCATGCCACCACCTCGCGGTGTTCGACGATCTTCGGAGATACGTTGGATGCAAAGTATATCCCTCGATGAGGAGCCTGCATGCAGGTCGCAAAATGGGGAACGGGACATGTCGAGCGTTCTGTTGCGGGTACGGCCGATCACTGCGCCGGAACCGGGACGATGGCTGAAATGCGCCAGCCTTCGGCAGTCCGGATCGCGATTTCGTTGACCAGAAAGTTGTACGTCGCGCTCTCCTCGCCGGCTGCGCCGACGGTTATGCGCGTCGGCGCGTAGATGTGGGCAGTGTCCGGTCCGAGGGGAAGGATACGAATCTCGTCCTCGTCGGGCTCAAAGCGCCAGGTGCCCTTGAACACGGTGCGGAAATGATCGATGACCGCCTCGCGACCCCAGAAGCGATAGGCCCGGGCAACAAAGTTCACTGGATCTGGCTGTCCAGGCGGGGTACGGGCCAGCACGGATTCGATTACCCGGATGTCCTGGGCGGTTTCGCCTGCAGCCTGCCGCAGAAAGAGATTGCGGATCTCTTCGATGTCCGCGGCGCTGATAGATATCGGATCCGGTTTGTCGATCATGCCTACATTCCTAAATTGGATGAGCTGGTCTGCCAGGTCAGCTTGAGTGAAAGGCCTGGCCGCCCAGATCCACGCGGTGGGAATGCGCCGCTGTCCCGCCTATATAGTCAGTGAGTTTCCCTCACTCCCACTCGATCGTCCCCGGCGACTTGCTCGTGACGTCATACACCACGCGGTTCACTCCCTTTACCTCGTTGATCCGTGTGGCGCCACGACGTATTCGTAAGTTCTGCCGTCACCCATCACGCCGACGGTCTTCACCGGCAGCAGCACGGCAAAGGCTGCCGGCATGTAGGGCGGGTTAGCGATAGCGTAACCCGCCGATCTTGCTTGCTATTGCTTTGCCCCACGGGATGCCTTTCTCGCGGCTCTACGCGCAGACCAACGCGCGCGCAGCCGCTTCACGGCGCGAACCGTCATGGGGGCAACCACTTGCAACGCTATGGAAGCCGCCCCAGCGACCAGCCCTTTGAACAGATCGAATGCCAGATCGGGCCCAAAATACCACATGACCCCGCGTCCTTTGTCGCAGGGGCACCGCCGGGCGGCGTTGGGCATAAAATGAAAATGGAAAAGCCCCGTCCGTCACCGGCGGGGCCCCAGAAAAAATCCCTGTACGCAATTGTCAGCGCACGCGAAATATCCTTGGTTCACCCGCTCAAGGTGGACTGAAGAATGCAAAGCTGCCACATCGTGGTGGCCGTGCGATTGAAAACGCGCATGACGGAACTCCTGAAACGAAAGTGAGCTGCCCGTGGCGAAGCTGCCTCTGCCGACGGGCCAGCGTCGGATCTATACAACCAAGCCGATCGGGTGTCTGTACGCTATTTCACAATTGGAGGCACGAGAGATGCGTCGAGTTGGCCGGGCTCGTACGGCGGTCAGGGGCAGCGGCTAGAACGGCAGAATAGTAAGACTTCAGTCTCCGTCTCTCCGCCGCTCACAAGATTTCCTCTGGGCAAGTTAAGCTACAGCTTAGGCCCCTCGACCTGTCGATACCGATCGCGAAGATGAATCGTCGTCTGATCGATACTGGGATAAACGGTTGTGGCGTTAATATTAATTCGATCTAGCTGGGCGAGGATGTCTGCCTTATTGACGATCGTTACCCGCGCAATCTCAATGCCTTCCTGGCCAGATTCAGGCAATACGGCCTCATGACCAAAGAGCAAAAATGCTCCCGACTGTGATTTGATCCGCGTGTTGGTTCGTTTTGCTTTCACGCAAACAATTGACCCGAGATCGTCCGGAACGATCCGCGCTTCAAAAAAACCCTTTTCTGACTTGATATGGTGCAACAGCTTCTGAACGATGTTAGTTTGGTTGAACGCTTCGATGCTTAGGTTCAGGTCGATATCGTTCTTCTGTTCGTAAGTTAGGTTAGAGAGATTTGCCAGACAGCTGACGGTATTAGAATCGAAGTACTTTACTTTGTCTGACGACACCCGAAAGACGATCACTTCGCCGCCGACATTCACCAGGTCCGGCGCGCTGTTGCAGGCGAAAAACAGCGCAATCAATGGGTTTCCTGAAATATCGAGAAGACGAGTTGGTAGACCGTAGTGCTGCATACGGACTAGACGATCAAAGCAGAATTGATCATCTTGGAACTCGTCATAGTGAGCAATAAGCAACTCTTTGCAGAGTCGATCCTCGTTCGGCATGAACTGCCAAGCGCCCTCCGTCGATTTCCGTAGCAACGATGGCGTCAGTTCGAACCGCTCATCCTCATGCCCCCGAAAGAAAGTTTCTGTCGCTGCCTTGGCGGGCCAGCCATATAGCGTCGCCTTTTCGAACTGCCCAGTGCGTGCGGTAGAGCTGAAATCCGTCGGCTTCGAAAATGTCCCGAGCTTGCTCAACTGAAGCAAATTTGACCTCGCCGAAATCTGTTAGGGTCCTGAAGGTGGTTGCGACTTCCTTCCGATCAGGTCTCGTATTCTCTATGAGCCCGTATTTGATCACCATTGAGGGTGCGTCACCCGAGCGATCAATTTCGCTACAGAGAAAGGTTGGCAACTTCTCCAAGAACGCGATCGACTTCGGACCGAGGTTCTCGAGCCGCTTCCCAATGTCGGTAGGCGTATACTCGAACATGCGCCCCCGCGGCATTTCGATAACTGCCGCTTCGACGTAGTCGCTATTTCCGAAGGCGATGTAATTGAAGTTTTTTGACACGGTCTTTGTCCTGCCCAAACTCACAACCGGAGAGCGACGCGGCTGAAATGCTCGCCTTGGTAGAGCAGCAACTGAGATAAACGCAAGTCTAAGACGCGCAGTAATCGCTCGATGGGTGCGGGTCAGGAGTTCCGAGACTTAGGGCTCGACACTGTACGTTGCTACTCCCACTCAATTATTCGGGACGACACTACCGCGTTGATTTGCAAGTGCAAATTTCGAAGCCGGCGGACAAATCCCGACGGTATAACCGCTCTAACCTTTTGTTATTGAATTCACAGGAAAATTCATCGCCCTCGGCGGAACGCTTTTTTCGGTAAGTATCGGAGTCAATTGGTCAGTGAGTGGGCATGCTTCTGCCCAGACGGGCCACGGCCACACTCACACAGCTTCGCTTCCGATACCGTCAATGGCTGAAAACCCCTTGGCTTATCCTTGCTCAGTGACAGATGAGTGCGGGTTTCGTTGTAATAGTTCATCTACGAAAGTAGTGCATGACGTAAATGGCGCTCGCCGAACTGATCGACGCATTCCCTGCGGATCGAGCCGATCAGCCTTTCTGCGTATGCGTTTTGCCATGGCGAACGAGCTGCCGTCGGTTGATCCCGAATGCTCATGGATCGCAAGCGTCGGGTGAATACCTCGCCATAAGCTCCGTCGCGATCCCGGATCATATAGCGAGGGATTTGCTCCCAGCCACAAGCCTGGGTCAGCTGATTGGCGATCCATTCGGCCGTTGGGTGCGCGGTGACCCCAAACCACAAGATTTGCCGCCGGCCGTGTGCCATAATCAGCAGGCAATAGAGCAGCCGGAACGAGATTGTCGGCACCACGAACAAGTCCATCGCGGCGATGCCATCAGCATGATTACGAAGGAACGTTTTCCATCCCTGCGAGGGAGGCCCCCTCCTCCGCGCCATATATTTGGCCACGCTAGTCTGACTGACATCGATGCCCAACTTGAGCAATTCACCGTGAATCCTCGGTGTGCCCCATAGTGGGTTTTTGATGCTCATCTGGCGGATCAGGTCGCGAACTTCCAACGGCACGATTGGCCGACCGCAGCGGCGTCTCGACTTCCAGCGCCAGTACAATCTGAAACCTGTCCGATGCCAACGGATCACGGTGTCAGGCCGCACTATCGCCAAGGCATCATAGGCACTGGGGAATAATCGGCAGACGCCCGCCAATATCAGTCTATCAATCGGGATGAAGGGAGGCTTCTTGGGGCAGATCCGCCGCAGTACGTTGACTTGCTGCCTCAGCACCAGCAGTTCAGCTTCAGGCGCAGTTCGCGACCGAAAAGGTCGCCGATGAGCAGACAAATGAACCTGAATAGATCCGGCATCGCGCGACAGCATCGCCCGATTCCCAATCAACGCCAACCGGATTGAATTTGCGATAGGGACAGGCAAATCTCGCGGCGGAAGCTTTCGTTCCACCAACCGACCATGCAGCTCAATCCCGGTCATTCGCGGCATATGGACGTCCACGATCAGGCAGGAGGTATTGCGAACATTCGGGCAGGACAAAAAAGCCAGCGCGGATGGGAAGGCCTCGACCGTGAACCCCCGCGATTTCATCAGACCCGCTATAGCCTCGCGAAAGTCCTCATCATCATCGATGATCGAGATCAGGCCCTCCGTAGGCAATTCGGCCTCCTGCATCTTTCAAGAGTAGCACTGCGCATGCTAGTGCTCCCGGTGGGCGGGCAGCGTGAAGTGAAAAATGGCACCTCGGGGCAGATTGGCGGTCACCCACAACCGCCCCCCATGGGCCTCGATGATCGACCGGCAAATCGACAGCCCCATCCCCATCCCGTGCAGCTTGGTCGTAAACTGCGGTTTGAATATCAGATCGATAGCGCTCCGCTCGACACCCTTCCCCACGTCTTCCACCGACACCATCAGACTGCCGGAGTCGTAGACTTTAGACCTTAAGGAAAGTACCCGGTCCCCATCTTCAGTGGCCATTGAATCGATCGCGTTCGTGATCAAATTCACGAGCACCTGCTGCAGCTGAACCTGGTTGCCCTCTATCGGTGGGAGCGATTGGTTGTAGTCGGTTTGAACCGCTACCCGATGCGTCTGCAGGTCGTTGCGCACGAGCGCCAGAGCTTCGCGGATCAGATTGTTGACGTCGAGCGAAGTCCGGGTTCGTGCTTCCGTCTTGAAGAGCGTCCGAATATTCTCGATCACCTCGCCCGTACGGTGCCCGTTGTTCACGATTTGCTGTAATGCGGCTTTGGCCTCATCGATGTTGGGCGTCGCGCGATCAAGCCAGCGCAGGCTCGCACTGGCGTCCATAGTCATCGCCGACAATGGCTGCTTGATCTCGTGCGCAACGGTGGCTGCGACCGCGTCCCCCGTCAGCAGACGCACCTCGCGCTCGCGGCGTTGGGCAAGGACTGCGCGCAGCAGTTCACCGTATAGCATCGTCACTTCTTTCACCAGGATGAGCAGCACAAGGCTGCCGGAAAGCACGCCGTAAACTCGCCCGGCATACCAGCCGACGCTAAAGCGGTACGGGATAGGAAAGGCGGTTAGGGCGATCTCGATGATGTATGCGAACAAGACCAACATCAGCCAGAGATCGAGCACCGAGCGGTGCCGCAGCCATAGCAAGACAAGCGCGACGACGAATAATGCCGCCATCGGTCCGATCGCGTAGTACCAGAGATAGGAAACCTCCGCCGTGTCGAGCATAATGCGCGGGAGGAGCGCATGGCCCGCTGTAACGAAAACTGTTGCGCAACAGACGAGCGCAGTAACTGATCCGACAGTCGTAAGGACCCTCGCACGAATGGATCGTGGCGACAGCCACTCCATCGGATCGGCATCCTTCAGCAGTGTATAGACGATCGCGAACAGGGCGAAGCCCACGTGCGACAGGACATAGAGCCAAACCGTACTCTGGAGGCCGCCGCCAAGGCCGCCCTCCGGCGCCAATACGCCTGGAAATGTGAGCGTCCAAGGAATTGCGATGAGCGCCGTCAGGAAATAGCCACTCGCCAGTGCGAGGAGCGCATGCGAGCGTAGGACGGAAAACTGCGCGAAGAGCAGGGCTGCGGTGATAGAGTCGACGACGAAAATCGCAGTGCCGTAGGCGGGTATAAAGGCGTCAACCGGCCTCAGTGGCAGGCCCGAGAGCGGGCCTGCCACTATGACAAAGACAGCGAGCAGCACTAGCACAACGCCAAGCGCGAACCGCCTTTGAGCGACGCTGGGCGAAAGATTCGAGAGTACAAACTCATGCGCCCGTAATCCGGCCGCTGACCTTTCCACGAACATATTCGCCTCACGTCGAAAGCCCGCGATGGGCGGCAATTTCGAGTTCGCCGGCCTCTAATTCGAAATCAGACTTGCAGAATGTGGTGCCTTTCCTAGCCACCATTTGCCCGACGAGATCGTCCGATCTCACTAGCCCGAAGTCGCAGGGCGCCTCGACCACAGTCTAATGCTAGCGATCACCTTCGCCAAGGCCGGCACGACGCGAGTGCAATTGAGCAATATGGACGTCTCTCTGACCTAACCCCGCCGAAAGATGCGCAGCCCGCTAATGAAGTTGAGTGGAAGAGGCCCCGGATGTGCACGGGGAAAGGACACGAGAGCTTCACTCGGGGCCCGCTCGCGCCGGAGGTGGGCTAACTTTGGTCTCTCAGGAGGTTGTCCATCTGGTCTGAACCGAGGAAGCTGAGGTTGCGAAGCTTCAGTGTTCCACGGAGAGACCAGATGAACGTCCACATGAATGCGCCTTTGACGCCCAAAGGTCGAGAGGCGATGGTGCGAGGCGTGGTCGAGGGCGGGCTGAGCCAGGCTGACGCGGCAAATCAGTTCAACACGACGCCGAAAACGGTGGCCAAGTGGGTCAAGCGGTTCCGCGCAGAAGGCGTGGATGGTTTGCGCGATCGCTCGTCGCGACCTCACTCATCGCCGAGCCAAACCCCACCAGCCACGTGCACCGCCGTCGAGGCGTTGCGCCGGCAGCGCCAAACCGGCAAGCAGATCGCAGCCGAGGTCGACGTGTCACCGGCCACCGTCAGCCGCATCCTTCGCCGCTTGGGATTAAGCCGGATGCGGGATCTGGAGCCCGCCGAGCCGGTGCGCCGGTATGAGCGCGAGCAGCCCGGCGAGCTCATCCATATCGACATCAAGAAGCTCGGCAGGTTCGTCAGACCAGGCCACCGCATCACACACGACCGCCAGAAGGGCGAAAGCCGCGGCGCCGGCCACGAGTTCGTCCATGTCGCCATCGACGATGCATCGCGCCTGGCCTTCTCCCAGATCCGGCGGGATCAGAAAAAGGAGAGCGCCATCGCCTTCCTCAACGAGGCCGTCACTTACTACCGCAGCCTCCGCATGAAGGTCACCGGCATCATGACCGACAACGGCTCCTGCTATCGTGCCAAGGCCTTCGCCAGAGTGTGCAGGAAGCTCGGCCTCCAGCACATCTTCACCAGACCCTACAGACCGCAAACAAACGGCAAGGCCGAACGCTTCATCCAGACAGTGTTGCGCGAATGGGCCTATGCGCGCGCCTACGACACTTCAGACCAGCGCGCCGAAAACCTGCCAATCTGGCTTCATCACTACAACTGGCATCGCCCGCACGGCAGCCTACAGGCCAAACCACCCATCAGCCGCCTCGGCCTCCAGAAGGACGACCTGTTGAGATTCCACAGCTAACCAGGCGCGAGTCGTTAGCTAGCTCAACCGCAAATGCGGATATCGTTTCTAAGTGTGATGGCCGACACAATCCGGCCGATCACTGCGCCTAGGATCGGCTGTTCGGTACGGGAATTGGTGGGGTTGCTGCCGCGGTTGGCCGAGCGGAGGTCCAGTGAATTGCTGCTCCAGGAACCGCCCGCTCCTGCCTACGCCCGCGCAACCCTCTGTAGCGCCCAGAAACACCGCCGATGATCAGCGTCAGTCCCGGTTGCGGCGACAACGGCGGTCGCGAGCAGCTTCAGAATGCCGCGAACCAGCCGTTGCCGATGTGGTACGGCAGCGACATCGAGGTGTAGCGACTCTTGGCCCGACCTTTTTTTGAGTTGGCTCACCGAGGCGATGCCGCGCACATGATGCAGACGGACCACCGGTGCTGTCTCTGCAGTTGATGCGATTCAGTCACCCTGGGCCTCCGGGCGCCACTAGACGGACCTTACTTCGCCGCCGTCGATCCGCAGTTTGGCGCCCGTCATCCACTGGGCGGCGGGAGAAACCAGAACCACGCCATATTTCGCTTTGCGCCGCCGGCCCTCGATCAGCAGATGGCGGTAAATTCGTCAGTTCCGCTGGGCGGTCCAGTACCCTGAGCAACGCGCGCTTCCCGAATAGCCCCTCCACGTCCCGCGACCGGAATTGATCGAGAGCCGACCTGTGCCGGACGCATATTTGTCCGGAACGGTCACCGAGGCGCTGACGGCGCCCGAGCGCGCCACGTGGCCCCTGAACTTCACGAGGTTGGGATGCGTGACGACGCCGTCAGTGATGCTGACGGAGAAATTATAGGTCGGGTCGCATGCACCTCGCTGCGTCACGAAGAGAAGGTCCCAAGACCCATCATACGCGGAGCGGGCTTGTGCGACCGATACGAAGGGGACAAGACAACTCGCGGCTATCGCGGAAGTGAAGAGGCTTTTCATTGTGAGCTCCTTTTGTTTTCGTCATTCGCTTCGTCGGGCCCTGAAAGGGGCGGCCGGCCCTCGGGAGGGGAAAGGACCGGCCGCGGGGAAGCCCGGCGAGGGACAAGGGGGAGACATGTGCCGGGGGCCCAAGCTGCCTTTCAGCAAATCGTGACAGATGCGGATGCACCATGTTTGGCGAACCATTTTGGGCTCGGCCCGCGCATGTAATGACGCTCGGCCGATACGGATCATAGGCCATCGCGATGAGCTTGCTCACTCTTCTCGCGACTTCGTTCACCCTTCGGCGAAGCGGCACTGTCGGCGATCGTATTGCGCGCATGCTGAATCAATGCGGCTTGCCAAGTACGAAGGTGAAAGGGACGACGAAGAGCTCATCGCCCAGGTCGTCGCTGACATGCAGGACCCAGTCACGCCAATCCTCGAGGCTGCGCTCGTTGGTGAAGGATTGCACGAGGTGGGTCGCATGACCGCGCGCCTCAGCGAGATCGTTCACTACGGTGCCCTGGTGATCGAGGAAAACTTTCTTCGTATTGGAGAAATGGAAATAGACCTGGGTCATGTTCGGCCTCCTTCAGTGGGACGACTGGCCTAGCCAGCCGCTGCATCTTCAGCTCTTGGGACCCGAAACCTGTGAGAACGACGCACCTTCCTTCGCTTCAAGACAACATGAGTTGCGCCGGCGGCGCGTTGCTCGGATTCAGTCAATGGGAAGGTAAGAAGGAAGGAAGACCCTTCGGCGGCGCAAGACGCATGAAAGCGGCCACCCAAACTGCTGGCCAACTCGCCGACGATCGTTAGCCCGCGACCGCGCACAACGAGATCAGATGCCGAGCCATTGTCAGAGACCGCGCACCTTACGACGTTACCTGCGAGCAGCAACTTCACTTTCGCTTCCGGACGTCTATCGTCGAATCGAGCATGTCGTGCCACATTGGTGAGCAGCTCGGATACGATCAACCCAAGCTTCCAGCAGCGTTCGCCCTCAAGCCGCAAATCATCCGCCGAACACAAGAGACGTATCCACAGCCGGTCCAGTCGGTATTTCGTGATGGAGATGCAAAGATGCTGGAGGTACCTTGCGGCGTCGGTCAGGTGCCCAGGATCCGACATGCGTAGTGCCTTGTGAACATCGGCGTAACCATGCAGGAGGTCTACAACATCGAGGAGCGCGGCCTTGACTGCCACGTCATCCGACTCCACCGCTTTGGCTGAAATCGTGCAGATATTGCTAGTGAGCTCGTTATTTACTCTGTGGTTCAACTCACGAAGAAGCAACGATCCATCGGGATCCGGTAACGGTGCAATGTGCTTTGTCATTTCGGGCTCCAACGATCTTTCTTTCTGGCAGCTGCCGCAGGACCAAGCAGAGAGCCCTATAGCTCCACGCCGCGGCGCTCTAATTCGGTCTCTATCGCGTCAAAGAGGATCTCGGCTGGCACCACTGCAAGGCTCGTCCAGAAGATGATCGCGGCGCGCGAGGCGATTAGGTATTCGGTCATGCGGAGGCTCCTCATAATGCGAGATGCCGGTTAGTCGCGTGAGAGATTGGAACGTGACACCGAGCAGGCAGCAGAACCCCGCTTCCTCTTGATGCTGCTTAGAATGCCAGAGGCGGCTTTGACTATCTTGTCCATTGCTGATGCATTTAGACGGTTGGTTTGGTTCAGGTTAGTCGAGAGCAGTAGTCGTCGTCGGTAACTTTGAGTTATTCGCGCGGGTTATGACCGGACAGGCTTGCGCCGGCAGCCGCTTCCAGAGGCGCGTCAGGCGTCGGCGATCAGTGAGGCGATGTCCTCAAGCGGACGCCGGCTGAAGTCCTTCGCGAGTTCGCCTATTATCTTACCTCTCAGATCGCGGTGGAAGTGCTTGCGCATCTCCCCCAGGGTCCTGGGGTCGGAGACAACGACCAGGTGTTTTATGGTCCCGTCCAGGCTGAGCTTGTTCAGGAACGCGGCCGTAGCTGCCGCGAAGTCGTCCTCGTCGAGCCGCTTGCCATCGGGGTTGGCAGAGCCGGTGTGATGGCGCGCACCCGGAGCCGCCGTGATCTCGACCAGATGCACCCCAGGTTTCACACCCGTATTCCGGAACAGGCGGACCGTCTCGCCGTCAGCGACTGCTACTGTCGTACCGGTAGGTAGAATCATCGAAAGACCTCCTGTTCACGATCCTGCATAAACACCGGCGGGCTATGATACTTGCATGCCAGGACTCTCCGGCACCTCTTCGATAAGCTCCTGACGCGAAGCTCCCCAGAGCAGGGCAGTCCCAACGACGGCCGTAAGAATCGACGCGGCGAACACGGCGATCTTGGCGGCCGAGAAGTCGGGAGCGCTTGGAAACGCCTGCCCGGCGATGAAGAGCGACATCGTGAAGCCGATGCCAGCGAGGGCTCCCGCCCCGGCCAACTGCCGCCACGTGTACTCTGCCGGCTTGACGGCTATGCCTGCGCGCACGGCCGCCGCAGCCGCAAGGAAGACGCCGAGCGGCTTTCCTATGGCGAGGCCAGCGACGATCGCGGCCATGAGCCAGCCATGCCCAACAAAGACGCCCGGATTAATCGCCACGCCCGCATTCGCCAGTGCGAAGATCGGGAGGACAGCGTAGCTCGACCGCGCGCCGGCGTGCCGCAGCAGCCGGTCGGCGGGCGATTCAAGTCTGTCGTAGATTGCGTCGAGCGCGTGCAGCGCCGGGGTGGAGGGGCCGTGCCTGAGAACCTCACCCTCGTGGCGGGCCTCGGAGGCGATGATGGTGCTGGCCTGCGTCATCAGGGCGGCCAGGTTGGCGGGCGGGCGCGTCGGAACGAACAGCGCCAGTACCACGCCAGCCAGCGTCGCGTGGAGGCCGCCCGCGTAGACGAACGCCCACAACGCGACGCCCAACAGGATGTAAGGCGAGAGAAGATAGACTCTCGACCGGCTCAGCAGCGCCAGCGCAACGACCACCGCCGCAGCCGCGGCCAGGTAGCCCGGATGGATATCGCCGGAGTAGAACACAGCGACGACGACGATCGCGCCGATGTCGTCGACGATGGCCGCCGCGGTGAGGAAGATGCGCAGCTCGACGGGAACGCGGGCGCCCATCACGGCGATCAAGGCAATCGCGAACGCAGTGTCGGTCGCCATCGGAACGCCCCACGCGCGCGACCACGGCCCCGTAGGGATGACCAGCGCATACAAAAGCGCCGGCACGACCATGCCGCCGAGCGCGGCGGCGATCGGAAGCGCGGCGGAGCGGCGGCTTGCGAGGTGGCCAACTGTCATCTCGCGCTTCACTTCCAATCCCACGACGAGGAAGAACACCGTCAGCAGGCCGTCGTTGACCCAATGAAGGAAGGACATCTGAAAGGCTGCGTCACCCAAGCTCACGCCGAACTCCTGGCGCCAGAGCGCCTCGAACGCCGGCCCGATCGGCGAGTTCGTCAAGACGATCGCCGCCACGGTCGCGAGGACCAGCAAAATGCCGGCGGACGGGCCCCAGCTCGCGAAGTCCAGGGCTGCCGAACGGACGCGATGGCCGAGCGTGCCAAGCATCGCATCGACGAGAGAACTCTCGTCCCAGGGCCCGTCGTAGCGCCGGTGGTTGATGTAGAAGGTAGGCGTGAATCTCACGCCGCTTGCGCGTGAGCTCGCGACGTCCGCCTCCACCCTCGCCCTCGCGCGCCGCACGGCGTCGCTGTCGCCGAGCGCGAAGTCGGCGTTCACGCCGAGGTCGGCGGCCACCGCGACGAGGTCGTCCTCTGTGAGCTGCATCGACCTCGTCATCAGCTTGATGTGCGCGGACCAGAACGCCTCGGGCGTCTGAGCCAGCTCAGCGAGCTCGGCAGCCCGAAACGAAAGGCTGTTGTCCGTGAGCGGCCTGTGGCGGAAGGCGTAGCAGACGCGGTCGCCAAGTTGGTCGCGTGCTTGTGCGATGCGCTCGTTGGCAGCCCTGCAGTGCGGGCAGGCGTAGCTGCCGTACTCGACGAGCGTGATCTCGGCATCGGCGGGGCCGAGCACGTGGTCCGTCTCGTGGTCGACCGGACGGTCGAGGCGGCCAGGCGGGATCATGAGCTGCATCGCTGAACCGGTCTCCAGGTGTTCGGGCCGGCTACGACGTCGGCGCAGCCGTCGCTGGGTTGATGGCGTGGAATACGCCGCCGTTGGGTGACGGCGTGTACGCGATCTCCGTGCCGACGATGCTGCTGGGGAGCCCAGCTGCTTGCACGCGCGGCAGGAAGAGGCGTACCAGCGTGCCGGCACCCCGCTCGCTCTCTATACAGACCGCGCCGTCTCGTCCTTCGGCGAAGCGCTGGACCTGGATGAGCCCGAGGCCGAGACCGATGCCGCTACCCGCGGGTTTTGTCGTGAAGTACGGGGTGAAGGCCTGCGAGAGGACCTCCGCGGGCATGCCCTCCCCGTCGTCGGCGACGACAATCTCGACGAACCCCCGCGCCGCGCCAGAGGAAGGTTCGATGTTCCGCGCCGCGACGGTGATCACGCCGCCGTCCGGCATAGCATCGGCCGAGTTTCGGCAGAGGTTCAGCAAAGCAAAGTACAGCTCTCCCGGGTCGGCATTGAAGGCCCATAAGTCAAGGGCGATCTCGGTGCGGACTGTGATGTCCGGACGCAACGCCCGGTCAAGCGTTCCCGCTATCGCAGCGAGGCGACTGCCTGCGACAAACCCGTCGATCGACTTGGGGCGCGGTCGCGCTGCGTCGAGGAGCTGCCGGCGGAGCAACGCACCTCGCGTGATCGCCTCCTGCATTTTGCCGACGATGGCCTTTCGGTATGCGGCGTCGCTCTGGCACTCGAGCAGCCGCAGGCCGCTGCCGATAACAGCGAGAAGGTTGTTGATGTCGTGGACCACGAACTGCGCCACGTCCCCGATCGCCCTCGTCCCCTCCAGCCCACGGGAGGAGAACACGCCGCGCGTGTCGGACCGTGGGGCGGTCCGGCACAGGACCCCGGAGATCTCGCCGTCGCGCCCGACGAGCGGGATCTCCACGCACCTGGACGCGATGAGGCCGCTGCCGTCATCGCGGACGCTCCGCACCCTCGCGCTGAATGCGCGCTGTACTCCAAGCGCGACGCCGGCGTTGTCCGCGAGCACGACGACATCCTCCAGCGGGAAGCTCTCGACCACACGAGGGAAGGAAACGTCGGGTGTCTCTTTGATCTGCATGTTGGACCTCCTGGCTTGCGAACGTTCAACGGAACGCCGACTCTGGCCCGTACACGAGGGCGGACGACGACAGCTCGAAGATTGACTTTATGACCGTCTAAAGGAAAATCACCTCTCGCCATGGAGTCGATAGCCGACCGTTATCGGAATGGCTGAGAGACGCTTGGCGCGCCGCGGCGGGAGTGCGGCGCTTCCCTCTGCTGTCTCAGGCTGCATGAGGGAAACGCGCATAGGCCTATCAAGTGCGCCAGTGAAAAAGGAATGATGTCGCGTTTTCTGCCGCGCCAGCTTCGCGGCTCCAGATTTTGTTGGTGGGGCTCATCGTCTCCATGACTTAGCTCAAATCTCCATCCGTCTTATGCTCAACGACTGGCCTTCCCACACTCCTCGACTCAAGTGCCCCATGCCCATCCGATCCAGCGCCGTCGCCCAACGGCCCTGAAGAGGGGCGGCCGGTCCCCGGGGGGAAGGACCGGCCGCGGGCGAACGACGGCGAAGGGGGGATCGCCGCGCGCCGAGCACTTGGGAAGCTGTCCGCCTCCGTGAGGTAAATTGGTATCCGACGAGAAACATCGGTGCGAGTGAAGCAATCCAAATCTCAGCAAATCGTACCAAATGCGTATGCCACTGGATCGACCACGTTCGCTATGAGAGGTTGCCTGCGAGCAGCCTAACAGAAGGCGACGTCGCTGATGTCGATGGAGACCGGCAGCCTTCGGCTGCGGCGCGCCTATTGGTCGCGGACATGGCCCGCCTGCCTGACACCGCACGACAATTTCAAGATCTTTGGTGATGTCGGCCTGTACGCGACGCTCGCGCTGATCTCAATTGCCGCAGGTGCGGGCGCGTCAGAGTCAGCGGCCACAAAGCAGATCGGCAGGACGGAAGAGGAGAGCAGTTCAAGGGTCGACCATATAGAGCGCACCCGCCAGCAAAAGGCCAACCCAAGCGACCATCTTCCAAAAATCGACGCCATGATACATTGCGCTCTAAGTTGGCGAGCTGGCCGATATTTTACCTAAGCTCCGCTGTCATCCTTTTTACCGAACACGCAGCGCCATGCCGCAAGGCGCTCGGTCGGATGCTGATTCATCCAGTCGGCGAGCTGCGGTGCGCCGATCAGGCAGGACTGCATCGAGACGTCAGCGAAGTCTGAGATGGTGACGGTCTGCTCGTGGCAATTTGCCGGTGAAGACAAACTGCAGAGCACAGCGATGACCGCGATCATGATAGGTCCCCCTCGCCGCGATGGACGTCTGCGCCGATGCGCATATCGCTTGCGGATGCCTTGTCCCGCTGCTCGCGGACGGGATCAGACGGCGGAAAGACGCTATCGTATATCGCTCGGGCTTCTCGAATAAGGCGAGTTCGCGCCCGCTCGGACTTTGGGACAAATCGAATAACCTCACACATGTTTTCACTTCCATTGTCACGGTAGGTCCGTCGGCGTCGACTTCGAAGCCCCGCGCAGGTAGCAACAAGGGGATAAAAAACTCGTGACGGGGCCGAATGTTGTAAGGCAGCTTCGGTTAGTTCGGTCGAGTCAGCACGCCATGGCGCTGCTCTCCACGCCGCGGTCGGAACGGTCCGCGTAGGTGTAGAGCGGACGGGCGGTTCCCTCGACCACTTCGCGCGAGATCACAACTTCTTCGACGCCTTCCAGACCCGGAAGATCGAACATGGTCTCGAGCAGGATGCTTTCGAGGATCGAACGCAGTCCGCGCGCGCCGGTCTTGCGCTCGATCGCCTTGCGGGCGACCGCGCCAAGCGCCTCGTCGGCGAAGGTGAGCTCGATGTTCTCCATTTCGAACAGCCGCTGGTACTGCTTGACCAGCGCGTTCTTCGGATCGGTCAGGATCTTCGTCAGCGAAGCCTCGTCCAGATCTTCCAGCGTCGCGACCACCGGCAAGCGGCCGACGAATTCCGGGATCAGCAACAGATCTTCCGGCTCGACGTGGCGGAAGATTTCGCCGGTGCGGCGATCTTCCGGCGCCAGAACCTGCGCTGCGAAGCCGATCGAGGTCGAACGTCCGCGCGCGGAGATGATCTTCTCGAGGCCGGAGAACGCGCCGCCGCAGATGAAGAGGATGTTGGTGGTGTCGACCTGCAGGAACTCCTGCTGCGGATGCTTGCGGCCGCCCTGCGGAGGCACGGAGGCAACGGTGCCTTCCATGATCTTCAGCAGCGCCTGCTGCACGCCCTCGCCCGACACGTCGCGGGTGATCGACGGATTGTCCGACTTGCGGCTGATCTTGTCGATTTCGTCGATATAGACGATGCCGCGCTGCGCGCGCTCGACATTGTAGTCGGCCGACTGCAACAGCTTCAGGATGATGTTCTCGACGTCCTCGCCGACGTAGCCGGCTTCGGTCAGCGTCGTCGCATCCGCCATCGTGAACGGCACGTCGAGAATCCGCGCCAGCGTCTGCGCGAGCAGCGTCTTGCCCGAGCCGGTCGGACCGATCAGCAGGATGTTGGACTTCGCCAGTTCGACGTCGTTGTGCTTGGTCTGGTGATTGAGCCGCTTGTAGTGATTGTGGACGGCGACCGAGAGCACCTTCTTGGCATGGCTCTGGCCGATCACGTAGTCGTCCAGCACCTTGCAGATTTCCTTCGGCGTCGGAATGCCGTCGCGCGACTTCACCAGCGAGGACTTGCTCTCCTCACGGATGATGTCCATGCAGAGTTCACCGCATTCGTCGCGGATGAAGACGGTCGGCCCCGCGACCAGCTTGCCGAGTGTATTGTTGGAGAGTGACTGAACTGTCATGGCGGCCTCAAACCACATCCAGGGGGTTATGAGCGGGAAGCTGATCATTTGCGGACCTTGTGCATTGTCAGAGAATAGTGAGTGTCAGCTGCCGCATTTCGTGGCCAACAAGTCTTTGAAAGCGTCAATCACGGAATCGATCGCAGTTACCAGCCGCGCGCCGTCGACGCGGCCAGCAGCGGCTTGCTGCCGCATCACGGACTCATAAAATGAGGCGGCGTAGGCGCGACAAGTCTTCTCGTTGTCGGCCGCATTATCGGGCTTGCTGTGTACAGTCGCCGAGACCGCGCGAGCGGTGTTAACATCCTTGTTTAACGTGGACTCCGCCGCAAGCCCGGGAATTGTAGATGCATTGATCAGAGCAGAAGCGATGAGAACAGTGATTCTCCTCATGAACGGACTCCGGAACGTGAGTTGCTGCGAGGAGACTTACATTTCTGCCGGTCTATCTTCTATTGCACGTGGGTTGTTCAGGATACGTCCGTAGTTGCGCGCCACATAAACCTTGGCTTAGAAAAGGCGAGTGACGGTTTCGAATGCCGGCGGAGGGGCCGCCGCCCTCGCCCTAAAAACTCACGAACAACGCCAGGATTGTAGCCAGCCAAATGCGGATCGCGAAGCTCCAGGAGCTGACGGGAATGTTCGCTACAGTGAAGGGCTGATCTGCCATTGTCGCGACCACGGTAATGCCTCTCCAGAATTTCCCGGTGCTTCGCCAGTTGCGCTCAATTCTCGTGAGCCGACATAGCGACTGAGGCGACGAAACAGTAGCCGCGTCCGGGGATGTTGACAATGAAGCGATTCCTATCCTGACCGTCACGCAACGCGCGACGCAGCGCTGACATATGAACCGTGAGGTTGGCGGGCTCAACGAAAACATTGGGCCAAACGCGAGCCATCAAATCCTGCTTGCTGACCAACTCTCCGTGGCGTTCAAGCAAAGCAATCAGGATTTCCAGAGCGCGACTTCCGAGAGGCACGGGCTTGTCGCCTTCCAGCAAAAGGAACTGCGCTCGAAGCAGGCGAAACGGTCCGAACGAAACTTCTGTTGGCGTTGCGCCGGCTGGTTTGGTTCGTTTCTCGAAGAGTGGCCTGGCCGCATCCGGACGCTGAACGGCGCGTCCGACGTCAAGCTCCGGTTCGAGATGAAATTGCTCCAAGCGTCCGAACGCTGCAGTCGATCGCATAATGACCTCGCTTGCTTTGACAGGGCTAATCCCCGCAAAGATGCTAGTGACCCGCAATATGACGATCTGCAGTGCTGCGAGCTATTCCACGTGGGTGGCGCGCAATGACAGATTTGGTTGCGTTGCCTAAACCTAGATTTACAAGCCGGGGAGATGGCTTCAATCGGGCGGCAGATTGTAAGTGCTATGGCGGGATCAAGTCAGGGGGTGCCGCAGATTAGATCATTTCGCGATGGCAGTGCTTGGCACAGTAGTCACCCAGGAGGAAAAGCTTGAGGCTAGCGCGCATCTGCGCGGCACTTCGTGATCAATAAATCGGCGTACAATTAGCTGTACCCGGATTCGGTAGTGCGAACCTCCCGCGAGCCGACAGTTGCAAGAAAAAGTCCGCGGCGTAACGCCCGCCGGCCTCTCTCTTCGTTTGCTTTGGAGATTGCGCAACTGCTTCCGGCCGCGCGAATAGCGCAAAAGCGCACACCTTAAGAGCGTTGCGGCGTGTCAGGCACCAGCTTGAGCTTGCCAGCCATCCGGCCGAGTTCTGGAAGCGAACCGGCCTGCATCTTGTGCATCGCCCTGCTGCGATGCACCTTCACCGTGGCTTCGGCGATGCCGATATCGTGGGCAATCTGTTTGCTCAGGCGGCCGCGCGCCACCTGAATTACGATCTCGCGCTCCCGGGGGCTTAGGGAGGCGAAACGCTGCCTAAGGGAGACCAAGTCCTTGTCATTCTCCCGCCGCGCACGATCGCGGGCCAAGCCAAGCTGAATGGCATCGAGAAGATCCTGGTCGCGGAACGGCTTGGTCAGGAACTCAATCGCCCCCCCCTTCATTGCCTGCACAGACATCGGTATGTCGCCGTGGCCCGTGACGAAGATGATCGGGATCTCCCTGTTTGCCGCAGCTAGCTCGCGCTGGAAATCGAGGCCGCTTTGGCCGGGCAATCTGATATCGAGCACAAGACAGGTGGGGCAATCCGGCGGATCGGATTTGAGGAAGTCGGAAATGGAGGCAAATAGCTGAACGTTAATGCCGAGCGATCGCAGCAGGCGCCCGACCGACGCGCGGAGATCCGGATCGTCGTCGATGACCAACACGGTGGAGGTTGCGTCAGACATCGCTGCCACTCGGAAGAGATCGCGAAAATCAGCTAGCATCTTGGTTTGCAGGTCCGGCAGACCGCGCATTTCTAATCCCAATCCTGGAACCTGAACAGCCCCTTTTTTTCTGAAGGATGCGCGCCGGTACACCAAAGCTTGCGCGCGCAGACATAGCTCGCTCCCCTCCCGACGCTCGGGTCGACTTTCGGCTGAAGTCCGATCTCTGGTCGGCCCGATAGCGGCTGAGGGAAGCTGCCCATCAGATCATGAATGCCACTCGTATTCAGCGCTCGGCGGATTGAGCCAATGCTTTGGCTGCATCGTCGAGCGAAGCCTTCTCGGCTCGCCGCTCGTAGTCGTCGGCAAGAGCCTTAAGCTGAGCCGCAATCGCTTGGTCCGTCATGGTTTTGGTCGCGCGAAGCAAGGTCTGCGCTGTCTTCAAATATTCCTTGCCTCGTTGAGAGATCTGAAGAGTCATGACGCCCTCGCGCGGTTTTCGGGCGACTGGTCGAAAGCGATTTGGAACCAGCCCATCCAATTGTGGTCACTTTGGCGGCGCGCCTTGAAGCAATCGACGCACTTCCTGGAGCAAAGCTGCGTTCGCCACGAATAATGCCGGACGAGACCAAACTTGCCCTGACAGACTGCGCATCGCTTGGCCTTGTCGGACCCGTGACTTTCCAGTCGGTAAGTCATTGTTTTCTCCTTTTGGCCTGTGTGCATGTCGGATGCATTAAGACTAAGAGGATTGTCACCAACGGCTCAATTGAGCGCAGGTTGAGCTCGGGCATCCAAAGGGGGCGGGACGATGATACGAAGGCTTAGGGCGCTCGGACGAGTCCTGGAGTTCGCCCGCTGCGATTCCCGCGACTGCTTTCGTCCGGCGGGGGAGCCTCGATCACTAGCCATGCCGGATTGGCTTCGCAATCATCGTCCAGATAAGCCAAAGTTTACGGGGCACAGGCGGCACACTGGTGGCATCCTCTCATATATCAAGCAATTCGATGCGGAGCGTCACTATGATTAGATGATTGGCTGCCCGCACGACGGGTCCAGCGAATGGCCATAGGCGGCATGATGAAAAAGGTACTGGTTTCGGTCGTTGAAGATGATCGGTTCCTTCGTGAGTCCATGTGCAGGTTCATGAGATCACTGGGCTATACGGTCGACATTTTCTCGTCTGCGGCCGATTTTCTCGCCTCCCCGCGCCTTGCCGAAACAGCCTGCCTGATCGCCGACATCCATATGCCTGCTATGACCGGGCTCGAACTCTACCGGCGACTTATCGAAACGGGCAACGCGATACCGACAATCCTCGTGACGGCCTTTCCCAATGATGCTGACCGGGCTCGCGCCCTGAACGATGGGGTCTTGTGTTACCTGCGTAAGCCGGTGGATGAGGACCATCTCACACGATGTGTTTGCGCGGCTCTCAGGTCGGCAGGCTCGCCTGAGGAGGGGTCGTGAGCTCCCTTTCCGCTCCCGGCAAGGTGAACTGGAACACGGCGCCGCGGGGTTCGTTCGCCTCCGCCCATAGCTTGCCGCCATGAGCATGGATAATAGACCGGCAGATCGACAGCCCCATGCCCGTTCCACTGGGCTTCGTGGTGTAGAAGGCGTCAAAGACTCGGTCGAGATGCTCCGGATCAATGCCCGGCCCGGAATCGCGCACGGCCACGACGACGCCTGCTTGATGCTCCTCTGTGCTGATCAACAGCTCTCTCGCCCCTTCCTCCATCGAACCCATTGCTTCAGCCGCATTCAGAATCAGATTCAGTAAGACCTGTTGCAGCTGAACGCGATCCCCCGGAACCGAAAGTAGTCCCTCTGCAAGCCGGGTCTGTACCGAAACGCCATTCCTGAGGGTCACGCTTCGAGCCAATACGATCACTTCGTTGATTGCCACGTTGAGATCAAAACATTCTTTTCGCGGCGGCGCTTTCTTGATTTGCTCTCGGATGCGGTCGATGATTTCTCCGGCCCGATCAGCATCTCCGACGACACAGGAAAGTGCTTCCCTGACCTCGCCCAGGTCCGGCCGCTGCATCTTCAGAAAATTCTGGGCCGCCCGGGCGTTGTTGCGTGCGCTGGCGATCGGTTGCGCGATTTCGTGCGACAGCGAGGCTGCTAACTCTCCCATCATGCTCACGCGGTTGATGTGGGCAAACTCTGACTGCATCTGCTGCAACCGCGCCAACGCTTGTGTGCGATCTTCGGTGTCAGTGAGCAGAGAATACCAGCGAACAATGCGGTCGGAGGCATCCCGGACCGGAATGCCGCGGATCTCAAACCAACGAAATTCGCCGTCGAAGCGCCTCACGCGTGCTTCGGTCCCATAGGGAACGCCGGCGGCGATCGATTTTGTGAAGACTTCAGCGAGATGGGGAAAGTCATCGGGGTGTATCGTTCCGTTTGTGCCCCAGTTCCTCAGCTCTTCCAGTGACTGGCCGCAATACTCAAAGATCTGACGATTTACGGCTTCGAGGTCACCATTCGGGGCCAAGATCGCAACGAGGCCCGGTATCCCGTCAATCGCCGAGCGCAAACTTCGCTCGCTTTCACGCAAGGCTTGCTCGGTACGCTTGCGTTGCGTCACATCGACGGCTGAGGTCATACCCTCCAACAGTGCGCCCTCGGAAGAAAACAGGTGATGGGTGGTTGCTTCAAGGTATTTGACCGTTCCATCAGGAAGTAAGATTCTGAACTCCGCTGTGAAATCCGTTTTCTGGCGCACTGCCTCTTGAACTGCTTGCCTGACTCGGTCTCGATCGTCTGGGTGGATGCGTTGCCGCATATCCTCACGGCTTGGAAGGCCCCGCAGCGGATCAAACCCCCAGATTCTGTAGCTCTCGTCGGACCAATAAATAAACTGCTTCGATGTCGCACTATAGACCCAATTTCCGCTACGGCTTAGCCTCTGTGCTTGGCTTAGCCAGGCTTCGCTGCGGCGCAGCCGGTCCTCGGCTCGCTTGCGCTCTGTCAAATCGAGCACGAATGCAAGGCCCTCGTCGCCTCCTTCTTTGAACAGAGCGGCGCCAATAAGCACCGGAACGCGGCTGCCGTCTTTCCGAATATACTCCTTCTCGAAGGGCTGAACTATCCCGGTTGAGTTCAGTTCTGCCTGAGTCAATATGTCGCGCTCGCGCCATTCGGGCGGGGACAGCTCGGTCCAGCGCACGCGGCCCGAAAACAAGTCCTCACGGTCATATCCTAAGATATGTAGAAACGCGTCATTGGCTTCAAGAATTTGACCTTCGCGGTCGGCAATGATGATCCCAATGATGTTGGCGTCGACCAAACGCCGAATCTTCCCTTCGCGATCTGCGACGTCGCGATAAAGCTGCGAATTTTCGAGCGAGATCGCCGCCTGAGACGCAAGCACCTTCAACAAAGCGACGCGATCGGGCGTAAAGACGCTGGGTGTCAGATTGTTCTCCAGGTAGAGAATGCCTGTAAGCTTTCCTTGGTTGATTAACGGCAAACAGAGAATAGAACGGAGATATCTCTCAACGATGTAGGGATCGGCAGAAAATGGATTGTGAGATGACGCATCGTCGAGAATCACGATTTCCTGAGTGCGTATTCCATAACGAACGAGCGACTCCGGCAGCGCGGCTGCAATCGGGCAACCTTCCCGCAGATGCACAGTTACGTTCTCTCGGCTAGCGATCGCTTCCGCCTGTATCTGCAGCTCATCGCCTCGCGGCACAATCAGGAGACCTCGCCCGGCACCGGCGTGCTCGAGAGCCGCGCGCATGAGTTTGTCGATGAGCTTATCCAGAACCATCTCGCCCGATAGCGCTCGCGATACCTCGATCATCGTCTCGAGATCGAGATATTCGACTGGTGCTTCGATCGTGCCCGTCGGACCTTGCGCGCGCTGCTCCTGCCTCAGCCAAGGATTGAGCTGATCGAGTTGTCTTACCTTTCCGTCCGCACCCCAGCGCAGGTAGCAGTCCCGGGCGTTTCGCAAATATAGGTGTGCGATTTGTTCGAAGCCGCGCGCGGCGTAAAAGCGCGCCGCCAGCTCTTTGGCGAGCGCCTCATTATGAACAAAGCCGTTTGCCTGTGCCGAGTGGATGGCTTGTTCGTAAAGGTCCATGGCATCGAGAGCGCGGCCTTCAATCCGGGCTTTCTCCGCACCAACCAACGCAGCGCGGTTCTCGAAGTTATCCGGGCAATTCTCGGCCCAGATCTGGAGCTGCCGGTAATGAGCCGTGAGGGTCTCGATGTGCTTCTGCCGCGACTCGGCTGTTTCCGTGTCCCAACATGCCGCGCGCGTCAGCGCGCTATAGAAGTGATATTCGGCCGTTTCCAGCATTGACATTGATGCCTGTAGCTGCGGTTGCGCCCTCAACGAAGCATCGACCGCCGCTGCATAGTCACCCCCAAAAAAGCGGGCCTGCAGCTTGCGTATCCAGTACCAGCATTCGACAAGGGCCAATGCCGGCTGACTTGACAGATGGCGCTCGAACTCGAGCTCTTTGAATCGCCCATCATCAAACGCGCCGAACCTTGTCGTGAGCCCGCGCAGCGTCCGGATAAGCCCGAGCTGCGAGGTGATCCAACCGACAACAAGGCCGAACCCCAATTTCTCCGCAAACTCTAGGCCGCTTTCGGTCTCCCTCTGCGCCTCGTCGAGCGGATCGCCCGCCAACAGGAAATTGGTGTTCAGCTGACCGCAGGCGTAGGCCGCAAACGCGTGATCGCCGGTACGTTCCGCTATTTCTATCCCGCGCCGCAGCAGGTCACGCCCCATCCGGACATGCTGCGTCCAGGGGGTGACGAACCCAAACGTCTGAATCGTTCTCGCCTGGAAACGGTTGAGTTCAGGCTTTTCAGCCAAGTCATTGCCGAGGCTGGCAAATCGAAAGCCGGCGTCGTACTTACCGAATGTTGGCCCGGCCGCCATGGCGAAGAACTCATACGCCACACACGAGGCCTCGCTGTGGCCGTGCTCGAGACTGAGGCTCACGGCCCTGCAGCTGGCGAGGGAAAACAACCGCGAGCCCATAACGTAAGTCGGCCCCGCCAGTCGCATCAGGATCTCAACGGTCGCGAGTGTGTCGGGGTCACTCATCAACGGCAGTTCACGGAGCTCCTCGATCGTGCGGCCGCCGAGATGCGACCAGATCCGCTCGTATTCGTCGCGCGCCTGCTCTTCAGTCGGATCCGGCGGCCAGTCGATCCCGAGGTGGCGGAGGGAGTCGAGAGCGACGGCGACGGCCCGGTCGAGCTGACCGATGGTCATGTGCAAATCGATCCGCAAACAGGCCACGGTTGCGAGTTGGACCGTCGTACCAGCGCGCGTTGACAGCACCGCCAGGCGCGCCTCCGCTTGCGCAAGCGCCCCCGTCGCGTACTCGCATTCAGCGCGTCGCAGCTCCAGCGCAAACCTCAGTTCGTGCAGGCGCTCCCAGCTATCTTCGGGGAGCAGGGCCGCTCCGGCGGCAAGGTAGGTCAGCGCCGAGGAGTAGGCGGCCGCACTTTTGGCACGCTGGCCAGCGAGCAGATTGAGCTCGGCCAGTCTCTCGCGCTCGCGTTGCGAGGTGATCAAGGTCGCGCCGCGGTTCAGCTGGTTCACGATGTCGAAAATGGCCGTCTCTCGCTTCTCGGAAGGAGTCTGCGCTTCGAGCAGTCTTCCTACCTGAAGGTGCACCTCGCTGCGCCGTTCTGGCGGGATCAGCGAATAGGCCGCTTCCTGTACGCGATCATGCACGAACCGGTATGCGCCGGGCAGGCGCTCGACCAGTTCCTGACGGACCGCAGGCCACAGCATCGCGTGGACCTGCTCCTCCGGGGTCTCGAAAACGATCGAAATCGTGGCCACCTCGGCCGCGCTGCCGAGACAAGCCATGAACTGCACCGCCGTCTGAGTTTCGGCCGGCAAGCGGGAGAGCTTCCCGACCATAAGATCAACGACGTTGTCGGTGTAGCCCTTGGCGTGAATGCGATCGATATCCCAGGACCAGCCCGCACAATCATGATCGAATGTGAGTAATGCTTCCTCGGCGAGCGAAGACAGGAACTGAATGGCGAAAAACGGATTGCCGCCGGTCTTCACGTGCACCAGCTTCGCAAGCGGCGCGGCCCGCTCCAACTCGCAGCGAAGAGCATCCGCAACCAACTGCCCAAGGTGCTCGTGGGCGAGCGGCGACAGCGTGATCTCCACGACCTTTCCGCCGGCGGCCTTGATGGCGTCGAGCTTTCTCATTAGCGGATGAGCGGCAGCGACTTCGTTGTCGCGATAGGCACCGATCAGCATGAGGTGCCGCAAATCTGAACGCGTCAGCAGATCCTCAAGCAGATCGAGGGTCGCCGCGTCGAGCCACTGCAGATCGTCGAGGAAGAGCGTCAGTGGATGGTTCGGTCGGGCAAATGCGCCAATGAAGCGCCGACATACGAGTTGAAAACGGCTTTGTGCCTGCTGTGGCGGCAACTCAGGAACCGGCGGCTGGCCTCCGATGATTAGCTTGAGTTCGGGTATGAGATCGATCATGAGCCGCCCGTTCGGTCCCAGCGCCTCCAGAAGCGCGTGGCGCCAGCTCGCCAACTCGGTGTCGCTTTTGCTGAGGAGAGGCCGGACGAGGCTTTGAAAAGCCTGCACCAGTGTCGCGTAGGGGATATCGCGCTTGTACTGGTCGAACTTGCCGGACGCGAACAGGCCGCGCGGCTGCACCAGCACCTTGTGTATTTCGTCGACGACTGAGGACTTGCCGATGCCGGAATATCCTGAGACCAGCACCAACTCTGGCACACCGGTCTTGATGATGCGGTCAAAGCAGGAAAGCAACGTCGCGATCTCACGATCTCGTCCGTACAGCTTTTCGGGGATCAGCAGCTGGTTCGGCGTGTCGCGCAGGCCGAGCGGGAAGTCATCGATGCGACGGCGCGCTTCCCATTCCGCCACGCAGCGTCGCAGATCGCGCTCGACACCGCCGGCGGTCTGGTAACG
The DNA here is from genome assembly GCF_049993905.1 of Bradyrhizobium sp. McL0615. Lineage (NCBI taxonomy): Bacteria > Pseudomonadati > Pseudomonadota > Alphaproteobacteria > Hyphomicrobiales > Nitrobacteraceae > Bradyrhizobium > Bradyrhizobium sp. McL0615. Next base: position 4,259,190 of record NZ_CP188254.1, on the reverse strand, counting down.
ATCCTCGGGTGTCTTGGCGAGCAGTTTCATGATGATCGCCGAGACGGGCGCTGGGACACTCTCTAACCGCTCCCCTGGCGGCACCGGCTTTCTGGCAATATGGCAGTGCACCCACTCCATGGGCTCGGCCGCCGTTAAGGGCAGAACGCCCGTGAGCATCTGGTACAGCGTGACGCCGAGGGCGTAGAGATCGCTCCGGGCGTCGATCGAGCGGTTCATCCGTCCGGTCTGCTCCGGCGCCATGTAGGCGAGCGTACCCGCGATCGTCTCGGGAGGATGGGGCGACTGACGTTCGCGCGCAAAGCGCGAGGCGATGCCGAACCCGGTCAGCCGCACCTCGCCGGTCGCTTCGTTGAGCAGGATGTTGGCCGGCTTGATGTCTTTGTGGACGAGCCCGCGCTGATGAAGCTTGCCCAGAACCGACGTAACAGCGATGGCGAGGCGCAAGAAGCGTCCTACCTCCATGGGCCCACCGAGCAAACGGTCGAGCGGCTCGCCGCCCAGATCATCGAGCACCAGCACGGTCCGACCGGCGTCGCGCATGAGGGCCAGCGGCCGCGCCGCCCATGCTCCGTCGAGCTCATCTTTCAGCTCGTATTCGTGCGTGAGGCGATCGAGTCTTGACCGGGACGCGTGGTCGCCGGCAGGGGCAACAAGCAACACGGCGAGCCGGTTGCCATTCTCGTCTAGTCGCCAGCTACGGCTGAACACGCGCTCGCCGTCCTCCCACAACACCTGAGAGCCACCATCCGAGTACGCGACGTTCAGCGACTGCTGCACCATCTGTCAGACTCCGGTGTCAGGCGTCGGTTTGAAGTCGGCTGATCAAGCACTTCGCGCGCCACACGCGCGGCCTCTCTCCAGCCTGGAGCAATCGTACTCCATCGCCCTAGAAATGCCAGCCGTCCCTTGGTCTTGCCGGATACGGCGGACGCGGATCCTCCTTCTTTTTAGCAGCAATTTGGAGCGATTTGCCCGGCTTTACTCGCTACGGCGGCACACGCGGTTCAATAAGCGCCATGCCCGTTGGTCCCGGGGGGAACTCGGAGCGCAACTGCGACCCGGAAGGAAAGATCATGACGGAACTTGAGGCAAGCAAGTCGACGAATGCACGCGCGATGGCTTCGCAGCTTTGCGCGCCGGAAATACGGCGAGCAGCTCGACCTCGCCCATGACCCAGTCAACGAGGACGCGCACGAACAGACCCCCGAAATCTCCTTGCTCGCGGCGCCTACGGTCATCGAGACGAGCCCGAGCCCGGCGACGGTGGCCGCCAACCCGACCTCGTTGAAGGTGACGAGCAGGCGGCCGTTGACAGTCACCGCGGTCGCCTTCCCCCTCTTGGTGAACGACCACGAGCGCCCGAGTCCAGACGGGGCGACGCAAGGCCCATCAGTATAGTCCGCAGCACTTGACGGAGAACAACCCATGGAGCTTCATCAAGTTCGCTACTTCCTAGCCCTAGCGTCCACACTCAATTTCACCCGCGCAGCCGAGCAGTGCAATGTCACGCAGCCCGCCCTGACCAAGGGGGTGCAGAAGCTCGAGCAGGAGCTCGGCGGCCAGCTGATCTACCGCGAGCGCCAGTTGACGCAGCTCACGGACCTTGGGAAGGAAGTCCTTCCGATGCTGGAGCACACATTGACCTCGGCAGCGGCGGTGCGTCGCAGAGCCCAAGAATTCCAACGCAAGGAGGTTGCGCCACTGAAGATCGGCCTCGCTCCCTCCATCTCGGTGTCGCTCGTCCTCGATCTGATCGCGGAGATCGCAAAGTTCATCCCTGGACTTCACGTCGAGCTGCGCGAGGGCGCAGCGGAGGATCTCGTCGACCTCTTGCTTGAGGGGGAGATCAACGCCGCAATAGTCGGGGACGTGCAGGACATACCTGCCCGCATCGACGACTGGTCGCTGTTTGAGGAGCGCTACGTCGCGGTTCTCGCGCCGACACACCAGCTCGCAAACCGTCCCTCGATCGGCATCGACGACCTCCGCGAGACCGTCTTGCTGGAACGCGCCGGATGCGACGTCGCCCCGAAGATCCAACGGTCGTATTTCGCCGAGGAGCCGCCCCGCCTCGGGCACTGCAGCGGTCACGACTTGCACCTGCAGCACTTGGCCGCGGCTGGCTTCGGCGTGATGCTCGCGCCCGAGCACATGCCGCGCCTTCCGACGCTCAAGACCATTCCGCTCGAAGGCGATCCGGTTTCGCGGGAGGTGCGGCTGCTGGCTGTGCAGGGGCGCCGCTACTCGCCGGCGCTGGAGGCTTTCGTCAAGGTCGCGCGGCTTCGCGACTGGTCGGTCGAAGTCCCTTAACAGGGCATGTTGCACGCAACGCTCCCGGAGGTGGCGAGCGCGCCGGCATGACCACGACACGCACGCCGGCGGCCAACCGCTTCCAGCCAATCGATCCGCAGTCTGACGGCCTACCGATGCCAAACCAGATCGACTAGACACTCGCCCAGATTCGCACCGAGCTGTTAACGACCTTCAGCGCCGCAGACTGGGAGTCCTACAGCCACCTCGTGGGTTGGCTGCGCGATACAGATGTGGCATCGCACGCGTTGAAAGTCGGAGACACCGCGCCGGACTTCCACCCACCAGGCGCCGACGGCCGTCTCCACTCCTCCGAGCAGCTGCGCCGCAACGGACCCCTCGTCCTGAGTTTCTTCCAAGGCGGCTGCTCTGCCGACCTCGGAATGAAGGTGCTGAAGGCTCTGGTCGGGCAGCTGGGGGCGAGCTCCGGATGGCGTCCAACTCGTCCGGCCGGGGCGCTTGCGTCACAGTGGCGTGGCCCGGCGAAGCGTAGCGCTATGCAATCCATTCGCGATCGTTATTTCGCGGAGGCCGCGGCGTGCGATAGCGTCGGAGTCATCGCAACCGTAGCAGGGTGAGGAACAGGGAATGACGACGGCAACTTGGAATGGCGCGACGATCGCGGAGTCGGATAAGACGGTCGTCGTCGAGGGAAACCACTACTTCCCGCCCGGGAGCGTCCGCAAGGAATTCCTACAGGCGAGTTCGACGACGAGCCGCTGCCCGTGGAAGGGTACGGCGAGGTACTACTCGTTGGTGGTGGACGGAAAGACCAACGAGAACGCCGCGTGGTACTACCCGGAGCCGTCGACGGCGGCCGCGAACATCAAGGACTACGTGGCTTTCTGGAACGGCGTTGACGTCAGGTAGCACGAGCGAAAGGCCGAGACATGAGCTACGTGGTGGTTGCGCGCTGGGTCGCGCAAGACGAGCACAAAGACGAGATCGACCGTGCAATCGAGCGGAACGGATGCTGGCAGCGTGGAAGAGAAGGCGGGAGACCCCGGCGGCATGGAGCCGGCTGAGCACGACCTGCTCGCCGACCTCAGGCGAGCGCGCCGTTCGCTTCGGCTTCAGGCCATGGATGAGCCCCCGGCGGTTGCGCGACTGACGCCGGGGCAAAGGATAGCGGACGCGGTCGCCACCGTCATGGGATCGTGGAGCTTCATCATCGTCCAGAGCGCGATCCTGATCGTCTGGATAACCGCCAACCTGGTGGGCGCGATCAGGGGCTGGGACCCCTACCCGTTCATTCTTCTCAATCTCGCGCTTTCGTTCCAGGCCGCCTATGCGGCGCCGGTAATCATGATGAGCCAGAACCGGCAGCAGGACATCGATCGCAAGGCCGCGGAGAAGGACTACCGCATCAACGTGAAGGCGGAGCTCGAGATAGAGTTGCTGCACGAGAAGATCGACCAACTCCGCGAGCGGGAAGTCCTGAAGCTCACCGAGGCCGTCAGGATGCTGGCCGAGCTGCTGGAGGACTCGGCTTCGGGTGCACGCGAGCCCTATGCGGAAGGCGGACGGCCGTCATAACGAGCGGCTATCGACTTCATGGCGTGACGTCATTTCCCATTCGCCGCGCGAAATTCCATGCTTCGACGGTACCGTGCTCATCCGGTGCACAACAGCTTAGCGTTTTTGTGCGGGAAGAAGCTCCCTTCACCCGCCAACGGAGGAAATCCGCCATGGTCACTCGCGGTTTCACAGGCCGCCAATCCGGATCAGAACAATCGGACCGGATCCCCCCGGGACAGCACCTCGTCGACAATTTCCCGGTGCTTACGGCCGGACCCACGCCGCGGATCGATCCCGCGGACTGGACTTTCACGCTGAAGGTCGGACCTCGTCCGGTCAAAGCGTGGAGCTGGTCTGAGTTCAACGCACTCCCACGAACCAGGATGATACGAGACATCCACTGCGTGACCTCGTGGTCGAAGCTCAACACCGCCTGGGAGGGCGTAGCCGTCGACGACATCCTCGCCGACGCTGGCCTTACCGCACCCACTCCCTTCGCGCTCGCACATTGCTACGACGGATACTCCACCAACGTGCCGCTCGCCGACCTCGCAACGGGGAAGGCGATGGTCGCGCTCAAGTACGAAGGCCAGCCGCTGCCGCGCGAGCACGGGGGGCCGGCGCGCCTAATCGTGCCGCATCTCTACTTCTGGAAGTCGGCGAAGTGGGTGAACGGTCTTCAGTTCACGGAGCGCAACGAGGCCGGCTTCTGGGAGCTGCGCGGGTACCACATGTACGGCGATCCGTGGAATGAGCAGCGATATACGAATGACTGAAGCGATTGCCGCAACCGCGCGATGGCAGAGCTGTGCGATTGTCAAGATCGCGACGAGAACGCCGGCTATCAAGAGCTTCTTTCTCAGCCTCTCCGAAACGTTCGATCATGCGGCCGGACAGCACGTTGACGTGCGGCTGACCGCGCCCAACGGCTACAATGCCATGCGCAGCTACTCGATCGCCTCGGCCCCGAGCGGTTCCAAGGTGATTGAGCTGGCGATCGAGCGTCTCCCGGACGGCGAGGTCTCCCCGTTCTTCCACGACGTCGCCCAAGTAGGCGACACGATCGAGCTTCGCGGGCCGCTTGGCGGACACTTTCTCTGGCCGGGGTCTTCCAACAAACCAGTGCTCTTGATCGGCGCCGGCTCCGGCGTCGTACCGCTCATGGCCATGATCCGGTATCGGAAGGCCAGCGGCGAGCCGGTGCCTGTCGCGCTGTCGCTCTCCTCCAAGACCTGGGGTGACGTGCTGTTCAGGGACGAGCTCCTCGAGCTCGAAATGTCGCTTCCCGATTTCGCGCTCGCCTTGGCGCTGACACGCGAGCCTGCCACGCGCCGCACCGACTTCAGCAGGCGGATCGACGCCAGGATGGTTGCGGACCTCGCGGCGAGGCTGCCTGAGTCCCCCGGCTGCGCCTTCGTGTGCGGGTCGAACGCCTTCGTCGACATCGCGGTGGACGCCGCGCTCGCTTTGGGACTGGGAGCCGGAGCGATTAAGACCGAACGCTATGGCGCTTGAGAGACGATCCATTTCGTTTTGCGAGAGACGTGTCGGTGAAGGCAACAGGAGCCACGCGGATGCTGTCCAAAACGATCGATGTCGACGGCTGAAGGTCTTCTGCCGTGAAGGCGGCACGCCTGGCCTGGGCACTTCGACATCGAGATCGACTGCGTCGCAGCAGCACTCTAAAAGCGGGATTTGAACATGTTTTCAGTGATTTTTGAGGTTCTCCCCCATAAAGAGAACTGGGATGACTACCTCGACAACGCCAAGATGCTGCGCTCCGAGCTGGAGCAGGAAGAGGGCTTCGTTGACAACATCCGGTACAAGAGCTTGACCCGCGAGGGCTGGATCCTTTCGCTTTCGAACTGGCGGGACGAGAAGTCACTCGTCCGCTGGCGCACCCGCAGGCGCCATCACGAGGTCCAGCAGAAGGGCCGCGACGAAATCCTCGCTGACTACCACCTGCGCGTCGGCCAGATCACCGCTGACAATCAAGTGCCGCCGGGGTACGCCCTCACGGAGCAGAGGCTCGACGAAACCGAAGTCGGGGAAGGAACAACGCTTACACTGATCAACGCGACTCGCCCCGCGGAGTGGAAGCAGACCAACAACCCGTACGATTGCGCCGAGTGGCTCGGCCTGAATCCGTGGGCCGCCGACAGCACGTCCTGGGACATCTTCGACGCCGTACTTACGCCCGGCGAGCTGATTCTCCTCATATCCTGGAAAGACGCCGCTGCAGCGCGGGCATACGAGGACGCTTCCGAGCCGAATGACAATGCAAGGGTCCGGAGAGTGCGGATCGTGCGCGACTACGGGAAATACGACCGTCGCGAGGCGCCTCAGTACTACGCAGACGCCAAGGGCGGCGAGACCCTTCACGACTGACACCGCTCCATCGGGGAGATCCAACCTACTGCGAGTTCCACCCTGCGTTCACCAAGGCGCGAGCCCTGGAGCAGTAAAGGTCGCTTCGCGAGGCGGCAGCGACGAAACGGTCAAGGAGACCCGCCGAAATGACGAGCGCAGTGGACGAGCGAGGCGCCGAGGCATCGCGGAAATTCCAAGTTCTGCTAACGGCGTCGTTCGCCTCGTCCCATCGTGTTCGCCTCGAACATCGTAGCCTCGCTGCCTTCGAATGGGCGGTCGGTCGAAGCGTCCTTCGCTGCCGTCCAGTGGGTGATCAGCGCTTACGTGCTTATCCTCATCAGCGAGCGCGAGACCGCGCCGAAGCGCGGAGGCTCCCGCAAAGATGCCGTGTAAACTGTTCGACTGCCGCGACCCGCTCTAACGGGCCAGCCAAGGGCCCTGTCAGAATCTGAAAAGGAAAGCACGATGACGAATTCGAACGACGATGGAGCTCCCCGCCCACAGGCGGAGGTGGCCGGCGACCTTGACGGCGCTGGCACGCTTAACGGCCGTGCCGGCGCATCGGTGTTTTCGATCGGCGGCCCCGACGGCAGGGGCGGCACGGCGGTGGGGGCGAACCCCTACGAGTTGTTAAGCGCTTCGCTCGCCGCGTGCACGGCGATGACGATACGGCTGCAGGCGCGAAGGCGGAAAATCCCGCTTTCCCACGTCGAGGTAGCCGTGTCGTACCACCATGGCGGGGATGGCGGCCGCGACTCCTTCGAGCGCTCCATCAGGCTCGAAGGAAACCTTGGCGACGAGGCGCACGCCCAACTGATGCAGGCTGCGAACATGTGTCCCATCGGGCGGACGCTCGGCCTCAGCGCCGACATCCGCACGAACGATAACGTCGGCGTCGGACCGGCGGCAAGCTATGACGACGACTTGCGCGAGCTTCCGATCCCGAACATCGACCCCGACTAGTGTGCCGCGAGATAGTCCGCGAGCGCCACGGCGTTGTTGCGCTCGGTGTCGTGCGCGCCGAAGAGCAGCGTGACTTTGCCCGTCGATACAAGATCCGTGAGGTGCTCGACTGCGGCGTGATTGGCGCGGAGCTCCTCGAAGTATCGTTTGTGAAACTCGCGCCAGCGGTTCGGGTCATGGCCAAACCAGGTCCTGAGACCGGCGCTCGGGGCGATGTCCTTCAGCCATACGTCGACGCTGGCATGCTCCTTCGTGAGCCCGCGCGGCCAGATGCGGTCGACGAGCACCCTCGTGCCGTCCGAGGCCTCGGGCGGCTCGTAGACGCGCTTGACACCAAGCCGCGGGGAGCGTCGAGACATTGGATTTTCCAGCCCTCCCTCCAAAGGAAGGCACCTCGCGTCAGGCTGCCTTCGCGGGACTGACCTCGGGAAAATCGATCGGGGTCTGCACTGCATTGTTAATGAAGTTGGTCAACAGGAACTGGGCAGTCAGCGCGATCATCTCGACGATGTTGGCGTCTGTCCACCCCGCATCCCTGACCGCCGCAAACTGGGCGTCGGAAACTTTGCCGCGCGTCTCGATGAGCGCTTTCGCGAAGGCGACCGCAGCCTGGCGCTTCGGATCGCTCGAGCGGCCCTCCCTGTTCAGCTCGATTTCGTCCGCCGGGATTTTGGCCAGGTTGCCCGCCATAAAGCTGTGCGCGGCCAGGCAGTAGTCGCACCCGTCCGCCTCCGACACCGCCAACGCGATCCCGTCTCTCGTCTTGACGTCCAGCGTCTTCGCAAGCGATCCCATCAGGGTAGCCCAGCCGGAGAGCGCGTTCGGGCTGATTGACATGAGGCGGTGCAGGTTGGGCACGAAGCCCAGAATCTTGTCGACGTTGTCGAGGATCGGCTTGGACACTGCGGGGGCGTCCTCGCGTTTCGGAATGGCAATACGGGGCATTTGAGCCTCCTTCTGTAGACCACAAACAATTATTCGATTGGTGACGATGGCACTGACACCGACCGTCTCAGCCAGTGGCGGCCACTGGACTGCCCCGAAGACTAGGGCGCGTCGCGCCGCGGCGATCATGTTTCTTGATCATACAATCGATAACAGCAGGTCATCGGCTGTGTACCGACCGGCGCACCAATGTCACGTATCCCGGACTTCGTCCTCAGCTGGGCCCGACCCGCCGCGCTGACCGGGGAGGAGCTGGCGGCGCGGAGCGCCCTTCACCCTCAGATTCTGCCGGGACGTATCCATGCACTTGGCGAAAGGCACGGAGAAAGCTGCTGCAGCTCCTATAACCGACCGCCCGCGCGATCTGCTCAACTGAAAATGTCCTCGCGGCGAGCATATCGGCTGCACGCTTCATCCGCATTTGCCGGAGCGCGACCATTGGCGAACATCCGATTGCGCGCGCAAAACGCGCCATGAATGCGGATCGGCTCAAGCCAGCCTTCTGCGCCAAGGCCATGACAGAGTGATCGGCCGATGGTCGCGCCACCATATCAGCGAACGCAAGAGCGATTTGACGGTCACTCAGGATAGAAAAGCGTTCGAGCCAAACGCTGGTCGAATTCAGACTCCGACGGACGAGCGTGACGAGGACCTGCTTCAGGATGGCGGTCGTCATCGCCTGCATTCCAACCTGCCGGCCGCTGATTTCTGCCAACGCAGCCTGCAACTTTGACCCCAGTTCATCGCCGGGTTCGAAGCGCTCGACAATCGGCGTGGAAAGGCCTGCAAAGAGGTCGATCGACGAGCCGTAGGTGGCGCGAAAGTACCCGCAGATCAGCACGACCATCGGGCCGACGTCCCCGGCGACGAATCGCTGGACACGCTCGCCGAAGCGCGGATCCCATTGCGCTTCGACCACATTCACTGTCCTGGCCGCCGTGCAGTCATCGACCTCGATGTGAAACGGCTTCTTGGCCGGTGTGATGACAAGGGTGTGAGGTACCAGAGGAAATGCGGAGAAACCATCCACGACCATTCGTCCGGTCCCGGAAAGATTGTAGTGGATAGCCGGCGCATCCGCGCTCCCGAATGAAAGGCGCCAACCTGGACTGACCAAACACTCGATGAGCCCAATGACGTCGACATCCAAGGTTGCCATCAGCATATCGAGATCGGATCGAGGCAATACAAGATTTGGACTATCGGACATGTGTTTCGGACCCTCTGATTAAGCTGGTGTCCTAGTGTTGGGACAGGACACCGCGGTCGCTGGGGAGCGCAGTCATCGCGTAGTACACTCATAATTGCAAATCCTTATGGCTAGGACGGTGCCCAAACCAGCGGCCTGGGCGGAAGCTAGAAACCTCTTTGACGAGCGTGAGCGTGCCGCGCTTGCCGCGGCCCTCATTCCAACCGTCGAGAACTGAGACCTTAAGGAGATCCTAAATGCGCAAAAAATACCCGATGAAAAGATGGCCGAGCCGATCCCGATGCAAACCCTGAGATTTAACTGGTCTCGCCTATGATGTTCCACGCAACCGCGACGTTAGTAGGAAACCGCAAGACGCGAGTCGACAATTCCGAGCCGGCGAACAATATCTGTTTCCGCGGAAGCTCCGCAACAAACCGCTTGCCCATCGCCCCTCCCTACTATGGCAAGGAGGAACTGGAACGATCCGAACCACGGCAAATCTTTCGAGTATGAGCATGCAGCTGCAGTTTTATCAGGTGCGATATTTCTTAGCCCTAGCAAGGACACTCAATTTTACGCGAGCTGCGGAGCAATGCAATGTGACGCAGCCGGCGCTGACAAAGGCGGTACAAAAACTGGAGCAAGAACTCGGTGGCGCGTTGATTCACCGTGAACGTCACCTCACCCAGCTCACCGAGCTGGGCAAGATGATTTTGCCCACGCTGGAGAAAATATTTGCCGCCGCGGAGTCGGTACGGCTTCAGGCGCGAGGCTATCAAAAGAAGACAATCGCCCCGCTCAAGATCGGGCTGGTGCCGTCAGTCTCCGCCGCACTCATTACGGAATTGCTCTTGGAACTTGCCAGGATAATTCCTGATCTTCGAGTCGATCTGCGCGAGGCGGATGCCGACGGGCTCGTTGCGATGCTTTTGGATGGCGAGATCAATGCCGCACTCGTCGGTGACGCCGTGGAGCTACCTGAGCGTATCGATCGCTGGCGGCTCTTCGAGGAGCGGTACGTGCTCGTCTTGTCTCGGAAACATCCGATGGCGAGGCAAACCATTATCCCGCTCCAAGACTTGCATGAGGTGGTATTTCTCGAAAGGGTCGGATGCGACGTCGCAGGCCGATTCAAGCAGGCTTGTTTTGCCGACCATCCAGGCCCTAAAGTTGTGCACAGGAGCGATCAGGAAAGGCATCTTCAGCAAATGGCATCCGCCGGTTTTGGGGCCATCCTGGCGCCAGAGCACGCTGCCAGGCTGCCGTCGCTCGCCGCCATTCCAATTGAGGGCGACCCCGTCCGGCACGAGGTGCAGCTTTTGGCCGTGGCGGGGAGGCAGTATTCGCCGGCGCTTGATGCCTTTATCAAGGTTGCTCGTGTTCGCGACTGGACGAGTGCGCTGGACAAACTCGGCCGCGCATCTGCCCCTGCCTCGAACAAGGACAATGTTCGCAAAGCTGACGCACAAGGTGCAGGCTCCTTGATCCAAATCACGAGCCCCGGTCCCGCCTCCTCATGCCCAAGCTTGTCGCGGGCATGACGCAGTTGCAGTCGCCCCGCTGTAGCCTCTTGAATTGACCTCATCTCATTTCCGGTCAGGCTCTAAGGACGAGGCTTAGGCCCATCCAATTCGGACAGTGCAGCAAGCATGGTTTCGATCGTCGCTCCCGTGATGGAGTCCGGCCCGACACACGCTCGACGGATGATCCCTCGTTGGTCGAGGACATAGGTGGCCGGCATTGGCAACATCCAAAAGGAGAAGCCATAGGGAGCGGAGAGATCAAGGCCGCGCCGCAAGAGACGGCTCTTTATCTCCACCGGCAACACGGACACCAGGCCGAACGAAAGGCTCACCCCAAGATCTAGGTCGGAGAGGATTTCCAGATCCAGTCGGTGATCGCGTTTGAAATTTCGTGGCAAGTCTCCAGTCTCGGGCGTTATGACAATTGCTCTGGCGCCGGCAGTGCGGATACTGGAGGTGGCCCCGTGAAGAGCGAGTAGTCCAGCTGCGCACAATGGGGACCAGGTCCCGTAAACGAAGGTGACGATCAACGGTGCAGTTTGTCGCAATTCCAAAGATGAAACGAGCTTTCCAGTTGCCTCGGGGAGAAGGAAATCGGGGGCAGGTTCGTTCGCCTTCAGGGCGCCTTCAGGAACGCCCGCCTCTCGCAGCCATGATGAAAGCAGTCGGTCGGTTCGGATGTCCAGCGTGCGAAAGCCGCTCAAGGTCTCCGCGGAGGCTTCGATCGGCGTACTGACCGGGCGCCCCTTCGAAACTTCGTCGTCCATTCTAGTTCTCCCCAATGGCGCCCCTCGCGCTGTCCGCGTTAGTTTCTTGCATGGTGACCGTGCGTTCTGGAAAACGAAAATTCAACTTTGGAATGGAAGTGGTTGACGAATTATCTTTGGGAATAGTCGGGCGAGCGCCGATTCAAGGTCCTGTTCCCGCAGTTGTCAGACCCGTCGCCTGGGCCAATAGATCGGCCCCGGCGGATTGAAACACCTCCTGGTGTCGATCCGCGTGGCATCGTTTCGATAGCCGGAAGTGATTGGACGGTCGACCATCCGGTGCCTATCTTCAATTCTGAACAAAAGGAGCACGGCGAATGCCGACCTACAGGAAAAACCCCGAAGCGGTCTCGAAGTTGACTCCCGAGCAGTACCGCGTCACGCAGACTGCCGGGACCGAGCGCCCCTTCGCCAACGAATACTGGGACAACAAGGAGTCTGGCCTATACGTCGACGTGGTTTCCGGCGAGCCGCTGTTCGCATCCTTCGACAAGTTCGACAGCGGGACGGGATGGCCGAGTTTCACGCGGCCCCTCGAGGCCGCAAACGTCGTCGAGAACGTTGACAGCTCGCTCGGCATGGCACGGACGGAGGTTCGCTCCAAGCACGGCGACAGCCACCTTGGCCACGTTTTCCCGGATGGGCCGCGCGACAAGGGCGGGTTGAGGTACTGCATGAACTCGGCCTCCTTGAGGTTCATCCACCGCGATCAATTGGAGGGCGAGGGGTACGGCGAGTACGCAAAGCTCTTCGCAAAGCAGGAGGCTTGACGATGGCAGCGACTACAGAACGCGCGATCCTGGCAGGGGGTTGCTTTTGGGGAATGCAGCAACTGGTGCGACGCCTGCCCGGTGTCGTCTCAACGCGGGTTGGGTACTCGGGCGGCGACGTCAAGAACGCCACGTACAGCAACCACGGCACGCACGCGGAAGCGATCGAGATCACGTTTGACCCGAGTCAGACGAGCTTCCGCGACCTGCTGGAGTTCTTCTTCCAGATCCACGACCCGACGACGCCCAACCGGCAGGGAAACGACCGAGGCGCAAGCTACAGGTCGGCGATTTTCTACACGGGCGAGGAACAACGCCGCGTCGCCGAGGACACCATCGCCGACGTCGAGGCCTCAGGGCTGTGGCCGGGCAAAGTAGCGACGGAGGTTTCGCCCGCTGGCGACTTCTGGATGGCCGAGCCCGAGCACCAGGACTACCTGGAACGCTACCCGAACGGCTACACCTGCCACTTCGTCCGCCCGCAGTGGAAGCTTCCGCGCAGAAGCGCCGCCTGAGGCGGCGCAGGGACGTGTGGACGGCGGCGGACACAGCATTACTTCGCTTCCGTGAAACGAGGGTTGACGCATCCTCGCCAATACTTGCGCTTCCGCGCGGTCGAGGGAGCGGCCGGCGAGTACAACGGCAAAATTCATGTCCGGCCAGTTCGTGCTGCGGGGCGGTTCTTGCGTCACACCGTCGGCGCGAGCTACCGGACTTTTTCCCCGGCGCACACGCGTTGGCAAATCGCGGGACTCCGGCTGGCGGAGCACGCTTAGCTTCGCCACAGTCGGCGAAACAAGGAGAGACGAGATGACCACGAACAAGATCGTCCAGAACATGGAAGTGATCGGCGCAGACGGCGTTCACGTCGGCACCGTCGACGGTGTCGCGAACGGTCGCATCAGGCTCGCCAAGCGCGACAGCGGCGAGGGCCAGCACAAGGACCACGCGCATTTCATCGACCTCGGGCTGGTCGCCGACGTCGAGGGGCAAAGGGTTCGCCTCTCGGCAAACGCGGCGGTAGCGGTGACGTTCGAAGAGGAGCAGTCGGGAAAGCCCGTCTGACCCGACGACCCTGGCCACGCGCGAGGCATAAAAAAGCGCGAACCGACGACAGGAAATCGGTTTCGCAGGCATGGCGCATGCACGGCTTGAGCCGACATCGAGAGGAAAAGGCCTTGGCGTCGAAGCTGGATCAACTACGCGCAATGACAACGGTGGTCGCCGACACGGGGGATATTGGTGCGGTGTCGCGTCTCAAGCCGGTAGACTGCACGACGAATCCCACGATCGTCCTGAAAGCTATCGACAATCCCGAGTACAGGGATGTTGTCGAAGAAGCGTTGACATGGGGACGAAAACGGAGCGGCGACGCTGCACGGGTCGCCGCCGCGACTGCCGACCGGATCGCAGTCTCCGTCGGCGTCGAGCTCTTGCGGCTCGTGCCAGGCTTTGTGTCCACCGAGGTGGACGCCAACCTGTCGTTCAATATCGGAGCATCGGTCGCGAGGGCGCGCCAGATTATCGACGGCTACAAGCAGCGCGGCGTCGGACCCGAGCGCCTGCTCATCAAGCTCGCATCGACGTGGGAGGGAATACGAGCTGCAGAGATCCTCCAAAGTGAGGGTGTGAAGTGCAACATGACGTTGCTGCTGAACCGGGCGCAGGCGATTGCCAGCGCCGAAGCTGGCGCCTTCCTGATCTCGCCGTTCGTGGGCCGCATCTACGACTGGCACAAGAAGTCTGGTGGAAAGGACTTCGCCGCCGACGAGGATCCAGGGGTCCGGTCCGTGCGGGACATCTACGGATACTACAAGTCGAACGGCATCGAGACGATCGTCATGGGCACGTCATTTCGTAACACTGGACAGATCGAGGCGCTGGCCGGATGCGATCGGCTGTCGATCGCGCCAACCCTCATGGACGCCCTTGCGTCCGAGGGGGGCGAGCTCAAACGCGTCTTGGCGCCGACCGCCGCAGAGCCACGCTCCCTTCGGACGGCGGAAGACGGGATCTGCCACTGGTTCGTGAGCGAAGACGCCGTCGACATAAAACACCTGGACCCCGCGGGTCCGATGGACGAAACAACCTTCCGGTGGATCATGAACGAGGACGCGATGGCGACCGAGAAGCTGTCCGAGGGCATTCGCGTGCTCGCGAACGACCTGAAGACGCTCCGCCGCAGGACGGCAGAACGCCTCCTGTGAGTCCGCGACGTCGCCACGGCCGACAGCGAACGCAGAGCCGTGATGATCGTGGTGCACCACCTGAACGACTCGAGGTCTCAAAGGGTCCCAGGCTGCTCGAGAGCTGGGGCTTCAGGTGCGTCCAGCGTATCTCACCGCGGTCGCGCGGACGCTCTCGCGGTGTGAAGGCCGCATCGGATTCCTTGACCGCGTCTTCGGTCGGTGTGGTGGCCATGCGACAGACCTATCTCCTCAGCGAAATCTTCGGCAATGCAAACGTTCTTTGCTTCTAGTGTTGCGACCATCGAAACTCTCGAGGGGTCTTACCGAGCAAATGACGGAAATGACGTGCTAGATGACCTTGGTCGAAAAAGCCCACGGCGAACGCAATTTCCGCTAACGGAAGATCCGTCTGAACCAACATCTCCTGGGCGCGCTCAACGCGCTTTTGCGTGAGGTAGACATGCGGCGTCAACCCGGCTGATTGCTTAAACTGTCGTGCAAAATGATGTACTGATAGTCCGGCAACTCCAGCCAGCATCGACAGATCGATAGTATCGCCCAAATGCACTTCCACGTATTCCCGCACCCGACGCATTGCGCCCGGCGACAATCCGCCCCATGCTTGCGGCGCTGGCGGCGGTGTCGAAACATCAATCGAGCCCAGGCGCGGCCGCGTGTGCAGGTCATGGCTCGTTGGATTGTTCGAGGCAGTCACAGGGCGATCGGGTGGAGTGACAAGCGCGGGCCGATTTTCATTGCTGCCGGCGATGAGTAACCGCACAGAAAAATCGGTCCGGTCCCGGTGCCGGAAAATGTCGACGTTTCGCTCGAAGATCGACCACAAGCTGGTACCTGCCCGGAGTCCACGATCATCGAGCATAAGGGATGTGCGCGCGAACCGGTTTGCGCCCATGATACGTTGGTCGCTGTCAATCGCCAACAGCATGCCTCGAGCGCCTCCCTCCGGCGGCGCTACCGCGACGACCCACTCTCGACGGAAGTGCTCACGAAAAAGTCGCTCTTCTATCGCGCAGGCCGATCGCAGTGTGAGCGCACCAGTGAGCGCGTGCGCTCGTTCCGAGAGTTCAGGATCGACGGCAGAGACGTCCAACACTGCTATCAATCGCCCGTCAACCCCGAAGACCGGCGCACCAGAGCAGCTCAAGTTAATGTGTCTGGACCTAAAATGCTGGCTTCTGTGGACCGTGACAGGCCGCTCTTCTATGATGCAGGTGCCGATGCCGTTTGTGCCTTCCAACTCCTCGGACCACACCCCACCAAGCCAAGTTCCCCAATATTTGAACTCGCTTGCCCGCGCATCTTCATCGCGATGCGCGACTACGACGCCCGAGCTATCACAGAGCAAGATGGCATAACCAGCTTCACGAACCACCTTATATAGTTCATTTATCTCCTCTTGAGCACTAAAGGTGAACTTATCGAGCGGTTCGCGACAATGCTTCAATTCAGCAGGCGTGAGGATCCGCGGCGCCCTGCTATCGACCGGATCAAGTCCGTATTTTTTTGCTGATCTTTGCCAGGAGCTTGATACTGCTTCCACCCCCGGCGGAGGCGCTGCCCCCTGAGCAACCGAACAAACGTGTTCGACATGCCCAGCGAAAGTGTCGAGCGAGCTTGCAGACCACTCCGGGAGTCCCATCACCGCACCTGGTTCACGATGGACAGGTTTGTAGCGATGGCGCGCCGTCCATCTTCTGCCCGTGGCAAAGCGCGCTATCGCGGCACACGGCGCCGCAAGTCCAATAGACACCGCGCACGCCCAAAGAAAGCATCGTCGAAGTGGCATCACGGTATACCACGCGAAGTACCCTCGCAATCGCCGCAGGGGCAGCCGACGGTATTGTTCCGACTGTGGAACAGTGAGCCTGACGGCGCGCCGCAAGCCAAAATTCCACGTAAAAAAGCAAGGGCCTCCGGTCCGGATCAAATTCCTCCAAGAGTGGCTAGATCATTTGTTGGATGCTCAGCCAGCGGACAGACCTTTCGCGGTCTTGTGCTCCGCTCCGAACATCCAAAGGAGAACGCGATGACCGACACTGGACATTTGGGCGCCCCACCAGACAATACCGAAAAAACCCTTGATGCCGTACCATTCCGAACGCAGTCCCTGACGCTTGCCTCCAAAGCCTTGCGCGAGGTGCAGGTCGATCTGGCGCGCGTCGACCGCATCACAACGATAGGACGGCTCGCAGCCTCGGTCGTCCCTGACGTAACACAGTCCATTGCGGCGATTGTCACTAATGCTCAAGCCGCTCGGCACTTTCTGGATCATCGCCCCCCGGCCCTGGACGAGGTGCGACAAGCGCTCGATTGCATCGTGAGGGACGCTTATCGGGCCAGTGACGTGATCTACCGGATCCGGGGGCTCCTCAAGGAGGCGCCACCGAAGAAGGAGCGCGTGGAGATGGAGCGATCCGCGACGTGCTCGAGCTGACGCGTGACGAGGTGACGAAAAACGGCGTAGCAGTCCTGACGCACTTCGCAGAGCCCTCACCGCCTGTCCAAACAGATCGGGTGCAACTACAGCAAGTAATCCTCAATTTGAGGATCAACGCAGTGGAGGCAATGAGCAGCATGCGCGAAGAAGCACGGCAGTTGCTGATTTGCACGGAGAAAGAGGAATCAGACGGCGCGCTGGTGGCAGTACAAGATTCGAGTCCGGGATTGGCTCTGAAGAGTGTGGACCGACCCTTCGAGGCCCTCTATTCTACTAGGGTCCGAGGCGTCGGCATAGGCTTGACCGTCTGTCGTTCCATCATCGAGGCGCACGGCGGCCCGGATGTGGGCCGGCGCGAATGAACCTCGGGGCGACTCCTTTCAGTTCACTCTGCCTCTAGAGTGCGACGAAAGTGTTCCAGCAGGGTCTGTTGGCTCAAGTCTTCCGCTCGTGCGCTGCAGCACGGGGACGATATTTGACGCGGCATGCGATCACGCGCAATCGTGCCCGATCGCACTGGCCGAGCGCGACGGCGCGCAAACAAAGTGCTGCGGGCCGCACGCCACCGCAGCGGAAAAGTCCGCGGATGGCACGGCGAATCCACAATACGTCGCCAGTCGTCCAGACACACGCAGCTCGCCCCGCTTCCCGCGGCCGTAATCGGGCAATCCAGCAATGAGCCGGCTTGAAATGCCATTCGGCGACGGCGCGCTCGCAGTCGCCTACCAAAAGCCGCCTCGTCCTGCTCCACAGCAAGCTGCCCGGCCAAAGGTACGGATCGCGGCTGGCGCATGGCGTTTTTGACGTGTTGCGAGGCGATGGAAAAAGGGTGATCGCGAAGTGCCCTTCATGTCTTCCTGTGCCGCCCGACACCTCGAGTACGGCGCGCTTTTCGATGGCTGATCGAAGACGGACGGGATTCAAGCGCGCACAGCGCTTTTGGACGATACTTCACGCCTATCGAATGCATGACCAAAGGTAATTTCTAATTTCGTCGGCTGCGTCCGATCTTTGGGTCTGCTGGGCCGGCCGAGCACACGCGGTCGCCTCCACAGGGATTGAAACACTGGTTGAAGGCGTTGTGGCGAGTTACCGCGCCGCGCGTGGGCAGCAAAGGAGCCCCATGAAATTACAAGGACTGTTGGCTTGGCTGTTGCCGCCTCCCTGCTCGCCACCATTGTGGCGGCGCTAGCGGAGATCAGCGGAACTGCTCCGAACGACCCGACCGCGAACGCGTGTCAGGCAGACTGAACTCCGCATGAGGCGACCCGCGCTTCCGCGGCACAGAGGGACGCCTCGCACATGGATGATCACGCGATTATGCCGCGATGAAAAGGTGGACTGCAACTCCGATGACCAATGACCAAAGCGACAAAACCTTCCATCCGAACCGTCGAGGCTTTCTCGGCGTTGCCGCCGCCACGGGCGCCGCTTCGCTGGCTCCGAGTCTCCTGACAGGAACCGCGGCGCTCGCGGAAGCATCCGAACCGGTCCCCTCCCAATCCGTGGATGCTTCCGCGAGTACTATCGCTGCCAAGTTGCCGTCGCCAGTGCTTGGCTATCTGTCATTCGGCCCGGACGAAGCCGGCTTCGTCGAGGTAATGGTCAACGTGATGTGCCCTGCGGATGCGCTGACACCCGGCGGCGTCGATTGCGGGCTTGCAGCCTACATCGACCGACAACTGGCAGGTGGTTTCGGTAAGGGCGCGCGCCTTTATATGCGCGGCCCCTGGCGAGAGGGTAAGCCTGAACTGGGTTATCAATTGCCGCTCACACCCGAGCAGTTTTTCAAGGCGGGACTCGCCGCCGCGGATGCGGCCTGCCGGAAACGCAATGGCAAGGCCTTTAGTGAATTGGATGAGAGTGGCGCTGACCAATTTCTCCATGAAATTGCCGACGGCAAGGTCACGGACGAGCGCGTCCAGCTCACCGCGTGGTTCAACGAACTCGTCTATCCGCTATTCGAACAAGCCTGCTTTGCCGATCCCATCTATGGCGGCAATGTCGGCAAAGTATTCTGGAAGGCGATTGGTTATCCAGGTCTCCCTGCAGTTCATTCCCAAGACATGATCGATTTCCGTGGCAAGCCCTTCCCGGGTGCTGCCGATCCGAAATCTATCGCCGACTTCGCCTAAGGGAAGAAATCATGGCTACACGCTTGAAACATCGCACCGTCGTTTTCGTTGGCGGAGGATTCACAGCGGCGCTGGCTGCTCGCCAGCTGACGGCCAAGGGCGTCGATGTCGTCGTCCTTGAACGTGGAATCGACCGCACCCATACCGCCGCAACAAGCCTGCCATCACAGCGCGACGAACTGCGCTGGGACGTGCATGGTGATCTCTTTCAGGATTGGTCCGTCCAGACCTACACGCTTCGCCATAATGACGGCGAAACGGCGCTGCCGATACGGCGTCTCCAGGCCTTCAAACCCGGCGAGGGAATGGGCGGTGCGGCCAATCACTGGAACGGGCAGACCTGGCGCTGGAGCGAGTCTGACCCTGTTTTGCGCACCCACCTTGAGAACCGGTATGGAAAGAAGGCCATTCCAGCTGAAATGGCGATCCAGGATTGGGGCGTCAGCTATGCCGAGATGGAGTCCTATCACGATCAGTTCGAAAAGCTGTTCGGCATTGCCGGCAAGGCAGGAAATCTGCGTGGCAAGGTGCAGGAGGGCGGAAATCCGTTCGAGGCACCACGGCAGAACGAGTTTCCGCAAAAACCTCTGCCTATCACCGAAGCGGGCGTGATCTTCAGCGAGGCAACCAAAAAGCTAGGCTGCAAACCTTTTCCCTTGCCGGCGGCGAATTCGCCGGAGCCCTACACCAACCCCGATGGCATGCAGCTTGGTCAGTGCCAGTTCTGTGGCCATTGCGAGCGCTTCATCTGCGAAGCCAATGCCAAGGCGAGCCCCGAAGTTTTGCTCTATCCGATGCTGAGAAAGCGCAAGAGCTTCGAATTGCGTCTGCAAACCCATGTTCTCGATATTCTTTATGATCGTAGGGCAAAACGCGTGAGGGGCGTTCGCTACATCGATCGCGTAACCGGCGAGGAGTACGAACAGCCGGCCGACGTCGTCGTACTTTCTTCTTTCACGATGTCAAATACCAAGTTTCTGCTGATGGCGGGGATTGGGACGCCTTACAATCCGAACACTGTTCACGGGGTCGTCGGCAAGAATTTTTGCCACCAGACAATGTCTGGCACGCGTGTCTTTTTCAAGGATCGCTGGATCAACCCGTTCCTGGCGTCCGGTGCCTCACAGACGGTGATCGACGAATTTAACGGCGACAATTTCGACCACAGCGGTCTTGGCTTCTTTGGAGGGGGCTACATCTACGCCAACGTGACGAATGGACGGCCGATTACGAGCCGTGCGGTGCCGCCCGGAACCCCGAAATGGGGCTCGACCTGGAAGAAGGCCAACGCCGATTGGTATGCCCACAATTTCACCATATCTGCCCACGGAAGCTGGTATCCGCATCGGGAGAATTATGTCGACCTGGACCCGAGCTATGTCGATGCCTATGGTCAACCGCTTCTGCGGATGACGTTCGACATTCGCGAGAACGAGCGCAAGATGTCCGTCTTTCTGTCGAAGAAGATCGACGAGATCGCCAAAGCGACAGGTGCCGACATCGCGCCGCCGACAGCGCCCCGCAAGGAGCCGTACGATAGTCGCATCTATCAGACCACCCATGTCACTGGTGGCACGATTATGGGAAGCGACCCTGCGACGAGCGTCGTCTCCCCTCACCTGCAGCACTGGGATGCAGAAAACCTGTTTGTCGTCGGTGCATCCGTCTACCCCTTCAATGCAGGCTACAACCCGACAGGACCGCTAGGGGCTCTCGCGCTTCGGCTCGGCGACGACCTCAACGATTATGTTGCGCGGCCGCGCCACCTCTGATCCCGATCTAAAAAGGACGTCCCCCTATGAAAAGCGCGGGAAAGATTCGCGCGTTTATCGCGCTGCTCGTAGTTGCGGGAGCAACCGCAAATCGCGGCTACGCACAGGACGCCGAGCACGGAAAAGCCATCTTCAAAGCTTGCGCATCCTGCCATGCGACGGATAATGCCAATCGCGTCGGGCCGGGCCTGGGGGAGATCATCGGCAGGAAGGCGGGTACGGTTCCCGGCTTCAGCTATAGTAACGCGATGAAGAAGTCCGACATTGTCTGGGATACGAAGATCCTCGATGCGTATCTGGAATCCCCACAGCAGGTGGTTCCCGGAAACAGGATGCCCTACGCAGGGCTGAAGAACCCGACGGACCGGACGGACCTCGTTGCCTATCTTGCTACATTGAAGTAACGGCTCGTTGAGCGAGGCGTCAGCGAGGCGCCATCCATTCGCACGCTAAACATCGATACCGCCGACAAAGTGTGCAGGCGTCCGAATTGCGTGATTCTCCGTCTGAAATCCTCACCGCCATGCGTTACGAGCGTGCTGCCTGTGCGCTTCGAGAGCAGCGGCGGTTACGCGATGCGCTTCCCTGCCCTGACCGACGGAGCGTACGCACAGCACTTTTCGGGCAACGATACCCTGCGCTTATCGAATGCATGTCCAAACGGAATTTCCAATTTCGCCCGCCGCGTCCGATCCTGAGGCTCACTGGGTCGGCTGAACACGCGGCCGCCTCGACATTGAATGAAGCCATTGCGCCGAGCCACTGTGCCGCACGCGGGTAACAAAGGAGACCACCATGAAATCACCGAAGACCGTCGGCCCAGCTGTTGCCGTCTCGCTGGTCACGGCACCGTAGCTGCGCGCGTAGATGAGCGAAGCGGCTCCGGCCGGTCCGACCGTGAACGTGGTGGATGCTGATGTGTCACTAGTCAAGCCGCCGCCTTTCACCGAGCAGTTGTGGAAGCGAGGTCGCATCTTTCTGCCTTCGCTTCCGCGAAACTACCCATGGCCCCTGGCATGAGACGTCGAGGGGGCCCCATCGCCGCAGCGTTCTCAGCAAAGAGAGCGAAAGCACTCTCGCACCTCAAGCTATCCCTTCACCCATAGGAATCACCATGACCGACGGAATCGCCACGACCAACGGAACCACCATGACCAACGCCGTCATCGAATGCATCCTGAGCCGCAGCGCCACCAAGTACTTCGACCCTGCCGCCACCTTGAGCGACGACCAAATCCGCGAGCTGGTGCGTATCGGCACCACCGCGCCAACGTCTTTCCACTTGCAGAACTGGCGCTTCATCGCTGTGCGCACGCCTGAAGCCAAGGCTCGGTTGCGTCCGATCGCTTGGGATCAGCCCGCGATCACCGAAGCAGCCGTTACCTTCATTGTCTGCGGCCAGTTGGCCGATTCCAGCGTAGTACCAGAGCGTCTGGCACCGCTGGTGAAAGCGGGCATCATGCCGGCAAAGATGGTGCCGGAATGGGAAATCCCCGCACGCGATCTGTACATGGAGTACCCGCAGCGCCAGCGCGACGAGGCAGTCCGCACCGGCACGTTCGGCGCGGCGGCGATGACCTATGCGGCCCGTTCGCTGGGCCTGGGTTCGACGCCGATGATCGGTTTCGACGCCGAAGCGGTGCACCGCGAGTTCGGACTGGCTGAGGACGAAGTGCCGGTCATGCTGTTGTCCGTGGGGCCGGAGCGTCCGGGAAACTGGGCGCAGAAGCCGCGCCGTCCGCTCGCCGACGTTCTGGATCTCGTATGAGTATTAGCACTACTTTGGCAGATTTATTGCTGCGGCTTTTCACGTATTCGTCTTCTGCAGTATGGGCATCGCTGAGATGGCGGTCGCAGAATGAGATCGACGATGGCGTGGCGTACCGCCGGCAAGCTTGGCTGAGGCGGAGGTCCGTTGATTCTTTTTTTTCCGCCTCGCTTGTGCGAGGCGACGGTGTTGCAAGAAGGCGTAGGCGATCATAGTCATCAGCGCGTGACGATGCAGACCTTGCCATGATCGCCCCTCGAAGTGATCGAGCCCGAGCTCCTCTTTCAACTGCTGATGCGCCTGCTCGCAAATCCATCGTGCCTTGATGGTGGCGGCTAGTGTGCGCAGATTTGTCGCGGCCGGCAGATTGGCGAGATAGTATTTCTTCTCCCCGGAGGCGCGTTGCTCGCCGATGAGCCAGGCTTCGTCGCCTGGCAGATGCTGTTGACCCTTATCCCATATTCGCTGAGGAGGTCCGTCGGCGGTGCGCACACGGATAGCAGCAAATCGGGCTTTCAGCCGGCCTTTGGTCCCGTTGCGCCAACTCACAGTTTTCCACTTGGCGCTGGCCAGCATGTCTTCGGCCGCGATCGATAGAATATCTGGCACGTGGCGCTTACGTGGCCGACCCCGAACTTTGGTAATCGGCCAAATGAGCTGCACACCAACCGGATACACCTTGAGGTGACGAGGGATGCCAACGGCCCAGGCCAGCCCGCGTGTCGTGAGACCTTGTCGAAACGGCGCGCTGAGGCCGTATCCTGCATCCGCCAGCACACAACCGAAGCGTACGCCGGCTGCCATCGCGCGATCAATCTCCGCCAAAGCGATCTCCGGCTTGGATCGTGGCGTCCGGTATTCGACCGGTACGCCGACGCGCTTCAAACGAGGGGTGTCGTTTGTCCAGCTCTCGGGTAGGAAGAGACGCAATGCGATCATCACCGGCACCTCGCCGCGCGCAAGTGTCAGCGACACCAACGTTTGGCAATTTGCCGTTTTGCCAAGAGCCGATGCATATTGAGCCGCGACACCAACTGAGCGCTCGCCCTTCTTCGGCATCGCGGTGTCGTCAATAACCAGCACCGCATCCTTGCCGCCGACAAGCCGGTCGGCCTGATTGAGCAGTTCCGATTCCAGCGGTGTTGCGTCCCAGACACCATCGGCGATGAAATGGTGCAACTGATCGTAGTTGCCCGTTGCAAGGCGTTCCGCCATCGGCTGAACGCTTTTGCGATCACCAGGACCGATCAATCCCGCAACGTAAAGCGGACACATCCGCTGCCGGGTCTTATGACCCAACCGATCCAGGAATGGCTTCAGCCAGCGTTCGAGCTCGTCTTCCCAGTCCACCATGGTCAGCCCTCCAAGAGCCGACCACCCATGAGTCACAGAAAAACTGATTTGGGAATCCCGTGCCGCTTAAAATCTGCCAAAGTAGTGTTAGGGCGCGTACTCATAAAGCCGCGGATGGCGCGTCCTGCCACATGTCGGCCTTACCCTCGACAGCAGACATCCGTCGGGCAGGTCGGCATGTCCGTTAAGGGCATCCGCGTTCGGACTACCGCCATCACATATAGCGCGGTGGCTGAGACTATTTGTCAGCACGCGTCAACATGCCCATCCGAGACGTTGTCGATCCCCTTCGACCGTCCAATTCAAAAGTAAAAATACGCGGAAGGTCGGACGTTTTGAGCTGGGATCAGGCGATCAATCCGTCAGTGGCGAATTCCTCCGCAGCACTGCCGAACAACTCAAGCCGGCCGCTTGGCCACCTACGTGCCATAGCGCGCTCGGGTATCTTCGACGGCTCGTGCCTGCGTGTGATGCTGCGGCACGTCAATGCGGGAAGGCGCCGATTATAACTGAACGTAATCATTATGATGTCGGGTCCTGGCTTCTCCCGTCCAGAGAACTAGCTCACACTGCTTTTAGGCGCCGGTCTACAGCGACTGGAAGACCGTTTACCCCGAAGGAGCGAGAGATGAAATCCGACATTACGTTTTCACGACGTGCGATCTTAAAGTGGAGCGGTACAGCCGCGGGCACCGTGTTAGTTTGCGGCGTGGCCCTGCCCAATTTCGGCATTGGGACGGCATGGGCTACCAGTTTGGGCGAGGGCGACGTTGCCATCCTGAATTACGCTTACGCGCTGGAGCAATTAGAGGCTGCCTTTTACACAAAAGTGACGGATCATCCCTTCAGCGGGATCACGAAAAATGAAACCGAAACATTTGTCGAAATTCGCGATCACGAAGAAGCACATAAAAGCTTCCTGAAGAAGGCGCTGGGCGACCATGCGATCCCGGAAATCGAGGTCGATTTTTCGCAGGTAGATTTCAAACAGCGCTCAAGCGTCCTTGCTACAGCCGATTCCTTTGAGAATCTCGGCATAGCCGCCTTCAATGGAGCAGGTCCGCTCCTCAGTAACGCGGACTATTTGGCAGCAGCAGGAACGATCGTATCCGTAGAGGCGCGGCACGCTGCAATGATCGCGGCACTCCTACATGGCCCATCCGCAACCTCCGCCGGTAAAGGACACGTCAGTGAGAAAGGGCTTGATGGGACGATGCCACCAACGGCGGTGCTCGCGAAGGCGAAACCATTTATCAAGACTGCCCTAACCGCCCCTTCGCTGAAGTGAGGAGAGACCAGTGAACGATCGAAACAGCCTTCTCAATGAACTTGAACCAGAAGTAGTCAAGCGCATCGACCTGAGCGCTAGGGACGCGCTCGCGAAATATCGCAGCCATATGATAACGGCGAGCGCCTCTACTCTGCTTGCCGTGGCCTCGACGGAAGCGTTCGGCGCCGAGCTTCCACAGCAAGTGGTCGACATTCTCAACTATGCGCTGACGCTTGAGCACTTCGAGGCAGCGTTCTACAAGACCGCGAATGGGGCGGATGGCCTTATTCCTGAAAAATACCGCGGCCTCTTCCGCGAAATCGGTGAGCATGAAGCCGGGCATGTGGCGCTGCTCAGCGGCGTATTGGGAAATGCAGCGGTCAAACCGCCGAAGTTCGATTTCAGTGCCGGCGGAAAGTATGCCGACGTGTTTACTAATTTTAAGACGTTCTCGACACTATCATCCACCATCGAAGATACTGGCGTCGCGGCCTTCAAGGGACAGATTACGAATCTCGCCAGAACGCCCGTTCTACAGACCGCGCTTCAAATTCATTCGGTAGAAGCTCGTCATGCCGGGTCGGTGCGCGTGCTGGTGGGTAAGCCGGGTTCAGACGGGGCATTCGATAAGGCCATGAGCAAGAACGAAGTATTGGAGGCAGTCAAGCCCTTCTTCGCTTGAGGTGATCTTCGTAGCCAAACGTCGACCGAGACGAGCAGGCCGGTATCACGCCTCTAGATTCTAATCCGGCATGGCGGGAACAATGGGCGAAGTACCAAGATCACCCAAACATTTGGGGCGCCGCCTTTCTGGCGGCGCCCCGGGTGTCTCACTCACGCGTGCGAACCTTATGATCGCGTCATCAAGCCCAATTTAAATACACTGGAAACAGAGGCTCTATTTCGCTGGTGCGTTCCTGCGAAGGCATTCTTTATGCCAGTTGCTGCAGCGCCTGTGGTCATCAGCACGAGGTCAATCGGTGAGTGCACGAGGCAACTACGTCAAAGACATGACCGGGTGCTTTATTTTGAATGAAGCCGCCGATTCAGCAAGAGAATCATAGCATCGACCGGGTCTTCACACAGCCTGGGTCTTGGTCGTGTACACACCGCCAGGGTCATTACGGACATGCCAGCCCCGGCCCTTCGAGGTCCGCTTTACCCAACAGCGGACGTTGGGTATCGCGACCACTGGGTTTTCAGTCGATTTTTATGAGTACACGCCCCAGTAAAGTTAACTTACGGAAGACCACGATGCCAAGAAGCGCAGCTCTAAAGCCGGAACAAGTGCCGGCCGATTGCAAACCGACACTCGATGCGTTCACCGAAAACATCGGGTTCATCCCAAATATGATGGCGACCTTCGCACAGAGCCCGATCGCGTTCAACGCGTGGGCCGCCCTGCTCGGCTCCTTGAGCAAGGCGCTCGACGTGAAGACGCGTGACAGGATCGGCCTCGCTGTCTCCGAAGTGAATGGCTGCAACTATTGCCTGAGGATACCCAGCTTTACTGCCGAGCATATGGCCAAGCTAGCGGTCGATGAAATCATTCTCGCTCGGCAGGGCCATGCCAGCGACCCGAAGCGGGACGCCGCCGTTCAGTTTGGGCGCAAAGTCATCGAGACCCGCGGCAAGGTCAGTGACGCCGATCTGAAAGCCGTTCGCGATGCAGGCTACACGGATGCGAACGTCATGGAGATCGTCGGGCTGGTGGCTATGTACTCCTTGACGAATTTTTTCAGTAACGTGTTCGATCCCGAGTAGGACTTTCCCCCCGTTACACGGACTGGCTCGATCTGAACTCTATCCGGTCGCATCGACCTTCTCCGAGGGTGCCTGCGAGGCGTCGCGTGATGCGAGCGTAACGCCAACTCCGTGGAGATTTTTCCAAGCCAAGGGTGACGAGCGGTAGATCATCATTGTGATAGCCGGCCCTTCGGTGTGAGAAGCAGATGTTTGTTCCGCACCGTCGATTTTTGAACGCCGAGTCGGTGGCATCGATTCCATGGCCGAAGGTCATTGGACCATCGATTTTCGCCGTTCTATTTTCGCTCATCTGCAAAGGAATTCGGAAAATGACGACATCCCACACATCGGGAGGTGGACGATGAAGGCGATTGTAGTGACGGACCAGGCTGCGGGAACGGCCGGGATGAAGCTGGTGGAGCGGCCCGAGCCGCAGGCAGCGATAAACGACGTCATCGTTCAGGTTCATGCGTCGGGATTCACCTCGGGTGAGCTGACGTGGCCGTCGACCTGGATCGATCGCCTCGACCGCGACCGAACACCGTCGATCCCCGGGCAAGAGCTGGCCGGAGTGGTCATCGCCCTCGGCTATGGCACGACGGGGCTGTCGATGGGACAGCGCGTGTTCGGCCTCTCGGACTCGTATCGTGGCGGCACCCTGGCGGAGTATGTGGCCATCGAGGCACGCAACCTCGCGCCGCTGCCGGGTGACGTCGACTTCACGGTGGGAGCGAGCGTGGCGATGCCGGGCCTGACCGCGTGGCAGGGACTGTTCGAGCATGGCCGTCTTCAGGCGGGGCAGAGCGTCCTTGTGCACGGCGCGGCCGGCGCAGTCGGTTCGATGGTGACGCAGCTCGCACGTGAGTTCGGCGCTTACGTCATCGGCACCGGCCACGCTGCCGACCGTCAGAAGGCGCTCGACTTCGGCGCGCAGGAGTTCGTCGACCTCGACAACGACGCACTGGAAGACGTCGGCGGTGTCGATCTGGTGTTCGATGTCATCGGCGGCGACATCCAGAAGCGGTCCGCAGGCGTGATCCGGGCCCGAGGAACACTGGTGACCATCGCCGGGCCGACCGAGGCGCGGCCCGCCGACGGCCTGACGATCGACTTTGTGCTCGTGTCCGATCGCGCCCAACTGGGTGAGATCGTCCAGCGGGTGCGTGACGGACGACTGCGGACGAACATCGGCAACGTCTCGACCCTCGACGATGCCGTCGCCGCTTTCAATCCGACCGAGCGGATCAGCGGAAAGACGATCATTCGCGTTCGTCCGTGAGCAACTCGCGCCCATCGATGCACGCGGACGGCCGGCGCTGTCCAGATCGGCCGGCTGCGTCCCATCAGCCCCGCCGAGGGCAACCCGAAAATTACCCGTGGTCCCGCAATAGTCGAACGGACTTTCCATACCTGCAGCATTTCCACCAAAGTGACAAATGACCGAGGAGAAAATTATCATGAAGGCGATCGTGGTGACGGACCAGGCTGCCGGAACGGCCGGGATGAAGCTGGTGGAGCGGCCCGAGCCGCAGGCAGCGATAAATGACGTCGTCGTTCAGGTTCACGCGTCGGGATTCGTCCCGACTGAGCTGACGTGGCCCCCGACCTGGACCGATCGCCTCGACCGCGGCCGAACACCGTCGATCCCCGGGCACGAGCTGGCCGGAGTGGTCATCGCTCTCGGCTATGGCACGACGGGTCTGTCGGTGGGACAGCGCGTGTTCGGTCTCGCGGACTGGTACCGCGATGGCACGCTGGCCGAGTATGTGGCCATCGAAGGACGCAACCTCGCGCCGCTGCCAGGTGACGTCGACTTCACGGTGGGCGCGAGCCTGCCAATCTCGGCCCTCACCGCGTGGCAGGGACTGTTCCAGCATGGCCGTCTTCAGGCGGGGCAGAGCGTCCTCGCGCACGGCGCGGCAGGCGCAGTCGGGACGATGGTGACGCAATTAGCGCGCGAGGCTGGCGCGTATGTCATCGGCACCGGACGCGCGGCCGACCGTCAGAAAGCGCTCGACTTCGGCGCGCAGGAGTTCGTCGACCTCGACAACGACGCGCTGGAAGACGTCGGCGGCGTCGATCTGGTGTTCGATGTCATCGGCGGCGACATCCAGAAGCGGTCCGCAGGCCTTGTTCGAACTGGAGGAGCACTGGTGTCCATCGTCGGGCCGCCCGAGGCGCAGCCTGCCGATGGCCTAGCGGTCGATTTCGTTGTCGAGTCCGATCGTGCCCAACTGAGTGAGATCGTCCAGCGGGTGCGTGACGGACGACTGCGGACGAACATTGGCAACGTCTCGGCCCTCGACGATGCCGTCGCCACCCTCAACGCCACCGAGCGACGCGCGGGAAAGACGGTCATTCGCGTTCGTCCGTGACCGACACGCGCCCATTGATCCGTGCAGCCAGACGATTGCGGTCCAGGGCGGCTGGCTGCGTCCTATCAGCCCAGCCACGGAGAGACATGCACGGCATCACGCCGAACCGGTGTGCTGAGTTGTTTGCACTCACACGATAGCTCACGCTTATCGAATGCATGTCAACTCGGAATTTCTAATTTCGCCGGCTTCGTCCGATCCTGAGGTCACCACTGGGACGGCCGAACACGCGGCCGCCTCGACATTGATTGAAGCCATTGCGCCGAGCCGCCGTGCCGCGCTCGGGCAATAAGGGAGGCCACCATGAAATTATCGAGGACTGTCGGACTGGCTGTCGCCGTCTCGCTGGTTGCCGGCACCGTGGCGGCGCTTGGCGGAGCGGCTGCTCCGGCCGATCCGACCGCGAACGCGGTGGACGCCGTCGGGCACCTGCGCGTGCCGGCAGACTACCGAACCCTCTACCAAGCGCTCGGGAGTTGGGCGATTGCCGCCGACGGCGGCCAAGGCTCGAAGGAAATGCACGCCGTCTACGCATCTCCGGGAGCGATCGACGCCTACCGGAAGACGGGGCAGTTCCCGGACGGCGCCGTCCTGGTGAAAGAAGTCTTCGCGACCTCAACGAACGAGATGACCACCGGTACAGTAAGCCACGCCGACAAGCTCAAGGGTTGGTTCGTCATGGTGAAAGACAGCAAGGGAACGCACCCCGGCAACCCCTTGTGGGGCGACGGGTGGGGATGGTCGTGGTTCGACGCGGACAAGCCGCTCAAGACCACCTCTACCGACTACCACACCGATTGCCAGGGGTGCCACGTGCCCGCGAAGGCCACTGACTGGATTTACGTTAACGGATATCCCGTACTGCATCACTAGGCGGCCGCATGCTTAGGCGCTCTCCTCTTGCTGCTGTTTCGCGGGAGCAACTGTCGAGTCCGGCAAGCTGGTGTGGCAAGCCGTGAGATCGAAGGAGTTATTGTGACCATACGTTTCGGTTATCGACCTATCGAGTCTGACCGACGTTCAGACTACAAACGAGCGCATGGAGGTCAGCGTGCCCCTCTCGGTCTATGACATCACTGTTCCTGTCATGCTACATGGGTTGAACGTGATGGACGACTATCTCGACGACGCCCAAGCGCTCGAACGGTCCAAGACGTTTGAGCCTGGGAGAATCCTTAATGAGCGGCTCGCGCCCGACATGCTTACTTTCGGAGAACAGTTCTCAGTAACCTGCAACAAGGTCGAGGCGCACATGGCGAGGTTGATGCAACACGATCCGCCGGCACCCCGCAACACTCCGATGATGTATCCAGCGTTGAAGGAACGGCTCCTTGAGACTCGCTGTTTTCTGCAAAACGTGCAGCCGGACAAGATTGCTAGCGCGCAGTCCCACACGTACGAATTGACGCCGCCTATCGTGCGCGGATGGTTTGGCGGCGACGACTACATCCGGCACCTGGTTCTGCCCGACTTCTTCTTTCACGTCTCGATTGCGCACGCGATCCTCCGGCACCTCGGAGCGAAGATCGGGAAGCGTGACTACCTCGGCAACCTCACTCAGCAGAGCGGCGGCGACTACTCGTGAGAGGCGGTCGCGGTGCGCGGCATGGGCCGAGATGGGAAGGCAGGTTTATAAGATGACGCTAGAGAGCGAGTTGCGAGAGGTCATTGGTGCGCTGCAAAGCGAAGTTGAATTCGAGGCTGTCGTAAGCGAGTTGGGAGCTGCGGGGATCGACCGCGCTCGCATAAGCGTCCTGGCGCAGGAGGATATTGCAGCGTCCTGCGCCGGCGCCGTCGGTTGCGACATCAAGCAGCTGCCCCGCGTCGAGATCAGCTTGAGTGACGACCGGCAGCAGGTTCGCACACTTACGACTTCGCTTGTGGCCACTGTCGCGTCGTTCGCTGGAGCCGGCGCTGTCCTAGCGGCGACTGGCGGAGCAGCCGCACCGGCTCTGCTGGCGGGGTTGGCTTCCGGCGGCAGTGTGGGCGGGCTGGCAGCTTTGTTCGGGAAGCGACACGAGGGCCACGTGCACGAGTGGGCCGAGAACCAGATCCTCAATGGTGGCATTGTATTAATCGTCCACCCCGCCAGTGCAAAGCAGTTCGAGGCCGCCACCGCTATTATGCGCCGGCACTGCGGAGCCGACGTCTTCGCATCGCTGTCAGCCTAGCAACGAGCCTCGGGCAAATCAGTTCTTCTGCCCCCGGCGGTCCGCGGATGCTGGAACGCAGGGACAGACAGCAACCGCTAGTTCGGCCGGATGAAGTGCGGCTGGCCTCCGCGCTGGCGACGCCGTCGACTTCGAGCCGGGGAGCGTCGTGGTGACGATCTCTAAGCCCAACAAAATGAAGCCGGCCGGCTCGCCGATCCAGTGAGTGAACTCCGGCCATGAAAGGATACTCTGCAACACGTCTCATTTGCTGAGAAGGTCGAGGTGCCCTGTCGGCGGCTTTTCCGGGCTCTCGCGCAACGAGGCGGTTCGATTGAAGACCAGCCTTTCTGGGCGGGAATCGTCGTCGTGTGTGAAGTAGCCTTGGCGCTCAAACTGCAATGCCTGGCCATGGGGATCAGAGGCGGTTGCCCGCTCGACGAGGCAGCCGCTTAGGGTTTGCATGGAATGTGGGTCGAGGTCGGCTCCTAGGTCCGTCGGGCTCGGACTTGCTGCTGAGAAGAGCCGGCCGTAGAGCCTGACCTCTGCCGGCAACGCATCCACCGCGCTGACCCAGTGGATTGTCGCCCCGACTTTTCGCCCCCCGGCGCCGGCGCCACCCCTGCTGTCGGGGTCGTAGACGCAGCGCAGCTCGACCACACGGCCTGCGGCGTCCT
This sequence comes from Bradyrhizobium sp. McL0615, assembly GCF_049993905.1. NCBI lineage: Bacteria > Pseudomonadati > Pseudomonadota > Alphaproteobacteria > Hyphomicrobiales > Nitrobacteraceae > Bradyrhizobium > Bradyrhizobium sp. McL0615. The sequence continues at coordinate 4,226,936 of NZ_CP188254.1, read as the reverse complement.
TCACGACATCATGGCAAGTGACGAGGTAGGCGTAGCGGAGCCTCACCGCGCGGCCCGGCGCGAGGCGCCGGAAACCCTGTGGTGGCGCCTCGTGGAAGTCGTCTTGCTCGATGTACACCTCGCGGGAGAACCGGACGACTCTCGTCCCGAAGGCCGGGTCCGCCGGGTGGTTTGGCGCTTCGAACTCCTCTATCCGGCCCTCATAGTAGTTCTCGATTGTCACTTTGAGCGGCTTGAGCACCGCCAGTCGTCGGGGAGCCCGCTCATTCAGGACGTCCCGGATCGCTGCGTCCAGGACACCGTCGTCGACCGTGCTGTTGGCCTTCGAAACTCCGACGCCGCGTATGAAGCGACGCACCGCTTCGGGCGGCACGCCGCGTCGGCGCATGCCCGCAAGCGTCGGCATCCTCGGGTCGTCCCAGCCCGCCACGTGGCCGTCGCGCACTAGCTCCGTCAGCGCGCGTTTCGAGAGGACGGTATACGTAATACCCAGGCGAGCGAACTCATACTGCCGGGGTCGCGATGGCACCGGCAGGTTGTCGAGGAACCAGTCGTAAAGAGGTCGGTGACCCTCGAACTCGAGGGTGCAGAGCGAGTGGCTCACCCCTTCGATGGCGTCGCACTGGCCGTGCGCGAAGTCATAGTTCGGGTAGATGTGCCAGGCCGTGCCGGTGCGCGGATGGCTGGCGTTGAGAATACGGTAGATGACGGGGTCGCGCAGGTTGAGGTTTGCTGACGCCATGTCGATTTTCGCGCGGAGCACCCGCTCGCCGTTCCTGAACTCGCCTGCGCGCATCCGCGCGAACAGCTTGGCGTTTTCCTTCACGCTGCGGTCGCGGAACGGGCTGTTCCGGCCAGAGTTCGTCAATGTCCCCCTGCCCTCTCTAATATCGTGGGCGGACTGGTCATCCACGTATGCTTTTCCGATGCGGACGAGATCGCAGGCCCAGGCGTAGAGCTGCTCGAAGTAGTCGGAGGCGAAGTGGAGGTCCTGCGACCAATCGAATCCGAGCCACTGGACGTCGCGCTTGATCGCGTCGATGTACTCCACCCTTTCCTTTGCCGGGTTTGTATCGTCAAGCCGCAAATTGCAGCGGCCGCCGAATTCCTTCGCAAGCTCGTAATTCAGCACGATCGACTTCGCATGCCCCAAGTGGAGGAAGCCGTTCGGTTCGGGTGGAAAGCGCGTGACCAAGGCACGTGTGCGGCCGGTCTCGACGTCAGACGCTATGATGCTGCGAATGAAATTGCTGGCGCTCGCGCCCGCTTTTCCGACCTCGTTCTGTTGAGGCACCTTCCGCCTCAAGCCTAGAGTTCGTCGGGCGGGTGCGCGCCGAAGCCGTGCATCCTGAGCGCCCATTGCAGCGCCACGACGGCGCCCTTGACCGGCTGCAGGAGAGCTATCGAGGCCAAGGCCGTAATCGGAAGGTAGGCGCCAAGCTGAAACGCCAGCGACGGTGCATAGTCCACCTCAATCCAGAGAATTACCGGGACCAAGACGTGTCCGACGATGACGATCACTAAGTAGGCCGGCAGGTCGTCGGCTCGGTGGCAAGTGAAATCGAGACGACAGACAGAGCAGTGGTCGCCGACCTTGAGAAACGCACAAAACAGGCGACCCCGCCCGCAGCGCGGGCACCTTCCTCGAATGCCCCTCCAGAGGGAGAGGCCAACGTTGCGCCCGTCGGCAGTCTCTGCAGACGTCCAGTCATTGTCGTGACTTCCAACATTGCCTTCAACCGTCGTGGCCATCGCCCGTCCTCCTGCCTCACACGGCAGCATGAGTTGTTCCGGCTTCATCGCGCATCGGCGTCACCGCAACTCACTCCGCCGCGACCGCCGTCTGGGTCGGCTTGCCCTCGTTCTTGCCTTCCGCGAGATTGCGCACCACCATGTAGAAGATCGGCGTGAAGATCAGCCCAAACAGCGTGACGCCGAGCATACCGAAGAACACGGCGACGCCGACCGCCTGGCGTATTTCCGATCCGGAGCCCGTGGAGATCACGAGCGGCAGCACGCCGAGGATGAAGGCGAACGAGGTCATCAGGATCGGCCGCAGTCGCAGGCGGCAAGCCTCGATCACCGCCTCCAGGCGCGGTTTACCCTCAAGCTCGATGTCCCGCGCGAACTCGACGATCAGGATCGCGTTCTTGGCCGCCAATCCCACCAGCACAATGAAGCCGATCTGGGTGAGGATGTTGACGTCCTGACCCGTGATGCGCACGCCGATAGTGGCGGCAAGCAAGCACATCGGCACGATCAGGATGACGGAAAACGGCAAGCTCCAACTCCCGTATTGCGCGGCCAGAACCAGATAGACGAACAGCACGCAGATCGGGAACACGAACAAGCCGGTGTTGCCGCCGGTGACCTGCTGATAGGACAGGTCGGTCCATTCGAAGGAAAAGCCACTCGGCAATGTATTCTCGGCGAGCTTCTTCATAGCGGCGATCACGGTCGCGGAACTTGTCCCCGGCAAGCCTTCGCCCTGCAGCTCGGCCGCCGGATAGAGATTGTAGCGGGCGACGCGATCGGGACCCGCGACGTCCTTAAAATCTATGACGCTGCCGAGCATCACCGTGTCGGCATTGGCGTTGCGGGTCCGCAGCCGCGCAAGATCAGGACGCTCCTTCCGGAACGGCAGGTCGGCCTGCGCGGTGACGTGATAGGTGCGGCCGAACAGGTTGAAGTCGTTGACATAGGTCGAGCCGAAATAGGTCTGGATCGTGTCGGTAATGTTCTGGATGGGAACGCCGAGCTTCTGCGCCTTGACCTGATCGATGTCGACGAAGACCTGCGGCGTGTTCGCCGAGAACGGCGAGAACACAGTGGGGGCGAGGAGCAGCGGCGACTTGCGCGCCGCTACGACGAGTTCGTCAGTCGCGGCCGCCAGCAGCTTCGGACCACGGCCTTGCCGGTCCTGGATGCGCATGGTGAAGCCGCCGCCGGTGCCGATGCCGGGGATCGGTGGTGGCGGGATCACGATGATGAACGCACCTTCAATGGCCGACAGCCGCTTGCGCAGATCCGCCGTGATAACCCGCGCGTTCAGCCCCTTCTTGAGGCGCACCTCCGGTTCTTCGAACACTGGAAACAGCGCCGCCGAGTTGCTTGCCTGTGTGCGGGTCGCTCCCGACAGACCTGCAAAGACCGCGATATGCGAAATTCCGGGCGTATCGAGCGCGATGCTCTCGATCCGGCGAACGATCTCTGTGGTCCGCGCCAGCGAGGCCGCGCCCGGCAGTTGCGCGGATATGATCACGTAGCCTCGATCCTGTGCCGGAATGTAGCCCTGAGGCGTGCTGCCAAGCAGCCAACCGGCGCTGCCGATCAGGACCACATAGACGAGCAGCATCACAACGCGATGTCGGATCACGAAGCCTGCCACGTCAGCATAAAAATGCGACAGCCAGTCAAAGCCGCGGTTGAACCGCCTGGTGAACCATTCCCAGCCGCGCGCGATCAAATTCCAAGCGGCCGGCGGCCGCTTCTCCTCGCGCGGAAGGAGGATCTGCGAAGCCAGTGCCGGCGACAGGGTCAGCGAACAGAAGCAGGAGATAGCTGTCGCGACCGCGATGGTGACCGCGAACTGCTGGAAGAATTGCCCGGTAATGCCACCTAGAAACGCGGTCGGCACGAAGACTGCGCACAGCACCAGCGCAATCGACACCAGCGCGCCGCCGACTTCCTCCATGGTCTTCAGCGCGGCATCGCGCCGGCTCAGGCCGCGCGCGAGATGCCGCTCGACATTTTCGACCACGACAATGGCGTCGTCGACCACGACGCCCACCGCGAGCACGAGGCCGAACAGCGTGAGATTGTTGATGCCGTAGCCGAGGGCTGCCATGGCCGCAAAGGTACCAACCAGCGACACTGGGATCGCCACGATCGGGATGATCGCCGGACGCCAGCCCTGCAGGAACACCAGCACCACGACGACAACCAGTGCCATCGCTTCATAGATCGTCTTGATCAGCTCGCTGATGGACTGCCGGATGAACTCGGTCGGGTTGTAGCCGATATTGTAGTCGAGCCCCTTGGGGAAGCTGGCCTTCAGCTTCTCCATCGTGTCCTTGATGCCCTTAGCGGTCGCAAGCGCGTTCGATCCTGGCCGCTGCGTCACCCGCAACGCCACCGCTGACTTACGGAACAGGAAGCTGTTAGTGGAATAGTCGAGCGCGCCGAGCTCGATCCGCGCCACGTCGCGAAGGCGAACGATGCGGCCGTCCTGGCCCGATTTGACGACGATGTCCTCGAATTGGGATGGATCTTTCAGCCGGCCAACGAAGGTGAGGTTTGGCTGGAAGGCGCGGTCGGCAATCGGTGGGCTCGCAAGCTGGCCGCCCGTGATCTGCAGGTTCTGGGCGCGGATCGCCGCAACCACGTCGCTCGAGGTCAGGCCGAGATTGGCGATTTTGTCGGGATCGAGCCACAGCCGCATCGAATAATCGCGCGCGCCGAAGATCTGGATGTCGCCGATGCCGTCAAGCCGCAGCAACTGGTCGCGCACCTGCAGCAACGCATAGTTGGAGATGTAGAGCTGATCGAGGGTATCGTCCGGCGACAGCATGAAGACGACCATCAGAATATCGGGCGAGTCCTTCTTGGTGACGACGCCGTTGCGCTGCACCTCCTCCGGCAATTGCGGCTGCGCGATCGCGACGCGGTTCTGCACCAGCACCTGCGCCTTGTCGAGATCGGTGCCGAGCTTGAACGTGACGGTGATGGTGAGCTGGCCGTTCGAGGTGGCCTGGCTGTAAAGATACAGCATGTCGTCGACGCCATTGATCTCTTGTTCGATCGGGGCGGCGACCGTATCGGAAACGGTCTGCGCGGTGGCGCCCGGATATTGCGCGGTGACCACCACCGTCGGCGGCACCACTTGCGGATATTCGGCGATCGGCAGCGTCTGATAGGCGAGCGTGCCCACGATCAGCAGTACGATCGACAGCACCATCGCCAGAATCGGCTGGTTGACGGAAAGACGCCCGAGATTCATGAATTGCCGCCGATCTCGGCCTTGTGCGGGTTGACCCTGGCGCCGACGCGAGCGCGCTGGATGCCGTCGACGATCACGTGATCCTCCGGCTTGAGGCCTTCGTGGATCACGCGCAGGCCCTCGTCGAGCGGACCGAGCACCACTGCCCTCGCCTCCACCATGTTGTCGTCTTTCACCACGAACACGATCTTGCGCGACTGGTCAGTCGCGATCGCGGTATCCGGCAATAGCAGCGCCTCGTAGGGCGAAGAGCCGATCAGCCGCACGCGACCGAACTGGCCCGGCAGAATCGATAGGTCATGGTTCGGGATCACGGCACGACTGCGCAGCGTGCCGGTGGAAACGTCGAGCCGGTTGTCGATGAAGTCCATATGGCCCTCATGCGACGGCTTGGTTTCGCCGGTCAGCGCCACCTGCACCGGATTCGCCGTGTCGCGCGAGCTCGGCCGCTTGCCCTCGAACCACAGCTTGTTGTTCTTCAGGTATGTCGCCTCGTCCACGTCGAAATAGATGTAGATCGGATCGAGCGATACGATCGAGGTCAATAGCGTCGCGCCGCCCTCGCTGCCCTGCACGAGATTGCCCGGGGTGACCAGATGGCGGCTGACGCGGCCGGTGATCGGGGCCACCACATGGGTGAATTCGACATTGAGCTGTGCGGCCTTCAGCGCGCCTTCAGCCTGAGTTTCGGCGGCACGCGCCGCCTGCAGCGCCTGACGGCGCTGATCGACGACTTGTTCGGAGACTGCGCTGGTCTGCACGAGGGTCAGGCCGCGCTCGAGATCGCGCTTGGCGAGCTCCCCCTTGGCGCGTGCGTCGGCGAGCTGCCCTTCGGCTTGTAGCACGACCGCCTCGAACGGGCGCGGATCGATGATGTAGAGCAGATCGCCAGTACGGACGATCGCACCATCCTTGAACTCTACACTATTGACGAAGCCGCCGACGCGGGCACGGACCTGAACCTCCTGGATCGCCTCGAAGCGGCCGGTGAACTCGTCCCAGTCGGTGACGATCCGTTTGACAGGTTGTGCCACCGTCACCGGCGGCGGCGGAGGCGCGGCCACCTGCGATTGCGCCTTCTCGTCGCAGCCAGCGAGCGCGAGCGCTAACAGCAGACCGATCGGTGCACCGCCCCATCGTGCAAGGCGGCGAAACGAACCGCGATCGAGCCGGGTCGCCGGAGCCGAATACTCTGTTCTGTCAGTCGCACTCACTTCCGTCTCTCCAAGGACCTGGAATGCCGCAATTGAATCGGACAGGTCGAGATAGTCACCGTCGGCCAGTCTCGATACAGGCTGCAGCATCCAAGAGGCGCGACGACTTCAATTGCGTCGTTGCTCTGCATATCGAGCCTCCTGGCTTCTCAATCTGGCATCGTGTTCCGCGTGTCGGTTTCGGCGCTAAAAGTTTCGGCACGACGATGCTTTGGAGAATGATCTTGCAACACCAGCAAGGGAAATCACCTCTCGCCATAGAGTCGATAGACAATCGTTATTGGCCGCTTGCCGCGCGGCGTGATACGCGAAGGCGAGTTTTTAAACCTGTCTTGGAAGTCGTCTCGGACACCGGTTATTGTTATGGCTTTATAGGTTTATGATGGAAGCATTCGTTCACCCGCAGAATCGCGGAAGGTTTCTTGAGAAGCGCTTTGACTATTTGGCTCTGGTTCCCGCGGCGGCGGCGCTTTGTTATCCATTTCTGCTCAATGCTTTTCATGCCATCGTCGGCACGCAGGCCGTAATCCCGCCACCGCTCGCAATCGCCAGCGCGACCTTCGTCCTGATCGTTGCGTTCGTCGTGCCGCTTCTTGGGATCGCTCTGGCTTGTCGTCCCACGTCCAGTCCCGGCTCAAGACGCCTCGCCTATGCCAGCGTTGTGTCGCCAACGCTCTATGTCTTTCTCGGCGTTGTCCAGATCTTGATCAAGAGCCCTATTCCCGACGAGGTCGTCTGGTGCGCGATTTGGCTCGCAATCGCGATCTGGTCGCAGTCTGCCCGAGATCCGGTCGCTGCAGCCGTGCCTGCAGTCGGGGGTTGGCGGGTGGTCCACGGCGTAACGGCCGCGGTCCTGTCTCTATATGTGGTGTTTCATCTCACCAATCATCTGTTCGGCTTGATAGGGCCGGATGCGCATGCGGCCGTTATGAAGATCGGACGCGTGGTTTATCGCTCTGCCGTAGGTGAACCGTTGTTGGTGGCGGCCATGCTTTTCCAGATCGGCACCGGCCTCTTTCTGGCATGGCGTTGGAGCGCCGCAGCGCATGACTTCCAGCGGACCTATCAGGTAGCTTCGGGAGCCTATCTCTCAGTGTACATTCTCGGCCACATGAACTCGGTCTTCGTCTACGCGCGAAGCTTCCTCGGCATACCGACAGATTGGGATTTCGCGATCGGAGCCCCGACTGGGCTCATTCATGACGCATGGAATATCCGTCTGCTGCCTCACTATGCACTAGGCGCCTTCTTCGTCCTGAGCCACCTTGCTTCAGGGCTGAGAGTGGTGCTGATCGCACACGGTGTTGATCAACGTAATGCCGATCGCCTTTGGGGTGTCTGCGTCGCGATGAGCGCCATCGTCGCGGCCGCGATCATCGCGGGAATGTCTGGCGTCAGGATCGGTGCAATGGCTTCGTGACTTGCGACCGTAAATTCTCGCGGTCAAATACGTCGTTCCCACGCGGCTGTTCGAAAGCGAGTTTCTGAAATCACGGGATTGCAATAACGAAGCGCGAGCGGCCTGACCCAATGTATGGGGGGAAGCGTTGAATGAACGTAGCGCGCTACCACCGCTGCTCGGGCGCGACCTTGTTCAGTGTTCATCCTCCCAAAGTGTTTCAACGTCGGTTTCCAGGTGCCATGCGGCCGGTGGCATTCCTCGCTACGGCATCACGACGCGGGGCGAGCGGCAATAACGATCGTCTATCGACTCTATGGCGAGAGGTGATTTCCCTCGCCGGCGTTGCAAGGTCATTCTCCAAAAGCACGTTCCAATCAAACTCAGGATCAGGCACCGCGATGGCGCTGCTCCGGCTACGGGTGTTGATTGAACGATACAAATGGCGTGAAAAGAAAGACACTGATGTCCCAGGAAGCCTACGACATTGTCATTGTTGGTGCGGGCGCGGCCGGCTGCGTCGTTGCGAGTTATCTCGCCGAACACACCGATGCGTCGATCGCGCTGATCGAAGCCGGCGACATGGATCGCGATCCGTTCATCCACATTCCTGCCGGGTTCGCCAAAATGCTGGCCCACGACCGGCATGTCTGGAAATACGAGACGGTTCCCCAGCACGGCACCACGCGAGCCTATCGCTCAGGCAAGGTGCTCGGCGGCGGCTCCTCGATCAACGCGATGGCCTACGTCCGTGGTCAGATGCGCGACTACGCCGCGTGGCAGGACGCGGTCGGCAACACGGGCAAATGGTCGTATGAAGACCTGCTTCCCGTCTTCATGGCGCAGGAACACAACGACACCTTTCACGACGAATATCACGGCATCGATGGTGGCCTGTCGGTCCAGCTGCCCAAGGGCATCAACAAGCTGAACCAATATTGCCTCAAAGCCTTCCAGGAATATGGGCTTCCCTATAATCCCGACTATAACGGCGAGAGCCAGATCGGCGTCTCGCCGGTGCAGTCAACGGTCGGAAATCAGCGGCGGTGCAGCGCGGTCGACGCTTATCTGCGTCCGCACCTCGCCTCAGGCCGCGTCACCCTTCTCACCGGCAAGACGGTCGTTCGCATCCTCGTCGAGAACAAGCGGGCCGTTGGCGTCGAGCTCATGGACAACGGCCTGGAGAGGATCATGGCCGACGAGGTCGTGCTGTCGGCTGGCACCGTCCATAGCCCGAAGATCCTTATGCACTCGGGCATAGGGCCGGCCGAGCAGCTGCGCCAGCACGGTATCGCTGTGATAGTGGATTCTCGGGAGGTGGGCGAAAATCTCCACGACCACGCGATCGTGCCGGTCCGTGCCTACGTAAAGGGCGATCTCGGCTATCAGGCGGCCGCCCAGGGTCTCGGCACCGTGAAGGCGGGCCTGCGCTATTTCGTCACCAAGGATGGCCCGGCGTCGGGCAACGGCATCGAGACGGTTTCCCACTGGAATCCGTCCGACTTCGCCGCCGAACCCACGATCCAATGCTATCACGTGCCTATCATCGCTGCCGATGGAATCAGCCCGACGGGCGACCGCTCGGGCATCACCTTCGAACTCGTGGTGCTTCAGCCCAAGAGCCGTGGCTGGGTACGGCTGGCCGACAGCGACCCGACGTCAATGCCGCTCATCAACCCTAACTTTATGGGCGAGGAAGAAGACCTGAGGGCGGCGGTGGAATCGGTGCGCGCGGTCCGCAAGGTCATGGCACAGGAGTCGCTGGCGCCGGTGATCGCGGAAGAGATCGAGCCCGGCCCGCGCATCCAGTCGGACGCCGAGATCGGCGAATGGGTGAAGCGTGTCGTGACGACGATGTTTCACCCGGTCGGCACGTGCCGGATGGGCCAGGATGCGCGAGCGGTGGTCGATGCAAGGCTCAGGGTCCGCGGGGTCGACGGTCTCCGGGTAATCGACGCCTCGATCATGCCCACCATCACCAGTGGCAATACCAACGCCCCGACCCAGGCGCTCGCGCGCCACGGCACGGGGATGTTGGTCGAGGATTTAAAGCGGGCCTAAGGAGCTATGGCGCAGGCCGACGTGGCCCGACGTAGAGACAGTCATCGAAGGCGGACTCGACCATGTCGCGTTAACGTCAAAGAGCCGAGTCCTTGCAAACGTGCAGACTCTATTTCGCAAAATGGCTTGTTCAGAGTGATCCTCCACGAACAGTAAGACTGCATCAACCCTGAAGGAGGGATCCAATAATGAGTATAGAGGACGCGAGAAAGCGCCGCGAGGTGCCGCTCGACACGCCGACCGATCTCGGTTCCAACGCCACCAAGGATATTTCCGCCGCCCTCACTGTGCTTCTGGCAGACGTGTTCGCGCTTTACGTCAAAACCAAGAACTTCCATTGGCACATATCAGGCCCGCATTTCCGGGATTATCACCTCCTTCTTGACGAGCAGGCTGCGCAGATTTTCGCGATGACGGACGACATCGCGGAAGGAGCGCGCAAGATCGGCGGCACAACGATCCGCTCGATCGGCCACATCGCCAGGGTGAAGCATATCGAGGACAATGAAGCGGATTTCGTCACGGCCGAAGACATGCTGACCGAGCTGAAGGAAGACAACCTGGCGCTCACACAGCGCATGCGGCAGGCCCGCAATGTCTGCGACGAGCACGGCGATGTCGCCACGGCCAGCCTGATCGAAAACTGGATCGACGAGGCGGAACGTCGCACATGGTTCCTGTTCGAGACGACCCGGAGAGCTTGACCCCGAGCGCACGCTTGCGGCCGAGAATCATGCGTGGTTCGTGAGCGAGTCTGTACGGCCGCGCATCATCGACGGATGCGCTGAGCCGAAAGTCCAAACCACGATGCCACGAGTCCGAAGCGGCAGCGTGTGCGCTACACTCTCGACTATTCGAATTCAGAGTGAGAGCAACTCTAGGCAGACGTTCACCCCCGCGCGTGCGCGGACAATTCGGTCAGCGCACGCATTTCGACCGGCGGACAGAATGGATTGGATGCTGACTTGAGCGACACAGATTTATTGCAGGCCCCCCCAGGCGTATCGACATCGGCGGCCAAGGCGTCAGCGCCTTCCCGTGAAGCGGAGTTCGATGTCGACTTGTTCGTGATTGGTGGTGGGTCAGGAGGCATCCGCGCTGCGCGCGTCGCGTCGGGACACGGCGCCAAAGTGATGCTCGCCGAGGAGTATCGGCTGGGAGGGACGTGTGTCATCCGCGGCTGCGTGCCGAAGAAACTGTTCGTCTACGCGAGCCGTTTCAGCGACACATTCGACGAGGCCGCGGAATTCGGCTGGCGCTTGTCGGTCCCGCATTTCGACTGGCCGTCATTGATCGCCGCGAAGGATCGCGAGATTACACGCCTGGAAGGGCTCTACGGTACCGGTCAGGAAGGCGCGGGCGTCGAGGTCGTGAGATCTCGCGCTGTGCTCGAGAACGCGCATACGGTGCGCCTCCTCGAAGACGGCCGCCGCGTACGAGCGCGCACGATCTTGATCGCGACAGGCGCACGGCCCGAACTGCCTCCCTTCGACGGCATTGAGCTCGGTATCACCTCGGACGGCGTCTTCGACTTGAAGACTTTCCCGAGAAAGCTTGTCATCGGGGGGGCCGGATACATCGCGATGGAGTTTGCTGGTCTGTTTGCCGCGCTGGGAAGCGACGTCACCGTCGTGTGCCGCGGGAGCAATGTGCTCCGTGGCTTTGACGAGGACGTGCGCCAGGCGGTCGCCGGGTCCTATACGAACCGTGGCATTAAGCTTCTGTTTGGCGACACCATCCGCCGCCTCGAACGACGGGACGGGGACGTCGGCGGTGGCGACCGTGCGGGTAGGATCGACGTTACGACCGAACAGGGCGGAAGGCTGATGGCCGACCAGGTGCTGCTTGCCTTCGGCCGCACCCCGAACACGACTTCGCTCGGGCTCGACCGCGCCGGGCTCAAGACTGGGGCAGACGGCGCGATCATTGTCGACGCAAACTCGCGCACGAACATCCCGAACATCTACGCGGTGGGCGATGTGTCGAACCAGATCAACCTAACGCCCGTCGCGATCCGCGAAGGCCACGCGTTCGCCGACAGCGTGTTCGGCAAGAAAGCTTGGCAGGTCGACTACTCCAATGTGCCGACCGCGGTTTTCTCCAGCCCGGAGATCGGCACCGTCGGCCTGACGGAGCTGGAAGCGAGGGCGCAATATCTTGCTGTTGACGTCTACAAGGTCCGCTTCCGCCCGCTGAAGGCGGCCGTAACGGGCGATTGCAAGGCCAGGCTTCTGAAGGTCGTCGTGGATTGCGAGTCTGACCGGATCCTCGGGATCCATATCTTCGCTGAAGAGGCCAGCGAGATGATCCAGGTGCTCGCCATCGCCGTCGGCAGCGGAGCCACCATGAAAGACTTCATGTCGATCATGGCCGTGCACCCGACAGTCGGCGAGGAGATCGTCGCAATGCAGACGCCGACCGTGCGTTACGACCGGCGCGACGCTTCGACACCGCTCGTCCCAAGCGCCGCCGTTTGACGCGGCCGGCGCGTGCTCGGAAGGGCCGGCTCGCAAAGCCACGGGCCGTCGAGCAGCTCACTAGTCTAGACTAGATGCTCCAGGCCTCAAGCGGCCGAGAATGAAATCGATAACGCCACGCCACTTCTCTAGCGACGAGTGCGCCGGCCGTGTTGCGGCGTGCCAGGCGTTGGGAGATGCCGTTCTGTTATCTCCACCCAGGGACCGATCTAAGCTGAGTTGGAGGGCAAGTGCGCCGGTGACGCGATCTCGTTCAACGGAAGGGAGTTCGTGATCGAGGAGGTCGCCTGACAGCTGCGACACCGAAGGTCGAAAGCTGCCCCTCGGCATAACGCACGACGACCGTCGCGGACCTGGTGGGATGCCCTGGGAATGAAGCGGATGACGTATGGCGCGGTCCGGACGATCTTCCCAAGCCTGACCTCGACACCTAGACACTGAAGCATCGTCGCCTCGTGCGCCTGAAGTTCACTCCGCTCTTGGACTGGCGGTCGACGCTCTACGCCGCACTAACTCGCTTCCATGGCGCCGGGCGAGTGGAATGGAAACTATAACGACCGGGCATTTCCAACGGTTGGCGTGCCGGCATAGCTTTTCTGTGCATCTAACCGGACTGACCTGTCACGGTTGTGCGGAGTGCTTGCCAGCATAGGGCGGCGTGATCGTCCTCTTGGTGGATGCACTCTCCGCGTCGCAAGGACCCGCTCAAGCAACCAAGCACATAGGAGTCACCAATGTCGTTCCGCTTCATCACCAAGTCTATCCACGCCTACCTGATCGATTATCCCGTCGCGATCGTCCTGATGGCAGCGCCGTTCGTGCTGAAGCTCGGCCAGAGCGGACCGGTCGCAATGTGGCTTTCGGTTGTTGTCGGTGTCGCCGCGCTGCTCTTGGCCACTCTGACCGACCATCCCACCGGTCTCGTCCGCATCATCCCCTACTGGCTGCACCTTTGGGTCGATCGCGCCGTCGGGGTGGTGTTTGTCATCGCACCGTTTGCCTTCAAATTCGCTGGACTCGACGCCTGGTACTACTGGGTCCTCGCTGCCGCTGTCTTCCTCTCAACGTCAGTCTTGAACGCGCCTGAGGAACCAGTCGTGAAGCATTCGGGTTTGGACACGCGCCTAGCGGGTTGAAGGCGGCGACGGCGGCGTAAAGGGTCGAGACGTGCGGCACCTGTTCTTGGGTCGCGCGTCCCCCGCCAAACATAGGCGAGCATCGAAAAGGCTCGATGCTCGCCTGGTTGCCGATGTTCGTCCGTGAGGACTCGAGGAGGGCGAGCAATTGTGCCCTTTGTCGTGGATTATCGTTTCCCTTTGGGTCGCGGCGATTATCTGGGCACGCATCCAGGCGGGAGATTCGGCCATATCCCGGCGCAGCTCGGCCCGCTCACCCAGGAAAAAAATGACACTCAATCATCCAATTTTCACGCGCTGGCCGAGCCAGTGCCCTGATCGGCTGCAGCTCTTTTCCGCTCCGACGCCCAATGGGGTGAAGGTCGGCATCATGCTTGAGGAAACGAGCCTCGCCTACGAGCCGCACCGGATCGACATCATAGCGGCCGAAAGCCACGACCCGGCCTTTCTCGCGCTCAACCCCAACGGCAAGATTCCCGCAATCTACGACCCCGACGGGCCGAGCGGCACACCGCTCGCGCTGTTCGAATCGGGCGCGATCCTCCTCTATCTTGCCGACAAGACGGGACAACTTATCTCCGTCGATCCGAACACTCGCTACGAAACGATCCAGTGGGTGATGTGGCAGATGGGCGGAGTCGGGCCGATGTTCGGCCAGGTCGGCTTCTTCAACAAATTCGCCGGCAAGGCCCATGAGGACAAGCGCCCGCGCGACCGCTACGCAACCGAATCAGCGCGGCTGCTCGGTGTCCTCGACGAACGGCTCGCGGGCCGCGACTGGGTGATGGGCGCTGACTACAGCATCGCCGATATTTCGCTGCTCGGCTGGGTGCGCAATTTGATCGGCTTTTACGAAGCGCGCGACCTTGTCGGCTTCGGCCGCTTTCTTCATGTGCAGGCGTGGCTCAACCGTGGCCTCGCGCGTCCGGCGGTGGAGCGCGGGTTGAAAGTGACGGCGGTCTAGGGAGAGTCTGCTTGAGGTTGATGAGAGGAGTGATCCGCGAATGGACACGGCGGCGGGGCTTCAGGCTGCTGGCCAATGAGCTCGCGCGCCGCGAATCGCTCGACCCAACCTGAGGGATTAGGTCGTGAGCAGCGCGTCCCTAATCCTGACCGACCGCAGCCTGGCGCTCTCCGAGCCTAAGGCTGTCGGCGCGCAGGGCAGCACGAAGGTGCTCGCCGCGTCGAGCCTGGGCAGCTGCCTCGTGTTCGTCAGCAGCGCCGTCGTCACGGTTGCGCTCTCGGCGATTGGCCGAGAGATGCGCCTGTCGCCGCTCGATTTGCAGTGGGTGATGAACGCCGAGCTCCTGCCGCTCGCGGCCCTGACCTTGGTCGCTGGCGCTCTCGGTGACCGATTCGGACAGAAGCGGATTTTCCTCGCGGGGATCGCTCTCTATGGCCTGGGTGGGACCACGATTGGTTTCGCGCCGAGTTTCACCCCACTGATCGTCGGCCGGTTCCTGCAAGGCTTGGGCGAAGCCTTGATCCTGCCCAACGGCCTTTCCCTGCTCGGGCAGGCCTTTCCCGCCGACAAGAAAGCCCGTGCGGTCGGCATCTGGTCCGCCGCCGCGGCTGTCGCCAGCGGCGTTGCGCCCGCGATCGCCGGCGCGATCCTGGATCACGGGTCCTGGCGGACCACCTTTCTGATGCTCCTGCCCGTAGTCGCCGGCGCGCTGGCCGTCGGCGCCGTGTGGATACCCAAGGACTCCGCGACGAGCCACGCTCGGGTCGACGTCGGTGGCGCGGTCTTTTCGACAGTCGGGCTCGGCGGGCTGGGTGCGGGGCTGACCAGCCTGACCAACGGTTCCGGTCTGAACCGTTGGGTGCTCGTCACCCTGATCGTCGGTCTGGGCGGCTTTGCCTGCCTCATCGTGACCGAACGGCGATTAGGCGACAACGCCATGCTGCCCCCTTCCCTCTTCGCCTCGCGGTCGGTCCTCGGCGCGAACCTGTTCACCGCGCTCCTCTACGGAGCGTTCACGATCGTGCTAACCTTGATCCCGTTCGTGATGATCCGGGGCGCGCACCTGCCGACGCTGGTAGCGGGCATGGCATTCATTCCCCTGCAAGTGCTGATTATGGTCGTCTCGCCGCTCGCCGGCATGCTCTGCCGCGGGTTCGGCCGGCGCTTGCCATTGTTCGCTGGCGGCGCCGTCGTCGCCTTGGGATGCGCCATGATGCTCCGTGTCGGTTCGAACGCCACCTATTGGGCGGACATCTTCCCCCCCATCCTGTTGCTGTCGCTGGGCATGAGCCTGGCGATCGCACCGTTGACGACCCTCGTCCTCACCTCCATCGAGTCCGATCGCGCCGGAACCGCGTCTGGTGTCAACAGCGCGGTCTCACGCGCCGGGTCCCTCTTTGCCATCGCCCTGCTCGGCGGCGTCCTGCAGCAGGGCGGTCCTCAGCTATTCTCAGGATTCCACATGGCGATGGCTATCGCAGCGGTCGCGTGCGTTCTCGCCACGCTCGCGGTGTTCATTATCGAGCCGGGGCCCCACGTCGACTTCATCCCGCGAGACTGACCCGTTCGGTGTCCGTAATCAGCAGCAGGCCAGCAAGGCCGGGAGGAAACAATGAAGAACGAAGACCAACCTATAGGCAGAAGGAGAAAGCCCATGAATATCCGAACCATCATCGCCGCCACCTGCGCCGCCTTCGCCTTCTCGATGGCCGGCCCCATCCACGCCCATGATCGCGAAGCGCAAACCGTTACGAAGAACTTCGAGGCGGCCATTCCCAATATCCTTGGCAAGTCGTTGATCGCTGTGGAAGTCGATTACGCACCCGGCGCGGCCTCCGTGCCCCACTCCCACGCGAAGTCGGCTTTCATCTACGCCTATGTGATTTCGGGCGCGATCGAGTCGAAGGTGAATGACGGCAAGACGCGCATCTATCGGGCAGGCGAGAGCTGGTCCGAACCGCCGGGCGCTATCCATTCGATCAGCCGCAACGCGAGCAAGACCGAGCCCGCAAAGCTGCTCGCTGTCTTCGTCCTCGACACCAATGACAACCCTCTAACCACGCCCATCAAATAAACCTTCAGACGTATTGAAAAACGAGTACCCTCAAAGAGGCAACGAGAACATCATCAACGAGACAATGCTGTCGCTTGAGGGGGCGGCCCTTGAAAGCGCCGCGAAAAGCACTTCGACTAACGTTGCTGATGCTCGGCTCGACCGAAGCGAATCGATCGAAAGCGATGAGCAGGCCCAGTCGAGATTCCCAGTGATCTTTCCGAAGCGCTGGACGAGCACCGCTACGAGATCGGCAAGGGCGAGGCATCATTTTCGCTCGTCTGCGGTTGCTTCCGTGCGCTTCGCCGGTAGACGCGGGCGCGGATCGTTATCGTTTTCATTCTCTCCGGCGGCCCGCAGCAAACCCGCCTGCTAACCTCATCTGCGCAGGCGGGTAGAGCGTGAGGTGGTGCCAATCCGATCCGCTGTGTCTTCTTGGCATTTCGCACCTCGCAACTTTGAGCCAGTTGGATTGCCAGCTGCTGAAAGCGATAATGCGCCATGAAGGAGGTGCGACCTTCCCATCAGTCGCAAGGCCCTCGTGGGCACGGCCTAAACCTTGGTGTGCTCTTCTCAGCCAAGGGTCCGGTGAGGATCAACCTCTGTGCAATGGCTTGGCCCATCTCTCGGAGGCTACGCTTGGGCATAACGGCCGATGTGTTGAGCGGCAAGAGAAATAGGAGAGGTTCATCGATGACAACAATGGGTGCAACCGCTCGTAGGACAGCTGAGTTTGTCTCCGACTTCGCCAGTGTCATTCACAACCTGATTATGGACGTGCGCGACAGCTACCGACCCGGGCTGCACTACATGCGTGGCCCCGGCCCGAAATGGCGCGCCAAGCATCAGCGTTGGCCGAGATTCGATTCTGAAGCTGTATCGCCGGACGGGCAGCGTCAGCAGTCGCCGGTGCATATACGCCGTCGTAACGCGGCTAACACCACCCGAGGTTAAGGAATCATGCTCGCTCACTGGACGACCACCCGAGCTTGGATGTTGCTCAGCGCCGCCACCCGTTGCATCGCATTGCTTGGCCTGGTGGCCATGCTGGACTGCTCGGCGTATGCCGGCGTCGCCCTCGAAGAACGCCAATTGCCGATGAAATTCAGCTGGGTCGCTTGCCAGCCGAATTGCCGAGGCTGGATCAGCGCAGTCGGCATCGTCACCGCCGAGACCCCAAGCGACTTCGATGCTTTCGCGCGCGATCATCAGCTCAAGGGCGAAACTATCGTGCTGGATTCCAGCGGCGGCTCGGTCAACGACGCGATGGCGCTCGGACGGCGGTTCCGGGCGCTCGAAATGTTCACGACCGTCGGGGTGAGCGTGCTTACCCCCGGCTCACGTGGTGAGCGCGCCCACGTGTCGCCGGAGGCCTACTGCGAATCAATGTGCGTTTTTCTGCTGCTGTCGGGCAAGTCGCGTTACGTGCCTGAACAGGCGCATGTCCGCGTGCATCAGATCTGGATGGGTGACCGCGCTGACAATGCACGGGCCGCGAGCTACAGCGCATATGATCTCATGACCGTTGAGCGCGATATCGGAAGTCTCGCCAAATACACCTTCGACATGGGCGGCGCGGGTGATCTGTTGTCACTGTCGCTAAACGTTCCGCCGTGGGAAGATTTACATGAACTGTCTCGGGAGGAATTGCGAGTGACTAATCTCATCACTACCGACAAAGTTGCTCAGCTGGGCAGCCCCAACGCAGCGGTGGTCGACCTGACGCTCAAATCGCTACAGGGTCTCTTCGTGAGCACTGCGGCGGCGGCCTCCGCTGGGCAAGAGTAGCGAGTAGTCCCTTATGTCAAAGGGCATCGCTGTTTTCTAAGTGTCAGAACTGTCCCGCGGCGAGCGGAGGTGACCTGCCCCTGCCGATTTCCTCCAGTTGAGGTTAGAGTCCGGCCTGCAGAAGGACGGATAGATGAAGCGAGCAAGGTTCACGGAAAAGCAGATTATCGGGGTGCTTAGGGAGTACGACGCGGGCGCTAAGACCGCCGACCTGGCGCGCAAGCACGGTGTCTCCGAGGCGACGATCTATAACTGGAAAGCCAAATTCGGCCGTCGGTTCCAGCATTCAGAGTCGGACAACTTTCCGGGCGCGTTCGCTTCGCCAAAACGGCTCTCGTGAACCGAGCCACCCTGGGGTGTCTCGGCCAAGCGCAGCCCCGGGTGTCGGCGATCGCGGCCTTCGCAGCGGGGCCTGTCCCGGCAACTGCGCATCGACCGCGTCCACGCCAAAACTTAGCGTTTGCGCTGCCGCCCGGGCATGGCGTCGCTCTGTTGAGATGCTCTTGTAAAATGTTAACGACGAACCGCCGGACTAGTTGGGTCCGTCTTGCTGTGAGTCGCCGAAGCCGCCTCAAACGCTTGCTTCCCATTTTCCACCCACAGTGCTCGTGCCTGTTCGCCTTGTTCGCTTTTGAGCTTATCGGCGCACCATAGCAGCGCGCCAAAGATCGTGGCGCGGTCGTCTCCTGTCAGGTTCACAATCCCAGCTTTCACGACGAGGCCACCGAGTTCGATGAGACGCCGCGTGCGCTTGCGGCGCTCGACTTGCCAAGTGCGCATGTCATGCCGCGCCCTTGCGGCCTGATGGCGGTTGCGGGCCGCCCGGTTGCGTCGGAGTGCCTTCCAGGTTGCGGTCAGTTGTTGGTGCATTTCGCCGCGCCCGTCTTTGAAAGAACGTGGCCCCGCGCCTGGCCCATACCTCCCTCTTTCCGGCCTCCTTCGTCTCGGCTAGCACGATCAGCGCGCCAGCCAGTTCATCGGCGCTGAGCGTGTCAGCCCCCGTGGCGATGACGAGTTCGCCAAGCTGCTGCACTTTGCGGCTTTTGAGGTCGCGGGCTTTGTCCCCCAGCGCCTTCAGTTCGGCATCAAAGTCCCTTGGCTTCCGCATCATTGTCTCCTTGAGCGTTGATGAGAAATGATAGTCGAGCATCCGGCACAATGCTGTAGGGTTGTCAGGACGGGCTGAGACGGTGCGATCCCGCCCGAGATTTTTTCGAGGGAGGGCGCGCTTATACGTCGTTCCGACGTGCGCTCTGCCGTGCCACTGATCTGATCGCGATGGCGATCTACCATCTTCACGTCAAGGTCATTGGCCGCAAGTCTGGCTCCAGCGCGGTGGCGTCGGCTGCCTACCGCTCTGGGTCGCGTTTGCGCGACGAGCGCCTGGACCGCAGCCATGACTTTTCGGCCAAGCGCGGCGTCGTCCATTCCGAGGTGCTGCTCCCTGAAAATGCGCCGGAGGCGTGGGGCGACCGCGAACGCCTGTGGAACGATGTCGAAGCGTTCGAGGTCCGCAAGGATGCTCAGCTTGCCCGCGAGGTCGAGTTCGCCATTCCGCGCGAGATGAGTGAGGCCCAGGGCATCGAACTGGCCCGCGACTTCGCTCGGGGCGAATTCGTGGATCGGGGCATGATCGCGGATCTCAATGTGCACTGGGACATGGCCGAGGACGGCCTGCTCAAACCCCATGCCCATGTCATGCTGACCATGCGCGTTGTGGACGAAAACGGTTTTGGTCCGAAGGTTCGGGACTGGAACCGCACTGAGATGGTCGAGCGCTGGCGGGAACGTTGGGCCGAGCTTGCCAACGAGCGGCTAGCCGAACTCGACATCGACGCGCGGATCGACCATCGCAGCCTGGAAGCGCAGGGTATCGCGCTGGAGCCGCAAACCCAGATCGGCGCGCCCGCCAAACGTATCGAGGACCGGGGCATCGAGGGCGAAGCGACCGAGGCTGACCGCGCCGAGATGCACCGCGAGATTGCACGCAATAATGGCGAGGGGATCATCGCCGATCCTTCGCTGGGGCTAGACGCGATCACACAGCAGCAATCGACCTTCACGCGGCGCGATATAGCTATCTTCGCGCACCGCCACAGCGACGGGATCGAGCAGTTCAACGTAGTCATGGGCGCGATGCGTAGCGCTCCAGATCTTGTCGAACTCGGCAAGGACTCACGCGGCGAGGACCGCTTCACCACCCGCGACATGATCGAGGCGGAACAGCGCCTGCACCGCGGCGCCGGATTGATGGCCGAACGGGAGCGCCATGAGGTGCGCGGCGCGAACCGCGAAGTCGCTTTGGCGCGCGCCGAACAGAGCGGTCTTGTCCTTTCGAGCGAGCAGGCCGATGCGCTGGTGCACATCACGGATGGGCGCGATCTTGGCATCGTCGTCGGCCATGCCGGAACGGGAAAGAGCGCGCTGCTGGGCGTGGCACGGGAGGCGTGGGAGACGGCGGGCTATGAGGTCCGGGGCGTGGCACTTTCCGGCATCGCGGCGGAAAACCTCGAAAGCGGATCGGGCATTGCATCACGGACCATCGCCAGCATGGAGCATGGCTGGGGAAAGGGCCGCGACCTGCTCACGACCCGCGATGTGCTGGTGATCGACGAGGCGGGCATGGTCGGTACCCGGCAGTTGGAACGCGTGCTGTCCCATGCCACTGAGGCCGGAGCCAAGGTCGTGCTGGTCGGGGATCCAAAACAGCTGCAATCAATAGAGGCCGGCGCGGCGTTCCGCTCGATCCATGAGCGTCACGGCGGCGCGGAAATCGGCGAGGTGCGCCGCCAACGGGAGGACTGGCAGCGGGACGCAACGCGTGATCTGGCGACCGGCAGAACCGGCAATGCGCTGGAAGCCTATCGCTCCCACGACATGGTGCATGAGGCCCAGACCCGCGAGCAGGCGCGCGGCGATCTGATCGACCGCTGGGACCGCGACCGGCAGACATCAACGGACCGGAGCCGGATCATCCTCACCCACACCAACGACGAAGTGCGGGCCCTCAACGAAGCGGCGCGCGAAAAGATGCGGGAAGCCGGAAGCCTTGGCGATGAGGTGCACGTCACGGTCGAGCGCGGCGCGAGAAACTTCGCCAGCGGAGATCGGGTCATGTTCCTGCAAAATGAGCGCGGGCTTGGCGTGAAGAACGGCACCCTCGGCATCATCGAACAGATGAGCCCGCAGTCCATGACCGTTCAGACCGAGGATGGTCGATCCGTACGCTTCGACCTCAAGTATTATAACCATATCGACCATGGCTATGCCGCGACCATCCACAAGGCGCAGGGCATGACGGTGGATCGCACCCATGTACTGGCGACGCCGGGGATGGACACCCACAGCAGCTATGTCGCCCTGTCGCGGCACCGTGACGGCGTGGAGCTGCATTACGGCCGCGACGATTTTGCCAATCAGGACCGCCTCGCCCGCACCCTGTCGCGCGATCGCGCGAAGGATATGGCCTCGGACTACGAGCGTGCCGATCCGGTACAGAGCTATGCCGAGCGGCGCGGGATCACCTTCCGCGAGCGCGTGGCCGAGATCGTGCGCAAGGTCGTGCCGCAAAAGCTACGCGACATGTTCGACGGCCTTCGCTCTCCTTCAGATGTGCCCGGCCCGGATGGCGGACGAAGGCCTGAGCGGGAAACGCCGGAAAGGGAAAGGACCGGTACGGAAGCCGAGCGGCGCAAAACCGAAGCGCCGGACAGGAAGGTGGCGGAAGACCCAGAAAAGGAATTGCGTCGCGTGCGTACCCGAGCGCTGGTCCGCCATGCCCGAGCCGTGGATGCGATCTTTGATATGCAGAAGCTGGGCGTCGATGCAAGTCTCGAGCAGGTGAAGGAATTGCAGGAAGCCCGCAAGGTCTTCGAGGCGGTGCGGCCCTATGGCTCGCACGACGCCGAAGCCGCCTACAATAAGAACCCGGAACTCGCCCTGGAAGCCGCTTCGGGCAACCCTGCCCGCGCCATCCGAGCGCTCCAGCTTGAAACTGAACTGCGCATCGATCCGGGCCGCCGCGCCGACCGCTTCGTGGAGGACTGGCAGAAGCTCGACCTGGCCAGCCTGCGCCAGTATCAGGCAGGCGACATATCCGGCTACAGGGCCACGCGCTCCGCGATGGGCGACATGGCGAGAGTCCTCGAACGCGATCCGCAACTGGAGTCTATCCTCGACAACCGCAAGCGGGAGCTTGGCATCGCGTTCGAATCAGGACGCCGGCTCGGCCTCGAGCTTGCTTTCACCCACGGCATCGACCTTGGAAGGGGCCGGGGCATCGAAATTTGACTCGTCCGTTTTACCGCCGACTCTTCGCCACAGTGCGGTGACGGGTAAATCCCTCTTGCGCGCCAGCAAACGCCTGCCCTGTCTGTCTCAGCAGTCGTCAGAAACAGCCAGCAGGAGGCAGCGCAGCCATGCACGAACCCGCCCGTATCATCCGTCTGAAAACTGTACTTGCCCGGAGCGGGTTGTCCCGATCCACCATCTACCGCAAGATCGCTGAAGGCACGTTCCCGCCACAGATCAAGATCAGCGTCAACGGGATCGGCTGGCATGAGTCCGACATCGACCGCTGGGTCGCCGATCCCGTCGCATGGCGCCCGAAATGTCAGCGCGATGAGGTCCGGTGAGGTCGGTGGTTGCCTGCCTTCTGCCAGACCGTTCGATGGCATGTCCTTTTGCTGCTGACAGCAGTGAACCGGACCGGCCTCAGGCCATAAAGGCTGGCGCTGTCGCGCCCCCGCTTCGCGGCTCCGGCCTTGACGGCCTGAGGCCGCCCCGGTTTGGGCTCCCCGTGCAGGCAAAGTTGGATTGGTGGCACGGTCGCGCTTCCAATCTGCAACGAAGAGATAGCGCGGCTCGCCAGCGAAAACTCCCCAGACCAAATCCTAGACTAAACTGAAATTTATTCTGGACCGTTCTAAGCCAATTTTAAGATCAATAGCTTTTCCAGCGAGCTCGATAAGCGCCCGGAACGGTTCGAACGTCCGACCCTCAGATTCGTATTCCGGTCAGCCAACGCTTTTTCCGAAGCGGTCGCGGTCCGCCCACTTTAGGCGGCAATGCCCTGCATATCTTCAGTCTCGGTCAGCCGCTCTCCGACGGCCGTTGCCAAGAAGCGTGCCAAGGCGGCTTTCCGCGTGTCACGATCCAAGGCGTAGGCAGTCTGCTTAAACTTGTCCCCGTCCAGAAGGCCTTGGATATAACCGGAAATCGTATCGGCCGCCATGATAAGAGCGGTATCGAGCGTGTGGATGTATTTACTGTTCACCGATCCTTTGGCATGACCGACCAGCGCGGCGTCAATCGAGCACTGAAGCCTATTATGCTTTAGGGTGTGCAGTGCCCGATGTATACTCTTGCTGGCGTTTGAAATCCAGCCGTGCGGTCCGCCTCGGTGCTCCCGATAAACTACAGATTGCAGGTGGGAAATGGCCTGCGGACGATCGCGCCCGGCCGCCCTTCGCGCAACGGCATGATGCGGTTCCTCCCGGCGATGTGCGAGCGAACTGGTTGGCCCACCTTATATCCGACAGCGCAAAACGTTTCTTTTTGTACGACACATTAGCCAGCCGGTTGCCGGGTGGAGCCCCAAACTCTAGTTGCCCAGTATCTATTGGTCTCAATCGCTTACAGGACAGCAAGATGACACGTCGGGAAGCAACACCCATCAAGCGCACCATCCGGCGGGACCAGCTTCGCGAGATGGTCCCGCTTGCCGACAGCACCATCTATGAAATGGAGCAGCGCGGCGAGTTTCCGAGGCGGTTCGCACTATCGGCCCGGTGTGTCGTGTGGGATCTCGCTGAGGTCGAAGCCTGGCTCGCTGCGCGAAGATCAACGCCTCCTGCCCGTGCGCCGCATCCTGATGTGAGACAACGTCGAACCCGGCCGGTCATAGTGCCGGGTCGGGCTGCAGGAGCGGCATTGAAGGGGGAATAAGGGTCGGGATGTATTTCTGGCCGCCAACCCAGGCATCGACGATGTTGGACCACTCCTGCATCATGTGGCGGCGCTGCACCTCGTACTCTGCCTTGTTGTAGACTCCCCTGGATGACCGCCCGTCCTCATGCGCAAGGCACTTTTCGATCCAGTCGCTGTTAAATCCGAGTTCGTTCAGAAGTGTTGACGCGGTCCTTCGCAGGTCATGAACCGTGAACGGCTCCAGCGGAAGCCCCTCCTTTTCTGCATGCTCAACAACCGTGTACGTGACCCGGTTAAACGTGGCCCGCGACATCGGAGCGTCCGCGTCGTAGCGCGACGGCAGGACGAACTTCGAATTTCCTGCGCATGTCTTCAGCGCAATGAAGATATCGAGCACCTGGCGCGAGAAATACACATTATGCGCCCTCGAACGCTTCATGCGCTCCTTGGGAATCGTCCAGACCGCATTCTCGAAATCGACTTCATCCCATGTGGCATCGAGCAGTTCGCTCTTGCGGACCATCGTCAGCAGATACAGACGCATACCCAGCCTGATGGTAGGCAATGTCGCGACATGATCCAGTTGTTTGAGCATGATGCGAATTTCAGTCGGTGAAAGCGAACGGTCCCGCGGGACAAAGCTTGCGATCGACGCAGGTCCAACCTCATCTGCAGGATTGGTGATCTTCTCGCCGTGCAGGATCGCAAACCCGTAGATCTGCTTCACGATATCGCGGACGTGGATCGCCGTTGCAGGAGCCCCGCGCTCTACGATGGCAGCGCAATGGGCACGGAGATCGTCTGATGCAATCTCATTCAGAAGGCGCCTGCGCCAGACCGGAAGCAGCTCGCGCTCGAAGATCGATCGCCGCATTGCCCGTGAGCTGTCGGCCATGGGCGCGGCGACGAGCCACTTTTCACCGAGCTCGCCGAAACTTCTGGCTTCAAGCAGACGCCGCTTTTCGCGCTGCTTCTCGATTGCGGGAGAACGACCCTCACCTATTGCGCGCCTCGCATCGATGCATTTCTCGCGAGCTCGTGCGAGCGATAGCCCGGTTGGGCCGTACTTCCCGAGAACGACAGTCTCGCGCCGGCCATGCAGACGGTAGTCGAGCCGGAACGACAGCGTACCAGCGGGCGACACGAGCACGTACATGCCGTCACGGTCAGTGATCTTGTACGATTTTTCCTTTGGCCTCAAAGCCTTAAGCGCCGCATCTGTCAGCAAAGACTTTCCCTCCAGGCAAATACCGTCGGTCATTTTTGAGCCGCGATTGGCCGGATATTTCCTTGCTTTACAGATACTTAGACAAAGAAAAATACCGTCAGGCGCAGCATCGCGCGTGACGGTATCGATCAGGATCGGTATTTTCAATGGACGGAGACACCGTCAGGCGCCCCGTCTGTCCAGATTTCTGCGTGCCGATAGATCTCGAACGTAGATGACGAAT
This sequence comes from Bradyrhizobium sp. McL0615, assembly GCF_049993905.1. NCBI lineage: Bacteria > Pseudomonadati > Pseudomonadota > Alphaproteobacteria > Hyphomicrobiales > Nitrobacteraceae > Bradyrhizobium > Bradyrhizobium sp. McL0615. Next base: position 4,201,466 of record NZ_CP188254.1, on the reverse strand, counting down.
TAAGTCGTAAAATCAGTCTGTTAATTCGTGCAATTGGATAGAGCGGGATAGTCCCAGACGGGCCCGAATTATTCCCACTCAATCGTCCCCGGCGGCTTTGACGTCACGTCATACACCACCCTATTCACGCCCTTCACCTCGTTGATGATCCGCGTTGCGGTCTCGCCGAGGAATTTCATGTCGAAGGCATAGAAGTCGGCGGTCATGCCGTCGGTGGAGGTGACGGCGCGTAGGCCGACGACGTATTCGTAAGTTCTGCCGTCGCCCATCACGCCGACGGTCTTCACCGGCAGCAGCACGGCGAAGGCTTGCCAGATCTGGTCGTAGAGGCCGTGCTTCCTGATCTGGTCGATATAGACCGCGTCCGCGTTGCGGAGGATGTCGAGCTTCTCTTTCGTGATGTCGCCGGGGCAGCGGATGGCGAGGCCCGGGCCCGGGAACGGGTGGCGGCCGACGAATATTTCGGGAAGACCCAGTTCGCGGCCGAGCACGCGGACTTCGTCCTTGAACAATTCGCGCAGGGGCTCGACCAGCTTCATGTTCATGCGCTCGGGGAGACCGCCGACATTGTGGTGCGACTTGATCGTTACCGACGGGCCGCCGGTGAAGGAGACGCTTTCGATCACGTCGGGATAGAGCGTGCCTTGCGCGAGGAAGTCCGCGCCGCCGAGCTTTTTCGCTTCCGCATCGAACACATCGATGAACAGGCGGCCGATGGTCTTGCGCTTCACTTCCGGATCGGTGACTCCAGCGAGCTCGCCGAGGAATTGTTTTGAGGCATCAACATGCACCAGCGGAATGTTGTAGTGATGCCGGAACAGGTCGACGACGGTCTTGGCTTCATCGAGCCGCAGCATGCCGTGATCGACGAACACGCAGGTGAGCTGGTCGCCGACCGCTTCGTGGATCAGCACCGCGGCGACAGCAGAATCGACGCCGCCGGAGAGGCCGCAGATCACCCTGCCCTTGCCGACCTGCGCGCGGATCTTCTCGATCGCCTCCTCGCGGAAGGCGCGCATGGTCCAGTCGCCGGTCAGGCCGGCGACCTTGCGCACGAAATTGCGGATCAGCTTGGCGCCGTCGGGCGTGTGCACCACTTCGGGGTGGAACATCAACCCGTAGTATCTTCGCTTCTCGTCCTGGATCACCGCGAACGGCGCGTTCGGCGAAACGCCGGCGACCGTAAAACCCGGCGGCATTTTGGTGATGCGGTCGCCATGGCTCATCCAGACCTGATGCTTTTCGCCCATCGACCAGGTGGATTCGAACAGGTTGCTGGCCGCCTTGACCTCGACATCGGCGCGGCCGAATTCGCGGTGGTGGCCACCCTCGACCTCGCCGCCGAGCTGGGCGGCCATGGTCATCTGGCCGTAGCAGATGCCGAGCACGGGCACGCCGGAATCGAAGATCTTTTGCGGCGCGCGAGGCGAGCCTTTTTCGTGTACCGATTCCGGTCCGCCGGAGAGGATCACCGCTTTCGGCTTCATCTCGTCGAAGGCGGCTTCCGCCTTCTGGAACGGCACGATTTCGGAATAAACGCCCTCCTCGCGGACCCGGCGCGCGATCAGTTGCGTCACCTGACTGCCGAAATCGACAATCAGAATCTTGTCATGCGCCGAGACCATGGTTGGCGTCGACTCGCGGGCTTTTTGTGGGGCTGTCATGGCAAGCAGATACGCGACGAGGGGCGGCCTCGCAACCCGGAAAATCCCCCGTGGCCAGCCTGGTCAAGGCCATCCACGTCTTTTAGCGGGCAAAATCGAAGGAAAAGGAGGCAAATACAGGCTCCGCACGGTACTCGACCCATATTGGGCTACATCAGTAACCGTCCGCGCTGTTGCCGCAATCCGGCTGAAATCTACCTCATCCAGATTGGTCGGATGATCACCGACAGGATTGAAGATGCGCCGAACGTTGATTTTGGTTTTTCTTGTACTTGCGATCCCACTGCACACAGCGATGGCAGCCGAACGTTGGGAGGCGTTGCCGCCGACACCGGCACCGGTCCCGGGACTAAAGACCGGACACGCCGAGCTCAACGGAATCAGGCTGTTCTACGCCGAGATCGGTCAAGGCTCGCCGGTCGTGGTGCTGCACGGCGGCTTGGCCAATTCCGACTATCTCGGCAACCAGGTGCTGGCGCTTGCCGGACATCACCGCGTTGTCGTGGTGGACAGCCGCGGACATGGGCGCAGCACGCGCAACGACCAGCCGTTCGGGTACGACCTGATGACCGACGACGTCGTGGCGCTGCTCGACAGGCTCAATATCCAGAAAGCCGATATTGCGGGCTGGAGCGACGGTGCGATCATCGGACTGGACATGGCCATGCGGTATCCCAATCGCGTGGGCCGCGTCTTCGCGTTCGGCGCCAATACGCAGACTTCCGGCCTCAAGGACGGGTTCGACAAGAATCCCGTCTTTGCCGCCTATATGGCGCGCGCGCGTGAGGAATATACGCACCTTTCACCGACGCCCGATCAATACGATGCCTTTCAGGAACAGATCGGCAAGATGTGGGAGAACCAGCCGAATTGGACGGATGCGCAACTCCGCACCATCAGCTCACCGGTCCTGGTGGTGGATGGAGACCACGATGAAGGCATCAAGCGCGAGCACACGGAATATATCGCCGCAACAATTCCTGGCGCCCGCCTGCTGATCCTGCCCAACGCCAGCCATTTTGCCTTCTTGCAGGATCCAGTCCTGTTCAATGCCGCGCTGCTGGATTTTCTCGGCGATCGGTAGCAAAATACCGAAGACGCGGAGATGACCGCTGACCGTGGTCAGGCGGAGGCCAGCGGCACGCTGCGCGGCAAGAACGAGCGTAGCGCGCAGATCTGCGGCTCGACGCTGGAGGCAAGATCCGGCCAGGCTCGGCGAACATTTGGTGCAGTACCGCCGTCATTGCGAGCGAAGCGAAGCAATCCATCACGCGGCATCAAGAAAGAATGGATTGCTTCGTCGCTTCGCTTCTCGCAATGACGGAGGCCAGAGTTACCCGCTCCCCTACCACAGGAAATTCCCGCATGAAAATTCCGACACTGCCCTTCACCGTCACCGACTGGAGCGAAGTCCCCGCGACGAAACATCCCGGCGAAACCGGCGAAGCGCTGTGGCGCACGCTTAACATCGGCGACCTGCGGGTGCGGATGGTCGAGTATTCGCCGGGTTACCTCGCCGATCACTGGTGCGACCGCGGACACGTGCTCTACGTGCTGGAGGGCGAACTCGATAGCGAATTGCGCGACGGGCGCACATTCAAGCTCAAGGCGGGGATGAGCTATCAGGTCTCGGATTTCGGCGACGCCGCGCATCGGTCGTCGACCAAGACCGGGGTGAAGTTGTTCATTGTGGATTGAGAACTCGTAGGGTGGGCAAAGCGAAGCGTGCCCACCATTCAAGACATCGGTCGCGGATAGATGGTGGGCACGCTTCGCTTTGCCCACCCTACGCGATCACGCCTTCTTCAGCACCGATACGAAGAACCCGTCCGTGCCGGTGCGACGCGGCGTCATCAGCCAGCCCTCGGCAGACCCGAGCGCGGCCTTTTCAAAATCTTCCGCCTTGTCCCAGAGCACGCTCGCCGTCTCGTTCAATGGCTGAATCGAAAACCCTTCATGGCGTGACAGGAACGCGCGCACCTGGTCGCCGTTTTCGCTCGGCAACACCGAGCACGTGACATACGCGATCCGGCCGCCCGGCTTGACCAGGGCTGCCGCGCGATCAAGCACTTCGGCCTGGTCCTTCAAGCGGACTTCGAGCGCACCGGGGCGCATCCGCCACTTTGCATCCGGATTGCGGCGCCAGGTGCCGGTGCCGGTGCAGGGCGCGTCGATCAGCACGAGATCGGCCGACGCCCTGATGTCGACCAATGGATCAGCGTCGCCTTTCGGCGCGCGGATATCGGCGTTGTGGACGCCGGCGCGCGACAGCCGCTCGTAGATCGGCGCGAGCTGGCGCTTGTCATGATCGGTCGCGATCAGGCGGCCCTTGCCTTGCATCATCGCGGCGAGTGCCAGCGTCTTGCCGCCGGCGCCGGCGCAGAGGTCGATCACCTGCTCGCCGGGTTTTGCCGCCGTGAACAGCGCCGCGAGCTGCGAGCCCTCGTCCTGCACTTCGATGCCGCCCTTGATGAAATCTTCTTCCGCGTGAATGCCGGGATTGCGCGCATCGGCGCCGAGCTCGATGCGCAGGCCGATCGCCGACCACGGCGTCGGCTCCGCGCCGAGGTGCGACAGCCGCGGCAGAACCTTTTCGCGATTGGCCTTCAGCGTGTTGACGCGGAGATCCAGCGGCGCGCGGCTCGCCATCGCCGTTGCTTCGGCCACCCTGTCGTCGCCGAACACTTTTGCCAGATGCGCGTCGAGCCATTCCGGATAATCGCCGGCAACATGCGGCGGTGCATCGTCGAGTGAGCGCGAGGTCAGCGCCGAGCGCTCGGCCGCGCTCAGCGGCTCCGGCGCAAATCGTTCGCCGTGGCACAAATTGGAGATCGCCTCAGTCGTCATGCCGCGCTCGAGCCTCAGCATGCCGAGCACGCGCGCGCGCGGCGTGTCGGCGTCCATCAACCAGGCGCTCGACGCCCGCCGCCGCAACACGTCCCAGATCAGGCCCGAAATCGCCGCGCGGTCGCCCGAGCCGGCATAGCGGTGCGCGGTGCCCCACTCCTTCAGCGCCTTTGCGGCCGGAACGCGCTGGGCGTCGATGGTCTCGATCAGTTCGATAGCGGCGGAGAGCCGGGCAGCGGGAGTCATCAAGAACTTTCCGTTAGCGTTTTCGAGCGAAGTGGAACCGGTTCGCGTGAAGAAAACGCGTCAAAACAAAGATTAGATCAGAAGCAGCAGCTTCAGCGCGAAGTAGATCCACATCGCCAGCACCACCAGCGCGCCGGCAAACCACGCCAGGCTGCGCTGCTGGATGTTGTTCGAGGTGACGAAAATGCCGGCATGGGCAAATCGCGTCACCACGAACACCCAGGACATCAGCACGATGAAGAGATCGGCCCGCCGCAGCGGCAGCGCCAGCGCGATCAGGAAGTAGAACAGGAGGGGTACTTCGAACTGATTGCTGAAGCAATTGCCGATCTGGGCGACGCGGGCCGGATATTTCGGCTGTCCCGCCGCGATGTCCTTCACGCTGGTTTCCCGGGCCTTCACCGCCTTGGTGCGGGCCGTGACCATCCATAGCATCAGGAAGAAAGTGAGCCCGACCAGAACGAAGACCGGCAGCAAAACCATTTGAACCGACATGAGAATCTCCCCCGAAACCTGCACCAGACCTTAAAGCAATATAGCCGCCCTTCGCCTGACAAATCCGCTTGTCCGGGGCCACCTGAACCACCGCCCGAGCCGTTTGAACCACAGCTCAAGCGTTGGCGACCAACTATCGAGAATTCCGATGGTTCTGGCCTCGAACCGGCCATCAAGCAACCCAGCGAGCAGGCGATGAACATCACCTCCCCGATCCTGACCGGCGCAGCCAACGCGACCGAGCTGCCCGGCGACACCGTGACCTCCTTTTTCAGGGCATTCGGGGCCGGCAGCCCGGACGGCGGCCTTGGCGTGATCATGTCGGCCCTGGCCGGCGTCGCCGCGGCGCTGGCGGTCGCAATCGCGCTGTCGGTCTATTTCCGCAGCGGCTATCGCAGCCGGCGCGATCTGGTGAGGCACGGGCTCGCCGCCTCCGCGGTGCTGGTGCTGCTCGCCTTCGCGATCTCGGACATGCGGAACGCTGCGCTGGCCTATCTCGGCCTCAATCCCGCAAAGCCCGCCGTCGAATTCGAAATCCGCCTGCCGAAGGCGGCACTCGCGACGGCCACCGACACCCAGGTCGAATTGCTGACCGATCGAAACCAGAAGCTTGCAAAAGTTCAGGAGGCACTGGCCGCCACCCCCGACGGCCGAAGCATCTTGCGGGGAACCGTGACGCTCGATTACCGCACCACGGAACGCATGATGGTGTTGAACCTGCCGGGCCAGGGCCAGAGCACCTTTCGGCTGCGGCTGCCCGCGAGCCCGTCGCGTTCCGGCCAGTTCGGGCCGTGGCACCTCGCCGACGGCATCGTCCCCGCCAATGGCGACACGGTGACGTCAGAGCTTCATGACGCCTTCGCGATCCGCTACCGCGTGCATTGAGGCACGCGGGCGCTTGCGGAACCAGGCGTGCTGATGCGATCGGTTTCGCCACAATCATGGCCATTCGCCGCCATCGCCCACCCCCTGTATGCCTGCCAACATGCAGACCTGTTGCCGATACACATCGCGAAATAAAAGACAGCGAAACCGCGGGGCACATTTGCTTTGACGGGAACAGCTAGCACTTTACTCTATCGCTGACGGTCGCCAAAAAAGAGCAGCCGCAGGAGGATTACAACTTGCGATTTCGCGATCAGGATATTGTTTTCGCCGACGGCGCCAACGGACAGAGCAAGGGACAGAATTTCGAAATTCCCACCGCCAATCCTGCCAACTACTTCCACGTCATCAGCAATTCCGCCGAGCTGCCGAGGCTTGCGATCGACGGCAAGCTGTTCCTGCCGGCCTCGGACAAGCGCAAACGCAACGGAAAGCTGCCGCTGGTCATGGTGGTGCCGGGCAGCCTCGGCGTGGCGCCCTCGCACGTCAAACATGCCGAAACGGTGGTTTCCGACGGCTTCGCGGCGTTTGTGCTCGATTGCTTTGGCGCGCGCGATGTGACCTCCACCGTCGCCAACCAGACCCAGTTCTCCTTTGCCGCCAGCGCCTATGACGTGCTGGCGGCCTGGCAGGTGCTGTCTGATCATCCCGAGATCGACGCCTCCCGGATCGGCGCGCAGGGCCACAGCCGCGGCGGCTCGGCGGTGCTGACGGCAGCGACGCGGCGCTTTGCCGATGCGGTGGTCGGCGCCGGCGCCGGCTTTCGCAGCGTGCTCGCCGCCTATCCCTGGAGCGGCCACCAGTTCCTAGATCCCTCCGTCGATGAAACCGAAATCCGCGTCATCATGGGCGACGCCGATGAATGGTGCTCGCCGATGCAGGTGCAGGGCCATTGCCAGGCCATCCGCCTCTCCGGCGGAAGAGCGACGATGCGGCTGATCGGCGGCGCGCAGCAGAGCTTTGACCGCGGCACCGATATCGAGAACGTTCCCGACGCATCCGTCTCCCCCGCCGCGCCGACGGCCTATATCGCCAATGACGGCGCCTTCATCCATCCGCTCACCGGCGTCGCCGACAGCAAGCTGGTCGACCGCGACCTCATGATCTACGCGCTGAAAGCCGGCTACGGCCGCAAGGGCGCCCGGATCGGAAGCCGCGATGGCGATGCCGAATTGTTTCGGGCGGATATGCTGGCGTTCTGGCGAAGGACGCTGGGGTAAGCGCTAGAGTGACGCGTTGCGCCACATAATAGTCGTCATTACTCGCGCACGCGGATGATCCAGCGTCTCAGAGACGTCAGCGCCTGGATCGAGAAGATCGTCATCGCGCCGACTTCGGCTCCGGCTATGCTCGCGGCGAAAGGAATAATGCATGACCGAATTTCGTCTGACGCAAATTTCCGATACGCATCTTTCTCGCGCCGACCGCTTCGCCAGCCTGACCGAGAATTTTCATCGGATCAGCGCGCACATCGACGCCGCGCGGCCGGATCTCGTCGTCAACAGCGGCGATGTGTCGTGGGACGGTCCAACTCATCGCAGCGATCTGGAATTCGCCAAAGAACTGCACGCGACCTTGCCGATAGATTGCCGCTACCTGCCAGGCAATCACGACGTCGGCGACAACCCGACGGCGCTCGGCGCCGCACCATTGCATATGGCAAACGAAAAGGATTGTGCCGCCTTCATCGAAGTGTTCGGCGAAGACCGCTGGCAGTTCGAAGCCGCGGGCTGGCGCTTCATTGGGCTCAATTCGCTGATCATGAACACGGGAATTCCGAGCGAGTACGAGCAGGAAGAGTGGCTGCAGTCGCAGCTCTCCGGTGCGAACGGCAAGCCGATCGCACTTTTTCTACACAAGCCGTTATATCTGATGACCCCTGATGATCCCGAGGAATCCGACACCGCGATCCGCTATGTACCGCAACCGGTACGCTCCAGGCTTGTGGAGATGCTCAGTGCGCTTGACGTGCGGCTGGTTGCGAGCGGCCACGTCCATCAGCGCCGCGACTTCACCTTTGGCCATACGCGCCACGTCTGGTCGCCCTCCGCCGGCTTCATCATTCCTGACCGAATGCAGCCCGTGATCGGCGCGAAGGAATGCGGGCTGGTGGAGTATCGTTTCCGGCCCGACAGTTTTGAGGTCCGGCACGTCAGGGCGGCCGGCCAGATCGATGTCGGGCTGGATGAACTGCTCAACGCGAAATCGAAGAGCTAGGGCTTCGAACGTCTGTCCTGCGGTTTCGCTTGTTCGGCAGTGACGCTCCAAAGACGGCCTGAATAGTTGCAGGTGTTGCTCGCGAGGAACAGCCTCTCCTCAAGCGGATCGGATAGGCTGTTCCCGATTTCACCGCGACGTGTCGCGCCCGGGGGCGTTCATGAATAGATTTGCGCTTGCCGTTTCCTTGCTCGCAGTCAGCGCCGTGAGCGCCGCTGCCGCCGATCTCGCGGCCCGTCCTTACACCAAGGCGCCCCCGGTGGCCGTCGCAGCCATCTATGACTGGAGCGGCTTCTATCTCGGCGCCAATGGCGGCGGTGCGTGGAGCCGCAAGTGCTGGGATGCGAATCCGTTCACCATCGATCTTGGTTTCATTCCCCCGTTCACCGTTTCGGGTCCTGAAGGATGCCATACCGCTGGTGGCGCAACAGCCGGCGGCCAGGTCGGCTATCGCTGGCAACGCGCGGCCTGGGTGTTCGGACTGGAGGCGCAGGGCAACTGGGCGGATCTATCGGGTTCGAACCCGACTCCGAACGCTTTTCTGGCCGGTTTTGCCAACCGCTCCAGGATCGATGCCATCGGCTTGTTCACCGGTCAGGTCGGCTACGCCTGGAATTCTTTCCTGCTCTACGTCAAGGGCGGCGCTGCGGTCACGCAAGACAAGTACGAAATCTTCCTCACGGGCCCCCAGGGTCCGCTGCCATCAGGCTTCATTGCGGCCCGCGGCAGCGAGACGCGATGGGGTGGCGTGGTCGGCGTCGGAGCCGAGTATGGGTTCACGCCGAACTGGTCATTCGCGCTTGAATACAATCATTTGTTCATGGGCGATCGCGATGTCCGGATCACCTACGATCCGGCGTTTATCGCTGCGTTGAACCACAGCGAACGGATTCGTCAGGATGTCGACATGGTGACCGCGCGCATCAACTACCGCTTCGGCGGACCTGTCGTCGCAAAGTACTGACCTCTACGTCTGAAAAGTGAAAGCCCCGGCATCGCGTCCGGGGCGCCACGAACAGCCCGTCTCAGGCCGCGTAGTATCCGCCGTCGATCACGTGCGATGCGCCGGTCATGAACGAGGCCTTGTCCGAACACATCCAGGCCACCGCTTCGGCGATCTCGTTGGGAACGCCGAAACGCCGCATCGGCACTTTCGCCAGAATGTCCTGACCGCGCTCATCGATAATATCTTTCGTCATCGGGGTCGCGACGTAGCCGGGATTGACGCAGTTCACACGGATGCCGTCCTGGGCATATTCGATCGCCGCGCTCTTGGTCAGCCCCACCACGCCGTGCTTGGCCGCGACGTAGTGGGCCGAGGTGGCAAGGCCGATCAGTCCAGCGATGGAAGCCGTATTGACGATCGCGCCGCCACCGCCCTGCGCCAGCATCTGCGCGACTTCGTGCTTGAGACAGAGAAACACGCCCCTCACATTCACCGCCAGCATGGTGTCGAACGCCTCCTGGCTGAGTTCGTGTGAACGCTGGCCCGCCGGGCCGACGGCGCGTCCGGAGATTCCCGCGTTGTTGAACGCACAATCGATACGCCCGAACGCCGAGACCGTGCGCGCCACCATCGCGGCGACGTCGGCTTCGCGCGTCACATCACCGCCGATGGCGATCGCCTGACCGCCGGCCGCATTGATCAGCGCGACCGTCCCTGCTGCGTCTGCCTCGGCGCGGTCGGCCACCGCCACCCGCGCGCCTTCCCGCACCATCACCAGCGCGGTCGCCTGGCCGATGCCAGACGCGCCGCCGGTGACGAGCGCTACCTTGCCGTCAAGAATGCCTGCCATGTTTCATCTTCTCCGAGATGTTATGACGGCTTACGCCTTGTCCGGCCCGACGCGCACCAGCTGCTTGCCAAAATTGGCGCCTTTCAAGAGCCCCATGAACGCTGCCGGGGCGCTATCGAGGCCTTCGGTGACGAACTCCTTGTGCTTGACCTTGCCCTCGCGCACCCAGCCCGACATGTCGCGCAGGAAGTCGCCGTGACGTGCGGCAAAGTCGCTGACGATGAAGCCGCGGATGGTCAGCCGCTTGGTCAAGACATTGCGCATCATCGCCGCCGCCCATTTCGGCGCCACCGCCTGGGTATCGTTGTAATGCGCGATCAGGCCGCAGACGGGCATGCGCGCAAAGGCATTGAGCAGCGGGAACACCGCTTCGAACACCGCGCCGCCGACGTTCTCGAAATAGACGTCGATGCCTTTCGGGCAGGCGTCCTTCAGCTTCGCCGCAAGATCGGGATCGCGGTGATCGAGGCAATCGTCGAAGCCGAGCTCGTTCTTGACGTAGGCGCACTTGTCCTTGCCGCCGGCGATGCCGACCGCGCGAGCGCCCTTGATGCGAGCGATCTGGCCGACCGCCGAACCGACGGCGCCGGAGGCCGCCGCGACGACCACTGTCTCGCCCGCCTGCGGCTTGCCGATGTCGAGCAGGCCGGTATAGGCGGTCATGCCGGGCATGCCGAGCACGCCCACCGCGGTCGAGATCGGCGCGATCTTGGGATCGATTTTGGCCAGGCCCTTACCGTCGGAGATCGCATGGGTCTGCCAGCCGGCGCGCGACAGCACGATGTCGCCCTTGGTGAAGGCGGAATTGTTGGACGCGATCACCTCGCTGACCGTGCCGCCCTCCATGACGCCGCCGATCGGCACCGGCTGGGCATAGGACGGGCCGTCGCTCATGCGCCCGCGCATATAAGGATCGAGCGACAGCCAGACGGTGCGCAGGAGAACCTCGCCGGCGCCCGGTGTCGGCACCGGGCATTCCTCGAGGCGGAAATCAGATGGCTTGGGTTCGCCGACGGGACGGGAAGCCAGAACGATGCGCTTGCCTTGGGACATGGGGTTCCTCCAAATGTTATTGTTCTTCGTCATGACAAGCCTAGCGACTTGTCCGCCGTAGCTCAATGAGCGCAGGGGGAAGCAATCCATCCTTGCCAAACAAAAGCTGGATTGAAACGCTTCGCGTTTGTCGCAGGCAATGACGGTCGTTGATTGCAATTACCGCCTGAGCCCCAAAGTATCAGGCCGCGATTTTGGAGAGCGCCGCCTCGAACGCGGCAGCCGCGCTCGCCAAATCCGTGAGGGCAAGCCCGCTATCCGCGGTCTGCTTCTGCGCTTCCGTCGCGGTGGGGCGAATCTCGGCGATCGGCTTTCCCCCATCGAGCAGGGCCAATGGCGCGATCACGTGAAACTCATGGGCTTCGACGGGCTGGTCTTTCAGCAGGAAGACACCGATCGAGACGATATCCGTGCCACGCCGGTATGAAATATAGCGGTCGACCGCGACCGAGCCGTCGCGTTGCATCCCGCCTAGTTTTGCAAAGCCATTTGAGTCCAGCAATTTGTGCGCCTTGAAGCCCTTCACGCCCGCCGATCTTGCTTTCGCTGTCTCCGCCGACAGATCGTATTTCGCGGCCATCGCCTTGCCGATTTCAGCGAGTTGCTCCGACATGCCGTGCTCGAACTCTTTCAGCTCGGTGCGCGGCTTCGATGCGTTGCGCGGCTTTGACGTATCCCGCTTGTCCATCTCGGCTTTGCATCGCGCGACGATCTCGGCGGCGGATTTCCGCTCAGCATTGGCGAGCAGATTCTTCAAATCCTGCTTCGAAAGCGCGGCAATCCTGTCGTCCGACCAATCGACCATACTAAACTCCGCCCGGATAGTTCGGGCTTTCCCGGGTAATCGTGACGTCGTGGACGTGGCTTTCGCGCAGGCCAGCGCCGGTGATGCGGACGAACTGCGCCTTGTCGTGGAATTCGGCGAGGTTGCGGGCGCCGACATAGCCCATGGCGGCGCGCAGGCCCCCTGCGAGCTGGTGCATGACATTGGCAACCGGGCCCTTGTAGGGCACCTGGCCCTCGATGCCCTCAGGGACCAGCTTCAGCGTGTCCTTGATGTCCTGCTGGAAGTAGCGGTCGGCCGAGCCGCGCGCCATCGCGCCGACCGAGCCCATGCCGCGATAGGCCTTGTAGGAACGGCCCTGCCACAGAAACACTTCGCCCGGCGTCTCGTCGGTGCCAGCGAGCAGCGAACCGACCATGGCGATGTCGGCGCCGGCGGCGAGCGCCTTCGCCAGATCGCCGGAATATTTGATGCCGCCGTCCGCGATGACGGGCACGTTTGCCTTCTTCGCCGCTTCCACCGCGTCCATGATCGCGGTGAGCTGCGGCACGCCGACGCCGGCGACGATGCGCGTGGTGCAGATCGAGCCCGGGCCGATGCCGACCTTGATCGAATCCGCGCCGGCATCGATCAGCGCCTGCGCGCCTTCTTTGGTGGCGATGTTGCCGGCGATGACCTGCACGGCGTTGGAAAGCCGCTTGATGCGGTTGACGGCTTCCAGCACGCGGGCGGAATGGCCGTGCGCGGTATCGACCACGATCAAATCGACGCCGGCATCGATCAAGAGCTCGGTACGCTCAAAGCCGCCCTCGCCGACCGTGGTCGCGGCCGCGGCGCGCAATCGACCCTGCGCGTCCTTACAGGCCAGCGGATGCGCGACCGCCTTCTCCATATCCTTGACGGTGATCAGGCCGACGCAGCGATACTGGTCGTCGACGACCAGCAGCTTTTCGATGCGGTGCTTGTGCAGCATCCGCTTGGCCTCGTCCTGGCTGACGCCTTCGCGCACCGTGACGAGGTTTTCATGCGTCATCAATTCGGAGATTTTCTGGCGCGGATCGGTCGCAAACCGCACGTCGCGGTTGGTGAGGATACCAACCAGCTTTCCCGGTACCCCCTTGGAAGCGCCGGTGACCACGGGAATGCCGGAAAAACCGTGATCGTTCATCAGCGCCATCGCGTCCGACAGCATCGCATCGGGGCCGATGGTCAGCGGATTGACCACCATTCCGGATTCGTACTTCTTGACCTGCCGCACCTGGGCGGCCTGCCCCTCGGGGTCGAAATTGCGGTGGATGACGCCGACGCCGCCGGCCTGCGCCATCGCGATCGCCATGCGCGCTTCGGTGACCGTATCCATCGCGGAGGCGATGATCGGGATGTTGAGCGGGATCGCGCGGGTGACGTGGGAGCGGATATCGGCCTCAGAGGGCAGGATATCCGAGAGACCGGGCTTTAGAAGCACATCGTCGAACGTGAAGGCTTCACGGATACCCTGAAGTCCCTGCGCCATTGCCAACTCCTTTCGGCGGCTCATCGCCGCGATCAGTTCTTATGGATGAACGCCGCCTCCGGCGATGCTATAGGCATCGCCGTCGAATCGAAGCCCATCGGTGGGGTTGACGGTGGTCGATAGCATGACGGAACGCCGAATCAAAGCGTTTGCCAGCTATGCACATGCTTTTCGGGAAAAGCCGCAATCCCAAGGGGTTAGCGACGGCCTTAGGACCGGTATCCCGGCGGCGGGCCGTGCTGGCGGATCGCTTCCACCACCTCGCGGTGCCGGCGGTCCTCCCGCTTCATGTGGACCACGATCAGCGCATGCGCCGAGGGCACCAGCAGCAAGACATGGAAAATCAGCCCGAAAACCAGGCAAAATACGATCAGGACCAGGTTGAAGATCGCCGAAAACGGCTGCCCGTTCAGGAGCAGTCCGAGCGGCGGCAACAAGGCGGCAAGAACGTAAATCATGCGGACCCTCCAGCGGCTGGCGGTGCATACCAGCGTCACGCAGGATTTAGGTGATTTGCCCCGTTCCGCAATGGCTTGTGCGACAACGGGATGATACAGGCCCCCTCGCCCGCCTCTATTACTCCCGGTCTCCCGATTCCGATGGACAAGCAACGCCTGATCCCGCTGATCGTCGCCACCGCCCTGTTCATGGAAAACATGGACTCGACGGTGATTGCGACTTCGCTGCCGGCGATCGCGGCTGACATCGGCACCAGCCCGCTGACGCTGAAGCTTGCCATCACCTCCTATTTGCTCTCGCTTGCCGTGTTCATTCCGGCCAGCGGCTGGACCGCCGACCGCTTCGGCGCGCGCATGGTGTTCTCGATCGCGATCGGCGTGTTCATGATCGGCTCGATCGGCTGTGCGCTGTCGCAGAACGTCACCCATTTCGTCATCGCCCGTATCCTGCAGGGCATGGGCGGGGCGATGATGACGCCGGTCGGGCGGCTGGTGCTGTTGCGCTCGATCGACAAGAGCGCGCTGGTCAATGCGATGACATGGGTGACGGTGCCGGCGCTGGTCGGACCGGTGATCGGCCCGCCGCTCGGCGGCTTCATCACCACCTATTTCTCCTGGCACTGGATTTTTCTGATCAACATCCCGATCGGGCTGCTCGGCATCTTCATGGCGTTGAAGTACATCGACCCGATCAAGAGCGAGGATCCCGAGCGATTCGATCTCTATGGGCTGATACTGGCCGGCATCGGCCTGGCCGGCATCGCCTTCGGCCTCTCGGTCGCGGGCCTCAATTTGCTGCCCTGGCCAATGGTTGCCGGCCTCGTCGCGGTCGGCACGATCTCGATGACGCTCTATGTGATGCACGCCCGGCGGACCGGATCGCCGGTGCTGGATTTCTCGCTGCTGCGGCTTTCCACCATGCGCGCCAGTATCATCGGCGGCTTCCTGTTCCGGCTCGGCATCGGCGCGCTGCCGTTCCTGCTGCCGCTATTGATGCAGGAAGGCTTTGGTCTGACGCCGTTCCAGTCCGGCCTGGTGACGTTTGCCTCGGCGGTCGGCGCCATGGGAATGAAGACGCTCGCCGCGCGCATCATCCGCGCCTTTGGTTTTCGCTACATGATGACGGTCAATGCGGTCGTGAGTGCGGTCTTCCTCGCCGCATGCGCCCTGTTCACGGTGACGACGCCGCTGTTGCTGATCTTCATCATTCTCGTGGTCGGCGGCTTCTTCCGCTCGCTGCAGTTCACCGCGATCAATACGGTCGCCTATGCAGAGGTCGAGCCGGCGCAGATGAGCCGCGCCACCACGCTGGTCAGCGTCAACCAGCAACTGGCGATTTCCGCGGGCGTCGCGGTCGGTGCGTTCTCGGTGGAATCAACCATGGCGTATCAGCATGTCACTGAGTTGAGCGCCGGGGTGTTCCCGCCCGCGTTCCTCGTGGTTGCCATCATCTCGGGCGTGTCGGCGTATTTTTTCTGGCAGATGCCTGACGATGCCGGCCACGAAATCTCGGGCCGCAAGGCGGTGGAGATTTCCAGCCGCAAGGGCGTGGAAAAGGCCGCGACCAAGGCCGCCAGCGAAGGCACCGAGGACGCGCGCGATCAGCGGCTGGGCTGACGGGTCTAAAGCCCTGTTTGCATCACGTGCCGGGTGTCCGGCTCCAACGGAACAGTGCACACCAGCGGTCGAACGACGACATGCCTGCCCTCATCCCGCTATTTTAGAGCGGAACGCGAAAAACACTGTAGCCTTCGATCGTCGAAAATCCGGTTTCCGGATAGACCAGGGTCAGGACGGCGGCCGGCGCCTTGCCACTGAGCAGCCGATCCATTGCCATGCTTTCACCCGTGGTGAGCAGGCTATCAGTCGCCCCCGCCGACGCGATCGCGGCTTGAATCCTGGCTTGCGAATTCAAATACTTGTCGTCTATTGCGATGATTTTTCCGGTGAGGTCGTATACCGACTTGATTTCCGGGCTAGCCACGACAATCGCGACCGACGGCTCGCCGCCGTTCGGCGAGGCTAACGCCTTCTTCTCGGCATCCCGCAACGTCATCACGTGCTCCGCGATGACAGTCGCGACCCGCATCCGCTCTCGCACCTTTCTGGCGGCGGCCAGCGCCGCGGGATCGACAACTTCGGCGCGGGCTTCCGGTGACGGAAGCGAAAGCGGGATGCGCGCCGATTGCGTATCGGACACCGCGGGATCCGCAGGCGCCAATCCGGCCACCAGAGGGCGATCCACCAGCGAAACTCGAAACACCTTGAAACCCGCGATTTCAGCGGACCACTCGGCCGTCTCTGGATAGGCCAGCGTCAGGACTGCCGCGGATACTTCCCCGTTGACCAGCCGGTCCAGCGCCTTCGCCCGGCCTTCGGCCAATTTCGCATTGACCGTTGCTTCGAGCTTGCGCCGCGCGTCGTCGTTCGACGCAGGCGCGGCTTCATCGATGGCAATGCTCTTGCCTGCCAGTTCCGACAATGACGTGACTTCCGGAACAGCCAACAGTAGCGCAACCGTTCGGCCCGCATCGCCCGGCGACGCCGGGGGCGCCTTGCTACGATCGTCCACCTGCGAGACGACCGTGCGATCCTGCGGCGTTAATTCCGATGCACCGGCGGCGCCAAAGCACGACAAGAAAATCAGCAACACCCATAACTGTCGCATAATGCCCCTCGAAACCATTGCCTGAACTCAAATCACTGCGCGACGGAAAATCCAGCTCACGGCCGCACGTAACTCCAGCCCTCTTCCTGTTTCTCCATCAACTGGACGACGCCTGACGGAACGATCGTGGCGTCGGAGAGCACCGCGACCGAGTGCCCCTCCTTCTTCTCCATGTTCTCCTTGGTGTTGCCGCAGGCGGAGAACTGGACCTTGCTGGGGAACGCCATGCCCTTCAGCTGCTTGATCCGGTCCTGCACCGGCGACGTGTCGGCGCGCAACATGTGCAGGCCCGGACCATAGGCAACAATGTCCACGTCAACGTCCTGGCCCTTGGCGCGGTAATACTCAATCACGTTCGTGGCGTTGTTCAGTGCGAGATTCATGACCGCCGGATCATTCTGATCGACATGTATGAGCAGTCGATGCGGCTTTGCCGGACGCGAACTATGTTGCTTCGCGCCCTGGGCCAGCGCGGCCGAAGCCATCGGCAAACAGACCATGGACGCCACGATCAACTGACAAAACCATCTACGCATGACAAAACTCTCCAAAAAAATACGCATGACGAACTTCTCAGAAATCGCCGATCCAGCCCTAGCGTCGCTCCGATGACTTGCTCGCCGTCGACGTCCACATGCAGGCCGTCGCGATCTTGTCGCGGATCACGTTCCATCCGGCGAGTTGGAAAGCAGCCTCACCATCCCGGCCAGCTCCATCGACCACAATGATCTTCAGACGCGCGTCCTCGGAAAACGACTGCAACAGCGCGGTCGCGTCCTCCCTGTAACTCGCCGTCTTCCCATCCGCGGATGCAGCCCAGCGCAGCTTGACCATTGGCTGATCGTTGATCTGGTAGGCGACGGGGATTTCGCCGCCACGCGACGCGCGCGTGGACCCCTCCATGCGCAGCCCGAGTTCGGTGCGGCGTCCGCGGCAACGAACCACCAGCGCCGTCGGCGCATTCTTGGTCTCGGACCGCGCGGGAATCGTCGCCGTGACGAGAGGGGAATAATCCACGGGCGAGGTCGTTTCGCTCACCGTCCAGCCCGAGCCTTGCGTGCCGGATGGCGCGGAGGTCGATGTGGTCGCCGTGCCCACTGATATCGCTGCGACAGATTTGTCCGAAGGAACCGCCCCCGACGTCTTGGCCGACTGGCTCTCGCTTTGGTCTGCCGAGGTGCCTGCGACCGGATTTACCGATGGAATCACCCCGGTGGAAATGACCTGCGAGGCGGCTTCGGCGGGCTTGTCGGACGAAACTGGGCCGGCAGCCGTCGGCGGCCGATCGACCGACGCAAAGGCCTGCGGTCCGGCGAGTTCAAGGCACGCGAGTTGCACCTTGCGTGCGTTCTGAAGGCACTGCTGACGCTGCGCCGTGTCGTTGGTGGAGGTCGAGCAGTTCTCTTCCGTGACACGTACCAGCTTGAAGCAGGTGTCCAGGCCCACGACGGTCTTGTTTGTGGACTGCGCGAGAACGACGGTGCTCGCGAGGCAGAGCGAGGTCGCGATCCACAGCGCTCTCATCGCGACATCTCGCTCTGTTTGACAGGATTGGTGCGATCAATCCAGTTTTGAGCGGCCCGGAATCGTTCAATGCCTGGCACGCCCTTCTTCAGGTCCATGTCCTTCCATTTCGGATCGAACCCGGGCGCCTTTAATTTTTCGACCCGGCTGAAGAACTCTTCCACGAAGCGTTCGACCCGGCGATAACGCGGCGTCTCCGGCCGCCAGTTGTACGATGCGAGAACGGTGGGAACCGCGATGGTGGCGACGCGCTCACCCTTCGCGATCAGGTTGGGATAGTCCGCGGACTCGAGCGACGAAGCGACATAGTAGTCCGAGAATTTCGGACCGAACTCGACAGGCAGAAACTTGAAGCCATCGTCCCATTTGCCCTTGACGAACGGGTCGACGGGCTTCGTCGTGATAAAGACGACGGCAGAAATCTCCCCGCGTTTCAGTTGCTCCAGGGCGACGGGGTGCGGGATGAACATCTTGTCGACAGTAACCCCCAGGCGGCTGAAAATCAGTGGCCCGGAATAGGCCGCGGCGGTGCCTTGCGTGTTGAAGTTGACTTTCTTGCCTGCGAGGTCCGCCAGCGATCGAATCTCCGGCCGGACGAAGATATGCAGGTCCGACGGAAACAGGTTCATGATCGAGACGATACGCTGCTGGATCTGCGGCACCTGCGTCTTGTACTCTTCAAGCGAGTCCGTGTTGATGATCGCCAGATCCACTCCCTTGAGATAGAGAAGATCGTTGACGTTTTCCGTAGGGCCCCGCGTCACGATCGGAAGAACGTGCACCTGACTGCTCTCATTCACCACCCGCGCAATTTCGGTAGCGAAACGGATCGGGGCGCCCTCCAGCAAACCGCCGGCAAGGCCCACAGTCCCGGCATTAATCCGTTCCCTGATCTGTTGTTCGCTCGGCGTCGGTGACGCATTCTGTGTTCTGGAGGATTGCGCGAGACTCGCGTCGCAGAACCCGACCGCGACGATAAGCGCGGCCACCAATCTTGTAAAAAAACGCATTACAAACACCTGACTAAAAACGCTGGACTACACAACAACACACGCGCGCTCGGCCCGAAAATCGAAACGAACGTCAGTAAAATTTTAATTCCTGCCCAGGGTTTATCGACGACCGCAGGCAACCATTAATTGTATAAGGCTTTTATTTTATTGGAGTTATTTCAATTTTAAATGTGGCCAATAATTGGTGAAATCACAAGGGATTAATTGGCGCGGAAATTTTTCCTGGAGGGGTTGGACCATGAGGATTGGCATCTTGTACGAGCAAAAATTAAGCGCAACAACCGTAGCGAACAAGAGGATGCCGCGCCGTTCGCCACACCTGTTCGTCAGCCGCCGACGATCGGCGACGTCTTCGCGCCGCCTCGAAATCCCATCGCCAGCACGTAGCGTTCGGATGAATCCTGGCGGCTTGATGCCGGTTTGACATGGCGCACGCTGGCGAAATCTCGCTTCAACTGCGCGACCAGTTCGGCGTCGGCGCCGCTCTGAAAGGCCTTGGCCAGAAACGTTCCGCCGGGATTGAGCACGTCGCAGGCAAACGCCGCCGCCGTTTCGATCAGGCCGACGATGCGCAACTGATCGGTCTTGCGGTTGCCGGTGGTGTTGGGCGCCATATCGGACATCACGACGTCGGCGCGGCCGCCCATCATGGCGATCAGCTTTTCAGGCGCGTCCTCGGCTAGGAAGTCGAGCTGCGCAAAATTGACGCCGGGAACTTCCGGCATCTCCAAGAGATCGATCGCCACCACCTTGCCCTTGCCGTTGACCGCACCGACGCGCTTGGCCGCGATCTGGCTCCAGCCGCCGGGGGCGGCGCCGAGATCGACCACGGCGACGCCGTGCTTGAGGAAATGATACTTGTCGTCGATCTCG
The DNA here is from genome assembly GCF_049993905.1 of Bradyrhizobium sp. McL0615. Classification (NCBI taxonomy): domain Bacteria; kingdom Pseudomonadati; phylum Pseudomonadota; class Alphaproteobacteria; order Hyphomicrobiales; family Nitrobacteraceae; genus Bradyrhizobium; species Bradyrhizobium sp. McL0615. Next base: position 4,181,430 of record NZ_CP188254.1, on the reverse strand, counting down.
ATCAGCTTGTAGGCCGCGCGCGAGCGATAGCCGTCCCGCTTGGCCTGCGCCACATAGGGATCGTTGAGCTGCCGCTCCAGCCAGAGTTTTGATGACAGCTTGCGCTTGCCACCGCTTTTGACGGTGACGTGCAGCCGTCCGGTGGTGTCTTTTGCCATATCGGTTGGTGCCTTGAAATGTCAGACGCGATCTAGCACATCACGCCACGCGGCGCATTAGCACGCTCTGAGCGCGCCGTCCTCGCGCATCATCTCGACCAGCATGCCTTCGCGCAAGCCGCGGTCGGCGACGCGCAGCCGCGGCAGCGGGAAGGCATCGCGGATCGCATCGAGAATGGCGCAGCCGGCCAGCACCAGATCGGCGCGCTCGACGCTGATGCAAGTATTGTTGGCGCGTTCCTGATAGCTCATGCCGCGCAGCCGCTGGATCACCGTGGTGACGTCGGAACCGTTCATCCAGACGCCATCGATGCGGCGGCGGTCGTAGCGCGCCAGATTGAGATGGACGCCGGCGAGCGTCGTCACGGTGCCGGAGGTGCCCAGCATGTGCATGTCGCGCAAATCCGAGCCGTGCTGGGCTGCGAACGGAGCTACATATTGCGCGACCTCGCGCACCATGTGCGTATAGGATTCCGCGGTGACGTCCCTGCCGCCGAAATGCTCGGCCAAAGTGACGACGCCGAGCGGGATCGACATCCACGCCTTGATCCGAGGCGACGCATTCTGCTCGGCCGGATCGCGCTCGATCCGAACCAGTTCGGTCGAGCCGCCGCCGATGTCGAACAGGATGGCACCCCGCCCTTTTGCGTCAAGCAGCGGCGAGCAGCCGATCACGGCCAGCGTCGCTTCGGTCTCGCGATCGATCACCTCGAGCCGGATGCCGGTCTCGGCAGCGACCCGGTCGCGGAAGCTGTCGGCATTGGCAGCGGCGCGGCAGGCCTCGGTCGCGATCAGCCGCAGGCGGCGAGCCTTGCGGTAGCGGATCTTGTCGCTGCAGATGCTCAGCGCCGCGATGGCGCGGTCGATCGCCGCCTCGCTGATGGAACCGGTTGCGGAAATGCCTTCGCCCAGCCGGATGATCCGCGAAAACGAATCCATCACGCGAAACCCATCGCCGGCCGGACTGGCGATCAAAAGCCGGCAATTATTGGTGCCAAGGTCGAGCGCGGCATAAACGCCGTTTGCCGTGGCCGCCGCAACCGACCCTGACGGGCTTGCGCAGGCCTCAAGACCTTCGCGCAGCCGCGTATCCTCATTCATCAAAACTGTCTTTCCGCGGCCGCTTCCGGGCCGACGAAGAAAATTACCGTTCACAGAAACTTTAGCAGCGCCAAGGGGCTACGCAACAACCCATCACATAGGACTATGCCTAATCAGGCGTTGTCGGGCATGACGCGGTGCGTTATCTCAGCAGGAACCCGCCAAACCGGGAAAATCCCAGAGAATTCCCAGCATTTCAGGTGTTTTGCGATGCAAGATTACACGTCGGCTTCCTCCGTGGACAACGCTATTGCACTGCAAAAATACGGTGTGGGGCAGCCGGTGCGCCGCAAGGAAGACGACACCCTGGTGCGCGGCAAGGGTAAATACACCGACGATTTCACCCTGCCCGGCCAGGCCTATTGCTGGATGGTGCGCTCCAGCCATGCCCACGGGATCATCAAGGGGATCGGCACGGCGGCCGCCAAGGCCATGCCCGGCGTGCTCGGCGTCTGGACCGGCAAGGACCTGGAAGCCGCCGGCTACAACCCCTTTACCTGCGGCCTGCCGTTGAAAAGCCGGGACGGCTCGCCGCTGCTGCAGACCAACCGTCCGGCACTGGTCACCGACAAGGTACGCTTTGTCGGTGACCCCGTGGCTTTTGTGGTCGCTGAAACGCTGGCGCAGGCGCGCGATGCGGCGGAGGCCGTCGAACTCGACATCGAGCCCCTTCCCGCCGTGACCGATGCGGCGGAGGCTACAAAACCCGGCGCGCCGCTGCTCTACGACCACATCCCCAACAACGTCGCGCTGGACTATCACTATGGCGACAGCGCCAAGATCGACGCCGCGTTTGCCACTGCGGCGCATGTCACAAGACTCGACATCGTCAATACCCGCGTGGCTGTGGTCTCGATGGAGCCGCGCGTGGCGCTGGCGGCCTATGACAAGGCGAGCGAGCGTTTCACGCTTCAGGTGCCGACCCAGGGCGTCGCCGGCAACAAGGCCGGCTTTGCAAAAATCCTGAACGTGCCGACCGACAAGGTTCGCATCCTCACCGCCAATGTCGGCGGTTCCTTCGGCATGAAGAACATGCACTACCCCGAATACACCTGCATCGCGCACGCGGCGAAGGCGCTGGGACGGCCGGTGAAGTGGACCGATGAGCGCTCGACCAGCTTCCTGTCCGATAGCCATGGCCGCGCCCAGCTCATTCACGCCGAACTGGCGCTCGATGCCGAAGGCAAGTTTCTCGCGGTGCGTCTGCAGGGTTACGGTAATCTCGGCGCCTACATCACCGGCGTCGCGCCGGGGCCGCTGTCGCTCAACACCGGCAAGAATCTCGCCAGCGTCTACCGCACGCCGCTGCTCGGCGTCGACATCAAGACGGTGTTGACCAACACCACGCTGATGGGCGCCTATCGCGGCGCCGGCCGGCCCGAGGCCAATTACTACATGGAGCGGCTGATCGACCGCGCTGCTGACGAGATGGGCATCAACCGGCTGACGCTGCGCAAGCGCAACTTCATCAAGCCGGCGCAACTGCCGTTCGCGGCGGCCTCCGGCGTTACCTATGACAGCGGCGATTTCGCAGGCGTCTTCAATAAGGCGCTGGAGATTTCCGACCACGCCAATTTCGCCAGGCGCAAGAAGGAGAGCAGGAAGAGCGGCAAGCTGCGCGGCATCGCCGTCGGCTCCTATCTGGAAGTGACTGCGCCGCCGAGCGGCGAGCTTGGCAAGATCACCTTCGAGCCCGACGGTTCGGTGAAGCTGACCACCGGCACGCTCGATTACGGCCAGGGGCACGCCACGCCGTTCGCGCAGGTGCTGTCGGAGCAGCTTGGCGTGCCGTTCGAGAAGATCACCCTGGAGCAAGGCGATAGCGACCTCGTCCGTTTCGGCAACGGCACCGGCGGCTCGCGCTCGATCACGGCGACCGGTCAGGCGATTGTGGAAGCCTCCGCGCTCGTGGTCGCCAAGGGTAAGCAGGCCGCCGCGCATCTGATGGAAGCGTCCGAAGGCGATATCGAATTCGCACAAGGCCGCTTCACCATCGCCGGCACCGACCGCTCGATCGGCATCATGGAGCTGGCGCAGCGCGTGCGTGAAGGCAAGATGCCCGAGGGCGTGCCGCTGTCGCTCGACGTCGACCACGCCACCAAGGAAACGCCGTCGACTTTCCCCAATGGTTGCCATGTCGCGGAAGTGGAAATCGATCCCGAAACCGGTGTGACGCGGATCGTGCGTTATTTCGCCGTCAATGATTTCGGCACCGTCGTCAACCCGATGATCGTTGCCGGCCAGTTGCATGGCGGCGTGGCGCAAGGCATCGGCCAGGCGCTGATGGAGGAAGTCAGCTACGATTCCAGCGGCCAGCCGATCACCGGCTCCTTCATGGACTACGCCATGCCGCGCGCTGAGGATATCCCGCCGATGGAAGTCGGCGATCACCCCTCGCCGGCAAAAACCAATCCGCTCGGCACCAAGGGTTGCGGCGAAGCCGGCTGCGCCGGCAGCCTGGTCTGCATCGTCAATGCGGTGGTGGATGCGCTGTCGGAATATGGCATCACCCATCTCGACATGCCGCTGACGCCGGAGCGGGTGTGGCGGGCGATCCAGGATGCGAAGGCCAAGGCGGCGTGAAGTGATTGAACGTCGCCCGCTAACACACAGTCGTCATCGCCCGGCTTGACCGGGCGATCCAGTATTCCAGAGACGCCAGCGATAAAACCGGGAAGCCGCGGCGTACTGGATTCCCCGCTTTCGCGGGGAATGACAGGTGAGCTTGGGGCGCGAGGCGTTGCCCCTACGCCGCCGCCTGTTCGCGCGGCTGGTAGATCGCGATGTGGTGGCAATGGGCCAGCGGCGTCTTGCCGTTGGCGACGACCAGCGCGTCGAGCTCGACGAAGCGATGGCCCTTCTTGTCGTAATTGCCGACGACTTTGGCGCGCGCGGTCAATTCATCGCCGATGCGGGCGGCAGACAGCAGTTGCATCCGGGTGCCGACATGAATCCACGGACCCATGATCGCATTATCAACCAGTACCTTGTTCATCACCCGTGGCAGCAGGCCGGGGTGGCCGAGCCCTTCTTGGGTGTAGATCGGCTCAGTTTCGCGAATATCCGCCAGATACTCCTTGGCCGCATCCGCCGCCCAGGTACGCGGCACCGCGCCCAGCCATTTGCCGAGGGCATAGGACGTCGCATCCACCGGCTTGCGCTCGGCGACTGCCGCAACGTCGACAAAGTCGGAAAGGGAAAAGGATGGCGCTTCCGGTGGCAGTGAGGCCGTGCCGGTCGCGCAAAGCTCTCCCCGGCTCTCGACCTGGATCGCAAGCACGCCGCTGTTCTCTTCGCCGGTGACAACGGCCAGCTCGCCGTCATACACCGGCTTGACAAAGCGCGCCTCGATCAGGCCGCGTTCGAGGAAGGCGCGGCCCCATTTTGCGACCGGCAGGTGCATCATATAGGCCATGACGTCGACACCGGGCACCAGCCCGCCGATAAAACCGTAACGCTTCGCGACGGTGTCATCGTGCATCTTGTTTTCGGAATGCTTCGACGTGTTATAGGCCGAGACCCGATGCGGCTCGATACGGCTTGTCATGCCCGTTTCCTCTGCTTTTTTGTTCTTTTCAAGTGTTATCGTAGCGAAGAAAGTACCGTAGCAAGCGTGTTCCGACAGCTGTTTTCCTCGCATTTTTCCGCCCGGTGGAGTACCACGCGCGGACGAGAGAGCCTTACCGAATCCAATCCGATTGACTGACCTGAAGTGCCCGATTTGAACCCCACCCGCATCTATGTCGATGCCGACGCCTGCCCGGTGAAGGACGAGATCTATCGCGTCGCGCTCCGGCACGGCCTGCCGGTCAGCGTGGTCGCGGGCAATTTCATCCGCGTGCCGCAGGACCCGCTGATCGAGCGGATCGCCGCCGGTTCCGGCATGGATGCCGCCGATGACTGGATCGCGGAGCGCGCGGCAAAAGGCGATATCGTCGTCACCTCGGACATCCCGCTCGCCAGCCGCTGCGTGAAATCGGGCGCCGAGGTGATCGCGCCGAACGGCAAGCCGTTCACCGAACAATCGATCGGCATGACGCTGGCGGTACGCAATTTGATGACCGACCTGCGCTCGTCCGGTGAAATCACCGGCGGCCCGAAATCCTACTCCCCGCGCGATCGTTCGGCATTCCTGTCGGCGCTCGACCAGACCATCCGCCGCATCCAGCGCCAGCGGGCGCAACAGCCCGCACAAGATCAAGGTTGAAGCGAACGATGGCGCCACCGCTGATTCAGTTGAAAGATATAAGGCTCACGTTCGGCGGCACGCCGCTGTTGTCGGGCGTGGAACTATCGGTCTCGTCGGGCGAGCGCGTCTGCCTGATCGGCCGCAACGGCTCGGGCAAATCCACGCTGCTGAAGATCGCCGCCGGCACCGTCGAACCCGACGGCGGCAGCCGCTTCGTGCAGCCCGGCGCGACCATCCGCTATCTGCCGCAGGAGCCTGACTTCGGCGACCACGAGACGACGCTGGCCTATGTCGAGGCTGGCCTCGGCCCCGGCGACGATCATTATCAGGCGCGCTATCTGGTCGAGCAGCTCGGACTGCACGGCGACGAAGACCCGGCGCATGTCTCCGGCGGCGAGGCCCGCCGCGCCGCGCTCGCGCGCGTGCTGGCGCCCTCGCCCGACATTTTGCTGCTGGACGAGCCGACCAACCATCTCGATCTGCCGACCATCGAATGGCTGGAAAGCGAACTGGAAAGCCGCCGTTGCGCGCTGGTCATCATCAGCCATGATCGCCGCTTCCTCTCCAACCTGTCGCGCGCGACCGCCTGGCTCGATCGAGGCCAGATCCGGCAGATCGACCGCGGTTTCTCGGCATTCGAAGCCTGGCGCGACGAGGTGCTGGCGGAAGAAGAGCGCGACCAGCACAAGCTCGACCGCAAGATCGTCAACGAGGAACACTGGCTGCGCTACGGCGTCTCCGGCCGCCGCAAGCGCAACGTCAAGCGGCTCGGCAATCTGCATGCGCTGCGCGACCAGCGCCGCACTTACCGTGGCGCGACCGGCAATGCCAGCCTCGCGGCTGCGGAAGCCGACAAATCCGGCAAGCTCGTCATCGAGGCCAAGAACATCAGCAAGGCGTATGGCGACCGCACGATCGTCGACGGCTTTTCGATCCGGGTCCAGCGCGGCGACCGGATCGGCATCGTCGGCCCGAACGGCGCCGGCAAGACCACGCTGATCGAGATGCTGACCGGCGGCAGCCCGCCCGACAGCGGGACCATCCGGCTCGGCGCCAATATCGAGATGGCGACGCTCGACCAGCACCGCGAAAGCCTCGACCCCAAATCGACGCTGGCGGAAGCGCTGACCGGCGGACGCGGCGACCACGTCATGGTCGGCGGCAAGCCGAAGCACGTCGTCAGCTACATGAAGGACTTTCTGTTCGCGCAGGAACAGATGCGCACGCCGCTGGAGGTGCTTTCCGGCGGCGAGCGCGGCCGGCTGATGCTGGCGCGCGCGCTGGCAAAGCCTTCCAATCTATTGGTGCTGGACGAACCGACCAACGACCTCGACCTCGAAACCCTTGACGTACTCGAGGAGATGCTCGGCGACTATGAGGGCACGGTGATCCTGATCAGCCATGACCGCGACTTCCTCGACCGCGTCGTCACGTCCGTGATCGTGCCCGAGGGCAATGGCCGCTGGATCGAATATGCCGGCGGTTACACCGACATGCTGGCGCAGCGCGGCGAGGACCTCGCGCGCGAGGCTCCCAGTATCGCTACCGTCGAGGAAAAGAAGGAAACCAGGGCGGCCGCCCCTTCTGCGACGCCAAGGCGCCGGCTGAACTTCAACGAGAAGCACGCGCTGGAAACGCTGCCGAAGACGATGAAGAAGTTGCAGGCCGAGATTGCCAAGCAGCAAAAGCTGCTTGACGATCCCGACCTCTACGCCAAGGATCGCAAGAAGTTTGACGCGGCTTCATCTGCGATTGCAAAGGCGCAGCAAGAGCTGGCCGAGGCCGAGGACAGGTGGCTGGAGCTTGAGGTTTTGCGGGAAGAGATAGAACAGGCCTGAGCGTAGGATGGGTAGAGCGAAGCGAAACCCATCATGAGCCATTGACGGAATTGATGGGTTTCGCTTCGCTCCACCCATCCTACGGTTCGAACAAAGAGAAGAGCATGACAACGCCCCTCGCCGCCAAGATCGCCCGTGAATACGGCACGCCCTGCGCTGTGATCGACATGGATCGCGTCGAGCGCAACATCGCGCGGATCCAGGTGGCCTGCGACACGGCCGGCGTAGCTAACCGCCCGCATATCAAGACTCACAAGAGCCCCTTGTTGGCACAGATGCAGGTCGCGGCTGGCGCGAAGGGCATCACCTGCCAGAAGATCGGTGAGGCCGAGGTGATGGCGGAAGCCGGCATCGACGACATCCTGATCAGCTACAATCTGATCGGCGAGGAGAAGATGGCCCGCCTCGCCGCGCTGCAGGCCAAGGCCCACTTGACGGTAGCCGCCGACAATTCGACCGTGATCGCTGGCTTGCCGCAAGCCGCCGCCACTTCCGGCCGGCCGCTTTCAGTCGTGGTGGAATGCGATACGGGCCGCAAGCGGGCTGGTGTCGAAACGCCAGGTGAGGCCATTGCGCTGGCCCGCGAGATCGCGGCGTCCAAGGGGCTGCAGTTCGCGGGCTTCATGCTGTATCCGACCGAGACCGGCTGGACGGAGGCGCAGAAGTTCTTTGACGAAGCACTGGCCGGCGTCCGTGCGCTTGGGCTCGACGCGGCGATGGTGTCAACCGGCGGTTCGCCGAACCTGAAAAATCTCGGCAAGCTCAAGGGTGCGACTGAGCATCGTCCCGGCACCTATATCTACAACGACCGCATGCAGGTTGCGGCCGGCGTCGCCGATTGGGACGATTGCGCGCTCAACATCTATTCCACCGTCGTCAGCCGCGCCGGCCCGGACCGCGGCATTCTCGATGCCGGCTCGAAGACGCTGACCTCAGATACCGGCGGCGGGCTTGAAGGCCACGGGCTGATCCTGGAGCACCCCGAGGCGAAGATCGCGCGCTTTGCGGAAGAGCACGGCTTTCTCGACCTGGCCCGCAGCAACACGCGGCCCGTCGTCGGCGACGTCGTGCGGATCGTGCCCAACCATGTCTGCGTCGTCGTCAACATGATGGACGAGGTGGTGATGGTGCGCGGTGACGAGATCATCGGCACGCTGCCGGTCGCGGCAAGGGGGAAGCTGCGGTAGGCATCCCCGTAGGATGGGTAGAGCGAAGCGAAACCCATCGAGACTTGCCGAGCTGCCCGATGATGGGTTTCGCTTCGCTCTACCCATCCTACGAATTTAGCCACTTCAGCGCGCCCCGCCCTGCGGCTGCTCCCGTCGCAAACGACGCCTGCAGGAGATAGCCGCCGGTCGGCGCTTCCCAATCCAGCATCTCGCCCGCGGCGAACACACCGGGCACCCGGCGGAGCATGAAATCGCTATCGAGTTCGTCGAATGCTATCCCGCCCGCAGTCGAAATCGCCCGCGCGATTGGAGACACGCCGTTGAGCTGCACCGGTACCGCCTGGATCAAGCGGGCGAGATCAACGGGCGAAAGCGATGACAACGACAATCCGGATGCTTTGGCGGCTTCTTGCAACAGCCCGATCGCAACGGGCGAGAGATTTGCCGCCTTGCGTAGGAAGTTCGAGAGGGACTGCTTGCCCTTCGCCGCCGACAATTTCACCGTCAGTTCGCCGATCTCCGTGTCGGGACGCAGGGCAATATTGAGCGTGGCCGTTCCATCGCGCAGGATCGCCTCGCGCAACTCAGCCGAAAGCGCGTAAATTGCGCCTCCTTCGATGCCAGCGCGGGTGACGATGGCTTCGCCGCGCACCGTGTGTTTGCCAAATGTCAGCGCCACAGCCTTGAGCGGCTGACCTTCGAAACGATCGCGGAAAATTTCGGACCAGGCGACGGTGAAGCCAGAATTTGCAGGCCGCAGCGGCGATATCTTCACGCCCCTGGCCGCGAGAATCCCGGCCCAGGCGCCATCAGAGCCCAGCCGCGGCCAGCTCGCGCCGCCGAGCGCCAGCACTGTCGCGCGCGCTTCGGCGAATTGCTGCCCATCCGGCGTTTGAAAACGCAGACGGCCCTGCTCATCCCAGCCGGTCCAGCGGTGACGCAGCGTCAATTGTACGCCCATTGAATCCAGCCGACGCAGCCAGGCCCGCAGCAAGGGCGATGCCTTGAAGGCTTTTGGAAACACCCGGCCACTGGAGCCGACGAAAGTTTCCTGCCCCAGCGCCCCGCTCCAGTCACGCAAGGTGCTCGGTGGGAACGCTTCGACGGCGGCTTGCAGGTGCGGCATGGCCTCGCGGTAGCGTGCAAGGAATTGGGGCAACGGTTCGCTATGCGTGAGGTTCAACCCGCCTCGCCCCGCCATCAGGAATTTGCGGCCGGCCGACGGCATCGCGTCGTAGATTGTGACGCTGGCGCCGCCTTGCGCGAGTACGTCTGCGGCCATCAGGCCGGCGGGGCCGGCGCCGATGATGGCGACGTTTTTGGGAGGTGATGACATGGCAGGAGTGTAGGCCGGATCGGCGGTTCGTAGGGTGGGCAAAGCGAAGCGTGCCCACCACTATTCACCGGCGTTGGTGATGCATGGTGGGCACGGCGCTTTGCGCCTTTGCCCACCCTACGAGACCGAGCCTACAGCTTGATCCCCGCCCGTGCCGCGGCCTGCGCCACATATTTCTGCGTCTGCTCGAACGCGCCCTGCAGCGCCTTCGCCTTCGAGACATCGTCGATCTCGGCAAAGTGTGCCGCGATCGCATCCGGTGTCCAGTCGGACTGGGCCAGATTGATGCCTTCGGTCTCGATGATCTTGATCACGGCGAACGAGCCCGCGCCCGCGCCCATGATGGTGCGGGTCGGCGCGTCCTCGCTGAGCAGGAATTCCACCGCCGGCGTGATCGCCTCAGGGCGCATCAGGGCCAGCGCCTGCGGCGGCAGCAGTTCTTCGGTCATCCGGGTCGCCGCGGTCGGCGAGATCGTGTTGACGCGGATGTTGTTCTTGCGGCCTTCCTCGGCCAGCACGTTCATCAGGCCGACCATGCCGGCTTTGGCGGCGCCGTAATTGGCCTGGCCGAAATTGCCGAACAGGCCCGACGACGAGGTGGTGACGACGATACGGCCGTAATTGCGCTCGCGCATGCCGGCCCACACCGCCTTGCAGCAGTAGAAAGTGCCGACGAGATGGACGTCCAGCACCTTTGCGAAATCGGCGACTTCCATTTTTGCAAACGACTTGTCGCGCAGGATGCCGGCGTTGGCGCATAGCAGATCGACGCTGCCCCATTCCTGGGTGGCGCGGTCGACCATGGCGGTTACCTGCTCGAAGTTCGAGACATCGGCGCCATCGGCCATTGCCGTGCCGCCGGCTTTACGGATTTCCTCGACTACGGTTTCGGCAGGCGTCAGCGACCCGCCGGTACCATCGCGCGCACCGCCGAAATCGTTGACCACCACCTTGGCGCCGCGGCTCGCCAGCCCCAGCGCATGCGCCCGTCCCAGACCATTGCCCGCGCCGGTGACGATAGCGACGCGTCCGTCAAACCTGATTGCCATGAGTAATCCTGGTTTCTTCCTTCTCCCCTTGTGGGAGAAGGTGGCGCAAAGCGCCGGATGAGGGGTTGTTTCGGCTGGCGTGCTTGTGGAGAGAACCCCTCACCCGTCGCCGAACTGCGTTCGGCGCCCCCCTCTCCCACAAGGGGAGAGGGTGATACCGAGCCCGCGTTTGACTGTTTTTGAGCAGCGATGGATTGCCGGGTCAAGCCCGGCAAACGATGAATGAGAGATCAGTCGAAATAGATCAGCCCGATCCAGTCAGCCACCAGCGCCGGCTTTTCCTCGCCCTCGATCTCCACCGTCACATTGGTGCGCGATTGCAGCTCTTTCGGCTTGCGCAGCTTGGCTTCCATCAGCGTGAAGCGGCCACGGACGCGCGAGCCGGCCCGTACCGGGGAGAGGAAACGGAGCTTGTCAAAGCCGTAATTGACGCCCATCGCGGTGCCTTCGATGACCGGCATCACCTCATAGGACATGATGCTCATCAGGGACATCGTGAGGAAGCCGTGGGCGATGGTGTTGCCGAACGCGGTTTCCTTCTTCGCCCGCTCTGGATCGACATGAATGAACTGATGGTCCTCGATCACGTCGGCATAGACGTTGATCCTGTTCTGGTCGATCAGGTGCCACGACGACACCCCGATCTCCTTGCCGACCATGGCCTGATAGGCCTCAAATGAGACCGGCGGCTTCTTCCAGACTTCATTCATTGACTAGGTCTCCAGCCCGGCGGTCCGCACCTTCTGCAGCTCCGGGAATTCTTCTTCGCGGAACTCGGCGCCGCGCAGTGCGTCGCTTCTGACATTATCATGTTCCAGCCGGCGCAACTGGACGCGACGGATCTTTCCGGAAATCGTCTTCGGCAGTTCCGTCACCAGTTCGATCTTGCGAATACGCTTGAACGGCGCAAGCCGGGTGTGGAGATGCTTGAAGATCGACAGCGCGGTTTCGGGCGAACGTTCCACGCCGGACACCAGCAGCACATAGGCCTTCGGGATCGCGAGCCGGATCGGATCCGGGCTCGGCACGACGGCGGCTTCGGCCACCGATTCATGTTCCAGGAGCACGCTTTCCAGCTCGAACGGACTAATGCGGTAGTCGGAAGATTTGAAGACGTCGTCGGAGCGGCCGACGAAGGTGAGATAGCCTTCGTCATCGGCGAACACCACGTCGCCGCTGCGGTAGAGATCGCCGTCCGCGCCGCTCAACTTGCCGTCCTCGCCCTGATAGCCCTGCATCAGGCCGGCCGGGCGATCAGCACCCAGCACCAGCGTCACCTCGCCCTCTTTGGTGACGGGACCGTCATTATCGGTGATCTGCACGCGATAGCCCGGCAGCGGGCGGCCCATCGAGCCGACTTTGACCTTCTGGCCCGGCGAGTTGCCGGCCAGCGCCGTGGTCTCGGTCTGGCCATAGCCGTCGCGGATGGTCAGGCCCCATGCCGCCTTCACCTGATCGATCACTTCGGGATTGAGCGGCTCGCCCGCGCCGCAGACCTCTCGCAGGCTAACTTTGAAATCAGCGAGCTTTTCCTGAATGAACAATCTCCATACCGTCGGCGGCGCGCACAGCGTGGTGACGCCGCAGCGGCCGACGGTCGCAAGCAGCGCCTTGGCGTCGAAGCGCGGCTGGTTGACCACGAACACGGTCGCCCCCGCATTCCACGGCGCGAAGAAGCAGCTCCAGGCATGCTTGGCCCAGCCTGGCGACGAGATGTTCAGATGCACGTCGCCCGGCTGCAGCCCGAGCCAGAACATCGTCGACAGCGCGCCGACGGGATAGCTACGCTGGCTGTGCCGCACCAGTTTTGGTTTTGCGGTGGTGCCCGAGGTGAAATAGAGCAGCATCGGATCGTCGGCGTTTGTCGGGCCGTCCGCCGCAAACGTCTCGGAGCTGTTTGCCGCTTCCTCAAATGGCAACCAGCCGTCATGCGTGGACGTGGCACCTACCACGATGCGCACCAGATTTTCGCTGCCGAGGCCAGCAAACTTCGCGACCTGATCCTGCGAGGCCACCACCACCCTCGCCCGGCCGCGATCGAGCCGGTCACGCAGTTCATCGGGAGTGAGGAGCGTGGTCGCGGGGATCACCACCACGCCGAGCTTCATCGCCGCCAGCATGGTCTCCCACAGCGGCACGACGTTGCCGAGCAGCAGCAGCAAATGATCGCCGCGCTTCAGGCCCTGCGCGCGCAGGAAATTCGCCACCTGGTTGGAACGGACCGAGAGCGTCGCGAAGGAAAGCTTTGTTTCCTTGTGGCCGGCATCGACGATCCAGAGCGCCGTGCGATCCCGGCTATCAGGATTGCGGGCGAGTTCCGCATCGAACCAATCCAGCGCCCAGTTGAACGGAACCGGATCGGGCCAGCGAAATCCCTTCACGGCCGCATCGTAATCGGTGCGGTGCTTGAGCAGAAAGGCGCGCGCTTCCTGGAATGTTGTCATGCTGTTCCTTTTCCGCACTGACCTCATCCTGAGGAGCCGCAAAGCGGCGTCTCGAAGGATGGCCACACCGATCACTCACCCTTCGAGGCTCGCTTAGCTCGCACCTCCTGCGACAACGGCAACGCCGTTGCGCGGGGGTGAGGACTGTGCCTATTTCCCGGCGAGGCTCCGAACGTGCTGGATAATCCCGGAAAAATCCACCCCGCCATGGCCGGCCGCGTCGAACGCTTTGTAGATCTCCTGCGCGTGCTTGCCCAGCGGCGTCGCGGCGCCCGCGGCGTTGGCCGCGTCCTGCGCCAACGTCAGGTCCTTCACCATTAGCGCCGAGGCAAATCCCGGCTTGTAGCCGTTGTTCGCGGGCGAGGCCGGCACCGGGCCCGGCACCGGGCAATAGGACGTCAGCGCCCAGCATTGTCCCGATGAGGTCGAGGCGACGTCGAACAGTGCCTGATGCGACAGGCCGAGCTTTTCCGCGAGCGCAAAGGCCTCGCCGACCCCGATCATGGAAATGCCGAGGATCATGTTGTTGCAGATCTTGGCCGCCTGCCCGGCGCCCGCACCGCCGCAATGCACGAGCTTCTTGCCCATGTTCTCAAGCACGGGTTTTGCCGCCGCAAACGCCTTGTCCTCGCCGCCGCACATGAAGGTGAGCGTCGCGCCCTTGGCGCCGCCGGTTCCGCCGGACACCGGGGCGTCGACCGAAAGTGCGCCATGCTTGGCAGCGAATGCATGCGCCTGCTTGGCGCTTTCGACATCGATGGTCGAGCAATCGATAATCAAACTGCCCTTGGCCATGACAGGGATCACTTCATTCCAGACCGACAGCACGTGCTTGCCCGCTGGCAGCATGGTGACGACGATTTCGGCGCCCTTGACGGAAGCTACCGAAGTCTCCGCGATGGAAGCGCCATCGGCCTTGGCCTGGTCGCGCGAGGCCGCGACCAGATCGAACGCGGTGACCTTGTGGCCGGCCTTGACCAGATTGGCCGCCATCGGCCCGCCCATGTTGCCGAGGCCAATGAATGCGATATTTGCCATCTCGAATCCTCCGCTAAGACTTTTCTATTTTGATCAGGGGAATTTCAGTTCGTCCGTGCCGATCTCGGCGAAATAAGGCGCGACCATTTCCGGCGTTACGTCTTCAATTCGCGGCGGCGACCATTTTGGATTGCGATCCTTGTCGATCACGGCGGCGCGCACGCCCTCGCGGAAATCGTCGCTGGCAAAAACTTCCAGCGCGGCGCGATATTCCCGCACCAGGCATTCCTCGAGCGAACGCGACGTCCGCGCCAGCCGCATCAGTTTCAGCGTCACCACCATGCCGCGCGGCGACTTTTCGGTCAGCGTCTTCAGCGTCGATAGTGCCAGTTCCGATCCGTCGCGCTGCAGAGCGGCGACGATGTCTTCCATGCGGTCATGGGCGAACCACGCGTCGATCTTTCCCTGCATCGCAGCGACGGGACCTGCGGTCTCACCGGTGGCAAAGGCAGCGATCAAGGTTTTGACTTCGGCGGACGTGACCCCGGGACGGACTTTGGTGAGAGCTTCGCGCAAGGCGGCGAGCTTGGCCGATGGAGCGACGGTGTCGGCAAAGCCGGCATGGATCGCGTCCGGGCCGTTCATCGTCTGCCCGGTCAGCCCGAAATAGGTGCCGATTTCGCCCGGCGAATGCGACAGCAGCCAGGTGCCGCCGACATCGGGGAAGAAGCCGAGGCCGACTTCGGGCATCGCCAGTTTGGTCTTGTCGGTGACGACGCGGTGGCTGGAATGTGCGGATAGGCCGACGCCCCCGCCCATCACGATGCCGTCCATGAAGGACACATAAGGCTTCGGGAATTTCTTGATGCGGGCGTTGAGGATGTATTCGTCGCGCCACAGGATCTTGCCGAGGTCGCCCTTGATCTTCGAACTCTCCCAGAGCGCGCGGATGTCGCCGCCGGCGCAAAGGCCACGTTCGCCGGCGCCTTCCAGCAGGATCACCGCAACATCGGGATCGGCTTCGAAGACGTCGAGCGCCTTGTCGATGTCGTGGAACATCTCCAGCGTCACCGCATTGATCGCCTTCGGCCGATTCAGGCGGAGGATGCCGGCTGAGCCTTCCTTGCGCGCGATCAGGTCACCATCTGCAACAGCCGCATCCGTCATCGCGCGCCCTCGATCAGCTTGCGCGAGACGATCAGCCGCATGATTTCGTTGGTCCCTTCCAGGATCTGGTGCACGCGCAGGTCACGCACGATCTTCTCGATGCCGTATTCGCTTAAGTAACCGTAGCCGCCGTGCAGCTGCAGCGCCTGGTTGGCGACCTCGAAACCGACATCGGTGCCGAAACGTTTTGCCATCGCGCACAGCATGGTCGCGTCGGCATCCTTACGATCGAGGGCAGCGGCCGCGCGCCACACAAAGGTTCGCGCCGCCTCCAGTTCGGTCGCCATGTCGGCGAGACGAAACTGTAGCGCCTGGAATTCGTCGAGGCGCTTTCCAAAAGCCTTGCGTTCCTTCATGTAGGCCAGCGATTTTTCCAGCGCACTTTGCGCACCGCCCAATGAGCACGCCGCGATATTGATGCGGCCGCCATCGAGCCCGGCCATCGCGATCTTGAAGCCGATGCCTTCTTCACCCAACCGGTTTTCGACGGGCACGCGGGCGTTCTCGAAAATCACCGCGCGGGTCGGCTGCGCATTCCAGCCCATCTTGCGTTCGTTGGCGCCGAAGGACACACCCGGCGTCTTGCCGTCGATGACGAACGTTGAAACGCCGCCGGGCCCGTCACCGCCGGTCCGCACCATCGTCACCAACAGGTCGGTGCCGCCGGCGCCTGAAATGAACTGCTTCTGGCCGTTCAGGACGTAATGATCGCCGTCGCGCACCGCGCGGGTCCGCAGCGCCGCGGCATCCGAGCCGGCGCCCGGCTCGGTGAGGCAGTAGCTTGCGATCAACTCCATCGTGCAAAGCTTCGGCAGCCATTTTTGCCGCTGGGTATCGTTGCCATAGGCATCGATCATCCAGGACGCCATGTTGTGGATCGAGATGAAAGCCGACACGGTCGGACAACCGGTCGCGAGCGCCTCGAAGATCAGCGCGGCGTCGAAGCGGGTCATCGCGGAGCCGCCGACGTCGTCCTTGATGTAGATGCCGCCCATGCCGAGCGTGGCCGCTTCCCGCATCACGTCGACCGGGAAATGCTTCTCCTCGTCCCAGCGCAGCGCATGCGGCGCGATCTTCTCCGCGGCGAATTCGCGCGCCATGTCGCGAACCGCCACCTGATCGTCGTTGAGAGCGAAATGCATTCCGGACTTCTCATTCCTGTCGTCATTGCGAGGGGCGAAGCGACGAAGCAATCCATGCTTCCTACGCGGCAGATGGATTGCTTCGCTGCGCTCGCAATGACGGCCTGGGCTGTATCGTCAGTTCATCGTCGGGATCGAGAACTCCGCGCCCTCCTTGACGCCGGACGGCCAGCGCGAGGTGACTGTCTTGGTCTTGGTATAGAAGCGGATCGAATCCGGGCCATGCTGGTTGAGATCGCCGAAGCCGGACTTCTTCCAGCCGCCGAAGGTGTAGTAGGCGATCGGCACCGGGATCGGCACGTTGATGCCGACCATGCCGACATTGACCTTGGCGGCAAAATCGCGGGCGGCGTCGCCGTCGCGGGTGAAGATCGCGACACCATTGCCGTAATCATGGTCCGACGGCAGCGCCAGCGCTTCCTTGTAGTCGTGGGCGCGCACCACCGAGAGCACCGGTCCAAAGATCTCTTCCTTGTAGATCCGCATGTCCTTGGTGACGTTGTCGAACAGCGACCCGCCGAGATAGAAGCCGTTCTCGTAGCCCTGCATCTTGAAGCCACGGCCGTCGACGGCGAGCGTCGCGCCTTCCTTGACGCCGATATCGATGTAGCTCTTCACCTTCTCGACCGCCTCGCGCGTCACCAGCGGGCCGTAATCGGCGGACGGATCGACCGAGGTGCCGATCTTGAGCGACTCCACGCGCGGGATCAGCTTTTCCATCAGGCGGTCGGCGGCGGTCTTTCCGACGGGCACCGCAACCGAAATCGCCATGCAGCGCTCGCCGGCCGAGCCGTAGCCGGCGCCGATCAGCGCATCGACGGTCTGGTCCATGTCGGCGTCGGGCATCACGATGGCGTGGTTCTTGGCGCCGCCAAAACACTGGCAGCGCTTACCCGTCTGCGCGGCGCGCTCGTAGATGTACTGCGCAATCGGCGTCGAGCCGACAAAGCCGATCGCCTTGATGTCGGGATCGTCGAGGATGGCGTCGACCGCTTCCTTGTCGCCGTTGACGACATTGAGCACGCCGGGCGGCAGCCCCGCCTCGATCATCAATTGGGCCAGCATCATCGGCACGCCGGGATCGCGCTCAGACGGCTTCAGGATGAAAGCGTTGCCGCAGGCGATCGCGGGCGCGAATTTCCACATCGGGATCATCGCCGGGAAATTGAACGGCGTGATGCCGGCGACGACGCCGAGCGGCTGCCGCATCGAATAGATGTCGATGCCGGGGCCGGCGCCTTCGGTGTATTCGCCCTTCATCAGGTGCGGGATGCCGCAGGCGAACTCGACGACTTCGAGGCCGCGCTGGATGTCGCCCTTGGCGTCGGGAACGGTCTTGCCGTGTTCACGCGCCAGCATATCGGCGAGCTTGTCGTAATCGCGCTGGGCGAGTTCGAGGAATTTCATCATCACGCGCGCGCGGCGCTGCGGATTGGTGTTGGCCCACTCGATTTGGGCGTCCCTGGCGTTTTCGACGGCGGCCCGAACCTCGGCCTTGGAGGCCAGCGCCACCTTGGCCTGGACGTCGCCGGTCATCGGCTCGAAAACGTCGGCCGTCCGCCCCGACGTGCCCTTGACCTCTTTGCCGCCGATGAAATGTCCGATTGAGCGCATGAATAATCTCCCTAAGGGCCCGGATGGTTAGCTTTGGAGCCCTTTTTGACCTGCATTTCTTAGGATACAAGTCCGATAAATTGCACCATAGATGTGCGGAAATGCTGGATCAAGGCGCCAAGACGCAAGGCACTAAAACCATCGACTGGGATGACTTCCGCTTCGTGCTGGCGATCGTCCGCGGCGGGTCGGTTTCCGCTGCCGCCAAGCAGCTTGCCGTCGATCATGCCACAGTGATCCGGCGTGTCGACCGCCTGGAACGGCATCTCTCCGCAAAACTGTTTGATCGCCGCAAGACCGGTTACCTGCTGACCGAGGCCGGCCAGCGCGTCGCCGACAGCGCTGAGGCGATGGAATCCACCATCGTCGCCAACCAGGAAGCGGTCGGCGGCTCGCGCGCCCAGCTCACCGGCACGGTCCGGATCGGCGCCCCCGACGGGTTCGGCAGCCATTTTCTGGCCTCGCGGCTTCTGAAATTCACCGAGCGGTATCCCGATCTCGACCTGCAGCTCGTGGCCACCGCACGGCTGTTCAGCCTGTCGAAGCGCGAGGCGGACATTGCGATCAGCCTGACCATGCCCAAGGAAGGCCGCATCGTCGGCCGCAAGCTGCTCGACTACAGCCTCGGACTCTATGCCGCCCCGGCCTACCTCGATCGCGCGCCAAAAATCGTATCGCGTGGCGACCTGCCCGGGCATCGCTTCGTCGGCTATATCGAGGAATTGCTGTTCACGCCGGAACTGGACTACCTGCCCCAGGTCTCGCCAAAGATCTCCGCCAAATTCCGCAGCGCCAACCTGATCGCGCAGCTCAACGCCACCATCGCCGGTTTTGGTATCGCCGTGCTGCCGCACTTCATGGCGACGGCGCATCCGGAATTACGGGCGGTATTGCCGGACGAGATCAGGATTTCGCGCAGCTTCTGGATGCTGATGCACGCCGACAGCAAGGATCTCGCACGCATTCGCGCGGTGGCCGATTACATCCACGAGACGGTGGAGAGCGAACGCGCGCTGTTTGGCGGAAAAACGTAGATTTGGAGGGTGGGCAAAGCGTAGCGTGCCCACCATTCCAGCCGGCGATCGCGGAAAGATGGTGGGCACGGCGCAAGAGCGCCTTTGCCCACCCCACGATTTCAATTCGCCTTCGCCCGCGCCTTCTTCGCAACCGGCTTCGCCGCGCGGGCCAGCGCCGCCTCGCGGCCGGAGGCGAGAATTTCGTCCGACATCTCGCCGCTGCCGGCGACGCGGGACATCACAAGCGCACCCATCATCGTCGCCATCGTGCCCATCGCGAGCCGACGCGCCGTCTTCCTCGGCACGTCCGGAATCTGGTCGGCGACGAGATCGATCATCTGGTCAAGCTTGGCAGCAAAAGCCTTGCGAGTCTTGGCGCTCTCGCGGGCGATTTCGGCACCCAGCGTCGGAACGGCGCAACCGCGGCCCGGATCGTCGCGATGCGCGGCCGAGACGTAGGAATCGACGATGGTCGACAGCCGCTTCTCCGGCGGAATGTCAGCCGCCATATTGCGCCAATGCTCGGCAGCACGATCCATGGCATAGCCAAACGCCTCGATCACCAGCGCCTCGCGGGAATCGAAATGGGCATAGAAGCCGCCATGGGTCAGGCCCGCCTCCTTCATCAGGTCGGCGACGCCGATACCATGCGCGCCCTTTTCGCGAAGCCGCACCGAGGCCTTCTTCACGATTCGCGCGTGCGTCTCCTGCTTGTGCTCTTTCGAATACCGCATCAATCCGTCCCATTAAATGTCTGCAGTCATATAATAGCAGTTGCGGGCACGAAAAGCTGCATCTATTTCGCTTTGTCACCGCCGATCATCGTAAATGTCGCAGTCGCGTGCACTGCAAGATTTCCCGCGCCGTCGCGGACAAAACCTTCGGAATAACTGGTCTGGCGGCCGAATTTTACCACTTTGCCTTCCGCCGAGACCCTGCCCGATCGTACCGACAACGGCCGCAGATAGGTCAGCTTGAGGTCCAGCGTGACCGAGGTCTGCCCGGCCGGCTGCATGGTGGCAATGGCGCAACCCATGGCGGTATCCAGCAGCGCCGCGGCGGTCGCGCCATGGAGCAGTCCGATGGTATTTTCGAGGCTTTCATCCGGATCCAGTTCCATCACGATCCGCCCGGCTTCGGCGATGCACATCTCGAAGCCGATCAGCCGGGCCATCGGCGGCGGTGGCAGGATGCCGTCTCGGATCGCGCACATGGTCTCCAGCCCGGACATCCCGGAGGCGGCCCTGGCAACAGGTCCCGGCGCCTGCCACTCCACCACCCGATGCCTCCGTGTGTCGAAGGAAAACAGATCGACGGACTCGGTTAGGGTCATAACGGCTCCTTTGAATGACGTATATCATTCTATGTCGACGCGGGCCGCCGCACAACACCCCTCGCCCGCCTGCCCTTGACAAGCCGGCGCAATGTCCTTGGAAGTGGCGTCAACCGTCCTGAACAAGCCCGGAAAAACAAAATGGAAATGCTCAATCCCCACTGCGGCATTGACCGCGACGATCGAGGCGTCGTTCGCCTGTCGATCTGCA
Source organism: Bradyrhizobium sp. McL0615 (assembly GCF_049993905.1). Taxonomy (NCBI): domain Bacteria; kingdom Pseudomonadati; phylum Pseudomonadota; class Alphaproteobacteria; order Hyphomicrobiales; family Nitrobacteraceae; genus Bradyrhizobium; species Bradyrhizobium sp. McL0615. The sequence goes on along the minus strand of NZ_CP188254.1, from coordinate 4,160,685 downwards.
ACGCAGGCACCCTCAACATTCTCTCGTCCGCCGTTACCGATGGCGTGCGCGAAGGGTTCGAGAAGCTCGCCGGTGACAAGGACATTCGCGTGGTGATCCTGGCCGGCCAGAGCGAGAAGAGCATGATCGGCGGCGCCGACATCAAGGAGATGGCGAAGCTCGACCAGAAGTCCGCGGAAGCCTTCATCACACGGCTGCGCGACCTCTGCGAAGCCGTGCGCCATTTTCCGGCGCCTGTGATCGCGCGGCTGCCCGGCTGGTGCCTCGGCGGCGGACTGGAGGTTGCCGCCGCCTGCGATTTCCGGATTGCCGCCCATGACGCCAAATTCGGCATGCCGGAGGTCCGTGTCGGCATCCCCTCGGTGATCCACGCCGCCCTGCTGCCGCGGCTGATCGGCTGGGGCCGCGCCCGCTGGCTGGTCATGACGGCTGAGAATATCGACGCGCCGACCGCGCTCGCCTGGGGCCTGGTCGACGTGGTCGCGAAGCAAGGCGAATTGGATGAAGCGGTCGAGCATACGATCAAGGCGCTGCTGGAATGCGGTCCCGAAGCGCTACGCGCGCAGAAGGCGCTGATGCGCCAGTGGGAGGAACTGCCGCTGACGGAGTCGGTCAATCTGAGCGTCGGCGTGTTCGGAAAATCCTTCCTGACCGGCGAGCCGCAACGGCTGATGCAGGGTTTTCTCGATCGCAAGAAATAGACGGAGGGAGGCATGAAACCCGCCGGCAAGGGCGCGCTGGAATCGCTATATTTCGACTATCCGCGGTTCGCAGCGCGGCGCGTCCCCGAACTCGACGGCTCGACGGCAAGGCATCCCGTGCTGATCGTGGGCGCCGGCCCGATCGGCATGACGGCGGCGCTGGTGCTGGCGCGTTACGGCATCAGGAGCGTGCTGATCGATCGCAAGGACACCTTCAATGACGGCAGCCGCGCGATCTGCATCGCGCGGCCCAGCATGCACATCCTGGAGCGGATCGGTGCGGTCGCGCCGTTTGTCGAAAAGGCACTCGGCTGGCGGTTCGGCCGCAGCTACTATCGCGGCGAACAGATATTCCGGCTGGAGATGCCGCAACCGCCGGGCGAAAAATATCTGCCGATGTACAATTTGCAGCAGCAATATATCGAACAATTCCTGCACGACGCAGTCGCGACCAGCGACCTCGTCGACATGCGCTGGCGGAGTGAATTGTCCGCGATCGAGCTCCACGACGATGGCGTGTCGGTCGGGATTTCATCGCCGGCAGGTGATTATCAGCTCGACTCCGACTATGTGATCGCCGCCGACGGGGCGCGCTCGCCCGTCAGATCGATGCTCGGCTTGCGGCTGAAAGGCGACAATTACGAAGGCCGCTATGTGATTGCTGACATCCGCATGGACCACGATTTTCCGACCGAGCGCCGCGCCTTTTTCGAACCGGCCGGCAACCCCGGCGGCACGGTGCTGATCCACAAGCAGCCCAATAATATCTGGCGGGTGGATTACCAGCTCCGCGAAGGCGAAAGCGAAGCGGATGCCGTTAAAGAGGAAAACCTCCGCGCCCGCGTCGGCGCAATCCTTGCCGATGTCGGTCATACAAAACCGTGGGAACTGGAATGGTGGAGCGTCTATTCCGCCAACACGCTCTGCCTCGACGACTACCGGCATGGCCGCATCATCTTCATCGGCGATGCCGCGCATATCGTGCCGATTTTCGGCGTGCGCGGCCTGAACAACGGCTTGGCGGATGCCGAAAACATCGGCTGGAAGCTGGCGCTCGTCCTCCACGGCGAGGCGGACGCGCGGCTGCTCGACAGCTATTCGCCGGAGCGACGCGGCGCCACGCTCGACGTCTTCGCCAACGCCACCAAGAGCACGCGCTTCATGACCCCGCCGACGCGCGGCTGGCGATTGGCGCGCGAGGCGGCGCTGTCGCTCAGTTTGAAGCACGAATTTCCGCGCGGGCTCGCCAACCCGCGGCAGATGCAGCCTTACACCTATTCGGAAAGCCCGCTGACGCCCTATGCCGAACGCGACACCGAATTTGCCGCCGGCCCTCCTTGTGGCAGCGTGGCGCCGAACGCCAGGCTCGCCGACGGAAGCTATCTATTGGATCGCGCCTGCAACGGCATGACGGCGATCCTGTTCTGCGAGAGGCAACCCACCCACGAGCAAGCGGCGCTGCTCGCGCAGCTTGGCGGGATCGATAAGCGCTTCGTTCCGGTGCTGATCACGTCAGGCGATTCGGCCTCCGAAGCGAAAACCATTGCCGACCAGGACGGCGAAATCGCCCGCTTGTTCGGGGCCGCGCCCGGCACGCTCTATCTGCTGCGGCCCGACCTGCACATTGCCGGGCGATGGAAGGCCATCGTTGCCGCCGAAATTCTGAAAACCGCAGGCCTTTGCCTGGGAAGCGAGACGCCATGAGCGCTATGCCGTTCGAGGATTTTGAGACCGCCTATGAGACGCTGGCAACCGCGATCGACCAAGCCGGGACTGCGCGCGAAGCGCTGTTCCTGACCCGGCTTGCGCTCGTGCTCGGCCACGAACTCGGCGACATCGTGGCCTTCAGGAAGGCCATCGAGACCGCGCTCGACGGGCTGGAATAGCGACCTTTCGCGACAATCTCAGTCTCAGGCGCCGATCGATCAATTTCTCTCATGCGAAAGGCAAGAAATTCTCATGGGATGATCGGTTGCGATTTTTTGCCGTGCATAATATTACAAGTATAATGCAATTCCGGCATTGAGCCGCACCCGGATCAATCCCGGACGCCGCCACTCCCACGCCGTGTCCTGAAATGAGGGAAGTATGACATTTAAGTCAGACTGCCGTCGGGTCAGAATGACGTAAATCAACCAAGCAAATCTTCCCTCTGGAATCCTCTGAGGCCCAATGATCTCGAACTGGCTGTCAGCCGCCCTCGCCCGCCGCAACATCCACTACGGCTGGGTGATGGTCGGCGTGACCTTCCTCACCGCCCTGATCTCCGCCGGCACGGTCGGCGCGCCCGGCGTCTTCATCGTGCCCCTGCAGAAGGAATTCGGCTGGACCACGGCAGAGATTTCCTCGGCGTTGTCGATCCGCTTCATCCTGTTCGGGCTGATGGCGCCCTTCGCCGCCGCGCTGATGAACCGTTATGGCTTGCGCAATGTGACGCTGTTGGCGCTGCTGATCGTGGTATCCGGGCTCGTTGCGTCGCTGGCGATGACCCAGGTCTGGCATCTGATGCTGCTGTGGGGCGTGGTGATCGGGCTCGGCACCGGCATGACCGCGCTGGTGCTGGGAGCGACGATCGCCGCACGCTGGTTCGTGGCCCGGCGCGGGCTTGTGGTCGGCATCCTCACCGCGAGCGTTGCCACCGGACAGCTTGCCTTCCTGCCGCTATTGGCAAGCCTCACCGATGCATATGGCTGGCGGATCGCGCTGGCGCTGGTGTGCGTCATGCTGGGCGTGGCGGCTTTCGCCGTGCTGATGGTCATGCGCGACCGGCCGAGTGATGTGGGCTTGCGGCCATTCGGCGACGAAGGCACCGAGCCGCTGCCGGCGCCGCCGCCGAACAACACGCCGATCATGGCGGCGGCGCTCGGCACGCTGCGCGACGCCTCGAAGTCGAGCGTGTTCTGGATCCTGTTCGCCACCTTCTTCATCTGCGGCGCCTCGACCAACGGCCTGGTCCAGGTGCACTTGATTCCGATGTGCCTCGATTTCGGCATTCCGCAGGTGCAGGCGGCAAGCTTGCTCGCGGCGATGGGCATTTTCGATTTCGTCGGCACCATCGCCTCCGGCTGGCTCTCGGACCGTTACGACAATCGCAAGCTGCTGTTCTGGTATTACGGGCTGCGCGGCCTGTCGCTGTTGTTCCTGCCGTTCACCGATTTCTCGTTCTACGGCCTGTCGCTGTTTGCGATGTTCTACGGGCTCGACTGGATCGCGACCGTGCCGCCGACGGTGCGGCTCACCGCCCAGCGGTTCGGGCCCGAGCGCGCGAACCTCGTGTTCGGCTGGATTTTTGCCGGCCATCAGTTGGGTGCGGGTGTCGCGGCCTTCGGCGCTGGATTGTCGCGAACGATCTATGCGACCTATTTGCCAGCTTTCTTTGTGGCCGGTGCGCTCTGCATCGTCGCAGCTCTGATCGTGCTGGCAATCTCGCGGCCGAAACCGTTGGTAGCGGCGGAGTGAATATTCGTAGGGTGGGTAAAGGCGCATTTGCGCCGTGCCCACCATCTATCTTCATCGGCGCAGAATGGTGGGCACGCTTCGCTTTGCCGCCCTACGATTCTAGCGTCTACCTATGGCCGCGTCGACATATTGGTCGGCGGGCCAACGCTGCGGATAGGCTCAGCCAATCGCGCGAATTCGCACAACAGCGAGCGCGTCTTGCGGGGATCGATCACCTCTTCGACCCAGAACTTCTCGGCCGAACGGAACGGCGAGCGCAGCTTGTTGAGGCGCTCCTCGATCTCCTTCAGCTTCGCGGCCGGGTCATCTGAGCCATCGATGTCGGCGCGGTAAGCCGCCTCGATGCCGCCTTCCAGCGGCAGCGAGCCCCAATAGGCCGACGGCCAGGCGTAGCGCATCGAATAGCGGTTGGCCGGCTGGTGCACGACACCGGCAACGCCGAACGCGTTGCGTACGATGATGGTGCACCAGGGTACGGTCGACTGGTTGACCGCCGCCATCGCCCGCACGCCATGGCGGATCGTCGCCGACTTCTCGGCCTCGAGCCCGATCATGAAGCCGGGGCAATCCATCAGATAGACCACCGGCAGATGGAAGGTTTCCGCAAAATCGACCCAGCGCACCACCTTCTGGCACGCCTCCGCCGTCCACGACCCGCCATAGTGGAAGGGATCACTGGCCAGCAGCAGCACCGCGCGGCCATCGAGCCGGGCAAGTCCGGTGATAACAGGGCGGCCGAAATTGGCGTTGACCTCGAAGAACGAACCCTTGTCGACGACGGCGTCGATGATCGGCCGCATCTTGTAGACCTGGCGGCGATTGCGCGGCACCGCCTTCGACAGCGATTCTTCCGCGCGCTCCGGATCGTCGGTGCAGGGCGTGGTCGGCGGCAAGTCGTACACCGACGACGGCAGGTAGGACAGGAAACGCCTAGCGCGCTCGAACGCCTCTTCCTCGGTGTCGACGGCATCGTCGACGCCGCCGGCGCGGGTCTGGATGTCGGCGCCGCCAAGTTCGGTCTTGCTCAGATCCTGGCCGAGCCGCTTGACCACCGGGGGACCGGCGACGAACATCGCGGAGCTTCTCGTCATCACCGAATAATGGCTGGCAGCAAGACGCGCCGCACCGAGGCCCGCGACCGAGCCTAGCCCGAGCGCGACCACGGGCACCCGCGCCAGGTTTCCGGTCGTGAACCAGTACGCCCGCGTACCGCCGACCCCGCCTGGCAGGTTGGCCGCGCCACGCGTTTCGATTGTCTTCACCGATCCGCCGCCGCCCGACCCCTCGATCACGCGAATGATCGGCAGGCGGAAATCGTGCGCCATCTCCTCGGCCATCAGTGGCTTGGTGGATATCGAGGCATCGGCCGAGCCGCCACGCACGGTGAAATCGTCGCCTACCACGACGACGGTGCGGCCGTCGATCTTGCCGCGGCCGAATACGCAGTTGGCCGGCGTCAGCTGCTTGAGTTCGTTGCTTTCGTCGTATTCGGCGACCCCGGAAATAGCGCCGATCTCATGGAAGGAACTCTTGTCGATTAGTTTGTCGATGCGCTCACGAACCGTGAGCCGGCCCTGGTCATGCTGGCGCTTGACCTTTTCAACGCCTCCCATCTCGCGCGCGAACGCTTCGCGCCGAGCGAGCTCGTCGAGCTCCGGCTTCCAGTTCATTCGTATCCTCCGTCTTGATGATCTTGTTGTTATTATGGGTTGGCACCGGAAGCGGCTTTCTTTCGATACGGTTGGTGAAGATGTCGCCTTCGGCGCCTTCGAGCAGGCTGCCGAGCGCAGCACCGAGCTGAAGCATCTGCGGCGCCGCTTCCCTGTGCAACCGCTTCTCATCGAACATCGCCGAGAGCAGGCCAATGGTCGCGACGACGAAGGTTTGATATTGCGGCGACCACACCGGCACCGCGCAACCGTTGATATGCGGGCTCCAGGTACCGCAGCCCACGACATAGCCGTGTTCGCGTAAATGACGGCGGTTGTCTTCGATGCGCGACTTCAACAACCCCGAGTTTCCCGGGATCTCGCGCTCCATTTCGGCGATCAAGGCGTTGCCGACCTCGGCATCGAGCGCGGCGGTGTAGGCAAAACCGGCCGCGGTGTTCGTCATCGATATCCGGCTGCCGGTACCTTCGTGCAGGCCGAGCGCGTTCGCGGCCCGCGCGAATTCGAGATAGACCAGATGGAAGCGATCGGGAATCACGAAGCCGACGGTGCCCGGCAATTGATCGGCGACGTCCTGCAGCCGCAGCCGGATCAGGTTGCGAAGCTGCAACCCCTTCATCATCGAGGTGCTCATCGCCACCGCGCTTGGACCGATCCGGTATTTCTGGTCGCGCGGCAGATAGACCAGCTGGCCCATCCGCGTCAGCGTGTGGGTGAGCCGCGATACCGTTGAGCGCGGCAGACCACAGCGGCTGGAAATCTCCAGATTGCCCAGTCTGGCGTCTTGACCCTCGAAGCAGCGCAGGACGTCGAACGCCCGCGACACCACCTGGATCACATCACCCTCGCCTGCGAGATCGCTGGCGAGCATTCCCTGCTTGCTAAGCCGTTCCGAGCGCCGTCCCATGTTTCAGGCTCCATTCCGCCCTGCGGAATAAAATTCCACTTGCAGAACAAACTACCTCAGGCAATCTGCCGCCACAACAAAAAGCCGTTCGCGAGGACACCAGTCCGTCAGACGGTTCCCGGGAGAACGGCAATGCCAGACATCAAGATCGTCACCGAAGTCGCCGGTCGCGTGTGTGCGCTTCCTGTCACAACCGGCGGCAATGTCGGCGACGGCGACGAGATTGCTTTTGTCGAAGCCATGAAGATGGAAATTCCGGTCACGTCGACGACGGCAGGAAGAATCAAGACTATCCTGGTCAAGCTCGACGACGTCATCGCTGAAGGACAGGTCGTTGCAATCATCGAAGCTTAACCAGATCGCGGCATAAGCTTTCTTCGAACGAGCTCCGCGACAATCTGTCCAACTCAGATGTTGACGTATGCCTACCTAACGTTGCCATCACAGGCAGCCGATGACATGATCAATGCCAACGACTGAATTCGCATTGCGAAACCATCTGAGGGGAAAACTATGATTCATCGCTTGAAGGCGCTCGCGCCAATCGCCCTTGCAAGCGTTTCGCTGCTGGCCTTACCTGCGGCGTACGCCGAAGACGTGAAACTGCCGCCGACCATGGTGGTCACCGCTTACGACACCGGCACTGCAGGCTTCAACATCGCGGTCGGCGTCGGCAAGATGATGAAGGACAAATACGGCACCGATGTCCGCGTGCTGCCGGCCGGCAACGACGTGGCGCGACTGGCGCCGCTGCGCGCCAAGCGCGCTGCGATGTCGGCAATGGGATCCGGCACTTATTTCGCCCAGGAAGGCGTGTTCGAATTCGGCACCAAGGAATGGGGTCCGCAACCGCTGCAACTCGTGCTGTCCTCGGTCGACTGCAACGCCGGCTCGCTCGGCGTCGCCAAGGATACGGGTGTGACCGAGATCAAGCAGCTCAAGGGCAAGCGCGTCGGCTTCGTGGTCGGTTCGCCGGCGCTGAACCAGAACGCGCTCGCGATCCTGGCGTTCGGCGACCTCAAGCAGAGCGACGTCAAGGTCGTAGAATTCTCGAGCTACGGCGCGATGTGGAAAGGCATGGTCAACAACGACGTCGACGCCGCCTTCGCCACCACCATCACCGGCCCGGCGAAGGAGCTTGAGACGTCGCCACGCGGCATCGTCTGGCCGCCGCTGCCGCCCGGCGACAAGGCCGGCTGGGAGCGGGTGAAAAAGGTTGGCTCGTTCTTCTTCCCGCACGTCGCGACCTGCGGCGCCGGCATCACCAAGGACAAGCCGGTTGAGCTCGGCAACTACCCCTACCCGATTTTCACGTCCTATGGATCGCTGCCCGCCGACGACGTCTATTCCATTACCAAGGCGATGATCACAGGCTACGACGCCTTTAAGGATTCCGCGCCGGGCGCGCCCGGCCTCGCGGCCGATCGGCAGACCAAGAACTGGGTGGTTCCGGTGCATCCGGGCGCCGCGAGGGCGCTGAAGGAAGCCGGTCAGTGGACCGACGAACAGGAAGCCCACAACAAGGTATTGCTCAAGCGCCAGCAGGTATTGGCGGCGGCGTGGACGGATTACAGCAAGTCCAATCCGCCATCGGATGACAAGGCGTTTCTCGACGGCTGGATGAAGGCGCGCGCGGCGGCGCTGACCAAGGCCAGCATGCCGAACGGCTTTGAATAGCCGGTCTTCGGAACTCCCCAGGATCAGTTGCAGCAGTTATTGGAACAGTTGAATGTCGAGTCCTCCGTCCGATAACTCGCAGCCGTCAGATTCCGCACCGTTGCTCGGCGGTGATCCGAGGGAGCCCGTCAAGATCGAGTTCGCCGATCCGCATCTTGCAGCGGCCGCCGACATGCAGGAGGCGGAGGTTTCGCGCGTCCGCACCCTACAAGGCGGCTGGCGCTGGGTGTTGATAACAGCGGCTACGGTGACGATCCTGTTGTGCGTCAACCAGCAATTCTCGCTGCAGTTCTTTGTCGGTTATACCCAGCTCAATACCGAATATTTCTATCTGCTGATCGCATTGATGCTGCCGTTCACCTTCCTGATCTTTCCCGGATCCGACAGAGCGAGCCTCGACCGCGTTCCCTGGTATGACGTTGTCCTGTTCCTGCTGACGCTCGGCTCGGCGATCTGGCTGATGATGAATGTCCGCAAGGCGGCGCAATCAGGCTGGGAATTCGACGGCGCCCCGCAGAACGTGATCGCAGCCGGCCTCGTGATGTGGGCCGTGCTGATGGAAGCGCTGCGACGCACCGGCGGCTGGAGCCTGTTGCTGAGCGTGCTCCCGTTCACGCTCTATCCATTGTTCGCCGACTCCAAATGGCTCGGGCCGTTCCGCGGCACGCAATCGACCCTTGAGCAGACCACCGCCTATCACATGCTGTCGGGCGAGAGCCTGCTCGGCATTCCGGTTCAGGCCTTTGCCGACACCGTCATCGGCTTTCTGGTGTTCGGCACCGCGCTGATGATGACCGGCGCCGGAAAATTCTTCATCAACATTGCTTTCGCGATGTGCGGGACGTTCCGCGGCGGCGCTGCGAAGGTTTGCGTCTTTGCCAGCGGATTGCTCGGCACCGTCGGCGGCAGCATCGTCTCCAACGTGCTGACCGCGGGCACCATGACCATCCCCGCGATGAAGAAGACCGGCTTCACGCCGTCCTATTCCGGCGCGATCGAAGCCTGCGCGTCCACTGGCGCCGTGCTGGCGCCGCCGGTGCTTGGCGCCACCGCCTTCGTGATGGCGCAGTTCATGAACACCAGCTACTCGGATGTCGCGCTGGCCGCGACCATCCCATCGATTCTGTATTATGTCGGTCTATTCGCGCAGGTCGACAGCTACGCCGCCCGCCACAAGCTCGAGGGCCTCCCGCGCGAGGAACTTCCGCGCTTCATGGATGCTTTCAAGGAGGGCTGGTACTACCTGTTCGTCATCCTGATCCTCGTGGTGATGCTGCTGTACTTCAAGCGCGAGAGCCACGCGCCGTTCTATGCCACGGTGCTGCTGGTGATCCTGCACCAATGGTCGGGACCGGCGCCGTGGAAGCGCGGCAATACGGCGGTGCTGGTGCTTTCAATCGCCGCGACCTGCCTGATGCTCTGGTTCGACGTGCTCAACGCGTTCCTGTGGGGCATGTGCCTGCTTGCCGCACTCAACGAATTCTTTCCGGGCAAGAACTGGGGCGGCGCGCGCTGGCTGCATTTCCTCGAGCTGAACGGCAAGACTTTCGTCGAACTAATGGCCATTCTCGCCGGCTGCGGCCTGCTGATCGGCGCGTTCTCGCTGACCGGCGTGATCTCGAGCCTCGCCAACGATCTCCTCGCCATCGCCGGCGGCGACGCCTTCCTGCTGCTCATCATGTGCGCCATCACCAGCATGGTGCTGGGATTGGGGCTCACCACCACGTCCTGCTACATCTTCCTCGCCATCCTGGTCGCGCCCGCGCTGGAAAAGCTCGGGCTCAACAAGATGGCCGTGCACATGTTCATCTTCTATTGGGGCATGCTGTCGGCGATCACGCCGCCGGTCGCCATCGCCTCCTTCGCGGCGGCCGGCATCGCCGGCGCGCCCGCGATGAAGACCGGATGGGAGAGCATGTGGGTCGGCAGCATCATCTATTTCATCCCGTTCTTCTTCGTGTTGAATCCCGCGCTGCTGCTGCAGGGGGATAATCCCTATCTCGAAGCGCTCGGGCTTACGGGGCTCGCCTGCTTCGGCATCGTCTTCATCTGCGGCGGCGTCCAGGGCTATCAGGCCTACGTCGGCGATCTCAGGGGCGCCGGACTCATGGAATGGCCGCTGCGGATATTGCTCGTGATCGGCGGCTTCGTCATCGCCACGCCCGGCGGCGGGATCATGCCGCTGTCGCAATGGCAGATCACCTCCCTCGGATTGGCGATCCTGATCCCGACCGTCCTGCTCGCGCTGGTGCTGATACGGCGCCAAACCCTGGTGCCGGACCAGTTGCGCGCACCCTGATTGCGTTGCACAACAGGAGGCGATGAAACAGTCGCCTCCTCCGCTCAACGCCGGCCCCGCTGCCTGGACGAGCTCTAAACCGCCCTTGCTGCGGTTCCTGAACGCGTGCCACGCCGATTTCGCTGGCGAAACCAGCGGCGCGGTCGCCAATTACATCCCCGAACTCGGCAAGGCCGACCCTGCCCATTTCGGCATCAGCCTCGCCACCCTCGACGGCCATGTCTATGAGGTCGGCGACACCCAGATCCCCTTCACCATCCAGTCGATGTCCAAACCGTTTGTGTTCGCGCTGGCGCTGGATACGCTCGGTGCGCCACGGGTCGAAAGCGTCATTGGCGTCGAGCCCTCGGGCGATCCCTTCAACTCGATCCGCCTCAACGCGGAAAACCACCCCTTCAATCCTATGGTCAATGCCGGCGCGATCGCCTGTTCCGGCCTGATCTATGAGGCGAAGGGCGACGCCGCGTTCGACTATATCAGGCAGGCGCTGGGGAAATTTGCCGGGCGCGATCTCGATGTCGATGACGCCGTCTATTCTTCCGAAAGCCTGACGGGCGACCGCAACCGGGCGATCGGCTATCTGCTGCGCACCAACGCCGTGATCACCGACAACGTGGTGGCGGTGCTGGAGGTCTATTTCCGGCAATGCGCGATCCTGGTGACGGCGCGCGATATAGCCGTCATGGCGGCCACCCTCGCCAATCGCGGCATCAATCCCGTGACCGGCGAACAGGTGCTGACGCCATATGCCATCTCGCGAACGCTCTCCGTCATGACGAGCTCCGGCATGTATGATTACGCCGGAGAATGGATCTACCGGATCGGCCTCCCAGCGAAAAGCGGCGTCGGCGGCGGCATCCTTGCGGCGCTGCCGGCGCGGCTCGGGCTCGGCAGCTATTCGCCTAAACTCGACAAGCACGGCAACAGCGTGCGCGGCATCAAGGTCTGCGAGGCGCTGTCATCGCATTACGACCTGCATATGCTCAACCGCAGCGACGACGCGCGCAACAGCATCATCGCCGATTACGACATCGGCAACAGCCCGTCGCGGCGCGTGCGGCGCGCCCACGAACAGAACATCCTCGCCGCGCATCGCCAGGACGTTCGCGTCATCGAACTGGTGGGCACGCTGTCGTTCTCCAATGTCGATTACGTCTCGCGCCAGATCGCGGCCAAGCCGCGGCCGCAACTCGTCATCTTCGACCTGCGCCGCGTCACCGCCATGACCCGCGCCGGCACCCGCCTGCTCGCCGAGGAGTTTCGCGAGCTCGCGGCTTACCACGTCACCGTGATCCTGTCGGGCATCCGGCGGTCGTCGCCGGAATGGAAGATGATCGGGGAATGGACGGAAGGCCTCAGCAACATCCGCAACTACTATTTGCTCGATGCCGCGATCGAATGGGCGGAAGACCAGGTGGTCTACCGTTACGGGGGCGCGATCGACTTCTTCGAGGCGACCGAACTCTCCGAACAGGCGCTGCTGGCGGGGCTGACGGACGAGGAACTGACCGATCTCACCACGCTCGCGTCGATCCGGACCTATCAGGCCAACGAAAAGATCATCGCCGCCGGCGATCCCGCAGATTCCCTGTTCTTTCTCAGGAGCGGCGTGGTGCATGTCACCCTGCCCGACGGCATCCGCCTGGCGACGCTGACGGCTGGAATGCCGTTCGGCGAGATGGCGCTGTTGGAGCCGCGCCGCTCGGCCGATGTGCTGGCCGACATGGCGGCGACCGCCTACGAAATCCCGCTCCGCGATTTCCAGCGATTCCGAAAGCAGCATCCGCACGCCGGCGAGCGGATCATGCGCAATCTTGCGCAATTGCTGGCGGACAGGCTGATCCTGGCGAATGCCAAGCTGAACCTGCTGACGTCGGGCTGATCTCGGGCTACATGGTTCGATTTGTAGGGTGGGCAAAGCGCAGCGTGCCCACCATTTCACAACGCGCTCGGTGAGAGATGGTGGGCACGTCGCTTCGCTCCTCTGCCCACCCTACGAAGCGCCGCGCAGCGGCGGCCAGGCCTTGGCCTACCCCGCCTTGCCCCGGCCGTTCTTTTCGGCGGCACGGCGCATCGCTTCGGCCAGCGCCCCGCCCTGCTCCTGCGGCTTTTTCGGCGAGGATGACGTCATCGACGCCTTGGAAAACTCGCGCGGCTTGCCTTGAGCGGGTGTGCGCTCGCTTTTGGCGCCCACTTCGTCATCGAGCCGCAGCGTCAGCGCGATGCGCTTGCGGGCGACTTCGACCTCCAACACCTTGACCTTGACGATGTCGCCTGGCTTCACCACCTCGCGTGGGTCCTTGATGAAGGTTTTCGACATCGCAGAGATATGCACCAGGCCGTCCTGATGCACGCCGATATCGACGAAGGCACCGAACGCAGCAACGTTCGTCACCGTGCCTTCCAGGATCATGCCGGGCTTGAGATCCTTGATCTCCTCGACGCCCTCCATGAACACCGCGGCTTTGAAGGCCGGACGCGGGTCCCGGCCGGGCTTTTCCAGCTCGCGCAGGATGTCGGTGACCGTGGGCAGACCAAAGGTTTCGTCGACAAAGGCCTGCGGCTTCAGCTGCCGCACGATCTCGGCATTGCCGATCAGCGCCTTGATATCGCTCTTGGCTGCGGTGAGTATCCGCCGCACCACCGGATAGGCTTCCGGGTGCACACCGGACGAATCGAGCGGGTCTTCACCGCCGTTGATGCGCAGGAAGCCTGCGCACTGCTCGAACGCTTTCGGTCCCAGCCGCGGCACTTCCTTCAGCGCCTTGCGCGATTTGAACGGACCGTTGGCGTCGCGATGCTGCACGATGCTTTGCGCCAGCCCTGCACCGATGCCCGACACCCGCGCCAGCAGCGGCGCGGAAGCCGTGTTGGCATCGACGCCGACGGCGTTGACGCAGTCCTCGACCACGGCATCGAGCGAACGCGCCAGCTTTGATTCACCGAGGTCGTGCTGATACTGCCCGACGCCGATCGCCTTCGGATCGATCTTGACCAGTTCGGCCAGCGGATCCTGCAGGCGCCGCGCGATCGACACCGCGCCGCGCAGGGTGACGTCGAGCTCCGGCAATTCCTCGGACGCAAAGGCCGAGGCGGAGTAGACCGATGCGCCCGCTTCCGACACCACGATCTTCGACATTTTCAGGTCCGGCAGCAGCTTGACCAGTTCGGTCGCCAGCTTGTCGGTCTCGCGCGAGGCAGTGCCGTTGCCGATCGCAATCAGGTCGACGCGGTGCGCGACCGCGAGCTTGCCCAGCGTCGCCAGCGCCGCATCCCATTGCCTTTGCGGCTCGTGCGGATAGATCACGCCGGTCGCCACTACCTTCCCCGTCGCATCGACGACGGCGACCTTGACGCCGGAGCGAAAGCCGGGATCGAGCCCCATGGTCACGCGCGCGCCGGCCGGCGCCGCCAGCAGCAGGTCGCGCAAATTCGAGGCGAACACCCGCACGCCTTCGGTCTCCGCCGCCGTCCACAGCCGCATCCGCAGGTCGATGTTGAGGTGCACCTGAATCTTGGTGCGCCAGGCCCAGCGCGCGGTGTCGACCAGCCAGCGGTCGCCCGGCCGCTTCTGATCGGTGATGCCGAAGCGCTGCATGATCTTGAGTTCATATGCGCTTGGCACGCCGGCCTCGGGCGCATTCGCCTCGGGCTGGATCTGCAGTTCGAGTATCTCTTCCTTCTCGCCCCGGAAAAGTGCGAGAATGCGGTGCGACGGCAGCTTGTGGAGCGCTCCGTTGTATTCGAAATAATCGGCGAACTTCTCGCCCTCGGTTTTCTTACCCTTGCGCACGGTAGACGCCATCTGGCCGTTCGACCACATGTCCTCGCGGAGCTTTCCGATCAGGTCCGCATCTTCAGCAAAGCGCTCCACCAGGATTGCGCGCGCGCCTTCGAGCGCCGCGGCGACGTCCGCGACTTGCTTCTCGGCGTCGACATAGGTCGCGGCGACGGCCTGAGGATCGTTCTGCGGCTGTGTCAGCAACAGTTCCGACAATGGTTCCAGCCCGGCTTCCCTGGCGATCTCGGCCTTGGTGCGACGCTTCGGCTTGAACGGCAAATAGATGTCTTCCAGACGCCCCTTGCTGTCGGCCGCCATGATGGCGGCTTCCAGCGCGGCGTCGAGCTTACCTTGCTCGCGGACCGAGTTGAGGATGGCGACCCGGCGCTCCTCGAGCTCGCGCAGATAGGTCAACCGCTCTTCCAGCGTGCGCAACTGCGCATCATCGAGCCCGCCGGTGATTTCCTTGCGATAGCGCGCCACGAACGGCACGGTGGCGCCGCCATCGAGCAGTTCGACGGTCGCCGAGATCTGCTCTTCGCGAACACCAAGCTCTTGCGCGATCTGTCGATTGATATTTGCCACGCGAATCTTCCTCAAAACCATCAGGGCTGGTGAATCGCCGGCCGCCGCCGGGAGGACGCTTATGGACCATCGCAGATTAATTCATCAAGGCGTCCGCAGAAACAAATTGATCTGTGGATGGCCTTAAGCGAGCAAATCAATACGTGCGAACAACCGGTTGCAATGACACGAGATAAAGGTGGATCGATGACGTTGTAATGTGTAAACGGACGCTCCCTCCTGGAGCATCCATGTCAATCTGTGGCCTTGATTTCGGAACGTCGAACACGACGCTTGGCACCATCGAAGGCCAGGCGCCCGTTCTGGTGGCGCTGGAGGCGGCCCAGACCACTATACCCAGCGCGATGTTCTATGAGACGGACGGCGGCATCCTGATCGGCCGCAGGGCCGTGGAAGCCTATGTCGAAGGCGCGCCCGGCCGCCTGATGCGGAGCCTCAAGTCGGTGCTTGGAACCTCGCTGATCGACGAAACCACCCGGTTGGGGCGCGAACGCGTGAGCTTTCGCGACGTGATCGCCTATTATCTCGGTGCGGTCAAACGCCGCGCGGAACAGACCACCGGCCATGAACTGCGCAATGTCGTCCACGGCCGGCCGGTACACTTTGTCGACAATGCGCCGGACGCCGATCGCAAGGCGGAGGATACCTTAAGGATAATTGCGCGAGGGATCGGCTTTGACGATGTCACGTTTCAATTCGAACCGATCGCCGCGGCCCTGGACTATGAGCGACAGATCACATCCGAGGAAGTCGCACTGATCGCCGATATCGGCGGCGGCACCTCCGACTTTTCGATCGTGCGTCTGGGGCCTGATCGTCACGGCAAGGCCGATCGCGCCGCAGATATTCTCGCCAATGACGGCGTGCGGATCGGCGGCACCGATTTCGACCGTCAGCTCAGCCTCGGCGTGGTCATGCCAATGTTCGGATTCGGCAGCGCCATGAAGCGTCCCGGGCTCGACGTGCCGTCGAGCTACTTCCACGACCTTGCGACCTGGTCGAGCATCAACCGCATGTACGAGCCACGCGTGATGGCCGATATCCGCCAGGTGCGGCAGGAGGCGAGCCGGCCGGAACTTCTCGACCGGCTGATCCGCGTGGTCGATGAACAGCGCGGCCACACGCTAGCGATGGAAGTCGAAGACGCCAAGATCGCCCTGTCCGAGAAGCGCCGGGCGGACATCCCGCTGGAGTGGGTTAGCCCCGGTCTAGGCGCTGATATCAGCCGCCCCGATCTCGTCAGCCATACCAAGCAGCTGGCCGATCGCATCGCGGCCCGAATCAACAACTGCCTTGTTCAGGCGGGATTGGCCCCCGGTGGTATCGACGCCGTGTTCCTGACCGGTGGTTCGGTGAAACTCGCTCACGTCCACAAGGCGATCACCAAAGCCGTGCCATCGGCTCGCATCGTCGAGGGCGACATCTTCGGCGCCGTCGGCAAGGGATTGACGCTGGAGGCGCTAAGACGATACGGGCCGCGAGTCTGAGATCATCTCACAGGCGTAGTTGTAAGTCTGGTTGATGGCTCGTGTTGCGATTCCAGCCGGTTGGCGTGACGGTGAACGAGACGCCACTCGCCTGCTTCGCGGCGGAAAACATGCGTAACCCGGTTAGACCACCCTGTTGTGCCGTCTACGCTGGCGACGCGCTGTCCCTCGAAGGTCTCGATGTCGGTAACATAGAACATCTCCGGCGTGATGATCGTCGAGATATTGTCGTGGCGTACGCTTCCACCTTTGAACTGGGCGCCGGCCCAGTCCCAACGGAGCGAAACCGCCTCCCATCCCAGTTCGTAACCGCCCCACCCATAGAAGCTGGTTGCCTCCGACGTGTGCGAATAGAGATCCTTGATTGCCGAGACGTCACCGTTCGCCACGATGGCCATCGCCGCATGCAATCGAGCGATGGCGGCACGCACCGAAGATTCGAGTTCCTCGTCGATCACGACATCACTCTCACCCCAGGCGACAAATCCGTCAGCCCACCACTTCCGTCACCGGCTGCAGATCGATCGCAAACGTTTCCAGGAATTTTGACGTCATGATGTAGAAGCCGACCGAGAGCTGCAGTTCGACCAATGCAGCCGGCGTCAATTTCGAGGCAATCGCGTTGAAGGTCGCGTCCGTCGGCTTGTGACGCCGGACAATTTCATCGGTGAAGGCGAGCGCGGCGCGCTGCACATCGTTGAAGCATGTCGCCGCCTCCCAGTTCTCCAGCGCCTCGTTCTGCTCGTCGGTGACGCCGACGTTCTTGCCGATCCGCTTGTGGGCGACGATTTCATAGGGCGCCTCGCACAGGATGCCGGTGCGGGTGATGGCGAGTTCGCGCACGATCGGGTCCAGTTCGCCTTTGTGCCGGATCGCTCCGCCCAGCCGGCAGTATTGTTCGAGGTAGCTCGGCGAATGCGCCATCATGCGGAAGATGTTGGCATTGCGGTTTTTGCCCAGCAATTCGCGGGTGCGCTCGTTGTGCTTGGCGGGATCGCTGTATTCGACGCGGGCCATTCATCACCTTGGGGTTTGGAGATTTTCTGATTTGTTGACAGTGGGATCATGCACCGCAGCAGGAGGCTGATCAACCACCGAAATACCGCTGGCGCGGATCCGGGCACGCGCCCCACCCGTTCGACCCCGTGCCAAAAAACTCCCTCTCGCGTGCACAAACCGGCTACGAACGAGCCAAATTGCGGCCTCAATGCTGGTCGATTCTAACACCGTCGATATTCGCTGAGTGGGGACTCAAAAGAGCGAATACTCGTCGCGGGGCGTTCCGAGTAAAAAACCAACTGAGCCATCAGGCCTTCGCGGGCATTGATGACTCATGCCCAAGTCTAGGGAGTTAGGCATGAAGGAAGCCACCAAAAAGGCGGCCTCGGAAGCGCTCGCGCAGATGATGGCGGTGACGGCAATGCTCGTTATCGCCAGCGTCGTGTTCTACTGGCACTGAATGTTGACGCATCGAAGCACTCAGATTTTCACCTGTTCCGCGTAATTCTGGGTTGCTTCGTAGCGTGAACATTTTGCGTCTGCGATTTATGTTTTCTCGAAATACGGCACCAGCCTCCCCGCAAACGGCCGATAGCTTGCGGTAACCTTGTCACCGATCGCAAGATCGTTGTCGCCGTGGGCCATCATGCGAAAACCCTCCACCGCATCGACCAGCACGATATTGTAGGGAACATGCGCGCGCGTCTCCGGCGTCGCGGCACGGCACACCAACGACGTCGCATAGACCGTCGCGGCTCCGCTGGCGCGCTTCTGGGCCGGATCCCGCGCACCACAGGCGGCGCAGAAACGGCGGTTGAAATACTGCACATTCCCGCACGCGCCGCAGGTTTGATAAACGATGGCCTCGGCGCCCTTGGTCCAGTCGGCCAGTTTGTCGCTCATCGCACCCGCTCCAGGAACATGCTGACATGCGACGACAGCACGCCGCCGTCGCCGTGCAGCAGCGCGATCGAGGCGTCGCGGACCTGCCGGGGTCCGGCGCGCTCCGTCATCTGCAAATGTGTCTCGACCAGATGCGCCATCGCGCCGCCGACGCCGCAATGGCCGTAGCTCAAAAGCCCGCCATGGGTGTTGAGCGGCATGGCGCCGTCGCGGCCAAAATGCCCTGCCCGGACACGCGCCGCCGCCTCACCGCGCGCGGCAAGGCCGAGGTCTTCCAGCAGCATCGCCAGCGTGATGGTGAAGCTGTCATAGACCGCCGCGTAACGCACGTCTGAAATCGCCAAACCAGACGCGGCCTTTGCCTTGGCGATCGCGATCTCCGCGCCGAGTTCGCTCAATGCGGGCGCGGCCGTGACGTGCTGATGGGTATGCGCCTGCGCGCAGCCGCGCACGCGAATGCCGGTCGCAGAGGTCGGCTCGCGGCTGACCACGAACGCCGCGCCGCCGTCGGACACCGGGCAGCAATCCAGGAGCTTGAGCGGCATCGCCACGGGTTTTGAGGCCATCACGTCGGCGACGGTGATCGGCTCGTGGAACTGGGCGCCGGGATGGGTCGCAGCGTGGGCGCGCATCAGCACCGCGAATTCAGCGAGGTCTTCCTGGGTGACGCCGTATTCATGCATGTAGCGCGAGGCGACGAGGCCGTAATAGGCGGGGATCGTCGGCCCCAGGGACACCTCGTAATCCGGGTGGCCCACCTGGGCCAGCGCCTGGATCGAGGCGTCGCGGCTTTGGCCAGTGAGCCGGTTTTCACCGCCGACGACCAGCACGTGCTTAGCCACGCCGGCGTCGACCAGATGATGCGCCAGCATGGTCATGGCGAGACCGGTGGCGCCGCCGACCTGGACGGCGTGCGCATAGGACGGCTGGATGCCAAAGTGCTCGGCGAATACGGTCGCCAGCATGATGTGCGGCGAGACCGTCGAATAGCCGCAGAGAATGCCGTCGATCTCGGACCGCTTCAGCCCGGCATCGGCAATGGCAAGCTCGGCCGCCTTGCTCATGAGATCGAGCGAGGACGAACCCTCGTGCTTCCCATAGGACGTCAGTCCGACGCCGGTGATGAAGCTCATGGTCGTCTGTTTCTCAATACGACTTGGGCAGACCGAGCACCTTCTCGGCAATGAAGCTGAGAATGAGCTGCGGGCTGATCGGTGCGATGCGCGGAATCAGGGATTCCCGCAAATAGCGCTCGACATGATATTCCTTAGCGTAGCCGAAGCCGCCATGCGTCATGACCGCCTGCTCGCAGGCGTGGAAACCGGCTTCGGCGGCGAGGTATTTTGCGGCGTTGGCGGCCGGGCCGCATGGCATGCCCTGGTCGTATTGCCAGCCCGCGCGCAGCACCATCATCCACGCGGCTTCCAGCTCCATCCAGTTCCTGGCCAGCGGATGCTGGATGCCTTGATTCATGCCGATCGGACGGTTGAACACGATGCGGTTTTTCGCATAGGCCGAGGCCCGTGACAGCGCGA
Organism: Bradyrhizobium sp. McL0615; assembly: GCF_049993905.1. Classification (NCBI taxonomy): domain Bacteria; kingdom Pseudomonadati; phylum Pseudomonadota; class Alphaproteobacteria; order Hyphomicrobiales; family Nitrobacteraceae; genus Bradyrhizobium; species Bradyrhizobium sp. McL0615. The sequence goes on along the minus strand of NZ_CP188254.1, from coordinate 4,140,682 downwards.
TCTGGCCGAGCCCGACCGCTTCCGCCGCAATCAGGATGCGCTCGGGGTTCATCCCGTGCAGGATATATTCGAAGCCGCGGCCTTCCTCGCCGAGGCGGTCCTCGACCGGGATCTCAAAATTCTCGAAGAACAATTCGTTGGAGTCCACGGGCTTGCGGCCCATCTTCTCGATCTCATGCACCGCGACGCGCTTCTTGTCGAAATCCGTGTAGAACAGGCTCAAGCCCTGCGTCGGTGTCTTCACCTCTTCCAATGGCGTGGTGCGCGCCAGCAGCAGGATCTTGTTGGCAACCTGCGCGGTTGAAATCCAGACCTTCTGGCCATTGACGATGTAGTTGTCGCCCTTGCGAACCGCCCGGGTTTTCAGTTGCGTGGTATTGAGCCCGGTATTGGGTTCGGTCACCGCAAAGCAGGACTTGTCCCGGCCGTCGATGATCGGCGGCAGCATCCGCGTGCACTGTTCCTTCGTGCCGAACACGACCACGGGATTGAGCCCGAACACGTTCATATGTACGGCGGAGGCGCCGGACATGCCGGCGCCCGATTCCGCAATCGTCCGCATCATGATCGCGGCATCCGTGATGCCGAGCCCCGACCCGCCATATTCCTCGGGGATGCAGATGCCGAGCCATCCGGCATCAGCCAGCGCGCGGTGGAAATCGGCCGGATAGCCGCCCTCCTTGTCTTTCTTGAGCCAATAAGAATCGTCGAAGCGCGAACAGATTTTTCCGACTGCGTCGCGGATCGATTCCTGATTGGCTGACAGCGCAAAATCCATCTATCTCGTCCTTACGTGTTTGACGCGGCCTTGGTGACGCCATCGCGCACCAGCGCTGCGATCTCATCCGGCGACGAGCCGGCTTCGCGGAGGATTTCCGCGCTGTGCTCGCTCAGGCGTGGCGCCAACCGCTTCGTCTCAACCGGCGTTTCCGAAAATCGCGCTGACGGCCGCATGTTGCGAATGCGGCCCTCGGTTGGATGATCGACGACGGGGAAGAAATCGGTCGCGACGATGTGGGGATCGCCAAGCAGGCTTTCGAGGTCGTGCATCGGCATGACAGGCACATCCGCCTTCTCGAGGATAGCAGTCCACTCGGCGGTGGTCCTGGTCTCGAGGATGCGTGCCAGTTCGGCATAAACCACATCGATATTGGTGGCGCGGCCGGCGAAGGTCGCAAATTTCGGGTGGACGCGAAGGTCGTCGCGCCCGGTGGCATCGAAGAAATTCTGCCACTGCTTGTCGTTGTAGACGATTACACAGATATAGCCGTCCGAGGTCTTGTAGGGCCGCCGGTCGGGCGACAGATGACGGGCGTAGCCTCCCTTGTCGAGCGGCGGCTCATAGGTGAGGCCGCCCATGTGATCGCCCATCACGAAACCGGCCATGGTTTCGAACATCGGAATATCGACACGCTGGCCGCGCCCGGTGCGGTTACGATCGACCAGGCTGGCGCAGATGGCGCCCACTGCGGTCAGCCCGACGATACGGTCGACCAGCGCATTCGGGACATAGCGCGGCACGCCGTCGGCGGTCTGCGCCATCAGCGCCGGCAAAGCCGTCGCGCCCTGGATCAGATCGTCATAGGCAGGCTTTGCCGCATAGGGCCCATCCTGCCCGAAGCCGAACACGCCGGCATAGATCAGGCGCGGATTGATTTTCGACACCACGTCGTAACCGAGATTCAGCCGCGCCATCGCCTGCGGGCGCACATTGTAGACCAGCACGTCGGCGGATTTGATCAGCCGCAGCACGGCGTCGCGCCCGGCAGGCTTCTTCAGATCGAGGCAGATCGAGCGCTTGCTGCGGTTGGTGTTGAGGAAAACCGGCCCCATGCCGGGATGACGGGTCGGCCCGATCTGCCGCGTCACGTCGCCATCGAGCGACTCCACCTTGATGACGTCGGCGCCGTAATCGCCGAGCATCTGGGTGGCATAGGGCCCCATCAGCACGGTCGTCATGTCGATGACCTTGATGCCTTCCAATGGTCCCATGGGTCAGCCTGCTCCCCGATATGCGGCCGTCTGGCCTCGCATTGTTGTGAGGACCAAGTAACGGCAGGCACTTGCGAAGATCAAGGCGCGCCCGGCGTATGGCCGTATGCGCGCGATGGCGGCTAGTTCTTCGGTCTGGCGTCCCGTTCCCGGGTCAGGCGCTCCAGCTCTTCATTCTGCTGGCTGAGCCGGTCAGCGATACGGGATTCGTTCCGTTCGCCGGAGGCGGCGGCAGCCTGTTCGATCAACTGCCGGATGTTGTCTTCCAGAATCCTGATCCGATCGTTGAGTTCTGGCAATGACAACGAACTCTCGTTGCTCATGATGCACGCTCCGGAAATGGCTACCGCGGCAAGATTGTAGGGTGGGCAAAGCGCAGCGTGCCCACCCCCTATCGATAGCATCATCCTGAATGGTGGGCACGCTTCGCTTTGCCCACCCTACGGCTTAGTCCTATTACTTCGCAGGCTCCAGCACGGAGACGTAGTTCGCCACCGCCGCCCCGCCCATGTTGAAGATGCCGGCGAGCTTGGCGTTCTTGAGCTGCATGCCCTCGGGCGCCTGGCCAACGAGTTGCATCGCGCTCATCACATGCATGGAGACGCCGGTGGCGCCGATCGGATGGCCTTTTGCCTTGAGGCCACCGGATGGATTGACCGGCAGCTTGCCGTCCTTCTGGGTCCAGCCTTCCTTGATGGCGCGAGCGCCCTGCCCGCGCGGCGTCAGGCCCATCGCTTCATATTCGATCAGTTCGGCAACCGTGAAACAGTCATGGGTTTCGACAAAGGAGAGATCGGTGAGCTGCACGCCGGCCTGCGCCAGCGCGCGCTGCCAGGCCACCGTGCAGCCTTCGAACTGCAGGATGTCGCGCTTGGACATCGGCAGGAAATCCTGCGCGTGCGCGGTGGCGCGGAAGTTCACCGCCTTGCCCATGGTCTTCGCGGTTTCCGAATCCGTCAGCACCAGCGCCGCCGCGCCGTCCGAAACCAGCGAACAGTCGGTGCGCTTCAGGGGACCTGCGACAAACGGGTTCTTCTCGCTCTCGGCGCGGCAGAACTCGAAGCCAAAATCCTTGCGCATCTGCGCATAGGGGTTGGCGACGCCGTTCTTGTGGTTCTTGGCCGCGATCATCGCCAGCGCGTCCGACTGGTCGCCATATTTCTGGAAATAGCCCTGCGCGATCTTGCCGAACACGCCTGCAAAGCCGCCGACAGTGTCGCCATCCTCGGGCAGGTAGGAGGCCTTGAGCAGGTACTTTCCGATCTCCGGGCCCGGCGTCCGCGTCATCTGCTCGACGCCGACCACCAGCACGATTTTCGCCGCACCCGAGGCGATCGCCCGGATGCCCTGATGCACCGCCGCTGAGCCCGTCGCGCAGGCATTCTCGACCCGCGTGGCCGGCTTGAAGCGAAGTTTGGGGTCGGCCTGCAGCACCAGCGAGGCCGTAAAATCCTGCGGCGAGAAGCCGGCATTGAAATGCCCAAGTACGATCTCGTCGACGTCTTCGGCGGAAATCCCGGCATCCGCCAGCGCATCGGTCGCCACCTTCACTACGAGGCTCTCGACGGTTTCCGCGTCGAACTTGCCGAACGGCGTGTGCGCCCATCCGACGATGCTGGCTGTCATGTCGTTCTCCCTGTTCCGGTTCTGAAGCCCTTGTAGCCTATCGGGAAAAGGACTTCACGTCGGTTTCAGCGATTTCATCGCCCGCGCGCACATGGCGGTTATGCCGGCCCAGTTACCGGTCCGGATATCGGCCGCGGGGCAGAGCCAGGAGCCGCCCACCGCCACCACATTCGGCTCGGCCAGCCAGGTCGCGGCATTGGCCTCGCCAATGCCGCCGGTCGGGCACACCCTGATGTTCGGAAACGGTCCGGCCAGCGCCCGAAGTGCCTTGATACCGCCGGCCTGCTCGGCGGGAAAGAATTTCACGAGATCGAAGCCGGCCGCCAGCGCCTGCATCAGCTCGGAAGCCGTCGCGATCCCGGGCGCAAACGGCAGGTCGCTTGCAGCGGCGGCCTGCAACAGCTCGGGCGTCGCCCCCGGGCTGATGCCGAATTTGGCCCCGAGCGCCACGGCCCTCGCCAGATCGTCGGCGTTCAAAATCGTGCCGATGCCGACAATGGCTTCCGGCACCGCCGCGATCATGGCCCTGGCGGCATCTGCGGCGACCGGCGTGCGCAGGGTGACTTCCAGCACGTGCACGCCGCCTGCGACCAGCGCGCGCGCCAGCGGTACCGCATCCTCCACCCGTTCGATGGTGAGCACCGGGATCACGGTGGCGGACTTGAAAATGGCGGCGAGTTGTTCCCGCTTGGTGGCTGATGTCATGGCGATGCCTTGCGAGAATTGACGTGGTTCGGAATGAGGCCGGGCGGCATCTCCGCGCGCGGGATGATCGCGCCCGGATGACATACCACAACGCCGGCGAGGCGATGCCCGGCACGGGCGGCCTCAATCGGATCGGCGCCCACCAGGCGCGCGGCGACGTAGGCGGCCGCAAAACTATCGCCGGCCGCCGTCGTATCGACAACGGGCACCTCTACCGGCTTCGCCTTGATCGGATAAGGAACGCCTTCCAGGCGCACGATGCTCGCCGGCTCCGCAAGCTTCAACACCACCTCGGCCCCGGGGATTCGCGCCAGCAAGGTTTCGTTGGTTACGCCCGGATAAAGCGGCAGCAAATCCTCCATGGAAGCCAGCACAATATCGGCAGCCGTGAAGGCCTCCTGGAAAACGATGCGCGCGACGTCGAGATCGGGCCAGCCGCGGGCACGGAAATTGGTGTCGAAAGCGAAACGCGCCCCCTTTTCGCGGGCACGTTCGATCGCCGCGAACAGTCTTCTCCGTCCCTCCGCACCGTACAGCGAGAGCGTAATCGCCGAGAGATAGACCACGTCATAGCCGGCCAGCGAATCGAGGATCTCCGGCGTCTGCGGCAAATCCATCAGGCTGCGCGCGGCGGCGCTGTCACGCCAATGAAAGAACCGGCGCTCGCCCCTGTCGTCGGTCTGGATCATGTAGAGGCCCGGAAGCTTGCCCGGCAGCCGCGCCACCCGGCTGGTCCCGACCCCTTCTGCCTCCCAGCCGGAGATCATTTCGTCGCTCAGGGGGTCATCGCCGAGTGCGGTGATGTAGTCGGCGCCGACGCCGAGCCGGGCGAGATAGACGGCGGTGTTGAGCGTGTCGCCGCCATAGCCGCGCGAAAACAGGCCGCCATCAGCCTGCCTCAACTCGACCATGCATTCGCCGATGCAGGCTACCTTACCCATGACCGCATCCGCGTGAAGAACCGTGAAGCCACGTTAGCCTGCGAACTTGCCGTCCAGCTCATCCTCGATGTGGATACGGATGATGTCGTCAAACGTCTTCTCGGCGGTGGTGAAGCCGAGCTTGAGCGCGCGGTCGGTGACGAAGTCGCGCGGCCAGCCGGAGACGATGCCGATGATGGTCGGATCGGGCACCCGCTTGATGCGCGCGGTGACGTTCTTGCCGGCGACGCGATCGAGCGCTGCGATCTGTTCGCCGACGGTCACCGACATGCCGGGCATGCTGAGATTGCGCCGCGGCCCCATCGCGTTGAGGTCCATGGTGCCGGCGTGGACCAGAAAACCGACCGCCGATTTCGGCGAGGCGTGCCAGTGCCGCACGTCCTCGGAGACCGGCAGCACCGCCTCCTCGCCCGCCAGCGGCTCGCGGATGATGTTGGAGAAGAAGCCGGAAGCCGCCTTGTTCGGCTTGCCGGGCCGCACGCAGATCGTCGGCAGGCGGATCGAGATGCCGTCGAGCAGGCCCTTGCGGGTGTAGTCGTTGATGAGGAGCTCGCAGATCGACTTCTGCGTGCCGTAGCTGGTCAGCGGCGTATGGAAGAATTCGTCGCCGATCTTTTCCGGGAACGGCGCGCCGAACACCGCGATCGAGGACGTGAACACCAGCCGCGGCTTGTAGCCGCCGCCGGCGTGGCGGATGGCGTCGATCAGGTATCGGGTGCCGTCCAGATTGATCCGGTAGCCCTTGTCGAACTCGGCCTCGGCCTCGCCGGAGACGATGGCGGCGAGATGAAAGATCACCTCGGGCCGGCCGGCAATCAGCGGCGCCGCGGCGCCGGCATCGGCAAAGTCGGACGCCACGACCTCGATCGGGATCGATGCGTTGGTGGGCTTTGCGGGCGTCACCACGTCCTGCAACGTCATGCGGGTGATGTCGTGCTTGCCGAGACGGCCGTCGCGCAGCAGCCGTTCGGTCAGCTTGCGGCCCACCATGCCGGCGGCGCCCAAAATCAGAATGTGCAAGACCCGTCTCCTTTTTGAATTCTTCTATAGCGTTTTCAAGCGAGGTGGAAACCGGTTCGCGTGAAGAAAACGCGTCAAGAGATAACGTCCGACACGGGCCTCAACGCGCTCACTCTTTCACGGCTCCCGTCATGGCCGACACGTAGTGCTCGACGAAGAAGGCGTAAAGGATGACCAGCGGCAGCGAGCCCGCCAGCGCGCCCGCCATCAGCGAGCCCCAGCGATAGATATCGCCGTCGACGAATTCGTTGACGATCGCGACCGGCACCGTCTTGTTGGAGGTCGATTGCAGGAACGTCAGCGCATAGATGAACTCGTTCCAGCACAGCGTGAAGCAGAAGATGAACGCCGAGATCAGGCCGGGGATCGCCAGCGGCAGCACGATCTTAACCAGGATCTGCCAGCGGCTGGCGCCGTCGATCAGCGCGCATTCCTCCAACTCGAACGGGATGGTCTTGAAGTAACCCATCAGGAGCCAGGTCGAGAACGGGATTAGGATGGTCGGATAGGTCAGGATCAGCGCCATCGGCGAGTCGAACAGGCCGTACTGGAACACGACGGTGGCCAGCGGAATGAACAGGATCGACGGCGGCACCAGGTAGGACAGAAAGATCAGCCCGCCGACCCATTGCGCGCCGCGATAGCGCAGCCGCACGATCGCATAGGCCGCCAGCACGCTGGCGATGATCGACAGGACGGTGGCGCAGACCGCCACATACATCGTGTTCCACAGCCACCACGGATAGTAGCTTTCGAACAATAGCTTGTGGATGTGCTTGAAGGTCGGATTCCAGGTCCAGAACGGATTGAACTTGTCGAGATCGAGCAGTTGCTCATCCGGCTTGATCGCCGTCAGCCCCATCCAGTAAAACGGGAACAGCAGCACGAACACGATGATCGCCAGCGGCAAATACAGCGTTACCATCCGGCGCGGCACCGACTGCAGATAGCTCATGCCCTCGCTGTGATCGTCCTTGGCGACCGTCGGCGAAGTTCCGGAAAGTACGGCCTTGAGATCGATCCGCGAGGTCGGAAGATCAGTCATTGTTCTCACCCTGCTGCCACTTGCGACGCTGCAGCCCGAACCAGGAAACCATGATCGCGGCGAGCAGGAACGGGATCATCGCGCTCGAGATCGCAGCACCCTCGCCGAGCTGACCGGCAATGATGGCGCGCTGATACGACAAGGTCGCCATCAGGTGCGTGGCGTTGACCGGACCACCCCGCGTCATCGCCCAGATCAACTGGAAGTCGGTGAACGTGAACAGCACGGAGAACGTCATCACCACGGCGATGATCGGCGTCAGCAGCGGATAAGTAATGTAGCGGAACATTTCCCACTTGCTGGCACCATCGAGCGTCGCCGCTTCATAGAGCGAGGGTTGCACCGTCTGCAGGCCCGCCAGCAATGTGATCGCAACGAAGGGAACGCCACGCCAGATATTGGCGAAGATCACGCAAATCCGCGCCCAGGTGACGTCGCCGAGGAAGTTGATGTTCTGGGTGATGAGGCCGAGTTGCTTGAGCGACCATGAGATGATCGAGAACTGCGAATCGAAGATCCACCAGAACGCCAGCGCCGACAGCACCGTCGGCACGATGAAGGGGATCAGCACCAGCGCTCGAAGGATCGCCTTGAACGGCATGTTCTCGTTCAACAGCAGCGCGAGATAGAGGCCGACGGCGAATTTGATAGCGCTCGCGACGGAGGTGTAGAGTAGCGTATTGAATACCGACAGCCAGAAGATGCTGTCGCCCCACAGCCATTCATAGTTCTCGATACCGATATATTCGCCGGGCCGTCCGATCTTGGCATCGGTGAACGAAATCCAGATGCCAAGGCCGAGCGGGTAAGCGAGAAAGAAGATCAGGAAGGCCATTGCCGGCAGCATGAACCAGAAGCCGAGCCAGTTCCGGTTGGTCTTGACCTGATCCCACGAGGTGGCCTCGCGGATCGGCGGCCGTGCCGCCCGGGGTTGCAGTGCGATGTCAGCCATGGGCGAAATCCTGCAAATTCATGAGCGGCGCTGCTGCCGTATCGATATTGGAAGGAGGCGAGCCGCAATCGCTTGCGGCCCGCCCTACTTTGCTTAACGGTAGATGCGCTTCAACTGCCGTTCGGTCACCGCAATGGCGCCCTTGGCGTCGTCGCGTCCGCTGCAGTAGTTGGCGAACATGTCGACCACCAGGAAGTCGGCGATCGCCGTCGCCGCCTTCTCGCCGGGCGTGCCGATGCCGGAAGCGGGCAGCGCGCGCCTGCTGGCCTGGGCGAACACGGCGTTCTTCGGGTCGGCCGTCCACACCGGTGAGTTATCGTAGGAATTGAGCGTGTGGGTGAGATAACCCCGCGCACCGGTCAGCCACTTGTCGTAGTTTTCCTTCTCCAGCATGAAGGCGACGAAGGCCTTCGCAGCGTTCGGGGACTTGGTGAAGTTGAACGCCAGGATCGGAACCGCGAGCTGCAGTTCGGTCGGCTTGCCGATCGGCCCGACCGGCCAAAGCGCGTGATAGGTATCGTCGGCGAGTTCCTTCTTGGCCGGGTCGTCCTTGGCGGCAACATAGATCGAGATGCCGTTGGCGGTGCAATAGAGTTCGCCCGCGAGGAACGCCTTGTTGTTGGAGGAGTCGTTCCAGGATGCGACGCCGGGAATAAACGTGTCCGACAGCGCCTTGGCATATTCCAATGCCTTGACCGTTTCCGGCGAGTTGATGATGACCTTGTTGTCCTTGTCGACGGTGTAGGCACCGTGGCCCCAGAGGACCCAGTGCAGCCAGCCGTTGGCATCGCCGGTAGCGTGGCCGAGCGGGAAGCCGGCAGGCGTGCCGTTCTTCTTGAGCGCCTTGCACATTTCAAGGAAGCCCGGGAAGTCCTTCGGGAATTCACTGAAACCAGCCTTGTCCACGGCCGATTTCCGGTAGGTCATGTAGCCGCCGATGGTCGCGACGGGAATGCCGAGCCAGTCATTGCCCTGCTTGCAGGTAATCTCTGCCGCCGTGGTCCATCCACCGTACTTTTTGCCGAGGTAATCGGCGACATCGTTCATCTTCAGCACTTTAGTCGGGAACAGCTGCGGCAGCGTGTGCAGGCCCCAGGCAAGGTCGAGACCCGAGCCGGTGTTGGCGGCAACCGACGCCTTCGGCTGCACGTCCTCGAAGGACTCGCTGAATACGTTCATTTCGGTGCCGGTAGCAGCCTTGAATGCCGCGACCATGGCGTTGAACGCGTCGTCTTCCGCCGGCACGAAGCGCTTCCAGCGCATCACCGTGAGCTTGGCGCCCTTCTCGGCTTTCCACGGCGAGGCTTGTGCCCACGCCTTGGCAAAGTCGAACAACGCCGACCCCGTAAGCGCACCGGTTGCCGCAAGCGCGGTGCCGCCCTGAAGCAGGGTACGGCGGTTAAAGTCCTGCATAGTCCATCCTCCCGTTGATTTATAATTTTGAGTTTATTTTTTTAGGCGTTCAGTCGTTTCCCGGTCTGCTCATCGAACAGATGGACAAGTGCCGGGTCTGGTTTCAGCCGGACCTTGTCGCCCGGATTGAATTGATGACGTTCACGGAATACGGCGACGACCTGCTCGCCACCGAGCTTGGCGAACACTTGCGTTTCAGAGCCGGTCGGCTCGACCACGACGATCTCGGCTTCGGCCCCGTCATCGGCGATGGTGAAATGTTCGGGGCGGACGCCGTAGACTGCGGGACGCCCTTCCGAATTGGCCGGCGCCGACTTTAGCGGCAGTTTGACGCCGTTCGGCCCCTCAAAGCCAGCGCTGCCGTTCGACTTCACCTGGCCCTTGAGGAAGTTCATCGCCGGCGAGCCGATAAAGCCCGCGACGAACTGGTTGGCCGGGGTGTCGTAGAGCTCGAGCGGAGTGCCCATCTGTTCGACAACACCGTCATGCATCACCACGATCTTGTCCGCCATCGTCATGGCCTCGATCTGATCGTGGGTGACGTAGACGGTCGTGGTCTTCAGCCGCTGGTGCAGTTCCTTGATTTCGGTGCGCATCGCGACACGCAGCTTGGCGTCGAGGTTGGAAAGCGGCTCGTCGAACAAAAACACCTGCGGATCGCGCACGATGGCGCGGCCCATGGCGACGCGCTGGCGCTGGCCGCCGGACAACTGCCGGGGATAGCGCTCGAGCAGCGGCGTCAGGGCCAGGATTTCCGCGGCGCGATTGACGCCTTTCGAGATTTCATCAGCACTCGCGCCGCGCAGCTTGAGCGAGAAGCCCATGTTGTCGGCGACGGTCATGTGCGGATAGAGCGCGTAGTTCTGGAACACCATCGCAATGTCGCGCTCTTTCGGCTGGACATTGTTGACGACGCGATCACCGATCGAAATGGTTCCCGAGGTGATGTTTTCGAGGCCGGCAAGCATCCGCAGCAAGGTGGACTTGCCGCAACCGGAGGGGCCGACCAGCACGACGAACTCGCCATCCTCGATCGGAATCGACACACCGTGCAAAACTTCAAAATTGCCGAACGACTTTCGCACGTCGCGAATCTGTACCGACGACATCGTCTCTCCCCTCATTTTTCTGTTTTGTGGCGCCACAGGTAGACGGCGGCGCCCTGCTGTCTTTTCGACTCTAATGCCGGAAGCCGAATTCAACCGTCATCATCATCCGCAGTTTGGCGGTTTTTAGCAATCCGATGGTAGCGCTGTCAATAATTGTTCAAACGTCTAATCCGTTGTGATATGAGCGCAAGATGGGACGAAAACAGACAAAGTCTGGCAAAATCCGCCTCACCGAGGTCGCCAAGCTCGCTGGCGTCAGCCCAATCACGGCATCGCGTTTTTTCAGGAACCCCGAAGCGCTGTCGTTGAGCAAGCGGGAACGCGTCGACAGCGCCGTGAAGGAACTGGGTTACGTACCCAATCTCGCCGCGCGCGCGCTGGCGTCGCACCGCACCGAAGTCATCGGCGTCGTGATTCCCTCGCTCACCAACAACGTCTTCGCCGACGTGTTGCGCGGCATCTACGATTCTTCGGAAGGCAGCCGCTACACCATCCAGCTTGCCAATACCCGCTACAGCATCCTGCAGGAGGAAAAGCTGCTGCGCCTGTTTCGGGCGCAGAAGCCCGCGGGATTGATCGTCACCGGCATCAACCAGACCTCGGAATCGCGAACGATCCTGGAGTCGATGAATTGTCCGGTCACGCAGATCATGGAGATCGGCGACAGTCCGGTCGATATGATGGTCGGCTTCTCTCATTACGACGCAGCCGCCGCGGCAATTTCGCACATCCTCGAACAGGGATACCGTCGCATCGGATTTCTCGGCGCGCGAATGGATCCTCGTGTGCAGCGGCGGTTCGAAGGGTATCGTGATGCCATGAAAGCGGCATCGCTGTTCGACCCGAACCTCGTCGTCACCACGTCGGTGCCAACCACTGTCACGCTCGGCGGTACCTTGTTCGCCGATCTTCTCTCCCGGACCTCCGACATCGACGCGGTCTTCTGCGTCAACGACGACCTCGCGCTCGGGGTCCTGTTCGAATGCCAGCGTCGGCAAATGTCGGTTCCGCGCGATTTGGCCATTGTCGGCTTCAACGATCTGGAATTCACGGCCTCTGCGGTCCCCTCCCTTACCAGTGTGCGCACCAATCGCTACGAAATGGGCCGGCACGCCGTCACCATGGTGATCGACGCGATCGAGGGCCGTCGTCCGCGGGAGGCGATTCTCAACCTCGGTTTTCAGTTAATGGTCCGCGCGAGCTCGACACCGCAAAGCACGTGATGGCCGACGCGTCCGCCTGGATTAGGCGCGGACAGAAAATGGTAGCGCTATCTTTTGGCTCGAACTAAGATCAGATCGCTCGGACGGGAGAAGGCAAGCGCGTTGCAGCGGATGAAATTCTTGGCATGGTGCATCGCTGCCGTGACTTAAGCCACCCACGAGTTTGCAGTGCGGGAGGAACCAATGAAAAACAATGACACCAAGACTGCCACCAACGGCAAGGGCCGGAAGCTACGTTCCCTTGAGTGGTTCAACAACCCGCATAACCCGGGAATGACCGCGCTTTATCTCGAGCGCTACCTGAATTACGGCCTGACTCGCGAGGAATTGCAGTCCGGCAAGCCGATTATCGGCATCGCCCAGACCGGCAATGACCTGTCCCCGTGCAACCGCCACCATCTCGAACTGGCGCACCGGGTGCGCGAGGGTATCCGCGAGGCCGGCGGCATCGCGATGGAATTTCCGATGCATCCGATCCAGGAAACCGGAAAGCGGCCGACCGCGGCCCTCGACCGCAACCTGGCCTATCTCGGCCTGGTCGAAATCCTGTTCGGCTATCCGCTCGACGGCGTGGTGCTGACCACCGGCTGCGACAAGACGACGCCAGCCTGCCTGATGGCGGCGGCGACCGTCAATATGCCTGCCATCGTGCTCTCGGGTGGCCCGATGCTGAACGGCTGGTTCAATGGTGAGCGCACCGGTTCCGGCACCATCGTCTGGAAGCAACGCGAGCGGCTTGCCGCCGGGGAGATCGACTACAACGAATTTATCGCAATCGTGGCGTCCTCGGCCCCGTCGGTCGGCCACTGCAACACGATGGGGACGGCCTCGACGATGAACTCGCTTGCGGAAGCGCTCGGCATGTCGCTGCCGGGCTGCGCAGCGATCCCCGCGCCCTATCGCGAGCGAGGCCAGATCGCTTACGAAACCGGCAAGCGGATCGTCGAGATGGTCTGGGAGGACCTCAAACCTTCCGACATCCTGACCCGCAAGGCGTTCGAGAACTGCATCGTGGTGAATTCGGCGATCGGCGGCTCGACCAACGCGCCGATCCACATCAACGCGCTGGCGCGGCATATCGGCGTCGAGCTCTCGATTGACGACTGGCAGAAGCACGGCCATGACGTCCCGCTATTGGTGAACATGCAGCCGGCCGGCTTCTATCTCGGCGAGGAATATCACCGCGCCGGCGGCGTGCCGGCGGTGATACGTGAATTGATGGCGCACAAGCGCATCCATGAGGACGCCGTGACGGTCAACGGCCGCACCATGGGCGAGAACTGCCGCGAGGCGGCCAAGCCCGACGGCGACGTGATCTGGAGCTACGACAAGCCGCTGGTGAAGGATGCGGGCTTCCTGGTGCTGCGCGGCAATTTGTTCGATTCCGCGATCATGAAGACCAGCGTGATCTCGAAGGAATTCCGCGACCGCTATTTGATCAATCCCAAAGACCTGAATGCGTTCGAAGGCCGCGCCATCGTGTTCGAAGGGCCTGAGGATTATCACGACCGGATCGACGATCCCTCGCTCAACATCGACGAGCATTGCGTGCTGTTCATCCGCGGCGCCGGCCCGATCGGCTATCCCGGCGGCGCCGAGGTCGTCAACATGCAGCCGCCGGCGGCGCTGATCAAACGCGGTATCCTCTCGCTGCCCTGCATCGGCGACGGAAGGCAGTCCGGCACCTCGGGTTCGCCGTCGATCCTCAACGCCTCGCCGGAGGCCGCCGCCGACGGCGGGCTGGCGATCTTGCGGACCGGCGACAAGGTTCGCATCGACCTCAACAAGGGCGACGCCAACATCCTGATCACCAGCGACGAATTGAAGAAGCGTCGCGCCGAGCTGAAGGACAGGGGCGGCTTCCCCTACCCGGCCAACCAGACGCCGTGGCAGGAGGTCTATCGCTCGACCGTCGGACAGCAGGCCACCGGCGCCTGCATGGAGCTCGCCACGCGCTATCAAAATATTGCCGGCACGGTCGGCGTGGCGCGGGATAATCACTAGGCAACCGCCGTCATTGCCAGCGTAGCGACGCAATCCATGCCTCCGCACAGGAACTATGGATTGCTTCGTCGCTTCAGCGCAAAATTGCTTTACAATTTTGTCGCGAGTTCCTCGCAATGATGAAGAAAAAAGGAAAAGAAAAACATGTCAGATCGATTGAAGGGAAAACGCGCTGTTGTCACCGCAGCAGCGGCGGGCATCGGGCGCGCATGTGCGATAGCATTCGCGCGCGAAGGCGCCACGGTGATCGCCACCGACATCAATGAAAACGGCATCGCCACCCTGGGCAAGGAAGGCATCGCCGAGACGGCACGGCTCGACGTTCGTAGCACCGCCGACGTCGACACCTTCGCCAAGCGCATTGGAAAGATCGACATCCTGCTTAACGCGGCGGGCTTCGTACACCACGGAACCATCCTCGACTGTTCGGAAGAAGACTGGGATTTCTCGTTCGACCTCAACGTCAAATCCATGCACCGGACCATCAAGGCGTTTCTGCCGGCGATGCTGGCGGGCGGAGGCGGCAGCATCGTCAACATCTCATCTTGCGCGGCGCTCCGGCCACCGGCCAACCGTTATGCCTACAGCGCATCCAAGGCTGCGGTTTCGCTGCTCACGCGCGCAGTTGCACTCGACTTCATCACCCAGGGCATCCGCTGCAACAGCATCTGCCCCGGCACCGTGGAGACACCCTCGATGCTCGACCGCGCCGCGGCCGTCGGCCCGCAGGGCAAAGACATGTTCATCGCCCGCCAGAAGATGGGGCGGCTGGGCACCGCGGAGGAAATCGCGGCCATGGCGGTCTATCTTGCGAGCGACGAGGCCGCGTTCACCACCGGTGTCGACCTCGTCGTCGACGGCGGCTACATGCTCTGACGTCCACGCAATCAAAGGCTTCCAGCATGAACAAGATCGATCTGAACGGCCGTTGCGCCGTCGTCACCGGTGGGGCGCAGGGTTTTGGCCGCGCCATCGCCGAACGCTTCGTCGCATCAGGCGCGAAGGTCGCGATCTGGGATCATGACCTGCCGTTCGCGGAAAAGACCGCCCGGGAAATCGGCCCGGCGGTCTCCGCCTTCAAGGTTGATGTCTCCGACCTTGCGGCGGTCGAGAAGACCCGCGACGAAACGCTGAAGGCGCTGGGCAAGATCGACATCCTCGTCAACAATGCCGGCATCGCCGGCATCAACAAGACGGTGTGGGAAACCGATCTCGACGAATGGCGCAAGGTGCTGCGCATCAATCTCGACGGCCCCTTCATCTGCTGCAAGGCGGTAGTGCCGGCAATGCTGGCGCAGAAATACGGCCGCATCGTCAACATCGCCTCGATCGCCGGCAAGGAAGGCAACCCGAACGCCGCACATTACTCGGCCTCGAAGGCCGGCCTGATCGCGCTGACCAAGTCGCTCGGCAAGGAGCTCGCGCAGCACGACATCCTCGTCAACGCGGTGACACCAGCGGCGGCGAAAACCGCGATCTTCGACCAGCTGACACAGCAGCACATCGATTTCATGCTGTCGAAGATTCCAAAGGGGCGCTTTGTGCTGGTCGAAGAACTCGCGGCGATGGTCGCCTGGCTGGCGTCGGAAGATTGCGCCTTCTCGACCGGTGCGGTGTTCGACATCTCCGGCGGTCGGGCGACCTATTGAAATGGGCACCATCCGGGAAGGCGGATGTTTCTGCGGCGCGGTCCGGTTCAAGGCCGAGGGCGAGCCGCTCAATGTCCGCATCTGCCACTGCCGCAACTGCCAGAAGGCGATGGGCTCGCCGTTCTTTGCCCGCGCGCTGTTCGACCAGCGGGCGCTTATCGTCGAGGGCGACACCGCGCGCTATCCGTCATCGGAGGCGCTCGACCGGGTATTCTGCAAGGTTTGCGGCACACGGCTGTTTTCCCGGCGGACTAACGGTACCGTGGTGGGCGTTGCGCTCGCTGCCTTCGACGACCGCAACGCCTTTGCACCGACCGAGCATATCTGGGTCTCGGAAAAGATGGCCTGGGTGCGGCTCGACGACGGTTTACCGCAATATCAGGAGACGGTTCCCCAGTAGCGGCGCCGTGCTAGGCTACCGGCTCCGAAGCGCAAAACCGGGGCAGACCGCTTGAACATCTCGCTATACGACATCTCGGTCTGGGTACTCCCCCTCCTCGTCGCCATCACCTTTCACGAGGCTGCTCACGCCTTTGTGGCATACAAGCTCGGCGACAATACCGCCTGGCAGCTTGGCCGGGTCAGCTTCAACCCGCTCAAGCATATCGATCCGTTCGGGACCGTGATTCTGCCGGGCCTGCTGTTGCTGTCGCATTCGCCGTTCCTGTTCGGCTACGCCAAGCCGGTCCCGGTGAATTTCCGGAACCTTAACCATCCCCGGCTCGACATGGTCTGGGTGGCGCTGGCCGGCCCCGCCATCAACATCGTCCTGGCGACGGTCGTCGCATTCGCATTCCATGCCCTGCCTTTGGTGCCGGCAGACGCCGCCAAATGGACGGCGGACAACCTTAAAAATGCTTTCCTGATCAATATCGTTCTGGCGATCTTCAACATGATGCCGATCCCGCCGCTGGACGGTGGCCGGGTCGCGGTCGGGCTGCTGCCGCGGGTGCTGGCATACCCGCTGTCGCGGCTGGAACCGTACGGGATGCTGATCCTGATCGGCCTTCTGATCCTGCTTCCCGTCATCGGCGCGCAGCTCGGCCTAAATCTTGATGTTATTTCGACGATACTGCGGACACTGACCGGATATGTGATCAGCGCGCTTCTCTTCATTACCGGCAACGCTTAAACTTCAGATAGAAACAGCACAGGGAAGAACCGACTCCGGGCCATGGCGACAAAAGCTGCCGATATGTTGATTGCACGCCGCGCCGATACGCGCGCCCGGGCTGATTTTGCAACGTGGAAAATGCTGGCCAAACTCAACGGGTTTTCCGCCCTGCCCACCGAGGCGCAGAGCTTTCTGGAAAGCTACCGGCAGTTACTGGCGAGGATGACCGAGGCGGACGCCTCCGAGGCCACCATCCAGCTCATGTACAAGAGCTATTACGCCGAGATGGGCGGCTCCGGAGCGCCACCCGAAATTCCCTCGCGCGCCAGCGAGCCGGCCACCGACACCGGCAACGTCACCGCGTTCCGCCGGCCGCCCCCGCGGCCGAAGCCAGCCGCGTCCGGATCCGGCCCGGCGACCAAACCAAGGCTTCCGGTGGCGCTGATCTTTGCGTGCCTCGCCGTGGTCTATGTCGGTATCCGCTACTACTGGCGCTGACGCGTTTCCTCACATTGCTGGGCATCTTTCTCGCGAATTCACCGTGCGGTGGAATATTCGCGGACGATGACGATTGATCGCAACGGCTAGCCGGTTGAAACAAGGCCGGACATAATGGCTCCGTTGTTCCGACGAACGTTCAAAAAGAAATTTCTGGAGGATAGATGAAGCGATCCATTGCAGCCCTGGTCGTGACCACGAGCCTGGTTTTTGCCACCAGCGCTTTTGCGCAAACGCTCGACAAGGTCGTCAAGGTGGGAAGTCTCGGCGACCAGTCCGGACTCTACGCTGATATCGGCGGCCCCGGCTCGTCCGTCGCCGCGCAGATGGCGATCGAGGATTCCGGCCTTCTCGCCAAGGGCTGGAAGATCGACCTGATCTCGGCCGATCATCAGAACAAGCCCGACGTCGGCACCAATATCGGCAAGCAGTGGATCGACGTCGAGAAGGTCGATGTGTTCGTCGATCTCGCGAGTTCCGGTGTCGGCCTCGCCATTGCCAACCTCGCCAGGGAAAAGAACGTCGTCAACCTGAACTCCGGCTCGGCGTCATCAGATCTCACCGGCGCGCAGTGCTCGCCGAACACCATCCATTGGGTCTACGACACCTGGATGCTCGCCAACGGCACCGGCAAGGCGCTGGTGAAATCCGGCGGCGACAGCTGGTTCTTCCTGACCGCGGACTATGCCTTCGGTCATGCGCTCGAACGCGATACAGCTGCGGTCGTCGTTGCCAATGGCGGCAAGGTGCTCGGCGGCGTCAAGCATCCGCTCAACAACGCCGACTTCTCCTCCTTCCTGCTGCAGGCGCAAAGCTCCAAGGCCAAGATCATCGGCCTCGCCAATGCCGGCGGCGACACCACCAACTCGATCAAGCAGGCGGCGGAGTTCGGCATCGTCGCCGGCGGGCAGAAGCTCGCGGGCATGCTGATGTTCATCACCGACGTCCATTCGCTCGGATTGAAGGTCGCGCAGGGCCTGAACTTCACCGAGACCTTCTACTGGGACATGAACGACCAGACCCGCGCCTTCACCAAGCGCTTCAACGAGAAGTTCAAGAAGCAGCCGCCGACCATGGTGCAGGCCGGCGTCTACTCGTCGCTGATCCATTACTTCAAGGCGCTGGAGGCCCTCGGCGGCAATCCGCATGACGGCCGCGCTGTCGTCGCCAAGATGAAGGAAATGCCGACCGACGATCCGCTGTTCGGCAAGGGCTCGGTCCGCGCCGACGGCCGCAAGATCCATCCGGCCTATTTGTTCGAAGTGAAGAAGCCGGCGGATTCGAAGTATCCGTGGGACTATTACAACCTCGTTGCCACCATTCCGGCGACGGAAGCGTTCATCCCACTCGAGAAGAGTGCCTGCCCGATGCTGAAGAAGACCTGAGCATCGCGATCTCGGACTATGTTACTCAGCCCTCTCCCGTCGCCGGGAGAGGGTTTTTGCATGAGGCGTGCCGGCCCCTGTGCGGATGCCCTTCACCGCAGGCCCCGCATGCAAAATATCGAAAACAACCCCATGCACAGTAGAGATGGGTTTGAATTCGCAGCACTTTTCACCGCTGCATGACCTGGCATGAGAGGCTCAGCTGTCGCGGCGGAAACCGATCTCAACCCTGCTCTCGTTCAGGCATCTTGCGGACGGGTCAAGCGCTCTCGTCCGCCCTGGACCTAGGAGGCAGCCGTTGGCCGCAGCTTGCATGATGTCCGCTGATTCAACATCATCCTATTGTTACCTCGAAAATTCCAGCCGCGCTTCTAATCCGCCGCCGTCGCGGTTGGCGAGCGTGAGCGTGCCGCGCAGCGCGTTGACGAGTTGCTGGGCGATGGCCAGGCCAAGCCCGGTGCCGCCGGTTTCGCGATTGCGCGAAGCTTCGACCCGATAGAACGGCAAAAATACCGACTTCAGATGCTCGTCGGGAATGCCGGGGCCCCGGTCCGATACGGTGATCGTGATGCGGCTCGACCGTTGCGCATCGACGGCGACTTCGACATCCTCGCCGAATTTCAGCCCGTTATCGATCAGGTTGATCATGATGCGGCGCAAGGCCTGCGGGTGCGTGAGAATCGTCACCCCGCGTTCTCCGGAAAAGCGGAGGGATTCTCCGGCGTCGGAATAGTCGCAGACGAGGCTGTCGATCAGGGCATGCAGGTCGGTCTGGCACTGCTGCTTGCCGATCTCGTCGCGTCCGCGGGCCAAAGCAAGCCCCTGCTTGACGAGCGTCTGCATTTCCTGCAGGTCGCCCTGCAGCTTCTCCCTGGCGTCGTTGTCACCGAGGAAATCCGCGCGCAGCCGCATGCGCGTGATCGGAGTCTGAAGGCGGCGCGAGATTCCCGCCAGTATCTGGATTCGCTCCACCGCCTGCTCGGCAATGCGTCGCTGCATGGCGTTGAACGCGGTAGCGGCGCGCGCCACTTCCTTCGGACCGTCCTCCGGGAGCGGCGCGCCGCGTAAGTCCGAGCCAAGGCTGTTGGCCGCGCGCTCGAGGCGCGCCAGCGGTCGTGTCGCGAGCTTCACCGCAACCCAGGTGAAGAATGCGAGAAAGCAGAGTTGAACGGCGAGCGCCGCGGGCAACCAGGGCGAACTCACCCTCCTCGGCACGCGGTATTCGATCGTCACCGGACTGCCGTCCTTGAGATGAATGAGCATGCCTCTTTTCGATCGATCCAGTGGATCGAGGTAGACATAGTCCACGTCGTGGCCGGCCCCAAGCTCGGCTTTGAGGGCCGCCAAAAACACTTTCCCTTGAGGTCTGAGCGGCGCATATGCCTCCCCGCCGCCCTTGAGAACGTGTCGATATGCTGGTTTAGCAAGGCGATCCAGCCATTCGCGTCTTTCTTCGGGCTTGACCCGTTCGAGGATAGCGACCTCCGTCGCGACGCTCCTCATGAAATAGTCGTCGGACTGCTCGACGCTGGGGCCGAAGACATTGAGGGCGACCAGACCAAAGGACAGCAGATGCGCCGCCAGCAGACCGGCGAACAGGATGATCGCCAGCCGGCGGAACAGTGAGTCCGGCCAAAGACGCGCCGCCATACGTCGAAGGTGGGCGCTCATGACGGCTCCCGCGATGCTTCGACGGCGACATGCGCGGCGGCCGTCGGGCCAACGCCGTCGTACTCCCGCGCCAGGGCAAGACCCTGCTTGACGAGCGTCTGCATTTCGTGCAGGTCGCCCTGCAACTTTTCCCTGGCGTCGCTGTCGCCCAGGAAATCAGCGCGCAGCCGCATCCGCGTGATCGGGGTCTGAAGATCGTGGGAGATCGCCGCCAGAATCTGGATTCGTTCCGCGACCTGCTCGGCAATGCGTCGCTGCATGGCGTTGAGCGCGGCAGCGGCGCGCGCCACTTCCTTCGGACCATCCTCCGGGAGCGGCTCGCCGCGCAAATCCGAGCCCAGGCCGTTGGCCGCGCGCTCGAGCCGCGCCAGCGGTTGCGTCGCGAGCTTTACGGCAACCCAGACGAAGAATGCGATGATACCGAGTTGAACGGCAAGCGCCGCCGGCAACCAAGGCGAAATGATTTCCTTCGGCGGAAACACCGCGATCGTCACGGGGCTACCGTCCTTCAGGTGCATGCGTATGCCCCGTCGCAGTCGCTGCGGTGGATCGAAGTGGACAAAATTCGCGTCGTGGTCGGGCCCCAGCGCGGCCCGCAAACGCGCGATATTCGCTTGCCGTCGTTTAGGTGTCTCCGCTTCCAGCTCTCCCTCATCGGCGAGAATGTATCGCCAATTGCGTCGAGAGAGGCGGTCGAGCCAGGCGGGTCTTTCTTCAGGCTTGAGGTAGTCAAGTAAAGCGACTGCTTCCGCGATGTCCGCAGCAGCATATTTGCTACCCAGCTCGTCTTCGATAGCGATGCGGTCGAGGGCAATCAAAACGAAGGCCAACACATGTGCCGCCACAAGGCCGGATAACAGGATCATCGTCAGTCGGCCGAACAGTGTGTCCGGCCAAAGACGCGCCGCCATGCGCCGAAAACGAGCGCTCATGTCGGCCCCTGCAATGCCTCGACGGCAGCTGTAAAAACGTAGCCTTCGCTACGCACCGTCTTGATGTAGGACGGCTCCCGGGCGTCTTCGCGCAGTCGCTGGCGAAGGCGGCTGACGAGAAGGTCTATCGACCGATCGAAGACTTCGGCCTCACGGCCCTGCGTCAAGTTGAGCAGTTGATCGCGATTGAGGACATGTTGGGGGTGATCGAGAAACACGCGCAACAGTCGATATTCGGCGCCGCTCAACGAGACCACGGTCCCCTCGGCATCGACCAGGAAACGCCCGACCGTATCGAGCTTCCATTCGCCGAACCGAAGCAGGCGGGCTTTCTCCGATGCCGCAAGGTTGCGGGGCAGCATTTCGGCCCTGCGCAACACCGAGCGGATTCGTGCGAGCAGCTCGCGCGGGGCGAACGGCTTCGTGAGGTAGTCGTCCGCCCCCATCTCAAGGCCGACGATGCGGTCCGCTTCATCACCGCGCGCCGTCAGCATCAGGATCGGAATGTCATAGGGTTGATTCGCGCGTAAGTTGCGGCAGAGCGTGAGACCGTCGTCCCCCGGCAGCATGAGGTCGAGTACGATCAGATCGACCCGGTGGTTGGCGAGAACGTCGCGCATCTGCCGGCCGTTGGCCACCGTCGTGACGCGATAGCCGTTGCCGACAAAGTATCGGTCCAGCAGCTCGCGCAAACCCAGGTCGTCGTCAACGACGAGAATGTGGTCCGGATTGCCCATACACGCCAGAGTACCCAACCGCCGGGACAAGTGACATCCCATTTTGTAACGTAATGTATCGTCCTGCCGGCCCGACATAGAAAATTTCAAAATCGGCACAGGCAGAAATTCGCGGGATACATCGGACACTTCCAGTGATGCCTGTCTTCCTTTTGGGAGAAAGCGGTGTCGCTCGACCCGGACAAGGACATGCTCGCGTTGCCAGCCGAGGCCAAATTGGGCGGACCAAAAATGCGGTCCGCGTCGCCCTGCTACAGCGACGCGGGATGGCTGCAATGGCCCGACGACGAGGCCTATTCGTTTCAGTTCATGCGGATGCTCGGTGCAGCACAGGAGGGCGCGAGCACCATCTCGGAATGTTTTTTCGCCGCAAGGCTGATTACGCCTGGCGACGACGAAAGCTGGCACGAAGCCTGGAAAAGCGCCGCCGATATCAACCGTGCGCGCGGCGATGAAGCACATGCCCGGGGTGGCTTCAATGCGGCGACCAGCAACTGGCTGCGGGCATCGAACTATTACCGCTGCGCCGAGCTATTCATGGATGAGAAGGATCCGAGGCGCGAGTTTCTGTTGCGAAGCATGAGACGGTGCTCGCGCCACTATCTCGAACATATCAGCCCGAGGGGCGAGGTCGTCAAGATTCCATACCAGGGCGGCCGCTCCCTGGAAGGATATTTCATCAGCGCTCCGGGCGCTCGCCCGTTGATGCCGGTCGTGGTCTGTCTCGGCGGGATCGACCTCTGCAAGGACGAGCTACTTTGTACGATGCGAAGGAGCGCGGCTGGAAACGGCCTATCGCTTCTACTGATTGATCTGCCGGGCTGCGAAGCCATGGACGAAAACAGACTCTCGCCTCATATCGAGGCTTCGGCCGGTTGCTGGGTGGACTATCTGCTGGCGCGCGGCGACATCGATCCCTCCAGAATCGCGCTTTACGGTGACGGCTTGGGCAGCTCTCTCGCGACCAGGATCGCAAGCCGCGATCATCGATTTGCCGCTGCGGTTTGTGACGGGGGACTTTGGGACCGCCACGAACTCATTTTTGCAGGTCGGATCGTTCGCGATCAAGCAGCGGCCGGCAAGCGGGTCTGGATGGCGGAAGCCGTGCATTCCGCGACGATGCTAAAATGTCCTTCGCTGATGACGATCGGACAACACGATTATATCGCCGTCGAGAATGCAATCGACGTCCACGAATCCTGCAACCGATCGGGCGCGCCGCTTGATTTGAAGGTCTTTTCGACGGAAGAGACCGCGGCATCTCCCGGCCATATCGACAACCCGACCCTTGCAAAGGAATTCGTATTCGATTGGTTGCGGCGAAAACTCGGCTCGACCGAACGCATTGTCGCGAGCGTGGAAGATACGTGTGACTGCGCTGGAGCATGATGCCGACCGAACGGAACGGCTGGTTGGATACGTGAGACGATGTCCGCACCGGGACGGCATTTATTTCCGGATTTGGGAGAACGAGTCATGAGAAGGTCATCAAGCCTAGTCGCGCCCTCAGCTGTCGCGATCCTGTCAACTTCGTTATTGTGCGGCCTAAGCGGCACGGCAGCCTCGCAAACCACGCCAAGCTCGACGCTTCCCAGCGTCACGGTCACGGCGCCGGAGCAAAGGGCGAGACCGCCACAGAGGCAGGAACGGGCGGCAAACACGGGTGCAACTTTCCGGAGAGGACCAGCCCCGCGGACGGCGGCTCAGACGGCGGGAGGGACGCCGTCGGCTGCCCGGGGTCCTGTCATGGCGAAGCTTGCCAGGCTCGAGAGAGAGGCCAGCAGTTGCAACGATGGCTGTGAATCGAGCTTCCCACGCGGCAAGGACCCCTGGGTTGGATGCAGTGAATCGGTGGGGTACTATTCAGTTTTCTCGGCAACCTGCAAAGACACACTCACTCACAGGGACTACGCGCAATGCGTAGAAACCAAGATGTTCCTGGGCTGGGACCGAAACCGATCATGGTGGTACTGCACCGGCATGCTGGGTGGGGGGAAATTCCGGCTCACCGCAGAGAATCGGAACAGGTAGCGCAGGCCGCACCGGGGACGGCATTTGGGGAGAACGAGTTATGAGGATGTCATCGAGCCTGGTCACGCTCTCGGCTGTCGCTATCATGGCGACTGCATTGTTATGCGGCCTGAGCGGCACGGCCATGTCGCAAGCCCTGCTTCCCGGCGTCACGATCGACGCGCCGAAGCAGATGGCCAGGCCACACAGGCGGGTGGCAAGACCGCCGCAGAGGCCGCAGGTGGCAAGCACGTCTGCCTATCGCCCATTATCGCCAAACCCGGCGCCGGGTGCAGTGATGGCGAGGTTCGCCACGTTCGAGAAGATTGCCAGCAGGGCCAACAGCAGTTGCGCCGATGGTTGCCCGACAAGTTTCAGATCCGGCAACCAACCCTGGGTTGGATGCTTCTCGCCCGGTAGTTTTGTTTTGTCGACAACATGCAGAAATGCAGCCAACTTCAAAACGTACGAGGAGTGTAGGGAGGTCGGAATGTTCGTGGGCTGGAGACCAGCTGATATGTCGTGGTTTTGCAGCAGCCTGTACGCTAGCGGCAAGCTTTTGAAGGGATGAATCGGGGGTATCGGGACTTGCACACAGCTGAACGCCGTCTGTCATGTCTTCGGAAATACGTGACATGGTGTCCGCAGCGAGGACGGAATCTTCGGATTTGAGTGAACGAGTTATGAGAATGTCATCGAGCCTTGTCGCGCCCTCGGCTCTCGCTGTCCTGTCAACCGTACTGCTGAGCGGCACGGCAATGTCGCGAACCGAACCAAGCTCGGCCCCTACTGTTCTTCCGAGCATCACGGTCCAGGCGCCGAAGCCGGTTGCCAGGACACAAAGGCCCCAGCAGCGCGCGGTTACCCGCAACACCGTAAATCGCACCGTGTCCCGTGGAACATCGCCAACCGCAGGGGAAGAGTCGGTACTGGAAAAGCTTCGCAGGATTGAGCGGGGTGTCAGCAGTTGCGACGGTGGTTGCCAATCGAGCCTCCCATCAAGGGGACGCCCCTGGGTCGGATGCTCCGGGTCTGCCTGGCCCATGGGGTCCTCAACGTGCAAAAATGGGCGCAATTA
Organism: Bradyrhizobium sp. McL0615; assembly: GCF_049993905.1. Lineage (NCBI taxonomy): Bacteria > Pseudomonadati > Pseudomonadota > Alphaproteobacteria > Hyphomicrobiales > Nitrobacteraceae > Bradyrhizobium > Bradyrhizobium sp. McL0615. The sequence continues at coordinate 4,115,578 of NZ_CP188254.1, read as the reverse complement.
CAAAAGCTACGTCGAGTGTACGGAAGCCAGTTATTTCCTCGCTTGGAAACCCATGGAAGTCTGGTGGTATTGCTCTAGCCTGGCCTTTAACAAGTAGAGAAAACTGCGCCTGCAGTCATGATGAACCAAAAGAAAGTCTGCCGCTGACAGTGGAGGAAGAGGTCTCGCCATGTCTGACAGAGCGTGGCACAGCGAAGTTCGGTGGCTCGTGGCCATGCCGGCGCCGATACCATGCATCGAAAACCCACATCCGATAGCCAGCCAAGTCAGTCTGGGGGAGCAGTCGCTTGGAGATGCATCGGGGGTAGCGGGACTTGCGCAATGTGGTTGGCTCGTCGAACTACGCTTGGTGGGACGGGACCCTGATCCCAGATTTTTTGCGGTTGGATCGCTCGAGGCAGGTGACGCGGAAGAGGCTATCCTGCGCTATCCGGGTATCGTTCGGGAAGACAAGAGGACCGCCTTGCGACCCCTTTCCGACAAGGAGATCGCGTGCCTCAGACTAAGAATGGATAGCGTGCGGCCGTATATTCTACATCCCTAGTTCACGGCCACGCCGTACCATGGGGGAAGCAGGTCAGGTAGCTCGGGTGAGCAAAGCGCCCCGGGAACAGAGTAGGATGGGTAGAGCGCAGCGAAACCCATCAGCTCTCAGCGCCTGGGATCGATGGGTTTCGCTGCGCTCTACCCATCCTACGAACAAGCGCAACGGGCAGCGTCAGCTCTTGGTCTTGACGCGGAAGATCACGGGCAAGGTGAAGGTCAGGCCTTCGTCAGCGATGACCGGCGGCGGCATCGGCACCGGGTCGGAACGCCGCACCATCGCCAGCGCGGCCTCGTCGAAGGCCGCATCGCCCGAGCCTTTTTCGATATCGGTCGAGAGCACGTGACCCAGGCGGTCGAGTGTGAAGCGAATCTGGATCTCGGCGGATTTTTGCTGCCGTTCCTTCGGGTATCGCTTGTGCTTGTCGAGATGTGCGACCAGCTCCTTCTGCCAGGTCACGCGGGCACGCCGGGCGCTCTCGCCGGTGCCGATCACCGGCGCGACCGAACGCGGCCCTTCCGGAATCGCCTCCGAACTCGGCGTCGCGGTGGCTTCGGCGGCAACCGACTCGGTGGAAGCCGAGGTCTGCACCGCCGCAATCTTCGGATCATCCTCTTTCGGCTTCTTCGACTCGTTCTCCGTCACCACCCGGTCGGCCTCTTCGGGTTCGGTCGGCTTGTCCTGCGGCAGCTCGGTTTCCTTGACCTCGGCCTTTTGCTCGTTGAGCTGCGGCGACGCGGCGGAAGCATCGGTGTCCGGCCCCGGTGGCAGGTCGGTCACCTCGCGGCGCACCGACGCCAGTTCGAGGCCGACCTCGATCGCCGATGCGCCCAACGCATCGTCGGACTCTTCGGTCTGCAAATGTGCAATCGCCAGCGCCGCGCCGCCGACATGAAGCGCAAGCGCGATCACCGCGGCGGAAATCCAGAGCCGCCGGGATGGCTTTTGCTCGTCGAGGCCGGTCAAGGCTTTGCCGGCGCCGCTTGCGAAGCGGCTGCTTCGGGAACGCCTTCGAGCGCCACCAGCTTAAGCTTGGAATAGCCGCCGGCGCGCAGGATTTCGAGCACGTCCATCAACTCGCCATAGGGCACGGCGCGATCCGCGCGCAGGAAGATGTAACGCTCCTTGCTCATGTCGGCCATCGTATCGAGCGAGCGTACCAGGTCGACGCGCTTGACCATGTTTTCCCCGATCGCAACCGAGAGATCGGGCTTGATGCTGACATAGGTAGGCTTGTCCGGCTTCTTCTGCGGGGTCGCGGTCGAGGTCGGCAAATCGATCGGCAGGTCGACGGTCGACAAGGGCGCCGCGACCATGAAGATGATCAACAGGACCAGAATGACGTCGATGAACGGCGTGACGTTGATCTCATGCGATTCCGCGAAATCGCTGTCGTCATCGACGTCGGTATCTGCGATCGACGCGCCCATTGCCTACTCCGCCGCTCCGCGGCCGCGCTGCCCGCCGCTGACATGGGTGCGATCGAGATCGCGCGACAATAGCCGCCCCGCGGCACCTGACGCCCGGCTGACCAGTTCGAGGTAGCCTTTGGTCACCCGCGCGAAGTGATTGTAGATGATGACGGCGGGGATCGCCGCGACCAGGCCGATGGCGGTGGCGAGCAACGCCTCGGCGATGCCGGGCGCCACCACGGCGAGGTTCGTGGTCTGCGATTTCGAAATGCCGATAAAACTGTTCATGATGCCCCAGACGGTGCCGAACAAACCGACGAAGGGCGACGTCGCGCCAATGGTTGCCAACAGGCCCATGCCGAGCCGGATCCGCCGTGCCTCGGCCCGCACGATTTCGGCAAAGCTGGAAGCGGCGCGCTCCTTGATGCCGGCATCGCTGGAGATGCCCGCCGACAGCCGCGCCTCGCGCATCGCCGCCGCCAGGAAGGACGCCAGCACGCTGCCCTTGGCGCCCAGCGCGAATTGCGCTTCCGCCAGCGACCGCGCGTCAGCGATCTTGATCAGTGCCGAGCGCACCTTGCGCTGAACGACCGTCAGCTCGAGCATCTTGGCGATGAAGATGGTCCAGGTCACCAGCGACGCAAAGGCAAGGCCGATCATGACCGCCTTGACCACCACGTCGGCCGACTTGAACATCGTCCACGGCGACAATTCCTTGAGTTCGGCGGTGGCGGCCTTCAGCAATTTGGCCTCGCGCTCCGCTGGCGTGGCGGCCGCGTCCGAAGGCGCGGCCGGTGCAGCCGCTTGGGGCAGCGCGGCCGGAGGCTGCGATACGGCGGGCGCCTGCTGCTGGGCCAGGGGTGCCGGGGTCGTGCTTTGCTGGGCCGACAACGGCGCCGCCAGCGACAGCATCGCCAGCGCCGAGATCACCGCAAAGGTCGTCACGCGAGAAAGAGTCATGTTCTTCATACTTCGGCCCAGTAGCGGATCAGGTTGTGATAGATACCGGTCAATTTGACCGTTTCGGGGTCGTCTCGCCCAAGCCGCTCCACCAGGGCCTGGATCGAGGTATCGAGATCGAAGATCAGGCTGCGGGCGTGAGCATCCCGTACCATGCTCTGAAGCCAGAAAAAAGATGCCACCCGCATACCTCGTGTGACGGGAGTGACCAGATGCAAACTAGACGCAGGATAAAGAACGAGGTCCCCGGCCGCGAGCTTGATTTCATGTGAGCCATAGAGGTCCTCCACCACCAGTTCGCCGCCGTCGTACTCATCCGGTTCCGACAGAAACAGCGTCACCGACAGGTCGGTCCGGATCCGCTTGCCGGTGAGACGATCTCCCCTCACCGCATTGTCGACATGGAGGCCGAAATGGTGCCCGCCAGAGGCCACGTAGCGATTAAATAGCGGCGGGAATATCTGCAACGGGATCGCCGCCGAGATGAATCTGGGGCTGGCGGTCAGCGCCGACAGCACGCGATTGCCGAGCGCGCGGGCAGCTTCGCTGTCCGGCGGAAGCTGCTCGTTGCGCTTGACCATGGCCGATTGCGACCCCGCGGTGGAGCGGCCGTCCTCCCAGTCGGAGGCGTCCATGATGCGGCGGAAATCCGCCACATCAGCTTTGCTCAGCACCCCGGGGACGCATATCAGCACGTCAGAACTTCGCCGAGGTGACGAGGTAGAACGCCCGCCCCGGCGCGACCGCGACGAACGGCACCGCGCTGCGGTAGAGCGTGTCGTAGTAGAGCTTGTTGGTCAGGTTCTGCGCGTAGAGCTTCATGGTCCAGTTCTTGTCGATCTTCTTCTCGACGAAGGCATCGAAGCGCCAGTAGCTGGGTAGCTCCGTGCCGGTGTTGGCCCCGAAGGTGCCGCCATAGATCTTCGAGCGGTAGACCGCCTGCCCGCCAAGCTCCCAGCCGCCGTCGAACTTGTACTTGCTCAACATGCTGAAGGATTCATGAGCGATGTTGGCCATCTGCAGCCCGATGTTGGAAGCGATCCCACTCTGCGTGACCTTCGACTTCATGAGCACCAGACCACCGAAAACGCTCCAGCGATCGGTGATTTTACCGCTGACCTCGAGGTCGATGCCCTCGACCTGGTAGGCCGCTCCCGACGTGAGAACGCCGTTGACGGTCTCGCGCGCATTGTCCTTCTCGGTATGGAACAGCGCGCCCGTCACCAGGAGGTGGCGATCGAACAGCTCCCACTTGGTGCCGATTTCGGCAGCTTTGTTACGCTCGGGCCCAAGAATGGTGGTGCCGTTCGGCGGAGCGCTACCGTAATCGGTGCCCGTCGCATCGAGTTCGGAGCCGAACGGGTTGGTCGACGTCGCGTAGGCCGCGTAGAGGCTCCCGATCGGCAGCGGCTTGAAGACGGCGCCGACGTTATAATTGATGAAATCCGAGTTGACCGTGGCGGACTGCGTGTTGTTCGACGATCGCAGGTCATAGCCGTCATAACGCACGCCGCCGTTCAGGATGATCGTGTCCTGCCAGTTCGCGGTGTCCATGACATAGAGGGCTTTGCTGTCGACATTATAGCGGGTCGGATTTCCGATGAGCGACGGAATGCCGAACGGAAAGAACGTGTAGTTTGGTGCATAGATCGACTGTCCCGCGTAGGAGCCGGTGCCGGGCGTGACGAGGCCAAAAGCTTCAGATGAAAGCCCCGTATAGCGGTCGATCCCAATGCGCTCGTTGGAGACTTCGAGCCCAACCACCGCCGTGTGCTTGACCGACCCCGTGTCGAACTTGAACGCGGCCTCTTCCTGGTTCGCCAGGATATCGACCCACTGGTTGCGGCTTTGCGGGCTCGCGGTGAACGTCCATTTCGTCGGATCGGGATTCGCCGTTTGCAGCGCTGTGGTGTTGGGCAGCGTGCCGATATAGGCCAGCAGCGAATGCTCTGCGCGGGTCCGGCTGGTCAGCGTGATGCTGTCGGTAACCTTGTATTCGCCGGTTAGCGTACCAAAATCCTGCCGCGCGGTCTGGAAGTCGCGATTGGCAAAACCGTACCAGTTCTGTCGCGGGATGCCGAAGTCGGTGACCGGCCCGTTACCTTGCTTGTAGTAGGGCACGCCGAAGTCCGGCAAGCCGCTGAGGTCGGTGTGGACGTAGTTCGTGGTGATCTTGATGTCGTTGGTCGGCGTCCACTTGGTCGAGATGAAGCCGCCCCAGCGGTCGTCGGTCACATAGTTGCGCCCCGCCACGTTGGCGTCCTGGAACATGCCGCCAGTTCGAATCGAGAAGGTCGGGCTGATCACCTGGTTGACGTCGAACGTGACGCGCTTGGTGTGGTCGGTGCCGAAGGTGCTCTCGGCGTTGTAGAAGTTGCGATCACCCGCCTGCTTGGTGACGATGTTGATGGCGCCGCCGGCGGTGCCGCGGCCGGCATAGGACGACGCCGGGCCACGCAAAATCTCGATCTGCTCGGTGAAGAAGTTTTCGCGGATGCTGACCGCCGGATCGCGAATGCCGTCAATGAAGACGTCGTTGCGCGCGTCAAAACCGCGGATGAAGAATCGGTCGCCGAAGGCGTTGCCGCCCTCGCCCGATCCCAGCGTCACGCCGGCGGTGGAGCGGCCGATCTCGCGCAGCGAGGTGATGTTCTTGTCGGCAAGCACTTCCTTGCTGAGCACGGTGATGCTTTTCGGCGTGTTGAGCAGAGGCTCCGGAAACTTGCCGGAGGCCTGCACGCGATCGACCTTGTAGGGCGCGGCGGCATCCGCATAGGGGTTGCGATCGGCCGCCAGGCTTCCCGCATTGGGAAACGGCACCGCGGCGACTTGCGCCGGCTGCGCGCGACGGGCGGCGCGGCGCAGCGCGCTGCGGGCGCGAAGCTGGTCCGGCGAGGGTTTTGAAGCGGCAGGACGCGGGCGAGCGACCGGGGCATCGACCGTCACCGGCGGGAGGTTGGACTGCTGCGCTTCAGCGCCGGAAAACGACGCGACCGCAATGAGGCCCGCAACCGCGGAAACCGTCTTGCCAGAATTGTTTTCAACCGTCTGACCGAGCGAGTTGACCGCCGCTTCAAAGCGAAGCGACCTCGGTGCTTTTGCAAGATTCATTACGTGCCCCTGATCATTTCAATTCGCGGCAAATCAACATGCAGCGAATGGTCCCACTCGGTGAGTACCGAGTGGAAATTTTGGGGTCAACGCGATTGGGGCGACAGTCCGGTTGAATCCATCCAGATCAAAGTGATTCTAAATCACAACGATTCTAAACTGCAGTTCGAATCGTTTCTAAAGTTAGTTTGTAAACGTTCTAAAAATGAAAGAAATGCCGTGAAATCAGGCATAAATTGCATCGTCGCTTCACGACTATCAATCGGTGCTCGGCGGCTTCATCAGCGAAAACAATTCATCGACCGTCGATTGCGCGACCTGACGGACACGATCGGTGTTGTCCATGCCGGTGATGTTGACTCCCCTCACCACCGCTTTGATCTCATCGCGAAAGTCAGTGAGGAATCGCAAGGGATCGGGCGACTCGTTCGCGACACGCGCAATCAATCCCGTGATCAAAATCTGGCACGCCATCATGCGTCCGTTCAGTTCGTCCATCCTGCACCCCTGATATCGCGATTTGGTGAGCGCGATATGGACGACATCCCATCGCGTTTCAACGGTTTCAAATTGGGGTGCTCAAACCGGACGAGGTCAGGCCGTCGTCGAGAGGCAATCGCCTGAAACTATTTGGCGACGATCGTATCCGAGGCCTGACCGAGACCCTTGAGGCGTTCCTTGACGTCGACCAGCGCGTCGAGGCTCGTCTGGATCGCTTCGTCCGGAATGTCGCGGAGCACATCCGATGCAATCGCGTCACGCAGACTATCGAGGTCGTCGACAAGCCGGCGGCCGCTTCTGGTCAGGAACAGGCGGTTGGCGCGACGGTCTTTAGGGTCGGGCCGACGCTCCAGCAGTCCGTGTTCGACCAGGCGATCGAGCAAACGCACAAGCGAAATCGGCTGCAGCTCCAGCACATCGGCGAGATCGACCTGTGAAAGCCCCTCCTGCTGCCGAAGGCGAAACAGCACGATCCACTGCGCGCGCGTGGTGCCGCGTTCCTTGGCGCGGTTGTCAATGTAATTGCGCAGCAGGCGCGAACTCTCGACGAGTTGGGCGATCAAGCTGCGTTTCAAATCGAGCGACATTCGAATAAGATGGTCCGCTAAGTGACGATCCCAAACCTTTCCAATTGTTTAGGATTCCTCAAGTTATAGTGTGTTTACACATTAAGTGCACGCATATTATATCGGGCTTCGCAGGGAACTGTTTTGATCACCCATTACTTGTCTTCCGAACCCAAGAAGCTTGCATGTCGAAGTCGCGCACAATCCGTTGGGTGTTGCTGGCCGCCGCCGTCGCGGGCCTCGGCTATTTCGGGTGGCTGCGCTTCCACGGTGACGGGCTCGCAACGGCCGAGAATGCCCGGAAACGTGCACCGGTCCAGATCGCCGTCCCCGTAAAGATCGCCCCAGTCGAAAAAGCCGATTTTCCGGTCTATCTGACCGGCCTTGGCACCGTACAGGGCTTCAACACCGTCGTGGTCCGTACCCGCGTCGATGGCCAGATCAACCGGATCGCGTTTCAGGAAGGCAAATTCGTCAAAGAGGGCGATACGCTGGTTGAGATCGATCCGCGGCCGTTCCAGGCCACGCTCGACCAGGCCAAGGCCAAAAAGGTCCAGGACGAGGCCAATCTTGCCAACGCCAACCTGGATCTCCAGCGCTTCACCAAGCTCGGCGAGTTCGCGACCCGGCAGCAGACCGACACGCAGCGCTCCACCGTCGCGCAGCTCACGGCGCAGATCGCAGCCGACACGGCGTCGATCGAGAACGCGCAGACCCAGCTCGATTACGCCACCATCAAGGCGCCGTTCTCCGGCGTCGCCGGGCTGCGCCAGGTCGACGTCGGCAATATCGTCAACGCCGCGACCCAAACCGGCATTGTGAGCATCGCCCAGATCGAGCCGATCGCGGTGATCTTCACCGCGCCGGAAGACCAGTTGCCGGCGATCAAGGCGGCGCTCAACGCCTCCCCTCCAAAGGTGATCGCGCTGTCGACCGACGGCAAGCGCGTGCTGTCGACAGGCACGCTGGCGCTGATCAACAACCAGGTCGACACCACGAGCGGCACGATCCGGCTGAAGGCGGTGTTCGACAACAAGGACCATGCGCTGTGGCCAGGTCAATCAGTTTCCACGCGCCTGCTGATCAAGACCCTGAAGGACGCGACCGTCGTTGCCGACGATGCGGTCCAGCACGGCCCCGATGGCCTTTATGCGTATGCCGTCAACACGGAAAACAAAGCCGAGCTGCGCAAGATCAAGGTGACGAATTCGATCGACGGCCGCTCGGTAGTCGATGAGGGTCTGTCGCCGGGGCAGCAGGTGATCACGTCCGGCCAATATAAAGTACAGCCCGGCGCGCTGGTGAGCACGGCGGTAGCGAGTTCGGATGCAGGCGCAGCGAAGGCCAGCCAGCAATGAGCGAGGGAATCTCCGCGCCCTTTATCCGCTATCCGATCGGCACCTCGCTGATGATGGCCGGCATCCTGTTCGTCGGCCTCGTCGCCTATCCGCTGTTGCCGGTGGCGCCGCTGCCGCAGGTCGACTTCCCGACCATCCAGGTCTCCGCCTCCCTGCCCGGCGGCAGCCCGGAGACCATGGCCTCGTCGGTCGCGCAGCCGCTGGAGCGCCAGTTGGCGCAGATCCCCGGCATCGCGCAGATGACCTCGACCAGCTATCTCGGTACCGCCGCGGTCACCATCCAGTTCGACCTCAACCGCTCGATCGATGCCGCCGCCAACGACGTGCAGGCCGCGATCAATGCCGCCGGCGGGCAGCTGCCCAAAAACCTGCCCTCGCCGCCGACCTATCGCAAGGTCAACCCGGCTGACTCGCCGATCCTGCTGTTGTCGGCGACGTCGGATACGCTGCCGCTGACCACGGTCAGCGACGCCGTCGACGCCCAGCTCGCGCAGCAGATCAGCCAGATCTCTGGTGTCGCCCAGGTCGTCATCGGCGGCCAGCAGAAGCCGGCGATCCGCATCCAGATCGATCCGGGCAAGCTCGTCGCCAAGGGCCTGTCGATGGAGGACGTGCGCAGCCAGATTGCGATCACCACCGTCGACAGCCCGAAGGGCAACATCGACGGCGCCACCCGCGCCTACACCATCTACGCCAACGACCAGTTGCTGGATTCGAAGGACTGGAATGACGTCATCGTCGCCTATCGCAACGGCGGCCCGTTGCGGATCCGCGATATTGGCCAGGCCGTCACCGGCCCGGAGGACGCCAAGCAGGCTGCTTGGGCCAACGGCAAGCGCGGCGTGTTCCTGGTGGTGTTCAAACAGCCCGGCGCCAACGTCATCGAGACCGTCGACAAGATCAAGGCGACGCTGCCGCGACTGGTCGCTGCGATCCCGCCCTCGATCAAAATCGAGGTGATCAGCGACCGCACTCAGACCATCCGCGCCGCGGTGGAGGACGTGCAATTCACCCTGCTCCTGACCATTGCGCTGGTCGTGATGGTGATCTTCATCTTCCTGCGCAGCTTCTGGGCCACGGTCATTCCGACCATCACGGTGCCGCTGGCGCTGCTCGGCGCCTGCGCGCTGATGTGGGCGTTCGGCTATTCGCTCGACAATCTGTCGCTGATGGCCCTGACGATCGCCGTCGGCTTCGTGGTCGACGACGCCATCGTGATGCTGGAAAACATCACCCGTTATATCGAGGAAGGCGAAAAGCCGATGGCGGCGGCCTTCAAGGGCGCCAAGGAAATCGGTTTCACGATCGTGTCGATCTCGATTTCGCTGGTCGCCGTGCTGATCCCGCTGCTGTTGATGGGCGGAATCATCGGCCGCCTGTTCCGCGAGTTCGCGGTCACGCTCGCGATGACGATCTTCGTGTCGATGATCGTATCGCTGACACTGACGCCGATGATGGCCTCGCGGTTCCTGCGCGCGCATCATGAGACCAAGCACGGCCGCTTCTATCAATGGAGTGAAAATGCGTTCGATGCCATGCTCCGTGCCTACGAGCGAGGTCTCGATCTGGCGCTGCGCTGGAAATTCGCGACGTTGATGATCTTCTTTGCGACACTCGGATTGTCCGTCTATCTTTTCGTGATCATCCCGAAAGGCTTCTTTCCGCAGCAGGACGTGGGCCTGATCAGCGCGACATCGGAAGCCAATCAGGATATTTCCTTTGCCGACATGAAGCGGCATCAGGAGGAACTCGGCAAGATCGTCATGGCCGATCCTGACGTCGCGACCATCGCGATGAATATCGGCGGCAGCGGCAGGGCCGGCAACAACGGCAACATGTTCATCACGCTCAAGCCGCGCAACGAACGCAAGGCAACCGCCCAACAGATCATCTCCCGCCTGCGCCCCCAACTGGAGAAGGTCGAGGGCGCCCGGCTCTATATGCAGGCCGCCCAGGACGTGCGGCTCGGCGGCCGGCCGACGCGAACCCAGTTCGAGTTCACGCTGCAAGACGCCAATCTGGCCGAATTAAACGAATGGGCGCCAAAGATCCTGGCGAAGATGCAGACGCTGCCCGAGCTGCGCGACGTCGCGACCGACCAGCAGACCAACGGAACCACGCTGCAGCTCAAGATCAACCGCGACACCGCCGCGCGTTACGGCATCCAGCCGCAACTGATCGACGACACGCTGTACGACGCCTTCGGCCAGCGCCAGGTGACGCAGTATTTCACGCAGCTCAACAGCTATCACGTGATCCTCGAAGTGCTGCCTGAACTGCAGGCCAGCCTCGATACGCTGAACAAGATCTACGTGAAATCGCCGACCACCGGCGACCAGGTGCCGCTGTCGACCTTCGCCACCTGGACCAGCGTGCCGGTGCGGCCGCTGTCGATCAGCCATCAGGGCCAGTTTCCGGCGATCACCATCAGCTTCAACCTCGCCCAGGGCGCGGCGCTGGGCCAGGCCACCGACGCGGTGCAAAAGGCGATGGTCGAGCTCGGCGCCCCGACCACGCTGAGTTCGAGCTTCCAGGGCACCGCGCAGGCGTTTCAGCAGTCGCTCGGCACCGTTCCGCTGCTGATCCTCGCGGCGCTTGTCGTGGTGTATCTGATCCTCGGCATTCTCTACGAGAGCTACATCCACCCGATCACGATCCTGTCGACGCTGCCGTCGGCCGGCGTCGGCGCGCTCGCGATCCTGATGCTGTTCGGGTTCGACTTCAGCCTGATCGCCTTGATCGGCATCGTGCTTTTGATCGGCATCGTGAAGAAGAACGGCATCATGATGGTTGATTTCGCCATCACCGCCGAGCGCGACGAGAACCTCGAGCCCGAGGCCGCGATCCGCAAGGCGGCGCTATTGCGTTTCCGCCCGATCATGATGACGACGATGGCGGCGCTGCTTGGCGGCGTGCCGCTGATGCTCGGCACCGGCACCGGATCGGAAATCCGTCAGCCGCTCGGCTATGCCATGGTCGGCGGCCTGATCGTCAGCCAGGCGCTGACACTGTTCACCACGCCGGTGGTCTATCTCTATCTCGACCGGCTCTCGAACAGGTTCGCCGGCTGGGGACGATCGGCGGATTCCGATCATCGGACGCATCCGGGCGCGCAAGCCTCGGTCAAGCAAGCGGCCGAATGACTTGATGACTGACCCGGCTCTGTAGCCGACACGCGCGTCATTGCGAGGAGCGAAGCGACGAAGCAATCCATGCTTCCGCACCCGCCGATGCATGGATTGCTTCGCTGCGCTCGCAATGACGGTGGGTGTCGTGCCGCCTGCTCCTCGTAATGGCGGCGCTACTGCCTTGCCATCTCCGCAGCCCCTACCCCCTCGCCATCCAGCTTCTGGTCGTCGTGCATGTCGACCGTCACCTTCAGCAACTGCCCGGTGAATTCGAACGGCGCCGCGTAGTGCGAGACCGGGCTGGAACGGTCGCGGCCGATGTCGAGACCGGACCACGAGATGAAATTGTTGAAGGCAGACTGGGTCTGGATCGCGCCCGCCGCCTCGCCGTCGATCAGCAGCGTATAAGCCGTCACGCCGGTGCGGGAGCCTTTGGCCGGCGGCTCCTTTCGCACCAGGCGCTCGACGTGCACGCCGAACCGATGCGCGCCGGACGGCACCTTGCGATTCGAGGTCACGATCTCATGGCCGCCGCCGATATTGAGATCGTGCACCAGGAAACCGTCCTTGATGTAGAGACTGTAGCCTGACGTCGCGTCGCCATGGGCGATCAGCACGCCCTCGGCGCCCTCCGCGCCGATCTCCACATGGGCTTCGATGGTGTAACTGCGGCTGCGCACGTCGGGCGCCACGTCGGTCGGCACGTGGCCCATGCCGGCGTGAAAGGTGAATTTGTTGCGCGCGCCATGGAAGCGCGCGGCGTTTTCCGCAAAGCGCGGGCCGAAGCGGTCGTCGAGCGGCAGCACATTGTGCTTCTCGGCCTCGCTCCACCACAGCTTGATCATCGCCTCAAGCCGCTCGGGCTGTTGCGCGGCCAGATCGTTGGTTTCCGAAAAATCCTGCGCCAGGTGAAACAGCTCCCATTTGTCGTTCTCGAACGGGGTGCCGGAGGGATGGAAGGAGACCGCCTTCCAGCCGTCCTGCCATATGCCGCGATGGCCAAACATTTCAAAGTATTGCGAGGAAGATTTTGACGGCGCGGATGGATCGGTGACCGAGCGCGCAAAGCTCTCGCCTTCGATCGGCATCTGCGCAACGCCGCCAATTTCGGCTGGCGGCGCGATCCCGATCAGGTCGAGCAAGGTCGGCGTCAGATCGCAGGCATGGACGAATTGATGGCGCACCTCGCCTTTGGCGGCGATCTTCTTCGGCCAGGTCATGACGAAGGGATCGCGGATGCCGCCGCCATGGGTGTTCTGCTTGTAGCGGCGCAGCGGCGTGTTCGACGCCATCGCCCATCCGTGCGGAAAGTTACTGTGCGAATCCGGCCCGCCGATATCGTCGATCCGGCGCAGCTTTTCCGCGATCGGTTCGGGACGGAAATTATACGGCCCCATCGCGTTGACGAAGCCGAGCGGCCCGCCCTCCTGGCTCGCGCCATTATCGGACAAAACCAGGACCAGTGTGTTGTCGCGGATGCCGGCCGTATCGAGGAACGCGATCAACCGCGCCAGATGCTGGTCGGCGTGATCGAGCATACCGGCGAAGGCCGCCTGCAGCCGCGTGAAGACACGCTTTTCGTCGGCACTGTGCTCTTCCCACGCCTTCACGCCGTCATTGCGTCCGGGCAATCGGGTTTCCGGCAGCACGATCCCCATCGCCTTCTGCCGCGCCATTCGCTGCTCGCGCTCGACGTCCCAGCCATGGGTGAACATCGCATCATAGCTCTTGATGACGTCCATCGGCGCCTGATGCGGTGCGTGGCAGGCGCCGAGCGCCACCCAGGTCAGCCACGGGATATCGGGACGGTCGGCGGTGTGGTCGGCGATGAACCGGACCGACTGGTCAATCAAATCGGACGTCAGGTGATAGCCATCCGCATAGACCCCGGGCGGATCGATATGGGTGTTGTCGGAAACCAGTTCCGGCGCAAATTGATCGGTCTCGGCATCGAGGAAGCCATAGAAGCGATCAAAGCCACGGCCGAGCGGCCAGCCGTCGAACGGCCCGGTCGCGCCGCTTTCGGTCAAAGGCGTGACATGCCATTTGCCGACCATGTAGTTGCGATAGCCGTGCGGCCGCAGCATTTCCGCCAGCGTCCCCGCCTCGCGCGCGATCTTGCCGCGATATCCGGGATAGCCGCTATCGAAATTGGCGAGACAGCCGACGCCGACCGAATGATGGTTGCGACCGGTGAGCAGCGCCGCGCGCGTCGTCGAACACATCGCGGTGGTGTGGAAGCCCGAATAGCGAAGGCCTTCGGCGGCGAGCTTGTCGATGGTCGGCGTCCTGATCGCCGAGCCGTAGCAGCCGAAATCGGAGAATCCGACGTCGTCGAACAACACGACGAGAATATTCGGCGCGCCTTGGGGCGGCTTCGGCGCTGACGGCCACCACGGTTTTGAGCCAGCCACCGTTTTGCCGATCGTGCCGCCGAACGGTTTTGCGCTGCCTGCCACCATGTTTTCCTCCGCATCTTCGATGCGACCGCGGTTGATCCTGCGGCTCGCCGGGGTCACGGCAATGCTGCCTGCCGCCGCATTGCCTAAAAGCATAATCCGAATTATCATTATGATTATTTCGAACCGAGACGCAAGTTCCCGATGCAGCGACCGCCCGAACTCGATCTCCCCGGCGTGACCCCGTCGCGGCAGCAGCGCAGCCGCGAGACCACGGCCGCCCTGTTCCAGGCCGGCGCGGAGATGTTGCGCACGCACAGCCTCGGGGAATTGTCGATCGATGCGCTGTGCCGAAAGGTCGGCGCCACCGTCGGCGCCTTCTACAGCCGGTTCGAGAGCAAGGACGCCTATTTCAATGCCCTGATGGCGCTTGCCGCGCGTGACGGCGAAAGCAGGCTGTCGCGCATGAAGGAAGACAAGCGGCTGGCCGGCGCCGATCTCGGCGAGCTCGGCCGCCTCCTGGTCCGCGGGACGATCGGCTGGATCCGCAACCATGAAGGCGTGCTGCGCGCCGCGCTCCAGCACGACGACACCAAACCGGACCAGTGGTCGACCTTCAAGGAGCTGGCGCGCGCCAATGTGGCCAATGCCACGCCGATCCTGCTCCGGGTCATGGGGCCGGGCCGCAAGGCGGCGAAGACGCGCGCCATCGCCTTCGGCTTTCAGGTCGTGCTGGGAACGCTAATTAACGCCATCCTCAACAATCCCGGACCGCTATCCATTCATGACGGGGAGCTGGAGGAACGGCTGGCGGGATGCCTGTTGCTGTTGCTGCAGGCGGAGATGGCCGATAACGGTTCACGCACGCGCAAGCGATAGTTCGAGATCCGTAGGATGGGTAGAGCGCAGCGAAACCCATCAACCGCCGTCGCGGGAACGATGATGGGTTTCGCTGCGCTCTACCCATCCTACGAGTCTTCGCGTTCAAGTCCCCAGATAAGCCTTCTGCACCTGCGGGTCCTGCGCCAGCGCCGCGGCGGTGCCGGACAGCACGCTCTTGCCGACCTGCAGCACGGTCGCGAAATCGGAGACTTCCAGCGCCAGTTCGATCGACTGTTCGGCAAGCAGGATGGTCAGCCCTTCGCGATGTAGCCTCCCGAACGTCTCGTACATGGACTCGACCACGGCCGGCGCCAGCCCCAGTGACGGCTCGTCCAGCATCAATAGTTTTGGATCGCTCATCAAGGCGCGGCCGACCGCCAGCATCTGCCGCTCGCCGCCGGACATGGTGCCGGCGCGCTGGGTACGCCGCTCCTTCAATTTTGGAAATATTTCATAGACGCGTTCCAGCAGCGCAGCCGCGCGCGCCTTGTCGCGCAACGGGGTGGCGCCGAGCAAGAGGTTATTCTCCACGCTCTGCTGCACGAACAGCCGCCAGCCCTCCGGCGATAGCGCAAGCCCCTTGCGGACGATCGCAAACGCGTGCTGGCCGCCGATCTCCTCGCCATTGAAGCGGATCGATCCGTTGTGCACGGGGATGAGACCGGCGATGGCGTTGAGCACCGTGGTCTTGCCGCCGCCATTGGAACCGAGCAACGCCACCACGCTGCCCTCGGGCACCTGGAGCGACACGTCGGAGACGCCGATCAGGTCGCCGTAGCGCACCTCGAGATTGTCGATGTGGAGCAAGTGCTCGCTCATGTCGCCGGCCCGCCCATCAGCTCGATCGGCGTATGGCCCGCGGCCGCCTTGGCGGCGCGGGTGCCGAGATAGGCGGCGATGACGGCAGGGTTGGCGGTGACTTCGCGCGGGCTGCCGCGCGCGATCTCCTTGCCTTGGTGGAACACCACCACCCGGCTCGCCAGCGACATGATCACTTCCATGATGTGCTCGACAATGACGAGCGTAATGCCGGAGCGGTGGATGTCGCGCACCAGGTCGATCGCGAGTTTTACCTCCTGCTGGGTAAGGCCGGCCATGGCTTCGTCGAGCAGCAGCACTTTGGGTTCGGTGGCGAGCGCGCGTGCGATCTCCAGCCGCTTGCGGCCGGGCGTGCCGAGCGAACGCGCCGGCGCATCCGCCAGCCGGCTCATGCCGACGCGCTCCAGCACGGCGCGGGCTTTCGCTTCGGCCTGCGCCCGGTGCGGGGTGCGCAGGAACGCCCCGATCATGACGTTCTCCAGCACCGTCATGCCTTCGAAGGTCTGCGGCACCTGGAAGGTGCGCGCCAGCCCGAGTTGCGCCCTCGCCTCCGGTGTCATGCTGGTGATGTCATGGCCTTCGAACAGCACCTTGCCCGAGGTCGAAACGAGATCGCCGGTCAGGCAATTGAAGAAGGTCGACTTGCCGGCGCCGTTCGGCCCGATCAGGCCGAGAATGTCACCGGGCTCCAGCGTGACGCTGGCGGAATCGACGGCCTTGAAGCTGCCAAAGGCCTTGGTGACGTCGCGGGCTTCAAGGAGCATGGGCAGCTCCTTTCGCTGCTGCAGCAGGCTTGCGCCTGTCCCATAGCCGATTGATCAGGGCCAGAATGCCGCCCGGCTGGAACCGGGCGATGATCACGATGATGGCGCCGTAAACAACGAAGGTGAGGCCCGCGCCCTTGCCGCCCAGAACGTTGTTGGAGATTTCCTCCAGCGGCACCAGGATCGCCGCGCCCACCAGCGGCCCGAACAACAGCCCGGCACCACCCAGCGCCGCCATGATCAGTATTTTCACCGAAATGAGGATGCCGAGTCCGGATTCGGGATCGACGAACCCGAACATCATCGAATAAAGCGCGCCGGCGACGCTGGTCAGCCCGGCGCTCAGCATGAAGGCATAGAGCTTGGTGCGGCTCGCAGGTGCGCCAAGCGAGCGCGCCGCGCGTTCGGAATCCTTGATGGCGCGCAGATAAAATCCCATCCGGCTATTAGTCATCCACCAAGTGATGCCGAGGGTAACGAGGAGAACGGCAAGAAACAGATAGTAATACGGCAAGGCCGAGATGAAGGAGAGATCGAACACGGTGCGCGGCACGGTTGGACCGCTGAGGCCGACGGCGGCGCCGAGAACGTCCACGTTGGTCACGATCAGACGCGCGAGTTCGGCAACCGCAATCGTCGCCATGCTGAAATAATGCCCGGACAGTCGCAATGTCGGAACGCCGATGACGGCAGCGATCAGAACCGCGGCAGCGATGCCGACGGGTATCCCGACCAGGGGTGGCAAGCCGAAATGCGCGTACGCCGCCATCGAGGCATAGGCGCCGCAGCCGAAGAAGACGACATGCCCGACCGACACCTGCCCGGCGTAGCCGCCAATGATGTTCCAGGCGGAAGCCGCGATCGCATAGAGCAGGATCAGCGCGCCGAGCCGCTGCTGGAACGGCGTCGTGAACAGCAGCGGATAGAGAATGACAAGCGCGAGCGCGACCGAGGGCCAGATGAAGCGCCGCATTACATCTTGCCCATCAGGCCTTGCGGCCGGAACCAGAGGAAACACAGGAACAGCGAATACACAACGATGTCCTTGTAGACCGCGCCGATCCAGTAGGCCGACACCGATTCGATGACGCCGATCAGAAGCCCCGCGACCAGCGCGCCCGGCACGCTGCCGAAACCGCCGAGCGACACCGTGACAAAGGCGACGATGCCCAGCGTCTCGCCGACGGTCGGCGCGATGTAGAAGAATGTTGCGATCAGCGCGCCGGCCAGTCCCGTGGCGCCGGCTGCGATCGCCCAGGCGATCGCCTGCATGCTGTCGGGGCGGATGCCCATCAACTGCGCTGCGGTGGCATCCTCGGCGACCGCGAGCATTTTTGAGCCCAGTGACGTCCGCGTCAGGAGCAAATGCAGCCCCAGGGTCACCAGCAAGGCGACGACGCCGGCCAGCAGGCGCGAGGCCTGCAGCTTGATGCCAAACACATCATAGGTGCCGCCAACCAGATTTTCCGGCAGCGTCAGGAAGTTGGCACCGAAACCCCAGAACACGGAGTAACGCAGCAGCAGTGCGAGTCCGAAGGTGCCGAGGATCTGGGCCAGCATGGGCCCCTTCATTACGCTGCGGATCAGCCCGAAGTAAACGATGATGCCGAGCGTCGCCAGCACCAGCGCCGCCGCAGGCGCGCCGACGAACGGCCCGACGCCGAGCACCGTCCACACCACGAACGCGACATACATGCCCAGCATGACGAAATCGCCATGGGCAAAATTGACGATGTTCATCATGCCCCAGATCAGTGTGAGGCCGGACGAGAACAGCGCGTAGACCGCGCCGAGCAACAGCCCGCCGACGATTACCTGAACGAGGATGGAGGACATATTAGCGGCTTGCCGTTGAGCTAGCGGGTTCGTGACGCGGTGAAATCAAAAAAGGCGGGATCGAAATCCCGCCCGTTCCCGATCATTACCAGCCCTTGTAGGGAAACACGGGCGCCGTCTTGGCGAGTTGCTTCGGCCAGACCGGCACGTAATTCTCGCCATCCTGAAGCTGGATCACCAGTCCGGCGGCCAGCACATTCTGGCCCTTGTCGTCGAACTTCACGCCCTTGTAGCCCATGATCAATTGATCGGGCTTGAGGTCGGTGGCCTTCAGCGCGGCCTGAATCTTCGCAGGCTCGGTCGAGCCGGCACGATCGATCGCATCGACCAGCACGAAGAAGCCCTGCATCTGTCGCGCCGCGGTATCGTCGAGATCGTCGCCGCCGCTCTTCTTCTTGTAGATCTCGTTGATCAGGAAGGTCGGCGACCCCGCAGTGCCGATCGCAAAAGAGGAGCGATTGAAGATGCCCTGAATCTGCTTTCCGACGGCCTTCAGCGTCGACGGATCGGAATAGCCGGCGTTGTCGGCGATCATCATCGGCGGCTTGTAGTCCAGCGCCTGGAATGTCTTGGCGTAGAGGATCGCATCCGACGTGTAGCTGATCATGATCACCACGTCCGGCTTCTTGTCCTTGAGCTGCAGCACCTGGCTCTGCACGTCGGTGGTGTTGGCCGAATAGGCGATGTCCTGCGCGATCGGGAGCCCGTTTTCCTTGAACAGGCCGGTGATGACGTTCGCGACCGACGTGCCGTATTCGGTGTTCTCGTGAACGAGGGCGACGTTATCGACCTTCTGTCCGCCCGCCTTCATCTCCTTGAGGAAGTCGAGATAGATTCTGGCGAAATCGCCGGCCACCGGCGTCGTGCGGAAGAACCATTTGAAACCGCGCTCGGTGAGATTGGCCGCAACCGACTCGCCATTGACGAAGGGAATGCCGTATTTCTCGGCGATAGCGCTCGCCGTCAGCGTGACGCCGGACTGATAGGCGCCGGTGAGTGCCACCACTTTTTCTTCCGTGATCAGGCGAAGCGCCTGGTTCTGCCCGGTAGCGGGGCTGCCCTGGTTGTCGGCAAACACCACTTCGACCTTGGCGCCGCCGAGGCCCTTGAGTCCCGCATTCTTGGTCACCGGAAGATTGCCGAGCGCGGGATTGCCGCTGTTGATGATTTCCACTGCGGTTTCGATCGCCGCCTTGCCATGCACGCCGGCGCTGGCCGCGTTGCCGCTCAGGGGGAAGATCGCGCCGATCTTGACCGTCTTGTCCTGGGCCGCAGCCGAGCCCGCGATCACAGCTGACATCGCGACGGCAGAAAGCAGCCCTACGATATGTTTCAATCTCATTTTGAAAATCTCCGTCCCACCCGGTACCGGGCTCTTTTGGCCCTGGATATGCCGGGCATCACCGCCCGGCGCTTGTTTTATTGGTAGCGCAAGCATTGCATGGCCGGTTGGCATCGGCAAGTTGGCGTCCGCGGACGCCGTCAGACTCCTATCGCTCGGCGCCGCATCGACGATCACCTCGGCAATGGCAAGTCCGCTTTCACGGCCACGTAGACCGTATTGCTGACATCGTGGTCTCCGCGCAGATTGTCGAAGGTCACGACGTGGGAGGTCGAGGTTGCAAACGCACCGGTCAGGACACGCTCAAAAGCATCATCCGGCGGATCGTTCGACCAGAGCGCGAAAACACCACCTGGATTGAGATGACCGGCAAGCCGGGCCAGCCCTTCCGGCTCGTACAGCGCGGCGTGGCGCGGATGCAGCAACTTGCGCGGCGAGTGATCGATATCCACCAGCACGGCATCGAAACGCCGGACCTGCGAACGATGATCGAACCCTTCGGCGGAGGACGACATCGCGAAGAAGTCGCCGTTGACAAAACGGCAGCGCGGATCGCCCGTCAGCTCCTTGCCGAGTGGAAGCAATCCCTGCTCGTGCCATTCGATGACCTCGGCAAGCGCATCGACCACGATCAGGGATCGCACGCCGGCATTCTCGAGCACCGCGCGTGCGGTGTAGCCGAGCCCGAGGCCGCCGACCACCACGTCGAGATCCGCTCGACCCAGCGCCGCCAGACCGAGCCGGGCCAATTCGACCTCTGCCGCCGTGAACTGGCTCGACATCAGGAATTCATCGCCAAGCTTGATTTCGTAAACATCGACATCGGACATCGGCCGCCTGCGGCGCCTCAGGCTCAGCACGCCCATCGGCGTCGGACGGAAATCCAGCTCTTCGAAAGAAAGGCTCATACGCCCAATCCTGACCGTGGCCTGCGCCACACAATGACCCGGGATTTGCCGGCCCCCCTGCAACAACGCCATCCCCGCGCGCTTGCCAAGGGCGGGAGGTAGCGAGTAGAAGAGCGCCAGATCGCCGGATCCTCACGAATCCGGCCGGAGCAATTGCCCGGATGACCATCTAAGATACTGATGTCGTTGAGCAATTCTTGGGGAATGGTGTAACGGTAGCACAACAGCTTTTGTGCTAAGCCTTTGAAATCTCTCACCTGGTTTTGCAAACTCCCTATATTTTGATCCGGCTATTTCCGGCCACTTCTGAGACGTTTGCAAAACTCCTGCCGTGGCCCATCGCAGCACGCTCGCCGCGACCCTACGTCCGACGTATCGGTCACGCCGCATTTTAGTCCCGCGTTGCCCAGCGGGGTGGACCGAGAGTCCCAGTTCGTTGCGATTTCAATGCGGCGTTCTCGGCGAGAACGCCTCGCTGCAGCACTCGGATCTTTTGGTGCGCGTGCGGGGGGCTGGGTGAGCGGTCGGAGGTTCGAGTCAGTGGTCCGCTACATCGCTCACACTACCTTGGGGTCCTGCCTTCTTTTTGGCGGACAGCGTAACTCGCTACGCGGCATCTTCAAATTTACCAAGAACCGCCGTTCGTACGCTACCAGCGTACGTTTGAGCTGTCCGTTTAGTAGGTTTAAATCCCAACCGTCTCAAATTGTTGTTCGAGACAGCCGCGTGAACAGCGGCAGTAGGCAGCAGGCATCTAAGCGTCGCATTCAGCTTGGAAGTCAGAAAATCTTGTAGTGTTTTCAGGCCGTTCTGACATTTTCGGTCTGTTTGGCCCATTGAGATCATTACAGAATTCTTCGTGGTCAGAATGGCGGTTGCGATCCCCATGGTCGCAGTCAAAACCCGTTTTGCGCCTCTATGGAAATCCGTGAAGCAATGGTGGTAGCGCCTGTATCAGCAACACGGTGCTTCCGCCCAGCACGCTGGCACCCACGACGAGCAGGGACAGGACGCGTTCCCAAAGCATCTCGTGGATGGCGACATCATCCGAATTTGGCATCTGTGTGCACCCGCATTTTTCGTGCGACGAAGACGTCATAGACTGAGTCGCGGGGGCGACGAGCGGCGAAATTTGCCGGAAAATTAACTCATGATTCACCGACTCAGGCGCCCTGCCCGATTGGTGTTGGAGTCCGTTTGGACCGCGACGGAAATCGTGGCTCAACCCATGTTTGGCGTCTCAACTTTGTCGCCGAGACTCGCAATCACCGATCCCGACATTCGCTGATCGTCGCCGTCTGAAGCGGACGGTCCACTGCGTCCCGAACCCAGTTATCGGGCCGCATAGCGCTGAAAAGTCGAGAGTTTTGGCTTCATACGATATTAGTTATTTTCGTTCGTTGCTGACGCAGCCGGGGTTATCCCGGGGTTGGCGATCCATCATGCAACCATCTCAAATTGCTATTTTCAGGCAGTCGCTTAGCGTGGCCCTCCGAAGCAAAGGTGCACCAGCTAATCCGTAAGCTATTTCTGAGCTGCTCGCTGAAGCGGAGGGCGGCCCTTCCACCAAGCATAGAGCATTAGACTGCCATAGGCGCGCGCCGGCACCTCCCATGCGGGAAAGGGCGAGTTCGGATTTTTCATCGGCCAGAAGATGAAGTCCTGCACGTTTTCATCTGCCCACTCATCAGGAATGCCGGCCATGAAGTCGGGTTCACCATTCTCATAAACGACTACGAGCTGACACTTTCCAGATGCACGAGCCTCATCGATATAAAACTTCACCTGGCTCTGACATTGGTTACAGAACGTCGAGCCGATGAACTTCGGTTTTGAAACGTCGCGCATTGCAGCCTCCTCTGCACTGATGCGTCAAACATTGGTGCAAGGTACGCTTCTTGGCCAACAACTTGCGATGTGTGCTTCAACTGTTCGGCCACTATCTTTAGGTGTGCCGAACTAAGCCATTCGGAGCACCAAAATGAATATACAGCCCCGTTTTGAGACAGCGCGCGAAACTGCAGTGATCAGTAAGATACTGCCTGATCTTGTCCGCACCGTCCAACTGATCGAATGCGAGATCGCGACCCAAGAAGAACGCGCCCGCGTTTCCGACCGGTCCGATGTCAGGTATCCAATGCTGGCGAGTGCCCTCCTCGATCGGCGCGACAATCTCAAGGTGACAATCGACGCCCTTAGACAGCGTCTTGCCGATCGAGCGCCTCGCGAGCAAGCAACGGCGGCTTAGCGAAACGAAATACTTGCTATGGCTCTGAGAGCCGGCTCGCCAGGTAGGTGCCGGTTGATCGCCGCCCCTTATGTCCCCCGACCTGGCTTGGCCGTTATCGGGCAATCCGAGTACTGGGCTGCCCCACGGAGTCCGGAGCGCCGCGCACCGGCGGACCGCCGGTGACCAACATCCGCAACACCTCTTCATCGCACTGGCACGGCTGGCCGAAGCCGACAAGGAAGATAAGGTCGCAGCGTAGTTGAGCGCGGCGGGCAGATTAGGTTCGAACACCCGATGCTCGTTCACCCCCACCTTTTCCCAAACACGGGCGACTTCACCTGGTCGACTTTCCAATCGAAAAAGTCATAATTACCTGACCACACGTGGACTTTGGTCGCGCAAACCTCACATTTGAAGCTGCCTGAATGCTTTTCTGAGTGGTGCTCCCTTGTCGCGCTGTAAGGCAGCCCGCAACTGGGACAGCTGAAATATTCGGTCGTCCAAATACTGCTTGCCATCGCCGAATTATGAGACGCTCCAAGCACCTTGGTCTAGCTCAGCAACCCGTCACGTTAAATGATCTACTACTCAGCACGTCAAGACCGCCGTCTAACTGGTAGCACTTTCTTAACTCGACGGATTTTGGACACGCGGATTGGGGTCATGAAGGCGCTGAACCCCGGTGGCGGCGTCGTGTTATCAATGCTTACTCCCACCGGGGCGTAGATGTTTTTCGAGCTCTAGAGAATGCTTTTGCATGAGCACTAACCAACGCATTTCCTTGGCCGACGTCCAGTCGATGGACGAGAGCGGTTGCCCAGGACTGATGCTAGCGAGCAAATCGGTGAGCTCTAGAAACTCTCGCGTCTCTTCGACCGTCAATCCAATCAGGATACGGTTTCCATCATCGTCCAAAGCATAATTGCTCTCACCAAGAATCACACATGGTCATAACGCGGCGCGAAGGTAGAGCAATGTCTTGATTGATTTAACCTGGCCAATAAAGGTTAGTGTCGCGGTTATCTTTTGTCCGGCCGCGGCGACGTGTTCCAGAATTAACTTCCGCGGCAGACAGCAAGCTTAACGCACGAGTTTTATGGCCGATCTTAGCAGGTCTAGCGTGCAGCAGTCGCGCAGATGGCTAACTGTTTCGGCCTGCGTACTGAAACTGCAACGATTCCCGCGCGGCGCGCAGCCGTTCGAGAACAATGTTGTGCGAAATCGGATGCTCGGATGCCATTTTCCTTCGGCGCTTTGGGGTGCGCGGCGCACCCGCCGGGCCCGCGACAGACAATAAGCGCAAGAGTGCCGATCAGGCCAAGGTATTTTCAGGAAATTGATGGTTTGCGGAACGACTTGTGCCGGGCGCGGCCCAGACATTGCGAGCGGTGATCCGCATCCCTCCAAGTCGGTCCAGACGCCGCTTTTGATACACTCCGGAGGTCATCTTCCAATCTGGCGGCTGCTCGCAAATGCAAGGAGCGCGCGATCGCTGCCCTTTGCTGCAATGGCCCCAAGCCCGATCGGCAACTCACCTGCATGCACAATCGGTATCGATATTTGCGGCAGGCCGGCAAGGCCCGCGACCGCGCCGGTTGCCAGCGCAGCCCGGTAGAAAGCTGCAATGTCGAGACCTGCGAGCCCGCGTTGCAAGGCTACACAGGGGGCCGACGGGAGGAGGATGACTGCATCGGGATGCGTCACGAAAAAATCAGTCAAGCGGACGCGAAGTTTCTCGCGCAAGAGCTGCGCAGCTGCCATGTCCGCGGCGGTATAATCATGAATGCCGGCAAAGCGCGGCGCAATGGCAGGTCCGAACCGCGGCTGGACTTCCTTGAGCCACGGCCCGAGCGCGGCGATGATGTCGATCGCCTGCACGACCTGATAAGTACGCGCCATGTCGTCGACAGTGCCCGGAAAAACATCCAGGACGTCGCTCGGCAGCGCCATCGCGCGCATAGCCTCGTCGAGCGCGTTTTGCACGCCCTGGTCGGCCAACGCAAACGCGTCTCGGGCGACGAAGACGCGCCTGACCGGTTCGACCGTTGTTTTTGGCAGCAGGACGTCGCCCACCCTGGCGAGCGTCGCGGCATCACGCGCCAGCCAACCAACCGTGTCGAGACTTGGAGCGAAGGGAACCACACCGGCAGTCGGAATGACGCCATGCGTTGGACGAAGACCGTAGACACCGCAAAACGCTGCCGGCACGCGCACCGAACCTCCGGTGTCGGTACCAAGCGCGAAATCGACGAGACCGGCCGCGACCGCCGCCGCCGATCCGCTCGACGAGCCACCGGGCAGCCGGTCCGGCGCGAGAGGATTCACCGGCGTGCCCTCGAAGAAGTTCTCGCCTTCCAGACTAAAGGCCAACTCATCCGTGATGGTACGTCCGACCATCGTCGCAGCGGCCTCGAGGAGCTGCTGCACCACTGGCGCGTTCGCCGTTGCCACCGCATGCGTGCTGCGCCAGTCCGGGTTGCCTGCCCCGGTGACGCTACCGCGAGTATCGATCAGGTCTTTGACGGCAAAGGTGAACCCGCGCAAAGGGCCGACGTCCGCACCCGTGACTGGCGCAAATGCGCCAGCGCAGAAGCAGCCATAACTGTCATCGGCGGTCATTTGCCGCCGAGAAATGGCAGCGTGAGCGCCGCCGGCGGCGTCTGACGGCCGACAAGGCCGGTCACGGCCACGAAGGCGAGCACGTAGGGCAACATGATCAGGAAGGCGGTCGGCACTTCGATGCCCAGCGGCGACAATTGGAATTGCAGCGCTGTGGCGGCGCCGAATAGCAGGCAGGCGCCGACCATGCGCCATACGCGCCAATTGCCGAAGATCACCGCGGTAATGGCAAGATAGCCGGCGCCGCTGGTCATGCCTTCGGTGAATGTATGAATGTTGCCGAGCGAAATGAAGACGCCACCGAGCGCCGAGCACAGCCCGGCAAACATAACTGCGCCATATCGCACCAGCGTGACAGAAATACCTGCATGGTGGGCAGCTTTGGGATCGACGCCGACAGCACGTAGCGCGAGACCCAGCGCGGTATGCTTGAGTCCGAACGCCACCAGCACGAATAGCGCCACCGCCAGATAGAATATCCAGACCTGTTCGAAGATCGGTTTACCGATCACCGGGATTTGTCCCAAAATCGGCGGCACCCACGTCGCAAAGCCGTCAACGAGCTGGCTCGACCGGGCGCCGAATATCTCGCGGTAGGCCAGCGTGGTCGCGCCCAGCGCCAGGATGTTGATGCCGATGCCACTGACGATCTGGTTGACGCGCAGCGTATTGCTCAGGAACGCCTGCAGCAGTGCCACCGGTACCACCGAGACAACACCGATCACGAGCCCGACCGCCGCACTGCCGGAGACAAGGGAGCCATAGGCGCCGCCGAAGGCGGCCGTGAGCATCATACCCTCGACGCTCATGTTCAGCACGCCGGCCTTTTCGCTGACGATTTCACCCGTGGCGCCGAACAACAATGGCGTGGCTAGCCGCAGAGACGAACCAACAAAGACGGCGAATTGCTCAAGGGTCATCGTTTGCCTTCGTTGCGCGATAGCCAATAGCCGGAGGCGGCGATGGCAATGATCACCAAACCCTGAATGATCACCACCACGGCGGAGGGCACCCGCGCCGTCATTTCCATGTTGATGCCACCCGAGCGCAGGAAGCCGAAGAACAAGGCACCGAGAACGACGCCGATGCTGGAACCCCGTGCCAACAGGCCAACGACGAGGCCATCGAAGCCGTAGCCCGATGTGAAGCCATCCTTGAGCACGTATTGATCGCCTTGCAGCATGATGGCGCCGGCAAGACCGCCGAAACCGCCGGCAACAGCCATCGCCAGGACCACGTATCGGTCATAAGAAATGCCGGCGCGCCGTGAGGCGAGCTCATTGAGGCCGGCTGCCCGCAGCCGCAGGCCCAGCACGCCCTTGTGCAGCGCCAGCCCGATGATCACAGCGAGAATGACCACGAAGACGAGACCGATGTTGAGCGGCCCGGCGACGTCCAGCAGGGCGGGGAGCTTGGTCGCGTCCGGGATTTCCAGCGTTTCTGGCAGCGTTGCCGTATTGGTCATCGGCTGGCGCAGCAATTCGGTCGACTGTACGCTCCAGTACAGGAGCCAGATTCCGATGAAGGTGAGGAGGAGCGAACTGATGACCTCGTTGGTGCCGACCTTCACCTTGAGCACGCCGCACATGCCGCCCCAGGCCGCGCCCGCGATGACGGCGGCCAACATCGGGAAGATGAAGGCGAGCCCGATCGGCAGACCGGCTACCGGCGTTTTCAACGCGACGGCCGCGGCCGCGATGCCTCCCACCGCGATTTGGCCTTCACCGCCCACATTGGTCAGGTTGGCCTGGTTGGCGAAGATAAAGCCGAGGCCCACGGCCGCGAATACAGTGGCGCGGTTGATCGAGGCGGCAATTGCGTAGCCGGAGCCGAAGGCGCCATCAAAGAAAGCGCCGATTGCGTCCGACAGCGGCACGCCAATCATGACGATCAGCAGGAGTCCGATGATCAGCGCGCCCAGAACGGCGGCGAACGCCACCGCGATCTCGTTGCGGATCAAACTTTGCCACATTGATGGCGTGGCGGGTGAAATGGCGTTCACGCCCATGGTTGCTGCCCCGCCATCAACATGCCGATATCGTGCCGGAATTTCGGATGCGCGCGGCGTTCGCCGATAATGCGCCCGCGGTAAAGCACAACGATGCGGTGCGCCACCGCGATCAATTCGTCGAGCTCGGAGGAAATCAGCAATACGCCGACTCCCGCCTCACACGTCTTGCGGATCGACTTGTAGACCGCTTCCACCGCGCCGACGTCAAGCCCGCGCGTCGGCTGCGCCGCGAGCAGGAACAGGAGCCGCTCGGTTGTCAGCTCGCGTGCCAGCACAGCTTTCTGCTGGTTGCCGCCAGACAGGCTGGAAAACGGCGTGCGCGGCCCGTCCGCACGCACGTCGAACTGCGTCATCAGCGTGGCCGCCTCGCGCTCCATTTGGCCGCGCCGCAACAAACCGAAGCGGCGGAAGCCGTCGAGCCGGTTGAGATACATGTTTTCGGCCAGCGACATTGAGCTGATGCAGGCAATCGCGTGGCGGTCCTCTGGCACGATGCCGACGCCCATGGCGGTGATCTCGCGGGGCGATTTGCTGGTCGCCTCAGTGCCGCCGATAAATACCCTTCCCGATGTCGGCTTTAGCAGGCCGGCAAGAACGAGGCCGATCTCGGTCTGCCCGTTGCCCTCAACGCCGGCCACGCCGACGATCTCGCCACGGTCGACAGTCAAAGTTACGTCATCGACGCGTAGCACGCCGTTCGCATCCTTCACTGTCAGCGCATCCAGCTGCATTGCCTCCTGTCCGCGCGGGAGGTGCGGTTCGCGAATGCCATTGTCGGCTCCGACTGCGTCCTCGCTCACACCAAGCGTCCCAGCGAGCGCGACGTCGAGCGAGGCCAGATCGCGCTGCACCATCGCACTCACCAGCCGTTGGATGTCCTTGGCCGGCTCCGCCGAGGTGGCTACGGTGCGCCCTTGACGAAGCACGGTCACAGTGTCGGCGACCTGCTTGATCTCTGCGAGCTTGTGCGTGACCAGCACAATGGCGCAGCCGCGCTCCGCCAGGCTGCGACACACGCTCATCAGCTTTGCAATTTCCTCCGGCAGCAACACCGCTGTCGGTTCGTCCAAAATGATAAGCCGCGGGCTGTCGATCATACACTTGATGATTTCGATCCGCTGCCGCTCGCCGACCGACAGATCGCCGACCAGCGTGGAAGGATCGACGGCGAGGCTGTATTCGTCGCTCAGGGCCTGGATGCGCGCGGCCCAGGCTTTACGGTCGAGCAGACCGCGCGTGCGGCCAAGCAGCACGTTCTCAGTTACCGTCATGTCCGGCACCAGGCTGAAATGCTGGTGCACCATGGCGATGCCGGCACGTAACGCGTCGGCCGGGCCCTGCGGCGCGTGCGGCTTGCCATCGAACAGCATCGTGCCGGCGTCCGGCTGGTAGACACCGAACACGAGATTGCACAAGGTCGACTTGCCAGCGCCATTCTCGCCGAGCAGGCAATGCACGGCACCGGACACGATATTCAGGGAAATTTCGCTGAGAGCCTGGACGCGCCCGAACCGTTTGGAGACGCGGTCGAGCACCAGCATGCTCCCCGCGGGCGCATGCCGGCCTTCCGGTTCGGGCGCGAGGCCCGCAATTTCCGCGACGGCCATCGTCAGCCGTTCAGGGTCGTGATCTTGCCCGAGAGAATTTCCTTCTTGATCGCCTCGAGCTTGGCCTTCTGCTCGGCCGTGCCGCTGCAGACAATCATATCCGACGCGGCCGAGCCCATCGCCAGACCGAACGGCTTGTAGCCGGATTCCCATGTACCGGCGACCGTCTGATCGATCGCGTATTGCACCTGGAAGCCGACGCCGGTCACCGAATACGCGACGTAGAGCGGATCGCCGCCGCAGCGGTTGGTGTAGCCGCCGATCAGATGCGTACCCTTTTCGCGCGCCGCCTGCTCCATGCCGCGCAGGCCGAGGTTGAGGATGTGGTAGTGAACATCGGCGCCCTGCGAGATCGCGGCAAGTGTCGCCTCTTTCGATTTGGAAACGTTGTCGAAGTCGCCGGCATAGGCCTCGAAGTACTTGATGTCCGGCTTGATATACTTGGCGCCATTGCCGAATTCCTTGCCGGCGTTGACGATCGACGGGATTTCGAGGCCGCCGACGTAGCTGACCGCACCTGTCTTCGACAGCATCGCCGCCGCCGCGCCGGCCAGGAAGGCGATCTCCGCCTGCTTCACGTCGTACTGCGCAACGTTGGGGATCTTGTCGCCGAGCGCGCCACCCACGATCGAGAATTTGACCTTCGGGAAGCGCTTGGCAACTTTCAGCAACGCCGCCTGCGTTTGTCCGCCCACGCCGATCACGAGATCGCTCTTGCTGGCAAGGTTGGTCAGCGCCTGCTCCATCTCGGCGTCTTTGATGTTTTCGATCATCTGCACCTTGATGGCGGCACCGTGCTTCTTCTCGGAGGCCGTGAGGCCGTCGTAGCCCGACTCCATCCAGCCTTTGTCAGACTTCGAACCGGGAATGAGAATGCCGACGGCGACCGGCGAAGCGGTCCATGCCGTGCTGCTGACGAGGCCCGATGCAAGCGCGGCAGAGCCCGCGATGCCCGTGCCGATAAAGAGACGACGCGAGATTGTCATTTGAACTCTCCGAGTGAGGAACTGAGCGAGCTTTATCGAGCAAGGAGCGTGCCAGCGCTGAATCGCCGCATTCGCGGCGTGTGCCGACATCGCCATGCTCAGAATGCGAGCGCGATGACGCCGAAAGATGCATTTCGCATGCCTGTTTGAAGCGCTCGGCCGAGCCGGCGGCGGCGCATGTAACGCGCGCTTCGCATGCCCCGCCGCTTAAAAACATCCTCATTCATGTTGATCGAACCAGCATCCGCAGGCGCCGAGTGGGCCTGCGGCGTCGGTTGATAGTGGTACGGACTTTGCATGATTGCCTTCGACAACGGAGATACCCGTGCAGAGGATCGCGATGACTGACAACATCGAACCGGCCGCCGAAACCAAATTCCACGCGCTCGGCAAAGG
Organism: Bradyrhizobium sp. McL0615; assembly: GCF_049993905.1. Classification (NCBI taxonomy): domain Bacteria; kingdom Pseudomonadati; phylum Pseudomonadota; class Alphaproteobacteria; order Hyphomicrobiales; family Nitrobacteraceae; genus Bradyrhizobium; species Bradyrhizobium sp. McL0615. The sequence continues at coordinate 4,085,199 of NZ_CP188254.1, read as the reverse complement.
GCCGACCTTTCACTGGCAGGTCAACGCGACGACGGTCGACATGGCCATGCCGTTGTCGGAGCCGCGCCGCCGGACGATCGCCTGCGAGCCGCAGTCCGTCATTGTGGATTTGAACCGAACCGCGCTCGTCGTCATCGACATGCAGAACGACTTCTGCGCGAAGGGCGGCTGGGTCGACTACCTTGGCGCGGACTTCACGCCGGACCGCGCGCCGATCGCTCCGCTGCAGAAACTCGTGCCGGCGCTGCGCGCCGCCGCGGTCCCGGTGATCTGGGTCAATTGGGGCAACCGACCCGATCTCCTGAACATGCCGCCCAACCAGATTCATCTCTACAAGCCGGCGGGCACTGGCGTTGGTCTCGGCGAGCCCCTGCCCGGCAGCGGCGCACATGTGCTGGAAAAAGACAGTTGGGCCGCGGCCGTCGTCGACGAACTCGCGCCGGAGCCAGGCGACATCAAGGTCGACAAGTATCGCATCAGCGGTTTCTGGGACACGCCGCTCGACAGCATCCTGAAGAATCTCGGCATCCGCACCATCTTGTTCGCGGGAGTGAACACCGATCAGTGCGTTTTCTGCACGCTCACCGATGCGAATTTCCTCGGTTACGGCTGCATCATGATGGAGGACTGCTGCGCCACCACATCGCCGGACTTCTGCACGCAGGCGACCGTCTGGAACGTGAAGAAGTGTTACGGTTTCGTCTGCCGATCGACCGATGTCCTGTCGTCGCTGGCCGACGCCAAATAGCCTGGTTTGAGGAAAGGAGCGACGACATGCAGGAGGCTAATTCCCATCTTCATCCCGACGTGGCGACGGTGCTCGACGGCCTCGAAATCAGCGATCGCCCGATCAATCATCCGGCCGGTGCACGCGTCATGCCGAAGGAAGCCTACATGTCGCAGGCGTTCTTCGATTTCGAGCGCGACGCGGTGTTCATGCATTCCTGGCTGTGCGTCGGCCGGGTGCAGCAGATCGCGCAGCCGGGCGATTACATGGCTGTGACGCTGCTGGGCGAGCCGCTGATCATCGTGCACGGCCATGACAGCGAGATTCACGCGATGTCGGCACTGTGCCGGCACCGCGGCCACACGCTGGTGGAAGAGTGCGCCGGCAATGCCAAACGCTTGATCTGCCCCTACCATCGCTGGACCTACACCATCGAAGGCGAGCTGGTCGGGGCGCCGCGCATGAGCGACGCCGTCAAGATCCGCAAGCTGCGCGAGGAAAGCGCGCTGCCGCAGCTGCGCGTCGAGATATGGTATGGCTTCATCTTCATCAATTTCGACAAGGACGCCAAGCCGCTGGCTCCGAGCATGGTCAAGCTCGAGCCTTACATGCAAGGCTACGATCTCGACTCCATGGTCACGCTGCCGCCGAGCTTCATCAAGGATCCGCTGCCGTGGAACTGGAAGATGCTGTTCGAGAACTACATCGAGCCGTATCACACCGAATACGTCCACCCGGTCATCCACGACTTCGCGCCGAGCACCGGCACCGAATTTGACCCCTGGCGCGGCGACGACGACAACGTGATCGTCCGGTACGTCCCATTCCTGGCGCCGGACGGCGGCCTCACCGAGAAAGGCTGGGCGGCGCCCGCCTGCTTCCCGCCGATCGAAACGCTCAGTGCCAAGCAGCGTCACCGCGTCGGCTTCGGCATGGTGCCGCCGACCATGAACATCATTTTCACACCCGACATGCTCTGCTACGGAATGGTCTACCCGCTGTCACCGACGACGCTTACGGTCGGCGGCGGCTTGTTCACCGCCGGCGGCTGGTGCATGCCAAAATCGACGGTCGCGCTGCCGGATTTCGCAGATCGCGTCGGCCGGATGATGGAAGGCTCGCGCCAGCTTGGTGAGCAGGATACCAGCGTCAACCTCGCCATGCAGCGCGCCAAGTTCTCGCGTTTTGCACCGCGTGGTCGCCTGGCGCCGCTTGAGGAGACGCTGAGCCAGTTCAATCGCTGGCTGGCGATCCGCTATCGCCAGCAGGGGGCTCGCATGGGCTACGCGCCGAAAAATGAGGCCGGCGGACGGCGAGCCGCGATCTGATGGTGGTCGATACGGTAGGCGCGTTCTGTCCGCACGGGCGATTCGAGCTGTCGGGCGCCCCGGCGGGTCCGCTCGCCGGCCGCACCTTCGCGGTAAAGGATTTGTTCGACATCGAAGGCCGAGTGACCGGCGCGGGCAATCCACAGTGGCTGGCGACGCATGGGCCGGCGAGGCAGACCGCGCCACCCGTCGCGGCCTTGCTCGCCGCCGGCGCGCGCATGATCGGCAAGACCATCACGGACGAGCTGGCTTATAGCCTCAACGGCGACAACATCCACTACGGCACACCGCGCAACAGCAAGGCGCCTGATCGCGTGCCCGGTGGCTCGTCGAGCGGCTCGGCGGCGGCCGTCGCCGCAAGCCTGTGCGACTTCGCGCTCGGTACCGACACCGGCGGCTCGGTACGCATACCCGGCAGTTTTTGCGGTTTATTCGGTATCCGCACAAGTCACGGCACGGTATCCACCGCGGGCCTCGTACCCTTGATGCCGAGTTTCGATACGGTGGGCTGGTTTGCGCGCGAGCCCGGATTATTCCAACAGGTAGGTGAAGTTCTTTTGCCGGAGGTCGCGCCGTCCTCCTTGCCCACGCGGCTCTTGATCGTGAGCGAGGGGCTGGAATTGCTGGACCATGAGGCAAGGCTCGTGTTTCGAAATGCCGTTGACGCGCTAGGCGACTGCTTTGGCGAGGTGGCGACGATTTCCATTGCCGGCGCGGCAGGACTGGCCCCGTGGCGCGATGTATTCCGCATAGCGTCCGCGCACGAGACCTGGCGCGTACACGGAGCATGGATCTCCGCTCACGGGGACTCCTTGAGCGCGCCGATAGCCGAGCGATTTGCGTTTGCCAGATCCATCACCGACGCCGATGCAGCGGATGCACGGCGCAAGTGCGCGGAACTCGGCAGAAGCGTCCGCGTATGCGTCGAGACCAATACAGTGCTGTGCATTCCCACTGCCCCCGGACCGGCGCCGATGCTCGATGCAAAAGGTCAGGCAGTTGAGGAGTTCAGGCAGCGCGCACAACGCCTAACCTCGATCGCCGGGCTTTCCGGACTACCCGAAGTGACGTTGCCCGGCCTCGCAGAGTTCGCTGGATTGCCGCTGGGCGTTTCCTTGATCGGCGCGGCCGGCGCGGATCGAATGCTCCTTGCATTGGCAGACAAGATCAGCCGCTCCTCATGAATATGGAATCGTCTCCATGCGACTGACAATGCAAACGGATTATGCGCTGCGGATGCTCATTCAGCTTGGCGTGCATGCCAACCGCCTTGTGACGGTCAAGGAAACGGCCGACGCCTATCGCGTATCGAAGAATCACATGATGAAAGTCGCCCATCGGCTCTGCCAGGAAGGCTTCGTCCGCTCGGTACGCGGCAATGGCGGCGGGCTGTCGCTCGCCAAGAAGCCATCCGAGATCAACATTGGCGACGTGGTGATGTGCATCGAGGGGGACTTCTCCCTCGTTGGCTGCTTTGAGCCTCGCTGTGAGGACTGTCGCATCAGTTCGGCCTGCCTGCTGCGCTCGGCCTTGCGAAACGCCCTGAAGGCGTTTCATGCAACGCTCAGCGAATATACCCTGCAGGATCTACTGGTCACCCGCCCGCTGCTGGAAGAACTATTCGTGAAGAGCGTCGTCCCACCGCGAGGCACGAGAAGGATCGCGACCTTATGATTTTCGTTCGGCGCGAAATCGTGGGGGTCCGTTCGATGCCGTCGCCAAGATGACGGCCAAGCCTACCACCTCCGCTTCGCCCCCAACGAACGGACATTCCTGCGAACGGCCGCTTTGCGCGGCGCCAGTACCGGCCGTTCGATACCTGACCGGACGAAGCAACGACTGGATGAAGAAGACCTGCGCGAAGCGGAGATGCTGGTGGACCGCCGCGCACCGCAGACAGGTCGAGATGCGACAAGCGTGTCTTCCCGTCGGTCAGGTCGCACCAGTCGCTCCCGCGACCTATCGAGGCTTCATGAAACGGTAGGCGAAGCGATCGGTCTCACCCTTGATCGAGGGATCGAACACCTTTATCGAGTGTGGATCGTCCTTGTTTGCGAGTATGGTGCTCTCCGCGTCCATTAAGAAGCCGGCCGCCTCCACCTCCTCGCGAACGGATGCAGGCTCAATCCGATGCAGCGACTGGGCGTCGCTAGTGCCCGCCCCGACGGCGGCAGCGTGGTCTACGATGACGTAGGACCCGCCGGGCTTCAGCCGCTCGTAGACGGCTCGATTGAATTGTTCCGCCGTTGCGCCCTTGGCCTGGATCAGGGCGGTGTGCAGATCGTGGTAGAACAGGTGCAGCCAGAGAACGTCCGCTGGTTGTGTGGCCTGCGGCATCGCCACGAGGTCCGCCGAGACGGCTTCGACGTTCTTTCGGCCGGGCTCCTTCGCAAGCGTCCGCATTCGACCAACCGGGTCGTTCTTGAAATGGGCGACTTCGGCCGGCACGAAGCTGTAGACCCGTCCTTCGGGTCCCACGACGTCGGAGAAGAGACGGGTCCAATCGCCGTCGCCTGGGTAAACGTCGATGACGGTGGCGCCGGCATCCACGCGTGCGAACCGGATCAACTCGGATAGCTTGGATTGGTCGTACATTGGGATCTCCATTACGTTTTGGAATTCGACGAGCGTGCGGGACGGCGGTCCACGGCTCATTCACCGTCGACCCCGAAAAGCTGCCGCTAGACGGGTGGGCTTAGGCCCAGCGACCGGCCTCCTCAAAACTAAGGCGAGGGTTGCGTGGAAACACGGAAGCCGGATCGCCGTAGCCAATGCTGCAGATAAAGTTCGACCGGATACGCGTGCCGGCAAAAAAGACCTTATCCACGCCAGCGTTGTCGAAGCCCGACATGGGGCCGCAGTCTAGTCCCAACGCGCGTGCAGCGATGATCAGGTAAGCACCCTGCAGCGTTCCGTTTCGCATTGCCGTCGCCTCGCCCACGCCTGGTGCCGCGAAATACTTCTGCATGACCTCCGCATTATGAGGCAGAAGCTTTGGTAGCTCGCCGGCGAAATCCAAATCGTGGCCGATGATGACCGTGACGGGAGCCTTCAGAATTTTTTCCTTGTTCGGCTCCGCGGCAAGCCCTGCGAGCGTTGCCTTTCCGTCGGCGCTACGCACCCAGACAAACCTGGCGGGGCTGCTGTTCGCGGATGTCGGTCCCCATTTCATGAGATCATAGACTTCGCGTGCCAGAGTGTCCTCAACAGGACGATCAGCCCAACCGTTCGGGGTGCGAGCGAAGCGAAAAATCTGGTCAAGCGACTGACCGTTTAAAGCGGAAGTCATGGATAGAGCCCATTCAGATTAGAGGATATCAGGCGGCACAAATCACCGTCGAACTCGACTACGTCTTTGCGTCGGACTGCGAGGCCCGCGCCAGTGCTTGCGTGTCGATGTATTCCTGGATGCGGGCGACTTTCCCGTCTCGAACGGTTATGTCGAAGACCCACTCGTCCTTGAACGGCCTATTCGTGGGTTTGATTTTTCCCGTTGCGACGCCGACGACCATAACCCGGACTCCCTGCGCCACGAATTCGGGGGGCTTCGGGTATTGCGTTTCCACCTCTTCGGACGCCTTCTTGAGCACAGCCGCCAACTCCGCGTGCCCGCGGTGCGTGCCTGCCAACGGCCAGCCTTCGCCCGGAATGATCCACTCGATATCTTCGGCAGCCAACGCCAGCAGATCGTGCGCGTTGCTGCTGCCCATGGCTGCAAAGAAATTCTTCACAAGCTGGATACTCTCTTCGGTACTCATCGTATCTCTCCGTTTTTATTCGGCGCGAATTCAGATGGCCGAGAAGCCGCCGTCGACGGACAACTCCACCCCGTTCACGAAGCTCGAATCGTCCGAAGCAAGAAACAGCGCGGCTGCCGCAATTTCCTCGGGACGACCCATCTTTCCCCGCGGGATCAGGGATTCGAACATCTGCTTCGCTTCGTCGGTGAGAACCTGGTCCTGCATCGGTGTGGCGATCGGCCCTGGGTGCAGCACGTTCACCCGGATATTCCTGCCCTTGAGTTCGTTGAGCCATCCGCGTGCGAATGCGTGCAGCGCCGCCTTGCTCGCCGCATACACGCTGTAACCAGGAAAGCCTTTGATCGAAGCAACCGACCCGGTCATGAAGATCGATCCGCCGTCGTTGAACAGCGGCAACGCCTTCTGGACTGTAAACAGCGTGCCGCGCGTATTCAGGCCGAAGGTCGCATCGAAATGCTGCTCGGTAATCTCGCCCAGTGGGACGGCTTCGCCCGTGCCGGCGCTCGCGTACAGAATGTCGATCCTGCCCTTTTCCGCTTGACCGTGTCGAACAGACGGTCGAGGTCGTCGAGATTGGCCGCGTCGCCGCGCACGCCGGTCACGTTCCGGCCGATCAGCTTGACGGCCTCGTCCAGCGCCCCCTGTTTCCGGCCCGTGATGAAAACATAGGCACCTTCTTCAACGAACCGCTGGGCGCTCGCCAGCGCCATGCCGCTGGATCCACCCGTGATGACTGCAACCTTACCTTCAAGCTTTCCCATGACTGCTTCCTTCCAGGCTTCCGCCTCTGATCGTTTGGGGACGCCCCCGAGACCTCGACATAGGTCCGCCGGGGTCAGGCGTTGAGTGCGGAAAAGCGCACATTGGTGGTGCGAAAACGATCCGGGTCGACGATTGACGCCGGCCGCGATGATCGGTGGTTGCCGGTCGGAATTGGGCCGGGCTCGTCGCCGCAAGCTATTATTTCCGCCAATACCGCTATACGATCCGTTTACGGGCTTTTGGAAGGCGCACCGCATGGTGCTGGATTGCACCATGATCGACTGGGATGACATTCGCTACTTTCTTGCCGTCTCGCGCGGAGGCTCGGTGCGGGCTGCCGCCAAGAGCCTTGGTGTGAACCACGCGACCGTACTGCGACGCATCGCCCAGCTTGAGGAACGCCTCGGCGCGCTCATGTTCGAAAAGCTGCCTGCGGGCTACCGCCTGACGGCTGCGGGCGAGGAGGTCCTTGAACTCGCGAAGCAGATGGAAGCGTCGTCGCACAAGCTGGAGACGCGCGTCTTGGGTCGGGATCAGAGCGTGCGCGGGCTACTTCGGGTGACGCTGGCCCCACCCCTCGTGACACACCTGCTCATGCCGGACTTCGCCGATTTCGCGCACCTGCATCCGGAAATCGAGATGGAAATCCTATCGTTTGGCGAACTGGCAAATCTGACCAACCGAGAGGCCGACGTCGCGATCCGCGTCGTCTACGACCGCAAAACCCTGCCGCTCAATCTTCACGGCCTGAAAGGACCGGAGTTGTTCGGCGGCGTCTACATGTCTCGCGATCGACTGGCCGCATGGCGTGCTGGCGCGCCTGATCCCATCCGGTGGATCGTCATAAGCATTCATGGAATTCCGGATTGGGCCAGCGAGGGAGAGGTTCGCACCACGGGGGTTCCATTCAGGATCACGGACGCCGAGGCGCAGTTCGTTGCTGTACGGCAAGGGCTCGGGATCACGACACTGCCGTGCTTCATGGGAGATGCCGACCCCCTGCTAGTGAGGGTGCCGGGCACCGACCTGCACATGTACGGAACGCTCTGGCTTCTCACACAGGGGGAGACACGCAAGACCAAGCGCGTGCGGCTCTTCACGGAGTCCGTATCCCGCAGGCTCGCCGCGTACGCTCCGCTTCTCGCGGGGCAGACCACATCGCACGAATGACGCCCTACAGGTCGCCGGTGGTTAAATTCAAATTGCGGATACTGCTGCACGAACCGCGGTCTCCAGATCGGAGACTAAAAGCTTTCCTCAACAGGACGGCCGATGGTCCTACCGCTTTCTCGATGGCGGGGGTGTAGGGCTGATCAATGAGGACGGCGCGGACCGAAGATCGCCGAGATCCACTAGCCTCCTCCATCCTCAGTCTGCAGCATTCTTTCAAATGAGCTTCTGGACCTTTGCTGATCGCCAATGGTCCGAAGGTCCGCTTTGCGCGGCGGGCTCAATTGGTCGGCGCAACACTCTAATCTTCTAGCAAAGATGGAGTGTGGACATGAAACAGCGACGTCGCATTTATTACTCAGCCGCTCAGCGGTCCGAGATCTGGGATCGCTGGCAAGCCGACGAGCCAATGAGTTCGATCGGGCGCCGGTTTGACCGGGAGTCCTTTTCTGTCTTCTCTGTGATCTCGCCAACGGGTGGCATCCGCCCTCCGGATAGGTGCCGAGCCAAGCAGGCGCTCAGCCTTTCTGAACGAGAGGAGATCTCTCGATGGCTCAGCATGCGCTGCTCGTTGCGGTCGATCGCGCGCCACTTGGGACGATCTCCGTCCACCGTCAGCCGTGAGGTTCAGCGCAATGGCGGGGCGGATCGCTATCGCGCGGCCGGGTCCGATCAGGCCGCCTGGGATCGGGCGCGGCGTCCAAAGCTTTGCAAGCTGGCTTGCCGTCCCTTCCTGAGGCGGACAGTATCGACCTTGCTGCGGCGGCAGTGGTCACCGGAGCAGATTGCCGGCTGGCTAAAACGCACATATCCGGTGGAGCCTCAAAAGCAGGTGTCACACGAGACGATCTATCGCAGCCTGTTCATTCAGGCGCGCGGCGTGCTGAAAAAGGAGCTTCTTGAGCACCTGAGGGCGAGGCGCACGGTCCGTCGATCCCGGCACGCCAGCATGAAGCGGAACGGGCTCGGCCAGATCAAGAACGCCGTATCCATCAGTGAACGACCGCCGTCGATCGAAGATCGCGCGGTCCCCGGCCATTGGGAAGGCGATCTGATCGGTGGGTCGAGAAATGGCTATATTGCAACGCTTGTCGAACGCCATTCTCGCTACGTGATGCTGGTCAAGGTTGCTCACCGAAAGCGTCGTCTCGGCGTTGATCAAGCAATCGCAGCGATTGCCTGGCGAGCTTTATCGGTCGCTGACCTGGGACAGAGGCAAAGAGCTTGCCGACCATCAGCGCTTGACATTGGCCACCGAGGTCGAGATCTATTTTTGTGACCCTCGGTCTCCCTGGCAGCGCGGCTCAAACGAAAACACCAACAGATTACTGCGCCAGTATCTTCCGCGCGGCACCGATCTGTCTTTGCACAGCCAAGCCAAGCTCAGTGCCATCGCCAGGCAGCTCAACGAAAGGCCGAGAAAGACCTTGCTCTATCAGACGCCGGCTGAGAAGTTCGCAGAATGTGTTGCAGCGATCAGTTGAACCCGCCGCCATAAGCAGACACTTGGCATGTCACTAAAAACCCAGGTACCCTCTGGCCACTTAAAGGCGGTCATGCCGAGGAGCACGACGCGAGGTGACTTCATTTAGTTTTGGACCGTTCACGCTCGTCTCTGAAAAGCGGCTCCTTCTCGAAGGTGACGTACCAATTCGCATTGGCGACCGCGCTCTGGACATCTTGTTAGCTCTTGTTGAGCGACCGGGTGACATCGTGCGCAAAGAGGAGCTCTTCGCACGCGCATGGCCCAACATTCACGTTGAGAGCAGTAGTCTTAAGGTCAACGTAGCCGCTCTGCGCAAGGCGTTAAAGGAAACGACAGCCTCGCGTAAATACATCGCGGCGGTAGCCGGTCGCGGTTATACGTTCGTATCTCCTGTAAACATTTTCGGAGAGGCCGGATCCAGTAATCGTCACAGCAAGTCATCTTATCCTAGCGGCAATTTACCAAATTCATCGATGCCCATATTTGGGCGCGCTGCTTCTATTGAAGATCTGAAATGCTACTCCACGGACTTCAGACTCCTGACGATCGTTGGCGCTGGAGGGATCGGAAAGACTACTGTAGCACTTGCGGTCGCGCGATCAGTGGCTGAAAGCTACCAACATGGCGCGTGGTTCGTTGATTTTTCGCCTCTCAATCAGCCGGGGGTGATAGCCAGTACAGTCGCCGCGGCCCTTGGTCTCGCTATTCATTCTGAACAGCCCGAAATCACCTTGCGTGCCTTTCTTCGTAGCCAAAACCTACTCTTGGTTTTCGACAACTGTGAGCATTTGATCGATCCGATAACAGAGATGGTGCAACGGATCTTGTCCGATACCACAAGAGTACACATTATTGCTACAAGCCGTGAGCCTCTACGAACTCGGGGCGAGCGCGTCTACCGTTTGCCGCCGTTGGACTACCCGTCGTCGCCGCAAAGGATGAGCGCAGCTGAGGCCATGACGTTTCCCGCGATACAACTTTTTGTTGAGCGCGCGAAATCGAGCGGCGGAGATTTTTTGTTAGACGATAGCGATGCCTCTGTCATCGGCTCTATATGCAGCGAACTTGATGGCATCGCCCTTGCAATCGAATTGGCGGCTACCCGCGTACCCACGTTGGGTATCAGTGGAGTTTCTGCGCTTCTAACCGATCGGTTTCGCCTATTGAACAAGGGTAGCCGTGCGGCTCCAGAACGGCAACAGACGCTGAATGCTGCATTGGATTGGAGCTATCGTCTACTACCCTCGACCGAGCAAATCATTCTACAACGCTTATCGTTGTTCGCCGGGCCTTTTAGCCTCAGCGCTGCTAGTGCGGTCGCTGGATTTAACGCAAGCGACAATGAATACGTCGTTGAGACCGTTAGCGCCCTGGTTGAAAAATCCCTGATATCGGCCGATACAACGCTCCGTCAATATCGCCTGCTTGAAACGACTCGAGCATTTGCCCGCAAAAAGCTTGACGAAAATGGCGAACTCTCATCGTACTCGCTTAGACATGCTACGTATTTCTTGAACGTACTTCGGAGCGCAGAATTTGAGCTAGACTCGCTCCCCGCAACCGATTGGCTAATCGTAAACTCGCGCACAATTGACGATGTGCGGGCCGCTTTGCGGTGGATATTCAGCGCCCCCGATGCTCGGCTATTGGGAGTCGCGCTGGTCGTTGCGGCGGTGCCATTATGGGCACGTCTGTCCCTCATTGAGGAGTGTCGATCGTGGACTGAGCGCGTGCTTACCGAGCCGAAGAGCCGTCGGAGGCTGACCGATCAGCAGCGGATGAAGCTTTCCGTGACGTTGGCGCTGGTATTGCTTTACACGCAAGGGCCGGCTCCACAAGTCGACACCCTACTCTGTAAGGCACTACCACTAGCTAAGCGTCTTGGAGAAACAGAGTATGTACTCCGGTCGCTTTATGGACTCGCCTATTATCGTCTCTACGTCGGCCACCATAGATCGGCGATGAAGCATATCAGTAACCTTCGGCGGATCGCAAAGACTGTACAGAATAGCGCGTTTGAGATCGATGGCGATAGGTTGGAGGCGGCGACGGTCCATTATGTAGGGGAGCACACTCAGGCACGAAAACGCTTATCCCGGCTACTCGATGACAAGGTCGTGTTAGAGCAGGGACGTCGTCTCGCTAGATTCCACTTGGACAATCGCATTGCCGCTCGCTGCATCTTGGCGCCTGTCTTGTTGGTGCAAGGCTTTCTTGATAAGGCCCAGCATGTTGCTCGAATCGTCCTCGAGGATTCCGAGGCTCTGGGGCATGCAATTTCTATTGAAAACTCTCTTGTGCTGGCGGCTGTTCCGGTCGCCTACTATCGAGGCGAATTCGATGAAGCAAGGCAGATGTTGGCTTTGCTAACGGATCGTATCCCCCAGCACAGATATGTTATTTGCCTCACAGCTTGTTTCAGAAGTGCTGTGCTGGTTGCGAGGGGAGAACAAGACGAAGTTGGTCAACTCCGAAAGGCTGTTGAGGAAATGAAGAGGGCTGGATTTGGCGTGCGTCATGTAAGTTTTGTGGGCATGCTCGCACAAGCTCTCGGAAATATTGGGCAGATGTCTGAAGCCCGCAGACAGATCGAACAAGCAATAAAGTGGTCACGGAAGTATGAGGAAGTCTGGTGCCTTCCCGAGTTGCTCCGAATCAAGGCTGAGCTTCTGAGCCTTGACCGACGAATATCAGCTCAGCGCGCGGCGCAGAATCAACTCTATGAGGCGATCAAAGTGGCCCGGCGCCAGCGCGCCTTGACTTGGGAGCTGCGAGCTACCATCGACCTCGCTCGGATGTTGCGTGAGAACGGCAAGAACGCGCAAGCGCGAAATGTCCTTTCATTGGTCTACAATCGGTTCAGCGAGGGGTTTGAAACATCGGATCTCCAAAAGGCCGCGAGACTGCTGAGAGAGCTTGCTTGAAGTTTGCTGCACCTTCTCTTAGGCGGTAGCCGACAGCCGTAAGTTGGCTTGCGTCAGACGGCCCCGGACCTGACAGACGTTCTCCATAATCAAGACAATAAGCCACGACGCGTCGACCTACCCATCCCGCTGCCGGCATTGTCGCCCTGATGTGATGAGCGTTGGCTACCTGGGCTTCGTTCGCGCCCATGAGGCGACATCTTTCACCGTTTTTCACCACTAGGGTTCTTCTTTTTTGATAGCTCTAGTAACGCGCGACAATGGTCCTTCGAAGCAGCGACGTGCCGATGCTTTCTCAACCGAGGGCCGTGGCGGACTTTATAGCGAACGCTGGGGCGTCGTTCAGCGACTGACGGCGGCGCGGACAATCCCCGCGCCCCCCAAGACAACAACGCAAACGTCACCCGCTGGGGTGCCGCTCCGGCGAGCGATAAAGCTCAATCTGAGGCTCAACCCAAAGGAGGTTAATGTGTCGACCAAAACCAAACCTACCATCGTTTTCTGCCATGGAATCTGGGCCGATGGCTCGTGCTTCAGCAAGGTGATCCCTGCGTTGCAGGCCGACGGGCACGAAGTCATCGCGGTTCAATATGGCCTCGACTCCTACGAAGAGGATGTGGCGACGGTGAAGCGCACGCTCAACCGCGTCGGCAGCTCCGTTCTTCTCGTTGGTCATTCCTATGGCGGCGCCACCATCACCGCCGCGGGCGTCGATAAGCGCGTGGCTGGCCTGGTCTACATTGCCGCAGTCGCCCCGGATGCCGGCGAGACCGTGCAGGACCAGCTCAACAAATATCCGTCGGATATCTTCTCCCGCGTCGAGGTCGCGGATGGGCGTGCCTGGATGCTTCCGAACGGCACCGAGTTCTTCGCTGGCGACCTGTCCGAACAGGAGCAGAAGCTCGTGTGGGCCACCCATTATGCACCCGTCGCCGATCTGTTCCTGCAACAGAAGCTCAGCGCCGACAACATCGCGTGGAGGTCCAAGCCGAGCTGGTACGTTCTGGCGACACAAGACCACACTGTGCATCCCGACCTGCAACGCTGGGTCTCGAAGCGCATGGGAGCAACCGTCACTGAAGTGACTAGCAGCCACGTGCCGATGCTATCGCAGCCCGACGTCGTGATCGGCGTGATCCGCAAGGCTGCAGCCGCTGTTCAAAACGGATGAGCTGCTACCAATAGCCCAGTGGACGAGGGGAGACCGTCGCGAGGCGGTCTCCCGTGCTTTGAACGTCATCGCCCTAAGGCTTATTTTATGATCTCCGTCAAACAGCCATGTCTGCCACGGGTCAAAACAGACATGAGCCGACGCATGGGTGATGTCAGCCCTGCTCCAGGAACGGGCATTCCTGCGGACGGCCGCTTTGCGCCATAAGCGGACCATGGATATATCCATCGTCTTTACAAAGCGGGATTATTGATCACCCGCTTATTGCCTATCTGAACAGACTCGCAAGAGAAATCCTGCAGCTGGTGCTACCAATATCGTCTGCGTTGTCCAGGTAGAAGCCATGAGATTCGACCTGCCGCGGCTTGTTACCCTGTCCCTCCTAGCGCGGCGGCCGGCGGAGCGTGGCCCGCTGCTAACATTATCGTTGTTGGGTTCGCGTCAGGCAGCGCGCACCGAGTCGAGGAATTTGGCTACCTCGACCTTAAGGCGGTTGCTGTCGCCGGACAGCATTTGCGCTGCCGATAGCACCTGCGAGGAGGCCGAACCAGTCTCACCGGCGCCGCGCTGGACGTCGCTGATATTGGCGGAGACCTCCTGGGTGCCCTGCGCGGCCTGCTGCACGTTGCGGGAGATTTCCTGCGTTGCCGCGCCCTGCTCTTCCACGGCAGCCGCGATGGTCGAGGAAATCTCCGACAGGCGCTCGATGGTCCCGCTGATCTCCCTGATTGCGCTCACCGACTCTTGCGTCGCGGCCTGGATGCCCGAAATCTGCTGGCTGATCTCGCCGGTGGCCTTGGCGGTCTGCTCAGCCAACGCCTTCACTTCAGAAGCCACCACGGCAAAGCCGCGGCCAGCCTCGCCCGCGCGCGCCGCCTCGATGGTAGCGTTGAGCGCGAGCAGGTTGGTCTGGCCGGCGATGGTGTTGATCAGTTCGACCACGTCGCCAATGCGGCCCGCCGCCTTCGACAATTCACCAACGCGTTCGTTGGTAGTGCGGGCCTGATCAACAGCCTCGTTGGCCATCCGCGCGGATTCCTGCACCTGGCGGCTGATCTCGGTGACCGACGAGGTCAGTTCCTCCGTCGCCGACGCCACCGACTGCACGTTGGTCGAGGCTTCCCCGGACGCGGCCGCCACCGTCGTAGCCAATTGCTGCGATCGATCTGCGGTGGAGGTCAGTGTTTTGGCGGAGGCTTCCAGTTCGGTCGACGCCGAGGAAACCGTCTCAACGATCTCGCCGATCTTGGCCTCAAAATCATCGGCAAGCCGGTTCATGGCGGCCACCTTCTCGGCCTGCGCGGCTTTTTCCAGCGCCGCCCGCTCCGCCTGCATGGCCTGTACCTTTTCCGCATTTCCCTTGAACACCAGCAACGCGCGCGCCATTGCTCCCATTTCGTCGCGGCGTTCGACACAGGGCACAGCAATCGACGTATTGCCCTCGGCGATTTCGCCCATCGCGTCCGTCATCTGATTGACGGATCGAACGATCCGGTTGAACACGATCCATAGCGCACCGGCGGCAAGCAGTATCGAGAACGCCATCAGGACGCCATTGACCAGCAACGTTAGCAGACTGCTTCGCTGCGAAGTTTCGGCGAGTTTCACCGCTTCCTGACTTGCCAGCGCGCTGAGCGCAATGACGTCGTCAATCGCCTTGGTCGACTGACTGAACCATTCAGCGGAATTGACGGGATAAGCGCCCCCGCCAAGTCCGGCGGCATAGACGCCCTTGCGGGTCTCTTCGAACCGGCGGAATACATTCTCGCGCACGCGTTCAGTGCCGCCCACCACACTCTGCGGCCCCGACGATTTTGCGGCATAGGCTTGCACGTAGTCCCAGGCAGCTTCTAGTCGACCGCGGAATGTCGCGAGGGTGCTGATCTCCTGCGAGCTCATCGGCTTGCCGGAAGCCACCAGCGCTGCTACTGCTGCCCTCTCGCGCCCGAGATACTCGCTCATGACCCAGACGAAGTGCTTCAGGTTCTGCAGGCTCGACAGGCGGGACTGGACGTCATCTTCCTCCATCGCCGCGGCGACGCGGAGGGCCTGGCTGGCGGTGATCAGCCCGGTGATGGTCGGAGCCCACTGCGAAACGATGGCTTTGTCACGCGCGCCTGCTGGTTTGGTGATCTCGGCATCCGCGCGCGCACGAAGCGCCGCAACCTGCTCATGCGCGCGCTTGGCGCCGGCGATCATCTGGTCCTTGTTGGCGAAATGCCTTGCGGCCATGCGAGCCAGCGCCTGCTCGAACGGCTGGTCGCCGAGTTTGCGGAAATTCGCGATCGCAGACTTCTGGGCGTCGGCCGCGGGGTCGGCGGCGTTGAGCGCCAGATTGGTCGCGCCGCGCTCGCGGGCCCATTGGCCTGCGCTTTCCAGCAACATATCCGCGGTCTCGTTGACCGAGGCCGCATCGGCCGCCGTTGCCCGCTCCAGGCTGGCATTGCGCAAGACGTGTCCGGAGATGCCGATACCGAAGAGGGCCAGCAGCGCGACCGCCGTGACAAGGAGATTGCGAATACTCCATACCGTTCCGCCTCGCGCGGACGCATTGGTGGTGGCCATTTCCTGCACCCCCTAGGCGGTTCGGGAGCTGCCCAGTTGATGCTGAGGCAGACCGCTCCGACGTTTCCAAAGAACCTCACCGACTTCATTGTCGACAGCAGTCGGGCACAAGCATCGCGCAAGAAAATGCGCGCGATGGGACTCACGCGGCCTCGTTGGACCGCGCGCCATAAGGCGGCGCTTTGGCAAAATGGTATGCTGCATCTTCCACGTTAAACTTAACGCCGGCTGCGTATAACTACGGGAAAAGAGCGGGAAATGCCTGAAATTAAACACCTTTTGCGTGTCGCTAAACTAGCGTGCACGCGGAGGTGAAGAACTATCTATTTAGGATTGTCGAAGCACGCCGTGTTCGTGCCGATTCATGATGGCAGACCGGCCGCTGCTGGCCCGCTTCTTGGTGATGCATCCTAAGACCTGTGCACGATGTCCGCTTCGGGTTCAAACTCAGAGGTCGAGGCGGATGATCGGGAGGTTGGCTTTCCCCCCATAAGCGGAAATGCCTAGGAACGGCGGCTTTGCGCCAAGACCGGTCCATCAAGAATGGTCATTAGATTGAGATCAGAATGTATTTTATCGCTATCTTATTACGCTCGACATAGAGCGACGCGGCGGGCGGGTTGGCGGAGGATCCGCCATGCTCGTTCGTTTTGTCGGCCGCGGCCATCCACGGCCTTGGAATAAGGGATTGCTCGTCGGCCAGAAAAAGCCCCTCCAACCCTCACGTTTGGACCATTCGCGTTCGGCTCGAGATCGCACGCATGTGGCGCGATCTTGCACTCTTCAATTTGGCGATAGATAGCAAGCTTCGCGCCTGTGATTTGGTGAAACTTCGTATCGAGGAAGTATGCTCAGGTCCAATGATCCGGGACCGAGCGACAGTCGTCCAAAAGAAGACGGGCCGACCAGTGCAGTTCGAGATTACGGAGCAGACGAGAGCCTCCCTCGAAGTCTGGTTACAAATTCTCCGCACGACTGGTTCTCGATATCTCTTCTCGAGCCGACTTCATGCACGCCCCCACCTATCCACCCGACAATATTCCCGGCTGGTGCACCGCTGGGTTGACAGCATCGGTTTGAAACCGATCTTCTATGGTACCCATTCGATGCGGCGGACGAAGGTTAGTCAAATCTATCGCAAGACTGGCAACCTTCGTGCTGTCCAGCTTCTACTCGGTCATACAAAGCTAGAGAGCACCGTCCGTTTTCTCGGGATTGAGGTAGACGATGCTCGACACATCGCCGAGCAAATCGAGCTCTAATCATCGAATCCCAACTTATCCCCGGCGGCCGCTTGTTGCGCCAGAAGCGGCCCCTCGCTAGATGCGGGAAGGTCATTCTGGACTGGTTTTATCGCCATGGCTTCCCGGCATCGAGCGCAGCCAAGCCGGACCGGAGTTCGCCCGTTGCCGGAGATCTTCAAGAACACCAGAGCGGCGCGAATCTCGCGGACGCATTGGAAAAGGCCGCAGCCGGCAAGCCTCACAAGCTCGCCCTCGTCGCCTGTCGGCAACCGTCGCTAATAGTTGGTCGCAATGGGTGCCCTCTCATCGCGCAGACGTTGCATGGCGATGGCAACGCCATTTGTTGGGTAACTCAGGCCGGCGCAAGACATGAGGATGCGTCGCGGGTTCCGCCCCAGCCGCGGCCATGTCCTGCAGCGAGCTGTGCCAGAAAGATATGCCACATCGCGCTGGCTGTGGCAGAATTGCCGTTAAAGCTCGCCCTGGCCTGCTCAGCGGACGATCGGTGAGAGCCAAGGCCGGCGCAGTGAATCCCGATAGCGACCACCGGAGTAATGGCGGAGAGCGGCCGTGGAGAAATCTTATCGGTTCGGCCCTGATGCGCAATGCAGCCTCCAGGTCTTGTGGGAGGACGGGGAGCGTTCATTTGCCCGGGGATGGTGTCTGGACGCCGATGGCCAGCGGAAGCCGGTGCTGGCCGTATCGCCAACCGCAGAGCATCCAACGCCCTCAAACCTTGAGCGCCTTGCTCACGAATTTGGGTTGAAGGACGAACTGGACGGTGCCTGGGCAGTACGGCCGCTAGAGCTGTTGCGGAACAGCCAAGGGACCATGCTCCTGCTCGAGGATCCCGGCGGCGAGCCCCTCGCCCGACGGCTCGGCACTCCCATGGAGGTGGGACAGTTCTTGCGCTTGGCGATCGGCATCGTCAGAGCGCTGGGCAAGACGCATCAGCATGGCCTCGTGCACAAGGATCTCAAGCCAACCAATATCCTGGTCACGGGCGTGGATGCCGAGGTGCGGCTCACTGGCTTCGGTCTCGCCTCGCGCCTACGGCGCGAGCGGTTGTTACCCGAGCCGCCGGAAGAGCTCATTGGAACTCTTGCCTACATGTCCCCCGAACAGACCGGCCGCACGAACCGGTCGATCGACTTTCGAAGCGACCTCTACGCACTCGGCGTCACCTTGTACCAGACGCTGACCGGCGTGCTGCCGTTTACGGCGGCCGATCCGATGGGATGGGTGCATTGCCACGTCGCACGGCAACCGATCTTGCCGGCCGAGCGTGTGAAGGAAGTCCCGACGATTGTCTCGGCCATCATCATGAAGTTGCTGGCCAAGACAGCCGAAGAGCGCTACCAGACCGCACGCGGCCTCGAATGTGATTTGCGACGCTGCCTGGCTGAATGGGAAGCTCGCGAACGCATCGACGCGTTTCAGCTCGGCGTCCACGACTCTTCGGATCGGCTCCTTATTCCCGAAAGGCTGTACGGACGAGCGCGCGAGGTCGAGCATTTACTCGCTGTTTTCGATCGCGTCGTCACGACCGGAGCGCCGGAGCTGGCGCTGCTTTCCGGATACTCTGGGATCGGGAAATCGTCAGTGGTCAATGAGCTGCATAAGGTGCTCGTTGCGCCACGCGGGCTCTTCGCGTCCGCCAAGTTCGATCAGCACAAGCATGAAACGCCATATGAGACCCTCGCTCAAGCCGTTAAGAGTCTTATTCGGCCATTGCTGGGAAAGAGTGAAGCTCGATTGGCGCCGTGGCGCGACTCGCTCCGTGAAGCGCTGGGCCCGAACGGCCAGCTCATAGTCGATCTCGTTCCGGAATTGAAGCTCATCATCGGAGATCAGCAGCCGGTTCGTGAGTTACCACCCCAAGACGCGCAACAGCGTTTCCAACTGGTGGTACGGCGGCTGATAGGCGTCTTTGCTAGGCCGGAGCATCCACTGGCACTGTTCCTCGATGATTTGCAGTGGCTCGACGCGGTGACGCTTGATCTTCTGGAGTATCTGTTGACCCGTTCGGATCTGCAACACCTCATGCTGATCGGCGCCTACCGCGACAACGAAGTCACTGCCGCCAATCCGCTGCTGCGCAAGCTCGAAGCTATCAAGACGGCTGGCGGGAAAGTGGCGGAAATCAGGCTCGCGCCGCTCGAACGAGAACATCTCGCAGAACTGATTGCAGACACGCTTCGCTGCGACCACGAGCGCGCCGCACCGCTCGCTCAATTGGTGCACGAGAAGACAGGCGGCAATCCCTTCTTCGCCAATCAGTTCATGTCCTCGCTCGCCGAAGAGGGAATGCTCATCTTCGATCATGATGCTGCGCGTTGGTCCTGGGATCTCGACCGTATTCACGCGAAGGGATACACCGAAAACGTGGTGGAGTTGATGGTCGGGAAGCTCACCCGCCTGCCGGCAAGCACACGGGCTGCGTTGCAGCAGCTCGCCAGTCTTGGAAACAGCGCCGACCTTACGACACTCTCGATCGTGCTCGGGACTTCCAGGCAGCAGGTCCACGCAGCGCTGTGGCCAGCCGTGCATCAGGAATTGATCGAACACTTAAGGGGCACGTACCGGTTCGTCCACGATCGCATTCAGGAGGCTGCTTATTCGATGGTCCCCGACGAGTTGCGTGGCGAAACGCACCTTCGAATGGGCAGATTGCTCGCGGCGCGCACACCCCCCGAGAAGCGGGAGGAGATGATATTCGACATCGTTAATCAGCTCAACCGCGGGGCGGCTTTGATTACCTCACGCGAGGAGCGCGAGTGGTTAGCCGAACTCAATCTGCTCGCGGGCAGGCGCGCCAGGCAATCGGCAGCCTACAGCTCGGCGCTCACCTACCTTGCTGCCGGTCGCGCGCTGCTGCCAGACGGTTGCCTGGAGCGGTGTGGGGCACTTGCGTTCGAACTCGAATTCCGCCGTGCAGAGTGCGAGTTTGTTACCGGCGCATTGGCCGCAGCCGATGAACGGCTCAGGATTCTTTGGGAACGAGCCACCAACATCGTTGACTGCGCCGCCATCACCTGCTTGCGAATGGATGTCTACACGACTCTCGGTCAAGGTAGCCGCGCCGTCGAGGTCGGTCTCGACTACCTCCGGCGTGTGGGCATTGACTGGTCGCCCCATCCCACCGAAGACGATGCTCGACGCGACTACGAACAGGTCTTGTACGTGCTCGGCAGCCGCACGATCGATGAACTTATCGAGTTGCCGCTAATGAGCGATCCGGCTTCGCTGGCGACCATGGACGTCTTGAACAAGATGGAAACGCCGGGCGCGCGTGTTGATAAGAATCGCGAAATACTCGTGGTCTCCTGCGCGGTCAAGCTGACCCTCGAGCGCGGCAACTGCGATGGATCAAGCCTGGCCTACCAGCGGCTGGCGATCGTTGCCGGCGCACGCTTCGGCGAGTATCCGACCGCGCTCAAACTCGGTCGCGTGGGATACGAGCTGGTCGAACGGTGCGGACTGAAGCGCTTCCAGGCCGGCGTCTATATCGTGTTCGGGAACCTGGTCATGCCATGGACTCAGCACGTGAAGTCGGGACGCGAGTTGGTGCGCCGAGGTGTCGATGTGGCTACCCGGAACGGAGACGTCATTTACGCCGCCTACGGCTACGCGAACCTGATCAGGAACATGCTGGCGGCAGGCGACGCGCTCGCCGAGACGCAACGAGAGGCCGACCTTGGCCTCGAATTCGCACGGAAAGTCCATTTCACATTCTTCTTCGATCTCATCACCGCGCAGCTCCGGCTCATTCGGACTCTCCGCGGCCTGACACCGATCTTCGGTCGATTCGACGATAAAGAGTTCGACGAGCGGCAGTTTGAGCACCAGCTCTCCGCTGGCGCTGCCCTGGCGCGGCCCACGGCCTATTATTGGATCCGGAAGTTGCAGGCGCGTTTCATGTCTGGCGACATCGAGATGGCGCTCGATGCCTCCCGGAGCGCGCACGACCTCCTGTGGACGCTCTCGCACTCAGAGACGGTTGAATATCGCTTCTGCTCTGCGCTCTGCCACGCGACAGTCTGCAGGTCCGCTACTCCCGATGACCGGCGGCAGCACCTGGAGGCGATGACGGCACATCAAGAGCAGCTCAAGGTTTGGGCGAACAATTGTCCCGAGAACTTCGAGGATCGCGTCGCACTGGTCGACGCGGAGATTGCAGGCCTGGAAGGCCGGGAACTTGACGCTGAGCGTCTTTACGAGCAGGCAATCCGCGCTGCGCGCGACAATGCCTTCGTTCAGAATGAGGCGCTCGCCTATGAACTCGCCGCGCGTTTCTACGCGGCGCGTGGCTTTGAGCAGATCGCGCATCTCTATCTGCGCGATGCCCGCCACGCGTACCTTCGTTGGGGAGCCGACGGTAAGGTGCGGCAACTCGAGCAGCTTCATCCGCACCTGCGGGAGAACGAGCGAGTTCCCGGCCCGACGACCACGATCGGCGCGCCGATTCAGCATCTGGACCTCGCGACGATTATCAAGGTGTCGCAAGCCGTGTCAGGCGAAATCGTTCTGGAAAAACTGATCGGGACGCTGGTGCGCACCGCGATCGAGCAGGCCGGTGCCCAGCGCGGTCTGTTGCTCCTGCTGCAAGGGGAAGCGCTGCGGATCACAGCGGAAGCCACGACCGATGGCGATAGGGTGATCGTGAATCCGCGTGACGATGTCGTAACCGAGGATCTGCTGCCAGAATCGGTTCTCCACTATGTCCTGCGCATGCAGGAGACCGTCATTCTCGACGATGCCGCGGCCCAGTCCTCATTTGCTGCGGATCCATACATTCGTCAGCACGTGGCCCGTTCCATTCTCTGCCTTCCACTGATCAATCAGGCGAAACTCGTCGGTGTGCTCTATCTGGAGAACAACCTGGCCGCTCGTGTCTTCGCACCGGCCCGCATCGCGGCGCTGACGCTGCTCGCCTCTCAGGCCGCGATCTCGCTCGAGAATACCCGCTTGTACCGCGATCTTGCAGAGCGCGAAGCGAAGATTCAGCGCCTGGTCGACGCCAACATCATCGGGATCATCATCTCGGACCTCGAAGGTCGGATTCTCGAAGCCAATGACGCGTTTCTGCGTATGCTGGGATACGACCAAGAGGACCTTGCCTTAGGTGGCCTGAACCGGACAAAGCTGACGCCGGCGGAATGGCGTGACCGCGACGCACGGACCGTTGCAGAGCTGAAGACGATTGGAATAGTCCAACCATTTGAGAAAGAGTACTTCCGAAAGGACGGCAGCCGCGTGCCCGTGCTGATGGGCGGGACGCTGTTCGATGAAAAGGCGAACCAAGGAGTCTCGTTTGTACTTGATTTGACCGAGCGCAAGCGGGCCGAGCAGGAGCTGCGCGCAAGCGAGGAGCGCTTTCGCACGCTCGTGCAATTCTCGTTCGACGTGTACTGGGAAAGCGATGCGCAGCATCGCTTCATTCGTCAGGAGTTCTCCGAAAGCGTTGTCGATGCACCGGCGCGGGGCTCCGAGCTCGGCAAGACGCGGTGGGAAGTGCCCTATTTGGAGCCCGATGCAGAGGCTTGGCGCAAGCATCGGGAGACACTTGATGCCCATCTGCCGTTCCGCGACTTCGAGCTCGCGCGACCTATGCCCAACGGCGGCAAGCGTTACGTATCCGTCTCGGGGCTGCCGGTCTTCGACGAAAATGGGCGCTTCACCGGCTACCGCGGCGTCGGGCGGCACATTACAGAGCGCAAGCAAGCAGAGCAGGCCTTGCGCGAGGCGCAGACGGAGCTGGCGCATGTCAATCGCGTAACGACCATGGGCCAGCTGACGGCCTCGATCGCACACGAGGTCAACCAACCCATCGCAGCTGCGGTCACCAACGCTTACGCCGCCTTGCGCTGGCTGCGCGCCAGCCCGCCTGATCTCGAGGAAGTCCGGCAATCGCTCGGCCAGGTCATCGAGAACGGCAGAAGGGCCGGCGACGTCATTGACGGAATCCGGGCCCTCGTCAAGAAGGCACCGCCCCGCAGCAGCCGATTCGACTTGAACGAAGCCATCCTCGACGTCATCGCCCTGACCCGGAGCGAAGTGCTGAAGCATGGTGTCGCGCTGCAGACCGAGCTCGCTACCGGTTTGCCGTCCGTGGACGGCGATCGCGTACAGCTGCAGCAGGTGATCCTCAATCTGATCATGAATGCAGCCGAGGCGATGGGCGATCTCGGTGAAGAGAGGCGCGAACTGCTGATCAGTACGCGGACGGATGCCGCGGGCGGCGTGCTCGTTGCCGTTTGGGACTCGGGCCCGGGCCTCGACCCCACAAGTGCGCACTGCGTTTTCGAGGCCTTCTATACCACCAAGTCCGCCGGTTTGGGCATGGGTCTGGCGATTTGCCGGTCGATCATCGAGGCGCACGGCGGCCGGCTGTGGGCCAGTGCAAATGAGCCGCGGGGGGCCGTATTTCAATTTACATTGCCGCCGAAGCATGCCGAGGTCATTCCGGCGGAGCAGGTTGACGAAACGCCGCACCGTTGACACTCGCGGCCAGCCGCAACCAAAGCAGGCCAACGTTCGAGCGTCAACGGCTGCTTCGCGCCAAAAGCGGCCGCTCCGGGCTGCTACGGCGCGCCGGAACGTAAGCTCCGCGACAACTATTTTCTTCTGGCTCAATGACACCTCGCGGGCTCAGCAAATGGTCCGGCCTGATGCCGGTTCTGGAGCACGTGAGCTTTTCAACCACAGACAAGGGCGACGAATGTTCGAAACGGCCCGCCTGGCTTGTCTGCGTGGCGGAAGCGGTGACGACCGCTTTCTTCTCAGCGCCAAGGCATAGCTCCGCGGCAGGATGCGGGATGCCGCATTTTTGAACATGCGTCGTGTCGTATTTCGATTACAGTTACTCCGGGCTGGAAGAGAAACCCAAACAGTGGAGATTCTTCTATGGCTACGCAGATCGTCATGGATCACACAGGCGATACCCGTCATCATTTTGACGCGAAAGATTTGAAAGCGCTGGCTGAGGCCGAACGCCGCTTCAAGGCGCTGACGGGCAACGGCTTCACAGCGGCCACGCGGCAAGAGAGTGGTGACGTTTCCCTCGCGCGATCGTTTGATCCAAATGCGGAAGAGACGGTGTTTTACCCTCGGTTGGTTGGCGGCTGACACAGCAATGGTTGTTTGGCTGACGGTCCCGGCGAGCTGGATTGGCCGTGCGGCGCTGCATCTCATCCACGCGGTGCAAGCCGCGCAAAGCCGGCGCCGCGCGCGGTTCGAAAGCCGGGCAGTCCGCGGCATTACTCTTCTAGGCGAATGGCTGTCGCCGCAGCAGCGGCAGCAGCTTGAGTGCTTCAATCACTTCGAGGTCATTGGGTGCGATAGTGGAAAGTCTTATCGTATCCAGCACGGTGTTTGCCAAAACGTCCTTGAGCTCGATGGCGATGGCCGTCCACGAATGGGATGGTGCTTTATACCGGAGGGCAACCTCGTACCCGGCGATGTGATGCTCGCGCAGAAGATAGCGTTGGAAACGAATGAGCGGGGTGCCTTGGCTGTTGCCAAGCAATTTCTTGTGCCCCCGCTACTGCCTCACGTCATAGCGACCACATGAACTAACGTATCGTTCGAAAGGCTAACCCTTAAGACGCTGGGAATCTTGCAAGCGTACATTCTGATCCATGGCAACGACGCCTGACTATTACATTGTGACCATCGATACGGGAATCCGTCCTTACCCCTGGAGCTGGGAACTGCGCAGACGAAGCAAACCGATGGGCGTTCGGGTTGGCGCAACCGGCTACCAGTCGCAAGCCGCGGCCGAGTATGCCGGGAACGCTGCTCTCGATCGCTTCCTAGATGACCTTTCCAAAGGGGAAGCACGCCGTCACTAGCAGGCATAGCTTGCACAAATTTCGGAAGCCGCTGGATATTTTTTGAGCGCCGGAAGAGCGACTCTTCGCGCTACACTTCAACGCTCGGGCCACCTGCGATGGAGCATGCGATGGCGATCGGTCTCACAAGCTTGGCCGTACTAAGTCGTCCGTGAACAACGGCTAAGCGGCTGATCTGGAATCATGATCTGGTTTGAAGGTTGTTTTGAGATTGCAAGGTTTTGGTGCTTTGGGCACCGGAACCTTGCAAATTCGATTTTGGATTCCCTCGAAGAGCGAAGCATGATTCCCTGTCGTATCGGAGGGACCGATGCGGCCGAAGAAGCACAAGTCGACGGGATCCAACGATCTGTTCCGGGCGCGGTTGGACCAGATCATTAATCTGAAGCACGAGCTGGTTCTGCTTGCCGGCAACATCGATTGGGACTGGATCGACGGCGAGATCGCGCCGCTCTACAGCGAGAACGGCCGGCCGGGGATTGAGACCCGCTTCATGATCGGGCTGTTGTTGCTCAAGCACATCTACGGGCTGTCCGATGAGGGGGTGTGTGAGCGCTGGGTCCACGACCCGTATTTCCAGTTCTTCACCGGCGAAGAGTTCTTCCAGCACGCATTCCCGCACGAGCGCTCGGACCTGAGCCATTGGCGCAAGCGGCTTGGCGACAGACTGGAGCTGTTGTTGGCCGAGAGCCTTCGGGTGGCGCACGAGACCGGCGCGTTACGCGGCAAAGACCTCAAGCGGGTCACGGTCGATACCACGGTGCAGAAAGGCAAGGCCGCGGCGCCTTACGAGTTCGGAGTGAAGGCCTCCATCGTCACCAACAACCGCCGGGCTCACGCGACGGCTCACACTTACATCAAACACAGGAGAGGTGCCCATGACGCCGGCAAAGACGACTGGCTAATCACGACGATGTGTACACGACCGCCAGGTCGCAATGGGTAACGAACGTCGAATGGTCGACGTAATCGAAATGGTGGCCTAGCCGCTGACAAAGCCAAACAAAGGGTACTCAACATGACGAAGAATTTGCGCGCCTTGCTCTCGATTTCAGCTCTCGCCCTCGCAGTGGGCCTCACCTCTCCCGCAGCCTTCGCGCAGGACAAGATGGGCAAGGATGGGATGACCAAGGACAGCATGTCGAAGGACGCGATGTCCAAGGACGGCATGAAAAAGGACGATGCGATGGCCAAGGACGGAATGAAGAAGCACGACTCCATGTCGAAAGACAGCATGTCGAAGGACGGCATGAAGAAGTAACAGACGCCGCATCTCTACGCCGGCAGCGGGCCCGACACCGTGTTCGGGCCTGCTGCCGGGGCGGACTAGGCCGTGACCTGACGTCACCATCGCAGGGAGCAAAGTCCTGCAAAATAGCCAACAGATACGACCGCGAGGAGGGCCAGCGGATACCAAGTGATGACGAACAGCGGGCTGTCGTCAAAGCAGTTCATAGCGTAGAACACGGCAGCAAGGCTGCCCGCACCAAGCCCCGCCATTGCGCCACTCAATCCCGGATGCGCCGGTGCGCCCCTCCTCAGCGCGGCGATGAAGATCACCAGCGGACCACTGGCGAGCAGCGGAATGAGCGTCATGCAGTTCACGGCGTTAGAGCCTATCAGCCGGACCATCCAATCCGATCGCGGGATTGACAGCAATTCTGCGGCAACGCCCGCGGACAGCAGAAGCAGCGGAAGCGGCAATAATCTCGCCCACGGGTCCAGCGCGAAGACCGGTCCCGCG
Organism: Bradyrhizobium sp. McL0615; assembly: GCF_049993905.1. Lineage (NCBI taxonomy): Bacteria > Pseudomonadati > Pseudomonadota > Alphaproteobacteria > Hyphomicrobiales > Nitrobacteraceae > Bradyrhizobium > Bradyrhizobium sp. McL0615. The sequence continues at coordinate 4,058,464 of NZ_CP188254.1, read as the reverse complement.
CTGCGGAACAGTGCGCCCAGGGCCACGAGCGCGAGCGGCACGATCACGGCGAACTTGAACTGAAATCGCACCGTGCGTAGCGCGGCATCGATATCCTCGCGAAATCCAATTCGCGTGAAGAAAAGAATTGCAACGAAGGCCGTCGCGGACAGCAATGCAATCAAGAGAACCGCCCGGGGCTTTCGCCCGACATATCCGTCGGCAACCATAGCCCGAATGAGATCGTCCGTCGTCATCGCCGATATACCACAGAACAGGCACGCTATCGCGCCGCTAACGAAACTAACCCATGACATCCCCATATATTACTTCGTCGCAGTCGTCGCCGATGTTACGCGGGCCCGAAGGATCGCCTCACGTTGATTAAGGCTTGCGGGCGAGTGATTGCAGCGTCTGCTGCTCCTGCTCGCGATCCCGGCGTCGTTCGAGCCAGCGCTCCAGCGACACCTCGCCGGGCCCGCCAAGCACCAACGCGACCAGACCCGCGAGATAAAGCAGCAGGATTTCATAGCCTACCGACCCGAATTTGATTCCGGTTTCGGTGACTTCCGCGATCTTGACCGAAAAGAACCCGTAAGGAAGGTGCACGGTGATCAGCGCGGTGAGGAGAACGACCACCATCGGGATGCTGACCCAGGGAATCAGCACGCCCGCCATGACCGCCGCACCGCCGATGAGCTCGGTCAAGGTTGCCGCCCACGCGGCAAACAGCGGATCGGGGACCCCGAGCGTGTGCAGCACCACTGCGAAAGTCTCAGGTCCGCGCGACAGCTTGGCATAGCCGTGCGCCACGAAGCCGTAGCCGACAGCAAGCCGGATCGGCAATGGCGCCCAACTGGCGAACGCGTCGGCGGCCCTGCGGGAAAACGGTGTTGTCGTAGGCATAAGCTGTCTTCCAATCCAGTGTTGAATGATATCGAGCACAAAGACGTGCCAGCTTAAGCCAAGCTTAAATGCGCCAGAGTACGACGACTTTGGCGCCCAGCGGCACCCGGCCATACAGATCGATGACGTCCTGGTTCATCATGCGGATGCAGCCGGAGGAGACCGCTTTGCCGATGCTGTCGGGCTCGGTGGTGCCGTGGATGCGGTAGCGGGTGTCCTTGCCGTCCTTGAACAGATAGAGCGCCCGCGCGCCGAGCGGATTGCCGACGCCCCCGTCCATGCCCCTTGCCCACTTCGCGTATCGCTTCGGCTCGCGGGCGATCATGGCCGGCGTCGGTGTCCAGTGCGGCCACTCCCGCTTTTCCTGCACCGTGCCCGTACCCGCAAATGCAAGGCCTTCGCGGCCGACCCCGACGCCGTAACGGATGGCCTTACTTCCCTTCTGAACCAGGTAGAGAAAGCGTCGGTGCGGATCGACCACGACCGTTCCCGGCGGATACGGCGCGCGATAGTCGACCATCTGCTTGAGGAATTGCGTATCGATATGGGAGGTATCGACGGCGTCGACAGGAAATCTTTCGGAGGCGCGCGCGGCATAATGCATCATGGCCGGAGATTGCGGGCCTGAGAATTCGACGGTGCGGAGCCCCTCGTCCGTCACCGAACAACCGGCAAGGCCGAGCAAGAGTGTCGACACGGCGAACAGACGCCGCGCCCCTTGAGAAGGCGAACTGATCATGATTACTGTTTTCCGGGAATTGACGCTGTCGTCTATTTGGCTTTTTTGGCCCGCGCGCGAGCATCGGCCACGACCCGCACGAACCCTTCATAGCTCAGCGCCTGGTTCACCTTGTAGGCGCCGACCAGAAATCCGGGCGTGCCCTGCAGGCCGATCGCTTCGGCAATGTTCAGATTGCGCTTGATCAGACGCAGGATGTCGTCGGCATGCGCCGCAATATCGGCATCCAGCCGGGTATGATCGACGCCGGTCTTTCGCACGGCATCGAGCATCTGTTCCTGCGAGATGCCGTAGCCCGGAATGTCCATCAACGCGTGGTGGACCGGCAAATACTGGTCCTGGTATTTGGCCGCCAGCGCCAGCCGGGCGCCAACGATCGAGGTCTCGTGCAGAATCGGCCAGTCCTTGTAGACAAGGCGGATATTGCCGTCAGCCTTGACCAGCTTTTCCAGACTCGTGGCGGCCTTCTTGCAGTAGGGACAGTTGTAGTCGAAGAAATCCACGATGGTGAGATCGCCATTGGGGTTTCCGGCCGTCGGCGCATCGGGATCGTTCAGGATCATGTCACGCGTGATTTCGTTATCGTCGGCGCGCGTCTGCGCCGGGACCACAAACAGCGACAGGGCCGCCAGCCGCAAAAAGCCGGCCCGGGATATCGAAGAGGTCATCTGTCATCTCTCCATGAAGTGGATTTAGGCGCGCCAGGCCTTGGCGACCTTGTTGAGGAAATTTTCAACGCCGACGTCGCCGACGACGCGGGCATCCTTGATTTCGCTGCCGTCGGGATTGAGGAACACCACCGTCGGCGGCCCGACCACCGCGAAACGTTGCATCAGGTTTTTGCTCGATAGGTCGTAATGGGTGAGGTCGGCACGAATCAGGAGCATGCCGCGAAGCTGCTGCCGCACCACATCCTTGGCGAAGATGTTCCGCTCCATCAGCCGGCACTCGGTGCACCAGTCGGCAGAGAAGTCGACCATGATGCCGCGGCCCTGCCGGCGACCGAGGTCAATCGCCTTGTCGAGGTCGGCCTCGTTGGAAACCACCTGGAAACCTTCGGTGCTGCCGGCATCCGCTGAAGAGGCGACCACGCCGATAGAGATCAGTGGCTGCAAGGGTCCGTATTCGGAGAGCGCCGCACCGATGAGCAGGACGCATCCATAAAACAGCGCCAGCACGCCGGCACCTGCCCTGGCGAGACTGGCTGATCGCCACCGCGGCTCCTCGAACAGCGCGAGGACGTCGAAGTAAAGCCCGATTGCGATGAACAGAGCGCCCCATGCGGTGGCCGTGAGCGCGACGGGCAGGACCCGCGAAGCCATCCAGATCGCGAGCCCGACAAAAACGAAACCGAAAATATGCTTTACGCGCGCGAGCCACGCGCCGGAACGCGGCAGCACCCGGACGCCGAGCACGCCGAAGGCGATCAACGGCAGCCCCATGCCGAGGCCAAGCGCGAACAACGCCAGCGAGCCCCGAGCGACCGCCCCGGTCTGTGCAACAAACACCAGCGCTGCCGCCAGCGGTGGCGTTACACAAGGACCGACGATCAGAGCCGAGCCAAAACCGAGCAACGCGGCGCCGCCGATCGAACCTCTATTACCCGCACTGGTCGCGAGCCTCGCGGTCCAGGATTGCGGCAACCGCAATTCATAGAGCCCAAACATCGACAGCGCGAGCGCCAAGAACAGCGCACTCATGCCAAGGACGGCGAGTGGTGTCTGCAATACGGTCTGCAGGTTTTCTCCCGACCAGGCCACGAAGATCCCGAGCGTGCCGTAGGCCGCGGCCATCGCCACCACGTAGGACGCAGACAGAACGAAGCTGCGCGTCAAGGAAAGGCGGCTGCCCGACCGCGCCAGCATGCCCGAAAGAATCGGGATCATCGGAAATACGCAAGGTGTGAACGACAACAGCAGGCCGAAACCCAGAAAGGCCAGAACTATAGTCAACAGGCTGCCCCCGAGCATGCCCGACTCTGCGCCTGCTCCATCGGCCGGGGACGGACTCCATGTCGAAATGTCCGCTGCGCTGCTGCCGTTTCCGGGCCGGTTCACGGCTTCGTTATCTTCGGGCGCCTCTGCGATCAGCAATGTCGCCAGATCAACCGTCTTTGCGATCGGCGGATAACAGATCGTGTTCTCGCCGCAGCCCTGATAGGTGACGATGATGCGTCCTTTCTCCGGCAACAGTTCCGCCGGAACAGTCGCCGTGGTACCCGCGTGATAGACCTCGGTCATGCCGAAATTCGGATCATCCTTGGGCTGGCCTTTCACCGTCGCGATCCTGACTCGCTGACCGTCAAGCGTGACCACGATCTTGTCGCGGTAGAGGTAATAGCCCGGGGCGATCGTCCAGCTCAGCTCGATCCCCTCCTCCTCGTCGAGCTGGGCGCGGAGCTGGAAGGCCTGATCGGCCGGTATCGGCGTCGCGGCAAAAACTGGACCGGCAGCCGCCATAAGCCTCAGCAACAAAGTAACAAAACCGAGAATGCGAACGTAGGGCATGGGGTACCTTCTGTGAGCGATCCGGCGGCCCATGTGACCGCGCGACCTTAAGCCAGCCTTAAGGCTAGAGGCCGACGCGGAAGTCACAACGAGGAGCGGCTTCCATGCGAATTTTGGTTGTTGAGGATGACCCAATGCTGTCCGACGGGCTCAAGGTCGGGCTCGGATTGTACGGCGCAACCCTCGATATCGTCGCCAGTTGCGCCGACGGTCACGCCGCGCTTGCGGCCGACGCGTTCGACGCGTTGGTGCTTGATTTGATGCTACCGGACGGATCGGGCCTCGATCTGTTAACCGCGCTGCGGTCCCGCGGCGACCGGACACCGGTACTGTTGTTGACCGCGCTCGACGAGGTCGCTGACCGCATCAGAGGCCTAGATGCCGGCGCGGACGATTATCTCGGCAAGCCGTTCGATCTCGAGGAACTCGCCGCCCGCGTGCGCGCCATCAGCCGGAGGAATAGCGGCCGTGCGACACCGCAAGCCACTTACAACGGCGTGACGCTCAATCCCGCGCGGCTGACGGTGGCCGTCAACGGAGAGTGCATCGGCCTGTCGCGGCGCGAATTCGCGGTCCTTGCGGCGCTGATGGACAGGCCAGGCATGGTGCTATCAAAGAGTGATCTGGAGGCAAAACTCTACGGCTGGCAAGAGGAGGTCGAAAGCAACACCGTCGAAGTGCACGTGCACAAGCTGCGCAGCAAAATCGGGCGAGCCAAGATCGAAACCCTGCGCGGGATCGGCTACCGCATGAGGCCCATCGCATCATGAATTCACTGAAAGGCAGACTGTTCCTGATCCTCGTTACCGCCACCAGCCTGATCTGGCTCGTCGCCACCTGCTGGATCTATGTCGGCGCCACGCGCGAAATCGAAAGCGTGCTCGACGCGCGGCTTCAGGAAGCTGCGCGCATGGTGCTGTCGCTCGCCTCGGGCAACGGCGTTGGCCCGGCGCAGACGGAAGGAGATTCAGAACAGGCGCCCGAAATAATGAGTTATGAACGGCAATTGTCCTGCCAGATATGGTCGCTCGACGGCCGCCTGGTGGCCCGCTCGAGCGGTGCGCCGGACGAAAGCCTGGGCGATAAGCGTGCCGGCTTTTCGCAGCGACTGATCAAGGGAGAAACCTGGCGCGTCTATACGGCGGAAGATGCCGCCAAGGGCGTCCAGGTGTCGGTGGGTGATCGCCTCGGACTGCGGGCCCATCTGGCGGAACAGATCATCAAGGGCTTGCTTGCCCCCCTGCTCCTTGCCATTCCGTTGCTTGGTCTGCTGATCTGGGCAAGCCTCAGCCGCGGCCTTCGTCCTTTACAGGCTCTGACGCGGGAGCTTTCACGCCGCAATGCCGACGACATGAGCCAGGTCGAGACCGGAACAATCCCGGCTGAAATCCGGCCCATGGTGGCCTCGCTCAACCATCTCTTCCGCAAGGTCCGCGACGCCATGCGGCATGAGCGGGAGCTCACGGCGTTTGCGGCGCACGAGCTTCGCACGCCGCTGGCGGGCCTGCGCACCCAAGCCCAGATCGCCATGGTGGCGAACGACAGCGGTGTTCGCGAGGCCGCTCTGCGCCAGATCGTGGTTGCCGTCGATCGCACCACCCGGATGGTCCGCCAATTGCTGGCGATGGCAAAGCTCGATTCCATCCACGAGGCCAAACAAACCAGCATCAACATCGGCGACCTGATTGAGGAAGTCATCGACGCGTTGCCGGCCTCGGACCGCAAGGCCGAAGTCGAACTGGATCCCGCGCTGAAAAGCACGATGGTCACCGCGAACAGGGAACTGGTTCTGGTCGCCGTCCGCAATTTGCATGAGAACGCCGTCCGCCACATGCTTGAGCCAGGCATCATTCGATGGTCGGTGAAGAAAGGCTCCGACACTTTGGCTGTCTATATCGATGACGACGGTCCCGGTATCCCGGACGATGAGATCTCGCTGGTAACGAACCGCTTCTTCCGCGGCCGCAACAAGAGCCCGCTCGGAAGTGGATTAGGACTGTCGATCGTCGATCTCGCGCTTCGCGCCAGCGGCGCACGGCTGGTCCTGCAAAACCGGAGGGACGCGCGGGGCCTGCGTGCGCAAATCGTTTGGGGGATCGCACAAGACGGTGAAATTCAACCGTCGTTGACGGATGCGAATCGTTCCGACTTCCAACGGTTCGGCCCGCATCTCTCGGCAGCGTAACCCCATGCACATTGACCACTACGACGACGATCGCAACCCGCTGCTGCCTCTTTTTGCACTGGCCGACGATTCCCAGACCCAGATCGCCGCTTACATCACGCGCGGCGAGCTGCTGGTCGCCCACGATGCTGACCTACTCGTCGGCCATTTGCAGATTCTCGAGACCGAGGATGCCAGTGTATTCGAGCTCAAGAGCATGGCAGTTACGGAGAAACGTCAGCGCGAGGGTATCGGACAGCACCTGGTCAGAGCCGCCATCGCTTACTGCCGCGCACGCAACGGCCATCGGTTGATCGTCTCGACCGCAGCTGCCGATATCGCCAACTTGCGTTTCTATCAACGGCAGGGCTTCCGAATGTACAAAATTGTGCGTGATGCGTTCGGGCCGTCAACGGGCTATCCGGAAGGAACGCTCGTCGATGGGATTCCGTTACGCGACCGGGTGCTTTTTGATCTCGACCTGACGCTCTAATTGAATGACATTCTGATCGAGGGGGATCCGATCAAGAGTATCCTTGAGCGTATTGCCAATAACCGCATTCGACAGCCGTATTGTCGACACGCACAGATTGACTTACTCGCGAACATCCGGCCGGTCTCTTCTTTGCCGTTCCGTCAGGAAGAACCGGCCGCGATGGCCCTGGAGGCTCCGACGATACGCCCGTCCGGCGCTTCGAGGATGACCGCGACGAGTTCGCCTTCCGGAAGCTGTTCGTCGAGATGGATGGGCGCTCCGCTCCACTCTGCAACCGATCGGAACGACCGAACGATATTCGCTTCGGCCATCGTACGGCCCCGGTTTTCGCCGCGGCCAATTGGCGTTACGTGTTCGCGGTCAAAGCCCACAAGGAGCACACGCGCGGTACCCTGACCAACCCCTACGTCGATTGCGGCCTTCCCATCCTTCGTCACCACGTGCACATCGGCGATGGTCGTCCCATTCGCCCTTGCCTTCACGATGGCGCGATCGACATCGTCTCGATAGGACCCCACCATGCCCGTCGAGCCATCCACGACGATCTCCGGCGTATACGACCCGTCGCCAAAACGGCGGCCGTACCGCTCCTGTCGATCCGTCGCAATTTTCAGGGAGAATGGATCCTTCCAGCCGAGATAGTCCCAATAGGTAACGTGAAAGGCCAGCGCCAGGACGTCTGAGGGCCGCTTCGACAGCTCATTCAGATATGCGTTGGCGGGCGGACAGGACGAGCATCCTTGCGATGTGAAGAGCTCAACGACGACGGGACGCTCCGCCGCCGCTGCAATTCCAGGAAAGTGTGCGGCGAGCGCACCAAGAAAGAGTAACTGGCACAATCGCATTTCGGACCTCCCATATCGTTCTCAGGCAGGTTCGCTCTGCGTCAGACCTCGTTACTGACGCGCCTCTACACGTTTAGTTGATATTTAGCTACCTCCTCCTTGGGCCGTAATTGGCCAGTCAACGTTGCTCTAAGACTTTTCTTATCATGCGATTAATGTCTTGCAGAGAACGACATTGGAGTGTCCCTCAGGCCACTCCGCAAACTCAGCCATACGCTCGAACCCAGCCTTTTCATACATTTCTGGCGCTTGGAAGTCATAGCTTGCCACCCAAATCCGCCGAACGCCTCGACCAGCAGCCTCAGCGACGAAGGCATTTAATAGTTCCCGCGCGTAGCCGCGTCCTCGATACGCTTCGTCGATCCACATCTGTTTGAGTTCAGAGGTGCCTGCCCAAGAGTACCCAGCGGCGACGCCGATAATGCGTCCTGCCTCATCGCGGATCACAAAGCCCAACCCTCGCCCGTCACTGCAACTTATTGCACGACGGTTGTGGTTGTAGAGACGTTCTTCAATTGCATCGATTTCAATCGATGAAAGATCGTGCTGGGGCTGTATAAGGGCGGCCATCGTGAGCACTCGGTTGATTGAGAGTTGTCTTATCATAACCAAATGTTTGGCGGATGCCGATCTCACGCCGGCGGCCGCGCGGCCAATTGAAGATTTGTCACCGCACATCCTGCCCTGGATTCCATGGACGATATCTTGGCAAGGTGCGCGCGATGGTTGGAGTTGGCGCCCAGATATGGCGGCCAACCTGGGAAATTGCAGCTTAGGAAGGAAGTAGGCGCCATATCTTAATGTCAGTTGCCCATTTGAAGAGTGGCCGCCATCCTCCCGGCCATGCCGCGGTAAGATGACGGGGGCGCACAATGATCAACATTCAGGAACGGCTCCTCGAAGGCAAAATGACCGAGATCGAGCAGGCCCGATCTTGGAGCCCTCGCGTGATCTCCAAATTCAAAGCGCTCATTAGGAGCGGCGACGATCTATCCCTATACCGTGTCAATCCTCTGGCGTTCGCGCGCGACCGCGTCATGGCTGAGGCGGAAAGCATAGACCTGTTTCTGCATGCGACCCTGGCTGTGTAAAAACTCAAAAATCGAAACGCGACGAAGAATGATATTTTTCAATTCGATCTCTAAGTTGAATCCGCTTGCGCGTTGAGCGACTAAAACGGTCTTGGACGAACAAGTTCTCCTATTGCGATTGAGCGTCTTCGCATTTTCACACAGCCAAGACCCTTAGCGGACAAGCGGTATGAGGTCTGGACCAATCGTGAGAGGTTGCGAGACCAAACCCAAATGCGGTTTCATACCCCTTGGTTCGTTAGTTCATTGATGTTTTAGCTCTGGGAGCTCTACCGGATACCAATCGGATGCAGTCGTTTTGCAAACCATACGGACCTTCGCTTCTTTCCGGTACATATCGCGTGGCGCAAAAACTAGGAAGCTTATTACAGATTGGCTGTCACCCGCGCCGAATTCCTTTCGCACCGAACTTTTGTACGATCTATTGATCAGCAGCAATTCCTCCTGGCATTCTTGCAGAGGCGCTGCCCCTCTCTTTTCAGTTACTGCTTCGACGAAAGCAACAAATTTGGAGGAATCGTGGCTAGGATTATGGAAAACTACAGCATCCTTAATGCGCACCTGTCGCTGGGTGATAGTGGATGATGATGTGTCTGGAAAGTTTAGCCGGCGCAGGGCAAGACTCGCTGCACCGAAAACGGCAACGACAACGAAAACAACAATGACACCTTTTCTCACGAGATGATCCGGCAGTACTCAAGGCTACCCCACACCACTATATAGGCGATGACCGGTCTATCGAAGTCCGTTTGTGGCACTTTTCGGACCTGACAGGCCGGACTGACGATGTCCGTTCTTGAAGTTAAAGCCGACTTCCCGCTTGCGCGTCCGAACTTCTCAGTTTGACCCATTTCGGACAAGAGCATAGCCGGACATCGGCCCACAATTGTGCTATTCAGCTTCCCGAGGCCCGGGGGTGCATCTTGAGCAGCGAGCACGTCGAGCGGCGACTGGCGGCTATTCTGGCGGCGGATGTCGCGGGCTCTTGCCGCTTGATAGGGATCGACGAAGAAGGCACGCTGGCGCAACTGAAAGCTCTTAGAAAGACGCTTTTTGATCCCAAAATCACTGATCATCGCGGACGTATCGTCAAGAATACTGGGGACGGCGCTCTCGTTGAGTTCGCCAGCGTGGTCGACGCCGTGCGATGTGCCGACGAAATCCAACGCAGCGTGGCAGAACAAAATACCGATGTGCCGCAGGGCAAACGGATCGAATTTCGCATCGGCATCCACGTCGGAGATATTATTATCGAAGACAACGACATCTTTGGTGACGGGGTCAATATTGCGGTGCGTCTCGAAGGGATCGCAGAACCGGGTGGTGTCAGTATTTCCGACGACGTTCACCGGCAGGTTCGGGGCAAGGTCGACCTCGCCTTCCAAGATATGGGCGCACAAGCTCTCAGGAATATCGCCGAACCCATGCGTGTCTGGCGTATTGGGATAAACTGTCTCTCCACTCCAAAGGTGTCGACCTATTCGTTTCCCAACAGGGCCGAACCGCTTGCCCTTCCTGATAAGCCTTCCGTCGCGGTGTTGCCGTTCCAAAACATGAGCGGTGATCCCGATCAGGATTACTTCGCTGACGGCATGGTGGACGAAATCACCACAGCGTTGTCGCGGTTCAAATCTCTATTCGTGATCGCGCGCAGTTCGAGTTTTACTTACAAGGGCAAAGCCGTCGATATCAAGCAAGTCGGGCGCGAACTCGGCGTCCGCTACGTGCTTCAAGGCAGTGTGCGCAGGGCAGCCGAAAAAGTTCGCATTACGGGCCAATTGATTGATGCCCTGAGCGGCGCGCACCTTTGGGCTGATCGATTTGAAGGTGACCTAAGCGATGTCTTTGCGCTGCAGGACGAGGTGACGGTGAATGTTGTCTCTGCCATTCAGCCAAAATTGCTGCAAACCGAAAAGGATTTGGCGGCGCGTCGGCCGAACGACCTCAGCGCCTACGACCTTTGTCTTCGAGCACAACACCTCCAGTCATGGACCCGGGACGGATCGGCCGAGAGCCTTCGGCTTGCCTCTCGCGCATTGGAGATCGACCCCCGGAGCAGCTTTGCTGCAACCCTTGCAGGGGAATGCCACCTCCGGAGTGTACGTCGGGGATGGGCGGCCGATCCGAAGTCGGACATTGCAGAAGGATTGCGGCTTCTCCGTTTGGCACTCAGTATCGACGGGAACGCCACTTTGGCATTGAGTCTGCTTGGCAACGCAACCGCCTCCTTCTCTGACGATTACGATACAGCAAGGGAGATGGTGGACCGTGCGGTCGCCTTAAACCCCAATTCATCCCGCATATGGGAACAGCGAGGCATGATTTACCTCATGGCGGGGCAGCCCGAAGAGGCAATCCGGAGCTTTGAGCGCGGCATTCGATTAAGCCCATTTGATCCGTTGCTCTTTTCAACTTTTGCCGGAATGGGCGTTGCATTCATCGGTCTTGGTCGTTTCGATGAGGCAATCTCGGCAGCCAAGAAGGCCGTCCGCCAGAACCCGCTTTATCCCTTCGCTTATCGCTGCCTTGCGTCGGCCCTGGCTCATCTGGGACGCGAAGCAGAGGTAAAGGAGGCCGTGGCCGGTTTGTTCGAACTCGACCCTGATTTTCGCATTTCTGTACGGGTGACGCGCGGCGGCGGATCGCGGCTTCAATTGTATATCGAGGGCCTCCGCAAAGCGGGACTTCCAGAGTGACGCGCCGTCTCGTCCTGCGGCACCAGCGATTTGATCGAGTAGGCCGCGACCGCGATTTCTGCTTTTGGCCCTTTTGAGACATGCCGACCGGCCGTGACGGTGTCCGCTTCCGGGGGAAGACCGGAAGTCATCGGTGGAGGGGCAAACCGGCGCGATTGACCCAAAGCGGGCCTGCGCCAGTCCTTTAGCGAACCAAAAACCCGATCAAGCGCTTGAAAAATGTTCCAATCAGCCAACCCAGCCCTAAGCCACCCAGACCGAAAAAGAAGATGTATATGCCCATCAAATCTCGAAGGTTTTGAGTACCAAGAACCGCAGCAATGAATGCAGAGTTGAGTACGATTGCCACGAATGCATCTACTGGGACGGACGGGCGAACACAAACACGGATGAGCAATGTTAAAATCATAGCCAGGAAATTTAAGGGGCCACTCAGGAAAGCTGCAGTGTCCAAAATTGCGGCGCTGTTCATGATTATTGTCGGCCTCAGTCGATGCCCAAGGAAAGCTATAGTTTGGTAGCAAACAATTACTTGCTAAACGATTGCGGGAGACCAGCAAATGTCAGCTTGTGGCCCTTTCCGGACGTGACGAGAACGATGGGTGATGTCCGTTCTCGCGGGCAGAACGGAAGTGGCACAGACCGGCTGCGACTTCGCCTTTTGACCCTGGCTGTGTGAAAACGCTGCGCTTGATGTGATTCGCGCGATATGATTCCCGCACGATTTGCGGGGGGCTCGGATGAAGCGCTTCATTGAGGGTGCGGATCGTGGGCAGAGCACGCTGTTTCCTGAATGCGTGGAAGACTGGATCGGCGAGGACAATCCAGTTCGCGTCATCGACGTCCTCGTCGACGACCTCGATCTGTCCGAGCTTGGGTTCGGCGGGGTCGATCCCGAGGCAACCGGCCGGCCGTCGTACCATCCCTCGATTCTCCTCAAGCTGTACGTCTATGGCTATCTGAACCAGGTACAGTCGAGCCGGCGGCTCGAACGAGAAGCCGGACGCAACGTCGAGGTCATGTGGCTGCTGGGTCGGCTCGCTCCAGATCACAAGACCATCGCGGACTTTCGCAAAGACAATGGCCTGGCGCTGCGCAAGGTGTGTGCGCGCTTCGTCGAACTCTGCCGTCAGATGGGTCTTCTCACGACGGCGAGCGTCGCCATCGATGGCAGCAAGTTCAAAGCCGTGAACAACCGGGACAGGAACTTCACCCGGGCGAAGGTCGAGCGGCGGCGCGCTCAGCTGGAGGAGAGCGTCGCGCGCTATCTGAGCCAACTTGACACGGCCGACCGACAGGAGCCGACCGAGGCGCTGGCCGCGAAGGTGACGAGGCTCACCGAGAAGCTGACAAAGCTGAAGGAGGAAATGGGCAAGCTTGCTGTCTACGAGAAGCAGATGCTTGCTTCGCCCGATCAGCAAATCTCCCTGACCGATCCTGACAGTCGTTCGATGGCAACGAGCGGCCGCGGCTCCGGCGTCGTCGGCTACAACGTGCAGGTCGCCGTCGATACCGAGCATCATCTGATTGTGGCGCACGAGGTGACGAACAGCGGCTCAGATCGGGCACAACTTGCCAATATGGCCAAGCAGGCCAAGGCTGTTCTCGAGACCGAGACGCTCGAGGCCGTTGCCGATCGCGGCTACTTCAGCAGCCTGGAAATCCTCGCGTGTCACGAGGCCGGCATCACGGTAACTCTGCCCAAGCCGCAGACGTCGGGTGCCAAATCGGAGGGGCGCTTCGGTAAGCAGGACTTTGCTTATCTGCCGGAGGAGGACGCCTATCGCTGTCCAGCTGGGGAGCGGCTGCCATATCGCTTTACGAGCGAGGAGGACGGCAAGATGCTGCGGCGCTACTGGACCACCGCCTGCTCAAATTGCTCGCTCAAATCGCAATGCACGACAGGGCCAGAGCGGCGCATTACCCGATGGGAGCATGAACATCTGCTCGACGCTGTGCAGCAGCGCCTCGATACAAACCCGCAAGCCATGCGCCAGCGCCGGGAGACGGTCGAGCATCCGTTCGGCACGATCAAGGCCCGCATGGGTGCGACGCACTTCCTGACCAAAACGCTTCCGAAAGTCGCCGCCGAGATGGCACTCTCGGTCCTCGCCTATAATCTGACACGGGTCATGAACATCATCGGGACCAAGCCGCTGATGGCGGCGATCGCGGCCTGAGACCGAACCGGTCCTCGCTTCTGACCGACTCCCCCGAAGGGTGTTTTTACACGGCCAAGACCCAGACCGGACTCACAGCCAATGGGGCCCGTTTCGTGATCCTTTCCCATAGCTCAGTGGGTAATGGCTATTTCGACCCCTAGTGGCCTAGTTTGATTTTGGGAGTGGCCTAATTCGCAGAGCGGAACACAAGGCAGCATCTTAGTCTAATGGCCAATGACCATTGGTCGCGCCGGAGCATTGAGCCTTTTCTGTTATTGAAGATCGAGGACCTCAAGAACTGGCTGAATTGCAGATGATCAAGGTTGTCGGAGCGGTCTTAATCGTGGCGGCAGTCGCAGTTCTGCGGGCTTTGCGGCCCAAGGACGGGAGGGTGCATCCGCTGGCAACGGCACCAGTGCTCGAAGATGTCATTCCGTTCGGAATAGTAGCCGGCCTGTCTGTCGGCCTGATCTTAATCGTAGCCACTGGTTGGTCGCGCTGACTCTTGGGCTGCGCGGACCTTTCGGGGGTGTGCTGGCGCTTCAATCGGAGCAAGTCATGAACCTTTGGGCCGGAATTGCATTGCTCGCCGTTGGTCTAATATTGATCCTGGTGGGTCGTCCTAGGGCGGACGGAACGCACCGGAAGTTTCTAAGATTTCAGGCGGCGCTGGTCCTATATCCGCCGGTCATTCTGGTATTCATAGCGCTTGGCTTGGCGTCGATTATTTCTGCTCTGCCGACAAAGTAACATGATGAAGCATGCTCGCGGGCTCGGCTGGCCGATGCTGATTCTGTTGGCGTACTTCCTTCTAGGTCTCTATGGAGGCTTGCGTTGAGGCCACATTAGTCGGTGGCCTCTATCATATCAGCCCAAGCCCGCGATGTCTCTTGTTGGCCCTTTTGAGACATGCCGACGCACGGTAACGATGTCTGTTTATAGGGGTAGAGCGGAAGTCGTCGGTACGCGACCAAACCGACGCGAAATGACCTGGAGCAGACTTTACCGCAATCGAAATAAGCTTCGGCGTTCAACGCTACTACCGACCATTTTGCCGACGTGAGTATCGCATCTGCGATGATCGTATTGGGACTAACAGAACGACGGGAGTCGGCGGCGCCAACTGGTAGTCACGAGAAATCCTGCCTCAAAGTGGCGGCGATCTGTTCCAGCGCCCAGTCGACCTGATCGCTGGAGATAACAAGCGGCGGGGCGATGCGAATCGTGTTACCATGTGTGTCCTTGGCGAGGATGCCTTGGGCCTGCAGGGCCTGACAATAGCGACGTGCACCGCCTGCTTCCGGGTGTAGCTCGACGGCCAGCATCAGCCCGCGTCCGCGCACTTCCCGGATCGTGTTGCTGCGGATGCTGCTCAGGCCATCGAGAAAGCGGGCGCCCTGGGCGGCTGCGTTCTCGATCATCCCTTCCTCGACCAGCACGCGCAGCGCGGCCCGAGCCACCGCACAGGCCAGCGGATTGCCGCCGAAAGTCGACCCGTGCTGGCCAGGTTTCAGAGTGCCGAGCACCGCGTTGTTCGAAAGCACGGCTGACACTGGGTAAAAGCCGCCGGACAACGCCTTGCCGAGCAGCGTGACATCCGCCTCGATGCCCTCGTGCTGTTCCGCGAGCAGCTTGCCGGTGCGGCCGAGCCCGGTCTGAATCTCGTCCAGAATCAGCATCACGTCGTGCGCAGTGCAGAGTTGGCGCACTGCTGTAAAATAACCTGACGGTGGGATGACGACGCCCGCTTCTCCCTGGATCGGTTCGACCAAAAAGGCGACCGTGTTGGGTGTGATTGCCTTCTTCAACGCCGCGGCATCGCCGAAGGCGATGATCTTGAAGCCCGCCGCGAACGGTCCGAAATGGTCACGAGCCGCCGGGTCGGTGCTGAAGCCGATGATGCCGAGGGTGCGGCCGTGAAAATTATCGGCGCAGACGATGATTTCGGCCTGCCCGTCCGGCACTCCCTTCACCTCATAGCCCCATTTGCGCACCGACTTGATCGCACTCTCCACCGCTTCGGCGCCGCTGTTCATCGGCAGCACCTTGTGGGAGCCGGTCAGCGCCGCGATCTCTTCGTAGAAGAGGGCCAGTTGGTCGTTGTGAAAGGCGCGCGACGTCAGTGTCAGCCGACCCGCCTGCTCCACCATCGCGGCCAAGATCTTCGGATGGCAGTGACCCTGATTCAGCGCGGAATAGGCGGAGAGGCAATCGAGGTAGCGATGGCCCTGCGTATCCCAAACAAAGACGCCCTCGCCGCGCGACAGAACGACGCCGAGCGGTTCGTAGTTCCGGGCGCCAAAGCGCGCTTCCCTCGCGATGAAATCAGTGACCGATGGATCCATGTTTCGTCACTCCAGTTGGAGCTAGCTGGAAGGCAGTGGGTTATCGCCATTTTCCAGCCTGCGAATGCCCGATGATTATCATCAAGTTACCACAGGCATTTTGCTTGCGGACACATTGGGTGACGCTAAACGGCACTGCCACTCCCTATCGGGCTGGACAGAAACACACCTCATCGGTTCCGATGATGCGCAATCCCGCCGAATGTGCCAGCATGGCCGCGCGACGCGCCGACCTCGTACGAGGCCGGACATCCAGCAGTGAGGTAGCCAACACTATCGACCCTGAGCGGACGCTCGGTCTCAGGGCTTGGCGCTAGGCAGACCCTCCGTTGATCTAGGTCAACGTCAGCGATCCTTTTGCGCTCACGCTATGTTCAGCCGCACCTGTGGCGGCTCCCGTCACCTTTCAGTTCCGCAAACACGAAGAGGGAGGTCCGCCATGCATCCGAGGAAGCGTCTTTCGATCAAGTCAGCGACAGTTGCCGGGATTGCGGCTAGCGTCCTGTTGGGGCTTGCAGGTCTCACTCTCAATCCAGCGCCAGCCAAGGCGGTCGTGTACTGCCAGTACGTCAGCTATCCTGCCGGTTGCGTGGCGAGGGCCGGCGTCGTGCTCAGGCCTCGTCCGGTGGCGCGCGCTGCGGTCCGTCATAACGCCGGTGGCAATTTAAATGGCGGCATCGATCGCGTTGGGGTGCGGCAGTAAAGGCTTGTTTCGAGGGTCACGAGCGAGAACGAAGCCGTAACCGGTTCGTACCGGTGGCGGCTTTTTTATCGTCCCGGCGCGGACAGGCGACCGATAGCGGGCGGCATCACGTCATCACCCCTGTGGACAACAGGTTTCAGCGTTACAAAGCGAACCGACGCTGGTCCGCACCTGATCCTTGATCCTCCCACTTTCATCACGCGACCATACTTTCGATCGCCCGGCACAGTGCCGGGCTTTTCGCTGCGACCGTGTCAGCGTCATCGCGACGAACACGATAGGGGTGCAGTCCAATAGTGTCCGGCCATTTCGCTACTCGCACGAACGAGGTTACTTCCCTAACAGCTCTGAAACGATAGTACCGTGCCAAAGGCAAGGAAAATTAAAACGACCGGCGGGAAGAGACCAAGCGCGGCCTCAAATTGCAGAAAACGCGGGTGGACGCCGCTTCGATCGGGACGGCCTTTCCAGATCAGAAGACGGCCGATCAGTAGCGCCGCTATTCCGGTCACCATGTTCATGGAAGTTCCTCTATCAGAACCCCAGTGCAGTCATAAAGCTTCGGTAGGACAAGCTGGCCAATGGTCGCAAATGGCGGCAGGTCCGCGCAGACGACGGCCACGAGCGCGCATTGAGCGCGTCAGCGTGACGGGGATAGGCGACGAGGACGGGCGACGGAAGGCGGCAGCGTCGAAGCCGCAGGACGGCCCTACAGCGGGCCGGGAGGGTCGGGCTACGGGAACACCAGCTTTTGCAACAATATCGTCGGTAAAGCGGACATCGGCAAAGTTTGCCGGCTAACCGACCACTTCCAACAAGCCTGCCTCAATCCAAGCCGTGGCCTGAAATGGCGCGCCGGCCGGGGCCGACTACAATGGACCTATCATGTTATTCCTGCTTTTGTTTGGAACGCCCTCCAACTAGAGAGACGAGAATTTGGATCCTACTTCGAACGTTGCGACCGGAACACCTCTGCAAGATCTGATCGAGCAAATTGGCTCAGAACACGTTGAGCGGCGACTGAAAATCGAAGTCGAGCATGAGGCCCAGCTGTTTGGACAGGGACTGATCTTCTTTAATCTTGAAAACTGGTGCAGCGCCGTGGATTGTCAGAACTGCGCTGAAGCTGACTGGACTTTATGGCCGTGCGCGTCGAAACGCTGACCACGTCGTTGTCAAAAAACATAGCGTGGCTTTCGCCAATCTTCCCCGGGCATTTGACAATTTCACTATCCTTCACATCAGCGATCTGCATGCCGACATAAGTGTAGGCGCGATGCGGCATCTGGTTAGCGTGGTCGGCGGCCTTCACTACGACATTTGCGTCTTAACCGGCGACTATCGCGGCAAGACATATGGTCCATTCGAGAAAAGTCTAGAAATCATCGATGAACTGCAGGCCCAATTGAAGGGGCCAGTTTATGGGGTGCTTGGTAACCACGACAGCATCCGTATGGTACCTTCAATGGAAGCCATGGGACTCTGCATGCTGTTCAACGAGTGCGAACCGATTGTTCGTGATGGGCAACGCATTTTTCTGGCGGGCGTTGACGATCCGCATTTCTATCGGGCAGACTACATTGAGAAGGCCGCGTCGAAAATTCCTTCAGATGCCTTTTCGATGTTGTTGGCGCACACGCCGGAAGTTTACGATCGAGCGATGAGCGCCAAATTCGATCTCATGTTATGCGGACACACCCACGGAGGTCAGCTTTGCCTACCCGGTGGAATTCCGATCAAGCTGGAGGCAGCAGTACCTAGATTCATGGGCGCCGGATCATGGCGACATGGCGCCATGGTCGGATATACCTCGGTGGGCGCTGGCACGAGCCTTCTGCCCGTGCGCTTAAACTGCCCGCCAGAGATAACTCTGCATACCTTGCGCGATGGGCAGCAGCTCTGGCTCACGAGCAAGTCCGCGGCATAAAATCAGGCGTAACGAGTCTCACGGTGCCTTCGATTGGTACCGTGAAGGCTGGCCGCGGTATTAGTCTGGGGCGCACACATAGTTTACCATAAGGCGTAGCCCGCACCGATCGACTAGGTGGTGAGCGAAGGCGCCATCGAAGTGCTGTAACAAGCGAGCCATCGGGGTTGGGTTTTTCAAAAATGGCGAGCGATGTGGCGATATCAGCTTACGGAGGCGCAAAGCGGACATCCTGATTGCGCGCGCCCGGGTCCGAAAATGGCACATTTGAGACATCCCGACGCACGTAACGATGTCTGTTTGTAGGTAGACCGGAAGTCATCGGTACGCGGCCAGCCGACGCGAATGACCCCACAACGGACTCTGGCCACCAGCGCGAGAAGCTACGCGTATGGGCGCTCTGCAGTCCGGAGCAGTCTAGGGAGCGCCTATACAGAGAGTGCCGTGCAGCGTTTTCATGTAGTGTCCGATTTTACCGGCGGAGATAAGAACGTGCGATATGCTTTGGTCATCGCGATGTTGCTTAGGTCGACGCTTCTTGCTCAGGCGGAGCCTATCGATCGTGACAAGTGGATCGCGCAGACTGGAAGGGCGAGCAAATCCTGCCTTGCTAAATTTCGGCAGAAATTCGGGGAAGACAAGGGCCACAATTACTCAGGCTGTGTGACAGATCAAACTAACAAAGCGATCGATAACTGCGTTGGCAGTACTGAGTTTTCTAACTGTGTTTTAGAAAACTCATTGAGGGTATTGGAAGTCTGCGACCTATCGAGCTGCTGAAAGTACACGTCTCAGGTTGCCTTACCTAATACCGTGAAGGCGCCTCTCGCAACCAACGGTGAGTCGCCTGAACCTCTTCGGTGTACCGCTCGTGCTTGTATATGGCGAGAACTACCACGGGCTGCGCGAGCCCTATCCCAACAGGCCTTTGGCAACAGCCCGCATCATTGCGCGGGCGCGCACCTGTCGCGGCGAACCGTTGGCGTCATCCTGCTGCCCATGCGTTCGAGCGCTTCCCCAACATGACCTTGCCTGATCCCGCGAGCGTGCGCTGGCACGGTCTGCAAGTTCGTTCAGTAGTCTTGCAAATTGCGGAGCTCCCGCGCCGGATGCAAAGACACCAGAGTGCCCTGTTGTGCAATTTTTCGGTTGGGTCGAGCTTTGTTGACCCTTATGGTCCTCCCTCAAGGGAAAGACACCTCCAAGAAGCCTTCCCGTCTCTTGGACGTAATCTTGTGCGGCGCTTGCATGCCATCTTTTTTGCGGTGAATCAGCATGCTTGCACACTCGTGGGAGCCGTTGCCACTATTTCCTGACCTTCAATCTCGATCTTATGGTGCGGTGCGAGGTGATCGGCAATTAAGGCAAGTTGCGCGGCACGCTCTTCGCAAGGAAGGCACGCTGATCTCAAGACCTTTAGAGAAGCGCTGTTTGATCCCACGGTCAGGCCGTCATACGATCATCGGTCGACGCTGCCCATGCCCCGTAACGGTTGCATGCGGTTATAGGAGCGTGGGGCCCAAAACGGTGCGAGCGATCTCGTTATTTTTCGGTCGACCAAACGCAGCGGTATTGGAGGAGGAAACATAAGATGAGGAATGTATCTATAGTATTGTTCGCCGCGGCGGCGGCCATCCTGCTGTCGGCGCCGGCTCAAGCGCAAGTGACGCTAAAAGCCTCTCACCAGTTTCCGGGCGGCAAAGGTGATCCGCGTGACGAGATGGTGCAGATCATCGCCAAGGAAGCCAAGGCCGCCAATATCGGCCTCGAGATCCAAGTCTATCCGGGCGCCTCGCTATTCAAGCCGAACGACCAGTGGAACGCCATGGTCAACGGCCAACTCGACATCTCGTCATTCCCGCTTGATTACGCCAGCGGCAAGGTGCGTGACTTCGGTGCCACTCTGATGCCGGGCCTCGTCCGCAGCCATGACCGCGCCGCGCGAATGGCGAACTCGCCGTTCATGAAGGACATCAAGGCCAAGATCGAGAAGGCCGGCGTCATCGTGCTCGCCGATGCCTGGCTCGCCGGCGCTGTGGCCTCCAAGAAAGGCTGCATCCGCAAGCCGGAAGACATCAAGGGCGTGAAGATCCGTTCCGCGGGCCCCACGTTCGCGGCGATGTGGCAGGCCGCAGGCGCTTCGATCGTTTCGATTCCGTCGAACGAAGTCTATAATGCGCTGCAGACGGGCGTCGCGGAGGCTACCGATACCTCGACCGGCAGTTTCGTCTCGTTCCGCATCTACGAGCAGGTCAAGTGCATCACGGCTCCGGGCGAAAATGCGCTGTGGTTCATGTACGAGCCTGTGCTGATGTCGAAGAAGGCATTCGGCAAGCTCAACAAGCAGCAACAGGACGTGCTGCTCAAGGCCGGCAAGAAGTCGGAAGAATATTTCGCGAAGGAGAGCAAGGGTCTCGACGAAAAGATGGTCAAGACCTTCCAGGATAACAAGATCGAAGTCATTACCCTGTCGGCGGCTGAGTACCAGGCTTGGCTCGACGTGGCACAAAAAAGCTCTTACGCCGAGTTCGCCAAGGAAGTGCCCGACGGCAAGAAGCTGATCGACGAGGCGTTGGCGGTCAAGTAGCGCTCCTTCGATAAAGATCGGCCGGCAGTTCGCCGGCCAATCTCGTTGCGCTCACAGGAGCGGGGAACGGATGAACATTCTCAATCGATTTGTAACGCTGATATCGCAGGCCTGCGGGATTTTCGCGGCGGCATTGACGGCGGTCGCGGTAATCATTGTCTGTCAGATGGTGTTCATCCGCTATGTTCTCAACCAGAACACGATCTGGCAGACCGATTTCGTCACCTACAGCCTGATTGCGGCCACCTTCATCGGTGCGCCCTACGTGCTGCTGACCAAGGGCCATGTGAACGTGGATGTATTGCCGATCTATGTCGGCGAACGTGCGCGCTACTGGCTCGCCATTTGCGCCATCACGGTCTCGCTGAGCTTTTGCCTGTTAATGACCGTGCTCACCTTTCAATTCTGGCATGAGGCCTACGAGGGCCGCTGGGTGTCTGACACCATGTGGCGAGCGCGGCTGTGGGTTCCCTACGGTGCCATGCCGGTTGGCTTGGGGATTCTCACGCTGCAGTATGTCGTCGATCTGCTCAATCTGCTCACCGGCCGCGAGCCGCCGTTCGGCATCGAGCTCAAGGAGCGCTCGGTCGACGCAAGCTTGCCTGAGAGCGGGACTGATGTGAACATTCCGGGAGTCGGCATATGAGCCCGGCTGCCCAAGGCGTTCTCGTGCTCGTCACCACGGTGCTGGTGCTACTGACCGGCGCGCCGGTCGCTTTCGGGCTCGGCGCCGTCGGCGTTGCGTTCCTGGTGCTGTTCCAGGGCACCGATTCGTTGCGGGTTGCGGCGGAGACGCTCTATTCGGGCTTGAATGATTTCACGCTCGTCTCCATTCCGATGTTCATCATGATGGGGGCGGCGATCGGCTCGTCGCCGGCCGGCAAGGATCTCTATATCGCGCTCGATCGCTGGCTTTACCGGGTACCCGGCGGGCTGGTGATTTCCAATATCGGAGCTTGCGCGCTGTTCGCGGCGCTGACCGGCTCCTCGCCGGCGACCTGCGCCGCCATTGGCAAGATGGGCATACCGGAGATGCGCGCGCGTGGTTACCCGGACGAAGTGGCAACCGGGTCGATCTGCGCCGGTGGCACGCTCGGCATCCTGATCCCCCCGTCGATCACCTTCATCCTCTACGGCATCGCGACCGAGACCTCCATCGGTCGTCTGTTCTTGGCTGGGGTGCTGCCGGGCTTGTTGCTGACTGGCCTCTTCATGCTGTGGACGCTGGTCTACATCTGGTACAAAGGCTTCCGTGCCTACGAGGCGGGATTCCGGTTCACCTGGCGCGAGAAGTTTGAATCGATTCCGAAAGTTGCGCCCTTTCTGTTCATCGTGATCGGGGTGATGTACGTGCTGTACGGCGGCATTGCGACGCCGTCGGAAGCGGCCGGCGTCGGCGCCGCGCTGTGCGTCATCCTGGCAATCGTAGTCTACCGGATGTGGAGCCCGATGGCCTGGTGGCAGATACTGCGCTCGACTACGCGCGAGTCAGTGATGATCCTGATGATTATCGCGACCGCCGTGTTATTCGGCTATATGCTGACCTCGCTCTACATCACCCAGACGCTGGCGCAGGCCATTGCCGACGCGCACCTCAATCGCTGGGTGCTGATGGGACTCATCAACGTCTTCCTGCTGGTATGCGGCTGCTTCATTCCGCCCGCCGGCATCATCCTGATGACCGCACCGATCCTGCTGCCGATAATTACGGCCGCCGGTTTCGACCCGGTCTGGTTCGGCGTCATAGTGACCATCAATATGGAAATCGGGCTTATAACCCCGCCGGTCGGGCTGAACCTGTTCGTGGTCAACGCCATAGCGCCGGACGTGCCCACCAAGACGGTGCTGTGGGGGTCCGTGCCCTACGTCATGATGATGATCGTCGGTATCATCATTATGTCTATCTTCCCAAGTATCGCCACATGGCTGCCTGATCACCTTATGGGTGTTGCTGTAGGGCCTAAATGAACACTTCGTTCTTCGGCGAGTTGCTGCAGACCATCGCCGAACGCGGTCGCGCACTGCTCGACCGCGGCCGTGATCGGCGCGAAATGTGCGGAGTTATTGGTGCCGAAGGGCAATACCGAGTTAGCCTTTCCCATAACCGCCCACTTGCTAAGCGCGAGAGTATAGAGCTCGACTTCAATCATTTGCCTCCGGCCGGTTCGTCGATCTCGTTCGCCTGTTGAGCGGTTTTGGCACGTTTGTGCGTGTAAGAAATTGTGACTTCCCATGGGCGCGGCGAAGCAATGGCACCATCGTCGCTGCAACCAACCGGTGGAGCACTCCATGCCAAAGCGAAACGCCTTTAGCAGATCACTAGTTACTCTCGAACAAGACTCCACATTGATTGCGGCGATCGAGATTGGCCAGTCGAGCTGGCTGGTTGCCGGATCGTGCCGGGAATCGAACGCCAGCCTCTGAAGAAGCTCACGGCCGACCAGGATGGACTGTTGCAGCTTCTGCATCGTTGGTGGAAGGAAGCCGAGCAGGCTGAACACACGATCAAGCGGATCGCGGTCGCCTATGAGGTCGGCCGCGATGGCTTCTGGCTGGCGCGGGTATCGACAGGGGCAACGGCGAGGCGTCGCAATTGCGCCAGGCGCCAGCTCAATTCAAATCCCATCTCAAGCATCGCCGCGCACAACGGAACAACGCTGAGCTGGAACGATCAACTTCAGCTCACCCGCAAGTACGATGAACGTCCGTGCTAATACGGTACAACAGGGGCATATCAGGCATCAATCCGTTTGATCGACAGAGACTTCAAATAGAGATGTGGATTCTCCGGATCGAAAATCTTGCCGTCGAAGAAGGTTTCCTTGCCGCGCGATGTTGACGCGGGCATGTCGGAAGCGGGCACATTCAATTCCCTTGCAGCCTCCCTCCACAAATCCTCGCGGTTGACTTTTGCGATAAGCGCCTTCGTGTCCGTGTTTTGAGGGATCTTCCCCCAGCGGATATTTTCCGTGAGAAACCATAAATCATGACTCTGGAACGGGTATGAAGCATAGTCTCGCCAAAACTTCATCAACAGCGGACTGTTCTTTTCGACGCGTCCGTTTCCATAATTAAAATTGCCCTTGATGCGCTCGTCGATATCCGCAACAGGTACGTTCATCCACTGGCGCTTGGCGCTGATAGCCGCCAGTTCATCCTTGTTCTCATTTTTGTCACACCATTGCAGCGCTTCCAGGACTGCCATCAGGAGGGCTTTGGCTGCCCGAGGATTCTTTTCGACCCACTCCGCGCGCATACCGAGGACCTTTTCGGGATGATCCTTCCAAATTTCGCCGGTCGTCAGCGCTGAGTAGCCGGCTTGCTGATGGATCAATTGCTCATTCCATGGCTCGCCTACACAAAGGCAATCCATGGTACCCACCTTCATGTTGGCGACCATTTGCGGCGGCGGCACCACAATGGTCTCGATGTCTTTGTCGGGGTCGATGCCGGCGGCCGCCATCCAATATCGGATCCAGAGGTCGTGCGTTCCTCCAGGGAACGTCATTGCCGCCTTGACTGATTTTCCGGCTGCTTTTTTCTTGTTCAGGGCAGCCTTTAGTGGCCCGGCGTCGAGCCCGATTTTCAGGTCGGCATATTCATTCGCCACCGAGATGCCTTGGCAGTTCAGATCAAGCCTGGCGAGAATTTGAACGGGTGTGGGTACGTTGTTCTGGGTCACCAGTCCAGCGGTCATCAAATACGGCATCGGCGTCAGAATATGAGCGCCGTCGATACCGTTGCCCTGTGATCCGAGAACGAGATTATCCCGCGTCGTACCCCACGAGGCCTGCTTTTCGACGGCAACGTCGGGCATGCCATACTTTGCGAAGAACCCCTTTTCCTTGGCGACAAAAAGCGGCGCAGCATCGGTCAAGGCAATGAAGCCCAATTTGGCCGCCTTTGTTTCGGGTCCAACACCTTCTGCGAAAGCTCCTGCGGGAAAGCCCGATTTCACGGCCGCGAACAGAGCAGCGGCGGCCCCGGTCCGCAGGGCCCGGCGCCGCGTAATCCTCTGGTCAGCAATTCCCCTTGATCTCGTCATAGCTAAGAGTGCTCCTTTGAATGGCGATCCTAATTCTCGTTTTGGCGATCGGGTTTTCGAATGAGAGTCAGGCGCCGCGCAAACGATGAGCGCGACGAGGTCTCGACCCAGAATTTAAAGGTGACGGCGGCGATGGCGTCGCGGACAGCCATTCAAGATTCAGGCCAACACGTCGGCCAACGAGACATTGGCTGCCATACTTGGCGCGATCGCAGATACGGCGATGCTTAGGAAAACGACTTGAGTATTCTTGGCAGGGAAAGCTTGCGGGAGCGGAGCTCTGCCCAATTGAGCTCCGCGACGTTGGACAACTGCTGCTCGCCTTTGCGCGTGAGCATCACTTGAATCCGTCTACCGTCGCTGCTATCCCGGAAGCGCTTCAGAAGCCCGCTCTTGGCCATCCGATCTATCAGACCTACCGCAGTGTGGTGCTTAACCAGCAGGAAATCTGCAAGTTCACCCACCGACATATAGTGATGAGGCCCGGACAACCCCTTTATCGTAAGCAGCGCTTGGTACTGTTGTGACGTTAAGTTGTTCTTTCGGGCATTGATTTTACTGAACGCAAGGAACCGCCGGAGTTGAAATCGAAATTCGGCTAGAGCCTCGTAATTAACTGCACTTCCGCTCTTTCGACCCACTCTCCTTTTGTGCGAGCCAGGAGAATTTTTGGGTTTTCTGTCTTGCTTCGATCGAAGCATATGGCTCGCCAAACCTTGAAATCACTAAGCCTAGCTTGACTTCAGAGTCATCAAAGTCAAGAGCCTGGCGCGATCGACCGTCTTGAACGATATCGTGCCTAGCTGCTCATCCACGACACCACATCCCGCCGGCAAACGCCGAGATGACAAAGACTCCTTAGGCCAAGTCCCCAGGCTGACAGTGATCGCCAAGGGCTTTAGGCTTCGAAGTATTTGGAACCTAATGAAGTCACCAGGCTGCTTCCGCGACACTCGGCATATGAAATCATCGAGCCCGTGGATTGGACCTCCATCGAGTTCGAAAATCACATCCCTCGCAAGAATGCCTGCCCTGGCCGCCGAAGTGTCATTCCTGACTTCGGCGACGAACACTCCGCGATCTGGAAGGCCGAGAGCTTGGCCTTCAGCTTCGGTCAAATCTGATACGACAACTCCCACTCGGGCAACTGCTTGGGCACGCAATGACGTTTGCCACGACAGCGCAACAATGGTTACGAACAACAACAGCACCACTTGCCTGGTTCGCTTCATGCGACCTGATCCGCTGTGCATTGCTTCGCCGATTCACGTGACCGGCATCCACCAGTTAATCTTTGTATCCGCAACCCACCGGAACCGCGCCAGGAGCGATTCGAGCATTATCCATATTCCTGGAGAACAATGCTGCACCGCGAGGCCTCCCGATACATCATCAGGCAACCGCACGTCGCGTTACCATCTCCACTTCGCGCTTCGGCGCGGTCCTGACGTGCGTGGCGTACAGGGTAAGCCCTGTGAACGCGAGGCCACCGACCAGGTTGCCAAGAACCGTCGGAATCTCGTTCCAGATAAAATAGTCCATGATTGAAAACTTCGCGTGGAGCATCAAACCCGATGGAAACAGGAACATGTTCACCACGGAATGCTCGAACACCATATAGAAGAACACCAGGATCGGCATCCACATCGCAATGACCTTGCCTGGGACAGAAGTCGAGATCATGGCGCCGACGACCCCGGTCGAGACCATCCAGTTGCACAGCATGCCCCGGAAAAACAATGTTGCCATGCCGGCCGCCCCGTGTGCCGCGTAGCCCAACGTTCGGGCCTCACCGACGTTTCCGATCGCCGTGCCGACCTTGTCGGGATCCTGCGTGAAGCCGAATGTCGTCACAAACGCCATCATGAAGGCCACCGTCAGCGCGCCGGCGAAATTGCCCACAAAGACAAGTCCCCAATTTCTTAATACGCCGGCCAATGTTACCCCAGGCCGCCTGTCGATCAACGCGAGCGGCGCAAGGACGAATACGCCCGTCAGCAGATCAAATCCAAGCAGATACAGCATGGAAAATCCGACGGGAAAAAGGAGCGCTCCAACCAGCGGCTGGCCCGTGTTCACGTTGATCGTGACGGCAAACCAGGCCGCCAACGCGAGAATGGCACCCGCCATGTAAGCGCGGATTACCGTATCACGCGTAGACATGAAGATTTTGGATTCGCCCGCATCCACCATCTTGGTGACGAATTCTGAAGGCACGAGATATGCCATTCTTCCTCCTGTTGGTTTCCCAGCCGATCTACGGCCGCGCAAGACTTCTCATCGGCTCTGGGGTGAATACGGATGCAACCGATATGCCAACGTAGGCACGGACAACCCGCTTCAGAACAAGCCAATTTCAGCCATTTCTTCCGAACTTGAGCGCGCAACGCCTACTATCTGAGCAGTTCTGCATAGATGTATCGCACTGCGATGTATCTTCTATCGTACTACGATGTATTTTTTCCTATCTACGCTACTCCCCAACGAAGGGACTTTTGGGTGATTAAGCGCGGGCATGCAGGCCACATCCTTGATTCCACAGATGTTTCGGGGCATGGTCTGGCAAACGGGACGGGGGAACGTCATAAACACGCAAGTCTTACGGGGGCGCATCACCGACTCAAGGTCGGTTTGGATCGCCGCCATCGCTATCCCTTTGATGCTGCTCGCGCCCGCCCTTTGGAACGGCTATCCGCTGCTCCAGTGGGATACCGGCGGCTATTTGGCACGGTGGTATGAAGGCTATCTCGTGCCCAGCCGGTCCACGGCGTTCGGCATCTACCTACATTTCGGCGAGGATTCAAGTTTCTGGATCAATCTCGGAATTCAAGCGCTGGCAACGCTCTGGATCCTGCAACTGACGCTTGGCGCGATGGGTTTAGCGCAACCGCTGCGGCTTTTGGTGATAAGCCTAGTCCTGATCATAACCACCGCGCTGCCATGGCTTGCCAGTATGCTTTTGACCGACATTTTCACGGGCCTGTCCGTGCTGTCGCTCTTCATCCTGGTCGTGCAAGGCAATAGGACTTCGACAATTGAAAAGTGTCTCCTGTTCACTCTTACGGCCTTTGCGGCAGCTACGCACAGCGCCACACTGGGAGTGTTGTTTGGACTGTGCTGTGTCGGATGGATCGCGCGTCCATTTCTGCGCGGACGTATTACTGCCCTGGGACTAACGCAAGGCAGTCTTACCATCACCGCCGGTGCGGCGATGTTGCTATTGGCAAATTTCGCGTTGTCGGGACAGGTAGCGTGGACACCTGGCGGTTATGGCGTTGCGTTTGGGCGAATGCTGCAAGACGGCATCGTCGCGCATTATCTGCGCGAACATTGTCCGCGGCAGAAGCTGAACCTCTGTCCTTATCTCGATCAGTTACCGGCGACAGCGGACCAGTTTCTGTGGGGCAATAGCATGTTCAACACACTCGGCCGCTTCAAGGGTCTGAACGACGAGATGAGCTTCATCGTGCTGCATTCGCTCATCGAATACCCGGCAAAGCAGGCTGACGCTGCACTGGCCGCTACCGCGCAACAACTAGTCCATGTCGGTACCGGCGAAGGCATCAATGAGTGGATTGGCCACACCTACGGGATCATCGAACGCTACATCCCGACACAGGTCGGACCGATGCGCGCCGCAAACCAGCAGCGCTGGCGGCTCGACTTCACGGCGGTAAACTACGTACACATTCCGGTAGCACTGGCATCGATGCTGCTGGTCGTGTTGCTGTTCGGACGGGGTCTTTGGCGGCGCCCGCTCGATGATCTCACTCTGCTCGCAGGGGCCATCACCTTCGCCTTGCTCGGCAACGCTTTCATCTGCGGCGTCATCTCCGGCCCGCATGACCGCTACGGAGCCCGCTTGGCGTGGGTCGCGACTTTCGTCGTACTAATTTTTGCCGCAAGGCAGTTTGTCGCACCAGACGATACAGATGATTTGCTTATGCCGTGACAAGAACTCAACCCTGATGCCGTTGAACTACGGAAGCGGAAAGTTGGATCAGCGCCCGATCCTGTACTTCATAAGCGCACGTCGACTGGGGGTGCAGGTTGGGAACTTATTTTCACTTTATAACTTGAGCGGCACTTTGTTCGGAAGGCACGTTATCCGTCGTCAACATGCTGGCAATTCTAGCTGGTCGGCGAGGTCGCTCGCCGCGATAGCCAGATATCGCCGGACGGCTCTTTACCTTTGACTTTGTACCGATCTGGGCGACGTTGGAAGAAACCGCTTGGAAAGGACTGGTAAGAAATGAAAAAGCCTGCAAGAGGCGGCTAATTCGTTGATCTCATTTAGAAATCTTGGTTGCGGGGATAGGATTAGAACCTATGACCTTCAGGTTATGAGACCGATGGAACATGTCGCAAGTAGTTGATTTTATTTAGTCGTCCGTGAACAACGGCTAAGCGGCTGATCTGGAATCATGATCTGGTTTGAAGGTTGATTTGAGATTGCAAGGTTTTGGTGCTTTGGGCACCGGAACCTTGCAAATTCGATTTTGGATTCCCTCGAAGAGCGAAGCATGATTCCCTGTCGTATCGGAGGGACCGATGCGGCCGAAGAAGCACAAGTCGACGGGATCCAACGATCTGTTCCGGGCGCGGTTGGACCAGATCATTAATCTGAAGCACGAGCTGGTTCTGCTTGCCGGCAACATCGATTGGGACTGGATCGACGGCGAGATCGCGCCGCTCTACAGCGAGAACGGCCGGCCGGGGATTGAGACCCGCTTCATGATCGGGCTGTTGTTGCTCAAGCACATCTACGGGCTGTCCGATGAGGGGGTGTGTGAGCGCTGGGTCCACGACCCGTATTTCCAGTTCTTCACCGGCGAAGAGTTCTTCCAGCACGCATTCCCGCACGAGCGCTCGGACCTGAGCCATTGGCGCAAGCGGCTTGGCGACAGACTGGAGCTGTTGTTGGCCGAGAGCCTTCGGGTGGCGCACGAGACCGGCGCGTTACGCGGCAAAGACCTCAAGCGGGTCACGGTCGATACCACGGTGCAGCCGAAGGCCATCACCTTTCCGACCGATGCCAAGCTGCTGCATGCGGCCATCAAGGGGCTCAACCGCCTCGCGACCAGGCACGGGGTGCGGCTGCGGCAAACCTATTGTCGCGTCGCCAAGGCCGCAGCGATGATGGCGGGCCGCTACGCCCATGCCAAACAGTTCAGGCGGCATCAGCGGCAGTTGCGTATCCTGCGCTCCAGGCTGGGCCGGATCATCCGCGACATCCGCCGCAAGATCGAGGGCCAGCCAGCACTGGAGGAGACGTTCGCCCTCCCGCTTGGCCGGGCCACGCAGATCCGCTCGCAGCAGCAGCGCCAGCGCGGCTGGAAGCTTTATTCCTTCCATGCCCCTGAGGTGGAGTGCATCGGCAAAGGCAAGGCCGCGGCGCCTTACGAGTTCGGAGTGAAGGCCTCCATCGTCACCAACAACCGCCGGGCTCCCGGTGGCCTGTTCGTGCTGCACGCCAGGGCACTGCCCGATAACCCCTACGACGGTCACACCTTGCGGGACATCATTGATCGCACCGAAACACTCACCGGCTGTCCGATCGAGCGCGCCTATGTTGACAAGGGATACCGCGGCCACAACGCGCAAAATCCCCGTCGCGTCTTCATCTCCGGCCAGAAGCGCGGCGTCTTTGGTGTCATCAAGCGCGAGTTGCGCCGCCGCTCCGCCATCGAGCCCATCATCGGACACCTGAAGGCCGAAGGTCACCTCGGCCGCTGCTACCTCAAAGGCCGCGCCGGCGATGCCGCAAACGTCATCCTCTCAGCCGTGGGCCACAATTTCCGACGTATCCTCGCCTGGCTGAAGACCCTTTGGTGCCTCATCTTCACAGCCCTAATCGCGGTCGTCAGCCTCCAGCCCGCGCTTAAATCAGCTTCTTAACGGACGACTATTTATACAAATCACCACCTAAATATTTTGTGCTAGCGTTTGTGCTAAAATTCGAAGAAATCTGCGTTTTTGATAGGCATCCCGTCCTGGGGCAAAAACCGTCTTTTTCGTTTGCACAGAAGTGGGCAAACGATAACGGACGTCCCCTCCAGGAATAATAGTGGCACCTTCCTGAAAATCGGATCGTTCGCTGCAGTATCCTTGATCACTATACCCGCCAGGAAGGCATCCATGTCCTCCTTCGTAATCTCTATGGTGGTCGTCTGGTGAGACCGGCAAGCACCGCGGGGTAACTACTCCATCATTTCACTATTTCTTCGCGCCCACCTCTATCAGCGTAAGGCGGCCTCCACCGGCTCCACGGGAGGCGCACGCTCCAAACCGCGGCCGGAGGGGGTTGATTGTTTCAATTCTTAACGCCAAAGTTGCTACTGTTCTGCGCTTCTTCTTGCGGACGGGAGGCAGCAATGGCTCATCAGACATCGAGAAGACGATCCACTTCGGTGCCCCAAGTGGCGCCCTCTTCACTGCATCACGTCATTCAGCATTATCCTCAGACCACATTGAGATGGGTGACAGACGAACAATGGATGCCAAGAAGCCAAGTAGTGTTGTCTCGTCAAAAACAACCTCATGACGCGATCCTATTCATACACGGTTTTGGCGGTGACGCTGGCAGAACTTGGGAGAATTTCCCCCAAGTAGCTGCGATGTCGTCCGGTGCCTCCCGAGCAGACCTTTTTTTCCTGCATTACCCGAGCCTAACGCCTCAAGTTCCCTTTTGCGCGGCGCAGCTTCTCAGTTTTCTGATTGATGTCACGCACGATCCAGTTAGCCGTATCATTAACCCATCTCTTCCTAACAGCGCGCCAAAGCGTGCGAAAGAAATGCGTTACAGGAGGATCTTCATCGTCGCCCATTCGATGGGTGCCGTGATTTCCCGGCGAGCAATTATGGATCTTGGCCAAGCATCAGATGGGTTCACTGATGTTGAAATGCGAAAATTCACACTTCTATTCTTTGCCCCCGCACATGCTGGATCATCCATACCTCGTCTAATTGCTTCCGGATTCAACCTTAACTTTCCTTGTGCAGAACTGATCGGATCGTTGGCCTCAGTTTGTTTTCAGTCGCTCCGTGATCTTGAAGTCGGGAGTCCATTCCTTGTAAAACTCGCAAACGATTGCCGAGAGCTGCGAGAGGCGCGCACAAAGCGCCACGCACCGATCAATCACCTTCGAGCGCTAGTCTATCACGCCCAAAACGATCGCGTAGTTAGCCAGAACGGCTTCGATCAAGACCCGCCCTTTAAGCCAATTATGAATAAAAACCATCGAAGTATCTGCAAGCCGAACGAAAGCTATTGCGAGCCGATCGAGGCATTGCATGCCCTCCTCGCCCAATAATTCTCGTCGCAGGTCGCGGCAAGCGACCACCGCTGATGGCTGGTTCACAGCTGTCGCACTTGAACGCATTGCAGAATGCGTAGCCGGTGATCTTCCCAGTGCCGACAGGACTACATCAAGCATTGTCGATCGATATCTGCGGAGCGATCCGGTCGGCGAGTATTCGGATTTGGACGTTCAGGATTTCATTGCCCACGCGCACGTGATCAACTTGAGCATATTCGGTTCTATATATTTGCAGGCCTCATAGAACTTGCGACTGCCAGCGGGTATGTCGATCTCAACTATTGGCCACATCTGGCCCCGTTTAGAAAAGCCTTGGAACAATTTGAAGCGTCACTAGCATCTGCCGAAGGGACCCCTGATCTTACTCTGATGCGGGACTTGATATCTCGCCTTAAACTAGGACAACTCCGAATACCTGATTTGGACAAGACGGTGTTCTGTGCATTCGCATCCTATCTGCATCTTACGAGCGCTGTTCAGATGGATCCGTCGTTCCATGACTTTGTTTGGGAAACCAGCAGCATTGACCCGCAGTGGCCTAACGTAGATCTCTCATTTCTTCTTTCGCCGCGGCATTTTAGTCAGGCTTTGGGCAACGGTACAGTTGCCGGGATACCTGCAGCGGGCGTCAGGAATGGACTCATTGCACTGGATTATTTTCGCTGGATCACGGAGATACTGGACCGCGTCCGGCACAATTCGAACATTTCCGATAAGATTGTTCGTCACGCAAGCTGGTCGCACCACCTTTTGCGGGTGCGTGAAAGAATTGCAATGTGGACCAGCAGGATGGGTGAGTGGGTTGAACCAGCCAGCGAACCAGGACGGCTCGCCGATGGAACCGAGGAGGAGTGGTTGGCCTTGCGACCATCGCAGCCCGAACTACAGCGGCTCGATCTCGCCACAGACCGCAGTGTGCAAGTATTAGTTGGCTTTGAGCCGCAGCCCTCGCTACGGCGTGAGGAAGAGATCTCCGCAGAAGCAGATCAGCTCATTTCTGAAGGACGCAACGGTGCCGCAAAGCAGGTTCTGCGAGCAGAAATCACCAAGGTCGACAGGGTACTTAGGGAATCCGGGATGGCGGAGCCGGAGCCGGAGCCGCCTGAGGCCTATGGTGAGGCACCAGTCCCCACAGTTCAGGAAGCAGGCCTAAGAGAAGTCCTTACATCGCGACTAGTTCATTATTGCACTAAATTGGCGGAACTCGGTGACATCGATGCTGCTGCCGTATTTCTCGTAAGACATGACTTCGCTGAGATGTTTAGTGCAGAGCATCGCGACACGAGAAGCGCTCATGCCCTGCTGGCACAAGCGCGCGAAGCGGCACAAAGTGACATCGCCGCCGTGCCCGGGGACCCGACAGTAGCTCGGCGACACGGGAGTAGCGTATCCCAAAGGGCGACGGAGGAACACTAGCGCCTAGTCACTCGCGGCGTCGCATATGCGCCGGCACCCGCGGCTCCGCCACCTCGGCCGGTCGCAGGTCTACCTCGTTCATACCACTACCAGATCACGCCAACTCAAACGCGAACGGCTATCCAATCGCAAATTGCCTTGATTGCATTTCTGTCTTCAAGCGCCGACGAATGAAGTAACCGAAGGACACTGGGCGATGTGCTGCCGCTAACCGCACGATGCCCAGGAATTATATTCACGACTTCAACGTTTCCCAAAGGCGTACCCTCAATGGACGGAAGACTCAAAAAAGATCCGAGCGTCAGGCCAGGTCCTATCGCGGCTGCGCAAATAATGCTTACGAGTATCGCCAATGGCGCAAGCATTGCAGCGAAAAAAAACACCACAGGCAGCAAACACAATCCGATAAAGAGCAAGAAAAATACTGGAGAAAAATCGAGAATCAATAACGTTCCGGTTATCGCCATGACGATCGCAATTGGCAAGAACGACCACACGAACCAGCGTGGATAATATTGAACAACGTCGAATACGGCAGACCACACAATGAAATGAGTTGCTAACATTGAAATTACCAACACCGTCGTCCAAGTGCGAAGCAGCCACGCACCTAATGGGCCGGTCAAAGCATGAGTGACGACGCCTTCACGAACCCACGCCGGCAAACGAAGCAAGCGAGTTTTCACAGACACCCTTGCCACCCGAGAGAAACGGACTGCAAGAAGGAAAATTGACATCTGAATTCGCGCGATGGCCATCAGCGTCGTCAGCAGCAGCGTTGCCTCATCGCTCGGGGTCCGAACAATCAATGCACTTGTCGTAGTTGCGTCATTTGCAAGAAATCTATTCAACCGCCGCGCCGTGCGCTGTAGTCGATCTCCGGCAAGAGCAATTGGAAAAGACACGATAACCAATGTAAAAAATGCAAGGAAGAAATCGAGACCGTCCCGCCAGCTCAAGCCCGCCTCAGTATCGCCGGGTAGGTTGCCGTGTATAAAACCGAAGAGCATAAGCCAGGCTATGAAGAGAAGTATCTTCATTGCTAATTCAATCGCATAACTCAGCTGTTTGAAGGACATGACAGGCAAAAATACTAGATAGGGGGTTGATATGCTGACCATCCCAGAAATAGCACGGCTAGTCATGCCAGACTGAACCGCATCCAGAGCAACGTTACCCCCGTGGCTATGAGCCACAATAAAGTGCTTCGCGTAAGGCTGCCCTCGTCTGATCCTGCGAATATGTTTGATCAGGATGGAAGCTCCGTGCCGTCGCGAGGTGAGTGTGTTCCACCCTGTCCATTGTATTGTCCTAATTTCCATTCGCTTCCCGGCGAGCTTCTGGCGGAGCGCATGTGCAAGCGCTGAGTTGGTTGACAGTGCGCCACCGCCCGGCGTGAAAGTTCCGTGTACAAATGTGACTACTACTTCAGCACCCGAAGAGCCGACGGCTCCATCTTCAATCGGACCGCGTTTTCTGAGTCGCGCCCAATGCAGTAAATGCAAGCCGAGAATCGCCAATAAAATGAATGAAGCCTGTGCGATCAGCGCAAGCATGATGTAGAGCAAAATCGTCAAGCGCGCGCTCCTAAAGGCCGTGGTCGCAGCTAGATACTTTACACCTTCCCCGAGTATTTGAGCCATGCTTGGGATTGGAGATCCTGCCAATCCATTGGTGACAACGCGGGTGCTGACCATCATGCGGGCAGACGAGCGGCACGAGCAATGGCCAAGGCTAGTTCGGCGAACTGCGCCCGGAGAGGGAATGGGGAACCCGCATGCATTGCTGGGTAGGCGCTTAACCACCTCTCGCAGACTTTAGCCACAGTGGACGAGCAGAGGGCGGCCATTTTGTCTTGATGCGTCCGGAGGAAGCGCGCCAACGTGTCATTCGGCTTGCAATATTTGAACGCCGATTGACACGCATGCTCGAGTGGGCAGCGATCAACTACTCCGGCGTCACCTACAACAATGAAGGCGATCGGGCGCGCCACATGGCCGACTATGTGCGATCTCACGCCGATACGTTCAACCCGCGCTGGACCCTCGACCACGCCCGCGCCGAAGAACACGAATGGCACGCCGAACTGGCTAGAAACAAACCAGTTATCCTAGCGGATCGCGGGGTCGATTAGCCGGCCGACAAAGCCGGTTAACGCTGGCAACCAGGCTTTAGGGCGACCAGCAACCACTTGAGTTTCACGCAGGCGCCTAACACTCACATTCCCTCAAAATGACCTGACACGGATGGAGCGAGGCAAACTCGGACGCGTTGGCGGTCCATTTTGCGTGCGCCGCATGAGAGAATGGCCGCATTACCGACGGATCTGTCCTAGGATATTTCAGGCCACGGAGCGCAACGCGCCCCGCTTCGGCCATGGGTTCCCACTCCTGCGTAGCTGGCGTAGACAGCGCTGCAGCCAACATGCCGCCCGTTAGGCTGGTTTCTTGTAGGCCTTGGCCGCCGTCGCTGCTGCGTCCGCCCCAATGTCGGTTCCGAAAGCCCAAAACAATACGGCTGCGAAATCCGCAGGCGTGCCGATCCATTTGTCGGCGAACAGAAAATATCCCGCGCCCACGATCACGACGCCGAACAAAGCTGTTTGCAGGAAACCCGCCGTTTCAGTGATACCCCGGTTTCTCGCCCGAATGAGCTGGATCGCAGAAGCATCCGGCTCGACGGCGGCGGGATAGGCGACAGACACCATGGGCGCAGCGGGGACTGCGTTGGGCGCCTGGATCGTCGGTGTCGTCGCTTCCGCGACGACTTGTCCCGAGTCCATCTGGGGCACCGGACCCTTTACCTCGCCTTCACCGACCGCGCCGCGCGGGCGAACGAGCTCCGCAACCTTGGTCACGGCGTCGATGACCTTGTTTTCCTTAAGCAACGTCTCGATCTGCGTCCGTGCGGCATCATCGGACACTTGCGCCTGCAACGCCGCACGCAGCCCTTCCGCAAGCGGCACCCCCGCAGCCGAGAGCGCCGCAACGTCCGGACCTTCCGCAGCGAGACCTTGCAGGGCCGCAGCAAACGCCTTCGCGGATACGATCCAATTATCCCAGTCCGGCCGTTTCGGCAGTGGCTTGCCGCTCAGAATTTGCTCGAGATGGACTATCTGCTGCGTGACGGCGCTCGAAACGGAGTCCCGGAATTGCTGTAATGCGTAGATATTGCTGTGGAGCGCGTCGAACGCATCCTTCAGGGGCTTGGTGTCTGAGGTGGTATCGTCGTTAAGCTTCTTGAGAGCATCGCGAACAGGATCGACGATCGCCTTGAGCTTTGCGCGCAGTTCATCTGTCCCCGCAAGCCCGAAGGCAGGTCCGATGAGATCGATGACGCCGCTCAAGTCGCCTGCCGCTTTGACCCATTTACCCCCTTCGTCAACGGTCGTCTGTTTGACAGCCGACCGCACCGAGTCGAAGTCCGCTTGCGCGGCCGTGACGTTGTTGAACGCAGCGTCGCTATTCAGTTTGGCGTCGATGTTGCTGCGTGCGTTTTCCAGCGAGTTCTTGATCGCCTGTGGCAGATGGTAGCTCGCTCGCACGACCGCGCTAAATCCGGCGATGGTCTGCCTGAGGTCGGATCGACTCTTCGCTAGTGCGTTCCGCGCATCCTGGAACTTGGTTTGCGCGGTATCGGTTGCTTGCTTGATCTCATCCACCTTCTTTTTGCGCACTGCCGCCAGCGCGTCAGCTCGCGCGGCTTTTGCGGCCGTCTGGAAGGTGGGATCCTTGTCCTGGGCCAGTGTTTGGTCGATCAAAGCCAGCAGATCGTAGCACCTGTCTTTCTCCTGGCTAACCGCGAGAAAATTGGCAAGGCCGGTCCGCGCGCCATAGCCCAGCGCAAGGCCTATGAGCATCGGCACAAAGAGCCATACGACCCAGATGCGGGAGCGGACTTCAAAATTGAAGGTGACGGGGTCGGCGAGCTGGTCGGCGCTGAGGACGAGCTTGCCCTTGGCGGTGCCGAGCGGAAACGAGCCATCCAGCGCGTAGTCGCGCCCGAGCAAAATGAGCCCGTTTTGGCCGAGGCCGACATCGGCGAGATTGGCGCTCTTCGGCTTGATCCGTCCGGCGGGATCGGCGCCGGCATCGGTCTGACCTTTCTGGTCCAGCTTCAGATGGGTGAGCCAACCTTTTTGGCTCGTCTCCCAAATCTGCGGCTGATTGGCGGTCAGTGCTTCGCCGAACGCGCTTGGCTTGGCCCACTCGCTGACGACGACGAGGGTGTCGAGCGGGTCAAGGCGCGAGGCCGGCACCGCGAGCACGAGATCGCGACTGACCGGAGCAGCGCCCGCCAGTTTCAGGGTGAACCGGTATTGGCCCTGCGGAATCGCACCGTTAGTCAGTACAACGGTGACGAGTTTTGCAAAGGATGTCGGTGCTTTGGGCTGGGCCTGACCAGCAGGCGTCGACGGCTTGTCGGCGTCGACCTGCGACGCCGGGACCGGCGGCGTCGCCTCCTGCATTTCAAAGCGCTTGGAGAGCACGGGCTTGATGATGGGATCAGACGAACTCAGCGTCGCGTCGGTATATTTTTCGGCCGGAAGCACGATCTCCGCCTCGTAGCCCGTATGGGTCGGCTTCAGGTTGATGGTCGCGCCGGCCACCGGGAGCCCGTCGGAATCCTGTACTGTGCCTTCCGCAAAGGCGGGGCTGGCCAGGAGCAGCAAGACAAACAGCAGCGATCGCATCTTCATTTCCCAATTTTGAGATGAATATCGGCCCCGCCGAGAGCCTGAAACACGAATGCGAGCGGGTTGCCCGCCACCAGCAGCCTTCGCCGGAAAGCGCTGATGGCGGCCCCGAGCTTTTCCTTCTTCCAAAGCGAGAGGGTGATGTCCTGGGCAAAGCGTGTCAGCAGTCGGGAGAAGGCAACAACCTCGGTGCCGGCGATGCCGGCGGCACGCGCA
The DNA here is from genome assembly GCF_049993905.1 of Bradyrhizobium sp. McL0615. Classification (NCBI taxonomy): domain Bacteria; kingdom Pseudomonadati; phylum Pseudomonadota; class Alphaproteobacteria; order Hyphomicrobiales; family Nitrobacteraceae; genus Bradyrhizobium; species Bradyrhizobium sp. McL0615. The sequence continues at coordinate 4,019,625 of NZ_CP188254.1, read as the reverse complement.
CTGTTGAACGCCGTCCCGAATCCGACGAGGCTGCCGAGATCCACGAGTGCCGTCTGACATCCCATCAGCAGGACCAGTGTCCGGGGCTGGTCCCAAGTCTTCTCAAGCACGCGATCGGTGATTTCGCCGGGAAGCAGCCAGCCGCCCTTGGGCAGCACAATCCGCGGACCAATGGGCTGGTCACGGATCGGCTTGGTTTCGAGATGTCCGAGCACCACAAGCAACGCCGGACGCTCTGCGTCCTTCCAAAGAAGGTCGAGCAGCACATCGCCGGACGTCACAGGAGCATAGCTCTTGCCCATTTCCTTTTCGAATATCTGTCCCATCTCGTCTGTATGGGGCTCGGGCGCGTCCACGGCCACGCGCACAGCGCCGTCGCTGCTTGTCCGCACGATTTCGGCCACGGCATCGACGCCGCTGCCGGACCCGATCAACTCCTCGACGACGTGACGCACGCCCCAAAAGCCGTTGATGCAGTAGACTTTATCTCCGCGCCTGTGGCCGCAAGCGACCTCTTTACCATCCGCATCTACCTTTACTCCCCGGCAGACTTCGGGAACGGGCGCGCCTTCGATGGGAGTGGGAAGTGTGAAGTCGTAGATTGCCGCCCATGGCAGAACGAAATTGGGATCGAAGCGGACGACCTGAATCGTTTCTCCTTCCGAATCTGCGAGTTTGCGGAGCGATAGAAGAAGATCCGGGCGCCCCAGCAACGCGCGGTGCAGCTCGTGTCCATAGTCGGCGAATTGCGCAGCATATTTGTGGAAATCTGGCGAGATCCCATCACTAGGGTCTGGGTAGGTCGAAAATCTGGCCTGGCCTGGGCTGATGAAGGTGGCCTGCTGCAGCAGGTCCCGAAACTTGGTCACCTGGTCCTGGAGCAGCTGTTGCGGCAAGGAGAACTCGGCGGTACCGCCGATCGCTTTGACGAACAGGCCGTGAGTTGCGCTGCCGTTGGCGTTGAGACCGATCGACAAGCCGCGCGGAGCGAGCGCAGTCAGGTTCTTGAAGTTTGCTGTTCGGCTGAACTCAAGCAGGAAGCGGGCTCGCGGGCGGTCTGCCTGCTCGCTTGAGCCGGCGACGACGCCACCGAACACAAACGACTGGACCAGGTGATTTTGATGATAGATTCCGACGCGAAATTGCGCCGGCCCTGGTTGCTCGGGGGCGGCGATTTCGAAGTAGATTTGCTTCGACGCCCCTTCGCTGGGCAGAAAAAGCGGCCTGGTGGTGGGGCCAACGACGGCAAAGTCCTTGCCGAAGATGGCGACCTCAAGCTCATGGCCGGATTGGGATTCGGTAAGCAATGGTGCAATCGGCGGCGGCGGTTCGGGCAGAAGGCTCTCGGGTAGGCGCTCGCCGATGTGAACGCGAACGCAGTAGTGGGCTTGTGCCAGCAGCGCTTCCTCTTCGGTTACTGCCGCCGAGCTCCCGTCCATCTTAAGCAGGGCCAGATCGACACGGCGGTCTTCAGTCTTGCTGTATCCACGCCATCGACTCAGCACTCTTCCAGCGGCAGCGACGCTGCGAACCGCCCAATCGCCAATCCTTGCCAAAGCAGATGGCGCTGGCGTGGCGGTCTGGCCGAGAATGACACTGAGCAGCTTGATGACCTGCCCCAACTGATCGTTTGACGTGGGTGGGGCAGATCCCGGATTTTGGCCGACGTTGGGCGGAGCGCCCGACTGAATCTGCGTACGCAGGTCTTCGATCCGAAGGAGAGCCCGGATTACCTCGGCTGGCACTTGCGGCTGTGGCGCGAACTGCAACCATGGCTGCGCCCATTTCTCGAGTTTGCCCAGAACGCCCCAAGCGCCCATAGCAAGGAAAAGCGGCAGCGCGACCTGGCCCAGTCCGGGCACCGCACCGACGATCGGCGCCAGCATCTTGATCAATGCGCCGCCTTGCGCGACGGCGCCTGCATCGGTCGGCACGTTCATGAGCAAGGCGGTCAGAAGGCTGCCGCCGATCCCGAGCGCCGACTTCTTCCCGTTGAGGAGATTGCCGATGGTGTCGCCAAGCGCGCCATTGACCTGCCCGAGCGCAGGCGTGCGGTCCCGGCTGAGAAGGACATTGAGCACCTTCATCACCTGGCTCAACTGGTCGTTGGCCGGGGCAGGCAGCTGAGCAGGCGTTTGGCCAACGTTAAGCGCTAGTAATCTCTGCAGCAGCATGGCCGGATCGGTCGATCGTAGATTTGAGTTGCCCGACTGGATCTGGGTCAGCACGTTTTCGATTCGCTGAAGAACGCCGGCCACATCCGCTGGCACCGGGAGTTGTGGTTGCTGCTGTTGCGGCGGCTGTGGCTGTTGTTGCAGCGGCGCCGGCGCAGCCATCTTGAGGATGGCCGCGATCGTCGCGGCGCCGAGGAGGCCGTTCGCCGGCGTCAAGTTGTTTTGCTGTTGGAATAGCGCAACTGCCGTCATGGTCTTGGGACCCATGACGCCGTCTTCAGCCAACGCAGGGCTGGCGCCAAGCGCGTTGAGCGCCCGCTGGACGACGAGGACGTCTTTTGCCCGCTCATCATCCGGCTCGCTGAAGCCAAGGGCCGGAGGTGCGTCAAACTTGATCGACGAATCGAGACCCGTCAGCGCTTTGAGGATGACGGCCGTGCCGAGTTGAGTATCGACCACGCCCGGATCGAACACGCCATTGTATCTTCCGCCCTTGGCCTCGGGCGGACCATAGAGTGTCGATCCCCCGTAGAGGTAGGGCGAATTAACTCCGTGGCTTTGATAGCCGAATCCGTTGAGGCCCTCCAACCGGAATAGTATCCGGGCGATGCTCCAGTCGCTGGCGCCGACAAGACCTTGAATCCTGAGCGCATCGACGGCGCCGTTGACAAAACTGGGGAAGGGACCCCGGCCCCTGGGGACCTCGGTCGTGACCCGATCAAGCGGCTGACCGTTGCCCAGATAGGTGTTGAAGTCGAAGTCCGATTCCCGGAAGTGGCAGAGCCCGATGAAATACCAGGGTACGCCTGTCTTTGCCTCGATCTGCTGATAGGTATCCTTGCCGTTCAGCAATCGCGCAGCTGTCTTTTTCGCCTGAGCAACAATGCGTGGTCGGATTTGCAGATTAGCCCAGTTGCGGTTGTAACCATCCTCCAAAGACTGGAAAGTAAACGGCATCGGCAATCCGTAGACCTGTGACGAGCGGCCACAGAGTATCGCAACTTAAGCGCTAACGCCAGACGTCTAGCTTCCCTATATTCTTGGCCAATTGATCGCGCTGATTCTAAAGGCTCGCCCAGCCTGCCGCATCCTCTGTTGATCGCCACGAATAGCAGGGTTTGTTTCAGCCCTTACCCGGGCCGCGCCGGCTGCTTCAAGCGCCTGCCTGATCCGACCGGGTCTGACCCAATGCCGGGATCGTGCGGGATGTGAAGCGCGATGCTCCCTCCTTGCCTGCACGACGAGCCCAGCGCCGGGGCCGCCGCCGGCCTGTCAAGGCCGCCAGCCGCGAAGCGGGAGCGCGACACGCGCCCGCCTTGACAGGGCGGCGGCGGTCCGGCCCAAACGAGGGTAGCAGGCGCGCCTTCATCAGGGCTGCATTACAGGCTCAGCCCCCGGTTTCTTCCAAAGGTCCACTCGATGCCACCGTCGTCGCGCATAAGTCCGCCGATATGCTGGCCGATGCGCTTCTCAAGGAGCGGTAGCCAGGGCACGAGCTGAACGCCGAGCCCGTTGTCGATCATTGCAAACCGCCCGCTGACGAGGCTGGCGTAGGTTAGGCCGCGCTCTCTCGCCATCTGATGGCCACGCGCTCAACCTCCCGTCGCTCAAGAGTCGCCACCGTGTCCACGGGGACGCGAACGTTGCCATCCTTAGCGGTCGCAATGCCCATCTCGACAAGTCGCCGAGCCCGACGGCTGATGGCTTTGTTGACCTCTCTGCCAAAGCCGCTGTCCCTGATTTCCGAGCGGTCCTCGGCAATAATCTGCCGGTCAAGCCAAGTCGCACCATCGCTGACAATCTGCCGGTCGAGACCGATGGCCGAGAGCGGCCGTATTCTCAGCCCGTCGCCGACTCTGGCTGAGGTCGTAGGCCTGCCCAAGCTCGACGATATCTTTTGGGACCTTCCAATGATCGGCGTCAATTCGCTCGACAAAGCCCGCCCGCCGCAGTGCTTCCAGGCGGCGGACGTGTGAGCGCACGAAAGCTTCGGGGTCCTTGCCCTGCCGCTCAAAGCTGTCGCGGATACGCTCCAGGTGCCGGCTCGGCCGGTAGGTGCCGGTGCGCTCCTCAACATTGCTGGCGATATTGCGATCGGCAGGTCTTGGACCGGAGACGATACTGGGGCCGCTTCGACGATCATGTCTCGCCCGACCTCCTCGATCCGGGTCGGGTCTTTGAACTCCATGAATGAGTTCGCGCCCTAGTGACGCCGTGCGCTGCTGGTGAGCGGATCGGATTTGTCGTTCAATATCTTCAGTACCTCGCCCCAGTTCAGTCCGAGCGTTTTGATCGACTTTTCGTCAATCGCGCAATTCACGACCGCCGCCTCGCCTTCGGCCGCCTTCAAGGCCGACTGGATGGCCTGCTCCGGATCGCTGATTGCAACGGCATACATTTCGTGGCCGATTTCATCGTCATCCTTGGTGATCGAGACCGTCACCATCCATCCCGCCATGTGTGAACCCCGTTTCTTCCTGCGCTCGCTCTAGTCTGACGGAAATCGAGCGCCGTGTTGACTTGGCGACGTTCCACTGAAGTGAGCATACGTTAGATATCATTTTGCCAACGGCGCGCTGCGCGGATCGCTTTCGCAGCTTCCCGGTGAGACAGCGCAGCCGGCGCAGCAAAGTTCGTCGACGGCTACGCGGGCCGTGATCTGCCTCTACTTGTGGCGTTCGCCATCGATCTGCGATCACAATTGAGTCATCGCGCCCCGGCCACCCTCGTCGATTTTACGCCGCGACTTTCCTCCTGCCGCTTCCACGACGCTTCCACGAGCGAAATTTCCAACCGTGTTCAGCGCAGCAAAAAGCCCTCGAAAACGACGCGTTCTCAAGGGCTTAAAACTTGGTTGCGGGGATAGGATTTGAACCTATGACCTTCAGGTTATGAGCCTGACGGGTTTGCTGGACGCCGTCGATAGCGATCCCCCTTGCACCATCGAGACACACAGAGCGCGCAGAACCGCATAGCGGTCTGGTTGCAGGTTCGAGTGCTTTTTTCCGAACCAACAACGAAATCGACAGCCGTCCAGAGCCCTGTTGCGGTCGCGGTGGGCTCTTGCCCCAAGTATCGGGAAAGCGCCTTCATTGTTAGAGCGGGCTGCGTGCATCGCCCCTTACGCCGAAAAAATCCGACAATCAAAAACCGCGGGCAGCTTCTCTCCTTTTTGTTCGCCGTGGCACCCAATCGTACGATGAGTTTATAGCCGCCGTTCCACTCTAGGCGTCACCTGAGCATGATGCTCGGGATGATCAACACGTCCGACATCTTCTCGATTAGCGAAAACGCAAGTGCATGTACCTCGTCCGGTCGCAGGTGACCTGAGCGCGATCGCTAGGGACAACTCCTCGCCAAATTTGCGTCTACAAGGATGCGAGAGACACCTACGACTCCGCAGTTTTCCCTTACATCTATCGCTGGACAGGATGGGCCGCAAAGGCCAGCCCTGCGCGGTGCTGGTGCGCGACAAGATGACAATCATGCCAAGGCCGCCGAAAGGTGGCCAACCCTCCGGTAAGCTCGAATGACAATGCGCAAGAAGGACAACTTGCTTCGGGGCGATAGGACGCCGGCCTATGTCGACCGGGAAACCGGAGCGGCCGAATTGCTAATTTCGACGGACACTTGGGATCAATGGGTGAAGGAGGGTCGCCTGCCCTCACCGTGCGACACGTTCCCTTCGGGCACCCCCCGCTGGCGCTGGGAAGACGTAGACCGTAAGCTGTCCAGTAAGAAGGCGGCGGACACCGATGCGGCCGTATTGGGGGCAGCGAACTTTGGCAAGAAAAAGGGAATCCGGCGTGACGCTGCCTGAGGGCGTTGAGAAGACCAGCGTTCGCAAGCCGAACGGCAAGGTCTACACGTACTATTATTGGAATCCCGGACGCGGCACCGATCGCGAGGGAGAGCGCATCAAACTACCGAACGCCGACACTCAGCCGGTGGCATTTTGGGCCGAAGTCGAGCGTCGTAAAACATCGGAACCGACAACATATCCGCCGGGCTCCATCGGCGATCTCATTGCGCGCTACCGCCGCAGCGACGAGTTCACGCGACTATCGGAAGGCACCCGATCGAATTACGAAGTGACCATGCGTCGCTTCGAGTCGCATGATACCTGGGGCATGGTGGGCGTCAAAGACCTGACGCCGCTCGCAGCTCAAACTGCGCGCGATGCCATGAAGGAAACGCCGGTGATGGCAAACCAGATGCTGTCGGTCGGGCGCACGATCTGGGATTGGGCCATCCCCCTCGACCTCGCTAAAATCAATCCCTTCGACAAGGTGAAGGACTTCGACATCCCCGATCGCGGGCATGTGCCGTGGCCGTCCTGGGTGATCGATCTCGTTCGCGCGCACGCGTGGCCAGACCTGGTCCGCATGACGCGGCTCGGGGTTATGACCTGCCAGCGCGGAAGCGATCTGATCCGCATGGGTCCGGAGCATCGCGATCGCAACGGCCTATGGTGCCGGCCAAAGAAAACCCGCAAGCGCCGGCGCGCCTTCCACATTCCGCTTGCCACTGCCGACGCGCTCGAACTCGACCGCTGGGCGGAAACGCCGGTGACGTTCACGAACTCCCGCTGGCTGAAGCCGATCGATCGTTTCCGCGAGGACCTGTATCTCTACTCTCCCAAGGGCGCGCAATACACGGCCGACGGTCTTCGCGCGCGCTGGGGGCGATGGCTCTCCGATACCCCCGAAGGCCGCGTCATCTGCCGCCGCTGGAAAGAATGGGTTGGCGCCCAGGTCAAGAAATACGATTGGGACATCGATCCTGATGACGCCGACCATCCGACCATCCATGGGCTGCGCGGGACCGGAATCCTCGCCCGCTCCGAGGAAGGCTATGAGGTCGACCAGATCGCCAACGATATCGGCATGTCCCGCCAGAACGTCGAGCATTACATGCGGTTCCGCGATCAGATGAAGGTTGGCGCCGACGGCCAAAAGCGGCTTCGTCTTGTGAACAAGGAGGACTGAGCCCAACAAAGGAAGACTAGACCGCGAACGCAGGCCCGGCTATATGGGCCCTGCAAATCGCCGGGTTTGCAAAACTCCTGGCCCTGATTGCAAAACTTCCCAAGAAAGTTGTGCGAAATCAGCGTCTTAGGTGGGGAATGGTGTAACGGTAGCACAACAGACTCTGACTCTGTTTGTCTAGGTTCGAATCCTAGTTCCCCAGCCAGCTTTCTCGCCGCCTTCCCTCACCCGCCGCCCCTGTCAAATACCCGCCACCACGGGCAGCTCCGCGATCATGCGAATACCCGGCCGCCTCCGCCATCGAACCTGCGAAGGCGCGACCGCGAGTTGAAGCCTGGGCCAGCGCGTGAACAGCGCCTGCAGCGCGCAGATCGCCTCGATGCGCGCGAGCTGGTGGCCGAGGCAGAAATGGATGCCCGTCCCGAACGCGAGATGCCGGTTCGGCCGCCGCTCCAGATCGAGGCGTTCAGGACATTCGTTCGCCTGCGCATCCAGATTGGCGGCGACGATCATCGCCATCACCCGGTCGCCCTTCTTCAATTTTACGCCGTCAAGATCGACGTCATGGCGCACATAACGTGGCTTGGAGAATTGCACCGGCGAGACGAAGCGCAAAAATTCCTCGACCGCCAGCCCGGCGCGGCTCCAGTCCGCTGCGAGCCAGTCGCGGCGGGCCGTATCCTTCAGCAATTCAAACACCGATCCGCTGATCAGATGCGTCGTGGTCTCGGAACCGGCGCCAAGCAGCAGAAACACCATCGAGACCATCTCGTCTGGCGTGATGCGGCCGCCTTCCTTCTCGACCCGCACCAGTTCGGCGATCAATCCTTCGCCACCTTGTTCGCGGGCCACCTGCAGACGCCCCTGCAGATAGCGGCGCATCCTGAACAGCCCGCCGATCAGCCGCAGAAAGCTGAATGCATTGGTGAGGTGCGTCAGGGAATTAGCCCATGCGATGAATTTCGGCCGGTCGGCCGGTGGCAGGCCGAGCAATTCGCAAATGACAGATAGCGGCAGTATCCGCGCATACCGCTGCACCAGATCGGCCGGGCTGCCATCGCCGAACAATTCATCGGCAAGGCGATCGGCGATGGCACGGATGTGCGGCTCCATGTCGAGCACGGCGCGGCGTCGGAACGCCTCATCGACGATGTTGCGCAGGCGTGTGTGGTCCGGCTCGTCCATCGTCAACATGTTGTTGGCGACCGTTCCGATCACTTTCGGCATCCACCAGGGCAGCCCGACCAGCGCGCCACCTTCCTTGCGCAGCGTGAACAGCGTGCCGTCCTTCAACACCCGCGCCGCCGCCTCGTAGGTCGTGGTGACCCAGACGCGGCCGACGATCGGGAATTTCGTCGCGACGGCAGGGCCGATCGCGCGCAGTTGCGCGACGCCGGCCTGCGGATCACGAAAAAACGCCTCGCTGGTGAAATCCACATGCTGCACCATCGACCACCTCGCAACGCCGTTCACGCCGTCGCATCAAGATGGTGCGCGGCGCCAGCGGTGCAAGGTTGCTATCACCGGTCGCAGTTCCTTCTGTCGCAGCCGTGCAGGCAGAATGACAACCGCCGACGTCTTCCTCACACCGGCGCCCTGCCATGGGTGTAAAACGACGCGATCGTCTTCGCTTGTTTGTGCCGCTAGCGACATTTTTGTATCGCGAGAAACAGAGCGCCTTTTGGCGACCAGTAGTCCCCGGTCTCATTGACTGATTGAGAAGCGAGGCAGCGAAGCCGCTACCTCGCTTTTTGCGACGGCAGGCAGGGTGTGACGACTTCAGTCCACGAGTGCCTGATAGACGAGCGACTTGAACATCTTGCGGTAATACGCGCGTATCGGGCTCGGCGCCTGTGTCATGTAGACACCGACGATCTCTTCCTTGGGATCTATCCAGAAGTAAGTGCCGGCGTAACCAGCCCACATGAACTCGCCCGCGGAGCCGGGCACGCCGGCAATCCCATCACTCTGGCGTACTGCAAAGCCAAGGCCGAATGTATAGCCCGGCGTACCCAACAGAAGCTCACCCGGCTGCAAGGGTGCCGCGACGCGCGTGCCGAGATGGTCTGAGGTCATCAACTTGATGGTGGAGCGGCTCATCACCCGGGCTCCGTCGAGTTCGCCGCCATTCAACAACATCTGTCCGAACCGCAAATAATCATTGGCGGTTGAAAGGCCTCCGGCGCCGCCGGAATCGTTCCCCGGCTCCGCAGAGACATCGAGTACGCTTACCTTCTGGCCCGACGCCGGGTCGACCGGGAATGGTTGCGCGAGGCGCGGCATCTTTGACGCAGGAAGCCAAAAACCCGTGTCCACCATCTTGAGCGGCGTGAACATCCGCTCATCCAGAAAGACGGCAAGCCGCTTGCCCGACGCAGCCTCGACGACACGGCCGAGAATATCGACAGCCATGCTGTATTCCCACATCGTGCCGGGCTGGTGAATCAACGGTGCCTTGGCGATGCGCTCGACCTGCTCGGCCGGCGTCATGCCGCGGGAGTCGTATTCGTGCACGCCCGGCTGGGAGAACTTGGCCTCGACATAGGCCGCCTTCACCGGCTCGTTCTTGGTGATCTCCGCATAGGCGAGACCCGCGCTATGCCGCAAGAGGTCCTGCACGGTGATCGGCTTTGCCGCCGGTACGTTGGTGTAGGTGGCCTTGCCGTCGGGCCCGGGGGCCGCCACGCTGACTTGCATGTCTTTGAAAGCCGGCAGGAATTTGGAGATGGGATCGGTGAGCTGGATGACGCCGTCCTCGACCAGCATCATGGCCGCCACCGAGACAAGCGGCTTGGTCATGGAGTAAATGCGGAAGATCGAGTCAGGCTTCATCGGCGTATTCGCGCCCTTGTCCTGGAAGCCGATGGCGTCCGAATAGACGATCTTCCCCTTGCGGGCGACCATGACGACTGCTCCTGGCAACTTGCCGTCGGCGATCTCCTTCTTCAGCACCGTGGCAATGCGCCCAAGGCGCTCGGCTGACATGCCCACCTGTTCAGGGGCTGCCGTGGCGAGAGGCTGAAGTTCGCGTGCAAAGACCGGTAGCGACACTGTCGTGACGACCACCGTCGTAGCCAATGCCATCGTCGCGGCTAATATTTTCCACCTAGACATGACGTTCCTCCCTGACCGTTTTTTGCGAGGACCGAGTTTGCTCGATCCGGCAGCGACCTTATCGGACATCGTCGCTTTGGGATATGCTTCCGGATGTCGGACAAGCCCGCGTAGGGCGGGTTCTCCTTAAGCCGCCATCTCGCATGGAGCGGCGGGTTAAAGAGAACCCGCCCTACGCAGCTGAGCATCGCGATGGTGCAGGGATTGCGCGCTCCAGCCCGATCAGGCCCCGCCGCTCACACCGGCGGCGTCCCGTGGGTATGAAACGACTCGATCGTCTTCAACCCCCAGGCCTGGCCCTTCTTGCGCTCCTCCTCGGTCCAGACGATCGGCTTCCAGTCGGGCGCGAGGATCAGGCGGGCGCCGGCGTTGGCGACTTCGACGCGGTTGCCGCCAGGCTCCCAGACATAAAGGAAGAATGTCTGCTGGATCGCGTGCTTGTGCGGGCCGGTTTCGATGTGGACGCCGTTTTCAAGGAAGATGTCGGCAGCGCGAAGAATCTCCTCGCGGCTGTCGAGCGCGTAGGTGACGTGATGGAAGCGGCCGGCCTTGCCGTAATGATCGCGGGTATAGGCAAAATCGTAGCTCTTGTTTGACATCGTCATCCACATCGCCGCTTCCGTGCCGTCGTTGAGCACGATCTGCTCGGTGGTGCGCAGGCCGAGATAATTCTCGAAGAAGAGACGGTTGGCCTTGATGTCCACCGCAAGACAATTGAGGTGGTCGAGCCGGCGGACATTGACGCCGCGCGCCGGAAACCGCTGCGCCTGGTTCTTCAGCGCCGGCTTGAGTTCGGGCGGCGGTTGATACCATTCGGTCTCGTAATAGAGTTCGACGATATGGCCATCGGGGTCGCGGCAGCGGAACGCCGGCCCCTGCCCCATGTCGCCGTCAACCCAGCCGATGTCGAAGCCCGAGCCCTTCAGCGCGGCGACGCGGCGCTCCAGCGCCTGCGGGCTGCGCGCCCGTAGCGCCATGTGCTCCATGCCCGAGGTTTTCGAGGCCGTCAGCTTGAGCGAATAACGCTCGTAATCGTCCCAGCCGCGCAGATAGACCGACTCGCCCTCCTGGCCGCTGACCGTCATGCCCATGACGTCGACGAAGAATTTCAGGCTCTCGTCTGGCTTTGGGGTCAGCATTTCCATATGGCCGAGATGGGCGAGATCGAAGATCGGCTCGGGGGTCATAGTGTTGCTCCTGATCGCTAAAATTCTCGGATCGTCATACCCCGCGAAGGCGGGGTATCCAGTACGCCGCGGCTTCTCGGTCGAGCACGAACGCCTCTGGAATACTGGATCGCCCGCCTTCGCGGGCGATGACGGCAGTGCGGATGGCTACCAAAGCGCCCGCGTCACGTCGTCGAATAGTTCATCCACCGCTAACGCGCGCGGAATGAGCTTTTGCTGCGCGGAGTAATCGGTAATCAGCTCCAGCGAACGCTGCATCTCGCCTCGGTCAAAACGCGGTGCAGCGGATGACGTGGCGGCAGATTCGGCGAGCATCCGATGAACCTCCCGCACCACTTCCGGATGCTGATCGGACAACGTCCGGCTCACCACCACCATGTGGTTGATCGGCACCACCCCGTGTTTCTCGAACCAGACCTTCTCCTCCGCGGCGACGTCGGCAAACAGCGGCCTCAAATCCGGATGGTCCGATTTCTCGCCCAGCACCGCATCGAGCTCTCCGTCGATCAGCATCTGGACAATTTGCTTGCCCGCGCCTGCCCGCTTGGTCGTATCGACGAATTCGGCGACATGGGCGTCCTCGAACGTCACCCAGTCGATCGAGTCGAGATCGACGCCGTAATCATTGGCGAGAATGCCGCGCAGCCATGCGCCGGTCGTGGTGGTGAAGGAGCGGATGCCGACGCGCTTGCCGTTGAGGTCGCGCGGCGCGAGCTTTCCCGCCTTCGCATTGTAAAGCGCATGGCCATGCTGGAACCGCGCCAGCACGACATCCGGCAGCAGCACCATCGGCTTCTCGAACGACTTCGCCATCAGATAGGTGACGATCGCCATCTCCGAAACGTCGAACGCCGCTTCGCGTACCATGGGCTTGAAGCCCTTGTTGGTCGGCGAATACGGCACGAAATCGAACTCGACCAGATCCGACCTAACGGACCTATTCTTGAGCGCGGCCGTGCCAGGATGGTCGCCGAGCAAGGTCTTGAGGCGCATCGCCACCTCAGTCTTCCTCCAACTGGTCGACATAAACGAGACCCGCCTTCGCCAGCGGCTCGCGCATCTTGTATATGTCGAGGCCGAGCACGCCGGCCGCCAACTGCTTGCGCTTACCGTCTTCGTCGGCGACGCGTTTCTCGCCCTTGGCGACGACGTCGGCCGCGTCCTTGCGCCCGATCACTACAACGCCGTCATCGTCGGCGACGACGGCGTCGCCAGGCACCACATTGATGCCGGCGCAGACCACGGGCACGTTGACCGCACCCAGCGTCGCCTTCACCGTGCCCTTGGCCGAGATCGCCTTCGACCACACCGGAAAGCCCATTTCACGCAGCGCTTTGGCGTCGCGAACGCCGGCGTCGATGACCAGCCCCTTGACGCCACGCGCCATCAGCGAGGTCGCTAGCAGATCGCCGAACATGCCGTCGGTATTATCCGTCGTGCATCCGACCACCAGGATGTCGCCGGGCTGGCACTGCTCGACCGCGACATGGATCATCCAGTTGTCGCCGGGCTGTGCCAGCACGGTCAGGGCGGTGCCTGATGTCTCGGCTCCGCTCCAGACCGGGCGCAGATAGGGCTTCATCAGCCCGAAGCGGCCATAGGCCTCGTGCGCGGTGGCGACGCCGAGCGTCCCAAGCCGTTTCACCAGGTCGGCATCAGTGCGCTTGATGTTGCGGACGACGACGGTCTTCATGCCAGTTCCTCCATCGCCATCGGGAACAGTCGCTGATAGGCCTCGCCATAGGTCATGGGCTTGCCGGTATTGCGGCCGCCCTGCACGCCGCGCTGCAGCGCCACCCGCTCATAATAGGCCCACAGGTGTTTTTGCGCGGCGAGAATTTCAAACGTCTTACGCTTGATCTCCCAGACCTCGTCGATGTTGAGGATCACCTGCGGCTTGAAATTGCACATCTCGGGCTGGTGCGGCTCGAACAGAAACACCGGCGGCGCGGAATAGGTGTATTTGGCGCCGGGCTTGTGGCCCATCGCCTGTGCGACGACGCGGGTTTCCTGCGCAAAGTGCGCGGCGTTCGGATGATCGAAATTATAGGGGTCTTCCAGCGCATGCGTCAGCACGAAGGACGGATTGAGCTCGCGGTAGATGTCGACCATGCGGTCGAAATGCGCCTCCGTCAGCCGCAGCGGATAGTCGCCGGCGTCGAAGAATTCGATCTCCGCACCGAGCATTTCCGCGGCCCGCTGCGCCTCGTCGCGCCGGCCAGCTTTGACCTTCTCCATCGTCGCGCCCGCTTCCTTCCAGGCAAACTGGCTTTCCCCGCGCTCGCCAAAGGACAGGCAGGCGATCTTGACGCGATAACCTTTCTTCACATGCAGCGCGATCGCGCCGCCCGCGCGCCAAACGAAATCGCCGGGATGCGCGGTGACCACCAGGCCCGTTTTGCCAGCATTGCTCATGATCGGGATTTCCTTCTTGGCTTGTTGCACGTGGTGGGCCGCACCGGCCGCGTGACTATTGTTTGGTAATTCCCGCCCGCTCGATCACCGCTGCCCATTTATCGATATCAGCCTTCAGCCGGTCGAGGATTTCCTCGGGCGAACTGGCCTTGGCCTCGATGCCGAGATCGAGCGCGCGCTTCTTTAAATCCGGCATGTCGAGCACCTCGCGCAGCGCGGCGTTCAGCGTCCTGATCGCCTCCGGCGGCGTGCCCTTGGGCGCAAATATCGCGTTCCAGGACCGCGCCTCGAAATCGCCACCGCCGGCTTCCTTCACCGTCGGCACCTCGGGCAGGAATGTGGTGCGGACCGTGCCCGAAGACGCCACCGCAATAGCTGCCTTGTCGGCAACATGGGACTGCACCGCGGTGTAATTCTCGATCGCCATCTGGATATCGCCGCGCAACAGCGCGATCAGCACATCGGGCGAACTGCGGAACGGCACGATGGCGACGTCGACACCGGCAGTCGATTTGAACAATTGCGCCGAGAGATTCTGCGTCGACCCGACATTGATGGTGCCGACATTGAGCGCGCCGGGCTTTTCCTTCGCTGACTTGATGAATTCAGCCAGCGTCGGATATCGCGCGCCGGCCTGGGTGACGAAGATGAAATCGAAATAGCCCATGCTCGAAACCGGAACGAAGTCGGTCACCGGATTGAAGCCGAGGCTTTTGAATAGCGATACCGAGATAGCGGTGCCGTTGGAAAACAGCGCCAGCGTATAGCCGTCCGCAGGCGCGGACAGCACGGCGCGCGCGGCGTTGATGCCGCCGGCGCCGGCCATGTTCTCGATGACGAAGCGCTGGCCGAGCTTTTCGCCGAGTTTTTCGGTAACGAGCCGTGCCGTGACGTCGGCAACCCCGCCCGCGCCGAACGGCAGGATCAGCCGCACCGGCCGGGTCGGATAGCTTTGCGCGTCGGCGATCTGCGGCCGCAACAATGCCGCCGCCAGCGCGGCCATCCCGGCGAGCGACGCGCCGCGCCGACTCATTGTGTATCGCTTGTCCGCCATCGCACGCGCTCCTTCAAAACTCGAACAGCCGCGCCGGATTGTCGACCAGTATCTTCTGCTGCAGTTCGGGCTCCGGCGCAAACAGCGGAATCAAATCGACCAGATCGCCGTCATTGGGCATCACCTTCACATTGGGGTGCGGCCAGTCGGTCCCCCAGATCACACGATCAGGCGCGGTCTCGACGATGCGGCGCGCGAACGGCACCGCGTCATGGAACGGCGGTCCGCCCGACGATACCCGCTCGCAGCCGCACACCTTGACCCAGCATTTCTCGTCGCGCTGCATCAGCTCGATCAGCGTCCGGAACGGAAGCTGGTCGAGGCCGTCGGACGCCTTGACGCGTCCCATGTGATCGATGGTGTAGCGCACCGGCAGTTCTGCCAGCATCCCGGCATATTCCGGCAGGTCGATCGCGTCGAAATGCAGGTCGATATGCCAGCCGAGCGGCGCGACCATCGCGACGATGCGGTGGAAGGCGGCCATATCAGGCACCCCGCCGAGATGGCGCACAAAATTGAAGCGGCAACCGCGAAAGCCGCCTTCGTGCAGGTCGCGAAGGCCGCGCTCGGTAATGCTGTCGTCGATATTGGCGACGGCGCGAAAAGTGCCGTTGCTGACCGCGATGGCATCCAGCGCGACCCGGTTGTCGGTGCCGTGCACGCTGGCATTGACAATGACGGCGCGCCCGATCCCGAGCTTCCTGTGCAGCGCCTGGAAATCTTCCAGTGGCGCATCGGGCGGCGTATAGGGCCGTCCCGGCGCGTAGGGGTATTTGTCACCGGGACCGAAGATGTGGGTATGCGCGTCACACGCCAGCGCCGGGAGTTTGAATTTCGGCGTTCGCGTATCGGGATCGGGTCCGGGGATCGTCGGCTTGTGCATGATGCCTTCTGCAGTGTTGGACTCGCGCTAGATAATTTCCGGGAAAACTAGTCGACCGGATTTTCTTTCCGCTTTGCGGCGACGCTTTTTGCGGGTGGCTGGGCCGGCTTCGGTCGGGGGGATGCGCTGTCGATGTGATCGACGTCGGACGCCTGCAACGAGGCGACCGTCGATGCGACGAGTTGCTCGATCGCTTCCGCCATGTCGGCGCCATCGGCTTCGCCGCGGGACAGCCGCGTGACCCGCTCCGGGCTGACGAGGGTATAGTAGAGTGCGCCGAGCAGGAATTGCGACCGCCACACGATCGTCGTCCGCGGCAGATGCGGCAGGCTTTCCTCGATCGCCTCGATAAAGGCGTTGGTGGTGTCGTCGAAGATCTCGGCGATGATGCGCCCCACCACCGCGTTACCTTCGGCCGACATCACGGCGCGCAGCCGCGTGAAGCGTGCCCCGCCGCCGGCAAGGTCGCTGCTCGATGAAAACGCCGGCTGCACATAGGCCCGCGCGATCGCCTCCAGCCGGTCCTGAACGTCGCGCACGCGCCTTGCCGCCACCAGCAATTCGATGCGGCGCTTGTTCATCGGCCCGCAATGGCGCTTGTAGATTTCCAGCAGCAAGCCGTCCTTGCTCTTGAAATGATAGGTGATGCTGCCCGGATTGGCGCCAGCTTCCAGCGCGATGTCGCGGATCGAGACGGCATTGAAGCCGTGCGTCGAGAACAGCAGTTCGGCCGCGCTCAGGATGGCTTCCCGCATGTTGGGATTTCGCGTCATGGCATTTGCTTTCCGCTCTCGACTTTTGTACGTTTGTACAAAATATCAGGTCCAGTCAACAAACATCTGGGTGGCGTGCCGCCCCACGACTGGACGGAATGGCCAGGGAGAGCCGCCGGATGCACCGGATCATCGTTGCGTGTCTAATCGTTGCCGGCGCACTGGCCTGTGGCCCTGCCATCGCGGTCGATCTGGAACCGCGCCTGATACTGGCGCCGTCGGGCACGTTGCGGGCCGGACTCTATCCGGGAACGCCAACCTCGATCCTGCCGGATGCCGGATCGGGCGAGCCGCGCGGCGTCGGCTACGATCTCGGCAAGGAGCTCGCGCGGCGGCTCGGCGTCCCCTTTGAGCCGGTCGTGTTCGCCAAAAACGCCGAAGTCCTCGCCGCCGTCAAAAGTGGAGAGGTCGATGTCGCCTTTACCAATGCGACGGCGGTGCGGGCGCGCGATATGGATTTTGGTCCGCCCTTTCTCGAAATCGAGCTCGGCTATCTCGTCCCGCGCGGGTCCGCGCTGACAGTACCGGCGGAGGTCGATGCGCCGGGGCTGCGCGTCGGCGTCACCACGGGCAGTTCCTCCGACGCCGCCCTTTCGCGCGACTTCAAGCATGCCCAGATCGTTCGCGCCGCCACCTTCGATGTCGCGATCGAGATGATGTCGACCGGCGCGATCAATGCCTACGCGACCAACAAGGCCGCGCTGTTCGAAATGGCTGAGAAATTGCCGGGATCGAAAGTTCTCGAAGGCCGCTGGGGGATCGAGCGGCACGCCATCGCCATTCCCAAAGGACGCGAGCAGGCAATGGCTTTCATCCGCCAGTTCACCAACGAGATGAAGTCGGATGGCGTGGTGGGAGCCGCGATCGCACGCGCCGGATTGCGCGGCGCCACGATGTCGGCTGCGGAATAGCGATGCCCACGCCGCCTCGTCACGTACTGCCACACGCGACGAGGAACGGCGCATGAATTTCTCAAATGATACGGCCAATAAGCAAGGATTTCATGTCCTCACGCAGAGCAATCATCCACGGCATCGCCGCCACCGCCCTGTTTACGCTGGCCGGCACAAACGCTTATGCGGAGACGTTCCCGACCAAGCCCGTGCGCATTTTGGTGCCCTACGCCGCCGGCGGCGCCGTCGACGTGCTGGCGCGCACGCTCGGGCAATCGCTGTCGAAGACCTGGGGACAGCAGCCGGTCATCGAAAATCGTCCGGGCGCCGGCGGCATCATCGCGTCGCAGGCGCTCACGCAATCGGCGCCGGACGGCTACACGCTGATCCTGGTCGCCAGCGGCCATCCGCTGAACCAGTTCTTCTATCCAAAACTGCCCTACGACACCTTCAAGGATTTTACCGCGATCAGCGAGATCGCTTATTCGCCGCTCGCAATCGTGGTGTCTAAAGACAGTCCGGTAAAGAATTTGCAGGAGTTGCTGGCGACGGCGCGCGCAAAGCCGGAGTCTTTATCGTACGGCATGTCCGGCAACGGCACCTCGGCCCATCTCGCCGGCGAGCTTCTCAACTACATGGCCAAGGTGAAGATCCAGTCCATCCCCTATAAGGGCGGCGCCCCGGCGCTGACCGCCGTCATCGCCGGCGAGATTCCGATGAGCGTCAATCCGCTGCCCGAAGTCGTCGGCCAGCTCGAGGGCAATGCGGTGCGCGCGCTTGCGGTGACGACGGCCCAGCGTTCGAAGGCATTGCCCGATGTTCCCACGGTCGCGGAGGCAGGCATCCCCGGCTATGACGCCTCGGTCTGGTGGGGTTTTCTCGGACCCGCCGGCATGGCGCCTGACCTGGTCGCCAGGATCCACGACGACCTTGCCACCGCGCTGAAAGATCCGGTCCTCCTCACTGCGCTGGAAAAGATGGGCGCCACGCCGGTCGGCAGCTCGCCCAAGGATTTCGACGCCTACATGCGCAGTGAGGCCGCGAAATGGGAGCCGGTGCTGAAAGAGGCCAATATCAAGATGCAGTGAGGCGGCGACCGCCGGCCCGCCGCATCGCACCAGCCGACATTCAAGCACCACCAAGCCGACCGAAGGAATGGATAAACCGGGCGCCCGCTTGCTGTGGGACGCCCGCGCCCCTCCGAGCAGCTGCGGCGGCGCTGCGGCGCCAAGCCTCTTTGCCAGACACGAAATTTTTGTTAAAGGTAGCAAACTACTTTAACGTGCATTCATTTTTTACAAGATTTTAGAGGCCCGAAGCCGCCTTCCATATTTGTCGGGAGTTGCCCGAATGGCAAACCGTCCGAGCAAACGCAGCGCGAAGAAGAAGGCTTCGAAGCCCCCCGCTACCCAGACTAACCCAGGCAAAGGGTTCGTCACCATCCGCGCGCAAGGCGGCGTGCTGGTTGCAAGACCGGATCACCCGGAACGACTGCCGCGTCTGGCACAGCAGTGGAACTATATCCTGCGCGGTCGGGCGCGGTGGGCTTCCGACCCGGATCTTCGTTCCACGATCGCCGACCGCGCGAGCGAAGACCTCAACAGCATCGGCGTCCATCGCGACTTCCTCCGGCAACTGGCCCTGGTCGACCGCATCGAAGTCGAATTGCACGACTGGGACCGCAGCGACGCCGACGCAACCCGAATTTACGAAGCCGCGGCCGAATTCCCCTGGGAGTACCTGATCAGCGCCGCGACCCGCAGCGAGGGTCGTTTTCAATCCCTGCTCATTACGCGTCTTTTCCGCAACGGTTCGCCGTCCGTCATTCCACGCCCTCCCGAGCAGGTTCTGTTCGTCGAGAGCGCGCCGGGCCGGCTGAAGGACACATACGTATTCGGCGACGAGGAGGATCGTATCCGGGCGGCGGTGGGAGCGACCGGCCCGTTTGAAGACGACATGCTGATCAAGAAAACGCCGCAGATTACCGAGCTGAGAGAGGAGGTAAAGAAAGACAAGTGGGATGCAATCCACGTCACCGGCATCGATGCGCATCAGGCAGGCTGGTTCGTGAAGGGATTTTACGACGTTTTTCAGAAGGAGAAGCCGGCTATCTGGAAAGACATCTCCACCGCGTCTGGCCGTCTTCTCGATGGAATGGTGCTCCGTGAAGCGGGCGAGAGCGAACGTCCCGTCCGCTACGACGGCCCTGACGGTCTGGCAAATATTCTGGTGAGCTCAAAGAAGCCGCCATACGTCGTTACCTTGAACCTGTTCTATTCCGGAGCCCACACCGCCCGCGAACTGGTCGCCAAGGGCGCCCATGCCGCCCTCGGGTTTCTCGACGAAATCGACGACGAGCTGTGTGAGCTTTTCTTTCAGGCTTTCTATTGGGCGTGGTGCCGGCCGCAAAAGGATAACACTCCCCTCACCATTCCCGAGGCGTTTCAGGCCGCTTGGGAGAAAATGCGGAGCAGTGATCGTCTGCACGGCACCGCCATCGTGATCTGGATGGGGCGAAGCATATTCGATCAGGCGCATACGTCGCGGTCGCCAAAGAACGTCCGGGCGAAAGCGACGGTAAAGACCAAGAAGCTGGCAGTTGAGAAGCAGCGGGAACGCCGCCTTGCCCATCTGGAAAAGCTCAGGAATACCGCAATCGACAAGCTGATCCTGGTCGATCTCGCCGTTGAGGATGAGGTCAATTATTCGTTGTTGCACAATAGCCGGCAACTGCTTTCCAAACTCACCCTGACCAAACTGGTGGATGGTCCGCTCGAGGACATCACCGTACATGTGGAGCTTTACGTCGGCGCCGAGAGCTACCCATATCGACAGACGATCGAGGTGCTCAACGAAGTGCAGCTCGGGCTGGCATCGGAAGTGATGATTCCGTTGACTGCGAGCCTCTCGCGCGCCTTGCGCGAGCGCGTGCAATCGACCGTCTATGTCAAGGTAACCTGCGGGGGACGTACGGCCTGCGAGGAGACCCGGCGCGTGACTCTCATCCCGGTCGATGAGTGGCTCGACGACACCGAGAACAATCCCTGGCTGCCCTCGTTTGTGCTGCCGAGGGATCCGGCGATTCTCAAGATCATCAACTCAGCGCGCCGATACCTGATCGGAATTCTTGACGATCTGGGCGCTGGCTTCGACGGCTACCAGCAGGAGGATCCGGACGTCGTCGACAAGCAAGTGCAGTCGGTATGGACTGCTCTCGTTAGCGAATATCGATTTCAGTATATCAATCCGCCGCCGGCCTATTCAACCAAGACGCAACGTCTGCGCACGCCCAGCGAAATCGTCGGGTCCAACTCGGGCACGTGCATCGATCTTGCGCTGCTGCTCGCATCTTGCCTCGAATATGTCGGCATATATCCAGTCCTCGTTCTGCTGACGGGCCATGCCTTCGTGGGCTATTGGCGATCGGACCAAGTTCATGACGAAGTCTTTGCCACGGTGAAAAAAGTGCCGGCGACGGTGCCGGCCGTGGGAGACAAGGTCGCGCGCGATGTTGGGTTGCCCTACGTCGATCGATACGGATGGCGTCTGACCGCGCTGAATTACGCCGAGGTCATGGCCTATGTGATGTCGGGCGATCTCGTGATGCTGGAGGCCACCTTCC
Organism: Bradyrhizobium sp. McL0615; assembly: GCF_049993905.1. NCBI lineage: Bacteria > Pseudomonadati > Pseudomonadota > Alphaproteobacteria > Hyphomicrobiales > Nitrobacteraceae > Bradyrhizobium > Bradyrhizobium sp. McL0615. The sequence continues at coordinate 3,998,522 of NZ_CP188254.1, read as the reverse complement.
TGACAAATGGCAGCAGTTTCAGCGACGCCAAGACGGAGGGCCGAGCGAACCTGCGCAGCAGGGAAGAGTTCGACAGCCTGCTCGACGTTCAACTTGCCCGCGCCGCATCACCGCCGGTCACCCCTCTTCCGATCATCCACGCGTGACGGAATCGAACATGCCCCAACACATCTTCGAAGATCCCACCAGGTTTCAGCCTCAACTCAAGGCCCTGGAAGACCATAAGGATATCTTCCGAGGCCTTTACGTGGAGTACAACGAAGACGAAGAAACAGTCGGCGGGCTACGACGCCGCCGCCGCCGGGCCGGTAATACGCCGGAGAATCCGATCAAAACCGTCTCGCTGGTGGAAGAGGACGGCGTCCTCTTCTGGCGCGACGGCGTTCCGGCAAGCGGGTCCTCGCTGCGTCGCAAGCGGGCGCGCGCCGGTTTGCCCGCAGCCCCTGACGGCACCCTGGTGCTCGCCAAACAATTTCCGGTGCTCGCCCCGAACAAGGTGACCGCGGGAATCGGCACCATCGACCAGCACCTCAACCCATCGATCCCGACGACCCTCCGTTCGCGATTGCGGCCGTTGCGACGGCTGCCCAACGATAAATTTGTTCTTGATGCGACCGATATCAGAGGGCCATTTACCGGCCGGACGCTGATGTTTGTGCATGGGACATTCTCCAATGCCGACAACATGCTCGGAGAGTTTGTCGCCACGCCGCACGGCAAGGCATTCCTCGATGCGGCTCACAGCGGTGAGCGAAAATATGACAATATTGCATTCTTCGAGCACGCGACGCTCGCGGTAAGTCCGGTCATCAATGCACTCGAGCTCGGACGGTTCATGGCCGGCTCGTCCGGGCAGATCGATGTCATCGCACATAGCCGCGGAGGACTGATCGTCCGCTGGTGGCTGGAGGCCTTCGGGAAGTCGCTTGATCTTTCGCCCGATACCCCGGTGCGCGTGGTTTTTGCCGGTTCGCCGCTGCATGGCACATCGCTGGCGGCACCCGACAAGCTGCAGCATGCCATGAGCCTGTTTTCAAACATCGGCACGTTCGCCGCAGGAACGATGAAGCTCGCCGGTGCCGCCAATCCATTTCTTTGGGTCGCGAGTTCGCTGATTGAGGTGATCGTGTCCGTGACGGGCGCTCTCGCCAACACGGCCCTGCTCGATGCATTGGTTGCGCTGATCCCCGGACTCTCCGGCCAATCGAGGGTCGAGAACAACCATGAACTCAACTTGCTTCGGCTGGGCCCCTGTGCGGTAAGTCCGATGTATTACGTGGTCAAATCGAACTTCGAGACTGACAATCCGGGGTGGATGTTCTGGCAAAACTTCCGCCAGGATCGGATGAAAGATCTTGCTGCCGACATTGTCTTCCCGGGCGCGAACGATCTCGTCGTCGACACGCTTTCAATGACGGAACTCGGCGAGCTCGATTTCCCTCTCAAGGTGCAGGATGTCTGCGACTTCAAGACCTCGAACACCGTCTGGCATTGCAACTACTTTAGGCAGCAGGAAACTGTCACTTTCATTACGACAAAATTCAAGTGATCGCGGGCAGCGACAGCCCCTTCGCATGCTGCCTGAACAGTGCGCGTAATTTTTTGCGCAACGGCATCAGTGCCCGTGAAGCTGCACCCAGCTCACCGGAAGGCGCCACGATATAGGCTTGCACTTCATCCGCAATGACGTGGCGGGCATAACCCGCCTTGGCCAGTTGCTCTTCGAGCGCTGAGGTGTCGTAGCCACCCATCGCCTCGCGCACGGCATGCCGGTAGTCATTATCGATGAAGAACAGCGCGTGAGCGAGTTCATGGGTAAGGGTCCCCTTCTTTCCGTCGTCGTAAGTTCCGATGACGTAGAAGCGTCCCTGCAGATTTCTGAATAGCCCGAGCAGCCGCTTTTCCTTGCGGGTCAGCGGATCGAATTTGCCCTCGTAGAAGGGCTGGAAGGCCGTCGAAGGTACGTTGAAGCCCGACCAGTCCTGAAAGTAGCTAAAGGCGCCGTTCTCGGCGACGTACCAGTCCATATACTGTTCGAGCGTGAATATCCGGCCGTGAAACTGCGGCGACTCGTAATGCTCCTGCACGCGCAGGAACGTCGACGTCAGTTCATACTGGGTCTTGAACCGAAGCAGATAGATGCCGTCGGCGACCTTGTGCCTCGTGATTCCAGTCTTCCGGTGCGGTGTACGTTTCGCCATGGCCGGTCCCGAGCCTGCCACGGACCAGGTGCGCTCGCAATCGGAAGTTCCCCTTTGGTCGACCGGCCCGCGTGATCCGAGGCCGTCTGCCTACCTCGCATTCGCCGGCGCGTGCACGTGCCAGAGGTCGGCGCGCCAGTGCAGGATGACTGCCAGCATCAGCGCCAGGCCGGCCACCGCATAGAGTGTTCCAGTCGCTGCGAATCCGATCTCGTCGATCAGGCTGCCGGCAGCCAACAGGCCGATCGGCAGGCCATAGATCACCATCATGCGTACCCCCATCACCCGGCCGCGGAAATTTTCGCTCGCGGTCCGCATCAGGATGACGGCGATCGAGATCATGGCGAGGCTTTGCGAGAAGCCCGCCACCACCAGGCACGCAACCGCGGTTGGCACCGTCTGCATCTGCACGAAGATCAGCAAGGTCGCGTACCAGACGACGGTGGCGCCGATCATCAGCCGCGCCACCCTGATATCGCGGATCAGGCTCAACACGATCGAACCGGCCAGCGAGCCGATCGCAAAACTCGCCGATAGATATCCAAGCCCGGTCTGGTTGGTGCCGTAAATCGCCCTGGCGATGTAGGGCAGCAGGCCATTGGTGAGCGGATACGCCGTCAGGTTGGCGAGGAACGCCACCCAGAGCGCGGCCTGCATCCGCGGCGTGGTCCAGACATAGGCCACGCCCTCCCTGAGGTCGCGCAGCGGCGAGCGCTGCAACGCCTCGCTGGCAGCCTCGCCCGCCGCGTGCGGCCTTGCCGGGGCCACGATGCACAGCGTCAGCACGGTCGCCGTAATATAAAGACAGACGATCGCCACATAGGCCGGGCCCATGCCGAGCGCGGCAAACAATCCGGCGCCGCTCAGCGCGCCGGCGATGCGCGCGGTATCCATCGTGGTGCGCGAGATGCTGATCGCCCCGATCAACTGGCCATGTGGCATGATGGTCGCGACCAAAGCGCCGCGCACGCCCAGATCGGACGGCCGGACGATGCCCATCACGGCCGCGATCATGAACACATAGAGCGGCGCAAGGTGGCCGGACAACGCCAGCGCCATGAGTACGACCGCCAGCACCGCGTAGGTCGTGCGCATCATCGCCAGCAGATCGCGATGACCGATCCGGTCGCCGACAACGCCGAACATCGGCGCTACCAGCGTACCGACATAGCCGAGCGAGGCAAACAAGGTAAGCAGCAGGACGGATCCGGTCTCGACCAGCACGTACCAGCCGAGAATGAGCGTTTCCATCTCGAACGCCCACGAGGTGATCAGATCAGCCGGCCATTGAAAGCGGTAATTCCTGACACGGAATGGTGCGAGCGCGGAAGGCGGCCCCGGCTCGCTCAAGATGCGTTGTCGCGATTCATCGCGGTCCACCCTGCCCTGTTTCTTGTTATGCAGAACTGGATAGCAAGCCGCGCCGGGTGTTTCAAGCAGCCGGCTTCAAGCAGCCGACATGGCCCTGCCGCGGTGCGAGAGCAACAGCCGCCTGACATCTGCGGCCGGTATCGCGGGGCTGAACAGATAGCCCTGCATCTCGGTGCAGCCGAGGATGTAGAGCAGATTCCGCTGCTGCTCGGTTTCGACACCCTCCGCCGTGGTCGTCATGTCGCTGGCGGCCGCGATGTTCACCACGGCCTGGACGATGGACGAGGATGCGCCGGCGCCAGCGATATCCCTGATGAAGGAGCGATCGATCTTGATCTTGTCGAACGGGAAACGCTGCAGGTAGCTGAGCGAGGAATATCCGGTGCCGAAATCGTCCAGCGCGATCCGAACGCCCAGCTCGCGCAGCTGGTGCAGCATGTCGAGCGCCGCCTCGTCGTCGCGAATGAGCACGGCCTCGGTGATCTCGAGCTCCAGCCTGCTGGCCGGAAGGCCGCAAGCCGCGAGCGCCGCCGCCACGTTCAACGCCAGCGACGGGCTCCTGAACTGCACCGGCGAGACGTTGACCGCAACGCGCACATGATCCGGCCAGGTGGTGGCCTCGGCGCAGGCGGTATTGAGCACCCACAGGCCGAGCTGGTTGATCAGACCGCTGTCTTCCGCGATCGGAATGAATTCCGCCGGCGAAATCATGCCGCGTTCGGGATGCCGCCACCGCAGCAGCGCCTCGCAGGATGAAACCTTGTCGTCTTCGATATTGACCACCGGCTGATAGTAGATCTCGAGGATGCCGTCGCTGATCGCCTGACGCAGCTCGAGCTCCAGGCTTCGCCGCGCCCTGGCGCGCTGATCCATGCCGGCCTCGAAGAAGCGATAGGTTCGCCGTCCGTCGCCCTTGGCGCCGTAAAGCGCAAGGTCCGCATTCTTCAACAACTGATCGAGGTCTACTCCGTCGCCGGGGGCCAGCGCGATCCCGATGCTGGCATCGGTGGTGATCAGATGCCCCATGCATTCCAACGGCTGCCTGATCGCCGAATGGATTTCATCCACGAGCCGGGTGGTTTCCGCCCGGTCCTTGATAGCGATCTGAATGACGGCGAACTCATCGCCGCCGAGCCGGGCCGCCACGTCGGTTTCTTTAAGGCAACCGCGCAGGCGCTCGGCGACGCCCTTGAGCAGTTCGTCGCCGATCGGATGGCCGAGCGCGTCGTTGACGCTCTTGAACTCGTCGATGTCGATATAGAGCACCGCCAGTTGCTCGCCGGGCTGTATCGCCTTGAGCGACTGTTCCAGCCGCTCGCGGAACAGGATCCGGTTCGGCAGGTCGGTCAACCCGTCGTAATGCGCCAGATGCGCGATCTTCTCGTCGGCGCGCTTGCGCTCGGTGACGTCCTCGATGGTCGCGACCCACCCGCCGCTCCTCAGCGGCCGGTTGATGATCTCGATCGCCCGGCCACCCGGGGCTTCCGTGAGCTGCCGCGTTGCCTTGCCGAGCGACACTGTTTGGATGATCGCATTGCAAAATTCATCGACGTCGCCATCGAACGATCCGGTTTCCTTCCGGTGGGCGATCAGCCGCTGCATGGTGCAGCCGGGCCTGGCCACGTCAGGCGATAGTCCGAACATGTCTAGATAGGGCTGGTTGCAAATGATGATCCGCGCGGATGCATCATAGAGAACAAGGCCTTGCGGGATGTTGTTGACGGCAATCGAGAGCTGGCGCCGCTCGGCCGCCAGCCGCTGATCGGTCAAGCGATCGCGCCTCACCAGCAGACCGGCGATCACGGCCAGGACGGCGACGAGCGCAAGCAGCACGCGTTCGCGAAGGCTCCACGTCGCCTGGTCGGCTGCAATCACCGCCGCGAGCAGGATCCCGCACACCACAAGCAGTTTGACCGTTCTGCTTCCTTGCGCAGAACCGACCGAACCGCCCGACATTTGACGACCACCCTCGTTACTCACCCGATCTGCCTTTGGAATGCGACAGGATTCCGTGCAATGGAACTCAGACCGCTGATCGTGCGCCCCGCGATAGTGTTACGCAGCACTGATGGAAGTCGCGTTACAACTCGCGGTTAGCAATCGGTTACCTTCCACACGTGCTGGCCTCAATCCGCGATCCGGCATTGGAGGTTACCGGGATGCCCCGTCCGGCCGACGCTGTCGTGCGAGATGGTAAACGGATGATTAATCCAGAGCCGCTGTCGGGCGCGTCGGGAAATGCAAGAAAGCCTCTATTTTCAAGCGCAAACTGACACGCGACGGCGCTGACGGGACTCCGCTGCAAAAACGAATCCTGACCGAGATGCCACAGATTTAGCTGATACGAACTCCCACCTGTTTAACCGTTTCGCTAGTCGGGGCTGCCCATAATGGGGCCAGACTCCAATTCATGAGATCCAACACCGTGACATCCTTCGGACGTGTGATTTCCGTGCGCGGCTCCCTCGCCCGGGTCGGACTTCTGGCACCGGGCCAGATACCTGTCTCCGAAGCCCGCGCCACTGTCGGGCGCTTCATCAGCATTCGTTGCGCCGCGGCCACCACCATCATTGCGATGATCACCGAGGTGTCGTGCGAGAACCAGTTGAGCTCCGATGAATACATGGCGACCGCATCGGTCGACCTGCTCGGCGAAATTTCCGGCGGCGAGCGTCCCAAATTCCAGCGCGGCGTCACCAATTATCCGACCATCGGCGATGCCGTCGATCTCGTCACCGCAGAGGACCTTCGCACCGTCTACGCACCGAGCGGATCGGACCAGATCAATGTCGGCACCCTGCAGCAGGACCGCTCGGTGATCGCCTATGTCGACGTCGAGGAGATGCTTTCCAAGCACTTCGCCGTGCTCGGCTCCACCGGCGTCGGCAAATCGACCAGCGTATCGCTGCTGCTCAACGAGATTCTCAAGGCGCGGCCGAACCTGCGGGTATTCCTGCTCGACGTCCACAACGAGTATGGCCGCTGCTTCGGCGATCGCTCGCTGGTGCTCAACCCGCGCAACCTCAAATTGCCGTTCTGGCTGTTCAATTTCGAGGAAATCGTCGACGTCCTGTTCGGCGGCCGCCCTGGCGTTCCGGAAGAACTCGACGTTCTCGCCGAAATCATTCCGATGGCGAAGGGCCTCTACACCCAGTACCAGAACTCCGACCGGCTCGGTCTCAAGCGCTTGGAGCCCAAGTCGGGCGGCTACACCGTCGATACGCCGGTGCCGTACCGCCTGTCTGATCTGATTTCGCTGATCGATGAGCGGATGGGCAAGCTGGAGAACCGCTCCTCGCGCATCGTCTATCACAAGCTGATTTCGCGCATCGAGACCGTGCGCAACGATCCCCGCTACACCTTCATGTTCGACAATGCCAATGTCGGCGGCGACACCATGGCGGAAGTCATCAGTCACCTGTTCCGCCTGCCTGCCAACGGCCGGCCGATGACCATCATGCAGCTCGCCGGCTTCCCCGCCGAAGTCGTCGATTCCGTGGTGTCGGTGCTGTGCCGCATGGCGTTCGATTTCGGCCTGTGGAGCGACGGCGTTTCGCCGCTGCTGTTCGTTTGCGAAGAGGCACACCGCTACGCCGCCGCCGACCGCAACATCGGCTTCGGCCCGACCCGGAAAGCCGTTTCGCGCATTGCCAAGGAAGGCCGTAAATACGGCGTCTTTCTCGGCCTCGTCACCCAGCGTCCGGCAGAACTCGACGCCACCATTATCTCCCAGTGCAACACGCTGTTTGCGATGCGGCTTGCCAACGACCGCGACCAGGCGCTGCTGCGCTCGGCGGTTTCCGACGCCGCCGCGAACCTGTTGTCGTTCGTGCCCTCGCTCGGCACCCGCGAAGTGCTGGCCTTCGGCGAAGGTGTGGCGCTGCCGACACGCCTGCGCTTCAAGGAGGTTCCGGTCCACCAGCTGCCGCGCAGCGAAGCCACCATCGCGTCGGTGCCGTCGGTCTCGGCCGGCCATGACATGCACTTCGTCTCGGCCGTGCTGGAGCGCTGGCGCGGCGCTACCTCGAACCGCGACGTGCCGAGCGATCCCGGCATCAACGACCGGCCCGCCGCCCGCGTCATGACGCCGGTGGAAGCGCCGATGCTGCAGCCCTCGATGGGGCTCGACCCCGACCGGTTCTCGCTGCTGAAGAAGCCGTTGCGCTGACGGCCGCACGGTTTGCGTGATTTGCTTGCGCGAGCCGGTATCCACTTCGCCGCAAAAAGCTATATGGTCCCGGTAACGCCGCCTTGCGGCCCCAGCCGGAACCCTTTCATGAGCAAGCCCGCGCCCACACGATTTCAACCGCCCGCCATCGACAGGCTGCCGGAGGACATCCGCACCCGGATCCTCGCGGTGCAGGAAAAATCCGGCTTCGTCCCGAACGTCTTCCTGACGCTGGCTTACCGCCCGGACGAATTTCGCGCCTTCTTTGCCTATCATGACGCACTGATGGAAAAGGACAGCGGGCTGACCAAGGCCGAGCGCGAGATGATCGTGGTGGCGACGTCCGCCGCCAACCAGTGCCATTACTGCGTGATTGCCCATGGCGCGATCCTGCGCATCCGGGCCAAGAACCCCGTCATCGCCGACCAGATCGCCGTCAACTACCGCAAGGCCGACATCACGCCGCGGCAGCGCGCCATGCTCGACTTCGCCATGAAGGTGAGCCAGCAGGCCAACACGGTTTCGGAGACGGATTTTGCGGAAATTGCCGGCCATGGCTTTTCCGAAGACGACATCTGGGATATCGCAGCGATCGCGGCCTTCTTTGCGCTGTCGAACCGGCTGGCCAACGTCACCGCGATGCGCCCGAACGACGAATTCTACATGATGGGGCGGCTGCCGAAACAGGGCTGAGCCCGGAGGTCTCCCGCATTGCTGGACTGGAGCGAAATCATACTGCGTCTTGGCGTCGCCACGCTCGCGGGCGGGCTGATCGGCCTCAATCGCGATCTGCACGGCAAGCCGATCGGCTTGAAGACGCTGGCGCTGGTCAGCCTTGCGACGGCCATGCTGCTGGTGCTGGTCCATACGGACGAGGCCAAGATCGTCTCGGATGCCGGCAGCCGGGTGATGCAGGGAATCCTGACCGGAATCGGCTTTCTCGGCGCAGGCGTCATTGTCCACGCGGGGCGTCATTTCAGGGTTCGCGGGCTCACCAGTGCCGCCTGCACCTGGCTGGCGGCCTGCATCGGAATTGTCTGCGGCCTTGGACAGTGGCGCGTGGTGATCATCGCACTGGCGATAACATTCGCGGTCCTGACCGTCGGTGGCCGGACGGAACGCTGGCTGCACAAGAGGCTTGGCGGCAAGGACGGGACCGGGCAGGATCAGCCGGCTGACTCCTTCTCGGACAAACTACCGACATAGCGCTTAATCGAGGGGTCCGCACCAGCCTGGCAGATAGACCGCGTCCTTGCTCCTGGCGAAGCCGAGCGCCTTTTCCATCGCCTTGTCGAAATTCTCCTCCACGCTTTTACGCGAGATTTTGCGGCGCAGAAAATCCGCCCACAGGAATTCGCTGAACGGGGTGATGTCCTTTGCAAAGCCGCCGATGCGGCGCAATTCCCCGGCCAGGCTGCGGAACGGATCATCCTTGAGCCCGGACACCGATTTCGGAAGATCCTTGAAGGCCCGGCGTTCGCCCTTGGCGTCATAGGGATAGGCCCATCGCTTGTGGTCCATCACCGTCCAGAACGCCTCGCGCTCGACCATGGTGAGATCGCCGATCACCGTGACCAGGACACTCTCGACACCCTCATCATGCAGTGCACGCGCCAAATGATGATGGTCGACGACGTAATGGTGCGCGTCCGGTCCGAGCACGACCGGGATCATGTGCTTGCCGAGCAGTTCGGCGCGTTTCCTTTCCGACTTGTGCTCCCGCCAGCGCTCGCGCTTCTCCTTGACCTCTCGCAGGCCGACCGTCATCTGGGTCGGACGCAGTGACAGGATCGGAATCGGCTTGAGAATCGGGTCGCGCGTGTTGGCCATGGTTTGCCCCTCTGCTTATTCCTCGTGCCCAAGCCGGCGAATTGCCCTTGGACGAAGTTTACTATGCGTCGATGGTGCGAGCCCTCAAATGGTCGCGACCCGGCTTGGCGGCAGGCATACCAGACTGCCAGAAGGCCTGACGCCACGGGCTTTCGATCGACGCAGCAGGTTCCATTAGACATTGCGCGGGTGGATGGCAGCCCCGCATCTGGCAAGATTTGATGTTGGAAGCGCTGCCGCCGTGCTATGAAAGGTTCAGGATTTTTTGCGGATCGGCGGCAGTGAAAACCCAGCGGCCCATTATTTCGGACGATGAGCACGTGGTGCTCAAGTTCCGGCCGCGCACCTCGGCCCACCCGCCGGGCGGAGCGGAAGAACCCGACCCGGCCAAGGCCCTGAACAGCAAAACCCTCGGCAGCAACAAGACCCCCAGCACGTTGCCGGCGGCGAGCGATCTGTCCCGCTACGAGCGGCCGCGCGACGAGGGCGACGATTTCCGTCATCGCATGCTCGCCAATGTCGCCGCGCTGGCGTTCACCGTGGCGCTGACCGCGATCGGTATCTGGCTTGCAGTCAGCATCGCCGATCTGCGCAAGACCCAGGACTGCGTGCTGATGGGCCGCCGCGACTGCGCGCGGATTTCGGTGACGCCGCAGGGGTAGTCTTCTGGTCCGACAGCAGCCACAGACCATTATTTCCTGTACATGCGGGGTATCCAGCACGCTGCGGCCTATCCACGTCATTGCGAGCGAAGCGAAGCAATCCATGGCGCGGCATAACGAAAGAATGGATTGCTTCGCTTCGCTCGCAATGACGGGTGGAGACATTTGCGACATAGATCCGCGTTCTCGCGACGCAAATTGCGTTCGAGGCTTGCTTAACAATTTCTCCCTCAACACAGAGGGAGCAGGGAATGCCGGGTGCTTGCTGCACCCGCGGTCTCGTGTGCAATGTGCACAAGGAAGTGCGCACACGAGCATACAGGTACAGCCGGAGCACGCCGGCATCCCCTGCGCAATGGTTTGACGGCTTATGCCGCGCTCTCCCTGGAGACGAATTCCTTTTGCCTCCATCGCTGCCGGCTTGATGACGGATCGATCCGGTCGGATCAGCTTCGCCACCGGCAGCTTGACATCAGCCACGGATGCCAGAACCACGCGGTTTTGCCGTACGCTTCAGCGCCGGTCATCTTGCGCGCCGTGTCCGCTCACGGATAACCGCCCTGCGAACACGCTTCGCGCCTGACGCTGCCTGCGTCCATCGCATCCCGTCCCGCGTTCGTGACGACGCGCGATCCGCCCCTCTTGTCGAGACGGGACGGCACGGAAATAACCGCTGATTTGGGGGCGAGGGAAAGCAGAATATTTTTGCGCGCAAGACTGGACGGGGCAAATCACGTTGAACTTGCTACGGAAAATCGCGCCATCGCGCACGCCCAACCGGCCCCTGGCACCCACCTGTGGGCACGCATCCCGGCTGCGACAGCACTGTACCGCGCGAACCGGGCGAGAATTAGATGCACCGCCGCCGGAATTCCCGTTACGTTGCGTTGGAAGCAAAACCAAGAACGTCAGGGAGGCACCGTTGAGAATTTCAATCGCGACAGCAGGCTTTTTTCTCGCAACGCTCATTTCGATTCCCGCGCTGGCACAGACGAGGACTCTGGTGACTGAAGAGATGATGGTGAAGACGGCCGATCCCGGCATCGAAATCTATGTCCGCAACAAACGTCCGGCTGACATGACCTCGTTCCGGCCGGAGCAGACCGTGCTCTACGTCCACGGCGCGACCTACCCTTCCGAGACGGCTTTCGACCTCAAGCTCGACGGCCTGTCCTGGATGGAATACATCGCGTCCCGCGGCTATGACGTGTGGCTTCTGGACCTGCGCGGCTACGGCAAGTCCACGCGGCCTGCCGAGATGGCCGACAAGCCGGAAGCAAATTCTCCCATCGTCACCGGCCAGACCGCGGTCAAGGACATCGGCACCGCCGTCGATTTCATCCTGCAGCGCCGCAACATTCCGCGCCTGAACTTGCTGGGCTGGTCGTGGGGCACGACGCTCATGGCGACCTACACCACGCAAAACGCCGCGAAGGTCGAACGTCTCGTTCTCTACGCACCGGCCTGGATCCGGCAAACGCCGTCACTGGTTCAGGCCGGTCCCGGCAAGCTTGCCGCGTACCGAATGGTCAATCGCGACCAGGCGAAGGAGCGTTGGTACACCGGCGTGCCGGAAGACAAGAAAGCCAGCCTCGTGCCCGCCGGCTGGTTCGACGCCTGGGCGGACGCGACGTTCGCGACTGATCCGGTCGGCGCCGCGATGACTCCGCCGGTGTTGCGCGCCCCCAACGGCGTCGTGCAGGACAGCGCCGACTTCTTCGGCGCCGGCAAGCCCTATTACGATCCCGCCAAGATCACCGTGCCGACCCTGCTGATCCACGCCGAATGGGACCGCGACACGCCGCCCTACATGGCGCAGGCCTTGTTTCCGCTGCTGGTGAACTCGCCGGGCAAACGCTACGTCGCGCTGGCCGAGGGAACGCACACCATCATCATGGAGCGAAATCGGCTGCAGCTGTTCGAGGCGGTGCAGGCGTTTCTCGATGAGGCGAAGCGGTCGTAAGGTGGATTAGCGATAGCGTAATCCGCCGCTTCGGCCTGGGCCGCGAATCCAAGATGCGGGGGCCCTATCAGCCGCATAGCTGGAAATCGCTACGTCGTATTATGCAAGAGGCCGCCCTTGGCGGCCTCTTTTCACTTAACGGTAGTCATGCCGCATGTGGATTTACGACCGCATATCCGCGTAGTGATCGCGCGTGTATCCTGGTTGCGTGACCGCCGGAGTTGGCGTCGTACGCCATCCACATATCGCCTTCGACATGCTGTTCCAGAACGAAGACATGCCCGCGTCGTGCTGCGACCATTCCCGGCGCTGGCGATGTTCGCGGAAATCGCAGCCAATTGGCCGCGAGATTTAACTCTGGCACGATACGACCGAACACACGAATAGAGGCCCCACAACCGCAAAAGGAATGAGGGCAACCTGCCGGACGACCGCCGATGGCGCGGCTCCCGGATTCGGCTGCTTCCCGCGGATAGCTGGAATTCCGTTGCACCGTCGCATGCTGCTCTACGCTCTGCTGTCCTTGGCCGTAAGAGTTGAAGGGAATGCGACGTGTTCGCGAAAGGAAAAGTCGCAAGGCATCGATATATTGCACTCCGAAGCTTGACCCATGATGCGGGAAGGACGCGCTTCTGAAGCGGTTGACACGAGGGCAATGAAAGCGAATGCAACAGGCACTTGTTTATACATAGAGGGCTCCGACTTACGAACCCGCCCCAAAATCAGAAGCCATTAAATGTTTGGCCAAAATGGGATCGCGCACGCGCCATTGTTCCCCTTTCGGAACTCCAGCTTTACGAACAGCATCTGAACGCCGGGTTCACAACGCGTTCATTCGACTTGCCGTAGTAGCGCCGCGGGAGGACTAGACATGATGAATGCTAGAGACCGTTTCGATGCAGTCGGTATCGTTGTTGATTGGATAGATGCCTGCAAGCAACGCCGCCTGGACACCTTGTTGGATCTTTATGATGATGCCGCTACCGTCGAATGTTGCGAAGGCGGCAACTTCAGCGGTCGATCCGAAATGGAGCGATATTGGCGGCCGCGGCTCGCCAAAGCAACGAGCGATGCGTTTGCTATCGACGCCTTGATGCCGGAGGGCGACGGCGTTTCAATTGACTATCGCGATTACGACGGGCGACCCATGAGGACGCATTTTCGATTCACTCAAGCTGGCAAAATCCGGCTCACGGCGTGTGAACCGATCAAGTTCGCCGCATAGGTTTAGTATGCGGGATCGCCGGATGCAAAAATTCGGATGTCAGGGCGCGAAGGGCGGATTAGCGACCGCGTCGTCCGTCGTTTCAACGAAGCCGTGAATTCAAGACGTCAAGCGCAGTGGCGTGGCGGATTACGCGGTCGCTAATTCGCTCTACTTTATTTCCTCACCGCAGCTCCGCGTCCCGCAACGGTGCGCGGCTCAGTTCGTTGCCGGCGGCGATGGCCTTGCGTAACAGTCGCGTCAGATCCGCTCCCTCCTTCGCAGTAAGCCCGCGCAGCATGGTCTGCTGGGCTGCCTCGACGGCCGGCGTGATTCCGCGCAGCGTTCGCTTTCCCAATTCCGTCACCTGCAACTCGCGGGCACGGCGGTCGCGGCTGGAGGGGTTACGCACCAAGAGACCCTTCTGCACCAGACGGTCGACTACGCCTGTGATGGTGGTTCGGTCATACGCGATCAGGCCGGCCAGCGTGACCTGATCGATTCCCGGGTTGGTCCTGATGGCCGCGAGCGCCGCGTATTGAACGGGCGTGAGGTCGAAACCGGCCTCCCCGACCTCGGCCAGGAACACCGCCACCGCAATCTGCTGGAAGCGGCGCGCCAGATGGCCGGGCATCTCGTCGTTGTCTCTCACCGAACGCTCCAAGGCAGAAGGGCATCTCTGGAATTGACGAGTATACTGATGATCAGTATACTGATCAATATCCAAATGACGGCCGGGAACGGGAGGAGCGGGTCTCATGCAGTTTCATCTGAACGGTTTTGAGCCGGGCGACCCCGAAATCGCCGATCCAGCCGAGCGGGTCTTGGCCTCGGGCACATCAGGATCGGTTCCGGAGGAAGTCGACGTCCTGATCGTCGGCTGCGGACCGGCGGGTCTGACGCTGGCGGCGCAGCTTTCGGCGTTTCCCGACATCAAGACCTGCATCGTCGAGCAAAAACCCAGCCGGCTGCTGCTCGGCCAGGCCGACGGCGTCGCCTGCCGCACGATGGAGATGTTCCACGCTTACGGTTTCAGCGAGCGCGTGCTGAAGGAGGCGCATTGGGTCAATGAAACCACGTTCTGGAAGCCGGACGACGGCAGGGCTGAAAACATCGTCCGCAGCGGCCGGGTTCAGGACGTCGAGGACGGGCTGTCGGAATTCCCGCATGTCATCCTGAACCAGGCGCGCGTGCATGATTGCTATCTCGATGTCATGCGCAAATCGGAGGCTCGCCTCGAGCCGTATTATTCGCGGCGCCTGCTCGACCTCACGACCTCGCCTGCAGCGCGCCTTGAAGACCATGCGGTGACCGTTAGCCTCGAGCGGAGCGATGCCGCGCATGAGGGCGAGGTCGAGACCGTCAAGGCGCGCTATGTCGTTGGCTGTGACGGGGCGCGCAGCACGGTGCGCAAATCGATAGGGCGGGAGCTGCGCGGCGATTCCGCCAATCATGCCTGGGGCGTCATGGACATCCTTGCCGTTACCGACTTTCCCGACATCCGCCTCAAGTCGCTGATCCAGTCGGCCAGCGACGGCAGCATCATCGTCATCCCGCGCGAAGGCGGCTATCTCGTCCGGCTCTATGTCGAGCTCACCAACCTCGACGCCGGCGAGCGGGTCGCCAACCGCAACATCACGTCGGATGATCTGATCGCGAAGGCGCGGCGGATTCTCCATCCGCATACGCTGGACGTGAAAGAGATTGCCTGGTGGTCGGTCTACGAGATCGGCCAGCGGCTGACCGACAAGTTCGACGACGTGCCGGCGGAAGAGGTCGGGGCGCGCCTGCCCCGCGTCTTCATCGCCGGCGACGCCTGCCACACCCACAGCCCGAAAGCGGGCCAGGGCATGAACGTCTCGATGCAGGACGCCTTCAATCTCGGATGGAAGCTCGCCTCCGTCCTGCGCCAGCGCAGCGCCCCGCAGCTCCTGCACAGCTATTCGGCGGAACGGCAGGCGGTTGCGAAGGAACTGATCGACTTCGACCGCGAATGGGCCGAAATCCTCGCTTCCGCCAAAGGCGACAACAAGGGCGCGGATGCTGCGGAAACCCAAGACTATTTCGTCCGGCACGGCCGCTATACCGCGGGAACGGCGACGCACTACCGCCCGTCCATCCTCACCGCCAAACCCGATCACCAGCACCTCGCCAAGGGCCTTTTGATCGGCACGCGCTTTCACTCGGCGCCGGTCATTCGACTCGCGGACGCCAAGCCGGTTCAGCTCGGCCACGTCGCCAAGGCCGACGGGCGCTTCCGGATCTTCGTCTTTGCAGGTAGAGGCGATCCCGCAGCCGCCAACTCTCCCGTTCGCTCGCTGTGCAACTTCCTGAGCGAGAGTTCCAAGTCGCCCGTGAGAAGGTACACGCCCGCGGGCGCCGATATCGATTCAGTGATCGATGTCCGTGCGGTGTTCCAGCAGGCGCATACGGAGCTCGCCATCGAGGCGATGCCCCCGCTCCTGCTCCCGCCGAAAGGACGCTACGGACTTTGCGACTACGAAAAGATGTTCTGCCCGGACCTCAAGGGCGGTCCCGACATCTTTGCGATGCGCGGCATCGATCGGGACAAAGGCTGCGCGGTGTTGGTGCGGCCGGATCAATATGTCGCGCATGTTCTGCCGCTCGATGGGCATTCCGAGCTGGCGGCCTATTTCGACGGCTTCATGTTGGGGGCGGGATAGAATGTAGACCGCATGAGCGCAGCGATATGCGGGATCAGGTAAACCGCGGCTCCGCATTTCGGAAGCAGTCATCCGATGTTAGACTACGGGTACACGTACAAGCCGAGACCGTCGATGACACGTCAAGAATTGATCGCAGAGTCTCGGCGTCGGTTACAAGCCGGTGAAGACGTAGAGACCATAATCAGATATCTGCGAGCATCCGGCTGCTCCAAAATAGATTCTATTGCGGTCCTCAGGGCCGCCTGCGACATCGGCCTGGCCAAAGCCAAGGAGATTGTGCACTTCAGCGCAACCTGGGCTGACCGGAAGACTTTAGACGAAAAGTTTCACGAAGACATTGTCGACACACTGACCAGCGAAAAGACGCGCCGATAGGAGTAGCCGCAACTGGCAAAGCGATGGGCGGGATCGACCAATCCCGGATGTCGCTTCGCTCATCCGGGCAACAGCGCCAGCCTTTCCGTTGACGCCCATGGCCGCCTCCCCGAATCCGCCATTTTCGCCCCTGAATCCAATGTGACAGGAATGGCCCGCCTCCATTGAACTCAGGGCCCTGCTCCGATATACGGGCACTCGACTCCGGCCAAGGGGGACAGGGCTTTCCGGGGCCGCGCCCCCGCCTCCTCAAGCCGTTCCGGATTATCTCCAATATATCAAAGGCTTAATGATGTCTTCCACATTCGATCAGATCGCCAACATTATCGCGGAGACCTGCGACATTCCGCGCGACACGATCAAGCCGGAGAGCCACGCCATCGACGATCTGGGAATCGACAGCCTCGACTTTCTCGACATCGCCTTTGCCATCGACAAGGCGTTCGGGATCAAGATGCCGCTCGAAAAATGGACCCAGGAAGTCAACGACGGCAAGGCCACGACCGAGCAGTATTTCGTGTTGCAAAATCTCGCCGAACGCATCGACGAACTGGTCGCCGCCAAGAATGCAGCGCCGGGCGCCTAGAGCCATTTCCGTTCCGATTGAATCGGAACGGGGCTCCAGATTCTTGGTTTGACGCGTTTTCTTGACGCGAACCGGCCTCCACTTCGCTGGAAAACGCTTTAGTCGCCCGCCATGAACCTTGATTACTTCACGCTGATCGACCGCATCGTCGACCTCAATCTCGACGCCAAGACGATTACGGTCGAGGCTCAGGTTCCGGCGTCGCATACCATCTTCGAAGGGCATTTTCCGGGTTTCCCGATCATGCCTGGCGTGCTGCTGACCGAAGCGATGGCGCAGAGCTCCGGCTGGCTGATACTCGGCGTCCTGAAGTTCGAGCGCATGCCGTTCCTGGCCATCGTGAAGGAAGCCAAGATGCGGGGTTTCGTCAGTCCCGGTCAGTTGCTGACGATCGAGGCGAAGCTTGAGCACGAGGGTTCCGGCTTTGCCGTCACCAAGGTCAAGGGACGCGTCGGCAAGGAGTTGAAGTGCAGCGCTGAATTAACCTTCGGCCTGGCCCCCTTCCCCGACCCCGCCCTGCGCGTGCATATGGACGCGAAGGCCAACGAGATCGGCTTCCCACTGCAGGCGATAACGCATGACTGAGTCCAAATCTCCGGCGGCGAAGGAAGTCTGGATCACAGGCATCGGCATCGTCTCCTCGCTTGGCGAGGGACTGGATGCGCATTGGGATGCGCTGAACGCGAAGAAAATCAACGTCGACGACAAGCGGTTTGCGCCCTACATCGTGCATCCGCTGGCGCCGGTGTCCTTTGACGCCCAGATCCCGAAAAAGGGCGACCAGCGCCAGATGGAAGCGTGGCAGCGCATCGGCACCTATGCCGCCGGGCTGGCGCTGGATTCGGCGGGCATCAAAGGCAACAAGGAAATCCTGGGGCGGACGGACATGATCGTGGCCGCCGGTGGCGGCGAGCGCGATCTGGCGGTCGACGAGGCGATCATGAACGCCGATGCCAAGGGCAATTCGAGCCCTGGATTCCTCAACGAACGGCTGATGAACGATCTGCGGCCGACGCTGTTTCTGGCCCAGCTCTCCAACCTGCTCGCCGGCAACATCGCCATCGTCCACGGCGTGTGCGGCACGTCGCGCACCTTCATGGGCGAGGAAGCCGCCTCGATCGACGCGGCGCGGATCGCGCTGGCCCGCATCGAGGCCGGGCAGAGCGAGATCGCGCTGGTCGGCGCCGCCCATAATGGCGAGCGCTCCGATCTGCTGGTCCTCTATGAATTCGGCGACTTCAATCTGAAAGAGACGTACGCTCCCGTATGGCAGCGCGAAGACAAGAGCGGTTTTGCGCTTGGCTCCGCGGGCTGCTTCCTGGTGCTGGAATCCCGTGAGCATGCCGAAGCCCGCGGCGCCAAGCCGTATGCAAAACTGACCAAGGTGGTCGCCGACCTCGCGCAGCGCAAGCAACCGGGCGCGGTGACCCGATCGCTGGAAGCGATGTGGCCGAAGCTTGGTGTCACCAGCGACAGCGGGAATCTGATCACGGGCGCGACCGGCGTCGAGCCGGTGACCTCGGAAGAAAAGGCGTTTTTGGGCCAACACCCCGGATTTGCGGTGCGCGCCACCGGAACCATGTTCGGCCATACACTGGAGACCCAGTTTCCGCTGGGGCTGGCGCTGGCCGCACTCTCGCTCTCCCGCGGCGCGCTGTTTCCGCCCAACGATCCGACCGGGCTCGAGGTTGAAAAGGCAGGTCAGCCGGACCAGATTGTGGTGGTGGGGGCTGGTCACTGGCAGGGCGAAGGCATGGCCCTGGTCGAGGCCGTCAAGTAGAGCGCGAGAGCGCATTCACGGCGCAACATCGGGGGAACCATGTCAGCACCATCGGATAAATTCGGCAGGCCGATCGTCGTCGTCACCGGCATGGGCGTGGTGACGTCGCTCGGCGCCGGCAAGCAGGACAATTGGCGCAAGCTGATCGCGGGCGAATCCGGCATCCGCACCGTGACGCGCTTTCCGATCGACGGACTGAAATCGACCATGGCCGGCACGGTCGATTTCGTCAGCGTCGATCCCGTCACCTCGACGGGATTGACCGAGCGGCTGGCCGAAATGGCTACCGAGGAAGCGCTCGAACAGGCTGCCATCGGCAGCAAAGCCGATTTCCCCGGACCGCTGTTCCTGGCGGTGGCGCCGGTCGAGGTCGAATGGCCGCAGCGGCTCGAGCTTGGGCGTGCGATCGGCAAGACCGAATTCGACTATGGCGACATGCTGCGCGTCAGCGGCGGCGGCCGGTTCGCAGCCTATCATCACCGGTTCATGTTCGGCTCGGTGGCGAGCCATCTGGCCGAAGCGTTCGGCACCAAGGGCTCGCCGATCTCGCTCTCCACAGCCTGCGCCTCCGGCGCGACCGCAATCCAGCTCGGCGTCGAGGCGATCCGCCGCGGCGACGCGGACGCCGCGCTTTGCGTGGGGACCGACGGCTCGGTCAATCCGGAAGCGCTGGTGCGGTTCTCGCTGCTGTCGGCATTGTCGACGCAGAACGATCCGCCGCAGGCTGCCTCAAAACCGTTCTCGAAGAACCGCGACGGATTCGTCATGGCCGAAGGCGCCGGCGCGATGGTGCTGGAAAGCTATGAGTCGGCGATCGCCCGCGGCGCAAAAATTCTCGGCGTGGTCGCCGGCTGCGGCGAGCTGACCGACTCGTTCCACCGCACACGCTCCAGCCCGGACGGCAAGCCGATCATCGGCTGCATGCGCAAGACGCTGGCCGATGCCGGTCTCGAGCCCGAACAGATCGACCACATCAACGCGCACGGCACCGCGACGCCGGAAAACGACAAGATGGAGTACAACACGACCGCCGTCGTGTTCGGCGAGCATCTGCCGAAGATCCCGGTGTCGTCGAACAAGTCGATGGTCGGACACACGATCTCGGCGGCCGGCGCGGTGGAAGCCGTGTTCTCGCTGCTGACGCTGGAACATCAGCGGATTCCGCCAACCATCAATTACGAGATTCCGGATCCGGCGATCCTGTTCGATGTGGTCGGCAACACCGCGCGCGACGCCAGGGTGACCGCCGTGATGTCGAATTCGTTCGGTTTCGGCGGGCAAAACGCCTCGCTG
This sequence comes from Bradyrhizobium sp. McL0615, assembly GCF_049993905.1. Taxonomy (NCBI): domain Bacteria; kingdom Pseudomonadati; phylum Pseudomonadota; class Alphaproteobacteria; order Hyphomicrobiales; family Nitrobacteraceae; genus Bradyrhizobium; species Bradyrhizobium sp. McL0615. The sequence continues at coordinate 3,978,402 of NZ_CP188254.1, read as the reverse complement.
ATCCTGACGCGCGAACCGGTCTAGCGGCCAGCTATCAGTAGACAATGAACCGCCTGCTCCTACGCACCAAGGCGCGCCTGCGCGACGCCGCAAAGCCCGTGGCCGAATTAGCCGTCGGCGCGCTGACGATCGCGCTGTTGCGCACCACGCGCTATTTCGATCCGGACAAGACCGCCAATTTCTTCGGCCGCGCCACGCGCTTCATCGGCCGCCGGCTGCGCGAGGACCGCATCGGGCGCGAAAATCTCACGGCCGCTTTCCCCGAGAAGTCGCCCGAAGAGATCGAAACCATTCTGGCCGGCGTCTGGGACAATCTCGGCCGCATCGGCGCCGAATTCGCCCATCTCGATCACATCTGGGACTACGACGTCGACCATCCGGACAAACCGAGCCGCGTCGAGTTCGGCGCGCGGACCAAGCAGATTTTCGATACCCTGCGCGACGACGGCAAGCCGGCGATTATTTTCGCCAGCCACCTCGGCAATTGGGAGATCCCGGCACTCGGCGCGGTCGCCCATGGGCTAGATTGCGCGATCCTGTTCCGCCGCCCCAACATCGAGTCCGCCGACCGCGCCATCGAACGGATCCGCGCCGTCAAAATGGGCACGCTGGTGCCGGCCGGCCGCGAGGCGCCGCTCAAGCTGGCGGAAGCGCTGCAGCGGGGCCAGCACGTCGCGATGCTGGTCGATCAGTACATGGGCAACGGCGTCGAGGTGACGTTCTTCGGCCGCAAGACCAAGGCCAATCCGACCCTGGCGCGGCTGTTGCGGCAGGTCGATTGCCCCGTGCACGGCGTGCGCATCATCCGCCTGCCCAACCACCGCTTCCGCGCCGAGCTGTCCGAAGAGGTCAAGCCGGTACGCGACGCCTCGGGGCAGATCGATATTCAAGGCACGATGCAGGCGGTGACCTCAGTGGTCGAAGGCTGGGTGCGGGAATATCCGGACCAGTGGCTGTGGCTGCATCGGCGATGGCGGTAGGTCCGCGCCGTCCCTCACCGTCATTGCGGGCGAAGCGAAGCATGGATTGCTTCGTCGCTTCGCTCCCGCAATGACGGAGTTCGCGATGCGCTGCCCGACATCCGGGGCCGGTGTCGTCGTCAGTTCCCGGATTTCGCTTCGCTCATCCGGGCTACAGGTGCTCCTACAGGTGCCGGCCTATCCGAACAGCAGGCCGAGGCTCCACGCCTTCAGCGCGACAGCCGATCCCAGGATGAAGACAATCTGCAGCAGCGTGCGCGTTGAAAAGAACGTGAGGATGTTGGTCATGTGATGCTCCCGGAGGGAGCTATAGGTGCTCGCTCGGGTTCCGGCAACAGAAGTTTGTTGGGAGCGAACGCAGCCCGGACGAACGCAGCGACGTCCGGGATTTTGCGGGACCGGCCCCGGATATCGCTGCGCTCATCCGGGCTACGATTCTCATCCGGGGCTACGGGCGAGCGTGCAACTGGCCGTAACGATCTCACAACGTCATTGCGAGCGCAGCGAAGCAATCCATCTATCCGTTATGCCGAGGCATGGATTGCTTCGCTTCGCTCGCAATGACGGGAAAATCACTTCCCCGTCTTCACCCTCGTCCACAGCCGGTTGATGATGCGCTGGGTGGCGGGGTCGCGGGCCTGGATGACGAACAACTTTTTCTGCGTCGCCTCATCCGGGTAAATATTTCGGTCGTTCAAAATCTTCGGATCGACCAGCTTCTGGCTCGCCAGATTGCCGTTGGCGTACGACAAAAAGTCGGAATTTTTCGCGGCGACGTCCGGGCGGTAGAGATAATTGATCAGCGCGTAGGCCTCCGCGACGTTCTTCGCGTCCGCCGGAATCACCAGATTGTCGAAGAACATCTGCGCGCCCTCCTTCGGAATCGTGTAGCCGATCTCGATGCCGTTCCTGGCTTCCGCCGCGCGGCTGCGCGCCTGCATGATGTCGCCGGACCATCCGACCACGAAACAGATTTCACCTGACGCCAGCGCGCCCAGATATTCGGAGGAGTGAAACTTGCGGACGTTGGGCCTGATCTTGCTGACGAGATCGGCGGCCTTTTCCAGGTCGGCCTGCCTGGTCGAGTTCGGATCAATGCCGAGATAGCCGAGCGCCGCGGGCAGAATATCGTCTGCCGAGTCCAGCATATGGATGCCGCAATCCTTGAATTTTGCGAGGTTCTCCGGCTTGAAGACGATATCCCAACTATCGATTTTCGCGTCCGGCCCGAGGATTTTCTGCGCGGTCTTGACGTTGTAGCCGATGCCCGTGGTGCCCCACATGTAGTTGGCGGCGTAATCGTTGCCGGGATCGTAAGTCGCGAGATGGCCGGTTACGACCGGCCAGGCATTGGCGAGGTTCGGCAGCTTCGACTTGTCGAGCTTGAGGAAGACTTTTGCCGTGATCTGGCGCTGCAGGAAATAGCCGGTCGGCACGACGACGTCGTAGCCCGACTTTCCTGCCAGCAGCCGCGTCTCCAGCGTCTCGTTGGCGTCAAAGGTGTCGTAGACCACCTTGATGCCGGTTTCCTTGGTGAAGTCTTCCAGCACCCCCGGGGCCATATAGTTCGACCAGTTGTAGAAGTTCACGGTGCGCTCTTCGGCCTGCGCCGGCGACAGCGACAGCACAACCGTGATCGCACCGATCAGGCAAAGCGAGCCTCGGAGGGAATCGCGCATCTTCTACCTCTTGCGACGCCCGTGCACCGCGTCCGACAGGCGTTCCAGCGCGGTATCCAGCGTTTCGTCCTTCTTTGAAAAACAGAACCGCACCACCGACGTCACCGCGTCCTGCTCATAGAACGCCGATACTGGGATCGCAGCGACTTTATAATCGGTCACGATGCGGTTGCAGAACTCGACGTCGGTTTCGTTGAGACCGAGCGGCGAGAGATCGACGGTGAGAAAATAGGTGCCCTGCGACTTCAGCACGGGAAAGCCGATGCTTTCCAATCCTTTGGTCAGACGGTCCCGGCTCCGCGCCAGGTCCTTGCGCATATCATGGAAATATTCGTCGGGCTTGTTGAGGCCGTAGGCGACGGCGGCCTGCAGGTTCGGCGCTGTCGTGAAGGTCAGAAACTGGTGAACCTTGGCCGCCACGCGCAACAGCGGCGGCGCGGCGCAGACGAAGCCGATCTTCCATCCCGTCAGCGAAAAGATCTTGCCCGCGCTGCCGACCTTGATCGTGCGGTCGCGCATGCCCGGGATCGTGATCAGCGGAATATGCTCGCGGCCGTCGAAGATCACGTGCTCCCAGACCTCGTCGCAGATCGCGATCGTGTCGTACTGCTGGCAGAACCGCGCCAGCAATTCGAGATCCTCGCGGGGATAGACGACGGCGGCCGGATTGAGCGGGTTGTTGAACAGCACCGCCTTGGTCTTGTGGTTGAAGACGCTGGCCAGCATCTCCTCCGTCAGCCGCCAATCAGGCGGCTCGAGCCGCAGCAGGCGCGGAATGCCGCCGGCCTGGCGGATGATCGGCAGGTAGCTGTCATAGACCGGCTGAAAGCAGACGACCTCGTCACCGGGTTCGACGACGGCGAGAATGGAAGCCGTCAGCGCCTCGGTGCCGCCCGACGTCACCATCACTTCCGTCATGGGATCGAGCGCGAGCTTGTGCCAGCGGCCGTAATGGGCCGCGATCGCCTGCCGCAGTTCGGGAATGCCCATCATCGACGGGTATTGGTTGTAGCCGTTCACGGTGGCGTCGGCCGCGGCGCGGCGGATGTCCTCCGGACCGGGATCGTCGGGAAAGCCCTGGCCGAGATTGATGGCGTTATTGTCGCGCGCGGCCTGCGACATCGCCTCGAACACGGTGACCGGAAGGTCGGCAAAGACCTTATTCATGGATGTCATGATGGAGATCAGCCGCCAGTTCTGGTCGGCAAGCCGGCTGCCTTCCAGCCGATGATGCCCCCAGCCAGATGCTTGTCATAGGGCAGGCCCGCTGCCTGCGCCGCCAGCGAGGCCGTCACCGAGCGCTTGCCCGAACGGCAGGCGAAAACCACCTGCTTGCCCTTGGGATCGGGAATGGCCGCCGGGTCGAACGACTGCAGCGGAACGACCACGCCGTCCGGATAGGCTTCCACCGCGACCTCGTTGGGTTCGCGGACGTCGACCAGAAGATAGCGCCCTTCCGCTATCCCCTTGGAAACGTCTTCCGGGGTCAAATCGTGCACTTGATGGTCCGCCACGCAATATCCTCCTGACAACCCGCCCGCGAGGGCTCAGATCAGCCCGGCCAAGCGGGCGCCAAAGTCGCCCCTCGCGGGACGAAAATCAAGCGCCGCGAACGGTTTAAACGGCTGCCAAAGCCGTACCGCCGCCCGTCGCATTTATTCTCCTTCCGCCGCGCTTTTCAGGCGAGATGTTCTTTCACCATGGGCCAGGCGCCATCAGGCGTTTGAGGGCCGTTCGCCCGGTAGCCGCGACGCAGGTAAAAACCGCGGGCGTTTGAGCTTGCCTCAAGGCGCACTGACGGGAACTCGCGCTCACGCATCAGTCCTTCGAGCCTGTCGAGCAGTCCGGCGCCAACGCCCTGCCCGGCAAATTCTGGTGCCGTATACAGGCCCTCCAGCGCGTCGTCGCGAACGGCCGCCCACCCGGCGACGGTGCCGTCCAGTTCGGCAACCCATATTTCCAGCTCACCCAGCTTTCGCTCCATCCCGGAGAGCGTCAGCCGCTCAGCCCACGCCTGCGCTTCGGCGGTCGGCATCGCTGGAGGCGCGAGTTCAAGGATCGATCGCCGCCGCAGCTCGTACAGTCGGCTCGCGTCCTTGCGCATCGCCAGACGGTAAGCCATAGCCATCGTGACCTGCCCCTAGTCAAGCGGATCTGCAAAACCAGCGCAGCAATGTACGCCTTTGAAAGATGAGTGATCTGGTGATCGGCTACGTCGATGTCGGAGTATAACCGAAACGCGGCACGGGCGCAGGAGGGCCGCTGGCCCGACCACGCTCTTTATCGACCTGCGGTGACGCTCGGGGCTAACGGGCTCGTTTACCGCAAGTCGAGTTTGCCGCCGATCTTCATTCCTTTTTCGCCTTGGACCTGGACTTCGCCGTTGCGGACGGCGGCGCCGCGGCCTCTCGTGCGAGCCGCTCGGCTTTCAGACGCTCCCGGTTCTGCGAGAATGCGGTCTGGGCGATCTCGTGATCGCTCACGGCCGTCTTGGCGCCTACTTCGCGGAAGGCCTTCCGCGCTTCCCGCTCGGCGCTGCTGATCTGCTTCGAAGGTTCATTGCCGCGAGGTGTTTTCATTTTCTCGCCTTTGGCCGATCGACACGCGCCTCTCTGAACTCTTCGGGTCCTTTCAGCAGCCGGCTCTTGCGGCTGGCCCGATCGCCGGCGGTTGCAGCGCCATCGCCCAGCCCGTCGATGACGTTAGCAGCCAATTCCTTGGCTCGCGTCGCATTAACCTGTGTTGGCCTTAGCCCAGCCATCAGCCCCAGTTCTACCAGCTGCCAGATGGCGTCGGAGGGGTTGACGTCATTGGCGATCGCCCAGGCTTCCACCTTAGCCATCAGCGTTGCGGGCATCCGTGTCAGTGCGGACGGAACTCGTTCGGAACGAGAGTTATCGCGCGTCATCTTAGGTGTTTTCATTAGAACATCACGCGCGCAGTACGGATTCGTTCCGTCCTGCGCGGCGCGTCAGCTAGCGCAATTGCGCCTGCGCGCCTCCTGCTGGAGGCGCGCTCGCGTGCTTACCGCTACGTTGATCGGGCGACGCTTATGCGGCTTCGTCTTGTTCAGCGTCCAGATTAACGACCGATTTCGCAAGTTTCGTCAGCGCAGCGTCGGTCGCACGTTCCTCATCGAGAGTCTGCTGCAGCAACTTCACCGCCTTCGTGTAACCGAGTTCTTCGGCCCAGGTGCGAAGTGTGCCGTAGCGGCTCATTTCGTAGTGCTCGACGGCCTGCGCTGCGGCAAGCAAGCCTGCGTCGTGAGCCGGCATGCCCTTATACTCGTCCATGATCTCCTGGCCTTCCTTGGCGATCCCCACGATGGCCTCGCAAGTTTTGCCTTGAGGCTTCTTGTCAATCTCCGCGAACACCTGCTCCAAACGGCCGATCTGACCTTCGGTCTCGCCGAGGTGTTTCTCGAAAGCTGCTTTAAGTCCGGCGTGCTGAGCCGCTTTCGCCATTTTCGGCAGGCTTGCGAGGATCTTCTTTTCGGCGAAATAGACATCCTTGAGCGTGTCGTGAAACAGGTCTTCAAGCTTCTTCATCTTGGCCATGATTGTCTCCGGGTAAGGTGATTACGTGAGGCAATCTCCCATCTTCCGCTAAGTTCCTTCTCAAGCTGCCGTTGAGCCGTGACGCCGCAGCACCGGCGCCCGTTTTCGGAACCATTGCCGACGTGCCAATGCGGCGCGAGCGCGGCGACGAGCAGCCGCAAAGCGCGCTCGAAGACGCCACGGGCGACGAATGTTCGGCGATGAGCGTTCCGAGTGAAGCAACAGCTTAGGAACCAAAGCCGCAGCGGGAGATTGGGCTGCTCCTGAAGCTCTGGAGATAAACTATGAAACGATCACTTCTGTTCATTTGTATTGGATTGTTGGCGGCGACCACTGCGTCGGCGCAAAATCCGCCCGCACAGCCTGGACCGAACAACAACGCGGTTAACAGCGCCGGCCAGAACAACTCCAACGCTCCTGTCGCCGGTCGCAACAGTTTCACTGAAGGACAAGCCAAGTCGAAGATCGAAGATGCCGGCTACACCAACGTCACCGAGTTGACGAAGGACGACAACGGTGTCTGGCGCGGCAAGGCCAGCAAGAGCGGCTCAGCCACGGCGGTAAGCGTCGATTTTCAAGGCAACGTCAATACTGCCAAGTAAGGTAAGGAAGGTTTAGCATGACTGTTACAATTTCTCGTCTTTACGACAACCACAATAACGCGCAGCAGGCTGTTCGGCGCCTCGAATCCGCGGGCGTGCCGCACTCGGACATCAGCTTGGTCGCCAATAATTCAGACAGCTGGTTCAACACCGACAAGAAGGTGGATCGCGACCGCGATGGCGTCGACGATCGCGCCGAAGGTGCCGGGAAAGGCGCCGGCATCGGCGCAGGTGTAGGCGGCACTGCCGGCCTTCTTGCCGGGCTCGGTTTGCTGGCGATCCCCGGCCTCGGTCCGGTTGTCGCCGCCGGCTGGCTGGCCGCGACGGCAGTTGGTGCCGCCGCAGGCGCAGCGACCGGCGGTATTGTCGGAGCACTTACGGAGGCCGGCGTTTCGGACGAGGATGCGCAGTCCTACGCCGAAGGGGTCCGTCGTGGAGGCACGCTGGTGTCGGCACGCGTTTCCGATGCGGACCGCTCCCGCCTCGATTCAGTATTGAACGAGTCTGCCATCAACCTGCGTGACCGCAGTGCTGCCTGGCGAAAGGCCGGGTGGAAGTCGTTCGATCCCGCGAGCAAGCCCTATGGTGCTGAGGAAGTTCGCAAGGAACGGCAGCTTTACGGCGGCTCACTTCGCTAAGAACGTTCAAACGGCCCGCTTCGGCGGGCCGCTTTTTGGTCAATCGCGAATAAATCATCCGAGGCGCGAGTTCAAAGATCCGTCGTCGTTGAATGTCATAGTGACTTCTCGCGTCCTTGCACGTCGCTCGACAGTTACCTCGCGTCAAACGGATCTGCCAAGCCAATGTCCGCCATTGAGAGATGCGGAATCGATAACCGCGTAAGTTGATATCAGAGGTTGACTCATACGCGACGTTCACAGGCTTAGATTGTGCGCCAGCTAAGCGCGCTTTCAAAGTAAGGTAATCATACTAGTGCGAAGCAGATCACATTAGCCGTCGGGCAACCGGAATAGAGTCACCGAGCAATCATCGTTTACGCTTAGCTCGCCGCAAACACTCGCGTAAAGGGCATTTTGTTACAACGCATCGACGGATAGTGTCCGCGGCGTTGTCACCTTCCAGCAAGGCCGCGGCGTTGCTTCTTTATCGAGGACGGCCCCTCTTGACGCGTGCTTGCACGACGGACCGGGCAACCAATGCACGATCGAACCAACACTCCGAAGCCATTGATAGGCGAGCCATCGCCGGAGTTAAAAGGACTTGGCCGCGACCTGCGCCTCGATGCCTGCCGTGGCATCGCACTATGGTTCCTCTTTCTGGACCACATCCCCAACAACGTCGGAAGCTGGCTGACACTGCGGAACTACGGCTTCAGCGATACCGCGGAAGTGTTCGTGTTTATCTCGGGCGTAACCTGCGCGCTGGCCTACGGCAGGGCACGTCGGTGCGAGGGCTGGAGCGCAGTGATCGGCCGTTCGCTGCGGCGAAGCTGGGACATTTATGCCGCATTTCTGCTAGTCACACTCGCTTGCGCCATCATGGTTTACCTCGCAGGCCGCGACCATCTTGCCGACCACAGCAATACGCGCATTCTGCTGGAACATCCTGGCGCGGCGCTCGCGCACGCCGCGATCCTGCAATACCGTCCCGTCAACACCGACGTCTTGCCGATTTTCGTGCTTTATCACCTTTTGTTCACGCCGCTGCTGTGGCTGCTGCTGCGAGTGCCAAACGCAACGCTTGGCGCTTCGCTATTGCTTTATGTGCTTGTGCACGTCTTCGGCTGGACTGTCCCGGCTTGGCCGAACAACGTCTGGTTCTTCAATCCGCTGGCCTGGCAGCTTCTGATTGTGTTTGGCGCCTGGTGGGTCATCGAGGGGAAGAGATTCTGGCCGTGGGTAACCTCGCGCACGGCGCTTGTACTCGCCGTTCTCTATCTGGTTTTTAGCCTGATCATCGCATTGAGCTGCAACATCAAGCCACTGGAAGCGCTCGTCCCGCAGACGCTGGCGAAGCTGCTTTATCCGCTGGACAAATCAAATCTCGATCCCTTGCGACTACTGCATTTCTTTGCCCTTGCGATTTTGGCGGTATGGCTCGTGCCCCGCGATTGGCGAGGGTTGACGGCGCCGGCAATGCGCTGCGCGATCCGTTGTGGCGAGAACTCGCTACCGATTTATTGCCTGGGCGTTCTACTGGTGCTCGCCAGCCACATGGCGCTGGTCGACATCTCGGATGGGTTCGCGATGCAGATCGCGCTCAGCCTCGGTGGCATCCTGGTGCTGATTGCGGCCGCAACGCTGTTGAACTTGATCAGGAGCAAACCCAGGGCAGCAGCCGAAATTGCCTTGATGGCCGCGATCCCTGAGAATGGCCACGAAACACGCAGAATGCCGATATCGCCGAAATCGCCCCGAACCCGGTCTGAGCAGCAATCCGAATTTGGAACAGCGTCGTTCTCGAATCTGTGAATTCGCGCGATCCGTAATTGTCGCACCGCCTTGAACCTTCGCAAAATTCCCATGACCCACACTATGGGGGGACCACCGTAGGAGGTCCTTATGACGAAGCATCGAACGATTACCGGGTTCGTTACCATCGCTCTGCTCGCCGTTGCCGCAACTGCCGCAAACGTAAGAACGCACGCGCCTTCGACCGACGGCATTGTCGTCTCCGCCGGAACGACTGCGTTGAAGGGCATCCCAGTTGACGCGAACGCCCCGACCGCGAGTTTTGACGAGCGCTGGTCCGCGATGTCAGCTTCGAAAACGGATACGCCTGAGCAATAGGGTCCGCCTTCGCCAAGCACCGCCGCAGTCGGGCTTGGCGAAAATTGCAATCGACCCTTGGTGGTTGGCTGGCGCGTTCGCGTAACGAGGCGCGGGCGCGGTTGCGTGCACGACAACATGCTTACGGAGGTACATCCACACCCACATTGGCAGTCGTTCGGAATCCAACTTTTCGAAGGAGGCAACGATGAACGTACTGAAAGCTGCAATCGTCGGCCTGGCTCTGATCTCCGCCAATACACCGGTCCGCGCCGACGTCATCGCCGACTGGAACAACACCGCCATGGACGTGATGAAGGCGGTCAACGTGACCGGTAATCCCTGGACGCGCAGCATGGCCCTGGTGAACGTGTCGATGTCCGACGCGGTCAACTCGGTGCAGAACCGATATTCGCGTTACATGCCGGAACTTCCAAGTGACCCGAGCGCCTCGGCCGAGGCTGCGGCCGCTACCGCGGCCCGCGAAATACTCATGCGCCAGTATCCCGGCCAGAAAGAGCGGATCGATGCCGCTTTCGCCGAGACGATGAAAGCCGTTCCGGACAACCCCGCACGGGTTGCGGGTATTGATTTGGGCGAAAAAGTCGCGGGCGCGATTTACGCCGAACGTCAGAGCGACGCGACAAACATGCCCGACACGTACCGCCCGCTCACCACGCCTGGCGTATGGGTGCCGACCACGCCGCCGCTGTTCCCTCAATATGCGACGGCAAAGCCGTGGGGCATGGAGAGCGCGAGTCAGTTCCGCCCGGCTCCGCCCCCTGCCCTCAACAGTGCGCTTTACGCGCGCGATTACAACGAAACCCGGGAAATGGGCGGATTGAAAAGCACGAAGCGGACCGACGCACAGTCCGACGCCGTGCGCTTCTGGACACAGGCCAACCTGGCGCCCTCATGGTTCCAGGCCGCCACGCAGGCTTCCGCTCGCCACGGCCTCTCCGTGCCAGAAAGCGCGCGGGTGTTCGCACTGATGTCCATGGCTCTCGCCAATTGCTACGTCGTCGATTGGGACGCCAAGTTCCAGTACAATTTTTGGCGGCCGATCACCGCGATCCGCAACGGCGACCAGGACGGCAACGATGCAACCGAACGCGACGCAGGCTGGCAGCCTCTGAACACCACGCCGATGCATCCGGAATACCCGTCGCAGGCGGGGATCAACGCGGGTGCGGCGCGAGGCGTTCTGGAAGCTGTTTTCGGCAGCGGGACGCAAGGCGTCATCGCGACCGACGCCTCCGACGCACGCCTTTCACGCAAATTCGATAGCTTTGCGCAGATGGCCCGGGAGCACGAAGAGGTGCGCATCTGGGGCGGCATTCACTTCCGCAATTCGCTGGAGGCCGGAGACGCGATGGGTCGCAAGGTCGCCGATCACCTCGTGGCAAATTACATCAAGCCTGCGCGGTAGGCCCGTGTTCGGCGCCATCTCAAGGCGCCTGGTAACCGGCGGCGCGCTGCTGCTCGCCGCCTTCCTTGCCGCTGACGCCGCTGACATCGACGACGATCTGCCCGACCTTGCGGACCAGATCGCTCGGATGGCCTCCGAGGTCGCACTCGAATTGCAGCAAACCTGTCCGCCTGCATCGCCCGCAGACCAGGCAGCCTTCGATCGATGCCGGCGCAGCCTGTTCGGCGACTCCGCGCTGCGGCGCAGCCTCGCGCCAAGGCTCCTGTGGGGCCGCCGGAATCAGGACGCCGGGGCAGCCCTCAAGGACACCAATCTCACGCAGTTTGCGCCCGATGTGATTACCGGCCTCTACCTCTCGCTGTTCATGTACAGCGGCGAGTACAGCACCGAGTATGTCGAGCGCGAGCGATTGTACCTGATCCGTCTGCGCGCAGGATTCCGCAACCTGTTGCCACCCGGGCAGTTTCCGTACCCGTTCTGGCACCAGGAGGCAAAATGGGGTGTTTATCAGGCCGCCAATTCGGTTCTGCTCTGGGTCAATCCAAAGACCGCGAAGATCGTCATCGGACAATTTACCGAGCGGGGCAGCGGCAGCCCTGTGGCCTCCACGCAGCCGATATGGCCCAAGTTCGATGGCAAATGGATGTGGATGGACAAGGAGGGACGCATCCAGCCGCGCGTGACGCTGTTCGACGGCTTGTTCCGGCAAGACAATCCCTATCTGGCAGAGCTCGACGCCACCTACAGGAAGCTGGCGCTGCGCATGCGCGACGGGCAATGCGATAATTGTCACGTGCCGAACAACCCGATGCCGATGCGCCGGCTGGTGCTGATGCACACACCGGCCCATGCGGCAGGCGAGATTGCCCGGTTGATGAAGGCGGTGCGTGAGGACAGGATGCCGCTCGACGATACCGGCGCCGAACAGCCGCTCGAGCCCGCGCTCAAACGTGCGCTGCTCGAAAGCGGCGCTGCTTTCGAAGAGATGGTGAAGGCCGCAAAAGATTGGGAAGCGGCGCACCTGGATTGAACGGCACGCGCCTGATCCGGTTCGCGGCAGGTTACGCCAGACTTTCGCGGTGCCGACGCCATGTCCGGTCCGCGCGCGATCTCGACCGACGAGGCCATCACCAAGCTCGAGCGTCGTACCACGCAACTTGGCGAAGTGCTGCGCATCCATCGTTGCGCGACGATTGGCGCGGTCGCCAATGCATGGCGAAACTAACTTCCGTGTCAGAAACTGTCGCATTATTCATTTGAAATCACTTGATCATTTGGGTCTGCTGATTGTCTTCTTTTGTGCGACCGTATCGGTCGCTGCAATTCGACACGGAGGTTGGGATGAACAACAAGCTTCTTAAATGCCTCACCGCGGGTGCGATGGTTGCGGCGCTTGCGCTTGCGTCGCCCGTGCTCGCTCGCGGCGGCGGTGGCGGCCATGGCGGCGGTGGTGGCGGTCATGGTGGTGGCGGCATGCATGGAGGTGGAGGCATGCATGGAGGTGGAGGCGGAATGCATTTTGGTGGCATGGGCGGCGGGATGCGTGGCGGCGGCATGGGTTTCGCAGGCAGCCGCGTCGCATTCGGAGGCAGCCGGGTCGGATTCGCAGGTAGCCGCTTCGCGGGTCCGCGTTTTGCGCATGCCGGATTTGCCCATCACGGCCGATTCTTCCATCACCGCCACCATCGCTTTGCGTTCATTGGTGTTGGTGTGCCCTACGCCTATGCCGCCTACGACGGCTGCTGGCGCAGGACGTGGACGCCATACGGACTTCGATGGGTCAACGTCTGTGGCGCCTACGGCTACTACTGATGCTCGCGATTGAGACAATGCCGTTGCCATATTGATCTCTTGAGTCCGGGTCCCAGCGCGTCCGTGCCGTCCGTGCGCAAGGATCCAGACATGGTGATGGTCGCCACCGGCGCATGGTCCCGACAAAGGGATCCGGTCCCCGTGGGTGGCGACCGTCACCTTGTTCACGTACCCTTCAGATTACATGAGCAAGTCTCCAGCTGCCTGGGCAGTCGTTCGGAGACGGAAGACCATGACGGGAGGTCATCGGCGCATTCTGGTCGTTGAGGATGACCCGGAAACCGCCGACCAACTCGTGGAATCGCTCAAGACCAGCGGTTACCAGGTGGATTTGGCCACCAGCGGTAACGAAGCGCTGAGTCGCGGCGCCGCCGGCGGCTATGCCGTCATCACGATCGACCGCATGCTGCCTGACATCGACGGCATTGCCGTCATGCGCCGGTTCCGTGACGATGGCATCGCCGCACCCGTCCTGATCGTCAGTGCACTCGGAGAAGTCGACGATCGGGTGCGCGGCTTGCGTGCCGGAGGCGATGACTATCTGGTCAAACCTTTTTCGTTCGTCGAACTTCTTGCGAGGGTCGAGGCGCTTGCCCGACGCAGTGACACCATTGTCAAGGAGACCATCTTGCGTGTCGGCGATCTCGCACTCGACCTGATGTCACGGACCGCCAGCCGGCGTGGCAAGGATATTGTGCTTTTTCCCCGGGAGTTTCAGCTGCTCGAATATCTGGTTCGCAACGAAGGCCGCGTCGTATCCAGGGCCATGTTGCTGCAGCACGTCTGGGACCTTCATTTCGATCCCTCCACGAATATCATCGACGTCTATGTCGGGCGCGTGCGTCGCAAGGTCGACGGCCAGCAGGCTTATCCGCTGATCCATACGGTTCGCGGCACAGGGTATTGTCTCCGTGCTCCTGGCTAAGACCTTAACGTCATCGACGTTCAGGCTGGCGCTGATTGCGATCGGGACCTTCGGCGTGATCGTGTCGGCCATTTTCAGCTACGTCTACCTGTCGACCTCCGCCTATGTGCGCAGCCGATCGGATCGCGCTATCGTGACCGAGTATTTGAGCCTGAAGAGCGCCTACGAACGGTCGGGGCGCGATGGGCTGATCGCCTTGATCCAGGAACGCATCGCCGACAGTAGTTTTGCAGACAGCGTGTATATCCTGGCCGATCCTTCCCTGGTCACGCTGGCCGGCAATCTCAAGATATGGCCATCGACGGCCACGGCATCCGAAGGATGGATAGAGTTTCGCGCGCAGGAGCCGCACTCCCATGCGACAACCCGGCCGCTGCTGCGGGCCATGCTCGGTACATTTCCGAGCCGCGATCGTCTGCTGGTCGGAAGGGATATCAGCGAGCTCGACGGCTTTGCCGACCAGATCAAGACGGCCGTGATCTCGGGCATTGTACTGATATTCGTGCTTGCGGGGGTCGCGAGCATCCTCGTGACGCGCCGCACAGTGGGGCGGATTGAAGCGATCAACGCCACCAGCCGGGCCATCATGCAGAGCGGCCTGGATCAGCGCATCCCGCTCCGCGGCACCCATGACGAATGGGACCGCGTCGCGGAGAACCTTAACCAGATGCTGAACCGCATCGAAACATTGATGGGAGAGGTCAAGCAGGTGAGCGACAATGTCGCGCACGACCTCCGCACGCCGCTGACGCGCATGCGCGGACGGCTGGAGAAGGCCTATCACGGCCAGCGCACCGGCGAGGACGACCAGGCGCTGATCGGCGACACGATCGCCGACCTCGATGCCGTGTTGCGGATATTCTCGTCGCTCACGCGGATAGCGCACATCGAGACCCAGGCACGAAAGGGCGCGTTCCGCACCGTGAACATGGCGGAAATCGCCGGCGAGGTTGTGGAACTGTACGATGCCGCGGCCGAACAGGTGGGCACCCGCCTCACCGTCGTCGGCGATCGCGAAGCGCTCGTGACCGGCGATCGCGACCTGATCTTCGATGCCATCGCCAATCTCGTCGACAATGCGATCAAGCATGGCCGCGCCGGGGGGCAAGTCGTGGTCGCGAACGAAAATATCGATGGCAATCCGGTCCTCTCGATCGCCGATGACGGGCCCGGAATTCCCGCCCGCGAATACGAGCAGGTTTTCAAGCGCTTTTACCGGCTCGAACACAGCCGCTACACGCCGGGAAACGGTCTGGGGCTCAGCCTGGTCGCGGCCGTCGCCCATCTTCACGGCGCGCGAATCGAAATGCTCGATAACGCGCCGGGCCTCAAGCTCAAACTCTGGTTTTCCGCACCAATCCATTAGCCGCGAACGGGTCGAGGCGCCTGCGACAGCCCACGCGATTCCCGCAGGGCCAAGCTCAGCCGCTGGGGCGACCACGCTATCGTCGGGTTCTTTCCATCGATGCCTTTATTTCTGCACTATTTGAGCAGCAAATGGACCGATGTAGCGCTTCGGGGGGACTTGCAATGCCAAGATCCGGAATAGCGTTTTCACTTATAGGATTGGTCGGGCTGCTCGGCGGCTGCATGCAAACGACGCTTGCGCCGTCATCGAATGCCAGTTTGACCCCAAGGGACCGGCAGTTGCTCGCCCACCCGCCCTATGCGCAGGCGAGCATTCCGGAGACGTATCGCCGGCATATTGTCGACTACACGCGCAGGGAGCAGCCGGGCACGATCCTGGTCGATACCAATTCGAAATATCTCTATTACGTACTGCCGGAAGGCAAGGCGATCCGCTACGGCGTGACGGTGGGCGAGGAGGCGCAGGCCTGGTCCGGCGTCGCGACCGTTGGCAAAGTCGCCGAATGGCCCGACTGGATTCCGACGGCGGAGATCCAGGCGCGGCTCGGCCCCTACCCCAAGCGCGTGGCCGGAGGTCCGGCCAATCCGCTCGGCGCGCGGGCGCTCTACCTCTACGAGGGCAACAAGGACACGCTGTACCGCATCCACGGCACCAACCAGCCGGAATATATCGGTCAGGCCATCTCGTCGGGCTGCATCCGCATGCTCAACGAAGACGTCATCGATCTCGTGAACCGGGTGAAGCCGGGTGCGATCGTCGTCGTCCTCCCGCCGGGAAGGAGCGCCTAGCAAGCAAGGTGCAACGAAAAACCCCGGCGTAAAGCCGGGGCCTGAAAGCCATGGCGTACATCCGGCCATGACGATCAGATCCCCATTTAGCACACCGTTCTTGAACAAAGTATGACGTTGGCTGCTCGGGCCTGCCGGCAACGTCAGCGACTGACGCTCTCGGCATCGTCTGCAGGCAACTGCGACATCGGCCGCTGTTTCATGAGCGCGTCCATGCCGTTCCGATGCAGCCAGAGAAGCCCCAGGGCAAGCTGCCGCAAGTCATTGCGGGCCGCCCCGATCGGCAACCTTCTTGCCCGGCGCAGTGCGTCGGCAGCTTGCTTTTCCAATGCCGACAGCTCGCGTTCCACCTGCTGTTTCCGATCAGGTTCCGCTTTGCTGTCTAACGCATTTGACGCACAAGCTCTGTGAAGGAGCTCACTAGCGGCTCAGGCATACGCTGCATCGGTGCCTGGGGTGTAGGGCAGGAACGGATCTCATTTTGCTTTTTCGCAAGCTGCCATCTCACGCGGCCGGATTGGGCCGGACGTGCCGGGCTGGAATGCTCGCGTCTCGTTCCAGCGGCAGGGTAAATTGAAAGACGGCGCCCCGAGGTTCATTCGCGCTCGCCCACATCCTTCCCCCGTGCGCCTCGACCATCGACCGGCAGATGGCGAGGCCCATGCCCATGCCCTCGGGCTTCGTGGTGTAGAAGGCCGTAAAAACGCTCTCGGTATCCGCAGCGTCCAGGCCCGGGCCGGAATCACGTACCGTGACGAGCACGCCGCCGGCGGCCTCCCTCTCGGTGTTGATCCACAGCTCGCGCGTCCCCTCGGCGATGCTGCCCATGGCTTCAACGGCATTGAGGATCAGGTTCAGGATCACCTGCTGCAGTTGCGTGCGATCGCCATCCACCCCGGGCAATCCCGGTGCGAGCTCGGTCTGCAGCAAGATGCCATGATTGAGCACTTCGCTTCGGGTCAGCGCGACCATTTCGAGGACGGCTTCATTGAGGTCGAACCGATCCTTCCGCGGTGGCAACTTGTTGACGAGGGTCCGGATCCCGCTGATGACGTTGCCGGCGCGCTTGCCGTCCTCGACAATACGGTTGAGGGAGGCGCGAACCTCGTCGAGATCGGGCGGTTGGGCGCGCAGCCAGCGCAGGGCGGCCTGGGCGTTGGTTACTGTCGCGGCGATGGGCTGGTTGACCTCATGGGCGATCGAGGCCGACATCTCCCCCATCGTGGTGACGCGATTGACGTGCGCGAGTTCCGCCTGCATGGCCCGCAAGGCTTCCTCGGCCTGCCTGCGTTCGGTGATGTGCCGCCCGACGCCGCGGTAGCCTGTGAAGCGTCCCGTCTCGTCGAACACCGGCAGCCCGGAGACGGACACGTAACGCTTGCTGCCGTCGGGAGCAGGCCGCGCGAGCTCAAAATCACGAAATGGCAACTTGGCATCGAGCGTCTCCCGGTGCTTGCGCCAGGCCTCTTCGTCGGGCTCCAGGTAAGGCACCTCCCAGCGCCTCTTGCCGATCTCGGAGCCCAGCGCCGGCGCGTCGACAAGGCTCGCCGCGAACTCCTGGTGAGTAAAGCGATGTTGCGCATCGGTCTCCCAGTACACGTCGAAGGAGAACTGCACGAGGGTGCGAAAGCGCTCCTCGCTCTGCCGCAGCGCTTCTACCGCCCGCTTGCGCTCGGTCAGATCGAGCACAAAGCCAACACCCTGACTTGTACTTTCCCCGAACATCGTCCCACCGATCAGCACCGGCACGCGGCTCCCGTCTTTCCGCAAATACTCTTTCTCGAATGGTTGGGCAGTCCCGATCCGCTTGAGCTCTGCCACGGTGTGCTCGTCGCGGTCGCGCCATTCCGGTGGCGTCAGCGTTGTCCGGTGCAGGCGCCCGGCGATGAGATCCTCCCGGTCGTATCCCACCATGCGGAGAAACTCGTCATTCGCCTCAAGAATGCGCCCCTCGACTTCCCAGATGATGATGCCGACGATGTTGGCGTCGACCAGGCGCCGGATCTTCTTGTCACGCGTCAGGAGATCGCTGTGGAGCGCGACGTTCTCCGCGATCGCCTTGCGCCGCCGGATCGCTTCGAGCCGCGCGAGCGCGAACGCCACCACCGCCAGGACTGCGACAATGATGACTGCCGTCGCAATCAGCCACGCCTTGCGATGTTCGAGTGCTTCGGCGCCCCTCTCCTGATCCACGAGCAGGAAGCGCTCGTGGTCCACCATCTGGTCGATCTGCGATCTTATCTCGTCCAGGCTGCGGATCATCGCCAGCGCTGCGGGCCCGGAGCTGGTTTGGGCGGTTTTGACGATGTCATCGATCTCGCGCAGCTTTGCTGCAACGGTCAGCGCCAGATGCCCGGCACGATGGTTCTGCAATGGATCGCCCGCCACCAGAGCCTGGAGCGCCTGCGCGTCCCGCCGCACGCTTTCGTCGGAGACGCCGTAGGCCTTGAGATATGAGGGGTCGAGAGTCAGCAGGTAGCCGCGCCTTTGGGCTTCCACGTCGGCGATGATCGTTTTCAGCCGATCCAGCGTCTCGAGCACCTGGCGGCTGCGCTCGTGCGCAAGATTTGCCGCTTGTCGCTCCTGCCAATATCGGAGGCCGAGAAACCCGCTCCCGGCAACCACGGTTAGAAGCACTGCGATCACCAGCGCAAGCGGACGCGCAAACCATCGGGAGGACTGGCTCAGAGTGACTGACATGGCCCAGGTCTTCGATGCTCGCGTGCGCGATTGTTTTCTGATGCCGACGCAGAGCATCGCTAGTATAATGGAAATGCAGCCACGGTCCGCATAGGTAAAACGGGAACCGGCACGCTCAACCGCGCAGATTACACCGGCCCCTTACTCCCCTCGCAAGGGGGCCAGAACGCCACGGTTAGGGCTCGCCCGCGTGTTGCGAAGGCGGATACCCCGGCAGGAGCGACCACATGGCTCCAAATGAAAAGTTGCCGAACAGTCCAGGGGCGGCCAGCCGGCGCAGCTTCGTCAAGGGATTGGGCGCAGCGGGGGTGGCCTTGCCGGCCCTTGCCATGCTGCCGCGGCGGGGTTTCGCAGAGGACCTCGCCGCGGGCTATGCCAACGCTGCGATCGATTGGAAACAATTTGCGGGACAGACGATCACGCTCGCGGGTGCGATCCATCCCTGGTCGAACGCGATCACTCCGCTTTTGTGGGATTTCACCAAGCTCACCGGTATCAGCGTCATTACCGACTTCCGGCTGGAGACCACGTATCTCGGCGCGCTCGCGGTCCAGCTCAACCGTGGCGACAACACACCCGACGTCTTCATGTTCACGACCTATGGACAGGGTATCTCGGGAGGATGGCTCGAGCCGCTGAACGCCTATTACTCCGACAAGTCGCTGAGCGATCCCGGCTGGTATGACGAGAACGACATTCTCAAGACAGCCCGGGCCTTTCCGTTGTGGCGGAACGGCGAACGCTACGCCGTCCCGATCACATCGGAGGCGGTGACCTTGTTCATCAACGGCGAGGCGCTGGCAGCCAGGCACCTTCCAGTTCCCCAGACCTTCGAAGAACTGCTGGTGACCGCGAATGCGATCAAGACCGATGAGATGTCCGGGATAGCCATGCGGGCCCAGGCCGGCGGCAATTCGTCCGTGCCGGCCATGAGCTTCCTGTTCTCCTATGGCGGGGCGATGATCAGCGACAACAAGGCCGCATTCGCAAGCCCCGAGGCGATCGCGGCCATCGAGATGTACGGCCAGTTGCTCCGTCAGGCCGGCCCCCGCGGCGTGAGCGGCTACGAATGGTACCATGTGCTGGACGATTTCCTGCAGCGCCGGACGGCGATAGCGATCGACAGCAGCAATTTCGCGACCGACATCTCCAATCCGGCAAAAAGCCACGTCACCGACAAGGCCGTGTTTGCTGCCTTTCCACATGTCGCCGGCCGCACCTCCGTACCCTTCATGTCGCACTGGCAGGCGTGCATCAATTCGAAGTCACGAAACAAGCGGGCGGCTTTCCTGTTTCTGCTGTGGGCGACCAGCAAGCCGACCTCGATGCGCACCGCCGCGGCGGGGCTGGCGACGACACGCGTGTCGGCCTGGTCGAGCGAGGGCTTCAAGAAGGCGTTCGGCGCACAAGCCGCGGAGGCCGCGCTGACCAACTTGCAGAATGCCGATGTCGAGCGCGCCAAGGCGATCCTTTTCCATTCCCATTCGAGACCGATCCTCGACGCCTTCATGATCGGCGTGAACGAAGTGGTCTCCGGCGCGAAACCGGCAAAGATTGCGATGACCAACGCCGCCGAGAAGGCCAATGCCGTGATCCGCGGATAGCGAAGCCGTTCCCGCCCCTGCCCCGTCTCGCTCGAAAACGCTTCTCACTGTGGTGCCGGAAACAAGATCCGCGCTTCCCAGCGAGCACCCTTGAATGCCCTTCCAAAACATCCATATACCATCCATATAGATGGCGTAAGGATGGTACGGCCGTGGCGAACAATGTCCGGGAATTTCGACCCAAGCCGCCCGAAACAGAAAAAATCACGGTCAATCTTGGTTATGTCGACCTTGGTCACGTCGATCTCATGGTCCAGGAGGGGTTCTACTCGAACCGTACCGATTTCATCCGGACGGCGATCCGGAACCAGCTCGAACGTCACGCCGACGTCGTCAAGCAATCAACGGCGCGAAAAAGTCTGGACCTCGGACTGCGAAACTACAGCCGCGAGGATCTCGAGGCGGCGCAGCGCGCCGGTGAGATGCTGCACATCAATGTGCTGGGCCTTGCCAGCATCTCCCAGGACGTCACGCCCGAGTTGGCCCGCGCCACCATTGCCTCCGTCTCGGTGCTCGGCGCGCTGCATGCCAGTCCGGCGGTCAAGGCCGCTCTCTCCGACAGAACAAGGTGAAGGCGATGCTGAACCAGGACATCATTCGGGAGGCGACACGCCTCACGCGCGCGGGTCAGCTCGTGGAGGCCACCGCGCTGCTTCAGCGCATGCTTCGTGGCGAGCCTACGCCGGACGCGCCGGCGGATACCGGCGGTCGCGCAGCGCTTGCAGGACCGCTCATCATTGACGTGAGGGCCAATGTTGTTGAGGAGACGGATCGTCCTCCGCAATCGGAGCCGGCCACCACCGCACAACCGCGCATGCGCCGCACGTTGCCGGATCGCAAGGAAGCGCGCTCCGGGATCGGACTGCGAGATGTGATGAAGCGCGCCCCGCGCTCCACGCCGGACATCGTACCGGAAGGCGCCCGGTTCATCGAAGGCACGTACAGCAGCCCTGCGGGAAGCCGCGCCTACCGGCTCTTCATCCCGAGCGGCTATCGGCAGCAGCCGCTTCCCTTGGTGGTGATGCTTCACGGCTGTACCCAGTCGCCGGATGATTTCGCCGCCGGCACGAGGATGAACCTACTCGCGGAAGAGCATCATTGCTTCGTGGCCTATCCGGCTCAGCCCAGCCGGGCAAATCAGGCGAAATGCTGGAACTGGTTTCGCACCGCAGACCAGCAGCGCGGCAGAGGCGAACCCTCGCTTATCGCAGGCATCACGCGACAAATCATGGATGACTATTTGGTCGATCGAAAGCGCGTCTACGTTGGCGGGCTGTCGGCGGGAGCGGCGGCTGCGGCAATCATGGGAGCAACGTACAACGATCTGTACGCGGCCATCGGCATCCATTCCGGCCTCGCGTGCGGGGTCGCCACCGACCTTCCCTCTGCGCTTGTCGCGATGCGACAAGGCGGGCCCAATCCCAAGGTCATTTCAGGTGACCGGCCACCTGTCCCGACCATTATCTTTCACGGCGATCGCGACACGACCGTGCATCCAAACAACGGCGATCAGATTCTTGAACAGTCTCTGGGAGCGACGAGGACACAAAAGAAGGTGCATCGCGGGCAAGTCCCCGGAGGGCATGCCTATACAAGAACGATCCTGAGCGATGCGCATGGACGGGGAATATTGGAGCACTGGAATATCCACGGGGCCGGACACGCATGGTCCGGAGGCAGCCCCGCGGGCTCCTACACCGATCCGCGAGGACCGGACGCAACAAGGGAAATGCTGCGTTTTTTCCTCGAGCACTCGCATCTAGAGGAGTAAGCCGCCTCAGTCGGCAGCCGATCTCGTGATTTAACGTGTTGGCACTTTTTCGGAAGTGAGAAGGCGGGACGGCGGTAACCGTTTAGTCAAGCAAGCCGCCGTTGACGGCTCTCAATAAGCGGCCCGCCTCTGCTGTTCGTAACGCTATTTCCGCTGCTCCCACTGCATGAACTTATCAAGCAGAGCCTGGGATTTTTCAGGCGCTTCCTTGGCCGTTGCAGCGGGGGCGGGTTCGGAAATGGCCGGGGATTCGCTTCCTTGTACCTTTTGAAACTGCTTGAATCCTTCAAGCAGTGCCCGGGAGTCTTCGGACGCCGCCGGGGCCGGCGTGGCCGACGCAGGCGTCGAAATGGAAACGGCGAGTTCGGAGGGATCGCTTTTCGATTTTGGAGAAACGTTTAACACAACCAGCGCCAAGATCACGATGGCACCGATCGCTACGGTAATTGCACCCACAGTGGCGAGCAGTCCGCGTGATCGACGGCCCTCGTAAGCGAACTGGGACTCCAGCGGGCGAGCGAATTTCGCGAAGGCTTCCTCGCGCATCTCATCAAAACGAGACGAAGAGGCATGGGGAGGCAAATCGACCGAGCGCGTCTGCAGTGGCGCGTTAGATCGGGGCTCTGCCATGCCGCGCGCCGAGCGCGGTGCGTAGTACAGCGGATCCTGCGGACTGACAGGGTCAGGTTGGTCGTTCGCGCCGACGAAACTCATTTGCGCTACTCCTTACAATATCCGGACCATTGCATCGAAATCTTTGCAATTCAAGGCTTTAGCCCGGCCTTCGAACACAGTCCCACACAATTTGCTGCAGGCATTCGCGCCCTGCGCGCGGCGGCCCAGCCGGGCAATCCTCAACCCGCCGTCCCCCTTAGCTTCCAACAGACTGATCCAATCCGGGATGGCTGTGGAGTCAGATGTTCTGTTCCCCACGAGAAACAGTCAAGCTGTTGCCGCCCTGCGACAATCTAGGCGGAATTTTTGTGGGGATCACGCCCCTAGATCGTGATTTGCTTCCACGACTCGCCCGGTCGGAATCTGGAAATAGTCGTTGGCGGAGCGGCTGAGGCCGACGAACGCCAGATCCTGCCAGCGCGGCATGCCCGGATGTGCCGCACGCTTGAGCAGGTGGCAAGACAGGAGCAGAAGCTCCGAGAGATCGACGGGAAAGGCCGCCTCAATTGCTTCCGCCCGTCCAACCTTCCCGTTGAACCTTATTGTGCCCTCCGCAGACGGATAATTGCCGGGGGATTTCACTGTCCGGATTCAACACAGCGCCACCAGGCATTATTCGGCTTGGGGGCGCTGTCTGCATTGGCGGCCTATTTCGGCCGGCGCCAGTCGCCCAAGTCCGTGGACAAAGGGTTCGGCGCGTTAAAGTTTCTTAAGTTGGCAACCGAACATAAAGGGCATCTACTCCTCCCATCACCGCCCCGCCTTCGGCTTCCATCGGTGACTGAGAGTGTTGTGCTCCCGCCCGTTTCGGAGAGCCAGCATGCCCCGCATCCCGCGCAACCAACCCGAAGCACCGTTGCAAGACCGTCTGATGCCGGAGGCGGCGCGCCTCAAGGACGAGGCGAATGAACTGCCGCCGGGTCCGCTGCGCGACGCCAGGATCAGAAAAGCTCGCCGGGAAGTAACCGCTTCCCATCTGAATGCGTGGCTTTCGTCTCCCGGCCTGCAACCGCCGCAATAAGGCCGCCTCGGTTGGCGGCCTCTTTCGGAATTCCCTGGTGGCAGGCGGGTGTGATCTACCAGATCTATCCGCGGTCCTTTCAAGATACCAACGCCGACGGCATCGGCGATCTCAAGGGGATCGAGCGGCGGCTCGACTATCTCACCAGCCTTGGCGTCGACGCGATCTGGATCTCGCCGATCTACCCCTCGCCGATGGCTGATTTCGGCTATGACGTCGCAGACTATTGCGACGTCGATTCGCGCTTCGGCGCGCTCGCCGATTTTGACAGTCTGCTTGCCCAAGCCCATGCCCGCGGGCTGAAGATTCTGCTCGACTTCGTGCCCAACCACACGTCGGACCGGCATCCCTGGTTCGCCGAGAGCCGCGCCTCGCGCGATAATCCGAAGCGGAATTGGTACATCTGGCGCGATCCTGCCCCCGAAGGCGGGCCGCCCAACAACTGGATCAGCGATTTCGGGGGCGCGGCATGGCAGTGGGACGAGGCTACCAGCCAATATTACTACCACGCCTTCCTGAAGGAGCAGCCGGACCTCAATTGGCGCAATCCGGCCGTGCAAACCGCGATGTACGACGTGATGCGCTTCTGGTTCGACCGGGGCGTGGACGGCCTCCGCATCGACGTGCTGTGGCACCTGGTCAAGGCGGCTGACTTCCCCGACAATCCGCCAAACCCTACCTATCAGCAGGCGATGGGCGATATGCACCGCGTGCTCCAGCTCCATTCGACCGACCAGCCCGAGGTGCACGCGATCGCCGCCGACATGCGCGCCGTCGCCGATCGTTACGCGGCCGGTGGACGGAGCGAACGCGTGCTGATCGGCGAGATCTACCTGCCGGTCGATCGGCTGCTGCACTATTACGGCCGCGAACGGGCCGGGGTGCACCTGCCCTTGAACTTCCAGCTCATCGATGCACCATGGCAGGCGCGCTCCCTCGCAACGCTGATCGCCAGCTATGAGGCGGCGCTTCCGCCGGGCGCCTGGCCGAATTGGGTGCTCGGCAACCACGACCGGCCGCGCGTCGCGGCCAAGCGTGGGCAGGCCCAGGCTCGCGTCGCAGCGATGCTGCTGCTGACCCTCCGCGGCACCCCTACCCTCTATTACGGAGACGAGTTGGGCTTGAGCGATGTTGCGATCCCGGCTGCCCAGATTCAAGATCCGCGCGAGCTGCGCGAGCCCGGCCTCGCCCTGGGCCGCGATCCGGTCCGCACGCCGATGCCGTGGGATGGGAGCGACAATGCCGGCTTCACCACCGCGAAGCCGTGGCTGCCGCTCAATGCCGACTGGCCTGCTCGCAACGTTGCGCGGATGGCGCAGGAGCCCCATTCGATCCTGGCGCTTTATCGCCGATTGCTAGCCGTCAGGCGCGCGCATCCAGCGTTGGCGACCGGCGACTTTGCGCTGCTGGATTCGGAAGGCGATGTACTCGCCTATCAGCGTCGGCACGGCGCCGGGCGCTTGATCGTAGCCCTGAATCTCGGCGGACATTCGCAGCGCCTGGAGCTGCCGGACTGGGCGGGCGATTGCCGGGTGCTGTTATCCACGGTCGCCGACGCAGCGCTGGCCGAAGACGGCGCCGTGCTGCTGCGCGCAGACGAAGGCCTGATCCTGATGGCTAGTTAACGAAAAGCAACGGAGGACAATCGCGTGCGTATTGCCATGCTGGCTCCGATCTCCTGGCGCACGCCGCCGCGCCATTATGGTCCATGGGAGTTGGTGACGAGCCTGTTGACCGAGGCGCTGGTGGCGCGCGGCATCGACGTCACCTTGTTTGCCACGCAGGATAGCCGGACGGCCGGCAAACTGGCCGGTGTCTGCCCGGCGCCCTATTCCGAGGACCCCACGATCGACGCCAAGGTTTGGGAGATGCTACACGTCGCCCATGTATTCGAGCGCGCGAGTGAGTTCGACCTCATTCACAATCAGGCCGATTTCGTGCCGCTCGCATTCTCGCGTCTGGTGGAGACACCGGTGGTGACGACAATTCACGGCTTCTCCTCGGAACGCATCCTGCCTGCCTTCAAGGCCTACGAGGATCGCGTCCATTATGTCGCGATCAGCGATGCCGATCGCCATCCGGACCTGCGCTATGCTGCAACAATCCACCACGGTATCCGCCTGGAGGATTTTCCCTTCGACCCGCACGGCAGCGAAGACTTGCTGTTCTTCGGCCGCATCCACCCGGACAAGGGAGCGGCCGAGGCGATTGCGGCGGCAGGTCGCGCGGGCCGGCGGCTGATCATGGCCGGTATCGTCCAGGATCAGGACTATCATAACAAGCAGGTCGTGCCCGCGCTGGACGAGCGTTCGGTGATCTATCGCGGCCCGGTGGGCGGAGCGGCCCGCACCAACGCCCTGGGCTCCGCACGCGCCCTGCTCCATCTCATCAATTTCGACGAGCCGTTCGGACTATCCGTCGTGGAAGCGCTCGCCTGCGGCACGCCGGTGATCGCCTGCAACCGCGGATCGATGCCCGAACTGATCGACGATGGCGTGACCGGCTTCCTGGTCAACAACGTCGATGAAGCCGTCAATGCGATCAGCCGCATCGGCGAAATCGATCGCGCGGTATGCCGGGCAGCCGTGTCCGAGCGCTTTACGGTAGAGCGGATGGCCGATCGATATCTGGACCTGTACCGATCGCTGCTTGGCTGAGGACCGCTCGGCTTTGATTGGCCTGCGCCGATTGGAATTGGGGGGCTCACGCCGCTAGATCGTGACCTGCGTTCCCACTTCCACCACCCGCCCCGTCGGGATCTGGAAATAATCCGTGGCGTCATTGGCGGAGCGGCTGAGGCGGATGAACAGCAAATCCTGCCAGCGCGGCATGCCCGAATGCGCAGCCGGCTTGAGCGCACGCCGCGACAGGAAGAACGACGTCGACATGATGTCGAACTGCCAGCCGAGCTTGCGGGCGATCGCCAGCGTCTTCGGCACGTTGGGCGATTCCATGAAGCCGAACTTCAAGGTGACCCGCGAGAAGGTCTCGCTGAGCTGCTCCATGCGCACCCGCTCGGCCGGATCGATCCGCGGCGTCGGCGCGGTTTCGATGGTGAGAATGACGTTCTTCTCGTGCAGCACCTTGTAGTGCTTCAGGCTGTGCATCAGCGCCGTCGGCGCACTGTCGGGATCGCTGGTCAGGAACACGGCGGTGCCGGAGACGCGCTGCGGCGGCCGCTTCTCCAGCATCGCCACCAGATCGGCGAGCGGGAATTCCAGCTTGCGCGATTTCTCGAACAGCAGCCGGCTGCCGCGGCGCCACGTGTACATCAACAGCATCACGATGCCACCCAGCGCCAAGGGCACCCAGCCGCCCTCGAACACCTTCAACAGATTGGCCGCGAGGAAGGTGATGTCCAGGAACAAAAACGGCGCGATCAGGGCGGCCGCCGCGAAGGGCGACCACCTCCAGACTCGCCAGATCACGACAAAGCCCATCATGGCCGTGACCACCATGGTCCCGGTCACGGAGATGCCGTAGGCCGAGGCCAGCGCGCTTGACGAGCGGAACAACACCACCAGCAGAATCACCGCAATGAACAGCAGCATGTTGATGCGGGGGATATAGATCTGGCCGGAATGGGCTTCCGACGTATGACGAATTTCGAAACGCGGCAGCAGCCCGAGTTGGATGGCCTGGCGCGTCAGCGAATAGGCGCCGGTAATGACGGCCTGGCTCGCGATCACGGTCGCCGCGGTCGCCAGCGCCACCATCGGGATCAGCGCCCAGTCCGGGAACATCAGGAAGAAGGGATTCTCGATCGCCTTGGGATCGGCGATCAGCAGCGCGCCCTGCCCCAGATAGTTCACCGCCAGCGACGGCAGCACGATCATGAGCCAGGCGGTCTGGATCGGCCGCTTGCCGAAATGGCCGAGGTCGGCATAGAGCGCTTCCGCGCCGGTGACGGCCAGAAATACCGCACCCAGCGTGATGAAGCCGATCAAGCCGTGATGGAGCATGAAGGAGACGGCATGGAACGGGTTGAGCGCCAGCAGCACTTCGGGATGGCGCGCAATCTGCGGCATGGCCGCAATCGCGATGACGGCAAACCAGACGCACATGACCGGTCCGAAGAACGCAGCGACGCGGGCGGTGCCGCGGGATTGCACGGCAAACAGCGCCACTAGGATGATCACCGTCAGCGGCACAACATAATGTTCGAAGGTGACGGTGACGAGCTTGATGCCTTCGATCGCCGACAACACCGACAGCGCCGGCGTGATCACCGCATCGCCATAGAACAGCGCACCGGAGATGATGCCGAGCAGCACGATCGCAGCCCCGCCCCTGGTGACGGCACGCTGCGCCAACGCCATCAGCGCCAGCGTTCCGCCCTCGCCGTTATTGTCAGCGCGCAGCAGGATCACGACATATTTCAGCGTCACCACGACGATCAGCGCCCACAGAATCAGCGATAGCACGCCAAGCACGGCCTGCGGCGTGGCCTCGGTCGCACCGCCGCTGGCGGCAACGACGGCCTCGCGCAGCGCGTAGAGTGGGCTGGTGCCGATGTCGCCATAGACGACACCGATACTGCCCAGCATCAGGGCTTTAAAGCCGGCGGTGGAATGCGCTTCGCCATGCCCATTGGCCGCAGGCGTTTCCGCCGCGGCGACCGCACTTTCAGATGACATTGGGGTTGCCTCGGCTAACTACCGCACTGCACAAATGCAGGATCGCAGGCCTATACTCCCGGCACGAGCCCAGCAGATCGGCTGAATTCAGGCCTCCGGTATGCACTTTGCGCATGGACTAATACCCAGCGGTCGGCCAAGTCTTGTTGATTGATCAGATAGTTACCTGCGTTCCAACTTCCACGACACGCCCCGTCGGGATCTGGAAGTAGTCGGTCGCGTCATTCGCCGACCGGCTCATGCCGATAAACAGGTGATCCTGCCATAGCGGCATGCCCGACTGCGCCGAGGGTTTCAACGAACGCCGCGACACGAAGAACGACGTCGCCATGATGTCGAACTGCCAGCCGAGTTTGCGCGCGATCACCAGCGCCTTGGGCACGTTCGGCGATTCCATGAAGCCGAACCGCAGCCGCACGGTCGAAAACTTCTCGCTGATGGCTTCCATCTTGACGCGCTCGGAGGGATCGACGCGCGGCGTCTGGGCGGTCTCGATAGTCAGGATCACGTTGTGTTCGTGCAGCACCTTGTTGTGCTTGAGATTGTGCATCAGCGCGGTCGGTACGAAGCTCGGATCCGAGGTGAGAAACACCGCCGTGCCCTTCACGATATGGGGCGGCCGTTTTTCCAGGCTCTTGATCAGGTCCATCAATGGCACCTCGATCCGCCGCGTCTTGGCGACCAGGATCGCCGCACCCCGCCGCCAGGTCCAGATCATCACCGCCACGGCAATGCCGAACAGCAGCGGCACCCAGGCGCCTTCGAACAGCTTCAAGAGGTTGGCGGCAAAGAAGCTCATGTCGACGACGACGAAAGGCAGGATCACGGCCGCCGCGGTCGCCGCGCGCCAGTTCCACAATTTCCAGACCACGACGAAGCCCATGATGCCGTCGACCACCATGGTGGTGGAAACGGCGATGCCGTAGGCCGAAGCCAGACCGCTCGAGGTGCGGAACAACAGCACCAGCAGCACGACTCCGATCAGCAGCAGCCGGTTGACGCGCGGCAAATAAATCTGGCCAGCATGGGTTTCCGAGGTGTATCGCACCTCGAAGCGCGGCAAGAGGCCGAGCTGCACGGCTTGGCGGATCAGCGAAAAGGCGCCTGTGATCACCGCCTGGCTCGCGATCACGGTCGCGGCGGTCGCCAGCACCACCAGCGGCAGCAAGAGGATTTCAGGGACCAGCCGGTAGAACGGATTTTCGATCGCCGCCGGATCGGACAACACCAGCGCGCCCTGCCCGAAATAATTGATCAGGAGCGCCGGCATCACGAGATAGAACCAACCGGCCTGGATCGGCTTGCGTCCGAAATGGCCGAGGTCGGCATAAAGCGCCTCGCCGCCGGTCACGGCCAGAAACACCAGGCCCATCGTCACCAGCCCGATGGTGCCGTGGGAAAGCATGAAATGGATCGCATGCCAGGGATTGATCGCTGCCATGACAGTGGGATCGTCCGAGATGTGGACGAGGCCCATCACCGCCAATGTCGCGAACCAGACCACCATGACCGGCCCGAAGGCGGAGGCGACGCGGGCGGTGCCGCTGCTCTGCACCGAGAACAGCACGACCAGAATGAAGATCGTCAGCGGCACCACATAATGTTCGAGCGCAGGCGTGACCAGCTTAAGGCCTTCGACCGCCGACAACACCGAAATCGCCGGCGTGATCATGGAATCGCCGATGAACATCGAGGCGCCGACGACGCCGAGCGCCAGCAACGGCAGGCTCCGCCGGCCCAATGCCCGCTGCCCTAGCGCCATCAGTGACAGCGTGCCGCCCTCGCCGTTGTTGTCGGCGCGCAACAGCAGCAGCACATATTTGGCGGTCACGACGATGAACAACGACCACAGGATCAGCGAGAGCACGCCCAGAACGATGGCGCGCGACACCGGGGCACCATTCGCGGCATGGGTGACGGCCTCGCGAAACGCATACAGTGGCGAGGTGCCGATATCGCCGAAAACAACGCCAATACTTCCCAGCGTCAGGGCCAAAAAACCAGAGGTGGCCTGCCCCTCATGGGCTTCGGTAGATGTGACGCTGACAGTCATGATGGAGAGGAACGTTCTCGTCGTTAAATTGATCCGGGCGGCTATCGACGCTTCCACGCCGCCTGTCAATCATCGGACAAGCATAGCACCGCGCGCGATGCGGAGCTCACGCAAAGCAGATCGAAACGGCGAAGTGGTATTATGGTAGTTCCGTCGTCTTACGGCTTCAAGTTGGGCGGAAGCGGCGGATTCTCGCGCATCAATGTGATGGTGACGCGACGGTTTGCGGGCAATGTCGGATCGTCTGGAAACAATGGCTGGCTGTCGGCCCTGCCGCCGACGGCGAAGATGTGGGATGCCGGCAGCCCCTCGCGTTCGAGGATCTGGCGCACGACATTGGCGCGATCGGCCGACAGATCGAACGCGCCATAATCCCCGCGCGCCGGCACGAAGCCCGCCGACGTGTGGCCGACAATGTTGACCCGCAGCGGTGTCGCCTTCAACGGCACGGCCAGTTTCTGGATCAGGCGGCGGGTGCGGTCGTAAGGCACCTTGGAGCCGTCGGCGAACATCGAGCGCCCGTCCTGGTCGACGATTTCGAGATTGAGGCCCTGGTTGGTCTCTTCGAAGATGATGTGCTTGGACATTTCGGTCAGTTCCGGCATGTCCTGCAGCGCCTGGCGCAATGAGGCTGAAGCGAGCGCGAACTCGCGATCGACCTTTAGGCGGGCACCGCTTTCGCGCTGACGGTCCTTCTCGTCAGGCGTCGGTGTATTGGAGGAATCCTCGGGCGAAATATGCTCGACATTCTTCAGATTCGGCCGCGTCGGCAGGCCGTCGGATTCGACGATTCCCGAATAGCGGGCCTCGGTCTGCACGCCGAACGCATCGCGCATCGAACCCGCGACGATCTTCAGCTTGGCCGAATCCTGCGTAGAGAACGCGACCAGCATCACGAAAAATGCCAGCAGCAGCGCCATCAGATCGGCGAACGTCACGAACCAGCCGTGACCGCCGTGTGCCTCTTCGCGTTTTTTCTTGGCCATGCTCTATCTCCCCCACCTGGATGCCGCCATCGATCAGGCAGGAACCAGCTCGCCTTCCTCGTGGCGATGTTTTTCGGGCAAGTAGGCCAGCAGCATTTCACGCACCAGCGCCGGGCTCTTGGAGTCGCGGATCATCAGGATGCCGTCGATGATCAGCGTGCGATTGGTTTCCTCGTCGAGCAGCTTGCCATGCAGCTTGTCGGCGATCGGCAGACAGATCAGGTTCGCCACCAGCGCGCCGTACAGCGTCGCCAGCAACGCCACCGCCATGAAGGGACCGAGTTTCGAAGGGTCCGACATGTTGGAGAACATCTGCACCATGCCAAGCAGCGTACCGATCATGCCGAATGCCGGCGCGCAGTCGCCGATGGCGCGATAGATCTTCGAGCCCTCGTTGAGGTGCATCAGGAAGTTGTCGCGGTCGCGCTCCATGTTGTCGCGGATGAATTCGAGATCGTAGCCGTCGGCGACGTAGCGGATACCCTTGGCGAGAAACGGCTCATCGGTCTCGACCTTTTCCAGGCCGACCGGACCCTGTTTGCGGGCGATTTCCGCGATGCGGGCCAGTTCGTCGACCAGGTCGCGCGCCGAGAGACGGCTCATCGTGAAGGCGAATTTTGCCCCCAGCGGCATGCCGTGCAGGATCGCGCTGAGCGGAAAGCGGATAAGGGTGGCGGCAAACGAGCCGCCGAAGATGATGATGACGGCGTGGATGTCGTAAAACATCCGGAAGTCACCACCCATCAGGATCAGCGTCGACAGGACGATGGCGCCGGCGACCAGGCCAAGGAGCGTAGTGATATCCATTCTGAACTCCGACGCATACGCGAACTACCGGCCATTCTGACCGGTCGCGCCGCCCATTCGGAGCCGCGCAGAAGGCACCCTACGACCGCGCTATTAAAGACGCGTAAAGGATAAATCTAAAGCGCGGTCGTAGAATTGCGGGCTTGCGGCCCGCTCATCTCAAGAATTCGCTAACCATAGCGGTCGGTGCTCACTGCGCCTGCGCGCCGATCCCGGCGGCCTTGATGATCGGCCACCATTTTTTCAGCATTCTTAGCGCGGTTAGCGGCGCTGAACTGGCCGCAGCAAGCGCGACCCGCAAAGCGGGACCATCTGTGTGTAAATTGAGTGTGGCTTTGCGCCAAACTGGTCGATCGGTGCTCGACACAACCACTTATTTATGGGCGACGGTTGAACGATCGCTTCGGCGCTCCGGAGTACCCTTCGCAGCTCGGTATTGAAACGTCAGTCCAACGAACCAAGCCCCGGCTTGCCGAGGCTTTTTTGCGGAGGCCGTGGCCTCGGAGGCGTGCTCAAGCGGCCGGCCAAACAAGGGTATTCGCAATACGGGGCTCTCCGACAAGGCGACCCGCCGGGGTGGGCTTGGGGGCCTAGGAAGGTCAACCCTGTCGGATGCGCGCTGTCCGGGAATTCTCCAGATGCAGTGTCGGAGATGAGATCAAACACTTGTGCCGCACGCCATTGTCCCAAGGGACAATCTACCGCTCTCGAGAGCCAAGAAAAACAGCCAATGGGTTCAGCCTTGGCCCGGACCGCGTACTTTTGTCAGATCTGCCTCTTCACGATTTCAAATCCGTTTGCCTCCAAAGCCAGCAGTATGCCCTGAGCCAAGTGCGCGCACTCTTCGGGCTTGATCCAATGCGGACTTCTCCAATCCGGGTCGTCTTCCTTTGGGTAACTCGTGAAGGCTGAGCGAATGGCGGTTTCGATTACGTCTGTTGCATTGTCTGACATCTGGACCCCTCAAGCAGCTAGATGAGTAGTCTTTTCGAATAGCCCAAAGGACATCGTTCCGCGCGGGACATTCCGTTCGCCCCAAGGACATCTTCGACCTCACCCGGTTGATTGATCTAGGTCAAGACCGTGCCTTCGGGCTCAGGCCATTTGAACTGCTTTGCAGAAGAGAGCTAGCATGAACTGGCTTAGCCCCTTGTTCGGCATTGCATTCGCGTTGTCTGCTCAAGACGCATTCGCAAAGAGCCGCTTGACCGACCCAGTTAAGATTGCACGAGAATGCAAGGGCGACATCGAGCTCTTGTGCAGAGGACTTCGCCCTGGTGGCAGGCGCATAATAAGCTGCCTCAAGGAACGGGTGACGGAATTGTCGCTCGCGTGCTCAAGCGCACTTAAGTCAACGGAATAACTGAAGCCGAAGCACTCTGTGCCCAAGACGGCAGGTCGTCATTGCCCCTGTCGCGCAAATTATCGCCAAGCGCCGCGCACCACGCACCACATTTGTTTGACCTAGATCAACGCCGTCGTGACGGGGGAAGCCCCCATCGGGAGACGACGACGCATTGTGGACCGCCTGATGTTGCTCAGGCATGGGACTCGTGACGTGCATGGGTGGAAGATGCCGCCTATCTGGTATGTGACCTTTGAAGTACGTGCGCGCGGCGTGTTCCCGGAACGCCGAAGCCCTCGCCTTACCAACACCTTCGAGACTGAAACGGAAGCCAGGGACTTTGCCCGTGCCAAGCTGCAAGCAGGACTGATTGTTTTCGCAGGCACAATCAATCCTCATGTTCCACGAAAGCTTATTCTCTCGCACGATATTGCGGCCTGGGTGGCCGAAGAGAAGGAAGAGTAGGCCGCGCGGCGCGCTCGCGCGGGCGGTGCGAGTTCGAGCTTAACAGCGTTGCATCAGCCAAAGGCGGTGCCTGGATCGGCGCTGATTGCTGGCGCTGCTCCGAACCCAGTCCCCTAAAAAAATCCCGGCGATGAAATAGCTGGGACCAGCAATTTTCTTGAGTGTTGCCAATTTGGCACGGGGGGAGCGGGAATCCCGGGCGTAGGCTTCGAGTCGGAAGCTGGGACATACGCGCAGACAGTCCAATAGACAGCAACGAAATTGGAGAAACGTTTCATGAGGAAATTCCTACTCGGCACCGCGGGCCTGTTGGCGGTAGGCATTGCCGCTCCGGCGTCAGCCGCAGATATGGCCGTCAAGGCTCCGCCACTCGCCCCGCTTCCGGTGATCTACAATTGGAGCGGCTTCTATATCGGTGCCAATGGCGGGTGGGGCCAAAGCCATAATTGCTGGGATTTCGTATTTGTCGTCGGACCAGCGTTCAGGGACGGTTGCCGCGATCTTTCCGGAGGTGTCATCGGCGGCCAGATCGGTTATCGCTGGCAAGCTAGCCAGTGGGTCTTCGGAGTGGAGGCACAAGGTGATTGGGCCGATTTCAGCAGCTCACGCATCAGCCTCCTCGATCCGACGCTCTCAACCAGAGTGAAAACTGACGGCATCGGTCTCTTCACGGGCCAAATTGGTTACGCCTGGAACGCAGCCCTATTCTACCTCAAGGGCGGCGCGGCTGTAACCAGCAATCGCTTTAACGTCTTCGACACGCCCACCGGGATCGGTCTGGTCTCAGCAAGCTCCACGCGCTGGGGCGGCGTCGTCGGCGTCGGATTTGAGTACGGCTTCACACCGAACTGGTCATTCGGTGTTGAATACGACCATCTGTTCATGGGGAATGCGAATAACTCCTTTACCGTGGCCGATCCGCGCCTTGCGGGCATACTCAACAACCGGATCAGCCAAGATGTGGATATGGTCACCTTACGGCTAAACTATCGCTTCGGCGGCTACGGAGCCCCGATCGCGGCTCGATACTGATACCCCACTCCAGCAAACTGAGCCCCGGCTTACCGGGGCTTTTTTTCCTGAAGCGCGACCTCGGGCCCCCGCTTGAGCGGCTGCCGAAACTCTCGACCTCTTTTGGCGATAGTGGGCGCAGTTATTGCGCCTGCGCGCCGATCCCGGCATCCTTGATGATCGGCCACCATTTTTCGATCTCGGCCTTCTGGAAGGCGGCCAGTCCTTCCGGCGTCTGCTGCGCGCGCGGCGCGATGTCGAGCCCCAGTTCGGTAAACCGCTTCTGGATCGCGGGGTCGGCCAGCGCCTCCACCGTCGCGGCGTTGAGTTTTGCGATGATATCCTTCGGCGTGCCCTTTGGCGCCCAGAAGCCGAACCAGCCGGACATATAAAGGCCGGGCACGCCGGTCTCGTCCGCGGTCGGAATATCCGGCATCGAGGCTGAGCGCGTCGGCGAGAGATTGGCGAGCGCCTTGATCTTGCCGGCGCGGATTTGCGGCAGCGCCACCGCGCCCTGCACTACCAAAAGATCCACCGTGCCGGACATCAGGTCGGTCATCGCAGGGCCCGCGCCGCGATAGGGAATGAACTGCACCTTCTGCTTGGTCAGGTTCTCGAACAACACGCCGGAGACGTTCGCTGCCGCGTTCTGGTTGACGAAGTTGATCTTGCCGGGATTGTCCTTCATCCAGGCGACCAGTTCGGCAAGCGTATTGGCCGGCAGGTCGTTCTTGGCGACCAGGAGCTGAGGATTGTTCGAAACCAGCGCGATCGGCTCAAAATCCTTTTCGAGATCGTAGTCGAGCTTGTAGATAATGCTGCCGACATGGGTGTCCCACTGGCCGATGTCGAAGGTGTAGCCATCCGGCGCGGCGCGGGCGACGCGCCCGACACCGATGCTGCCGCCGGCGCCGCCGACATTTTCGATCACGACGGACTGCCCGAGCGTTGTGCGCATCCGCTCGGCCATGATCCGCGCGGCGGCATCGGTCGAACCGCCCGGCGGGAACGGCACCACCAGCGTGATCGGCCGGGAGGGATAGGTTTGCGCCTGCGCAAGGGCGCCGCAACTCATGACCAGCAGCAGCGCGGCAACGAGCTTCCTCATCACTCCCTCCCCCAATGTTGAGCGTGCATTCTTGCACGTCTTGGCTAGTTCAAACTAACCTTTGGAACGCTCGCCTGCATCAGAAGCGCCATGGACGGAACGCTGTACAACGCGGAGACGGTTTCCCGGTTCTTTTGATAGAGCACCAGGACCTTGTCATCGGCAATTTGCTTGACGGCGTAGAGCTGATCGACGCCCTCGATTAATTTCCTGTAGTTTGTCCCGTCCGTCGCGCTCGTCGCAAGGCAGATGGCATCCTTCTCGGTCAGTCGCTTGTCGCCATCGCTGTCTTTCTCGACAACGACATGAACGACCGCAACCGCCGCGCGTGACGGATCGTTCGCATCTTTCACTTTGTTGAACAGCGTGTGGCTGTCGAGAACCAACTGGCCAACGCCGTTGAACAGCCATCGGCTCTCATTGGTGGAAATGTTCAGGAAAAGAAGGTTGACGACCTGCTGACTCCCGCCCGAATAGATCGATCCCACGCCATAGCGGCGTCCGCGGTAAAGAGGAACTTGCACGTAGGATATCCCGGCGATTGCGCTTGGGTTGCCCAGCGAAAATTCCTCTGATGCTTTGTCCTCCCGGTCGACGTTGACGATATTGGTGGTCCGGTGCGGTCGTGATTCCGCATTGAAGATGCTCCACCCGGCGGACAGGCCCAGCACAATGCAGGTCGTGGCGGCTCCCGCAATTGCCAGCGCGTTGAACCGCCAGACATATTTGAAGAAGCGGCTTTCGCTCGGTTGCACGACCGTATCCACCTGGCCAACTGCCCGCTTAGTGGATCTCGGACGAACGCTTCAGCGCCTCTTTGAGCTTCTCGAGCGTGAAATCCGGGCTGCGCGCGATTTCCAGGATCGGCGTTTCGCGCCGGCCGCAGAGTTCGGCGGCTTCCGGAATCTTCGCCGCGATATCGGTGGGGATCACGATGGCGCCGTGCTGGTCGGCGTGGATGAGATCGTCGGAATGCACCGTCATGCCGGCGACGCGCACTTCGCCGCCCCAATGTTCGGCATGAACCCAGGCGTGCGACGGCCCGACCGAACCGGCCAGCGCCTGAAAGCCCGGAGCCCATTGCGGGATGTCGCGAATCGAACCGTCGGTGATGACGCCGAGACAGCCGAGCGCCTTGTGCACGTTGCTCTGCACCTCGCCCCAGAACGCGCCGTAGCCGGCATCGGCGCCGTCGATATCCTGGATCACGGTGATGCGCGGACCGAAGCCGGTGCCGACATATTCGTAATAGGCGATGCGGCGCTTGCTCTGCTCATCGGCCGGAAGCGTGGATTTGAGCACCGAGCGGATCGTCACGGTGCGGGCATAGCCGACGATGGGGGGCAAATCGGGGAACGGGCAGACCAGCGGTTTGGTGGTGTAGCCGATCAGGCGGCGCTCGGGGGCTACGATTTCCATCGCATTGCAGATCGTCGGCGTGTCATAGCGCGCCAGCGCTTCGAGGACGGAAGCAGGCAGCGGGGCGGTAATGGCTTTGTTCACGGCGTTCTCTCCTGATTTTTCGGCCCGGCTCTTTGAGGCCGTACGTCGCTTTAGCCCTATAGCCGAGATTGGCGTCGAACCCAACTCGGCGACGGCTCATGGCTGATATATCGGAAGCGGCGCGAAGCGCTCAGTTCAGCCGCACCGGCCGCTCATCCTCGGCATCATCAGCGGCAGGCGAAAACGTCGCCGCCGGAGCTGACGGCGCGGAGGTTTCAGCCGCAGCAGGCGGCTGCGCGGCCGCGGCATTGCGCTCGTGGTCGCGATAGGTCTTCCACCCCCAGGGCAGGCTCGCGAGATAGATCACCGAGCCGATCGACAGGATGTGCCAAGGATAGCCGATCAGCAGCGCGACGAAGAATACCACCGAGACGAACACCGGCAGCACCATTTCCGGCGGCACCCGCATCCGCACCGTCTTGCCGGAAAATACTGGCAAGCGCGACACCATCAGGAATGCGATGAGAAGCGTATAGCCCGCGGTCAGCATGGCCGGCGGCTTCGAGATGCCGAGAAACGCCAGGTAGAACGGCAGCATCGC
Organism: Bradyrhizobium sp. McL0615; assembly: GCF_049993905.1. Classification (NCBI taxonomy): domain Bacteria; kingdom Pseudomonadati; phylum Pseudomonadota; class Alphaproteobacteria; order Hyphomicrobiales; family Nitrobacteraceae; genus Bradyrhizobium; species Bradyrhizobium sp. McL0615. The sequence goes on along the minus strand of NZ_CP188254.1, from coordinate 3,940,305 downwards.
GAGGATGGCGCCGGCCGGTGCCGGCACCCCGGTAAAATAATTCGCCGCAAAGGCGGGTTTGTTCGGATCGTCGATACTGGCGTTGAAGCGCGCCAGCCGCAGGCCGCCCGCGATCGCAAACACCATCGCCGCGATCCAGCCGCCATTGTTCAGCTCATGGAGCTGCCAGAAATACAGCATCAGGCCGGGCGCGACGCCGAAATTGACGAAATCCGCAAGGCTGTCGAGCTCGGCGCCGAATTTCGACTGGCCCTTGATCATGCGCGCGACGCGGCCGTCGACACCGTCGAGCACGGCTGCGAACACGATGGCCGCGACCGCAAGTTCCATCCGCCCTTCGATCGACAGGCGGATCGCCGTCAGCCCGGCGCAGATCGCGAGCAACGTGATGACGTTAGGCACCAGCATCCGCACCGGGATCGGGCGAAACCGGCGACGGCGCAGTTCAGGGTACTTTGGATCAGGGGTCAGCATGGCTTGCCATTATATAGCAAGCACCGGTCCGGTTCACCATTGGCAGCGGCCTTAGCCTTTCAGGCGGCCGGGAACGGTTAATCAGCCCGAAACGTCCGGCCCTGCTCGCTCGACCCGAAATCGGCCAAAATCGTCTCGCCGGCAACCGCCGTTTGCCCCTCCGAAACCAGCGATTTCGAACCTTCGGGCAGATAAACGTCCAGGCGCGAGCCGAACCGGATCAGGCCGAACCGCTCGCCGGCACCGATCGACTGGCCTTCCCGCACGAATGAGACAATCCGCCGCGCCACCAGGCCGGCGATCTGGACCACGCCGATCCGACCCTGCGTCGTCGAGATGACCAGCGAGTTGCGCTCATTGTCTTCGCTGGCCTTGTCGAGCTCGGCGTTGATGAAGGTGCCGGGCCGGTAGGCGATGCGGTCGATGCGGCCCGCCACCGGGCTGCGGTTCACGTGGCAGTTGAACACGCTCATGAAGATCGAAATGCGCGGCAGCGGGCGGTCGCCGAGGCCGAGTTCGGCCGGCGGCAAAACCTGCGCGATCATGGAGACGCGGCCATCGGCCGGCGACACCACGATGCCGTCGCGCACCGGCGTGACGCGGACGGGATCGCGGAAGAACAGCGCGCACCAGACGGTCAAGGCGGTGCCGATCCAGCCCAGCGGCGTCCAGATCCAGAACAGGATCAGGCTGACCGCCGCAAATGCACCGATAAAGGGATAGCCCTCGGGATGGATCGGCGGGATCTGCGCGCGGATGGAATTCGCAATCGACATTCGGGCTCGCTGTTATCTGGCCGGCTTCCTTGCCATTCGGAAGTAGCGGGGTATTTGGATTATTCCGCGGCAGTTGCCAAGGGATCTTTAGACAAGGGATCTTTGGGTGCGGTCGGGTCCCCGGACTGATCATGGAGCGGATCATCGACCGGCGGCGGGGCGCGGTTCGGCGTCTCGTTGTCGTCGTCGATCTGGGCGAGCTTCTCCCGCGCCTCCTCGGCTTCGCGCTGCCTGTTCCACATACTGGCATAGAGCCCGCCGGATGCCAAAAGCCCGGTGTGGGTGCCGCGTTCGGCGATGCGCCCTTGATCCAGCACGATAATTTCATCGGCGCCGACGATGGTCGAGAGCCGGTGCGCGATCACCAGCGAGGTGCGGCCACGCGAGACACGCTCCAGCGCTTCCTGGATTTCATGCTCGGTGTGGCTGTCGAGCGCGGACGTCGCCTCATCCAGCACCAGGATCGGGGGTGCTTTCAGCACCGTGCGCGCAATTGCCACGCGCTGCTTCTCGCCGCCGGAGAGTTTCAGACCGCGTTCACCGACCTGGGTTTCGTACCCCTTCGGCGATAGGCGGATGAACGTGTCGATCTGCGCCAGTTGCGCCGCCTGCTCCACCTCGGCATCGCCGGCGTCCCAGCGGCCGTAGCGGATGTTGTAACGGATGGTGTCGTTGAACAGCACGGTATCCTGCGGCACCATGCCGATCGAGGCGCGCAGGCTCGCCTGCGTGACGTTTCGGATGTCCTGGCCGTCGACCAGGATTTTTCCTGAGGAGACGTCATAGAGGCGGAACAGCAGCCGCGAAATCGTCGACTTGCCGGCGCCGGAGGGGCCGACGATCGCCACCGTCTTGCCGGCCGGCACCTCGAAACTGAGGCCTTTCAGGATCGGCCGCTCCGGATCGTAGGAAAAGCGCACGTCATCGAAGCGCACATTGCCCGAACTGACGACGAGCGGCGCAGCGCCCGGGATATCCTTGATCTCGGGATTGCGCTGCAGCACGTTGAACATCTTCTCGATGTCGATGATCGCCTGCTTGATTTCGCGATAGACCATGCCCATGAAATTCAGCGGCTGGTAGAGCTGGATCATCATGGCGTTGACCAGGACGAAATCGCCGACCGTGTTGGTGCCGTTGCGGACGCCGAGCGCGCACATCAGCATGATCGCGGTGAGGCCGAGGGTGAACACGATCGCCTGCCCGGTGTTGAGCACCGCCAGCGAGGTATAAGTCTTGACGCTGTTGTGCTCGTAACGCTCCATCGAGCGGTCGTAGCGTTCGGCCTCGCGGCTCTCCGCGCTGAAATATTTCACCGTCTCGTAGTTGAGCAGCGAGTCGATCGCCTTGGTGTTCGCCTCGGTGTCGGAATCATTCATCTTGCGGCGGATCTCGATCCGCCATTCGGTCGCGATGTAGGTATAGTACATGTAGATCACGACCGTGATCGCGGTGACCAGCACGTAGCGCCAGTCGAACTGCCACAGCAGTACGGCCATCAAGAGCGACACCTCGACGATGGTCGGGATCAGCTGCAGGATCACCATCCGCACGATCACCTCGATGCCGGTGCGGCCGCGCTCCAGCACGCGCGTCAAGCCGCCGGTCTTGCGCTCCAGATGGAAGCGCAGCGACAATTCGTGCATGTGGACGAAGGTGATGTAGGCGAGCTTGCGCACCGCGTGCATGGCGACACGGGCGAAGATGCCGTCGCGCCACTGGGTCAATACCGCCATCAGCACGCGCACCGCGCCGTAGCTTGCGGTCAGCAGCAAGGGCGAGGCGATCAGCCACAGCGTCCAGTTCGAAGCTTCGACCGGCGCGGTGCCCTTGCCGTTGAGCGCATCGATCGCCCATTTGAAGGTGAACGGCACCGTCAGCGTCGCGAGTTTCGCGAAAAGCAGCAGCACCATCGACCAGACCACGCGCATCTTCAGATCCGCGCGGTCGCCGGGCCAGATATAGGGCCACAGATGCACCAGCGTCCCGATCAGGGTCGCTTTTTCAGCGGAGGCGTCGGCCGGAGTGGCGGCACCAGCATGCGGGTGCGAATCAGGATCAGCCATTGGCGTGGCGCCCGGAGCAAGGTGGCGCATCAGTCGCCTTCAGGGAATTTTCGGTAGTCTGCATAGGCCCGTCATATAGAGCGTTTAACTCTCCCGTACAGCCTTGAAAGATAAATCTTTCCCCCGTTTGGTTTGATTTCGGGCCTATTTCTGCTGCATCAGCGAAGTCAACAGACTTGAGCTTTTCTGGGTGCAGTGCCACATGATCTGCATGGATCAAATCAAAACTGTCTGTGTCTATTGCGGCTCCGGCGCCGGCTCCAGCCCCCGCTTTGTCGAAGCTGCCCTCGCTCTGGGAAAGATTTTCGCCGAGAACGATATCCGGCTCGTCTATGGCGGCGGATCGGTCGGGCTGATGGGCGCGATCGCCAAATCCACGCTGGATCACGGCGGCCTGGTCACCGGGATCATTCCGGATTTTTTGCGATCCCGCGAAAACATGCTGACGCGCGTTCAGGAAATGATTGTCACGCCCGACATGCACGAGCGCAAGCGGCTGATGTTCGAACATTCCGATGCGTTCGTGGCGCTACCCGGCGGCGTTGGTACGCTGGAGGAACTGGTCGAGCAGATGACCTGGCAGCAGCTCGGCCGTCACACCAAGCCGGTGCTGCTCGCCAACATCGACGGCTTCTGGGAGCCGCTGATCGCCCTGCTGGCGCATATGCGCGAAACCGAGTTCATCCGCGCGGCGATGGATATCGACATTCTCAAGGCTGAACGGGTCGAAGACATCGTACCACGCCTGCGCGCCGCCGCCGCGGCCCGCGCTCCCGAAGGCAGCAAGGAAATGCCGGAATTGGCGCGAAAGCTGTAGCAGAAGGTCCGAGGCATGAGCGTGCTTGAGCATCCCCGTCCGGAAGGACTGCTGCACAATGCGGGCTTCTCGCAAGTCGTCGTAGCCGCCGGGAAGCGCACGATCTACACGGCGGGACAGGTGTCGATCGATGAACGCGGCAACCTGGTCGGTGCGGATGACTTGGCTGCGCAAACCGAACAGGTGATGCGTAATGTCGGTCTCGCCCTTGCCGCTGCCGGTGCGAGCTTTGCCGACGTCGTGAAGATCACGACCTATGTCGTGAACTACAAGCCCGAGCATCGGGCCGTCATCGGCAGAGCGCGGATGCCGTTCTTCGCGAAGCGACCGCCGCCGGCGAGCACACTCGTCGGGGTGTCTGCCCTCGCCTTGCCTGAGTGGCTTGTCGAGATCGAGGCCGTCGCCGTCGTCGACTGACTCTGCCTCTACATCGTAGGAAACGTAACCGCCTCGATGCGATTGCCGTCGGGATCGATGACGAAGGCGGCGTAATATTTCACGCGATCATGCGGGCGCAGACCTGGCGCGCCGTCGGAGCGGCCGCCGGAGGTGAGCGCTGCGGCGTGGAATGCATCGACTTCGCCGGTTGCTTTGGCGCGCAGGCAGATGTGGGTGCTGCTCTCGGGCGGGACGGACGCCATGCCGGCGCGCAGGTTGATCCAGAATTCGGGGTAGGATTTACCGAAGCCGATGGTGGCCGGTCGGGTGACGAGGCGTGAGAGGCCGAGCGGCGCGAGGGTGGCTTCATAGAACCGCGCGGCGCGTTCGAGATCGGCGACGCCGACGGAGATGTGGTCGATCATGAAATAGCCCCTGCTCTCACGCCGGCGCGCCGGATTTCACCAGCTTGTAGATCACCGAATCCATCAGCGCCTGGAACGAGGCGTCGATGATATTGGGCGAGACGCCGATCGTGGTCCAGCTATCGCCGTTCTCGTCTTCGCTCTCGATCAGGACCCGCGTCACCGCTTCCGTACCGCCATTGAGGATACGCACGCGGTAATCGATCAGCTTCAGGCCTTCGATGTATTTCTGGTACTTGCCAAGATCCTTGCGCAGCGCGACATCGAGCGCGTTGACCGGGCCGTTGCCTTCCGCCGCCGAGATCAGCCTCTCGCCGGCGACATCGACCTTGACCACGGCGAGCGCGACCGTGACGCGCTGGCCGTTGGAATTGTAGCGCTGCTCGACATTGACGTCGAACTGCTCGACCTTGAAATATTCCGGCACGCGGCCGAGCGTACGCCGCGCCAGCAGGTCGAACGAGGCGTTGGCGGATTCATAGGCGTAGCCTGCCGCCTCGCGCTCCTTCAACTCGTCGACCAGACGCGCCAGTTTTGGATCGCTCTTCTCGTACGGAATGCCGGCGCGGTCGAGTTCGGCCATCACGTTGGAGCGGCCGGCCTGATCGGACACCAGCACCTTGCGATGGTTGCCGACGGACTCAGGCAGCACGTGCTCGTAAGTGTGCGGATCCTTCATGACCGCGGAGGCATGAATGCCGGTCTTGGTCACGAAGGCGCTCTCGCCGACGTAGGGCGCATGCCGGTTCGGCGCGCGGTTGAGCATGTCGTCCAGCGTGCGCGATACCTTCATCAGCGTCGTCATCTTCTCCGTGGTGACGCCGATCTCGAAGGCGTCGGAGAACTCGTTCTTCAGACTCAATGTCGGGATCAGCGAACAGAGATTGGCGTTGCCGCAGCGCTCGCCGAGCCCGTTCAACGTGCCCTGGATCTGCCGCGCGCCGGCGCGCACGGCGGCCAGCGAATTGGCGACCGCCTGCTCGGTGTCGTTATGGGCATGGATGCCGACATGACTACCCGGGATATGTTTCGTAACAGCGCCTACGATGGCTTCGATCTCGTGCGGCATGGTGCCGCCATTGGTGTCGCACAGCACCACCCAGCGCGCGCCGGACTCATAGGCTGCCTTGGCGCAGGCCAGCGCGAAATCGGCGTTTTCCTTGTAGCCGTCGAAGAAGTGCTCGCAATCGACCATCACCTCGCGCCCCGCCGCCTTCGCAGCAACGACGCTGTCGCGGATCGAGGCGAGGTTCTCCTCGTTGGTGGTCTCCAGCGCTACCCGCACCTGATAAGCGCTGGATTTGGCGACAAAGCAGATCGCATCGGCCCTGGCCTCGATCAGCGCGGCAAGCCCCGGATCGTTCGAGGCCGAGCGGCCGGGACGGCGCGTCATGCCGAACGCCGTGAATTTGGCGTGGTCGAGCTTCGGCTTGTCCGCAAAGAATTCGGTGTCGGTCGGATTGGCGCCGGGATAGCCACCCTCGACATAGTCGATGCCGAGTTCGTCCAGCATTTGCGCGATGATCTGCTTGTCGTGCAGCGTGAAATCGACGCCGTTGGTCTGCGCGCCGTCGCGCAGCGTGGTGTCAAACAGATAGAGGCGTTCGCGGCTCATGTCGGCGCTCCCGGCGCTGCGCTATCGGCCAGCGTCTTCTGCATCGTGGTGTTGGCGAGCCATTCGCCGTTGACGGTGACGGTGTTGCGTTGCATGGCGACGTAACCGCGTTTCTTGAACAGCGGCTCCGCAGTGTCGCTGGCATCGACCGTGAGGTTTTTCGCCCCGCGCGCGCCCGCCAGTTTTTCCAGCGCATCGACCAGCATCGAGGCGACCCCCTGCCCCGCGACGCTCGGATGCACGAACAGCATGTCGATGTGATCGGCCCCTTTCAGCGAGGCGAATCCAACAGGCGCGTTCTGGATGGTCGCGATCAGCGTCAACTGGCCGGCGAGCTTGCTACCGAACGCTTCTTCATCCTCGGCGGTTGCCGCCCAGGCTTCCTGCTGCGCCTCGCTGTAGTCGTCGCCGGTCAGTTCCTCGATGGCGGCAACGAAGATCGCCGCCAGCATCGGAACATCCGCCGGCAAAAACGGCCGCAAGCCGGGTTTGGGCAATGCCTGTCCCATCGCGTCAAAACACTCCGAACAGTCGCAAGGCCAGCAAGACCGCGGCAGCGATCAGCGCCCATTTGATGAAGATGTAATAGCGCCAGTGTTTTGGAAAAGGCGTATCGGGTTTCGTCATCACGCGATCTCCCATGTGGTCACGGGCTTTCCGTCGGCATCCTTGCCGTCCTTGATGGCAACGCCCATCGCGGCGAGTTCGTCGCGGATGCGGTCGGACTCCTTGAAATCCTTTCGCGCACGCGCCGCTGCGCGTTCCGCAATTAGGCGGTCGACCTGCTGCGGATCGATACCGCTCTCCTGCTGCTTGCGTCCCTTCCAGGCCGCAGCACTCATCGAGAGGAAGCCGAGCAGCCGGAGCGAGGCGGCAAAGTCGCCGCGTTCACGGTCGCCGCCCGATGCCGCTGCATTGCGCAGGCCGTGCAGGACAGCCATCGCCTGCGCCGTGTTGAGATCATCATACAGCGCTTCGATCATGGCCGGCGACGGCTGACCGCCCTCGGCGTCGGCCGCGATCGCGTACCAGTCGTCGAGCGTCTTGGCGCTCTCTTCCGCACCCTTCGTGGTCCAGTCGAGCGGCGAGCGGTAATGCGTCTTGAGCATGCTCAGGCGCAACACCTCGCCCGGCCAATCGGCGAGCATTTCGCGGATCGTGAAGAAGTTGCCCAGCGACTTCGACATCTTCTCGCTCTCGAGCTGCAGGAAGCCGTTGTGCATCCAGACATTCGCCATGCGGTCGGAATGAAACGCGCAGCAGGTCTGCGCGAGTTCGTTCTCATGGTGCGGGAACACCAAATCGATACCGCCGCCATGAATGTCGAATTTTTCGCCGAGATGCTTCCAGGCCATCGCCGAGCATTCGATGTGCCAGCCGGGGCGGCCTTCCGCCTTGATCCCCGCCGGAGACGGCCACGACGGCTCGCCCGGCTTCGATGGCTTCCACAGCACGAAGTCGGTATTGTCGCGCTTGTAGGGGGCAACGTCGACGCGGGCGCCTGCGATCATTTCGTCGAGCGAGCGTTTCGACAGCGCGCCATAGCGCGGCATCACGGAATTGGCTTCGTTCATCGCCTGCGGCGAGAACAGCACGTGGTCTTCGGCGACATAGGCAAAGCCGCCGGCCACGAGCTTCTCGATGATCGCCCGCATCTCCGGAATATGTTCGGTCGCGCGCGGCTGCACCGTCGGGGCTAAGCAGCCGAGCGCGGTGACATCGTCCTGATACTGCTGATAGGTCTGTTCGGTGACCTTGCGGATCGCCTCGTTCAAGGGCACGCCGGGATAGTCGCGCGCGGCGCGCACGTTGATCTTGTCGTCGACGTCGGTGATGTTGCGAACGTACTTCACGTGGTCGGCGCCATAGCGATGGCGCAGCACGCGGAACAGCACGTCGAACACGATCGCGGCGCGGCCGTTGCCGATATGGGCGAAGTCGTAGACCGTCGGTCCGCAGGCATACACGCCGACATTGTCGGCATCGAGCGGCACCAACGGCCGCTTCTCCTTCGTCAACGTATCGTAGAGTCGCAGTTCCATGGAAAACCCATCCGTTGCGGCCGGGCGTCCAGTGATCTCAGTTTTTGAGAAAAGACGGCCTCAGCCAGCGAATCGCTAGCTAATAATCTCGCGGCAAATGCTGCAGATGGCGAGGAGACCGTTCATGGTTCCACCATTGCGGTATCGGGCCGAAATCGTCAAGGCCTTGCTCGTGCCCGATTTGGGGCCGATCAGGCCGCGAACCCTCGCCAATCACCGCCGCCCTGGGGCTCATGGTTAATCATTTTTAACCCTTTGGGCCTATTCCTGACGGCGGATTCTTCCCTTGCCGGTGCCCGCCATGCGACTCTCCCCAGCACTTCTTGCCAGTGCCTTTCTGCTTGGCGCCTCGGCCGCTTCCGCCGACAGCCGCGTCTTCATCGTTGCCAACCAGGCTGATGGCTATGGCGTCGATGAATGCCTCGCCAGGGGTGAGAAATGCGGCGCCCATGCCGCCCGCTCCTATTGCCAGTCACGGGAATTTGCACAGGCCACCGCCTATCGCCGCGTCGATCCCGACGAAATCACCGGCGCGGTTCCGAGCGGCGGCGGCGAAAAATGCTCCGGCCACGGCTGCGGCGAATACGTCGCCATTACCTGTCAGCGCTAGAGGCGATTTCTCCGGAATATCACGGGCCGGTTTGCCACATCTGCGCCCCGGAAACGACGTGACGCTGCCCCGAGAAGCGGGTATTGGATGCAACCTTGGCCGCAGAATGCCGCCTTGGCCGCGCTATTGGGCTTTCGACCCGCGCGGATCAGCCCTAACTGGCCGGATATGCTGGAAATTCGCAACGCGCCCCTCTTCCTTCGGATTTTGACCTGCGCCGTGCTGCTCGGTATCGCCACCCCCGGCGCGCCCGCTCTGGCGCAGTCGAACGAAGACGCCATGGCGCAGATGAACCAGGACGGCCAGCCGCAGCAGGGCGCGCAGGGCAATCCGATCTGCATCCGGCTCGAAGGACAATTGGCGACCATCGACCGTGGCGCCGGCACCGGCGATCCCGCCAAGGATGAACAGATCCGCCGCTATCAGGAAGCCCAGGCCAAGCAGCAGTCCGAACTCGATCGGGTCACGCTGCAGGCCAAGCGGATGGGCTGCGAAAGCTCAGGCTTCTTCTCGCTGTTCAACGGCCGCTCGGCGCAGTGCGGCCCGGTCAACAACCAGATCCAGCAGATGCGCGCCAATCTCGACCAGATCACCACCAGCCTGGAGCGGCTGCGCAGCGGTGGCATCGGCGGCGCGGACCGCGAAAACCAGCGCCGTTCGGTGCTGACGGCGCTCGCGCAGAACAATTGCGGCCCGCAATATGCCGCTGCCGCGCGCGGTCCCGGCAACTTCATCGACAGCCTGTTCGGCAACAACAATAACAACACGCTGCCGCCCCCCAGCGCCGATTTTGGCGCACCGTCCGGCACCTTCCGCACCGTCTGCGTCCGCACCTGCGACGGCGGCTATTTCCCGGTGTCGTTCGCCACCTACCAGCAGCGATTTCAGGACGACGAGCGGACCTGCAAGGCGCTTTGCCCGGCGACGGAAGCGACGCTGTTCACCTACCGCAATCCCGGCGAGGACATCAATCAGGCTGTCTCGATCAGCGGCCAGCCTTATTCGTCGCTGCCGAACGCATTCAAATTCCGCACCGAGTTCTCCGCGTCCTGCGCCTGCAAGGCCGCAGGCCAGACCTGGTCGGAAGCGCTGAAGTCAGTCGACGACCGGGCCGGCGTCGAACAGGGCGACATCATCGTCACCGAGGAGAGCGCGCGGCGGATGCAGCAGCGCGCGCAGCCGAAGGGCGCCCCGGCACCGCTTACCGCCAAGAAAGGCGCAGCGCCTGCCGGCACCGCCGCCGCTCCGGCTGCAACCGCCGCCCCGGCCGAGACGACGGCTACCGCCGCCGACAAGGACAAGGTCCGCACCGTGGGCCCGACCTTCATCCCGCCAAAGCAATAAGCGCGCTTAGTCTCACTGCGTCATCACCGTCAAACCCTCATCCTGAGGAGCCCGCAAAGCGGGCGTCTCGAAGGATGAATGCCCGGCTGGCGCAAAGCGGGGCTACATGGTTCGAGACGGCGCTGACGCGCCTCCTCACCATGAGGACTTGCACCGGAAAATTACCCCTCGAACGCGTCCGCCGAGGCGCGACCCGCGCGCGCGACCAGCTTGTCGTCGGGCGCGGGCAATGCCTTGCCGTTATCGCGAAAACGGTTGGTGATGGGATAGCGGCGGTCGCGGCCAAAGTTCTTTTCCGTCACCTTGACCCCCGGCGCGGCCTGCCGGCGCTTGTATTCGGCAATGTTGAGCAGCCGGTCGATCCGCGTCACCACGTCAGCCGGGAAACCGGCCGCAATGATCGCGGCCAGCGGCTCCTCGCGCTCCACCAACCGTTCGAGGATGCCGTCCAGCATCTCGTAGGCCGGCAGCGAATCCTGGTCGGTCTGGTTCTCGCGCAACTCCGCCGTCGGCGGCCGCGTGATGATGTTGACCGGAATGACTTCGCCCGAAGGCCCGAGCGCGCCGTCCGGCTTCCATTCATTACGCAGGCTCGACAACCGAAACACTTCGGTCTTGTAGATGTCCTTGATCGGATTGAAGCCGCCGTTCATGTCGCCATAGATCGTGGCGTAGCCGACCGACATTTCCGACTTGTTGCCGGTCGTGACCACCATCGCGCCGGTCTTGTTGGAAATCGCCATCAACAGCGTGCCGCGGGTGCGCGCCTGCAGGTTTTCCTCCGTGATGTCGCGCGGCAGGCCGGCGAATGGAACGGACAGGATTTTTTCAAAGCCGTTCACGGCGTCGGCAATCGGCAGCACTTCGTACGGAAAGCCGAGCGCTTTTGCGAGTTTTGCGGCATCGTCGAGCGATACCTGCGCGGTGAACCGGAACGGCAGCATCACGCCGCGAACCTGAGCGGCGCCGAGCGCGTCAACCGCAATCGCCGCGCATAGCGCGGAATCGATGCCGCCGGAAACGCCGAGCAGCACGCCGGGAAATCCGTTCTTGCGGACGTAATCGCGCAGACCCAGTACGCAGGCCGCGTAATCCCCCTTGTCGCCCTCGATGAGCGGCACCACGGGCCCCGAGCAGCGCCAGCCATCAGCGCCCTTGCTCCAGCGCAGCGTGACGATGCTCTCCTCGAAAGCGGGCAGTTGTGCCGCGACCGAAAGATCGGCGTTGAGCGCGAACGACGCGCCGTCGAACACCAGTTCGTCCTGTCCGCCGATCTGGTTGAGATAGACCAGCGGCAAGCCGCTCTCCGTGACGCGGGCGACCGCGATCGACAGCCGCAAATCGTTCTTGTCGCGCGCGTAAGGCGAGCCGTTCGGCACTACCAGGATTTCCGCACCGGTCTCGGCGAGGCATTCGACGACGTTTTCGTATTCCTCTGATTCTTCGAGCCAGATGTCCTCGCAGATGGGAACGCCAACGCGGATACCGCGGACGGTGACCGGTCCCGCTGCCGGGCCGCGCGCGAACAGCCGCTTCTCGTCGAACACACCGTAGTTCGGCAGGTTTGCCTTGAAGCGAAGCGTGACGATGCGACCCTCATCGAGCAACGCGCAGGCATTATAGAGTTTGCCGTCTTCGACCCAGGGCGTGCCGATCAGCACGGCGGGCCCCCCGCCCGCGGTCTCCCGCGCCAGTTCCTCGACCGCGCTCCTGCACGCCGCTTGCAAGGCCGGCTTCAGCACCAAGTCTTCCGGCGGGTAGCCGCAGATGAACAATTCCGGCAGCACCAGGAGATCGGCGCCCTCCGCCTTGGCCTTGTCGCGTGCCACACGCGCCTTGGCGGCGTTACCCGTGATATCGCCGACCGTCGGATTTAGCTGGGCCAGCGTAATTGTGAACTTGGGTTCGGTCATGGGGCGATGGTGCCTCGCACAAGAGCAAACTGCAAATGCTCGCTTCATAGTGTTTTCGAGCGAAGTGGGTACCTGTTCGCATAGCAATCAAGTTTACGCAGATTGCGTAGACTTATCTGCGGTAGAAAACGCGTCAAAACAAAAGCTTAGATATGCGGTTCTGATCCGGATCAGTACCGCAAATCTAGAACGCGCCTATGCGTTCGGCGATGGCAAACAGCCAGAACGCGCCTGCCATCAGCAGCGCAACACCGACCGCCGCCGAACCCATGTCCTTGACCCGCCCGATCTGCGGATCGTGGTCGGTGGTGAGCCGGTCGGCGAGCTTCTCGATCGCGGTATTGAGGATCTCGACCACCAGCACGAACGCCACCGCCGCCACCAGCTCCACCCGGCGCATCACGCTCGCGCCGACCAGCCAGGCCAGCGGCACCGACAGCGTCAGCGCAAGAAGCTCCTCACGGACAGCCTGCTCCGAGCGGATCGCAAAGGCGAGGCCGTTACGCGTGTTGATCGTAGCCCGCCAGAGTCGCAGCAAGTCAAAGCCCCGCTGCGGCCGGCATCGGCTTTTCCTTGCCGGCGCGCTCCTGCTTCAGCAGTTCGGCGATCAGGAAGGCCATGTCGATCGATTGTTCGGCATTGAGGCGGGGATCGCAGACCGTGTGATAGCGGTCGTTGAGGTCCTCGTCGGTGATGGCGCGCGCGCCGCCGATGCATTCGGTGACGTCCTGCCCGGTCATCTCCAGATGCACGCCGCCGGCGTGGGTGCCTTCGGCGGCGTGGATGGCGAAGAACGACTTCACCTCCGACAGCACCCGGTCGAACGGCCGGGTCTTGTAGCCGGAAGTCGAGGTGATGGTGTTGCCGTGCATGGGATCGCAGGACCAGACCACGACGCGTCCTTCCCGCTTCACGGCGCGGATCAGCGGCGCGAGATGGTCGCCGACCTTGTCGGAGCCGAAGCGGTTGATCAGCGTCAGGCGCCCGGGCTCGTTGTCGGGGTTGAGAATGTCGATCAGCTTCAACAGCTCATCCGGCTTCAGTGACGGGCCGCATTTCAGGCCGATCGGGTTCTTGATGCCGCGGAAATATTCGACATGGCCGTGGTCGAGCTGGCGGGTGCGGTCGCCGATCCAGATCATGTGGCCCGAGGTCGCGTACCAGTCGCCGGTGGTGGAATCGACCCGGGTGAAGGCCTGCTCGTAACCGAGCAGCAGCGCTTCGTGGCTGGTGTAGAAATCGGTGGCGCGCAGTTCGGGATGGCTTTCGAGATCCAGCCCGCAGGCGCGCATGAAATTCAGCGCATCCGAGATACGGTCCGCCAGTTCCTTGTAACGGCGCGACTGCGGGGAATCCTTGAGGAAGCCGAGCATCCACTGGTGCACGCTGCCGAGATTGGCAAAGCCGCCGGTTGCGAACGCCCGAAGCAGGTTCAGCGTCGCTGCCGATTGCCGGTAGGCCATCAGCTGACGCTGCGGATCGGGGATACGTGACTCCGCCGTGAAGGCAATGTCGTTAATGATGTCGCCGCGGTAGCTCGGCAACTCGACGCCGTTGATCTTTTCCGTGTTCGACGAACGCGGCTTTGCAAATTGTCCGGCGATGCGGCCGACCTTCACCACCGGCAGCGCGCCAGCGTAGGTCAGGACGACGGCCATCTGCAGCAGCACGCGGAAGAAATCGCGGATGTTGTTGGCGCCATGTTCGGCAAAGCTCTCGGCGCAATCGCCACCCTGCAGCAGGAAGGCTTCGCCTGCGGCGACCCGCGCCAGCGCTTTCTTCAGGTTGCGGGCCTCGCCGGCGAACACCAGCGGCGGAAACGTGGCGAGCTGCGCCTCGACATCGGCCAATGCCTTGGCATCGGGATAGTCGGGCACTTGCAGCACCGGCCTGGTGCGCCAGCTATCGGGCGTCCACCGCTCGGACATGACGTTAACTCCTGAGCAAAAACCGCAACTTACAAGCGATTGTGAAGGCCGGGTTATACACACGCCTTACGCTCACCGCCAGTTAGATTTCCGGTAGTCCTGACAAACCCTTGCAGCAAAACACGATTTCGCTTTTGCTGTGGCCGCTCGCAAGCTGGCAGGAGAATACGGTGGGCCGAGCGGCGGCTGGACGACGTGTTTAGCGACGATATCACGGTCCCTGCGACGGACGGATATCCGCTAGCCGCGACGCTGTTTCCAGATGCGAAACAGTGCCTAGCCGGGCGTGCCCATGACATAGGGCTTCAGCATCGCGTACATCATTCCGTGCGTGGGTGTCGGAACGCCAAGCTGACGCCCGAGCTCCACGACCTTGCCGTTGAGCCAGGGCAGTTCGAGGCGGTTGCCGCGATCGAGATCGAGCGCCATCGACGCCTTCATGGCCGGCGGCGCATGGCCGATGAAATCGAGAATCTTGTCCACCGCGTCAGCCGGCAGCGCCACGCCCTTTGCCTTGCCGACTGCGAACACTTCCCGCAACGCGGCCAGCATCACCGGACGAATGTCGGGATCGTCCCTCAATTCGCCGAGCGGCCGCCGCGTCGCCGCCGTGATCCCGGCATTGGTCGCGAGCAGGATGAACTTCATCCAGAGTTCGGTAACGATCTGCTCGCTCAAGGTCGCGTCGAAGCCGGCCTTCTGGCAGAGCGCGAGAAAATCCTCCCCCCGTTGGCTGCGCTTGCCATCGAGTTCGCCGAAGATCATGCGCATGAAGGTGCCGACCTGCTGGATCACGCCGGGCGCGACGATCGACGCGCTGATTTGCGCGACGCCGCCCATGACGGCGTTGCGCCCCAGGATCGGCAGCAGCCGCTCGGCCGCGTCGATGCCGTTCTGCAGCGGGATGACCGCGGTGCCGGAGCCAACCAGCGGCTTGATCGCTTCGCCCGCGCTTTCGACGTCCCACAGCTTCACGCAGAACAGCACGATATCGACAGGGCCGATTTCGGCGGGATTGTCGGTTGCCTGCGTCGGCACGAGATGGGTGTCGCCGCGCGGGCTTTGAACTTTCAATCCGTCGCGCTTCATGGCGGCGAGATGCGCGCCCCGCGCGATGAACGTGACATCGGCGCCGGCTTTTGCCAGCGCCGCACCGAAGCCACCTCCGACGCCGCCCGCGCCAACCACCGCAATTCGCATGATTTACCTCAGTTCGTAGGGTGGGCTGAGCGAAGCGAGCCCACCATTCCCGCGGGCGGATAGACGGTGGGCACGTCGCTGCGCTCCTTTGCCCACCCTACCAACACGCAGCCTTACTTCCCGTAGCTATAAAACCCCTGCCCGGTCTTGCGGCCGAGATGGCCGGCGGCGACCATTTCCTTCAGCAACGGCGCGGGGCGATATTTCGGGTCGTTGAAGCCCTCATAGAAGACCTCCATCACCGACAGCATCGTGTCCAAGCCGATCATGTCAGCCAGCGCGAGCGGGCCGATCGGGTGATTGCAGCCGAGCTTCATGCCGGCGTCGAGGTCTTCCGCCGTGGCGATGCCTTCCTGCAGCGCGAAGATCGCCTCGTTGATCATCGGGCAGAGGATGCGGTTGACCGCAAAGCCTGGGCTGTTCTTCGCCGTGATGGATACCTTGCCGATCCGTTTCGAAAACGCTTCCGCCTTGGCATGCGTATCGTCCGACGTCTGCAAACCGCGGATCAATTCCAACAGCGCCATCAGCGGCACCGGATTGAAGAAATGCAGGCCGATGAAGCGGTCCGGCCGGTCGGTGGCCGCGGCGAGCTTGGTGATGGAGATCGAGGAGGTGTTGGTGGCGAGCAGCGCCCGCGGCTGCAGTTTCGTGCAGAGATCCTTCAGGATCTTGACCTTCAAGTCTTCGTTCTCGGTCGCCGCCTCGATCACGAGATCGCAGGTGGAAAATTTTGCCGTGTCCGTGCTCGTCGTGATCCGCGCCAGCGCGGCCTGCCGGTCCGCATCGGTCATCTTCTGCTTGTTGACCAGCCGCTCCAGGCTGTTGGACACGAACGACATGCCGCGGGTGAGCGCGGCATCCGAGATGTCGGTCATGACGACGGGAAGACCGGCGGCGGCACACACCTGCGCGATCCCGTTACCCATCGTGCCCGCGCCTACGATACCGATTTGCTCAATCATTGTTCGTGTAACTCCGTTCTTGAAGGCCGGGTTACATCGTTAGCAGAGCGCGGCGGGCATCGGTAGTCCGTCAGGGGCCAATACCAGGGCGCTCCCGTGGCCGGACACCCCTATCCCCGAACGAGGCACGAAGCGCGCGCCTAGTCGGCCCCGCTTAAAATTGCAGCACAGCCCTGTACTTAATATCGGAACAATCAAGGAAAGGGAGCCTTACCTCTTTGAACATTCCAATACAGCCGACGAGATACGCCTATGAACACGCTTCCTGTTGACCGCGCGCTAAGCATCTATGAAACCCTCGCCGATCGTTCCGCCACGAAAGGTACGAGGGAGCGCCTCTCGAAGCACCTGATGAAGATCTATCTTGAAGGTGAAAAAGACCCGCACCGGCTGACGGTGCACGGGCTGTCCTATCTTCGCAATTTCGATCGCGAGATCGACTCGCGAAATTGACTGCTGGGCTCGGCCCCTAGTTCTTCAGCGCGTCGCGCTGCTTTCGGAGCGAATTTCGGCGAGAAATTTTCGCTTTTGCAGCGTCGACTTGTCCCGCTCTCGACGGACTCGTTCGCGACGGGCGGTCCTGCAACTTCGTTTCCCTGCCCGCCGATGGCATAAGAGGCTGGGTCGGCTGGATCGAATCACGCGCCAGCGGTTGCGTTCGCATCGGTCCGGCAGATGATGATCCAGGTTTCGCCATCCGCATCAACGCGCCTGGCCGCAATTTGTTCAGTCGCGTAACCCGCACAAGCGAGAGCGACATGCAGGACGGGCTACCCCCGATCTCGCCTCGCTCATCCGGGCTATGCCGCTCCAGGACTCGATGGGACCGGGCGATCTATGAGACGTCCTTCCGTCTCGGGCTTGCCGGGTACAACAAACAGTCGATACCACTCGATGTCCTTGCGCACCGAAATTTCGGAATCGGTAAGCTTTTCGCTTTCGCCGAGACTTAGCTGGTCAATACCGAGATTCTGCGCCGCGACATAGATCCCGTAATCGCCAGGCTCGATTTCCTCAGATAGCAACGGCTGATCGTCGACCACGGACATCACGTGGATTTTTCCACTCCTGGACGAAAAGTGCACACATGTAATCCGCTGCCACTCATCGGATGAAGGCGGCTTGCTTGTCGCCACGAGTTCGACCCAATGATCGTTCAGGTCTGCCTCCGTGCCAATCATCCGAAATGTCGGCGTGCCGGCAAAACCTCTGGCGGACTTATCCTTACTCCAGTTTGCATCATCGCCGATCGCAGCGGAGGGATCATCGCACACGACGATCTGGTAATGGCTTGCAAACAACCGCCCGGCGCCAAGCAGTCGGTCTTCCATGGTTCACCCAGCAAGTAGAGCGTAGCCCGCATGAGCGAAGCGGGAGAGGACAAACCCGGATGTCGCTTCGCTCATCCGGGCTACGGGCGGGCCCTACTCCGCCGCCTGTCTCACGTGCCGCGCCGTCGGCGTCCGCATGGTCACCAGCTCTTCGGCGGCTGTCGGATGCAGCGCGATCGTCGCGTCGAAATCGGCTTTGGTCGCTTTCATCTTCACGGCGATCGCGACCGCCTGGACGATTTCGGCGGCGGTGTCGCCGACGATGTGACAGCCGAGGACACGATCCGTCGTGCCGTCGACCACGAGCTTCATCAGCACGCGGGTGTCGCGGCCGGACATCGTCGCCTTGATCGGGCGGAAATCGGCCTTGTAGATGTCGACGTGACTGAATTCTGCGCGGGCTTCGGCTTCGGTCAGGCCGACCGTGCCGACCTCAGGCTGAGAGAACACCGCGGTCGGGATGGTGGCGTGGTCGACCTGGACGGGGCGCTTGCCGAACACGGTGTCGGCGAAGGCGTGACCCTCGCGGATCGCCACCGGCGTCAGATTGATGCGGTGGGTGACATCGCCGATCGCATAGATGTTGTCGACCGAGGTCTTCGACCAGCCATCGACGGCGATGCCGCCGTTGGCCGGGTTGATGGCGACGCCGGCCCTCTCAAGCCCGAGATTTGCGACGTTCGGGTGGCGGCCGATCGCGAACATCACCTTCTCCGAGGCAATGCTCGAACCGCTCGACAAATGCGTAGTGAATTCGTTGCCGTGCCTGTCCACCTTGTCGATGGTGCAGCCGGTGATGATGGTGATGCCCTGCTTCTCCATCTCGGCGCGCACGTGCTTGCGGACATCCTCGTCGAAACCGCGCAAAATGTTGTCGCCGCGATAGACCACGGTCACGTCGGAGCCGAAGCCGGCAAAGATCCCGGCGAATTCCAGCGCGATATAGCCGCCGCCCTGGATCACGATGCGCTTCGGCAGCTCGGTGAGATGGAACGCCTCGTTGGAGGAAATCACGTGCTCGATGCCGGGGATCTCGCGGCCGTGGTTCGGCGCGCCGCCGGTCGAGATCAGAATGTATTTCGCGGTGACCTTCTCGCCGGTCATCAGCCGCAGCGTATGGGCGTCTTCCAAAACCGCGCGGGTTTTTACAATGCGCGCGCCTGTCTTCTCGACATTGGCGGCGTAGATGCCTTCGAGACGCGCGATCTCCTTGTCCTTGTTGGCGACCAGTGTCGGCCAGTCGAAGGATACGTCCGGGATGGTCCAACCGAAACCGGCGGCGTCCGCGATCTCGTGGCGGACGTGGGAGCCCATCACGAACAGCTTTTTCGGCACGCAACCGCGGATCACGCAGGTGCCGCCCATCCGGTATTCCTCGGCGACCATGACCCTGGCGCCATGGTTGGCTGCGATGCGGGCGGCGCGAACGCCGCCCGAACCACCGCCGATGACGAACAGATCGACGTCGAACTCAGCCATATCAACCCCGCCCGAAGTCGCCTCTTATTTCGATCAGATATCCTTGCCGCGCTTCTTCATCTCGGCGCGGAACTGGCCGTTGATGACTTCGGCAAATTGCTGCGCCCACTGGTTCATATAGGACATGCTGAACTGGATGGCGCGCGGCTCGCTCGCGAGCAGCTTCTGGCCGAGCGGCGACTTGTAGAAGTTGACGAGATCCTTCAGCTCCTGCTCGGAGAACTCGTTGGCGTAGACCTGAGCCATGCCGTCGCCGATTTCCTTTTCGCGGCCCGCAAGATTCTTGGCCACGATCTCGGCGACCTCGTTGAGGTCCTTCTGGTAGTTCAGATTACTCTGCAACAGGACGTTCTTGGTCTGCTGGACGAGATTGGGAACGGCGTTGG
Source organism: Bradyrhizobium sp. McL0615 (assembly GCF_049993905.1). NCBI lineage: Bacteria > Pseudomonadati > Pseudomonadota > Alphaproteobacteria > Hyphomicrobiales > Nitrobacteraceae > Bradyrhizobium > Bradyrhizobium sp. McL0615. Next base: position 3,920,556 of record NZ_CP188254.1, on the reverse strand, counting down.
CGTACATCGCGCTCGCGTTCTTCATCGTCAGGATTTCCTTGGCGGCGGCGAGCGCTGCCGGCGAAGCCTGCTTGAGTGGCGTGGCCGCGGGCGCTGCGGGCGCGTTCTTCTGCTGCGCCTCGGCCGGAACGGCGGTCAGGGCCAGTCCCATTGCAAGGCCGGCCGCCGACAAAATCCGTGAAAGGCTCTTCATTCCGATTCTCCTCGATTACCGGCGTTACCGCCGTTCAACTACGCGAATTCCCTGAGCACCCGCCAGGACGGCGATACTGGCCAGGCCAATGAACAACCCGTGTTCGACGACACCCGGGATCAGGCTCAACAGGCCCGCCAGACGCGGCGCATCCGTGATGCGTTCCAGATGAGCATCGACAATCCAGTGGCCGCCATCGGTGACAAAAACGTGGCCGTCCTTGCCCTTGCGGAGCCCCATTTGCCCGGAAACGCCGCTTTGGGCAAATGCCGTGGCTATGGCCCGCTGGGTGGCAGCCAGCCCGAACGGAATCACCTCTACAGGTAGGGGAAAACGGCCGAGAACATCGACCCATTTGGTTTCGTCGGCAATCACGATCATGCGATCAGAGGCCGCCGCTACGATCTTCTCCCGCAACAGCGCGCCGCCGCCGCCCTTGATCAGGTTGAGCGCGCCATCGACCTCGTCGGCGCCGTCGACGGTGATATCGAGCCGATCGATCGCATCGAGCGTGGTCAGCGGAATTTTGCACGCTTCGGCCTGGGCGCGGGTCGCTTCAGAGGTGGGCACGCCCACCACTTTCATCCCGCCCGCAACCTTCTCGCCGAGCAGTTCAACAAAATGCCTGGCGGTCGAGCCGGTGCCGAGCCCGAGCTTCATGCCATCCCTGACGTGCTCCAGTGCTTTCGCCGCCGCCTGCCGCTTAAGTCCGTCCATATCCACGTGCCGAGAACCTTCCGAAATCCGCCGATCCGCGGGCGCATGTCTAGCGTCGTTTGGGCCTTGGGAACAGCACTTAAGGTCTTGCGTGAGCAGGATTATGGGGGTGAAACCCGGTCCATCGCGGCCAAAATGGCGGCGAAACGCGCCTCGACCTCGGCCCGCATGCCGGGATGGGTGAAAATATAGAGCTCATCATCCCGGATCGCAGCGAGCACGCGCGCGGCGACCGCGTCGGGCTCAAGCCCCGCCTCCAGCTGCCTTGCGATCTCGGCCACCATGGCCGCCGCCGGACTGGCGGGGTCGAGCGGCCTCGACTGGCCGTAGCGCTCGGGCCGGTTGCGCCCGCTCTCGCCGATGCGCGTGCGCACATAGCTTGGACACAGGACGCTGACGCCGATGCCATGCGGCTTGAGCTGAAGGCCAAGTCCCTCCGACATGCTGACCACGGCAAATTTGCTCGCCCCGTACGGGCTGAATCCCAGTCCGCCCTGCATCCCCGCCATCGATGCGGTGTTGACGATATGACCGCCTTCGCCATGCGCGCGGATGTGCGGCAGAAAACTTTTGATGCCGTGAAGCACGCCCATCAGATTGACGTCGATGACCCATCGCCAATTATCCAGCGAGATGTGGTCGATGCCGCCGCCGGCAGCGACACCGGCATTGTTACAGACCACATGCACATTCCCGAAGGCATCGAATGTTTCCTGCGCCGCGCGTTCGACGCTTTCCGCGTCGGCTACATCACAGATGGTGCCGCGTATGTCGGGAGAGATTTCCTGCAGGCTCTTGACGGCGGCCTGCAGCGCATCGGCCTCGATATCGGCCAGCATCACTTTCATGCCGGACCGGGCAAATGCGCGGCCCAGCGCAAGGCCGATGCCTGCGGCTCCGCCGGTCACAAAGGCCGTCTTGCCGGCAAACTCTCGCATGGCGGTTCCTCCCGGATTTGAACTTCCCTACTTGCATGATGCTTTGCCTGCCGCTAGCGAATTCCCATGACCCTTCCCCGCACTGTTGTCTTCGATCTCGACGGCACCCTCGTCGACACCGCGCCCGACCTGATCGCCGCGCTCAATTTCGTGCTCGACCGCGAAGGCCTGCCGCCGGTGCCGCTGCAATCGGCGCGCAACATGATCGGCGCCGGCGCCCGCAAGCTGATCGAGCGCGGGCTCGAGCTGGAAGGCCGCATGATGGGCGTCGAAGACGTCAACCGGCTGACAAAGGATTTCATCGACTATTACGCCGCCCACATCGCCGACGCCTCGCGGCCGTTCGAGGGGCTGGAAGCCGCCCTCGATGAGCTTGCGGCGCAGGGCTGCCGCTTCGCGGTGTGCACCAACAAGCTGGAATGGCTGTCGAAGCGGCTGCTCGAACAATTGGGCCTGAGCGGACGTTTTGCCGCGATCTGCGGCGCCGACACGTTCGGCGTCTCCAAACCTGACCCCATCATCCTGCAGCAGACGGTGGCGCGGGCGGGCGGCGATATGGCGGCGACCATCATGGTCGGCGACGCCGGCCCCGACGTCGGCGTAGCACGGCGGGCCGGCATTCCCGTGATCGGCGTCGAGTTCGGCTATACCGATGTACCGATCGCCGAACTGAAGCCCGACCGATTGATCGGCCACATGCGTGATCTGCCGGCGGCGGTGGAAAGCCTCAGCAAGGTCGCGCCTCGCACCTAACTATCTGATTTATTGGATGTATCAGGATCGCTAATAGTCAGCGTTAACCATCACTTAACGATTTTGCCCCGATTGGTTGCAGCTTTGTTCTTGCACTCCTATGGTTCGCCGCTGGGGATTGTGGCGGATTGCCGCAAGTCAGAGTGATCGATCATGCGTCGTGTCATTGCGATTGCCGTCACCGGAGCGAGCCTCGCCGGCTGCTCCTCGTTTTCTCTTGATTCCTTCAAGTCGGCGCCGCCGCTGGTGAAGGTTGCGCTGGAATCGACGCCCTCGGGAGCAGATGCCACGACTTCGCTCGGACCGGCCTGCAAAACCCCCTGCTCGATCGATGTGCCCGCACCCGACGCGGGCTTCTCCGTCACCTTCACCAGCCCCAAATTCCAGCCGGTCACGGTTCCGGTCCAGGTGATCCGCAATCCCGGCGATTTTAGCTCACCGCCGACGACCGTCATCGAGCCCAGCCCGGTGTTCGCAGAACTCCAGCCGGCCGCGCCGCCGCCGAAGTCGATGCGGCCGAAGAAGCCGAAAGCACCCAAGGCGGCCGCAGCACCTGCCCCTGCCCCGGTGCAGGCCGGCACGCGCTGATCCCGCTGCAGCCTGCTCCGGCAGGTTGCGGATTGAAGACGCCGTGGAAGCTGCCTAGATTGTGCCAGCGACGTCGCGGGCAGCCCCGTGCCGAAACCAGCAAGGCAGGTTATGAGCGGTTCCTCGTTGACTTCATCCGATCAGCGGCTCCAGCCGATGGTCGATCCGTTCGGCCGGACCATCCGGTATCTGCGCGTGTCGGTGACCGATCGCTGCGACCTGCGCTGCTTCTACTGCATGTCCGAGGACATGACCTTCCTGCCGAAAGCCGATCTCCTGACGCTGGAAGAACTCGACCGGCTGTGCTCGGCCTTCATCGCCAAGGGCGTGCGCAAGATCCGCCTCACCGGCGGCGAACCGCTGGTCCGGCGCAACGTGATGTCGCTGGTGCGCTCGCTGTCGCGGCATCTTTCGAGCGGCGCGCTCGATGAACTGACGCTGACCACCAACGCTTCGCAACTGGCGCGCTTCGCCGGCGAATTGCGCGACTGCGGCGTTCGCCGCGTCAACGTTTCGCTCGACACACTCGATGCACAGAAGTTCCGCGCCATCACGCGCTGGGGCGATCTCGACAAGGTCCTGGCCGGCATCGAGGCCGCGCGCGACGCAGGCCTTGCGGTCAAGATCAACGCGGTGGCGCTGAAGAACATGAACGAGGAGGAAATCCCCTCGCTGATGGAATGGGCGCACGGCAAAGGAATGGCGCTGACGTTGATCGAAGTCATGCCGATGGGCGACATCGGCGAAGGCCGGATCGATCAGTACGTACCGCTGTCGCTTCTGCGCGCCCGCCTCGCCAAGCACTACACGCTGACCGACCTCGACGATGATACCGGCGGCCCCGCCCGCTATGTTCGCATTGCCGAGACCGGCGGCAAGCTCGGCTTCATCACGCCGATGACGCATAATTTCTGCGAGTCCTGTAACCGGGTACGGATCACCTGCACCGGCACGCTACATACCTGCCTCGGCCACGAGGATGCCTCCGATCTGCGCAGGCCGTTGCGAGCTTCCGCCGACGACGACATGCTGTCGGCCGCGATCGATCGCGCCATCGGGCTGAAGCCGAAGGGCCACGACTTCATTATCGACCGCCGGCATAACCGCCCGAGCGTTTCACGGCACATGAGCGTCACCGGCGGCTGATTTCGCCGCTCATTCACGCGCCAGCCCAACGCGGATTTCGTCAGGCCAACCAACGAATTAACTCCCGCGTCAATTTGTCCATTTTCCGATTGACGCCGCCGCGGCGCGCTGAAATGGTGCGGCTGCTTCACGCCAGCACGGCCGGAACAGGCCGCTGCATCCCCACAGGTTGCAGTCAAGACGGCGGTAGCGCGAGACGGGGGAGGATTATCGTTGCAATCGCATCTGCGAATGAGTTGCGGGTCTGCGCGTTTTTCGCGCGGGAGCGAGCCTGCGCGTCGGATGCAGGATCGCAGCTCCGGACGTCCGGCGCGAGATGGCAACGCAGTATCAATGAAGACATCCGGCGCGCCTCGATGACGCGGCCGAGGAGAGCGTAATGCGCCCATTGTTGGCACTGAGCAACTCTATCGATTGGCTCAATGAGAAATTAGGCGGCATCTGCAACTGGCTCGTGCTCGCAGCCTGCGTAGTGAGCGCCGCCAACGCGATGATCCGCTACGCGTTCGGCTACAGTTCCAACAGCTGGCTCGAATTGCAGTGGTACATGTTCGCCATCTTCGTGATGTTCGGCGCCTCCTATACCTTCAAGAAGAACGAGCACGTCCGGGTCGAGATCCTGTATCTGATGCTGTCCGAGCGTGGTCAGCTCAAGCTCGACCTGATTGGCACGCTGTTTTTCCTTATCCCTTCCTGCCTGCTGCTCAGCTATCTGTCGTGGCCGTTCTTCCTGCAGGCCTACGTCGTCGGTGAAACGTCGAGTAATGCCGGCGGCCTGCTGCGCTGGCCGATCAAGCTCGTCGTTCCCGTGGGCTTCGTATTCCTGGCGTTGCAAGGGCTCTCCGAGGTGATCAAGCGCATCGCTGCACTGAAGGGTTATGTCGTGATCGATGCGAAGTATGAGAGGCCGACCCAATGATCACGCTGGAGATGATGCCGCCGCTAATGTTCGGCGGTTTGATTCTGGCCATGCTGATCGGCTTCCCGGTCGCCTTCACGCTGGCCGCGCTCGGGCTGTCGTTCGGCTTCCTGTCGATCTATCTCGGCTTCTTCGACATGAACTTCCTGCAGGCCATTCCGGGCCGCATCTTCGGCAGCGTGCTGTCCAACGAATTGCTGCTGGCTATTCCCTTCTTCACCTTCATGGGCGCAATCCTGGAACGCTGCGGTCTCGCCGAAGACATGCTGGACTCGATGGGCCAGTTGTTCGGCCCGATCCGCGGCGGCCTCGGCTATTCCGTCATCATCGTCGGCTTCATCCTCGGCGCGATCACCGGCACGGTGGCGGCGCAGGTCATCGCCATGGCGTTGATCTCGATGCCCGTGATGCTGCGCTACGGCTACAACGTGCGATACATCACCGGCGTGCTCGCCGCGTCCGGTACCATCACCCAGCTGGTGCCGCCGTCGCTGGTGCTGATCGTGATGGCCGACCAGCTCGGCAAGTCGGTCGGCGACATGTATCTCGGCGCCTGGGGCCCGTCGGTGCTCCAGATCGCCCTGTTCGCCGGCTACACGTTCATGCTGGGCATATTCAAGCCAAGTCACGTCCCTGCGGTTCCGAAGGAAGCACGGACGCTGACCGGCTGGCCGCTCTGGCGCAAATGCCTGATGGGCATCATTCCCTCCGCGGTGCTGATCTTCGTGGTGCTCGGCACCATGATGCTCGGCCTGGCAACGCCGACCGAAGCCGGCGCGATGGGCGCGATCGGAGCCATCGTGCTCGCCGCGGTCCACCATAAGGATCTGAGCAACAAGGGGCACAAGATGCTCCTGATCGGCATCGCCGCCACCGGCGTCGGTGCGATCGTCGGAATCCTGATCGGCGAAGGCAAACTGTTCAAGCTGACCTTCGCGGTGGTCTATCTCGCCGTCGTCTGGCTCTGTCTCGAAGCCGTCCGCATTCCGGACCTGCGCAACCTGATCAAGCAGGGCTACGAGTCGACCATGCGGCTCTCCACCATGGTGGTGTTCATCCTGATCGGCTCGACCTGCTTCTCGGTGGTGTTCCTCGGCGTCTCCGGCGGCGTCTGGCTCGAGCACCATCTGACCTCGCTTCCCGGCGGCGTGTGGGGCTTCCTGATCTTCATCAACCTCTTCATCTTCTTCCTGGCGTTCTTCCTCGACTTCTTCGAGATCGCCTTCATCATCCTGCCGATGGTAGCGCCGATTGCGCAGAAGGTGCTGGCGCCGGTGGTGGGACCGGATGCCGCGCTGATCTGGTTCGGCGTCATGCTCTGCGTCAACATGCAGACATCGTTCTTGCATCCACCGTTCGGCTTCGCGCTGTTCTATCTGCGCGGCGTCGCGCCCAAGGAAGTGAAGAGCTCCGACATCTATTGGGGTGCGCTGCCCTGGATCGGCCTGCAGGCCATCATGGTCGCGATCGTGATCGCCTTCCCGGTCGTGGTGACCGCGCTGCTCGACAAGCCGCTCGACATCGATCTCAGCAAGGTCAAGATCGAGGTGCCGCAGATAGAATTGCCACCGCTGGATTTTGGCGGGCCAAAACAGTGATCAGGGCGTGGACTCGAAAATCGACGCAGCGGCGGATGTGAGTCATTTGCTCAGGCCAAACGAGCAAAGGCCTCGCTTTCAACGTCCACGAAAATCCGCCCTAGCGAACCCACGCGCGCGTAAAAATGGGCTGGTTCAGCTTGCTCGAGATCGACAAAGAAGCGCCTGATCCACGGAGCCAGATGCTGCTCGAAGAATTCCCGGTCAGCGTCGGCCGGACCAGCAAAAGGTCCGCCAATAAGACTGGCCATGATTTCGCATAGAATTGCGGCGTGATCCTCCGGCTCCGAACGACTTTCGGCTTTCTCAATTCCGAGAAGCTGAAGGGTCTGGCGCAGTCGCGCGAGCGGACGTCCATATAGCGTTCCCGTCAAATAGTGGGACGCATATGGCAAGAGCAAACCCCTTCCGAGACCGACAAATAGATCAAGATATTCCCGTTCCGCGTCCTGTTCACTCGTCCGGGCTGCCGCTTCGCCAAGTGCACTGTGCGCTGCCCCGATCGGGCTCGGATCGCCGTTTAAAAGCGTCAGCCGTGAGATCAACTCGGCATCCGGGCTGCGCGACAGCAAGGTCGCCAGCAGCGCATATTCCTGTGCGCGAGCACGATCGATCTCGTCGACAATCTCAGGACTCTGATAACTCGACGGCATTCTGCACCGATGAAGGGCTTGGCAACCGGTAACGCCAGCACGGCCCAACTCAATGCGGCCAGGCACTGCCGTGACGGCGGCGATTTCGGAAATGATCGAGATTCTCAGCTGCATGCGCGCTCTCCGACTTGTCCTCGGTTCCGAGCTTTTCGTTCAGATTGCTGGAAATGCTGGTATCGACCGATGGCAGTTCGGCAACCTGCTGCTGTGCGCGCTCGTGCACCACGGAGTGTTGATCGCCAATTGCGGAGGAAGGGCCCTGCTCGTCCGATGCTGACGATTGCAAAAATCTCTCGGAAACGCTCTCAAGCTTACCAAGGGCGTGCGTGAGAGCAGCCGTTTCGTTGCCTGTCATCTCCAGAGGGCCAAAACCTGGAATCGCATTCGGATCGTTGAAATCCCATTGGTTTTCCGCGATGCCGATAAAGCCACGAATGGCCGGATCGCTTGTCCACGCTTTCCGCAGCGCGGCTCGCGTCAATTCGTTGGGCACGCGGCTTTGCAGAAATCCCCGGACGTCGGTGTTGGCGCTGATCGCGTCAATGGATGGCAGGCTGGACAGATCAAAGGGTTCGTCGGCTGCCGCATTGATCCGGGGCTGCGCGGCGGTCGCTTCAGCAGGAACTGATTCTTTCGGCTCTATTGCTGAATCGATCCGGGTAGCTTCAATCGAGCGCTCGATATCTGACTGGCGCTTCAACCGTGCCCAGCGCAAAATGAAATTATCCGGCTCAGCCATCTCCCATTCTCCCCCTGTGATCAGAAGGCGCCTGCCGATCACGCTTACGTTTGACAAAGGGACGCTCGACATGATGCTGGGCAATGAATTGAGCAACAGCTTCTACGACGTCGGGCGGCATCGAGACAGCTTCGACAAGATTGCTGCCAGCGTCAGTGAGCGCCTCACCTTCCGCCGGATCAGCCGTTACGGCGAGAATCCCATATGGCCACTCGGACGCAACAGGACACAGGGCGACCCACAAAGTGGGCGTGCCCGACGCAAGATTTTCCCGATAATTTGTTGTCTCCGTCCGATGCAATTCGATCACCGCTTCGCCGGCAAAAAACAAGGTCGCTTCTGCTTCGGTATCGAGCGGCGTCCAGGGCGCGGCTGACGGAACCCCGACAAATACCGAGACCGGTCGCCACAGAAAATCAACCCACATGCTCCTGCCCTTGCGCCGCTCGACGACAACGCCAACTGGAATCTGCGCAAGCGCTGTTGATCTCAATTGATCGCCTCCTCGGCGTACCGCTCCCGAAGTGTCATCGATGTTCGCCAATCATCCGAAAACACTGCCTTCGACATTTCGCAGATGCCTCATAACCAGCAGCCAGCCGTCCCCGTTAACTCAGTGAGCGATGACGTTGGTCCGCGGACGTCGTCCAAGGCTGCTCCTGCCGTTCGTTGCTTGCGAGAACCTGGGCAAGCCAGAGATCGTGATGCTCCTTTGCCCAGTTGAGATCGACATCGCCGGTGGCCATCGCCTCGAACGCGCCCTCCATTCCGAGGGTGCCGATGTAGATATGCGCAATGATCACCGCAACGAAAAGGACGGCGATTACGGCGTGCACGACTTGCGCGATCTGCATGCCCGCAATATCCGTAACGTAGAACGGGAACATCAGCAGATATCCTGAAATGATGACGCCCACTCCAGCGCCGAGGGCAAACCAAAACACCAGCTTCTCGCCGGCATTGAAACGACCCGAAGGCGCGTGTTTCGATTTGATGAATCCGCCACCTTGCTTGACCCAATCGACGTCGACTTTTCGCAGGATGTTGTCCTTTATCCAGAGCGCGACGATAAGCACGAGACCGATAACGAACGCTGCACTGACGAAATTGTGCACATACTTGGCGGCTTGTGAAAGGCTGCTAAACGCCTCGGGCCCGATCATTGGGAGCAGCACGATCTTCCCGAACGTAATGTTCAACCCTGTCAAGGCGAGAGTCACGAACGATACTGCCGTCACCCAATGGGAGAAGCGCTCGAATGGGCTAAAGCGGCGGACCTTGCGCCCGGAACGGCCTTTCGAAATTCGGAGCCGCCCCATGATCAGATAGGCAGCGCCCAACGCTGCGATCATGCCGAGGATCGCGATCGCGCCGAGCCACCGCAATATGATTTCATGGAAATAGTCCCATTGCCGCCCGGCAGGCTGCATGAGAACCCGCGCCCTCTCGTTTGGCTGGGCGATATGTCCCTCGATTCGTGGCGATTGCTGCAGCAGCTGTTGCTCGCTCGCTACGCTCGCGGTTGGGTCGGGCGCGCCATCCGGGCCCAATCGCTGTGCGAGCACCGGTGGTGCCGCGACTATCAGGATTGTCAACGCAACGATGATGATCGAGCGAATGCGGGCAAGATAATTCATCATGGTCATTTGCCCGTTGGTCCGCATGTCAGTCTCCCAGTCGCCACAAGGCGCTCAAACCGCAATGCCCTCGTGATAGGCGGTGGTCCAACCCCATGCGCCCGAGCCATATCCGCGCTTCATCGCGCGCTCCTTGTATATTTCCGCGATGATCGCGCCATCACCCGCCAGCAGTGACTTGGTCGAGCACATTTCGGCGCAAATAGGCAGTTTACCCTCGGCGAGGCGGTTGGCGCCGTATTTGGCGTATTCGGCCGCCGTGGAATCCGCCTCCGGCCCACCGGCGCAATAGGTGCATTTGTCCATCTTGCCGCGCGATCCGAAATTCCCGACCTTCGGGTATTGCGGCGCGCCGAACGGACAGGCGTAGAAGCAATACCCGCAACCGATGCAGAGATCCTTGGAGTGCAGCACCACGCCATCGGCGGTCGTGTAGAAGCACGCCACCGGGCAGACCGCGGCGCACGGCGCGTCCGTGCAGTGCATGCACGCCATCGACACCGAGCGTTCGCCGGGCTTGCCGTCGTTGATGGTGACGACGCGGCGGCGATTGATGCCCCATGGCACCTCGTGCTCGTTCTTGCAGGCGGTCACGCAGGCGTTGCATTCGATGCAGCGGTCGGCATCACAAAGGAATTTCACGCGAGCCATCGTTTCTTCCCTCACGCCGCCCTGATCTCGCAGAGCGTTGCCTTGGGTTCCTGCATGCCCGTTGCCGGGTCGTAGCCATAGGTCGTGAGCGTGTTGACGCTCTCGCCAAGCACGATCGGATCTGCACCTTTCGGATACTTGCTGCGCAGATCAGCGCCTTGGTACCAGCCGGCAAAGTGGTAGGGCATCCAGGCGACGCCCTTGCCGACCCGCTCGGTCACAAACGCCTTCACCCGTGTCCTGGAGTTGCTCTCAGCTCCGGTGACCCAGACCCAACCGCCGTCCCGGATACCGCGCGCGGATGCGTCTGCCGGATTGATCTCGACGTACATGTCCTGCTTCAATTCGGCGAGCCACCTGTTGGAGCGAGTCTCCTCGCCGCCGCCTTCGTATTCGACCAGCCGGCCCGAGCTCAGGATAAGCGGGAATTTCTTGAAGATATCCCTGTCGACAGCGGATTTCTGGACTGAGAAACCGATGTTGGGGACCCGAAATTGCAGTCCGTCCCGGCGCGTTGGATATTTCCCGACGAGATCGGGCCGCGACGTGTAAATGACTTCGCGATGCACCGGGATTGGATCCGGCAAGTTCCAGGCAACCATACGTGCCTTGCCGTTGCCAAATGGGCTGCAGCCGTGCTCAATCGCCACGCGCTGGATACCGCCGGAAAGATCGAGCGACCAGGAAACGGCATCAGGATTGACGGCGTTCACCCGTTCGATGATCTGCATCTCCGAAGCGGTGAGGTCCTTGTCCCACCCCAGCTTCTTGAGGACGCCGAGAGTGAACTCCGGATAACCATCCTTGATTTCCGAGCCGAGCGAATAGGAACCCTCGGCGAGCAGGTTGTCATGCTCTTCTTGCTCGACTTCCTGTCCATTCTGCATGACCTTGCGCTTGACCACGCGCTCAACGCCAAAACGGGCACGGAACGTCCCCCCACCCTCCTTCACCGGGAGGTTGGTGTTGTACAGTAACCCGCTTCCGGGATGTCTGAATTCCGGCGTCCCCCAGCACGGCCACGGCAAACCGTAATAATCTCCGCCAACTTCAGGATCATCCTTCGGCGCCCTGAGAGTGATCAGGTCGAATTTTGCCTGGTTCTTGATGTGGGCTTTGAGGCGCTCAGGGGACTGACCGCAATACCCCGTCGACCACCCGCCACGGTTAATCTCGCGCAAGATGTCCTCAGCCGATACTGCGCCGTTTTCCACCTTGATGTTCTTGAACATCTTGTCGGCGAAGCCGAACTTCTTCGCGAGCAGGTACATCACATCGTAATCGTTCTTCGTTTCGAAGATCGGCTTGACGACTTGCTCACCCCACTGCAGCGAACGGTTGGATGCGGTGCGCGAGCCGTCCATCTCAAAACTCGTACAAGCCGGCAGAAGATACGTCCCGTTCTTGCGTTCCGAGAGCACCGACCAAGCCGTCGGGTACGGGTCGCAAACAACCAGCAGGTCGAGCTTTTCGATTCCCCGAACGGCTTCCGGCATCCTGGTGATGGTATTGACGCCATGCCCCATCACAAACATGGCCTGCAATGTATCGGGCTGACTGACCTGATCTTTCGGCAGCAACGTGGCGTCGAACCAGCGCGTGCTCGGGATTCCTGGGCTCTCCATCAGCGCCTTGCTGGCGAAGCGCGACCGCATCCAGTCGAGGTCGACTTCCCAGACCCTGCACCAATGCTGCCATGCCTCCTCCGAAAGACCGTAATAGAGAGGCAGCGTCGTTACATCGAGGCCGAGATCGGTGGCACCCTGAACATTGGTATGGCCGCGGAAAATGTTGGCGCCTCCGCCGGGATGACCCACGTTGCCGGTTGCAAGCAGCAAAATACAGCTTGCCCGAACATTTGCAGTACCGGTGGCGAACTGGGTCTGGCCCATTGCCCAGATAAGCGTGGCAGGCTTCTCGTGAGCGAAGACGTTGGCGATGTGCTTGACCTGGGCTTCCGGCAAGCCGGTGACGCGTTCGACCTCGTCAGGCGTCCATTTCGCGACTTCTTTGCGGATATCCTCGATACCGTAGACCCGCTGTTGGATGAATTCCTTGTCCTCCCAACCGTTCTCGAAAATGTGCCAGAGCATCCCATAGATGGTCGGAATGTGCACTCCGGGCCGCACCCGGACATATTCGGTTGCGTGCGCCGCGGTTCGTGTCATGCGCGGGTCCACGACGATCAGGTTGGCGCGGTTGAGTTCCTTACCTTCGAGAATATGCTGCAACGAAACGGGATGGGCCTCGGCGGGATTGCCCCCCATCAGCAAGATCGTCTTTGAGTTGCGGATGTCATTGTAGCTGTTGGTCATCGCACCGTAGCCCCAGGTGTTGGCTACTCCCGTGACGGTGGTGGAGTGACAGATGCGCGCCTGATGGTCGGAATTGTTCGTTCCCCAGAAGGCAGCAAACTTTCGGTTGAGATAGGCGGCTTCGTTCGTGAACTTGGCTGAACCAAGCCAATAGACGGAATCCGGGCCCGCCTTCCGGCGAATATCGAGGAGCCGATCGCCGATCTCATCGACGGCTTGATCCCACGAAAGCCGCTTCCACTGGCCATCCACCAGCTTTTGCGGATAACGCAAACGCCGATCGCTCAGGACGTCGTCCCGAACCGCCGCCCCCTTGCAGCAATGTGAACCGCGATTGATCGGGCTGTCGTAGTCCGGCTCCTGGCCAATCCACACGCCGTTTGCGACTTCGGCAATGACCGAGCAACCTACCGAGCAATGGGTGCAGATATTCTTCCGGGTCGTAACTGTCGCGCCCGCCGGAGGTGGCGGACCAGCCTGCGCCTTGCGCAAGCCGTCGAGAGGCAGATTACCGAGAGCCGCCAGCGCTCCGACGGCGACGCCGGAGCGCTTGAGGAAGGTGCGGCGATCCGAACCAACGCCGGAGTTCGCATCCTGCGCGGCGGCGGATCCTCCACGAACTCGATGGCGTTCCGACCGCTTGATCAACACGGATGTCGTCCTTATCGGCGTGGATAAGAGTTGACGCGATAGAAGTTGCGAACCTCGGGCGAGTTCGGCTGATAGCGCGCCTTCAGCTTGTCTGCGGAATTTTCAGATTTGACAGTCGTCCGTTCGGGCACCAATGCGCTCGCGGTGGCCGTCGCGACGCCAGCTATCGCAAGGCCAAACAGATGGCGCCGGCGAATACCTACCTTGAGGTGCTTCTTCATAGTTGCCGCACTCCTGAATTAGGCTGCGGCTAGCGTGCTAGCCCGCTCTGGTCGCCAAGGTTAGGTGTAGATTTCGCATCATGGCTGCAACCTATTCCGATCACTTCAGCGTGTATGCCGTCGCAACTCCGCTATTTGCATTCCCTAAACGCCAGAGACCCACCATAACCAGTATCCTGGGCTTTGGTCCTTCGAAAGACGTACTTAATTTCAAATTTGCACGGTCGTATTGAAGAGCCTTGCATCGCAACGACGCCTCGCAGCGTTTGCCCGGTCGGCGTGCGATTGCAAAAGCACAGGTCGAAACAACAAGAAGAAGAAGAAGAAGATCCATTCCATCCCCACGATTAAAGATGCTGTCACTGAAGGCTTTCGACTTGACGCGCGCAACCAAGGTAGAGCGCGTCCGCGATCTGCTGTCGCTCAAGGCGAACTGCGACGTGACGCCTGGCGAGCCGTAAGACTATTGATCCGCGAGTTGACGGTTGTCGCGGTAAGCCGCGCGTCATTTCGGAATAACAAAAAACACTGTTGGAGAGAGCTATGAGCACAGTTTGCAAGTCGGCAATGATCGCCGGATTCGCGTTTTCTACCTTCGCCTTTGCCGCTATGGCCGGATCTTCGGTGCAGGCCGGACCGATCGTTCCCCCTGGCCGCTACTGCATGACCTGGGACATAGGTGGCTCCGACTGCAGCTTTACGAGTTATGAACAGTGCATCGCAACTGCATCAGGCCTTGATGCGGAGTGTTACGGCAAGACGCTTCGCGATGACGAAGGTTCGCAAAGCCAGGATCGTCGTGGCTATAACTCCCGAGCCCAGGTCCCGCCAACGCGCCGCCGCTGATCATCCAAGCCATCGCTAGCAGCTCTGCACTTTTTTGTAGTGGCGCACAAAGCAGGACGACGTGCTCGCTGTCGGCGATCCGGCTTCCGCCGAAACGCCGGCGCAATGGCTGGACAAAACCCCGGATCGCCCCGGGGTTTTGCTTGACGAAGCCGTAGCCCGTTGACGATCAACCCTGCGAGTGGCGCGCCATGAAGTTGTCGTAACCGACTTCGGCGACCTGGAACCACTGATAGCCGCTGTTCGAGAACGATGTCAGCGATTCATGGAGCTTCTTGAAGTTTGCGTTGGTGGCGGAGACTTCGCTATGCAATTCCCTGGCAGCCTTGTAGCTCGCTTCCATAATTTCCGGTGAAAAGCCACGCAGCTTGGCACCGTTAGCCAGCAGCTTCTTCAACCCGATGGGATTGACCATGTCGTATTTCGCCATCATCCAGTTGTTGGCGAGGTGGCCGGCCTGCTCGAGAATGTTTTGATAATATTTCGGCAATGCATTCCACTTGTCGAGATTCACCATCGCCAGCAGCATCGGACCGCCTTCCCACCAGCCGGGATAGTAGTAATACGGCGCAACCTTGTTGAAGCCGAGTTTCTCGTCGTCAAAGGGCCCGACCCATTCCGCCGCATCGATCGTGCCTTTTTCCAGCGCAGGATAGATGTCGCCACCGGCCAATTGCTGCGGAACGCATCCGAGCTTCTGCATCACCCGCCCGGCAAAGCCGCCGATGCGGAATTTGAGACCCTTGAGATCGTCGACGGTTTTGATTTCCTTGCGGAACCAGCCACCCATCTGACAGGTGGTATTGCCGGCCAGCAGCGATGTGACGTTATAGCCCTTGTAGAATTCGTTCAGCAGGTCCTTGCCACCGCCGAGCATGTACCAGGCCTGGTTCAGACGCGCATTCGGTCCGAACGGCAGGGATGAGCCAAACGTGAATGCCGGATCCTTGCCGAAATAATAATAGGAGGCGGTGTGGCCCATCTCGACGGTGCCGTTCTGCACGGCGTCGAGGACCTGAAGGCCGGGGACGATTTCGCCGGCCGCAAAAGTCTGGATCTGGAATTTGTTGTCGGTCGCCTCGCCGACTGCCTTGGCCATCATCTCAGCGCCGCCATGGATCGTATCCAGCGACTTTGGCCAACTCGTGGTCATGCGCCACTTGATCTCCGGCATCGACTGCGCGATTGCCGGTGCCGCCAGCGTGGCCGCGCCGGCGGCGCCGATACCGGTGACCTTCAAAAACTCTCTTCGCTTCATGGATTTCCTACCTGCTGGTTTTTCGTTCGGCCTTCGTGATGAGGCCTGCGATCAGCATGGAACATCCAATTCCGGATTGCCATCCCGACATTGGGGGGAAAAAACCGGACTTTGAGCCCTGGCCGCTGGGTAGCTTTCCGGTTGCACAAATGAAAAACCCGACCTCCTCACGAAGGCCGGGCTGTTTTCTTCAACTGACGGGCTGGATCAGCCGCGGGTGCGCGAGCGGATCATGAAGCTGTCGTAGGTGTATTCGGCAACCTGCCACCACAGATACTGGTCGGAGCGGTAAGCCTGCATCGCGTCGATCGACTTCTTGAAGTCGGCGTTCTTGGCGGAGATCTCGGCCCACAATTCGTTGGTGGCCTTCAGGCAGGCTTCCAGCACTTCATTGGTGAAGGGACGAAGCTGCGTGCCGCCGGCGACCAGACGCTTCAGCGCCGTCGGATTCTGCATGTCGTAACGCGCATTCATCCAGGTATTGGCTTGGGCGCACGCACTGGCCAGGATCGCCTGGTAGTTCTTCGGCAGCGAATTCCACTTCTCGAGATTGACGAAGGAGTGGACCGTCGGGCCGCCTTCCCAGAAGCCCGGATAGTAGTAGTACTTCGCCACCTTGGCGAAGCCGAGCTTTTCATCGTCGTAGGGACCGACCCACTCGGCCGCGTCGATGGTGCCCTTTTCGAGCGCGGGATAGATGTCACCACCGGCGAGCTGCTGCGGCACCACGCCGACCTTCTGCAGCACCTGACCGGCAATGCCGCCGATGCGCATCTTGAGGCCCGACAGGTCGGCAACCGTCTTGATCTCCTTGCGGAACCAGCCGCCCATCTGGGTGCCGGTGTTGCCGGTGGGGAAACCGATCACGCCGAACTTCTTGAAGAACTCGTTGCCGAGCGCATCGCCACCGCCCTGATACCACCAGGAATTCTGCTGGCGCGCATTGAGGCCGAACGGGACGGAGGCGAAGATCGCAAAGGTCGGATCCTTGCCGACGTAGTAATACGAGACGGTGTGGCACATCTCGACGGTGTTGTTGGAGGTCGCATCGAGCGCCTGCAGACCCGGAACGACTTCGCCGGCCGCGAACACCTGAATCTGAAACTTGTTGTCGGTCATCTCGGCGACGTATTTCGAGACCTGCTCGGCGCCGCCATAGATGGTATCGAGCGACTTCGGGAAGCTCGACGTCAGGCGCCATTTGATCTCAGGCGATGATTGCGCGATCGCCGGCGAGGCAACGGCTGTCGCGGCAGCACCGGCCGCTGAAACCTTCAAAAAATCACGACGCTTCATTCAAGTCTCCTTAAGACGGGGGCGTTTCCCATATTCCTCGAGCTGTCCTCCGGCGGGGCGATTCCACGTCATCCGGGGCACTCTGGCGGGCGGCTTTAACACGGAAGTTCGGCTTCGAAAACGCGACAAAGGCATGACTGCACTGATTAAACCAAAGTCTTAGGGGGCGCCGGTAAAGGCCCTCAGGCCGCGGCGATGACGCCCTGAAGCTGGTCGCGGACCTTGCTCCCGATGGCCCGGTAGATCGCGGCATGCGGACCGTCCGGATCGCTCGCCACCACCGGGTTACCGTCATCGGAGGTGGTTCGGATCGACATATGCAGCGGGATCTCGCCCAGGAATGGGACGCCCAGCCGCTCCGCTTCATGCCGCGCGCCGCCATGACCGAAAATGTCCGAGCGCGTGCCGCATTCGGGGCACTGGAAGTAGCTCATGTTCTCGACGATGCCGAGCACCGGCACATTGACCTTCTTGAACATCGCGAGCCCTCGCCGCGCGTCGATCAGCGAGAGATCCTGCGGGGTCGAGATGATCACCGCGCCCTTCAGCGGCACATTCTGCGCCAGCGTCAATTGCGCATCGCCCGTGCCGGGTGGCATGTCGACCACCAGAATATCGAGCGTGCCCCACGCCACGTCGCGCAGCATCTGGGTGATCGCCGACATCACCATGGGCCCGCGCCAGATCATCGCGGTGTCTTCCTCGACCAGAAAACCGATCGACATGATGGCCAGGCCGAAACGCTGGATCGGAATCATCTTGCGGTCGTCGTTGAGCTGCGGCTTCTCATGGATGCCGGTCAGCCGCGGCACCGACGGGCCGTAAATGTCGGCATCGAGCAGGCCGACGCGCAGGCCCAGATCGCGCAGGCCCAGCGCCAGGTTGAGCGCGGTGGTCGACTTGCCGACGCCGCCCTTGCCCGAGGCCACCGCGATGACGGCGGCAACGCCCGGGATCTCCGCCTGCTTCGACATCGGCGACGCCGCGCCTTGCGGCGGGCGGTGCGCGGCGACCGGTTGCACGCCTGGAGAATGTGAATGCGCATGCCGATGCGGCGCGGGCGCAGGTGGCGGCGAGCCGGGCTTGCGCTCGGCCGTTAACGCGATCATCGCCGCGGTGACGCCGGGAATGGCGCGCACGGCGGCCTCGGCCTGCGCGCGCACGCTTTCCCAGGCGCGGGCCTCCGCGGCATCGACGTTGATCGAGAAGAACACCTTGCCGTCGGTGACCGAAATCGCCGACAGCACGTTGGCATTGGTCAGGGGCACGCCACGCGGCGAGGCCACCTGCCTGAGGGAATCGAGAACCTGTTGCTGCGTAACGCTCACTCGCGCATCTCCTGAAGCCCTTTCGGTTCCGGGTTGAGAACCGGGCTCTACTCTCTTGAATTGACGCGCTTTCTCGACGCGACCCGACCCGCCTCGGAGCACGTCCGAAAAGCCGGCCTCGTTGCGACCCATAGAGCGGTTCAGCGCAAAAGGCTACCTCGCTCCCACGTCATCCCGCCGCTCGGCCGGGGCTGCAGCCGTCTGCTCCTTGGCGGCCTCGTAGTTCAGCTCGATCATGACGCCGTTGGGGTCATTGACGAAGATCTGCCAGAGGTCCCCGCCCGGGACCTGCCGGGAGTCGTACGCCATCCCCTTCTGCTCCAGCCGCCGCTTCATGCCGTCAAAGCCGGAGCTTGCAAACGCGACATGGTGGACGACGCCGGAATCGGGCTTCTGTGGTTCCTCGGTCTTCGAGATATCGACGAGGTGCACCACCGCCTTGCCCTCGCTGTACATCCACGCACCCGGAAAGGCAAAGTTCGGCCGGGCGCCCTTTTCGAGGCCCAGAATGTCTTCGTAGAACCCGACGGTATCGGCAAGATTTCGGGTCCGGATGTTGAAATGGTCGAGCACGCCCACGCTGACGCCCATGCGATGTCACTCCCTTTTTTGTGAGGTTCTTCAGACCCCTCACCCTAGCACAAATCCGGCCCCGCCCGCCAAACGAAGGCGTTGCCCTGCCCTGCGCAGCTTGTATGGTGCGGCTCCCTCCGAAAACACCCGTCCGGCCAGCCTAATCGCCGGCAAACTTCAAGGTAACACACATGGCTAAAGTCGCTTTTCTCGGTCTCGGCGTAATGGGTTTCCCCATGGCAGGACATCTGGTGAAGAAAGGCGGCCACGAGGTGACCGTGTACAACCGAACCGGTGCAAAGGCTGCGGAATGGGCCAACAAGTTCGGCGGCAAGACCGCAGCGACACCGAAGGCCGCCGCCGAGGGCCAGGATTTCGTGATGTGCTGCGTCGGCAACGACAATGACCTGCGCGCGGTCACGATCGGTCCCGACGGCGCCTTCGCCGGGATGAAAAAGGGCGCCATCTTCGTCGATCACACCACCGCCTCCGCCGAGGTTGCCCGCGAGCTCGATGCCGCCGCCGCCAGGGCAGGTTTCAAGTTCATCGACGCGCCGGTGTCCGGCGGCCAGGCGGGTGCGGAAAACGGCGTGCTGACGGTGATGTGCGGCGGCAAGGAAGACGCCTACGCCGCGGCCGAGCCGATCATCGCCGGCGCTTACGCGCGGATGTGCAAACTGCTCGGGCCCGCCGGGGCCGGCCAGCTCACCAAGATGGTCAACCAGATCTGCATCGCAGGGCTTGTCCAGGGCCTGTCCGAGGGACTTCATTTCGCAAAGAAGTCCGGGCTCGACGTTGCGGCCGTGGTCGAGACCATCTCCAAGGGCGCGGCGCAGTCCTGGCAGATGGAGAACCGCTACAAGGCCATGAACGAGGGCAAGTTCGATTTCGGCTTCGCGGTCGAATGGATGCGCAAGGACCTCTCGATCTGCATCGCCGAAGCCCGCCGCAACGGCGCCAACCTGCCGGTGACCGCGCTGGTCGATCAGTTCTACGCCGAGGTCGAGAAGATGGGCGGCAAGCGCTGGGACACCTCAAGCCTGATGGCCCGGCTCGAGCGGTGAGTTAAAAAAGCCGGTTAAGATTTGAAAACGGGCCCCGCTTCTTGTCCCGTCAGAAGCGGGGTTCCGCCTCGGGAACAGGTTAATTTTAACCTCCCGTTAACGGAAATTTTTAGCTCTTTAAGTCATCGCTTAATGATTTAGGGCCACAGATAGACAATGCAAAAGCCCGCGCAGTTCGCGGGCAGGATTTGTGTTGTTCGATGAGTAACCCCGCAGAAAAGCCTGAGGTTGTCCAGCTTCCGGCAGAAGCGCCGGTCACAGCGCCGGTCAACACCCGGCGCGTGGCCGCGCAGCGGGTGCGCGAGGCGCGGGATCGGTTAACGTCATCCAGCGGCACCCGACCGGCGTTCGATACCGAATTGCTCCGGCAATACGCCCAGACCCGGATCTCGGCCTCCTTTGTCGTCATGCTGCTGGTGGTTGCGACCGGCGTGCTGTTCGGCCTCTGGAAGTACGCCGTGCCGGCCGCGGTGTGGACCGTCGGCATGCTCTGCATCCATGCCGCCATCATTCGCAATTGCTGGCGCTTCCTCGGCGAGCAGCCCTCGCTCGCCGCCACGCGCAAATGGCAAACCCACTTCGTGTTGCTCGACCTGCTCTACGGCCTGTGTTGGACAGCGATTCTGCTGCATCCGGCCGGCCTCGACACCGTCTCGAACACGATGATGATGTTCCTAATGCTGCTGGTGATCGCGGTGTCGAGCATGCTGGCGGCAACGCTGCCCATTGCCGCGATGGCAGCGACCGCGCCTGTGACGGCGGCGATCGCGCTCAATTTCATCATGGGTGGAACCTTCGACAATTACGCGCTCGCGCTGCTTGCGGTCGCCGCCGAAGCCTATTTCGCCCTGCTCGCCCATCAACTCCATTCGACGACCCTGGCGACGCTGGAAGCGCGCGCCGAAAAGGACGCGCTGATCGGTGAGCTCGAACAGGCCAAGGCGATCTCGGACGAAGCGCGGCACCGCGCCGAATCCGCCAACGTCGCCAAGTCGCGTTTCCTGGCGCAGATGAGCCACGAGCTGCGCACGCCGCTGAACGCGATCCTCGGCTTCTCCGAGGTGATGAAGAGCGAAATTTTTGGCGCGCATGCGGTGGCGGTCTACAAGGAATATTCCGCCGACATCCATAATTCGGGCGTCCATCTGCTCAACCTCATCAACGAGATTCTCGATCTGTCGCGGATCGAGGCCGGCCGCTATGAGCTGAACGAGGAAGCGGTGTCGCTGGTGCACGTCGTTGCCGACTGCCACCATCTGTTGAAGCTGCGCGCGACCAGCCGCGGCATCACCATCCACGAGGTGTTCGAGCACGGCATGCCCCGGATCTGGGGCGACGAACGCGCCACGCGCCAGGTCGTGCTCAATTTGTTGTCCAACTCGATCAAGTTCACTCCGCAGGGCGGCGATATCTGGCTCAAGGTCGGTTGGACCGCTTCCGGCGGGCAATATCTCAGCGTCAAGGATACCGGCTCCGGCATTGCCGAGGATGAAATCCCGGTCGTGCTGGCCTCGTTCGGCCAGGGCTCCAACTCGATCAAATCGGCCGAACAGGGCGCGGGCCTGGGCCTTCCGATCGCAAAAAGCCTGATCGACATGCATGGCGGTACCTTCACGCTGAAATCGAAGCTGCGCATCGGTACCGAAGTCATCGTCACCTTCCCGCCGGAGCGCGTGATGAGCGCGCTGGCGCCGATGGCCGAGGAGGCCCCGCCGCTGCAGCCGGACCCCGCCGCCGCAGCGGCCGCCGACGACAAGCGGCGAGCGCGCCACAAGCCGATCATGAGTGCAGGAACCGGGTTGTAACTGGAACGCTTGCGCAACGGACACAAACCATTTCACTATCGATAAATGAGCAAAGAAACGCCGTGTATCGCAGTCTGTATGATGGACCCCAAAACCAAACTCTGCTTCGGCTGCGGACGAACGTTGCCGGAGATCGCGCGCTGGCACCGCATGGAGACGGCGGAGCGGTTGGCCGTGATGGAAGGGCTGGCGGCGCGCATGGCGGAGGCCGGCCTCTCGCAGATACCGCCCTGCGCCGAGCGCGGCTGATCTCGGGACGATTCCTGGAAAGATTCTCGGGCGGATTCTTGGGACGAACCGGCGGAGGCGCGCTGTGATCCGCGTCATGCTCGTTCTCGCCATGCTCGCCGCCACCGCCGGCGCCGTCGTCGCCTATGGCGATCCGGACCAGATCGTGCGCGCCAGCAACTCGGTCACGAAAATGCTGCGGCAACGCAGCCTGGAGCCGGCGCCCGCCGTGCAGATCGCGCGCGGCAAGGCCGGCGAATTCGCCCTGCATGCCAAGATCAACGGCGTCAAGGCGCCGATGGTGATCGACACCGGCGCGACGTCGGTGGTGCTGACCTGGGAGACGGCGAAGGCGATCGGCCTGCCGATCGAGATGCTCGAATACAATGTCGACGTCGAAACCGCCGGCGGCCACACCAAGGCGGCGCGGCTGACGATCGATCGTCTTGCGGTCGGCGGGCTCGTCGAGAAATCGATTCCGGCGCTGGTAGTGCCGCGCGGGCAGATGAAGACCAACCTGCTCGGCATGAGTTTCCTGGATCGGCTGGAAAGCTGGGGCGTGCAGGCCGACAAGGTGATGCTGCACGGCTATCCCGACGTCGCCGGCCGCCACAAGCGCCGCGCGGCCGCGAACTAGCGCGCGCGGTCTCATAATCGATCACATCCGCTCAGCCTCCACGAGCGCGGCAAAAGCAGGCATGCCGATAGCGACGCGATGGCCAATGGGCGACATCAATCCGGAGTGAATGCGGGGCTCTGCGAGCCGCATTTCCTGCCGCCCCCGGACTGACGCGCATCGGTCAAGAACGCACTTCGAAGATCATGTTGAACGGCGTCTCGGTCGCGCGGCGGAAGCGCCTGAAGCCGGCTTCCGTCGCCACTTGACGCAATCTGCTTTCACCCGCCTGCGCACCGAGCCCCATCCCCACTTCCTGAGAGAGCGATGCCGGCGTGCAGATGAATGTCGAGGCGTGATAGTAGACACATCCGACCGGGTTGAGATTGTCCTTGAGATTGTCATGAGCAAACGGCTCGACGATCATCCACGACCCATCCTTGGCCAGCGTTTCCTTGACGTGCTTGCCTGCACCCACGGGGTCGCCCATGTCATGCAGGCAATCGAAGAACGCCACCAGATCATAGTCTTTCGCCGGAAAATCCTTGGCGCTGGCCTGCGCGAACATGATGCGGCCTCCAACTCCCGCTTCCTGCGCCAGGACCTTCGCGCGTTCGATCGAAGGCTTGTGGTAATCGAACCCGAAGAACTCCGAGTTGGGATAGGCCTGCGCCATCACGATCGTGGAGGCGCCGTGGCCGCATCCGACATCGGCCACCCTGGCGCCGGCTTTCAGTTTCGCCTCGACGCCCTCGAGCGTCGGAATCCAGTTCGAAACCAGGTTGGCGTTATAGCCCGGCCTGAAGAAGCGTTCGGTGCCGGAGAAAAGACACTTCGAATGCTCGTGCCAGCCAACGCCCTTCCCGGTTCGAAACGCTTCGGCGACCTTGGGTTCGTCGAGATAGGTGGCTTGTACGACATCGAACGCACCGGCAAAGAAAGCCGGCGACCCCTCTTCGGCGAATGCCATGGCTTGCTCGGGCGAGAGCGAGAACGCATTTTTTTCGGGGTGGTAGTCGATGTAGCCGGAGGCGGCCTGCCCGGACAGCCATTCGCGCACATACCGTTCGTGCAGACCGGTCTTCCTGGCAAGCTCGGACGGGGTGACCACGGCACCATCCGCCATCGCCTTGTAGAGCCCGAGACGATCGCCGAGCAGTATGCTTGCGCCGCCAAGTGAAATGCCGAGGTCGCCGACCAGCTTTCCTACCAGCGCATTCAACTTTTCAAGATTTGGTTCACGCATTGCACCTTCCTCCACGCTTTGAGAACAGCCCCAGCGTCAGTTAAATAAGCGTAGGACGGCCGGCGGATAACAAGTGTGAAGGGGTTCACGTTTCCACGAATGGCCGTGCGCCGCTCGATTCTGATTTGTGGTACTCGCGCCCGCGTGGCGGCACGCACAGCGGGCGAAGGTGATTTCCTTCAGGAGCAGCCCAGCGCCATCGGGCTCTCAGTTCACTTGTATCTTCTTCGTTAGTCCACGACCATCGACCCGAGTCGCTCTCTGATCACCGATTCGGCGCCGCTGATCATCTCGTCGATAATAGCGGCCGTGGTCATCAGTCGATTGGTCTGAGCGACGGATTCGCCGGCCAACAGGCTCATCTCTTCGAAATCACCCGTGAACTCCGGGGTTGGCGGAAATCCACAAAACCGCTTCATGGGCATCTCCTGTCCATAAAGGCGTGCCTGACCGATCACCGGAAGCTCCGAATCCGTAAACACCCGGTATGGCGGCGGATCGTCACGCCGTTCCCATTCCCGCACGATGCGGTTGCGCAACCCGCGCGTCGAAGCATCGGGGAATTCCGGACCGAAGATCAGGTGGCGGGCTGTATCCTCGACGCCGGCAGCGACAACGCGCTCCTTATACTGCGGATGGGCATAAGCCTCGAAGCTCGCCAGCAGGCGAGTCCCCACCCAGACCGCGTCCGCGCCGAGTGCGAGCGCAGCAGCAACGGTCCGACCATCGGCAATGCCGCCGGCAGCGACGACCGGCACGGACGGAACGGCATCGATGATTGCGGGAAGCAATGAGAAAGTTGCCGCGACAGCCCGGTTGTGACCGCCGGCTTCGCTGCCTTGCACAACGAGCCCTTGGGCTCCGCTGCGGAGAGCAGCTTTCGCTTCATCCACGCTGCCTACCTGAAACCAGACATGAGTGCCAGCCGCCCGCAGGCGCGATAGCCACTCGTCCGGCACATCGTCCCAGAAGAACACGACGACCGGCACCTTCTCGGCGATACACACTTCGATGTGCTCGATCCCGCTGAAGCGTGCAATGATATCGACCCCGAAGCACGCGGGGTTGACTGCTTTGACATCGCGGATCGCCTTTTGCAGCACGTCCGGTGGCATTGCGGCAATGCCCAATATTCCCATTCCGCCGGCCTCGCACACCGCCCGCACCAGGGGTGTGGTAGCAACGAACGCCATGCCGGCGTTGATGAATGGAACCTTTAGTCTGTATTGCTCTGTAATGCGTGTTTTTAGCATGAGGTCCTCGGTATCGCGGTCTTCGAAAATGCAGCAGGTTGATGGCGTCGCATCACCTGCGGATTTCGTGCTTGGGACATTACGCTACGGTTGTAACCTGCGATCAATCAAGCCGAAGTCAGCTATGGGTCCGCAACCCGACACCCAGCCCCTTTTTCAGAACTGTCGATTGAGCGTCACAGCAACGGACTGGTTGCTAACCTGCTCTCTTGCGTTGAGATAGGCAATACCGCTGCTCGCGAGCGGTCCGCTCTGATTTGAGAAGCTCACGACATCCGAGATGTAAAAGCTCGACGAGCGCGCATAGGTGTAACTGAAATCCAGGAACCAGCGCGGCGCAATCGCGTAGGTCGCACCAACCTGCGCTGCGCCGCCCCACACCCAGTTTTCATTCGAAACGGTAACCGGCGCGCCGGTGACATCGAGCAAGTGTGAGCCGATCACGGCGAAGCCTACCCCATTGTTGAACTTTGACCTGATCCCAAACAGTGCGGGGCCAACGCCTGCATAAATCGTGGTCTTGTCAAACGCGCGGCCAATGGTGGGAATGAGCGCAAGTTGATGCTGTAGATTGAGCTCCGCCGGAAGGACTGGCACGAAGCCAACGAAGTTTACGGTCAATCCTCCCACCGTGGTGAAGGACCCCGTCTGCGGAATGATCACGTTCTGCTTTGAGTTGTTGTTCGCGTATTTGTAGGTGAATCTGATCCCGGCCAGCCAGGCGCCATCGCCAACAGGGGCGATGTAGCCGAGTTGGATATCCGGCGCGACGCCAGATCTATGCCGGTTGAAGTCGAAGAAGGGACCGCCGGCCTGCCCTTGAGCGACCAGCAATGGCCCGAGCATGACGTTGGTGACTCCCGAGACGCCCTGAAGCGATTGGTTGAAATCGGCCCAGTTGAGGCTGCCGCCCACACCGACGTAGAACCCAGACCAATTCCAGGCGGCCTGTGGGAGCGGTTGCGGTGCTTTCATGGGGATGTCGGCTGCATGAACTGAGGTCCCGAACAGTGTGGCGAGAACACCGACGGCAATCGCGAACGTGCGCATGTCAGCCTCTGGAAAATTATCAAGGCAGCTATGGTGCGCGAGCAACTTCCCTTGCGGAATACCCTGAATATGGTGTCCCTCGATTCAATCGGGGCGAGTATCCGCCGCGCTGGTCCCTCCCCATTTTGGCTGCAGGCGACGAGCACATCCTCATGAGCCATCGGAGACCGGCAATGACCACAAGAACCTTTTGCACGGTTGCCGCCGCCATCTTTGCCCTGATCGCACTGCTGCAGTTGATCCGGATTGTGATGGGGTGGTCCGTCACCTTGAACGGCGTCGATGTACCGCTCTGGGTGAGCTGGATTGCCGTTACCGCGGCAGGCGCTCTGAGCTTCGCCGGCTTCCGCGCCGCCATGCGCAGCTAATGGTCGGCAGAGCCCGATCGCGCCAAAGCGAAAAAGTCAGGCTTTGGTTCTTGCTGTCTTGTTTGCCTTGTTGGCTTCCTCGATCTCGGGTTCGAGCGACTTCAGGCTCTCATAGATCTCTGCCAGAATTGTCTTCAGGTCCGAAATGTTCTTCGACGCGAAATCGCGCACTGCGACCTCCTCGAAGTGGATGGCGATCGGGATCAGCTCTTCGACCAGCGTGCGCCCCTTCGGCGTTAGGTTGATTGCAACGGTGCGGCCGTTGTCCTTCAGCCGCGCGCGCGTGACGAGACCACGCCGTTTCATCTCGCCCACCAGCCGCGACAACGTCGATATCTCGATCGTCGTCATGACAGCGAGATCGCCGAGCCGCTGATCGCCGGTTTCCCAAAGCGCGGCCATCACGCGGTACATTGGCAGGGTCACGCCAAAGCCGGCAATGCGCCTGGAAAACAGCTCACCCATCTGCACGCCGACGCGGTTGAGCAGGTAGGGAAAGGAATTTGTAAGCCTGTACAAGGTCTTGGATCCCGCCTTGGTGCAACTTTTGCAACCTTCCAATAGCCGGGCGGGATTCACTTTTCAAGGCAATTGTTGCATTTGAAAATTTCCCTTGACCGATATTTGCAAATGCAATTATTGTTAAGGAAAGTTAAGCCGCCGAACAAAGAGCGGATTTCAGTGGAGGAAACCATGTCGCTGGATTCGGCATCCGACGAATTGCGTGAAACGTTCAAGCGCGCGTTGCGACGATTTCCCGCGGCGGTGTCGGTCATTACTTCGGCCGACCAGGATCGCCGGCACGGAATGACGGCGACCGCCGTGACATCGCTGTCGCTCGATCCCCCTTCCCTGATCGTTTGCATCAACCAGGCAACGCTGCTGCACGACATCATGCTTTTGGCGCGCCGGTTCTGCGTCAACGTGCTGCGCCGCGACCAGGTCCCGCTTTCATCCGCCTTCAGCGGCGCACTGCCGGCCGAGGAGCGGTTCGGGCTCGGCGACTGGAAGACTTCGGCCGAGGGCGTCACCTACCTCGCCGACGCGCAGATCAACATTTTTTGCAAGAAAGCGGCCGCGGTGCCCTACGGCACACACACGATTTTCATCGGCGAAGCCGAAACCGTGAACGTCCGCGATCCGATCGAGCCGCTAATCTACCAGGATGCGACTTACTGTTTCTCGGTGCCGCATAACAGCCAGGCTGCATGAACAGCGCCCCCACCTGACCGCCTTTCAAGCAAACGAAGATACGGAGCAAACCAATGGTACCAGTCGCCCAGTTGAAGGACGTGTCGGCGTCACCGTCGCTTCGCCCTGACATTGCCGAGTTGCGGAGCCGCGTGGCGCAGATCGCGCCGCAGGTCAAGGCGCGCGCCCATACCACGGAAAAGGCCGGCCGCGTTCCTGAAGAGAACATCACGGCACTGCGCAACATCGGTTATTTCGACATCGTCAAGCCGGCGATGTTCGGTGGCTACGAATACGATTTCGACGTGCTGGTCGAATTGAACATCGAACTTGCGAAAAGCTGTGCCTCCACGGCATGGGTCGGCGGCCTGCTCGCGGCCCATCAATGGCTGATCGCAGGATTCCCGGAAGCAGCGCAGCGCGACGTCTGGGGTACGAATCCCGATGCCGTCGCCTGCGGCTCCTACGCGCCGGCCACCAAGGCGATCGAAGTCGAAGGGGGCTATCGCCTCACCGGGCGCTGGTCGTTTGCCAGCGGCTGTGACAATGCGCAATGGTCGCTGTGTGCGGGGCTGTTGCCGTCGAAGACCGAGAGCGGCCAGTTTGCGCCGGCCTTCCTGCTGATCCCGGCTGCCGACTACGTCATCGACGACACCTGGAATGTCGTCGGCCTCAGCGGCACCGGCAGCAAGACGCTGGTGCTGAATGATGTGTTCGTGCCCGCGCACCGCCTGCTGTCGTTCGCCGACACCACATCCGGAAAGACGCCGGGCGCCGCGCTCTACGCCGCCAACCCCACCTTCGCGATCCCGATGCTGTCAAACATTCCCTCCTGCCTGGCCTCGGCCGCGGTCGGCGCGGCGGCCGGCGCGCTGGAGGACTATCTTGCCGTGACATCGCGACGGATCACCCGCGGCGCGGTTGCCGGCCACAACAATCGCATGGCGGATTTTCCGACCATCCAGTTGCGCGTTGCGGAAGCGACCGCTTCCGCCGACGCCGCCCGCGAAGTGCTGTTGCGCGATCTCAGGAATCGTGCGGCGACAATCCGCGGCGGTACGCCGGTTTCAGTCGAGGATCGCATCGTCAGCCGCCGCGGCCAGGCGTTTTCGGTCGCACTGGCCATTCGCGCCACCGAAGCCTTGAATGCATCGACCGGCGGCCTCGGACTCGATCTTTCAAACCCGGTGCAGCGCGCCTGGCGCGACGCCAATGCCGTCGGCCGCCACATCAGCATGAACTGGGATGCCGTCGGCACCATGTACGGCCAGCTCGCGCTCGGGCTGACGCCGCAAGGACAGTACTAAGGGCAAATACTAATCAACATCTGACATCAGCGAGGACGACATGCAGGGCAAGATCGCACTAGAGGAACATTTCGCTATCCCGGACACACTGATGGATTCGGCGGGATTCGTTCCGGACTCCTATTGGCCGGAGCTGAAGGATCGCCTGCTGGACATCCAGGACAAGCGGCTGGCGCAGATGGACAAGCACGGCGTCGAGATGATGATCCTGTCGTTGAACGCGCCCGCCGTGCAGGCGATTCCCGACATCGCCCGCGCCAATGAGATTGCGATCCGCGCCAATGATTTCCTCGCCGAGCAAGTGGCAAAACGCCCGTCGCGGTTTCAGGCGTTTGCCGCGCTGCCGATGCAGGATCCGGATCTCGCGATCAAGGAGCTCGAGCGCTGCATCAAGACACTCGGTTTCCGTGGCGCGCTGGTCAACGGCTTCTCGCAAATCGGCGACGGCAAGCGGCCGGTCTATTACGACCTGCCACAATACTGGCCGTTCTGGGCTGCCGTCGAAAACACCAGCCTACCATTCTATCTGCACCCGCGCAATCCGTTGCCGGAAGACTGCGCGATCTATGAAGGACATCCCTGGCTGATGGGCCCGACCTGGGCGTTCGGACAGGAGACCGCCGTTCACGCGCTGCGCCTGATGGGATCGGGCCTGTTCGATGCCTATCCGAAACTCAAGATCATCCTCGGGCACATGGGCGAAGGCCTGCCCTACAGCATGTGGCGCGTTGATCACCGCAATGGCTGGGTCAAGGCGCCGCCGAAGCACAAGGCGAAAAAGAAGATCTGCGATTACTTCAACGCCAACTTCTTCCTGACCACTTCAGGGAATTTCCGCACGCAGACACTGATCGATTCCATTCTCGAGATCGGAGCGGACCGCATCCTGTTCTCGGTCGACTGGCCGTTCGAAAATGTCGATCACGCCTCGGACTGGTTTAACAGCGCCAGCATCAGCGAGAATGATCGCTTGAAGATCGGCCGGCGCAACGCCATCGACCTGTTCAAGCTCGGCCTCGGCGAAACCATCGTCGCCGAACACGGCATCCATCAAGCCGCGGAATAAGCGGTCTCATGCGATATAATCACCATCTGGGAGGGATACGGCCATGACTGCGAAAGCAATCGATCTTCACGAGGAACTCGCCGAGGCGAAGGTCGGCAAATTTCATTGGCGCCTCGGCGCCATGATGGGATTGCTCACGCTGTTCGACGGATATGACACATTCAATCCGGCCTACGTCATTCATTATGTCGCAAAGCCATGGGGCCTGCAGGCCGGCCAGGCGGGGCTATTGATTTCCAGCGGGTTGGTCGGATTCCTGATCGGCGCTGCGATCCACGGCATCATCGCCGATCGGCTCGGCCGACGCGGCACCCTGCTCGGCGGCCTGTGGATCACCAGCATCTTTACCCTACTCACCGCGACCTCGGCGGACTCGTTCCTGTCGTTCTGCATCCTGCGGATCCTGACCGGCATCGGCCTTGGCGTGCTGCTGCCGCTTGCGACCACCTACATCAACGAGCTGGCGCCGCGGCGGGTGGCGAACACGTTTGCGCTGTGGGGCGTAGCTCTCGGCTGGGCGCTTGGCGGAACGCTCGCCGGTGTCGCCGGCGTGTTTGCAACGCCAGTGTTCGGCTGGACTGCGTTGTACTGGCTTGGCTCGCTGTCGTTCCTGCTGCTGCCCTTCATGCACTACATGTTGCCGGAGTCACCGAAGTTCCTTGCCCTTCAAGGCCGTACCGACGAAATCCGCGACATGCTCTCCAAGCTCCGCCCCGAGCGCGCCAGCGTTTACGCGTCGGCCGAAATTGCCGTTGGCGAGTCCGAAAAGCCGGTCAATTCGGTGGCGGTGCTGCTCCAGCCCAAATATCGCCGGACCACGTTCGCGATCTGGGCGTCGGCCTTCCTCAGCCTGTTCTGCATCTTCGGCCTGTCGGGGTGGATTCCGACCGTGATGATGCAGCGTGGCGAAACCTTTGCGGCAAGCTTCGGTTTCGGCGCGCTGATGCAGATCATGTCGTTCGTCGGCGCCCTCGCGCTCGGGCATCTCGTTGACAAGTACGGCAGCCATCGCGGCCTGCTCGCGACCTGGTGGGCCATCGGCGGCCTCGCGGTGTTGTCGCTCGTGGTGCTCAACGATCACATCGTCAACATCACCTCCGTTGCGGCCGCCGGCTTCTTCATCATCGGCGCGCAGTTCGTGCTGAACAACTTTACCGCGGCTTCCTACGAGACCGGCGTGCGCGCCACCGCGGTTGGAATGGAACTCGGAGTGGCGCGGGTCGGCGCCATTCTCGGACCTTTCGTCGCCGGCGCGCTGCAACAGATCTATCAGAGCCCAACGCCGATGTTCCTGTCGATCGGCGTCTCGGCGATCGCCGCCGGGGCCATCATCCTGCTGGCGCGACAGCCGACAGGCGTCCCTGCAAGGAGCCTTGAAGAGACGGGCGGCTTGCGCAAGGCTGCACAGTCCGCCTCTTGAGCCGGAAGTCCGGCCCCGGGGCAGCCTGATCCTGGAGCCGGCCATTTCGTCCGCAAGGAGCAACCATGCAAGACTTCGTCTACCAGAGCGCACCGATACGGGTGGTGTTCGGCGCCGGCACGCTGCGTCAATTGCCCGACGAATTGTCCGGCCTCGGCGTCGTCAGCGCCCTCGTGCTGGCGACGCCGCGACAGAACGACCTGGTCGAGAGTATCCGGGAGATGATCGGAGAGCGTTTTGCCGGCGCCTTCACCGGCGCCGTCATGCATACGCCCGTCGAGGTGACGGAACGGGCGATGGAAACCGTGCGCGAGGTGCGGGCCGATTGTCTCGTGGCGATCGGCGGCGGTTCGACCACCGGCCTCGGCAAGGCGATCGCGTTGCGCACCGACCTGCCGCAGATTGTGCTGCCGACCAGCTACGCCGGCTCGGAAATGACGCCGGTCGTCGGCCAGACCAGCGGCGGCATCAAGACCACGCAGTCGAGCCCGAAAATTCTTCCCGAAATCGTGATCTACGACGTCGATCTCACCATGACGATGCCGCCAAAACTATCGGCGACATCCGGCATCAACGCCATCGCGCATGCGGTCGAGGCGCTCTACGCACGGGATCGCAACCCCGTGATATCGCTGATGGCGCAGGAGGGTATCCGTACACTGGCGCAGGCGCTGCCAATAATTTGCGCCCAACCAAACGACAAGACCGCGCGCACCGACGCGCTCTATGGCGCCTGGCTCTCTGGCATTTGCCTAGGCGCCGTCGGCATGGCGCTGCATCACAAGCTCTGCCATACGCTGGGCGGCTCGTTCAATCTGCCGCATGCGGAGACCCACACCGTCATTCTCCCGCATGCTCTCGCCTACAATGCCTCCGCCGTACCCGAAGCAATGACGCGGATCGCCACAGCGCTCGGCGTTCCTGACGCCGCGCTCGGCCTCCACGCTCTGGCACGAAAGCTCGCGGCGCCGGCATCGCTGCGCGAGATCGGCATGCCCGAGAGCGGCATCGACCAGGCCGCCGACCTCGCCGTCAAAAACCCCTACTGGAATCCGCGCCCGATCGAGCGCGACGCAATCCGCGAATTGATCGCACGCGCCTGGCGTGGCGACGCGCCACAGACCACCGCCTCCTGAAGAGAACACGACATGCGCAACTTTGACGAAGCCACCATCACCGACGCGGTCTTGCATAGCGTCTGCGCCGGAAAGGATAATCGCGTCCGGCAGATCAGTGAGGCGCTCGTGCGTCATCTGCATGCGTTCGTCCGGGAGATCGAACCCACGCAGGCGGAATGGGAGGCCGGGATCGATTTCCTGACCCGCACCGGACAGATGTGCGACGACAAGCGGCAGGAATTCATCCTGCTGTCAGATACGCTCGGCGTCTCCATGCTGGTCGACGCCATCAACCACCGGACACCACAGGGCGCAACCGAGACGACGGTGCTCGGCCCATTTTACGTGCAGCGCGCGCCCGACAGCGCGCGCCCGAGCATCCGCTCGGTGCGGATATCTCCGGCACCATGGAAGGCGCGCCGCTATGGGTCACCGGCACGGTTTCGACGGCTGGCGGACAACCGCTAGCCGGCGCCATCGTGGATGTCTGGCACTCGGACAATGACGGCTATTACGACGTGCAGCAGCTCGACGAGATCGGCGAGTTGGCGATGCGCGCGCGGTTTCGTACCGACGAAAACGGCCGGTTCTGGTTCTGGTCGATCAAGCCGGCGGCCTATCCGATCCCGCATGACGGGCCGGTCGGCAAAATGCTCGAGGCGCAGGGCCGTCACCCCTGGCGTCCGGCCCATGTCCATTTCATGATATCAGCGCCCGGGCACCAGACGCTGGTCACGCATGTGTTCGCCGCAGGCGATCAATATCTGGACTCGGACGTCGTGTTCGGCGTCAAGGACAGCCTGATCCGGGAGTTTGCGATGATGCCTGCGGGCGCGGCACTCGATGGCCGCGAGATGGCGCAGCCTTATTATCATCTGACCTATGATTTCGGACTGAAAGCGAACTCGGAAGCGCGCCGTACCGGAGACCGCGCCGCCTAGCGGTTACGCCGCGACCAACGCCGTCGCGCGATTCTCGACCAGCGCGATCGCATCGCGCAGCACGTCGACGCCGGCGCCGGCCTTGACGCCCTTCTCCGCCAGATGGCGGCGGAAGGCGCGCGCACCGGGCACACCGTGAAACGCGCCGACGAAATGCCGCGTCATCGAATGCAGCCGTGCACCCTGCGCCAACTGGTCTTCGATGTAGGGAAACATCGCTTCGAAGACGTCCTTCATGGTGGCGTATGGCGCCGCCTCGCCAAATAATTTTGGATCGACCTCGATCAAACGCCACGGCTCCTGGTAGGCCGCCCGCCCCAGCATCACGCCGTCGACATGGCCGAGATGCCGCGCAGCTTCCGCAATGCTGCCGATGCCGCCATTGATGATGACGGGCACATCCGGCAACGTTGCCTTCAGCCGGTAGACCCTGTCGTAATCGAGCGGCGGGATGTCGCGGTTCTCTTTCGGCGACAAGCCGTTGAGCCAGGCCTTGCGGGCGTGCACGACCAGCGCGTCCGCGCCGGCTGCGACCACGCCGCGCGCCAGCACGTCGAGCGCGACTTCCGGATCCTGGTCGTCGATGCCGATCCGGCATTTGACCGTGACGGGAATCCTAACCGCGCGCTTCATGGCCGCAACGCCATCGGCGACCAGCGCCGGCTCCGCCATCAAACAGGCGCCGAAGCGGCCATCCTTCACCCGGTCGGACGGACAGCCGACATTGAGATTGATTTCGTCGTAGCCAAAGTCCTCGCCGATCTTCGCGGCAGTGGCGAGATCGGCCGGATCGGAGCCACCGAGTTGCAGCGCCACCGGATGCTCACTCGGATCGAAGCCGAGCAGCCGCTTCCGGTCGCCATGAATGATGGCGCCGGTCGTCAGCATCTCCGTGTAGAGCCGCGCGCGCCGGCTCATCAGACGGTGGAACACGCGGCAATGCCGGTCGGTCCAATCCATCATGGGTGCCACAGAAAAGCGATAGTCTTGCGATTCCAATGATTTACCCTACACTCTCAATGGGATGAAAGAAGAACGTGTGCACTTCAAACTAGACGAAATTGCACACGTTTGTACCCGTTTTGACCTGTCGGTGCACACATAGTGCACACGAAAGCCGGAGTGCACACGCGTGGCGACCTTCACTCAGTTGGCATCTGGAAACTGGCGCGTCCAGGTCCGCCGCAAGACGCGTTATGTGGCCGAGACGTTCCGACGGCGCAAGGACGGCGAAGAATGGGCGCTCGAAATGGAGCGGAATATCGACCGCAACGGATCGGCCAAGCCGCGCGTAGTCCGGAACGTTCGCACATTTGGCGATCTGATAGACCTGCACGATGAGGACATGCACGAGGTTGGAAAGCCCCCTCGCCGATCAAAAGCCGCTGTGATGGCGTCGCTAAAGACTGAGCTCGGCAGTGTGAAGCTGCCCGCGCTCAATCGAGAGCGGCTGATCGAGTTCGGAAGAAAGCGCGCCAAGCAAGGCGCTGGCCCTGCGACGTTGGCGATCGATTTGTCTTTCATACGCACCATCATTACCCACGCCGCAGCTGTGCATGGCATCGAGGTTTCGGCCGAGGAAGCCCGCCTCGCACGCGTCGCATTAAGTCATCTCAACTTGGTGGGAAAAAGCAACGAGCGTGACCGAAGACCTACACAGGACGAACTCGACGAATTGATTGAGTATTTCGAGAACAACCCTCGGCAATTCATACCGATGGGACGGATCGTCAGGTACGCCGTCGCGACCACATTGCGCCAAGAAGAGATTTGCAAACCCGTGTGGTCGCTGGTTGATATGAAGAAACGACTGGTGGTCATTCAAGACAGAAAGGACCCGAGGAATAAGGACGGAAATGACCAGAAGGTACCCCTGCTCAATCTAACGGGCTATGACGCGTGGGAAGTCGTGCTTCAGCAGCGGATTGTGACTCGAGGCTATGGACGGATCTTTCCCCATAACCACAGATCCGTAAGTGCGGCATTCACCCGGGCATGCGATGAACTCAAGATCGAAGACCTGCACTTCCACGATCTGCGCCACGAGGGGACGAGCCGTCTTTTTGAGGCAGGACTGCCAATCGAAAAGGTAGCACTGGTCACCGGCCACAAGGATTGGCGACAGCTCCAGCGCTATACTAATCTTAAGGTCGAAGATCTTCTCAAGCTGCAATATGCGAAGCAGCCGTCGATGGAAGAATTCATGATGACGTTAGCTGCCTCATAGCCGATCTAGTCTATCGGTAATACCTGCCCAGAATGCTCTCCTGACTAGAAGGACAGCGCAGAGCATGACAGAGACTAACCCCCCGCGCGCCGCAGCGCGGCTTCCAGTCGCTTCTTCTCCTTATCCCAACGTGCTTTTTCGGCTTGCGATCTCTTCTCGAGAGCGTCGGCCTCGGCCTGGATGGCGGCGGCCCGCTTCGCGTGCTCCTGCTCGGCCTTGTCCAACGCAGTCTGCGCCTTGCCGACCGCCTGCTGCCGGCGTTCACGCTCCTTTTGCCTGGCGGCCTCTTCCTTAGCCCGTTCAAGTTCGCGGCTCCTCCGTTCCCGCTCGTAGTCGAACGCGGCCTTTCGTTCCGCGACCTTGTCGACGGGGCGAGAGGAAGGCTGCTTCGCCTTTAGGCCTTTCGACTTGCGGACGACCTTCGTTGGTCCTCCGCCGCCAAGATCGGTGGGCAGCTCGGCGTGTTCGCTGAAAGGTCGGTCGGTTCCAACCGGGCGCCTGAGAACGACGCCGGGCTTTGCCATGGTCGCCGCGATAACGTTCGGATCGAGGCCTTCCTTCGCCGCGCCCTGGTGGAAGAGATTGCTGTCTGCGCCCCACGCTTCCAGAGCCGCTTTCATCGACGGAGCCGCGATCGCGAGATCAAAGAAGCCCAGCGAAGTCTGATAGGTTTTCAATTTTTTCGCCATCACGCTCCCCCGCGCGGCTCACCCCGAACGCGACCGTGCAATCCGCCGGCCACTTTAGCGGACGATCTCGTAAGCCGTCTGCCAAGTGTGCAAGACGGGCCCCCGTCCGCGACGCCGTGCGCGCGAACGACACGGCGTGACATCTGGCCACATCGACTGGATTACCGCAGCAAGGTGAACGGACAGGCCGGCATAAGTTGCGCTCGTCATCCATGATGGCAGAGTCGCACGTCCCGCTGCGCAAATCGTGCCGTGCGCTGATAACGCCGTGGTTGTCCCGAAAAGCATGACGATTTGGGGGGCTCGTGCGGAGCAACGCCGGCCTAAGTGCACGGACCCAGAGCCTCTAGCAATCGATCGACGAAAATCGCCTGTCCCATCAGGATCTTCCGTCGCGCGTCGGCAACGTCGAACCAAGCCGCTCGGTCGATTTCCGGAAAGTTCCGATGGCGTCCGGAACGCGGCGGCCATTCCATCTCGAAGGTGTTGCTGCGGATGAGCGCGGGATCCCAGTCGCCTTCGATGGCCCACGCTTGTACGACTTTGCCGCCTCGTTGCCGTGCCGCCCCGAGTGGCAAGAAATCTCCCTCCGGGTGGTGTCCCGTCTCTTCGGCGAATTCGCGCCGAGCAGCAGACAGCGGCATTTCGTCGACGCCAATCAGGCCTTTCGGAATGCTCCAAACAGCGTCATCCTTGTTTTGCCAAAATGGCCCGCCTGGATGACCGAGCAAGACTTCGAGATCGGCGCCGCGTCCTCGAAATAGGGGGAGCCCGGCGCTTTGCGAGTTACGCGAAGCCATCGTGCTCGCTATGCCGACTTTCGCTGCGGTTTTGCCGCCGGCTTCTTCACCGCGGCCTCCTTCGCCGATTTCTTGCCAGCAATCGGCATCAGCATTTCCTTCTGCCCCGCTGCCGCGCTGCGCGCCTTCTTGGCTGGCTTCTTCGGCGCCTCTATCGATGCCGCCGCGGCTCCTCCGATGCTCTTGCGCAGCGCGTCCATCAAATCGACGACATTCTCGCCACGCGGTCGCTCTTTCGCGGCGATCGGTTTGCCGGCGCGCTTCTGGTTGATGAGATCGATAAGGGCGGTTTCGTACTGGTCTTCGAACTTGTCCGGGTCGAAGTGGCCCGCCTTCTGATTGACGATGTGCCTGGCGAGATCGAGCATGTCCTTGGTGACTTTGACATCCTGGATGTCGTCGAAATACTCGTCCGCAGAACGCACTTCGTACGGATAGCGCAGCAGCGTTCCCATCAGCCCCTTGTCGAGCGGATCAAGCGCGATAATGTGCTCCCGATTGGTCAGTACCACGCGTCCGATGGCGACCTTATTCATCTCGCGAATGGTTTCGCGGATAACCGCGAAGGCGTCATGGCCGACCTTTCCGTCCGGCACCAGGTAGTAGGGGCGGATCAGATACCGCGGATCGATCTCACTGCGGTCGACGAACTCGTCGATCTCGATGGTTCGCGTCGATTCCAGCGCGACATTCTCGAGCTCCTCCTTGGTCACTTCGATGAAGGTGTCAGTGTCGACCTTGTAGCCCTTGACGATGTCCTCGTTGGCGACCTCCTCGCCGGTATCGGCGTCCACCTTGGCGTACTTGATACGGTGACCGGTCTTCCGGTTGAGCTGATTGAACGAGACCTTTTCGGATTCGGACGTGGCCGGATAGAGCGCTACCGGACAGGTGACGAGAGAAAGACGCAAGAAGCCTTTCCAGTTAGCGCGGGGGGCCATGACGGTGGAACTCCAATACTGATGCTGGATAAAAGACGAATGGCCTGGCTTCGTTCCGACATCGCAACCTTTCCAGCAGGAGGATTTTTCGCAGCGGAGCCTCGATCGGACTCGACTTTTGTTCTCTTTATGTTCTAATTCGGCATGACAGACCGACCCGCGAGCTGGCGCATGCCGACCCCAAAGCAGATGGAAAAGCTGGCCGCTGAAGCCGCCCGCAGGTGGGGCTCCTCCGCTGCGGCTCCAGATGCACCCCTCCCAGCGGAATATTGGCGGTCGGTCCTCAAAGACCCTCGCGCCGACGCGACCGGGTCCCAGATGCGGCAGCGACGTCTTTCCGAGATTCAGCGCGACGTGCTGCGCATCTCCTGCCGCCGCTGTGAGCGGACCGTCGAAATCCAGACTGCCGATGCAGTCCGATTATATGGCGGCAACGCGGTCTGGAAGGACGTCGCGCAGCGACTGCTGGACAACACCTGCCAGCAGCGCACCGGAAGACACGAAGAAGACGGGTGCTGGCCGGGATTTGACATGACCTAGCCTGCTCCCCGAGTTTGGTCTGCGCTTGGATGTCCGGATGGCGCCCAAACACCACCCCACGCCGCTGTCAGGCGGATACCGAAAGGCCCTAACGAAGGAATTGGGGAAAGCACGCGCCATGACCGGCATTCTGGCTGCGCAATCAGCAGAGATGCGAGCCAAGGGCGCTGCGCTGATCCAGCAAGCCGGCAGGTTGCTCTGCGAAAGCTGGAACGAGCGGATGTGGAGCGATGGCGAGCCGATCGACCCCTCGCCAACAATTGACCAGGCGATCAACGGTGGCTTTCCCCGGCTGGAAATCCAGTGTTCACGGTGCAAGACCCCGAACGATATCGATCTGGCAGCCCTCAAGCATCCGCCGACCACCTTCGTGCACGATCTTGCAAGCCGTCTGCGCTGCCGCAGGTGCGCCAAGACCGGGCGACGCCCCTCCGTGACCTTGCTCCAACTTGGTTGGCAGCCGCGTCACCCCCGACGGGGCGTCTAGGTTGCGATCACAGCAGGAATCATTGACCGTCTTTCTTCCAACCATGAACGGACGCCCAAGGTGCAGACGGCAACCGCCTACCTCGAAACCCTCAATTCCGAGCAGCGGCGTGCGGTTGAGCACGGCCCCGCGGGAGGATTGGCGGCGCCCCCGCTACTGGTGATCGCAGGAGCAGGGTCCGGGAAGACCAACACCCTCGCCCATCGGGTCGCCCATCTGATCGTTCAGGGCGCCGACCCCCGCCGGATCCTGTTGATGACGTTTTCACGGCGCGCCGCGTCCGAGATGACCAAGCGCGTCGAACGCATTGCCCGCAAGGTGATGGGCGACAACGCCGGCATCATGACTGACGCGCTGACCTGGGCCGGCACCTACCACGGCATCGGCGCCCGGCTGCTGCGCGAATACGCTGAACAAATCGGCTTGGACCCAGCCTTCACGATTCACGACCGCGAAGATTCCGCCGACCTCATGAACCTGGTCAGGCACGAGAAAGGTTTCTCGAAGACGGAAAGCCGCTTCCCGACTAAAGGAACGTGTCTCTCGATCTACTCGCGCTGCGTCAACGCCGAGACCCCGCTCGAGCAGGTCATCGGCACGTCGTATCCCTGGTGCGCCGGGTGGGCCGCTGAACTCAAAGAATTGTTCGCAGCTTTCGTCGAAGCCAAGCAGAAGCAGAACGTCCTCGATTACGACGACCTCCTGCTCTATTGGGCGCAGATGGTCGGCGATGCCGGCCTCGCCGACGACATCGGCGGGCGCTTCGATCACGTCCTCGTCGACGAATATCAGGACACC
This sequence comes from Bradyrhizobium sp. McL0615, assembly GCF_049993905.1. NCBI lineage: Bacteria > Pseudomonadati > Pseudomonadota > Alphaproteobacteria > Hyphomicrobiales > Nitrobacteraceae > Bradyrhizobium > Bradyrhizobium sp. McL0615. The sequence goes on along the minus strand of NZ_CP188254.1, from coordinate 3,880,381 downwards.
AACCGCCTGCAGTCCTCGATCCTACTGGCGCTCAAGCCCGGAGGCCGCGGGCTGACGGTCGTCGGCGACGACGCCCAATCGATCTACTCGTTCCGCGCCGCGACCGTGCGCAACATTCTCGACTTTCCCGACCAGTTCTCGCCGCCTGCGAACATCATTACGCTCGACCGCAATTATCGCTCGACGCAGACAATTCTCGCCGCCGCCAACGGTGTTATCGGTCTCGCCAAGGAGCGCTTTACCAAGAACCTCTGGACCGAGCGGACGTCCGGAGCCAAGCCGCAACTCGTCACCGTCCGCGACGAGGCCGACCAGGCCCGCTTTATCGTCGAGCGTATCCTGGAGAACCGCGAGTCCGGTACGTTGCTCAAGGAGCAGTCCGTTCTGTTCCGGACATCCAGCCACAGCGGCCCGCTCGAAATCGAGCTGACGCGCCGGAACATCCCGTTCGTGAAGTTCGGCGGATTGAAATTTCTCGACGCCGCCCACATCAAGGACATGCTGGCGCTGCTTCGGTTTGTCGAAAACCCGCGCGACCGCGTGGCGGGATTCCGCCTGCTACACCTGCTGCCCGGCATCGGTTCCGCCAACGCACAGCGCGTGCTCGACCGCATGGCGGAGGCCGCCGACCCGATCACGGCACTCGCGGGTATCCCTACGCCGCCGCGCGCCGGCGACGACTGGACGGGCTTTGTCGAGACCTTGGGCAATCTCCGATATTCGGAATGGCCCGTCGATCTGGAGCGGGCTCGCTTGTGGTACGAACCGCATCTCGATCGCATCCATGAAGACGCCGAGACCCGGCGGGCGGACTTGCTCCAGCTCGAGCAGATCGCTTCCGGATATCCTTCGCGCGAACGCTTCCTGACCGAGCTCACGCTGGATCCGCCCGACGCGACCAGCGACCAGGCCGGTGTGCCGTTGCTCGACGAGGATTACCTCATCCTCTCCACGATTCATTCCGCCAAGGGCCAGGAGTGGAAGTCGGTTTATCTGCTCAACGTCGTCGACGGCTGCATTCCTTCCGATCTCGGTGCCGGCACCACGGCCGAGATCGAGGAGGAGCGCCGACTGCTCTACGTCGCCATGACCCGCGCCAAGGACGGCCTCCATCTGGTCGTGCCGCAGCGGTTCTTCGTCCACGGCCAGCACGCGCAGGGCGATCGCCATCTCTATGCCTCCAGGACGCGCTTCATTCCCGAAAAGCTGCTAGGTCTGTTCGAGCGGACTTCCTGGCCGATTGTGCCTGCCGGTAGTGCGGCGCGCACGCCCGGCCAAGGGCCGAAGGTCGATATAGGCGCGCGCATGCGGGGAATGTGGCGGTAGCCTGGAGATACCGGAATGAGATTACTCACCGCCATCGTCGCCGCATTTGCTTGTTCGCCAGCGATAGCGGCGGACTACATGGGAAAGGTTCTAGCCGTGTCGAACGGAGACACCTTCACCATGGAAGCCGATGGCGCCAAGGTACGCGTGAGGACCGGCGTGCTGTCGAGCATGATCGAGGGCACGACGGTCCATTGCTTGCAAGTGGGTGAAGGCACTGTCTGCGACGGGCGGTCCCGACCTACCAGCCGGGACCGCATCGTGGCACAGTGCTTCCTCGACAGGGTCGACATCGCGGAACAGATGACCAGGTCCGGGACCGCGTGCGATTGGCCCAAATTTTCCGGCCGCTGATCGACAAGGTCTGGCGGCACTGCGAGGAAAAGGGCTCACGGGGCCGGACCGTTACGCTCAAGGTGAAGTTCGCCGACTTCGAACTGATCTCGCGAAGCCGGACGATCGCTGGCGGCGTCGGGAACCGCAGCGAGTTAGAATTCGTGTCGGCCGAACTGCTGAAGGCGCTCTTCCCGATGGAGAAGGCCGTGAGGCTGCTGGGAGTATCGATTTCGGTCTTTGAGCAAGTCGGAGATCCCGAGCAAACATCTCTTGCTCTTTAGATAGGGGACATACGGCGCGGCGACCGCCATGCCCTGACGAGGACGTGCCACATTATCGCAGTCGGCTAATCCGAAAACGATCAATCAAGGCGCGCCTCGGTTTATTCTTGGCCGGTTTCTTCTTCGGAACCGGCTTGCGAAACGTCCTAGTCGTCGACTGCTTCTTCGTTGGTGTGCACTTTTTGCGCTTTGGCTTTGCGAACACATCAACGTCCTTCATTTTGAAGTCGGCGTAGACGTTAAGTCGAACAGGCTCCCCCCTGTTCATCGCCTGGATCATCCTGTCTAGGACCGACCTGGCGCGAGCCATTAGGAGCTACCTTTTGGACTTCTTCCTTTTCTTCACAGTCTTTTTCTGAGCCGATGAATTTGATTTCTTGGCCGCCTTCTTTGCGGTCTTTTTCGCTGCTTTCTTTACGCTCGTCTTAGCAGTTTTCTTTCCTTTCTTAGCAGCGCTCCTCTTGTTTGCCTTCTTCGGAGGAGCCGTTTTGGCGACAGCAGCCTTCTTGCGTTTCGAGCGTTTTGCTTTCGGTGCCGGTTGATGGTCAGCCGCTGCATGCCGCGCTATCTCATCCGCAGTCATTGGAGGGGCGTCGTAATTCTCTTCAACCGGAGGAACTGCAGTCTCAACCCGGTTTGAAACTTCAGCGGGGCTTTTTATATGATCCGTGATCACGGACGTCGCATCCGTTACAAGGGTCTTAATCGATCCGACGAGGTTGCTGACGCCCTCACTGATGCTGCTGGTGTTCTCCTGGGCGTCGGTATCCGGCTGGGGCTCGGCCTGCCTTCCGTCATCCATGGCACTCTCCAAAGTTTGCTCAGGAAAGGCTAAAACGATTCGACGACCGCAGTAAGTACAAAAGGCCCGGAACCCGTGTTCTAGGCCGTTTTGGCGGTCTGGGAGGGTATTTTACCCTTCGCTCTGGGGAGCGGTCCCGCCTGTGAGGGGGTTGTAGGAGCCATCGACAACGAGGAAGGTAAGGATCGCCTCTAGCGCTGTCTGGAGCAGTCCCGTGAGGGTGCCAGTATCGATGGCGTACCATTGACCGCGCTAAACGAGATAACGCCGACAATCGAAAGCATGGAGCCCATCAGAAAGTCCTCTTCCCCCAGCGGGGCTTTCGCTTATATGCCCGAAGGCCGCTGGGTAGCGATGTTTCCAATACCATCGCGGATGACATCAAAAGGCGCAATGGAATTTGCCCGTGAACGATACTGACCCCGACGGGCAGTGCTTTTTATAATACTGATCGGCCGCTCGTTCTTCCTCTTGCTCTTGGCGCAGATCATCCGGAGGAGGAACTGTTACTGGTAGGCTTAGCACGGCGATTGGGAAACTTTCAGATTTGAGATCACCGTTCCCGTCGGTCCACGAGCAATTCACCTGATCGCCTTGGACTGCGGTAACGGTCATCAAGGGCCCACCTGAACGCACCCGGACAAGATCGCCATCGTGCAACGGAGAAGCGGATCGGCTCTGCGGTGCAACTTGGGAAGGAGGAGAAGCAGAAAAGGCGGGTATCGCCAGATACACGTTAACCCCGATTCCAAGCATTACTGCGATTGCAATCGAGAAGGGTTTCGTCCGCGCCAACATGTTACGCTCCGTTTTCACAGCTCATGGTCCGCCCCTTCGTGAAGCTGACGTAGGTTCGCAATTATCCAAATCCCATTAAATTCTGCGTTAGAGACCAAACGCGCCGCTTGCAGCTGGGGCTAAAGAGTAAGCCCAAAGGCTGAGGGCTCCCGTGCCCCTACGGGCTTGCCCTCCATCGCTAGTTGCGGTTCGATTGAGCAAAAGATGGGGGAAACATGCGAACGTCGCTTATTTTTGCGCTGGCTGTGATGTGTTGCCAGCCGGCGCTGGCAGCCTGCGGTGACAGGGGCGGCCCGGGTTACCGAAGCAGCTCGGGACAATGCGTCGGCTGGGATGCGCTCGCCCGACAGTGCGGAAACCCGCCAACTACAAAGTGCACCGCTGAGAATGTCAGCGCTGGTTCAGCCGATGCGGCAGAGAGCGGAGCTAAGATCCGATCGCTAATGGACCGGTCGCACGAAATGAAGAAGTCAACGGCAGATGCCGCACGACCATAAGCGCCGGCTTGTAGAGCTGGGGCTGAAGGCGAAGTCCAGGGGCTGAGTCCATTCCCTCGGCGAGCAGCTACTCGTCCGTGGAACGAACCTCCCGCTAAGATCAGCCCTCGGGCTGGAGAGTGGTATACCGCAGTGGCTTCAGAACTTGCTCAATGGTTGGCCAATGATACGCGCCAACCTGCCAACGATTTTCACAATTTTGGCTCTCATGTTCGGTGGCGTATGGTCGATTATGAGTTGGAGCTACGGCAGCATCGCCGCTGGTGGTGGTCGCGCAAGCCCAGAAAGACAGCGAAAAATCAATACCCGCAACGTTGATGCCAGTCGCATCAGCATGGCTCAAATACTGTGATGACGCGGAAACAAAATTCGCGCAGTTGGTGACGGCAGCCAGGACCGCCGGGCGGCGATACGAACGTCACTGTGTTGTTGGTCGTCAGCGCCGTGACATTGCCCGTGGCATCATTCAGCGTGTTGTCGAGGCTGACGAGGGAGCCGAGGTTGGTTTGGAGGCCGAGTGAGCCCCCCGCCCGCAACGATCTTCGGCGGATTTCTAACCAGAATCTGGGGACTCAAAAACATCAGACCGCTTTCCGGTTCAACTCGGGCCTTGGCACCATGTCGCCCGACTGACCGCGCTCAAGGTTCGCTTCAGCCCACGCGAGGACCTCGTAGCCTTCCTGCTCAGTCAGATTGTTCAGAGGAGTGTGAGCCTGCAACATGGTCACCACCTCTCGCAACTTCTTCCATATCGTCGTACCTTTCCTTGTTCCGTTTGCGCGGTTCCTGCGCGCGTTGCTCATATCTTCGTCTTGTCTCTCTGCACTCATTTCGCTTCACTTCGTCTGCAGGCCATTGCGAGCGACATCAGCTTGGGTCACAGCAGCTGCCCTCGCTCCATACCCTGTTCGCCCCCGCCGTCTTCCAAGTGCGGCGGGGGTTTTTCGTGCAGGCCCCCCAAAGTGCGTTGAGTCGTCTCGCTCATTTCGTTGATGAGCGCCGCAATCTGGCGCCGTTGCTGGGTCGATCGGGCCGACTAGCGGCCGTGTTTGAAAGCGTTCTGGTTGGCCTTCGGTGCCTCAGGAGATGGCCCGCCGTGCATCCGGGACCGGCCGTTAGGCATCCCCGGAGACTGACAGAGCTTGCCGCTTCGGGTTCGCGCACCGCATCTCGAGGCTCTCTGAATATCTAACAGCATGGGCGGCAGTAGGAACCTTTCGTTTTCCAGTCTCTAAAAGGTGATCACGGTGCGCCGCAATATGGCCACCGCACTGCGGCATGATAGACGCTATTCTGTGACCCAGGCTGTTCTGAACAGGAGTACGCTATGTTCTGGACAGGTTTTTTCATCGGTTTTGCTGCTTGTGTCGCGTTTCCCTCTGGCGAGGGCCGCCTTGTTGGATTAGTCCAATTGGTGCGTAACAGTCCTTATGGACAGCCATAAGCGCAGTACTCAGCTTGAGCGGCTTGAGGTGGTCGAGACTGGTCGCCGGCGGCGCTGGTCGGATGACGAGAAGCTGCGGATCGTGACCGAGAGCTTTGAAGCGCCGCGCGCTATATCGTCGACGGCACGGCGCCATGGCATATCACGTTCGTTGCTGATGACATGGCGTCGCGCGCTCAATGCCGAGCCGATTAGCCCTCAAAGCGAACAATCTGGCTTTGCGCGGGTCGTCCTTGCCGCTGAGGTCGAGCCGGCGGTTGCTGCCACACCGACGAGCGGGCAGATGGTGATTGTCGTTGGCAGGGATCGTCGGGTGATTGTCGACGCCGGCGTCGATGCGACGGCGCTGGCGCGGGTGTTGCAGGTTCTGGAGCGTCGATGATCCCGATCTCTTCGAACGCACGGATCTGGATTGCGACCGGCTACACCGACATGCGCAAGGGCATGCAGGGTTTGTCATTATTGGTGCAGGAAAGCCTAGGTCGAGATCCGTTTGCCGGAGATGTCTTCGTGTTCCGCGGCCGCGGCGGTTCGCTGATCAAGGCCTTGTGGCACGATGGAATTGGATTGTCGCTCTACGCCAAGCGGTTAGACCGTGGCCGTTTTGTCTGGCCGGTGACGGTGAGCGGTGTGGTGGGGCTGACTGCGGCGCAGATGAGTTATCTGCTGGAGGCGATCGACTGGCGCAACCCGCAGCATACGTGGCGGCCACAGAGCGCGGGATAGGCTCAAAAATGTTCTGAAGCACGGAAGAAAAGACGCCTCAAATCGCCCCTTTTGTGATTCCATCGGGGCCATGGGTGACGGCCTTGAATCGCTGCCAGACGACATCGAAACGCTGAAAGCGGCATTGATCGTTGCTCGCGCGGAGGCTGCGGCCGCCCGCGCTCAGCAGTCCGACAACCAGGCGCTGATCGCCCATCTGAAGCTGCAGATCGAGAAACTCAATCGCGACCGCTATGGGCCGCGCTCGGAGCGTACCGCGCGACTATTGGATCAGCTTGAGCTGACGCTGGAGGAGTTGGAGAGTTCGGCGACGGAGGACGAGCTCGCAGCCGAAATGGCCGCGACCAAAACCATGAAGGTGGCGTCGTTCACGCGCAAGCGACCGTCGCGCCAGCCGTTCCCGGAGCATCTGCCTCGCGAGCGGGTGATCGTGCCGGGGCCTGTGGTGTGCGCCTGCTGTGGCGGCGCGCGGCTGTCCAGGCTCGGGGAGGACATCACCGAGACGTTGGAGGTGGTCCCGAAATCCTGGAAGGTGATCCAGCACGTCCGCGAGAAGTTTACTTGCCGTGATTGCGAGAAGATCAGCCAGGCCCCGGCGCCGTTCTATGTGATTGCCCGCGGCTGGGCGGGGCCAAGCTTGCTGGCGATGGTGCTGTTCGAGAAGTTTGGCCAGCATCAGCCGCTGAACCGCCAAGCGGAACGCTATGCCAGGGAGGGCGTGCCGATCAGTCTATCGACCCTGGCCGACCAGGTCGGCGGCTGCACGGCGGCGCTGGCGCCCTTGTTCAAGCGCCTCGAGGCCTATGTGCTGAGCGCCGAGCGATTGCACGGGGACGACACCACGGTCCCGGTCCTGGCCAAAGGCAAGACCGACACCGCCCGGATCTGGGTCTATGTGCGCGACGACAAGCCTTTTGGCGGGCCGGCCCCGCCGGGGGCGGTGTTCTATTACTCGCGCGATCGCGCGGGCGAGCATCCCCAGGCGCATCTGGCCGGCTACAGCGGCATCTTCCAGGCCGATGCCTATAGCGGCTATGGCAAGCTTTACGACCCGGGCCGCAACGCAGGTCCGATCCTGGAAGCCGCGTGCTGGGTCCATGCCCGACGACCATTCTTCGTAATGGCTGATCTGGCTGAGAATGCGCGTCGCAAGGCTAAGGGCAAGAAGCCGGCAGTGATCTCGCCGCTGGCAATGGAAGCAGTCCGCCGGATCGACGCCTTGTTTGAGATCGAGCGAGGCATCAACGGACAGAGCCCCGAACGGCGCCGGGCCGTCCGCCAGGAACTGAGCGCGCCGTTGGTCGCCAATTTAGAAACCTGGATGCGCGAGCAACGCGCCAAGCTCTCGCGTCGCAACGACATCGCCAAGGCCATGGACTACATGCTCAAGCGCTGGAGCGCGTTCATACGCTTCCTCGACGACGGCCGCATCTGCCTGTCGAACAATGCGGCGGAGCGTGGCGTGCGCGGCATCGCTTTGGGTCGAAAGTCCTGGCTGTTCTGCGGCTCTGATCGCGGTGGCGAGCGTGCCGCGGTGATGTACAGCCTGATCGTCACCGCCAAGATGAACGATGTCGATCCGCAAGCCTGGCTCGCCGACGTTCTGGCGCGCATCGCCGAGCATCCCGTCCAAAGGCTCGACGAACTCCTTCCGTGGAATTGGCGCCACCGAAACAAGCAAGTCGATCAGGCAGCCTGAGTGGCCGCTGTGCGGTCTTCACCGGACGCTTACTGTGTCGCCATCGTACTTACTGAGCACGTCGTCCGCGATCGGCGTCAGCGAGCGGCATTTATTGCCAGTCTTTTGCCCACGGAGCGCGAAAAGCTCAGAGGCTTCGAGACCGTCAAAGGCGACTGGCACCAATTTCGTGAGCTATTGCATCATTGATCGCTCGTGGAAGCGAAACGAGGCGAAAATGAAAAACGCCCTATACTTTTTCTTAGCACACCTACATGGGCTAATCGTAATCGGAACCGCCCTGGCGATTCTCGGACTTGTTGGGATCTCACTATTTTCCCGAAGTAACATAGTCAGCACCGAATTGGATGACGGGCCGACGCTATGACAGTCTTTGTCTACGTCAACACCAGCAAGCAGGTCGGCGACCGCGATCACCTCAAAGTCTTTGCTAATGCCGACGCCGCGGAAACCTGGTTTTCGCGGAAAACGATCCTGAAGGCGTTGCCTTTGAATACGATGTGCTCGAAGGGGCCACAAATTGAGTCGGCCTAACTCAAGGGCTCAAAACGGCCCAAGAAATCTTCACCTCGCCATAACTCGATAGGATGGGCATCAACTAACTGCCTCGCGCGCTCTTTGGCGGCGGCATCGTCATCGCAGACGAGATCAATGCGCAGGATGATATGGCCGTCCGGGCCTATGGCGTAGACCTTGTATTCTGCTGCCATCGGTCCCCACCGTTACGGCGATTTGGAACCGTTCTTAAGTAAGGCGGGAATAAGTGGCAACCCCAATTGGCCAAATAATTATGGCCCGCCAGCGTGAACCAGACGAGCCTTATTAGAACTCACGAGCAAACAGGTTGGAGGCCCTGATCAACTCAAGGTCTTTGCGAGCGCCGATGCTGCGGAGGCTTGGTTTGCGGAAAACGATCCCGACGGCGTGGCGTTTGAGTACCGGGTTCTGGGATGAAAAAGAGGCCGCCGACTAAGGGGCCTTACTTTCCGAAGGCTCGATTGAAGCTGATCGCCAACTCTAGCGTTTAAGAAGCCTGCGCCAATCACGTAAAAACCACCCGAGGCTCAATTGTGGGTCGGTCTTATCTGAAATAAGCTGGAACGCGGCTCTGTGACTGATAGTCTCCGGGCATGGCGAAACGGACGAAACGAATTGCCATTCGGCGACGTCAATTGGACGAGCCCTATAGTGTTGGCTACTTCGCCCGGAAGCACGACATCTCAGTAGAGCAGGCTCGCGAGCTGATGCGGAAGATTGGCCGTGACCGCGAGAAACTCAACGAAGTTGCTGCCAGGCTTTTTCGCAAGTAGGCTGCAGCGTGGCTGGCTTTAGGTAAAGCGACAGAGCAGCTTTTTAATTTCGATCACACCCTAGGCTTTGTGAGCGGTCCGACTAATAAACAGCGAAGTTCATCGATCTGCCGTGCAAAGTCTATCGCCTTTACCTTCAACACTTCCATCGCATGGCCACGATGGCCTTCATTTTCCAGTTCTATGATCCGGTCGTTAAATGCGTTCAGCTCGTTTTGTAGATGCTGAATTTCGTGTTGGACCGGGAAACGCGAAGCTGAAATCCGATCGACTTGTTTTCCGGCCTCCGCCCGCATCGCAAGCAGATTGCCGGTTCTCGCCCGCCGTGTTGTCATGGGCTTCTCCGCCGCCTACGAAAAGGGGCCCGCCATTTGCGGCGGTGCCCCCTAGTCTAGGGAGAAGATTTGAGGATAGTGCGATTCGAGAGCTCGTTGTGTGTCGGAAAACACACAGGCTTTGCGAAACCGTCGCCCTAAATGAGAAGCGATCCGCGCGCGAGGCCGTGAAAAGGGATAGGGCTGCAGCATGATCTGGGCACTCTATTTCCGAGCTAGTCCCTTGAACGAACTGGCCCTCAAAATGCCCTGCGAGGTGATGTCCCGGTACTCAATATCGGCAACGAAGGTCGGCTCAACCCACGCTGCCCTCGGCTTCTTGATGGGCTTGGTGAGCTTGGACTTCGGGCTCACCACAGATACCAATTGCTTGCGAATTTGACTGGAGACGTACGCGACCAGCCCGGTCCGACCTTGCCCATATAGACCAGCTCCTTCCCTTCCCGCTTGCCAAGATAGAGAGCGGCAACGCCCGTGGAGTCTTTCACAAAGCCAACAACACAAACCTATCCAATCTTAGTCAGAATCCCGACGCTTGCCATGTCTCGGCGATTCAACGAATAATCCTGCAATTTTGGGGGTTTGGGCTTTTATGCAGCAGCGGCCGAAGACTATCCGCCTGATCCGGCTTGCCATGGCCGCAGCGGTCCTGCTGCCCTGCGCGCTGTTCGCTTTCGCGTCCTGGACCGCCTACCGCAGCCTCCACGTCTTGGCCGACGAGCGCCTGCTGCGCTCGCTTGACGTTCTGCAGGAAGAAGCGGCCAAGACCTTCGAACTGACCAATCTGACGATGAGCAATGTGTCCGACCTGGTCGCGAGTATGTCCGGCGCAGACATCCGCCAGAACGGTCAACGGCTGCACGATCAGTTCAGAAAATTTTCCGATGCAGTGGCTGTGATCCAGTCCATCTGGATCTACGGAGCGGATGGCCGCGCGCTGGTATCGTCGAGTGTCTTTCCGCCGCCGACGCAGAGCTACGCCGACCGGGATTTCTTCGTCGCTCACGTCAAAGGGGATGTGGGCATTCATTACGGACAAGTTTATCAATCCAGTCTCAATGGTGAGCCGTTTTTCACGATCAGCAAGCGGATTTCGCACAACGGTGAATTTATTGGCGTGCTGGAAGTTTCCGTTCTGCCCAGCAACTTTTTCAAGTTCTTTGCGGCCCTGGCCTACACGCGCGGTCTGCAGTATGCGCTCATTCGTCAAGACGGCCTCTTCTTGGCTCGCTATCCCGAAGTGCCGGTTGGCTCGGCCAACCAGTTGGGTCCACAGACGGGCTTTCGCCGGACCGTCGCGCAATTCCCTGCGGGTGGCTATTACAACTCGACCTCTCCTATTGACGGCGTGGCCCGTCGCTATGCGATCCGCCGCATCGAAGGGACACCCCTGTACCTCACAGCCGGGATTGAAAACGCAACCATCCGCAGTGAATGGCTTGCGACGATGGGAACTCATCTCATCTTCGGCATTCCGGCGGCACTGCTCTTGTTGATGACACTGTTTGCGGTTCTGCAGCGCACGCAGGCACTTTATGGCGAGATCGACCGCCGCGCGGCGGCCGAGAGCGCATTGCGCCAGTCGCAAAAGCTGGAAGCCATCGGTCAGCTCACCGGCGGTATTGCACATGACTTCAACAATCTGCTGACCATCATCATCGGCAATCTTGAAGGACTGCAAAAGCAGTTGGCGCGCGCGGATGCCAAGGTGCGACGTCGCGCGGACAACGCGATGCACGGCGCGCAACGTGCCGCCACGCTTACCAAGCGATTGCTGGCGTTCTCACGGCAGCAACCGCTCACCCCGACCCCGATCGACGTCAACCGGCTGATGAGCGGGTTGTCCGACTTCCTGCAGCGCGCCTTGGGCGAAGAAATTGCCCTTGAGGTGGTGGGCGGCGGCGGGCTGTGGCCAGTAGAGGTCGATGCGGCTGAGCTGGAATCTGTCCTGGTGAACCTTGTGGTCAACGCGCGGGATGCCATGCCTAAGGGCGGCAAGCTTACGGTCGAGGCTTCCAATTCTTACCTCGACGACGCATATTGCAGCCGGCACCTCGACGTAAACCCCGGCCAGTATGTTCTGATCTCCGTCACCGACAACGGGATCGGCATGACTGAAGACGTCGCGCAGCATGCCTTCGAGCCATTCTACACCACCAAGCAGACGGGCCAAGGCACTGGCCTTGGACTTAGCCAAGTGTACGGGTTTGTCAGGCAGTCCGGCGGGCATGTGAAGATTTACAGTGAAGTCGGTGAAGGCACGACCATCAAAGTCTACCTACCCCGATTCAATGGCCAGCCGACTGCAGACGACCCGCCGATCGCGCCTTCCGCTCGCGGTCAGACTGGAGAATGCATCCTAGTTGTAGAGGACGACGCAGACGTACGGGCCTACGTGATTGAGACTCTCGGCGGCATGGGTTATGACGTGCTTGAGGCCCGAGGCGGCGAAGAGGCCCTCCGTTTAATGACGCAGTACAAAGGCATCAGCTTGTTGCTGACCGATGTGGTTATGCCGGGAATGAATGGCCGCAGGCTAGTGGAAGCAGCCGTGCAACTCCACCCCGACCTAAAGGTGCTCTACATGACGGGGTATTCGCGAAACGCCATCGTCCATCAAGGGCGACTAGACGCAGGGGTGGATCTTCTTCAAAAACCCCTCTCACAGGAACAGCTGGCTGCAATGGTCCGGAAGGTGCTCGATCGCTGATTGGCAACCCTTGGTGACTCGACGTCGCCACCAACCTGAACCAAACTCCCCGCACGCTTGGATGCCGACTGGCGGAGTTTGTCATGCGTAAATCCCACTGGACGCCGTCGATAGTCCCAAGTGACGATCAAACCGTTTATCTTGATTTCGGCAAATTAGGCTGCGCCTGGCGCGAGGCCGCCTACGAAGCCACAGACTTGGAAACCGTTATTCAGGATCTCCTTTCAGGCCAGTACAATAATCCGATCCGCATCGTCGCCTTCAATACCGTCGAGCGCTTGTCTGAGGACGTATCCGAGGACGTCGCCCATAAGCTTCGGAAACGCTGCGATCAGCAGATGAGAGATATCCCACCCTCCCTTTAAGATTTAGTCGAGCGACAAGAATGCGCCGCATGGCATCAATTGACATTGCGGCTCGTCTAGACCTCGTTTCAGGCCGTCCTCTGGTAGAGCTGGGGCTTAAGGTCAAAGGGATATGAAAGGCTGGAAGTGGACCCGAGATCCTGAGTACTTTTTGATTATTGGGGTGCTGATTATCTTGATCTGGGTCGTTTTGCAGAGGCCGAATTACTAATCCCGTTTGGCGAGAGGGCCAATGCCGCACTGGATCCAGGCAAAGAAGGCGCTTTTTCAGTCGTGGTCGAAACAGCCAACGACGCCTTGGGGGAAGCTCGCTGAACTGACCGAGGTTGGTTACTCCGAGGTGATCGCAAGGGACATCATGTCGAGTGCAACCGTAGGATTGACCAGCCTGCAGGCCGAGACAGATGACCCACCGCAATGGGAAAGCCATCCTCCGGCTTTCGGATACTAGGTTGAAGGCGAAGCCAGATGACGGCAATCGAGCTTAAGCCCTGCGATCGAGTGCGTTTAAACCAACTGGGCACCTCTCGCAGCCCAAAGATTAGAGGTCGAACAGGAACAGTGGTCGCGCTCTCCAGGCGCAAAAGCCGCAGCACATCCGTCGGCGTACTATTTGATGGGAATAAGCGACCCACCACCATCCATCGCTCTTACGTGGAACGAGATGATGACGGTGGATAGCGGGAACAACCATAAGACTGTAATTGAAAATTCAACCATTAGACGCTCACGATTGTCTGTTCCAACTCGGAGGTCAGATATGGTTCGTCCTGGCGACTTTGCGGTGCGAGTTGCTGACGCGCAGTACCGAGACACATTTCGGTTGCCCGTTGATGCAGCTCGCCGCAAAGCACGCGAGGTTATTGATCATAAGCCGCAGGACGGCTTAACGCCGACCGTTGAGAATTGGAGGCAACTTCCCGACGGTCAGATTGAATTTGCAATACGGTACTTTTTAACTGCGGACTGAACGTCCTCAGCCCATTCCTGCTGGGTTTGGCCAGTTCGGCGCCCTTGCGAAAAAGCCATCTGCCGGCTGGTCGAACTGGGGATGAAGGCGAAGTCGAAAGGCTGAGCTAAAGTCGGAAACGCGGCCAAAGCGCTGCAGCGCCGCTGCCCGACTATGCAATCAAGATCGTCGCGCGCGGCGCCAACAAGGAAGATAAGGTCGCAGCGTCGGTGAGCGCGGCGGGCAGATTAGGTTCGAGCACCCGATGCTCGTTCACCCCCACCTTTTCCCAAACGTGGGTGACTCCACTTGGTCGACTTTCCAATCGAAAAAGTCAAAATTACCTGACCACACGTGAACTTTGGTCGCGCAAACCTCACATTTGAAGCTGCCTGAATGCTTTTCTGAGTGGTGCTCCCTTGTCGCGCTGTAAGGCAGCCCGCAACTGGGACAGCTAAAATATTCGGTCGTCCAAATACTGCTTGCCATCGCCGAATTATGAGGTGCTCCAACCACCTAGTCCAGCTCAGCAACCCATCACGTTAAATGATCCACTACTCAACACGTCAAGACCGCTGCCTAACCGGTAGCACTTTCTTAACTCGACGGATTTGGACACGCGGATTGGCGTCATGAAGTCGCTGAACCTTCATGTGGAGCGAATGTTCAATTCCAATCGCAAAGAAACCCATTGGGGCAAGCGCAAGCTGAAGAGAGATCGATGGCCGTTTTGAACTATGTGGACACAAGCAAGCAGGTCTGAGACCGCGATCACCTCAATGTCTTTGCGAACGCCGACGCCGCGGAAACCTGGTTCGTGGAAAACGATCCTGAGGGCGTCGCTTTTGAGTACGAGATTCTGGAATGAACGACCCCGTCACTGAGGCGGACTTTCAATTGGCCGGCTTGCGGAGCTTCTTGATGAAGCTCGCGCTGGTCGTTGGCGTATTCCTCAACGACTTGCCGCGCCTGATCAGTGCGCGACGGCGTCTCTTTCGGCTCGTCCTCGGGCGTCTGCTTCTTTCCCATAACCCTAGAAACGGGGGAACATCTCTCAGGTTTCAAACCAGCAATAGAAATAGGGACCTCCCACATTGAGCCCGGGCCACGGCATTGTTAATCCGTTCCACGCCTGGTTGTCTCCGCGCGTAAATTACAACCATTGGTGAGGGATTTGGAATGGAGCAGATTATTCCGGCTGCGGCCGTGATGCTGGCTGCCACCGCCGCACAGGCGCAATATCTTGGCGGCACAGGCTTGCCTAACGTTCCGGTGAACGCCTGAGGATTGAGAAGACCGACGGTCCAATTGACATTGCGCGTGATGGTGCCGCCGCCTGAGTTGGCGTCAAACGTAGCATTATCTGTTGAGCTGTTGGGCCAGCCACCGGCCGCGGTGCAAGCTCCGCCGCCGCCATTCGTGGCTGCAAACCAACTGGACTTCGGCGGCATGCCTCGAGCCGTGGCGGGTCAGCCGTTACTCATGCAGCCGATGCAGCTGGAGATCA
Organism: Bradyrhizobium sp. McL0615; assembly: GCF_049993905.1. Taxonomy (NCBI): domain Bacteria; kingdom Pseudomonadati; phylum Pseudomonadota; class Alphaproteobacteria; order Hyphomicrobiales; family Nitrobacteraceae; genus Bradyrhizobium; species Bradyrhizobium sp. McL0615. Next base: position 3,865,296 of record NZ_CP188254.1, on the reverse strand, counting down.
GTGCCTGAGAATTAGATCGGCATGTGCGAATAGCGACCACACGAAGAGAGTCGCCGCTGCGATCAAGGCAATATCGGAAAGGAAGCGATGTCCGGTCATCGAAGCAAGATATCGCTGCCGCCTAAGTCCGCAAGTGAGTTCGACCGTTAAGCTAAGTGCTCTACGTTAATGAACAAACTCTTCGGCCTTTTCCTTGTCGCGCTCTCTTGCTTTGCGCCCGCTCTGCACAGGCGGCCACTTGCTTTTGGTTTGGTGGCACCTGCAACATCAACGACACCAGCAGCCCACATCCGTTGGCCGACGACCCCCGCCAGGACATTCCCGGCTGTGAGAAGCTTGCGCATGAGGTCTCCATGGCGCCCAGCCCGGAAAGATCCGACGCGCCTAAGGGTGATCAAAGATCGCCGGACGCCATGGATTGGGGATTTGGAGGCATCCGCGTCGTTCGCTTTCCGGGCGAACAATGGGGACATCATGAGAGCAGTACAGGAAACCGCTACAGCATGGCTGCTGATGTTGCGGAGATCGCTGGGGCAACGAAGATTACTGCGTGTACCAAATGAAAGCGGCCATGCGGGCGTGATGCCGCGTGGCCTTCAGCTAAACTGAGAGGGAAACCCGAGCGTTCACTTTTCTACTCCCATAGTAACCGCAACATCCGCATTTGCCGAGAGCCTCACTTTGTTGCCCTCCACTCCGGCAATCAGTCCTTTGTCGATGAAGTGGTGATGGCCCTTGTGAGAGCCTTCGCCGCTGTCTTTCTTGGTAAGTTTGATGCGGCCGCCTTCTACCTTGTCGACGGTACCCACGTGAACGCCGTCGGCGCCGATGACTTCCATGTGCTCTTTGATATCGGTCATGAGATTTATCCCTGTGAACGGGTAACAACGCGCCTGGAGGTCAAACGTTCAAGGGGACAAGAACGAAATGGAACCTAACGATTGCCATCGCTGAAGCCCGAATCCGATGTTTCGCCATGGCCGAACACACGGCTTCGACGATTGCCACCCGGTATCAGCCGCAGGGCAAGGAAATCGAGCGTGCCTTAACGGACCAAGACCACCGAACCCGATACCTCCATCCATTTCAACTTTGGCTCTTGATTGAAAATGGTTCAAGATTGTTGGTTGCCTGCCACAAATACTACTATTGGACGATACTGCATTGGGAGCGCATGATGAGGAGACGTGCATAATCAGCATGTCTTTGCGTACAGGACTCCACCGACCGGCTCGTTTATCTCGTACCGATTGCCCCCGACATCCGATTTTAGTCACGCACGCTCCCAGTTGGATCCCGCAACCGAATGGAACGAAAGCCCCCGCCCGACCAGATTATTCTGATACATGGCACGGCCGCGGCTGACATTGCCGATCGAGGGTCTCGATGGTGGCAGCTTGAGAGCGGCTTTCAAATTTGGCTGCGCTCATGGCTCGCAGGGTTCGCGTTTGGCAAGCCCTTTCATTGGTCGGGAGCCAACCTCGAAAATCGACGTGATGAAGCTGCGCTGGCTCTGCTGGAGCGTCTGCGCAAACTCGACGAAAAGGTCGGATACCATCTGATCGCACATAGCCATGGCGGTTCCATCGTCTGGCGTTGCCTGGTGGCCTCGGCTAAGCAGGGTAAGCGGCTTGAGGGCCTCCGAAGTTGGACGACGGTTGGCACGCCCTTCATCACTTTTCGGTCTATCGCCGCTAGCATCTGGCTCTTGATCGCCTCGCTGGTTTCCTTGTGCCTCCTGGCGCTCTGTCTGTTTCCCGATCGGCCGGGCGAGGTCTGGACGGCAATCCAAAGACTGCGTCAAACAGAGCAAACGGCGTCGGTGTTGATCTATTATCTTTTGGTGGCGGTGCTCGGTCTTGTGGCGACATTCGCGACAATACTCGTTTTGCAACCGATGATCGCTTGGCTACGTGATCGGTCCCTTGATGAGGCCGCACGGCGCGCCGGTCATTGGTATGGCCCATTGTGGCTTGGTCTCTGGCATCCGCTGGATGAGCCTATCAACTTGCTCGCCGGCTCCTTAGGCGCAGCCCCTGCAATTGCACCACGCTTAAGCTCCACCAGCCTCTTAAGCTTTGTGCCGTTCGTTGTCCCAATTTACGACGGCCTCTTCGCGCGAGCGGCGGATGAGTTTATCTGGTCGAAAGTAGTGGAACGAGCCCAAGGCAGCAATATCGTGGGACGGCGAGCATTTGCGGTGGGTCGGTCCCCGCCCGCGTTGTATCCGGGTTGGGGACCAATCCCTGAGGAGATTGCAAGCCGCATAACCGAACGTTCCGATCTTCATGCCGGAAGAGCTGTCAATCGGATGCGGGCTACCTTCGAAGGCGCCTATGATACGCAAGGTTCTGAGGTCGTATTCAGCGCTCTTGCGCGTACGGTGACGTTTCAGGAGCTGATCCATACGTCTTACTATGATGATGACGGCGTGCGGACCATGATCGCCGAGTGGGTCAACTTGCATGCAGGACATGAGCCGATTTCCGCCGCACACCCCCTCGTCTTTCCATTGAAGCTCGATGCAACGACCGTTACTGACGTCCCCATGAGTCGCCAGCCAAATAATCGCAGAAGGCTGGATTTTGCTTTTGCTCTTGGATTGATCACGCTCAGCGGCTTGCTCGCGATGGCCATTCTTTCTTTCTACGGCGCCAAGATCTCGCCTGCAACTGACCAGTATCAGGTGGAGAGGATAGCCGCGATGGCACGCCGACCTGCCGTCAACAGCGTCGGCTCGGAAGCCGCCCTGCCGGCCGTCCTGATGAGGCTTGAGCTCCTTGGTATCGCAAAGCGGGCAGAAGATTTTCTTGATGACATCGGCGATGCGATCACGAGGCAAAACGCGGCCGAGGGCGTCGGCTACGCTTTGGGGTATGCTGGTCAGTTTGACAGGCTAGATTCCGTGGCACTCAGATCGGAGAATGCCTCATTTGTAATTCTGACCGTCAAAGCAGCCGCTGTTTTAGGAGCATCGGACGCAGGGCTTAAGCCTCCGGATGATCTCATTGAAGAACTGCGCGCGCAATTCGTCCGCAAAGCAGCAGGCTCATCTATGCGCACAGTCGCAGACGCATTGATCGCCTTTTACGGTCGGTCGGGCGCTGAGGAAATCGGCAAACTGATAAAAGAGCGAGGAGCTACAACGGTGCTTAGCGCACCAATTGTACCTCCCAACAACCCCTCTCTTGATGTTACGGACGATTGCTATCTCGCTTTCATTATATCCACGACGCGACACTTGACTGCTGAACAGCGGAATGAATTGCGTGCAATGATTGACTGCAAGGAAACTTCGGCAACTTGGCTTACGGGCTCGATATTGCGCACGCTGGTTGACGAACCGCACTATCCGACACTGATTGCCATAACGAAAGGTACCGCGCTCGAGACAGTCTCCATTAAAGACCTCCTCCTGGAACTCCTTAAGAAGGGTGACGCAAAGCTCTCCGATACCACTCTGAAGCTCATGTATGTTATCGAGATCGAGAAAGCCTATGATCGGTTCGCTTTTGAACATTTAAGCGACGCCTATGATGCGGCGTTGATAGACTACAATCGACCTTACGTGATGCAGCTAATGACCGAAGCCGGCAATCGGCTCGCCAAGCTCGGAGATAACGATACAGCAACGAAGCTTTTCACCAAGATCGAGAATGATTTACCGAAGCTCTACGAGGAACATGTTGAAGCATACAAAAACACATTGTTCGCCGAGAGTACTATCGCGACGTTTCGGGGCTTGATCGCTCATTTTGTGCGCAGCGATCGGCGCAACGATGCAGCATGGTGGATACGACAGACTTATTCGATTTTACTAGATCGAAAGGACGATGAGGAGAATCTCAGAACCTTATGGTACGCAGCGATTGCGGAAGCCGCGGAAACGCTGAAACTTGACGGCCTCACCAAGCAAGCCATCGAAGCGGGGCTCGCCGTCAAAGAGCCTTCACCACGCGAGCCAAATGTTCGGGGAGCGATCGAGTTGGGCATAGTGTCCATGGCCCTCCGAGGGGATGACCCCATCGGCTATACCCGAGCTGCTTTTGAAAAAGCGACAGATTGGCTCAATCGGGTCTCCGAACGTGAAGGGCTTGAACTCGATGTCGTAAAGCTCGTATCGGCCTGGTCCAAGCTCGGTGAGCTGCCCCGCGCTCGCGAGATAGCAGAACGCGCGCCGACCCGGCGCGCGACCCTGGCCGGCTATGTTGCCATGCTGGACGTCGTTCTCGATAGGTCACTGGCAAAGGCATCGGCACAACCCAATGTCATTGGCAAACGGTACTCGCTGGAGAAGGTAATGGCTGAGTGGCAATAAGCCTCCTCGGCCCTTACATCTCTTGCCTCTCTGCTAGACTCTCCTTCCCATGATCGACCAACGCCGCGCGGCCGCAAATCGCGGCTCGGAAGTACGTCTATCAGTGCTTGCTTCCACGGGCGCGCACAAGGTTTTCGAGCTCTAGAGCGTGCTTTTGCATAAGCGTTGACCAACGCATTTCCTTTGGCGACGACCAGTCGATAGACGAGAGCGGCTGCCCAGGATTGATGCTAGCAAGCAAATCAGTGAGTTCTAGAAATTCTCGCGTCTCTTCGACCGTCAATCCAATAAGAATACGGTTTCCGTCATCGTCTAAAGCGTAGTTGCTCTCGCCAAAAATCATGCCTCGTCAAAGCGCAGCGCGAAGGTTAGTGCAATGGCTCGATCGATTTAACCTAACCTCTAAAGGTTAGCTGTGGAGCTGGTCTGACTCATCTTTGCTTTCAGTTCCCGAATTAACCAGCGGCGTCGACGTCAAGCTTAATCGGCGAGTTTCGTTGCGACGGGCGACAAGGCGTCTAGCGTGGCTTCGGTCGCGCCGATGGCGATTAGTCCCCGCCTGAGTACTGTGCGGCTAGGGGTCGCTGCGCTGCCCGTGCGGCGGCCCCGCCCCTTTCACCTGATTGCACCTTCACCGAGGCCGAATGAGAATGTCGGGAGTTCTGATCCTCTTTGTAGCTGCTACCTTTGGGCGGCGTCGCGCCGGCGCAAGCGCGCTTACACGCGACTCAAATTATCGCTTCAATAGGTCGCCCGCCTCCACGCCCAGCGCCTTTGCAAGCTTGCCAAGCATGGTTACCGAAGCACTGTAGGCGCTGGTCTCCAGCTGGCTGATATAGCTTCGATCCACCTTCGCTCGAAAAGAGAGTTCCTCTTGGCTCCAGCCCTTTTCATGCCGGAGCCGCCGAAGGTTCTTTGCAACAACGTCTCGCATCCCGTCCATGACAGACGGCATGCTTCTTGTTGAGCATACTCATCAATTGAGTATACTCAACAAAGAGAACTGCGGTGGCGGTATCCCGTATGAGTAGTCTTGAGATAGTACAGTTAGAGCCATTCGCCGAAGTTGCGGGGAATACCTATCGATTTGGATACCGTACTGTCGGGGTCAGCGACTACGTTTCTGCGGTCGAATTGCCTACCCAAATCGTAGAGCAGACGGTGCTGAAGAGAGCTTCGGTGACCGTGAGGATTGGTCCTGACGGAACGGTGATTTCCCACATGTTACCTTCAAATGCTGCTAACACCATCCCAGATCCACCGACCGACGTCGTGGCGCTCGACGTCCTAGTTCGAAGAGCCCTAAATACTGAAAATCTTCGGATGGAAGAAGCAACTGTTTCTGACCTAAATACCCTTCTGCAGCGACTTGAAGGTTCTGTCAGCCTCGTTAAGGAGGCCATCAGCCAGATATCAAGCGAACCAATTACTCCGGTCCAGATGACGGAAATCTCAAGCTCGCCTCCTCCCTGCTAGCGGAGGATAGGATGCGTCCTTGCTCTTGTTGGGCTCTCCCCCGTTTCTTTCTCGGTAGACTGATTATTGAGACGTCGGGGCGTACCAATCGACAAGTCGTTTGCGCCGCCTGCCCAACTGGCTCGCTTGAAATCCGCATCGCCATCTAGAAACGCTTCCAGCATAAACGGCACGAGATCGGCCACCTATTCCCGTGTACCACAGGTCTCTGCGCAAAAATCGGATCACGAAGCCGAGCCGCGAGGGGTGGCAGCAACGTCGTGCTGAGCTTAACCGGGTACGGTCGGGTAGTTTCGAAAAACTTCATCGGCACTATTTCGCCTTGGCAGCGGCTTGAATGTCCTGATATGGCTCCAGCACCAGATCCTTTGAAACAATCACACGCAACGGCCAGCCTGGTCTCACCGTAATGGTGGGCTGGACATCGAGCTCGCGCTCCACCAGGCGTTGCCCTGCCCGATTGGTCGTTTGCTGCGTACTTTCACGCAGCGCCTTGACCAGATCACTTTCGTCGTTGCCGAGCGAGAGCCGGGTCCCAACACCGATTAGCGTCGCCAGGCCAATCCCCTTGAGCAACTGCCAGGTATGGAAATCGACCTCGTCCTCAAGACCGGCGTAGCCCGCCACATCCGTCGCCGGCAGGTTCTCGATGACGATCGAATTGCCATTGGGCAGGATCAAGCGTGTCCAGACCACCAAGGCGCGCTTCTGACCAAAAGCGACGACGCTGTCGTACTTACCAAAGAGCCTCGTCCCTTGCGGCACCAGAAGGTGCTCGCCGGTCACGGTGTCAAAGACGTTTTCCGTTACCTGAGCGATCGTCGGTCCGGGCAGATCAGAATTCAAACCCGTGATCAGGCTCGCCGGAATGATTGATCCCGCTATGATCGCGTAAGGCGACGGCGCGGCCGCCAGTGCGTGCGGATTGGTCGTTGCCTTGTCGGCTTTGGAGCCAACGAAAGCGAGCTTGCGCGCCTGGGACGATGGAATGATTTCGCCGGAACGGTCGTTCAAGCCCTGGGCCCTTGCAAGGATATCAGCCGTCGCCGGGATGTTATCCACGGGTGCCGGGCGAAATGCCGAAGGCTGCTCGACCGCTGCGGCCGCACTCACGGACTGCTTACGACGATCTTGCTTCTCCGACAGCCGAAACAGCAGGCCTGACTCCTTGGCCTGTTGCGCAATACGAGCCTGACGGATGCGCTCCGCCCGCTCGACATCCTGCTCCGGGTTAGCCTGGAACGGCGTTTCGGATGGGCTTGCCCCTATTTTCTTCTCACTCTCGGCGAAGGCGCGACCGATATCGCCGGGCGACGGTGGGCCGAGTTTGGGCACCAAGTCCTGGTAGGATTTGGGCAGTTTGGTGAGCCCGTCAGCCGTCTGCTTGCGGTCGGTATTGTACAATTCGGTTCGGTCGGGGGGGTTGAACATCCGGGGCGGACTGAGCGCGATAATCGTCGCCCCCGCGATAAACAACGCGACAACCGCGCAGCCAGCCATGAGGCTGCGTTTGTTGAGACGGCGGATCGGTCGCGGCCGGGCGCGCAATTCAAGCCGTTCCGGTGGCAGCTTCTCGGAATTCTCGGTCACGATGTGCGTCCCGCGCCGAAGATCTGTGAGACCGGACGCGCATCGGTGCGAATGATGCGGACCGTGCGCTGCGGATTTTCGCCAAGGCGAAGCTCGGCGGCGCCGAACATCCGGTCGACGATGTAGTAGGATCCGCGCACGCGATAATTGACGAGGTTGGGCCGGCCATCAGAGCCGGCGATGAACAGCGGCGGCGCTTCGCCTTGGGAGAGCCCCGACGGCATCTGAATGAAGACCTTATGGCCATCGTCGAAGGCGCGAAGCGGCCGCCACGGCGGGTCGTCACCCTCGATGCGATAACGGAAGTTCAGGCTATCCAACCGCACGCCGCGATCAGCGACACGTTCCGTAGCTTCCTGCGCCGTCTGGTTCTGCTTATGAAGCACGACCAGGCTATCGGTCGGATAGGTCCAGGAGATCGAAGCCATGTAGGTCTGCTTGGTAGAGACAAGTTCGAGGTGGTAGGTACGCCGGTCGGTTAACACAACGAGATTGGTCTGAATGTCCGGCAGTGTCGGCTTGACCAGGATATGAACCCGCCGTGTGCTTCCCTGCCCGCTGATGGTGTCGGCGATCACCCAGCGCACGGTGTCGCCGGTCGAGACATCGATCAGCTCTTCGGCTGGCTGCAGCACGATGGTGGAGACTTTCTCCGGACTGGTGTAGAGCCGATAAAGCGCGCCTTCGGTCCAGGGATAGACCTGAATCGCATTGATATAGCCTGCCCGGGTCGGCTCGATCCGCGCGGCCTTGTTGGCAGTGGCGACGGCCTGCTCCGGCGGAACCTTCTCGCCTTTCTTGCCTTTGGTCGGCCAAGGCTTGAGTTGGCCAGGCAGGGGCAACACCTTGGGTACCTCGACCACCTGAACCGGCGCAGGCGGATCAATCTCCGGAAGAGCCTTCTCGAAGCTCAACTCATCGTACGGCGCCTCAAGATTCAATTTCGTGGCGCAGCCCCCAAGCGCGAATGCCGCCGCAAGGATGCTCACCGACGCGCGGCTTTTCTTGGCAAAAGACATCATTTTGCGTCTCCGATCAGGTCGCGCGACCAGTTGAGGGAATGAACGTAGAGACCGAGCGGGTTTTTCCGCAGCGTCTCGGCGCTGGTGGGTGGTTTGAGAATGACCGTCACGACGCCGGTGAAGCGCTCGGTTTTCGTGACCGCGCCGTTCTCGTAGGTGCTCTCCATCCAGCGAAGCTCGAAACTGTCGCCGGATGCACGGACAACCGAGATCACGTCGGCGGTTGCGGTTTTGGTGCCGATCTTGGTGAACGGGTCGGTTTCGCGGGCATACTCGTTGAGCGCCTGTGCGCCGCGATCTGTGACAAAGTCATACGCCCGAAGCCAGTTCATCCGCACGATGACCGGGTCAATCGACAGCGAGCGGACGTTTTCGACGAAGCGCGCCAGGAAGTGCGCGATCTGGGCATCGGTCGGCCGGTAGGTTTCAAATGCCGGACCAACCGCGCGCACCTCGCCCAGACGATCAACCTCGACCACGTACGGCACGACGCGGGACCGGCCGATCAACGCCGATAGCGTGAGACCCAACACCGTTGAAAGTGCTGTCGCGGCCAGAGCCGCAATCCGCCAGTTGCTGGCTTGCACGCGGGCTGAGCCCATCCGCTCGTCCCAGACCTGCTGCGCCTTCTGGTAGGGCGTAACCGGTTGCGGCGTGGCGCCGTAACGCACGGAGGGACGATGAAAGGGATGTGACGCCATACCCTCAGTCCTCCCCCAGCTTGGGACCGGAAGAGTGACCTCCTTTGTCGCCTTCCTTCAGACTTTGGCCGACAACTCGCGCCGCATCCTTGACCTGCTGCCCTCGGCGGAATTGGCTGGCGAGACCCGACGGCTTGCCACTGGTTGAAGCAGAATCATCACGGCCCGGCATACCCGAACTTGCAGGCTGAGAAGCCTGATGAGCGGCATCTGCAGCCGAACTAGCCCCGCTTGCCGATCTGCCGGCAAGTGACGCTGCGGAACGGAGCGCGCCCATTGAGCCACCCGCGGCCATCCGCAATCCGCCCATCGCGAGCGCACCACCACCGATGGCGACCGCCGCCGCGCCCGCCACCGTGCCGGCGGCTGCACCCGCGCCGAGTTGAGGCGCGCCCGACACCAGACCTGCGGCGATGCCTGGCCCAAAGATACCGAGGCCGAACAAGGAAAGCGCAGCGAGCAGCAGGCTCATGGCGGAAACAATGTCGACCGGCCGAGTCAGCGTTCTGGAAAGCTCACCGAAGATGGTCGATCCGATGCCGATGATAATCGCAAGCACCATCACCTTGACGCCGGACGCGATTACATTGCCGAGCGTCTTTTCCGCCAAGAAAGACGTCTTCCGCCAGAGCGCGAACGGAACCAGGATGAAGCTTGCAAGCGTTGTCAGCTTGAACTCGATCAAGGTGACGAACAACTGCACCGACAGGATGAAGAATGCGAGTACGATCACGATCCAGCAGAACAGCAGGATCAAAATCGTGGGCAGATTGGCAAGCATCTCGAAGCCCAAGAACTGGCCTGTTTCCTCGAGCAGTGGATGCGCAGCGGTGAATCCTGTCGAGGCCACAAAGCCCGGCCGCATCAGATCCGCCGCACTCAGCGACCCGCCGCTTGCTTTCAGCCCGATGCTTGAGAACGAGCTGAAGACGATGCCGGCAAGCGACCTGAAATTGCCAATGATGAAGGCGAATGCCCCGACATAGAGCACCTTCTTGGCAAGCGTGACCATGATGTGATCGTCGGCACGCAGGCTCCACGCTAGGCCCGCAAGGGTCAAATCGATGACAACCAGCGTTGAGCTCAGAAACGCGACGTCACCGCCGAGAATTCCAAACCCGGAATCGATATAGCGCGAGAATGTATCGGTGAAACGGTCGATGACCGCAAGATCAGCCATGGCCCTCTCCTCTAGCGTCCGCCCGTGTAAGCGCGGCCGTCTCCGATAAAGCGAGAAAACCGCTCGCGCCCGGCCTCCGCCGAGGCCTGCTGCTCGACCGCTCGCAGGGCTTCGGCCCGGGATTGGGTCGCGAGCAGTGCCTGGGCCTGCAGCGACTGCTTGACCTGAAGCGCCAGTAACTCGTTGCCGGATTGCTGGGCCTGCAGGGAACCGATGGCGCCTGAGGAATTCGCCATCAGAGTACGCAGCGTCTGCCCGTCCTGATCGAGCGTCGAGGCAATCGTCGCCTGTGTGACGAGCGTTTGCTTCAGTGCCTGATACGTGTTGTCCCACCGGGCTGTCGCGTCCTGCACCATCCGGTCCGAGGAAACGGCCGCAGTATATTGGCGCGGATAAAGCCGTTGAAATTCGCTCTGGGTTTTCTGAACGTCGAACGAAATGCCCTTGGCCTGGACGATCAGACTGTTGATCTCGTTGATCTTCGAGTTGAGTTGGCCGACGACGCTGCCTGGCAGGCTCGTCAGATTCCTGGCGCCGTTGATCAGCATCTGCGCCTCGTTTTCGAGACTCCTGACCTGATTGTTGATCTGATCCAGTGCCCGCGCGGCGGTCAGAATATTCTGGCTGTAGTTCGACGGATCGAACACGACGACTTGGGCTCTGACTCGGAGCGATCCATTAGCTGTCACGGCCAGCGCCAGTCCGATTGCGAAGACGTTGGCCAATATTCTTCGTGGAAACGTTTTGCCAGGTCGCTTTACCAGCATCAGCTGTACTCCGTACTCGAGGAAGGACTTCTGGCGACACGTGGGATCACGCGTCCCTGACATTTTCGAACGTGCCGATCAGATTTGCGGCCCACTGCAGATCGCGGGCAGCGAGGTAGCTTTTCGCAAACTGGCCGGGGCCGAATTTGGCGAAAAGTGCTCCGATCAGACGCTGATCCTCAGGCGATGACGCCGCCGCAAACGCGAGCGCGACCGGACCAAGCCCTAGCTCGAACAGGCGATTGCCGGCGCGCGACTGCAGGTAATAATCCCGCTTCGGGAAGGCTTCCGCGATCAGACGCACCTGCGCGTCGTTCAGACCGAAACGGCGGTAGGTTTCCGACTGGGTAGGCTCGAGCGCCCGGGGATTTGGCAGAAATATCCGGGTTGGGCAGGATTCAATGATGGCCGGCGCAATCTGGCTATCGGCAATGTCGCTGAGTGACTGGGTCGCGAAGACGACGGCGACGTTCTTCTTGCGGAGCGTCTTCAGCCATTCGCGGATGCGGTCGGCGAACAACGGATCGTCCAGGAACAACCACGCCTCATCCAGCACCAGAAGCGTCGGACGACCATCAAATCGCGCCTCGAGCGCATGAAACAGGTAGGTCAGCACGGGCGCCACCAGTCCCGGCAGCGCCATCAGCTCTTCCATCTCGAACGTCAGCACATCGGCGCTGGATAGCCTGTCCGCGTCGGCATCAAGAAAGCGCCCGTAAGGCCCTTCCAGCGTGTAAGGCGTCAGCGCCTGACGCAGGGCGTCGCGTGCCAATAGCGCTACAAGGCCGGTCATGGTGCGCTCGGCAACAGGTGCCGAGCCAAGGCTCTTCAAGGCCGACCAGGTTGTCTCCTTGACCTCGGGCGTGATCAGGACCCGTTCATGGGCGAGAACGCCACACAACCAGTCAAGCGCCCAGAGCCGCGCTCCCTCGTCATCGACATCCCGGAGTGGCTGGAACGCAAGCCCACCCTTCACTCCCAACTCATACCAGGCGCCGCCGAGTCCAAGTGTTGCTGCGCGGGCCGACCGACCTTTGTCGAAGATCACAAGCTGGGATCTTTGGTAGCGGCGGAATTGAAGCGCCAGCACCGACAGCAGGACGGATTTGCCCGCACCCGTTGGACCAACGATCAGGCTGTGGCCGACATCGCCGACATGCAACGTCAGGCGAAACGGCGTCGCGCCCTTGGTCTTGGCCAGGAGTAGCGGCGGTCCGTCCAGATGTTCGCAGCGCGCCTCTCCTGCCCAGACAGCAGACAAAGGACACATATGGGCAAGATTGAGGGTGTGGACGATCGGCTGGCGCAGGTTCGCGTAGGCCTGCCCCGGCAGGCTGCCGAGCCAGGCTTCCACCGCGTTGACATTCTCCCGGATGGTGGTGAAGCCGCGGCTATTGATGGCGCGTTCCACCGCTCGGATCTTCTCGTCGGCGGCATAGGAATCTTCGTCGTGAACGGTGACTGATGTCGTGATGTAGCCGAACGCCACAAGGTCATCGCCGAGTTCCTGGAGCGCCGCGTCCGCGTCCACCGCCTTGTTATCCGCATCCGTGTCGAGCAACGCTGCCTGCTCGTTGAACATCACCTCTTTCACGATCGCAGCCACGGATTTGCGCTTGGCGAACCATTGCCGCCGATAGCGTGAAAGTGCGGCCTGCGCTTGCGTCCGGTCGAGCGGCAGGAAACGCGTGGCCCACCGGTAAGCGACGCCAAGCCGGTTCAAATCGTCGAGCACCCCCGGAAACGTGACGGCCGGAAAGCCCAGAACGGTTACGGTGCGCAAATGGCTGCGGCCGATCGCTGGCGAGAGACCGCCGGTCAGGGGCTCATCGCAAAGGAATGCGTCGAGATAGGCCGGTATCCCGGGAACTTTGACGGGATGCCGCTTCGTCGACACACAGCTGTGCAGATAGGTCAGCGTGTCCTGGTCGTCGAGCGGCGCAATTTCCGGCAGGACCGACGAGAGCAGATCGATGGCTCTGTCGGTCTCCTGAACGAAGCCTTCCAGTTGCTTCTGGTACCCGCCCGTCCGTGCGGCGGGTTGCGGCGGTTGACTGTCTCGTGAGCTATCACGTCCCGGCGCGTTGTGGTCGGCCCGGTGCTGCGAGCGATGGGTCCTTCTCCCAAATAAGCGAGATAACCGGTTCGAACCAAACGTTTGATGGCCCGGATTTTCGAGAAACAGAGCTTCCAGCTTTGAGACCCGCTCCACCGGCGGCAGATACATCAATGTGAGATGCGCGATGCTCTCAAAATGTTGGCCGCCGGGGCCCGAAGGGTCGTCCCATGCCTCGTCGACTGTTCCTTCAAAGGACGCGCGTCGCTCCTCATCGACCAGCCAGGATACCGCATCGGGAAATTGCGACCGCGGGTATTCCGAGGCCGGGACGCGGGTGGCATCGAAGAACAGCGCCCAGCCCGAGCCAAATCTTTTCAGAACGTTGTTGACACGGGATGCGGCGCTCATCAATTCCGCTTCGGTTGCGCTGTCGAGATCAGGACCGCGATAGCGAACCGTCCGCTGGAAACTGCCGTCCTTGTTCAGGACAATCCCGGGTGCAATCAGACAGGCCCAGGGCAACCAATCGGCCAGCCGATGGGCGTGGGAACGGAACTCGCGCAAATTCAGCATGCAAGCCATCCCTTGTGCTTGGTGTGGCGGACAGCGACGTCGACAAAGGCCGGATCGCGCTTGGCCAGCCAGACGGCGATGCCGTGCCCGACGATCCAGAGCACCAGGCCCGCGAGCCAGAGCCGTAAGCCGAGCGCAAGCACAGCCGATATCGTGCCAAGCAGGATCGCCGCGGCGCGCGGCGCACCTCCGATCAAGATCGGCTCGGTCAGCGAGCGGTGAAGAACAAGTTCAAAACCGTCGGGCCGCATCAGATCAGCGCTCCGCCGCCGAATGAAAAGAACGACAGAAAGAACGAGCTTGCCGCAAAGGCGATGGACAAGCCGAACACGACCTGGACCATCTTCCGAAAGCCGCCGGACGTATCGCCAAAGGCGAGCGAGATCCCGGTCACCGTGATGATGATGACAGCTACGATCTTCGCGACCGGCCCCTGCACGGATTCCAGAATGCGCTCGAGCGGCGCTTCCCACGGCATGCCAGAGCCCGCCGCCCACGCCGCCGAGGCCATCAACAACGTAACGATGGCGCCGACGCCGAAGCCGATGATGACAGGTTGGGCAACATGGCGAAGCCATCCAAAGCACCCACGCGCGGCTGAGACGTGAAGTTTTGATGTCATGGCTCTCTCCAGATTCCGATCAGGGATGGTTGACGGGGTTCGGCAGGCCGGGCGGTATCTCCAGGACATAGTCGCCGGAAAGATCGAGGCCTTTGACCTCGATGGTCGTCTCGATACGACGCCCGGGACCCCGGCCCTTGATGAAGACGACGAGATCGATCGCTTCCGCGACAAGCCGGCGTGGAACGGTCGTCACGGCCTCCTGGATCAGTTGCTCGATCCGATAGAGCGCCGCGCGCGCGGAGTTGGCGTGCACGGTTGCGATCCCACCGGGATGGCCGGTGTTCCAGGCTTTCAGCATGTCGAGGGCTTCCCCTCCCCGGACCTCACCCACGACGATCCGGTCCGGGCGCAGCCGTAAGGTGGAGCGCACCAGATCGGCGAGCGTTGCGACGCCGGGCTTGGTTCTGAGCGCGACCGCGTCCTTGGCGTCGCATCGAAGTTCGCGGGTGTCTTCGATAATGACGACGCGCTGGTCGAGGCCCGCGACCTCGGCCAGCAGGGCATTGGCGAGCGTGGTCTTGCCCGAGCCGGTCCCGCCAGCGACCAGGATGTTTCGCCCCTGCGCAACCGCCTCACTGAGGATCCTGGCCATCGCGGGCGAAGCAATCTGCGAACTGACATAGTCCGAGAGACGGAAGGTGGTCGTGGCGGGCTTGCGAATGGCAAAGCAGGCCGCAAGCGCCACCGGTGGCAGCAGTCCCTCGAACCGTTCGCCGGTTTCTGGCAGTTCAGCCGAAACGATCGGAAACGACCCGCTGGCCTCGGCGCGGACGTGACTTGCAACGAGCCGGATGATCCGCTCGGCTTCGTTGGGTGTCAGGACCACGCCGGTGTCGGCCCGCCCGGAACCGTGACGGTCGAGCCATAGCCGGCCGTCGGGATTGACCAGAACTTCAACCACGTCCGGTTCATCGAGCGCCAAGGCAATTGCCGGTCCCATGGCGGTACGCAGCATGTTACGGCGACGCTCTCTGGTTTCGGGCGAGAGGAGATCAGACATTGCCGATCCCCTCTCGTCCTTCCGGAGAATGCTCCGGCGGCTCACCCGTCGCCTCACCGGCACGGGATTCGGCTTCGGTTACAACTGCCGCCTGGCCCAGCGGCGCGCCCTCCTCCAGATTCCGCAAAAACAGATCAGGATTGGAGCTATTGACCCGCTCCATCACGTCGGCGACAAGCCGGCCCCCCGAAGCGACACGTTTGCCGATCTGTGCGACGAACATCTCGAAGCGCTCGCGTCCCAAGGCCCGCGCGGCGTCCTGGTCGCCCGACGGCAATGGGGGCGTAATGGTGAGGTAGTAGCGGACAAAGACAGCAATGGTTTCAGCCGTGATCGAGAGATCGCGCTCGATCTGACCAAACTGCCGGCTCATGCGGTCGAGACGCCGCACCAGGGCTGCATCGCCGCTTTGGTCGCGCTCCGGATTAAGAAAGCGGTCGAGTGCTGCATCGACGATTGCTGACTTGTTGGTTCCTGGTCGGTTGGCCGCCAGCGTGAGGCGTTCGGCAACATGGTCGGAGAGGTAGACGGACAGTTTCGGTTTCATCGCTTGGCCCATCAAAAAGCTGGAAGAAGATCGTCGTCGTCGCGCGTCACCGCATGGGCCCGACGAACCGTGGCCGTGTCGCTAGCTGCGCGCTGCACCTGGTTGCCATCGGACGCCACGTCGGAATCGTCTTCAAAGAGGCTTTCCTCGTCGAAAGAAATCTCGCCCACGCCAGGCGCAGGTTCATCGAACGGGGCCAGCTGCTGTTTGAGCCCACCCTCCGCCTCGGAGTCCTGCATCAGGTCGCGAAACGGAAGCGTTGCCAGCTGAAGATCGACCTGCTTTCGCTGATTCTGCCAATCATGGGGTCTCGTTGGTGGGCAATCGGGGTAAAGGCCGCCAACCAGCCGTGGCGCCGGAAGGACCCGTGCGCTGAGGTTTACGTCCTCATAGTGCCTCAGCTTTTGGGCGCGGACAGGCGCAAGCCCGGACACGAGAACGATTGCCTCACCGTGGGGGAGTTGCATCACCTCCCCCGGTGTCAGCAGCGGCCGTGCAGTCTCCTGCCGGCTGACCATGACATGGCCGAGCCAGGGCGCGAGCCGATGGCCGGCATAGTTGCGTTGAGCCCGCAGTTCCGTGGCGGTGCCCAATGCATCCGAGATGCGCTTTGCTGTACGCTCGTCGTTGGCGGCGAACGCAATCCGCACGTGGCAGTTGTCGAGGATGGCGTTGTTTTCACCATAGGCCTTGACGATCTGATTCAGAGACTGGGCGATCAGGTAGGCTCGAATACCGTAGCCCGCCATGAACGCCAGCGCGCTTTCGAAGAAATCAAGCCGCCCCAGCGCCGGGAACTCGTCGAGCATCATCAATAGTTGGCGTTGCCCCGCCGCTCCGTCATTTGTGTTCAACGTTTCGGTAAGACGCCGGCCAATCTGATTGAGGATCAGCCTGATCAATGGCTTGGTGCGGCTGATGTCGGAGGGCGGCACCACGAGATAGAGCGTGACTGGCCTGTCTGCGGCGACGAGGTCCGCAATCCGCCAGTCGCAGGCCTCGGTATTGCGGCCGATGGTCGGATCCCGGTAGAGGCCGAGGAAACTTACCGCGGTCGACAGCACGCCGGAGCGTTCATTCTCGGACTTGTTGAGCAATTCCCGCGCGGTTGCCGCGACTACGGGATGAACCTTCGGTGTCTCCTTGGTGCCAAGATGGTTGGTCGCCATCATGATCCGTAATGTCTTCTCGAACGATTGGGCGGGGTCAGCAAGGATTTCGGTGACGCGGGTGAGAGTCTTGTTCTCCTCGGCGTACAGAACGTGGAGGATCACCCCGACCAGCAACGCATGGCTGGTTTTTTCCCAATGGGTACGACGCTCAAGCGCGCCTTCAGGATCGACAAGGATGTCGGCAATGTTCTGAACGTCCCGGACTTCGGCAGTACCCTTGCGCACCTCAAGCAGCGGATTGTACCGAGCACTTCGTGTGTCGGTCGGATCGAACAGCAAACAATGCGAGAAGCGCGATCGCCAACCGGCAGTCAGGTGCCAGTTCTCGCCCTTGATATCGTGAACCACGGCCGACGAGGTCCAGGAGAGCAAGGTCGGAAGCACCAGACCGACACCCTTACCCGAGCGCGTCGGCGCAAAGCACATCACATGTTCCGGGCCGTCATGGCGGAGATAGTTGTCGTCGATACGACCAAGGAAAACGCCCTTGGCCCGGAATAGGCCAGCGCCGGCGATCTCGCTTGGCGTCGCCCAGCGCGCCGAGCCGTAGGTCGTGACCAGTTGATTTTGCCGGGCGCGCCATACGGAATTGACGACCGCAAATAGCGCGCCCGCCATTCCACCACCAGCAGACATGGCGCCGGCACGCTCGAAGATCTCGGGCGCGTACGCTTCGTAGGCGTACCACCACTCGAACAGCCGCCATGGCAGATAGACCGGATAGCCCGACAGCGTAAACCAGGGCGAGCCAAGGCCGTCCTGATAGCCGAGCGCGCTGGCCGTCCACTGCGTCGCGCCCCATGTCGAGGTGAAGACGATGCTGAAGACGACGGCGATCTGGCCGATGTAAATTTTTGCCGGAAACATTTTCCGCCCCACTCACCGCGAAACGAACGCAACGAGATGAAAAGCGGGAGTAAGGCGAGTATTCAACCGGAATAAAAATCGTCAGCGGCAACGAGATCTGCGCCGATCCAACTCATTGATGAAAGGTCATCGATGCGGCAATTTCAGCGTGGTTGAGGAAGTACCTCAATAGAACGTGAACGACATGATCAAACTGGACCAATCATCGAGCCCGCTCGGTTGCTCTACACACGAGGCCGTGCGCAAGCAGGAAACGAATCGAATGAACCTGTTCGAGCGTTCGTTAAGTTTCGATTTGCGGATCAACGGAGGTTCGAAAGCGGATCCGGTTATTCTCACTCC
This sequence comes from Bradyrhizobium sp. McL0615, assembly GCF_049993905.1. NCBI lineage: Bacteria > Pseudomonadati > Pseudomonadota > Alphaproteobacteria > Hyphomicrobiales > Nitrobacteraceae > Bradyrhizobium > Bradyrhizobium sp. McL0615. The sequence goes on along the minus strand of NZ_CP188254.1, from coordinate 3,847,057 downwards.
CCGAAACGCGCATAACTGCAGGCGAACGAACCACCCGTTCTGCAATCACTGTCGTCTCGCCGACGGCCCATCAGCCAAAGCACCGCGGTGCGAGTCATCGCAAGAACGTTTGAGTGCCGGTGGCCAAATTGGAGTACGGAAAAGCATCGCTCAAGCCGTCCATCGGGACCGCCACAGCCACCGGGTCAAACCGGTGCGGTGAATAGCTCCCTATTCTCCGCAGAATTTACGGGAAATTATCCTTGCGGATGCGGAGAATAGCTGCCATATTCTCCGCAAAGGGTGCGGAGAATGTTAGCTTATATCCATCAACAGCCTGATTGGCCTCGCTTTTCTTGGAATTCAGACGCCTTGGCAAGGCCGCTTGCGGCGGTTCGGCTGCGGCAGGGGCAGCTTATCGGCCGGATGCAGGGATTGGGCTTTCCCCAACAGGAAGAGGCTGTCCTGACCACCCTGACCGAAGAAGTCCTCAAGTCCAGCGAAATCGAGGGAGAAAAACTCGACAAGGACGCAGTGCGCTCATCGCTCGCGCGGCGGCTCGGCATGGACGTAGGCGCCTTGCCGTCGGCGGACCGCAATGTCGAAGGCATTGTCGAGATGATGCTCGACGCCACTCAAAGATTCAAAGCCGCCCTTACGGCAGAGAGACTCTTCGGCTGGCATGCGTCGCTCTTTCCGACGGGTCGCAGCAACATGAAGAAGATCACTGTGGGCGCCTGGCGCAGCGCGTCGGCAGGACCTATGCAGGTCGTCTCCGGCGATTACGGACGTGAGCGCGTGCACTACGAGGCACCGCCCGCCGCAACGGTTGACGCTGACATGACCGCATTTCTTGACTGGTACAACACCGAGGAGAAGATCGATCCGATCATCAAGGCCGCAATCGCGCATCTTTGGTTCGTGACCATCCATCCCTTCGAGGACGGCAACGGACGTATCGCGCGCGCCATCGCCGACATGTCGCTGGCCCGCTCTGAAGGAATTCCGCAGCGCTTCTACAGCATGTCCGCCCAGATCCGCGCAGAGCGGAAGACGTACTACGAGATGCTTGAGAGCATTCAGAAGGGTGACCTCAATATCACGCCGTGGCTTGAGTGGTTCTTAGGCTGTCTCGACCGCGCCTTCAGTGGGGCAGAGACCATTCTCGCAACCGTGCTGGAAAAGGCGGAGTTCTGGAAACGGCTTGCCACCGCAAAGATCAATGATCGGCAGCGCGACATGCTGAATCGTGTACTGGACGGTTTCGAAGGCAAGCTGACATCGAGCAAATGGGCTGCAATTGAGAAATGCTCGCCCGACACGGCTTTGCGCGACATTCTGGACCTCGTTGATCAGGGCATCCTCGCCAAGGACAAAGGTGGAGGCCGAAGTACAAGCTACTCCCTCGCGTCCTCTTGAATGCTGCTGCAACTCGTCAGATGAAGGCACTCCGGTCTTGGCGCGCCCGAGGCACGCCTCGAGTTGAGAAGCGTCCGCTCCGGTGGCACCAGAACGCGGGAGCAAGTTGTACTATCTCCGCAAGGAAAGTATAACCATCAGCGACTTCGGCATCTTAGGACGTGGACTCGTTAGCGCGCAGCCACGGCCTGATTGCGAGCGCGATAGAGGCACGAGCTGAAGCAGATCGGATCCCTGCGATTGCTTTTCGGCGGAATGTCGGCCCACGCGCCCTATTTCATGGCAAGCTCCCTGATCCAGTCTGCGTCATAACCTAGGTCGGCAAGCAGCATTGATCCGGATTTGAGACGAGACAGCAGTTTTCCGGCAAGTCGAACATCGTGGACCTCGCCGGGGCTCAACGCCAACCGCACCGGCAAACCCTTGCTATCGACCACCGTGTGGATTTTGCTCGTCAAGCCGCCTCGTGACCTTTTCCCATCGACTGACGCTGATTCCTCGTTATGCAGGCTCCATGCTGACGCACGGACAATGGAGGTGTCGATCATCTGGACCGCGGCATCATGGGCGGTGGCAAGCGCGCGCAAGGCATCCGCGTTGATACTGTCAAGAAGTTCATCAACGCTGACATGGCGCCGAGAGTTCTGATCCGCCCGCGCTGCAAATAAGCTTAAAGTGATTTTTCGCGAGCGAGCTGATGTCCGGCTCTGGCACTTAACGGACGTGCTGCGGCAGTTTTCCAATGCCCGCTGATGGAGGGTGAACAGACCTAAACCAGCCGCGTCCGAAGGTCGCCTTTTGACCCAACTCGGACATCGCTCCTCTGGCTTTCGGACCGCAACGGCCTAGAATAGATTGGCGGTGGTCGGGCTTTCGCGCCGACTTATCGGGAGTGATGCGGTGTGTTTTCCTTTTTGTTTGCATTTCTAATTATTGGCGCAGTTACAACTCTAGCAATCTTTGGTTCGGAACGGTGGGGAGCTGGTTTCCTAATTCTTCTGGGGTTCGCCTTAGTCAGCGGTTGGATGTTTCGCCGCATCACCGGCCCAATCCACGATAACAGCCCGATGGGTGGATTTGGCTCTTATCTCGCCCATGAATTTTTAAGCGGTTATCTAATTGCCGTGGCGGTTTCTTTGGCCGGTCTGCTTTGGTATCGCGCTAGAACTCCAAGATAATAGCTGTCGTCCGGTTAGGCCCTAACCCGGCCTTAGGGCCTCGTCATTTTAAGATGTGTAATGTCGCCCTTTGGCACCTTTGAGACATGCCCGCCTATCCTGAGAATGTCCGTTCACCGAGGTAGAGGAAGTTGCCCTGGTCCGGCCAAAGCGACGCGATTGACCCGTAACGGACATATTGGCGATGTATCGGGGCGTTCGTAATGCTGCTACGATTTGCTCGTTCATGTTGTGGGAGTTGGTATGGCGGCAGATACGAGCTTCAGCCTCTTAACTGGCAACGATATCGAGACCCGCCGAGTAAGAGCCGGGGATGTCATTTTCCGCGAAGGCGAGAAGGCGGACGAGCTTTTCGTTATCAAGAGCGGTTATGTTCGCATTCAAGTCGGCAACAGAACGATGGCCGATCTTACGGTTGACAATATTTTTGGTGAAATGGCTCTGATTGACAGCGAGCCGCGGAGCGCGACTGCCGTGGCGATCACCGACGTTGAGCTGGTTCCCATCTCGGAAAAGCAGTTTCTTTTTCTTGTAACCCAAACCCCGTATTTCGCCCTCAAGGTAATGCGGATCCTCGCACAACGATTAAGGGTGACGAGTAAGTCGCTTGATTGATCTTCCCGCGCCGAAATACTTGGACCGAGGGTTTTGGTTTTTTCGGGTCTCGGCTACGAACGTTACATGTCTGGATTTGGCACTTTTGAGACAAGCCTGCTTGCCTTCTGGATGTCTGCTTTCGGGGGAGGATCGGAAGTCGAGCGATCCAAAGGTCGGGGGAAAAATCCGCACCTCCCCAGTAGCTGCTGTCACCTGACTTAAGTCTTGCATCCAACGGTCAGCGCCGAAAACGCTCTAATGTCCTGCGCCGACCCGGATCGGCGCCTCGTCCGATATGCCGACGCGGTACCACACAAAGCCGGCCAGCGCCGCTACCGGGATGCCGATAAGCGAGGTCCAGATGAAGAACCAGACGAAGCCGGTATGCTCAATCACGAAGCCCGAGAATCCGGCCAGAATGCTGCCCGGAAAGGCGCAGAGAGAGGTCAGCAGGCCGAACTGGCTGGCCGCATGCTCCACCGACGAGATCGTCGACATGTAGGTGATCAGCACGATCGACGCGAAGGCGTAAGCGAACCCCTCGACGCCGACCGCGAGCGCGAAGGTCCAGAACGCGTTGCCGCCATCTCCGCCGTGCGCTGCAAGGAACGCAAGCGCGAGATGCGAGGCCGAGCCCGCGACCGTGCCTATGATGAGGCTCGACATCATGCCGATGCGCGGGATCAGCCACGCGGCCACGAAGGTGCCGCCAAGCGCGATCCAGAAGCCGAAGACCTTGGTGACGGTGGCGATATCGGTATTGGTGAAGCCCTGGTGCTTAAACAGCGGCACCGCCATCGCGCTGGCGATGTAGCCCGGCATGCGGAAACCCGCGACGAGCAGCAGGATCGCGACCGCCATCGGGCCGAGCCGCCTGAGGAGGTCGACGATCGGGGCCCAGATCGTCGCGATGAAGCCGGTGTGTGGCTTGTGGGGCTTCATGTCGGAGGGCGGTTCGGGCGCGAACAGCGTCGCCACGATTCCGACCAGCATCAGGGCCGCCATGCACAGATACGCGCCCTTCCAGCCGATACGGTCGGCGAGGTAGAGCGCACCCGCACCTGCCGCGAGATTGCCGACGCGCCAACCGATCTCTGTCCACGAGGACAGCACCGCCTGTTTCTCCGGCGGGCGCACGCTCGTGATACGCCACCCGTCGAGCACGAGATCGAGCGTTGCACCCGCGATCCCGAGCGCGACGGAGAATCCGACGGTCCACCAAATCCAATGACCGGGATCGCCGAAGGCTATACCGGCCAGCATGGCTATGACGGCGAGAATGGCCACGATCAACCAGCCGCGCCGCCGCCCGAGCACACGTCCGATCAGCGGGGGAACGTATTGGTCGAGAAATGGCGCCCAGAGGAACTTGAACTTGTAGGCCAGGGTCAGTTCGCTGAGCAGGCCGATAGTCGCCAGCGGCACCCCTGCATCGGTCAGCCAGGCCGATTGCGTGGAATAGGTCAGCAGGAACGGCATGCCGGACGTGAAGCCGAGGCCCAGAGCCGGGGCAATGCGCCTGTCCCTGATGAGGGCCGACCAGAAGGGAATGCGCTCGGCGTCGATACTCGCGGTCGTCGTCGATTGCATTCCAACTCCTCATTGACAGCCGGCGGTGATTTCAACCGCGCTACGCCGTCTGATATCGCTTCAGGAAAGTGCGCGCCCGGTTGATGGTGCGCGCCTTCAGCTCCGGCGGGTCCTTCCAGGGAAATACCGTGATTTCGGCATTCGGGCAGAGCGAGGCGACAGCGATCGACGCCTCCAGCGGATGCGCGTCGACGTCATCAGGTAGTACCAGCATCGACGTCTGGCATGATCTCGCGAAATCACGCGATACGCTGTACACGAAATCGGGCCGCAGGCGGTAAAGGTTGTGCAGATATGCCTCGATGGTCTCCATCGAGACCTCGGGCCGGCGCTCGCGCAGTTCCTTGGCCCAGACGGTCTTGCCCGCGTCGTACATGTAGTCCGGCTTCGACGGTTTGTGCCCGACCGGCTGGCTCAATATCGCCGCGGCAATGCGCTGTGGCGCGCGTTCCATCAGCTTCATCGCGAACGGGCCGCCGATGCAGTTGCCGAAGAAAGCGAACTTGTTGATGCCGAGATGGTCCATCACGCCCAGCTGGTCGTCGGCGAACGCGCCCCAGGGGTCGTCGACAGGCACTGGCCCGGAGGACTCGCCGCCCGTGGCGTTGCGCTGGTCCATCGTGATCACGCGGAAATCGTTCTTGAAGTCCTCCGGAATGTTGATCACCGCACGCGCCCACACGGCGATACAGGAGTTCAAGCCGCCGCCGGGCGTCGCCAGCAGCGGGAAGCCCGAGCCGATCTCGGCATAACGGATGCGGACATTGCCTTTCTCGTAGAAACCGAGCTTGGCGCCGGCCGGCAATCCCGAAACAGCCGCCGCCGGCTGCGCCTGAGCGAATACCTGCGGCACTGCGCTTGCCGCCGCGGTGGCGGCAGCGTTTGCAAGAATGGTACGTCGGCTCGATTTGGTCATCGGCTCCCCCTTTGTGCAGGGTCCGTGCAAGCGGCGCCAGCACATGGGCCGCCGCAACAGTTCCCAGGATATTTTGACCGCTTTTTGATTGTACCACAGATCAGGCGGTTGGGCGCGGGGGCCCAAGTCAGTCGTGAGACAGGAAGCCGAATACAGCTGCATTAAAGACGGGAGTGTTGTCGATAAACATGTTGTGCGCGGCGTTGGGCACAACAATTGGCTCGGCTATTGGTTTGCATTTTCGCACTGCCGCCGACATTGCAGAAAAATTCTTGGGGCTGTTCTCCCCATGCAGGATCAAAATTGGGAAGCTGAATTTTGCAACCTGCTCGCAACTCGTTGCAGGAGCCAAGCCCATCTGCGCCGCGGTAGCCAAGTTGTCGAACAACCGTTCTCGTTGCGCCAGGGTCCGCGTAGCCCAAGCACCGGGCGCATTGAGCGAGTCGACAAAGACCTGCGCAGCAAGCTCGGCATTTCCGCTCGCAAGATTTTTACGAAGCGTATCGATGCGATCTTGGGTCATCTGCGCCAGCCTTTGCGACTCGGGTGTGCTGGGTAGCATCGACTCAAATCCAACCGGGTCAGCCAGGATCAACGTCTTGATGACCTCCGGATGAGTCTTCGCCACATTCACGGCAACACCGCCTCCTCGTGAATGGCCGAGCAGATGCACCTGTCCAAGGTTCAACTTCCAGATCAGCGCCGCGACGTCGTCGGCATGTTGCTCAAAGGAAAAGTCGTTGCCGGTGCCGTCCCACTTTTCGGGATAGTAGTGACGCAAGCTAACCGCGATAACATGAAAGCGCTTGGCAAATGCCGGAACGATAGTAGTCCAGATTCTGTAGTCGGTCAGCGCGCCATGCACCAGAACCATGTTCGGGCCAGAGCCCGCCTCCTGATACGCAATGTCGTAACCGTTGACCTCAACTGACTTGATACCCTCCGGCAATGGCCACCGTGGCTCGGCGTTAGCCTGCAAGTTCAAACAGACGAAATAGAACAGGACGAGAGTGAGTGCCCGACAAACTACAGAACGGATCGAATCCATGGCTCCGTACTCCGGCTCTTCTTTGAGGTGACAAAAAGATTATTTCAGTTCCAAATGTTGATCAACCTTCGCTGGCCGAGATGGTCAAAGCACAGTAGCCCTCCGGGACAGGCTGCGTATCCTCGATCATGGAGACGATGGAGAAGGCCCATGGCTGCCTTTAATGCTGTTCGTTTCAAGCCGGAAGGCGACCAGCACTTTCTGAATGCTCACGACAAGATCGGGGCAACGTGGTCGGGTCTACTCCACGCCAATATCGTCAAGACGGGCGATCACTCTTATTGCATCATCGCTGAGTGGGAAGACATGAACGCTTGCATCCAAGCGCGGCGAATATGATCGCCACACGTAATCCTTTTCGCGCTACACTCGAAGACCTCGGCGGCGGATCCCCACGCTGTCGGCACGAGCACCATCATCGTTGAGACGTGAAGCTGTTGCCTGTCGCCGCACCGCGCGCGGATTCGGGCGTGTTCGCTCGCAACGCCGCACGTCTCTCGACGAGAGCGTGATTGAACAGTTCGAGCACCAGACTAAAGGCCGACAGTTCCTCTTCCTCGATGGCGCCGTCATCATAACATTCGAGTGTTTCACTTATGATGGCGTCGACCTCACGCTGCATCGCCAGAAGTTCCTGGTCGGATTCTGCGGTGCGCACCTTCGAAACCATAGCCAGGATTGTAGCGCGATGTTTGGTGTTTTCCTGCCTTTCGTCCCGATTGAAATAGTGACGCAACCAGGCGCCGGCCGAACCAATTCCGGAGAGAAGCAGGAGCGCAAACCAGAAATAATCGCCGTACTTGTCGAGGAAGGTGCGCTCGGTGCCGTCGATGACGGCTGCCGCTCCCCGATGCACCGGCAGCCCGGTGTCTTTTTCAGTATCCGGTTTGGTAACGTGTGCAGCGCCAGGTACTTGGCTGGCAATCGCCTGACGGACGGCAAACAGCTGCCGGAAAAATGCCGCCGCCGTCGTCTCGGACAAAGCCTTTCGCGCCATAATGAGGTGGCTGACGCTAACCGTCTCGACCTTGTCATCCGGCCAGGCCGGATTCGCATTGAAGACGCTCGGTGGAATTTCCTCGGATTCGTAGCGCGGGTACTTGAGGGCGATGGCTTCCGACGCATCGATCGCGAGGAACTTCGGCTCGCCTCGTGACCGGACCGTAGCGGCGATGGCGTCTGCGGTGATTTTGCTGTCGAGCGGACCGACCGCCATAAATGCATCAAGCGTCGGGTCCCGCGCCAGCTCCTCGATTTGGTCTGTGCCAAATTGCGTTTCCGCGACCTTGTCCGCATCAACGCCGGACGCGCTCAGAATGACCCGCAGCAACGCAGCGTTCGCTGGCGTCCGGCCGATCACGCCGACCCTGTGCCCTGCGAGACCGCCGATCTCCTGGATTTTCGGCACGGGCTTTCTTTTGGAGCTCTTTTCCGCAAGCTCAGAAGGCGCCCACAGCACGGCGAAGTTCTTACGCACGATGGCGACTGTCTGCGCGTCCGCCGGCATCTCCAGATCGCCACGACCGACCGCAAGATCGGCGTTGCCAGCACCAAGCAGGCCAAGGGCTTCGACGGCGCCGTCGGTCGTAACAAGAGACAGTCGGACTGTCCTGCTCTCGCTGGCGAAGGTCCTGGCCATCGCCTCAATCACTTTGTGATCGTCGCTTCCCGGCGGTCCGACGGCGATCCGAAGAGTTACCGGCCGCAAGACGTAATACAGTGCGCCCGCGGCGGCCCCAAAGATAAGAAATCCAACCGCCAGGACCAACAGTAAGGTGTTGCTCCTTCTCCGCCGTCGGCGGGCTCCGTCACTGGCTTCTTTTGCATCATCGGACGGGGACATTTCCGCTGCCGGTCGGAGATCAGAAGCACTTCCTGTTTTTGCAGGAATACCACGTTTCCAAGATAACGTCGCTGCAGCGAAGTTTGTTTCAAGAGTTGAATAGCAGTTGGCGGCCTGGATAGAATCGCTGGCGCGTGGCGAAGGGTTGCGCGCGACCCAGTTAGGTCGGTGAGCAGTGGTCGCTTTTGGATCGTCGATGTCGAATGCGCCATAGACGCACGCTAGTTCAACGAGCTGCAGCGGAGGCTGACCGGACGTAACGGAATCCGGCAGCGGACAGAAGCCTGCATTTCAAGAGCCCCTTCCTACCGGAATTTCACCGCCGCACGGGTTCCTACCCCCTCTCCGCGGACCTATAATCCCGCAGCCGCCGCCCGTCCAATAGATGCCGGAGGCTCAGACGGAGAGATCGGATGCCGGGAAGAGACCCTATGAACTGGATGCTGTCGGAGGCCATAGAACAGCTTTCCCGCGCCGAGCGCATGCACCGGCAGTTCTTCAGCCTGACTGCGACGGCAGAGCCACGTGGGTCGACATGGGAGCCGCCGATTGACGTCATCGAGACCGACGACGAGGTCCTTATCTTCGTGGCGCTACCCGGCGTCGATCCGGACGGCGTCGAGGCCGTCATCGCGGACGGGATCCTCGTTATCCGAGGCCAGCGAACCCTGCCCGCCGAACTGCGCCACGCGCGCATCCACCGACTCGAATTGCCGCAGGGTCATTTCGAGCGCCGCATCGTGCTGCCGGCCGGCTGCTGCGACGTCAGCCGCTTCGCGGCCAACGGCTGCATCGTTCTCCGCCTCGCAAAGACGTTTTGAGGGCCAAGATGGATTCCGAAGAAACTAGCCACTCCACCGCTCGCCCTGAAGCCGAAGTCCGGATTCCGAGCGACGCACTCATCATCGTGCCGGTCCGTGATGCCGTCATATTCCCGGGCACCGTCGCGCCGATCACCATCGCCCGGCCGCGATCCTTGGCCGCGGCCCAGCAGGCTCTCCGCGAACAACGGGCCATCGGGATCCTCCTGCAGCGGAAACCTGAAACTGAAGAACCGGCTCCGGACGATCTGCACCGCGTCTGCACGGTCGCCAATATCGTCCGCTACATCACCGCCCCCGACGGCACGAACCATCTCATCTGCCAGGGCGTGCAGCGCGCCCGGATCGTCGACTTCTTGCTCGGAACGCCGTTCCTCGCCGCACGCATCATTGAGATTCCGGAGCCTACGGCGACGTCTCCGGAGATCCAGGCGCGCTTCCTCAACCTTCAGCGTCAGGCCGTTGAAGCGATCGAACTCCTGCCGCAGGCGCCGCCGGAGCTGCTTGCCGCCTTCCAGTCGCTGACGTCGCCGTCGACGCTGGCGGACATGGCGACGTCATACCTCGACATCAAAGCGCAGGAGAAGCAAGAGATCCTTGAGACGATCGACGTGTCGAAACGCATGGAAAAGGTCTCGCAATTCTTGGCCGAGCGCCTCGAGGTGCTGCGCCTCACCAACGAGATTGGTCAGAAGACCAAAGCCACGTTCGACGAGCGCCAGCGCGAAGCGATCCTGCGGGAACAGATGGCGACCATCCAGCGCCAACTCGGCGAGGGCGACGGCAAGGCGCAGGAAGTCGCCGAACTGACGGAAGCCATCGCGAAGGCGCAGATGCCCGCCGAGGTGGACAGCCAGGCGAAGAAGGAGCTCCGCCGATACGAACGGATGCCCGAGGCCGCGGGCGAGGCCGGAATGGTCCGGACGTACCTGGACTGGCTTGTCGAGCTTCCTTGGACCGTTCCGGCTGAGAAGCCCATCGACATCGCCGAAGCACGCCGGATCCTCGATGAGGATCATTTCGGACTTGAGAAGATCAAGACGCGCATCATCGAATATCTGGCCGTGCGCAAGCTCGCGCCCCAGGGCAAAGCGCCCATCCTCTGCCTCGCGGGCCCGCCCGGCGTCGGCAAGACTTCGCTGGGTCAATCGATCGCCCGCGCCATGGGCAAGACGTTCGTACGCGTCAGCCTCGGCGGCGTGCACGACGAGGCCGAAATCCGCGGCCATCGCCGCACATACATCGGCGCTCTCCCCGGCAACATCATCCAAGGTATCAAGAAGGTCGGCGCCCGCAATTGCGTGATGATGCTCGACGAGATCGACAAGATGGGCCGCGGCGTACAGGGCGATCCGTCGGCCGCGATGCTCGAGGTCCTCGATCCCGAGCAGAACTCTACGTTCCGCGACAACTATCTCGCGGTTCCCTTCGACCTTTCTCGGGTCGCCTTCATCGCGACCGCGAACAACCTCGAGACGGTTCCGGGGCCGCTGCTGGATCGAATGGAGATCATCAGCCTCCCCGGCTATACTCAGGACGAAAAGCTCGAGATCGCGGAGCGGTATCTGGTGCGGCGCCAGCTGGAAGCGAACGGTCTGAAACCTGAACAGGCCGAGATCGAAACCGAAGCGCTCCGCCTCATTATCAAAGGCTATACGCGGGAGGCCGGCGTCCGCTCGCTCGAGCGCGAGATCGGGCGTGCGCTTCGTTTCGCGGCCGTGAAGATCGCGGAAGCCTCGTCGAGCAAGGTCGCGATCGAACCCAAGGATCTGGTGACGGTCCTCGGACAGCCCCGCTTCGAAGGCGAGATCGCGTTACGCACCAGCGTACCCGGCGTCGCGACCGGGCTGGCGTGGACGCCGGTCGGCGGCGACATCCTATTCATCGAAGCCTCGCGCGTGCCCGGCCGCGGCGGCCTGCTGCTCACGGGCCAGCTTGGCGACGTCATGCGCGAGAGCGCACAGGCAGCGATGACCCTGGTCAAGAGTCGCGCCTCCGAACTCGGAGTCGACCCTGCACTCTTCGAGAAGAGCGACATACATGTCCACGTCCCCGCCGGCGCCACGCCGAAGGACGGTCCGAGCGCAGGCGTCGCCATGTTCACCGCATTGGCTTCGCTTCTGACCAATCGGACGGTGCGCAAAGATACCGCGATGACTGGCGAGATTTCCCTAAGGGGCCTAGTTCTTCCGGTCGGTGGCATCAAGGAGAAGGTCGTCGCCGCAGCTGCAGCGGGGCTTACGCGGGTTATGCTCCCTGCCCGCAACAAGCGCGACTACGACGACATCCCGAAAGGCGCCCGCGAGGCGCTCGAGTTCATATGGCTCGAGCACGTCGACGAGGCGGTCAAGGAGGCATTGGAAGCCGATGCGATAAAGGGTTGACCGTGCGATAAAGGGTTGACCGGTTGCAGAACGCGTGGTTGTGGACGGAAGCTATGTATTCGCTGCGGAGGTCACGGTAGACATCGACGGAGCACTGCGCCCCGCCACCGAATTTCCTGGCGACGACGCTGCACTGGCAATTCAACTCTATTTGGAATATGCGCCGGAACCGCCGTTCGACAGCGGCACGCCCAGTTCCGCTCCTCGGGAACAGCGCGGCTTCTTTAGGAGCGAAAGGCCGCGCAACGCGCGTGGGCCTTCACTTCGGTTTCGGTTAGCTGGAGTGCGGGCGCTGCCATTATCTAGCAGCCCCGACGGCAACGGGATCAAGGTCCACCGGCTCTCCCTACCATCCGATGCCGCCGCAAAAACTCTGGATCTAGCCAGCGAAGTCCGGGAACTCCTGTCCTCGCGGAGATACTTCACGCCTTCAACGGCGAGCCTCCGCGTGGTGTCCTTCTTATCTTTCAAGAACGCAGTCAGACGCGCACGCGCAGCTTGCGCTTCGCAGCTGATAAGGTGACCATCAGGCCGTACTTGCGCATGACCTGTGCGATAACCTCCTTCATTGCGGCTCACTCGTAAAAGAATTGCAACGCATTGGAACCACGGTTCCATGAGATAATTGAGCTGGCAAATTTCGGGAGGTTACGATGGACCGCGTCACCCGCTGTTTGCACTGCGGTAAGAGAATGGTACCGGCCCCCAGCCCCACAGGACGCACAGAATTGAAGTGTGTGTTCTGCGACAAGCTAGACCCGATGGAGATGCCGGAGCCGGTTAATTGGGCCGGCGGTCCGCTCGCCGCCCCCATTTCCGAAGAGGTCCCTTAAAAGAGCAGGCTCGCGAAGGGCGTTCTGAGGTCTTGCCGCAGTAGTTCGATCAGCTGGTGGGCGGGGCCATACCGGCCCAAATCGCTACCGGCGCGCGAGTATCACACCGACCAGGAATGCGGTTGCCAACGATTGGATAGGCGCCCTGCGTGTAGCCGCGCTCAACCCGTTGAGCACCCTCGGACGAGGCGCGACTTCTTCAGCAAGATCCCGGGACATGCCGCGGATGGCGTCCACAGCGTTGTCTATTCTTTGCTCAGCGCCGACAGTTGACTCAGTCGAATCATCCCTTGTCATGAAGGCCAAAACGCGCCCGAGATGAACGAGTTCCGATGCTGAGAGCAGCATGGTGCCTTCTCAGGCCTTCAGGGCGCCGTTCCCGAAGCCCGGGACCAGGCTGACGCGCTGCCCATTTCTTACGGTTAGGGAAGGATTAAGATCGCCCCGGGCGGTCACGTATCGATGTCGAAAGCTGAGCCGCACTCTTCAGCGGAAGAAAATTCCGGCCCGACACCTGTCATTAAGCACGCCTCGACGGACTTATGATCCGAACTCACGCGTTGAACGTTGTAGAGTATTCTGCGCGCGTTGGCGCTAAATGGAGAGATCAGTTTGCGCGAAGGAGATTACAGCGTTTGGTTTCGGACGCCGAGCGGTACTGGTACCGCGCTCGTAGCCGTAAAGAACGGGCGGATATCTGGCGGCGATGCCTTCATTGAGTACGAGGGCTGGTATCATCTCGACGGCAAGAATTTTGAAGCGGTAATAAACACAAAACGCCACACGGAGGGTCCGCCGACGTGGTTCGGGATCGACGAAGTCGTGATCCGGGTCTCAGGCAAGTCCACTGGAAGAATTGCCGCGGGTGCCGGCACTGTCGATCAATGCCCCGGACTGCCGCTCGGTGTCACGTTGATGTGGATCGAAAACGAGACTCCTGAACGCCGCATCGACTACTCGAGAATCGAACTTCACCCCGAGCGATTGCCAAGCCCCAGTCGATAGTTGGGGTAGCCGTAGGTCTGACTGGACGCCTTCCATCGTCCCGGGCCGGGCCGATCAGACGATCTACACAGAATGATTTTGGCGGCCGGGCATGCGGACCTGGAGGCAGCCATCGTTGGTCTCCTGGAAGCTCAATTTAGCAATCCGATCCGTGTCATTGCATTCAACGCCGCGGAACGATGGTCGAATTAACGACCTCTGCGCATCGTGTACGGCGCCCCGCTGCGGACCTAAGTAGATCGCGCAGCTTCGGATCCGTCACCCTCTTCGTTAAGCTTTTCCGTTTTCTCCCGCTCTCTCAAATCGCGAGCGATTTCGTCAACTGAGGTTTCGCGGGCGAGCTCATCGGGCGTGCAATCTTCGTCATCCTCGACATCCAATCTTTTTGCGATCCGCTGCAGTATGCGCAAGGACCGGGTCGCTTCCCGTTCGGCAAGGAGGCTGATTTGGAGTTCGAGGTGATCGCGCCGTTCCAACGTCCGGTCAATAGTGCTCTGGCGGATCAGCACGCAGGAAGTGAGCAAAACAGCTTCGAGAGCGAGGATCGTCGCGAGCAAGGGGAACGGATATTCATCGAAGGCATTTTGCTTGAAATTGAGATTGAACGCGATCCAGCAGAAGACAAGAGCGCACTGAACGCTAATAAACTGGATCGTGCCAACAAACCAGCCGACCCAGTGGAAAACGCGATGATGGACGGCGAGCATCTCTTCGTCTCGCTTTTCGAGACGCACGACTGCGTCAATATTCTCTGCGGCGGCTGTTTGAGATTGACCACCTGTTGCGGGACGCATCAGTTCGCGACCCGTTCGGCGGCACGGAGCGCGGACTGCCGCGTTTTGTCGACAGTCTCGTCACCGACTTTTTCGGCGCGCGCCCGCGCCTCGCATTTGTCGCGCAGATCTTCCAGTTCGTCGTCGGTCAGATGTTCGATACCAACCAGTGAATTTCGGGCCGCACCTACGCGGATCAGTTCGTCAAGCTTGACTTGAATGGCCGCACTATCACGGTTCTGCGAGTTCTGAATCAGAAACACCATAAGAAAAGTCACGATAGTCGTGCCGGTGTTAATGACCAGCTGCCAAGTGTCAGAGAAGCCGAACAACGGGCCGCTGACAGCCCAAACGACGACGATGCTTGCCGCGAGGATAAAGGTCGAAGCCCGACCTGCGGCCAGGGAAGTTTTATTGGCAAGTTCGCCGAAAAACTTTGAAATGTGAGACGATTCTTTTGCGCGCTTTTTGCCGCTCATATTCGTCGCCCCTTTGGCAGCCCGCGGGTAAAATCGGTACGGGACCCCAAAGTTCCAGCACGTAGGAACTATCTGCAAGCGTGCACATTATTGCGGCAGATAGCGCTCCGCGCTGTCATTTTGGAGCGAAACTCAATGATCGATACTGTCGTGGCTACCCCGGGGGATTCCCCGGGCTCATCGCTAACGGGCGTGTCCTGGCCTTCCATCGTAGCGGGCGCGGTCGCGGCCTGTGCAATGACCCTCGTGTTGCTCGCGTTTGGTACCGGGCTTGGACTCAGCGTGGTCTCACCGTGGGCCGCATCGGGCGTCTCGGCCACGACCTTCAAAATAACAACCGGACTTTATCTAATCGTCATTGCCATGATCGCGTCGTCGATCGGCGGGTACCTCGCTGGACGTCTGCGTTCAAGATGGCAGGGTGTGCATACGGATGAAGTATACTTTCGCGATACGGCGCACGGGTTTATTGCCTGGGCTCTGGCTTCGGTGCTCGGCGCCGCCGTGCTAGCCACTCCGGCAACAAGCCTTATTGGTGGCACTGCAGCCGGCGTCAGCCAGGGAGCTGTCACGAGCGCCGCTCAATCGAGCGGTCCGATGGACGGGTACGTCGACGCGCTCTTGCGGGGCGATTCCGCTGCACAAACATCTAACGCTAACCCGGCAGATACACGTGGCGAGGTAACACGCCTCTTTACGCGAAGCTTCCGCAATGGAGGCGAACTCAAAGCCCCGGACCGCGATTACACCGCCAAGGTCGTGGCTGCCCGAACCGGCTTAAGCCAGCAGGACGCGGATAAACGGGTCAACGACGTCGTCACGCAGATCAAAGCCGATGTCGATACAGCGCGCAAAGCAACCGCTTCGCTCGCGTTCTGGATCACGGCTTCTCTCCTGCTCGGCGCTTTCTGCGCCAGCCTTGCAGCCACGGAAGGCGGCGGCCTTCGTGATGGCACATGGAATCGCCGCCGATAACGAAAGGAAACACTATGCCGATCTTACTCTGGCTTCTCGGTATCCCGATCCCGCTGATCATCCTGATTCTTCTGCTGCGGTGATAGCCGCTTGATATCTGTCAGTGGCGCGCTTGCCGCGCCACTGACAGTCGCTGCAAGGTGCCCGGCTGATCTAAGTCCGAACATTTCCGCGCTTTTCAGGGCTTTACTAGGAAGGCTGAAGCACGATTGGTTGCGGTGCCACCCCTCGAGCAAATCGGCACGATATCGTCCGAGAGGAACGGATGCCCCGCACGCGGATTGGATGACTCCACAGTTCAACCGGGGGATCCGCTCCATGGCCAAGACGACGAAATCGACCGGCTCCTCTGCCGGAACGGCGACTATTCACGACCAAAAGCTGACCCGAGGTGCAGGCGGTGAGCTTCATCAAACTGCAGCGGGCAAGACGCCGGTACTGACTACTGCCCAGGGAGGCCCGGTCTCTGATGACCAAAACTCCCTCAAGATCGGGCCCCGCGGTCCAACACTCCTCGAGGATTTCCATTTCCGGGAGAAGATCTTCCATTTCGACCATGAGCGCATTCCCGAGCGCGTCGTGCACGCTCGCGGATACGCGGCTCACGGATATTTCGAGAACTACAAGCCGCTTTCCAAATACACGAAAGCTGATCTATTCCAGCGCGCCGGCGAGAAGACGCCGGCTTTCGTCCGATTTTCGACCGTTGCCGGCAGCAAAGGCTCGGTCGACCTGGCCCGAGATGTCCGGGGCTTCGCCGTGAAGCTCTACACGCAGGAGGGCAACTGGGACATCGTCGGCAACAACATCCCGGTCTTCTTTATTCAGGATGCGATAAAGTTTCCTGATCTGATCCACGCGGTCAAGGAAGAGCCCGATTGCGCCTTTCCGCAGGCGCAGTCAGCCCACGATAATTTCTGGGATTTCATCAGTCTTACTCCGGAGAGCATGCACATGGTCATGTGGGTGATGTCCGACCGGGCAATTCCGCGCTCGTTTCGCTTTATGGAAGGTTTCGGTGTCCACACATTTCGTCTCGTGAACTCCAAGAACGAGTCGACTTTTGTCAAATTCCACTGGAAGCCCAAGCTCGGCCTGCAGTCAGTCGTCTGGAATGAGGCCGTCAAGATCAACGGCGCGGATCCCGATTTTCACCGGCGGGATCTTTGGACGGCGATCAAGTCCGGCAATTTTCCGGAATGGGAACTGCGGCTGCAGCTATTCGATCAAAAATTCGCCGATGAATTTGAATTCGATGTTCTCGATCCTACGAAAATCATTCCGGAGGAACTCCTGCCACCGGTCCCGGTGGGCCGGCTGGTGCTTGATCGCATGCCCGACAACTTCTTCTCCGAGACCGAACAGGTCGCATTCATGACCCAGAACGTTCCGCCGGGGATCGACTTCTCGAACGATCCCCTGCTTCAGGGTCGAAATTTCTCTTATCTCGACACGCAGCTAAAGCGGTTGGGGAGCCCGAATTTCACTCACATCCCGATCAACGCGCCCAAATGCCCGTTCGCGCACTTTCAGCAGGATGGCCATATGGCCATGCGCAACCCCGTTGGACGCGCCAACTACCAACCGAATTCCTTCGGCGAAGGTGCCAGGGAGTCGACGCAGCGCGGGTTCACACCGTTCGCCGACGTTGAGCAAGGCGCCAAACGGCGTCTGCGTGCTGAAAGCTTCGCGGACCACTACAGCCAGGCCCGTCAATTCTTCATTAGTCAGACAATGGGAGAGCAGGCGCATGTCGCCGCTGCGCTGACCTTCGAACTCAGCAAAGTGAAAATTCCAGCAATCCGGGAACGCATGGTATCGCATCTCCTGAATGTCGACGAGACGTTGGCCAAGAAAGTCGCCGACAAGCTCGGCCTGCAGAAGATGCCGAAACCCGCCGACGCCGCGGTGCCGCCCCGCCAAGATCTCGATCCGTCCCCAGCCCTAAGCATTGTGGACAACGGCCCTGAACGCTTCGAGGGTCGCAAGCTTGGCATTCTCGTCACCGACGGGTGCGACGCCGGTCTGCTGAAGACGCTGAAAAGCGCTCTCGACAAGGCTTCAGCGACCTATGAAATCATCGCGCCGAAAGTAGCCGGCGTCGAAGCCAGCGACGGTAGCTGGGTCGAAGCCGATCAAATGATCGATGGAGGTCCATCCGTGCTGTACGACGCGGTTGCCCTTTTGCCGGCAAAAGACGCGATGGAGGATCTTCTGCAGGAGTCATGCGCGCGTGACTTCGTGGCCGACGCTTTTACTCATTGCAAATTTATCGGCTATGTAGAGTCCGCTCTGCCTTTACTAGCGAAGTCCGGAGTTGCCGCTGGCGATCTCGACGAAGGCTGCATCGTCATCGGCAGCACCAAGAGCGCCAGATCGTTCGTCGATGGTTTGGGTAAGCTGCGCATCTGGAGCCGCGAACCGAGGGTAAAACTCGCTTAATGCAGCGAGAGTTCTCACTTGTGATGCAAAACGGGCGCACGAATTGGGAGAAAGAGCCGCGCCGCTTGGCGACAACGCGGCTTCCACAAGCCGCAGTTGAGGCAATGCGCGCGGCATCGGCATTTTTGCAAGGGCATCCTACTGTCCACCCGACCGCAATCTCGTCGATTATTACGCCGACGGCGGCATTGAGTTCATCGGGCTCAGCGACCAACGTCCAAAAGACAAGTTCGGGATTGCCCCGGCCTACGCGCATGTTTCGCCATGGGCCCGTGCGCTCGATATGGATTTTCGGAACCTGTCCGGGCCTGGCTGGCCGATCCGGAGTTTCAAAGGGTTATTCACCGCTGTCCACCAGTACGAGATCCGCGCCGGCTGGACGCTGCAACCGAATTTCCAACACATCGTGCATCCCGGCGGAGGCGCCACCAACCCCTTAGGCAACAATCTCGGTAGAGCGCTCAAGAATGCGGATGTGTTCGGAGTGAGGACGGTAGTAAAGTTCTAACTCGGGGTTACTTACGACGCCGCCTCGCAAGGCCAGCCGCCCAGATCCGCGCAGAGCGGAAGACGTACTACGAGATGCTTGAGAGCATCCAGAAGGGTGACGTCAATATCACGCCGTCGCTTGAGTGGTTCTTAGGCTGTCTCGACCGCGCGTTCAGTGGGGCAGAGACCATTCTAGCAACCGCGCTGGAAAAGGCGGAGTTCTAGAAAACGGCTTGCCGCTGCAAAGATATCAATGATCGGCAGCGCGACTTGCTGAATCGTGTACTGGACGGTTTCGAGGGCAAGCTGACATCGAGCAAATGGGCTGCAATTGTGAAATGCTCGCCCGACACGGCCTTGCGCGACATTCTGGACCTCGTTGATCAGGGCATCCTCGCCAAGGACAAAGGCGGAGGCCGCAGTACAAGCTACTCCCTCGCCTCCTCTTGAATGCTGCTGCACGTAAACGCGCTCGTCAAACGAAGGCACTCCGATCTTGACGCGCCCAAGGCACGCCTCGAGTTGAGGTGAAGCGTGCGCGCCGTGGGAAGAAGGCGGAACCAGAACGCGGGAGCAAGTTATACTATCCTCGCAAGAATCGTATAACCACAGCAACTTCAGCACCTTAGATTGGATTGCGAAAGCTTCTTGCGAAAAGTCGCGCTGGAAAGATGAGCTGACGTCCGCACAACCCGCCGCTCTAGCGTCCGATTCCACGCTTGATGCCAATCGACCAGGATACGCCCTCCCCGCCGACCCTGCCGGTGACCACTTGCCCGCGAGCCCGCTCCAGCACCGGTCGCCAGGGGACCAGCGCGAAGTCGTGGGACCGTTCGATCACGGCGAAGCGCCCGCTATTCAGCGTCAGCATGCGCCGGTAAACGCCGGTGAGACTGTCGCCAGCCTTGACGTTGAGATGTTCGAGCCCCGTGCGCGCAGAGATGTCCGCGGCCGTCCGCGTTAATTCCCGCGCCTCTAGCGTCCGCAGCATATTCCGCGCATACCGCATTTGCCCTTCCTCCCCCCGTGCAAGTTCCTGTTCGATCAGCCATTGCTGTCTTCTGCGCAACGCCGTCTCGACTTCCGCGCCGAAGCCAATTGACGCGAGCCCACCGGGATCCTTCCCGATCAGCTTGCGATCGAGCCAGGTAGCCCCTAGTGCCTCCGGCAGATTCTCCAGCCTTTGCCACGAAAGCATCGTAACCCGCACCGGGTTGCGCGAGTGATGGAGCGTCTCATACCGCGCTGCTCGATCGAGATAGTCTTCGCCGATTCTCCAACTACCGTCGGCGAGCCGTCTTGCCATATCCTCTTGCCGCATCGCTTCAAGGCGCCGGACGTGCGAGGCCACATACTCCTCGGAGGCTTGCGGGTCGAAGTCGCGATGCAGCCGGTCGCTATAGATGCCGTGGCGGGCTGCGGCGACCCGTGCGATGGTCCGGTCGATCTCGCGCGGCCCGCCGGTACGCGATCTCAGTTCGACGATGGTGTTCCGACCGGGCGGATCTTCGCCGGCGGCGAGAGCGCCGATCTCGGCATAGTGCGTTCGCCCGTCGACCCCGTCGATCACGATGTAACGGTGCTCCCGCAGTTCATCCGAAAGCCCTTCGCCCACGATGCGTCCGACCAGGCGTTGGCCGCCCTGCTCCGGATTGAAGATCGCATAGCTGCCGGCGGCCCGCACAATCCCGGCCCCTGTAAGCTCGCGATGCATGGTCTTGATGATGTCTCCTCGCTCGCCCATCCGCCGCAGCGTCAGCTCCATTTCCGGCATGACCCGCCAAACGCCGGGCGCGGCCTCCTCCGCGAGACGCATCTGCTCCAGCGTTCGCAACCGCCCCATGCGCAGGGCGTGCTGTCGCGGATCACGCTGCGGTCTGGCTGCAAGTCGGAAGGTTTCCCCATCCATCTCGCGCAGTATGGCACGATCAAGCCGGGTGAACCGCTTGGCGCCGACTTCGTTTTCGAGCTTTCGCAATGCGTCCAGTTCGCTCTCCGGACCCAGCTCGCGGGTGATAAGCTCACTGGCGCGCGCGCGCATGCCATGCGCGATGTAGTCGCGCGCGATCACCAGATCCTTGCCCTGGTCGTCCTTGCCGCGCACCACGATATGGCAGTGGGGGTGACCGGTGTTAAAGTGATCGACCGCCACCCAATCCAACCGCGTGCCGAGGTCGGCCTCCATCTGTCGCATCAGGTCGCGCACGAATGGCTTGAGCTCGGTCAACTCAGCACTGTCCTCGGGAGCGACGATGAACCGGAACTGGTGGCGATCCTGCTCCCCCCGCTGCGCGAATACTTTGCCATCGGCCTGGCTGCTGCCGGCGTCGTACAACTCGCCCGGCTGGCCTTCACGGGTCACGCCATCGCGCTGCACATAGCGCAGATGCGCCCTGACGGCGCCGCCTTCGCCGGACTTGATGCGGACAATACGCGCCTTGACGACCACGCGGCGCGCCCCTGCCGGACGTCGGCCCGCAGCGAGCGTTCCTTCGGCATGACCGCGGCCGATCCGCGAACCGATGAAGTCGGCGCTACGGCCGAGTCGCGCCGCGCCAGCTTTCGCCGCGATCTTGCGCACGCGTTTAAGGTAGCCAACGGTCTTGCCACCACGGCGGTTGCCGATTCGCCCGAGCCTGACCCTCAGTTCATCGTCGGTGTCCGACATTGCCGCTCTCCACGATCGTGCCGAAGCATGTGCGTGCTCTCCCACCTTGCCGCAAGACGCAGACGTGTTTCGTAAATCGCGACAATGCGCAGCGGCTCCCTTGGCGACAACGCCGATACGGTTGGCGACAAAACTTGGATGTGCAGACAATGGTTTGGTGGCTCTCAGGCGCCAGTGCTTTTATCTTGCCCTCCTCGCCTCCTCCCTCCTCCGTCGCTGGCTCCGAGGGTCCAACTTCCAAGCCAACAGATTCTCGGTACTCGCGGCGATTTGCGACAAAATGCAATACGGGTGATTGTGGTGGATCATCCAATAGCGCCGAACACGTCACGATTCATCGCGAAGAGCCGCCGCGACTTTGGCAGTTGACTTGCGATGCCCCCACTGTCTGCGATCGAAGCGAGCGTTTGCGATAGCGATCGTTACCCGGAGGGCCGAGACACCCGCAGGGTGGCTCGGTGAGGAGCGAAGCGACGAGTAGAGCGCGGGCCAAAGGCATCGCCCGTATGCCATCAGCACGTCAATATCGCATTCCTCCGCGAACTCTTGCCGCGTGAGCGAGGGTCCTTCAGTAGCAAAACCGAAAGTCTTAGCGTCATGATCGTGTTGCAGCGTTTCGAATGCAAACCGAATGTCCGTCACGGTGCGCCCGCCCGCTCAACAAGCCGGGCAGCCTCCCGCAATGGAAGTGCACGCCTGCCGTCAGCTTCGGCATGTTCACCCTGCTGGTTGTCCAGCTGATGTGACCGCCGCGCGTCGAGACAAATCATCAGTCCACAGGCCGCCGATTGGACTCGAAGTATGACGGCCTAACCCGGACCCGCATCCTCCAGTATCGGCCCGAACACCTCCCAGCGTTCGCCGTTGAACTTCATCATTTGAAGCTGCTTGCGGACGCGGTAGTCGGTTGGCGAAGTGTTGATGGCGATCCCGGGTAGCGTGAGGTCGCCCGGGACATCCGTTAGCGAAGTCGCCTGTTTCATGACATTTTCGCGCGTAAGGTCGTCACCGCGTCGCTCGAGCACGTGGACCAGAAGCTGCGCGATTTTTTCCACTTCTCGAGCGGAGAATTTATGCAACAGTCTGCGTAAAGTACCCCTCGTCATCGATCACGAAGCCTATTGATCCGGATTCCAGGTCCATATCGGCCGGGCAACACCCAGAATGTCGCATCTCGATACCGGACCGAAATACCTGGAATCGAACGAATGAGGATGCGGCTGCAGCAGGAAGAACTCGCCATCGACCAACCGGATGCAGCCATCCCAAGACGGCAAGGGCCGCCCCTCCCGGTCCCGGTCCAACACTTCGGCGACCACCCTGCCGTTCACGGCCAGAACACCTGCCGGCTCCCTGGAGCGGCAGACTTCATCGCCTCCAGCGGCTGCGATTTGTTTTAGCAATGGCACTGCGGCCGGCAAGATTCCATGCGCGGCCATCAAGGCCTCGAGCATTGGCGGCGGTTTGACGACCGCGACCTCTCCGCGATCGGGCAGGCGGTTCTCCAGGTAATAGAAGCCGAGCGGCGCACTGCCAGAGGCATTGTAGACGATCCGTGGTGCATGAACGCCGAGGCCGACGAGCATCGCAATATTGGCCGCTGAGATCGCCGCCAGCACGACGATGCGTGCACGCAGATGTCGATCAACTTGCATCGGATGTCGATCTTCGCAAACTGGCCTTCGAATAATCGACGAGATCTTCGATGTGATAACGGACATAGCGTCCGTGCTTGCGGTAGACCGGGCCCCTGCCCTGCACCCGCATTTTTTCCAGGGTGTTCTTGGTGAGCCGCAGCCAGGCCGCGGCCTCCACGGTGTTCAGGAACGGTGGCTCCTGATCTTTCCTTACGTCATCTGCCATGTCCGACGTTCCCGTCTGGCGCCTCGCCAAAGTGCGAGCGCGAGAGCAAGCGTCGTCCAACCCATGCGTCAGCGGCAGTGGCGAAGAGAAGAAAAAGCGAAATCGCCACCCTAGATCAGAAGGCGATCATCGACCAAAAGGACTGAACGCTTAGAGCAGCAAATCCCGGTAGCCGCCCTTCATCAACTCGGTGCCTTTGGCGACCAGCCGCCGCGTGCGGTCCTTCAGGAACTGGCTCGTTCCCTGCCATTCCTCCGCTACTCTCTTCTCGCCATAGATGGTGATTGCGATCTGCCGATAGGTCTTGCCGGCTATACTTTCATCGAGCGCAATCAACGCATGGTGGAGCCGTTCGTCGATCGCAAATGTCGGCCGACTGCCGGAGTTCGGTCCCTTTTCGGCAAAGCGATGGAGGCGCTTCAACAGTTCGGTTTGAGCACCTAAGTCAAGCAGGCCACCGATTTCGAACACCGGCGCAAACGGCAAAGACAATGCGGCGAGGCCGGAAATTTCGACGGGCACATGGCTTCCCGGGCCCTTCATCAGGACCAGGGGGACGTTATCGACGCCGATGGCAGCAACCCGATCGACCCTGAAATCCGACAGCGCAAGCAGCGCAGTACCTTTATGATGTTGGGTGGGCTCGGCGGGAAGCTCCGCGCGAAGCCGAACAATCCGCTGCAACGCATCGAGATGCCAGAACGTAGGCGCCCGGCGAGCCGGAAACGAGGGATCAGCAAACGCATACAATCCCCACCGCTCGGCGCGAGGATAGCGCCGCCGTAACCGCAACAGCCGGGTGCCGTCCGTCAAGGTGACATGCGACAGACGTCTGGGAACGGAGGCTTGCCAGTCAGCTCGGTAATCCGGATTTCGGCGCAGAAATTCCCACGCCCAGTCGCTGGGATCGAACGCTGCGGGACCATCATGGCTGGCGGTGGCACTTGATGTAGCGGCGGCGGCGTATTTCACGAGAAATGCCCCAACGAATCTCCGACGAGTCGCTATCGTAAGGGAAAAAAATGGCGCGCTGCGCCATTTTTGTTTCTATCCAGCCCCAATTTCCGATCTCCGCGAAGCCGCGATCATCCCCGTGCCACCTGTTTTCCCAGCGTTCCAGCTCGGACCGCACGCCGCGCGACGCGAATCGCAGCCGGAGGGCTGCCAGGCTGACAGCGACCTAACGCAGTATCGATCGGCGGTCGGGGTCAGGCCGACCACCTGATCGTGCTTGGCGAGAGCGCGGCCGCTACGAGGCCGGCATTCACATAGCATCGACGAATCATGAGGCGATGAAACGTCGCGGCGAGCAAATCGCAATGCCGTTTACCTTCTTCGAAACCCGCAGTATCAAATCTGCAATTGTGGTGTACTCTTCAATCATGCATGTCGGCACTCGACTTGCATTCAACCAACTTGGGATCACGGAGGGCAACATGGCCAAGAAAGCGAAGAAGGCAGCAGCTAAGAAGACCGCGAAGAAGAAGAAGACTGCAAAGAAGAAGTAGGTTCTTCCCTACACACTCTCTGGCCTGAGACACATCAAGACGCGCGCGGTCCTGTCACCGGGAGACTGAAATGCCGCGGCTTGATGTGGTTCAAAAGGCCTGACAATCGCGAAGCCGGACCTCCAAGCGCTTATGCGCTAAACGGTCCGGCTTTTTCTTTGATCGAATCAAACGGCAGCGTTGGCTTGAATCCGCCACAACGACGCGCCGTGCACCAATAGGGAATTCGGATTCCCGGTCTCTATCCAGCCAGCATTGTCGGCACCAGCTGGATCAACAGGATTGCCGTTGAAGCGAGCGCTGAGAGGCTCACAATCAATTGGCTCAGGCAATTGCGTACAATTGTCGCCTGCGGAATGGTGAAAAGGCAGAACGAGCTTCTCATTGGCCCCTCCATATAGTTCAGCGCACATATCTCCCAAGATCTATAGAGCGAGTCGCGCCGCGCTGATCGGCGCAAATTTAACCAGCTGCGATTGACTCCCTTGCGACTCAGAGACTCGCGAATTCCGCTTCGAATCAGGCATTGCGGCCGAATCGACGAGCACGTCGACCGCGTAAACAATGGCTTAAGAAATTCACGTCCTGCCGAGATTTTGCATGGCCGTATCATGCGGTCAAAATCCGCAACCGAATGCTCGTCCAGGCAACGCCAGCCTTTTGCGGCGCCCAACCTGCGCCGACAGGGGGATGCGCGCAAAACTCCCTTGGCATCTCCGGGGCATGCCATCGGCCGCCGGTCATTACAGCAGCTTCAGCGAGCGGCGCTGCAGCCTGATCGCTGGGAAGCGAAAAGCCCCGCCCGGCGGACCGGACGGGGCTTCCCGGGAGGCGCCTCAGTCGTTGCTCTTGCGCGACCGCGACCAGATCAACGTGAAGCCGTCTCCTTCCTCGTCATTGAACAGGTTCGCGTAGATCGGCGCGTTGAACGAAGGGTCGTCGAGCTTGAGCGAGAGGTAGTCGCGGCCCTCCTCGGAACGCTTGGACCAGCCGGCCCCGATCTCCGCCCGGCCCACATAGATGCGGTGGCTGGGTGCGTTCTCGTTGGACGAACGGTTGTCTTCAGCCACGATGCGAACGCCCCTCGCCTGCAGGCTGAGGGTGACAATTTCGCCCTGGAAATCGTTGCCGACCTTCTTGAATGAACCGATGGTAGCCATGTCATTTCTCCTGTTGTTGTTCGAGCCCGCGACCACCGCGGCCTCGATGGCGATCTACAGGCTGAAGACGA
The DNA here is from genome assembly GCF_049993905.1 of Bradyrhizobium sp. McL0615. Taxonomy (NCBI): domain Bacteria; kingdom Pseudomonadati; phylum Pseudomonadota; class Alphaproteobacteria; order Hyphomicrobiales; family Nitrobacteraceae; genus Bradyrhizobium; species Bradyrhizobium sp. McL0615. Next base: position 3,821,016 of record NZ_CP188254.1, on the reverse strand, counting down.
TCGACGACGCACCCGCCAGCGGGCCGGAGCGCAGCGGAGGACACCGGGGTTGAGACTTTCTTGGCTCGCGAGGAATGGGCGTCAGCCCAGGGGAAGAAAGTCGCAGCGACGGTGTTGCGGCTCAGGCGATCGAGGCGCAGCCGGTCTTCGGACAGATCAAGCCATCAAGGAGGTCCGGTGCGTCCGCGCGCTGAACCACAATCTAACGGAGAAGACGTGGCGGATGGCGTCGTGACAGACAAGAAGGTTGGCAGGGATCGCGCCGGAACCAACGATGTGCGGCAGCGGCGGCATCGTCGCTGAACAGAGCCGTCGGCTCAACCAGAGGGCTCACAGCTACCGGCTCTGGTGTGGGTCGCCCGGAAACACGTGCGGATTGGGCAGGTAATTCGAGGAAAGTCCGAGCTCCGCTAGCGCAAGCTCGACAAGCCTTTGTTCAACGCGCCGATGCGGGCGTACCTGTTCGACGACGATGACGGGGATGGATTATCCCTTCCGCGTGGCTGCCATGATCCCCGCGCTGATGGCTATAAAAACCGGCAGGGGCATACACCACCGACGTGCAGATCAACCAGCGACGATGCCGAACGTGTTGAGGACCATTCCAACGAAGATGGTGATGGCCCCGTTCCCATGGATGTAACGACCGCAACCTTTCATCAACGCCACGGCGCAAGTTGCTGGAAAAATTTATCGTGGCGAGGGACGCCCTATCGTCCAGCTGATCGACGATTGGTCGAGCACCGGCGCGAAGTTGCGTTACGAGCTGGACGTCAACGAGTAAGCGGCGCTCACGCGCCGCCGAACTCCCAGACCGGGATTCCAAGCTTTCTCGCCTTATCGCGCAGATTCTGCTGGATGCCGCTGCCCGGGAAGGTCATTACGCCGACCGGCAACTCATCGAGTATGGCGTCATTGCGTTTGAACGGCGCTGCCTTGCCATGCCTGGTCCAGTCTGGCTTAAATGCGATCTGTGGGACCTTGCGGTTGGCTGCCCATTTGGCGGCGATTAGCTCGGCGCCCTTCGGCGAGCCGCCGAGCAATAGCACCATGTCCGGATGCTTGGCGTAAACCTTGTCGAGACGGTCCCAGATCAGGGAGACGTCGTTGAAGTCCAGTCCGCCCGTCAGGGCGATTTTGGGCCCTGGCGGCATCATCATCTCGGCTTCCCTGCGGCGCTTCGCGGCGAGGAAATCGCGGCTGTCGATGACTGCGGATGTAAGCGTGCGATGATTGACCAGTGACCCGGAACGGGGACGCCAGGGCGAACCGGTGTGCATCTCGAAGTGCTCGGTGGCCAGATCGCGGAACAGCTCCATGGTGTTTCGGCGTTCGATCAAGGTGATGCCTTCGGCCGTGAGACGCTCGAGTTCGACCGATCGCACCTCCGAGCCGTTCTGCTCGCGCTGGCTCTTCTGCTGCGACCGTTCGTTGTCATCGAGCTCGCGCTCGATGCGGCCTGTCGCGCGGTGGAACAGGTTGACGGTCGACCAGAGCAGATCCTCCAGGTCGGGTTCGAGCCGGGTATCTCTCAGCGTTGCAACGAAGGCGTCGAAGATATCGGCGATGGAAGCAGCGACGGCCTTGCCTTCGGGTAGTGGCCTCGGGTCCGGTTCATCCTGGAAGGGACGGTGGCCATAGAGTTGCAGCTCGTTGAGGACATGGTCGGTCGGGGATGAGCCATGCGGTCGTTCGAACTCGGTATCGTCGTGGTCGGTCGTCATGGTGAGGTCCTTTCGCCGGATCGGCCGCGCCCATCGCGGCCTTCGTGGCGATCACCTGAGGGCGGGCGGACCGGACCAGAACCCGGAGCGTCTCGTCCGCTGAAGACCGCAAGGGCGTAGCGGAAGCGCAGGGCCGAAGCGACAGCGGAGGATGGCGTAGGTCGCGGCTATTTTGTTTCGCGATGCAAAGGCCCGCAGGGCCGGCGGAAAATAGCCGTGACCGCAGCCATTGCCGGGGCGGACCGCCTGCCGTCCGATCGCCCTCTAGAAGGCCATGGGCGCAACTCTATCCGGCAAAGCTGACTGCGCCGGGAAAGACGATGACGATTTCGGGTTCAGCTCGACTGCCGCTGTCCTGACCCTGTGGTCTCAAGGAAGGAAGCGGGCGACGTCCTGCGGCGTGAGCTGTGTCCTTACCGCTGCTCGAAGTTCCTTCAGGCCCAACGCGCGCAAGTCTTCATTGAAGTCACCGAGCCTGGGCGACAGGGCAAAGGCCTCGATGCCGGCTTTGTCGGCGCGCGACGTCAAGGCCGCCGCCGCGCCCATACCGGCCTCATCCGCATCGCAAGCGATGTAGAGACGTCGCAGCGTCGGCGGGAACAGCAGGGCCGCGAGGTGGCTGGCCGAGAGTGCCGCCGCCATCGGCATGGTCGGCAGTACGCAACGAAGCGAGAGCATGGTCTCCAGACCCTCGCCCGCAACGAGCACGTCATTGGCCACGCCAAAGCGGACGGCATTGCCAAGCAGATCGCCCATCGCCCGCCGCGGTGTCTCGATCGGCGCCTTGCCGAGCCGGCTCGGACCAAAGCCCTCCGGATCGAGCCAGGTGCGGTGCACCCCGGTGATCAAGCCTTCGATATCGGTGACGCAGGCGATCATCGCCGGCCAGATCTCCGGAGGCAAGTCGTCGTCAGGCCCGTGGTAGTAGCAACGCGGCTGATGACGCAGACTGTCGCCATGGTGCACGGCCCCAATTCTGCGACGCTGCAGATAGTGCTCCACGAGAGTTCCCTCGATCGGCCGCGATATCGCAAAGAGGCGCCTTGCCGCTTCTCGTGACCCACGCGGTACCGCTGGACGAAGGGGATTTAGGGAAGGCTCAGGGCTTGAGCGAGGCAGATTCAGAAACCGCCTCGCTTCGTTGGCAACGTCGCGAAAATCGCGCAGCGCAAGACGTTCACGGATGATATCGAGCAGGTCACCGTGTTCACCGGTCGCGGCATCCGTCCACTTGCCTGCCGGTCCCTTTGGCGACTCGTAGAGCCGCACAAACAAGGAGCGACCCGGTGTATTCTGGACGTCGCCGATCAGCCAGTAGCGCCCCTCGCGCCTGCCGTTGGAAAGATACTGACGACACACCGCCTCGGCCTCGCGCGCGAGACGGCGTGCCAGTTCGGAAGCGTCGCGTGACATCACACGGCCTCCCGTTCGCCGATGCGCTCGACCGGATACCGTTCGAGTACTCTGGCAAGGACGCAGACGCCGCCGGCATCGGTCGGCACGAACATGCGCAGCTTCCAGGAGATGATCTCCGGTCCATAGGCACGCAAACGGTCCCGCATGCTGTCAGTGAAGTCAGACAGCTCGATACGATGCGCGCCCATGACGCGGACCCGCCGGAGTTGCAGTCCTTCGGCAAGGTCGAGAACCGTGCGACCTTCGAGCAGCGCGGCAAAGGCGTCCCCGGGTCCTATTGTCGGTCGCTCCCCCAGAAGCGCGCCGGCGACCCAGGCCGATGACACCTTTCGCCCAATGATCCGCTCACCGGCGTCGGTCTGGAGGCGGTAGACACGCGTCGACTCGTTCGGCAGCCGCTTCCAGATCGGAAGAAGAAGTCCGGCAACGACGTGGATCGTGCTTTCTGCAAATTCCGGCACTTCGGCAAGCTCGGCCTGCCAGACTGCACTGAATCGATCTCGATCCGTCTCCAGCCAATGGCTTTCCGCCATGGCCTTCAATGCAACATGATGGCTTTCCATCGGCCGCATCAAACGCACGCGTTGATCGATCTCGCCGTCATCGAGCATCAGGCTCGGCGCCGGCACCTGCACGGCAGCGCGGCCGGAGCGTTCGTTGACCAGCAGCACGGCGCGGTGGTCCAGGAGACGGCCGAGGGCGTCATCCAGGGTCAGGGGCCGGTTGCGCTCGCGCTGGGCAATGGTGAGCAGCCGGGTCTCCGCACCGGTGGCGGGATGGCGGTAGATCGCACGGCGGTCCGTCACAACGAAGCTTTCCGCCCGGAGGGTTTCCAGGCCGACGTCATAGATCCCCGAGGCGATGGCGCCTTCGACCCGCGCAATGAGCAGTTGCTCGAATGCCGTGAACAGAACGTTCTGCAGGCCGATGGTCAGCGCCAGCAGACGGTTGAGGAAGGTGGTGATCGGCGGCAGGTCATCCTTGATGCCGTTCGCGTCGACGAGCTTCAGCCCGGTGGCATCCTCAAAGGCCTCGAGGGAACAGCCATCGACCTTGCCGCGGACCAGAAGCATGTAGAGCTGACGAAGCGCATCGCGGCCGTAAACGCTCTCGAGATTATCTTCGGGCCGAAACAGCCCCTGCCCGCCAGTCTGGCGCTGCCCGCGGGTAATGGCGCCGAGCGTGTCGAGCCGGCGCGCGATGGTAGAGAGAAAGCGCTTTTCGGCTTTCACGTTGGTTGCAATCGGACGAAACAACGGCGGCTGGGCCTGGTTGGTCCTGTTGGTGCGGCCAAGACCCTGGATCGCCGCATCGGCCTTCCAACCGGGTTCAAGCAGATAATGCACGCGCAGACGCCGGTTCCGGGCCGACAGTTCGGCATGATAGCTGCGCCCCGTACCACCGGCGTCCGAGAACACCAGGATACGCTTGACGTCATCCATGAACGCCGCGGTCTCGACGAGATTGGCCGAGCCGGCACGGCTCTCGACCATGAGACGGTTACCTTTGCGAACGATCCTTCGCGAGCGTCCGGTGACTTCAGCGACAAGTTCAGTCCCGAAACGCTGAACGATCTGGTCGAGCGCGCCGGGCACCGGCGAAAGCGAGGCTAATTTCTCGATGAGCCGGTCGCGCCGCGCGACGGCATCCCTGCTCTCCACCGGTTGGCCGTCGCGATAGACCGGGCGGGAGAGAAGGTTGCCTTCGGAATCGGTAAAGGGCTCGTAGAGCTGAACCGGGAAGGAATGGGCAAGATAGTCGAGCACGTATTCCCGGGGCGTGATGTCGACCTGGACGTCGCCCCACTCCTCGGTGGGTATCTCCGCGAGCCGGCGCTCCATCAGCGCTTCGCCGGTCGAGACGATCTGGACGACGGCGGCGTGGCCCTGCTCGAGGTCGCGTTCGATCGAGCCAATCAGCGAAGGCGTCTTCATCGAGGTGAGCAGATGCCCGAAAAAACGCTGCTTTGCGGACTCGAACGCCGAGCGAGCCGCGGACTTCGCCTGTGCGTTCAGCGTCCCGGTCTCGCCAGTGATGTTCGCGGCGCGCATCGCGGCGCCAAGATTGTTGTGAATGATCCTGAATGCGCCGGCATAGGCGTCGTAAATCCGGATCTGCTCGGGCGTAAGCTCGTGCTCGACCAACTGGTACTCGACGCCATCGTAGGAAAGTGAGCGCGCCGCGTACAGACCGAGCGCCTTGAGGTCGCGTGCCAGAACCTCCATCGCCGCGACGCCGCCCTGCTCGATCGCCTCGACGAACTCGGCGCGCGTCGCGAACGGGAAGTCTTCGCTTCCCCACAAACCCAGCCGCTGGGCATAGGCGAGGTTGTGAACGGTGGTGGCACCGGTGGCGGACACGTAGACCACCCGCGCGTTGGGCAAGGCGTGCTGGAGCCGCAGACCGGCGCGTCCCTGCTGCGAGGCGGCCTGGTCGCCGCGCTCGCCCTTTCCACCCGCGGCATTCTGCATCGCGTGGCTCTCGTCGAAAACCACCACCCCATCGAAGCCGGAACCCAGCCACTCGACGATCTGCCGGACGCGCGAAACCTTTTCACCGCGCTCATCGGTCCGCAGCGTAGCGTAGGTCGCAAACAGGATGCCTTCCGATAGCGGGATCAGCGTACCCTGGCGGAAGCGCGAAAGCGGCGTAACCAGAAGCCGTTCCATGCCGAGCGCGGACCAGTCCCGCTGTGCATCCTCAATCAGCTTTTCGCTCTTGGAAATCCAGACCGCGCGCCGGCGCCCCTTGAGCCAGTTGTCGAGCAGAATGCCGGCGGCCTGACGGCCCTTGCCGGCGCCGGTGCCGTCGCCCAGGAACCACCCCCGGCGAAAGCGGACGGCGTTTGAGGCGTCGTCACGTGCCGCGGCCACGACGTCGAAAGTCGCATCGACAGTCCAGTGACCTGCAAGGAAGGCCGAGTGCGCTTCACCGGCGCAAATGACGCTTTCAAGCTGGGCGCCCGACAACAGACCGTTTGCGACGACGTTTGCCGGGAGATGTGGCCGGTATGCCGGCTTTGGTGGTGCAACCGAGGCCATTGCCGCGGACTGAACAAGCTTTGTGGGATGGGCCTGCGATCCGGAAATACGGATCGATTGCAGGACATATTCTTCGTAAAGCGCATCCGTGAGCCGGGCGTCCTCCTGCGGCGTCCAGTCCACCGCCTCGTAAGCAAGCTCAATCGATTCAGGACGAGCGACTGCTTGGGCAGGAAGGGCGCCCCTGGGAAAAGCGGCGACGGACCGTGGAGATAAGCGAGATGGGCCGACAGAGGCCGCAACAGGCCCGGCGAGCGGGAGCCGTGGCGGGACGTCATCGAGGACCCATGCCAGCAGCGTAGCAACGTCCGGCGCCGTACCGCGAGATGGCGGAAACACCGTCCTGTCTTCGGCAGGCTGCTTATCGATGACGGTGAGCCGCGTATCGGTCGTCGTGCCATGCCTGGCGAAGACCGCCCCAGCGATGGCAGCCGAGAAGACGACGCGGCCCCGCTCCTGCAAGCGGCTGAAGGCAGCTGTCCAGGAGGGATTGTCAGGCGCGACATTGGCTCCCGTGATCGCCACCAGACGGCCGCCATCACGAAGCCGGGCCAAGGCCGACCCGACATGGCGAAGCGCTGCGTCCGCCATACGCCGATCGACGTTTGCCAGTGCTGAAAACGGCGGATTTGTCAGAACGACGCTCGGTGCGACGCCTCCATCGAGATAGTCGTCGATCTGTGCCGCGTCAAAGCGCGTGACGGCAACGCTCGGAAACAGAACATCCAGCAGCCCCGCCCTGCCTTCGGCAAGCTCATTCAAAACCAGCGAGCCGCCGGATATCTCGGCCAGTATGGCGAGCAGTCCGGTGCCGGCGCAGGGCTCCAGCACCACGTCAGTATGGGTGACGCCCGCCGCCCTGCAAGCGACGAAGCCAAGCGGTATCGGTGTCGAGAACTACTGAAGCTCGACGCTTTCCTCGGAGCGACGCGTGTGGGTGGGAAGCAGGCTGGCTACTTTGGCCAACATCAGCAGCAAGGAGTCCGGCGATTGCGCCCTGGCAAGCATCGAATGGCCGTGCTTGCGCAGGAACAGAACCGTCGCGGCCTCACAGGCCTCATAGGCAGCTTTCCAATGCCAGGCCCCGGCGGCATCCGATGCGCCGGCGGCGCTTTCCATGGCGGAGCGGAGGATGCCCGTGGCATCTATCCGTCTGCCACGTTCGAGATCGGACAGGAGGAGCTGCGCGGCATGGGCGATGGTGGACGCAGCCGCGGCGGTAGCGGAGCATGGGAGAATCAACATGGGAGGAAGGCCTTTGAAGAGAGCGGGAACGGTTGAGCCGACCGGCGCTCTCTCGACCCGCCGGCTCAAACCGTTCCGGCCGCCCTCTCACTCTCATCAACCGCTGGGGCCACAGGCGATGCATGGCCGTGGTGGCCGCAAAAAACAGAAGCCCGGCGCGATGCCGGGCTTCTGCAGAAGAGTGAAAGCAGGATGCGGGTGTGCCTGAGCGTCCCGCGCCGGCGGCTCATTCGGCGGCCACACGACGTCGCTGAACCTCGACTTCCGGGCTATCGTCCTCATCCTCTGCGAGGAATTCGGGCAATGGCGCCGTCTCTGCGTCTCCACCCGACAAATGCGCTTGGGCGCCGGCGAGGCGCAGCGGTTCGGGCAGCCATCCCGTGCCATCGAGGAGCCGTTCGGCTTCCCGCGCCATATCGGGCTTTTTCAGATGGTCGATCAGCTGTGCTGAAGCCTCACCCTTCGCTTCCCTGACTGCATCCAGAATACGCGACTTGGTAATACGACCGAGATAGTTGTCGATCGTAGGCCTCCAACCGGCCTGCACCATGTTAAGCCCGACCGCGCGGGCCAGCACGCTGGCCTGGCCAAGCCTGGAAGCTGTGCCATGAGCCGATACGCGGCCCTGATTGTAGCAGTTCGCGGGCTCATGGACGGCGTTGACGGCGAATGACGCGCAATGGGCGAACAGCGCTGATTGGGCATGGCCGTCCAAGGCGGCGAGCGTATCCCAAAGGTCCTTTTCGTCGTTCGGGAGCCGCGCCTTCCAGGTTTCATGCCTGGTATCGACTGCCCTGGCTGAGGCACTCTCCTTCAATCCGGGAGCTTGGGCGGAAAACGCGGGCGTGTGAATTGCAATCTCAAGGCAGTTGGCCGAAGACGCGAACCGATAGAACGTTGCAAGCGCGAAGTTGTGGAGCACCGCCAGGAACGCGATCGACGGATGTTGCGCCAGCGCATCCCGTAACGCGAGCGTCCGGTGGGCCGTGAGTTCGGTAATCAACCGGTCCGGCAGGGATTTTGCCGCTTCGTCCTCCTCCTCCTCTCCGGCCGGCTCGGATGACATGCCAGCAACCGTAATGGCCGTGCGGTGTGCCGGGTCAGATGTCTCGTTCGCGTCGAAGGGGTGGCCGCCGTCGGCGGCTTCGGATTCGACTGCCGGCATTTCATCCTCGGGCCGGACATAGCCCAGATCCGGAGATAGCCGGCCTTCGGAATCGATGCTGATAAAGACGCCGGCACGGGTGATATCGGCCGGATCGTAGATTATCGACCGATCCTCAAGCGTGAGCAGCAACGCCTCGATCTCGTCAAGCCGTTGACCGACTTCGTCGGGCAGCTCATCGGCATCCTGATACTCGGTCTCGAGCCGGTCGTGCTCGGCGTTGAGCGCATCGATCGCCGTCTGCTGATCGATGGTGAGCGGCGCCGGCGTTCCCTCCAGTTTCCGCAGGCCCTTGCCATGACCGAATGGAAAATCGACCGCCACCGAAATCCACTTCCAGCCCTCCAGGGCGATTGCATCCGCGCCGGCTTTAAGTTTTTCCGCAACCAGACGATCGAGCAGAGCAACGTCCTGCAACCAGCCGCCATCGTCATCCTCGAACAGATCCCGCAGAACCGGACCTCCCGCCTGTTCATAGGCTGCGAGGCCGACAAACCTCGCGCGGCGATCGGACGCGCGGATTGCGTTCTCGGTCAGCATACGGCGGATCTGGTAGGGCTCGTCATACCCGGAGCGGCTGACATTATCCCAGACCTGCTCCTGGCGGGCGTGATCGCCGTTGACCGAGAACGCCATCAGCTGCTCGAGCGTCATGACATCCTCGGCGTAGACCTCGTGCAGCTTCGGCGAGACCGATGCCAGCCGCAGACGCTGCTTGACGATTGCCGGCGCCACAAAATGCCGCGCAGCGATGTCCTCCTCGCTCATGCCGAGATCGCGCAGCGCCAGGAAGGCCCGAAACTGATCCAGCGGATGCAGCCCGACCCGCTCGTCGTTCTCCGCGATCGAATCGTCTTCGGCGATGCCCCCTTCGCGAACGACGCAGGGGACCGCCTGCGTCTTCGACATCCGCTTCTGCTTCACCAGAAGCTCGAGTGCACGATAACGCCTTCCGCCCGCCGGAACCTCGAATATTCCGGTCTCGTTACCCTCCGCGTCGACGACGGCCCGGACGTTGAGGCTCTGAAGCAAGGTTCGCTGGGCGATGCTTTCAGCGAGCTGTTCGACCGAGACGCCAGCCTTGATCCGGCGCACGTTGGACTGGCTCAGCACCGTTGAAGGGAATATCTCGCGATGGCGATAGCGTGATCTTCTGGACGGTCTTTGTCATCTGAGCTCTCCACGACGGGCGGCCGAAAGCCTCTCTCTCGGCCTCCAACCCGTCGCGGCGCCGGCACAGCCCTCTAACTCTCTCCAAGCCATCCGCGGATGCCCACGTGCAGCCTGCCGATCTCCTTCCACAAAATTGGCTGAGGATCCTGGCGAGGCTTCGGCAACAAGCCGGGCAGACAGCCGGCAGCATCGGCCGCCTGCAACGCCAAGCGCACTTCGTGCTCAACTTCGCAAGACCTCCATGAATGAGCATGGCCAGCGCATCAAACGTCGCGTGGCAACATTGACCGATGCAGGTCTCGATCTGTGTTTCACCGGGCGTGCGCCGCAGGCGCATCGCCCCAATCGAAGTAGCGTGTCAGACGAAGCGCAGCGCAGTGAACCCGCGGACGCCGAGACCGGTTAACAGCGGTACCCGGCGACGGGGCAGTGATAGCGACCTGTCAAGCGCCAGCGCTTGACAGGGGCCCCTTCGACGAGTGCCCCCGGCGAGGCGTTCTCTACCTGTTTGAAGGTTTCGGATTCTTCTGAGGTACGGCGCAACCGGAAATGATTGAATGACGAGAAATCCCAAATAATCGACTGACCCTTCTTAGTGTCGAAACACGGATCTGAGAGCATCGCCCTCGACGGAACATGTCTGCATCGGGTCAATCGCGTCACTTTGACGGCACGCCGCGAACTTCTGCTCTTCCCCGATCAGCGGACATCGCCGACCGGGTGCGTCAGGAGCACGCTTATGATCACCCTCGGTCTAGGTCTCCTCGCCGCCAGCATTGTCGGGCTCACCATAGAAAGTGGAGGAATAGCTTTGGTGCTCTTCAGCGCCGGGGTCTGGGTGATCCTCCATGTGTAAGCACCCTCGGCCGTCAGGAGATCAATTATGTCCGCTCACTACCAACACCGGCACGCTTCCGTCCCCTAGGACCTCCGATGTTTGACTCCCCAACAATAACTTCCTAAGGCCGCGACGCCCATGAGATGCCATCACGATTAAGTCGCAGCCTTTGGACTTTGCTGTTTCGATAATCGCAGTCGCTGGGTGCGCATTCGGAACATACAAGAGTTCTGCAGATATCCCGATCTGCTCCGCCATCGCTCGAGCCTCACCGAGCACTTTGCCCGCACGTTCCTTGCTGGCCGCGTCAAAGCTCTCAACCTCTTCCTGCGAGGGCATCCATCCCGAGGCGTGACCGCTTCCATAGTCAACCGGCAGCGGTTCCGTTACGGTGATGACTGTCATTTTAGCGTTCAAAGCCTTTGCTAAAGCAGCCCCGTGCTCAACGCCTTTTCTGGCGACATCCGATCCGTCCGTGCTCAAGAGAATATTGGTGTACATTCGAGGGCTCCGTTGTTCGTCGAACATTTCCCTAAAAAGTCGGTCTGTCCCGCCGCCGCAACGAGCTGTTGTGCGTCCGTGATGCCTTCGTGCGCCGATGTCAGGTACGGGCGCGCCTTCCGAAATGGGGCCCCCTTTCCGGCCTGAAATCCCGAAGATTTTCCTAGAGCGATTTCGCAAAATGCGCCGCTTTAGGCTCGATGATGATCGGCTCATTGCTCGGTGTTTGAAGTCGAAAAATGGGGCCCCGCAATTCGGGGAATAATGGCAGGCGTGTGGCAATTGAGGCCGCCTCATATGAATGACGACGATCACCGAACTACCGCGGGCTAAAAGCGCGCCGCAGCCCATTGTCAGATCTGTTCTAACAAGACACCAAGATCCAAAGTGGAGCAACGTCCAAGATTCGATGCGTAGCTCTCCAAAAAGACTTGCGCCGACCTTCGCCCCTCATCGCGCAGCAAGCAGAAGAATTCCCATTCCGCGTTGAGTTTGGAGGAAGCGCCGAGTTCGGTCAATATCTCGCTCGCAATGCGGTGGATGCGCATGCCGGCCCATTGCGCGCCCTCGCTGTCGCCCGGATCGGCGACCTGCCGAAGCAAGGCGATCATGCGCAGCTCCTTCAGCAGAACTGCGTTAAAGGACACCTCATTCAGTCGGTTGAGAATCTCTGAGGCGGAGCGCGGCGGACTCTCGCGTTCAACCGGATTGATCTGAACGAGAATGGTATCCTGTGACTTGCACTCTCGAATGAGAGGCGTGATCGTGGGATTGCCAGAATAGCCTCCGTCCCAGTAGGGATCGCCGTCAATCTCTACAGCCTGAAACATGGTGGGCAGACAGGCGGAGGCGAGCAGAACGTCCGGCGTAACAGTGTTGTTCCTGAACACGTGACCGCGGCCGGTCCGGACATTGGTTGCCGTGATGAAAAGTTTCGTCGGTGCTCCTGCCAGTCGCTCGAAATTGATTGTTTCTGCCAGAATCGCACGTAATGGATTTTTGCCCATCGGGTTCAAATCATAGGGCGAAACCAGGCGAGACATGAGATCCATAGCGACATAGATAGGCGAAGAGTCCAGCGTCCAGCGGCCGAGAATCACATCGAGGGGGCCGCGCCGCAAAGGACTGAAGCGAGCCGCCTCGGAGACGCGGCGCCAGAAAGTCTCCAGAGCTGCCCGGGCACCCGCGGCCCCGCTTTCGGCATGACCATCGACAAGCACCGCGGCATTCATCGCACCCGCGGACGTGCCGGAAATGCCATCGATTCCAAGCCACGGCTCCTCGAGCAGACGATCGAGCACGCCCCAAGTAAATGCCCCATGCGAACCACCGCCCTGCAACGCAAGGTCCACAAGGATGGGATCGTGAGTGATGGCCGCGTTGGCCATTAGACCTCTCTTCGCAAGAATAGCACTCGTGCCGGCAACCGACCAACGGTTAAATATGATTGATCATTCGCGTCGATTTGACGGGCACTGGCCATTTCCGGTCTTCCTCAACAAACGACATCCTCAAAGCTGGTTGGCATTTCTCTAAGGCGCCACAAGACGCTAGACGAGTTTGGCACGAAGACGCCGGAACTCGTCGTCTGTTATCGACCCAGATTTCTTTAGCTGATCAAGCTTGCTGATTTCATCCGCTGTGCTGTAGCCGACCACGCGGCGCAGTTCGTCGCGCGCCTGCTGAGCTTGCTGCGCATTGCGCTCCGCCATACCTCGTCCTTGGGTGATTAGGTAGGCAAAGATGCCGAGGTAAGAGGTTAGAACCAGCGCGAGAACCCACAGCGCCTTACCCCATCCGGAGATATCGTGACGCCTGAACAGGTCACCATAGATTATGACAAGCAGCCAGAACCAAACGACAAATGCGAATATTGCAATCATATTCATCAAGAAGTTAGAATAGGTGTACCCTCCTTCAAAGAGCATCGCTGTTCTCCTGTTCGCTTGTCTTTCAACCGAATTTGACTCAATGCGAGGTCCAACGGACATTATGTATGGCAAACGTGCAGATGGACTATAAGGACTTCCCCTCAAACAGTGCGGGTTTTCCCTGAAGCTTCGATTTGCGGAACATGGTCCGAAGACAGGCAATCAGGCGCTGGACTTGCGAACCAAAACGAAAGCCGTTCTGGGCCAAATATCAGTCTTCAGCGCAGAGATTTGCCACATTCAACCCCGGTCGCAATCGTTCAATGGGTGGGAGATGACATGACGCAGACCGGCAAGCCGCTGAAGGCAGCCTTAGACGTCCGAATCTTGAAGGACGATGAGCTGGACGCCGTTTCTGGCAGTGGCCAGCTTCAAAGCGCATTCAGCACCGTCATCAAGTCAATCGGGCAAGGGCTGCAAACAATGGCGAGTAAACAATAGCGATGCCCACGACAGTTTGAGTGCTTGCGCAGGTCGTAGCCCGAGAGGCGGTGGATCGGTCGCCCGGCAATATCGACACCGCCGTGATAGACGGTTGGCGTCGGCCCCAGCGCGCGGGCAGCGCAGTTTCGCCCCGGCGGGGCGCACGCCGTTAGAAAGCCAACTTTACGTAATCAAAGTGCCCTCAGTAAACGAAGGGAGGCTTCCATGGCCAAAGCTCTGGTAACTCTATGTTGTTTGCTTGCGATGGGGACGCCTGCATTCGCGAGCGGCGAAGCAGCTCTTTCGGAAAGTGACGCGAAAGCCTTCACCGCTGTGTACGGGGCGGCTGAAGAAGAGAGCGCTCAAGATTTCGTTGAAACCGTGCAGTTAGGCGGACGATTGTGGACCTGCTTTGCGCGAGGTCGCAGCGGACGTTTTTCGGGTCAAAGCCGTAGCGCAAATGTCGCTCGACGAGTTGCCCTTGAGCGTTGCAGGAATCGATCCAGCCGTTGCGTCATCACGAGCTGTCGTTGATTGGACTCTGCGTCCCCGAACCACCGCACCCATCGGCCTCAAATTGTTTCGCCGCGCTGGCGTAGAGGCTGTAGGCGGACTGTTGCTCTCCAAAGCCGACCAGGCGTCTGCTGACGAAAATAGTTCATCCGAACCGGGACGCGCACGGGACGTAGACTAGAAATGGACACTCCACCCGCCTCGGGCACCGACCAGCCCCGATGCCCGCTTTGGGTCAAAAGGCGACCTTCGGGCACGGCTGATTTATGTCTGTTCAACTCTCGTCAGCGGACATCGGAAGACTGCCGCAGCACATCCGAAAAGTGCCACAAGGACTCTGGGACGGTGTAAGCCTTACTGAGGTCGGGTGTGCCGAACGCCGTTCGTGCGGTGCGGAGGCTTCTTCTTTCGGTGCTGTGTCGGCTGCGTTGCCTTTGGAGGCTGCGGAGGTTGCGGCCAGTAGGCACAGCCGAAGCTACAGGCACAGCCGGCACCGCATCCGGCAGCCAGCCTTAGTTTTCGGAAGAGCGGAGGTGGTCTAGCATTTTCCTTGTCGAAGACATAGAACGCCGCCAAATTGACGTCGGAGATTTCCTCCTCACCAAGAAAGATCTCGTGCTTCTGCGAGGGCGATGATGTATTCGCCGACGCTTCGCTAGTTGAGGCGCACGCACCGCTTGCCATCGAGAGAGACATGCCGGCCAACCCTAAGGCGGGTAAGGCTTTGCTCCGACGCTTGCCTATGGAAGAGCGATTCGGCATGGCACAATTCTTCCACGTGCTTGGGCATACTGAACTAAACTGGCGTGATGAAATCCGACCGAGCTGGTTCCAGGTAAAGACCAATGATGGTGGTGGAGGTTATGCCGACCCCGGCGGCGGTCAAGTCTCTGGCCAAGCGGGAAGCCGACCCACGTCCGGTTTGCCTTTGGGGGCCGACATGGCAGCTGCAGGCTAGGATGTCGGCTACGGGCCAGATGCGAATCGACAGCGTCCATCAGAGACATCTCCTCTCGCATCCGCTGCGTGCCCCATGATCCCACCAATTTGATCGGTCGTGAAGCCGCTACACCTTGGGATCGTGGCCGCTCGCATGCACATGAACGGGGCTCGTTCGATAGGATTGACTAGGATGCGTTTCGCTTTGGCCTTCGGCCTGTTGATCACCCTGTGTGCTTCTGCCAACGCCGAAACGGTGCATCACTTCCGCACGAGTCACCATATTGCCATTCAGCCCAGCCAAGGTATGTGCGTCCCTCCGAGCTGCTACAAGTTTCCAGGCTATCCGCCCTTACCTCCGGAGGCGGTTAGAACTCATGACCCGTCTACCTTCGGAGGCGGTTGACCTGACTCACCCGATCCCTCATCTGCGCATGGACCGCTCCTAGGCCGCCGATGCGTACCGTATCACGCCGCAGAGGCAACGTTCGTTGTGCGTCACAAAAAGACTGGTGACCTGACTTCTGCAACGGGGTCATTCGCGTCGGTTTGACCGGACCATGGCGACGTCCGGTCTACTCCCCATCAGCGGACATCGGAAGACGGTCGCAACACGTCCGAAAAGTGCCACAATCGGACTTGGCACCGTTTAGCGGAGTGGACGAAGGTCTCTGCAGGTTGAAAGGCGATCATAGTGTCCAGCGGCACCGCGACGGGAGGGGTTCCTTTTTGCTCGCCGCCGGTGTTTCCTCTGCACGGCGGAGAACGGGCATGCGGGGCTGTTCAGCCCACCTGACGCGCTTCATATGATACGAAGTGCCGGGACTGGCACCGTGATCTAGTCGCCCCGCAGCGTAGTGGTGTGGTGTCGCATGCCAGCGCACAACAGGCTGACCATCCCCCGTGTCCGTGTCGCACCCTCCCAAGCCCAGCATTCGTAAGAAACGCGTCCGGCAAGGCTGGAACACCTTTCTTGGTCCTGTTTGCCGCTGGCGAGGCGCCCGGTGGGCGCGACGGAGACTGGCCACTGTACCGGCGGCGGTTCGGATCGCTTTCGTCGCAGCGACGGTCCTCGCGGTAGTCTCGCTGGCAAACGCCGTCTATCAGGTGGTCCGCAAGCCGACCGAACTACTCTTTTTCTTCGGCGGGGCGCTCGACAAGGTGCCGAGCGAAACTTGGCAGCAGTATGGGCCGCTCTTCCGTAAGTATTCCACCGACACCATTAGACCCGAGCTGCTCGCCGCGCTGGCGCAGATCGAGAGCACGGGCAATCCGGTGGCGCGCACCTATTGGCGTTGGCGGCTGACCTGGAACCCTTTCGGGGTGTACAAGCCCGCCTCAAGCGCCGTCGGCCTATATCAGATGACCGATGCGGCCTACGCCGAGGCGAGCCGCTATTGCGTCCGAGGGCACGCCGTCGTGGACGCCGACTGCCGGTTCAACAGCCTGTATATCCGCGCGGTGCCAAGCCACGCAGTCGAGCTCGCGGCGGTGTACTTGGACCGCGGTGTCGCGGCAGTTCTCGTAAACGCGCCGTCGCCTGCCGCTTCCCAACCGGTGTCAGTCACGATCAGCGTATCCTCGAGCTTGATGTAGCCGCGGGTCGGATGCGGCAGCGCCGTCTCGATCGAGATGACCATTCCAGGCTGCAATGGACGACCGGCATCATAAGCCGCGTACGGCACCGGACCGTGATCGGACAGACGAGGCGCTTCGTGACTGATCAGGCCGATGCCATGCGCGGTGAAATCCAGTATGTCGCGATGCGGAGAGGATTTCACTGCTGCTTCGCCGGCCGTGACGATCTCGCCACCCGCCGTACCCGGCCGGATGACCTTGCGCGCTATCTGCTGGATTTCCTCGACCTCCTGCAACAACTCCTTCAGCTGGGCGTCGGGTTGCCCGAGGATGCCCATGCGGCAGAGGTCCCCGATGTAGCCGTGAAAATTCCCACCGGAGTCGAGCGACATCACGTCGCCCCGCTCCAACCGCTGGTTCGACGGCGCGCGGTTGCGGCCGGTCCCCGCTGTTATCAGGCAGTATTCGAACGTCAGATCGCGCGCCTGCTCTTCCTTCCTCAACCGGCCCACGACATCGTGCTTGCTCATTCCGGGTTCGCAAGCCTTGAACGTGGCCTGCATGGCGCTGACGACGCGCGCTGAAGCCTGACGGACAAGCTCGATCTCCGTTGCCGTCTTGATTGCGCGCAACCGTTCCAGCACAAACTGCCCATCGAGCAACTCTACATTGCCGAGCTGAGCACCGAGAAGTTGCCTGGCGTCAGCGGGCAGAAAACTTGGTTCAATACCCACCCTCCTCACGCCGTCGCCGAGCTGTTTGATATGCTGCACAGCAGTTTCGGTCGCGTCGAGCGTTCCCCAGCACGACGTCTTGACGATCGGCGCCGGAATGGTTCCCAGCTCGCGCTCGAAACCCTCCATGCGATTACCGACATAAAGCGTGTTTTCGGGCCGGCCCCTTTGATAAACGACGACAGGCAAATAGCGGCTGACGCCGATCGCATCCATCGCGTCGAAAAAGAAGAAGCGGTAGCCACCCAACAGGTACTGGACGTTATGCCGCGAGGTTGCGACGAGGACATCGAGGTCCGCCTCCCCCATCAGCCGGTCGAGCTTCGCCGTATCGAACGGCGGCTTCGCTGCGGCTTCGCTGTGCGTATGGTTCATGACATTCAATTCCTCTTAGAGGTTACGCCGCGGTTTTTGCCGTCACCGGCTTCGGCGCTGCATTCCCGCTCCTTGTGCCGCCGAACAACGACACCGGGTGCCCATGCGGCTCGACGCCAAGGAAGGTAAAGGCAAGTCCGACCAACAGGCCCGCGCCGGCAAGGAAGACAAAGGCCGGCATCACAGCGGATGCAGTCGCCTGCGGATGCACAAAATTGTCGGCACCCGCAATCAAGGCAAGACAGAGCGGCCCCACGATCTTGCCGATGCCGTTGGCGAACTGCGCCAATCCAACCGCGCGCCCGCTGAGCTGAACCGGGAATATCTCCGCCGGATAGGGGGCGAGATTGGAGAACCCGCCGTCGAAAAACAACGCACCAACGATCAGGAACACCAGGAACAACGGTATCGAGCCGACGAAATCATTATGGAAGAAGGCGGCCAATCCGAGGGAAATGGCGATGCCATATCCCATCAGCTGACCGCACGGCTTGCGGCCGACCCGATGGGCCAGAAACGCAAACCCGGTCCGGCCGAGCACGCCGGCAAGACTGACATAGATGAACATCTTCGCTGCATCCTGGGGCGCGACCCCGAGCAACAGGGCGACGATCGTAGGTCCCCACAGGAAGACGCCATAATTGGCGGTGCTGGCGCCGAACCAAATCAGCACTGTCAGCCAGAAACGCCGTTGTTCGGCAAACAGATCGGCAAACCGAGCGCGGCTTGCGGCTGGTAGCGCCGGCAGGTCAAACGGATGATCGCCGACCTGGTAGAGCTTGCGGATGCTGGTCTGCGCTTCCCGCACCCGGCCCTTGCTGATCAGCCAACGGGGCGACTCCGGCATGACAAAAGCGGTCAGGATCGCGAGGATGATCGGCAGGAAGCCGACCGCGGCGAGCCCGCGCCAACCAACCAGCGGCAGCAGATAGCTCGCCGTGATCGATGCCGACAACACGCCAAAGGCGACAGGAACGACCACGAGGCTGGTAACCAACGTCCTGTGGCGGGTCGGCGCGAACTCGACGATCGCCGGCACGGCTGCCGCCGCGCCCGCCGCAAGGCCAAAGCCGACGAAGAAGCGCAGTATCGCAAAGAAGATCCAGCCGTCCTCCGGTATCAGCGCAATCGCTCCGGAACTGAGGCCGCAGATCAGGACACCGGCGACGGCGAGCGGCTTGCGGCCAAAACGATCGGCGAGGAAGCCCGACGCCAGCGCGCCAAGCATGGCGCCGATGCCGGCGCTCATCAGCATGATCGAGGTCTGCCCGAAGGTCAGGTGCCATTTCGGCGCCAGCACCGACACCAAAAACCCGACCACGAAGAAATCGAAGAAGTCGACCACGCCCGTCACGGCGAAAAGGATGATCGATAGCCAATAGCGCGTCGTTACCGGCGCTTCGTCGAATGGCACTGCGCTCGCCTGGTCGGCCATTGGTCTTCTCCCCGTGTTGTCGACCCGCCTCTTACGAATTCAGAAATGCAATCACCGCCTCCGCCACGCGTTCCGGCGCCTGGATCGACGACACGTGTCCGACCTGCTCGACCACGCGCGTTTCGGCGCACTTGAGATCGCGCGCGATGGCAAATGTCTCCGCGTTCGGAATCAGGCGATCCTCGCTGCCGGCAAGCAGCAGCGTCGGGCGATCGAAGTTCGAAAGGTCGGCCGCGACCTGCAGCGTCAGGATGCCGCCACGCCGCGCCTTCTGGTCGTCATCACGGCTGTTGCCGCGAAATATCTCGATCAGTTCGGGCCGGTCGCGCAGGCAATCCGGCGGAAAGAAGAACTCGGCGATTTTCGGCGCGTTGGTTGCGGTATCGGCGCGGTAGGACGCCAGCTTGCGGAAAGCATCCGCATTCACCTCCAGAGGACTTTTGTTCACTTTCCAAGTACTGCTGAGGATCAACCGGTCGATGCGGTCCGGATGCCGTGCCGCCAGCACTTGCGCGATCAGACCGCCAAGCGACGTCCCCATCACATGGGCGTGGTCATGGCCGAGGCCACGGATAAGGGCCGCCGCATCGTCGGCGAGGTCCGCCAGCGAATAAGGCGCGGCGGGATTGCGCGTGGCGCCGGAATCGCGCTGGTCGTAGGCGATGACGGTGAAATGGTCGTTCAGTGCGCGTGCCAGGCCGCCGAACATCGCATGATCGGCCTCGCCGCCGTGCAGCAGCACGAGCGGCGCTCCGCGGCCGACTTTTTGATAGGCTGTAATGACGCCATTGGCCTCGAACGATTGCATCGAAGCCTCCGTTAATGCAGCAGCGTCGAGAGCGCGCCGGCGAGTTCCTTTGCCGGATCCGACGGCAGCCACGGCATCCGCCACGCCACGTGACCGTCGGGACGCACCAGCACGGCGCCGCGCATGCCCAATTGATATCCGTCTGCCGGATCAGCCGCGGGCAATTGCTTGAGCTGCAGCGCCACACCCGTCTTTTCGGAAACCTGGCGCCCCGCCTCAAGCCATTCGTTGCCGAGCGGTCCGGTGACGACGGAAAATTCCTTGTCGAACCAGTCAAGCGTCGAATGTTTTCGCGCGCAATCCAGCCACATGTGCGGAAAACGCGCGCCGGGGCGATCGGATGGCGTGTAGTAGCGCGAGTTCAGTGCCTTCGCGACGGTGCCGTCGGGGATGACAGCGCCATCTTCATAATTGTGTCCGAGATTTTGACCTATACTGTGAAGGTGATTGTCCATATCGTTGATCCAGAAGCGGATCCGGTCTGGGTTCCGGGATCGCACCGCATCGTCGGTCAGGCCGAACCGCAGGCGATTGCCGAAGCTGAAATTGGCGTTGGACTGCGCGACGGGCCGGCGCTCGCTGGAATAACTGTCGAGCAGGCGGTCGTCCGCCCACCCCTTGAGCACGAACGCCAGCTTCCAGGCGAGGTTGTGCGCGTCCTGCACCCCGGAGTTCAAGCCGAAGCCGCCGGTCGGTGGAAAGCGATGGGCGCAGTCGCCGACCAGGAACACCCGTCCCTTCCGGAATGTCTCCGCGACCTGCATGCTGACGCGCCAGATCGAGCGGTTGAGCAGCGTCACGTCAAGGTCGGGAATTCCGACATGCCCACGCGCGATTTCGAGGAACTCCTGATCGGTCCAAGGCCGCTCGCGATCGTCCTTGGTGAGACCGATCTGCGTCACCGTCAGCCACCGATCACGGCCGTTGGTGTTGAGGATGCCCGCGCGCGGCAGGCCGGGCTTGTCCGGGATGACGATGAAGCCCGCCGCCTCGCGCGCAATCGGCAGGCTCGACAGATCGGCCCGCCAATACTCGTTCGACATCACCGCCAGCGTGGCCGGCCCGACCATCTCGATGCCGGCGTTGCGGCGGGTTCGACTGCCGGCGCCATCTGCGGCAATCAGGTAGGTCGCGCTCCATTCGGTGATTTCGCCGGTCGCCCCCGAGCGCGTCCTGACACGGACGCCGCTGTTGGTTTCCTCGAACGATTCACATTCGGTGCTGAACAGCACGGTGGCGTGTTTCGACCGCTCGACGACGCGCAGGATTTCTTCCTCGACGGCATCCTGAGCGACCAGGCTCTTCCACGCCGGCGTGTGCCCGACATTCGGTTCGGGCCTTGTGCGGCCGAACTCATGTCCCCCGATGCTGTCGAGGAACACGAACATGTCGGAGTTCTCTTGCAGGCCGCGGTCGCGGATGGCCGTTTCGATCCCCCACTGCCGGAAGATCTCCATGGTTCGGACCCAGCAACCGCGCGACTTTGGATGATCTGTTGTCGTCGTACTCTTCTCGACCACGACGCAATCGATGCCGAACCTGTCCAGCAGCAGCGACATTGCGAGCCCGACCGGGCCACCGCCGGCGATGAATACAGTCGTCTGGCGCGCTTCGTCCGCGGCGATGCCCATACCCGTTTTCTCCCTGTATTTATTTTGGGCAGAGACTGCCCTAATTCTGTTATCTCACAAGAATATGTTTGATATGGTTGCTATCTCAATTTGAGACGGAGGCTGAAATTGGACCTGCGGCAGCTTCGTTATTTCGTCGCGGTCGCCGAACGCGGCGGTTTCGCGGCTGCGGCCAGCACGCTCAATATCGCGCAATCGGCACTCAGCCGGCACGTCAAGGAACTCGAGCGCGAGCTTGGCGGTGCGTTGCTCGAACGCGGCGCGCGCGGCGTAACCGTGACCGAGTCAGGCAAGGTGCTGTTGGCACGCGGCCGCTGGCTGTTCGGCACCATTGATGACATCAAGGCCGAAGTACGAACGGAAAACCGCGAGCCCAGCGGTACGGTGCGGTTGGGCGCGCCCTCCAGTCTCGCCGATATCTTCTATGCGCCACTCGCCCATCTAATCGTGAAGCGTTTCCCACGGGTGCGGCTCGAATTGAGCGAAGGCCTGACGGAGGGAATGTGCGACCGCCTGCTGCGTGGCGAACTCGATCTCGCCGTCGTCACCACGCCGCAGCCCAATGATCACCTCGATTACGAAACGCTGGTGGTCGAGCAGGTATTCCTGATTGGTCCGCCGCGTGATCCCCTGCTCAAACGCGGCAAGCTGACCCGCAAGGAATTCGAAGGCCTGCCGGCCGCCATCGTGCCGCTCAGCCGCAATCCGTTCCCACCAACGGTGCCATTCTCGCTGCGGGTTGACAGCGCCCTGCCGATGAAGCGAATCGTGGCCTCCGGCCTCGGTTATGGCCTGCTGCCCTTCTCCGGCATTCACGAAGAGATCGAGGCAGGCAAATTGTCGGCCGCACTCTTGCCGTGGATGCGCGCCGATCGCGTATTGGCGCTGCCACGCGGCCGTCCGGTGAGCCGCGCCACGCGTGAAGTTTTCACGGGATTGATGCAGGTTTGCCGAGACCTAGTTGATGAAGGAAAAATTCTGGTTGCCAAGCCGCGCAAAACTTCCCGATAATGAATTCAAGCCCTACGCATAAATTGGTAGCTTACTGAACATTTCCCATCTTCTCGCACCCGACGCTCGTAAGGTCTTGACGGAAAGTTTAGCCTCGCGCGTCGGCGAAATCCCGGTCAGCTGGTCAACGACTGCTTTGCGCCAAAAGCGGTCTGTAACCACGCATGTTCCGAATTGACGTTGGCCAGTGCAAATTCACAGCTTGCCGAACGAGATCACTCCTTCTGGAAACATCGACCAGCCGCTGCGACGCGATCAGTTCGGCGTGCCGACGCTGGTTGCCGTTAGATTTTCTTTGATCTCTCGGTGCACACATCGTGCACACGCTGCCTTCTAACTATCTGAAAACTCTTAACTCTCGTTCCAATCCATCATGGGCAAGTTTGATCTAGCAGCAGCAACCGAGCTCTAATGAGAGCCAATCGACGATGGCGTCGAATCGCAGACATAGCGCGAAATTTTTCCACGAACATCACCGTTGGCGCGAGTGGATCCCAGGTAGCTACAACCGGGGTGGCAGTAATAGCGGGCTGTTCCGCGATGGAATTGAAGGGCAGCTTAGGACAATGGCGCGGCTCGATTCCTGGATGCTGCACTGCACCTTATCAATCCGCCCGGTAGGCCGCTTCGGTGACGCGCATCGCCGATAAACTTTCAGGGGCTGCGGACCTCTGACTCCTCCTTTGCGCCAATTGACCAAGACGTATAGGCTGCGCCCATCAGCGGCAACAAAGACCGCACGGGACGTCTGGGAAGTGAACGCTGGATGGGGTGTTTGGCTGGATGGCGCAGCCGTCCGCATGACACGCGTGGCAGGCATACGACTCGATCCAGGCGGCAGCCGTTCAGGTGCCTGGAAGGGGTCTGGAGTTACGCGTTGCATTGTGAAGACGGCACTTGCAACAAGCAGCCCGCATTCAGGTGATTGATCACGAGGCCTGTTAATATTCGGGTCTCGAACTTTGTCACCTCGGAGGAGCCGGGATGGACCAACGAGACGTGCTGGCCGCGTGGGAGAAGTTCGTCGAGCGCGGAGCTTTATCGTCCGATTTGAGATCATCAGTCGCTGCATCATGGCAGAGGTCCAAAAACCATCGGGTCACGGTTGACCGCGCGCGGGCGCCGCTAGTTGCTGACGCTGAGCTGTTTCGTCACCGTTCCAAGCACGCTTCACTACGTCATGCCGCCCGTTGCGCGCTCGAGAATTCGAAAACATTCCTGAGCGATGCCAATTCGATCATGATCCTCACCGATCCCACAGGATTGATCATCGACACCCAGGGCGATGACAGGGTCATTGACGCCGGTCGCACGGTTCATCTGGAACATGGAGGCCGCTGGAGCGAGGCCGACATCGGCACCAACGCGATCGGCGCGGCGATAGCGGAATCGAAACCTGTCCAGATCCGCGGCACGGAGCATTTTTGCTCGAAAGTGCAGCGATGGACCTGTGCTGCCGTTCCGGTTCACGATCCTACCGATGGCGAACTGCTTGGCGTGGTTGACATCTCTGGCCCAGCCAGCACCTTCAATCCGCAGAGCCTCGCCTTGGCCGTCTCCGTCGGTCATCACGTGGAAAGTGTATTGGCGCAATCGGTCCGGCAAGATCACGAAAAGCTGCTGTGCCACTTTCTGGCCAAAAGAGCGCAGTGGCTGAGCGACGAGTACATTGTGCTTGACCGTCGAGGCGCGATCCTCCACGCCACCGAGCGCGCGCTAAGTGCTCTCCAGAACAACCGTCACGGTATTGGCGGCGAAACGCCAACCCGCCTTTTGAAGGCGATACCCTTCGATGAGTGGCCGGTCAAACTGAAAGAACTGCTTCCGAACGCTAGTTTCGATCTCGTCGAGAACGAAACCTCCGGCATCGGCGCTATCGTGGTGCTGCATGCCCGGCGGCGCTTGCCGATCGCCGATCGCGACATTCAGAAGCTAAAACCCGCATTTGAACACCGCGAGACCGCGAGCTTGTCGCGGCCTCGAAAAGATGTGACGCCGGAACCTCAGCATCTGGATGGCCCGCTTGCGAGCACGACGTCCA
The DNA here is from genome assembly GCF_049993905.1 of Bradyrhizobium sp. McL0615. NCBI lineage: Bacteria > Pseudomonadati > Pseudomonadota > Alphaproteobacteria > Hyphomicrobiales > Nitrobacteraceae > Bradyrhizobium > Bradyrhizobium sp. McL0615. Next base: position 3,796,494 of record NZ_CP188254.1, on the reverse strand, counting down.
GCTTTGTCGCCCGCGATCCGAAGGTGCGAGCCATTGTTCGGCAGGTCGAGACCGCGGCAGCACGCAAGATGCCGATTCTCATCCGGGGCGAGACCGGTACCGGAAAGGAACAACTCGCCCGCCACGCTCATGCCGCCAGCGGACGGCGCGGCGCCTTCGTCCCCGTCAATTGCGCAGCCCTTCCCGAAAGCCTGATCGAGGCCGAACTCTTCGGTTATGCTGACGGCGCGTTCACCGGAGCACGGCGCGGTGGCGCAACTGGACTCGTCAAGGAGGCTGACGGCGGCACGCTCTTTCTCGACGAGATCGGCGACATGCCCGTCGCGCTGCAAGCCGTGCTTCTGCGCCTGCTTGACGACTGGACCGTGCGCCCCGTTGGCGGCGTTAGAACCAGGGTAGATGTCTTTCTCGTCTCCGCTACCAATGCCAGCCTCGATAAGGCCATCGCCGAGGGGCGCTTCCGTTCCGACCTGCTCTATCGCCTCAATACCCTGGAGGTGACGATGCCGAGACTCCGTGATCGCAGCGACTTCGCCGCCATCGTTCACCATCTGCTTGGCGCCATCGATCCAAATTGCGAAATCACACCGGCGACCATCGCTGGTCTCGCCGCGCGTCCTTGGCCCGGCAACATCCGGCAACTGCGTAATATACTTGCACGCTTCGCCCTCGCCAGCGCCGACAGCTTCATCGACGAGGTCGGATTGGAGGCCATAATCTGTCAGGCGCCACTAACGACATCTGGATCACTCCACGACATCCAGCGGGCCAGAATCCTTGTGGTCTATGCCGAAACCGCCGGTAACATCAGCGAAACCGCGCGACGTCTCGGTGTCTCGAGAAACACCATCTATCGGGCACTCGGACAACACAAGCCGAGATGACCTGCGGGTGCGGCGAGATCAAAGCAGCTCGGCGCCGCCACCCAAGGCAGGCCCGGCCGTTGGATCGTAGTCGTCCGGCTTCTTGGCGATCAACGTTTGCGTCGTCAGGATCAGGCCGGCGACCGAGGCCGCATTGCGAACCGCGCTGTAGCAGACCTTGACCGGATCGATAATGCCGGCCTTGACGAGATCGACAGATGCGCCGTTGCGTGCGTCGAGGCCGTGGCCATTCGCTCCTTTGGCGATCTTAGTCACCTCGGCCTCACCGTTCAGCCCCGCATTGGCTGCGATGTAGAACAGCGGACGGCTGAGCGCGCGTTGCAGCAGCTCGGCGCCCTGCCGAGCCCCGCCGTTCAAACCACTGATCATCTCGTCGAGTTTGGGAGCGACTTTGAGCAAAGCGAGCCCGCCTCCCGGAACGATACCCTCCTCGATCGCTGCGCGCGTCGCATTGATCGCGTCCTCGATCAGTTGGGTGCGGCGCTTTTGCTCGACCGGCGTCGCGCCGCCCGCGAGGATCATGGCGGTGCCGCCGGAGAGTTTTGCGATTCGTTCCTGGAATTTGTCGCGCTCGATATTTTCGGGAGCGGCATCATATTGGCGCATGACCTGCTCGCGGCGCGCGGCGATCTTCTTCTGATCGCCACCTCCTGCCGTGATCAGCGTCTTCGAGGCTGAAATACGCACCTGGCGCGCGGAGCCGAGATCGTGCAATTCCGCCTTTTCGAGCTTGCCACCAAGATCGACCGAAATCACCCTGCCTCCGGTGGTGATCGCGATATCCTCGAGCATCGCCTTGCGCCAATGGCCAAATTCCGGCGGATGGATGGCAGCAACCCTGAAATTGGTCTTCTCCCGGCGCGCCAGCAATTGCATGATCACCGGCGGCGCGACTTCTTCGGCGATGATCAGCAAGGGCCGGCCGCTCTTTTCAATAAGCGAGATCACACCGGCCAACTGTTCACCGGTCTGAATTTTGTGATCCGTCATCAGGATGAACGGATTGTCGAGAACGACCTGCATTTTCTCCACATCCGTCACCATGTGATGCGAAAGATAGCCGCGCTCGAAGGCCATGCCTTCGACGATTTCCAACGTCGTTTCGACTGTGTTGCCGAATTCCACCGCGACAATTCCGTGATTGCCGGCTCGCTCAAAAGCTTCGGCTACCATTTCTCCAAGCGCCGCGTCGTTAGCGGCGATGCTTGCAACGGCACGCAGACCGGCGGGGCCCTGCAGAGCTTTGGCCGAGCGCCTCAGCGCCGCGATGGTCTCGGTGACTGCCAGCTCAAGCCCTTCGACCAGCTCTACCGGGTTGGCGCCCGCGGCAAGGCACTTTAGTCCTTCCTGCACAAGCACGTCGGCCAGCACCGTGGCGGTGGTGGTGCCGTCGCCCGCCACCTCATTGGTCTGCTTCGAGACCTCCCGCAGCACCTGCGCGCCCATATTTTCGAATGGGCATTCAAGCTCGATCTCGCTGGCGATGCTGACGCCGTCGCGCGAGATGATCGGCGTACCGATCGGCCGGTCCATGATCGCGTTCATGCCCTTTGGACCCAGCGTGCCGCGCACGGCTTTGGCGAGTTTGGCGACACCCCTGCCCAGCGCTGCCCGGGCCGCGTCATCATGCAGCATGATCTTCGGCATTGGATGTCCTCACCTTTTATCAAGAGTTTGTCTTACTTGGAGCTATTTACAGTCCGGCACGCCGGTGTCAGGGAACGTGCTGCGAGTCCGGCGTTTTCGAGGGCGCCTTTGATTTCGGCACGAAGGGCGTTTCGAGATCGAAGCGCACGGAAAGCAGACCGCGGCAGAGAGCGCCGTTAAAGTCGGCATTGACGCCGACGCGCCTTAGCTTTGAAATGTAGGCAGCGAGGCTGTCGGTTTTCAACTCCGCGCCCTCCGCGTCGACGAAAGCCGGCAAGTCGGCACGTAACGGCCCGACGACGGCGCGCCGTTCCAGATAACTCCGCACCAATTTTTCACCTTCATCATCGACCGGCAGACAACCCAGCTCCATCAGCGTCAGGCCGACGATTATTTCAGGCGAGTGCCCTACCCCGATGAGGTGGTTGAGCAGCGCTACTTGCCGGCGCTGGAATGCCTTGACGAGGAACGTCTGACGCAGATCATCCAGGTTGCCATCGGCCTCGGCGCCGAAGGTCTCCTGAAACGACAGTCCCTTGGCGAGACCCGCGTTGATCTTGTCGGCATACATGTGCTCGCCCAACACGACACTGACGCCTTCGACCCAGTCCAGCGCACTCACGGCCCGGCGCATGTCGTCCGCCATCAAGAACGAGAAATTGGCGGCGCACCAATAGGTCGGCAGACGGAACTCGATGTGGACCCGGTTTTCCGGATCCACATCGGCTTTGGTGACGAAGTTCAGCTCGGTAATGGATTCATCTAGCTCCGGATCAGTTACGCCTTGCAGGCATGCCCAGACTTCGGCTTGCCGGTCCCGGGGTTGCCGGCTTCGCGCCTGTTCGTTCCGTTCGGCGTGACCACCCATGGCGCTCACCGTGCCGCGTGGACGGCTTCGGGCAAATGGGCATACCCCCCGCCCGCCCTGATCTTCTTCTTCTGGGCTTCGACATCTATGCCGTAGAGGCGCGCCGCATTGAGGCCAAGAATCTTGATTTTCGTCTCCATCGACAAGACCGAACCGGTCTCCTTGGTGACGTCGGCGGGAATTTCGAATGCCATGAACTTGTCGATCAGCCACTTCGGCGTCCAGATGCCATAGTCGCTGCCGTAGAGGATCTTGTCCGGCCCAACCCAGAACAACAGCTCGGAAATGACATGAGCGAAATATCCCGGGCGCGTGTGGATGAAGGGCAAAGCCACCGCGAGGCCGGCATAGACGTTGGTTTCCTGAGTTGCGATCCAGCAAAAATCGTCAAGCCGCGGCAGGCCGCAATGCTCGACGATGAAATTCAGGTCCTGGAACGAAGTCGCGACGTCGTCGATATCGGCGACATCGAACGCATCGCGGTTCAGCGGGATGATGGTGGGACCCTTGTGGACGTGGATGTTCTTGATGCCGAGCTTTTGCGCCGCTTCGAGATATTTGTAGGACGCCTTGTCGGTCAGCTTGTAGCCCTTCGATTCTCCGCGCCATTCGGCGGTGTAGAGCTTGACGCCCTTCAGCTTGTGCTTTTCAGAGAGGGCATGCAGATCCTCGATGCCTTTCTCGCCGTCGCGCGGATCGAAGGCGCCGTTCAGAATGAACCGGTCCGGATGACTCTTCTTCAACGCCGAATTGCGCTCGGTCGTATTGAAGCCAGTCTTGTAAAAATCGGTCAGATAGGTCGGCTGCAGGATCGCCATGTCGTCATAGCCGGTGACGAACAGATCGTCGAACATCGTCCTGGCGTCGTATTTTTCGAACTTTTCCAGTTCCCACTTCTCCGACGGCGGACTCAAGTTTGAATGGTAAGCATAGAAGCATTCGATGAACTGCTTGCCGTGGATATTCTTCTGGTTAGCCGGGCTGCCGTCCCAAAAATGGGTATGCCCGTCGATGACGAATATCTCTTCGCCTTTGGCTGTCCTGTACATGGCGCTTTCTCCTCCCACGTGAAGATTGAATGTTTTTAGGCCCGCCATTGGCGCAGCCGGACCAATATGGCCGGCATCCAAACCGGCCATATCTCCTTCTTCGCAACCCTCAGACGATGTACTTCATCATCTCGTTCATGTCGCCAAACAGCATGACGGTGTTGTCGTCGGTCATGACCATGCGGCCGTAATGCGTCGAGGTTGAAATTTCGAAGAGATGCGGGGTCATGACGCGACCCAGTTCCTCCGAAATCTCGTCCATCTTGAATTCCATCTTGCCGTCGCCATCGATCCGGATCATCGCCGGCATATACGTCACCTTGATATGGTCATGACGGCTCATGACGTCGGCGATCGCGCGCGCCTCGACGCTGTCGTTCATCGTCACACCGCATTGATGCGATACCGTGTCCTCGAACGTGATGTCCTTCATCGATTTGAAGATGTTGTCGTTCTCGTGCAGCATGTTTGTCTCCTGAAGGGTTTGGGTAAAGGGGCGTCGGTCTATGATGCGAGATTGGCCGGAATCTTCAGGCCAAGCTCGGTAGCGATACCCTTGATGCGATTCATCGAATGCCCCAAAGCGTCGCTGAATGTTGCGACCTTGACGCGCGGCTGCGACCAGATCGGCTGCAGATGATTGGAGGCATCGAGCGCGAGCTCGGCATGTTTTGCGAGCCACTTGTTGAACAGCGCGATGTTATGAGCCCCATGCGTCGGGTCCTCACCAAGGATATGAAACAGCTCGACGGTGTTGGCGAGATTTCGCTCATAATCGGCCTCCGCCGCGGAGACGACGGCAGGAGTTATGAAATCGCCTTGTGCCGCGGCCGCCTGCATCAGGAAACCCGAGCGGAACAACTCGCCGACCAGCGGCTCGAACACGACGTTGGTGGAAAAGTACTGCTCGAGATAGTCGTTTGAGCCCATGACCGATTCAATCGACTTGCGCACGCCCTGCCAGATCGGATCCTCGAGCCAGTGCTGCTTGCCCGCGGCGATGTCGAAACCCGGGAGGTCGAGTCCAATCTCGCTCAGATAGAGCGTAATATCCTGGGCAAAGCGCAGCTTGTAGGACGAGTTGGTGAGAATCGCGTTGTTGACCATCTGGGTATAGCCGTAGCGCTGCGCCTGCATGGTCGACGTGCCAAGACCAAACTCGGCATGCTTGTAGGCACCGAGATGGTTCTGCAATATCTTCACCCAGGCCGCATCGAAGCGAGCCGGCGCACCGGATTTTCGGCCGTTCTCGATCGTGTTCTGCACCATGCCGCAAATCGTCGACTGGCGCTGGTAGTGTGTACGTTCCCATTCCTGATCGACGGCGCGGAATTTATGCCAGTTGGAGCTTTTTGCGGCGGTCCAGTCCTTGCTGTAGGTCGGCGTTCCGTCGGGAAAGGAGATGATCCAATCCTGCAGGAGATAGCGCTCGGGATCGGGCTGGACATCGACCGTCATGTCCTCGTAGTGCGTCGCCTTGCGGCCCTTGGGTTCGAAATAGTTATACTTGCGGCTTTCGGATCCCGGAAATACCGCGGACCCCGCGGCTCCGGATTTGACGACTGCCGGCTTCAGGGCGGCTCTGCTCGATTGTGCGCTCATGGCTAACTCCCTTTTGTCATTTTCTCTTGCGACGAACTCCAACGCCGTCATCGCACCGCCGGCGTAAACTTGTCGAAATAGATGTGCTCGGGCTCGACTCCGTTCATCTGCAAAATGGGCAGCACGGCGTCGATCATCGGCGTCGGCCCGCACGCGTAGGCATCGATCGCGCCAGCCAGTTTTTCCTCGCGTAAATGGCGCAGGACGACTTCATGGACGAAGCCGATTTCTCCATCCCATCTGTCATCCGCCTCCGCGTGCGACAGCGCCGGCACAAATTTGAAATCCTTGAGCTTCGCGGTGATCGCCGCCAGCTCGTCGAGGTAGAACAGATCGGCGCGCGTGCGAGCCCCATAGAAAAACCGCACGGGCCGTTGCTCCGCACTCTCGATGTGATCGGCCAGGATCGACCAAAGCGGCGACATGCCCGAGCCGCCACCTATCAACAGCATCGGGCCGGGTCTCTCCTCCCTCCGGAAGCAGGTGCCATAAGGCCCTTTGGCAATCAGGGCGTCGCCGACGCTCAACTTTCCATCGAGCTGGGACGAAAACGCGCCGTTCGGGTATTTCTTGATAATGAAGCGCAGGTTTGTGCTCTCGCCGGGCGCGTTCGCCATCGAAAACGCACGGGTAATGGCGCCGTCCCCAAGCGTCAGATCGACATATTGGCCGGCCCAGAACTTCAGGGGCTTCTCGATTTCTATTTCCAGCAACCTGATGTCGGACGTCAACGCGCTGATCTTGGCGACGCGCCCGGCAAATGCCTTTACCGCTATCGAACGGCTCAGCAGGTCTTCGTCGTAATTAAGCAATTCGAAGCTGACATCGCTGAAGGCGTGCGTGCGGCACAACAGGACGTGACTGGTCTCGCTCTCGTAATCGGGCAACGCGAAGGTGGAATACTTCAGCAGCTCGATGTCGCCATCGATGAGCTTTGACTTGCAACTGCCGCATTGTCCTTCCTTGCAGCCATGCATCAACGAGATGCCTTGACGGAACGCCGCGTCAAGCACGGTTTCGCCCTCCTCAACTTCCATCTCGATACCCACAGGCTCGAACCGAACCCTGTGAACTTGTGCATCCGTCATAATCTCGGCCTTGTCGTATTCATGATTTGGACAGAATTGCCGGAGCGGCGGCGCCCCCGAGAAAAAATGGGGACCGCCGGAGCGGCCCCCGTCCGGTTGTTACCCTCAGTGACAAGGATTGATCTTGAAGCCCTTGCGATAGTCGGCGATCGCCACCTCACGCTCGATCGGTGAGAGCGCACGGAAGCCCCGGAGTGGACTACCAAGCTGGTGGCCGCGCACGTGATCGAGGGTCCACATGTCCTTTTCCTCGAAACGCAGATGCGGCTGTGCGACCAACGTCTTGCCGTCGGGTCTGACGAACCCGAGATCCTTGATCGCGTCAGCGATGTCCCAACCGTGGTAGCAGTCTTCCCATTCACGGCGACCGCTGAAGCGGCCCATCGCCGGCGTGGCGCGGCCTTCATACTCGGCGGCGAACGCCACCTTGTGGGTCCAGCGGCACCCTTCCGAGCAATAGGTGTACATCTTGCCATCGACTTCGTCGCAGCAGAAGTCCTCGCGGATCAGGCAAGGCACCATGCAGCTCCAGCAGCGATGCGGGTACGAATAGCCTACCTCGCTGTTGAAGAGGATGTTGGTCTCGCCAGGAACGCTCAGCTTCGCATGCCACTTCCAGAAATCCCCGAACTCAGCGTACCAGCCCGGATATTTGTGCTCGAACCACTCGAAGTCCTTCTCGGTCTGGGCCTCGATGCGCCAGAAGTTCGCCGACCAGCCGACGGTGAAGAATTGAGCGGTCTTGTGAACGTAGTTCTTCTTGACGATGCGGTCCCAGGCAGCGGCGACGTCGTCGTGGTGGATCTTGATGCCATACTTCTCAAGCGGCAGCATATAAGTGCGATAGTAATCCTCGTAGATCCAGCGATGCCACAGCTCCGCATAGGATTCCTTGTTCTTATCGCGGTTGGTCGTGCCGTATTCGATGAACGTCCCGATCGCGGCATCGACAATCGCGTGGTTCTGCCAGAAGGCATACTTCAGATCGCGTTCCAGCAGCTGATGATTCGACGGATCATTGATCATCGCCATCAGCATCGAGTGACCGTTGCCGATATGGCGGGATTCATCCGACTGCACCGACAGGAACACCGTCGGCAGCGCATAGTCGCCGTTGCGCGCCGCCTCCGAAGGCATGGCCACAAACAGCGTATTCGTGAAGGCGGTTTCCGCAACCACCGTCAGATACACGTTGGCGGCGGTGATCGCGTCGCCAGTCAGGAAGCCTTCAGCGAACTGACGGCCGATCGTGGTGGCATAGCATTTGCCGAACGCAGCTTCGGTAATATCGAACCCGGCGGGATCGATATAATTTTCCATGTACCACTTCTTCAGGTTCATCTGGATCGTCGAGTGCCGGAACTCATCTACCATCTGCATGGTAAACCCGGTGCGCAGTTCCTCGCCGGGCGCCAGCCGGCCGACCATCGCCATGGAACGCGCCGCCGAGATCTCCGGGAACGGGATGATCGCCAAGAACAGCTTCATCCATTCGACCCACCGCGGCTCGACATTGCGGAACATGTCGCCGCGCAGCGCCGCATCCAGCGCACCGTAAACGCGGTTGTCTTTTTCTTCCTGCATCGGAAAATATGACCGAAGCACCTGTTTCATCGGGTCGCGCGGGGTCTTCGAGATCTTGTAATCGGTCGGAAAGGTCATGGCCTCCTGCACGTAGCTTGGCGTCCAGCCAAGATCCGCGACGCGGTTTGCCGCTTCGGCAATGCTTATGCCTTTCTGGGCCGTAATCTTGTTCAGCGTCAGGCTTGCAGACATCTCTATCTCCTTTGAACGTTGCGTTAGCTTCAGCATTCTCGCTTCAGTCGTTGGGTCAACCCGTGATCTCTTGAGCTCTCGAAATTCACATCTGCGAAAACAAACTTTGAGTCCGGTAAATGTACTTTGATTTGCGAAATCACGATTTCAGTTCAAGCCGGCTTGACGGCGCCGGCCGTCTCGCCACCTCCGCTGGTTCGATTGATGAGCGGCTTGCCTTCGGCGATGAACTTCGCCGAGAGAACCAGCGTGCCGATTGCGAAATCCTTGCCATGCCGGGCGATCATGGCCTCTGCGGTTTCGGCGATTTGAACGAAGAACGCGTCTTTCGACTTGTCTTCCTCACTCAATTCCAATTGCCGAGGTGGCGCACGTTCTTGTCCAGTCTGCGCGACAGTTTCGGCAACCTTGATCCCGGTCTTGCTCATCACGAATGTCCCGAGCGTTGGTGTTCATTGGTCGAAGGGCCGCTTTCAAATTCAAGCAACGATGCGTTGAGCCATTCGCGTACGGCGACGAGGCGCTGATGCTCCTGCTGCAGCTCCTGCAGGCGCGCCGTCATCCTTTCCAGGTCAGGTTGCGCGCCGGCTACTCCCTGCGCGACATCGCGCCTGGCGCATTCGAATTCAATTTCAGCGCCGCCGCGCGCACTTTCGTTTTTCAGTTGCATCTCGTTGTTCCGAATCATGGCTTCAATCAGCTTGTGCCGCGACAGCATCCGTTCCCGAGCGCGCTCAAGTTCGGCGGCTTCCTCTGCAGTAATCTGTGGCCCGCGCCCGCTGGCGTTCACATGCATTACCCTCGTTCGATATTCCGGACTCAAGCTGGGCATCTTGCGGCGGGTTTCCTACGGGATCAGAACGGCACGGCCGTGGATGCGCCCATGATGCAGGTCATGAAGCGCATCGTTGGCCTGGCTGAGTTTGTATTCTTTGGTATGAAGATCGACGAGGCCGCGATCCGCGAGCGCCATCAGTTCGACCAGTTCAGCATAGGTGCCGACCAGATTTCCGACGATGGTCTTTTCCGTCGTGATCATATCGATGGTAGGGAGCTCGATCTTGCCGCCGTAACCCACGATGTAGTAGTAACCGCCGTTCGCCGTCATCGACAGACCTTTGGCGATCGCCTCGCCCTCCCCGACGAAATCGATCACGGCTTCCGCGCCGCGTCCGGCGGTCAGCGCCAGCACGGCCTCGACTTCGTTGCCGTCGGCTTTCACGAGATGGTGCGCACCGCACTCCTTGGCGAGATCGAGAGATTTGTCGGCGCGGTCGATCACGATGATTTCCGCCGCGCAGAGCGCTGCGAGAACCTGGATGCCAATATGCCCAAGTCCGCCGGCGCCGATCACCGCGACATATTCACCGGGCAGCAGATGGCGGGATGCCTTCTTGGCGGCACGATAGGCCGTCAGCCCGGCGTCGGTGTATGGAGCGACATCTTTCGGCGCCAGCGACTTGGGTAACTTGATGAGAGAACGTTGGCCCGTGAGCAGGTATTGCGCGTAACCGCCGTTGGCGTTGATGCCGGGAAACGAACTATCCAGTGCGTGCATGTCGTCACCGCGCCGGCAGGCGAGACAATGTCCGCTGGTCACCAGCGGATGACAAATGACACTGTCGCCAACCTTGACGCCCTCGACGCCGGGCCCGATCGCCTCGACCCAGCCCGCATTTTCGTGACCCATGACGTATGGGAGTTTGACGTCAACCTTGCTGCGCCAAATACCTTCGACGATATGAATATCTGTGCGACAGACGCCCGCGCCTCCAATGCGCACGATCACGTCCATGGGACGCGAAATCTTCGGGTCTGTCACGTCTTCGTATTTGACAAACTCCTTCGCCGTCAGCTTTTCATCAAATGCATGGAGCACCGCGGCTTTCATTTGCTTGTCTCTCCCCCTGAGATTTTTTTTTACAGTCGTGGCGCAAGCGCCGTCCCAACTAAGTAAGTTAGCAAGGGCCGTGCCAAGCGCTTAACTGCCTGATCTTTCTGACATTCCCCGGACCCCGACGATGCTCGTTCCGGTCCGCCTCGGAGCACGCTTGGCGGCATACTGTTCCGACACGGAACACTTTGACGATGACCGCGACGGACGAGGAGAAATTTGGATTTTTGATCTTTTGATCTATGATCATCGAACGCGCGGGCGCCGAAGAAGACCCGACAGGAAGTTGCCGAACTGCAGTTCCGGGAGGACCGATGATGCTGCCCGCTAGCCGGCGCGTCGAAAATGCGTGGATGACGCTTGAGCAGCGTGGAGCGCCGCCAGCGGAACTTCTGTCGGCCGATATTTACGATAGCTGGATGCGCTGCATTTCGTTCGGCCTCGACACGCTTCGCCCGCCTTCCCCCGAATTCGTCAGCCCTGCAATCCTGCGCCAGGAGCAACAGCGTTGTTCACTGGTCCGTGGCCTAGCGCTCGCTGAGATGCACACGCTGCATCAGCAGATTGCCGGCTCCAACTTCATGATCGCGTTTGCAAACGCGGACGGCTTGCTGCTCGACATCGTATCCGATCCGAGCTTCAGCGACGCTTCGAACGCAGCGAGCATTCGGCCAGGTACGGTCTGGACGGAAAATCTTTGCGGCACCAATGGTCTCGGCACCGCCGCACACCTGAAACGCGCGATCGTCGTGCACGGGCGCGAGCACTTTTTTTCGCGCTACAACAATCTTACCTGCATCGCAGCGCCGATCTTCGCGCCCGATGGCGAACTGACCGGAATATTGGATGCTTCGTCGGATTGCATGTCCCGGCAGGCTCACACCCAGGCGCTGGTCGCCATGGCGGCGACCCAGATCGAGAATGGACTGTTCCGCGAACATCATCGTGCAAATATCCTGATCGCGTTCCACAATCGCGGCGAGTATTTGCACACATTGAGCGCGGGTCTGCTGGCCGTCGATAATGAGGGCAGGATACTCGCGGCGAACAGGGCCGCGGGCATCTTGTTGCATGGTTTGCCGGCCTCGCCGGGCCGCCGCTTCGCCGACGTCTTTCGTACGAAGTTCAGTACATTTGTCGATGAGGGCCGGCGCAAGGAGCGCCAGCGCCTTGAAGACGAGGTCGGAAGCCAATTTGTCTCGACGATCGAAAACACGCGTCAGTTCCCAATGATTCAAGGAGTTTCCAGATCGCGGCCGCCGGCACCGAAGGAAGTCACCCCGCCATTCGTCTCGGCCGATCCGACGATCGCGGGAGTCGTGCGACGGGTTGAGAGCGCCGCAGCACGCAAGATGCCGATCCTGATCCGTGGCGAGACAGGTACCGGCAAGGAACAACTCGCCCGCCATGCCCATGCCGCCAGTGGGCGGGCTGGCGCCTTCGTCCCCGTCAATTGCGCGGCGCTTCCCGATAGCCTGATCGAAGCGGAGCTGTTCGGCTATGCCGAGGGCGCTTTCACCGGCGCAAAAAAGGGCGGCGCCGCGGGACTATTCAGAGAGGCCGACGGCGGCACCCTGTTCCTCGACGAAATTGGCGACATGCCGGTGACGCTGCAAGCCGTGCTGCTGCGCTTTCTGGACGATTGGACGGTTCGTCCGGTCGGCGGCGCCAAACGCCAGGTCGATGTCCTCCTGGTGTCCGCCACCAACGCCAATCTCGACGACTCTATTGCAAAGGGCCGCTTCCGATCCGACCTGCTGTTTCGCCTCAACACGCTGGAGGTAACGTTACCGCTCTTGCGCGAACGTTCGGATTTCGCCGAGATTGCGCGCCATCTGATCGAGAAGATTGATCCCTCCGCGGATTTGACAGAAAGCGCAATCGATCGATTGGCCGAACTGAATTGGGGCGGCAATATCCGTGAATTGCGCAACGTGCTCTCCAGACTATCCTTGGCCGAGCGCCTGATCGATGAGGCGGCAGTCGAATCCGTTGTCGGACATTCATTCGGCGAGCGACTGCCCGGCAGGGCGTCAGGCAACAGTGGGCTGAAACACGACTTGCATGAGATCCAGCGCGCGCATGTGCTGACCGCGTATGCGGAAACCGGCAATAACATCAGCAAGACCGCGCGACGGCTGGGCGTGTCGCGCAATACGATCTATCGCGCCCTTCGTGACAATCAGAGCTAGCACCACGCCCAAGACCATCAGGCGTCAGTGAAAGTGCTTCACGAAAGGCGCTGCGCGCGAAAATCTGATCCACTATCACGTTCAAATGGGAGCACACCGTGTTTGAGCCGGAAAACAGTCTCGAAGCCCTGATGCAGGCCGCCGGAAAGGATCCCGGTATCGTTCCTGCATTCTATCAAGCGCTGCTTGAAGCCGAGATCTATGTTCTGACTCCTGAAGCGCCAATGAAGCCTGGTCGCCGCCGCTCGCTCAAATTTCAGGAAAAGATCAGCATTGCTACCGTCGAATTCCAGGGCATGAAATGGCACCCCGCCTTTACGTCGAAAAAGCGTATATCCGACTACGTAAAAGAGCCCGAGACCTGCCTTGGCGCGGCCGCGCGCAATCTGTTCGAGATGTTGCCCGACTCAAATTTTTGGCTCAATCCGCTATCCGAATGCCAGAAGCCGCTGCCCGCTACTGAAATCGCGCTGCTGATGAACGGCAAGATTTTTAAAGCGTTAAGGAGGGAGAGATAGAAGTTGCGTGGTCGGTGTTGAAATTAACCCTACGCATATGGAAGATCCTATCTGGTTCCAGACATCCTCAGCGCAGTCGTTCCCACATTCCATATCGATCACATCCCCGAATAGACGCTCTGTGCAACGTTACCCGCGCGTCTACAGCCTTCCAATTTCGACCACGGCGTCCTTTTCAACAACCGCACCGGTTGCCAAGCGACACACGCTCAGCCAACGCCCGCGCATTGAGATTTTCTTTGATCTCCCGATGCACACATCGTGCACACGCCGCCCCTAACTAGCTGATAAAATTGAACTCTCACTCCAGTCCATCGGAGGTCGCAACTTTCGCCGGCGCGGCGCCGCGTCGCTAAAATCAGTTCACCGGTTACCGGGAATAAATCCGGGCACGCCGGTCGTCACCACGGAGTTGAACCTGACGCTGGTGGTAATGCGGTCGCGAATCTCCCGCATAGCGTCTTCGGGCAGGGCCGATATGTCAAAGCTCTCCTGAATGCGCTGGGGTTTGGTCGAGGTGGTCAGGAAAGCGGTGCCACGCTGTACGGCCCAGGCAAGCGCGACTTGAGCCGGTGTCTTGTGCAGACGCTCTGCGATGGCTGTAATCACGGGGTCGGCCAACAAGTTTGGCTCCATGGCATGCCCCAGCGCCGCAAACGCCTGCAGTACAATCCCTTGCTCCCGACAGAAGTCGAGCAACTCCCATTCGGGAAGATACGGATGCGATTCGACCTGCACCATGGCAGGCTTGATCCGCGCGGCCGCAACGATCTCCCGCAGCTTCACCAAGGTAATGTCCGATAGACCGATCGACCTGCAATGACCGTCGTCCACAAGGCGCTCCATCGCCCGCCACGTCTCGACAAGCGTGACCCCTGGATCATAGATCACCCGGCCGCACTCGTCCCTCGGGTCCTGTTCGTCGCCGGGTCGAAAGGCAAAGGGCGTATGGATGATGTAGCAATCGATATAGTCGAGTTGCAGTCGCCGGCGACTGGAATCGAAGGCTGGCCTCACCCGCTCCGGACGATGATTGGTTCCATAGCTTAGTGGTAACGAACAGGTCCCGGCGCTGAAGCGTCCCCGCCGTAAAGGCTTCCTGAATCGCCTCGCCAACAGCCGCTTCATTGCGGTAGCGCTCCGCACAGTCGAGATGTCGAAATCCTGCTTCCAGTGCGGCCCTGGTCGCCTGTTTGGTTACGAGAGGATCCGGAATCAGCGTGCCAAAACCGGCAGCAGGAATCGGCCCAGATCCGTCGGTGGGAATCCTCGAATAACGAAGCGTATCGGATATTGTCATGCTCTTACTCCCTTGTATTTAGCCCAGTCGCGGGGCTCGACGGCATCAATTGGCCCGCCGCGGCTTAGGTAGAAAACACACGAGCCGGCTCACGATCAGCATGGCGAACATCAAGATTTTGAATTGGTCGATGACTGCTACAACCGCCGCCTGCTGGGTGATCATGCCGTTGAACGCGGCGAGACCCGGTTTTGGCTATTGAACCAGCGCCGCTCCGAGGATTGTCTTCTGGTACGCAGCAAGCATTCCGGGCTCCTCGACCGATCCGTGGTGATGCATCTGCCGCCAGACACCCTCACGCCGCGTAAACCAGCGCGTCGTACGGAATCGAACAGCCATCTTCGCGTCGGGGGTGATGCACGTGCCTTTTTCCCGACCGACGAACAGGTGCCAATCGTCGCCGCCCTGGCTGGTGAAATCGTGGAAAGTTACCTGGACGATCGCAGGTCCTCCGAACAATTTCAAATAACCTTCGCTGATGGACTGCCAACCACGCCGGATGCCGCCCATCGGGTTGTCCATGCTGGATGCGTCCCCCTGCTCCCAGTTCGTGGCAAGTCCAGCAAGGTCGCGAGCGTTGAAGGCTTTGTAAAACCCGATCAATGCGTCGAGCGCATCGCGGCGACCGCTTTGCAATTCACGTCCCGTGATCTCAGTCAATCTTACCGTCATCATGTCCCTCCTCGTTGCGAGTCCCGCGCCTCAATCACGCCTGCCTTGCGCAGGTTGCGCACGTGGATCATCGTCCTCATCGTGATATTCGAGGCCAAGCGGACCGATCGCAGAGACCTGGGTCACGTATTCACCGGACTTTGCCCAGTGGAAATGCCAGGTCTCGCCGGGCAGCACGATGACACTGCCCGGTGGATAGGCCATCACCTTGTCGCCGTCGAAGGTTTCCCCGAGTCCGATGTAGAATACGCCCGACATGACCGTGTAGATCCGGTCTTCGGGATGTTTGTGCGGCATCAGCCTGGTGCCGCCGGGTACTTTCACGCGAACCACGTAGGGCCCGGGCTCCGCCGGATGGCCGACCATCACAGCCAACCGCGCGCCGGGCGGAAACGCCGGGAACGATCTCCACTCGATATCCTCAGGCAAAACCGCCCTGAACGTACTCTGGTCGGGTTGATGATTGCGCGCCATGGCACTCTCTCCTTCTTCGGCCAGCTAAACGAGCTTTGCGTCCAGCGTGATCGCGGCGTTGAGGACCTTCGAGACCGGGCAGTTCTTCTCCGCTTCCCCCGCGATGCGGGCGAAGTCGGCGTCGTCGAGATTGGGCACCTTGCCGCGCAAGGTAAGAGCCGACTTGCTGATCTTGAATCCCTGGCCGTCAGGATCCAGTGTGACCGCGGCCTCCGTGGAGAGTTCTGTCGGATTTAATCCCGCGGCTTGCAGGCCGAACGCCAGGGCCATAGTGAAACACCCGGCATGAGCCGCAGCGATCAGCTCTTCCGGATTTGTGCCCTTCTCGGTCTCGAACCGAGTCTTGAAAGAGTACGGGGTGCCGTCGAGTACCCCTGAATCGCTCGTGAGCTGGCCGCTCCCTGCGCGCCCCGTGCCATGCCAAACTGCCTTTGCCTTGCGGATCATTGCTGCTCTCCTTCAGTTGCCCAATTGACCGACGTGGAAGCCAAGCCGGTTTTCGACATCGCCGGCGCGGTGGAAACCGCGTTCCAGCAGCTTTTGAATCCGGTTCTGGCTGGCCGGCCGCTGCACCGAGGCGAGGAACGCATCCCATTCCGGAGCGATCTCAGCATCCGACGGCAGGCTGGCCACATTGACGAGGCGCTTGGTCTCGGCAATCGCCCGCTTATCGAACGACGCGATCCGCATCGCCAGCGCATCGACGAAGCCGTCGAGCTCGGCATCCGGCAAGCTACGATTGACGTAGCCGTAGCGCTCGGCAAGGTCGCCGTTGATGTCGTCGGCGCTTAGCAGCACCTCAAGCGCGCGGCCGCGGCCGATCAGGCGCGGCAGCCGGGCCATCGGCCCGCCGCCCGGCACCAGGCCAGCGCCGACTTCCCATTGCGACAGGATCGCCTTCTCGCGGCTCGCGAATCGCATATCGCTCGCCAGCGCCAGTTCGCTGCCTACGCCGGTCGCGCGGCCACGGATCGAGGCGATTGACGCGACCGGCGCGCGGCTGAGACGGGCCAGCATATCCGGCAGCGCCTGCAGGCCCGTCGCACCGGGCGGAATGCGTGTGGACTCCTCCAGCGGCGCGAAGAAATCATAATGCGTCAGGAAAAATCCATCGACCACGCTGTCGAACACGACGACCTTCACTTCGGGGTCGGTCTCGAGCGCCGTGATGATCTCGTCGAGCTGCGGAATCGTCTCCGGGCCGAAAATGTTCACCGGCGGATGATCGAACGTCACGCGCCAGTAGGACGGCAGGCGCCGTTCAAGGTGAATTTGTGCAGCCGTAAAGGTCTTCTCGGGTCGGTTCATGGGACGCTCCAATGATATGCGGGGGTGGGACGCGCATCCCGTGCGCGTCCCGATTGGTGTCAGCTTGATTGGCGCAGCGACTTGAACGCGGCGCGCATTTCGGCGCTGAACGACGCCGGCTGCTCCCAGGCGGCGAAGTGACCGCCCTTCTCAAGCCTGTTGTAGTGAATGAGCTTCGGATAGGCTTTTTCCGCCCAACTCCGCGGTGCCTGATACAACTCGTCCGGATAAGCGCTCACGGCGACTGGAAGCGTGATGCCTTTCGGTGCGAAAAAGGCAAGCTTGCTCTCCCAATAAAGGCGAGCCGAAGAGACACCGGTGTTCGTCAACCAATAGAGCGTTATATTGTCGACGATGTCCTTGCGGGTCAGGCCCTCGGCTTTGCCGTCAAACACACGCGCGATAAGCGCGTAACTGCGCTCGTCGTGGTCGATCATCCATGCGGCAAGGCCGATCGGCGAGTCCTCGATGCCATATAGCGTCTGTGGCCGAGCCCCCATCTCCTGAGCGTAGGCCAGGCCCGTTTTGTAGAAGTGACTGAGCTGGTCATACGCATGCTTTTCGTCGGCTGAGAGGCCCGACGGCGCTGGAGCGTTGGCGAAGGCGAGCTTGTCGATATCAGCTGGTACTGTCGCCGGCATGTTGGTGTGAATAGCGACCAATCCCGCTGGTTGCTGCAGCGCCAACTGCTCCGTGACCGCATTTCCCCAATCACCGCCTTGCGCCACATATCGCGTGTACCCGAGGCGTTGCATCAGCACGCCCCAGGTGCGGGCGATCCGAATGGGATCCCAACCCGTTGTGGTCGGCTTGCCCGAAAAGCCGTAACCGGGCAGCGACGGGATCACCAGATGGAAGGCCTCCGATCCGCTCGCCCCGTGCGCTGTAGGGTTGGTCAGCGGATCGACGATCTTCAGTTGCTCGATGATCGAACCGGGCCATCCATGCGTCACGATCATCGGCAAAGCATTCTCGTGCTTGGAGCGAACATGAATGAAATGAATATCGATGCCGTCGATCTCGGTGATGAACTGCGGCAGGGCATTCAATTTGGCCTCGATCTTGCGCCAATCGTAGTCGGTCGCCCAGTAACGTGCGAGCTTCTGCATGGTCGCGAACTGCACGCCCTGCGTCGCATCCTTGACGATTTCCTGGCTCGGCCACTTCGTCGCGCTTACACGCCTGCGCAGATCAACCAGAGCTTCCTCCGGAAAATGGACCCGGAACGGACGAATCTCGGCGCTCGGGGCTGCATTCGATTTGAACGCAGGAAAGATGCTTGCGGCACCCGCTCCTGCAATTCCGATCGCCGCGTTGCTCAGAAGCTGGCGGCGGTCCTGGTCGATGACTTCGGATACTGACTTCGTGGACATGTTGGATCTCCCTGTTTCGATAAATGCCCGGGCTGGGCCCGGGCGCTGCACTTGCTGCGACTTGATACTTGCTCAAGGTCTTCGAGATTGCTCGTTATGGGTTGTTATGTAGCGTTAGCCGTTGCGAGTGATGCCTGGTGTCGTCGTCTCGCGCTTCACCCGTGAGTCGCGATCACCTGATCAACGTGAAGAACGCCTTGCCGCTTTCGATGATGTAATCCGCAAGTTCGTCTCCTACGCTGTCGCTGAGCTGCAGGCCCGCATACCGCTCTTGCGGCTGCTGTTCGCGCGCGACGTGCTGAACAAACACGCTTCCGACGATCAGCGTCGTCGATATCGCAGTTCGAAAAATCGTCAGCAGAGTTTTGTTCATGTCGACCTCCCCTTTGAGAGCTGGATGCGCAACTTTATGAAAGCGGTGGCTTGCCGGCCTGCTCGCGGACCATGTATTCGGCGTACCAGTCGGGCCAGTTCGCATCGTGCTGGCCACCGGAACGTTTTTCATGTTCGCCATGCGCGGCCGCTGCACGCCGCAACGCGCTTGCAAGGTCCGCCGCAGAAGTGAAAGTCGTGTCGCCTTCGATGCGTCCCGGCAGCCGAGCCGTGATTTCCTGCATCAGCCAGCCGTTGCCATCCGGATCTTTGAACGACGCAAAGGACTGGTAGCTGCCGTGCCCAGGATCCGGGCCGCCGAGCCGCAACCGTCCGAACAGATAAGGCTCGTCCGTGCCGCCATGCGTGTCGCCAGCGCCGTGAAAGACGTCGCTGACCTCGACACCGCGACCAATGAGGTCAGCGCGCGCGGCCTCGATGTCGGAAACGATGAGATAAAGGCCTTGCGCTGACCCGGGTGCAGCCGCGGTGACGTTCTTGCCGAAGATAACCGAAGCCGGCGATCCCGGAGGCGTAAACTGGATGACACGCCAGCCGTCACCGGAGGTGAAGTCGGCATCCAGTCTCCACCCGAGGCTCGTATAAAACGCCTTTGCACGATCGACGTCCGAGACCGGAATGACGACGATCTCAAGCTTCATATCGATCGCGAGTGCGGGAACCTTGATCGCGGCCTCATTGCGCTCTTCCGTCATGGTCATGACAACCTCCTCCGTGCCGGTGTTGTGGCGACCGGGCCCGAGACCCGGCTGATTGGTGCGCCATGACACTCGCGCAGCGGGCGCGAAATAGCTCGTTATGGGTTGTTAGGGGCCGTTAGCCGTTGCGAGCGGCGAAAATGTCCGGTTGCGCCGAACAACGCACCGGTCCGCTTGGCTTTTTCAGGCCGCACTATCAGAATTCCTGAAGGATTTCGCGGACATCGCGGAGATCGACGGTCTCGAATCCTTCTCCGAAACACGCGTAGATGCGTTTCAGATCGGAGGCGGCGGCGGCCCTGGCCTTCGGCTCGGTTGCAAGACGCACCCGGCTCGCGGCAACCCGCAGACTCCATGACAAGGCGGATTGCTGTTCCGCCAGATCTATCGCAGCGCGGAAGTCCTGTTCAGCACCGGGCTGGTCGCCGCTCCGCGCGCGAAGCTCCCCGCGAACGCGGAGGAGCTCTGGCATTTCCCAGCTATCGCCCTGGTCAGCGACGGACTTGATTTCGGTTTGTATCGCGTCGAGCGCATCATCCAGCCGCTGCCGGATTGCCAAACCCTCGACCAATGCGACGGCGGCGGCCCCGCTGTAAAGTTCCAGGCGGTCAGCAATCATCCTTGGCAAGGATTGCTGAAGCAATTCAAGCCCTTCGTCGATCGCGCCTTTTGTGACCTGCAGCTCTCCCTTGAGCGCGAGCGAGACATTGTGGAATGGTGCGAAGCCGTGCTTGCGCGAATGGTTGGCCAGTCGGGCAGCGGCTTCTTCCAGTGCGTCGGTATCGCCTACCCAGCGGTAGACCCGGGCCGCAAAACACAATCCCGCGCAATACATCGCGAGATCGGGATTCGATCCGATATCCATAAGGCCATTTGCGACCGAGACGGCCTGATCGGGCAACCCGAGGAGCCAGAGGTTGGTGCACGACATGATGTGTGTGCCGCGCGGGCTTGCAAAATGGTCAACCGGCAAGACGGGGATCGCAGCGTCCCCGGCTTCGCCTGCCTGCAGCCTTTCCCGGGCGAGCCGCTGATCGCCACTCAAATGGCGGGCAACCCCGAGGTAGGTGTGCGCACGGGCGAGCGCGGCAGGATGTCCGATCTCGGTCGCGACCGCATCAGCAAGCTGCGCCACCTCCAACAATTTCGTTCGCTCGTAGGTACGGCGGTACAATGCATGCAAACGACTCAGCAAGCGAAACTGATTCTCCAGGTCGCCGACTTCCTGCGCCAACGCCAAGCCACGCCTGAGCGCTGTTTCACATTCCCGGCTGTTTCGCTCTGTAAACATGGCTGCGTGGCCGAATGCCCACAGCAGCTCTACTCTCGCTGTCTGATCGCGAGGCGCATGTTCCGGCAAAGCGAGCGCACGCATGGCCCAGAGCCGGCATTCCTCGAGTAGATTGCGCTCCACGAACAGCCGTGCGCAGGCAGCCGCAAGAGGAATCCGCAAATCGGCATCGCCCGCGTCGGAATAGACCCAGGCAAGCGCAGCCCGGGCGTCGCTGAGCAGATCGACACGATGGGTCCAGCCGCCCGGACGCCCTCCTCCAGGTTCATAGGACCGCGGTTTCAGTGCCTGCAATATGTAGCGTGCATGCTTCAGAGCCGCTGCCTGGGATGCTCCCGAGGCGGCGAGTTTTTCGATCGCATAAGCCCGTGTCGTCTCCAGCAGGCGGAACGAGGTCTGGGCACTCCTGGGACTGCTCGCGACCAGGGATTTGGTGACGAGTTGTTCGAGGCGAATGAGGACCGCGTCCGGATCGTCAAGATCGCCTGCGAGCGCGCGGGCGCCCTGCAGCGTGAACGGACCGGGAAAGACGCTCAGAGCCTCTAGAAGGGTTCGCTCTTCCGGCGCGATCAGCTCATAGCTCCAATCCAGCGCCGCGCTCAGCGATTGATGACGCGGCAGCGCGGTGCGGCGCCCGCGCCACGCCAACCGGAGCCTTCCGCCAATAAGCTCGTCGATCTCGAGCAGTCCGTGCGCCGAGAGCCGGCTGGCGACCAGTTCAATCGCCAGCGGCATCCCATCGAGCTTGCGGCAGATCCGGGCTATGACTTCGGCGTCGGCATCGGTGACGTCAGCGCTATACCCCGCCGCAACGGCGCACTCCATGAAGAGGCGCGTGGACGAGTATTTGCCGAGTTCGGCTTCGCTCGCGACATTGTCCGGCGGAAGCCCGAGTGAGGCCAGCTCAAACACGGACTCGCCTTCAGCATCAAGGGATTCGCGGCTCGTCGCCAGAAGCGAGACGCCGGGAGCGTGCTGGTAGATATGCTCGGCGAGGCGCGAGACGGCCTCAATGACGTGTTCGCAACTGTCCAACACCAACAGCATCTGCTGATCGCGGAGCGATTCAATGAGCCGCGGCGTGGGGTCGCCAACAGGAATGAGCAGGCCAAGCGCTGATGCTACGGCGACCGCAATGAGGTTCGGCTCCTTAACGCTGCCGAGATCGAGAAATCGCACCCCGTCCATGAAGCGGCCTGCGATCCCGTAGGCAAGGTCGATGGCGAACGTTGTCTTGCCGATTCCGCCAGGTCCGCGAAGCGTAACGAAGCGACGGCCGACGAGATGATCCGCTACTATCAGGACATCCCTTTCCCGCCCGATGATCCGTGTGGGTCGGGGCGGAAGATTGGGATGGTGTGTTTCATCGACGGGGTCGGTGTGCTTTGCGGGCGATGCCGCACGATTCACCGGTGCGACGAAGCAGTAACCCCGTCCAGCGACGTTCGTGACATAGGAATGACCGACCTGGCCGTCACCCAGCGCCCGCCGCAACTGAGCGATATGGAACCGCAAGCTGCTCTCTTCCACGGTCAGGCCAGACCAGGCCTTCTCCATCAGCTCTGCCTTGCTGACGACTTCACCCTGGCGGCTGATCAAGATGCAAAGAATGTCGAATGCCCGGCTACCGAGCTGGGTCCGCGTGCCGTCGCGTTCCAGACGACGAGCGTGCGGCAGAACACGGAAAGGTCCGAAGGAAAATGCCTCCGGGATCGCCTCGGCCGCAAAAGGTGGCCCTGGTCCGTTGCGGTTCGCCACAGGTCACACGTTTCTTCTTCTGTTTGCGCGCCGTTAGTACACCAAAATTCCCCGAGAAACGACCTCAAGCATGCCCTAAATGCAGGCACAAGCGACGATGCCGCACGCGTTCCCCCGGCCGAAAGTAGTGCAGCCCGACTCCAATACTTCGCGTAAGCGCCAGCGACATCGATATTTTATTCACGCGATAACGAGCTTTGCAATTCACGAATGTCGGTGATCGGCCGGCTTCGGCAAGCAGCCCGCGCGGTGTTCGCCTGTAACGTCGTCACATGATCGTGAGCCGCCATCGAGAATTATATTTCCCCCTTGCGAAATTTGGATTTGGGGTTCTGCGCCGTGTCATACGGGAAGATGCGCGACACACGCTCGTTAGATGCTGCAAGAGTGTGTTATGCTGAATTTCCGCTGCGCGACACGGTCATCCATTGGGCAGGGCTCGCGCTGCGGGGATTTTAGTTTGTTCAGTCTAAGACTAAAGTTTATCTCGGCGCGTTGGTTTCCGATCAGCGGTGCTGAGCAATTTACTCCGTGTTCCGTTCTGGTAGGAAATCTGGTGATCCTCCCTGACAGGAGGCGACGGCGTGTCAGGCAACAATAATAAACAAGACTCACCGATCTCCTTTGGTCCGTTCCGGCTTTCGCCCAAGGCCCGGCTTCTGGAGAAGGACGGCGCTCCACTTCATATCGGTGGCCGTGCGTTCGCCATTCTCGTCTTCCTTGCAGAGCGTCCCGGCGAAGTCGTGGACAAGCGAGACCTGATCAAGCACGTCTGGTCGGATGTGAATGTCGATGAAGGCAGCCTCCGCTTCCACGTCACCGCATTGCGCAAGGTGCTCGGCGGTGGTGCCGCTGGTGCGCGCTATATCGTGAACGTGCCGGGGCGCGGGTATTGTTTTGCAGCTCCTCTCACCCGCGCCGAATCCCCACCTGCTGCACTGGCCAACAGCACAAGTCCGCCTCGCTCCCTGCCGGCCCCGCCCACTAAAATGGTCGGGCGGACCGAAACCGTTGAAAAGATCTCCAGCGAACTTTTGCAGCATCGCTTCGTCAGCATCGTCGGTCCCGGTGGCATCGGCAAGACGTCGGTCGCTCTCTCCGTGGGCCACGGGCAACTCCACGTCCTGGGCGGACAGGTATTCTTTGTCGATTTCGGCGCGCTGCGGGATGCCAAGCTAGCATCCGGTTCGATCGCATCGGCACTCGGTTTATCAGTGGGTGCGGAAGATCCCCTGCCCGGCTTGCTGACCTCGCTTCGTGACCGGCGTATGCTGCTGATCTTCGACAGTTGCGAACACATCCTGGATGCTTTGGCACCGCTGGCCGAACGCCTCATTCGGGAGCTGCCGGAGCTTCAAATTCTCGCTACAAGCCGCGAGTCCTTTCGTGCCGAAGGCGAGCGCGTTTTCCGGCTGTTTCCGCTGGATTGCCCACCGCTGCGCGACGGAATGCGCGTGGACGAGGTGCTTGCCTATCCCGCAGCCCAACTTTTCATCGAACGCATCGCCGCAAGCTTCAGCGAATTCCAGCTCAGTGAGGCTGAGGCTCCCCTGATCGCCGAAATGTGCCGGCGTCTGGATGGTATCCCGCTGGCGATCGAACTCGCCGCCGGCCGCGTTAATGCCTATGGCATCGCTGGTACCGCTTCCCTTCTCAACACCCGCTTCTCGCTGCTGTGGCGCGGGCGTCGAACGGCGATTCCGAGGCACCAAACGCTCGGCGCTGCACTCGGCTGGAGTTACGACCTGCTGTCTCCCGTCGAGAGCGCGGTCTTGCGCAGGCTGTCGGTATTCGTCGGACCGTTCACGCTGGAGGGGGCGCTTGCCATCGCCTGTCACGACAAGCTCACCGAGGCTGCCGCGGTCGAGGTGATCGCCGACCTGCTCTCCAAATCACTCATCTCGTCTGTTTCTGCGGAGCGCTCTCCAAGATACCGGCTGCTCGACACGACGCGAGCCTATGCGCTCAACAAGCTCGATGAAGCGACTGAAACGGACGTATTCGCTGGCCGGCACGCCGCATATTTCCTTGAGTTGTTCGGCCGGGCGGAGGCCGACTCCAAGACGCTCCCCGTTTCTGAATGGCTATCCGCCTACGGCCCACAAATCGATAACGTTCGCGCGGCGCTTGATTGGGCTTTTTCAGCCAACCGTGACCGCTCGCTCGGTGTTGCACTAACGGTCGCCCTGGTGCCGCTATTGATACGCCTTTCCCTGTTTGGCGAATGTCGCGAACGCACCGAATTGGCACTGGCAAATCTCGATCAGGCCGGCGGCGATCGCATGCGCATGCAACTGCTGGCGGCACTGGGCTGGTCCCTGATGTACGGCGAGGGTCGCGCACGGGGCGCCGGTCCGGTGCTTGCAACGACGTTCGAATTGGCGGACCGGCTCAATGACAAGGACCATCGGTTGCGGGCCCTGTGGGGCCTGTGCATTGACCAGTTCAACAACGGAGAATTTGGCAAGGCGCTGCAGTTTGCGCATCGCTTCACGGAGGCCGCACAGCAATCACCGGATCCCACCGACCTGATGCTGGCCGATCGGCTCATGGCCGTCTCCCTGCACTATCTCGGCGACCAGAAAGGTGCGCGCCACCACATCGACCGCGTCGATGCGAACCTGCATCTGCTGGCTGAAAAACCCAGGATATTCCCGCTCGACTTGCGGATTTCCACGCACTATTTCCGTGCGCGTATCCTGTGGCTGCAGGGTCTTGCCGATCAGTCGCTGACGCTCGTTGCGAAGAATGTCGAGGAAGGCCGTGCGAACCACCATGCCCTGACTTACTGCAGCGTGTTGGGACAAAGCGCCTGCCCGATCGCCTATCTAGCCGGCGATCTTGACGCCGCGGAACACTATGGAACGGATCTGCTGGAGCATGCCGACCGTAACGGCATACGCCTATGGCGGCTCTGGGCAGCCTGCTTCAGGGCACTCGTTACCGCCAGACACGGCGATCGCGACGCCGGACTGGCGTTGCTGCGCAGCGAGTTGAACGAGGCCGGCGACGCCAAATATCTGCCGCGCTTCCTGTTCTTGCTGGGCGAGCTTTCAGCATGCCTTGGTGAGGCCAATGAGGTGGGAGCCGGCCTTGCACTGGTCCAGGAAGCACTCGCGCGGTGCCACGCCAGGCAAGAACAATGGTACGCCCCGGAACTTCTGCGCATCAAGGGCGAGCTGATCCTGAAGGCCGCGCAGGTCTCGTCTCAATCGGCAGCAGAACAGTGCTTCAGCGAAGCGATTGACCTGGCACGCCAACAGGGCGCGAGATTTTGGGAACTGAGAAGCGCCTCGAGCCTCGCGCAACTGAGAGTCCGGCAAAACCGCAAAGCCGAGACAAGGCGGATTCTGACAGCGGCATCCGGATTACTGGATCGTGCTGACATTGCCGATATGCAGAAGATCGCCGCCCTGCTCGGCGCCCTATCAGACTGATACAGGCTGTTTGCCCGCGACACGAAAGTGTCCCCGCCCGGCGCTACCCGACGTTGCGTGCAGCTTTTTGCACCGACCAATTTGGCAGCCTTTTCAAGGCGCTGCTGAGTCTGAAGACCTCTCGCAAATCCTAACAACATCTAACGCGCCAAGCCGCCCCGATCCGGTCATGGTCTCCACACCACATGACGGATCTGACAAGGCATGGCCCTTCTCGACGACGCAATTGAAGCCAGCGGAGGCATGTCGCGCTGGAGCAGGCTGCAGCGCTTCACTCTCCATTTATCGATCAAAGGAACGCTGCTTTCCTGCGTCGGACGAGCCCGCCAGTTCAAGGATCTGGTTGCAGAAGGCTCCACGCGAACCCAATCGGTGCGCTTCACGGGTCTGACGCGCGGCGAGAAGAGCGGCACCTTTCAACCGGATTCGGTCACGATCGAGAACCTGGATGGCCAGGTCTTGCGGACATGGCTGAACCCAAGCCTGCAATTCCTGGATCATGGCAATGATCCGCTAGCGGACGATCTGCACCTGGTCTTTTTCTGCGGCTTCTCGATCTGGAACTATTTGACCACGCCTTTTCTGCTGGCGCACCCGGACGTGAAAGTGGAAGAACTCTCGCCCTGGAAAGAAAATGGTCAGACATGGAGGCGCCTGCGCGCGCTGTTTCCACCCGAGATCGTGACTTCCTCTCCCGCACAGATCTTTTATTTCGACGAGAACAGCCTGCAGCGGCGGGCGGATCACGGGCTCCTCGGCATGACGGTCGCGCATTATTCCTGGGCGCATCAGGTATTCAGCGACGTCACTGTTCCGACGCTGCGGCGCTCTTTGGCGTTGCGGCCGGACGGAACCGCGGCTCCGAAGCCGGTCCTGCTCGATGTGGAAGTCTTCGACGCTACGTTCGAATAGCGACGCCTCGTTACTCCCGTCCTCGCTCACACGGTCCTTAGCGCCCCACTTGCAACGCCTAACAACGCCTAACGAGCCAACAGGGGCGTTTGGGTGCAGGGTTTGGTCACGGGCAACGGCCGAATGCACCAGCTCGAACGGGATTGCGCCGACACCTCTCAACAAAGACCAGGAGCGGCGTTTCATTCAACGAACGCAGACAAAGGAGAAAATCATGAAAGTGCTGATGGTGATCACTTCCCACGACCAACTAGGTAACACTGGACGGAAGACCGGATTCTGGCTCGAAGAGCTCGCAGCTCCGTACTATGTCTTCAAGGATGCCGGTGTTGATATCACGCTGGCTTCCCCCAAGGGTGGGCGTCCGCCGCTCGACCCGAAGAGCAACGAGCCTGAATCCCGCACCGAGCTCACCCTTCGGTTCGAAGCCGACGAAGAGGCGGAAGCGCAGCTCGACAAGACCGTGCGTCTCGACAGCGTCAAGCAGGATGACTTCGACACGGTGTTCTACCCGGGCGGTCACGGCCCGATGTGGGATCTCGCTGAGGACAAGGACTCAGTCAAACTGATCGAGTCCTTCCTTGCTGCCGGCAAAACGATCGCCGTCGTGTGTCATTCCACCGGTGCGTTGCGTCATGTCAAGACGCCCGACGGCAAGCCACTCGTACAAGGCAAGGAAGTGACCGGCTTTACCAACGGCGAAGAGGAAGATGTAGGCCTCACCAAGGTAGTACCGTTCCTTGTCGAAGACGAGATGCTGAAGCTCGGTGCCGTCTTCTCGAAAACGGCGAACTGGGGAGTTCATGTCGTCAGCGACGGTTTGCTGATCACCGGTCAAAACCCGCATTCCTCGGGTCCGGCTGCGCATACCCTGCTCGCCGCCGTGAAGCAGCGCGTCAGGCCGGCCGCCTGAGCGTCAGCATCGAGCGGCCGTTATCGCCGCAGCCGAAACCGCTGGAGAGGCAATCGCTGCTGGCGCCTCTCCCGCAGCCCGCACAATTCAAAACCATCACAACGGATGCAGGGAGATTCCAATGCTCACCAAGACAAACAATGCACAGATTCGAATCGACCGTGCATCGAAGGCCTACTGGCGAATCACGTTTGACAATCCACCGCTGAACGTCATGGGGCCGCAATTCGTTCGCGAGTTTCGCGACATCATCGCAAGCATCGAAGCCGATACGGAACTGAAAGTCGTGGTCTTCGACAGCGTTGTCGAAGGGTTTTTCCTCAATCACAGCGATTTCTTCGCGAATTTCAGCGATTTGACCAGCATTCCGCAAGGTCCGACTGGACTTGAAGCATGGCCGGACATCCTGGTGCGGCTGACACGCGCCCCCGTCGTATCGATCGCGTTGATCCGCGGGCGCGCCACCGGAAACGGCAGTGAGCTCGCTCTCGCATGCGACATGAGCTTTGCCAGCCGAGAGAAAGCCCTGTTCTCCCAGTGGGAAGTGGGTGTCGGCCTGGTCGCCGGCGGTGGACCGATGGCGCGTCTGCCACGAACCATGGGCAGGCAGCGAGCCCTGGAGATATTGCTGAGCTCTGACGATATCCGCGCTGACCTCGCAGCAGCCTATGGCTATGTGAACAGGTCTTTGCCGGACGACGAACTCGACAGCTTCGTCGACGCGTTGGCGTACCGCATCGCTTCGTTCGACAAATGGGCAATAGCAAACACCAAGCGCCTGGTGAACGCCAACAGCCTGCCTGCGGATGTCGAGATCGCAGCGGGTTGGGACACCTGCATGGCCTCGATCGGGCGCCCGGCCGCGCAGGAGAGAATAAAAGCGCTGTTCGAGCAAGGCTTCCATCAACCCGGCGATGCCGAAGACAAGCTGGGATCCTATCTCGGGCGGCTCGGCCACGGCGGCTGAGGCGATCGTATAACGCGAACGTATTCCTCTTCAAATCGGATAATCTCGGAAGGAAACATCTCATGGACTTACTCGCTTACGCAAAAGACATCTCAAGCCGCATCGAAGCACAGGCGGCTCGTGTCAATGTTCCAGTTGCCGTCTCGATTATCGATGTCCACGGCAACATCATTCTCAAACACCGCATGAACGGTGCACCGGTGTTCGCCGCCGACCTTTCCGAGCGGAAAGCTTATACATCTGCGCTGGTCGGACTTCGAACAGCCGAGATGTCTCCGCTGGTCCAACCCGGACAACCCCTGTTCCCGATGATGTCGGTATCCGGCGGAAAGTATTTTTCCATGGGCGGCGGAGCGCCGCTCAAGGTCGACGGCCAACTGGTCGCGGGCGTTGGCGTCAGCGGAGGCACCGTTGACCAGGACGTCGTGATTCTGGAAGCAGGGCTCCGGGAGCCTGCTGCCGCGAGCATGCCGGACATGAGGCTTGAAGTCGTTGTAATCCCAGTCTCCGACGTCGATCGCGCCAAGCGGTTCTATGGCGGCCTCGGTTGGAGGCTCGATATCGATTACGCAACGGGGGACTATCGGGTGATCCAGTTTACACCGCCCGGATCGGGATGCTCGATCATCTTCGGTACCAACGTCACGACCGCTGCGCCGGGCTCGGCAAAGGGCCTGCACCTGGTTGTGTCCGACATCGAGGCCGCCCGTCGCGACCTGCTCCGCCGCGGTGCAGCAGTCAGCGAGCTATTCCATGACGCCGGCGGCGTGTTCCATCACGCCGCTTCGAAAGACCTGGTCAGTGGCCCAAATCCGGAGCGGAAAAGCTACGCTTCGTATGCCTCGTTCAGCGATCCCGATGGCAACGCCTGGGTATTTCAGGAAGTCACCGCGCGACTGACCGGACACATCGCGCCAGGTGACACAAGCTTTACCCCGGAACTGACGAATGTGGTCAGGGCGGCGTCAGCCCCAAAGCTCGGCATCGAAGCCATGGAAGGCTTGAGCAACTTGCCCAGCGCCATGGCTCTGCTGCAGCCCAAAATCACGGGAGAGACCTATGCCCAATGAAATCGATCACAATCGACGCCGTCTGGTCGGCGCTGCCGCATTGACCTTTGTGGCCGGCCAGTTCGCGTTTGGCGACAAAGCCGAAGCCCAGCTGTCCGGGCCCAAGCCGGCGAATCTGGGGCCGGTCAAGCCAGGCACGCATACATCGTTCGCGCCGTTGAAGCAGATCGACGCCGGCTTGCTCAATGTCGGCTATACCGAAGCCGGTCCATCCGAAGGGCCTGCGGTGATCCTGCTGCACGGCTGGCCATATGATATCTACAGCTTCGTCGACGTGGCGCCCCTCCTCGCGGCCGAAGGCTACCGTGTCATCGTTCCGTTCCTGCGCGGCTACGGCACCACCCGCTTTCTTTCCGACGCGACTCTCCGGAACGGACAGCCACTAGTGATTGCAACCGACATCATCGCGCTAATGGATGCCCTCAAAATCCAAAAGGCCACGCTTGCCGGATTCGACCGGGGCGCGCGGACAGCTGACATCATGGCGGCGCTTTGGCCGCAGCGATGCCAGGCGCTGGTCTCGGTGAGCGGATATCTGATCGGCAGCCAGGAAGCCGGCAAGAAACCGCTGCTGCCGAAAGCGGAGCTGCAATGGTGGTATCAGTTCTATTTCGCGACCGAGCGTGGCCGCGCCGGTTACGAAATGTATCGCCGCGAGTTCTCCAAACTGATCTGGCAGCTCGCATCGCCGAAATGGAATTTCGATGATGCTACTTTCGAGCGCACCGCGAAGGCCTTCGACAATCCGGATCACGTGGCGATCGTGATTCACAATTATCGTTGGCGGCAAGGCCTTGCCGAAGGGGAAGTTCAATACGACGCGCTTGAGAAGCGGCTCGCCGAAGGTCCGGTCATCAACGTACCCACCATCACCATGGAGGGTGACGCGAACGGCGCACCGCATCCCGAGCCTGCAGCCTACGCCAAGAAGTTCTCCAGCAAATATTCGCATCGGACCATCAAGGGCGGCATTGGGCACAATCTGCCGCAGGAGGCGCCGCGAGCGTTCGCGGAAGCCATCATCGACGTCGTCGCCGACAGCTGACGGACGCCAGAGCGGGACCTGCAGGCTGGCCAGTTGCGGCCCGCAGGTTGCCTCGGTCCAGTAAGGGGAGAACGAGAATGCGCAGGGTAGTCACAATCGCGGCATTGGTTACGATCGTTCTGGTCACGTCGATCCAGTTTGCGCCATCTTTCCTGCTTGGATAGGGCCGCTGTGATGGGACAATTGGTTTCGATCAATGTTGGTCTGCCGCGCGACATCGTTTGGCAGGGCAAAACGGTGCATACCGGCATTTGGAAAACGCCGGTCGAAGGGCCGCGGATGGCACGCCGTCTCAACCTGGACGGTGACGGCCAGGGTGACTTGAATGGTCACGGCGGCGAACGTCGAGCCGTGTTTGTCTATCAATTGGATTCGTATCGGTATTGGCAAAGCCATCTGGGACGAAACGACTTCGTTCATGGACAATTCGGAGAGAATTTTACGGTCGACGGTCTATCGGACGCGGAAGTGTGTATCGGAGATCGTTACCGGATCGGCGGTGCGCTATTCGAGGTGACGCAACCGCGCGTCACCTGCTACCGGCTCGGCATCCGTATGAACGAGCCCGAGATGGCCGCCCTGGTGGTCAAGCACGGGAGACCCGGCTTCTATTTCCGTGTACTGGAGGAAGGCGAAGTAGAGGCCGGCAACGAGATCACACGCGTAGCTTCCGGGCCGGAGCGCATGAGCGTGTCCGAGATCGATGCACTGCTCTACAAGCCGGGTCACCCTCGCGACCAGCTGGAGCGCGCGCTGCGCATCCCGATGCTGAGCGTCGGATGGCGTCGGTCCCTCGAAGCGCTGCTTACACAGGAGCGTGACGGCGGAACGACGACGGGAAACGCCGGGCTCAATGCCGCGGCTGGGCCGCCTCCGGCGTGGCCCGGATTTCGCCCGCTCCGTGTCTCGCGCAAGGTGCGCGAGAGCAGCAACGTAATTTCGCTACGGCTCGACCCCGTGGATGGACGGCCCATCGCGCCGGCGCTCCCCGGGCAGTTTGTCGTGCTGCGACTCGAACCGGCATCGGCACCTGCGCTGATGCGCAGCTATTCACTGTCGGGGGAACCCGGTGCCTCCTATTATCGCGTGAGTGTCAAGCAGGAAACCAACGGTGCGGCCGGCGCCTTCATCGACGACAAGCTACAGGTTGGCGACGTCGTCCAAGCAAGCGCGGCGCGCGGCAATTTCACACTGCGCTCCGGCGATACGCCCGTTGTGTTGTTAAGTGCCGGGATCGGCGTGACACCAGTGCTCGCGATGCTTCATGTCCTGGCAGCCGAAGCATCGACGCGTGAAATCTGGTGGCTCCACGGAACACGTAACGGCCGCGAGCATCCCTTCGCCGAAGAGACGCGTGGGCTGCTCAATTCACTTCCCAACCACCATAGCTATGTTTGCTACAGCTCGCCCGACTCTGGGGATCAACTCAATGTCGATTTCGACGCTGTGGGGCGCCTCAACACCCAGGCGCTCCAGAACCACGACCTACCGCGCAATGGTGATTTTTACATTTGCGGACCATCGACGTTCATGAGCGAACTGACCGCCAGCCTCGCTGCAATGGGCGTCGCACCGACTCAGATCCACACCGAGCTGTTCGGCGCCGGCCCATCCATTACTCCAGGCATCGCGGCCTCACCACGCCAGCAGCCGCATCTGCCGACGGGGGCCGCCGGAACCGGACCGATGGTTTCGTTTGCCCGTAGCGGCCTCGATGTCCGCTGGGGGTCTTCGTTCCAGAGCCTGCTCGAGCTGGCCGAGGCTTGCGACGTACCGGTGCGGTTTGCGTGTCGAACCGGCGTTTGCCACACCTGCGAGAGTGGGCTTGTGGCCGGAACTGTCGGTTATCGGCCGGACCCGGTCGATGCACCGGCAGAGGGTAACGTGCTGATCTGCTGCGCACAACCCTCAGGTGACATCGTCATTGATTTGTGACGGCGTACGGCCTGCTCATTCCCGCATCTTAAATCGTGGAGGAATTCAAATGCGATCCGACATAACGCACGGCGCAGTCTTTCCCGACTATGAGCTTAGCGACCACACCGGAAGGCATCGCAAGCTCTCCGAGCTGCAGGAGCAGGACCCCATGGTGGTTGTGCTTGGCCGCGGCGGCTTCTGTCCCAAGGACCGCCGCCAGGCCGAAGGCTTGCTCGAACTCCATCGTGAAATGGAGGTCGGTTATTCCCGGCTCGTCACGATCACGACTGATAACATCACCCAGACGAACGAATATCGCAGCGGAGTGGGAGCGCACTGGACCTTTCTTTCCGACTCCCGACGCATTATTCAAAAGGATCTCGACATCGCCGAATACACCGATCCACTCCACGACCCAATGATCCCGCATGTGATTGTACTGGAACCCGGCCTTGTCATTCACAAGATCTACAATGGCTACTGGTTCTTCGGGCGTCCTACCGTCGAGGAACTGCGGCTGGACCTGCGCGCCGTCACCATGAAATGCCGACCGGACTGGGACATTACGACACCCGAACTCAAGGCAGCATGGCAGCAGGGCGTGAAGGAGCGCTTTTATCCGTACGGCAAGACTTACGCCCAAACTCTCGGTGACGAGCGTAAAAGCGGATAAAGAACCGGCCTTTATCCGGGGTTCTACGGGTCTGGCCGGCAAATACAACAGGGCATAACAACGCTTAACGGGCGAACGTGGGCGTTTGGGGTTACGTCAGTGGGGCTAAGGCACCCCATGCAAGAGGTAACCGCCGATGATTCCACTATTGGCAGATGCGATCGAGGCCCATGGCGGCTTGCGCCAGTGGAAGTCGCACAAACATCTCTCGGCTACCATCAAATGCGGTGGAGATTTATGGGCACTGAAGGAAGTCGACCAGGATCAAACGCCGCGAACGATGCGGATCGATCTGCATCGCGAGTGGGCATCCATCGCTCCGTTCGGAAGGCCAGGCCAGCGCACCGACTTCACTCCCGGGCGCATTGCCATTGTCTCCGAAGACGACCGTATCATCGCGGAGCGAAACAGCCCGCGTGCGTCATTTGCGCAGCATGATATGCGCACGCATTGGGATCTGCTGCACCGCGGTTACTTCAACGGCTACGCCCTGTGGACCTGCCTGACCACGCCGTTCCTGCTTGCGATGGACGGATTTCAGCTTCGGGAGATCGAACCTTGGCGCGAAGGTGCGGAGATCTGGCGCGGGCTTCGAGCGACCTTCCCTGCCACGATCGCAAGTCACAGCACCGTGCAGGATTTCTATTTCGGCTCCGACATGCTCATTCGACGGCATGACTACAGCGTGGAAATCGCCGGAAATTTTGCGGCCGCCCAATACATCTCGGATCCAGTGAGCATCGACGGCATCAAAATTCCAACCAGGCGGAGAGTTTACCTGCGCGATGAAAATTTGATGCCGATGCTCGATACCTTGATGGTGTCGATCGATCTCTCAGGCTTTCGCTTTGGCTAATCGATCGCTATCGCGCAGGAGTTTCATCCAGCATAAGCCGCGCGGCTTTCAGATCGGCGGTCTCAAAGCCTTCGGAGAAACGGGCATAGGTTTCAGCCACACCGGCCAGCGCATCCACGAGACCCTGCTGACGCCGAAGCCGCCCAAGCGACATCTCCGTTCGTAGCCTCCAGGACAGTGCCCCCTGCTGTTCGGCCAACGCGACAGATGCTGCAAAGCTTGCTTCCGCAGTTGCAAGGTCGTCGCTGTGCGCCTCGAGCTCGCCACGCAAGCGCAGCAGCTCGGGCATATCAAAGGCTGCCCCCTCCGGCTCGACGCGCGCGATGGTCTCGTTCAGCACCTTGAGAGCTTCCGGCAACCGGCCCAATGCCGCGAGGCCCTGGGACAGCTCCGCAACAAAGGCGGACGCGTAGAGTTCGTAGCGGTCGGCATGCAGGCGCGGCAGCGAAGACTGCAACAGCTCGATGCCGGCCTTCAACTCTCCGCGCGCAATCATGATCTGTCCGCGGAACCCCGCCGCGACGGCCTGATAGGGTGTCAGACCGTGAATGTCGGCATGCGCGGACAGCCGGCCGGCGAGCGACTCGACCGCCTCCCAGTCGCCGACCCATCCGTACAGAGATGCTGACCAGCACAGCGCGATGCTATGCATCACGACGTCACGCGGCGTGGCTGTGCTGGTCAGCGGGCGAACACATTCGACTGCCCGGTCTGGAAAGCCGCGCAACCATAGCACCCGTGCCAGCGGAATCTGTGGCGTTCTGGCATAGGCAAAATGCCCCGGCTGGGCGCTGCGCAGCGCCGCATCGCCCTGCACGCCTTCATCCAAATGGACCTGCGCTTCCGTCTGGTTGCCGACCAGATGGTAGGAAACCCCGACAAGGGCCTTGGCGCCCGCGAGCCCGGCAGGGTCGCCGATCGCCCGCGCAACCCTCTCGGCTTCGAGGGCCACCGGCAGCAGGTGCTGATACTCGCCGGTCCGGCGATAGAACATGTTGAGCCGTGCCAGCAGTCTGAACTTGTGGGACAGGTCATCGAGACCTTCCGCAATCTCGAGGCCGCGGCGGAGCGCCCCCTCGGCGTGCTCGCTGTTGCGCTCGGTGAACATGAAGGCATGACCCAGCGTCGACTGGAGTTCTAGCTCCCATGCGGTTCCGCGACTGCTGTCATCGAGGTCCGCGAGCGCGCGACTGCACCAGTTACGTCCCTCGTTCAGTAGATTGAGTTCGACAAACAATCTGGCGCAAGCGCCTGCCAGCGGTACGCGGAGGTCCGCACCGTCATCATTGGCATACGCCCAGGTCAACGCGGCCCGGGCGTCGGCGAGCAGACTTGCACGCTCCTGCGCACGAGGTGCCTGGCCGCCCCCGCTCGCTTCGGCCATGGTTGTCTCCAGCACCTGCTGAACGTAGCCGGCATGCCGGCGGACCGTGTCCGGCGCCTCGCCGCAATCGACCAGCTTCTGCATGGCATAAGCTTTCGTAGTGTCAAGCAGGCGATAGCGTGTGGAGCCGCCGTCCGGCCGCGCGGAGACCAGCGACTTGGCGACGAGTTGCCCGAGCGCATCGACGACTTGATCGTCCAGCGCGCGCCCATCGCCCGCCACTGCAAGCGCGCCTTGCAGCGTGAACTGGCCGGCGAAAATGGCCAGACGCCGCAGCGCCGCCCGCTCGCTGTCGTCGATCAGACCATAGCTCCAGTCCAACGTGGCGCCGAGCGTCTGATGCCGCGGCGGCGCGGTTCGCCTTCCACGCCATTCCAGCTTCAGGCGGCCGTCGAGCAGCGTTGCGACCTCCCGCAATCCGTGAACACCGACACGGACCGCGGCGAGTTCGATCGCCAGCGCAATGCCATCGAGCTTGCCGCAAATCTCCGCCAACACATCGGCATCGTCATCGGTAAGGTCGGCACGATGACCTGCGGCTGTAGCCCGCTCCATGAACAGCCGTACGGCCGGATAGCTCAGTGCCTCGCTGACGCTCAGCCCGGTTCCTTGAGGCGGCGCTTGCAGCGGAACAAGCTCGAAAATCTGCTCACCCTGAACCAACAGCGACTCCCGGCTGGTCGCAAGGATGCTTACATTGGGTGCCCGCTGGTGGACGTTTTCCGCAAGCCCTGCGACGACGTCGATGACATGTTCGCAGCCGTCGAGCACAAGCAGGAGACGACGATCGCGCAGAAAGGCGATGATGCTGTCGGTCGGGTCGGCGTGGTGCACCACAAGGCCGAGCGCCGCAGCGACGCTGCTCGCCACGAGCGTCGCGTCCTTCAGAGGACCGAGGTCAAGAAAATAGACATGGCCTTCGAACACCGTCAGCATATCATGGGCAAGCGCGACGGCGACTGTCGTCTTGCCAATTCCGCCAGGACCTCTCAGCGTGACGAAGCGATCGCGCAGCATGCGGGCCGACAAATCCTTGAGGATGTCTTCCCTCCCGACCATCCGCTCAAGCCGGTGTGGCAACGAAATCGTTGCCGACTTCTCCGGGACGACGCTCGCCGACGGGCCCGGGGCCAGTACCACGGCGGGCGGCGCGCTGCGCTGGACCGGCGCGACGAAGCAATATCCGCGGCTCGGAACGTTAGTGATGTAGCGCGCCCCGTCCTTGCCATCACCGAGCGCCTTGCGCAGCTCGGCAATATGAACCCGCAGGCTGATTTCCTCGACAACAAGGCCCGACCACGCATAGGCGAGAATTTCTTCCTTCGGAATTACCTCTCCCGCGCGGCTCAGCAGCAGCCGTAAAATATCCGTTGCCCGGCCGCCCAGCTTGACAGGCACACCGTTCTTCTCGAGCAGCCGCGTCCTGAGCGAGAACGGGCCAAACGAGGCGGTCTCGGGTTCGTGAATCGCTGCCCGCCCCAAGCGAGCGCTCACTGCTTCCGGTGTGATCACCGGCGGCACACTTGGATCGTTGGCCGACGGGAAGGAAGCAGCCGACAACCCTTGTACGCGCCGTACTGAAGATGATTACGCGAAATGACTATCATGCACAAAGTGTAGCCAACGCTGAAGCTCCTGCAAACCCGAATGGGCATGCAATCCCGTATGAGCGCATTTGCCAGATGGCCACTTTGCGCCAATGTCGGCCGTTCGACGATTTGCCCAGCGTTTGTCGGACCGAGCGGCACCGGTCGCAACTACCGCTCAAATAGATCGGCGCGAATACCCAACCTTCGCCAAGATGCCGCCTTCCCGAAACATCGGCCCGCCGATGACACTGCAGCCTATTCAATTCAGCGCCCAGGTTGGCTGTCGCTTAGATTTCCGTTGATCTCCCGGTGCACACATCGTGCACACGTCTGCTTCTAACCATTTGAAAACGTTAAGCTCTCGGTCCAATCCATCATGGGCGCGACGGAAAAGCGGTGGTCTAAGGCATTCATATCACTAGTCTTTTATGTCCCAGATCGATCCTATAAGGGATTGGACCGACTGGCAAATCTGGCGCGAGCGAGCGCATTTACACCGGTTTCTCCAAGATCACATCCGCTCCGATTCGAAGCCAAATCATGCCATTTTGCATTCTCTGTGCACACATGGTGCACACGAAAGCCCGAGTGCACACGCGTGGCGTCCCTCCTCTATTTGCATTCCGAACCGGCCAAGGCGAATTTATCGCTGGAGACATTTCTTTCCCAATTCACATCGCAATGTGAACGACGCGATCAAACGCCGACAACGGTACACATTCAACCGAAATAAGCGTTGGCAATGACGTCCGCATTGATCAAATGCGTCCTGAAGAGATCATGCACGCGCCGACGTCAGCATATGTTAGGAACAGCTCAATAGACTGTGAGCAGTGCGACGACGGTGGTCATGCTCCAAATCCATCTCGCGGATTATGGGCTGCGGACGTCCCGATCTGGGTAAATCCTGACTCGATGCTGGTGCGGATCGCTGCTCTCCAGTGATCGCCGCTTTCCCAGGCTTCCTGGCGATGAATGGCTCGCTATGCCCTCACACCGAGATGAGCTGCATCAGCCGGGTGCGGTCGGCCTCAACGCCCGCCTCGCCGCTGAAAACGATGCTTCCGCGTTCGACCACATGGAAGCGATCGGCGACCGACAGGGCCTGATGCACATTTTGCTCGACCAGCAACACGATGGCTCCTCGATCGCGCAGTTCCCGCACGATTGCGAAGACTTCTGCAACGATCATCGGCGCCAGACCTTCGCTTGGCTCATCGATCAGCACGAGACGCGGCTCACCGACCATGACCCGTGCCATCGCCAGCATCTGTTGTTCACCTCCGGAGAGGGTCGTGCCGAGCTGATGCCGTCGCTCGCGCAGTCGGGGGAAACGACCATAAATCGCGTCAATCGCACGGCATTCGTCCTTTCTCGAACGCCCCCTCACCTGCAACAGGCCTAGCGACAGGTTTTCCTCAACGGTTAGCTGCGGAAAGATGCGGCGGTCCTCCGGCACAAAGCCGACGCCAGCATGGCAGATGCGATCGGGCGAAAGGCCGCAAAGCCCGTGCTCTCCGAGCGTGACCGTGCCCTCGCTCGCCGTCACCCAGCCGGCGATGGTCTTGAGCAATGTCGTCTTGCCGACGCCGTTGCGCCCAAAAATGCCGATGACTTCACCGGGCCTGGCGTCGAGATCAATGCCCTGGATGATGTGACTGAGGCCGTAGTGGGAGTGAAGTCCGCGAATGGTTAGCATGTCAGTGATGCCCGAAATAGGCGGCTTGGACGGCCGGGTCCGATCGCACGACCTCCGGAGGACCTTCGGCCAGCTTGCGACCCTGATGCAAAACGACGACATGGTCCGACAGGCTCATCACAAGGCCGATATCATGCTCGATGAGCAGGACGGTCACGTCGTCGGTCAAGCTGCGCACAAGGACGGCCGTGTCCTGCGTATCGGCATGGCTCATGCCCTGCGTTGGCTCGTCGAGCAGCAATATCTTGGGCTCGGATGCGAGACAGACTGCTATTTCCAGCCGGCGCTGGTCCCCGTGCGAGAGATTGCCGGCAAGCTCGTCGCGGCGATGCGCAAGCGCGAAGCGCTCAAGCATTCTCTCCGTCTTCTCCATCGCGCGACGCGAACGGCGGATAGGCAAGAAGGCGCGCGACGGTGGTTCGAGTAATTGTGCAGCGAGCCGCAGATTTTCCGCGACGGTTAGCTCGAAGAAAAGGTTGGTGATCTGGAACGAGCGGGAGAGACCCGCGGCCTTCTTCTGCTCGGCAGAATCCCGCGTCATCTCGACGCCATCGATCATGACCTTTCCGCTTCTGGGCATCAGCGCGCCGCTTATCAGGTTGAACAAGGTCGATTTGCCGGCGCCGTTGGGACCGATGATGGTGGTGATGCGATGGCGCTCGACGGAAAAGCTCACATCATCGACGGCCTTCAGACCGCCGAATGAAATACCCAGACCACGCACGTCGAGGACAGGCGGGATCATGACGCGCTCCCGGATTTGGCGATCGCGGGGGAGACCGCTGACGCGGCGGCCTCCTGACGTGGCGCGCGGACAATTCGGCGCTCGATCCAGGGCCTTGTGAAGCCGACGAGTCCCTTCGGCAGGAACATCACACAGAGCATGAACAGCAGACCGATGACGATGAGATGATGCTCCGTCCAGCTGCCGATGATCGATTTCAGGATGACGAGCAGCACCGCGCCGTAAATCGCGCCGACGAGCGTACCGACGCCTCCAAGGATCACCGAGATCACTGCGTTCCCGGACGTGGCGAAGAACATCAGCTCCGGCGAGACAAAGCCACGCAGCACCGGATAGAGCGCGCCAGACAGTCCGGCCACGAGTCCTGCGAAGACGTAGACCGCCATGCGCGCTCGCCACACCGAATAACCGAGGAAGGGAACTCGCCTCTCATTGGCCTTTAGGGCCGTCAACACCCGGCCGAAGGGCGTTTCGAGCAAATAGGCACTCAGTCCATACAGTCCCATGATGATGGCCAGCACGATCAGGAAAAATCCGACGGGATTGCCGGCCGAGATCGCGAATGGGCCCAATTGGATCTGGACAACGGGAATGCCGATCATGCCATCGGAGGCGCCCAGTTCGCGCGTGTTGTAGACGACCTTGGCCACGACCTGCGCCAGGCCAAAAGTGATGAGAGCGAAATACACACCACGAACCCTGTTGGCGATCAGGCCGCCGATCGTGGCAGAAACGAGCGCCGCAAGACCTGCGGCCGCCATGGCCAGCCAGAAGGAGGGAACGGTCATCAATGTCAGGCCCGAAACATAGGCGCCGATACCAAAGTAAAGCGCCTGCCCCAGCGACAGCGCGCCCGAATAGCCGAGAAGGAGGTCGACCGACAGAGCGAGGCCCGCGAAGATCAGCGCTTCGGTACCGAGGCGCAGGTAAAAACTGTCATCCAGCGCCGCGCCAATGGCCGCGAGGCCCAATGCCGCTGCGAGAAGCAGAATCGCGAGTACATGACTCGCACGCATGGAGACAGTGAGCCGATCAAGCATGTCCGAGCCTCCCGAACAGGCCTTGAGGGCGGACCATGAGGAAGACGACCATCGTCCCGAACACGATGGGATCCGTCCATATCGGCGAAATAACGAGGCTTGCGAGCGCCTGCACCTGCGTCAGCAGCAGACCGGCAAACACACACCCCCAGATCGAGCCCATTCCGCCGACGATGACGACGCTGAAGGCGAGCAAGATGAAGTCCCGCCCCATGGTGGGAAAGACCGAGTAGATCGGCGCGAGCAGCACGCCGGCGAACCCGGCGAGCGCGACGCCGAAAGCGAAGGTTCCCGCATATACGATCGAGACCGGCACCCCGAGCGAGGCCGCCATGTGGCGATCGAAGGCAGCTGCACGGACCATGGCGCCGAGCCGCGTGCGGTAAACGACATAGGCAACGCCCCCGATGATCACCGCTCCCACCGCGAGAAGGAAGAGACGGTAGTTCGGCACGAGAATTCCGAACCATTCCGTTGCGCCCGGAATAGGCGTCGGCGGGCGCTGCGTGTTCGCACCAAAGATCACTTTCAGCACATCCTCGACAATGAGGCCGAGGCCAAAGGTAACGAGTAGCGTGGTGACGTGGCGGTCCTTCGAGTCGAAGACCGGTCGGATCAAGAGCCGTTCTGCCGCCATACCGACGGGAATCATCAGGATCGGCACCAAGACCAGCAGAAACCAGAAGCCGATACCCGCGGCTCCGAGCGCCAGTGCTGCATAGGCTCCGATTGCATAGAATTCACCGTGGCTCATGTTGATGACGTCGAGCATGCCGAAAATGATGGTGAGCCCCAGCGCAACCAGAACAACAGCAACGCCGAGCGTCAGACCGTTCAGGATCTGCGGTGCCAGCACAAATTGCAGATAGTCTATCGGTGACATGGACGTCGTCTCCAGAGATCGGATCCGCCCGCGCTCTCTCCCGGACTCATGGGACATAGCGCGGACGTTTCCTTTGGTTCAGAACCGTGTGCAGGCGTCGGGTCCGATCGCCTTATCCGCAGGCACACTCGTGACGATGTCGAACTTCCCCTTGTTTACGCGCACCACATACATCGGCTGCATTGCCTGATGGTCGCCGGCCCTGATCGTCTTCTCGCCCTGAGGCGTCTTCCAGGTCAGTCCCCTCAACGCATCTCGTACCTTGTCCGTATCGGTTGAGCCGGCCTTCTCGACCGAAGCTTTGTAGGCAAAGAGGACGCCGTAACTGTCGGCGCCGTAGAGATCAGGGTCGGCCTTGTTGGCGGCGCGGAACGCCTCGACGAACTTCTTGTTCTCGGGCGTATCAATCTGAGTCGAATAACCCACCCCGGTGGCGAAGCCCTCAGCCGCGGCCCCGATCGCGCCGATGTTCTGAGAGGTCACGGTGCCTGAGGCGCCAACGACTGTCAGATTCGACAGCATGCCGAAATCCTGCAACTGGGTCAGCAGTCGCACCGTGTCGTTCCCCGCAACAGAAGTATAGACGACCTGCGGACGGGCAGCCCGGATCTGGCCAAAATATTGCGTGTAATCCTTGGAATCGAGGGGCGCGAACACCTCACCCATCGATTGGGCGCCGCTCTTTTCGGCGTTGGCCTTGAAGGCGGCGACGGTGGAGCGACCCATTTCGTAATCGGGCCCGAGATAGAATACCTTCGACTTCGGCTTCTCCTTCTCAAGCCAGGCGGCGAGCGCAACCGACTGCTGCTCGGCGCGGGCGTTCACGCGAAACATGTTTGGCGAACATTTGTCGCCGGTAATCGAGTCAGCGAAGGAGACGGTCGTAGCGGCAAGCCTATTGTTGCGCTCGGCGAGCTGCGCGACGGCGAGCGTCGATCCGGAATTCACCGTGCCGGTGAGAAAGTCCACCTTCTCGACCTGGAAGAGCTTCTCGGCCTTCTGAACGGCAACGGCCGGATTGGCTTCTTCGTCCTCGAAGATGAGCGTGATCTGCCGTCCCGCAATTCCTCCCGCCGCGTTGATATCCTTGGCAGCCAGCTCCAGTCCCCAGCGGACCTGTTGCCCGATCGGCGTATACGTGCCGGACAAAGGCGTGACCACGCCGATCTTGATCGGGCCAGACTGTGCAAATGCGGCACCTGGGAGCGCGGTGGTGACGAGCAGCGCGCTCGCAGCGGCTAAAATGCTAAACGGCTTCATATTTGTTCCCTCTATTGTTTGTTGTGAGAAATTTCGGCTCAAAGTGGCGCGCGGTGGTCACCCACCACGCGCCAGAACGGTTCAACGGCCGTTGAATTTGGGCGGACGCTTGGCGTTGAAGGCTTCAACGCCTTCCTTGAAGTCGTCCGACTGCCGCAGGCGGCTGTAACAGTGCCCCTCGAGCTCAATCGCAATCGCCAGCGTTGAATCCTCGGTGTCGTTCAGAAGCTTCTTCGCCGTCCGCTGTGCCAACGGCGAGAAGGTGCGAAGCTCGTTCACCAGCCTGTCCGTCGCTTTCTCAAGATCGCTGTCCGGAACGCATTCGGTCGCGATGCCCCACTCCAGGGCCTGCTTCGCCGAGATGCGCTTGGAACGCATGACGATATCCTTTGTGCGGGTGATGCCGACCATCTTCTGCAGCCGCGCTGAACCACCTGATCCCGGTATCTGACCGAGCTTCTGCTCCGGCAGCGCATATTGCGTGGTCTCCGACGCAATCCGGAAATCGCACGCGAGCGAGAGTTCGAAGCCGACACCGAAACAATAACCGCGGTTGGCGACGATTACCGGCTTGGCGCAACGCGCCGGTGCTGCGATGTTCCAGGCGAGCTTCGAGACATGTTCGGGACTTGCCTCCATGAAACCGCCGATATTGCCGCCGCTGGAGAAGTGCTCTCCCTCTGACCGCACCACGATGATGCGCACGCGCGGATCCTCGTCGAGCGTCTCGAAGGTCAGCCGGAGCTGATCGCGCTGCGGCATCGCCACGATGTTATAGGGCGGACGGCCGAGTACGATGTCGGCACGCTCATGCGCTTCATCGATTTCGACCCTGAACCCGTCGAGCTTGGCAAGGCGGGGATCGGAGAATTTATAGGGTGACGGCATCTGTGATTCCTTCTGTTGATGCTTCGAAATCAGGCGATATCGTCCGGCGGCGGCCGTTCGGCTTCGTATCGGCCGGCGACGAGCAGTCGCCGGAGGAGCTTGCCGACCGGCGATTTGGGAATTGCGTCGACGAAGACGTAGCGGCGTGGCCGCTTGAAATTGGCAAGCCCTGAGGTGCGGCAGAACTGCTCGAGCTCGACTTCAGAAACCGGCCGGTTGCGCTTGACAAAGGCAGCGACGACCTTGCCCCACCTCTCGTCGGCAATGCCGACTACCGCAACCTCGGACACGGCGGGATGCAGCGACAAGCAGCTCTCGATCTCGACCGGCGAGACGTTCTCGCCGCCGGTGATAATCATGTCGTCGACGCGGCCGGAGACGTGGAGATCGCCCTCCGGATCGACGAAGCCGGTATCGCCGGTGAAATACCAACCCTGGCGCAACGCCTTGGCGTCCGCCTCGGGCCGCCGCCAATAACCTTCGAACGCCTCGTCGCCGGCAAGCAGCGCGATGATCTCGCCCTCCTCACCGATCGCCGCGAGCTCCGCGACAGAGCGCGCGCCCATCCGGACCACCTTGATATGC
Source organism: Bradyrhizobium sp. McL0615 (assembly GCF_049993905.1). NCBI lineage: Bacteria > Pseudomonadati > Pseudomonadota > Alphaproteobacteria > Hyphomicrobiales > Nitrobacteraceae > Bradyrhizobium > Bradyrhizobium sp. McL0615. Next base: position 3,751,846 of record NZ_CP188254.1, on the reverse strand, counting down.
TGGTTGATTCCGGCCTTGCCAGCCGAGCCGGGTTTCGCCACGGCGTTCTGGTCGACCGTGAAGGTGTAGATTTCCGAGCTGCCGTAGTGATTGACGAACAGCTCCGGCCTGAACGCCTCGTTCAGCTTCTTCAACAGTCCGTCGGTCATCGACGCGCCGGCAAAGCCGATCTTGCGCACGCTCGAGACGTCGGTCGCGGCAAACGCCTCGTGGTGGACAAGATCGTGAAAGAGGGTCGGCACCAGATAAAGGTTGGTGATCCGCTCCTTCTCGATCAGCGCCAGTGCCTGGCGGCTATCATAGCGGGGCAGGCAGATGAAGGTGCCGCCGATCAGCGACATCGCAAGCAGCGAGCGGACCCCCATGGTGTGATAGAGTGGCATCACGCCGAGCGTGCGCTCGCCGCGACCATAGAGGTTTTGCGCAACATGGGCGATCGCCGCGGCCCGTTCGGCGCGATGTCGCCGCGGCACGCCTTTCGGCCGCGAGGTCGTGCCCGAGGTATAGAGCATGATCGACCAGGCGTCGGCGCCCACGCGCGGCTCGGCGTCCGGCGCGCTGTGCCTGATCAGCTCGGCGAACCCGATCGCATCACCTGTTCCAGGATCGACCGAAACACGTCGCAACCGGCCGGCCCGCGACGATTGCTTCACAGCTTCCGCGGAGACGTCCTCGTAGAAGATGGCGCTGGCCTCAGAATTCTCGATGCAATAGTCGAGTTCGTCGGCCTTGGCACGCCAGTTGAACGGCGTGATGACGAGCCCTGCAAACTGGCAGGCCCAGTGCAGCGTCGCCGCCTCCCAGCGGTTCTGCAACAGGGTGACGATGTGATCTCCCGGCTTCAGGCCGAGACGGTCGAACGATGCCACGAGGGCCGAAATCGTCTGGTACCACTGCCGGTAGGTGAAACGGAGATCGCCATCGATGAGCGCGACAGCATCGGGATCGCGCGCCACGCTGGCAACGAAGCTGCTGCCAAGATCAAGCATCTGAAGTCTCTTCGTTGGATGTAGCAAGCCGGGCTGCTTCGAGCGCCGCCTCGATGATCGGCGTGTAGCCGGTGCAGCGGCACAGATGGCCGCTCAGGAGTACGCGGATCTCCTCCTCGGTCGGCGCGGGGTGCCGGCTCAGATAATGGTCGAGCGACATCAGGATGCCGGCGGTGCAGAAGCCGCACTGGAGCGCATGGTTGCGGCGGAAGGCGCGTTGCAGGGCGCTGAGCTGGTCCGGCGACGGCGCGATCCCTTCGACCGTCCTGATATCACAACCATCGACCTGCACCGCGAGCGTGAGACAGGCGCGCGTGAGCATGTCGTCGACGACGATTGTGCAGGCGCCGCAGACGCCGTGCTCGCAGCCGACGTGAGTTCCCGTCGCACCAAGCTGATGGCGCAGGAAGTCGGAGAGCAGCGTGCGCGGCTCGGCTTCCGCCTCGACGGCCTTGCCGTTCAGCGTGAAGCGGACGGGATGGCGAGCGCCGGCCTTGAGGCGGGTCATTGCAGCACCTCGCCGATCAGATCGCGGCCGATCGACCGCACCAGGTCGCGGCGGTAGCGCGCGGTCGCGTGCACGTCGTCGCGCGCATCGAGCTCGTAGGCAAATCCGTTGAGGGCGTCGTCGAGCGCGCTGCCCTCAAGTCGCGGCCAGTCGCGCGCCGTCGGGACGTCCGCGACGCCGCCGACGGCGAAGCGTATGCCTGCCGCCGTCGGCATCGCCGCGCAGGCGACGATGGCGAAATCGCCATGGCGGCGCGCGACCTCGCGGAACGCGAAACGCGCCTCGCCGACGACTGGCAGTGAGATAGCTTCGATCAATTCGTCGTCCGCACGCGCGGTCAGCATCATGCCGGCAAAGAAATCCTTAGCCGGCATGCGGCGCCGCCGCGTGGCGCTACGCAAATGCACCTCGCCGCCGAGCGCGACCAGCGCCAGCGGCATCTCGGCGCTGGGATCGGCATGCGCGAGCGAGCCGCAGATGGTACCGCGGCTGCGGGTCTGCGCGTGCCCAACCCATGGCAGCGCCAGCGCCATCAGCGGCAGCGCTTCGGCAAGACCCGGCCAGGCCAGAAGTTCGGCCTGGCGCACGCCGGCACCAATAACGACGGCGCCCGCTTTGCGTTCGATTTGACGCAGCTCCTTGACGTGCATGATGTCGATCAACAGCTTCGGTTTGGCGAGGCGCATATTGATCATCGCCATCAGCGACTGGCCGCCGGCAAGCACGCGCGCGTTGCCGCCCTCCTGCGCGAGCCCTGAAAGGACTTCGTCGGCGGTTTCGGCGCGGACATAGTCGAACGCGGCGGGCTTCATCGGCGCCCTCCGAACAGCCCTGCGAGTTTCGCAAGCCATGCGAACAGGGAGAAGCCGCCGGCCGCCCGGCCGCCCGCCTTGCGCGCCAGTGCCGCGAAGAACTGCCCTATGATTACCCGCGTAGCGCCGTCCAGCAGGCGGCCGCCGATGCTCGCAACCTTGCCGCCGATGGCGGCGTCATAGCTGTAGGTCAGCCGCGTGCCGCCCTTGCCGTCGGGCGCGAGCGTGATGCGTCCTTGCGCGCTGCCGAAGCCGAGCGCACCGTCGGCCGCTCCGCGCAATGTCACCGCGCGCGGCGGGTCAAGATCGAACAGCTCGACGTCGGCGCGATACCGCCCGCTGACGGGTCCGATGCCGAGCGTCACGTCGGCGCGGAAATGCGTCTCTGAAATCTTGTCGACGCGCTGGCAGCCTGGAATGACCGATTGCAGCGTGGCGGGATCGAGCAGCATAGCCCAGACCCGCTCCGGCGCGCCCTTCACGGAGGCCTGCCCTTCGCCGCGAAGCCGCCGGTCTCCCTGCCGGGCAGGCGCCGCTGTCGAGCGTCCCGGCGGCGGCGGCTCGGCGCCGCGCACCAGCTCGGCGAGCTTTGCCGGTACCAGCGGCAGCGTGACATCGGTGAGCCCAAGCGCATCCGCAACTGCATTGGCGACGCAGACCGGCGTCGACATGCAATTACCTTCGCCGACGCCCTTTGCACCGAGCGGAGTAAAGGGCGACGGCGTCTCCATGTGGATGATCTGCGGCTCCGGCACCTCGGTGGTGGTCGGCAGCAGATAATCGGCCAACGTTCCCGTCAGAAAGCTGCCGTCGTCGGCGTAGGCATATTCCTCGTAGAGCGCGGCGCCGAGCGCCTGGGCAAAGCCGCCGCGGATCTGGCCGTTTACCATGCCGGGATGAAGAATAGTGCCGCAATCGTGCATGGTTACGTAGCGATCGATCCGCGTCTCGAGCGTGGCGCGATCGATCTCGACGCCGCAGAAATCGAAGATGAAGCCGTGGCACAGCGAGGAGTTGATGCGATCCTCATCGTCGGGTGGCGTCAGCTCCGGCGGTGTCCAGAACACGGTCTCGCGAATGGTCTGGCCGGCGTCGTCCGGCAGCGAGCCGGGCGACCAATGGCTGAGCGCAGCGACGCGGGAGAATGCAATCCGATTTTCCGGATTGTGCCGGGACGCGACGAAGCCGCGCGTGAACACGATGTCCGCCGGCTCGACGTTCAGCTGACTGGCGGCGATGCGGGCGAGCCGCCCGGCCACGCGCTCGGCCGCAAGCTTGGCAGTGCCGGCGACGGCCGCGGCAAAGCGGCTCGCATAATTGCCCGACGCGATCGACCAGGCGTCCTTCGCGGTGTCGATCTCGGTGTTGACCCTGATGTCCTTCGGCTCGAGGCCGAAGACGTCGGCGACGACCTGCGACAGCACCGTACGATGGCCCTGCCCCTGCGGCACCGAGGCGACGTGAACGGTCACGCTGCCGACCGGATCGAGGCCTATGGTCGCGGTGGCCTGCGCGCCGTTCTTCGGCCCCGCCCTGCGGCGCTCGGCCGCCGTCAGCACGGTCGTGATATAGCCCATGTTGGAGACGCTGGGCTCGACGACCGCAGCAAGTCCGATGCCGTAAAGACGCCCCTGCGCACGCGCCTCGTCGCGGCGCGCCTTGAGTTCGGCGAACTTTCCCCCTTCGATCGCCCGGGCGACCGCTTCTTGATAGTTGCCGGAATCCAGCAGCGCGCCGCTGGCGGTTCGATAGGGGAAGGCACTGGCATCGATGAGATTGCGCCTGATGATGTCGAGCGGCTCGAGGCCGAGGCCGATCGCGATGCGCTGGACCAGCCGCTCCAGCGCGAAATAAACCTGCGGCCCGCCAAAACCGCGGTTGAGGCCGGTCGGCGTCTTGTTGGTGACGACGACACGGTTGCGGATTTTGACGTGGCGGATGTCGTAGGCGCCCGTCATGTTGCCGTGCATGCGGTAGAGGGTCGCCGGCTCGGGCGCGCGCAGATGCGCGCCGCAATCCTCGATCTGGTCCCAGTCGAACGCGAGAATTTTGCCATCTGCCGCAACCGCCGCCGACAAGGTCGTCGCCCGGTTGGTCGCAGAGACGGACGCGGCGAGATGCTCGAGCCGGTCCTCGATCCACTTGACCGGCCGGCCCGCGACGCGAGCTGCGGCAGCGATCAGCACGATATACGGAAAGACGCCCTGCTTGACGCCAAAACTGCCACCAGAGTCAGGCGGTGTGCGAAGCCGCAGCCGGTTGCCGGGAACTTTCAGGGCGCGCGCGATCACGGTGTGGATGCTGAACGGCCCCTGGAAGTTGGCCAGGATATCGAAGGCATCCTCGGCGGCATCGTGCGAGGCGATGACGCCGTAAGTCTCGATCGGCGTGCAGGAGTTGCGCGGATATTTGACATCGATCGAGAAACGGTGCGGAGCGTCCCCGAAGGCCTGCTCGGGATCGCCGTAGCGGAATGTGCGGTCGCTTGCGAGATTTCCCGGAAAGCCGTCGTGCAGCACGGGCGCCTCCGGCGCGAGCGTCCCGAGCGGATCGACGACGGCGGCCCGCGGGCGATACTCGACCGAGATCAGCTCGGCGGCGTCCTCGGCGCGGGCGCGGTCGGTCGCCACGACCACCGCCACCGGCTCGCCGACGTAACGCACACGGTCGATCGCGATCGGCCAACATTCCACCGGCGCCTTCACGCCGACGACGAGGCTCGATGTGACGGCCTTGACCTGCTCGCCCGTGAGGACGACCGCAACGCCGGCCAATCGCATTGCTGCTTCGGTATCGATCGCCAGGATATCGGCATGGGCGTGCGGCGAGCGTAGGATCGCCGCGTGCAGGGTGCCCGGCTGCACGCCGAGATCGTCGATGAAACGACCGCGACCGCTTAGCAGCCCAGCATCCTCGACGCGTTCGATCGAACGTCCGACCCACGGCCGCTCATCGCCCTTGCCCTGATCGCACGATATTGCGGTTCGGACCGCGGCCTGTACCATGTCCCGGCATACCTCCCGACGCGTTCTTCGACGCGACGCGGATAGTTGTCAGGACGAGGGGTGCAGGCGCCATACCGCCCGCTCTCACGACTTACCAAATCGTCTCATTTGAAAGGCAGGTGCGCCGCAATATCAGCCCGCAAGGCGAGAGACGTTGCGGAATTCGCGCGGGTTGACGCCCGCATGCTCGCGGAAGAAGCGCGTGAAATGCGCCGGCTCCGGAAAGCCGAAGCGCTCGCTGAGTTCCCCGAGCGGGGTATCCTCGCGCATGACCGCATCCAGCGCCCGCTCCATCCGCACAACATTGAGATAGAGTTTTGGCGAGACGCCGAGCGAGGTCTCGAACAGGCGGAAGAACTGCGCACGTGAGAGACCTGCACCCCTTACGAACTGATCGACGTTGACATAGGAATCCCTGGTCCGCATCGCATCCATCGCACGCCGGATCCGCCAGTCGCAGCTCACCGTGTTCATGCCCCGGATCGAGTTTGGAAAGCTGCGCCAGGGCGTGAACCGCTCGATCACCGCGATCATGAGATCCGACAGTGTCTGCTCATGGGCGTGCAGAGCGTCCGGATGCGCCATCATGTCGGCAGCAAGGTGCAACGCGAGCTGACGGATGCGCGGAGAAACCTCGCCCGATGGCTTCTCGAAGAAGCCGGGCGCACCGCTGGCGGCCCAGCCCGGCCGGAACTCCTTCAGCCACTCGGGCTCGATATAGAGCGCCAGGATCAGGGTCCGCGCCCGGTTAACATCATGCACATAAGCGTGCGGCTTCCAGCCGTCGACGAGCACGGCCGTCGTATCCGTGAGCGGATAGACCCGGTCGCCCACCAGGAATTGCGTGTCGGCGCCCTCGACCTTGAGCAGGACGTGGCAGTGGTGGTGGGCGTGACGGACCAGCGAACGGTCCATGTCGAGCAGAGCCACCCTGCCGAAGGCACCATGAGCGATACGCAGAGCCGTCGACATCAGTACCTCCCTTCTACGAATTGATTGGCTCGCTGGGGCGCTAACATACACGAGATCGGTCGGCAATGTCATCGGCATCGAAATGCTGCCATGCAGCAGCAATTTGTCACACCACCTGGCCTCCGCAAGAATCCGTGCAAAGGCGGCGCTCGGATCGGCCTGCAATGCCGCGGTCAGATCGACCTGCTCCTCGCCCTTCACGCGTATCCGCTTGCCGCTTAGATCCTAGCTTTTGCCAAACGTCATCGACCTGATTAGAAACGGCGATGCGCGGGCGCTCGCAATTGCAAGCGGCGAGCTGGAAGCGACCTACGATCCGAAGGGGCGCGCCCTCTTCGCGATCGAGGCGTCGTGCTGAGCAAGTTGCTCACGTAGAGCGCAGGCTCCGTCTCGTCGCGCGCGCGGAACGGGCTCCATGCGCACCCGGGTGCCGATTCCTACCCGCGCGACCATCGCTCGCGATGACGTCGGGGTCGCAACGCCAAACGCTTCCGACTCTTACGCGTTCGCATAAGGCACGATGATCTCCTCGCCGAAGCGAGTTAGCGTCGTTTCTACATCGGGCAGGAACGCCGTCGCTGGCAGCGCAAGGCGGCCCGCGCCACACGCGGGGCGCTCCCTCGACGCCCACGTCGGCTAACGAGCCGGCGCATCGATCCACCGCCGAATGAGTTCGCTGCGTTCGACCATGCACGATCAGCGCACAGTCTCGTCCTTCCTAATGGCCCATGCCGCACCTTGGTGGGCGACAACTCTTACGTTGTCGCCAACGGAATAGTTGCACGAGGCCGCGGCATCGATGGTCAGCCTGCCGTTCTCCGTCTCGACCACGACCGATCGGATTGCTCCGCGGTAAGTCGTGTGAGCGATACGTCCGGACCATTTGAGTTCCTGCTCGCCGGCGCTGGACTCGGCCGAGACGATACGAGCATCCTCAGGGCGCACCATGACCGTGACGGCTTCTCCAGGTCGTGCTTCATTGGCCGCTTCGCAGGACCCGCGCCACCCCTTCCCGACAACATCGAGCCGCACGCGCCTTCCGTCCAGTCGCTCGCAGCCTTCGACTTCGGCATCGAGCAGATTGGGTGTTCCAAAAAACGCGGCCACCGTTCTCTTCGCCGGGAATCGATAGATTTCCTCTGGAGCGCCGATCTGCTGGATACTGCCCCGCTCCATCACGACCACACGATCGGACAACGCCATCGCCTCGGACTGGTCGTGGGTCACATAGATCGTCGTCATACCGAGCCGCTTCTGGATCGCGCGAAACTCCTCGCCCATCTGCAGACGGAGCTTTGCGTCCAGGTTGCTCAAGGGTTCGTCCAGCAACAGGACCTTGGGTTCTGAAACAAGCGCACGCGCGATCGCCACGCGCTGTTGTTGGCCTCCGGACAGCGCCGGCGCAGGCCGCTGCGCAAAACCATCCATCTCGACAAGAAGTAACGCTTTCGAAACGCGCTCGTTTATTTCGGCCGCAGGACGACGACGAACCCGCAGCGGATAGGCCACATTCTCGAACACAGTCAGGTGCGGCCAGATGGCATAGGACTGGAACACCATTCCGAGGTGCCGCCGCTCCGAAGGGACGAAGAGCCGGCGAGCAGCGTCGCTTACGACGTCGTTGCCGATGCTGATACGCCCGCCCGTGTTCTGCTCGAGACCGGCGACCATACGCAGGGTGGTCGTCTTTCCGCAGCCCGAGGGTCCCAACAACGTCACGAATTCGCCTTCGCTGACCCGAAGATCGACGCCGCTTACCGCGTTGAAGTCTCCAAAACTCTTGCTGATGTTTTCGAGGGTAACGCTAGACATCACGGCATCCCTTAAGCTCTCAACGTACCGAGTTGAGATTTCATGATTTTCAATTGAACCCAACGGAAGATCAGCACGAGTGCCATCATGATCAATCCGATGACACTCACCTGTTCGGCGTTTCCGTTCGCCCAAAGCTTCAGCAACACCACGGAAAGCACTTCCGATCCGACCGAATAGAGCAGGACCGACGCGCTGAGCTCTCGCATGATCCCGAAGAAGATGAGGACCCATCCGATCGCGAAGGAAGGCCATGCCAGCGCGATCACGACGCGCCACATCGTTTGCAGCCAGTTCGCACCGTGGACGCGAGAGCATTCCTCGAGATCGTACGAGAGCTGGGCATAAGCGCTCGACATGACACGAACGGATAGCGGGGTGCCAAGCGAGATATAGGCGAGCAGGAGAGCCCAGATCGTGCCGTAAATCGGAACCGCATGGGGCAGCAGCGCGAAGCCCCACAGGAATCCGACACCGAGCACGATACCCGGCATCATCCAGGGCAACCACGCCATTGCATCGATCAGCAGACGGCCGCGCCACTTCGTCCGCACCGACACATAGGCAACGACACCGCCCAGGACCATCGTCAGGGACGCGCCGGCCAAACCCAAATACATCGTGTTGCCGAGCCCCCGCCAGAACTCGCTACTGCCGAATACGGCGCGGTAATGATCGAGCGTGAGCATGTCCCGCTGATAGAATCCGAAGAACTTGAAGAATGACCCTATGAAGAGCTGTCCAATGGGAAGGATGACCGTCAGGAAGAAGAAGCTCACGCAAAAGGTGAACGTCGCCCAGCGCCACCTTCCGAGTTTGACGACCCCCGGTGAGTATCCCTTTCCCGTAACCGTCGTGAAGCTGCGGCCGCGAAGCAACTTCCACTGCAGCAGCACGATGAGGAACAACAGGACCATGATGACAAAACTGGTTGCCGTCGCGTATTGATACTGCGGCGGCGAACGCTGATTGATCGAATCGTAAATGTCCGTCGTGATGACCCGGATGCCCGCTGGCGATCCAAAGAAGAGTGGTGACTCGAAATTTTCGATGCCCCGGATAAAGCTGAGGATCGCTGCGCCCGTCAGCGCAGGCAGCATGAGCTGCAGCGTGATCGTGCGGAAGGTCCTCCAGCGCGCCGCACCGCACATCCGGGCAGCCTCTTCCAAGCTTGGGTCCATCGCCCTGAACGCATCGACGATCAGCAGGAAGAGAAATGGCACCGAGTACTGCATCATGTGCCAGACCACCCCCCCGTACGAATAGACGTTGATCGGCGCAATGCTCGACCCGGTCGCCCATTGGAAAAGCTGATTGAGCAGCCCGACCTGCGGGTTTCCCAGCATTCCCCAGGCCATCGCGGTCAGGATTGGAGGAATGAAGAATGGCAGGGTGATCAAGACTTCCAGCGTGCCGCGAAACGGTGTGTCCGTCCGCGCCAGGATCCAGGCGAGCACAACCGCGATCACCACGGACGGAATGGTCTTGGCGAGTGATATCCCGACCGTATTGAGCAACGTGATCAGGTTTTGCCGGGTTATCACCTCCCGGTATCCGTCCAGATTGAACGTACCTGCCATGCCCGGCGGCGTCGAATGCAGGCTGCCGTAGAGCAGCATGGACAGCGGATAGACCGAAAGAAACCCCAGGATGAGGACGAGTGCGATGACGGCAATCGCCGGACCGCGCAGGATCGGAATACCAGATCGCCGCCACGTCGAAACACGAGCGGGCATACGGGCCTTGTTGAATCGGTCTATGCGTTCTTCGGCTGAGGCGGTCATGATCTGCTTAGGGATAAAGTTTCTTGGCCAAAGACATCATTGAAGGCCTCTCGGCGAGTTTGGCCGGACCGATCAACTTGGCATTGGCGAACGGCTGCGCGTCGGGATTTGCCTGCTCGGCCACACCCTTCACAACAGGCAGCATCCACGCATTGGCGTAGATGAGCTGCGCTTCCGTGGACAGGAAATGGTGGATAAAGAGACGGGCGGCGTTGGGATGCGGCGCGTTTTTCAGGACGGCAAAATCCATCTCGGCATAAGGCGCGCCCTCTTCCGGTATGATGACCTTGACCGGAAGACCCTTGAGATCGGAGGCGAAAGCAAAGATCTGCGGGACGTAGATCGGGTACTCGCCCCGCGCAACACGGCGGGCGTCATTGCGCATGTCACGGCTGAAGACGGGCTTCTGCTCGACCAGCTTGTCGTTGAACTCGGGACCGATATGCTTCTGCAGGATCGCGAACATAGTGTTGCCGCTTCCAAGCGGTCTCATGTCGTCGGAAAGGATCTTGCCCTTCCACTTCGGATCGTTGAGGTCATTCCAGCTCTTCGGCAAGTCCTTCTCGGAGACCATACGCGTATTGATCAGGATCCCCATTGGTTGCACGAAGGCAGGAACCGCGAATTCGCTGGCTCGAAACGGCGAACGGAGATTCGCTGCGTTCGGGATCGGCGGCAGCTTCTGAATGTAGTCGCCGTTCAGGAGCTGCTCCTCGATCATCGTCGTCGCGATCATCTCGACGTCACCGAGGTAGCGACCCGCCGATTGCTCGGTCCGGATCCGTTCCGCCAGTTCGCTCGCCCGCAGGTCGAGGCTCTCGACCGAGATGCCATATTTGGCTTCGAAGGACTTGATGACCGCCACGAAATAAGGCGCGCCCAATGTCATGTTGTAGACCGCAACCTTGCCTTCCTTCTTGGCGGCCTCGACCACGGCATCCCAAGACTGCTCCGCATACGCCGGGGTCGTCACCCAAATGACGCAGACCAGAGCCAACGCCTTGAACGCCTTGATCATCGAAAATCCTCCCACAAAATTTGGTTTCCTGGCCGCGCTACAATTCGAGCACGACGTATTCTTTTTCGACGGATACCGGGAACGTCTCCGCCCGAAGATCCCCTTCGACCAGCGCTTCGCCCGGCTCGACTTTCGCTTCGTAGCTTCGCACCTTCGTGCGGTCAGGCTCACACCATGACTTTCCGCTGCGCAGGTCGAACTCCCAGCCGTGCCACGGACAGCGCAGGAGCTCGCCCTTGCGGCTGAACTGATACGAACCCGGCTGGCTGGCTTCGACCAGGCCGACGATTCTTCCCTTGCACAGCGATGCGCCGTTGTGCGGGCACCGATTTCCGACGGCAAAATACTCGCCGTCGATGTTGAATATCCCGATTTCCCTGCCCGCGACCGTTACAAGAAGCCGCTGTCCGGGGGGCACCTGGTCGACGGTGGCAACGACATGACGGGTCACTTGTCGAACCCGTAAAAGTGAAACGCATTGCCGTACAGGAGCTGTTGCCGCTGCGCGTCGGTCAGATTCGCCTTGAAGGAGTAGCGAGGATCGTCGTAATCCCAATGGGGATAGTCCGTTGCGAACAGCAAGCGATCCCAGCCTATTCGATCGAACAACTCCAGCAGGGCCGCAGCGCTTCCCGGCTCCTCCATCGGCTGGGTCGTGAACCAGACATGCTGTTGCACGTAATCGGACGGCGGCCGCTTCACGTGTGGGACTTCGCTTCGGAGCCTGTTCCAATGCTTGTCCATTCGCGCACTGAAGGAAGGTATCCAGCCAAGTCCGCCTTCCATAATCACGACGCGCAACTGCGGAAACCGTTCAAACACACCTTCAAAAACGAGGCTTGCCAGCACGGCCTGCATGGCCTGCGAGACCATGTGATGCTCCTCCATGTAATAGGAGCCCCAGCCTCCGCCGGTAGAAGGATGGCCGTTGGTGCCCCCGACATGGACTGTGATCGGGAGGTTGTTGCGGACGGCGGCTTCGAAGATCGGCCAGTAGCGTCGCCGTCCGAGAGGCTCATCGGTCCGCGGCAGCAGCAGGATCTGCGTGAAATTCGGATCGCCCCCTCGTGCGTCGATTTCGGCAACGGAGGCAACCGTGTCTTCCTGCGCAACGAGTACGGAGGCGCGAAGCCGCGGCTCCTGCTTCACCCACCGTTCCACCTGCCAGGTGTTCATGGCCCTTGTCAGCGCCGCCCCGAAGTCGAGATTTCTCTGGCTGCCAGGATTCCAGCGGAGAGGAATGAGCATCCCGACTTCAACGCCGTTCGGATCGAGATGCTGCTTCCTCATCAAGTCGAGGCTCGAACCCGGTGGCCCGCCCTCTTCCGGATACGCATCGACCCTTGCTGCGTCCGGCGACATGCGCGGATGCGACAGCGCCTCGGAAAACGCGTGCCGCAAGTGGCTTCCGTAGACCGCAAGATGCTCGATCCAGCGCTTTTCGAGGTAGGGGTGGATTTCCTTCCACGACGTCATCGCCGGATGGATATCGCAGTCGATGACCTGAAGCCTGTGCTGCGCGGGACTCTTTCGTTGCAGATCCATGACGCTCATCGGGCAATCTCCATGGTCTGATCTGCCTTCGACAACCGCGGGTAGGTGGCCAGCGCATTGTCGGACAGGATGTTTCGGGTCAACGTCTCAGGCAAACTGGCGGGCAACACCTCGTCACCGTCGAACTGCCAATGCGGATAGTCGGTGGAAAACAGGAACAGCTTGTCCGACTTGAGATGGTCGACCAGCCGCAGGATGGCTTCGCGCTCGTCGGCAGCGTCGATGGGCTGTGCCGTAAGTCGAACGTGATCTCTCAAGATCTCCGAAGGCGCCCTCGTCACCCAGGGAACCTCGGCCCGAACGCCCTTCCAGGTTTTGTCCGCCCGCCAGATGAATCCGCTCAGCCAGGTCAACCCGGATTCGATCGCCACCACCTTCAGGTCGGGAAACTTGGAGAAGACGCCTTCGGAGATCATGCTCTGCAGCTGGTTCTCGAAGGCCGCGGATTGAGCGATGTAGTCTTCGACATAATAGGACGGCCACCCGACGGCGGTCGGCGCATAGCGGTAGGCGCTGCCGGCGTGGATCCCGATCGGAAGGTTTAGCTGTTCGGCCAGCTTGTAGATCGGCCAGAGCTGACGGCGGCCGAGCGTGACCTCGCCGGACACCAGCATCAGCACTTGAACGAACCTGAAATCGTCGGCGCGGCGTTCGATCTCCTGCACTGCGAGCGCCGTGTTGTGGGCCGGAATCACAATCGACGCGCGCAGCCGCGGGTCGCGGCCGAGCCATTCATCCCTGATCCAGTCGTTGGTTGCGCGGCAAAAGGCAGCCGCCATGTCCTCGCTGTGAAAGACTTGTGCACCATAAAGGCAGTTGAGGATGCCGAAGCGGAGCTTGTATCGGTCGATCACGTGGTCCTGCATCATCGCGAGCGACGCACCCGCCTTCGTCCCGTCTCCCGGCAGCCAGTCCGGCCGGCAAGACAACGGAGCGTTTTGCGGATAGCTCGTGAGGCTCAGGTTGAGGCGGTCGAGCGCCCGGACGGAGACCATCTCGCGCCAATACTCGTCGAGATAGGGAAACAGGACTGCCATTGACGGAACAGCCGGGTGCAGATCGCAATCGATTGCGCCCTGTAATCCGGCCGAAAGACCTGCTGCTTGCGCGTTTTGCATTGCGAACTCTCCACGTGGCTCCTGCGGCTTTGCGGGGTGCCGCCCAAGTAACCCCGCGCCACATACAGCAATTTAAGGATAGATCTCGCGCGCAAGCACCAGCATCTTGTCCATTTTCGCGGCGTCGGTCGTGCCAAGCAGCTTGCTCTTTTCAACTTCTGCCACAGCAGGATCAACTCCAGGCAATTCCTTGGACGTCACAGGAAGCAGGCCGAGATCCGCGAAGCTCTTTTGCATCTTCTGGCCCAGATAGTATTCCATGAGCAGGCGCGCGGCATTTGGATGCGGCGCATTCTTGAGCAGCGCCAGATCATAGCCGATATAGGGCAGCCCTTCATTCGGCATCAGGAACTTGACGGGAAGCCCCTTGAGATCGCGTATCGACGTCAGGTTCTGCGGAATATAGAGCGGATACTCTCCCCGCGCGATCCGCCGCTCGTTTGCAGGAATCTCGCGACTGAACTTCAGGTCCTGCTTGGCGAGCTTCTCCATGAAGTCGCGTCCAAACTTCTCCTGGAGAACATAAAACAGCACGCCTCCACCGCCCAACGCACGGAAGTCATCGCTCAATATCTTGCCCTTCCAGCGTGGATCGGCGAGATCAAGCCAGCTCTTCGGTTCTTCGCCGGCTTTGACGAGCTGCGTGTTGGCGAGAATTCCGTAGACGATGGCAAACACCGGAAGCCGGATGTCATCGCTGCGAAATTCCGGCTTGAAATGCCCAAGGCTCGGAAGCGGCCCATAGGGATCGAAGACACGATCCTGTTCCATCTGCAGGGTCGTGGTCGTGCGTCCGTTCTCGGACACGTCTGCCGCAAACCGCCCTGCCGCCTGCTCGATGCGGATCCGCTCCCGCACCTCGCTTGCCCTTGCTTCCAATATATCGACCGTTATGCCGTAGGATGCCTCGAAATCCTTCTTGAGGGCCTGGTGCGTGGCAAGGCCGACGAACGCGCTGTAAAGAACAACACGCCCCTCCTTCCTGGCCGCCGCAACGAGCTTGCCCCACTCGTCTTCCGCACGCCCCGACCGCGAGGCAGACAGCGCCGCCGTTCCGGCGGCCAGCCCCAGCAGGGCGGCCCGTCGCGTGATAAGTGCCGTCTTGAGTCGAAGGTCCGAAGGCATGCTCCTACTCCGCAGCTTGCTGGCCCGACGCGGGCCAGCGGATGGCGCTCTTGAGTTGCTGATCGTAGGCTTCCAGCCAATCGATCTTGCCGTCGGCGTAAAACGATCCGGCGCGGGCATTCCAGAACACTTCCGTATCGTCGACGCCGGGAGGAACAATCCCCTTCTCAGCGAACTCGCGGGCAACTGTCAATAAGCGCCGCCTGGTGCGCGAGATCATGATGTCGCTGGGAGCGAGATGCTCCATTGTGTGATCGACGATCGGGCCCATGCTTTCGGTGACGGCTTGATCCTGCATCACGATGTTGCGAATGCCGGTATAGACGCGATTTGTGCGTTGCGCCTCCCGATCGATCTCCCAATCGTTGCCGAGGTTCTGCACGGCCCTCCAGCGCCCGAACCAGTCCGTTGTGTTGGGCAGGTAGTCCAGCGGATCCGCGCCACTGATGCCCGAGCCCGACTTCAGCTTCGATGACGAATAGGTCGCCCCCTTGGCCTTGCCTCCGTAAATCGAGATCAGCATCGTATGGGTATCGTCCATCGGTACCCACGCTTTCGCGACGACATGATCGGCAAAATCCGCGTTGGGAGTCTGCGTCCAGAACGGCAGGCAGAAATGCGCCATGCGCCAATGCATGCGTCCGTCCGTCTCGGGCCGATAAGCTCCGTACATCGTGCCCCATTCGGTATCACCGACCTTGTATTCCGGCGCACGGTTCGCCACCGTATGGCGGGCCGGATGGCCCTCCTCGAAATCCTCGGCTTTGACGTGACCTGCGTGGAGAAAGCCGAAGTGCGAAGTGTCAATGTCACCCTCTAGCCCCTGCAACCAATTGGCTTCCCGCTGCAGCAGCGTAAAGGTGAGATCCTGTTCGGGAACGTATAAGGCCTCCAACATGGGCATCGGAGGCGGCTCGGCCCTGGTTCCCATGTAAACCCAGATGAGCCCGGCCTGCTCCCGCACTTTATAGCTCTTGGCCCGCACCTTCTCTTTAAAGTCCTGCGGTGGAGGCACGTTCGGCATCTCAAGGCAGCGCCCGTCCACGTCGAACTTCCAACCGTGGTAGACACAACGGATACCGTTTTCCTCGTTCCGACCGAGGAACAGCGAGGCACAGCGGTGTGGGCAGCGATGGTCGAGTACCCCTACCCGACCAGAGCTATCGCGAAACGCAATCAGGGCTTCGCCAAGCAGCATGAGCCGCATCGGATCGCCGTCCGGCTTCAATTCAGAAGAAGCTGCGGCCGGAATCCAGTATTGCCGCATCATTTCGCCCATGACAGTGCCGGGACCGACGCGCGTTAAATCATGACCATCGGTTGCCTTGGACATGACGATCTCCCTGTTTTTTATCGTGCGCTGCACAATTTAGAATTAGTTTCATTATGCAAGTATTATTGATCTAGGTCAATGCGCACGCGACCAACCGTCCCGTTCGTTGAGTCACCTTATGGAGAGCTCTATAGTTTCGACGACTCATTGCTGAGATATTTCTCTCCATGAAAAGCAAACATTCGCCGCCGCCGCTCGAGCACTGGATCGGCTATCGCTTCAGCCGCATCGCGGCCCGCTTGGGCAATTACATCGCGCAGATGTATGTCAGCCGCCACGATCTGACGATGCCGGCATGGCGCAGTCTTGCGGTGATTGCCCGACATCAGCCACTTACTGCGACACAGCTCGGCGCACTTACGTCGTCGGATCCCTCCAAAGTCGCCCGCGCCATCGAACTGCTTGTCCGCCGCGGTCTTATTCGTCGTGGCGTCGACAGCGCGGACCGTCGTCGCGCGAGCCTCGGCCTCACGCGCGAAGGCCGAAAGGTTTACAGGGAAATCGAGAAATTTTCCGTCCGGGTCGAACGGGAGATCACCAATGGACTCAGCGCGACCGAGCTCGCCGGGCTTCGGCGTCTCCTCGACAAGCTCGACCACCGCATCGAAGATCAGGTCAGGAGCCGAGGCTGGAGGGATTTTTTCGACAATTGAACCATCGGAGCCGAAGCCCGCCCGCCGACTTCAGGGATGGCATCGCACGATTCACTCAAGCCCGCCGATCTATTGGCCCGTGCTTAAGCCGGCCAGGTTGACGAAAATGAAAATAAGGAACCACACGATGCGTCAGGTTGTTCAAGCGGCGGGCATTCAGTCACCCATCAAATCCTGCCACTTGAAACGATCCATGAGTTCTGCCACTCGCCCGTCCAGAATATCTATGGTCTTTTCCAGCCTTCGGAGGTCGTCGGGATGGAGCGTTTCCCTTAAATAGCGTTCGAGATTCTGCGACAAACGCTCGACGTCACGATAGACGAGCCAGCCCTTCCTGGTCAGTCTGAGGCGAGCCTTGCGCCGGTCGCTTGGATCAGCATCCCTCTCGATCAAGCCTTGAGTGGTCAGCGCCTCGAGTGCGCGCGCAACCTTGAACGGGTCAGACGACGTGCGCCCTGCAAGCTCCTTGGCCGAGAGGGGCTCATAGCGGGCAATCACGGCCAGCGATCGCCAGGCCGGTTGGCTCAACTGATGTTTGGTCCTGTACATATCGGCGGTAAACTTGCCGACGCGGCCTAAAATCAGGCCGAAGCGATAGGATATCCATTGCTCAAGCGGCAACGAACGATCGTAGCCAGCTTCAGTCTTCATTTTTTTTGGCTCGATGTCGCCGTGAGCCCTCTTCTCGCGTTTCCTGACCTTTGTCACGCGCAGCTATCCCCCCAAAAGGCATCTCAAGAGCCCCACGCAGGGGCAGGCATCATGCAGGCGATATCGTCACTCGTGCATGAGACCATTCTCCTTACACGCCCTTGACAGCTATTTCAAAACTTGCGAAACGCAACTAAATCGCTTCAGTTAAAAAAATCGCAAGGGAGACGGACATCATGGGCGAACGGTTGGGCGTCATCGCATGCGGCTCGCGCGCGGGTTGGAGATGGATCGCTTCGTCCATCGTCGTCGTGGTCATCGCTGCAACCGCCCTTTCGAAGCCTGCACAATCGCAGACACCTAACTGGGATGCAGTCGTCGCCAATGCCGAGAAAGAAGGCTCGGTTACGATCTACAGCGCGGCGCCGGGCGCCCCGCCAGTCACCGAGATCAACAACCTGTTCAAGCAGCGCTACGGGATCCGTGTTGACGTCCTTGAAGGACGCGCCAGCGAAATTCTGGAGCGCATCCGCATCGAACAGAGCGCGGGGCGGGCTGTGGGTGACGTGCATTATAACGGGAGCACGCCGACCGAACGGATGAGCGCAGAAGGCGCCTTTCAGCCCTATGGTGACATTCCAAACGCAAAGAACGTCGTCCCCCCTTATGTCGCCGACGGGACGCGTCTCAGCTCCAATACGCTGAGCTATGGCATCCTGGTGAATAACAACCTCGTCAAACCCGGCGACGAACCCAAGAGTTGGCGCGACCTCCTTGATCCGAAATGGCAGAACAAGATCCTGGCCGACGACATGCGCGCGCTGGGTGGCGGCTCGATCCTCTTTTTCGTGCTTACCGACAAGCTGGGCGCGGATTTTCACCGAGAATTCGCTAAGCAGAATCCTGCCTTTGTCCGGGACATCCGCAATGCCGAGCGGCGCATAACACGCGGCGAATACCCGCTGCTTGTTCCCGAGGTTCTCCCCTACTACGTCGCCATCAAAGGGCTTCCCGTGAGGTTCGTCGCGCCCGAGGAAGGCTGCCCCTATGTACGCTTCGACCTGACAATGCTGAAGGGTGCGCCACATCCCAACGCAGCGCGCCTGTTGATGAATTTTTACCTCAGCGATGAGGCCCAGGAGATATTTGCCCGCGGCGGCTACACAACGGTGAACGGCAAGCCGGTGCCGGAAGTGGCCGGCCTGGAGGCGCCCTGCTCGAAACCGCTCGGTACTTCGAGCGCCGATCGGCAAGACGAGATGCTCCGCCTGGCGCGCGAAATCTATCAATAGTGACTTGATGCAAGCATTCCTCGTGCGGCCAAACTCAAGCCGCAGAGTCTTCTGGAGATGAGCATGAGTATGACGACCGCGAAACCTTCGGGGCGGCAGATCGACGGCGGCGGATACGGCAAGCCACCGGGCACGTTCGATGAATCACTTACCCGTGTGGGCGCGGGCACCCCGGGGGGCGAATTTCTGCGCCGTTACTGGCATCCGGTCGGCGTATCCGACACGGTGACTTCCGTGCCCCAGCGCGTGCGAGTGCTGGGCGAGGACCTGATCCTGTTCCGCGACGGCAGGGGACGCGCCGGGCTCCTGCATGCGCGCTGCTGCCATCGCGGCACCATGCTCTATTACGGCAAGGTCGAAGAGTCCGGAATCCGCTGCTGCTATCACGGCTGGCTCTTCGACGTGCAAGGACACTGTCTTGAACAGCCGTGCGAGCCTGAGGGTGGCCTCCATCGCGACAAGGCGCGCCAGCCCTGGTACCCCGTCGAGGAACGCTACGGCCTCGTCTTCGCCTATATGGGGCCGCTCGATCGAAAGCCGCCGCTTCCGCGTTACGACACGCTCGAAAATCTTGGCGACGACGAACACCTCGAACAGGATCGCGACAGCTTCTATGTCGGCGGCGGCCGCAACGCCGCCAATCCGAATGTCCCCTACAACTGGCTGCAGAATTACGAGAACGTCATCGACCCTTTCCATGTCGTGATCCTGCACGCGCGCTTCAGCGGCGTTCAGTTTCGCGAGGAGCTTGGCGTGCTGCCCAAAGTCAATTGGGATTACCTCGACCACGGCGTCGCGACCAATTCGATCCGCGATATCAACGGACGGACGTTTCGAAGGATCACGCAGGTCCTGCTACCCAACGTCCGCATCGTGCCGTCGATCGAGATGACATCGGGCAAGGGGCGCGAAGTGGCTTGGCTGGTGCCGGCCGACGATACGTCGCATCGTTCGCTTGGCGTCGCACGGGTGCCGAACGGGGCCGAGCCGCTCTACTCCAGGCGATCCCGGCTGGTGAACCACGATGGCAAACTATGGACCGAGATGACAGACGAAGAACACCGCCTGTTTCCGGACGATTTTGAAGCCCAGTTTGGTCAGGGCCCGATCACTCTCCATTCCGAAGAGAGGCTCGGTATGACCGACAAGGGCATTGTGATGCTGCGGCGGCTGCTCGCGCGGCAGATCAAAGCGGTTGAAGAAGGCAAGGATCCGATTGGCGCGGGGACAAATGGAGCGGAACTGATCGAGGTCAAGGCCGGCAACTTCTTCCTTGAGGAGACTGATGCCCCTTGAGGTCAAGGTAGACGCGATCCGCTATCTGGCCGAGGACACGCACGCTTATGAGTTTGTGTCACGGCCCGGCATCGCGTTGCCCCCGGCGAGCCCGGGCGATCACATCGATGTCCATTTGCCGAACGGCCTTGTACGGCAATACTCGTTGTTGGAGTTGCGGCCGGACCGCTACGTCGTTGCGGTCAAGCGTGCTCCCGCAAGCCGCGGCGGCTCGCGCTTCCTGCATGAAGATCTCCGCGTCGGCACGTGTCTCCTGGTCGGCGACCCCCGGAACCATTTTTCGTTCGACCCCGACGCAACTCACTCGGTGTTCGTCGCTGGCGGGATCGGCATCACGCCGATCATGACCATGGTGGACCATGCAGCAGCGAATGGCTTGTCCTGGGAACTGCATTATGCAACGCGGTCGAACCACACAGCTTTCACGAACGCCCTTGCCCGCCACGGCGATCGCGTTCGCTTCTGGGGCAGCCGGCGAACAGCCGGCCAGCCGCTGGACATCGCGGCTTTGATCGGGTCGTCAGATCCGGCAGCCCACTTTTATTGTTGCGGTCCAGAATCGATGATTGCGGCGTTTCGGCAAGCAGCCCAGGCGATCCCGGAAGAGCGCGTTCGTTTCGAGCGTTTCGCCGCGATGCCCGCCGAAGGCAGCCATGCTGGCTTCACGGTCGTGCTGGCCCGAAGCGAGCGCGCGGTCCTGGTGCCGCCGGGAACGACTATTCTCGATGCGCTGCTCACGGAGGGCCTTGATCTGCCCTTCTCGTGTCAGCAGGGTATCTGCGGGCAATGCGAGACCAGGGTTCTGGCAGGCGCGCCCGATCACCACGATCAGATCTTGACGGAGGACGAGCGCGCTTCAGGCGAAACGATGATGATTTGTTGCTCCGGGTCGAAAGGAGGTCGCCTTGTTCTTGACCTCTGAACCGGTGATCTTGCGCTGTACTTGGCCCACCCGCCGTATCTCGATAACGACGGCGCAAGACGGAGGCTGCCGACAAGCCGAGCACGTCCATTCGCGCAAGATTTGGTTACGCGGTCAAAGCTAGATTTTGACGAGCGAAATGTCGGCTTTGGATCAGGCGCGGAATCGAACGATATTTCAATAGCCGGCCCCCTTGCGGACTCGCCAAGGTAGGACGGAACCGACAGCTCTTCGGCTGCAACGAAAACTAAGCCGCGAGATGTGATCAAGTGCCCCAGCGCAGCGCCGCTGTGTGCACCGGAGCATCCCACAATTCCTTCGCCTGGCCATCGAGCGCGGATACGGTGATCGAGACACCGGCCATGTCGAGAGCTGTCACATAGGATCCGGTCAGGAAACGCGTCGCCTTGATCCCCGCACCGACCAAAATTCGCTTTGCGCTGTTGACCATCAAATAGAGTTCGATCAGCGGCGTTGCGCCGAAACCGTTGACGAGAAGCAGCACTTCGCTGCCCTGCTTCGGCGCAAGATCCTTGAGGATCGCGCCAACGAGTTCCTCGGCAATCGCATCGGCGGGAGCCAGCCGTACCCTGCGCCGGCCAGGCTCGCCATGAATGCCGACACCCATTTCCATTTCGTCGTCGGCCAGCGTGAAATTCGGGCGCCCCGCCGCCGGCACGGTACACGGCATGAGCGCCACGCCCATCGAGCGGGTGCGCTGGTTGACGTCGTCGCCGAGCGCCTTGAGGGCCGCCAATGGCATTCCGGTCTCGGCCGCCGCGCCGACCATCTTTTCCACGATCAGTGTCCCCGCAACACCGCGGCGACCGGTCGTGTAGGTCGACTTCTCGACCGCCACGTCGTCGTTCGTCACCACGCTCGCCACTTCCCGGCCGGCCATCTCTGCAGCCATGGTGAAGTTCATCACATCGCCTTCATAGTTCTTGACGATGAAGAGAACACCTGCGCCGGTGTCAACGGCCTCGGCGGCCTCGACCATCTGGTCCGGCGTCGGCGAGGTGAAGACCTGGCCGGGGCAGGCGGCATCGAGCATACCGCGGCCGACAAAGCCCGCATGCAGCGGCTCATGCCCCGAACCGCCGCCTGAAATCAGTGCGACCTTGCCCGGCTTCAACGACCGACGGCGCACGAATTTGCGCTCGGCACCAAGAAGCAGGATATCCGCATGCGCGGCCGCAAAGCCGTCAAGACTTTCCTCGAGTACCGTCTCGGCGCCGTTGATCAGCTTTTTCATAAACGCCCTCCCGATGATTCACTTGCGGTTCAAAACAATCCATCAGCCGACGCTCTCCGCGTAGCGCGCGAGCTGCGCCGCAAAATCGATGACGAACTGCTCGAGCGCGCGGTTCTTCTTGTCGTCGCCAAGATCGGGCACCGTCACCGCGATGGTGCGCGTGCGCGCTTCGCGATGGGATGGGCGCAGCCGGCCCGGATGCGCGCGTCCGTAGGCTTCCAGGAAAGCCGCGCGCTCGGCGCCGGACAGATGGCAGACTTCGAAGATGATCGGGACATGCTTCGCCGGAATCGGGACCAGATAAGCCGGATTGGTAATCTGGGTCACGAAGGAGCGGTTCTTGCCCAGCGCCGCCGCAAGCCTGAGCCTGGTGCCCGACGGCCGGTTGTCGAGCACCCGCCGCAGGATGACCTTGTAGTCAGCAACATTGCTGTCGCCCGGCGCACGCGTGTCTTCGTCTGCTTCGTCCGTCATGAACCTACCTTTGCGATCGCGGTCTTGAGCCGCGCTACGGTCAACGGCGCCACCGAGAGGGTCCGCAAGCCGGTCGCAAGCAGCGCCGTCGTGAGGCGGGTGTCGGCCGCCGCGTCGCCACACAGCGAGACCTCGACACTGCGCTTGCGGGCAGCCTCAACGGTGCGGACGATCAGCGCCAGCACCGCCGGATTGCCTGCATCGTTGAGGTCGGCCACCGCGCCGATATCTCGCGCCGCGGCCATCGTGTACTGCGTCAGGTCGTTCGAGCCGATCGAATAGAACGCGGCGTCGAAATCCTCGGCGCAGAGCGCCGCCGCCGGAACCTCGATCATGATACCGAGTGGCGGGCGGGCACAGGCGATCCCTTTCGCCTTCAGTGCTACGACCTCGGCGTCAAGCATGGCACCGGCGCGATCGAGTTCCGAGGGAACCGCGATCATCGGCAGCATTACTTTCAACACCCCGTGCACGGCCGCACGTGCCAGCGCCCGCAGTTGCACGCGGAACACCTCCGGCCGCGCCAGCGAGAGGCGGATGCCGCGAAGGCCGAGAAACGGATTGCTCTCGCCGTCAACCGTCAAGCCGGCAATCGGCTTGTCCCCGCCGGCATCGAGGGTGCGGATCGTTACCGGCCTTCCCTGGGCCCACTCAAGAATGCGCCGATAGATCGCATACTGCGTGTCCTCGTCCGGCAGGCCGTGAGACGCCTCGAACAGGAATTCCGTGCGCACGAGACCGATGCCGTCGCAAATCGCGGGACCGAGGCGCGCAAGGTCTTCAGGGGCGGCGATGTTGAGCAGAACAGCGATCCGCCGGCCATCGGCCGTATAGGCAGGCGCAAGGCTCGCGGCTTCGGCGGCGGCCAGCGCAGCGTTCGAAGCCACCATGCGCTGCTCGAACAAGCGACGCGTCTCCGGCTCGGGATCGAAGATCACGCTTCCTGCGTCGCCATCGACCAGCGCCAACGCCGGTGGCTCCCCGTTCCACGACAATGGGCCGAGCCCAACCACCATGGGCGCCCCGCGCGCCCGCGCCAACATCGCGACATGCGAAGAAGGTGAGCCCGCAGCCAGTGCGATGGCGCCCCCGTGCGACCAGTCAGCGGCAAGAAAAGCGGAAGGCGTGATGTCGTCAGCCGCCACGATCGAGCCACCGGTAATCCTGGCGACCGTGTCCACGCCGCTCAGATGCGCAAGCACGCGGTCGCGGATGTCGACGATATCGGCGGCACGGGCACGGAAATATTCGTCTTCAGCAGCGCGATAGCCAGCGATTTCCACGTCGAGTGCCAAGCGCCAAGCATGGTGGGCAGTGATCCCCTGCGAGATGACCTCATATGCCGCATCCGCCAGCGCATCATCTTCAAGCATGGCGACCTGGAATTCCAGAATGTCGGCCACCTCGCCCTGAATCGTCTTGATCTGCTCGGCGATCTCCGCCCTCGCGCCTTCAATCGCCGCCCGCAGTGCCGCCGCCTCCTGCGCGGGATCGTCGCTCGCCGTTCGCGTGGCCACAGCCGCAGTCAGCATGGTGACCGGTCCGATCGCAAGACCCGGCGAGGCAGCACGGCCGATGAGATGAATCTCTGTCACCGCGATCAGGCCTCGCCGAAACCGTCATGCACCAGCGCAAGCACGGCAGCAAGCGCTGCCTTGCCATCGGGGCCGGCGACGCGGAAATGCAGCGTCGCTCCCTGCGGTGCCTTCACGCGCATCACCTTCACCGGACTCTTCGCATCGGTCCAGGGCCCGTCCGGCGCAAGCGCAAATTCGATCTTCGCTGCGAAGCCTTTCGCGCACTGCGTGAGTTTGACCGATGGCCGCGCATGAAGACCGACGGCGTTGACGAGAACCGCCGAGGCCGTCAGCGGCGCGAAGGCGTTGGCCGCCAGGCTGGCGTTAACATCATGCATAGAATTCCTCCGCGCTACGTTTGACGGCGGCAAGCGATGAACCACCCGAGGATTCGGTCGCTGCGATCACAGCGCCTTCAACCACCGGCGCATTGCAGACAACGACGCGCGCACGCCGTTCTTCAGGCAGCATCTCTACCGCCATTTCCGAATTCGTCTCAGCGCCGCCGAGATCGACCAGGATCGCCACGCCGACCGGCGACCAGGCCGCCTCGATTGCCTCCAGGATGCCGGCGACATTGGTGCCGAGCCCTCCATCGGTATCGCCGCCCGTCCAGGCGAGCGGCACGGCATTGCCTACCATCTGGCGCACCATGTCCGCCGCGCCTTCCGCGATTTTGGAGGAATGCGAAACGATGACGATGCCGACATTTCCGGAACTTGAATTGCTCATGAAACTGCCTCGAATTCCAACGCCGCAACGGCTGCGCCAATCAGGAGGGACGCCGAGCGAGACCCCGGGTCCATATGACCGATGGATCTTTCGCCGAGGAAGGATGCCCGGCCGCGGGTTGCAAGCATCGGTGTCGTGCGATCGGCGGCTTGCGCCGCCTCGGCCGCAATCGCCCTGGCATCGCCTCCACTCGCAAATACGGCTTGCACGGGCACCAGAACGTCCAGCAATGTTTTCTGCCCCTCTTCCGAACGCCCGCGGAGCTTGACCGCGCCGATCGCCTTATCTGCCGCAGCGACGAGATCGGCGCGCGTCGGCTGCTCCGAAAGCGCCTTGCCGAGCTCCATGAAGAAGGTGCCGACCAGTGGCCCGGAAGCGCCGCCGACCTTCATGACCAGCGTCATTCCAATCGCCTTCAGCATCTCCGGCAACGATTTTTCGGCGAGGCCGGGCAGCGTGGCGAGCACGGCCTCGAAACCCCGCTTCATGTTCAATCCGTGATCGCCGTCGCCGATTGCCTGGTCCAGGCTGGTCAGCTCTTCGGCATGTTCGATCACCGACGCTGCGAGCGCCCGCACCAGTCTTTCCCTGGCTGCCCGATCAAGACTCATGCCGCGACCCTCCCGCCATCCGCATCGAAGAACAGCGGCTCGTTGAGGCGAAGCGACACGATATCCCCGGCGCCGAGCCTGGCTTCAGGGTCGGACAATGTCACGACGGGTTGACCGCCAAGGTCAATATGGAGATGGCTCTGGTCGCCGAGATGCTCGATCCGCTTGACGGTCGCTTGTACGTCACCGCCGCCGCGCGCGATCGTCAGGTGCTCGGTGCGCGCGCCAATGGTCATGGCCCCGCGCGGCACACCGGCAAAGAGAGTCGCCGGCAGCAGGTTGATCGCCGGCTGGCCAAGCCGCGCGGCGACATGAGCGTTGATCGGGTTCTCGTAGATCTCGCGCGGCGTACCTATCTGCAGCAGGCGCCCGCCCTCGATGACACCGATGCGCGAAGCCATGGTCATCGCTTCGGTCTGATCATGGGTGACATAGAGGATGGTCGCGCCGAGATCGGTCTGGATACGCTTGAGTTCAAGCCGCATTTCACCGCGCAGCTTGGCATCCAGCGATGAGAGCGGCTCGTCCATCAGATAGATCGCGGGCGAGCGCACCAGGGCCCGGCCGATCGCGACCCGCTGCATCTGTCCGCCCGACAACTGCGTTGCCTTGTTGTCCAGCTTGGTTTCGATGTGGAGAAGGCGCGCGACTTCCCGCACCTTCGCGCGGATCTCGGCCTCCGGTACGCGGCGGATCGGCGCGCGTAACGCAAATGCCATGTTCTCGAACACGGTCAGATGCGGATACAACGAATACTGCTGGAACACGAAAGCCACGTCGCGGTCGGCCGGCGCG
Source organism: Bradyrhizobium sp. McL0615 (assembly GCF_049993905.1). Lineage (NCBI taxonomy): Bacteria > Pseudomonadati > Pseudomonadota > Alphaproteobacteria > Hyphomicrobiales > Nitrobacteraceae > Bradyrhizobium > Bradyrhizobium sp. McL0615. The sequence continues at coordinate 3,725,558 of NZ_CP188254.1, read as the reverse complement.
TCACCGGTCACGTCGCGTCCGCCGATCCGGATCGAACCACGGTCGGGCATCTCCAGTCCGGCGATCAGACGCAACGTCGTCGTCTTGCCGGCACCCGTTGGCCCGAGCAAGGTAACGAACTCGCCGTCGCCGACGGTCAGCGACAGATCGCTGACGGCCTGCGTCTTCTTGAACGCCTTGGAGACCGACCTGATCTCGACCTCAGCCATGGACGCCTCCCTCATGCAATACGGTACGAATCGCGCGGCCGGACGCCTTGTCGAAGATCGACAGCGTATCGGGCCGGAAGTCGAGCCCGACATTCTCTCCGGTCCGAAACGACACGCTGGCGGGCGATCGGGCCTTGAGTGCGCCATAGCGCGTCGTCACGGTGACGATCTGCGTCGTGCCGAGATACTCGGTCCCGTAGATCTCGCCCCGCACCGCGCCGCGATCGGCGAAACGCACATGCTCGGGCCTGACCCCGAGAACGAGATCGCTTTCCGGCAGCCCCTCGCGCGCCGCCGGAATGGCAACCTCGCGCTCGCCGAGCCGGATCTCCTGCACGCCGGCTTCCAGGCTGCCGCGGAACGGCAGGAAGTTCATCGGCGGCGAGCCAATGAAATCTGCAACGAAGAGTGAGGCCGGCCGATCATAGATGTCGCGCGGGCTCGCGACTTGCTCGACGACACCGTTGTTCATCACAGCGATCATATCGGCCATCGCCATGGCCTCGAGCTGATCGTGCGTAACATAGACCGTGGTCGCTCCAAGCCGGTCGTGCAGTGCGCGCAGTTCACGGATCATCGCCTCGCGCATTTCAGTATCGAGCGCTCCGAGCGGCTCGTCCATCAGGAAGCATTTCGGCTTGCGCACGATCGCGCGTCCAAGCGCGACGCGCTGCCGATCGCCGCCTGCAAGACCCGACACCGGCCTGTCGAGAAGATGTGAAATGCGCAGGATGCGTGCGGCCTCCACAACTCGCCGACCGGCTTCCGCCGCGCCGATGCCCTCGCATTTCAGGGGGAAACCGATGTTTCGCCGGACATTCATATGCGGATAGAGAGCGAAGAGCTGGAACACGAAAGCGATATCGCGGGCCGACGCGCGGTTCATCGTGACGTCCTCGCCGTCCAACCGAATGGTGCCGGCCGTCGGCAATTCCAGTCCTGCAATCATGCGCAGCGTTGTCGTCTTGCCGCAGCCGGAAGGACCCAGCAGACAGAGGAACTCGCCGTCCTCCACCGTGAAGCTGGCTTCCTTGACGGCATGGAAGTCCCCGAAGGATTTGTCGAGCGCTTCGACCCGGATCTGTGCCATCCGCCCTACTCCCTGACCTTCGAGACAATGATGAACATCACCGTACCGAACAGCGTGGTCGCGAACGACCAGGAATAGAGCGTCAGCGAAAATGGCTGCATCAGCATGACGACGCCCGCGGCAATGATCGCCGTCGCAATGGCTTCCAGCGGACCGCGCCGCAGAATTCTGTCCGCGAAGCTGCTCGGCATGGAGGAATGTGTATCGAGGCTCATTTGCGAACGGCTCCAAAGGTAATGCCGCGCAACAAGTGTTTGCGCAGGAGCACCGTGAATACGACAATCGGTACCAGAAACAGCGTCGTACCGGCGGCGACCGCAGGCCAGTCCTGTCCGCCCTCCCCGATGATGATCGGAATGAAGGGCGGCGCCGTCTGAGCGTTGCCGGAGGTCAGAAGCACCGCGAAAGCGTACTCGTTCCAGGCGAAGATCAGGCAGAAGATCGCCGTTGCCGCGATTCCCGTCGTCGCCTGCGGCAGCACCACCTTCACGAAGGCCTGAAAGCGCGTGTAGCCGTCGATCATGGCCGCTTCCTCGTACTCCCGCGGGATCTCGTCGATGAAGCCCTTAAGAAGCCAGACCGCGAGCGAGACGTTGACCGAAGTATAGAGCAGGATCATGCCGAGCCTTGTATCCGACAGCCCGATGGTGCGGTACATCAGGTAGATCGGGATCGCGACTGCGATCGGCGGCATCATCCGCGTCGACAGGATGAAGAACAGCAGATCGTCCTTCAGCGGCACGCGGAATCGCGAGAAGCCGTAGGCCGACAACGTACCGAGAGCGACCGCAAGCACGGTTGAGCCGAAGGCGATGATCAGCGAATTGATGAAACGCGGCACATAGTTCGACGGTCCGGCGACCACCATATTGCGACCGCGCGCAATTTCATCGCAAAGCCCCTGGGGCGGTCCCAGCGTGCGGATGAATTCCGGCGTCTGCCGCGAGCGCGTCGTGAACAGGTTGCAGAAACCTTCGAGTGACGGCGTGAAGAAGACTTTTGGCGGATAGGAGATCGCATCATCCGGCGACTTGAACGAGGTCAGCACGATCCAGAGCAGCGGGATCATGGTTATCACGGCGTAGAGCACCACGAGTGAGCCTGCGAACCGCCGGGTGCCGGGCGATGGTTCGACGACGGAATGGGCGGTGTTGGCGATGCTCATCGGCTCTTCACCCGGTTCAGCGCCTTGACATAGATGTTGGCGAGGCCAAACACCGTCACGAACAGAATGATCGCGAAGGCCGACGAATAACCCGTCCGCCAGCTCTCGAAAGCCGCGCGCTTGAGCGTGATCGAGGCGACTTCGGTGGTCGATCCCGGCCCACCCCCGGTGAGCAGGTTGACCATGTCGAACATCTTGAAGTTCTCGATGCCGCGGAACAGCACGGCAAGCATGATGAACGGCAACGCCATCGGCAGCGTGATCGACCAGAATTGCCGCCATTTCGATGCGCGGTCGACCTCCGCCGCCTCATAGATGTAATCCGGGATCGATCGCAGGCCGGCAAGGCAGATCAGCATCACATAAGGCGTCCACATCCAGGCGTCGACGATGACGATCGCCCAGGGGCTCAACGTTACATCACCCAGCATCTGGAACGACGATGCGGAGCGGCCGGTGAGGAAAGCGACCACATAGTTGAACAGCCCGATTTGCGGCTGGTAGAGAAACGTCCAGAAATTGCCGACCACGGCCGGCGAAAGCATCATCGGCAGCAGGATGATCGTCGTCCACATACCGTGGCCACGGAATTTCTTGTCGATCAGGAAGGCAAGACCGAACCCAACCACGGTCTCGATGACGACGGTCCAGAACACGAAATGTGCCGTCACCTGCATCGCCGCCCAGATGTCCGGATCCGTCAGGATCGTCTGGTACCAATCGATCCCCAGCCACTTCACCGGGGCATTGGCCCGGTTGGCCCGATAGTTGGTGAATGACAGATAGATCGTCCACACCAGCGGGAAGATATTGATCGCCAGCAGCAGTACGATCGTCGGGGTAATGAAGAGCCATGCGAGCGCCTTGTCCGACAAGCCCCGGATCCGACGCACCACGGCGGGCTTCACGGGCACAGCGCCGTATGTGATCCGCGATGAGGCACTCAAATCATTCATGGCGTCGGCTGGTCCTGATGCGCCGCGATCGTCGGCTTCGAAGGAGTGTCCTGGTATTGTGGAAAAGAACGGCCTGGAGTGCGAGCGAACCGCGCTCCAGGCCGCTATCCTAGAACTTCTTGCCCTCTTCCTTGAAGATGGCTTTCCAATCTTTCACCAGCCCGTCGAGCGCTTCCTTCGCAGTCCCTTTGTCGGCGACCACGTAGTCATGCACGCGCTTCTGCTCGGCCTGCAGGAGTTGCGCGTAGGAGGGCTCGGCCCAGAAATCGACCACCATACCCATCGACTTCAGGAACTCCTTGGCGAACGGCGCGCTGTCCGGGAAGCTCGGGTCGTTCAGCACGGATTTGGCGCAGGAATAGCCGCCCAGCGCCCACCACTTCTTCTGCACATCATTGCCGGAGAACCATTTGATGTATTGCAGCGCTTCACCCTGGTTCTTGGAATAGGAAACCACGGAGATGCCCTGTCCGCCGAGTTGGGTTGCCTGGGTGGTAGCGGCGGGATTAGAGAAGAAGCCGATCTTGTCGCCGCCGACATTGGGGTCCTTGTAGAGGCCCGGGAAGAAGGCGAAGAAGTTCATCTGCAGCGCCACCTGGCCGGACTTGAACGCATCAAGACCTTCCGACATGTAGGAATTGGAAGCACCGGGGGGCGTGCAGCACTTGTAGAGCTCCTTGTAGGCTTCGAGCCCCTTGACGGCACCCGCCGAGTTGACAAAGCCATCCATTGCATACGGCTTGTTGGGGTCCTGATATTTGAAGCCATAGTCGTAGAGATAGTTCGAAACGCCCATGGTGATGCCTTCCGAACCGCGCTCGGTATAGATCGATGCACCATAGACCTTCTTGCCGTCGATCTCGCGCCCCTGGAAGAACTGTGCGATGTCGCGCAGCTCATCGAGCGTGTTCGGCACAGCGAGATCCCGGCCATATTTGGCCTTGAAATCTTTCTGCACGTCGGGGCGCGCAAACCAATCCTTGCGATAGGTCCAGCCCACCGCGTCGCCCATCGCCGGCAACGCCCAGTAATTCGGTGTGTTCTTCGGCCACTGCGAATAGCCGACCACGGTGGCCGGCATGTAGTCGTCCATGCTGATGCCTTCCTTCTTGAAGAAATCGTTCAGCTTGACGTACTGGCCGTTCTCCGCGGCGCCGCCGATCCACTGTGAATCGCCGATGATGAGATCGCATAGCGAACCGCGCGAGTTGAGTTCGTTCAGGAAGCGATCGGCATAATTGGTCCACGGCACGAACTCGAACTTCATGCCGATCCCGCTCTTGGCGGTAAAATCCTTCGACAGTTCGACCAGCGCGTTGGCCGGGTCCCATGCGGCCCAGCACAGCGTGATCGTCTTGCCTTGCGCGTGCGCGGGCGTGGTCGCCGCTCCGATGCCGAGCGCAGCGGCGAGAGCGCCGCCTGCAGCAAAAAGCGCCTTCATGCTATTCTTCATGCGCATTTCCCTCCATTTGAACCGGCCATCGACATGGCGCGGCGTTCCTGCCCGCTCGAATGCTTCGAGCAGTGCGACACAGTCCTTGACGGGCTTAGTGACTGAACTGACGTTTCCTCGCGCCACCCGGATTCTTGAGGACCGGCGAAGCTCGATTTGTTTAGTGAAACACAATTTACTAAACATTGCAAGCGAGCTGTCGCCGGCTTTGATTTCAAAGCTCGCGTAACGCCTGGCGGTTTAAGCAAGGCGACCGTTATGGGTGGTTTCCCATAAGCTTATTGCATCGAACAAAACTCACGAAGCAATCACGTCGGACGCCGAAAGGGCGCTAATCGATTGCGCGTGTCGCCCTGGCGCGTCAATTCCAAGGCATTTTATTTTGTTGCGCCAATTCAATTTCGGAATGGTGTCGCTGGAACGATTCATTTGTCATTGCTTCATGCTTTTGACGAAGGTCAGATCGAAAGCTATGCGCAAACCGTGTACAGCACCGCCGCTTCCCTTAAAGGGCAACTCAGTCGTTACGTTACCAATATGAACGAACGCCCTTCTGGTCGAGCAGAATTCGGTGATGGCGCTCGATATTTCCGTGCGCGCCTTCGTGATGGAGACCGGCACGATCACACTGTCCGGGCCATCGTCGGCTCTTGCCGACGATCCGCGCATTCGCCGAGGCTTATCTTGGAGGGTAAATATCATGGCGACAAAAGATAGCCTCCCGCTTGCGCAAGACCTGAGGGGATTGCCGATCGCGACAGAGAGGATGAGTCATAACCGCTATGCCCTCCTCTCATGATCACGGGCGCTAACGACAAGTCGACGCCGCGTCGGAAACAGCGTCAGATCGTAGCGTTCGGAAACGAGGCCCCACAGGCCCTTTGGTGCAAACAGCATGACCAGAATTCCGAGTGCGCCGAGCAGAATGAGATACGAGGCGCCGAAGTCGGCGAGATAGCGCTGCATCAGATAGAAAACGATCGCGCCGATGACCGGACCTTCCATCGTGCCGATGCCGCCGATCACGACGATGAAGATGACATAGGCGGTCCAATCGAGCACCGAGAAGGCCGCGTCGGGTGAGATGCGCGCCTTCTGAAGGTAGATGAGCGCACCGATCATGCCGGTCATGGCAGCGGTCGCGACATAAACGGCAAGCTTGATCCGATAGATATCGACACCGAGACCGGCGGCTGCGGCTTCGTGGTCGCGGATCGCGCCCAAAGCAAGGCCGCGGCGCGACCGGAGGATGAGATAGACAAGGGCGAGCGTGCCGGCCGCCAACGCCAGCGCCACCCAATAGGAGACGATGTCACGCGCCGCCGGCGTGCGCACGTCAAGCAGGGATTTGACCCATTCGATACCGGGAACGGACGATGTGACGGACGGCGTAAGCGACGTCCCGGTGCCGCCGCCGAGCGGCTTCACCTGCGCGATGACGAGACGATAGACCTCGGCCACCACCCAGGTTCCGATCGCGAAATAGGCCCCGCGCAAGCGGAATACGATGAGCGCAGTTGGCAGCGCGAACAGGGCGGAGACAAGGCCAGCGATCGGAATGGCGAGCAAGGGATTGAGGCCGCCGAGCAGCGTGAGCGCAAACAGGAGGTAGCCGCCGAGGCCGACAAAGGCCTGTTGGCCGACCGAGATCAGGCCGGCATAGCCTGCGAGCAGGTTCCAGCATTGCGCGAGCGCCAGCATGTAGAACAGGAAGATCAGGTCCTGAATCAGGTTGCGGCCGGCGAAGACCGGAAGCAGAACCAGGATCAGCAGAATGAACCCGGCGGCAAACGCGGCGGCGCGTGAGGCGCGGCCCGCAGTCTCGATGTGGAAGGCCTGCGTCGGCTTGGCTGATGCCTCATCCATCAACGCATCCCTCAATCCTGCGCACGGGGAAACAGGCCGCGCGGCCTGAGCACCAGCACCACGAGGAAGGCAAGATGGCCCGCCAGGATCTGCCACTCAGGATCGATGCGGGCACCGATGGTCTGGGCGAGCCCGAGCACGATGCCACCAGCGAGCGTCCCCCAGAAGCTGCCGAGACCGCCGATGATCACGGCCTCGAAGGCATAGAGCAGCCGGGCGGGACCGATGGTCGGATCGAAATTCGCCCGCAGTCCGAGATAGAGCGCGGCGATCGTGATCACGACAAAGGCAAGCCCCATTGCCACCGCAAAGATACGTCTGATATCCACGCCCATGAGTTGCGCGACTTCAAGGTCGTCCGACGTCGCGCGGAACGCGCGGCCGATCGGCGTCCGGTAGAAGATCAGATTGAGGAGCACGATCACGGCAATCGCGGACAGGAGCGTCAACAAGGGCACGACGCCGACCGCGATGCCGCCTCCAAGCTGGATCGAGGCGGTTTCAATTGCGCCGGAGCGCAGGCGCTGGCTGTCGGCGGAAAAAACCTGCAACAGTCCGTTCTGGATAATGATCGAGAGACCAAAAGTGACGAGCAGCGGCGGCAGCAAATCGCGCCCAAGCGTCCGGTTCAGCAGCACGTGCTGAAGCGCAAAGCCGATCACGAACAGGATCGGCATTGCCACCAGCACCGCGACAAAAGGATCGAGCCCAAGCTTGCTCGCGACAAACAGGATCGCGAAGGCGGCGAGCACGATGAGATCGCCATGGGCGAGGTTGACCAGCCGCATCACGCCGAACATGAGCGAGAGCCCGGCCGCGAACAGGGCGTAGAGGCCGCCGAGCAATATCCCCTGGATCAATGCATCGAGCCAACCGGTCATGTCATGAACCAAAATAGGCGCGGTGGATCTGGTCGCGCGTCAGGTCGCGCGGGCGGCCGGCGAGCGACAGACGGCCTTCCTGGAAGCAATAGACGCGATCGGCAACCTTCATCGCCTGGACGATATCCTGCTCGACCAGCACGACGCTGGTGCCCTCCGCCTTGATCTGCGGGAGGGCCGCGTAGATGTCGGCGATGATGATCGGCGCGAGGCCAAGGCTGATCTCGTCGCACAAGAGAATGCGCGGATTGGACATCAAGCCGCGGCCGATCGCAGCCATCTGCTGCTGCCCGCCTGACAGGGTCGGCGTTGCCGAGACGCGCCGCTCCTTCAAAATTGGGAACAGCGCATAGACGCGATCGAGCGTCCATGGGCCCGCCATCTTGCGGCGGTAGCCGCCGATCAGGAGGTTCTCTTCCACGGTGAGCGAAGGAAACAACCGCCGCCCTTCCGGCACGAGCGCGATGCCGAGCTTGACGATGTCGGCCGCTGGCCGTGCGCCGATCGGCGAGCCGTCGAGCAGGACGCTGTCGGCGGCGCCGTGAATGAGGCCCGCAATTGCCTTCAGGAAGGTCGACTTCCCTGCCCCATTGGCGCCGATGATGGCGATGGTCTCGCCCTTCTCCAGCGTCGTGTCGATGCCGTACAGCGCCTGGAAGTCGCCGTAGAACGCCGTGAGCCCGCAGGTCTGAAGCAGTGGCATGCGTCAGGCCTCGATGCCGATATAGATCTGGCGCACTTCGGGCAATTGGATCACCTCTTTCGGCCCCCCTTCCGCGATCTTGCGCCCGAAATTAAGCACGACCAGGCGATCGACCACGGCGAGAAGTGCGTGCACGACATGCTCGATCCACAGGATAGCGACGCCGGTCTGGCGTATCTCGTGGATAGTGGCGATGAGTTCGAGGCATTCGCCCTCGGTCAGGCCGCCGGCGATCTCGTCCAGCAGCAGAAGCCGCGGCGCCGTTGCGAGCGCGCGGGCCATCTCCAGCCGCTTGCGTTCCAACAGCGTCAGCAAGCCAGCGAGCGTGTTGGCGCGCTTGATGAGCCCGAGCCGTTCGAGGATCTCGCCGCAGGATTGCGCAGCCTCACGCTCCGATTTGCGACGGCCATGGACCGCGCCGACGAGCAGGTTCTCGAACACGGTGAGATTTTCGAACGGCTGCGGAATCTGGTGGGTGCGGCCGATGCCGGCCCGGCAGCGCCCTTGCGGCGGCTGCCTTAAGAGGTCTCGGCCCTCGAAACGAATGCTGCCGGCGGTCGGCGTCAGGCCGCCGGCGATCAGGTTGAACAGCGTGGTCTTGCCTGCGCCGTTCGGCCCGATGATGCCGACCGCCTCGCCCGGCGCGACCACGAGATCGAGATCGTCGGCGACGATGATCGAGCCGAAGCTTTTCTTCAGGCCTGCGACTTCCAGCATGAGATGTCAACGCGTCGCGCGATCAGGCGATGGCCTCCATTTGGCCGCCGACGGGGATCGCTGGTGCCGTCTTGTTGTCGGTGATGACGATATCGTATTTGCCATCCTTGAACCGCCACTGACCGCCGACCAGCGGAGTTTTTGCAACGTTCTTGGCAGCAAAGGGCGGCAGGTTTGCACCGCCCCATTGCACCTTGCCGACGACCGTGTCGAGATTGGTCGCAGCGATGGTCGCAGCGATCGCTTTGGGGTCACGGTCGGGCGCGCGCTTCAGCACGTCGACGGCGACTTCCAATAGCGCGTGGATGAAGCCGATCGGCTGCGTCCACTGCTTTTTGGTCGCGGCCTGATAGGCGCCTGCGAGATCCTTGGCGCTCATGCCGTTAAGCGACGATTTGAAGGGATGGCTGGGCGACCACCAGACCTCCGAGGACAGGTTATGGCCATCCTTGCCCAGCGCCTCGACGGCGACCGGAAACAGGATCGCCTTGCCAATGGAAGCGACCTTCGGCCTGAAGCCTTGCTGGAGTGCCTGTTTCCAGAACGTCGTGAAATCCGGCGGCAGCACCACACCGGTGATGATCTCGCAATTGGCCGACTTGAACGCACCGATCTGGGCGGAGAAATTATCGGTGAGATTCTGATAGCGGCCGGGATCGATGAGCTTGTAGCCGCCCTTGTCCAGCACCGGCGGGAAGCCGACGACCTTGTCGCCCCAGGCGTTGCCATCGCCATCGTTCGGAAATAGCCCGCCGACGGATTTGTTGGTTGCGACCTGGCTCCACATGTTGGTGAAGACGGCGATTACGTCCTCGAGCCCCCAGAAGAAATGATAGGTGTAGTTGAAGCCTTTCCACGCCGGCGGCCCGCCACCGGGATTGGCCTGACGCCCGATGAACCAGGGTTGCCATGGCGCCATGGTGGAGATGCACGGCACCTCCTCGATCTCGCATTGGGTCGAGACCGGGTTCGTGGTCTCGGGCGTCGAGGCGACCAGCATCAGGTCGATCTTGTCCTGGACGATCAAATCCTTCGCGACTTCGGCGGCGCGGTTCGGATTGGACTGGCTGTCCTTCACGACGACTTCGACCGGCACGGTGGCGTTACCAATCTTGATGCCGGCCTTCGCCGCTTCCTTGAAATTGGCGATGATGAAATTGTCCGCTTCCGCAAAGGCCGCGAGTGGCCCGGTGAGCGGTGAGACATAGCCGAGCTTGATCGCGCGCGTCTGCGCGATCGCCGGCGATTTCAATCCAACCGACAGCGCGGCGCCCGTTGCGGCCGAGTATTTCAGGAGCGTACGGCGGTCGATCTGATAGCGATGAGTCGAACTGATCTTGTGGCAGGTCATCTGCGCGTCCTCCCCTCTGGATGCGCCGGATTCCCATCGTGGATCGATTGACACACGGGCCGGCGTTCGATATTCGAACTTACGTTCGTATGTCGACCAGTCTCTGTCAGAGACCAGATGGAGTCAACAGGCCGTGTCATGACGCAAACCCCGCGCCAACGTAAAGGCGACCCCGGGCATCGCAAGGGCGAGCCCGACGACAAGGAGTTCATGACGACGCTCGCCAAGGGCCTCGCAGTGCTTGGCGCGTTCGGCCGGCAGCGTCCGACCATGACCTTGTCCGAGGCAGCAGGGGTGGCGGACCTGTCGCGAGCCACGGCGCGCCGCGTGCTGCGCACCCTCGCCCAGCTCGGTTATGTCGAGCAGGACGGCAGGACGTTTTCGCTGTCGCCGCAGATTCTCGACCTCGGCTTCGCTTACCTCTCGACGCAAAGCTGGATCGATCGCGCCCTTCCCTTGATGCGCGAGCTCAGCGAGCGCCTAAGCGAATCCAGCTCGGCTGCGATCCTGCAAGGCAACGACATCGTCTATGTCGCGCGCGTTCCAGCCCGCCGGATCATGTCGGCGGCGCTGTCGGTCGGCAGCCGTCTGCCGGCGCTGCACACCGCGCTCGGGCGGATCATGTTCGGCTATCTCGACGACGCCGAGATCTGGCGGCGGCTGAAGTCGCAACGCATCGAGGCCTACACGCCGCAGACCATCACCGACCTGCAAGCGCTGTTCGATCGTATCCGCGCCGATCGCGCGCAGCGGTTTTCAATCGTCGACGAAGAGCTCGAGCGCGGCCTGCGCGCGTTGGCCGTGCCGGTGCTTGATCGCAGCGGCCAGGCCGTCGGCGCCATCAACCTGTCGACACACTCGACGCGCACGACGCGTAACGAAATGCGCGAGCATTTTCTCCCCGAGCTCAACCGCATCGCCGAACAGATTTCATCGATGACTGTCTGAGCCAGCGTCGCCCTTGCCAATCGACGGGCGCGGCCGTATCGTCGCGCTAAGTTCGGAATACGGACACTAGTTCGATAATCGAACAGATAAATCGAGGGAGATCGCGCAATGGCAGGCAAGGCGCAGGGTAACGCGGCATTGGCAATCCCGCCGGAGCACATCGGCAACGTCAAAGTCACCCGTCCGCAAACCGGCCAGGAATATCTGGACTCGCTGCGCGATGACCGCACCGTCTACATCTACGGTGAGCGGGTCAAAGACGTCACCACCCATCCGGCCTTCCGCAACACCGCGCGCATGGTCGCCCGCCTCTACGACGCGCTGCACGACGACAAGCGCAAGCACAAGCTCCTCGTGCCGACCGACACCGGCAATGGCGGCGTGACGCACGCCTTCTTCAAGGCGCCGAAGACCATGGACGATCTCATCGCCGGGCGTGATGCGATCGCCGAATGGGCCAAGATCACCTATGGATGGATGGGACGGGCGCCGGATTACAAGGCCGCGTTCCTGGCGACGCTCGGCGCGAATTCCGATTTCTACGAACCGTACCAGGACAATGCCAAGCGCTGGTACAAGTTCAGCCAGGAGCGCGTGCCGTTCATCAATCACGCGATCATCCATCCACCGGTTGATCGTGACCGTCCGCCGAACGAAGTCGCCGACGTCTGCTGCCATATCGAGAAGGAGACCGACGCCGGCATCATAGTGTCGGGCGCCAAGGTGGTCGCGACCGGATCGGTGCTGACCAACTACACCTTCGTCGCGCATCACGGGCTGATTCCGCTCCAGGACAAGAAGTTCGCAACCGTGTTCATGGTGCCGACCAACGCGCCCGGCGTGAAATTCATCTGCCGCACCTCGTACGAGATGAGCGCAAGCGTGATGGGAAGTCCGTTCGACTATCCGATCTCGAGCCGTCTCGACGAGAACGATGCCGTGTTCATCATGGACAAGGTGTTGGTGCCCTGGGAGAACGTCTTCGTCTATGGCGACATCGAGAAGGCCAACAACTTCTTCCCGCGGACCGGTTTCCTGCCGCGCTTCGTCGTTCACGGCTGCACGCGGCTTGCCGTCAAGCTCGACTTCATCAGCGGGCTGTTGCTGAAAGCGACTGAGGCCGCCGGCACCAAGGACTATCGCGGCGTACAGGCCAATGTCGGCGAAGTCATCGCCTGGCGCAATCTGTTCTGGAGCTTGTCGGATGCGATGGTCCGCGATCCCAAGCCGTGGATCGGCGACTACGTGCTGCCGAACATGGATCCCGGCAATGCCTACCAGATCATCGCCACCATGGCCTACACCAAGGTCAAGTATCTGATCGAGCAGACGGTCGCCTCCGGGTTGATCTATCTCAACAGCCATGCCAGCGACTTCAAGAACGACGAGATCCGTCCCTATCTGGATCGCTACTTGCGCGGCTCCAACGGCTACAAGGCCGAGGAGCGCGTGAAACTGCTCAAACTGTTGTGGGATTGTATCGGCAGCGAATTCGGCGGCCGGCACGAACTCTACGAGATCAATTATGGCGGTTCGACCGAGGAGATCCGCCGCTACTGCCTGTTCGGCGCGCAAGCCTCCGGCAATGCCGACCGGTTCAAGGGATTCGCCGAGGACTGCATGGCCGAATACGACCTCGACGGCTGGAAGGTGCCGGACCTCACCGATCCCGGCGAGCTCAGTTATCACATGCTGCGAAAGTGACGGACGATGTCGCAGCGGCGTCATGACCGCTCTGACATTGGGTCTTGGGAAACCCTGGCGACATGAACACACACATCTCATCTCCGGGGCAAGGTAACCGAAGCCCGGTTTTGCGCGGTGTCTCCATCGATCCCAAGCAATTCCGGTCTGTCATGGCAACCTTTGCAACCGGGGTCGCCGTCATCGCAACCGAATGGAGCGGCGAGCTTTTCGGCGCGACCATAAACTCGCTGACGTCGGTCTCGCTGGAGCCCTGCATGCTTCTCGTTTGCACAAGCGAGGGCAGCGCGACCGGGACGGCTATCCGCAACCGGGGTTTCTTCTCGGTGAACATTCTTGGCCAGCATCAATCTGAACTGTCGGCCCGCTTCACGGGGAACCAGCAGAATCGATTTGAGGATCTTGCCGTAGCGTTCAGCGCTGACGGGCTGCCCCTGTTGCAAGGCGCCGCGGCTCAACTCTGTTGCCGGGTCGCCGCGGTCCACAAGGCAGGCGACCACGATATCATCCTGGGCGAGGTGTTCTCGGGCGAAGAGACTGCTTGTCGTCCGCTTGTTTTTCACAAAGGGGCGTATGGGAGCTTTCAGCGTGTCTGATCCGAACGAACTTGCAAATAACCGCAAACGATTTAGAGGCCGCAATCAGTTAATTTGATCAACGAGGGATGGCATACTTCTCGGTCGCACAGGATGCTGTACTCTCAACGACCCGCCTCCCGTCGCGCCCCGACATCTACATCACCCCTCGGAGCGACTGTGCAGATTTGCCGTCGATAGATTTTCTGGATCTCCCGGGTGCACACATCATGCACGCCGCCTTCTAACCGATTGAAAAACTCAAACTATCGCTCCAGTCCATCATAAGCAGGTTTGAGCGAGGTCCAGCAAATAACGCGCAACTTGGTCTAGAGACAATCGAGCTTCACCCATTCCGCTCGCTTGCTGAAAGACTTTCTTCCTTCACGCCCTGACGTGATCGTTCAGTAACCGGCACCATAGGCATGCTGTCCAAACCCCCGCTCAAGTCGCGGTTAGCTGCCATTGCAGCAACGAATACGGCGGCCGGGTCTCAAGATGATGCTCGAACACACCTTCGACGCCGGCACCGATGGTGACGGCCTGCATCGGGTCGCCCAGGAGATTGCCCACCATGCGTATGTTACCGACGTCCGGCAGTTCCACCAGCACTGCGATATAGGGTCCGTGCTGGCGCAAGGCGTTGTGCGACGCGCTCCAGACACGCTGCCAGCTGAAGACGCGGCCGCGGGGCTCGACGGTGGCCCAATTGAGGTCAAACGAATGGCAATGGTGGCAAATCCATTCGGGTCCGAATTGCCAGGTACTGCAATGCGAGCAGCACTGCACCAGCAAGCGGCTCTGCTGTAACCCTTCCCAGTAAGGCGTCGACAATCCATCGGGTTCGGGCACCGGGATCGGCAATCCAGTGGGAAGATAGGCCGCGCGCGATGTATCGTTCATAACGTTGCTCCCGAACCTAGCAAAAGGTTGCTGGCTGGCGTCACCATCGGACCGCCGATCACCATCGCCACGTCGTTTCGTTCGACCTGGTTGACGGATTGTCCACGTATCTGGCGCACCGCCTCGATCACCAGCTCGAAGCCGTGCACGTAGCATTCGGCCAGATTGCCACCGCTGGTATTGAGCGGCAATCGGCCTGAGGGCGCGACAAGATTGTCGAGCGTAAGAAAGTCGTTGGCCTCCTCCGGTTCGAAGAAACCATGCTCGGCCAACGCCATCACCACGCCGCCGGTAAAGTTCTCGTAGCTCTGGACCGCGTCGACATCGGACGGTTCGATCCGGGCCATACGGTAAAGGGCCGGTGCGAGAGTTTCAAAGCTGGCGCTGGCATAATGCGGCGAATTGTGCGGAATGGCGCCGCTGCGATATCCTGCGCCAGCGGCCGCACCGAGGATGTAGGCCGGCTTGTTGCGGAAATCTCTGGCGCGCTCCTCGGGCACGAGGATGATCGCGGCGGCGCCGTCATTTTCCATGCAGCAATCGTACAGGTGAAACGGCTCGGCGATCCAGCGCGAGGCATTGTATTTGGCAGGATCAAGCGGCTTGCCGAACATTACGGCGCGCGGGTTCGACTGCGCATGATGGTAGGAAGCCAGCGCAATCGCTTGCATGGCCTCCTGCCGCACGCCATGCTCATGCATATAGCGCTGCACGCGCATCGCAAAACGCTGCGGGGGCGCGAGCACGCCATAAGGCATCAGATAAGCCCTCTCACCGGAGATGGTGCTGATGTTTCCAGCCTGCCCAAAGCGCCCGTACTGCCCTTGCGTGAGGGAGCGAAACACCACCACGCAGTCGGCCAAGCCAGCGACGATGGAAGCCGCCGCGTTGGCCACCGCCGCACAGCAACCGCCGCCTCCCCCGCCCCATTGCATCGTCGCCGTGGTCAACTGTCGTGTCCCGAGCGCCGCGGCCAATCGGGCCGCATCGCTGCGGTCATCGCTGTAGGACGAGAAGCCGTCGATCTCGCGCGGGTCGATTCCGGCGTCGTTGCAGGCGGCCAGGATCGCCTTGAGGGCCAGCTTGAACTCCGGATCCGGCGATGCGCCGTGGCGATAATATTCCGTTTCGCCGATCCCGACGACAGCCACGCGGCCCCGCAGCGTGCGTTCGCTTTGCGCTCGCGCCATCAGACTTTGATCGCCTGAGAAGACGCGTCAGCGCCGAACGCGCCGGCCTCAGCCAGCCGCGTCACGTGCTCGTCGTCGTAGCCAAGTACATCACGAAGCACCAGTTCCTTATGCTGGCCGACGGCAGGCGCGGCTACAGGGTCGACGATCGGCGTGTGCGAAAAGCGAATCGGCAGGTTTACGTTCGGCACCCATCCAAGCGTCTCGTGCGGAATTCGCGTGACGATTCCGCGTTCCCGCGCTTCGGGAGAGCGGATTGCCTCGCCGACCGTGCGGACCTTTCCGCACGGCACGCCCGCGGCGCGCATCCGCGATTGCCAGTGCGACCAGGGATACTGCGCGAACGCATCTCCGAGAATTGCAAACAGTTCTTCACGGCGCCGTATGCGGTCAGGCCCCGTCGCATAGAGATCGGACGACGCAAGATCCGGGCGATCGATCACGTTTGACATCAAGCGTTGGAAAATCTTGTCGTTGCCGCAGTTGATGTAGAACGCGCCATCCTTGCCCTGAAAGACGCCCGAGGGACACGTGTCTGGGCTGGTGTTGCCATGCCGCTGCGGGTCTGCGCCGGTAAACAACTGCTGCATCGATGCATATCCGGTCATCAGGACGGCATTGTCGAACAACGAGACCTCGATCGCCTGCCCTGCCCCGGTGCGCTCGCGTGCGACAAGCGCGCCGAGAACGGCGTTGCAGGCCATCATCGCCGTGCTGATGTCCATGACCGGCGACAGCGCGCGTACCCCTTCACGGTCGGGATAGCCGTTCATGGAAACAAAGCCGCTTTCGACCTGGGCAATTGGATCGAAACCGAGCCGGTCTGAGAACGGTCCTTCCCGCCCATACGCGGAAACCGAACAATAGATGATCGACGGCCTGATCCTGCGGCAATTCTCGTAGCCGAGCCCAAACCGATCCATGACGCCGGTGGAGAAGTTTTCGACGACGACATCCGCCGTCCGGATCAGATCGCGCGCGACCTCCACGCCTTCGGGCGATTTCAGGTCGATCGCAACGCTCCGCTTGTTGCGGTTGGTCCACAGAAACGGCGCACCATGCTTCAGCCTCGGATCGACCGGCGGATAGCGGCGCAAGTCGTCGCCACGCCCGGGCGCTTCGATCTTGATCACCTCGGCGCCCATATCGGCGAGCATCATGGTCGCGAACGGTCCAGCGATGAAGTGTGAAAAGTCGACGACCCTGATCCCGTCAAGGGCCGTCGGCGCATGGGAGGGACGCGGCGTGTGTTCGGGAAAATCCGCTTCGATCTCATCCAGCATCTTTGCACCCATTGAGTTTTGTCCTTGCGATCCGGTCTAGAGGTCGAGCACGAGGGTTCCGGACTTGGATCCCGAGCAGCAGATCATGATGGTCTTGTTCGCAGCCTGCTCTTCCGAACTGAGGAACAGGTCGCGATGATCGGGTATCCCATCGATCACCCGTGTTTCGCAGGTCCCGCAAACGCCCTCGGCGCACGAGTAGTTTGCCGAAATACCGGCATCGAGCGCCGCGTCGAGGATCGACTTGCCCGGCTCGACGACGATCGTGCGGTTGCTGCGCGCCAACCTGACCTCGAACCCGCCCTCGAGGGCCGGGGCCCGCTTTGCCTGAAAATACTCGACATGGGCATGGCCTGCCGGCCGGCCGGCCGTGGCCGTTTCGAAAGCTTCGAGCATCGGCACCGGGCCGCAGCAATACAGATGCGCGTGCGCCGGAGCGTTTGCGACGATGGTGGCGAGGTCGAATGTCCGCCCCGCACGCTCGTCGTCGAAGTCCAGATGGAGATTGCGATGAACGTCCGGCCTGATCGCATCGAGATCGCCGAGGAACGCCGCCGCCCTTCGCGTCCTAGCCGCATAGGACAATTTCCACGGGCGTTCGAGCGCCTCCAGGCGGCGGATCATCGACATCAACGGGGTGATGCCGATTCCACCGGCGATAAGCACGGAGCATTCCGCCTCCTCGTGGAGCGCGAAATTGTTGCGCGGCGCGGATACGTCGATAAGGTCTCCAGCCCTAATGGCGTTGTGCACAAAGCACGAGCCGCCGCGGCCGGAGGCATCCCTGTTCACCGCGATGACGTAACGATGCCGTTCGCTCTGATCGTTGACCAGCGAATAGCTGCGGATCATGCCGTTCTGCAAGTGCATGTCGATATGGCTGCCGGCGGTGAATGGCGCGAGATCGCCGCCGTCAGGCGACACCAACTCATACGAATTGATGCTTTCGGCCTCATAGCTGATGCGCCTGACCCGAAGTTTTCTAAGATCGCCGGCCATGATTGACGCGCTCAAAGTTCGTAGCCAAAATCCGCGCCAAGCTTTGCCCGCATGTGGGGCGCACCGACATCGATCCACGAGTCTTCCGGCGGCAGACGCAACGACACCGCGCGCACCATGAACACGTCCGGATCGGTGACGCCCTTCGGCCTGGTGCCGTGATCGCGATAGGCGCCGAGCGCCTCGAGAATGAACCGCCTGGTCATGGCGATGCCCGTATCGCTCGAGCACAGGTTCTCTTTGGTGCGATCGAAGATCGGTGACACGCCGCTCTGGCAGGCCCCGTCCTGGACCCACAGTCCCGGCAGGCCGGAGAACCATGTCGTTTGCTGGGCTTCGTGGTCAAACTGGAATCCGTTCTGCGGATTGTACTTCGTCCAGTAGTCGGCGTAGGGCACCGTCACCGGCTGCTTGACGAGCGCGTTGTGGCTTGCGTGGCCGCTCTCCCGGCCCTTGTGCCCTTCCGAGAAGACCTGCCGCGTCTTGGCCAGCAGCGGTTCTGATGGATGATAGGAGAACATGATGCAGAGCGTGTTCTCATCGTCGATCGGTACCCAGGCGTGGCCGCTCAGATCGGGGAACGGCGACAGCGGCGGAACGAGCGTGTAGAACGGCAGCATGAACTGATTGACACGCCAGTAGAGCGTGTTGGCATCGTAGTTTCGTCGCGCCGCAATGCTCATCCCGAAATCCTGCTTGACGCATTCGAAAGTCGGGCGAAGGTCGCGCTTCTGGATCCAGGCGCTCGTCGTACCTTGCGCGTCGAGCCGACCGTGCAGCAGCGGCGCATGGGCGGAGTCGATCTCGCCTTCGACGGCTTGGAGCCAGTTACACTCCTGAACACGAACGGAGATGTGAACCTGCTCCTGCGAGACAAGATTCCACTCGACGTTTGGCAGCGGCGGAGGGTCGGCCTGATCCGGACCCATATAGGCCCAGATCATTCCGTTACGCTCGCGGCAGGAATAGGCCTTGATCCGCACCCTCTCCTTCAGGCGGCTCCGGACAGGCTCGGCCGGCATGTCCGTTACCGCGCCCGTCACATCGAACTTCCAGCCGTGGTAGACGCAACGCAGACCACAATCTTCATTGCGTCCGAAGATCAGCGGGGCACCCCGATGCGGGCAGGCCTGATCGACCAGGCCAATGCGGTCCTCCGTGTCCCTGAAGGCGACAAGATCTTCGCCCAGCAGCCGAATGCGCTTTGGCTGACCGTCGCGGGCCAGATCGGCTGACGGCAGGAACGGAATCCAATAGAGGCGAAACAACTCTCCGAGCGGAGTGCCCTTGCCGACCCTCACCAACCGTTCGTTATCTTCGTGCGAGAGCATGATTTTCTCCTCGATCGTACCAAGTTGAATCTTCAGACCGCCGTACGCACCAACAACGCGCTCACCCGGCCAGACAGTCCGAGCTCGCGCGCCGTCCATAACGGGTCAGATGTGGCGAGCGGCGGCCTCGGAACCGGAGGCTGCTTTCCAGCCTCCACCAGCTCAACGATCATTTCGATCCGCCGCCGCTCCAGATCCTTCAGCACGTCTTCAACGATAACCCCTTCCGCGGTGCAGCCGGGAAGCTCCGGATACGCGAGGCGAAGGAGCCATTCTCCTGGCTCGGTCTCCATCGCTTCCGCCTCAAGCAGATAGGGAATTGACAACAGAGCGCGCAGATCCACTGCAAGCCTCCCGGACGACGCTTTCGTTTTTGCGCCATTGGTACGTATACGTATCATATTGACGTCCCCTTGGCAACCATCAAGGCGCCAGGGCGGCAGGCGGCCGGGTTTACGAGAGAGTTGAGAGGTTGCGACCAAGCTGCTAACCGCTTGTTGGCACAGGAGCAGTCGGGAACAACATGGCGGGCGAGAAGGAAGAAGGCGCACATTCGGCTGCCGCCCTGGCGCGTCAATGGAAGCTAGAAAACGGCGTCGGATTTTTGCTGCGCCTGCTCGAAGCGAAGTATGATGGTCTCTACCAAAGCGTAACGCGGCAGAGCGACATCACGCCCCGGCAGTTCGGTGTTCTGATGGCGCTGCTGCAAGATGGGCCGATGACGGCGTCCGCCCTTGCAGAGCGCATCAGTTGCGATCGAAACACGCTGAGTGAAATGCTGAAGCGAATGACGGCGCGCAGGCTGATCTCGAAGAAAAGCCATCCGGACGATCGGCGTTCCATCGAGGTGCAGGTCACGGCCAAGGGCACAGACGCGCTGATGGCCGTGGTTCCAGCCGCGGCGCGGCTGCAAGATCTCATGCTTGCTGCCTTGAGCCCGGAGGATCGCGCGCATTTTCTGCGCTGTATGCTGGTGATCGCAAAGTCGTCACCTCCGGACGCCGACACATAGGCTGCGCTCGCCGCGCGTGCTGATCGCTGAGACTTGCTCGCGAACCCCTCCCCTTGAGAGCCGGATTTACACCGCGGTTGAAATTCGCTTGCGCATCTGCTACGTATACGTACTAACGGTCCAAGACGCCGTAGAGCGTCGATATAGGAGAGACGCTCATGCGCGCGCTGATTTTTCTTCTGTCGCTTTTGTTCGTGTCGCCCACACTGGCCCAAAGCTATCCGGAGCGAAACATCCGGATGATCGTGCCCTACCCGGCAGGCGGCTCCACCGACATCCTCGCACGCACGATCCTGCAACCACTCTCGGAAGCCCTGGGAAAGCCGGTCATCATCGACAACAAGTCCGGTGCCGGCGGCATCCTCGGTACGACGGAAGCCGCTCGCGCAACGCCGGATGGATACACGATCGTATTCGGCAATCTTGGGCCGAATGCACTGAATGCAAGCCTTTACAAGAAGCTCGCCTACGATCCCATCCGTGATTTCGTGCCGATCTCGAAGGTCGTGGACGTGCCGTTCCTTCTTGTGACAGCCCCCTCAACCGGGATCAGCAGCGTCAGCGATCTCATTGAACGCGGCAAGAAAGATCCCATCGCGCTCACCTATGCGTCTGTTGGGCTCGGATCGGCCTCGCATGTCACGGCTGAGCTGTTTCGGCGTCAGGCCGGCATTGAGATGCGGCACATTCCGTATCGCGGTGGTGCACCGGCGACGAACGACACGTTGGCGGGCCAGGTCTCTGTTTATTTCATCACACCACTTGAAGGCATTAGCCAGGTCCAATCGGGCTCACTCAAGTCGCTTGGCATCAGCACGGCATCACCTTCGCCACTGTTCCCCGGCATGCCCACGATCGATAAGACGCTTCCCGGCTTCCAGGTCGTCGTTTGGTTTGGCATCCTCGCACCAGCCGGCACGCCGCCGGCCATCGTAGCCAAGCTGAACGACGCCATTACACGAGCAGTCGCCGCTCCAGCTGTGCAAGAAACGTTGAAACAATTAGGCGTCGAGCCGAAAAGCTCAACGCCGGAGGCGTTCGCTGCGACAATTCGAGCCGATGTGGACAAATGGGCGAAGCTGGTGAACGAAGCAGACATCAAGCTCGATTAGCCGTACCATCCATCCTTTATTCGGCCTTGACGTGGCGCTCCTCGATAACCCTGCGCCACGAAGGAATCTCGGCCGCAATGATCGTGGCAAGTTCGGCAGGAGTACTGGCCATGGCCTCCACGCCATAAGTCAAAAATCGATCGCGCAATTGCGGAATGGCCAACGTCGTATTGATTGCGGCGTTGAGTTTGTTGACGATCTCGGGCGGCGTGCCCGCAGGAGCCAAAATCCCGAACCAGGTTTCGACTGAATAACCCTTCAAGACATTGCCGATCGGCGCGGCGCCCGGAGCTACGACGGAGGGCTCAGGCGACGAGACGCCGAGCAGCTTCACCTTGCCGGAGCGGATATGCTCATTCAGCGTGTCGGACGTCGTCGTGAGCAGGATGTCGACCTCGCCCGCGAACACCGCGAGCGTCGTTGGTGCCTGGCCGCGGTACGGGACGTGAACCATCTGCAGTCCGGCCTGATTGAGAAAGCGTTCCGTGCTCAGGTGTCCGAGCGAACCAGGTCCGGCAGTCGCATACAGCATCGGCTTGCCCTGCGCCTTGGCGTAGGCGATCAGGCCGGCGGCATCGTTCACCGGCACCTTTTCACTCGCAACCAGGACCAGCGGCGCCCTGGAGACGAGCGAGACCGGCGCAAAACTCTTCAACGGATCGAAATCGACGCCCTTCTGAAGCAGCGGGGCGATCGAGATTGGTCCGTTATTCGCAAACAAGAGAGTGTAGCCATCCGCATCCGCCCGTGCGGCTTCGTTGGCGCCGGTCGTGCCGGCGGCGCCACCACGATTATCGATGATGAGAGGCTGACCAAGGATCTTCGCCATCGGCTCCTGCAGCGCGCGCGCCATGATGTCGGTCGAACCGCCGGCAGGATATGGCACGATGAGCCGGATCGGCCGTGACGGGTAATTGTCCGCGGCAGCAGTTCCGCCAAGGACAATAAGCCCGAGCGCAAGCGCCAAGAAATGAAATCGGGTCACGTCGATCCTCCCGTCAGGTCTGTTTTTTGTTGTTCAATACAGTCTTTGTTTCTTCGTTATTCCGCCGCGGCCACAACCTTTCCGAACGCACCAGACGCGGCCGCCTTTGCGATTTCATCCGCGGACAGTCCGAGCACGCGTTCGAGGACGTCATCGCGGTGCGATCCAATGGACGGAATTTCCCTTCCGATCTCGCTGCGCGCACCCGACATCCGCCACGGAGCGTTGACACCCTTGAATTCTCCGGCGGCGTCAGCAATCGGCGCGAATGTGCCGCGATCAGCGACAGCTGGATCGTCCAACGCTTCGGCCGGGTCACGAAAGCGCGCGCTCGGAATGCCAGCACGATCGAGCGCGTCAAGGCACTCGGCCATCGTGTGTTGCATGGTCCACTTTTCGACGACCTGCATCATGGCGGTCCAGTTCGCGCCGCGCGCCGGCACCGATGCGAATCGCGGGTCGGACGAAAGCTCCGGCAGGCCGGTAAGCTCGCGAAGGGCGGCGAAGTTGCGCGCCGACACCGGCGCGATCAGGATATCGCCGTCGCTGGCGCGCACGGGCCCGTAAGTCGGCCGCGCCATCGGCTTGGAGAACTGCGCTTCCTGCAGCTCATACACCAGAAGGTTCAGCATGCAGTCCATCAGGGCGACATCGATGCGCTGCCCTTTACCGGTGCGCGAGCGCTGCACCATCGCCGTCTGAATGGCGGAGAAACCGAAGATGCCGCCGAGAATATCGGCGACGAACACCGCACCCGCCGCTGGCCGGTCGCGGTCGCCGGCATAGCGCATCAGCGCTCGATCAAAGCCGCTCTCGGCATGCACGATCATCGCGTAGGCGGCGCGCTCGGCTTGCGGACCGGTCTGGCCGTACCCGGAGATCGAGCAGTAGATCAGTCTCGGATTGATCTTTCGCAGCGTCTCATATCCGAGACCCAGGCGTTCCATCACACCGGGCCGAAAATTCTCGACCAGGATGTCGGTGTTTTCGACCATGCGATGCACGAGCTTGATCGCATCTGAAGATTTCAGGTCGAGCGCGATGCTCCGCTTGCCGGCGTTGAGCTGGCCGAAATAGGCGCTGTGGCCGTCACGCACCGGTGCGCGCAGACGCATCTCGTCACCTTCCGGCGGCTCGATTTTGATCACTTCCGCACCGACATCCGCCAGTAGCCGCGCGCAGTAGGGCCCGGCCAGCATGATGGAGAAATCCAGCACCCGCACACCCTCGAGCGGCGATGTCGATGTTTGGTCCTGCATGCTGTCGGCTCCTATCTCGGCAATCCCAGCCCGCGCTGGGCAATCAGGCTGCGCTGTATCTCGTTGGTCCCGATGCTGATCACCCACATCAGCGAATGCCGCAGGTTCTGCTCGAACCGGCCATTGTCGATCGCGCCCGGCATCTGCTCGGAAACAGCGCCGCGCATCCCGAGAATGTCGAGCGCCGCCTCGCCGAAGCGTTCCATCAGTTCGCTGGAAAAGACCTTGCTGATCGCGCCATATTCCGGCGGCGTCACGCCATCCGCCGCAAGTTCGGCGCAATGCATCATCAGTTGCCGGCCCACCTCGATTTCGCAGGCAAGCGTCGCCATCCTGTCGCGCACGACCGGGTCCTGACTGGGCGGCGGCCGATCGCTCCCGGCCGCCATGACCTGCCGGCGCAGTTGCTCGAAGGCGTGGGCCACCTTCAACACGATGCCACCGCCGACCAGACCGCGCTCGAAGGCCAGCGCGCCCGTCAGAACTTTCCAGCCGCCATTGACTTCGCCGACGATGTTTTCCAAGGGGATGCGGACGTCATCGTAGAAGATGTTGGCAAACGTGCCGTCATACATCGTGCTCGCCGGTCGGATCGAAATGCCCGGCGTATTCATCGGGACGATGAACATGCTGACGCCGGCGTGCGGCGGCTTCGCATTCTTGTCGGTCCGGGCCGCAAGAAACATGTATTTACCCCACCAGGTCGTGGTCCATATCTTCTGGCCGTTGATGACCCAATGCTCGCCGTCCCGCACGGCGCTGGTGCGCATCGCGGCCAGATCGGAGCCCGCCTCGGGTTCGCTGTAGCCCATACCGTGCATGGCTTCGCCCCGCAGGATTTCCGGCAGGTATTTTTGCTGCTGCACCGACGTACCAAACATCATGAGGGCGTTGGCCTGGATCGACGCACCGATCCTTGGCGCCTCAGCCTGCTCCATCGTCTCCATGAGCGCGATCTGCTCCAACGGAGAACGCGCCTGGCCACCGAATTCCTTTGGCCATCCGAGGCCGATCCATCCGGTCTTGCCGATATCGCGCGCGAAGCCAGCGTCGAACTCACGCTGCTTGAACGGCTGTTCGTCGAACCTGGTCTTCCTGTCTCCCGACCAGTTCTGATCGAGCCATCGCCGCACCTGTTCGCGCAGCGCGTCGCCGGCGGGACCGAGATCGTATTGCGGCAACGGCGCGCCGCCGCGATCCAGCAAGTGGGAGGCCAGCCGCCGCCGCGCATCTGGCGCCCCGCCGAGTGCGATCGTATCCAGATGCACGCGCTTGAAATGTCGCGCCGCCTCGTGCTCTTCGGCATAGCCGATGGCGCCGAACGTATGCTGGGTCTCGAGCGACACACGCCGCAGCGCTTCGCCGCCGAAGGCAGCCGCGCAATCGGCGAAATAGCGCCAGTTGCGGTCACCGATGTCGTGCAGCCTCGCCGCATGATCGAGTGCAAGGCGGACGCCTTCGAGTGCGATCAGGCCATTAGCCAGCTTGTGCTGGATCGCCTGAAACTTGGCGATCGGTCGCCCGAACTGGTGACGCTCCTTGGCGTAATCTACGGCCAGCTCGAACGCCCGCCGGGCCGCGCCATGTGCCCTCGCCAGCAATGCGATCTGGGCCATGAGACGGAGATCGTCGAGATTGATGCTTTCAAGCCGAAGCAGCGTCAGCGGCACCGAATTCAGCCTGACCTCGCACAGACCCCAGGCACCCATGGCGCGCGTCGGCGCAAGGTCAATGCCTGGAGCATCCAGTCGGACGAGGGCAAGATGGGACTCATCGACGGCGACCAGGAGATGTGTGGCACTCGCCGCCTCGACGAAGCGAAGCACCCCCGTTCCGCGCTGGTCGCCAATGCGGATCGAGCCCGCACCTCGATCCGGATCGTGGGCGCCGAAGCAAAATGCGGTCACCGCCGTGCCGGCGTGCAGCTGTTCCAACAGATCCACCGCCGCGCCGGCCCGCGAGCCCGAGAGCCCAAGATTGGTCAGCGCGGTGGGTAACATCGGCGCCGGACATGCGGCACGGCCAAGTTCCGCCATCACCACCAGGATTTCGCGAAGCCCGCCTTCGCCGCGATCGGAGCCCAGCACATTGACCCCCTGCCCGACGAGCTTGCTCCAGATCGCGGAGTTAGCGTTCGGGGACGGCGATTCCTTCCCGCCGACCGCGGTCCAATGCGCTTCCAGAAACCCGCGCAGGGAATCCCGAAGCATCCCGGCGATGTCGTCGTTCGGAAGTGCCCCGGTCGCATTCATCGGAGACTATGCCTGACCGTACTTCGGCTTGCGCTTCTCCTTGAACGACATGGTCGCCTCTTTGTGGT
This sequence comes from Bradyrhizobium sp. McL0615, assembly GCF_049993905.1. Taxonomy (NCBI): domain Bacteria; kingdom Pseudomonadati; phylum Pseudomonadota; class Alphaproteobacteria; order Hyphomicrobiales; family Nitrobacteraceae; genus Bradyrhizobium; species Bradyrhizobium sp. McL0615. The sequence goes on along the minus strand of NZ_CP188254.1, from coordinate 3,699,546 downwards.
CCGCGGTCTCGAACGTCACCTGCTCGAGCGCCATCGACGCCTCGAGCATCATGTTCACGCGATCCTTGACGATCTGGTTGATGGACAGCTTCGTCCAGCGAATGGCCCAGGTCGGGCCGTTGGCGAGTTCGATCGCGATCTCGCGGGCTTTGGCGAGGACCTCCGCACGCGGCGCAACGTGATTGACAAGCCCGATCCGCTCGGCCTCCTTGCCTTTCAGGAGGGTTCCGCGGATCAGGTATTCCTTGGCCTTGTTGATGCCGATCAGCAGCGGCCAGATCACGGTACCGCCGTCGCCGGCGACCAGCCCGACGCGCGAGACGTGCGTGTCGCCGATGCGGGCGTCCTCCGCCATCACCGTAATGTCGCAAAGAAGCGCGTGGGTCGCGGCAAGGCCGATGGCATCACCGTTGATCGCTGCAATGATCGGCTTGTCGAGCTCGAGCTGGCGGGTCACGCCACGCCGGCTGATCATGGGGTCGTGGACTTCCCCCTCTTCGAGGACGTCGCCGCCCGGCCGCTCCGACATCGCCTTCACGTCGCCACCGACGCTGAAGAACTCGCCTGCGCCGGTCAGCACCACGACGTTGACGGCGCGATCGTCGGCCAAATCGTCCCAGATGGTCCGCAGTTCGCGGATCAGCTTCTGATTGATGGCATTGCGTGCTTGCGGCCGGTTCAAGGTCACGGTCGCGACCTTGTCCGCGACCTCGACCGTCAGGCATTCGTATCTGGCGTATTGGGACACATTTTCCTCCGTTGTTATCATTGGTCGAGCTTGGATCTAGCCACTCTCTGCTATCTGCGCATTCCGGGCTGTACCTCCGCCAGCGCAACGTGAAGCGACATCGCGCCGGGATCCTGTTCCAGCATCCGCTGCACAGATTCCAGATGGGTACGCATCAAGCGCGTCGCCGTTGCGGCGTTTCGTTCACCTAGCGCCGCCAGGAATTGCCGTCGCTTTTCCGCCAGCCTCGCCATCGCGACACCGCTCGACGAGACCTTGGCGTAGACGAAACGCATGTGAATTTCCGTGACCGAATCCATGATCATGGCGATCACCTTGTTTGCGGTCGATGCCGCCAGCAGCTTGTAGAATTCGCGGGAGCATTCGACGCGATCCAGCAATCGCCCTTCCCGCGTCGCATCCTCGGTGCGCCGAATATTGGCCTCGAGCGCGTCGAGATCGGCCTTTCGCGCGTTGGCACAAGCTAGCCGCACCACGAGATCGAGAACGTGAACGCGCGCTTCCGACAATTCCCGGACTGAAATCGTGCCGAGACTCAGCATGTCGCGCATGACGCCATTCATGCGGCTGGTATCGCCTTCCTGAATGAAAGCTCCGCCCCTGACGCCCTTCCGCAGCCGAAGCACGCCGGCCATTTCGAGGCTGCGCAAGGCCTCGCGCAGGACATTCCGGCTGACACCGAGTTGCTGGGCCAGATCGCGTTCGGGCGGCAACTTGTCGCCCGGCTTGAGGACGCCGAGCGCGAGCTGCTCGCGGATACGCTCGCAGATTTCCTCGAATGCACGCCGGGTGTGGATCGGGCGGAATTTCGGCGCAGCCGGCGCTCCGCCCGCGCGGTGATCGGGGACCCGTTCGCGCCGATCAGGCGATGGGGACCTGGGACGGGCGGGGACGCGAGGGCTTGACTTGGTGCTCATGCGGTGAATTATTAAATGGATCACCCATTCAACGGAAGCCCCTTTTTTAGCTTCCTGCAAAAAAGATGACCCAGGGGTCCACATGAGCTTCACCGAGGAGCAGATCGCATTCCGCGACACCGTGCGGAAGATGGTCGTAAAGCACGTCGCGCCGATTGCGGCCGAGATCGACGAGACCGACCGCTTCCCGATCGAACTCGTGAAGCTGTTCGGCGAGATGGGGCTGATGCAGCTCTGGGTGCCGGAACGCTACGGCGGTCCGAACGGCAACCTGACCATGGCCTGCCTCGCCCGTGAGGAGATTTCCAAAGTCTCGCCGGCCTGCGCCTCGATCGCGGCGCTCAACACCATGTTCATCATGCCGCTGCTTCACTTCGGCTCCGAGGAGCAGCGGACCAAATACCTGCCGATCATCGCCAAGGGCGGCGTGGTCACGGCGATCGCGATATCCGAACCGCAGGCCGGCTCCGACGTCACGGCGATCAACACGCGTGCGCGGAAGGACGGCGACAGCTACGTCCTCAACGGTCGCAAGCAATGGTGCAGCTATGGCGTCGTCGCCGACTACATCGTGGTGATGGCCCGAACCAGCGACGCCCCGGGCGCCGAAGGGATCAGCGCCTTCATCGTCGAACCGAAGCGGATGTCAGGTATCGCGTTCGGACGCCACGAGCGCAAGATGGGGTTCCGCGGCGCACCGAACACGCCGATCTTCTTCGACAATGTCCGCGTGCCCGCGGAGAATTTGGTCGGAGAGGAAGGCAAGGGTTTCCGGGCATCGATGCGCGCGCTCGACCTCAACCGCCCGACCATCGGCGCCCAGTCCGTCGGCTTGGCCCAAGGGGCACTCGAGGCGTGCGTTACCTACGCCAAGGAACGCAAGCAGTTCAAAAAATCGATCTCGGAGTTCCAAGGCGTGCAGTTCATGCTGGCCGACATGGCCATGCAGATCGAGGCCGCGCGAGCCCTCGTCTATGAATGCGCCCGAGCGGGCGATGCCGGCGACTGGAAACGCCTCAACGTACTCGCCAGCATGGCTAAATGCGTCGGCAGCGACATGGCCATGAAGGTAACAACGGACGCCGTCCAGATCTTCGGTGGCTATGGCTACACCATGGACTATCCGGTCGAGCGCATGATGCGCGACGCCAAGCTGACCCAGATCTTCGAAGGCACCAACCAGATCCAGCGCGTAGTCATCGCCCGCGAGCTGTTGCGATAACGAAATCGTTGCAGCGCCACGCATCAACGCGCCTGCGGCGCGCTACACTTGTGTTGCGACTATCTCGCCTCCGTCCGGCCGCTTCTCCGATGGACCGGTGCAATCAGCGCTTGCCCTCGGGTGACGCAACCGGCGGTCACGCACCCGACCTCGAACGGCACCGGTAGCAACACGGAAGCGATTGTCTAAGTCCACTACTATCCGTTGGCTGCCCGAGGCGGCTCCGCAAATGCCTTTGCGATCTCCCGTAGCTGATATTTTTGCACCTTACCCGCCGGGGTCTTTGGGAGATCCGTAATGGTCTCGACACGTTCGGGCCAATATTGCTTCGCGACCTTGTTCTGGGCCATGAGGGCCTGCACGCCGGCCAAATCGAGCGAATGTCCGGGACGAAGAACAACGAATGCACAGGCCCGTTCGCCTAATCGTGCGTCCGGGTACCCGACGATCGCGGCCGACAGCACCGCCGGATGCTTGAACAGCAGGTTCTCGATGTCGAATACCGGCACGTTCTCACCGCCGCGAATGATGATGTCCTTGATGCGGCCGTCGATGCGGATGTAGCCCTCGTCGTCCGTATAGGCCATGTCACCGGTGTCGAACCAACCCTCTGCATCGAACGGCTCCATGTCGGCTCGCTTGTAATAGCCGAGGCACATCTGAGCACCGCGCACCTTGAGCAGCCCGCGCTCACCAACCGCAGCCGGAGATCCGTCCATGCGAAGCACCTTCACTGCGACGCCCTCGAGCGGACGGCCGTCCGTCTTCGATGATTTCTCGAGTGCCCGCTCGGGTTCGGTCAGGGTCCCCGACAGGCATTCGGTCATACCCCACAACGAGCAAACCTTCAGATCAAGCTCGCGGTAGACGCGATCAATCAGAGCGGGTGGAATTGGAGCGCCCGCGCAAAGGAAATTCCGCAGCCGACCCGGCTTCGGCGACCCGCTCGCAACCGCCTCGCACATATCGGCGAGAAATGTCGCCGCACCGGCCGAATAGGTCACGCCCTCGTTGGCCATGATGGCAACGCCGCGCTTTGGCTCCCACACGTCTTGAAATACGACAGTGGCGCCGATCTTTAGACCGAGCAGCATGCCGGCCGCAAATCCGGTCATATGCCCCAGGGGCGAACAGACCAGCATTGTATCGTTCGCAGCGAGGTGAAACCTCCCGCCAAGGGCAACACTGCAAGCCATCAGCGAATTGAGAGAATGCATGACGCCCTTGGGCGACCCTGTGGTGCCCGACGTAAACATCAACACCGCCATCTGATCGGCCGGAAGCGCGCCGATTTCGCCGACCGGCGGCGGACCAAGACGTTCGCGGCCGGACAGCAGCGCCTGATCGAAGCTGTCAGTCCCCTCGCCATCGACAGCGATGATGTGCTGAAGTTTTGGCAGTTTGGGTCGCAGCGACTGCGCCATTGCCTCGTAGTCGAAGCCGCGGAACACCTTGGGTACGATCAAAAGCTTGGTTTCGGCGAAGGCGAGCATGTAGCTCAGTTCATGCTCGCGAAAAATCGGCATCAAGGGATTGACGACGGCCCCGACCCGGAATGCCGCCAGGGCGATCACCGCGAATTCCCACCAATTCGGAAGCTGTACCGAGATGACGTCGCGAGGACCGATACCGCGCTGCTTCAATGCCGCGGCTGCCCGCGAAACCAGATCGCCGAGCTCGGCGTAAGTCAGGCGTTTCGGCTCGGTACGATCGGCGCGGTCGGCCAGCAGCGCCAGTTTTCCCGGCGTTGCGGCAACGGTTTGCTGCAGGAACTCATCGAAGCTCCTGTCGATCCAGAATCCACTGGCGCGCATCGATCGCGCGTGGGCGACGGGATCGAATTGATGTTCGCTCATGCGTACCTCCATGACATCAGACGCGGCTCTTGGCGGCTTATTGGTTCGCTAGTGTACTATTTTGGCCATGGACTTCAACCGCAAAATTCAGCGCATTTCTTTCCGTTTGGCTCACGTATTGTCGCCGACAGGGAGGTTAGCGGGCTTTGAGGCAAAGCCGAGAGAATGGATATGATACACATGTGTTCAAACATAAGGGTGTTGGCGAGACTGGCCCGTCAATCCCGGAAACTGTCGAGCGCATCCAGATCGGCCATCGCCGTCGTCATCCGCTCGATCATCGTCAGCGTCGTGTCCTCGGGCTGCATGTTCGGCAACAGCGGCGAGTGACATAGCGTGATCGTCCACATCGCGAGCGCGTGCACGATCTGCTGCCGGTAACGCAGAAAGCTGAGGTCGAAGTCCGGTGTGATGCCGGTCTTCTCCGCGAACCGCTCGATATAGCGGGCCAGCAGCTCGCGCTCCCAGCTCCGGCGATTGTCCGAGGTCAGTGACGCCGTCACGGCGTAGGCGAAATCGCGCGACCAATGCCCGCGCGAAAGACATTGCCAGTCGCATAGCCCCATCTGGCCCGAGCCCGTCCGGTACCAGTTACCGATATGCACGTCGGAGTGAATGAGCCCCTGCGGCTCGCTGTCATGCAGCGCAAGTGCGCGCATCGTGGCCGGCCAGACATCGTCGCGGCGCGTCAGCACCTTGGCCGGAATGACGTGAGCAGCGGTGTCAAATGCCTTGCGGGTGTAGTACTCCGTGCCCATTTTTGCAGCCCCGATAGTGAACCAGCGGGGATAGCTGGCGAGCCACCGGTAGCGTTCGGCCAACGTCGGATCGCCGTAGAAGCGGCCGTGCAGCGACGCCAGCAGATCGATCATGTCATCGGCCATGGCGCGCGTGACATAGGTCTTGTGATTGCAGAACGTCGCGGATTTGGTGGCGACCAGATCTTCCAGCAGATGGATCGCCGCAAACGTCCGGCGATCGTAGGCGGAATGATAGCACAGCGGCGCCTCGATCTCGAGTTGGGGACGGATCTGCGTAAAGAAGCTTCCCTCCACGCGCGCCGTGCCGTTGAAACCGCCGATCATGCGGGTGACGATGCTCGGCAGCGACTTGGTGAAGATCGAGACCGGCAAGCCGGCGCGGCGTCCTTCCTCGTTGTAGGACACTTTCAACTGATGCCGCTCGTGCGTTCCCGCGCTCGCCGGCTTGACTTCGACCTGCGTAACGATCGCTCCCGGCGTCTTGTTGCACAATACGGCCGTCAGCCATTCCGCCGTAACCGCATAAGGCGAACAGGGCACGTCATCGAACCGCCGCGCCTTTGGCCGCGCCAGACGTTCGTAAGCGACGCGTCCTCCGATTTTCAGCGCGGCAAGGGCCGTATTTGTTGATCGCCCCATTTATAAACTCCCGTTAAGCTGCGCAAAACTTCACCCGATCACGCGGGCCCGCCGTAACTCGCCGATTGTCTCGCGTGACAAGCCTATTTCATCCAGGACATCGTCGGTGTGCTGCCCCAGCAATGGTGGCGGCCTGCCTGCGTGGCGCTCCGCCCCGTTGATCCGGACAGGGTGGCCGACGCCGCGCAGCTGGCCCGCAGTTTGATGTTCGTAGTCGACAATGATGCCGCTCGCCCTGGTGTGCGGGTGGTCGAGCAATTGCGCGATCGAATTGATGGGTGCGCAGGGAACGCCGACGCCGGTCAGCACCTCGTTCCAGTGCGCGACGGACTTTTGTATCAACGCGGCCTGGACATGACCGAGGGTGTCCTTGCGATGCATAACGCGATCGGCATTGGTCCTGAATTTGGGGTCGTTGACGATCGCGTTCAGTCCCGTGACCGCGCAGAACTTGCGCCAGAGATTGTCGTTCGCGACCCCGATCATGATTGGACCATCTGCCGCCTCAAAGGCCTGATAAGGGCAGAGCGATTCATGGCTAGAGCCGCATTTCGGCGGCTGCACGCCGCGCTCCCAGAAGGTCTGGAGATTATAGCCGAGCAGACCGAGCGCGGTTTCGAACAGCGAGACCTGAATCTCGCCGCCCTTCCCGGTTTTTTCACGCGCATACAATAGCGCCAGAATGCCGCTAAAGGCATGCACGCCGGTCATCTGGTCGATCGGCGAGATCGGACTGCGGATATAACCGCCATCCTCGTCACCGGTCATCGACATGACCCCGCAGAACGCCTGCAGGATCACGTCATAGCCCGGCGAGTTCTTCAGCGGCCCCGCGCGGCCAAAGCCGGAGATGCTGCAATGGATCAAGCGGTCGTTCAGGGTGCGCAGCGTCGGTGCATCGATGCCGAGGCGTTCGGCGACACCGGTTCCGAAACTTTCGATAGCGACGTCGGCGGATTTTGCCAGCGCATGAACGAGCTCGCGCCCCTTTTCCGATTTCATGTCGACTGCGATGCTGCGCTTGTTCCGGTTCGCACTGAGGAACACGGTGCCCAGACCCGGCGCCGGAAATGGCGGCCAGCCCCGCGTTTCGTCACCCTGTCCGACGGTCTCCACCTTGATGATATCGGCGCCGAGATCGCCGAGATATTGGGCGCATAACGGACCCGCCAGGACTTTCGACAGGTCAAGGACACGGATGCCGGTCAGGGGTTTTGACACTGCTGTTCTCTCGATTGGTTGCGCCGCAAGCGCGGATTTATTCGGAGGTAGCGCAAATCAAGCGCCGGGTTCCAAGGAGGAAAAGGCGCCCGCCATGTAGGCTGGGAAGCCATATTTCGTGACCAGCAGATAATCAGCCGCACGGCGCTGATCCTCGGAGAAGCTGGCCCGCCATTGGTCTGCTACGCGATATGCGCGCGCCAGCCGCTCGCGCAGCGCACGTTTGCCGTCGGTGACCGGCTCTGCCTCCAGCCAGAACGCGGACTGCGCAATAACGCCATCGAAGGCCGGTATATTGTTCTGCCCGTGAAATCCGGCGCGGGCGAACGCATCTGAAAGTGTTGCATCTGCGCCGGCCAGCAACACCTCGGAGACCGCAGCGACCGCCTGTTCGACGGGCGCCGGAATGCCGCCCGCCTTGCGAAGACGGTCATGATCGAGCCGGCCAAGAAACAGCGCCCTGATCATGTTGCGCGGCTCGCGCCGCTGGATGAGCTTTGAGAAGATCTGCATCTCGGTGCGGATTGCCGCATCAAATGGTTGCGGCAATCCCTCGCCGACGCAATCGAGAATGGCGAGCGGCGCGGGATAGTGCCCGAGGGTCCCGGCCAGAACGCTTTCCCGTTTTCGCGCGACGATCGAAGCTGCCTCATCCACATCCGCTGGCCGCCATCCAGCACGATCCCAAGGCTGCGACGCCGACGGCTGCGATAGCACCCATCGTTCCGCCGCGGCCACCTCTTCACCGGCAGGAACCAACTCATCGATCACGCCTGCCGCGACAGCGGCCTGCCCGGACAACCGCGCGCCCTCTAGCAGGATCGGAAATGCCTTTTCGATTCCGGTCAGGCGCGGCAGCCGTTGAGTTCCGCCACCTCCCGGCAACAGCCCGACCAATGACTCCGGCAAACCAAACGCAACCTTGGGATCGTCGACCATGACCCGGTGATGGGTCGCCAGCGCCAGCTCAGCACCGCCACCGAGCGCCAAGCCCGCGATCGCAGCCGCAACAGGTTTGCCCGCGCTTTCGATTCCGCGCAGCGCCTGGCTGAGACGAAAGAAATGGTCGAACGCCACTCGGTCGCGCGTCTCGGCCGGCGCCGCCATGATCATGTCGTAGGCCGACCCAAGCTCGGCAAGGTCGGCACCGGCACAGAATGCCGACGGTTTTCCCGAACGAATGACCACACCCTCCACGTCGCCGCCGCGGAGCCAGCGGCTAAAGACGGCGAGTTCGGCGATGGCGGCGTTGGAGAACACGTTCATCGGACGGCCGGGCATGTCGAAAACAAGATGCAGGACATTGTTTTCGCTGCGTTCGGCCCGGAATTGCTGCAACTCTCCCAACGCGTCCATGGGCTCCCTCTCCGTCGTCGTTTTTCGCCCTATAGCATATCGTATATCTGTGTACCAGTTTAAACGAACGTCTTTGCGACTGTGAAAACTCTCAACGAAGCTGCCGCGCACCACGTACGAAAGTTCTGGCGCGCTCGGCTCAAAGACTAGTGATGTGATGCAAAAACCCCGCAGCGCCAGCTTGCCATTTATCATCCCGAGCCATATAGTACACTACCTAACTAAATTGATGTGGACATGTCGATGATCGAGCGCACCATTTTCCGCGAGGAACATCATATTTTCCGGGAATCGGTCCGGCGCTTCGTCGATCGCGAGATCGTGCCGTTTCATGCGCAGTGGGAAAAAGACGGCATTGTCCCACGGGAACTGTGGCTCAAGGCCGGCGCCGAAGGCCTGCTCTGTTGCACGGTGCCGGAGGAATATGGCGGCATGGGCCTCGACTACCTGTTCGACGTGGTCGTGTTCGAAGAGTTGTGGCGCTCGGGCGCGAGCGGCCCGGGGTTTCTGATCCACACCGATCTGGTGGCGACCTATCTGCTCTCCTTCGGAACCGAAGCGCAAAAGCGGCAATGGCTGCCAAAGATGGTGTCGGGCGAAGCGATCGGTTCGCTCGGCATGACGGAGCCTCATGCCGGCAGCGACCTCAAGGCGATCCGGACCCGCGCGGTGCGCGATGGCGATGATTTCGTCATCAACGGCCAGAAGGTCTTCATCTCCAACGGCCAGCTCTGCGATTTCGTGGTGTTGGCGACCAAGACCGACGGCAGCGCCGGCGCCAAGGGCGTGACGCTGTTCATCGTCGAGAGCAACCGGCCCGGCTTCCAGCGCGGAAGAAATCTCGAAAAAATCGGCATGAAGGCGCAGGATACGTCCGAACTGTTCTTCGAGAATATCCGCATTCCCGCCACCAATATGCTGGGGCAGGAAGGCAAGGGCTTTGCGCTGATGATGACGAAGCTGTCGCAGGAACGGCTCGCCCAGGCGATTCGTTCGGCCACCGTCACCGAAACCGTGCTTAACTGGACCGTTGAATACACGTCGGACCGCAGCGTGTTCGGTCAAAAGCTTGCGAACTTCCAGAATACCCAATTCAAGCTCGCCGATCTCAAGACCAAGGCGACGGTCGCCCGTGTCTTTACCGATCGATGCATTTCGCTCTTCATGGAGGGAAAGCTCGATCCGGTGGACGCCGCGATGGCCAAGATGTTTACCTCCGAGCTTCACTGCGAAGCGGTCGATGAATGCCTGCAATTGTTCGGTGGCTGGGGCTATATGACGGAGTATCCGATCGCGCGGGCCTATATCGACGCCAGGATCGTAAAGATCGCGGGTGGATCGATCGAGATCATGAAGACCATCATTGCCCGCCAGATGTTCGCGCAATGTGGTTTTGCGCTCACCAAGAGCGGCTGATCTCGCCGGTCGGCTAACGTCGGCGGCCCAAACAAAACAACGGCCAAAGCGCCGCAAACCAAGGGAGCGAGATTTGAAAGGCTTATCAGGCAAGGTAGCGATCGTTACCGGCGGCGGCCAGGGCATCGGGCGCGCCATCACCCTGCGGCTCGCGGAAGAAGGCTGCAAGGTCGCGATTTTCGACATCAATCCCGACGCCGGACATGAAACCGCGAAACTGGCGCCGAAGTCGGCGATCACGACTTACACCGTCGACGTCGGCGACCGCGCCTCGGTCGATCGCGCGGTCGCGCAGGTCGAGGCCGAACTCGGCCCGATATGGGTGCTCGTCAACAACGCCGGCTGGGACCGGCCGATGCCGTTCCTGAAGACCGACAAGGATCTCTGGGACAAGATCATCCGCATCAATTTGTATGGTCCGCTCAACACCCACCATGCCATTGCGCCGCTGATGGTCGAGCATGGCGGCGGCCGTATCATCAATATCGCCTCCGATGCCGCCCGCGTCGGCACCAGCGACGAGGCGGTCTACTCGGCCTGCAAGGGCGGACTGATCTCCTTCACCAAATCGATTGCCCGCGAGCTTGCGCGAAAGAACGTGCTGCTAAACGCCGTGTGCCCGGGTCCCACCAACACGCCGATGATGGCGGCCGTGCTGGGCGAAGGCGAACAGGCCGTGAAATGGAAGGACGCGATGGTTCGCGGTATTCCCTTAAAACGCATGGGCGAGCCCGACGACTATGCCGGCATCATCGCCCTGCTCGCTTCGGAAGACGGGAAATTCATCACCGGACAGGCCATCTCGGTGTCCGGCGGCATGAACATGATCTAGCAGATGTGAGGATGATACGATGTTCGACCCGAGCAAATTCACCGATGTAATCTACGAAGTCCGCGATCGTGCCGCCTGGATCATCATCAACCGGCCCAAGGTCTATAATGCTTTCCGCGGCCAGACGCTTGAAGAACTGATTCAGGCATTTCAAATCGCCGCGAACGACCGCAAGGTTTCGAGCATCGTGCTGACGGGTGCCGGCGACAAGGCGTTCTGCACCGGCGGTGACCAGTCCGCGCATGAAGGACAGTATGACGGCCGCGGCGTCGTTGGCCTGCCGATCGACGAGTTGCAGGGCCTGATCCGCGACGTTCCCAAACCCGTCATCGCACGCGTCAACGGCTTTGCGATCGGCGGCGGCAACGTGCTGGCCACGCTGTGCGATCTGACGATTGCCGCCGACACCGCGCAATTCGGGCAGGTCGGGCCGAAAGTCGGCTCCGTCGACGCGGGCTGGGGCACCGCCTTGCTGGCCCGCCACGTCGGCGACAAGAAGGCACGCGAAATCTGGTTCATCAACGACCGCTATTCCGCCGAGCAGGCGCGCGAAATGGGTCTTGTCAACAAAGTCGTCCCGGCCGCCGAGCTCGATGCCGCGGTCAAGGATTGGACCGACAAGCTCGCGCAGCGGTCACCGACCGCGATTGCGCTGGCGAAACGCTCCTTTAATGCCGATACCGACAGCATTCGCGGTATCAGCAACCTGGCTTTGCATGCGGTGAAGTTGTTCTACGACACCGCGGAATCGAAGGAAGGTGTCGCCGCTTTCAACGAGAAGCGTGCGCCGAACTTTCACAAGTTCACTTAGCCGTTTTGGCAATGAACGCGTCCCGTCCCTCGCCTTCGCTGATGGCCGCTTTGGGCATCCGCTGAAAGCGCTCTGCAAGAGGAAAACACCGTGCCGGCACGTAAGGTCATCATTTCCTGCGCAATCACGGGCTCGATCCACACCCCCTCGATGTCGCCTCACCTTCCAGTGACGGCGGCGGAGATCGCGGAGTCCGCTCTCGGTGCTGCCGAAGCTGGCGCCGCCATCGTGCATCTTCACGCACGCAATCCGCAGGACGGTCGACCGGACCAGTCGCCGGAAGCCTTCGAGCCGTTTCTTCGCGTCATCAAGCAACGATCCGATGTGGTCGTGAATCTCACGACCGGCGGCTCGCCCTATATGACTGTCGAGGAGCGGATCAAGCCCGCGGCGGTCTGGAAGCCGGAGGTCGCCAGCCTCAATATGGGGTCGATGAATTTCGGCCTGTTCCCGATGCTCAAGCGATACAAGCAGTTCAAGTACGACTGGGAGCCCGCGATGCTGGAAGGCTCCCACGATCTGGTCTTCCGTAACTCCTTCAAGGATATCCGCTACGCGCTGGAAACGCTCAACTCGACCGGAGCGCGTTATGAGTTCGAGTGCTACGACACCAGTCATCTCTATAATCTGCCCCATTTTTGGAGCGAAGGTCTGGTGAAGGCGCCGTTGTTCATCCAGACCGTATTCGGTCTGCTCGGCGGCATCGGCGCGCATCAGGAAGACGTCATGCACATGAAGCGCACCGCTGATCGCCTGTTCGGCGACAATTATCGCTGGTCCGTGCTCGGCGCCGGGCGTGCGCAAATGCCAGTCGCGGCGATCGCGGCAGCCATTGGCGGCAACGTGCGCGTGGGCCTGGAAGACAGCCTCTGGATCGGCGCCGGCCAACTCGCGGCATCCAACGCCGACCAAGTGACGCAGGTTCGAAAGATCATCGAAGGACTGGGGCTGGACGTGGCGACAGCCGACGAGGCGCGCGAAATCCTGGAGCTCAAGGGTGGCGACAAGGTCGCGTTCTGACGCACGTCATCGATCGGAATCAATGCTGCGGCCGCATCGCGAACACCAATAAACAGGAGGCCTCGATGCTACCCCATCGCAGGGTTTACGACGAAGAACACAACCAGTTCAGGGAAGCCGTGCGGCGCTTCGCAGCGTCAAAGATCGCGCCCGATTTCGCACGATGGGAAGAAGCCGGCATCGTCGACAGGTCGCTCCTCAATGCCGGCGGCACGGCCGGGCTGCTCTGTCCACAGGTGCCGGAAGAATTCGGCGGCGCCGGCGGCGACTTTCGGCATAACGCCGTCGTCATCGAGGAACTCAGCTACTCCGGCTTCGCCGGTCCCGCCACCGACTTCTCCGTGCACAACGATGTATGTTGCGGCTACCTGCTCAGCTACGGGACCCCCGAACAGAAGAAGAAATGGCTGCCGCGCATGGTCTCCGGCGAAACCATTTGCGCCATCGCGATGACCGAACCCGGCACCGGAAGCGACCTGCAGGGTATCCGTACCCGCGCCGTGCGCGAAGGCGACGAGTATGTGATATCGGGCCAGAAAACCTTCATCACCAACGGACAGATGTGCGATCTGATCATCGTCGTGGTCAGGACCGCACAGGAGGGCGGTTCGCGGGGGATGAGTCTTGTTCTTGTCGAAACCGACAGGCCGGGTTTCCGCCGTGGCAGGAACCTCGAAAAGCTTGGACATCTTTCGTCCGATACGTCCGAGCTGTTCTTCGACGGCGTGCGGGTGCCCGTCACCAATCTGCTGGGTGCGGAAGGCGGCGCGATGGGCGCCTTGATGAGCGAACTTCCGCAGGAACGCCTGACCATCGCACTGCATTCAATCGCCGCCGCGCAAAAGGCCTTCGATCTTGCCAAGGACTACGTCCAACAACGCAACGCCTTCGGTTCGCCGATCGGCAATTTCCAGAACACCCGGTTCAAGCTGGCCGACCTGAAATCCGATCTAGCGGTGGGCTGGGCCTATGCCGACCAGTGCCTTCATGACCATATCAATCGCGAACTGACGACGTACGCCGCGTCGACCGCAAAGCTCTGGATCACCGAAATGCACGGCCGGCTGGTCGACCAATGCCTGCAATTCTTCGGCGGCTACGGCTTCATGCGCGAGTACGAGATTTGCCGTCTCTACGCCGACGCGCGTGTGCTGCGAATCTACGGCGGCACATCGGAAATCATGCGCGAGCTGATTTCGCGCAACCTATGAGCCAGATCGGAGCTGCATCTTCGAGACGCCGCTTCGCGGCTCCTCAGGATGAGGTCTGATAGCCGCGGATGAGGTCTCAAACCTTTCATGGTGAGGCGCGCCGCGCGTCTCGAACCATGAGGCCAACTTTCGTGAAACTTCTCAGTAGCTCTTCGGCAACTCCAGCACCTTCTCGGCAATGAAACTGAGGATCAACTGCTCGGTGATCGGCGCCAACCGCGTGATCGAGACCTCGCGGAACAGCCGCTCGACGTGATACTCCCTGGCATATCCAAAACCGCCATGGGTCATGATCGCCTGCCACGCCGCGTCGTGGCCGGCGCGGGCGCCGAGGAATTTCGCCGCATTGGCTTCGGCTCCGCAGGGCCTGTCGTGATCGTAGAGCCAGGCGGCGCGTAGAGCCATCCGCCAGGCTGACTCCAGATACATCCAGTTCTCCGCGAGCGGATGCTGGATGCCCTGATTCTGGCCGATCGGTCGGTCGAACACCACGCGCTCCCTTGCATATTTGGCGGCACGGCGCAGCGCGTCCTGGCCGATCCCGATCGCTTCGACCGCAATCAGGATGCGTTCGGGATTGAGGCTGTGCAGGATGTAGGAAAAGCCCTTGCCCTCCTCGCCGATCCGGTCGGCTTCCGGGATGAACAGGCCGTCGATGAAGATGGCATTGGAATCGACCGACTTGCGGCCCATCTTGGGAATACGATGAACATCGATCTTCGAGCGGTCGAGATCGGTGTAGAAGATCGTGATCCCATCGGTCGGGCGCTTGCAATCCTCATATTTGGTGGTCCGGGTCAGCAGCATGATCTTGTTCGCGACCTGCGCGGTTGAGGTCCAGACCTTCTGGCCGTGGACGAGATAACCGCCGGGGACTTTCTGCGCAAACGTCTTGATCCGGGTCGTGTTGAGCCCGGCATCCGGCTCGGTGAAGCCGAAGCAGCATTGATCCTCGCCGGCAACCAGCCGCGGGACCCAGCGCGCCTTCTGCTCCGGCGTGCCCTTGACGACGATCGGATGCGGTCCGAACAGATTGATATGCACCGCCGAGGTCGCCGACATTCCGCCGCCATGGCTGGCGACTTCATGCATCATGATCGCAGCCTCGGTCACCCCGAGGCCGGAGCCGCCATACTCTTCCGGCATGGTGATACCGAGCCAGCCGGCGCCGGCCATCGCACGATGAAACTCGAACGGAAACTTGCCGTCCTCGTCGCGCGCCAGCCAGTAATCATCTCCAAACCGTGTGACGACGCCGCGCACGCCTTCGCGAATCGCCGCCTGATCGTCCCCCAGCTCGAACTCATTGGCCAATGCACTCATGTGGCCTCCTCCCCGGCCGAGGCGAGCGCGCGTTTCGCTGCGATCAGATGCGGCATGTCATACATCTTGCCGTCGATCCCGAGCGTTCCCGCATCGGGCTGCGCTGCGAACGCGGCCACTACGCGGCGCGCATGCGCCAGATCGGCCTCCGACGGCGTGAAGCATTCGTTGATCGTCGCGACCTGCGCGGGGTGTATCGCGATCCGCCCGACAAAGCCGTCGCGGCGGGCGATCCGGCAGCTTTCCGCCAGCCCCTTCTCACCCTTGAAATCCCCGTACAGCGTGTCCAGCGCCATGACGCCCGCCGCGCCGGCAGCGAACAAGCATTGTGCCCGCGCCACCTGATAGGGAAACGTCCAGCTGCCGTCGGCTTCCTTGTTCGAGAGTGCGCCAAGCGCCGCGCCCAGATCCTCCGCACCCCACGTCATCGCAATCAGGCGCCGGTTTGGCGTTACATAACCGGCAAAGCCGATCATGGCGGCCGGCGTCTCGGTCGCAACCACCAGCAGCTTCACGTGACCCGGCGTAACGCCGGTGGCGACCTCAAGCACGTCGACATAATTCGAAATCAGCTCGATATCCTGCATGCCGTTGACCTTCGGGATCAAGATGCCGTCAAGGCCGGGACGGACGATCGCAGCGAGGTCTTCGAGCGTCAGCCCACTGCCGAGCGGATTGATGCGCACCAGAAACGCCCAGTCGCGCGCCGGGCCGGCAAGCAGGCCTTTCACCATGTCGCGCGCCAGCGCCTTGCGCGGCGGCGCCACGGCATCTTCGAGATCGAGAATCAGCGCGTCGGCGCCGATGCCCGATGCCTTTGTGAATTTGTGTTCGCTGTCGCCGGGCACAAACAGAAGGGAACGCAATCTCATGCGGGACGCCTCATCATCAGGCCCATGCGGCGGCAATAGGCGACTTCCTCATTATGCTGATTGAAGCCGCGATGCTCGAAGGTCACGATTCCCTGTGTCGGGCGGGACTTGCTCTCGCGCAGCGCCAGGATCTTCGTTTCCGCCCTGATCGTATCACCGGCAAAGACCGGGCGCGGAAATTTCGTGTCTTCCATGCCGAGATTTCCGACCGTCGTGCCCAGCGTAGTGTCCTGCACCGACAGGCCGATGACCAGGCCGAGGGTGAAGATCGAGTTCATCAGCGGTTTGCCGAATTCGGTCGATTTGGCGTATTCGTGATCGATGTGCACGGCCGCTGGATTATAGGTCAGCGACGAGAACAGGATGTTGTCCATGTCGGTGACGGTCCGCCTGATCTCGTGGACGAAGGTTTGTCCGACGGAAAACTGCTCGAAATAGAGTCCGGCCATTTCTTTTCCTCACCCCGCACATTTATACACACGCGTACGATATCGTCTCGACGCTTGCCCGACTGGCGTCACGGCGCCTTCTTCAATGCTTCCGGGAGCCTGGAGCGATGAAAGCCTTCAAAGGGCGCGCTGCGATTGTGCGGCTCGAGCTTCCACGTGTTGCGCGCATTCGGCGTGCCGCCATCGACGCGGATACAGGAACCGGTGACGTAGGCGGCAGCCGGCGAAAGCAGATACACGATCGCCGCCGAAATTTCGGCCTCGGTGCCGAACCGCTGCAGCGGCACGCCGGCCGTGAAATCATGCAGCTTCTTCTGCATTTCGGGCGTGTAGGTATCGAACCCGCTAGACACGATGCCGCCTGGGGCGACCGCATTGACGCGCACGCCCGAGGAAGACCATTCGCACGCCGCGGTTTCGGTCAGCGTCAGCATGCCGCCGCGCGCTGCGCCGGAATGGGCGAACTCGGGCCAGCCATGCCAGATGTCGGCGATGATATTGACGATTGCTCCGCCATTGGCTTCCATCCAGCGGTTGTAGACCTCGCGCATGAAAATGAATCCGCCGGTCAGGTTACTCCGGACCACGGCCTCGAAGCCCTTGGTCGAAATGGTTTTCATCGGCGCGCGATATTGGCCGCCGGCGTTGTTCACAAGCCCGTCGATGCGACCGTAGGCATCAAGCACGGCGTCGATCGCCGCGATCACCATGGCTTCGTCGCGGATATCGCAGACATGGGTGAGAACCCGACCACCGTCCTCCTCGATCTCAGCCTTCACCTCCGCGAGTTTTTCGGCAGTCCGGCCGAGGATCGCAACGTTGGCACCGAGAGCCGCCAGTTCGTGTGCGGTGCAACGGCCGATCCCGCTGCCACCGCCAGTGACGATGATCGTTTTGCCCTTGAACAGATCCGGTCTGAAGACTGATTGGTACGGCATCGTGCTCTCCGACAGTGACGGACCGGCGGGCCACTCCGCGCCGTCAAAATTAGTACACTATATTATGATATGGTGTATCCTGTTTCGCAAGCGCTTTGCGGCACCTCGCCACAAGCCGGAGGCCGCACGATTGGAACAACCGGCCTATGATGGCCATCCAAACCGCCCCGTGACATCCTGTTGTCCCGGCGACGAATGATTGCCCGAGGGAACGCAACGTCATGGACAAATTCACGACCATCACCGTCGAGCAGCGCGACGCCATTGAAATCCTCTCCCTCAACCGGCCGGATGCCCTCAACGCGGTGACACCCGCGATGGCCGACGAACTGATCGCCTACTTTTCGGGGCTGCACGATCGCCTGACCACGCGCATCGTGATCCTCCGCGGCAACGGGCGGGCGTTCTGCGCCGGGGCCGAGCTCGGTTCGGACGCGTTCGCAGCGCCCGGCGCGGGTCGTCCGCAGCGACAGCTCGACATGCAGCAGCGCTACTCGCGGATCATCCGGCTGATGCGAATCTGCCCGCAGCCGATCGTGGCACTAGTTCAAGGCGCGGCATGCGGCGCCGGGTTTTCGCTGCTGCTTGCCTCCGATGTACGCTTTGCCACACCGGCAGCGCGGATGAATGCCGCCTACATACGCGTCGGCGTCGGCGGCTGCGACATGGGATCCGGCTATCTGCTGCCGCGGCTGATCGGCCTTTCTGTGGCATCGGAACTGCTTTTGACAGGACGGTTTCTCGGCGCGGATCGAGCCAAGGCGGTGGGACTGGTCAGCGACATCGTTGCCGACGACAAATTGCTGGAGACCGGCCTTGCCGTCGCTGCCGAAATGGCCCGCGCCTCGCCGATGGGTTTGCGCCTGACCAAGCAAACACTGAATGCGCTGATCGACGCCCCCGGCATCGATGCCGCGCTGATGATCGAGGACCGTCAGCAGGTGATGCTGCTCGAAACCAGCGACCACCAGGAAGCGGTCGCGGCATTTCGAGAGAAGCGCGACCCGACCTACAAAGATCAATAGAGCTATCGTCCCGCAAATTTCGGTTTGCGCTTCTCCCTGAAGGCTTTTACGCCCTCCTGGGCATCCGCCGTTCGCGAGATCGCGGCAAGCGTTTGCGCCTCGTCTTCCAGTTGGCTCTCGATGGAACGGTTGAGCGTCTGCAGGAACAGGCGCTTGATCCCGCCATAGGCTTCGGTCGGGCCCGAAGCCAGTTCGCGTGCGATCTTCTCTGCCTCGGCAACGACCGCGTCGTCGCTCACGACATAATCCACCAACCCTGCCGCCAGCGCCGCGTCGGCGTCCATCGTTTCCGCCAGCAGGAAAAAGCGTCGGGCGCGGGCGACGCCGATGCGTCTCGTCACCGTCGTCGTCGAGCCGCTGTCCGGCGTGAAGCCGATCTTGGCGAATGCCGACGAAATGCGCGCCGATTTGCCGATCACCACCAGATCGCCCGCGGCCATCAGCGAAACGCTGCCGCCCGCGACGTTGCCTTGTACGGCAATGACGACCGGCGCACGCATCCGGACCATCCGCACGATGGCGGCATGCAGGTCCGCCGTCCAGGATTTGATCGTCACTGGCAGCGCGTCGCCACGCGATGCCAGTGCGGCGAGATCGCCGCCGACACTGAACAGCCTTCCGCGCGCGGAAATCAGTACCGACCGCACATCGTCACGCTCGCTCAGTTCTGCCATGCAAAGGTTGAACTCGCGGCAGAAGTCGCCGTCGATCGGGTTGCCGCGGTCGGGCTGATTGAGAACGATATGCGCGAGCCCACCACCGATTGTGCACTCGAAGCTCGTGGTCGCGATTGCCAGACCCATTTGCGTCTCTCCCGGGCGGTTCAGGCTTGTTGATGTCAGGCCGACCGGCCTTCCTTTTCCTTGCGCGTGGATGCCTGAATGGCCACCCGCGCCCGCTCCCAGTCTTCCGGCGAAAGTTTTGAAAGCCCCGCAAACGTGCTCGGCGCCGCCAGATGGTGCCCGCCATCGATACTGATGGTGTCGCCGGTGATGTAGCTGCAGCCATCCGACATCAGGAAGATCATGAGATTGCGCAACTCATCCATCTTCCCGAACCGGCGCAATGGAACCTCGTCTGCCTGGGTCGCGCCGACGCCGGTCTCCGCCAGCGGATTGAGCTTGTCCCAGGCATTTTCGGTTGGGAATGGACCGGGCGCCACCGCGTTGACGCGAATGCCCTTCGGCCCCCATTCGACCGCGAGCGACATGGTCATCGCATGGACCGCGGCCTTGGCCATCGCAGCCGGCACCACATAGGCCGAGCCGGTCCAGACCCAGGTGACGAGATTGCTGACGATCACACCGGGAAGGCCTGCGGCAATCCAGCGTTTCCCGCATCCCTGCGCTGCGTAGAACGAGCCGTCCATGATGGTCGACCGGATCGCCTCGTAGCCACGGGGCGACAACGTCTCGGTCGGGGCAAGGAAATTGGCGCCGGCGTTATTCACCAGACCGGTGAGAGGTCCGGTGGACCAGATGTCCGCCATCATCTTTTCGATACTGTCGGGATCTCGAACATTGGCGACCAGTGCGTCGGCCCGCCCGCCCGAGCGCGCGCGAATTTCGCCAGCCGCTTGTTCGAGAATTTCGGGCCGGCGGCCGCAAATGAAGACATGCGCGCCATGGGCGGCGAAGCCCAGGGAAATCTCCTTACCAAGCCCCGTGCCGCCGCCGGTGACGAGGATGCGCTTTCCCTGGAGGAGGTCTCGGTTGAACATGAAACAGCAATCCTGCTATTCGACTCGTTACGGCACCCCCAATCGGGCCGCTCCGGCTAAATTGATACACTAATGTACCTAATATGTAAATCGCACTCGTTCCGGCTCGGCGATGTCCGGCGCACTGGATTCGAGCCAGAACCAGCTAAATCAAGCCCGTTTTACAGCATGCCGCGCCGAAAGAGGCGCGGCCGCCGGTCCGCCGCAAGTTCATTCCTTTAAAAATACGCTTGTGTATGGTATGAGTCGAAACACTCAGATCGGCGCGCGGTCGGTATCAGAATTCTTTCGAGGGAATAAACTAACATGGTCGACCTGCCCGACTGGGATCTCCGACTAGGCTACCTCATCCACGATGTTTCCCGGCTGCGCCGGATGATGTTTGACCGCGCCCTCGCCCCGCTTGGGATAACGAGATCGCAGTGGTGGGTGCTTGCATTCATTTCGCGCAAGGATGGACTTCCGCAGACCCAGCTCGCCAACGAGCTCGACGTCGGCAAGGTTGGCGTAGGGGCGCTGATCGATCGGCTGGAGTCTTCCGGCTTCGTGCTTCGACAGGCAGATCCGGTCGACCGCCGCGTCAAGCGCGTCTTTGTCACCAAGCAGGCCCGCGGCTTTCTGGAAAAGCTCCGCAAGGAGACCGACAAGTTCAATGCCCAGATCGCCCAGGGAATTGACCGGAAGGCACTGGAGGCGACGTCGGACGCGCTACTGGCGATGAAGCGCAATCTGCTTGCGATGTCGGACGGAACCACGCTTCCGGCCCACCGCGAGGAAGATTTCGGAAAGAAGACTAAATCGCGCAAGGGCAAGAAAGCGGCTTAGCCTGCGCCGCCCGGAATCACGGCCGTGCTAAAGTGGCGGCTTGACCTGCGTCACTTCTTTTCGATCTTCGCGGTCTCGACAATCTCGGCCCAACGCCTGGTATCTGTTTCCTGAAAGGCGCCCAGTTCCTGCGGTGTCGAGGGAAATGGCGTCGCGCCTACGGCCACCAGATATTTTCTTGCTTCAGGGCTGTTGACGAACGCGGTGACAAGACTGTTCAGTCGAGTGACGATTTCGGTCGGCGTCTTGGCTCGCACGAAAACCCCCACCCAGGCCGTCAGTTCATAGCCCGGCAATCCGCTTTCCGCGATGGTGGGTAGCTCCGGCATTGTCTCGAGCCGCTTCGAACTCGTCACCGCCAGCACCCGCAGCTTGCCGTCCTGGACCAGGCCCTGCGCACTGGCAGGATCGGCGAATACGCAATCGATCTGCCCGCCCATCAAATCGGTCAAAGCCTGCGGCATGCCCCGATATGGCACATGCTGCAGATCGATTCCCTCGCGAAACCTGAAGAGCTCGGCCGCGCCTCTGCTGGATGTGTTGCCGCTGCCAAAGGACAAAGGCTTCTGGCGCTTCTTCGCCACCTCGACGAATTCGGCGACGGTTCCGGCCGGAAAATCCGGCTTCACCGTCAGCATCATCGGTATGGTCATGATGCCCGCGACCGGCGCGAAGTCCGTTTTGGGATCGTAAGGCAACGAATTGAACAGGCTGACATTCGCCGCCTGCGTTGAATTCGTCGTCACAAACGCCGTATAACCGTCAGGCTCAGCTTTCAGAACGGCGAGTGCCGCGAGATTGCCGTCCGCACCCGGCTTGTTCTCGACCACCACCGGGACGTTGGTCGCTGAACGAATGCTTTCGGCCAGATGCCTTGTGACACTGTCGGTCGCGCTGCCGGGCGGGAAAGGTACGATCAGCGTCAGGCGCTGGGAGGGATAGGGTTCCGCAGCAGCAGCAGCAGCAGCCGAAAAAGCCGCGGCCAGAAGAACGAGAACGGCGGGGATACCCCGAGTAAAATTGCCCCTCAATCTGATCTCCTCCCTGGTTTTTCAACGATTGAACGGCACCGCCCTTTTGGATCCACCTCGACATGACACCCTTGCCCGACATCGTACACATATGTACTATTGTTGAGCATCAATGCAAGCGGATCGTCTATCGATCCACGCGTCACCTCCCGTGTCGAGCAATTGCCGTGTCGAGCAATCGAATGCCCCACCATATCTCAGCTGGAACCGTCGGTTCATGAAGAACAATCGCAATCGTCAGGTCATCCTGAAATCCCGGCCGACCGACATTCCTCAGGCCGATCACTTCGAGATCATCGAGTCCGACGTTCCCGACCTGCGCGACGGCCAGATGCTGGTGCAGAATATCTATCTCTCGGTCGAACCCGCCATGCGCGGTTGGGTGAGCAACGTAGCCAATTATTCGGAGCCGGTCCGTATCGGCGAGGTAATGCGCTCATTCGCCGCCGGTGAGGTGCTGCAATCGGCCCATCCCGACTTTAGGCCGGGCGACAAAGTGATGGGAATGTTCGGCTGGCAGGAATTCGCCGCCGTCGGGCCTGCCGCCGTTACGCGAAAGATCAGAGAAGACGACCTTCCGCTTTCGCTCTCGCTCGGTGTCACCGGCATCAACGGGATCACCGCCTATTTTGGGCTGTTGGATGTCGGGCTTCCGCGCCCCGGCGATACCGTGGTGGTATCGACCGCCGCCGGCGCGGTCGGCTCGGCGGTCGGGCAGATCGCGAAGATTTCCGGCTGTCGAACGGTCGGGATAGCCGGCGGACCGGCCAAAGTCGCCCAGTGCCGCGAGTTGTTCGGCTACGACGCAGCGATCGACTACAAGAGCGACGATATCGACTCCGCGCTCGTTGCGGTCTGCCCCAATGGTGCCAACCTCTATTTCGACAATACCGGTGGTCCGATCAGCGACGCGGTTCTGCGCCATCTCGCCGTCGGCGCTCGCGTGGTCATTTGCGGAACCGCCTCGGTCTCAAGCTGGACTCCCTGGCCCAGTGGACCGCGCGCCGAGCGTCATCTGCTGGTGAAGCGCGCACGCATGCAGGGCTTCGTTATCTTCGACTACGCCCATCGGTTCGAAGAGGCTATCGCGCGACTTGCGCAATGGCTCCGCGAGGGTCGATTGCGCTATTCCGAAGACATCCTCCAGGGCATCGAACAGGCGCCCGGAGCAATTGCCAGCCTCTATCGAGGCGAAAATACAGGCAAGCGATTGATCCGGATCCGATGACAGCCGCAGCAGAGTAACTCATCTTCGCGAAAACTGCTTCCGAGCTAATACCGTTACTTTGCCGAAGCTGACGTTCCGGCTTCATCGATCAGTTTCCAGGAAGAACCCTCGAATTTCGCCATGCGCAGCGATTCATAGGGCGCATAGTCGTTCGGTGTGGTGTTGAGCTGGATGCCGGGCAGCATCATCTTGAAACGCGCACCCTTCATGCTTGTCGCCTGCTTCAGGAGATTTTCCCGTGTCAAATCGTCTCCGCATTGCTTGATCGCCTGAACGATGCCTTGCACGTTGACGTAGCCGGACAGGGCGACGAAATCTCCGGGATTGTCGTTCGGTACCCACTTCTTCATGAATTCAACATACTCTGTCACTTCGGCATCACTAGCCCAAGCCGGATCGCCGGCTTGCTTGGTGAATTGCGTCGTAATGATGCCTTGCGCGTTATCGAAGCCAGCCGGCTCCAGCACTGTCTTGACCGAATTGGTCGGGCTGGCAAGGAATTGTAGCGGCGTCCAGCCCGTCTCCTTCACCTTGCGCAGCCCTTGCGCGGTGAATTTTGGGGTCGAGAAATACAGTAACGTGTCAGCACCGGAATCCTTCAGGCGAACGATCTGCGAGTCGATGGTTGGTTCGGTTATTTCATAGGCGACTTCGGCGACGATCTTGGTCTTGTCACCGAGCGCTGCCTTCAGGCCCACCAGGAAATCCTTGCCGTAGTCATCGTTCTGATAGAGCACGCCGATCTTGGCCGACGGCTTGTGCTTCAGGATGTATTGCCCGAATGTCTTGCCTTCCATTTCGAAGCCAGGATACATCGGCACGGTCCAGGGAAAGTTCTGAGGGTCGGCGAAACGTCGGCCCCCGGCAGAGACGAAGATGTGCGGCACCTTGGCGCCGTTCAGATATTTCTGGATCGCGACATTGGGCGTCGTGCCGACGGTACCGACATCGGCCAACACCCCGTCATCCTCGACCAGTTTTCGAGTCTGTTCGATCGCCTTCGGCGGACTGAACGCGTTGTCGAGCGAGATCAGGTTGATCTTGCGGCCATTGATGCCACCGGCCTCGTTGATCATCTTGAAGTAGCCGGTCATCACGCGGCCGTAGCTCGAAAACGCCGACGCCGGCCCGCTATAGGGGACCGTTTGGCCGAGCTTGATCTCGGTGTCACTGACGCCCGGACCGTATTTCTTCTCCGCGGCCGACAGCTGGCTGATTGCTCCGAACGCAATTGCGGCGACCGCGGCCGCCAATCCAAACTTGCGGACCATGTTTCACTCCCCCGTTTTGCCCATTTCAGCGGATCATTATGTCGTACACTAGCATACTATTTGTCCGCTTACAATTCGGCCTTCCGGTTTCTTTTTGTCACACCCCTCGGTCGGCGCCATCAGGGCACTTGGAAGCGACGGGACGATCTGATCTGCACGTCTGGTTGCACGTGCAGTCACCGCCGCCCGGGCAAGCGCCTCAGTGACGGGCCGAAGAGCGCTTGCCGCCCAATGCACCGTTTCGATCCACGCGATCAGAAGTACTTTCAAGCCCTGGTCGGACAAGTCCTCGACGACAATCTCGAGCAATACGAGCCGTCCCAGCGGCGCCAGCCTGCCGTCGAGATATTTTCTGAATCTCTACGTTGGCAGGCGTGGCCGCCGCGATAGCTCCACACCCACTATCGCTCTTCCTTGTCCGCCCTCCCGACCTTGGCGATTTTATTCCGAAAGGATCTTGAGGTCTTCGAGCGAGATCATTTCGCCTATGCCGACCCACTGCTTGCCGTCGAACTGCGCGAGCTGCATATTGTGGAACGCGTCGTAATTGTCCGGAGAGTTGTAGATTTTCACACCATTGAGAATGAGCGGCGGCGTGTAACCCTTGAGGTTGGTCGCGTGCTTGAGGAGGTTCTCGCGCGTCAAATTATCGCCGCAGAGCTTCAACACGTGCTCGATCGCCGCGGCGTTGTTGTAACCGGGAATCGCGGTTGCATCGTCCAAATTGAGCCGCGGCATGTATTTTTGCGCGAAAGCCTTGTAGCCTTTGACGCCATCATCATCAGCCTCCGCCGGATCGGTGACCGTCTTTTCCCAGCGCGCGGTGATCAACCCCTTCGCATTCTCGAGGCCGGCGGGAACCAACGTCGCGCCGACCGAGGCCGAATTCGAGTTGATGATGAACGTCGGTTGCCAGCCGAGGCTCGCGACCTTGCGGATGGCTTGCGCAGCGAATTTGGACGCACTCAACTGAACGAAGACGTCGGCGCCGCTTACTTTGCATTCGACGATCTGATTCTCGATCGTGGGCTCGGTCATTTCGTGACTAATTTCCTTCACAATCATTTCCGAGGCGCGAGCGCCCAACCCCAGCTTCAACCCCCGCAGGTAATCGCGGCCAAGATCGTCGTTGACATACTGAACCGCAATCTTTCCGTTCGGCTTCGTTCTAAGGAGTTGCCTGCCGAATACAGCTCCCTGAGAGACGTAGGAAGGATAAAACGGGACGATCCAACGGAAGCCCTTGGGATCGTTGAAGCGCACCGCACCGGAGGTGAGAAACAAGCTCGGGACACCTTTTGAATTGAGATATTTGGAGACCGCCGCGTTGGGCGGCGTGCCCAGGAATCCGGCGATGGCGAACACCTCCTCGGATTCAACGAGCTTGCGGGTTTGCTCGACGGCCTTCGGTGGGCTGAACGCGTTGTCGAGTGAGATCAGATTGACCTTGCGGCCATTGATCCCGCCGCGATCGTTGACCATTTCAAAATAGGCGGTTTGCGCCTGACCATAAACGCCGTAGGCCGAAGCCGGACCGCTATAGGGCGACGTCGTGCCGAGCTTGATTTCGGTATCGGTAACGCCGACGTCGTAGTCTTTGGCGGCGTACGATTTTCTGGAGTGACCCAATGCGAATGCAGCGGCACCGATGCCGGCTAATGCCGAGCGACGGGTAATTGGCTTCATGACGATCTCCCCTGTTTGGTCGATTTCGCTCGTTAGACCGAGCTTGTATGTTGGCCTTGATAGGGACTACATGCGCGCAACGCTCACTCCAGACATATCGTCGCCTCGGCGTTGACCGACGGCAGCAAAACACTGTCGATCTCCGCAAAATCGCGATCGGTCAGTTCAATTGGCGCCGAGAATGTCAGGGCATCCATGTGGCCATTGAGAACGTTCGGATAACGCCACACCGCCTTTGCAACGGTACGCGCACCGCTCCGGAACTCGATCGCCAACGGCTGCGGCTTGCTCGAACCGTGGCCACTTTGATAACCATCCCCGATGCAATAGATTTCGAACTGGAATGCCGCAGGACCGCGACGCTGGACCGCGATTTCGATATCCAGCAGGCCGAAAACGGGATCGGCCTTCACACCCTCCTGATAGAAATAGACGAATGCGATCCTGCCGTACTTGCTTTCACCCCGGCTCGCATCCGACGGCACCTGCGCGTCGCTGCGGCCGGGTGTCCGCGGCGGCATGGGACCGAGCAGACACATCTGTGGAAGCGACCGGCACTCAACCACCTGGGCGTCTCCCCTGCATTGAAAAGGAGTTCGGTGCTTCCGCGCGATCCAGTATCTTCACGTCATGATTGCGGCCCAGGAAGGCGAGCGCATTGTCGGCCAGAACAGCTTCGCTACCCAGCGCGCGCAGAGCAAAGAGGCCCGGCTGCTTCTGCCTGATCGAAAAGGGATAATCGGATCCGACAACAATATGATCAGCACCCACCGCATTCGCTAGGAACGACAGCGACGCCGGATCGTAAAGAATCGTATCGTACCAGAACTGACGCGCGGACTTCGACGGCGGCTGCGTCATTTGGCCTTTAAGCCCGAGGGACCATCCGAAGTCCATTCGAGGCAATATCCACGACAGCGCGCCGCCGCCATGGCTGAGCAGTACTCGCAATCGCGGAAATCGCTCCGTGATTCCGGCTGCGAGCAGCGACACGGACGCCAGCGCGGTTTCCAACGGAAAGACCGCCGTCGCCGCAAACTCCGGGCTCGCTCCGATCCGTTCCATGCCGGCTGGGTGCAGTGGATGCACGAAAACCCCCAGATCCAGCCCTTCGGCAGCCTCATAGAGCGGAAATAGAGTTTCGCTTCCGAGCGCCACGCCATTGATATGGGTGCCAACCTCAATTCCCGCGAAACCGAGTGACTTGACCTTCTGCAACTGGCGCACTGCGCGCGGAACGTCCTGCATGCAGACCATCCCGATACCCGCGAAGTTCCGCGGGGCCTCCGCAATCATGCCCGCGATTTGCTCGTTTATGACATCGGCGAGGAACTCTGCGTCATCGCCCGGCAGCCAGTGCGACAGCAACTCCGGCATCGGCGACAGTACCTGCATGTCGGTCCCGTCCTCGACCATGTCCGACAGGCGCTTGCCGACATTCCAGGACCGCGCATCGATCTTGCGGAACATCTTGCCGCCAATCATCACCGCGGCCTGATCGCCTTCCATCAACTCAACACTCGGCCACCGACGGTCCCGCTTGGGATCGGCAGCCAGTCGCGCAGGCACAACATGGGTGTGAATATCGATCACAGCGCCCACCGCGTCTCTCCCTGTTGCTCTTTGCGAGCTTATGCGTCGATCGGGAGCCGCCTTGCTTGGAAATCCCGAGCCACAGTTTTTACTTTACAAACAGGATTGATTGTTTCTAATTTGGAGTCAAGGCGTCTTTTGAAAGCGTCATGACGGCGGCCGGCTTTGGCAACGCCGCGAGGGAGCGAACGCGGTGGACCTTGCGAAGACACGCGTCGTGATCGTTGGAGCCGGACAGGCAGGAGGCCGCGCGGCTGAAGCACTGCGAGCGGCTGGTCATGTCGGGCCGATCACCTTGATCGGTGAGGAAGCACACCTTCCCTATGAGCGGCCGCAACTATCGAAGTCGATCTTGCTCGACCGCGAGCCCAACCCGGCGTTTATCCGGACTCAGAACGACTGGGCCGAACTCGACGTCACCCTGTCGACATCTTCCCGCGTCGTCGCCGCGGATATCGACCGGCGAGAGATCGGACTGGCAAACGGAAGGGCGTTTGCATTCGACCAGTTGCTGCTGGCGACAGGCACGCACCCTCGCAGAATGCCTGAAGTCGAGAGTGGCGCGCTACCCGTTAGCTATCTCCGCTGCATGGACGACGCGTTGGCCCTGCGGCGCGCGCTGCAGCCGGGCAAGAATGTCGTTCTCGTTGGAGGCGGCGTCATCGGCCTTGAGGTTGCCTCCGCCGCAGTCGCACGCGGCTGCAATGTCGTGGTCCTCGAAAAGGCCGCTACCCTACTCCCCCAGGCTGGCTCGCCAGCACTGAGCCGGTTTGCGCAAGAACTGCACGTCGCCAAAGGCGCGAAGATCATGTGCGGCGTTTCCGTGAAGCGGGCAACCGTCGGCGCAATCGAGCTGGAAGACGGAACGCTCATCCCTGCCGACATGGTCCTTGTTGGGATTGGCGTCGAGGCGTCCGTAGATCTTGCTCACCAGCTTGGACTGACGACCCTTCATGGCATCAAGGTCGACACATCGGGCGCTACCGCCATAGACGGCGTTCATGCGGCCGGCGACGTCGCCGAACAATGGAGCCGATGTCACGACCGCTGGATGCGACTCGAAAACTGGGCCAACGCACAAAATCAGGCAATCGCCACCGCAAAAAACATGGCCGGCGAAGCCACGGCCTACGAGGCGCCGCCCTGGTTCTGGTCCGATCAATATGATTCCAACATCCAGATCGTCGGGCATCCGGGCGGTGGCGAAGAGATCGTCAGGGGCGACGTCGCCGGCGGCCGTTTTACGACGCTGAGCATCCGCGACAACGAGGTCGTCGGAGGCATCGCCGTCAACTCTGCCCGCGACATGTCTGTTCTGCGCCGCCTCGTCGCATCGCGAAAGGCAGTTTGCAGAAGCGATCTTGAAAACCCGAATTTTGAGTTGAAGCGCTCACTTGCGTCTTAGAAAGGAAATGACATGAAAGCAGAAAACGCCCAGCCGGCCCTGCTTATTGATCCGGCCCAACGGGTCTTCAAGGTCGCGCGCCGCAACTTTGTCGATCATGAAATCTACGAAGCGGAGAAGGAAAAGATCTTCGATCGGTCCTGGCTGTATCTCGGGCATTCCTCCGAATTGCCGAAGCCGGGCGATTTCATCAGCCGCTCGGTTGGAGGCCGAAGCATTCTCTTTACGCGAGATGCCAAGGGGCAGCTCCGGGCGCTGCTGAACACTTGCCCGCATCGCGGTGCTCAGGTCTGTCGCGAGCGCAAGGGCAATGCCAAATCATTCCAGTGTTTCTATCACGGCTGGGTATTCGGCGCGGACGGCAAACTGCGAAGCCAGCCGGGCGAAGAATCCTATCCCGAGGGGTTCAAGGGCCGAGATACCTCGAACATGCAGGCCGTCCCGCGTTATGAAAGCTACCGCAACTTCAATTTCGTTTCCTTCGATCCGAATATCATTCCGCTGGTGGATTACCTTGGCAATGCCAAGGAATACCTCGACGTGATCTGCGACCAGACCGACGCAGGCATGTCGATCGTCGCGGGCAGTCAGGAATATTCGATCCGCGCCAACTGGAAGCTGCTGACCGAGAACAGCATCGACGGCTACCATGCGATGACCACGCACGCGAGCTACTTCGACATTCTGATGAATTCGACCGACAACATGAGCGCTGGCACGGGCGGCGGCTTCGGCTACGATCTCGGCAACGGGCATGCGGTTCTGGAATATGCCGCGCCCTGGGGCCGACCGGTCGCGCAATGGATTCCGGGCTGGGGCGAGGCCGGCAAGACCGAGATCGCCAGGCAGTACGACAAGCTGGTCCAGCTCTACGGCAAGGAGCGCGCTGACCGAATCGCGCTGAAGAACCGCAATCTCTTTATTTTTCCGAACCTCGTCGTCAACGACATCATGGCCCTGACGGTCAGGACCTATTTTCCCATGGCCCCCGATTACATGGTCATCAACGCCTGGGCGCTGGCGCCGAACGACGAAACGGCGTGGGCGCGCAAATACCGCCTCAATAACTTCCTCGAATTCCTGGGCCCCGGAGGATTTGCCACCCCTGACGATGCCGAGGCGCTCGAGCATTGTCAGCGTGGATTCAAGAATTCGAAGGAAGCCTTGTGGAACGACATCTCAAAGGGCATGGGCAAGGACAAGCCCTCGCACAATGACGAACTTCAGATGCGCGCGTTCTGGACCCAGTGGAACAAGCAGATGTTTCCCGCGCCGATCCCCCACATCAAGGGCGTAGCCGCCTGAGGAGCACGCCATGCATTCCGTAACCCGTTCCGATGTTGAGGACTTTCTGTTCGCCGAAGCCGACCTGCTCGATCAATGGCGGCTGCCAGAATGGCTGACGCTATTCACTGAAGACGCCAAATACGAAGTGCCCTGTACCGACCTGCCTCCCGATGCGTCCCCAGACACCAACCTGTTCTACATTGCCGACGACCGCGTCCGGCTCGGCGAGCGGGTGAAACGGTTGATGAAGCGCACCGCGCATGCCGAATTTCCGCATTCCAAGACCAGCAGGATCGTCGGCAATGTACGGATCCACGGGAGAAGCGATGAGCAAATGGAGGTCAGCTGCGTGTTCCAGACGCTGCGGACCAAGGATGGCACGACCGATCTCTATTTCGGGAAAAGCAATTACCGGCTGACGACCAACGGTGACGGCCTGCGCATCAGGGAAAAGCGCTGCCTGCTCGGCAGCGAAGGACTGCGTCCGCACGGCCGCATCAGTATCGTCCTCTAGAGGAAAATGGCTATCAGATGAATTCGCGATTTTCCGACCAGGTTGTCGTCGTCACCGGTGCGGCAAGCGGCATCGGCGTCGTTATCGCCAGGCATTTCGCCGATGCCGGCGCGCGCCTGGTGCTGTCGGATGTGAACGAAAAAGGTCTCAAATCCGTCGCCGAGGATATCGCGGCATCCGGGCATGACATGCCCACCATCAAGGCCGGCGATCTTTCGAGGGAAGAGGTTGCCGGCGGTCTCATCAAGGCGGCCGTCGAGACCCACGGGACCCTTGATGTGCTCGTGAACAATGCGGGTGGCGGCATCATCAAGCCGTTCCTCGACCACACACCCGATACGCTGCGCACGACGATCGACCGCAATCTATGGACGGCGCTATGGTGCACTTGGCATGCCGTTCGCATCATGAAGGCCAAGGGGTACGGCCGGATCGTGAATATCGGCGCCGATTCGGTCCGCAACGGACTTTGGGATCACGCGGCCTACAACGCCGCAAAGGGCGGCGTCCATGCGATGGTGACGGGGCTGGCCCGGGAGTTTGCCAAGGACGGGATCACGGCCAATGTCGTTGCACCCTGCATCGTGAACACGCCACAGGTCCAGAAAGCCACCTTGATGTCGCACCAGGCCCTGCAACGGTTCGTCGATGTGGTGCCGATGGGACGGGCCGGTGAAATGGACGAGGTGGCCTCGATGGTCTGCTATCTGGCCTCAAAGGAAGCGTCTTTCGTCACGGGACAGGTCATCAGTGTCAACGGTGGCAGCACGATGTTATGATCGATGTCATGAACCAAAATATCCTGATCGGTACCATCGCAGACTTTCCGGACGGCGAAATCCGGCCAGCCGCCATGCCGGACGGAACCACGTTGGCCGTCTACAACGTCGACGGAACGATTTATGCGACGGCCGACCTGTGCACGCATGGCGAAGCGTCGCTTTCGGAAGAAGGCATCCTGACCGGGAAGATTGTCGAATGCCCCTGGCATTTCGGCACTTTCGACGTCACCAGCGGCAAGCCCACGGGCATGCCTTGCACGGTTGCGCTGCAGACGTTCGCCGTCAAAATCATCGAAGAAAGTGTCTATGTCGAATTCTAGAGACCCAAAGCAGACGGGACAGCGCCTCTCCGGAACGCTGCAGAGCCCTGCCCCAAGGCAGAAGCTGCGCTCGCGCCGGGAAAGCTCATCCGAGCCCAAATATGCGCCGCGCCGGACCCAGGCGGAACGCAGCGAAACCACCCGCAAGCAATTGCTCGATGCCGCAACCAAGCTTATCCGCCAGAAGGGTTTTGGCGGTCTGCGGACCATCGAGGTCGCGAGCGTGGCCGGCGTTTCCCGCGGCGCCCTGATGCATCATTTTCCGAGCAAGCACGCCCTGGTCGTCGCGGTCTTGACCTACGTAAACGAAGTAACCTTCGCCCAGAGTACGCGCCGGGCCCAACTGGCGCGGAGCAGCAAAGATCCGATCGCGGAGATCATCAAGGACGCGCAGGATTTCTTCCTCGGCGACTACTTCTTCATCGAGCTTGCCATCGCGATGAGCGACGAGAGCACGCGCCGCCTGCGGCGCGAAACGCACCAGTTCACGCGGCAAACGCGTTTCTCCATCGAGGCCGCCTGGCTCGACACGTTGGTATCCTCGGGCATCCCCCGGCAATTGGCCAGCGACGTCCTTTCCTTGACCCTGAGCGCCGTGCGCGGATTTTCGGTCCGCATGCTGATCGAGAACGATCCCGAGCAATTCACGCGGCTGATGAATGTCTGGCGCGGCATCGTTCGCCAGCATCTGGCGTCGGCGATACCGGGCAAGTTGCGCAAGCAGGGTCGAAAGTCATGAGCGCGGAATCCTCGTCGCGTCGTCCATCCGTGCAGTTATGCTATGTGAGACTTGCGGTCAGCCAGCCGCAAATTGCAGCGGCTTTCGCAGCCGATGTCCTCGGTCTGCAGCACGTTCCCAACGAACTGGAACCGTACCTGTTTCGCTCGGACGAGCGCTATCACACGCTCTGTCTGGTTGACGACAGCCAGCGATCGAGCATCGGCATCGAGATTGCGGATGAGCCAGAACTCGACCAGGTAGCCAAGGATTTGGCCAATGGCGGCTTTGCCGCGCGGGAAGCGACGAAAGAGGAATGCGCCAAACGCTTCGTTCGCCGCGCTTTGATCATCGAGGATGCCACCGGTAACCGGATTGATCTGGTGCTGCGGCCAGCCCGAAGCGGCCGCCGCTATTTCCCGAGCCGCGATGCCGGCATCACTGGATTGCAGGGCGTCGGACTTCGCAGCACCTCGATCGAGGACGACCTCAGGCTTTGGACGTCGATACTGGGCGCGAGGGTGACCGACCGCGTCGGCGAGGTAACCTATCTCGGCATCGACGAGAAACACCACCGCGTGGCGCTTTATCCTTCGGACCGGCCGGGCTTGGTCTACGTTTCGTACGGCGTCGAAAGCATGGATGCCGTCATGCAGAACAACTATTTCGTCCAGGAACGCCAGATCAAGATCGTACACGGACCGGGGCGCGAGCCGGCATCGGGCCAGATATTCCTCCGGTTTGCCGGTCCCGAAGGCTACGTGTTCTCTTACGGCTACGGCTTGAGGGACATCGACGCGCGTCATCGTTCCCGACAATTCACCATGGAGGCTTCCTCGCTTTGCGAGTGGGGCAGCCAATGCACCGACATCGCCGAATTGCAGGCGACCGAAGCCAGATGACCCATCCTCTGAAAGGGAGAGCGGCATGATCGAGCTCAAGGACCTCTCCTATGTGAGGCTTGGCGCATCCAGTCTCGAGGACGCCGAAAGCTTTGCCACCAAATGCCTCGGCCTGCAGATCGGCGAGCAGTCAGGCAAGGCCCTTTATCTCCGATCTGACGACCGGGCCCATACCTTGTGCTATTTCGAAGGCGACCCCGCCGATCAGACCGTTGGATTCGAAGTGGAGGACGAGAGCAAGCTCGATGCCGCCGCGGCAACGCTGGATCGGCTGGGCCATCCCGTGCATGCCGGCACGCCGACCGAATGTGCGTTACGCAAGGTGAAGGCGTTTATCGGCTTCAAGGATCCCACCGGCAATCAGATTGAACTTGTGGTCCGGCCGGAACGCAGCGGCAAGCGCTACTTCGCAGCCAGGGATGCCGGCATAACCGGCTTCAGCCATGTCGGCCTCAGCACGACCAATCCGACGCGGGACGAGCAGTTCTGGACCCAGGTTTGCAACGCCCGCGTCAGCGACCGGATCGGGGATATCGCGCTGATGCGCGTCAACGCCATTCATCACACCATCGCGCTGGCGCCGGGACGCGGGCCGGGAATTCATCACGTCAACCACCAGGTCGAAAGCAACGACGACGTGCTGCGCTCCTACTATCATCTGTCGGGCCAGCGGGTGCCGATCGTGTTCGGCCCCGGCCGGCATCCGACCTCAGGGGCGCGCTTCCTGTATTTCAAGGGGCCGGATGGCATGGTGTTCGAATATTCTGTCGGCGTCGACGAGATCGAGGACGAGGCGACGCACCGGCCGCGGCAATTCGGCTTCGAGCCGAGCAGTCTGTGCATGTGGGGCTCCAGGTCTGCCGGCATGCCCCTGCCGAAATCCTGAAAACGACAAACATACAAACCATCCGCCGCAAGAAGCGGAGCAGGTCGAGGCGAGAGAACCATGGATCTGGGATTGAACGGCCGCACGGCGATCGTGTGCGCGGCAAGTCAGGGGCTCGGCAAGGCAAGTGCAATGGCGCTGGCGCGCGAGGGCGTCCATCTCGTCATCGCCGCGCGACGCCGCGAGGTGTTGGAGGGCGCTGCCGACGAGATTGCGGCCGCCACCGGCAACCGCCCCAAGACGGTCATCGCCGACGTGACCGCGGCGGAAGGCCGCGATGCCATTCTTGCCGCCTGCCCTGCTCCCGACATTCTCATCAACAATGCCGGTGGGCCGCCGCCCGGCGATTTTCGCAAGTTCGAGCGCGACGACTGGATCAAGGCCCTCGATGGCAACATGCTGGCGCCGATCGCCCTGATCAAGGCAACGCTGGATGGAATGATCGCGCGCAAGTTCGGCCGTATCGTCAACGTCACCTCACATGCGGTAAAGGCGCCGGTCGCGATGCTCGCGCTGTCGAACGGCGCCCGTACCGGCTTGACCGGTTTTGTCGCAGGTCTCGCGCGATCCACCGCTGCACACAATGTGACCATCAACAATCTGCTGCCCGGCACCTTTGACACCGATCGCCTGAAATCGAACCTGGCGGCGCTGGCCAAGAATTCCTCGCGCGGCGTCAGCGAGGTCACCGAAGAGATCAGAACCGCCAATCCTACCAAACGGTTCGGGTCGCCCGATGAATTCGGCGCAACCTGCGCATTCCTGTGTTCCGTTCACGCCGGCTACATCACCGGACAAAACATCCTGATCGACGGCGGCGCATATCCCGGCACGTTCTAAGCATTTTCGCGACACGCTCAACACACGCCGTCGACAGTACCAACGACAAATAGGAAGACGGCACGACAGAGGTCAGGGTCGCGATCGTAGCGCCGGGCGTGGTTGCCACGCCAGACGTCGGATGGCCAATCAATCCAAGAAGCCTGATCGCGTCAAGGGATGCGCTGCATGCTGAAATCGATCGCCCCGCTTCTCAACGCGGGCGCAGCGGTCAGCTCTACGCCGTTACAAACCCACGTTGAAGGGCTACGAACGCTCGAGGCACCTGACCAGAAGAGCGCGCGCATGTTGCACGCGCTCTAATGGCATTTCTTGGCATGCCGTATAGGTCATGCACACAGCTTTCGCGTAAGAGCCCCTCAACGTTTGGCTGGACAGGCTACCGTCGCATCAGAAGTGGACCTCGGTGCGCATACCAAGAACCACGGCGTTGTCGGTCTTCACGCCCGCGGCGTTATAGCCGCGCCCGCCGGGATTGATCACATACTGCGCGTCGAACTTGAGGTTCAACCAGCCGGTCGCCTGCCATCCGTACCAAGCTTCGATCGGAACTTCGTTGCCGCCGGCGTTGGGACCGAAGGCGGCCGAATTCACGTGGGTCGTGCCCACCGCGAAGCCGACTTCGTCCTTGGGGCGCCAGGAGAACGTTCCGGTATGCCTGAAACCCAGGGCGATCTGGTAATCCTGGTACGAAGTCCGGTGATCGGCGACAGTGGTATTGAGGAAGGTATACCAACCCTGCGCGTCGGGACCGTCAACGGTCAACCGCTGCAGGATCGACTCGTAAATGCCGTAGCGGCCTCTTCGATCTCCGAGATTTTGATCCGGGACGCCACCGACGCCCGGGATGGTGGTGATGATACCCGAGAGGCCGCCATCAATGGTCGATGCACTGTCGTACCAGCCGCCAAGTCTCCAGGTCCCGGTCAAAGGAGCCTTGGGCGACCAGACCAACTCCACCGGCACCATCACGCCACTGGCGCGGCTCGAGGCGGGGATTCCCGGCAAGAAGTAGATGGCAGAGTCTGACGTCGTCAGGTAATTTGGATTGGCATCGTAGACGCCGACCGAAATAGTGAATTCCGGGGCCAGCTGGTAATGGACGACACCGGCCCACTGGCTCACCGGCCAGTTATAGATGTACCCGCCCTGGATGTTGCCGGGCTGGCCGCCGCAGAAGGTCAGGTTGATGAACTCGCATAGACCGAAGAAGAAGTCGGAGCCGACGGGAAGACGGCCGCCCTTGAGTTCGAGGCGGTCATCGAAAAGCTTCTGCGAATAGTAGAGCTGTGTCAGGCGCAGAATATTGCCGCGGCCGAACACTTCGTTGGTCAGCTGCAAGGCGGGAATGTCCGCTTCGGTATTCAGATTTTTGCCGAAGCGATCGACCAGCGTGAGGCCGACGGTGCCGCCGGGGATGCCGGCAAGCTTCGCCAGATCGAACTTCGCGCCAAACCACAACTGACCAGCGTTGGCTGCGGTGTTCCTGCTTCCACCCGTGAGGTTGCCGACGGCTTCGTCACCCAGCGTCAGGCCGATATCGATGCCCTGCTCCTTCAGCTTCGTCCTGCCGAGATCGCCGAACAGATACGGTCTCGTCCAGAAATCATCGGCCGCAGCATAAGGAACAGGAGCAGCCTTCGTTGAAAAGTCGGCCGCATGTACTGCACCGCTTAACAGCGATGAGAAAGCAATCCCCACACCGAACGCACATGCGGTATTCACAAACCTGCGCAACATTTTTCTCGTCCTCCCGCCGTCCCAGGCTTTGTAATTCTTGCCTCACGTCCTTGCCCAAAGCCCTCGAGCCTGGAACGTGCTCCTCCCCAGCGGCCGCCGACGAGCGGCTTCGTGTCAACTGGAGCTTGGATCTGTCATACTTGGTCGCCCGTTCTCGCCGGCAACACAGCCGCCGCGTGCGGTGACGCGTTCTGCTGTCCTTGCACAAGTGTCGATTTCGGCGCTGCGCGAGCCAGGCCGGCGAGCGCGATCTTGCGCCGCCGACGCACCTGTAATTGCTGATCCGCCAGCACGCCTAACAGAATCACCGTCCCCATCACCGCGAAGTTCAGGGAGTTGGGGATGCCCAGGATATTCACAAGGTTCTGCAGCACCTGCAGCAGCGCTGTCCCCAGCACGATACCTAGAATAGAGCCCTCGCCACCGCGTAGGCTGCATCCACCCAGGACGGCGGCCGCGATCGCGTAGAGCTCATAGAAGTTGCCGAAGGAGCTCGGAGAGACTGAGTTCGTGTAGAACACGAACAAGACGGTCGAAACTCCCGCGAGCCCGCCGCTGATGATATAAGCGGTTGCGATCACGATATTTGTGCTGATGCCGGAGAAGCGCGCCGCCTCCTCGTTTTTGCCGACGGCATACAACCAGCGCCCGTAGACCGAGCGGTGCAGCACCACGCCGAGGACCAGCGCAAGGACGATCAGGAGGATGAAGGTGTTCGGGATGCCCGCCACATTGCCGGAAGCAATGTTGCTCAGTGCCCCGGCTTCGTCGCCGTAACCGAAGCCGCGTGTCGAGTCGCTCGTATAGTAGCGGGCGGCGCCGCGATAGATCAGCAATCCGCACAGCGTCACGATGAAGGGCTGCATCTTCAGCCGGGTGATGAGGAAACCCTGAATTCCTCCAAGCGCCAGCCCGCCCAGCAACACGGCCAGCAGCGCCACGGGCCAGGGAACCTCATAAGTCGTCAGAAGGTCAATGAATACGACGCCGAGCAGCGCGAACATCGAGCCAAGCGAGAGGTCGATGCCGCCGGTGATAATCACGAGCCCCTCGCCAAGCGCAAACACACCAAACAGGCCGATCAGATTGGCCATGTTCAGCAAGTTCACCAGCGACAGGAAGGCCGGATTGATCGCGCCCGTGACGGCGGAAATCACCACGAGCAGCAGGGCCAGGCCGAGTTCCTTCTTGTTCATGGCGCAGCCGCTTCCACGGTTTCCAGCGCCTGGCCGATTGCGAGTTGCAGCACGTTGTATTCGCTGAACTGCGGGCGCTCCAGCACGCCGCTGACGCTCCCTTCATGCATCACCGCGACCCGGTCGGAGACACCAATGACCTCCTCCATGTCCGAAGAAATCATCACGATCGCGACGCCCTGGTCGGCGAGCTCGCGCATCAGCGCGTAGATCTCGCTCTTGGCACCGACATCGACGCCACGGGTCGGTTCGTCGAAGAACATCACGCGCGGCTGCATGGAAAGCCACTTGCCCAGCACGACCTTTTGCTGGTTGCCGCCGGAGAGCGTCACGGCCTCCATATCGATGCTCGCCACCTTGATGGAGAGGCGCCTCACCTGCTCTTTCGCGACCTTGCGTTCGGCCGGCCCGCTGACCAGCCACATCCGCGCATAATTCAGCAGGCTGGCCAGCGTCACGTTCTCTCGGATCGGCAGCTCCAGCACGAGCCCGGATTTCTTGCGGTCCTCCGGCATCAGATAGATGCCTTGCCTGATCGCATCCCGCGGCGAACCGACATCGACCGGCGCGTTGTCGATCCTGATCTCGCCGCCCAGCAGCGGATCAATGCCGAAAGCCGCGCGGGCAAGGGAGGTGCGACCAGCGCCCACGAGCCCTGCCAGTCCGAGGATCTCGCCATGCCGCACGGAAAGATCGATCTGCCGGTCGGGAAAGGCCGATGTCACGAGGCCGACGATGTCGCAGCCGCCCGGCTGCGGCGGCCGCTTCGGCGGCGTATGCAGCGCTTTCAGGTCGCGGCCGATCATCAGCCGGATCATTGCGGCATGGCTTAGCTCGACCCGCGCCAGCTCCCCCACCGTGCGCCCGTCGCGCAGCACCACGACGCGATCAGCGCACGTCATGATCTCGCCCAGCCGGTGAGAGATATAGATCACGGCGATGCCGTGCGCCTTCAGATCGGCAATCACCTCCAGCAGCCGTTCAGTCTCCGAAATTGTCAGGCTGGAGGTCGGCTCGTCCATGATGATGACGCGGGCGTCGATCGAGAGCGCCTTGGCGATCTCCACCATCTGACGCTCGGCGATGGACAGGTTGTCGACCAGCGTGTCCGGGGTGAAATCGGCGCCCAGCCGCTCCAGCAGCGGCGTCACGCGGGCACGCATCTCGGCGTTGTCCACCAGCTTCAGCGGGCCGCCGACAAGCTTCTCGCGTCCGATGAAGACGTTCGCGGCGACGTCGAGATTCTCGAACAGGTTCAGTTCCTGATGCACGAAGGCGATTCCGGCCTGCGTCGCCTCGCTCACCGTCATCCGGGTATGGTCGGTGCCGCCGATGCAGATCACGCCCTCGCTCGGCGCGATCACGCCACCCAGCACGCGCATCAGCGTCGATTTGCCGGCACCGTTTTCACCGATCAGGCCCAACACCTCGCCTCGGTACACACGCAGGCTGACATCGTCGAGGGCCATGACCCCGGGATAAGACTTGCTGATCCCGACGAGTTCGAACAGGATTTCCGTCATTCGTTTCCTCCCGCACGACGCCCGGCGGCTGCGGCAGCCGGGCGTCGAAGGCGCCGAAAGTCACTTCTTCAGCAGCTCCTTCAGATTTGCGGTGAAGTCCGCGACGTTGGACTTGCTAATCACCTTGGTCGTCACGATCAGCTTGCCGCCCGACGGGATCCAGGACTTGTCGCCGTTCAGCGTCTTGATGATGTTGATTGCGGAGAGATAGCCGAACTCGTACGGCTGCTGCACGACCGTCGATTCGATCGTGCCGTCGGAAACGCCCCGCAGCGTGCGCTGATCCTCGTCGAAGCCGACGATCTTCACCTTGCCGGCCTTGCCCGCCGCCTTGACGGCGTCATAAATCAGCGGGGTCTCGTAGCTCCAAAGGCCGGACAACAGCGCAATGTCGGGATATTTGACGAGCACGTTCTCCATATTCGCCTTGGCCTTGGCGAAGTCTACCTGGTCGGTGAACACGTCGACCAACTCGACCTTGGTGCCGGCGATCGCTTCCTTGATACCCTGCACCCGCTCGCGGGCATTGTCCGCGTCCATCGTGCCGACAAACAGCGCGATCTTGCCACCGCTCGGCAGTGCCTTCTTGATCTCGTCGCCTGCTTGCCGCCCGGCCGCGACGTTGTCGGTGCCGATATAGGCGAGACGATTGCTTTGCGGCGCGTCGCTATCCGTCGTAATCAACACGGTCTTGGCCGCGACCTTGTTGAGTTCCTCGGTTGCATGCGGCGCATCGTCTACGGAGATAGAGATGCCGGCGACACCGCGCACCAGCAGGTCGTCCAGCACGCGCCGCTGGCCCGCCGCCGTTCCTTCGTTGGTGACGATCAATTCGATATTGTATTCCGGGTGCTCCTTCTGCGCCTTCTCAAGCCCGCGGCCGGCGATGGTCCAGAAGTCGGCCGCGACATTGGTCACCAGCGCGATGGTCTTTTTCTGCTGGGCCTGCGCCACCCCCGCGGCCATTGCGAGCGCAGCTGCGGTCGCCAGCAGCGCCACCATCAATTTCTTCATTGATCCGTTCATGTGCACCTCCCGTTGGTCACCCCGTATCGGGGCTGTACAGCGCTTCTTGCGCCTTATTTTATTTACGCAGCGAAGAAATGTCGCAGAGACAAACATCCAATTCCGGATGTACTTGCACCTTCTTCAAGTTTAGATAGTACACGAGGTACGATGATAGTAAATATGGCCCACCACGAGGGCGTCTGAGTGTGCTTTTTTGATCACATTATCGCCGTGCGCGCTGATTAATTTCACTTGTCGAATTAAAGGGACAATATGGTTGACCAGACTGAGCCGCCGAGACGTTTTTCGAGCACGGCTCGCTTTTCGAACCGCGGCCGCCTCGTCGAAGTCTTGCGACGTCAGGGGCCGTTGCCGCGTGTG
This sequence comes from Bradyrhizobium sp. McL0615, assembly GCF_049993905.1. Taxonomy (NCBI): domain Bacteria; kingdom Pseudomonadati; phylum Pseudomonadota; class Alphaproteobacteria; order Hyphomicrobiales; family Nitrobacteraceae; genus Bradyrhizobium; species Bradyrhizobium sp. McL0615. The sequence goes on along the minus strand of NZ_CP188254.1, from coordinate 3,658,073 downwards.
GAACTCGCGCGTAGTACAGGGCTGAGCTTCCCCGCCATTTCGGGCCTAACGTCGAGACTGATAGCGGAAGAACTCCTGTGCGAGGCCGAGACCGAGACAGCGGCGACCTCGTGGTCGGACAATACCGACGAAGAGGATGCGGACGGGCTGAATGGCCGTCGCCGTGGCCGGCCGGCCGTGCTGCTGACCCTGAACCCGGAGTTTGGGCGCATCATCGCAATCTCTGTACGCATGAACCTGATTGAGACGCTGATCGCGGATTTCAGGGGCTCTGGCTTGGCCCAGTCGCGACTCACACTGCCGACGCGCGCTCTCGATGCAGGCGCGCTGTGCGATCTCGTGATCGCCCAGATCAATGCGATGCTTGATGCGACGGCGACGCCGCGCCATCAGCTGTTGGGAATCGGGATTGCGCTGCAGGGCATCGTGGACACCGACACCGGCCGGCATCTGTGGAGTCCTGCGCTGTCGGTCACCGATGTCGATCTGGCGACCCCGACACGACAGGCGTTCGGGGTCGAGGTGGTGATGGCGAACGACGCTGTCGCAGTTGCGCTGGCCCTCGCAGCCGCGGAACCGGCACTGGCGCAGGGCCTCTCAGCCACAATCATGGTCGGCCACGGTATCGGCATGGGCGTCGTTGTCGACGGTGAAGCGCGCTGGGGCGCCGGCAGCGAGATCGGCCATGTCAAGTTGGCGCCCGACGGTCCGCAATGCCGCTGCGGCCAGCGCGGCTGCATCGAGGCCTATCTTGCCGACTATGCGCTCTACCGCGACGCCCGCACCTTTCTCGACCTGCCGCCGGCGGAGTCGCAGCAGCCGTCCGAGGCACAGATGGCTCTGCTGCGCGAACGAGCACTGGGCGGCGATCCCCGCCTCGAGCACCTATTCCAGCAGGCAGGTCGCGCGCTTGCAGAGGCGGTCGCCGCAACGATATCGGTGCTGCGCCCACACCATGTCATCTTGGCGGGCCCCGGCCTGCAGGCATTTGACGTGATGCGCCGCGCCTATAAGGAGCGGCTTGACCAGGCGGTATTGCCGTGGCTGTTGAACTCCACTGCAATATATGTGCGTCCAAGTGAGTCGGCCGCAATTGTCGACGGCATGGTGCGACGGACGTTGCGGGTCGTGGACCGAAACCACCTGGAAGCGACCGAGTGAACACCGGGAGCTGCGGCTTTGTTTGAGCCGCAGCAACGCAACCGACGCCGGAAGGCACAAACCGAGAGAATGTCAATGCAGGGCGCCATCTATCCAAGCCTCAAGGACCGGACCGTACTGGTGACCGGCGGCGCTTCCGGTATCGGCGAGGCCATCGTCCGCCAGTTCGTCGGCCAGGGCTCGCGGGTCGGTTTCATCGACATCGATGTGAGGGCTTCAAAGCAGCTACTGGCCAGCCTGCCGGCGCATGCCAGCGCGCACTTCGAGCACGCCGACCTGCGCGACATCGGCGCCCTGAGACGCGCGGTCGCCGGCGTCCGCGAGGCGTTCGGGCCGATCACCATCCTGGTCAATAACGCGGCCCGCGACGACCGTCACGCGATCGAGGACGTCACGCCGGAATACTGGGACGAGCGGATCGCCGTTAACCTGAAACATCAGTTCTTTGGCGCCCAGGCGGTCGCCCCGGACATGATCCAGGCAGGGGGCGGTTCGATCGTCAACATCGGCTCGGTGAGCTGGGTGATCGGCCAGGGCAACATGCCCTGCTACATCACCGCCAAGTCCGCTGTTCAGGGCCTAACCCGTGCGCTCGCCCGCGATCTTGGGCGGAACAAGGTGCGGGTCAATTCCATCCTGCCGGGATGGATCATGACCGAGCGGCAGCAGGATCTGTGGTTGACGCCCGAAGGCGAGGCCGAAATCATGCAGCGCCAATGCCTTAAGCGCAAGCTCATGCCGGACGACATCGCCCGCGTCGTCCTCTTCTTCGCCGCCGATGACAGCGGCGCCTGCACCAATCAGAACTACATAGTCGATGGGGGCTGGGTTTAACCATGGCCGATCTGACCGCAAACAGCAGCATCACATGATTGGCGATGAATAAGCCCGTCGCGCCGACGCATGACAAAAATATGACAGTCTGAAAATTCGCGCCGAAGCGACCGACGCGCAGCCCGATGGCCGTCTTGCGCGAAGGCGGCCACCGTTCTGCGAGAGATCGTCCATTCTAGATTGATCAGACCGATGTCAAAGCCAATACAGACGCGTCCGTCACCAGTCCGCATATCGCTTAGTGGACGTGGTGCTTCTTCAGGGATGGGTGCCACGCCGGAGCAGCCATGAACGCGTTGGCGGCCGGAAGACCGCGACTGGAATATCTTCCGTTGTAGGGATTGCCAGGCCCATAGTTATCGCAATTTGCATCCGGATAGAATTGTGCACAGAGCCCGGGATTGTCGACGACCGCTTGCGCCGATGCAGGCGCCGCAAATGCGAATGCAAAGACTGGAGCGAGCAGCAGTGCGTGGAATTTCATCATAGCCTCCTCCGGTGATTACGTCATTCCAAGAGAGCGGATCTCTCATCCTTGAACCTAACGCCGTCCTGTGTTCGACTCTTTCGAATTCCCATCGTCGCTTGTTCGATCGACGGTTTCTTCGTGTGCATCGCTGCCGCGTAGCGTTCACGAGGATGAAAAAGTTGAAAGCAACACCACCTGCGACGGAAAAATCATCCGCTGCCGCGAAGCGGCGTAACGGGTCTCGCGCCGCGATAGTTCATCTTTAGTCGGTAAGCACTACGGGCGGCTTTGCCGAACCCGGCGTGCATTCTTGTAAGTAGGCTGGCGGACTGGAAATACCGGCGCGGACCGCAACCTCATACTGTTGACGACTTCACGACGTGACAGAGGCCCCAAGCCGCTGTGCCAGCGGATGATGCTCGATGCAGACGAACGCCACCAGTACCGTCACCAAAGCGCGGCCCTTGGTCCTCGCCGGATTTCCTGGGAGCTCCTGGGCCTTCGCGATCCGCGTGTGGCTGGCGTCGCTTGTCGCCCTCTATGCCAGCTTCTGGCTCCAGCTTGACTCCCCCTCCTCGGCTGCAATCACGGTGGCGATCCTGGCGCTGCCCACCCGCGGCCAAGGCTTCGAAAAGGCGGGCTATCGGCTGCTCGCAACCTTTATCGGTGTCGCTGCGTCGATCGCGATCGCCGGCACCTTTTCCCAAACCGGAGGTCTCCTGCTCGCCGTCTTCAGCATCTGGATCGGACTTTGTGTGTATGCAGCCGGGATGCTCGACGGCAATCGCGCTTATGCGGCGGCGCTCTGCTGCACCACCGTCGCCTTGATCGCCGTTCAGCAGATCGACAGCCCGTTGCAAGTGTTCCCGAGCGGCGTCGCACGAGGCGCCGCCATCGCCATCGGCGTTCTTGCGGTGGCCCTGGTCAACGACACTCTCGCCGCGCCGGATTACCATCCGGTTCTCGCTGCCCGCCTCGACGCGCTGCATCATCGGGTCATGGGCTTCGCCCAAGATATCGTCGGCGGCGAGGTTTCATCCGCGACGATCGCGGCAGGCATGTTACGCGATATTGCAGCCCTGCGTCCGGAGATTGCGAGCCTTGCCGCGGAATCGAGTAGCGGAGCGGCAAGAGGCGCAGCCGCGCGTTCCGCGATGGTGGATCTCGTGAGCGTGTTGTTCCTCACCCGTGCGCTTGCGGCGTTGCCGGCAACATCCACGACGGGCCGACCTGCGGACCGGGATATCGACGCGTCTGGCCTGATAAAAATGTGCCGGGTCTGGCTCCGGAGCGAGATCATCCGGAAGAACACGGACGTGCGCAGCACCCTCGATGCCCTGCGGGCCGGAACGGACCCGATCCGGCAATGGCGGGCGCCTTTGTACCGCTCGCGTCGCATCGCAGCCGAAGGTGGCGTGAGAGCAGCGATCTACTTCGCGCTGGCTGCAATCTTCTTTGTGATGGCGGGTTGGCCGACCACCGAGATCTGTCTATCGCTTGTCGCAGTTATTATTGCCCTCGGTTCGACCGCACCCGATCTACGCGGCTTCACGATACTGGCGGTTATCGCGATGCCCATCGCATGCCTGCTGGCGGGCATCCTGAAATACTTCGTCTTCAACGGCGTATCCGAGTTTCAGTTACTGGCGATCGGTCTGGCCCCTGTCATCATCGGTCTGGCACTCCTGATCTCGCTGCCAAACCGCACGCTGTCATCGCTCGGCCGCCTCACGTTGGTCTTCACGCTTGCCGTCCTCGCGCCAAACAATCCGCAGAGCTACGATCCGGAGGTGTTTCTGGTTACGTGCCTCTTTGCCTGCCTCTCTTCGGTCCTGGTCTTTGCGGCGCAGCTCCTGCTCCCTTCCCTGTCCGGTGATCGTCGGATCCGGCTGCTGGTGGGTGAGGCCCGTACCGAGCTGAGCGGCATGAATGCAGGGCAAAGCCGTCATCTTGCGCTTGAAGAAGCCGCGTTCCGCGATGCGGCGCGAATCGAGCAGATCATGACGGCGAACGACACCTCCGCGTGCAACGATCAGGTTGTTGTCGAAGCCATGCGCTGCTTCGACCGGGCGGCGATACTGCGACGATGCAGTGCCGAATTGGGACGGCTGGCGGCCAGCCCTCTCGCCGATGCGGCGCGCGCCGCACAAGACGCCCTCACCTTGCGGAACGGACAAGCAATCCTGGTGGCTGCTGAGGCACTGCGCCATGCAGCCGCCGAAAGCAATCGGTTCGCCAATTCGGCCATTGCCGAACTCGTTCTGGCAAGCGTCGCGCTTGCCCCTTCGCAACCCGCGACCCGCTCAAGCCAAAGGAAGCAGCCATGACGCACACTTATCGGGAACTCGTCCTTGGTGGCGTCCTCATTGCCCCCATCGTCACTTACGCAGCAATGGCGCTGCTGATGTTCCTGCTGCTGCGCCCTCTGCTGCACATTGTTGGATTTTCCAGGTTTTTCAGCAACCCGTCGTTGGCCGAACTCAGCCTCTACGTAGCGATATTCGGCTTGCTCGGGCTGTTTTTCTAGGGAGAAAAGCATGGAAACTGCCCTGCCCCGAGATCGCATCGCACCGCTCCACGGCGAAACGTCAAGCGGAGCGCAAGCCAGCGCCGGTGGTGTCGTCGATCGCCCCATCCTGTCGGAGCCCGCGGCTCGCGATACCAGCACTCGAGCGTTTGAAAGGCGGCAAGCCGCCGGCGCAGGCGGCGTCTTCTGCGATGCCGCAGCGTGAAACCATCAAACGGTTTGCCGCCGTGGCCGGCAAGCATCTTGCGACGGTCGGGATCGCGCTTGTCGCGATCCTGATCGCGGTGGCGACGTGGCAGCATTATGTGACTGCGCCCTGGACGCGGAACGGCAGTGTCCGCGTCCAGGTCGCCAACGTCGCGCCACAGGTATCGGGCAAGATCGTCGAGCTGCGAGTGGCGGACAACCAGTTCGTCCACAAGGGCGACCTCCTCTATGTCATCGACCCCTTCGACTTCGACGTGGCGGTGCGCGTCGGCAAGGCGCTGCTCGACCAGCGGGCAGCAGATCTGGAAGTGAAGCAAGCCTTATCCGTCCGCCGCCAACACCTGTCCAGTCTGGCCACGACGCCCGAGGAGCAGCAGGTCTATGCAGGCAACGCGATCCAGGCGAAAGCTGCCTTTGAGGCGGCAGCCCACCAACTCGCACAGGCGGAGTTGAACCTGAAGCGGACCAATGTGGTCAGTCCCGTCGACGGTTACGTCACCAACCTTCTGCTGCGGGTTGGCGACTACGCCGTCACCGGCGTGAGCAACCTCTCCGTCATCGATTCCAGCAGTTTCTGGATCGACGGCTATTTCGAAGAGACCAAGATGGCGCGTGTCTGCGTCGGCGATCGCGCTGAGGCGCAATTGGTTGGCTACGGCAAGCCGATTCTGGGCCACGTAAAGACGGTGACTCGCGGCGTCAGCGTGTCGAACGCCGCCGCCGGCACACAAGGCTTGCCCAACGTCGATCCCATCTACACCTGGGTTCGCCTTGCGCAGCGCGTGCCGGTTCGCGTTGCCATCGACACCGTGCCGCCGGATGTCCCACTTGTCTCCGGCATGACGGCAACGGTAACGATCCGGGAGCCCGACGCCAGCCATCATCAAACCTGGTTTGGCCAACTCCGTGCCACCCTCGCCGATCCCATATCCGATCTGTTCGGAGAAGGGCATCCGCCGCGTGCGAACTGCCTGCAGGGCACGTCCCAACGACGCCCGGAAGGGCAAGCGCTCCCCTATTCGCGGGAGCCTGCAATTCCCTCGGCGGCGAAACTCGAGCCCGGCCTCACCCCCGGCATCGACGCCTCTCCGCGCATTCCCTAAATCCGCTCAAGCCAGCGCGATCAGGTGAGAGGCGCTGCGCCCCGCCTGTCATCGCATTTGCGTTATGCAGCATTTTAACAACCCGGCAACGGCGGAATTAGAGCCGCAAGCATCTGATTTATTTTATCTAATGGTCATTTCACGACATGTGCTCGCGCTCTGTGCATTTGCAAAATCTAACACTGTTTTAGCATCGATAACGAGCTTTGCGGCGGGGGCAGGCCTATCGTCCAATCATCGACTTGTTGCATTCGGCAGTCCGGCAGACGCCACGACGGCAGCAAGACTCAAAGAAAAAGGACGAACAAATGCTCACCGACACGCAATCCGCCGGCGCCTGGTTGAGCTATCAAGACAGCCACTGCGAACCGGACTTCCCCCAGGAGACGCATGCGTTTCCCCACGAACGAAAATGGCGGCGGCCGGAGCAAAGCGTCGGTGCGGCGGCCGAGGACATCACGATTTCGCGCTGGAGCTATGCGGGAACTGTCGTCCGGCAGGAGGAAGCGACAACGCCTGCCGACCGATACTTCTTCTCGGTCGCCTTGAAGACGACGCGTCTCAAGCTGAGCAGGGGCAACCAAACCGTCTTCGACGGCATCATGCCAGCGGGCACGCTGTATGTCGGCGCACCGTCGAAGCAGCTCAGTGCGCAGTTCCATGCGCCGTGCGATTTCCTGCACTTCCACATATCTGCCAATTGCTTTCCATCGCCGCAATCGGGAACGGAGTTCGCCACGGCCGAAGGCCTGAACGACCTTGTCCTGTTGCGCGATCCGTTCGCCGATCAGCTGGCAAAAGCGCTGACTGAACACGGCAACTCCACCGACCAGGAATTTGCGCGTTGCATCGGTCAGACACTGGCAATGCATGTTGCGCGGCGCGAATTGCCGTCCACGAAAGTCAATGCGTTGCCGAAATGGCGGCTCCGGCGCGTCGAGGAGCATGTCAAGACGCATTTCGACCGCTGCATCAGCCTGTCGGATCTTGCCAAGGTCGCAGGCCTGTCCCGCATGCACTTTGCGGCGCAGTTTCGGGCTGCGACGGGATATCGACCACGCGAATATCTCCTCCATCAGCGCATCGAACACGCGAAATCGCTGCTGGCGAATACCGAGATGCCTTTGGCCGAGGTCGCGCTCGCCGTAGGCTTCTGCACGCAAGCGCATTTCTCGACCGTCTTCAAGCGCATCACGGGCGATACGCCGGCGCGCTGGCGATGCGCCAGGCGGAACGAACTGCCTCCGGTCCCGAGCCTTCGGCGAGCGGGCTTCGGCCAGCAAAGCATCGACTCGCATCGTGCGGGAAGAGCAGCGTGAATCATGCGAAGTGAGAAACAGGCTCCGCTTACGAAATACTTTGTCCGCCCGATCGACGATGCTCCAGGTGCAAGCGCTTAACTACGGCTCCTGCCTCCCCCTCCCGGGCATGCGAGCCTCCTGGGGCCGTCCTCCCCCGAAGGACGGCCCCTTTTTTGCGACCGGGTTATACGGTGCGCTCTAGCTGCCGAGATGATGCGCAAGCCAGGCACGCACGCCTTGCAGGCTCCTGAAATCGTCCAGCGATCGTGCCGGAAGGTCGCGCCAGCCGTCCGCGACCATCGCGCTCAGCGCATGCCCCGGCCCGAGTTCCAGGAAGCCCGTGGCGCTCGCTTCGATGCAGCCTTGTAGGCAATTTGCCCACTGCACCGTTTGCGATATCTGCGCTGCCAGTTTGTCGAGGCCGGCCTCAACCGAGATGACCGGCGCGCCGTCGATGCCGCTCAGGATGCGGCTACCCTCCGCCGGTGGGAATGTCGGAGATACCAGACCCAAGCTCTCCCGAAACGCCGCCGACGCGGCGGCGAGCTGCCTGGTGTGGGAGGCAACCTCGACCGGCAAATGGACGACCCTCGCAGCGTGCACCGACCTGGCTTCTCCAGCGATCGCCTGCAGCGCCTCACGGCCTCCGCCGATCACAAAAGCATCGCCCGGATTGACGATGGCGACCGCTGCGCCGTAGTGCTCGCACAGGCGATCGATATGTTCATGGGAAAGTCCACGAACGAATATCAGCCCATCGCCGGCCTGCGTGGCGGCATCCATAACATCCGCCCGGCGTGCCACGAGATCGAGCGTGTCGGTGGCTTCGAGCAGACCTCCGACGCCCCAGGCCGCGACCTCACCAACGCTGTAGCCGGCGACGATGGCGCCGCGGGGTATGTCAACGCCGAGCGCGGCTGCGGCGGCCAGCGCCTGCAAGGTGCACAGGATCTGGCCGGCACGGTTGCGATGCAAGGCTTCATCGGACCCGCCGCGAACGAAATCGCGAGGATCCTTGCCACCCAGTAATTTCGCCGCATGTGCAAACAGGCCCGCGGCTTCCGGCGCATCGGCCGTCAGCGCGAACATGTCCGGATGTTGCCGGCCCTGTCCCGAGCACAAAATTGCAAGCGCCATTGACGTTGCCTAGTGGGAGAAAAGGATGGCGATGGCAATCGCCATGGTCACGACGCTGAATCCGGTGCTCGCGATGACCATGGAACCCACCGTCGCGGGATCCAGCCGATAGTTGACGGCAAACAGAATACCGAAGAAGCCCGACGGCACCGCGGCGAGCAGAATTGTCGTCTTCGCCGTGTCCGGCGCCACCCGAAAAACGTAGACGACCGCAACGGCCAGCAACGGCCGAATGACGTCCGATGCTGCCGTCGCGGCAACGACTCTCCAATCAGGTCGGAACGATTGCGCCGATAGAATGAGGCCAGTCAGGAACAGCGCTACCCCGGCGGCCGCATTCCCGATCAGTGCGAGGCAGGCATGCGCAAGTGCGTCGAGATCCAGGTCCGACAACGAAAGCAGAATCCCGAGCGCGGGCGCCAGGACGACCGGCTTGGTGAGCGCGCGCCGGACTGCCGTCAGAACCTGCCGTCCCGACATTTCCGCACCACCCGCCCTGCTGGCGTTCATCTCCACCACGATCAACGTGAGCGGACTAATGAGGATAGAGCCTGCGGCCAGCGCGACGGCAACCTGGACGGTGCCGCCCGGCCCCAGCACGGACGACAGGACCGGCAGACCGACACCGGCAAGATTTGGGAAGCCGATCGTCAGGGCCTGTAGCGAGGCGTCGGATCTGGTCGCCTCGGAGAACCTGCGCGCCGACCAATACCAGGCGAAATAAAGCAGCAGCATCGTCAGGCCGAACGCCAGAAAGAGCGGGGCCTGCGCAATCATCTGACTCCGCGAGGCCGAGGCGGTCGCTGCGAACAGTGACGCCGGCACCGCGAAATTCATCACGAGCGCGTTGAGACCGTCGACATGATGGCCGTCGACGATGCGGAACCTTCCGGCGAAAAACCCGAGCAACAGGACAAAGAAGACCGGCACCAGCGCCATCACGATTGCATTGGACGTCATGGGTTTGGCCTGTCGTGAGCGTCAACGAAGAGCGTCATGGCAAGCAGGTCGGCCGACCCACCCGGGCTGAGACGCCGGGCGACGAAGCTTTCGTGGATCGATTGCGCCCGGGTGCGCCAGCAAGGCCTGCGCACACCGCCGCTGTCGAGGAAGCGCCGCGTGGCGCTGCGCGCAAAGCGAAGGCCCTCGAGGCCGCCGCGGTGAAGCAGATTTGTATCCTCGACCGAGGCAATCAGGGCGAAGCACGCTTCAACGCGGGCGGCTTCCGCGTCGTTGGGGTTGACGCGCGCCGCACTCCGCAGGGCCGGCAAGCCGATCTGGTAGATGCTTGGAAATCCCTCGGCAGCCTCGAGGCGCGCACCGCCTGCGTGAAAACGGCGGCGAGCCTCACTGCCATGGCTGCGCAGCAACACCGGACCATCGAGTATGCTGGCGCCCCAGAGCTGTGCGACGGCGTCGCCCAGCGGCAGCACGGGATCGACCAGTTCGCCCGCTCTCGCACCGGCCGCCGCGCACAACAGGCCGAGCCCGAAGATCGCGCCGCGATGCGTGTTGACCCCGGACGTCGCCGCGAGCATTGCACCTTCAGCCTCGAGGCCGATGATCCTCAGCCGCCCCATGCCGCAACCATGCGCAGCCGCATCGGCGAGACGCTGGAAATAGGGCTTGATAGCTGCAGCGCTGTGGCGAAACGTGCCGGCATCCATGTCATTATGACTGCCAGTGTCGATGTGGCTCACGAGCCCCGGCTTCGGCCAGGTTTCCAATTCCATGACAAGACATCGGGCAGCGCTATCGCCGATCGCAGCGACATCGCAAGGTATTTGCGCCTGGCTCGGAAGGGCCCGCCCCACACCTCGCGCGAGCGCGATGGTCATGATCTCGTCCTTTCCGAGATGAACAGGTCCCTGTCCAGCAGGTGGACACCTTCGATGCTCTTGACCAGGACCTCTCCGGCGCCAGCGTGGAGCTCGCGCCAGTTAACCGCAGCGCCATCCTCACGCATCAGCTCGCCGTCGAGCCGCATCGGCGCGTTGGTCTCGATCGCCGCCACATCGGTGACGAGACGATCGAGATCGGTATCACGACCGACATCCAGCAAGAGATCGAGGTCGGACCGGTCGGTCAGGTAGTCGAGTCCCGTCAGTGCCAGCCACGCCAGGCTTCCAAATGCCCGCGCATCCACCGAGTGGCGGAACGCGAGTTCGTCGAGACGGTCAAGCGCGGGCCACCAGGAGCGCGGCGCCGACGCGCGTACGTCATTCAGCAAGGGAGGCCTCGCAATCGAAGTGACATCGTCGGATTGCAGGAGAAAGCAGAGCCGCTTCTTGCCGGCAAAGGGCGGCAACGGCAGGCCCAAGGCCACGCCGGATGCCTCGCCCGGCGTGGCGCGCCGCCTGATCGTAGGCCATCCCCTGTCCGACCAGCGCGCGACAAGAGGATCGGCCGCGAGTTCGCCGCGCGTGGCGAGCATCGCGCGCCAGCCTTCTGGACTGACGAAGACCAGGTCGTGACGACCGATCGGACGTTCAGCGGGTTTGCAGGGCCAGTTCACGAACGCGCTCCGCGATATCGGCGGCCTTCAAGCGGCCGCCACGCTCCTTGCCGAGCGCATCCCGCCGATCGGGCGCGGCCGGCATGTCGGCCAACAGCGCCTCCATTTGATCAGCGAGTGAGGCGGCATTGTTCCAGACCATGTGAACGGCCCCCATCAGGGCGAGATTGGACAGGCCGGGGGCGAAGACCGGTGTCGACTTGGCCTTTTCCTGCAGTGTCTCGATCGACAGCTTGGTAACCTTCGCCATCGACGGCAGATCCATCACCGCGGGGGTAGCGCCAGGCAGCCCCACCAGCACGCGGGTTGCGAGCCCGGTCGCAAGCAGCGCGCCAGCAGCCGAGTGCCCGTACAGAAGGCCGACGGTCGGGCGGCCATTCATGTCCGCATAGATCAACACCTTCGCGAGATGCGACAGGAATTCGTTCAGGCCAAGCAGCTCGTCACGCTTGCTCATCCGCTGGCTGTCGCTATCCACGAGCACCAGGATCGGCCCGCTTCCCCGATCGAGGGAGTCCAGGACGTATCCGGAAAGTCGGATGGCTTCATCGACGCCGACGGCGGTTCGATCCGCAACGCCAGTGACCAGCGTCCTGGCGCCGGATCGCAACACCGCCGAGCCGACAATGACACCGTTGGCGCTTCTGACGTCATGACCACCGGGGAAGAGCGAGGCGAGAATGTTATCGAGCGTCACGGCTGGTCCTCCCGATCCGATTGGCGAGCGCGATAAACTGGTCGGCCGACAATTCAGGAACCGTTTCCGCATGCGCAATGCCTTCCGCCGTCCAGATGTCGATGGCATCTTCGCAAGCACCGAAGCGTCGCAACCTGTCGCCAAGGCGCATCTGCTCGGCCTTCAGCTGGTCGAGACCAAACGAGCCGACGAGGCCGAGCAGGTCGAGCGCGGCCTCGCGAAAATCCTGCATGGCATCGTCGGTGAAGACGTCGGCGGCGCCGAGGAGTCGACGGTGCTTGCCTCCCATGGTGCGCCAGACCAGGGCGCGATCGCGGGAGTCGAATTCCTCAACGCCCCGATTGGTCTCGATGACCTCGGGGCCCGACACCGCTATGCGCCCGGGTTCGGACACCGCGAGCGCGGAGCAGCAGCCCGCGATCAAGCCGCCGCCGCCGTAGCATCCGGCGCGCCCACCGATCAGACCGATGACCTTCACGCCGGCGGTGCGCGCTTCCATCACCGCGCGCATGATCTCGGCAATGGCAAGTTCGCCGGCATTGGCTTCCTGCAATCGGACACCACCCGTATCGAACAGGATCAATACCGGGGTTGACCTGATCTGGCGCGCAGCGCGCAGCAGCCCCGTCAACTTGGCGCCATGCACCTCGCCGAAGGCGCCCCCCATGAAACGCCCTTCCTGCGCGGCGATGAAAACCGGCGAACCGTCGAGGCGGCCATGCCCGACGACGATGCCGTCATCGAACTGCTCGGGAAGATCGAATATCCTCAGGTGCGGACTGATTTCGCGCTTTTCCGGCCCGATGAACTCGACAAAGCTGCAGGGATCGAGCAGCAGTTCCACCCTTGTGCGCGCCGATGCTTCATTAAAGCTGGTTGTGCCGATACGTCCGGCCGGAGCAACGTGCCTGAGCGGAGCGGTCATCGGCCGTCCTCCTCGATCAACCGAACCGCCTGCGCCAGGCGAAGCGACACCGTGTCCGGGCGCGCACCGCCGTCATTGATGGAGAACCGGAGGCCGCCGGGCGAATAGCGCTCGACGAAATCGCCGATGACGGCGGTCCAGACCTCTCCGAAGCCCACGGCCGCAGTCTTGATTTCCAGCCGGCATTCCGCATCCGGCAGCGTGCGCTCAACAAGCACTTCCAGATTTCCCGAGGCGACCACGCCGACAATTGCGTTCTGCCTGCTGCCGCCGGCACGCCCGCGAGCCCGGTGTTGAAAACTGAGATTTTCCATCTCGCTCCGTCCTCACCAGTTCCTGAATTTCGACGGCGGCGCGTAGAGCCCGCCCGACCAGCGCACGAGATCCTTGATCGAACGCGCCGCCAGCATGCTGCGATCCGCATCGAGCAGGTTGATATCGAGATCCTCGGGGCGGCGGATCACGCCGCGCTGGCGCAGGCGCTCGACCGTGTTTCGGTCCCGCCTGCGGCCGACCTCGGTATAGCCGGCCACGCCACGGATCGCCTGCTCACGCTCCCCGGCGTTGCGGCACAACAGCAGATTTGCGACACCTTCTTCGGTAACGATGTGCGTGACGTCGTCGCCGTAGATCATGATGGGCGCGAGTTCGAGCTTCAGCTTCTCCGCGAGTTCGATCGCGTCGAGCTTCTCGACGAACAGCGGAACGTTCTTGTCGCCAAAGGTCTCGCCTATCTGCACGACCAACTTGCGGCCGCGGCGCAACAGGGCCGCACTGTCCGGATCGGCCTCTCCTCCGGCCTTCAGCCAAGGCTCGCTCGGATGACGCCGCCCGCGGGCATCCGCCCCCATATTCGGTGCGCCGCCGAAACCGGCGATACGCGAGGTGGTAACGGTCGATGAATTTCCCTGCAGGTCGATCTGCAGCGTGGAGCCGATGAACATGTCGCAGGCATAAAGTCCGGCGGTCTGGCAGAACGCGCGATTGGACCGCAGCGAGCCGTCCGGCCCGGTGAAATAGACGTCGGACCGAGCCCGAATGTACTCATCCATGCCGACCTCGGAGCCGAAGGAATGGATCTGCTGCACCCAGCCGGATTCGATCGCGGGGATCAGCGCGGGATGCGGATTCAATGCGAAATGAGTGGCAATCTTGCCCTTCAGGCCCAGCCTCTCGCCGAACGTCGGCAACAGAAGCTCAATCGCGGCAGTGCTGAAGCCGATCCCGTGATTGAGCCGCCGCACGCCGTAGGGCGCATAGATGCCCTTGATCGCAAGCATCGCGGTCAGGATCTGCCCCTCGGTGATCGCGGCAGGATCGCGCGTGAAAAGCGGCTCGACGAAGAAGGGCTTGTCGGCCTTGACAATGAAATGGACGCGGTCTGCCGGAATGTCGACGCGCGGCACCTCATCGACAATCTCATTGACCTGGGCGATCACAACCCCGTCCTTGAACGCGGTCGCCTCCACCACGGTCGGCGTGTCCTCGGTGTTCGGGCCGGTGAAGAGATTTCCTTTGCGGTCGGCGCTGACCGCAGCGATCAGCGCGACATGCGGGGTCAGGTCGATGAAGTAACGGGCGAACAGTTCGAGATAGGTATGGATCGCCCCCAGCTCGATCTTGCCGTCGAACAACATACGCGCGATGCGAGCCGATTGCGGGCCCGAATAGGCATAGTCGAGCTTCTTTGCGACACCGCGGTCGAACAGGTCGAGATGCTCAGGCAGCACGACGCCCGACTGCACCATGTGCAGATCGTTCACTTTGGAGAGGTCGACAGCAAGAAGCGCGCGGCTGAGCAGATCCGCCTGCTTCTGGTTGTCGCCTTCCAGGCAGACCCGGTCACCCGGACGAATGACGGCTTCCAGCAGACGCGTCACATCCTGTGCTTCCACAATCTTGCCGCGCGCTAGCCTGGCACCGGCCTCGAGCCTGCTATCGCGTGCCTCGCGGTGACGCTGCCACGTCGTTGAACTTTCATTAGCGTGCGCGGACATCAACATGTGGGGTATTCCGATTTCGCCGATCTGGTTGTTCTGGCGGACAGGCCTTGCAGCCGATCCGCCAGAATTAGTGCGTCCTTCCGATGGCTCAGCGGGCCGCCAATTTTTCGACGTTGCGGGCCGCGTTGGTAATGACGGCCGCGACTTCCTTGGGACGCGACTCGTAAACCGAGTGGCTGGCGCCAGGGATGACGGTTGTGTGGCTCTTGGCGCGCTCGTAGTACCAGCGCTCGAGATCGGGATTGATGATCTGGTCACTGCCAGCGACGACGCCCCAGCTCGGCTTCGTCTTCCATGCAGCCGCCGTCAGCGGCGTGCTGAACACTTGCGTGGCGGCGAGAACCTGGGACCGTGCGGCGAATTCCGCGCGTTCGCGCGGCAGATCCGGCGCGAACAGCTTTGGGAATTCCGCCGGGTTGAGGTAGGTGAATTTGTCCGGCGTGACCTTGATGGCGCCCTCGGTCTTCGCGAGCACGCTCGGCGTCTTCTTGCCCAGCGCCGATTCATCTTCACCGACATCGGGCGCGTGCGCGGCGACATAGACGAGGCCCACGACCTTGGGATGGACGCCGGCCTCGGTGATGATCGATCCGCCGTAGCTGTGACCGACGAGGAGCGTGGGGCCGTCCTGGAGATCGAGAACCCGCTTCGCCGCCGTGACATCGTCGGCAAACGACGTCTCCGGCTCCTGCACCATGCTGACGTGGAAGCCTTCCCTGGTCAGGATATCGTAGACCGGCTTCCATCCGGATGCATCCACCCAGGCTCCGTGCACCAGGACGATGTTCTTCAGGGGTTCCGCGCTCGCCGGGACAGCGGCCGAAAGCAACGAAAAGGCGGCCGCAAAGGCCAGGCAGGCGTTGAGGCGTTTCATGTCGGATCACTCCAGGTTGGAATGACGCGACCGTAGCTTCGAGGGGCGCCGGCGTATTTCCTCAAACAATTGTTCTTGCCAGTTCGCACGCCAGGAAACGGCGACGATGTGAATGGCTACTCGCGCATCCCCTCCTGCGTTCTATCTAAGACGCGCATTTCAACGGACCGAGAGCACGCCATGTACGCAGATATTGGTGACGCAGGCGAAAGCCCACCGGCATCGATTAGGTCATTCAAGGCAGAGCTTCCGACATCGTTCGAAGTCAGCGCAAAGGATTGGAAAATGACATCAACCGCGAAATGCCGGATCGCCATCTGCATCTTGCTATGTGCGGCCGCGCCAGCGCATGCAGCTTCCTGCAAGCATTCGATCGCACGGGTTCAAGCCCAGGTGGACACGGCGATAGAGAAAAATGCCGGCTCACATGGCTGGGCGCCCGAGAGTCTCGGCGCCACGCGCGGCTATCAGCCAACGCCCCGATCGCTTGCGGCGGTCGAGGACCGCTACGGTCCTGATTTCACGGAGGCGCTTGATTTGCTCGACCGCGCTCGCGCTGCCGATCGCATCGGCGACATGGCTGCATGCAACCGGGAACTCGCCCGCGTCCGAGCTGTGCTCAGATAGCGAAAGCACCAGCTCGCATTCGGGCTCGGATAGCGGGACCGAAATTGACGACCTTCGCAGCCAGGGGCGAGGCGATGCGCTTTGCTGCACCGGCAAGATGCAACTCCGGAACGACGTAACACTCTCCCCTCATCGTGCCGTCAGGGAGTGGGGCGTGCATTCTGGAAATACCGGTGCTTCCGCGGCTCTCTATTGTCCGATGAGTGCAATCTGGCCGGAGCACCTCCCATGCGAGAGCGGTTCTCATCGAAAGAGCGAAGCACGCAACAGCCTGGATGGCGCAATGTCACATTGATCCTCCTGAGCGCGACGCTCACGACCGGCATCGCATGGCTGCCGCCGACAGCGGCAATCGCTCAGGCGACATTGCCGGAGATCCAGCCATCCACCGGCATGCGCGCGACGTCGCCGCTCGCCTTGCGCTCCACGCGGCCGGAGGCCATTCCGCTGGGATCGACCGAAATTCCGACGCGCGGTGTGTCTCCCGTCAGTCCCTCGCAGGGCATGGGAACCTGTGCCGGGTCGGGCAATACCGGATCGCCCGGAGCCCTGTTCGACGGCGGCGGGCTTTCCGGAGGCGCATCACTCTCTTGCGCCGACAGCCAAACACCTCCGTCTGCCCTGCCCTCAGCATCGGCCAAACCCGCAGGGCTTCCCTTGGGCGCTACTGAACTCGGCGGCGGCGGATTGAGCCCGCCCGCGCCCGTACCCGGCCCAGATCTTTCGGGCAGTGCGGGTTCCATCGACAACTCCGGCAATCGCTGAGATCGAAGGAGCACCGCCGTGAAACGAACCCTCATCATCACGTTCGTCGCGCTCGCCGCCGTGCTGGCAGGAGCGACCCTCTGGTTCTTTGCCAAGAACAGGCAACCAGTCGTCGCAGCCGCCCCCGTGCCGACCGCCGTCCCGGTGGTCGCGGCTACCGTCACCGGCAAGGACGTCCCGATCTATCTACGCGGGATCGGCACAGTGATCGCCTACAACACCGACGTCGTGCGCAGCCAGATTCAGGGGCAGATCGTCCAGATCGCCTTTACCGAGGGACAAACCGTCAAGGCGGGTGATCTGCTCGCGGAAATCGATCCGCGACCCTATCAGGCCCAGATCGAGCAGCTGACGGCCAACCGCAACCGCGACCAGGCCCAGCTCACGAACGCCGAGGCCAATCTCTCCCGCTACACGACTCTCGGCGACAAGGGATATGCAACACCGCAATTGATCGAAACCCAGAAGGCCCAGGTGGCACAGCTGCAGGCGGCCGTCCAGGCAGACCAGGCGCTGATCGACCAGGCCAACGTCCAGCTCAGCTACACGCGCCTGACTTCGGCCATTCCGGGCATCACCGGTGTCCGCCAGATCGATATCGGCAATGTGATTCATCCGACCGATCCGAACGGTCTCGTCGTCGTCACCCAGATTGAGCCGATCTCGCTGCTCTTCACCCTTCCACAGACCGATCTGCCTGTGATCCAGGCGCAGGAGGCGAAGGGACCGCTGAAAGTCATCGCCTACAGTCAGGACAACAAAATAAAGCTCGATGAGGGCAAGCTGCTGCTGGTCAACAACGAGATCGCGGGAACGACGGGCACCATCCAGCTCAAGGCGGAATTTCCAAACCCTGATCGCCGGCTGTGGCCGGGACAACTCGTCAATGCCCGACTGCTGCTGGACACGCAGAAGAACGCCATCACCGTGGCCGGATCGGCTGTCCAGCAAGGACAGACCGGCGCTTACGTCTATGTCGTCAAGGCGGACCAGACGGCCGAGCTGCGTTCCGTCCACGTCGCGCAGATCAGCGACGGACGGGCGCTGATCGATCAGGGTCTTAAGTCGGGCGACGTCGTCGTGGTCGACGGCCAGTACCGTCTCAAGGAAGGCAGCCGCGTCCAGCAACTGCACGGCAAGGCCGCGCGCGAGGCCGACCTGCAGAGTTCCGTGCAGGACGCGCTTCCATGAACCTCTCCGCGCCGTTCATCCTGCGTCCGATCGCAACCGCGCTGCTGATGGCGGGACTGCTGCTGTGCGGCCTTGCGACCTATCCGCTGCTGCCGGTCGGCGCGTTGCCCAATGTCAACTACCCGACCATCCAGATCTCGGCGCAACTGCCCGGCGCCGATCCGCAGACCATCGCCTCGTCCGTCGCGACGCCGCTGGAGCAGCAGCTCAGCCAAATTCCCGGCGTCACCCAGCTCACCTCCTCCAGTGCGCTCGGCGTCGCCCAACTGACCGTGCAGTTCGAGCTTTCGCGCACCATCGACAGCGCGGCGACCGATGTGCTGGCGGCCATCAACGCCGCGAGCCCCTATCTGCCGCCCAATATTCCCTATCCGCCCACCATCCGGAAAGTGAATCCCGCGGAGACGCCGATCATGCTGATCGCGCTGACGTCGGACTCGCTTCCGCTGACAACCGTCGACGCCTACGCCGAGAACATCCTGCTGCCGAAAATTTCGCAGATTCCGGGCGTCGGCCTGGTCGGCATCGGCGGCCAGCAGAAGCCGGCCATCCGCATCCGCGTCAATCCGCAGGCGCTCGCCGCCCGCGGCATCAGCCTCGAAGACGTCCGCAGCGTCATCGCGGCCGCCAATGTCGATCAGCCGAAAGGCACGCTCAACAGCCCGCGCGTCACCTACACGTTGAACACCAATGACCAGTTGCTGAAGCCTTCGGCCTATGAAGCCCTCATCATCGCCTATCGCAACGGCTCGCCGGTACGGATCCGCGACATCGGCACGGCCATTGAGGCCCCGGAGAACGACCTGCTCGCCGGCTGGTACGACAAGCAGCCGGCCATCATCCTGGCGGTTCAGCGCGTTCCCGGCGCCAACGTCATCGAAACCGTCGACACCATCAGGAAACTGCTGCCGAAGCTGCAGGCCTCTGTTCCGCCCGCGATCAAGGTGACGATCGCCGCCGACCGCACGCAAACCATCCGCGCCGCTGTCGCCGACGTCCAGTTCACGCTGTTGCTGACCGTCGCGCTGGTCGTGATGGTCATCTTCATTTTCCTGCGAAATTTCTGGGCGACCGTCATTCCCGCGGTCACGGTGCCGCTTTCGCTGGTCGGGACCTTCGCGATCCTGTATGTGCTCGGCTACAGCCTCGACAATCTGTCGCTGATGGCTCTCTCGATCGCCGTCGGCTTCGTGGTCGACGACGCCGTGGTGGTGATCGAGAACATCGTGCGCCATCTCGAGAAAGGCCTGACGCCGATGCAGGCGGCGCTGAAAGGCTCCGCCGAGATCGGCTTCACCATCGTTTCCATCACGCTGTCGCTGATCGCCGTGTTCATTCCGCTGTTCCTGATGGGCGGCTATGTCGGAAAGCTGTTCCAGGAATTCGCCATCACGATCACGGCCTCGCTGGTCCTGTCGCTGATCATTTCGCTGACCTTGACGCCGATGATGTGCGCCCGGCTGCTGAGGGACGACTCGCACACCAAGCACGGCAGGCTCTATCTCTTGCTGGAACGGGGCTTCGATTCGCTGCTGGCGCTGTACGCACGCGGCCTGCGCGTCGTCTTGCGCCATCGCTTCGCGACGCTGCTGGTGATGTTGTCCACCATCGCGCTGACCGGCTATCTCTACGTGATCATCCCGAAGGGATTTTTCCCGCAGCAGGACACCGGGCAGATCGTCGGCATCACCGAGGCCTCGCAGGACATCTCGTTCCCCGCGATGTCGGAGCGTCAGCAGGCGTTGGTCGACATCCTGCTGAAGGATCCCGCGATCGAATCGGTGGCCAACTACATCGGACCCGGCGGCCCGACGGCGACGCTCAATCAGGGGCGCGTGTTCATCGTCCTGAAGCCGAAGCCGGAACGAACGGTCAGTGCCGATGAGGTGATCAACCGGCTGAAGCCCGAACTCGCGCGCATCCAGGGCATCATACTGTACATGCAGGCGGCCCAGGACATCACCATCGGCGCGCGGTTGTCGAAGACGCAGTATCAGTACACGCTGACCGACGCCGATTCCAACGAGCTCAACCACTGGGCGGCGATCTACCTCGAAAAGCTCCGCGCCACCGAGGGGATCACCGACGTCGCCAGCGACCAGGCCAATGCCGGTCCGAGGCTGAACGTCACCGTCGATCGCGAGGTCGCCTCGAGCTTCGGCATCCTGCCCGCGACCATCGACAACACCCTCGACGACGCCTTCGGCCAGCGCATCGTCTCCACCATGTTCACCTCGCTGAACCAGTACCACGTCGTGATGGAAGTCGATCCGCGCTTCCAGTACGGGCCCGAGGCGTTGAAGGACATCTACGTGAATTCGGCCGGCGGCAAGCAGGTGCCGCTGAGCGACCTCGTGCACACCAAAATCGAGCCGGCGCCAATCCTCGTCAACCACCAGAGTATGTTTCCCTCCGTCACCATCTCATTCAACCTGAAGCCTGGCGTGGCGCTGGGCGACGCGGTGACGGCGATCCAGAAGATCGAGCAGGACACCGGGAAGCCCGCGTCGCTTTCGACCTCGTTCCAGGGCAACGCGCAGGCCTTTCAATCCTCTCTGGCAGGCACGCCGCTATTGATCGGTGCGGCCCTGATCGTGATCTACATCATCCTCGGCGTGCTCTATGAGAGCCTGATCCACCCGATCACGATCCTGTCGACGCTGCCTTCCGCCGGCATCGGCGCGCTGCTTCTGCTGTTGGCCGTCCACATGGACCTCAGCGTCATCGCCATCATCGGCATCATCCTGCTGATCGGCATCGTCAAGAAGAACGGCATCATGCTGGTCGACTTCGCGCTCGAAGTGCAGCGCCAGCACGGGCTTGGCCCACAAGAGGCGATCTACCAGGCCTGCACGCTCCGCTTCCGTCCGATCCTGATGACGACGATGGCCGCGCTGCTCGGCGGCGTGCCCCTGATGATCGGCAACGGCACCGGCGCGGAACTACGCCAACCGCTCGGCTACACGATCGTCGGCGGCCTGATGCTCTCGCAAATCCTGACGCTCTACACCACACCCGTGGTCTATCTCTATCTCGACCGGCTCGGCGCGTGGTTCAGCAAACCAAAGCCGGGGGCGGCGGAAGTATCCGACCCAGCCGCAGCGGATACGAGCTTAAATCATGAGTCCGCTTGAAAAGGTGACCGTCGGCATGGCGGACGAAAAGCTGGTGACCGTCACATCGGAGATGACGGTCGGCCACGCGGTGCCGGGAATGCCGGCCGTGTACGGCACGCCGACGATGATTCTGCACATGGAGATGGCCGCGGGATCGGCGATCCAGGCATTCCTGCCGGCGGGATATGTCAGCGTCGGGATGATGGTCAACATCCGTCATCTCGCGGCGACACCGGTCGGTCGCACGGTGCGCGCTGTTGCACGGGTCGTCGGGATCGAAACCAGGAGCGTCGTGTTCGAGGTCGAAGCCTGGGACGGCGACCGCAAGATCGGCGACGGCACGCACCGGCGCGGCATCGTCAATGTCGCCGAATTCGAGAAGCGGTTCGGCGTGACCAGGCCTGAGCCCGTAATGGCTTTGAGTTACAACAGCAACTAGCGCATCGACGGCCAGCCTGCCTGATATCGTTCGTCGCCGCCGCGCAGCCTATTCCTTGATGGAGGCTTCGGAAGCGGTCGTGCGGACGATCCGGATCGGAATGCCCTTGAACGACGGCGTAAAGCTCAGGGGATCGCGGGCATAGAGCGGCACCAGCGGATTGGTCTCCGGATAGTAGGCCGCGCAGCAGCCGCTCGGGAAGGAATAGCCGACGACGCGGAAGTTACGCACGATCCGTTCGGCGCCGTCGGTCGATTCCGTGATGAGATCGACGCGGTCGCCGTCCGCCAGCCCTCGTTTCTTCATCTCGTATTCGTTGAGGAACACCACATCGCGCTGGCCGAAGACGCCGCGATAGCGGTCGGACATCGAATAGAGCGTGGTGTTGTACTGGTCGTGGCTGCGTATGGTGCTGAGCCACAGGAAGTCGGGATTGCTTTGCGGTGGATCCTCCCCGCAACCTTCGAACACCAGGAAGTTCGCCTTACCGGATGCCGTTGCCCAGATGCGCTCTCGTGCGGTCGAGGTGAGGTGAAAGCCGCCGGGAACCCGGATACGGGCGTTGTAGCCCTGAAAGATGGGGAAGACGGCCTCGATCGCATCGCGGATGCGATCGTAGTCGGCCACGAAGCCATCCCAGTCGACCACGGTGCGGTCGCCAAGCGTTGCCTTGGCCACGCCCGCGATGATCGCCACCTCGCTAAGAAGATGCTCCGACGCGGGCTTGTTCCGCCCGCCCGAGGCATGCACCATGGACATCGAGTCCTCCACCGTGATCGACTGCGGGCCTGAAGCCTGGATGTCGATTTCGGTGCGGCCGAGGCAGGGCAGGATCAAGGCGGCGTGGCCATGGATCAGATGGCTGCGGTTGAGTTTGGTGGAGACGTGGACGGTCAGATCGAGATGGCGCAGCGCGGCCTGCGTCGCCTGCCAGTCGGGGATGGCGGCCGCAAAATTGCCGCCCATCGCGAAGAAGACTTTCACCTCGCCGCGGATCATCGCCTCCAATGCCGTGACTGTATTATGTCCCGGCGCTGACGGGGGCTTGAAGCCGAAGCGGCGCTCCAGGCGCTCCAGAAAGTCTGCTTTGGGGACTTCGGTGATACCGACGGTTCGATCACCCTGAACGTTGGAGTGGCCGCGGACCGGGCAAACGCCGGCACCTTCACGTCCCACATTGCCGCGCAGCAGGGCAAGATTGGCGATCTGCTGCACGTTGTGCGCGCCACGCTGGTGCTGCGTAATGCCCATGCCATAGACGAGAATGGCGCGTTCCGCCTTCATATAGGCGTTGGCTGCAAATTCGAGATCCCCGCGCGTCAGCCCGGACTGGCGCTCGACATCAGGCCATTGCGTGCGCTTGAGATCCTCAATCAGCGCATCGATACCGGCGGTGTGCCCGCGAATGAAATCCCAGTCCAGGATCGCGGGCTGCTCGGCAGCACGCGCCGTTTCGTCCGCCTCCACCAGGATCTTCATGATTCCCTTCAGCACGGCGACGTCGCCACCGACGCGCACCTGAAAAAGCCTCGAGCTGATCGTCGTCGACGTCAGCGTGATCATCTCGAGCGGGCTCTGCGGCGCCTGAAAACGTTCCAGCGCACGCTCGCGGAATGGATTGAACGAGATGATCGAGGCGCCGCGGCGAACCGCATTGCGCAGGCTCGTCATCATCCGCGGGCTGTTGGTGCCGGGGTTCTGGCCCAAGATGAAGATGCAGTCGGCCTTGTCGAAATCCTCCAGGAGCACGGTTCCCTTCCCGACGCCTATCGACTGCGGCAGGCCGACGCTGGTCGCCTCATGGCACATGTTGGAGCAGTCGGGGAAGTTGTTGGTGCCGTATTCGCGCACGAAGAGTTGGTAAAGGAAGGCGGCTTCGTTCGACGTGCGCCCGGATGTGTAGAAGTCGGCCATGTTGGGATCGGGCAACGCCCTGAGGTAACGTCCGATCATGTCGAACGCATCGCTCCACTCCACTGGGAGATAGCGGTCGGATAGGGGATCATACGCCATCGGATGAGTGAGACGCCCGACCATTTCGAGATCGTAGTCGCCCCAGCCCGCAAGCTCCGTGACGGTATGCGCGGCAAAGAACTCGGGCGTACAGCGTTTGGCCGTCGCTTCCCAGGCAACCGCCTTGCCGCCATTTTCACAGAACTCGAAGGAAGAGGTGTGTTTCGGATCGGGCCAGGCGCAGCCGGGACAATCGAAGCCCTCTGGCTGGTTCATGCGGCTTAGCGTTGCCGCGCCCTTCACCGGCACTCGTTGCAGTAGCAGGGCCTCGCTGAGCGCCTTGAGAGCCCCCCACCCGCCGGCAGGCTCATGGTAGGGGCGAACCGATTTCCTGGTCATCTCTGATATCGCTCGATGTGATGGTCCTCGCGCCAGTTAAGAAGCGTTGCGGCGGGATCGTCTTTTCAAATCGGACTGCGCATTTCTTAATTGCACAGGTTCGGAGCAGAGCGACCGTCGCGCTTTGCGGAAACATAGTGCGTTCCGGAAAAAGCAGCGCCATTTGCGGAAGCTGGGCCAACGGTCCGAAGTTAGGCTGAGATCCTCGAGCCCTGTCGCGATGCGGAAGGCTTCCGACAATTTCAGGAGTGATCAACATGTTTTCACGACGTGATTTGCTGGCAATGTCAGCGGCGGGCGTCGCCATGGCCGGTTCCGCGGCGCAAGCTGCTACGTTCGGCAATCCGGACGAGCCGCCACAAGGCGCCGTCAATGCCAAGACCCCCGGAAGCCTGACCGATCCCGGCCCGCAAAATCCGGCTCTCGCCAGGCATTTTCCATCGGCGCAAACGCCGCCGGCGACCGACGTCGGCGGCCTGCCGATGGACTGGGCCTCGTTCAACAATGCACCCAGGCGCATCCAGAACGGAGGCTGGGCCCGTCAGGTCACGGTCGACGATTTCGCGATCTCCAAGGAAATCTCAGGCGTCAACATGCGGCTGTCAGCCGGCGGCATCCGCGAGTTGCATTGGCATCAGGCGGCCGAATGGGCCATCATGACCTACGGCAACTGCCGCATCACGGTGCTCGATGCGCAGGGCCGGCCCTATGTCGCCGACGTCAAATCCGGCGACCTCTGGTATTTTCCGTCCGGCGCACCGCATTCGCTGCAAGGACTCGGACCCGACGGCTGCGAATTCGTGATCTGCTTCGACGACGGCCACGCCAACGAGTTCAACACGCTCCTGGTGACAGACTGGTTCGCCCATACGCCTCCCGAGGTGCTGGCCAAGAACTTCGGCGTCCCGGTCGAAGCCTTCGCCAAGATTCCGCTGCACAATCTCTGGATTTTCCAGGGCACCGTGCCCGGCGATCTGGCCGCAGACCGCGCCGCCATCGCCCGGCATGCCGAGGCGCCACCCTACCCGTTCGTCCACCCGCTGGGCAGCTCAGCTCCAGTCAAGGAAAGTTCCGCCGGAAACATCCGTGTCGCCGACAGCACGAATTTCAAGGTAGCCACCACCGTCGCGGCGGCTCTGGTGACGATGCCTCCGGGCGCGGTCAGGGAAATGCACTGGCATCCGAACGCGGATGAGTGGCAGTACTATATCAAGGGCAATGCGCGGATGACGGTGTTCAATACCGGCCCCAATGCGCTGACGACGAATTTTGCCGCCGGCGACATCGGCTACGTCCCGCGCAATCTCGGGCACTACGTCGAGAACATCGGCGACACCGATCTGCAGTTCGTCGGCGTGTTCCGTGCGCCGCGCTACGAAGAAATATCGCTCTCCAACTGGCTGACGCACACGCCGCCGAAACTGGTCGCGCAGCATCTCAATATAGATGAGAAGCTGATCGCCCAATGGCCAGACAACAGTCCAGGCGTCGTGCTTAAATCCTGAAACGACAAAGGCGCCGGAACCGGCGCCTTTAATTTTGCTTGCCGCCTGATGTCCGCGACGCAGGGGCCGCGTCAATAGTGCCCGGGTTCGGAGATGAACTTTCCCCGGAAGACGCGGAAACCGGTTGCGACATAGATAAGCATCAGGGGGAAGATGAACAGTCCCTCCCCCCAGAACATGAAGGCAAGGCTCGCATGAGGCGCGGCGGCTTCATCGATGGTGATGGCGAACGGAACCATGTAGGGCCAGAACGAAAGCGCCAGTGCCCCGAAGGCCGATATGAAGATCAGCGAGACCATGTGAAACGGCCAATAGTCGTCATGCCGCAGAATGCTCGAAGCAAGAATGCAGGCGGCTGCAGCGCCGATCGCCGGAAAAACGAACAGATAGGGCCGGTCGGTCCACCGGTGCAGGATCGGCAAATCCTGCAACAGCGCGTGGCTGAAGACCAGGATCAGGAACAGGAGGACGCCGGTTGCCAGCAATGGAATCTGGCTGCGGGCGAGGTCGCGAACCACGCCTCCCCGTTTTCTCACCAGCCAGCAGGCGCCAAGCAACGCATAGCCGAGACAAAGGCCGACACCGCACAGAATCGAGAACATGCTGAACCAGCCGAATATCCCGCCGGAATATTGGCCATTCACGATAGGCAACCCCTTTACGAGCGCGCCAACCATCACGCCCTGCATGAAGCTGGCAACGAGGGAGCCGCCGGCGAAGCTGAGATTCCAGATCCAGCGCGCTCCCTGCGACTTGTTGCGGAATTCGAAGGCGACCCCACGCAGGATCAATCCCAGCAACATGAAGATCACGGGAAGATAGAAGGCCGAGAGCACCGTTGCATAGACGACCGGGAATGCGCCCCACAGGATCACGCCCGTTACGACGAGCCAGGTTTCGTTGCCGTCCCAGAACGGCGCAATCGCACCCAGCATGGCGCGCCGGCGCGACTCGCTGTTCGGCAGCAGGAACAATATCCCGACGCCGAGATCGAAGCCATCGAGCAGGAGATAGATCAGGATGCTGATCGCCAGCAATGCGACCCAGAATGTCACCATGGCTTATTCTCCTGCTTGAGCGTAGTTGCGGTCTGAGAGCAACCCGGGATCGGCAAGCGACATCGGCCGGTTCGCCATGACATCCGGCGAAGTTGCGGCATGAGAGACGCCGGGACCGGCGCGCAGCTGCCGATAGATGTAGTAGATGCCAAACGAGAAGATGAAGGCGTAGACGACAGCGAACAGTATCAGCGAGGTGGCCGCTGCATACGCCGTCAGGAACGGCGTCATGGCATGCTCGGTGCGCAGCACGCCGTAGACGACCCATGGCTGACGGCCGACTTCGGCGGTGTACCAGCCCGCCAGCGTTGCGATAAACGGCAGCGGAAAGCTCAGAAAGATGAAGCGCAGCACCCAGCGGCTTCCTTCGAGCCTGCGCCGGATGATCAGCCAGGATCCGAGCCAGGCCAGACCAAGCATGATCAGGCCACAACCGACCATCACGCGAAAGGTCAGGAAGGGAATCAGTACCGGCGGCCGGTCCTGCGGGGGAAAGGACGTCAAGCCGACCTCCCTGGAGGTCGTGCTCATGCTCCCGATGATGCTGCCGAGCACCGGGATCTTGATCTCGTAACGGTTCGATTCCGTTGCCGGATCGGGAATTGCGATGATCACCTCGCCGGCCGGCTGCTCGTCGTGCCAGCGTGCCTCGATCGCCGCGAACTTGGCGGGCTGATGCTCGTGCACGTAGTCACCGACGAGATGCCCGAACACGAGTTGCGCCGGCACGAGGACGGCCGCAAGGAACAGTCCCATGCGAAGCATGATCAGCGCTTCGCTGCGGTAGGTCTTTCGCAGTAGGTACCATGCGCCTGTTGCCGCAACACAGAACGCGCTGGACAGATACGCCGCCAGCAGCATGTGCATGAAGCGAACCATGGCCACCCTATTAACGATGATCTTCATCCAGTCGTCCGGAACCAGCACACCGTTCTGCTGGACGTAGCCGACCGGCACCTGCATCCAGCTATTGTTGATCATGATCCAGAAGGCGGACAGCGTGGTCCCGAGCGCCACCATTGCCACGGAGAAAAGGTAGAACCAGGGGTGCACGCGCTTCCTGCCAAACACGAGGATGCCGAAGAAGCTCGCCTCGAGCATGAAGGCGGTGAACGTCTCGTAGGACAGGAGCGGCCCCTGGATCGGTCCTGACATCCTGGACAGTTCGCTCCAGTTCGTTCCGAACTGGAAGCCCATGACGACGCCCGAAACGACGCCGAGACCGAATGCGATGCCGAATATCTTGAGCCAGAACTCGAACAGCACCTGATAAACCATCTTCCCGGTGCGCAGGTGCAACGCCTCCAGCACCGTGAGCCAGGCGGCAAGACCGATGGTGAAGGCCGGGAAGATGATGTGGAAGGATATGGTAAAGGCAAATTGCAAACGCGACAGCAGAAGCGCCGTGGGGTCCATCGGAAAGTCTCCTGCTCACTCAGGCGCGCCTGGCAGCCGACACTCGTGTCGCGGGACACTGGATGTTGTCGATCTTGAGAATTTCGGCCGTCATCGCACGAATTTGACGGCAGAAACCCGCATCATCGATCAGCGACACGCCGTAGGACGGGATGATCTGCTTCAGCTTCGGCAGCCAGGCGCTTGCCATAAGCTCTCCGGCAAAACACTTCTCCAGCACGCTGATTGCGATGAACGCCGCGGTGGAGGCGCCCGGCGAGGCGCCGAGAAGCGCGACCAGCGAATGATCGTCGGCGCCGACAAGCTCGGTTCCGAATTCGAGCAATCCGCCGCGCTTGACGTCAGGCTTGATGATCTGAACGCGCTGGCCTGCGACCTGCAATCTCCAGTCCTTCGGGTCTGCGTTCGGAAAATATTCGTCGAGCGTCGCCAGACGGTGGCCTTCGGACTGCAGCAGCTGCCCGACCAAATATTCGGTGAGATCGAAATTGTCACGCGCCACCGAGAGCAGCGGCTTGACGTTGGCGGGACGAATAGACTCGAAAAGGTCGAGCAGTGAACCGTGCTTGAGAAACTTGCTCGAGAAGCCCGCATAGGGGCCGAACAGCAGCGAGTGCTGACCTCCGATCACGCGCGTATCGAGATGCGGCACGGACATCGGCGGCGAGCCGACCGCCGCCTTGCCGTAGACCTTGGCATGGTGACGCTTGTTGATGTCAGGATCGTCGCAGCGCAGCCAGATTCCACTGACCGGAAAGCCGCCATAGCCGCGCCCTTCCGGAATGCCGGATTTCTGCAACAGCGGCAGTGCACCGCCGCCGGCGCCGATGAAGAGGAACTTTGCGCGGACCGACCGCTTCTCGCCGCTATCGGTTTCGCGCACGTCGATGCGCCAGCGACCATCCTGTTCGCGGACGAGACCGGTGACGCAGCTCTTGTAGTGAACGGCACAGCCGGGCTGGCCGACAAGATGGTGAACCAGAAGATGGGTCAGGGAACCATAATCGACGTCGGTGCCCGTAATAATGCGCGTTGCCGCTACGGGATCGCCGCTGGTCCTGCCTTCCATTACCAATGGGACCCACTCGGCGATCTTCTTCGGATCCTCGCTATATTCCATGCCCTCGTAACAATGGTGGGCCGCCATCGCCTTGTACCTCTTCCTGAGGAACGCAACGTTGTCGACGCCGTGCACGAAGCTCATGTGAGGCACCGGATGAATGAAGGCGCGCGGATCCGCAATCGCTCCCCGCCCGACCAGATAGGACCAGAACTGCCGGGACAGATCGAACTCGACGTTGACCTGGAGCGCCTTGGAGATATCGACGCTGCCGTCGGGCCTCTCCGGGGTGTAGTTCATCTCGCAATTTGCCGCGTGGCCCGTGCCGGCATTGTTCCAGGCGTCCGAACTTTCGAGCGCACAATCGTCCAGAACTTCAAACATCTGGATCGCAAGAGAAGGCTCCAACTCCTTGAGAAGGACGCCGAGCGTGGCGCTCATGATGCCTGCACCGATGAGTGCGACGTCGAGTTCGCGATCGGAAGTGCCTTGCATGGGATTTCTCCTCGTTAAGGTTGGATGTCGCTGTCCTGGATGGCTCGATCAGGCCTGGGCCGGCTGCCGCTCCTTGGCGCGGAACGGAACGTGCGCGCCCCGCCGCAGCACCACATAGGCGCGGCGCCACGACGTATCGTCCGTCAGCTTCCAGCTATGCCCCGAGCCTGTGGTGTCCTCCGCAAGCAGGACGTTGCCGGGGTGAAGCAGAAAGTGCTGGCCATCGCGGGTCTGAAAATCGAGCGTTCCGCTCAGCGTGATCACCAGCTGGCGGGTGGGCGCTTTGTGCCAGGAGAAAGTGCCGCCCGATCCGGTTTCCTGGAAGGAAATGGTGACCGCATCGATCTTGCCGCTGAGCGCGTCGCCGCGCTGGCCCGGCTCCAGCTCGATGACCCCTTCCTCGAAATGCGAATTGTTGTCCTCTCCGGTCCATAGACGCACACAACGGATCATCGATTCTCTCCTGATGCTCTTGTTGCACTGCCCGCACAGCCTTCTCCGGCCTGGACGGCGGGTCGAAACGAAACGGCGCTATTCGGTTCGAGGATCGTGTAGAGGCGGCGCCAGGGCTCGTCGCCGATCATCGTCCAGACATGGCCGGCTCCGCCCGTGTCTTCCGTGAACAGGACGTCGCCCGGACGAAGCGTGAATCCTCCGTCCTGCGTTTCGAATTGCAGGGTACTGCTCAAGGAAATCACCAGCTGCCGTGCGGCGTCCGGATGCCACCCGAGCTTCGGATCCACATCCGTTTCGTGGAACGAGGCGGAACTGATCCCGAGTTTTGTGCTGAGCGCGTCTCCCCTCGCCCCGGGTTCGAGCTCGACGAAACCTTCCTGGAAATGCGACTTGCCTTCCGCACCGGTCCACAGCTTCACGCACCGAATCATCGCATCCGCTCCCGTCAACTTGCCGGTGCGCCGATTGCGAGAGGCGCGTTGACCTCCGCGACATAAGGCTTGACCATCTTGGCGGGATCGACGATGCGGTCGAACTCGGGCCCGGTCACGAAACCGAGCTTGAGCGCCGCGGATTTCAGCGTGAGATCGTTATCCATCGCGTAGTGAGCGATCTGTGAGGCCTTGTCGTAGCCGATCACCGGCGCCAGGGCGGTTACGAGCATCAGCGACCGCTCCACATACTCCCTGATCTTCTTGTGGTTCGGCCTCGTGCCCTCGACGAGGAATTTGCGGAAGTTCGTGCAGCCGTCAGTGAGGATGGTGATCGACTGCGCAATGTTATGGATGATCAGCGGCTTGTAGACATTCATTTCCAGATAGCCGCCGGCGCCGCCGAATCCAACCGCGACGTCGTTCGCCATCACCTGCACCGCGATCATCGTCAACGCTTCT
Organism: Bradyrhizobium sp. McL0615; assembly: GCF_049993905.1. Taxonomy (NCBI): domain Bacteria; kingdom Pseudomonadati; phylum Pseudomonadota; class Alphaproteobacteria; order Hyphomicrobiales; family Nitrobacteraceae; genus Bradyrhizobium; species Bradyrhizobium sp. McL0615. Next base: position 3,626,947 of record NZ_CP188254.1, on the reverse strand, counting down.
GCCTGCGTCGGGTTGACCTTGCCCGGCATAATCGACGAGCCGGGTTCGTTCTCGGGGATCAGCAGTTCGGCAAAGCCCGCGCGCGGGCCGCAGGACATGAGGCGGATGTCGTTTCCGATCTTGTAGAGCGACCCGGCGAGCGTGCGCAGCGTTCCGGATAGCTGCACCAACGCGTCGTGCGCGCCCTGCACGGCGAACTTGTTCGGTGCGGTAACGAAAGGCAGCCCCGTCAACCGCGCAATTTCGCCGGCAACGGCCTGGGCAAACCCCGGCGCTGCATTGATCCCGGTGCCGACGGCCGTGCCGCCGAGCGCAAGCCGGAATACACCTTTGAGCGCGTCGTCGATGCGCGTCAGGTCGTCGCCGAGCATGCCGGCGTAACCGGACCATTCCTGCCCCAATGTCAGCGGGGTCGCATCCTGCATATGGGTTCGACCGATCTTGACGACATCGTCCCACTGGCTGGCCTTCGTGGCGATCGCGTCATGCAGGGCCTTGACAGCCGGAACAAGCCGCTGCGTCACGTTCACGGCGGCCGCGATGTACATCGCGGATGGAAAGCTGTCGTTCGACGATTGCGACATGTTGACGTGATCGTTCGGATGGACCGGACGCTTGCTGCCGAGCGGGGTACCCGCGAGCTGGCAGCATCGGTTCGAGATCACCTCATTCACATTCATGTTGAACTGCGTGCCGCTGCCGGTCATCCAGACATGCAGCGGGAACATGCCACGATGCTGCCCCGCCAGAATCTCGTCGCAGACATGGACGATCAGCTTGTGAAGCTTGCCGTCAAGACGACCACCGGCGTGATTAGCGTTCGCCGCACCTTTTTTCAGGATCGCGTAGGACTGGATCATTTCGCGCGGCATCAGATCCTTGCCGATGCTGAAGTGCTCGAGCGAACGCTGCGTCTGCGCTCCCCAGAGCTTGTCGGCAGGAACTTCGACTTCACCGAGACTGTCTGTTTCTTTGCGGAGGTCGGTCATCATTGCCTCGCGTGGCATTCGACATCAGAACGCCTGGCCGGCGTTGGCTGGAAACCTACACGGCGCACCAAGAAGCACGCTTCCGCGAACGAACGTCGTTTTGCCGAATGGCATGGCGCGAAGTATGCGGTTTGCGTTCGCGCGCGGGTCGATCGCATTCAGGCTTCCTGAAACGAATGCCCGGTTGCGAATACGCCTGGTTTGGAAGGATGGTTTAGCTCTGGCAGCGGCCACGACCCCGGCAGCAGAGCCAGAGCGCTGACGCCAACAGGCCGATCGGAACGGCGAGACCGCCTGTCCCCAGCCGCATTGTCATCCATCCGCCGATAGCGGTCCCCAGTAGAAACATCAGGCAGACAGCCAGCATGGTCCTTGCGCCGTGCAACGCCTCGCGATCCGGCACCAACGCAAGCTGCTCGACTGCGCGCAGCATGTTTCCGGTTACGGTGACCGAAAGATATTTCCAGCGTTCGACTTGCCTGAAGCTCGCCGTTTGCAGCGCGACCCCGAAGGAAATCGCCACGATCGGAATCGGTTCGGCAAATCGATGCAGCACCAGCATCACCAGCGTCAGGCAGGCGATCTCACCTGCCAGACAAAGCAGTGGCGCTCGAATAAAAACTGCCGCCGATGCGCCCGCGAGAAAGGCGAGAATCGGAGGGACGTGATGGGCGGCTTGGTGCCATTGTTCGGACGCGGCGTACATCCCGAGGAACACCACATTTCCGGTCTGCGAATTGGCAAAAACACCGCCGAACGAAAGCCAGGCGAAGACATCGAGGAAGCCTCCCGACATGCTCAGAAGACATGCCACCGGAAGCGACTGTTCCGGCGCATAGGTGCCGGCCTGCTCTTCGGACAATCCCGGAGATGTCGCGTCCAGAGCCATTTGCACAATCTCACGCCGATCGGCGCTCCTCACAGAGCAACGGATGCGAGGGCAGGACGATGCGATGCGGATGCGTGAATACGCCGTAACCGTCATCACGGGCGATCGCGAGCAGCGTGATTCCCGCTTCTTCTGCGGTCCGGATCGCAAGCGTGGTCGGCGCCGAAACGGCAATCAGAACCGGCGTGCCGATCATGGCTGCCTTTTGTACCATCTCCACCGAAACGCGGCTCGTCAGCAGCACCGCGCCGCCGGTGGCCGATAGGCCCTCGCCGCGAAGCGCACCGGCGAGCTTGTCGAGCGCGTTATGCCGACCGACATCCTCCCTGACCGGTCCGATGCCGCTGGACGGATACCAGAAGGCCGCCGCATGCACCGATCGCGTCTGCTGGTTCAGAATTTGAAGGGGAACCAGCGCCTGCATCGCCGCGAGCAGATCCGTTGCGTGAAAGGCGATGTCGCCGTTCGCCACGCGCAGTGGCGTCCGCCGCGCCTGTTCAAGGCTTTCAATGCCACAAAGACCACAGCCGACGGGTCCGCTGATGGCCCGGCGCCGTGCGGCCAAGGCCGCCGCGCGATCGCCATCGAGCCACATTCGCACCTCGATGCCGAGTTCGCCCGGAATCGATTCGATGCTCCTGATCTCGCTCGCACGCTCCACAATGCCCTCGGTGAGCGTGAAGCCTATGCCGAAATCCTCAAGGTCGGCCGGTGTTGCCATCATCACGGCATGGGTCGAGCCGTTGTAGCTAAGCGCGACCGCCGTCTCTTCGGCAACGAGCCGCGAGGCCTGGGTGGCGCGTCCGCTGCGCCAGGCGATCTCCTCATGCCGACTGAATGTAGAAGCCATCATCATGACTCACACTGCCGCCGGCTGGCTCGAATGCCAGGAGGCGCGCGCCTTGAACGCGAGGCCGAATGCAATTAATCCCCATCCTTGGAAGACCAGGTCGACCACCAGCAGCCACAGGCCGATGCCCGCCAGGCTGCCACCAATAGGATGCCGACGCAGAATGCGAGAACGCCGGCCGCCACGATCCAACGCCAGCCTGCGGCCGGTCGCATATGGAAACCGGCCCATATCCGCATCGCGCCGGCGGCAATCGGGAGGCACAGACCACGAGGGACAACGTGAACGACGCCAGGACCGGGTCATATGATGGCGCCGGCGGCCGCATAGACGATGCCTGCCAACAGCCAAAACAGGAAGCCGCGCAGGCCATGCATCGAAAAGGCATGCACGATCTGGAAAATGCCGGCGACCGCCATGGTGGCCCCGATGACCAGCACCGAAGCCAGGCTGGCCGCCATCAGATTTACGGACGCAACACCGCCGAGGACCAGTTCACCGATCCCGAGCGCCACAAACCAGCCCCATTTTCCGGTGATGGCGTGGATGGCCCGTCCGAGCGACGCGTTCGTGTTCAATGTGTCCGTCATGATCTAACCCTTGTCCGCACGACCAGTCCTCTCCCGGTCGCGAATGAGACAAGCCTATGAAATCTGTCTTGGGTGATCTTTCGAGTAGGCGGTCGATATTGCCCATCTGCACGATGCCGGCCGCCCCGCGGGACGAGGCCCACGAATTACCCATGCGAAATGGACGGACCGGCCGACATGCGTGTCGCCATCGCGTTCGATGTGGCGGTCGGCCACACCTCTCGTTTCGCTGGCGAATGCATGCCTTGCACTCACGAATTCGGACCCGTTCGGCCAGCTTCGTACAGGAACCAGATGCGCCGTTCCGCCTCGTCGATCCAGTTTTCCAGGACGCTTGCCGTTGCGACGTCGCCATATTCATCGCAGAGTTCGTGGACCCGCCGCATTTCCCGCGTTAGCTGCTGGTTGTCGCTGCGCAGCTCCGCCAGCATGTCCTGTGGATCGACGTATTCCGCATCGTTGTCGATAATGCGTTGCTCGCGTGCAATATGACCTATCGACCGGATTGTCGTCCCGCCGATCTTGCGCGCGCGCTCGGCAATCTCGTCAGTCATGGCGAAGATCTGGTCGGACTGCTCGTCCAGCATGAGGTGATAGTCGCGAAAGTGGCTTCCCGAGACATGCCAGTGGAAATTCTTGGTCTTCAGATACACCGCGAAAACGTCAGCCAGCAGCGCTCTCAGCGCGGCAGGGATATCACGATTGGCATTGGATCCCAGATCTGTCGGACTTTGCAGTTCTGCTCTGGTCATTGTCGGTATCCTTGTTGTTGGCGGTGGGGAAATTCCGGCTGCGCGTCACGCGATGCGATCTTGCTGACCAGGAGTATTTTGGATTGCTGGCGCGATGGCCGCGGAACGTAGCGTTTTCATTGTGATGATGTCCTTGTCCCGCAACGGCAGGGGCGCGATCGTCTCGAATACGCCATCGCGCCGGATCAAGGCGTGGAACAAACCTGCGGCCAGATGCAGCAACACCAGTGCGAAAAACGCAAATCCCAGATAGACGTGGGCATTCCAGAGCAGCGTGTGCAGGCCATCGCTCTGCGGCAGCAGCGCCGGAATTTGAAGCCCGCCATACAGGACGACGGGATAAGCCGCTGCCCAAAGCATTCCGAGGCCCAGCAACGGCATGACAACCATGAGCGCATACAGCATCTGATGCGACAGTTTTGCGCCGAGCTTCATCACCATCGGCAGATTGGCCGGCAATGGCGGCGCGCCATAATACAGCCGTAGCGCCAGCCGGATCGCAACAAGCGCCAGGAGAGCGACGCCCAGCGTCTTGTGGATGAGGATGAGCGGCAGATAGTTCGGCATGACTGTAGACACCATGCCCACCCCGATGAAGAGCATGGCGAAGATGCAAGCTGCCATCAGCCAATGCAGCAGCCGCTGAAGCGGCGCAAAACGATAGGGAGCATTGCTCATGGCTTGACCGCCTCGGTTCGTGGATAGTCCTTGGCTTCGGCCGCGCGCAAATCATAGGATTTGCGGTAGACCGATGAACGGGCGGCGGGAAAAGGATCGTCCGACACCCGGATGCCCGCCGGGAGAACGGTCGGATCGAAATTGATGTCGCGGCAAGAACCATCCCGCTCCGGTTCGATCTGCAGCACGACCAATGTTCCAACCTCAACCGTGCGACGGCCCGTCGGCCAGGCCTTGCTCGGGTCGGCCGTGGGGTCGCCCGGATTGGCCACGGTGATGACCATGGTCCATCGTTGCGGCCCCGCGGTCTGAACCCGTTCCTTGATCTCTTGCTCGAGAAAGTCCGGGCCGCGCTTTTCGAGATCGGCTTGCGAAATCGAAACGGGCTGTGCCGACGGCAGGAGCGACCATCGCACCGCGTGATCCCCGCCGTTCGCATCCGTGAAGACGAAACTATCAAGACTGTTATAAGGCTCCTCCGCATAACTGTCGGTCCAGGGCGCCGTCTTGGCCCAGGCCGCGAACCCGGCAAACTCCGGATTTGCGCGGGCGAACGCTTTCATCGCCTCGGGATCCTTGCTGCCGGATGCGAGCAACAGTTCGTGAAATGCCTGCGGCGTGGAAACCGGAAAGATCGGCGGGCTGATCATCGCCGTCCGCCACTCTTCGCCGTCCGCCGCTGAGATCAGCAGCCCCATGCCACGCACGCGCACGGTCGCATCCACCGCGTTCGGATTGGCTGTGCCGAGATTGAAACGGCCCAAGGCCGGGTAGCGGCCTTGCGCGAAGACCTTGGCCCGAGAGAGCTCGACCCCGTTTCCGTTCGCCTCGAACACACCGGTGAAACAGATTCCCTTGGCATGATTTCGTCGGTGCCCGAGCGGCGCGCCGCTCGGCGGCGTCAGCGCCTCGATCATCCGTTCCGGCGTGAGACGTCCGGGCGAGAGCCAGCCCGCGGTGTACGCGAAGGCGGCGGCGCCTCCTCCGAGCACGGCCGCGATCAGGACGAGCGACCCAAGCCCCGAGCGCGATAGTTTGCCTGGCTGGTTCATTCCGCCTCCGTGTGATGCGCAAGCCGCCTGGTGATTGCGGTCCGTTGATCCAAACGCGCGGATTCTTGTAGCCGGCCACCACTGCACCGATCTTCTCAAACGCACCGGCAATTTCGGGAAGGCACGCCGGGCGGTCCCACCATGCGGCCGTCCTGTCGGATGGCGCCGGCCGCACCCCAATTCAGTGGGCAGGCGGCATGGCGGCAAATCCTCTCGGTTCAGTCTCCGTCGAGGCTTTCCCGTCACCTGAGCGGGCCTTTTCGAAATATTTCGTGCTTTTAGGAAATCGCTCGCCACGGTCGAAAGACCCACTTGGTGCGGCCCCTTATTCCGGATGCTCTTCGCTCAAAGGCGGCGAAGCGGATCACCAAAACGATGCGGCTGTGCCTCCGCGGGGCTGCCTTTTATGCGGAGACTTTGGATAGTGGGAAGCGAATGGGCAAAGTGATCATCGTCACGGGGGCCGCGAACGGCATCGGAAGAAGCATCTGCCAGGAACTGGCGCACGCGGGCCACAAGGTATACGTGTCAATGCGAGAAACGAAGGGCCGCAACGCGCGTCGCGTTGAGGAGATCAGAGCAGACGCGGGCAAGCATGGCGTCGATTTGCGCACGATCGAGCTCGACGTTTCTTCCGAGGCCTCGGTGAATTTGGCCATCGAAACCATCATTGCCGAAAATGGTCGCCTGGACGTGGTCGTGCACAATGCCAGGCAGGTCGTATACGGACCGACGGAGGCTTTTACGCCAGAGCAACTTGCCGAACTCTACGATACCAACGTGCTGAGCACGCAGCGCGTCAATCGCGCGGCATTGCCTCAATTGCGCAAGCAGGGCCAGGGCCTGCTCATCTGGATTACGTCGAGTAGTGCGCGAGGCGGCTCGGTACCCTTCCTGGGCGCCTATGCTTCGTCGAAAGCGGCGCTGGATGCGCTGGCATTGAGCTACGCCGGTGAGCTCGCTCGTTGGGGCATCGAGACGACGATCGTCGTTCCCGGCGCTCTCGGGCCCGGCCATTATGTTCGCTCCGGCAGGCCGGCCGACACCATTCGGGCGGAAGAATACGCGGATGGTCCGACCGCGGACGTGAGCGAAATCGCGCTTTCGGGCCTTGCGGAGCTTTCGCCCCGGGATCCGGCCCCGCATGAGGTAGCGAGCGCAATAGTGAATGTCGTGGACACGCCGTTCGGACAGCGTCCGTTGCGGGTTCACTTCGGTCCAGACGATGATGGGGCTGCTGTCGTCGACGCAGTCGCCGATCGCACTCGGGCGGAACTGCTTCGCCGGATCGGGCTGGCAGACATTCTCAAGCCGACGGTTATCGGATAGACTGGGCCCGTCTCGCGAATATGCAGCGTGAGCCTCGATGAGCAACCCGTCTGGAGCATCGAGATCGCGGCGTGTTCGCGCCCATGGCGCGAAGTTTGCGGATTGCTTTGGGATGCCCGAGCCGCCGACACATGTCCACCGAACCTTGCGCCGCGGGCTCCTTGCCGGCACTGAACTGCAGTTCGACAAGCCGATCGAGCAGAGCGCCTCGCTGGGAAATGACGACGCGTCCCTCGTATCGGTGTTTCTCAAAGACATCGTTGATCACGAATGCTGGTATAACGGCCGCCCCCTCCCCGTCGAGACCTGGGATGCCGGCGAGACCTACGCCAGCCTGAGCCCCGGACGCTGGCGCCGCACATTCCTGCCATCGACCGATGATCCTGGGAACTAGCCGCCATGTACGACATCTCGCAAACCTTGAACGGCGGCCGTTTTGGTCCTTTTCTGCAATCCGGGACGGTTTTCTGAAAAACTGGGATACTCCGAGCTCGTATGTCCACCCGGCAAAAGTGACGCACGTGTGAAGTGCGGGCGCTCCTTTACCCCGATACTGTCGAATGTTACGCTTGAGGCAGCCGCTACGTTACAAGCCTCGGTGCGCTCCCAGGCTTTGGTGCACTCCTAAGTCATGGAACGTCACAAGTCGGCTGTCGGGTTGAGATCCCCAAAAAATGAACTTCCGCTGGCGAAGCAGTGACACGACGACCGTTACCGGATCTTCCGCCCAAGATATCTTTGTCTTCGGGCCGTTTCTCCTGCATGCCGCGCAGAAGCGGATCGAAAGGAATGGCAGCCCAATCCAACTGTCGGATCGTGCGTTCGACATCCTGCTGACGCTGATCATCCAGGCGGGCACCGTCGTCAGCAAGAGCGATCTGATGGCCAGCGCATGGCCTGGCGTCAACGTCGACGAAGGCAGCCTGCGTGTCCATGTCGCGGCACTTCGCAAGGCGCTCGGGGACGGCAGGGCCGGCGCCAAATATCTGAGCACGGTCTCCGGACAGGGCTACTGCTTCGTCGGCTCGGTCTCGCGCCGGGAAAGCGCAGAACCCGCGCCGGTCAGGTCCCCCCCCGCTCACGACCACAATCTGCCGGCGTGTCCGCGGCTGACGACCGGACGCGAACGCACTATCGAAGACATATCGGAAAAGCTGAAGGTCCAGCGTTTCGTTACCATCGTCGGCCCCGGCGGCATCGGCAAGACGACGGTCGCCGTTTCCATAGGCCACGCCCTGCTCCCGGATTTTGCCGGTCAGGTCCACTTTCTCAGCCTCGGCGAGATCGGCGACGCCGCTCTCGTACCCGGCATCGCCGCATCTGCGCTTGGACTTCCGGCGCGATCGAACGATCCCTCGGGCAGCCTGGCGGCATTTCTGCGCGACAGGCGAATGCTGCTGATTCTGGACTGCTGCGAGCATGTCATCGAAACGGCAGCGGCGCTGGCCGAACGGCTTTTTAAGGAGGCGCCGGAGCTGCATATCCTGGCCACGAGCCGAGAGTTGCTGCGTGTCGAAGGCGAGCACATCCATCGCCTGCCGCCGCTCGCAAGCCCACCGGAAGACGCCGCTCTGACGGCCGCAAGCGCGCGCACCTACCCTGCCGTGGAGCTCTTCGTGGAGCGCGCGACTGCCGGGGGTAGCGAGTTCGAGTTGACCGATGCGAATGCGTCGGATGTCGGCAACCTCTGCCGCCGGCTCGACGGCATCCCGCTTGCAATCGAGCTCACCGCTAGCCACGTGTGCGCATATGGCGTGAAATCCATGCTCGAACTCCTCGACAAGCATTTTAATCTGCTGTGGGAGGGACGGCGTACCGCGCTGCCTCGGCACCGGACGCTACGCGCAACCATCGAGTGGAGTTTCAATCTTCTGTCCGAGTCAGAGCGTGTGATCCTCAGCCGGCTGTCGGTGTTCGTAGGCAGCTTCACCCTGGAGGCCGCTCAATCGATCGCCGCCTCCGAGTTGATCGACGATGACATGATCATGGCGGCCCTCGCCAGCCTGGCCGCCAAGTCGATGCTGACGCTGAACACAGGCTCAACGCGCTACAGGCTTCTGGACACGACCCGGGCCTACGCACAGGAGAAACTTGCCGCCAGGGTGGATGGCCGGTCGATGGCGCAACGCCATGCCTCATACTTTCTCGGTCTACTTGAACGCGCGGGTGACGAGACGGACCAACATCTATCGGCGATCGCCGATCAGATCGGCAACATACGCTGCGCGCTGACATGGTGCTTCTCGGATCAAGGAGACCGCAGAACCGGCGTGGCCCTCACTGCGGCATCGATACCCCTGTTCTTCAAGCTGTCGCTTTTGGCCGAATGCCAGCTCTGGGTCACGCACGCCATTGAAGCGCTCGATCCAACGGCCGCGAATGTCAGATACGACCTCGCACTTCACGCCGCACTGGGATCGGCCCGGCTACTCACAGGACAAATCGACGATTTGAGTGTTGCTTGCTTCAACCGGGCGCTTGAGCTGGCCGAGAAGACCGGCGACGCGCCCAGTCAGATCCGCCTGATCGACCGGCTCCATCTGCTCCAATTGTTCGCCGGCAACTTCGACGACGCATTGAAGACCGCCAAGCGCGGCGAGGCCGTTGCCATCGCCAGCGAAGACCCCGCTGCAGTGGCGCGCATGCGCGTATCGCTGAGCATCTCCTACCACTATCTTGGCGACGTCGCCGCCTCGCGCGCCTACATCGAAGCCGCCTTGCGTCGTCCGGGCCGGGACGCGAAAATCCATGGCGACCTGCCTCTCAACTATACCGGGCGCGCCCACATCACCCTCGCCCGCATTCTCTGGCTTCAGGGACATCCCGATCAGGCCGCGGAAACGGCGCGCAGAGTCGTTTCCCACGCCATCACTGCGAACCATCCGATCATGCTCTGCAGAGCGCTGCTATCGGCATTCGCTGTCTTCTATTGGAACGAGGAGCTGGAGAACTACGAGGAGCACATTGACAGGCTCGTCGTTGAGACCCGCAGACACGGCCTCGCGACCTTCCAAGTTGTCGGCGAAGCCATGAAGGGAATCGCGCTGCTGGCGCGGGGCGAGGCCGATCCCGGGCTCGCCATGCTGAAAAACTCGGTCGAGAAGCTGCAGAGCCAACGCTTCGGCGTAGTAGCCGGGCTTTGCGCACCGTTCGCGACAGCTTTGGCAGCGACAGATCACGGCGATGAAGCACTGGATACGATTGATCGGGCGATTGCCCAGGCCCGACGTTGTAACTTCATGATGGAAATGCCCGACATGATGCGGGCAAGGGCAGAAGTGCTGATGCGCAGGAGCAAGCCGGATTTCCTGCAGGCGGAACGGAGCCTCACGCAATCGCTTGAGTTGGCCCGGTATCAGGGCACGCTGGGTTATGAACTGCGTACCGCGATCAGCCTCACGAGGCTGTGGCTGCGACAAGGCCGCCGCGAAGAAGCGCTGGACATGCTTGCGCCGATCTACGGGCGATTTACCGAGGGATTCCACACACGCGGCCTGACGGCGGCCAAAGAATTTCTCGCGGAATTGGGCTCCCGGCGTTCGGGTTCGCTTGCGGCCCATTGATCGCGCCGCGCGGCGGCCCGACACGGCGCGAGCTTTCTTGCCTCAATCGCGCTTCAGCCCGATCGACTTGATGATGGGAGCCAAACGACCCAGCTCGTCTTCGACCAACTGCTGAAATTTATCCGGGCTTGAATCGATGTCCGGCTCCAAGCCCTGCAAACGATAGGTTTCCTGCAACGCTGGTTCGGACATCGCCCTGCGGGTGGCCGCGGCGATCCGATCCACGATCCCGTCCGGGGTTGCCTTGGGCGCAAACAGGCCAAACCAGCCGGCATATCTGAGGCCCGGCATGCCGGACTCGATGACGGTCGGAATCTCCGGCGCCCCGCTCAACCGCTTCTCGCTCGTCACCGCGAGCATGCGCACCTTGCCGGCCTCGTGTAACTGCAGGAGCTGACTGGACACGACCGCGATCATCGAGGGGATCTGGCCGCTGATGAGGTCATTGGTCGCGGGCCCCATGCCCCGGTAAGGGACGTGGACGATTTCAGCCGGAATGCCCGATTGCTGCCTGAACATCTCGCCGACGAGATGGTTTCCGGTACCTGCCCCCGGCGTCCCGTAGGAAAACGTGCCGGGATTGGCCTTCGCGTAAGCGGCCAGTTCTTGCAGATTCTTGACCGGCAGCGAAGGATAAACGACGAAAGCAAGCGTGCTGGTGATCAGGCGGTAGATCGCCCGGAAATCGCGGACCGCGTCGTAGGCAGGACGTGCCGAGGACAACGGAATCATGACCTGGGTGCTGCCGTTGCCGAGCAGCAGCGAATAGCCGTCGGGTGCACTTTGCGCCACGGCGGAGGAGCCGAGCGCGCCGCCGGCGCCGCCCACATTCTCGACGTAGGTCGGGCCCAGCAGCGACGCGATCCGCTCGGCCCAAGGCCGGCCGATCTGGTCACCCGCGGCGCCGGCCGTATAAGGGATCACCAGCCGAATGGGGCGAGAGGGGTAGTCGTCCGCCCTCGCGCAGCCGGGCCAAGCGATCAACGCGGCAGCACGCACGGCCGTTTCAAGGAGTTCTCGTCGCGAGAAGGGATACATCGTGCGCACGCTTTTCAGAGACCAGCATCGATCATTCTACAGTAACGGCGCAGGACAGAACACCGTGCATGGTGACGGCTGCCGTGCAATTCCGATAGAAGAGCGCGGAATCGAAAGACCTGCGTGATACGCCAGGACATGCTGATCCCGGCATACGACATCGGAGCTAGCACTGCGTGCCCCCCTGCGACACGAGAGGCTGCACGGAGAGCAAGTTGCCGGACGTTCTGGAGCACGGGGGATGCGGCGCTCGCCGAGGCCGCACGCGTATCCGATTGCATAGGTCGGATACCTCCCCCGGGGCATCCGCCAGCGTACCGCCGGTTCAACCTATCCGGTCGAAAGCCGCTCCATCATGGTTCGCGCGCACCTCATATCCGATGTCTCGAAGCCTTCGGTGAACTTCCCGTATGCGGAAGCGAGAATGTGGTGTGCGTCGGCGGGACGGTCCTGACTGATCCGCAATCTTGCAAGACTGATCGCCGTCCTTAGTTCCCAGAACAGCGCGCCTTGGCTGCGTGCCACCGCGAACGCCTTGTCGAAGGCCTGTTCGGCCGCGGCAACAGAGCGATACTCGCCGGCATGCAGCAGCAATTCACCTTTGATGCGCAGGAGCTCGGCCTCGTACCATCGCTCGTCCCTCGCCTCGCATCGCGCAAGCGCCTCGTCGACCGTGGCAAGACCCTGCGACACCTCGCCGGCCTCGCCAAGGCATGCCGCCAGTTCGCCGAGAGGCAGCAGGAAGCGCGGCAAGAACCGTGCGTCGCCCGCCAGCTCAAGCGCCTTGCGCAGCACGGGCAGTCCGTCAGCGACGGCGCCGCGTCGCGCCATCACCACCCCCCTGAAGGCACGCGCCCACAAGTTCCACAGGCGGATCGGGTGACGTTCGGTGTGCTCGATCAGCAATGTGCAGTAGCGCTCCGCCGCGTCGAGATCACCGGCAAAGAAAGTGATCGGGCAGGCGCCCTGCCCCAGCACGCTGCAGAATGTCAGGGCGTGACCGCTCGCGCGGCCTTCCTCGATGTTGTGCTCGACGACGCTCAATGCCTGATCCGCCAATCCAAGCAGCCAAAGGATACGGGCGTGGAAGTAGTGCGCCGAGGCCCGCAGGTCGAACCGGAAACGGATGACCTGCGGCTTCGGCGACAGATCCGCAAGGGACGACAAGGTTCGCGTAATGTGATGATGCGCCAGCCTCTGATCACCGAGATAATGCAGCGTGGTGGCGAAAAGCCGGTCAGCCATCATCCGGTCGACGGAATTGCTGGAATCCGCCACGCCCGCGGCGAAGCGATGCGCGAATTCAAGCGCCTTCCGAAACGCCCCATTGTTGAACTGATCGATGCACAGCCCCCAAAGCGCGCGCAAAAGGTAGTCGCGGTCGCCGAGCTCCTCGGCAAGCTGCAGGGTCGCGGCCCAGGCAGGACCGGCCTCCCGAGCCCTCCCAACACCGTACATCAGCGACCAGCCACGCGCGGCCGACAATTGCATGCGCAGTTGCAGTGCGTTCGCGGCGGTCGCGTCGAGACTTGCCAGTGCCAGCTCGGTCAACTCGCGGCATTCTGCGAGCAGCGACGATTGCACCCATAGCGGGACCGCCGCCGCGGTCAACGCCGCCCCGATCTGCGCGTCTCCGGCAGGCGAGAACGCCCAATCGAGACTGGCGCGGACATTGTCGATATGCCGGCCGTAGATGGCAAGCCACTCCGCCTGCTGTTTCAGCTCGCTATCGGTTTCTGCGCTGGCGAAGAAATCGCAATAATATTCGGCGTGGCGTCGGGCGGCATCGGAATATTCTCCGCTCGCATGCAGCTTCTCCAACGCATAGGCGCGCGTCGTATCCAGCAGGCGATAGTAAGGACGGTCCCCGCGAATGTCGGCGACAACGAGCGACTTGGCCACCAGATTGGCAAGCTGACCGGTGACATCACTGATGTGATTTCCGGCAACCGCAACCACTGCATCGAGCAGGAAATCTCCGGCGAATATGCCGAGTTGCCGCAGAACCCGCGCTTCGGCCTCCGGGAGCAGGTCGTAACTCCAGTCGAGCGTCGCGCGAAGCGTCTGCTGTCTGGGCACCGCGGTGCGCCGACCGGTCGTCAGGAATTTGAACCTGTCGTCGAGAAGTGCCGCTAGTTTCGGCGGGCTGAGCATCACCGCACGCGCCGCGGCAAACTCGATCGCGAGCGGAATGCCGTCCAGCCGCCGGCAAATGGCTGCGACGGCGCCCAGGTTCTCTTCGTTGCGCGAGAAATTGGAACCAAGCGCTTGCGCCCTGGTCATGAACAATTCTACCGCTGTGTGCTCAAATACAGCGCCAGGGGCAAGCCGTGCTTCGGGCGGCACGCCCAGCGCAGGAACGCGATAGACATGTTCGCCGTCGATACGCAGCGCTTCGCGGCTGGTTACAATGATGGTCGTCTCGGGACAGTGGTTGACGATCGTTTCCGTCAGCCTGGCCGCTGCATCGACGACATGCTCGCAATTGTCGAAGATGAGTAGCAATTGCCGCGCACCGATCGCGCGCGCGACGGATTCCGGTGAGATCTCCTCGCCTTCCACTTTGATGCCGAGCACACCGGCGACGGCCGAAGGAACAAGTTCGGGATTGGACAGTGAGGCCAGCTCGATCAGCAATCGATCAACCGCAAAGCCGGCCGGCAGCGATCTGGCGGCCTGTAGCGCAAGCGCCGTCTTGCCGATCCCTCCGGGCCCGATGAGGCTCACGATCCGATAGGCTGACAGTAGCTCCCACAGCTGCGCGATCGCAACTGTGCGGCCGATGAGATCGAACCTCGCCGTGGGAATGTTGGTCGACGGCGGCAGTTCCGGCGCGGCCGATTGACGCGGCGCATCCATATGCCGGATCCGCCATGCCCCCAGCAGGCGATAGCCACGGCCGACTGTCGTGCCCAGCATGTCGCGATCGGAGCCGAAAGCCTTGCGGATCGCCGCGATATGCACCCTAAGCGCGCTCTCCTCGACGAAGACCCCCCGCCAAACCCGTTCCGCCAGGTCATTCCTGGAGACCAGATCGCCCCCCGCCTGGACTAATTCCCCAAGAATTTCAAAGGCCCGCCCCCCCAACGGGACCGGCTTCCCGATGGAGCGCAGTTCTCGTCTGGCAAGATCGATTTCCCATCCCGCGCAGACGTAGACGGGGCGCTGGCCTTGCCCAACCATCATTGGGGTAGCCCCAAGCAGTTTCTAAGTTTCTGCCAGTACCATCAGCCAGCTCAGAAAGAAAAGGCAATTCGCCCAAAGGCAAAGGTGGCCCGCAATCCGGCATTGACTTGCCGGACGAAGGACCGGCGGCGCGATCGGCGTCACTCGCCGCTTTCGTCCCAACCAGCCACTCTCAGGCCGTGGATCGCGAGGGTCTCAAATTCCTTGTCACGGCGCGCTTGACCTTTTCGAAGGCCGATGTCTCGATCTGCCGCACGCGCTCGCCGGAAATGGACAGCTCACGTCCGAGATCCTCCAGGCTCGGCGGATCCTCGCGGAGCCGCCGCTCCACGAACACACGTCGTTCCCGCGCGGTCAGCACATCAAGGGCCGAACGAAGCGCTTTGGCCTTCTGCGCGGCTTCATCCTGTTCGGCGACAATCGCCTCGGCATTCGGCGAATGATCGACCAGCATCGCCTCCCACTCGGTCGGCCCGTCATCGCCGACGGGCGCATTCAGGGAAAGGTCGCCCGTCAGACGGCTGCTCATTTCGATCACTTCGCGAACGGGGACCACGAGCTCATGCGCGACAGCCTCGGCCACCTCCCGCGTGAGCCCTGCCCTGTCGCCGCCGAACTTGGTTATGGCGCGCCGCAAGCCAAAAAACAGCTTCCGCTGCGCGGCCGTCGTCCCGATCTTGACCAGCGATCGCGACCGCAGGATGTATTCGTGGATCGCAGCCTTGATCCACCACAGGGCATAGGTGGAAAACCGGGCGCCGTGGCCGGGCTCGAAATGCGAAGCCGCGATGACGAGGCCGAGATTGGCCTCGCCGATCAGATCGGCCAGCGGAAGGTCGTATCGCTGGTAGCGCCGCGCGACCTTTGCCGCCAGCCGGAGATGGCTGGTGACGAGCGCGTCGGTCGCGCTGCGGTCGCCATGCTCCTGCCAGCGTCGTGCAAGCTGCTGCTCGCGCGGCTGTTCGAGCAGGACATATCGCTTGATGAGCGCGGCGTATTCATCGACGAGCTCCCGCGGTCTGCCTTTGGTCAACGTCTCCCGGCTGTCTGCTATCAATGTTGTGCTATGGGCATTCATGGGTCGCTCCAATCCGTCGAGTCCGGTAGGCGAACCCTAGGAGAGGACACCGCTGCGCATCTATTAAATTGGGATTGAGGATTCTAAATTCGCCGTTAGCGTATGCGCTGATCGGTCTCGAATTTCACAATTGCACGGTCCGTCTGGACAGCAACTTCGAAGCAACCGCTTTCCGTGCGACGCTTTCTCAACAAGGCTCAAGACTAGCTTAGCTTTGTAAAAGGTAATTCAGCGGTGTGCCGTGACCTAGACCATGGTCTATCCAGACGCGACTATCGGCCGACTCTCGACGCTTCGACATAGCTTGAGCTATTGCCGATTTGGGCGATATGATTGATTTCGTCGCGAGGATACCGCTTTGACATCAGATCCTCTTATTGCCTGTATCGACGATAACGGGGCTGTCTGTGACGCAATAGCCGGATTTCTGAAGGCGCTTGGCTTCAGGGCCGAAATATTTTCGTCGGCTGAGGAGTTCTTGCAATCCAATCTGCTTGAGCAGACATCGTGTCTGATTACCGACATCAAATTGCCCGGGATATCCGGACTTCAACTGATAAGCCAGCTGGCGAGATCAAGCAGGCGCGTTCCGACGATCGTCATCACCGCGTTCTCGAGCGAGCGCGTTCGTGCACAGGCACTGAAGGCCGGCGTGATTTGCGTTCTGGACAAGCCTGTCGCCAAAGACGATCTGCTCGCCTGCATTAGGACTGCCCTGGAGCGATCGAAGGAACTTTGATGGCACAAGCATCCCTCTATTCCTTCACTGCGCCGGCCGTCAAACCGCCCACGACGAAGTTTTGAAGCAAGAAGACGACCGCTATGATCGGAAGTAACGACAACACGCTTGCCGCGGCGACGAGTTGCATCGCCGAACCGGCGTAAGCGCCGAAGAAGTAAAAGATGCCGACCGAGATCGGCAGCATATCCGGTTGACTGAGCAAAATGAAGGGGACGATAAACTGCGACCATCCAAGCATCGCCGTTAGAATGAAAGTCGACGCCAGCCCCGGCAGGCTGACCGGAAGTATGATACGCAAGAGCGCCTGTAAACGACTGCAACCGTCAATCATCGCCGCCTCATCGAGCTCTCTGGGAACGGCATCGATGCTCCCTTTCATCGTCCATGTGGCGATCGGCGAGTACATCGCGATATAGACGAGAGTGGCACCAAAATGAGACTCGGTCAGGCCCATCGCCTGCATAGAGCGATAGAGCGGCACCATCATCACCAGCGGCGAAACCATTTGAAATCCCAGGACCAAAAAGAGCAATTGAGCTTTGCCTCGGAATTGCAGTCGGGAAAACGCGTAGGATGCGGGAACGGCGACAACGCAGGCGCCGGCAGCGCCCATGATCGAAAGTTTGAGGCCATTCCATAGGTAGCCAAGGAACTGATGATTGTTCAGAACCTGAACGAAGTTTTGCAGCGTAGGCGAACGCGGAATGACGTGCAGGTTCCTCACAAGGATTTCCGCCGGCGTCCGAATGGATAATGACAGCAACCAAAGCAAGGGAAGCGCAAAAAACAACATGATCAGCGCAAGCGCGATATAGATCGTGATCCCCCGCTTGTTGCAATAATTCAACGCAATCCCCTGAATAACAGCCAATAGGTCGTCGCGACCGCAAGGTTGATGAGCAGCATCAGGACCGCCAGCACACTGCCCTGCGCTAGATTGAAATCATAAAAAACCATATTGTACGCCGCTAATGCGAGGACCTCCG
Source organism: Bradyrhizobium sp. McL0615 (assembly GCF_049993905.1). Taxonomy (NCBI): domain Bacteria; kingdom Pseudomonadati; phylum Pseudomonadota; class Alphaproteobacteria; order Hyphomicrobiales; family Nitrobacteraceae; genus Bradyrhizobium; species Bradyrhizobium sp. McL0615. Next base: position 3,609,225 of record NZ_CP188254.1, on the reverse strand, counting down.
TTGAGCGCCCGGGCCCTCCGCCGGTCAGCGGCATCACAATTTCAAAGGTGTTTAGAGAGAGGACGCTGACAATGATGACGGTGATCAGAAGCGTCGGTCTCAGTCCTGGCAGCGTAATGTGCCAGAACGTTTGAATAGCGGTCGCGCCGTCGACCGCCGCCGCTTCGTACAAGGTCGGAGAAATGGTCTGTAAGCCGGCATAAAGCAAAATCACGCTGAGTGCAGTACCATACCAGATGTTGGCTACAGTCGCAGACCGGATCGCCATCCAGGGGTCCGACAACCATGGGACGGGCGGCAGCGAAGTGAACTTCAGCATGGCATTGAAGAAGCCGAAGTCCGCTTCACTCAAAAGGAACTGCCAGGTGATGGCGGAAGCAACGCCGGGAACGACCCACGTCGCCAGCACGGTGACCCGAACCGCTCTGACGCCGAACAGCCGCCGTTTGAGTCCAGCCTGAAGAGCCAACGAGATCAACAATCCGAGTGCGGTTTGGCCGATCACGCTGCCGGCGACGAAAACGAAGGTCGCCTCCAGGATCTGCAACAGAGCGGGATCTGTTAAGATGGATCGATAGCTATTCAGAGTGTAGCGGTAAGACGTGTCCAAGAGCGTTGCGTCTGTAAAGCTTGTACGCAGGACCTCAAGAACCGGATAGACGTAAAAGACCGCCAGCAGGATGGCGATAGGACAAAGCCACCAGAAGGGATGGTCCCCCTGATTGAGCCGCAAAGCGCTGCGCGCCGCTCCCGGGGAATTCTTCTTTCGGTCTTCGCCCGAGCGCCGACGCTGCAGTGGCATTTTCATCTATGGTTTGGGAACGACTTTGGCGACTTGCTCCATCGCCTCATCCACGGCGTTCTCCGCAGTGCGGGAACCCGAAAGCGCGCTGCTGATTGCGATTTGCAATCTGTTAGAGATTGCGGTGTAGATCGGATAGCCCGGTCGCGCCTGACTCTTGTTCAGATATTGCTTGATTCGCTGATAGACCTCAGAGCGAAACACTGGCATGGAATCGAACTCGCTTTGCCGTGTCGGCAATAATTGAAGAACTTCGACCGCCGACCCCATGTAGACTTCACGAACCAAGTCCATGCACGCCTTTACTTTCTCCGGATCCTTCGAAAACGACGCAAATGTCCAGCCGCCGCTGGCCGTCGAACGTTGCTCCGCCGTCGGCCCAGGCAACATCGAAATTTCCCATTTTGCGAAAGCATCAGGCGTCATCGCCGCCTGCATCTGCCCAATTACCCAATCGCCATTGATCATCATGGCGGTGCTCCCCGCGATAGCCGAAGCAGTGAGGTCGCTGTAGTCGCTGATGCTTGCGACACGGGCCGGTGCCGCGCCCGATTTAATCAGGTCCTGATAATAAGCAATCGCGTTCAGCAGATAGGCCCTATTCGGCTCCTTTCCAAATACGGGTGTCCCCTTTTCGTCGACGAGCTTGCCGCCTTGCGCCCAAAAGTTTGGCAGGAAGTCGACCATCGTGGTCTCGTTGCGGCCGCCGTTGAACAGCAGACCATCAAGACCTGGGGTCGTCCGCTTGGCAGCCAGCGCCGCCTCTTTCGTTCGCTGCCAGGTGTCGGGGGGGTCGGGCACGTGCACCGTATTGCGGAATAGCAATCGCAGATCGGTCGTCCACCACCAAGCATAGATGTGGCCCTCGGCATCGGTCACGATGGGCCTGACGAAAGCGAAGAAATCCTCGACCTCCTCCTTCGTAAAATATTGTTCGATCGGTTTCAGAAGGCCCTGTTGAATGAATAGAGGGACCGCGAATGAATCCATTGAAGTACAATCGGGTGCGGTGCCATTCCTGGCCTGCTCCAGCAGCCGCGCATGTTCCTGCGGGATTTGAAGAGACATTAATTGAATTCGAACGCGCCAGTCGGGATGGTTGCGGGCATATTTTTCATAAAGCTCCGCCATTCCCGTCGCAAACTTCGGTTGTGCGTTATTGTTCGAATGCGCGGTGAGAACGCGGAAAGTGAAGCTCTTGGGTGCATCGGAGCGGCCGATGCGATCGGGCGCAACAAGGTCTTCGGTCCATGCACTGCCCGTCGGCTGAAGACAGCCGATCAACAGAATGACGAGCAGTCGCAACGTTCGGTTGAACTTCATTGCCGTCGGTCCCGCTGTAGGCACATTATTTCGCTGAAGCCGGAGGGGCCAAGTGGGAATTTTGGCCTATTTTTTGCCTTTGCGCAAATATGCTGTTTTACTGGGGGCTACTAAGCGAAAATGACCCAGTTGCATTCGATTAGCGCAAAATTACTACGCCAGCCAAGCCGAAGCAGTTGCTACTACTCGGCTGATGGGACAGACAAGTAAACCTAAGAATTGCTGTCGAAGGCTGCATCTGGAAGCGTTATCCTACTCCTCTGTCCGACTAATCTACCGTTATGGAGCAATTGATACGACGGTCTGGCGCAGTTATCGGGGTAAAGGAGAATGAACCTCAACGATTACGAGCTAGAGACGCTGCACGACGACGGGGAGTTTGCGTTACACCGGGTCCGGCAGCGCAACAATCCGGTTTCAGTTTTAGTGCTTACCACCTGTCGGCCAACGCTCACTAAGAGGCTCGAACACCAGTACGCGCTCGCAGACGACCTCGATCCCAGCTGGGCGGCGCGGCCTCTGGCGCTAATCCGCGACGATGGGTCTGCCACCCTCGTACTCGAGGACAACGGCGCCGAGCCTCTCAGTCGCCTCATCAATCGGAGGTTGGAGCCAGCGCAGTTTTTGCGCCTAGCCATCAGACTCGCGGCTGCTGTCGGTCAAGTCCATCAGAGCGGTTTCGTTCACAAGGACATCAAGCCCGCGAACGTGCTGGTCGATGCAGCAGGCAATGTCCGACTCACTGGCTTCGGTATCGCGTCGCGATTGTTGCACGAGCGGCAGGCTGCCGGGCCGCCTGAGGAAATTGCTGGCACGCTCGCCTACATCGCTCCCGAGCAGACCGGGCGGATGAACCGCTCAATCGACGCTCGCAGTGATCTCTATTCGCTCGGGATCTCCCTTTACGAAGTACTCACCGGCGCATTGCCGTTTACTGCCTCTGATCCGATGGAATGGGTCCACTGCCACATTGCCCGCCTTCCCGTTCCGCCACGCAATCGATCAACTGCGGTTCCGGTTCAGCTTTCATCCATTGTGATGAAGCTGCTGGCGAAGAACGCCGAAGATAGATATCAAACCGCGGCGGGTCTCGAGGCGGACCTGCGGCGTTGCCTGAAGGCATGGGAAGCGTACCGCCGTATCGATCCATTTTCACTGGCCGAGCACGACGGTTCGGATCGACTGTTCATCCCTGAAAAGCTTTACGGCCGCGGAGCCGCAATCGGCGCGCTTGTCTCCGCTTTCGATCACGTTGTGACGCAGGGCACGATCGAATTCGTGGCCGTATCCGGCTATTCAGGTGTCGGCAAATCATCGGTCGTGAACGAACTTCATAAATCGTTGACACCGGCGCGCGGCCTTTTCGCAGTTGGCAAGTTCGACCAGTACAAGCGCGGCATCCCGTACGCCACGTTGGCGCAGGCTTTCCAGTCTCTCGTCAGACAAATCCTTGCCAAGAGCGAAACGGAGGTCAGCCAGTGGCGGTCGGCGTTACTCGATGCGCTTGGTGCCTACGGGCAACTGATGGTCAATTTGATACCGGAGCTTGCTCTCGTCATCGGAGCGCAGCAACCGGTTCCGGAGCTCCCGCCACAGGATGGACAGAATCGGTTCCAGGCCGTGTTTCACCGCTTCCTCGGCGTGTTCGCCACGCCGGAGCATCCGCTTGCCTTGTTTCTCGATGATCTGCAGTGGCTGGACGCCGCCAGCCTCGATTTGCTTGGACACCTCGTCACACACCCCGATGTGAAGCACCTGCTGCTGATCGGCGCCTATCGGGACAACGAAGTCGATTCTGCGCACCCGTTGACGCGCATGTTGGCGTCAGCCCGCCAGACCGGGGCGCGGGTCACACAAATTGTGCTGGCGCCCCTGGGCAGCGACGACATCTGCAGCCTGGTTGCAGACGCGCTTCGCTGCGAAAAGACGGCTGTTCAGCCTCTGGCTGATTTGGTGCATGAGAAAACTGCCGGCAATCCGTTTTTTACAATCCAGTTTCTCACTGCCTTGGCAGAGGAACGACTGATCGGGTTCGATCCGGAGACGCTCGCCTGGCGTTGGGACATGGAGCGGATCCGAGCCAAGCGGTTCACTGACAACGTCGTGTCTCTCATGATCGGAAAGCTGCAACGGCTGCCCAAAGTCACCCAGGAAATTCTGAAGCAGCTGGCGTGCCTGGGTAACAGTTGCAAGATCGTCACGCTGAGCAAGGTATCCGGACGAACCGAGGAGCAAATTCACGCGGCTTTCTGGGAAGCCGTTCGCGCCGGCCTCGTCCTCCACCAGAGCAGCAGTTATACGTTTCTCCATGATCGCGTCCAGGAGGCTGCTTACGCTCTTATCCGCGAGAGTGAGCGGGCGGCGGCCCATCTTACGATCGGCAGGGCACTCTCTTCACCATCAACGGGGCCGGAAGAACTTGAGGAGAGCATTTTCGAAATCGTCAGTCAATTCGATCGCGGCGTCGGACTGATCACAAACCAGGAAGAGCGCAAACACGTTGCTGAACTCAATCTCATGGCTGGAAAGCATGCTAGAGAGACTTCCGCTTACGCGTCAGCGCTGGCCTTTCTGACCGCTGGAAGCGAGATACTGACGGCGGACAAATGGCAAAGGACTCATCAGCTCGCTTTTGCGCTCGAACTTTTCAGAAGCGAATGCGAGTACCTGACGGGGGACCTGGCGTCCTCGGAAGAACGGCTCAGGCTGCTTTCGGGTCGCGCGGCGAACCCGGTCGATGAAGCCGCCGTCACGTGTCTGCGTGTGATCTTGCACACCAGTTTGGATCAGAGCGACAGGGCGCTCGAGATAGGCCTGGAATATCTGCGTCGCGTTGGCATCCGCCTGCAGCCGCGCCCGACGGCAGAGGATGTACGCCTCCACTATGAGGGATTTTGGCAGCGACTTGGGGTCCGCCCGATCGAGTCCCTCATTGACTTGCCGCCAATGCTTGACGCCGATCGATACGCAGCCATGACCGTCCTGTCGGTACTTGTGGTACCGGCCACCTTCAGCGGCAAGACCAGGAATCTGGGGGTGATCATCTCTATCCGGATGGCGACGCTCAGTCTTGAACACGGCAACAGCGATGCGTCGGCCTATGCCTACGTAGCTTTGGGCATATTTCTGGGCCATGTTTTCGACGACTTTGAGTCCGGTTACCGCTTAAGCAAAGTCGGCCTGGAATTAACGGAGAAGCATGATCGTTTTCGGGCCCGCGTGTACCAAACTTTCAGCAATCACATCGCTCCATGGATGCAACACCTTCCGATTTGCCGTTCCCTCGTGCGGCGCGCGTTCGACGCGGCGCAGGAGGCCGGCGACCTTTTCTTTGCAGCCTGTAGTTCTGCTGACATGGTTACCAACCTCCTTGCTGCTGGAGAACCGCTCAGCGAAGTCGAGTTGGAAGCCGAGAATGCCCTGGCATTTGCACGAAAGGCCAAGTTCGGTCTCGTCATAGATGTCATAACTGGGCAGCTCATGCTGGTCCGGAATCTTAGAGTTCCTACTTCCCATCTTGTCTCTGTCAATGACGCGGTGCTTATGGAGACGCAATTCAAACAGCGTTTGGAGAGCGATCCCCTGCTGGCAAAGCCCTTGGGTTGCTATTGGATACGCAAGCTGCAAGTGCACTTCCTTTTGGGTGACTACCCATCCGCACTCGCGACGGCGTCGAAAGCGGCGCCTTTGTTTTCGTCGTTCTTAGGTGACTTCGAACTGGCCGAATATCATTTCTACGGCGCACTCACACGGGCGGCGGTCTGCGACTCGGCGATCCCTGATCAATGGCAGCAACATCTGGAAGCACTGTCCGCACATCACGCACGGATTGTGGGTTGGGCAACGAACTGCCCCGAGAATTTCGCAGACCGCGCTGCACTGCTCGGAGCCGAGATCGCGCGCCTGGAAGGTCGGGCCCTGGACGCAGAGCACCTGTACGAGGAGGCCATTCGGTTGGCCCGCGAACGCGGCTTCGTCCAGAACGAGGGAATCGCGAATGAACTCGCCGCACGGTTTTACATGTCGCGTGGATTCAACAAGATCTCCGACACATATCTCCGTGACGCGCGGAACTGTTATCTCCGTTGGGGTGCCGAGGCCAAGGTTCATCAGCTTGATCGCGACTACCCGAGCGTCCGGAGCTATCCGACGTCGCCGGCGCCGACCAGGACCTTCGACGCGCCCGTCGAGCAACTGGATATCGGAACGATGTTCAAGGCCTCGCAGGCTCTTTCCAGCGAAATCGTGCTGGACTCCTTGATCGAGACATTGATGCGAATCGCCGTTCAGAATGCGGGAGCTGAGCGGGGCATGCTCATCCTTCTACACAACAACGAGCCGCAGATTGCGGCGGAAGCCTCCACTCATCACGGCACGATCGAGGTCACGCTTCAGAGCGAATCAATTTCGTCGAGCAGCTTCCCTCATTCCGCACTCAAGTACGTGATCAGAACGCGGGAGGGCCTGATCCTGGACGATGCCACGGCAAGCGATTTGCTGTCGGACGACGATTATGTGAAAGAGCGCCGCCCCAAGTCTGTTCTGTGTCTACCTATCATCAAGCAGGCCAAGCTCGTCGGCGCACTTTACCTGGAAAACAATCTAGCGGCGAATGCGTTTTCGCCGAACCACGTCGCGGTGCTGGAATTCTTGGCGTCGCAGGCCGCGATCTCTCTCGAGAACGCATACCTCTATGCTAACCTGTCACGGAGCGAAGCCTTTCTCGCGGAAGGGCAACGAATGAGCCACACCGGCAGCTGGAGCTGGAATATTGCGACTGGAGAGCTCGTTTGGTCGGAGGAACATCGTCGAATCTTCGGCTACAATCCGACGACGGAGAATGGGCTGACTTTGCAGCTGTTTGAGGAGCGAGTGCACCCGGAAGATCGCCCTTATCTTCAGCAAAGGCTCGACGCAGCGATCCGCAACGGCACCGGATTCGCGTTTGATTTCCGGATTTTGCTGCCGGACGGATCGATCAAATATGTACACGGCGCAGGCCGGCCAATTGCAGGACAATCCGGAGAAGTGCTGGAATATATCGGCACGACAATCGATGTCACAGAGCGCAAACGCAACGAAGACGCATTACGCGATGCTCAAGCGGACCTCGTGCATGTTGCCCGGCTGACAACGATGGGTGAACTCGTCGCATCGATCGCACATGAGGTAAACCAGCCGCTGATGGCAATCGTGACCAACGCCGAAACGTGCTTGAGCTGGCTTGCCAGGCCCGAACCAGATCTTGCCGAAGCGCGAAATGCCGCGGAACGCATTGTCAGAAATGGCCACCGCGCCGGTGAAATCATCAGGAGCATTCGCGCGCTGGCCAGCAAATCTCCATCACAAATGGCTAACCTTGACGTGAATGGCTTGATCGAGAGCATTCTCGAATTGATTCAGGCTGAACTTGCCAGACATGAAGTCTTCGTCGAAGCTGATCTGTTCCATGGACTCGAGCCGATCATGGGGGACCGGGTTCAGTTACAGCAGGTTGTCGCTAACCTGGTCATGAACGGCATCGAGGCAATGAGCGGCCTCCAGCACCAGCGGCGGGTATTAAGGATCAAAACGCGGCGCGATGGCGAGGATGACATTCTCGTTGCGGTGGAAGACGACGGCATCGGGCTTGATCCGGCAAATGGCGATCGCATTTTCGAACCCCTGTTCACAACCAAGCACGAGGGTCTGGGCATGGGCTTGTCGATCTCGCGCTCGATTGTGGAGGCGCATGGTGGCCGACTCTGGGCATCGCCGCGCTTTCCCGTTGGTTCCAGTTTTCAATTTGCGTTGCCGGCGTTGAAGAAAGGAACTTCGATTGACGACCTCGCGTAACGATGCTCAGCCGACCGTAATCGTCATTGATGACGATAAGGATATTCGCGACGCGCTCGAAGGCCTTCTGAAATCGGTAGGTTTGCGAACAAAACTGTTCGCTTCGGTTCAGGAGTTTCTCGACACTGATCTTCCGAGCGGCCTCAGATGTCTCGTCCTCGATATCAGGCTGCCAGGGCGAAGTGGGTTGGATTTCTACGATAGTCTGGTGGCGGAAAACGTATTTTTGCCGGTCGTCTTTATCAGCGGACATGCCGATATCCCAATGTCAGTCCGGGCCATGAAAGCAGGCGCGGTCGAATTCCTGACCAAGCCGGTTCGTCATCAGGATTTGCTGGATGCAATCCACCTGGCTATCGAGAAGGATCGTGACCACCGCGAAACGGAGAGTTCGGTTGCGAAAATCCGGGCGAACCTCGCTACCTTGACGCAGCGCGAACGCGAGGTGTTGGAACACGTGGTGGCTGGTCGCCTGAACAAGCAGATTGCCGCCGACATCGGAATCAGCATGGCGACGGTCAAACTTCATCGCGGCCACGTGATGCAAAAAATGCAGGCGGTATCGTTGGCTCAGCTGGTTAGAATGGTCGACAGGGTAGGCCTCTTAAAGTCGTAGAGAATCCAACCCGTCATTTGCGATTGATGCCTGTAGGCGCATTAGCCGTTTCCCTGTGGTGAAAATTGGCGATCGCGACACTCGACCCGCTCCTTTCGTCTTCATCTTCCGGTATCCCTCACAGCCAAAGGCCCGTCGGATATCGTGATGCACGGAGCCTGGCGGCAGGTCGCTATATCGAAAACATTTGCGGCTGTAATATTTCCACGCTGATGCTGGCACGGGCACGTTTTTCCGGCACATGACGGATTGCGCTGACGGTCGCGGTCGCAATTCCAGTCTCGCTCTCGCGCAAAGATTGGCACGAACGGGCATTCCAGCCCCTTCCCACCAACGGGGCCGAAGAGCAGACTTCCCCATACTGCACTATCCTTTGGTCTAGGTTCCCTGGACCAAAGTGGACTGCGGCTACACCCTTCGTGCCGCCTTAAGGTCACAAGTTCAGTTGGGTGCGGTATCCCGTGGCACTAATATCGCCAGCACCTCGGGAGAACAGTAGCTCCCTATTGACATGCAAAGGGAGCAGTTCGCCACCCGCACAACCATTCATGACCCGAGCTATAGGTGTGGTTTCCAGGCCGAACTATCAGACCTTGCCTACTCGAGAAGGGACCAGAGTATGCAGACGAGCAACCAGACAGAGCTTCAAGTGAACAACGTTACCTTCGGTCCATTCAAGTTAAACCTGAAGCAGAGACGGCTCGAGAAAGGTGGCACTCCGATCCGTCTCGGCAGTCGCGCTTTCGACATTCTAGCCGTTCTTGTCGAGCGCGCCGGAAAAACTGTCAGCAAGAGTGATCTGATGGAGCGCGTCTGGCGGGATGTTGCGGTCGACGAACGATGCCTTAGAGTCCACGTCGCTTCGCTTCGCAAGGCGCTCGGGGATTGCGAGGCGGGTGCGAGATATGTGATCACGCTCTCCGGGCGAGGCTATTGCTTCGTAGCACCCGTCTCCCGTTCTTGCGTAACAGCGCCGACGAATCGGGAACCGCGAGTGGACGATGGATCATGCAGGTTGCCGAATTGCCCGACTCGAACGGTCGGACGTGATAAAGCGATTCAACAACTATCGGCGCAGTTGGTCGCTGGGCGTTTTGTCTCCGTCGTCGGAACCGGCGGCATCGGCAAGACGACCATTGCTCTTTCCGTAGGTCACAGGCTGGTGGAAGATTTTGCGGGCGCCGTTTGCCTCGTCGATCTGGGATGCGTAAATGATCCCCTTCTCGTACCGGGCGCGGTCGCATCGGCACTCGGCTTTTGCATCAAAACCGGAGATCCCACTTCCGATTTGATCAACTGCCTGCAAGACCGGCGGATGTTGCTGATTCTCGATAACTGCGAACATGTGATCGAGACCGCAGCGGCATTGGCCGAGCGGCTCTTTATCGAAGCTCCGCAGGTGCATCTTTTGGCGACGAGCCGGGAACCATTGCGCGTCAAAGGCGAATTTGTGTATCGGTTACCCCTGCTGGGTAGCCCCCCCGGTGAAGCGGGCCTCTCAGCTATGCGCGCGATGGACTTTCCCGCAGTTCAGCTATTCGTTGAGCGCGTGGCCGCCGGCGGGAACGGCTTCGAGTTGAGTGATGCGGATGCGCCCGTTGTTGGCGAAATATGCCGCAGGCTCGACGGAATTGGGCTTGCAATTGAGCTCGCTGCGGGATGCGTTAACGCCTGGGGTCTGCAAGAAACCTTTGAAATCCCCACCGATCGGTTCAACCTGCTTCGAACGGGCCGCCGCACGGCGCCGCCCAGACATAAGACTCTCAGCGCAATGCTGGACTGGAGTTATGATCTGCTATCCGAGCCTGAGCGATCGATCCTCCGCCGGCTCTCGACCTTTTCCAACGCCTTCACACTTGAGGACGCCATCGCGGTAGCGGCGGATAAAGGCGTTGACGATACGCACGTCATTGACGGGCTCGCAAGCCTTGTCAATAAATCGGTTGTTGTGGTGACTCCCTTCGGGGACACAACAAATTATAGATTGCTCAACGTCGTACGCTCCTATGCTTCGGGCAAGCTCGTCGAAGGTGGCGAAGCGGATGCGATCAAGCAACTCCACGGAAGTATTCCGTCGTCCATGTATTCCGAAGCAGCTGAATTTGAATCGAAAATGGCCGTCCGCGCACGGCGTGATTTGCCGGAAAATATGATCGTGCAGCCGGGATTCCTTGCAAATTGGATTTGTGATTCTCTTGATGCAGAGCTGATTTAGGCGCTTCGATGCGGCCGAGAGGCGCGACGGTGGAGGCCTTCCTCGACCGGGCGCATCACGCCGTCGCAGCTGAAGTCGAATCGTGGCCGCTCGGCGGGCGTGCCCTTGTAGTGATCGTCTTCCGGAGCCGCTACGGCAGAGCGCAGCAGGCGCCCGACCTTGGTGGAGATCGCAAAGGAATCCCGCTTCTGCTGCCGCCCGAGACCGATCGCCGTGACGTCGAGCCGCGTACGCTCATTAAATGTGCCTGCAAGGCCGAAAGCAGCACTCCCTCCCCCGCGAGCGGGAGAGGGAGTGTAGCGCAGGAGCGTTGGGGCTAGGAACGTTCCTACTTCAGCAGTTGAGCGACGTTATCCTTGGTCACGAGGTCGAGGCCGGTGTAGATGACCTCGGGAACCTTCTGGCCCTTCTTGATCGCCAGCAGGGTATCCATCGCCTTCTCGCCCATCTCGAACGGGCGCTGTCCGGTAAGCGCGTTGGAGTAGCCGTCGCGCAGCAGTTCGAGCTGCATCTTCAGCGTATCGGCGACGACGAGAGTCAGCTTGCCGGCGTCGATGTCCTTCTTGTTCTTGTTGACAAAGGACTTGTAGCCTTCGGGCGCGAACATCGGCCAGCCGCCTACCGGCACGATTGCCCCCAGGTCCGGCGTCGCGGTGCGCAGGTCCGCCATCTGCTGCACCGCGAGCGCAGGATCGTCGTTGCAGAAGGTCGGCGAGCCCGCGACCTCGGTCCACTTTGATCCCTTGAGCGCCTCGCGCACGCCATCGACGCGCTCGGCGAGGTTCTTGGCGCCGGGGCCACCGGAGACGACGGCATACTTGCCGCCCTCGGGCTTGAGCTGCAGCAATTGCTTGCCGAGCGCGAGACCAAAATCCTTGTTGTTGGTACCGATATAGGCAAGGCGCTTGGAGCCTGGCGCATCCGCATCGAAGGTGATGACGGGAATGCCGGCCGCGGTCGCGGCGTCGATCGACTTGGTCATCGCGGCGACATCGGCGACCGAAATCGCAAGACCATCCACCTTTTGCGTAACGAAATCCTGGATGATCTGCGCCTGCGTCGCCGGCTCATGCTCGATCGGCCCCTTGTAGATGCATTCGACGTTACCGAGTTCCTTGGCGCGCTTCATGCAACCGTCGCGCGCGACGTCGAAGAACGGATTGTTCATCGCCTTGGGAACGATCACGAATTTGTAAGTCTGGGCGAATGCCGGAGTCGCCATCATCGCGATGGCCATGCCGGCGAGAAGTATCTTCCTCATTGGTTCTCCCTCCACACTTTTGTGCCTATCCCTTTTCAATTGAATGCTCCAGAAGGCGGATAGACGACGCGTTCGTTGCCCTCCCGGAGTAACCTCAAACGATGCGTGAGCGGATGCGGTCGACCAGTACGGCCAGGATGATGATCACGCCGACGAGCGTCTGCTGCCAGTAGGAGCTGACCTGCGCCAGCACGAGGCCGTTGCGGATCACCTCAAGCAGCACACAGCCGACGATGGCCCCAAGCGGGCCGCCGACGCCACCCGCGAGATTGGCGCCACCGATGACCGCCGCTGCGATCACGTTAAGCTCGTAAGACGTCGCCATGTTCGCCGGCGCAGACCCCAGCCAGCCCGAGACGATGATTCCCTGCAGCCCTGCCGCCAGCGCGCAGATCACGTAGACTTCGATCTTGACCCGTACGACCGGGATGCCGGTCAATTCCGCCGCCTTTTCGTTGCCGCCGAGCGCGAAGACATGACGGCCGAAGCTGGTGTGATGCAGCACAATCGCCATGACCACCGCGAGGATCACCAGGTAGATGAACGGCGCCGGTACGCCGAACAAATCGCCCGATGTCAGTGCGTAGAAATAATCGGCGTCCGGTCCGCCGGGGAAGCTGCCGCGCCCGTTGGAGACGACATAGCCGAGACCGCGCACGATCGAGAGCATGCCGAGCGTGGTGACAAAGGGCGACAGCCCGAGCACGGCGATGCAGAAGCCGTTGACGAGGCCCACGATCAGCGCGGTGATAAGTCCCGCCAGCATCGAGACAATCAGGATCAGCCCCGGTACATTGGCAACCACGGTCTTGCCGTCCGCAGCCAGATGCGCGAACAGGGACGCACCGGGCATGCCCGGCGTCGACAGGCCCGACATCACCATGGATGTGATCATGGCCGAGAAGCACATCATCGATCCCACCGAGAGATCGATGCCGCCGGTGATGATCACGAAGGTGATGCCGAGGGTGGCGATGGCGATAAAGGAAAAGTTCTTCGCCACGTTCTGCATGTTGCCCTGAGTGAAGAAGTAGGGACTCGCAAAATGCATCGCGATCAATAGGCCCAGCAGCGCCAGCAGGACGTAGCCGGTCTGGGATGCAAAGATGCCGCGCTGCCACCACCTGATGCGGCCGACATTGGCGAAGGAGATCGGGGATTCCAGCGGCATGGCCATCACGCAGCCTCCTTTGCGCCGGTGATCAGGGCGGTGACTTCCTCGGGGCTGGTATCGCGGATCGGCTTATCCGCCCGCTTCTCGCCGCGGCGCATCACGACGACGCGGTCGCAGACCGCGAAGACGTCGGGCATGCGATGGGAGATCAGCATGACGGCCACGCCCTGCTCTTTCAGCCGATGGATCAGGCTCAGGACCTGCTCGACCTGGCGGACCGATATCGCCGCGGTCGGCTCGTCCATCATCACGAGCCTGGCGTTCGACAGGCGGGTGCGTGCGATCGCGACTGCCTGGCGCTGGCCGCCGGACATCTGCTTGACGAGATCATGCGGTCTTGTCTCCGAGCGCAGCTCGCCGAACAGTTCCAGCGCGCGCGCCGCCATCGCATTGTGATCGAGGAAGGCGAATGGGCCGAATTTGCGCTTGAGCTCGCGGCCGAGAAAGACGTTGGCGGCCGCCGTGAGGTTGTCGGCAAGCGCCAGGTCCTGATAGACGACCTCGATCCCGACCGCGCGGGCATCGATCGGACGGTAGAAATGGACCGCGTTGCCGTCGAAGCGAACTTCGCCATGGGTGGGGCGGAAATTCCCGGCGATGATTTTTACGAGCGTCGACTTGCCCGCCCCGTTGTCGCCCATCAGGCCGACCACCTCACCGGGAAAGACCTGCATGTCGACGCCGTGCAGCGCGCGGATCGCCCCGAACTCCTTGCCGATATCAGTCAATTCCAGAACCGGCTGCCCGGCTGCACCTGCGGCTTCCATGATAAGGCCTCGCTCAGACATACCGGTTGACCAGTGATTCCAGATATTCCTGACGCCCCGAACGCGGCTGCGGATCGAAACCGGGCGCCAGCGCGCGATCAGCGAGATCGGCAAGCGAACGCTGGCCAGCGAGGATCGCGCGTCCCTCTGCATCAGCCCAGCCGGCATAACGTTGCGCAATCGGCGTCGTAAGCGCCTCGGCATCGAGCATGTCGGCGGCCGCAAGGAACGCCCGCGCGCAGGCGTCCATCGAGCCGACATGGGCGTGAATCAAATCGTCCGGATCGATCGATTGCCGCCTGATCTTGGCGTCGAAATTGAGACCGCCCGTGGTGAAGCCGCCGGCCTTCAGGATGTCGTGGAACGCCAGCGCCAGCTCCGGCACGTTCATCGCGAACTGGTCGGTATCCCAGCCGAGCAGATCGTCGCCGCGGTTGATGTCGAGCGAGCCGAGCACGCCGAGCGCCTGGGCCAGCGCGATCTCGTGCTGGAAAGAATGGCCGGCAAGAATGGCGTGGTTCTGCTCGATGTTGAGTTTGACGTCGTTCAGAAGGTCATAGCGCTGCAGGAAGCCGTAGCAGGTGGCGACGTCGAAATCATATTGATGCTTGGTCGGCTCCTTCGGCTTCGGCTCGATCAGGATCGGCCCCTTGAAACCTATTCTGTGCTTGTGCTCGACCACCAGCGAGACGAAGCGGCCGAGCTGGTCGAGCTCGCGCTTGATGTCGGTGTTGAGCAGCGTCTCGTAGCCTTCGCGCCCGCCCCACAGCACATAGTTCTGCCCGCCTAGGCGGTTGGTCACCTCCAGCGCAGACCGCACTTGGCCGGCGGCATAGGTGAAAATGTCCGGATCCGGATTGGTCGCGGCGCCCGCCATGTAGCGGCGATGCGTGAACAGATTGGCCGTCCCCCAGAGCAGGCGCACCTTGGAGGACGCCATCTTTCGTTCGAAGAGATCGGCAATGGTGTTGAGGTTGGCGACGGATTCGGCGAGCGAGGCGCCTTCCGGCGCGGCGTCGACGTCGTGGAAGGTGAAGAAGGGCACGTCGAGCAGGCGAAACAGTTCGAAGGCGATATCGGCCTTGGCGTGTGCCAGCGCCATCGCATCCGTGCCATGATGCCAGGGCCGTTGGAATGTCTCGCCGCCGAACGGATCGCCGCCGGGCCAGCAGAACGAATGCCAGTAGCAGACCGCAAAGCGCAAATGATCCTCGAGCCGCCGTCCGCGGACAACGCGATCCTTGTCGTACCAGCGGAAGGTCAGCGGGTTCTTGGCGTCCTTGCCGCCATAGGCGAGCGGCGCGCTCGTCCCGAAGAATTTGGGTGACGCGTTCACAGGGAGAACTCCTTCAGCGCAGGATACAGTTTTCGCCACTGGTGATAGGCTTCATCGTAGGCGGCCTTGGCGGATGCGCGCGGCGTGAAGCTCGCAAGCCGCCGTGGACGCGTGCAGACTTGCGCAGGGTTTTCGTTGGTTGCGGCCAGCCGGCCGAGCCGTGCCGCGCCAAGCGCTGCACCGACCTCGCCCTCCTCGACGCGGTGAACGGGAATGCCGAGCACATCGGCGCAGATCTGCGCCCACAGCGCCGAGCGCGAGCCGCCGCCGACAAGATCGACCTCCGCGATCGC
This sequence comes from Bradyrhizobium sp. McL0615, assembly GCF_049993905.1. Classification (NCBI taxonomy): domain Bacteria; kingdom Pseudomonadati; phylum Pseudomonadota; class Alphaproteobacteria; order Hyphomicrobiales; family Nitrobacteraceae; genus Bradyrhizobium; species Bradyrhizobium sp. McL0615. The sequence goes on along the minus strand of NZ_CP188254.1, from coordinate 3,593,603 downwards.
GGAGCTCGCGCTGCCGAGCGCGGCGAGATTATCGCGCGCGGCAAAGGCCACGCCTTCGAGCACGGCCTGGACGATCTGATCGCGCCCCGTCGCGCCGCGAAGACCCACGAAGGCGCCGCTGGCAGCAGCGTCGTTGTGTGGCGTGCGCTCGCCATCGAGATAAGGAAGGAACTTGACCGGGCTCGGTCCGCGGACGGTCTCGCCGAGCGGCGCCAGCAGGGCGGCGGCAGGCGTCGCCATCACGCCCGAAAGCCAGGCGAGCGAAGCGGCCGCTGCCAGCATCACGCCCATCTGGTGCCAGAGGCCCGGAAGCGCATGACAGAAGGCGTGCACAGCCGACGCAGGCGCCGGCGCAAAACTGTCAGTGACGCGAAACACGACGCCTGAAGTTCCCAGCGACAGGAACGCATCGCCGGGCGTGATCGCGCCGAGCCCGATCGCGCTCGCGGCACAGTCTCCCGCACCGCCGGCAACCACGACCTCTTTCGCCATGCCCCAGCGCCTCGAAAATTCAGGGGCGAGTGCCGCACTGATCTCGCTGCCTTCGACCAGGCGCGGCATGTGGTGAAGATCGAGCCCCGTGGCATGCAGCAGCAACGCGGACCAGCGGCGTTGGCCGACATCGAGCCAGAGCGTGCCGGCGGCGTCCGACATGTCCTCGACCATCTCACCGGTCAGGCGGTATCGCACGTAAGCCTTTGGCAGCAGCACTTTTGCCACCTGCTCGAAAATCTCAGGCTCGTGGCAGGCCACCCAGAGCAGCTTTGGCGCGGTGAAGCCGGGCATCGCGAGATTGCCGGCGATAGCGTGGAGCGAGGGACAGCATTCCTCGAGCCTCTCGCATTCGGCATGGGACCGGCCGTCATTCCACAGGATGGCCGGACGCAGCGGACGGCCATCCTGGCCGAGCAAGGTAGCGCCGTGCATCTGGCCGGAGAGACCGATGCCGCGCGCCTGCGCGACGTCGCGTGGATGAGCGGACGCGAGATCGTCGACCGCGCCGATCGCCGCATCAACCCAGGCGTCCGGATCCTGCTCGGACCACAGCGGTGCGGGGTGTGAGAGCGCAAGCTCACGCGCGGCTGTCGCGACAACCGCGCCAGCCTCGTTCACGAGCACCGCCTTCACACCGGACGTGCCGATGTCCATCCCGAGATACACGTTGTCCTCCCTTCCGGCCCGATTGGCGATCTTTGTCGCCTTCCCCTATCGGGGCCGTCTTGCAATCGTTTCTGCCGGCTACGGCAGATTGTCCCGCATCACGATGTCGATCCGGATCTTCTCCTGTTCGCTCAGGATCGGCTCACCGCGTGCGAGCGCGAGCAGCACGCGCACCGCGGCGCGGGCCTCATGTCCCGGGTTTTGCGAGATCGCCGCATCCATTACGCCTTGCAACAAGAGCTTGCGCGTCAGCACGGTAACGTCGTGCCCGACGAACACCACTTGCTTCTCGCGACCGGAATCGGTCAGCGCCTTGGCAACGCCTCGCGTGCCGGCGCCGACATTGTAGAGGCCGACGATGTCAGGATGTTTGCCGAGCAGCCGCGACATCAGCTGTTCCGAGCGCTCGTCCTCGTCGCGCCCTTCGAGCACGGGCAGCAGGTTCTGCCCGGAAAATTCCGACGCCATCACCTGATTGAAGCCGAAGATGCGCTCCGCATGGTCGCGCAAGCCTTGCGAGCCAGCGACGATCGCAACCCTGCCGGACCGCGGACCAACGAGGCGGCCGACCAGCGCACCGGCGGTGCGCCCGGCGGCGATATTGTCGATGCCGACATAATGATGGCGGCGCGATGACGGCACATCAGAGACCAGCGTCACCACCTTGGCTCCGCCATCGACGAGATCGTTGATAGCGGCCCGCACGCCCGGATGATCGAGCGCGACGACAGCGACGCCATCATACTCGCCGGCAAGGGCCTCCAGCGAACTCGCAAGAACGGAGGCGTCGAACACATCGGTCGCGACCATCTCGACCGCGAGGCGGCGGGCCGACAGCCAGCCCGACATCTCGCCGAGATAGGACTGGATCTGCTGCATGAACAGGTTCGGCCCCGACGGCATCACGAAGGCGAAGCGCCGGGCGCGGCTGCGGGCAAGCTCGGCGGCGGCCACATGCGGCTGAAACGAGTTGCGCGCGATCGCCTCCTTGACGCGGCGGGCCGTGTCCGACCTCACGCCAGGACGGTTGTGCAGGACGCGATCGACCGTCGCGAGGCTGACGCCAGCCTGGCGGGCGATGTCCCTGAGCGTGAGATGACTGTTGGCGTCAGGCTCCTTCATGGGCTGAGGCTAGCAGAGGTTATTTGAGGTACGCAACTCATTTTGAGGCGTCAACGCTATCCGCGCGTGATGTGCCTTGCTTGGCCGTTAGATCAAGCGCTGGGGTGGCTGTCTGGATAGCCCTCGAACGCGCCGCTAGGGACAAAGCCAGGACCCGGGTTCGGGTTCGGGTCGGGTCGGGTCGGGCTTATTCAGTGCAGGAAGCGCAAATCGCTATTAGCGCAAATGCGCACGATTTTGCGAAAGCAGATGCGCTTTTTGAGAGGAAATACCTCTTGTCGTCTCTAGAAGGCTCGACATCGCCGCAACGATATCGAATGAGTTGGTCACCGCCCGTTGCCCCGACTTGCCATCGGTTCACTGCGTTGGGAGTGAATTCGAAACCGCAATTCTCAATCTCGCAATAAATGCGCTGGATGCCGTGCATTGCCATTTCGCACGACCAACATTGGCGCGACGTCATTCGTTTCCTTTGAAGTGCGCCTGGCCTCCCCCATCTCCGCAAAGAGAGGCCAAAATGTCTTGGCCTTTCGTAACATGAGGAGAACGAAATGAGTAAGCTTGTAATGTTATCAGCCATCGCTGTGGTCATGCTCGCAACTCCCGCCATGGCTCGCGAAAAGGCGTGGCACAACAAGGACGGGGTACGCGTGGCCGCCGCCCACGTCCATTACGTTAACGGGCGTCACTGTATCCGAGCTCCGGACGTCGGGGCATATGCCACTCAGCCTTACAAGAGGCCTCCGTGCGAACCGGCGTCGTGGTATTGATCCGTCGCCGTTCCATGTCGGTGAAACCGGTGTACCCCGCCGAGGTAACGTGATGGACCCCCTGGACGTTGGGCTGGGAACGAACGTCAACTAGCCCAACGTCCATTACGTTGGTCACCGCTTCAATTGCGCATGTGCGCTCTGCGGCTCAGTGCGTTTCGAAAATGGCGGCATTGTTCGCGGAAGAAAGAAGAGTGGGCTCCGCTTACGCTCAAGCTGCGTGGAGAAACACTTCGGCTCATCGATGGAGACAGCAATGCGCGGCTCACCCGCAAGCGAACATCGACTTGCCGCGAGTAACACGCCTGACATGAACGCCGGCCTCGGCGGCGAACGCAGACGACCGCTGTGCGGCGCCCTGAAGACGCACGACGGGACCAGCATTGCGTCCGAGCGGCAGCTATCGCGGCGCTATCCCGCCACATCGCCTGACGCACCCGCCCTCATGCCTGACCCTGCCCTGCGGGCCGCGGGTAGCCGCGGCGGCTCTCTCATCCATCGCCACGGGCTCGTTCACGATATCCGGAACGTTCTTCAGATTCTCTTGAGCGGCGTGTGGGTCGCCGACGAGCGGATCCGGGAAGGCCGTGCCGACGAGGTTCCCGCCATACTCGGAGAGATCGGAGCAGCTGTAGACAGAGCAAGTATTCTCCTGCGCAACCTTCTCGAGACACCTGAAAGCCGCCGATGCTCCGTTGAGATCGAGAAGATGCTTGAAAGGTTGAGTGCATCTCTCCGCTGGGCACTTGGCCCATCCAACGAACTGGTAGTCACCGTCGGTCCGGATCTGCAGCCGGTCTACTGTGTTGAGAGCGAGCTCGACAACGTCATCCTCAATCTCGTCATCAATGCCCGGGACGCAATGCCAGACAGAGGACGGGTAACGATAGAGGCCACTCGCAGCACGGCCGGGCCCGATGGCGTGGTTCTTCGCATTCACGATACCGGCCATGGAATGTCCCACACCGTCGCCGCGAAAGCCTTCGTACCTTATTTCACCACAAAAGGCGCTGTTACCGGTACAGGATTGGGCCTGGCGATGGTTGCAGCGTTTGCCGATTCGATCGGGGGCTCGGCCCGGATAGAACATACTTCGGCAAAGGGCACCACCATTGCCCTTCATCTCCCGAGTGTTTTGAGAAGGCGTTAGGCAACGTCGCGCTTGCATCGGCGGATGTGACAAAAATGGCCGAGGGGCAGCGCCGGGCTTTCAGCGGCCAGCCGAGGCGCTCGCACAGGCGATGGCGCGCTCGAACAGCGCGCCATTGGCGCTGTCCCTGTCGAGACAGTCGGCGAGCGACGCCGGCGACATGGTCTGGTCGGCGCAGAAGATCCGCATGAAATCGGCCGCGAGCGCGATCTTGCGCGTGGTTGGTTGCCTCTGCCAGTCATCCGGACTGAGATAGAGCAAGGACGTTTCGTCGATCGCGTCCTCGGACGTCGCGGCGCCGCCGACCGCCTCCTGTATCAGCAACGGTAGCAGAATGCATGCGAAGGCGCCCATTCGATGCAGGCGGCGGGTCATTTCGCGTCCTTGGCATCGACGAGCGGCGGCACGTCGAGCGCCGGATTGCGATCGAAGAAATTGAACGGGCGCAGGCGGAAGCCGTGCCACAGGCCCGGCATCACGGGCCAGTCCTCGGCGCGGGGCACATGCCGGAAACCGACCGTGTACCACATCACGAGGTCCCGATCTTCGATCGGGCGCTTGGCGGCAACCCATTTCGGCAAACCATCGACGTCGGCGTTCTGGTTGGGATAGAGGCCCGCGGCATATTTCTCGTCCCTCGCGTACGCTGAAGCCCACAGCGTGTAGCCGCTGAAGCCGGCGCGAAGCTGGATCGGGTCGTCCTTGGCGAGCAAGGACACGTCGGAATGGCCGGGCATGAGCTGATAGCTGGTGCGATAGCCCTGCTTGTTGGTCTTGCCGGCGCTCTCGATCCTGAACTGGGCGGCATTCAACGGCGTGGTGACAGGCCCTTCGGTAGCGACCGGACGCGTCTCGACCTGCCACAGGCTTTTTCGCGGGCCCTCGCTGCTCAACCGGCGAACGCCGAAGCGATCCTCGACCAGACGATTGCCGGTGCCGTCGACATCCATGTCGATCCGGAACGTCATGTAGTGGTCGTGATTGACCGCGAGCAGCCGTTCGTCGACCAGCGTTCCATAGGCCGTATCCTGCGCCGCGCTCGGATCGCTCAGGTTTCGGCTCGCCACGCCCTTGGTGGCATCGATGCCGTATGCACCGAGCTTCACGTCGATGTCGCCGGCGCGGTCGAACACATAGTCGACGAGATAATCGTAGTTGCCGACGACGGGAGCCATGCGGACGACGAGCTCCGTGTTCGGCCGCACCTCGGCGGTGTTGTTGGTCAGCTCGCTATGGCGCCAGATCGGATCTCCGGTCGGCCGCTCGAAAACACACACCGCGCCCCTGGAGACCACAGGCGCTCCCTTGGTGTCCGAGATCGTCAGATCGAGGAAATGCGCGTTGCCGGGACAATCCTCGCCGGGGCGCAACTCGCTCAAAAGCACGCCAAAGCCGTATTCGCCGATGTCCATATAGGCGCGGAACTGCCATGTCTGCGCCGGATCCATGTAGGGAACGAACATCTCGCTCGCCGAAAGCTGGTAGGCGATGTCGCGCTGCGTGCCGCGATCATCGTAGCGGATCAGCGACAGCACCGCGCCGACGCGCGGCTCCAGCCGAACGTGGAACGACCAGTTGTCCCAACGGACCTGCCCGCCCTCCACCGTCACGTTCGTGCCCTGCGGCGACGAAATCTCGATCGGCTTCGGCACGGCGCGATATTTTCCGGAATCGGCATAGGCATGCGACGGCGAATTCGCGGGCGGCGGCACCACGCCGAGATCGGTCACCGACACCACCTGCCGGGCGCTGAGGTCCACCAGCGCGATCAGGTTCTCGATCGGCTTTCCCCACAGATTATTGCCGGCGCCCGTCGTATCGACGCAGGGCACGTTCAGGAGCCGATGGCCCTTGAGGGCGGGATCGAACACCGGGCCCACGGTGAGCGGAAGACACAGCACATTCCTGAAGTCCGTGATGCCGCGCTTGGCCATCGCGGCGATCCATCGCGGGTCGAGTTTTGGCAACTCGCCCGCGGACATCAGCTCATCGATTGTCAATGCCGATTGCCGATCCCCGATCTCATCCCACTTGACCAGGCTGCGCGACGTGAGATCGAGCCGCGCCTCGTAGAGACGACCGTCTTTCAACAGCGTCGCCATTGCCCGCCGCGCGAAAGCCTGTCCCGGCCGCCACGCCCGAACCTCGTCCTTGGCGTTTTCATCCAGTACGATGACCACGACGCGGGCGGCATGGTCGAATTTTCCGGCGTCCCGAAGGACGTCGATGCCCGCGCGTATCTCGTCCGCGGTCAAGCCATCCATGGGATGGGCCGGCGATGCCAACGGCGAGACTCTGGTCTCGGCGCGCGATACTGCGGTGGAAGAGAGAACGCCTGCGATCAGACCGGCAAGAGCCAGACCACGACGCGCCGAAGTTCGCAATTTCCGAGCCATGCTCCCCGCTCCACCATCGATCTGTATTCACGTTGCTTATAAAGATGGCGGCGGGATGAAGCCACCAGGATCGCCGTTCAAGGAACTGGGTGAATTTCAGCGTCGTACGGTTCTCCAAATAGGGATCGACAATCTCGATGCCTGCCGACGCGCCGTCCACCAGCCGCGGACCTTGATCCGGCTTTCGATTTGCTGATCCAGCCAATCAAGACTTCGAAGAGCCGGTGACATCAGAGCTTCTGACGAGAAGCATGAGCACCACCAACACCAACCTCCCAGGCGTGGAAGGACTTTGCAGCCAAGCGGCCGCTGATCGTGATCAGGTCTCGCATTCGTAGTGGCCCATGCCCGTCGAATTTTGTCTCGCAGGTGCGAACACAATGGTACCGGCGCGTTCAATTTGAAGACATCATGCCTGATATCCCATCGCTCTTTGCCTCTTGTTTTTGCGCAGGCACACTTGACACAATTAATTTCGAAGAGTGGAATTAAATTCTGAAATGCGCATTGAGGTTCCATGGCCAGACTGACTGCGGTCGAGCGGAAGACCAGCACCAACACGTTGGAGGCTTCCTCGGACGACGTGCGGCTCGTGCAAGCTGTGGCGCGCGGCCTGTCGGTGCTGCGGGCGTTCAAGCCCGGCGAAAATTCACTGAGCAACAGTGAATTGGCCGAGCGCACGGGCCTGTCGAAGCCGACGATCTCGCGTTTGAGCCAGACACTTGCCGCGCTCGGCTACCTGTCGATCGTTCCCCGCACCGGGCACTACCAGCTCGGAGCCGGTGTCGTCGCCTTGTGCCACTCGCTGCTCGCCGGAATGCCGCACCGGATCGCCGCCCGCCCGGTCCTGCAGGAAATCGCGGACTTCTCGCGCTTGCCCGCATCGGTCGGCATGCGCGACCAACTGGTCATGCTCACCATCGAAACGGCCCGTCATCCGCAGATGCGGCCGGCACGGTTCGATCTGGGCTCGCGGCTGCCGATCGAGACTTCGGCCATGGGCCGCGCCTATCTCTTCGCTTTGGGGGAGGATGAGCGCGAGGCGTTGCTGCGCCGCATCCGCCTGCAGTGGCCGCGCAGCGAGTGGCGCGGCGTGCGTGCGCGGATCGACGCTGCCTTCGAGTCGATCGCAAAGCGTGGCTTCTGTGTGTCTCTGGGCGATCGCCAGCCAGATGTCTATGCGGTCGGCGCCCCCGTGGTGACGGCGGACGGCGTGGTTCTGGCGTTCAATTGCGGTGGAATGCCATCTGAGGTCACCGCCGCGCAACTCGAGAACGAGATCGGGCCGCGCCTTGCGCGCGCCGCCCGGCAAATTTCCATGGAGGCTCCAGGCGGTGCGTGACTTCACGAAACAAGGCCGATCGATGGCGGTCGGCGAGAACGGCATGATCTGCACGTCGCATCCGGCTGCATCCATGGCCGGCCTCGATATGCTGCGATCCGGCGGCAATGCTGTCGACGCGGCGCTCGCTGCTATTGCCGTACTGGCCGTTGTCGAGCCGCACATGACCGGGATAGGCGGCGACTGTTTCGCACTGTTCTCGATGGGCGGCGCGGCGCCGATCGCGCTCGACGGTTCGGGGCGTGCGCCTGGCGCAGCAAAAGCCGAATGGTACGTCGATCGTGACATCCGTGAAATTCCACCAACCTCCGCCCATGCGGTGACGATACCCGGTGCGATCTCGGCGTGGTGCACGCTGAACCGCGACCATGGATCGAAGCCACTTTCAGAGATCCTTGCGCCAGCGATCCGCCTTGCCGAGGAAGGCATGCGGGTGACGCCTCGCGTCGCCTGGGATTGGGGCCGGCAAATCGAAAAACTCTCGGTAGAACCGGCGACCCGCGCCGCGTTTCTCCCCGGCGGTCGCGCGCCGGAGGTTGGCGACCTCTTCCGCAACCGTGCGCTTGCCGAGACCCTGCGTGGCATCAGTCGCGAGGGTGCGGCCGGGTTCTACACCGGCAAGGTCGCCAAGGCCCTGACCGCCAAACTGCGCGAGGCTGGCGGGCTGCATCAGGAGGAAGATTTCGCCCGGCATCGCAGCGATTACGTGCAACCGGTCGAGGCCAGCTATCGCGGACATAAGGTTTACGAGTGCCCGCCGCCCGGACAGGGGCTGGCCGCCCTCATGATCCTGCGCGTTATCGAAACTCTGGCGCTGGGGGACAGCCGGCACAGCGAAGCGGATCGTATCCATCTTCTGGCCGAGGCCACCAAGGCCGCCTATCGCGCCCGCGACTCCTACTTCTGCGACCCGACGCAGGGCGATACGCCAGTTGCGCGGTTTCTTTCGGATGCGTTTACCGCCCGGATCAGAGATCGCATCGATCCCAGCAAAGCCTCGCTGCCTGAAGACTGGGACCTGACCGAGCACAAGGATACCGTGTATGTTTGCGCGGTCGATCGCGACCTCAACGCGGTGTCGCTGATCAATTCGCTGTTCGCGCCGTTCGGCAGCGGCATTTTCGAGCCGGCGACGGGCGTTCTTCTGCACAACCGGGGAAGCGGATTCCGGACGGATCCCACGCACCCCTGCGTCATCGCGCCCCACAAGCGGCCGCTACATACGATTATTCCGGGGCTGCTCTTCCGCGACGGCAAGCCGATCATGCCGTTTGGGGTGATGGGAGGCCACTACCAGGCCACGGGCCATGCGCACTTTCTCTCCCAGATTCTCGACGGCGGGCTCGACATCCAGGCAGCAAGCGACGCGCCACGTTCATTCGCTTTCGACGGAAAGCTATCGCTCGAGAAGACCATCTCGCAGGCAGCGTTCGACGAACTCGCCCGCCGTGGACACGCGGTCAACTGGTCCGACTTCCCGATCGGAGGCGCGCAAGCGATCTGGATCGATCACCAGCGGGGAATCATGTTCGGCGCGTCTGACCATCGCAAGGATGGCATGGCCCTGGTGCTCTAGTCGGAGGGAACTGAGCAATGACGCTGTTAAAAGGCTCATCCGCCGCTGAGGCAAGTCCGAAGCCACGCCCGCTCGACGCGTCGAGCTCACGCGATTTCATCCGCATCGAGGAAGTCGGAAAACTGTTTGGCGGTCGCGGGCCGGCCGTGACCGCGCTTCAGGACATCAATCTGGATATCGGTCTCGGCGAATTCGTCGCGGTCGTGGGCCCGTCCGGCTGCGGGAAATCGACGTTGCTTCGTATTCTCGCAGGACTGATGCCGACCAGTTCGGGAACCGTCTGGTTCGGTGATCGCAAGCTGGAGGGGCCGCGGCACGACATCGGCGTCGTGTTCCAGTCGCCCGTACTGTTTCCCTGGCGCACCGTGCTCGACAACGTGCTGATCCCGATCGACGTCCAGAAGCTCGATCGCAGCAAGTATCAGTCGCGGGCGCGTGACCTCATCAATCTCGTTGGATTGAGCGAGTTCGAACAACGCTATCCCGCCGAGCTCTCCGGCGGCATGCAGCAGCGGGTCGGCATTGTCCGCGCCCTGGTGCATGATCCGGCAATGCTGCTCATGGACGAGCCGTTCGGTGCGCTCGACGCCATGACGCGCGAGCACATGAACGTCGAATTGCAGCGGCTCTGGATGGCCCAGAGCAAGACCATCCTGTTCATCACCCACTCGATCTCCGAGGCCGTGTTTCTGGCCGACAGGGTCGTCGTGATGACGCCCCGGCCGGGCCGCATCGCGGAGGTGCTCGACATCGACCTTCCTCGCGAGCGGACCCTCGACATGATGACCACCCCGCCGTTTGGCGAATACGTCCGCCGCATCCGCGCCCATTTCGGCACAGCTGGAGTCATGGACTGATGCCCGACCTCTCCTCGCTCGACACCACCAGGAATCGAATTTTAAGCATCCTGCTGCTGTGCCTCGTACTCGTCATCTGGCAGGCAAGTCCGGTTCTCTTCAAGATCCCCGCGTTCATCCTGCCGTCCGCATCCGCCGTCGCCGTAGGGCTGTGGCGCGGCTTGAGCAGCGGACTCTATCTCTATCACGGCGCGGTAACGTTGTTCGAGGTGCTCGCCGGCTTTGCGCTCGGCGGATTCCTCGGCCTCGCTCTTGGCGTGGCCGTCGCGCTCAACCAGCGTTTCGCCTACTTCATCTACCCCTACATCATCATGTTCCAGTCGATGCCGAAGGTCGCGCTCGCGCCGCTGTTCGTTCTCTGGTTCGGCCTCGGCGTGACCTCCAAGATCGTGACGGCGGCGCTGGTGGCATTCTTTCCGATGATGATCAACACGATCTCCGGATTGAACTCTGCCGACAAGGACCGCATCGACCTGATCCGTTCGCTCGGTGGCAGCGAGCTACAGGTATTCACCATGCTGCGGCTTCCGAGCGCCCTGCCCTTCATCATGGCGGGTCTCGAGATCGCCTTGGCGCTGTCACTGATCGGCACCGTCGTCACCGAGTTCCTCGGCGCGGAGTCCGGGCTCGGCATGCTGATGCAGAGCATGAATTTCATGATGGACGTCGCCGGATCGTTTTCCATCCTGATCATCCTGGCGATCGTCGGGCTGGGCCTCAATCAAATCCTGATCATCATCCGCCACCGGGTGCTGTTCTGGGAACGTCTCGGGCGTGTTGACCCCGCCGCCGACGCCGACACGGCCGCAGCCAGGCCGAAGGCGCAGCAAACGGGCAGCGCGCTTCCGGCATCGCAGAAGTAGACATGCCAATGGACGTCTATTATTCAAAACGTCAGCTTGAACATCGTCCGCAGCAAATCATGCTGCTCGGCAAGCTCGTTCCGCCCGTCGAGAATCCGGATCGGCTGGAGGCGCTGGCCCGCCGGCTGACGGCCGCGGGGCTGAAGGAAGCGCCACCTGCCGACCATGGCCGCGAAGCCATCGAAGCCGTGCACAGCGCCGACTATGTCAACTTTCTCGCCTCCAGCTACGCGCGCTGGGCATCCAATCCCAAGGCGGGACCGGAGGTCCTGCCGAACACGCACCCGTACCGCGGGAAAGGATCGGCCCTCAGCCCTTCGTCCAGACCGCCTTGCAGCGTGGTCAACGCCCAGGCCGGCTGGTACATCGGCGACCTCAATTGCGCGATCGGCGCCGGCACCTGGAGCGCGGTTTACGAATCGGCGCAGGCCGCGCTGTCTGCGGCGTACGCGGTTATCGATGGCGCCCCCTCCGCTTTCGCGCTGTGCCGCCCGCCGGGACATCATGCATTCGCCGACCGCGCCTCCGGCTTCTGCTTCCTCAACAACGCCGCCATTGCCGCCGATCTCATCGGCAAACGGGGAGGCAAAGTGGCGATCCTCGATTTCGACACGCATCACGGAGACGGCACGCAGGCAATCTTTTATGATCGCAAGGACGTCCTGTTCGCATCCGTGCACACCGACCCGACGACCTACTATCCCTACTTCTCGGGTTACGCCGACGAGCGTGGCGAGGGAGAAGGGCTCGGTGCCAACGTCAATTTGCCGCTTGCTCCCGAGAGCGGCGACGATGCCTTTCTCGAAGCCTGCCGAAACCTCGTCAAAGCCGTGCGTGCGCACGAAACCGAGGTGCTCGTGGTATCGGCCGGTTGGGATGCCCACCGCGACGATCCGCTTTCCCTGCTCGATGTGTCGACGGATGCCTTTGCACGAGTGGGCGAATTGCTGGCCGATTTGCAGCTTCCGACGCTCATCGTGCAGGAGGGCGGCTATTCGCTCGACGCCTCCGAGAACGCCGCCGCGGCCTTCGTCGGCGCGTTCTGCTCGCGACACAAACGGACCTGACCCGATGTCACGCCAACCCACGTGCAACAGAACTGGAGAGTAACATGCGTCATACCTATCTGGGTGCCGGCCTCGCCCTTTGCGCGGTGATTGCCGCTGCAGGAACGGTTTCGCCCGCGCTCGCACTGGATAAAGTGCGCCTGGGCTGGTGCACGAGCGTCATCACGCACGGGGTCGCTCCGATCGCCATTGCGACCAAGCTTGGCTGGTTCAAGCAGGAGGGCATCGAAGTCGAACTGGTGAACTTTCCGGGCTCTTCGGACTGCGTCCGAAACGTTGCGACCGGCGAGGTGCTGGCCGCGGTCGCCACCCCGGAACCGGTCGCGATCCTGCAGCAGACCGGCGTGAAGACGCAGGTTTTCTATACCGCCTACCGCCGCAACATTTTTGGTGTCGCCGTGCCGGTGGACAGCCCCATCAAGAAATATGCGGATCTAAAGGACAAGAAGATCGGCGTGACCTCGATGGCCTCGGCGGGCGTCGTACTGGCCCGGTCCGGCGCCACCGATGCCGGTCTCGACGCCGATCGCGACATCCGCATCGTCGTGTCGGGACAACCTGGACAAACCGTCGTCCTGCTTCAGCGCAAGGAGATCGATGCCGCCAGCCAATGGGACACGCAATACACACTGATGGGCCTTGCCGGCGTGCCGATGCGCATGCTCGAAGATCCCCTGATCGATTCCTTCCCGGCCAACAGCCTGGTGGCGAGCTCCGACTCGATCAAAAACAAGCGGGATCTGCTGGTGCGCCTGGCGCGCGCATACACGCTGGGCGTGGCCTATACTCTAAAACATACCCGACAGGCGGCCGCCATCTTCCAGGAGGTCTATCCGCAGGTCGTGCCGACGGGACTTTCGCAGGAGGATGCGCTCGACCGGAATACGACGTTGCTCAAGACCGTCTCCGAGAAGTGGTCGCTCGACAAGCCCGGCGACCAGTGGGGCGAGAGCGACGTCAAGATCTACCAGAGCTACATCGACTGGCTGGTGAGGGCCAAGATCCTCAAGCAGCCGATGGATGCAAAGGAAATCGCGACCAACGACCTGATCGGCGACATCAACAAGAACCTCGACGTCAAGTCGGCCGAGGAAGCTTCGGCGCGCTGACGCACCGAAGCGTCCATCGAGATCAAACAAGACTGGATTAACGAAAATGTCCCAAGCGAACCTCGACATTCCTCCGAACGACCTCGAAGCCTACTGGATGCCGATGACGCCGAACCGGCGTTTCAAGTCGGCACCGGAGTTCTTTGTCGAGGCCAAGGGCATGCACTACAAGACGCCTGAAGGCCGGTCTGTGCTCGATGCCATTGCCGGCCTTTGGTGCGTCAATGCCGGGCATTGCCATCCCAAGATCATCGAGGCCATTCGCCACCAGGCGGGCAAGCTCGATTACGCATCAAGCTTCTCGCTTGGCCATCCGCTCGCGTTTCACTACACCAACCGGGTGATGGAGATCGCGCCGAAAGGATTTGATCACATCTTCCTCGCCGGATCCGGCTCCGAGGCGGTCGATACCGCCCTGAAGATGGCGCTTGCCTATCACAGGGCGCGCGGCGAAGGTCATCGCCAGCGCCTGATCGGACGCCAGCGCAGTTACCATGGCATGGGGTTCGGAGGGCTCTCGGTCTCTGGCATCGGATGGCAGCGGGCGCAGTTCGGCGTCATGCTTCCGGGAATATCACACCTTCCTCACACACATGATCTCACCCGCAATGCGTTCAGCAAGGGAGAGCCGGAACATGGTGTTGACTTTGCGGATGCGCTGGAAGGCCTCCTCACCTCGGTCGACCCCTCGACCGTCGCGGCCGTCATCGTCGAGCCCGTCGCTGGCGCCGGCGGTGTGCTGCCGCCGCCCAAGGGCTATCTCAAGCGGCTGCGCGAGATCACCAGCAAGCACGGCATCCTGCTGATCTTCGATGAGGTCGTCACCGGCTTCGGACGGCTGGGTGCGCCCTTTGCTGCGCAGGCTCTAGGCGTCACGCCGGACCTCATCACCTGCGCGAAGGGGATGAGCAACGGCGCCGTCCCCATGGGAGGCGTGCTGGTTCATCATCACGTGCACGAGGCCATGTCGCAGGGACCGGAGGCTACCGTCGAGCTCGCCCACGGCTACACCTACTCCGGCCACCCGCTTGCCTGCGCCGCCGCGCTTGCCACCCTCGATGTCTATCAGGAGGAAGGCATCTTCGAGAAGGTCGCGCGCATTGCCGGAAAATGGGAAGCCGCCATTCACGACATCAAGAGCGCCGGCGGCGTAGTCCGCGATATTCGCAACCTCGGTCTGCTCGGGGCCGTAGAGATCGAAGCTGCGCCGAATGCTCCCGGTCAACGGGCGCGGGCCGTGGCAAACCATTGTTTCGAAAACGGGATCTTTGTTCGCGCCGTTGGCGATACACTGATCCTGTCGCCCTCTCTTATCATCAACGAGGAACAGATCGGCCAGATCGCCGACGGCATCAAGAACGGCATTCGGACGTTGTGAGACAGTCGACGTGAGGCCGCCGACCGGGGTTCATGGCGGCCTCAACGCGCCCTGTTGAGCGATGCAGGGCTTATCATTTAGCCTGGACTACCGGGGTAACTCGTTGACGAGTACGCGCGTGTTCTCGCTGTAATCGACAGGTACTACGACGAGATGCACGCCGCCTTCGCTGAGAGCAGCTTCCAGCATCGTCGAGAGCTCCGAGACCTTGCCGACGCGGGCGCCCTTGGCGCCATATGACTTGGCGTAGGCGACGAAATCAGGATTGCCGAACTCGAGGCCGAAGTCCGGAAACGCATCGACTTCCTGTTTCCAGCGGATCATGCCGTAGGCGCGGTCCTCGAGCACCAGCACGACAAGGTTCAGCTTGAGCCGCACGGCCGTTTCCAGCTCCTGCGAATTCATCATGAAGCCGCCGTCGCCGCAAACCGCGAGGACGCGCCGGTCCGAATGAATCAGCGCCGCCGCGATCGCCGACGGAAGACCCGCCCCCATGGTCGCGAGCGCGTTGTCGAGCAGCAGCGTGTTGGCGACGCTGGTGCGATAGTTGCGGGCGAACCAGATCTTGTACATGCCGTTGTCGAGGGCAACGATGCCGTCCGGTGGAATGACCTGGCGGACGTCATGCACGATGCGCTGCGGCGTCAGCGGAAACCGGTCCTCGGTCGACCGCTCGGCGAGGCGGGCAAGGATCCCTTCCCGCAAACCCAACAATGCCTGACCACGCGGGAGCTTGCCTTCGAGGCGATCGGCCAGGTTTGCGAGGCCCGCACCAACATCTCCGACGATCTCCGCCTGCGGGAAGTAGACCTGTTCCACCGTCGCCGGCGTGGCGCCGACATGGATCACCTGCGGTCCATCATGGCCCATCAGGAAAGGCGGCTTCTCGACAGTGTCGTGGCCGATCGAAATAATCAGATCGGCCTGGTCGACCGCCTCGTGAACCCAATCCCGCTCCGACAGCGCGGCCGTGCCCATATAGAGATTGGAGCCGGCATTGACCGCGCCCTTCCCCATCTGGGTGTTGAAGAATGGAATCCCGCATCGTTGCACGAACGCCGACAGCGGCTCGGCAAGACGCGGGCGGCTCGCCGCGGCGCCAAGCATGACGAGCGGCCGGTGGGCGGCCATGATCATGGCCGCGGCGCGCTCGATGGCCGCTGCAGGCGCAACCGGAAGCTCGACGACATGCGAAGGAATGATGTCGGCCTCGGCTTCGTCGGCCGCGATATCCTCGGGCAGTTCGAGATGCACGGGCCCCGGCCGCTCCTGCTGCGCGACCCGGAAGGCGTCGCGAACCAGGGTCGGCACACTCTGCGCGGCGACGATCTGCGTTGCCATCTTGGTGAGCGGCCGCATGGTCGCGACGATGTCCACGATCTGGAAGCGCGCCTGGCGGCTGCTCCGGATCGCCTTCTGTCCCGTGATCATGACCATCGGCATCGCGCCCAGATGCGCGTAGGCCGCGGCCGTCGTCAGATTGAGCGCACCGGGACCCAGCGTCGTCAGGCAGACGCCCGCACGCCCGGTGAGACGTCCGTAGGTGGCCGCCATGAAGCCGGCCGCCTGTTCGTGGCGCGTCAACACCAGCTTGATCTTCGAGTGCCGCAGCGACTCCAGCACGTCGAGATTCTCCTCGCCGGGAATGGCGAAGATGTATTCGACGCCCTCGTTCTCAAGGGCGGCCACCAGCAGATCGGAGGCTTTCGTCACGCGACCGAGGCTCCGCTCGCGCCTGTTGCAGCTTTCTCCGCCCGATGCGGCAGCGTCCATTCCGGCCGAATGAAGTGGCAGGTGTAGCCGTCAGGATATTTTTCCAGATAATCCTGATGCTCGGGCTCGGCCTCCCAGAACGGTCCGGCAGGGGCCACCTCGGTGACGACCTTGCCCGGCCAAAGGCCGGAAGCATCGACATCGGCAATGGTGTCTTCCGCGATCCGCTTCTGCGCATCGCTGGTATAGAAGATGGCCGACCGATAGCTCGCGCCCCGATCGTTGCCCTGGCGGTTTAGCGTCGAGGGATCATGGATCTGGAAAAAGAACTCGAGCAGCTTGCGATAGCTGATGGTCTGCGGATCGAAGGTGATCTCGATGGCTTCGGCGTGATTACCGTGGTTGCGGTAGGTCGCGTTTGGCACCTCGCCGCCGGTATAGCCCACCCTGGTCGAGATCACGCCCGGATACCGGCGCAGCAGATCCTGCACACCCCAGAAGCAGCCGCCGGCAAGGACTGCCCGTTCCGCTGAAACTGTCATGTCTGTTCTCCCTGGTTCGCTGCGTCGTCGGTCCCGAGTTCCATCAAGGACGCATAATGAGGCCGAACGATGCAAAAACGCAAATATCGCAAGCGTGACCTGCCCGATTGGATCCCGCCCCGTTCGTTCGATCCCCAGCTAGCCGCCGCACTTTGGCAGAAGCTTGGACACGTCTCCAACCAGCTCAGGCATCACCTGCTCCGCCGTACGCTTGCCCGTCACCAGGCTCTCCATATGGTGCTT
Organism: Bradyrhizobium sp. McL0615; assembly: GCF_049993905.1. NCBI lineage: Bacteria > Pseudomonadati > Pseudomonadota > Alphaproteobacteria > Hyphomicrobiales > Nitrobacteraceae > Bradyrhizobium > Bradyrhizobium sp. McL0615. The sequence continues at coordinate 3,576,314 of NZ_CP188254.1, read as the reverse complement.
GATCACCTCGATAATTTTCAGCGAATTGTCACCTGGAAAGGACGCCCATTCCGTCAGCAGCGGTAGTTGCTGGATGCTGGTCAGATGGTTGGGGCTCCTTGCATAGAAAGCGCCGAGCAGGTCCGGCGTCTTCACGGCGATCTCGTTGCCGGGCATATAGCCGGTGGAATTGACCATCGCGGTCTGGCCAACCGGGCCGGTGGTGAACTTTACATATTTCCAGGCAGCCTTCTGGCGCTCGGCGTCCTTTGCGAAAACCATGGCGACGTTTCCGCCAGCAGGAAGGCGTCCGTCGGCGACGGCGAGCGGAAAAGCTATGGTTTTGAACTGAAAGCGGCCACCGATCTGCCGCTCGGCTGCGGCTACATAGGATGTCGAATCCGCAACCATCGCGACGTTGCCGGCGACGAAGGATTGCCGTGCCTGACCGAGCCCGAGGTTCGGCATGCCCGATCTGCCGAAAGCTTCGAGCGTCTTCAGCGCCCACATCCCATTTGCGTCATCGAAGGCGATGCTGCATCCGTCGGCCTTGAGAATACGGCCGCCCTTGCTCGTCACCAACGACTGGAACAGCCAGTTGCCGGTTTGCTCCCACTGATAGTAGAAGCCTGTAGTTCCGGAGCCCGCTTTCGCTTCGATATCCTTGCCCAGAGCCACAAGCTCCGGCCAGGTCTTTGGAAGCGCCGATACATCGGTGCCAGCCTTGGCGAGTAAATCGGCATTGACGTAGAGTACCGGTGTCGAGATGGCGAACGGCAAACCGTAGAGCTTGCCCTTATATTTTCCGAGCGCCGCAAGCGTCGGGTAGTAACCGAGTTCGGCAACCCCACCATCTGCCGTCGCGAAACCATCCAGAGGCGCGCCTAGTCCACGATCCACGAACAGGCCGATCTGGTTGATCCCGTTGAAGGCAACATCCGGCAGGCGGCCGGTGATCTGGTCGCGCAGGATCTGCTGCGCGGCTTCCTCGTAGTTCGCCACAGGATTGCGAAATTTTACCTTGATGTCGGGGTTCGCCTCCGTGAAACGTTTGGCCAATTCCTGATGCAGCGTATTGAATGTACCTGGCGTGGTGTAGAGCACGTCAAGCGTGACCTCCGCCCGCGCAGAGGTCGCGCTGATGGCCATCAGGAAAACGCCGGCGAGCGCTGAACCCAGCCGGGACGCGATTTGGTCAGGCACGGACGATCTCCATTTTGGATTACTTCATGGTTGTTACAGCGAGGCCATCGATGAACCGGCGCTGCGCGATCAGGAATGCAAGCAAAAGCGGAGCGACGATAATCACGGCCCCGGCCATCAGCGGACCAAGGAACTGCCCCGCTTCATCGTCACGGAAGAGCAGAATACCGAGCGCCGGCGTGGAAATTTCCTCGCGGCGCACCGCGATGAGCGGCCAGAACAAGTCGTTCCAATGGGCCACGACCGCCGGGACCCCGGATTGATATCCAGATTGTTGTAATCCCATGTCGTGAAGGGCGAGTGGATAACCATCTGGCTCGCACCGACAAACTCGCACGCCTCCAGGCCCTGCAAAAGCCGCCTGGTGACGACGGAGCGGATGAGCGGATCCTGGCTGTCGATCTTGAATCCCCAGAACGGGCCGTGAATCCCAAGCCGTCCCGTGTAACCGTCGAGCAACCGGCGGATCTCCGCGCCGACCGAACGCCAATCCCCATCGAGCGTCTCACTGCTGAAAAAATCCTGAATTTCCAGATCGCGCTGCTTCTCAAGAATCCAGCCGCGTTGAATGGCGAGTGTCTCTTTCGTCAACGCAGCGCCAAGGATCGGCGCTTCCAAACTAGCGGCCATGGATGCTCCAATAGCTCGATCATGCTTCATGCAGACGGAGCTAATCGAGCGACGTGACGGACTGATGAAATCGCACCGGCCAGCCTCACGATCACGGGCTTTTTCCCCCGATCTAGTAGTGAAGCATTGGCAGGCCAGGGCCTGCCAGCTCGCCAGTCGCCTGAAAAATAATCTGTCACCGTCCGCCGAAATCGGCTTTGTTTCGCTTTGGGTGCTTCATGCAAGCGATCAAACGGCAAAGGAAACCGGGACATGAACGGACTTGGCGGCCTCAACAAATCGCCTGATGGCGTCGTCATCGGGCTCGTTCAATTGCAATTGCCTGTCGTGGTCACCACGGCAGACCTGGCGCGTCAGACCGAGCGCATCGTGTACATGGTTGGCAAGGCGCGGCGCAATCTGGGCACCATGGATCTGGTCGTATTCCCGGAGTATTCCCTGCACGGCTTGTCGATGGACACCAATCCGGAAATCATGTGCCGTCTCGACGGCCCCGAGGTGGCGGCGTTCCGGAAGGCTTGCGTCGACAACAAGATCTGGGGCTGCTTCTCCATCATGGAGTTCAATCCCGACGGCAACCCCTACAATTCGGGGCTGATCATCGACGATCACGGCGAAATCAAGCTGTACTATCGAAAGCTCCATCCGTGGATTCCGGTCGAACCGTGGGAGCCCGGCGATATCGGTATCCCCGTGATCGAGGGACCAAAGGGCGCGAAGATCGCGCTGATCATCTGTCACGACGGCATGTTCCCGGAGATGGCGCGCGAGTGCGCTTACAAGGGCGCAGAGATCATGATCCGCACCGCCGGCTACACCGCGCCGATACGCGAAAGCTGGCGCTTCACCAATCAGGCCAACGCTTTCCAGAATTTGATGGTCACAGCCAATGTCTGTATGTGCGGATCGGATGGCTCATTCGATTCCATGGGCGAAGGCATGATCGTGAATTTCGACGGCAGCATCATTGCCCATGGCACGACAGGACGTGCCGACGAGATCATCACCGCCGAGGTCCGTCCCGATCTCGTGCGCGAAGCACGGATTCACTGGGGCGTCGAAAACAACATCTATCAGCTCTGGCACCGCGGTTACGTTGCGGTGAAGGGCGGCGCGATGGATTGTCCCTATACTTTCATGCAGGACATGGTGGCCGGCACATTCCGCTTGCCGTGGGAAGATCAGGTCAAGGTGACCGACGGCACATCGTGCGGTTTTCCTATGCCCACCCGGCTGTTCGGACCAAAGAGCGCCAAGGCAGCCGAGTGACCCAGGCCTCTAGTCCGCCTGAGCCCACGCCCGCGAATGACGTGGCAACGGCGCTCAAATGATCAGCCCGGCATCGCCTTCGATGCCAGGCTGCGGGCGATCCAGCCGCCGATTTTCCTCCAAGCCGGGAATAAAGATTGCTTAACTCCATTGCATACAACAGAAGAATGTCGATTATTATTTAGGCAATCCCCCGCTGCACAAGTTTTCAACCAACTCCGGGAATTTAAAATACGTGATGTAATTCAAGATATTGCATGCGCATGACCATGAGAAAGGCTCTGGCACGAAGATTGCGACATCTCTCTGAGCTCCGCCGTCCCGGCGCGGCTGCGAAAAGGACAGGCGACCCGATCGCCAGAGGGAGCAGGCAATGGATTTTGGCAGGATTTCACGACGGCATTTGTTGCAAGGCGGCGCGGCCCTGACGCTTGGTTCGGCGTTTGGTGCACGTTCCGCGCAGGCAGCCGACACCACGATCGGCTTCATCTATGTCGGTTCGCGCGACGACTACGGTTACAACCAGGCGCACGCGCAAGGCGCGGCGGCGCTGAAGAAGCTGCCCGGCCTCAAGGTGGTCGAGGAAGAAAAAGTCCCCGAAACCGACGCCGTCGAAAAGACGATCGAGTCGATGATCAATCTCGATGGCGCGACGCTGCTGTTCCCGACCTCGTTCGGATACTACAACCCGCATATGATCAAGATAGCGAAGAAGTTTCCGAAGCTTCGCTTCGAACATTGCGGCGGCCTGTGGAGCGACAAGGATCCGACGAACGCCGGCAGCTATTTCGGCTATATCGACGAAGCCCAGTATATTTCCGGCATTGTTGCCGGCTACACCAGCAAGACCGGCAAACTCGGCTTCGTTGCGGCCAAGCCTATCCCGCAGGTGCTGCGCAATATCAACGCTTTCACACTCGGCGCCAGGCTCGCCAACCCGAAGGCGACCACGCAGGTGATCTTCACCGGCGACTGGTCGATGCCCGTCAAGGAAGCCGAAGCCACCAACAGCCTGATCGACCAGGGCGTTGATGTCCTCACCTGTCACGTCGACGGCCCGAAGACCATGGTCGAGAACGCCGCTCGCCGCGGCGCGATGGTCTGCGGCTATCACGTCAACCAGTCGCCTTTGGCGCCGAAGGCCTATCTGACCGGCGCGGAGTGGAACTGGGAGGCGCTCTATCCGAAATTCGTCAAGATGATCGCGGCCGGCGAAGCGATACCGAACTTCTATCGCGGCGGCCTGAAGGAAGAGATCGTCAAGTGCTCGCCCTATGGCGAGGCGGTCTCGGCCGAAGCGCGCAAGCACGCCGACGAGATCAAGGCAAAGTTCCTGTCCGCGGAGGGCTACACCATCTTCAAGGGCCCGATCATGGATAATAAAGGCAAGGCAGTGATCACTGCCGGCACCGATCGCGGCCAGAAGGATCCTGAACTCGAGAAGATGGATTATCTGGTCGAGGGCGTGATTGGAGCGACTTCGTGACCACTGACGCGGTGGATCCCCTCGACGCGGCCGGAGTTGCTCCGGCCGCCGATGCCGGCTTCCTCCAGCGCTACGGCTCCACCATCGAATACATCCTGATCCCCGGCGCGGCGCTGGTCGGCGCGCTCGCCGTATTCGGCGTATTCGTGGCCCTGTTCGGCAAGAACCCGCTCGACCTGTATTTTTACATGTACCAGGGCGCGTTCGGTACCTGGTTCTCCTGGCAGAACACGCTGACACGCGCAGCGCCTTTGATCCTCACGGCGCTGTGCACGGCGTTGCCCGCGCAGCTTGGCATGGTCATCATCGGCGGCGAAGGCGCGCTTCTGATCGGCGCATTGTCGGCGACCTCGGTGGCGCTGGCGATGCCGTGGGCGCCGCCGCTGGTGGTTCAAACCGCGATGGTGTGTGCCGGTGTCATCGGCGGCGGTCTCTGGATCGCACTATCGGGTGCGCTCCGGCAATATCGCGGCGTCAACGAGACGATCTCGAGCCTGCTGCTGGTCTATATCGGCCTTGCCGTCCTCAACCATCTGGTCGAGGGCATGATGCGCGATCCCGCCAGCCTCAACAAACCGTCAACCCGCGAAATCGGCGCGGCCAACATGATCGGCAGCATTCCCGGCACTGACGTGCATTGGGGGTTGGTATTCGGCCTGATCGCAGCGTTTGCGTCCTACATCCTGATCTATCACACCGTGTTCGGCTTCGCCGCGCGCGTAGCCGGTGGCAACATCCGCGCCGCGAAAATCGTAGGCCTCGGCGTCAGCAAATTGATCCTGACGATCTGCTTTCTCGCAGGCGGCGCGGCTGGTCTGGCAGGCATGATCGAGGTCGCGGCCGTGCAGGGCCGCACCAACGCCAATCTCGCCGCCGGCTATGGTTTTACCGGCATCCTCGTCGCCTTCCTGGCGCGGCACAATCCGCTGGCCATCATTCCCGTCGCGATTTTGCTCGGCGGCATCAGCGCCAGCGGCGGGCTGCTGCAGCGCCGGCTCGGCCTGCCCGATGCCTCGGTGCTGGTGCTGCAGGGGATCATCTTCGTGTTCGTGCTGGCCAGCGACGCGCTGTACGGCCGGATCGGCTTCCTGAAAGGAAAATCCTGACATGGCGGATGGATCGATCGGACTTTGGACCGTTCCACTCGCCGTATTCGGCGGCGCCATCCGCGTCTCCACGCCGTTCCTGTTCGTGAGTCTCGGCGAATGCATTACCGAACGCTCCGGCCGCATCAATCTCGGTCTTGAAGGCACGCTGGTGATGGGTGCGATGAGCGCCTATGGCATCTCCTATCTCTCCGGTTCGCCCTGGCTCGGCGTATTTGCTGCGGGGATCACCGGCGCGCTGCTAGGCGCATTGCATGCCGGCATCTGTTCGCTGCCGCGGGTCAACGATATCGCCGTCGGCATCGCGCTGATGCTGTTCGGAACGGGTTTGGCGTTCTATCTCGGCAAGCCGCTGATCGAGCCAACCGCTGCGCGCTTGCCGGCGATCGATTTCGGCTGGTGGAGCGACATTCCCCAGGTCCGCGCGGCGTTGCGGATCAACGTGTTGTTCCTGATTGGCGTCGCCATCGCGCCAATATTGTTCTGGGCGTTCAAGACCACGCGCTGGGGTCTCCTGATCCGCACCGCCGGCGAAAGTTCGGATGCGGCACGGGCGATGGGTTATTCCGTGCTCTGGATTCGCCTGCGCGCGACCATGGTCGGCGGATTTCTCGCCGGCATCGGCGGCTCATTCCTGTCGCTGTTCTATCCCGGCAGCTGGAACGAGGGCCTCTCCAGCGGTCAGGGCATCACGGCGGTAGCGCTGGTCATCTTCGCGCGCTGGGACCCGATGCTGTGCCTGTGGGCATCGCTGGCCTTTGGCGGTGCCGCAGCACTTGGACCCGCGCTGCAGTCGGTCGGCGTCACCTCCGGCTATCATCTGTTCAACGCCGCGCCCTACATCCTGACACTGGCAATCATGATCATCACCTGCTCGCCGAAGCGCACGCTGACCGGCGCTCCGGCCGAACTGTCCATCACCCGATAAGCGAGATCGAGCCATGGCTGAGCGCTACATCAAATCCGAACCCTATGCGTGGCCCTATAATGGCGACCTGCGTCCGGAAAACACCGCGCTGATCATCATCGACATGCAGACCGATTTCTGCGGCGTCGGCGGATATGTCGATAAAATGGGCTATGACCTTTCGCTGACCCGGGCACCGATCGAGCCGATCAAGAAGCTGCTCGCGACGATGCGCGCGCAAGGCTTTCACATCATCCATACGCGCGAAGGACATCGGCCTGATCTCACCGACCTGCCCGCCAACAAGCAATGGCGTTCGCGCCAGATCGGCGCAGGTATCGGCGATCCCGGCCCCTGCGGCCGCGTGCTGGTGCGAGGCGAGCCCGGCTGGGAGATCATTCCGGATCTGGCACCCCTCCCCGGCGAACCCATCATCGACAAGCCCGGCAAGGGCTCGTTCTGCGCCACCGACCTCGAGCTGATGCTGCGGCTGCGCGGCATCGAGAACATCGTGCTGACCGGTATCACCACCGACGTCTGCGTCCATACCACGATGCGGGAAGCCAACGATCGAGGCTTCGAATGCGTCCTTATCGAGGATTGCTGTGCCGCAACCGACAAGAGCAACCACGATCACGCGCTGAAAATGATCAAGATGCAGGGCGGCGTATTCGGCGCGGTCGCGAGCTCGACGGCGTTGATCGGAGCGCTCTCGTGATCATCGGCGAAACACCGCTGCCCAGTGGCGCGCTCGGCGTCGACGCGATTGCGATGACCATGCGCTTCGGCGACTTTACCGCGCTCGACAATGTCGAACTCAAGGTTCGTCCCGGCTCTTTCCACGCGTTGCTCGGCGAGAACGGCGCCGGCAAGAGCACGCTGGTGAAGTGCATCATGGGGTACTACCGCGCGACCGAAGGCGACGTACTGGTCGGCGGCCGCGAGCAGGCGATCGCCAATCCCAAGGAGGCGCATGCGCTCGGGCTCGGCATGGTCTACCAGCACTTTACGCTGGTGCCGGCAATGACGGTCGCCGAAAACCTGGTGCTGGCGCGCGACGACGTGCCGGCCGTGGTGGATTGGGCCAAGGAGAAGAAGCAGCTCGCGGCGTTCCTGTCGCGGATGCCGTTCAAGGTGCCGCTGGATGCCAAAGTTTCCGACATTTCCGCCGGCGAGCGGCAAAAATGCGAGATCCTTAAGCAGCTCTATTTGAAGCGGCGCTTTCTCATCCTCGACGAGCCGACCTCCGTGCTGACGCCGGGCGAGGCCGACGAGGTGCTGGGCATGCTGCGCGCCATGGTCGTGGCGGGCGATCTCACCATCCTGATGATCACACACAAATTCCGTGAGGTGATGGCGTTTGCCGATGAGGTGACCATCCTGCGTCGCGGCAAGCTGGCCGGGCGCGGCAAGGTCGCAGAACTCACACCTGACGATATGGCCCGCACCATGATCGGCGCCGAGCAGTTGACGGTCCAGCCGCCGCGAGTCGGTAAAGTCGGCGACGCGAGACTGGAACTGAGCAAGCTCACCGCCCTCGACGATGCCGGCGCCCTCGCCGTCCACGGCGTATCGCTCACCGTGCGCAGCGGCGAAATCGTCGGGATCGCCGGCGTCTCCGGCAACGGCCAGCGGCAACTTGTCGAGGTGCTGGCCGGCCAGCGCGAGGCCGAAAGCGGCGAGATCCGCGTCCGCGGCGATCTCTATCATGCAAGCCGCGAGGAGATGCGCCGGCACAAGATGTCTTTGCTGCCCGAAGAGCCGTTGAAAAACGCCTGCGTCGGCGGCATGAGCGTGGCCGATAACATCGCATTCCGCGAATTCGACCGCGCACCATTTGCCAAAAGCGGCTGGTGGCTGAACCGGTCAGCTTTCCGCAAGGATGCCGAGCGCAAGATCGGGCTGTACAAGATCAAGACCCGCACGCCGGATACCCCGATTTCAGCGCTGTCGGGCGGCAACGTGCAGCGTGCGGTACTGGCGCGGGAACTCGGCGGCGAGGTCGAGGTGCTGATCGCCGCCAATCCCTGCTTCGGGCTCGATTTCGCCGCGGTGGCCCAGATCCACGCCGAGATCATGGCCGCACGCAACCGCGGCGCGGCGGTGCTGCTGGTCAGCGAGGATCTCGACGAACTGCTCGAATTGTCGGATCGTCTGGTCGTGATGTTCCATGGCCAGTTCGTCCATGAAGCGCGCGCCAGCGAGGCCGATCTCACCGTGATCGGGCGGCATATGGCAGGACACTAGTGGCGGAAATTTCGGCGCTGACCCCATCGGAGCTCGACGCGCATTTCCTGCGGCGATCCTTTGACGTGGCCCGCCGTGCGACGACGCATGGCAATCATCCCTTTGGCGCTGTCCTGGTCACCCAGAACCGCAAGGTGCTGCTCGAAGCCGAGAACGGCTACATGCCCTTCCACGACGGCACCGCCCATGCCGAACGGCTGCTGGCGACGCAGGCCTGCACGACGATCGACGCGAACCTCCTGCGCAGCGCCACGCTCTATTCGTCCGCCGAACCCTGCGCGATGTGTGCTGGCGCGATCTACTGGGCCGGCATCGGCCGGCTGGTCTACGGCCTCAGCGAACACCGCTTGCGGAAGTTGACCGGCAACCACCCGGAAAATCCAACGCTCGATTTGCCGTGCCGCGCGGTCTTTGCCAGCGGCCAGCGGTCGACCGAAGTCGTCGGCCCCCTGCTGGAGGACGAGGCCGCGGCCGTGCATGCCGGGGTGTGGACGAAATAGTTATTCGGTTGCTCCTTCGTCATGGCCGGGCATAGCCGAAGGACCGCGGCGCTTGCGCTCGCCAGTGCCCGGCCATCCACGTCTTTCGTGCCGCCAGACTGCAAGGACGTGGATGCCCGGCACAAGGCCGGGCATGACGAAAGGAAGAACGAGAAGATGGCGCCGCGGGGAACATCGCGGCGCCATCGTTTTCACCTGGGGATCTGGTCAGATGATCAGAACTTCACCGTGATACCGGAGTAGAGCGAGGACTCGGTGCAGGCGCCGCTTGGACGGGTTACCCCGCCGACTGTGGCAGAGCACGCGGCTGAAGGAGCGTTGTGATCGAGGCCGAACTTGTTCTGCCAGTAGCGATAGGCAACCCAGACGTCCACGTAGTGAGACCATTTCGGACCCCAGATCGCCTTCGAAGCATCGAAGGTCAGCCGGATCGGTTCAGAGTTGAGTTCGATCGCCGTCGGGAAGGCACCGTTCACGGCACCCAGCGCCGGAAGCGGTTCCGTGTCCGAACCCTTCTTGCCGTACCAGCCGGCGCGGCCGCTGATCGAGAAATACTGCATGTTCTCCGGCAGGAAGCCGAGATCCATGTAGTAGTTCACTTCCACCGCCCACGTCGGCTTGTATGAAGTGTTGCCGTTGGCAAGGCAGGTCACGCCCGGCAAGGGACCGGAGAAGCCGCTGTTGCACTGAGCGAAGGAATTATGGTTGGCGAACTCATAGTACATCAAGGGCGAGACGTTGACATAGCCCTTGTAAGGTAGCGCGAATTCGAACTGCAGACCGGCGACGACGTCACGCTTGGCCGCGCCGAAGAAGCGGTTCTCGGTGTTGGCATCCATGCCGACTTCGAACGAGACATTCTGCAGCGGCCCCATGGTGAAGGCCTTGGTATTGAAGATTTGGTTGAAGCCGAAAGTCGAACGGAACAGGCCGTAGATTTCGGTGGCGCCAGCACAGGTAGCCGGCAGGAAGGCCGAACTGATGCCGGCATTGATGCAGGGCGCGGCCGGATCGTTATGATCCGATTTATAGAGCGAGATCGTGAAGAAGTTCTGGCCGTACTGCCAGATGTCGAAATGGGTAAAGGAGTAGACCTGCTTCGCCGTCTTGGCGTTGACCGTGCCGTTCGGGTTGACCGAGAACATACCCGGTTGCGAGGCAGTGAAAATGTAGGAGAACGTCACCCGGTTATCGATCAGGATGAACCACGGAAGATCCGGAGCTGCCTTGGCCTTGACCGGCAGGTCGGCGGCACTGGCAAAGCCGGCCGGCAGAAACGTTGCGAGTGACAGCGCCGCTGCTGCCAATGTTCGACGAAGACGCGACATCCCAATTACCCCCAAATTGACGATCGACTGATCGAGGCCCTTGGAAGCAAGCCTTGCGCGCATCGAATAAAGTGAGAAGCCTCAAGATTCCCCAGGGCTTGATGCAAGTTTCATCAGGACCAATCGGCGTATCAGCGCTTTGTGGAGGAGGCCGTCGGGTTGGCGAAGCACGCAAGGCAACCTTTAGTAGAACCGGTTTTTTCGCCTTAGGCCTGAGTCCACAGGCTTTCTGCGACGTTAGGGCGCAGGACAAAGAAGCCGAATCCTAAAAATGCCGCGGTCGCAGCCACGCGTACACAGCTGCGACAAAACTGCTCAACTTCGCGTCAACGCTGACTAGGCCGTTTCGAATTGTCTGGACCGTTACAATTCTGCAACAAGCCTTCCGTGCTTGTCCCGAGGCTGGTCGGTGCGCGACGATCCGCAAACACTTCAAACATTGAACCAACCGGGAATCACGAGAGGCCGTCGCCTGCCGAAGCGTTGAGCAAAGGCTGGCGCTTTTTCCCTACTTACACGCAGGCCTAAACTAGCCCAATATTGAGGCATCCATTCCCTGGGACGTGTGACCACGAATGCTGGACTCGACGCCTGCCGCGCCGCAGATGGGTGCCACGCCGCTGCTCCAGACGGTTGGCCTGACCAAGCGCTATGGCACGTTCCTCGCGAATGAGGCGATCGATATCGATATCTGGCCGCAGCAGATCCACGCGCTGCTTGGCGAGAACGGCGCAGGCAAGTCGACGCTGGTCAAAACCATCTATGGATTGATCCAGCCGAGCGAAGGCGAAATGCGCTGGCAGGGCGAGAAGATGGTTTTGTCCGGCCCCTCGGAAGCACGCGCCCGCGGCATCGGCATGGTGTTCCAGCATTTCTCGCTGTTCGACAATCTTACCGTGGCGGAAAACGTAGCGCTCGGGCTCGACGGCAAGGAATCCTTCAAGGACATGTCGGCCCGCCTTGAGCAAGTATCCCGTATTTACGGGCTTCCGCTCGATCCCAAGCGCGAGGTCTGGCAATTGTCCGTCGGCGAGCGCCAGCGCATCGAGATCGTGCGCACGCTGATGCAAAATCCGAAATTCCTGATCCTCGACGAGCCGACCGCGGTGCTGACACCGCAGGAGGCCGACCAGCTCTTCACCGTGCTCGATCGCCTCAAGGCCGAGGGGCGCGCGATCCTCTACATCAGCCACAAGCTGGAAGAGGTGAAACGGCTCTGCGACACCGCCACCATCCTGCGCGGCGGCAAGAAAATCTCGACCTGCAATCCCAAGACGGAGACGGCGGCCTCGCTCGCGCGGATGATGGTCGGCAGCGAGATCAAGGAGGTGAAGGCCGCCGCCAACCGACAAACCACCGTGCCGCGGCTGGTCGTCAACGACCTCAACCTTGCGCCGGATGATCCCCACGGCGTGCGGCTTCAGCACATTTCGTTTGAACTCAAGGGTGGCGAAATCCTGGGCATCGCCGGCGTCGCCGGAAACGGCCAGGACGAACTTTTCGCCGCGCTGTCGGGAGAACGACTGGCGCAGGACCTCGGCACGGTCGTCATCGACGGACAAGCTGCAGGGCACCTTTCGATCACCCAGCGGCGCAAGCTTGGCGCGGCCTTCGTTCCCGAGGAAAGACTAGGCCACGGCACCGCACCGCGGATGAAGCTTTCCGAGAATGCGCTGCTGACCGGTCATGCCGCCTCCGGCATGGTCCAGCACGGCTTCGTCAATACCGCCGCGACCCTGAAGACCGTCGACCGCGCCACCGAGACCTTCGACGTGCGCAAGGCCAAGCGCGATCCCGAAGCCGCCAGCCTCTCCGGCGGCAATCTGCAAAAATTCATCGTCGGCCGCGAAATCCTGCGCAACCCGGTGGTCCTGGTCGTGAGCCAGCCGACCTGGGGCGTGGATGCGGGCGCCGCCGCCGTGATCCGGCAGGCCCTGCTCGATCTCGCAGCCAGCGGCGCCGCAGTGCTGGTCACGAGCCAGGATCTCGACGAGCTCGCCGAAATCACCGACCGCATCGCCGTGATGTTCCACGGCCATCTGTCGGCGCCGATGGCAACGCAAGATGCGAGCCGCGAGAAACTCGGCCTGCTGATGGGCGGGAGCACATTGGATCAGAAGGAAGCGGCGCATGCAGCTGGTGCTTGAAAAGCGCGCCGAACGGTCCAACACGATCGCGCTGGTTTCGCCGCTGATCGCGATCGGCCTGACGCTGGTGACCATGAGCGTCCTGTTTGCGATCCTCGGCAAAAATCCGGTCACCGCGCTCGGTGTCTACTTCATCGATCCCCTCACCGACAGCTATTCGCTACAGGAGATCGCGGTGAAGGCGACGCCGCTGGTGATGATCGCGATCGGCCTCTCATTCTGCTACCTCGCCAATGCCTGGAATATCGGCGCCGAAGGCCAATTCCTGATCGGCGCCGTCGCCGGCAGCTGGCTTGCGGTGAAGACGCAAGGTACGGACGCCGGGCCCTGGGTATTGCCGGCCATGATGGTGCTGGCGGCCGCCGGCGGCGCGCTCTATGCTCTGATCCCGGCGATCTGCAAGGTCAGGTTCGGCGCCAGCGAAATCCTCACCAGCCTGATGCTGGTCTATGTCGCCGATCTCCTGCTCGACTATCTCGTACGCGGCCCCTGGCGCGACCCGAAGGGCTTTAACTTCCCGACCACCGCCGAGTTCGATCCGGTCGCGACCGTGCCGGTGCTGATCGAAGGCGGACGGCTGCACCTCGGCGGTGTCCTTGCGCTGGTGGTGGTCGCCGCCGGCGCGGTGCTGCTCGCCAAGACCATCAAGGGCTTTGAAATCCGCGTCGTCGGCGCCGCGCCACGCGCCGCGCGCTTCGGCGGTTTCAATTCCAACCAATTGATCTTGCTGACCTTCGCGATCTCGGGCGCGCTGGCGGGCTTGGCCGGGATCATCGAGGTCGCCGGTCCCGTCGGACATCTGCAGCCGGGCATCTCCCCGGGCTACGGTTTCACCGCGATCATCGTCGCGTTTCTGGGGCGGCTGAACCCGATTGGAATATTAATTGCAGGACTTTTTCTCGCACTCACTTTCATCGGCGGCGAGCAGGCGCAGATCGCAATGAAAATCCCGTTGGACGTCACCAAGGTGTTCCAGGGCATTCTGCTGTTCTTCGTGCTCGCCTGCGATTCCCTCATCCTCTACCGGTTCAAGCTCATTTTCGCGTCACCAAAGGTGTCCAGTGGGGCTCATTGAAGCCATCATCCTTGCGGTGCTGGCGGCCTCCACGCCGCTGCTGCTGGCTGCGACCGGCGAGCTCGTGACCGAACGCGCCGGCGTGCTCAATCTTGGCGTCGAGGGCATGATGATCGTGGGCGCGGCCTGCGGCTTCGGCGGCGCCTGGCTCACCGGTTCGGTCATCATCGGCGCGCTGTGCGGCATCGTCGCCGGCATTCTGATGTCGTTGATCTTCGCGCTGATGACGCTGGGGCTTGCGGTCAACCAGGTCGCCACCGGTCTCGCACTGACCATTCTCGGCATCGGCCTTTCGGGCCTGATTGGCTCCCGCTTCGTCGGTGAAAAGATTTCGCTGGCGCCGCATCTCCATATTCCCGGCCTTACCGATATCCCGCTGGTCGGGCGTATTTTGTTCGGCGAGGACGCCTTCGTGTACCTCTCGCTAGCGCTGGTCGTTGGCGTCTGGTTCTTCCTCTACAAGACGCGGTCGGGACTGATCCTGCGCGCGGCCGGCGACAACCACGCTTCCGCGCATGCGCTCGGCTACCCCGTGCTCAGGATCCGGATGTTCGCGGTGATGTTTGGCGGCGGCTGCGCAGGCCTAGCCGGAGCCTATCTGCCGCTTGCCTATACGCCCTTCTTCATTCCCGGCATGACCGCAGGCCGCGGGTGGATCGCGCTGGCGCTGGTCGTGTTCGCATCCTGGCTGCCAGGGCGCCTGGTGATCGGCGCCTATCTGTTCGGCGCGGTGACGATACTTCAGCTGCACGCGCAGGGCTGGGGCGTCGGTGTCCCCTCGCAATTGATGTCGGCATTGCCGTATCTCGCAACCATCATTGTCCTTGTCCTGATTTCACGTGCACGAACCGGCGGCTCGACCGCGCCTGCGGCGCTTGGGACCGTGTTCGTGCCCGACCGGTAACGTGCCCGAAGCGCGCGCGACGGGGCGCCGCGCATCGGGAGAGATGCTTCACCCGTCAGTAAAACGGAGAAATGCATGCGCAAGATTATCATCGCGGCGACCGCAGCGGTGCTCGCCACCGGAGCAGGCCTGTTCGGCGCTTCCGCCGCCGACAAGCTCAAAGTCGGATTCATCTATCTCGGCCCGGTCGGCGATCTCGGCTGGACCTACCAGCACGACCTCGGTCGCCTCGCAATGCTCAAGGAACTCGGCGACAAGGTCGAAACCACGTTCCTGGAGAATGTCAGCGAAGGCCCTGACTCCGAACGTTCGATCGAGCAATTGGCGCGCGCCGGCAACAAGCTGATCTTCACGACGTCGTTCGGCTACATGGAGCCGACGCTCAAGGTCGCCAAGAAATATCCCAACGTGCATTTCGAGCATGCCACCGGCTACAAGCGCAATCCTAACATGTCGACCTATTCCGGCCGGTTCTACGAAGGCCGCTACATCCAGGGCATTATCGCTGCCAAGATGTCGCCATCCGGCGTGCT
Source organism: Bradyrhizobium sp. McL0615 (assembly GCF_049993905.1). Classification (NCBI taxonomy): domain Bacteria; kingdom Pseudomonadati; phylum Pseudomonadota; class Alphaproteobacteria; order Hyphomicrobiales; family Nitrobacteraceae; genus Bradyrhizobium; species Bradyrhizobium sp. McL0615. Next base: position 3,561,000 of record NZ_CP188254.1, on the reverse strand, counting down.
GGGCTATATCGCCTCGTTCCCGATTCCGGAAGTGATCTCCGGCATCAACGCCACCATCCTCGGCGCGCAGACGATCAATCCCAATATCAAGATCAAGATCATCTGGGCCAACACTTGGTTCGATCCCGGCAAGGAAGCCGACGCCGCCAAGGCGCTGCTCGACCAGGGCGCCGATGTGATCATGCAGCACACCGACTCACCGGCCGCGATGCAGGTCGCTGCCGAGCGCGGCAAACTCGCCTTCGGCCAGGATTCCGAGATGATCAAGTTCGGGCCGAAGACACAGCTCACCTCGATCATGGACAATTGGGGTCCCTACTATACCGAGCGCGTCAAGGCCGAGCTCGACGGCACCTGGAAGTCGGAAGATTTCTGGGGCGGCCTGAAGAGCAAGCTCGTCGTCATGGCGCCGTACACCAACATGCCCGACGACGTGAAAAAGCTGGCGATGGACACCGAAGCTGCCATCACCGAAGGCAAGCTGCAGCCGTTCAAATGCCCAGTCATCGGCCAGGACGGCAAGGAAGTCGAATGCAAGGGCGGCACCCATCTCGACGACGGCCAGGTGCTCGGCATGAATTTTTATGTGAAGGGCATCGACGACAAGATCCCAGGCAAGTAGTCGGGACGCCGCTCTTACCTCTCTCCGTCCCCTTTGCGGGGAGAGGTCGGATCGCTTCGACGGTCAGAAAATTGCGAAAACAACCCCATGCAAAGTAGGAATGGGGCCTCGCGCCATCCGAAAACGCAAGATCTAGTTAGAAATCGACATTGCAAATCTCTGCTCGTCATTCCCGGATGCGCCTCTTGGGGCAGGCTACAGATGTGCAATGGCGCATCGGGGAATCCTTACCCCTGATGCATCGCGCGGGCGGCGGCGCTGTGGCGGCGGATCAGGTCTGATACGTCGAGACCTGGGATCGCGCCATCAGTCACAACCCATTTGCCGCCGACCATTACCCGGTCGGCACGATGCGCGCCGCATAGCACCAGCGCCGCCAGCGGATCGCCGTGACCGGAGAAGCGTAGCTCGTCGAGCTTGAACAATGCGAGGTCGGCGGCCTTGCCGACCGCGATTTCGCCGAGCTCAGGCCGTCCGATGCAGGCGGCAGATCCTTTGGTCGCCCAGCGCAGCGCGTCCCTGTGGCTGACGCGGGAAACGCCATAGCGCGCCCGTTGCAGCAGGAACGCAGCACGGACTTCCTGCATCAGATTGGATTCATCGTTCGAGGCCGAGCCGTCGACGCCGAGACCGATCGAAACCCCCGCCTCCTCCATCTCGCAGACCGGGCAGCAGCCCGACGCGAGAATTTGGTTGCTGCAGGCGCAATGGCTGATGGCTGTCCTGGCCTTGCCGAGCCGCTTCATCTCGTCGGAATTGAAGAAGATGCCATGGGCCAGCCAGGTCCGCGCATGGAGCCAGCCGCATTGTTCGAGATAGTCGAGCGGCCGGCAGCCATGCATCTGTTCGCAGAATTTGTTCTCGTCCTCGGTTTCGGCCAGATGCGTGTGCAGGCGGACGTCGAGCTTGTCTGCAAGGGTGGCGGTCGCGCGCATCAGCGAGGTCGTCACCGAAAACGGCGAGCATGGCGCCAGCGCGATCTGCACCATCGCATCCTCACCGCGCTGGTGGTGTTTCGCCACCACGCGTTCGCTGTCGGCCAAAATCGTATCCTCGTCCTGCACGACGCTGTCGGGCGGCAGGCCGCCATCCTTCTGGGAGCGGTCCATCGAGCCGCGCGTCAGCAGCACGCGGATGCCGAGCCGTTGTGCGGCCGCGACCTCGATATCGATGGCGTCCTCGAGCCCTGCCGGAAACACGTAATGGTGATCGGTCGTGGTAGTGCAGCCCGACAGCAGCAATTCGGACATCGCCACGGTGACGCCGAGATGGAGCGATTCCGGCGTCAGCCGCGCCCAGACCGGATAGAGCGCCTGCAGCCACGGAAACAGTTCGCGATCGAGCGCCGCCGGCAGCGCCCGGGTCAGCGTCTGGTAGAAATGATGATGGGTGTTGATCAAGCCGGGCAGCACGACGTGGGCGCCGGCGTCATATACGGTGGCTTGGGCGGTCGAAGGTTCCCGGCCGCGCGGCACCAGCTCGACGATTTTGCCACCACGGATCACAATGCCGCGTTCGGCGCCGTCGGCGAAAATGGAAAGCGGATCCTTGATCCAGATCGCCTGCGTTTGGTCCATGATCCCACCTGATTTGCGAAGGGCGTCTTGGCGAACACCCTCCCCTTTACACGATGCAAAGACCATCCCAACGGGATTGGCAATTGGCGCTGGTCTTGCAAGACTTCATAGTCGGAGATGCATCTACTTGAAAGCGTTAGCCTATCCATGGACCTGAACACCATTGCCGCGGTTGCCCATCCCACCACGCGGGATCAATTGCCCGTTTGGACGGCAGGCGATGCTTGGCTCGCGGGCGGGACCTGGCTGTTCTCGGAACCGCAGGCGCATCTGACCCGGCTGATCGATCTCACCGACCTGAAATGGCCGGCGCTGACCATCGGCGAGACTGAATTGTCGATATCCGCGACCTGTACGGTTGCGCAGCTCGATGCGCTTTCCTGCCCTCCGGAATGGATCGCCTCGCCGCTGATCAACCAGTGCTGCCGCGCGTTTCTCGCCTCCTTCAAGATCTGGAAGACGGCGACGGTGGGCGGCAACATCTGCATGTCGCTGCCGGCGGGGCCGATGATCTCTCTCACCTCGGCGCTCGACGGCATCTGCACCATCTGGCAGGCCGGCGGCGGCGAACGGAAAATTGCGGTGGCCGATTTCGTCACCGGCGACCAGCGCAACGTACTCGCACCGGGCGATCTGTTGCGGCAGGTCGACATCCCGCTCGCGGCCTTGAGGCGGCGTTCGGCGTTCCGCCAGATTTCGCTGACCCCGGTCGGCCGTTCGGCGGCGCTGTTGATCGGCAGCATCACCGGCGCCGGTGGATTGACACTAACGATAACGGCATCGACCAGGCGGCCCGTTCAATTGTCCTTCGCGGGAATCCCAAATGTGCAGGAATTGCGCGAAACGATTATGCAGCGCGTTGCCGGCGACCTCTACCACACCGACGTTCACGGCAAGCCGGCATGGCGCAGGCATATGACGCTGCGGCTCGCAGAAGAGATCCGCGCCGAATTGCAGGGGGCGGCATAAGTATGACGTTCCAGATCAACGGCACGGAGTTTTCCGAATCTCCCCGAGCCGGGCAGTGCCTGCGGACGTTCCTGCGCGAACTCGGGCATTTCGGCGTCAAGAAGGGTTGCGACGCCGGCGACTGCGGCGCCTGCACCGTTCTGATCGATGGCGAGCCGGTGCATAGTTGCCTGATCCCCGCCTTCCGCGCCGACGGTCACGCCGTGACGACGATTGAGGGCTTTGCGCCTGACGGTGGTACCCACCCCATGCAACAGGCGTTCCTGGATGCGCAGGGGTTTCAATGCGGTTTCTGCACGTCAGGCATGATCCTGACCTGCGCGTCGCTGAACCAGGCGCAACGGCAGGACCTCGGTGCCGCGCTGAAAGGCAACATCTGTCGTTGCACCGGCTACCGCTCGATCGAGGATGCGCTGAACGGCACGAAAAATATCGAGGACGCCGCGGCCGGCATCGCGTTCGGCCGCAGCCTCCCCGCCCCTGCCGGCCCGCAGGTGGTGCGTGGCGCGGAACGCTATACGTTTGATGTCGCGCCGGAAGGTCTGCTGCATATCAAGATGCTGCGCTCACCGCATCCGCACGCGAAGATCATTTTAATTGACATGCGCGCCGCACTTGACGTTCCCGGCGTGCACACGGTGCTGACGTTTGAAGACGCACCGGACAGGTTGTTCTCGACCGCGCGGCACGAATGGGACTGGATGGACCCGGACGACACAAAGGTGCTCGACAATGTCGTCCGCTTCATCGGGCAGAAGGTTGCGGCGGTCGTCGCCGAAACCGAAGCCGCCGCAGACGAAGGCTGCCGCCTGCTCAAGGTGCAATACGAAATCCTGCCGGCGGTGATCGATCCTGCCGCTGCGATCGCACCTGATGCCCCCGCGCTGCACGGCGACAAGACAACCGAAAACCGCGTCGCGAACGCGAGCCGCAATATCGTGGCTGAAATCCATGGCGAATTCGGCGATGTCGCGGCTGCGCTGACGCACGCCGCGGTCACCTATGAGGGAACCTTCACGACGCAACGGGTGCAGCACGCCGCGCTGGAAACCCATGGCGGCCTTGCCTGGGTCGATGCCGACGGAATCCTCAATGTCCGTTCCAGCACGCAAGTGCCATTCCTGACACGGCGCACGCTGGCCGACCTGTTCCAGCTGCCGCCCGACAAGGTGCGAGTGCTTTGTGAGCGCGTCGGCGGCGGCTTCGGCGGCAAGCAGGAAATGTTCGTCGAGGACATTCTGGCGCTGGCTGCACTCAAAACCGGACGACCCGTGAAATTCGAACTTACCCGCGAGGAACAGTTCATCGCGACCTCGACGCGGCATCCGATGCAGGTCACGGTCAAGGCCGGCGCCGACAAGGACGGCAAGCTGACGGCGTTGCAGCTCGACGTACTCTCGAACACCGGGGCCTACGGCAATCACGCCGGCCCGGTGCTGTTTCATTCGGTCAACGAATGCATCGGTGTCTATAACTGTCCGAACAAGAAGGTCGATGGCATCGCCGCCTATACCAACACCGTGCCGGCCGGAGCCTTTCGCGGCTATGGCCTGCCGCAGACGCTGATCGCCGTCGAAGCCGCAATCGACGAGCTGGCCAAACAACTCGGTGTCAACCCGTTCGAGATGCGCCGCCGCAACGTCGTCAAGTCAGGCGATGCCATGTTGTCGCCGCCGGAATCCAAATATCACGACGTGCTCTATGGCAGCTATGGCCTCGATCAATGCCTCGATCTGGTCGAGAGCGCGATGGCCGCCGAGCCGCCGACGCCTTCGCTTTCCGCGGACTGGTTGACCGGGGACGGCATCGCGCTGACCATGATCGACACCGTGCCGCCGGCCGGTCATTTCGCCGATTGCAGCATTTCACTGCGCGAGGATGGTGGCTTCGACCTCACGGTCGGTACCGCCGAATTCGGCAACGGCACCAGCACCGTGCATCGCCAGATCGCCGCGTCCGTGCTGGCGACGACCGTCGATCGCATCCGTCTCATGCAATCCGACACCGCACATGGCGGCCACGACACCGGCGCCTATGGCAGCGCCGGGCTCTTCGTCGCCGGGCGTGCGACGCAGGCCGCGGCCGAGGCGCTGGCCGACCAACTGAAGCAATTCGCGGCGTCATTGTTGGGCGAAAACCCGGACGCATGCAGCCTCGACAACCATGCCACGGTCTGCGCCGGACGCCGCACGCCTTTTGCCATGCTCGCCGCGTCCGCGCGCGCGCTCGGCAAGGTGCTCCGAGCCAGCGGCAATTCGTCAGGCACGCCGCGCTCGGTCGCCTTCAATGTACAGGGCTTTCGCGTTGCCGTGAACAAACATACCGGCGAACTCAAGGTCCTGAAGAGCGTGCACGCTGCCGACGCCGGCCGTGTCGCCAATCCGATGCAGTGCCGCGGCCAGGTCGAGGGCGGGGTCGCGCAATCGCTGGGGGCTGCGCTCTACGAGGAAATGGTGATCGACGACAACGGCCGGGTCATCAATCCCAAATTCCGCGATTACCATCTGCCATCCTTCGCCGACATTCCCCGCACCGAAGTGTTATTTGCCGACACGTCGGACGCGCTGGGGCCGATGGGCGCCAAGTCGATGAGCGAAAGCCCGTACAACCCGGTGGCCGCCGCGCTCGGCAACGCCATCGCGAACGCCACCGGCATCCGCTTCACGGCGACCCCGTTCAAGCCGGACCGGCTATGGCCGCTGTTGCATGAGAAGTTTGGGTCTGGATGAACCAAGTTGTCCTTGACGTAATTCTCCGAGCCCGACAGCGTCCGACTTCATGACGGCAAAGCCGGCGATCACTCGTCGGGCTTCCTGCGATCATACGACCAGCCAAACAGGCCGGATTTACGAACCTCCGGCTCTGGCGGCGGCGCGGCTTCCCTGACCTCGGCCTGCGGTGACGGTGCGGGTGACGCCGGCAGATTGTCGCATTTCATCGAATAGACCAGTTCGCCCTTTGCGGTCTTGCCGATGGGCGCGCAGGGATCGGCGCGCGCGGTTGCGCTCTTGATCTTGGGCGTCAATTGGGTTTGCGCCCAAGCCGGGGACGCAATCAACGCAACAAGCAGCAGCAATTTCTTCATCGGTCGGACTCACGGCACCCGCTTTGATCGGTTGCGCAAGTCTAGTATAACTGGGCTGGATGCAAATGCTGAATATTTAGTCGCATCCGCCTTCTGATTAAGAAATTTGCTCGCTGCTTCGTGATAGCCGCAATCGGAATAAACAATCAGAGCATCGTTATGTGGTGTGCAGCGCTGATACGCGAGGCACGTTGTCTCGCCTCACAGAGCGTGTGAGGAGAACCATTATGCATAAGACCATTCTCACCATTCTCGGCGCCGCACTGATTGCCGGCGCGACAGCCCAGTTCGCTGCTGCCGCCGAGTGTCATCACACCAAGAAGGCGGCTCGCGTGCCGCTCCGGCGAGCGACCAATTCCGCAATTCGAATGCCGCATGGCCGGCCCAGCAAGACCAACCCTACTGGTCGAGCTACTCCGGCGGTTACTCGGCGCCCGCCGGTCACTAGATCCCTGGCGAGAACCAGGAAGCCGGCGAAGCGCGGCGGTCGGCGGGGTTGACGCTCTACAATTTCGTCCTTGCGGCATCTGGTATCCGCTCAAGCAAATGCAGACAAAACTGCTCTACCGAACGCTCTGGCACCGCCGCCGTCCCGCCCCCCGCTGCCGGGAACCGGCCACGGCCTGGCATCGACTTCGACATGTCCTGCTTTGCTCCGCGGCTTCACGTATTTGCCGGTTTGAGATGAAACATCACGCCGGTCTCGACCTCGACCGGACGTCCCTGATTGACGTAGGGCTTGAACCTCCACTGCCGTACGGCTTCCTCGATGTTTCGCCGTTGTGCCGCGGAAGCGCGTATCACGTGAACGTGCTTCACACTGCCGTCCACCGCCACGATCATGCGCACCGGGATCGACACGGCCTTCGCGCCGACACCTTCGGGCTCCACCCGGCTCACAATATTTTCGGAAGCGTAGTCCTTGAGACATTCCGGAACGGGATCAGACACCCCCTTCGTCCGAACCGAATCGAGACTATCCAGTGACCGCACCAGGCTCGCCAGCGATTCGGGATCCCGGCTGGTCAGATTGAATGTCACGACGTGGCAGCGGATCTCGATCGCGAACATCGCGCGAAACAGGCCGACGCCACTGAAATCAATGTGGTAGCCAGGACGCCCTCCAACGCTCACCGACGTGGGCTCACGGTCGATCGTCATGCCGTCGACCGCCGACATGACCTGACGAAACTCGGCGACAACGTTCTTCACGTCATCCGAAGGGTTCGGCGCGAAAAACATGTCTTGCGCCACAACCAGAACCGTTCCGGCAAAATCGCGCTTCGGAGTCCACGATCCAAGCACGTAGTAGCCGGATTGAGAGGGGGGCGGTCCCGCCAATCCCTCGGCCAACTCGTCAGACAACCGATAGGAAAGATTGAAATAGTCGCTGACAAAAACCCCGCCGATGACTTTTCCATCCTCCGGATTTGCCGATTGCACAATTCCGGCGTCCCCGGATGAGGGCATGGTGCCGCGAAGCCCCGCCCCGATCCCGGCGAGACATGCCGCTATGCCCAGATACAGCCAGACACGCATTGTCGCACGACGCCCTTCAGAGCGAGCGCAGATAGTTTATGAGCGCCTGCTTGTCGTCGCGCGACAGCAGGTTGTAGTTGTTGATGACGGCATTGGCTTCCGATCCACGGCTGGCGTGCTGCTGGATTGCTTCGTGCAGATCCTTGGTCCGGCCGTCATGAAGGAAAAAGATACGTTGGCCGACGCCCCACAGCGGAGCCGTCCGGAATTCGTTGCCGTTGGCTGTCCCTTGCGAAACGCCGTCCGCCAACCCCGCCCCCATTTCGTGCAGGGCAAAGTCGCTCAATGGCTGGATCGTCACATTGCTTTGTCCCGTCAGCGGCGATTTCTCGGTCGTAAAGGTCTTGGTGTGACACGCCTGGCAGCCGACATTGGAAAACACCTGGTTTCCGCGGGTGACCGTACCGCCTGACGCGGCGGACGACGACGGCTGCGCCGCTGGCGACCCCGCAGCGGCGGCTATCACGCTTGACACGTCCGCCGTGGCCGACGCCATCATTGTCGATGCCGAGCTCGACGTAGTCGATGCGCCAGTGGCAGTTCCCGTCGTCTGGCCCGCTGCTACGTTTGACGCGCCCGTTGCCTGGGCGACCGGTGTAGCTGCCGCCGACGCCGGGGTTGGCGGCGCAGAAAAACGCATGAATGCGGCAAACAGATCGATGTCGTTCTGGAAGCTCGCTGACGGGCTTGCGGTATTTTCAGAAACCAGCGGAGTATGATCATTCGGAGTGACCTTGAACTGGCAGGCAGGATCGCTCTCGCGCTCATTCTGGAAGAGCTCGTTGGTTATGCCCATTTCCACGTTGTAGGCTTCGCCCGAGAACAGCAGCAACGATTTGTTCTGCGCCTTCCAGCCAAAACGCGCGATCGTTCCGTCATTACCGTTGCGATTGAAACGCCCGGAGATGCCCAGCGCCCGCTTTTGCTGCGCGTTGGCGGCCAGCGACGCCTCAAGCGCGCCATCCGAGATGTTTTCCACCAAGCCCAATCCGAACACCGGAGTCGGAATCCTGAATACGACGTTGTTGCGCGCGAGCTCGGCCGCAAAATTCGGCTGAGCGATGTTGCAGCCGGGCGCATCGGAACGCCCCGTGATCACAAATATACTATGCACGCCACCATCTGGAGATCCATCGCGATTGCGCACGAAACGCGCCTCGCGAATCGGCCCGTTGGCCGTGATGAACGACGGCACGACGTTCTTCGCGCCCATCAAGGTCGCGACCGCCACCTGCGGATTTGTGGCCGGACTCGTGCCGCCAATCGTGGGATGGGAATGGCACCCCGAACAGCTATCGAGATTGAACCTCGGACCGAGGCCGTCCGGGCCGGCGTCGACTTCCTGGAAGACATCCTTCGCCACATCGAAATATTGACGCTCCACGTCGTTGAGACCCGGCAGCGCTCCTCCCGCGCCGGGATCTCCACCCCTCACACCCGGATCGGTCGGCGCGCGCGACGACGCGCCGCCGGAGTTGTTATTCTGCGCGCCGCGGCCCGCGGCATTGGCCGTCACCGCGTTGGTGTCCACATTGGCATTTGCCGCGTTGGTATTTGCGGCAGCCGCGCTTGTCGTCGGGTTTGAAACAGCCTGGGCCAAGGCGGTTCCTGACCATGCGGCTGATCCCAACAATATGACGGCTAAGCCCGCGAGAGTGTGCGCCCGCGCCAACTTGATCGTTTCCATTTGTTGCTCCCCGATGTCCTGAGACGCATCAAGGATACCGTTTGTTCTCGACGATTATTGGACGGGTACTGCCCATACATGTGAAGTCATTATGTTTGCTGCGGCGACGATGTGTCATATCCAATGATATACGACGCGTGCGACGCAGCGTTTCAATCGCGAGCGATGCTGCGGCTCCGATGCGATTGGATTGAGATGCTCTCTAACAAATTGCATCCGCAGAAAACCACTGGACAGCATTTTCACGCACGGTCGCATGTCGCGTCGATGGGATCGGCGACAATGAATTCAGATGTCGTCGGCCATTGCAAAGACAGCGCGGAGATCGGCCAATGCCCCAGCGCCGCCGATCAGTGTCACCGGGATTGGGCAAGGTCATCCCTCGATCCAGCCCTCTGCCCCTGCTTCGATGTCGGTTCTCAATCCGCCCTTGGAAACGCAGACGACGGCGCGGCCTGCGCTCTGTTGCCGTTGATGACACTTCTTCCGCCGCGCATCGATTGCAGCCGGTCCCGGAATTCTTCGGTGACCGCGCCGGCATCGACACTGTTACGAATGAGCCGCGTCTTGATGAAGATGATGATCTCGGATCTGGACTTGCTGCTGGAGGTGTTTCCGAACAAGTCGCCGAGGAACTTGATTTCGCGAAGGCCTGGTATGCCCGACCGCGTCTTCTGGTCGCGTTCGCTGATCAGGCCGGCGAGCAGCACGGTCTGACCGCTGACCACCGAAACAGTGGAGTGGACGCGGCGTTGCGCGATGGTCGGCGTCAGCGTCTGCTGGTCGGGATTGACGACGTTGGAAATCTCCTGGTCGACTTCGAGCCGGATCGACCCGTTGGCGTGCACGTGGGGCAGCACTTTCAGGATCACGCCGGTATTTCGCATCTGGATCGTGTTGACGATCGGTGTGGACGCATTGGAAAGAACCGCGGCCGAGCTCGTGGTAATCGGGATCTCGTCGCCGACCTGAAGCAGCGCCGGCTGGTTGTCGAGCGCGACGATCGACGGCGACGAAAGCACCTTGACGTCTGTCAGGTTTGAAAGGGCGTTGAGGATGACGCGCGGCTGGTTTTCCGATCCCAACACCAGATTCAAGCCCGGCGCCACGCGCTGAAGCAGCGCCGATTGTGCCGCGACCTGGCCCGCGCCCAACAAGCCGATCGAGCCCTTGTCGTTGCCGAGCCCCACATCCTTGCTGGTGAGAAAGGCCTGGACGCCGTATTGCAGACCGTCCGTCAGCGTGACTTCGGCGACCGTCGCATCGATCGAGACCTGCAATTGCGGTCGATCGATATCGCGTATCGCCCGCTCGACGACCCGATAGTCCTCCTGGTTGGAGTAGACCACAACCGAATTATTGGCGGAGTCGGCCGTAATCCGCATGTTCTGAAACCTTCCACGCGGAATATTCCCACCGGAAGTTGCGGATGTGTCGGTCTCGCTGTTCTTGCGGTCCGAGAACGACTCGAACGCGGCTGCGATCGGATTGGCGCTGCGATTGTCGGAATTGCTGCCTGGCGCCGTCGCGCTCCCCCCGGACGAACCGCGGTCGACGGAATCCAGCCGGGACTGGCCGCTCTCCACGCCCGGCGCAATCTGCTTAGTGGCGGCATCCGCGGTCCCGCCGGATCCGACGAAAATCTCGCTTAGAATCTTCGCCACTTGCGTCGCATTGCCGTTTTTCAAACGGAAGGTCCGCAGCGTGGTCCCTGTCGTGTCAGACCTGTCGAGACGATTGACCCATTGCGTGGTCTGGGCCAGCAGCTTGGGGTTCTTCGTTACCACCATCACTGCGTTCATGCGCGAGACTGGCTGGAAGCGGATGATGCCCTGCCCTGATCCGCCTTCGCTGGTTTCGAATATCCGCTCCAGCTCTCCGATCATCGTCTCTGGCGAAGTCGATTTGAGCGGATAGACGCCCACCGACTGGTTTTGCAGCCATTCCACGTCGAAAGTGGCGACCACGTCGAGCGCGGCCTGACGCTCCTCGGTCGTACCCTGGATCAGCAACAGATTTCGCGACTGAACCACGCGAATAGCGCCTGGACGTGACAGAAAGCTCTCGGCGGTTTTCGCTACCGTCGAAGCCGACGTATACCGCAGAGGCACCAGCGAAACGCCAAAACCCGGTTCTCCTGCTCCGACGCTGATCGCGCCAGCGCTGCCCGCCTCGGGAATGGGAACGATTTTCACCAGATTGCCGGAGCGCACGATCCCAGCGTTTTGCATTCGCAAGACGCTTTCGAATGCCGACAGCACGTCCTTGCGCGGAATTGGACCGGCCGACGCCAGCGTCACATTGCCCTGGACACGAGGATCGACGACGAAGTTGAGTCGAAGAATATCGCCGAGAAGGGTCTTCGCGACCGTCTGTACATCGGCGCTGTCGAAATTCATTTCGACGCCGTCGCCCTTGAGAAATGCAGCCTGCTGCAGCGACGCAGACCGCATCTCTGGATCGCGATCGCGCCGCGGTTCCGGCTCCGTGACGGAGCCCGGAAAGATAAAGGGCTGCGTAGATTCCCTCGTCCTGCCGGACTCTCCCTCGCTCGCGAGCGGAAAACGCGGAGTGAAGTCGGTGTTACGGACAGTGTCCGTCGCATCGAGCGGCGCAACGCCCGCCGTCGGCGTCACATTCGACGTTACACAGCCAGCCAGTGCAAAACACAGCGAAGCCGCAATGCATGCTCGTCGAACATCGAGCAGCAAACTCTGCTCATGCAAGCTGCTCACTATGCTACTCCTCGCCGTGGCGCCCCTGACCACATCGACGGCGAACGCCCGCTTGCTTCAGATAGCGGACTAACAAAGGTCATCCGCAGGCGAGCCATCAGGTGCCTGCCGATCAATCTACTATCAACGGCAACAATGGGCTTTCTACGGCGTGCGCAGCAATATATGCGGCAAAGCTAAGGCCATTTTGGATACAGCAGAGAGTTTCTCCGCGTGTGTGACAATATGTCGGAGCAGTATGGCCGCAGCCTACTCTCGAGACCGTCGGCGCTTTTTCGGCTGAACGGATTGTGCTGCGGCGACCTGCGGCGAATTTTGCTGTGCCTGCATCTGTCGTTGCGTATTCTTCGGTTCACCAACTGGCGCTGATCCTCCGACTGATTCCGACTTTCCGCGATCATCGCTGAAGAGCGTGAAGGTGGCGAAGCGGCCGTCAAGCGACAACACCACCTTGCGTCCTTCGATTTGGCTGACCTTCCATCCATCGATCTCGTCGCCGATCTGTGCGCGCACCATTTTCTTGTCCGCGCCCGAACGAACGACGGCGCGAGCGCTCTCGCCATCCATCACCACACCGAAAAGAACCAGATTGGGCGGTGGAGGTGGTGGTGCCGGCGGCTCGGCAGCCTGCACGATCGGCGGAGGTGCGGGCGGCGGCGCGGGTGGACGACGAGTCGGTGAAAATAGCGGGCGATCGACGATCGTTGACAGCTGCTCGAGGGATTGCGCCGCCACCGGATTTGGAGGCGCAGCGGCAGGCCGATCCTGCGCTTGAGCGATCGCGACGGCACCGGGCTCCGTAGCCGAGCAGATCAAGAAAGCGAAAACTGCCGCTGGCAATGGCGCGTGCCTCATGACGCGTCTCGTCGATGCGCCGCACCACCTCCTCGCCCGATGACGCATGGACTTCGCCGACAACTCTCTCCTGCATGCGTAACAGCGCGATAGCGGAAATGTGGCATTGGGGCCGCCTGCGGATTCGCCGTAACCGCCGACGCTATCTAACGTCGTTGGTGTCTCACGCCATCTCGTTCGGATGTCTGCAACATTTCATCCGACAACGATGCGAGAGGCTCGACAATGTCGAGAACCGTTAGCCCGAGTGCACGGCAGAAATCCGACGTCCTGCAGGGCAAACCTGTGTCGGTTTGATGCTTGAAGTATGATGCCCGCAGTGCGGCATCCACCTGTTCCACTAGGTGACGGATTTCCGAACAACTCGCTTGCCACCCTTTGGTCTGGCCTTCGCGGGCGGTGGCTGCGTCCCAAAACGCTTTCGATTGAAGGGCACGGCGCCGGAGCCCGCAACAATCTCGATGTCCTCGAGTTGCAGCGGTTTACCGCGCCTGGACATCAGGGTGGGATACTCAATTGGCCGCCCGCTGCTGCGATCCCTGAAAACCACCTGAGGCCCTTCGGGCTCCGCGAGCCAGTCGTCGCCCCACTTCTTCAGAGCCAGATAAGTCGGGAAAAAATCGCGCCCTTTTTTGGTCAATACATATTCGTGGCGGCCGCCATGCTCGGGGAGCCGCACGCGCGTCATCATGCCGAGATCGACGAACTTCTTCAGCCGTGCGCTGAGAATATTCGGCGCAACGCCAAGATAGTATTGAAATTCGTCGAACCGCCGAGTGCCATAATAGGCTTCCCGAAGGAGCAGGATCGACCAGCGGTCGCCGACCACCTCCATGGCCCGGGAGATGGAACATTCCTTGTTGAAAGAACGCTTCAAATGGTGTCTCGCCGACTATTGCCTCTGTGATTCCCGGTCATTTATAGCAGCACATCAGCGCTTTGCGCCCATCCCTCTTTGATGGGCGAATCGCTTCGCCAAGCGCGATGCCCGGAGCGGGGCCATGGTCAGGCTGCCTGCCCCGCCGGCTCCCGTGGCTTGGCCGCCACTTCCGGCGTCAGCACACGATGGTGCGTAACGAGCACGCCCGCTTCGGAGAGCTTCTGCAATTCCGGCTCGCTTACACCCAACTCGGCAAACACCTCCCTGTTGTGCTCACCCTGGAAAGCCGGTGTCCCGATCGGGGTCAGCTCGTCCCTGGAAAAATGCCAGGGGCGGCCCGGCAATTTGTATTCGCCGCCGTTGCGATTGGAGACGAGTTGGACCGCGCCCCAGTAATCGCTCCAGTCCGACTTCGTGAGTTCCTTGATCGAGCGGATTTCGCCCATCGCTATCTTGGCCTCGTCGAACTGAGCGTCGAGCGTCGCCATATCGGGGAAGGTCAGCATCCAGGACTGAATGATCTGGTGCAACGCGCCGAAATTCAGCCGTCGCGCCGCCGCGGTGGAAAACCGCGGATCGTCCATCAGGTCGGAACGGCGCATCGCGCGCAGCCAGGACGGGAACGTCCGGCTGCCGACGATGCTGGTGGCGACGGTGAAATGCTCTCCCTGTGGACCGGTGAAGAAAGAGCAATCGGTGGCGCCAAGCACGGCAGGCTCCGCGCCGATATCGTCGTCCGACAGGTCGACATGCGCGCGTTCGTTGACCGCAAGCAGGGTCGCAGCCATCGCGACGTCGATATACTGGCCCTGACCTGTTGCCTGGCGGCTGTGGAGCGCCGCGAGGATGGCGATCACCGCCTGCAAACCGGCATACACGTCGGCATGCGACAGGCTGTCGGTGCGCGGCTCCTTCAAGGCCTCGCCATAATGCCGCACGCTGTTTTCGGTAAAGCCGGCTTCAGCCTGCACCGTCGGAGCGTAGGCCATCCGGCTGCGCCACGGCCCACCCTGCCCGTAACCAGTGATCGATGCGTAGATCAGCCGCGGATTCCGCTTCGACAGGGTTTCGTAGTCAAGGCCGAAGAAGCCGAGCGTCCCCGCGCGAAAATTCTCCACCACGATATCGGCGGTGTCGCAGAGCTTCAGCACCAGCTCATAAGCGCCGGGAACATTCAGATTGATGCTGACATTGCGTTTTCCGGCGTTTTGCTGCGCATAATAACCCGACATGCCGTCGGTGGAGGGAAATGCGAAGCGCGACACATCCGGGCTTGGCGGCTCGATTTTGATGACTTCGGCGCCGAGATCCTGCAATGTCCGCGCGCACAGCGGACCTGCCAGCACGCGGGAAAAGTCGACGACGCGAATTCCGCTGAGGGGACCGGCCATGATCAGCGCCCCGCGAACTTGGCAAGGCCGGGGCCGTTCTTTCGGAACGAGGCAAGCCCGGCCTTCAGATCTTCCGACGCCCAGATCGGCGCTTGTACCCTCGCCATCGCCTCGTCGGCGGCGGCCACGCCGTCGTTGACGGCGATGTAGGCGAGTTCCTTGGTCGCCGCATGCGCAAGTGTCGGGCCTTGCGCGAATTCCTCGGCAATTGCCATGGTCGCCTTCTCCAGCGATTCCTCGGGAACCGCGAGATTGATCAAGCCCCACTTTTCCAGCGTCGGCGCATCATAGCGCCGCGCCAGCATCGACATTTCCTTGGCGCGCAACGCGCCGATGCGCTGCACCTGACGCTGGATGCCGCCCAGCAACGGGTGCAGTCCAAGCGTGGCCTCTACCGAACCGATCTTCGCCGACGAGGCCGCGATGATGTAATCGCAGGACAGCGCCAGTTCGAGGCCGCCGCCAAGACAGACGCCGTGGATGCTCGCGATCAACGGAATCGGCAGCAGTTCCATAAACCGGAGAAACTCGACACCGCTCAGGCGGCGGTTTTCACCCCCCGTATCGCCACTGCCCTGCTCCACCCGCTTGTCGAAGATATCGAGATCGGCGCCGGCCGAAAAATGACGAAGCCCGCTGCGAAGGACAATCGCCCGGCTGCCGGCTTTCTGGGCCTGTTCGATCTGTTCAACGATGGCATTGATAAGCTTCGGCCCCAGCAAATTGTAGGGCCGGTAAACCATCGTCAACACGGAGATATTGCCGCGCTGCTCGCGCGTAACCAATGCATCCTCGGACACCACGCACCTCCCTGGTTGGACGCCCTGATGCGCGCCCTGCTCTCTCATTCGCTGCTCGGAGTTTATCGCATGACTTGCAATTTGCAAGTCATGATGGCGAATAGAATGATCACAGTCATCTCACTTGCCCGGCCCGCACTGATCGCAGGCCAACGTCGGCGGATTATCGCAGGCATCTCGTCAAGACCGAGGTCGAGCGTGCGTTAGCGCCGCTCACTGCCGTCTGACGTGGCGCGCGCAACGCCGGCGGTCGCTATCGCGCCGCTGCACGTGCGTGAATGCGCTCAGACTGCATCTGGCTCGCTGCCGCCTCGTGAGCCGGTGCGAGCGAAAGGCGAACCGCAACGTGCTTGTGGTAGGGCGTGCCGGCGATGGGGTCGCGATTGCCACTCTCGGTGAGCAGGTTGATCCGCGGTCCGTTCGTGAGGCACTCGCCGTCCGGTGCGGGATAGGACTGGCCGTAGCCGTGCGGAAGCGCGAGCTGGCCGTGCCGCATGGACTCGTCGATCTTGCAGCGGACGATCAGGCGCCCGACGGCCGATTCAATTGCGATCCAGTCGCCGTCGCTGGCGCCCAAGGCGTCGAGGTCGGCGGAATTGATCAGTAACGCGCCATCAGGGTCATCGCGGCGCCACGCCGGATCGCGAAAGATCTGATTGGCATTGAACATGCGCCGCTGCCCGGCAGCCAGCATGAAGGGAAATTCCTTCGGCGCGCCGGCAGTCTCGGGATCGAGGTTGGCGAGCCATTCGAGCATATCAGGCACCGCGAGCCTGATCTTGCGGTCGGGATGGCTGATCAGCGACCAGACCTCGCTGTAGTCGTGATGGGTAATGGCGGTGCCCTGGCGGGCCGCAACGATGGCGTCGAACAGGGCGTCGCCGAGGGCCTGGTCCGGAATGTCATCCGACGCGCCGATCGCCCGCCGCACCGCTTGAGGGGATCGCCTGGCGCAGAGCAGCGCGGCGTTCCACATCGGCGCTGCGGCCGCCGTGCCGTCGGGCAACGTTTGCCCGAGCGTGTGGTAAAGCACCAGCGCCGCGACCGCTGCTGCCGAGGGGTTCTCGCCGATAAAGGCGCGAAACGCTGCCGCGAATTCCATCCGTGAACGCCGGGCGGCTTCCCGCAAGGGCGCCAGTACATTGTCGCCGGGCAGAAAGCCCATTGCGCGGGCAAGCCGGGTGTAGATCTCCGGTTCCGGCAGCGTGCCTTCGAGCGGCGGCACTACGGCGGCCCGGACGTGAAAATAGTTGGTCGGGAATTCGAAATTGAACAGTGTGAATTCGGTCTTCTCGTATTGCGAGGAGGCCGGCAATACATAATGCGCGAGCCGCGCGGTCTCGGTCATGGCGACGTCCACCACCACGCAAAGCTCGAGCGATTTTAGCGCGCGTTCGACGGCCTTGGTATTCGAGGCGGTGTTGGCTGGATTGGAGCTGTCGATCCAGACGCCGCGCAATCGGTCGGGATGGTCGCCGAGCACCGCATCCGGAAAGATATTGGGCGACAAAAGCCCGGCAATGACCTCATCGCCGGTAGGAGAGAATTTCTGCCCCGGCGAATTGCCCCAGAGCGGCTGCAGCCAGCTATGCAGCTGGTTGGTGCCTTTGCGGCCAAAGCTGCCGGTCAGCATGATCAGGAGCTTTTCGAGGTAGGAGTTGAGCGTCGAATTGACGCCCTGCTGAATGCCGAGTTCGACGCGAACGACCATGGCCTTGGCAGCGGCCATCATGGCGACGCAGCGCTCGATGTCTTCGATCGAAATTTCCGCCGCGGCAGCCCACGCCTCCACCGGGACATTCAGCAGCGCCTGCTTCACTTCGGCGAAGCCGACCGTGTGCTCGCTGATGAAATCATGGTCGATCGCATCGGACCGAACCAGCGTCGCCAACAGCGCTCCCAGCAGAAATGCATCGGCGCCCGGGCGAACGGCGAGATGCAGATCGGCCATCTCGGCGGTCTCCGACCGGCGCGGATCGACCACAATCAGCTTGCGTGCCGGATCCTTGCGGATCTGATTGAGATGGTCGCGGGCATTGGGAAAGCCGTGCGCGATCCACGGATTTGCACCGATCACAAACAGAAGGTCGCAGTGGTGCACGTCTTCGGCGGTGTGGCAGGTCTGGCTGCCGAACATATGCCCGTTGACCCAGAAGTCGCCGGTTTTCTCTTGCGACAGCGCATTGAAGACATTGCGCGAACCAAGCGCGCGCAGGAACGCATTGGCGTAGGCGCCGCCGGCGTGGTTACCCTGGCCGCCACCGCCATAGAGCGCCAGGCTCTTGCCGCCGTGGCGATCGACCAGGGCTCGCATCCGCTCGGCGATCTCGGCAATTGCCACGTCCCACTCGATCGCATCAAAGCCGCCGTCGGCACGGCGACGGAGCGGCGTGGTGAGCCTGTCCTTGTGGTGCGCATAATAAGGTATGCGCGAGGCCTTGTTGCAGAGGTAGCCCTGCGATTTCGGGCTGGACCGATCGCCCCGCACTTTTTCGACATGGCCATCATTGACCAGCACCTCGATGCCGCAATTGACGTAACACAGGTTGCAGGCCGTCTTGTGCCAGGTGCCGGTCATGTCGACTTCTCCTTGTGTTCGCAATTTCCTGCCGCGGGCCGGCGGCGCAGTGCCTGCCGTCCGGCAGCCAAAATGTCGTCGGACATGTTCTTGTCGCCGACCGCACGCGCTAGCACGATTGCGCCCATCATGGTTGCAAACGCGCTCGTCGCGGCCTCGCGCGCCTCTTCGGACGACATTTCGGGCAGCATCTGCGCGACCATATCGATCATTTCGCCGAACTTTCGCCCAAAGGTGCGGCGCGCCTTCGGGCTTGAACGTGCGATGTCGGCGCCCAGCGCCGGCAATGCACAGCCATGGGCCCGGTCATTGCGATGCGAGGAGCTCAGATATCCCTGAACGAAGGCGTCGAAGCGTTCCTCAGGCGGCAATTCCTCAGCGAGGTTGAGCCAATGGACGATCGTCCGGTCCATGGCGAGCACAAACGCCTCGACGACGAGCGCTTCGCGCGATTCGAAATGCGCGTAGAAGCCGCCATGAGTGAGACCAGCGAGCTTCATCAGATCGGCCACGCTCATGCCGTCGGCGCCACGCTGACGCAGGCCATAGGAGGCCTCTTCGACGATCCGGCTCCGGGTCCGCAGCCCGTGCCCTTTCACGTAGCGCATCGCCGGCTCCCAGAACAGTTCGCGACAAATCGGCAGGCAACGAAAAGCATTTTCACCTCACCATTTTTCGCCGAACGGGCGAAGCTCGGTCAGGAACGACCATGCCGAACGGTCCTGGGTGTGGAGATGCCACAACTCGTCGGCGATCGCGGAAGGCTTGATAAAGAACTCGTCGGGGGCATCGCGCATGCGTTCGCGCATTCGCGGCACGTCGATCACGGCGTCGATCAGGAGATAGGCGACGTGGATGCCGTGCGGTCCGAGTTCTCTTGCGATCGACTCGGACAGAATACGCTGAGCCGCTTTGGTCGGGGCAAAGCCGGCGAAATTCGCCTTGCCGCGGATGGCTGATGTGTTTCCGGTGACAAGGATCGTGCCCCTGCCCGCCTTGATCATGTCCGGCGCCACTTCACGCGCCAGATACAGCAGGCCCATGACGTTGACCTGGAAATTCCGGTCGAGCATTTGCGGCTCGATCTCCAGAAAGGTGCCCCACCCTCCGCCCACCGCGTTATGGATGAGCGCGCTCGGGGCTCCGTATCGCTTGCGGATGTCGGCAACGGCGTCGGCGACCTGGCTTTGGCTGGAAACATCGCAGATCACGGCGTGGGTATCGGGAAGCTCCTGCTCCAGCGCGCGAATGCGTTCCGGCGACCGGGCCAGCGCGATGACGCGAAAGCCTTCGCCGGCAAAGCGCCGGACAATTGCGGAGCCGGTGCCCGGACCGACCCCGGTAACTATGGCAATCGGTTTTTCAGCCATCGAGGCCTCGCCGGATCCTGTCGGAATAGCGTCGCGCGCCGGACGCCGTTTGCGGCCGTCCCAGTTTAGATGATTATCATCATACAATGCAACAGCATTCAGGGCGCGCGCGCAAAAGTGTGATGCCTCTAATGCCCTACAAAACTCGGTTTGCGCTTGTCGATGAAGGCGCGCACCGCTTCTTTGTGGTCGGTCGTTCGCGCGGAGCGAACCATGTTCTCCGCCTCCTGGTCCATCGAATCCAGGAAATTGCACGATATGGCGTGGTCAAGGTTGTCCTTGATGCGGGCCAGCGCGATCGACGGTCCCTCGGCCAGCGATTTTGCAAGCGCGAAGGCAGCCTCGCGCAGTTCGGCGTCGTGCACCACCCGGTTGACGAGACCGAGCGCCTCGCAGCGGCGGGCATCGATCCGTTCCGACAGGAACATCAGTTCTCGCGCGCGCGATGTGCCCACCAGCCGGGTCAACAGCCACGCGATGCCGTAATCGCCCGTCAAGCCGATGCGGGCATATCCCGTGGACATGATCGCGGATTCGCTGGCAATGCGGATATCGCAGGCGAGCGCAAGCGCCATCCCAGCGCCGGCCGCGGGCCCCGGAAGGGCTGCGATCGTCGGCTTTCTCACCGCCACCAGCGCACCGGTCAAGGTGCGCTGCTTGGTCTGGAGGTCGGCCACCCGCTCCTCGAACGCGACTTCCTTCTTGCTGGAATTGTTGCCCATGCCCTTGACGTCGCCGCCGGCACAAAAGGCCGTGCCCGCGCCAGTGATTAGCAACGCACCGACGTTGGGATCCTCGCCGCATTGCTTGATCATCCGCCGCAGGGCGGGAGTAAGGTAATCAGAGAGCGAATTGCGCGCCTCGGGGCGGTTGAGCGTGATGATTGCAACGCGGTCCCGGATCTCGCACAGCAACTCGCCGGTTCCGGTGTCGATTTCGATCCGCTCATCTGCCATTTTGAACCCACTCCCGTGGCTGTCGCGATCCCTGATTACCTGCGCGTCGGAAGGGCTCAGGCGACCTTCAACGCGGCCTTGCCGTCGTCATCGAGGAATCCGGTCAGCCGGTCCCTGATGATACGCTCGGCGTCGGCCATGATGCGGTCGATCAGTTCCTTGACGGTCGGAACGTCCCTGATCAATCCGGCCACCATCCCGCAGCTCCAGGCACCTGCATCCATTTCGCCGTCGATCATCACTTTGGGATAGACGCCCGCGACCTCCTCATGGATGTCGGCGATCTTCAGGCTGGCGCCCTTTTCACGCTCGATCTCTATCAGGCGGTCGACGCCCTTGTTCTTCAGCACGCGCTCGGTATTCCGCAGCGCCCGCATCACCAGCCTGGTGTCGAGTTCGCTGGCGGCGACGAGCGCCTTCTTGACGTTCTCGTGCACCGGCGCCTCCTTGGTGGCGATGAAGCGCGTTCCCATGTTCATGCCGGCGGCACCGAGCGCCAGTGCGGCGACCAGGCTGCGCGCATCGGCCATGCCGCCCGAGGCCACGAACGGAATCTTGAGCTCCTCGGCCGCGCGCGGCAGCAGGATCATGTTCGGCATGTCGTCTTCGCCGGGATGGCCGCCGCATTCGAACCCGTCGACGCTGACGGCGTCGCAACCGATCTGCTCGGCCTTCAGCGAGTGCCGGACCGATGTGCATTTATGGATCACCTTGATGCCGCCCGCCTTCAGCGCCGGCATGTATTGCTCGGGGCTGCGGCCGGCGGTCTCGACGATCTTGATGCCGCCCTCCCTGATGGCGGCGATATATTCCGGATAGGGCGGCGCCGTGAAGGACGGCAGGAAGGTGAGGTTCACGCCAAACGGCTTGTCCGTCATGTCGTGGCAGCGCGCGATCTCCTTTGCCAGCAATTCCGGCGTCTTTTGTGTCAGGCCGGTGATGATCCCGAGCCCTCCGGCATTCGACACCGCGGCGGCGAGCTCGGCAAACCCGACATAGTGCATGCCGCCCTGGATGATCGGATGTTCGATGCCAAACATCTCGGTAATTGCAGTCTTCACGTCGGCCTCCCCTGTGTTTGCGATGGCCGAGCTTTGCTGGGCCGTCAATTCCGGTCAATGGACGATTTCGAGCAGGCCCGCGACGCCCCCGCTACCACTTCTCGCCGAACGGCCGTATTTCCAGCTCGAACGTCCAGGCGCTCCTCGGCTGCTGGTATAGCTGCCAGTAGGATTCCGCGACCGACGACGGCGGCATCAGGAGATCGGGATTGTCCAGCGCCCCCGGCCCCAGCGCCTCGAGCCGCCGCTGGCGCACCCATTCGGTGTCGACGCCGGAATCGATGATCAGATGGGCGACGTGGATGTTCTTCGGCCCCAGTTCGCGTGCGGTCGCCTGCGCTACGGCGCGCAGGCCGAACTTGGCGCTGGCGAATGCCGCGTAGCCTGCTCCGCCGCGCAAGGACGCGGTAGCGCCCGTGAAGAAGATGTTGCCCTTGCCTCGCGGCAGCATCAGGCGCGCCGCCTCGCGACCGGCGAGGAAGCCGGAATAGCAGGCCATCTCCCAGACTTTCCGAAACACCCGCTCGGTCGTGTCGAGAATCGGGAAATTGACGTTGGCGCCGATATTGAAGATGCAGACTTCAAGCGGGGCGTGCTTGTCGGCATCGGCGAGGAAGGCGGTGATCTCCTCTTCCTTGCGCGCGTCGAGCGAGCGGGCGTGGATTTCGCCACCGGCCTTCTCGATCTCTTTCACCAGCGGTTCGAGCTTGGCGCCGTTGCGGCGACCGGCGAACACGGTGAATCCCTCTGAGGCAAACTTCTTTGCGATTTCGCCGCCGATAAAATCACCGGCGCCGATCACGGCCACGGTCGCGTTTCTCTTTTGCAAGGTGTTCTCCCGGTCGGTTAAGTCTGTCACTATTGCACCGGGCCGGCGATCGCCGGCCGGCTCACGCGCTCTGCAGGGACTCCGCGAGTTTGTGCTTGAGTATCTTGCCGGTTGACGTTGCCGGCAAGGCGTCGAGCACAATGATTTCAGACGGCCGCTTGTACGAGGTGAGTTGCGGGCTGACGAAAGCCATCAGATCGGACGGCTTTGTCCGCGATCCCTGCATCAGTTGCACGAAGGCTATGACCTCTTCGTTGCCGTCGACAGCGCGGCCGACCACGGCCGATTGAACGACGTCCTGGTGCGAATTGAGCACGGCCTCGACTTCCGCCGGATAGACGTTGAAGCCCGAGCGAATGATCATTTCCTTGGTGCGGCCGACGATATAGAGGCAATCGCCGTCGAAACGCGCGAGGTCGCCGGTATTGAACCAGCCCTCCGAATCGATCGCCTTGGCGGTGAGATCAGGCGCGCGGTAGTAACCGCGCATCACGTTGCGGCCGCGCACGTGAAGTTCGCCGACCTCGCCATTTCCTACCGGAATGCCGTCGATCGTCCTGATCCGGGCCTCGACCCCCGGAAGCACCGTTCCGACCGCCTGATCGCTGCGCGGCGCGTCGAAGCGCACCCCGGATATTCCGGGCGAGCATTCGGTGATGCCGTAGCCGTTCGAAAGCGGCAAGCCGAACTCGCGCTCGACACGCGACTTCAAATCGAGGTCAAGCGGCGCACCGGCCACCGCGATCAGCCGCAGCGATCCGCGATCGAGCCGCTCGAGGCCCGCCACCGCCTTGTATTCGAGGAGACGCTGATAGGTCGCAGGCACGCCGTTGAGGATGGTGATGCCCTCCTCGGCAATCGCCCTGGCGAGCACGGCCGGATCGTATTTGCTGACCAGGCGCACCGTGCCGCCGACCATCAGGGTCATGATCAGCAGGGAAATGCCGACGATATGCGAGATCGGCAGCACGACATAGACCTTGTCGCTCGCCTGCATCCGGCGGAAATACGCCGTGGTGCTTGCACTGATGAGGAGGTTTTCGTGGGTGAGCATCACGCCTTTTGGCGTGCCCGTGGTTCCCGATGTGTAGATCAGCACGGCGACCTGCTTTGCCGGATCCTTCTCGACGGGTTCGGCATCCGTGGCCTCGTTCAACGCGCCGACGCCGACCGCCTTCAACGATCCGACCGGCCCGATTTCGGCGCCATAGCGCTCCGCATGGGCGGCCGCTTCCTTTGAAACCCCGGCGGTCAAAAACATCCGTCGTGCGCCGCTGTGGTCGCGGATAAGGTCGAGTTCGCGCGGCGACAATCGCGGATTGGCAACGATCGCCCATGCATCGATCCGGCTCGCCGCCAGCAGCAGGGCGGCCAGCGCGATGCAGTTTTCGCTGACGATGATCATGCGGTCGCCGGCCCGGATGCCGAGCGATTTCAGTGCGGCGGCAACATCGGTGACGGAGCGATAGAGTTCGCGGTACGTCCACGAAGCCCCCTCTTCGATCAGCGCAACGCGGTCGGGCGTGCTGGAAACATGGGGCTCGAGAACTTGATGAATGCGGCCAGGAATCTCAGCGGCGATCTCGGCGAGACTGATCGCTTCCGACTGCTTTGCCACGGCCACTCTCCCAATCCGTTTCCGCCGCCTTGCCGCGGCCTTTGGCAGCTTTCCCGAATTTAAGGTTCTTTTTTAGAACTTGTCAATCGCTATTCTTGATCGCGCGGCTCATCACTTAACGGCGAGGAATCGTCGTAAAAGCTTATCCGCTGAAGTGGGCGGACAAATTCGTTTACAACGACCCGAAAGGCCGGTATCTTTTCAGTATCAAATAAGAACTTAAGGGAGACAGGCATGGCGGAACAGCGCGGCGTAGCAATACTGGTCGGCGCAGGCGACGCCATCGGCGCGGCCGTGGCCCGGCGCTTTGCCAAGGGCGGCTACGCCGTCTGCATCTGCCGCCGCGACGCAGCCAAGTCGCAAGCGCTGGTCGACGAGCTAAGGGCCGCAGGCCTCGAGGCGCACGCGTTCAGCGTCGATGCCCGTCAGGAAGCCGAGGTTCAGAACCTGTTCGCCGAGGTCGAGAAGAATATCGGACCGATCGAGGTCTGCCTTTTCAACGCCGGATCGAACGTCAACAAGCCGCTGCTGGACACCACCGAAAAGCTGTTCTTCAAGGCCTGGGAACTCGCCTGCTATGGCGGTTTTCTGGTCGGCCGAGAGGCAGCGCGCTACATGCTTCCGCGCAGCCGCGGCACCATCTTCTTTACAGGCGCGACCGCCAGCGTCCGCGGTGGCGTCGGTTTTGCGGCATTCTCATCCGCAAAATTCGGACTTCGCGCGGTGGCGCAAGCGATGGCGCGCGAACTCGGTCCCAAAAATATCCACGTCGTGCATCTCCTGATCGACGCCGGCGTGGACAGCGAGGCGATCCATCAGCGCATGAAGGCGGCCAAGGGTATCGAAGCCAGCGACATCCCGCCGGACAGCCTGACCAAAACGTCGTCCATCGCGGAAGCCTATTGGTTTGCGCATCAGCAAACCCGGGACGGCTGGACCCATGAGCTCGATCTCCGCCCGTCCGTGGAAAAATGGTAGGAGGGCCCAATGGCGGACCTGACAATTTGGGGCGTCGGAACCAGCCGCACGATCCGGCCGCACTGGGCCATGCAGGAGCTCGGCCTGCCCTACAAGACGATACCGATCGGGCCGCGAACCGGCGAAACCAAGACCGCGGAATACACCAAGCTCAACCCGCGCCAAAAGGTGCCGCTGCTGCAGGATGGTGACTTCTGCATCGGTGAAAGTGCGGCGATCGTCGCTTACCTGTCGCGCATGTATTCGACGCCGGAGCGCTCCCTGATCCCGGAACCGCCGCGTGAATACGCGGCCTGGCTGGAATGGTGCTTCTTCATCGTCGCCGAGCTCGACTCCACCAGCCTTTATGTCATGCGCCGGCACCGGGCGGACGCGCTCGGTCCGATCTACGGCGTTGCACCCGAGGTCGTCGCCAAGGCCGGCGAATATTTTCGGCAGCAGCTACGACATGTCGAGGTCGCGCTCGCCGATGGCCGCCGGTTCCTGATGGGCGACAAGTTCACCAGCGCCGACATCCTGCTGACGACCTGTCTCGACTGGGCGATCGTTTACGGCGTCGGAATCTGCGACAACGCGCAACCATATCTCGAACGCATCCACGCGCGAGAGGCCTATCAACTCGCCAAAAAGGCGAACGTGCCGCTGGCGCCCATCGTTCCGGCGCAGCAGAAGGTGTGACTTAACTAGGGCATGATCTCCGCGCAAACGCGTTCCGCGTTTGTCGCAGGGAAAACCGGTAGCCACTTTTCCGGATCATGCGTCAGACCGCGACCCGGATCGATTTTTCGCTGACCATCTTGTCGATGGCGCCGTCGTCATAACCGAGATCGCGCAGCACTTCGCGCGTGTGCTCGCCGACGCGGGGCGCCGGCCCGCCGATGGCGGCCTTGTTGATTTCGAACTGCGCCGCGGGCTTCGGCTGCCGCACCCGCCCGACCATCGGCTGATCGAACTCGGCAATAAGGTCGCGCGCGACGACCTGTTCGTTATGGATGATCTCGCCGCGGCGCAGGATCGGCGCGCAGGGAACGTCGGCGGCATCGAGCCGCTCCAGCCATTCGGCGGTGGTGTGCTGGGCGATGTATTCCGCCATCTTGTTGATGCGGGCGGTGGCGTTGACCGAACGCGCCGACGGCGTCGCAAACCGCGGATCCTTGGCGAGCTCGGGATCGCCCGACGCCCGGCAAAAACCCTGCCATTCTGAATCCGAAATGGTGCCCGCCGTGATGTAACCGTCGCTGGTCTTGAACACGAGGTCCGGACGATCGTTGGGATCGGCCGCCGTGGTCTCGGCGCCGACCACCGTGTACTGCATCATGCCTTCCGGCCACAGATACGAAATCATGGTATCCAGCATCGCGACACGGATGTGATCGCCCTGCCCGGTCTTCTCGCGTGCATAGAGCGCCGACGACACCGCCTGCGCGGTGAAGACAGCGGTTGTCTTGTCGCAGACGATGGTGCGGATCATTTGGGGACGATTGGTCACCGGCTGCGATTGGATGTCGGCAAAGCCTGACAGCCCCTGGATGATCGGGTCATAGACCCGCTTCTTCACGTAAGGTCCGGTATCGCCGACGCCGCTGATCGAGACGTAGATCAGGCGCGGATGCCGCCGGCGCAATTCGTCGGCGCCGAGGCCGAGCCGTTCCGTGGTGCCCGGGCGAAAATTCTGCACCAGCACGTCGGCCTGTGCGACCAGCTTGGCGAGGACTTCCCGGCCGGCCGCGCTCTTGACGTCGATCGAAAGCGAGCGCTTGCCGCGATTGGACGAGATGAACAGCGCGGAGAACTCACCGCCCTTGTCGATGGTGGCGCGGCTGCGGCGGGTGATATCGCCGCCGATCGGCTCAATCTTGAGCACGTCGGCGCCCTGGTCCGCCAGGAACATGGTCGCGTATGGACCCGACACGACACCGGTCAAATCGAGGACGCGAACACCGCTGAGTGGGCCGGGCATGACATTCTCCCTTTTATTGCGTTCCGCACCGGGAACGACGAGCGTCTATTGTTGTCCTTTGACCCGCTTGTTTCCACCTGCAATCTGCGGCGGCGGGTCGTGACCTCAGGCGGTTTTTGGCATCGCCTGGCTGATCTGCTCGACGATCGAATCCTCGACATCACGGAGCTGATCCTTGCCGAAGAACATCTCCCTGCCGACGAAGAAGGTGGGTGAACCAAATGCGCCACGGTTGACCGCATCCGTCGTCAGATCGATCAACCGCTTCTTGACGTCGTCCTGCTGCGCGCGCGCCATCAACCGTTCGATATCGATGCTAGAGGCGGCGAAAGCAGTACGGAAAACTTCGACGTCGTCCATCTTCTTGGGCTCTTCCCACATGTGATGGTAGGCGGCGCGGAAATAAGGTTCGAACATACCCTCGAACTGCGCCGCGACGGCGCCGCGCATCAGCATCAGCGTATTGACCGGGAAAAACGGATTTGGCCGGAATTTTGTGATGTTGTGGCGGCGAAGGAAGCGCTGCGTCTCCAGCGCCTGGTATTCGGGCTTATTCTTGATCCCGCGCAGGGAGTCGGCCGGCGACATGTTGCCGGTCGCCTTGTAGACGCCGCCGAGCAGCACCGGAACGTATTCGAACTTGACGCCGGTACTCCGTTCGATGGCCGGAAGCGCGAGCTCCGCCAGATACGCGTTCGGGCTGCCGAAATCGAACTGGAATTCCACTTTCAGGGGATTTGCCACCGGCTTCTCCTTCGGAGCTCGCGTGATGTGGTCAGCGCTCCCGTCGCGGGCGCCGCCAGCCTCGTCTTGGTTACTGATCGTTCATAGCGTTCTAAAAAAGAACTGTCAATTACTACCCGTATTGACTAGGTTATTTGGGCAATTGTGGGCCTACTCGGCGGTTGTCTCGCCCAAGGTGCCTATTTAGAATGACTATTATGGCTCGGTTCCCTTACTCGATTCGAGCGCATTGATTTGCCGTGAGGACTGGAGAGCAGGAATGAAGTGGGACGCCCTTGAAGAAGAGCCGTGTTCGCTGGCCCGGACCATCGGGGTGATCGGCGATCGCTGGACGCTTCTGATCCTGCGGGAGTGCTTTCTGCGCACGCGGCGGTTCGAGGGATTTCAGTCGGCGCTCGGGATCACGCGGCATCTGCTCGCCGAACGGCTGAAGAAGCTGGTCCGGCAGGGCGTGCTGCGCCGCATCCCCTATCAGGAATCGCCCAAGCGGCATGAATACATCCTGACCCAGAAGGGGCTCGACCTGTACCCGATCATGATGGCGCTGGTGCACTGGGGCGATACCCATATGGTCGACGAGCGCGGCCGACCGCTGCTGCATGAGCATCGCAAGTGCGGAAAGATTTTCGACCCCGTGATGGTCTGCTCCGAATGCGGCGAGCCGCTTCACGCCAAGGAAGTCCAGACCCTTCCCGGACCCGGCGCGCGCCCGGGTCCGCCGAGGCGCCCCGCCCCGGCCAAGGCAAAGACGGGCAAGCAAGCGGCCTGACGTTTCACGCGGTCGACCTCGCCGCGGGCGAATAGTGGCCGGCGAAGCGGCGGCGCAACTCCATCTTCTGGATTTTTCCGGTTGCCCCGTAGCTGAGCGCTTCGACAAATACGACGTCATCGCGCTGCCCACCTCTGCGCCAAACCAGCTTGCCCGCTCCCCAAACCTGCCTATGGTGGCGGAAAAGAACAAAGGCAGGGAGGCGATAATTGGCGAAGCAGTGGATCGCGGCAGGCATGCTTCTGGCGTTAGCCGGAGTGAGCGGCGCACAGGCCCAGGATTATCCCACAAGAACGGCTACGGTTATCGTTCCCTTCGCTGCCGGAGGGCCGGCTGACATTACGGGGCGGATCGTCGCAGACATCTTCTCGCGCTACCTCGGTCAGAAGTTCGTGGTGGAGAATGTCGTGGGCGCCGGCGGAACGACCGGGGCGGCCCGCGCCGCCCGCGCGCCGGCGGATGGATATACGATCCTGTCCGGACACCTCGGCACCAATGCACTGGCGCCGGCGTTCTACCCAAATCTCGCCTACGATCCGCAAAAGGATTTTGAACCTGTTGGCTTGACCGCCGAATATCCGGAATTGCTGGTCGTCCGAAAGGATTTTCCGGCCGACAACCTCAGGGAATTCGTGGCCTATGCAAAGGCCTATCCGGAAAAGCTCAATGTTGGACACGCTGGCCTTGGCTCGGTGTCCTATATCGGCTGCCTGCTGCTGCATGCGGCGATCGGCATCAAGCCGACGATGATTCCGTTCACTGGCACCGCGCCCGTCCTGAACGCCATGCTGTCTGGTCAGGTCGATTATGAATGCGATCCTGTGCTGGGCACGCTGAGCCAGGTCCAGGCTGGAAACGTAAAGGCGCTGGCGGTCGCGGCCAAAAAGCGCAGTCCGCTGCTGCCGGACGTGCCGACTTCCTACGAGCAGGGCCTTCCCGAATTCGATATGGCCCCGTTCTACGCGGTGTTCGTGCCGACGGGCACGCCGCAGGCGATCGTCGACAAGCTTGCCGATGCCCTGAGCAAGGGGCTCAACGAGGACGCCGTGAAGAAACGCCTGGCGGAGCTCGGCGCCGAGACCGTGGAGCAGGAGCGTCGCGGGCCCAAGGCCCTCACCGACCTGATCAAAGCCGAGTCCGCGCGGCTGCTGCCCATTCTCAAAGCTGCGACGGAGAAAGAGAAATAGAGGTCGCGGGAACCGGTGCCTTTCAACGCCTCAACCGGGACATCGCAATCGCTAGTGCCCCTGTAGAAAATCCGCGCGCACCGGCGCGGCGCCCGACGGCGGCACGTCGAGACGCACCGCGATGCCCTCAAGCTCGGGGGTCGGCGCCGGATAGAGCTTCATCACCAGCGGGTCGTGCCCCGGCACGATATGGCTCTCATCCGGCGCCAGCGCGAGCAATTTTTCGAAACCCTCGAGCATTTCACCGATATGCAGCGCCGTGGTGAACGGCCGCTCGCTCGCCATGTTCTCGTAGAAATGGCTGACATCCGAGGCGAGCACCACAAAACCCCGGCGGGTCCTGACGCGAACAAATTGCAGCCCGGCCGAATGGCCGCCAGCCGCATGGACCGTCAGGCCGGGCGCGAGTTCGGCATCGCCGTTGTAGAACATGACGCGGCGCGCATAATTGAGCCGCACGAGACCGCAGATATCCTCGACCTCGAAGGAATGCGACAGGCGCGGGAATCGCATGTAGCGGCCCGTGGCATAAGCCATTTCGCGCTCCTGCAGATGAAAGCGCGCGTTCGGAAAGCGGTCGAAATTGCCGGCGTGATCGTAGTGCAGATGGGTCAGGATCACATCCTTGACCGCATTCACATCGATGTCGAAGGCGCGGAGCGTCTCGACCGGACAACGCAGGAACGTGCGGTTGCGCTTTTTCGATACTTCCGCGTTGAAGCCGGTGTCGATGACGAAGGTGCGGCCGCCTCCCCGCGCCACCCACATGAAGTAGTCCATCGGCATCGGCCCGTCATGCGGGTCGCCGCCGATGAAATGATCGCTGCGCCGCGCCTCGCGGGTCGCATAGCGGATGGCGAAGAGTTCGTATTCCTGTTCAGCCATGCGACCTCCTGATGCTCCGGTCTTTGCTACTTGGATTCGACTTCGTTGAACGCCTCGCGCGCATTTCGAAACGCATCGATTCCGGAGGGGATTCCGCAATACACCGCAACTTGAAGCAATATCTCCTTGATCTCGTCCTTGGTGAGGCCGTTCTTCAGCGCGCCCTTGACGTGCAGCTTCAGTTCGTGAGGCCGGTTCAGCGCCCCGAGCATCGCCAGATTGACGATGCTACGGGTCCGGCGATCGAGTCCGGGCCGGGTCCACAATGCGCCCCAGCAAAACTCGGTCGACCATTCCGCCATCGTCCGGGTGAATTCGTCGGCGCCGGCGATGGATTTGTTGACGTAATCTTCGCCGAGCACTTCCTTGCGGACCTTCAATCCCTTGTCGAACAATTCGCTCATCATTGGTTCCTTTCGTTGTTGGAGTACTGTTTTCAAGGCGACGAGCTCAGCCGTGCGCCCTCATCAGGCTCGATACGTCCGCAAGCGTATCAAGGCGCCAGACATGGTCGATAACGCGATCGATGTCCCAATCGGTTCCACCGAGTCGCGCACCATCACGCAGTTTCGCTTCGATGTCGCGGTCCGACAGCGGATCGGCAAGGCTACCCTTCGCTTCCATCACGATCTCTTCGAGCGTCTCGCCAGAGGCGAGTTGGACAATGACGCGCGCGGCCCCGTCTGGAAGCGAAGCGTCAAGCGCCGCCCTCACCTTCTGGCGCAGGGACACGATGTCGGGCCGAAATACCGTTGCCTCCGCGAATTCGCGAACGCCGGCCGAGCCGAGCAGCAGCGCACAGGCCGCACAATGATGAATGCTGACCCGCGCATCGCGTTCGTTGCGAACTACCCGGTCGCCACGCGCCAGCAGCAGCGCCGAGCCCTGTACCGTGATGGAGGCGATATCGTCGATGCGCCGGTTCAGCTTCGTCCGCAAATTCAAGCACGCATCGATCACGGCATGAAACACGATGCCTGCCGGATACGGCTTGTAAGTGTTCTTCGCGATTTCCCAGGTCTTGCCAAGACCGTCGGTCAGGCGCCCAAGATCGGGTTCGTCGCCCATGGCGCGGGCCCAGCCGAGTGGTCCCTCAATGGCCCGTGGCGATGCGGAATAGCCTTCAGCCGCAAGCAATGCCGCAAACAGGCCGTTGCGCGCCGCGTTGCCGACGCTGACATTCTTGGCGGCGGTCGGGAGATTCTCGATGATCCCGGCCGATTGACTGGCGGCAATTCCGATCGCATTTGAAATCTGGTCCGCCGGTAGCTCGAGCAGTTTCGCGCAGGCCGCGGCCGCACCGAACACGCCGCAAGTCGAGGTGATGTGCCAGCCACGTGCGTAATGTCTGGGAGATACCGCGTTGCCGACGCGGCATTCGACCTCCACGCCGAGAATGAACGCCGTGAGGACGGCCCGCCCGGAAAATCCCCGCGCCTGCGCCAATGCCAGCACCGGCGCCGCGACCGGAGCCGCCGGGTGGATGATAGTGTCCAGATGGGTGTCGTCGAAATCGAGCAGATTGGCCGATACCGCGTTGAGAAACGACGCGCCCATCGCATCGAGCCGTTCTGGTCGGCCGATAACCGCTGACGTCGCCGCGCCGCTGAACGGCAACAATGTGCGCAACGCAGCGGATACGGCCGGGTCGTTCGCCGACCCCAGCGCGGTCGCGAAAAAGTTCAGGATGGAGCGTTTGGCTTCGTGATCTTGCGCGGCGACATCAGCCGAAATTGTGCCGGCGACGAAATCGGCGAAAATCGTGCCGGCGCCTTGCGCTTCATCTTGCCGCACTGAGCGAATTCCTCGGACCTTGTTTTCGCGACCCTATTCCGGCGCGCCACCGCCTGTCGACAGAAATCTTATGCTTGACAGATTGACTGACAATCTTGAAATTCGGCGAAACGCGACCGGGGAGCCCCGGCGCGACAAGAACAACAAGCGCCCGTGCTTGCGGCGCGACAGGGAGTGAACCATGGCAGCAGAAACAATCGGCTTTGTCGGCACGGGCCGCATGGGCGGACCGATGGCCGGGCGACTGCTCGACGCCGGCTATTCGCTGTGCATCTACGATTCGCAGAGCGAGGCGACCAAGGCGCTGGTGGCGCGGGGCGCGCGGCTTGCCAAATCACCGGCCGAAGTCGCATCGAGCGCGGATATCGTGCTGTGCAGTCTGCCGACGCCCGACATCGTCAAGGCGGTCGCGCTGGGGCCCGATGGAATCGTTGCCGGCAACCGCGCCACGGTCCTGATCGACCTTTCCACCACCGGGCCCGGCGCGGCAAAACTGATCGCGAAGGGATTTGAAGCGCGCAAGATCACGCTGGTCGATGCACCGGTCAGCGGCGGCATCAAGGGCGCGGTCAACGGCACGCTCGCGGTGATGGTGTCCTGCCCGAAGGCGACCTATGACCGGGTCGAACCGATCCTGAAGCATTTTGGAAAGCTGTTTTACACCGGCGACCAGCCGGGTACGGCGCAGACAGCAAAGCTTGCCAACAATTTGATGGCGGCCGCAGCGCTGGTGATCACCTCCGAAGCGGTGGCGATGGGCGTCAAGGGCGGCGTCAACGCCAAGGTGCTGATCGACATCATCAACGCCAGCAGCGGCCGCAACAGCGCCTCGGAAGACAAATTCCCCCGCGCCGTGCTTCCCGGCACCTTCGACTTCGGGTTCACCACCGGCCTTTCCTACAAGGATGTGCGGCTCTGCGTCGATGAAGCCGAGGCGATGGGCGTCCCGATGGTCTGCGGTGCGGTGGTCCGGCAGATGCTCGCCATCACCAACGCCAAATACGGCGCGTCATCCGACTTCACCTCGATCGCCAAAGTGCTGGAGGAATGGGCCGGCGTGGAAATGCGCGGCTAGACCCGGGCCGGCGGCGCGCGAGGGGCGATTGCCATGACAATCGGATCGACCGGATCAAGCGAGGTATCGTTGGCGCGCGCGTTGGCCCGCGCAGCGCTTGCCGTCGACCTCGGCCGTTTTGATGCCGGTGTCATTGCCAAGGCGAAAATCTGCCTGCTGGATTTTCTCTCCTGTGCCTTCGAGGCCAAGAACCATCCATGGAGCCGTCAGGCGATCGGCATTGCGCGCGAGGTCAGAGACGGCGCAACTGTGATCGGCACCCGAACTCCCGCCTCGCCAGGCGATGCGGCCTTCGCCAACGCCGTGATGGGTCACGGCCTGGTCCGCGAAGACATGCACGTCGCCAGCATCTGCCACCATGGCGTGGTGATCTGGCCGACCCTGCTCGCTCTGTCGGAACGAACACCATTATCCGGCGCAACGTTCCTTGCCGCAGGGATCATCGGCTACGAGACCGGCGCCCAGATCGGCCGCGCGCTTTTCACCGCCGACCTCGCCCGCCTCTACCGGCCGACCGGCCTTGTCGCGCCGCTGGGCGCGGCGCTGGCGGGAAGCTATGCGCTCGGCCTTACCGAAGATGCCGCAACCTGCGCGATGGCCATTGCCGCCAACACGTCGTCTGGCCTGAACGAATGGCCGCGCGCCGGCGGCTCCGAGATGTATTTCCATCCCGGTTTTGCGGCACGCAATGCCATAGCCGCGATCGAACTGGCCGAAGCCGGCGCGCGCGCTTCGGAAACCATTCTTGAAGGCGAGGCTGGATTGTTCGCCGCCTTCCGCCGCCAGCCTGCCCCGGCCGACATCCTGTTGTTTGCCGGCGCAGAGCCGGAAATCATGGCCGTCTACAACAAGCCGGCTCCCGCCTGCAATTTTGCGCAGACCGCGGCGCAGACCGCCCTGCGCGTCGCGCGCGAACTCGGGACATCGGAGGACATCGCAACGGTTTCGATCCGCGTCCCGGAGGCTGCGGCCCGCTACCCCGGCTGCGACTCCAAGGGGCCATTTCACAACGCGCTGCAGGCCAAGATGAGCATTCCCTTCAGCGTCGCTGCCGTGCTCGCGCGCGGCGCGCTCGAAGAAGAAAATTACGCTGATGTCGACGATATCCGCATTCTACGTCTTGTCGAACGGACCGACCTTCAAAGCACCCCCGATCTCACCGCCGCGTTCCCGGCCAGTCAGGGCGCCGAGATCCTTGTGGGGCTGCACAACGGAAGGACCATCCGCCAACGCCTCGACAATGTCATTGCCGCCACGCCAGCGGAAATCCGCGCCCGCTTTCGGCAGGCGGCGTCCAGCGTCATCGGCGACCGCGCGCGGGATCTGGAAGATCTGATCGACAACTGCCCCTCGCTCCCGGACAGCCGCGTTATAGCCGCCCGGTGCCGGCTTGAACCGATAGAGCAACGACTGCGGCCAGCATCATGATCGATAACGACAAAATGAAAATGGGGGGCACGATGTTCAAGCCGGAGACGGCCGACGAGGCCATATCTATCGCCGGTCCGAAACACGGATACTCCCTCCCGGCGCGAGGTCTCCGGTGACCCAGGCGCTTGAAGGTTTTCTGCAGGCGCTATCCGCCGGCCTCCTGATCGGCGCGGTCTACGGCCTGATGTGCGTCGGGCTCGGGCTGATCTTCGGCGTCATGCGCGTGATCA
Organism: Bradyrhizobium sp. McL0615; assembly: GCF_049993905.1. Taxonomy (NCBI): domain Bacteria; kingdom Pseudomonadati; phylum Pseudomonadota; class Alphaproteobacteria; order Hyphomicrobiales; family Nitrobacteraceae; genus Bradyrhizobium; species Bradyrhizobium sp. McL0615. The sequence goes on along the minus strand of NZ_CP188254.1, from coordinate 3,525,395 downwards.
ATTTCGCCCAGGGCGATTTCATGATGCTCGGCATGTACGCAGCGTTCTATTTCTTTACCGCGCTCGGCGTGCAGTCCACATTCGGCAACACTTTTGGGCCGTTCGTCGCCATCGTGCTGGCCGGCCCGGTGCTTGCTGTCTTCGGCTACTTCGTCCACCTCACTTTGATCTCGCGCGTATCGGGCACACGCACCTCTTCGCTCGAGGGTGAGGGTCATTATGCGCAGCTGATCCTGACGCTGGGGATCGCCCTCATCCTGCAGAATGGCGGCCTGCTGGTATTCGGTTCGGTCCTGGCCTCGATCCGGACGCCGCTGTCGAGTTCAGCCTGGGAGCTTGGACCGCTGTTCAACGATATCAGCGTCTTCGTCAACAAGGCGCGCGGCATAGACGCCGTGGTCTCATTGATAGTGATGATACTGCTGACGCTGATGATCACGCGGTCGCGGATCGGAAAATCGCTACGGGCTGCTGCCGACAATCCGACTGCCGCGACCTATATGGGTATCGACGTCGACCGCGCGCACCGCATTGCGTTTGCGCTCGGTACCGGTATCACCGCCATTGCCGGCGGCTTGCTCGCCACCAACTATCCATTTCATCCCTTTGTCGGCGTCGAATACGTCATCGTGATGTATGCCGGCGTCGTGCTCGGCGGCATGGGCAGTATCATCGGCGCCTTCTGGGGCGGCATGACGATCGGCCTGGTCCAGCAGATGTCGACGCTGATCCTGCCGACGCAATTGCAGAACGCCGCGATCTTCGTCGTGTTTCTCCTGATCATCTTCTTTCGTCCGCAAGGCTTCTTCGGGCGCATGGTCGAGAGGACATGACCATGCGCGAATGGCGTTCGCTGCTGCCCATCATCGTCTTCACCGCGCTCTATGCCGTGGTGTCGCTGAGCGTGACCAATTCTTACTATCAGCTCGTCATGACGCTGGTTCCGGTCTGGGCGATCTTCGGCCTGTCGTGGAACTTGCTCAGCGGCTACACCGGACTGATCTCGTTCGGTCATGCCGCCTTCTTCGGCGTCGGGGCCTATGCCGTCGTACTCGGACAGATCCATTTCGATCTGTCGCCGTGGATCATGATCCCGATCGCGGCTGTGCTCGGCGGTATCGCCGGACTGCTGATCGGATTTCCGACCTTCCGCCTGCAGGGCCATTATTTCGCGCTGGCGATGCTCGCCTACCCGCTCGCCATTCTCTACGTGTTCGAATGGCTCGGCCTGCAGGAAGTGACGCTGCCGATCAAGCGCGAGAATGCCGCCGCCTATATGCAATTCGCCGATCACCGAATCTACACGCTGCTGGCGCTGGCGATGATGTTCGGAACAATCCTGCTGACGCGGGCGGTCGAACGATCGCGCTTCGGCATGGCGCTGCTTGCGATCAAACAGAACGAAGCCGCTGCGGAAGCCGCTGGCATCAACACGCTGGCCTGGAAGCTGCGCGCCGTCACGCTCAGCGGCGCCGTCGCAGGCGCCATCGGCGGGTTTTATGCGGTCGTGCTGCTGGTGGTGACGCCGCAATCCGTATTCGGCATGCTGGTGTCGGCACAGGCGCTGACGGTCGCCATGTTCGGCGGCGTCGGAACGGTCTGGGGTCCGGTGATCGGATCGGTGATCCTGATCCCGCTGGCCGAGACGCTCAACGCCGAAGCAGGCTCGCGCTTTCCCGGCATTCAGGGCGTGATCTACGGCCTCGCCATCATCTGCGTCATCCTGCTCGCGCCCGAAGGCCTGTACTGGAAAATACGCGATTTCTGGCGCAAGCGGTCAACGGCGCCGGTTACGGCGAACCCAGGCGCTGCGGATGCCACGACCGCCGCCGCCGAACTCGTGCCGCTACGGCCCAAGCGGTCCGCCGGGACAGGCGATGTCGTCCTCGAGGTGCGTAACCTGTCGCGCTCGTTCGGCGGATTGAAGGCCGTACAGGATGTCAGCTTCAAGCTGCGGCAGAACGAGATCCTCGGCATCATCGGCCCCAATGGCGCCGGCAAGACCACGCTGTTCAACCTGCTGAACGGGTTCCTGCGGCCCGGCACCGGCCAAATCCTGCTCGACGGGCGCGAGATGGCCGGCCGCAAGCCGCATGAACTCTGCGAGGCCGGCATCGGCCGCACCTTCCAGATCATGCGCCCGTTCCTGCGCATGTCGATCTCGGACAATGTCGTGGTCGGTGCCTATGTCCGCGCCAAAACCGATGCCGAGGCCAGGCAACTGGCGTCTGACGCGATTGCCCGTGTCGGCCTGTCCGATATCGCCGACCGTATCGCCGGCGAACTCACGACCAAGGAATTGCGGTTGATGGAACTCGCCCGCGCGCTGGCCGGGCAGCCGCGCATCCTGCTGCTCGACGAGACGCTCGCGGGCCTCGGGCATGACGAAGCCAATGAGGTCGTGGCGGTCATCCAGCGGCTTGCCCGCGACGGCATGACGATCGCGATCATCGAACACACGATGCAGGCAATGGTCCGCCTGGTCGACAGTTTTCTGGTGCTCGACCACGGCGCCGTGATCGTCGAGGGCGAACCGGAAGCGGTCACCCGCGACAGCCGCGTCATCGAGGCCTATCTCGGCAAGAAGTGGATGGCCCATGCTCCGCATTGAAGGGCTGACATCAGGATATTCGGCCATTCCCGTCCTGAACGGCGTCTCTATCAAGGTCGAGGAAGGCCAGTTCGTCGCGATCGTCGGACCGAACGGCGCCGGCAAGACCACGCTGTTCAAGACGATTTCGGGCATCGTGCGCCCGAGCGCGGGGACGATCACTTTCGAGGACCACGACCTGCTGTCGATCCGGCCCGCGCAACGCGCCCATCTCGGCATCGCCCACGTCCCGGAAGGACGTCAGGTTTTTCCGTCGCTCACGGTGATGGAAAACCTCGAAATGGGCGCGATGACCGAGGCCGGGCAGCGCGACTGGAAACAGAACATCCAGCGCATCTTCGAATGGCTGCCCATTCTGGCCGAGCGCCGCGGGCAGTTCGCCGGCACGCTATCGGGCGGACAGCAGCAGATGCTAGCGATCGGCCGCGGGCTCGCCTCGTCACCAAAATTGCTGATGCTGGACGAGCCCTCGATGGGCCTTGCGCCCACCACCGCCGATTTCATCTTCGAGCGGCTGATCGAAATCCGCCGGCAATCGAAGCTGACGATCCTGCTGGTCGAACAGCGCGTGGCGGAGGCGCTTGAATCGGCCGACCACGGCTACGTGCTCGAAGCCGGTCGCGTCGCGCTCGAAGGCAACAACCAAACCCTGCGGGCGGACGACCGCATCCGCAAGGCCTATCTCGGCATGTAACCAACGACAACAACAATATTGGAAGGAACGAAAATGGACCAGGACAACGCATCCGGAAAATTCTCGAAGACGTCGCTGACGCGGCGAACCGTACTGTCCGGCGCCGCCGCCATGGGACTGTCGACGGTGGCGCGCGCGCAGGCGCCGGCCGAAGTCAAGGTCGGCCTGATCGTGCCGCTGTCGGGAATCTACACCCGCCCCGGCCAGGTGATGAAGATGGGCGCCGAGATGGGTATCGAGCACATCAACGCGCAAGGCGGCATCAAGTCGCTTGGCGGCGCCAAGATGAAGCTCGTCGTGATCGATTGCGGCGACACCACCGAGAAGGCCAAGAACGCGGCGCAGCGCATGGTGGCGCAGGAGACCGATCTGGTTGCAGCGACCGGCTCCTATCTGAGTTCGTTCACGCTCGCCGTGACCGAGGTGACGGAACGCGCGCAATTGCCGGTGCTGACGCTCTCCTATTCGGACCTGCTGACCGACCGGGGCTTCAAGTTCATCTTCCAGACCGCCGCCCCTGCCAGCGTGCAATCTCAGCTCGGCTTGCCCGAACTGATGAAGCTGGCGGAAAAAGCCGCCGGCAAGCGGCCGAAGACGGTCGCGATGCTGATGGACAACACCGCGACCTCGGTCGCGACCGCCAAGGCGCTGAAGGAAAAACTGCTCGCGCAGGAGGGCCTTCAGCTCGTCGTCGAGGAAGTCTGGACGCCGCCGCTCTCCGACGCCACGCCCTTGATCCAGAAGGTCAGGTCGGCAAGGCCGGACCTGCTGCTGTTCATGCCGAACGCGGTTTCCGACGCCAAGCTCGGCCTGGAGAAGATCAACGAGTTCGGCCTTGGACAAGGCAAGATCCCAACCGTGTCCTTCAGCATCACCATTGCCGAGCCGGACATGCTGCAAAGCGTCACGCCCGAGGTCGTCCAGGGCATCATGACCATCGTCGCCAACTGGGGCTGCAAGGGACATGAGGACATCATCGCCGAACTGAAGGCCAAGTACAAAGAGCCGTGGGCGACGCAGAACGTCATCTCGACCTATGGCGACATGTGGCTGATGAAGGCCGCGCTTGAAAAGGCTGGGAAGGCCGACCGTCTCGCCGTCGCCGACGCTTTCCGCACCCTGGATGGTGGCCCAGCGAAATACTATCCCGGCGGCCAGATGAAGTTCGACGACAAGGGCCGGCGGGTCGGCGCCGGCGTCGTCATCGTGCAGTGGCAGAACGGCGTACCGGTCACCGTCTACCCGTCCGACCTCGCACAGTCGTCCCCGTTCTGGCCGAAGAAGTCCTGACCCACCATCGTTTCAAAAACTTTCAGGGAGGAATTGTCATGACAAAAAACACCCGGGCCGCATTGACGCGGCGCAGCCTGCTTGCCGGCGCATCCGCCGGCCTGATCGCTACCCGCGCCTGGGCGCAGCAGCCTTCCGAAGTGAAAGTCGGATTGCTGGTGCCGGTCTCAGGCCTCTATGCACGCCCGGGCACCGTCATGCGCGAAGGCGCCGAGATGGCGGTGGACCACATCAACGCGCAAGGTGGCATCAAGTCGCTCGGTGGCGCGAAAATGAAGCTGGTCGTGCTCGATTCCGGTGACACGACCGAGAAAGCCAAGAACGCCGCGCAACGCATGGTCGCGCAGGAAACCGATCTGGTGGCCGCGAGCGGGGCCTATTTGAGTTCATTCACGCTGGCGGTCACCGAAGTCACGGAGCGGGCCAACCTTCCGGTTCTCACCCTCTCCTACTCCGACCTGATCACCGATCGCGGCTTCAAATATGTCTTCCAGACCTCGGCTACTGCGGGGTCGCAGGCAAGGCAAGCCCTGCCCCAGATCGTGAAGCTTGCGGAAACGGCTTCCGGCAAACGACCAAAGACGGTTGCCATCGTCACGGACAACACGGCGGCATCGGTGTCCTCGGCAAAAGCGATGCGGGACGGCCTGCTCGCCGAAAACGGGCTGCAACTGATCGTCGATGAGACCTTTACCCCGCCGCTGGCCGACGCCACCTCGCTGGTTCAAAAAGTCCGATCGGCGAAACCCGACCTTCTGTTCTTCCTGCCGACGGTGATTTCCGACGCCAAACTGCTGCTCGAAAAGATGAACGAGTTCGGGCTCGGACAAGGCAAGATTCCCACCATCTCGTTCGGCATCGCAATCGCCGAACCCGACATGCTGCAGACCGTGAGCCCCGAACTATTGCAGGGCCTGCTCACCTGCGTCGCAAGCTGGGGCGCCAAGGGCCACGAGGCGCTGATCGCCGAGCTCAAGACCCGCTACAAGGAACCCTGGATGACGCAGAACGCGATCTCCACCTATGGCGACATGTGGGTGATCAAGGACGCGCTCGAAAAGGCCGGCAAGGCTGATCGCGTCGCGGTGGCCGACGCGCTGCGCACCATGGATGCCGGTTCCTCGAAATATTATCCGCTCGGCGAAATCAAGTTCGACGAAAAGGGCCGCCGCGTTGGCGCCGGGATGACCATCGTGCAGTGGCAAGCGGGCGTTCCCGTCACGGTATTCCCGCCGCAACTGGCGCTGTCCCAGCCGTTCTGGCCGAAAAACTAACTGAAGATTGGAAACCGACATGGACAAGGCGACATACGATCGAGGCCTCCAGATCCGCAAGAGCGTGCTGGGAAACGAGTTCGTCGACAAGGCGATCGCATCGGCCGATGACTTCAACCGGCCGATGCAGGACCTGACGACTGAATATTGCTGGGGTTACGTCTGGGGCCGCGACGGCCTCACGCACAAGACCCGCAGCTTCCTCAACCTTGCGATGCTGTGCGCGCTGAACCGGCCGCAGGAACTCAAGACCCATGTTCGGGGCGCACTGACCAACGGCGCCACGCGCGAGGAGATCCGCGAGGTGTTCATGCAGGTCGCAATCTATTGCGGCGTGCCGGCCGGCGTGGACGCCTTCCGAAACGCCAAGGAAGTGTTTGCCGAGCTGGACAAGAAGTAGCCGGGAGCCTGAGACGATGCTGAAGGGCAAATGGGCACTTGTAACCGGGGCAACGGCGGGTTTGGGCCTCGCCGTGGCCGAAAGCCTTGCCGGCGCGGGAGCCAACATTGTCCTGCACGATCTGGTCGAGCCGGCCGAGACGCGAGATCGTCTTCGCACACGGTTTGGCGTCAAGGCGGTCAGCATCGCAGCCGACCTCTCGCAACGCGTCGCGATCGAGACCATGATGGCGGACCTGCTTGGGCGCACCGGCGCGGTCGATATCCTGGTAAACAATGCGGTTGTCCGGCATTTTTCTCCGGTCGAAAACTTTCCGCCGGAACGGTGGGACGAAGCGGTCGCCGTCAATCTGTCGGCCCCGTTCCACCTGATCCGTCTCGCCCTGCCCGGGATGAAGGCGCGAGGCTGGGGCCGCATCATCAATATGGCTTCGATCTATTCGACCCGTGCGGTCGCGGACCGCATCGATTATGTGACCACCAAGACCGCTATCGTCGGCATGACCCGCGCCGTCGCGATCGAGACGACGAAGAGCGGGATCACCTGCAACGCGCTGTGCCCGGGCACGCTGCCGACGCCGGCCATTCAGGGAAAAATCGCTGACATCGCAGCCCGCGAAGGCCGCGCCATAGAAGAGGCTACCAGCGACTATCTGGCCAGCCGCCAGCCGAGCCAGCGCTTCGTCGCGCTGGAGGCCGTCGGCGCGATGGCGGTGTTCCTGTGCAGCGATGCCGCCCAGGACATCACCGGCGTAACGCTGCCGATCGACGGAGGCTGGTCCATCGCATGAACATCATCGCCCGTTCCACCCAGGAGAGCTGCAATGGCTGAAGGATCGAGCCCAAATGCCGTGGCAGCCGACATTGCCCGGTCGATCGCCCCGGACCCGCCGCCGCATGTTCGGATTGCCGAGATGATGATTCTGCCCGTAAATCGCTATTGAACCCATGCCGATACCAAGGCGGTAGACAATGGACAAACGCGGTGAACTGCAATCCACGCTCCGGATCGAGGACGTTCCGACCGTCCGCTCGATGGTCGCGCAAAAGCTGCGTGAAGCGATCATGTCCGGGACCCTGAAGCCGGGCCAGCGCCTGATCGAACGCGAACTTTGCGAGATGACCGGCGTCAGCCGCCCGTCGATACGCGAGGCGCTGCGGCTGCTGGAGGCCGACGGCCTGGTCAACACGGTCCCCCATCGCGGTCCGGTCGTCAGCACCATCAGTCTCGAGGAGGCAAAGCAGCTCTACGCGGCACGCGCCGTTCTCGAGGGATTCGCCGGACGGGAATGCGCACGACTGCACGATCCGGTCGTGGTGCGCCGGATCGGCGACGCCCTTACCAAACTGAAGGCCGCATTCGCTGACGGCGACCTGATGACGGCGCTTGAGGCCAAGACGGAGTTCTACGCCGCACTGATCGGCGGCTGTCAGAACGCCTTCATCGAACGCATGCTCAGGCCATTGCATGACCGGATCACGCTGTTACGCATTACGTCGATGTCGCAGCCGAAGCGCATCAACAAGAGCCTGCGCGAGGTGACCGCGATCTGGCGTGCCATCCAGAGCGGCGATCCCGATCTCGCCGAGCAATGCTGCGTCGATCATATCAATGCGGCGGCGGTAGCCGCGCTCAGCATGATCGAGCAATCATCCGCGTCGAACGAAAAGGCGGCCGCGGATGAATGACCCAACATTGTTTCGATCAAGCCGTTCAAGGGGCCACAAGGCCGATAGGAACTTGCCATGAAGTTTGTAAAACGCGTTTTTCTGATGCTGTTGCTGTCGCCAGTATTGCCGGCGTTCGCCCAGGATTTCCCGAGCCGGCCGATCACGATGGTCGTTCCGTTCTCCGCCGGCGGCCCGGGCGACGTCATTGCCCGCCTGCTCGGAACGTCGATGAGCGCGACGCTGAAGCAGGCGATCGTGATCGAAAACGTCGTCGGCGCCGGCGGCACCCTCGGTACCAACCGCGTCGCCAAGGCTGCACCCGACGGCTACACGATTCTGCTGATGCATGTCGGCCAGGCGACCGCGCCCGCGCTCTATGCCAAGCTGCCGTTTGATCCCGTTGGCGATTTTGCGCCGATCGGTCTCGTCACCGACGTGCCGATGATCCTGGTGGCGCGGGCCAATTTTCCCGCCAAGGACCTGAAGGAACTGGTCGGCTATGTGCGCACGCAGGGCGACAAGGTCACCTATGGCAATGTCGGGCTCGGTTCCGCATCGCATCTGTGCGGGCTGATGTTCATGAGCGCGATCGAAACCAAGCTCACGCCGATCTATTACAAGGGCGGCGGCCCCGCGCTGAACGATATCATCGCCGGTCACATCGACGTCTATTGCGATCCCGCCACCGGACCGACGCCCTATATTCAGGCCGGCACCATCCCGGGTTACGCCATCACCAGCAAAAAGCGGGTGCCGACCTTGCCGAACGTGCCGACCTCGGCCGAGGCCGGCGTGCCAAAATTCGACGTCACGACCTGGTATGGCCTGTATGCGCCGAAAAATACGCCAAAGCCGATCGTCGATGTGCTGGTCGACGCTCTGCAGAAGGCGCTGAAGGACCCGGCTTTGATCAGCCGTTTTGGCGAACTTAGCATGGCGCCGGTCGAGGAAGAGCGCGCCACGCCCGCGGCGCTGGAAAGCTTTCTCAAGGCCGAGATCGTGAAGTGGGACAAAATCATCAAGGACGCCGGCATCACGCCGCAGTAAAGGCAGGCCGTCAAAGACTGGTCGTGATCCCGCCGTCGACATAGAGCGTATGTCCGTTGACAAAGGACGAGGCCTTGCCGGACAGGAACACGGCTGCCCCGACCAACTCCTCGACATTACCCCAGCGGGCGGCCGGTGTCCGCTTTTCGAGCCAGGTTGAGAATTCCGGATTGTCGACCAGCGCCTGGTTGAGCGGGGTCTTGAAGTAGCCCGGTGCGATCGCGTTGACCTGGAGACCGTATTTTGCCCAGTCGGTGCACATGCCGCGGGTCAGGTTCTTGATTGCGCCCTTGGTGGCCGTGTAGGGCGCGATGCCGGGGCGCGCGAGTTCGCTTTGCACGGAAGCAATGTTGATGATCTTGCCCTGGCCACGCGGGATCATGTGACGGGCGACAGCCTGGCCGACATAGAACGCGCTCGAAATATTGGTGGCGAGCAGTTGCTCCCACTTCTCGACGGGAAAGTCCTCGAGCGGCGAACGAAACTGCATGCCGGCATTATTGACCAGAATGTCGATCGCGCCGGAATTCCTCTCGATCGCCGCGACGCCTTCCCTGGCGGCTTGCGCGTTTGTCACGTCGAAGCCGGCCACCGACACCTTGTGGCCGGCGCCCGCCAGTCGCGCCACCGCGGCATCCAGCTTGCCCGCGTCGCGGCCGTTGAGGACGACTTCGGCGCCGTGTTCGGCAAGGCCTTGCGCGAGGGCGAACCCGATGCCTTGCGAAGATCCGGTGACGAGCACCCTCTTGCCGGTCAGGTCGAACAGTTCAAATGCCATGTGACGATCCATCAGGCTGGATTCCGGCAGAGCCCGCCGGCGATCTCAGGGTTCGCAGATCCATGTGCCGGTTCACGTCTTTATACAGCAGGTAGCGGAAGCGTCCCGGACCGCCGGCGTAGCAGGCCTGAGGGCAGAAGGCGCGGAGCCACATATAATCTCCGGCCTCGACCTCAACCCAGTCCTGGTTGAGCCGGTAAACGGCCTTGCCTTCCAGAACATAGAGGCCGTGCTCCATTACATGGGTTTCTGCGAACGGGATCGACGCACCAGGTTCGAAAGTGACGATCGTCATGTGCATGTCGTGTCTGATGTCGGACGGATCGACGAAACGCGTCGTCGCCCACCTGCCATCCGTACCCGGCATCGGCGTCGGTGCAATGGCGTTTTCGTCGGTGACAATGGCATCGGGCACCGCGATCCCGTGTACACGCTGATACAGCTTCCGGATCCAATGAAAATGCACTGAACCGGAACTGCGGTTTTGCACGCTCCAGGAACTCCCGGGAGGCAGGTAGGCAAAGCCACCGGGCCGCAGCACATGTTCGGTTCCGGCAAGCTTCAGCGTCAGCTCGCCCCCGACGACGAACAGCGCCCCCTCCGCTCCCGCATCGGGCTCCGGCGTTTCACTCCCTCCGCCCGGCGCCACATCAACGAGGTAGTGCGAGAATGTTTCGGCAAAGCCGGACAGCGGTCGAGCCAGCACCCACACGCGCGTATTGTCCCAGTGCGGAAGATAACTGGTCACGATGTCGCGGATCACGCCCTTCGGTATCACCGCATACGCATCCGTGAAAACCGCCCGGCCGGTGAGGAGCTCGGTCTGGGCCGGATGCCCTCCCGGCGGCACGTGATAGGTTCGAGATGTCATTCGTTATGATCCCCTGGAAATGATTGTTAGGATAATCGCCGGGCCGCTAGCCCTGCTTCGCCATAATGTCCGCCTTCGCGTCTGCCGCACCATCGGGCGCGACGCGCAACCAGTTTGCCGCTTCAAGCCACCTTTCCTCCAGGTTGCTGCCCGGCCCTTTTCGATCGATCACAACGAACGGACTGGCGTCCCCGACAACGAGCAGCGGATGGTGCCAGCAATTCCGCGCGTAGTTCACGCCCTGTCGGCCCGATGCAGCAAATGCCCGGAAGCTTGAGGGGACGTCCGGATCGGTGCACACCACCACCAGCCAGGGCGCTCCGTTCAACGGCATGAACAATTGGCTGCCCAGCGGATGGCGCTCCATGAGCTTGATGACGAGCGGAACCGGCCTTGCAGCGCCGGTGAACAGGCTGATGTTGACCTCGCCGCCTTCCGCGGCGACGTCAATCTGAGCCAAATCGTCAAACCGCTCCGCAAAGCCTTCATTGATCAATTTCGGCTTCACGTCTGCGGATTCCACCACCTCGCCAAAGGGCGCAAACCCGGCCTTTGTCAAAGGCGCAATCGAAAGCGATATCATCGCTCAACTCCCATTCGTCGCAGATCCGAGCGGGATCATCGACGATTTGGTCCCGTACCACCAGCCTTGTCGGACCGATGCCGGACCCGCTGACGCGCGGGCTCAGGACGTCTGAAGCTGCGCGCCGGCTGCCTCGATACCGGCGGGATCGACCGCTGTGCCCATGTCGATGGCAGCGACCTCGCCATTGAGGACGCGATGCGCCTTTTCCCGGTCGATGTCGCCTTCCCACGAGGCGACGGCAACCGTGGCAACGCAGTTTCCGACATAGTTGCCCAGTGCGCGCGCAATACCGATGAACCAGTCCACCGACAGCAGCAGCACCAATCCGATGGCCGGAATGGCCGGAATGGCCGCCAGTGTAGCGGCAAGGACGACAATGGCCGAGCCCGGGACCCCGTGAGCCCCTTTCGAGGTCAGGAGCGCAATGCCGAGAATTGCCAGCAGATCACCGGTGGCCAGCGGCGTGTTGGTGGCCTGGGCAATGAATACGGCGGCGAGCGTCAGGTAGATCGAGAACGCATCCAGATTGAACGAGTAGCCGGTCGGGATGACCAGGCCAACGGTCGACGGCTTGATGCCAAGGAGTTCGAGCTTCCGCATGGTCTGCGGAAGCACGCTGTCTCCGGCCGCCGTGCCAAGAACAATCGTCAGCTCCTCGCGCAAATAGCGGAGCAGCTTGAACAGGCTGAGGCCGCACAAGCGCATCACCGTCCCCAGCACGACGACGACAAAGATCGCCACGGCCACATAGAACAGGGCGACGAGCCCGCCGAGCTGCTTGAGCGAGCCGATGCCATATTTGCCGACGGTAAAGGCAATTGCCCCAAAGACGCCGAGCGGCGCCAGCCTGACGACGAAATTCATCATCTTGAAGACGATGTCGCTGACGCGTCCGATGAAATCCGCCACCGGCTTGGCCCGCTCGCCGCACAGCGAGACGGCGCAGCCGAACATGATCGAGACGATCAATACCTGCAGGATGTCACCGGTCGTAAACGCACCGACCACGGTCGAGGGAATGAGTTTCATGAGGAATTCCGAGACGCCGCCGCCGGCAACCTGGGCTGCCGTCTGGCTGAAGCTGCTCAGCGCCTTTGCATCCAGCGTCTTCGGATCGATGTTCATTCCAACGCCGGGCTCGAAGTAATAGGCGAGCGCAATGCCGAGCATCAAGGCGATGGTCGTGATGACCTCGAAGTACACGAGCGCGCGTATCCCGACCCGTCCAACCTTCGAGAGATCTCCGGCCGCGGCGATGCCGTGCACGACGACGCAAAACACGATCACGGGAACCAACATCTTGATGAGCTTGATGAAGCCGTCGCCCAGCGGCTTCATCTGAAGCGCCAGATCAGGATAGGCCATGCCGAGAGCAATACCCAGTCCGAGCGCAATGACGACCTGGAAGAAGAGCGACTTGAATATATTTGGCACGACATTCCCCGCTTGGTTGGCGTTTCCATTCAATGCGGCTTGGTCGGCTCACGGCCGATGCCGCTATTGTTCTTGACGGCGCCTTTGACGCTTCGAAACCGGCCGCTCGCGCCACCCCGCTGTTGCCCGGCCGCACTGCCCCCGCCTGCCCGCCTCGATCCCCGCGACACGGCACCTCGGCCCCGGCCCAGCGACCGAAGCAGCATTTCCCATCATTCGTTGACCATGCCGGGCCAAGTGTCCAATATATAGAACGACACGATCAAGAGGTTTTTGCTATGGATCTCCGTCAACTCAGATATTTCATCGCCGTGGCCGAGGAGCGCAGCTTCACTGCAGCGGCGCGGCGGTTGAATCTTTCTCAACCCCCGCTGAGCCAGCAGATCCAGGCACTCGAAGCTGCGGTGGGGGCGCAGCTTCTCCATAGAACCAGTCGCAGGGTCGAGCTGACGCAGGCCGGTGAAGCGCTTCTCACGCGTGCCCGCGCCATTCAGCAGCAGATCAAGCTGGCGGAAGACGAGGTCCGCGCGATTGGCGCCGGGCTCATCGGCTCTCTCGATGTCGGAGCGACAGGCTCAATTCTCCGCGGACGGCTGGCCGATCTGCTGGCTGCCTACCGGAAGGAGGCTCCTGCGGTGAAGATGACGGTACATGAACAGGCGCCGGCCTTGCAGATCGCAGCCCTTCTCAATCGAACGACGAACATCAGCCTGAACCGCAGCATTCCCACCGAGGACGCCTTGAGCAGCGAACTCGCGTGGACGGAAGAGGTCGTGGTGGCCATGCCGAAAGCCCATCCGCTCACCCGGCGCAAGCACATCGCCCTCGGCGACCTTGCGTCGGAGGACCACATCGTCCTGCAACCGGAGAGCTCCCAGTTCGCAAGCTATATACAGAAATGCTGCATCGACGCCGGCTTCCTGCCGCGGGTCTCCCAGCAAGTCGTCGATGCGCAGTCGGTGCCCAGCTTGATCGCCGCGGGTTTCGGGGTTGCGCTGGTTCCGCAATCCATCGCCCGTTTCACGACCGACGAGATCGTGTTCAGACCCATCAGGCCCTCGCCGCCGTCCGCCGACGTGTTTCTGGTGTTCAGAAAGGACGAGACGTCGATGGTGGTGCAAAATTTCATCAATTTGGCGCGTCGTTTCCTCCGGCAGAAGCGGAATTCGGATCACCTCGCCGGCAGATGATAAGATAGACGGGAACTCGGCGAGCACGCGATAACGTTGCCACCTTTCAAGGCATGCAGAATTACATGTAACTTGCCGCAAGGAGCAGAAGCGACTGTCGCCGCAGCCGCGGAGGGCGATCGGCGTCGGGGCAACCGCCGTGCGCCGAAACTTCCGTTCAACACCAAAAGTACGGTGGTCATCATTGGAGAGAAACGTGATGGGACGCTTGCTTTCAGTCAATGTTGGGTTACCACGCGACGTCACCTGGCAAGACAAGACGGTCCATACCGGCATATGGAAGACGCCGGTTGAAGGCCCGCGCATGGTACGCCGTCTCAACATAGACGGCGACGGACAAGGAGACCTGGTGGGCCATGGCGGCGAACGTCGGGCCGTATTTGTCTATCAAATGGATTCCTATCGGTATTGGCAGAACCATCTGGGACGAAACGACTTCACCTATGGGCAGTTCGGAGAGAACTTCACGGTCGATGGCCTGTCAGATGCAGAGGTGTGCATCGGAGACCAGTATCGGATCGGCGGTGCATTGTTTGAAGTGACGCAGCCGCGCGTCACCTGTTACCGACTAGGCATCCGCATGAACGAGCCGGAAATGGCCGCGCTGGTGGTCAAGCACGGAAGACCCGGCTTCTATTTTCGTGTGCTGGAGGAAGGAGAAGTAAAGGCCGGCGACGAAATCGCGCTGGTCACCTCCGGGCCCGAGCGCATGAGCGTGGCCGAGATCGATGCGCTGCTCTACATGCCGGGTCATCCCCGCGACGAGCTGGAGCGCGCGCTGCGCATCCCGACGCTGAGCGTCGGGTGGCGTCGTTCCCTCGAGGCGCTGCTCACCCAAAAGCGCAAGGGCGGCGCGACAACAGGAAACGCCGGGCTCACTGCTGCGTCCGGCCCGCCGCCGGCGTGGCGCGGATTCCGCCCGCTTCGCGTATCGCGCAAGGTGCGCGAGAGCGGCAACGTGATTTCGCTGATACGGACGGACAGCCTATCGCCGCCGCGCTCCCCGGACAGTTTGTCGTGTTGCGGCTCGGGCCGACATCTGCGCCTGTGCTGATGCGCAGCTATTCACTGTCAGGGGAGCCTGGCGCCGCGTACTATCGCGTGAGCGTCAAGCGGGAAGCCCATGGCGCGGCCGGCGCCTACATAGACGACGAGCTCCAGGTTGGCGACATCGTAGACGCAAGTGCGGCGCGCGGCAGTTTCACATTACGGCCGGGCGACACACCCGTTGTTTTGCTGAGCGCCGGGATCGGAGTGACGCCGGTGCTCGCGATGCTTCACGCGCTGGCGGCCGAAGCATCGACGCGGGAAACCTGGTGGCTATACGGAACCCGTAACAGCCGCGAACATCCCTTTGCCGAGGAAACGCGCGGCCTGCTCGCAGTGCTTCCCTACCGCCACAGCCGCATTTGCTACAGTTCGCCCGATCCCGGGGATCGTCTCAATGTTGATTTCGACGATCCTGGTCGCCTGGATATGCGCGTGCTCCAACGGCTTAATTTGCCACGCAATGGTGATTTCTATATCTGCGGACCGTCGAGCTTCATGAGCGACCTGACCGCCGGGCTTGCAACCTTGGGCGTAGCGCCAGATCGCATTCACACCGAAATGTTCGGCGCCGGTCCGTCCATCACGCCAGGCGTCATTGCTTCGACGCGCCGACCGCCGCATTTGCCGGCGGGACTTCTTGGCGCAGGAGCGCTGGTTTCGTTCGCCCGTAGCGGTCTCAGTGTCCGCTGGGGACCAACCTTCCGCAACTTGCTCGAGCTGGCCGAGGCTTGCGACGTACCTGTGCGGTTTGCGTGTCGAACCGGCGTCTGCCACACCTGCGAGACCGCACTTGTGGCGGGGACGGTGAACTACCGGCCGGACCCGATCGATGCACCGGCGGACGGCAATGTGCTGATCTGCTGCGCGCAACCCGAGGGCGACGTCGTGATTGATTTGTGACGGTCGAAGCCATTTGGACCCGAGGCACTGCTGATCGATCACTGTTCTTTCGATTGCGGCGTTTGCCTGCGCCAATATACTGGCGCTCGTCGCTGTGTGACTTGGATGACAATAACGCTTTGGCTTTCTGCAGGAGTGATGTGCGTGGCTGATATCGCGGCGACAAAGGATGAAACTCATGATCCCCGGCTGAACTGGGCCGCGCTTTCCCAAGCCGAGCGCGACGCGGCCTATGACAACAATACGGCGGTAAAGAACAGCGCAGCGCTGATCGCCGAAAGAAACCAGATGTCCGAAACGCTGCGCGCCAGCCGGGAATCCTTTCTTGACGTACCTTACGGCGACCGTGAAAGGACAAAGGTTGATCTCTATCCGGCCGCCGAGAAGGCCGCGCCCTGCCTGGTATTCCTGCATGGCGGCTATTGGCAACGCAATTCGCGGGAAGTGTTCGCCATGCTGGTCGAAGGCGTCGCAGCCCACGGCTGGTCGGTTGTCATTCCCGGATATTCGCTGGCGCCCGACGCGTCCCTGACAGAGATCGTGACGGAGATATCCCGGTCGCTCGATTGGCTGGCGCAGAACGGAGAATCATACGGCATTTCCGGGCCCGTCGTGCTTTCGGGCTGGTCGGCCGGCGCCCACCTCGTCGCAATGGCGCTCGATCATCCCCGCGTCGCCGCGGGACTGGCGATTTCCGGCGTGTACGATCTTGGGCCCATCCGCGATACGGGCCTCAACAATGCGCTGAAGCTAACCAGCGCGGAAGTTACGGCATTATCGCCGCTTCGCCTGCCCGCCGTCCACAAGCGGCTCGACATCGCCTACGGCACGGCCGAACTGCCGGCGCTGGTTTTCGATTCAATCAAGCTTCATGAAATGCGAGCCGCCGCTAACGCGTCCGGCAAGCTCTTCCCGATCGAAGGCGCGGACCATTTCAGTATCCTCGCGGAGTTGCGACACCCCGACGGTGCGCTTGTCGATATTGCCCGCAAGCTCGTAGCCTAGGTCCGAGGCGACTTGATCGCGCCTGCATCGATCCAGACCTGATCATCCCTGATCCGGACCGGGTATAGAAGCAACGGTCGGCTCGGCCAGCCATAGGAAATCCGGCCGTTACGGAGATCAAACGAGGCCGCGTGACGCGGACAGAACAAGCGCCCTCCCGACAGGTGTCCGGCGCTAAGGTCAGCCTGTTCGTGCGGGCACATCCGCTCGCAGGCGACCGCGCGTCCTTCGCTCCAGATCAGGATCAAATCGACGCCCGTGACGCGGACGCAGACGATCGTTTGCGAAATCAGCCGGCTGAGCCCGCAGACCGGCATCCATTGCCCATCGCTCGACACCACCGCCGTTTCGGGCCGCTCATCCGCCAAGATAGGCCTTTCGCACGTGCTCGTTCTCGATCATATCGGCCCCCGGTCCCGACAGAACGATGCGGCCGCCTTCCAGCAGATAGGCGTGGTCGCACATCTCGAGCGCCGCAAAGGCGTTCTGCTCGACCAGCAGCACCGTCGTCCCGGCATCGCGGATGCCGCGGATGATCGCAAAGGTTCGCTCGACGATGTTGGGCGCGAGCCCAAGGGAAGGCTCGTCGAACATGATCAGGCGTGGGCGCGACATCAGCGCCCGGCCGATCGCTAGCATTTGCTGCTCGCCGCCCGACAGGGTGCCAGCGGCCTGCCGCTTGCGGTCCGCCAGGCGCGGAAATTCGGCATAGATGCGATCGCGGTCCGCCGATATCCCGGCAGCACCGCTGCGCAGATACGCTCCCATGTCGAGATTTTCCTCGACCGTCATGTGGGGAAATACCCGCCGTCCTTCCGGACAATGCGCGATTCCTGAGGCCACGACGCGCGGCGGCTTGGCGCCCGCGATGTCCTTGCCTTCGAACAGCATCGACCCGGAACGCGGCGCAACCAGCCCGGAGATCGCTCGCAACGTGGTGCTCTTGCCGGCGCCGTTGGCGCCGATCAGGGCGACGAGCTGCCCGGCCTTAACCTCCAGCGAAATACCGCGCAGCGCCGTGACGCCGCCATAGCCACACACCATGTCGCGGATCTCAAGCACGTTTTGCTCCCTGCCCGAGATAGGCTTCGATAACGGCGGGATCGTTCCGGATTACGTCCGGTGAGCCTTCGGCAATGATCCGCCCATAATTGAGCACCACGATCCTGTCGGAGACGCTCATCACCATCGGCATGTCGTGCTCGACGAGCAGGATGGTGACGCCGCGGTCGCGGATGTTGCGGACCAACTGCACGAAGGTGTGGGTTTCCGAGGCGTTCATGCCCGACACCGGCTCGTCGAGCAGCAGCATCGACGGCTCGGCCGCCAGCGCCAGTGCCACCCCCACAAGGCGCTGCTCGCCGTAAGACAGCGAGCCCGCGAGATCGTGGGCACGACGTTCGAGGCCAACCCGTTCGACCAGTTCGCTGGCGCGCTCCTTTAAGCGGCGCTGCGCAGAACGCGCGCGCGGCAGGCCCAGAATCGCCTCCAGCAGACTCACCCTGCCCTGCCGATGCAGCCCGACCAGCAGATTGTCGTAAACAGTATCGTTCGGAAACACACTGGTGCGCTGGAAGGTGCGGATCAAGCCGAGATCGGCGATCTGGTGCGGCTTCAATCCGTTGAGCGCCGTCCCGCGATAGCTGACGGCGCCGTGAGTCGGATCCAGGAAGCCGGTCACGACGTTGAAAGCCGTTGTCTTGCCGGCGCCGTTGGGTCCGATCAGGCTGACGATCTCGCCCTCGCCGACCGTAAAATTCATATCCGAGAGCGCAACGAGTCCTCCGAAGTGCACGGCGACCTTTTCCACGCTCAATGCCGTCGAGGGAGCTGTCATCACGCATGCTCCTTGGCGTCGCGCTCGGAGAAGGCAACCGGCGCAACCGTCTCGGCCCGGGTTCGCGGCTTCGCAAACCGTTGCGCGAGCGACGGTACGATGCCGCGCGGCAATACGAACAGGATGACGATCAGCACGCCGCCATAGGCGATCCATTGCGCCTCCGGCGCCATGATCGGGCGCAGGAACACCGGCAACAGCCCGAAGATCATACCGCCGACGACAGGCCCGGCCAGCGATCCCTTGCCGCCGGTGATGACCATGATCACCATCGTCACCGTGTTGATGAAGGCAAACACCTCGGGATCGATGATCCGGATATAGTGCGCGTAGAGACTGCCGGCTGCCCCCGCGATTCCGGCCGAGATCACCGCCGCCAGCGTGAGCGTCTTTGTCACATCGATGCCGACGGATACTGCCAGCGTTTCGTTTTCCATCAGCCCGCGCATGGCGCGGCCGAAATGCGAATGAACCAGGCGCGAGATCAGGATATAGGTGACAACCGCAACTGATAGCACGAGGTAATAGTTCTGCAGCTTGGTGCGCAGCGTCAGATCTCCGAGACCCGGCAATCCGATCGTGATCGAGGGAATGTTGGTCAGCGCGAGCGGGCCTTGCGTCAGCTCGACCCAGTTCAGCGCCACCAATCGCACCACTTCGGCAAAGGAAATCGTCACGATCACGAAATAGGCGCCGCGCACGCGAAACGACAGCAGCCCCACCAGATATCCGCAAAAACCCGCAATGACGATCGCCAGTGCAAAACCGGCGATCGGCGGCCAAGGCTCGTGAACGATGCGGAAGCCGAACGGCAAGCTGGCGTCGAAACCAAGCGACGTCAATGCGCTGACATAGGCGCCGATGCCGAAGAACGCGATATGGCCGAGGCTGAGCTGGCCGGTGAACCCCAGCAGCAGATTGAGGCTCATCGCGCCGATGATGAAGATGCCGGTCGTGATCAGCGCGTTCATGAGATAGGGATCGCGCAGCCAGAGCGGCACCGATGCGAACGCGACGATTGCGAGAATGGCGACTCCTGCCCTCATCCGACGCGCTCCGAGCGCGCGAAAAGGCCGGTCGGCTTGAAGATCAGAACCGCGATGATGATCAGAAAGCCCATGGCGTCGCGGTATCCCGAGGAAACATAGCCGGCGCCCAATTCCTCCGCCAATGCCAGGATGAAGCCACCAATGACGGCACCAGTGATGTTGCCGAGCCCGCCAAGGATTACGATCGCGAACGCCTTGACGGCGGCAAGATCGCCCATCTGCGGGAAGATGACGTAGACCGGACCGAGCAGCGCGCCTGCCGCGGCGGCAAGGCTCGACCCGATCGCGAAGGTCGAGGTGTAGATCAGGTCGACATTGACGCCCATCAACGAGGCAGTGTCCTGATCCTGGAACGTCGCCCGCATCGCACAGCCGAGTTTTGTTTTGTTGATCAGCAGATAAGTGACGACGATCAGCAGCGCCGCAGCGGCCAGCACGAACAGCCGCAGCCACGACACCGAGACCGGGCCCAGCACCAGCGGGGCCTCGGGGAACGGCGTCGTCACCGATTTCGCGACGCCACCCCATATCCACAAGGCACCGGACTGCATGGCAATCCAGGCACCGATCATGACAAGCATGGTGGTATCGATGTCGGAGCCACGCAGCGGTCGCAGCAAGGTCAGTTCGATCGCCGCTCCAAGAAGCCAGCCGGCGACAACCGCGAGCGGCAGCGCCAGGAAGAAATTAATCCCGAGCTGATGCACCACGATGAACATGATGTAGGCGCCGAACGTGTACAGCACCCCGTGGGTGAAGTTCACCACGTTCATGATGCCGAAGATCAGGGTGAGACCGATACCCAGCAGCGCATAGGTGCCGCCAAGCACCAGCATGTTGATCAGATGTTGCAGAAACTCGTTCAAGGTGGCTCCCGGATATCCTGATGCCGTCGAGGGCCGCCGTCCGCCGCGGCCCCCGAACAATCAGTAACGTGACGTCAGAGCGTCTTCATGCCGATCTTGCCGTCGGTGATTTCGATCAGATAGACGTTGGGCTGGCTCTGGCCGCTCTCCTTGCCTTCGGGACCGGACTTGCGAAACACGATGTCGCCGTTCAGACCCTTGATGTTGATATCCCACAGCGCCGCCTTGATCGCGGCAGGCTCCGCCTTGCCCGCCTTCTCGATCGCGGCTGCCGCGGTACGGATGCCGTCATAGCCACGAAAACTCTCGGTGCAGCCGGCGAACTCGAAGCCGCGCTTCTTCCATTCGGCGATAAAGTAGTTGGTCGCCTCCGGGTTCGGGGTCTTGTCGGGGAACCAGGGCAGGAAGGTCGTCAGGTGCATGGTGCCGTTGGCGGCGGCACCGGCCTGCGCGATGATCTGGTCCGGATTCTGCGAGCCGCCGGTGGTGATGATGCGCTTCTTAAGACCCAACGCCGCCGCCTGCTTGAAGATCAGCGTCAGCTGGTCCACCGCCGTCGTCACGATGATGGTCTCGGAATCGGTGCCCTTCAGCTTGGAAAGCTGCGCGCTCATGTCTTGCGCGCCCTGATCCATGGTCTCGACGGCCCCGACCGTGATCCCCTTCTCCTTCATCATCTTGCCGAAATCTTCCGCGGTGCCGCGGCCCCAGTCATTGTTGATGACGAGGAAATCGACCTTCTTCAGTTCGAGCTTGTCGACGATCCCCTTGAACGCCGCGGCCTCGATCGCCGACGGCGGCGAGATGCGGAAGATGTAGGGATTTCCGGTCGTGGTGATCTTGCCCGACGAGGAGGTCTCGACCACCATCGGCGTTTCGTATTCCATCAGCTTGGGCATCACGGCCAGCGTCAGGCTTGAGCCCCACGCCCCCATCAGGACCGGCACCTTGTCGCTCGTGATCAGCTTTTCGGCGACGGCGGCTGCTTCCGTGGGATTGCTCTTGTTGTCCTCGATGACGAGTTCGAGCTTCTTGCCGAGAATGCCGCCCTTTGCGTTGATCTCATCGGCCGCGATCTTGGCGCCATTGACGACGTAGGTGCCGGATGCGGCGAACGCACCCGTCAGGGGCTCGTTGACGCCGATCTTGATGGTTTGAGCGTTGGCGGCACCACCCAGCAAGGCGACCGCCAGCGCTATCGTCGGAACAAGTCTGAAAGTCCGTATCATGTGGTTCTCCAATCTCTCGCTGTTCATCTATCCGCAGTCCAAACTTCGCCGTTTCCGCATCACGCGGAGACTTTGATCCATCACGTCGCTCCATCATTCTTGGATGAGAAACGACCAATCCAACCCGCAACCCGCGCGCGCAAAAGACCGAACACCAGCGCCATTCCGTTCAGCTCAGCCGCCGTGGCGTCACCCGGCGGCGTACCCGACAAGCGGCGGTCGAGATTGCCGGCAAACTCTGCGATCAATCGCGCCGCGAGATCGCGCACCAGCCCCGGCCTTCCGACCTGCGCCAGCATCCCCGTGAGCGTGTACCCGATGGAAAGATCGACGCGCGTCCCTTGCTCGATCGGCACCAGCCGATAGCGGATTTCGCCCTGCGTCGAAGACCGGCTGCGCCGGTCGTTACCGATGCCGACAATGCGGCCGGACATGTCGGCGGGGTTTCGCTCGACGCGTGCGGCGCCCTGGAATGTCGCGGTGATCGGACCGATCCTGACCCGGATCGCACCTTCGACGCGCTCGGACTTCGGCGGCGCCGTCAACGAAGCCCCGGGAAGACAGGCTGCAACGGCTGCGACATCGTCGAACATCGCAAATACCTTCTCAGGCGGATGCGCGACGCTGAATTGCTGCTCCAGGACCGTTGCCGGGATGAAATCCGGAATAGAAGGGACCGAACCGACCGCCTCGGGCGACGTGGGTTCGCTCCCCGACCGCATGGGTTCGATCCGTTCCGCGCCGCATCGACCTGAGCCAACGGGGCCCAGTATCTTTCGTCCTCCGTCCGGCATCGGCGCGATATCGCGCGCACGCCGCGCTTCGATCACGGACTGGACCGCCCGCACGATGCCGACATAGCCGGTGCATCGGCACAGATTGCCGCTCAATCCGACGCGGATCAGGCGCTCGTTGGCTTGCGGCAGGCGCAGCACCAGATCACGCGCGGAGACTAGCATTCCCGGCGTGCAATATCCGCATTGCAGCGCATGCTCGCGGGTGAAGGCAGCGCGAAGTTCCGTCGTGACGCCGTCCTCATCGAGGCCTTCGATCGTGGTGACCTCAGCCCCTTCGCAAGCCACCGCATAGGTAATGCATGAGCGCGCCGGGACGCCGTCGAGCAGCACAGTGCATGCACCGCAGACGCCGTGTTCACAGCCGAGATGCGTACCGGTCAGGTCGAGTTTTTCACGGACGAAATCCGCGAGGTTGGTGCGCGGCTCGGCCACGGCCTGCACCGCGCGCTGGTTTACGGTGAGTGCGATCATGTTCATGCGTCGGCCTCACGCACCGCACGCTTGAGCACACTCACATGAATATGGCGATGCGCCGCGTTCGAGACGCCCGCCTTTGCCAGCAGGACGTCAGCCACGCGCGCGTCAAAACGATCCTTGTAGTCGCCGGCAATGCGTCCGCCGAACAGCTCTGCAGCATTGGTGATGACGATCGGCGCGGCATCGATCGCACCGATCACGACACGGGCGGTTGCAGCGCTTGGATCGATCAGGATGGCGCCGATCGCATGGGCGAATTCGCCGGTCTTACGGCAACTCTTGGCGTAACCCCAATGCGCCGAGGCCGGCATCGCCGGGACGTGAATGGCCTCGACGATCTCGCCATCACGCAGCACAGATTCGAGTGCACCGACGATGAAATCCTCCATCGCCACCATGCGCACACCCGCGCGGCTTCGCAGCGTCAATTTCGCACCCAGCGCCGACAGCGCGGATACCCAGTCTGCCGCGGGATCGGCGTGGCTGAGGGATCCGCCAACCGTGCCGCGATTGCGTACGGCGCGGTAGGCGATGTTGGTGGCCACCTCCTGCATGGCGCCGCGCGTGACGTCAGGAATGCGACCATCCTCGATGTCGGCATGGGTGACGCAGGCCCCGAGCACGAGTTCGTCGCCGCGACGCTCGACCTGCTTGAGCTCGGCAAGCCCGCTGATGTCGACGATCAACTGCGGCTCCACCAGCCGCAGGTTGAGCATCGGTCCAAGCGACTGCCCGCCGGCAATGATCTTGGCGGATGTTTTGGCCTCGCCGAGCACGGCAAGCGCCGCCTGCAGATCGCGTGGACGTTCGTAGCCGAAAGGCGCCGGTTTCATGCCGCCGGCCTTTCTGCGTCGCGTGCGGCCAGAACGGCCTCGACGACGCGATAAGGCGTGATCGGCGACTGCATCAGCTCCACGCCGAGCGGCCGAAGCGCGTCGTTGACGGCGTTGGCGATCGCTGCCGGCGGCGCGATCGCGCCGCCCTCGCCAATGCCCTTCACGCCAAACTGGGTGTAAGGCGACGGCGTCTCCATGTGATCGAGACGCGGCGCAGGCACCTCGGTGGGCCCAGGCAGCAGATAGTCGGCGAGCGTCGTCGCCAGCGGCTGGCCGGACGCGTCGAACGGCATCTCCTCGTATAGCGCGGTGCCGATGCCCTGGGCGAGGCCGCCATAGATCTGGCCGTCCACCACCATCGGATTGACGAGAACGCCGCCGTCTTCGACGATGACGTAGTCGAGGATCTCGACCTCACCGAGATCCGCATCGACCGCAACGACCGCGGCATGGGCAGCATAGCTAAAAGTTCCGGAATCGCGCTGTGGTTTGTAGCCGGACGTTACCTCGAGCCCGCCCGGATCGACGTCGGCCGGCAGATCCTGCGGCCGGCGGTACCAGGTGTGGGCGATTTCCTGCAAGGTGACGCTGCCGTTGACGCCGCGAACCTCGGCGTTCTGCAGTACCACCGCAGCCGGATCGTGCTGCAAAAGTTTGGCGCCGATGCGTCTGGCGCGCTCACCCAGTTCTCGGCAAGCGGTTGCGACCGCGCCGCCCGCCATCACCATCGAACGCGATCCCCAGGTGCCGGTCGAATACGGCGTCATCGCGGTATCGCCGAGGATGATACGCACCTTGGCGACATCGACGCCCAACATCTCATGGGCAACTTGGGCCAGCGTCGTCTCCATGCCCTGCCCATGCGAATGCACCCCGACCCTGAGTTCGAGGCCGCCATCCGGCGTCAGCCGGGCGGACGCCTGTTCGTGACCGGGCACCATCGGAATGCCCCAGCCGGAATAGACCGACGTGCCATGCGCGGCCTGCTCACAATAGATCGAGACGCCGACGCCAATCCGGCGCCCGTCCGCCTCGCGGTTGCGCTGACGTGCGCGTACGCCTTTGACGTCGATGGACGCAAGCGCCCGTCGCATCGCCTCGGGATAATCACCGCTGTCGAAGTGCTTGTTGGTGATGTTATCGAACGGCATCTGCTCCGGCCGCACCAGATTGCGCAGGCGCACCTCGCCCGGCTCCAGTCCGGCTTCCGCCGCGACCAGGTCGAGCATCAGTTCAAGTGCAAAACAGACGCCGGTGCGGGCCACACCGCGATAAGGCAGGATCGGACACTTGTTGGTGGCGACCGAAAACGTCCGGCAACGATAGGCCGGCATCAAATAGGGCCCCGGCAGGATGCTGGCGACCTGTGCCGCCTCAAGGCACGCCGAGAACGGATAGGACGAGTAAGCGCCGGAATCGACAGTCGCTTCGCAGTCGATGCCCCGCAGCCGGCCGTCGCGATCGGCATAGACGGTGATCTTGTAGTGATGTTCGCGGCAGTTTGAGCTGGCGGTGAGATGCTCGCGGCGATCTTCGGTCCAGCGCACAGGATGGCCGCGGCGCATCGTCAGCCAGGAAAGACAGACTTCCTCCGGCAGCAGGATGCCCTTGTGCCCGAAGCCGCCGCCGACGTCGGGGGAGACGATACGGATTCGGCCTTGCTCCATGCCGAGGCACTCGGCAAGCCCGCTGCGCGTGATGTGCGGCATCTGGGCCGAGGAATGGAGCGTGAGCTGGTCGAGGCGGTGATCGAAGGTCGCGACCACGCCGCGCCCCTCGAGCGGCGACATGCACTGCCGTGCGGTCGATATCTCGCGCGACACCTTGATCGGCGCATCGAACGCTCTGGAGATGTCGACCTCGAAATTGGTTTCGAGAAAGACGTTGTCGCCCCAATGCTCGTGCACCAGCGCCGAACCCGGCTCGCGGGCCTTTAGCATGTCATAGACCGCGGGAAGCTCTTCGAGATCGAGCGTCACGGCCGCTGCAATGTCCTCGGCCTCGGCACGAGTCGGCGCCACGCACATGGCGACAAGTTCGCCGACCTGGCGCACCTTGCCGGTGGCAAGCACCGGTTCCTCGGAAATCTTGAATCCCGGCAATCCTGAAACTGCGCGGATCGGATTGACGCCGTCGAGATCCGCCGCGGTGAAAACGCTGCCGCGATAGCGCTCCGGCACATGGATGCCGCGGATCAGCGCATGCGCCAAAGGGCTGCGCACAAACGCAACGTCCTGCAGCCCGGCGAGGCGGATGTCGGCCACGAACTGGCCACGGCCCCGCATCAGCCGATCGTCTTCCTTTCGCGGCAGCCGCGCGCCAACGCCTTGTCCGGCGCCCGGCCCGCCTGCGGAAGGAAACTCGCGCTCATTGCGCACGGTGACGTTCTCCCCGATCGAACTGACGCTGACCTCCCTACGCCGCAACAGCCTGCGGCAAAATTGGTGCCACCGCGTCATATCGCGCACCGGCGCGCAGACAGAACGCCGGCTGCAGCAGACGCTCGGCGATGACTTCATTGTTCTCGTTGTCGCGAAGGACAAATCGCCCGGTTCGTTCTCCGATCACGGAGACGTCGGCCTCCATGCCCACTTTGAGCGCGCCGATTTCGTCGGCTCTGCCGAGCATCTTGGCCGGGTTGGACGTGACCATCGGCACGACCTGTTCCAGCGTGAGCCCGAGCGCCATCATCGAACTCATCGCCTGCACCAGGCTGAATTTTGCCTGCCCCGCGAACGGGTGGTTCTCATCGTCCTCGTGCTGGTCCGGCGTGCCGGCAGGCGCAGGCACGTGGGTGTTGTAGCCGTGAATATCCGCGCCGAGCGTGGTGGGAACGATGCCGGCAGCGAGCGCCTTCTTGGCGAGACGATAGGAGAAATGGCTGCCGTGACCGACGTCTACCTTCAGGCCACGATCGAGCGCCGCCTGAATCACCGGATGCACTTCGCCCTCGCGATTGACAAAACCTCCGGGGTGGCGCGTGAACGGATGCGCCAGCACGTCGCCCTCCCGCAGCAGAGGGATCACGCGCTCCAGGATCGTATCGACGTCTTCGCCGTTGGTGCCACTTTCGGGCAGGCCCCAGAGCTGGCCGAAATGCACATACACCGGCAGATCGGCGCGGCGTCCGATCTCGGCGGCCATTTCGATGACGCGAATGCCCCAGCGCGCGAAACCGCCGATCTCGGCATGGGCCTTGATGCCGCGAACGATGTCGAGATTGGCGGTCGCCGCCTTCACCGTGGCGTCGATATCGACACCTTCAGGACTATAGAGCTGCGGATAGTAATGCCCCTCCAGCCCGCCCACCAGGTAAGCCGACAGGAATGCGTAGACGCGCGACTTCGATGGCTCGGCGACGAAGTGCCGGAAGCCGGGCAATGTCATGCAGGACGGACCGCCCTGATCGACCAACGTCGTCACACCGGACTGCACGCCCACCATGTCGGCATTCATGCCGAAGCGGCCAGTGACATACTGATAGACATGCGCGTGGGTATCGATGAGGCCCGGCAATACCAGCTTGCCGGTCACATCGATCACCTCCCTGGCGCTGGTCGGCAAAATGTCGCTCTGCACCGCCGCGATCTTGCCATTGCGGATGGCGACGTCCCGGATGCCGTCGATGCCGGAGGCCGGGCAGATCACGCGGCCGCCGCGCAGAAGCTGGTCGAAGGTGGCGCTGATCGACATGAACAATCTCCCCTGTCTTCGCCGGCGGCGTTACCCCGCCCTCGACATCAGAATACGAAGCATACTTCGTATTTTACAAGAGCAAACTTCATGCCATGATCCAGCCGTGGCGAAGCCGATCGAATCGAGCTATTCGCGCTGATGTTCCGAGGCTGGGAGAGTGGGTTGCGGAAGGCAAAAAAGCGTCCTGGCGAGACCAGACATCGACCGTGGCCGTTGTCAGAACGACCGGGCTTTCTGATCCGGCGGCTGCATCAGATTCACGTCGCGCTATTCCAGGACGCGTGCGGGGAATTCGAGGTAACGCCGCTGCAATACAGCCTGCTTTCGGCGCTTGCGGTGCGGAAAACCGCCGATCAGACCACGTTGGCGGCCGATATCGCGCTGGACAGGACGACGACGACCGGTGCGCTCAAGCGGCTGGCCGCTCGCAACTTTGTCGAGAGGGCCGTTGATGACGCGGACCGCCGCGCGCGGCTCTGTAAATTGACGCCGGCGGGAGCAGCACTTCTGGCGAAAATCGAGGCCTCGGCACGCGCCGCGCACCGCGCCACGCTCGATAATCTAAGCGAAAAGGAGCAGGCCGCATTCGTCGCCATGATGCAGCGAATTGTCGCGGCGCACTCCAATCGCGACAGCGCTACTGCCCTATTTGATTGAGCAGCGCAGCGCGCTCTGCCGCCTTTTTAACTCGGTCTGCATAATTTGTAATCATGCGCAGGCCCGTGCATTGCAGCGAACGCCGCGGAACATCACTGCAACCGATCGAGTAAAAGCGACTGCTTGCCGTCGTGCCCGTCAACGATATCAGGTCGCGAACGCCGCCAGTTGCGGCTCGATATGCGGCACCGCATCGACCAGTTCGCGTGTGTAAGCGGTTTTCGGATTGTCGAACATCGCCCGGCTCTCGCCCTGTTCGACGATACGGCCGTTTTGCAGCACGATGGTTCGATCGCACATCATGCGAACGACGTTGAGGTCGTGGCTCACAAAGAGGAAGGCCAGATCATCTTCGCGCCGCAACCGGTCGAGCAGTTGCAGCACCACCGCCTGCACCGAGACATCCAGCGCCGCTGTTGGCTCATCCAGCACCAACAGGCGCGGCCGGCAGGCAATGGCGCGAGCGATGCCGACACGGGCCTTCTGGCCGCCTGAAAGCTGATGTGGGAAACGCGTCAGCAATTCGATCCCGAGTCCGACGCGCTGTGCGCACTCCTCCACCCGCTGCCGCAACGCATCGCCCGGGCGCATGCCGCCAAGTCGCAGCAACGGATGGGCGATGCAGTCAAAGGCGGTGAAACGCGGGTTGAGGCTGTCGTTCGGATCCTGAAAGACGATCTGGATATCCTTGCGAAACGGCGACCGGTGAAAATCGCGCGCCGGGATGTGGCCGATCGACTGTCCCTCGAATGCGATCTCTCCCTCGCTCGGATCGATCAGCCGGCAGATGATGCGCGACGTCGTGCTCTTGCCGGAGCCGGATTCGCCGACCAGGCCGACGCTCTCGCCGGCGCTGATCGTCATGGAAAAGTCTGCCACCGCTGCGGCGCCCTCATCGAACCGCTTGGCGAGCTTCTGCACTTCCAGCAGCGGCGGCGTACCCGGCGCCGGCTGCGGCCGGGGCACGACGGGCACCGCAATTTGCCGCCCCCTCTCCTCTTCCGGCACCAGATCCGCGATCCGCGAACTCGCCGTAGGTGAAGCGGCCACCAGACGTTTGGTGTAAGGGTGCTGTGGCGCGTGGAAGAGCGTCGTTGGTTCGGCCTCCTCGACCAGACGACCCTGCTCCATCACTACGACACGGCGACAGTAACGGGCGGCGAGACCGAGGTCATGGGTGATCAGGATCGTCGCCATGCCGCGCTCGGCCGCAATCCCGGTCAACAGGTCCATCACGACCTTTTGCGTCGTGACGTCGAGGCCGGTAGTCGGCTCATCGGCGATCAAGAGTGCCGGGTTGCAGGAAATCGCCATCGCGATCATCACGCGCTGGCACATGCCGCCGGAGAGTTCGTGCGGGTAAGCGGCCATCCGCTTTTCGGGATCGCGAATTTGCACGGCGCGCAACAGATCCAGCGCCTGCGCGCGCGCTTCGTCGCGGGGCATTCGCTTGTGGGCCGTAATCGCATCGGCGATCTGGTCTCCGACCGCGCGGATCGGATTGAGCGCGGCACGCGGGTTCTGAAAGATCATCGCCATCGCCGCCCCATGCAGATGACGGAAATCACTCCCCGATATCCGCGTGATGTCCTGCCCGCGAAACCGGATGTTGCCCGCCGTGATCCGCCCGGCGGCATCGAGCAGCCGCGTGACCGCAAAGCCGGTGACGGACTTGCCCGAGCCGCTCTCACCGACGAGGCCGAGCATCTCGCCCTCGCCGAGCGACAGCGTCACGCCACGCACCGCCTCGACAAGGCCACGCCGCGTCGAGAAGGTGACGTGCAGGTCGTTCAGTGCCAGCAGCGATTTGGTCATGTTCGCATGCGGGGATCGAGAATGTCGCGCACGCCGTCGCCGAGCAGGTTGAAGCAAAGCACCGTCAGCATCAGCGCCAGGCCTGGAAAGGCGACTAGCCACCATTTGCCGGTGGAAATGAAGCGCGCGCCCTCAGCAACCATGATGCCCCATTCCGGCGTCGGCGGTTTGACACCGAGGCCGATAAAGGAAAGGCCGGCGGCGTTGAGGATCGCCCAGCCGAGATTGAGCGACATCTGCACCGCCATCGCCGGCAGCACATTCGGCAGCAGGAAGCGCAGCACGACCGAAAGGTGGCTGTCGCCGCAGGCGCGCGCCGCCTCGACCCAGCCGACATTGCGGCGGACATTCACCTCCGCCCGCGCAAAGCGGATGTAGAACGGCAGATTGATGATGGCGGTCGCGATGACAATGTTCTCGACCCGGTTGCCGAGTGCCGCGACCATCGCCATCGCCAGCACGAACAGCGGAAAGGCCATCACGACGTCGACGAAACGGCCGACGCCGCGATCGAGCCGGCCACCGGTATAGCCGCAGATCGCGCCGATCACGGCGCCGATGGCAAAGGAGATTCCGACCGCCGATATGGCGATGGCAAGATCGAGCCGCGCCGCGACGATAAGGCGGCTGAACACGTCGCGGCCGAGCTGATCGGTGCCGGCGATGTGCGCCGCGCTCGGTGGCATCAGGGCTTGCGACACGTTCGAGACGATCGGATCATAAGGCACAATCCACGGCCCGAAAATTGCGATCAGCGTCAGCAGGAAGACGCCGGCGGCGGCCACGGCAGTGAGCGGATTGCCGCGCAGAATCCAGCCGGCATGGCGAAGCGTCGCTGCGGTCATCCGATGGTCACCCGTGGGTCGGCAATGCCATACAGGATATCCACCAGCAGATTGACGATGACAAACACGGTGGCCATCAGCAGCACAAATCCCTGCACCGGCGCATAATCGGAAGAGAGCAGCGCATCCAACGCGTAGGACGCAACGCCAGGCCAGGAGAACACCTTCTCCACCAGGACATTGGCGCCGAGCATGGTCGAGAACACGATGCCGGCGATGGTGATGACCGGCAGGATGGCATTCCTCAGCGCATAGGTGACGACCACCCGCCACCAGGGAAGGCCCACGGAACGCGCGGTGCGCACGAAATCGCTGCCCAGCGAGACCAGCATTGAGGCCCGCGTGATGCGCGCCAGCGGCGCCACCACGAACAACGCCATGCTCAACGCCGGCAGGATCAGTTGCCGGAAGGCGGCCCACCACCCATCGAAATCACCCGCGAGAAGGAAGTCGATCAGCAGAAAGCCGGTCTGCCGTGGCGGTAATGACGCAAAGATATCGACCCGGCCGGTGGGATCGGGCGCAAGCCCGAGCAGGTAGTAGAAGACATAGATCAGCAGCAGGCCTGACACGAAGGTCGGCACGCAGACCCCGAGCGCGCAGAAGAACCGCACACCGTGGTCGATGACGGAGCCCGGCCGCAGTGCCGCCAGCACGCCGAGCGGCACCGCCGTCACCAGTGCGATCAGCAGTGCCGTGAAGGTGAGTTCGAGCGAGGCCGGCAGCCGTTCGCGCAGATCTTTCGTGACCATTTGCCCGGTCATCATCGATCGGCCGAGATTGCCGCTGCCGACATCATAGAGATACAGCATCAATTGTTCCGGCACCGGCTTGTCGAGGCCCATCTGCTTGCGGATGACCTCGATCTCCTCCTTGCCGGCATTCGGTCCCGAAGCGAAGAACACCGCCGGATCGCCCGGCAGCACCCGCATCAGCAGGAAGGTGAAGACGAGCACGCCAAAGAGCGCCGGCAGCGAGGACAGGAAGCGCCTGCCCGCCCGTATCACCGTTGCTCCAAGGGCGGGCATCAGACTGACCTGTTACTTGCGATTGAGATCGCGATAATCGACCTGGCGGTGGAACTGGTAGGTGTAGCCTTCCACCGAGGTTGCCATCACGGCGTCCTGGCTCGGCTGCCAGAGCGGTATCTGCGGCAGCTCATTGAAATGGATGGCGTTGAGCTTCAAGCCATCATCCTCATACTTGGCCGCATCAGGCTCGAAACGGGCTTTCTGCGCGATCTCCACCAGCTCCGGATTGTTGATCGATGAATAGTTCCAGCGCTGATTGCCGGTGTAGAAGTTGCGGTAGAAGTAGTCGGTCGACGGCAGCCAGGCGACGATGCCCTCGGTGAAGAACGGAAGCTTCTTCTCATTGATCTGCGTCGACATCTGGGCGTCCGGCAGCTTCTGGATATCGACCTTGATCCCGATCTTGGCGAGTGACTCCTTCACCAGGGCGGCCATCGGTTCGGCGGTAGAAACCTGGCCGACATTGAAGCTGAATGTGGTCGAGAAGCCGTCCGGCATGCCTGCCGTCTTCAGGTATTCCTTGGCCTTCTCGAGGTCGAGTTTCACCGGCTGCGGGATCGGATAGGCGCCGCTCGTTGGTTTGCCATCCGCCCATGTCGCGCCGAACAGCGGCGAGCCGCGGCTGAACAGCGCCGCCTTGAACATGTCGTCGTAGGGCAATGCAAAAGCGACGGCACGGCGTACGTTCACATTATCGAACGGCGGAATCTGGTTGTTCATCGAAATGAAGGTGACGGCGTTGTATTGCGGCGTCGAAATCACCTTCAGCTTGGCCTTGGCCTCGAGCGACTGCACGTCGCTCGCCTGCAGATCGATGACGAGATCAGCATCACCCCGCTCGACCAGATTGGCGCGTGTCGCCGGCTCCGGCACCGACTGCACGATGACGCGCTTGAAGAACGCCGACTTGTCCTCGGTGCCGCGATTCCACGCCGCGTTGCGGCTCATGATGACCTGCTCGCCGGGCTTGAAGGTCTCGATTTTGTAGGCACCGCTGCCGGCCGTGTTCTCCTTCAACCATGCCAATGCCCAGGGATCGTCTGCCGTCGCATGTTCCTTGGCGACCTTGGAATTGAAGATGATCGGATAGACGGTGGCGAGATTGGGAAGCGCAAGCTTGTCCGGCTTCGGCAGCGTCACCTCGATGGTCAGGGGATCAATCACCTTGAACTGGTCGGCCGATGTCATGGAGCCCGTGAGGAGCTGTGCCTTGCCGAGAACCGGCGCCGTGACGACCCGGTCAAGCGACCATTTGACGTCTTCCGCCGTGACCGGCGAGCCGTCCTGGAACTTGGCGTCCTTGCGCAGGTGAAATGTCATCTTCAACCCGTCCGGGCTGACCTCGTAGGTTTCAGCCAGCTCCCCCGTGATCTTCCCGAGATCAAACACCCATTTGCCGTTGAGTTGCTTGCGGCCGAAGGAAACCAGCCGGTCGTAGGTGCTCAGGCTCACCGCAAAAGCTTCGCGGGTCGAGCCCGGAATATTCGGATCGAGCGTATTGACCGATGCGCCGGTCACGTAGCGCAACGTTTCGGCGCGCGTTTGCGCCTGCACCGATCCGGCAGCCAGTGAAGCCCCGATAAAGGCAACCACCGAAAGCAGACGCCTGGATCCTGTAACGCTCATCGGACTTATTCCCTGTTTTGCCGCGTTTATTTTGTGAATGAGAACATCAACTTAAAGCAAGGGGTATGCCAACCGGACCCGTCGGAGACACAAGCATAGTAGGTATGAGTCAAGCTTCCCGGCAACATCGAAAACCGTTCACCGGTTCTCGCCTGTGGCCGGCATTTGCCGCGCGACGACCGCCTGCGGCACATCATATGCCTTGAACGAAGCCCAATGGCGCTCGACGTCCGCGCGAAACAAGCCGCGCGTCAACCCATGCACGAGTTTCGGCACGGCCGTTGTCATCGCATTGATTGATGAGCCCGAAGCGCCGAAGCTCATGGTGGCAGCAATCGCGAACACATGAACGTCCGCAATCCAGGGTGTTTCGCCGGTGATGCGCTCCATCAGCGCGTAGTCATCACCGAGATAGGGAAAACGCCCAAGCCGCGGGCTGCATTCGTCCGGCGGCGGCTGATAGCGGTCGGCCCAGGTTGCGATGTTGGCAGCGCAGTTTCGCAGTTCGGGGCGGCCAACAAAATTCATGTCGATCCCGGTGCCGCAAATCACGAAGTCGGCTGCGAACGCGCCCCTCGGCGTCTGCAATTCGACGCCGCCAGCCGTCTCCCTGGCGGCGTCGACC
This sequence comes from Bradyrhizobium sp. McL0615, assembly GCF_049993905.1. Taxonomy (NCBI): domain Bacteria; kingdom Pseudomonadati; phylum Pseudomonadota; class Alphaproteobacteria; order Hyphomicrobiales; family Nitrobacteraceae; genus Bradyrhizobium; species Bradyrhizobium sp. McL0615. The sequence continues at coordinate 3,491,209 of NZ_CP188254.1, read as the reverse complement.
GGCGCGCCTTCTTGCAGATGAAAATTGGGATGACGAGCACAGCGATCGTAGGTCGCCTGCGGAAAGCCTTCCCGCATCTCCAGAACGGCGCGCATGAAGCGCCAGCGCCAGGCATCGTCCAGATCGCAAAGATGCCGAAGGAAGCCGCGGAAGGTGAGCCAGCGATAGGGCTGGACCACCTGGATCTCCGCCCTGCGGCAAAACAGGTCCACTTCCGCCGCGCCCGCCTCCAGCGCCGTCGCGGCATTGTCGAAGGCCGAGGCGCCGGCGCCGATCACCGCAACGCGTTTGCCGCGCAAGGACGCGAAGTCGATCGGCTGCGCCGCGTGCACGCACAATGAAAGCGGCAGACGACGCAGCGGCTCCGGAATGGTCCAGTCGCCCATGCCTTCCTGCCCCGTCGCCAGCACAATCTTGCGCGAAAAGACCGTGTCGACGCCATCAGCGGTCTGTACCTTGGCCGCGAGCAATCCACCTGCCGCAGGCGAGATGTCGACGACCTCACAGCCATTGCGCACCGGCAGGTCCACGACGCGCCTGAACCAGAGCAGATATTCGGCCCAAAGCTCACGTGAAATCAGGTCGAGATTCCGCCAGTCCTCCTCGCCGAAGCGCGCCTCGTGCCAGGACTGGTAGGTCAGGCTCGGAATATCGAGATCGGGCCCGGTGAAATGCTTCGGACTGCGCAGCGTATGCATGCGGGCATAGGTGAGCCACGGCCCTTCCTGTCCCTCTTCGGATTTGTCGAGCACGAGAATGTTGCTCACTTGCGACCGCATCAGCCCGAACGCCGTCGCAAGACCCGACTGCCCGGCGCCCACCACGAGCACGTCCAGCGCCGGTCTGTTGTCCGGCCCGAGTCTGGATGTAAGCCACGCAGCATTCGGATGCGCGGTCTTGGCGAGATCGGCGCGAACCTGGGCTTCGAGCGCGGCAAGGACGTTGTTCATGCCACGAGCCAACCGCCATCGACCACCATCACGGTGCCGGTCGTAAAGGAGGACGCATCGCTGGCCAGATGGAGCGCGGCTCCGGCCACCTCCTCCGCTTTGCCGAACCGTTTCATGGCATGGCGGTTCCGTGACGCTTCGCGCACCGGCTCGGGGTCGGCGTGACGGGCAAAGCTACGCCGCAGCATCGGTGTGTCGATGGCGCCCGGCGCGATCGCATTGACGCGGATACCATCGGTTGCGAAGTCGAGCGCCATCGTCCGGGTCAGGCTGACGATGGCCCCCTTCGCGGCGATGTAAGCGCTATTGCCCTTGCCGCCGGCGATTGCCAGCTGCGATGCCAGCGTGATGATCGAGCCGCGGCCCTGCCGCTGCATCTCCGGCACCGCCGCGCGCGACCAAAGCCAGGTGCCGCCGACATTGGTGCGGAACACCGCGTCCCAATCGGCGGGATCGGTGGTCAGTACCGTACCGCCGCAGGAAAAGCCCGCGGCAGCCATCAGCACATCCAGCCGCCCGCGCCGCGCCATGACGTCGCCCACGGTCGCTTTCGCGAAATCGGCCTCGCTGACATCCCCGACATGGAGCGATGCTTCGCCCTTGAAGTCCTCGATTTCCGCCAGCGTCTCCTGCAAGCCCGCACGATCGCGATCGACCAGCGCAACAAAGGCGCCTTCATTCGCGAAAAGCACCGCGCTGGCCCGGCCGATGCCGGAGCCGGCGCCGGTCACGATCGCGACCCGTCCTTCCAGTCTCATGTCAGGTTCCCCCTCGATGCCCGGTCCACTAACGGCTCAGATCGGCAGCAGATTCCGTGCAGCCGAACCGCGCGCGCCAGCCGAATTCCTCGGCCATGCGCGCGACCGACAGCGGTGCCCGGTCAGCCGAACTATGCAGGTCGACCGTTGCCACCTCACCGGCATCCGTCAGCCGACAAACAAAACCCGGGTGCAACGCGGCTAGCTCCTGGCCCCATTGCAGCGCCGACCATTCCGCGCCGCCTGAAATGTTATAGAGCTGATGCTGCGGCCTGGCGGCCTCGATCAGCAATGTCGCGGCTTCCGCGACATCCACCGCATAGATCCAGTCCCTGACGCCCGGGCGCGACAGAACGGCCTGGTACCCCTCCTGCATCGCTGCCAGAATCTGCGCCTGCGGGCTCGGCGTGTCGCGCACGTCGTTGCTCCGCTCCCAGGGCCCGAACACGGCGCTCAGCCGCACGCTGATGATCTCGCATTGCCAGAGACCGGCCAGTCGCGCAGCGACCTTCTCGGACGCGAATTTGGTGATGGCATAGAGCGAAGCCGGATCGCAGGGCGTTTCTTCATCGAGCAGCGCATTCCGGAATGCACTCGCGCCGTAAGCTGCCGCGGACGACAGATTGATGATGCGCTTGACGCCAAGGCGCTGTGCCGCCATCAGGATCGGTGCCTGAGCCAACAGATTTACACCCAAAATAGTTTCGGGGTCGCTCGCCTCACGCGACGGTCCGGCGGTGATTGCGGCCCCCAGGATGATGGCATCGTGACCGGCGGCGATCACGACTTCCACGGCTCGACTATCCCTGACATCGCCCTGAATGGCCGTCAGCCGATCGCCATGAGAAGCAAAATCCTTCCTTGCGTCAGGCGGCAAGCCCGCCCGGTCGAACAATGTCACCGCATGACCGCGCGCCAGCAGCACTGCTGCGATATTGAGCCCGACGAAACCGGCGCCGCCGAAGACAAGGATTCTCATCGCTCAACCCAAAAACATCGCGACGGATGGATCACAGCAGGGTCGCGCCAAAATTCTGCTCGGGGTCCATGTCCGGCATCAGGCGACCGGTCGGCTTCGCCGCCTCGCCGCCCGAGCGCGGCACGAAACGGCCCGTGCCTGCCTCGACCGAACGCTTGCCATCCGCCACGATGACGCGCCCGCGCGATAGAACCGTAGTCGGCCAGCCGCGCAGTTTGCGGCCGGCGAAGGGCGTATAGCCCGTCAGATCATGCATCATCGCATCGCTCAGCGTGACCTCGCGCTGCGGATCCCAGATCGCGATATCCGCATCGGCGCCGACGGCGATCGAGCCCTTGCGGGGATGCAGATTGTAGATCTTTGCTGGAGCTGTCGCGGTCAGTTCCACGAATTTTTCGAGACCCAATCGGCCCTTTGAAACCATGGCGTCGAACAGTAGCGGCAAGCGAACTTCCAGCCCCGGCAGGCCGTTCGCCACCTGCTTGAAATTGGGGTTGGGGCCAGCGCGCAGTTTTCCGGTCTCGTCAAAGCGATAAGGCGCGTGATCGGATGAAACGGTCTGGAGATCGCCGAGCGCAAGCGCCTGCCACAGCGCCTCCTGGTCGGCGGCGCGGCGCGGCGGCGGGCTGCACATCCATTTGGCGCCTTCCACGCCGGGCTTGTCGAGATCGTCGGCGGTGAGAAAAAGATATTGCGGGCAGGTTTCCGCGAACACCTTCAACCCCTGCCCGCGCGCATCGCGGATCACCTTGGCGCCTTCGGCCGTCGACACGTGAAAGATCATGATCGGCTGGTCGATCAGCGCGGCCATGCCGATCAGCCGGTTGAAGGCTTCCGCTTCCGAGACGCGGGCGTGGCTGATGGCGTGATATTTTGGATCGGTGTAGCCGCGCGCCAGCAGCCGCTTCACCATCCAGGAGATGATGCCGTGGTTCTCGGCGTGGGCACAGAGCATCGCGCCGCCGTCGCGCGCCGCAAGCAGAATGTCGAGCAGCGGCTCGTCATCGATTTTCAGGCGGTCATAGGTCATGAAGATCTTGATCGAGCCGTGGCCCTGCTTGATCAGATCAGGCAGATCGTTCTCCAGTGTCTCCTTGGTCGGATCGGCGATGATCATGTGGAAGGCGTAGTCGATCACGGCGCCCTTTTTTGCGAGCGCATGATACTCCTCCAGCACCTGCGGCAATTTCATGCCGACGTGCTGGGCCGCGAACGGGATTACCGTAGTAGTGCCGCCAAAGGCCGCCGAAACGGTCGCGCTCTCGAACGTATCGGCATTCACGATGCCTGCGGCCGAGAGCTGCTCGATATGGGCGTGGCTGTCGATGCCGCCGGGCAGCACCAGCCTGCCCCGCGCGTCGATCTCGCGCCGCGCGCCCGACAGCCCGCGGCCGATAGCGGCGATCGTCTCACCGGAAATGGCGACGTCGGCCTCGAACACGTCGCTTACGGTCGCGACGCGTCCGCCGCGAATGAGAAGGTCGTAGGCGGGCTCGGTCATGACAAACTCCCAGGTATTTTAGTCTTGAATCCTAAGTGTTGCATTCGCGGGATGAAAGCACAGATCGTGCCGTCACACTCCCTTGCGCTTTCGCAGCAGACAGTGGACCATGCATCGCTGGATGGCATGGTCATTGCTTCCATCGCCGTCTTGTTGCGCGCCGGTCTCGCTGTATCATCCGACGCCTCGTCCCGCAGGAAAACACCATGTCACGACCGCGCATTCTCGTCATCAATCCCAATTCCAACCAGCTCGTGACCCAAGGGCTGGAGCAAGCCTTGAAGCCGCTCGACTTTGAAGGCGGACCGGAGATTGTCTGCGAGATGCTGACCGAGGGCCCCTACGGGATCGAGAGCCAGGCCGATGTCGATGGTGTGACGATGCCGCTGCGCCGCCTCGTTGAAGGCGACAACCAATCGGCCGCCTTCGTCATTGCCTGCTACAGCGATCCGGGGCTGCATGTCTGCCGCGAAGCAACCGACCGGCCCGTGTTCGGCATCGCCGAATGCGGCGTGCTGACCGCGCTGGCGCGCGCTGAAACCTTCGGCGTGATTGCGATCGCGCAGCGCTCGATCCGCCGCCATGTCCGCTACCTCAGGCAGATGGGCCTGATGGATCGCCTGACCAGGGAACGGCCGCTCAACATGAGCGTGGCGGAAACAGCATCGGGCGAAGGAACGCTGGCGAAGATGATCGAGGTCGGACGCGCGCTGAAGGACGAAGACGGATCCGGCGCCATCGTGATGGGCTGTGCCGGAATGGCGCGTCACCGCCGGCCGCTGGAGCAGGCGCTCGGGATCCCCGTGATCGACCCGACCCAGGCGGCCGTGACCATGGCGCTGGGCACTGTGCAGTTCTCGCATCACTGACTTTGGTCGGACGGTTCGGCCGCTCCGTTGCGCGCGCGCCATTGCGCGTGGCTTTCGCGCGCTAGCGCAAAGGTGTCGCGCTGGGCGGCGTAGAGATTGCCGAACAAGCGCCCGATCGGACGGTAGACGTCGAAATCGACATACATCTTTTCCAGGTCGATCAGGCCCTCGCGCGCATGCAGGCGCAGCACCTCACCGACAAGAAGCTCACGACCAGGCCCGAAGGCAAGCGCGACGTGCTGCCGGCATTCCAGCGCGAAAGGTGCCGCAGCCAATCGCGGCACCGCGATATCGACCGACGGCAATGTCTTCAGCCCCGTCGCCTCCACTTCGCTGTCACCGGAGGGAAAGTCGATCGCGCAGTCGTTCATGGTTGCGGCCAGCGCCTCGTCCACCAGATGCACGACGAACTGACCGCTGCGGTGAATGTTGCGCGTGGTGTCCTTGGGACTGAAATCGGCCTTGTGCTGCAGGCCGAGCACCAAAAGGGGCGGATCCTCTGAGAACACGTTGAAGAAGCTGAACGGCGCCGCGTTGACGCTGCCGTTCTCGTCGAGCGTCGTGACCAGCGCGATCGGCCGCGGCACAACGACTCCGCACAGCAGCTTGTAGCGGTCGTGCGGATCGAGTTCGCGGAACGAGATGCCGGACATCTAGTTTTCCGGGGGCGGCACCGCGCCGGTTCGGCTTGTGATCAGGCCGTAATGCTCGATGCGGCGGTGGAGCGCGAAATTGAAGATCGTGTTCTTGCCGAAGATGGTGGCGTCGAGATCGCAGGGGTAAACCAGCAGCTCGTCCCCTTCGGTCCTGGCCTCGACAACGATCTCGCCGTCCGGGTTCACAATCAGGCTGCCGCCGATCAAGGGGTGGCCATCCTCAACACCGGCCTTGGCGACGGTTACGACCCAGGTTGAATTCTGGTAGGCGCCGGCCTGCGCGGAGAGCCGGTTATGGAACAGCCGTTTCTCGGGCCCCTCCTCGCTCTTCTCGGAATTGATCGACGGCGTGTTGTAGCCGATCAGCACCATCTCGACGCCTTGAAGGCCCATCACGCGATAGGTTTCCGGCCAGCGCCGGTCGTTGCAGACCGCCATGCCGAAGATGCCGCCGAGCGCACGCCAGACGTTGAAACCGAGATCGCCCGGCTCGAAGTAGCGCTTCTCCAGATGTTGGAACGCGCGCTTGGTGTCAAACTCCGAATGACCGGGCAGATGAATTTTGCGATACTTGCCGACAATTTTTCCGGACTTGTCGGTGAGGATGCAGGTGTTGAAATGATGCCCATCCGGCGTCAGTTCGGCATAGCCAAAATTCATTGCGATCTTGTGATGACCAGCTCGCTCAAACAGCGGCCTTGTCGCCGTATTCGGCATCTCGCGTTCAAACCAGGTGTCGACCTCGGCCTGGTCCTCCATGTACCAGCGTGGAAAGAAGGTGGTGAGGGCGAGCTCCGGATAGACGATCAGATCAGCGCCCTTCGCCTTGGCTTCATCCATCAGCGCGATCATGCGCTTGACGACCGCTTCGCGGCTCTCGGCTTTCTGGATCGGACCCAACTGGGCGGCGGCAACATTGATGACGCGCATAAATAACTTCCTGAATGCTGCCATTTAGGGCAGCGTTTGCATGCAAATGAAGCAGCTTTCGGAGCCTAGAGTCCAATCTGGTTCAAGCGGCGTGAGCGCAGTTAAAGTTTTGGTTCGCGCGGAGTCAAATGCGGAGACGGCTGGCGCGATGCACTTCAGTTCTGCGTTCCGGTCGCGCGCAACCTATCGTCAGCAGGTCTGGTCACGTCTGAACAAACGAACGAGCCGTGGTGCTGGTTGCGCGATACTCGCCATATCGAGCGTCTTCAAAGCAGGACGCCAAGCCGCGCCGCTCGATCGCGTTTTCGATCCACGCTGCAGCGCCGCAAGCGACAGCGGTACAGGCGTCTGCGCCCTAACCGTTAACGGCCACCTAACGGTAATCGCATCCAAGGCGTTGTTTTCCGCTAAAAAATGACTATACTGTTGTCTCAGCTGCAACCGCTGCTGATTTTATCGTTGGTGACAGGCCCGTCTATTCAGGCGGGCCGTCGCCGTTTCAGGGTTCGTGGCGATGACTCGTTCCAATCGGATTGATCATATTCGCATTACGTCGCACCCGGCACCGGGTGCCAAGCTTAGATTCCCGATCACCTGGGGCGCGCCCAGCGCGCGCGAACGCGGACCGGTGATTGGTACGGTGTCGCGCCCGGCAGACCGCAACGTGATCGGCACGCATGGCGGCTCCTATTCGGTCTACCGCGCGCTGGCCGTCTCATCCGGCGCGCTCGATCCTGTCCGACGCCCGGATCTCACCAATACCCACCCTGCTGAAACGATCGGGCCGTTCCCGCAATGGACCGAGCCACAGCGGATCGTATCGCTCGATCCGTGGGGACATCTCGCCGCGGAAAACTTTGCCAGCGAGATCGCCGAGGGCCTCGACATCCGTCCGAGCATTGCCATCACACGCGCCCGTCTCGATCTGCCCGAACTGCAAGCCGCGATCGAGGCCGGCCGACTCAAGCAGGATGGCGAGGTCGTACACAAGAACGGCAGCGTCTCCGTGGTCAAGATTGCGATCGACCCGGTCTGGCATCTGCCCGGCCTTGCGGCGCGCTTCGCCACCACCGAGAACAATCTGCGCCGACAGTTGTTCGAGCAGACCGCAGGCATGTTTCCGGAGCTGGTGACGCGGCCCGATCTGCAGGTGTTTCTGCCGCCGATCGGCGGCACCACAGCCTATCTGTTCGGGGATGTCAGCAAACTGCCTGATCATTCCACCAGGATAACCTGCCGCGTGCATGACGAATGCAATGGTTCGGACGTGTTCGGTTCTGATATCTGCACCTGCCGTCCGTATTTGATTCACGGCATCGAAGAGTGCGCGCGCGCGGGCCAAAGCGGCGGGCTCGGCATCATCATCTACAATCGCAAGGAAGGCCGCGCACTCGGCGAAGTGACAAAATTTCTGGTCTATAACGCCCGCAAGCGCCAGGAAGGCGGCGATGCCGCGGCCCAGTATTTCGAGCGCACCGAATGCGTCGCCGGCGTGCAGGACGCACGCTTCCAGCAACTGATGCCGGATGTGGTGCACTGGCTCGGCCTCAAGCGGATCGACCGCTTCGTGTCCATGAGCGACATGAAGCACGACGCGTTGACCGGCCAGGGCATCGAAATCGTCGAGCGTGTGCCGATCCCCGACGACATGATCCCGGCCGACGCGCATGTGGAAATCGCGGCCAAGAAGGCCGCGGGTTACTACACGCCCGAGCCGCAACAGGATCCGGACAACCCGGTCGGCCGTTCGCTCGAAAAATATTGAGAGCGCCGTGGCAATCCATCCGGAGACATCGGCCGCCCTGTCGCTGCTGAATGCCAGCGCCGTCCGCGAGCGCGCTCATCGCATGCTCGCCATCGGCCTTGACGACAAGCTGCCGAATTTCCGCATCGACCTAGACCGCATGGACGATGTGGTCGAGCTGGTGCTGGAAACAACGCGCAACGCCTATCCTTCGTTCGACGTACCGTTTCATTCGCGCTGGCGGCACTTCGTCACCAACGGTGATAATCGCTGGGCTGCTGTCGCCGACCAGACCGATTGGCCCGATCGCGCGGCCCGCGCCCGGGCCGAGTTCGACCTCGCCATCGTCAGCGTCTTCCTCGATGCCGGCGCAGGTCCATCGTGGCGCTACCGCGATCCCAAAACCGGTTCAACCATCGGCCGTTCGGAAGGGTTGGGGCTGGCCAGCCTCGCGATGTTCACGGGTGGCGCATTCTCGGCTGCTCCCCTCGCGCCTCTGCGCGTCGATGCCGGCGTGCTCGTGAATCTTGGCGTTACCGACCTCGAACGCGGCATGCAGGTCTCGGATGCCAATCCGCTGGTCGGGATGGACGGGCGCGCCGACCTGTTGCGTCGCCTGGGCCGGCTGGTGGCCTCGAAACCGCAAATATTCGGCAGCCAAGACACGCCGCGGCCCGGCGGACTGTTCGACCGGCTGGCGATGCTGGCGGACGGTGGAAAGCTGCCTGCGCCAACGATTTTGGCGGAACTGCTGCAGCAGCTCGGGCCGATCTGGCCGTCGCGGCTGACGCTGGGCGGCATCGCGCTCGGCGATTGCTGGCGACATCCGGCCATGACGACCGCGGACGCAACCAGCGGCCTGGTGCCGCTGCACAAGCTCTCGCAATGGCTGGCCTATTCTCTCATCGAGCCGCTGCAAACATCCGGCATCATCGTGACCGATATCGACGGCCTGACCGGCCTTGCCGAATATCGCAATGGCGGACTGTTCGTCGATACCGGCGTGCTGGCGTTTCGCGATGCGGGAGATGCGCAGCGAGAGCATGAGGTATCGTCACCGCTTGTCGTGGAATGGCGCGCGCTGACGGTGGCGCTGCTCGACCGCGTCGCAGATGATCTGCGGCACCGGCTTGGGCGCGATGCCACATCGATGCCGCTGGCGAAAATTCTCGAGGGCGGCACGTGGGCGGCGGGCCGACGGCTGGCGCGCGAACGCCGCGCGGACGCCTCGCCTCCGGTAAAAGTGATTAGTGACGGCACAGTTTTCTAGATCGAGGTTAGAGAGATGGACGGCGTTACGATCGTTAGCCACCCGCTGGTGCAGCACAAGCTTACGCTGCTGCGGCAGAAAGACATTTCAACCAAGTCGTTTCGCGAACTCCTCAAGGAGATCGGGATGCTGCTTTGTTACGAGGTCACGCGCGACCTTCCGTTGGCCGATATCGAAATCGAAACCCCGCTTGCGCATATGAAGTCGCCGCAGATCGCGGGCAAGAAGCTGGTGTTCGCGCCGGTGCTGCGTGCCGGCGTGACCTTTGCGGAAGGCATGCTCGATCTGGTGCCGACCGCACGCATCGCGCATATCGGCCTTTACCGCGAACCGGAAACCTTCACCGCCGTGGAATATTTCTTCAAGGCACCGAGCGATCTGCACGAGCGGCTGGTGATCGTGATCTCGCCAGTGCTGGCCACGGCGAACTCCGCCGTCGCCGCGGTCGACCGGCTGAAGGAGCGCGGCGCCAACGACATTCGACTGGTGAGCCTGATCGCCGCGCCGGAAGGCGTCGAGCGGATGCGCGGCATTCACCCTGACGTTCCGATCTGGCTCGCGGCGATCGACCAGGGGCTGGACGAGAACGCCTATATCGTGCCGGGTCTCGGCGACGCTGGCGACCGCGCCTACGGCACGAAGTAGGTTCGCAATCAGTGAGCGGGTCCCGGCGCTTCCGGCAGCGCTTTGAGATGACATGCCACCCATTGACTGCCTTCGGTCAACCGCAGCTCTGGCTCCTCCGTCCGGCAGCGATCGAACACGTATGGACACCTTGTGTGGAAGCGGCAACCGCTGGGCGGATTGATCGGGCTTGGCACGTCGCCCTTCAAGATGATCGGGTTGCGAATGGCCCCGGGCTCCGGCACCGGTACGGCTGACAGCAGGGCCTTGGTGTAGGGATGCCTCGGCGCGGTGAAGATTTGCTGCCTTGGCGCCATCTCGACGATCTTGCCGAGATACATCACGGCAACGCGATGGGTCATATGCTCGACGATCGCGAGATCGTGGCTGATGAAGAGCAGCGCGAGGCCGAACTCCCGCTGCAGATCCTGCAGCAGGTTGACGATCTGCGCCTTGACGGAGACGTCGAGCGCCGAGACCGCCTCGTCGCAGACGATCAGTTCGGGTTCCGCGGCAAGCGCCCGGGCGATGCCGATGCGCTGGCGCTGGCCACCCGAGAATTCGTGCGGCCGGCGGCCCAGCGCATCGCGCGGCAGACGCACGGTGTCCATGAGCGCCGCCACCTTCGCCTCGAGTTCAGCGGACGATTTGGCCAAGCCGAAATTGCGGATCGGCTCGGCCAGGATATCGCGGACGCGCATCCGCGGATTGAGGCTGGAGAATGGATCCTGGAACACCACCTGCACGCGGCGGCGCATGCTGCGCAGCCTTCCGGGTGAAAGACGGTCGATACGCTCGCCATCCAACACCACCTGACCGGAGGTGATGTCGAACAGCCGCAGGATGGCCCGACCGACCGTCGACTTACCGCAGCCGGATTCGCCGACGAGAGACAAGGTCTCGCCACGCTCGACCTCAAAGGACACGCCGTCCACGGCGTAGACCCAGTTGGACTTGCGGCTGAACAGGCCGCCACGGACCGGAAAATGCTTCTTGAGGTCGTTGACCTGGAGCAGTGGGGCGCTCATGCCGCGGCCGCCTCCTTGCGCGCGTAATGGCAGGCGGCGATGTGACGGGGTCCTTTTTCTTCGAGGCCCGGGGCCACCTGCCGGCAGAGATCGGTCGCCAGCGCACAGCGCCCGGCAAAGACGCAGCCCTCGATCCGCCCCTTGAGGCTCGGCACTTGGCCGGGGATCTCGGCAAGCCGCCGCGCCGCACCTGTGAGTGATGAGCCGAGCTTGGGCACCGCGCCGAGCAGGCCCTGCGTATAGGGATGACGTGGCGAGCGGAACAGTTCGGCGACCGGCGCCTCCTCGACCTTGCGGCCGGCATACATCACCATGACGCGCTCGGCGATTTCGGCGACCACGCCGAGATCATGGGTGATCAGAACGATCGCCGCACCGACGCGGCGCTTGAGATCCAGCATCAGCTGCAGGATCTGCGCCTGAATCGTGACGTCCAGCGCCGTGGTCGGCTCGTCGGCGATCAGGAGCTTTGGATTGCAGGCGAGCGCCATGGCGATCATCACGCGCTGGCGCATGCCGCCGGAGAGCTGATGCGGATATTCGCGCACGCGGCGCGCCGGCTCCGGGATGCCGACCAATGTCAGCATCTCGATCGCGCGCGCCTCGGCGGCCTGCTTGTCGAGCCCCTGATGCATCCGCAGCGTCTCACCGATCTGACGGCCGACCGTCAGTACCGGATTGAGGCTTGTCATCGGCTCCTGGAAAATCATCGAAATGTCGTTGCCGCGAATGGCCCGCATCTCGCGCTCGGTGAGTTGAAGCAGATCCTTGCCCTGGAAGCGGATCGAGCCCGCGATCTTGCCCGGAGGCTCAGCGATCAACCGCATCAGCGACATCGAGGTGACCGACTTGCCGCAGCCGGATTCACCGACGATGGCCAGCGTCTCGCCTTCGTCGACATGGAAGGAGACGCCGTCGACCGCCCGATTGATACCCTCGGGGGTACGAAAATGGGTCTGCAGATTATCGACTTCGAGCAATGCCATCGGATCAGAGACTCTTGGCCATTCGCGGATCGAGCGCATCACGCAGGCCGTCGCCGAGCAGGTTGACGGCGAGCACGGTGACGGACAGGAACGCGGCGGGAAAGAACACGATGTAGGGCTTGACCTGCCACAGCGCCCTGCCCTCGGCCATGATGTTGCCCCAGGACGGAATGGTGGGCGGCGTGCCGGCGCCGATGAAGGAGAGGATCGACTCCACGATCATGGCGCTGGCGCAGATATAGGTGGCCTGGACCAGCATCGGCGCCAGCGTGTTGGGCAGGATGTGACGTAGGATGACCATCGGCGTTCGCGTGCCGGAGGCCGTGGCAGCGTCGACATAGGGCTGCTCACGCAGCGACAGTACGACACTGCGCACCAGCCGCGAGACGCGCGGGATTTCGGCAATCGTGATGGCCAGGATGACGTTGCCGACGCTCGCGCGTGTCAGCGCCATCAGCGCGACGGCCAACAAAATCGGCGGGATCGACATCAGCCCGTCCATGAACCGCATCAGGATACTGTCCGCCCATCGCACGAAACCCGAGACCAGGCCGATGGCGAGACCGGCGAGTGAGGACAATACGGCCACTGACAGGCCCACGGTCAGCGAGACCCGCGCCCCGTAGAGCACGCGTGAATAGACATCGCGGCCCAGCAGGTCGGTGCCGAACCAATAATCCGCGGAAGGCAAGCGTGTACGTTTGGCGGGTGCGAGCGCGGTGGGATCGACGGTCCCGAGCCAGGGCGCGAAGATCCCGATCAAGACGAGGCAGAGCAGCAGGGTACCGCCGATCGCAACCGTCGGATGATTACGCAGGAAGCCAAGGACACCGCGCCGGATCGCCACCGGCACCAGCAGGTCCGGCAGTTGCGGCGCAACGACGAGGCCCGGCGGTACCGGCGCCATGCTGGATGAGGAGATGCTCAATAGCGGATCCTCGGATCGACCAGGGTGTAGGTGACATCGACCATCAGGTTGACGAGCACGTAGAGGAAGCTGAACAGCAGCACGATGCCTTGGATGACCGGGTAATCGCGGCGCAGGATCGCATCGATCGTCAGCCGGCCGAGGCCCGGAATGGCAAACACGCTTTCGGTCACCACCGCGCCGCCGATCAGTAGCGCGATACCGATACCAATCACCGTCACGATCGGAACGGCGGCGTTTTTCAACGCGTGAACGAACAGGATGTTGCGCTGCCCGAGGCCTTTGGCGCGGGCGGTGCGGACATAATCCTGCTGCAGGACCTCGAGCATGGAGGCCCGGGTGATGCGCGCAATCAGCGCGATGTATACCGAGCCGAGCGCGAGCGCGGGAAGAATGAGGTTCTGCAGCCATGGCCAAACGCCCGCCTTCAGCGGCGTGTAGCCCTGCACGGGAAGCCATTCGAACTGCAGCGCGAACACATAGGCAAGGACGTATCCGACGACAAAGACGGGAAGCGAGAAGGCGAACACGGCGAACGCCATGATGGTGCGGTCCACCCAGCTTCCTGCCTTCCACGCCGCCACTACGCCGAGCGGCACCGCGACAAGGATGGTCAGGACGAGCGTAATCGCCATCAGCGAGAACGTCGGCTCGATGCGCTGCGCGATCATCGCGGAGACCGGCATGTTGGTGAAGATCGAGGTGCCGAGATCGCCATGCACGATGTTCCAGAGCCAGCTGCCGAACTGGACCAAAAACGGCCGGTCGAGACCGAGGCCCTGGCGTATCCGCTCGACGTCGGCGGGGCTCGCCTGGTCGCCTGCGATCACCGCGGCCGGATCGCCCGGCGCGATGTACAGCAGGCTGAAGACGAACAGCGCGACGATCCCCATGACGGGCAACGTCGAGAGAATGCGCCGGAGGATATACGAAACCATGTGGGTTTACTGCGCCGTCATGCGGTCTTCGATACGCCCCAGAAGAACGGCAGTGGTCCCTTGGCGATACCGGAGACGTTCTTGCGCCACGCCGTGTAGCTCAGGAAGAAGCCGGTCGGTGCATAGACGACATCCTCAAGCGCCGCCTTGTTGAGGCGCTTCACCGCGGCCTTCTCCTCATCGAGGTTCTTGGCATCAAACCATGCCGTGACTTCCTTTTCCACGGCCTCGCTCGTGGGCCAGCCAAACCACGCCTTGTCGCCAGTGCCACGAACAGCGTTGTAGACCGCCGGATTGACGCAATCCGCGCCCGCATGCCAGGTGTGAAACATCCCCCAGCCGCCCTGGCCCGGCGGCGTTTTCTGGGCGCGGCGGGAACCGACCGTGCCCCAATCGGTCGCGACGAAATCGACGTTCATGCCCATCTGCTTCAGCAGATCGGCGGTGACATCGCCCTGCGCCTTGGTGATCGGTTGGTCCTGCGCCACGACGCAGGTGACCGGCTGGCCTGAATAGCTGCTCTCGGCCAGCAACTTCTTTGCCGCTGCGAGATCGCGTTTGCCTTTGAGGATCTCGCCGCCCTCTTCCGTGTAGAGCGGCGTATCCGGCGTGAAGAAGCCCGGCAGCGGCTTCCAGAGCGCGGTATCGTCGCCGACCAGCGCGCGCATGTAGTCTTCCTGGCTCAGCGCCGTGAGTACGGCACGTCGCACCTTCACATCGTTGAAGGGCGGATGCAGATGGTTCATCCGGAACGAACCGATGTTGCCGAGCGGATCGGCGATGTCGACCTCGATGTTGCGGTTCTTCTTCAGCGACGGCACCAGATCGGTAATCGGGCTCTCCCACCAATCGACCTCACCATTCTGAAGTGCTGCCGCAGCCGTGGCAGGATCCGGGATCACCACCCATTCGATGCGGTCGACCAGCATCTGCTTGCCGCCGGCGAGCCAGGACGCCTTCTCCTGACGCGGCGTGTAATCGGCAAATTTCTCGAACACGGCCTTGGCGCCGGGCACCCATTCGCTCTTTGCGAATTTCATGGGCCCCGAGCCGATATATTCCGGGATCTGCTTGAACGGGTCGGTCTGGGCGATGCGCTCCGGCATGATGAACGCGCAAGGCGTGCTGTTCTTGCCCAACGCCAGCAGCATCTTCGGATAGGGCGATTTCAGCGCCCATTTGAAGGTCCGGTCATCGACGGCGGTCAGTTCGTTCTGGATCGCCTTGAGCATCAGGCCCATGGGATCGCGCGCCGACCAGCGTGTCAGGCTCGCCACCACGTCCTTAGCTAGCACCGGCTCGCCGTCGTGGAACTTGAGCCCCGGCCGGAGCCGGAAGGTCCAGACCAGGCCGTCGTCGGACACCTCCTCGGACTCGACCATCTGGCGCTGCGGCTGCAATGTGGCGTCGAGGCCGTAAAGGGTGTCCCACACCAGCGCAGCCGCGTTGCGCACGACATACTGGGTCCCCCAGATCGGATCGAAATTCGCGAGATTGGCCTGCGGCACGAACTTCAGCGTGCGCGCCGCGGCGCCTTGGGAAAGCGCCGGCATCGAAAGGCCGCCGGTCGCCGCCAGGCTGCCTACCCCGGCCAATCCCTTCAACACAGTCCTGCGATCCATGGAGCTCTCCCTGTTTTCGGGTTGTCATGGCGGGTCCGGCCAATGGCCGGAGGTTCGACGCCACGCGGGGTGAAACGGGCCAGTCAAACCGATGCCAATCAGTCTCCTTTTGCTTGCAAGCGGTATGCCAGCACGGCCGGCGCATCCATCGGCTCTGCCTAACCCGCGAGCTGCTTGAATTTCGGCGATTCCTTCGGGTGCCACCAACGCCCGGCAATGACGACGCCCTCGGAGACGATCTTGCGGTCGCCGATCAGGTGCTCGCCGACGGCGTCGACATAGTCGAACTGGCCTTGCGGAATCGAGATGAGGGTGGCGTCCCCAACGCTGCCCGGCTTGAGGCTGCCGAGCTCGGGGCGTCGCAGCGCCATCGCCGCATTGACCGTGGAAGCCGCGACGACATCGCGGAGCGGCATGCCCATACACAGGAACTTGGACATGGTCGTCACCTGATCAAAGGCCGGCCCGTCGATGCACAGGGCGTGGACATCAGAGGAAATGGTGTCGGGATAGAAGCCGTTAGCAAGCATCGCGCGTGCAGTCTTGAAGGCGAATGAGCCTTTACCGTGGCCGATGTCGAACAACACGCCGCGTTCGCGCGCCTCCAGCACCACCCGCTTCACCGTACCCTGGGCGGTGGTGGGCGTATTGGGAAATGGCCGGAACGCGTGCGTGAGGACGTCGCCGGGCCGCAGGCGGGCGAGCACCTCCTCGTAGCTCGGTGGCGGATGGTCGATATGCGCCATCAGCGGCATGCCGACTTCTTCGGCGACCTCCAGCGCGATGTCGAGCGGCACGATCCCCGAGGTGCCCGAGGCGTGAAGCCCCACCCGCACCTTGATGCCGACGATGAGGTCGCGGTTGGCATCTGCAACGGCGACCGCGTCGATCGGATTCATCAGCCGCATCTCCTCGCTCTCGCCGACCATGACCCGATGCGAGAAGCCGTAGATGCCGGCGTGGGAGACGTGCAGATAGGCCAGGATGCGGACCTGGCTCGGCTCGATGACGTGCTTGCGGAAGCCGGCGAAATTGCCCGGGCCGGCGCTACCGGTGTCGACCGCGGTGGTGACGCCGGAGGTGCGGCAGAACTCCTCGGCGTCGATGCCGAGCGAGGTGCCGCCCCAATAGACGTGAGTGTGCAGATCGATCAGGCCAGGCGTGACGATGTAGTCAGATACGTCCCGCACATCGGTTCCGGGATCGGCCTTGAGCTCGCTTCCGATCACGGCCACCTTGCCGCCAGCAAAGGCGATATCCGTCACGGCATCGAGCTTCTGGGAAGGGTCGATCACCCGGCCGCCGCGCAGGATCAAATCGAACGGCATTGTGGTCTCCTGATATGAGGGAAGCAGCGCGAGTGCGCCTCGCCTATCCACTGAAGCGCGCGCACCGACGAGCCGTCAACCATTGAAGGCCGCCTGGGCTTCCGGCAAATCCAGATTTTGCCGATTGCCGCTGACGCCGCCGACACTATCGTGGTCTTCGCCGTGAATGTGGCGGCCTGCATCGATCAACGCACGCCCGTCGACAATGACCCGATCGATGTTGGCGAGGATTTAGAAACGGGTGATGCACCTCGCGAGCAGTTACTCTTTCAAGCAATGTCCATGCCTTGCGGATGCACCGCTCATGCCGCAGCGACCAGTTGCCGTGCGTTTGATCACTTGCGCGGTGATCAGGGCGCAGCACAAAGAATGTCACCGCGCTTCAACTCAGCGACGTCCCTCAAACAAGCAGTCTTTGGTCGTTTGCGCGAATTTTGAGCGGGGATTGTTCAAAAATGCTGCGCGCCTGCCCGTTGACGCCTTCATTTTCAGGTCTCAAAATCAAAAACCTAGTTCCATTTTCCGGAACTGACTGGAAAGCCCGTTCAAGACCATGAGCGCCCTCGACAACGCCATTGAAATCCTGCGCTGCTTCGCGCCGCATCAGCCGGAGATCAGCAATGCCGACGTGATCCGACTCACCGGCAAGCCGAAGAGCTCGACGTCACGGCTGCTGCGTCAACTCAGGGAATGTGGGCTACTGGAGCAGGACGCCTCGACCCGCCGCTATCGGCCGGGCCTGCTGGTGTTCGAACTCGGCCGGCTGCATCGGACACAAAACGACTTTGTGGCCCTCGCCGAGCAGCGGCTGCGTGCGGTCTGCGCCAAGACCGGCCATACCGGCTACATCGCCGTGCTTGACGGCGCCGAACAGGTCGTGCTGCGCGTCGTCGCCGGATCCAATCCGCTTCAGGTGGTGACGCCACCCGGCGTACGGGCGCCGGCGTTCGCGACATCCAATGGACGGGCCATGCTTGCGCGCCTGAACGATGCAGACATTCGCGCCCGCATGCCAAAGCCGTTGCCTGCCATCTCGCCGTCTGCGCCGCGGAATCTGACGGCGCTGATGGCGCGTATCGCCGAAATCCGCCGCACCGGCTATTCCGAAGCCAGCAATGAATCCTTGCCGGGCGTAGGCTCGCTGGGCTTCGCGATCACCCGTCGCGACACCAATGAAACGATCGGGGTCGCCGTATCCTATCCGAGCCAGCTGACCTCGGCTGAAGAGCGCGCAAAACTTTGGCAAGCCCTGCGCGAGATGGCGGTCGACCTCGGCCGGCTGTTCGATGATCCAATATGGATCGCGCTGGATGGCGCTACACCCCTGCGCAAGGCCGCAGCCAGATGAATGCGGTTCGCACGGGCATCACGCCTATTGCCTGGCTGATTGCGCCGAGCGCGCTGCTGTTCGCCTTGTTCTTCTTCCTGCCGATGGGACTGATGGCCATGATCAGCCTGCTCACCGGCAATCCGGTCGTGCAGCCGAACGTCGATTTCACGACCAAGTACTATCGGAGGATTCTCGACGACAGCTATTATTTCGAGGTGATCTGGACCACAATCCGGATTGGTCTGCTCACCACGCTTTCGGCGTTGCTGATCGGCTACCCGCTGGCGCACTGGATGGCGCGCATCCGTGGCCGCACCGCCTATGCCATGCTGATGATGGCGGTATTGACGCCGATGCTGACGGGCATCGTCGTCCGCACCTTTGCCTGGATGGCGCTGTTGTCGGACAAGGGCGCGATCAACCAGGCCCTGATCGGCCTCGGGCTGATCTCGAAGCCGCTGCCGCTGATGTACAACGAATTCAGCATCGTGCTGGGCCTGACGCACATCTACGTGCCCTACATGGTTCTGACCCTGGTCGGCGTTATCGGGCGGATCGACGAGCGGCTGGAGCATGCGGCGCAGAATCTCGGCGCCTCGCCGCTCCGCGCTTTCCTTGAAGTGACGCTGCCCCTGAGCCTGCCCGGCATCCTGGCCGGCTCGCTGCTGGTCTTTGCGCTGGCCATCAGCGCCTATGTCACCCCGATCCTGATGGGTGGCTTCCAGATCATGACGCTCCCCATGCTGATCTACCAGCAGATCTCCTCGAGCTTCAATGTCGGCTTTGCCGCGGCGCTCGGCATGGTGCTGCTGAGCATCTCGCTGGTTCTGGTCATCGCCTATAACCGCATCCTCGGACTGGTCTCCGGCCAGCGCGATCTGCAGTGAGGCCGCCGATGATCACCGCACCATCCACTCCTCGCCCCACCCTTCGTCTTGGCCGCTTCTTCTATCTGGCCCTCAATGTTGCGGTCGTGGTTTTCCTGCTGGCGCCAATCGCCATCGTCTTCGTGTTCGCCCTCAACCCTACCCCCTATATCCAGTTTCCGCCGGTCGGTGTTTCATTGCGCTGGTTCGAAAAATTCTTCGCCTCGCGCGATTTCATGAATGCCTTGTGGCTGAGCCTTGAGGTTGCCGCGATGACGACCATCGCCGCGACCCTGTTCGGCGCCAGCGCCGCCCTCGCCTTGGCACGCGGCGGGCTGCCCGGCTCACGCGTCATCACCGCGATCATGCTGTCTCCGCTGATGCTGCCGGCGATCCTGACCGGCCTTGCGCTATTCCAGTCCTACGTCCTGCTGGATGTCGGCCGGCCGCTCTGGGGGCTGGTGCTCGGCCATACGCTAGTGTCGATCCCCTATGTGGTGCGCACGACGCTGGCGGTCCTGCAAAACTTCGATACCCGCCTGGAAGAAGCTGCGTGCAACCTCGGCGCCGGTCCCCTGCGCACCTATTTCGAGGTGACGCTGCCGTTGACCAAGCCCGGTGTCATGGCGGGAGCCGTGTTCGCCTTCATCGTCTCCTTCGACCAGTTTCCGGTATCCCTGTTCCTGGTCTCCCCGGGCCGCGAGACGCTGCCGATCACGTTGTTCAACTATCTGAAGTTCGATCTCGACGGAACGATCGGGGCCGCTTCGGTGGTTTCGATCCTGCTCGCCGTGCTGGTCGTCTTCGGGCTCGATGGCACGGTCGGGCTCAGGTCCTACGCAAAGCTATGACTGTCATTCCCACAGAGAGGATCATCGCATGACCCGCCTGCCGCTGAGCCGACGTCAGTTCCTCGCCACCAGCGCCGCCGCCGGCTTCGGCGTGATCGCTGCTCCCCACATCGCCCGCGCCGACGCCGCGACGCTGCGCATCACCGGCTGGGGCGGCAAATGGGGACAGACCATGTCGAGCGAACTGATCCCCGCCTTCGAAAAGGAATTCAAGTGCAAGGTGGAGACGGACTCGGCCTTTCCATACCTGCCCAAGCTCCAGGCAAGCCCGCGCTCGGCGCCGGTCTATGACGTGCTGCACACCAATTCCAACGAGCAATGGGCTGCGCTGGAAATGGGGATCGTCGAAGCCAAGATCGATGCCAAACAAGTGCCGAATATCGCCGATGTCTATCCGTACGCCGTCAGCGACAAGATGGTCGGCGTCTGCATCTTTACGAGCGCCATCGGCCTCGGCATGCGCACCGACAAGGGCTACGGCCAGGTCTCGTCCTGGAAGGACCTGTGGGACCGCGCCTATGACGGCGTGCGCGGCGGCTATGTCATTCCGGTCAACAGCCTCGGCCAGGCCTTCCTGATGATGAGCGGCGCGCTCTTTGGCAAGGGGATGACCGATCTCGACGCCGCCTATGCGGCGATGGAAAAGCTGAAGCCGATCAAGCTCGTCGACTTCACCGGCACCATGGAAAAGATGATCCTTTCAGGCGAAGTGGGCCTGGCGGTGATCCATGATTCTGGCATCCTGCGCTATGACGGTCAGAACAAGCCGACTACCTTCGTCGCGCCGTCCGAGGGCATTCTCTCGCTTGAGCAGGTTCTCACGCTCACGCCCGGCACCAAGGTTCGCGAACTCGCCAACGCCTATGTGAACTACATGCTGCGCCCGAACGTGCAGAAAACGCTGGCCGAGGCGGTCTGGTATTCACCTGCCAACAGCAAGGTGAAGCTCGACGACAAGTACAACGAAAAACTCCTGACCACGCCGGAGAAGGTCGCCAAGCTGATCCAGCCCGACTGGAAATGGTACAACGCGCGCAAGGACGAGATCGATTCCCGCGTCAACCGCATTTTCCGCGCATGAGCGCCCGTATCGACATTGTCGGCGTCACCAAAACCTATGATGGCAACACGCGCGCGGTCGATGCCGTCGATATGAGCATTCGGGAGGGAGAGTTCTTCTCGCTGCTGGGCCCCTCCGGCTGCGGCAAGACGACGACACTGCGCATGATCGCCGGCTTCGAGACACCCACCCAAGGCGTCATCGAGGTCGGTGGGGCCGATGTCACCCATGTGCCGGCGCACAAGCGCGACATGGGGATGGTATTCCAGAACTATGCCCTGTTTCCGCATCGCACCGTCGGTGAAAACGTTGCCTTCGGTTTGCGCATGCGCGGCATGGAGCGCGCCACCATTGCCCGCAAGGTCGCCGATGCGCTGGCGCAGGTGGAACTCGTCGGATACGAGGATCGCCGTCCCGGCCAGCTCTCCGGAGGCCAGCAGCAGCGCGTCGCCCTCGCCCGCGCCATCGTGATCGAACCGAGGGTGCTGCTTTGCGACGAGCCGCTCGGCGCCCTCGACAAGAAGCTGCGGCAGGCGATGCAGTTCGAGCTGAAGCAGTTGCAGCGCAAACTCGGTCTGACCATGGTCTTCGTCACCCACGACCAGGAGGAAGCCCTCGCGATGTCCGATCGGATCGCCGTGATGAATGCCGGCAAGGTCGAGCAGATCGGCGCGCCTTCCGATATTTACGACCGGCCGAGCACGCGCTTCGTCGCCGATTTCATCGGTGACACCAACCTGTTCCGTGGCGAGGTGATCCGCGACGGCGGGGGCAATTCCCTCTTGCAGGTCGACAACGGCCTGTCGATCGAGCTTGCCCTCTCGCCTGAGGCAACCGGCGCGGTCTCGATCGCGCTTCGGCCGGAAAAGATCAGCCTGGCCACCTCACCCGCGCGAACCGGGCACGGCCTCGACGGTGTCGTCGAGAGCGCCAATTTCCAGGGCGGCTCGGTGCTTTACCGCATCGAGACGGCTGGCGGCAGGCGCGTACTCGCACAACAACCGAACAATGGCTCGCATGAGCTGTTTCAAGCCGGCGCCGCCGTGGCGCTGCGCTGGAAACCATCCGACATCGTGATCTTGAGGGATTGATATCATGCAACAACAACGCATGGGTGTGGTCGTCATCGGCCAGAGCCCGCGACCTTCCGTCGTAAACGAAATTGCGGCGGTGCTATCACCCGGGCTGGAAATCGATCTGCGCGGCGCACTCGACGGCATGACGCGCGCCGAGATCGACGCTATTCCGCCGCGCGACGGCCACGACGCGCTGTTCACGCTGCTGCCGAACGGCGACAGCGTCACCATCAGCAAGAAGGCGGTCGAGGCGCGGGCCGCGATCCAGATCGAGAATTTTGCACGCGAAGGCGTCAAGGTCGCCATGCTCGCCTGCACCGGTAAATTTCCCAATCTCGCGCCTGACGGTCTGGTGATCCTGCCCTCGGCCGTGCTGCACCATATGGTCGAGGCGGTTTTCCCGAAGGGACGCCTCGGCGTCTTCTCGCCGCTGCCGGAGCAGACCGCGCTGATCGCCGGAAAATGGCAGCGGCCAGAGGTCGAAGTTGTCGGCGTGACGTTGCGGCCGGGTTCCGATGCCGAGACCGTCGACGAGGCAGCACGGAAAATGTCGGCCCTGTCGCCGGACCTCGTCGTGATGGATTGCATGAGCTACACGCGCGCGAACAAGGCGCGCGTGCGCCTGAGCTATGGCGGGCCGGTGATCCTCGCCATCGCCGCCGCCGCACGTGCCGTCGAGGAGCTGGTCGCATGAATGAGCCGGTTCTCACTGAAATTACGCTAGAGGATATCGAATCGCTTGCCGTCGGCGCCTGGATCCTCGGCACCGGTGGCGGCGGCAGCCCCTATCTGGGCCTGCTCAACCTGCGCCGGCTCTACGCGGAAGGCTACCGCGTGCAGTTGATGTCGCCGCTGGATCTGGAGGATGACGATCGTGTCGCTGTCGTCTCCAACATGGGGGCGCCGCTGATCGGTCAGGAACGCCTGGCCGACAGCCGCAACATCGCCCGCGCGGTCGAGATGCAGGAGGAATTCGGCGGCTTCAAATTCCGCGCCGTAATGTCGGTCGAGATCGGCGGTGGCAACGGCACGCAGGCGCTGATGGCCGCCGCCCATCTCAATATACCCGTCGTCGATGCCGACTGCATGGGCCGCGCCTTCCCCGAGGCGCAGATGACATCGGTGGCGATCGGCGGGCTACGGCCTTATCCCTGCACGCTGTACGATCCGCGCGGCATCGAGGCGATCGTCACGAAGGTACCGAGCTGGAAATGGATGGAGCGGGCAAGCCGCAAGATCTGCGTCGAAATGGGCTCGATCGCCTCGACCAGCAAGGCACCCCGCACCGGCCGCGAGGTGAAGGATTGGGGCATCCACTTCACGACAACAGCGGCGATCCGGATCGGCCGGCTGGTGCGCGAAGCCAATCGCCTGCATACCGATCCGATCGCAGCCCTGCTCGAAAGCGAAGGTGGCAAGCGGCTCTTCACCGGCAAGGTGGTCGATGTCGCCCGCCGTACGACGGAAGGCTTTCTGCGCGGCTCTGTCGCGATCGAGGGCATCGATGACGACCGCGGCTCGCGGCTGGAACTGTCGTTCCAGAACGAGTGGATCGTCGCCTGGCGCGAAGGCAAGGCGGTGGCGATGTCACCAGACCTGATCTGCGTGCTCGAGAGCGTCTCCGGCCATGCGGTCGGCACCGAAACGGTCCGCTACGGTCAGCGTGTCACCGTGGTGGCACTGCCCGCTCCCGCCGTCCTGACCAGCCCGCGCGGGCTCGAATTCGTCGGCCCCCGCGCCTTTGGCTACGACCTGGATTTCCGTTCCGTCTTCGAAGACCGCGCTGGCGCTGGAGTGTAAATTGATGCGACGCATTGGAATTGACGTCGGCGGCACCAATACCGACGCCGTGCTGCTGGATGGCGACAAGGTGGTTTTCGCCGTCAAACGTCCCACAACAAAGGATGTGACATCCGGCATTCTTGACGCGCTGAAGGCGTTGCGCACCGATCCCGCCGCGCGGGGCCCGGTCGACGCGGTGGTGATCGGAACCACGCACTTCATCAACGCCGTGGTGCAACGCCGGAATTTGATGAAGGTCGCCGCGATCCGGATCGGCATGCCGGCCAGCGCTTCGCTGCCGCCATTCTGCGATTGGCCGCAGGACCTCGCCGAAGGCGTGCGTGGCGAGATCTTCATGCTCGAAGGCGGCCACGATTACGACGGCCGGCCGATCGTGCCGTTCGACACCGCCGGCATGCGCGCCGCCGCACGGCGCATCGCCGATCTCGGCCTGCGCTCGGTGGCCGTCTCGTCGATCTTCTCGCCGCTTGATCCAAGCTGCGAGATTGCAGCCCGCGATATCCTGCAGGAGATCTGCCCGGACGTCGCCGTGACCCTGTCGCATGATCTGGGGCGGATCGGCCTGCTCGAACGCGAGAACGCAGCGCTTCTCAATGCCGTACTGCACGACCTCGCCGTCGAAACCGTGGCCGCCTTCCGCAAGGCGACCGCCGAAAGCGGTATCGACGCGCCCTTGTTCCTCACCCAGAACGACGGCACGGTGATGCAGGCCGAAACGGCCATCGCCTTCCCCGTGATGAGCTTTGCCTCCGGCGCGACCAACTCCATGCGTGGCGCGGCGCATCTGTCCGGACTCAACGACGCGCTGGTCGTGGATGTCGGCGGCACAACAAGCGATATCGGCCAATTGCGCCATGGATTTCCGCGCGAGGCCAATGCGGTCGTCGAGGTCGGCGGCGTGCGTACGCTGTTCCGCATGCCGGACCTGCTGTCGATCGGTCTCGGCGGCGGCAGCCACATCGATCCGGGGTCGGCAAGGGTTGGCCCGCTCAGCGTCGGCTACCGTCTGACGCAGGACGCGCTTGTCTTCGGCGGCACACAGTTGACCGCTACCGATATCGCGGTCGCCGCCGGACTGCTCGATGTTGGCGATCGTTCCCGCACAGCGTCGATCTCGAAGGACATGATCGCCGCGGCGCTCGCCGACGCCACGCAGCAGCTCGAGGAAAATATCGACCGCATGAAAACCGAGGCCGGTGACGCGCCGCTGATTGCCGTCGGCGGCGGCGCCTTCCTGGTGCCCGAAACGCTGGCCGGCGTTTCGCAGATCATCCGGGTCCCCTTCGGCGATTGCGCCAATGCTGTGGGCGCCGCGATTGCCCGCGTCAGCGGCGAGGCCGATCAGGTCTTCCGCGATCTCACGCGCGACGAAGCCATTGCCGCGGCGCTGGAAATCGCCGAACGCAAGGCCATCAACGCCGGCGCCGATCCCCGCAGCCTGAAGACGATCGAGATCGAGGACATGCCGATCGCCTATCTGCCAGGCAATTCCCTGCGCGTCCGCGTCCGGGTTGCCGGCGCGCTCGACCGGATCGAGGCCAGCCGGGAGGTCGCATAAGCGACGGCCGCTTTTGCGGCCCGCCTCTATGCCTCGTTCAAAGCCTGCGCGATGTCTGCGATCAAGTCAGACGGGTGCTCGATGCCGATCGACAGCCGGATCGTGGAGTCGAGGACGCCGATCTTTTGGCGGATGTCGGCCGGAACGCCCGAGTGGGTCATGGTGGCCGGCAGGCTGGCAAGCGACTCCGTGCCGCCCAGGCTCACCGCCAGCTTGAAGATTTGCAGCGCATTCAGAAATCGCGACGCCGCCTCCTGGCCGCCGACGATGTCGAACGAAAACGTGGAGCCCGCACCAAGGCATTGTCTCGCGAACAGGCGCCCGGCATTGGAGGCTTCGTCGTGATGCGCGAGGTAGTGAACCCTCGCCACCTTGTCGTGGTCGCGCAAATAATCCGCCACGAGCCGCGCATTCTGGTCCGCCTTTTCCATTCGCAAGCTCAGCGTTTCGAGCGAGCGGCCGAGCATCCAGCAGGAATGAGGATCCAGCTGGGTGCCGATCGCGCCTCGCAACGCCTTGATGTCCTTCATGAGCGCCTTTGAGCCGAGCGCGGCGCCGGCGATCAGGTCAGAATGGCCGCCGACATATTTGGTCAGCGAGTACAACGAGATATCCGCGCCATGTTCGATCGGCCGCTGGAACACCGGCCCGAGCAACGTATTGTCGCAGGCGACGATCGGCACATGGTCCTGCGCCTCGCCGATGTTGTCGGCGATGCGGCGGACCATCGCGATATCGACGAGACCGTTGGTGGGATTTGCCGGGGTTTCGATCAGAATCATCGCAACCCGCCCCTTGCGCATGGCGTCGTCGCCGGCCTGCTCGACAGCGGCTTCGTCGATGCCGTCGGCAAAGCTCACCGCGCTGATCGAGAAGCCGGCAAGCGTTTTCGCAAGCAGGGTTTCGGTGCCGCCGTAGAGCGGCTGCGAATGCAGGATCACGTCGCCGGGCCGTACGAAGGCGAGAATCGTGGTCGCGATCGCCGACATCCCGGACGAGAACAGCGCACAGGACTCGGCGCGTTCATAGACAGCGAGCCGGTCTTCGACAATCTCGCTGTTGGGATGATTGAAACGCGAATAGACCAGGCCCGCGCCCATCCCCTCGGGCGGCTCGCGCCGCCCCGCGACGTAATCGAAGAAGTCCTGCCCGTCTTCGGCGGTCCTGAAGACGAAGGTCGACGTCAGGAACACCGGCGGCTTGACGGCACCTTCCGATAGTTGCGGATCGTAACCGTAGTTCAGCATCAGCGTTTCGGGATGCAGCACGTGGTTGCCGATGTGGGTCTTTGACGGAAACGGTTTCACCATGGCCTCTCTCGCTGTCTTGAGGGAACATCGATCCCGGCCCGCGCCATCGGCGGAACAAGTCTTCCGGTGCGTTATAACGCCAGACTGGGCAGATCGAGCCCGTTGGCGCGGGCACAATCTATCGCACTTTCGTAGCCCGCATCGGCATGACGCATGACCCCGGTCGCCGGATCGTTCCAAAGCACCCGCTCGATACGGCGGGCAGCCTCCGGGGTTCCGTCGGCGACAATCACCATGCCGGCGTGCTGCGAATAGCCGATCCCAACGCCGCCACCGTGATGCAGCGAGACCCACGTAGCCCCGCTGGCACAGTTGAGCAACGCATTGATGAGCGGCCAGTCGGATACCGCGTCCGATCCGTCGCGCATCGCTTCGGTTTCGCGGTTTGGGCTCGCCACCGAGCCACTGTCGAGATGATCGCGACCGATCACGATCGGCGCCTTCAGTTCGCCGTGCGCCACCATTTCGTTGAACGCCAGACCCAGCCGGTGCCGATCGCCAAGGCCGACCCAGCAGATCCGAGCCGGCAGCCCCTGGAACTTGATCCGCGCTCGGGCCATGTCGAGCCAGTTATGAAGATGCTTGTTGTCCGGCATCAGCTCCTTGACCTTGGCGTCCGTGCGGAAAATATCCTCGGGATCGCCCGAGAGCGCCGCCCACCGGAATGGACCTATGCCGCGGCAGAACAGCGGACGGATGTAGGCCGGAACGAAGCCCGGGAAGTCGAACGCGTTTTTCAGTCCCATGTCCTTCGCCATCTGGCGAATATTGTTGCCGTAGTCGAGCGTCGGAATGCCTTGGGCATGAAAATCCAGCATGGCCTGGACGTGGCCGACCATGGAGGTCTTGGCCGCCGCTTCAACCGCTTTCGGATCGGCGCTGCGTTTTGACTCCCACTCGGCAAGCGTCCATCCCTTCGGCAGATAACCGTTGATCGGATCGTGTGCGCTGGTCTGGTCGGTAACGATGTCAGGCCTCACGCCACGGCGCACCAGTTCGGGAAAAATATCGGCGGCATTGCCGAGCAGGCCGACCGAGACCGGCTTCCCGCTCTGCGCCGCCTCCGCCATGATCGCAAGAGCTTCGTCCAGCGTACCAGCCTGCCGGTCGAGATAGCCGGTGCGCAGCCGCATCTCGATGCGGCTCGGCTGGCACTCGATCGCGAGCATCGACGCGCCGGCCATCGTCGCGGCCAGCGGTTGGGCCCCGCCCATGCCGCCGAGCCCTGCCGTCAAAATCCACTTGCCCGCCAGGCTGCCGCCGTAATGACGCCGGCCGACCTCGACGAACGTTTCATAGGTCCCCTGCACGATGCCCTGGCTGCCGATGTAGATCCACGATCCGGCCGTCATCTGGCCGAACATCATCAACCCCTGCCTGTCCAGCTCGTTGAAGTGGTCGAGCGTCGCCCAGTGCGGCACCAGGTTTGAATTCGCGATCAGCACGCGTGGCGCATCGGGGTGGGTCCGGAAAATGCCGACCGGCTTGCCTGACTGCACCACCAGCGTCTGGTCGCCCTCGAGTTTGCGCAGCGAGGCCACGATCCGATCAAAACTCTCCCAATCGCGGGCGGCGCGGCCGATGCCGCCATAGACGACGAGTTCGCTCGGCCGTTCGGCGACATCAGGATCGAGATTGTTCATCAGCATTCGCAAGGGCGCTTCCGTCAACCAGCTCTTGGCGCTGATCTCCGGCCCGTGCGGCGACCGGATCGTACGGTCGTTGTCCAGTCGGCGGTTCATGACAGGTGACCTCTTTCGGCAAGGTTTGGAAATGGATTATTGGTGAGCGCCGACATCGCGGCAGCCGGCAGTGCGCCGGCGGCAACCAGCGCCGTTGCCTTTGCGAGATCGTCGGCCATGTAGCGATCGCCGCCGAGCGCCGGCACCTGCTCGCGCAAAACCGCAATGACCGCCGCAAGCGCAGGGCTGGTCGTATGCGGTGCGCGCAGGGTGATGCCTTGTGCCGCAACCAGCAACTCGATGCCGAGAATGGCGGCAAGATTGTCCGCCATGTCGGACAAACGGCGCGCGGCGTGCGCGGCCATCGACACGTGGTCTTCCTGGTTGGCGCTGGTCGGCGTCGAATCGATCGAGCAGGCCGCGGCGCGCTGCTTGTTCTCGGCATAGAGGGCTGCGGCCGTCACTTCGGCGATCATAAAACCGGAGTTGAGGCCGGGATCGGGGGTCAGGAATGGCGGTAGGCCAAAATTCAACGCAGGATCGACGAGGGTCGCGATGCGCCGCTCGCTGATCGCACCGATCTCGGACAACGCCAATGCGATCTGGTCGGCGGCGAACGCGACAGGCTCGGCGTGAAAATTTCCGCCCGAGACGATCTCGCCGCTCTCAACCAACACCAGCGGATTGTCCGTGACGGCGTTGGCCTCGACCGTCAGGGTGCGGGCGGCTTGCATCAACAGGTCAAGTGCGGCGCCGGCCACCTGGGGCTGACAGCGCAGACAGTAGGGATCCTGCACGCGCTCGTCGCCTTCGAGATGCGACATGCGGATATCGCTGCCATCGAGCAGCGCTGTAAGCGTTGCGCCGGCCGCGATCTGCCCGGCATGCCCCCGCAATTGCTGGATCTCCGGACGGAACGGCGCCGTCGAAGCCATCGCCGCGTCGACCGACAAGGCACCCGTCACCAGCGTCGCACACAGAAGGCCATGGGCGCGCAACAACCCGGAAATGGCATAGGCCGTCGAAAACTGCGTACCGTTGATCAAAGCGAGGCCTTCCTTCGGGCCGAGGGTCATCGGCACAAGATCAACCGCGGCCAGTGCATCGCGGCCCGGCACCGTCTTGCCGTCAACGAGCGCCTGCCCCTCGCCGATCATGACGGCGGTCATATGGGCCAGCGGCGCCAGATCGCCGGACGCCCCGACCGATCCCTGCTGCGGCACCAGCGGACAAATGCCTCGCGTCAACATGGCCTGAAGCTGCTCGATGATTTCGCGGCGAATGCCCGAAGCGCCTCGCCCCAACGAGACGATCTTCAGCGCCATCATCAGGCGAACGATCGGTTCGGGCGTCGGTGACCCTACCCCGCAGCAATGCGACACAATGAGGTTGCGCTGGAGCTGCGTCGTCTGATCCGGCGGAATGCGCTTCGACGCCAGTTTTCCGAACCCTGTATTGATGCCGTAAACTGGCGCTTCCGCACCCGCGGCCTTCGCAACAATGGCCGATGCCGCCTCGACGCGCGGCCAGAACGATGGATCGAGCACGACGGCCGCGCCGGCAAGCACCTGCGCCAGTTCGTCGAGGCTGACCGCTCCGGGTGAAACGACAATGGAGGCGGCCCTGCCGTTCATTGCCCCCTCCACACCCGGCGGTGAAGCGGATTGAAACCCATCCGGTAGATCAGCTCGGCGGCCCGGTCGATATCCCAGATCGCGAGATCGCAATATTTGCCGGCCTCGAGCGTGCCCGTCTCATCGAGAATGCCCAGCGCACGCGCCCCTTCCCGCGTCACGCCGGCAAGGCATTCGGCAACATTCATCCGGAACAGCGTCGCGCCCATATTCATCGCCAGTAGAAGCGACGTCAGCGGCGAACTGCCGGGATTGCAGTCGGTCGCCAGCGCCATGTTCACGCCATGGGCACGGAACAACTCGACCGGCGGCTTGGTCGTTTCGCGAATGAAATAGAACGCACCCGGCAGCAGCACGGCGACAGTGCCCGCCCGCGCCATGGCCGCGACTCCGGCCTCGTCGGTGTGTTCGAGGTGATCGGCAGACAAGGCAGAGAATTCCGAAGCAAGCGCCGCGCCGCCGAGGTTCGACAATTGATCCGCATGCAATTTGACCGGCAGTCCAAGCGCCCTTGCCGCGCGAAACACCCGCGCCGTTTGATCGCCCGAGAAAGCGATGCCTTCCATGAAAGCGTCGACGGCGTCTGCAAGGCCGGCCTGCGCCACGGCCGGAAGCATCTCGTGGCAAACCAGGTCGATGTATCGATCCTTGTCGCCATCGGCTTCGGGCGGCAATGCATGCGCGCCAAGAAACGACGTCCGGATGCGGACCGGCCGGTTGCGACCCAGCGCGCGCGCCGCTGACAACTGCCGCATCTCGGTTTCCGTATTGAGCCCATAGCCGGATTTAATTTCGACCGTGGTCACGCCCTCACCGATCAGGGCGTCAAGCCGTGGCAGCGCGCCGGCAACGAGTTCAGCCTCGCTGGAGCCCCGTGTCGCCGCGACCGTCGAGACAATGCCGCCGCCCGCGCGCGCGATCTCTTCGTAGCTTGCTCCCTTTAGCCGCAGCTCGAACTCGTGGGCGCGGTTTCCGCCGAAAACCAGATGGGTATGACAATCGACCAGTCCGGGCGTGATCCACCGCCCCTCGCAATCGATCCGTTCGGCCGCATCGGCGTCAGATGGAAAGTCCGAAGAGTCGCCCGCAAAGGCGATGCGGCCATCCCGCGCGGCAATCACGCCACGCTCGATCACGCCGAGGTCGGGCAGATCCCCCCGAACGGTGGCGAGCCGGGCATTATGCCAGATTCGATCAAAGCGCTCGGCCATAAGCATTTCCCTCAAGGGCGGAAGCTTGACGGAGGTATATGTCTATACATATTATCGCGCCGGTGTTCTGTCCAGCCGGTTTGGAAAACATGTCCACTCTGCATTTCGCCTCAGCGCTGCTTCCCTCCGGGTGGGCTGACGATGTGCAGGTGGTGGTGACCGATGGAACCATCACAAAGGTGACGGCCGGCGCGGCGCCGCAGCCCGGCGACGAACGGCACCAACTCGCCATCCCGGGAATAGCGAGCCTGCATAGTCACGCGTTCCAGCGCGGCATGGCTGGTCT
Source organism: Bradyrhizobium sp. McL0615 (assembly GCF_049993905.1). Lineage (NCBI taxonomy): Bacteria > Pseudomonadati > Pseudomonadota > Alphaproteobacteria > Hyphomicrobiales > Nitrobacteraceae > Bradyrhizobium > Bradyrhizobium sp. McL0615. Next base: position 3,459,431 of record NZ_CP188254.1, on the reverse strand, counting down.
CGCCGAAATCCGCGGCGATACCGCAGATACGTTCTGGACATGGCGCGAGACGATGTATCGTTTCGCACTGGAGATGACTCCCGAAGACGCGGAAGCCGTCGCAACGCTGCTCTATGTCGAGATGCTCGAGCAAGGTTTTACGCGCGTCGGGGAATTCCACTATCTCCATCACGACCACGATGGCACGCTCTATGCCAATCCTTCCGAGATGGCGACACGAATTGTGCGCGCCGCCGACGTCACCGGCATCGGCCTTACACTGCTGCCGAGTTTTTACGCGCACAGCTCCTTTGGCGGAGCCGCACCGCACGCCGGCCAGCGCCGGTTCATCTGCTCGGTCGACCAGTTTGCCAAGCTGATCGCCGCGACAGAAATGGCCGTCCGCGACTTGCCCGGGGCCAATATCGGTATCGCCCCGCACAGCCTGCGCGCCGTGACGCCGGACGAATTGGCGGCAATCGTGCCGTTCGCCGCAGGCGGGCCGATTCATATCCACGCCGCCGAACAGATCAGGGAAGTCGAGGAATGCCTCGCATGGTCGGGCCGGCGGCCGGTTGAGTGGTTGCTCGAACATGCGCCCGTCGATCGGCGCTGGTGCCTGATCCATGCGACCCATACCACCGCGACGGAGATATCAGCGCTTGCCAGGAGCGGCGCCGTCGCAGGCCTCTGCCCGATTACCGAAGCAAGCCTCGGCGACGGCATTTTCCCGACCCGCGAATTTCTCGACGCCGGCGGCCGGTTCGGCATCGGCACGGATTCCAATGTCCTGGTCGGCGTCGCCGATGAACTGCGTCAGCTCGAATATGGCCAGCGGTTAAAACACCGGGAGCGCAATGTATTGTCCGGCGGCCCCGGCATTTCGACCGGCCGTGCGCTATTCGACACGGCGCTGGCCGGCGGCGCCCAGGCACTCGCGCAGCCGATCGCCGGACTCCAACCCGGTGCACGCGCAGATATCGTCACCCTCGACACCACGCATCCCTCGTTGGCCGGGCGTCGCGGAGATGCCGTTCTGGATGGCTGGATTTTCGCAGCCGGCGCAGGCGCCGTTGCATGTGTTTGGGCGGGCGGAAACAAGGTCGTCGAGGGTGGCCGCCACCGGCTCCGCCAGAGGGCGCGCGACGCATTCAATTCAACCGTGCGAAGGCTCGTGGCATGAGCCTCTCAATCGATCGCGACAAATTCCAGGCCGCCGACAAGCCGACGCTGTACAAGCAGATCCGACTCGACATCGAGCGCCGCATCCTGACCGGTGAATGGCCGCCGGGTCATCGGATCCCGTTCGAGCACCAGTTGATGACGCGGTATGGCTGCTCACGAATGACTGTGAGCAAGGCGCTGTCGGAGCTGGCGCAAGCCGATCTCATCGAGCGGCGGCGGCGAGCCGGCACATTTGTGCGCCGTCCCAAATTCCTGTCGGCCGTCCTGACAATTCCAGACATCCGCGCCGAGATTACAGCACTCGGCCGCAGCTACGGCTATCAGTTGATCCGAAGCTCGCGCCGGGCAGCCAACGCCGCCGACCGTGAACGCCTTGGGGTACGGAAGACCGGCAAGGTGATCGCGATCTCATGCCGCCACAGCGCCGATGGCGTACCGTTCGCGATCGAGGACAGGCTGATCGATCTCGACGCCGTGCCCGAAGCCGCCGCGGCGGATTTCGCGATCGAACCGCCCGGCACGTGGCTGCTCCACCATGTTCCGTGGACGGAGGCCGAACATTCGATCAGCGCGATCGTGGCTGACGAGCAGACCGCCGAGGCACTGGACATTGCGATCGGCGCCCCCTGCCTCGTGATCGACCGACACACCTGGCGCAGCGCACGAACGCTGACCGCCGTGCGCCTCGTCTATCCCGGCGAGTCCCACAAACTGGTCGCCCGCTTCAAGGGCGGTTGAGTGGAACATCAATGCGCGTAAAGTCCGGCACAGTTTATGCAACATCGCTTATGCAGCAGAAAATTTACAAAGCAGGATCGCCCGCGCGGGCGTGAACAGACGAACAAGACGCAATCCGTGAACCAGTAAAGGGATACAGCCATGCTTAATTATAGAATATTCGCCCTAACCGCCGCTCTCCTTGTGTCCGCGCCAGCCGTCGCACAAGACGTGAAAGTCGCTATCGGCATCTCGGGATGGACCGGTTTTGCGCCGCTGACGCTCGCCAACCAGGCCGGCATCTTCAAGAAGAACGGCCTCGACGTGACGATCAAGAAGATCCCGCAGAAGGACCGCCATCTGGCCGTTGCATCAGGCGACATCCAGTGTGCGGCGACCACCGTCGAAACCTGGATATCCTGGAATGCCAACGGTGTTGCGACCAAGCAGATCTTCCAGCTCGACAAGAGCTACGGCGCCGACGGCATGGCCACGCGAAACGACGTCGCGGCGATCAAGGACCTGAAGGGCAAGACGGTCGCTGCGTCCGCACCGGGCACAGCGCCCTATTTCACGCTGGCCTGGATGCTCAAGAAGAACGGTCTCTCGGTCAAGGACGTGACCGTGGTGAACCTCGAGCCGGCCGCGGCCGCGCAGGCATTCGTGGCCGGCCAGAACGATGCAGCCATGACGTATGAGCCTTATCTCTCGACGGTGCGTGCTGCGCCGGACAAGGGCAAGATCATCGCCACCACGCTCGACTACCCGATGATCATGGACACGTTCGGCTGCACGCCGAAATTCCTGACCGAAAACCCGAAAGCCGCGAAGGCGCTCGCCGACAGCTATTTCGAGGCGGTCGCCCTGATCGAAAAGGACCAGGCCAAATCCTACGAGATCATGGGCTCCGACGTAAAACAGTCCGGCGAACAGTTCGGCAATTCGGCAAAATACCTGCGCTGGCAGGACAAGGCCGCGAACCAAAAGTTCTTCGCGGGCGAATTCCAGACCTTCACCAAGGAAGCCGCAGACTTGTTGCTCGAGATCGGCATCATCAAATCGATTCCGAAAATCGACGACCTCGTTGACACGAGCTTCATCCAATAGGTTCGTTCGGCGCTGCACGGCCTCGCTTCCACACCCGTGGATGCGGGGCTGCCCCCTGTCAGCGCTCCCGCTTTGAGGAACATGCCCCGTGATGCGCCCCCTTGATCCCGTGACGTCGAAGCAGCGCGCAGCCTACGGCTTTGCGTTCTTCGTCCTGTTCGTCGCCCTCTGGGCATGGGCGACTTTTGGCGGCTACGTGTCAAAGACGTTTCTCGCCAACCCGCTGACCATGCTGCAGGAGGGCATTGAGCTCCTCACCAAGCACGGCTTCCTGTTCGACATCGGCATGACGATCTGGCGGGTCATCGGCGGCTTCGTACTGGCGGCCATCATCGCGGTGCCGCTCGGCGTGCTGATGGGCGCCTACAAGCCGGTCGAAGCTTTTCTCGAACCCTTCGTCTCGTTCGCCCGCTACCTGCCGGCCTCGGCCTTCATCCCGCTGTTGATCCTGTGGGCTGGCATCGGCGAACTGCAGAAGCTGCTGGTCATTTTCATCGGCTCGGTATTCCAGATCATCCTGATGATCGCGGTGAATGTCGGCAACACAAGGCGCGACCTCGTGGAAGCCGCCTACACGCTGGGCGCCGGCGACAGCGGCATCATCCGCCGCGTGCTGCTGCCCTCCTCCGCCCCCGAGATCGCGGAAATCCTCCGGCTCGTGCTGGGTTGGGCGTGGACCTATGTCATCGTCGCCGAACTGATCGGTTCATCGTCCGGCATCGGCCACATGATCACCGACAGCCAGGCGCTGCTCAACACCGGCCAGATCATCTTCGGCATTATCGTCATCGGCCTGATCGGGCTGGTGTCGGACTTCCTGTTCAAAGCCTTCAACGCCTGGCTGTTTCCGTGGAGATTGGCGTGACCGAGCTGAGGATCGATCAGGTCTCCCGCATTTTCCCTGCGCGCCAGGGCAATGCGCCGACGCGGGCGCTGGAACCGACCAATCTCAGCGTCGGCAACAACGACTTCGTCACCATCCTCGGCCCATCGGGCTGCGGAAAATCCACGCTGCTCCGGATCATCGCAGGCCTTGACCGGCCGACCAGCGGCCGCGTCATCCTGGACGGGCAAGAGGTCACAGGACCCGGCGCCGATCGCGGCATGGTGTTTCAATCCTACACGCTGTTCCCGTGGCTGACGGTGCGCGAAAACATCGCGTTCGGCCTGCGCGAGCGCGGGGTTTCCGAGGCGGATCGCGGCAGGATCGCCGATGGATTCATCCAGCGGGTTGGCCTGTCCGGATTCGAGAACCATTGGCCCAAGCAGCTCTCCGGCGGCATGCAGCAACGGACGGCGATCGCCCGCGCCCTTGCCAACGATCCCAAGATCCTGCTGCTCGACGAGCCGTTCGGGGCGCTGGATAATCAGACCCGCGTGCTGATGCAGGAAATGCTGCTCGGCATCTGGGAACGCGAGCAGAAGACCGTCCTGTTCGTCACCCATGATATCGAGGAGGCGATTTTCCTCGGCAGCCGCGTCATCGTCATGAGCGCCCGTCCCGGCCGCATCAAGGCCGAGATCGCGATCGATCTGCCCCACCCGCGATCCTACAAGATCAAGACCGCGCCTGAATTCGTCACGCTGAAGGAACGTCTCGTCGAGGAGATCCGTGCCGAAGCATTGAAGGTTGCGGTTGATGCGTAAATAGCTTTCCGGTGCTCCAACGAGGCAAGCACGACCACGGGGTCACCATCGAAGTCCGCGGCGGCCGCTGCATCTGAGCGAGATGCCCACGACGTGATCACCGCCGGCACTCGCACTCGTCAGCCGTGATAGATCGAAATGGTCTTGGTCGTTGCAAAGCCGTAGAGCGCTTCAAAGCCTTTCTCGCGGCCGTGGCCCGAACGCTTGACGCCGCCGAACGGCAACTCGATTCCGCCGCCGGCGCCGTAGTTGTTGATGAAGACCTGTCCCGACTGAATGGCGCGCGCCAGGCGGAATTGCCGGCTGCCATCGCGGGTCCAGATTCCACAGACAAGGCCAAAGGGCGTGCCGTTCGCCAGATCGATCGCCTGCTGCTCGCCGTCGAACGGCATGATGACCTGCACCGGCCCGAAGATCTCCTCCTGCACCAGGCGGTGGCTGGGCGAAACGTCGCGGATCAGCGTCGGCGTGACATAGGCGCCGCCGGCAGGCGCGTCGGGCACGATCGTACCCTGTGCGGCGAGACGCGCGCCGTCACGCTCGGCCAGGCCGATATAGCCTTCGACGATTTCCTTCTGCCGGCGCGAGACCATGGGGCCGACATCCAGATCGGACAACGCGGGCCCGACCTTCAGCTTTCGGTAGGCATCGGCCATGCGTGCGGCGACCTCCTCATAGATCGACCGCTCGACCAGGATCCGCGACGAAGCGGAGCAGGTCTGGCCTGCGTTCTGGATGCCCGCCATCACCAAAAACGGCAGGGCCCGATCGAGATCGGCATCGGCAAAGACCAGCTGGGGCGACTTGCCGCCAAGCTCCAGCGTGACCGGCACCGCATTCCGCGCGGCGGCCGCCTGCACCAACGCGCCGGTCGCGACCGAACCCGTGAAGGAAATGTGGTTGATGCCGGGATGGCCGGACAACACGGCACCCGCCTCCTCGCCGGTCCCGGTGACAAGGTTGAACGCGCCGTGCGGCAATCCCGCCTCCTCCGCAATGCGGGCAAACTCGATCACCGTGAGGCAGGCTTCCTCCGCCGGTTTCACGACAGCGGCATTGCCCATGGCAAGGGCCGCACCGAGACTGCGTCCGATGATCTGCATCGGATAGTTCCAGGGAATGATATGGGCGGTCACGCCGTGAGGCTCATAAAGCGTGATGGCCGTGAATCCCGTCCGGTAAGGGATGGTGTCGCCGTGAACCTTGTCGGCGGCAGCGCCGTAGAATTCGAAATAGCGCGCCAGCGCCTCGACGTCGGCCCGCGCCTGCTTGAGCGGCTTGCCGACGTCCCGTGCTTCGAGCTCCGCCAGCAGATCGATATTCTTCAGGACCCCCTCGCCGATCCGATGCAGGATGCGGCCACGGTCGGTCGCCGACATGCGTCCCCAGTCGCCGGCCAGCGCCGCGCGGGCCGCCTGGACCGCGCGCTCGACATCCTCGCTGCCGCCGCGGGCAATGTCGGCAAGATGCGAACCGTCCGACGGATCCAGGATCGCGAGACGACGTCCATCGGCAGCATCGACCCAGCGGCCGGCGATGTAGTTGCGATAGGTCCGTTCGGATTTCGACAAGATGCGCTCCATAGTTTGGTCCTGCTGCAAGTCGTGCAGGACGCTTCTATCAGGTTCGTTTCCACCAAATTCGTTTTTGCGTCCATCAGAAATGCAAGCCACGTTCCGACGCGCAAGCGCTGCCTCGCGGATCGCTTCGCTCCGCGTCGGGTGAGCCCGATGGCGCCGGCGATGTCCTCGCGCACCGCCCCCATTTCATTGGCAAGTGCCAGCGACCACGTCAATTCCGAAACTCCCGCCCCCACCGCACGTGCCTCCGGCATCAGGTGATCGCCGGCCCGCGCGAAGATCCACACGAACCGTCATCATCCATCTGCGTCAGAGCCAAAGCATCGTGCGAAGGTAACAGGCAGGGACGTTCACAGCACCGCGCCGTCAGCTTTGACCGGCGCTCGTTCCGACGATCTCGACCGAGCGGAGAGCGGGATGTCGTGCGAAGCGAGAGCAGAGAACCGCTGGATCGTGGTCCGGCCTTGCGTCGACGCCGAAGTCGATGGCCGCCCCGCCTTCCACATCAACCATCATCCGGAATTCGACCATCCGCAATCCAAAGCGCTGCACATCGGCCAGAAGCTGGGACGCCGCGGCAAGCGAGTCCGTGGCAATGGCCCTGAAGACGACGGATGAAGCGCGACAGGCGGCGGACGGCATTTGCTGATCTCCTTGAACAGGACTGTATCGCCGAGTCAGCAGGTGAATTTCCCGATATCTTATGTGATACTGGTCTTTTGCAGAAGAATCGTCTGCCTTAAGGAGATCCATGATGAAATCATCTTCCCGGGTGAAGCCGCGAGCCAAGGCAGACCTCGACCTGATCGATCGAAAGATTCTTTCGATTCTCCGCGAGGAAGGACGACTGACCGTCAACGAACTGGCCAATCGTGTGGGACTGTCGTCCTCGCCATGCTGGTCACGGGTCAGACACCTGGAGGAGATCGGCGTAATCAAGCATTACGCGGCCGTCATCGACCACGTCGCGATCGGCCTGAAGGATATCGTCTTCATCGAAGTCACGCTGGACAAGCACGACGACAAGGTGCTCGCCCGGTTCGGCGATGCCCTTGCAAAGATCCCTGAGGTGATCGAGGCCAATCTCGTCACCGGCGACTACGACTATCTGGTCAAGGTAGCGGTCGCCGACACTACTCACTACGAGCGTTTTCTTCGGGAAAAGCTCTACCGGATTCAAGGCATCCGGCACACGCGATCGACCTTTTCGCTGCGGACCCTGAAGCTCGTGATGTCAGCCGATCCACTGCTCGTCAATGCCGGTGTTTAGTCCCTGGCTCTAATTGAGACGACGTAACAATGAGCCCCACCACATCGTACTTCCAGTGACAGCTCAATTGAAGGAGTAGACATCATGATAAGCCGACGCGCCTTTTCGACCGCACTGCTTGCCAGTGCCGCAGCTTCGCTGGTCTCCACACCCGGCATGGCCGCAAATGCAACCCCGCCAAAGGCACGCAATGTCGTCCTCGTGCACGGGCTGTTCGCCGACGGATCGTGCTGGACTGAAGTGATTGCGCGATTGCAGGCGGCGGGTCTAAACGCCACTTCCGTGCAAAATCCATTGACCACGCTGCCGGAAGCGGTCGCTTCGGCCGAGCGCGTGCTGGCGCGCCAGGACGGCCCGACGGTTCTGGTCGGCCATTCGTTTTCCGGCATGATCGTCACGGAAGCCGGCGTGCATCCGAATGTTTCTGCGCTGGTCTATGTAGCGGCGCGCGCGCCCGATGCCGGTGAGGATTATACCGCCTTGGCCAAGACATTCCCGACGCCGCCGGCCAGCGCGGGAATCGTGTTCGATGGCGATGAAGGACGTCTTTCCGAGGAGGCCTTCTTGCGTGATTTCGCGGGCGACCTGCCCGCGGCAAAGGCGAAGGTTCTCTACGCGGTGCAGCAGCCGTTCCAGAAGTCCCTGCTTGCCGGCAAGACTGCGCACGCGGCATGGCGAACGAAGCCGAGTTACTACGCCGTCTCAACGGAAGATCGCACCATCAATCCCGACCTTGAGCGCTTCATGGCCAAACGGATGGGAGCCAAGACCATCGAGGTGAAGGCCAGCCATCTCTCTCTGATTTCACAGCCCGAGGAAATCACGCAGCTCATCCTCGAAGCCGCGGGACAGCAGGCTTGACGACGCGCGGCACGACTGGCCGCTGCCTGTGCAGCGGCCACGCGTCGGATCTTTCCCGCCAGTCACTTCTTGACGACGAACACCCAGATGACGCCCCCTGCGGCACGTTATTCTCCGGGCCATAGACCTTGCCGTCGGTCGCCAATGCGTCCTGGCTACAGTGCGCGGATAGCGCCGGGACGAGGCGTCAAGCCGATACCTTCGGATGGTCCAGAGATAGCAGCGTGATCACCTTTCCGGCAGTTTGCCAATGCTGATCTCAATCGCCGAAAAATAAGCTGCGAGATCCTCAATGTCCTTGTCGGACAAGGCGGGCGTGACGGCCGACATCGCATCGTTCTTTCGCACGCCGGTCTTGAACGCCTGCAACTGCGCGACGAGATAGGGCTCGATCTGGCCGGCAATGTTTGGTGAATCGGGGGCCTTGGACAGCCCGTCGAGGCCATGGCAAGCTTGGCACATCATCGCTTTGGCGGCACCGGCTTTGGCGTCGCCGGCGTGGCCCGCGTTGGCGCCCGCCAGCAGGAGGCCTGCCGGCGCGAGCAGGTTGACAGCCAACATTGCCCTTCGTGAAAGCGTAGAAATCATCCTGAACCTCGCGTCGCCCAAGCGACGATTGAATGGATGGCCCCGGGCGGGACCATCCAGACATCGTAATCTACTTGGGAATCTACCTGGGAGCTTACTTGCCGTCATACGAGATACGGTAGAGCGCGCCGACCAGATCATCTGACACGATCAGCGACCCATCAGCCAGCTGGGCCACGTCGACGGGACGGCCGAGATAGTAGCCGTTGTCGTTCCAGCCCTCGGCGAACGGCTCGGACTTGCCGGCCACATGGCCGTCATCCTTCAGGAACGTCACCATCAGCCGTGCGCCGACCGGCACGGTTCGATTCCACGATCCATGCTGGGTCGTGAAGATCGCGCCTTGATACTTCTTGGGAAACATGTTGCCGGTATAAAACACGAGGCCGAGGTCAGCCGCATGCGCTGTCTGCTCGACTTCCGGGAACACGACGTTGGCCGGCGGGGTATCATTCTTGTACTCGTTGGTGCGGATCTTGCCGCCACCGTACCAGGGGAAGCCGAAATCCTGCCCAGCGCTGGCGATGCGGTTCAGCTCGCCCGGAGGTATTTCATCGCCCATGCCGTCGACTTGATTGTCGTTGGTCCAGAGCGACTTGTCTTTCGGGTTGAAGTCCATGCCGACTGGGTTACGCAGCCCGACCGCATAGACCTCTCGGTTCTTGCCGTCGCGGTCCATCCGGATAATGCCGCCGATTCCGAGCTTGCGATACAGGTCGAACTTCTCCTTGGCCGGCACATTGTACGGCTGCCCGAGCTGGATATAGAGCTTGTTGTCGGGCCCGATGCGGCATACGCGGGCTGTATGGTTGTAGCTTTCTTCCGATTTCGGGATCAACTCGCCCTCCGGCACGACGACGCTGGCGACGACGTCAGGGCTCTCGTAGAAAAATTCAGCGGCCGGATATTCCAGCACCCGGTTCTGCTCGACGATGTAGAGGAAACCGTCCTTCGAGAAACATCCGCCGTTGGGAATCTTCTTCGGCAAGGTCGGTGCGAACTCTTTCACCTCATCGCCGACGCCGCCGCGTGCGCGATCGGTCACGACCCACGCTTTCGACTTGCGGGTGCCCACAAACGTCGCAACGCCCTGTGGTCCGACGGCGATATGCCGCGCATCCGGAACCAGCGCGTAGAGCGAGATCTGGAAACCAGGCGGCAACTTGATCTTGGCGAGATTTTTCTTGACCTGATCGGCTTTCGCACCGCCCTGCGGAATCTCCGGCCAGTCAGCCGTGCTGCCGGTGGGGCGCATTGCGCCCAATGTTTCGAGCGCGCTGGGCGCAGGCGGCGCCGGTTGGGCGAACGCCGGCCATGCAACAAGCGTGAGTGTAGCTATCGTTCCTAGCAGACAAAATTTCATCGATGCCTCCCTGAAATGCCCCAGTTCTAACGGGTGAGAACTGACCGCCGCTGGGGATTGTATATCAATGCGCTGACAAAAATGATTGTCAAACAGGATTCGTTATGGCGCATGTGGGCGGCAGCCCATTCATTTGCGAAAGCAATGATGGTTCGATTTTGCGCGGGCGAAGAATGCTGCGCTTGCAAGAAACGCGGCGAAGCGTTTGGCGATGTCGGCAACGTACGCAGGAGGGAAATTTCATGCGGCAGATAGTGACCGACGACATGGCAAGCGCGATCTGTTGAACAATAGCAATAACAATTTGATCAGGAGGCTGGCCCGAAGAAATCCCGGCCATGCGACCAACTACTACAGCGGCGCCTGGACACTGCCTGTGCAGCGGCCAGGCGCCGTTCGCTCCCCCACGCCGTCACTTCTTGACGGCGAACACCCAGACCACGCCGCCCTGCGGTACGTTATTCTCGAAGCCGTCGACCTTTCCCGCCAACGCATCCTGGATGCGCTGCGCGTCCACGCCCCAGCCCGACTGGACGGCGATATACTGCGTGCCGTCGACCTCATAGGCGATCGGCATGGCCATGATGCCGGAGTTGGTCTTTTGCTCCCAAAGCAGTTCGCCGGTCTTGGCATGGAAGGCGCGGAACATCCGGTCATTGGTGCCGCCGGCAAGAACGAGGTCCCCCGCAGTCGCGGTCACCGAACCGAATAGCTGCGACTTGGGAAACTTATATGACCAGGCCTTCTTGCCGGTGGCCGGATCCCACGCCTGCAGTTCGCCAAAGTGGGTGGCACCGGGACGCGGCGTCAAGCCGATATCCTCGGGCTTGGTTCCGAGCCAAAGCTGGCCGGCGACCAACGGCACTTTCTCGCCGGTGAAGCCACCGCAGAAATTCTCGTTGGCCGGAACGTAGACCAGTCCGGTCTTCTGACTATACGACGCCGACGGCCAATCCTTGCCACCCCACAGGGATGGACAGAATTCGACCCGCTTGCCCATCACCGGCTTGCGCGCGGGGTCGACAATCGGCCTGCCGCTCTCGGGCTCAATGCCTTTCCAGACGTCGGTATGAACGAAAGGCCAGCCGGCGACATATTTGATGCTGTCCGGCTTGCGCTCCAATACCCAGAAAATCGCGTTGCGTCCGGGATGAATGAGACTCTTGATCGTGCGGCCATCCTTTTGCAGGTCGACCAGCATGGGCGCGTCGACCTCGTCCCAATCCCATGAATCGTTTTGATGGTACTGGAAGTGGGTTTTCATCTTGCCGGTATCGGGATCGAGCGCGAGCACTGAACTCGTGTAGAGATTATCGCCGGGGTGAATGTCGCCCGGCCAAGGCGCGGCGTTGCCGGTGCCCCAATAGACTGTCTTGGTGTCTGGATCGTAATTGCCTGTCATCCAGGCGGATCCGCCACCCGTTTTCCAGTCGTCGCCGTGCCACGTCTCGCTACCTGGTTCACCCGCGCCGGGAATGGTGAAGGTCCGCCACAGTTCCTTGCCAGTATCGGCATCATAGGCAACGACGTAACCGCGCACGCCGAATTCGCCACCGGAACCGCCGACGATCACCTTGCCGTCGACGATCAAGGGCATCAGGGTCAGATACTGCCCCTTCTTGTAATCCTGAACCTTGGTATCCCAGACCACTTTGCCGGTCTTGGCCTCGAGCGCGACCACGTGGTCATCCGTCGTGGCGAGGTACACCTTGTCCTGCCACAATCCCACGCCGCGGTTGGTCGGGTGCAGTTGGAAGAGATCTTCGGGAAGCTGGCGCTTGTATCGCCAGTACTCATCGCCGGTCTTGGCGTTGAGCGCGATCACCTGCCCCGCAGGCGTTGCGATGAACATCACGCCATTGTTGATGATCGGAGGGGCCTCGTGGCCCTCGACCACACCGGTCGAGAACGTCCACACTGGCGTCAGGTTTTTCACATTCGAGGTGTTGATCTGGTCGAGCGGACTGTATCCCTGGCCGTCATAGGTCCGGCGATAATGCATCCAGTTGCCCGGTTCCGGATTCTTGAGTCGATCGGCAGTCACCGGACTGTAGTTCTCGATCGGACCGGCGGCAGCGATCGTAACGAGGCAGGTGGACGCGAGCAAACCCGCCAAAAGCCATTGCTTCAAGGCCATAACGCAACCTCCCCTTTGTTTTCATCTCACGAATTCTGTTTTTCATTGTCGTGGATCGACGGCGGCCCGCCGTCATCTGGCCTGCTGTGCACCTACCTTTCCAATGAATGTTGCAGCCACCGTCAGTGGCCCGTCTTCTGCCACCAACGGAAGCGCCGGCAGACGCCGGGGCGCTGGTCCGAAGATCACTTGCGCGCTTTGCCTGGGGTCATATTCCGAATTATGGCAAACGCATTTGAACACGTCCTTGTCGCCGCCTGCCGCCTTCACCCATGCCGTGATTGGACAACCCGTGTGGACACAGATGGCCGAATAGGCCACGACCCCGCCGGCAGCACGGGCGCGCGTTTCCTCATCCAGCTCAGCCGGATCGAGTTTCACGACGAGTATTTCGTTCAGGCGCGAGCCCTTGCGGACAACGGATGTGTTGGGATCCTTTGGCCAAGCCCGCGCCGGCGGTCCACCGGTTTTCAGATCCTGCGGCTTGATCACCTCGCCGGCGTGTTCCCCTTCGGAAAAAACCAGCACGTCGGCTTTCTGAGGCCGCTCGTTACTGCCAGGCAAATCCTCCTCTGCGATCGAAGATCTCGACGACGCCAGACAAGTTCCCGCGACGAGAGCCGTCAGGATCACTGCGCGCCGCGTCGGATCATGACACACCGCTGTCGCGAATTCCGCGTCTGTGCTTTTGATCGACGATGTGAGTTGATCGGATTTGCACATCACGCAAAGTGATGGAGGGACTCGGTCAAAAGAATGGCGATCGAGAAATTTGTCTTTTGCGCAATGCGCCCTCCGGTTGTGTCAGCGATTTCGGGAAAAGCCCGCAAAAGCAAGCGTCCATCGCACGTCTTGCGATGACAACCGCAGCCTGGCCGCATCATGCGTATTTCGCAGAACAGCTCAGCCTTCTGTGATGTGCGGTGCGTTATAAGCGCGCGCGAACGAGATCGAGAATTGCGCGGCGTGGGCGCGAAGCTTTGGCGCACGCCGGTGCCCGTTGCACGAATGGTGAAAGTCTGCTGTGGCGGGCGGCGCAGAAGAAAGCTTCTTCCATTGGTCCAACAGCGACGTTCGAATTTGACGACAATTGCTTTTGCATAGGCTACTGCGTCAGCGCTACTGACCAAATGCAATTCTTTGCCGATGCCCCGCTTTTGCCAAACATGCGGACGCAAATGTAGAACGCCTTGTGGCGGCCGATCCGCCAAGCGCGGCCTACTGAACAACAGCCAATAATAATGATCAGGAGGATGGCTCAAAGAAATCCCAGCCAGACAGCAAGGAATTTCGAAGCGCCAGCGTCGAGCGATCAGCCGTAACGTTTTTCGCTCACGTCGGAGCTACCATCAGCAGCTTACGAAGAGCGAGGATCGATCATGATTACTTTGAAGATTAACGGCCAGCAAAAGAACTGGGATGGCGATCCCGACCTTCCGCTGCTCTGGTTCCTCCGCGATGAAGCCGGACTGACGGGCACGAAATACGGTTGCGGCCAAGCGCTGTGTGGCGCCTGCACCGTGATCGTCGACAAGCAGGCGGTACGCGCCTGCATCACGTCGGTGTCCGACGTGGTCAATCGGGAGGTCACGACCATCGAAGGCCTTCATCCGACCGGCGATCACGCGGTCCAGAAGGCCTGGCGCCAACTCAATGTTCCGCAATGCGGCTTTTGCCAGGTCGGCCAGATCATGCAGGCGGCGGCGCTGCTGATCGAGAATCCAAAACCCAACCACGATCAGATACGCGAGGCGATGGCGGGCAATATCTGCCGCTGCGGCTGCTATCAGCGCATCGAAAACGCGGTCCACCTCGCTTCGACGGGGGTATGATCATGAACATATCAACCAATCCCAAAAAACTCCGCGGCTTTGAGCGATACGTCAAAGTCGACAACGTTTCGCGCCGCAACATCCTGAAAGGCCTCGGGCTGGCCGGCGGCTTCGTGCTGGCCGCGCCCGTGATGTCGCGCCCCGCCTTGGCCGCGTACCAGACCGGCGCGGACAAGATGCCCCACGGAACCGTGGTGGACCCGCGCGTGTTCGTCGCAATCGCGCCTGATGGCATTGTCACGATCGTCGCACACCGTGCCGAGATGGGAACCGGCGTCCGCACCAGCCTGCCGATGATCGTCGCCGAAGAGATGGAGGCCGACTGGTCACGCGTCCGCGTCCAGCAGGCGCATGGTGACGAGGTCAAATTCGGCAATCAGGATACCGACGGATCGCGCAGCACGCGTCACTATTTGATGCCGATGCGTCAGATCGGCGCTTCGGCGCGCTCGATGCTTGAAACCGCAGCGGCGAAACGCTGGGGTGTGCCGGCAACCGAGGTGAAGGCGGTCAATCACGAGGTCGTCCACAGTGCGAGCTCACGCCGCATCGGCTTTGGCGATCTGGCGGCCGACGCCGCCAAGGAGCCGGTGCCGAGCGTGGAAGGCCTGAAGCTGAAAGATCCAAAGGATTTCCGCTATCTGGGCAAAGGCCAGATCAGCATGGTCGATCTGCGCGACATCACGGTGGGCACCGCGCGTTACGGCGCGGACGTTCGCCTGCCCGGCATGAAATACGCCGTCATTGCCCGCCCGCCGGTAACCGGCGGCAAGGTCTCGTCGTTCGACGGATCGGCGGCGATGAAGGTTTCCGGCGTCGAGAAGGTGATGGAGGTCAAGGGCTGGCCGTGGCCTTCGAAATTCCAGCCGCTCGGCGGCGTCGCCGTAATCGCGCGCAACACCGGTGCGGCGATCAAGGGCCGCGACGCCTTGAAGATCGTCTGGGATGACGGCGCCAACGGCAAATATGAGTCGGTCGCCTACCGGGCCGAACTGGAGGAAGCCGCACGGAAGCCCGGTCTCGTGCTGCGCAAGGAAGGCGACGTGGAAGCCGCCCTGAAGGGCGCCGACAAGGTAATCGTCGGCGAGTACTATCTGCCGCATCTGGCCCATGTCTCCATGGAACCCCCGGTCGCAGTCGCGAATGTCAGCGGCGACAAGGCCGAGATCTGGGCGCCGGTGCAGAGCGCGGGCGGAACGCGCGAGGACGTCGCCAAAACGCTTGGCATTCCCGAGGGGAATGTCACCGTCAACGTCACCCTGCTCGGCGGCGGGTTCGGGCGCAAGTCGAAGTGCGATTACGCCATCGAAGCCGCCCTGCTCTCAAAAGAGCTCGGCGCGCCGGTCAAGGTGCAATGGACAAGGGAAGACGACGTTCGCAACGGCTTCCTGCACACCGTCTCGGTGGAACGTATCGAGGCCGGCCTGGACAAGAGCGGCAAGGTGACGGCTTGGCGCCATCGCAGCGTCGCGCCGAGCATCGCCTCGACGTTTGCCGCTGATACGGTGCATCAGGCCCCGTTCGAACTCGGCATGGGGCTGGTCGATATGCCCTTCGAGATCGCCAACGTACAGTGCGAGAATCCGGAAGCGGCCGCGCATGCCCGCATCGGCTGGTTCCGCTCGGTGTCAAACATCCCGCGCGCCTTCGCGGTGCAGTCGATGGTCGCTGAAATCGCCCATGCCACCAAACGCGACCAAAAGGATATGCTGCTGGAACTGATCGGCTCGCCCCGGATCGTCAAGCTCGATTCGGTGAAAGACCTCTGGAACTACGGCGAGCCCTATGACAGCTACCCGATCGATACCGCGCGGCTTCGCAAGGTCGTCGAACTGGTCGCGGACAAGGGCGGCTGGGGGCGGTCCGTCCCCAAGGGGCACGGGCTCGGCATTGCCGCGCATCGCAGCTTCGTCAGCTACATCGCGACCATCGTCGAGGTGGCCGTTGACGAAAAAGGCAAGCTCACCGTGCCACGGGTCGATACCGCGATCGATTGCGGCACCTACGTCAATCCGGAGCGGATCCAGTCGCAGATCGAGGGCGCCGCGATCATGGGCATGAGCCTCGCCAAACATGGCGCGATCACCTTCAAGGACGGCAAGGTGCAGCAGGGCAATTTCGACGATTTCCCGGTGATCCGGATCGACGAGGCCCCTGGTGTCACGAATGTCTACATCGTGCCTCCCGGCCCCGACACGCCGCCCAGCGGCGTCGGCGAGCCGGGTGTGCCGCCCTTTGCACCGGCGCTGATCAACGCGATCTTCGCCGCGACCGGCAAGCGGATCCGCGCCCTGCCGATCGGGAAGCAATTGGAGGCGTAGCGGGAACGTTAGGCCGAACGGGCCGTTTCAATGGTCTGAGAGGAGTTCAGACCGATGAAACCCAACGCAACGGCGCTCGCGGTATCGCTGCTGTCGAGCGTGCTTCTACTCGATGTTCAGGCGGCGACCGCTCAAACGACGTCGCCGCCGAGTGCCACGGCGACGCGGCCGGCGACGACGCCGCCCGGTCAAACCTCCATGCCTAACGATAGCCCGCCGGCCACGACAACCCAGACCACCGGCGAAGCCAGTCGCGACCCCGTGGTGAAGAAAATGAACGAGGACGAAAAGCAGAAAGTCGATACCAAAGGCAAGTAGCTCGCGGACGGGCCAACAGAAGCAATAAGGGGCAGCGGCGAACATTCGCCGGCTGCCCTTTTTCTGAGGCTAACCAGCCTCGGCCGATTTTCCGCCCTTCCCGAACACACGGCTCGCCAGCACGTCCGACGCCTCGATCGACCTGATATCATCCGCCGTCAGGACATGATCGAGATCGGCGACGAGGCGATTGGCCTGCCGCAGCCGCAGGCGGTCCAGCCCATTGCGGATCGAGCGCGCATTGGAGAACAGCGGCTGGTTCTTGCGCAATACGATATAGCGCACGAACTCGGCGCGCGCTTCCTTCGTGAATCCATAGTTCATATCTCGCAGCATCAGCTCTGCGATGGCGAGCAGCTCATCGTCTGCATAATCCGGAAAATCAATGTGGTGCGCGATCCGTGAGCGGAAGCCGGGATTGCTGGCGAAAAACTTGTCCATGCGGTCGCCGTAGCCTGCAAGGATCACCACCAGATCCTCACGCTGTGATTCCATCACCTGCAGCAGGATCTCGATCGCCTCCTGACCGTAGTCCCGCTCGTTGTCCGGCCGGTGCAGATAATAGGCCTCGTCGATGAACAGCACGCCGCCCATCGCCTTCTTCAGGATCTCCTTGGTCTTCGGCGCGGTGTGACCGATATATTGCCCGACCAGCTCGTCGCGCGTCACCGACACCACCTGGCCGCGGCGCACGTAACCGAGCCTGTGCAGGATGCTGGCGATCCGCAGCGCCACCGTGGTCTTTCCGGTGCCGGGATTTCCCGTAAATGACATGTGCAGCGTCGGCGCCTCCGACGCCAGCCCCATGCGCTTGCGGATCCGTTCGATCAGCAGCAGCGACGCAATCTCGCGGATACGTGTCTTTACCGGCTTCAAGCCGATCAGTTCGCGGTCGAGCTGCGAGAGGATCTCCTCGATGCCGACGGCTTCGAGTTCATCGCGCAGGTTGACCGCCTCAGTCATGGGGGAGGTATCCACGTCCATCTGCTAACCTCAATGCGCTGCGCGCGTCGTTTCGAAAAGACTCCGTCGCCGCTTCCGCAGCGACGGAGCAGTGCGTCCGGCAGGCGCAGGCACGATCAGGGAGATCGCGTCTGCCGGACCGAACGGGTGCCTAACCGTAGCGCCGGCCCTCCGGGCGATCGGCGGCGTATGATGTGGTCGTGTAGCGGATATTGCGCCCGGCCATTTCGTGCCGATCGAGCCGGAAGCCGGGCTCCGCCTTCGGCCGGTTGACGATGAAGGACAGCCGCACCGATTCCCAGCCGTGACTGGAATCGAACGCCGACAGGCGGATGTAGCGCTCGCCATACACCTTGCGGCATTCATTCAGCTCCATCATCACGCCAGCGGCGTCGCGGAGGTCGAACATCGGCAGGCCCCACATCTCCCAGAAGTTATTGCGGGGATGCGGATCGTCGGTGAATTCGATGTTCACCGCCCAGCCGTTCTCCAGGCAGTACTGGACCTGGCGGGAAATCTGCTCGTCGGTGAGGTCGGGCAGGAACGAGAAACAGCCTTGGGTAATGCGCATGATTTGCTCTCCTTACATCGCAACCGAGGGCGTGGGGACGTAGTCCGGCATGTCGGTCGATTCATAGTTGAAGGTGACGTCCTTCCAGACCTCGAGCGCCGCCTTCAACGGCGTGCAGGTCTCGGCCGCCTTGGCGAGGATCTCCGGGCCCTCGTGCAGGTAGTCGCGTCCCTCATTGCGGGCGAGGATCATCGCCTCCAGCGCCACGCGGTTGGCGGTCGCGCCGGCCTGGATGCCCATGGGATGGCCGATGGTGCCGCCGCCGAACTGCAGGATCACGTCTTCGCCGAGATGATCGAGCAGCTGGTGCATCTGGCCGGCATGAATGCCGCCTGACGCCACCGGCATCAGCTTGTTGAGGCTGGCCCAGTGCTGGTCGAAGAACACGCCGTGCTCCAGCCGCGCCGGGTTATAGTCCTCGCGGCAGATGTCGTAATAGCCGCGCGTGGTCGCGGGATCGCCTTCCAGCTTGCCGACCACGGTGCCGGCATGGATGTGATCGACGCCGGCGAGCCGCATCCATTTCGCGATGACGCGGAACGACACGCCGTGGCTGCGCTGCCTCGTATAGGTCGAATGCCCTGCCCGATGCAGATGCAGGATCATGTCGTTGCGGCGGGCCCATTTGGCCATCGACTGGATCGCGGTGTAGCCGATCACGAGGTCGATCATGATGATGACCGAACCGAGCTCCTTGGCGAATTCGGCACGCTCGTACATGTCCTCCATGGTGCCGGCGGTGACGTTGAGATAAGTGCCCTTGATCTCACCGGACGCGGCCTGCGCCTTGTTGACGGCCTCCATGCAATAGAGGAACCGCTCCCGCCAGTGCATGAAGGGCTGCGAGTTGATGTTCTCGTCATCCTTGGTGAAGTCGAGCCCGCCCTTCAGCGCTTCATAGACCACACGGCCGTAGTTACGCCCCGAGAGGCCGAGCTTCGGCTTCACGGTGGCGCCGAGCATCGGCCGGCCGAACTTGTCCATCCGCTCGCGCTCGACCACGATGCCGGTCGCCGGTCCCTGGAAGGTCTTCACGTAGGCCACCGGCAACCGCATGTCTTCCAGCCGCAGCGCCTTCAGCGGCTTGAAGCCGAACACATTGCCGATGATCGAGGCCGACAAATTGGCGATCGAACCGGGCTCGAACAGGTCGAGATCGTAGGCGATGTAGGCGAAATACTGCCCCGGCGAGTTCGGCACGGGATCGACGCGGAAGCACTTTGCGCGGTATTTTTCTGCCGCTGTCAGCCGGTCAGTCCACACCACCGTCCATGTCGCGGTCGAGGATTCGCCCGCCACCGCTGCCGAGGCCTCGATCGGATCGACACCGTCCTGCGGCGTCACCCGGAACAGCGCAATGATGTCGGTGTCCTTGGGCGTGTAGTCGGGCTCCCAGTAGCCCATCTTCTTGTATTCGAGGACGCCGGACTTGTAGCGATCCTTGCCGCGAACGGTCATCGAGTGCATGTTCATCGTGGTCTCCTCGTTTGGTGTGCGGCGACTGGTCGGGATCGAGGCGGTCATCAGTTCATTCGGCGGCATCGGCCATTCCTCCCGTGCGTGGATCGAGCGCGCCCGAGCGGTAGCGCCTGGCCATCTCGGCCAACGGAATGACCTTGATCTGTGAGGCGTGGCCCGCGGTGCCGAACTGCTCGAAACGCTCGCGGCAGAGGTCGCGCAAGCTGTCCATCGCCGGTTTCAGGAACTTGCGCGGATCGAATTCACCTCGCGCTTGCACCGCCACCTTTCGAAACGCCGCGGTCATCGCCAGCCGGCAGTCGGTGTCGATATTGACCTTGCGGACGCCGTGCCTGATGCCACGGACGATTTCCTCGACCGGCACGCCCCAGGTCTGCGGCATCTCGCCGCCGAATGCGTTGAAGGCGTCCTGCAGCGGCTGCGGCACCGATGAGGAGCCGTGCATCACCAGGTGCGTATTGGGGAGCCGGCGATGGATTTCCTCCACCACCCGCATCGCCAGAATGTCGCCATCCGGCTTGCGCGAGAATTTATACGCGCCGTGCGAGGTGCCCATCGCAATCGCCAGCGCATCGACCTTGGTGGCCCGAACGAAATCGACAGCCTGGTCCGGATCGGTCAGCAATTGATCGTGGCTGACCTCGCCTTCGACGCCATGACCGTCCTCCTGCTCGCCGCCGCCATGTTCGAGCGAGCCGAGCACGCCCAACTCACCTTCCACCGAGGCGCCGATCCAGTGCGCCATATCGACCACCCGGCGGGTGATGTCGACGTTGTATTCGTAGCTCGCCGCGGTCTTGGCATCGGCCTTCAGCGAGCCGTCCATCATGACGGAGGTGAAGCCGTGCTGCAGCGCGGTGGCGCAGGTCGATTCCTCGTTGCCATGGTCCTGATGCAGGCAGAGCGGAATCTGCGGATGCATCTCTTCCAGCGCATCGATCATCTTCGCCAGCATGATGTCGTTGGCATAGGAGCGCGCGCCCCTCGAGGCCTGGATGATGACGGGCGCATCGACCGCTGCCGCCGCATCCATGATCGCAAGCCCCTGCTCCATATTGTTGATGTTGAAGGCCGGCACGCCGTAGCCGTGTTCGGCGGCATGATCCAGCAATTGCCTTAGGGTAATTCGCGCCATGTGGGCCTCCGTGTCATTGATCGGCGTCTGAGTTTCATGCGTAGGTCACCGCCATCCGCGAGCGCGCGACGCAGCGCAGCGCGGCCTTTGCGGCCTCCTCGGCGGTGATGCCGAATTCGCGGTAAAGCGTTTCCGCTGGCGCCGAGGCGCCGAAGCCGGTCATGCCGATGAATTCGCCGCCATCGCCGAGCCAGCGCGCCCAGTCGCCCTCGATGGCAGCCTCGATACCGACCCTCGGAACGCGTCCGAGAACGGCGGTGCGGTATTCGCGGGATTGGCGGCGAAACAGCTCGAAGCACGGCGCCGAGACGACCGCAGCGCGGACACCGTCTTTCTCGAGCAGGCTTGCCGCTTCGAGCGCGATCGACACTTCGGAGCCGGTTGCAATCAAGGTGACGTCGCGGCCATCCTCCGGTTCGACGACGACATAGGCGCCGAACGCGACCAGATTGGTTTCATTAGCGTCTTCACGGAATGTCGGGAGCGCCTGCCGCGACAGGCATAGCACCGACGGATTCGCATCCGCCCGCAGCGCGCAGTCCCACGCCTCCGCGGTCTCAACCGCATCGCCTGGACGGAATACCAGCAGGTTCGGTATCGCCCGCAGCGATGCCAGATGCTCGACCGGCTGATGCGTCGGACCGTCTTCGCCTAGTCCGATCGAGTCATGCGTCATCACATGGATGACGCGGATACCCATCAGCGCGGCCAGCCGGATCGCGGGGCGGCTGTAATCCGCAAAGCTGAGAAACGTGCCGCCATACGGGATGAAGCCGCCATGCAATGCGATGCCGTTCATCGCAGCCGCCATGGCATGCTCGCGGACGCCGTAATGGATGTAGCTGCCATCGAACGCATCGGGCCGCACCGGTTGCTGCGTTTTTGCACGCGTCAGGTTCGAATGGGTCAGGTCGGCCGAGCCGCCCAGGAGATTGGGCAGCGCTTCCGCGATCACGTCGATCACCAGTTGCGATGCCTGCCGGGTCGCGATTTTCGGCCGTTCGGTGCCGAACCGTGTCCGAATCTGCGCCATTACGTCGGCGTACCCACAGGGCAGCTTTCGATTCAGCGCATCATGGAACGGCGATCGTGTTGTCGAACTCTGGCGTCTGCTGCGCTCGATCCATGCCCGCCGCGCCGCATGTCCTTGGGCGCCGATTTCGCGCCAGGCATCGGTGACGGCCTCCGGAACCTGAAATGGCGCGTGCGGCCAGTCCAGCGCGCTGCGCGTCTTCTCGATTTCATCCGCCCCGAGCGGCGCGCCATGCGCCTTTTCCGTCCCTTGGCGGTTGGGCGAACCAAAACCGATCACCGTGCGGCAGGCAATCAGGGATGGCCGGCTGTCGTGCCGCGCGTGCCGGATCGCCGCCGCAATCGCTTCGGGGTCATGGCCATCGATCCGGGTCGCCGACCAGCCCGACGCCTTGAAGCGTGCGATCTGGTCATCCGAGCATGACAGCGAGGTCGAGCCGTCTATCGATATTTCGTTGTCGTCATACAGCACGATCAACCGGCCGAGCTTGAGATGTCCCGCCAGCGAAATCGCTTCCTGGCTGAGGCCCTCCATCAGGCAGCCGTCGCCGGCGATCACATAGGTATAGTGATCGACCAGATCGTCGCCGAAGCGCGCATTCATCAGCCGCTCCGCCAGCGCCATCCCGACCGCGGTTGCGATCCCCTGCCCCAGCGGGCCCGTGGTCGTTTCCACGCCGGCCGTATGCCCGTATTCCGGATGACCTGGGGTTTTCGATCCCCACTGCCTGAACGCCTTCAGCTCGTCCGTCGTCACGCCGGCGTAACCGGTCAGATGCAGCAGTGCATACAGCAGCATCGAGCCGTGGCCGGCCGACAATATGAACCGGTCGCGATCCGGCCACGCCGGATCGGCGGCGTCGAATTTAAGGAAGCGCGAAAACAGCACCGTTGCCACATCGGCCATGCCCATCGGCATGCCGGGATGGCCCGACTTCGCGTTTTCGACGGCGTCGATGGCCAGAAAGCGGATCGCATTCGCCATTTCGGCATGCGAAACGTCCGGCTGGGTGGCGATACGGGACAGGGCGAGATCAGTCATAGCATGCGCCTCTTGCGTTCGATCAGTTGCAGGATCAGCGGGGTGAGGATGAGTTGCATCGCTAGATCGAGCTTCGATCCGTGGATCACGATCGAATTAGCCCGCGACATGAAACTGTTCGGAATCATCGACAGCAGATAGGGAAAATCGATGCCGCGCGGGTTCTTGAGCCGGATCACCACCATCGATTCGTCGGGCGTCGGTATCCAGCGCGCAATGAACGGGTTCGACGTGTCGACCGTCGGCACACGCTGAAAGTTGATGTCAGTCTCGGTGAATTGCGGGCAGATATAATTGATGTAGTCCGGCATTCGCCGCAGAATGGTATCGGTCACCGCCTCGGCGGTGTAGCCGCGGTCGCTGCGGTCGCGATGCAGCTTCTGGATCCACTCCAGATTGATGACGGGCACGACGCCGATCTTGAGGTCGGCATGCTGCGCGATATTGACCTTCTCAGTCACGACAGCGCCATGCAGGCCTTCATAGAACAACAGATCCGATTTTTCAGGCAGCGGAGTCCATTCGGTGAAGGTGCCGGGATCCGCGCCATGGAGCCTGGCCTCGTCATGATCGTGGACATAATGCCTGATGGTTCCGGTCCCGGACTCGCCGTAGTCGCGGAACAGTTTCTCCAGTTCCTCGAACAGGTTTGTTTCCGGACTGAAATGGCTGAAATGCTTGTTGCCGCGCTCGGCCTCCTCGGCCATTTTCGTGCGCATCTCAATGCGGTTGTAGCGGTGGAAGGCGTCGCCCTCGACATAGGCGGCCGCGACCTTCTCGCGGCGGAAGATGTTTTCAAACGTCTTCTTCACCGAAGTCGTACCGGCGCCGGATGATCCGGTAATCGATATAATGGGATAGCTGCGTGACATCTGTTCTTTCCGGTCAGCGAAACAGGCCGCGCCGCGCAAACAGCGGCGCGTCGCTATTGTCGAACATCGGTTCGATGCCTTCGTGAATGGCGGCGACGTCGCGAACGCCGCGCATCGATCCCATGATCAGCGGCACCCGCTGGTGTGGTGTTTTCGCCGAAAGTTCGAGAATGCGACGACGGCCGGTAGTCGCGGCCCCGCCCGCCCACTCCATCACGAGCGCCATCGGATGGGCTTCGTAAAGCAGGCGAAGACGACCGTCGCGATATCCCGGGCGCGAATCCGCCGGGTAAAGGAACACACCACCTCGAACGAGAATGCGAAGGGACTCCGCGACCAGCGAGCCGATCCAGCGCATATTGAAATCGGCCGAACCGTTGCCACTCGTGCCGGCCAGGCAATCGTCGATATAGGCCCGCACCGGCCCATGCCAGTGCCGCTGGTTCGACGCGTTGATGGCAAACTCAGGCGTGTTCGGCGCAATTCTCACGCGACGCGCGATCAGCAGGAACTCCCTGTTGCGCCGGTCCAGAATGAAGATGTCGACACGCTCGTCGAACGCCAGGACCAGCGTGGTCTGAGGACCGTAGACCACGAAACCGGCCGCACACTGCGCCGTGCCGGGCTCGAAGAAGGTGGAGATGATATCATTGCCGCGCGACCGAATAGAAAAGATGGTTCCGACCGAGATATTGTTCTCGAGGTTGGCCGATCCGTCGAGCGGATCGATGGCGACGCAGAGCGACGCCTCGGCATTGAGCACCTCGGGCAGATCCAGTTCCTCGGACAGGACGGCCGCAACCGGGGTGGCACGTAACGCCGCCCGCATCATCGCGTCGGCGGCGAGGTCGATATCCTTCTGATGGTCGCCATCGGAATTGACGCCACGGGTTCGTCCGGTGATGCCCGCCAACGGTCCGTCGGCGATGAGATCGGAAAGGCCGATCGCAGCGGCGGCAATCGCCTCGATCACGGCGGCCACGGCCGGGCCGGTCGGCGTCTCCGACCCTGCATGATCGAGATGCGAGCATAGGGTTATGCGTGCGTCCATGGCCGTTCCCCGATTGGCGCCCTCTTCGGGGCCACTCCAATGCGTCATGCCGTTCGGCACGCCGCGCTCCAAGAACAACCCAATTTGCAAAATTAGTGAAATTTTCTTATCTTTGGCTTTGGCAAAGTTTTTCTTATAATGGTGGACCCATGGCAGCCAGATTTCCGCGGGAATTGACCATTCGCCAGCTGCGCGCGCTCGCGGCCGTTCACCGCGACCGGTCGGTTACCGCTGCCGCCAAACACCTGCATCTCACGCAGCCGGCCGTCACGCTGCAGATCCGCAATCTGCAGGAGCTTGCAGGCCTGCCGCTGATTCAGCGCACCAGTGACGGCATGCTGTTGACCGATGCCGGGCGCGAAGTGCTCTCGCTCTCCGAGCGTATCGAAGCGGCAATTGCGGATTGCGAGACCTCGCTCGAGATGATGGCCGGAAAGACCGCAGGCCGCATCTCGATCGGCGCCGTCAGCACCGCGAAATATTTCGTCCCGTTCATGATCTCCGGCTTCTCGAAACGCCATCCGAACGTCGACGTCACGCTCTCGATCGGAAACCGCCAGGAGATCGGCGAGGCGCTACGCGGCTATGATCTCGATTTCGCAATCATGGGCCGCCCACCGGCCGACATCGACATGGATGTCCACCCGATCGGCGATCATCCCCATGTCATTATTGCTCCGACCAGCCACCGCCTGGTGCGAAAATCCCGCATCCCGCCGAGCGACCTTGCCGACGAAACCTTCCTGACGCGCGAACCCGGCTCCGGCACCCGTGGCCTGATGGAGCAACTGTTCGAAACGGCGCGCATTCGGCCGAAAATCGGCATGGCGATGAGCAGCAACGAGACGATCAAGCAGGCGGTGATCGCGGGTCTCGGAATTGCGTTCATTTCGGCGCACACGGTTGCCACCGAACTCGACGAACGGCGGCTGGTCACGCTCGACGTGGTTGGTCTTCCCGTCGTCAGGCAATGGTTTGTGCTTTCACGAAAGGACAAGATCCTGCTGCCGCCGGCGCGCGCCATGCTGGAATTCCTCAGCGCCCGCGGCGCGCAATTCCTGCCGCGAACCCACGGCAGGATAAGGATCACCCGCACGTCGGCACGCGGCAAACGCCGATAGCGCGTTATGCGGATGCCGAAGGACTGGCCGAACGCCAAATTGGTCAGCCGAGCGTCGAGGCGTCGGACGAAGGAATCTCTCAGACTTTAGTTGGTGAGTCCTGCCGCCGCTTGCCTCGGGTTATCGCAGCCATGACCGCCTCATGACGCGCGGGCGCAGGTTGACTTCTTTCCGCATTGTCCAAATACTTGCCGAAAGCCGGAAAAACCGGTCCAGGCGATAACGATAATTCAGTGGGAGGACGACACGATGCCGACTTCACGCAGAACGCTTCTGAAGACTTCTGCCGCTGCCGCCGCCGCATTCAGCCTCGATTGGACACGCGCGCAGGCCCAAGCCGAGACCGTACGCATCGGGCTGATCTACGATTTGACCGGGCCGTTCGCGGCGGGCGGATCGGTAGCTTCTTCGATTGGTACACAGATCGCCATCGACCTCGTCAACGAGAAAGGCGGCGTCGGCGGCAAGTACAAGGTCGCTCCCGTCGCCGTCGATTCCCAGAGCAAGCCGGATGTCGCGATCAATGAGGCCAACCGTCTGATCGACCAGGAGAAGGTCGACATCCTCAACGGCGTCTTTGCAAGTTCGCACGCCGTCCCGCTCGCGGCCAAGGTCGAGCAGCAGAAGAAGATCCTCTGGATTACGACCGCGGTCTCGACCGCCGTGTTCAAGGACAAGAACCTGCAATATGTCTTCCGGGCGCAGATCCATTCCGACCAGTATGGCCAGGCCTTTGCGGGATTTATCGCCGAACATGCCAAGGCCAAGCTCGGCATGGAGCCAAAGGACGTCAAGGTCGCGCTGATCCACGAGGACGGCCCTTACGGTGTCGGCGTTGCCGCCGCCGACGAAGCCTATGCCAAGGAAGCCGGCCTGCAAGTCGTTCTCAAGGAAGGTTATTCCGCATCCGCCCCCGATCTTTCCGTGCTGGTGACCAAGCTCAAGCGCGCCAAAGCCGACGTGATCTCGCACGCAGGATACAACCCCGATATCACCCTGTTCCTGCGTCAGGCGCGCGAGAACGGCCTCAAGTTCAAGATGCTGTTCGGCGCCGGCGCGGGCTACAGCCAACTCGACAAGTTGCGTGCGACGTTCGCCGCCGACATCGACAATTTCTGCAACATCGATCCGGTGCCCGCGCAGTTGCTCGATGCTTCGAAACTCGCGCCCGGGGTCGGCGACCTCACCAAGATCATGGTGGAGCGCTACAAGGCCAAGACCGGCGCGACCGACGTTCCGCCGCACTGCTCGATGGGCTTCAACCAGACCTGGATCCTGCTCAACAACGTGCTGCCGGTCGCCAAGGAGAAATACGGCGGTTTCGATCCCGAGGCCATTCGCAAGGCGGCGCTCGACGTGGATATCCCCGCGGGCGGCACCATCCAGGGCTACGGCGTAAAATTCTATCGGCCCGGCACGCCGCTCTCCGGCCAGAACGAGCGCTCGACCCCGGTGGTGATGCAGAACGCGGGCGAGCACATCTCGGTGGTTTGGCCGACCAACATCAGGACGCAGGACCCGGTGTTTCCGCTGCCGAAATCATCGGTGTATGCGGTGTAGCGTTGTCGGGGCTTCATCCTTCGAGACACGGCTGGCGCCGAGCCTCGGATGAGGTCTTGCATCGCGCAAACTGCCAGATCCTCATGGTGAGGAGCGCGGCAACGCCGCGCGTCTCGAACCATGTGGCCCGGATGGGTGTTATTCAGCAATCACCAAAGCCTCAGAGCGTCACACGCCGCCCCTCCTCCGCCGCCCAGTAGCCGGCGTAGTTGACCTTGATCGTCTCGAAGGCCAGCGCCAGGTCCGAGAGCGGCTGCCGGCCGGTGGCGACGCATTCCATAAAATCCTGGATTTCCTGCACGTAGCCGCGCGTCCATTCTTCCTCGATGCAGACATATTGCCAGCCGGTCTTCCGGTCGACCTTCTCGGTGATGTAGACGCCTGCAAGCTTCTCCTCGCTGGTCTGATAGCTCATCATGTGCGTATTCGGCGTGATGTTGGCGAACAGCGCGCCGCTGCTGGTATGGGTTTCGATCAGATTGCGCACGCCGCCGAGGATCATGTCGCCGGAAAAAACCGCTGCCTTGGTGCCGTCGGAGAAGGTGGCCGTGAGCATGCCCCAATCCTCGACGTCGACGGGATTGGCCTTGAGCACGGCACGTTCTTCCGGACGCAGGCACGCCGTGACGTTGCCGACGTCACACGTCACGCTCGCAACCGTGATCGTCTCCCCGCGCGCGCGCGCCTCGACCTGCTTGAGATAGAGTACCGCCGAAAGCGGATGGCACCCCATCCGGATCAGCGAGCCGCCGCCGGTCATCGCCCATTGCGCGGCGTGCGCGGCATGCGAGCCGGAGTGACTCTCCTCCCCCTTCATGAACAGGATCTTGTCTTTCGTGGCCTTGAGGATCTCGACGGTCTTGGTCACTGCCGGCGCGTAGATCCAGTCCTCCGCATACATGAACAGCCGGCCGGTCTTCTCGATCGCCGCGCGGGTCGCGGCCATTTCCTCCAGCACCCGCTCGTACATCAGTGCTTTGGGTACATGTTTGCCGATCGGCGTCTTGTCGCCTTCGCGCCCGAAATAGCCAGCAAACGGTTTTTCGCAGATCACGTGCTTGCCGGCCTGCATCGCATCGACGATCATCGACGTGTGCAAATTGGGCGGCGTGCAGATGTCGATGACATCGAGATCAGCGTCAGCGATCAAATCACGAAAGCTGCGATACGCCGTCGGGATCTGGTGACGACGGGCAAACTCGACGACATGGTCGCCTCTTGCCGCGACGGCCCTGACTTCGATATCGACGCCGTAAACACGCCGGTAGGCATGCATGTGCAGCTCGGACACGAAGCCGCAGCCGGCCAGACCGATCCTGATTTTCGCCATTGCGCGAGTGCCTTCGGGTTGTCGTCGAGGCTAGTTCAGCTGACACCCTTGCGGCGCATCAATGCGGCGAAGAGCTCGGTCAGGCCGAACTTCCAGGGTTCACAATCGCCGCTGTGGCGCATGCGGTTGGTCAGCCGGCCGAGTTTTGGGGTTGCGACCGTTACCAGATCGCCTTCCACATGGGTGAACCCCTGCCCCTTCGCGGCACGGTCCTGGATCGGGGCGAACATGGTGCCGAGGAACAGCACGAAACCATCAGGGTATTGATGGTTCTCGTTGATGGTCTGCCCGACGATGTCGGCCGGGTCGCGGCTGATCTGGGTCAGGGAAGATGCGCCGTGCAGGACAAAACCCTCCGGCCCCTTCACTTCCAGCGAGATCTCCATCTTCCTGACGTCGTCGAGCGTGAAGTCCCGGTCGAAGAACCGCACGAATGGACCAATGGCGCAGGACGCGTTGTTGTCCTTGGCCTTGGACAACAGCAGTGCCGAGCGTCCCTCAAAGTCGCGCAGATTGACATCGTTGCCAAGCGTCGCGCCGACGATGCGGCCCTCGCTCGTCACCACCAGCACCACCTCGGGCTCCGGATTATTCCAGGTCGATTTCGGATGCAGGCCCGCATCCACGCAGGTGCCCACCGCCGACAGCACGGGAGCCTTGGTAAACACCTCCGCGTCCGGCCCGATGCCGACTTCGAGATACTGGCTCCAGGCATTTTGGGAAACCAGTACATCCTTGACGTGCTGGGCTTCGGCCGAGCCCGGCTTCAGTTGCGACAGGTCGGTGCCGACGATCCGCGTCACCTCGGCCCGGATCGCCACCGCCGAATCCGGATTGCCGCGCGCGCGCTCCTCGATCACCCGTTCCAGCATCGAGACCGCGAAGGTGACGCCGGCCGCCTTGATCACCTGCAGATCGATCGGGGCCAGCAGCCACGGCTTGGTCGGATCACGGGTGTCAGGCGGCGTGTTGTTCAAAATATCCTGCAGCGCGCCGATCCGCACGCCTTTCGTGGCGCGCAACGCTTCGGCCGGATCGGAGGCCGCAAGCTGGCTGGCGGTGGGGAATTCGTCTGATATGTCGAACACGCCGTTCTCGCGGATCGCGACCACCGACGGACCGGCGAGATCGGGTCGCCAGACCCTCCCCATCAGCGCGGCGCTTGCGAAATCGTCGGGCAGAATAAAGGCGGCGTTGGTAGCGATCTGCATCGGGCGGGTCCTTGCGAGGTCGTCATCTTGTAAGGCTGCCTCGTGCATAGAGGGGAACCGCGCGACGGGTCAACTCCTTCCGCCCTGGGGCCCCGTTCCGATGGAATCGGGGCCCTGGATTCTTGTTTTGACGCGTTTCTAGACGCGAACCGGTCA
The DNA here is from genome assembly GCF_049993905.1 of Bradyrhizobium sp. McL0615. Taxonomy (NCBI): domain Bacteria; kingdom Pseudomonadati; phylum Pseudomonadota; class Alphaproteobacteria; order Hyphomicrobiales; family Nitrobacteraceae; genus Bradyrhizobium; species Bradyrhizobium sp. McL0615. The sequence goes on along the minus strand of NZ_CP188254.1, from coordinate 3,429,003 downwards.
TCACCCCGGATCAAATCCGGGGCAGGCTTTCGCTGGAAAACGCTCCAGCCTTATCGCGGCGCAACATAAAAAGGCCGGCGGGTGTTTCACCCGCCGGCAGCAGTGGTGGTCCGCTCAAGCGCCGTCGTCAGGCCGCCTTCGCCTTGCTTTTCGCCACATGGCTCGAGATGGCATCCATCAAGGCCGGTGACAGGCAATCATAGGGCTCAAGCCCGAGTTCTTTCAGCCGGGACCTGATGCCATCCATCTCGCCCGGTTGAACGCCGGACTCCAGCACGGACGACACGAACGCGGCAAACCCGGGAGCCGCCCAGCCGCCTTCCTGGAACAGTTCGGGATGGATGAAGTCGAGGCCATAGAATGGATGCCCGGTGTTCTCGATCCGGCCATACATATGCGTGCCGCAGGCCTTGCAGGCATAGCGCTGAATGGTCGCCGACGCGTCGACAATCTGCAGCTTGTCGCCGTTCTCGGTCACCTTCACATTGTCGCGCGGAACCACGGCGACGACGGAGAACGCCGCGCCGGAGGGCTTCCAGCACTTGGTGCAGCCGCAAGCGTGGTTGTGGGCCACGTCGCCCTTGATGGCGACCTTGACCGGCCTGTCCGAGCATTTGCAGACAAGGGTGCCGCCGGCAAAGCTGCCCGACCCCTTTTTTACGCCGCTATCAACCGATGGATGGATATGAGCAGTCATGGGCCTGTCCTCCTTGTGTTTGAAGTCTTTAAATCAGAACACGACAACCGAACGGATCGACTTGCCTTGATGCATGAGGTCGAATCCCTGGTTGATCTCCTCGAGCTTGAGGACGTGTGTGATCATCGGATCGATCTCGATCTTTCCGTTCATGTACCAGTCGACGATTTTCGGCACATCCGTGCGGCCGCGCGCGCCGCCAAAGGCCGTGCCCTTCCAGACGCGACCGGTCACCAGCTGGAACGGCCGGGTGGCGATTTCCTTGCCGGACTCCGCGACCCCGATAATGACCGAGACGCCCCAGCCGCGGTGGCACGCTTCGAGGGCCTGCCGCATCACATTGGTGTTGCCGGTGCAGTCGAAGGTGTAGTCGGCGCCGCCGTCGGTGAGCCCGACCAGATGCTGGACGATGTCGCTGACCTTGGTCGGGTTGACGAAATGGGTCATGCCGAAACGGCGGCCCCAGTCTTCCTTGCCGTCGTTGATGTCGACGCCGACGATCTTGTCGGCGCCCACCATCTTCGCACCCTGGATCACGTTGAGCCCGATGCCGCCGAGACCGAACACGACGACGTTGGAGCCCGGTGTCACCTTGGCGGTATTGACCACCGCGCCGACGCCCGTCGTCACGCCGCAACCGATGTAGCAGCTCTTGTCGAAGGGTGCGTCCTCGCGAATCTTGGCCACCGCGATCTCCGGCAGCACGGTAAAGTTCGAGAAGGTCGAGCAACCCATATAGTGGTAGATCGGGTTGCCTTTATGGCTGAAGCGCGAGGTGCCGTCCGGCATCACCCCCTTGCCCTGGGTGGCGCGGATGGCGGTGCAGAGATTGGTCTTCTGGCTCAGGCAGCTTTTGCACTGGCGGCATTCCGGCGTGTAGAGCGGGATCACGTGATCGCCGGCCTTGACCGACGTGACGCCAGGTCCCACTTCGCGGACGATGCCGGCGCCCTCATGACCGAGGATCGACGGAAAGATGCCTTCGCTGTCGAAGCCATCGAGCGTGTAAGCGTCGGTGTGACAGATTCCGGTCGCCTTGATCTCGACGAGGACCTCTCCGGCCTTCGGGCCTTCCAGATCGACCTCAACGATTTCAAGAGGCTTCTTGGCCTCGAATGCGACAGCGGCGCGGGTCTTCATTCTAAACTCCACATTTTCTCTTCAAGTCACTGCACGGACGTACCGGGACGCGGATCTCGCATGCTCGGCATGATCATTTGGCTCCCATGCAGGCCTTTTCCGCCTCGGTGTAGGCGTCGGGTTTGTCTTCACGCTTGGCAGGCCGCACGCGGCCGACCGCGTCGTTCGCGCGGGCGCGCAGATAGATGTAGAGGTCGTCCATGTAGCAGGCGACATTCGGGTTATCGCCGAACGCCGGCATGACGTTCTCTTGCGCGGTACTGATGTTCTTGCGACCGCTGGCAACCACACCGAGAAAATCGCCGTAACTCATCGTCTTCAGTGAATCCTGTAGCGCCGGCGCGTAGGTCGATCCCATCCCGTCAGGGCCATGGCAGACATGGCATTCGGAGTGATAGCGACGGTATCCGGAATAGGTGTACCAATCGACCGTCCCGTCAGGCGCGACCTTGAAAGTCGGAGTGCCTTCCTTGTCGAGATACTTGCCATCCTCGGACTTGACGGCGGTCGGATCGTCCGCCGCGTGGGCAACCGATCCCGGCGCCACAAGCATGAGAGTGGCTGCAATCAACCAAATTGTACGCAAGAGCTCATCCTCGAAATTCGATCTAGATCAACCGGCGCGTGGAACGAGCCACGCGCCGGACGAGGTGGTCCTGCTTTACTGCGGCAGTGCGAACACGGTGAGCGTGCCGCCGAGCGCGGTATAGTTGCTCAGCGCGGCATAGCCACCGACCGCACCGAGACCTGCTGTCGGATCGGTCAGACCTGCGGCAAGGCCGATACCCGCCCAGCCGCCGACGCCGGACAGCACGGCCACATACTGCCTGCCGCCGTTCTCATAGGTCGTGACGTTGCCGATGATGCCCGACGGGGTCTTGAACTTGTAAAGTTCCTTGCCGGTCTTGGCATCGACTGCCTTCAGATAGCCTTCGAGCGTTCCGTAGAACACCACGCCGCCAGCTGTCGCGAGCGCTCCCGACCATACCGAGAACTGCTCCTTGTTCGACCAGACGATCTTGCCGGTCTTGCCATCCCAGGCAATGAAGTTGCCCATGTGGCTTTCGCCCTGAGGCGGATACATCGACAGGGTCGCGCCGACATAGGGCTGACCTGCGGTGTAGCTCACCTTGAACGGCTCGTAGTCCATGCAGACGTGGTTGGTCGGCACGTAGAACAGTTGCGTATCGGGCGAATAGGCTGCCGGCTGCTCGTCCTTGCTGCCGAGCGCTGCCGGGCAGATGCCCTTGGTGTTCTTGTCTTCGCCGCCCTTTTCGGTCGAGTACTGATCGAGCACCTTGGGACGGCCGTAGGTCGGCGAGCTCTTGTTCATGTCGACGCCAGAGGTCCAGTTGACCTTCGGATCGTACTTCTCGGCGACCAGGAGTTCGCCGGTGGAACGATCCAGAGTGTAACCCAAACCGTTGCGGTCGAAATGGGTCAACAGCTTGCGTTCCGCGCCGCCGATCTGCTGGTCGCTGAGGATCATTTCATTGACGCCGTCATAGTCCCACTCGTCGTGGGGCGTCATCTGATAGACCCACTTGGCCACGCCGGTATCCGGATTACGCGCCCAGATGGTCATCGACCACTTGTTGTCGCCCGGACGCTGCTTCGGGTTCCAGGTCGAGGGATTGCCGGAGCCGTAGTAGACGAGGTTCAAACTGGGATCATAGGATATCCAGCCCCATGTGCAGCCGCCACCAATCTTCCACTGGTCGCCCTGCCAGGTCTTGAGGCTCGAATCCTTGCCGACCGGCTTGCCGTGTTCGGTGGTACTGACGGGATCGACCATGATCTGGTCGTCCGGCCCTTCCGAGAAGGCGCGCCAGGCCTGCTTGCCGGTCTTGAGATCGTAGGCCGTGACGTGGCATTGCACGCCAAACTCACCGCCGGAAATGCCGATCAGGACCTTGTCCTTGACGACGAGCGGCGCGGAGGTGCCCGTGCCGCCTTTGCCCGGATCGCCATTCTTGACGCTCCACGCCACCTGCCCGGTCTTGGCATCGAGCGCGACCAGGGTGGTGTCGGCCTGATGCAGGAAGATCTTGCCGTCGCCATAGGCCACGCCGCGATTGACGGTGTCGCAGCACATCACCGGAATGACGTTCGGATCCTGCTTCGGCTCGTACTTCCAGACGATCTTGTTCTCCTGCGAAAGGTCAAGAGCGTAGACCTTGTTCGGGAACGGCGTATGGACGTACATCATGTTGCCGACGATCAGCGGCCCGCCTTCATGGCCGCGCAGCACGCCGGTCGAGAAGGTCCAGGCGACCTGGAGCTTGCCGACATTGGCTGCGGTGATCTGGTTCAGTTTCGAGTAGCGTGTATTTGCGTAGTCTCCGGCCGGCATCACCCAATCTTTCGGGTTCTGCGCCATCTTGCTCAGCTCTTCGTTGGCATATGCAGCGCCCACGGCGAACGTCGCCATGGCGCCGAGACAGGCAGCGGATAGCACCTTGCGCATAATGGTTTCCTCCGAGATTAAAGTTTTGGGTTTCCGCCGAGACGGCCCATTTTCCATTTTTGGTCCCTGTTCTTATCCCGTTCGAAAACGGGAAACTTGCCCAAGAGCGAACCGCGTTTGCTCAAAAGCGAAACCCAATGAACTTTTTAATTTTGGGTCGCCGGGAGCCGCCTTCTTATGTTGCGAAGCATCAATCGTGGGCTTGTTCCCACAAGCCGCAGCGCGTTCCGAGCTTGAGGTTCCCCTTGACGCAGCCGAAACTAAGTTGGAGGATTGTCAAAGGGATATTGGGAAGAATCTGCGCGACTTCCTTTGGGATTTCCTTGGGACTGCCTTAGGTTGAATCAAATGTAGCGTCCTGTGACCGAAGCTTTTGCCGAGGTCGCGGACTGTTCTCGAATCGGTGGTTGGACCATGTCCGATACAGTCCGCTCGCTCAGTACTTCCGGGTTGGCGCCGAAGAAGCAGATCCAAACTTGGTCAGATGCGCTGACCGATCTCTGCGGTCAGTTTGATATCGACCCGCTGGAAGCCTCCTCGCTCGAGGCGCGCATTAACTACACCACCGTCTCGCAGCTGAAGCTGTGTCAGATTGAGGCAAGCCAGCATCGCATCGCGCACACGGTTACAGGCACGAAGCTGAGCGAACATCCCTACGTCAAGATTCTGTTCCAGACCTTCGGCATCTCGCATTTCGAACAGGGCGGCCGTCGCATCGACATCATGCCCGGCGATTGTCTCGCCTATGACGTCTCCTGTCCGCACACGATCGTCAGCCCGTCGTTGACGCGGCACGAGGTCGTGATCGTGCCAAAGGAATTGCTGCACGAACGCGGCTTCCGCACGGCGAAGATGTTGCCGTGCAAGCTGTCCGCGCGAACGGGCACCGGCCGCATCGCCTATGACTTCGTGCACACCGCGTTTGACGAAGCGAACAAGCTGTCGCCCTACAACGCCATCGGCGTCGCTGATTCGCTGATCGATTTGCTGCTGTTGCCGCTGCGCGAGGCCGACACGATGTTCGATCGCGTCGGTCCCGAGGCGATGTACATCCGGGCTCAGGCTTTCATCCGCGAACATCTGCGCGACCCGGAGCTTTGCATCGACCAGATCTCGGCGGCCTTGGGCTGCACCAAGCGCTACCTGCACATGCTGTTCAGCGACAAGGGCATGACCGTCAGCGATTATATCTGGCGGGCCAGGCTGCTGCACTGCCGGCAGGAGCTGGAGACCCAGAACGGAAAGACGATCACGGACGTCGCATTTTCGTGGGGCTTTTCCAGTTCGTCGCACTTCAGCCGCGTGTTCCGGAAGCATTTTGGATTCGTGCCCTCCGCCATCCACAAGGCGCACTGCGCCGATCCGTTGCCGGACGCTTCCTGACGCGAACGTCAAAGCCGTGCGGCAAGCTGACGCGCTGCCGTGGATCTTTGATCGCGACGAATCGCTTCGTGTCCTCCCGCCGTGTCTGACGCGATGATTGTTGCACGACATTACCAAGTTGCCTTCAACCCCGCATAGAAGGCGCGCGGCCGCGCCGGGCTGACGGTGCGAGCATCGGTGAACTCCGCGCCGCCATTGGCGAAGTTCGGTATGTCCCCTCTTTGGAAAAACGTCCCGAACGTCGAATAGCGATTGTCGAAGATATTATCGACGCGGCCGTAGATCTGATACGTCTTGTTGATCTGATACGAGGTGTGCAGGTTGAAAACCGAATACCCCGGCAGCCTCGCCGCCTGGTTGGATTCATCGCCGGCAAAATACTGGCTGGCGACGAACAGCGCATCGCCGCCGACCTTGAAGGCGTCGGTGATCGAATAATCAGCGCCGAACTTGAACCGGTTGCGCGGGATGGACGGAATCCGGTTACCCGGCACGACCTGGATATTGCCATCGGCATCGGCGAATGGACTGCGAGAGTTGAGCGTCAAGGCATCGAGGAAGCGCGCATCGACGAGGGTATAGCTGGCATAAAGTTGCAGCGCCTTCGATGTCAGATTCACCTGCGCCTCGATACCCTGCCGCCGTGTCCTGCCCACGTTCTGGAAATAGCCAAAGCCCTGCACCTCCGGACTTGGTATCGCCAAGATGTCATCGGCGTTGGTCGCGCGGAACCCGCCGATCTTCCAGCCGAGCGTGCCGATATTCAGCTCCTTGGTGCCGCGGAAGCCCGCTTCGACGGTGCGGGACACGACCTGCTTCAGCGGCGGATCGGCGACGAGGAATGCGGCGACGATACAGGGGCGCGCTGGATCGGCGCAGGCGAGTTCCAGCGGGGTCGGCGCGCGATTGGCTTCTGAGTATCCGGCATAAGCCGTCACTTCCGACGTAACCTTGTAAGTGCCGCCAATCATCGGATTGAACCGGCTGAACGTATGACTGCCGTTGAGATCGGTGCCGATCAGGTCTTGAAGGTTGATGCTTGCATAATTGAACCGGCCGCCGCCCGAGATCGAAAACCGGTCCGTCACGTCGAACGTATCGAGTGCATAGAGGCCGGTGTAGCGGTTGGTGGCGCGAAGCGAGACCGGGCCGATTGAAATCGGGGTGCCTGATGGTCCAAGGAAGATGCCGCTGCCGCTGACGACGTAATTTGAGCCGATCGTGCCCAGTTCCCCGATCGCACCGAAGCGGGTGACGCCGGAATCGAAGCTGGTACCGACCATGAACTGGTTGTTGTGCCCGAACAACTGGTCGGTGTTGGTGGCCTGCAGCGTCGCCCCGGTCGTGGTCGAACGGGTGGTCGTCCGGTCGATCTCCCCCAGTATGGCGTCGGCCGGGAAAGGATTTGCGAGTTGGACCCCGTTCAGGCCATTTGCCGGCGAGGCGTCGTCGTTGAAGCAAAGCAGCCCCGGATCGGCGGCGCACGGTTGAGTCTCGGTCGGATTTCCGTCCACCGTCTTCTGCCGGAACGCGCGGACGCGCACCGAGCCGTCGATGGTCCAGGTCGGCGTCACCTCGACCTTTCCGGTCAGGTTGGCGTAGGCAACGCGGTTGTCCGTGGTCTGCGGCGTCGTGTAGGTCGCGCCCCAGTATTTCTGGAGCAGTTCGACCGGCACCGCGGCCGACGCGCCGAAATTGTTCTTGGCGACGCCGAAGTTGAGATGGAACTCGCTGCTATCGGTCCGATAGCCGACGTCGCCATAGAAGCGCCGGATCGCCGATTCCGAAAAATTGCGATATCCGTTGTCGCGCAGGCCTTCGAGCGCGCCGTAAACCGACCAATTGTCGACCTGCTTGCCATATTGCGCCGAACTCTGGATGCGCCCGAAGGAGCCGCCCATCGTGTTGATTTCGGCACCATGGTAGTTGAAGCCATCCTTCATCAGCACGTTGACCGCCCCGCCGAGCGCATTGAGGCCGAACGCCGGGTTATTGGTCACGACCGTGACCGACCTGATCGCGGCGGTCGGAATTAGGTCCCAATTGACGGTGTCGCCGAACGCTTCGTTGATGCGCATCCCGTTCTGATAAACTGCAAGCCCCTGAGGCGTACCGGCGACCGGCGACGCAACGAAACCACGAAATTGTACATCAGGCATAAAGGGATTGCCGGTCGTATCGCTGAGTATGACACCCGGCACCTGTTGTTGTAATGCGACGCCAATGTCGAATGAGTCAGTCCGCGCGATCTGCGCGGCACCGACCGCGTTGATCGCTGCCGGCACCTTTTCGACATCAATTCCCACGCGGGCCTGCGGCGTCGGCGCGGTCGGATAGACAAGAACCCTGCGCACGTTGCGGGTAACTCGCGGCGCGGTACTGCCGCTGGCCGGCCTGGCCGCTGGTCTGGCTGATGTCGTTGGGGCAGTGACCTCGATGGCCGGCAAGACCTCACTGTCTCCTGACACAGTTTGGGCCTGCGCAGTGTGACTCCCGGGAACGAGACATAGCGATAGTGTCCCAACAAACAGGAATCGAGCGCCCATTCTGTTTCATCCCCATTCCATACCGGCCACATTGGTCCCCGCCGGTTAGTTGAGGATGATCTTAGAACGTCAATCAAATCGCGCACTATCAAAACGTCCCGGACAGAACGGGAAAAATTCCCGACTCAGTAACGCGCGTCCATCGGAATCACCGCCTCCACAGTTACGCCATTATCTGCGGAAGCAATCGTGAGCGAACCACCCAGCGCCAGGATTCGCTCGCGCATTCCCGTGAGCCCGAAGCCCAGCTTGTGATCCGGCCTCAGTCCGCTGCCATTGTCGCGGACCCGCACCAACGCACCGCCTCGTCCCGTCAGTCCCGAAGGCTGTTCGACAGGCTCAACAGTTACATTGACGCGGGTAGCGCCCGCGTGGCGAAAGACATTGGTCAGCGCCTCCTGAATGGTGCGGTAGATCGTCAAATCGGCCGTCTCTCCTGTGTCGCCCAGCGACTGCGAGATCGCTGTTTCGATCGCAACGTCGGGATGCGACTCTCCCCATAGACGCAGCAGCGCGCCAAGCGCTTCGTGAAGGCCAAGCTCCGTCAGCCCCGCGGGCCGCAGCTTTTCAAGAACCCGCCGATTGGATTGCTGCAAGGCATTTACCTGTTCCAGTATGGCGCTGCCGTGCTTTCGCGTGGCCTCCACGTTCGGATCCCTTGCATCTGCGATCCGCATCAGCGCGCTGGCATGGGCCCGCAACGCAAAGAGATAGGGCCCGAACTCATCGTGCAACTCGCGTGCAATTTCCTTGCGTTCGACATCCTGCAGCGAGACGACGCGCTCGGCCAGACGCCGCTTGTCGTCGACCGCGTCGCCCAGGGTGGCCGCAAGGTGATTCAACTTGTCGCAAATGGCAACGAGTTCTGGCGGGCCATCCGGCTTCACCCGCGTGTCATAGCCACCGGCTTCAATTTTCGTCATTGCTTCCGACAACGTCTGGATCGGCGCAAGCGCCCGGCTGACGACCCTGGTCGTAATGAGGAAGAGCACGATGGCAATCACGGTGCCGATCTGGAGCTGAGTGATAATTCCATCCCAGATCTCGGCCATCTCGTCGTTCGGATGCGACGTGATCAGCAGCGAACCCGGCTTTCCCTTGATCGAGATCGGAACGTTCACGGTGGTCTTTTCGGGGTGAACAAGCGCGACAAACCATGCCGGCGGCGAGCGCGCATCGGCATTGTCGCCGGGGTTGGCCGCAGCCCCTGAAATCTCGACCGCTTCACCCTGCCGCGTGATACTGACATGGCGAAGCCGGTTGAGGTCGTGAACGATCTGGTTCAGCCGTGCTTCGGCGTCCGGCGCCTCATTCAGTCCCGCAACGATCGTATCGATAAATTCACGCGCCAGCCGTATGACGCTTTGATCTTCGGCCTGGACGCGAGGCCCGGCCTCGAGCACCAGTCGCGCAATATTGGCGGCTAAACCGAGCGTGAGGACGAGCGCGAGCAGCAAGTTGATCCGGGCGCGCAAGGAAAAATTTTGCCACATAGCCTTTTGTCCAGGAGCGAAATCGCGATTGTCTGGGAGCGAAGTCGTCTTCAGTTCCCTATCGCGGGGAGCGTTGACAGACAAAACAGGCGTCTATCTAATCGAAGCGTATAGCAACATCGCCCGGGTTGCATGATCATCGATGGCAGGTACCGCCCCGAAGACTGCGCCGGTGTTTCGCCTGATGCGGTGCAGCAACGGGAGTGACGCGGGTGTTCGGGATCAATGTCAATGCGCGTTCTGATTGTTGATGATCATCGCATCGTTGCTTCGGGGTGCCGTGCCCTGTTCGCGGACGATCCCGAGATCGACATACTGGAAGCCTCCGACGCGGAGAGTGGCGAGCGCGTTTTCGACGAACGGCAACCGGATATCTGCGTACTCGACATCAACCTTCCGACGGTTTCCGGGTTTGAACTGGCACGGCGCCTCCTCGCGCGCGACGCGTCTGCACGTATCATTATCTTCAGCATGAACGATGATCCGGTATTCGCCGCGCGCGCCATCGAAGTCGGTGCCAAGGGATATGTTTCCAAGGCCGGGGATCCCCAGGACCTTGTCGAGGCGATCCATGAAGTTGCAAAGGGCGGGGTTTATCTGCCGCCGGCGATGGCGCGAAGTATCGCATTCGCAAGACCGTCGTTCGCCCGGAGCCCGCTTTCAAAGCTGACCTCGCGTGAGATGGAAATCCTGCGCCTGCTCAGTGTCGGCAAGAGCCTCTCCGAGATCGCGTGGCTGGTCCATTCGTCCTACAAAACCGTCGCCAACACCTCGTCGATCATGCGCCACAAGCTTGGCGTACGCACCTCCGCCGAGCTGGTACGATTCGCAATCGAAAGCGGCGTGGCGTGATCGTGCTGCGCGGCGCAGGACAAGCATCATCATGACCATGCAGACCGTTTCGCTTAACAAGGCATACGGCGGAACGCAGAGTGTGTATCGACACGCCAGCCGCGAAACCCGGACCGACATGACCTTCTCGGTCTATGTTCCGCCGTACGCCGCCGGCGCCAGGCTTCCGGTGGTCTGGTATCTCTCGGGCCTGACCTGCACCCATGCCAACGTGACGGAAAAGGGTGAATTCCGCAGCGCCTGCGCCGAGCTTGGACTGATCTTCGTTGCGCCCGACACCAGTCCGCGCGGCGAAGGCGTGCCCGGCGATCCCGCCAATGCCTATGATTTCGGACTTGGCGCCGGTTTCTACGTCGATGCGACGCAGGAGCCGTTCGCGCGCAACTACCGCATGTGGAGCTACGTCACGGAAGAATTGCCGAAACTGGTCGCCGAAAATTTTCCCGTCGACCCCAGTCGACAATCCATCCTCGGTCACTCCATGGGCGGTCACGGTGCACTGACGATCGCGCTGCGCCATCCCGACCGCTATCGCGCGGCAAGCGCATTCGCTCCGATCGTCGCGCCCTCGCAGGTGCCTTGGGGCATCAAGGCGCTCGGCGGCTACCTCGGCAGCGACCGCCAAGCATGGCGCAAGCACGATGCCGTTGCGCTGATCGAGGACGGCGCCAGAGCCTCCGATCTTTTGGTCGACTACGGCGATGCCGATCCGTTTCTGACCGAGCAACTCCGCCCGGAGCTGCTGCAGGCCGCGTGCGAGAAGGCCAAGATCCCCCTCACCCTGCGCCGGCAGCCCGGCTATGACCACAGCTACTACTTCATCTCGACGTTCATGTCCGATCATCTGCGCTGGCACGCGGATCGCCTGAAGGGCTGATGCGGCGTGATGCCGTCCCAACGGAGAATTGGGTTGCAAGCCAAGACAATTTGGTCATGGTTCAAGCCTAGAGCCTTCCACGCGGCTGCGTGAAAAAGGCCTGTCAGGGAGGAGCCATGATCCGATGGTCGGTCGCTGCGATCGTTTTCTGCATCGCGGCTACCCCCGTGCTCGCGGCGGACCCAACCGAGATCGGCATCGGCTATCTCGGCCGCGCCGGCGTCAAGGCGAAATTGTCGCTCGTCGAACTGCCGGCCGAGAACGACGGAATTGCCGGCGCCCGCCTGGCCGTGGAGGACAACAACACCACCGGCAAGTTCCTCAACCAGCGCTTCACGCTCGAAGAAGTTCGGCTCAAAGAGAATGACGACGTCGCGAAGGCAGCAGCCGCGCTTGCCGCACGCAACGGCTTCATCATTGCCGACCTTCCGGCGGACGAGTTGTTGAAGGCAGCCGACGCGCTCCGCGACCGCGGCACGCTGCTGTTGAACGCCGGTGCGATCGACGACCGGCTGCGCGAGCAGGATTGCCGCGCCAATGTGATCCATGTCGCACCGACGCGTTCGATGCTCGCAGATGCACTCGCCCAGTATCTGGTGTGGAAGCAATGGAAGCGCTGGCTGTTCGTCGTTGGTTCACATGACCAGGACAGGCTGTACGCGGACGCGTTGCGCCGCGCCGCGACGCGCTTCGGCGCCAAGATCGTTCAGGAGCGAACCTTTGAGGATACCGGTGGCGCCCGCCGTACCGACAGCGGCGTCACCCTGATCCAGCGGCAAATGCCTGTGTTCACCCAGCAGGCGCCGGCCTATGACGTCCTCGTCGCTGCGGACGAAAGCGAGGTGTTCGCGTCTTACCTGCCCTACCGTACCTGGGATCCGCGACCGGTCGCCGGCTCGGCGGGGCTGGTTCCAACCAGTTGGCACGCCGCGCACGATCAGTGGGGCGCGATCCAGATCCAGAACCGCTTTTTAAAATTGAATTCGCGGCACATGACGGCATTGGACATGCAGGCCTGGACGGCGGCACGCATGATCGGCGAAGCGACGTCGCGCACCAGGTCCGGTGACTCGAAGGCGGTATCGGGTTTCCTTAAGGGTCCCGACTTTTCCATTGCGGCGTTCAAGGGTCAGCGGTTGACACTGAGGGACTGGAACCTGCAGCTTCGCCAACCGATCCTGCTGGTCGATGGACGCATGGTAGTCTCGGTTTCGCCGCAGGAAGGCTTCCTGCACCAGGTGTCGGAACTCGATACGCTTGGTGTCGATCGGCCGGAAACCAAATGCAAGTTGCAATAAAGGAGGATGGATTGCGTATGTGGCGTCATTGCCTGCTTTCCGGAATGGCTGTCTGGCTCGCGACGGCGGCTCCCGCCTCGGCCTTCATCGCCTATGTCTCCAACGAAAAGAGCAACACCGTAACGGTGATCGATACGAACAGTTGGACCGTCACCAAGACCATCAAGGTCGGCCAGCGGCCGCGCGGCATCGAGTTCACGCGAGACAGCAAGTTTGTCTTCGTGGCCGTCGGTGACGATGACAGCATTCAGGTCATCGACGTTGCGAAGCAGGAGGTCGTCGATACCCTGCCCTCCGGCCCAGATCCCGAACTGTTCGCCCTCGATGCGGCCGGCAAGATCCTCTACGTCGCCAACGAAAACGACAACACGGTGACGATCATCGACGTCGAGAAGCGCGCGCGCCTCGGCGACATCCAGGTCGGTGTCGAGCCGGAAGGCATGGCCATCAGCCCGGACGGCAAAATTCTGATCAATACGTCCGAGACCACCAACATGGCGCATTTCATCGATACTGCGACGCGCCAGATCGTCGCCAATGTGCTGGTCGATGCGCGCCCGCGCTTCGCCGAGTTCAAGCGTGACAATTCCGAAGTCTGGATATCATCGGAGATCGGCGGCACCGTTTCGGTGATCGATCCGGTCAAGCGGGAGGTGACGAAGAAGATTAAATTCGAGATTCCGGGCTTGCGGAGCGAAGCCATCCAGCCGGTCGGCATCGGCATGACCAAAGACGGCAAGACCGCTTTCGTCGCGCTCGGCCCTGCCAACCGCGTCGCGGTCGTTGATACCGCCAGCTACAAGGTCACCAAATATCTGCTGGTGGGACAGCGGGTGTGGCACATGGCATTCACCCCGGATGAGAAATATCTGATGGTTACCAATGGCGTGTCGAACGACGTCTCGGTGATTGACGTCGCCGCGCAAAAGGTCATCAAGACAATCCAGGTCGGCGAACTGCCCTGGGGTATCACGATTGCGCAACCATGACGGCCACTGACGCATTTTCCGCCGGTCCGAACACACAGGACATCCCTTCCCAGCCCGAAGCCGCGGCGATGCCTGCGTTGTCGATCGACGGCATCAGCCATTCCTATGGCGCCCGTCAGGCCCTGATCGACATCGGCTTCTCCGTCGCGCCGGCAAGTTTCACGGCGTTGCTCGGCCTGAACGGCGCCGGCAAGAGCACGCTGTTCTCGCTGATCACGCGGCTGTTCGGCATCCAGCGCGGGCGTATCGGCATCTTCGGCCACGACGTCGCACGTGCGCCGGGCGAAGCCTTGCGGCTGCTCGGCGTGGTGTTTCAGCCCCGCACGCTCGATCTCGACCTCTCGGTGACGCAGAACCTGCTGTATCACGCCGCCTTGCATGGCATCGCCAGGCAGGATGCCCGCGAACGAAGCCGCGAAGTTCTGGCGCGCATCGGCCTTGCCGACCGCACCGGCAGCAAGGTGCGCGACCTCTCCGGCGGCCAGATGCGGCGTTTGGAAATCGCCCGCGCGCTGCTGCACCGCCCGCGCCTGTTGCTGCTCGACGAGGCGACCGTCGGCCTCGACGTCAAGGCGCGCGCCGATATTCTCAACCATGTCCGCCAGCTCGTTACCGAGCAGGGAATAAGCGTGTTGTGGGCGACGCACCTGTTCGACGAGATCGGTTCGAACGATGATCTCGTTGTCCTGCATCAGGGGCGGGTTCTGGCCCAGGGCAAAGTCGCGCAGGTTATCGCCGCCGCCGGCGGCAGCGATATCAACACGGCATTCATGCGGCTGACCGGCTCCACCGCACCAGACGGGAGCTTAACGTCATGACATCAGCAACCACAACGCCGATCCGGAGCGGCTTCTCGCTCGCCGAATATCTCACCTGCCTGAACGGCATTGTCTGGCGCGAGGCGCTTCGTTTCCTGCATCAGCGCGAACGCTTCATCTCCGCACTGGTGCGGCCGCTGGTGTGGCTGTTCATCTTCGCCGCCGGCTTCCGTCAGGTGCTCGGCCTCTCCATCATCCCGCCCTACGAGACCTACATCCTGTACGAGGTCTACATTGCGCCCGGCCTGATGGCGATGATCCAGCTCTTCAACGGCATGCAGTCCTCGCTGTCCATGGTCTATGACCGCGAGATGGGCAATATGCGGACGTTGCTGGTAAGCCCGCTGCCGCGATGGTTTCTGCTGTCCTGCAAGCTTCTGGCCGGAACCGCGGTCTCGCTGCTTCAGGTCTATGCCTTCCTGCTGATCGCCTGGTTCTGGGATATCGCGCCGCCGCCGGCCGGCTATTTCACGGTGCTGCCGGCGCTGGTGCTGTCAGGCCTGATGCTCGGCGCGTTGGGGATGCTGATCTCCTCCGGCATCAAGCAGCTCGAGAATTTCGCAGGCGTGATGAACTTTGTCATCTTTCCGATGTTCTTCGCGTCCTCGGCGCTCTATCCGCTGTGGCGCATCCTGGAGAGCAGCCCGATGCTCTACTATGTCTGCCTGTTCAATCCGTTTACGCATGCGGTGGAACTGATCCGTTTTGCGTTGTATGGACAAATCAACTGGACGTCGCTTGCGGTTGTCGGCGGCTGCACGATCGCCTTCATGGTCGGCGCCATTTACGCTTACGATCCTTCGCGCGGCCTGATCCGCCGCGGGCCGGCCGGAGGCGAGACATGAAATATCGGACTGCGATTGCGGTAGGGCTGGTCGCTGCGGCGACGATCAGGTTCGCCCACGCCGCCGATCCGCGTTATCCGGACTGGCCGTGCGCCCAGGCCAAGGTGCCTGAGATATCGCTTGCCGCGGTATGGGCAGGCCCACCGCTCGACGACGTCTCCGGCAAATGGAGAGAAGACGCCACGGTCGGCTCACTGGTCGCAAAGCTGGCGGCAAGGCGAACCGCCCTTGAGGAAGCGCAAAAAGCGATCACTGAACATTTGAACGCGGCAACCGACAAGACCAGAAGCGGAAAACTGCTGTTTGCCGGCCTCTTCGACGTACTCAACGGGCAGCGCTCCCAGGTCCTGAATGGACTGGAGCGCATTACCCGCAAGCAGCGCGAGGCTGCCGACAAGATCCGCTCCGACACGATAGCCTTGCAGGCGCTGCAGAGTGAAGCGCCGCCCGACCAGACAAAGATCGGCGACCTCGGCAATCAGCTCGTTTGGGAGACGCGCATCTTCGAAGACCGCAGCCGCGTCATCAAATTCGTTTGCGAAGTGCCGACAGCGATCGACCAGCGTCTGTTCGCTCTTGGACGAACGATTCAGCAGGAAATCGAATAGTCGCCGGCAGGATCAGATCAGGCTGGACCGGGACGACGGACCGCCTCATCACCCGCACGCTAGCGCGTCCGAGTGCTACGAGCCCGCTCATTTCTACTTTGCATGGGGTTGTTTTCGATATTTTGTGTCCCGCCCTAATGCGGGGGCGCCCCCGCCTCACCCGCCCGCGGTTCCGGCTGCGATTCCGTCAGAGCCAGACCGGCCCGTTCCCAGCCGTCCGTTCCGTCGGGGTACCACGCGACATTGGCGTAGCCGTAGGTCAGGATTCGCTTTGCCGCGTTCCAGGACATCCAACAATCGGCCTGGCAGTAAACCACCACCAGCGCGGTCGTGTCGCCGGCTGTCGCGCGGACGAGCCCGCGCCGCAGATAGTCTTCCGTCGCGGCCGCGAGCTTTCCGTAGCCGGTGTCCGGCAGCCACATGCTGCCGAGAATATTGAGCCGTGGCTTGTCGCGCCAGACCGTGCCTTGCGGAAGATTTGGCGGCTTGGGTGCGCGAGGCATCACGTCGATGAACACGCCCGACTTGGCCCGCCAGATCGCCTCGGCCTCGGCGGTCGCAAGAACACGCGCGCCGGCGAGGGTCGCGGGAACCGGCGCACGGTAGTCTTCCATGCGATACCCGGCCGGCTCGGGAGGCCTTTCCTGCGCCGATGTGGAGACAGTGAATGTGAACGCCGCAAGGATCAGGCCTGCGAGCGTTTTCATTGCACTTTCGTTGCCGTCTCCGCGCCGATCGGCCGGTCATTCTCGTCGAGCAAGGGAACGCCGTAGTCGAGCAGTATCTTGTTGATCGCGGGCTGGTTCTCCTGGATCAGGCGGTTGAGCTGCCGCTTCCAGTTCTGGTCAGCTCCCCGCACCCCCATGCCGATACGAAACGCCAGTCGCGGGCCGGTCTTTTCCTTCACCAGAGGCGTCACGTGAAGCTGCGGGTTTGCCTTCTTCGCATAATAGCCCGCCATCGGTCCCCACAGAATGCCGGCGTCGATCTGGCCCGACACCAGGTCGGCGATCATGGCCTCTCCGGACGAGTCCAGGCGGGTATCGACCATCAACTGATATGGCTTGGCGTTCGCCATCAGGCCGTTGACCGCCATGTTCGTGCCGGGCGGCGTGCCGGCCACGATGCCGATATGCTTGCCTTTCAGGCGCTCGTCTTCCAGCGTCGCGACGTCTTCGAGGCCGCTGCCCGGCTTGGCGACCAGCGCATAGGCGGTGCGGTAATAGGGATTGGTGCCCTGAACCAGGTCGTCGCCCTGCGGGAAGCCCATGATGACGTCGCAACGATGGGCGCCGAGCGTCATTCGGACGAAGCCGGTCGCTTGCGGGAAATACATATAGTCCAGCTTCTTGTTCAGCTTCTCGGCGAACAGTTCAGCGAGCTTGTTCTCGAATCCCTCGCCCTTTTCGTTGGAGAACGGCAGATTGTGCGGATCGGCGCAAACGCGCAGCACCTTGGGATCGACGAGCTCGATCGACAGATCGCCGGTTTCATTGATCTGTGCGCGTGCGGCATCGCGCCCGCCGAGCACAGCGAAGATCGCCAGGATCGAAATCGCCAGCCAGCGCTTCTGCCCGGCATATGTCATCAAAAGCTGCTGCACTTCCGGCCCACCATGGTTGCCAACTTCGAAAAATATCGGCAACCCGGACCAGCGAAGTTCCGTCGAAGCCGCAGACGAGCAAAATGCTAAGCTTGTCAATTGGAGCCTGCAACAGGAATAATCCCCCATGGCGGACTCGTCGCCCGTGCTGCGACGCAAACCGAACCGCGATGAAGCATGGAATTTCCGATAGCACTTCGTGGTTGGACGGAGGCCAAAACATGGCTCGTGCCACATTGATCCTGGCCGCGCTCGCGATGCTCGCTTCGGCGACAGCCTTGCGCGCGCAGCAACGGGAGTTGCCCGTCAGTTCCGTTGCGGATGGCGTATTCGTGCACAACGGCCAAACCGCGCAGATGACGCGCGAGAACGACGGCGCGATTGCCAATGTCGGTTTCATCGTTGGAGAGGATGCGGTCGCCGTGATCGATACGGGTGGCAGTCTCCGCGAGGGACGACAATTGATGGCAGCCATTCGCGCCAGGACCGGCAAGCCGATCCGCTACGTCATCAATACGCATGGACATCCCGATCACGTATTCGGCAATGGCGCTTTCGTGCAGGGCGGGACGATTTTTGTCGGCCACGCCAACCTGCCGCGTGCGCTGGCCGCGCGCGGACAATTCTATCTCGATGCATTTCGCCGGACCATGGGCGACCAGGTGATCGACGAGGTCAGCATCGTGCCGCCAACGCTGCTCGTCAGCGGCACGCTCAGGCTGGATCTCGGCGCGCGAACCCTCGCGTTGCGGGCGTGGCCCGCAGCCCATAGCGATTGCGATTTGACCGTGCTCGACGAAAAAACCGGAACCCTGTTTGCGGGCGATCTGGTGTTTCTGGCCCACACGCCGGTGCTGGACGGCAGCATCCGCGGCTGGCTCACCGCACTCGGCGAGCTCAGCGCCCTGCCCGCGCAACGCGTGGTTCCCGGTCACGGCCCTGTGAGCGAATGGCCGGCCGCCCTCGCCGACGAGCGCCGCTATCTCCAAACCCTGGCCTCGGACGTACGTGGGCTCGTCAAAAGCGGCAAGCCGATCACGGCGGCGGGCACTGCCGCGGGCTCCGAGCGACCCCGATGGGAATTGTTCGACGACTTCAACACCCGCAACGCAACCGCAGCATTTTCGGAAATTGAATGGGAATAGCGCGCGCATTGCCCTATATTGCGTTCGTTGCTTCCATCCCAACGAAGGTGGCGCATGCCTGGATCTCTTCTCCGCCTGTTCGCCGTCGCTGGCTTGTTCCTGTTCGGCGCGCCGCTGGCGCTTGCGGCAGAGGCGAATGACCCGTGGCCCGGCCTGGTTCAGGACATCTTCAACAACCGTCCGATGAACGATGGCAGCGATGTGATATCGGTCGAAATGCCCGTCCGCGCCGAGGATGCCGCCATCGTGCCGGTGACCCTGCGAACGAAGCTGCCGTCGGGTGACACCAGACAGGTGCGGAGCATCACGCTGGTCATCGACCAGAATCCCGCGCCGATGGCGGCCAAATTCCAGCTCGGACCGGACGCCAAGGTGTCGGAAATCTCCACCCGCGTCCGCGTCAACAATTACACCGATGTTCATGCGGTGGCCGAACTCAGCGACGGCAAACTTTACATGGTCAAGACCTATGTGAAGGCGTCCGGTGGCTGCTCGGCGCCGGCCGCCAAGAACGCCGACGAAGCCAAAGACAGGCTCGGCCAGATGCGCTACCGGCAGTTCGCAAAAGCCGGCGAAGGTCCTACCAGCGGCGCGCGCGAGGCCCAGATCATGATCGGGCATCCCAACAATTCCGGCCTGCAGATGGACCAGGTCACGCAATTGTATGTCCCGGCATTCTTCGTCAATGAACTGCGGATTTGGCAGGACGACGGCGTGGTGTTGACCATGGAAGGCGGCATTTCGATTTCGGAAGATCCCAATATCAGGTTCACCTACGTGTCGAACGGCGCCAAGCGCTTCCGCGCCGAGGCCAGGGATACCGAAGGACACGTCTTCCAGCGCGAATGGCAGATCGACGATTCCGGGATGTGATCCGAGCCGCGTGCCAGACCTCAGAAGCAGCGCACTTCCGCTTCGGCCTGGGCTCGCCTGAGCTCGTTGAGCGCGCTTGACGCCTGTTCTGATGTGCGGAACTGCCCACCCAGATTTCCCCGGACCTGCGACATGCTGAGCACGGTTTCGGCTGTGACATAGCGCGCATAGGGCACGAGCGAAGCGACGACGTCGACCGAACAGGAGCATTGCTCGATCGCCTGCCGCGTCTCGCCATTCGCCTTCAGGCAACCAAACACGTATTCAACCCGCGCCGATGTCGGATAGTCGTTGACGTCCTCGGCGTGCGTGGCAACTGACATCGTCATCAACGCCATGAACGCGGCGACAATACGTCGTACCGATCCGACAAGCGCCATCGTCTTCCTCCCGCTGTTAATCGTGGAAGCTATGCTATGACTGGCGCGCTGAAAAGCACACGTTCGAGGAAACGGCTCAAGGGAAATGAAACTTTTTATTCGCATGCTGCTAGCTACGGCTGTTTCAGTCGCGCTCGGCACGTGCTGCAACGCCGAGGTTCTGCGCGTTGCGGTGCAAAAGACCGGGACATTCGCCTGGGAACTTGCGGTGATCCGTGCGCACGACCTCGACAAGAAGGCCAACCTTTCGGTTGAGGTTCTCGAACTGGCGAGCCCCGAGGCGGGCAAGATCGCGCTTCGCGCCGGCAACGCCGACGTTGTGGTCACCGACTGGCTTTGGGTATCCCGCGAACGCGGGCTCGGCGCCAAGTTGACATTCTACCCGTACTCGAGCGCGCTCGGTGCCGTGATGGTGCCTGCCACATCATCGATAAAGACCCTGGCCGATCTCAAGGGCCGCAAGCTCGCCGTTGCGGGTGGCCCGATCGACAAGAGCTGGCTGTTGCTGCTGGCGTGGTTGAAGCAGGGCGGCATCGACCTGAAGTCGGAGGCGACAATCGCTTACGGCGCGCCGCCGCTGCTGGCGGCGAAAACGCTCAGCGGGGAGATGGATGCGACCTTGAACTACTGGAATTTTTGCGCCGGACTGGAAGCGAAGGGTTTTCGCCGCGTCGCCGGCATCGAGGACCTGCTGCCGAAACTCGGCGCCAAAGGCCCTACCGCGATGATCGGCTACGTCTTCGACGAAAAATGGGCGAGCGCAAACCAGGACAAAATTGCCCGCTTCATCGCCATGACCCGCGCCGCGAAAGAGATCTTGTCGACCTCGGATGCGGAGTGGGAGAAAATTGCGCCGCTCACCGGCACTCCCGACGCCGCAACGTTGCGTGCCTATCGTGATCGCTATCGGGAGGGAATTCCGCGTCGCCCGGTCGCGGACGAAGAAGCCGACGCGCGTATTCTCTACCGCGTGCTGGCCGAAATCGGCGGCCGCGAACTTGTCGGACCGGCGCCTGAACTTGATCCCGGGACATTCTATCGCGCGATCCCGGGAGGCTGAGGTGCCGCGCCTGCTGTCATTCGCCGTGCTGCTCGCCACCTGGTGGATCGGCTCGCTGCTTGCCGGTGACGCGAAGCTGCCACCTCCTCCCACCGTGCTCACGGCCATGATCGCGGAAGCCAGGTCAGGTGACTTGTTTTTTCATCTCGGCGTGACATTGGCGCGCGTTGCGCTCGCCTTCACACTGGCGATGTCGCTGGGCGCCGCGATTGGATACCTGATGGGCCGGGTACGGCTTGCCGACCGGCTTGGCGACCCCTGGCTGATCCTGCTGCTCAATCTGCCGGCGCTCGTGGTCATCGTGCTCGCCTACATCTGGGCTGGTTTGACTGAAGTCGCCGCCATTGCGGCAATCGCCATCAACAAGCTCCCGACTGCTGTCGTTACACTGCGCGAAGGCGCGCGTGCCCTCGACGCGGCGCTCGACGAAATGGCGACCGTATTTGCGCTGCCGCGCTGGAAGAAATTCCGGCACGTCATTTTGCCGCAACTATCGCCCTATATCGCAGCCGCCGCGCGATCAGGCCTTTCCCTGGTCTGGAAGATCGTCCTGGTTGCGGAATTACTCGGACGTCCGAACGGGGTTGGTTTCGAGATCGGCGTGGCGTTCCAGCTGTTCGACATTCCGCGATTGCTTGCTTATTCGCTGAGTTTCGCGGCGGTCGTGCTCCTCATTGAAACCTTGCTGGTGCAGCCATTTGAGGCCCGGTTATCCCGGTGGCGTCCCCGTGCGGCTTGAGGTCGATATCACCAGCAAGACGTTCAGGAACGCTGCGGGCGAACAGCACGACGTGATCGCCGGCGTCGCCTTTGCCCTTGATGCCGGAGAAGTAGGCGTCCTGGTTGGTCCGTCCGGCTGCGGCAAGAGCACGATACTCAGGATTCTCTCCGGTCTCGAGCCGGACTTTCAAGGACGCATCGCGCGTCCCGCCGACGCGCCGATCGGCTTCGTGTTTCAGGAACCGCGGCTGCTGCCCTGGCGGTCGGTCGAAGAAAATGTGCGACTTGTGGCGCCCCTGGCCGATGAAGCGAAGCTTTCCGCGCTATTCGAGATTCTGGAATTGAACGCGCATCGCAATCATTTTCCCGGCGAACTATCGCTTGGTCTGGCCCGGCGCGTCGCGCTTGCGCGAGCGTTCGCCGTCGAGCCGGCGTTCCTCATTCTCGACGAACCGCTGGCCTCGCTCGATGCCGCCCTCGCCGCCCGTATGCGCGATCAGATTGCCATGTTGATGGACAACCGCTCCATGATAACGCTGCTGGTTACCCATGACGTGGACGATGCGGTTCGTCTCGGCGACCGCCTGTTCCTGCTGTCGCCCCGCCCGGCCCGCCTTCTCGCCGAGCTGCCGATCCGAACACCGCGCGGCGCGCGCGGAGACGCCGAGATCGCCGCAATCAAGCTGGACGTCATGCGTCGGATCAACGGCGATCCCCCCGCGCGGGAAAGCGCATAGGCAGTGCTTGGGGCCGGTGCTAGGATGCGTCAGCGGCGAGGTTGACGATGAAACGCTCGATCGGAACAGCAGCGCTCGGTCTTGTTCTTGCGACCATGACGGCGACGGCGCAGGACATGATGCGTCACATCGACCTGTCGTCACCCGACATGGTCTCGGCCGAAATGACCCGCGCAGACGTCGAGGCCGCGCTCGCTGCGGCGACCACCGCCGCACCAGCCGATTTTACCGGAAAGAGATTGTCCGGCCTGGACCTCTCCGGGCTCAATTTGTCCGGCGCGATTTTCCGCGCGGCACGGCTCAACAAGACAAAGCTCGCCGGCGCCAGACTGGACCGTGCCATTCTCGACCAGGCATGGCTGCTCGAGGCGGACCTGACCGGCGCAAGCCTTAGGGGTGCAAAGCTGTTCGCCGCGCAAATGGTTCGCGCCCGCCTCGACGGCGCAGATCTCTCAGGCGCACGCATCGCCGCCGATCTCACCGGCGCGAGCCTCGTCGGCGCTTCGATCGCGGAAGCGAATTTGGGCGCCGACATGCGTAACCAGTCGATGGGCCTGATGCGCACAGTCCTGAAATCCGCCAATCTGGAAGGGGTGAACGCACGCGGCGCCGACCTGTCGCGTGTCGATCTCGAATTTGCCGTACTGAAGGGCGGTGACCTCACGGACGCTTCTCTCAAGGGAGCCCAACTCGGAGGAGCCGACTTGACCGGTATCACCGTCATCGATACCGATTTCGATGGTGCCGATCTTGATTCAGCCCGGTTGATCGCCCCAGTCGGCCTCGACCGGGCAAGAAATTTTGACAAAGCCAAAAATCGAGACCGTCTGATCAAGCAATGACGGCTCTGAACACTCCGCGATGAAAGGATGACCCGATGCGATGGACCCTGGCTTTGGTGGCCCTCTTGTCAGCGAGCGCCAATGAAGTGGCCGCGCAGGGAAAAGGCATCCGATTGTGGAATCTGACCACCGCGACCATTTCGGAGTTTCAGCTCTCCCCGACTGGAAAGACCGACTGGGGGCCCAACCAGACCCTGAACGACAAGGACAAGGAAGTCGACCACGACGAACGCCTGCGCATCACGGGCGTGGAGCCGGGACGCTATGACGCCAAGGTCGGCTACCGCGGCGCAAAACATTGCTTTGTGCGCGGCATCGAAATCAAGCCCGACGCCGTGTTTTCGATCGCGGACAAGGATTTGAAAGACTGCAACAAGTAGCCGGCACCGGCAGACGATTGGTCAGCCCGCCGACGACACTTCCTCACCCGAGGCCTTTTGGTTGTTCCGCGGATATTCGCAACGCCATTTGACCGCGGTCCATTTCGGATGTTCGCCAACCCACTGCGCGATGTAGGGCTGCGCAGCCATGACGCACTGCCGTAACGAAACGTCCGAGGAAAACACCAGATGGGTTTCCTCACAGGTGGTCGGTGATAGCACCGCACAGACGGTCACGATCAAATCTATCGCAGTCATGCCTGATATCCTTCGAATTACTCCCGAATAGTAACGCAAAAAGCTACGGGAACGGATGGCCTGAAGTTTCACTACCCCGTGAAAAGCCGGAACCGGCTCGCGCGCCCCGCCGGCTCCAGGCGTCGCCGCCAGCCCTAAAAATTAACGCCAAATACCAGCCGGGCCTGATGGCGTTCGAAATTGACGAGGTCAAGGCTGGCAGTTGACCCCGCCGGTCGCCCCCACGCCTGAACGCTCCAGCTTGCGGTCAGCCGCGAGCGTTTAGATAATTGGAAATACGCGGTCGGACCGACAAACAGCGCCTGTCCTGCCAATTCCTCCAGGCCGGTCCCCTCATATTTCCGCAAGTAACGCGCCTCACCGCCGAACAGGAAATCGGGGCGCAGCTGCGCCATCAACCCAAGCGCCGCCCCTGCAGTGGATTCCCGCTCCATTACGCCGCTGCCGACAACGCGCGTCCACTCCGGCTCGTAGATCAGGTTGAACGCCGCGATGACGCGGTTCGGCACGATCTCACGGTCGAACGCCAGCCTGAACTCCGTCCCGAAACTCCTGACCGCTTCAGCCGTCGTCTCATCGACCCGATGCGCGTGCACTTCTGTCGCGAAAGTGAGCCCGAATGGGGCCGTTTCCCGATCCAGAAAGCGGTAGCGCAGATCGACTGACCCGCCCTGCCACGATAGCCGGCGCTGGTCGTCAAGACCCGGCACGCCACTGATCAGGTGTGACGCAAACGTGCTTCCGATTTCGATACGAAAATTCTGGACAGGGACGAACTCCAGTTCGAACTCCTGGCCGAAGGCGCGGTAACGGCCGCCGTTCTTGCCAAAGCGTCCGGTCGTCTCGCTTTGAAACTCCCGTTCGCCGACATTGCCGACATCGGCGCCGATCATGAAGCCGAACAGATGCTCGGTATCGATGCCCTCGGCATGGACGCAGGCCGGCAGCAGTGCTGCAAGAGACACCACCGCCGCCTGAAACGTCTTTGCATGCGGCGGTATTCGCATTCAGCAGGTCACGGGGGTTGAACGGGTAAGTCCATAGGAGTCGGCCGGAGTTATACCCTAGCATGATGCGGGGACCGGCGGCGAGCCATGGGAACGTGTGGATAGGTGGGAGAGAGAAGAATCGGGACTGGATCGCCTTCCGACGACCATCTACGGGGCTCTGTCCGCTTTGGCAGGATCTGCGCCCTGCTCTCGCTTGGCGCTGGAGAACTTTCCTGGGGAATCGTACAGCTTGCCCGGCCCGCAGCAACAAGGTGTTGCCGGAGCCGGGCAGACCGTTTCGACGCGTCTATTGACGCGCCGCGCAGGCGTACATGTTGATTTCCATGCCCACCGGCACTTCCACAATCTTCGGAGTTTTCCAACTCATCAGGGTTTCTCCCAAGCAGTGTTGGCACGACTTTCGTACCGGCATCGAAACTAGGTTGACCTCGAACGTAGCGCAAGCACGGAACATCCAATGTTGACGGCATACCGACACATCTAACGCCGGTAACTTCCCTCTTGGTCAAAGCCACTTCGCTCTTGGACAAGGCGAGCGAACGAAAGCGACCGATCGACGCATGAGTCGCTTCGGTTACGGTTCGTGAATGCCGGTGTGCCTTCCGCAACCGTCCGTCGCAGACGGAGACCTCCGGCGGTCGCAGCCGCGCTCGCCGAAGCGCCGACCAATCCGACACTGCCTCAGCTTCACGTCTCAGCAATCCTTCTCATCCGCCTCTCCTACTCTCGTGAAGCGCCCACGACGTGCTGAGCGCCTTTCCCGAGCCATTGTCCGCAGGTTTCGGGTGGCGACGTGAATCTCGCCATGTTTAATCTGACGTCCGAGTTTTTTGAGGACAGCCTATGGAACCAATTCACCGAAGGTTGATCAGTTTTGTTTTTGCGGTGGGCTTGGCATCGACGGCATTCGCGCAGGACAGGCAGCCTGACCAAACCGCGCCAAACGCCGCGACCGCCATGCCCACTAACGGCCCATCACTAACCGGAAAAGAACGCATGGGCAGGAAGTGGATGGACGAACAGCGGATCGACAATTGCAATGTGCCGATCGACAAGCGCGGGAACAGGCCGCGATCCAGCGCCTGCTCTCACATTCCGTCGGGATGACCGATCAGCGATGACGGTGCAACGGCACGGTCGCACAAGGCGGATCGTCGCAGCTAATCCCAGGCGCTTAATCCCAAGCCCAGGCGGAGAAGTCGTTCTCGAATTGCGGGACTTCCTTCCACACGCCCTTCAGCTTCTTGCTCGCAATGGTGATCCATTGCGGCTGAAACAGGAAACCGGCGACCGCGTCGGTCGCCAGCATGCGCTGTGCGTCGCCGAGCAGCTTGGCGCGCTCGGCCTCGCCCGGCGTTGCCCTGATCTGCTGGTAGAGCGCGTTGAAGGCCTCGTTGTTATAGCCGAGGTAATAGTCGGACTCGGTTATCTTCACGAGATCGAACGGCTCGACATGCGAGACGATGGTGAGATCGAAATTGTGCGGTCCGTTGCCGGCAAACACCTGCGACAGCCACTGCGCCCATTCCACGTTTTCGATCTTGGCGATGATGCCGACCTTGGCGAGCTGGGCTGCGAGGATTTCACCGCCCTGCCGCGCGTAAGGCGGCGGCGGCAGCTTGAGGCTGAGCTCAAGCGGCGTCTTCACGCCGGCTTCCGCGAGCAGTTTCTTGGCCTTTTCGGGGTCGTAGGGATTGATGCCTGTGGTGTCGACATAGCCCAGCGATCCCGGCGTATAGAAGCTGCCGATCGGCGCACCAAAGCCATCGACGGCGCCGTCGATCATCGCCTGCGATCGATGGCAGCGAGAATGGCGCGGCGAACCCGCACATCGTCGAGCGGCTTCTTCCGTTCGTTGATGCCAACGATGGTCTTGGCCCTGGAGCCGCCGATCAGCACATTGAAGCGCGGATCGGCCTTGAACTGCGCCAGGCTGCGCGCCGCGGCAACGCGCGGGTACGCATCGACGTCGCCCGACAGCAGCGCCGCGACCTGTGCGGCCGGATCGCCGATGAAGCGGATCGTCACCTTGGCAAGCTTGATCGCGGCGGCGTTGCGATACTCCGGCCATTTGTTCAGGGTGATCGACGATCCCTTGGCCCAGGCGCCGAGCGTATAGGGTCCGGTACCGACCGGCTGCGTCGCATTGGTCGGCGCGCTCTTCGGCTCGACGATCGAGCCGCTTGCCTGACCGAGCAGGAACGGCAGGTTCGGTTCGGAATATTTCACCGCGACGACGACCGTCTCCGCATCGGGGGCGGTGACTGATTCAAAGGCCTGGTACAGGCTCTTGTCCTTGTTGGTGCTGGTCGGCGCCGCGTTGCGCTCAAAGGAGAACTTCACCGCCGCGGAATCGAACGGCTCGCCGTTGTGGAATTTAACGCCCTTGCGGAGCTTGAACGTGTAGGTCTTGAGGTCGGCCGACGCCTGCCAACTCTCGGCGAGCAAGGGCGATACCGAACCGTCCTCGTTGATCTTGGTCAACGTCTCATAGAGGTTATAGAGCGTGACCTCGGCGATTGCCGCAGCCGCTGCATTGGTGGGATCGAGTCCCGGCGGCTCCAGCGTCATGCCCATCACGACGCTGTCCTTCTTGCCCTGCGCCAGGCTCGGCAGCGGCATTGCGGCGAACGCGGCGGCCACCGCGACAACGGTCAGTTTCTTCAGCATATTTCCTCCCCGACATATCCCGGACAATCTAGTGCAGTACCCCGTAAAACGCTAACCCTCCGCCGCGACCGGCGGCAACGCCATCACAGCCTCGGCGTGGTGGCATGCGGCAAGGTGCGCTGGGCCAACGTTACGCAGCGCCGGCGCGGTGTCGCGGCAATGCTGGTCGGCCAGTGGACAGCGCGATGCGTAGGCGCATCCTGTCGCGCCGGTCGATTGGGACGCGATCGACTGGGCGCCGCGGCGGCGGCGTACCCCGCCGGCGCGGACGCGCGGCACGGCCTCGAGCAACGCCCGCATATAGGGATGGGCGCAACGGGCGAACAGATCTTCAGGGCTCCCCTGCTCGACGATCCGGCCGAGATACATCACCGCGATCTCGTCGCAGAGATAGTCCACGACAGCGAGATCGTGGCTGATCAGGATGTAGCTCAGCCCGAACTGATCCTGCAGGTCCTGCAGGAGATTGAGCACCTGCGCCTGCACGGAGACGTCGAGTGCGCTGACCGGTTCGTCGGCGACAATCAGTTTTGGCTGGGTGATCAGCGCCCGCGCAATCGCGATGCGCTGGCGCTGGCCGCCGGAGAATTCATGCGGGAACTTGTCCATGTCGGCGTCGCGCAACCCGACCTGCCGCAGCACGCCGGCAACGCGCTGACGCAGCGTAGCGCGATCCATGCGGCCGAGCGCGGTCAAAGGCTCCGCGACGATCCGCGCAACGGTCTGTCGCGGGTCCAGCGAGCCATAAGGATCCTGAAACACCATCTGGAAATCGCGTCGGGCGCGGCGCAACTCGTCAGCCGGCATCCGATGCAGGTCGCGGCCCATCAGCGACACCGAGCCCGACGACGGCTGCTCCAGCGCCATCACCAGGCGCGCGAAGGTCGACTTGCCCGATCCGGACTCGCCGACCACGCCGAGACTTCGGCCGGCCATCACCTGCGCGGTGACGCCGTTGAGCGCATGCACCTGTCCCCCTGGCTTGAACATGCTTTCGCGCGGCAGTGTGTAGCGCTGCGCCAGATCCTTGACATCGAGCAGCGGCTGCTCGACGGGTGGCGGCGTTGGCTCAAGCATGGTCATGCGCCCAATGCTCCGACTGCCTCGGCCATTGAAACATCCGTCCTGACGCAGCGCACGCCATGGCCGGCGCCGACATCCACCGGGACCGGCAACGCCACACGACAACGATCTTCGACGATCGCGCAGCGGTCGGCAAAGGTGCACCCCGGGGGCAGATCGGCAAGCTCCGGCACGGTACCGGCAATGGTCTGCAGCCTTGTGCCCTTCCGCGCACCAAGGCGCGGGCGAGCCCGAAACAGGCCCTGGGTATAGGGATGTCCCATCCGCGTGAATACGGCATTCGTCGCGCCGCTCTCGACGACGGTGCCGCCATACATCACCATCATCCGCTGCACATTCTCGGCGATGACGCCGAGATCATGCGAGATCAGAATCATCGACATGCCACGCTCAGCGACGAGGTCCGCGATCAGATCGAGGATTTGTCCCTGGATGGTGACATCGAGCGCCGTGGTCGGCTCATCGGCAATCAGCACGTCAGGCTGGCAGGCCAGCGCCATGGCAATGGTGACGCGCTGGCGCTGGCCGCCGGAAAACTGGTGCGGATAGGCATCGACACGTTTCACCGCATCGGGAAGCCCGACACGGTCGAGCAAGGCGATGGCTTCCTGGCGCGCCTCTGCCGCCGAGCAGTTGGTGTGACGCCGCAACGGCTCGGCCACCTGATGGCCGATCGTATGCATCGGATTGAGCGCGGTCATCGGCTCCTGAAAAATCATGCTGATGCGATTGCCGCGCAGCTTGCAGTAATTCGTATCCGACAGACCCACCAGTTCGCTGCCGTCGAGGCGGATGCTGCCGCTGATGACGGCGCTGTCGGGCAGCAGGCCCATCAGCGCGAGCGCGGTGACGGATTTGCCGCAGCCGGATTCACCGACAAGACCGAGGGTCTCACCGCGCTTCAGCGAGAAACTGACGCCGCGAACGGCCTGGGCGGGGCCGCGGCTGGTGTTGAGCCGGACGCCGAGATCCCTGACTTCAATCAAAGGCACGTTAGAGGACCCGTTCATGTTCAACGCTCCCGCGCCAGCCGGGGATCGAGCAGATCGCGCAACCCGTCGCCGAGCAAATTGAGCCCAAGCACGGCGACGGCGATCGCAGCGCCCGGATAGACCGCGAGCATTGGCGACTGAAACAGCAGCGTCTGCGCGTCATTCAGCATGCGGCCCCAGGACGGCTGCGGCGGCTGCGTGCCGAGCCCGAGATAGGACAGCGCCGCTTCGGCCAGGATTGCCAGTGCGAACTGGATCGTCCCCTGCACGATCAGGATCGGCAGGACGTTCGGCAGCACGTGCTCGATGGTGATGCGGAAGCCGCCCTTGCCGGAGGCGCGCGCGGCCAGCACGAACTCCCGCGCCCAGATCGCATTGGCCGATCCGCGGGTGAGCCGGACGAGGGTTGGAATCTGGAAGATGCCGATGGCGATGATCGAGGTCACCATGCCAGGACCCGCGACGGCCGCCAGCATGATGGCCGAGAGCACCGCGGGAAATGCGAAGGTGAAGTCGCTCATCCGCATGATGAGCTCTTCGGTCCAGCCCTTGCGCGCGGAGGCGATCAGCCCGAGACACACCCCGAAAGTAAGGCCGATGCCGACGGCGATGACGCCGACCATGATCGTGGAGCGTGCGCCGACCAGCAGCAACGAGACGATATCGCGGCCGAGCACGTCGGTGCCAAGCCAGTGTGCCGCCGATGGTGGCCGCAGCTTGGCGGCCACGTCGATCTCATAGGCCGACCACGGCGTCCAGACCAGCGACAGCAAGGCGGCGCAGAGCACCATCAGGCTGAGCGTACCGCCCGCAACGAAGCTGCGATGGCGCAGCGCGCGGCGCCAGAACCCGTTCGCAGGCCGTGGACGCGCGGTGGCGGCCGCAACCTCGACCGAGGCGCTCAGCGGGGTGCTCATAGGTTGTGTACCTTGATGCGCGGGTCGATGAACGCATAGAGCACGTCGACCACGAAGTTGACGATGACCACCACGGCCGCCAGCAGCATCACGGAGTTGCGCACCACGATCAGGTCGCGATTGGCGATCGACTGGAAGATCAGCCGGCCGAGCCCCGGCAGATAGAACACGTTCTCGATCACGATCGTACCCGCCAGCAGATTGGCGAATTGCAGGCCCATCACGGTCATGACCGGGATCATCGCATTGCGCAGCACGTGCCGCCACAATACGTCGCGCTTGCTCAAGCCCTTGGCGCGCGCGGTGCGCACGAAATCCTCGCGCAGCACCTCAAGCACCGCCGAGCGCGTGACGCGTGCGAGGATCGCCGCCTGCACCACCGATAGCGAGATCGCGGGCAACAGCAGCGACTTGATCCCGGCGATGATGCTTTCGTCCCAGCCCACAAATCCACCGGCCGAAAGCCATTGCAGCTTCACCGAGAACAGCAGGATCAGCAGGATGGCGAACCAGAAGTTGGGAAGCGCTATGCCGAACTGCGTCAGCGACATCACGCCGACATCGCCGAGCTTGTTGTGGTTTGCCGCCGTATAGATGCCGGCCGACAGGGCCAGCACGACCGTCATGGACATCGACATGATCGCCAACGGA
This sequence comes from Bradyrhizobium sp. McL0615, assembly GCF_049993905.1. Taxonomy (NCBI): domain Bacteria; kingdom Pseudomonadati; phylum Pseudomonadota; class Alphaproteobacteria; order Hyphomicrobiales; family Nitrobacteraceae; genus Bradyrhizobium; species Bradyrhizobium sp. McL0615. The sequence goes on along the minus strand of NZ_CP188254.1, from coordinate 3,397,669 downwards.
ATTGTCAGCACCAGACGCTCCGCAATCAATCCGGCAACAGGCGTGCCGTAGGCATAACTGTTGCCGAGATCGCCCGTCAGCAGGCCCTTGATCCAATGCACGTAGCGATAGTGCAGCGGCTGATCCAGCCCAAGCTTGACCATCAGCGCCCGGACCGCATCAGGCGAGGCATCCGCGCCCATCAGCATCTGTGCGGCGTTGCCGGGCAAGGCATCCAGAACAAGGAAGATGATCAGCGACGCGCCGACCAGCGTCGCTATCAGCGTCAGAAAGCGGCGGAAAATGAAGACGCTCAAGTCCCGATTCCCTTGTTAGCAGCCAGATGTGGTGGCAGCCGCATTTTCGCTTAGCTGTTCAAACTCGGCCAGCGGCCGAGAAGATCTTGCGAGGCCTCAAACAGCGCGCTGACGCGCAGCAATTCGACGTCGCCACGGAATTGCCCAACCAGCTGGATGCCGATCGGAAGGCCCTCCGCATCGAAACCGCAGGGCAGACTGACGGCGGGATGACCGGTCATGTTGAACGGCATGGTCCAGGGAAACCAGCTCGGCCGCACGTCGCTGAATACCCGCCCGTCGATTTCTATCGTGCCGAACAGATCCTGGTCGATCGGAAGCGCTGACCGGGTGATGGTTGGCATCGCGAGAATATCGACCTTCTGCAGCAATGTCTGAACCCGCCGGAACAGCGCCGTACGGTCAAACATCGCCCGCTGATAGTCAACACCGCTGACCTTGGTGGCCAGCGCCAGTTGCTTCATGAAGGTTTCGCTCAGCACGTCGCCATGATCGGCCGCAAGCTTCTCGAACCGCGCGCGCCACGCGGTGTGATTGATGGCGCGCCAGATCGGCTCCACCTCAAATCCGTCGCCGGACATTTCCTCGACTTCGGCCCCGAGGGCCTCCAGCCTGGCAAGCGCGACCTTGAATGCCGCAACGACGCTGGCCGCAACCGGCCGGCCGAGCGGCGCGAGGCAGAATGCAATCCTGCGCCCGCGCAGATCGCCGTTTGGCGCCGATCCCTCGACAAACTTCCATTGCGGCAATCCGATCGACCACGGATCGGAAGCGTCTTCCCCCGACATCGCCTGCATCATCAAGGCGGTGTCCGCGACGGTGCGCGTCATCGGCGTCACATAGGTCTGGTTGCCGAACGCGTCCTGCACTTGACTGTGGGGAATAACGCCGTTGCTTTGCTTCAGCCCGACAACGCCGTTGCAGGCTGCCGGAATTCGCGTCGAGCCGCCGCCATCGGTCGCGATGGCGAGCGGCGCAATGCCGCTGGCTACCGCTACCGCCGCTCCCCCGCTCGAACCACCGCTCGAGCGCGCGCCACTCCAGGCATTGCGCGTGCGGCCGAACAACGGCGAATCCGTCAGGCACTTGGTGCCGAACTCGGGCGTCGTGGTCTTGCCTATGAGGATGGCACCCGCTGCCCGCATTCGCGCCACGGCGACCGCATCATGGTCAGGCACGTTGTCCTTGTAGGGGACCGCGCCGAAGGTGGTTCGCACCCCCTTGGTGTTGACGATATCTTTCACGGTGAACGGAATGCCGTGAAGCAGGCCGAGCGGCCCCCCGGCCACGACCTCATGCTCCGCCTTTTTCGCCTCGGCCATCGCCTCATCGCCGCACAGCGTGATGAAGCAGTTCAATTCGGGCTGCATTCGCTCGGCGCGCGCAAGAACGGCACGCGTAATTTCGACCGGTGAAACATCCTTGCGCACGATCCGCGCGCGGAGCTCGGTCGCAGGCAGCAAGCACAGTTCTTCGCTCATCGCGCTAAAGTCCCCTGGGTCGAATGACGCAAAGATGACATTCAGATTGACTTTCCGTCCAATACCATCGCACAACGCACCCATACGAGTTCGGTATAGCAAAAATGGACCTCAGGCGTCTCCGCTATTTCGTTGCCGTAGCAGAAGAACGTAGCGTTGGCCGGGCCGCCGTCCGCCTGCGCATGGCGCAGCCGCCATTGTCGGTCCAGATCCGCAAATTGGAATCGGAAGTTGGAACCCCGCTGTTTCGCCGCGGCACGCGGGGAATGGAGCCGACGGCGGCCGGCCGCGCCCTGCTGTCGCGCGCGCGTGAAGCGCTGGCCCTGACGGCTGAGGGTTTTGAGGCCGCCCGCGCGGTGGCTGCGGGGCGCCGGGGAAGATTGTCGGTCGGTTACATGTTCGTGCTGGCCCACGCCGTGTTGCCGAGGCTCGTTCCGGAACTTCGAAGGACCCTCCCCAAGGTCGATCTGGAGTTCATCGAACTGAGCGCATCGACGCGTGAGGCGCGGCTATTGGATCACAGCGTGACGGTCGCGCTGTGCATGCCCGCCATTCGGCACAGCGAGATCGAGGTCTCCACGATCGGAAAGCAGCGATTGATGCTGGCCATGCCGGCCGGTTCGCAACTGGCGCGCGCGGCGGCCGTGCCGGTGCGAAAGCTGCAGGGCCGCCCGCTGATAAGTTTGCCCGGGCCGGCCGAGGATCCAGCGAACTCCGTCGTGATGTCGCTGCTCCGGCGGCATCAGGTCAGCATGCCGGTCGCGAACCGGGTCGAGACGGCGCACTCGGCGCTCAGCCTCGTCCTTGCCGGCGAGGGCATGGCGGTCCTTCCCGCCTGCGCCCAGCTCGGATGCCCGACCGGCGTGGTGTTCAGGCCCTTCCTCGACGCCGACGACGCCATCGACGTGGCGGTCTGCTGGCGGAGAGATTCGCTCAATCCGCTGGTCCGGAATTTTCTCAAATGCGCGGAAAAAGTGATCCGCAACGCCTGACACCATCGGCCGCCGGATCGCGATGCGATATCAGCGCATCACCACATCGTCTGCCGCGCGCGCTCCGGCCATTCGCGATCGTATTTCTCGCCACCGACCGTGTTGTCGCTCATCTCCGCAAGGATCTGGCCGGGCGTCGGCAGGCTCCTGGGGTCAACGCGCTTGTCGGGATTCCAGAGATCGGAGCGCACGATGGCACGCGCGCACTGGAAGTAGACCTCCTCCACCGCCATGACGATGACGGTGCGCGGCGCCTTGCCCTCCATCTTGAACGATGCCAGCAGTTCCGGATCGGCCGAGACATGGGCGCGGCCGTTGATGCGCAGCGTGCTGCCGGAGCCCGGAATGAGAAACAACAGCGCCACCCGGGAATCGCGCACGATGTTGCGCAGCGAATCGCAGCGGTTGTTGCCGCGGCGGTCCGGCATCATCAGCGTCTTCTCGTCGTGGATGCGAACGAAGCCCGGCAGGTCGCCGCGCGGCGAGCAGTCCAGCCCCTCCGGTCCGCAGGTCGCCAGCGCCGCGAACGGCGACTTGTCCATCAGCGCCCGATAGGCCGGCGTGACCCTGTCCGCGACCTTGACCGTCGAGGCATCGTTGGGAAAGCCGTAGATGGCCTCGAGCTGCTCGATGGTCGCGACAACGGTCATTTCCGGTCTCCTTTCAATCGTCCCACTTCTCGCCTTTGATGATGCGGACGAGTTGGCGAGCGTGGTATTCGGCGCTACTGATGTTGACGATCGTCACGTCAGGCGTAGCCGCGGCGTCATCGACCGTGCGGCGCAGACGGTTTTCGACCATGCCGTCGCTGCTTCGTGCGCGCATCGCAATCCGTTCGGCCAGAACGTTTGGCGGTGCCGTGATCAACACCACCGCCACGTCGGCATAAGCGCGGCGCATGGCGCCAATCACGGTGCGCGATACGTTGGCGACGATGGTTCGCCCGGCGCGGATTTCATCGTCGATCGCGCGCGATAGCCCGTAGCAGTGGCCGTGCGCCCCCCAATGGATGGCATAGTCGCCACGCGTCAAAGCCGCCTGAAACGAGCTGATGCTGACCTCTTCGTTTTCTTCCGATGCCGACGCTTCACGCGTAATCACCCGGCGTGGAAATACGACGTTGCCGTCATCGGCACAGGCTGCCCTGGCAAGGTCGAGCAGCGTATCCTTGCCGGCGCCGCTTGGGCCGACCACGAGCACCAACCGGCCCGGACCGATTGCGGCGGCCTGATCTGCCGTTGTAGTCGTCAGCGTCTCCGTCATGCCACCCGCCGCCCTTCCCGCCAGACGCTGCGCACCACCGGAATGTTCCGGGCGACATGCACCCGGATCAGATCGGCGCGCTTGCCGGCTGCGATCTCGCCACGGTCCGCAAGGCCTACCGCTTCGGCCGGCGTCTTGGTGACGGTGCGGACAGCGGCGGCCAGGTCGATCGCCGGGACATGCTGCGGCAATTGCAGCGCGGCCATCAGCAGACTCGAGGGGATGTAGTCGGAAGACAGGATATCCAGCAGCCCCTCGCGGGCGAGATCGATAGCGGCGATGTTGCCGGAATGCGATCCGCCTCTGACCACGTTCGGCGCCCCCATCAGGATGCCGATGCCGGCCCGGTGCAGCCCGCGCGCGGCTTCCATCGTGGTCGGGAATTCCGCCACCGAAACGCGATCCTGGATCGCGTCAGCGACATTTTCCTCGGTGGTGTCGTCGTGGCTGGCGAGCGGGATTTCATATTGATGCGCAAGCGCCACGATTTCGCGCATGTTGGCCGCGGCATACGTCTTCTGATAGCGGAAGCGCTTCTCGAACAGCGCGTCGAGCTCGGCGTCGGTCTTGCCGCCGCCCTTGCCGCGATAATAGTCGCGCAGCTTGACCTCGTCGCGGAACTGACGCTGGCCTGGCGTGTGGTCCATCAGCGACATCAGCCGCACGTCCGGCCGGTCGACCAACTCCCTGGCTTCCTCGACCACGCTCGGCATCGGGATTTCGCAACGCAGGTGCAGGAAGTGATCGGCGCGAAGCAGGTTGGCGTCGCGCGCGGATGTGATCGCTTCCGCGAGCACGCCTGCTCTGCCGTCAACCTCCTCGGCGCCATCCTCGCGCCAGACCCGCAGCGAATCCAGCACGGTAGTGATGCCCGAGGTGGCCAACTGCCCGTCGTAGGAGACCACCGCCGCGATTGGATCCCAGAACACCTTTGGGCGCGGCACATAATGCATTTCGAGATGGTCGGTGTGCAGTTCGATCAGGCCCGGCATGATCAGATCGCCGCCGGCGTCTTCGCTGCCTGTGGGCGCATCGCCCTCGCCAAATTCGGCGATGCGGCCATCGGCGAAAGCGACCCAGCCGCGCTCGATCACGCGATCGGCCAGCACGATGCGAGCGTTGCCGAGGATGGTCTCTTGCCTTGTCATCTCACATTCTTCCTTCAAGCGGCGGCGGCAAACGACGTCACATCGACGATACGGTCGGCGATCAAATGGCGTATTTCATCGTCATGGACGATCGCTACCATCGCGACGCCCTGACGCTTCTTCTCTTCGATCAACTCAACGACAACCCCGCGATTGGCCGCGTCGAGCGAGGCGGTCGGTTCATCCAACAACAGGATCGGCAGGTCGGAGATGAAACCGTGCGCGATGTTGACCCGCTGCTGTTCGCCGCCGGAGAACGTCGACGGCGGCAGCGCCCACAACCGCTCGGGAATGTTGAGGCGGCGCAGCAGCGCGCCCGCCTGCTCGCGGGCTTCCACGCGCGCTGATCCGTTCGCAATCAAGGGCTCGGCGACGACATCGATCGTGGCGACCCGCGGCACCGCGCGCAGGAATTGACTGACATAGCCGATGGTGGAGCGGCGCACGCTGAGTACCTGCCGTGGCTCGGCGGTGGCAAGATCAATCAGCGCACCCTGATGCCTGATGCCGATTCGGCCGCCATCACATCGGTAATTGCCGAAGATCATTTTCAGGATCGAGGATTTGCCGGCGCCTGACGGGCCCGACAGCACCACGCATTCGCCCGGCTCGACCTGGAACGAAACGCCGCGCACCACGGGCAGCTCGATGCCGCCCTGCAGATGCATCGTAAAAGTCTTTTCGGCATTGGTGATGTCGATCATCGCAGTCATTGGTGCGCTCATACCGGCAAAATCGAGGAAACAAGCAGTTGGGTGTAGGGCTCGCGGGGGTCGTCGAGCACCTGGTCGGTCAGGCCGGTCTCGATAACCCGGCCGCCCTTCATCACCATCACGCGATGCGACAGCAGCCGCGCCACGGCGAGATCATGGGTGACGACGATGGCGGCAAGGCCGAGCTCGCTGACAAGATTGCGCATCAGATCAAGCAGCCGCGCCTGCACCGATACGTCGAGCCCGCCGGTCGGCTCGTCCATGAATACCAGCCGCGGTTCGGTGACCAGATTGCGCGCGATCTGCAGCCGCTGCCGCATGCCGCCGGAATAGGTCCGCGGCGCATCGTCGATGCGCGCGGTATCGATCTCGACGCGCTCCAGCCAGGACGAGGCGGTATCGCGGATGCGGCCGTAGTGATTCCAGCCCACCGCCATCAGCCGTTCGCCGACATTGGCGCCGGCCGAGACCGCCATCCGCAGGCCCAGCGCGGGGTCCTGATGCACAAAGCCCCAGTCGGTGCGGAACAGAAAACGCCGCTCGGCCTCGCCCAACGCGGCCAGATCGCGCAACACGCCGTCCCGCATCCGGTACGACACCCGCCCGGCGCTCGGCGCGAGCTGCGCGGACAACAATTGCAGCAGTGTGGACTTTCCCGACCCGGACTCGCCGACGACCGCCAGCACCTCGCCGGAATAGAGCGCAAAGGAGACGTCGCGGCAGGCGGTCAGCCGGCCGTAGTTCTTGCCGAGGTGATCTGCGACCAGCAGCGGCTCGTCGTCCTGCAGGGTGTCTCTCCGCTCAGCCATGCGCCCTCTCCTTGTGTGGTGCGGCGCTCTCGCTACCGCGATGCCCGGCCTGCTGGCGCGCCTCGCAATAATCGGTGTCGGAACAGACGAACATCCGTCCGCCCTTGTCGTCGGTGACGATTTCGTCGAGATAGGAATCGCCGGCGCCACACAGCGCGCAGGGTGCGTCGAAGCGGTAGCGCGTGAACGGGTGATCCTCGAAATCGAGCGATACCACGTCGGTGTGCGGCGGGATCGCGTAGATGCGCTTTTCGCGCCCAGCGCCGAACAGTTGCAGCGCCGGACAATTGTCCATCTTTGGATTGTCGAATTTCGGCGTCGGCGACGGGTCCATCACATAGCGCGCGTTCACCTTCACAGGATACGCATAGGAGGTCGCGATATGGCCGAAGCGCGCAATGTCTTCGTACAGCTTGACGTGCATCAGGCCATATTCGCCGAGCGCATGCATGCGCCGCGTCTCGGTCTCGCGGGGCTCCAGGAACCGCAGCGGCTCCGGAATCGGCACCTGATAGACCAGCACCTGCCCGGCATGCAGCGGTGCCTCGGGAATCCGGTGGCGGGTCTGGATCACGGTGGCATCCGCCGTAGCCGTCGTCGTTGCGACGCCGGCCGTCTTGCCGAAGAACTTTCGGATCGAGATCGCATTGGTGGTGTCGTCCGAACCCTGGTCGATCACCTTCAGCACGTCATCCGGCCCGAGGATCGCGGCCGTCACCTGGACGCCACCGGTGCCCCAGCCATAGGGCATCGGCATCTCGCGGCTGGCGAACGGCACCTGATAGCCGGGAATCGCGATCGCCTTCAGGATGGCGCGGCGGATCATCCGCTTTGTCTGCTCGTCGAGATAGGCGAAATTGTAAGTCGGCGCGTTCATTCGGCTGCCTCCCGCATCGGCGGTGTCTCGTTCGCCTCGGCGAACTCCTTGCGCAATTTGCGCAGCAGGCCGAGTTCGGACTGGAAGTCGACGTAATGCGGCAGCTTGAGATGTTCGACGAAGCCGGTCGCCTGCACATTGTCCGAATGAGACATCACGAACTCCTCGTCCTGGCCGGGCGCGATCACCTCCTCGCCAAGCTCACGGGCGCGCAGGCTGCGATCGACCAGCGCCATCGACATGGTCTTGCGCTCGCTCTGTCCGAACGCCAAGCCATAGCCGCGCGTAAAACACGGCGCTTCGGTCGCCGATCCCTTGAACTGGTTGACCATCTGGCATTCGGTCAGCGCGATCGCGCCGAGCGGAACGGCAAAGCCGGCATCCTCGGCCATGAACTCGACCTCCACCTCGCCGAACCGGATCTCGCCGGCGAAGGGGTGGTTGCGGCCATAGCCGCGTTGCGAGGAATAGCCGAGCGCCAGCAGGAAGCCTTCATCGGCGCGCGCCAGGTTTTGCAGGCGCAAATCGCGGTCCGCCGGGAAATTGAGCGGCTCGCGCGTCAGGTCACCGACGGGCGCGTCGGCATCCGCGATCGGCGACGGCTCGATCAGGCCGTCGCGGCCCAGAATGTCGGTCACGCGCGGGGTCGCCGCGGTAGACGCTTCACCGGCGGCAGGCGTATCGGGCTCGAAACCCTCGGCGAGTTGCGGATCGAGCAGACGATGGGTGTAGTCGAAGGTGGGCCCGAGAATTTGCCCGCCCGGAATATCCTTGAAGGTCGAGGAAACCCGGCGGCGCACCTGCATCGCGCCGGTGTCGACCGGCTCTGTCGCGCCAAAGCGCGGCAGCGTGGCGCGGAACGCGCGCACCAGGAAGATCGCCTCGATCAGGTCGCCACGCGCCTGCTTGATGGCGAGCGCCGCCAATTCGCGGTCGTACAGCGAACCCTCGGTCATGACCCGGTCGACGCCGAGCGTAAGCTGCTCGGAGATCTGGGCCAGTGACAGTTCGGGAACATCACGGTCGCCGCGCCGCTCATGCGCCAGCAGGCGGTGGGCGTTCTCGATGGCGCGTTCGCCTCCCTTGACGGAAACATACATGCTCAGCCTCCCCTCACGAGCCGCGTCGTGCGCGGTATGGCGACGATGGAATCGTCATGAACCAGCACGACGTCGATGCCGCGCGGAAACAGTGTGGCATTGATGGCCAGCCGCTCGAACAGATCTCGCGGCTGAATTGAAGCGCGGAACGCCGCCGAGCCGTCGATGCCAGGGCCCTGCAGCTCGACAACGGGGCCATCCGTCAAGCTTTCGACCTGCAGAACCAGCGTCGTCGAACGGTCCGGATATTCATTGCTGCCGAACGCGAAGCGATCGAGCGCCGGCAGGCTCTGCGGATCGCCTATCAGCGCAAAATTGGCAATCGACGAATCCGCAACGACTGGCGCGCTGGTATGGAACTTGAGCCATTTGGCGACATCCGCCGTCGCCGACATCTGGCCATCGAGCCAGACCGGCGTATCGTGGTCGAACAGGGTCAGCGCTATGGCGGCCGCGCCGCGCATCATCCCGACCGGTGTGCCAGCCGTGGACGCGATACATTGAATGCTACCCGGCCGCGCCATCGCATCCATGACGGAACGAAAGGTCGATTGCGCCGACAGCACCTTGTCGGCAAATCCCCCGGGTAATTCGGCAACGCTCGTCATCTCAGCCCTCACCCCGTACCAGTGTGTAGAAATCGACCCGTGTCGCCGCGGCCTCTGCCGACCTGCGGTTTCGCTTTTCGATCGTCGCCGCACGCAGCGGTGCGATCACCCCGGCTTCAACCGTGGCCGCGAATTCATCCGACTGCACCATGGCGTCGCACAGCGCGATCAGCTTCGCCTTGTGACGGTTGCGGCCGAGCGTGTAGCCGAAGCCGACTTCTCCGGTCGAAAGCCGCACCGCCGCGCGCGAAACCGTGGCTTCTCCGAGATTGAATGGCGCGCCGTCGCCGCCGACGCGACCGCGCACCATGACCAGGCCATTTTCGGGCTCGCGCAGGTCTTCGTGCGCCGGCAACGCAATCGCCTCGAGATAACAGGCAATGTCTGTGGCCTCGGCGTGGGCCAGCACCGCCATCGCAGCCTTGCGCCGGGCTTGCCCGTGACTTTCTTTGCCTGCCATCACATCGACCTTGCCTGAATCAAGTTGTCTATGATACTAGACAACTCGATACCGAAACGCCATGACGATTTCGTGACAACGAGGTGATATTTCTCCAATGGCGGATATCGCGACATGAGCATTCAGGACGCCGCCTCCGGCGTTGCGCTGTGGCGGCAGGTCGCCGACGGCATCGAGCGCGGCATCGCGGACGGCCGCTTTGCCGCCGGCGAAAAGCTGCCGGGCGAGATGGAGATCGCCGAGACCTATCGGGTCAACCGCCATACCGTACGGCGCGCGCTTGCCGCGCTCGCCGAACGCGGCCTGGTGCGCGCCGAACGCGGCAGCGGCACCTATGTCGAGACCCGGCGCATCGCCTATCCCCTGCGCTCACGAACGCGGTTTTCCGAAATCGTCGGCGCCGGCGGCCGGGAACCGCGCGGCCAATTCATCGACGCGACCGAGGAAGAAGCCACGCGCGAGTTGGCCCGGGAACTCGGACTGAAGACCGGGGCGCCGCTGGTCCGGATCGAATCGGTACGGCTGGCCGATCGCACGCCGATCTGCATCAGCACCACCTGGCTTTCGGCCGAACGCTTCCCTGATGCGGGGAAAGTGTTCGCCAATGTCCGCTCGATGACCAAGCTGGTCGCGCATTACGGCATCCGGGATTTTCGCCGCGCGTCGACCCGGATCACCGCCGGCATCGTCGACGCAACCGACGCCGCGCGGCTGGACCTCGCGCTCGGACGTCCCGTGCTCGTGGTCGACAGCACCGACGTCGATACCGCAGGCGAGCCGCTGACAACCAAGCGCTCTCGCTTTGCCGCGGAGCGTGTGGAGTTCTTGGTGGAGAATGGTTTGTAGGGTGGGCAAAGCGAAGCGTGCCCACCACAGACGACGAGAACCTACCGAGAAACGGTGGGCACGGCGCTAACGCGCCTTTGCCCACCCTACGGATCTCACGCGATTGCCCGCTGTCCGATGATGGCGAAACGCAGCTTGCCCGAGATCCAGTCGATCGCGGCCACCGCAACCAGAATCATCAGGATCAGGAACGACACTTTCTGCCACTCAAGCACGCGGATCTGCTCGGCCAGCTGCAGACCGATGCCGCCAGCGCCGACGATTCCGATGATCGTCGCTGAGCGCGTATTCGATTCGATGAAATAGAGCACCTGCCCCGCGATGACAGGCAGCACCTGGGGCATCAGGCCGAAGCGTATTTCATGCAGCGCATTGCCGCCGGAAGCCCTGATCCCCTCGACCTGCTTCCTGTCGGCCGCTTCGATGGCCTCCGAAAACAATTTGCCGAACGCCCCGAAGTCGGACAGCGCGATCGCGAGCACACCGGCGAACGGGCCGAGGCCAACGACGTTGATCCACACCAGCGCCCAGATCAGCGTGTCGACACCGCGGATGGAATCGAAAAAGCGGCGCACCGGAAAGCGCAGCCAACCCGAAGGAATGATGTTCCGCGCCGCCAGCAGGCTGAACGGCAGCGCCGCAACGGCGGCGATGGTGGTGCCGAGCAGCGCGATCGACAGGGTTTCCCCCAGCGCCGACAGATAGGCCGGCAAGGATGAGCCCGGATCGGGCGGGATCATCATCAGCGTGATCCAGCCGAGCTGGCTCAGCCCGGCGAACAGTTTTGCCGGCGAGAAGTCGAGGTCGACCAGCCCGAAGATGAAAACGGCGAAGGCGGCGACGATCATCGCCGGCACGGCGAGCCGCGACGCGGCGGGCCTGTCGAAGATATCAGGGTATTTCGCCCGCAATTGCTCCCGGTCCGGCTTCGGCAACTGGCTCATGCTCGCGCATCCTTGCCGAACAGGCGGCCGCGCAACCAGCCGGTGCCGATATCGATGATGAAGACGGTGACGATGATCGTCAGCAGAATGGCGCTGACGTCGGAGTAATAGAATTTACGGATCGCGACCACGAGTTCCTGCCCGATGCCGCCGGCGCCCACAAAGCCCATCACCGAGGCTTCGCGAACGTTGATCTCGAAGCGCAGCAGCGCGTAGCTGGCGTAGCCGGCCGATACCTGCGGCAACACGGCAAACCGCATGCAGGACAGCCAGCTTGCACCGGTCGAGCGCACGCCTTCGACCGGCTTCATGTCGGCATTTTCGACGATCTCGGAAAACAGCTTGCCAAGCGCGCCGGTGGAATGGATCGCAATCGCCAACACGCCGGCCATCGGGCCGAGACCGAAGGCGATGACGAAGATCAGTGCGAACACGATGCCGGGGACGGTGCGGGCAAATTCCAGCAAGCGGCGAATGACGAAACGAAGCCACGGCGCCGGCGAGGTGTTCTGGGCGGCGAAGAAGTTCAGGGCAAAGGCCAGCACCGCCCCGATCATGGTGCCGACATAGCTGATCAGAATGGTCTCGGCCAACATCCACAGCCATTTGCGCCAGCCCCAGAACCATTCGGCCGGGTTGCTCCACACCCTGGTGCCGTCTTCCAGCGTCAGAATGCGGTCGAAATAGCTGACGAAGTTTCCAAAATAGGTGAACAGGGTACGCAGATTCACTTCCGCGCCGAACGCCGCGACGACAAGCACCGCAAGAAAGGTCACCGCCGCCAGCGCAAGCCGCAGCCGCTTGCGCGCCACCGCGGCGCGATACGCCGCGTTGAGAACGGCCAGTTGCGCGCCTGGAAGGATCGATACGGCTGAGGTCATTAAGGCGTTCCGCCCGGGCCCAAATTCAAAAAAAAGGCCGGGCCACGCGGACCCGGCCTCATTTGTTTCTACCGATCGATCAGGACGCCTTCTTTTTACGCAACGCATCGACGAACTTGATCAACTCGATAGTACCATCCCAGTCCTTGGTGGTCGCCGGGTTAAAGCCTTTCTTCTGGCCGTCGGACAGGCGGTCGAACGCGGCCTTGTCCTTGGTCGGCGCTTCGGTGAACGCCTTGGCAATCGCCGCCTTCAGATCCGCAGGCAGATCCGCATTGTAGGCGTAGGGTCCGTTGATGATCGGGGCCGACTTGTGGATGATCCGGAAATCGTCCTTCTTCATCGCCGACCCGTCGGCGTTTTTCAGCATGCCCTTGTGCAGCATCTGGGCGAGCGTGGAATCGTCGTCGTTGGTCCACTGATTGGCGGCGACATCGACGGTGCCCTGCGACAGCGCCAGCATGGCGTTCTCGTGGCTGCCGGTGAAGACGACCTTGCCAAAATAGCCATCGGCGTCGGAGATGCCGAGCTTGTCGAGTTCGAAGCGCGGCACATTGTTGCCCGACGTCGAATTTGGGTCGACCAGGCCGAGGTTCTTGCCCTTCAGCTGATCGATATTCTTGTAAGCGCTCGACGCCTTGACGAAGAACACCGAATAATAGCCGGTCGAGCCGTCGGCATTGATGTCGTTGGCGAAGGCGTCGGTCTTGACGCCGGTCAGGCGGGCGCGGGCAAACGATGCCGAGCCGTAGCTGGCGATATGGATGTTGCCGGCGCGCTGGCCTTCGATCACGGCCGCGTAGTCGTTGGCGATGCGCAGCGTGACCTTGATGCCCAGCTCCTTGGAGAGATAGGCGACGAACGGCGTCCAGCGCTCGGTGACCCCCGAAGCGTTTTCGGCTGGCACCACGGCAAATGTTAGTTCGGGATATTTGCTCTTCCAGTCCTGTGCCGAGGCTGAAGCGGTGAATGCCAGCGCAGCTGCGCCGGCCAGAACGATACGACGGGTGATCATGGTGAGCCCTCTTGTTGTGGTTACGCCTCTTTGCCGATTGCAGGCTTGCAACCGGCTACCCTGTACAGAAATGACACTCAGGCTGCGGCTGCCGTGCCGAGTTCAGGCATCGCCGCAGCGCCGGGTGCCTGCGCGGGCGCGGCGCCCATGACATCATCGGCTTCGAGATCGTAGAGTTCGCGCGCGATCCGATCGGTCAGCGTCTCGGGCGCCCCATCGAACACCACCCGCCCTGCGGCCATGCCAATCAACCGGTCGCAGTAGCTTCGCGCCAGATCGAGCGAGTGCAGGTTGCAGATCACGGTGATGCCGAAATGCTTGTTGATGCGCAGCAGCGCATCCATCACGATCCGGGTGTTGCGGGGATCAAGCGAGGCGATCGGTTCGTCGGCGAGAATAATGTCGGGCTCCTGCACCAGCGCGCGGGCGATGGCGACGCGCTGCTGCTGGCCGCCGGAAAGCTGGTCGGCGCGCTGGGCGGCGATCCCAGCCATATCGAACTGCTCCAGCGCCGACATCGCCAGCGCCCTGTCCTCTTCCGGCCAGAGCTGCGTCAGCGAGCGCCAGGACGGAATTTCCGCCAGCCGGCCCATCAGCACATTGGTCAGAACGTCGAGCCGGCCGACCAGATTGAACTGCTGAAAGATCATCGCGGAGCGCGCACGCCACTGCCGAAGATCCTTGCCACGCAGTGCGGTCACGTCGACGCCTTCGAACAGAATGCGCCCCTCGGAAGGTTCAGCGAGGCGGTTGATCATCCGAAGCAGCGTGGATTTTCCGGCACCGGAACGGCCGATCACGCCGACGAAGCTGCCGGGCGCGATCGAAAATGACGCGTTATCCACTGCGGCTTTGGTGCCGAACCGACACGTCAAACCATCCACCACCAGCATGCAATGCTCCAGAATTCCAGTCGTGGAGCATCGCTAACGGTTCGATCTAACAGTTGTGTGACACGACTGCTGCGGTGCGGCGTTCGTCCACACCCCCGTCCACAGCAGCGGGTCGTCATGCATCCGTCATGATCCTGTCATCAAGCGCATCGAAGACGAGCGGACGCCAATGACCTTTCCTCTGTTGCTGATGGACGCCACCGATGGCCGGCAAGATGCTTTCCGCTGAACCGGCCGTCGATCCCACCGCCTCGGTGCGCGATTGCAAGCTCGGCGCCTACACAGAGGTCGGCGCGCGGACCATCCTGCTCGAGGTCACGATGGCGGATTATTCCTACGTCGTGAACGACGCGCAGATCAGCTACACCACGATCGGAAGATTCTGCTCAATCGCGGCGATGACGCGGATCAACCCGGGCAATCACCCGATGCAGCGCGCCTCGCAGGCGCATTTCACCTATCGCGCCAGCAGCTATTTTCCGGGCGAAAGCGACGATGCCGATTTCTTTGCATGGCGGCGCGAGCATCACGTCCATATCGGCCATGACGTCTGGATCGGCCACGGCGCAGTGATCCTGCCCGGCCGCTCGATCGGCACCGGCGCGGTGGTCGCAGCCGGCGCCGTCGTCACCAAGAACGTCCCCGCCTATGCGATCGTGGCAGGCAACCCGGCGCGGCCGATTAAGCAGCGGTTTCCGGAATCCATTGCCGGGCGGCTGGCGGAGCTGGCATGGTGGGACTGGGACCATGAGACGCTTCGCCGCGCCCTGCCCGATTTCCGAAAACTCGATGTCGAGGGCTTTCTCGGCAAGTACGAATCGGCCGAAGCATCCGGCCGTCATCCATTCAACCAGAGTGCCGCATCGTGACCGAACTGTTCATTGAAGGTGGCCGGGCCCTGCTCGGACATGAGATTCTCGAAACCACATTGCGAATTGCCGGCCGCGAGATCGTCGCCGTGGGTACGGACAACAGCCATGGCTCGCCCGGCATCGATGCCGGCGGCTTGCTGGTGCTGCCAGGCATTGTCGATCTGCATGGCGACGCCTTCGAGCGGCAAATGATGCCGCGACCCGGCGTCGATTTTCCGATCGATATCGCGCTGATCGACAGCGACCGCCAGGCGGTCAGCAACGGCATCACCACCGTCTATCATGCCACGACCTGGTCGTGGGAGCCCGGCCTTCGCGGCGCCGACAACGCGCGGAAAATGCTGGAGGCGATCGAGCAGATGCGGCCGCAGCTCGCCGCCGATACCCGCTTCCATCTGCGCCAGGAGACCTACAATCTCGATGCGGAAAGCGAAATCATCGACTGGCTGTCGGAAGGCCGCGTCGACCTGTTCGCCTTCAACGACCACATGGACTCGACCGTCGCCAGCCTTACCAAACCGCTGAAGCGCAGCCGCATGGTGGAGCGCACGGGTCTTACCAATGAGGCGTTCGACGACCTTGTACAAAGTGTGGTCTGCCGCGGCCACGACGTGCCGGCGTCGATCGCCCGGCTGGCGCAGGCGGCGCGCGCGGCTGATGTCCGGATGCTCTCGCATGACGACGAAAGCCCGGCGATGCGGCAGGCCTTTCGTGCGCAAGGCGTGACAATCGCCGAATTTCCGGTCAACGAGGAGACCGCCCGCGACGCCGCCGAAGCCTCTGATTTCATCGTGTTCGGCGCGCCCAATGTCGTGCGCGGCGGCAGCCACACCGGCTGGACCAAGGCCTCCGACATGATCGCCAAGGGCCTCTGTTCGGTGCTGGCGTCGGACTATTACTACCCGGCACCGCTGCTGGCGGCGTTTCGTCTCGCCGCCGACGGCGTGCTGCCGCTGGCCGAGGCGTGGCAATTGATCTCGTCGGCGCCGGCGCGCGCCGCCGGCCTCGCCGATCGCGGCTTGCTCGCCGCGGGACAGCGCGCCGACATCATCCTCGTCGATGACACGGTGCCGTTGCGGCCGCGCGTCGTCGCCGTCGTTGCTGCGGGACGTCTGGTGCATCTGACTGAAGCGCACCGTCTCGTCCGCTCGTCGGTCGCTCCCCGGAAGGCAGTTGCAGCCGCGTGAGACGGCCCTATTCTGGCGCGATGGCAAACTATCCCCGTTACGCAATCTACTACACCGCCGCACAAGGCAGCGCGCTCGACCGGTTCGGCGCGTCGCTGCTCGGGTACGACGCCTATGGCGGCGACGACCTGCCCTTTCCGGATGGGCTGCCATTGGACTGGCGCGACCTGACGCAGGATCCGCGCAAATACGGCTTTCACGCCACGCTGAAGGCGCCGATGGCACTGGCCGACGGCAAGGCCGAGGCACAGCTTGCCGCGGCATGCGAATTGTTCGCCGATCTGGCCCGGCCCGTGCCGGTGATCCAGCCGGTCGTCGATTCGATCAGTGGTTTCATCGCGGTGATCCCGGCCGAGCCTTCAGCAGAGCTCGAACTGCTCGCCGCTGAAGCGACCAAGGCGTTCGATCCGTTCCGGGCTCCGCTCAACCCGGAAGATCGCGCACGGCGCAATCCCGACAAGCTGACGCCGCGGCAGCGCGACTATCTCGACCGCTGGGGCTACCCCTACGTCTTCGAGGAGTTTCGCTTCCACATGACGCTGACGGGACGGCTTCCCGCTGAACGGCGCGAACCTGTCGTGGCGATGCTGCGCGAGAGGTTTGCGGCAACGGGCATCGGCCGGCTCGCGATCGACGCTATTGCTCTGTGCCGCCAGGAAACTCCGAACTCGCGGTTTCGCGTCATTGGCCGCTGGCAATTGCAGGACTGACGGGCCAGCGCACCAAACTCAAAATATCGAAAACAACCCCATGCAAAGTAGGATTGGGGCACCAAATAGCCCGTCTTCACGGCCCAACCTGAGCTCATCCTGCCCTATCGCCGCTGGTTGTAGACATCGAGGCAGACGGCGCCGAGCAGCACCAGCCCCTTGATCACCTGCTGGTAGTCGATGCCGATGCCGAGGATGGACATGCCGTTGTTCATGACCCCCATGATCATGGCACCGATCACCGCGCCGCCGACCCGGCCGACGCCACCGTAGGCGGACGCGCCGCCGATGAAACAGGCCGCAATGACGTCGAGTTCGAAGCCGGCGCCCGCCTTTGGCGTCGCGGTATTGAGCCGCGCGGCGAACACCAGGCCGGCCAATGCGGCGAGTACCCCCATGTTGACGAAGGTCAGAAACGTCAGCCGCTCGGTCTTGATGCCGGACAGGCTCGCCGCCCTGGCATTACCGCCGATGGCATAGATATGGCGGCCGATCACCGTGCGGGTGGTGACGAAGCCATAGAGCGCGATCAGCACCGTCATGATGACAAGCACGTTGGGCAGGCCGCGATGCGAGGCGATCAGGCCGGCAAAGAACACGATCGCGGCGAACAGCACCGCGCTCTTGGCGACGAAGAAGCCAAACGGCTCGACCTCGATGCCGTGCGAGGCCTGCCGCGCCCGACCCTTCGCGCTGGTGTAGACCAGGGCCACCGCCAAGACGGCCCCGATCAATAATGAAGTGGGATAGAGCGTACCGGCCCCGGGAAACAGTTCCGGGATGAAGCCCGAGGACAGTTTCTGGAAGGTCGGCGGAAACGGCCCGACCGACTGTCCCGCCAGGATCGCGAGCGCCAGCCCCTTGAACACCAGCATGCCGGCCAGCGTCACGATAAAGGACGGGATCTTGAAATAGGCGACCCAATAGCCCTGTGCAGCGCCGATCATCGCGCCGACCAGCAGGCAGGCAAGGAAGGCCAGCGGATAGGCAATGTGATAGTGCACCATCAGCACCGCGGCGACCGCGCCGACGAAGCCGGCGACCGAGCCCACCGACAGGTCGATATGGCCGGTAACGATGACCAGCAGCATGCCGAGCGCCATGATCACGATATAGCTGTTCTGCAGCACCAGATTGGTCAGGTTCAGCGGCTGCAGCAGCGTGCCGTCGGTCATGACCTGGAAGAACAGCATGATCGCAAACAGCGACAGCAGCATGCCGTAGTTGCGCAGATTGTTCTTGATGAAGCCGGCGTGCCCGGGCAGCGCAACCGTCTTGTCGGTCATGGCCGCAAATCTCCCTGAAGTACCTTCTTGTCCATTTCCTTGTTGCGCATGATGGCGCGCATGATCCTTTCCTGGGTGGCCTCCGCGGCGGCGAATTCTCCGACAAAGGCGCCGTCATTCATCACGCAGATGCGGTCGCAGACCCCGAGCAGTTCCGGCATTTCCGACGAGATCATCACGACTCCCTTGCCCGCCTCGGCAAGCTCGTTGATGATACAGTAGATTTCGTATTTTGCCCCGACATCGATGCCGCGCGTGGGCTCGTCGAGGATTAATACTTTCGGATCTGTCATCAGCCATTTCGACAGCACCACCTTCTGCTGGTTGCCGCCGGAGAGCTGGCCGGTCACCTGATAGACATCGGAACAGCGGATCCGCATCCGGTTGCGGTAGTCGCTCGCGACGCGTAATTCGGACATGTCGTCGATCACGCCCTGTCGCGCCACGCGGCCGAGGCTTGCCAGCGTGATGTTCTTCCGAACGTCGCTGTCCAGGATCAGGCCGAGCTGCTTGCGGTCCTCGGTGACGTAAGCGAGGCCGGCATCGATCGCCGCCGCCACGCTCGACAGGTTGACCTCCCGTCCATCGAGCCAGACGCGTCCGCTGATCCGGTCTCCCCAGGCATGGCCGAACAGGCTCATGGCGAATTCGGTACGGCCGGCGCCCATCAGGCCTGCGATCCCGACCACCTCGCCGCGCCGGACCTCGAAATTGACGCCCTTGATCACGCGGCGTTCCCGATGCTGCGGATGATGCACCGTCCAGTCCTGGACGGCGAAGACCGGTTCGCCGATCGCGGGGGTGCGCTGCGGAAAGCGATGGGCAAGGTCGCGATCGACCATGCTGCGGATGATCCGGTCCTCTTCCACCGGCTCGGCCCGGCAATCGATGCTGTCGACGGTGCGGCCATCGCGCAGCACCGTGATCCGGTCGGCGACGCGCGCGACTTCCGACAATTTGTGCGAAATCAGGATCGAGGCGATGCCCTGGGCGCGGAATGCCAGCAGGCGATCCAGCAATGCCGCGCTGTCGTTTTCGTTCAGGCTGGCGGTCGGCTCGTCGAGGATCAATAGTCGCACCCTCTTCGACAGGGCCTTGGCGATTTCCACCAATTGCTGCTTGCCGACGCCAAGATCGGTCACCAGCGTATCGGGCATCTCGGTGAGGCCGACCTGGGCGAGCAGTTCCTGGGTCCGGCTGTAGACCGTGTCGCGGTCGATCACGCCAAGACGCTGCGGCGGATGCGACAGAAAAATGTTTTCCGCGATCGACATCAGCGGAATCAGCGCCAGCTCCTGGTGGATGATGATGATGCCGAGCGCCTCGGAATCGTTCACGTCGCGAAAGCGCCGCTCCTCGCCGTCGAAGATAATGCTGCCTTCGTAATCGCCGTGCGGATAGACGCCGCTGAGAACCTTCATCAGGGTCGACTTGCCGGCGCCGTTCTCGCCGACCAGCGCATGGATCTGCCCCGCCTCAACCGTGAAGTTGACGTCGCGCAGGGCCTGAACGCCAGAAAAACTCTTGCTTACGCCGCGCATTTCGAGAATTGCGGTCATCGCGCCATCACGTCCATCATCTGTCTATCTCGCTGCGGTCGCACAGAGGCAGGTGGCGGCGCCGGCGATCGCCGGCGCCGCCGTTCGCCTTAGTCGAACTGCGAACGCTTGTAGTAGCCGCCGTCGATCAGCACCTTCTCCCAGTTGCTCTTGTCGACGACGACAGGCTTCAGGAGATAGGACGGTACCACCTTGACACCGTTGTTGTAGGTCTTGGTGTCGTTGACGGTTACTTCCTTGCCGCTGAGGGCTGCGTCCACCATGTCGGCGGTGACGCGGGCGAGATCGCGGGTATCCTTGAAGATGGTCGAATACTGCTCGCCGCGCTGCATCGACTTGATCGAGGGTACCTCTGCATCCTGGCCGCTGACAACGGGCATCGCCATGTTGCCGCTGCCATAGCCGACGCCCTTCAGCGAAGACAGAATCCCGATGGAGAGCCCGTCATAGGGAGAGAGCACCGCATCGACCCGCTTGCGGCCGTAGAACGCGCTCAGGAGGTTGTCCATCCGCGCCTGGGCGGTGGCGCCGTCCCAGCGCAGGGTCGAGACCTTGTCCATGCCCTTCTGGCCGCTGCCGATCACCAGCTTGCCGCTGTCGATATAGGGCTGCAGCACCGACATCGAGCCGTTGTAGAAGAAGTAGGCGTTGTTATCGTCCGGCGAGCCACCGAACAATTCGATATTGAAGGGCCCCTTGCCTTCCTTCAGCCCGAGCGCCTGTTCGATCGACTGCGCCTGCAGCACGCCGACCTGGAAATTGTCGAAGGTGGCGTAGTAGTCGACATTGGGCGTGTCACGGATCAACCGGTCATAGGCGATGACCGTAATCCCCTTGGCCTTGGCCTGCTTCAGCACATCCGACAGAGTGGTGCCGTCGATCGCCGCGATCACCAGCACCTTGGCGCCCTTGGTCACCATGTTCTCGACCTGCGAGAGCTGGTTCGGAATGTCGTCCTCGGCATATTGCAGGTCGGTGCCGTAGCCGCGCTCCTTCAGGATTTTGACGATGTTGTTGCCATCGTCGATCCAGCGTGCCGAGGATTTTGTCGGCATGGCGATGCCGACGGTTCCCTTGCCCTGGGCGAAAGCGCCGGTCGTCGCCGTCGCGGCCATGATTGCTGCCAGCGCAAGCGCCGACAATGTGGTCTTCAGACTAGTCATGCTTCACTCCCTTTGATCTCAGAGGATCTATGGTTCCTGGATTGTCGGACCGCTGAATGCGGCTCTTGAAACTCAGTCGCTCTCGCGCGTTTGTGCGCGCCTCGTCTTCCTCCATCAACCCGATGCAAGTTTTACGTTCGGTTCCGGGCGGCCACGCGCGGCAACATCGAGCACGAAAGTGCGGCCATGATCAGGATCGGCGCGCTTCGCGTCATCGCTCATATCTTGCCAGGCAGACGTGACGAGCAGGCGCGAGAAATCCCGCCCGATGAAAGCTGGGCAACTCGACTGCCGCGCCGGAACGCGCAGAGTGCGCAAGTGCTCGCCTTGCGGATTATAGACATCAATGCAGCCGCCGCCCCAGCGTGCGTTCCAGATCAGTCCGTCGGCATCGACCACCGCGCCGTCGATGCCGCCGCCGCCCCCGCGGGTGACCAGCGCGACGGGCTCGCCGCGCGGCAGGCCGGTCGACGCATCGAGGTCGACGCGGAACAGCGTATTCTTCCCGGTATCGGCGAAATAGCCGATCGTCCCGTCCGGCGAGAAGCAGATCGCGTTCGGGATCGTGACGCCTTCATAAAGGCGCGACAGCTCACCTCGATGCAGCGCATAGATGGCGCCCAGGCCCCGTTCGGCCTGACGGCCCATGGTGCCGATCCAGAAGGTGCCGGACGGATGAACCCGGGCATCGTTCGAACGCGTTGCGGCATTGTCGGCTTCGAGCGGACGGAACAGCGTCATTCGCCCATCCGCCGCATCGCGGATATAAAGACCGTCGTCAGCAACGAGCAGCTGACGATGCGCGTCGATCCGCCCAAGCGCACTGCCCATCACGCCGAGCGAATGGATGGTGGTCTGGCCGGTATCGAGCCGCGCCTCGAACAACCGGCGCTCGACGATATCGAACCACCAGGCTGTATCGGTGGCGGCGTCATAGGTCGGGCCCTCGCCAAGATGGCACCGTTCCCCGCAGAGAACGGTGGTCGGCACCTCTTCCATTTCGCAGTCGCCACTCATCGCCCCGCTCCATCAGGCGACTCTACCGAGGATTGTGTCTCGATTACGCCGTGCTTTAGACCTTGGATCGCATGCGTGAAGCGATACTGCGTGGTGTGGCGATAGACCTCACCCGGGGCAAGCCGTGCAGTCGGGAAGTCGGGCCGATTGGGTGTATTGGGCCAGGCGTGCGGTTCGAGGCACATGGCGTCGGACTGCCGATACAGGCGACCGCCTTTTCCGGCGGTAGAACCGTCGAGAAAGTTTCCGGAATAGACCTGCAAGCCGGGCTGGTTGGTAAACAGTTCGAGTACGCGGCCGGACGCAGGCTCGGCGAGCCGCGCAGCGAAGCGAGGCTCGCCGCTTGGCGGCGCGAGGCAGAAATTATGGTCATAGCCGCGGCCCACGCGCAGTTGCGGATGGTCGTTGCGAATCCGCGCCCCGACCTCGACGCCGGCGCGGAAGTCGAACGGCGTATCGGCGACCGCGCTGGGCGGCTGCGGCAGCGGGATCGCGCCGGCATCGATGGCGAGGAAATGGTCCGCTGCCACGGTGAGATGATGGTCGAGTATATTCCGGCCCGAACGCGCGCCGGCCAGGTTGAAAAAGCTGTGGTTGGTGAGGTTGACCACGGTGGCGCGATCGGTCCGCGCCGTCATGTCGAGCCGGAGCTCCATCGGTCCAGCCAGGCGCCAAGTCACCTCCACGTCCAGCGTGCCGGGATAGCCCTGCTCGCCGTCGGCGCTGGTGTAGGCAAGCGTCACGGCTGGTTGGTCTGCATCCTCGACCCTGACAATCCGCCAGTTGCGGCGATCGAAACCCTCAAGCCCGCCATGCAACGCATTGGCCCCGTTATTTGCCGTGAGTTGCACCTCGGCGCCGTCGAGCACAAAGCGCGCGCCGGCAATACGGTTGGCGTAACGCCCAACGGTTGCGCCGAAGAACTGGCGACGGGCGAGATATCCCTCGAACGTCTCATGACCGAGCACGATGTCGTCGCGGCTTCCGGCAACATCCGGCACCAGCAATGCCTGCAGCGAAGCGCCATAGGTGATGATGCGGGCTTCCAGGCCGTCGGCCGCGTGCAAGACGATGCGCTCGACGTCGCTACCGTCCGGCAGCACACCAAAGCGGGAACGCGTCACGCGAGGAACAGACGGCCTGTTCATGTCTCGTCCTCGAATGGCTCGACGGTGCGGCGTCGCCCCAACAGGAACGCATCAGCGACGAGTTGAAGCGGCGCGAGATCGACGTCGGCCTCGCCGGTTGCGGCGAGCTCGCGGAAGCGGCGGTAGAGCCCGGCATATTCGGCATCCGCAGCATCGACGAGTTGCTGGTGCCCTGCCCGCAACCTCGCCCCGCCCATGGAAAGCGTGACCGGGCCGCCGTCGGTATCGAGATCAATGTCCCAGCTCTGCGGGCCGGTCTGGAGGAAGTCGAATTCGGCCGAGATCTTCAGCCCCCGCGCATCGCTGAGCGCGAGAGTGGCGGCGATCGGCGCGTCGCGATTGGCGGGGAATGCGAGATCGGCCGACGTCACGAACAATGGCTGCGGCAGAATACGCGTCAGAATCGAAAGCGCGTTGATGCCGGGATCGAATACGCCGAGCCCGCCCGGCTCAAAGATCCAGGCCTGACCGGGATGCCAGACCCGCACATCTTCCTTCCAGCTAATTTTAACTGATGTGACCTGCCGCCCGGCCAGCAATTGCCGCGCCGGCTCGACGGCTGGCGCGAAGCGCGAGTGCCAGGTGGCGAACAGCGTGCGTTGCGCGGCCCGCGCAGCGGCCGCGAGCGGGGTGATTTCGGCGACCGTCGCGCCCGGCGGCTTTTCCAGCATCACATGCTTGCCGGCGGCAAGCGCCATCGCCGCCTGCGCGTGGCGAACCTGCGGCGGCGTACACAGCGCCACCGCATCGATCGGCGGACCGTCACGCAACAATTCGTCGAGCGTCGCCGCATGCGGTACCCCGGGAAGCGAGGCATTGCGGCTGGCGACGGCCACCAGTTCCACACCGTCAGTCGCGGCGATGGCCGGCACATGCTGGTCGCGGGCGATCTTGCCGAAGCCGACGATGGCGACGCGAAGCGGGCTCATGATGGCTCTCCAGACCCGACTGCCGCGGATCTCGCAGGCGCGGCGCCTGATGATACCGGTGTTCCTTCGTGACGGCGCAATCCATTGTGGATCACCTCGATCATGGCCGCGGTGGCTGCGTCGGCATCGCCGCTCTCGATCGCATCGACAATGCGCTGGTGCCACGACAGCACCGTCTCGCGGTCCTGCGTTTCGACCGGCGCGCTGAGCAGGAACGAGGCGCGCAACGCTGCCTCGATGACGTTGCCGATCGAACGCATGAACAGATTGCCGGAGGCATTGGCGACGGCCAGGTGCAGGGCCAGGTCGCCGTCGGCAAAACCAACCGAGTCGGAAGCTTCCGCCCGCATTCGCGCCATGCTCCGACGGAGTTCGGCGATATCGGCCTCCGAGCGCTGGCCCGCCGCGAGTGCTGCGGCGCGCGGCTCGACCGCGAGGCGAATTTCGGCGAGATCGTTGAGAAAGCGCCGGTCGATGCCGGCATCGAGATGCCAGGCCAGCACGTCGGCATCGAACATGTTCCAGGCGCCGCGCTCGCGCACCACGGTGCCGACCCGCGCCTTGGTGGTAAGCAGCCCCTTGGCCACCAGCGTCTTGACGCTCTCGCGCAACACCGGCCGCGACACACCGAACATCGCCGTGAGTTCGGCATCGCCCGGCAGGCGGCCGCCTTCGGCGTAGCGGCCGGCGATGATGTCGATGCCGATGCTGCGGGCAACCTCGGCGTGGTTGGAATGGGCGCGCCGCGTCGGGATGACGACAAGCCGGGACGTCATGATTTCTGGACTCCTGCCTTACGGGGACCGGCGCGGCGGGCGATGCCCAGCATGGCCTGCTGCAGGGCGATGAAAGCGAAAAGCAGAACTCCGGTCACGATCTTGGTCCACCAGCTCGACAAGGTTCCATCGAAATTGATGTAGGTCTGGATCAGCCCCTGGATCAGCACACCGAGCAACGTGCCGACCACGGACCCCTGTCCGCCGGTCAGCAAGGTGCCGCCGATCACCACGGCGGCGATGGAATCGAGTTCGACGCCGACGGCCGACAGCGAATAGCCCGCCGCGGTGTAGAAGGAGAACACAATGCCGGCGAGGCCGGCCAGGACGCTCGACAGCATGTAGATGCGCACCGTCATGGATCCGACCGGTATGCCCATCAGGGCCGTGGTCGCGCGGCTGCCGCCAAGCGCATAGACGTTGGCCCCGAAGCGGGTGAAATGCAGCAGCACGGCGCCTGCCGCGACCACCGCAAGCATGATAAGGGCGATTGTCGTGATCCGGCCTCCCCCGGGCAGCCGCAGCGCGAAATCCGACACCGTCGAATAGAGCGGCGCTGATATCGGCGTCGATTCCGTCGACATCAGAAAGCTGGCGCCGCGGGCGAGGAACATGCCCGCCAGCGTGACGATGAACGGCGGCATGTCGAAGACGTGGATGATGGCGCCCATCGCCGCGCCAAAGGCGGCGCACAGCAGCAGGATCGCAACAAAGGCTATCAGCGGCGGCACGCCGAGACGCTCGATCGCCAGCGCGACGAACACGGTGGTGAAGCCGATCACCGAGCCGACCGACAGGTCGATCCCGCCGGAAATGATCACAAAAGTCATGCCGGTGGCGACGATGCCGAGGAACGCGTTGTCGGTCAGCAGATTCGCGGCCACGCGGGTGGAAGCGAAGTTGGGAAATTGCACCGTGCAGAGCGCAAAGCCGACGACGAAGACAATGGCCGTGATCGCGACCGGTGGCAGCCCCCTCATTGGCGGGCCCTCCCCAGCACGGCCCCGGCATTGGCGAAGCGCGGCGACTGCAGCAGCAGAACGATCAGCACGACGGCCGCTTTCACCACGAGATTGAACTCCGGCGGATAACCCGACAGCAGGATACCGGTGTTCATGGCCTGGATGATCAGCGCGCCGACCATCGCCAGCACCAGGCTGAAGCGCCCGCCGAACAGCGAGGTGCCGCCGATCACCACCGCAAGGATGGCGTCGAGCTCGAGCCAGAGCCCGGCATTGTTGGCGTCCGCTCCCATGATGTCGGCGGCGGCGATGACGCCGGCGAGCGCCGCGCACAGGCCGCACCAGACATAGACCGCAAGGATCATGCCGCGGGTGCCGATCCCGGCCAGTTCGCTCGCCCGTGCGTTGCCGCCGGTCGCCTCGATCAACAGACCAAGCGCGGAGCCCCGGACCACCGCGCCGGTAACGATCAGCATGCCGAGCACGACCACCACCGGCGCCGGCACGCCAAGCACGGCGCCGTTGCCGAGCCAGACCAAATCGGGTGCGGTGAAAGTGACGATGCGGCCCTCCGTAATGAGCTGCGCAACGCCGCGGCCGGCCACCATCAGGATCAAGGTGGCGACGATCGGCTGGATGCCGAGCACCGCAACGAGAAAGCCGTTCCACAGCCCGCATAACAGCCCCGCGCCAAGGGCTGCGGCGAGCGCCAGCGGCAGGCCGTGAGCGTCGGCAAGGCTGGCGGCGATGGCGCCCGATATCGCCATCACCGCGCCCACCGATAGATCAATGCCGCGCGTGGCGATGACCAGCACCATGCCGAGCGCAAGCAGCGCGACGGGCGCGCCGCGGTTCAGGACATCGATCAGGCTGCCGAACAGCCGCCCGTCCTGCATCCGCAGATCGAAGAACTGCGGCGAGACGGCGCGGTCGACCGCAAGGATCACCAGCAAGGCGATGATCTGGGCAAGGCCGCGGTTTTGCAGCAGTCTTTGCAGCAGGCTTGTTTGCAAAATGCTTGGCATCATGCGTGCCCGGCTTCCGCACCGGCGGTGCTTGCCGCGGCAATCGCCGCCAGAATATTGGAGACGTCGATGGCGTCGCCTTCCAGTTCGTCGATGTGGCTGCGATCGCGCAACACGATCACCCGGTCCGAATAGGTCACGATCTCATCGAGTTCGGAAGAAATCACCAGCAGCGCCAAGCCGTCGTCGCACAATTCGCGGATCAGGCGAATGATCTCGGCATGGGCGCCAACGTCGATGCCGCGGGTCGGTTCGTCCAACACCAGAACGCGCGGCGCGGTGGCGAGCCAGCGGGCCAGCAGCACCTTCTGCTGGTTGCCGCCGGACAATAACCCGATCAGGCGCTCCGGCTCCGGCGGGCGGATGTCGAGCAGCCTGATGAAGCGCAGTGCGATCTCGTCCTGCTCGGCGCGTGACAGCGGTTTTGCCAGGCCACGCTTGGCCTGCAGCGCCAGCACGATGTTTTCCCGCACGGTGAGATCAGCAATGATGCCCTCGGTCTTGCGCTCTTCCGGGCAATAGCCGAAGCCATGGGCGACCGCATCGCGCGGCGATAGCAGCCGGACCGGCTTGCCGTCGATGGTCACGCTGCCGCTGTCGGCGCGCTCGGCGCCGAACACCAGCCGAGCGGTTTCGGTGCGCCCCGATCCGAGCAGGCCGGCGAGGCCAACCACCTCACCGCGGCGCAGCGCGAGATCGAACGGCGCGATATAGCCGGCCTTGCCATAGTTTTCGAAGCGCGCGCAAACCTCCCCGACCTGCCGCCCATGCGCGGCTGCGCGTTCGCTGGTCGTCTCGGCGAGTTCGCGACCGAGCATCATGCGGATCAACTCGATCCGCGGCAGTTCGGCAGTGGTCCGCTCGCCGATCAGCCGGCCGTTGCGCAAAACCGTGATGCGGTCGCAGATCTCATAGACCTGATCGAGAAAATGCGTGACGAAGACAACGCCGATGCCGCGCAGCGCGAGCTTGCGCATCACAGCGAACAGGATCTCGACCTCATGGCGATCGAGGCTCGCGGTCGGCTCGTCGAGGATCAGCACCCGCGCCGACTGGTCCACGGCCCGCGCAATCGCGGTGATGTGCTGAACCGCGACCGAATAGTTTCCGAGCGGCTCGGCAACATCGATATGCAGGTCGAACTCTGCGAGCAGCGCGGTGGCGCAATGGCGCATCTCGGCCTCGCGCACCAGACCGAAGCGCGTCGGCTGCCTTCCCAGATAGAGGTTCTGCGCCACCGACAGGTTCTGCAGCAGATTGACCTCCTGATAGACGGTCGCAATCCCCGCATCGACCGCCGCCTTGGCCGAGCGCGGTGCAACTTCGATACCGCCGAGCCTGACGATGCCGGCATCGCGCGGGAACACGCCGGTCACCGCCTTGATCAGGGTGGATTTCCCTGCGCCGTTCTCGCCGAGCAGCGCGTGAATTTCGCCGGCGCACAAGGTGAAATCCACCTCCTGCAGGGCGTGCAGCGTGCCAAAGCTCTTGCTTAAGGCCCGCACTTCCAACAAAGCGGGACCAGGGTCGGAACTTGCATTCATGCCGGCATCACTCCCACCGACGTTCGCGTCAACGCGAACGCCCGGCATGTTCGCCTCATGAGGCGGGTTCGTCGAGAAGGCTTTTGCCGCCGGGTCTGGGGCTGGCTCGAGACCCGGCGGCGTGGCGCCGGCCGATCAGTAGCCGAGGCCCTTCTTGCTGTCGTAGATCTTCTGCGGATCGTCGGCAGCCGTGTAGAGCTTCGATTCGGTCTGGATCCACTTCGGCGGCACCGTTCCCTTTGCCTTGAAGGCCATGATGGCGTCCAGAGCCGGACCCGCCA
Organism: Bradyrhizobium sp. McL0615; assembly: GCF_049993905.1. Taxonomy (NCBI): domain Bacteria; kingdom Pseudomonadati; phylum Pseudomonadota; class Alphaproteobacteria; order Hyphomicrobiales; family Nitrobacteraceae; genus Bradyrhizobium; species Bradyrhizobium sp. McL0615. The sequence continues at coordinate 3,368,884 of NZ_CP188254.1, read as the reverse complement.
TGTTCGGCGTCAGTTCCACGGTGGCGTTGGCCTCGCCGGCTGCGATCGCCTTGAAGATATCGGGCACCGCATCGATTGACACCGTCAGGATGTCCTTGCCCGGCTTGAGGCCGGCCTCTTTCATCGCCTGGATCGCGCCGACCATCATGTCGTCGTTGTGGGCGTAGACGGCGCAAATCGTCTTGCCGCCGCCTTCGGCCTTGATGAAGCTTTCCATTACTTCCTTGCCCTTGGCGCGGGTGAAGTCGCCGGTCTGGCTTCGAACCACCTTGAGGTTGGCGTTCTTGGCGACGGCGCTGTCAAAACCCTTCTTGCGGTTGGTGGCGACGCTCGCGCCGACCGTGCCCTGCAGCTCGACGACATTGCATGCCTTGCCGGCCACGGTCTTCGCCAGCCATTCGCCGGCGACGGCGCCCTCGTGCACGCTGTCCGAGGTGACGGCGGTGAGATACAGCTCCTTGCCCGACGGATCGATATCGCGATCGAGCAGCACGACCGGGATCTTGGCTTCCTTGGCCTCCTTCAACACCGCGTCCCAGCCGCTCGACACGACAGGCGCGAGGAAGATGGCGTCGACCCCTTGCGCGATGAAGGAACGGATCGCCTTGATCTGGTTCTCCTGCTTCTGCTGGGCGTCGGCGATCTTGAGCGTGACCTTGCGCTTGGTAGCCTCGGTTTTTGAGACGGAGGTTTCCGCCGCCCGCCAGCCGGATTCGGATCCGATCTGGGAAAAGCCGACGGTGAGTTCAGCCGCGCTTGCGGGAAGCGAAAGGGTGATGGCGACCAGCGCTGTGGCCGCGAGGAGGGCTTTGGTGGTCATGAGGCGCGTTCTCCCAAATGTTGTTCAGGGTGCCTGCATGCCCGAATTCGGTATCAAGGCACCTCAAAAGCTGTCCATTGATGGCAGCGCGGGGAATATTTCACGGAAGATCAGATCTGACTAGTAATATTATTTGACTATTAGGTTCCCTGAATACCCCGTCGTCGATTTAGGATTCCTTCCCTATTGGGCGGGCCGCCGAGCCCATACCGCCCGCGCGTTGTTCCGAAGAGCCGCTTGATCAGGCGCGCGGTTTGACCTTGATTGCCTCGATCATGCGGCGCAGCTACGCGTTGCCTGATGCCGCCAGCGACCTAAGGATTCGACATGCAGCCCGTCACCGCGAAACCGCTCTACATCCGCATGCACGCGGACGACAACGTCGCGATCGTCGCGAACCGCGGCGGTCTGCACCCGGGCGCTGAATTCGCGTGCGGCTTACGGCTGATCGAGCAGATCCCGCAGGGCCACAAGGTTGCCCTCGCCGATATCGGACAGGACGAAATCATTCGCCGCTACGGCGAGGTCATCGGTCGCGCCGCAGCGCCGATCGCGAAAGGCAGCTGGGTCAAGGAATCGCTGGTGCAGATGCCCGACGCGCCGTCGTTCGACAATCTGCCGATGCCGAACGGCGGCGCGATCGCCCTGCCGCCGCTGGAAGGCCACACCTTCGAAGGCTATCGCAATGCCGACGGTTCGGTCGGCACCCGCAACATCCTCGCGATCTCGACCAGCGTGCAATGCGTCGCCGGCACGGTCGAGTTCGCGCTGGACCGGATTCGCAAGGAGCTATTGCCGAAATATCCCAACGTCGACGACGTGGTGGCGATCACGCATGCCTATGGCTGCGGGGTCGCGATCAACGCGCCGGGCGCCGCGGTCCCGATCCGCACGCTGCAGAACCTCGCCCGCAATCCCAATTTCGGCGGCGAGGTGATGATCGTTGGTCTCGGTTGCGAGAAACTTCAGCCTGAACTGTTGCTGCCCGAGGGGATGAACGGCGACGACGAAATCATGCGGATGCAGGATGAAGGCCTTACAGGGTTCGGCGAAATCGTCGACGACATCGTGCAGATGGCCGACGCGCGCTTGCAGATATTGAACAAGCGACGCCGCGAAACCTGCCCGGCGTCGGCGCTGGTGGTCGGCATGCAGTGCGGCGGCAGCGATGCGTTCTCAGGCGTGACCGCCAATCCGGCACTGGGTTTTGCCGCAGATCTTCTGGTCCGCGCCGGCGCCACCGTGATGTTTTCCGAAGTCACCGAGGTGCGCGACGCCATCCATCTCTTGACGCCGCGTGCGGCGAACCAGGACGTTGCGGACGCGCTGGTGCGCGAAATGGCCTGGTATGACCGCTATCTCGCCGGCGGCGAAGCCGACCGCAGCGCCAACACCACGCCGGGCAACAAGAAGGGCGGCCTCTCCAACATCGTCGAGAAGGCGATGGGTTCGGTGATCAAGTCGGGCACCGGCCCGATCGCGGGCGTGCTGGCGCCGGGTGAGCGGGTAAACCAGAAAGGGCTGATTTTTGCGGCGACGCCGGCCAGCGATTTTGTCTGCGGCACGCTGCAATTGGCCTCGGGCATGACGCTGCACGTCTTCACCACCGGCCGCGGCACGCCCTATGGCCTTGCCGCCGTGCCGGTCATCAAGGTCTCGACGCGCAGCGAACTCAAGCAACGCTGGCACGATCTGATCGACGTTGACGCCGGCAGTATCGCCACCGGCGATGCGACGATCGAGGACGTCGGCTGGGAACTGTTCCGTCTCATGCTTGACGTGGCGAGCGGCCGCGAGACCTGGGCCGAACACTGGAAGCTCACCAACTCGCTGGCGCTGTTCAATCCGGGGCCTGTGACATAACGGCGGCCCGGCGTCCGACCGTCGCGAAGCTGCGAGCACCGTCGCCCAGCCGAAATGTGGCTAGGCCGCTATCAGCTTTTCGATCTGCGGTATCGGGTGCGACGTCAATTCCTTCGGAATCTCGCCCACGATCTTGTCTGTCACCTCGGCATGAAATGCCTTGCGCAAAGTGCCGAGAATCTTCGCCGGCGCGATGACGACGAGCTTGTCGAAACGATTGTCGTGGGCATGACGGTAGAGCGCTTCCGCGATATCCCCGGCGAAGCGTTCCTTGGCGATGTGGTGCCAGTCGACCTCCTCTACCGCGCTTCGCGCCATACCGACGCTCGAAACGGAGCGCCCCGGACGATCGGTACCCTGCTCGCGCGTTGCCGGATTGTCCTGTTCCAGCACTTGCTCGACCTCAAGCTTGACCTGGTGCGCGGTGCCTTTGTTGCGCAGAAACAATGCCTTCTGGCCGTCGCCGATCAGAACGAGTGCGTTGTGGGAGATGATGGGGATAGATTCATTTGTCATTACTTGGTGCCTCCATGTGGGCCAACGCATGAAGCGCGGCGTGGTTGCCTCTGCGACGATGAGGCCTACGATCGGCGCCTCCGCGCTGCCGCCTCCCCTCGCGGGTTGATGGAACTCCGGCCTCGTTGCTTTCCGCGTCGGAACCAAAGCTGGCGCGATGCTTTGAGCCCGGAGGGCAGCTTTCGAAGGAGGAGGAACTTATGAGGAAGATCGCAATCGGCCTGCTGGCCGGCACGGGCGCGCTTCTGGCCGGAAGCGCAAACGCGTCTGACATCTACACCAGCAGCGAATACACCAACTCCGACCTGATACAGCAGGTCCGTATGGTCTGCGACGACAACGGGCGCTGCTATCGCACCCGCGGCGGCAGCCGCGTGGTCGTCCGCGATTCATACGCTTATCAGCCGCGCGAGCAATATATCGAGCAGCGGCGCTACCGCGACTACGATGAGCCGCGCGCCGGCGTCGGCATCCGCGCCCCCGGCGTGAGCGTGGGCGTCGGCATCGCCGGCGAGCGTTGGTAGACAGACCGGAAGAGATGTCGGCGAGAGACTTCAGCCCGGTCTGAAGTCTCTCCGCCAGTGTCGGCAATGCTTCATTTTGCCCGCGGAACAGCGGTCGGCACTGCCTGTTAGCCGATCAAGCAACCGCCAAGGAGAGAGCGTCACATGAAAGTTTCCGATGCGATGACCTCGGAGGTTCAACTCTGCACTCCCGGTGACACATTAAAGGATGCCGCGCAGGCCATGGCGGCGCTTGCCGTTGGGCTGCTGCCGGTGACCGATAATGACCGCCTGGTCGGCATGCTCTCCGACCGCGATATCGCGATCCGTGGCATCGGCATGGGCCGCGGCCCCGAAGCAAGGGTCGGCGACGTAATGACGGCCGAGGTCAGATATTGCTACGACGATCAGAACCTCGACGAGGTGAGCGCGATCATGGGTGACATCCAAGTCCGTCGCCTGCCGGTGCTCAATCGCGACAAGCGGCTCGTCGGCATCATTGCGCTGGGCGACATCGCGCTGGCGCAAGCCGGCAACGGTATCGGCGCTGCGTTGAGCGGAATTTCGCGGCCGGGTGGGCAGCACGCACAATTCTAGTCGTCGGCATCTCATGCCCGCGTCATGCGGAAACGAGCACTAGCCGCCGTTAAGCGCGAACGAGGCCAATGCCGTTGCCCTCAGGCAGCGGCATTCGCGCAAGCAGCCACCGGCTTCGGGTCGTAATTATTTTTTGGCGCCGGGTGCGGCATTGTCCATGCTGGAAGCACTGCCGGACGAACCGGACTTCATTTTTCCGGTAGCGGCTCCGGTCGTCGTTCCCTTCTTCATGTTTGTATGCTTGGTCGTGCTTTTAGTGGCGCCGGGGCCGACATTTCCTTCGCTCGATGCGCCGGGGGCCGGCTGCATCTGTGCGAACGCGCCTCCAGTCGACAGCAACAGGGCGCAGGCGCAAGCCAGGATGGTTTTCTTCATGGGGAACTCCTTTGATTGAAGCGACTCTTCAACCTGCGCCCTCGCGAAGGGTTCCGACGCAAACAAGTGAGCGGCAATCACGCCGAGGCGAGCACCGGGGACGCGGGCCGCTGCCGCCTGAATTGCTGATAGGCCACGATTGCCTTGTTGGCGAGCATCAACCGCCGGCGCTCGCCGTGGCGCACCATCAACTCGATCGTGTCGCTGAGAAAGCGGCCGGCCACCATCGGCTCGCCCAACTCCCCGGTACGGTTGAGATAATCCCAGGCGATTTCGATCGAACTGTCTATCAGCAAGGGCAGCGGTTCCGTCATGTCTACATCCAGCCATTTTTGGGCAAACGTCCGGCGGCAATCTCTGTTCCTGATCCAGCCTGCCGGCGGAAGGCAAGCCCCGCGGAGGACGCTATGGTCCTCCTGCAGCCGCGCCCGCAATCATCGCCAGATCGTCCAAATCGCCTTGCCTTCGACGATCAGCCCGTCGCCGCCCGACCCGACGGCTAATGAGTATTGGTCTCATGCCACTTTTCCAGATCGGGTTTTGACGGTCCGGGCCGCTGTTCCTTTTCCGGATTCCCCTTCCAGGGCTTGTCGGTCTGCTTGTGCGATCCCCAGTCCGTTTGCTGGCGCGGATCGTCGGTAGGCTTCTCTTTGCTCATTGGGCACCTCCAGAATTGGAAGCGGCCAGCCCGCGATTTGGTTCCCGGCGAAGCGGCCCTCCCTGGCTGGACAGGCTGCTGGCCGGGATGACGCATCGTCCGGTTGTCCACCGAACTCTGGTTCCAACATCCAATACCGAACAGACAGACGAAGATCGCGCTCCTAGTCTTTTCGAATGGACAGGAAGAAAACCGAGGCTCGGCTCCCCCAAACCTTGCATATAGAGGCGCTGACAGCGTTGGAGCAGGCACGGGGGATGCCCCACGGTCCTGTCCGAAGCGAGGCGCTGAAGCGCGCAGGCATCCTTCAGAACGCCGCTGACATGCAGGGATTGTTGTTCGCCAAGCGCGGACGTCCCCCGAAAACTTGATCTGTCCTGCGAGCGAGATTGCCCACGATCGCAGCCCAATACGGCAGCTGTGAGCGCGCGGCCCCATCGTGCGGCAAGCCATCGGAACTCCGGGAAGGCTTTCCACGTTGCCTCTCTACATGGTCGCGGCGAACTGCAAGGAGCCTCAAATGGGATTGGCCGAATACATGATCGTCTCCAAGCCGGACGGCTGGACGGTCCTTCACGACGGGAGTGCGCAGCACGACTACGAGACAAAGGAAGCGGCGTTCGAAGCAGCCGTCGCCGCCGCATCGCTGGCGATCCGCGAGGGCCACGAGGTCCATGTCAGCGTCCCCGGTCGCGACGCCGGCAACAAGACAGCACTTGGCGCGGCGGATTCGCAAAGCGTCCCGTGAGATCGTCGCTGCACGAATCGAGTCAATCGGGCACGCAACTCGTGCGAGCATCAGTGCCGCAGGAATCGCGGTACGGCATTTTGCGACACCGATTCGTGCCTGCTCACATGACGAAAACAAGATCGTGATAGGTGACCCAGGCCACATTCAGGCGTGACCGTTGGCCGTAATGCGGTGGTGCAAGCCACACTGCATATCGAGCCAACGGAGTTTTCCATGAAGCGTCTGCTGATTTCCGGATTCGTGGCGGTCGCCCTGCTCGCTGTCGCAACCACGATGCGGTCGCATTCAATCAATTCGGCCGAGCGTTCCACCGTGACCACCGGCGTAGCGTTGTCGAAAAAATCTCCGGCCATCGCGGGCGTAACCAGGCTTCCGATCGAAGAGTTCGAGGACATGTCGCTGGTCTATTCGAGCCCTGCGAAGCATTGACGGAGCCGGAATAACCGCCGCGTCGATCAGCCCTATCGCTTGGTCGCGCGCTCGAGAAACTGCACCAGCGCGGCGCGATCCTGCTCCGAGCCGATGCGTTGCTCCGGCATCTTGGTGCCGGGCGTGAAGGCTTGCGGCCCGATCTCGAACAGTTTGGAAACCGTCTCCGGCGTCCAGACGATGTCGAGCCGCTTGAGCGCCTCGGAAAAATTGTACCCTGCTGCGGTGGCGATGCGCCGACCGAAGATTCCGGCAAGCGTCGGTCCAGCGCGGTTGGCCTGCTCGGCGCCGAGCGTATGGCAGGCCACACAGGCGCGAAAGATCTCCGCGCCGCGATCCCCGGCAAAGGCAGCGAGCGGATCTCCCCCTGTCTCCAGCAGAATCGGATCGATCGGCTCGCCCGTCGCCGTGTTCCAGCGCCGGATGATGTTATCCGCGCCGCCCGTGAGCAGCGTGCGGCTGTCGGGCAGGAACGCCACCGACCAGACCGGCAGGCCCGGACCCACCAGCGTGCGCGTGAGCGTCCGCACCTTGCGGTCGAGCACGGCAACCGTACCGCCAATGCCTGCGGCTGCAACCAGCGCACCGTCAGGCGAAATCGCAATCGAAATCACCGGCCTTGGCCCTGCCGCAACCTCGCCGGCCGTCGCGCCGCCAGCGGTCAGGAAATAAACCTTGCCGTCGGCGCCGCCGACCGTGATTTCACCATCGGCGCCGGCGGCCACGGCGTTGAGCGGGGTCGGCATCATGACGACGGTCGGCGTTTGCGCGCCCGACAGTGGCCAGATGCGTACGCTGAGGTCGTAGCTGACGCTGACCAGGGCGCGGCCATCGGCCGTAAACGCCACGCCGTTGACGTTCTGCGTATGCTCGTCGAGCACGCGCGGCGCACCACCGGCGAGCGGCCAGAGCCGCACCGTGTGGTCCCATGAGGCGGATGCGAGCGTTGCGCCATCGGGCGATACCGCCAGCGCGGCGATTGGCGCCGTGTGGCCCTCGAACACCGCGTCGGGCTCCGTCTTGCCAAAAGTCCAGATGGCGATGCGGCCATCGGCGCCGGCAGTCGCCGCGCGTCCATCCTTGAGCAGCGCGACCGCATTGACGGCGTCGGCATGGAAACGAAGCACCTGCTCGGCCGCATTGCGCGTCAGCGACCAGCGGATCGCGGTCGAATCGAAACTGCCGGAGATCGCGCTTTGCCCGTCGGCCGAGATCGCCAGCGCCCGCACCGGCCCGCCATGCCCGCGCAGTTGCGCGAGCGCGGCCGTCGTTCCGATCGGGAGCGCGATCAACAAGGCCGCAAAGCCCGGAAGCGCGAACCGGCTTGCCTTGGCGCGTGAAGCGATTGCGGCAATGATTTGCTGCATCCGCATCGGCCTCAGCGCACGCCCGGCCTGTCACGGTCGAGGCCCTTGGCCTGGAGGTCGTCGAGGTAGTCCTGAAAGCGCTGTCCGGCATTCAGGCCGAGATCGCGCAGGAACGCCCAGGAATAGATGCCGGTCGAGTGCATGTCGTCGAACCCTATTCTGACGGCATAATTGCCGACAGGATCGACGGAAAGAATGGTCACATTACGTTTGCCGCCGACCGTCTTGCGCTCAGCTTCGGAATGCCCCTGCACCTCGGCGGAGGGGCTGGTCACCCGCAGCAGTTCGGCGGAGAGATCGAAGGTGCGGCCGTCGTCAAAAACGACGCGCAGCGTGCGGCGGTCCTTCGGCAGGCGGATTTCGACCGGCCACGCCAGCGTGACGTCAGGCACGCCCACCGCCGGCGTCAGCTCGGGCCGATCAGGTTATGGCCGGGATCGCCGACCCTGGCGCCGCTGGTCGAAAAGGCGACGTAGCTTGGCTCCTGAATGGTGTTGAGCACCATCGCGACGCCGACGGCGGCAACCACGGCAAAAGCCAGAGCCGCAACAAAGACTTTCATATCACTTCCTCACCTATGACTTGAGCCGGGCTATTCAGCCGGCACGGCATGCGGCGTGCGGTCGGGCGGCGCGCCGGCCTTCCTCTGCTGTTCTTCTACCCAGAGCGAGTGATGCTCCTTGGCCCAGTTCACATCGACCTCGCCGGTGCCCATCGCATCAAATGCGCCTTCCATGCCGATCGAGCCGATATAGATGTGCGCCAGCATCGCGGCGATGAAGAGCATCGCGATCACGGCGTGGATCACGGTCCAGATCTGCAAAGCCGTGACGTTGCCCGGAAGATACGGGAAGATCAGGAACCAACCGGACACCGACATCAGCGCCCCGCCGATGATGACGATCCAGAAAATGCCCTTCTGACCGGCATTGAAACGCTTGGCCGGCGGATGCTTGCCGTTGGGGAGAATGCCGCCACCCTGCTTGATCCACTCCAGGTCGACCTTGCCCGGGATGTTGTCCTTGATCCAGATCAGGAACATGACCACGAGGCCCAGCATGAACGGGAATGCCAGGTAGTTATGTGCGAGCTTGGCCCAGGCCGACATGGCCGCAAAGGCATCCGCGCCGAACAATGGCAGGATCAGCGTGCGGCCAAAGCTGACGTTCAGACCTGACAGTGCAAGGATGATGAAGCAGCTTGCCGTGAGCCAGTGGGTAAACCGTTCGAAGCTGGCGAAGCGAAGGATCGTCTTCCCCGAGAGCCCCTGGCGCACGCGAATCCGGCCGCGGACCATCAGGAAGATCGCCAGCAAGGCAATCATGCCGAGAATGGCAATGCCACCGATCCAGGGCAGCTTGCCGCGATGGAAGTCACGCCAGTCGCGCCCGGCAGGCTGGATCAGATTGGCAGCGTTTCCGTCGGGGATCGATACGCGCCCGCTGATCTTGTCGCCCTCCTTCAGCGCATTCAGGAGCTTGTCTTCCTGAACGGCCTCGGCGGTGGGCTTGAAGGAAAGCTGGGCGGCTGCGGGATGCGCCAGCACAAACAGCAGCGCGAACGCCGCGAACAACAGCCTGAAACCGGCGACCTTGAGAATTGAAAGTGAGCCTGGCATTTGCACAACGCCCTTTCGGTTATCGGAATTATGCGCCGCCGCGCCGGGGCACGGCGGGGATGGCATCAGCCGGTCGGTGAATCGCTGTAGGCGGTCTTCCAGCCCCACATGCCGGAGCCGTAACCGCGCTTCATCACCCGCTCCTTGTAGATCTCGGCAATGATCGCGCCATCGCCGGCGAGCAGCGACTTGGTCGAGCACATCTCGGCGCAAAGCGGCAGCTTACCCTCGGCGAGGCGGTTGGCGCCGTATTTGGCGTATTCGGCCGGCGTGGAGTCGGCTTCGGGGCCGCCCGCGCAATAGGTGCACTTGTCCATCTTGCCGCGCGATCCGAAGTTGCCGACCTTCGGATATTGCGGCGCCCCGAACGGACAGGCGTAGAAGCAGTAGCCGCAACCGATGCAGAGGTCCTTGGAGTGCAGCACCACGCCGTCAGCGGTGGTGTAGAAGCACGATACCGGACAGACCGCCGCGCACGGCGCATCCGTGCAGTGCATGCAGGCCATCGAGACCGAGCGCTCGCCGGGCTTGCCGTCGTTGATGGTGACGACGCGGCGGCGGTTGATGCCCCACGGCACTTCATGTTCGTTCTTGCAGGCCGTGACACAGGCGTTGCACTCGATGCAGCGGTCGGCATCACAGAGAAATTTGACGCGAGCCATGATCTATTCTCCTCTCACGCCGCTTGGATCTGGCACAGGGTAACCTTGCCCTCGTGCATGCCAGTGACCGGGTCGTAACCGTACGAAGTGATGGTGTTGACGCTTTCGCCGAGCACGATCGGGTCGGCCCCCTTCGGATACTTGCTGCGCTGATCGACACCCTGGAACCAGCCGGAGAAGTGGAATGGCATGAACGCCACGCCCTTGCCGACACGGTCGGTGACCAGCGCCTTGACCCGCGCCTTCGAGCCGTTTTCCGGACCGAACACCCAGACCCAGCCGCCGTCCTTGATGCCGCGTTCGGAAGCGTCCGAGGTATTGACCTCGACGAACATGTCCTGCTGCAGTTCGGCAAGCCAGCGGTTCGACCGCGTCTCCTCGCCGCCGCCTTCGTATTCGACGAGACGTCCCGAGGTCAGGATGATCGGGAATTGCTTGGCAAGCCCCTTGTCCACCGCCGCCTTCTGAACGGAGAAGCCCAGATTGGCCATCCGGAACTGACGCCCGTCCGGACGCGTCGGATACTTCGCGACCAGATCGGGCCGCGCCGTATAGATCGGCTCGCGATGAACCGGCACGGGATCGGGCAGATTCCACGCCACCGCGCGGGCCTTGCCGTTGCCATACGCCATCACGCCATGTTCGAGCGTGACGCGAATGATGCCGCCCGACAGATCAACCGCCCAGCCGACGCCATCGGGATTGTTGCCGCCGATCTTGTTGATGGTGGCGAGTTCGTCCGCGGTGAGATCCTTGTCCCAGCCGAGCTTCTTGAGCACGCCGTAGGTGAACTCGGGATAGCCGTCGGTCAGTTCCGAGCCCTTGCTGTAGGAGCCTTCGGATAGCAGGTTGACGTTCTTCACCGAGCCGTCCGGCTGCTTCTCCTCATAGACTACGCCGAAGCGCGCGCGGAACGTGCCGCCGCCGTCCTTGGCGTGCAGGTTGGTATTGTAGAGCGTGTGCGTACCCGGATGCTTGATCTGCGGCGTACCCCAGCACGGCCACGGCAGGCCGTAATAGTCGCCGCCGACCTCTGGCTCGTCCGCCTTGGCGCGCAAGGTCACCAGGTCGAACTTGCCCTGGTTCTTCATATGCGCCTTCAACCGCTCCGGCGACTGGCCGGAATAGCCGGTCGAGAAGCCGCCGCGGTTGATCTCGCGCAACAGATCCTCGGGCGACGGACGGTTGTTCTCGACCTTGATGTTCTTGAACATCGGATCGGCGAAACCGAGCTTCTTGGACAGCAGATAGATGATCTCGTAGTCGTCCTTCGACTCGAAGATCGGCTTGACGATCTGCTCGCCCCACTGCAGCGAGCGGTTCGACGCCGTGCGCGAGCCCGACGTCTCGAACTGGCTGCAGGCCGGCAACAGGTAGGTGCCGTTCTTGCGTTCGGAAATCGCGGCGAACGTGGTCGGATGCGGATCGGCGACCACGAGCAATTCCAGCTTCTCCAGGCCCTTCACCATCTCCGTCATGCGCGGCACGGTGTTGCCGCCGTGACCCATGATGACCACGCCTTTCACGATGTCGCGCTGGTCGACATCATCAGGGTTGGCCAGCGTCGCATCGAACCAGCGGGTCCACGGGATGCCCGGCAATTCCATGTTCTGCTTGCGGGTACGGGCCGGACGACCCGCCTTCGCCGGTACCTCATCGAAGCGCGACTGCAGAGAATCGTACTCGACCTCCCAGACGCGCGCCCAGTGCTTCCAGGCACCTTCGACCAGGCCGTAATAGAGCGGCAACGTCGTGATATCGAGGCCGATATCGGTCGCGCCCTGCACGTTGCAGTGGCCGCGGAAGATGTTGGCGCCGCCGCCGAAAGTGCCGACATTGCCGGTCGCCAGTAGCAGGTTGCAATAGGCGCGGACGTTGGCGGTACCGACGGTGTGCTGGGTGCCGCCCATGCACCAGATGAAGGTCGAGGGCTTTTGCTTGGCAAAGGTCTCGGCGACTTTCTTCATCTGTTCGCCGGGAATCCCGGTGACGCGTTCGACTTCCTCCGGCGTCCACTTCGCAACTTCCGCGCGGATCTGATCCATGCCGTAGACGCGTTGCTTGATGAATTCCTTGTCTTCCCAACCATTGTTGAAGATGTGGTGCAGCATGCCCCAGATGACGGCGATGTCGGTGCCGCTGCGGAACCGGACATATTCGGTGGCGTGAGCCGCGGTGCGGGTGAAGCGCGGATCGAGCACGAACACGTTGGCGCGGTTGATCTCCTTGCCGGTCAGGATGTGCTGCAGCGAAACCGGATGCGCTTCGGCGGCATTTGAGCCCATGAAGACGATGGTCTTCGAGTTTCTGATGTCGTTGTAGGAATTCGTCATCGCGCCGTAGCCCCAGGTATTGGCGACGCCGGCGACAGTGGTCGAATGACAGATGCGGGCCTGGTGGTCGATCGAATTGGTGCCCCAGAAGGCCGCGAACTTGCGGAACAGATAGCCGCCCTCGTTGGAGAATTTTGCCGAGCCGAGCAGATACACCGAGTCGGCGCCGGACTTGGCACGGATCTCGAGCATCTTGTCGCCGATCTCGTTGATCGCCTGATCCCACGAGACCTTTTGCCACTCGCCGTTGACCAGCTTCATCGGGGATTTCAGGCGGCGGTCGCCATGCACGAGTTCGCGCACCGAGGCGCCCTTGGCGCAGTGCGAGCCACGGTTGATCGGGCTGTCCCAGGCCGGCTCCTGGCCGACCCAGACTCCGTTCTGCACTTCGGCGATCACGGTGCAGCCGACCGAGCAATGCGTGCAGATGTTCTTCTTGATTTCGGTCGGCGCGCCGACGATTTTTGGCCCGGCCTGCGCCTTGCGCACCGAGCCGAGCGGCATCAGGCCGATCGCAGCGCCCGCGCCCGCCGCCAGACCCGACCGTCGCAGGAACGTGCGGCGGTCGAGAACGCCAGATGCGAGGCCGGCGGCGACACCCTGCAAACGCGCCCTGCCCGCGGATCCGTCTCTTCGCTTCATCAACATGTGCGTTGTCCCATCAATACCGGTTGACGCGATAGTAGTTCTTGACGTGATCGGTTTCCTTGTAGCGCGCCTTGACGCGCTCGGCCTGCGACTCATCCGCGACCGCCTCGCCGCCGGTGAGCGGGACAACGGCTGCTGCTGCGACCGCCGAACCGCCCATCAGAAACAAGCTGCGCCGATCCACAACCGTGGCCCGCGACTTGTCCTTGAGGTCAGATGGCTTGCTCATTGCGATCTCCTTTTCACCTTGCCTGTCGCCGTCACTCGGACAGCGTGAAGGCCTCGGATTCCAATTCCATGAAGACACGGCCGGCGCGGCCGACGGCGCGGTAGAAGCGCGCCGATGGCGACATTTCCAGATCGGCGAACATCCGCGCCGCCCACGGCTTGAGATGCCGTTCGAAAAAACGCGCCTGTTCGGCGAACTCGGCCTCGAAGTCGGTGCGTGCAAGGCCCGCCATGACCTCGAGCAGGATAGCGATGTGATCCTCCGGCTCCCGCGAGGTGCCGGCGCGCTCGATTCCGAGCGCATTCAGGTCTTCGCGCACCCGCGCCAGCGGGCGCTCGTGAAGGAAGCCGGTCAGATAGTAGGAGGCATAGGGAAGCAGCTCGCCGCGGCCGAGACCGATGAAGAGATCGAAGAATTCCTTGCTGACGGCGCGATCATCGGTCGCCGCGGCTGCCGCAGCGAGTTCGATATGCGCGATGCCGAGATCGGATGCGTCGCCTTTCAGCGTGGCCACGCGCTTGAGCGTGTCAGTGTCAGGCGCCTTGCCGAGCAGCAAGGACAGCAGGCCGTACTCCGCGGCGCGCAGTTGATCAATCTCGTCGATCTCGGTTTGCGGTTTCACCTGATCCTCGGGTGGCCCGTACAGATCGGGACGAAGAACAAAACGATTCACTCGCGTCAGCGCCTCGACGGCGAGGACCCGCTCGGCCGGAATGCGCGACCACGCAGAAACCGACGGCTGCGCAATGCCGATCCCTCGTGCCAGCGATGCAACGCCACCCGCTGCCTTGATTGCTAGTTCCAGACCGGCGTCACGCATGGTGCTACCGATTTCTCCCCACCCACTCGCGCCCTCGCCCAAAAGATGTCCCTCTTCTGGGCGCACAGCTTAGAACTAGAATTATTCCAAGGAGAAATTTGTAACATAGGCGTCGCCTATGTCCGCAAAAACTTTTGTCTAAACAATCGGTTTTGCGGTGCCATGACGTCGCACCAGCTGCTGCGGTGCAGCAGGTCGCGCTGACTGGGATTCGTCAGCTGGCTCGGGTTCGCGGACATCGCCGTCGGTCGTTGAAATGGCTTCAGTTTCCGCCGCATTCGGCTCACCCGACCGTCTGAGAGACTGATTCGGGAGATCAATCTGCGGTTTTGCCGGCAGATCGGATGTGGACGGCTCTACGAGAGAGCCTGCCGCGTCATCTTTACGGTTTGAATCGGAATTTATCGTTTCGACTATGGGTTCGCCCATGATTTGCGACACAAGACGCGCCACATCGACACTTGCGCCCAGGTCGCCGCCGCCGGGAACCCCGCCCGGTGCATTCCAGTCATAGGCGTATTCAAGCGCTGGATTGACATAATTGCGGATTGCGGGATCCAGCGCCCAGGATTTCTGCAAGGCCGCATTCCGCAGATGTTCGGGAACGCCTTTGCGCAGAAATGCCGTGATATCGGTGCTTCCGGTCAGTTCCTCGAGCTTTGGCAAGGTCGAGAGATCGAATTCCGGCGCGACATCTTGGCCTTGCGGTGCGGGCGAGCCCGACGATTCAACACCTTCGGCGGCCGGCGCGTCCGGCGTTGGCTCCGGCTGCTTTGCCTCCCGCTTGCGCTGCGACCATCGCGCCAGAAAGCCCTTGTCCCGATCGGCTTCGTCCGGACCACTCATGTGTGCCCCGTTCCCTTATCCGGCCGGTGACCCGGCACGCGCGGCCGATCGTCCGCCGCGCGATCCCGCTTGCGCTTGTGGAATACCTGCTCGACATGGAATCGATCGACAAAGGCTGCAATCCATGACGCGATCTCAGGCGGCATCGGCACGGTACCGATCACATCGCAGCCGCTTTCGAACATCGCCTCCCCTTCGGTCGGGTCAGCGGTCACTTTCGTCAGCTCCAGCTCGGCGGCGCCATCCCGGCGCCGCAACGCGACCCAGATGAGCGGCGCGCCGTCGGCGAGGTTGTCGCGATAATTGGCCGTTTCCGCACTGAACAGATCGATGCTGGCCGCGCCCGCATAATAAGTCGTGGAATCGGCCTCGCTGGACAGCGCGGTCCACGGCGCCGTTGACGGCACCTCCTCCAGGATCAGCGCCGGCGACCACAATTCATCGATCCAGGGATTGTCGATCGAACGGCGTCGCACCACCACGCCAACCTCGCGGGATGCTTCAGTCATGGCCATTCCCGATCCTCTCTTGGCGGATCATGTGACACTCGCGGCCGCCGCCAGCGGCAGGCCCGCGACCAGATTTTGCGGCTTTAATCTCACCACCTTGTCTGCGCCCATGGCGAGGATGAGGTAGACCGGCTTGTCGCCGACCCGCTCATCCACCAGCCGCGCATCTTCAAAGCTCAGGCGCATCAGAGCCACGATGCGCTCGGCAACGTCGCCTTCCAATCGCTCGCCGCGCCACAGCGCATTGCCGATCCGCGTCGCCTCGCTGTCGAGGCCTGTAAACCAGCGCCAGTCGCGATCTTCGATCGAGGCTGTTGTTTCGACGCTGACGGTAACGCCGAGCAAATGAGCGATCCAGCGTTCGACGACCCGGCACAGGCCGGCGCGCGCCTTGGCATTGCCGCCGAGGTTCATGACCATCGCGTGCGCGTCCGAACGCGACCAGTAGGTCCAGGCGTTTTCGTCGTCCATCACGTCCATTTCGCCGAACGACGTTGGCTGTTGCAGCATGGCCGTGAGCGGCGATGAATGCAGGTCGTGCTGGGCATGCTGCTCAGCCTCGATCGTCTCCGCATCGGCCAGCAGCAGCGTGCCGTCGTGAACGGCCGCCAGTTGGCTGCGATAGAACAACTCCGCCGCCCGCAGCGTATAGGGATCCTCGCAGCCTTCGAGGGCGTTGCGCAGGATCAGGTGGCACAGTTGCGACAGAAAGACTGGCGGCAGGTCGCCGGCCCCCTTGCGGGCCAGCGCGACATAAACCGCCTCCAGCGACGGCGCCGCCATCAGCCGGTCGCGGAAATCCATCATGAAGGACCAATTTTCGCGTGCATCGGCATCGGCAAGCCGGGCGATGTCCTTAGCTGACACGGCGCGCAGCGGATCAGCCATCAGGCTCGCATGCAGATCGCGCTCGGCCTCGCAGGCATCCGCCGGCGGCATCAATTCGGGCCGCGCCAAATAGGCCATGATGAGTTCGGGCGTCGCGATCAGTCCGCCGTGATCGGCGCGGCGCGTGAAGTGATGGCCCGAGGCGACCCAGAATTCTCTCATGTGCGATCCGTCGTCCTGGCATCGGTCCTGATCAGCCCGAGAAGATCGACCTCTTCCTTGGGTTCAACATCGCCTTCGACTTCATGGAAGGTAAAGGCGCTGGCATGGCCGTGCAACCGGTCGGCATCTCCGGCACCTGCGCGCGGCTTGAGGGTGCGAAAGCGTTCACGAATTTCACCGTTTTCGACGGTGCGCTGCACAGCAAGCAGCGTCTGCGGCGGGTGTTCGCACAGCGAGCCTGCGAACGCGATCTCCTCCTCGGCGGCATGGCGCGCGGCCTGCGCATCAGGCGCCCCGAATTTCTCCACCAACTGCCCCGCGAGCCGCTCGATCATCGTCTCCCGCTCCGCTTCGGTGGCTTCGGTGACGATGGCAAGCGTCGACCATCCCAAACTGTCGATTCCGAGAAAGCCCGAACGCAACGCCACGCGCTGCTTCTGGCCGAGCGTGGCCGGATCCCGGTGCCAGAACACGAACGCGCCGGAAACCGCCCATTCCCCGGGTTCGGCTGCCCGCTCGAAAACAAAGGTATCCGACGGGTCCAGCCTGATGGTACGCGGAAATTTCAACATGTCCGCCTCATCCGAATTTCGGACCGCGCGCCTGCGGATCATACCAAGCAGCGCGCCCAAGCGCATCCACCAGACTTTCCCGCGCAGGCGCTCCGCTGCCGGCGGGCAGGCTCACCAGGAGATCGCCGTTGACGTCGATGCCGCGGCGCTCGCCGGCTTTGTTTTTGGGAAGCCGCTCCAGATAGTCGCGCGCGATGGCCTCGAAGCCGCGCTCTTTCCAGCGGTCGAAGGCGGTCATGAGGTGGCGGCTGAAGCTTTCGATGATCGCATCGGTATCGACCATCTCGAAACCTTCGCTCAGCAAGGACACGCCCGCGGCCGCCTGCACTTCCGGGATATGCGCCATGTCGGCAGCGCGCAGGATCACGCCGAAAACGAGCCATTCAGGTATGTCGTCTTCGGTGCATTTGGCCGGCCAGCCGAGCCGCCCGCCGCCGAGCAATCCCGCGTCGAAGCGGATCGCGTCGGGCCAGTCGAAACCGACCTCCCGCTCTGGCGGACAATGGGCGGCAATCGCATCGGCCAGCGCATTCATGCCGGCAAAGAATGCCCGGCGCGCCGAACGGAGCGGCTCGTCGGGTTCAAGCACCACCGCGAACTCGACCAGGTCGTAGCGGCGCACCCA
Source organism: Bradyrhizobium sp. McL0615 (assembly GCF_049993905.1). Classification (NCBI taxonomy): domain Bacteria; kingdom Pseudomonadati; phylum Pseudomonadota; class Alphaproteobacteria; order Hyphomicrobiales; family Nitrobacteraceae; genus Bradyrhizobium; species Bradyrhizobium sp. McL0615. The sequence goes on along the minus strand of NZ_CP188254.1, from coordinate 3,351,093 downwards.
CACCAGTGTCCCGGCGCCCGCTTCCGCCGCGATCTCGCAGGCCCGGGCGAAGGCATCGCCGAGCTCGCGCAACGCGACCAAAGTATAACCGGGGGGCAGATCGAGTGTCTGTTCCGTATCACCGAGACGAGCGATCACGAAGAACTATTCCCTCATTGCTTCATGGGCCGCAGGTGTATGCTATCCCGCCCAAGGTGGCGGCGCGAGCGGCCTTTGTGTCTTGCAGATGTCCGCCCGAGCGGTTACCGCAGAACTGCGGGATAAAGCAACTGCCCGCTTAAGGCATCTGGTCCAAGGTATTTCAAAATGAGTGCGGCGACGTCTCGCCTCCTGATTTGTAGTTGCGAGAAGACCATGCCGCTCGATGCGGAAGCGATCGGCCGTGGCTGCACGGCGGCCAAGCTGACGCAGGCGAACCAGCTTTGCGGCCTCGACCTCGACCAGTTCAAGAAGGCGCTCGCCGAAGGCACACCGATCACGGTTGCGTGCACCCAGGAAGAGGCGCTGTTTCGGGAAGTCGCGGAGAATTCGCCGCAAGCCCAGCTCACCTTCGTCAACATCCGCGAGACCGGCGGCTGGTCGAAGGACGCGGCGGCGGCGGGACCAAAAGCCGCAGCGCTGATTGCCGCAGCGGGCGAAGACATGCCTCCGATCTCGCTGGTGACGCTCGAAAGCAGCGGTGTCGCGCTGATCTATGGCCGCGACGAAATTGCCATCGAGGCCGCGCAGCGTCTCGCCGATCGTTTGGACATTACCGTGCTTCTGACCAAACCCGGCGACGTGATCCCGCGCCGGACGAATGAGTTTCCCGTGCTGAAGGGCACGATCCGCAACGCCCTCGGACATCTCGGGCACTTCGAACTCGCGATCGACGATTACGCGCTGCCCTCTCCTTCCTCGCGCGCGAAGCTCGCGTTCGGGCCTTCGCGTAACGGCGCCACTTCCACCTGCGACCTGATCCTCGATCTCTCCGGCGGCGCACCGCTGTTTCCCGCGTATGAATTGCGTCCTGGCTATCTGCGCGCCGATCCGCGCGACAAGGCCGCCGTCGAGCGCGCGATTGCGGATGCCGGCGCGCTGGTCGGCACCTTCGACAAGCCGCGGTTTGTCAATTTCGAGCCTTCGCTGTGCGCGCATTCGCGCTCTTCGATTACCGGATGCACGCGCTGTCTCGACCTGTGTCCGACCGGCGCGATCACGCCTGATGGCAACGCCGTCGCGATCGACGCCAATATCTGCGCGGGTTGCGGCTCCTGCGCTTCCGTCTGCCCGACCGGCGCGGCTTCCTATGCGCTGCCGAGCGCGGACGCCCTGATGCGGCGGCTGCGCACGCTGCTGCAGACCTACCGCAAGGCTGGTGGCAATAGCGCTATCGTGTTGTTTCACGATGGCGAGCACGGCGAGGAAATCATCGACGCGCTGGCGCGGTTCGGCGAGGGCTTGCCGGCCAATGTGCTGCCGCTGGCGGTCAACGAAGTGACGCAGCTCGGCCCGGAACTTATCGCCTCCGTCTTCGCCTATGGCGGTAGCGGCGTCGCGCTGCTCACGCGTGCCAAGCCCCGCCACGACATCACCGCACTGCGCCGCGCGGTCGAAACCGCGGATCGTGTCGTTAGCGCGCTGGGTTTCGGCACCGGCATCATTCAGATCATCGAGACCGACGATCCGGACCAGTTGCGTGCGATGCTGGATGCCGCCCCACGCGGGGTCGCAACAGACAAGCCCGTCGGCTTCGTGCCGCGGGGTGCAAAACGCAGCGTGCTCGAAACGACGTTTCGCGAGCTCTACCTCGCCGCTCCCTCGCCTGTCGATGTGGTAGCGCTGGCGCCGGGCGCTCCGTTCGGCACCGTGAATCTGAATGTCGGAGGTTGCACCCTGTGCCATGCCTGCGTCACCGCCTGCCCGACCGGCGCTCTATCGGACAATCCCGATCGCGCGATGCTGCGCTTTACCGAGAGCCTCTGCGTGCAATGCGGGCTCTGCGAATCCACCTGCCCCGAAAAGGTCATCAGCATCGAACCGCGTCTCGACTTCCAGGCCTGGAACACGCCGCAGCGTGTGCTGAAAGAAGAAGAGCCGTTCAACTGCATCGCCTGCGGCAAGCCGTTCGGCACCAAGAGCTCAATCGACCGCGTGCTGGCAAAGCTCGGCGAAAAGCACTGGATGTTCCAGGGTGCCAACGCAAAACGCCTCGACGTCATCAAGATGTGCGCGGATTGCCGTGTCGAAGCGGTGGTGAACGAAAGTTTCGATCCGCACGCGGCGCCGCAACGCCCGCCGGTCATGACGACGGAAGATTATTTGCGCGCGCGCGATGTGAAGAAGGACGATCCGCTTGGATCGTGAGCAGTCCGTGTCCGACACTCCTCTCGATCTCAAGGCCCGCGCGACGTCGAAAGCATCAGGCATTCCCGGCGTCAAGCATGTCATCGCGGTCGCCTCCGGCAAGGGCGGCGTCGGCAAGTCCACCACCTCCTGCAACCTCGCGCTCGGCTTTGCCTCGCTCGGGCTGAAGACCGGCATTCTCGACGCCGATATTTATGGTCCGTCGCAACCAAGACTGTTCGGGCTGCGCGGCAAGCCGCGGCAGCTCGGCCCGCGCATGCTGGAGCCGATGGAGCGTTTTGGCGTCAAGGTGATGTCGATCGGCTTTCTGGTCGAGGAAGACAACGCCATGATCTGGCGCGGGCCGATGGTGATCTCGGCGATCACGCAGATGCTGCGCGAAGTCGCATGGGACGATCTCGACATTCTCGTCGTCGATTTGCCGCCCGGCACCGGCGATGCGCAACTCACCATGGCGCAGCAGGTGCCGCTGGCCGGCGCGATCATCGTCTCGACGCCGCAGGACATCGCCCTGATCGACGCGCGGCGCGGCATCGCGATGTTCCAGAAGGTAAGCATTCCGATCCTGGGCCTGATCGAAAACATGTCGAGCTTCTGCTGTCCGACCTGCAACCACGTCACGCCGATCTTTGGTCACGGCGGCGCGCGGACGGAAGCGATGCGCCGCGGCATCCCCTATCTCGGCGAAATCCCGCTCGACATGCAGATCCGCCAGACTTCCGACGACGGCCGCCCGATCGTCGCGATCGAACCCGACGGCGTCCATGCCAGGCATTACATCGGCATGGCACGGGAGATCTGGACCACGATCGTCACCGGCGCCGCGCACCGGCCGCCGCCGCGCATCGTCATCGAATAGACGCCCGCGCGTCGGTACCTCACGGGCTCATAAAGACCGGTCTACCCACCGACAAGACCGAGCGCGCGCAGTTCGTCGCGGTGCAGATCGATCACGAGGATCGACAGCACCAGAAAAAGAGCGGCCGCAACGTACATCAGAAGTGGTGAGGCCGATCTATCGGGCGCATCGCGCTGCGCAGCCGCCCGCTCTCGGGAAAAGCTCCAGAATGGAGCCAGCAGAGCCCGCAAAGCTGAGAGCATCCGGACCGTTCTTCGCTGCATCGCGTCCTGAGCCTAGATCGGCCAGTGGCCGATGTCGAGATTTGGACATCAGGACATCGTGCCACACCTGCGAGCTAACGCGCCTCCTCGAAGCCACCAAGCGTAGCGGTGAGATTCGCGCCAAGGATCTCGGAGAGATATCCTCCCTCCTGCACGAAAACGGTCGGAAGGCCCAGCCGCGCGATCGCCGCGCCGATGCGCCGGAACCCATCGGTCGTCACCGCAAGACCGGCGAGCGGATCGTGCTCCGAGGCATCCAGCCCGAGCGCCACCACAAGCGCTCCAGGCGCAAACGCGCGGATGGTTTTCTCCGCCTCGCCGATCGCCTTTATATAATCGTCATCCCCGGTGCCCTTCGGCAACGGAATGTTCAGGTTGGCGCCGAGGCCGGGACCTACGCCGCGCTCATGGGCATATCCCCACACATAGGGATAGAAGAAGACGGGATCGGCATGGATCGAGACCGTGAGAACGTCGGGGCGCTCGTAGAAGATACCCTGCGTGCCGTTGCCGTGATGCACGTCGACATCGAGGATCGCGACCCGCTCGTGTTTCAGCTTAAGTTGAGCCGCCGCCACTGCGCTGTTGTTAAGAATGCAGAATCCGCCCGCGATATCGCGGTAGGCATGATGACCGGGCGGACGGCACAGCGCGTAGGACGCGTCTTCACCGTCCATCACGAGTTGGGCAGCGGTGACGGCAACATCGGTCGCGGCACAGGCCGCAGCCCAGGTGCCGGGACCGATCGGGCATGCCGTGTCGGCCGCGTGCCAGCCGAGCCGGCCGACAACATGGGTCGGGTAAGTGGCGGCGTTGCGGACCGGATGCACATTGGCGATCATCTCCGGGCCTGAATCACCAAGCGCACTCCAGGCGTCCCACGCCTCCTCCAGAAAGCGAAGATATTCGGGGCTGTGGATCCGTGCCCGCGGTCCCTGGCCGAAAATGGTCGGCGCGACCAGATCGTGCCTGCCGGCTTTCAGTCCTGCCAGCAAGCGATCGGCGCGCTCCGGCTGCTCGGTGGTGCGCTGGACGACGCCGCGCACCAGGAAAAATTGCGGGTCGTGGCTGCGATGCAGTTCGGTGTAGACGGCCTTCACACGGTTACTCCGTTGGTTGAAAACAAAATCCCGCTCGGGAGTGCGCCGGCATTGCCGTCCGGCGGCGTAAGCTCACGCACCAGCTTGCCGACCTCGCGCCATGCGTGACCGATATGGTAATCGACATGCGCGGTGATGCGTTCGGGATGCCCGGCCTCGATCGCGGCGAGCAGCGGCTCGTGCGTCCGCGCGATCTCATGCGGATCGTCGTACAGGCGACCGATCAGCCCGATCACCATGCGCAGCTCTGCCGCAAGATCATCGAACAGCCGCAGCAGGCGGCGGTTGTCGGCAATTTCAAAGATCAGCCGGTGGAAGCGATAGTCCTCTTCCACCTGCCGCGCCGGATCGTCCAGATCGGCGGTCTTGTGCAGAACGTCGATTTGCCGCCGCAGCACGTCGCGTGACTGCGGCGTGAGATTGCGCGCCGCCAGCACGCCGGCGTGCCGTTCGATGCAAATGCGCAAATCGTAGATCTCGTCGATGTTTCTGATTTCGAGCTTGCGGACGAAAAAGCCCCGCCGCGGGCTTGCGACCAGCAGTCCCTGCTGCTCCAGCAGCCGCGCCGCCTCCCGCACCGGCGCTCGGCTGACGCCCAACTCGCGGGCAATTCCCGCCTCCACCACCTTCGACCCCGGCGGCAGCCGCCCCTGAACAATGGCTTGCATCAGGATGCGCGCGATTTGACCCACCAGATCGCTATCCGCGATGGCGGGTAATCCAACAGGAAGAGACATCGGCCGCATCGGCTAAACCCGCGCCAGTTCGTGCATATTTTTTGATCGTCGATTGTCGACACTTTAATCTTGTCCAAATGCTGCGCCGCACGCAAGCTGAAAAAGTTGAAAATGAATTAAAGGCGGAAATGACCAGCCCAGCTCACAACACCGCAAAAGCATGGCCAGCGGTGGCAGACCAAACTCTTCAGATCCGGATCGACCTCGCAGCCGCCTACCGGCTTATTCACCGGCTCGGTCTCGACGACAGCATCTACACCCACATCTCCGCCCGGCTACCGGGCCGGCAGGACCGATTCCTCATCAACCCCTACGGCCTGCGCTTCGAGGAAGTCACGGCGTCCAACCTGGTGACGGTCGACCTCGACGGCAACGTCATCGACGACCCCATGGGGGTCGGCATCAACCCGGCCGGTTTCACGATTCACAGCGCGATCCATGCCGCGCGGCATGACGCGATCTGCGTCCTGCACACCCATACGGTCGCGGGCATCGCCGTCGCCTGCCAGAAGCGGGGCCTGTTGCCGCTCAATCAATGGTCGCTGCAGTTCACCGACAGCCTCGCCTATCACGACTATGAAGGCATCGCGCTCGATCTCGATGAACGTGAGCGCCTGGTCGCCGATCTCGGCGACAAGTTCGTGATGGTGCTGCGCAACCACGGCATGCTGACCTGCGGGCGATCCGTCGCCGAAGCCTTCAAGCTGATGCACAATCTGGAGCGCTCCTGCCGCGCCCAATTGGCCGTGCAGTCGTCCGGCGCCGAGATCATCGAGCTGTCCGCGGGGGTTGCCCGCAAGACGGCCGGCCAATACGCGGGCTTCTACGACGCGATCGAATCCAATGGCGTGCCCGACAGCGAATGGGCCGCCTTCATGCGCATGCTCGAACGTACCGATCCCGATTTTGCAAACTGACAAACGTAACGCTCAGCCCGCTAGCGCTGGCCAGCCTTTTTGAATGAGGTATGTAATGTCCAAGCGAAAGATATTGATGAGCTTTGCCGTGCTTTGCATGCTGAGCACCGCGGCAGTGGCCGAAGGACCGAAGGCAGGCGGCGTCGTCAATGCCGTGATTCAGCCGGAGCCGCCGAGCCTGATGGTGGGCCTGGTCCAGAACGGCCCGACGCAGATGGTGGCCGGCAATATCTATGAAGGCCTGCTGCGCTACAGCCCCAAACTGGATCCCCTGCCCGGCCTCGCCGAGAGCTGGACGGTCAGCGAGGACGGCAAGACCTACACCTTCAAGCTCGTGAAGGGCGTGACCTGGCACGACGGCAAGCCGTTCACTTCCGCGGACGTCCTGTTCTCGATCGATTTCCTGAAGCAAACCCACCCCCGGGCGCGCGGCAATCTGGTGCAACTCGACAAGGTCGAAGCCCCGGATGACTCGACGGTCATCTTCACCCTGAAGCAGCCGTTCGGCCCCTTCATCGGCATCTTCGAGGTCGGCTCGCTGCCGATGGTTCCGAAGCACATCTATGAAGGCACCGATTTCAAGACCAACCCGGCCAACAACACGCCTGTCGGCACCGGCCCCTTCATGTTCAAGGAATGGCAGAAGGGCTCGTTCATCCGCCTGGTCAAGAATCCGAACTACCACGTCAAGGGCAAGCCCAACATCGACGAGATCTATTGGCACGTGATTCCGGACGCCGCCGCGCGTTCGGTCGCCTATGAGACCGGCAAGGTCGACGTGCTGCCGGGCGGCTCGGTGGAAAATTTCGACGTGCCGCGCCTGAGCAAGCTCAAGAACACCTGCGTCACCGGCGCCGGCTGGGAGTTCTTCAGCCCGCATTCGTGGCTCTGGCTCAACAACCGCTCAGGGCCAACCGCGAACAAGAAATTCCGCCAGGCGCTGATGTTTGCGATCGATCGCAACATGGCCAAGGACGTGGTCTGGAACGGCCTCGGCAAGGTCGCCACCGGCCCGTCGGGCTCGGCGATCAAATACTACACCGGCGCGGTGCCGAAATACGATTACGATCCGGCCAAGGCCAAGGCGCTGCTCAAGGAAGCCGGCTACAATGGCGAGAAGCTCCGCATGCTGCCGCTGCCCTATGGCGAGACATGGCAGCGTTGGGCCGAAATGGTTCGCCAGAACCTGCAGGACGTCGGCATCAATGTCGACATGATCGCGACCGACGTCCCCGGTTGGAATCAAAAAGTCAGCGAGTGGGACTACGACATCGCTTTTACCTACCTCTATCAGTATGGCGATCCCGCGCTCGGGGTCGGCCGTAACTACATCTCCAGCCAGATCGCCAAGGGCTCGCCGTTCAACAATGTCGAAGGCTATTCGAACCCAGAAATCGACAAGCTGTTCGCCGACGGCGCGGTCGCCTTCCCCGATGCGGCACGCGAGGAAATCTACGCCAAGGCACAGAAGATTCTCGTCGAGGACGTGCCGGTCGCGTGGATGCTCGAACTGCAATTCCCGACCATCACCCGCTGCAGCGTCAAGAACCTGATCACAACCGGCATCGGCGTGAACGACGGCTTCCGCGACGCCTGGATCGAGAAGTAATCACCACCTCACGGGGCGTCAGATCTCAGGTCTGACGCCCGGATAGCGCGCCTCCAACGCAATCGGCCGAACATGATTTCCTTCATCGCCCAGCGGATCGCGAAGGCCATCGTCGTCCTTCTCGCGCTCGTCGTTCTCAACTTCTTCCTGATCCGAATGGCGCCGGGCGATCCGGCGCTGGTGATGGCGGGCGAAGCGGGCGCAGGCGATCAGATTTTCCTGGCTCAGCTGCGCGAAAAATTCGGTCTCGACCAGCCGCTGCCGGTGCAGCTGTTCCTCTACGTCAAAGGCATTCTCAGCCTCGATCTCGGATTCTCGTTTCGCCAGCAGATGCCGGTCGCGACGCTGATCCTGCAGCGCCTGCCGGCGACGCTGATGCTGACCGGGACCGCGTTTGCGATTTCGCTGGCCTTCGGCATCCTGTTCGGCGCCTTGGCGGCGCGCTTTGCCGGCACCTGGGCCGACACCGCGATCACGGTACTGGCGCTGGTCTTCTACGCCACGCCGCTGTTCTGGGTGGCGCTGATGGCGATCCTGCTGTTTTCGGTCGCGGTGGACTGGCTGCCGAGTTTTGGTTACGAGACGGTCGGCGCCAACTATACCGGGCTGGCGCATGTGCTCGACGTCGCCGCCCATCTGGTCCTGCCGGCGACGACCATCGGCCTGTTCTTCATGGCGACCTATGCCCGCATGACGCGCGCCTCGATGCTCGAGGTCAACCGGCTCGACTTCGTCAAGACCGCGCGCGCCAAGGGCCTGTCCGACACGGTGATCCAGCGCCGTCACGTACTGCGCAACGCGCTGTTGCCGGTGGTGACCTTGGCTGGCCTGCAGGCAGGCACGCTGGTCGGCGGCGCTGTACTGACCGAGACCGTGTTCGCGTGGCCGGGCATCGGCCGCCTGATGTACGAAGCCCTGCTGCAGCGCGACTACAATTTGTTGCTCGGCGTCTTCGTCGTCTGCTCGGCCATGGTGCTGGCCTTCAACCTGATCACGGACCTGGTCTACCGCTCCGTCGATCCCCGCATCGAGTTCGCCTCATGAGACAGGTCTGGCGAATGCTGTTGCGCAATCCCGGCGGTATGATCGGCACAGCGATCCTGACGATTGCGATCGCAGTTGCGCTGTTTGGTCCGCTGCTGTTTCCGACCTCGCCCTGGCGCATGGTGCAGCGGCCGTTTCTGCCGCCGTTCACGCTTGCCAGCCTGCCGCTCGGCACCGATGCGCTCGGCCGCGACGTGATGGCGGGCATCATCTACGGCGCGCGGGTCTCACTGCTGGTCGGCCTGATCTCCACGCTGGCGTCGCTGGCGGTCGGGATTCCGCTCGGCGCGGCGGCCGGATATTTCGGCGGCAAGATCGACGATGCCCTGATGCGCTTCACCGAATTCTTCCAGACGGTCCCGAGCTTTGCACTCGCGATCGTGCTGGTCGCGATCATGCAGCCTTCCATCGTGTCGATCGTTTCAGCGATTGCCATCGTGAGCTGGCCACCGGTGGCGCGGCTGGTGCGCGGCGAGGTGCTGTCGCTGCGCACGCGCGAATATATCCAGGCGGCGGTCGTGACCGGCCAGACCCACTGGTGGATCATCTGGCGCGAGATCCTGCCCAACGCGCTGTCGCCGGTCATCGTGCTGGCCTCGCTGATGGTGGCGACTGCGATTCTGCTGGAATCCTCGCTCTCCTTCCTGGGCCTCGGCGATCCCAATTTGATGTCGTGGGGCTACATGGTCGGCGCCGGCCGTACAGTGATCCGCCAGGCCTGGTGGATCACGGTATTCCCCGGCATTGCCATTCTGGTCTCGGTGCTGGCGCTGAACCTGATCGGCGAAGGCCTCAACGACGCGCTCAACCCCCGCCTTGCCAAAGGGGGACGCTGAGCATGAGCGTCGTCATCAGGAATCTGAAGCTGGCGCTGCCGCCCGGTGGCGACCGCCCTTATGCCGTGGATGGCGTTTCGTTCGAACTATCAGCCGGCAAGATCCTCTGCGTGGTCGGTGAATCCGGCTCCGGCAAGTCGATGTGCGCCCATGCGCTGATGGGCCTGCTGCCGGAAACGGTGACGGCGGAAGCCGGCGAGATCCTGTTCGAGGGCAAGAACCTGTTGTCGCTCAGCCCGACCGAATGGCTGGCGCTGCGTGGCCGCGGCATCGCCATGGTGTTCCAGGAGCCGATGACCGCGCTCAATCCCCTGATGCGGATCGGCGACCAGATCGCCGAAATGTTCGAGGCGCATGATCTCTTGTCGCCGAAGGAGCGCCGGCAAAAGGCGCTCGCCTTGATCCGCGAAGTCGGCCTGCCCGACCCCGAGCGGATCGTTCGCGCCTACCCTCATCAATTATCCGGCGGCCAGCGCCAGCGCGCCATGATCGCCATGGCGCTGGCACTGGAGCCCGCCGTGCTGGTCGCCGACGAACCTACCACCGCACTCGATGTCACGACGCAGGCGCAGATCCTTAAGCTGATCCGCGACCTGCAGCGTCGCCGCAATATGGCGGTCATGTTCATCACCCATGATTTCGGTGTTGTCGCCGAGATTGCCGATCGCGTCGTCGTGCTTCAGCACGGCAAGGTGGTCGAACAGGGCACCGCCGATGACGTGCTGTTGCGCGCGCAGCATCCCTATACCCGCGCCTTGCTTGCCGCCGTTCCCACCCTGCAGCCACCGCAGCGGGCGCCCATGGTCGACCGCAGCAAGGCGGTGGAAGTGATCGGCCTCGGCAAGACCTATGTCAGTGGTGGCGGCTGGTTCCGCGCCGAACGCCGCGTGCAGGCCGCCAGGGAAGTCAGCTTCGACATTTTTCGTGGCGAGACGCTCGGCCTAGTCGGCGAGTCCGGTTCGGGAAAATCCTCGGTGGCGCGGCTCGTGATGCGCCTGATCGAACCCGACGCCGGCACCGTCCGGATCGGCGACATCGATCTCAACCGGATCAAGGGAAAGGCGCTGCGCGAACAGCGCCGCCGGATCCAGATGGTTTTTCAGGATCCGTTCGCCTCGCTTAATCCGCGCCGGAAAGTCGGCAACATCATCACCGATGGCCCGATTGCCCACGGCGTCGATCCGGCGACGGCGCGCAAGCGTGCCGGCGAACTGCTCAGCCTGGTCGGCCTCAATGCCAGCGCGATGGAACGCTTTCCGCATGAATTCTCCGGCGGGCAACGGCAGCGCATCGGTATAGCCCGCGCACTGGCGCTCGACCCCGAAATCCTGGTCGCCGACGAAGCGGTCTCCGCGCTCGACGTGTCGGTGCAGGCGCAGGTTCTGGACCTGTTGGAGGATTTGAAAGCCCGGCTCGGCCTTTCGATGCTGTTCATCACCCACGATTTGCGGGTGGCCGCGCAGATTTGCGACCGCATCGCCGTGATGCAGCACGGCGCGATCGTCGAGCTCAAATCCGCATCGCTGCTGTTCGCGGCCCCCGAGCACGCCTACACCCGCGAACTGCTCTCTGCTGTGCCCGGCCAGACGTCATCGTCCAAGGCGGCATGAACCGGATCACGAACGATGCGCTGCGTCCTGGTTAGCAAGAGCCTCGATCTTCGCGGCTATCTCGGCCCGCAATTCATGCGCGCCGCCGACCCCATCGAAATCGTCGGCCATCCACACGAGGGTCCGGCAACCGATGTCCGGCTGGCGGTGGCCTGGCATCCGCCGGATGACGCATTCGAACGCTATCCAAATCTGCAGGCGGTCTGCTCAATCGGCGCCGGCGTTGACAACATTCTGGCGTGCCCCAGCCTGCGCCCCGATGTCGAGGTGATCCGAGCCGTCGACCCGGCGCAGGCGCAGATGATGTCGGGCTTCGTGGCCTGGCACGTGATCGGGCATCAGCGGCGCTTTGCGACCTATCAGGCGCAGCAGCGCGAGGAACGCTGGCAGCGTCAAGGCCTGCGTCGGGCGCAGGACTGCCCGGTGGGCATTTTGGGCTTTGGCGAGATCGGCCGCAGGGTCGCCGCCGATCTCGCGCTGCTTGGCTTTCCAGTCTTGGCGTGGAGCCGAACCGAAAAGCCGACACCAGAGGGCGTGCGTGGCTTTCACGACGCGGCAGGTCTCGATGCCATGCTCGGCCAGACAGAAGTTCTCGTGAACCTGTTGCCGCTGACGCCTGAGACCAGGGGCATCCTCAACCGCAAGACATTCGTCCGCATGTATCGCGGCGGCTACCTGATCCAGGTCGGCCGCGGCGAGCATCTGGTCGAGGCCGATCTGCTCGCTGCGCTGGAGAACGGCCAGCTTGCCGGCGCGGCGCTCGATGTGTTCGCGACCGAACCATTGCCGCCGCGGCATCCGTTCTGGCGGCATCCCGACATTGTCGTCACGCCCCATGATGCCTGTGAAGTGAGCGTGGAAGCGATCGGGGCGACGTTTCGCGCGACCGCGGAAGCGATCCGCGCCGGCCGGCGGCCACCGCACTCCATCGACCGCGAACGCGGCTACTGAGCGACACCAAATGAATATTCTAGTGCCGGACTCGTCGTCTCGGGCCGTGGGTGGAGTAAAGGACGCGTGCCTTACGCGCCGGCGGACGGCAGGCTGGCGGCAGCGATGGCCACAATCTGGGACAGCCGGCGTCCGATCCGGGAGGACGCGCTGCTCAGCAATGAACGAACCTGTCGCATCTCTTCGTCTTCCATATGCGCCCGGGGGGCAAGAGCGCACAGGGAAGATGGTCTTGTCGGGCTAAGTAGTCGATATCCCTCGGAAAATAGCAATGCGCGCTTCGTCCAGAGGCCGATCGGCAGTGGATTTATTGCCCCGATCGCCCCGGCGGCGAATGAGATTTTCTCTGCGGATTCCGGCCTTCACAGCCCGGTAATGCCGCTATCAACCGCCAGCGCCTGGGCATTGACGTAAACGCCCTCGTCGGAGATGAAAAACAGCGCCGCGTAGGCGATTTCCCAACCTGTCGCCATCCGCCCGAACGGCACGCCCGCCGCGCTTCGCGATGGCCGGCCGGCACTGGTGTGCCTGCCAAGCGGCGTATCAACCAGACCCGGGTAGATGATGTTGGCGCGAATGCCGCGCCTGGCGCCTTCCTTGGCGACATTGCGCATCAGGCCGCCGAGCGCCGCCTTCGACGCGTCATAGGCAATCAGCTGCGAACCGGAACGAAGCGCCGCGATCGACGAGATGAACACGATCGAGGATCCATCTGCGATGTGCTTGAGCGCCTTGCGACAGCACAGCATCGGCCCGGTCAGATTGACCGCGAACGTGTCGTTCCACGCCTTGAGGTCCACGCCGTCGAGGCCGAGCGCGCCTACGCCGATGCCGACATTGAGAACCATGCCGTCAAGTCCGCCGAGACCGTTGATCGCCTCGTCGATCATCCGGTTGACATCCTCTTCGCGCGCGATGTTGGCCTCGATCGAAAACGCCTGACCGCCTTCGGCCGCGATGCGCTGAACGGTGTCATCGGCGCTGGCGCGGTTCAAATCGGCGACCGCGACATGGGCTCCTTCCCTTGCAAACAGCAGCGACATCGCCCGGCCGTTTCCAACCGGATCGGTGGCGGCGTCGAATGTCCGCTGTCCCCCGCCGACCACCAGAATCCTGCGGCCCTTGAGTCGCCCGCGGCCCGGCGCCTCGCCCGCGGATTCCGGACTGAGCTGGCGGACGTAGCGTATCTTGTCAGACATCTTTTATCTCACCGTGCTTGAGCTGGCTGCGGCGCATCGAGAAACCGGCGCAGCGATGCGAGGACCACATCGAGCCGGTCATGGTGGAGCCAGTGTCCGGCGCCCGCGACCTTCTGCAACTCGGCTTGCTTGAAATGCGCGAGCAGGCCCGCGGCTTTCGGGTCGGGAAGAAAGCTTTCCTCGCCCCACATCAACAGGGTGGGACATGTGATACGCGACCACAGGGCGACATATTCGTCCGATGACAGTCGATACGGCGCCCTCGCCCGCTGATAATGATCGAACTTCCAGCGATAGAGGCCGTCGGTACCCTTGCGAACGCCGTGGCGAGCGAGATGAAACGCCAGCTCGGGCGTCAGCCGCTTGTTGCGCGTCGAAAGCCGCAGCGCCGCCTCCTCGATGGTGCGGAAGGCGCTGGGTTCGCGCTCCCCGATGCGGTCGAGCTGGTCGATCCATCGCGACATCTGTTCATGGATCGGCGCGGATTGGGAGCGCGACAGGAAGGCTCCATCCAGCACGGCAAGGCGCGATACCCGATCCGGATAGGTTCCGGCATAGGCGAGCGAGATCATTCCGCCCAGCGAATGACCAACGATGGCGGCATCCCGCAGCTCCGCGAAACGCATCAAGCGGCTGAGGTCATAAACATGATCGGTCAGGCTGTAGCTGCTTCCCTTCGCCCATTCGGAATCGCCGTGCCCGCGCAGGTCCGGGGCCATGACATGGAAATGCGGCTGCAATTCCCGCGCGATCGCATCCCAGTTGCGGCAATGGTCGAGCCCGCCATGGACCAGGATCAGCGGCGGCGCGGTTTCGTTGCCCCCGTCGACATAGTGCAACCGCAGCCCGTGGGACTCATAAAAGCGGTCTGCCGGTTCGGCCGTCATGGGATCATCTCTCGCGGGGGCGACGGCTTATTTCGGCGTAAATCCGAACGTCCGCTCGAAGCGCTTCACATACGCCGGCCACACCTCGGGATTGATCACGCGCGGCGGGCGCTTGCCGTCCAGCGCATCGAGAATCTGCTCGGCGGCGATCTTGCCCATGTTGATGCGCGCCTCCTTGGTGACGCCCGCCGTGTGCGGGCTCGCCAGCACGTTGTCGAACTGCAGCAGCGGATGTTCCGGCGGCGGCGGTTCCTTGTCCCAGACATCAAGGCCTGCGCCCGCAATCCGCTTGTCGCGCAACACCTCGTACAACGCCTCCTCGTCGTGAATGAATCCGCGTGCGGTGGTGACGAAAAAGGCGTGCGGCTGCATCAGCGCGAATTCGCGGGCGCCGATCATGCGGCGATTGTCCTTGGACAGCGGGCATGAGATCGAGACAAAATCCGAGCGGCGCATCAGGTCGTGAAGCTCGACCTTTTCGCCGCCGCGGGCGGCGATTTCTTCCGCGGTCAGATAAGGATCGTAGGCGATCACCTTCATGTGCAGCAGGCCCTTGCAGAGTTCGGCAATGCGACGGCCGACATTGCCGATGCCGACGATGCCGACGGTCTTGCCCTGAACCTCATTGCCGATCAGCGAATTGCGATTGACGTTGGCCTCGCGGCGCAGCGCGCGGTCGGCCTCGAGGATACGCTTGGACAGCGTCAGCATCATCCCGAGCGCATGCTCGGCGACCGAATTGGCGTTGCCGCCGGATTGATTGACGACGAGCACGCCCGCCGCCGTGCAGGCATCGACGTCAACGGGATCGAAGCCCGCGCCGTTCGAGGACACGATCAGCAGATTCGGCGCCCGCTTCAGCAAATCCTGATCGACATGGAAATGTCTTGCGATCTCGTCGCGCGCCGCGCCGACCTGATAGGCATGCGCCGCCGACAATATTGGCGCGGCGACCGCATCGGGACTGTCGTTCTCCAGCCGGTCGAGCCGCACGTCGGCACGCGCTTTCAGGATATCGATGTAGATCTCATGGGCGAGATATTTGACGTAGAAGACGCGCTTGTTGTTGACGGTCATGTTTCCTGGCAACTTTCAGTTCGGCAGAGCGTAGGGCGTGGCGGGATGGCTGCTCGGGACCACGATCAGATGACAGATTTCAGCGGAAAAGCGGCCGCAGTCCGGATACATTCAGCCATAGCCCCTCCCGACATCTTTTCTTATTTATCTCACATCGTCGCATCCCTGACATAGCGCCGCGAGACGCAGAGCCGGATACGATCAGGACATGTTGACAATCCCTGCGATGGCGTCAAGTTTCGCTGCTCAAGGGACGAGCGCGAACGAAAGATCGTCGCCGGCAAAGGAGACCAAAATGGCGGTTGCGGAGGAAAAAACCTCGCCCGAAACCACTGAGAAGAGCTGGCACGGCATCGTGCTGCAAACCCTCAAGCGCAACGATATCCGTCTGGTCCCCTACGTGCCCGACCGCGTCCTGACCCCGCTGATCAAGAACCTGCACGCCGACCCCTTTTTCACGACCTTCGCCACGGCGCGCGAGGAGGAAGCGGTCGGAATCGTCTCCGGCGCCTGGATGGGCGGCTTGCGCAGCGCGGTGCTGATGCAGACGTCAGGATTTGCCACGCTGGCCAACGTGCTGGCGTCGCTGGCGATCCCCTATCAGATCCCGCTGATCATGTTCGTGTCCGAACGCGGCACGCTCGGCGAATTCAACTATGGCCAGTCGCTGGTGTGCCGCACCATGCGCCCGGTGCTGGATTCGCTCGCCATGGAGCACCACACCGCGACACGGCTCGACGAGTTCGAATTCATCGTCGACCGCTCCATCAAGCAGGCCCTCACCACGCAGGCGCCGGTGGCGCTGATCCTCTCGCCGCTGCTCACCGGCGGCAAAGTCTTCGACAAGTGAGCGATCCAATGAACAGCACCCCTGCCCGCAATACCAAGGTCATGAACCGCTTCGATCTCACCTCGCGGCTGATCGCAAAATTGAAGCACGAGGAAGCCGTGATCGGCGGCATCGGCAACACCAATTTCGACCTGTGGGCGGCCGGCCACCGGCCGCAGAATTTCTACATGCTCGGTAGCATGGGCCTCGCCTTCCCGATCGCGCTCGGCGTGGCGCTGGCGCAGCCCGATCGGCGCATCTTCGCGCTCGAGGGCGACGGCTCGCTGTTGATGCAACTGGGGTCACTCTCGACGATCGCGACGCTGAAGCCGAAGAACCTCACCATGGTGGTGATGGATAACGGCATCTACCAGATCACCGGCGCGCAGCCGACGCCGGGCGCCGCCGTCGCCGACATCGTCGCCATCGCGGTCGCGAGCGGGCTCACCAATTCCAGCTGGGCAGCGGACGAGGACGATTTCGAGCGCCTGATCGAAGCGTCGATGTCGTCCGCCGGACCGACGCTGATCGGCGTTCGCATCGACGACAAACCGGGCACAGGCACCACCCGCCGCGATCCCGTGCAGATCCGCGAACGCTTCATGCACGGTATGGGCGTACGGGAACCGCTCTGACGCAGCGATCGCTGCCGTAGCCGCGCCACAAAAAATCCTCGCGGGACAGACGCCCCGCGAGGATCGATTTTGGAAGCGCCGCCTTCGTTAGTCGATGATCTTGACGACCCGGCGCGTGCGCGGCTCCACGATCACACGGCGGTCATTGACGACCGCATAGCGGTATTCGGTATGCTGCGGCACCGTACGCAGTTCAACGGTCGGCGGCAGCGGCTCACCGACCACCACCCGCTCCTGAATCACGACCGAGTGGTCCCGCGGGAGCCCGGTAATAATGGCGTTCGGAATTTCCACGGCCGCGCCGACCGCGGCACCCACGGTGCCGCCGACGATGGCACCGACCGGACCTGCAGCGTCGCCACCCCTCGCGGCGCCTTCCGCCGCGCCTTGGGCGGTCGTCGATTGAGCAAAAGCCGCGCCAGGGATCAGCAGCGCAGCGGCAATCAGCGAAACAGCCAAACGATTATTCATCACATCCTCCAGTGAATTGACGATGCGTCTCAACCACTGGAGGCGTGAGAGGTTCCAGTTCCAATACGGCAACAAAAAGCGCCGCGCCGAAATTTCGACGCGGTTCCAGTCACAGGGGAGTTCCAGGCTTAGAAGAATTGAGTTTTAAGCGATCAGCCTTTTGCGACCTGATGGTTCGCCATCATCTCCAGCGCCCGCACCATGCCCGAATGGTCCCAGGCCTTGCCGCCATGGGCAGCGCAGGAACTGAACAATTGCTGGGCCACCGCCGTGCTCGGCAGGGAAATGCCGAGCGCCCGCGCCCCCTCCAGTGCCAAATTGAGATCCTTCTGGTGCAGTTCGATGCGAAAGCCCGGTTCAAAATTGCGCTTCACCATGCGCTCGCCATGCACTTCGAGAATGCGCGACGATGCAAAGCCGCCCATCAGCGCCTGCCGCACCAGCGCCGGATCCGCGCCGGCCTTCGATGCAAACAGCAGTGCCTCGCCGACCGCCTCTATCGTCAGCGCGACGATGATCTGGTTGGCGACCTTGGTGGTCTGCCCGTCGCCATTGGCGCCGACGAGGGTGACGTTCTTGCCCATCTTGTCGAACACCGGCTTCATGGTGTTGAACGCGCGCTCCGGCCCGCCCACCATGATGGTCAGGCTTGCCGCCTTGGCGCCCACCTCGCCGCCTGAAACCGGCGCATCGAGATAGTCGGCGCCGAGCGCCTCGATCTTCTTGGCAAATTCCTTGGTGGCGAGCGGCGAGATCGAGCTCATGTCGACGACGATCTGCCCCTTCGAGAGCCCGGCCGCGACGCCGTCCTGCCCGAACAGGACCGCCTCGACATGCGGGGTATCAGGCACCATGATGATGACGACGTCCGCCTTCTCGGCGACTTCCTTGCCCGATTTGCAGACCACGCCGCCCTCGGCGGCCAGCTCTGGCGCGATAGGTCCGACGTCGTGCAGGAACAGGCGATGGCCGGCGGCCTGAAGATGCCGGGCCATCGGGCGCCCCATGGTGCCGAGGCCGATAAAACCGATATCGATCATTTCAAACTCCCCTTTGTCTTTTCTTGCTTCTGGGTCAGGTGTCGGCCGTCAATGCGGCGTGCCAACCGAGGCCTTCGACCGTCGTCGTCCTCGGCTTGTATTCGCACCCGATCCAGCCACCATAACCAATAGCGTCGAGATGGCGGAACAGGAAGGGATAGTTGATCTCGCCGGTGCCGGGCTCGTTGCGGCCGGGGTTGTCGGCAAGCTGGACATGGGCGATGCGCGGCAGATGCTTTTGCACGGTGCGCGCGATATCGCCCTCCATAATCTGCATGTGGTAGATGTCGTACTGCACGAACAGATTGCTCGAGCGCACGTCCGCAATGAGCTGAAGTGCCTGCTCGGTCCGGTTCAGAAAAAAGCCCGGGATGTCGATCGTGTTGATCGGCTCGATCAGAAGCTTGATCCCCTCCCTGGCGAGCGCGTCCGCGGCGAAGCGCAGATTCCCCACCAAAACCTCGTTCAGATCGATCCTGTCCGCGCAATCAGGCTTGATGCCGACCAGGCAATTGAGCTGACGGCAATCGAGCGCCTTGGCGTAATCGACGGCGCGCGCGACGCCGTCGCGAAACTCATCGACCCTGTCGGGCAGAATGGCGATGCCCCGTTCGCCGGCCGCCCAGTTGCCCGCGGGAAGATTGTGCAGCACTTGCGTCAGGCCGTGCTGGTGCAATTGCTCGCGCAGCTCGGCCTTGTCGAAATCATACGGGAATAGATATTCGACGCCGCTGAATCCCGCAGCCTTGGCGGCGGCGAAGCGATCGAGGAACGGCTGCTCGCCGAACAGCATGGTGAGATTGGCGGCAAATTTGGGCACGATCTACTCTCCTAGCGTTAGTCTGACTGCATCACCGCCGCTCAAACCCTCATCCTGAGGAGCCCGCGTAGCGGGCGTCTCGAAGGATCAAGGCCACAGACGGACCTTCATGGTTCGCCCGGCGATGCGAAGCATCGTCCGGAGACGCGCTTCGCGCTCCTCACCATGAGGAGCGCGTAAGGCAGCATGATTATGCCGGCAGCAGCTTGCCGGATTGCGGCGCGCTGGACTTGGCCGGCGCGTCGTCCAGCGGCAGGTCGAGCACCTCCTCGAATTCGACGATGTTGTCGATCTCGGTGCCCATCGCGATGTTAGTGACGCGTTCGAGGATGAACTCGACGACGACGGGCACCTTGAATTCCGCCATCCATTCGCGCGCGGTGGCGAACGCCGCCTGCGCATGGTTCGGATCGGTAACGCGGATCGCCTTGCAGCCGAGCCCCTTGGCGACCGCGACGTGGTCGACGCCATAGACGCCGATCTCCGGCGCGTTGATGTTCTCGAACGAGAGCTGGACGTGGTAGTCCATGTCGAAGCCGCGCTGCGCCTGGCGGATCAGTCCGAGATAGGAGTTGTTCACGACGACGTGGATGTAAGGCAGCTTGAACTGCGCACCGACGGCCAGTTCCTCGATCAGGAACTGAAAATCATAATCGCCCGACAGCGCGACGATCTGGCGCTCCGGATCGGCGGCGCGCACGCCGAGTGCGGCGGGAAGTGTCCAGCCGAGCGGACCGGCCTGCCCGGCATTGATCCAGTTGCGCGGGCCGTAAACGCCGAGGAATTGCGCGCCGGCGATCTGCGACAGTCCGATCACGCTGACGTAGCAGGTGTCGCGTCCGAACGCCTTGCTCATCTCCTCATAGACGCGCTGCGGCTTGATCGGCATGTCGTCGAAATGGCTCTTGCGCAGCATCGTGCGCTTGCGGTCCTGACATGCCGCCGGCCACGCCTGCCTCTCCCTAAGCTTACCGGCCTTCCGCCATTCCCTGGCGACCGTGACGAACAATTCCAGCGCCGCCTTGGCGTCGGACACGATGCCGAAATCGGGATTGAAGACGCGCCCGATCTGCGTCGGCTCGATATCGACATGCACAAAGGTCCGACCCTTGGTGTAGGTCTCGATCGAACCGGTGTGACGGTTCGCCCAGCGGTTGCCGATCCCGAGCACGAAGTCGGATTGCAGCATGGTGGCGTTGCCGTAGCGGTGGCTGGTCTGCAAGCCGACCATGCCGGCCATCAGCACGTGATCGTCAGGAATGGCGCCCCACCCCATCAGCGTCGGCACGACAGGAACGTTGACGGCCTCGGCGAACTGCACGAGTAACTCGGACGCATCGGCATTGATGACGCCGCCGCCCGCCACAATCAACGGCCGCTCCGCCGCGTTGAGCATTTCCAGCGCCTTCTCGATCTGCCTGCGCGTGGCGGCGGGCTTGTAGACCGGCAGCGGCTCATAGGTCTCATCGTCGAATTCAATTTCGGCGAGCTGCACATCGAGCGGCAGGTCGATCAGCACAGGTCCCGGCCGCCCCGAACGCATGACGTGAAACGCCTGGCTGAACACGCGCGGCACCAGTGCCGGCTCGCGCACCGTGACCGCCCATTTCGTCACGGGCTTGGCGATCGATTCGATATCGATGGCCTGAAAGTCTTCCTTGTAGAGCCGCGCGCGCGGCGCCTGCCCGGTGATGCACAGGATCGGGATCGAATCCGCGATCGCCGAATAAAGTCCGGTGATCATGTCCGTGCCGGCCGGCCCTGATGTGCCGATGCAGACGCCGATATTGCCGGCCTTGGCGCGGGTGTATCCCTCAGCCATATGGGAGGCGCCCTCGACATGCCGCGCCAAAATGTGGCCGATCGAGCCGCGCTTCTTCAGCGCGGAGTACAACGGATTGATCGCGGCACCGGGAACGCCGAAGGCTGTGGTCACGCCTTCCTTTTCCAGGATCCGTACGGCCGCATCGATCGCTCGCATCTTCGCCATGTCGCGCCTCGCTGTGTTTTCTGGACATGATGATCACGGCAACGACAGACGATCTCAACGAAGCTGATTTTGTTTCCCGCGATGTGGCATGATCGGCGAAAAAGCCTGCCGGATCAGTCGGTTGGATCGGCCACACGGTGAAACGATGGTGGGATGGCTGCTTGAGCGGAGATCTTTGAGGGTGGTCTCTGCGCCGGCCGATTGCTCCGCTAGGATGCCGAGCCGAAGCATGAGGGCGGGACATCATGGCCAAGCGGATCAATCGCTGCGTCGAACTGCTGGAGCAGGATCAGGCGATTTATTATGACGGCCCGCATAGTGGCCATGTGTTGACCCCAGCGCAGGGTCGCATCGATGCCGGCACCTGGGCCGACTACATGAATGTCGGCATGGAGCACGGCTGCTTCGACATGGCCGGCCTTGCCGACTATATGCGCGGCATGGCCGATGCCGGGCCGACACGGTCGGGGCACCGCACGCCGACCGTGATCGTCGAGGCACCGGTCAATGGCATCGACGCCGCGCATGTGCTTTACAACGCTTGGCAGTTCCGCCAGATCCTCGGCCGCGGCGTGCATGGCATCCTGCTCTGCCAGGCGGAAACCGCCGACGCGGTGCGCGCCTTCATGGAATCCTGCCGCTACCCACACAACACCATTGGCGTCGATCCGGCGATCCCCTCGCCGATGGCACGGATGGAGGGAGCGATACGCGCAAAGGACGGTGCGACCGACGCCGCCGGGCGCAAATGGCTCGGCATTGGCACGCGGGGGCGCGGATCGGAAACCACGGCGGCGCAGGTCTGGGGCCTGTCGACCGAGGAATATATGGAGCGCTGCGACCCCTGGCCGCTTAATCCGAAAGGTGAGCTGCTGCTGGGGGTGAAGCTGGAAAGCCCCGAAGGCGTCGCCAATTGCGAAGCGATCCTCGCGGTGCCGGGGCTGGGATTTGCCGAGATCGGCCCGGGCGATCTCAGCCTCTCGCTCGGCTACCGCACGATTCCGCCCGAGCCCTGGCCACCGGAAATGCAGGCAGCGCGCGACCGTATCCTGGCGGCCTGCCGCAACAACGGCGTCGCTTTCCTGCAGGGCTGCACGCCGGACAACATCACCGCCCGGATCGACGAGGGCGTGCGGGTGATCGCAGGGCATAACGAGGCATCCGCCATCAAGGGGCGGGCACACCAGAAGCGGAAATTGCCGGTATAGTCCGGCAGGCACTCCCCTGGAACGAAAGGCCGGCGAACGATCATGCGTTTCTTCGAGCGACTGAAGACGGCGGCATCCGCCGAGTGGCGGGCCTATACCGAGCACCCCTTCACGGAGGGGCTGGCGGACAGCTCGCTTCCCGAAGCGGCGTTTCGTCACTACCTCGTCCAGGATTACCTGTTCCTCATCGAGTTTGCCCGCGCCTACGCGCTCGCCGTGTACAAGTCGCCGAGCCTTGCCGACATGCGCGAAGCGGCTGCCAGCATCTCAGCCATTCTCGACGTCGAGATGAACCTGCACGTCAAACTCTGCGCCGGCTGGGGCCTGTCCGCGACCGACCTTGAAGAAGCCGCTCCGGCGTCCGAGATGCTGGCCTATACCCGCTACGTGCTTGACGCTGGAATGCGCGGCGATCTGCTGGCGCTCAAGGTGGCGCTCGCCCCTTGCGTGATCGGCTACGCCGAGATCGCGACGCGGCTCGCCGCGCGGCCCAATGCGCTCGCTGCCACCAACCCCTATAGCGTCTGGATCGCCGAATATGCCGGGGCACCCTATCAGGAAGTCGCGGCAAAGGCGCGGTCGCACCTCGAAGGTCTCGCCGATCTCTACGCCACGCCGGCCTGCGAGGCAGAGCTGATCGCGATCTTCAAGGAAGCCACAAGGCTCGAAGCTGACTTCTGGGAAATGGGATGGCGCGTGGGCAAGCGCTGAACCGTCGCTTGTAGCCCGGATGAGCGAAGCGATATCCGGGACGGTGTTAGAGTGGTCCCGGGTGTCGCTGCGCTCACCCGGGCTACGCTTCTCGCGACGACGGCGTACGCCTTGCGCTACGGCCCATCCCCGTCATTGCGAGCGGAGCGAAGCAATCCGTATTCGATTCGAGGACAGATGGATTGCTTCGCTCCGCTCGCAATGACGCTGAACTGCCCGGGCGCCCGCTCAGTTCAGACGCAGTTCCGTGATGTGCCGCGGATCCGGCTTCAGCCCGCCACGCTCCACGCGCTTGACGATATCAGTCAGCGCGGCATTTGCGGCGCAGGAGATGCCGATCTTCTCGCCCTCGCGCACCACCAAACCGTTGAGAAATTCGATCTCGGTGCGCCGGCCCTTCTGCATGTCCTGCCCCATCGAAGGACGCTGCGCGGACGAGGTGCGCTTGCCGTCCTTGAAGCGCTGCTCGTCGCAGGTCCGCATCGCCGCCTCGTCGCCCTCCCCGGCGCGCGCGATGATCTCAGGCGGCAGATGCAAAATCTCTTCCAGCTGATAGCCCTGCGCCTGTCCGACGCGGATCGCTTCGCTGCCGAGCCGGGTGGAGAAACGGCGCAGCGGCTCGCTTTGCAAAATTTCTGCGCCCGGCAGGCCGGTGCAGGCGGAGAGCCCGTTGCCCATGACGTTGGCGACCAGTTTCGACCAGCGCTCGCCCCACAGATTGTCCGTCACCTTGGCGCTGTCGGAGTAGGCGACCAGCCGGCAGACCTCCTCCGCCCGCGGCGTGATGCGGCCGTGCACTTCGCCTGCGCGGAATACGGTATGCGCTGCCCCGCCCTTGCCGGCGCCGCGGTGGATGTGGCCGGGCTCCGGCAGGTTCACCGTGATGCTGCTGGCAATGCAGCCCAGCGTCTTGCCCCAGCCGACGATGCCGGCGATCGTCTCCTCGTTCATGCAGTTCTGCAGCGACACGACATAGCCGTCCGGCGCCAGATATTGCTGGATCAGCATGGTGGCCCACGCCGTGTCGTAGGACTTCATGCAGACAAAGGCGATGTCGACCGGCTTCTCCTTGGATAGCTGCTGCGCATCCGTGACATGGAGCGCGCGCACCGGAACCGAGAATTCCGGAACATCCATCGCGTGCGTGACGCGCAGCCCGTGCTTCTTCATATGCTCGACATGCTCGGGCCAGGGATCGACGAAGGTGACGTCCTCGCCGGCCTGCACCATATGAGAACCGGCATAGCCGCCGACGGCCCCCGCTCCGACGATCACGATTTTCCGGCCCATGGCTTTCCCCCTGCATTTTCTTGCGCCAGGCGACACCATCGCGCCTGTTCATTGTCCGACACTCTAGCGGATCGGGGCTGTTCGCCAAGCGGTCGCGTTGTGGCAAGCGCCGTCGTTCGGGCCAGGCAGGTATGTGATTTTCACCGGCGCGCGAATGATTGCCGCCACGGCGCTGCCTTCAAGGCTTCTCGTCCAATCTTTCTCAACCTGTCGGCAGATAGTTCGCCGCTCGTGGCAGCTTCCAGGATCTTTGAAGCGACGTGCGTCCGGACACCCGTTTCCTGGAGAGAGACACCGTCGCATATCTCGTCGAGGATTGAGCGGAGCAGTGCTGTGGTTCCGGCGTCGAACATGAATATCTCTAGAATTCGGTGTCGCTAATAAAAGCAGCTTCATTAAAGGTCTGAATGGTCTTCAAGAGACATCGCACCCGCGCCGGCGGATCGGGCTGCTTGGCTCCTGCATCGCTTCGTCGCGCGCTGGCCATCCGGCAGAGAGCATGGCCCGGGCTTGCACCAGACGCGACATCACGGTGCCCGGTGAAACGCCGGTCACTTCGGCTATTTCCCGGTAAGACATACGGTTGCACTCGCGCAGCACGATGGTTTCGCGCAGTTGCGGCGGCAACGCGCCGAGAAGCTGCGGAATGAGCGTGCCCTCTTGCGCGGCCGCTTCATGTTGAACGTGCCGGGCGAGATCCACATGGCAAACGTTCCTGAGAATAGCGAGCAGCCAGGGCTTGATGGCAGAACCGCGCCAGTCGTCGAAACCATGCTGCGCGCGGAGAAAGCATTTTTGGACAGCATCCTCTGCGTCCGCCCGATCGCGCATGAGGAAATAAGCGAGCCTATAGGCGTCATCGAGACATGGAAGCGCGACCTCTCGAAAGCGCTGGGCACGGTCGGCCATGGCTTTGTCAAAGTCGGTCATCACATATCTGCCGCTCGCTTTACCTGAAATCGGCAGAATGCTATCTGTTTTTCAAGCACCGGGTCGTGGACTGTCGCGCCAAGCGTATGGACTGAGGCGACGCCATCCCCACGATGCGAACGCGATTGCTGATCACGTAATTTTGTTCGTTCCCCCTCCAAGAGTGCAGTGACACCAGAGTGCACCGTCATGGGCCAAGCACAGCCGCTGAACCGCTTTTCGATCTTTCATCGGGGTCTTGCCAAGGGGCAGGCCTATGAAGCCTGGCGGGAAGGCATTTGCCGCGGCTTTTGCAGGCTCGATGTCGGCCCCGCGGAAGCGGACTACATCGATTGCCACAATGAGTTCGTCTTGTTGCACTCGGTCGCTATCGCCATGCCGCGAGGAAACTCGGCGCGGTTCGCCCGGACGCGTGACCTGCTGGATGACGGCTGCGACGATATCGTGCTGATTTCCGCTACGCGCGGCACGGTGCACGTTACCCAGGGCAGCAAGACGATCGACCTGAACGCCGGACAGATGTGCATGGCCGAGATGAACGTCGTCGGCGCCGTCGATTTGAATAAGACCGGAGGATTCACGACGACGCGGTTTCCGCGGCGCCTGCTCCTGCAAGTCGCGCCGTCGGCGGAGATGCAGCTCGCTCGCCCGCTCGGACATGACCGGGCCTTGAGCGCGATGATCGAACGCTATACCGCGCTTTGCAAGGAGCTCGCCGGAGAACTTGATCCGCTCGGTCAGAAGACGGCGATGCAGCACTTGACCGATCTCGTAGGTCACTTTGTCGAAACGACGGGACCAAAGAAGCTGGTTGGGCCACGCGATATTTCGGTTGCGCGGCTGGACCTCGTGAAGGCCGGAATTCTCAAAAATCTCGAGAGGAACGATCTGACAATCGAGGCCGTGGCCAACGCGAACGGCCTTACCAAGCGGCAGGCGCAGCGCATGTTTGCGTCCTCAGGTACGACTTTCACGGACTTTGTTCTCGAACAGCGGCTGCTGCTGTCCCGGCGGCTTCTGCTCCATGAGTCGGCGCGTCATCGCAAGATCAGCGACATCGCGTTTACAGCCGGCTTCAACGACCTTTCGTATTTTCACAGATCATTCAAGAAGCGGTTCGGGTTCACGCCATCCGATATTCAGATCGGCTAAAGCTCTCGTCCTATTCAGCCTTGATGCCCGCGAACTTGATCACCTTCGCCCACTTTTCGGTGGCCTCGGAGATAATCGTCGCGAATTCCGCAGGCGTGCCGCCCGCCACCGTGCCGCCCAGCTCGACGATCCGGGCTTTGACCTTGCTGTCGGCAAGGCCGGCATTGAGCTCCTTGTTCAGCCTGTCGATGATTTCGGCCGGGGTGTCCCTGGGCGCGCCGATACCCGCAAAACCGCTGGCCTCATAGCCAGGCACGAACTCCGCCACCGTTGGAACGTCCGGCAACACGTCCAGACGGGCCGCGGTCGTTACCGCCAGGGCGCGCAGCTTGCCGGCCTGGATGTGCTGGATCGATTCCGACACCGGCGCGAAAATCACCTGCAGATGGCCGGCGACCAGATCGGTGGCCGCAGGTGCGCCGCCGCGATAGGGGACGTGGACCAGATCAACGCCCGCCATCATCTTGAAGAGTTCGCAGGCAATGTTTTGCGGGGTGCCGGGGCCGGCCGAGCCGTAGTTGATCTTGCCCGGGTTGGCCTTGGCGTAGGCGATGAATTCAGGGATCGTTTTGGCAGGGACCGACGGATGCACCACGACGACGTAGGCCAGCCGCGCGGCGCAGATCACCGGCGCGATGTCCCGGATGAAGTCGAAATTGAGATTGCTGTAGAGCGCGGCATTGATCGCGTGCGGGGTCACGATCTGCAGCAGCGTGTAGCCATCCGGAGCCGCCTTGGCGACCGCCTCGGTGCCGATGTTGCCGCTGGCGCCGGCGCGGTTCTCGACGATGAATTGCTGGCCGAGGCGCTCCGACAGCCATTGACCCATCAGCCGTGCCTGGATGTCGGTAGCCCCGCCCGCGGCAAAGCCGACGACGATGCGCACCGGCCGCGACGGATAGGCTTGCGCCCATGAAAGCCGGGGCACGGCCGGCAATGCGGCAGCACCCACAGCCAGATGCAGGAATGCACGGCGGGGAAATTCCATGATCCTCCCTCCACAGTCTGCGCTGTGTTGCGGACATGCCATCCAACCGGACGCGCCCGCGGGATCAGACTACACTGGTCTTGTGAGGCGGTGGAAGGGGTCGATGCTCCCTCATGGCACGTGACCGGCACGGGTACGATCGTCCAGGCCGCTTGATTTCCCCAGAGCGGACGGTGCCGCTAATAGAACCGCGCTACTTGGCTTCCGAATGCATTGAGCGCGCCCATCCGCAGAATGCGCTGATCGACGTGAGCTTCGGGTGCCCGGGCCGGTACAGGAGATAAAACCCGTAGCCCGGCAGCGTGAGCTTCGAGACTTGCATCAGCGCGCCGCTTGCAAGCTCCGGCGCCACCAGCACATCGCTGCAGATCGCGATGCCCTGCCCCGAGATCGCGGCTTCGATGGCATGTAACTCCTCACGAAACGCAAGGCTTTGCAGCCGCGCGAGATCGGGCACGCGCTTGAGGCGACGGCGCGCCGTGGTCTGCCAGCGTTTCCAGTTCGGCGCATCCAGATCAGTGGACGGCCACTCGGTCTCGATGAGAGGATATTTCGCCAGTTCGGCGGGGCTGAACGACTTGCCCCGGTCGCCGACCAGCCTTTCACCGACCAGCTTTGGGCTTGCAACGACGCGGAAGGTGTCGCGCGCCAGCTCGATGCAATGATTTCCCGGCGGCGGCCTGCGCGCATAGCGGATCGCAATGTCGGCCTCGCCCGCCGCAAGGTCGAGAACCGCGTCTGTGCCGAGAATATCGAGCTTGAGGCGCGGATGCGCGGTGCGCCAGTTTGGCAGCCGGGGCACCAGCCATCGCGCCGCAAACGCATTGGTCGCCGTGATACGGAGCCGTCCACCCGTCGTCCCCGGCCGCATTGTCGCCAGTACGTCTGCGAACGTCTGGAAGCCATCGCGGATCACCGGAAAAAGCTGTTCACCCGCCGTCGTCAGCTTGAGCGGGCGCGGCCTGCGGCGGAACAGGGCCCTGCCGCAATAGCGTTCGAGCAGCTTGATCTGGTGGCTGATGGCCGTTGGCGTCACGTACAGTTCGGCGGCGGCTCGTTTGAAGCTCAGATGACGCGCCGCGGCTTCGAAGGCCCGCAGTTCGGTCAGGGGTGGCAGCTTGCGCATCGGTTGAGTGTAGATGAACTCAGTTCACCCTGCACATGAATTATCCGAGCTTGCCTGCAGCGGTATTGCGGTCGAGAGTGACGGCCGCGCCCAACAGGAGCGAGCGAAAATTGCTGGCGAAACCTCCCGGCCGGGTCACGGACCATCTCGAAGCGATCGCGCGGCTTGCGCCGCTGATTGCCGGACACCGCGCGGGGTTCGACAGCGAGCGACGCCTGCCTGACGCGGTGTTCAACGCGCTGGCGGAAGCCGGTCTGTTCCGTCTGTGGCTGCCCGAGGCACTCAGCGGTCCGCAATTGTCACCGGGCGATTTCATGACCGTGGTGGAAGCGGCCTCCGCGCTCGACGGCTCGGTCGGGTGGCTCGTCGGCAATGGCGGAGGCATGAGCCGCATCGGCGGTTATCTGCCGGAGCCGGTCGCGCGCGAATTTTTCTCCGACCCGCGCGGGTTCGTCACAAGCGCCACCGGTGCGGTCGGCTCGGCCCAGAAGGTGGACGGCGGCTATCGCGTCACCGGCCGGTGGCCGTTCGGCAGCGGCGCCCATCACGCGTCGTACTTCATGGGCCTCGCCAGCGCGAAAGGTGCCGACGGCAAGGACGAGCCGCCGCTCTGCTGCTATTTCGATCGCCGCGATGTCGTCGTCCACGACACGTGGCGAGTATCGGGGCTTCGTGCCACGGGAAGCTCCGACTTCGAGGTCCGGGATATCTTCGTCCCCGAACAACACACGCACGTCCTGATGGCGCCTCGTCCGACGCAGGATGGAATCCTGTACCGCTTGCCCGCCGTGTCGGTGTTCGCCTGGACCGTTTCCGTCGTTCCGCTCGGTATCGCGCGCGGCGCAATGAACGCCTTTGCCGAGCTTGCGAGCCGGAAGGCACGGTCGGGTGTCAGCGCCCTGCTGCGCGACCGTGAGATCGTTCAAAGCAATTACGGCCGAGCGGACGCGTTGCATCGCGCGGCGCGTGCTTTTTTGATCGATGCGATGTCGGAACTAACGGCAGCATCGGCAGAGGGCGGACCGCGCCTCATCAATGCGCGCGCGGTGTTGCGGACAGCCTGCACCCATGCCGCCGAAAGCGCGGCGCGGATCGTCGACCTGCTCGCCGCCGAAACGGGCGCAGCCGCCATCTTCGAGACGTCGCCGATCGAGCGCTTTGTCCGCGACGTTCATGCGGCGGTAAAGCACATCGCGATGAACCCGAACAACTACGTGGTGTCGGGACGATTGGGCCTTGGCCTCGATCCCGGCACCCCACGGTTCTAACCCGGAGGGATCGCCCCCCCGACGGATCGGCCGACATCGCCAACTGTGCTGTTGCCGGGGTCCGATCCATCCGCCTATATGACCGGCAATCTCCCCAGCGCGCCCGTGATCGGGCGCATGACCGACAGACCCAACCCGCCGGACGGAGATTGACCGGAGTATCCGCATCCATGACTGCACGAGCCGACGCCATCGCCGCAAAGATCGAGGCATTTATCCGCGCCGAAGTGATCCCCTATGAGAAGGATCCGCGGACGGGCCCGCACGGGCCGAGCGACGACCTCGTGCAGGAACTACGCGACAAGGCGCGCAAGGCCGGTGTGCTCACGCCCCACATTCTGCCGGATGGATCGCATTTCACGCAGCGTGAGACTGCGATCGCCTTGATAAAGTCCGGTCTCTCCCCACTGGGGCCGCTGGCCTGCAACACCATGGCGCCCGATGAGGGCAATATGTACCTGCTCGGCAAGGTTGGAAGCGCCGAGCAAAAGAAGCGCTTTCTGGAGCCGCTGGTGTCGGGAAGAGCGCGTTCGGCGTTCTTCATGACCGAACCGGCCGACGAAGGCGGTGCGGGATCCGATCCGTCGATGATGCAGACCACGTGTAAGCTCGACGGCAATCACTGGGTCATCAACGGGCGCAAGAAATTCATCACCGGCGCCGAAGGCGCCAGGGTCGGCATTGTCATGGCCAAGTCGGACGACGGCGCCTGCCTGTTCCTGGTCGACCTGCCGGATCCCGCGATCAAGACGCTGCGCGTGCTGGATACGATCGACAGTTCGATGCCGGGCGGGCATGCCGAGATCGAGATCGCGAACCTTCGCGTCTCCGCCGACCAGATGCTCGGCGCCTCCGGCGATGGTTTCAAATATGCGCAAATCCGTCTCAGCCCGGCGCGTTTGTCGCACTGCATGCGCTGGCTGGGCCTCGCCATCCGCGCCGATGAAATCGCCACCGACTACGCCTGCCGCCGCCACGCGTTCGGAAAACCGCTGGTCGATCATGAAGGCGTCGGCTTCATGCTGGCGGAGAACCTGATCGACCTCAAACAGTCGGAATTGATGATCGACTGGTGCGCCGGCGTGCTCGACACCGGCTCGCTCGGGACAGCCGAGAGTTCGATGGCCAAGGTGGCGGTATCGGAAGCCTTGATGCGGGTCGCCGATCGCTGCGTGCAGGTGATGGGCGGCACCGGTGTCTCGACCGAGACAATCGTCGAGCAGGCTTTCCGCGAGATCCGCGCCTTCCGTATCTATGACGGCCCGACCGAAGTCCACAAATGGTCGCTCGCCAAGAAGATCAAGCGCGACTGGAAAGCCGAACAGCATTGAGCGGCGGCGTGCGCTGACTGGGCTGCTACGGTTGCGGCTCAGACGGGCTTAGGCCATCTCAGCTCGAGGGCTTCCGCGCGGCTCGTGCCTTCGCAGGCGGTCCTGCGGCGGGCTTGATCCGAATTCGCATCGCCCCGCCCTTGGGCTGATCGATCTCGAAAGCGTTTGTCTTTCGCACGAGATCGCTGAGTTTGCGGGACCCGTAGGTCCTCGAATCGAAATCGGGGGCCAGGTTGGTAAGCCCTTTTCCAACTTCCCCGAGAGCAACCCATCCGTCGTCGTTTTCCATCTGGACGATGACCTTCTTGATCATCGGGATGGCTGCATCAGGGGGTTGAAGCAGCGGCGACTTCGAGCCGGCATCCTGCGTGTTCGCCGTACCGCCAAGCAGGTTTTCGGTATAGACGAACCTGCGGCATGCCTGCCTGAAGCTTTCCGGCGTCTTTTGCTCGCCGAACCCAAACACATCGACGCCGTGCTCGCGGATGCGGGCGGCGAGCCGCGTAAAATCGCTGTCTGAAGACACCAGGCAGAATCCATCGAACCGGCCGCTATAAAGCAGGTCCATGGCGTCGATGACGAGGGTTATGTCGGACGCATTCTTTCCAGTCGTATAGGCGAACTGCTGCTGGGGGATGATGGCGTGCTTCGACAGAATAGCGGCCCATCCCCTGGATCGGTCATTTGAGAAGTCGCCGTAGATGCGGCGAACGCTGGCCTCCCCGATCTTGGCAATCTCCTCGAACAATCCGTCGGCAATCTTTGCGGACGCATTGTCGGCATCGATCAGAACGGCGAGACGGGGCGAACGGGTTTCGGAAGGCATGACTTTCCCCAATCGTTGAATCGGAGGACATCGTCCTACGAAACCGCGCCATGGACGGCGGTGGATGGGTATACCGATGTCGGGGCTCGCGCCGCCAGACCTAATTTTCCCTGGCGAGAAATGGCCAACCGCAAACCCGGCTCAGGCCGGTTTCGCCTCCGGCATCACACCCCCGAGCGCGACCGTCAATTCCGCCGCCACTTCCCGCACGGCTTGCCCTAGCATCGGCAACCGCTCGTCGGTCAGGCGGCTGGTCATGCCAGAGACGGAAATCGCTGCCAGCGGCTCGGCGCAGTCGTTGTAGACGACGGCGGCGATACAACGGAGACCCATGCAGGCCTCCTCGTCGTCGATGGCATAACCCTGGCGGCGGACCCTTTCGAGTTCCTTGAACAAATCGCCCGGCCGCACGATCGACTTTTCCGTCAGTCTCGGCATGCCGTGATGGTGGATGATGGCGCTCACATCGGCATCCGAATAGGTCGCCAGCACCGCCTTGCCGACGCCGGAGGCGACCATGGCGACACGGCCGCCGACCTTGGTCAGCGAGCGCATGATTTCGCGGCTTTCCATGCGCGTCAGCACGATGATGAATTCGTCGTCGACGACGGCGAGATTGGCGGTCTCCCGCGTCAGGTCGCGCAGCTTGCGCAAATAAGGCACGGCCTGCGCCGAGAAATTGCGCCTGCGGGCAAACGTCGCGCCGACCGTGAAGGCGCGCGCCCCGACATGCCATTTCGATTCGGCGCGGTCGAACTGCACGAAGCGGCGGTTTTCCAGCGTCCCCAGCAGGCGGTGCACCGTCGAGGTCGACAACCCGGTGCGGATGGCAAGATCGCTGAGGCGATAGCCTTCGTCGTCTTCCGCCAGCGTTTCGATGATCGAGAGCGCGCGATCGACCGACTGGACGCCGCTGTCGCGTGCGTCAGGCTCGTGGTCAGCACTGGATTTCGGCTCGATGGCCTTGCGCCGGATCACGTCTTTTTTCATCGCGACCTGCATCCGTCAGTTAGACTGCGAGAACGTGATGGCCTCTGCTCCCTCGCCCCGCTCTTGCGGGGAGAGGGTTGGGGTGAGGGGCTGCCTCAGCGAATTCGAAAGGGATGAGTCCGCGGAGAGTCCCCTCACCCCGACCCTCTCCCCGCAAGCGGGGCGAGGGAGAAATGATCCGCCCTCGCTATTCCAGAAAAAATGCCGCTCCAGAAATCATCCGAAGCGGCATGCGTTATTCATCGTCTCAGAGCAAACCCGCGCCGCGCGCCCACTTGTACTTGGCGCCGAGCACTTCGACCGGCAGTTCGGTCGAGTACGCATAGGCCGGAATGCCGTTCTGGTAGAGATATTCGGCGGCCTCCTCGACCTCGACGTCACCGGCGAGCGAGGCGACGATCGGCTTGACGAAGCCCTTGGCCTCCATCTCCTTCTTCACCTCGACCATGTTGCGGGCGAACACCATCGGCGGCGTGACGATGGTGTGCCAGTAGCCGAGGATCAGCGAGTGGATCCGCTCATCCGACAGGCCGAGCTTGACGGTGTTGACATAGGTGATCGGCGGCTCGCCACCGGTGATATCCACAGGATTTCCGGCCGCGCCGAACGGCGGAATGAATTTCCGGAACGCCGCGTCGAGATCCGGCGGCATCGCCATCAGCGACAGACCGTTATCCACGCAGGAGTCCGACAGCAGCACGCCCGAACCACCGGCGCCGGTGATGATCAGGATGTTCTCACCCTTCGGCGTCGGCAGCACCGGCACGCCGCGCGCGAACTCGAGCAACTGCCTCAAGGACCGGGCGCGGATCACGCCGGACTGGGCGAACACGTCCTCATAGATCTTGTCGTTGCCGGCGAGCGCGCCGGTGTGCGACGAAGCCGCCTTGGCACCGGCCGAAGTACGGCCCGCCTTCAGCACCACCACCGGCTTCTTCTTGGAGACGCGCTTGGCGGCCTCCGCGAAGGCACGGCCGTCTTTCAGGTCTTCGCAGTGCTGCGCGATGATCGCCGTGTTCGGATCCTGCTCGAAGAAGGCGAGCAGATCGTCCTCGTCGATATCAGACTTGTTTCCGAGGCCGACGATCGCCGACACGCCCATCTTCGCCGAGCGCGAGAACCCGATGATCGCCATGCCGATGCCGCCGGACTGCGACGACAGTGCCGCCGAGCCCTTGACGTCATAAGCCGTGCAGAACGTAGCGCAGAGATTGGCCGGCGTATAATAGAAGCCGTAGATGTTCGGCCCCATCAGTCGAACGTTATACTTCTTGCCGATCTCGACGATTTCGGCCTGCAATTCGGGCGCGCCTGCCTCGGCAAAGCCTGACGGAATCAGAACGGCGCCGGGAATTTTCTTCTCGCCGCATTCGACCAGCGCACCGGCGACGAACTTCGCGGGGATCGCAAACACCGCCGTGTCGATCACGCCGGGGACGTCCTTGACGCTCTTGTAGGCCTTGTAGCCCAGGATCTCGGCGGCCTTCGGGTGGATCGGATAGATCTCGCCCTTGTAGCCGCCGTTGATCAGGTTCTTCATCACGGAATTGCCGATCTTGCCGTCCTCGGCGGAGGCGCCGATCACCGCAACACCCTTCGGCTGCATGATGCGGTTCATCGCGGTGACGATTTCTTCGGTCGGGCGCGGCGCCGGGCGCGGCTTGTGATCGAAGTCGACCACGATGCGCACGTCGGCGGCGATCGCGTCCTGCTTGGTGGCGAATACGGGGTTGAGATCGAGTTCGACGATTTCGGGGAAATCGCTGACGAGCTGCGAAACCTTGACGATGATGTCGGCCAGCGCCTCGCGAGAGACCGGATCGCCGCCGCGCACGCCCTTGAGCATGTCGTGGGCCTGGATGCCGTCGAGCATCGACAGGGCATCGTCCTTGGTCGCAGGCGCGAGACGGAAGGTGATGTCTTTCAGAACCTCGACCAGCACGCCGCCGAGGCCAAACGCCACCAGCTTGCCGAACGAGCCGTCGGTGATGGAACCGACGATGACCTCGGTGCCGCCGGCCAGCATCTGCTGGACCTGGATGCCTTCGATCTTGGCGTCGGCTTTATACTTCTTCGCGTTGGCGAGGATGGTCTCGTAGGTCTTTTCCGCGTCAGCCGCGGTCTTGACGCCGACCACGACGCCGCCGGCTTCGGTCTTGTGGAGAATGTCCGGCGAGACGATTTTCATCACCACCGGGAAACCCATGCCGGTTGCGAGCTTGGCGGCCTCGGCGGCGGACTTCGCCACGCCTTCCTTCGGAACCGGGATGCCATAGGCATCGCACACCAGCTTGCCTTCCGGCGCGGTGAGGCTGGTGCGCTTGTCGGCTTTCACCGTATCGAGCACCCGGCGGACAGCCTCTTTGGCGCTGGGCTCGGCGATCTTTCGGGCCGCATCTGCAGAATTTGACATTGGCTTCCTCCTGGGGCTAGTTTTATGGCATTTGGTATGCCAGAGATCAGATTGTCAAGACAAACTATCGCGCAGAAACAGCGAAAACATGGGCATCTTGACATCCTGGTATTTGGTATGCCAAAAATATTAGGCTGTTTCTCTGCTAAGAAGACGTCTCCAACATAGGGAGGAGACGAGTCGTGCCCGCACCTAAACAAACCAAGGCGCCGCCTGTCATGGCTGATGCTGATATCGCAATCGTCCGGATCGCGCCGGAGACGAGCTTCAAGAACAAGGCCTATGAGGCCTTGAAGGAAGCTATTCTCAAGATGGACATCTATGCAACGCCCGAGCAGGTGATGCTCGACGAGCGCGCGCTGTCCGAACGCCTCGGCGTCAGCCGCACCCCTATTCGCGAAGCGATCGCGATGCTGGAGCAGGACGGCTTCGTCAAAACCGTGCCGCGCCGCGGCATCGTCGTGGTCCGTCGCACCAAGACCGAGATCGTCGACATGATCCGCGCCTGGGCCGCGCTCGAGAGCATGGCCGCGCGCCTGATCACGACCACCGCCCGCAAGAAGGACATCACGGCGCTGCGTGATTTCTTCAAGGATTTTGGCAAGGACCGCCTGCCGCAGGATCATGTCGAGGAATACTCCAAGGCCAATATCGCGTTCCATCAGGCGCTGATCTCGCTTTCGGAATCGCCGGTGCTGGTCGACATGACCAACGACATCCTGCTGCACGTGCGCGGCTACCGGCAACTGACCATCGGGCGAAAGGATCGCACCGCGACCTCCCTGCCCGAGCATCTGGCGATCATCGAGGCGCTGGAAGCACGCGACACCGAACTCGCCGAGAAACGCGCACGCGATCACACGCTGGGCCTTGCCGCCTACGTCGAAGCGCACGGCCAGGAACTGTTTAACTAGACCTACCTTCGCACCAGAAGACGACGAAAGCTCGTCCGAACCAAACGATCAGGGAGATGAAGCCCATGCTGAATACCGCGACCAAGTCCGAAGCACCGGGCATCGAGCAGGAGCTGACGGATGGCTTTCATCTCGTCATCGACGCACTCAAGCTCAACGGCATCAACACCATCTATGGTGTGCCGGGCATCCCGATCACGGACCTCGGCCGCATGATGCAGGCCGAGGGTATTCGCGTGCTGTCGTTCCGCCACGAGCAGAACGCCGGCTACGCCGCCTCGATCGCCGGCTATCTGACCAAGAAACCGGGCGTCTGTCTCACCGTCTCGGCGCCCGGCTTCCTCAACGGCCTCACCGCGCTCGCCCACGCCACCACCAACTGCTTCCCGATGATCCTGATCTCGGGCTCCTCCGAACGCGAGATCGTCGACCTGCAGCAGGGCGACTATGAAGAGATGGACCAGCTTGCGATCGCCAAGCCGCTCTGCAAGGCCGCGTTCCGCGTGCTGCACGCTGCCGACATCGGGATTGGCCTGGCGCGCGCCATCCGCGCCGCCGTCTCCGGCCGTCCGGGCGGCGTCTATCTCGACCTGCCGGCAAAACTTTTCGGCCAGGTGATGGACGCAGCCGCCGGCGCAAAATCGCTGGTGAAGGTGATCGACGCGGCGCCCGCCCAGATCCCCGCCCCGTCCGCCGTCAAGCGCGCGCTCGACGTGTTCAAAAGTGCAAAACGTCCCCTCATCATTCTCGGAAAGGGCGCGGCCTACGCGCAGGCCGACGACGATATCCGCGCCTTTGTCGAAAAGACCGGCGCCCCGTTCCTGCAGATGAGCATGGCCAAGGGCCTGCTGCCCGACACGCATGCGCAGTCGGCCGGCGCGGCGCGCTCGACCGTGCTGAAGGACGCCGACGTCGTCATGCTGATCGGCGCCCGCCTCAACTGGCTGCTGTCGCACGGCAAGGGCAAGACCTGGGGCGATGCGCCCAAGAAGTTCATCCAGATCGACATCGAGCCGAAGGAAATGGATTCCAACGTCGAGATCGTGGCCCCCGTGGTCGGCGACATCGGCTCCTGCGTCTCCGCTTTGCTCGCAAGCATGGGCGGCAGCTGGTCGGCCGCACCGGCTGACTGGCTCAGCACGGTTTCCAGGAAGCGTGACGAGAACGTCGCCAAGATGGCGCCGAAGCTGATGAGCAACGCCTCGCCGATGGACTATCACGGTGCGCTCGGCGTGCTGCGCACCATCGTCAAGGAGCGGCCGGACGCGATCTTCGTCAACGAAGGCGCCAACACGCTCGACCTCGCCCGCGGCGTTATCGACATGTACAAGCCGCGCAAGCGCATCGACGTCGGCACCTGGGGCGTCATGGGTATCGGCATGGGCTATTCGATTGCGGCAGCGGTCGAAACCGGAAATCCGGTGCTCGCGGTCGAAGGCGACTCGGCGTTCGGCTTTTCGGGCATGGAAGTCGAGACCATCTGCCGCTACCAGCTTCCGGTCTGCATCGTCATTTTCAACAATGACGGCATCTATCGCGGCACCGACGTCAATGGCGCAAGTTCGGATCCGGCGACCACCGTGTTCGTCAAGGGCTCGCGCTACGACAAGATGATGGAAGCCTTCGGCGGCGTCGGCGTCAACGCCACCTCCCCCGACGAGCTCAAGCGCGCCGTCAACGCCGCGATGGATTCCGGCAAGCCGACGCTGATCAATGCCGTGATCGATCCGGCGGCTGGTTCCGAGAGCGGCCGCATCGGCAACCTCAATCCGCAAAGCGTTCTGAAAAAGAAATAACGGACTTCAACCCATTTGATCCTGCACGCGCAAGGCGCAAACAGACACAGTACGGAGCAAACACGATGACAAAGGCGCTGAAGGGCGTTCGTATTCTTGATTTCACCCACGTTCAGTCGGGTCCGACCTGCACGCAATTGCTGGCCTGGTTCGGCGCCGACGTGATCAAGGTCGAGCGCCCCGGCGTCGGCGACATCACGCGTGGCCAGCTGCAGGACATTCCCAATGTGGACAGCCTGTACTTCACCATGCTGAACCACAACAAGCGCTCGATCACGCTCGACACCAAGAACCCCAAGGGCAAGGAAGTCCTCACCGCACTGATCAAAAGCTGTGACGTGCTGGTGGAAAATTTCGGTCCCGGCGTGCTCGACCGCATGGGCTTCCCCTGGGAGAAGATCCATAGCCTCAATCCGAAGATGATCGTGGCCTCGATCAAGGGGTTTGGTCCCGGGCCGTACGAAGACTGCAAGGTCTATGAGAACGTCGCCCAGTGCACCGGCGGCGCCGCCTCCACCACCGGCTTCCGCGACGGGCTGCCGCTCGTCACCGGCGCGCAGATCGGCGACAGCGGCACCGGGTTGCATCTCGCGCTCGGCATCGTCACCGCGCTTTACCAGCGCACCATGACCGGCCAGGGCCAGAAGGTCACCGCGGCGATGCAGGACGGCGTGCTCAACCTCGCGCGCGTAAAACTGCGCGACCAGCAGCGCCTCGCTCACGGCCCCCTGAAGGAATACAGCCAGTACGGCGAAGGCATTCCGTTCGGCGATGCCGTGCCGCGCGCCGGCAACGATTCCGGTGGCGGCCAGCCCGGCCGCATCGTCAAGTGCAAGGGCTGGGAGACCGATCCCAACGCCTACCTCTATTTCATCACCCAGGCGCCGGTCTGGGAGAAGATCTGCGACGTGATCGGCGAACCCGGTTGGAAGACCCATCCCGACTACGCCAAGCCGCCGGCCCGGCTGTCGCGCCTCAACGAGATCTTCGCGCGCGTCGAGCAGTGGACGATGACGAAGACAAAATTCGAGGCGATGGAAATCCTCAACAAGGACGACATCCCCTGCGGCCCGATCCTGTCGATGAAGGAAATCATCGAGGACCAGTCGCTGCGCGCCACCGGCACCGTCGTCGAGGTCGATCATCCGACCCGCGGCAAGTACATTTCGGTCGGCAACCCGATCAAGCTGTCGGACTCACCGAGCGAGGTGAGTCGCTCCCCGCTGCTCGGCGAGCACACCGACGAGATCCTGCGCCAGGTTCTCGGCTTCAGCGATCATCAGGTGGCCGAGATCCACGATTCCGGCGCGCTCGACCCGCCGCGCAAGCAGGCGGCCGAATAAGCCGGTTTTGTACCCCGAATACCAAAAGCCGCCGGTTTCCGGCGGCCTTTGGCCGTCTGGAATGCGCTGCCTGGAGTGCCAGTTTCGTTAATTTTGCTGCAATGCAAACTGACAATTGCTGCTATGCAAACAAGCCTGTTGTGACTGGCATCTGGTATACATAAATTGTCCCTAGATCACGAAGCGGAATGGTTCCGCGCCAAGAAAAGGGGACACCCATGTCCAAGACTGCATCCATCGGCCTCCTGCCCTCCAGCACCCTGTTCGGCCGTCTGATGGCTTCCATCGACCGCCTTTTGATTGCCAGCAGCCGCATTGCCATCCGCAACGGCGACCTCCCCCGTTTCGGTCTCTAAGCCTGAAAATACGGGCTTTCTGCGAACAGGCGCGATCAGACGAACGACCCCAGCCTTCGCTGAGTGGATCATGGCCCCGGTTTCCGGGGCCATTTTTTATTTGCGATCGCCGCCGGCTTTACCAACGTCTGCGACAAATCAGCCCGAACGGCAATCAACAGTCACAATGCGTTTGCCTACTGGCATATCGCATACAAAAATAGAGCCATCGCGCTCCCGAATGAAAAAGGGGGCGCGTTGGGGGGACGGCCTTTGCGTGACGGGGACAGACAGCCCGATTGGCGGTGGAGCATGGGTGCGTCCCATGACTTCGCTGTGCTGCGCGTGGCCAATTCGCCATTGGCCAAAAGGAGCGGATGCCGCGCCAGCGGGCCCCTCTTACAATTGCAACCCATGATCGTTCGGAGAAGACAGCCGCCGCGGCATTGAATACAACACAGGGAAGCCGGCAAAGACCGGCGCAACCACAGATCGACGGGAGTGAATCAAAATGAAGCACACAGCACAAACGGCGTTGGGCGCCATTGCGGCCCTTTGTGCGGCCGGGATTTCTGTTCCAGCGACCGCCGCTTGGGAGCCAATGCGGCCCGTCGAGTTCATCGTTCCGGCCGGCACCGGCGGCGGCGCCGATCAGATGGCGCGGACGATCCAGGGCATCGTCACCAAGCATAATCTGATGAAGCAGCCGATGGTCGTCATCAACAAGTCGGGCGGCGCTGGCGGCGAAGGCTTCCTCGACCTCAAGACCTCGGGCGGCAATCCGCACAAGATCATCATCACGCTCTCCAACCTCTTCACCACCCCTCTCGCCACCGGCATCCCGTTCAACTGGAAGGATCTCACCCCGGTAGCGATGCTGGCGCTCGATGAATTCGTGCTGTGGGTGAACGCCGAGCAGCCGTTCAAGACGGCAAAGGACTATGTCGATGCGGTGAAGGCCGCGCCTGCGGGCACCATCAAGATGGGCGGCACCGGTTCGAAGCAGGAAGACCAGATCATCACCGTCGCGCTCGAAAAGACCACCGGCGCCAAGTTCACCTACATTCCCTACAAGGGCGGCGGCGAAGTCGCGGTTCAGCTGGTCGGCAACCACGTCGATTCGACCGTCAACAATCCGATCGAGGCGGTCGCGCAATGGCGCGGCGGCAAGCTGCGTCCGCTCTGCGTGTTCGACGCGCAGCCGATGGCCTATGACGAGCAGATCGTCGACGGCAAGGGCTGGAAGGACATTCCGACCTGCAAGTCGCAGGGGCTCGACATCGAATACCTGATGCTCCGCGGCATCTTCATGTCGCCGCGGGCCACCAAAGACCAGGTCGAATATTACATCGAGCTGTTCAAGAAGGTCCGCGCCACGCCCGAATGGCAGGACTTCATGAAGACCGGCGCGTTCAACACGACCTTCCTGACCGGGGCTGACTACGCCAAGTGGGTCGAGGTCGAGGAAAAGCGTCACGAGGCGCTCATGAAGGACGCCGGTTTCCTCGCCGCCCCAGGAAACTGATAGCGCAACTGATCGGGAAGACAACGGATCGGCCCAGCCAGCCCCGCAACGCGACCGCCGGGTCCGCTGGCTGCAGGCCCGGCCCCGCATGGAGTTTTGATGACCACAGGCAGCTCGAGCAAGACCGGCCCCACCCACAAACTGGTGGAGGCAGGCGTCACGTTGCTGATCACCCTCTTCGGCGTGATCGTGATCTTCGGCAGCGTGAAGGCCGGCATCAACTGGGGCGCGGAAGGTCCGCGCGCCGGCTTCTTTCCATTCTACATCGGGATCTTCATCGTCGTGTCCAGCGCGATTAACCTGTGGAACGGACTGCGCGAAGACAATGACGAGCTGTTCGCCGAATGGGGACAGCTTCGCCAGGTCATGAGCGTCGTCATTCCGACCGCGATCTATGTCGGCGCCATGCCGTTCACCGGGCTGTACCTCACCTCGATCATCTTCAT
Source organism: Bradyrhizobium sp. McL0615 (assembly GCF_049993905.1). Classification (NCBI taxonomy): domain Bacteria; kingdom Pseudomonadati; phylum Pseudomonadota; class Alphaproteobacteria; order Hyphomicrobiales; family Nitrobacteraceae; genus Bradyrhizobium; species Bradyrhizobium sp. McL0615. The sequence continues at coordinate 3,309,281 of NZ_CP188254.1, read as the reverse complement.
TGGATGGTTCATGCGATGGCTCGGCAAATACCGCTGGATTACCGTGCTGGCCGTCGCCCTCGGCATGCCCATTGTCACCTATTTCATTTTCGAGCGCTGGTTTCTGGTCCCGCTTCCCAAGGGGCCGGTCGAAGAGTGGCTCGGTCTGTAACGTCGTCGCACGCTGGGGATCACCGGGATGGAAGAACTCGTCAATCTGTTTCACGGCTTTGCGGTCGCGCTGCAGCCCTTCAACATCATGGTGATGATCGTCGGCATCGTGCTGGGCGTCGTGATCGGCGTGCTGCCGGGATTGGGCGGCGCCAACGGCGTCGCCATCCTGTTGCCATTGACGTTCAGCATGCCGCCGACATCGGCCATCATCATGCTGTCCTGCATTTACTGGGGCGCGCTGTTCGGCGGAGCGATCACCTCGATCCTGTTCAACATACCCGGCGAGCCATGGTCGGTGGCCACGACGTTCGACGGCTACCCGATGGCGCAGAGGGGCAAGGCCGGCGAAGCATTGACGGCGGCGTTCACCTCGTCGTTCGTGGGCGCGCTGTTTGCGGTCGCCATGATCACGCTGGTGGCGCCGCTGGTCGCAAGCTTCGCGCTGCGATTTGGTCCGGCGGAGAAATTCGCGGTCTATTTTCTGGCGTTCTGCAGTTTTGTCGGCTTGAGCAAGGAGCCACCCTTCAAGACCATTGCGGCCATGATGATCGGGTTTGCGCTGGCTGCCGTCGGTCTCGACTCGATCACCGGACAGTTGCGGCTGACATTCGGCTATACCGAATTGCTGAACGGGTTCGACTTCCTCATCGCCGTCATCGGCCTGTTCGGCATCGGCGAAATCCTGCTGACGATGGAGGAAGGGCTCGCCTTCCGCGGCGGCAGCGCCAAGATCAATTTGCGGGTGGTGCTGCAGACCTGGAAGGAGTTGCCGTCTTACTGGATGACGTCGTTGCGCTCCTGCATGATCGGCTGCTGGATGGGCATCACGCCCGCCGGCGCGACGCCGGCCTCCTTCATGAGCTACGGCATCGCCAAGCGGGTGTCGAAGCACGGCGCCAATTTCGGCAAGGGCGAAATCGAAGGCGTGGTCGCGCCGGAGACCGCGGCGCACGCCGCCGGCACCGCGGCGTTGCTGCCGATGCTTTCGCTCGGCGTGCCGGGCTCACCGACGGCGGCCGTGTTGCTCGGCGGCCTCCTGATCTGGGGCCTGCAGCCCGGACCGATGCTGTTCGTCGAACAGAAGGAGTTCGTCTGGGGTCTGATCGCCTCGATGTATCTCGGCAATATCGTCGGCCTCATCGTCGTGTTGACCTGCGTGCCGGTTTTCGCAGCCATCCTGCGCGTCCCCTTCAGCATCATCGCGCCGCTCATCCTGGTGCTGTGCGCGATCGGCGCCTATTCGGTGCATAGCTCCACGTTCGACGTGATGCTGATGCTGGTGTTCGGCGTGATCGGTTACCTCTTGAAGAAGTGCAATTATCCACTTGCCCCGCTGGTGCTGGCCATCGTGCTCGGCGACAAGGCGGAAGAGGCATTCCGGCAATCGCTGCTGGGATCCCAAGGCTCACTCGGCATCTTCTTCTCCAACACGCTGGTCAGCACGATCATGATTTTGGGATTGATTGCGCTGTTCTGGTCGGTGATTCAGCAGGGTTATACCCGCTTGCGCGGCGCCACCGCGTAAGCTCAGGCGGAACGTTACCGCCATAAAATCAAACCTGTTTTTTGTCCTAGTCGGGGGGTCGTGCTATCTCAGGCACGGCCCTTTTCGCGCTTGCAGCATTTCCGGCGTGGATGACGAATTGCGGTGCGCCGGCCAAAATTCCTCTTGTCTACTGGCATAACATATACCAAACTGACCTCTTGAGCTGTCGGGTATTGATAGAACAGCCTATGGAGGGAAGATGACGGACACAGTGCACGGAGCGGCCCCCGTCGCGGCGGCCCGAGTCAGCGACGCCTATCGTTGGACCCAATTGGCCATCGGCGTCCTCGCGATGGTGATGATCGCCAACTACCAATATGGCTGGACTTTCTTCGTACCCGACATCCAGAAGAAATTCGGATGGGATCGCGCCTCGATCCAGTGGGCATTTACGCTGTTCGTGCTGTTCGAGACCTGGCTGGTCCCGGTCGAAGGCTGGTTCGTCGATAAATACGGTCCGCGCATCGTCGTCCTGATCGGCGGCATCCTCTGCGCCATCGGATGGGCGATCAACGCCGAGGCGACCTCGCTCAACGGCTTCTACCTCGGCATGATCATCGCAGGCATCGGCGCCGGTGGCGTGTATGGCACCTGCGTCGGCAACGCGCTGAAATGGTTTCCCGACAAGCGCGGCCTCGCCGCCGGAATCACCGCCGCCGGATTCGGCGCGGGCTCGGCGCTGACGGTCGCGCCGATCCAGGCGATGATCAAGGACTCCGGCTTCCAGACCACCTTCCTCTATTTCGGTCTCGGCCAGGGCATCATCATCGTGCTCCTCTCCTTCTTCCTGTTCGCTCCGAAATCAGGACAAGTGCCCGCGGTGACGCAGAACGCCAACATCATCCAGACCCGGCGCAATTATGAGCCGACCGAGGTGATCCGTCAGCCGATCTTCTGGCTGATGTATTTCATGTTCGTGATCGTCGGCGCCGGTGGATTGATGGTCACCGCCAACCTGAAGCCGATCGCGGTCGACTGGAAGGTCGACAGCGTGCCCGTCACGCTGATGGCGGTGACGATGACGGCTGTGACGTTCGCGGCCACCATCGACCGCGTCCTCAACGGCCTGACCCGCCCCTTCTTCGGCTGGATCTCGGACATGATCGGCCGCGAGAACACCATGTTCATCGCGTTCGGCATGGAAGGCATCGGCATCTGGGGCCTGTACATGCTGGGCCACGATCCCGTCTGGTTCGTGCTCCTCTCAGGCTTCGTGTTCTTTGCCTGGGGCGAGATCTACTCCCTGTTCCCGTCAACCTGCACCGACACCTTCGGCGCCAAGTTCGCGACCACCAATGCCGGCCTGCTCTACACGGCAAAGGGCACCGCGGCGCTGCTGGTGCCGGTAGCGAATTACATGCAGCAGTCTTCGGGCAACTGGGACGCGGTGTTCCTCGTCGCGGCCGGCGCGAATATTCTGGCCTCGCTGCTGGCGATCGCGGTGCTCAAACCCTGGCGCAAGACGGTAGTCGCCAAATCGCAGCTTGCGGCCTGATCCCAACCGGATCGGTCGTCCGAAACAGGCGCGCTCATCCCAAGGGATGGGCGCGTTTTCTTTTGCCCCGACGGTCCTCTGGTATACCTGAGCGCATTTTGGAGCGCTCCAGATACGTCCCGCCCTCCTCCGGATCGGGTGCCCGGCTTCAAGAACGTCAGTAATACTGCCTATTTATCTTCATCCCGACGCAAGATTTCCACTCCCAAGCGTGTTGACAATTGGCATTATGTATACCAGACTTGAGCCAATAGTTCACCTTAAGGAGGTTGCCATGCAAGTCGGAGATATCCTGCGCAAGAAAGCCGCCCGTGTCGCAACGGTTCGCATGAATGAGACCGTCGCCATTGCCGCCCAGCTGATGCGCTCCAGCAATATCAGCGCGCTGGTGGTCAAGGATGTCGTCCGCACCGAGGGCAACACGGCGGTCGGCATGTTCACCGAACGCGACGTGGTGCGCGCGATTGCCGAACACGGCGCAGCCGGCGTCAACATGCGCGTGTCGCAATTCATTTCGGTGCAGCAGCTCGTCTCCTGCACGTCGACCGATACGCTCGAGCATGTCCGCCACCTCATGAGCAAGCATCACATCCGCCACGTGCCTGTCATCGACAATTACAGCCTGATCGGCGTCATCAGCATTCGCGATATCTTTAACGCGTTCGACGACGAAGCAACGCCCTTCCAGCTGGCCGCGTCAGCCTGACCGGTCGCTCCGAACTGCGCCGGCATTTTTTGGGCTGCACTCCCGGGGAATACGGCATCGCACCGCAATATCAGGCTTAACGCCTGTCGCGAGGCAGGCTCGCAAAGCTGCGCGCCGGAATAGTAGCGCCGGAAAACATCATCTGTGGGAGGGCGCATGGCGCGTAACATTCTGATCCTTGGGGCCTCGTATGGCTCGTTGCTGGCGACAAAGCTTTTGATGGCGAGTCACAACGTCACCCTGGTCTGCCGGAAGCAGACGGCAGAACTCATCAATCGCGACGGCACCGAAGTCCGCATCAAGCTGCGCGACGAGGCGGCCCACCGGCCGATCTTCTCGCGCGACCTGCCCGGCATCCTGGACGCGGTCGAGCCCGCCGACGTCGATCCTTTCCGTTACGATCTGGTTGGTCTGGCGATGCAGGAACCGCAATACGCTGCCCCTGCGATGCGGCTTTTGATGATCAAAATTGCCGAGGCAAGGCTGCCTTGCCTCTCGATCATGAACATGCCCCCTCTGCCCTATCTCAAGCGTATCCCGGCCCTCGCTGAAATGGAGTTGGAGAAGGCTTATACCAACGCTGCGGTTTGGGATCGGTTTGAGCCAGGCCTGATGTCGCTCTGCTCCCCGGATCCGCAGGCCTTCCGTCCCCCGGAGGAAGCGGCGAATGTTCTTCATGTCGGCCTGCCGACAAACTTCAAGGCCGCGTCCTTCGCGGATGAGAAGCACAATCTGCTGCTTCGCGAGCTGGAAGCCGACATCGATGCGGTGAGGCTGGATGGCCAGGACGTTCCGGTGAAGCTCAAAGTGTTCGGTTCGATGTTCGTCCCGCTGGCCAAATGGTCGATGCTGTTGACTGGCAACTACCGCTGCATCACGCAGCAAGAGCCACAATCGATCCGCGACGCGGTGCACAGCGATATCAACCTCTCGCAGTCGATCTATGAGCATGTCGATGCCATCGCCCAGCGTCTGGGCGCCGATCCCTGCGATCAGGTACCTTTCGAGAAATATGCCAGGGCAGCGGAAAGTCTTCTCAAGCCCTCCTCGGCAGCCCGGGCGGTCGCCGGCGGCGCGCCGTGCATTGAGCGCGTCGATCTCCTGGTAAAGCTGATTTCGCATCAGCTTGGTGTACCCAACGCCGAAATCGACCGCACGGTCCGGATCGTCAATCAGAAACTGAGCGAGAGCGTCGAGGCCATATCTGCCTAAAACCACCACCGGCGTCACGGCGCCGGGCGCCGTGATCGAGTGCCCCTCTCCTGCGATGGCAAGACCGTCTAGGAGGGCAACTCGGCATCGTCATCGGAAGCCCTGCAACAACGCCTCTAATTAAGCCGACAACTTCATCCTAGGTGCACTCATTCCGGCACGCCGGCGATCCGCCAAGCTTGCGCCAACCTTTCGATAGCTTCCGCCGCGCGAAATCTGGTCTTGAGCTTAGGTATAATCGTGGAAAGAAGCATGTCCGGCTTCGCTTGCATGATGCGCGCGCATTCTGCTCGTGCTTCCACAACCCGTCCGGACATCGCATAGCATGCCACAAGAGCAAATTGTGCATTCAGATAATTGGGTCGGTGTAGCACGGCGGACTTCGCCCAAGATAATCCGTCGTCATACCGACCTGCCACAAAATGAGCATACGCTAGCCCGGTTTGCGCAAAAAACAGCAACGGATCCAGCGGACTTAAACGCACCGCGATATTGAATTGCTTAAGCGCCGCATCCACGTCGTCGAGGAAGAGGTTCTGCCAACCGCTCGAATACCACGCGATAACTAGATTTGCGTCTAACTCTTGCGCGCGGGAGACGAGGGCTAAGCCATCCTCGACCTCATTCAGTAGCCCAGACATTACCTGTCCAGCCCTTGCAAGCACTGTTGGATCGTCTTTGTCAATTTCGATCGCGCGCCTTACCAGCCGCCGGGCTTCGATACGTTCCTGAGCAGCATCGCTCGTCCACCCGAAGGTTTTTCTTTGCAGACAAATATAAGCGCCAAGCGCATACGCCGCGGCAAATCCGGGATCGATCTCGTTGGCCGCCTGGCACAGTCTGAACGCTTCAATGTTCTGTTCGCGGGTGAATTGATAAAAACCTGATAGCGCACGAAGATAATAGTCGTAGGCCTGAAGGCTTTCGGTGGGCTTACGTTTGGCGCGCTCGATTTCAGCGCGCTCCAATTGAGGAACGAGTGCGCAAATTACGCTGCTCGTTATTTGGTCCTGCAGATCAAAGATATCCTCAAGTTGACTGTCGAAGCGGTCCGCCCAAAGATGGGTACCCGTCGTGGCGTCAATCAACTGCCCGGTGATGCGAACCCGATTGCCCGATTTGCGCACGCTGCCTTCGAGCACATAGCGAACGCCAAGGTCACGCCCGACTTGCTTGATGTCGACAGCTTTTCCTTTGTAGGTAAAGGTGGAGTGGCGCGCGATGACGAACAGCGACTTGGAGCGCGAAAGGCCGGTGATGATGTCCTCGACCATGCCGTCGGCGAAATACTCCTGCTCGGGATCGGAACTAAGGTTGGTGAAGGGGAGAACGGCAATCGAGGGCTTGTCGGGGAGTGGGAGGGCGGGTTTCGGCTGTTCCGAGTGGATCTCGGAGGCTACCGCGCTGCAAACACTCTGATCTTCCTGCACCGCACCAACGAAGCGGAAACCCTTCCGCGGCAGCGTCTTGATCAGGCGCTGTTCCTCTCCGGTGTCGCCGATTGCGCTCCGGACGCCATTGACGCGGGTCGTCAAGGCTGCATCGGAGACAATGCGCCCGTTCCAGACCGCGCTGATGAGGTCGTCTTTGCTGACCACGCGCTCCCTGTTTCGAATCAGGTAATCGAGTAGATCGAAGGCCTGCGGCGTGATCGACACCGCGTCCGCGCCGCGAAGCAGTTCACGCCTTTCGGTGTCGAGCGTGTGATCCTCGAAGAGATAGCGCAAATTGCCATTCCTCCCCGGCGGTTACCTCTGAGACCCGCTGGATCAAGAATAAGCTGCAGGTAAGGGAAATGTAAGCGTCCAGTTAAGCGCGCCGGCGTGTCTTGCGGCTTTGCGAGGTGAACCCATCCAGACAGGACACCGCAATGAGCACGATTTACGGGACCGCCGAACTGGGACCGGCAACCGCGAAGCGGCAGGTCTATAGCCCCTTCGAGGCATATTGGAATGCATTTCAGGAGTGGCGCAAACGCGGAAAGCTGCGCGCCGAATTGAGTTGCCTGACGGACAGCGAACTCGCGGACATCGGTACCACGCGCGGTGAGATCGACTACGTTGCATCGCACCGAGATATAGACCCGCGAGACATCCTCTCTGCCATGTGAATGTCGTTGCTGGCCACGGCGTAGCCATCGACGGCATCAGCCAGCACACCAACGATTCCCGGCGCGTCACTAGGCGGCTTTTGCCGCTTTGGCCGATTTCGCCGGGGGCTTTGCCTTCACGAGCGCGGCGTGATCGAGGATGGTCTGCTCGGCATAGGCCATCGCGAACGACGCGATCGCATCGTCGAGGACCTCGCTCTTGCCGGAGTAGCCGGCAATGGCGGCAGGGTCGCCTGATCGCGCGTGGGCCCGTGCCAGCGTACGACCGCATAGCCGGGCGTAATCCGACAGTGCTTCCCCTTCGCTGATTTCGCTGATGCTGCCCAGCCTGTGGTTCTTCAGCGTCCGGACGTAGAACTCGCGGCCTGAGTCTTCATCCCTCGTAGAGCCGAGGAAAATATCGCTGGCGGCTTGCATCATCTGCTGGCCCTGTACGACGCGGTGGCCCTGTGGCGCCTTGTATGCGAGGTTGCCACCGAGCCGCTCCAGCACGGAAGGCAGCGCCTGCTTGATCTGAAGGATCAACGGCTCGTTGTCGCCGGTCAGAAACAGGGCGATGCAGCAGAATGTCCCGACGGAGCCCACGCCCACCGCTTTGAAGGCGATACCCTTCATCGTGAAGCGGTTGAGCAGCCGCAGCCGATCCGGATTGAGGCCTTTGCGATACGTGGCAAGCACACGTTCGACCCCAAGCTTGTGCTTCGCGTCGGCCTTCGGATCCAGATGGAAGATGGTCGGCGGCTTGTCGACGATCTTCGGATCGCCGCCGCTGACAAGATGTGGGAAATTGTCGTCATTTGACAGGCCTTCACCGCGCGCCTTGGCGATCACGCCGGCCAGCCTGCGCCGCAGACCGCCGTTTCCGATCCGGTTGATCTCCTGTTCGAGGTCGATCCGGCTGTGCCATACCTCCAGCGGAGACAACTTGGCCAGGGCAGCCATGTGCAACCGATAGGCTCTGACGGTTGCTGCGGCCAAGGCACGGGCCTGCCTTTTCGAAGCGCCCGAGCCCAGCGCTGCAACGGCCACGCTGGCTGCGAGACGCTTCAGGTCGACGGTGAAATCGACACCGGGCAGCGTCTCGTCGAAATCGTTGACGTCGAAAAGGATGTTGTTTTCCGGCGTGACGAAGGCCCCGAAGTTCATCAAATGGCTGTCGCCGCCCGCTTGCACCGGAATTCCGGCCCTCGGCTGGCCTGCAAGATCTGTCGCCATGATGGCGGCGGCCCCGCGCAGAAACGCGAACGGGTTGAGCGACATGCGCGCGTAGCGTTCCGGCACGAGCTCTGGGACCCGATTCCGGTCGCTCTCGGCGAGGATCGCAACGGCATCGCGCGACAACGATCCCTTCAGGTCCGCATGCGCCTCCCGCGGCGTCTCGCGGCGGAGCGCCTTTCCCAGCTTGAACCGTTCGTTGCGCGAACCCGTGGCCAGCGTCATGAGCAGGTCGTCCCACGAAAGGCACGGATTATATGACCCTGCCCGGCTGCAACAAGACAACAACCCGTCATAGCGCTGACATGCCAGGATGGCCCCAGTGAACCATCTCGAATTGTTGACTCGACCGCTGTCCCCGCCCCTGAAAGGGTATGAGGTTTTCGGAATTGCGGACCAGCAGTGGGCGACGGCCAGGAGCTACGGCCATACCCCAATTCGACCCCGCGCTCATTGAAATCATGAAGAGGGTGCTCGAGGACACGATGACCAGAGTGCCCTCGCAACATTCAACCCCGGCCGCCAAGGCATATTTTGCCGAATGCATTTTGAAGGCGGCGGCCCAGGGAAAACCCAGTTATGACGCGATGATCGTTGCGGCAGCCGATCAGATTGAGGTGTCGTATCCTTGTTGGGTTAGGGCCGCTCCACCTGGCGGCTGCGATCCGCCAAACAATTCAAGCTACATTCAGCCAAGATCGAGCGCGCCGGTCAGGCGGCCAGCGTCTCGTCGATCCGTCCAAGCGCGCGGGTGAGCGCCGCAAAACAGTTTGCGTCGATCTGGGTGCCGACCATCCCGGACATGATCGTGAGCGCTTTTGTGATCGTCATCGCGGCGCGATAGGGGCGATCGGCGGTGAGCGCATCGAATATATCTGCCGTGGTGATGATTCTGGTTTCCAGGCAGATTTGGTCTCCCGAGAGGCCGCGGGGATAACCCTTGCCGTCAAGTCGTTCATGATGCGCGCCGGCGATCGGGGCGAGTTCGCTGAACGCGCCGATGCGCGACAGGATTGCTTCCGAATGCGCCGAATGCATGCGCATGACCTCCCATTCGGCGTCGTCCAGCTTGCCCGGCTTGTCGAGGATGGCGTTGCTGACGCCAAGCTTGCCAATGTCGTGCAGCAGTGCGGCACGCTTGAGCCAGCGTCGCTGCTCGGCACTGAACTCCAACTGCTCCGCGATCATGTCGGTAAACAGCGTGACGCGCTCGCTGTGGCCGCTGGTGTAAGGACTCTTGGAATCCACCACCTGAGCGAAGGCGGCAGCGATGTCGTCGAGATAGTCCTCGTCGATTGGCACGCTCGCCTGCTCCGGCGGTTGGGGCAAGGCCGCCCCATGCCCGTCGTCAGTGCGAAGCATTTCCCAGAACGCAGGCCGCGCCGCGATGCGCTCAAAGGCCGCTACCAGGTGTGGATCGAACCACGTCCCCGACCGGTTCTGGGCTTCGCGCAGCGCCGCCTCGGGGCCGTTCGCGACGTGGAACACATCGATCACCTGCGCCATCAGCGCGATGCGGGAATAAATCGGGATGGCCGTACCGCGCAGGCCCAGCGGCTTGCCGCCGCCATCCCAATGCTCGTCGAGATTTTTGATGCCGTCGGCAACCGGCTCTGCGAAGCGCATTTTGCGGGCGATGTCAGCGCCGCGATGGCAGCGCGTCTCGATCAGCTCGCGGGCGATCTCGCCGCCGTTCTGGAAGATGTTGACGATGGCGCGGAACCGCTCGGCGAGGCCGGCTTTCAGGCCGGTATGACCGAGCACGAAGCGCAGCGCCTGCGGCAGGCTGCCGTCGATGAACTTGAAGTCCTGCTTGAAGGAGAGATCGTCGGTCAGATACAGCTCGCAGATCCGCGCTGCATTGCTGCTGCAGCCAAGATCCTTCAGCAGCAGCGCGTAGTAGAGTTCGGCGATCTCGGCCTTGCCGAGGCCGATTTCCCTGCCGATTTCGACACCTATCCGGCTGCATCGCACACAATGTCCTGCCGGCTGTCCCTCGGTGAGATCGAGCGCGTGGCTGAGTGCTCCCAGCAGTTCAGAAAGTGTGATCTTGTCGAGCTGCCCGGCGGCGAGCGGCGCGGGTTCCATGGTCGAAGCTCCGGGCAATTATGGCCGGCAGAAGCGCCGGGTCGCATCTCCAAAGCACCAGATCACGAGAGGATTAACAGGGTATGCTCCCGCGACTGCTCCCGTCATTGTCGGCTCGATCAGAGTCAGAGTTGCGCCGCTGAACGGAGCCTCTCAAGTGATCCAAACCCCCGCCCCGCTCGTTTACCCCGGGTAAGTTCCCTTGAGCGGCGCAATGTCCCGTGGTTCTCAAACGATCCGAATGCTGTCAAGAACGCGGCGCTCGACGGTTCCGGTCCGGCTGAGCCGGCGATGGAGACCATGCAACGAAAGGCCCGAGGTAACGGTGGAGTGGGCGACGCTGATCGGGCGCGTCGCTGACGGTGACCGCGAGGCGTTCCGACGCCTGTTTGAGCATTTCGCCCCGCGCGTGAAGGGGCTGATGCTGAAGACCGGCGCCGGCAGCGATGATGCGGAAGAAATCGCGCAGGAAACCCTGCTGGCGGTGTGGCGGAAGGCTGCGCAGTTCGATCCGGTCTCCGCGGGTGCTGCGGCCTGGATCTACACCATCGCCCGAAACCTGCGAATCGACGCGGTGCGGCGGGCGGCGCGCACGGGTGCGGTCGCCCATGATGCCGAGCTCGATTACCTCGTCGATCCCGCCGAACCGGCCGATGACGTCATGGCGCGAAATGACGAGGCGGGCCGCATCGATCGGGCCCTGTCGAGCCTCTCCGAGGAGCAATCCATGGCGATCCGGCTGTCGTTTATTGAGGAGCGCCCGCATCCCGAAATCGCCGGCATCCTCGGGCTGCCGCTGGGGACGGTGAAGTCCAGGATCAGATTGGCGATGAACCGGCTGAGAGCCCTGTTGGACGAAACGAAATGACCGTAAGCCACCACCCCCCTCCGGAATTGCTGGCAGGTTTTGCTGCCGGAACACTCGACGCGGGCGAGCATCTCGCCATCGCCGTTCATGCGTCGGGCTGTTCGACGTGCCGGCGGCTGGTGCGTGCCGTCGAAGGCATCGGCGGATCGGCGCTGGAGGCCATCGAACCCGCCCCGATGAAAGCCGGCGCGTTCGAGGCCGTCATGGCGAAGCTCGATCAATCCCCACCTCAGTCCTCGGCATCCACGGATAGCGTCGCGGATGACGACCTGCCCGAAACCCTGAGGCACTACCGCATCGGACGGCGACGGTGGGTAGCCCCGGGCGTCAGCATGCGACCCATCGAGCTGCCAGGTCCGTCAAGGTCGCGCGTATTCCTGCTCCGATCGAACCCCGGCACGCATATGCTCGAGCATACCCACACCGGGACCGAGCTGACATGCGTCCTGCGGGGCAGCTTCAGCCACGAGGGCGGCCGGTTTGGCGCTGGAGATTTCGACTTCGGCGACGAGACGCTGGATCATCAGCCGACCGTCGGCGACGGCGAGCCCTGCCTTTGCCTGGTGACCATGAGCGGCGATCTCCGCATCAACGGCTTCTTCGGTCGTCTGATCAGCCCTTTTGTACGCCTCTGATCCCAGCAACGCGCTGACGACTGTGACAAAAAGTCCGGCCGCTTCGTTCCAGTGATCCACCCGCGCGGCTACATCGTTCCCACCCGAGAACACTGCATCAACTCGGGACCATTGGATGACAATCGGGACAGCATCGACCGCTGAGCAAAGGGACCATCTTTCCCTTCTCATCGCGCGCGCCGCCGAAGGCGAAGAGGCCGCGTTCTCCGAGCTCTATGCGCTGACGAACCGGAAGATGCGCAAGACGGCCAGCGCGGTGTCCCCGCGCGGGGCGGAAGTCGAGGACATTCTTCAGGAGGCGTATTTAAAAATCTGGCGGAACGCGCCGAACTTCAATCCGGATCGATCCTCGCCGATCAGCTGGATGGCCGTGATCGTGCGCAACACTGCGATCGATGCGCTCCGTCTCAAGACGCTTCCGACGACCGATCTCGACTTCGCGTTGCTGGTACCGGAACCGGTGCCGGATGGCGCTGACGACTTCGACTACGACCGAGCCCGGCCGATCGCCGCGACCGCGATCCGTCAGCTGCCGGATGACCGCCAGGCGCTGCTGTCGCTTGCCTATATCGATGGCGAAAGCCGGCAATCGCTGTCGGAGCGTTTTGGTGTACCCGTCGGCACCATCAAGACCTGGCTGCGGCGAACGCTGGAGACGGTGCGCACCGATTGCGCGGCGTTCGAGGCTCAGGCGGCGAATTGATCTTGCACTTGCCCCTAGTTGAGCCGGGCGATTTCGAAATTCAGCGCGGAAGCAAACCCGACCCAGGCGGCGTATGGGATAAATAGCGCGGCGGAAATCCTGTCATCGGACCATTGCCGTGCGATGAACGCGAGGATCGCGGCGAGAAGCATCAAAATGACGGCAAGCGCCGCAGCCGGCCAGTGCGCCGTAAAGAAGACGGGCAACCACAGAAAGTTGAGGGCCATCTGCGTCCACCACAGCGTCATCGCCGTCGAGTTGCGGTCCCGCTCCCAGGTTCGCCAACCCGCAATCGCCACTAACAGATAGACCATCGACCAAACCGGGGCGAAAGCCCAGTTCGGCGGGTTGAACCACGGCTTGGCGAGTGCGGCGTACCAGCCTCCAGGCCGGTTCAGGAGACCTGTCGCAAAGCCCGTGCCGACTACGAGGACGACAAAGAGCGCTAGCCGCAAATTCCGCATCGGGTACTCTTGCTCCTCGTATGGCAATATCAGGAAACGTCGAACGAAGGACAGCGGATCAGATCAGCAGCGCTAGTTGACTGGCTATTGTCCCTTTCAAAGGCGCGGGATGATTCATCACTGTTTCGCGCTATCGGCGGCCGAGCGTTCAGTTCCGCCTCACGGGCGAATGAAGCCGTCGGGGCTGAATTGCCTCATTTGGCCTTGGCGATGGTCGCCTGGATGCCGCCAAAATGACCGGCGTGGCGCCGAATTGTCTCGCTATCCGGGTCCAACAAGTGCAGCTTGGTTGCGCAGCCTCGCTTGGAGGTCGGTCATGAGCGGCAATATTTTCAACAGCAACGGCATCCACGTCGGGGTGATGGACGGCGCGGCCATCTTCGACCTGAAGGGCCGAAAGCTTTATCATTTAAAAGGGATCAATATTTATCGGCTTTCCGGCGAACTGGTCGGCCATCTGAACGGGCCGCAAGGCTCCGACAAGCGGCTCGATCGTTCCACCGACAGGCTATTCCCCGCCAGGGGCAGTTCTTGAGACCCTGCCGTATCAGGAGAAGGCGAACGACGAGCCACGACTTTCCTGCCTTTACGGCCGGATGATGCGCTTGAGTGGCGGGCCTTGGTTGATGCCGAAACAAACTGACAGGCCGGCATCCATCCCACAGGCACAGGTCTTTGGAGACCATCATGAACGACGCATTCTCGCTCTCAATCTCGCTAGGTATCATTGCCTTTGGAATTTGGATTGCCGCCGGCACGATCGGCGCCGGCGCGCATTTGGCCTGGATACTGATCGGGCTGCTTCCCATCATCGTGGGCTCGATCAGCCTTTATCTGGCAATTCGCGAAATCAGAGTCACGCCGCTGAATTGAGATTCTGAAATATCGTCGGTGGGCGTGAGCTTCGGCAGTAGGCGGCGTCTCCTGCTGCTGCCGGCCGCAGATAGTTTTTATTCCTGAGCCGGAATTTGTAGCAAAGCGTTGCAATGCGTGCCGTGAATACGGGCAGCGGCTGCCGCCGGCTGCGGGTGACAGAGATAGTAGCCGGGAAGATCGGACACTCCACCAGCATTCGTATGAGCCGTCCGTCCCTGATATCTGCCGCCACGTCATCGTCGCAGACATAAGCGAGCCCGCTCTGGAGCCCCGGCTTCACGAATTCAGGACGGCCCCCCTTGCACCCGATACGCTGCGAGTGATCAAATCGCTGATCGGAATACTCCTGCACTGTTGGAGCAAACATGATGCTGAAGAAGATTGCGATTGTGGCCGGTTTGGGACTGGCACTCTCCGCCGCGGCGGAGGCCCAGACACCGCGCAAGGGAGGCGCCATTCGCATGACGGCGCCCTATGGCTCAAGTTTCACCAGCATGGACATTCATACGACACAGCGCGCGCAGGACGAGATATACGCCAAAGGTCTGCATCGGTCGCTCTACATCTGGGACTCCGCCGAGGGCAAACCGGTTCCGGAGCTTGCCAGGGAGGTCACCGTCTCGGGCGGAGGTCTCGTTCATACCTTCAAGCTGCGCGACGACGCTTATTTCCATCACGGCCGCAGGATGACGGCCGACGATATCATCTGGTCCTACAATCGCATCATGGACGGCACCAAGGCCTATCCCGGCGCACGCTTTGTCCGTGTGATCGAGGGCGCGGCCGCGGTCGAGAAGGGAGAAGCCAAGGAAATCTCCGGCCTGAAGAAAATCGACGACTTCACGCTCGAAATGAAGCTGACCGAAAAAGTCGATCCGGGTTTCTACTTCTTCACCGCGCTGACGTCGATCTATCCCGCCGACGAGGCCGCCAAGGAGGGCTTCATCCAGAAGCCGATCGGCCTTGGACCGTTCAAATTCGTCGAGCACGTGCCGGGATCGCGCGTCGTCCTGGAGCGCTTTGACAAATTCTACAAGCCCGGCAAGCCGTACGCCGACAAACTCATCGTGTCGCTGATGGGTGAAGCCGCGGCGCGCGATGTCGCCTTCCGCAACAAGGAAATCGACACCTCGGTGCTGGGACCTGCGCAGTATGTCGCCTATCAGGCCGACCTCAATCTCAAAGGCACCATCGTCGAAGTCGCCGAAGTCTTCACACGTTACATGGGGATGAATCCCGGATTCAAGCCGTTCTCCGACAAGCGGGTTCGGCAGGCCATCAACCATGCGATCGATACCGATCTGATTATCAGCAAGCTGGTGAAGGGCAAAGCCTATCGCGCCACGAGCTGGCTGCCCCTGACCTCACCGCTCTACGACAAGGCCATAAAGCCCTACGCCTTCGATCCCGCGAAGGCGAAGCAGTTGCTCGCGGACGCGGGCTATCCCACGGGCTTCGAATTCGAATGGACGGCGAGCCAGAATGAAAGCTGGGGCTTGCCGATCGTCGAGGCCATTATCCCGATGCTGGACCGGGTGGGCATCAAGGTGAAGGTCAAGCAGGTCGAGACCGCGGTGCTGGCGGAGCTCGCTCGCAAGGGCGACTTCCAGGCCTATATCTATTCCCAGTCGACCGGCCCGGATCCCCAGGCAGCCCTCAAATGCTTCTACTCGTCGACGCCGCAATCGGCCTGCAACTACATGAGCTTCAAGAACGCGGACTTCGACAAGATGATCGATGAGGCCGGGCAGACCGATGACGCCGCCAGGCGTGTCCAGCTGCTGCAAAAGGCCAACGCCCTGCTCTATGACGAAGCGCCGGTCTGGTTCTTCAACTACAACAAGGCGGTCATGGCGGTGCAGCCGTGGCTCAAGGGGGTTCAGTTGAACGCGACGGAGCTGACTCATCAAAACGTCGAAGACCTCTGGGTCGATGAGACCTCGCCCGCGAAGTGACACGTGCTCTCGCCCTCCCCCCATCGCAAAAGATGATGGCGGGAGGGAGGAACAGTTCCAATGCTCGCCTTCCTGATCCGTCGAATCCTGCAAACCATTCCAACCGTGCTGGCTGTCGTGCTGGCGATCTTTGTGCTGTTCAGCGTCGTTCCGGGCAGCATCGTATCGAGCATGAGCGATGACGGCCGGGGTGCGGCGGACCCGCAGGTCGTGGAGCGCATGAAAAAGCAGCTCGGCCTCGACGATCCCGTCTACATCCGCTTCGGCGCCTACATTGCCAAACTCGCTACCGGCGATTTGGGGACGTCGTTCCGGACGCGCGAGCCGGTCTCGACCATGATCGCCAAACGAATGTGGCCAACACTGCAACTGATATTCGCCGCCATGATTTTTGCGATTGTGATCGGCGTGCCGCTCGGTTTCATCGCCGCGCTGCGGCCGGGCAGCATCGCTGACACGATCTCGATGGTCGTGGCGGTGTCGGGGCTTTCAATGGCCAAATTCTGGCTCGGGCTGCTGCTGATGTACCTGTTTGCGTTGAAACTCGGCTGGCTGCCGAGTTTTGGCTATGGCGATGGCGGGCTCAAATATCTGATCCTGCCGGCGGTGACACTCGGTGTCTCGCCGATGGCGCTGCTGGCACGGACGACGCGCGCCGCGGTTCTCGAGATCATGACCGCCGATTTTGTCCGGACGGCGCGCTCGAAGGGCATGAGCGAGACCCGGGTCGTGAAGTGGCATGTGATGCGCAATGCGCTCGTCATCATTCTCACGACGATCGGGCTGCAATTCGGCGCGTTGATGGGGCAGGCCGTCGTGGTGGAGAAATTGTTCTCGTGGCCGGGCATCGGTTCGCTGCTCGTCGACAGCGTTCTGCAGCGCGACATTCCGGCCGTCCAGGGCTCCATTTTCGTGGTGGTGCTGTTCTTTCTTGCGATCAACATGCTGATCGACGTGCTCTATGGCGTGATTGATCCCAGGATCAGATACGCATGAGCGCCGGCCGGCTCTATCACGCCCGTGCGGGATTGACTGAACCGCCAGCCGCGGCGGGGCGGCCGCGATGAAGCTCGGCGCCAGTCTCATCATCGGCGGGGCGTTGTTCGCGCTTGCGATCTTCGTCGGCCTGTTCGCACCCTGGCTGGCGCATACCGATCCCGTCATGGATGCCAATCTGCTGAATGCGGAAGAGCCGCCGAGCTGGATCTGGTGGTTCGGTACCGACGCGCAGGGCCGCGACATTTACTCGCGCGTCGTGCACGGCGCGCGCATCTCGCTGACGGTCGGCATCGTCTCGCAGTTCGTCAACAGCGTCATCGGCGTGACGCTGGGCGTGACCGCGGGCTATTGGGGCGGCTGGTGGGACGACGTCGTCAATGGGCTGACCAATCTGATGCTCGCGATCCCCTCGCTGATCTTCGCGCTCGCCATCATGGCGGTGCTCGGACCCGGCCTGACCAGCCTGCTGATCGCGCTCGGGTTGACCAACTGGTCGTTCACCTGCCGGATCGCACGGGCGTCGACGCTGTCGCTCAAGAGCCAGGGCTATGTGCAGGCGGCAAGAGTGCTCGGCTACGGCGATTTGCGCATCATGATCACACAGCTGCTGCCGAACATGCTCGGACCGATCATTGTCATCGGCACGCTGGGCATGGGCGGCGCGGTGTTGGCCGAAGCCTCGCTTTCATTCCTTGGCCTCGGAATCCGCCCGCCCTATCCAAGCTGGGGCAGCATGCTGTCAGAGGCCCGCGACCAGATCACAACGGCGCCGTGGCTCTCGATTTTCCCCGGCCTCGCCATATTCCTGACGGTGCTCGGCCTCAATCTGCTCGGCGATGGCTTGCGTGACCTTCTCGATCCACAGTCGCGGAGCCGGCGCACATGACGAGCCCTCCCCTGATCGAAGTCGAGGATTTGCGCATCGATCTCGATGACGGATCCAGCCATGTTGCGGCGGTCGAGGGCGTCTCATTCCGCATCGATCGTGGCGAGACATTCGGCCTGGTCGGCGAATCCGGCTGCGGCAAGAGTATTACGGCGCTCGCGCTGATCGGCCTGTTGCGCCAGCCGCTTTCGATCGGCGCCGGCGCCATCCGGTTTGACGGCCGCGAGATCCAGGGACTGCCTGCGGCCGAGCAACGCGCGCTGCGCGGCAATCGCATCGCCATGATCTTCCAGGAACCGATGACGGCGCTTAATCCGGTCTCCCCTGTCGGCCGGCAGATCGCGGAGATGTTCGTGCTGCACAAGGGCAAGGACTGGCGCGAAGCCAACCAGCTGGCTGTCGAGGCGCTGGCGAGCGTCCGCGTCCCCGCACCCGAGCGACGGGTGAAGGATTACCCGCACCAGCTTTCGGGCGGCATGCGTCAACGCGTGATGATCGCCATCGCGCTCGCATGCGGGCCGGATCTTCTGATCGCCGACGAACCGACAACCGCGCTCGATGTGACGGTGCAGGCGGAAATCATCGAGCTGATGCGGAATTTATGCGCCGAGCGAGGTACCGCTATTTTGATGATCAGCCACGATCTGGGGCTGGTCGCCAATGTCTGCCGCCGCGTCGCCGTCATGTATGCCGGTCGCATTGTCGAGCAGCGCGGCTCGGCCGATATCTTCCGCGCCTGCGCCCATCCCTATACGCAAGGGCTGGTCGACTCGCTGCCGCGGCTGGGGAGCCGCGCAGCCCTTGGCCGGACGCGGCTCCAGGAAATCGCAGGCGTGGTGCCGGCGATCGCGGATTTCCCGGACGGTTGCCGGTTCAATCCGCGTTGCGCGCGGGCGACCGACATTTGCAGGACGACCGCGCCGGAAACGACATTGCTCGACGCAGGCGGACTGGTCAGGTGCCATCATCATGCATGAAGGCGCTGGGAAACCTGGCAACGATGTCATTCTCAGCGTGGAGGATCTCGCGGTCCATTTCCCGGTTGGTGGTGGCTTGCTGGGCGGCGGCCGGCGGCTGTTGCGTGCGGTCGACGGCGTCGATCTCGAACTGAAGCGCGGTGAGTGCCTCGGTCTCGTCGGTGAATCCGGTTGCGGCAAGTCGACGCTCGCGCTTTCGATACTTGGCCTGCAGATGCCGACGCGCGGCCGCATCGTGCTCGACGGGAAGGTCGTGACGGGCCGGCCATCGGGCGACCGAAAGGCCCTGGCTCGCATCGTACAGATGGTGTTTCAGGATCCCTACGCCTCGCTCAATCCGCGCCAGACCGTTCGTCGCACGCTTGAAGACCCGCTGCGCCTGCATGGCGTGACGGCCAAAAGCGAGATCGAGGGACGGGTTGCGACGATGCTCAGGCATGTGGGCCTGCGGCCCGAACAGGCCGGCCGCTACCCGCACGAATTCTCGGGCGGCCAGCGTCAGCGCATCGGCATCGCGCGGGCGCTGATCCTCAATCCCAAAATTGTCATCTGCGACGAACCCGTGTCGGCGCTGGATGTCTCGATCCGTGCCCAGATCATCAATCTGCTGCTGGAATTGAAGGAAACACTCGGCCTCTCCTACATCATGATCAGCCACGACCTCGGCGTTGTCGAGCACATGAGCGACCGGGTCGCCGTGATGTATCTCGGCCGCATTGTGGAGACAGGCGACTGGCGCGAAATCTTCGAACGGCCGGCGCACCCGTATACGCAAACCCTGATCGCTGCCATTCCCGATCCGCTACGCAGCGCACCGCTCGCGACGACAAGGGGCGAGCTCCCCAATCCGCTCGATCCGCCGGAGGGATGTGCGTTCAGTCCGCGCTGTCGTTACGCCGAGGCCGTATGTCATCGCGAGCCCAGGCCGTCGCTAGAAACACGTCCCGATGGACACGCGGTCCGCTGCTGGCGAGCTGATGAGATTGCCGGTCAGACGGCGCTGGCCTCGACCGAAAGCGGGCCCCCTTAGGACGGAGGACACGTCTGCCATGGGTCCAATGCGTCGATTTTGGCATGTCTGCCGCACGTCCGGCGCCCTCGGTGGAACGAAGGCGCCACTCACGCACGACTAGCCCTCGGCTGCGAAGACGTAGCCGTTGCCATCCCTGGCCAGCGTGCCGGCGTTCGGCATCAGCCAGTGAGTACCCGAAATGGTGAGCTTGTCGGCGACCGCGCGATCGAAGATCTTTCTTCGCGTTTCGACGGCCATTTGCGGATCCTGATCGATGGCAAGCTGCCACTCGGGATTTGTAGAAATGTGGGGCGCAAGATTGACCACGTCAGCGCTGATCAGAAATTGTTTGCCGCCGGAGGTGATCAGATGCGCGACCATTCCCGGGCTATGGCCGGGCGCCTGAACGGCGTGCACGCCAGGCAGAAGTTCTGGTTCTCCCTCAAAGGTCCTGACGTTTTTCCAGGTCGCTATTGTAGCCTGAATGCGCTGGGCGAGGCCTTTGCGCGTCGGTCCGAGATCAAGCGACTCGACTCCCGGGCGTGTCCACCATTTCAATTCCGCGGCGGGCACCACGATGTCGGCATCCGGGAAGACCTGCGCATTGCTCTCATTGTTCATGAGGCCGTAAATGTGGTCGCCGTGAAGATGGGAGACGAGGATCGTCTTGACTGCCTTGGGGTCCAGTCCTGCCGCCGCCATGCTCTCGAATAGCCGGCCGTTCCCCTCACCGTAAATCGGATGACCGCCCGTGCCCGAATCGATCAGGACCACTTGATCGCGCAGCTTGAGCGCCATGACGATAAACCGCACAGGCGCCTGATTGTCGGGAAAACCGGCAGCGCGCAACGCGGTCTTGACCTGTTCGACGCCGACATTCCTGACCATGCCCTCCCGCAGCGGAGCATCACGCATGCCATCGATCAGCGAGAAGACTTCAATGTCGCCGACCGTGTATTTACGGAATGGTTGCGTGACGGATTGTTGGGCGTAAGCCGCGTCGACAAAAGTGATCGGCTTGTTGAGTCCAAACGCAGCATAAGCACCGGCTGCGCCAAGCGTCAGGTCCCTGCGCGAGATATCGAACATCGTTCGGCACTCCCCGCTGATTGAAAGGACGAGCGTATCGAGAGGGTGTGCGCTGCACAACCTCGGAAGCGTGTCGAACCAGGAAGCGCCGCGACCGGACGCTGCAGGGCCTCCGCATTGAAATAAAAATTGATGGAACAATGCAAAAAAAGCGGGGACATCTCCCAAAAGACGGCTTGATTTCTTGCTTCTTTTTCCTGGCCGGACGGCATTTCTTTGATGGGGAAGAAGAGATGACTGATCAACAATTGGCTCTTCAGGCGATCAACGAAGCGCAACTCATACTGGAAGAATACCTTCGGCCCCGGCCGCAGAACAATGAGCATATCCTCGACAAGCTCGTGGAAGTTCTCGAACGCCCCGATTTGGTAGTTGCTGTGAGCCGCTTGCAGCAACAGAGCAATCTCTCAGTGCGCAGATGAGGAAACTGCCAGCAATCGCCTTGGCCGCCTGGAGTTCAACGCGTTGTCACAGAGAAGCCTGGCAATCCATTGGACGCGCAAGCCCGGGCACTGACAGCCCCTGACACTTTCGAAGCGCGAAGGGCGCTCGCGCAATAGGCGTTGCGAATAGCGCTTGTTTTAAACCAGGCACGCAGCGGAAACCAGCAATGCGAACGGCTACAGATTTTAATCTCTATTACGCGGCGCCTGACCCCTGGCATATTTCCCACGCGCGATTCAGGGACAAGGTTCTGCGCCGATGTCTGAAGCCGTTCATCCGGAACAAATCCGTTCTTGAACTCGGTTGTGGTGAAGGCCACTTGACCCAGACAATTTTCAGCAAAGCACGATCCGTGGTTGGCGTCGACATAAGCGATGTAGCGATTGCTCGCGCTAAATCGCTGAACCTGCCAAATGCCCGATTTGAATGCGCTGATTTTTTACAAGCGTCATTCGAGGATTACGACGTGATCGCGGCCCTCGAATGCGTCTACTATCTGTCCTTTCAAGAGCAGGGAGCGTTCTTGGAGAAAGTTGCCAAAGAACACCCTGACAAAATACTTCTGCTCTCGGGTCCAATTGTGGACTACAGAAGGCACTTCAGTCATAAGCGATTGATGCTCGAGTTTACGGCTTTGGGGTTCACTCCCCTTAGATTTTATAACCTGTCGGTTTATTGGTATCCGCCTTCATCCAGAATTATCGCTGGCCTGATCAAGCTGCCACTTGGACACACCTTGCTTGATTGGATACCGGAGTCGATGATCTACCAAAGACTATACGCACTTCGAGCACCCAAACGCGGCTCGGATATTCGATAACCCGACGACAGAGACCGGAGCCTCGGCCGGACAAGCCATTCGACCATGCAGCAACTGCAATGCCCTGGGTTGGGTCAAAGGCGTCGATCCTGGCGTGTCCGGAGCACATCCGGTCAGCGCGCGATCTCGGAAATGCCGGACTCCATTCGGAATTGTCCGCACTGCGGAACAAGTCCTCGCTTTTGCATGATGGCGTTGCCCTGACCTACACCCGCCCCCCGTAGACTTTTGCGGGGGGTGACGGCATCCTGTTCTCCGAAATCTCACAAAAGACGTGCGCGGCCTCCCGCCGCCGCCGCCGGGAAAACCAGAGGGCAGACATGAAGACGCGATTCACCGAGCTTGTTGGCGTTGAACACCCGATCGTCCAGGGCGGCATGCAGTGGGTCGGCCGCGCCGAGCTGGTCGCGGCCGTCGCCAATGCCGGCGCGCTCGGGCTGATCACCGCGCTGACGCAGCCGACGCCGGAGGACCTCACCAAGGAAATCGCGCGGTGCCGCGACATGACCGACAAGCCGTTCGGCGTCAACCTCACCATTCTCCCCGCGATCAAGCCGCCGCCTTACGCGGAATACCGCCAGGCCATCATCGAGGCCGGCATCAAGATCGTCGAGACCGCGGGGAACAAGCCGCAGGAACACGTCACCGAATTCAAGAAGCACGGCATCAAGATCATCCACAAATGCACCAGCGTCCGTCACGGCCTGTCGGCGGAGCGGATGGGCGTCGACGCGCTCTCGATCGACGGGTTTGAATGCGCCGGCCATCCCGGCGAGGACGACACCCCCGGCCTGATCCTGATCCCGGCCGCCGCCGACAAGATCAAGATCCCGATGATCGCCTCCGGCGGCTTCGGCGACGGCCGCGGCTTGGTCGCGGCGCTGGCGCTCGGCGCTGAGGGCATCAACATGGGCACGCGCTTCATGTGCACCAAGGAAAGCCCGATCCATCAGCTGGTGAAGGAGCGCATCATCGCCAATGACGAGCGCGAGACCGAACTGATTTTCCGCACCATGCGCAACACCTCGCGCGTCGCCAAAAACACGATCTCGACCAAGGTCGTCGCGATGGAGAAGGAAGGCGCAAAATTCGAGGACGTGCGCGAACTCGTCGCCGGCGCCCGCGGCAAGATGGTCTATGCGACCGGCGATGCCGATGAAGGCATCTGGTCGGCCGGCCAGGTGCAGGGCCTGATCCACGACATTCCGACCTGCGCCGAACTGGTGTCGCGCATCATGCGCGACGCGGAAGCGATCATCCAGAGCCGGCTTGAAGCCATGGTGTCGGGCGCCCGCCGTCAGGCCGCCGAATAGATGCCTTGACGCCAGTAAAAGACAAGCCGCCGAACAGGCGGCTTGCGTCTCCAATAGAAGAGAAGAGCCCATGAAAGCCTATGTCTACGGCGCCAACGGCGCTGAAATCACCGATGTCGCCAAACCGTCGCCGAAGGGCACGCAGGTGCTGGTCAAGGTTCATGCCTGCGGCCTCAACCGCGCCGATCTAGGCATGACCAAGGGCCATGTGCATGGCGCGGCCGGCGGCGTCGGCACCGTGCTCGGCATGGAATGGGCCGGCGAAGTCGCCGAGCTCGGTCCTAACGCCAAGGGCGTCAAGGTCGGCGACAAGATCATGGGCTCGGGCGGCGCGGCGTTTGCCGAATACACGCTGGCCGATCACGGCCGGCTGTTCCGCGCGCCCTCGAACATGAATTTCGAGGAAGCCGCCACCCTCCCCGTCGCGCTCGCCACCATGCACAATGCTGTCGTGACCAACGGCGCACTGCAGGCGGGTCAGACGGTCCTGATCCAGGGCGCGAGCTCCGGCGTCGGGCTGATGGCGATGCAGATCGCCAAATTCAAAGGCGCGAAACTTGTGATCGGCTCGTCCACGGACGTGATGCGCCGCGGCCGGTTGAAGGAGTTCGGCGCTGATCTGGCGGTGGATTCCAGCGATCCCGGCTGGGTCGACCAGGTACTGAAAGCCACCAATGGCGAAGGCGTCGACCTGATCGTCGATCAGGTCTCAGGCCCGGTCGCGAACCAAAATCTGAAAGCCACCAAGGTCAAGGGCCGCATCGTCAATGTCGGCCGGCTCGGCGGCACCCACGGCGACTTCAATTTCGACCTCCACGCCGCCCGCCGCATCAACTATATTGGCGTCACCTTCCGCACCCGTACCATCGAGGAAGTCCGCGAGATCTTTGACGAGGTCCGCAAGGACATTTGGGGCGCGGTGGAATCGCGAAAGCTGCAACTGCCGATCGACAAGGTTTATCCGTTCGCCGAGATCCGAACCGCGTTCGCGCACATGGAAGCCAACAAACACCTCGGCAAGATCGTGGTGACGCTGTAGCCGATGACGTTGCGGTGCCTGCTCGACGGCGGACGCTATTTCGAGGGGCCGCGCTGGCATGCGGACCGGCTCTGGTTCGTCGACTGCATGGAGCGGACGCTGCTCAGCCTCTCGCCCTCCGGCGCGCGCGAGCAGCATGCGAAATTCGAGGGCGACACACCCTGTGGCACCGGCATCCTGCCGGACGGACGGCTTGTCGTCCTGACGATGTTCCGCAAGCACCTGATGAGCTATGCCGACGGCCGGCTTTCGCTCTACGCGGATCTTTCCGGGATCGCGACCGGAACCATCGACGACATGATCATCGACGGGCTCGGCCGCGCCTATGTCGGCGATCTCGGTTTTGATATGCCGCCGCCACCTGATCGCGGCGCTTGTGGGCGCATCATTCTGGTGATGCCGGATGGCGCGGCCCGCGTGGTCGCTGATGGCTTGCGGTTTCCCAACGGCATCGCCGTCTCGGCCGATAACCGCCGGCTCGTTGTTGCCGAGATGGATGGCGCATGCCTCGCCGATTACGACATCGAACCGAACGGCGACCTGAAGCTTCGCGGCCGCTTCGGGAGCATGAAGTCTCCCGATGGCATCTGCCTCGACCGACAAGACGCCGTGTGGGTCGCAGCCTTCGAAGAAGACGCCTTCATTCGCCTCGACCGTAGCGGGCGCGAGTTGCAGCGGATAGAAGTCCCCGGCCGCCGCGCCCTCGCCTGCGTCCTTGGCGGGCCGGACCGGCGAACACTGTTCTGCCTGAGCGCGGCGACATCCTACGAAGAACTCCGGCAACGCAAATCGTCTGCGCGGATCGACGTGGTCGATGTGGAAATTGCCGGGGCTGGCTATCCCTGACGGCTGAATACGCACCGGCATGCAGCAATCCGTTTATTCAAACCAAGAAGACCGGATCGGAATACCCCAGTTTCTTTTTGCTGCCGCCTTGGCAGAACGAAGTGCGGAGACATTCTGAGAATTTCCAGAAACTTCTCGCAGATCCTTGTCCGCCAAATCGGGAGCAAACTCGATTGCCCCGCGTCTTTTCAATAAAAATTCAGCCAACAACTGAAGTTCAACGCGGAGGGTAATCGCAAGCACCATTTCCTCGTAGGTGAAGTTGGTCTCGGCACTCAGCATCCGCTTTAAACGCGAGACATTTTGCTCCGCCTCAGCGAGAGCCTTCCTGTACATCTCATCGGGTATCTTCTCTTCCTGAACGATCAACGCCCACTTGTGTGAAATCGGCCTCGGCACACCTTCTTGGCTCAGGACGTTATCTATTTCGGCGAGTCGGACCAGTGGCGCATAAGATGCGCGAACCTCTAGCAGCCGTTGGTACTCTGTCCATCGGCCCTGGAGCAGGTTCTCGGTCACGTCGCTCATAGTCAAAATCCTTATAGTAATTCCTTCCATAGATACTGCGTGGACACACCATCCATATGGGTGCAGATTCCGGCAAGTAGCCCGGATAAGCGAAGCGACGTCCGGGAAAGCGCGGCAGCTTGAGCAATCACCGCGCCTCGCCGGCAAATCCCTGCCGCAGCGCTGAAAGCCGGTCGAGCGCCGCTGGCGGCAGCGGACCTTTTTTCACTGCTGCGAGTGCGTCGTCGAATTGTTGCGGCGTCGCCATGCCGACCAGGATCGTGCCCATCGCCGGATGTGACAGCGCAAACCGCGTGGCGGCTTCGGTCAGGCTGGCGGCGAACCCCTCCTCTACCAGCGGCATCAGGCGGCGCGCGCGATCGATATCGGCATTGTAACTCATCGCCGAGCCGATCGGCTCGGGCACAGGGCCCGCAATCGGATGACGCTCGGCCGAACCCGACAGGGCGCCGGCAGCCAGCACGCGGATGCCCACGACGCCAACGCCGGCGGCCTCGGTCGCATCGAACAACCGTCCATAGTCCTGCGCCGGATAGCGCGCCGGCAATGCGCCGGCCGCGGATGGATTGAGCATGTTGTAGACGACCTGCGCGCTGTCGAAGACGCGCGCACCGATCACCTGATGCAGTGCGGCGTTGTCGCCTAACGCCGTTATCCCGAGGAAGCGAATCTTGCCTTGCTGACGCAGCCGCTCGAACGACGGCACCACCTCGTCGAGCACCTGCCGGGCGCTGAGCGCCGATCCGCCGCCGTTCTCGGTAATCGGATTGTGCAGATGAAAGATGTCGACCCGGTCAAGACCTAGCCGCGCCAGACTGCCTTCGAGCGATGTCCTGACGGCCTCATCGATGCGGCCAAACTCGCTCGGCGGCACGCGGACCTTGGTGCCGACGGCCACATTGGCGGGCTTCAGCTTTTGCAAAACCCGGCCAAGATTCTTTTCCGACTCGCCATCGCCATACTGCACCGCGGTGTCGAAGTAGTTGACGCCGGCTGTGATCGCGCGCGCGATGGTGCGCTCCTGGTCGGCCGCATCGCCGCGCACCATCAATCCGCCCACCGCGCCGCAGCCGAAGCCCAGCACCGAGAGCTGCATTCCCGTGCGCCCAAAGACCCGCAATTGCATCGCCGTTCCTCCGGATGATCCGGAGATTATGCGATGTCGAGCAGGCGTTACTCAACCCTGATATTTGAGCGCGTGGCGGCGATCACCGCTTTAGCGCCGGCTCCGTCGCGCTGGTACGTAGCGAGAGCGTCATCCGCCATCTCATGCGAGATGCCGCGCGGCTTCCCGAAAGTCCCGGGCTCAGATTTCCCGGAACGACACCAGGCGGCGCTGCGCCTCGTCCCACAACACCAGCCGTACACACTGAAAGCTCTGTAGCAGCGTTATGCGGCCGACGTCGCGCAGTTCAGGGTAGTCGCGCAGCACGCGCGGCAGCCGGTAATAGGGAATACGGCTGGAGAGGTGATGCACATGGTGGACACCGATGTTGGCGGTGAGCCAGCGCAGCGGCGCCGGCAGGTCGTAATGCGAGCTGCCGTGCAGCGCGGCTTGATGCAGGTTCCAGTTCTCGTCGCGGTCCCACGCCGTGTGCTCGAACTGATGCTGCACGTAGAACAACCATACGCCCGCCGTGGCGGCGAGAAGTATGGTCGGAAGGTGCACGAGCAGGATCGCCTTGATGCCGATAAACCAGGTGAGCACAGCGACGATGACGGCAATCGCGAGGTTGGTTGCCATTGTGCTGGCCCAGGGCTGCCAGCCATTGCGCATGAGGCCGACCGGGAGCCTCTGCTGCAAAAGAAACAGATAGGCCGGTCCAACCCCGAACATGATCAGCGGGTGACGATAAAGGCGGTATTTCAGACGACCTCGCCAGGAAAGGGCGCGATATTCGCGCACGGTCAGCGTATCGAGATCGCCGGTACCGCGGCGATCGAGATTGCCGGTGGTGGCATGATGGGTGGCATGCATACGGCGCCAGCAGTCGTAGGGCGTCAGCGTGAGCACGCCAATGACGCGGCCGACCCAGTCATTCGCCGTCCGGCTGGCGAAAAAGGTGCCGTGACCGCAGTCGTGCTGGATCATGAACAGGCGCACGAGAAAGCCGGCAGCCGGTATGGCGATAAGCAACGAAGCCCAGGCATGGCCAAGGTGGAAGGCGAACCAGGCCGCGGTCCACAACAGGATGAGCGGCAAAGCCGTGATCGCCAGCTCGGCAATGCTGCGCAGCCGACTTGGCGTGCTGTAGTTGCCCAAAATGCGCGTCCAACGCCGAGCGTCGAGGGCATCATCGCCGCCAACGGACGATTGAATGAAGCTAGCGCCCTCTTGCCTGTCAGGCTGCTGCCCAGCTGTCTTTTGCAAAGATAACCCCTTCTGACCGTGCACGTTAGATCGAGGCACCGAGAGATCGGCGCCGTCGTTGGATGATCGATTTTTGGAGAAGGGTCTGAAACGTGCGTGCCTGTCAGTGGGCAACGCAAAGCAGCCCAGCCGTTCGGCCAAGTGTCGACACCCCCGCATATGGACAGGAATTGGGGTGGCGTCAAGGACTGCAATGCCCGTGTCATGAATGCTGCGGCGCCGTCCCTGCCGGATCGCACCGGGTAACCACGGGGTCAAGTCCGTTTTCGAAAATCCGGGTCGTTCATCCTTGCCTTTGCCCGAAAAGATACGGATCCAGTCCCCGGATTCGCCCGGTCAGAAAGGATTAACGTAATTGAGAATCGCTATCTGCCGCAGCAGCACCTTGCGGATGATGTGGGTTGGCTTCACGGCCTCGGTAAATATCGCCGCTGTCCCGGTGCTGCCCGCCGGTAACCGCTTCGATAGCTCCTGATCGTCGAGCTTCACGCGCACCACAAAGGGCGCTGATTCGACCGCCTTTGGTGTCACCGCAAGCCCGGAAGCCTGCGTTTGGCCGGTCGAGATCGCCTGCAGGATCGTCTCGACCTTGCCGGAATAAACCGTGCCGGGCATGAGCTTGAAGGTTAGTTCGACCGGCTGCCCCGGCGCGATATAGCGGGCATCGTTTTGCGATATCTCGACGCCGATGAGGGTC
The DNA here is from genome assembly GCF_049993905.1 of Bradyrhizobium sp. McL0615. Classification (NCBI taxonomy): domain Bacteria; kingdom Pseudomonadati; phylum Pseudomonadota; class Alphaproteobacteria; order Hyphomicrobiales; family Nitrobacteraceae; genus Bradyrhizobium; species Bradyrhizobium sp. McL0615. Next base: position 3,280,234 of record NZ_CP188254.1, on the reverse strand, counting down.
TCCGACGTGTCGATGAAAGCCATCACAGGTGAACCCGCCACGCGCGCGCCCTTGCGCAGCGCGACGTTGGTCGCGTAGCCGTCGGCGGGCGCGCGTACGACCGTCTTGTCCAGGTTCCATTTGGCGCCTTCGAGCTGCGCCTTGAGCTGATCGACCTCGGACTGCCGCTGCTCGACGTCGAAGCCGCGGCCGGAATCGCGCTCGAACAATTGCGTCATCTGCGCGAGGCGCGTCGCCGACAGCTTCAGTTGCGCCTCGATCGCCCTCACCTGCGCCTCGTAGGGCACCGGATCGATGCGGAACAGCACGTCGCCGGTCTTCAACGCGGCATTGCCCTCGACGGGGACGTCGATCACCTCGCCCGCCACATTCGGAATGATCGAGACCGCGTTGCGCGCCACCAGCGCAGACCCCTGCGGCGCGCCCCATCCCATCGGGATGAACAGCAACAGATTGAGCAGTAGCAGCACGATGAACGGCGAGCACTTCCAGAACAGATTGAAGGTGACAATGCCGAAGTGGACCAGCGCAAACAGCAGCACGAGGTAGACAGCCATCAATGCGATCATCATGGCCGCGGCTCCTTCGTGGGCGTGGCTGGCACATCGACATAGGCCCAGACCAGCGCGACCGGCCACAGCGCAAAGCCGCAAATCAATGTGACCCAGCCAGCGACCGTCACGGCCTGCGCGTGCGGATGGCCACGGGTTTTGGCAATGTGGCCCGGCAGCCAGCCCGCGATGCAGAACACCGCGATCACGCTGGCGATCAGGATGATGAGCACGATCCAGGCGAAGATGTCTAATCCGGACATGGCTACCTCAACTGGCCGGCTGCGGTTCCGGGAATTTCCACTTGCCGTTCAGGATTTCGGCGCGCGGCCGGTAGAGCCGCACGGTGTAATTCCAGCCCTTCATGATCGGCAGGCAGTTGGGCAGCTTGCCGTCGCAACCGCCAAACTGGATGGCGATCGAGCCGTCGGCGCCTTTCTGCGCGGTGATATTGTTGATCGAGTAGGCGTTGTACGGGTTTTTCTCGTAATAGCCCTTCTCATCGTAAAGGCTGACGGACCAGAAGCCGTTGACTGGCACATCCTTGACGTTGAGCTTGTAGACCGTGTTGCCATCGTTCCTCTCGGGCGTGACGTTGAGGTAGATCGCGTCCTTGTCAGGGTTGCCGCCCCAGGCCGCGGCCGTTCCGATCAAATGGCGGATCGGATCGACCTGCTCTTTGGTACCGAACGCCTTCTTGAAATCGGGAATTGTCGTGGCAAGAACAAGAAGCGCATCGCGCACCTTCTTCTGGCTGGCTTGGTCCCAGTTCGGAACTTCGAACTTTCCCACGCTGTTCTGCTCGGCCCTGATCCCATCCTGGAGTACGTGAACCTGTGCGACGTCTTTCGGGTCAACCGGATCGACCAGTGTCCTGACCCCCGCAAGGATGTAGCGCGTCCCGACCTTCTCCTTCGTGAAGACGTGAGAACCCGCATCGTAGGTGACCGAGGGTACATAGTGGTCCTCATTGACGATCATCAGCGACATGAAACGCTTGCCGGGATCCGGCATGGTGATCGTGACCGGTCCGGCGTCGAGGTCGAACACCGCGGACGAATAGAGCGTATCGCGGTTGAGGCGGATAACGGTCTGGCTGTCGATCGCCGCAGGCTCACGGCGGTGGCTAAATTTGCCGAACGAGCCCTCTTTCACCAGATTGCCGAAGTACAGATCAGACTCGGCCCGGATAAAATTGTCGACCGTGACAGGAATTGAGCCGGCCGATTGTGGTTGCCCCAAAGCAGGCTGCAGCGATACCGAGAGAAGTATGACGGAGGCTATCGCGATCCTTTTCATTGCGTACTCCCATCGTTTGTGGCGAGACTTGTGCGATATCGGGTAACACCCACGTCCTCTCGAACAGCACCTTGGTTGAGGCGTAGAGACGGAACATCGTTTCAAACCCGCGCTTGCTGACGATCCTAAGCATCGAATTTCCACCGGTCAGATCACCGAGAGATACAGATCAGGGTCAAAATATTCGGAAGCAGGCTTGGCGCCTGTGATGCCGGCATCGGTCATGAAGAAATCGCTGACCTGCTGCAGCCATTTCGCGACCGTTCCGTCGACGTAAAGCCTCCGCCACTCCCGCGATGTGAACATCTTCTGCGCTTTCAGCGCTTCGGCAATATCGGACACCGACGCCTGCCTGTAGTGGTTCTTCTGCAGCGCTTCGGCGGCAGCGGCGGGATTGCGAACGATGTAATCGTTGGCGTCCGCCCAGGCGCGGATGATGTTGCCGAGGATCTCCTTGTTGTCGTCGTAGTAATCGGTTCGCGCGACCCACCCGCCGACGACGGCGGACTGGGGATAGAAGGCCGACGCATCCACCAGCTTGATGGCGCCCGGCAAGGCCTCGCGAACCCTGATGTTGAACGGCACCCAGAGCGCGACCGCGGGAACGGTGCCCGCAATGAACGATGCCACGGCGTCCGCCATGCTGCCGTTGACCAGTTCGACGTCCGCAGGATCGATCTTGTTGGCCTGCAGCGCCCTGTGCAGAAATATGTGGGCGGTCGTCTTGGTGGTCGTCGCGACCCGCCGGCCCTTCAGATCGGCGAACGTCCTGACGCCCTGATCCGGCCTGACCCATAGCTGCGCGGTAGCGATCTCAATGTCATTGATCAGGAAGGCGCGACCGGCGCCGAGCGCTAGATAGTTGGAGATGACGCCGCCGGCCGACAGCACGTCGAGACGTCCCTCCGCCATCGCCGCGAAAACCTCGGGGCCGGTATTGAATTCCGAGCGCTCGAAGTCGATGCCCCGCTTCTCGAACGCACCACGATCGAGGCCGGTCAGGATCTGTCCGTCGACGGCGACCACATGGAGATGACCGAGCCGGATCTTGGTCCTGGCCTGCGTGATCGCCGGTGTCGGAAGCGCTGCGCCGACGGCGACGCCGGCCGCACCCGTCAAGAGCTGCCGTCTGTTCATCGCGCGCGCTTTCTTAGGCCGGTGCCGGTCCCTCCTGGGCGCCCGGAATGAAGGGCGCCCCGAACATGCTCAGCGTAGTATCGGGCAACGCTGTCCCCCGGGTATTCACTGCGGAAGGCCGAAATTACCGCAAGCGCGCTCGCGGGATCGTCATGCTCAATCGAGGCATAAACCTCGTCCCAGCGCCTGCAGAAAGCCAGTTCTGCCGTAACATCGCCCTCGCGCGCACAGCGCAGTTCATGGATCGCAACCGCTTCCGCAAAACCCTTTGGGCTGATCCGGTCGATGCTGCGAAAGACGAAGCGATGCTCCGCGCCAGCCCTGACGGCCGCGCTTGCGAGTACCCGGGTGCCATAATTCTTGTTCAAGCCCTCGAGCCGGGCGGCAAGGTTTATGGTTGCGCCCAGCGCCGTATAGTTCATGCGTTCCGACGAGCCGACGTTGCCGACGACCGCGTCGCCGACGTGAAGGCCGAAGCGGGTCTCGTAGGGTGGCCATCCCTCGCTTCTGAAAGATTCGTTCAATTCGTCGTTCTTGCGCAAGCAGGCCAGGACCGCCTCGCACGCATGGATGGTGTGGTCGGGGTCATCGGTCGGCGCGTTCCAGAGCGCCATCACCGCATCGCCGATGAACTTATCGATGGTGCCGTGATGGTTCATGATCGCTTCCGATAGCGTTGCGAAATAGCGCGAGGTGAAGATCATGACCTGCGACGGGTCGGCCTTTTCGGTCTTTGCGGTAAAATCGGCGACGTCGGTGAACAAAACCGTGATCTCGCGCCGGGTCCCGCCCAGACCTAGCGATGTCCCTGACTCGATCAGGTGGCGAACGATTTGTTTGGGAATGAAGCTCGAAAAATTGCGAACCACGGTTCGCATGGTGAAAACGGAACGGCCAAGTTCGTCGATCTCCTTGACTATCGAACGTAACCGCGGTCGCTCCGCAACCTGAAACCGCTGAATTTCATCGGTCTGTTTCGCCAGCGCGCGCAGCGAACGCGCCATCAGCGAGCCCACCCAGAACACCAGCGGCAAGGTTGCGAGAACGAATCCCAAAGCGATCGCGAACAGCGCTCGTCGCTCGGACATGATCGTCGAAAAGAACTCGTCAAGCGGCGCGACCACCGTCAGGTGGATATTGGCGGACCCCGCGATCCCGATAGGATGGAAGGCGACGACATATGTCCTGCCCGCCTGATCGGCAAAGATCTGCTGGGCATGTCCGCCCTTGCGCCACGCCTGGATCGCCGGAGACAGCCCGGCAAGATTGATGGCGTCGAGCCTGGGAAGTTCATTGCTCCGCTCAGGCATCGCGTCCATGAGCCTGCCCATCTCGGGGTGGGCGACGATGTGGCCGGCGTCGTTGAACAGGAACGTCAGGCCCGACTGGCCAAGCCGCTGTTCCGCCAGCAATTGCTCCAGCCGGTTGAGCAGCAGGTCGCCTGCGACGACGCCGCGGCGGCCTTCCCTCAGTTGGGTGTGAAACGTGTAACCGGGCTCAGCGGTGGCGAAGAAAATGTACGGACCGGTCAGCAAGGTCTTTTCGTCCTTGAAGGCATCGATGTACCACGGACGCCGCCGCGGATCGTAACTGGTTGGACCCGGCACCTCCGCGACCTGGATCAGGTTCTCAGACAGGTACTGCGTGACGGCCGCAGCAGTGGCCTTGCCGGTGCGGGAGATGACGACGAGACGAAAAACCGCATCCTCGTCGACGTTCAGGCTGGCCCTGAAGCCAGGCTTGGCGCGTTTGATGAAATCCATCTCCAGGAAGGAACCGTCCTCATACCCGACATAGAGGCTGAACAACTGCGGATTATTGCGCAGCGTCGACGCCATCAACGCATAAAGTCTCGGATTGTCGTCGATCTCCGCGGACTGGACCGCGGGGAGCCCGCCGAGAATGTCGAGACTGTCGCGAACGCTCTTGAACTGTGTATCGATGCGGTCGGCGCCGAGCTGGGCGACCTTCTCGATGAAGGTGCTGGCCGCCGTTCGCGTGATCGAGGAGATGCGATCGAAGCTGAGATAGACCAGGATCAGGCCGACGAACAGCACAGCCGCGATGAACACGGTGATGATCGACGCGCGAAAGCCGATGTAAAGCTGGCGCTCGCCGTTGGTGCTGGTCCCGGTCATTTCACGCGACGCCCTCTCGTTACGTCATTGCCGCACCCCTATCGTGGTGCCCTCCGCTCGCCGCACGGCTGGCGGCGTCCATGAACCCTCCGTGATTTCCACCTTTGGCCAGTAGGCGCGGATAAAGAGCGAAAAATCGCCGTTGGGCGCCGGCAACCAGTTGGTGCGCTGGACGGGATCGGTCGGGGCCTCGGCCTGAACGTAGATCGTCAGTGAACCGTCGGCGGCAAACTTGAGATCCTTGTTCTTGGTTCCGACCGAGAAGCGGTTGATTGGATTCTTGATGAAGAAATGATGCTCATTGTAGATCGATAGCGACCAGAAACCATTCACCGGCGGAACCTGATCCTTGTCGAACGTGACGGCGTAGCGATTGGCGCTGTTAAGGCGCCCGCCGTTCGCGTCGAGGTCCTGATAGAAGTATTTCGTCTCGTTCGGCGCATTGACCAGGATGTTCGACTTCGCCACGGCGGTGCGCGTGAAGTAGTCCGTGCCGAAGGCAGCTTCATTGGAGATCGTCGACCAGTTATGCGGAAGCTGCTGGCCATAGTTGCGGAACTGGAATAGCGGCTTCACCAGCTTCTCGTCCGCTTCCTTGGCGCCCTCGGTCATTGCCTGCTTGATCGCGGGATTGTTTTTGGCTGCGGCCACGACCGCAAGCACCTGGGCGTAGCGCGCCTCTTCTCCGGGCAACGGCGCTGCGTCCGCAAGAACGGCCGGCAGTTCGTCGACGAACTTGTCCGGAATGACCCATGGCGTCTCCTGTGCCCCGCTTGGAGGCGCAGGCGCCCTCGGCAGGTTGGCCCAATCCTTTGTCTTGGTCCGGCCGTCGTACTCCGCCACCGGGTACATCATGATGCCGGACAAGACAGATTGAATGGCGCGCTTGTCTTCCGGCGTGTCGTTCTGCGCAATGCGCGGCGCGGCGAGTCCGGTATTGGTCGAGGCGCGGAAGACCTTGGTAATGCCTTTCGGGACTTCACCATTCCAGTTAGGCCCGACCAGCAGGTAGAAGCCCGGCGTGGCGCCATACATCTTGCCAAGCTGGACAAAGCTGTCGGTGCGGAGATCGACCACCTGATAGACCCAGAACCGGTCGCCGAAGTCAGGCACCTGAACCACAACCGGCGAAACGTCGAGCGCAAGCGCGCCGATACCGTAGACGACATCCTGGTTCGGACATGCGACCGAGCGCTCGTCCGGATCGACATAGTCGGTGAGCATGGCAAGGCGATTGGCGGGTGCCTCCATCAGCGGCCCCCGAAGCACCATCTCCTTGACCTGCATGAAATGAAGCCGGCGGTTATACATGTTCACCATCGGCCACGCCCAGAAGTACGCATCGCGTCCGACCTGCTTGGCATACTCCTCGGTGATCTTGACGCGCGTGTCAGGGCCTGATGGCATCGCGCGACCCCAGTTCGGCGACAGTGGCAGCGGAGGCTCGGCCGCTGCCCATGCTGTCGAAGCGGTTGAGGCCATCAGACTGACAATAAGGGCCGTGCTGGTTTTCTTCATCGTCATCTCCCATTGCCGGCGACATTGAGGGCGATATGCCGCGATGGCGCTACGGACCTCCACACCATCGCGTGCACGCCGCGCTTCACTTTGCTGTTCCACTTCCGACGGTGCTGCCGATTTTCTCGACATCGGAAAGCACCCAACTCTTTTCGAACAGTGCCTTGGTCGGTGCGTAGGCGCGGAACATCAGCTCGAACTTCCGCGCCGGATCGGTGGGAACCCAGTTCGCATCCTTGCCCACCGGCGCCGCCGGGCCAAAGTAGATGTCGACGGAGCCATCGGCGTTCTTCTGCAACTCCGGAATCTGCGACGAGCGACTCGCACGCGGCATATTCTTGATCAGTGCGTGGGTCTGGCGGTCATAGGCGGTAACCGACCAGTATTGCTCGACCGGAGGATTGGCCGGCACCATGAGCCGATAGGTGTTGCCGCCGTCAAATGACTGCCCTTCCTTGTCCCGGATCGAGATCAGGTAGAACTGGCCGACGCCAAGGCGTTTGATGCCGATATAGGCGTAGCTATAGGCCATGCCCCGGTTATCGACGGGATAAAGGTTCGGATCGGCATAGGCTTCCTGCGCCGCTTTGACCAGTTCGGGAGGCGCCGGAACGGTCCAGCGGCTGGTCGCGGAAAAGAACGGCGGCAAGCCGGCATCATATTTCGCTTCCAGCCACGCGCCGGCTTCACGTGTTGCCGCCGTCAGCAGCGCCTTGCTTGCATCATCGGGCTTGAACGGCTTGCCCTTCTCGATGCTTAACGACTTCAGCGGGTCGATCATTGCACGGTCGCGCTGCAGCCAGGGTTCGCTCTGCACAATGCGATCGAGGTGTTCGAAGAAACTCGCGTCGTAACGGATCGTGGAGTCGAAGGTGACGTCCTTGGCGTCGGTGAAGATGGTCGTCGCCGGACTGGACGCCTGCGCAAGCGGATAGACCTTGAATCGCTTGCCGTAATCAATCGATCTCGCGACGTCAGCGCTGTTGTGACTCTTGAGATTCGATCGCAACAGCATATAGCCGCCAAAGGTGTCCGATTGCAGCGCGATGTAGCCATCGGGCGCCCTGTCTGCGTAACCCGGCGGCAGGATCAAATACTTGCCGCCTTGGCCCTTGTCGGCGCCGAGCAACCCGGCATCTTCGAGCGGCATCTGCCACACATTGACGATGTTGGCGTTGAACGACCCGTTGTTGTCGCCGGGCGGCAAGTCAAGAACGATCGGACCATCCTTGGTATTGAAGAACGCCATGAAGTAGATCGCGTCCGGATTGGGCGTGAGCGTCTGATTGTGCCAGTCGAGCGGACGGCCCCAATAGACGGCCTGGTTCACCTTGCCGTCCGTCTTGCTGAGCATTTCCTGCAGCATCAGGTCGTAATTGACCGCCGGCATGGCCCAGATCACGGATTCAACGGCACGGCTGCGAATGAGCCGCTCTTGCGGCGAATCTTGCGCGAGCGCGCTTCCCGTAAGGCAAGATAGTGCAAGTGCAACAAACAGCCCTTTGCTCATCGTCATCCTCCTTTTGGGTTTTTTCCGCCCTCACTTTTGCGTACCAGGTGCTTGTCGCGCGGCCAGTGCGAGCGCGTGCCGCACGTCATTGAATGCAATCAGCAGACCCACGAAATAGATCGCGATGAACAGCGCCTGTCCCAGTAGCCAGGCATTCTTGCCCGCCGCCACCGGCGAGTAGTAGTAGCTCGGCCAGATCGCATCGAAGACGAAGTAGCCGGGATAGCCGACGACGAAGACACCCAGCAGCCCGACGATGCAGAGCAAAAGCGCCGTCGAGCCTTCTGCAGCCGGGTGTGGCGGCGATACTCGCGCGGCCAGCATCAGCGTGAGACCGATTGCTACCATGCCGAGCCCGCCAGCCTGCACGGCCGCGACCGACAGCGTCCATGGGCAGGCCCACCACAGCGTGATGTTCTGCATGAACAGTTCGCCGTTTGGCCAGCGTGAGCCCGCGCAGTAATGCGCGATGATTCCGAAGGTGAGGAACACGCCGAAGATGAAGAGGCCGAGGCCCCATTTGGCAAAGCGCGCGCCGGTTGCCATCGCTGCCTCCCATCGCATCATCGCTTGATCAGCGGCGGCGGATAGTAGGTCCCATTCGCCACGCCTTCCGTCGGCCGATAGAACCGGAACGTCAGGCGATACTTTGATCCTTTCGGCGTCGGCAGCCAATTGCCGTCAGGTGCGTCGGCAGGCTTCTGATCGGCGAAATAAAGCGTGAGTGAACCATCCGGGCCGTATTGCAGCTTCGACTGGTTGTTCAGCAGAAACCGGTTAAGCGGATTGGGCAGAACACGGAAATAGACGCCGTCCACGGCGATCACCGACCAGAAATGCGTGGCGTACTGGGCGGGCAACTGATCCTTGGGGAACGTCAGCGTATAGACGTTGTCACCGGTGAGTTCTGCGCCGGTTTGATCAACGCTGCCCCGGTAGTAGAGTACTTCCGGCTTGATGTTGGCCCAGATACCCCGGTAGTCGACCAAAGTCCGCGTCACGTAATCGATGCCGTATTCTCCGACGACACCGGGACGTACCCAGCCATTCAGGATTGTTCCGTGGCCGATGCGTGCTCCGGCCTTGCCGAGATCGGCAAAGGCGCGGGTGCGGACCACCTGATCGACGCGCGCACGCTCGGCGGGGTCTTTGACGGCTTTGGCGATGGCGCGGGTTTTCTCCTGCATCGCTTCGAGGCCGACATTGAGGTCTGGCTCGCTGTCGAGTGCGATGTCGGCGGCCTCGAAGGCTTCGGCGCCCGGCATCGCCTCCAGCTCGAACATCGGCGTCTTGGGTATGTCCGGAAGCTTCGGTGTACCGGTCGCCCGGAACTTGAATTGATGTTGCAGGGCGATAGCTTCGTCCCAATTGACGCCGAGCTCGATTCGGGCGAGCACGCGAGAATATTTCACTGGGAGATCAATGCGAGTGGCTCCCGCAGGAACCGCGACGTTCGTACCCCGAAGGCACATCACGAATTCCCCGGACGGTCGATTGGGAAAGATGCGCGCGTTGATGTTGGCAAGCGTCTCGCCCCAGCCGTTGAGGAAATGCACGGTATAGTAGCGGCCCTCGACCTTTGGCACGCTGACGACCGTGCAACTGCTCTCGTCGACCGCGACCCACGCTTCGGAGTAGGCCACATCGAGATTAGGATTGGGCCAATCCACCCCGCCGGGCTTGCGATGCACCAGCTCGTTCCATTTGAACCCTTCCTGGAAATCGAGCTGCTGCTGACGCGTTACCATCAGGCGGCCTAGCAGGTAGATATACGCGTCGCTGATATCCTGATCCGTGATGCGGGCAGGTTGCGTCTGGGCGCTTGCTACCACTGCCGTAGCGAAAAGCAGAGTGAATGCTGCACAAACAAATCTGGTCATTACCTGCTCCTATTCAGGCCCGCAAAACTGTTCAGGGCTCAACCGTGAAAACCTTTTTCCAATCCCGCTTCATGTCCACGACGCTCCACCCCTTCGCCGCCGCCTCGTCCAGCGCCTTGTCGAGCTTTCCGATCTTCGATTGCCGGTCGTAGGCGTATTCGCGTTCCGCATCGGTGTGGTGGACGATGCCGGCAAACCGCGCGCCCTCGCCCGCGACAGTCCATTGCAGCATCTGCAAATCGCCGTCGGAATTGCCGAACGCGAAAATGGGGCGGCGGCCGATGAAACGGTTGATGCCGACCGGCTTGCCCGGGCCGTCGTCGACGAATTCGATTTTTGCAATCTTCATGAGCTCCGGCCTGCCGCTGGCACCGGTCTGCAACTTCACTACACCGGACGAACCGACCACCCGCTCGGGCGGGATGCCGTAGACCTTCTCCATCCAGGGCCGCATGAATTCGACGCCGCCGTCCGAGACGACGAAGGTCTTGAAGCCGTCGGCGCGCAGGTATGCCAGCAACTCCAGCATCGGCTGGTAGACCAGCTCGGTGTAGGGCCGGTTGAAGCGTGGGTGACGCGCGCTGCCGGCCCACTCGCGCACGGCCTTGCTGAAATCATCCGTGGTCATGCCGGCATGCGTTGCCGCCATGATCTGCATCAGCCCCTTCTCGCCGGAGGCTGCCAGCGCCTTCATGTCCCTGTCCAGGATCGCCTTGAACGGCTGCGTCGTCTTCCATTCCGGATGCTGCGGCGCCATCTCCTTGATGCGATCGAAGGCGAGCTGGAAATAGGCCGGCTGCTCGCACCACAGCGTGCCGTCATTATCGAAGGTGGCGATGCGCTCGGCTGACGGCACGAAGTCCGCGCCACCTTGCATCGTCACCTTTGTGACGAAGTCGGTGATCGATTTCTTCGCCGCGCCCTCGTTCCAGGACGGCAACGGGTTCGGCGATTGTGCGAGAGCTGCCGGAACAGGCAGAAGCAAGGTCAACGCCGCGAGTATGATGCGCCGGGTGAACCTCATTGACGAGTTCCTCGATGCTGAAAATGCGTCTCCTTGGCGACGAAACGCCGCTAGTGCGGCGGCTCGAGGCTTCGCTGCATCTTCTCGACGAGCTGGTCGATGCTGAAGCTCGACGGACGCTGGCTCGGCGGATACTCCTTGAAGGTGGCGAGGAAGGGCGCAACGATAGCTTGAGACGCAATGAACGGGCCGGCGCCGTCCGACATGAAGAAGTCATAGAAAGTGTTCGACGTGATGTCCGCGCGCTCGTAAGGATCAGACCGTAGATCGAACAGTTTTGGAACGCGCAGCTTGGTGAAGGGTTCGGCCCAAATTCGCAGCGTTCCCGTCGCGCGCTGCTCCTCAAATACGATCTTCCAGTTTTCGTAGCGCATGGCGACGAGATCGCCGTCATCGTTCAGGTAGACGAACTCCTTGCGCGCGCTGCGCGGCTGCTGGTCGGTGAGATAGGGAAGCTGGTTGTAGCCGTCGAGATGGACCTTGTGCGTCCTGCTCCCTATTTGATGGCCCTTGAGCAGTTTGTCCTTGATGTCGGGGTCGCCTGCGGCCGCCATGAGCGTGGGAACCCAGTCGAGGCCACTGACGATATCGTTCGAGACGGAGCCTGGCTGAATGCGTCCCGGCCAGCGGATCGCGCAGGGCACGCGGAAGGCACCTTCCCAGTTGGTGTTCTTTTCGCTGCGGAACGGCGTCGTGCCCGCATCCGGCCATGAATTCTGATGCGGGCCATTGTCCGTGGTGTAGATCACGATGGTGTTGTTGCCGATGCCGAGATCGTCCACCGCCTTGAGGATCGTTCCAACTACCGCATCGTGCTCGATCATGCCGTCGGCATACTCGGTTCGTGAAGTCAGTCCGGGCTTGTCACGATTGGCCTCCCGCACATGGGTGCGGAAGTGCATGCGCGTGGAGTTGAACCAGCAGAAGAACGGCGTGTTCGCGCGGGCTTGACGCTGGATGAAGTCTATTGCCGCGGCGGATGTTTCGTCGTCGACCGTCTCCATTCGCTTTTTGGTGAGCGGACCGGTGTCCTCGATGGTCTGCTTGCCGACCCTGCCCCAGCGAGGCTGGTCGGTCGGATCGTCCCGGTCGGATGCCTTGCAGCGCAGCACACCGCGCGGCCCAAGCGCCTGCCTGAACGCGGGATCGCGCGGGTAGGTGCGCGATTCCGGATCCTCCTCGGCGTTGAGATGATAGAGATTGCCGTAAAACTCGTCGAAGCCGTGCACCGTCGGCAGATATTCGTTGCGGTCGCCGAGGTGGTTTTTGCCGAACTGGCCGGTGGCATAGCCGAGCGGCTTGAGCAGTTCGGCCAGCGTCACGTCCCTGGCCTGCAGACCCACCGTCGCGCCGGGGAGGCCTACCTTGGAAAGGCCGGTGCGCAGGGTGCATTGTCCGGTAATGAACGACGAACGGCCCGCGGTGCAACTCTGCTCCGCGTAGTAGTCGGTGAACATCATGCCTTCCCTGGCAATCCGGTCGATGTTCGGTGTCCTGTAACCCATCAGGCCGAACGAATAAGCGCTCAGGTTGGTCTGGCCGACGTCGTCGCCGAAGATGACGAGGATATTGGGCTTGCGGCCCGCGGCAGCCGCCGGTTGCTGGGGCCGCGGCGGCTGTTGCGCCTGCGCAATTTGGGTCTGGTCAACAGCATTGATGGCAGTCGCCGCTGCGATCGACGTGCCGGCGAGCAGGATGTTGCGACGGCTGAGCGCACTGTCGCCGGAGGAATTCGGAGTACGCGTGCCGGGCTGCTTGTTGTTGGTACCGTCGGCCATTCCACTCTCCTTTTTGTTGAAGACTGACAAACTATTCCGCAGGCGCCCCCCTCCTCACACAGCGAAACCCGAGATGGCTCGTCGAGGTATCGATCGCTTCCGCATGCCGCGCCGCCGGCCGGTAGCGGCGGCAATAGTTCGGCGCGCACAGATGCGAGCCGCCCTTGATCACCTTGCGCGGGATTTTGATGTTCGGCTGACGCGGGTCGTAGCTGCCGTCTTCGCGGCCGCCACGCGGATTTTCAGGGATACAGCACGCCTTCGGGGCATCCGCCTCGTGCTTCGGCGCGTACCAGTCCGAGGTCCATTCCCAGACATTGCCGATCATGTCGAGCACGCCATGACCGTTGGGCGGAAACGCTGTCACCGGCGAAGTTCGCTCATAGCCGTCGTCGAGCCCGTTCTGCCTGGGAAATTCGCCCTGCCAGGTGTTGGCCATGTGCACGCCACCGGGCGTAAATTCGTCGCCCCAGGCGAACTCCGCGCCGTCGAGCCCGCCACGCGCGGCAAATTCCCATTCGGCTTCGGTCGGCAGGTCCTTGCCCGCCCATTGCGCGTAGGCCAGCGCATCCGAAAACGACACGTGGACGACGGGATGGGTGTCCGACGTATTGATGTTGCTCTTCGGCCCATAGGGATGCCGCCAGTCGGCTCCCTTCATGAACCGCCACCACTGGCTCCAATCGCGCAAGCCGCGCACCGCCTGCGGCGGCACGAACACGAGCGAGCCCGCATAGATCATGTGCGGCAACGCGCCGGGATAATTTTTCGGATCGGGCACGATCTCGGCCTGGGTCGTGTGACCGGTCGCCTTGATGAAGGCCTTGAACTGCCGGTTCGTCACCGGCGTGCGGTCGATCCGGAAGCCATCGACCGTCACGCGATGGACCGGCGCTTCCTCCGGATAGTGGCGGTCCGATCCCATGCGAAAGGTGCCGCCGGGAATCCAGACCATGTCGTCGGATCGGCCATCCTCCGACGGTCGATCGTCGCGCTTGGGATCGGGATTCAGCAGCGTCATGTCGCCCACTCCAGACGCACGCCGTTATGGACAGACGTCCCAAAAACCCTGGGTCCGGCTTGGATCGGTGTAGTACCAGCAGTAGCCGGGTGCCGGCGGCGAGCCGGCCCATGCCGCGGCGGTCGCGGCCGCCACAAACCCGATCGCGGCGCCGGCGGCGATCGCACCGCCCGGACGCCAGTGATAGTGCGCCGGACGTACCCAGTCGCCCGGACGTGCGACACCGGGACGCACCACGGCCCCCCGCCGCAGCACCGTGCGGCTCGCGACATTACCGCGCGGACCGACAACGGTGGTTCGGCGCGCCGCCCCTCCGCGCCAGGCGGCGATCTCGATCATGGAACGATTCTGCCTGAGCCCGCCCTGCAGCGGCCCGCCTGGACCAGCGACCAGCGCTCCGGCAGATGTCGTCGTCAAGACCGTCGCCGTCAGGACAGGCCCGGTCCAGACCACTCCCGCGCAGATTGTATCGCGGAATGTCCGTGATGGATGGCTTCGGAGTGCAAAAGCGGCTGGTTCGGAGCGCATCGCAAGCCTTTCCATTGCCGCTCTCGGCGCACAGCCGAGAAAGCAAACCAGTCAGCCCCGCTTACATATTTTTGCGCCTTGAGGGCGCCATGGCCACCCGGTTTCGAGCAGCCGGGATGTGATGCGGCCAGTTCCACTGTTTCAAGAGGCTAAACTATCCGCCCGCTGAAGTGATGTGCAGTTTGTGCCAATACGAATCGCGCAACATTCCAGGCTTGATCCAGGTTGAACCTGTTCCCGAAAATTAGACGATAATTCTCTGCTTGCGTTCTGCGTGCGACGTCGCGGCGGGCAATCGTCCGCCGCAGATGAAACCCATTGTCGTCGCCCTGAAGTTGTGGCTAAATTTTGTGCTGGAGCGGGGGAATAACGACGTCCTTCGGAGGAATCCGATGCGTTCTGCCTTTTGCATGACGGTGATGGCGATCGCGGCGCTCCCCGTGATGGCGGCGCTTCCTTTGAAGGACCAGGCTGCACACGCCGCCGAAGCCGCGACCGGCGTCTATCTCCTTGGCTCGCGCGGACAGAACGCCGACATCACGCCGCCGCCCGGCGTCTACTTCCAGGACGATACTTATTTCTATAGCGGCAAGATCGGCGGCGGCACGGCGGACTATTTCACGTTGGCGTTTCCGCTGATGGTCGATAGCGGCAGCCAAATTTCCGAAGGCAAGGCGATCAAGGCCAAATTCTAGCAACAGGGATGCCCGGCGATGGGTCGGTCGATCTCGATCAATACGTGCAGCCTCGACAGCTTCGAGGGCCTGCACCAGGCGATCAAGGGATCCCATGTCGAGGTGACGCAGCTCGGCCGCGGAAGATTCCGCGGCGCGCTGAGCCATGTCGGCATCGGGGACTTTTCGCTCAGCATCGGTTCGTTTTCGGTAGGCGTGCGGACCCAACGCATTGCGACCGACGACAAGCTCGTCATCGGGATGCTGCTCAACGCCAGCGAACGCGTCACCCACTGGTCGTTCGATATGCTGCCGGCGGATGTGCTGGTAATGCCGCCAAGCACCGAACATGACGGCAGTTTCCAAGGCGCCGCCGCCTATGCCGCGATCCGCCTCGACCTTGCCGAGGTGACCTCCCTGTTTGCGGGCGAGCCCAGGTTGAGCGACCCCGCGACCTGGTACGTGAAAAACCGCTATCGGGCGCATTCGCCGTCAGGCCTGGCCGCACAGCGGCGATTGCAGCAGATCGTCTCCGGCCTGGCGCGGCAGCGGGTTGGCATGCCGGACGAAGTGGCCGACTTCTGGAAACGGTCGATCATCGATGCGATGGCCGCGACGATTGTCGATGCCCTGCCCGCGGAGAACCGGGGCCCCGTGCCGTCGGCGATGCGTCTGGTCCGAAACGTCGAACACTATCTCGACGAGGCTGGTTCCCGGCCGGTGCACATTTCGGAAATCTGCGCCCAGTTCGCCGTCTCGCGGCGCAGCCTGCATCGGGCGTTCGACGACATGCTGGGTCTGGGGCCGGTCACTTTCCTCCGCCGCAAGCGGCTCTGCGCGATCCACTCTGCGCTGCGGGAGAGCAACCCCGCGACCACCACCATCGGCGAAGTCGCCATGCAGCACGGCTTCATCGAACTCGGGCGCTTCTCGCACTACTATCGGTTGCTGTTCGGCGAATATCCTTCGGAAACGCTTTATATGTCGAAACACGTTGCGCGCACCGTTGACCACCGAAGGTCTCTTGCCACTGGATGATCTCAGCGATCTCCGCCCCACGCGCTTTTTCGGATGGCGGCCCCACCACGATTGGCGGTATCGTTGTGGCGGTGCCGGATGGTCGCGCGCCGCACTCGACGCCTGAGCCAAACGGTATCGCATGGACATCGACGAACTCGCCCGCCGGATCGCCACGGCGAAGCCGATCACCTCCCTGAATGTCAGGGATGACCGCTGGCCGGAGGTCGATTGCGACGGCGCGGTCTTCACCGACTGCGTCTTCGAGGCGGTGCAGTTCTCCTATCCATCCTTCGTGGAGGCGCGGTTCTCCAATTGCCGGTTTGTCTCATGCCGCCTCTCGCATGCGGCGCTGAAAGACGCGGTGTTCGAGACCTGCCAGTTCACCGGTGAAGGTGGCAAGGGATGCTCTTTCGCCTTCAGCGATCTGCAACGGGTCCGGTTTTCCGGATGTGATCTTGCGCTGGCGACCTTCGAAAGAACTGAAATGTTCGCTGTCGAGATGCACGAGTGCAATCTCACCGGGGCGCGCTTCAACAAGGTCGATTTCAGTCGGGCGCTGAGCCGCAAGCAAATCGAGACACGCGCAAGCTTCCACAATTGCAAGATGGATTTGGCCGACCTGGCCGAGACGAAATTACCAGGCTGCAGCCTCGCCGGCAGCCGGCTTCGCGAAGCCGATCTTTCCAGTGCCGACCTCACCGACGCCGACCTCATCAACTGCGATCTTTTCCAGGCCAACCTCTACGGCGCGACCCTGAGAGGGGCGGACCTCACCGGCGCCGAGATCAGCGGACTAAACCTGCTGACGCTCGCCGATTTCAAGGGCGTGCGCGTCACCGACGAGCAGGTGTATCAGTTGCTCGACGCCATGGGTGTCGACGTGCGAACGCGGCAACGCTGATGCGGCTTTCGGGGCGGACGTTTAGCGGCGTGCACGCGCAGCGCGGAGGCGGATTGGCGAGTGCGTCATCCGCCCTCCTCGCTAGCCTTTCTTCGGCGACCAGCCATAGGCCTTGCTGCAGGCCCCGCCCATCAGCATCGCCCGCTCGCTGTCGCTCAGGCGGCTCGTCTTGAGGAACGGCTCGACGGCCTGCTCGTAGTTGACGACGGCGAACGCCCGCGTCCAGTCGGTGCCCCACAGGCAGCGATCGAAACCCCAGGCATCGAACACGCGCGCGAGCGGATCCCAGATGTCGGGATATGGATACGGCTCGCGGGACAGCGTGCAGGCGCCGCTGACCTTGATCACGCAATTCGGACGCTTGGCGAGTTCGAGCACTTTTGGAAGATTAGCCCAGGGCTCGGCCGGCGCCGGCGGCACGCGCGGCTGCAGGATGCCGAGATGGTCGATGATGAACCGCGTGTCGGGATGGCGGTCGATCAGCGCGGTGCCAGCGTCCAGATTGTCCCAGCACAGGATGTTGAGTGGAAAATCGTAACGCACGGCCGCGCGCGCAATCCGGTCGAGGCCGGGATCATCATCCGCGCGCTTCTCCTCCTTCCGCAGCATGACGCGGACGCCAACCGCGCCCGGCGTCTTCTTCCACTCCGCGACGATTTCGGCCACACCGGGATCGTCAGGATCGAGCGGCTTGACGATGGCGAGCCGGCCGGGATGCGCCCGCTGCACCTCCACCGCATAGCTGGAATCGTAGCGGTACAACGAAAACGCCGAGATGAAGATCGCGCCGTCGACGCCAACCTTGTCCATCGCCGCCACCATCTCGTCACCCGTGACGTGATCCGGCCAGTTCGGCACACTGTGCCACGGCCGCTTCGGACTGTTTGCCTCATAGGCATGGACCTGGGAATCGATAATCGCCATCGTCGCCTCCGCTGTTTTGCCGGCGATTTTGGACAATCCGGCCGGCCCGTGTCCAGATGGGGCGGACGCGGCGCTGCAATGCGTTTGGCGGCGTGCAAGCGCGGATCAGCGCGTGGGGCGCAGGCGCAGATTCAACTCCCCCGTGCGAGTGCTGATCGAAGGATGACCATTGAGTCATCGGTTTTGCGAGAGGAACGGCTGGTCGTCATGGCGAGCGAAGCGATGCCATCAACGAGTTCTCGCAATCGAGCCGCACATTCCGACCTTCGACATTCGGGGCGTCCCGGTGGGACGTTCTCTACACGGCTTGGGTGGGCCGATGGTGCCCCAGATCGCACAGGCGATGAAAGCCGAAAGCAGCATGTAAGCGGCAACGTTCGGCTTGGGCCGGATGTCCATTTCGATGCGCCTTTCCGGATAATGACGCGCTGATGCACACCGCAAGCGGTACCACCGACAGGACAATCATATAAAAAAGCGTGGGCTTGGTCTGCGAGTGTCGCCTCTGGCAATACTGATTCCATGACGACGCCCGCTAGTCATACAGCGAGGATACTGCATCATGTCGCGATGTTGTGGCTCCATCCGCGGAAGCACGCAGCCAGATCGTCCCGGCGGCTATGTGAATGATGATAAACGCCACGGCGACGGCCACGAGCCAGCCCATCTCACGGATTCGTGAGGCGCCGGTCCGGTCATCACGTCACCACGCCGTTGGTTGCGAAAGGTGCGATCGGACATGGCCTGGATCAGCGTGGTGGACATCGGTTTCTTTCAAGTATGAAAAGTCGGGAGACGGCGCTTTCGGGCGGGGTATCAATCGCCATTTGAAAAGACGAATGTCATGTCGTGGATCTTCTCCACCGGAAGATTCTTGAGCTTATGGTGCATCTCCGAGAGATCCACGCTCACGCTTCTGGTGGCGCCCACGTCCGCCGCAGCGATCAGACCGGACAAGAAAAACAGTTTCGCGCCGACTACAACCAGCAGGAATATGGTGGCCGCCGCAATAGGATGTACACGCATGACGGGCCTTAAGGTTGCAAGCGCCTAGGATTGGCGATGCGAGATATTAGGCAATCGACCGCAGGTGCCACATCATCGGAAGCAATGAGGCTGTACTGCTGTTGCTGCACCCTCCTGTCTGGGCTGCCCCAGCTCGCCGGCCACCGCCAACCATCCTTCCGGCCGGCCGTTCGCGGGTTTCCGCACATGGCGGGTGATGGCCGATGGTGCATCTCGGAGACATCGATACTCACTCTCTTGGTCGAGCCCGCGTCCGCAGCAGCAATCGGATTGCGATCTTGGATTATCGGTGCTTCAGTCGCGAAGGTTCCCAGAAAAACCGCGACGCTTCGGCTTGCGCTTCGTGCAGGTCGATGCCGATATCGCGGAGAAAATCGGGCTTGTCTCTGAGATCCGTGCGCAACTCTGCCCTGAAACAGGCTCGCTGCCACCACGTGGCAGGCAGGCTGAAGATCGCACCGAAACGCAGATGATCGTCGCCTGATTCAAGCAGTGTATATACGTGCATGACGGTCCTTAAGGCTTGCAAGCGACCACAATTGGCGATGCGAGTGATAGGTAATGGACCGCTAGTGACGCATCATCGGAAGCAATGAGGCCGTACTGCTGTTACCGCACCTTCCTGTCGGGCGGCCTAGTGATAGCGAATTAACGCCGATGTATTGCGCGCAGGTGCGGTGTCTGATGTCTATGATCCGTCACGGCATACGTTAACCACGTAGATGCCCAGCTCATTGGTTTGATGAGCTCGTACGGATCGGTCACCCCTTCTTCCCGCAGCCATGCAAGATCGGCTTCATCTCCGCATTGGGGTCGACGAACTCCGAGTCGCGAGGGATGAATTCTTCGGGGGAAGCGATCAAATGCCTGTTTGGCGCAAGATTCGTTGTGCGTGAAGGCGTCGCGAGGCGCGCAACGCCGACATGATGGAGGCAAAAATGCTTCGCCTTGCCTTCCAATGCAGATCGGGAGCGTGAGGCGCCTGCTGGGCGCAGCGGACCGACAGCGCGTCGGCGGGGGCTTGCATCACGACCTCCAAGATTAGCAATGCAAGATTTAGGCAATCGACCGCAGGCGGCGCATCATCGGAACCAATGAGGCTGTACTGCTGCTGCGCCGCTTGCTGTGGGGCTGGTCCAGCTCGCCGGCCATGGCCGACCGCCTGTTTGCGGCCCGCTGTTTCGCAGGCAATGGCGCACTTCGCGGATGATCGCCGGCATACTTCTGCAAGCGAAGGAACTTAACTCAGATAAAATTGAGCCAGGCCCCTTCGCCCGTACGGTGCGAGTGGCGATTTAGCGACAGGCCGCCTCGAGGGATTGATACACGTCTGCTGTGGAGCCCCGGACCGGCGGGGTCGAGTTCTGCAACAGGCGCAGGAGGTCGGCCTGCCGGGGCGTGTTGGTCTTCGAGAAGATGTGCTGCAGGTGGCTGCGCACGGTCGGCTCGCTGATGCCGAGCATATCGGCCGCATCCTTGCCGCTTAGCCCTTGGGCAAGCGCCAGCAGCACACGGAGCTCACCGCCGGTCAGTCTATATAGTCTGGCAAAGGCCTCGCCCGGCAAGAGTGGCGATTGGACAGGATCCTGCGTGAATACAGCGACCGATGCCGCAAACGGCGCGACAATGCCGCGGCGCTCACCGCGATCGACCGGAAGGAGGGTTGCAACATAGCCAGCGGCGCCGTCCATGCCCGGGATCGCCAGGGAATGTTCGCCCGCCCCCTTTTCGATGTCGTCGCGCGATGCCTCGTCGATGGCCTTCGCCAGCGCCGCGCGCGCCGCGGGATCGGCGGGAAAAATCCGGTTGTTCACGATGCGAATGGAATTGCCGGTTCTGATCTGGCGCTCGGCAGCGGCGTTCATATAGACCACGCGGCCATCCCGTGCGGTGAGGAAAACACCCGCGATGAGTACATCAAGTGTCTTTTCCAGCATTTCCGACCTCAGCGCCCTGATATCGAGCGCATCCGAGATGGTGAGTGCGCGGCAGACGTGCGGCGAAAGCAGCTTGAACAGGCTGATATCGAGCTGCTGGTAATGCGGAGCCTTCTCGCTCCTCCTGGAGGCGTGCATGGAGGCCATGCGGCCTCCGGTCCTCAACGCCGGAAACCAGATCATATCCAGTAGTCCGAACGGCTTTAGTACTTCTCTGTAGAATCGGCTTTCGAACAACTCGGGACCGTCCATAGAGAGGGCGCTGACATGACCGATATCGGAGACGATATCCGCCGCTGCCATAGGGCTTTGTGCATACTGGCTTCCCAGCTTCTCAAGGAATTCCGGCTGGTATCCAAACACGAACAACTGATCATTTTGCACGTGCCGCATATCATGAACGCAAATTCCGCCGCCTGTGCTTTCACACAGATCGGCAATCTTCCGGCAAGTGTCTGGCCACTGATGCGGATCGAGAGCGCAGTCATAGATCGCACCGATCGTATCAGACAACGCCTGGGCCGAGACTCCGTCCAAATCGATCACGTTGAACTCTTTCCGCCCGTGCTGCGATCGATCATGCGCCGAAGGTAGCACGATTGCGCATGGCCAAATTCGCTTTAAAATTCAGTTGGTTCCAATAATCGAACCACCATTTCAGGCAACGGAACCCCGGTCAATACGTAATATTAGTCTAAGTAGGCAGCTTCTTTCGAGCACAACGTGCAGACGAGCGGCGCTGAAGCGTACGGCAAAGCCGTGTGGTTCTGGCACCCGTGGCTGGCGTCAAGCTGGCGGAGGCTGTTCGAATCCCAACCGGGTTCGACCGGCGCAAGCGCCGCAGGATTGCGGAGGCGTATCCACGTCATTGCGAGCGAAGCGAAGCAATCCATTGTCACCCTCGCATGCGGAAGGATGGATTGCTTCGCGGAGCCTGTCATCGGGCGCGCATTCGCGCGACCCGTTGGCTCGCAATGATGGCCTCTCGATTCGGAATAATTCGCAACAAATCGCTCCTGCAAGTGAATGGCAATTGCGTCTCCACCTGTCGGCTTTAATCTTACATGGCCCCCTGCTAAACCGCCGCCATGAGTCATCCCCCCTCCATCAAAACCAATGTCGCGGCGATCTCGATCTTCGCCAGCGCCGGCATGGCGGCGGCGAAATTCGCCGTCGGCATCGCAATCGGCTCGCTGGCGCTGATCTCCGAGGCCCTGCACTCCTCGGTCGACGTGGTCGCCACCGTCATCACCTGGCTGGTGGTGCGGGTGTCCGACGCGCCGGCCGACGAGGAACATCATTACGGTCACGGCAAGTTCGAAAGCCTGTCGGCGCTGTTCGTCATCGCCCTGCTCTACGTGCTGGCCGGCGGCATCCTGGTCGAATCCTGGAGCCGGCTGCGCGAGGGCGCGGCCCCGCCGACGCTCTCGGCGATCCCCTTCGTGGTGCTGGTGATCGATATCGCGGTGAATTTCTGGCGCGCGCGGGCGCTGCATCGCACGGCGCGCGAAACCCGAAGCCAGGCGCTGGCGGCGGACGCGCTGCATTTTGCTTCCGACGTGCTCGGCTCCATCGCCGTCATCATCGGGCTGGTGCTGACCGGTTTCGGCTATGCCTGGGGCGACTCGGTCGCGGCCATCAGCGTCGCCGTGATGATATCGATCCTGGGCCTGCGGCTCGGGCGCTCCACCATCGAAACGCTGCTCGATCGCGCGCCGCAGGGCGTCGCGGAAAAGGCCACCGCCGCGATCGCCTCGGTGCCCGGCGTGGTCGGCGTCGAGCGCCTGCGCGCCCGCATGGTCGGGCCGACGCATTTCATCGACGCCATCGCTGAGGTGCCGCGCACCTACCCGATCGACCGCGTCGAGGCGATCAAGAAAGCCGCGCAGGATGCCGTCAGCAAGGTCCTCGGCGACGCCGACCTCACCTTCACGGCGGTGCCGGTCGCGCGCGACAATGAGAGCGTCCGCGAGCGCATCATGGTGATCGCGCGCAATTCCGGCCTCGCCGTCCACCACGTCACCGTGCACGATCTTGGCGGCAAGCTGACGGTCAGCATCGACCTCGAAGTCGACGGCGATATGGAACTCACCGCCGCGCACGACATCGCCCATGAGCTGGAGCGCAGCATCCGCGAGGATTTCGGCGAGGACGTCGAGGTCGACACCCACATCGAGCCGCTCGAGCCGGAGCTGCCGCACGGCACCGACGCCGCGCCGGCGCGCGTCGAGACCATCAAGGCCGCGCTGTCGCGCTTTGCCGCCGACGGCGCGATCCACGACATCCATAATGTGCGGGTGCGCGACACCGACGCCGGCGAAATCGTTAATTTCCATTGCCGCGCCGCGCCGTCGATGAGCGTCATCAAGGTGCACGAGAACGTCGACGAGATCGAGCGCGCGCTGCGCCGCGCGTTCCCGACCATCAAGCGCGTGATCAGCCATGCCGAACCGCCGCGCGCGTAGCACGTTGCCGCGCAAGCTGCGCCGTTATCCCAAAGCGGATCAGGGGCCCCCCATCCGTAGTAGTACTTGGCAAGGCCGGCATGGTTAAGGATTGGTTAGCCCAAATCGCTTTGTATGCGGGTTCCCGAAATGGAACCGCGACGGGCGCATGGCTAGTTCTTCGGGTTGGCAATTTCAGCACAGCCTCACGGCAACATCCGTCGCGCTCGGAATGGTCCTGGCGTCGACGATGCCATCGCGCGCCGTCGAATTTTGGAACGGCTCCGCCTCGACCAACTGGTTCACCGTCGGCAACTGGTCGGCCATCGTTCCGGATAACACAACCAGCACGAGGATCGACACAGTCACGCCCAACGCGACGGTGATCGGGGCGGCCGGCGCGCAGTCGACCGGTCTCAGGGTCGGCGTTTCTGCCACCGGCGCGTTGACGATCCAGAACGGCGGCACCATGAACAACACCCTGGGCATTATCGCCGACAATGCCGGCTCGGTCGGCACCGCGACGGTGGATGGCGCCGGCTCGACCTGGACCAACAGCTCCGATTTCTACGTCGGACATGCCGGCACCGGCACGCTGACCATCCGCAACGGCGGCGCCGTGAGCAATGTCTACGGCTTCATCGGCAATTTTGCCGGCGCGACCGGTGCCGTCACAGTGGACGGCGCCGGCTCGAGCTGGGCCAACGCCGATCTCAACGTCGGCGCTACCGGCAGCGGCATGCTGACCATCCGCAATGGGGGCGCGGTAACCAATGCCTACGGCGTTATCGGCGCTGATGCTGGCTCGATCGGCGTCGTGACAGTGGATGCCGCCGGCTCGACCTGGACCAATAGCGGCGATCTCCATATCGGCTATACCGGCAGCGGCACGCTGACCATCCGTAACGGCGGCACGGTGAGCAATGGTTATGGCGTTATCGCCGTTGATCCCGGCTCGACCGGCGCTGCGACTGTCGATGGCGCCGGCTCGGCCTGGATCAATCACGGCGATCTCCTCGTAGGTGACGCCGGCACCGGCACGCTGACCGTCCGCAACGGCGCCAGCGTCTCGGCTCCGACCATGTTCATTGCCCCCCAGGCGACTTCGATCGGCACGCTGAATATCGGCGCGGCCGTCGGCCAGGCGGCCGCGGCACCCGGCACGCTCAGCACTGCCTCGGTTAGATTGGGTAGCGGCAACGGCCAGCTCGTGTTCAACCACACCAGCACGAACTATACTTTCGACCCGATCATCATCGGCAGCGGCGCAGGCACGCGAACGGTGCGCGTCGAGGCCGGCACCACCATCCTGACCGCGACCAGCACCTATTCGGGACCGACCATCATCAATGGCGGCACGTTGTCGGTGAACGGCTCCATCGCCAGTTCGGCGGTGACGGTGAATGGCGGCGGTGTGCTCGGCGGCAACGGCACCGTCGGCAACACCACCGTCAACGGCGGCGCGCTGGCGCCCGGCAATTCGATTGGCCTGCTGACGGTGAACGGCAGTCTATCGTTCACTGCGGCTTCGTCCTACATGGTCGAGGTTTCCCCGACCAGTGCCGACCGCGTCAACGTGACGGCAACGGCAGCGCTGTCAGGCGCGACGGTCAACCTGTCCTTTGTCTCTGCGGGGGGAGCCGCCGTCGCCAAGCAGTACACCATCGTCCACACCGCCGGCGGCATCAGCGGCACGTTCGGCGCGCTCGTGAGCAGCAACCTGCCGGCCGCATTCAAGCCGAGCCTCAGCTACGACGGCAGCAACGCCTATCTCAATCTGACGCTCGATTTCATCGGCTTGCCCGGCACGGCACTCAACGTCAACCAAACCAACGTCGCCAACGCGCTGACCAACTACTTCAACCGCAATGGCGGCATTCCGCTGCTCTATGGCGGGCTGACCGCGCCGGGGCTGACGCAAGCGTCCGGCCCGATCGCCACTGTGGTGCAGCCGGCCATAGCGCAGGCGATGACGCAGTTCGTGACCACGATCACCGATGTCTCTGCCGCCGACCGCCGCCTTGGCGGATCGAACGCGACCGGATTCGCCGCAGAGGACGATGTCATGAACGCCTACGCCGCCGTGCGCCTGCGCGGCACGGACGGAGAGACGTTCAGCCTGAAAACAAAGGCAGCGCCACCCGTGCCGGCATTCGAATCGTATTGGCGAGCGTGGGCCTCGGGCTTCGGCGGCGGCCAGACCACCGATGGCAATGCAGTTACCGGATCAAGCACCGCCACCAGCCGCATTTTCGGCGTGGCGGCCGGAGCCGACTACTGGCTGTCGCGGGCGACGGTCGCCGGCTTTGCGCTGGCGGGCGGCGGCACCGGTTTCAACGTGGCCGCTGGCGGCAGCGGACGAACCGACCTGTTCCAGGCCGGTGCATTCATCAAGCACACGGCTGGCCCGGCCTATGTCAGTGCGGCCGCAGCCTATGGCTGGCACGATGTCACGACGGATCGCACGGCAACGATCGCAGGCATCGACCAGTTGCGCGCGCGGTTTGGCGCCAACAACTTCGCGGGCCGCCTCGAAGGCGGCAATCGCTATGTCACACCATGGTTCGGCGGCCTCGGTGTCACGCCTTACGCCGCCGCGCAAGTAATCGCCACCCGCCTTCCCGCCTATGCCGAAACGGTGGTCTCCGGCACCAATGCCTTTGCGTTGTCCTATTTGGCGAGGAACGTGACCGCGCCGCGGACCGAACTCGGATTGCGCAACGACAAGTCCTTTGCCGTAAACGATGCGCTGCTGACATTGCGCGGCCGCGCCGCCTGGGCGCATGACTACAACCCTCTCAGTGCGGCCTCGGCGACGTTCCAGGCCCTGCCCGGCGCAAGTTTCGTGGTGAACGGTGCCGCAGCAGCGCATAACGCGGCGCTGACGACGGCTTCGGCCGAAATGAAATGGTTGAACGGCGTCGCGCTCGCCGCGACGTTCGAAGGCGAGTTCTCCGCCGTCACCCGTTCCTATGCCGGCAAGAGCGTCGCAAGTTACAGGTGGTGAGCGGACCTCACTCGGCATCATCGCGGCATGACCGCCGCGCACCGAACATGCGCTACTGCAGCTCGAATGCCGGCAGGCGTTCCCGTTTCGGACTCGCGCGGCGATGCCTTAATTCGCGTTGGACAACATTTATTTCGAATTAACGAATCGTTGACTCTCGACAGCCCGGGAAAACTGGATTCAAATCGCTATGATTCGGAATGACGTGGGGTTCCTTCCGGACAATGTGCAAAAGAGCCTTCGGCGGGGGTCTAAAGCATGGCGCGCGCGCATGCGGCGAACGCGTGCGTCCAATCCGACTCGATCAAGGGATTGGCGCAATCGATCGCAAAACCTGCCTATCACCGGCTGCTCACCGCAGAGCCGGCGCTTCGTCGCGCCGTGCCGACGCTCATCATTGCGTTCCTCATCACCATCTGCCTCGGCGCCTTCGTGCAGGTGATCGACCAGAGCCGGCAAAAACGCGCCGCGATGAAGCGCGACCTCTCCGCGCTCACCGACCTGCTGGCCGAACGCCTCGACCGCCTCGGCTCTATCAGGCAGGACCGCGCCGCCAACATCGAGCGGCTGCAGAGCCTGCTGCCCGACCTGATCCCGGCCTGGGGCGTGGCTAGCGGCCGCCACATCATCATCACCGGCGCCGATCACCGGATTCTGGCCCGCGTCCCGGTCGAAGGCGGCCTTGGCGACGGCGATCGCGTCCTCGACATCATCTCCACGGCGCAGCTGCTCACCACCCCCGGCCTGCAGGGCGTCGTCAGCGACATGACGCTTCCGAACGGCAATGGCGCGATGGCGATCTCGCGCCTGGTCAAATCGCTGCCGGGCCAGGTCATCGTCATCCAGGAAAAGAACGAGCCGCTGTGGGGCTCGGACGCCGCCTTGTCGGTGACGCTGTCGGCCACCACGGGCTTCGTCGTGCTGATCCTCGGCTTCGCCTTCCACTGGCAGTCGACCCGCGCGCGCGAGGGCGATCTCATCAACGACGCCGTGCGCGGCCGGATCGACACCGCGCTCAATCGCGGCCGCTGCGGCTTGTGGGACTGGGACCTGGAGCGCGGCAGGATCTTCTGGTCGGCCTCGATGTTCACGATGCTCGGGCTGGACTCCCGCAACGACCTCCTCACCTTCGGCGAAGTCAACGCGCTGGTGAAATCCGACGACATCGACCTGTTTGCGATCGCCGACCAGATGATCGCGGGCCAACTCGACCACATCGACCAGACCTTCCGCATGCAGCATACCGACGGCCACTGGATCTGGCTGCGGGTGCGCTGCGAGCTCAGCCAGGCCCTGGCCGACGGCGGCTTGCACCTGATCGGCATCGCGGTCGACATCACCGAACAGAAGAGCCTCGCCGAGAAGACCGTGGAGGCCGACCTGCGGCTGCGCGACGCGATCGAGACGATCCCGGAAGCCTTCGTGTTGTGGGACGCCGAAGACCGCCTCGTGCTCTGCAATTCGCACTTCCAGCGCCTGCACAAACTCCCGGATACGGCGGTGACCCCCGGCACCTCGTACGAGACCGTGATCGAGGTCGGCAGCATGCCGGAAGTGCGCACCCGCCTGCAGGAAACCGGCACGCATGCGCCGGGCGCCCGTACCTTCGAGGCGCAGCTCGACGACGGCAGTTGGCTGCACATCTCCGAGCGCCGCACCAAGGACGGCGGCTACGTCTCGGTCGGCACCGACATCACCCGCATCAAGGCGCACGAGCAGAAGCTGATCGAAAACGACGCGCGCCTGCGCGCCAACGTGATCGACCTGAAGCGTTCGCAGACCGAGCTTGCCGACCTCGCCGAGAAATACTCGCAGGAAAAGAACCGCGCCGAGGAAGCCAACCAGGCGAAGTCCAAATTCCTCGCCAATATGAGCCACGAACTGCGCACGCCGCTGAACGCCATCATCGGATTCTCCGAGATCATGGGCAGCGGCATGTTCGGCGTGCTCGGCTCCGACAAGTATCAGGAGTACTGCCACGACATCCTGACATCTGGAAAATATCTGCTCGAAGTCATCAACGACATCCTCGACATGTCGAAGATCGAAGCCGGCCGCATGAAGCTCGACATGGAAGAGCTCGACCTGTCGAAGCTGCTGGCGGAGTCGCTGCGCGTGGTCTCGGGGCGCGCCGAGGACAAGCACCTGACGCTGGACGCCGATATCGAAAGCACCATTTCCGTGATGGCCGACCGCCGCGCGGTCAAGCAGATCTTCGTCAACCTGCTGTCCAATGCCGTCAAGTTCACCCCCGACGACGGCAGGATCACCGTACGCAGCCACGTGCTATCAGACTCGATCGTGCTCATGATCGCCGATACCGGTATCGGCATCGCGCCCACCTCGCTGCGGCGGCTGGGCAATCCGTTCGAACAGGTCGAGAGCCAGCTCACCAAGACCTACCAGGGCTCGGGCCTCGGCCTTGCCATCGCGCGGTCGCTGACCAGCCTGCATGGCGGAACGATGCGGCTGCGCTCGAAGCTCGGCACCGGCACCGTGGTGCGCATCACGCTGCCGCGCCACACCCGTTCAGCCGGGGCCAAGAATCAGGTCGCCGCCTGATCCTACTCCAGCGTCGGCGCCACTTCGCGCGCGACCTGCACCAGCGCCGCGATCAGGGGCGTCATCGGATCACGCTGCGGGATCACCAGCCCGACGCTGTAGTCGACGACGGGATCGACGATCGGAATGCTGCGGACGGAATCCGCCAGGCCCAAAGTCTCCGCGAGTTTAGCCGGCATCACGCTCGCCCAGCGCCCGGTCTTCACATGGGTATAGAGGACCACAAGCGAGTTCGAGGTCAGCGTCGGGGTGGCCTCGGCCCCGACCGACGCCAGCGCACGATCGATGATGCGGCGGTTCTGCATGTCCGGCGTCAGGAGGCACAGCGGCACCTGGCCTACTTCCTTCCAGGTGACCTGCTTGCGATCGCCGAACATGGCGTCGGGCGACGTCAGCAGGCGATAGCTCTCGTTGTAGAGCGGAATGGTGCGCACCTTGCCGATCGGTTCGTTCTCGATATAGGTCAGCCCGGCATCAACCTCGAGATTTTCCAGGAGGCCCAGCACGTCGGCCGACGTGCAGGACTGGATGCGAAAGCGCACGTCCGGGTAGCGCGCGCGGAACGGCGTCGTCAGCTGCGCCACCATGCCCAGCACGGTGGGGATCGCAGCGAGCCGGATCTCGCCGGAAAGCTTGTCCTTTAGGCTGTTGATCTCCTGCCGCATCGCGCGGGCGTCGCCGACGATCCGCCGGGCCCAGTCGAGGGTACGTTCGCCCTCCGGCGTAAAGCCCTGGAAGCGCGAGCCGCGCTGCACCAACATGACGCCGAGAATTTCCTCGAGCTGCTTGAGGCTGGTCGACATGGTCGGCTGGGTGACGCCGCAGGCCTCCGCAGCCCGTCCGAAATGCCGCTCCTTTGCGAGCGCCAACAGAAGTTCAAGCTTGTCGATCAAGGAGATGGTCCCGGGAAGTGTGATGGCAAAGGCGGTCGCCCGCTGGCCAGAAATAGCACGGACCGGCGGCCATCAATACGTCAAAAGCGGCGCCCGGCAGGCTCGATTTCAGGGACCATTCGGTTCTCGTATCGCCTCATTTTCCGACCTTATCAGCCCGTCATTGAGGATTTCTTGTAGCCCGGATGAGCGCAGCGATATCCGGGGCCACTCCAACAGCGTCCCGGATATCGACTCCGTCCCGGATATCGCTGCGCTCATCCGGGCTACAGCACTTTTTTCGTCATCAGCCGGCATCTGTCGGAGAAAGCTCCGCCGCTAGTCTGCCAAATCCTGCTTCAACGGGGCGACCGTCAGCAGGCTGCAGCTGACTGCCCAGATGCTGTAGCGGCCCGACGCCGCGAACCACTGCAAAAACCTCCAGCGCACGATCATAGCCCTTGATGACCCGCTCTCCAGCGGGTGCAAGGGCGACGCTATCCTTGACATGCCCGGTGACGACCGGATCCACCAGTATCTGCGCGTCCGCCGCCAGGTCGCAAAGCCGCGATGCCAGATTGACGACGTTTCCGATGGCCGTGTAGTCGAGCCGTCCGTGCCAGCCGAGCGTTCCGACGGTCGCAGGTCCCATCGCGATACCCACGCCGAAACCAATGGCACAGCCACGGGCCTTCCAGTAGTTGGCAAGGGATTGCACCGCAGCCTGCATGTCGATCGCCAGCCGGATACCGCGCTGCGCCGGATTTTCGCACGCGACCGGCGCGTTGACGAGGACCATCACGCCGTCGCCGGCGAAGCGGATCAAAGTGGCCGCGTGGCGCGCCGTCACGGCGCCGATCGCTTCATAATACTCCCGCAGCACGGCGATAACGACATCAGGCTCGGCGCGCGCGGAAAACGCGGTGAAGCCGCGCAGATCACCAAAAATCGCGACCACCTCGCGCCGCTGTCCGTCCAGCAGCCCCCGATCGGAGTTTTCGACAAGTTCAGCCACCTGAGGCGCAAGGAATTGCTTCAGACGGCTGATACGCTCGGACTTCTGCTGCGAAACCCCGAGCTCTTCCGCCATCTGGTTGAATCGGACAGCCAATTGCTCCAGCTCGTCGCGGCTGTGAATCGCGATGCGATGGTCGAATTGTCCCATCCCGATCCGCTCAACACCGTCCTCCAGTTGCCGGATCGGTCCCAACATACGGCACGCCCGCCAATAGGCGAGGCCAGCTGCGAAAACAATTCCGAGGCCGATCAGTATCAGAGAACGCCACAGCGCGGCGCGGATCGATTCGAACGCCTCCAGGACGGGCTGTTGGACGATCACTGTCCAACCGACGTTGGGAGCACGCACCGACAGCGCAACGACGGGCTTGCCGTCCTCGCCGGTTGTTGCAACCGCCGATCCATTCGCCTCGCTGACGACGGCCTTGAGGCGGTCGAAATCCCCGGCGCCTGCACCGCTGCGCAGCACAAGGCTGATGTCCGGATGGGCGATCAGGCGCCCGGAATCGTCCACGACAAGGGCGTGCCCGGTGTCGCCGATCTTGATCGCCGCAATGATATCCCAGATCAGTTTGAGGTTGATGTCGGCAACGACGATCCCGGCGGCGGCGCGGTTTCCCGCAACCGCGATCCGCATGTAAGGCTCGGAATCGCGCTGATAGTGCACCGGGCCATACCAGACCCGGTTGGCGCGCGCGCCGACAACCGCGGGATCCGCCGACATATCCGCGCCGCGGCCGGTTCTGTTCATGCTCACACGCGAGACGAAAACCCGTTCGGTGCCCGTCGGGTCGACCATCGAGAGCGAAACGATCGCCGGCACCTGCTGCAACAACCGCAGCCCGTCGATCCTGCGCCGGTCATCCTCACCCTGGGTCCAGGGAAACTGCACGACCCAACCGAGCTGATCGCGAATTCCATCAGTGAAGGCCTGTATCCGGGCGGCTGCGGAGCGGGCCTCGACCTGAAGGAGTTCATTGAGATCAAAGCGATTGTCGCGAAACGCAAACCAGGCTTCGGTCGCGGAACCAAGCATGAGCGGCATCACCACTGCGACAAACAGGGTGACGAAGTACTTCATGAACAGTGAACGGCGCGGACGGGTCACTGAAGGAAAATCCGATGGAAAGACTTTTGCAGCGATATGAGATGCGGCGGGCTCATTCGATCACCCGATTGGCGCGGAAAAGAACCGAAGATTTATCGAGGTCGATACCGATCCGTTCAGCCGTCCTGAGATTCACGACCAGCTCGAATTTGGTGGGCTGAAAAACCGGAAGGGTGGCGGGCTTTTCGCCGCGCAAGATCCGGTCGGCATAGGTCGCCAGCCAGAAATAGGTCGCCCGCTGGTTCGCGCCGTAGCTCAAGAGTCCGCCGGCGTCGCAATATTCGCCCCAGCCGAACATCGACGGCAGCCGATGCGCGATAGCGAAGTCGGCAATTTTGGCTCGGTGCACCATCGTGAGGACGTCCGGGAAGACCAGCAACGCGTCCGCTCGCGCGTCGCCCGCCGCCGCGAGTCCCTTGTCCAGTTCGTTTTTGCCGGCAAACGGAACGTAGACGGTCTCGATGCCCAGCGCCTTGGCGGCTTCGCTGGTCGCGCGCCACTCCGATTGTTCTCCCGGATGAAGGCTGTTTGAAAACACCGCAAGCCTGCGCACCGACGGCACGGCTTCCTTCAAGAGCTCAACCCGCTTGCCCGCCAGTTCAAGCGAAAGGAAGGTCGACCCCGTGAAATTGCCGCCCGGCTCGCCGAGGCTCTTGACGATGCCCAACTCTACCGGGTCGCCACTCAACGCAAACAGGACCGGAACGTCCGTTACCGCCGTCATAGCGCGCGTCGCCGGGCCGCTCGACACCGCGAGGTCGATGTTCCCTCGCCTCAGTTCGGATACGACCTCGCGAAGCGCCTGCGGATTGCCGGGCGCATAGTGCAGCTCAAAGGCGAGGTTCTTTCCCTCGACATAGCCCCGCGCCCGCAATCCCTCCCGAAAGCCTGCCAGGAACGGGTCGGGCTGGGAATCGGTGGATACCCAAAAAATTCGATAAACTCTTGTCGAATCCTCAGCGCGTGCGACCGCCGCCGGCCACATCATCGCCGCACCCAGAAACGATATGAAATCTCGTCGGTCCATGCCGGCCAATATGGGCCGGACCGGCCCGTCGCGCTTAAAGCCCGTATGCAGATAGTATAAAGATAATCTTGATTTTGGCTTGGTGGCGGTACCCGGCCGCGGCGTCGCGCCAGGATACGTCACGGCAACTGACCAACCGTCAAATCCGCCTTGCGTCCCAACGACGTGCTATCGTGCAACGCCGATACATTGATACCGGTGGCGTCGCACAAGTTGGGAGGTCTCATGATCACAATCCCGGAACTGGTCGCGCAAGCCTTGGGGACGTTTCTGGCTTCGGATACCAGGAGCAGGTTTGGCTCCTCCCATGCCCGGCTGGCTGAATATCTCCCCTATGCAGCCAGGCTTACACTGGAGTGCATCGGCAACAGCGACGCCCTGTATCACAACATCGAACACACCCTGCTCGTGACCCTCGCCGGCCACGATATCCTCATGGGCCGGACGATGCTGCGGACAACGACACCGGCCGACTACACCAATTTCATCCTGGCGTGCCTGACCCATGACATCGGTTACGTTCGCGGGATTGTCCAAGGAGATGACGGGGACTCTTATGTCGCGGATCTCGGCGGCCATACCATTCGCCTGCCACGCGGTTCGTCCGATGCCTCACTGGCGCCCTACCATGTGGACCGTTCGAAACTGTTTGTCTTCGAGCGGTTCGACTCTTTTGAAGAAGTCGATGCGAGCCGGATCGCCAGGGCAATCGAATATACGCGATTTCCCTATGTTGCTTCATCGTCAAACGACGAACTGAACGAAGAAGAGGGCCTGTTGCTGCGCGCCGCCGACCTCATCGGGCAACTCGGCGACCCCAACTACCTGAAAAAATCGAATGCCCTGTTCTATGAATTCGAGGAAAACGGCCTGAACAAAACGCTCGGCTACGAGACGCCGGCAGATGTCGTTTACAAATATCCGCAGTTCTATTGGAACAACGTCGCCCCGCAAATTCAGATGGCGATACGCTATCTCAATGTCACGTCGAGCGGACGGCAATGGATCGCAAACCTGCACAGCAATGTTTTCCGGGCCGAGCGTGAAATGAACCTGTCCGGCCCGCAGCCGTGATGCCGCGGTGGTGGATTGAGCTAGGCCTTTGCAATACCGGCTACACGCAATCCATCGACGAACCGATCGATGAAGCCCACATCATTGCAGAAGAAGAACTCCTGCCGCGCCGTTTCAATGTTGTAGTTCGGCTTGCGTTGCAGCAGTTCCGCGGCCGCCGTTTGCGCCTGCGCCCGATCCCCGAGAAGCCCGAGCGACGCCGCGAGTGTCGCAAAAGTCTGGTAGGTAGCATTGGACTGCCGCGTCGCCCTTCTCGCGAATTCGACCGCGATGTCATACTCGCCAAGCGAGAAGTGCGCCCAGGAGCGGACATGGTGGAACGCCGCAATATGGCTGTCGCGCGGGCTCAGCATCGTCGCCCGATCGAGCAGCGTTTCTGCTTCAAGCTCTCGCCCGTGCCAGAGCAAATTGAAACCTTGGGCGAAATGGGCCTGCGCAAAGCTTGGATTGAGCTCCAGTGAAACGTCGAGCGTTGCCAGCGCCTCGTCGTTCTGATGGGTCAGGCACAAGGCGCGTCCGAGGGCGCAGTGGCAAAAACAATCGAGTTCGTCGAGCGCCACCGCATGGCGCCCCTGACGCAACGCGGTTTCCAGTCGGCTTGCGCGATCCTTCGGTTCGTCAATGAACGCGCGTTGTAGGTTGACGTAGCTGAGCGCGCCGTGGCCGCGCGCGAAATTCGGATCGGCGGCAATCGCGCGCTGAAAATAGCTTTCGGCCGAGTCAAATCCCGGCGTGGTGAAGCGCCAAAGATTCCATAGACCGCGCTGATAACAATCCCAGGCGTCCAGGCTTTCCGGCGCCTTGCGGGCGGCAAGCTGCTGCTCGACCTTCGACAGCTCGGGTTCGATGGTTGCGGCGATCTGCCGTGCCATCTCTTCCTGGATATCGAAGATATACTCCAGCTGCAGGTCGTATTTGTCGGCCCATAATTGCTTTCCATCCGCCGCGCGGACCAGTTCCGCCGTTATCCGCACGGCATCGCGGTTCTTGCGAACGCTGCCGACCATCACATACCTGACGCCCAGCAACTCGCCGATTTCGCGGGCATCCACCACACGTCCCTGGAACGCAATCGTCGAGTGTCGCGAGATGACGGAAAGCCACCGGTTACGGGCGAGAAGGCGAATAATGTCCTCGGTCAGCCCATAACTGAAGTAGTCGTTCTCTGGGTCATCAGACATGTTTCCAAACGGCATCACGGCGATGGACGATCGCGTGACGGCCTCTGCCTTCACGGATTCCGAGACGACATCATCGAGGCGGGACACTTCGGCAGAAACCGAGACGCGGCCTGGAGCGCTGCCCCGGGCCTCGGGAACAAGCCGCGCCGCCCCCGCATCCGTGATCGGCGCATCGATGGCCTGAACTTCGCCGACGAAGCGGAAGCCGCGCTTGTGCAACGTCCGAATCAGGGCCTGGTCGTTTCCGTTGTCGCCAAGCGCGCGCCGGGCGCCATTGATGCGGCTGGAGAGCGCGGCCTCGGAGATGATCCGGCCATTCCAGATCGTCTCGATCAGCTCGTCCTTGCTGACAATCCGATCGTGGTTACGCACGAGATGAACGATGAGATCGAATACCTGAGGCTCAATGTGAACCGCTTCCCCAAGCCGACGCAGCTCCTGCTGGCTGAGGTCGATCTCGAACTCGGAAAATTGGTATTTCAATACCACTTTCGCTAATCCGGCATGAGGCTCCGCCCCCGTCGGGCGGTTCGCACAACAAACTAAGCAAAAACAGCCAGTTCCGGAGGAAAAAGAAAGCTCTTCTCAAGAAATCCGCCAAGCGGGAACAGGCCACTCAATCTACAGACCGGTCAATCACGGCTCAATCGGAGATGACTATGATCGGCTTGTTGCTCAATCCCACTAAGCCGGATTTTTCGCCAGAAGGCTTGTTGCCGCACGAGAGCGCCATGCAAGCCCGCGCGAGGATCCGTACCAGCCCCGTCGCCAACCCACCCGTCCAGCCCACGCGCCTGAAGCGCCTTCTCAACGGCTGGATGGCCGCCGCCATCGCCTACCGCGAACGGCAAGCCGCCTGGCTCGCGTTACACCACGCTGGCAATCGCGGCCTGAACAACAAGCGCATCTACCGCGGCCCGATCGATGACGCCCTCGAAAGAGCCGCGCGGCTGCGCAAGCGGAGACGCCTCAGACAGTCCTGAACAAGGCCATTGCCCCAAGACGATTTTTTTACGTCAACATTTCAAACCCAGGAGATTTTAGATGTCGATTACGATGCAAACCGGACCGAGTGCGGCGCCTCGCGCCATCGCCTCTCTTGCCACGCGGCTGCTCACTCTCTGCTATGGCGGCCTCGCCTATCTGATTTTCTTCGGCACATTCCTTTACGCGGTCGGCTTCGTCTCGGGATATGTCGTACCCAAGACCGTCGATACCGGCTCGACGTCCTCGCCGCAGACCGCCCTGCTGGTCAATTTGGTGCTGATGTCGATCTTCGCCGTGCAGCACAGCGGGATGGCGCGGCAGGGCTTCAAAAAGCTGTTCGCGCGCTTCGCCTCGCCTGCGATCGAACGCTCGACCTATGTGCTGCTGGCGAGTCTCTCGCTGATACTGCTGTACTGGCAGTGGCAGCCGATGCCGGCGACCGTCTGGAACATCGAAGCCCCTGTTCTCGCCGGCGTCGTGACCGCGGGCGGCTTCCTGGGCTGGCTCATCGTGCTCTACAGCACCTTCCTGATCAGCCATTTCGAGCTGTTCGGATTGACCCAGGTGGTGACGCATTTTGCCGGGCGTGTGACTGAGCCCATGAAGTTCAAGACGCCGGGCCTGTATCGCCTGATCCGGCATCCGATCTATCTCGGCTTCATCATTGCCTTCTGGTGTACGCCTATGATGACACTCGGCCATCTGCTGTTCGCGGCGGTGACGACGGCCTACATTTTCGTCGGCATCTACCTCGAAGAGCGCGATCTGGTGGCGATGTTCGGCAGTGAATATCGGCGCTATCGTGAAAAGGTGGCGATGCTGGTGCCGGGCATTTTCTGAAAACAATGATCGAACATACGACGCGCTCGCCAGGACAGGCCTGACGGGCGCGTTCCGCTGCGAAACGTTGCGATAACCAGGCGTTAACCAGCCAATCCGCGCGGCATCGACCCATAGGCTTTGCCTATGTCCTTGTCTTGATTGCGTTTTGAAATCGCAACATGAGACAGCTTTATTGATATCGGCAGCGATTCCACGTTTTGATAGGAGGCTACAACCTCTGATCGGAATGCGGATGATGTCGACCTACGAACCCTGGAATGAAGCGCGCGGCGCCGAGATCATCGCTGAACACGACAAGCTGGAAGGCGCGACGCTGGTAATCCTGCACGCGATGCAGGAAGCGTTCGGTTACGTGCCGGAGCCCGCCATTCCGATGATCGCATCCGCGCTCAGCCTGTCGCGGGCCGAAGTCCACGGCGTGTTCACGTTCTACCATGATTTCCGCCACGAACCCGCCGGGCGCCACGTGCTGAAACTGTGCCGCGCCGAGGCGTGCCAGGCCGCGGGCGGCGATGCGCTCACCGCGCGCGTGGAAGCGAGGCTCGGTATCGCGATCGGAAACACTACTGCCGATTCACGCGTCACGCTGGAGCCGATCTATTGCCTCGGGCTGTGCGCCACCGCGCCGTCGGCGATGCTCGATGGCCGCGTCGTCGGGCGGTTGGACGAGGCGCGCCTCGATGCGTTGGTAGCGGAGGCGCAGCGATGAAAATGCGGATTTTCGTTCCCCGCGATGCCGGGGCGATTGCTGTCGGCGCCGATGACGTCGTTGCCGCGCTCGAGCAGGCCGCGGAGAAGCGCGGACTCCCGATCGAGATCGTCAGGAACGGATCGCGCGGGCTTTATTGGCTGGAGCCGATGGTCGAGGTGGCGACGGTGAGAGGCCGCGTCGCCTACGGCCCGGTAAGCCCGGCGGACATCCCCTCCCTGTTCGATGCGATGGCGAGCAATGACCCGCACGCGCTGTGGCTTGGTCTCGCGGACGAAATCCCCTGGCTGAAGCGGCAGACTCGTCTGACGTTTGCGCGTTGCGGCATAATCGATCCGCGCTCCGTCAAGGACTATCGCGCGCATGACGGCTACAAGGGGCTGGAGCGCGCGCTGACGCTGACATCGGACGAGATCCTCGCCGATGTCACGGCGTCCGGACTGCGCGGGCGCGGCGGCGCGGGCTTCCCGACCGGCATCAAGTGGAAGACCGTGGCGCAAGCCAGCGCCGACCGCAAATACATCGTCTGCAACGCCGACGAAGGCGACAGCGGCACATTTGCCGACCGGATGATCATGGAGGGCGATCCCTTCGTCGTGATCGAAGGCATGACGATCGCCGGCATCGCTGTCGGCGCCACCAAGGGTTACATCTACATCCGCTCGGAATATCCACACGCGGTGGCGGCGATGAACGCCGCGATCGCGGCCGCCCGGCGCACCGGCTATCTGGGCGAGCGCATCGTCGGCTCCAACCACACTTTCGATCTCGAAGTCCGGGTCGGCGCTGGCGCCTATGTCTGCGGCGAGGAAACCTCGCTGCTGGAGAGCCTCGAAGGCCGCCGCGGCATCGTCCGCGCTAAGCCGCCGCTGCCCGCGCACAAGGGCCTGTTCGGCCGGCCGACCGTGATCAACAACGTGCTGTCGTTCGCGGCGATCCCCTTCATCCTCGCCGGCGGCGCCAAGGCCTATGCGGACTTTGGCATGGGCCGCTCGCGCGGCACCATGCCGATCCAACTCGCCGGCAACATCAAGCATGGCGGCCTGTTCGAAACCGCGTTCGGCGTCACGCTCGGCGAACTGATTGACGATATCGGCGGAGGCACCGCGAGTGGCCGCCCAGTGCGCGCCGTGCAGGTCGGTGGACCGCTCGGCGCGTATTTCCCCCGCACCCTGTTCGATACGCCGTTCGACTACGAAGCCTTTGCGGCGCGCGATGGGCTGATCGGCCATGGCGGCATCGTCGTGTTCGACGACAGCGTCGACATGGCCAAGCAGGCGCGCTTTGCGATGGAGTTCTGCGCCGTCGAGTCCTGCGGCAAGTGCACGCCATGCCGGATCGGCTCGACGCGCGGCGTCGAGACCATCGACAAGATCATTCGCGGCGAACGCACCTCCGAGAACCTCGCCGTGGTCGAAGACCTCTGCAACACCATGAAATTCGGCTCGCTGTGCGCGCTCGGCGGCTTCACGCCCTACCCTGTCATGAGCGCACTGAAACACTTCCGGGAAGATTTTGGCCCGGCACCGGCCACCCTGCAGGCCGCGGAATAAAGGACCACGCCATGTCACTCATTCAAGAAACCGACTTCGGCACGCCCCGCTCGAAATCCGAAGCGATGGTGACGCTCACCATCGACGGCAACAGTATCACAGTGCCCGAGGGCACCTCGATCATGCGCGCAGCCATGGAAGCCGGCACGCAGATTCCAAAGCTTTGCGCGACCGACATGGTTGACGCCTTCGGCTCCTGCCGCCTCTGCCTGATCGAGATCGAGGGCCGCGCCGGAACTCCAGCTTCCTGCACCACGCCCGCGATGAACGGCCTTGTCGTCCATACCCAGACCGAGCGCCTGAAGAAGCTGCGCAAGGGTGTGATGGAGCTGTACATCTCCGACCATCCGCTGGACTGCCTGACCTGCGCCGCCAACGGCGACTGCGAATTGCAGGACATGGCGGGTGCGGTCGGCTTGCGCGACGTGCGCTACGGCTATGAGGGCGAGAATCACGTTTTCGCCAAGTCGGATGGCTGCAGCAACGACAACTGGATGCCGAAGGACGAGTCCAACCCCTACTTCACCTACGACCCCTCGAAATGCATCGTCTGCTCGCGCTGCGTCCGCGCCTGCGAGGAAGTTCAGGGCACCTTCGCGCTGACGATCTCGGGCCGCGGCTTCGACAGCCGCGTCTCGCCCGGCATGAGCGAAAGTTTCCTCGGCTCCGAATGCGTGTCCTGCGGCGCCTGCGTGCAGGCCTGCCCGACGGCTACGCTGACCGAAAAATCTGTCATCGAAATCGGCCAGCCCGAGCATTCCCTCGTCACCACCTGCGCCTATTGCGGCGTCGGCTGCACCTTCAAGGCGGAGATGCGCGGCGAGGAAGTGGTGCGCATGGTTCCCTACAAGGACGGCAAGGCCAATCGCGGCCATTCCTGCGTCAAGGGCCGCTTCGCCTGGGGCTACACCACCCACAAGGAACGCATCCTCAAGCCGATGATCCGCGAGAATATCGCCGATCCCTGGCGCGAGGTGTCGTGGGACGAAGCGTTCAACTTCGCTGCAGCGAAATTCAAGGGCATTCAGCAAAAGTATGGCCGCGACGCCGTCGGCGGCATCACCTCCTCCCGCTGCACCAATGAGGAGACCTATCTGGTGCAGAAACTGATCCGCGGCGGTTTCGGCAACAACAATGTCGACACCTGCGCCCGCGTCTGCCATTCGCCGACCGGCTACGGCCTGTCGCAGACTTTTGGAACATCGGCCGGCACGCAGGATTTCGACTCGGTCGAACACACCGACGTCGTCATGGTGATCGGCGCCAATCCGGCCTCCGCCCACCCCGTGTTCGCCTCGCGGCTGAAGAAGCGACTGCGCCAGGGCGCCAGGCTGATCGTGCTCGATCCGCGCCGCACCGAAATGGTGGAAGGCCCGCACATGAAGGCGCTGCATCTGCCGCTGATGCCCGGCACCAACGTCGCCGTGCTCACCGCTCTGGCGCATGTGATTGTCACAGAGGGCCTCGTCGACGAAGCCTTCGTGCGCGAGCGCTGCGACTGGAGCGAGTTTGAGGAATGGGCCGCCTTCGTGGCGCTGCCGAAAAACAGCCCGGAAGCTACCGCGATCATGACCGGCGTCGATCCAAAGGATCTGCGCGAAGCGGCGCGGCAGTTCGCTACCGGCGGCAATGGCGCGATCTATTACGGGCTCGGCGTCACCGAGCACAGCCAGGGTTCGACGACCGTGATCGCAATCGCCAACCTCGCGATGGCGACCGGCAATATCGGCCGTCCCGGCGTCGGCGTAAACCCGCTGCGCGGCCAGAACAACGTTCAGGGTTCCTGCGACATGGGTTCGTTCCCGCACGAACTGCCCGGCTATCGCCATATCTCCGGCGACGCCGTGCGCGACCAGTTCGAGGCGATGTGGAACGTCAAGCTCAACCCCGAGCCGGGCCTGCGCATTCCCAACATGTTCGACGCCGCGATCGAAGGCACCTTCATGGGCCTCTACGTGCAGGGCGAGGACATCCTGCAGTCCGACCCTAACACCAAGCATGTGGTGGCGGCGCTGTCGTCGATGGAATGCGTCATCGTGCATGACCTCTTCCTCAACGAGACGGCAAACTATGCGCATGTCTTCCTGCCGGGATCGACCTTCCTGGAGAAGGACGGCACCTTCACCAACGCCGAGCGCCGCATCCAGCGCGTCCGCAAGGTGATAACGCCGCGCAACGGCCTCGCCGACTGGGAAGTGACCATCGGCCTCGCCAAAGCGATGGGCTTTGAGATGAGCTACAACCACCCCTCCGAGATCATGGACGAGATCGCGGCGCTGACGCCGACCTTTGCCGGCGTCTCCTACGCCAAGCTCGAAGAGCTCGGCTCGGTGCAGTGGCCCTGCAACGAGAAGGCGCCGGAGGGCACGCCCGTCATGCATATCGGCGGTTTTGTGCGCGGCAAGGGCAAGTTTGTCGTCACCGAATATATCCCGACCGACGAACGCACGGGGCCACGGTTCCCGCTGCTGCTGACGACGGGCCGCATTCTCAGCCAGTACAATGTCGGCGCACAGACCCGCCGCACCGAAAACGTGGTCTGGCATGCCGAGGACCTGCTCGAAATACACCCCCACGACGCCGAGCAGCGCGGCATCCGCGACGGCGATTGGGTGCGGCTGAAGAGCCGCGCCGGTGAAACCACCCTGCGTGCTGACATCACCGACCGCGTGGCGCCGGGCGTGGTCTACACCACCTTCCACCACCCGGACACGCAGGCCAATGTGATCACGACGGAGTATTCGGACTGGGCTACCAACTGTCCGGAATACAAAGTCACGGCCGTGCAGATTTCACCGTCCAATGGTCCAAGCGACTGGCAGAAGGCCTATGACGAGCAGGCCCGCCACTCTCGCCGTATCGCGCCGGCGGAAGCCGCGGAGTAAGGCATGCCGCGCCCGGTCTATTCAGCGAAGCGGCAGGTCTGGCGCGACGGCGGCGTCAGCACTGGCACGCGCCAGATTCCGGAAGAGACCGCCCTGGCGTTGACCTACAATGGGGGCACCTACGCCGTGATGATGGGCACGCCACATGATCTGGCGGACTTCGCCGTCGGCTTCAGCCTCAGCGAAGGGATCGTGCAATCGCCGGACGAGATCGAGACATTCGACATCGTCGAAGTCGACGACGGTATCGAACTGCGGATGTGGCTGACCCCTTCCAGCGCCGAACTTGTCAACGAGCGGCGGCGGCATATCGCGGGCCCGACCGGATGCGGCATCTGCGGCGTCGAGTCGATTGCGGAGGCGATCCGCCCCGCCGCGATCGTTCCGAAGGGACGCACGTTCGCGCCGGCTGACATCATGGAAGCGATGGCCGGCATTGTTCCGCTGCAGGCGATCAACATCGTGACGCGCGCGGTGCATGCCGCGGCGTTCTGGACGCCGGCGCGCGGCATCGTATGCCTGCGCGAGGATGTCGGCCGCCACAACGCATTGGACAAGCTCGCCGGCGCGCTGGCGCTCGCCGAAATACCCGCGGCCGACGGCATCGTGCTGCTGACCAGCCGCGTTTCGGTGGAAATGGTGCAAAAGACCGCGGCGATGGGCACGCCTGTCATGGTCGCGGTATCGGCGCCGACCGCACTGGCCGTGCGCACGGCAGATGCCGCCGGCATAACACTGGCCGCCATTGCACGATCCGACGGCTTCGAAGTTTTCACACATCCGGAACGGGTTGCGGCCTTACGGACTACTGGCGTTGCGGAGGCTACCCATGTCGCCTGATCGGCTGATCTACATGGCCAATCAAATCGGAAAATTCTTTCAGAGCCAGGGCCACGACAAGGCGGTGCCCGGCATTGCCGACCACATCAAGAAGTTCTGGGATCCGCGGATGCGCAAGGCGATCTTCGCGCATCTGGACGCCGGCGGCATCGGGCTGGACCCCAATGTGCGCGACGCGCTCGAGACGCTGAAGCAAGCCTAAACAGGTCCCGCAGGATGGGTAGTCCAGTAGGATGGGTAGAGCGAAGCGAAACCCATCATCCCTCCGGGGACTGAGTTGATGGGTTTCGCTTCGCTCTCCCCATCCTACGAGCACTCCCCGCGTTGTCTCAAAGCTTCAGGGTTCCGGCGCCCGGTTGGGATATCTGCATGTCGGCGAAGCGGCACGAGCCGCTGCGGCGCTGGAAGAGAGAGACGCCGAGCAGCCAGATGTTGACGACGGTTTTGCCAGCGCCGCCGATGTGCTCCTTGTAGTCCGCGTAGATGTCACGCTCGTCGCTGACCCACTTGCCGAGGTCGGCGAAACCGCTGCGGACCGCCATGTGCGACTCGAGCGGCGTCCAGCGCGGGATCGGGCAGCGGAACGCGGTGCCGACCGGAAGGCTCGAACTCCAGAAGTAGGTGAGGTCCTGGCCGTCGTCGAACTCCGCGGCAATGGAGAGGTAGTCGTGCGAGGTGAGCTGGTTTTCCGGCAGCCGCGACGGCAGCTCCTCGACGATCCAGCGCCAGCTCAGCTTGGTCTGCGGCTTCAGTTCGATGCCGACGGGGCGCTGCAGAATGCCGGCGTTCTTCAGCGGCTCGACGGAAATCGCGCCGTTGCCGATATCATTGAAGATGACCGGACCGCCGCCCAGCATGAAGAAGTTGTGCCAGCCCGCAGGCAGCTTGCGGAGCGACTGGAGCCGCGCCAGCTCCGCAGCAACGATGCCGTCGACGTCGCCGTGGCTGAGCAGGCTTGTCAGACCGGCGAGCGCACTGCCGCGCCAGACCAGCGCCACGCCGTAGATGCGCGCGTCCGCCTTGGCGTATTCGTCCTTCGGCACCGCCAGTTCGCCGTCCGCATCGCTGAACTCGACGAGCGATCGCGCCATCTCGAGGGGACCCTCGGCGGCGGCCGTCATCGTGCCGGTGTTGCTCATTGGATTGAACATGGGGCGGGCGCCCCGGGTGCGTACGTGAAACGCAACGCCGGGCTCGACCCACAGATCCTGTTCGCGGGCGAGCCACACGCGGCCGCCGAGCAGGAACGTCACTTCCTGCCCCTTGGCGAGGCTGATCCCGAGGTCCTTCCATGGCAACTCGCTGCCGGAAAGATCGAAGACCCGAGCCTCGCGAAGCTCGGGGGATTTGGCCCTGGCGATGAGCGCCGTCACGCCGTCGATGAGCTCCGCGCGGTCGAGAAAGCTGATCGCCGCCATGGCCCTGCGATCGAGGACGAATGTGGCGAGCGGCGCTGTCAGGCCCAGTGCCATGAGCCTCTTTAACATGTAACGTCGATTGAGCCCGTCTGCATCGTGAGAGCAGCCGGCATGGCGAGGCAATGTGCACATATGTTCCTCCCTGGCTATTCTTTCGTGCGGTTGTGTATTTAGAATTATGCACGCACAGCAATAACGCACAGGGAGGAGTTGAGCTTGGGTTGGTCACCCGACGATCGTCGGGAATATTTCCCGAGGTGACGGAGCGGACGCCGTGGACGATTGTTCGACCAACAGCGAGTCGCTACCTGGTGCAGTGAACATTTCCGAAAGCGCCCCTCACCCCAACCCTCCTCCGCAAGCGCGGGGTGAGGGAGAGGTGAGCGGCTTGGCGCGAACCTGGATTCCTCTTGATTCC
The DNA here is from genome assembly GCF_049993905.1 of Bradyrhizobium sp. McL0615. Classification (NCBI taxonomy): domain Bacteria; kingdom Pseudomonadati; phylum Pseudomonadota; class Alphaproteobacteria; order Hyphomicrobiales; family Nitrobacteraceae; genus Bradyrhizobium; species Bradyrhizobium sp. McL0615. The sequence goes on along the minus strand of NZ_CP188254.1, from coordinate 3,235,423 downwards.
GGAATCCCTACATTCCCATGATCGCAATATCCTTCACCGTGCCGCTGACGCCTGCGATTTTTGCGGCCTCGGTCGCCTTTCCGGTGGCGAGGTCGACGCTGTAGAGCGTATCGCCCGCCATCAGCCAGGCTTCGTTCTTGCCGGCGCCATCGGACCAGATGTCAAACGCGACGCTGTCCGCCTTGATGCCAAGCTTTCCGATCGCGCCGAGCACGCCTTCATTCGGCGGCGCCTGCTTGATCAATCCGCCGATGGTCGCATCGATATTGAACAACGCCGTCTCCTTGGCGCCCTTGACCGAATTGGTGTAGGCGCCGGCAACGATGTTCGGCTTCTCGCCCTTGTGCATGTCGCCGTCCGCATATTTGTGGTCGCCGTCCTTGGTCACCTTGCCGTCGTCGACATTGGCCCGCAGGTTCATCCCGTCCGCGCCCATCACGCGAAGGCGGTCCGCCACCGGATTGAAATCGACCGTCGCGGCGACGCCCTTGGCCAGCATGGTGTCGAGCTTCGACTTCGTCGTGGCCTTGCCGTCCGCCGCGATGGTCACAATGGTGCCATCGTCGACCAGTCCATAAAGCATGCCGTCGGCCGGACGGACGTCGATGCCGACCAGCGCACCGGAAATGCCGGTCACCTTGACGGACCCGGTGGCCTTCTCTGCGCGGTATCGACCATCGCAATGGTGTCGCCGCCGATCAGGGCGGCGACCTGCGCGGCGTTGGCGGCTGCGGATGACAGCAACAATCGGCCGAAGCGGCGAAAATTGAGCGAAAATTCATCGTAAAGCTCCCTGTGTTCCATGATCCTCTCGGGACCAACACAGCGGGTACCGGCGGCGCGGCGAAACGGATGCAGCACGCTGAAAAAAATTTTCGGCACATGCATCCAAATGCCGCATCTCACGGTAGAACAACTATGCAAGGGCATAGACATGACTGGAAATGGCACCATCACAGCCAGCGTGCAGGCGCCCGACCTGCTGGATCGGGAGCGCGAGGCGCAGCTTGCCGCGGCGCTGGCGCGTTGCGCGGCGGGCGACCGTACTGCTTTGCGCGTGATCTACGACAGCGAGGCGCCGCGCATGGTCGGCATCGCCCGCCGCATCCTGTTCCGGCAGGATCTTGCGGAAGAAGCGGTGCACGACGCCTTTATCCGGATCTGGCGCGGCGCGGCCGGGTTCGATCCGCGCCGCGGCAGCGCGCGCGGCTGGCTCTATGCAGTGGTGCGCAACCGCGCACTCAGCATTCATCGCGATGAGCACCGCTATGAAGCATCCGATGACAACGTTCAGGACGTCGACTGCGAGGCCACCCTGTCGCGGATGCCGGAGACCAGCGCGCTGCGCCGTTGCCTCGAACAGATCGACCGCCCCCGCCGCGACGTCGTGGTGCTGGCTTATGTGCACGGTATGAGTCACGGCGAATTGGCGGGACGGCTCAAGGTGCCGCTCGGCACGGTCAAGAGCTGGGTACGGCGCAGCCTCTTTGCGTTGCAGGAGTGCATGGGATGAACCCGCACGACCTCGATAACGCCATGGCCGGCGATTACGTGATGGGCCTGCTGGACGGCGCGGAACACGCCGCCGCCGAACAGCGCCTCGCAACCGACCAATCGTTCGCTCAGGCCGTCAGCGCGTGGCGGGCACGGCTTGCGGACCTCGACCTCACGGCCGAGGAAACCCCACCGAGCCCGGCGCTCTGGCAGCGCATCGCGGACGCAACCAAAACCGCGCCGATCGACGCCCTGCCCTCCGCGCGCGCCGCGCTGCGTGGCGCCACGCTTTGGCACGACATCAAGTTCTGGCGTTTCGCCGGCATCGGCGGCGGTCTCGCCGCGCTGCTCTTTGCGGTGATCATGATCGGCGCGTTGACAACGTCGCGCCACCTTCGCCACGATCTGATTGCGCTGGCGCAGAGCAAACCTGTCTACGTCGCCGTGCTGGTGAACGACGCGACCAAAGAGGCTGGAGCCATCGTCAACGCATTTTCCAATGGCCGGGTCGAGCTCATTCCGCTACGCCCGATCGAGGTTCCTGCCGGCCGCACGCTGCAGGTCTGGACGCTGTGGGATCGCACCGTTGGCCCGAAGTCGATCGGCCTCACCGGTCAGTCGCGCACGCTGCAGCTGAATTTGGAGTCGTTGCCGGAAACCGTGCAAAACCAGCTGTTCGAGATCACGCTGGAGCCTGAAGGCGGCTCACCCATCGGACGACCGACCGGCCCGATCCTGTTCAAGGGCAACGCGGCACGGGCGTTGTAGTGGCTTTCGATCCGTTCCCGTAGGATGGGTAGAGCGCAGCGAAACCCATCATACCTCCGTGGACGCGATTGATGGGTTTCGCTTCGCTCTACCCATCCTACGAACGATCGCCGCTCACCAAGGCGAGAAACACCCGCCTCACCTCGCCCTGCGTCTCGCGCACGCGCGCCTCCAGCGTCGAGAAATCCGGCGTGTCGCCGGCGCGCGCCATCACGTGCAGGAGATTATCGCCTGATGTTTCCGGATTGAACTTGCCGGTGACGCACAGCCTGATGATCTGCGTCAGGTCGTGATAGAGCCGCGCCGCGGAGCGCAATATCTCCGCGTCGGACTGCGGCAGCACGCCGAGGCGCGCGGCGTTGTCGAGCACCTGCAACGTGGAGACGCTGAGGATTTCCGGTTTCTCGGAGGCATGCACCAGCTGCAGGTATTGCGCGATGAAATCGATATCGACCAGCCCGCCGGCGGCGAGCTTGAGGTTCCAGATATCGTCCTCGCCTTTTTCCTGCGCGATCGCCCGGCGCATGTCGGCGACGTCGCCGGCGGTGGAGGCAGCATCCCGCGGCCGCGTCAGCACGCTGCGGATGATGGCCTCGATCTTCTCGCGGAACGCCGGTGAAGCCGAAATCACCCGCGCCCGCGTCAGCGCCATGTGCTCCCAGGTCCAGGCCTCGCGTTCCTGGTAGTCGGCGAATGAATCGATCCGCGACGCCAGCGGGCCGGCCCGGCCGGAGGGGCGCAACCGCATGTCGACGTCATAGAGCACGCCGTAATTGGTCCGGGTGGTGAACGCCGAGATCAGCCGCTGGGTCAGCCGCGCGAAATATTGCGCGCCGTGCAGCGATCGCTCGCCGTCGGAATCGGGATTGTCTCCATCGAAATCATACAACAGGATCAGGTCGAGATCGGAGGATGCCGTCATCTCGCGGCTGCCGAGCCGGCCCATCGCGACGATCGCGGTCTCCTGCTCCCTGATGCGGCCGTACTGGGTAGCGAACTGGTCTCTGACCAGACCATGCACGGTATGCACGATGCCCTCGGCGACGTCAGCAAAGGCGACGCTGGCCTGCTGGGCGGAAACTGTACCGGAGAGAATGCGCGTGCCGATCAGGAACAGGCTTTCCTGGCCGAACAGCCGCAGGCGATCGAGAAAATCTTCGTAAGAGGCCGCGTCCTTTAGCGTCGCCGCCAGCCGCGCGGACAATTCCTTCTGGTCCGGCATCGCGCCGAAGAAACGGGGATCGATCAGGCCGTCCATGATCTGCGGCTGGCGCGCCAGCATGTCGCCGAGCCGTGGCGCCGCGCCGAGGATCAGCGCCACCAGCGCAACCAAATCGCGGTTCTCTCGCAAGAGTGAGATCAGCCGGCCGCCGCGCTGCAAAGCGCCGAGAAAACGGTCGAACGCGGTAACCGCATCGTCAGGGTCTTCGGCATGCGCAAGCCCGTCAATCAAGCCGGGCACGAATTCGATGAAGGCGGCCTTGGTCGCTTCGGTGCGGAGCGCGCGATAATCGCCCTGCATCCAGAGTTGCAGCGTGCCGGCCACCGCCACCGGCTTCTTGAAGCCGAGCGTCGCCAGATGGTCGAGCAGGCGCGCATCCTCAGGACCTGCGGCGTAGTTGACTTGCGGGAGTTTCACCGTGCCGGCCGGATCGCCCTCGAACAGCTTGCCATAATGTCCCTGCACGATGTTGAGATGGCCGAGCAGATCCTTGGCAAAGCTTGCCCTGCTCTCATAGCCGAAGAAGTTCGCAAAGCGCTCCACGGCCTCGGCGTCTTCGGGCAGCGCATGGGTCTGCTCGTCGGCGATCATCTGCAGCCGGTGCTCGACGCTGCGCAGGAACTCGTAAGCCGTCGTCAGTTCTTCGCGGGCCTGAAAGGTGATCCAGTTGCTGTTGGCCAAAACCTGCAACGCGAGCAGCGTCGGACGCACCCGTAATTCAGCATGGCGGCCGCCGGCAATGAGCTGTTGGGTCTGCGCGAAAAACTCGATCTCGCGGATGCCGCCGCGGCCAACCTTGACGTTGTGGCCTTCGACCGCGATCTCGCTCTGGCCGCGAAAGGTCTGCATCTGCCGCTTCATGTCGTGGACATCGGCAAGCGCGGCAAAATCCAGATGCTTGCGCCAGACGAACGGCGAAAGTTCCGCGATCAGCGCTTCCCCCGCTTTGGCGTCGCCGGCGCAGACGCGCGCCTTGATCATCGCGGCGCGCTCCCAGGTCCGCCCTTCCCGCTCGTAATAATGCAGCGCCGCGTCAGTCGACATCGCGACCTGCGTCGAGGCCGGATCGGGGCGCAGGCGCAGGTCGACGCGGAACACGTAGCCGTCGCCGGAGCGCTGCTGCAGCAGGCGGGCAAGCGCCTGCGTGACGCGCACGAAGAACGGCGCCGGCTCGATGTCGGCCACAAGTGAGGTCGCGGCAGGATCGAAAAACACGATCAGGTCGATGTCGCTGGAATAGTTCAGTTCGCCCGCGCCCATCTTGCCCATCGCGAGCACGATCAGGCCGGAACCCTCCTCCGGCCGGTCCTGATTGAGGGCGGTCATGCGGCCGCGCGCGACCTCCTGGCGCAGCAGGAAGCGCAAGGCAGTCTGGACGGAGGTTACCGCGAGGTCAGTCAGCGCCGCCGTCACCCGCATCACCGGCCAGACCCCGCCGATGTCGCACAGCGCAATCAACAGCGCGGCTTCCGACTTCATGCGGCGAAGCAGATGCATGACGTCAGCTTCGCCCGAGGCGGCGAGCACGTCGTGCGAGGTCTTCTCGATCAGCGCGGTAAGATGCTGTTCCGGGTCGCATGCCAGGAGGCGGATCAGCCGCGCGGCGTCGGCGCGGATCAGGTCGAACAGGTATGGCGAGAACTCGGCGATGCCGAGCAGGATGGCCCGGGCCGGCGGACGGTCCAGCCACGCGCCGATCTCAGCCGCCTGCTGCGGCTCCAGTTCGGCGAGCCAGTCTCCCAGGCGTTGTTCGGCGTTGCTGCTGGCGGGAATATGCGGCCCGCTCACGAACCGCGCGGCCAAGGCAGAGGAATTCATGCCACCTTCTGTGGCACATCCGGCGTTTGGGCCGCAAGCCTGTCAGCCGCGGCAGATAGCGCCGGAATGACCAGCGTCACGGTCAGGCCGGGATGCGAATCGCCGAGCCGGAGCTCGCCGCCATGCAGGGTCGCCACAGCGGACGCCAGGCTGAGGCCGAGGCCGGAACCCGGCAGTGTCCGACTCGCCTCCAGCCGCACGAACCGTTCGACGGCGTGCTTACGGTCCGCTTCGGGGATGCCGGGGCCATGGTCGGTGACGCTGAGCAGCACCCGGTCGCCCTCTCGGCGGGACTCGATCAGGATTTCCCTGACGCGTGCGGCGGCCGCAGGGTCCAGCGGCTGCACCACCGGCGAAGGCTTGCCGTATTTGATGGCGTTCTCGACCAGGTTGGCGAGCGCCTGGCTGATCAGTTCGCGGTTGCCATGCAACGGCGCGGCCGCGGCCCTGACACGCAGCGTCATGCCGTCGTCCTCGGCCAGCGGTTCGTACAATTCGTGGATGCCCCTGGCAACGTCGGCCGCGTCGAAATCATCCATGTTGCCGCGCGCCTGGCCGGACTCGGCGCGCGCGATCATCAAGAGTGCGTTGAAGGTGCGGATCAGGCCATCGGATTCTTCTATGGTCCGCTCCAGCGCCGCGCGGTATTCGGCCTCGCTGCCGGAACTCGCCAGCGCCTCCTCCGCGCGGTTGCGCATCCGCGTCAGCGGCGTCTTCAGGTCATGGGCGATATTGTCCGAGACTTCCTTCAGCCCCGTCATCAGCGCCTCGATGCGCTCCAGCATGGCGTTGAGGTTTTCCGCGAGACGATCGAGTTCGTCGCCGGAGCGCCCGACCGGAAGACGCCCGGAGAGGTCGCCGGCCATGATGCGCTGGGTGGTGCCGGTCATGGCATCGATCCGGCGCAGCACCCGCCGCGCTACGAAGATGCCGCCGCCGAGACCGAGCACGATGACGACCAGCAGCGACCATTGAGCGGCATTCGCGACGATCCCGAACAGCCGCCTTCGTTCCTCGAGATCGCGACCGACCAGCAGGCGGAAACCGTTGTCGAGTTGGGTGACGCGCACCAGCGCGCGGTGGTTGGCGGTATCCCGCTCGTCGAGCCGGCGGTACGCCGTCTCGGACCAACCTGTCGAGGCCATCACGCCTGGGGACAGCGATTCGACATTGCCGCCGAACGCCCTGCCCTCCGGCGTGGTGACGAGATAGAGGTTGGCGCCGGGCCGCAGCGCCCGGTAGCCGAGCGTGGTGGCAAGGCCTTGCAGGCCGCGGCGTGCGTAGAAGATCTCGATCTCGGCGATTTCCGCGTTGACGGTGGTGGTGATCTGCTCGTTGATCAGCCGGCGCGTATTCCAGGCGAAATAGCCCAGCAGCGAGGCGGCGAACAGCGCAAACAGGAACAGATAGACCAGCGTCAGCCGAAACGCCGTGGTGCGGATCAGTTTACCGAAGGCCGTCACGGATCATGTATCCGGCGCCGCGGATCGTGTGCAGCAAGGGCCGTTCAAATCCCTTGTCGATCTTGGAGCGCAACCGTGAAATATGCACATCGATGACGTTGGTCTGCGGATCGAAATGATAATCCCAGACGTTTTCCAGAAGCATGGTGCGGGTCACCACCTGGCCGGCATGCTTCATCAAATATTCGAGCAGGCGAAACTCGCGCGGCTGCAGCGTCAGTTCGTCCTTGCCGCGGGCGACACGGTGCGAGAGACGGTCGAGCTCGAGATCACCGACGCGGTAGGTGGTCTCTTCGGCCGGGCCGACATTGCGGCGCGACAGCACCTCGACGCGGGCCTGCAGCTCGGCGAATGAATAGGGCTTTGGCAGATAGTCGTCGCCGCCGGCGCGCAGCCCCTTGATGCGGTCGTCGACCTGGCCGAGCGCGGATAGGATCAGGACCGGCGTGCGATTGCCCTTCTCACGCAGCGCACCGATCACGGAGAGGCCGTCGCGCTTGGGCAGCATGCGGTCCACCACGAGCACGTCGTACTCGCCGCCATCGGCCATCGACAGCCCTTCGTCGCCGTCGCTGGCGAGATCGGCGACATGGCCGACTTCACGAAACGCCTTGACCAGATAGTCGGCGGACTCGCGGTCGTCTTCGATGATTAGCAGGCGCATTTGCGGGGCAGTTGGGGTCACGGGAATTTGCCTTCTCTCACCATGGCGCGGCCGCCCTGCACATGCAAGGCGACCAGCCAATCTCTCGATCAAGTGAAAAGAGCGGGCGGTGAAGCTGGGGGACCTCACCGCCCTTAGGCCCTTCCGACGGAGGGGGGCGTATTCCGCTGGAAGGTAGCCAGAGGGAGCGAGTTTTGGACCCGCTCCCCGGAAGGAGACGTCGGCGGGGGCGACGAATGCCGGCGAAACCCTCCATCTGATATGTAGTCCTCGTTTAGCCCTTTGCCAGCGGCACCGCGACGAAGCGCGACGAACCGCCGCTCTTCACGCGCATGAGAACGCTGTTCTTGTTGTCGGTGCGGGCGGCGTCGATTGCCTCACGAACCTCGCCGGCGCTGGTCACGCTCTTGCCGGCAACCTCAAGAATGACGTCGCCTTCCTTGAAGCCGCGTTCGGCCGCCGCGCTCTTCGGGTCGACCTCGGTGACCACGACGCCTTCCTTGCCGGCGCCGGCCACGCTGTTGGCGGGGGCAACCGTCAGGCCGAGTTTCGGCACGCCGGCTCCCTTGCTCAGGCTACCCTTGTCTTCCTTGTCGGTGTCGGCCTTGGCCTCAATCGTGTTCGGCAGCTGGCCGAGCGTGAGGTTGATGACCTTGTCCTGGCCCTTCTGCAGCACGTTGAGCTTTACCGCGGCGCCGGGCGCGAGGCCGCCGATGGTGCGGGCGAGTTCCTTGGCATCCTTGACCGGCTCGCCATTCACGCCGGTGATGACGTCACCGGACTGGATACCGGCCTTGGCCGCCGGACCATTCGACTGCGGTTCCGCCACCAGCGCGCCTTCCGCCTTCTTCATGCCGAGGCTGTCGGCGATGTCAGACGTCACCGGCTGAATCTGGACACCGATCCAGCCGCGGCTGACCGTGCCCTTGTCCTTGAGCTGGGCAATCACGCTCTTGACCGTCGAAGCCGGGATCGAGAACGCGATGCCGACGCTGCCGCCGGACGGCGAATAGATCGCGGTGTTGACGCCCATCACTTCTCCGTTGGTATCGAACGCCGGACCGCCGGAGTTGCCCTTGTTCACGGGCGCGTCGATCTGGATGAAGTCGTCATACGGGCCGTTGCCGATGTCGCGGCCGGAAGCCGAGACGATACCGGCGGTCACAGTTCCGCCGAGGCCGAACGGGTTACCGACGGCGAGCACCCAGTCGCCGATCCGCGGCTTGCTATCGGACAGCTTGGCGAACGGGAAATCCTTGCTGCCCGCGACCTTGATCAGCGCCAGGTCGGTGCGAGGATCGGTGCCGATCACCTTCGCGGTGAAGGTCTTGCCATCGTCCATGGTGACTTCGACCTTGTCGGCGCCATCGACCACGTGGTTGTTGGTCACGGCATAGCCGTCAGGCGAGATGAAGAAGCCGGAACCCTGACCCGTTACCGGGCCGCGGCCGCCACGCGGTCCACCGCGCAGGCCGGGCGGCAAGCCATCCGGACCGCCGAAGCGGCGGAAGAAGCGCTCCATCGGCGAACCCGGCTGGAACGGCGAATCGTCGTCCTTGTTGGCGCTGTCATCACCCTTCGCGGCCTTCTCGGTAATGTTGACCTTGACCGAGATCACCGAGGGCTTCACGCGCTCGACAATGTCGGCAAATCCAATCGGCCGCTCGACCTTGCGGACTTCGTTGTTGACCTGCGCATGCGCCGGGCTGGTGAAGATGTCGATGGGGCCCTGCTGCGGCGAGAAGCCATACACGGCGGCGCCAAGGCCGGCGACGACGGAAGCCATCAGCGCGAACTTGCGTGCCGAGAACAGCGAACGGCGCGCTGCGCCGTAGGACGGAAGCTTGGAAAGATCGACGGGACGTTCGGTCATGTTGCTAAAATCTCCAGAGAATCTGAATTCGACGGTGCGGGGCTGGACACCTGACAGGACTAAACATGGGGCTTGCCGCCTTACCGCGCGCTGGCTAGCGAATTAAACTTTTGTAATGCAGGCGGTTATGGATGCGGCAGAATATCGCAGGCTTATCAGCCGGTTAGCTCTGCGGCTTTTCCGTGAAATGATGCCTGAGCCAGTCGCGGAAGGCAATCAGAGCGGGATCGGTTTCACGGAACGCACGGTACACAAGATACCAGGCCCTACCCTTCGGCACCGACAGCGAAAACGGCGCGACCAGACGTCCCATGGCGATGTCGTCTTCGACATAGGGGCGCAGGCCAATCGCCACACCAACGCCGTCGAGCGCAGCCTGCAGCGCCATTCCGTAATTGGCAAAACTCGGCCCCAACGCGGCGCGGCGCCGTTTCACGCCTGCGGCGGAGAGCCATAACGGCCAATCCTCCGGCGAGTGAACCACCTGCAGCAAGCTCTCCTGCGTCAGGTCCGATGGCTTGCCAAGCCGCCGGGCAATCGAAGCGGCGCATACCGGAAACAGGTCGGCGGAAAACAACGGCTCCGCCGCCAGCTCCGGCCAATCGCCGCCACCGAGAAGAATGCCGCAGGTCCAGTCATCCCGGAACGGATTGATCGCGCCGCCGGTCGCAAGCCGCACCTCGATCTCGGGATGGGCACGGTAAAAGCTCGCAAGGCGCGGAATCATCCAGCGCGTCGCAAAGGACGGCCCGACTCCGATGGTCAAGACAGGCGTCGTGCGCATTGCCGAGACCTGCGCGACGCTCGATGCAATCGAGTCAAATGCCGCCGTGAGATGTGGCCGCAGCGCGCTCGCTTGCGCGGTCAACACCAGGCCATTGGGCAGCCGCTCGAACAGTGGAAATCCGAGACGCGCTTCCAGGAGCCGCACCATGCGGCTGATCGCAGCCTGCGTGACGTTCAGCTCCTGCCCGGCAGCCACGAAACTGCCATGGCGCGCCGCGGCCTCGAAGGCGCGCAAACCGTTCAGCGAAGGCAGGCGGCGCATGGGATTGCCCTTCTAGCCTAACTTTTCCTTGGCCTACGGCTGAACTAAACGCGTTTGCGGCAGCGCCGTCAAGCGCGCATCGAGCGGCATCGGATTTCACCAGGACGACGCCCATGCTCAGCCTCCCCATCGCCGCCGGCTTCGCTGCCGCCATCGTGTCGACCTCCTTCATCTCAGGCATTTTCGGGATGGCCGGAGGCATGATCCTGCTGGGAATCCTGCTGGCATTCATGCCTTTGGCATCAGCCATGGTTCTGCACGGTCTGGTGCAAATGGCATCCAGCGGCTGGCGGGCCTGGCAATGGCGAGCCCATACCGACTGGCGGATCGTCGCCCATTATGCCGCTGGCGCGGCCATTGTCACCGTGGCGATCAGCGCGGCCGCGGTCACGGCCAGCAAGTCTGTAGCCCTAATTATCATTGGCCTGACGCCTTTCATCGGGCTGGCGCTTCCACCTCGGTTCGCGCCCGACCTGCGGCGGCGGGGCCACGACTATGGCTGCGGCGCGCTCTGTACGATGTTGCAGCTCCTGGCCGGCGTATCCGGGCCCATCCTCGACGTCTTCTTCGTCCGCTCACAACTCGACCGCAAGCAGCAGGTCGCGACCAAGGCTGCGGTGCAGTTCCTCGGCCACTTCCTCAAGGTCGCCTATTTCGGCCAGCTGTTGGTTGGCGGCGGCGAGCGGGTATCGCCGATGGCGGTCGCGATCGCGATCCCGCTGGCGATCGCCGGAACGCAGCTCTCGCGGCTGGTGCTTGATCTGATCAGCGAGGCGCAATTCCGAACCTGGTCGCGCTACGTGATCGGCGCGGTCTCTACCATCTACCTGATCCAGGGCGTGGTGCTGTTATGACACGCCACGCTCACTTCTTCATCTTCAGCCGGCCCATGAAATCGCGCTTGCCGAGCGGCACGCCGTTGGTGCGCAAGATGTCGTAGGCCGTGGTGGCGTGGAAATAGAAGTTGGGCAGCGAGAACGACATCAAAAAACCCTCGGTCGTGAAGGGTAGCTTGTGATCGCCGAGCAGAAAGACGACGTCGCGGCCGCCAAGCGCGTTGACGGCGTCCGGCGTCCAGCCTTCCAGGGCTTCGCGGGTTTGCGCGACCAGCGCCTGCAATCCGGCGTAATCGTACGGCGTTTTGAATGAGGGCGGACGAAATTCTCCGCTCTGCGCAGCCTCGATGGCGCCGCGGGAATGCTGGGCGACGGAGATGATCTGGAAGCGCAGCGGCAGCATGTCCGGCGCCAGCCGCGCCTCGACCATGGTTTCCGGATCGATGTTCTTTTCGCGAAAATGAGCGAGGCCGCGCTCGAGGAAGCCGCTGACACCGCCGAGGATTTGAAGGTAATTCGCCACGCTGGCGTCGTAGAGTGAAAAGGCCATGTCCGGTTTCCCCCTTGGGCTTTGTTGTTTTTGACAAGGGGAGTCATAGCGGAAAGTGGTCCGCTTGTAACGACGGGCCTAAGCCTGCCTTTCCGGCGCATCGGCCGCGAGCAGGCGCTCCAGCCTCGCCTCTTCATCCTCCGTCAGGTGCAGGAGCGAGGGATCGGCGGTGCCGCCGGCATTCGAGCGGCGGCGGCTGTAGAACCATAGCGCCAGCCCGCCTCCGATCAGCGCGAGCGGCGGCAGCAGCCACAGTAATAACGTGTGCGGCGTGAAGCGCGGCTTCAGCAGCACGAACTCGCCATAGCGCGCCACCAGGAAATCGATCACCTGGCTGTCGCTGTCGCCGGTCGCGATCCGCTCGCGCACCAGGAGCCGCAGGTCGCGCGCCAGCGGCGCGTCGGAATCGTCGATCGACTGGTTCTGGCACACCATGCAGCGCAACTCGCGCGACAGGTCGCGCGCACGCGCCTCCTTCACGGGATCCGACATGATCTCGTCGGGCTGCACAGCGTAGGCGGCCGGGCATCCGGCCATGAGTGCGACAACAGCAATGCAGGCGAGAAGCTTCCTCAACGGCTCACTCCGCCGGCTGCAATGCGCGGGCGGTCTTGGCGGCAGGCTTCGGCGCGCCGACGCGCAGGCGGCGATCCGAGAGCGACAGCAGGCCGCCGAACGCCATCAGCACCGGACCCCACCAGATAAAGAGCACCAGCGGCTTGTGAAAGATGCGGACCCCAATGGCGGCGGCGCTGGTTTCGCCGAGCGAAATATAGAGCTGGCTGGCGCCGCGGGTCAGCAGCGCGGCCTCGGTGGTCGACGTCTCGCGTGTGGTGAAGGTGCGCTTCGAGGGCGTCATCACGCGCAGCGTCTCGCCGTCGAGACTGACCGTGAATTGTGCGATCATCTCGCGGAAATTCGGCCCTTGCCGCTGCGTGACGCCGTCGAGCTTCAGTTGATAGCCGGCGACCTTGGCAACATCACCGGGCATCATCGAGCCGATATATTCGCTGTTCCAGGTGGTCTCGCAGACGATTCCGATCAGGGCTACGCCGACGCCGGCATGGGCGAACGCCGTTCCCCAGGTCGCGCGCGGCAATCCACGCGCGCGCCGCAGCGCGACCGGCAAGGCGGTCCGGAACAGTCCGGTGCGTTCGGCAAGATCGCACAACGCGCCTGCTATGACGAAAATCGCAAGTCCAATCGCGAGCGGGGCGAACGTGCTGCCGCCATAGGTCCACGCCCACGCCACGGCAATCGCAACCAATGCGGCGATGCCGGCCGCGGTCAGCCGCTGTGCCGCGCCGAGCAAGTCACCCCGCTTCCACGCCAACAGCGGCCCGAACGGCATCGCAAGCATCAACGGCACGAACAAGGGTCCGCACGTCAGATTGAAGAAGGGCGGGCCGACTGAAATCTTGTCGCCGGTCAAAACCTCCAGCGCCAGCGGATACAGCGTTCCGATGAACACCGTCGCACACGCCGTGGTGAGGAAAAGATTGTTGAGCACCAGCGCGCCCTCGCGCGAGATCGGCGCGAACAGTCCGCCCTGCTTCAGCGCCGACGCGCGCCAGGCATAAAGCAAAAGACTTCCGCCGATGAACAGGCAGAGGATCAGCAGGATGAACACGCCGCGCGCCGGATCGGTCGCGAAGGCATGCACCGAGGTCAGGACGCCCGAGCGCACCAAAAACGTGCCGAGCAGCGACAGCGAAAACGTCAGGATCGACAGCAGGATGGTCCAGACCTTCAGCGCGTTGCGCTTTTCCATCACGACCGCGGAGTGCAGCAGCGCGGTGCCGGCCAGCCAGGGCATCAGGGAAGCATTCTCGACCGGATCCCAGAACCACCAGCCGCCCCAGCCGAGTTCGTAATAGGCCCAGTACGACCCCATCGCGATGCCGAGCGTGAGGAATATCCACGCCACCAGCGTCCACGGCCGCACCCAGCGCGCCCAGGCGGCATCGATGCGGCCTTCGATCAGGGCGGCAACTGCGAACGAGAACGAGATCGAGAACCCGACATAGCCGAGATAGAGCATCGGCGGATGCACGGCGAGGCCGATGTCCTGCAGCACCGGGTTAAGGTCGCGGCCCTCGATCGGCGGACTTGCGATGCGCAGGAAGGGATTCGAGGTGAGCAGGATGAAGAGATAGAACGCGGACGCGATCCAGCCCTGCACCGCCAGCACATGGGCGCGCAGCGACAGCGGCAAATTGCTGCCGAAGGCGGCGACCAGGCCGCCGAACAGCGCCAGGATGAACACCCAGAGCAGCATCGACCCTTCGTGATTGCCCCACACGCCGGTGATCTTGTAGAGCAGCGGCTTCATCGAGTGCGAGTTCTCGAACACGTTGACGACGGAGAAATCCGACATCACGTGCAGCGTCGTCAGCAGCGCAAACGACGCCGCCACGAACAGCAATTGCGCGAGCGCACCGGAGCGCGCGACATTCATCAGGGCATGATCGCCCCAGCGCGCGCCGAGCAACGGCACGGTTGATTGGATCAGCGCCAGTCCGAGCGCCAGCACCAGCGCGTAATGTCCGGCTTCCGCGATCATTTCGAAGCCCCTTGCACCGGAGCGGCCGAGGCTGCCGCGCCAGGCTTGGCGCCGTAATCGTCCTTCCAGTGTCCCTGTTTCTTCAGGGCGTCGGCGACGTCCTTCGGCATATAGGTCTCGTCGTGCTTGGCGAGCACGGTATCGGCCTTGAAGACGCCGGAGGCATCCAGCGCGCCTTCGGCGACGACGCCCTGCCCTTCACGGAACAGGTCCGGCAAAATTCCCTTGTAGGCGACCGGCAGCGTGGCGCCGCCGTCGGCGACGCTGAAATTGACCGCGAGATTGTCACCGCGCACCAGCGATCCCGGCTGCACCAAGCCGCCGAGACGGAACCGCTTGCCGGCCGGGATCTGCTTTTCGGCCGCCATCGTCGGCGTGGAAAAGAACACGATGGAGTCGCGCATCGCGTTCAAGACCAGCGCTGCGGCAATGGCGAGCACCGCGAGCGAACCGCCGATCATGGTCAAACGCCGTTGCTTGCGCGTCATATGGCTATCCTCTGTCCTCGCCCTTGGGTTCCGGCATCCTGCCTCACCCACCAAGCCCGAGATTCTTCACGCCCTCATTGAGCTGGCGCAAGCGCTCGGTATCGTTGGCGACTGCCTGGCGCGCCTCGACAAGCGCGCTCGCCGCCTTGTCGCGGTCCCCCATCACCATATAGGCCCGCATCAGCCGCAACCATCCCTCGACATCGTCGCCGTTCTGCTTCAGCCGGGTCGCAAGCCGATCGACCATGCCGCGGATCATGGCGCCGCGGTCATTTTCATTCATGTCCTTGGCGGCGGCCATCGCGTCGTTGGAGAGCGTCGGTGCCACAGGTCCACCACCGACCCTCGTGAGCGCGGCCTGGACCAGCGTCCGCCATGGCGCGTCGGCCGGCGCCTTGGCGAGCATCGTGCGCCAGATCGTGGCAGCATCGGTTCGGCGGCCATCCTGTTCGGCGGCGAGACCGAGGTAATAGTTAGCCCTCGGCTCATCGGCGCTTTGCGCCAACGCGCGTTCGAACTCGGCCTTGGCCTCCGCCGTGACGACGCCGCCCGCAGCAGCCGCAAGCGCTTCGCCAAGATCAGAGCGGCGGTCCGCACTGTCGCCGGCATAGGTGATGGAATTGCGGTAGGCCCGGACCGCATCATCCCAACGGCTGAGACGCGCGAGCACCGGCGCCAATACGGTCCAGCCGCGGCCGTCTGTCGGATTTTTTTCGAGATGCGCCTCGACCTGCGCCACCATGTTGTCGAGCGGCTGATTGACATCCGCCGTGCGCGTGCGCGAGGCCAGCGGAAAATCGCCGAGAAAGGGCGATCCGAGCGCGAGGTAGAGCGTCACCGCCGCGATCGGCAACCCGACCAGCGCCACGATGGCCGAAGCGCGGCGCAGACCAAGGTTTGACCGCGGCGGCAGGTCGCGCGCGCCGTCCGCGGCAGCGAGCAGGCGGCGGCCGATTTCGACACGCGCTGCCTCAGCCTCGGACACGCCGATCAGGCCGGCGGAGACATCGCGATCGATCTCGGCGAGCTGATCCCTGTAGACCACAGCCTCGCTGCCACCGGCCGGCGCAGAAGAGCCGCGGCTCAACGGCCAGAGTATGGCGAAGATCGCCGCGACCGTCATCAGCGCGAACACAAACCACAGCGTCATCAAGCGGTTCCCGGGGGCGGAACGGCGCGTCCAGGCGAGCGCCGATACGCCGCTTTACACCACCGGCGCCAAGCCCGGCAATTGACAATTGCGGCAGAAAACATCCGGACGGAAGTCTCCCAGAAGGCCAGGCCGGCGGGGGATTTAAGCCTAGCTCGCCTTGGTCGCCTTGGTCGCCTTGGCCGCTTTACGCTCGCCGGTCATGGCATTTTCGGCCGCCCGGCTCATCAACGACGCGTAGTCATGGCCGAACAGAATTTCGCAGAAACGGATCGCCGCCTTGGCCTGCATCTGGCGGTAGACGCGCGCCTTGGGGTCGCCACCGCGCAGCGCCTGCACGAGGCTCTCGGTGGATCGCTCGACGTAGTGCTGGAGGTCGGAATAGGTCCGCAAGGTGACCTCGTTGATGGCGAGTTCGCTGGCATAGGTGCGGCACACCGCCACGAAGTCGATCATGGCGACGATCTCTTCGACCTCCGCGGTGTCGATTTTCGGCGCGGCGGCGAGATCCTTGTCGGCGCGCTGACGCAGGATACGGCGGACCCGGCCGGGCACGCTCTCGATCTCCGACTGCAGCGAATTGGAAATTTCGGCGCGGATCGCGGTGAGCTGGCGACCCCATGCGGAATCGTTGCGAAGATCGAGTTCGGTGCGCAGCCCGCGCACGCCCTCGTGCAGGGCCTTCAATTGCTCGCCGACATTGTCGAAATGGCCGCGCCTGATGTCCGTGCGCAGGCAGGCCGTGAGGAACGAGAGGTCGTGCAGCGCGATCGTGACGGCGATGCCGTAGGGCGTGGCGGCCACGCGAATCTCGTCGTCGGATGCAGCCATCTTGATCGCGAGACGGATGATCTGCCACGGCTGCGCCAGCCGCTGCATGATCAGCGACAGCGCGAACGGCAGCAGTTGCGGCGTCTGCAACGAGGGAACGTTGAGTGCCGACCCAACCGAGGCAATCTGGGATTCGGAAAAGACCCGCATCTGGCCCGGCATCCGGCTGCCGAGCGTGTCCAGCGTCTCGCGCGCGCGCAGCACGCTTCCGACCGATAACAGGTCTTCGACGACATTGGGCGAGCCGATACGGGAAAGCGACCTCTGCCTGTCGTCACCGGCGACCGGTGCGGCGACACTGATGATCGCGTCGGCTGCGGCGAGCTGGAACTTGCGGGTTGCGCCCTCGAGGTCGGCGTTGCTGCCGCTCTGCCTGATCTCGGTGAGCACGGTTTCAAATGCGCGCGTGGCCTCGGGCGCCCCGTCGCGGCTCAGCCATTGCCAGATCGGCAGCAGCGATGCACGCCGGATCTGCCCGGGCCTGGCGGGAAAATTGCTCTCGAGGAGAAACGGCTCGAGCGGACCATATAACAGTCGCGCCGGATCGTCGGTCCGCGGGCGCGTCTCGTCGTCTTCCACGGTTCCGCGCGCGACCTTGCGAAGCTGCTCAAGTACGAAATTGGCGACGGCCATATCCTCCCCGCGCTCAATGGCGCGTTCGAACTCCCGCATCAGCAGCGCCTGCGATTGGGGCGGGAGCTGGGCGAGATAGTCCCTCAGCCGCTCGGTCGATGTCTGGCTCATTCGCCTGGTGTGGATATGCGTGTCATGTGGACGGGCACAGTGCGCCCGCCCCCAATCTTAGGAGTGCGCGCGTTAAGAACCCGTTTAGGAATGACGAAATCAACCCCGGACATTGCCAGTTCCCGCACCGTCAACCCCAGGTAATCGCTCGGATAAGCCGTTCAGACTCCCGGCAGTACCAGCTCCGCCCGCAATCCGCCGATCGGGGCGTCGCCCAGGACGAGGCTGCCGCCATAGAGGGCAGCGAGATCGACCACGATCGAAAGCCCGAGCCCCGACCCCGGTTTGGACTCGTCCAGCCGCTGGCCGCGCCGGGACACCTGCGCGCGCTCGGCGGCGGACAATCCGCGGCCATCGTCGTCGACAATGATCCGGAGCGACGACCCGGTACGGGGTTCTGACGGCGGCTCCACCCTCACCTCGATGAAGACCTGCGTAGCCGCCCATTTGCAGGCATTGTCGACCAGATTGCCGGCCATCTCCTCGAGGTCCTGGCGCTCACCACGGAATTTAGCCAACGGATCAGCCTTCACCGCGATCGTAATGCCGCGATCCCGATGGATCTTTTCCATGGTCCGCCGCAACGCTTCGATGGCGGGCGCGACCTCGGTGACGGTGCCGACGATGGTGACGCGGGCGGCGATGCGCGCCCGTTCCAGATGATGCGCCAGTTGATCCCGCATCACATCGGCCTGCTCCAGGACCTTGCTGGCAAAGGGATCTACCGCGTGGGCGGCCGCCTCGTTGACGATGACGGAGAGCGGCGTCTTGATGGCATGGGCAAGATTGCCGACATGAGTACGCGCGCGCTCGACGATCTCGCGGTTGGCATCGATTAGCGCGTTGGTCTCACGCGCCAGCGGCGCGATCTCGACGGGAAACTCGCCTTCCAGCCGTTCCGCGCGGCCGGAGCGGATATCGGCGATCGATTCCGAGATCCGCTTGAGCGGTGCCAGTCCGAAGCGGACCTGGAAAATCGTGGTCAGCAGCAGCACGATACCGAGTGCTGCGAACGTGCCACCGAGGTAATAGTCGAAGGAGCGGATTTCGTCGAAAATCTCGGATGCGTCGCCGGCCACGCTGACCAGGAACTTGCCGTCGGCGCCGAGGTCGACCGGCCGCTCGACGACCCGCAGACTCTGGCCCTCGGGCCCGTCGACGTAACCGAGGCGGATGCCGGCGGGGGTCAGCTCCGCGCCGATTTCCTCGAGCTTCGGCAGTTTCTTGTCCCACAGCGAACGCGACGCACGCGTCTCGGCCTTCTCGTCGGTACGCACGATCTGCCAGTACCAGCCGGACAGCGGCAGTTCGAACAGCGGCTCGCCGAGCGACTGAAATTGATGGTCGGGCGGCTCATCCGGCGTCGCGACCTCGGCGATCAGGGTGCGGAGATAGAGGTTGAGGCGGCGGTCGAAGGCGCGCTCGGTCGCGTTACGATAGACCGACGACAGAACAACGCCGGTTATGACCAGGATCACGACCACCCACGCGGTCGCCGACAGGAACAACCGCGTGGCGAGCGAGCTTCCGCGCATCAGAGCAAGATCCCGAAAAGCGTATCCCCAGGCTCCAATCCTGCGGATGGAGGCTGGCCTTCCGATAAGATCATGCTCGAATAAAAGAGCAAGACTCATCAGGTGCCGGGCGACGGCGGCGTCAGCAGATAGCCGAGCCCGCGCACGGTCTGGATAATGTCGACGTCGAGCTTCTTGCGGATGCGGCCGACGAATACTTCGATGGTGTTGGAGTCGCGGTCGAAGTCCTGATCATATAGATGCTCGACCAGTTCGGTGCGCGACACCACGCGGCCGGTGTGATGCATCAGGTAGGCCAGCAGGCGATATTCGTGCGAGGTCATCTTGATCGGATTACCGGAGACGCTGACGCGGCCGGTGCGCGTATCCAGCGAGACCGGACCGCAGGTCAGTTCCGACTGGGCGTGGCCGGTGGAGCGGCGCAGCAGCGCGCGAATTCGCGCCAGCACCTCTTCCAGGTGGAACGGCTTGGCGACGTAGTCGTCAGCGCCGGCGTCAAACCCCTGCACCTTGTCGCTCCAACGGTCGCGCGCGGTGAGGATCAGGACCGGCATCGCGCGGCCACCGCGGCGCCACGCCTCCAGGACCGAGATGCCGTCCATCTTGGGCAGCCCGATGTCCAGCACGACGGCGTCATAAGGTTCGCTGTCACCGAGGAAATGCCCCTCCTCGCCGTCGAACGCGCGATCGACCACATAACCGGCATCCGTCAAAGCCGTCGTAAGCTGACGGTTGAGATCCGGATCGTCCTCAACAACGAGCAGGCGCAAGCTGGCCTCCAAAAATGAGCGCTACGATATCAGATCTCAAGATGAGGCTAACTGGCGTGAACAGGCCATGAACGGGGCGCACGGTGCAATGTTACTTTTTCGTCATAAGGTTCTCGCGGGCGGGCAGCCCCGCCAGAGGCCAGACGCCTAACATGCCCACTTGAATGTCCCAAGGGGCCCGACTCGTTGCTTGCGCCGACAGCGCCCGACAAGGCAGCGCGCGCCCCGTCCGCAGAGAAGCCTGATATCGCAGCCTCCATTTATGTGCGGAAAAATACGAACCAGACGATGCCCAGGATCAGAACCGCGAGCCCGGTCGAAACCGTCAGGAGCGCGAGCACCGACGGGCCGGGTTCGGCCTGGCGTGCCTCGGTCGGGGTTTCGATGATTTGGCCGTGTCGTTGCGTTGCCATGGGGACCTCTTCGAGTAAGTGCCTGTAATGCCAGCGAATGCTTCGACACCGCCGGTTAAAGCAACGCATGATCGGAAGTGATGTTCCTGCCCTTCGGGCCGTGCCGCGCGGTAGCAGCGGCCAAAAGGTCGCAGGCCGGCTGCATAACGGGGCCTTTCAGCGGTTAACGCCGTTCCACGATTCCCCGTCCCGCCGTATTTGAGACGGCGGCATCCGATGGTATCCTTGCCGGTCGTCTGTTGCGTTTTTTTGGAGTAGCCCATGGCCCCCCGCGCCAATTGGAAGGGTTTTCTGCGTCTTTCGCTCGTGACTTGTCCGGTCGCCCTCTATCCGGCGACGTCGGACACCGAGAAGGTTTCCTTCAACCAGATCAACCGCAAGACCGGCCACCGCATCAAATACGCCAAGGTCGACGCCGATACCGGTGAGGAAGTCGCCAACGACGACATCATGAAGGGCTACAAGATCGACACCGATACCTACATCGAGGTGTCGAAGGACGAGCTTGACGAACTCGCGCTGGAATCGACCCGCACCATCGAGATCGACGAGTTCGTGCCGAGGGCCGATATCGACAGCCGTTATGTGATCCGCCCCTACTATCTCGTGCCGGACGGCAAGGTCGGCCACGATGCATTCGCAGTGATCCGCGAAACCATCCGCAGCATGGACAAGGTCGCGATCGGACGTGTGGTGCTGACCAACCGCGAGCACATCATCGCGCTGGAGCCGCTCGACAAGGGACTGATGGGCACGCTGCTGCGCTACCCCTACGAGGTGCGCAGCGAGACGGAATATTTCGACGATATCCAGGACGTGAAGATCACCAAGGATATGCTTGATCTGGCAAAGCATATCGTCGAGCAGAAATCCGGTTCGTTCGAGCCCGAGCAGTTCGAGGACCGTTACGAGCAAGCGCTGATCGAGCTGATCAATCAGAAGCGCAACGGGCTGGGCACCAAAACCAAGGCGGCGCCGAAGAGTACCGGCAACGTCATCAACCTGATGGACGCGCTCAAGCGCAGCCTCGCCAGCGAAAAGCAGGCCGCCCCTGCCGCCGAGAAGGCCAAGGGCAAAAAGCCGAAGAAGGCCGCCGCCGGCCAGCGTGAGATGCTGTTGCCGATCAGTGGCGGCGGCAAGCGCGCGGCCAAGGAAACAGTCAAGGAAACGCCGAAGAAGGCCGAGAAGCCGGCGCGATCAGCCGCCCGCACCAAGAAGGCCGGATGATTGGCAAGGCGCGCGATAGCATCATCTAGCGCGCGATGCCCTGGTCGACCCCGTTCGATGACCCGATACCGCTACACGGCGGAGGCAGGCTCGCCACGCTGCAGCAGGCCGCCGACTATGTCATGGCATTGCCGGAAACCGTGCAGCACGAGCCGCACTGGCAGGTCGCGGTCGAGAATCTGATCAATGCGGCGGAGACCGGCGGCGGCTGGCTGATGTTCGCGCGGATCGCCGTCATGCGGGCGCTCAACATGGACGGAAAAGAAGGCTAGCCGGCTTCAACGGCCATCGCGCCCCTGTCGGCGGTGGCGGCGCGCCCGCATGGGTGCGGGCCGCCGAAACTTCGGCTTACTTGATCGAGGCGCTGACTTCGGTGAATTTCGTGCTGAGCGCGCTGCCGATGCCGTTGACGGCGGTGACGATCACGATGCTGATGCCGGCCGCAATGAGGCAATATTCGATGGCGGTAGCACCGCATTCATCGCTGAAAAATCGTGCCAGTAATCGACGCATAGAAAACTCCTGTCGACGCTCCCCGGAATTTCTTCCGCGCCCTAATCGTTAAACTCTAGGCGGGAACGGTTGAAGAGACCTTGACGAATAGAATGAACGATCGATTAAGGCAGCCGAACAAAATCGCGTTCCGGAATCGCACGGTACGGAAAATTTACCATCAGATGCGCGCCGCCCGCCCCGCCGCAGCGTCGAAAGAGGGACCGGGCAATCATCTGGTCCCGGAAGGTCGTTCTCAGAAGTTACGCTGCGCGCGAAGCTCGAGCTGGAACGTATCCTGGTCCTTGAACGCGTAGAGCGCGACCGGTTTCGGCGCAGTTGCCGTGAAGATCGAGCTGCCCGACATTTTCTGGTCGAGGTGAGTCCACATCACTTCGGCCGAGAACGTCAGATTCTTGACGGGAGTCCAGCGGGTGACCGTGCCTAGCTGCGCGACGTTGAAGTCGGGATTGCAGGTGTAGTTGCCGGTCGTGTTGCCGATCGCGGCCTGACCCGGATGACTGGCGGCGAACGCGGCACAATATGCGCCCTTGGCGGTGGTGGTGCCGAGGCCATTGATATTGTCGTTCGAGCCGCCATCATAGCGGACCGATGAGTAGCTGCCGAACAGGCTGGTGATCCAGTACGCGTCCCAGTTATGATTGAACGCGCCGCGAATGCCCCAGGCTCGCGTCAAGACGATGCCGCCGGTGCCGAGCGCGCCCGGCATGTAAACGCCGTCCGTGGTGGCGCCAAATCCGACGCTCTGGTAGCCAATGCCGCTGCCGGAGAACATCGCAAAGCTCGGCGAGGTCGCATCAGACGAGATGACGTATTTCGTGGCACCCTTGGCGAAGCTCGCATCGACCTTGATGTCGTCGCCTTTGCCGGTCGGAAGGTTCTTGATCTGCAACGCCGCCATCACAGCGCCGCCCCACTTGGTCTCGGGGTGGCCAGAGATTTCCGACAGAGCCGTCGCCACACCGCTGGCGCCCAGAATGTCGTAGGCGCCATTGACCTCATGCGCCGCAGCCGAAATCTGGAACAGGCCCCAGGCCTGGTCGACCCTGATGTTGCCGACAATTTCGGGGGCGTGCGTGCCGGCATAGGCGTTCGATCCCGTACCGTTGGCGCCGATCGCGCCGGGAATGCCCAGATTGTAGACGGCCGTGCGATCCCAGACAGTCGGATCGTCGAGGCCGATCGTGGCCGTTACGCCGTTGCCGAATTCCGTCATGTACTGGATGTTGTTCGGCCCGCTGTTATCGCCACTGTGGCCACCCAGCAGGAACGACGAGAGGTTGCCGGGAGTAACCTGCCAGGGCGATGCGAAGGCGGAAGCTGACTTGCCGAAGGTGAATCCCGCAAACTGGATAAACAGATCATAGATCGCGACGTACCCACCGCCGGGGGTACTCAGCAGAGAACTGTTGGGCGGCGCGCCGCTGAAGAGAGGACCTCCGATGTTGCTACTTCCGAAGTTGTTGAACTGGAATTTGCCCGAACCGTAGGTGCGAACCACGCCGTATTCGGTGGCCGTACGGGTATCGATTGATAGCACCATGCGCGAGCGGTCGATGAAATAATCGCGAAAGCGGTTCTGCTGCCCAGGATCGCCGTTCCATGCCGGCTGGCCGTGGGCGCCCCCGGCATTGAAGGTGGTGTCGGCACGCAGATAACCGCCGATCTTGATGCAGGTGTCGGTGCCCGGAATGAAGAAGAAGCCGGCGCCGTAAAGCGAGCAGATCCTTACATACTCGACTGGTTTGGCCTTTACCGGAAGGTCGGCTGCCTGTGCGCCGCTCAAGATAACCAGACTCGCCGATGCCCCGAGGATAAGTTGCTTTGCGGTCCCCACGTAACTCTCCTGACCCTGCGTTCTAGATTCTACTTTGACCCTTTCGAACACTACCCTTCTAACTGACCAAAAGCACGATCACCGTACCTCGAAGAAGGAATACATTGCCGACGGCGCAGCTCACGCCGTAACCGACCGTCGGCACGGTACTTTTGGCGAAGTCCTGAATCGCGGCAAGTGTTGGTGTTGCGCCAGCAGAATGCCGAGACCGACGATCAACATAGCGGTGGCGTCGGTGACCCTGTCCGCCACGCCTGCGGCTGCGATGGCATTCTTCGTTCGGTCTGGAGGCCCGACCAGCGTCAGGACATCGGCGCGATGGATGACCGTTTCCGCCGCGATCGGGATCGCCACGCCGCCCGGCTCACAGCATGAAGCAATACGCCGTGAGCGGAAGCATCGCCGGCCAGCTCGCGTATCGTTAAGACCGTCTAACCACTTTTGAGATCACGTCCACGGCGTCGGGCGGCGCCGGACAGCGGATCGCGGCCGGCAGCACGCCAACGCCGTCATGATCCTGGGATGTACACTTTGTGGCAACGTACGAGACGTGCCGCAACGAAGGCCGTCAGCGCGGTGATTGCCCCCCTTGGGAAGGGAACAATCACCGGCAGGACAGTTCGATCAGAAGTTCCGCTGGGCGCGGACCTGGAGCAGGACCGTGTTCTGATCCTTGAACTCATAGAGCGCGGCCGGCTTCGGAGAGCTCGCCGTGAACACCGAGGAGCCCGACATCTTCTGGTCGAGATGGAACCACTGGACTTCGCCCGAGAACGTCAGGTTCTTGACCGGGGTCCAGCGGGTAACGACGCCAAGCTGCGAGACGTTGAAGTCGGGGTTACAGGTGTAGTTGCCGGCGGCATTGCCCGCCAGTGCCTGACCCGGGTGGCTGGCGGCGAAGGCGGCGCAGTAAGCACCCTTGGCCGTCGTCGTTCCGGCACCGAGCAGGTTGTCGTTGGCGCCGCCGTCATACCTGACCTGCGAGTAGCTGCCGAACAGGCTGGACGACCAGTAGGGATCCCAGTTGTGGTTGAACGCACCGCGGATGCCCCAGGCCGTGGTCAGGACGATGCCGCCGGTACCGGCCGCGCCGGGCATATAGACGCCATCCGTGGTCGCGCCGAAGCCGACGCTCTGGTAACCGAAGCCGCTGCCGCCGAACATCGCAAAGCTCGGCGAAGTGCCGCTGGTGGCGATCACGTTCTTGGTGGTGCCCTTGGCATAGGAGACGTCGAACTTGATGTCGTCGCCCGCACCCGTCGGCAGATTCTTGATGTTCAACGCCGCCATCACCGAACCGCCCCACTTGGTTTCAGGGTGACCGCTGATTTCGGAAAGATTGGTCGCCGCGCCGCCAGCAGCCAGCGTATTGTACGACCCGCTCACCTCATGTGCCGCGGCCGACAACTGGAACAGACCCCAGGCCTGATCCACCCGGATGTTGCCGACGATGTCGGGTGAATGCGTGCCGGCATAGCTGTTCGAGCCCGTCCCGTTGGCGCCGATCGCCGAGGGGATGCTCAGATTGTAGACGGCGGTGCGATTCCAGACGGACGGATCGTCAAGACCGATCGAGGCCGACACGCCGTTGCCGAACTGGGCGGTGTACTGGATGTTGTTGACGCCCGTGTCGGTATTGTTGCCGCCGAGCAAGCTCGAATTGATGTTGCCCGGGAAACCGTTCCACGGCGTCGAGTAGGCCGACGAAGACTTACCGAAGGTGAAGCCGGCAAACTGGATGAAGAGATATTCAACCGCGACATAGCCGCCGCCGGCCGTGGAAAGCAAAGCGCTGTTGAGCGGCGCGCCGGTGAAGTTGGTGGTCGAACCAATGTTGGAGTTGCCGAAGTTGTTGAACTGGAAGTCACCCTGGCCGAAGGTGCGGACCACGCCGTACTCGGTCGCGGTACGGGTATCGACCGTCAACGCCATACGAGAGCGGGAAAGGAAGTAGTCGGCAAAGCGGTTCTGCTGGCCGAGATCGCCGTTCCAAGCGGGCGCGCCGTGGGCGCCGCCGTTGAACGTGGTGTCGACTCGCAGATAACCGCCGATCTTGATGCAGGTGTCGGTGCCCGGGATGAAGAAGAAGCCGGCGCCGTAAAGCGAGCAGATTCTTACATATTCGACCGCCTTGGCCTTGACCGGAAGGTCGGCCGCCTGTGCCCCGCTCATGGCGATCAAGCCTGCCGCCGAGCTGAGAATGAGTGTTCGCGCCGTAATCATCAAAAGTCTCCTGTCCCGCGATTCACGCAGTTGCATGTGGCACAAGTAATCCAAAAACCCTTATTGGGAATGACAAGAGTGTGATGCTGCCTCACTTCGATCGCGGCTGTGATGTTTTCGCAACGCAACAGCGTCGAACCCGGTGCAAACAAACTACTTTCACCTCCGGCGCGAGGCGTCGCGAGCAAGAAAATTCTTCGCCGGCCTGTATCTCGGTAATTTACCGAACGGCCCTCTCAGACGGCAAAACGCATATCAGCACTTCCGCCCCCACGCGCCGCGCGCGCTTTACCGCGCGGTAAAATCCTGCTCCAACTGGTCTCAAATCGGCCGGATCGAACCGGCCTATATCCAGGGGGAGACCGTCATGAAGCTCGGCGCCGCCATCGCGGAAATCATGAAGCGGGAGGGAATCGAAATCCTCTGCGGCTATCCGGTCAATCATCTCATCGAATATGCCGCCAATGCCGACATCCGCCCGGTGATGGTGCGCCAGGAACGCATCGGCGTTCACATGGCGGACGCAATCTCGCGCGTCACCTCAGGGCAGTCGATCGGCGCGTTCTGCATGCAGCACGGACCCGGCGCCGAGAACGCGATGGGCGGCGTGGCGCAATGTTATGGCGAATCGGTGCCCGTGCTGGTGCTGCCGATGGGCTATGCGCGCAGGCTCGCCAATATCGACCCGAACTTCAACTCCAGCCAGGCGATGAAGGCGTTTTCGAAATCGTCCGAGCCGATCAACATCGCCACTGAGGTCTGCAACATCTTCCGGCGCGCGTTCAGCAAGCTGAAGAACGGCCGCGGCGGGCCGGTGATCGTCGAAATCCCGGCCGACATGTGGAACGAGGAAGTGCCGGAACCCTTGAACTACACGCCGGTGCTGCGCACCCGCTACGGCGCGGATCCCGTGCATGTGAAGGAAGCGGCCGCCCTGCTCGTCGCGGCGAAGCGCACGGTGATCTACGCCGGCCAGGGCGTGCATTACGCAAAAGCCTGGCCGCAACTCAAGCGGCTGGCCGAGCGCCTCGCCATCCCCGTCACGACCAGCCTTGGCGGCAAATCGTCCTTTCCGGAGACGCATCCGCTGTCGCTGGGATCGGGCGGCCTCGCCGTGCCGCGCGCGGTGGCGAAATTTCTGGGCGAAGCCGACGTGATCTTCGGCATCGGCTGCTCGTTTACCGAAACGTCATTCGGCATCGCCATGCCGAAGGGCAAGACCATCATCCATTCGACGCTCGATCCCAACCATCTCAACAAGGATGTCGAGGCCAGGATCGGCCTGGTCGGCGACGCCGGGCTCGTGCTCGACGCGCTCCTGGAAGAGATCGGCAAGAGCGTGACGGCGGATCGCGACGCGACGGCGATCGCAGCCGAGATCGCGGCCTCCCACAAGGAGTGGCTGGCGAAATGGATGCCGAAACTGACGCATAACGATGCGCCGCTGAACCCCTACCGCGTGCTGTGGGACCTGCAGCACACCGTCGACATCAAAAACACCATCATCACCCACGATGCCGGCAGCCCGCGCGACCAGTTGTCCCCGTTCTGGAAATCGGTCGAACCGCTCTCTTATATCGGCTGGGGCAAGACCACGCAGCTCGGCTACGGCCTTGGGCTTGCGATGGGCGCCAAGCTGGCAAAGCCCGACAAGCTCTGCATCAATGTCTGGGGCGATGCCGCGATCGGCTTCACCGGCATGGATTTCGAGACCGCGGTGCGCGAGCGGATTCCGATCATGTCGATCCTTCTGAACAATTTTTCGATGGCGATCGAATTGAAGGTGATGCCGATCTCGACCGAGAAATACCGCTCGACCGATATCTCCGGCGACTATGCCGCGATGGCGCGCGCCTTTGGCGGCTATGGCGAGCGGGTAACGAAGCCTGAAGACATCATCCCCGCCATCAAGCGCGGCATTGCGAAGACCAAGGAAGGCGTCCCGGTGCTGCTGGAGTTCATCACCAGTAAGGAGACCGAGGTATCGCGGCCGGGGACCTGAGGCTCAACGCAAGCAACCACCAGTCGCCGATGTCGCGCATTACCATCATAGAAACCGGACTTGTCAGTCCGAAAAATCGCGAGCTCCACGGATCGTATCCGCAGATGTTCGAGCAAATGATCGGCGCCGCAGACGCCAGCGTCACCTTCGATACCGTCAGCATTCCCGCCGGCGAGCCGCTGCCGGATGTTGAAGGACTGGAGGCGATCCTCATCACCGGCTCCGCGGCAGGCGTCTACGACGGGTTCGACTGGATCGCCCCGCTCGAGGCGTTTGTGCGCAAGGCAAACGACAGGAAGGTGCGGATGGTCGGCGTCTGCTTCGGTCATCAATTGATTGCGCAGGCCTTGGGTGGCACGGCGCGCAAGTCGGAGAAAGGCTTTGGCCTCGGGCGGCACGTCTATGACGTCGCGCCGGGCAACGGGGTGATCGAGGGACCGCGTATTGCGCTGGCCTGCTCGCACCAGGACCAGGTCATCACGCCGCCGGCCGGTGCCACGACGATCCTGTCATCGGATTTCACGCCCCATGCCGGACTGCTCTACGCCGGCGGCACCACGTTCTCGGTACAGGCGCATCCGGAGTTCACCCTCGGCTTCGCGAAGGCCTGCTGCGAGATGGTGCGCAGCAAGGGCGATGCGCCCGATAGCGTCGTGGCACCGGCGGAAGCCTCGCTTGCCGAGCCGCTGGAGAGCGCCCGGCTGGGCGGCGCCATCACGCGCTTTCTCACCCGCTCAGCCTAGCCACGCCTCCGGCGATCGAGCCAAGGGGCCAAACACAAAACTCGCAAAACAACCCCATGCAAAGTAGGCGAAGGTCCAGAAAACGGTAACCCGCTACTCCGCCAGCTCCGCCGGCATCGATGGGCCGGCCAGCGGCCGCTCCTCCATGAGGATGATGCAGAGTGCGGCGCAGGCCAGCAGCGCGGTGGCGGCGCCGAACACGTAGTGGAACGCGGTGATCATGTCGGCAGCGGGGATCGCATTCGCCGGTCCCCGATGTTCGCCGAGCGAAATGCCCGGACCGAGCGCCATCAGGAGGATGGCGCTGAAGGCGGCAACCATGAACGACGACATCAGCGCGCGAAAGAAGTTCATCGCGCCGGTCACGGTGCCGATCTGCGCGCGGGCCACGGAATTTTGCAGCGAGACCACGCTGACCGGGAATGTGGTGCCGAGCCCGAGCGCGAACAGCGAGAGCACGATCAACAATCCCCATAACGGCAGCGTCGTCACCGTCAGCACCGCGCCAAAAATCGTCGCCGCGGACGTGCCGGCGATGGCGACGCGCTTGTAGTGCTTGGCGCGCGCCATGGTCCGTCCGGCGATCGCGGCACCGCAGGTGGAAATCGCCGCCAGCGGGATCAGTGCAAGCCCCGCTTCGCTCGCGGTCAAATGATAGACAACCTCGTAATACAGCGGCAAATGCACGGTCAGGCCGGTGATCGCGCCCAGCGCACAGCCGCCGGCCGCCATGGCATAGGGCACCACCGTTCCGCCCAGCAGCGGCAGCGGCAAAAACGGTTCGTCGGCATTGCGCGCGTGCCAGACGAAGCCGAACGCCAGCGCGACCGACGCGCCGATCATCCCCATGATCGCCGGCGACAGCCAGGCGTAACGGTTGCCGCCCCAGCTCAGCACCAGCATGACGACGACCGCAGACGCCATCAGCAGAACGCCGCCGAGCCAATCGACCTTGCGGCGCCGGTGGAACACCGGGATCTTGCCCATCTTGGGCAGCAGCAGAAACAGCGCGCCGACGGCGAGCGGCACGTTGATCCAGAAGATCATCGACCAGTGCAGATGTTCGGCGAACACGCCGCCGAGCACGGGGCCCATCAGGCCGGCGGCCATCCAGACGCCGCTGAAATAAGCCTGATATTTGCCCCGCTCACGCGGTGAGACCACGTCGGAAATCACGGTCTGCACCACCGGCATGATGCCGCCGCCGCCGAGCCCCTGCAGGCCGCGCGCGATGATCAATACCGTCATGTTCGGCGCCACCGCGCACAGGATCGAGCCTGCCGTAAACAGCACAAGCGAAACGGTGATCATGACGCGGCGGCCGTAGATATCGCTGAGCGTGCCGAACACCGGCGCCACCGCAGTCGATGCCAGAAGATAGGATGTGATGACCCAGGACAGGTTGCTGACGTCGTTGAACTGGCGGCCGATGGTCGGCAGCGCGGTCGCGACGATGGTCTGGTCGAGCGCGGCCAGGAACATCGTCAGCAACAGGCTCATCAGGATGGTGCGAACCTCGTCGGGGCTCAGCGGTGCAGGCGGCGCAATCGGCGGCGCATCGCTGACATCGATGACCTCGGTCGTAATGTGCGAGAGCTCGCGGCCAATATCGTCGGGCAATGTCGTCTGGTCGGCGGGCTCACGGCCCTGCCGCTGGTGCTTGTTCATGTCGGACGTAATATTCTTCTGCGCGGCCATAGCCGCCGAGATGGAATCGCCATATGCGCTGCACAATAAAGCCCAAATCACCTTCGCGCGGCAGACGCCTGCGCGCATGGGTGCATCCCGCGACGGTACCTTCGCGTTTCCGTGATCGTTCAACGCAAGACGTTCAGGGATCTACACTCAGGCTTTCGGCCGCTTCTTCAGCCGCGCCCGCTTCGGCAACAGTGCCGGCCATTGCACGATGTGGTCTTCGAGATCCTCATCGGCGATCTCGTCCTCGGTGCCCTGCACCCGGCCGCGGACGGAAACCCCGGCTTCATGCACGGTGTTGGGATCACCCGAAATCAGCGGGTGCCACCAGTAGAGATCGCGTCCCTCCGCGACCAGTTTGTAGCCGCAGCTCGGTGGCAGCCAGTTCAGGGTGCGGACGTTCTCGGGCGTCAGGCGAACGCAATCCGGAACCTTGTCGGAACGGTTCTGGTAATCCTTGCAGGCGCATAGGCCGGAATCGAGCAGCTTGCAGGAAACATGGGTGAAATAGATTTTGCCGGTATCCTCGTCCTCAAGCTTTTCCAGGCAGCAGCGTGCGCAGCCGTCGCACAGGCTTTCCCATTCGGCGTTGGACATCTCCTCCAACGTCTTGGTTTTCCAGAAGAATCCCTCCTGGCTGGAAGTTCGCTTGGGCGGCGCGGTCATGAAGTCGGATGGTTCCGGGTCGAGTTCGGCTGCAGCCCTTCTAGGGGGTCCGGCAATCAGCGCGCAAGCGGGCTGACTACGGGGGCAAAAAAGCCTGGGAACACGTTAGGGCTGACCACCAAAATGGTGAGCCAGAGCATTGGTTTATAGCCCCCGCTCGGATAGAACAATTGCGATTCCCCAAGCGTCCTAAAAGCGCCTTGGGTTTGCAGCAACATCGAAGCATGACGTTCGGACGGTGCCCGAAGCGGGCGCGCGAGCGTTTCGAACCGACAAGGTCCCGGTGCGCCAGATCCTACCGCCCCATTGGAATCAGAAAATCCGGAACTTCTTTCTGGATCTGGATGCGCGCATCGACTCGACGCTGTTCTCGTCGGGCAAGGGCCTGCGCGAGCTGTACGAGCGCTACTCCACCTTCATGGACCGCTTCTATGTCGGCCGGTGGAAGCGCTGGGTCTTCATCGAACCGTTGTCGGAGGCCGCCACCATCGGCCTCGGCGGGCTGATCCTGATGCTGGCGCTTGCTGTCCCCGCGTTCCGCGAAACCGCCGATGACGACTGGCTGAAGAAATCCGACCTCGCGGTGTCGTTCCTCGACCGTTACGGCAATCCTATCGGCAGCCGCGGCATCAAGCACAACGACTCGATCCCGCTGGAAGACTTTCCGGACAATTTGATCAAGGCGACGCTCGCCACTGAAGACCGCCGCTTCTACGACCATTTCGGTATCGACTTTCCCGGCCTCGCCCGCGCGCTGGTCACCAACGCGCAGGCCGGCGGCGTGCGCCAGGGCGGTTCGTCGATCTCGCAACAGCTGGCGAAGAACCTGTTCCTGAACAACGAGCGCACCATCGAGCGCAAGGTGAAGGAGGCGTTTCTCGCGATCTGGCTGGAGACGCGCCTCACCAAGAACGAGATTTTGAAACTCTATCTCGACCGCGCCTATATGGGCGGCGGCACCTTCGGCGTCGACGGCGCGGCGCATTTCTACTTCAACAAGTCGGCGCGCGACGTCAATCTGGCGGAATCCGCCATGCTGGCCGGGCTGTTCAAGGCGCCGACCAAATACGCCCCGCATATCAACCTGCCCGCCGCCCGTGCCCGCGCCAACGTGGTGCTCGACAACCTGGTCGATGCCGGCTTCATGACCGAAGGCCAGGTGTTCGGCGCCCGGCGCAATCCGGCTTTCGCCGTCGACCGCCGCGACGAGAATTCGCCGAACTACTATCTCGACTACGCCTTCGAAGAAATGCGCAAGCTGGTCGATACCTTCCCGAAATCCTACGTCGAGCGCGTCTTCGTGGTCCGCACCGCGATCGACATGAACGTGCAGCGCGCCGCCGAGGAAGCGGTCGAAAACCAGCTCCGCCAGTTCGGCCGCGACTACCACGCCACCCAGGCCGCCACCGTGGTCGCCGATCTCGATGGCGGCGTCCGCGCCATGGTGGGCGGGCGCGACTACGGCGCCAGCCAGTTCAACCGTTCGGTCGACGCCTACCGGCAGCCGGGCTCCTCGTTCAAGCCCTATGTCTACACGACGGCGCTGCTGAACGGTTACAAGCCGACCTCGATCGTGGTCGACGGCCCGGTCTGCATCGGCAACTGGTGTCCGCAGAACTATGGCCACTCCTATTCCGGCTCGGTGACGCTGACCCAGGCGATCACCCGCTCGATCAACGTCGTGCCCGTCAAACTGTCGATCGCGCTCGGCGGCAAGTCGCCGAACCCCGCCAAGGCCGGCCGCGTCAAGATCACCGAGGTGGCGCGCCGGTTCGGCCTTACGGCACCCCTGCCGGATACGCCGTCGATGCCGATCGGCTCCGACGAAGTCACCGTGCTCGAACACGCCGTCGCCTACGCGACCTTCCCGAACAAGGGCAAGTCGGTGAAACCTCACGCGGTGCTGGAAGTGCGCACCGGCGCCGGCGACCTGGTCTGGCGCTTCGACCGCGACGGCAAAAAGCCGGTTCAGGCCATCCCCGCCTCCGTCGCCTCCGACATGGCCTGGATGATGAGCCACGTCGTCAGCGAGGGCACCGCCCGCCGCGCGGCGCTGGACGGTATTCCGACCGCGGGCAAGACCGGCACCACCAACGCCTATCGCGACGCCTGGTTCGTCGGCTACACCGGCAACTTCACCTGCGCGGTCTGGTACGGCAATGACGACTACTCGCCGACCAACCGCATGACCGGCGGTTCGCTGCCGGCGCAAACCTGGCACGACATCATGGTCGTCGCCCATCAGGGCGTCGAGGTGAAGGAAATCCCGGGGATCGGCATGGGCACGAAACTGCCGCCGCCCGCCGTGCCCGCCAGCGTCGCGGCCAACAGCGCGGCACGGGTGCTGGAGACCAAGCCGGGGCCGCCGCCGGTATTGACCAAGCGCGGCGCGGATATTCTGGTGCGCGTCGAGCGATTACTCGACGAGGCCGGCAAGGTCGCGGGCAAGACCTCGTCCAACGATCAGAAGCAACCGGGCAAACCGGTCACGTCTGGCGCGCTGGCCTTTCCCGAAAATTATATCGCAGCCGCTGGCGACCAGCCTGCACCGGCGCAGCGGAAGAATTAAAAGGCATGATCCGGCAGAATGTTAACCTGCTTTCCTCGGAACAGATGCGAAGCGTCTGCGCCGGCGCGCTCACACATGAAGAAGCGCTTCAGGTTTCGGATGAAACCGGTTCAATCGGAATCTGATGCCGTGAGATTTCGGAGCCGATTTCGGAGTCCTTGCCTGTGCGGCTGATCTTCATCACCTTGCTGGCGTTGGCGCTCGCCACGGCCGTCGGCCTTGGTTCGACCTACCTGACGTCGACACGCGGCACCGAGCTCGGCACGCTGACGATCGGCGCCTGGACCGCGCGACCCAAGAGCGGCAGTTCCGACATCGACCCCTATTCGCGCGCCTCGATCGCCCGCAGCGGCGAATTGCCGATCGGCACCGGCGACGGCATCGCCTTCTCGGCCACGGCGGATGACAAGAACAAGCCGCTCGACGGGCGCTGCGACGTGGTCGTCAGCGGGGTAACGCCGGCGGCGCGGTTCTGGACGCTGACCCTGTTCGACCGCAAGGGGCATCTCGTCGCCAATTCGCTGCAGCGCTATGGCTTCACCAGCCAGGAAATCGTTCGCGGCTCCGACGGTGCGTTCGAGATCCGCGTGGCGGCGCGGTCGCGGGCCGGCAACTGGCTGCCGACCGGCGGCATCGAGCGTTACGCGCTGATGCTGCGGCTCTACGATACGCCGGTTGGCGTGGCGACGCGGACGCAGCGCGACGCGCCGATGCCCTCCATCTCCACGGTGAACTGCCCATGATCCGGCTGGTATTCACCCTCATCGCGGGCGTGCTGCTGGGCGGCGTGGTGCATCTCGTCAGCGTGCTGGCGCTGCCGCGCATCGCCACCCAGGACGCCTATTCGCGGCTGACGCCGATGACCAAGGAGAATGCCGTCACGGCGCTGCCGCTCGCCGAGCCCAACAACTCGCCGATGCCGTTCATGGACCCGGCCTTTGCGGTGGCGATCTGCCGCTACGACCTCGCCGGCGGCCCGATCAAGCTGACGGTGCCGGTCAGCCAGGCCTACACCTCGGTCTCGTTCTACACACGCAACGAAGTCGCCTATTACGCCATCAACGACCGCTCGGCCGGCCGCAAGGTGATCGAACTCGACCTGATGACGGAAGACCAGCATTCCGCATTGCCGGAGGATGAGGAAGTCACCGCCGCCGACCGGCTGATCATCGATTCCCCCACCGCAACCGGCCTGATCGTGCTGAAGGCCCTGGCGCCGGAGCCAGGCTTGATGCCGCAGGCGCAGGCCTCGCTCGCGGCATCGCGTTGCACCGTGCAGACCGAGCCTCCGCCGGCCAAGCAACCTGAACCGGCCGCACCCGCGCCGGCCCCTGCCCCCGCGCCGAAGGGCAAGCGCTAAGATTGCCCGTCGTCGCGCCGGCGACAGAGCTTCTCCTTTTGACTCGAAGCGGAAATGCGCGGCACTGGTGGCTTAAGTCTGCTTTTGACCCTCATCGAACATTAGTTGACTAGGTCTTTCCGGACCTAGCGAGTTGTGAATTGTTTCGGCTATTGTTCACCGTTGCGCAGGATGATCCTGCGCAGGAATGAATACCATGACGGTGGGCAATGCGTTGGCGAACTCCTCATGAACATGCAGGGGCACAAATCGGGCACCTACCGAGCCCAGCCGATGAAACTTTTGCTGCTTGCATTCGTCCCCGCCTGCTTCGCCTTCAATCCGGTTGCCGGCCGCGCGCTGATAGACGCTTTCGGACCGGCCACCCTAACGTTCGTGCGCTGGTCGCTGTCGGGTCTCGTGATCGGGACGTTCGCCCTGATGCGCCCCGGCTACGAGCGCTGGCAGGCCCCTCTCTCCCAGCTGCTGCAGCTGGCGATCCTCGCTGCGCTCGGCATGGGGTTTTGCTCCGTTGCCGCCTACATCGCCTCGCGGACAACAGAGGCCACTAACATCGGCCTCATCTATGGCTGCGCCTCCGCATTCATCGCGGTTTGGGAGATCGTCGCTGGACGCCAAGCCGCGAGCGCGCAACTGCTCGTCGGCATTTCCGCTTGCCTCCTTGGCGCAGTTTTGATCCTCACCAAGGGCCATCCCGACGCAATCGCATCTCTACGTTTTAGTCCCGGAGACCTGTGGGCGACCGCGGGCATGCTTGTGTTCGTGGGATACACAGTGGCCATGCGCCGCGTGCCGACGCGCCTCACGCCGATGCCGCAGTTCGTCGTCATGAGCGTTGGCGCGAGCATTGCAGTGCTACCCTTCGCGGCGAGCGAGATTGTCTCAACGGGTTTGCCCGTTATCGATGAGCGGACGCTTCCCTGGATGGCCGTGGTTGTTCTCGCGACGGGCATCGGCGCTTACCTCGGCTACAACATCTCGCTCACCCTCAATGGCCCGGTGCTGACCTCCGCGTCGCTCACACTTACCCCCGCCTTCGCCGCCATCCAGGCCATGGCATTGATCGGCGAAAGGCTCGGCTGGTATCACGCCGTCGCGATAGCCCTGGTCGTTACGGGATTGATGCTCATCAGCCGCTCTCAGAGAGTCCGGGATTGATCTGTTTTGGACGGAAGCCGCTTGGCAATTATGGCCATGTGCGTTCGTCACAGTGTTCAACTAATACGCCCCATGGCCCTTATCGGACGTGCCCCACGCTTACGATGTAGGTCGACCGGGCACGCGCCGAACAGCGTTGGCGCGGAAAGAAAAAATGTTGCGCAACCTCAACGCGTGTGCCTAATAATACCCGTGGGGGCGAGGAAACAGCGGAGCCATTGCCGGCCGTTCGTTGTTCGTCGTCGATTTGGGACAGGGCGTTTTCCAAACTTGAGACGGGGCATATGGGGTTGAAAAGCGGGGCGCTGCCCCTATTGCTTGTGGGATTTTTGCTGGCGAGTTGCGCGAGTCCGCGCGGCCTGGATGAACCACCCTTGCAGATCCCGGCCTTGAAGCCGGGTTACGGCCGGGTCTACTTCACGCGGCCGGGCGATTTGGTGGGTGTAGCTGTTCAGCCCGAAATCCGGATGAACAATGAGGTCGTCGGCAGATCGGTGCCCGGCGGCTTCTCTTACGTCGACCGCCCGCCGGGGCAATACGCCGTGACAACCGCAACCGAGATCGAAAATGCGGTGACGTTCCGATTGGCGGCGGGCGAGACGAAGTACATCAAGACAGCCGTGACACCCGGCATACTCGTCGGCCATGTCACGCCGACGCTCGAATTCCCCGAGCAGGGACAATCCGACATCAGCCGCCTCAGGTACGTCGGCCCCAAATAGATCCCTTGCGCGGGACGAACTAGGGTAAATCGGGCGGCTTCATTTGATTGGTGATTACGCCCGCTTGCTCCTATAGCGCCCAGGCTCGAGCGGCAACGCAATAAGGCGAGTAGCGAACATTCGGGCCGAGGCGCGCGCCACCGCTAACCTACTTCTTTGCTTGTTCAATCCTGACGGTGCTGCTCGGACCGATACTGGTCGCTTGAAGGATCACCTCGCCGTCCTTTGCCATCGCGTAATGGGAAATTTTCGCTGGTTCAATCAAGAATGAGCCGGGTGGATATGCCTTGAATTTACTTTCATCCCACTGATCACCGTTCGCGTAATAAAAGGTGCCAGACAGAACAATGGCCATTCGTGTCTCACCATGCCAATGCGGCATGATTTTAAAGCCAGCTGGGATTCGCACCCGTTCCGAAAATACTCCCGCTTTTTTCGGGTCGCCATATAGGGTAGCGAGCCCCACTGCTCCGACGGGTCCCTCGAAATGAATGTCCTGAGGGAGCGTTGCGACAACCGCATCCTGAGCAAAAGCCAGCGTCGATCCCCCCAGCAATAGAAATGCCGCGGTCGCAAGCCCAATCAATGAAGGTGTCAGCTTTGTAGAAATCGCGTGCGTCAATGTCTCGATCCTTCCTGGTCGGCGGTTGGAGCCGAAGGGCACGGTCTCAGGTCCGCGTGTGCGGGAGGCTAAGCTATACCAAAGCCAAAATATGGCCGCCTTATCCTGTGGACAACCTGAGCGAGCCGCTATGGGTCAGTCCGACCGGGGACCTGATCGGAAGCGTTGCGTCTGACCAGACGCGTATGAACTGCATGCCGCGGATCCGAGCCGCCATCGGCCAAGCAGCGCGAACCTGCCGCGCCCGCGCCGGCCCCTGCCCGGCGCTGAAGGGCAAGCGCTGATTACGGCCTAGGCTCGGTCATCCCTGCAAGGTCCTCATGATCACAAAAGAAAGTCAATTTCTGCCGCCGCTATCGGCATGCCCTTAGTTGAGGTGCCGATCGAGAAACCGGTGCAGGCGATGACTTGCATCGTCCGCTGCCTCGCCGTTGTACTCCAGCCAGTGATCAAACATGGTCGTGCCGGGCTGGAGATGCCGGTAATAGAATCCATGGTACGCGCCGGGATAGACAACCAGCTCGATGGGCGGCCCGTCGTTGCCCCAGTTGGCGATTTTGCTGGCGCAGTCCTCCGCCGGGGTCCAATCGTCGAGGGCGCCGATGAAGATGAGCGTGGGGATTCCCGGGCGGGCCATTGCCTGCTTGCATGGTGGATAGAACGCAGCCGCCGCCCGGAAGCGTAAAGTGTCTGAAGGGACGAACTGTTCGAACGAATTTGGCTCCGCCACCGAGAGGGCAACCCTGGCGCCTGCCGAGAAGCCGACCACAGCCACACGATGTGGATCGACGAAGGTTTGGCTGCCTAGGAAGGCGAGAGCCCCGTAGGCATCCGGCCTGCGCCTGACGAAGGTGGCAAACGCGCTCGACGTGCAGGCGTAATCCACGCCACGACGCGTTGCGTAGCTGTCGACGAGCAGGACGACATAGCCTCGGGCGACAAGTTCATCGGCCAGCCGTTGCTTTGTCGTGTCATGCATCCCGGCACAGCCGTGCAATCCGACGACGGCGGGAAAAGGACCTGCGCCATCGGGCCTGGCCAGATAGCCCTGAATGGGCTCGCCCGAAATGAGCGTGCCCGAAACGAGCCGCTGGGAGGCGCTTTCAAACTCGACACGCTCCAGCGGTGTGGCCCACGCATCAGCCGTCAGCGCACGTACGGCACAGCAAAGCATCAGCACACCCGCGGCTTGGAAAGTGACCGTTCCAGGCAATGGCGTCTCCCTCGAATGTTTCGTCCGAAGTCGTCGCGCGGGTGAGCGCTCCACTGTGGTACTTCTAATGCGTTTCCAGCCTGAACGCGACGGCCGCGCAGTGTCGGCCTAGCCATCGTGGCGGCCACAACGGCAATTCTCGTAATCGACCGGATCATGACTGTTGAAGATCGTCACGGCCGCCCCGTGCGTGGCCTTCAACACCCGCAGCCGTTCCTGGTTTTCGATGCGCCTGGCGCGATCCATGTCGGCGCGGCGCTGAAACATTCCAAGGACCAGCGGCATTTTCGGCGAAGCCTGTATTTGGCCGTGGAAGAAATAGGCATCGCCCGCGTGCAGCAGCCATTTGTCGCCGCTCCGCACGGCGATGCCGCAATGGCCGAGCGTATGGCCCGGCAGCGGGATCATCAGGATGTCAGGCTCGCGATCATCAAGCGCGCGCACGCCCTTGAAGCCGAACCAGTCTTCGCCGCCCTCCCCGTAGAACGTCCATTGCGGACCGTGCTTCCACTGATCGGTGATGTAGCGGCCCTTCGGCGCCGGCGGCCGGCGCGTCACCGCCATGTCGTGCTCGCGGCGATGGACGTGCACCTTCGCGTTCGGGAAATCCGGAATGCCGCCGGCATGATCGCGATCGAGGTGCGTCAGCAACAGATGCCTCACATCGCCGATGGAATAGCCGAGCGCCTCGACCTGCCGCACGGCGCTCTCGGCCGGATCGAGCCGCGGCGTCGTCTGGCGGACCCACTTCGGTCCGAGCCGCGGCGGGTCGGCGATGTCGTCGAGGCCGATGCCGGTATCGACCAGCGCCAGCCCGTCATGGGTCTCGATCAGCAGACAATGACAGACCATGCGGGCGCGCTGAAAAATGCTGCCGGTGCCGTTCACCAGGCGCCGGCCGATCGGGCACATGGTGCCGGTGTTGAGATGATGGACACGCATGACGAGGTCTCCTTCGAGGTCAGACGCTGTGCTTGCCATTCCACTCACCATAGGTAAAATATTGATACCTGATATCTTCAATAGGATCAGACTATGGATATCCGCGAACTCCGCTATTTCGCGGCCGTGTTCAGGGAGCGCAACCTGACGGCGGCCGCCAAGCGCTGCTTCATCTCGCAGCCCTCGATCTCGGCGGCGATCACCAATCTGGAGGCCGAACTCGGCGCGACGCTGTTCATCCGGCACAAGAAGGGCATGGCGCCAACGGAAGCCGCCGAACAATTCCACGCCGTGGCCCGCCGCATCATCGACGAGGCGGATGCCGCGAAAAACCTGTTTCGGAAACCTGCGACGCGGAACGCGCTGACGCTCGGACTGATGCGCACGCTCGACCGGCCGCGAACCATCGCGCTGCTGAAGCCGCTGACCGGCACTTCCGACATCGCACTCCGCCTCGTCGGCGTCGATGAGCCTTCGGATGCGCGGATCGTTTCCAGGAATCTGCTGCGGTCCGACGAGCATTTTGTTCCGCTCTGGGTCGAGCGCTACGTCGCAGCCCTGCCGCCGTCGCATCCGCTGACGCTGAAGGAACGGCTGCGCACCACAGACCTCGCCGGCGTCGCCATGATCGACCGCTGTCATTGCGAGCAGAGCGAATTCTTCGGCCGCGCCGCCTCGGCGTCACGCCAGCCCGCAGCGATTGCCGAATCCGAAGACTGGGCGATGGCGCTGGTGGCCGCCGGCGTCGGGATTGCCATCGTTCCCGAAGGCGTGGCGCGCGCCCATTCCGATGTCGCCGTGCGCGAGATCGATGTCGACGTGAAGCGCGAAGTGGGGCTCGCTTACAGCTCGGCACGGCCGCCGTCGGAGGCGCTGCAGAACTTTATCGCAAAACTGCAGCGGCAACGGCCCAAAGCGGGCCGCACCAAATCGAAGGTCAAGCGCTAGGGCGTGTACACGCGACGAGCGATGTCTGAGGCAAAAGCAGATATGCGTTGAAGATCCCTATCGCTATCAATCGCGCTCACCTACTGCCGCACAACGCTCTCTCCGCGCGACGTCGCGCGCTTTCTCCACACCCGCAGGCCAGCGATTACTTTTATCGCCGCCGCAAGAACCAGCACGCAAAGCGCCGCCTTCGAGACCGTCTCCATCGTGCCCTCGATGAGGATGGCGTGGGCCGCGCTCCCAATGACGATGACGATTGCGAGCAGCGTATGGGCGATGCGCCACGTTCGCAGTCGCAGCCGCCGGCGGAACGCAGCCAACAGCGCGACGGCGAAGATGGCCCACATGGCGATCACGCCAAAGGGGGAGAACGGCGTCGGCGATGTGAAGAGAAGCGCGTCAATCATGTCCGGCGGACTGGTGATCCAAAGTCCGCCGACGTGGATCACGACCGCGACGACCAGCGCGCCTCCGATCCAGTGATGCACACGCCGCCCAAGACGGCCCGACAGCCCCGGCAAGTAACCGCCGATCAAAAGCGGCTGAACGAGCATAAAGCCTAGCCCGAGAATCCCCGCGAATCCGGCCAGGATGTAGATCGCATTGCGCCATGCGAGCTGCGGGCTCATCGCCGCGGCGGCGAGCGGCACGCCAATGGCTGTTGCGAGGGCGACCCAGATCAGGGCCACCCGGGCCGATCTCCATCCCTTCGTTTGCAACGCGATCAGACCGACTGCAGGACGAAGTGCGCCTCCAGGCTGATTTCCTTTGCGCTGCGCATCACGGGACGCAGAAAGACGGTTTTGAATTCACCGCTGTCATAGGCGAGGTGACCATGCGGCTGGCCGAAGATCGGAATGATCTGCGGCATCTCGAGGCGGAACTTGCCGTCCTTGTCGGTGAGCGTGGCGCCATGACTCTGCGGCTCGTGCTCCTGCCCTTCGGTGGTGTGCGCCCAGATCTGGATGCGCTGCCCGGCCAGCGGAGCACCGTCGCCGGCGCGGCGCACGGTGCCGCTCATCCAGAAACCACCCTTGCCGATCCGATCCACCACCGGCGCGCCCTTGCGGTAGTTGTTG
Organism: Bradyrhizobium sp. McL0615; assembly: GCF_049993905.1. Classification (NCBI taxonomy): domain Bacteria; kingdom Pseudomonadati; phylum Pseudomonadota; class Alphaproteobacteria; order Hyphomicrobiales; family Nitrobacteraceae; genus Bradyrhizobium; species Bradyrhizobium sp. McL0615. The sequence goes on along the minus strand of NZ_CP188254.1, from coordinate 3,193,674 downwards.
GCCCCGCCCGACATCGAATCGGTCGGCGCGAGACCTTCGGCGCGGGCGGGCAACAGAAACCCGGAAACGCCAGATGCCAGGACGGAGCTGCCAGCGATAAGGAGGTGGCGGCGGTTGAGCACGAGGGTGGTCATGTGAAGTCCTCCTGGGTCCGTGCAGTTGCAGGCGAGGTTACAACAACGCGCGTCAGACGCCCAGTTACGGGAGGCGCAGAGCACGATCGTCGCAATAAAAGTGTTGTGAACGGTGTGCCGGCCACTCGACCAGCGTCGTTCGTGGGGCATGTGCCCATTTAGCCGTTCACCGTCACTGCCCGCCCGATCACCGGCTGGGCGGCGACCGGCGGATTGGCGGTTTGCGCGGCGAGTTCGCCGATCAGGCGGTCGGCATCGGCCGCGATTCCGTCGGGTGCCTGAATCACCAGCCGCTCCAGGCCCAGCGATACGATGATATCGCGCCGCTCCAGGCATTGCCGAACCCATTAGCACGATCAGCGTGTTCCCCGCTGTTGAAGACCATCACAGTGTCGCCTTCAATCATCTGCGCTTTGAATACAATCTATAAGTGTATACTACGATCATACATATCTTAGGATTTAATGGAGGTTTAATACCTTTTCGTCCACATTCGCGTTGAGATTGTATCGCAGGGCTCCCACCACAGGGCGGCCGTTGCGCCCGGGAATGTACTGAATGCAAACCTTAGGCTCCGCCTTGGACGAGCAAAAGGGATTTGCTCAAGGCTTCGATTTCCTGCGCATATTTTTGGCAACGAGCATTATCGGCTGGCACGCCGCCAAGTTGAGCGGGCATGTCGAGATGGCAAGGGCTTCTGTCTTCTGGTTTACCGAATACATGCTGGTGCCGATGTTTTTTGCTTTGAGCGGATTTCTCGTAGCGGGAAGCAGCATGCGCCTCTCTACGAAGAACTTCCTCTTGAACCGCGCCGCGCGCATCTTGCCGGCACTCATCGCCGATATCGTTTTCGCGGCGCTTCTCATTGGTCCGTTGGTGACGACACTGCCTGCAAGGCAGTATTTCGCCGACGCAGCTTTCTTTGCCTACTTCCTCAACATCACCGGCTGGATGCAATACTCTCTTCCGGGCGTGTTCGAGAACAATCCATTGCCGGAGGTGAACGGGGCGCTATGGACCGTCCCCTTCGAAATCGGTTGTTACGTCATGCTCGCCGGGCTGATGACCACCGGAGCCATCAGGCGTCCGAGATGGACACTACTGCTCACCTACGCTGTTTTGATGGTCGGGGTTCATCTCACTATCGCCACGTCGCATCTGGCAGGCGATCATGTATCGCTGCTTAAAACCCTGGCGATGAACCTATTCCTTTTCAAGGGGGCAGCACTTTTACCCTCCTTTTTGATCGGCATTGTCCTTTATCAACTGCGGCACTACGTACCTTTCTCCAAGTCGATTGCGATTGGCCTGATGTGTGTGGCGATGCTCGTGAGTGCGTTCGGCAATCCGAACCTCCTGCTGAGCCCCGTAGCGCCCGTCATCATACTTCCGCTGCTTGGATATTTGACCGTGATGATGGGGCTGCTACCGATGCCTCGTCTTCCGGGATTTGAAGGCGGTGACTATTCATACGGGCTGTATCTCTACCATACGCCCTTCCTCCAATTGCTGATTCACTATTTCCCGGAGGTTTTGACCAGTGACCTGTGGTGGATGTTGTTTTTTGCCGGGTTTGCACTTTCGCTGACGGCCGCTGCGATCTCGTGGCACGTGCTCAAATATCCCGTGCTGAGGCTCAGGAATTCTTTCGTGATCCGACACCGGCCGGAGAGCGGTTTGGGTATTGGGGACCGTGCTCATGCCGCGACCGCCAATCTGCAGCTCCCAATCCGCCAATCTCCGGCAAGCTCGTCAGCTCCCGCGGACCGCCGGCGCTCGTAGCGCAAAGGCCCGAAGTGGATGATGTCGCGTCTTTGCCCAACGCAGACTCGCTGAGAGCCATCGTCAGGTCCATGGCTCTTTCAGATTTGCGAGTACCGCCGCAGTCTAGCCCTTCACCGTCACCGCCCGCCCGATCACCGGCTGGGCGGCGACCGGCGGATTGGCGGTTTGCGCGGCGAGTTCGCCGATCAGGCGGTCGGCATCGGCCGCAATCGCGTCGGGCGTCTGGATCACCAGCCGCTCGAGCGCCCAGCGATACGACGAGATGCGCCGCTCCAGGCATTGCTGCACCCATTGCACGATCAGCGTGTTCTCTTCCATGCGGGCGATCGCATCGGCCTGTTCGCGCGGCGACAGTTCCGACACCATCTTCATGCTGGCGCTGCGCTTGCCATCGAGTTCGATGACGCGCGCGGCGGAGGCAAAGAACGGCTCGAACCGCGTGATGTCGTTGCGGACGTCCTCGATCAGCTGCTGATAGCGCGAGGTGTGCGAGCGGTGCGGCTCGTCGATCAGGGTGCGTCCGTACAGGGTGCGGTCGAACACCACCTTCTGCCGCCACGGCGAGGGCAGCGGCTGGTAATCGCCGAACACGCTCTTCCAGGCGGGCCGCGAATGCGGCGGTTCGATCAGGGGATAGGCGAGATCGCGAAGCTGGCGCTCGTTTTCGGTGAGCTGGAACTGCGACGGCTTGAAGCCGACGCTTGCCGTGGCCTCGGCGCCCAGCCAGCGGTGCATGTCGTCATTGCGCATATCGGCGCGGGTGCGGCCGAAATCGCCGCCGCTGCAGCCGCCGAGCACCGCGCTTGCCGCGAGCAGCATGAGTGCCGGGAGTGACCGAAGCCCGGTGGTCCGGATCGGGAGGCTCAGCTCCGGCATTTCAAAGTCCGTCGTTCAGGGGCGCCGACGGCGACGGCGACCGGGCGCCGCCCCCTCTTCCGGCCCGCGCCCGTCGCCGGTTTCGCCGGCTGCACGTTCGATGCGGACAACGGGAAGGATCAGCACGGTTCCCAGGCCATCGCGTGGAGCGCCATCCATGGTTGAGCCCAGCCGTCGCGAAGCCGCATCCGCCGGAAATTCAATGATGGTGCCCATATCTCGTTCTCTCTGGTTGCCGCGCGAACACGATCCGGCCGGCGACATGCCATTATTCAGAACAGAACGTGGTTAACGGCATCTTAATTTGTGCAGGCGGTACAGTTACGGGGGTCCCGCAGCGCGCCGAAAGCTCGCATTTTATGGGATTTCTTCACGGGCTGTTTTCCTTAACCAACTCTTAAATTGCCGTGCGTAGGCTGACGGGAAGGATTTTCGAAGTCGCGTACACCTCACATGACCGCAGCTCCAATGTTTCCAGGATTCGACGGGCTGATGACGCTCTCGCGCCGCGAGGGCGTCGATATCAGGCCGACCTTGCTGCGCGTGCTGACCGACCTCTATGTCCAGACCAACGCCCATTCCGCCGACGAGGAACGGCAGTTCGTCGAACTGACATCGCGCCTGATCGACCAGGTCGACGACGCCACCCGTGCCGCGGTGCGGGCACGGCTCGCGATCTATCCGGCGACCCCGGCCGAGATCATGGACAAGCTCGGGCTGCGGCGCTCGCATCCCGGCCAGGACCTGCCGCTCGCAGCGCCGATTGCAGCTGTGCCGGCCAGTGAGCCTGTGGTGAAGGCGCCGACGGAAGCGCAGTTGCGGATCGCGTCCACCCTGGCGATGCGGCCCAACGATGCCGCCGAAATCAGCGACATGTTCTTCGCGGCGGGCGCCAGCGAGCGCGCGCTGATCCTGCATAATCTCGCCGACACACCGCTGAAAGCCTCGGCGCGAATTCCCGCAGCCCGCGCAGCCCGCGCGCTCCATATCCTGGAGATGGCCGCATTCGCCGAGGATACTGAAAACTTCGCGCTCGAAATCGGCGAAGCCTTGATCCTCCCGCAGCGGATCGCCGAACAGGTGGTCCACGATCCCGGTGGCGAGCCGCTGGCCTGCGCCGCGCGCGCGCTGGACATGCCGAGCGCCGCGTTCCAGCGGGTGCTGCTGTTCCTCAATCCCGAGTTCGGCTCATCCGTGCACAACGTCTATCGCTTGTCGCGACTATACGACCGCTTGAGCGAACGATCCGCGCTGGTGATGCTGGCGGCGTGGCGCGGCTCGACCATGGCGGTCACCCGCGCCAAATACCGCGCCGCGCTCTACGACGACGAGCGCCATCGCGTCCGTGCGGCGACCTCGCAAAGCCGACCCGCCGTGCAACCCGGAAGCTCTCCGGCGGTACGCACCGGCACCGACGGCCAGAAGCGCTAGGACTTCGCCAGATCCAGAAAATGCCGCCCTGCCCGGTCCTCGGTCTCGACGATCCAGGCGTCGGGATCGAACCGGAGTTCCTTGGCGAGGCGTTCTTCCACCGATTGCTCCGGCACCGGCTGCGGCGAAGCGGACACGAACAAGCGCTCGGCCGGGCGGCTCTCGTCATAGACGGTCTGCGGCGCGGGCGCATACAGGATGGCGTTGCCGTCGAGCAGCGCCACCTTGACGAACACCGCCCCCGCCTCTTCGGCCCCGCGCTTGCGCACGGCGCCGAAGACGCCCTCGGTCTGGCAGCGGCGCAGATAGGCGGCTACCCAGATGCTTGATTTCAATCGCATGAGTTCGACGATAGGCCAGCGACCTGGCGGAAGCTAGTCGATCGGGTGGCCGGTCATCGCCGTGAGCTCCTTCACGAGGCGATCGGACATCTGGCCAGTCACCGGGAGCTTGCGGTCGCGCTCGAATTTCGAGATTGCGGCCTGCGTGTCCGCGCCGACCGCCCCGGTCGGCTTCAACTGGCCGTAGCCATATTGGGTGAGCGCGCGCTGCACGGACGCCACGCGGCGCGCGCCGGCGCTTTGCGCGGTGGCCGGAATCGGCGCGGGCGGACGCGCCACATTCGCGAGCGCAGCCGTGGGCGCGCCGGTCGACTTGACCACCAGATTGGCGAGCGGGTCAGGGTTTTTGGAATCACCCCTTGGATCGGCGCTCTTGATCTCGACGTGTTTGGGATCAGCGCCCCTCACCTCGACCGGCCTGATTTCCGGCGGCTCTGAGACCAGTTCGACCGGGCGCGGTCGCGGCAGCGGGCTTGCGACGGCAGTTTGCGGTGCCGGAAGTGTCACCACCGAGCCGAACATCGGTGAAGGATGGCGGCCGGCCTGCAGGAACAGCGCATTGGCGAGGATGGCACAGATCGCGGCAGCAGCAAGCAGGCCCGCGAGCACGTCTTTCGGACTGTGCAGGAACATGCGCATCACGAGGCCGCGCTCTTGTTCCACTTCGATCGCAGCCGCTTTCGCGCCGCGGCGGCGGCGGCGCGGCATTTCCTCATCGTCGTCGATACGACTAGGCACGTTTCTTCACCTGATGAACTTGATCCTCTGATCCAGGTCGCAGCGCCGGTATCAGCGTCGCGACGTTGCTTGAAGGCGTCAGCAGCGGTGCAAAGTCAAGCGGCAAGGCAACCGTCACCGTAGTGCCCTCGCCGACCGTGCTCTGCACGTTCATCTCGCCATCGTGCAATCCGACCAGCCCCTTCACGATCGACAGGCCGAGGCCGGTGCCTTCATGCTTGCGCTGATAGGTCTTGCCGGCCTGGAAGAACGGATCGCCGATCCGCGCCATATCCTCGGCCGCGATCCCGACTCCGGTGTCGGTGACACACAACATCATCCGCGATCCCTCGACTGCGGCGGAAACCGTCACGCTGCCGCCGCGCTCGGTGAACTTGATGGCGTTGGCGACGAGGTTCAGCGCGATCTGCTTGAACGCGCGGGGATCGCCGTTCATCACGGGCAAGTCCTCGGCCGCGCGGGTGATCAGATCGACGCCGTTGTCGCGCGCCTTCAGCGCCAGCAAATTGCAGCAGTGCAAGAGCGCCGCACGCGGCGCGAACGGCTCCGGCGAAATTTCGAAATTGCCGGTTTCCATCTTGGAGATATCTAGGATGCCGTTGACCACCGACAACAGATGCTGGCCGGAATCGTTGATCAGCTGCGCATATTCCTTGCGGCGCGCGGCGTCGATCATCATCGCCTCTTCGTGCACGATCATCTCGGAGAATCCGATGATGGCGTTCAGCGGCGTGCGCAGCTCGTGGCTCATGGTGGCCAGGAATCGGGTCTTGGAAGCATCCGCCTGTTCGGCGGCGGTGCGCGCCAGTTCGAGGGCCTGCTCCTGGACCTTGCGGTCGGTGACGTCGCGCATCACGGCGACGACGTCGGCCTCGGGCGAATCCTGCTCGAGCGGACGGCAGCGCATCTCGACCCAGATGAAATCGGCGGAACTGTTCTGGCCGCGAACCGCGTCGCGGCGGAGGCGGAATTCGACGCGTTGCTCGCTGCCGCGCGCGGCATCCGACAGCGCCGTGAGATAGGCCGGACGATCGACGACATGAACGCGGTCGAACAGGCCATGGCCGGTGAGCCGCGCACCCGGCGTGCCGAGCATGGCTTCGGCTGCCGGCGAAATGAATTCCACTGCGCCGCTGCGGTTGTGACGCGAAATCACGTCGCTCATATTTCGCGCGAGCAGGCGATAACGGTCCTCCTCGACATAGAGCAGCGCCACGGAAGTGCGCGCCAGCGATTCCGCGCTGACCGCCAGTCCTGCGGCATAGAGCGTCGCGGAAGCGACGCCAGCTCCCATCAGGACGCCGTGCAAAGCCGCGTTGGATTCCGGCACCGGCAGGAAGTGAAAATGTCCGAGCGCGATCAGCATAGCGACGCATGACAGCGCCAGCGCGGAAGCGAACGCGACCACGCGGCGCGAGGCCGACAGCGCGGCTTCCAGCGGAACGACGATGAGCCAGACCGCGGCGAATGATTCGATGCCGCCGGTGGTTATGGCAACCATCATGACGAGTCCGGCCAGCGCCAGCGCGGAGAGAATATGCGAGCCTTCGTAGCGGCCGGTGCGCGACAGGAACCACGACAACAGAATCGGTGCGATCAGCCAGGCGAAGGCCGCGACCTCGAGCGCCGTGGGCGCCCCGCGCATCGCCAGATAGATCGGAAAAGCCGCAAGCGCCACCAGGCTGCCGAGCAGTCGCGGCGCCATGAATGCGCGGTGACGCGCGCGCGTCAACGCATCATATCGTGCCGAGGGATGCAGCAACGCATCGAGACAATCGCGGATGATACTCAAAACAGTCACGGTTCTCGCGCTTCGGCTTGTTCGTCAGACAGACGCGCCGGAACGCCCCCATTATCCTTGTTGCGCCACCGTGTCAGAGCGAACTTAAGCGAACGCTAAGGCGCGGTGGACAGCCGGCAAACGCTGCACATTCGCGGGGGTTTCATGCCCCGCATGGCGCTCATTCGACGCGGATGGTGAACGATAGGTTTAGAGCCGCATCGATCTATGGTTTCGAAATCGTGGATGCGCGAGCGGCACGAAGTTTTCGCGCGATAGTGGTCATCAATCGAAAATTTACGCCGAATCGAATCATTCCGGTTTTCGGAAAATTTTCGGCGACTTTACCTCAATGGAAACACTTCCGATTTATCGACGGCTGTTAGTCAGGAACAAAGCTGCGGTTTAACCGCAACACAACCATAAGAGACGACCGGGGTCGCGAGATGTTTTTTCTGCTTCGCATGGCATTCTGGCTCGGGCTGGTGCTCGTGCTGCTGCCGAGGGAAAAGACGCCTGAATCGGACAAGGTGCCGCAGATCGGCGCCTCCGAAGCCGTATCGGCTGCGACCGCCGCCGTCTCCGACATGGGCCAGTTCTGCAAACGTCAGCCGGCGGCCTGCGAGGTCGGCGGCCAGGCCGCGACCGTGCTCGGTCAGCGCGCCCAGGACGGCGCCCGCAAGATCTACAAGATCATCACCAAGCCCGACCATCCCGGCGTACCGGACAAGAAGCCCGACCATACCAGCTCGATCGACGACGAGGCCGTGGTCGAGGCCGCGCCGACCGCCGACGCGCTGACGGAAGAGGATATGGCGATCGAATGGCGGATGCCGCGGACGCCGCTGGCCTCGAAATAAGACCGCGGAACCGGTTCCATTTCCGTCGCTTTCGTTCGGTCCGCATCCTATATAAGGCCTTACGGAAACGGACGCGGGCCACGATGACGATCGACGAAATCAGGGATAATTTCGAGCTGCTTGAGGATTGGGACGACCGCTACCGGTACGTCATCGAACTCGGCCGCACGCTCGACCCGATGCCGGAGGCCGAGCATTCCCCCGCCAACAAGGTCAATGGCTGCGTCAGCCAGGTCTGGCTCTCCAGGCAGATCGACCGCAGCAGCAACGGCGCACCGCGGCTGAAATATCTGGGCGACAGCGACGCCCACATCGTGCGCGGCCTGATCGCGATCCTGCTCACGCTTTATTCCGGCCGCACGCCGCAGCAGATCCTTTCAACCGATGCGCTTGCTGTATTCGACGAATTCGGATTTCGCGACCATCTGACGCCGCAGCGTTCCAACGGCCTGCGCTCCATGGTCGAACGCATCCGCTCCGACGCGCGCGAGGCGCTGGCCGCGGCTTCCTGACATTCAGAGTTTGTGTTTTACGCGTTTTCTTGACGCGAACCGGCACCCACGTCGCTCGAAACGTGTCTCAGTTTGAAATCTCAGTGACCTCTCGTTTTTTGTAGGGCCGCGCACGGCGCGCAAAGATGGATATGAAAGCTGATTATGCCGCTGCCTGGCGAGACTTCCGGCGGCGGAGGATGATCTTTTGGGCTGTGTTTCTCGGCTACATGCCCGGCGTTCTAGCGCTTTTCTTTGCCGCTTGCCTCTCTAACCGAGGTCAAATCAGACTATTTTTTCTACGCCATAGCGCTGTGCTGGATGGCAGCATTTTTGGTGACTTCTATCCGTGCGGTGCATTTTCCATGTCCAAGATGCGGCAAGCGCTTCTTCGCAACATGGTGGTATCGGAACCCATTCGCCAGGAAGTGCGTGCATTGTGATCTACCGAAATGGGCGACTTCGGACGACCAAATTCCAAACTGAGACACTACGCGAAGACGCTATGGAAAAACTACTTCCGCTTCCGCGCCTGCTGGCCGAGGCCCATTTTCTTGGCGAGTTGTGAACGTGCCACCGCGTAGTTCGGCGCCACCATCGGGTAATCCGGCGGCAGGCCCCATTTGTCGCGGTATTGCTCCGGCGTCATGTTGTACTGCGTGCGCAGATGGCGCTTCAGCGACTTGAAGCGCTTGCCGTCCTCCAGACACACCAGATATTCCGGGGTCATCGACTTCTTCACCGACACGGCCGGCTTGGCGGGCTCGAGCGGCGTCTCCGGCCGCCCGCTCGAAACCCGCATCAGCGCGGCATGGACCTGGCTGATCAGGTTCGGGATTTCCGAGGCCTGGGTCGGATTATTGCTGAGATAGGCCGATACGATATTGGCGGTCAGTTCGACGGGCGTCTTGCCGGTGGAATCGGTCATGGCTCAACCTTCTGGGATCACTAATGCACATGTCGGCCTTACGGTCCGGACAGTATCCATCCGCGCCTATACATCAGCGGTAACTCATACGACTTGGCGAATATGAACAAGGTGCCGGATAATTGACAAGAACGGCGGCGCTTTATTTTCGCTAGCCGGCTCAGTGGCAAGTATTGCCGGCTTTAGAGCCGCTGGTCGAGATGCGCGCGCAGTTCATCGATCGAGGCGAAACGCATCATCCCTTCCGGCATCTCGGCCTCGATCGAACCGTCGGAATAGAGCGAATAGGCCATGCCATCGACAATGCCCGATTTCAGCACCGTCACCTCCGGACGATCCTCAAACCGCGCCGGCCCGCCATTGGCTTCTGCGAGCGTCGGAGGCATGCGGCTGGCACGCCACGGCGGCGAAATTTCACCGGCCTTGGCGCGTTCCGCTTTCGGCCAGGGATCTTCGAACGGCGCCGGCCGCGGTTCGTCAGTTTCGACCGGCGGCACGGTCGCCCTGGGACGAAGGTCCGACGACAACAGGTCCGGCGGCAGCGCCTCGCCGGACCGCGCCTGGGCGCGCTCGCGCTCTTTTCGCGACGTCGATGAAAACAGCAAATTGCGCTTCGGTTTCGAAGCTGCCGGTGGCGGTTCGGGGTGCATCGGTTCCGGAATCGGATGATCGCGCAGGACAGCTTCGTTCTGCCAGGGCGGAGGCTGTGGGGCTGGAGAGAAAGCCGGCGGCGACGTTGGCGTGACGGGTTCGGAATCTCCGAGCTGCTCGGCGTCCGGGAAACCGCCGGAATCCCGCGCCGCAGCCTCGCCGCGCGCGTCAGGCCGGCCATTGTCAAGCCGCCGTGCGATGTTCTTCAACTCCCGCACCGTCGTCCAGAACCCAAGCATGATCATGCCAGTGCAGACGCCGATCATGCCGGCGATGATCAGCGTATTACCGGTACTGAGTTGGACCCCAATTCCATATGCGATCGCCAGCAGGCCCACCAAAACAAGGCCGATTCCGGCGACCAACATAACAAACACCATCGAACTAACCCCTCAGCCGCGCCCGAAACGCTCGCAAGCCGCCCACGCCACGATACCGTCATATTGTGTGCACCGCCAACCGCCAATTGCACTCACGGTTCCGCAATAGCGTTGTCGCGTTGCAGGATTCCGACGGCGGGGCAAGCTTTGTCATTCAGACTTCGTTCAGCCCACCTTCCGTAGTCTTACCACCTACCAATTGATGCCCGTTTGTTGCATTGCATCAGGGATTTAGGCCACAATTCCCAATTACTTGGAAATGGAACTGCGCTATATGGGTACCCGGGGAATGAGGCTCAAGAATATTCAGGCTGGGCCATAGGGGCTGGGTTACCAATCACCATGTCATCCATCACGACTTCTGCCTTCGATACGCCCGCGCGGCGCTCGGTGGAACGGACTTGCGACGACCTCGCCATGCTGGCGCTTGCTGTCGTCACAATTGTCGCGAGTCTGACCTTCCGTGACTACGGATTGGGCTGGGACGACTACACCCACGCCGAATATGCCGACCTGCTGCTGCGAATGTACGGTTCCGGCTTCAAGGACACCGGCGCGCTGTCGTTCGCCAACCTCTACATGTATGGCGGCGGCTTCGACATGGCGGCGGCCCTGCTGCACAAGATCATCCCGCTCGAGCTGTTTGAAACGCGCCGCCTGCTCGGCGCCATCGTTGGCGTCATCGGCCTTGCCGTGACCTGGCGGCTGGCGCGGCGCGTCGGCGGCCCGCTTGCCGGGCTTGCGACGCTGCTGCTGCTGACGCTGTGCCCGACCTTCTACGGACACATGTTCATGAACCCGAAAGACGCGCCGTTTGCCGTCTCGATGGTGATCCTGATCCTGGGTCTGGTGCGCCTCGCCGAGGAATATCCCGCTCCCTCGCCGCGAACCATCCTGATCGTCGGCCTCGGCGCCGGTCTCTCCATCGGCTGCCGGATTCTCGGCGGGCTGGCGCTGGTCTATGCGCTGGTCGGCTTCGTCCCGCTGTTGATCGAGGAATTTCGCACGCAAGGCGCGCGCGAAGCGGTCCGCCGCTTCGCCCATGTCCTGTACGTGCTGCTGCCGGGCCTCGTGTTCGGATACCTGGTCATGGGCCTGGTGTGGCCGTGGTCGATCATGGAAGCGGACCATCCGTTCAAGGCGCTGACCTATTTCTCGCACTTCTTCGAAAAGCCCTGGAAGGAAATGTTCGACGGCGCGCTGGTCTCGGTGCCGGACATGCCGTGGTCCTATTTGCCGACGCTGTTCGCGCTGCAGCTTCCCGAAATAATGCTCGCGCTGCTGATCGCCGGCGTCGTCGGCACCTTCATGTCGCTGTCGCGCGCGGACGTCGCGGGCCGCCGCAAGACCATCTTCCTGATGCTGACGCTGGCGGCCAGCCTGCCGCTGGTAATCGCGATGGTGAAGCGGCCGGCGCTCTACAACGGCATCCGGCATTTCGTTTTCGTCATCCCTCCGATGGCGGTGCTGGCCGGCGTATCGTTCGCCTGGGGCATGAACTGGCTCAAGGACCATCACCGCCGCTGGCAACCCGCCGCACTTGCGGTGTTCACGTTCGGCCTGCTGTTGCCGCTCAGCGAGATGATCCGCCTGCACCCTTACGAATATACCCATTTCAACCACATCGCCGGCACGGTGCGGACCGCCGACAACTTCTTCATGCTGGACTATTGGGGCCTGGCGTTGAAGCAGGCGTCCGATGGCCTGCGCGAAGAGCTGGTCGAGCGGCAGGAATCGGCGCCGCAGGGACGTAAATGGAAGGTCGCGGTATGCGGTCCGCAGCGCCCGGCGCAGGTGGCGCTCGGCCCCGACTTCACGATCGGCTGGGACAGCCAGTCCGCCGATTTCGCGATGACGCTGGGCGAGTTCTACTGCAAGGGCCTCACCGCCCCCGTCATGGTGGAAATCAAGCGCGACGATGTCGTGTTCGCGCGCGTCTATGATATCCGCGGCCGCGGCATCTCGACCCTGCTGGCAATTCCGGCGCCGTAACGGCGCATCGCCGCGATAGCATGACTGCTACGCAGGATGTCCGCCTTGCTGCCCGTCCGGCACAGGGCTAGGCTCGCTTTCGAAAATCAACAATTTTCCGGAGAAAGCGCGCCATGTCGCCAGCCGAAGCTCGCCTGAAGCAAATTCCGTCCGACATGACGGACGCCGAGTGGAACCAGCGCGTCAACCTCGCCGCCTGCTATCGTCTCGTAGCGCTCTATGGCTGGGACGACCTGGTCGACACCCACATCTCGGCGCGCGTGCCGGGTCCCGACCATCACTTCCTGATCAACCCCTACGGACTGATGTTCGAGGAAATCACGGCGTCGAGCCTGGTGAAGGTCGATCTGCACGGCAACCAGCTTAGCGAGAGCGAATACAGCATCAATCCGGCCGGCTTCACCATCCATTCGGCGATCCACGAGGTGCGTGAGGACGCCGGCTGCGTGCTTCATCTCCACACGCCCGACGGAACCGCGGTCGCGAGCTGCAGGGAGGGCCTGCTGCCGATGAACCAGACCGCGCAGTTCGTCACCCACGACCTCGCCTATCACGACTATGAAGGCGTGGCGCTGGATCACGACGAACGTCCTCGGTTGCAGAAGGACCTCGGCGACAAGAACCACATGCTGCTGCGCAATCACGGCACGCTGACGGTGGGCCGCTCGGTCGCTTCCGCCTTCGAGCGCATGTACCACCTGGAGCGGGCCTGCACGATGCAGGTGCGCACCCGCATGCTGGGACCGACCGCCTACCCGGTCGAGCAGGCCGTGATCGACAAGAACGAACAACTGTTCAGCAATGCAGACCGTGCGGAACTGCGCTCGACCAATCTGGTGTGGCCGCCGTTGCTGCGCAAACTCGACCGCATCGATCCGAGCTACCGGAATTGAAATTTCAGAGTTTCCGTGTAAGATAGCCGCCAACGACCTCTACACGGCCCAAGCAAAACGCCGCCCAATTCCGGGCGGCGTTTTTATTTGCGCCAGGCCGTAGGGTGGCCAAAGCGAGCGTGCCCACCATAGCCCGACAACTCGGATAGATGGTGGGCACGGCGCAAGCGCGCCTTTGCCCACCCTACGCAGCGTCGCAATTCAGCGCGCCGCCTCCGCGAACGCACCCAAAATCCGCGCCCAGGAGCGGATGCCCTTGTGGAAGCTCTTGAGGTCGTACTTCTCGTTCGGCGAATGGATGTTGTCGTCGTCGAGGCCGAAGCCGACCAGCAGGCTGTCGAGGCCGAGCGTCTTCTTGAAATCCGCGACGATCGGGATCGAGGCGCCGGAGCCGACCAGCAGCGCCTCCTTGCCCCATTCCTCGGTCAGCGCGCGCTTGGCAGCCGCCAGCGGCTTCATGTTCCAGTCGAGCGCGATGGCCGCGCCACTGGAGTGCTCGGTGAAGACGGCCTTGCAGTCGCCCGGCAGCCGCGCGGTGACATAGTCGCGGAATGCCTTTTTGATCTTCTGCGGGTCTTGGCCTTCGACCAGACGGAACGAGACCTTTGCGGAGGCTTCCGCCGGGATCACGGTTTTCGAGCCCTCGCCGGTATAGCCGCCGATGATGCCGTTGATGTCGCAGGTCGGACGCGAGGACACCTGCTCGATCAGCAGGCGATCCTTTTCGCCGGCGGGGATCGACAGACCGATCGGCTTCAGGAACGACTCCGGCGTCAGGTTCAGGTTCTTCCACTGCGCCAGAATATCCGGCGGCAGATCCTTCACGCCGTCGTAGAAGCCGGGAATGGTGATGCGGCCGTTGTCGTCAAACAGGCCGCCGAGGATGTTGGTCAGCACGCGGATCGGGTTGCGCGCGCCGCCGCCGAATACGCCGGAATGCAGGTCGCGGTTGGCGGCCTTGATGGTGACCTCGTCATACATCAGGCCGCGCAGCGAGGTTGTGATGGCGGGCGTGTTCGGGTCCCACATGCCGGTGTCGCAGACCAGCGCGAAGTCGGCCTTCAACTCATCCTTGATCGCCTCCATGAACGGCACGAAATTCTTCGAGCCGACTTCTTCTTCGCCCTCGATCAGGATCGTGACATCGACCGGCAGCGATCCCGTCACCTTCTTCCAGGCGCGGCAGGCCTCGATGAAAGTCATCAACTGCCCCTTGTCGTCCTCCGCGCCGCGCGCCACGATGATTTTTCTGCCATCGACATGGTCGGTGACAACAGGCTCGAACGGCGGCCGATGCCACAGATTGAGCGGATCGACCGGCTGCACATCATAATGCCCGTAGAACAGAACATGCGGCCGGCCGTCGCTGCTGCCGTTGGCCTTGGCGACGATCGCGGGGTGTCCCGCCGTCGGCCTCACCTCGGCCTTGAAACCGAGCGTCGCGATATCCTTGGCAAGGTGATCGGCGGCCGCCTTGCAATCGCCGGCGAAGGCCGGGTCGGCCGAGATCGACTTGATCCGCAGCAGCGCAAACAGCCGCTCGAGGCTGTTGTCGAAATCGGCGTCGATGTGATCGAGAACCGGCTGGATCTTTGCGTTGGACATGGCGGATTATCCCTAGGTTACCCTTGGCTGTGAGCCTTGTTATTGGCGTCAAGTTGTAGCCCGCCTGCGGCCTGAGGCAAGGCAACATCCGCGGCAGGCGGATGCAATATGTGCCAGACCAGCCCTGCCGTCAGCAGGACGGTGGCGGCGAGATTATTGCCATACGCCTGCAGGTCGGTCGGAAACAGCGGAAGCGAGAGGCACAGCAAGCCGCCCGCCGCAGCGAGCAGCACCCACGTGCCGGCCCTCGCCGCGGGCCTGAGATCATAGGCGGCGCGATGCGCGAGCACGGTGATCGGAAAGAACAGCCACAGGAAGTAATATTGGCGGGCCAAGGGCGAGGCGACGGTGATCAGGCAAAAGAGAATGCCGATCTCCTCGGCATCCGAGCGTTCCGTACGGCGCGACGCCGGCGGCATCACCGCGACATATCCGAGCCCGATCGCGAGCGAGATCGCCAGCACGACCCAGTTCGCCGTCTTGAAATCGAGGTCGGCGACATTCATCGTGCGCACAGGCTTGGATGGATCGTCCTGATTATAGTTCACCGGTCGCGTCAGCCGGTGCGTCATGGCGATGATCGACTGGTTGACCCACGACCAGTTCTGCTCATCGCGCTGCCCGAACCCCTTCTCCGAACTGGTCCCCACCATGCCCTGATACCAGGTCTTGAGCTCCGCGGCGTTGTGCTGGAAGCCGCGAAACGGCGCCGGCAGCACGAACAGAAACACGCCGATGAACACCAGCATGCTCGCGGCCGCCGCCCACTGTCTTCGCCACACCAGATAGGGCAGCACCGCCACCGGAAACACCTTGATGGCGGTCGCCAGCGCAAACATGCTGCCCGCCATCCAGCCACGGTGATCGCGCAGCAGCCAGAACCCGTAGAGCATCAGCGCCAGCAGCACGAGATTCGGCTGGCCCAGATCGAACATGTCGAACACGAAGGTGACGGTGACGAAGCCCGGCAACGCTTCCAGCCATGGCCCGGGCTTGCGCCCCGACCCCGCCATCGCGTGCGAGAACTGCGCCGTCATCCACCACGCGACGATGTTGAGGAACGACAGGCACAGATAAAGCGGGATCTTGCCGAACCAGCTCGGGATCGCGAGCAGCACCGCCGAGAGCGGCGGATAGATGAATTCGAAATAGACAGCGGGATTCTCTGGGTAGAGGTTCCTCCCCTGCAGTACCTGCTGCCCCGCCCAGAACCAGAGCGGATAGTCCTTGGTCTTGCCGCTGCCCCAGATTTCCGGAACGAGCACATCGGCGGTCAAGGCGATGCAGCAGACCAGAAACAGCAGATCGAGCGGCCTTCGTAGCGACGGATATCTCAGCACACGCTCGTTCCGGATTCAGAGGAGATTACGTCGCAGCTCTTCGCGCGAACCGACTGCCACTTCGCTCGAAAACGCTCTACCGCCGCAGCAAGCCGCCGAGCGCGCCGCGCACCAGCGAGCGCCCGATAGAACCACCGAGCGAGCCGCCGACTGCTTTGCCGAGATCGGCAGCGACACCGCCGATGACCTTGTTGGTGACAGAGCGCGTGACGTCTCGCGCAATCACCTGACCGGTCGACATCCTGCCACGCTTGACGTTGGTGCCGAAGATCGTGCCGACGATCGAACCGAGCTGTCCGAGAATTCCGCCTCCGGCGGCGCCGGCGCCACCACCTTGCCCATCCGCAGGCGCCGCCGTTCCGGCAACGCGCTTCTGCAGCATCTCATAGGCGGATTCGGCGTCTATCGCGGTCTCGTATTTGCCTTTGACCGGGCTGTTGTTCATGATTGCCTTGCGTTCCTCCGGCGTGATCGGCCCGATCCGCGCCGTCGGCGGCCGGATCATGACGCGCTCGACCATGGTCGGCGTGCCGCCGCCTTCCAGGAACGACACCAGCGCCTCGCCCTTGCCGAGTTCCATGATGACGCGGGCGGTGTCGAGCTTCGGGTTGGGGCGGAAGGTCTGCGCCGCCGCATTGACCGCCTTCTGATCGCGCGGCGTGAAGGCGCGCAACGCGTGCTGCACGCGGTTGCCCAACTGGGCCAGCACCTTGTCCGGCACGTCGATCGGGTTCTGCGTGACGAAATAGACGCCGACGCCCTTGGAGCGGATCAGCCGGACCACCTGCTCGATCTTGTCCATCAGCGCCTTCGGCGCGTCGTTGAACAACAGATGCGCCTCGTCGAAAAAGAACACCAGTTTCGGCTTCGGCAGGTCGCCGGCTTCCGGCAGTTCTTCAAACAGCTCCGACAGCATCCACAACAGGAAAGTGGCGTAGAGCCTGGGGCTCTGCATCAGCTTGTCGGCAACCAGGATGTTGACCATTCCCCGGCCGTCGCTGTCGGTCTTCATGAAATCCTTCAGGGTGAGCGCCGGCTCGCCGAAGAATTTCGTGCCGCCCTGGTTTTCCAGCACCAGCAGCTGGCGCTGAATGGTCCCGACAGTTGCCTTGCTGACATTGCCGTAGCTCTGCGCCGCCTTTCGGATATCCGCGAGTTCATCCTCCTCGGCATCCGGCCCTTTTTTGCCGCCGGCGGGCGCGATCGCATCCAGCAGCGACCGCAGATCCTTCATGTCGATCAGCGTCAGGCCGTTTTCGTCCGCCACGCGAAATGCGACGTTGAGAACACCTTCCTGCACGTCGTTCAGATCGAGCATCCGCGACAGCAATAGCGGCCCCATCTCGGTGACCGTGGCGCGAACCGGATGGCCCTGCTCGCCGAACACGTCCCAAAACACAGTCGAGAACTGGTCGGGCTGAAAATTAAGGCCCATCTCTCCGGCGCGCTTGAGGATGAAATCTTTGCCCTCGCCGACTTCCGAGATACCGGACAGGTCGCCCTTGATATCGGACGCGAACACGGGAACGCCGGCGCGGGCAAAGCCCTCCGCCATCACCTGCAGCGAGACGGTCTTGCCGGTTCCGGTCGCTCCGGTGACAAGGCCGTGCCGATTGGCAAGCGCAAGCGTCAGCCAAGCCGTCTGTTCGCCCTTGCCGATAAAAATCTTCTCGTCGGTATCGGCCGTCTTGTTATCGGAGGTCACCATCGCACCGCCTTTTCGCGCGCATCGGGTAGATTTGGTTGGCGATCATATCGCATCCTGGCCGCGGATTGAAACCGTCGGCGACGTAAACGTGAGCGTTCACCCGCTTCATCGTTTGCGTTTCTCATACTTTTTTCCGTCCTCCCGCGGAGAAATCGTGAACGCAGCGCAATAAGCCCACCTGAATCCGGCACTCACTCTTGCATTGCTGCAACACTCGCGACTCGATCTAGAACCAAAACTGCCTTCGCACGCGCGGATCGCTTGTATTTCAAATGGCAGGCGCTCAAGATCAATCGGTAAGCAGGCGACCCGGTTAAACCGGTTGGGGACGGGGCAAATATGGACGAACTGATAGGACGGCTGGCCTTCAAGGCCGGCATCGATAGCGCTGTCGCTGAAAAAACCATCGGCATCGTTCTGGGTTTTCTCCGTAACGAGGGACCCTCCGACAAAGTTCAGGCCCTGATCGACCAAATTCCGGGTGCCGAGGCTGCGATCGCGGCGTCCAGCAGCAATGGCGGCTTCTCGCGGCTGATGGGCGGAGGCTTGATGGCGGTGGGCACCAGGCTGATGGCGCTCGGTCTGGGCATGAACGAGATCCAAGGCGTGGCGCGTGAACTTTTCAGGTTCGGTCGCGACAAAATCGGAGCAGATCAAATGGGCGAAATCATTTCAGGGACGCCGGGCCTCAGCCAATTCGCATAGGACGCATCTTCGCAAGCACGTTCGGCCCGGGCACATTCTTTTTTCATCGAGTATCATGACTTATCCCCTTTCCGAGATCGAAGGCTTGACCGCCTACTATGCCTCGAAACTGAAATCGTTGGGCATTCGCACCACCGAGGCGCTGCTGGAGGCCGCCCGCACGGTGAAGGGACGCAAGGGACTCGCGGCGAAGACCGGCATCAGCGAACAGCAACTGCTCGAATGGGCCAATTTTTCCGACTACATGCGCATTCCCGGAATGGGCAAGGCCAAGGTGGGCCTGGTACGCGCGGCCGGCGTCACCACCGTGCGCGAACTCGCCCACCGCAATCCGGCACGCCTGGCCCAGAACATGAAAGACGTGAATACCAGGCGCAAACTCGTCAGGGTTTTGCCTTCCGAAAGATCGGTCGAGCAACTGATCGAGCGGGCGCGCAAGCTTGCGCCAAAAATCAGCTACTGAGGCCGGCCTGACCGGCCCGCGGCAGCCGGCTCTCACGCCTTGACTCCCCGGCGCGGACCGCGCAAAGCGACCGCATGATCGCAACCAAGCCCAGACCTCCCGCCGCAACCGGTCCGGCCGGTCATGCGGTGCTGCCTGCGCTAACGTCCAGGCCCTATCCGGCGGTGATGGGCGTACTGAATGTAACGCCCGATTCATTCTCCGACGGCGGGCAATTCGCCGCCCCCGAGCGCGCGCTGGCCCAGGCCCGGCGGATGGTTGCGGAGGGCGCCGACATCATCGACATCGGCGCGGAATCCACCCGGCCCTATGGCTCGGAACCGATCTCGGCGGAAGAAGAAATGAAGCGCCTGCAGCCGGTGCTGCCTGACGTGATGGCGCTCGGCATTCCCGTGTCGATCGACAGCATGAAATCGGCCGTCGTCGCCTGGGCGCTCGATCAGGGCGCTATCGTCGCCAACGATGTCTGGGGCCTGCAGCGCGATTCCGGCATGGCGGGACTGGTCGCCGAGCGCGGCGTGCCCATCATCATCATGCATAACCGCGATAGTACCGATCCTGCCATCGACATCATGCAGGACATCTCCAATTTCTTTGCAGCCTCGCTCGACATCGCCGCCCGCGCCGGAATTTCGCCTGACAAGATTGTCCTCGACCCCGGCATCGGCTTCGGCAAGACGCCCGAGCAGAGCATGACCGCACTGGCGCGGCTCGGTGAGTTGCAGTCGTTCGGACTTCCGCTGCTGGTCGGCGCCTCGCGCAAGCGTTTCATCAGCACGGTGACGCCGTCGGAGCCGCATCAACGTCTCGGCGGCTCGATTGCCGCGCATCTGCTGGCGGCCCAGAACGGAGCGCGGATCATCCGGGCGCATGACGTCGCCGAGACCGTACAGGCGCTGCGCGTCACCGCCGCAATCAGGGAACAGGGATGAGCGATACGATCTTCATCACCGGCGTCGTCATCCATGCCCGCCACGGCGTGATGGAGCACGAGACCGAAGTCGGGCAGCGCTTTGTCATCGACCTCGAACTTTCCGCTGATCTGTCGGAAGCCGCGCGCACCGATCACCTGTCCGACACCGTATCCTATGCCAGTGTGGTCGCGACCGCGACGGCGGCGTTCAAGAACACCAATTACAAGCTGCTGGAACGCGCCGCCGGCGCCGTTGCCGACGCGATATTCGCGGCGTTTGCGCGCATCGATGCGGTCAAGATCACGGTTCACAAGCCGCATGCACCGATTGCCGCGATCTTCGAGGATGTCGGCGTGGTGCTGATGCGCAAGCGGCAATCGCCCTGACATGGCGGACGTGCTGATCGCGCTCGGCGGCAATGTCGGCGACGTCCGCGCGACATTCCAGAAAGCCATCGCCAATATTTGCGGCATGACACAAGCCGCCCTGCTCGCGCGTTCCTCGGACTATACCACCCCACCCTGGGGCGAGGAGGACCAGGCGCCGTTCACCAATGCCTGCATCGAGATCGAAACCAGCCTCGATCCGCATGCGCTATTGTTCACTTTGCACAAGATCGAGAAGAAGTTCGGCCGCGACCGCGCCCATGAGACGCGCTGGGGGCCGCGCACCCTCGACCTCGATTTGATCGCCTATGACGACGTCAAGCTCGACAAGCCGGAACTGACGCTGCCGCATCCGCGGGCTTTGGAGCGCGCCTTCGTGCTGGTGCCGCTGGCCGAAATCGCGCCCGACCATATCATTGCGGGACGCCGCGTCGCCGACGCGCTGGCGCAGCTTTCGACCGAGGGTATCCAGCGGTTGCCTGACCTCGATTGACCCCGAAAGACCCCAAAACAACCGTTTGGCTTGGCGCCCGCCCCGTGGCAATTTCCGGCCAAATCAAGAGACGACCAGGGAATAAATAGCCCGGATGACCAAGACTGACGAACTGACATTGGCCGCGGAGTTTCCGCAAGCGACCTACGAGGACTGGCGCAAGCTGGTCGACGGGGTGCTGAAGGGCGCGCCGTTCGAGAAACTGGTCAGCAAGACGTCCGATGGGTTGAAGATCGATCCGATCTACGCCCGTGCGAAGGGAGCTACGCCGGTCGCCGGCCGCGCCGCGGCTGCGCCCTGGCAGATCATGCAGCGGATCGATCATCCCGACGCGAAGGCAGCCAATGCGCAGGCGCTGCACGACCTGGAGAACGGCGCGACGGGGCTGACACTCGTATTCGCCGGTGCCAATGATGCCCATGGTTTCGGACTGGATCCTTCGGCGGACGCGGTCGCGCAGGTTCTCGACGGTATCTATCTCGACGCCGGGATCGGTATCGAGCTTCAGATCGGCCCGCAGTCGCGAATGGCCGCCATTCACGTGGCGGAATATATCAAGCGCAGAGGTATCGATCCCGCCGCCTGCGATATCCGCTTCGGGCTCGACCCGCTCGGGTCCTGTGCGGTGTGGGGCTCAAGTCCGTACAGCTGGGGCGAAATCGTGCCCGCGGTCACCGGCGCGATCAAAGGTCTCGCCGCGATGGGCTTCAAGGGCCCGCTCGCAGCCGCCGATGGGCGGGTGATCCATGATGCCGGCGGATCGGAAGTGCAGGAACTGGCCTTCGTGCTGGCTGCCGGGATCGCCTATCTGCGCGCGATCGAACAGGCAGGCGTTGCGCTCGAAGACGCGCAAGGCATGGTCTATGCTCGGCTCAGCGCCGATGCGGACCAGTTCCTGACGCTGGCGAAATTCCGCGCGCTGCGGCTGTTGTGGGCGCGGATCGAGCAGGCCTGCGGGCTGACGCCGAAGCCGCTGTTCGTCGCAGCCGATACCGCGTGGCGCATGCTGACGCAGCGCGACGCCTACGTGAACATGCTCCGCGCGACGATGGCGACCTTCTCCGCCGGTCTCGGCGGCGCCAACACCATCACCGTTTTGCCGCACACGCTGGCGCTAGGTCTGCCCGATCCGTTCGCGCGGCGTGCCGCGCGCAACACGCAACTGGTGCTGCTGGAGGAATCCAATCTCGCCAAGGTGAGCGATCCCGCAGCCGGCTCCGGCGGCATCGAAACATTGACAAGACAGCTTTGCGAATCCGCATGGTCGCTGTTTCAGGAGATCGAAAAGGCCGGCGGCATCTTCGCCGCGCTCGAGCAGAACCTGATCCAGCGCAAGGTCGCCGCGACACGAGCCGCGCGCGAGGCCAATATTGCCAAGCGCAAGGACGTTCTGACCGGTGCGAGCGAATTCCCGAACCTCCACGAGGCTGAGATCGCCGTGCTCGACGCAAAGCCGATCGTGCTGCCATCCTATGGCGAGGCGAAGTTCAAGTTCGACCCGCTGGCGCCGATGCGGCTGGCCGCGCCGTTCGAGGCACTGCGCGACAAGTCGGACGAAAAGCTCAAGACGTCAGGCGCACGGCCAAAAATCTTCCTCGCCGATCTCGGCACCGCGGCCGACTTCACCGCGCGCGCCACCTTCGCCAAGAGCTTTTTCGAGACCGGCGGCATCGAGGCGATCGACACCCAGGGCTTTGCCGACCCGGCCGCGCTGGCCACCGCGTTCAAGACGTCGGGCGCGGCTGTTGCTTGCCTGTGCTCATCCGACAAAGCCTATGCGGAACACGCGGCATCTGCTGCAAAAGCCCTTCAAGCAGCGGGCGCCAAGCATATCTATCTGGCAGGGCGGCCCGGCGAACAGGAGGCCGCGCTGCGCGAGGCCGGCATCAGTGATTTCATCTTTGCCGGCGGCGACGCGCTCGCGATGCTGCGGGAAGCCTGGCGGCGGATGGAGCAAGCATGACGGAAAACAACCACAAGACGGTCCTGACCGGCGGCTGCCAGTGCGGCGCCATCCGCTTTGCGGTATCGGGGGTGCCGGCCAAGATCAGCATCTGCCATTGCCGAATGTGCCAGAAGGCATCGGGCGCACCGTTTGCCTCTTTCGCCGACATCGAGCATGAAAACTTCAGCTGGACCCGCGGCAAGCCATCCGCCTTTCAATCCTCCTCCATCGCCGAGCGCGATTTCTGCGCCGACTGCGGCACGCCATTGAGCTTCCGGCGGATCGGCGGACCCCGGATCGAGATCATGACCGGCTCGTTCGACCGCCCCGACCGGGTGGTGCCGACGCGGCAATATGGAACCGAATCCCGGCTCGGCTGGGTGGTCGGCATCGCCAACCTGCCGAGCCAGACCACGCAGCAGAATTACGGGCCGGAGAAGCTGGCGACCATCAGCAGCCACCAGCATCCAGATCATGATTAATGGGTTTTTCTGCTGGATTCGAGTTGTGCCAAGCGACGGACCGCATGGTAGAATTGGTCAGCAAGCTACCAAGGTCGTGATTGATGCGATTTGGAATTAACCTCCGTGGAGACCTCGCGAAACTCAGCGACGCTGAGATCGCGACAAGGTTTGAAGCGCTCATCGCGGACCGGGAATCCATGCATCGCGCTTTGCCTGGATTTTCTGGCAACAAATGGGTGTATCAAAGGGGATTAGGCTTGTTGTTCGGTCGCGGCCTCCTGCACGCACGCATCTTCTACAAATTTTACGGCCTTCAATACTTCAGCTTCAGGAAGCCCTCACTTTACGACCTGTATCTCCTGGACTGCGAGCTGAAGGACGTGCGTGACGAGCTGAAGCGCCGTGTTGCCCGACGAGACACAGTACTGGTGACCTCATGACCCGCATTCCCAATTTCGCTGATGTCACGTTCGAGCCGGTGGCGCCCGCGCAACCCGCCGGCAGCGCCGAGCCGTGGCTGACGCCCGAGGGTATCCCGGTGAAGCCCGGCTACAGCGAGGCCGATCTCGAAGGTATCGACTTCCTCGAGACCTGGCCGGGCGTCGCCCCCTATCTGCGCGGCCCCTACCCGACCATGTATGTCAACCAGCCCTGGACCATCCGGCAATATGCCGGCTTCTCGACGGCGGAAGATTCCAACGCGTTCTACCGCCGCAACCTCGCGGCCGGGCAGAAAGGGCTCTCGGTCGCGTTCGACCTCGCCACCCACCGCGGCTATGACTCGGATCATCCGCGCGTCTCAGGCGACGTCGGCATGGCCGGCGTGGCGATCGATTCCATCTACGACATGCGCACGCTGTTTGCGGGCATTCCGCTCGACCAGATGAGCGTGTCGATGACCATGAACGGCGCGGTGCTGCCGATCCTCGCGCTGTTCGTAGCAGCCGCCGAGGAACAGGGCGTTCCGCCGGAGAAACTGTCGGGCACCATTCAGAACGACATTCTCAAAGAGTTCATGGTGCGCAACACCTACATCTATCCGCCGACGCCCTCGATGCGGATCATCTCCGACATTTTTGCGTACACCTCGCAAAAAATGCCGAAGTACAACTCCATTTCCATTTCGGGCTATCACATGCAGGAAGCCGGAGCGACGCAGGACCTCGAGCTGGCCTATACGCTGGCCGACGGCGTCGAATATCTGCGTGCCGGACTTGCCGCCGGTCTCGATGTCGACCGCTTCGCGCCGCGGCTGTCGTTCTTCTGGGCGATCGGCATGAACTTCTTCATGGAAGTCGCCAAGATGCGCGCCGCGCGGCTTTTGTGGGCCAAGCTGCTGACGCAGTTCAATCCGAAGGATCCGCGCTCGCTGTCGCTGCGCACGCATTGCCAGACTTCCGGCTGGTCGCTGACCGCGCAGGACGTCTTCAACAATGTCATGCGCACCACCATCGAGGCGATGGCGGCGACGCAGGGCCATACCCAATCGCTGCACACCAACGCGCTCGACGAGGCCTTGGCGCTACCGACAGATTTCTCGGCCCGCATCGCCCGCAACACGCAATTATTCCTGCAGCAGGAAAGCGGCACCAACCGCATCATCGATCCCTGGGGCGGCTCCTATTACGTCGAACGGCTGACGCGGGATCTCGCGGCGAAAGCCTGGGGCCATATCCAGGAAGTCGAGGCGCTCGGCGGTATGGCCAAGGCCATCGAAGCCGGCGTGCCCAAACTGCGGATCGAGGAAGCCTCCGCCAAGACGCAGGCGCGGATCGACGCCGGGCGGCAGGCGGTGATCGGCGTCAACAAGTACAAGCCGGTCAATGAGGCCGCGATCGACGTGCTCAAGGTGGAGAATTCCACCGTGCGCCGTCTACAGATCGACAAGCTGAAGCGGCTGCGCACCGAGCGCGACCAGAAGGAAGTCGATCAGGCGCTGGCCGCGCTGACGCGCAGCGCCGGCGAAGGCAACGGTAACCTGCTGGCGCTGGCGATTGACGCGGCGCGCGCGAAAGCCACCGTCGGCGAAATTTCGGACGCGATGGAAAAAGTGTTCGGGCGTCACCGCGCCGAAATCAAATCCATCACCGGCGTCTATAAGCGGGAGGCGTCCGCCATGTCCAATCGGGTCGAAAAAGTGCAGGAACTGATCGATGCGTTCGAGACGGCCGAAGGCCGCCGCCCCCGCATCCTCGTCGCCAAGATCGGCCAGGACGGCCACGACCGCGGCCAGAAGGTAATCGCATCCGCCTTCGCCGATGTCGGCTTCGACGTCGATATCGGGCCGCTGTTCGCCACCGCCGACGAGGCGGCGCGGCAGGCGGTGGAGAACGACGTGCACATTCTCGGCGTGTCGTCGCTGGCGGCCGCCCACCTCACCGCGGTGCCCGAACTCAAGGCCGCGCTGAAGAAGCACGGCCGCGAGGACATCATGATCATCATCGGCGGCGTGGTGCCGCCGCAGGATTATGAAGCGCTGTACAAGGCCGGTGCCGAGGCGATCTTCCCGCCGGGAACCGTGATCTCCGACGCCGCCGAAGAGCTGATCCACAAGCTCAACGCCCGGCTCGGCCACAGTAGCGAGGCGGCGGAGTAATTTTCCGCCGGACGAGCACCTTCCGGAAGGATCGTCCTTGCGCAACCTCGCATTCGCCCGGGCATTAACTTTAGTGGGCGCCATCGCATGCGCTGCAGCGCTCGGCCCAGCGCTTGCCGCCGAGCCCAAGCCGGACTTTTCCATCAAGACCAGATCGATCGAAGCCCGCGTCATTCTCGACGCGAAGATCAAGGCCGATCCGGCGCTGGCAGCGAATTGTCTGGCCGAGGGCAAAGCGTGGGCGAAGAAGAACCGTGCCGATGCCGACAAGGAACGCAAGCAGGAGCCTGAGCTGTTCCGCAACGGCCCGTGGACCATGGAGCGGAAATACGAAACGCGCTCGGTGGTCGATGGCCGCTATGTCAGCATCGTCAGGGCCGACTATGCATATACTGGCGGCGCGCATCCCAACAGTTCGTCCGACACGATCCTGTGGGACAGGTCAGCCGGCAAACGCATCAGCATCCGTCCGTTCTTTACCGAAACGGCCGACAACGGCCCGACGCTGAAAGCGATGCGGCAAGGCGTCATTGCATCCCTCGACGCCGAGAAAAAGAAACGCGGCGCGGAAGGCGAGGATGCCAGCGCCATCGAAGCCATCGAGCCGAAGCTGCTCAAGATCGGGCCGGTCTCGCTGGCGCCGTCGACCGAGCAAGGCAAGAGCTCCGGCCTGACCTTCCACTACTCCCCTTACACGGTCGGCTCCTATGCCGAAGGCGGGTACGTCGCCTTCGTGCCGTGGGAGACGTTGAAGCCATACCTGACGCCGGAAGGCGTCAAGATTTTCGGCGGTGCGCGGCCGAAGGATGACGAAGACCGTCAACAATGACGGCCGCGCTCCAGTCAGGTGGGCCGGTCTAGCGCCCGCTCGAGCGAATGCGTCCAGTCCGGAATCCATGACTGGAACAGCGTCTGCCAGCGGCCGGCATCCTGCGGCGCGGTTTCGAGCTGCACCTTCCATTCGATAAAAGTCCGGTTGCCCTCGACGACCGGCAGCAGGTGCATCGTCCCCTCATAGCGCGTCGGCGCGGGCGCATCCGGAACAAGCCCGGCCGGAAACGGCAGCGGATCGATGCCCGCATAGGTCAGCGTGTGCGCTTCGTCGGAATGGCCGGCGAGCCGCTGCCTGATCCAGTTGCCGAGGTAGCAGAACCGCCTGACGGCGCCGACTTCGTCGCCGCCCCTGTCGTCCTCGATCACGCTTTCGCTGACGCCGTCGATATAGGCCGGGTAGTTGTTGAAATCGCGGATCAGGGTCCACACGGATTCGAGCGGATGGTTCAGCACGGTGCTGTAATAGGCTGTCGTCATGGTTCTCTCCGCCATCGGTCGCGGCCCGATGACTGAACCGCACATGGATACCTATGCCCGGTCGTCCGATCGCCGCCACCCGATTTCCGGATGTGGCGAGATGTCCACTTGCGATGAAACCATATGATCGGCCAACGGCTTGCGACCGCGGCGCAAAGCCGCCTAGAATGCGGACATCACAAGAGCGCCTGGATTCACGGGCGCCGCAGGGGAGGACCACCATGTCCAGGAAGATCACGCGCCGCGCCTTTGTGGCCTCATCCGCCGCTGCGGCGGCTGTCGCGGGTTCTGGCTTCAAACCGGCCTTGGCGCAGGCCTATCCGGCACGGCCGGTGACCCTGATCGTGCCATGGGGCGCCGGCGGCGGCACTGACGCGACCGCGCGCATTGTTGCGGCGCTGCTGGAGAAGGATCTCGGCCAGCCCTTCAACGTGGTCAATCGCACCGGCGGCTCCGGCGTGGTCGGTCATTCCGCGATCGCGACCGCGCAGCCCGACGGCTACACCATCGGCATGCTGACGGTGGAAATCTCGATGATGCACTGGCAGGGACTCACCGAACTCGCGCCCAAGAGCTACACGCCGCTGGCGCTGATGAATGAGGATCCGCCCGGCATCCAGGTCAGTTCCGGATCGCCCTACAAGACCGTGAAAGAGCTTGCCGACGCCATCAAGGCCGCGCCTGCCGGCAAGTTCAAGGCATCCGGCACCGGCCAGGGCGGCATCTGGCACCTGGCGCTGGTCGGCTGGATGCAGGCGATGGGACTTGCGCCCAACCACGTGGCGTGGGTGCCGTCGAACGGCGCCGCGCCCGCGATGCAGGATCTCGCTGCGGGTGGTCTCGACCTCACCACCTGTTCGGTGCCGGAAGCGCGCGCGATCATCGAAGCCGGCAAGGCGCGCAGCCTTGCGCTGATGTCCGAGAAACGCAATCCGGCCTTCCCCGACGTGCCGACGCTGAAGGAGGCGATGGGCATCGATTATTCGACCGGTGCGTGGCGCGGCATTGCCGGTCCCAAGGGCCTGCCTGCGGATGTCGCGAGCAGGATGACGGCCGCGCTGAAGAAGGTTTACGACTCCAAGGAGTTCAAGGAGTTCATGAGCAATCGCGGCTTCGGAACGGTGTGGGGCGACGCGGCCCAATTCGAAACCTTCATGGACAAGGGCGACGCCCAGATGGGCGTGGCGATGAAGGCCGCCGGCCTCTCGAAGGCCTGATCACCGGCGGACATCGTCCGAACCTGCGGAGCTAGTCCATGCGTCTTCCCGATCGCGTCACGGGGTTGTTTCTCGTTGGCCTCGGCGCGGCTGCCGCCTATGGCGGCTGGCAGTTGCCGCCGGTGCCCGGCCAGCCGGTCGGACCCAACGTCTTTCCACTGGTGATCGGAACGGGCCTTGCGCTATGCGGGCTCGCGATCGCGTTCGGGATCGGCCACTCCTTCGAAGAGGAAGAAGAGCTGATTCCGGTCGAAGGCGGCCAGCCGAAGCCACCGCCTACCGGCAAGCTCTACGGCCTGCGCGCGCTGCTGCCGCCGGCATTGCTGCTGTTTTATGTAGTGGTCGCCGACCGGCTTGGCTTCATCATCACGGCGGCGCTGATCGTGTTCGTGACGTCGACCGCGCTCGGCGCCCGCTGGAAGCTTTCGCTGCCGCTCGCCGCGCTGGCGCCGATCGGCATTCATCTGATTTTCTCAAAGTTGCTGCGCGTGCCCTTGCCGGCCGGGCTGCTGCCGATGCCGTGGTGATCGATGCTGAAAACCCTGATTGAAGCGTTCGCACTCATTTCCACCTGGGAAGTCATCGTCGCGATGTTCGCGGCGTCGGTGTATGGCCTTGTCATCGGCTCGCTGCCGGGCCTCTCGGCCACGATGGCGACCGCGCTGCTGGTCCCCGTCACCTTCTATCTGTCGCCGATCGCCGCCATCGCCACCATCGTGGCGGCCTCCTCGATGGCGATCTTTTCCGGCGACATTCCGGGTGCCTTGCTGCGCATTCCGGGCACGCCGGCCTCGGCGGCTTACGCAGACGAAGCCTATGCCATGACCCGCAAGGGCGAGGCCGAACTCGCGCTCGGCGCCGGCGTGTGGTTCTCCGCCGTCGGCGGCATCGCCGGCACGCTCTCGCTGATGATCCTGGCGCCGCCGCTCGCCGAGATCGCGCTGTCGTTCTCGACCTTCGAATATTTCTGGCTGGCGTTCCTCGGCCTGATGTGCGCCACGCTGGTTGCGCGCTCGTCGCCAGTGAAGGCGATTGCCGGCATGTTCATCGGCCTCCTGGTCTCCTGCATCGGCATCGAAAACCCCGGCGGCGTGCCCCGCTTCACGTTTGGTTTGACTGATTTGTTCGGCGGCATCGAGCCGATCCCGGCGCTGGTCGGCGTTTTCGCCGTGGCGCAGGTGATGCGCGCGATGCTGACGCCGGAGCCGCCGCCGATCCCGCGGCGCAAGTTCGGGAGCATCATGGCGGGTCAGTGGCTGCTGACCAAGAAATATCACTGGCAGATGACGCGCGGGAACATCATCGGCATCATCATCGGCGTGCTGCCGGGCGCCGGCGCCGACATGGCCGCCTGGGTCAGCTACGCGATGTCCAAGCGCTTTTCGAAGGAGCCGGAAAAATTCGGCACCGGCCATGTCGAGGGCCTGGTCGAAGCCGGCGCCAGCAACAACGCCAGCATCGCGTCGGGATGGGTGCCGTCGCTGCTGTTCGGCATTCCCGGCGACACCATCGCGGCGATCGCCATCGGCGTGCTCTACATGAAGGGCCTCAACCCCGGCCCAACGCTGTTCACCGAAAAAGCGTCGAGCATGTATGCGATCTACCTGATGTTCATCATCGCCAACATCATCATGATCCCGTTCGGCATCGTCATGATCCGGCTGGCGAGCTATGTGCTGCGCGCCCCGCGTTCCTCGGTGATGCCGGTCATCATGCTGTGCTGCGCGGTCGGTTCCTTCGCCATCGGCAACAACATGTTCGGCGTCGTCACCGTCGCCACCTTCGGGATCATCGGTTACGTCATGGAGGAAAACGGCTATCCGGTCGCCGCGATGGTGCTTGGGATCGTGATGGGCACCATGGTGGAACAGGCGTTCGTCACCTCGCTGATCAAATCCGACGGCAGCATATTGCCGTTCTTCGAGCGGCCGATCGCCGCGATTCTGGCTGCCATGGCGATCGGCGCGCTGATCTGGCCGATGCTGGTCTGGGTGTGGCGGAAGCTCAAGGGCGAGCCCGCGCCCGCCACATCGGCGGGCTGAACGGACCGCGCAGGCCCCTCGCCTGCACGGCCCGGCCGTTGTAAACCAAGGCATGATCCTGCCGAAGAATGCTTCCCCCGATATCGAGAAGCTTGCCAAGGAGCTCCGCGCCGGCCATCGCGCGGCGCTGGCGCGCGCGATTACCCTGATCGAAAGCCGGCGCGGCGACCACCAGTCGGCGGCGCGCGAGCTGGTGCAGGCGTTGCTATCGGACACCGGCAAGGCGATTCGCGTCGGCATCACCGGCTCGCCCGGCGTCGGCAAATCCACCACCATCGACGAACTCGGCATGTTCCTGATCGAGCGCGGCCACAGGGTCGCGGTGCTGGCGGTGGACCCGTCCTCGGCCCGTACCGGCGGCTCGATCCTCGGCGACAAGACGCGGATGGCACGGCTGGCGAACTCCGAAAGCGCCTTCATCCGGCCCTCGCCATCGTCCGGCACGCTGGGCGGGGTCGCCGCAAAAACCCGCGAAGCGATGCTGCTCTGCGAGGCGGCCGGCTTCGACGTGGTGCTGGTGGAGACCGTCGGCATCGGCCAGTCCGAGACCGCCGTCTGCGACATGACCGATTTCTTCCTGGCCCTGATGCTGCCCGGCGCCGGCGATGAATTGCAGGGCATCAAGAAGGGGCTGGTCGAACTCGCCGACATGATCGCTATCAACAAGGCCGACGGCGACAACATCAAGCGCGCCAATCTGGCAGCGGCGGAATACCGCGGCGCGCTGCATATTCTGAGCCCCCGCTCGGAGCACTGGCATCCGCCGGTGCTGACCTATTCGGCGTTGACCGGCACCGGCATGGACGTGCTGTGGCAGAAGATCCTGGATCACCGCACCGCCATGAACGCCTCGGGCGAGTTCGCCGCGCGGCGGCGGGAGCAGCAGGTGAAATGGATGTGGTCGATGCTGGAACAGCGGATGATGGCCCGCCTGCGCGCCGATCCCGCGATCCGGGCCAAGGTGAAAAAGACCGAGGCCGAAGTCGCCGATGGCCGCATCACGCCGGCGG
The DNA here is from genome assembly GCF_049993905.1 of Bradyrhizobium sp. McL0615. Lineage (NCBI taxonomy): Bacteria > Pseudomonadati > Pseudomonadota > Alphaproteobacteria > Hyphomicrobiales > Nitrobacteraceae > Bradyrhizobium > Bradyrhizobium sp. McL0615. Next base: position 3,162,195 of record NZ_CP188254.1, on the reverse strand, counting down.
TCGCCGCCGAGCAGATCGCGGAGTGGCTGCGGTGAGCGAAAAACTTCGCATTCTCGTCACCGGCTTTGGCCCGTTTCCCGGCGCGCCCTACAATCCGACGCAGCCGCTGGTGGCGCGGCTGATACGGCTGCGCCGTCCTGCGTTCACCGACGTCGAACTCTCCAGCCATATCTTTCCGGTAACCTACAAGGCGGTCGACCGCGAATTGCCGCTGGCGCTCGCGAAACACAAGCCGCATGCGCTCTTGATGTTCGGCCTCGCCGGTCGCACCGGGTACGTCCGGGTCGAGACCCGCGCCCGCAATGCCGTCACCATGCTGTGGCCCGATGCCGCGCAAACCCGCGCGCGAAAAGGATCAATCGCCGACGGGGCGGACGCGCAGAGATTCGGGCCGCACACCGCAAAATTGCTGCGGGCCGCTGAGGGTACCGGGCTCGATGCCCGCACTTCGCGGGATGCCGGAAGCTATCTCTGCAACTATTTGAGCTGGCGCGCGATCGAGGCCGTCAATGCCGGTAACGGCCCGCGCCTCGCCGCCTTCATTCACATCCCGCCGTTGGCGCGCGGCGGCGCAGTCCGTCGCAAGGGTTTCCCGCGCATCACGTTGGAAGAGCTGGTCGATGCCGGTGAAGCGATGTTGCTGGAGATGGTGAGGTTGGCAAGAAGGGCTTCGTAGGATGGGCAAAGCGCAGCGTGCCCACCATCTCTCAGCGTGCTCGGTGTTCGATGGTGGGCACGTCGCTACGCTCCTTTGCCCACCCTACCGGACCGTCGTCGTACGCAACATTAACCCTAACCCGAACAATCGCCGCGGTCCCTTGCCGTCTTCACCATGCTTGTCCGCGTTTTCGCGATACGTATTCGGCATGGACATGAACCGCCGCCGTCTCATCGGAGGATCCGCCGCCGGCGTCGCCGGCGCACTTGCGATGTCGCCAGAGCCAGCGCGCTCAGCACCCCTCACCTCCACGCTCGGCCGCGACGTCACGCAGTACGGCGTGCGTCCCGGCAGTCCCGAGGACCAGACCGCGAAACTGCAACGCGCGATCGACGAAGCGGCGCGCGCGCAAGCGCCGCTGGCGCTGCCACCGGGGGTCTATCGCACCGGCATGCTGCGCCTGCAAAGCGGCACGCAACTGGTCGGCGTGCGCGGCGCGACCAAACTCATATTCAGCGGCGGCCCTTCGATGCTGCAGGGCGAAGGCGCCAACAGCGTCGGCCTGACCGGCATCACCTTCGATGGCGGCGGCATTCCGCTGCCGGAGCGGCGCGGCCTGGTGCATTGCCTCGCTGGGCGGGACGTCCGCATCGCCGATTGCGAAATATCAGGCAGCGGTGGCAACGGCATCTGGCTGGAACAGGTATCCGGCGACATCTCCGGCAATATCTTCAGAAAAACCGCAACCACCGCCGTCGTATCGTTCGACGCGCTGGGCCTGATCGTCTCGCGCAACACCATCACCGACACCAACGACAACGGCATCGAGATCCTGCGCACGGCGATCGGTGACGACGGCACGCTCGTTCTCGACAACCGCATCGAGGACATCAAGGCCGGCCCCGGCGGCTCCGGGCAATATGGCAACGCCATCAACGCCTTCCGCGCCGGCAACGTGATCGTGCGCGGCAACCGCATCAAGAATTGCGACTACTCCGCGGTGCGCGGCAATTCGGCCTCCAACATCCACATCACGGACAACAGCGTCAGCAATGTCCGCGAGGTCGCGCTCTATTCGGAATTCGCGTTCGAGGCCGCCGTGATCGCCAACAACTCCGTCGATGGCGCCGCCGTCGGCGTCTCTGTCTGCAATTTCAACGAAGGCGGACGCATTGCCGTCGTGCAGGGCAATATCATTCGCAACCTGCTGCCGAAGCGGCCGATCGGCACCGCGCCCGACGACGACGCCGGGATCGGCATTTATGTCGAGGCGGATTCATCCGTGACCGGCAACGTGGTCGAGAATGCCCCCTCGTTCGGCATCATCGCCGGCTGGGGCAAATATCTCCGCGACGTCGCGATCACGGGCAACGTGATCCGCAACGCCTTCGTCGGCGTCGGTGTGTCGGTGATGCCCGGCGCCGGCACGGCGCTGGTCAGCAACAACATGATCTCGGAAACCCCGCGCGGCGCCGTGGTCGGGCTCGATCACGCCCGCGCCATCACGACCGACCTGTCAGCCGAAGGCGCGCAGCGTTACGCGCAGGTAACGGTCGCAGGCAACGCGGTGCGACGCTAGTTCGCGCCGCGATTCTTGTTCTGACGCGTTTCTTGACGCGAACCGGTGTCCACTTCGCTCTAAAGCGCGTTGCGCAGCAGCGGATAGCGGTCCTTCATCGCATCCAGATCGAGTGCTGGGAACTGCATGTCGTCGAGCGCCAGCACGTCGGGTACGGACGGCGCCTCATTCGCATCGACGAGCTGGCTTTCCAACGCGACCAGAATGTCAGCGGGGACGTCTCGTGACGGCGGCGTGGCAACTGGTGCCGGTCTCGGTTGAGGCTGCACAATCGCCTGACGGAACCCTTCATCACGCGGTAGCGGCGTCAGCAGCAGCGGCGTGGTGCGGCGGCGGCCAAGCCAGGTCATGTCGATCGCCGTGTTATCGAGCGAGGCTTCGCGGCTCAACAGGTCGCGCCAGGTTTCGACGGCGGCCTTGGCTTCCTGGATGTTTTCGAGGAATTCGAGTTCGGTGTGATAGCGGCGCCAGCGTCCGCTCTCGAACAGTTCGGTGAGGTGTTCCAGCCGTCGCTCGGCAAGGTTGCACCAACGCGCCACAAGGTTGCGGCCGCGCGCCACGTCTGCAGGATGTGCCATAAATTAGCCCGTAAGAGAGAAACGGACGCAGACGCAACCAGAGACGAATCAGTTTGGAGATGACAGGGATATTCTGTGGAAAACTTTTTCGTTGTCTAGTGCGTGAAGCTACGGAAGCACGCTTCGATCGAAGATACCCGCACAAATACGGGGTTGTCTGCGCTATCCACCGTCAAGCCGCACGGCAGCATGACCGCGTTGCCAAGCATGCCTCAGCGTTCGCTCAAGAGCGCACACGGTAAAATTGCGTATCACGAAATCAAACGAAAAACGTGTAGCCAGCGATTCGCGCGGCCCCGCAAGCGGCGCAGCCTCCTCCAAAACCTGGTGCCGAAAATGAAAGACCCGTCCGGGGGGACAACCGGACGGGTCAAGCTATATGGGCGCTTGGGGTGGATGGGCGCTCGCGCCGAATACAGCCGATGGGGAGGGATTACCGCTCCCACATTGATAAGTCGCAGCACCCTCGCCGAACGTTCAAAACGCCGGGCGATTTTTTTAACCTTGTGTTCGGGGCGATTGCCGCAAAAATCACGGCGCAACAGGCTATTTCGCGGCGTTTGCGGCCGATTTGTCTGCCGCCATCGACGGCGGGACGTCATTCAGTGCCCGGCTCACGGAAGCGTTATCGGCAGACGGGTCGAGCGCCGGCGTTTTTTCTGCCGCAGGCTTGCCTGAAACCGAGGCAAGCGGAACCACCGGTGCGGCCGTCGCCGCAGTAACCGCGGCAAAGGCGTCGGCCTCGCCCGCGCCGAACTGATCGTCGCGGCCGGGGGCGCCGAGATCGCGGGCGGTCTTGGTCAGGATCGCGCGAACATCTCCTGGCTTCAATGCAGGATTGCGCTCCAGCAGCAGCGCCGCAACGCCGCTGACATAGGCGGCGGAGAACGAGGTGCCCGACGTGATCTGATATTTTTCATCCGGCGCCGGCAGGAAGATATCCGCGCCCGGAGCTGCTATCGCGATATGGTTGCCCCGGTTGGACGCCGCAAACAGTTTTTCCTGCGCGTCGGTTCCGCTCACCGCAATGACGTTCGGATTGGCGGCCGGATAGAGCGGTGGCGATTTTGCCCCGGCATTGCCGGCCGCCGCCACCATCAGGATGCCGCGGCTCGCGGTCGCGGCGATGCCGCGCTCGATCAGCGGATCCTTCGGACCGGCAAAGCTCATGTTGATGATCTGCGCGCCATGCTCGGCCGCGTAGTCCAATCCCCTCAGGATCACATAGGACGTGCTCTCCGCGCCCTTCGATCCCGCGCCGAACGCGCGGATCGCAAGCAGCCTCGCCTCCGGCGCGCTACCCATCAATTTGGCATGCGCGACGATAGCGCCGGCAATGCCCGTGCCGTGGACATGCGGACCTTCGCGGCTGCCGAGCGCATCGAAACTGTCGGCGACCGAATTGGCGAGTTCGGGATGTTTGATGTCGATGCCTGAATCGATCACCGCGATGGTAACGTTCATGCCACGGGCGAGCGTGTGTGCCTGCGGCAGCCGGAGCTGGGCGACGGCGTATTGCGCGGCGTCGCCCTCGATCGCGGGCTTCTTCGCATCCTGCAGGAAGTGACGGAAATTGAACTGCACCGAACGCACGCTGGCGTCGGCTGCGAGTTCGCGGCGCACCGTGTCCGCCGGCCGCCGGTCGACGATGCGGAACAGGCCGATGGAGCCCCCGAGCAGCGGGAAACTCTGCGAGGCGATGCGCTCCAGGCCATGGCGCCGCGCCAGTTCATCGGCCTCGGCGGTGGATAGCGCGCCGTCGATTTCGGCGACGAGTTCGTTTCGGACCGCGAGCAGATTGACCGCGGCCTGCGCGTTGTTGTTGCCCGATCCGCCCTTGCCCTTCCTGGCCGAGGTGCCGTTGCCGCCGCCGTCCGACATCACCGGACGATCGAAGCATTCGCCGTCGGACCCGCGAAACGCATTCTGGCAGGCCGGATAGAGGTTGGGCGAAAACCGCGCATAGGGGAGCGTCGATGGCACGCCCGCCCCCGGGCGGACCCGCAGGGTCGAACTCATGATCCGGGACGGCGGGATCCGCGCGACGGTATCGGCACGCACGACCGGCCGGGCCGCGATGGTCGGGTTGATCCGCGGCGTCACCGTCGGATTGATGGTAGGCACCCGCGAGCCGACGTTGAGATTGGGGGTGCGCATGATGCTTTGCGCATGAACCGCGGAGGCAGCGAAAGCGATCAATGGCAGAAACGCCGCCGACAAAATCAATGCCGTGCGGCGCGTCTTCATCAGCCAATTCGGGCCATCGTGAACCATGGAACCTCGGCCCTCCCGGGACGCGCCGGCGGCCTCTTAAGGCGTTGCGACCGCGAGGCTGACGATCTTCTCGCGCTGCAGCCTGGCGAGCAGGCTTGCAGCTTCGTCCTTGCTCATCGCCTTGTTACCGAACTGCACGCGGAACATGCCGCCCTTGGCGCCGTCGACGATCGAGGCCTGGTAATTGTCGAGCAACGCGGTGATGTCGACGATGCGTGCTTCCGGCGCAAACCGCACCAGTGCGCGCGTCGGCGCGGCGCTGCTTGCGAGATCGCGGGTAATGGGCGCCGACGACGGTTCGTCCAGGCTGAGCGAGGCGGTCTGGAACGAGGCGGTCTGGTTCTTCATCAGCACGGCGCCGATCACGCCGGCCTGCAACAGCAGCGCCACGGCGCCGAGGCTCGCCGACCAGGCCAGCGTACGCGGCGACAGCCTTGCGAAAAATTCCGATACCCGGGCGGACAGGCTGACTGAAAGCGATGGCTTGCGCACGGGCTCTCCGTCGATCGCAGCAAACAGCTTCTGCATGGCGCGCATGGACGGCGCACCGAGGCTCTCATTGAGGCTTATCGTCTCGGCATATTCCTCGCGGATGACGGCGTATTGCCGGGCCAGTTCAGGATCGCCGGCAAGCGCCTCCTCGACGCGGCGGGCGTCGCGTGTGCTCAAGGTGCCGGCCGCGTGGAACGGCAACAGCATCTCGATTTCGCTGGGCTCGCGATCCAGCATTTTTTTGCTCGCCGCCATCATGGCCAACCTCGCTCTACGCCGGCTGCCTTCAGCAACTCGGCCAATTTCTTGCGCGCATAAAACAGGCGCGTCTTGACGGTGTTCTCCGGAATACCGACAATCTCGGCCACCTCTTCCACGGACTTCTCGTGGTAGTAGACGAGATCGACGATCTCCCGATGATCTGACGAAAGCGCCGTGAGGCACTTGCGCAACGCTTCACCCGTATCCTTCTTCTGCGCCACCATTTCCGGATCGTCGGACGTGTCCTCGATCGCGTTGGCGGTCTCGTCATCCAGTCCAACGTCCTTGCGGCGCCTGAGTGCCGAAAGGGCCTTGAACCGTGTAATCGCCAGCAGCCAGGTGGTAACGGCGGATCGGCCTTCGAACTTTCCAGCCTGCCGCCACACATCGAGAAAAACCTCGCTGATGAGGTCTTCCGCAATCTGTTCGTCCCTGACGAGCCGAAGCCCGAAACGGAACACCCTGACATGGTGCCTTCCGTAAAGCACCTGCATGGCGAGCCGGTCGCCTTGAGCGATCCGAGCGATCAGAATTTCGTCTGAAGCCGCCTGTGCCGCGTTCAATGGCCGTCTCGCAACGTTGGTCTGACGGGAGAGGCCGGCGGTTCGATGTGAAGGGTGAGATTCTTCACATTACGGCATTGTCCGGATTGCATGTGTGACCTACCACACAGACGGACATTGCTAAGCCATCTTCCCGGCACAGACGAGTTCAACCCCAAAATTGGTATCATAATACGGAAACACTTTCTTAAAGACGCGTCACGCCACAACCTTAGCAAGGCTTGGCCGGCAGGGCAGCACCTGCTTCGCGCCCAAGGCGCCCGCTGCAAGCGGGTTCCACCCTATCGGAATCCGGCAGATTTCCGTTACGAAACAGTGCAATGGCAGGGTTTTAACGGACCCGATCCGACGTCAAAAGATACCAAACCTAAAGGCTTTATTCCCTAAAGTTTCGTCCAGCATACTCCAATAGCGACGGGACATGAGCAGCGCGGCTTCATTGCTTCAGGGGCAAGGCACCCACGGTACGGCTATGCCGATCCGGCTGCCGCTGGAAGTATTGAAGCGCCGGGTCGGCCAGCGCCGCCATATGCTGGCCGTGCAAGGCGTCAGCTACGTGCTCATCACCTCGGTGCTGCTGGTCTATTGCTACGCCGGCACCGTCCCGATCATCATTCCGTCGGCCTATTTCCTTTCCGGCATCGGGCTGGTCTCGGTCTTTGTCGTGTTGTCGGAAGCCCACTTCAACGACCGGTTCGAAGACCACTATCTGACCATCTTCCAGGTAGCCGGCCACGTTGCACTCCAGCTCTGTTTTCTGCTGGCGGCGCCCGAAATCGGATTTGCCTTCCTGAGCGTGGTATTCCTCATATTCGGGTTCGGCGCGCTGCGAATGACCTCGCGGCAGGCGATCATTTCCTGGACACTCACCATGATCGGCCTGGCGCCGATCTTCCTCTTTAGCAGCACCCCGATCGGCCTGCCGATTACCACCCAGACCGAACGCGTCGCGGCGATGCTTTCCTTTGTCCTCACGATCGGACAGTGCGCCTTCGTGGGGCTGTATGGCAGCACCATGCGCAAGATGCTCTACGACCGCAGCTTCGAGCTGAAGGCGGCGTACAAGCGGATCGAGGAACTTGCCGAACTCGACGAACTGACGGGGGCCTCCAACCGGCGCTGCATCATGCGAATGCTGGAGGAGGAGATCGTCCGCGCGACCCGCAGCGGATCGCCCTGCTCCATCGCACTGATCGACCTCGACTGGTTCAAGCGCATCAACGACGCCTACGGCCATCCGACCGGCGACGAGGTGCTGCGCACATTCTCGATCACCATGTTCGCCAACGTCCGCAGCATCGACCGGTTCGGCCGCTATGGCGGCGAGGAATTCCTGCTGGTGCTGCCCGAGATGGACGCCGGCCAGGCCATGCGGGCGCTCGACCGCTTGCGCGCCATTATTGCCGACCTCGACTGGAGCGCATTCTCGCCCGGCATGAAGGTGACGATGTCGGCAGGCGTTGCAACGCTCAATCGAAACGAAACGTCAGACCTATTTCTCGCGCGCGCCGATAGCGCGCTTTATGCAGCCAAGGCGCAGGGACGCAACCGCATCACCCGTGCCTGATCCAACATATTCCAGTTTCGGCGGCGGAGAACCCGCTGCCGGTTTTTGCTCCAGGACAGAGTCATGATTTCGAAAGCCAATACGTCTCCTTCTCCCGGAAGTCTGCTCGACGAGCTCCAGTCCACGCTTGCGCACGGGACCGTCGCGCGCCGGGTCGAGACCCTGCGCCGGGTAACCGATCTCTTCATCAACGGCGCGGTGGACTATTCGGACGAGCAGGTCGGGCTGTTCGACGATGTCTTCCAGTTCCTGATCGATCACATCGAAACCTCGGCCAAGATGCTGCTGGCCAACCGTCTCGCCCCGATCGACACCGCCCCGCCGCTCACCATCCGCGCGCTGGCTTTCGATGATGTCATTGAGGTGGCGGGTCCGGTGCTGTCGCAGTCGATGCGGCTCGACGACAAGACACTGATCGAGAATGCGCGCAGCAAGAGCCAGGCGCATTTGATGGCGATTTCGACCCGCAGGACGCTGAGCGGCGCGGTCACCGACGTGCTGGTACAGCGCGGCAACAATGAGGTGATCGAGTCGACCGTGAACAATCCGGGCGCGGAGTTCACCGAGCGCGGCTTTACCCGTCTCGTCAGCCGCGCCGAAGGCCACGATAATCTCACGACCTGCATCGGCCTGCGTCCGTCCGTGCCGCGGCACCTCTATCTGAAACTGCTGGCCAAGGCCTCCGACACGGTGCGGCAGCGGCTGGAAGCCGCCAACCCGCAGCAGGCGGCCGAGGTGCCGACCGCGGTCAAGGAGGCAACGCGGCGCGCGCGCTCGGCGACCTCGACGATCACCCAGAACACCGAGATTGCGCACGCCCTGGTCAAGTCGCTGTATGACGACGGCCGGCTCGACGAAACCGAGGTGGCGTCGTTTGCCGCGGCCGGGAAATTCGACGAGGCCAACGCCTCGATCGCGGCGCTGGCCAACGTGCCGGTGGCGATCGCCGAGAACATGATGATCGAAAGCCGGGCCGAAGGCGTGATGATTTTGGCGAAGGTCGCAGGGTTGTCGTGGCCGACGGTCAAGACCATCATCAAGATGCGCGACGAACTGTCCGGCGCGGAGCCCTCCAATCTCCTGACCTGCAAGGACACCTACGAGCGGCTGCGGCCATCGACGGCGCAGCAGGTGCTGCGCTTCCACCGCATGCAGCAGAATACGCCCGCCTCGCCTGTGCCTAGTACCTGAGCAGCCTGGCTCCGGCGAGCGCGCCGATCGCGGTCACCAGCGCGGTCGCGATGGTGTACCAGGTCGCCACGAACAGCGGTGAATCGTCCGTGCAATGCGAGGCGTAGAGCGTCGCCGCCAGTCCCGCCGACAACAGTCCCGCGATGGCGCCGGCGACCGCCGGCCGCGCCGGTGCGCCGTGGCGCAGCCCGGTCAGAGCGCCGGCCAGGAGCGGCAGCGACATCAGCGGGATCGCCATCAGGCACGTCCACGAATTCTTGCCAACCAGCCGCGTCATCATCGGAAGCCGCTGCGGCATCATCATCTCGCCGCCGATCGCGGCGGTCAAAATCCCGACCGGGGCTAGCAGCAGCCAGCCAAATCCGCGCAGCGAGGCCTCGGGCCGCGACAGATGCAGGCTGACGGCAATCGCCGCAATCGCCAGCGCCAGCGTCACCGCGAATTTCAGGTCGAAGAACGGGTTGCGCATCGCAATCATCACGTCGGGCCTGATGCCGAGTTCGGTGAAGAACATCAGAAGCGAGACCGGCGCCGCGGCCAGAAGCGCCAGCATCAGCGCAAGACCGACGGGCCGCGCCCGGTGCGGATTGTCGGCCGCCAGTGTTCGAATGAGCTGATTGGTATCCATCCTCACTGTTCCCGTAGCTTCGCCGTCAGGCTCGCCAGCCCCCGGTGCAGCGCCACCCGCACCGCGCCCTCGCTCATCGAAAATTTCGCGGCCGTATCCTTGATCGAGGCGCTGTCGACCGCGATCGACTGCAGCACGTCGCGCTGCCGCGACGGCAGTGTCTGAAGCTGGGCGGCAACCTCGCTCGCCGAGGCGGTCTCGGCCGGCGTTTCGCCAGGCAGCGTCTCGGCGAAATCGTCGATGTCGACGAAAATGCGCCGGCCGCGGCGGCGCAGCGCATCGATCAGCTTGTTGCGGGCGATCGCAAACAGCCATGGGGCAAACGGGGCGCTGGCGTCCCAGGTATGCCGCTTCAGATGGACCGCCAGCAAAATGTCCTGCACGATGTCCTCGGATTGATCTACCGGTTGCCCTGCCCGCGCCAAACCACGGCGCGCCGCAGCCCGGAGCACCGGCGTGACGGCCCTGAGCAGGCGATGATACGCCACACTGTCGCCTGCAATGGCCGACCGCATCAGGCCGGTCCATTCGTCATCCCGTTCGCGCAAGAGCGCTCCTACCCTGCAATTCGGTCGATCTTTCAATTTGTTACGTCGGGATGTTCCGATCACGAGGTCGTGATCGAAATCCCGCCGTATCCGCTGGCGACCATCTGTCCGGGAATCGGGATGGCGGGCCACGCAGACCGCAGGCTCATAACATTGATCGCGCAGGCTCGCATCCGCTGCAGCGTTCCCGCGGGAGGAACCCGCTGCAACACAATTGCCCAGCTTTTGCCGGGTGTTGCCTGAAAATTCCCAGTTTTCGCCGTGCTGTGGACAAGGGGTGGGGTCTTTTCTCGCGGTTGGGCGGCGGCCAATGGGAGACTTCTACATGACGATCAAAGCCAGCGCGCGGTCGGCCTTGATTCTTGCAGCAGGACTTTTGGTAAGTCTCGCAGGACCACCGCCGGCGATGGCTGCCGGCACTGATGCGGATAGTGCCGCCGTCTCCAAATCGGAGAGTGCTGGTTCCGGCAAGTCCGCGAGGCAAGGTTCCCGTTACCTGAAGAAGCGCTACGTCCATCGCAAATATTCCCACACGGCATCGAAATCCGCCGACAGCAAGAAAGTCGACGAGAAGCAGGTCGCCGATGCGAGCGGCGGCACCGCGCCCGCGTTGCCCGCATGGGTCGCCAACGCCAACGCGCAAATGACCGCCGCCGATGCGCCGCCTGATAGCGCCAAGGACACGGCGAAGGGAATGTCGGCGGCCATGTCGGAGAAAGCCAGCACGGTACTGCAGGCCGCGGCGGACAAGCCGGCTGACGCAGCGGAGGCGCCGGCCGATACCGCCGTGGTTGTCCCCGAGCAGCCCGGCGACGGCGATCGGGCGCTGCACCCCTCCTCGCAGACGGTGGCGATGGCCTCGCCCAGACCGGCAGCGGACGGGGCCGCTCAGGCCGCGAACAGCGACAGCACCACCCTGGACAAGACTTCGCTTATCGGAAAGATCTTCATCGCCTTCGGCGCCTTGCTGACGATGGCGTCGGCCGCGCGCATGTTCATGGCGTAGCGGTCCGCGCATCGGACGCGGCATTGCCGCGTCCGGGATCTGTTCCCGCCCCACTTGATGCCCACCGCGGCAGCAGGCACATTGCCCGCAAATTCGGTAGCGCGGGGTGGATCATGGCGACGTTCGAATACATCATTGTCGAGAGCAAGGGCGCGGTCGGCATCATCACGCTGAACCGGCCGAAAATGCTCAATGCGCTGTCGTTCGGCGTGTTTGCCGAGATCGCGGCGGCCGTCGACGATCTCGAGGCCGACGACAAGATCGGCTGCATCCTGCTCACCGGCAGCGAAAAGGCATTTGCCGCCGGCGCCGACATCAAGGAGATGCAGCCGAAAAGCTTCATCGACATGTTCTCCAGCGATTTCGCCGCGATCGGCGGCGGCCGCGTCGCCACCTGCCGGAAACCGACGATCGCCGCCGTCAGCGGCTATGCGCTCGGCGGCGGCTGCGAGCTCGCCATGATGTGCGACATCATCATCGCATCCGACACCGCGAAATTCGGCCAGCCCGAAATCACGCTCGGCACCATCCCGGGCATCGGCGGCACCCAGCGGCTGACGCGGGCGATCGGCAAATCCAAGGCAATGGATCTGTGCCTCACCGGGCGCATGATGGATGCGGCGGAAGCCGAGCGCTCCGGCCTCGTCAGCCGCGTCGTGCCGGCGGACAAATTGATGGAAGAGGCGCTGTCGGCGGCGGAAAAAATCGCCTCGATGTCGCGTCCGGCGGCGGCCATGGCCAAGGAGGCCATCAACCGCGCGTTCGAGACGCCGTTGTCGGAAGGCATGAATGTCGAGCGCAATTTATTCCACTCGACCTTTGCGCTGGAAGACCGCGCCGAGGGCATGGCGGCGTTCATCGAGAAGCGCAAGCCGGTGAACAAGAACAGGTAGGATTGATCGACCTTCGTAGGATGGGTAGAGCGGAGCGAAACCCATCAATCGCATGGTCGTGTCGTTGGCATCGATGGGTTTCGCTTCGCTCTACCGATCCTACGGGTCTCGCTATCCCGCCCGCGCCAGCGCCGCGTTGACCAGCGCGCGGTAGGCGCGCTCGGCGAACGTTTTGGGGTGATCGAGGCCGAGCCGCTTCAGAGCCTCGCGCTTCGACGCATCCGGCGGCTGCGTCATGCCCTGCCATAGCAATCCCGGCAGTTGCATGGGCCTTTGCTGCGCTTCCCGCAGCAACTGCAGCGCCGGGATCAGCCGTTGCTCGACATCGTCAAAATCGCTGCCGAACGGGAATGACGGCAATAACCCCGCATCACGCGCAGGCTTGAGGGCCTGCGCGATCCGATCCGGAAAATTTTCGCGGTGGCTGCGCGGAATTTCGTGCTGCTTCGGCAGCTTGCCGGCATCCTTGGCGACCCTGGCCAGTTCATCCTGGAAACGGGAATCCGTCACCGCCAGCATCGCCGCGATGGTCTCGGCGTCCGATTTGCCCCTGACGTCGGCAACGCCGTATTCGGTGACGAACACGTCGCGCAGATGCCGCGGGATGGTCTGGTGGCCGTAGTTCCAGCGAATGTTGGAAAGCGTATGACGACCCGCCTGCCGTGTCGATTCCAGCGCGAGGACCGACCGCGCGCCTTGAAGCTCAAACGCCTGCGCGACGAAATTGTATTGGCCGCCAACGCCGCTCACGACCTGGCCGTCTTCGAGGCCGTCCGAAATCGCAGCCCCCATCAGCGTCGCCATCATCGCGGTGTTGACAAAGCGGGCACCGACGCGCGCCTGGCGCTTGGCATCCTCATCGCCATAGAGCTGGTTGGTAAAGGATACCGGCATCATCTGGATGCGCGCGAGTTGCTCGGCCGGCATCTCGCGCAGCGCGCGATAGAGCGATTTGGGGCCTAAGAAAAACGCGCCGTGCAGCGTCACGCCGTCGACCTCGCGCTTGAGAATGTCGGCGTCGATCAGGCCGAGAAACGCATCGACCAGCATTTCGCTGACGCCATAAAGCCCCTTCGCGAACGGCGCGGTCTCCGCAGGCGCCGCTCCCGGCGCAAGCCGCTTCATGATGGTAAGGAACTGCGCGTTGTCATGGTGGCGAACGATCAGACCCTGCGCCAGCGCATCGCCGACTTGCCCGATGCCGATCTGCAAGGTGCCGCCGTCAGGAACGAGGCCCGCGGCATGAAGCCCGATCGCGTATTTGGTGTCGCTGACCGGTTCGGCCGGCGGCGCGAACAGCGGAAAATCCGTCCCGGGGCTGTCGAGCACGGCGGAAAATTCGTCCCCCCGCAGATCACCGGCCCCCGGCATGAACGGCAGCTCGGAATTAACCTGGCCGATCAGCCTGAACGACGCCCGGCCCTCGCTCCGTGCGCGCAGGATGTCGAGCGTGGTGTCGGTGTTGCAGCTCAGGCTGTAGCGCGTCTCGCCATCGACCACACGTTTCGCGACCAGTTGGGTGACGACGTTCAGCCCGCGCGACAGCAGGTAGGACGCGGCATGGGTATAGTTCGCGGAGATGTAATGCTGCTGCGCGTACGGCACGTGCAGCCATTTGCCGGCCAGAAAGAAGAACTCGATCACCTCTATGTTGGGCGGCAATTCGCCGGCATGCAGCGCGCTGGCATAAGCCAGGTCGGGATAGCCGCCAAACAGGCGATCGATCACCGGGCCGATCAAGCGCCGTTCGAGCAGGCTCGACGGCCGTGGTTTTTCCAGCGTCAGCGCCGAGAAGAAGGTGAGCTTGATCGAACGGTCGGCGACGGCACGTGCATACAGCGCGTTGACGACATGATTCGCTTTGCCAAGCCCGAGCGGCAGGCCGACCACGAGGTTGGTGCCGACATCGCGGATGATATCTTCCGCGATCGCTTCAGGATCGGAAAACAACTTTGGCATCAGTTGAGGACCCGGGGCACAGCTGGAGAGCCAACCGCCCCGAATCGGACGCCAGCCAGAGAAGCCTAGCGCATTTGCCGTTGAACTTCGTCTGTGACGAACCGGCAACAGCCAAGCGCTGAATTCAGTGAATTACTGTCCTGATGTCGCGCGGCAGTTTGCCTGTGGCGGCGACGCCGCCTAAACAGGTAAACGCGCCGAGGGTGTCGGCGGGGCGGACAAACAGTGCATGATCCGGAATGGCGGGTGACCGGCGTTCCCTGAAGATCATGCCCAAACAAGCAGATAGAGCGCGATGGCTCGAAGCAGGGTTATCACGTTCGTGTGTTGGCTACGGGATCATATGGCTGGGCGTGCGGCTAGAGTTGGCCACGTTGAAAGGCGCTTGCTTCGATCGGGCATTTGCCTTGCGGCGGCTTGCTTTGCGTTTGCGGCGCCGGCCGCGCATGGCGAAAGCCTTCCCGAGGCGCTGACCAAGGCCTATCAGACCAATCCCCAGCTCAATGCCGAACGTGCCCGCCAGCGCGCCACCGACGAGAATGTACCGCAGGCGCTTTCGGGCTATCGGCCGCAGATCGTCGCAAATCTTTCCGCCGGCCTGCAGGCGGTGCGCGACCTCTTGCCTAACAACACCATCCAGTCCGCGAACCTGAAACCCTGGACCGTCGGGCTAACGGTGACGCAGACGCTGTTCAACGGGTTCAAGACCGCCAACAGCGTCCGCGTGGCGGAACTGCAGGTGCGGTCCGGCCGCGAGGCGCTGCGCAATGTCGGCCAGGGCGTGCTGCTCGACGCCGTCACCGTCTATACCAACGTGCTCGCCAACCAATCGCTGGTCGAAGCGCAGCGCGCCAACGTGGCGTTCCTGCAGGAAACGCTCGGCATTACCCAGAAGCGACTCAATGCCGGCGACGTCACGCCCACCGATACCGCGCAGGCCGAGGCGCGCCTGAGCCGGGGCCGCGCCGACCTGAACGCCGCCGAGGTCAATCTGGCGGTGAGCCAGGCGACCTATACCCAGGTGATCGGCAACGCGCCCACCCTGCTCCGCCCCGCCGAAACCGTCGACCGCCTGCTGCCGCGCAGCCGCGATGACGCCACCGGGCTTGCCTTCCGCGAGCATCCGGCGGTGATGGCGGCCAGCTTCGACTTCGACGTCGCCTCGACCTCGATCCGCGTCGCCGAAAGCAGCCTGATGCCGACGATCACGCTGCAAGGCAGCGTCAGCCGCAGCAGGGATTCCGATCCGACGCTCGGCACCTTCGGGACCGATCAGGCGTCGGTGACCGGCCAGCTCACGCAGCCGATTTACGATGGCGGCATGGCGGCCTCGCAAACCCGGCAGGCCAAGGAAGTCGCCAGCCAAAGCCGGCTGGTGCTGGAGCAGTTCCGTAACCAGGCCCGCACCGCTTCGGTCGGCGCCTGGGTCGCCAATGAGGGCGCCAAGATCGCGGTTACCGCATCCGAAGCCGAAGTCCGCGCCGCTACCGTCGCCCTGCAGGGCGTGCAGCGAGAGGCCGCCGGCGGCCAGCGTACCACCGTCGATGTCCTCAACTCGCAGCAGGACCTGATTTCGGCAAAGGCCCGGCTGATCGGCGCGCAGCGCGACCGCGTGATCGCCTCCTATACCCTGCTCAGCGCGATCGGCCGGCTCGACGTCAAGAACCTCGGCCTCAATACGCCGGACTACCTGCCGGAAGTGCACTATCACCAGGTGCGCGATGCCTGGCACGGCCTGCGAACACCTTCAGGGCAGTAGGTTGTATTTTCTCCCGGTGTTAACCGGGCGCTGATCATGTCGGGTATTTTCGGTCGCCAGCCATCTGCATTTGCCTACAACTCAGTCCGTTTCCGCCCCCCGTTTTGATCGATCGATTGTGCGAGGCCTCGTGGTTGCAAACATTCTGCGCTGGTCGGGCAACGGCTTGTTGGTCCTGCTCCTGTCCGTAACCCTTGTGATCACCTCGTTCCGCCTCGCGGCGTCGATCCGCGAAACCGGCACGCGCCCCCAACTTGCGCCACGGACCGGCCATTTGGTGCCGACGCGGTCAGGCGGCGTGTTCGTGCAGGAGAAGGGTCCGGAGGATGGCGTTCCCGTGGTGCTGTTTCACGGCACGGCGGCGTGGAGCGAGTTGTGGCGGCATACCAGCGACGTGCTGGCCGAGGCCGGCTTTCATGTGATCGCCCTCGATCTCCCGCCGTTTGGTTTCTCGGACCGCCCCGGCAGTTACACGCGGCAGGACCAGGCTGCCCGGATCAGCGACGTGCTTGATACGCTGAAAGCTCCGCCCGCCATCATCGTCGGTCACTCCTTCGGCGCGGGTGCGGCGACCGAACTCGCGATGCGATATCCGGACCGAACGCGCGGGCTCGTGCTGGTCGATGCGGCGCTCGGATTGACGGCGGCGCCGTCCCCAGCGCCCTGGGTGATCCAGCCGCAATGGATTCGCGAAATCCTGGTGTCGCTGACCATCACCAATCCGGTGGCGACGGAAATGCTGCTCAAGTCGCTGATCGCGAAGAAGGAGCGCGCGCTGCCGGAATATGTCGCGATCCTGCAAAGGCCGCTAACGCAGCGCGACAGCACCAGCGATATCGCCGACTGGCTGTATTACTTCCTCGGCGCCGACACCGATGCCGCGAGCGCCGACCGCAACGCCTATGCGAAGCTGGAAGTCCCGGTCGCGATCCTGTGGGGCGACAAGGATACGATCACCCCGGTTGAACAGGCGCTCGATCTCCGAACGCTGCTGCCGCCGAAAACGGACCTGACAATGCTGCCTGGGCTCGGTCACATTCCGCAAATCGAGGACCCCGGCATGTTCAACGACGCCCTGCTCAAGACACTTGCAAGCCTCTAAAGCCTTTTCGGTTCTGATTGAATCAGAACCGGTGCCCACTTCGCTTGAAAACGCTCTAAACTGGACAGAGATTCGACAAGTCTTACAGATCGTCGCCGGAGACATCATGGACATCATCAGATTGTGCGCCTGGGGCTATGCCGCCCTGCTCGGCTTCGTGATCCTCACCGGCTATATCCCGGCCTTCATCGACGCCAATGACATGATCTTCGGCTTGTTTCGCCGCACCTGGTACGCCGACGGGCTGCATCTGGTCTCGGCGCTGTGGGCGGCCGCGGCGGCGATCACCTCGCGCCGCGCTTCGGAATTGTTTTTTCAGTTGTTCGGCGTGTTCTACTTTGCCGACGGCGTGCTCGGCCTGCTCACCGGCAGCGGCTATCTCGACTTCGGCATCCTGATCAACGGCGTCCTCAACCTGCCGCTCCCGACACGGTTTTTCGCCAATGCCCCGCATCTCGGCCTCGGCGGCGTGGCGATCCTGATCGGCTATGGGCTGGCGCCGCGGACGCGGTCCGTCGCTCATGCTTAAATGGTTGCGGCGTATCCTGACCGTCATCGCGATCCTGGTCGCGCTGACGGTGCTCGTGCCGCTGGCCTATATCGAAGGCACCTGCCGCCCCTCTTCCGGCCCGGCAGCGGCCGGTGCGCCGGCCGTGACCCTGCCCGCGATCGACGAGGCAGGCTACCGGCGCAAGCTGAACAACACCTTCTTCACCTTCCCCGAATGGTACATCGTCTATTCCTTTGAGGATTTCGGCCGCTTCCTCGACCGCTCCAGCGAAAGCCATTTTGGCTACCTCGGTCACATCTTCGGTTTCTGGCGGAGTTTCTGCACCATCAACCGCGCGGTGCCCGCGACGGGAGAATCGCTGACCGAAGTAAAGACGATGATCTACATCATCGGCATCAGCTATTCCGTCGAATACACCGTCAAGGGGTTCTATG
The DNA here is from genome assembly GCF_049993905.1 of Bradyrhizobium sp. McL0615. Taxonomy (NCBI): domain Bacteria; kingdom Pseudomonadati; phylum Pseudomonadota; class Alphaproteobacteria; order Hyphomicrobiales; family Nitrobacteraceae; genus Bradyrhizobium; species Bradyrhizobium sp. McL0615. The sequence goes on along the minus strand of NZ_CP188254.1, from coordinate 3,144,192 downwards.
AGAACACGGTTGGGCGCGTGTTCGAATGGATCAGGGGCGAGAAGCTCACCCCGCAGGACGAGTTCGGACGCGCCATGCTGCAGGACTATGCTGCTTTCCTCTACACGGTCCCCTGGTACAAATATCCGTTCCGCGAAAAGCTCGACGGCCTGATGGCGATCTCAGCGCCGACGCCGAGCAGCCTGCGCAGCTGGGAACGCGACTTCGCGCTCGGCACGGAATATTTCGTCAAGATCGGCTATTCCGCACTGATCCAGAAGGCGCTCGACGCCGGCGGCGACGACGAGCCGCGCGACATCGTGTTCGTGGTCGCCGCATTGCCGCCGCAGGTGCTGGCGAAGGAGCCGCGCATCAAGCCGGTCCGTACGCTCGACGCGCAATGGCAACTGGTGCAGGCGCCGCGCTACAAGGCCTTCACCGAGATCCTGCAGGGCCTGCTGGACCAGGGCTATGGGGTTGCGGAGATCGCAGGCAATCACGACATTCTCATCACCGTGATTGCTCCGGATGCCGCCAAGCTTGACATCAAGGGCACGACGGAGCTGTTTTCGCTGGAGCTGGATGCTCGGCCCGGGTTTCGCAGGGCCGGCCTGAAAGCCAGGATCGACGGCCTCGTGGATATCAACCGCGCGCTCAAGGCCAGGGGCGCGAACATTGAGCACTTCTATGACTACTGAGGAGCGTCAGCAGAACCGGACACTACCGCTGGGCCGCATCGCCGGCGCAATCGCCCTCGTCGTCTTTGGCTGGCTCGCTGTCGTCGTTGCGCTGACCTTTGGATCGGCCCCCGGCAAGTCGATGGCCATTGTCGGTCCGCCGACACAGGCGCTGGCCGCGATCGCCAAGGCCAACGGCCGCATCCTTGCGTCGAACAATTACGTCACCATCGCGCGTTCGGACGATGTCAGCTTTGTCGCCCGCCTCTATGCAGCGGGTGCGTTGCTGGTATTGGACGCAGAACAGGCCGGTGGCTGCAGCGGTTTGCCGCCATCGCGCGCAGCTTCGTCATTGCGAGCGAAGCGAAGCAATCCATCTCTCGGCTAGGCGAGATATGGATTGCTTCGTCGCTTCGCTCCCCTGCGCAAACGCTTCGCGTTTGTCGCAGGCAATGACGGAGCAAGCCCCTACGATGCGTACTTTTGATAGAACGTATTCGTGAACAACCCGCCCGGATCATACTTGCGCTTCGCCGCGAAGAAATCGTTGATCTGCGGATACGAGCGCTGCAACTGATCCTTTGAATAATAGAGCTGGTAGGGCAGGAAGAACCGGCCCTTGTGCGCGATGGTGAGGTCGATCAGTTCCTCCGTCGCCTTCTTCATCCGCCGGTTGCCTTCATCATCCGTGGTCTGGTTGATGTAGAGCACCAGCGAGAACGCCGGCTCCGGCGAATAGGTCAGGAAATTGTTCTCCTGATGCACGATCCGCACCGACGCATTCAACAGATTGGTCTTGTTGTCGGTCAGCACCTTGCGCACGCCGTCGACGAACGAGACGAACTGGCTGCGCGGAATGAAATATTCGTGCAGGATGTCGGTGTCGTTGGGCAGCGAGTTGCGCAAGTAAGGCACGGAATCGTGCATCGGGTCGTTGCGGTTGACGAGACAGGCCTCCGCCGATCCGATCGCCTGCGCGCGCGTCACCGTGCAGTTTTCCATGCGGTGCTCGATGTGCTTTTCGGAAAACCACTTCATTTCCTGAAACAGCGGACCCTGCTTGGAAAGGTTGACGGTCAACCGGCGCAGCTTGACGCCGGAGACCTCGCCGAGCGGCTCGCGCTTGAAATCGGTGCCGTCCACCTTGGTGTAGGTGTAGAGCAGCAATTCCTTCAGGAACGAACTTGGCGCGGTCGAGAGATGGCCGTACATCAACCCGATATTGCTGTCCTTCTCGATCTCGCCCGCGAACAGCGCCGGGAATTCCTTGTAGTCCATCACGCGGCGCCCGGTCTGGTAGACCAGATTGTCGGCAATATCGAGCTCGGCCTCGACGATCACGCCGAACAGCCCGTAGCCGCCGACGACCAGGTTAAACAGGTCCTTGTTCTGGGTCGCCGATACCGTCTGCAGCGAACCGTCCGCGAGCATCACCTTCATCGACTTGATCGACTTCGCAAGCGCGCCGGCCTGATGGTCCATGCCGTGGGCGTTGACCGAGATCGAGCCGCCGACGCTGAAAATATCGGTCGACTGCATGGCGCGGACCGCAAAGCGCGGATGCAGCACGTTCTGGATGTCGTGCCAGGTCGCCCCCGGCTGCACCGTGACCGATCGCGAACTCTCGTTGAGCACGATCTTGTTGAAGCCGCGCATGTCGAGCACGATGCCGCCCTTGCGGAAGGCGTGCCCGCCCATGCTATGGCGCACGCCGGCGGTGGTGACGGAGAGCTTGTTGTCGCGCGCAAAGGTCAGCGTCTTCGCGATATCCTCGACGCTGCGCACCTCGACCATGCCGTAGATTTCGGTCTTGTTGAGGCAGCTTGCATCATTGATGCTGCCGCCAAGCTGCGACCATTTGACGTCTTTCAACGGCGCAATCGCCTTGATCCGCTCCAGGTCGATTTTCGCCTGCTCGCCGCCGCCGGCCGCCGGTCCGCAATCCTTTTCCCCGGTGGGGTCGGCCGCCAGCGCGGCAAGCTTGCGATAGCTGTAGACGCCCAGCAGCACGACGACCACGGCGGCAATGGACACGCCGGTTTTGAACTTTTGTGAAAATTTTCGCATGAATTGATTCCAGGAGATGGGTGATAGTCCGTGCGGGCGGATGATTAGTCAAATTGGCGCGCCTTTCGGTTCGATCAAACGACGGCGTTACCGAACCGATAAGGCGGTGCGGCCGGAAGTCGAGCGCCCTTCCCGCGCCTTACTTCTCCCGATAGTCTGCCGGCCGCAGTACGGGCGGAGCAACGCCCGGCGCCGAGGAGAAGCGCCGAAGTCGACGGGCAGCCCGCCCGTCCAGACACAATCAAACAAGATGATCCAGGGAGAACGCCAATGCTGACGCGACGCAGTATGATGCTTGCCTCTATCGCGGCCGGAGTGATGATCCAGAACAAGACCGCCGCCGCCAAGGCGGCGCAGCCGGCGACGCCGGTGAATTTCGATATTCCCGCGGGCGCCTGCGACTGCCACACCCATATCCACCCTGATTCCGAGAAATTCCCGTTCTTCTCCGGCCGCGTCTACACGCCCGAACTGGCCTCGCCGGAGGAAATGACCGCGCTGCACAAGGCGCTGAAGATGGAGCGCGTCGTGATTGTGACGCCCTCGATCTACGGCACCGACAACTCGCCCACGCTGTTCGGCATGGCGGCGCGCGGATCGACCGCGCGCGGCGTTGCTGTTATCGACGACAAGACGTCGGAAAGCGATCTCGACCTGATGGGCAAGGCCGGCATTCGCGGCGTTCGCCTCAACCTTGCGACCGGCGGCGTCAACGACCCGAATATCGCGCGTCCGCGATTCGCCAATGCCGTCGAGCGCATGAAAGCGCGCGGCTGGCATGTGCAGATCTACACCAATATGCCGATGATCACGGCGGTGAAGGATCTGATCATGGCCTCGCCGGTGCCTGTCGTGTTCGATCATTTCGGCGGCGCACAGGCCGCGCTCGGCGTCGAGCAGCCCGGCTTTGCCGACCTCGTGGATCTCGTCAAGGCGGGCAAGGCCTATGTGAAGATTTCCGGCGCCTATCGCGCCTCGACCCTCGGCCCCGACTATGCCGATTGCGTTCCGCTGGCCAAGGCATTGATTGGCGCCAATCCCGAGCGCATTGTCTGGGGGACCGACTGGCCGCATCCGGATTCCGTCACCCCGGCCGGCAAGAAAGTCACCGACGTCACGCCGTTGTTCCAGATCGACGACGGACGGCTGTTGAACCAGTTGCCGGTGTGGGCGCCGGATGCCGCGATCCGCAAGAAGATCCTGGTCGACAACCCGGCGCAGCTTTACGGGTTCTGAAGCCCGGCGCCCGACATCGCGGCCCGCTCGCGTTCGAGCGGGTCGCGGTCGTAATTGCGCAGCCAGTCGCCGGCCTTGCGCAGGCCGCCGAACGGGAACAGGTGAAATCCCGCGATCGAAGCCGTTGCGGCCGCAGGCGCGCAACGCAATCCTCTGACGACGTCGTCCGGCCCGGTATCCGTCAGCAGGCGGCCGAACCGGCCGATCTGCGCCCGCAGCGCGCGCATGGAATTGCCGATGCCGCAGCGGAGCGCGAACTTTGTCAGTGTCGCCGGCGTCGCAGGCCCGGCAAGGCCTACGATCACTGGCAGATCGATGCCGGCGCGATCGAGTTCAGCGATCCATTGCAGGATCGGCGCGCTCTCGAAACAGAACTGCGTGACCACGTCGACCCGCGTTTCCGTCCGCCGTCCCCAGTCACGCCACGCCAGCAGGCCGTTCAGCGCCTCCGGCAATTCGAGATAGGGATGGCCTTCGGGATGACCGGCCACGCTGACGGACGCGATCCCATGCGCCTCGATCAATCCGCTGGCGCAGACATCGCGTGTCGATTTGAACGGGCCGCGCGTCGTCGCCACGTCGCCCGCGATCAGGAGAATGCGCGACACATCGGCCTCGCCCCGCGCCCGCGCCAGGAAATCATCGAGCGCCTCCCGCGAGGCCATTTCGCGCGCGGCGATGTGCGGCACCGGATTGTAGCCGGCCCGTCGCAGCTCCGTGGCGGTCTCGACATTGTTCCGATAATGGTCGCCGGGCAGGAACGTGATGGTGACATCGGTGCCTTCAGCGAAATGCTCGCGCAGTTCCGCGATCTGATGCCCGCGCGAGGAGATTTCAACCGAAGCTGACGACAGCAGCGAGGCCAGTCGCGGGGATGATGACGGATCGGAGACGGTCACAGGCGCCTCCCAAATCAGGCCGGCGCGCGGCGGCGCGAGATCACATAGGTTTCGTCGTTGAACCACAGGCCGCCATGCTTCTTCAGCACGCGGTCGGTGGCTTCGAGGTAGCGGCCGTCGCGGACCACTTCCGACAGCCTGTTGTCCTCGATCTGCGCCACGTAGATCGCGGCGTTCCAGGCCGCGAACAGCGTCGACGTCCCGATCGGCCCGCTGACTTCGTCCGGCAGCGTGTGCATGCGGTAGCGGAAGATCGAGCGCGCGTCGGAGGAGGCGTTGAAATTGTAGTGCCGGGCGGCCGCGCCAAGCTCGTGCTTGACCTGGCGCAGGATGGCGTAGCGGTCGGTCTTGAAGGGATCGTCTCCCGGCCAGACCTGGTCGATGATTTCGATGCCGGGATCCTTGCCGTGCGAATGGATGCCAATCAGCCGCCCGCCTGGCCGCAACGACTTGACCAGCGGCGTCAACACTTTTGAGGCCTTGAACTCCACGCTCGCCCGCGCCCGGTAGGGCTGCGAGGCAATGACCAGGTCGTAATCCGCCATCACCCGGCCAGGCCGCGGCATGATCGGGTCGAGCAGGAACGAATGATCCTCGCGCCGCAGCGTCAGGATGACCGGACGCTGGTAGACCGGATTGCCCGTGGTCGGGCTGATGCCCGCGCGCCAGTTCTCGGCAAGGAAGCCTTCGAGCTCGCCGATCTGCTCGGCGAAGCCGTGTGCGGTGTTGCCGGTCAGCGTGACGTCCTTCCAGATCAGGCCTTGCGCCGACGTCACCGAGCGCGGCGTCAGCCACGGCGCCTCGGCGTAATAGAGGTTGGTTACGACCAGCACGGTGGCGGGATGCTCGAACAGGCGGTCAGCCATCTTCTCCAGCATCAGGCGGACGTCTTCGTAGCTGATCTCCTTCGCCACGACGTAGAGCGGCATGGTGGGGAAGCGCGCATGCACCGCCCGCATCACCCGCGACAGCACGGTGCCGTCACCGACGCCGGCATCGAAGATGCGAAGCGCCGGCGGCGCGGGTTGCAGATTGCCGAGCTCGAGCGCGATGCGCTGGCCGACCTCGGTCTTCTCGCTGCAGGTCGAGACGAACAGCAGGTATTTTTGCCGGTTGTCGAAGAATCGGAAGCCCGGCGGCGCCACGACGTTGGCGTCACCCGCGCCGTTCAGCGGTTTGGCGACCGGTGACGGCTGGCCCGCCGCGGCAGCCGAAGCGGGCTGGTGCTCGGCGAGATAGGCGCGGACCTTGTCGAGCGTGCCGGTCGTGATCCGGGCGCCGTCGCGTAGCCGCGAGACCAGCTTGCCGTCATTGACCACCAGCCGTCCGAAGGTGGATTCAGCGGTCTGCGTCTGACGGCAATAGTCACGAATTTCGCCGAGTATCTGCTCGGCGGTTGGCGCCGATTTCACCGGCTGCGCGTGGCCGTTCTGCCCACCGGTCAATCCCTGGCTTTCCTCGATCCGCATGGCTTGCTCCTGCGGTTGTCCCTGCCCGCATCAAGGGACGGCCGCAGGACGGCGTCAACCACAAACCGAGTGGGCAGGAAATATGGGCGTGTGCCCACAGGCGATCAGCGTGCCCGGCGCGAGAATACCGAGATCAGCACCGGCAGCGTCACCAGGATCACGATCGGCGCCAGCATCATGCCGGTCACCACCACGACCGCCAGCGGCTTTTGCACCTGCGAACCGATCCCCTCCGAGAGCGCCGCCGGCAACAGCCCGACACCCGCCACCACGCAAGTCATCAGCACCGGGCGCAGCTGCAGTTCGCCGGTACGGATCACCGCGCGCATCCGTTCATAGCCTTCGTCGATGAGCTGATTGTACTGCGACAGGATGATGATGCCGTCCATCACGGCGATGCCGAACAGCGCGATGAACCCGATCGCCGCCGACACGCTGAACGCGGTGCCCGTGATCAACAGGCCGAGCACGCCGCCGAAGATCGCCATCGGGATCACGCTCATGGCGAGCAGCGTGTCGACCATCGAACCGAAATTGAAGAACAGCAGCACGCCGATCAGCGCGAGGCTGATCGGCACCACGATCGACAGCCGCTTGATGGCGTCCTGCAGATTACCGAACTCGCCGACCCATTCGACCCGCGATCCCGGCGGCAACTGGACCTGGGCTGCAACCTTGTCCTGCGCTTCCTGAATCGCACTGCCGAGGTCGCGGTTGCGCACCGAGAACTTGATCGGCAGATAGCGTTCCTGCCCTTCGCGGTAGATATAGGCGGCGCCTGAGATCAGGTTGATCGAGGCAACCTCGCTGAGCGGAATCTGCGTGACTGCACCGCCCTGCCCTGCCACGCCGATCCGCAAGTTTTGGATCGCCTCCGCGCTCTTACGGTATTCGGGAGCGAGGCGAACGATGATCGGAAAGTGCCGGTCGCTGCCGGGCTCATAGAGATCACCTGCGCTGTCGCCGCCGATTGCGACCTTGATGGTGGCGTTGATATCGCCGGGCGACAGGCCGTAGCGCGCCGCACGCGCCCGGTCGATATCGATCTGGACGGTCGGCTGGCCCAGCGAGGTGAACACCGCGAGGTCGGTGACGCCCTGCACGGTCGCGAGCTGGGCCTTGATCTTGTTGGCAGTGTCGGTCAACGCCTGCAGATCGTTGCCGTAGAGCTTGATCGAATTCTCGCCCTTGACGCCGGAAACCGCCTCCGAGACGTTGTCCTGCAGATATTGCGAGAAGTTGAATTCGACGCCCGGGAACTTGTCCTGCAGTTGCCCCAGCAATTGCGCCGTCAATTCATCCTTGTCGTGGGTATCAGGCCATTCGCTGGCCGGCTTCAATGGCGCGAAGAATTCGGCGTTGAAGAGACCGGCGGCATCGGTGCCGTCGTCCGGCCGTCCATGCTGCGACACCACCGATTCCACCTCGGGACGCGCGCGGATCATCCGGCGCATCTCGTTGACGTAGGCATTACCCTCCTGCAGCGAGATGGTCGGCGGCAGGGTGGCGCGGATCCACAGATTGCCTTCTTCCAGCTTGGGCAGGAATTCCAGCCCCAGCAGGCGGCCGAACACGATGGTCATGATCACGAGCGCGGCCGCTCCAGCCATCACCCATTTCCGGTTTCCGACCGCCCAGTTCAGGACCGGCATATAGAGCCGATGCAGGAACGCCATGATGCGGGTCTCGGTTTCGTGCATGTGCGCGGGCAGGATGATCGCGCTCAGCGCGGGCGTCACGGTGAAAGTCGCGAGCAGTCCCCCCGCCAGCGCGTAGGCGTAGGTCCGTGCCATCGGCCCGAAGATGTTGCCTTCGACGCCGCTCAGCGTGAACAGCGGCAGGAAGGCGGCAATGATGATGGCGGCGGCAAAGAAAATCGACCGCGACACGTCGGCGGAGGCCGAAAGGATGGCATGGCTCTTCATGCCCATACTGGTGTCGTAGGAAATATGGCTCTGCTCGGCTTCCGACAGTGCGATCGTCTGCGTCAGGCGCCGGAAGATTGCCTCCACCATGATCACGGTGGCGTCGACGATCAGGCCGAAATCGATTGCGCCGACCGACAGCAGATTGGCGGATTCGCCGCGCAGCACCAGGATGATGACGGCGAAAAACAGCGCGAACGGAATCGTCGCGCCGACGATCAGCGCGCTTCGGAGGTCGCCGAGGAATACCCATTGCAGCAGCACGATCAGGAGGATGCCGACCACCATGTTGTGCAGCACCGTGTGGGTGGTGATGTCGATCAGGTCCTTGCGGTCGTAGATCCGCTCGATTCTGACGCCGGGCGGCAGGATCGAGGAATTATTGATGTCGTGGACGAGCTTTTCGACGCGGGCAATGGTCGGCGAACTCTGCTCGCCGCGCCGCATCAGCACGATACCCTGCACGATGTCGTCGTCCTGGTCGATGCCGGCGATGCCGAGCCGCGGCTTCTCGCCGACCGTGGCCGAGGCGATGTCCTTCACCAACACCGGATTGCCGCCCGATTGCGACACCATGGTGTTGTTGAGGTCCTCGATCGAGCGGATCAGGCCGACGCCGCGCACGACGGCGGATTGCGCGCCGATGTTAACGGTGTTGCCGCCGACGTTGATGTTGGCGTTGCCGACGGCCTGCAGCACCTGCGGCAGCGTCAGCCCGTTGGCGACCAGCTTGTTGAAATCGACCTGCAGCTCGTAGGTCTTGGTCTTGCCGCCCCAGCCCGTGACGTCGATCACGCCGGGCACGGCGCGGAAGCGGCGCTGCAACACCCAATCCTGCAGCGTCTTGAGATCGAGCACGCTGTAATTCGGCGGCCCCTTCAGCCGGTAGCGATAGATTTCGCCGATCGGGCTCAGCGGCGATATGCCCGGCTGCACGTTGCCCGGCAATGGCGCGAGCTGCGACAGCCGGTTCAACACCTGCTGCAGCGCCTCTTCATAGGTGTAATCGAACGAGAACTGCAGTTTGACGTCGGACAATCCGTACAGCGAGATGGTGCGGATGGTGCGCAGGTTCTTGATGCCGGCGACCTGGGTCTCGATTGGGATCGTGATGTAGCGTTCGATCTCTTCCGACGATAGGCCCGGACTTTGGGTCACGATGTCGACCATTGGCGGGGTCGGATCGGGATAGGCCTCGATGTTGAGCTGCTTGAACGCGATCAGGCCGCCGACCAGCACGGCGACGAACATGCCGACCATCAAATAGCGGCGGCTGACGGCTAGGGCGACCAGGCGATCCATTCAGATCGGAGCTTTCAATATGGGGTCAGCTGCCGGACGCGGCGCGGTCGATGAACAGCGCACCCTTGGTGACGATCTGCTCGCCGGGTTTCAGATTGCCGACCACCTCGACGAGATCGCCATTGGTGAGGCCGGGCTTGATCTGGCGCAATTCGATCGTCTTGTCCGGATGCGCGACCCAGATCCTCACCTGATCGCCTTCATAGATCAATGCCTGCTTCGGCACGCCGACTGCCGGACGGTCGCCCGCCGAATAGATCGTGACGTTGGCGAACATCTCCGGCTTCAGCACGAAGTCCTTGTTGTCGATGGTGGCGCGGACCAAAAGCCGCCGCGTCGCCGGATCGATGGCGGTGGCGACGTAGTTGAGCCGCGCCGACAGCGGACGGCCCGGCAGCGCCAGCACGTTGAACGTCACCTCCTGCCCGATCGCGACGCTGGCGCAATCGCTCTCGCGGACGAAGGCCGTCATCCAGACGGTGGAGAGATCGCCGATCACATAGACGGGGTCGCTGGCACCGGCGTTGACATACTGGCCGGGGCCGATCTTGCGCTGGACCACGGTGCCGGCGATCGGCGCAAAGATGGTGGTCTCGGGATTGATGCGGCGCTTTTCCTGGAAGGTCGCGATGTCCTCATCGGTGAGGCCGAGGATGCGCAGTTTGTTGCGCGCCGCCTCCATCGCCGTCTGCGACGAGCGCATGTCGTTTTCGGCCTGGATCAGGGTCGCCTGGCTCTGCTGATAATCTTTCAGCGGAACGGCCTTGCCCTCGAACAGGTCCTTGGCGCGCGTTCCCTGCAATTGCGCCAGATCGAGCGCGGACTTCGCCTTGTTCATGGCGGCCATCGCAGCGATGAAATCGTTTTGCGCCTGAACGTTGTCGGCGGCCTCGATCACGAACAGCGGCTGGCCCTTGACGACGCTATCGCCCGGCTTGGCCAGCAACCTGGTGACCCGTCCCGCATAGGGCGAGAACACCGGTGTTGAGCGATCCTCGTCGATCGCGATCTTGCCCTCGGTGACCTGTTCGGCGCGGAAGCCGCGTTCGGTGACGGGTTGAATGGTCAGGCTCGCCCATTCGGCGGGGCTCGGCGTGTAGCGCTGCGATCCCTTGCGGGACTGGCTCGAGACTTCCGAATGTCCCGTCTTGGCGCTGCCGAACTTCGCAAATCCGTACAGGCCCGCGCCGACAGCACACGTCACCAGCGCCAGGGTCATGGCCCCGCGTTTCCAGCTAAGCTGCTGCCATTGCTTTGTTATTTTATTGAGCATACGAGCCCGGACCACTTAGCGACGTTTTGCCTCACCAATCCGCTAATAGTGCCCAAATGGCCTTTTACACAACCTAAAAAACCAAAATGGCTTGGCGGCGAGGTTAAAGTTTGGAGAAGTAAAGCTGAACGACAGATGACTACATCATTCGCGCGCCGGCCATTGCGGCGGATGGCTGCCGAGCGGCATCGCCGGACGGGCCCAAAACGCCGGGGTTTTCGACAAAATCGCGGCGTGCCTGACCGACCGCAGTGCGCCGAAGCCTGATTCTACCTCCCCGAGGAAGGGCGTTACCGCCTCCCCCGTAAGATCACGGGTATTGAAGCCATTGGCGACCCGCCCGAGATCCCACAGCCAGCGGCCGGTCTGCGCCAGTGATACCTGGACGTGCCAGCTGCCGCCTTCACGCGCCTGGCGCGCTTTGGCGATCATGGCACCGAACGCCATGAAGTAGCCGGTGGCGTGGTCGAGCATTTGTGCGGGCAATTCCTTCGGTCCATCGACGCCTGCGGCCTGCCCCTCGGCATGGTTGAATCCGGTGGTGGTCTGCACCAATGAGTCGAAGCCGCGCCGCTCGGCCCACGGACCTGCGGCACCATAGGCCGACAGCGTGACATAAATAATGCCGGGATTGATGCGCGCAGCATCTTCCGGCGAAAAGCCGAGGCCTGAGATCGCGCGCGGCCGGTAGCCTTGCGAAAAGATATCCGCCTCCGCAAGCAGGCCTCGCAATACGTGTCGCCCCTGCTCATCCCTGAGTTCGATAAAACTCGTCAGCTTGCCGCGGCCGGTATCGATGGTGAGCCACGGGATCGTCGGCAGCTCCGGGCCCGAGATCAGCAGCACGTCGGCACCGTGCGCGGCGAGCGTCCGGCCCGCCACCGGACCCGCGATCACGCGCGACAGATCGAGCACGCGAAGTCCTGCAAGCGGCCGCTTGCCCTTGGGCCACGGCTTCGGCGCGGCCTCGCCGATTTTCGTGATCGAGATCAGCGGCAGTCCGGCGAGCGCCTTGGCGTGCGGCGTCGCCGACCATTGGTCATGCGAGCGCATGAAGGCGACGACAGCGCCGCCGGCATAGGCTGCGGTCTCGAACGCCTCGCCATCCCATTGCATCAGCGCTGCCTGAACCGCGTCACGCTCCGGCTTGCAATTCAGCACGGTGCAGACGGCATCGCGGTGATGCGGAAAATTGGTGTGCAGCCGCACGAAGCCATCGCGGGTTTTATAGACACCAGCGATCGCGTCCCAGGCCGGCGGCGGCGGATTGCCGTCGACGCGCAGATAACGTTCGCTCCGGCATTCGACCACGGCATGGCGCATGTCGACCGCAACGGCCTGTGCCTCACCGCTGCGCATCTTCCAGATCTCGGCCGCCGCCAGTCCGGTTGCGGCGACGCTGACCTGTGCCGCCGCGGCGACGCGAAACGACGACGGCAGTTGCGGCTCATCGCCGGTCAGCGTGAGCGCGTCGAGTGCGGAGGCCTCGCCGCCAACAGAGGTCCAGATATCGGAGAGAATTTCGCGGGGACTTTGCATCGGCGTGTCTCTTCCCTAACGTTCGTCTTGGTAGTTTTAGCCGTCATTGCGAGCGAAGCGAAGCAATCCATGGCGCCACGGGTGGTTACGGGTGGTTAGATGGATTGCTTCGCTGCGCTCGCAATGGCGGCTGGGGTCTTCACCCATGGAAGGAGTTGCAATGGCTGCCATCGATCCCCTGACGGCGGGAGCCGTTTTGCTTGCGACTGCCGCCACGGACGCGGTCTACGTCATGTTCACCTCGGCGGTGGTGGCGCGCAAGCGCGTGCCGGCGGCAACCTGGAGCAGCGTCTGGTATCTGCTCTCGTCCTACGCCGTCATTAGCTACACCGAGAATTGGGTTTACGTTGCCTTCGCCGCGGTAGGTTCATGGGTGGGCGCCTATGCGACGATCACCTTCCTGCACCGCCCACCCGGCGGCCCGCCGGTGGGAGCCGCGCCGGAGTAGACTCTCGGTCGTCATCGCGGGCGAAGCCGGTAGCCCGGATGAGCGAAGCGATATCCGGGGCGGGTGTTAGAGTGGTCCGCGGATCTCGCTTCGCTCATCCGGGCTACGGATTCCAGCGGCACCGTTCCCTCCCCGTCATTGCGAGCGCAGCGAAGCTTCGTCTTTTGACCCGAAGCCGGCGGTTCGGACCCTTGGGTGGAGGGTTGATTTAGATCAACAGATGCGTTGCGGCATTGTGCCCGGGCTATGCGTCCACACAGGGTTCCGAAGTCTCCAAGAGGGAGTTTCCAATGACCCGTAGCCGTAAGGATGACGATAGCTCAAAGCCAGAAAGCCGCTTACAAAACCGCCGCAACCTGCTGCTTTGCGGCACCACACTCACCGCCGCTTATTTGCTGTGCGCGCTGGGAACAACCAGCCTCGCGCAGCAAACCACCGGCACGCCGGGCTCACCCGGCGCCACCACGACGATAGATGGAAAGTATCTTCCACCGCCGCCACCGAAGTTCGGCGGCGACATCAACCTTCAAGCCAGTCAGTCCAAACCGTACTGGCCTGCCCGCGTGGTGCCGCCCAAGGGTGCACCCAACGTGCTCCTGATCATGACTGACGACCAGGGCTACGGCGTTTCGGGGACGTTCGGCGGCGTCATCCCGACACCTGCGATGGATCGCGTTGCCCAGATGGGCCTGCGCTACACTCAATTCCACTCCACGGCACTTTGCTCGCCGACGCGGGCGGCGCTGATCACCGGCCGTAACCACCACTCGGTCGGCTTTGGCATCATTTCGGAGCAATCGACCGGCTATCCGGGTTACGACAGCATCATTGGACCGGAGAGCGCCACCATTGGCACGATCCTGAAGCAGAACGGCTACGCCACGTCCTGGTTTGGCAAGAACCATAACACGCCGAGCTATCAGTACGGTGTGACGGGGCCGTTCGATCAATGGCCCATCGGCATGGGCTTCGACTACTTCTATGGCTTCATGGGCGGCGAGAGCAACCAGTGGACGCCATACCTTTTCCGGAACACCACCCAGGTTTTCCCCTGGGTCGGAAACCCCCGCTACAATCTGACCACGGACCTGGCGGACGACGCCATCGCCCACCTGCGACAGCTCAATGCGGCCGCTCCGGATCAACCGTTCTTTCTCTATTACGTGCCCGGCGGCACCCATTCGCCGCATCAGCCGACCAAGGAATGGATCGACAAGTTCAAGGGCAAGTTCGACATGGGCTGGAACGAACTTCGTGAGCAGATCTTTGCCAATCAAAAGCGGCTTGGCGTGATCCCGGCGAACACCCAACTCACGCCCTGGCCGGATGACCTGAAAAAGTGGGACACGTTAACAGCCGACGAAAAAAAGCTGTTCGCACGGCAAGCGGAGGTTTACGCCGGTTACGCCGCCTACACCGACCACGAGATCGGCCGCGTGATCCAGGAAGTCCAGGACCAAGGCAAGCTCGACGACACGCTGATCATCTATATCAGCGGTGACAACGGCACGAGTGCGGAAGGCACGACGGTCGGCACGCCCAACCAATATACGGCCTACAATGGTATCTTGGACCTGCCAGTCGCCGAGCAGTTGAAGGCATACGACGCCTGGGGGTCGGCCGCGACCTATCCGCACATGTCGGTGGCCTGGTCATGGGCCTTCGACACACCGTTCAAATGGACGAAGCAGGTGGCGTCGCACTTCGGTGGCACCCGTCAGGGCATGGCGATCTGTTGGCCGAACCGCATCAAGGATGCGGGCGGCGTCCGCACCCAATTCCACCACATGATCGACATCGTGCCGACCATCCTCGAGACAACCGGCATTCCCGCGCCGCTGATGGTCAACGGCATCGCACAAAAGCCGATTGAAGGTGTCGGCATGACCTACACCTTCGACAAGTCGAGCGCCAACGCGCCGTCCGCGCGAACGACGCAGTATTTCGAGATGTTTGCCAATCGTGCGATCTATCACGACGGCTGGATCGCCGCGACAACGCCACCTGCACCGCCATGGCTCCTGGGTACCGTCAAGCTGCCCGAGGACATCGTCAACGGCTACAAGTGGGAACTCTACAACATTGCGGAGGATTACTCGGAGAACAACGACCTCGCGACCAAGATGCCCGGCAAGCTGCGCGAGCTGCAGGAGCTGTTCTTGGTGGAGGCGACGAAGTACAATGTGTTTCCGCTGGACAACTCGGTGCTTCCGCGCATCATCGCACCAAGGCCAAGTGCGACCGCCGGTCGGAACGCCTTCACTTACTCGGGCGAGTTATCAGGCTTGCCCGAGAGCGATGCGCCCAGCATCCTGAACAGGTCTTATACGATCACCGCCGAAGTGGACATTCCGGGTAGCGCGGGCGGCACCGTTGGGCGTGCCGGCTCGCAGGACGGCAGCGAAGGAATGATCGTCACTGAAGGCGGACGCTTCGGTGGCTATGGCCTGTATCTGCTCAAGGGCAAGCCAGTGTTCGTCTACAACTTCCTCGATCTCGAACGCTTCCGCTGGGAAGGCAAGGACGCGCTTGCACCGGGCAAGCACGCCATCGTGTTCGACTTCAAATACGATGGACCCGGCTTCGGCAAGGGCGGCACGGGCGTCCTGAAGGTGGACGACAAGGAGGTCGCCACCAACAAGATCCCGCACACCATTCCGTTCATCATTGCCATCGAGGAAACCTTCGACGTGGGTGTCGATACCCGTACCCCCGTTGACGACAAGGACTATCAGGTGCCCTTCCGCTTCACCGGCAAGCTTGACAAGCTCACCGTCAAGATCGGGCCGGTGCAGCTCACCAGCGACGAGCATCAGATCATTCGGCACGCCCGCGCAGGTGCGAACAACTGATGCCTCAGCGATCCGGCCGGGTATCCCTTCCTCGGGGCCCGGCCGGACCTTGGCGTGCCGATGTCCAGCGAGCAGCGAGCGAGCACCTGTGCGGAATACGACGGCGCGGCTTTAAATGGAGTGCTGGCAGTGGATTCTTCATTCGGCGCTTTGGATGCGTTTGCGTTTGTAGTGTTCGCTGTTCTGATTTTTGTTGGCGTCATCATCGTTGTCAATCTGGGCAAACTTCCGGGTCAGCTCGCGCGCAAATGGAATCATCCGCAGGCCAGCGCGATCAATGCCATGAGCTGGATCGGGATCGCGACAGGTGGTTTGCTATGGCCGGTGGCGTTCATATGGGCGTTCACAACGCCGTTCGGAGTTACATCAGAAAAAGGCGATCTTCAGCAGCATGGCGTAGAGCCTGGCACAGGTGACGGCGTGACGGCATCCCGTCAGTTCTCAGGGGGCAAGGAGATGCGACTGTGATCGCAATCCTGATCATCGTCTACGTTGCGATCGTTCTCGTGCTGTTCAAGGTCCTGCGCCTAAAGCCGACGGCCTATCTAATCGCCGGCTTGATCGTCGCCGGTGTGTTCATGATCGGTGGCGTCGTGGTGGTCTGGACGCAGTCGGCGCCGATTACGGACAAGATGGTGACCAGCCAGTACGTGGTGCAGCTCGTTCCTTATGTCAAAGGGCAGGTCAAGACGATCCACGCCGAGGCAAATCAACGGGTGAAGAAAGGTGACTTGCTGCTGGAAATTGACCCGGCGCCGTACCAGTACATGGTGAACCAGGTCGAGGCGCAGTTGGCTGCGTCGAAGGCCAACGTAATGCAAGCCGAAGCCGCGCTGGCGACCGCAAAAACGGCCATACCGAATGCGCAGGCCATCCTCGCGAAGGCGAAGGCCGCGGACGAACTGGCCAAGACCCAGGAACAGATCGCTCTCAACATTCAGCGCGCGGACAGAGCTGCCATTAGCCAGCTCAATGTAGCCAAGGCGGCGCAAGAACGTCAGGAGGCGGACGCCGCCGTTCAGCAGGCTGAAGCGGGTCTCGCGCAAGCGCAGGCTTCAGCTCAACAGGCCGCCGCGGTCTTGCAGACGGCCCAGAGCAATGTTCCTACCATCGAAGCTCAATTGGACGACGCACGCTTTAACCTCGCGCAATGCAAGATGATGGCGCCGGGTGATGGATACGTTACGAATTGGCAGGTGCAGATCGGCACCATGCTCGTGCCGCTGCCGCTTGCTCCGGCCGGGACATTCGTAAACGTGTCCGATACTGCCGTAGCCGCTGTGTTTCCGCAGAATTGGCTCTCGAATGTCGAACCGGGCGATGATGTGGAAATGGTGCTTAACCCATATCCTGGCCGCCTGTTCTTTGGAAAAGTGGACTATGTGATCCCGGCAACGGGTGGTGGGCAATTCGCACCCAGCGGCACAATCCCGAACGCGGCCAAGATCGGATCTGACGGGCTTTATGCAGTACGGATCAATTTCAGCGACGATGCTGTAGCCCGCAAGCTGTCCATCGGGTCGGGTGGATCGGCGGCGATCTACACGCAGAAGGGTAAGGCCACGCACGTTATTTCGAAGGTCACGATCCGGATGAAGAAGTGGCTGTTGTACGTCATACCCTCGGTGGAAAAGCCGGGATCGTAGCGTACAGATCAAGAACGAAGGGATAAATTCGAGTTAGGTCTACATGCGTTGGGAGCGAAAGCCTTGAAGACGCAGTACCAGTCATCGTCTGGGCGACACAATGTCGGCGCCGTTCTCGGCGGGTCAATTCACTGGTTGCTTGTAGCTGCGCTTCTCCTGCCAACCGGGGCATGCACCATTGGGCCGGATTTTACAGCGCCTGTCGCTCCGCTTGCCGAAAAGTTTCGTGGGGCAGACAATCGCTCGGTTAAAACCGGCCCGCGTGAATACGAACACTGGTGGACGACCTTCCGTGACCCGACCCTCAACCGGCTGATCCAGATTGCGTACAACCAGAACCTGACCCTGGAGAGCGCAGGGACTCGGGTGCTGCAAGCACGTGCGGTGCTGGGAATAGCCATCGGCATAACCTATCCACAGGTGCAGCAGGGCGTCGGCTCGGTCACCTACAACCGAACCAGCGCCGCAACACCGCTGGCGGGCCCAAATGCGACACCTCAGTACTTCTGGACCGATGCGTTGGCTGCGCAAGCCGCCTGGGAGCTGGATTTTTGGGACAAGTTTCGCCGCGGAGTCGAATCCGCCGACGGTGCGTATCTGGCTTCGATTGCGAACTACGACGGCGTTCTGGTCTCGCTCCTGGCCGATGTGACCGCAACCTACATCGGTATCCGCACCACAGAGCAGCTGATCGGAATTGCACGGGCTAATGTCCGCAGGCAGGAACGGGCCCTTAGCATCGCAAAGGCAAAGTTCACGGGCGGCGGGACGTCGGAGCTTGATGTTTTCCAGGCGACGAACGTCCTCGAGCAGACCCGTGCGGCAATACCCCAGTTGACGATACAATTGCAGCAGGGACAAAACGCGCTCTGCGTCCTGCTCGGCGTTCCGCCGCAGTCGCTCGGCATGTTGCTTTCACGATCAGCTGGCAAGATACCGTTGCCGCCCGCCTCCGTCGTTGTTGGCATACCTGCGGATCTGCTGCGCCGGAGACCGGACGTCCGCGCCGCCGAACTCGCCGCGCTGGCGCAGAGTGCGCAGATTGGCATCGCCACGACGCAACTCTATCCGGCAATCAGCATTACGGGCACGTTCGGCGGCTCGGCCAGCACCGCCAATGGCCATAACCTCGGTCAAGTCGTCAGTTGGAAGGGCGTGGCTTATGCTGCGGGCCCGTCGTTTCAATGGAATCTCCTGAACTACGGGCAAATCACCAACAACATTCGTTTGCAGGATGCCAAGCTCCAGCAATTGCTGATCGACTATCAGAACACCGTGTTGAGTGCGCAACAGGAGGTCGACAACGGTCTTGCGACATATCTGCAATCACGGAATCAGGCCGCTTATCTGCGTCGCAGCGTTGAAGCAAATGGTGCGCTCAGAATTGCACTTGAGCAGTACGAGCAGGGCGCGACGTCATTTACCACGGTGCTGACCGCTGAACAGAATTTC
This sequence comes from Bradyrhizobium sp. McL0615, assembly GCF_049993905.1. NCBI lineage: Bacteria > Pseudomonadati > Pseudomonadota > Alphaproteobacteria > Hyphomicrobiales > Nitrobacteraceae > Bradyrhizobium > Bradyrhizobium sp. McL0615. The sequence goes on along the minus strand of NZ_CP188254.1, from coordinate 3,125,428 downwards.
CTTCAAGCGCAGAATAGCCTGGCCGGCGCCTCGGCCAACGTTCCGCTCGGCCTCACTGCGGTGTTTCGCGCGCTCGGGGGCGGGTGGCAGATACGTGAGGGTGGCAACTTCGTCAGCCCGGCAACGGTTGACCAGATGCGTGCGCGAACGGACTGGGGTAATTTGCTTCCGCCGCCGAACGAGCCGCGACCGCCGGCTCCGGGCCTACCAGGTCCTGGGGACATCGGACCGACGATCCGGCCACCGGAATGGTAATTGTCGGAGGCGAAAGCATTCCATCTTTGGCCAACGCGCCGTCCGCGCGAACGACGTGGGTGTCGATACACCTACCCCCGTTGACGACAAGGACTATCAGGTCCCCTTCCGTTTCAGCGGCAAGATTGACAAGCTCACCGTCAGGGTCGGGCCGGTGCAGCTCACCAGCGACGAGCAGCAGGTCATTCGGCACGCCCGCGCCGGCGCGAACAACTGAGGCCACGGCAAATCCGGCCGGGCGTCTTTCCTCGGCGGCCTGGCCGGACGTTGACGTGGGCCCGTCGTACGCATCCGGCGGGTACGTCTATCGCGCCATCAGCATCCATCGCATCCCACCGCGCGTTCGTGACGATGGCCAACGCCCCTCATCCGCTGCGAGACGGGCGGAGCCCGTCAGGCAGTCACACTGCCCATCACACATTCAGATACGCGTATGCCGCAGCGCTCGTCACTTCTCCAACAAACGTTGGAGGGAAGTCATCACTGGCGGGGCGGCCAGGCGATTTCAGCTTTCTCCCGGGTTATCTTCACCGCTACAATGCGCTGATACCAACGAAGGAAAAACAGGATGGACTTGGGTTTGAAGGGAAGAAACGCCGTCGTTCTCGGTGGCACGCGTGGCATCGGGCGGGCGATTGCGGACACGCTGGCGGGCGAAGGCGCAGGCGTCGCGGTGTGCGCCCGCAACGCCGATCAGGTCGCCGGCACCGTTGCCGAGCTGCAGGCGATGGGGGTGAAGGCGACCGGCGCGCCCGTGGATATTACCGACGCCGCCGCATTGAAGTCGTGGATTACAGATGTTGCGCGGGAGCTGGGCAGCGTCAACATGCTGTTTTCCAATGCCGGGGCCATGGCGCAAGGCGGCGATCCCGCTTCATGGGAGCAGAATTTTCGGCTCGACGTGCTTGGCGCCGTGAACGCATTCGAGGCCGCGCGGCCGTTGCTCGAGGCCGGCGGCGAGAAGACCGGCGACGCGGCCTTCGTCATCATTTCCTCGATTTCCGCAGCCCAGGCCGACGCCGCCAGCTCGTACGGCCCGATCAAGGCAGCGCTGATCCACATGGCCAAGGGACTGGCGCGGCAATACGCGGGCAAGAAAATCCGCGTCAACGTGGTGTCGCCGGGCACCGTTTATTTCAGGGGCGGCATCTGGAACATGGTCGAGCAGAACATGCCGAAGCGCTACCAGGATGCGCTGGCGCGCAACCCGACCGGCCGCATGGCGACACCACAGGAAATCGCCAATGCGGCGGTGTTCCTGGCGAGCCCGGCCTCCTCCTTCACGACCGGCTCGAACCTCGTCGTCGACGGCGCGATCTCGAACCGGGTGAATTTCTGAGAAACGTTGCGCGGTTGTAGGGTGGGCAACGGCGCGCAAGCGCCGTGCCCACCATCCATCAACACCCGCAGATGAATGGTGGGCACGCTTCGCTTTGCCCACCCTACGATCCCTTCGTCAGAAGCGTCGCCTACTTCTCCGTCTCCGCGCCGACCTTGCAGGCCGTGGCATCCTGGTCGCCGGTCGCGCCGCTGCAACCAACCGCACCGATGATCTTGCCGCCCTCGACAAGCGGGAAGCCGCCGGGAGATGCTGTCGGCGGGGGAGAATCCAGGGTGGCAACATAGACGCCGGTGGGAGTCTGCATCACATTGCTGAAGATCTGCGTCGGGCGGCGAAAGCGCGCCGCGGTACGGGCCTTGTTCTGCGAGATCGTCACTGATCCCATTTGAGTGTTGTCCATCTTGTAGAAATAGACGAGCTCGCCATGCGTATCGACGACGGAAATCGCGAGCTTCCAGTTGCGGGGAGATTTCGTGGCCTCGGCAAGGACCGCCTTGACGATATCCGCGGCGCGGTCGGCGGTGATCGAATTTCCGTACGGGATATCGAACGGCATCTGGTCCGGCACCGCCGCCGGGGCAGCTGCCGGCTGCTGGGCCTGAGCCTGGCCGCAGATCGTCACGGCCGCGCAAGCCGCAAGAATCGCCAAAGTATTCCGACGCATGTCTTCCTCCCAAGGATATTGATTATGGGGGGATTGATGATGTTGCGGGCCGGGCTGTCCCCCTGCGCTAGCCGGCTGACGTCGACAGTAGGCGTTTTCCAGGCCTGTTGAAACTCAATTTGGGCGTGCATGCCACGCGCTAGGCCCGGTTTGCTGCGGCCGCGAAGACAGTTGAGGGCGTCTCGAATGCGCGCGAGGCCGCAGGCAAAGTTGAGAGGGCTCGCCTTACAACTCGCGAACCAAACCGGTAAATTTGAAACGATAAACTAAGGGGGACTTTACGAAATTTCATTCACTCTGCGGCCTGCTTCAAAGACCCAGCCGACTGGGTATCAATGACGGATGGCCACCATGATTGTCGACGACCAAAGGACAAAGGTGCAGCGCGAGCCGCGACGCGAACTGCGCAAACGGCCGACCTGGATGACGGTCGACGACGGGGTGACGAAAATCGAATGCTTCATCCTGGACGTCTCGCCGGGCGGCGCCAAGGTCGTGACCGATGCTGCGCTGGACGTCAGAGACAGCTTTGAATTGGCGCTGGTACCCGAACATACGACGCGCCAGTCATGCGAAGTGGTTTGGCGCCGGGGCAAGACCTACGGCGTAAAATTCCTGGGCTGAGATCGCCGTCTTCGCTGCGTCTCAAAGGACGTGGCCTGATGGTTCAAGACGGCTTACCCGCTTCCTCACCGTGAGCGGGTAGTTATTGCTCGGCCGCTTGTAAATTTTTAAACCTGCAACACCGGAATAGAACCTCATCCTGAGGAACGGCGTGTTCGCCGCGTCTCGGAGATGCAGGCCCCGTCCGGGGCCCCATGGTTCGCCCGGCGATACGAAGCTCGTCCGGAGCCATCGCGTCGCTCCTCGCCCATGAAGAGAGATAGCCGACCCACGCGCTTCCACCCCATGCCCGCCCGCTGACATACCTAGTCGTGATTGGCCTTGACACATGACTGTATTATTACGGTTAAATGTCAGTTCGATTACAGCGGAGCGACGAATGAGCTTGGAATGGCAACAGGCGCGGTCAGGTTCCCTGGCCTGGACGAATCCCGTGTCCTGGTGGTGGGGCCTCCTGACGCTTGTGAGCGGCATCAATATCGCCGTCTGGTTCGCGCTGTATCGTGAGCTTCCGCTGCAGCCGGCTGGCACTGCCGGCGGCACGGCCGGCATCGGGATGATGCTGCTGTTCTGTGCGGCCTATGTATTCGGCTGCGCCTTCAGGTCACTTCTGCCGCGCGCCGATGTTCAGCGGATCTGCCTGTTCGACACCTGGTGGTCGAGTGTTCTGGTCGGACGGTCGGTGGCAACCGTGGCCGAGATCGGCTTTGTGGCGCAATGGGCTATCCTCCTGCACCAGCTCGGCACGATGACCGGGGCGGAAACGACCGTGAATGCCGCGTGGGTGATCGTACCGCTGATCCTGATCGCGGAATGCCTGTCATGGTATGCGGTGCTGACCAGGAATTATCTCGGCAACGCCATCGAAAATTCGTTGTGGGCGGTTGCCTTCTTCATCGTCGGCGTCGGCCTTTGCCGCCTGCTGCCGGAATTCCATGGCGCGGTTCGCGTCGTCCTGGCGGTCGCCATCGCCGGCATTGCCGGATTTCTGGCGTTTCTGATGACGATCGACGTCCCGATGTACCTGAACCGCTGGCGGACTGGAGAGGCCGATGGCAACAAGCGCCTGACGCCCCGCGAGGGCCTGCGCGACGTGAGCACGCGCTGGGTGGTGACGCACGACCTGGCCGAGTGGAAGGACGAGATTGCCTGGATGTCGCTTTATTTCAGCCTGGCGGTCTGGTCGAGCCTCGCGCTGTGCGTGTTCTACGCGCTCGAACATCAGCTGCCGCAGTACCGGACCGAAGCTGCGATCGTCAGCGTGGCACCTGACGCGGCGGCCGGTCATGGCGGCGCCGTGCCGATAGTGAACATTTCCACGACGGATGCGTTGAGAAAGAACGCCGCGCCGTAGTTCCATCGCTGTTGCCAGCTGAAGCCTTGCGTCGCATGGCGGCGTAACGGGAGTTCGTCTATTGCCGGCGTGGGGCTTTGGTTTCACGAGGGCGGCTTTGGATAGATTTCAGATCGGCGTTCATTTCGTAGCACTGGCCGCGGCCTTCGCGCTCGCGGTTCCGATCGGCTGGGATCGCGAGAAGCGGGCACGGAGTGCAGGCCTGCGAACTTTCCCGCTCGTTGCAATGGCAAGCTGCGGGTTCATCCAGGCCAGCGAGAGCCTGCTGGTGCATTCGCCCGACGGCCTGGCAAAGGTCGTTGAAGGTCTGATCACGGGCATCGGCTTCATCGGCGGCGGCGCGATTCTCAAGCAGGGCACCACCGTGCAGGGTACAGCCACAGCCGCAAGCCTGTGGGCCACCGGCGCGATCGGCGTCTCCGTCGGGCTCGGCAGCTACGATGTCGCGGTTACGGTGGCAGTGTTTACGTTCCTGACGCTGAAGCTGCTCACGCTGGTGAAGGAGGAAGCCGATATCAAGAAGGACGAAGGCGGCGATAAGGCGGGCTGAACCTGATGGATTGTCCACCACGGATTCTCAGCGCCTTGTCGCCAACGCTGCAGTGCAACCGCTGCCGTTCTGCATTCAGAACTATGGTGCCAGACGCGCCACCAAATTGTTACGTTGGCGGCAAATTGCGGACGACGTGCTGGCGTTCCATTCGCTGCTCCCTACCTCGCCTCCCTGCCACCTACCTCGTATCCGTTGGACGGCGCCGCTATTAATGGCTGGCTTTTCCGATCATCGAAAACCAAACTGACATGGGACAGAAAGTAATCGGCGCTCGGTAGCATGCCATTGGTTTTCACCATCGCTTTTCGAAACCTGTTTCACGACCGGCTGCGTCTTGTAGCGACCGTGATCGGGATCGTTTTTTCCATCGTTCTGGTCACCATCCAGATGGGCCTATATTTCGGCTTTGGGCGCATGGTGACGACGATGATCGACCATTCGTCCGCCGATCTCTGGGTCATGCCGCGCGGAACCAAGGCCTTTGAGGACCCTTCCCTGCTGAACACCCGCGAGCGCTATCGCGCGCTTGCCATCAACGGCGTGGCAGACGCCATTCCCGTCGTGATCGGTTTTGCCGACTGGCGAATGCCGAGCGGGGCGATGACGCCGGTTTTCGTCATCGGTTCGGATCTGCGGGCCGGCGGGCTGCAACCGTGGGACCTCGTGGAAGGCCAAATTGAGGCGCTGGCGAGCGCCAAGGCGGTGGCGGTCGACCGGACCTATTTCGATCGCCTTGGTATCTCCGGCATCGGCGCGACCGCCGAAATACGGCAGCAACCCGTACAGGTGGCGGCCGTCACCAACGGTATCAGATCATTCACCACGACGCCGTTCGTTTTCATGGACGTCGAGCGGGCGCGGACCTACACAGGGGTGCCGTCGGGAAAGGCTACTTATCTCATCGTTCGCCTGAACGCCGAAGCCGACAGTGGTGCCGTTCGCCGGCAGTTGATGTCGAACATCGCCAACGTCGAGGTCCTTACCCCGGCCGAGTTTCGCGAGCGCAGCCGCACGTTCTGGCTGTTCGGCACCGGCGCCGGCGCCGCCTTGTTCGCCGGCGCCCTGCTCGGCGTGATCGTCGGTACCGTCGTGGTCGCCCAGACACTCTATGCGAGCACGAAGGAGCATCTGAACGAATTCGCCACCCTGCGCGCCATGGGCTCCTCGCGGCGGTATATCTACAAAGTGATCCTCTGGCAGGCGCTGCTGAGTGCCGTCATCGGATTCGCTATCGCAGCACTGGTCGGCAACGCCGTCGTGCGGCTGACCGAAGGGACCGCGTTGCCGATCATGATCACGCCCGGGCTGATGGCCGGGTTGTTTGTGCTGACCCTCGTCATGTGTATCGGGTCGTCGATCGCGGCGATCGTTCAGGTCACCCGCATCGAACCCGCCATGGTGTTCACGCGATGAGCGAACCAATACTCGAGGCGGCGAATGTAACGAAGGACCTTGGCAGCGGCGCTGCCAGGGTGGCAGCGCTCAAGGGCGTCAGCCTGGCGCTCAGCGGCGGCGAACTCACCTTGCTGATGGGGCCTTCCGGGAGCGGCAAGACCACGCTGCTGTCGATACTCGGATGCATGTTGTCGCCGACGGAAGGAACGGTTCATGTTTGCCAGCATTCAACCGCCGGTCTCGAGCCCGAGGAGCTGGCGCGCCTCCGGCGCGAGCATGTGGGCTTTGTGTTCCAGTCGTTTCACCTGTTTCCAACCTTGTCCGCCACCGACAATGTGAGGCTCGCGCTCGACGTGCGCGGCGAGCCCCGCAGGGCGGCAAAGGTCCGGTCGCGCGAGGCACTGGCAAAGGTCGGCCTGGCCCACAAGATAAAGGCGTATCCGCGCGAACTCAGCGGCGGCGAACAGCAGCGGGTCGCAATCGCGCGCGCCATCGTCGGAAACCCGTCTATCATCCTGGCGGACGAGCCGACGGCCGCACTCGATGGCGCGAACGGCCAGGCGGTCATGAAGCTGCTTGCCGAGATTGCCAGGGAACGGGGACACGCCGTGCTGATTGTGACCCATGATCCGCGTCTGTTGCCATTCGCGGACCGGGTCGTTCAGATCGAGGATGGACGGATCATTGCCGAGGAACGCGGCGGCATTCGCCAAACGCTGGAGGATCACTAGTCATGTCGAAGCGCCGGACCGCACTGGTCGCCGTCGTGGCCCTGATTGCGGGCGCCGGGGCGCTGTACGCGATTTCGGCGATCGGCCCCAGCGGGCCGACAAGGTGGGGCCTATCGGCCGAAACCCCGTCGGAAAAGCGCTGGCAGGCAGTTGCGCCCGGCCGCATCGAAGCTTGCTCCGGTCAGATCAAGGTCGCGACGGCTGTGGTCGGGGTGGTTCAGAAGGTTCTGGTGAAGACCAATGACAAGGTATTTGCGGGCGAGGCGCTGATCCAGCTTGCAGACGATGAGCTGAGGGCCCGGTTGGCGGCGGCGGAGACGCAGACGGCCTTGCGCGAGCGCGCCCGGGACGAGAAGTCGGCGACGGGCAGTGCGAGGACGCGGCGCAAGGCGCTAGATGCCGTGGCCGACGCGGAACGGACGCTGTATGACGCGCGAGCGGCCGTTGACCGGTCGGCCGCGAGGCGACGGGCCGGCAGCGGATCGGAGGCCGACCTGACCGCGGCCCGGCTGGCGTTCACACGCGCCCAGAATGAACTGTCGACACGGCAGGACGAACTTCGCACCGCCGAGGACGACGGCGTCTTGCCTACCTCGCTGGAGGGTCAGCTCAGCATCGCCCGATCGGAATCCGCGGTGGCGCGATCCGTCCTCGACAAGATGACGGTGCGGGCACCGATCGACGGTACGGTGCTGCAGGTCAATGTGCGGGTGGGCGAAGTGGTGTCGCCCGGTTCGCCGCAGCCGCCGCTGCAGCTCGCCGACCTCTCGGCACTATGTGTGCGTGCGGAACTGGACGAACGCGACCTCGGGTCGGTCAGATCAGGGCAAGCGGTGACGGTGCGGGCGGCGGCGTTTCCCGATCGCGAGTTCGAGGGAAGCGTTCAGTCGATCGCGCCACTGGTCGAGCCCGGCCGCCTCGAACCGCCGGGATCGCGCAACCAAGCTGAACTGGACGTCGTCCGGGTCACGGTCGGATTGACCGGAGCGGGAGATCTCACGATCGGAATGAAGGCCGATGTCTATTTCCGTTCGGACAAGGTCGCGAGCCCGTGAAGACGTTTCGTCGCCAAGCGCCACGAAATCTTGCGCGTTAACGGCGAAGCCATTTCCTCAGGCGACGAAGAAATCCGGAAACGACATTATTGTAATGGTGAGGGACTGTGATCAGACAAGGGAGTCGATCATGTGGAACCTCATCGGCATGCTGTACCGGGGATATTGCCTGGCCCGGCTGCGGGAGATGCGCAGGTTCGCGCATCACTAGAGCTTGATGACGCGCGAACAATGTGTCGCACCCGGAACGACGGTTCGTGTGACTTGCCGACTTGCGGCGAACCGAAATCGGGAATCAGCTGGCCGAAACCGCGATCGAAGGAGAAGGTTATGCAGCCATCGACAGACGATCTGCTAATTCGCCAAGTCAGTGCACTGATCTCGGCGACCGCCGATGCAGCCTCGCCCAGCAAGGAATACGCCCCGTTCATGGAGGCGAGGCTGTACGAAACGCTGGCTGCCCACTGCGCCGAAAAGCAGAGGATCGCAGCAATATTCGCCAAGAGCGGATTTGCGACAACGCCAAGAGGATTGATCTACTGGTAACCGCGTCAGTGAAAATCCCGTGACGGCGGCAGGATGCGGACGTCGCGCGGGTGGCGGATTTTCTGGGCGGGGTTGTCAGGGTGCTCGCGGCGGTCGTCGTTGAGCGGCTCGACCAGCGCGGGACCAGCCGGGACCGGATACTTGCGGCTCGGCGCATCATTGGCGAGGCCGATCAGGTCGTGGGAGCGGTCGAACATCCGCTGCGCTACCAGATGCGTGACGTGTTCCGGGCTACTCTGGATGTAGCCCTCGACCAAGATGAGGCGGGCGCCCATCACTTCCTTCCGGTACTGCTCCATCACCTTGGGCCACACCACGATATTGGCGATGCCGGTCTCGTCCTCCAGCGTCATGAAGACGACGCCCTTGGCGCTGCCCGGCCGCTGCCGCACCAGCACCACGCCGGCGCAACGGATACGGCGCCTGTCGTTGGTGTGGTTGACGTCCTTGCAGGCGACGACGCGCTCTTTCGTAAACCTCTCGCGCAAAAATTCCATCGGGTGGCCCTTCAGCGACAAACGCACCGTCTGGTAATCGGCGACTACCTGCTCCGGCAGCGGCATCTCCGGCAGCGGCTTGGCGTTCTCGTCGGGCTGCTCGCGGGCGACCGCGGCCTGAAACAGCGGCAGCGGCACGTCGTCGGGCAGCCGCCGCACCGCCCACAGTGCGGCGCGGCGGTCGAGCCCGATGGAGCGGAAGGCATCGGCATCGGCCAAGAGGATCAGCGCGCGTTTTGGAAGTGCGGTGTCGCGGGCGAATTCTTCCAGCGAAGTGAAGGGGCGGCGTTTGCGGGCGACGACGATGCGGTCGGCCCAGTCTGACTCGCCGTCATTCCGGAGCGATGCGTCAGCATCGAACTCCGATGTGCTATTGCACATCTGAGAATCTCGAGGTTCCACAATGCGCAATTGCGCATTAGGGTTAGTCGCTATCGCAACGCCCTGGAACGACGACGAGAGATTCAGGAACGACATCTGGCTGTGTTTTAGCCGCTCCTCATCTTCATCAACCCAACTAAACCCGTCGATCTGGCGGAAGCCGAGCCGCACCGCGCAATACTTGCCCTCCCCCTCCTCCAGCGTGTTCTGCGCAAAGCTGTAGGAGACATCGATCTCGCGCACCTCGACGCCGTTAGTGCGGGCGTCACCGACGATCTGAGCCGGCGCGTAGAAACCCATCGGCTGCGAATTGAGCAATCCGCAGCAGAAGGCGTCCGGGTGATAATGCTTCAGCCATGACGAGATATAGACGAGCTGCGCAAAACTGGCGGCGTGGCTTTCCGGAAAACCGTAGGAGCCAAAACCCTTGATCTGGTCAAAGCAGCTTTTGGCGAATTCCGGCGCGTAGCCGCGCGCGATCATGTTGCCGATCATCTTGTCCTCGAACTTGCCGATGGTGCCGACATTGCGGAAGGTCGCCATCGCGCGGCGCAGGCCGTTGGCCTCTTCGGAGGTGAATTTGGCGGCCTCGATCGCGATCCGCATCGCCTGTTCCTGGAACAGCGGCACGCCGAGTGTCTTGTGCAGCACCTTGTAAAGCTCATCCGCCTCACCGTGCTCGGGCGACGGTGACGGATAGCTCACCTGCTCGGTCTTGTTTCGCCGCCGCAGATATGGATGCACCATGTCGCCCTGGATCGGCCCGGGGCGCACGATCGCGACTTCAATGACGAGGTCGTAGAAGGTGCGTGGTTTCAAGCGCGGCAGCATGTTCATCTGCGCGCGGCTCTCGACCTGGAACACGCCCAGCGATTCCCCGCGGCACAGCATGTCGTAAACCTGTTTCTCGTCCTGCGGGACCGTCGCCAGTTCCCAGCGCTCGCCCTTGTGATCGGCAATCAGATCAAAGCATTTGCGGATGCAGGTCAGCATGCCCAGCGCCAGCACGTCGACCTTCATCATGTGAAGCGCGTCGACGTCGTCCTTGTCCCATTCGATGAAGGTGCGATCGTCCATCGCGGCGTTGCCGATCGGCACATAGGTGTCGAGCCGGTCCTGCGTCAGCACATAGCCGCCGACATGCTGCGACAGATGGCGGGGGAATTCGATCAGTTCGGTGGCGAGTTCGACCGCAAGCTCGACCATCGCATTCTGCGGGTCGAGCCCGGCCTGACGGACCTGCATCTCGTTGAGGCCCTTGCCCCAGCTTCCCCACACCGTATCGGCGAGCGCCGCGGTGACGTCCTCGGTCAGCCCCAGCGCCTTGCCGACGTCGCGGATCGCGCTGCGCGGACGATAATGGATGACGGTAGCAATGATCGCGGCGCGGTGGCGGCCATAGCGGCGATAGACATATTGCATCACCTCCTCGCGCCGCGAATGTTCGAAATCGACGTCGATGTCGGGCGGCTCCAGCCGCTCCTTGGAGATGAAGCGCTCGAACAGCAGATCGACCTTGGTCGGATCGACCGAGGTGATGCCGAGCACGTAGCAGACGGCGGAATTCGCAGCCGATCCCCGCCCCTGGCACAGGATGTTCTGGCTGCGCGCATAATGGACGATGTCGTGAACGGTGAGGAAATAATGTGCGTATTTGAGCTCGTCGATCAGCGCGAGTTCTTTCCGCAAGGTGGCGCGCAGCGTCTCGCTGATCTCGCCATCGAAATATCTGTCGACACCGACCCAGGTCAGGTCTTCGAGATGCTGCTGCGCCGTCTTGCCCGGCGGCACTGGTTCGTCCGGATACTGGTATTTGAGCTGGTCGAGCGAAAACGAAATGCGGTTGGCAAAGCGCATGGTTTCCGAAATGGCTTCCGGCAGGTCGCGGAACAGCCGCGCCATTTCGCGGGGCGGCTTGAGATAGCGATCGGCATTGGCCTCGAGCCGGCGACCGATGGCGTCGATCGTCGTCTTCTCGCGGATGCAGGTCAGCACGTCCTGCAGCCGGCGGCGGGCGGGATGGTGGTACAGCACCTCATTGGTCGCCAGCAGCGGGACCTTTGCGGCCAGCGCCAGCCGATGCAGCCGAGCCAGCCGGCGCTTGTCGTCGCCACGGTAAAGCAGGCTCGCGGCGAGCCAGACGCCATCGGCCCGGCTCTGCTTCAGACGCGCCAGAATTGTTTGCGCACCAGCCGCGTCGAAACGATGTGGCAGCACCAGCACCACAAGCTGGCCCTCGGCGAATTCCAGCAGATCATCGAACCGCAGATGGCATTCGCCCTTCTCGATCCGCGTGATGTCGTCGCCGCGCTTGCCGCGGGTGAGCAACTGGCACAGCCGGCCATAAGCGGCGCGGTCGCGCGGATAGACGAGAATATCAGGGGTGCCATCTATGAAGATGAGCCGTGTGCCGATCAGGAGCTTTGGCCTGTGCTTCACCTCGGGGTTTTCGAGTTCCTTGTACGCGCGCACCACGCCGGCCATCGTGTTGTGGTCGGCGATGCCGATCGCGGGAATGCCGAGTTCGCTTGCGTGATGCACATAGGCGCGCGGATCGGAGCCGCCACGCAGGAACGAGAAATTGGTGGTGATGCCGATTTCGGCATAGCCGGGAATGCTCACGGGGCCGTTCATGCGAACAGCCCGTGCACGAACCATCTGACCGGCGCGGGCTCGCCTTCCGCATCGGCCAGCTCGCTTTCATAGAGCCCGTCGCGAAAGATCCAGAAACGAAGTCCCGCCTCGTCCTCGATGCGGAAATAATCCCGCGTCGGACCGTCGCCGTTCTGCTTCCACCATTCCATGGCGATGCGTTCGGGGCCCTCCACCCGCACCACCGCATGCGTGACGCGGCGCCAGGTGAACTGATGCGGCGGGCCGTCGGGTACGGTCGCGAACGGCACGTTGATGGGCTCCGGTCTGTCGAACAGCCGCAACGGCCGCAGCGGCGGCTCGCTTTCGATACGCTCGGGCCATGCCGCCTGCGCGGCGACCGCCAGATGATGCTGTGCGGCTACGGCCAGCACCGCGCGCTCGGGGATGTGGGTATCCTGCGGCAGATGCACGACGACGCGTTTTCCCCCGATGCGCGCGGCGATGCGGTCGATCAGCGCGGCCAGTTCATCATTGTCATGGACATTGGCGTCCAGATCGCGCTGCTGCTGCACTACGATCTCGGTGCGGCTGGCAGAAAGCCTGATCAGATCGAAGCCGAAGCCGGGATCGAGGGGATCGTTCAGCGCATCGAGCCGCTCGCGGAACAGGCGGTCGATCATATCCGGCTTTGTCACCGGACGGCCGGTATCGACCGAGATCGTGCGTACCGCGCCGTCGGTGCGGAAAAAGCTCGCATCCAGCCGTCGCGCGCCTTTGCCCTGTCTGTCCATCGCCGTGACCAGCATGGCAGCGAGCGCGGACAGGTTCATCGCGATCACGGTGTCGGTGGCGACAGGTTCGGGAAAGCGCTTTTCCACGATGTAATCCGGCAGCGGTTTGCGGGGGCTGATCGGCGCGTCGCCCTCGCCCAGCGCCTGCTCCAACAGCGTGGTGAAGCCGGCGCCGAACCGCGCCGTGATTTCGTGACGCCCGCGCGCGGCGACGTCGCCGATGGTCTTTAACCCCGCACGGCGCAGGCCGCTGGTGATGGCGTCACCGGCGCCGAGCGCGGAGACCGGCAGCGGACTGACGGCCTCCGCCTCCTCGCCCTCGGCAATGATCTTTCCGGAAGCGTGGCGCGTTAGCGTCCGGGCGCAGATCGGGGTGGAGGCGATCGCGGCGCTGACGGCAAAACCGCGGCGGCTCAGCGCGCCGTAGACCGCCTGCAGCAGCGCGCGCTCGCCGCCGAACAGATGGGCGCAGCCGGTAATGTCGAGATAGAGCCCATGCGGCGGATCGATCGCCACCAATGGGGTGAAGCGGTCGCACCAGTCGGCGATGTCATCGAGCGTCTTGCGGTCGGCGACCTCGTCGGCGTCGAACACCGTCAGTTCGGGGCAGATCGCGCGGGCATTGGCGAGCGGCAGGCCGATCGAGAGGCCGGCATGCACGGCCAGATCATCGAGCGCGTAGATCACAATGGCGTTGTGCTGCTTGGCGACGACGACGCTGGGTGTTTTATCCAGCGCGTCGCCGTTCTGCAAAAGTTTGCGCTTGATGCGGTCGATGGGCAGGCGTGGCAGCCACAGGCTGAGGATGCGCCGCCGGTTCGCTGAAGAGGCACTCATCACAATTCCATTCCATGATCCAGCGGCCGACCGGGCCATGACGGTTACGAACCAGCTGCGCGTCGAACACAGGCGCGCCCCACGCAGTCCACGGCGCTGACGGCGGCGAATGCGCCGCGCGCACGATCCATCTTGTTTCCGCGGTGGAGGGCCGCGGCTCCGCGGCCATCCGCAAGAGCAGCGCGGTGACGCCGGAGGCCGCCGCGGCCAGCGTGAGTTTGCGGCTGGCGACGAGATCGAGCTGGCGCGCCTGCCCCCAGACTTCCAGCACGACGGCGCCGAGCGCATCGCAGGCCAGCGCGTCGGCGGCGGTCCGCAACGCGGCGTCGGTGTCGGGCGCGCGCACCGTCACCAGCAGCCGCGGATCGAGGCCCAGTTCGCAAAGCCCGTTCGGCGACAGCGCACCGGATTCGATTTCCGAAAAATCCTGCCGCACCCAGACCAGCGGCCGGCGCGGTGATACCCTTCCCGCAAGCCCCGCGATGAAGCCCGTGGCTGATGCGCTCTGATGGCCCTCGGCGAACACTTCATGCACCGCTGCGACCGCGAGACCGCCGCATAGCATCGCATCCGCTGCCGCATGGCCGAGCGCGACCTTGTTGAGGTCAGGCGCATCGCCATGCGACTCCAGCCGTTCGATGCGTCCCCGCAAATTCGCAAGCGTGCTTGTGCGTGCGGTGCTCATGCCCCGCTCCTTAAGAAAATTTGCCGTTACCGCTTCTTCCCGAGTGAACCCGCGGCTGGCTCATTTGTTCATGATATGTTCTAATATAAAGCTAACCGGCCCGGCAGAGTCAATCGAGATCATCACTCGAGCGATTCATGAGCGGAATCAAAGGGATTCAACGATGGACGTGCAACGTAAGCTGGAAATCCTGGCGGATGCGGCGAAATACGATGCTTCCTGCGCTTCCTCGGGGACAGAGAAGCGGGATTCCAGCGACGGCAAGGGCCTCGGCTCGACCGCGCCCGGCATGGGCATCTGCCATTCCTACGCGCCGGACGGACGCTGCATCTCGTTGCTGAAGGTGCTGCTTACCAACGCCTGCAATTACGATTGCTTATATTGCGTCAACCGCACGTCGTCGAACGTGCCGCGCGCCCGCTTCACGGTCGACGAGGTGGTGAAGCTGACGATCGACTTCTATCGCCGCAACTACATCGAGGGATTGTTTCTCTCCTCCGGCATCATCCGCAGCGCCGACTACACCATGGAGCAGGTGGTGAGTGTTGCGCGAAAACTGCGCGAGGAGCATCACTTCCGCGGCTACATCCATCTCAAGACCATTCCGGAGGCCGATGACGCGTTGATTGCGGAAGCCGGCAAATATGCCGACCGTCTTTCCATCAACATCGAAATGCCGGAGGAAAAGAGCCTCGCCAAATTCGCGCCGGAAAAGGACGTGCGCGCGATCCGCCGCACCATGGGCCGGCTGCGCTTGAGGCTCGACGAAGCAAAGGAGAACGTCAGGACCGCGACGAAAACAAAGCCGCCGCGCTTTGCGCCTGCCGGCCAGAGCACGCAGATGATCATCGGCGCGGATGCGGCCAGCGACAAAACCATCCTCGACACCAGCGCCAATCTCTACGGCTCCTATCGGCTCAAGCGCGTCTATTATTCGGCCTTCAGCCCGATCCCGGATGCGAGCCGTGCGTTGCCGCTTGTTCCCCCACCGCTGCTTCGCGAGCACCGGCTCTATCAGGCCGACTGGCTGATGCGGTTTTACGGTTTTGACGCCTGCGAGATCGTCGAGGAGGCCAAAGGCATGTTGCCGCTCGACATCGATCCGAAACTGGCCTGGGCGCTGCGCCACCGCGACCGCTTCCCGCTCGATGTTGCAACCGCCAGCCGCGAGGATCTGTTGCGGGTGCCGGGGTTCGGCACCAAGGCGGTCGACCGCATCATCGCCACGCGTCGCCTGACCTCGATCCGCCTGGCCGATCTGTCGCGGCTGCATATTCCGCAAAAGAAGGCGCTGCCGTTCATCGTGCTCAGCGACCACCGGCCATCGCTGCATCTGCTCGATGGCGCGGGGCTGGTGGAGCGGTTCAAGCCGAAGGCGACGCAGTTGGGATTTGGATTCTAACCCCACAGCGTCATTGCGAGCGAAGCGAAGCAATCCATGCCTCAACAAGTGAAAAAATGGATTGCCAAGGAGGAGAGACATGCATTTCATCACTCTCGACAGCGAAACCGACTTCAACGGCTGGCGCAAGGCCGCCCGCGCGCTGGCGTTAAACGATGTAAAACCTTCCGACGTGAACTGGCGCGTGGCTGATGATGCGCCCGAACTGTTCGCGCCGACGGCCCCGCCGCTCGAGCCGCCACATGGCACCTTCAACGTACCTGCCAAATTCGTCGAACAGGCAGAAGTCGCGATCCTGCACCGCAACCCCGAGCGGTTCGCCCTGCTCTACCGCCTGCTGTGGCGGTTGCGAACTCACCACGATCTGCTTGATATCGCAACCGATCCTGACGTGGCCGAGATCGCCGCGATGGCCAAGGCGGTGCGCCGCGACGAGCACAAGATGCATGCCTTTGTCCGCTTCCGCGAAGTCGGTCGCGAGCAGAAATCGCACTTCGTGGCCTGGTTCGAGCCGGAGCATCACATCGTCGAACTGGCCGCGCCCTTCTTCGCGCGCCGCTTCGCCGACATGCCCTGGTCGATCCTGACGCCGGATGCCTGCGCGCATTGGGACGGCCATGCCGTCTCGATCACGCCCGGTGTCGGCAAATCCGAAGCCCCTACCGCGGACCGCCTGGAGGAAACCTGGCGGCGCTACTACGCCTCAATCTTCAACCCGGCACGGCTGAAGGTGGCGGCGATGCGGAACGAGATGCCGAAGAAGTATTGGCGGAACCTGCCGGAGGCCTCGTTGATTAAACCCCTGATCGAAGGTGCCGGACGTACCGCAAGCGCGATGATCGCGAATGCGGCGACCGAACCGCACAAGGCGCAGAAGCGGCTGGAACCGCCCAAGAGAGACGACAAGAGAAGCGAAATGGCTCGCAAGCACGCCGGCGACGATATCGAAACCCTGCGCGAGGAAGCCGCCGATTGCCGCGCCTGCCCCCTCTACAAGGATGCCACCCAGACCGTGTTCGGCGAAGGCCCGCCAACCGCGCGGATCATGCTGGTCGGCGAGCAGCCGGGCGACAAGGAAGACCTCGCCGGAAAACCGTTCGTCGGGCCCGCGGGGCAGATGCTCGACCGCGCGCTGGAAGAAGCCGGGATCGACCGCCGTACGGTCTACGTCACCAATGCGGTGAAGCATTTCAAGTTCGTGCCGCGCGGAAAAATCCGCCTGCACCAGAAGCCCAACACGCCGGAGATCAAGGCGTGCCGGCCATGGTACGAACGCGAACTGGCCGCGATCAAACCCGAGCTGGTGGTAGCCATGGGCGCCACCGCGGCGCAAAGCGTGTTGGGAAAGATCACACCGATCAACAAGAACCGCGGACACCTGATCGATCTCGATGATGGAACCCGGGCGCTGGTGACCGTGCATCCGTCCTATCTGTTGCGATTGCCCGACGCCGATGCCAAGGCACGGGAATATCAGCGCTTCGTTCAAGACCTCAAGATCGCCGCCGACCTGCTGCGAAAATCAGAACAGGCGGCCTGAAGCCCGCCAATCCGGCAACCGCAATTTCTGTTGAGATATAACGGGGAAATTGACAATCGCATTTGCAACCATTAATTGATGGAGTACACAACCGCATTCTCAAGGGAATGTGGGGACGTCTGGTCACGCCATGATGCTCCCATACGGTCGACGCGCTGCGCGGTCCCCCTTCAGCCCCGGCGCCGTGCAGCGCGCGACCCACTTTCTTGCTGCCCGGTTACCGCATGACACGTGACGGCGCGCCAGCAATCGACAGCATCGCGCCCGCAAAGCCCCAACGATTCCAACAGGAAGTACCCGAACGGCCAAGGCCGACGCGCATTGCTGCGCGTGATCGCGCGATCCGACCGGCCGGCGCAACACCTGCGCCTGTCATCTAACCTTCAAGTCCCTCGGTCAAAGATGCCGTCTTCTCAAGCATATGACGACGGGGGGTCAGAATGACCGATATTGCACTCAATCCATCGATGGGCGACGAGGCGGCGCCTATCCAACCGGCCTCGCGGCCGAACCTCGACAAGGGGTTCAACCCCCTGACCATGATCCTGTTCTTCGGCATCCTCGCCGCCGGGCTGCTATACGTCGCCTACAGCATCTACGCCGACATCGACGCGACCGGCATGCGGGTCACCGCCTGGCTGCCCTATCTCCTGCTGTTCGTGGCGCTGCTGATCGCGCTTGGATTTGAATTCGTCAACGGTTTCCACGATACCGCCAACGCGGTCGCGACCGTGATCTACACCCATTCGCTGCCGGCGGAATTCGCCGTGATGTGGTCGGGCTTCTTCAATTTCCTCGGCGTGCTGCTGTCCTCGGGCGCGGTCGCCTTCGGCATCGTCTCGCTGTTGCCGGTGGAATTGATCCTGCAGGTCGGCAGCAGCGCCGGCTTCGCGATGGTGTTCGCGCTGCTGATTGCGGCCATCATCTGGAACCTCGGCACCTGGTATTTCGGCCTGCCGGCATCCTCTTCGCACACGCTGATCGGCTCGATCATCGGCGTCGGCATTGCCAACGCGCTGATGCGCGGCCGCGACGGCACCTCGGGTGTCGACTGGACCAAGGCAACCGAGATCGGTTACGCGCTTTTGCTGTCGCCGCTGTTCGGGTTCATCATGGCTGCGGTCCTGCTGCTGGTGCTGAAGTTCATCGTGCGCAATCCCGCCCTGTATGCCGCGCCTGAAGGCAACAAGCCGCCCCCGTTGTGGATCCGCGGCATCCTGATCGCGACCTGCACTGGCGTCAGCTTCGCGCACGGCTCCAACGACGGTCAGAAGGGCATGGGCCTGATCATGCTGATCCTGATCGGCACGGTGCCGACCGCCTACGCGCTGAACCGCGCGCTGCCGGAATCCCAGGTGGCGCAGTTCCAGACGATCTCGCAAGCCGCCTCCAAGGTGGTCGCCGCCAAAGGCGCCGGCCACAGCATCATCGGCGACCCGCGGCCCGCGGTGACGCAATACGTCGCCACCCGCCAGATCAGCGAAGGCACCTTTCCCTCGCTGGCCGTGCTGGTGAAGGACGTCGGCGAGCAGGTCCAGAAATACGGCTCGCTGAACAAGGTGCCGGCGGAAGCCGTCGGCAACACCCGCAACGACATGTACCTGACTTCCGAAGCGATCCGCTTCCTGATGAAGGACAAGGAAAGCGACCTGAGCAAGGAAGAGGTCGACACCCTCAAGGCCTACAAAGGCTCGCTCGACTCAGCCACCAAATTCATCCCGCTCTGGGTCAAGATCGCGGTAGCGATCGCGCTTGGGCTGGGCACCATGATCGGCTGGAAGCGCATTGTCGTCACCGTCGGCGAGAAGATCGGCAAGACGCATCTGACCTACGCGCAAGGCGCGTCCGCCGAACTGGTCGCCGCCGCCACGATCGGCGCCGCCGACATTTTCGGCCTGCCGGTTTCCACAACACATGTGCTGTCATCCGGCGTCGCCGGCACCATGGCGGCCAACGGTTCCGGCCTGCAGATGGCAACCATCCGCAATCTCCTGATGGCATGGGTGCTGACGCTGCCGGCCGCGATCTGCCTGTCGGCAGGCCTCTACGTGCTGTTCTCGAATCTGTTCTGAGTATCGGCGGTGCGGCAGGGTCGCTGCCATGCGGGCAGCCTCGACGGGTAGCGGAAGGCCGGAGCCAAACTCCGGCCTTCTGCTTTCTGCAAGGTGCCGTGTCCCGATTCCGCCGTCCGATATTCGCATTCACGCCACGCGACCCAACAGGTCCGCAGCCGGAGCCACCTATGACCACATCAATCCACGATCGCATCCACGCGGAAATGCTCGACAGTTTCGATGAGGAACTGGAGCTTGAAATCGACGACGATCGCCTCGATGCGCTGACCAACGAATTCTCCGACCATACCGCAAAAGAGACCGTCGACCGGCGCGTCTACTTCACGGAATTATTCCGCCTGCAGGGCGAACTGGTAAAATTGCAGACATGGGTGCAGCACCACAAGCTGAAAGTGGTGGTGATTTTTGAGGGCCGCGATTCCGCCGGCAAGGGCGGCGTCATCAAGCGCATCACCCAGAGGCTCAATCCGCGGGTTTGCCGCGTCGCGGCGCTGCCGGCGCCGAACGAGCGCGAGCGCACGCAATGGTATTTCCAGCGTTACGTTTCGCACCTGCCGGCCGGCGGCGAGATCGTGCTGTTCGATCGCAGCTGGTACAACCGCGCCGGCGTCGAGCGCGTGATGGGATTTTGCGCCGAAGACGATGTCAACGAATTCTTCCGCTCGGTGCCGGAATTCGAGCGCATGCTGGTGCGCTCCGGAATCATTCTGATCAAGTACTGGTTCTCCATTACCGACGAAGAGCAGCATTTGCGCTTCACCATGCGGATCCACGATCCTCTCAAGCAGTGGAAGCTCAGCCCGATGGACGTGGAAGCGCGCACCCGCTGGGAGCAATACACCAAGGCCAAGGAAGCGATGCTGGAGCACACCCACATTCCG
The DNA here is from genome assembly GCF_049993905.1 of Bradyrhizobium sp. McL0615. Taxonomy (NCBI): domain Bacteria; kingdom Pseudomonadati; phylum Pseudomonadota; class Alphaproteobacteria; order Hyphomicrobiales; family Nitrobacteraceae; genus Bradyrhizobium; species Bradyrhizobium sp. McL0615. The sequence goes on along the minus strand of NZ_CP188254.1, from coordinate 3,105,225 downwards.
GAAGCTCCCTGGCATGTGGTCGAGGCCGTCGACAAGAAGAAGGCGCGGCTGAACTGCATCGCGCACCTGCTCGAACAAATTCCCTACCAGGAAATCAGCCACGACCCGGTCGTTCTGCCGGCGCGGGTTCGCAACCCCGAATATAGCCGCGGACCGATACCGCCCGAATTGTACGTGCCGGCGCGCTACTGAGCGCGCCGCCCCGCAGCGTCGCGCGATTTCAGTAGTCGCGCTCGCGGTGCACGTCGTGGACCACGATGCCCATGCCTTGTTCGGGCAAGGCCAGCCAATCCCGTCGCTTCAGCGTCCGCCTTGTATCTTCCAGCCCGCTTTGCCAATGCTCGCGCATCGACGTGGCCGAGAATTCATGGTCCTTGGAATCGCCCTCATAGGCTTTCTGCTGATAGATCATCTGCAGAATGGTGATTTCGGGTAGGTCGGCGAGACGGTCCCGCAATGAGCGCTCATGCTCGCTGAGCCGGTCCTCCGGAACTTTTTGCAGCGCCTTGTGCAGATCGGTCTTCAGATTGTTCATCTGCTTGTAGACATCGGTATTGTGCCGCGTGCGGGACGAATAAACGATGTCCTTGTGCCTCGCCAACACCTCCTGGATATCGCGGGGCAAGGCGCCGCGGGCGCTGAACAGGTCGACCTGAAACACCAGCGAATTCATCTTGTCCTCCTGGTCCAGCAGATGCTGCAGAGGGGTGTTGGAAACGATGCCGCCATCCCAGAAGTGATCGGTGCCGATCTTGACCATCGGCAGCGCCGGCGGCAACGCCCCGCTCGCCATCACGTGTTCGGGGCCGATCACCTCGTTCTTGTTGTCGAAGTACAGGAAATTGCCGCTCAGTACATTCACGGCGCCGACCGCGAAATGAACCTTGCGCGAATTGATGAGATCGAAGTCGACCAGTTCGAGCAGTGTTTCGCGCAACGGACCGGTGTCGTAATAGCTGGTCGCGGTCTTGGCACCGGCGGGGCTGAACCACGGACTGACGTCGTGCGGCTTGAAGAAGCCGGGCTGCCCCAGCGTGGTCGTCAGGAACGTGCTCGTCAGGTTGCGGGCCTTGCGGTAGACGTCACCATCCGGCGTGTAGTGCCAGACCTTGCGCGCTGTGATGCGCTCCCAGAAGATTTGCAGTCGCTCCAGACGCTGCTCGCGCGGATTGCCCGCGATGATCGCCGAATTGATCGCGCCGATCGACACCCCGCACACCCAATCCGGCTCGATGCCGGCTTCGTGCAGCGCCTGGTAGACACCGACCTGGTAGGCGCCTAGCGCCCCGCCGCCCTGCAGCACCAGCGCGATCCGGTCGCAGCGATCCGGGCGCCAGCTTGGCGCGATGGAGCTGGCTGAATGTGGTGTGCGCGCGTCCATGGCAATACCTCATGAGAAACGAAATCAACGATCGCTAGCAGAATTCAGGGCAGCGGTGACACCGGTATGACAATGCTGGTCGTCGCGCTCACGCGCGTCTGCCGCTGTCACACGTCTGAAGAAAATTTCTCACATCGCTGTCGTCGATGGTCACTAGCAATTGCGCATTGCGGCCGGCGAGGCATCTGCAATCGCGTGGCCTCGTGCGCATTCATTCTCATCCGAAGAGCCATTGCCATGTTATCGGGAAAATCAGCCATCGTGACCGGTTCGACCAGCGGAATTGGTCTTGGCATTGCGCGCGGCCTCGCCGCCAGCGGCGCGAACGTCATGCTGAACGGGTTCGGCGACGCCGGAGAGATCGAGGCCATTCGCGGCGACCTCGCCAACGGTCATAACATCAAGGTGCTCTATAGCGGGGCCAACATGGCCGACGACGCTGAAATCACCGGCATGATCGCGCAGGCTGAGAATGCGTTCGGCGGCGTAGACATTCTGGTCAACAATGCCGGGATCCAGTACGTCGCCCCGATCGAGGAATTCCCGGTCGAGAAATGGAATGCGATCCTCGCCATCAACCTCTCCAGCGCATTCCATACCACGCGGCTTGCGGTGCCCGGGATGAAGAAGAAGTCCTGGGGCCGGATCGTCAACATCGCCTCGGCGCACGCGCTGGTCGCCTCACCCTTCAAGTCGGCCTACGTCGCCGCCAAGCACGGTATTGCCGGCCTGACCAAGACCGCCGCGCTCGAACTTGCCGAACATGGCATCACCGTCAATGCGGTCTGCCCCGGCTATGTCATGACGCCACTGGTGGAGAAGCAGATCCCCGAACAGGCCAAGGCGCGCGGCATCACCGAACAGCAGGTGATTTCCGACGTTCTGCTCGCAGCCCAGCCGACCAAGCGCTTCGTCACCGTGGAAGAGCTGTCGGCACTGGTGAACTTTCTCTGCACCGACCACGCCCGATCGATCACGGGGACCACGCTGCCGGTCGACGGCGGCTGGACCGCTCACTAGTTAAGGGGATTTTCGATGCGCAAGGCAGACGTGCTCAAGCTTCCGTCGATGCCGATGGCCGGTCCGAGTTATCCGGCGGGACCGTATCGCTTCGTCAACCGGGAATTCCTGGTCATCAGCTACGAGACCGATCCCGACCTGATCCGCGCCGGCCTGCCCGAGCCGCTGGAGCCGATCGATCAGCCCGTCGTGCACTACGAGTGGATCAAGATGCCTGATAGCTCCGGCTTCGGCAGCTACACCGAATCCGGCCTGGTGATCCCTGCCCGGCTCAATGGCGAAGAGGTCAATTTCGTCTCCCAGATGTATCTCGACGATGATCCGCCGATTGCCGCGGGCCGCGAGATCTGGGGTTTTCCGAAGAAATATGCGCACCCGAAGCTCGAGGTGGTCAAGGATACGCTGACCGGCACCCTCGAATATGCCGGCCAGCTCGTCGCCATGGGGACCATGGGCTACAAGCATGAAGCGATGGCGGGGAACGGCGAGATCACGCGCGCCACCCTGTCGAAGACCCAGATCAATCTCAAGCTGATCCCCGGTGTCGATGGCCGCGCGGAAGTCTGCCAGCTGGTCGCGATCAACCTGACCGATATCGTGGTCAAGGGGTCATGGATCGGCCCGGGCCGGCTTCACCTCGTGCCTCACGTCAACGCGCCGGTGGCCGATTTTCCGGTCCGGCGCGTCGTCGGCGCGCATCATTTTCTCGCCGATCTGACGCTGCCCTATGGCCGCGTGGTCTATGATTACAACAAGCAGGACGAAGACCTGGCACAAGCCGCGGAATAGGACGGGTGACACATTCCTGTAACCGGGATGTAATCCTATAGGACCTTATTGAGAATCCGGCGGGCTCGAAGGACTGCCTCGAAGCTGATTTTCGCTCTGGTGAACGTACCCGTGATTTCTGGCGTACGACAAAGTACTGCGGTGTGCGATGCGAGTTGATACGTCAGTTGCCGATGCCATCGCCGACAGCGACGTGGCGCGCTCGCCGCTCGTGTCGGCCCCGATCGCCGGCCTCGTCTGGGCGTTTCGCATCCATTCGGACGGCGTTCCGGAAGCGCTCCCGATCGACCGGCCGATCCCGTTTTCCCATGACGGGCTGCTCTGGCTGCATTTCAATCTGGCCGATGCCCGCGCGCTGCAGTGGCTGACGCCTGCCAATCTCGACGTTCCGACGCAGGCGCGTGCGCTGTTGCTGGCAAAGGACAATTACCAGCAGCTCCACACCGTCGATGACTGCGTCTACGGCGTGATCTCGGATCTGCTGCGCGACGTCGCCGATGCCACCGAGGACACCGGGTATCTCCGCTTCGTGATGACCGAGCAGATCCTGGTCAGTGGCCGGCATCATGCACTGTGCGCGGTCGACGCCACCCGCCGTGCGCTCGAGGCCGGCCATCGCATCGAAAGCGCGGCCGCGCTCTTGGAGACCATCGTCGAACATGTCGCCAACACCATGGACGGCATTGCCGATCGTGTGGCGCAGGCGCTCGACGAGGTCGAGGAAAAGGTGCTGTCGGACAGCGCGACGGACCAGCGTCAGAACCTCGGCCGCCTGCGGCGCACCTGCGCCCGCCTGCACCGGCAATTGTCGGGCTTGCGGATCGTGTTTCACCGGTTTGAGCACCGGCATCTCGACGATCTGAAGCCTGTCTTGCGGCTCCGCGCCGGCAAGCTCGCCCAGCGCCTCGATGGCCTCGACCACACCATCGTCGAGATGCGCGAGCGCAGCCGGCTGCTGCAGGAAGAGCTTCACCTGAAAATCGAGGAACAGGGCAACGACAATATCAGGGTGCTCTCGGTGCTGACGGCGCTGCTGATGCCGCCGACGCTCGTCACCGGCATTTTCGGCATGAACACCAAGGGGCTGCCGTTCACCGATCTCGAAACAGCTTTCCTGTGGGCATCCCTGCTGATGGTTCTGTCGTCGCTTGCCGCCTATTTCATCATGAAGCGCATCGGGATTATCAGATAGCCTGGTCACGGGCGGGGCCACGCGGATGCTCAGGTTGTGCAGATTGTCGGTGGCGGCGTGCGTTGTGAGCGCCACGGCGAGCACAAGCGCATACGCCGGCGCCAAGGACGAAAATGCCGCCGAATGGCTGGCCCCGAAATGGCTCAACGAGTGGCATGACGGGCTGGCGGCCAAGGGACTGAATTTCGGCGCCACCTGGATCGGCGACAACATCACCAATGTCTCGGGCGGCACCGGGCGCGGCGCCATCCATTTCGGCCGGTTCGATCTCTCCGTCGATGGCGACCTCGAGAAACTGGTCGGCTGGACCGACGGCAAATTTTACGTCAACGCGCTCGGCCTCTACGGCCGCGGCCTGTCACGCAATTACATCCACAACCTCGCCACCATCAGCGAGATCGAGGCCCTGCCCGAGGCGCGCCTTTACAATGCGTATTTCGAGCAGGGCTTCTACAACAATGCGCTGAACTTCAGGATCGGGCAGCAGGCGGCCGACGTCGAGTTCTTCGACAGCCAGACCGACGATCTCTTCATCAACGGAACGTTCGGCTGGCCGGCCAACAAGGCCAACAATCTTCCCTCCGGCGGGCCGGCGCCGCCGATCGCGGTGCCCGGCATTCGCGTCAAGGCCACCCTGTCGGACCAGGTCACGGTGTTCGGCGCCGTGTTCAACGGCAATGCGGCGCGGCCGGGCGAAGGCGACCCGCAGCTTCGCGACAATCACGGCCTGGCGTTCCGGGTCAACGATCCGCCGTGGCTGATCGGACAGGTGCGCTGGAGCTATGACCTCGACTTCGGCAGAGGTCCGCTGGCCGGCAATTTCACGCCGGGCGGCTGGTATCATACCGGGCAGTTCGACGATCAGCGCTTCACCGCGCAAGGCGCCTCGATTGCCGATCCCAGCGGAACCGGTATTGCCGCAAAACTTCGCGGCAATTTTGGAATCTTCGCCGTGGTCGAGCAGACGCTGTACCGACCAGCGTCGGTGACCGAAAAAGGCGTGTCGGCCTCGGTACCCGGGGTGACGGCATTTGCGCGGATCGCCTACAGCCCGCCGGATCGCAACCTGATCGACCTCTATCTCGACGGCGGCATTGGCCTCAGCGGTCTGGTCTCCGGTCGCCCGCTCGACCGGTTCGGGATGGCGGTGGCCTATATGCGAATTTCAAATTCGGCGCGAAACCTCGATCGCGACAGCCAATTTTTCGCCGGCCTGCCGAGCCCGGTGCGCAGCAATGAGACGCTGATTGAGCTGATCTACGAGGCCCATCTCAAGCCCGGCTGGCTGCTGGCCCCGTATTTTCAATATGTGTTTCGTCCGTCCGGCGGGATCCCGAATCCGAACGATCCGACCGGCCTGTCACGGATCGGCGACGCCGCGGTGTTCGGCGTGACCACCACGCTTAGATATTAAGAACCGCATCTTCACGTCCTGGCTGAGCGGCAAATAAAGAAGGCCCGCACTGGAGATACGGGCCTTCCTTGGCATGTATTCGAATTAACGTGCGATCGAAGCTTGAGGGCGTCGGAGAAGCCTTACGCCGCCGCCAGCTTGTTCTCGACCAGCTTGATCCAGTACGAGGTGCCGTACACGATCGCCTCGTCGTTGAAATCATAGGCGGGGTGATGGAGCCCAGCGCTATCGCCATTGCCGCAGAAGATGAAGGCGCCCGGCCGCGCTTCCAGCATGTAGGAAAAATCTTCCGCGCCCATCAGCGGCGGCATGTCGTGGACGTTCTGGGCGCCGGCGACGTCCCTGGCCACCTGGGTGGCGAAGTCAGTCTGGTCGGCATGGTTCTTGGTGACGGGATAGCCGCGCTCGTAAACCAGATCGACCTTGGCGCCCGTCATTTTGGCTACGCCTTCGCAAATCTCCCGGACCCGCTTCTCGACCGTTTCGCGGACTTCCGGCGTCAGCGTCCGCACGGTGCCACGGAGTTCGGCGGTCTGCGGGATCACGTTGCGGGCGTTGCCGGCATGGAACTCGCAGATCGAGATCACGGCGGAGTCCAGCGGATCGATGGTCCGCGAGACGATCGATTGCAGGGCGGTGATCAGCTGCGAACCGACCAGCACGGAATCGATGCACTTGTTGGGGCGCGCGGCGTGGCCGCCGAGCCCTTCGATCCTGATATCGATCGAGTCGGTCGCGGCCATCACCGGGCCGGACCGGATGGCGAAGGAGCCGACCGGAATCCCCGGGCCATTGTGCATGCCGTAGACCTGCTCGATGCCGAACCGGTCCATCAGCCCATCCTTGATCATGGCGTCGGCGCCCGCACCGCCCTCCTCGGCCGGCTGGAAGATCACGACCGCGTCGCCGGCGAAATTCCGGGTCTCGGCCAGATAGCGGGCCGCGCCCAGCAGCATCGCGGTGTGACCGTCATGGCCGCAGGCGTGCATCAGGCCCGGCGTTTTGGAAGAATGAGGCAGATTGGTCGCTTCCTCGATCGGCAGCGCATCCATGTCGGCGCGAAGCCCGATCACCTTGATTTCGCCCTTGCCGGGCTGCTTGCCCTTGATGACACCGACGACGCCGGTGCGGCCGAGACCGGTGGCGACTTCGTCGCAGCCGAATTCGCGCAGACGGTCTGCCACGAATGCTGCGGTGCGGTGGACTTCGTAGAGCAATTCGGGATTTTCATGGATATCACGGCGCCAGGCCTGGATATCGGGTTGCAGATCGGCGACGCGGTTAACGATGGGCATAGGAATTCTGGCCTCAAAGGTTGGGAACGCTAGGGCTTCTGTAGCATGCAAGCGGCGGTCCACCCAGCACTCTGCCGCAAGGCCGCCATCCAGCCATGAACTCGGACCGGCCAGAGCCTAAAGACCCGGCGAAGCGGGTGGCACCAGGGGTTTGGCGACGCCAAAGTAAAGTGCCGGCACGGCCCTGCAGGTCAAAGGCGTCTCAACTCTTCCAGGGGTTACCGCCCTAGGCGTGGCTGACGTTCCCGGCGCGCAAGTTCGGCAACAGGAAAATCAGCGGGAGTGCGAGCGGACCGATAAATGCGGCAACCCAGGCCCACACCTTGAAGCTGCGTCCTCGGCGCTCGGCAATTCGACCGGCGGGATAGATCGAAGCCACAAAAACGACCAGGGTAAGGACGTCCATGATGCACGCTCCACGTTGCCTCACGATGAGGCTGGTCGCGGGGCGACCGGCCGTCAAGCCCCTCACGCATCCGGCGGCGATGAAATGCCGGTGAACGGCCTCACGCGGCCAGCGTGTTCTCGACCAGCTTGATCCAGTAAGAGGTGCCGAACACGAGTGCCTCGTCGTTGAAATTGTAGGCGGGGTGATGCAGCCCTGCACTGTCGCCGTTGCCGCAGAAGATCAACGCACCCGGCCGCTGCTCCAGCATGAAGGCGAAATCTTCGCCGGCCATCAGCGGCGGCATCTCATGCACATTGGCATCGCCGGCGATGTCTCTGGCTGCCCGCGTCGCGACATCGGTCTGCCCGACATGGTTGACCGTCACCGGATAGCCGCGATCGTAGGTCAGATCGATTTTGGCGCCGGTGATCTGCGCCACGCCGGCGACGACTTCGCGGACGCGCCTTTCCACCATCTTCCGCACGTCGCCGTTCAGGGTGCGGACGGTGCCGGTCAGGACAGCGGTGTGCGGAATCACGTTGCGGGCATTGCCGGCGTGAAACTCGCACATCGAAATCACCGCCGATTCCAGCGGATCAACGCTGCGCGAGACAATCGACTGCAGCGCCGTGATCAACTGCGCGCCGACAAGGACGGAATCGATGCTCTTGTGCGGCTGGGCAGCGTGCCCGCCGAGCCCCTCGATCTTGACGACGACGGCATCGCCGCCGGCCATGATCGGACCGGGCCGAAGCGCGAACGAGCCTACCGGAATGCCCGGACCGTTATGCATGCCGTAGACCTGCTCGATTCCGAAACGGTCCATCAGCCCGTCCTTGATCATCGCAACCGCACCCGCACCGCCCTCTTCGGCCGGCTGGAAGATCACGACCGCTTTGCCTGCGAAATTGCGGGTCTCGGCGAGATAGCGCGCCGCACCCAACAGCATCGCGGTGTGGCCATCATGGCCGCAGGCGTGCATCAAGCCTTTCGCTTTGGATGCGTAGGGCAGATTGGTCGCCTCCTCGATCGGCAGCGCGTCCATATCCGCCCGCAGCCCGATGACCTGCACGTCACCCCTGCCGGCAGGCTTGCCGCCCTTGATGACGCCGACGACGCCGGTGCGCCCTATGCCGGTAATGACCTCGTCGCAGCCGAATTCCCGCAACCGGTCCGCTACCAATGCCGCAGTGCGGTGCACGTCGTAGAGCAGTTCCGGGTGTTCATGAATATCCCGGCGCCAGGCCTGGATGTCGGGTTGAAACTCGGCGACACGATTGACGATGGGCATGGAGATGACAGGCTTTCCGGGTTGAACGCTTCTGCCCCTGTAGCATGCAAGGGGCGGTCCAACCAACGCATCGAGGCCCCCCGCCTCACCGTCAAGGCCGGGCTTGTCCCGGCCGTCCGCGTCTGACTATTAGGACGGAAAGGACGTTAAGGGTGGAAACCGAAGATGCCGCGAAGGCTTGAGGGTGATTTCGACTATATCGTGGTTGGCGCAGGGACCGCCGGTTGCATCATGGCCAACCGGCTGTCGGCCGACCCAAAAAATCGCGTGCTGATCCTGGAGGCCGGCGGCAACGACAATTGGATCTGGTTTCACATCCCGGTCGGCTACCTCTTCGCGATCGGCAATCCCCGCTCGGACTGGATGTTCAGGACCGAGGCGGAACCCGGGCTCAACGGTCGGTCACTGGCCTATCCGCGCGGCAAGGTGATCGGCGGCTCCTCCGCCATCAACGCCATGATCTCGATGCGGGGGCAGTCCGCCGATTATGACCACTGGCGGCAGCTCGGCCTCACCGGCTGGGGCTATGACGACGTACTGCCGCTGTTCAAGCGGCTCGAAGACCATTTTCTGGGCGACAGCAAACATCACGGCACCGGCGGCGGCTGGCGCATCGAGGCGCCGCGGCTGTCGTGGGCCATTCTCGACGCGGTCGGCGACGCCGCCGAGGAAATGGGCATCAAGCGCATCGCCGATTTCAACACCGGCGACAATGAAGGCACGAGCTATTTCCACGTCAACCAGAAGCGCGGCCGGCGCTGGTCTTCGGCGCGCGGCTTCCTCAAGCCGGTGCTGAACCGCGGCAATTTGCGGCTGGAAAAGAACGTGCTGGTGGATCGCCTCATCATCGAGAACGGCCGCGCCGTCGGCGTGCGCTTCATGCAAGGCAATGAGGTGGTCGAGGCGCGCACCCGGGGCGAAGTCGTTCTGTGTGCGGGGTCGATCGGTTCGACCCAGGTGCTGCAGCGATCCGGCATCGGACCGGCCGACTGGCTGTCGCCGCTTGGCATCGATGTCGTGCTCGACAAGCAAGGCGTCGGCCGCAACCTGCAGGACCATCTGCAGCAGCGCGCGATCTACAAGGTCGAGGGTATCCGCACCCTGAACGAGACCTACTACAATCTGATCCGGCGCGGCATGATGGGGCTCGATTATGCCTTCCGCCGCCGCGGACCGCTGACCATGGCGCCGTCGCAGCTCGGCATCTTCACACGCTCCGATCCACGCCGCGAGCGGGCCAATATCCAGTTCCACGTGCAGCCGCTGTCGCTCGACAAGTTCGGCGATCCCCTGCACCGCTTTCCCGCCATCACCGTCAGCGCCTGCAACCTGCGGCCGACGTCGCGCGGCACCGTGCGCATCCGCTCTGCGAAAGCGAACGAGGCCCCATCGATCGCGCCGAATTATCTCTCGACCGACGACGATCGCCAGGTCGCCGCCGACGCCATCCGCACCACGCGACGGCTGATGAAGCAGAAGCGGCTCGAACAATTTCACCCGCAGGAATATCTCCCTGGCCCCGCCGTCGGCGACGACGACGCCTCACTGGCGAAAGCCGCCGGCGATATCGGCACCACGATCTTTCATCCGGTGGGGACCGCGAAGATGGGGACGGCCACCGATCCCGCAGCCGTGGTCGACGAGCGCCTGCGCTTCCACGGCATCGCGGGACTGCGCGTCGCCGATGCGTCTGTCATGCCGACGATCACATCGGGGAATACCAACACGCCGACGGCGATGATCGCGGAGAAAGGTGCGGCGATGATTCTGGAGGATGCGCGATAGTCCCTCCCATGACGAACCCCAAACGGATTTCGGTCGGACCTGTCGGCGAACACATCACACTTGCCCGATGGGGCGAGGACGGCTCGAGCAAACCGCCCGCGCTGCTGTTGCACGGCACCGGCTTTGTCGCCGAGGTCTGGGATGAGGTCGCCCGTGAACTGGCGTCGCGTTACACCGTCTATGCGCTCGACCGCCGCGGCCATGGCGACAGTCACAAGCCGGCGGCAGACTGCTATCATTTCCAGGATTTCGCCGAGGATGTGTGTCGGGTGATCGAGGCGCTCGACCTGTCGGACATATTTGGCATCGGCCACAGCGCCGGCGCCACCGATCTCCTGCTCGCGGCGAAACTTTTGCCCAAGCGCTTTTCGCGCCTGTTCGTGATGGAGCCGACCGTCATGGATCCGCGTGCTGCCCGCGCCGACGGATTGAGCGACAGGTCGACGGCCGCCGTGCAGAGCGTGCTGCGCCGCCAGGCCGAGTTCGACAGCGCCGAGACGGTGTTCCAGCGCTATCGCGCTGCGCCTGCATTTGCGACGTGGTCCGAGACCTCGCTCCGGGCCTACATCCGGCATGGCTTTGCCCCTGTGGGGGACGGCCGGGTACGGCTGCTCTGCACGCCTGAGATCGAGTCCGCCATTACCCTTCCGATTTGTGAGGCGATGGAGCAGGTCTACACCGGAGATCACCGCGGCAATCCTTTCGCGTGGCTGACTGAGATCGACTGCCCGGTCTGCGTCGCGACGACCGAACAATCATGGCCGATCTATAAAATGATGGCGTCACGGGCCGTGGCGCTGATTCCGCACGTCAGCGAATGGAGTTTTGCCGGCGTCGGTCACTGCGTCGGCCAGGAGGATCCAAAACTCCTGCTTGGTGCCCTGCAAATATTCGAAGCGAAACACCGCTAGATCCATCCGGCGCAGTTCTCCAACTTCTTGTCAGCGCTTTACGCAGGGCGCCCACCGGCTGAAATTTTCGCATGCACGCGCGCTGAAAGCGCAAGATCATCGTTGGTGGCGTACAATTCCAGGAAGGGAATGTTTGTCGTGACGACAATCCGATCCCGCCACTGATCGATCAGTTCGGCCAGCTCCCTTGTTTCCAGCGGATCGAGTTCCTGGCTCATATGATAATATCCGACGAGGTAGAGTTTCGTCCGAGCTACGCCGATGCTTTTTTGGATCAGCGCGAATGGGTCTTCGCCCCGGATATTCTGCGGGTAGACCGGAAAATAGATACGGCCGGTATTCCTGGTGCCCTGAAAAGGCCCTTTCAGGCAAACGGATATCGAACCAATCGCATCCAATCGATCTCGAACCGCCGCCGCACAACGATCGAGGTCTGCCTCCGAGATGCCGCTGGCAAGCGTCGCGTGCAACCTTGATCGGCGCAATTCGCAGATTTCCCACGCAATCTTTGGCGCAAAGCCCGATGACTTCATGGCGAGCTCAAGCGCCTGAACCTCATCCGATTCGAGAAAGGCGTCCGCGGAAATTGGCATCACCAGCGCATAGCGCGCTTTCTCATAGGTGCCGTTTCGATAGTCGTGACCTTCAACCGCGCTGATAACGGCGGGATGTCCGGCATTGATCAGCGGAAGGTGCGCGAGCCGGTACCCCTCGTCGAAGGCGACACCTTCGTCGGGCTGAAATATCTTTCGCGCCGACCGATAGGCCATCATCGAGTCGTCGCAATAGGTAATTGGCATGCATCACTGCTCCGCCGGCCGCCGGTAAAACTAAGGCATTAAACATTCACGAAGACGTTATCGCTCGGCGAGCGTCCGCCGCAACATCCGGGAATAAACCCCGCCTCCCCCCGATCACGTCCCTGCAAGCCCAATCAAGGGCTCAGGGAGATTTGCCATGAGCGATCACGACCACCACGGGGACGGTGTCAGCCGACGCAAGGTCCTGGAATGCATGACCTGGGCCGGCACCGGCGTGCTCTGGACCATTACCGGCGGCGTGCCGCGCTCGCTCGGCATTGTCGACTCGGCGCTGGCTGCCGAGCCCGCCGGGATGACCTTCCTGCAGATCAGCGACAGCCATGTCGGCTTCGACAAGCCGGCCAATCCCAATGCGATCGGCACGCTGGAGGAAGCCATCAACAAGATCAATGCGATGCCGAAGAAACCATTGTTCATGATCCACACCGGCGACATCACGCATCTGTCGAAGGTCAAGGAGTTCGACGACGCCGATCGCATCATCTCGCAGGCCAAGCTCGACGTGCATTACGTGCCGGGCGAGCACGACATCATTGACGAGGAGGTCAAGCTCTACAAGGAGCGCTACGGCCGCGGCACCAAGGGCGGTGGCTGGTATTCTTTCGACGCCGGCGGCGTGCATTTCGTCGGCCTCGTCAATGTCGCAAACCTCAAAGGCGGCGGCCTCGGCAGTCTCGGCGACGACCAGCTCGAATGGCTGGAGGACGACCTGAAGGGGAAGTCGAAATCCACGCCGGTCGTGCTGTTTGCCCATATCCCGCTATGGACGGTCTATCCGCAATGGGGCTGGGGCACCGATGACGGCGCGCGCGCGCTGGAATACGTCAAAGGCTTCGGCTCGGTCACGGTGCTGAACGGCCACATTCACCAGGTGATGCAGAAGGTCGAGGGCAACGTCACCTTCCACACCGCGCGTTCGACCGCGTTCCCGCAGCCGGCGCCGGGCACAGCCCCCTCGCCCGGGCCGATGAAGGTCGAGGACGCCAAGCTGCGAAGTTTGCTCGGGGTTGCCAGCATCAACTTCAAGCAGGGCAATGAACGCCTTGCGATCATCGATACGCCGCTGCAGGGCTGAAGAGGATATTGGCAATGCATTCGATCAATCGCCGCGACTTCGGCATCGCCGTGGTCGCGGCCATGCTCCTCCCTGTCGGCGCCGCCCGCGCGGAGGACATGGCTGTCCACATCGATAACTTCGTGTTTGAGCCGGCCCAGCTCACGGTCAAGGTCGGCCAGACCGTGACCTGGACCAACCGCGACGACATCCCCCACACCGTGGTCTGCGCCGGCAAGTTCAGGTCCAAGACGATGGACACCGACGGCACCTTCTCGTTCACGTTCACGGCACCCGGCGAATACAAATATTTTTGTTCGCTGCACCCGCATATGACAGGGGCGGTGAAGGTTGAGTAACGCGCCAAACCAAGGCATCACAGCCCTGCCCGGCCGGTGGATCGAACCCGGCCGGGCGCAATCCCGTTCTGCAGCAGCCGGACCAAAGGCGATGCCGATCAAAGCAGTCGACGACGATCCCGAAAAGGCGCGGCGCTTTCGCGACGCCGCGCTACCTTATCTGAACGACGCCTATACGCTGGCGCGCTACCTGCTTCGCAACGCCACCGACGCCGAGGACGCGGTGCAGGAATGCTATCTGCGAGCGTTCAGGCATTTCGACAGCTATCGCGGGCCGGCGATGAAGCCGTGGCTATTTGCGATCCTGCGCAATGTCTGCCGCGCCGAGTATGCCCGTCGCGCCCACACACCGACCAGTGCGATAGAAGACGCTCCCGAAAGCGCCGAGCAGACGCCGCTGTGGCATGAAGCCGAAGAGACACCGGAGGCGCAGCTCGTGCGCCGCTGGGATTCCGACACCATCCGCCGGCTGGTGGCGGCGCTGGCCGAACCGTTCCGCGAGACGTTTGTGCTGCGGGAAATTCAAAACCTGTCGTACCGCGAGATTGCCAAAGTCGCTGAAGTGCCTGTCGGCACTGTGATGTCACGTCTGGCGCGCGCCCGCGCCATGCTGCGATCGGCGTGGCTGGCGGAAGAGGAGCAATGCAAATGACCTGCGACGAGGCTGAAGTTTTGCTTCACGCATTGATCGACGGCGAACTCGACGCCGGGCACGCGCGCGAGGTGGAAAGCCATATCGCCGGCTGCCCGCGCTGCGCGGCGGCGCTTCGCGATTATCGCGAGATGAGCAAGGCCATTGCGGAAGCCGGCGCGGGTTACACCGCGCCAGCAGCGTTGCGCCAGCGTATCGAGGCGGCATTGCCGCAGCCGCGCCAGGTGCCAAATCGCCGCGCCGTGCTGCGCGGCTTTGCAATGGGCTCCGCGGTATCGGCGCTGGCCGCAACCGGCCTGGTCGCGATCGTGCTGCGCCAGGACGACGTCGACCGCATTCAGTCGGAGGTCGTATCGGCGCATTTGCGTTCGTTGCAGGCAGGCCATCTCACCGATGTGATTTCCACCGATCAGCACACGGTAAAACCGTGGTTCAACGGCAAGCTCGACGTGTCGCCGCCGGTGATCGACCTGACCGCGCAGGGCTTTACCCTGATCGGCGGCCGGCTCGATTACATCGATGCCCGCGCCATCGGCGCGGTGGTCTATCGCCGCCGCCAGCACGTCATCAACCTGTTCGTGTCGCAGACGTCGAGCACCGAACGGCGCCCCGCGAAGATCGACACGATCCAGGGCTTCAACATCCGGCACTGGAGCGAACGCGGGCTGAATTACTGGGCGGTCAGCGACATCGGCAAGGACGAGCTTGCGGATTTCGGCGAGAGGTTCGAGAGCGCCACACGCGTAGCCGGATAAGTTGGTGAGGGCGCGGGCGCACGATGAAGCCCCCGCCCCTCACGCAACAGGCACCAAGCCAGGCTCCTTATCGCGCCTTGCGATGATGTCGCGGCGCGAGCTGCCGCTGATCGCGCATCGGTACGGCATCGACGTAATAGGCATTGGATTGATCGAACGATCGATATGCCGGCCGGCCGCCGAGCACGTCGGCATTGGGATGATAGAACGCGAAAGCGCCGGGCTCCTGGATCGCGGCTTGCGCGAGCACGGGCGTTGCGATCGCGGTCATCAGAAGCGCGGCGGCGAGGGTTGGGATCGATTTGGTCATCGGTGAGATCCTCTTTGTGATGAAGTCATCCCATCCAATTGGGTACCGCAGCGCAAAAGCGGATAGCCGGACGATGGTTTCACCGCGATGTGAACAGCCGTGCTCAAAAGTCCCGACGGCGTGAATGCGCGCAAAATCTTCGCCGGCAAATCAGCGGAATATTCGTCTACAAATGAAACGATCGGCGCAGCATTTTCGCTATTGCGCGGCAGCTCCGTAGAGCGTGTTAGCTGCGTTGACTGGTGGGACTAGCGGTGGATTACGCTGCCGCTAGCCCACCTCGCGAATCCGGACAGCTGCTATGTCTGCGGTGGATAGCGTTCGAAGGTCGGCAGTTCGTGCGCGCGCTCCATCCAGCGTATCCGCTCTGCCGTCTGGATGTGTACCATCGCCGGCACGGCGTCGGGATCGTCACAGGTCGCGCTCTGGATATCGACGATGCCGGGCAACACGTTCGCATTGATGTAGAACAGTCCCGTGCCGCAGTCGGCACAAAACTGCCGCCGGCCGTGTTCAGAGGACTGATAAGTTTTCGGCGCCCCCTTCGTCACCTTGAGCGCATCTTCCGCATACATCGACCACCCGACCATCGGTGCGCCGGCGTGACGCCGGCAATCTGCGCAGTGGCACAGCGCGTGAACGATCGGGTCGCCCTCGATCTGATAGCGGATTGCGCCACAGTGACAGCCGCCGGTGATGTTGACCATGCCTCTCTCCCAATCAACGCGGCTGTCGTTGCCGCTTCCGTCGGAGATAGGCTCGAAGATTGGCGGTTCAACGGCGCAACGGCCTTGCCATTGCGTCTTACTGTCGCGTGACTAGGCCGACTTCCTGACCGCGTTGTCGACCAGCGTCTTGCCGAGCGACCAGATCGCGCCGGGGACCTTGTGGCTGGCGGCGATGACGTCGTCGAACGACTTTTCGATCCAGTTGCAGTCTTCTTCGGTGATCACGAGCGGCGGCAGCAACTTGATGGTGTGGCTGCCGTGGCCGGAGACCTGCGTCAGGATCTTGTGATCCTTGAACAGCGGTACAGTGATGAGCTGGCAGAACAGGCCCTTGTTGGCGGTCTCCAGCAGATTCCAGGAAGCCTTCAGCCGCAGCGATTTCGGCGGACCGAACTCGATGCCGATCATCAATCCCTTGCCGCGCACTTCCTTCAGCAATTCATAGCCGGGCACCATGCGGGTGAGCGCGAGGCGAAGCTCGGCGCCGCGCTTGGCGGCCTGCTCGACCAGCTTTTCATGCTTGATCACGTCAAGGGTAGCGATGCCGGCGGCCATCGCCAGATCGTTCTTCGCAAAGGTCGAGCCGTGCACGACCGCGCGGTCCATCTGGTTGAAGATCTTGTCGAAGATACTTTTGCGCGTCAGCAGCGCGCCGACCGGCACGTGGCCGCCCGACAGCGCCTTCGCCAGCAGCACCATGTCGGGCTCGACATTCCAGTGCTCGACGGCGAGGAATTTTCCGGTGCGGCCGATGCCGGTCTGGATTTCGTCGGCGATGAAGATGGTGCCGTATTTCTTGCACAGCGCGGCGGCGCCCGGCAGGAATTCATCGGTGGGCAGGTTGACGCCCTTGCCCTGGATCGGCTCGACGATGAAGGCCGCGACCTGGCGCGAGGACAGCGCCTGCTCGAGGGCGGCGAGATCGTTGAAGGCAATCTGCGTGCATCCCGGCAGCAGCGGCTCGAAGCCGGAGCGGAAGTTGGCATCGTCCATCAGCGACAGCGCGCCGTAGGACAGGCCATGGAACGAATGCGAGCAGGAGACGATGCCGGGGCGGCCGGTCGCGCCACGCGCGAACTTGATCGCGGCCTCAACGGTCTCGGCGCCGGAATTGGCAAAGAACACCTTGTCCAGATATGGCACATGTTCCAACAGACGTTCCGCCAGCACGCCGGCGAGCGTGGACACATCAAGTTGAACCAGATTGGGAAAATCGCTGTCGAGCACGCTTTTCAGCGCCTGGCGCAGCGACGGATGATTGCGGCCAATCGCAAAAACGCCAAATCCGCTCAGTAGATCGAGATAGCGGGCGCCGTCCCGATCGAACAGGTATTGACCTTGACCCTTCTGAAAGCCCACATCGTAGCCGATGGTCTTCAGCACACGGACGAGCTGCTCGTTCAGGTGGCGCGCATGCATGGAACTTCGCTGCGCCTGCCGCTCTACAAAGAGCCCGGAAACATCTAGATATGAACTTGGCATTCGCTACATACGTCGGTTGATGGCTGTTTCGTCAACTGAAAACACTCAATGCGGCGTTTTGACCCCCGCTTTGGATCATCTACTTAAACATAGGTTTGAACCATGTTGCACTGCCCAAGAACCATCGCGCGTACAATAGTTTATTCGGGAGTTTTTTTAGCCACAGGTCTTAACGCGGCGTTTGCCGCCGATCCCACAGGTGACTGGAAAGTAGCCGATGGCGTGGCCAATATTCGCGTCGCCCAATGCAGCGGCAGCATGTGGGGCGTCGTTGCCTGGGAAAAGACCCCGGGCGGCAAGGACAAGAACAATCCGGATGCCGCCAAGCAGAGCCGGCCGACCTTGGCCATGCCGATCCTGATCGACATGAAGAAGAAGCCCGGCGTCGATTCCTGGGAAGGCCAAGTCTACAACGCCAAGGACGGGCAGCTCTACAGCTCGACGATCAAGCCGGTCGGTGCCGACCAACTTGAGATCCAGGGTTGCGTGCTTGGGTTCCTGTGCGGCGGTGAGACCTGGACCCGCGCCGGGCCGCCGATTCCCTCGAGCCCCGCCAACAGCATGGCCAAGGGTGCGCCGAAGGGAGCGCCTGGCGCGGCGCCCAAGACTGCAGCACCGGCACCTGCGCCGGCGCCGAAGACCACCGGTGCAGCAAATCCCGCACCTGCCAGCCCTGCACCTGCACCGAAAGCTGCGCCCGCCCAGAAGCAGGCGGCCGGCCAACCCGCTCAGCCCGCCGATATCGGCGATATCTGCCTACTCCCCGACATCGCGCGGTTTACCCATTAGCGCGGGCTGGAACAGCAGCACCGCGGCCAGCGTGATGATGAACGACAGCACCAGCAATTTGCCCATGCTGGCGGTGCCGGGATGACTGGATAGCCACAGGCTTCCGAACGCGGTCGCGGTCGTCAGCGCCGAGAAAAAGATCGCGCGCGTCAGGCTCGACTGCAGCAGGTTCGTTCTGCCCTCGCGCCAGGCCGTGACGTAGTAGATCTTGAAGGCGACGCCGACGCCGAGCAGCAGCGGCATCGCGACAATGTTGGCGAAGTTGAGCGGCAACCCGATCAGTACGCAGAGCTCCAGCGTCACCGCGCCGGCCACCAGCAGCGGCACCATCGTCATCAATACGTCGCTGACCCGCCGCAGCGCCAACCAGAGCAACAGGCTGATCACCACGAGCGCCCAGATGCCGGCATGGATGAACGCCCTCACGATGGTGTCGCCGGATTTGAGGATCGACACCGGCCCGCCGATCGCATTCGGCTCCGCCGCCAACACCGTATCGGCAAAGCGGCGGAGGTTATCGTTGTCGTTGGGATCGCCCTTCGGCAACGCCTCGACGCGGATCAATCCGTCCTTCGACTTCCAGCCGTTCACCAATTCCGGCGGCAGCGTCTTCAACGTGACAGGGCCTGCCTGCATCGTGTTCTTGAGCTGATCGAACACGATCTTGAGCGGGGCGACGAAAATGTTCTGTGCCTTGACGCGCATCGCCTGGTCGCTTCCGGCCAGTTTCGACAGTGCGTCCGCCAGCCGTCGTGAGGCAACCGCGCCCGGCCCCTTGCCGTCGCCGGCGGTCCTGCGCAGGCTGTCGACCGAACTCTTCAGGGCCTCCACATTCTCTTCATCGGTGGGGGCGGCATCGACAGAATCGGGATTCAGCGCGGGCCCCACTACCCTCGCCGCCTTCGCGATCAACTGCAGCTTCGCCGGCTGATCCTCAGGGACGAAACTGTCGAGCGACATCACGCGCAGGACTTCCGGCAGCTTTTCCAGCTTTGCCTCGATCTTCCTGGCTTCCGCTTCCGAAGTGGTCAGCACGTTGATGGCGTTGGCGCCGGTATTGGGATCCTTGCGCAGGTCGAGGAAGGTCGCGATCGATTCGGCCTTGGGGTTGCGCAGGTTGATCGGGTTGAAGTCGAACTTCATGAAATAGAGCAGCGGCAGGCCGGCCACGACGAGGAGCAGCGTCCCCCCCACGATGATGACGCGATGCCTTTCGAGGAATTCGTCCACCGGCGCCAGAAACGCGTAACCGACAGCCTCGCTTTCGCCGGGCGGGTGAAGCAGCTTCAGCATGGCAGGCAGGGCCGTGATGCTGGTGATGAACGCGATCAGCATGCCGGCGCCGGCAATCTTGCCGAGTTCGGAGATGCCCTTGTAGTCGGTCGGCAGGAAACACAGGAAGCCGGCGGCGGTGGCCATCGCGGCGAGCGACAGCGGGACCGCAGACCGTCTCGCTGCATTCTCCAGCGCAAGCGCCAGATCTTCGTTCTTGAAACGCTCGGAACGGTAGCGGACGCTGTACTGAATACCGAAATCGACCCCGAGACCGACGAACAGCACGGCAAAGGCGATCGACAGCAGGTTCAGCGATCCCACCATCATCAGGCCGACCGCAGTGGTGAGCGAAAGGCCGATGAACAGGTTCACGAACACCGCAAAGATGATTTTTGCGGAATGCAGCGCCATCCAGAGGATCACGAGGACGATCAGGACGGTTACGATACCGTTGAGGATCGCACCGTCCTGAACGGTCGAATATTCCTCATTGGCGATCGGAACCGGACCGGTCAGCCGCACCCGCGCGTTGTATTGGCCCGCAAAATTGAGGTCGATCGCGGCCTTCCGGATCGCGTCGGTGGCGTCCTTGCCGGGTTCAAGCGCGTTGTAGTCGAGCTTCGGCTTGAACTCGATGAAGGCGCGGCGGTCGGCGTCGGTCAAAGGCTTGTCGCTGACGAGTTCGCGCCAGGAGAAAGTCGCCGTCCCCTTGTTCAGGATGTCTTCGACCGTCTGGCTGATCAGGTTGAAGGGCCGTTCGGCATTGTCGAGCTTGACCTGCCCGCGCTTGACGCCGGCAAGCCCGGTCTCCAGCGCGCCGGTCAGGCCGCGGATCGAGGGATCGCCGGCCATGATCTCGATCAGCGGGGCGGCGGCTTCGAGCTGGCCTGCAACCTTGCCGACCTCTTCCACCGGCAGGAACAACAGGCCGTTCTTTTCGAAGAATTCGCCGGAGCCCAGCGGCTGCACCGATTCGAAATTCTGGGTGTCGCCGGTGAGTTTTGCGGCGAGCGCCTTGCTCGCGGCGCTGGCGAGTTCAGGCGTCGGCGCCTCGACGACGGCGAGAATCAGTTTTTCGCGGTCGAATGCGTGCTCGAACTGATTGTCGCGCTTGCGCCAGTCGAGGTCGGGCGAAATCAGCGTGTTGATGTCGGTGTTGATGGAAAAATGCTTGGCCGCATAGTAGCTCGCTCCCACGGCCAGAAGCAGGGCGGCGATGACGACGAGAGTGGCAAACCGCGTACAGGTTCTGACAATGGCGACAACAATACTGGTCAGCACTTCGTTTCTTTCTAAATCTCAAGGAGAGCTGGGCGAAAACGCCCGCTGTCTAGCGGAGTTCCCGAAGCCGATCTAATGTTGTTTTGGTTACTTCCTGCGGGGTTCAAGCGAAGCCGCAAAAACGGACCGCAACAGGCGCTCGGCGCCGGTATAGCCCGTCCGGATGGGCGATAAAGTGACGAACCGGTGAGCAACACTGGTTCCCATAAGCGCCGCTTTAGGTATCTAATTACCTACCATCTGGTAACCATTGCGCGATGCACCTTTTCTTGCCGCACAATTTTTGACACATAGTCCTGCGCTTCCATCTACTTGGGTGGGGATTACCAACCGGTTCCGGTCGTGGTGCGGATATTGCAAATATCCGGATGTGACCGGCTGCACGGAGACCTTCGGGTGAATTTGCGAATTCAGTACCTAGTGCAACTATCGTAATGGACATCCCATGGAAGTGTATCTAGCGCAGCCCCGCGGATTTTGTGCGGGCGTCGTACGTGCCATCGAAATCGTTGAGCGTGCGCTCAAGAAGTACGGTCCGCCGGTCTATGTCCGTCATGAGATCGTACATAACAAGTACGTGGTCGAAAGCCTCAAGGCCAAGGGCGCAATCTTCGTCGAGGACCTGTCGGAGGTTCCACCATTGGCGGTGACCGTCTTCAGCGCCCACGGCGTGGCCCGCAGCGTCGAGGAAGAGGCCGCCGCCCGCGGCCTGCCCGTCCTCAATGCCACCTGCCCCCTGGTCACCAAGGTCCACAACCAGGGCAAGCGGTATATGTCCAAGGGCCGTACCCTGGTACTGATCGGCCATGCCGGTCATCCCGAGGTCGAGGGAACCATGGGCCAGGTTCCGGGGCCGGTTCTGCTGGTCCAGAACGTCGATGACGTGGCGGCCCTGACCCTGCCGACCGACGTCCCGCTGGCCTATATTACCCAGACCACCCTGAGCGTGGATGACACAAAGGACATAATTGCCGCCCTTCAGACCAAATTTACAGATATTCAAGGCCCCGACATCCGGGATATCTGCTATGCGACACAGAACCGCCAATCTGCGGTAAGGGACTTAAGTAAGCTAGTGGACGTCATTTTGGTGGTGGGGGCCGCCAATAGTTCCAACTCAAACAGGCTCCGCGAAATCGGCACCGAGGTCGGCGTCGCGAGTTATCTCATTGCCGACGGGAGCGAGTTGAACCCCGATTGGCTCAAGGATGCGAAAGCCGTCGGCATCACGGCGGGCGCCTCGGCGCCCGAAGTTTTGGTCGACGACGTGATCGAGGCTTTGAGGCGTATCGGACCCGTCAAGGTATCGGTGCTTCCCGGCCGGGAAGAAAATATCGAATTCCGGCTTCCAGCCGAACTGACTGCGGGCTGATCCACTTCACGATTCCAAGTCTGGGCCTCAAGGCCCAGACCCAAGTCCAGAAAGAAATCTCTCAAATGGCAATACCGTTTTTCAAGGAACTGCGTATCGGCGGCTATCTGATCAAGCAGAAGCTGCTTGGCCGGAAGCGCTATCCGCTGGTGTTGATGCTGGAGCCGTTGTTCCGCTGCAACCTCGCCTGTGTCGGTTGCGGCAAGATCGACTATCCCGACGCGATCCTCAACCGCCGCATGTCGGCGCAGGAGTGCTGGGACGCGGCCGACGAATGCGGCGCGCCGATGGTGGCGATCCCCGGCGGCGAGCCGCTGATCCACAAGGAGATCGGCGAGATCGTGCGCGGACTCGTGGAACGCAAGAAGTTCGTCTCGCTGTGCACCAACGCATTGCTGCTGGAGAAGAAGCTCGATCTGTTCGAGCCCTCGCCCTATCTGTTCTTCTCGGTGCATCTCGACGGGTTGAAGGACCACCACGACAAGGCGGTATCGCAGAAGGGCGTGTTCGACCGCGCGGTCTCCGCGATCAAGGCCGCAAAGGCGCGCGGCTTTACCGTCAACG
Source organism: Bradyrhizobium sp. McL0615 (assembly GCF_049993905.1). Classification (NCBI taxonomy): domain Bacteria; kingdom Pseudomonadati; phylum Pseudomonadota; class Alphaproteobacteria; order Hyphomicrobiales; family Nitrobacteraceae; genus Bradyrhizobium; species Bradyrhizobium sp. McL0615. Next base: position 3,082,317 of record NZ_CP188254.1, on the reverse strand, counting down.
TCAACGCCACGATCTTCGACGGCCATCCGGCGGAAGAGATCGCAAAATTCCTCGACCTCACGACCGAACTCGGTGTCGGCGTCTCGATGTCGCCGGGCTACGCCTATGAGCGCGCCCCGGACCAGGAGCACTTCCTCAACCGCACCAAGACCAAGAAGCTGTTCCGCGACGTGTTCGCCCTCGGCAAAGGCAAGAAGTGGAACTTCATGCATTCCGGCCTGTTCCTGGACTTCCTCGCAGGTAACCAGAGCTACGAATGCACGCCGTGGGGCATGCCGGCCCGCAACATCTTCGGCTGGCAAAAGCCCTGCTACCTGCTCGGCGAAGGCTACACCAAGACCTTCAAGGAACTGATGGAGACCACGGACTGGGACACCTACGGCACCGGCAAGTACGAGAAGTGCGCCGACTGCATGGCGCATTGCGGTTACGAGCCGACGGCTGCCAACGCTGCACTGCTCAATCCATTGAAGGCGATGTGGGTCGCGCTCCGCGGCGTCCGCACCACGGGGCCGATGGCGCCCGAAATCGATCTCACCAAGCAGCGCCCGGCGCAGTACATTTTCTCGTCCGAGGTGCAGAAGCGCCTGTCCGAGATCCGCAAGGACGAAGCCGCTGCCGCAGCCGCCAAGCAGCGAGCGAAAGAAGAAAAAACCTCCACCGCCGCCTGAGCCGGATGGCGAAAAGATCAGGGCCTCGGTTCTTTGGAACCGAGGCCCTTCTTTTTGTTTGACGCCCTTTGCCTGGGATCAGATCGTAGCGGTGGCGAGCCCCTCTTCGCCGTGCAGGAAGCCGCGGCAGCCGCGCAGGGAGCGCAGCGCGCGATTGAAATCCAATCCCGTGGAGACCAGCGCACGCAGCGTGGTGGGGTTGCGCGCCACCCCGCGCAGCACCTTGCCGAGGTCGATGTCGCCGTTCGGCTTGATGGCGCTCTTGGCCAGCGCCGGAAGCGCCCGGCTGGCGGGATCGGAGATGACCCGCAGCGCCGCGAACGGCAGGCCGGCCTCGGCCGCATAGGCTGCGGCAATATGGCTTTCCATATCGACCGCTGCCGCGCCCGTCTCTGAATGCAGCGCCGCCTTGCAGGCGGTCGCCGCAATTACCTGCTCCACGCCGGCCAGGCCACCGCGGACCACGCGCCGGCGATGCAGTGCCGCACGGGCGATCAGTTCCTCGTTCAACGCCAGGCCAGCCAGAAAACGGGTATCGCCAGCCAGAACCTCGGTCGCCACCACCACGTCGCCCGATTTCAGCGACGGATCGAGCCCGCCGGCAACGCCGAACGAGATGACACCCCTGAAAGTGGTAGAATCCAGCGTCGCCAGCAGTGCGCGCAATTGCTGCGGATCGCTGGAACTGCAGATCACGATCATGCCGGGCCCGGCCGCGATGCGGGCCTCCTGCACTAATCCTGTTACGATCAAAACCGGTCGTGGATCATTCGAATTGCGATCAACCGAATTGTCCACGAGCGCGGCGGCCCCCGCCTCCAAAGTCACATCCCGACCCCTACCACCCTGCTGTTGGTGCTTCTCAAATTTCGGTACCGCGCCAGCGCCCAGAGCGGAAAGAACTTCGAGTAGCCATGATAACGCAAGTAAAACACCCGCGGAAAGCCTGTAGCGGTGTAACGGGCCTCATCCCACAGCCCTTTCTCGGTCTGTGTGGCTTTTAGGTACTCCACACCACGCACTACAGCCGGATTTTCGACCTGGCCGGCTGCCATCAATCCAAGCAAGGCCCATGCCGTTTGCGAGGAAGTCGACGGAGCGTCCTCGAATCCCTTGTAATCCAGCCGATAGCTGACGGCATCCTCGCCCCAGCCGCCATCGCTGTTCTGAATCGATAGCAGCCAATCCGCCGCCTTGCGAATCACTGGATCCTGGTGATCGACCCCTGCGACATTCAGCGCACACAGCACCGACCAGGTCCCGTAGATGTAGTTGAGGCCCCAGCGCCCGTACCAGGAACCTTCCGCGAGCTGGGTGCGGCGCAGATAGGCGATACCGTCCGCGACCGCCTTGCTGGTCTCGGCGGTCTCGCCGAGCTGCGCCAGCATCGAAATGCAGCGCGCGGTGACGTCCTCGGTCGGCGGATCGAGCAGCGCGCCGTGGTCGGAAAACGGGATGTTGTTGAGATAGTATTCGAGGTTGTTGACGTCGAAGGCGGCCCAGCCGCCATCGCGGCTCTGCAGGCCCTCGATCCACTCGCGGCCGCGCGAGATCGCTTGATCGTATTCCTGGCTGCCGGACGCCCGGCGCGCGCGGTCCATCGCCATCACCACCACGGCGGTGTCGTCGAGGTCGGGATAATAGTCGTTGTTGTACTGGAACGCCCAGCCGCCCGGGCGGACGTTGGGTGCCTTTACCGCCCAGTCGCCCTTGAGGTCGAGCACTTGCCTCGGCTTCAGCCAATCGAGGCCCTGCTCCATCTTCTTGATCGTGTCTGCGCCGCCGGCTTCCGCCAGCGCGTGGCAGGTCAGCGCGGTGTCCCACACCGGCGAGACGCAGGGCTGGCAATAGGCCTCGTGCTCGCCGATCACCAGCAGCTTGTCGATGCCCCTGCGGGTGACCGCCCGGGGCGGATAATCCGGTCCCTTGCCGAGCGCCTCATACATCATGACGATGTTGGCCATCGGCGGATAGATCGCGCCCATGCCGTCTTCGCCGTTCAGCCGCTCCTCGGTGAAAGCGAGCGCGGCATCGATCGCGCGCTGGCGCAGCTTTTTCGGAAACACCGGCTCGACCACGCGCAGGATCTTGTCGAGCGTGCTGAACAGCGTGAACCAGCCCCAGCTCTGGTGCGGCGCCTTCGGCGTCATGCCGACCGACTTGGGATCCTGCACGAACAGCTCGTCGATCCCGACACCCTTGGGATTTTTCGCCAAAGGCTTCAGCGCCGCCATCACCATCAGCGGCACGATCGTGGTCCGCGCCCAGTAGGAAATCTTGTTGATATGGAACGGCGACCACATCGGCAGCAGCATGATCTCGATCGGCAGCACCGGCACCGCGCGCCAGGACAGCACGCCGTAGAAAGCGAGCAGGAAGCGCGTGAAGACGTTGACGCGGGCACCGCCGCCGCGGGAGCGGATCGCCTCGCGCGCGCGCACCATGTGCGGGGCATCGACGGAATCGCCGATCATCTTCAGCGCAAAATAGGATTTGACGCTGGCGCTCATGTCAAACGGGCCGTCCTGCACCAAGGGCCAGCCGCCATGATTGCCTTGCGTGCGGCGCAGATAGTTGGCGATCTTGGCTTCGAGCGCGCTGTCGACGGGCTCGGCGAGATAGTGCCGTAGCAGAACATATTCCGACGGGATCGTGCTGTCGGCTTCCAGCTCGAACACAAAGTGTCCATCGGACTGCCGATAGCCGAGCAGCGCTTCGGTCGCCGAAGAAATGCTCTTCTCCAAAGCGGCGGAATCGACTGTTGCGACGGGGTCGGCTGTCGCGACGGGATCGGCTGCAATTGTTTTGTCTATGGAAAGCATTCGCTAGACATCCCTCTATTCGCGCGCGGGCTCTGTGAAGCCGGTCACGCAACAAGTCCGGTCAGGCCTGGAGCGTGATGACTATTCCTTGAATAGTCATCACGCTCCAACTGACTATTTGAGCATGATCTTTTCGGAAAACCGGTATCCACTTTTCCGGATCATGCTCTAGGGCCTCGCCAGAACCAGATCGGCGGCGCGGTCGCCCGACCGTATCGATCCTTCGATGGTTGCCGGCAACCCGGTATCAGTCCAGTCGCCGGCGAGAAACAGGTTTTTGAACGATGTCACCGGCCCCGGGCGCAGCGCGTTCTGCTCCGGCGTGGCCTCGAACGTGGCGCGGCGCTCGCGCACGATCTGCCAGGGCGGCAACGGCAAATCGCCCTGCAGCCCCGCGGCCTTGCAGACGTCCCGCCAGATCGCCAGCGCGAGTTCTTCGCGCGGCATGTCGACGAGGCGGTCGCCATTGCTGATGGTGACCGACAGCCGCTGCGGAAATGCGAACAGCCATTCCACGAGGCCGCCGACGACGCCGAGGATGGGCGCGGCATCGCGCGGTGGATCGAAGCGGAAATGCGCGTTGACGATGGCGCGGAATTTCGTCGGCGTCTTCAGGCCCGGCAACAGCGCCGCCGCCGGGCGCGGCGGCACCGCCAGCACCACGACGTCGTCGGGGCCGAGCGCAATCGTATCGCTGCCGAATTTCAGTTCGCCGACATTGCCGCCCGTCATCGCGAATTCGCGCAGTTCATGGCCGAACTGGATCGAGGCGCCCTTGTCCTGCAACAGCTTGATCGCCGGCTCGACCAGAACCGCGCTCAAGCCGTCGTGCGCGATCAGCGGCCGGCAGGCCTGCCCACCCGCCAGCAGCGTTTCCCGCACGATCGCGCCGGCCAGGCCCGCCGAGCCCTCGGGCGGATCGACATTGAGCGCAGCCAGCAGCAGCGGCTGCACCAGCCGGTCGTACAGCGTGCCCTTGCAGGGGATGGTGTCGCCGACCAGCTTTCCGGTGCCTGCCCAAACCAGCGGCGCCAATGCGAGATAATCGAGCAGCCTGGTATCGGGGACACGGCGCGCTTCGTCGAACACCCATAGCGGCAATTTGCCGTCGCCGAGATCGAGCTGCCAGCGCTGGCCGGTCATGAGGTCGACAAAGGGAAACTGCGCAGTCTTCGGTCCGACTAGCCCCGCCTCGGTGCCGATCGATCGGGCGTAGGCCAGTGCATGGCGGTTGCCGGACAACAGCAGATGGTTGCCGTTGTCGATGGTGAGATTTGTGGCCGCGTCGAAATAGGACCGGCAGCGGCCACCGGCCTGCTGCGTGGCCTCGTGGACATGCACCCGGTAATTGGCGTTGGCCAGCCGTACAGCCGCCGAGAGGCCGGAAACGCCGGCGCCGATGATATGAGCGTTTTTCTGCATCAGATGATCGCGTAACGGAGAAGGATGGCGATCTTCGCCCATTTATGGACGCGGACCGGCTCGCGCGGAGCGGCAAAACCCCTCGCCAGCAACAAGTCCAGGATCGCGCGGTAATATTTCGACATGATCCGCGGCGCGCGCACCACGCGCCGCGAATTGCGCTTCATGATCTCGTCGGCCTTTTCGAAATGTTTCTTCGCCCGCTCGGCCAGCGGCAGGCAAACTTTGGGAAGTGCGCGATCGGCCGTCACCTTCTGCGGATTGTCGCTGGTGATGCCGGCGAGCAGCAGGCCTTCGCGCGGCAGATAGAGGCGGCCGAGGCCGGCGTCCTCGTCGATGTCGCGCAGGATATTGGTCAATTGCAGCGCGCGGCCGAGATGATGGGCGAGCAGGATGCCGTCTTCCTCGGGCATGCCGAACACCCTGACCGACAGCCGCCCGACCGCGCTGGCGACGCGGTCGCAATAGAGATCGAGCGTCGCCAGATCCGGCGCACGAATATCCTGTGGCACGTCCATCTCCATACCGTCGACGATCGCGAGAAAATCCTCGCGCCTGAGGCCGAAGGTTTTCACCGCGGCGGCGTAGTCCTGCACGCGCGGCGGGGGATGTCCGTGATATAGCGCATCGATGTCGTCGCGCCATTGCTGCAGCGCCGCCAGCCGCTCGGGCCGCGGCCCGTCGGAATCGGCAATGTCGTCGACCTGCCGGCAGAAGCTGTAGATCTGGAACATCGCTTCACGCTGGCTGCGCGGCAGGATGCGCATCGCGGCATAGAACGAACTGCCGGACGCGGCAGTGCCGTAATCTGCGTTGGCCGCCGCCGTCTGCAACGTCATGCGCCGGCCGCCGGTTTTGCCAGGGGACGCCGTCCCGCTGCGCGTCTGATCATTTCGCCCACCATGCCGCCGATGCTCTGGGCGAGCAATTCGGGCTTGCTCAAATGCACGCGTTCGCTCAGCGGGTCGCGCTCCTTCAGCATGCCGACGATCTTGTCGGCAAAGGCCTGGATCACGGCAACCTCAAGCCCAAGCCGGAAATCCTTGACCTCGGCGCTGAGCGACTTGCTTTCATTGAGCAGCGTCTCGGTCCGCACCGCGAGCGCCTGCAGGCATTGCAACAGTGCCGGCTGCGACTTCGCCTCGCCCAGCATCTCGACGGTGGCGCCGCTTGAGGCCAGCGCGTCGCGCGGCAGGTAGACGCGGTTGAGATTTTTGTAGTCCTTGGCGCAATCCTGCAGATGGTTGTTGATCTGCAAGCCGGCGCACAGCGCGTCGGACGCGGCCCAGGTCGAGGTGCTCTCGCCATGGACGTCAAGCATGAAGCGGCCGACCGGCATCGCCGAGTAGCGGCAATAATGAATGACGTCGTCCCAGTTCTCGTAGCGCAGCTTGGTGACGTCCATCCGGAACGCGACCAGCACGTCGAGCGCGTGACGCGGCGCCATCGCGCGCTCGGCAAAAGCGCGACGCAGGCTGACCGCCTCCGGTTGGGTGTCGCCCTTGCCCAGCAGTTCCGCCTCGAGCAGGTCGAGATAATGCAGCTTCTCGTCTGCGCTAAGGGTCGCGTGATCGGCGATGTCGTCGGCCGTCCTGACGAAATTATAGAAGCTCAGGATCAGCGCCCGGTGGCGCGGATGAATGATCCACGACGCGACCGGAAAATTCTCGTCGCGGTGGGTCTTTCCGGATCGCAGGTCGCTCGCGCTGGTCATCAGGAACTGGCTACTCATTGGAATTGGCGGCAAGCGCCGATGTTCGGCGGACGCGAGGAAATCGCGTGCCCCATATAGGGGAATACGCCGCCAAAACCAATGCTATATGGGCTGATTAGGCCCGCCCGTGACGCGCGTCATGGAGCCGAAAATGGCCTTTTCCGCGCGGGCTAACGGGCGCGAACGCGGCTTATTGCCCGTTGTTCTTTAGAACCTGATCGCAGGCGGTGCTGATCTTGGCCCGGTGCTCCTTGAGACAGGCCAGGATGGTGAAGTCGCCCTGGTCGATCACCGGACGGCAGAACTTCTGCACGTCACGGTTACAGGCCTTCTGCTCCTCCGGCGTTCCGCTGCGTTGCTGCTGCTGGGCAAGGGCTCCGGACGAAACCGAGATCGACAACAGGGTGAGTGCGAGGAGAAATTTACGCATCGTATTCCTTCATTTCGCGGCAAGAAATCCTGTTCCCGATTTGCACTTCGGCATTGCCGGAACGGATTTGTTTGGATGGGCAGGCGCCGCGTAACGCAGCGACGAGTACAGGACAAGCATGGCAAATGCGGCCAAATTTACGGCGATATTTACGGCGACCTCAGCACGTTAAATAACCGACTGATATTTAACGTGTATTTTTGTCACACCTCCGGTGGCAATTGGTTGTTGCAGATGAAGCGGCGCGTAGCTAGATGCAGCGCCGACGAGGCTGGTGTGAACGGTTGATTCTTCTCAGTCACCTGCGGCCTTTTCTACCGCTGCCGCCTGAAACAGCACCCTGTCATTTGAACCTAAGCTACTGCGGGAACACTAAATCTTCGATGCGGCGAGACGTATCTTGCAAAAGAGGCGTCTATTTCATGGGAAAACTCACGATGAAACTGTTTGGTTCCAGCTTGTTCGGTCAGGCTCTCGCAGCTGCTGGCATCAGTGCCGCGCTCATGTTGTCGGTCACCGCAAGCCATGCCCAGGCGGGAGGCCCGTTTGCCGGCTTTGACGGAAACTGGAGCGGCGCGGGCACGGTCGTGCTTTCCAATGGCAGCACCGAGAACATCCGTTGCAAGGCCGACTACAAGGTCAACGCCAACGGGCTCGGCCTGAAGCAAAATCTGCACTGCGCCAGCGACAGCTACAAGTTCGACCTGTCGAGCGACGTCACCAGCCAGGGTGACCGTATCTCCGGCAACTGGAGTGAAAAGAGCCGGAATATCTTCGGCAATCTGCAGGGCACTGCCGGCGGCGGTCAGATCGACGTGTTCGTCGAGGCTTCCGGATTTGCCGCAAACCTGAATTTGCGGACCAACGGCAACAAGCAGAATGTGCAGATCGACTCCAAGGGTGAAATCCGCGGCGTCAAGATCACGATGACCAAGACCTGACGCGGGCTCTTTGAAATTGTGTGAAAGGCAGCGCCCCGGCGCTGCCTTTTCATTTTGATCAGCTGAATTTCCAGCGCCAGCAGGGGTCGCCGCGGTCGCGACGTTCCGCCAGTTCGACGCGCATGAAGCGGTCATGCGCAAGCGCAGCCCCCACCCATAATTCGTTCCAGGCGTCGAACACCGTGGGCGACAGCGCTTCACGTTCCGCCATCAGGCGCCACGACGTCTGGCGCACGGTGGCGGTCGAACCTTCCAGCTGCAATTCCGCGTCGTCGTCCTGGCCGCGGGCCAGCCGGGCAAAGGCTTTGGCGAAACCGGCTGCCCCCGCGTCCACACCGCCCAACAACGCCGCGACCTCGTCGAACGTATGCATCCCGACGAGCCGCGCCGCGGCACCGGCAAGATGCCCGCCCTCTTCCGGACCGAGCACAGCGATCGTTTCCGGCACGATCGAGGTGATGTATTCCATCGCATAATTGCGCAGCACCTTCTGCAGCCGTTCCTCCGGCCATGTGTTCCCGGGCAGGCGCGGCGCCAGATCAGCCTGGAACGGCGGACAGCGCTCGCCGGGTGAAAACTGCAGCCGCTCCTCGGGCGCGAGATCGTGATCCCACTCCTTGTAGTAGCCCTCCAGCCCGGGCTGGCCGTCGACAGTCTGCCCGGTGCAGACAAAGCCGAGCCTGGGATTGCCGAGCACGACGCCGTTGTTGGCGTGCCATCCGCGCAGCATCGCCCGCGAGACCTCCGACGGGATACCGCAGATCGCGGTGCCGGACCAGATCCAGCGCGGCGGCGGATAGCGCACCCAGGCCTTGGTGTCGCTCTCGTAGACATACTCGACCTTCACGCCGCCGACCTGGTTCGACAGATAATGATACTGGGCGCAGGCCACCGCATGCGGAAGCTGGTCGAGGCCGAGCTTCTTCAATCCGGGCAGAAAGCGCGCCAGTTGCTGCCGCCGGAAGGTACGGAACACCACCTCGGCCGCGCGCGGCGCGCCTGCCCGCGAGGCCAGCATCAGGATCAGCCCGGTGAGATAGGAATGATAGATGTGTTCGATGGCGCGGTAGGCGGCGGCATCCGCCGCAGGGCGAACCGCTGATCCTGCAGACGTCATTCCCAGGCCCCTCTTCGGCTGCCGTTGCCCGGCAACCTCTTTGTTTGGCAGCCGCTGTTATTCAGCAGGCTTCATCAGTCCGCAGGCTTGACGTGACTGACGCCGCGGATCTTTTCCGACAGGTTGATCAGGAACATCGAGGTCGGCCGCAGGATGAAGAGATCCGCCACCAGCGCTGCGATCATCGAGAACGCGCTGAGCCAGCCGAACAGCCGCAGCGACGGCAGATCGGAGAACACGGTGACGACGAGGCCGCAGGCCAGCACCACCGTGGTCAGGATCAGCGCCGGACCGACCAGCACGGTGGCGCGCTCGACCGCGAGTTCCGGCGTGATGCCGGGCTTGCTCTCCAGCCGCAGCCGGTTGAGGAAGTGGATGGTGGCGCTCAGCCCGAGGCCGAACGACACCGTCAGCGCGACCACGCTGGCGAACTGCAGCCCCTCGCCCAATAGCCACAGCACGGTGCCCGACGCCACGACCGGAAAAATGCCGGGCAGGATGCAGGACAGCATCACCACGACCGAGCGGAATGCCAGGCCGATGAAGACGGCCACCAGCAGGAATTCGATCGTCAGGCCGTGGTTGAGTTTCGAGATCATGTTGGCGCTGTTGCGCGCGGCGATCGCCGACAGGCCGGTGACCGCGATCTCGAAGCCGGGGTGCTCGGCCCTCACCGTGTCGAGCGCCTTGTCGAGCTTGTCGATCACAGGCAGGATTTCGCTGGAATCGAGGTCGGGAACGCGCCCCGAAACCACTACCGCGTTCTGGTCGGCCGAGATGAAGCGGCGCACCAGATGCTCGGGGATGACGCTGACATATTCCTTCAGGGTCGCGACGTCGTTGCTGCCGGCCTTCTCGGCAAGCCAGCGGCGCAGGGTTTCCAGCGACCAGACGTTACCGACGCCCGCTGATTTCTCGACCATCGAGTGAACCTCGGCGATCGTCTTCAGCGTGTCCGGCGCATAGAGCGAGGCGCCCTTGGGGAATTCGATCAGCACGTCGATCGGATTGGCGCCGGTGAGCTTGGCGTCGAGGCGGCTTGACGCCGCCACCGCCTGCCGCTTGTCCGGCACCTGATCGGCGAGCCGGTAGCGCGGCTCCAGCGTGGCGTAGATGAAGCCGAGGCCGGCGACGAGCAGCAACGCCAGCAGGCTGAACAGCCCGGGGCGGCCGACCATCCGCACCGCGATCCAGTAGCAGAAATTGCGCAGCGCCTGCACGCCGGCATCCGCGCTCTGGAATTTTACCGCGAAGACCTTCTCGTTGCGGACGAACAGCACGCCGAACACCGGCACCAGCGAGAGCACCGCGATCAACGCGATGATGGTGGCGGCAAGGCCGGCCTCGCCGAATTTGCGGATCAGTTCGGAATCGGAGAATTGCAGGGCGATGAAGGAGATGCCCGCGGTGCCGTGGGTCAGCACGCAGGCCGGGCCCACCACCAGCACGGCGTTGGTGAACGCGGTCAGTTTGTCCTGGCCCGCGATCAGGCGGTCGCGCGCGGCAAAGGTCAGCTGCATCGAGTCCGAGAAGCTGATCACCATGATGAGCGGAGTCATCACGTTCAGGAACATGTTGAGATTGAAACCGGCCCAGCCGAGGCCGCCGAGCGCGAGCAGGATCGCGATGATCGGCGGAAAGGCCGCAACCACCATGAACGATATCTTGCGGAAGAAGATGATCGCGATGATGCAGCCGGCCAGAATGCCGAGGATGTTGTAGGTCAGCCCGTCGCGCTTGACCGCGTTGCGGATCTCGAGCTGCATCACGGGAACGCCGGAGAGCTGGGCGTTGAGACCGCTGCCCGACAAATCGTCGGCCATGATCTTGCGCATTTCGCCGACCACCTTGCCGAGATCGTTCGAGGAAACGACGCTCGGCTCGAGCGACAGCACGATCAGCGCCAGCGTGCCGTCCTCCGACAACAGCTTGCCGCGAATGATCTCGTTGGATTTGACGGTCTCGGCGAACTTGTCGTAGGCGGCGCCTTGCGGCAGTTCGGGCGGGAACAGCGCGGCCGGCAGCTTGCCGGGCTCCGGCGCCTGGCGCGCCGAAAACAGCGAGACCAGGCCGCGCACGCCCTCGACCAGCTGCAGGTCGGTGACCATGTCGCGGATCTTTTCGAGGTTCTCGCGGGCCAGCAGCGTCTTGCCCTCGACCACCACCAGCACGTCGAATTCGGTCGCCGGGAAGCGCTTGGTCACGGCCTCGTATTGCTTGTAGTCCTTGGAATCGGAACGGAACAACTGGCTCAGCGAGTCGTCGATCTTGATCCGGTAGATCCCGAAGATCCCGGCCACAATGAGCACCGCGAGAATGAGCATCGAGAGGATCGGCGCCTTGACCGCGATCAGGCCGATACGCTCGAGTCCGAAGGCGATGCTCTTGCCCGGCGGCGGCGGCTCCTCGATGGCTTCGACGTGGACGTGACTTTCGGAGTTCTTGTCGAGCATACCCTGTCCAGTTCTCACGTCGGTCTGTTTGTGCAGCTTGGTTTTATGCAGTTTGGTGGCGCGAATGCGGCGTTGCCAGCCCCGTCCGATCGGCGCTAGCCATTGAAATCACGCGGTAAATTAATCGGCGCCGTTTTACAGGGCCGAACCCCATCCGGCAAGCGCGCGCGGCGGGGCAAATCGACACGAAGGTGACGAAAATGCGCGTTAAGTCTCTGATTTGCCACACCGCCGACGCGGCTTTGGGGCGTTCCGGCGGACACCGCCGCGGCCTGTCGCAACGGCGCGGCGCAACCAATTTCAGTCAATTTTTCGGGAAACGGCTGCCGCGAGGAGACCGGCTCTGAAGTGGTGCGGCGATCAGTCCTTCTTCGCCTCCACGTCCGTCCCGGCACGCAGCGCCGCCCTGAACGCCGCGTCGAACAGGCCGCGGTACTGACTCGCATTGACGTTGGAAATATGCGCGGTGTCGCGGAAATTGGCCTGCCCGTTCCGGACCAGATAGCAAGAGCCCTGCTCGCAGACGACAGACTGCGGGTCCACCACAACGAGACGCGGATTATCCCGGTACCGATCGAGGACGCGCGCAATCTCGTCCCGCAAGGGGCGCATCGTAACCCCGGGGCCGGCCTCGACCTTCCATTCGTCGATCGCCTTGCCCGCGCGGATCTGGTTTTCGATCCACCGCTGCGGCAGGTCGAAGCCGAAGTTCAGTAACGGCATGATGAGGACGACGGTCTTGCCCGCCGCGAGCAACTTGCTGGTGATGGCGGAAATTTCGACCGCACTGCCCCAGTTGCTGCCGAGCACGACGATGCTCGGCTCCGCCTTCGCCAGCACGAAATCAAGCGTGCTGCGATTGAATTGCCGGCATGGCGGCGGGTCGCCAGCATTGCCAGCCACATCGTCGATGAAAGCCCTGCACCCGCTTTGCGTCGCGATCAGTCCGTGGATTCCGTTGCCGAGCGCGGCCTGCGAAATCGGTTCGAGATACTGGTTGGCAAAGGAATCCCCCCACAGGATCGCGGATACCTTGCGCACGGCCCACGTGCTGCCGAAACTGCAATAGGTCTCGGTCGTCTGCTTGGTGGAGTTTGCATTCCGGAAACACTCATCGCGCGGCGTGTTGGTTCTTCGCGCAAGTTCAGCCGGCAGCAAATATTCCGGCAGCCTGCCCGGAAAACCGTGGGTGAGGAAAGCCAGCGACACAAAGCCGGCGAACACGGCAAACGAAACGCTGGAAGCCGTCAGCAGCCTTCGCAGAGTCCAGAAATCGCGCTGGGTCCGGACCGGTTGCTCGACAAAGCGGTAAGAGAGCGCGCCAAGCGCGAGCGAGGCCAGCACCATCGCTATTTTTTGCGCGCTGCCGACCTCATAACCGCGCACCGCCAACCAGCTCAGGGCGAACACCCAGATCGGCCAATGCCACAGGTAAATCGAATAGGACCAGTCGCCGATGCGCTGGACCGGAGACAGTCCGAGCAGGCTGCCCTCGCCTGCCCCCTGCCGGGCCGCGACGACCATGGCCGCACCCAGGATCGGCAAAATCGTGAGCATGCCGGGCCAGCCAGCTTCGGGCAGAGGATAGACCGTGCAGCCGGCGATCAGCACCCAGCCGGCGAGCGCGATGAGCGGCGATTCCAGCCGAGATGCTTTCGCGCCTTCCGCTCGGCGACGGATCTCCGCGGCCGCGATCAATCCTCCCGCCAAGGGCTCCCAGGCTCTCGCGCGCAGAGAGAAGAACGATGATCCCATCGCATCATGCTGGCTCACCCACAAACACCACGCCAGCGACAGTACGGCGAAGACCTGCAACGCAATTGTCACGGCGCGGATTCCGGACGTAGCGCGGGACGCCAACCGCCACACCAGCCATGCAATCAAAGGCATCCAGACATAGAACTGCCACTCCAGCGAAAGTGACCAGGTGTGCAGCAACGGCTTGGTCTGCGCGGCCATGGCGAAATAGCCGCTGTCGCTGTTGAAGGCGAAATTCGACACGAACGCCAGCGCCGACAACGCCTGCAGCAGGTGCTTGAGATATTCGCCCGGCAAGGTCACGAACCAGCCGATAAAGACGGACGCGGCGACCGCGACCGCCAGCGCCGGATAGATCCGGCGCATCCGCATCATGGCGAAGGTCCACAGCGAAAAGCGATCGCGCCTCAGGTCGTTCAGCACCTTCGTCGTCATGAGGTAGCCGGTGATCACCAGGAAGACGTCGACACCGACAAACCCTCCGGCGAATCCTGGTATCTGGAAGTGGAAGCCGACGACCGCGATCACCGAAAGCGCCCGCAGCGCATTGATGTCCAGACGGAATCCGTCCGGGCTCGCTTGCTTGCCTGCCGCGCCTGGTGCTGTCCCCGTGTTCCCCATCGCCTGTCTCTGCCCGCTCCCCACCCGCTTATATCAGGCGCGAGTTGGCTCACAACGGCGAAGCGGCCGCCTGTTCAGGCTCAATCGATCGGCCTGGCGGCGATCAGCGCGGTTCCGCTTTCGTCCTTCAGCGCCACGCCGGTGATCTGGCGCGCGATGCCTTCACGCACCAGCCATGCGATCTTGAAGGCGGCCTCCTCGTAGCTCAGCCCTGCACCGTGGATGTTGGACACGCAATTGCGCTTCTCATCGGTGAGGCCGATGCGCGGCGCAAAGGTGAGATAGGCGCCGAGGCTGTCGGGCGCCGACAGGCCGGGCCGCTCGCCGATCAGCATCACCACCATCCGCGCGCCGAGCACGGCGCCGATCTCATCGCCCAGCGCCACCCGCGCGCCCGATGCGACCACGACATGGCCGACTTGAAGCCCCGCCTCCGTCAGTCGCGGCACAAGATGGCGAGCCAGTTCGACCGCGTGGACATTGACGGCCGCCGGCGACAGCCCGTCGCCGATCACGATCACCAGCTCGCTCGCGCACCCGCTTTGCTGCTCCAGTGCGCGGCGTGAATCCCTATCGAGCATGCGTCCGAGGTCGGGACGGCGCAGATAGTCGCGCCGGCTCTGCGCCTGGCTGGAAACCTCGCTGACCTGCAGGCCGAGGCCGGCCAATCCGGCAATCAGATGCGGCGCATCGAGCGCGGTGTGAACGGCATCGCGCGCACGCGCGTGGTCGAGCGTGAAGGCAAGCAATGCATCGGTCGGCAGGCTGGCGCCGGAGCGGCCGAGCCCGACACGCGCCGGCGTTAACTCCCGCAAGGCTTCGAGCGAGCGGGACGGCGGCGCCGGGGTTTTCATGGGCTTTTACTCGGCAGGGACCGAGGCCTCGCGCAGCCGGATCGAATAGTTCGACGCGTTCTGCTGACCGACCGATGCGGCGCGTGCGAACATGATCAGGTGATGGGCGAGCAGCGAGGAGGCTATCAGCCCCTCGATATCGCCCTGCCGCAATCGGCCCAGCGCAAACTTCCAGAAAACCTTTTTGTAGTCGCCGAGCACCCCGACTTTCCAGAAGATGTTCTTCAGCATGATCAGGCCGCGCCTGACGTTGGCCCAGCTTTTCTGCTCGGGCGATACCGGAACCTTGATCCGCTTCGGATAGGTGTAATCGCATTGATACTGGTAACGCGCGAAGAGTTTCTCCGGCTGGTAGGCGACTTCCATGCATTTGCGCCAGGATTTCACCACCTGGTCATAGGGCAGCAGGAACTCGACATTGGAATCGCGGCCATCGTCGTCATTGACCAGCCGGCCGTCGCGCTCCAGCCTGTCCCACAACGGCGTCTTCGGCAGCGCCTGCAGCAGATTGATCGTGAGCAGCGGGATCTGCGTCTCGTCGACGAATTGCAGCAACGCGTCCCCGGTTTCGGGCTTGTCGGTGTCGAGTCCCATGATGATGCCGGACACGACTTCCATCCCGTAGGAGTTGATGGTCTGAATGCCTTCCAGGATCGGGACCATCATGTTGTGGTCCTTGTGCATGGCCTTCAGCGCGTCGGGATCGGGCGTTTCGATGCCGCAGAACACGGTGACGAAGAACGCCTCGCGCATCTTCTCCAGGATTTCAGGCCGCTTGGCGATATTTAGCGTCGCTTCGCAGGCGAGCCGCATCACGTAGCCGGTCCTCTTCTGCCATTCGACCAGATGCGGCAGCAGATCCAGCGCGGCCTTCCGATTGCCGATGAAATTGTCGTCGACGAAATAGACGGAGCCAGTGACGCCGCATTCGCGCAATTTGTCGAGCTCGGCGATGATTTGCTCCGGCGTCTTCAGGCGCGGATTGCGGCCGTAAAGACCGGGAATGTCGCAGAATTCGCACTGATACGGACAGCCGCTCGAGTACTGGATGCTACCGAGGAAGTACTTCTTCATCTCGGCCATCTCGTAGGCCGGAAGCGGAAACTCGGTCATCGGCAGACGGTCGGCCGTCTCCAGAACGACCTGTTGCTCCGGCCGCGACGGGTCGCGCGCCAAGCGCGCGATCAGCTCATTGGTGGCGTCGCCGAGTTCGCCGACATGCAGATAGTCGAACGAGGGATAGTAATCCGGACATGCACTGACCGAGGGTCCGCCGATCGCCACCGCGAGGTCGAAGGCATGCGCGCGGCGGCAGATGTCGTTCATCTGCTGGCGCTGGATGTGCATGCCGCTGACGAACACCGCTTCCGCCCATTCAAAATCTTCTTTGGTGGCGGGACGAATGTTCTCGTCGATGAAGCGGACCGGCCAGTTCTCCGGGAGATAGGCCGCGATCAGCAGCAGGCCCTGCGGCGGCATGAACGCCTGCACGCCGTCGGTCAGAGGATAGGCGTACTCGAACGTACCGAAAGAAGACGTATAGCGCGGGAAGACGCACAGGATACGCCGTACCGTTTCGATGCCTTCAGCTCTCATCAAATTTCCTCAAGGCTGACATGAATTTAAGCACGACATTGAAGGCTGGGCCAGAAATTCTTCAACATTGTGACAGCTCTAACTCGCTGTAGGTTCAATTGGTTGCAGGAAAATCTGCCGGCCCGCGGGTTATGGGCTGTGGCCGGCGTTCAAGCGATCAGCCGCGCGGCAAATTCGGGCAGCAGACCCGCACTGCCCGCAAGCCGGAAATCGCCATCCGCGAGGCCTGCGCGAACCAGCCAGTCGTCGAACTCCGGCGCCCGCTTCAGGCCGAACAGGTCGCGGATATACAGCGCATCGTGGAACGAGGTCGACTGGTAGTTCAGCATGACGTCATCGGCGCCCGGCACGCCCATGATGAAGGTGACGCCCGCGGCGGCCAACAGCGTCAGGAGATTGTCCATGTCGTCCTGATCGGCTTCGGCATGGTTGGTGTAGCAGACGTCGACACCGAGCGGCAGGCCGAGAAGCTTCCCGCAAAAGTGATCTTCGAGGCCGGCGCGGATGATTTCCTTGCCGTCATAGAGATATTCCGGACCGATGAAGCCGACGACGCTGTTGACCAGCAGCGGATCGAACGCGCGCGCCACCGCATAGGCGCGCGCTTCGCAGGTCTGCTGATCGACATTGTGATGGGCATTGGCCGACAGCGCCGAACCCTGCCCGGTCTCGAAATACATCAGATGATCACCAACCGTGCCGCGGCGAAGCGACAGCCCGGCCTCACGTGCCTCGCGCAACAGCGCGAGATCGACGCCGAAGCTGCGGTTGGCGGCTTCCGTTCCCGCGATCGACTGGAACACCAGATCGACCGGGGCCCCCTGCCCGATCAATCCGAGCGTCGTGGTCACGTGGGTGAGCACGCAGCCCTGCGTCGGAATCTGCAGCCGCGCGATGATGCCGTCGAGCAGCCGCAGCAGTTCGCCGATCACGGCCGGATCGTCGCTGGCCGGATTAATGCCGATGCAGGCGTCGCCCGACCCCAGCAGGATGCCGTCGAGGATCGAGGCGGTAATCCCCTTGGCATCGTCAAAGGGATGATTGGGCTGCAGCCGCACGCTCATCCGCCCCTTCAGGCCGATGGTGTTGCGAAACGCCGTGGTCACCGCGCATTTCTTGGCGACCAGGATCAGATCCTGGTTGCGCATCAGTTTCGAAACGCCCGCGGCCATTTCCGGCGTGATCCCGCGCGAGACTTTCGCCAGCGTCTCGCTGGTTGCGGCATCAGACAACAGCCAGTCGCGGAAGCCGCCGACGGTCAGCGCGGAAATCGGCGCAAAAGCCTGCGCCACATGGGTATCGAGGATCAGCCGCGTGACCTCGTCTTCCTCGTAAGGGATGACAGCTTCGGTGAGGAATTGCTTGAGCGGCACGTCGGCAAGCGCCATCCGCGCCGCAATCATTTGCTCCGCGCTTTCGGCCGCGACGCCGGCAAGACGATCGCCGGACCGCGGCGGCGTCGCCTTGGCGAGCAGTTCGCGCAAATCGGCGAATACATAGGAGGTGGCACCGATGACCTGACGATAGACCATGCTGACATTCCTGCGCCCGTACCCACCCGATGGCAAGGCCAGCCTATCACCACGCGCGGCCCGCAAGGCGGAACAAGAGTTCGGCGATTTCCCGAGCCCGGCGCGACCGCTCCAGCGGCCGTCTCCGGCTAGTTCAGCGTGTGAAAGTAGCGGGCAAAGAAGCTTATCTCATAGGCAAGCGCGCCGATCACGAACAGCATCTGGAATTTTACATTGCGCGTTATCGAGGCGACGCCGCAGAGCATGATGAATATGCCGACCGACGTAAGATACTCTGGCCCAAAGGACTGCAGATGCGCGTCACCCTTGATCCAGGTGTCGACCACATCAAGTGCCTCAGTGAGGGCCGCAAAGCTGAAGAACCAGCGCCGGCGGGACAGAAAGTAGTCCTGATACCCCGTATATTCCTCGAGATCCTGCGGGAAGAGCAGCGCGCTGAGGAAGAAATACATCGATGCGTAGACGCACACGAAGAAGTAAAGGCTGAACGTCCAGTGCGGGATGAGGCTTAGGCGAAATTCCCACCACCAGAACGTGACGACATTCACAAGCGCCCAAGCGACCCAGCCGAGATGAACCGGCCATATCTGATAGCGCTTGGGATGCTGGACGATTGCCGCGATGCCGCTGACGAGACGCGTTACGCTGAGCCCGAGGATGATTCCGATCAGCACCCGCACGTGAAGATAGAGATCGGCGTTGCCCGGCAGCGCAGCACTTTGAGCCATCAGTTCCAGTTCTCACCACGGTCGAAAACGGAGCAGCGAAGTCTGAGCACGTCCGCTGCCCTGCTCGTTTTCTAACTTGATTCGGTGATGTGATGTCTGACGAGGACGAATTGGTTTGGTGAGAACATCTGGTTGTATGATGTGACGAAAAACCATTTTTAGTTGTGGTATTCGGCGCTGAAAAATCAACCGAAAGCTGCCACCTTCGCGTTATGGTCGCGCGGAGATGCCGGATTTTCCCGGCGAGGCAACTTGCCACATCCCCTTAATTATCTGAAATATCTAGATAATTTTAACTGGTTGCAGTTCCTATAACTTCCCGCGTTAAGACAATCTCCATCAAACTTCAGCACACTTTGCCTACGCCGAAGGCAAGCGCCGGAAACCATTTCGGGGTGCCGATACGGCTGAATTGTCAAATCCGTATTCGGTTGGTGGCGCCATGGCATCCCGTTTTTCGCTTGCAGCCAAGTTGTACTCGATCTTTGCGCTGTTCGCGTTGCTGGTCGCCGCCATCACGGCCTTGTCCGACTACAACAGCCGGCAGAGCACCGAGCTTACCGAAGCGGTCTCGATCGCCAGCCGCGGCGCGCTCAACGTCGAGCGCATCAATTCGCTGGTCTATGCGGTCGTGATGGAATCCCGTGGCGTCTACATGTCAACCGAACCTGCCGTCGTAAAAAAATACGGCGACGGGTTGCTGAAGTTCAACGAACGCATTCTCGAGGTCGTCAAGAACTGGCAAACGCTGGTACAGGCCGACGACGCGCAGCAGTTCGCCACCTTCAAGAAGCGCATTGAGCAATTCATCGACTTCCGCAAGGAGCTGGTTCGCCGCGGTGTCGAGATCAACGGCGCTGCTGGGCGTGAATGGGGCGACAACGACGCCAACCGCGAAGTGCGTGTCGCGTTGAACAAGGATCTGGAAGCGCTGTCCAAGGTCTATGCCGAACGCAGCAAGAAACTGGCGCTACAGACCGACACGAACCACATGCTGGCTCTTGTGCTGACTTTCCTCGGCGTCATCGCGCTGGCGGTGGTCGTCATCGGCGTGATGATCATCGCCCGTTCGATCGCCCGCCCGCTTTCGGTGATCACCGCAACCATCAAGCAGGTCGCCGACGGCGCCGAAGGCGTCGAGGTTCCGCATACCGGCCGCTCGGACGAAATCGGCGCGCTCGCCCGCGCCATCAAGATCTTCCAGGAGGCGATGGATCGCAACCGCAACCTCAATTCGCAGGTGGTGGAGGATTCGAAGGCGCGCGACGAGCGCACCCGTCACATCGAAGCCTCTGTCGACGCCTTCAGGGAAGCAATCGGCGGTGTGCTGCGCGCGGTCACCGACAATGCGGCCTCAATGCGCGGTACCGCCCAGACCATCGCCAGCGTCTCGTCAGACGCCAGCGGGCGCGCAGTGGCGGCCTCAAGCGCCACTGAGCAGGCTTCCAGCAACGTCTCTGCCGTCGCCAGCGCCGCCGAGGAACTTTCCACTTCCGTCGAGGAAATCGGCCGCCAGGTGCGCCAATCAGCCAGCGCCGTCGAACAGGCGGGCTTGCGCACCGAAAAATCGGTCGCCGAAATCGAGGGACTTGCCGCCGCGACCCAGCGCATCGACGGCGTGCTCAGCCTGATCCAGGCGATCGCCGAGCAAACCAACCTGCTGGCGCTTAACGCGACGATCGAGGCCGCGCGCGCCGGCGACGCCGGCCGCGGTTTTGCGGTCGTCGCCCACGAGGTCAAAGCACTGGCCGAGCAGACCGCGAAAGCGACCGCCGAGATCGGCCAGAACGTCGGCCTGATCCAGACCTCGACCAAAACCTCCGTGGAAGCGGTTCGCGAGATCGGCAACGCGGTGCGCGAGATCAACGAGGTGACCTCGAACATTGCCAGCGCGATCCAGCAGCAGGATGCGGCAACCCGCGAGATATCGTCGAATGCGCAATTGGCGGCGCAGGGCAACGGAACGCTGGTGGTCAATATCAATTCGCTCAGCGACGCGATCGGGACGACGAGCACCGCCGCGGCGTCCGTTCTCACCGGATCCAGCGACCTCGCGGCTACCGCCGAAACGCTGTCCCGCGAGGTCGAAAAATTCTTCCGCAATCTGCGCGAAGATTCGTCCAAGCAGACGCGGAAGACCGGCACGTAAGGCGGGCGGCATCTCCGATTGCGCCAAAGCGTGAGGAGACCGCGACACGCTGATCAGGTCTTGGCACGCCACGGGCGTGTCGCCGACTATTCTCGACCATAGGCTACGGAACCCGCACACCTCGCAAGCCAGCTTCGGCGATGGCAGTCTGCACGGTGCCATCGGACCGGATTCGGTTCACGAATGCGTCGATGGCTGGAAGCTCCGAGGCCGCGCGCTTGCGCACTCCGATCGCCATTTGCACGACATTGAAGCGTCCAGGCAGCACGCGCGCGCCGGGTAAGGCGTCGGCGATACGGTGGGCAAGGTGCAAGTTCTCGCCGTAGACGTCGGCCTTTCCTGTCGCGAGCGCCTCGCGCGCCGGCTCGAACCCACCGGACACTGGAATGATCTCGGCATTCTTGATGAGGCGACGCAGTACAGCGTCGGGTGCACTGCCTTGCGCGACCGCGATCTTCACACCGGGACGGTCAACTTCCTCGGCGCTGGTTGGTGCCGCGCCGGAGCGCGCGACATAGCCGTTGTCGACCTCCATGAATGTCGCGCTGAAGGCGAGGTGCTCTGCGCGCGAGGGATCGCGCGCAGCAAGCCCGATGTCCCAGTCATCGGTCGCGAGGCTTTCGTTGTAGCGTGCAGGATTGTCGTAGGGCTTGAGGTCGACCGGAACGCCGAGATGCGTAGCGAGCGCGCGAGCTACGACGACGGAAACGCCGCCAAAAGTGCCGTCAGCGCGCCGCGTTACCAGAACGGGATTGGAGGCGATCAGAGCTGCGCGCAGTTTGCCGGTCGGAAGCAAGGTACTGTTGACTGCCGGGGCTTGCGCCCGCGCTCTGGCGTGCGTCCAGCCTGTGGCTAATGCCGTGATTCCGACCGCGACCGTCTCTCTCCGTGTCCACATGGTGTGCCCTCCGACGTGGAGACTATTTGCGCTGGACAATCTTAGACTAGTCCGTTCCTGGCAGACGTCACAAGGCAGTTCGCGCGGAAAGGGAAAGCCTGGCAAGGCTGCGAACAGCCGGCCTTACTCCACCGGAAGCACGTCCACGGCCACGCCGAGCTTCTGCTTGCGCGAGCCGACGATGATGCCGTCGACGGGCGAGACATCGGAGAAGTCTCGCCCGATGGCCAGAACGATGTGATCGTTCTCGATCATGATGTCGTTGGTCGGATCGAACCCGACCCAGCCGAGGTCAGCGCCGCACCACACCGACACCCAGGCGTGGGTGGCGTCGGCGCCCTGCAGGCGCGGCTTTCCCGGCGGCGGGATGGTGCGCAGATAGCCGCTGACATAGGCCGCGGGCAGTCCGAGCCCGCGCAGGCCCGCAATCATCACATGGGCAAAATCCTGGCAGACGCCGTGACGCTTCTCGAACACCTCCTTGAGCGGCGTTGAGATCACCGTGGCCTTCGGGTCGTATCTGAAATCGTTGCGGATACGGCGCATCAGATCGGCGGCACCTGAAAGAATGCCACTGCCCGGCTTGAAGCTCGCTGCGGCATAAGCGGTGACCGGCGCCTGTACCGGCACCAGCGCGCTCGCAAAAACATAGCCGACCGGCGAAACCGGGCCGAGACTGGTGGCTTCGAACGCCACGTCGCGGATATCCTCCCATGACGGGCTAGGAGCCCCGCGGTCGAGCGCCTTGCGCGACACCGAAACGCGCGAGCGGGAATCGATCCGCAAATTGCGGTGCGCGGTTTCGATCAGGATGCTCTCGGTATGGGTACCGAAAAAATCGCGCCGCACGGCGCGGTCCGCAGGCCGCGGCCGGATCTCGACCGAATGGGAAATCAATTGCTGCCCGTCGCCCGACCTCGGCTCCAGCCGCAGCGAGCAGCGCGCAAAACTCACCGCGCTTTCGTACGCGTAGGTCGTGACGTGACGGATGTCGTAGATCACGCGAGGCCCGTGAGTTTCTCCGGCCGGCTCGCATTGGGCCCGTGCGGGAAATAATGCAGCCCGATGGCGTCGGCGAGGTTGAGCAGATCCTGCTCCAGCGCGAACAGGGTTTTGGCATCCAGGCTCGCGGCCTCGGCCGTCGTTAACATTGCCTGCAAGGCCACCGCCAGCCGCTGCGGCCGCTCGATCAGGCCGTGCTCCTTCAGGCTCGGGAGTGCGGCGATGTGATCGTTCAGCGTCGCCACCTGAAACGCGACCGAGCGCGGGTTATAGGGATCGAGCACCGCGAGATCGCGTACCGGCGCCAGCGCAGGGCCGACCAGATAGCGCGACCGATAGGTGATCTGGCAATCCACCAGCGTCAGCAGCACGTCGAGGTCTTCTTCTCCAGCTTCGTCATAGGCGAACTGCCGCGCGAACCGGGCGGTGTTGATGGCGCGCTCGGCGCGGCGGCCCATGTCGAGGAAGCGCCAGCCCGCGGCGCGATTCATGTTTTCCTGCGCCAAACCTGCAAGGCTTGCCAGTTCCTGCAACGTCAGTTCGGCGGCGCTGACGACGCTGTCGTCGTCGTCGACCTGCAACGAGAGGCGCTCCACCATCTCGGTGATGATCTGCCAGGCGTCGGGCGAAAGCCGCTCGCGCAACGAGCTCGCGGTACGCTGAGCGGACTTTGCCAATGACAGGGCCGAGCCGAATTTTTCCGGGCTCTGCAGCGCCTCGGCGACAACCCTTGCGGGGTTAGACCGCGTCGCCTGCGAGGTCGCGCCCCAGGTCACCAGAAGCCGCTGGATGCGCTCGACCGAGGGCAGTGTGCTCGATGATCCCTTGACGGGATCGCGCATCGGCGCCCCGAGCGCGCGGATCAGCCGCAGCGTCGCCTCGGCGCGCTCGAGATAGCGGCCGAGCCAGAACAGATTGTCCGCAGCCCGGCTCGGGACCACGCCGGCGATGCGCCGGATGCGCACGGCTTCGGCGGCCGGCAGCAGCGTCGAAGCCGACACCGCCTTGTCGGAGACAATCCAGACATCCGCCGACCGCGCGCCATCGCCCATCGAGACGGCACGGGCATCGGGCTGTTCGGCAATTCTGCAGAAACCGCCGGGCAGAACGGTCCAGCCGTGGGGCGTTGCCGCGGCAAACACCCGCAGCACGAACGGGCGCGGCGTGATCCGGCCCTGCTCCCACACCGGCGTCGTCGACAGCCGCACCAGTTCCTGGCCGACAAAGTCGATGCCGCGATCGGCAATCGCCTGCCGGAGCCGGTCGCGCTCGGCGGGCGGCAACTCGCCGGCAATTACCGGCTCGTGACTGGAAAAGCCGGGAACAGCCCGGCCGTAGGCGCCCTCGATCGCAAAATCCTCCAGCCGCGACAGCACCTCTTCGCGCGCGGCTTTCTGGCCGCACCACCAGGTCGCGATGTGCGGCATGATCAAAGTCTCACCGAGCAGCCGCCGGCACAGGCTCGGCAGGAACCCGAGCAGCGCCCTCGCCTCCAATACGCCGGAGCCCGGCATGTTGGCGACGACGACGCCGTTCTTGCGCAGCACGTCGATCAGGCCGGGCACGCCGAGATGCGACGACGCATCGAGTTCGAGCGGATCGAGAAAATTCGAATCGACCCGGCGCAGCAGCACGTCGAGCCGCTTCAACCCGGCGACGGTGCGGATATGAATGCGGTCGCCGCTGACGGCGAGATCGTCGCCCTCGACCAGCAGGAAGCCGAGATAGCGCGCCAGCGTGGCGTGTTCGAAATAGGTCTCGCTGAAGGCGCCCGGCGTCAGCAACCCGATCCGCGGCTCGTCGCGGTCGGCGCTGGCGCGCAGCGAATCGCGAAACGCCTCGAAGAACGGCGCCACGCGCTCGACATTCATCGACTTGTAGAGGTTGGAAAAGGCGCGCGACAGCACCAGGCGGTTTTCCAGCGCGTAGCCCGCACCCGACGGCGCCTGCGTGCGATCGTTCAACACCCACCAGCGCCCGTCGGGGCCGCGGCCGACATCGGCCGCATAGAGGTGAAGATGGCGGCCCCCGGGCGGTTTGACGCCACAAACCGCGCGCAGATATTCGCTGCTACCGGCAATCGCGGCCGCGGGCACCGCGCCATCGGTGACCAGCCGGCCCTCGCCATAGAGATCGCGCAGCACCATTTCGAACAATTGGGCGCGCTGGGCGATGCCGGTGCTCAGTTGCTGCCAGTCGGCCTCGTCGATGATGAGCGGCAGATGGCTGAGCGGCCACAGCCGGTCGGCAGTCTCGCCGGGCGCGCGATAGGTGACGCCGGCCTCGCGCAGATGCCGGTCGGCGGAGGCGAATCGCCGCTCGATATCGGCCGGCGACAATGCGGCGAAGGCATCGAAGAAACGGCTCCAGGCTGCGCGGGGCGCGCCGTCCTCGCCGATATATTCGTCGGGAATGCCGGGCAGCCGCGCATAGTCGCGCGTCCATTGCGCGATCCGGCGCTGGCCCGGACGGGCCTTGCTTTCCTGATTGCTGCCCTGGCTCGTCATTCCGATTCCCTTAAGACCGTAGCGCCCGATTAGATCAGGAGCGGCGTCCTCAAGTCGAGCGTCAAGGGGAATTCATTTGTGCGTTCTTCGGGCGGCGGGTCGATTCTGCCCGGGGTGTGGCCGTGGTCCTGAAAACGAGCCAGCCGCCGCGCTTCCGCCTCATAGGAGTTGACCGGCTTGGTGTCGTAGCTGCGGCCGCCGGGATGGGCGACGTGGTAGACACAGCCGCCAAGCGAACGGCCATTCCAGGTATCAATTAAGTCAAATGTTAGCGGTGCGTGGACCGGAATGGTCGGATGCAGTCCCGAGGCCGGCTGCCAGGCCTTGAAGCGGACGGCGGCAACGGCCTCACCGGCGCGGCCAGTGGAGGTCATCGGCATCCGCCTGCCGTTGCAGGTCACGACATGGCGGCCCTCGACGAAGCCCTCCGCCTTGATCTGCAGCCGCTCTACCGAAGAATCGACATAGCGCACGGTGCCGCCGGCCGAGCCCTCTTCGCCGAGCACATGCCAGGGCTCCAGCGCCTGCCGCAATTCGAGCGCGACGCCGCCATGATGGACGCGACCGAAGGCCGGAAAACGAAACTCGAGCTGGGCCGAATACCATTCCGGCGAGAATTCGTAGCCGGATTGCCGGAGCTCATCGAGCACGCCGAGAAAATCCTCCCAGAGGAAATGCGGCAGCATGAAGCGATCGTGCAGCGCCGTGCCCCAGCGCACGAACTTGCCTTGTTGGGGTTCGCGCCACAGCTTTGCGATCAGCGCGCGGATCAATAATTGCTGCGCCAGCGACATCCTGGGATCGGGCGGCATTTCGAGCGCGCGGAATTCGACCAGCCCGAGGCGGCCGGTCGGCCCATCGGGCGAATAGAGCTTGTCGATGCATATTTCGGCGCGATGGGTGTTTCCGGTGATGTCGACCAGGATGTGCCGGAACAGACGGTCGACCAGCCACAACGGGGCCTCGACATCCGGCGGCGGCACATGCGCGAGCGCAACTTCCAGCTCATAGAGCCCGTCATGCCGCGCCTCATCGATGCGCGGGGCCTGGCTGGTCGGGCCGATGAACATGCCGGAGAACAGATACGACAGCGAAGGATGGCGCTGCCAGTACAGCACGAGGCTTTTGAGCAGATCGGGGCGGCGCAGGAACGGCGAATCCTGCGGCGTCGAGCCACCGACCACGATATGATTGCCGCCGCCGGTGCCGGTGTGACGGCCGTCGACCAGAAAACGGTTGGCGCCGAGCCGAACCTTTGCAGCGTCTTCATACAGGCCAAAGGTGATATCGACGGCCTCGCGCCAGTTCTGCGCCGGCTGGACGTTGATCTCGATGACGCCGGGATCGGGCGTCACCTTGATGACCTCGACGCGCGGATCGTAGGGCGGCCCGTAGCCCTCGACACGAACCTGGAGCTGCAGCTCCTCGGCGGTCGCCTCCACCGCCGCAATCAGCTCGAGATAGTCTTCAACTTTTTCGACCGGCGGCATGAAGACGCACAACACGCCGTCGCGGATTTCAACCGATATCGCCGTGCGGACCGGTTTGAGCTTTCGCTTGGGTTTGGGCTCAGGTGTCATCCCCCCTGCTTTGGCGTCCTTGTCTTCGGCCGCGAGCTCCAGACGCGGCTCCATCGGATCCTGCTCGACGACATAAGGATACTCTTCGGGAGGAACATGGGGCAGCGACGACATCGGCAGCCGCAGCCCGAGCGGAGAATCGCCGGGTATCAGGAACAGATGGGTCCGCCGCAGTTTCCACTGTTCGCTCATCCAGCCCTTGGCGTCGGCGCCCGCGTGTTGGATCGGCAGCACAAATCCTTTGGCCTTGTTGAGCCCTTCGTCGAACACCCGCGCCATGCGCGAGCGCTCTTCCGCGTCGGCGAGTTTGGAGTCGCCGGGATCGACATTGACCGGCAAGGCCGCTTCCTTCTGCAGCCAGTGCGCAGGGTCTTCATAAGCCGGCATCACGTATTCGGCGGTGAGACCGAGCCGCTTCGCGGTGCCCCCCATAAAGGCTTTGGCGTCTTCGGTTTTCCCCTTGCGCGGATTCTCGATCTTCGCGACCAGGTCGGCATTCTTCCAGATCGGCACGCCGTCCTTGCGCCAATAAAGGCCGAACGCCCAGCGCGGCAGGCTTTCGCCGGGATACCATTTGCCCTGCCCGTAATGCAAAAGCCCGCCCGGCGCAAAGCGCGCCTGCAGCTTGCGGATCAGCTCGTCGGCCAGCGCCTGCTTGGTCGGGCCGACGGCGGCGATGTTCCATTCCGGCGATTCCAGATCGTCGATGGAGACGAAAGTGGGTTCGCCGCCCATGGTCAGCCGCACGTCGCCCGCCTTCAGATCGGCATCGACCTGCTCGCCGAGCGCATCGAGACGGGCCCAGGATTCATCAGAGAAGGGGCGCGTGATCCGCGGCGCCTCGCGGATGCGCCGGACGCTCATCTCGAAGCCGAAATCGACATTGGCGAAGCCGGCACTGCCCGAGATCGGCGCCGCCGAACGGTAATGCGGCGTGGCGGCGACGGGGATGTGTCCCTCGCCCGTCAGCATGCCCGAGGTGACGTCGAACCCGATCCAGCCGGCACCCGGCAGATAGACCTCGGCCCAGGCGTGCAGGTCGGTGAAATCGCTTTCGACCTCGCGCGGGCCTTCGACCGGGTCTATATCGGGGCGCAGCTGGATCAGATAGCCGGAGACGAAGCGCGCCGCGAGGCCAAGGTGACGGAAAATGTGGATCAACAGCCAAGCGGAGTCGCGGCAGGATCCGGAACCGGAGGCCAGCGTCTCTTCCGGCGTCTGAATGCCCGGCTCCATCCGGATGACGTAGCTGATCTTTTTCTGCAGTTGCGCATTGAGCTCGACCAGAAAGTTGACGGTGCTATCGGCCTCGCGCGGAATATCGTTCAAGTACGCCGCGAACAGCGGCCCCTGCTCGCTGGTGGCGAGATAAGGCGCCAGCTCGGTCTTGAGATCGTTGGTGTACTGGAACGGAAAAGAGGTGGCATATCCCTCGACGAAGAAGTCGAAAGGGTTGACGACCGTCATCTGCGCGGAGAAATCGACCTCGATCTTGAGTTCGGTCGCCTTTTCCGGGAATACAAAACGCGCGAGCCAGTTGCCCTGCGGATCCTGCTGCCAGTTCACGAAATGGTTTGTGGGCGTGACCTTGAGCGAATAGCTCAGGATCGGCGTGCGCGTATGCGGCGCCGGACGCAGGCGAACGGTTTGCGGGCCGAGATCAATCGGTCGGTCGTATTTGTAGTGCGTGACGTGATGTAGTGCGACGAAGATCGACACGGACCGGAAACTCCAGCGGCTTTTTTAAGCAGAACACCGGTTCCGGGTGGGATCAAGCATTAACAACGGGCAGCGATTGCCCACGGCGCGGGCGGAGCTCCCTCCCCGCCATTGCGAGGAGCGCCAGCGACGAAGCAATCCATGCGTCAACTTGCGGAACTAGGGATTGCTTCGCTGCGCTCGCAATGACGGTTGAGGCAGTGTGCCTACAATCACATCGTCGCGCCGAGCACCCACGGCGCGAACTCAGCGCCGCCGAAGTCAAAGCTTTCGCTCTTGGTCGGCTGGCCGGATGCCGTTTTCAACATCAGCTCGAAAATGCGCTGGCCGCATTGCTGCACGGTTTCCTCGCCGTCGAGGATGGTGCCGCAATTGACGTCCATGTCGTCTTCCATGCGCTTGTACATCACCGTGTTGGTCGCGAGCTTGATCGAGGGCGCGGGCTTGCAGCCGAACACGCTGCCGCGTCCGGTGGTAAAGCAGACCATGTTGGCGCCGCCGGCCACCTGCCCGGTCGCCGCAACCGGGTCGTAGCCGGGCGTATCCATGAAGACAAAACCCTTCTTGGTGATCGGCTCGGCGTAATTGAGCACGTCGACCAGATTGGTGCTGCCGGCCTTGGCCATCGCGCCCAGTGATTTTTCGAGGATGGTGGTGAGGCCGCCGGCCTTGTTGCCGGGGCTCGGATTGGCGTTCATCTCGGCGCCTTCGCGCTTGGTGTATTCCTCCCACCAGCGCATCAGGCCGACGAGCTTTTCGCCGACTTCGCGGCTGACCGCACGGCGGGTCAGGAGATGTTCGGCGCCGTAGGTTTCAGGCGTCTCGGAGAGGATCACCGTGCCGCCGTGGGCGACCAGAAGATCGCTCGCCGCGCCGAGCGCCGGGTTCGCGGATACGCCAGAGTAACCGTCGGAGCCGCCGCATTGCAGGGCGACTGTCAGCTCGCTGGCCGGCACCGGCTCGCGCTTCACTTTATTGGCGTCGGTCAGCGCCTCCTTCACGAAGGCGATGCCGGCTTCTACCGTCTTGCGGGTGCCGCCGACTTCCTGGATGTCCATCGCGCGCAGCCGGCCGGCGAGCTTCTGCTCCTGCATCAGGCCGCCGATCTGGTTGACCTCGCAGCCGAGCCCCAGCACCACGACGGCGGAAAAGTTCACATGCCGCGCGTAGCCGCCGAGCGTCCGGCGCAGCAGCGCCAGCGGCTCGTCCTGCGTCATGCCGCAGCCGGTCTTGTGGGTCAGCGCCACCACGCCGTCGACATTCGGGAAATCGGCCAGCGGATTATCGCCGCTAAATGGATTCTTCTTGAACATGTCGGCGACGATGCCGGCGACATGGGCGCTGCAATTCACCGAGGTGAGGATGCCGATATAGTTGCGCGTCGCCACCCGCCCGTCGGCGCGACGAATGCCGTCGAAGGTGGCCGGCAGATCGAAATTCGGCACCGGCTTGACGTCGACGCCATAGGCGTAGTCCTTGGCGAAATCGCCCATGCCGCAGTTTTGTGTGTGAACGTGCTGGCCCGGCAAGATCGGCACTGTGGCAAAGCCGATGATCTGGCCGTAGCGGCGCACCGGCTCGCCCACGGCGATCGGCTTGATCGCGACCTTGTGGCCGGCCGGAATCCGCTCGACCGTGGTCACGCCATCGGCCACCACCATGCCGGGGGGCAGGCTCGAGCGCGCGATCAGCACGCCGTCGTCAGGATGCAGGCGGATCACGGGTGCCGGGGTCATGGGATATCTCCAGTGGTTCGGCGTCTTTCTTACCTCTCCCCGTCCTTTACGGGGAGAGGTCGGATCGCCCTTGCGATCCGGGTGAGGGGCGAGGCACGATGCCAAACGCAAACATGGTGCTCGCCGGATAGAGGCCCCTCACCCCAACCCTCTCCCCGCAAGAGTGGGGCGAGGGAGAAGTAAGAGCTTACGCCTTGCCGGCCGAATCCTTGCGAGTCTGGTTCACCTGCATCCTGGCGTAGGTCGACATCAGGCCGACTTCGTTCGACAGCGTCACGAGCTTGAAGCCCATGTTGATGGCGCGCGCCGCGCCTTCTGAGCCGGAGCAGTGGATGCCCGGATTGAGGTTGCGCTTGCCGCATTCCTTGATGATCTTCTCGTAGATCTTGAGGATTTCCGGCTCGTCGCCGTCGAGCTTCGGCGTCAACCCGTACGAGAAGCGGAGATCGGACGGACCGACATAGACGCCGTTGATGCCTTCGACGTCGAGGATCGATTCCATGTTCTCGACCGCGGTCTTGGTCTCCATCATCGGCAGCAGCACGATCTCGTCATTGGCGGTCTGCTGATACGAACCGGCGCTGCCGTACATGCCGGCGCGGATCGGGCCGTTGGAGCGCGTGCCCTTCGGCGGATACTTGGCGAACTGGACGAGGTCCTTGGCTTCCTTCGGCGTGTTGATCATCGGGCAGATGACGCCATAGGCGCCGCCATCGAGCACCTTGCCGATGATGCCGGGCTCGTTCCAGGGCACGCGGACCATGGGGGTAACCGGGTGGGCGTTCATCGCCTGGAAGCACTGCACCATCGAGAGGTAATCCTGCACGCCGTGCTGCATGTCGACGGTAACGCTGTCGAAGCCGCATTGCGCGATCACTTCGGCCGAAAAACCGGACGGAATCGCCAGCCACGCGTTCACCACGGCCTTGCCCGAGGCCCATACTTTCTTGACGTTGTTGGTTGTCATTGGGTGCGTTTTCCCTGTTGTCTCTTGCTTAGAACCGGGCAGCCTAGCTGGCGGCCTGCTGGATGCTCACTTCGCTGACGCCTACTTCGCGCGCGGTATTCACTATCGCCGCCCAGGTGTCGTCAGGCAAGGGGATGCCGTTCTTGGTGCGTTCGGCACGCGTCTTCCGCTCCGTATCGCCCGGAATCAGCACAGTATCGACGCCGGCGATCGGCTTGGTCGCCCGGATGAAGTCGACGTAGCGCGAAATTTCACCGTCAAAGAAATTACTAGTGTCGATCACCTTGGGATCGACATAGAAGGCGAGCATGCCATTGGCGAACTGACGCCCGCCTGAGGTGGCGCCGGTGCCGGTGAGCGCACCGCCGAGCAACTCGCAGATGAAGGCAAGTCCCGAGCCCTTGTGCTCGCCGAAAGCGCGGATCGCCCCCGTCCCCTTGGTATGGTCACGCGGCCCCTCGGCCGTGTGCGGGCCGTAAAGCACGGCCGGATCCTCGCTCAACGTACCGTCGTGATCGATCAGTGCGCCCTTCGGCAGTTTCTTGCCACCGCGGCTCGCCACCAGCACTTTGCCTTCGGCGACGATGGAGGTGGCGAAATCGAGCACGATCGGATCCTGCCCCTGGCGCGGGATGCCGACGCAATACGGTGCGGTCGACAGCCGCTTCTCGACCCCGCCGAAAGGCGCAACCAGTAGCGAACCGGCGGCATTGACGAAATGCACCGATACGAGGCCTTCGGCGGCGGCCATTTCCGCCCAGTCGCCGACGCGACCGATATGTCCGGCGTTGCGCAACGCGACAGCCGCAAGTCCGGCTTTCTTGCATTTATCGATGCCGATCCGCACAGCTTGCGGCGTCACCGTCTGCCCGTAACCGAACTTGCCGTCTACCACCGCGAGCGACGGCGTATCGACAATGACCTCGGCCGTCTGGTTTGGCACCACCGAGCCCATTTTCTTCCAACGGACATAAACCGGCACGCGAATGACGCCGTGGCTGTCGTGCCCAGTGAGATTGGCGGTCGTGAGATATGTCGCGATACGCCTGGCTTCGTCAGGGGAGGATTCAGAGTGCGAAAATACCTCGGCAACGAAATTGATGAGGTTGGGAACCTGTATCGTGACCATGGATGGCTAACTCGCTGCTTTAAGCTTTGACCTTGGCGTGACCACCGAGATAGGCGGCGGCAATGGCTTCGTTGCCCCACAATTCATCGGGCTTGCCGCCCAGCACGATCCGTCCGGTTTCCAGGACGAACCCGTGATCGGCGACCGAAAGCCCCATGCGCGCATTTTGCTCGACAAGCAAGACGGTGGTGGTGCGCCGGACCTCTGAAATGATCCTGAAAACGGCCTGCACGATCACGGGCGCTAGCCCCAGCGAAGGCTCGTCCAGCAACAGCAATCGCGGCCTCGCCATCAGGCCGCGGGCAACCGCAACCATCTGCAACTGGCCTCCCGACAGCGTCCAGCCCAGCGCACCGGAGAACTGCCTGATGTCGGGAAACAGGTCGAACATGGCATCGGCTTCACGCGACAGCTGTGAAGCTGCAACCTTGCGGTTGGACGCGCCGAGCATGATGTTCTCTTTCACCGTCAAGCCGGGAAATACCCGTCGGCCTTCCGGCACGTGCGAAATGCCCATCCGCACGATCGCTTCAGGCCCCAGTCCTGCGATCGACTTGCCGTCGAACAGGATATCGCCGGAAGCCGGTTTCGCGAGACCAGAGATCGCACGCAGGGTCGTCGACTTGCCGGCGCCGTTAGCGCCGAGCAGGGTCACCACCTGCCCTTCGTCAACGCCAAGCGAAATGCCGCGCAGCGCTTCGATTTCGCCGTAGCGGACAACGAGATCGCGAATTTCGAGCAACGGCATCTATTCAGTCCCGAGATAGGCGGAGACGACATCGGGATGGCGCAGCACCGCCATGGATTCGCCGTCCGCGATACGGCGTCCGAAATTGAGCACGGTGATATGCTGGGCCGCCTCGGAGACGAGCGTCATGTCGTGGTCGATGATCAGGATGGTGAGGCCTTGCGCCGCGATGCGCTTGAGCAACGCGTGAAGTTCGAGCTTTTCAGTCGAGTTCAGCCCGGCGGCGGGTTCGTCGAGCAGCAGCAAGGTGGGGTTGGCTGCAAGGGCGCGCGCAATCTCGATCAGACGCTGGTGGCCGTAGGAGAAGCTCGAGATCAATTCATTGGCGCGGGCGCCGAGACCGACGAAGGTCAGCGCTTCCATCGCACGCTCGGTCAACGCAGCGTCACCGCCGGTACCGATCATGGTGTTGCCGGGCCGTTCGGCACCGATCTCCACGTTCTCCAGCGCCGTCATCGAGCGGAACAGGCGGATGTTCTGGAACGTCCGTCCCAATCCCGCCGCCGTGCGCTGATGCGGCGGCATCGCGGTGATGTCGATGCCATCAAGCACGATCTTGCCGGCGGTCGCCTTGTAGAGGCCCGAAAGCACGTTGAGCGTCGTGGTCTTGCCCGAGCCGTTCGGCCCGATCAGCGCGTGAACGCCGCCACGTCTGACTTGAATGTCGACGCCGTCAACTGCCTTGAGGCCGCCGAAGTATTTCGACAACCCGGAGACTTGCAGCACGATGTCGCCGCCTTGTGTCGCTGGCTTCAATTGCAGCGCGGCCGCGGCCGGCGGCGCCTTCAGCTGCGCGCGCCAGCGCGCCGTCGCGGTGTTGACGAACCCCCAGATGCCGTCAGGCATGTAGCGGATGATGAGGATGACCGCGAGACCGTAGATCGCAAGATACAGTCCGGGAACGCTCTTGAGGAACCGCAACCATTCGGGAATCAGGATCAGGAGACCCGTGCCGATCGCCGAACCGATCGGCGACGCCACGCCGCCGAGCAAGGACATGGTCAGGAACACCACCGATTCGGCGAATGAAAACTGATCCGGACTTACATAGGCGAAACCGCCGGCGAAAAGGCCGCCGGCCAGTCCACCCAGCACCGCACTCAGCGCAAAGGCGGAAACCTTGGTGCGGAACACGTCGACGCCGATGACGCCGGCAGCAAGTTCATTGTCGCGCACCGCCCGCATGGCGCGTCCGAGCCTGGTATCCGGCAGATGCCAAACGATGTAACCGACGATCGCAAGCACCGCCACGCAGAACGCAAGATACGCCTGCGCGGATTGAAACAGCGCCGGCCTGCCGATGCGCGAGACGCCGTCCGGCCCATGCGTGAGCCAGATCGCGTTGATCATGATCAGCGTGACGATCTGCTGGAACGAGATCGTCACCATCGCGAGGTAGTGGCCGCCGAGCCGCAGCGTCGACATGCCCAGAACCGCGCCCGCCACCAGCGCCATCAGGCAACCCGCGACAAGGCACAGCCAGTAGCTGATCTGATAGTCGGCGGTGCCGATACCGACGGCGTAGGCGCCGAAGCCGAAGAACGCGGCTTGCGCGAGATTGATCTGCCCGCACAGGCCAAGCACGACCGAGAGGCCGAACACCGCGATTGCGAAGGTCGTGGCCTGCATCAAGATATTATGCACATAGCCGTCGAACTGAACGGTGGCAGCAAGCGTCACCACGATTGCAGCACCGATGAAATACGGCGCGTGACGCAGCAGCAGCGGCTTTGGCGCCGATACGGCGATCGGCATATTTTCGCTGGGAGCGCTCATGCTTTCTCCGCGACACGTTCGCCGAAGATGCCCTGAGGCCGGAACATCAGAAACAAGACCAGCGCCAGGAACGCGAAGGCGTCCTTGTAGGGTACGGAGATGTAGGCTGCGCCAAAGGTCTCGATAATGCCCAGTGCCAGACCGCCGATGATGGCGCCGGCAACGTCACCGAAGCCGCCAATGATGGTTGCGGCAAACGCCTTGAGCGCGATCGTCGACCCCATCTGGATCGAGACGAACAGTACGGGTGCAACGAGGATACCGGCGAGACCGCCGAGCACGGCCGAGTAAATGAAGGTGATCATGATCATCGCGGAGACGGAGATGCCCAGCAGCGAGGCCATCTCCTTGTCCTGCGAGGTCGCCTGCAGCTTCTTGCCAAGCAAGGTCTTCTCGAAGAACCAGTAATTGAAGATCACCAGCGCGACCGTCACGGCGATGATCAGCAGGTACTGACTGTCGAGATAGACCGGCCCGAGCTGAATGCCTGGCGTTTCGAACCAGCCCTGCAGCACCTGCGGCTGCGGGCCGTAAATGGCCAGGACGGAGTTGGCGAGCAGGATCGACGCGCCGATGGTGGCGATGATTACGGGAAGGAACGAGCGATGCCGCAGCGGATAATATACCCCGAGGTTGAAGAAAACCCCGAGCAGCGCCATGCCGGCCAGCGCGATCAGGAAGGACAGCCAGTAAGGCCAGCCCAGATCAACGGCGAACACCACCATCAGATAGGCGGCGACCATCGAGAATTCGCCTTGTGCGAAATTCACCACATTCGTGGCACGGAAGATCAGCACGATCCCCAAAGCGACCAGCGCATAAACGGCGCCGATGCCGATCCCCGTAAACAGCAATTGAAGGACAAGATCCATGACACGCGATCGGTAAGAGAAACACTTCGACAAAGTTTTGGCCTCCCCGGTGAAACCGGAGAGGCCAAAGCTACGATCAGTCGTTGAACTCGATGTGCTTATCGAAGACGATGCTGCCCTTCTCGTTCTTCACGATGTTGTAGCCGTGAAGCCCGTCGCCGTTCTGGTCGAAATTGTATTCGCCCTCGGCGCCCGGGAACTTCTTGGTGGCGAGGATCGCCTCGCGGATCTTGGTCGCGTCGGTAGAGCCGGCCTTGTTGATCGCCGCCGCGAGCACGGTGACGGCATCGAAGGGCCAGGAACTCTGGTTGTCAGGCGCGACCTTGACGGCATCGCGATAGAGCTTGCCGAAGGCCTTTGACGCCTCACTGCTGTCTTCGGCGTAATCGGCGACGCCATAGGTATTGTAGAGCGCCGGACCCGCGAGCTTCAGCGCAGTGATGTTGACGATCGAGGGCGAGCCGACCCAGGGAATGTTGACGCCGAGCTGGCGCAACTGGCGGGCAAAGATGCCGAGATCGTTTTCGAAGGTGAAGTAGGAACCAAGGATCTCGGCGCCCGACTGCTTGATGGCGAGCACGACCGGCGTGAAGTCCTGGCTCTGGTTGGCGTAGCCCTGGTCGAGCACGGCAGGCGCACCCAGTTTCTCCAGCGCGGAGCTGAGGGCCTTGCCGCCGGCGGTTCCGAACGCGTCGGTCGAATGCAGCACGGCCCACTTCTTCTTGCCGAGCGTATTGACGCCGTAGTCGGCGATCACGCGGCCGGAGTAGCTGTCGTTGGGTCGGAAACGGAACAGCCACTGATTGCCCATATGCGTCAGATTGGGATCGGTACCGCCAATCATCACGGGCTTGCCGAGTTTCAGCACGTCCGGCGCCATCGCGTGCACCTGGGTCGAACGGATCGAGCCGAGGAAGGCCACGATGTCGGACTGGGCTGCGAGCTTGGAGAACGCCAGCACAATGCCTGGATTGGTGGTCTGATCGTCCTCGACGATCAGTTCGAGCTGTTTGCCGAGAACGCCGCCGGCCTTGTTGACGGCTTCGAGCGCGAGCTTCGCGCCCTTGATGGCGTATCCACCGGACTCGGCGGCCGGACCGGTGACGGGCGCGCACATGCCAATCTTGATGGTGGCGCCCTGTGCCTTTGCAATGCTGGTGATGATGTGGGGTGCGGCAATACCGGCAGCGATACCGGCCGCGAAATCGCGTCTCGTCAGCTTCATCAATCTCTCCCTGAGGCCGGGCTTCTTTGTCGGCCTTTCTTGGTGTTGGCATCCTCACGGGACGCATAACCGCGTGCGTATTACGGACTCTCGCCTTCCGAGTAAATTGATATCGCAGTGAGTTCGACTAACGACGCAGACCAGTCGTGCAATACGCTGTCCCGACATGAATAACGCCGGGCGAGCCCGACTATTCCGGGCAAAAGTCGCAATTCATCCAGTGCTTCGTTGCTCAAACAGCGAGCAGAAAATCGAAGCTATGCGTCCTGCCACATATCATCATGCAGATTTGTGATTACTCATCCGCCTCGGCGTCGCCCTCACCGGCCACTTCCATCGCGGCGAGACTGCGCTCCAATTCGCCCAGCATGTCCTGCAGTTCAGCGAGCTTGCGCGCGCCATAGCGGCTGGTGATCTCGGCGTAGATCGCTTCCGATGTCGGCGCAACGGCTTCGATCAGCTTCAATCCCTTGGGGGAGATCGAGACCACGCCGCGGCGCAGGTCGGCTTCGGCGGTCCGGCGCTCGACCAGATCGCGGGCTTCGAGATCGCGCAGGATGCGCGACAGGCTCGGCCCCAGCAGGAAGGCGACGCGCGCCAGTTCGGTGACCTCGATGGTCTCCACCGCCGTCAGCGCGCGCAGGATCCGCCATTGCTGTTCGGTCAGGCCGTGATTGCGCAAGGAGGGACGAAACTGCCGCATCACCGCCTCGCGCGCACGCAACAGCGACATCGGCAGCGAGCGAGAGAATTCGCGCATCGGCACGCCACGCATCTCGCCCGCTTTGCCGGCGCCCCCGTGCGATCCATCCGGCGATTTCTTGGCTGCCATCTTCAGTCGTCCGCCATCAGGAATCGTTGATCTGGAGAAGGATAAAGTTTTGCGTTGCAACAAGCACCAAATCAGTTTGCGCGATATAACTTAACATGTTAAACATATTTCAGCACCCTCTTTTTGCGAACGCATATGGCCCTTTTCCAGGACGAAATCCGCAAGTCCGCCGAACGGCTCGACCAGGCCGAAAAGACCCGGAAACAGATCCGGCAGCTTTCGCTCGAACATCCCGGCATAACGATCGAAGACGCCTACGCCATCCAGAAAGCCTGGGTCGAGATGAAGGTGGCCGCGGGCCGCACCGTGAAGGGCCACAAGATCGGCCTGACGTCGAAGGCGATGCAGAGCGCGCTCAATATCGACGAACCTGACTCCGGTATCCTGCTCGACGACATGTTCTTTGCCGATGGCGGGCTGGTGCCGTCGGACCGTTTCATCGCCACCCGCATCGAGGCCGAACTTGCCTTCGTGATGAAGTCGCGGCTGTCGGGACCGGACTGCACGATGTTCGATGTGCTCAACGCCACCGACTTCGTGGTGCCTGCGCTCGAAATCCTGGACACGCGGGTCGAGCGGATCGATCCGCAGACCAAGGCGACGCGGAAGATTTTCGACACCGTCGCCGACAATGCAGCGAATGCCGGCATCGTGCTCGGCGGCCGCCCGATCCGGCCGATGGACGCCGACTTGCGCTGGATCGGCGCGCTGTGTTTCCGCAACGGCCAACTCGAGGAAACCGGGCTTGCCGCCGGCGTTCTCAACCACCCCGCCACTTCAGTGGCCTGGCTCGCCAACAAGATCGCGCCGAACGGGCTGGCGCTGGAAGCCGGGCAAGTGGTGCTGGCGGGATCGTTCATCCGCCCGATCGAGACCCGCAAGGGCGACACGATCCAGGCCGATTATGGACCTTATGGTTCCGTGAGCTGCTACTTCGCTTGATGTCTTGAGCCCAAATCGCAGGAGTGATCTGGCTATGCCGCATTTCACGATCGAATATTCAGCCAACATCGATGTGCTCGTCGACATGGGCGAAGTCGTCGAAGTGGTCCGCGTGGCCGCGATCGAAACCGGCATCTTCCCGCTCGGCGGCATTCGCGTCCGCGCCATCAAATGCGAGTATTATGCCATCGCTGATGGCGGGTCGAACCTCGGCTTTCTTGACATGGTGCTGCGGCTCGGCGAGGGGCGCGATCTCGCGACCCGCATGAAGGCCGGCGAACATATCTTCCAGGCACTGTCCACTTATCTTGATCCGGTCTTTGCCAACGGCAAATTCGCGCTGTCGTTCGACATGCAGATCAACGACAAGGAAACCAGCTGGAAGCGCAACAACATTCACGCACCGCCCTTCGTGGCACGCCCGCCCGCTACGAACCGCGCCTGAAAGTGGAGGCCGCCCATGGATAAAGTCACGCCGAAATCATCCGATGTGTTTCAAGCCAACCGCGACCGCGTTGCCCCCCTGCTCGCCAAGCTGAAGAGCGACGGCATCGGGCATATGATCGACGGCAAGACGGTGCCTTCGACTTCGGGCCAGACGTTCGAGACCAAATCCCCGGTTGACGGCGCGGTGCTTGCATCCGTCGCCCGCGGCAATGCCGAAGACATCGACCGTGCCGCAACCGCGGCCGCGACGGCTTTCAAATCCTGGCGCGAGATGCCGGCGGCGGTGCGGAAGAAATTGCTGCATCGCGTGGCTGATGCGATCGAGGACCACGCTGACGACATCGCGGTACTGGAATGCATCGACACCGGCCAGGCCCACCGCTTCATGGCCAAGGCCGCGATCCGGGCGGCGGAGAATTTTCGCTTCTTTGCCGACAAATGCGCCGAGGCCCGGGACGGGCTCAACACGCCCTCCGAAGAGCACTGGAACATCTCGACCCGGGTGCCGATCGGCCCGGTCGGCGTGATCACGCCGTGGAACACGCCGTTCATGCTGTCGACCTGGAAGATTGCGCCTGCGCTGGCGGCCGGCTGCACGGTGGTCCACAAGCCGGCGGAATGGTCGCCTGTGACGGCGGACCTGCTGGCAAAACTCGCGAAGCAGGCCGGCCTGCCCGACGGCGTGCTCAACACCGTCCACGGCATGGGCGAGGAAGCCGGCAAGGCGCTGACCGAGCATCCCGCGATCAAGGCGATCGGCTTTGTTGGCGAGAGCTCTACCGGCTCGGCCATCATGGCGCAGGGCGCCCCTACCCTGAAGCGCGTCCATTTCGAGCTCGGGGGCAAGAACCCGGTGATCGTGTTCGAGGACGCCGATCTCGACCGGGCGCTGGATGCGGTCGTGTTCATGATCTACTCGCTCAACGGCGAGCGCTGCACCTCGTCGAGCCGGCTGCTGGTTCAGGAGGGCATCGCCGGAAAATTCATCGAAAAACTCACGGCGCGGGTGAAGGCGCTGAAGGTTGGCCATCCGCTCGATCCCGCCACCGAGATCGGGCCGCTGATCCATGAGCGGCATCTGGCAAAGGTCTGCAGCTATTTCGACGTCGCCAAAAAGGACGGCGCCACCATCGCGGTCGGCGGCAAGCCGCATGACGGGCCCGGCGGTGGGCATTATGTGCAGCCGACGCTGGTGACCGGCGCGACTTCAAAGATGCGGGTGGCGCAGGAAGAAGTGTTCGGCCCGTTCCTGACCGTGATCCCGTTCAAGGACGAGAAGGACGCGATCGAGATCGCCAACGGCGTGCAATACGGCCTCACCGGCTACGTCTGGACCGGCGACATGGGCCGCGCGCTGCGCGTCGCCGATGCGCTGGAAGCCGGCATGATCTGGCTCAATTCCGAAAACGTCCGCCATCTGCCCACGCCGTTTGGCGGCATGAAATCGTCCGGCATTGGCCGTGATGGCGGCGACTATTCATTCGACTTCTACATGGAGACCAAGCACGTCTCGCTCGCGCGCGGGACGCACAAGATTCAGAAGCTCGGCCTGCCCTCATCCTGAGGAGCGGGCGCAAGCCCGCGTCTCGAAGGATGGGCCACGGGCCACATGGTTCGAGACGGCGCTTGCGCGCCTCCTCACCATGAGGACCAACAATTGAGGACTGGATAAAAGCACATG
Organism: Bradyrhizobium sp. McL0615; assembly: GCF_049993905.1. NCBI lineage: Bacteria > Pseudomonadati > Pseudomonadota > Alphaproteobacteria > Hyphomicrobiales > Nitrobacteraceae > Bradyrhizobium > Bradyrhizobium sp. McL0615. The sequence goes on along the minus strand of NZ_CP188254.1, from coordinate 3,041,448 downwards.
CCCGTTCCGACACACATCTTCGATCCGCCGTTCAACATCATCCGCTGCAGCCATGCCGTGCTCGATGTCGTCGATCTCAACAAGAGCCGCGCCTTCTACGAGACCACCGTCGGCCTCCATGTCGAGGATAGCGACGACAAGGCGGTCTATCTGCGTGGCAGCGAGGAGCATCAGCATCACTCGCTGGTCTTGAGGAAAGCCCCTGTCGCGGCCTGCAGCCGGCTCGGCTTCAAGGTCGGCAATGACGGCGACCTCGACAAGGCCGCCAGCTTCTTTTCGGAGAACGGCATCGCGTACGCCTTCGCCGATCAGCCGTTCCAGGGCCGCACCCTGCAGTTCACCGATCCGGCCGGCTTCCAGCTGGAACTCTATGCAACGATGGAAAAACGTCCGCATCTGCTGCGGCGCTACGACCTATATAAAGGCTGTCATCCGCAGCGGCTCGACCATTTCAACGTCTTCGCGCCTGAAGTTCAAAACACCGTCGACTTCTACGCCCGGCTCGGCTTCCGGCTGACCGAATATGGCGAGGAAGACGGACCGAACGGCCGCATCGCGGCGGCCTGGATGCACCGCAAGGGCAATGTCCATGACTTCGCGATCACCAATGGCCGCGGCCCTCGCCTGCACCACTTTGCCTATTGGACGCCGACGGCGATGAACATCCTGCATCTCTGCGACGTGATGGCGTCGAGCGGTTACCTGAAGAATATCGAGCGTGGCCCCGGACGCCACGGCATCTCGAACGCGTTCTTCCTCTATGTCCGGGATCCCGACGGCCACCGGCTCGAGCTCTACACCAGCGACTATTTTACGGGCGATCATGACCATGAGCCGCTGCGCTGGTCGCTGAAGGACCCGCGCCGGCAGACGCTGTGGGGCGCGCCCGCGCCGCGCTCCTGGTTCGAGGAGGGCACACCCTTCACCGGCCAAGCAGTGCGCGAACCGGCCTTTGTCGCCGACGTCACGATTGCGGATTAGGGATTGGGCCGAAAACCACCGGGAGGCGCGTCATGAGCAAGTCGCTGCTGAAATCCGTCGCAATCCTGCTGTCTGCTGCGTTCGTCATGACTTCCACCACCTCCCTTCAAGCCGCCGAACTCAAGGTCATCGCCGGTGGATCGATGACCGCCTCCATGAATGCCCTTGCCGCGTCGTTCGAGAAGGCGACCGGGCATAAACTATCGATCCATTTCGATTCCACGCCCAACATCATCGCGCGGGTGAACTCCGGCACGCCGTTCGACGTGGTCGTCGTGCCCATCGACGTTTTCAAGGACGCCGCGGCAAAAGCCCGCTTTGCCCCCGGCTCCGCCGTCGATATTGCCCGCGTCGGCTATGGCGTCATCGTTCGCGCCGGCGCGCCAAAACCCGACATCTCGACGCCGGACGCCTTCAAGAACGCCCTGCTCGCGGCGCCTTCCATCGCCTTTCTGCCCGCGAGCGCCGCCGGCGCTTACGTGACAAAGGTGTTCGAACGCCTCGGCATCGCTGAGGAAATGAAGGCCAGGACCAAGGTGCAGGCAGCCCCGACCCAGATCGCGCCCGCTGTCGCCAAGGGCGAGGCGGAGCTTGGCGTGTTCCTGATGAACGTTCTCGTCGCGCCGGGCGTCGAACTCGTCGGCCCGTTCCCGGGCGAGCTGCAGCAGGAACTGGTGTTCACTTCAGCGGTCGCCGCCGACGCCAGGGAGGTCGACGCCGCCAAGGCACTGATCGACTATCTCAAAACACAAGAAGCCACCGCCATCATCAAGGCTGCCGGCATGATGCCGGGCTGACAGGACATTTCATGGCCACTCCCCGTCTCGCGACCTATTCCATTGGCGGCGTCACCAAATACGGCGCCGTGACCGATTCCGGTATTGTCGATCTCGCCGCGCGTTTCGGGAAAGAATATCCGACGCTGCGCGAGGTCATCGCGGCCGGCGCGCTGACAAAACTCGTCGACGAAGGCGCGCGGCATCAGCCGGACCACGCGCTCGATGCGATTACATGGCAGCCGCCGATCCCCTCGCCGGAAAAGATCATCTGCATCGGCGTCAACTACCCGGACCGCAACGCCGAATACAAGGACGGCCAGGACGCGCCGAAATATCCGAGCATGTTCATGCGGACGCCGCGCTCCTTTGTCGGCCACAACACACCGCTGGTCCGTCCGCGCGCCTCGGCCCAGCTCGATTACGAGGGCGAGCTGGTGCTGGTGATCGGCAAGCCCGGCCGGCACATCAAGGAGAGCGAGGCGCTCGACCACATCGCCGCCATCACGCTCTGCAACGAAGGCACCATCCGCGACTGGGTGCGGCACGCCAAGTTCAACGTCACCCAGGGCAAGAATTTTGACTCCACCGGCAGCCTCGGGCCATGGCTCGTGCCCTACACCGAAGAAAGCCAGATCGCCGATATCCGCCTCACCACGCGGGTCAATGGAGAGACGCGGCAGGACGACCGCACCGGACGATTGATCTTCGGCTTCCGCTATCTCATCAACTATCTCTCGACCTTCACCACGCTGGTGCCCGGCGACGTCATCGTGACGGGAACGCCGACCGGCGCCGGTGCGCGGTTCGACCCGCCGCGCTATCTCAAGCCCGGCGACGTCGTCGAGGTTGAAGCGGAGGGCGTAGGCCAGCTGAAGAACGGCGTGGGCGACGAAGCCTGATCAATCCTGTAAGCGAGTGGAAAGAACAATGAAATCAACTTCCGGCGGCGAAGCGATCGTCAATGGCCTTGTCGCGCATGGCGTCGATACGGTTTTCGGCCTGCCCGGCGCGCAGATCTACGGCCTGTTCGACGCCTTCCATCAGGCGCAGTTGAAGGTGATCGGCGCGCGGCACGAGCAGGCTTGTGGCTACATGGCCTATGGCTATGCGCGATCGACCGGGCGCCCCGGCGTGTTCAGCGTGGTGCCAGGCCCCGGCGTGCTCAATGCCGGCGCGGCGCTTCTCACCGCGTTCGGATCGAACGAGCCGGTGCTGTGCCTGACCGGACAGGTACCGACGCAGTTCCTCGGCAAGGGCCGTGGCCATCTGCACGAGATGCCGGACCAGCTCGCGACGCTGCGCACGTTCGTCAAATGGGCCGACCGCATCGAATATCCCGATGTCGCACCGGCGATGGTGTCGCGCGCGTTTCAGGAAATGATGTCGGGCCGCCGCGGTCCGGTGTCGCTGGAGATGCCGTGGGATGTCTTTACCCAGCGCGCCGAAGTCGGCCCTTCAAAGGTGTTCGACACCCTTCCCGCCCCGCAGCCCGACCCCGACCGCATCAAGGCGGCCGCCGCTCTCATCAAGGGCAGCAAGCGGCCGATGATCTTCGTCGGCAGCGGCGCGATCCATGCGCGCGAGGAAATCCTCGAACTCGCCGAGATGATCGACGCGCCGGTGGTCGCGTTCCGCAGCGGCCGCGGCATCGTCTCCAACGCCCATGAGCTCGGGCTGACCATGGCGGCGGCCTACCGGCTGTGGCCGACCACCGACCTGATGATCGGGATCGGCACCCGGCTGGAACTACCGACGATGTCGCGCTGGCCCTATCGCCCTGACGGACTGAAATCGGTCCGCATCGATATCGATCCCGTGGAGATGCGGCGCTACGTGCCCGACACCGCTGTCATCGCGGATGCCAAGGCCGGCACCGCCGATCTGGCGGCCGCGGTGAAAAAGGCCGGTTACAGCAAGAGCAGCGGCCGGCGCGGCGAGATCCGCGAGGCCACGGCGGCGGCGCAGCAGGAGATTCAAAAAGTTCAGCCGCAGATGGCGTATCTGAAAATCCTGCGCGAGGTGTTGCCGGCCAATGCGATCGTCACCGATGAGCTGTCGCAGGTCGGCTTCGCGTCCTGGTACGGCTTTCCGATCTACGAGCCGCGCACCTTCATCACCTCGGGTTATCAAGGCACGCTCGGCTCGGGCTTCCCGACCGCGCTCGGCGCCAAGGTCGCCAACCCGGACCGGCCGGTGGTCGCCATCACCGGCGACGGCGGCTTCATGTTCGGCGTGCAGGAATTATCGACCGCCGTGCAGTTCAAGATCGGCGTGGTGACGCTGGTGTTCAACAACAACGCCTATGGCAACGTCCGCCGCGACCAGCGCGAACGTTTTGACGGCCGCGTGGTGGCGTCCGACCTCGTCAATCCGGATTTCGTCAAACTCGCGGAATCCTTCGGCGTTGGCGCCGCGCGCGTCACCTCACCGGATCATTTCCGCCCCGCGCTGGAAAAGGCGCTGGCCGATGGCGGGCCTTATGTGATCTCGGTGGAGGTACCGACGGATTCGGAAGTGAGCCCGTGGGCGTTCATCCATCCGGCGAAGAATATCTAAACCTGCCTCGCTAAACTCCGCTGCATCCGCGACGCCACAATCACCAGCAATCCCGCGCCGGCGACCAACCAGCCCACCGCAGGCGCCCATTGCAAGAGCGGCCTATTCCGGCATCTTTTGCAGGCCGCCAGCGACCGCCGCCACCCACGCAAAGGTCACAAGCGCCAGCGCGGAGAAGACCAACCCGACGACCTCGCCCTCGGCGCCGGTCTCCCCGATCGCCAGCGCCGCCGAGACCGCGGCCATCAGCATGCAGCACCTGTTCGCTCCGTAACAACAACCGCAGCTGAATCCGGGCACCCGCAGCACCATTTTCCGCTTGCACTGGAAGTGCCACAATGCTTGGTTTAGTAATAGAAATATTACACCATACAGAATTGCCGATAAAGAGAAGAATATGGACCAAGCGCGCCCGCTTGCACTTTGGGGGCTTGTTTCCGCGTCGGTCTTCACGGATCGACCCGCACCGGATTTTTATCTCGGGCTGATACCGTTTTTTGAACCGTATATCCAAGACAACGATGGTAAGATTCTCGATGTAGCCGCGCTAAAAAATTACGCTGAAGCAAAACTGATGTTTCAGCTTAACGACGACGTTGCCGATCTTTTTATCGCCCGCATGGAGCAGGTAGGTTGGCTCCAAATCGTCACCGAAGACGTAGACGCCCGAATTTATCGATGCAAATTTACCGGCCCCTCCATCGAGAAGCAGGACTATGCGGACGCGGAAAGACGATTGATCCAACTCGTCGAGGGATTTCGCCGCTACCTTTCCGACTCGTCGGCCTCTCTGAAAACTACAAGCACTGAACAAATCGAGGAACACTTTCTCAGATTTCTGAGCCGCCAATCAGCATCAGAAGGTCGCGAACCGGACGGACCGGAGTTCCCCAACATCGAAGCCGGCCAGATTGAATACTGGATCGCCAAATACATTGCGTCGTTGAGCCGACGCGACCCAGAAACCTTCGAGTTTGTTCAGAAGATATCAGGCATATCACTACTAACAGACGCCTTGCTCGAACTCCGCAACCCATCAGAGAGCATCGCTCAGGCAAGAACGCTGGTCGTCTTTCTGGATGGGCCGCTCCTCATGAACCATTTGGGCTTGTCAGGAAAGCGAGCCAAGGAAAACACCTCCTATGTGGTAGAAAAACTCAGGCAGGCTGGTGCTACTATCGCATGCTTCCGCCACAGCTGTGACGAGGTGAAAGATAACTTGGTGGCGGTTCTCGCGCGCGCACCTTACGAGCGCACCGGACCGAGCGCCGAGGCCATGCGGGACGGATCGGTTACAGAAAGCTTCCTAGCAAGCGTCAAAAATAACGTTGAGCATTTCGTCAAAACGCTGGGCCGCGTGCAGATAATGCCCCAAAAAGTTTCGCAGTTCAAAAGCGTAGAAAAATTCTGCGACGACAATCTGCGACTTCGGCTTTCCATGAAAATGCCAGCGCAAACCGACCTCGCTCGGGCGCGCGATGCAGACTCAATCACGATTATTATGCGAAGGCGGCAAGGGTTTGAAACGTCCGACTTCTGTTCATCAAAATTTGTTCTCATTACCTCAAACGCGGAGCTTGTCAGACGCTCAAATGAAATTCTGCGCGAGTACAAAGCCCTAGGCACCGATAGATCGTTAGTTGGCCCCGCAATTCAGGATCGAATTGTCGGCGGCATCCTTTTCGCAAACTTCGGATTGGTTGAAAAAAAAGACATTTCACGAACACAACTATTAGCCACATGCGCTCGTGTTGTGATGCTACGGCCAAAAATCCTGGAACGCATGAGACAGCAAATTGCACTCTTAAATCGGCCCGAGGACGGGGCAATTGTCGACGCGCTGCTTTCTCAGCCTCGGGCATCCGAAATTATCATGGATTACACGATTGGAAAAAGCCGCTCCATCTCCGCCTCAAACATCGAGGATTTGATTTCGGCGGTCAAAAGGGTTTCGGCCGAGGAAGTGCGTCGTGAATATGAAACTCGAATTGAACGGGAACGCGCCGAGGCTGAACGCAATCTTGAGGAGAAGACCAAAAGGTTGATTTCGGAATTTCAAAGAGAAAAGGAACAGCTCGAAAAAGAGCGCCGGGAAGGGCTTACAGAACGGAGTTCAATATCCGAAAGGATCGTCGCGCTCGAAGGCCAGTTGAGCGATCTTGCCAATGAAAAAAACGAAAGAGAGGAAGGGCGTAAGCTGGAATTCAAACGAATGCTAGATAGCGGAAGGCTCGCTGCTGAACGTGCAATGAAGAAGGTAGCGTTGCATGAGAAGCTAGTCCTGACCGTTTGCTTCCTTCTTCTTGCAACCGTATTTCTCGTCCCCTTATTTTTCAGTCTGCACTGGATTGCATTGGCGACAGGCCTGATTGGCTCATTGTTGAGCGCATTCGCCATGGCATTTTTCTTTTGGAACCGACCGGTGAACCTCGTCAATCGATACTTCGAACGCCGAGCCACTGATGCGGCATGCGCTGAGTTGAAGCGCCTCCAGATGGATTACCTTCAATCATACATGAAGTTCGACTACAAAGACTGCAAAGTAAGCCTGTTGGTGGCGGATGAAGCGAAGTCGGCCTAACGACTGGCCGACTTAGACACTGTGGTACTCTCCAAGCGATGTCACCGCGTCTTACGAAAAGTGAGGTTGATGCGCTGACGGCCCATGACCGCGTGTTCGCCGTCGGCGAGGGGGGCTACGCCGTGAAAGAACAGCCGCGACGGGCCGCCCCAAACCACGACGTCGCCATGCTCCAGCCGGTAACGGTTCGGCTTGTCGGCGCGCTTGGCGCCGCCGAACAGGAAGATCGCGGGCAGCCCCAGCGACACCGAGACGATCGGCGCGGCGAAGTCCAGCTCGTCCTTGTCCTGATGCAGCGACAGTTTTGCGCCGGGCACATAGCGGTTGATGAGGCAGGCCTCAGGCTCGAAGCCGTTGAACCCGGCGTCCGACGCCGCGTCGGCCGCTAGCCTGCGCAGCACAGCCGGCATCGCCGGCCATGGCTGTCCGGACTCGGGATCGATCGCGTCATAGCGATAGCCGGTGTCGTCCGACACCCAGCCGACACCGCCGCAATTGGTCATCGCAACCGACATGCGGTGGCCGCCCGGCGTGATCAGATGCCGGAACGGCGCCTGTTTGACGATCGCACGAAGTGCTAGAAGCAGTTCGGCTTCGAACGATCGCGCAAATCCGCGCAGCAATACCGCGCCCTCCGCCATCGCTTCGCGGGACGGACGCACATCCGGAATGGTCTCGAACAAATCCGCAGTCAATTCAGTCCGCACTCATTTGGCATCATGAAAGATCACACCGACGGTATGGCGATGGCCGGAACGGATCCGGCTGACGCCATGGCGCAGATTAACGCGGTAGGGCCCGCGCGTCCCCTGCACCGGCCGGTGATGCACAGCAAAGGCCACCGCGTTGCCCTGCCTGAGCGGAACCACTTCAGGCCGCGACTGCATCCGCGGCCGTTGCTCCGTCAGCACGAACTCGCCGCCTTCGAAATCGCGCCCCGGTTCCGACAGCAGGATGGCGACCTGGAGCGGAAACACGTGCTCGCCATAGAGGTCCTGATGCAGGCAATTGTAATCATCGACGCCATATTGCAGCAGCAGCGGCGTCGGCCGCGTCTGTCCGGCGTCATGGCAGCGCTTCAGGAACGCCTCGTGCCGGTCGGGATAGCGAATGTCGATCCCCATGGTCTCGTTCCAACGATTGGCGACACCGCACAGCCGCGCGTAAAGCGCCGGCCGCAACTGTGCGATCAGGTCAGGCAGCGGATAGGCAAAATATTTGTATTCGCCGCGGCCAAAGCCGTGGCGGCCCATCACGATTCGGCTGCGAAAATTCTTGTCGTCCGGATAGAGCGCAGCCAGCCCGGCGCATTCCTGCGGCGACAGCAGTTCCTTCAGGACGGCGCAGCCCTGCGCATCGAGATCGGCTGTCGCTTGCGCCCAGTCGATGGCGTCGACGCGGGCGGCGATGGTGGACGAAGGATGGTGAAGGATTTTTGCGGTTGCTTTCATGGCGAGGAACTTCGCAAATCAGGCAACCGTGCGCCACCCGATTTCCGGGAAAGTGCTATCCCCGTCATTGCGAGCGAAGCGAAGCAATCCATAGCTGGAACCGCGGAACCATGGATTGCTTCGTCGCTATCGCTCCTCGCAATGACGGTAGTTAGAGCGCCGCCTCAGCCCAGCACCGGCAGCGTAATCACATCATAGCCGTGGCTGATCTTCCGCTTCAGCACGGGATCCTCCAACTCGAACTCGAAGCGATCAGCCGGGCGAATGCCGCCCTTGGCCGCAAAGGTGCCGCCGAACATGGCGCAGCCGTCGGGCAGGTCCTTGCCGCCGAAGCCGCGCTCGATCAGGTCCTTCACCGGCAGCATGGCATCGAGCGTGCCTTCCTGGTAGAGGACGCGAGCGCCATCGATGACGGCCCAGGAGCGAAGGATCATCTTGTCCCAATGGGCGATGACGTCTTCCAGTTCCCACAGCACCGAGGCCACCGGCTTGTCGCACATCTGCTTGGACACCGTGACGCTGTAGGCTTCCACCTTGCGGTCGGTATGGTCGGAACCGCAGCCGACGAAGATGCGGCCCTGCCAGCCGATCAGCACGAACTCGACCTCGCCGCTGGAATTTTCGCCGCAGACCTCGATGCGGTCCTCCAGGGTGATCCGCCGCGCCGAGCACCGATAGTAGATCGGTGTCGAGGCCGGCCGCGCAATGCCGATCGCTTCGAGTTCGGCGATATGCTTGTCGCGCGCCACCGGATCGCGGCCGGTCCAGCCGGCGATGACGGCCTGGTCGATCGCAAGCGTCAGCGGCGTCAATGCGCCCTTGTCTTCGACGTTGAAGGTCAGATCAAACACGGATGATGTTCTCCATTCCGGCGGCCAGTTCGAAGATGCGGCGGTCCGATCCGCCGGCCGCCGCCAGCATCAGCCCGACGGGCATCTCGCCTTCGCGATGCGCCGGCAGCGAGATCGCGCAGCCGTCGAGCATGTTGATCAGCGTGCAGTTGCGCAAGGCGCGCAGATTTTGCGTGGCGAAGGCCTTGTCATCGGCAAGATCGGCGATTCTGGGCGGCGCATTCGCCGTGGTCGGCAGCACCAGCGCGTCGTAGGGCGCAATGCGCGCTTCGGTGCGCGCGATGAACGAGCGGCGCGCGTTGAGGATATCGATATAGTCCGCCGCGCTGATGCCCTCGCCGCGCAGGATGCGGACGTGGACGCGCGGATCATAGACGTCGCCATGGCTGACGATCAGGTAGCGATGCCAGGCGTAACTTTCTGCGGCGGCAAATCCGCCCTTGCTGTTCATGACGGCGACATCGTGGAATTCCGGCACTTCGATCCGCTCGATCGACGCGCCCTGCCGTGACAGCGTTTCCAGCGCGCGCTCGAACGTCGTCGCGACCTCCTCGTCGAGGTCGTCGAGGGCGATCGTGGTCGGCACTGCGAGCCGCATGCCCTTGACGGGCCGCGGCTGCAGCGGCTGCACGGCCTCATCAGCAAGCACGGCGTCCAATACGGCACAACAGCCCACGGTGCGCGCCAGCGGTCCAAAACTGTCGAGCGAGAACGACAGCGGCACGCCGCCGTCGAGCGGCACGCGCGACTGTGTCGGCTTGTAGCCGACGATGCCGTTGAAAGCCGCGGGAATCCGGCAGGAGCCGCCGGTGTCGGTGCCGAGCGCGCCATGGGCCATACGATCGGCGACCGATACCGCCGCGCCCGAGGACGAACCGCCCGGCACGTGGCCGACGCTGCGATTCCAGACGCTTTTCGGCGTGCCGTAATGCGGGTTGATGCCGATGCCGGAATAGGCGAATTCGGTCATGTTGGTGCGGCCGATGACGATGAAGCCAGCCCGGCGCAGCCGCGCCACAACGGGTGCATCTGCCTCCGCCGGCGTGCAATCCGCCTCCAGCGCGCGCGAGCCGGCGCGGGTCACCTGCCCCTTGATGTCGAACAGGTCCTTTATCGAGACGGGAATGCCGGCGTAAGGCGACGGCGCCGCTTTGGCTTTACGCAGATGGTCCATCGCATCGGCCGCTGCGATTGCCGCGGCCTTGTCGACGTGGATAAAGGTCCGCACGCCCTCGCCGGCGGGATCGGCAATCCTTGCGAGGCATTCATCGACCAGTTGCCGCGCAGTGGTGCGTCCGGCGTCGAGATCGGCGGCGAGGCTGGCGAGTGTCGGGTCAGCAGACATGATGGTCGGTCGCTCTCTTTGTTATTTGCCATCCGGCGCGGTTGAGATGTCGAGATCGAGCAGCGCCGAGCTCAGCGATTTGCCATGCGCGTCGAGGGCCAGCGAGCGCGTCACGCCGCCGCCCAGCGCCTGGTCCATCACGAAATTCAGCGCAGACAGGTTGGGCAGTTCATAACGAACCACCTTGCCCTGGACAACACCTGCGAAATGCGATTTCACCCGCGCGGCCGTGACCTGCTCGAGCAACAACGGATAGTGTTTTGCGTCATAGGCGATGACGGAGATATTGGAGATGTTGCCCTTGTCGCCGGTGCGGGAGTGGGCGATCTCGCGCAGCTTCATCGTCACGCCCCCACGAAACGGATTTGCGGCTTTGCCAGCTCGCGCGGCAGCAGCACGGACGCGACCGCCACGACGTCGCGCGCCGATTTCCACGCGCCGCCGCCCGCCGCCGGACCGTTGGTATAGAGCGTCTCGACCTCGTTGCCGATCCTTATCGCTTCGCGCAGATTTTCCGTGCGCCCGGAGACACGCACACGCACCTCGTATGGCTCGCCGGCGCGCGCGGAGATTTCCGGACCGTGCAAGGAATCGACGCCGACCAGTTCGAAGCGCAATTCATTCGCGGCGACATTGGTCAGCTTCAGCCGCTCGCGAACGATCTCCAGCGCCAGCCGTCCCCTCGCCAGCGCGCCGGGGCCGGCATAGGAGATCTGCCCTTCGCCGATGTAGCTGTCGACATAACCGACCGAGACCTTCAGCGTATCGGTTCGCTTCGCGCCGCGCCCGCCGCTGACCCGGACACGATCGCGTCCGATCTCCTCGACTGTCACTTGCGAAAAATCCGCAACCACGTCCGGCTGCAAATATTTCGCCGGGTCGTGCACCTCGTACAATAATTGTTCCTTGCAGGTTTGCGCCGTCACCGCGCCGCCCGACCCAGCAACCTTGGTGATGACAAGGCTGCCATCCTCGCCGACTTCGCCAATGGGAAAGCCGAGCCGCGCCAGATCTGCCACGTCCTTGTAGCCGGGATCGGCAAAATAGCCGCCGGTGATCTGGCCGGCGCACTCCAGCAAATGTCCGGCAACCGTCCCCTGCCCGAGCCGATTCCAGTCGTCCATCGCCCAGCCGAAAGCATGTATCATCGGCGCCAGGAACAGCGCCGGATCGGATGCTCTCCCGGTGATGACGATATCGGCGCCCTCGGCGAGCGCCTGCGCCATCGGCTCGGCGCCGAGATAGGCATTCGCCGACAGCAGCCGGTTGCCGAGCTGCCGGATCGTGCCGTCGAATTCCATGATTCTGAGATCGCCGTCCTTGCAGGCGTCGAGCACGTCGTCGCCGACGATGGCGGCGACCTTCAGCGCGGACAATCCCAGCGACTTCGCGATATCGGCGGTTTTGCGCGCCGCGGCTTCCGGATTGGCGGCGCCCATATTGGTGACGATCTTGATGCCTTTGGCGGCGCAGAGCGGGAGCACCGCGCGCATCCGCTCTTCGAGCAACGGGTCATAGCCGCTTTCCGGATTCTTCATCCGGGCCTGCTGCGCCAGCGCCACCGTGCGTTCGCCGAGACATTCGAACACGAGATACTGGATATCACCCTTTTCGGCGAGTTCGATCGCGGGCTCGATGCGATCGCCCGAATAGCCGGCACCCGACCCTATTCGAATGGTTCGCACCTCATCTCCATCGCCGTTGCGCGCATCGTGTTTCGCAGTGAGAAATACCCTAGCGCGGAAAATCGCTGGCATACAAGCGCTCTCCAGCGCAGGAATGCAGCCATGCGGCTTAACCGCTGCTGGACCGTTGACGGGCAATGGTCAAATGTCGCATCAAGATCGCAACATGCGGGCCAAAGCTCGCCTCCAAGGAGAATTGCCGACATGGCCGAACCCGCCCGCGCAAAACCAAAACCCACGCCTGAAACGCAACATTTCTGGGATGGAACGCAGGCCGGCGAATTGCGCCTGCAGCGCTGCGACGCCTGCGCCAATGTCTATTTCCCGCCGCGGCCGTTCTGCCCCTCCTGCGCCTCGCGCAAGGTCAGCATCTTCAAGGCCAGCGGCAAGGGCACGCTCTACAGCTACGTCATCAACCACCGCCCGGCGGCGCCCGGCTTCACCCCGCCTTACGCGATCGCGGTCGTCGAACTCGACGAGGGCCCGCGCATGATGAGCAACATCATCGACTGTCCGCAGACGCCGGAGGCGCTGGCGCTCGACATGAAGCTCGAAGTCGCATTCGAAAAACTCGACGACAAGATCACCCTTCCCCTGTTCCGTCCGGCGAAGGGCTAAGCACCATGCGCAGAAACGCAGTCGCCGTCGTCGGCGCAGCCGAGACCACCGAGCTCGGCGTCATCCCGAACATGTCGCAGATCCAGCTGCACGCGGATGCCGCGCTCAACGCCATCGCCGATGCGGGGCTGAAACTGTCCGATATCGACGGTATCGCCACAGCCGTGGAGACCCCGCAGCAGATCGCCCATTATCTCGGCATCACACCGACCTGGGTCGACGGTACCTCCGTCGGCGGCTGTTCGTTCATGCTGCACGTCCGTCACGCGGCCGCCGCCATCGAGGCCGGCCTCTGCAAGACCGTGCTGATTACGCATGCCGAAAGCGGCAAGTCGATGATCGGCAAATTGCCGCGTTCGACGGCGCCCGACAGTTTGAACGGCCAGTTCGAGTCGCCGTTCGGCGTCTACGGCCCGCCCAGCATGTTCCCGATTCCCGTGCTGCGCTACATGAAGACCTATGGCATCACCCATGAGCAGATCGCCATGGTTGCGGTGGTGCAGCGGGAATGGGCCGCGAAGAATCCGCGCGCCACCATGAAGGCGCCGATCACGGTCGAGGATGTGCTGAACTCGCGGATGATCGCCTACCCGTTCCGCATCCTGCAATGCTGCCTCGTCACCGACGGCGGCGGGGCGCTGATCCTCACCTCCGCCGACCGCGCCAAGGATTTCCCCAAGAAGCCGGTCTACATCCTCGGCACCGGCGAGAGCGTGGAAACGCCGATGGTCAGCCAGATGGAGACGTTCAACTCCTCGCGCGCCTTCAAGGTCGCAGGGCCCCTGGCTTTCAAGGAAGCCGGCATCGCCCACAAGGACGTCGATCATTTGATGATCTACGACGCCTTTGCGCATCTGCCGCTCTATGGCCTCGGCGATCTCGGCTTCATGCCGCACGAGGAGACCGGAAAGTTCATTGCCGAAGGCAACACCCGCCCCGGCGGCAAGCTGCCGCTCAACACCAACGGCGGCGGATTGAGCTATATGCATTCCGGCATGTACGGCATGTACGCGCTGCAGGAGAGCGTGCGGCAGATGCGCGGCATCGCGCCGGCGCAGGTTAAGGATGCGAAAATCTCGGTCTGCCATGGCGTCGGCGGCATGTTCGCCGCGTCAGGCACGATTATTTTTACAAACGAGAAATAACCCTTTCCGTCATTCCGGGGCGCGCAAAGCGCGAACCCGGAATCTCGAGATTCCGGGTCTGGTGCTGCGCACCATCCCGGAATGACGGACACAACAGGAGAACTCCCATGACAAAATCACTGCAAGACAAGGTCATCATCGTCACCGGCGCAGGCCGCGGTATCGGGCGCGAGATTGCGCTGCTTTGCGCCGCCGAAGGTGCCAAGGTGGTCGTCAACGATCCCGGCGGCGCCGCTGACGGCGCCGGCTCGAGTGCGGCGCCCGCCGAGGAAGTGGTCGAGGAGATCAAGAAGCGCGGCGGCACTGCGGTTCCCAACTTCGAGTCGGTGGCCGAAGCGATCCCGGCGAGCAAGATCGTGAAGACCGCGACCGATCATTTCGGCCGGCTCGACGGCGTCGTCAACAATGCCGGCATCCTGCGCGACATGATCTTCCACAAAATGAGCGTGGAAGCCTTCGAGGCCGTCATCAAGGTGCACCTGATGGGCTCGTTCTACGTCTCTCACGCCGCGGCGCGGATTTACCGCGAACAGGAAAGCGGCTCCTTCGTGCACTTTACCTCGACCTCTGGCCTGATCGGCAATTTCGGCCAGGCCAACTACGCCGCAGCAAAACTCGGCATCGTCGGCCTGTCGAAGTCAATCGCCCTCGACATGGGTCGCTTCAACGTACGCTCGAACTGCGTTTCGCCGTTCGCCTGGACCCGCATGATCGGCACCATCCCGACCGAGACGGACGCCCAGAAGGCCCGCGTCGAGAAGATCAAGCAGATGGGTCCGGAGAAGATCGCGCCCGTTTGCGCCTATCTGCTCTCCGATGCGGCCAAGGACGTTTCGGGGCAAATCTTCGGCGTACGCATGAACGAGATTTTTCTGTTCAGCCAGAACCGCCCGCTGCGCTCGGTGCATCGTGCAGAAGGCTGGACGCCGCAGACCATCGCCGAACACGGCATGCCGGCGCTCAAGGAGTCCTTCTACAAGCTCGACCGCTCGGCGGACATCTTCCCTTGGGATCCGATCTGAGCCGCGAACGACGCAGCCGTAGGGTGGGTAGAGCGAAGCGAACCCATCAATCGCGTGCACGGAGATGATGGGTTTCGCTTCGCTCTACCCATCCTACAATTCTTGCGACCATCTCCGGTTGTTTCCAGCTCAGCCCGCCCGCTTTATGCCTGAATGCGGGCAGATGATTTCCTCCCAACAAAAAAACATGGGAGGAAATCATGACAAGCTCACTGACCTTTCCCGATTCTCAACAACAGCGCGGTGGTTTCAACCGCCGCAAGATGCTGACAGGCGCCGCAGCACTCGCCGCCTCGGCCGTGACGATGAAAACGGCCTCCGCCGCCTCCGTGGCGCCGCTCGGCCAAACCGGTGCCCCAACTCTATCCACCGAACCGCTGCCTTTGGGTCCGCTTCCCGGAAGCCGCTATCCGGATTCTCACCTGGAGTCCGCAAAACCCAAGGTTTCGTTCGGGCCATCAGATTTCCCGGCCTTCGCCGGCACCATGGCGGTTGAGCGCGTCGCGACCGGGTTCCGCTGGGCCGAAGGCCCGGTCTACTTCGCGGCCGGACGCTACGTGCTGTTTTCCGACATTCCCAACAACCGCATCATGCGCTTTTCGGAGGATGACGGTCATCTCAGCGTCTATCGTCAGCCATCGATGAACTCGAACGGCAATACGATCGATCGGGAGGGACGCCTGATCACCTGCGAACATTCGGGCCGGCGCGTTACCAGGACCGAACTTGACGGCTCGATCACCATCATCGCCGACAAATACAACGGCAAGAAGCTGAACTCGCCAAACGACGCCATTGTGACATCAGATGGTGCGATCTGGTTCACGGATCCAGCCTACGGCATCGGCGGCTTTTATGAGGGCATCAAAGCCCAGCCCGAGCAGGAGAAGAAGAATGTCTACCGGGTCGATCCGAAATCTGGTGACGTCAAGGTTATCGTCGACGACTTCGTAGAACCCAACGGCCTTTGCCTCTCGCCTGACGAGAAGAAGCTCTATGTCTGCGACACCGGATTCACCGACGGCCCGGACAATCCCTCACACATCCGGGTGTTCGACCTGGATGTGGCCGGCGGAAAGGCGTCGAACAGCAAGGTGTTTGCGGACATGCCCAAGCCCAGCATTACCGACGGGGTCCGTTGCGATACCGAAGGACGCGTCTGGTGCTCCGTGGGCTGGGGCGACCCGAAGGAGGACGGCGTGCGCTGCTACACCGCCGGCGGCGAACTGCTCGGCAAGGTCCACATCCCGGAGACCGTCGCCAATTTGTGCTTCGGCGGCCAGCAACGGAATAGACTTTATATCTGCGGTTCGACGTCGCTCTATGCGGTCTACACGAGTGTGCAGGGCGCGATGAAGCCGTAAGAAGCGCCGAGGCTTCGGTACGTCATTGCGAGCGAAGCGTAGCAATCCATCGCGCTCCAAGTGGAGGCATGGATTGCTTCGTCGCTTCGCTCCTCGCAATGACGGGTGAGGCCGCGGCCCATCTTCACCCGCTATTTCTTAGCCCCGCCGAGATCCCGTTGATCGTCAGCTGAATTCCGCGCAGCACCTGTTCGTCCGGGTTCTGCGCGCGATGCTCCTTGAGCAATTCGACCTGCACATGGTTGAGCGGATCGAGATAGGGAAAGCGGTTGCGGATCGAGCGATCCAGCAGCGGGTTGCCCTGCAGCAATCGTTCGTGCTCCATGATGTCGAGCAGCGTCTCGATCGAGGAATGCCATTCGCGCCGGATGCGACCAAAAATGCTTTCACGCAATTTCACGTCCGGCACCAGCTCAGCATAGCGCGAGGCGATCGCGATCGAGCTTTTCGCCAGCACCATGTCCATGTTCGACAACAGTGTGCGGAAGAACGGCCATTCGCGGTAGAGTTCCTGCAGGAACGGCATCCCCTGCTCCGGATGCTCTGCGATCCAGGCCTCGACCGCGGAGCCGAAACCGTACCAGCCCGGCAGCATCAGCCGGCATTGCGCCCAGCTGAACACCCAGGGAATCGCGCGCAAATCCTCGATCTCGCGGGTCTTCTTGCGCGAGGCCGGGCGGCTGCCGATGTTGAGCGTCGAGATTTCGGTGATGACGGTGGAGCCCCAGAAATAATCGGCAAAACCTTCGGTCTCATAGACCAGCCCGCGATAGGCCTTGAACGCCAACGCCGAGAGCTGCTCCATCGCAGTCAGGTATTCCTTGCGCGGCGCGCTCTGCCGCGGATGTAAGAGGCTCGCCTCCAGCGTGGCGGCCGCCAGGATTTCCAGATTGCTGCGGCCTACTTCGGGATTCGAATATTTGCTGGAGATGATCTCACCCTGCTCGGTGATGCGGATCTGGCCATTCACCGCCCCGCCGGGCTGCGCGATGATGGCGTCATAGCTCGGGCCGCCGCCGCGGCCGACCGAGCCGCCGCGGCCATGGAACAGCCGCAGGCGCACATGGTGGCGCTCGAACACCTCGACCAGCCCGATCTCGGCCTTGTAGAGCTCCCAGCCCGAGGTGACGAAGCCGCCATCCTTGTTGCTGTCGGAATAGCCGAGCATCACTTCCTGGACGCCGCCGCGGCTATCCACCAGCTTGCGGTAATCGTGCAGCGACAGCATCCGGTCCATGATGCCGGACGAGGCCTGCAGATCCTCGATGGTCTCGAACAGCGGCACGATGTTGATGGCGCTGCGGCCGGAGGGATTGATGAGCCCGACCTCCTTCAACAGCACCGCCACCTCCAGCATGTCGGACATGCCCTTGCACATGGAGATGATGCATTGGTGAATCACATCGGTGCCAAACCTGGCATGGGCCTCGGCGGCCGCGCGGAACACGGCGAGTTCGCCCAGCGTCTCCTCGCTGTATTTGACGAAGGCCGAACTGAGCGGCCGTGCGCTGCGCAGCTCGCTCAGCAGCAGATTGATGCGGGCTTCTTCGTTGAGGTCCAGATAGGACATTCCAGGGATCGCCGCGTCGAACAGTTCCGCCACCGTGCGCTCATGCACCGCGGAATTCTGCCGGATGTCGAGCCGGGCGAGATGGAAGCCGAAACAATCCACAGCCCGGCGCAACGACCGCAGCCGCCCGCGCGCGATCACGCCGGAATTGTTCGCAATCAGCGAACGCTCGAGCACGTCGAGATCGGCCTTGAATTCCTTCACGCTCGCGTAAGGAGCAGCCGCGCCCACCGGACGGCGGGTGGTTTCGACCTCCAGCCGCACCGCGGTTGCGGTCAGCCGGGCATAGATGCCTGATACCGCGAGGCGATAGGGTTCGCCGCTTCGATGCGGCGAGGTGTCCGGCGAACGCCCGGCCAGCGCGCGCAATTCGTCGGAGACGTCGGCAAGATGTGCCGCCAGCGACAGTTCCGAGCCGAGGACGTGCAACTCCTCCAGATAGAAGTTCATCACCCGGCTCGACTGCAGCCGCAAGGTGCCGCGCATCACGTCGGCGGTGACGAACGGATTGCCGTCGCGGTCGCCGCCGATCCAGCTTCCCATGGTCATGAACGACGCCAGTTCGCCGGGCTCACCGCCCTCCTCCCGGTTCAGCCGATCTTCCAGCGCGCAATGCAGCCGGGGCACCTCGTGCAGGAAGGTGTAGTCGTAGAATGACAGGCCGTTCGCGACCTCATCCAGCACGGTCAGTTTGGTCCGGCGCAGCAGGTTGGTCTGCCACAGCGTCAGCACGGCGCGGCGCAGCTGTTCGTCACTGGCCTCAACCTCGTCCGGCGTGAGCTGCACCCGCTCGCACCGGTCGAGCAGGGCTGCGATCTCCATCTCGCGGTCGATCGTGCTCTTGCGGCGGACTTCCGTCGGATGCGCCGTCAGGACGGGGCTGACCTGGGCCTGCCCAAAGAATCGGCGCAGGTCGGCGGCGCTGAGACCGGCGATCTTTGCATGCGACAAGGTTTGCGAAAGCGCGCTTGGCTGCGGCCCGCCGGGGCCGCGACCGCGCATCTGGCGGATGTTGTTCTGGTCCTCGGCGATATTGGCGAGATGCGAGAAATAGCTGAAGGCGCGAACGATCCGCACGGTGTCGCTGGTCGACATGCTGTCGAGGATGGTTTCCAGTTCCCGCCGCGCCAGCTTGTCCTCGTCACGGTGGAACCGGATCGAAGTCTGCCGAATGCGCTCGACCAGGTCGAACACTTCGGCGCCTTCCTGGTCACGCACGGTATCGCCAAGGATGCGCCCGAGCAGGCGGATATCAGTCCGCAGCCGCGCGTCTTCCTCCAGTGCCAGCGCGTCATCACTGCGATTGGACCGGGTCTCGGTCTCGGAGGGCATGGTCTGGGAAGACACTTCCTGGGAAGACATGGCTGGCTACCTCAGAAATTGCCCGGCAATTCCGAGTGTGCAAGTTTTTTGCCGCAGTGCAAGATAAAGATGGAGAGGCGTTCACCAGTCCGCCGTCGTCCCTGCGAACGCAGGGACCCATAGCCACCGCCCATGGGGTTCGCACAAGGTCTCAGCCAGCGTGCCCATCCGAGAAGACACGGAGTATGGGTCCCTGCGTTCGCAGGGACGACGAGATACCTAAATCCTCCGCCCCGCCCGCTCCCAATAGGGATCACGCAAACGTCGCTTGAAGATCTTGCCGGAATCTTCCCGCGGCAGGTTGGCCTGGATTTCGATGTGTTTTGGCACCTTGTAGTCGGCCAGTGACACCTTGAGCTGGCTGCGGATGGCGGCCAGGTCCAGCGTCACGCCCGGCTGGGGCTCCACCACCGCCATCAGCGCCTCGCCGAATTCCGCGTCGGGAATGCCGAACACCGCACAATCATGCACGCCCGGAATCGCATGCAGCGCGGCCTCGATCTCGGCCGGATAGATGTTGACGCCGCCCGAAATTACCATGTCGCGCTTGCGGTCGCAGATGAAGACATAGCCGTCGGCGTCGATGTAACCGACATCGCCCGAGGTGATGAAGCCGTCGCGATCGATCTCGGACCGCTTTTCCGGCTTGTTGTGATAGGTGAAGTCCGGGTTGCCTGATATGCGCGAATAGATTTCGCCGATCTCGCCCTGCGGCAACTCCTTGCCGTCGTCGCCGATGAAGCGTAATTCCGCGCCGGGCGAAATCTTGCCGACGGTGCCGGGCTTCCTCAGCGCGTCCTCTGAAGTGGCAAAGGTGACGGCGCCGGATTCGGTCGAGCCGTAGAATTCGTAGATAATCGGCCCCCACCATTCGATCATCGCGCGCTTGACGTCGGCCGGACAGGGCGCGGCGGCATGAATGATGTGGCGCAGCGACGACATGTCGTATTT
Source organism: Bradyrhizobium sp. McL0615 (assembly GCF_049993905.1). NCBI lineage: Bacteria > Pseudomonadati > Pseudomonadota > Alphaproteobacteria > Hyphomicrobiales > Nitrobacteraceae > Bradyrhizobium > Bradyrhizobium sp. McL0615. The sequence continues at coordinate 3,021,187 of NZ_CP188254.1, read as the reverse complement.
CCTGCGCACTTCCTCCGGCAGCTTCATCAGGCGGATGAACATGGTCGGCACCATGAAGATGGTGTCGATTTTCTCGGTCTCGACCACACGCAAAAATTCTTCCGCGTCGAAGCGCGGCATGATTGCCAGCGCGCCGCCGAGACGGCCGGCGCGCAGGCCGAACGAGTTCGGTGCGGAATGGTAGAGCGGCCCGGGAAGCAACGCGCGGGCGCCCGGCTTGAGGCCATAGATCATCCCGCGCATGCGTTCGGCATTCGCGGTCTGCTCCGGCGTCGGTGCGAAGCGGCGCACGCCCTTGGGATGGCCTGTGGTGCCCGAGGTGTAGATCATGTTCTGCGGCTGCGGCACCGCTGGCCCGTCATAGCGGGGGTGCTGCTCGAGCCAGGATTCGAAATCGATCGCGAAGTCGGGCGTCGTGAGGTGATCCGGATTGATCTTGTAGTTGGCTAGAATCTCCGGCGGCGTCGGCACGCTGAGCGCGGTGACGCCTTGCGGGATCGCCTCGCGCAACTGATGCAGCATGTCGGCGTGTGCGATCAGCACCGACGTGCCGGAATCCTTCAGCACGTAATTGATCTCCTCCGGCTTGAAGTGCCAGTTGACCGGCACGCCATAGGCGCCGAGCCGCATCGCCGCATAGGCTGCCTCGATGAAGGCGATGTCGTTGCGCATCAGCATGGCGACGCTGTCGCCCTGCTTGACGCCGAGCTTTTGCAAGCCGCTGGCGATACGCTCAGAGCGATCGGCGATCTCGTCGTGGCCGCGCCTGCGCGGGCCGCTGATGACGCCGAGGAAGGGAGATGAGGTAGACATTGTTGCGTTCCGATCTGTCGTCGGGTTTTAGGTGACCCTCATGGTGAGGAGCGCGTCTTCGCGCGTCTCGAACCATGAGGCCCGTGGCCCATCCCTCGAGACCCCGCTTGCGCGGCTCCTCGGGATGAGGTCGGAGTCAAGCCTCCGCGAACTTCGGCGCGCGTTTTTCCATATTGGCGCGGACGGCCTCGGTCTGGTTGGGGCTGCCGAGCAATTTCTGCTGCTCGACGGATTCGGCAAGCAGCGCCGGGGCGGGATCGACGGACAGTTTGTTCAGCATGCGCTTGGCGGCGCGGATCGCGTCGGGACTCTTGGCGGCGATTTCGCGCGCGACCTCCAAGGCCGTAGCCAGCGGGTCGTCGCAGATCCGCGTAGCTAAGCCATAGCTCATGGCTTCCGGCGCCGAGAAGATGCGCCCGGTATAGGTGAGGTCGCGCAAAATATCGTCGCGGACCAGGCTTGCGAGGATCGGCGTGCCGGCCATGTCAGGCACCAAGCCCCATTTGATCTCCATGATCGACATCCGCGCATCCGGCGTCAGGAAGCGCATGTCGGCGCCGAGCGCGAGTTGGAACCCGCCGCCGAAGGCCACGCCCTGGATCGCGGCGATGACTGGCACCGGAAGCTGCCGCCAGCCCCACACCGCCTGTTGCGGGAAATTCGCCAACCCATGCGTGCGTGCAGCGAGGTCGCGTTTCTCGCCACCGGCGATCCCGTTACCACCGCTCTCCTTCATCGCGGCGAAGCGTCCCATATCGAGACCGGCGCAGAACGCTCGCCCCTCCCCGGACAATACTACCACCCGGACGCCTTTCTCATGGGCAAGCCGTTCGGTCGCGGCCACCAGCGCCTCAAACATCGCGGCATCGAGCGCGTTCATCTTGTCCGCCCGCACCAGCCGGACGTCAGCGATGCCGTCCGAAATCGATATCGAGACGCGTTGCTCCATGAGAAATCCTCCACTCTTGATTGCTTGACGCTTTACAGAACGGCGTTGGCGAGATTTAGTCAATCGACCAATTAACAGACATTCCCGTGGGTGGAAACGATGTTCAACGATCAGCTTCTCGCCGGGCGGCGCATCCTCGTAACCGGTGGCGGCACCGGTCTCGGCAAATCCATGGCGGCGCGGTTTCTTCAACTCGGCGCCGAGGTTCATATCTGCGGCCGCCGCAAGATCGTGTGCGATGAGACCGCGACCGAACTGATGGGCGAGTATGGCGGGCGCGTGGTCAGCCACGGCGTCGACATCCGCAACGCGCTGGCCGTCGACGAAATGATCGAGGCGATCTGGACCTCCGGCCCTCTCACCGATCTCATCAACAACGCGGCCGGCAATTTCATCTCGCGCTCGGAAGAGCTCTCGCCGCGCGGCTTCGATGCCGTCGCCAACATTGTCATGCACGGCACCTTCTACGTGACGCATGCGGTGGGCCGGCGCTGGATCGCCGCCAAGCTACCCGGCAATGTGGTATCGATCACCGTGACCTGGGTGCGCAACGGTTCGCCCTATGTGGTGCCGTCGGCGATGAGCAAGTCGGCGATCCACGCCATGACGATGTCGCTGGCGGTCGAATGGGGCAAGCACGGCATCCGCCTCAACACCATTGCGCCCGGCGAAATCCCGACCGAGGGCATGAGCAAGCGCATCAAGCCCGGCGACGAGGCCGGCGCGCGCACCAGGGCGCAGAACCCGATGGGCCGGGTCGGCACCATGGAGGAATTGCAGAACCTCGCCGTGTTCCTGATCTCCGGCGGCTGCGACTGGATCAACGGCGAGACCATCGCCATGGACGGCGCGCAGGCGCTCGCGATGGGCGGCAATTTCTATCAGTTGCGCGACTGGAGCGACGATGACTGGAACACGGCGCGCGACTCGATCAAGGCGCAGAACGAGAAGGACCGCGCGGCAAGGGGGTAGGCTGTCTCGGTTGTCGTCCCTGCGAACGCAGGGACCATAACCACCGTCGCTCGTTTTGCGAAGATAACTGGCGTCATCGTCTCACCGATAGGCCGCGGCGTATGGGTTCCTGCGTTCGCAGGAACGACGGCATTGAAACGTTTGCGACCAACACCCCGTATTGTCTTTGTTGCCGGATGACGCCAAACTCCGCGTAACGAAAACAAGACACTACGGGAGAGACATGTCCACTTCTCAACAGCCGGCTGATCTCGCCGACATGGTGCGCAACCGCGCCAAGACACGCGGCAACGCGCTGGCCTATGAATTCGAGGGACGCCAGACCACCTTCGCCGAGTTCGACATCAAGACCAACCGCGTTGCGAACGCGCTTGTAGCGCTCGGCGTCAAGCCCGGCGAGCGTATCGCCTATCTCGGCAAGAACAGCGACATCTATTTCGAACTGCTGATGGGCGCGATGAAGGCCAATGTGGTGATGGCGCCGGTGAACTGGCGCCTCGCCGGGCCCGAGGTCGCCTTCATCGTCGGCGATTGCAGGGCGCCGGTGCTGTTCGTCGGGCCTGAGTTCATCACCCAGGTTCGCAACATCAAGCCGCAATTGCCTGATGTCCGCACCATCATCACCACCGAAGGCGGTGAGCCGGAATGGCAGGACTTTACGGCCTGGCGCGATGCGGCCAGCAGTGACGATCCGAAGGTGCCGATCAGCCCGAAGGACATCGCGATCCAGTTGTATACCTCGGGCACCACGGGCAAGCCCAAGGGCGCGATGCTGTCGCACGCCAACTTCCTCAATCTGGTGCAAACCGGCAATGAGGCCGAGAAGCCCGACTGGAACAAATGGTCGACCGACGACGTCTCGCTGGTGGCGATGCCGATCTTTCATATCGGCGGCTCCGGCTGGGGCGTCATGGGGCTTTATCACGGCGCCAAGGGCGTGATCGCGCGCGAGTTCGACCCGACCAAGGTTTTGGACTTTTTCGAGCAGTCCGGCATCACCAAGCTTTTTATGGTGCCTGCCGCGATGCAGTTCGTGGTGCGCCAGCCCCGCGCGCGACAGGTGGATTTTTCCCGGCTGAAATACATGCTCTACGGCGCCTCGCCGATTCCTGCCGCCCTGCTGAAGGAATGCATCGAGGTGTTCAAGTGCGGTTTCGTGCAGATGTACGGCATGACCGAAACGACAGGCACCATCGTGGCGTTGCCGCCCGAGGACCACGTCGATGGGCTGGAGCGCATGCGCTCCGCCGGCAAGGCGCTGGCCGGCATCGAGCTTGCGATCCTTGATCCTAACGGCAAGCCATTGCCGCCGCGCGAGGTCGGCGAAATCGCCACCCGCTCCGGTTCCAACATGGCCGGCTACTGGAACCTGCCGGAAGCGACCGCCAAAACGCTCGGCAGTGACGGCTGGCTGCGCACCGGCGACGCCGGCTACATGGACGAGGACGGCTACCTCTATATCCACGACCGCATCAAGGACATGATCATCTCCGGCGGCGAGAACATCTATCCGGCCGAAGTGGAGAGCGCGCTCTGCGATCATCCCGACGTCGCCGAAGCCGCCGTGATCGGCATCCCCGACGACAAATGGGGCGAAGCGGTCAAGGCGGTCGTGGTGATGAAGCCGGGCAAGCAGGCGACGGCGACCGACATCATCAACTTTACGCGCGAGCGCATCGCCGGCTTCAAGACGCCGAAATCGGTCGACTTTCTCGAGGCGCTGCCGCGCAACCCGTCAGGAAAGATCTTGCGGCGGAATTTGCGGGATCCCTATTGGGCCGGGAAAGATCGTCAGGTGAATTGATCTCGCTTCGTAGGGTGGGCAAAGCGAAGCGTGCCCACCACTCACCGTCATGATCTCGATAGATGGTGGGCACGGCGCAAATGCGCCTTTGCCCACCCTACGGTTTCAAACTCCTCAATGCTTCCCCGCCCCCATATACCCGAACAAAAATCCCGCGACCTTGCGCTTCTGAATCTCCTCGCTGCCCTCGGTGATACGGTAGCGGCGGTGGTGGCGGTAGATGTGTTCGAACGGCTTGTGGCGCGAATAGCCCATGCCGCCGTGGACCTGCATGGCGCGGTCGGCGGCTTCGCAGCACAGGCGGTTTGCCCAGAAGTTACACATCGAGACCCGGTCGGAGAGCGTGTGCTCGACCTGCGCCTGCGTCAGCTGGTCCATCTCCCACGCGGTCTTGCGGATCAGCAACCGGAGCATTTCGGCCTGCGTTGCCAGTTCCACCAGCGGCCACTGGATCGCCTGGTTCTCGGCCAGCGCCTTGCCGAACGGCTTTCGCTCGCGCGCGTATTTGACGCTTTCGTTGATACAGTAGACGGCCGCGCCCAGCGAGCTCGCCGCCTGCCGGATGCGATTTTCGTGCACAAAGCATTGCGCCAGCGAAAGGCCGCGGCCGACTTCGCCGAACAGCGCATCGTCAGGCACGAACACGTCCGTGAAGCTGACGCGCGGGTGATCGGTCGGCATGTTGAAGGTCCACATATATTCCTCGACCTTGACGCCCGGGCTCTTGGCCGGCACCAGCAGGCAGGTTATGCCGCGCGCATCGCCGTCGTTGCCCGACGTGCGGGCAAACAGCGCGCAATGGGTGGCGACATGCATGCCGGTCGTCCACATCTTCTGGCCGTTGACGATCCAGCCCTTGACGTTGTCGCGGGTCGCCGGGACCGCCCGGGTTTCCATGTGCGTCGCGTCGGAACCGTGCTCCGGCTCGGTGAGGCCGAAGGTGATGCGATACTTGCCCGTGATCGAACCGTCGATCATCGCCTTCTGATCGTCGGTGCCGTAGCGGTCGAGCATGGTGACGATGGGCAGGTTGCCGACGATCGAATGCTCGTTCTGCAAATCGTTGTGCAGGCCGAGGCCTTTTGAAGCAAAGTGCTCGCGGATCACGGCCATCCAGAGATTGGAACCGTCCTTGCCGCCATAACGCTTTGGAATCGCAAAGCGCAGATGCCCGGCGGCGTCTGCGAGATTCTTGGCCTTGCGCAGCAGCGCTTCCCATTCATGCCGCGGCAAGCCACCGTTCTCGAAATCGGTACGCGCCCATTCGCGGCGATGATCGAAAAAGCGGATGTTGTCGTCGGCTTCTTCCAGCGGCTTGATCTCGCGGGCGATGAAGCCATCGAGTTCGTCGAGATAGGCCGTGAGGTCGGCAGGCAGGTTGAAATCCAAAGCAATCTCCCGGAAATGTCGTTTGTTCTTGATTTGCGTTTAGGCGCTACGAGAGCGCTCCTGCTCCGATCGATTTAGGTGAGAAGACCACGCCCAAGTCAAGCAACGGAATCGACCTTGGCACGCGCGGGGGCCTTGCGTAATTGGATGGTATCGGACGCCGTGCCGGCGCTATGATCGCAGCCAATATTCTTCTCCGCAGAAAATCTAGACGGGAGCCAACATGGATCTGAAATTCTCCAAGGTGACGCGCAAGGGGCCGATCACGATCATCACGCTGTCGCGGCCCGAAGTGTACAATGCGTTGCATATCGACGCGCATTTCGAACTCAACAAGGTGTTCGACGATTTCTCCGCCGATCCTGAGCAATGGGTCGCGATCGTCACCGGCGCCGGCGACAAGGCGTTCTGCGCCGGCAACGATCTGAAGTGGCAGGCGGCAGGCGGCAAGCGTGGCTGGGACAAGGGCGGCTTCGCCGGCCTCACCTCGCGTTTCGACTGCGACAAGCCGATCATCGCCGCCGTCAACGGCGTCGCAATGGGCGGTGGTTTTGAGATCGCACTGGCCTGCGACCTCATCATCGCGTCGGAAAATGCGACCTTCGCCCTGCCCGAACCGCGCGTCGGCCTCGCGGCTTTAGCCGGCGGCGTGCACCGGCTGCCGCGGCAGATCGGTCTGAAGCGCGCCATGGGCATGATCCTCACCGCCCGCCACGTCTCGGCCAAGGAAGGCCTCGAATTGGGTTTTGTGAACGAGGTGGTTCCCGCCGGCGAAGCGCTGGCGGCAGCGGAACGCTGGGCGGAGACGATCTGCAAGAATTCGCCGATGTCGATCCGCGCTTCCAAGCAGGCGATCCAGAGGGGGCTTGACGGGTCGCTCGAGCAGGCGATCGCCGAGCAGCGGGAATACCCGGCGGTGAAGGCGATGGCGGCCTCGCAGGATTACATCGAGGGGCCGAAGGCGTTTTCGGAGAAGCGCCCACCGAAATGGCTGGGGAAGTAAGGTCCTCGACGCTCTGTCCCGTCATTGCGAGCGCAGCGAAGCAATCCATCTATCCGTTGCGGTGACATGGATTGCCTCGTCGCTTTCGCGATTGGCGCTAGCCTTGTAGGATGGGTAGAGCGAAGCGAAACCCATGCTGTGGGCTACGGCGCATGATGGGTTTCGCTTCGCTCTACCGATCCTACTTATTCCCCAGCTCCCTCTTGTATGACGCGTAGTTCGGCTGATCGACGGCGAGCTTGTCCATCGTCGTCTGCCACAGATGTTCCGCGAGCCCGGGCGTCTGGAGATCGACCTCACCTACTGCAATTTTCTCCGACAGCGCGCCGTTCAGCTCGATCAGCGAGCCGTCAGAGCCGAGCAACTCTTTCAGCCGCGCGTGCTCCGCCGCATCGCCCCCCTGCTCCAGCGCCAGTTGCCGCGTGACAAGGTCGAGCGCGTTGATGCCGACGCGGAGCTTGAAGGCATTGTGGCCCTTGATCTGAGGCGTGATCTCGTTGCGGAGGAAATCCGCGACCGCCTTGATCAGTTCAGTGGGTGTCGGTTCGTCCTGCATCTTTACCCTCCTCTCGGAGCCAGCAGCCGCAGCAAATCGATTTCCGTCTCCGACGAGCGGCGGCCGATCATGGCGCGCTCCATCGAATGATCCGGGCCTTTGCGAAAGCGCTGCATCATGCCGCAGCACATGATGCCCCAGCGCAGCGTGCCCATCACTTCCCAGAACATCACGCGATCCGCATCGACCTTGCGGCCGGCCTCTTCATAGCCCGCGAACAATTCCTCGCGGGAGCCGAAGCCGCCGACCGGCTTGTCGATCTCGCCAAAGCGCCAGGAGTTGACGCAGATCCAGCCGAGGTCTTCCATCGGGTCGCCGAAATGCGCGAGCTCCCAGTCCAGCACCGCGCGCACGCCGTCGGGGCCGATGATGAGGTTGCCGTGGCGAAAATCGCCATGCACCAGCGTCACCTCTTGCGATGGTCCGGGATCGCGCCCGCGCAGCCAGCGCAGCGCCAGTTCGAACACCGGACGCGGCCAGTCAAAGCTGCGGTATTCCCGTTCGAGGTCGGCGATTTCCTTTGTCGCACTCATCTCCCGCAGTTTTGGCAGTTTGGATGGCGGCAGGCTGTGAATGCCGGCGATTACACGTCCAAGCTGACCCGCCAGCATCGGCCGTGCCTTGGCGAATTGCTCATCGCGCAAAATCTTGCGCGCGATGGTCTCGCCCTCGATACGCTGCATGATGAAACCGGTGCCGAGTTCGTCCTCGGGCTTGAGCACATGCATCACCCGCGGTGACGGCAGGCCGGCGTCATGCGCGAGCTGCATCAGCGTCGCCTCGGCATCGAGGCCTGCGGCCCGACCCGGCGACGCGCCATAGCCCGGCGGCGCCCGGCGCAGGATCGCGCCGACATTGCCGCCCGGGTGCACGATGTCGAAGGTCCAGGTCTCCTGGCTGGCGCCGCCGGAAAGTTTTGCTGCGCCAGTCACGCCGGTCGCCCCCGGATACCAGGAGGCGACGCAGCGTCCGAGTTGGTCCTCGATCATTTGCCCTTGAACTTGGCCGGGCGCTTTTCCAGGAATGCGGTGACGCCTTCCTTGAAATCCTCCGCCGCGCCCGCGATGCGTTGCGATTCGAATTCGAGATTAAGCTGTTCCTCGAAGGAGTTTTCCGAGCTGTCCCAATAGAGTTTCCGGATCAGCGACAGCGCGATGGTCGGACCGTTGGCGAGGTCATGCGCGAGCTTCATCGCCTCTTCCATCAGCACCGCATCGTCATAGACGCGGTTGACGAGGCCCCATTCCAGCGCCTTCTCGGCCGGCAGCCGCTCGCCCATCAGCGACAGTTCGACCGAGCGTGCCTTGCCGATCATGCGCGGCAGCAACCAGGTCGAGCCGCAATCCGGCACCAAGCCGATGCGGCGGAACGCCTGCAGGAAGTAGGACGAGCGCGCGCACACGATCATGTCGCCCATCAATGCAAAACTCATCCCGGCGCCGGCGGCCGGGCCGTTGACCGCCGACACGATCGGGCAATGCAGCCGGCGTAGCCGTCGCAGGAACGGATGAAAGCCGATTTCCAGCGATTGCCCGGCATTGCTCTTACCGGGCTTCTGGTTGTTGCGGCCCTGCAGATTGGCACCGGTGCAGAATGCGCGGCCGGCGCCGGTCAGCACGAGGCAACGCACCTCCTCCCGCTTGTCGTCGATCGCATCGAGCGCCTCGCCGAGCCCGCCCAGCATGTCCATCGAGACCGCGTTCATGACCTCCTGATGGTCGAGCTTGAGAATGGCGACCGGGCCATCGAAATCGAGCGTGACGTGCTTGAACTGCATTGCTTCCTCGTGACTTGTGTTTATGCGCTATTTTCGCTGCGCGGAAGGTCGGATGTCTCGGCCCATATTTGATTTTCCGGGCAGGCTTGTCCATGGTTGCATCAGAACATCTGCCCGCCACTGGGCGCACGACTTATCGCGCCCCAAAGCAAATGGAAACACCCCAATGAGCATCTTTGACCTCACCGGCCGCACGGCGGTCATCACCGGCGGCAATGGCGGCATCGGCCTTGGCATTGCGCAGGCGCTGAACGCGCAAGGTTGTAACGTCTCGATCTGGGGCCGCAACGCGGAGAAGAACACGAACGCCGCGGCGACCATGTCGGCTGGTCCCGGCAAGGTGCACACCCAGGTCTGCGACGTCTCCGATCCCGCCTCCGTGAAGGCGGCGATGCAGGCGACGCTCGATACATTCGGCCGCGTCGACGGCTGCTTCGCCAATGCCGGCATCGGCGGCGGCGGACGGCGCGCCTTTATCGACCGCACCGAGGAGGAATGGCGGCGCATGTTCGCGACCAACCTCGACGGCGTCTTCCACGTGTTTCAGGTTGCCGCCCGCCATATGACCGAACGCGCCGAGGCCGGCGACAAGTTCGGCCGGCTGGTCGCGACCTCCAGCCTGGCGTCGCTGTTCGGCACCGCCCGCAACGAGCACTACGCCGGCACCAAGGCGGCGCTGAACGCGCTGTGCCGCGCGCTTGCGGTTGAACTGGCGCGCCACGGCGTCACGGCGAATGCGATCCTGCCGGGCTGGATCAAGAGCGACATGACCGCCGGCATCATGGGCAATGAAAAATTCGTCGCCAATGTGATGCCGCGCATTCCGGTGCGCCGGTTCGGCGAGCCGACGGATTTCGGCGGCATCGCGGTGTACATCATGAGCAAGGCGTCGTCGTATCATACGGCGGATTGTTTTGTGATCGATGGCGGGTATACGGCGTTTTGAGGATGTTGCACGCATAGCATCATCAATCAGAAGGCCGTCATGCCCCGCGAAGGCGGGGCATCCAGTACGCCGCGGCCTGTCGCTTAATCGATTGATGTCTCTGGAATACTGGATCGTCCGCCTTCGCGGACGATGACGGTGAGCAACTGCCGTAGTGTGGGCAAAGCGAAGCGTGCCCACCATCTCGCGGCGTGCTCGGTGATGGATGGTGGGCACGTCGCTTACGCTCCTTTGCCCACCCTACAGCATCACCCCCACGGTCCGCGCGAGGCGGAAGGCCGGCCCCACGGGCTGCGGCGCGGATAGTTGCCGCGGGCGTTGACGGAAGGCGTCCCGCCCTGCGCGCCCATTTCCGCCGCGAGCTGCTGCAACGCCGCGATGCGATTTTCGGTCGCCGGGTGCGTCGTGAACAAATTGTCCATCCCGTGACCCGACAGCGGGTTGATGATGAACATGTGCGCGGTCGCCGGGTTGCGCTCGGCTTCCGGGTTCGGGACCTGATGCGCGGCATTGGCGATCTTGGACAGCGCGGACGCAAGCCACATCGGCTGCCCGCAGATGCGCGCGCCGAGATCGTCGGCGGCATATTCGCGGGTACGGCTGATCGCCATCTGCACCAGCATGGCGCCGAGCGGCGCCAGGATCATCATGGCGATCGAGCCGATGATGCCGGGGCCGTTGTTGTTGTCGCGATGGCCGCCAAAGAACATGCCGAACTGCGCCAGCATCGAGACCGCGCCGGCAATGGTCGCGGTGATGGTCATCAGCAGGGTGTCGTGATTTTTGACGTGCGCGAGCTCATGCGCGATCACGCCGGCAAGCTCCTCGCGGCTCAGCTGTTGCATCAGGCCGGTGGTCACGGCGACCGCCGCGTTCTGCGGGTTGCGGCCAGTGGCGAACGCATTGGGCTGCGCCTCGTCCATCACGAACACGCGCGGCATCGGCAGGCCGGCACGGCCCGCAAGCTCGGCCACGAGATGGACGAGGTCGGGCGCGCTGTTGCGGTCGACCTCATGGGCGCCGTACATCGACAGCACCATGCGGTCCGAATTCCAGTAGGCGAACAGGTTCGTCGCAGCCGCGATCACAAGCGCGATCAGGGCACCGCCGGCGCCGCCGATCAGATAGCCGACGCCCATGAAGAGGCCGGTAAGACCGGCCAGAAGAATGGCAGTCTTGAAATAGCTCATTGTGGTCTCCCTAGCCCGCCCACAGCCGGACGCCGGGGGCTGGCATCCCAGAGGTAAGAATTGCCCCGGCGGCGCTTCAAGATGCCGGGGTGCGTCGAGGCGCCGCGCTGGCCGGCGGAAACCACCCCTCTCAGCCCGGATTACCGAACCGTAATCCGCCGGCAGTGGGGGCGGCTCGCGGGCCTGCCCGGCGCCCATCGCCTGCTTGTGCAGCGCCAATGGTGCCGTCTACATTGGCGGCAACGGGCAGCGTGCAGGGTTGTTCCTTGCGAATGCGCAGCAGCAATCGCGACTGTTCGTCTGAAAAAATGGGGAGGAAAGAATGTTTTCGCATATCATGATCGGCACCAACGACCTCGAAAAGGCCAAGGCGTTCTACGACGCGCTGCTCGGCACGCTGGGCGTCCGGCCGGCCAGGGTCGATGGCCACCGTATTTTCTATTTCACCAAGACCGGCGTGTTCTCGGTGTCGAAGCCAATCAACGGCGAGCCGGCGACACACGCCAATGGCGGCACCATCGGTTTTGCGGCCGACTCTCCCGAACAGGCCGACGCCTGGCATGCGGCGGGCATCGCCAACGGCGGCAAGACTTGCGAAAATCCGCCCGGCATCCGCGAAGGCAGCGCGGGCAAACTGTACCTCGCCTATTTGCGCGATCTTGACGGCAACAAGATCTGCGCGATGCACCGGATACCGGCATAGATCGTGGAGCGAAGCGATACCCATCAGCCGCGACCGGTGGCTGTCATGACGGGTTTCGCTTCGCTCTACCCATCCTACGCGCTAATCCGCCCTACGCACCGAGCACTGCGACGCAATCAAGGGAGACGACGTCATGAACCCATGTGTCAGATCCCTGGCGGTATCAGCCGCACTGGTCGCGGCCAGCCTGCTGCCGGCCTACGCAGAGCTAGATCCCGTCAATCTCAAGAAAGCGATCGAGACGTCGCTCGCGAGCGACTATCCAAAACTCGACGCGCTCTACAAGGAACTCCACGCCCATCCCGAACTTGCGTTTCAGGAAGTGAAGACTGCCGCCCGGCTCGCCGCGGAAATGCGCGCGCTCGGCTTCGACGTCACCGAGAAAGTCGGCATGACCGGACTGGTCGCCATCTACAAGAACGGCGACGGGCCAACCATCATGGTGCGCACCGAACTCGACGCGCTGCCGATGGAAGAGAAAACCGGCCTCGACTATGCGAGCCGCGACAAGACCAACTGGAACGGGCGGGACGTGTTCGTCGCCCATAGCTGCGGCCACGACATCCACATGGCGAGCTGGGTCGGAACGGCGAAGACGCTGCTGGGCCTGAAAGACCAGTGGCGCGGCACGCTGATGTTCATCGCCCAGCCGGCGGAAGAGATTGTGTCCGGCGCCCGCGCCATGCTTGCGCATGGCCTGTTCACGCGTTTTCCCAAGCCCGACATCGCGCTTGCCCTGCATGACGGCCCGTTCCCTCATGGCACGATCTTCTATCGTAGCGGGGTTGGCTCGTCCGCCGCCGACGGCCTCGAGATAACATTCCACGGCCGCGGCGGTCACGGCTCGGCGCCGCACACGACCGTCGACCCCGTTGCGATTGCGGCGCGGTTCATCGTCGACGTGCAAAGCGTGATCAGCCGCGAAAAGGATCCAACTGAATTCGGCGTCGTAACCGTCGGCGCCATTCACGGCGGCACCGTTGGAAACATCATCCCGGACTCCGTGCAACTCTCCGGCACCATTCGCTCCTTCAAGCCCGAGGTCCGCGCCAAAATGCATGCCGGGATCGAGCGAACGGCAAAGGCCGCTGCCGCCATGTCAGGCGCACCCGAGCCCGATATCAAGATCCTCGCGGGCACCAATCCCGTCATCAACGATCCCGACGTGGTCACAGCCGTCGCCGGCGTGTTGAAGGCGGCGTTCGGCGACAAGTTCAGGGTTTCACCGCCGGGCACCGCCAGCGAGGATTTCTCCGAATTCGCAGGCGCAGGCGTGCCGTCGATGATGTTCAACATCGGCGTCTATGACCAGGAACGTATCGACGCCGCACGCAGCGGCGGCGCGCCAATACCGTCCAACCATTCGCCGCTGTTCGCGCCGGTGCCGAAGCCGACCATCGAAACCGGCGTCACCGCGATGACGCTCGCGGTGCTCGGCATCTTCGAGCAGAGGGCCAGGGGGAAATGAGCGAGTTAATCTGCCGAACCTCATCCTGAAGAGCGCGAAGCGCCGTCTTGAAGGATGAATGGCACCAGCCGAGCCGCATGGTTCGCGACGGCGCTAAAGCGCCTCCTCACCATGAGGGTCGCGCAGCGCGTCTTCCCACGAGGCGGAAAATCCCACCCCTCTCGCGCGTGCTTGTGCAAGCCCTGCCCGCCCGTCTACATTGCCGGCCAACGAGCCGAGTGCGCACCCGCAAGATCAACGTTCTTGCGCAAATGGGAGAAAATAATCCATGAAACACGCCTATATCCCGCGAACGACGACCTACAACCTCAATCCGGGCGAAGAACTCAACGATCTGCGCATGTCGGACGAAGTCCGTCCGCTGTACGAGCACGTCAAGAAGTTCATCCGCGAGACCGTTGACCCGATGTCGGTCGAGTTCGCCAAGCTCGGCGAGAAAAAGACCGACCGCTGGAGCTTCACGCCGGAACAGCTGGCGTGCCTTCAGAAGGCCAAGGACAAGGCCAAGGAAGAAGGCCTGTGGAACTTCTTCCTGCCCGATGACGAAACCGGCCAGGGCCTGAAGAATCTTGATTACGCCTATATCGCGGTCGAGCTTGCGAAAAATCCGATGGCCTCCGAAACCATGAACTGCTCGGCGCCGGACACCGGTAACATGGAGGTGCTGGAGCGCGTCGGTACCAAGGCGCAGAAGGAGAAGTGGCTGAAGCCGCTGCTGGCCGGCGAGATCCGTTCCGCCTATGCGATGACCGAACCGAACGTCGCCTCGTCAGACGCCAAGAACATCTCGACCACCGCAAAGCTCGTCGGTGACGAGTGGGTGATCAACGGCGAAAAATATTACATCTCGGGCGCCGGCGATCCGCGCTGCAAGATCATGATCGTGATGGTGAAGACCAATCCCGACGCGCCGCCGAGCAAGCAGCAGTCGCAGATCCTGGTCCCGATCGATAATCCCGGCGTCGAGATTTTGGGCCCGATGCACGTGTTCGGCCACGACCACGCACCGCGCGGTCACATGCATCTGCGCTTCAACAATTGCCGGGTGCCGAAAGAGAACATGCTGCTCGGCGAGGGCCGCGGCTTCGAAATTTCGCAGGTCCGCCTCGGACCGGGCCGTATCCATCACTGCATGCGCACCATCGGCAAGGCGGAGAAGGCGCTCGACCTGATGGTTCAGCGCGGCCTCACCCGCGAAGCTTTCGGCAAGAAGATCGCCCATCTCGGCGGCAACATGCAGATCATCGCGCAGGCGCGCTGCGAGATCGAGGCGATGCGGCTGATGGTGCTGAAGGCTGCGAAAGCGATGGACGTGCTCGGCAACAAGGAGGCGCGGATCTGGGTCAGCATGGTGAAGGCCATGGTGCCGGAGCGCACCTGCAAGATCATCGACCAGGCGATCCAGATGCACGGCGCGACCGGCATTTCGCACTGGAGCCCGCTTGGCGAGATGTACCAGGACGTCCGTCACCTGCGCTTCGCCGACGGTCCGGACGAGGTGCACTGGATGGTGGTCGGACGGCATGAGCTGAGCATGCCGTAAGGTTCTTTCTTCCCCTTCTCCCCGTTCTTACGGGGAGAAGGTCGGGATGAGGGGCTGCTTCAGCGAATTCGACAGGCAACGAGTTCGCGGAGAGTCCCCCTCACCCGGATTGCTTCGCAATCGGACCTCTCCCCGCAAGCGGGGCGAGGTAAGCATCCCGGTCAAGAGGCAATCACCCCATGCAATACGATCCCAGCGACCTGAAACCTCGCGAGCGCTACAAGGTGCTCGCATCCTTCGTGCTGCCGCGGCCGATTGCGGGGGTGACGACGATCGGCCCGACCGGCGTGGTCAACGCGGCGCCGTTCAGTTTCTTCAACGTGTTCTGCGAGGATCCGCCGTTGTGCATGTTCGCCGCCAATCTGCGGCCTGACGGCGGCGTCAAGGATACGGTGATCAATATCCGGCGTACCAATGAGTTCGTCGTCAACATGACCGACGAACCGCTGGCGCAGGCGATGCACGAAAGCAGCGGCGACTTTCCGCCTGATATCGGCGAGCCGGATTACCTGAACTTGAAGCTCGCGCCGTCGACGAAGATCGCCGTGCCGCGGCTGGCGGATGCGCCCTTTTCGATGGAATGCAGGACCTGGAAGGAAATCGACGTCAACGGCGACCGCCTGCTGGTGATGGGCGAAGGCATCCACTTCCACATCCGTGATGAATTGTGGGACCACGCCGCGATGCGCGTGCATATGGAGCGCTATCACCCGATCGGTCGGATGTTCGCGGACCGTTACTGCCGGACCGATGATCGCGTGGTGTTTCCGCCGGCGGAAGGGGCGAAGGTGTCATCGTAGGATGGGTAGAGCGAAGCGAAACCCATCACGCCTCAGCGCAAGGAAATGATGGGTTTCGCTTCGCTCTACCCATCCTACGTCCTACGAATTGGCCGGCCGGTGCGCGCGGAGGAAAGAGCGGATCTGGCGCACCGCGAGCGGCACCCTCTCCTTTGGCTCCTTCCACGGAAATAAACTCACTTCCGCGTTCGGCGCCAGCATCGCGCTCTCCATGGCGACCGCATAGGGGTGCGCCGGGATATCGTCGGGCAGGATCAAGACCGGCGTCTGGCACTGCCGCACGAAATCACGCGTTACCGTGAAGACGAAATCCGGGTCGGTGCGATACATTTTCGTCAGGAATTTTTCGGCCTGCTCCATCGTGATGTCGGGCCGGCGCTCGACAAGCTGTGGCGCCCAGCCATTGATGTTGTTGTCGTAGAACAGGTCGCGCTTCTCGGGACGCGAGCCTGACGGCATCGCCAGCACGCCCGCCACCACGCGATCTGGCGCGCGCCTGAGGAGATTCCAGATCAGGGGACCGCCGATGCAGAAGCCCAGCACCATGAATTTGTCGAAGCCGAGATGATCCATCAGCGCGAGCTGATCATCGGTGTGGGAGTCCCAGGGCCGGTCGATCTCGAGCGGACCGGAGGATTGGCCAGGCGGCGCGTTACGCAGATCGAAGGCGATGCAGCGGTACTCGTCGCCGAACTCCTTCATGGCGTTGAAGGGCGGATAGTCGCCGGTGATACGCGAGATGTTCGAATTCAGCCCACCGCCGGCGATCAGGAGCAGCGGGAAACCGGAGCCGGCCTCCTCATAATGGATGCGAACGGCTCCCTTCTCGAAAAAGCTCATGCGGTTTCCCTGCTCATGTTCCCGTCGCTGCTTTAGCTCCCTCGCCCCGCTCTTGCGGGGAGAGGGTTAGGGTGAGGGGCTCTCTCCGCGAGCGAGCTTTGTCGATAGACCTGTACCCCCTCACCCGCCGCGCGAAGCGCGCGTCGACCTCTCCCCGCAAGCGGGGCGAGGTAGGAAAGAGTGTCACGTCTTCGCGGGCTCGCCGATCTTGTCCTGCGTCTTCGTGTCGAAGTCTGAGGCCTCATGCCGCTCGTGCAACTGGCTCGCTGGATCGCCCGAGATGCGATTGACCATGCGGCCGCGCTTCACCGCCGGGCGTTTGGCGATCGCATCGGTCCAGCGCTGCACGTTCTTGTATTCCTGCACCGACAGGAATTCGCCGGCGCCGTAGACCAGGCCCTTGGCCAGCGCGCCGTACCACGGCCAGGTCGCCATGTCGGCGATGGTGTATTCGCTGCCTGCGAGGAATTCGTTATCGGCAAGACGGCGGTCGAGCACGTCGAGCTGGCGCTTCACCTCCATGGCGTAGCGGTCGATGGCGTATTCGATCTTGGTCGGCGCATAGGCGTAGAAATGGCCAAGGCCGCCGCCGAGAAACGGCGCGCTGCCCATCTGCCAGAACAGCCACGACAGGCATTCGGCCCGCACCGCGCCGCCGGCCGGCAGGAAGGCGCCGAATTTTTCGGCGAGATGCACCAGGATCGCGCCGGATTCGAACAGGCGGATCGGCGTCGGGCCGCTGCGGTCCATCAGGGCCGGGATCTTCGAGTTCGGATTGACCGCGACAAAGCCGCTGCCGAACTGGTTGCCGTCGATCTTGATCAACCAGGCGTCGTATTCCGCGCCGCTGTGGCCGGCCGCGAGCAATTCCTCGAACATGACCGTGACCTTGACGCCGTTCGGCGTCGCCAGCGAATAGAGCTGAAACGGATGGCGGCCCACCGGCAGCTCCGCCTCATGCGTAGCCCCCGCGATCGGACGGTTGATGCTGGCAAAGCGGCCGCCGCTCTCCTTATTCCAGGTCCAGACTTTCGGCGGGACGTATTCGGTGGGATCAGTGATGGGGGCATCGGTCATTAGTTTGGCTCCGGGCTTCTTTTCGGCCATGTCTTGTGATGGGCGGTCTGCCGCACGGCGGAATTATCGTGCCTCTTATATCGCCACTACCTGGTACCGCCACAAGGGCATCGCCGCCGGACAATTCGTTGTGGCGGTCGGCGCAATCTCCATGTTACGGTTTCGTATCAGCACCGCAACAAAACAAAAAGCGGGCTAGATCAGGGGAGGAATGCACCATGCTGCGAAGCAAGTGGTTGACGCCGTTCTTTGGTATGACGCTGGCCATCGCGTGTGGCGGTCAGGCTCTCGCGCAGGGGACCATCAAGGTCGCCTACACCGATCCGCTTTCAGGCCCGTTCGCGCAAGTCGGCGACGCCAATCTGAAGCAGATGCAGTACATCATCGATTACATCAATTCGAAGGGCGGCGCGCTCGGCAAGAAGTTCGAACTGGTTCCGTTCGACAACAAATCGCAGCCGTCCGACGCGCTGATCGCGCTGAAGAGCGCGACCGACCAGAACATGCCCTTCATCATGCAGTGCAGCGGCTCCAACATCGCGTCCGCCCTGATCGACGGCGTCAACAAGCACAACGACCGCAATCCAGATAACCGCATCATCTATCTGAATTGCGGCGCGGTGGCGCCCGAACTGACCAACGAGCAGTGCAGCTTCTGGCATTTCCGCTTCGACCTGCACGCCGGCATGAAGGCCGAAGTGATGGTTCGCGCCCTGCCGAAAGAGACGACCAAGGTCTACCTGATCAACCAGGACTATTTGTTCGGCCAGTCGGTGCAGCGCGAGGTGAAGAACTACCTCACCAAGCTGCGACCCGACGTTCAGGTCGTCGGCGACGAGCTGATCCCGCTCGGCAAGATCAAGGACTTCTCGCCCTACCTCACCAAGATCAAGGCCTCGGGCGCACAGGCCCTTCTGACCGGCAATTGGGGGCCGGACATGAACCTCCTGATCAAGGCCGGCGTCGATGCCGGCGCTGATCTGCGCTACTACACTTTCTATGCGCATCTGGCCGGCGGCCCGACCGCCATCGGCGTCGGCGGCGACAACCGCGTGCTGGCGGTGATGTCGTTCGGCGAAAACGTGGCGCCGGAAACCGGCAACAAGGAGGCCGAAGAGTTCACCAAGGGCTTCCGCGAGAAGCACAAGTTCGATTTCTCGGCGGCCGGCTTCCGCACCATCTTTGAATATCTGCAGGCCGCGGTGAACAAGGCCGGTTCGGTCGATCCGGCCAAGATTGCAACCGCGATGGAAGACCTGCAGGTCAAGGACTTCCTTGGCTACGACACCAAAATGCGCAAGGAAGACCACCAGATCATCAGCGAATACTTCGTCGGCACCTTCAAGAAGGGCGTGAAGTACGACGCCGAAGGCACCGGCCTCGGCTGGGCGACCTCGGCAACCATTCTCGCCAAGGACATCGACCAGCCCAATACCTGCAAGATGAAGCGTCCAAGCGCTTCCTGACCAACATAACAGTCGCCTGCTTCCCAAACGGGGAGCAGGCGTCGCGCTTTGAGTGGTCAGGTAGCATGGAAGTCTTTGTCGTCTCGCTTCTGAACGGTCTCGTCTACGGCATGCTGTTGTTCATGCTTGCGAGCGGGCTAACGCTCATCCTCAGCATGATGGGCGTGCTCAACTTCGCTCATGCCAGCGCCTACATGCTGGGCGCCTATTTCGCCTACACCATCAGCACCTATATCGGCTTCTGGCCCGCCTTGATCATCGCGCCGCTGCTCTGCGGGCTGATCGGCGCGGCCATCGAGATGTGGGGGCTGCGGCGCGTTCACCGCAACGGCCACATCGCCGAACTGCTGTTCACGTTCGGCCTTGCGCTAATCATCGAAAAGGTCGTGCAGATGTCCTGGGGCCTGCTGCCGGTGCCCTATAGGGTGCCGGAGCTGCTCGACTTCCCGCTGTTCAAAATCTACGGCACGCAATTCCCTGCCTATCGCGCCTTCATGCTGGCGATCTCGGCGGTGATGTTCGGCGCGATCTGGCTCGGTCTGACCCGCACCCGCGTCGGTCTGGTGATCCAGGCCGCGCTGACCCATCCCGACATGGCGTCCGCGCTCGGCCACAACGTGCCGCGCATTTTTACCCTGGTGTTCGCCGCCGGCACGGCGCTGGCCGGCCTCGCCGGTGTCATCGGCGGCAATTACCAGGTCACGGAGCCCGCGATGGCCTTTACCATGGGCCCGATCGTGTTCGTCGTGGTGGTGTTCGGCGGGCTCGGCTCGCTGACCGGCTGCTTCATCGCCTCGATCCTGATGGGGCTGATCCAGACCTTTGCCGTGGTGTTCGACGTTTCGCTGGCTGACCTGCTGGCGAAATTCGGCTTCACCGTGACGTCGACTACGCCGTTTGCGGAAGTCCTCAACGTGACCTTGCCGCGGGCCGGCGCGCTGCTGCCCTTCCTGATGCTGGTGCTGATCCTGGTGTTCCGGCCACGCGGGCTGATGGGGACGCGCGATACATGAACATGCTGCGCCGCCATTGGCCCTGGTTGCTGGTCCTCGTCGTCCTGCTGGCGTTCCCGTTCCTGTTCTACGACTGGAGCAAGGGCCGCCATTCCGGCTTCGTGCTGACGCTGATGAGCGAGATCGGCGTGATGGCGATCTTCGCGCTGTCCTACAACATGCTGATGGGCCAGGCCGGGCTGCTGTCGTTCGGACATGCCGTGCTGCTCGGAATGGGCGCCTATTGCGCGGCGCACGTCGTGCTTCTCGTGAAGGCCGGCTCATTCTGGCTGCCGACCGAACTGGTGCCGCTCGCCGGCGGGCTCGGCGGGTTGTTCTTCGGCTATGTCTTCGGCTGGCTGGTGACCAAGCAGCGCGCCACCGCGTTTGCGATGATCACGATGGGGCTCGGCGAACTGGTCTCCGCGGCGGCGCTGATGTTCATGGGCTTCTTCGGTGGCGAAGGTGGCATCGCGATCGATCGCGTGATGGACACCAGCCTGCTCGGCGTCAAATACGCCTCGTCCTGGCAGGTCTACTGCCTGGTGTTGGCCTGGGCCTTTATCGCCGCGGCCCTGATGCGGCTGCAGACCCAGACGCCGCTTGGCAGCATCGCCAACGCCACCCGCGACAATTTCGAGCGCGCCCAGTTCGTCGGCTACGATCCGCGCGTGGTGCGGCTCTACCAGTTCGCTCTCTCGGGCTTCTTCGCCGGCATCGCCGGTGGACTATACGTGCTGATCTACGAAATCGTCACCTTCGACACGGTGTCTGCGGGCAAGTCTGCGAATGCGCTGCTCGCCGTCTATATCGGCGGCGCCGGCGGGTTCTTCGGACCGATCCTCGGTACCATCGTGGTGGTGCTGCTGCAGAGCGGGGTCAGCCTGCTCAGCAACGCCTGGCTGCTCTATGTCGGCGTGCTGTTCATCGTGATGGTGATGTACGCGCCGGGCGGGCTGATCGGACTGATCTTCATGCATGTGCCGATCTGGCGCGCCGGGCGCCTGCGCGAACTGGCGCTTCCTTACGCGCGGGCATTTCCGCCGGCGCTATTGGTGTTGCTGGGTTTTGTGTTGATGGTCGAGCTGGCGTCCTTCACCACGATTGGCGCCGCCCAGGGCAAGAAGTTCTCGATTGGCGGGCACCTCATTGACACCACGGCGCCATTGCCATGGGTCGTCGCCCTCGCCGCCCTGGTGCTTGGCGGGTTGTGGCTGCGCCGCGAGGCCCACGGTTTCCGCGAGCGCTGGGACGCGCTGATGGAAGGCGCCAAGATCCAGGATGGCGTCAAGATACAAGGCGTAAAAGTGCAGGAGGCAATGTCGTGAGCGCCGATGCCGCAGGCGTGCCCGCCGTCGAGCTGCGCGACGTGTGCAAAAAGTTCGGCGCCACCGAAATCATCCGCGGCGTCAATCTCTCGATTCCCCGCGGCGAGCGCCATGCCATCATCGGCCCCAACGGGGCCGGCAAGACCACGCTGTTCAACCTGATCTCGGGACGCTTTCCGATCAGCTCCGGCTCGATCACGGTCAACGGCCAATCGATCGCCGATCTGGCGCCGCAGGAGATCAACCGGCTCGGTCTTTCGCGCAGCTTTCAGATCACGTCGATCTTTCCGCGCATGAGCGTGTTCGAGAACATCCGCTGCGGGCTGTTGTGGTCGCAGGGATACCGCTACTCGTTCTGGCACCTGCTCGGGCGGCAGAAGGCGCTGAACGCTGCCGCCGACCAATTGCTCGAGCGGCTGAAGCTTTCGAACCGGCGAAACCTTCAGGCCGGCTTGCTGTCCTATGCCGAACAGCGGGCGCTGGAGATCGGCATCACCATCGCCGGGGGCGCCGAAACCATCCTGCTCGACGAGCCGACGGCCGGCATGAGCCACAGCGAGACCGACTCAGCCGTCGCGCTGATCCGCAGCGTCACGGAAGGCAAGACGCTGATCATGGTCGAGCACGACATGAGCGTGGTGTTCGGCCTCGCCGACCGCATCACCGTGCTGGTCTATGGCGAAGTCATTGCTTCCGATGCACCGACCGCCATCCGTGGCAATGCCGCCGTGCAGGAAGCCTATCTCGGGACGGTGGCGGCATGATGCTCGAGGTCCGCGATCTCCATGCCTTCTACGGCAAGAGCCACATCCTGCAGGGCGTCGACCTCAGGGTCGATCAGGGCGAGATCGTCAGCCTGCTCGGCCGCAACGGCGTCGGCCGCTCGACCGCCTGCAAGACCATCATGGGCCTGGTGGCGCCGGTCGGCAAAATCGGCTTCAAGGGCCGCGCCATCGCAGGGCTGCGGCCCGACCAGATCGCCCATCTCGGCATCGGCTACGTGCCGGAGGACCGCCAGGTGTTTCCGGGATTGACCGTGCGGCAGAACCTCGAACTCGGGCTGAAGCGCGCCGGCGTCGTCGGGCGCTGGAAATTCGAGGACGTGTTTGCACTGTTTCCCAATCTCGCCGCGCGCCAGGACAATCCGGCCGGCGTGCTGTCGGGCGGCGAGCAGCAGATGCTGACGATGTGCCGCACCCTGATGGGCGACCCGGATCTGGTCATCATCGACGAACCCACCGAGGGACTGGCGCCCAAACTCGTCGAACAGGTCGGCACGCTGCTCGACGAAATCGCCAAGCGCGGCACCGCGATCCTGCTGGTGGAGCAGAAGCTCACCATCGCGCTGAGAATTTCCCGCCGTCTCTACGTGATGGGCCACGGCCGCATCGTGTTCGAGGGAACGCCCACCGAGCTCGCCGCCAATGCCGGAGTGCGCAAGGAGTGGTTGGAGGTTTAACGGGCGCGGTGCGTAGGGTGGGCAAAGGAGCGCAGCGACGTGCCCACCATCCATCACCGAGTACGCTGTGAGATGGTGGGCACGCTTCGCTTTGCCCACCCTACGGCAGCTGCGGATTAGGACGCTTCAGGCCACAACTCGGAGCAATGCCTTTGTGGCTGGTGCGGCCGGGATAAGTCATATTGGACTGGTCCTCACCACGAGACCATCCAGATGCTTCCGTCACAGCGTGCCCTGTTCGATATTCCCCGCGATATCTGCTACCTCAACGCCGCCTCCTACAGCCCGTTGCCGATCCGGACATTGGAGGCAGGCCGTACCGCGGTGGGGCGCAAGGGCAGGCCCTGGACGCTCGAGGCTGGTTTTGCCTACGCGCAGCACGAACGTGCACGGACCGCTGCCGCCCGGCTGATCGACGCCGAGCCTTCCGACATCGCGTTGATTCCTTCGATCAGTTACGGCGTCGCGACGGCGGCGAAGCTTCTGACGCCCGGCCGCGGCACGCGCGTCCTCGTGCTGGAAAACGATCACTCCTCCCCTGTGCTGGAATGGCAGACGCGGGCCGATGCGGCAGGATTCACCGTCGAGACCATCAAGCAACCTGACGACGCCGACTGGACGTCGGCAGTTCTCGAAAGCATCGAACGAACAGGCGGACCGCCGGTCAGCCTGGCCTCGATCTCCTCGGTGCACTGGTCGGACGGCGGGCTGATCGATATCGACAAGGTCGGCACGGCGCTCCGGCAGCGGGGTGCTGCCTTCCTGATCGACGCGACGCAAAGCGCCGGTGTGCTGGCGATGGACGTGAAGCGTCTCGACCCGGATTTCATGATCTTCCCGACCTACAAATGGCTGCTCGGGCCCTACGGCCGCGCCTTTCTCTATGTCGCCAAACGACACCAGAACGGCATCCCGCTGGAGCAGACGTCTGCCGGGCGCCGCAACGTGCGCGCCGAGAACGCGGTGTATTTCACCGATCTCAGTTACGTTCCCGATGCACGCCGTTTCGACATGGGCGAACGCGATCATTTCATCTCGATGGAAATGGCCTCGATCGGCATGGAGATGGTGGCCGAATGGAGCGCACCGGCTATCATGCAACGTCTCACGATGCTGACGGAGCGGATCGCAGCCGGCGTGCGCGGCATCGGCGTCAGCGTTCCGGAGCCCCATCTGCGGGCGCCGCATATTTTGAGTCTCGCCTTCAAGGGCGGGATGCCGCCGGGCCTCGTTGAGGGACTGGCAAGCGATGGTGTCTATGTCGCGCCGCGCCTGGGCCGGATGCGTATCTCGCCGCACGTGTACAATGACGAGGCTGATGTAGATCGGTTCGTTGAGGTGCTGACGCGGCGGCTGCGCGGCTGACTTGTAGGGTGGGCAAAGGCGCGTTTGCGCCGTGCCCACCATATTCACGCCACGCTGCAAGATGGTGGGCAGCTGCGCTTTGCCCACCCTACGAAGACGTCAGGACACCGCCACTTCCAGCGGCTGTTCGACCCGCTCCATCACAAAGCCCTCATATCCCTTGGCCGCGACGTCATTGCAGATCTGCCGGTAAGGGCCGACACCGCCGATATAGGGCATGAAAATCCTCGGCTTGCCCGGGACGTTGGCGCCCATGTACCAGGAATTGGCCGTCGGATAGAGCGTGGTGTAGGCGACCTCGTTGACGTGAGTGACCCATTTGTCTTCGGCGTCCTGGCTCGCCTCCATCGTATCGAGACCCTGGTCGCGCATATAGGCCATGCAGTCGGCGATCCAGTCGACATGCTGCTCGATCGAGACAATCATGTTCGACAGCACCGATGGGCTGCCCGGGCCGGTGATGACAAAGAGATTGGGAAAGCCTGCGCTCATCAGCCCGAGATAGGTGCGTGGACCTGCGGACCATTTGTCGTTCAGCGTCCTGCCGTCCCGGCCGCGAATATCGATCTTCGCCACCGACCCCGTCATGGCGTCAAAACCGGTCGCCAGCACCAGCGCATCGACTTCGTAATCCTCGCCGCCGACGCGCACGGCATTCTCCGTGATCTCCTCGATCGGATTGGACCTGATGTCGACCAGCGCCACGTTGGGACGATTGAAGGCTGCAAAATAATCGGTGTCGATGCAGATACGTTTGGAGCCGATCGGATGGTTGTTCGGCTGCAGCAGCTTTGCCGTTTCCGGGTCCTTGACGATCTCGGCGATTTTTTCGCGGACGAAATTCGCGGCGGTGTCGTTGGCCGTCTTGTCGAGCCCGAGATTGTTGTAGACCGACATGAAGGTGAGCCCGCCGCGGTCCCAGCGCGCCTGGTAATTCGAGCGCCGCTCGTTGTCGCCATCGTCGAGCGCGCCGCGATCGGGCACCTCGGTATAGATGCCATTCTTCGCCACCTCGCGCGCAAAGCGCCTGATCTCCGGATAGTTGGCGCGAAACTTCTCCCGCTCCTGCTCGCTGAGCGCAGCGTTGCGGGCGGGAATGGAGAAATTCGCAGTGCGCTGGAATACCGTCAGCTGGCTCGCCTGTTCGGCAATGACCGGCACCGACTGGATCGCCGACGATCCCGTGCCGATGACGCCGACGCGCTGGCCGCTGAAATCGACCGCTTCGTGCGGCCAGTGACCGGTGTGGTAGACCTTGCCCTTGAATTGATCGAGACCCTTGATGTCGGGCATCCGCGCATTCGACAGGCAGCCGGTGGCGAGCACGACAAATTTTGCGGCGACCGTCCTGCCGTCCGAGGTCGAGACCGACCACAGCGAAGTCGTCTCGTCGAACACGGCACTTTCGACGCGGGTGTTGAACTGGATGTCAGGACGCAGGTCGAAACGATCCGCGACATGGTTGGCGTATTGCAAGATCTCCGGCTGCGGCGCGTAACGCTCGCTCCAGTCCCATTCCTGCTGCAGCTCTTCGGAGAACGAATAGGAATATTGCATGCTCTCGACGTCGCAACGCGCGCCGGGATAGCGGTTCCAGTACCAGGTGCCGCCGACACCCGAGCCCTGCTCAAAAACCCGCGCCGTCATGCCCTGCCCGCGCAGCCGGTGCAGCATGTACATACCGGCAAAGCCAGCACCGACCACGACGACGTCGTAAGTCTCGGTAGATTTGGCGGCGGCAGATGGCATTGCGGACATGAATAAGGGCTCCCTGATGTTTTCTTTGATTTGGCAAACAGCATTCCTTCCGTAGCGCCAAAGCGCAAGACGCAAATGGGCCGCATGGCATTGCATATTCTACGAGATGGAATTGCCCGTTCCTCACGGTGAGGAGGCGCGTCAGCGCCGTCTCGAACCATGTTGCCCCGCTATTGCGACAGCCGGGCTTTCATCCCTCGAGACGCCGCTAACGCGGCTCTTCAGGATGAGGATGAAGGCCGATCCATTATGCGGACTGGTAGTGCTTGGCATGCAAGCCTTGCTTGGGCTAGCGTCGCCGGAAACGCCGAGCAGCTAGCGGAAATGCGGCCACGGGAGGACACACCATGAAATCGCCGATCTGCGACATGCTGGGAATTGAGTTTCCGCTGCTCGCCTTCAGCCATTGTCGCGACGTGGTCGCGGCTGTCAGCCGCGCCGGCGGCTTTGGCGTGCTGGGCGCGACCGCGCACTCGCCGGAGACCATCGAGCTGGAACTGAAATGGATCGACGATCACACCGACGGCAAGCCCTACGGGCTCGACGTGCTGATCCCGGAAAACATTTCGACCGCGGGCGAAAAGGACGTCACCTGGAAAAGCCTGGAGGCGCGGATCTCGCCGCAGCATCGCGACTTCACCCGAAATCTCCTGAAGAAATACGGCATCGAACTGACGACGACCAACGTCGCCGACAACCAGCCGCAGCCGTTCGACGCGCAGCGCGCGCTCGATGTGCTCGACGTCTCCTTTCGCCATCCGATCAAGCTAATCGCGAACGCGCTCGGCGTGCCGCCGAAGGCGATGATCGACAAGGGCCGCAAGCATGGCGTGCCGGTTGCAGCCCTCATCGGCTCCAAGGAACATGCGCTGCGGCAGGTCGCGGCCGGCGTCGATATCCTGGTAGCCCAAGGCACCGAGGCCGGCGGCCATTGCGGCGAGGTCTCGACTATGGTGCTGGTGCCCGAAGTGATCAAGGCGATCAAGCCGATCTGCGACGCGCCGGTGCTGGCCGCCGGCGGCATCATGACCGGGCGGCAGATGGCGGCCTGCATGGCGATGGGCGCAGCCGGTGCGTGGACCGGCTCGGTGTGGCTGGCGACGGTGGAATCCGAGACCACCGAAATCTTCCGCGAGAAAATGATCGCGGCTTCCTCACGCGACGCGATCCGCTCCAAGGGCCGCACCGGAAAGCCGGCGCGGCAATTGCGCTCGGTGTGGACCGACGCGTGGGACCGCGGACCGGACAGCCCTGGCGCGCTGCCGATGCCGCTGCAGAGCATCATCAGCCGCGACGCCTTCAACTCGATCGACCGCGCCGCCGCCGCAGGGAATGCACAGGCGCGCGATCTCGTGAGTTACTTTGTCGGCCAGGGCGTCGGACTGATTGACAGCGTAAAGTCGGCCGGCGCCGTGGTGCAGGAATTCAAGGAAGATTTCGCCGACGCGGTGGAGCATATGAATATGCTGATGGAGGAGTGAAGGCCTCTCCACGTCATTGCCTGCGACAAACGCGAAGCGTTTGCGCAAGGGAGCGTAAGCGACGAAGCAATCCATACTTCCTTTGCCGCACCATGGATTGCTTCGCTTCGCTCGCAATGACGGAATAGCGAACTGCGAATTGACTCTCTAGAAAGCGAAACAAGAAAAAATGCCGAACAACAACTCCCCCCTCCCCGAAGACCGCATTCCCGTCATCGTCGGCGTCGGCGAAATCGCCGACCGACCCAAGGACATCGCCGCCGGCCTCGAACCACTGGCACTGCTCGAAGCAGCGGTGCGGCGGGCGGAGGCGGATAGCGGGGCAAAACTGCTCGGGGAACTCGGCTCGCTCGACGTCGTCAATTTCCTGAGCTGGCGTTACCGCGATCCCGAGAAGCAGCTCGCGGCGCGGCTCGGCGCCAATCCGGCGCATTGTTATTACGGTCCGGTCGGCGGCGAGAGCCCGATCCGCTACATCCACGAAGCCGCAAAGCGCATCGCCCGCGGCGAATGCAGCGTGGCGGTGGTCTGCGGCGCGGAAGCGCAATCCACCGCAACCAAGGCCGAGCGCGGCGGCATCACGCTGCCGTGGACGCCGTTCGCCCATGACGTCGAGGAGCCGAAGCGCGGCGCGGCGTTCCAGAAGCCGATGGCGGTGAAGCTCGGCGTGTTCCGCCCCATTACGGTCTATCCGCTGTATGAATCCGCCACATCAGCGCATTGGGGCCAGACCCCGCGCGAGGCGCTCGCCGAATCCGGCGCGCTGTGGTCGACCTATGCGCGCGTCGCTTCCGGAAATGAAAATTCATGGCTGAAGAAGCGCTTTACGGCTGACGAGATCACCACGCCGACGCCTGAGAACCGGCTGATTGCCTGGCCCTACACAAAACTGATGGTAGCCAATCCGACCGTGAACATGGGCGGCGCAGTGCTGCTGACGTCGCTCGCAAAAGCCCGCGCGGCCGGCGTACCCGAAGACCGCTTGATCTATCCGATCGGCGGCGCCTCGGCGGAAGAGCCGCGCGATTATCTGGTGCGCGACCAGTTCTACGAAAGCCATCCGCAGAACGCGGTACTGAAGGCAGTGATGGATCTGGTCGAAGGCGACGGCAAGAAATTTGACGCCATTGAGCTCTATAGCTGCTTCCCCTGCGTGCCCAAGATGGCGCGGCGGACGCTGGGCTTGGGCCCCGACGTGCAGCCGACGGTAACCGGCGGCCTCACCTTCTTCGGCGCGCCGCTCAACACCTATATGACGCACGCCGCCATCGCGATGGTGCGCAGCCTGCGCAACAAGGGCAAGCTCGGCCTGCTCTACGGCCAGGGCGGGTTTGTTACCAAGCATCATGGCCTGGTGCTGTCACGCGAGGCGCCGAAGCAGTCCCTTGAGCAGGAGACCAGCGTGCAGGCCGAGGCCGACCGGCGTAAACGGGCCGTGCCGGACTTCGTCACCGAAGCCAACGGTAAGGGCAAGGTCGAGGCGTTCACCGTGATCTACAAGGGCAAGGGTGAGGTCGAGCACGGCGTAGTGATGATGCGTACCGAGGCCGACGCGCGGGCGCTGGCCCGCATCCCCGCCAATGACGGTGCGACGCTCGAGCATTTGCTGAACCTGGACCGTACGCCGGTAGGCTCGGTGGGCAAGGTTGTGACGGCCGAGGATGGCGTGCTGGAGTGGCGGGTGGGATAGCCACACGCCCCCGGTTCCCGTCCCCGCTTGCGTCAGCTAACCGCACTTCGCCCCGCGCGGACTGTCGTGTATGAGTTAACGAAGCACCGACAGGCATCTCGACCAGGGAATGACATGGCAAATCGATCCAGGACCGCGCGAACCACTGCGGCGGCGCGGCGTTGGGTTCCTCCTGCCATCATGACGTTCGCGGCGATGGCCGCCCTGACGGCGCTGACCGCCGACGCCGCGGCGAGACAGGCACCGCGTCCAGCCGCTATCAAGGAGACGACCGCCGCGCGCGATGCCGGCGAGCCGATCATGGCCATCGTGTCGATCAGGACCCAGCACGTCACTTTATACGATACCGAAGGGTGGATCCTGCGCGCGCCGGTGTCGACCGGAACCACGGGACGCGAGACGCCGGCCGGCGTCTTTGCGGTCGTCGACAAGGAAAAAGATCACCACTCGAACATGTATGACGATGCCTCGATGCCGAACATGCAGCGCATCACCTGGAACGGCATCGCTCTGCACGGCGGGCCCCTGCCCGGCTACGCGGCCTCCCACGGCTGCGTGCGGATGCCGTTCGGCTTTGCCGAAAAGCTGTTCGACAAGACGCGAATCGGAATGCGAGTGATCATCTCGCCCGAGAACGCCGAGCCGGTGGAATTCTCGCATCCGGCGCTGCTGGTGCCGAAGGCGGAGGCCATCGCGGCCGCGCCGGCCAGGGCGGAGGCGCTGCCCCGCGAGGCGGGCGAGGCGGCCAAAGCGGCCGATGAGACCAAGAAGGCCGCAGCGACAGCCGCGCGCGAGACGGCTTCGCTAACGGCATCGCTGCGCAAGCTGGAGGGACAGAAAGCCCGCGCTGAGGCGGAACTCGCCTCCGCCGAGAAGGCGCTCGTTTCAGCCAAGACCGACGAGACCAGGGCGCGGGCCGAGGACCTCAAGCAAAAGGCCACCGCCAAGGCCGCGGAACTGGGAACGCAGCTCGACGCCGCCAAGGCCGACGCGACATCGAAGCTCGACGCCGCGGCCGCCGCGAAAGAAGCGGCCAAGGTGGCCCAGGCGCGGAAGGCCGCCACCGCCAAGGCGGCGAGCGAGGCCAAGCTCGCGCTCGAGCCGGTCTCGATCTATGTCAGCCGCGCGACGCAAAAGCTTTACGTGCGCCGCCAGACGCAGAAGCCGGCGCCCGACGGCGGCGGCGTGGTGTTCGACGCAACGATCGAGGTTCCGGTCAAGATCAGCAATCCCGAAAGGCCGATCGGTACGCATGTGTTCACGGCGGTGGCGCGCAACGAATCGGGCCTGCGCTGGACCGCGGTCACCATCGACCACGGAGACGACGCCAAGTCCGCACTCGACCGCATCACCATCCCGCAGGAGGTGCTCGATCGCATCGCGCCGACGGCGCTGCCGCGATCCTCGATCATCATCTCGGATGAGCCGCTGAGCAAAGAAACCAACTATCGCACCGAGTTCGTCACGGTGCTGAGCAATCAGCCGCAAGGCGGCTTCATCACGCGCAAGCCCACGCCGCCGGATATCCTCGTCGACGGCCCCAACGACGACGGCTTCAACCCTTTTTTCCAGGCCTGGAACCCTCAGGCCGTCAATACGCGCCGGCGTGGTGGCCAAGAGTATCAGCCGGTGCAACCGCGCTGGTGGTAAGGAGCGACGCGCATCCACTGCTCGGATAAGCGCGAGATGAAGGGAAGCCCTACCCCTTCACGTCCTGCTTCTCCGACGCCGTCGCGGGCTTGCCTTTGGCATCGCTACCGACCACGCGGACCTGGTCGCCATCGGCGATACCGTCCGGCGGCGCGGTGATAATGCGGTCGTCGGCTGCGAGGCCGGAGGCCAGCTCGATATCCTTGCCGAGATCGCGCGCGATCGTCACGGTCTTGAACAGCACCCTGTCGTTTGGACCGACAGTGGCGACCCGCAGGCCATCCTTGTTGAAGATCAGCGCACTGGCGGGAATGTGCAGCGGCACGGCGTCGCGCAGCAGCGGCAGGCGGACGCTGGCATAGCCGCCCGGCATCAATTCGCCGTTCGCATTGTCGAGTGCGAGCTGCATGCGGGTCGTCCCGGAAGATACATCGACCGATTGCGAGGAGGCCTCCACCGTCGCCGCAAACGTGCGGTTCGGATATTCCGGCATCGTCAGCGCAGCCTTCGCACCGATCTTGATCGCGGGCACATAGTTCTGCGGTACGTTGACGTAGACGCGGAGTCTGGCGATGTCGGATACCACGAACATCGGGGGACCCGAGCCGCCGCCGGCATTGATCAGCGCGCCCACGTCCGTGTCGCGCGAAGTGACCACGCCATCGAAGGGGACCGTGATCTTCTTGTAGCCAGCGAGCGCTTCCAGCCGTTCGACGTTGGCCTGGCCGGATTTGACGGCGGCCTTCTTGTTGTTGAGGTCCGCCGTGCGCTCATCGATTTCCTGCATCGAGACAAAGTTCGAGGCGAGCAGCGATTTGCGGCGCGTCAGCGTTGCTTCCGACAGTTGTGCGCTCGATTGCTGACTGACGAGATCGGCCCTCGCCTGCAGCAACTGCTGATCGAGGTCCGGCGCCTCGATCTCGGCGATCACATCGCCTGCCCTGACCTTCGCGCCGATGTCCGCATTCCAGCTTTTGAGATAACCGCTGACACGCGCAAAAATCGGTGCGCGCGAATAGGCTTCCAGCCGGCCCGGCAGGTCGATGGTAGGGCTGAGCGCCCTCCCGCTCGGAAGCGCGACGGCGACCGAGGGAATCGCCTGCGCATCGGTCCATTCCTTGAGTTTCGCGCTGGAATCCTCGCGGGCACGGATGCCGGTGGCGACGATCAGCCCCGCGCCGATCAAGGCCGCTACCCCGAATAGGCCCAGCTTCCGGCGTGAGACCGGCGGGCTCGGTTCAGTGGGCATGCGGCATCTCCGGTGAGGCGGCGGCTTTGGCGCCTTGTTTCTTGTGTACCATACTGAACACCACTGGAACAAACATCAGGGTGGCGATCGTTGCAAAAATCAGGCCGCCGATCACGGCGCGCCCGAGCGGGGCGTTCTGCTCGCCGCCCTCGCCGAGACCCAGCGCCATCGGCGCCATGCCGATGATCATGGCAAGCGCCGTCATCAGCACCGGACGGAAGCGGACGAAGCCGGCTTCGAGAGCGGCGGCGACGGGATCGCCGAGCTCTTCGTAGCGCTCGCGCGCGAAGCTGATGACCAGTACGCTGTTGGCGGTCGCCACGCCCATGCACATGATCGCGCCGGTCAGCGCCGGCACCGACAGCGTGGTCTGGGTCGTGAACAACATCCAGACGATGCCGGCGAGCGCCGCCGGCAGCGCCGTGATGATCACGAAAGGATCGGACCAGGACTGGAAGTTCACCACGATCAGGAAATAGATCAGCACCACCGCAGCGAGCAGGCCGAACAGCAGGCCGGAGAAGGAGCTGTTCATGGTCTGCACCTGGCCGAGCAGCACCACCGACGAGCCTTTGGGCACGTCCTTGGCCGTGTCTGCCATCGCAGCCCGGACGTCGGCGGAGACCGCGCCGAGATCGCGGCCCTGCGGCGTCGCGAAGATCTGCACCAACGGCTGGATGTCGTATTGGGACACAACCGCGCTGGATGTCGCGCGCTTCAGGTCCGCAATGCCACCCAGGATCGGCGCCTGTGGATTGCCCGTCGCCGTGATCGGCAGTCCCTGCAGCGCACTGAGCGAGTCCATCTTGTATTGCGGCGTCTGCATCACGATCGAATAGGACACGCCGTTGTCGGGGTTGAGATAATAAGTGGGCGCCACCTGCGCGCTGCCGGCCAGATTGACCACGAGGCTGTTGGTGACGTCGCGTTCGGTCAGGCCGACATACTGTGCCCGGGTGCGATCGACCTCGATATTAAAGGTGGGCGCGTTCGGCGATTGCTGGATGCGCGCATCGGCGATCCCGGGAATCTTCTTGATGCGGCTCAGCAGCTTGTTGGCGTACGAAAAATTACCTTCCGAATTGGGTCCGCGGATCTGCAGGTCAATCGGCGCCGGGGCGCCGAAATTCAGGATCTGGCTGACGATGTCGGCCGGCAGGAACGAGAAGCTCATGCCGGGGAACTGCCGCGGCAACTGCTCGCGAAGCAACTGCACGTGCTGCTCTGTCGGCTTGTGACCTTCCTTGAGCTTGATTTGAATGTCGCCGTCCGCCGGACCGATCACGCCGGTGTTGTTGTAGGTCATGTTGATGCCCGAGATCGGCATGCCGATATTGTCGGTCATCGTCTCGATCTCGCCGGGCGGAAGGATCTTGCGGATCGCCTTCTGCACGTCGGCGAGCTGGTTGGCGGTCTCCTCGACGCGGGTGCCGATCTGGGTACGGACATGCATCAGGATGTTGCCGGCATCGACGGCCGGAAAGAAGTTGCGGCCGAGATAGGGCACCAGCAGGAACGAGAGCGCAACTACCCCGAGGAAGCCGGTGACGAACAGCGGCCGTCGCCGCAATGCCATCGACAGAAGATCGTGATAGGTGCCGCGAATGCGCTCGAACCGCGCCTCGAAGCCGCGCTGGAACAGCACCAGCGGATTGTACGTCTTCGGCGGTCCGCCCTCGTGGTGGACATGCGGCTGCAGCAGATATTTCGCCATCGTCGGCACCAGCGTGCGCGACAGGATGAACGACCAGATCATTGCGAACATCACGGCTTCGGCCATCGGCACGAACAGGAAGCGCGCGACACCCTGCAGGAAGAACATCGGCACGAACACGATGCAGATGCAGAGCAGCGACACGAACGCCGGCGTCACGATCTGGTTGGCGCCGTCCAGAATCGACTGCTCGACCGGCTTGCCCTGCTCCAGATGGTAATTGATGTTTTCGATGGTGACCGTAGCGTCGTCGACGAGGATGCCGACCGCAAGCGCCAAGCCGCCGAGCGTCATGATATTGAGCGTCTCGCCGATCGCCGACAGCATGATGATGGCGCCGAGCACCGACAGCGGGATCGAGATGGCGATGATGACGGTGGAACGCCAGCTGCCGAGAAACAGCAGGATCATCACGCTGGTCAGGAGCGCCGCGATGACACCTTCAACGGCAACGCCCTCGATCGCGCCGCGGACGAACACCGACTGGTCGCCGATGAAGCCGATCTTGAGCGCGTCAGGAAGCTGGTCCTTGACGTCGATCACCTTCTGCTTGATGCCGGCGATGATATCGAGCGTCGAGGTCGCGCCCGCCTTCAGCACCATCATCAGGACGGAGCGGTTGCCGTCGACGTGAACGATGTTGGTTTGCGGCGGATTGCCGTCGCGGACGGTGGCGACGTCGCCGACATAGACCATCGCACCGTTGACCGTCTTGATTGGCAGGTTGCCAAGCTCTTCCATCTTGAGCGGCGAGTTGTTGAGCTGGATGTTGTATTCGAACTGGCCGATCTTCTGGGTGCCTACGGGGGTAATCAGGTTCTGCGCGGCAAGCGCGTTGGCGACGTCCTGCCCGGACAGGCCGCGCGCCTGCAGCGCGGCGGGGATGAGGTCGATCTGGACCTGGCGCTGCTTGCCACCGAACGGATAGGGAATGGCGGCGCCCGGCACGGTGACAAGCGGAGTCCGCAGCTGGTTGATGCCGATATCAGCCAGGTTTTGCTCGGTCAGCCCCTCGCCCGACAGCGCCACCTGGATGATTGGAACGGTGGATGCGCTGTAGTTGAGGACGAGCGGCGGGGTCGCTCCTGGGGGCATCTGCTTCAGCAGCGTCTGCGAAATCGCCGTCACCTGGGCGTTGGCGGTACGGATGTCGACGTTGGGCTGGAAGAAGATCTTGACGATGCCGATGCCGTTATAGGAATTGGCGACGATATGCTCGATATCGTTGACGGTCGTCGTCAACGCCCGCTGGAACGGCAGGATGATGCGCCCGGACATCTGGTCCGGCGGCAGGCCGGTATAATTCCAGACTACCCCGATGACGGGAATCCGGATGTCCGGAAAGATATCAGTCGGCGTGCGCAGTGCAGCCAGCGGCCCGATGATCAACAACAGCAGGGCGAGCACGACAAACGTATACGGCCGGCTCAGTGCAATACGGACCAGCGCGATCATGTAAGAAGCATTCCCCGAGGGCCCCACAGCCGGATGGGAACTGGCGCTGCAAAAAGCCCAGTCGACTGCGCTGATTTAGCCGAAGCGCGGCCAAAAGGCCAATTCCGGCAGCGCAGCCGCCCTTCACTTCCCCGGCATAGCTCGGCTCGGGCGGGCCTGCCTCAAGCCGCCCGCACCGAATCCAGGAACTTGCCGACTTCGAGCTTGAGGCGGTTGGAGTCCGACGACAGCGACTGCGCCGCGGAGAGCACCTGCGACGAGGCCGAGCCGGTCTCGCTGGCGCCGCGCTGCACGTCGGTGATGTTGGAGGAGACCTGCTGCGTGCCCTGGGCCGCCTGCTGCACGTTGCGCGAGATTTCCTGCGTCGCCGCGCCCTGCTCTTCCACCGCCGCCGCAATAGTCGAGGCGATCTCGGACAGCCTTTCGATGGTGCCGCTGATCGCCTGGATCGCGTCTACCGACTCCTGGGTCGCGCCCTGGATGCTGGTAATCTGCTGCCCGATCTCGCCGGTGGCCTTCGCGGTCTGTTCCGCCAGCGCCTTCACTTCTGAGGCCACGACGGCAAAACCGCGGCCGGCTTCACCGGCGCGCGCCGCCTCGATGGTGGCATTGAGCGCCAGGAGGTTGGTCTGGCCGGCGATGGTGTTGATGAGTTCGACCACGTCGCCGATGCGGGCGGCCGCCTTCGACAATTCGCTAACGCGGTCATTGGTGTGACGGGCCTGGTCGACGGCCTCGCCGGCCATCCGCGCCGATTCCTGCACCTGGCGGCTGATCTCGTTCACCGAGGAGGACAGTTCCTCCGTCGCCGACGCCACCGACTGCACGTTGGTGGATGCCTCTTCCGAAGCCGCTGCCACCATGGTCGTCACTTCCTGCGCGCGCTCGGCGGTCGCCGTCAGCGTGCCGGCGGAAGCTTCGAGTTCGGTCGACGCGGATGACACGGTCTCGACGATCTCGCCGACGGCGGCCTCGAAGGAATCCGCCAGTCTGACCATGTCGGCCTTGCGCTGCTGGGCCGCGATCTGATCTTGCTTCATCTTGGCCTCCGCCTCCTCGCGCGCCTTCTGTTCCGAGACGACCTTGAATTTCTCGACGGCGCCGGCGACCGCGCCGAGTTCGTCCTTGCGGCCGAGGCCCGGCAGCACCACGGCGAAATTGCCGCCGGCGAGTTCTTCCATTGATACGCTCAATGCGCGCATCGGGCGGGCGATGGTGAAGAAGGAGAAAATGCTGGTTACGATCAGCAACAGAACCGTGCCGATACCGAGTGCCAGGGATTCCCACTCGGACGTTGCCATTTCCCGTGCTCCCTGCGCAGCCTGTTCTTCCACGTTGTGCTTGGCGAAATTGGCGATCTGGTCGCTGAGCGGCTCGATTTCTGCAACGATCGGCAGCGTTACCGCGCGCGCGATGCGCATGACTTCTTCATTCAGCTTGGCAACCCGCGCCGCAGCATCGGCGCCGCCGCCAGCCGCAGCAACCGCCTCGCCGCGAACCTTCGCGATCTGCTCGGCACCTTTCCCATAATCCGCCGCTCTCGCTTTGAGGTGTTCGATGCGCGCGCGGTTTTCGGTGGATTTCGACAGTTGTTGCATCTCGTCGGCAAACTTGTTGAGCGACGTCAGTCGGGCCGACACGTAGTCCTTTGCCTTCTGCAGGTCCGCCGCGTTATCGGCGAGGCGCAGGTCACGGATGCCGATCTGCATGCCGCGCAGCGAGGCCTTGGCGTCCACCGCGTCGCGGGCGATCGTCTGCTGTCCGGCCATGCGCGCGTCGAGATCGCGCGTCGCCGTGTTGGACCGGATCTGGACAATCACCATCGTGGCGACGAGCAGCACACCGAGGCCCGAGGCGATGCCAAGTTTGGCGCCGATCGAGAGATTGAGAAGGAAACGTGTGATGCTCGACATGATAGGCGTCCTTAAAAAATACCTGGGTCACTGAAATCGCAGCTATGCCGTTGTTTCCCGCCCTGCGGGATCACGGTTGAAAAGCGCCGGGCCGAACATTTGGACGAGCCGTTCGTTGCGAACGAAGGGCTCCTGCGGCGAAGCCACAGAGCGGCACTCATGTCGCTAAGGTTTCATACGATGGTTAATCGGGGGCTAAGCAGAGAGACTCGGGCAAATCGTAGAACTACGGTGCCGTCGCTCGCTTCGCCGGTATTACGACTGACTATCCGTATTCTTACGTGCCGCCGACAAGGTCTGCTGCGGCGTTTCGCCAAACAACTCGCGGTACAGCGCGGTGAACTCGCCCATGTGCCAGAAGCCGTTCACTAGTGCGACCGCCTTGATCGATTGCAGCGACGCCCCCCGCAGCAGTTGCTGACGCACGCTCCACAGCCGCCGCAGCCGCATATACCGATGCATGCTCATGCCGCGAATCGCAACCACGGCGTTATGCAGCGTCCGGACCGAGACCCCGAGCTGTCGTGCCACGTCGGCGCTGTACAGCGTCTTGCCGGCGTTGACGGCGACGAACTCGTCGAATTTCCGGACCAGCGACAGATAGTGGTTCAGACTGAGGCGCTTGGCTTCGGATGCCGGCGATGCGGCAGCCATCGCCAGATCGACCGCCTGCAGGATCGATTCTTCGATACTCTCGATCACAGCAGGCTGAACCAGAGTTTCAGGCGAATGCGATGCGAGTGTCAGGACATCGCGCAACGTCGTGCGAAGCGCATCGGATTTGGCAGGTTCCGTCGCAATCACCTGAGCGCGGTCGAACTCGCCCGGCCAGCCGCGATCGTCGATGGAATCGAAGTTCACGAAGGCGACCAGATTGGACTGTTGCTCCACGATCTCACATTTTGCGCTGCCTTTGACCAGCAGGAAGGCTGGCGCGCGAGCCTCCACACCGTTCAGGATCAGCGACGCCGCATCGTCCATCAGCAGACCGACGATCGCCCCGGTCGTGGAATATTGCACCTGAAGGATTCGCGGAAATGTGCGCTGCAGATAGATCGTGCAGGCCTTCAGCCGCAGCGAGGCGAATGACGCGGCAAAGTCCCGGCAATCGAGCGGAATGCTGTTTGCCTCGCCCAATCCTTCGATGCTCCGAAAATGATCGAAATCCGGAGACCGGCTGATCTTCACGAAGTCAGAGTCAACTAGTTCATCAAGCAACGACACGCGGCGGTCATCCGAGCCGTCGGTAGCGATCGTCGCAACAACGAAAAAAAGCGCTAGCCGGAAATGAGAGGGATCGTACGCGCAACTTGACCATGGCGGATGGGTGCCTCGATGCGCCCTGCCATCGGATGAAGCGTCTTGAGTCCTGGCGCGTCTTCATTGACGCGGAACATATGGCATCAGATTCTGGCATCAGACCTTCACGATGCCTTTGTATATTACCGAGTTTTCCCGATTTCGGAAATTCGTTGGCCACATTCGCCACAAGTTTCACGCAACGCGATTGGTCGGCTGATGCCGCAATCGCTATTTTACGATCTAGGGATGTTTCCTGTTCCTCATACAGCCGAACAACCGGCTTCCTGAAGGCAGCCTGCGCTTCTGATTCGAATCATTGCCGGTCGCAAAGCGGTATCAGACGCCGGCTTCGGACCGAATTGTCGGCGCTAGATTCTTGTTTTGACCGTTTTCTACCGCAGATAAGTCTACGCAATCTGCGCAAGCTTGATTGCTATGCGAACCGGCATCCACTTCGCTCGAAAACGCTACGATCATGCCGCCCGTACCGAGTCGAGGAACCTGCCGACCTCGAGCTTGAGGCGGTTGGAGTCGCCCGAGAGCGATTGCGCGGCCGCGAGCACCTGCGAGGACGCAGATCCGGTTTCGCTGGCGCCGCGCTGCACGTCGCCGATGTTGGAGGACACCTGCTGGGTACCCGTCGCCGCCTGCTGCACGTTGCGGGAAATCTCCTGCGTCGCGGCGCCCTGCTCTTCCACGGCGGCTGCGATGGTCGACGAAATCTCCGACAGTTTTTCAATCGTGCCGCTGATCGCCTGGATCGCGTTCACCGATTCCTGGGTCGCCGCCTGGATGCCGGTGACCTGCTGGCCGATCTCGCCGGTGGCCTTTGCGGTCTGCTCGGCCAGCGCCTTGACCTCGGACGCCACGACCGCGAAGCCGCGGCCGGCTTCGCCGGCGCGCGCCGCCTCGATGGTGGCGTTGAGCGCCAGCAGATTGGTCTGGCCCGCGATGGTGTTGATCAGCTCGACGACGTCGCCGATGCGGGTTGCCGCCTTCGACAATTCGCTGACGCGTTCGTTGGTGAACCGCGCCTGATCGACGGCGTCATTGGCCATCCGCGCCGATTGCTGCACCTGGCGGCTGATCTCGGTGACGGATGAAGCCATCTCCTCGGTGGCGGAGGCCACCGATTGGACGTTGGTGGAGGCTTCCTCGGAGGCCGCCGCGACCGTCGTCGCGAGTTCCTGCGCGCGTTCCGCGGTCGCCGTGAGCGTACCCGCCGAGGCCTCGAGCTGGCCGGACGCAGACGACACCGTTTCGACGATCCGGCCGACCGCCGCCTCGAAATCGTCGGCCATCTTGTTCATGTCCGCCTTGCGGCTCGCGACAGCCCGGGTCTCTGCGGCGCGCTGCTCCGCCTCCAGCGACTGGCGGGCAACGGCGTTGCTCTTGAATACTTCGACGGCCTTGGCCATCTCGCCGATCTCGTCGCCGCGCCCGATGCCCGGCACTTCGACGGCGAGGTTGCCGCTGGCAAGGTCGTTCATGGTGACGGTCATAAGCTGCAGCGGTGCGGTGACGCTGCGCGCCACGAAGATCGAGACAGCGAGCATGAACAGCAGGATCACGCCGATGACGATCAGGGAGCGCTGGGTCGAAGCCCAGGCCTGCGCCTTCAGGTCGTCGATATAGACGCCGGTGCCGACGACCCAGTTCCACGGCGCGAAGCCGACCACGTAGGACAATTTCGGCTGCGGTTTGTCGAAGCCCGGCTTGGGCCACTCATAGGGAACGAAGCCTGAGCCGCTCTTTTTGACCGTATCGACGAAGTCGACGAACAACAGCTTGCCGTTCGGATCCTTGTAGGACGACAGATCGTTGCCGTTCATTTCCGGCTTGATCGGATGCATCACCATCTTCGGATGCATGTCGTTGATCCAGAAATAGTCGTTGTTGCCGTAGCGGAGCGCCGCGAGCCGCGCCATCGCGCGCTTCTGGGCGTCGGCGTCCGAAACGCCGCCCTTCTGTGCCGCAGCATGCTCTTCCTTGACGATGCCAAGCGCGAGCTCGCCGAGGTGCTGCAATTCGATCTGCTTCTGCTGATCGAGGCTCGATGCCAGCTCGCGCGAGCCGAGAAAAGCAACGCCCAGCAGCCCGATAAAGCTGAGGCAGATCAGGGCATAGATCCTTCGGCCAACCGTCATCCTGGCCCGGCCTATCATTCCAAACATGTGTGATCTCCGCGACAGGGGTTGTCGGTCCCATTGCGCGGAATCGTATATGTCAGCCTGCTCTCTTCCCGTTAATTGCTACTCAGTAGATATACCGAGTTTCTGTTAACTACGCCCTGCGCGGCCGGCGCCAGCAAGGCGGTGATTCAGCGGGACGATGCCGGCGTCGGAGCCGGCTTTGCCTCGGGTCCCGAACGGCAAAAAGCCCGCCCCTTGTTCAGTGACGGGCTATCCTGGGCAGGATCGATCGGCTGCTTATGCCGCCCGCACCGAATTGAGGAACTTGCCGACCTCGCGCTTGAGACGGCCACTGTCCGACGACAACGACTGGGCCGAGGAGAGCACCTGCGAAGAAGCCGTGCCGGTCTCGCCGGCGCCGCGCTGCACATCGGTGATGTTGGCAGAGACCTGCTGGGTGCCGCGGGCGGCCTGCTGCACATTGCGGGAGATTTCCTGGGTCGCGGCGCCCTGCTCTTCCACGGCGGCCGCAATGGTCGAGGAGATCTCCGACAGCTTCTCGATCGTGGAGCTGATCGCCTGGATCGCCCCGACCGACTCCTCGGTCGCGGCCTGGATGCCGGTGATCTGCTGGCCGATCTCGCCGGTCGCCTTCGAGGTTTGTTCCGCCAGCGCCTTGACCTCGGACGCCACGACGGCAAAACCGCGGCCGGCATCGCCGGCGCGCGCCGCCTCGATGGTGGCGTTGAGCGCAAGCAGATTGGTCTGCTCGGCGATGGTGTTGATGAGCTCGACCACCGCGCCGATGCGGGCTGCCGCCTTCGACAATTCGCTGACGCGATCATTGGTGGTGCGGGCCTGATCGACGGCCTCATTGGCCATCCGCGCCGATTCCTGAACCTGCCGGCCGATCTCGGTGATGGACGAGGCCATCTCCTCGGTGGAGGAGGCCACCGACTGCACATTGGTGGAGGCTTCCTCGGAAGCCGCGGCCACCATCGTGGTCAGCTCCTGGGCCCGTTCGGCGGTTGCCGTCAGCGTGCCGGCGGAGGCTTCGAGTTCGGTCGACGCCGAGGACACGGTCTCCACGATCTTGCCGACCGCGCCTTCGAAATCGTCGGCGAGCTTGATCATTTCGGCCTTGCGCCGCTGCGCCGCGACCTGGTCCTGGTTGATCTTGGTCTCGGCTTCCTCGCGCGCCTTGTGCTCG
The DNA here is from genome assembly GCF_049993905.1 of Bradyrhizobium sp. McL0615. Taxonomy (NCBI): domain Bacteria; kingdom Pseudomonadati; phylum Pseudomonadota; class Alphaproteobacteria; order Hyphomicrobiales; family Nitrobacteraceae; genus Bradyrhizobium; species Bradyrhizobium sp. McL0615. The sequence continues at coordinate 2,979,193 of NZ_CP188254.1, read as the reverse complement.
GCGTTCTCGCGAATGACGGTCACCGTCTTGGCGAGGTCGCCGATTTCGTCGCCGCGGCCGGCGCCCGGAATCTCGACGTCGAGATCGCCGCCGGCCATCCTGCCCAACGCACCGTTCAGGCGCGTCATCGGACGTGCGACGCCAAGGAAGGAAAACACCACCGACCCGATCAGCGACACGACGACGACGAGGGCCATGACCAGGCTGATCCGGTTGGCCTGCGCTGTTTCGGCGACCACCTCTTCCTTGGAGGTCTGCGCATTCTTCTTGGAATTCTCGACCGTTGCTTCCATCAGATCGGCGGCATCGGCGGCGGACTTGGTGGTGCGGTTGATGATGATGTCGTTCTTTACCTGCTCGGTCTTTACGGCTTCCTCGTTGGAGGCCAGGAAGCGCTTGACGATCGAAGACAGGTTGCTGACCACGACCAGCAACTCGCGGTCGTCCGCCTCTCCGCGCAGCTTGTTGAAGACATCCTTCAGCGAGGCCTCGGTCTTGGCCATCTCGGTGACCAAATTGGCATCGCCGGTGGCGCCGAGCTTCCAGGCCGCCGCCCGCAGCGTGCTCACCCTTGCATCGGCCTGAAACAGCAGACGTTCGATCTCAAGGCGGTTGTCCAGCTTCGCCATGGCGGGCGAACCCAGCTGCGCCGCGACGGCCTTGGTCCATTCATCCGAGACGGCCGAGCGCTTGTCGATCTGCGCCAGCAGCGTGATCTGCGCCTTGGCGAGATCTTCCACGGCAGCCGTAAAGCCTTCCATCAGGGCCTTGGTCTTCTGCAGCCGATCCTGGGTGGCCGTCATCTTTGCCGTTTCGAGCGCGGCCTCGATGTCCTTCGCCATGGCGGCCTTGTGCCGCTGCAGGTCGGCGACAGTCTTTTCGACATCGGCGGGAGTTCGCGCCAGCCTGATATCGCGGGCGGCGAGCTGTATCTTGCGAAGTTCGAGATGTGCCTCCAGCGAGGTATCGGCCACCTTCTGCGAGCGGGCAGCCCGATCATTGGCAGCCGTGACCGCAGATTCGGTGATTATCTGGTTGGCCACCATGCCGATCGCCAGCAAGACGCCGACCGCCCCGGCCAAGCCCAGTTTGTTTCCGATGCGGTTGAGCTTGATCATGTCGACGACCCCAAATTTTCTGAAGCAAGTTTTCCGGAAGCGGAATTTGCTCGGCAGCGGAACCAGCAACCTGCGCGCGCGGTCCCGAAATTACCGGCAGCGTAGCCGGGACCGGTTAATTTCCGCTTGCGCGGAGGTATCGGGTTGCAGTCCCGCCAGATTCGCGTCAGACGAGAAAAGGCCCGGCTCCCTTCCGGAAGACGGGCCCTTTGTCTGCCGCCGACCCGTTCGTCAGGCCGCCCGGACCGAATCCAGAAACCGGCCGACTTCGAGCTTCAGGCGATGGCTGTCGCCCGACAGCGACTGCGCCGCCGAGAGCACCTGCGAGGAGGCGGCGCCGGTCTCTCCGGCACCGCGTTGCACGTCGGAGATGTTGGAGGAAACCTGCTGGGTTCCGCGGGCAGCCTGCTGGACGTTGCGCGAAATTTCCTGCGTCGCCGCGCCTTGCTCTTCCACGGCAGCCGCGATGGCCGAGGAAATCTCTGCCAACCGTTCAATGGTGCCGCTGATCTCCTTGATCGCATTGACCGACTCCTGGGTCGCGCCCTGAATGCCGGTAATCTGCTGGCTGATCTCGCCGGTGGCTTTTGCCGTCTGCTCGGCGAGCGCCTTCACTTCCGACGCCACGACCGCAAAGCCGCGGCCGGCGTCGCCGGCGCGCGCCGCCTCGATGGTGGCGTTGAGCGCCAGCAAATTGGTCTGGCCAGCGATGGTGTTGATGAGCTCGACCACGTCGCCGATACGGCTCGCCGCCTTGGACAGCTGGCTGACCCGATCGTTGGTGACGCGGGCCTGGCCCACCGCATCGGTTGCCATCCGCGCCGATTCCTGCACCTGACGGCCGATCTCGGTGACCGAGGAGGACAGCTCTTCGGTCGCCGATGCCACCGACTGCACGTTGGCAGAGGCTTCCCCGGAAGCCGACGCCACCGTTGACGTCAGCGTCTGCGACCGTTCGGCCGTCGCAGACAGCGTGCCGGCGGAGGCTTCGAGTTGTGTCGAAGCCGACGATACCGTCTGCACGATCTCTCCTATCACGCTTTCGAAATTGCGGGTGATGCCGTCAACGCGGCGGCCGCGTTCGATCTTGGCTTCGGCGTCGAGCGCCGCGGCCTCGTCGGCGGCCTTCTTGGCGATCAGCTCCTGCTTGAACACCTGCAGCGTATCCGCCATGGCGCCGATTTCGGTCTTTTCGCCCTGATGCGGCACGTCCGCGTTCAGATCGCCTTTGCCCAGCGCCTGCATCGGAGCAACGATGGAGGCGATGCCGCTAGAGACGTCGCGAACCAGATAGGCGCTGACGGTGATACCGGCGATGACCGCCGCGCCGAGGATCACGGCCAGCATCATAAGCGCCGAGGCGTAGCTGTCGGCCGCATCGCTTGCCGCCTTGTCGGCGCCGGCGTTGTTGAGGTCGATGTCCTTCCTCAGGACGGCATCGGCATCCAGCCCGATCTTGTTGACCGTCTTGGTGTTCAGCTCATGGGCCTCACGGGCAATCTGGCCGACCGCCTTGCGGGACAGCGCCATGACCTCCTCGGTGCCCTTCTTGTAGCTTTCCCACAGCTTGACCCATTCATTGTACAGGACGCGCTCTTCCGGCGTGGTGATCAGCGGCTCATAGGTGGCGCGGATCTTGGCGTTGCTCTCGACGACGGTGGCGAGCGTCTTTTCCTGCGCCAGCTTCTCTTCCAGCGTCTCGGACAGCATGTGCTCGCGGATCACGTTGCGGTAGGTGATGACGCCGGCGCGCAGATCGCCGAGCACGCGGACGCTCGGCAGCCAGCTCGTCGAAATATCCACCGTATTGGCGTTGATGGCGCGCATGTTCCTGACCGCGAGCAGGCCCATTCCCGTCATTGCGACGAGCAGGAATGCCACGACGGTGATGATCTTGGTGCGGATGGAGTATTTGGCGAGCATGGCGGGAATCTCTTGGTTTTGGGCGTGAGGGAACGCCGAACGTGACGAGGCAGCGGGGAATCAAAAGGATCGCGTTGCGAAATAGAACCCGACACGTCCTCAGGTTGAGTTAACGACGTCGGGGTAAAAATACGTACGCGTCGGATGGCGCCGGGCCATGAACGCCGGCGCGGCGATCAGCGCATCAGCTTCAGAGCATCGGAGAAAAACTCCGCCCCGCCGAAATTGCCTGATTTCAGGGCAAGCAACATGTCGCCCTGGTCGGCGCCGACGGCACGCAAAACCGGCACTCCTGCAGCGATTTCTGCGCCTACGAGGAATCCGGGAATGTGCAGGCGATCGACCACGGCGCCTGAAGTTTCACCACCGGCGACCACCAGCCGCCGCACGCCGGAGCGCACCAAACCTTCCGCAATGTCCGCCATCGCCTGCTCAATGGCATGCCCAGCTGCATCGCGGCCATGACGAGATTGCAGAGCTGCCACCTGGTCCGGCGTCGAGCTTGAGGCGATCAGGACGGGTCCATCGCTGATTCGCTCGCTCGCCCAGGCCAGCCCGCGCTGCACCTCGGCGGGCCCTGCAACGACCTGTTCGGGATCGAGATGCAGCACGGCCATGGCCTTTTCGGCGTTGGCAATCTGGGCCAGCGTCGCCTGCGAGCAGCTCCCCGCCAGACATGCCGCCGGTCCGCCAAGCGGGGCGCCGGCCACCGCGCCAGCCGAAGCCGATTTGACCTTGCCGGAGGCGACCAGCGCCCGGGCGAGGCCAAGGCCAATGCCGGACGCGCCGACCGACAGCCGATGATCCAGCGCGACGGCGCCGATGGTTTCCAGATCGCGGTCGAACACCGCGTCGATGATCGCGGCGCCGAGACCCTTGCCCGCGAGATCGGCGAGCCGTCCGCGAACCGGATCGGTGCCGCGCGACAGCGTGGCGAGATCGACCAGCCCGACCTTGGTCCGGCTCTGGCGCGCCAGCACCCGCACCAGATTGGAATCATGCATCGGGTTGAGCGGGTGATCGTTCAGCGGGCTTTCATTCAGTGGCACGGAACCGACAAACAGGTTGCCCTGATAGACGGTGCGGCCGGTTTCCGGAAAGGCCGGCGTCACCAGCACGATCGCATCGCCGGAATCGGCGCGTAGCGCATCCATGACAGGGCCGATATTGCCGGCCTCGGTGGAATCGAAGGTCGAGCAGATCTTGAACAGCACGTGACCGGCGCCGCGGCCACGCAGCCATTTTTCGGCCGCGCGGGAGCGATCAACCGCAACATCAGCCGCGATCGAACGGCTCTTGAGCGACACCACGACCGCGTCGACCTCCGGCAGCACGAGGTCGTCCGACGGTACGCCGATGGTCTGCACCGTGCGCAGGCCCTGACGGGTCAGGGTGTTGGCGAGGTCGGAGGCGCCGGTGTAGTCGTCGGCGATGCAGCCAAGAGACAGTTTCACGGCTTTACTCCGGCATAGGGCTTGAACCAGCCGAGGCCGTCGGTGGTCTTGGCCCGCGGGTTATATTCGCAGCCGACGAAGCCGCCATAGCCGAGCCGGTCGAGTTCGGCGAACAGGAACGGATAGTTCAGTTCCTCGCCGTCGGGTTCGTTGCGCGAGGGAATGCTGGCGATCTGGACGTGGCCTGTGATCGGCATCATCTCGCGCAGCCGCATGGTGACGTCGCCATGAATGATCTGGCAGTGATAGATGTCGAACTGCAGTTTCAGGTTCGGGATCTTCAGCTCGGTGATCAGGTCGCGCGCGAAGCCAAAATCGTTGAGGAAGTAGCCGGGCACGTTGCGCGAGTTGATTGGCTCGATCACGACGTCGAGGCCGTGGGGCGCGAAGAATTCCGCGGCCCACGCCACCGATTTATAAAACTGTTCGACCGCTTTTGGTTCGCTTCGGTGGGCGATGCCGGCCATCAGATGCAGCCGCTTGACCCCGGTCGCCGTCGCGTAAGGCAACGCCGTCTCAAGGCTTCGCTTCAGATCGTCAAAACGCTCCGGCAGCGCCGCAAATCCCTTTTCGCCGGCGTCCCAATTGCCGGGCGGCAGATTGAATAGTGCCTGCGTCAGGCCGTTGCGCTTCAGCCGTTCGCCGACGGCCTCGGCCGGGTGATCATAGGGAAACAGGAATTCCACCGCGGTGAAGCCGGCCTTCGCCGCAGCGTCGAAGCGGTCGAGGAACGGAACGTCGGTGAACATCATGGAGAGATTGGCGGCAAAGCGGGGCATGCACTGTTCTCTTTTCAATTCGTTGTTGTGACCTGACTGGACTCAGCCGTAGACAGCCGAGTGCCAATACCTCCCCCCATCCCGAAAATATTCGTCTTCTTGCTCATCACAAAGAGGCTTAAGGGGGCGCCGGTTCACCTCATATCGCGTCATGAGCGCAATTAAGTCGCGCAGGCTTTCCTTGTCGATTGGACGCTCAACAATCAGCTCCAAGTCGCGTCCCCTACCGGTCACTTTCTTGATCGCAGGAATCGACTCCAGCCACGCGAAGAAATGATCCTCATCCGTCTGGCTGTAGAAAGGATTTGGCCCATTGATGAACAGAGCAGGGTTGGTGGCTTCAACTGTCAATCTGTCTGCTCCTACTTTGGCTCACCCGGCAGATGCGTGCCGGTGACCTTGGCATACATCCGCGCCACCGAGGCGTCGTCGTCGCGGCCCATGCCGGATGCGGCCGTCATCAAGAACATCTGCAGCGCAGCGGCGGCAACCGGCACCGGGAACTTTTGCGAGCGCGCCATGTCCTGGATGATGCCGAGGTCCTTGACGAAGATCTCCACCGCGCTACGCGGACTGTAATCGCCGTCGAGCACGTGCGGCATGCGGTTCTCGAACATCCAGGAATTGCCGGCGGACGCTGTGATCACCTCATAGACCTTTCTTATGTCGAGGCCCTGCTTGGCGGCGAACGCGATCGCTTCCGAGGCGGCGGCGATGTGGACGCCGGCAAGCAGCTGGTTGATCATCTTGAACGCGGCGCCCTGGCCGGCGTCATCGCCGAGCTCGTAAAGCTTTGCGGCCATCGCATCGAGCGCCGGGCGCGCCTTGGCAAAGGCCGCCGGACTGCCGGAGGCGAGGATGGTGAGTTCGCCCTGCGCCGCGCGCTGCGCGCCGCCGGAAATCGGGGCGTCGAGGTAGTGCCGCCCAGTGGCCTCGAGCTGTTTCGCCAGTCGCCGCGCGACGTCGGGGTCCATGGTAGCGGAAGAGATGAACACCGCGCCCTTCCCCAAGGTTTCGGCGACGCCATTGGCGCCAAACAGAATGGTCTCGGTTTGGGCCGCGTTGACGACCACGCTGACGACGATGTCGGCCGATTTCGCAGCCTCCGCCGGCGTGCTGGCCCCCTTGCCGCCATCGGCCACGAACCGCGCCACGGAGTCCGCCGAGACGTCGCAGCCGGTCACTTCGAGCCCGGCGCGGCGCAGCGAGGTCGCCATGCCGAACCCCATCGAGCCCAGCCCGATGACGGCAACGCGCGGTTTGGCGGATTCTGGCATGCGGCGGTCCCTCAATGGTTTCTGTTCCGGCCACTATCCGGCGGCGGCTTGTCTCTGGGTATCACGGCTTGGCCGCGCTGCCAAAGCGTGAGAAAAGGTTCAGGAAACTGGGCTATGTGCATGAGCGAAACAAGGATTCGCGAGGAAATCTGCCGCCTCGGCCGTTCGCTGTTCGAGCGCGGCCTGACGCCGGGCTCCTCGGGCAATATCAGCGTGAAACTCGACGACGGCGGCTGGCTGGTGACGCCGACCAACGCCTCGCTCGGCTCACTCGACCCGGCGCGGATGTCGCGGCTCGGGCCCGACGGAAAGCTGGTATCCGGCGATGCGCCGACCAAGGAAGTGCCGCTGCATACCGCCCTCTACCAGACCCGCAGCGCCGCACGCGCTGTGGTGCATCTGCATTCGACCCACTCGGTGGCGTTGTCGATGCTGCCCGAGATCGACCCCCGCGCCGCGCTGCCGCCGATGACGCCCTATTATCTGATGAAATGCGGGCAGACCGCGCTCGTGCCCTACTACCGCCCTGGCGACCCGGCAGTGGCCGAGGCGATCAAGGGGCTGGCCGGGAAATACTCTTCCGTGCTGCTCGCCAACCACGGTCCGGTGGTTTCAGGCGATACGCTGGAGGCTGCCGTTTACGCGATCGAGGAACTGGAGGAGACGGCAAAACTCTATCTGCTGCTGCGCGGGCTGAACCCGCGGTATCTGTCGCCGGATCAGGTAAAGGATTTGACGAAAGTGTTTGGGCTGACGCTGCCCGAAACTCACGATCACACATAGTCATCCCATGCAAACCAATCTCAAATACTTCAAGTCCGATAGAAAGTTCTGGGTGATTGGCTATGGGGCAGGCCACGGTCCCCTTCTGCTGAGAAGTGGAAAGACCGACGAACACCATACCCGCATCGACCTGCTAATTCTCGACATACGTGCGATGGAAATTAGATCCTGGTCCGAAGGATTTGAGATCGCGCTGGTTGATCAGGCCTATCTACGAGATTTGCGAAGCTGCCCCGCCGAGATGATGGAACCAGGACTCAATGTGTACGCCATCTCCGGCAAAGGGTGGCAAGGATTCATCCTTGGTGGAAAGCTTTGCGTCCATGAAGATGAAGCCGATTTCATGGCACCAAGTGCGTTCGCTGCTGCAAATCATGTAGGCCTGGCCCTAGCGGCAAGGCCAACGGACGCTGAGGTCGAAGCGGCGGCTCGTGTCCTTGATAAAGCGGGGCGCCACCATCATTGGTGGCCTAAAACCATTGCACCGTACGATGAGTTTGCCAAGACGGATCCGATCGCCAAGAGCGAGTTTGAAGGGCTCGTGGAACAGATGTTGATGGCCGCATCCGCGGCAAAGCGAAATACGGAAACGCCGTAACTCCCTGCAGTCGTAGCCCGGATGAGCGCAGCGACATCCAGCATTTCTCCCCGCATATCGCTGCGCTCGTGCGGGCTACGACTGCTGCACCGCGTCCGGGGCAACGAGCGTCACAATCCCAGATACGCCTTCCGCACATCCGGATTGACGCGGATGTCGGCAGCACTTCCCTGCATCAGCACGCGCCCGGTTTGCAGGATGTAGGCCCGGTCGGCGATCTCCAGACACTCGGCCATGCGCTGTTCGACGATCAGCACGGTCATGCCGGCGTCACGGATGCGTTTCACGGCCTGAAAAATTTCATCGACCAGCTTTGGCATGATGCCCTGCGACGGCTCGTCGAGCATCAACAGCCGCGGCCGCGTCATCAGCGCGCGGCCGATCGCCAGCATCTGCTGCTCGCCGCCGCTTAGCGTTTCGGCGCGCTGCTCCAGCCGCTCCGAGAGGCGCGGGAACAGCTGGAACACGAGATCGAGCGGCGCCTCGCGATCGGCCTGGCCACGAAAGAGATAGCTGCCGAGCCGCAGATTGTCGCGCACCGACAGCCGCGGAAACAGCCGGCGGTTTTCCGGCACATAGGCAATACCGTGCGAGGTGATGACGTGCTGCGCCATGCCGTCGATCCTGGTGCCGTCGAACGACACGGTGCCGGAGCGTGGGCGTTCCGCACCCGCAATCGATTTCAGCAATGTCGACTTGCCGGCGCCGTTGGCGCCGGCGACGCAGACAATCTCGCCTTTTTCCACTTCGATACTGACCGCTGATATGGCGACCAGGCCCTGATAGGCGGTGGTGACTTCATGCACCGACAGCATGACGATCCCCCAGATAGGCGCTGATGACTTTCGGATCGCGGACGACGTCGGCAGGCTTGCCCTCGACCAGCACCTTGCCGAGGTCGAGCACGATCGCGCGGTCGACCAGCGGCATCACGATTTCCATCACGTGTTCGACCATCAGCACGGTGACGCCGGTGTCGCGGACCTTGCGCACCAGCTCGACGCCGGTCTTCGCTTCGATCGGCGTCAGCCCGGTCAGCACTTCGTCGAGCAGCAGCAGCTTTGGCTCGGTTGCCAGAGCGCGGGCAACCTCGAGCCTGCGCTTTTCCGACGGGATCAGGTCGGCCGCGAGCACGTTGGCGCGCGGGCCGAGCCCGCAAAATTCCAGCACCTGATGCGCCTTGCGGCGGGCATCGCGCATCACGGTGGTGCGGACCAGGGCGCCGACGATGACATTGTCGATGACCGTCATGGTCTCAAAGCTCTTCACGACCTGGAACGTACGGCCGACGCCACGCTGGCAGCGTTCGGCCGCCGGCAGCGCCGTGACATCCTCACCGTCGAAGACGATCGAGCCTTGGGTGGGCGGCAGCACGCCCGCGATCAGGTTGAACAGCGTCGACTTGCCGGCGCCGTTCGGCCCGATCAGCCCGACGATTTCGCCACGTCCGACCGAGATCGAGACATCGCTGTTGGCGATCAGGCCGCCAAAACGCTGCCAGACGCCGCGGGTTTCCAGAAGCTGCGTCGTCATCGCGCCGCCTCCTTGCGCCTGGGCGCGAACAATCCGACCAGGCCCTGCGGCCGCGCCAGCGAGATCAGGATGATCAACCCGCCATAGACGATCAGGTCGACGCCGCGGCCCGAGCCGCCGATAAAGGAGCGCGTCAGCTCGGTCAGCGGGATCAGGATCACCGCGCCCAGCATCGGTCCCCACAATGTGCCGATGCCGCCCAGCACCGCGGGCAACGCCATCAGCAGCGAGAACTGGAAACCCATCACGCTTTCAGGATCGATATAGGAGACGAACTGCGCGTAGAAGCTGCCGCCGACCGCGACCAGAAACGCGGATACCGCGGCTGCGCCCATCTTGGAATTGAACACCACGACGCCAAGGCTTTCGGCGGCGTCCGGATTGTCCTTTACCGCGCGCCACCAATAGCCCCATTTGGAATCTTCCAGCCACCAGGTCACGAACCAGGCGACGCAGGCCAGCGCCAGCGCGAAGTAGAAGTACGGCAGCTTGCTGCGGGTGAACTGGAACTTGAGCCAGCTATCGCCGCGCACGGGAATATCGATGCCCATGGCCGCGCCCGCCCAGTCCCAGTTGTGGAACAGCAGCAGCCCGATCTCGGCGATGACGATGGTGGCGATGACGAAGTAATGTCCGCGCAGGCGGAAGCAGGGATAGCCGAGCGCCATCGCGATGATGGCCGAGATCACGCCGCCGCCGATCATGCCGAACCACGGCAACACGCCGAACTTGGTGAACAGCAATGCCGTGGTATAGGCGCCGATCCCGAAATAGAGCGCGTGACCGAGCGATATCTGTCCGCAATAGCCGGAGAGAATGTTCCAGCTCTGCGACAACGCGCCCCACATCAGCGTCAGCACCATGATGTTCTGGACATAGACGTCCTTGACGAACAGCGGCACCACGGCTGCAATCGCGGCGAGAACAAATGCGACGACGAGGTCGCGGCGGCGGCTTCTGGCGAAATCCGTATCCATCACATCGATCCGAACAGGCCGCGCGGCCGGACGAAGACGACAAGGAGATAGACCGCGTAAATTCCGACCGCCTTGAGCGAGGGCGGCAGCAGCAATGCGGTGGTCGCCTCGACGAGGCCGACGATGATGCCGCCGGCAAAGGCGCCGAACACGCTGCCGAAGCCGCCAAGCGCCACCGTCACATAGGCGATCAGGGCGAACGAAGCGCCGACGTCCGGATAGATGTAGAAGAACATCGCCATGACCGCGCCGGACAGCCCCACCAGCGCCGCGCCAAGGCCCCAGCCCAGCGCAAACACCCTGTTCTTGTCGATGCCGACCAGCGCCACGGCGCCGGCGTCCTCGCGGGTCGCTTCGAGCGCGCGGCCGAAGTCCGTGCGGTTGATGAAGAGATAGAGCGCGCCGAAGGCGGCGATCGCGACCAGGGCGCCGACCAGTTGCGGCACCGGCAGGAAGATGCCGGCGACCGAGACGGTTTTGCCGCCAAGCCATGAATGCGTGACGCTACGGTAGTCCGGCGTGAAGAAGTATTGCGCCAGGCCGCGCATGACGATCGCCAGTCCAAACGTGGAGAAGATCTGCACCATGCCGGCATTGGCTTTTGCGCGCACGGCAAAGCGCACGATCAATAGATAGACCACGGCGCCAAACACGAACAGCGCGGCCGCGACCAGCGGCGCGGACAGCAAGGGGTCGATCGCGAAGAAGGCGAACAGGAAAAACGTCGCATACATCGCGATCATCAGGAATTCGCCATGGGCGAAGTTCACGACGTCCATCAGGCCGAAGATCAGCGCCAGGCCGACCGCGATCAGGCCGTAGAGCAGCCCCATCAGGAGGCCGCTCGCCAGGCTCTGGATGATGGTTTCGGCGGTCACTGGGATCCCCCCATCGCACGTCGTCCCTGCCTAGTGCGCATTGCGCACGGGCGCAGGGACCCATAACCACCGGAGTCGCATTTGAACGAAGGACGTGAGGCCACGATGAATCCGATGCTCCTCGGCGTATGGGTCCCTGCGTCCGCAGGGACGACGCTGCGTTTGTGATGTCTCGCCAAAGAGTGACGGCTACTTCATCGGCCAGACGGCTTCGGCAATCGCAGCCTGCGGCGGGAAGATGGTGACGAACTTGCCGCCGATATATTGCAGCAGCACCGGGTCGGCGTCGTTGTTCTGGCCCATTTCGTCGAACTTGACGCGCTTCCAGGGCATGATGGTCTGCTCGCCCGGAATGTCGGTCGCCACCAGCGCCTCGCGGATCTTTTCGCCGTCGGTCGACTTGGCGCGGTTGATGGCTTCCGCCATCACCAGCAGACCCATGAACTGCCGCGACGTCAGGTCGTTGAAATCCTTGCCCGACTTCTCCTTGAACATCGCATTGACCTTGCCGACCATCGGCCGCTTGGCGGCGAGATCGAGCGAAAAGCTGCCGCGCGAGATCACGCCTTCGAGCTTGTCGCCGACCGCGTCATACAGCGCCTTTTCGGAGAAGCCGGCGTCCTGCGCCACGATCGCGTTCGGCTTGTAGCCGAGTTCGGCCATGGTCTTGACCAGCAGGATGCCGTCGGTGGTGTAGCTCGAGGGCATCAGCACGTCGGCATTCGCGGTCTTGAGCTGCTGCACTTCGGCCGACAATGACGGCGAGTTGGAGCGATACTTGATGTCGGTGGCGATCTTGTAACCGCGATCGGCCGCCAGCTTGAGCTGGGTGTTGGCGGAGTCGGTGCCGAAGATGGTGTCCTCGTGGAACAGCGACAGCGTGTCGATCTTGGCGCCCTTCTTCTTCATCGCGTCGAAGAAGTTGAACATGGCGGCCGAGAACATCTCGTCATGGGGAGCGGCGCGGAAATAGTACTTGAGACCGCGGCGGTGCAGGCTCGGCGAGGAATTGTCCGCCGAGATGAACGGGATCTGGTAGCGCTCGCAGATCTGGCTGACGGTAACGGCGACCGCGCTCTGGTAGGTACCGATGACGGCGCAGACCTTTTCCTGGGTGATCAGGCGTTCGGTCTCGGCGCGGCCCTTCTGCGGATCGGCCTGGTGGTCGGCGAAGACGAGGCGGATCTTGGCGCCGCCGAGGCCGGGCAAGCCTTCGCCCTTTGCCAGCGGCAGATCGAAATCGTGGTCCTTGTTGATGATGTCGAGCGCGGTCTCGTACGACTTCTGCGCATCGACGCCCATCTGGGCGCTGGCGCCGGAGAATGGATAGATCACGCCGATCACCACTTCGGAAGTCTGCGCGCGGGCGGCGATCGGTCCGAGCGCTGCGGCGGCGGTAGCTCCAAGCAGCACATTTCGGCGCGAGATGTTCATGATTGTATCCTCTGTTGGTCGGCAGCTATCGATGAAACGGGCGAAGGTTACGGTAAAGCCTTAATGATCAGCAGGAACTGCATCAAAGCACGGCAAGCTGTTTGTTCAGGAGATCGGTCACCAGCATCAGCCCGGGCGCGTGCGTGATGGCAAACGGCACCCTGGCGGCCGCGATCACCGATTGCGGCGTGACGCCGCACGCCCAGAACACCGGAATTTCGTCGGCCCCGACCGGCACCGCATCACCGTAATCGGGCTTGTTGATGTCGGCGATGCCGATCGCATGCGGATGGCCGAGATGAACCGGCGCGCCGTGCACGGAGGGAAAGCGCGTGGTGATCTGCACCGCGCGGATTGCGTCCGCCGGCTTGAACGGCCGCATCGACACCACCATCGGCCCCGCGAACGGCCCCGCGGAACCGCAGGCGATATTGGTGCGGTACATCGGCACGCGCAGCTTGCGCTCGATGTGGCGGATCGGCAGCCCCTCCGCCAGCAATGCCTCTTCGAAGGAATACGAACAGCCGATCACGAAGGCGACGAGATCATCACGCCAGTGCGCCATGATGTCAGTCGGCTCCTCCACCACTTCGCCGTCGCGCCAGACGCGATAGCGCGGCAGGTCGGTGCGGATGTCGAGATCGATGCCGAGCGCGGGGATCCTGGGATCGCCGGCATCGGACATGCCGATGATCGGGCACGGCTTGGGATTGAGCTGGCAGAACCGGTGGAACGAACCCGCGAGCTTCTCGGGCAGGATCACGAGATTGCCTTGGACAAAACCGTCGGCGACGCCGGCGGTGGTATCAGCCATGCCGCTGCGACAGGCGTGCCGGGCGGCGACGCTCGGCGATAAATCCGCCGTATCGTGGCCGGGTTGCTCCGTCCTCGCCAAGCTGGTCATCGTTGTCCCCGCGTCCATTCTTGTCGACATCTACTCCCGCATATGGCTAAGATAATGTCTAATCGTCTTTTCTAATCAATTTCGATAAATTAAAGTTATCAATCTGCGGGCAGAGGGTGCATGACTGATTTCAAGGCAATTGAGACCTTCATGTGGGTGGTGACGCTCGGCAGCTTCCGCGGCGCCGCCCAGAAGCTCAACACCACCCAGCCCGCGATCTCGCAACGGATCGCCGGGCTCGAACGCGAGGTGGGCGTAAAACTCCTGCAGCGCGACCGCCGCATGGTGCTGCCGACGCCGAGCGGCCGGCAGTTGATGGTCTATGCCGAGAAGCTGATCGGGCTGCGCTCGGAAATGCTGGCTGTTGTCGGCGACCGCTCGGCGATGCGCGGCGTGCTGCGGCTCGGCGTCGCCGAGACCATCGTACACACCTGGCTGACGCAGCTCATCAAGAGCGTCAATCACACTTATCCCAACCTGACACTCGAAATCGAGGTCGACATCACGTCGAATTTGCGGACGCGACTGTTGGCGCAGGAGATCGAACTCGCCTTCATGCTTGGCCCGGTGACGGCGCCGACCGTCAGCAACCGCGTATTATGCGATTATCAAGTAGGCTTTCTGGCCAGTCCGTCGCTCGGCCTTGGCAACGGCAGGTTGACGGTGCACGATCTGGCGAAGTTTCCGATCATCACGTTTCCGCGCAAGACGCCGCCTTACGAAATCGTGCGCTCACTGTTCAACCGACCCGACCTGCCGCCGATGCGCCTGCACGCCAGCGCCTCGTTGGGCACCGTTATCCATATGGCGATCGAAGGCCTCGGCATCGCCGTCATTCCGACAGCCATTGTCGAAAGCGAAATGGCCGATGGACGACTGCAATTGCTGTCGACCAACCTGCAGATACCGTTGTTGACGTTTTCGGCGAGCTGGCTGGCCTCCCCGGATACGGTCGCGGTCGAGCGCGTGGCCGAACTCGCCGCCAATCTCGCGCAGGGCGGCGTCATTGTTGACGCGCCGCGCGAGGCGCGTCATTGAAAAAGCGCGCCCTCGCCTATCGTCTGAACTTCGGAACGGCCAATGACAAAAATCGCCTCCAACCTGCAAATCGACTCCGCCCGGCTGTGGGGCACGATTCACGAAACCGCCAAATTCGGCGCCACGCCGAAAGGCGGCGTGCGGCGGCTGACACTCGGGCCTGAGGACAAGCTGGTGCGCGACTGGTTCCGCAACGCCTGCGAGGCCGCGGGGCTGGAAGTCCATGTCGATGCGCTGGGTTCGATGTTCGGGCTGCGCAAGGGCCGCGACATGTCGAAAGCGCCTGTCGGCCTCGGCTCCCACCTCGACACGCAACCGACCGGCGGCAAATATGACGGCGTGCTCGGCACGCTGGCGGCGCTGGAAGTGGTGCGTACGCTCAACGATGCCGGGATCGAGACCGAGACACCGATCTGCATCTGCAACTGGACCAACGAGGAAGGCTCGCGGTTTGCGCCGGCGATGATGGCATCGGCAGCTTATGTCGGCGATTTCACTACCGACGACATTTTGTCGCGGAAGGATGCCGAGGGCGTCACGGTCGCGCAGGCGCTCGACAGCATCGGCTATCGCGGCGCGACGGCGGTGGGAACGCAGAAATTCTCCGGCTTCGTCGAACTGCACATCGAACAGGGGCCAATTCTCGAGGCCGAAAACAAGACCATCGGCGTCGTCGATTCCGGCCAGGGCGTGCTGTGGTATGACGGCAAGATCACCGGCTTCGAGAGCCATGCCGGCTCGACACCGATGCCCTTGCGGCGTGACGCGCTGGCGACGCTGTCGGAAATCGTGCTGGCGATGGAGGCCATTGCCAGCAAGCACGGCCCGAAGGCCGTCGGCACCGTCGGCGAGGCTGTTATTGCCAACCCCTCGCGCAACGTCATTCCCGGCGAAATCGCCTTTACGGTCGACTGCCGCAGCGCGGATGCCGCCATCATGGATGCGCTGGACAAGGATTTGCGTAGTGCCATTGCCGAGATCGCGGCGCGGCGCAAGGTCGACGTCCAGTTCGACCTGATCTGGCGCAAGCCGCCGACGCATTTCGATCCCAAGCTGGTGGATGCGGTGGAGAGCGCGGCGAAAATGCTCGGGCTGTCGCATCGCCGCATCACCTCGGGCGCCGGCCACGATGCCTGCAACCTCAACACCGTGATCCCGGCGGCGATGGTGTTCGTGCCCTGCAAGGACGGCATCAGCCACAACGAACTGGAAGACGCTACGCAGGCCGATTGCGCGGCGGGCGCCAATGTGCTGATGCATACCGTGCTGGCGCTGGCCGGCGTCGCGTCCTGAGTAACAGACTGGCTGATAAACATAGTTGGGGAAGTGCCATGCGTGGAGTTTTCGTCGACGCCAATGAATCGCTAGCCGTGATTTTTGAGCGGCTTCACAAACAAGGCGATCCCGAGGTGCGGATCAACCGCGATCCCGATATCAAGCCGGAGGATTATCCTGCGATCCTTGATGGCGCCGAGATCGCGATCGTCGATCACACCGCGCTGCCGACCGACATTGCGAAGAAGTGCGCCGGGCTCAAGCACGTCGTGTTTCTCGGCACCGGCGCGCGCAGCTACATGAACCCGGACGAACTTGCCGAGACCGGCATTCACGTGCACCTGATCAAGGGCTATGGCGATACAGCCGTCGCTGAATGCGCGATCTCGCTGATGTGGGAAGGCGCACGCGGGCTCGCCAAGATGGACCGCGGCATCCGCGCCGGCAACTGGCTGCGTGACGACGGCATGCAACTCACGGGCAAGACGCTGGGCCTGATCGGTTTCGGCGGCATCGCCGCTGAAGTCGCGCGCATCGCGCTCGGCTCCGGAATGCGCGTCATCGCCTGGAACCGGTCGAAGAAGAAATTCCCGAAAGTAGAGTTTCTCGATTACGACGAGGTGCTGACCGAGAGCGACGTAATCTCGATCCACCTGCTGCTCAACGACGAGACGCGCGGCATGATCACGCGCGCCTGCATCGAGGCGATGAAGCCCGGCGTCATCCTCGTCAACACCGCCCGCGGCGCCATCGTCGACGAGGAAGCGATGATCGACGCGCTGCAATCCGGCCAGATCCGTCATGCCGGCCTCGACGTCTTCAACATCGAGCCGCTGCCGGCGGATCATCCGCTGACGAAACTCGACAACGTGACGCTGTCAGCGCACTCCGCGTTTCGCACGCCGGAAGCGAGCGAGAATTTGATGAGCGCTGCGTGGGAGCATTGCCGGCGGATCGTGAAGGGAAAGTAGACGCGGCCTTCCCTTCTCTCCTCATGTCCGCCGAAGCCTTGGCGAAGGCGGATGTGGGAGAAGGTGCCGTCGATCGACGACATCTGGTTCGGGTTCGGACATCCCCTGCCGATGCCGGCACCGCCGGTCGCTGGCACGGATTTCAAGACGTTCCTGTTCCTGACGCCGATCATCGCCCCGGACTAGCGCATCGCGGAGACGCTTGCGGTTGCGGGCGATCCGGTGGAGATCCTCACCGTCAACCTGATTTCTGACCGCGAGTATGAACTGATCAAGCGCGACGGGCTGGACACGTTTCTCGACCTGCTCGACGAGAACGATTACCCGGCGATTTTCGACCCGGCGCGAAAATCTTACGTGTGATTCATCGCGAGCCGCGAAATGGCCGGTAGGGCGCGGAGTAATCCGACCCGTTCAGCGAGGTGCACGCCGCAGGAAGTCCCGGATTTCACGATTTACCAATGTCGAATGGGATTGCATCGGGAGGTGACCAGCGTCATCGATCCGGACCACGACTGCATTCGGTGCATAGTCGTGGAGTTTATCCAGCAGACCGGGCAAGCCCACAGGGTCTTGCATTCCCCACAGAACCAGAGTTGGAACATCGACCCGAAGTGATGTGGTAGCGGGAGGCTCTGCTACACCGGCAAAGAACCGGACAGCAAGGTCCGGCACTTCTGTGTGAGCTGCATCGGAGACGGAAGAAGGCACCTTGATGGGATCGGCGCGGTAGTAATTGTACCACGTCGGATAAGGGGCAATAGCAGCGTAATAATCGCGTTCGTATTGCGATGCCTGAATTTGCGCCGGGCTATTGCGAATCTCACGGAGCAATATCGCAGGGTGCGGCGCATTGAGAATGACCAACCGTTCAACAAGATTTGGATAGGCAGAAGCAAACACCCAGGCAATGTAACCACCCCAGTCATTGCCCACCAGAATGCACCGCTCACGGCCAAAATGCCGAAGCAGGGCACGCACGTCACCCAGCAATCTCGGCATGGCGTAAGCCTCGACTGCCTCCGGTTGACCTGATGGCGCGAACCCTCGCAAGGCGGGAGCTACCACCATGTGGTCTCGGCTAAACTCGGCGAGCTGGCTTGCGTAAATCGTCCAAGAGTCCGGGGCGCCGTGCAGAAACAACATCAGCTCGCCTTCGCCTTCCCGGACAAAGTACAGCTTCACTTCGTCGCCGTCGGCGTAGCCCTCCACCGGGCTGGTTTGACATGCGCCCGGGTGCGGCCAAATGGTCACCGAAGCGAAAGCCGCCAGCGTCAACCTGGCACTCACCGTAAGCAGATGTCGTTTATCAATAGAGGGCCGGAGGACTGTACGCATATCACCTCGCCGCCCCGATTGGCCGAGCGCAAATCATTTATCCACGGAGACCGAGCCTTTGTCCGTGTCGCTGCCGCTGCGCCTCCAGCGCCGATGCAAAGCACGGCGCTCCAAGTGACGGCGGCCAAAGGCCGCCTATTCCACCTTCTCCCACAAGGGGAGAAGGAAAGAATTAGTCCACCATCTCAGCCACAGCCTTGCCGCAAGCGGTCGTATCCGCGTTGCCGCCGAGATCCCGCGTGCGCAGCGTGCGTTCGCCCAGCGTGCGTTCGATCGCGCCGACGACCGAGGCCGCGGCTTCCTTCTCGCCGAGATGCTCCAGCATCATCGCACCCGACCAGATCATGCCGATCGGGTTGGCGATGCCCTGCCCCGCGATATCGGGCGCCGAGCCGTGCACGGGCTCGAACACCGACGGGAAATTGCCCTCGGGGTTGATGTTGCCCGACGGCGCGATGCCGATGGTGCCGGTGCAGGCCGGGCCGAGATCGGAAAGAATGTCGCCGAACAAATTGGAGCCGACCACGACGTCGAACCAGTCCGGATGCAGCACAAAATTCGCGGTGAGGATGTCGATGTGGTACTTGTCCCACTTCACCTTGGGAAAATTCTTCGCCATCGCCTCCACGCGCTCGTCCCAATAGGGCATCGTGATCGAGATGCCGTTGGACTTGGTCGCCGAGGTCAAGTGCTTCTTCGGACGCGACTGCGCCAGCTCGAATGCGAATTTCAGGATGCGGTCGACGCCAACGCGCGTCATCACCGTCTGCTGCGTCACGAATTCGCGGTCGGTATCCGGGAACATGCGGCCGCCGACGGAGGAATATTCACCTTCGGTATTTTCGCGCACCACCCAGAAATCGATATCGCCGGGCTTGCGGTTGGCGAGCGGCGACGGCACGCCGGGCATCAGCCGCACCGGACGCAGGTTGACGTATTGATCGAACTCGCGCCTGAATTTGATCAGCGAACCCCACAAGGAAATGTGATCCGGGATTTTCGCCGGCCAGCCGACCGCGCCGAAATAGATCGCGTCATGCTTGCCGATCCTGGCCTTCCAGTCCTCCGGCATCATCTCGCCGTGCTTTTCGTAATAATCCCAGGACGCGAAATCGAAATGATCGAAATGCACGGATACCCCGTGCTTTTTCGCCGCCGCCTCCAGCACGCGCAGGCCTTCCGGGATCACTTCCTTGCCGATGCCGTCACCGGGAATGACCGCGATCCGATACTGCTTTTTGGCACTGCTCATCGAGGGTTTCCTTGGCTGTTTGTCAGCCGGCTAATGCCGGTTATTTGATTGCCTTGCAATGGACCAAACCTGCCCCTTGCGCAACGCTGCACTGCAATGTTGACCGCCATGGCGCCACAAGCCTAACAATTTGCGGCCCCCTGTTTCTACCTCCCCTCACCCAAGCGAGAAATCCCATGGATCTGCACCTGCGCGGCAAGCGCGTCCTGATCACCGGCGCCTCCAAGGGCATTGGCGCGGCTGCGGCCGAAGCCTTTGCCGAAGAAGGCTGCGACGTCATGCTGGCCGCCCGCAACGGCGAGCAGTTGAAGGCGCTGACCGAGCGGCTGCGCTCGACGCACCAGATCGGCGCCACCGCCCATGTCGTCGACCTGCGCAAGGGCGAGGACATCGCCAGACTCGTCAAGGAAGCCGCCGATATCGACATCCTCGTCAACAATGCCGGCGACATCCCGGGCGGCTCGATCGACAAGATCGACGAGGCGACCTGGCGTCACGCCTGGGAGCTGAAGGTGTTCGGCTATATCAACCTCACCCGCGCCATCTATGCGCAGATGAAGGCGCGTGGGCACGGCGTCATCGTCAACGACATCGGCGCGGCCGGTGAAAAGTTCGACGCCAACTACATCTGCGGCAGCGCCGGCAACGCCGCGCTGATGGCGTTCACCCGCGCGCTCGGCGGCAAGAGTCTTGCCGACAACATCCGCGTGGTCGGCATCAATCCGGGCCCCGTCGGCACCGACCGCCACGTCACGCTGCTGAAGACGCGCGCCAAGAGCCAGTTCGGCGACGAGAACCGCTACAAGGAATTCCAGAAAGGCTTGCCGTTGGGCCGACCCGCGCATGCGCGCGAGATCGGCGACCTGATGGCGTTCCTGGCCTCGGACCGGTCTGGATATACTTCAGGCGTGATCTTTACCGTGGACGGCGGGCATACGGCGGGGTGGGGTTAGGCCCCCCGTCATTGCGAGCGAAGCGAAGCAATCCATATCCTTGCTAGGACCCCCCGGATTGCCCCGTCTCGGAGACTATCATCGGGCGCGCGTTCGCGCGACCCATTGGCTTGTCGCATGACGGCCTGCAGGACGCAGACCAAGTCTCACCACGACGGCTGCGGACTGCCCTTCTCCCAACGCTTGATCGGCTCGAACAGCAAGGGTCCAAAGATCTCAAGCCCGGAATAACCACATAGAAGGCAAGTGTACCGATGATGAATCCAATCAGCGCGTCGAAAGTATGCATGCGTATGGTTGGGAAGAATATGGCTACAAGAACCAGCGCCTCGACAAAGTAGAGTGGCACCGACGTCAATCCCGGATTGGGCCGATAACCTGCGTTGTTCGGCAAGATGTGCGAAAACAATCCATCCGATATCCGGCATCCGATGAGTGCGCCGAGGCAAACGAACGCAAGCGGCGCGTGCCAGAGCACTGTACCGGTTATTCCAAGTAGCCCTACGATCCACAGTGAAATGGTTAGGCCGCCGAAGAATACGAGCCGTCCGAAACTATCCGGTATCTTGACCCCGGCGATCGCACCGAAATAACGCCACAACCGACCTTTGCGCTCTTGCAAGGAGTGCAAAAGCGTCAACGCAAGATCGGCGATCTGCAGAACCGCAATGGCGGCAACCGTATGACTGGAGCCAAGCAACCAGATGTTCTGGAGATCGTCGTTCATTCGGGAGCTCCGCTCGAACGCGCTTGGAGGATAGGTAGATAACTTCCGATTTGCAACTCAATCTTGTGGAGTTGTTCTGTCGCTTAGCCCATCTCACCGTGCGGTCTGACAGGCCTAACCCGTCGTCCGCTCGAACAACTGCCGGATCAGCGTGGTGATCCTCCCCTTCGGCGACATCATCTCGTACATGATGGTGAAATGGTTCGCGTCGGGAATTTCCTCGTACGTCACCGGCAATCCATATCGCGCGCGGTGGCCGGCAAAATCGGCGGTCTGCTTGCGCAGCAGCGGCAGTTCGGCGCTGCCGACCACCAGCGACAGCGGCTTTGGCGGGCCCCCCTCCTGCATCATCGGCGAGTTGCGGCGGGAGGTTGCTTCATCGGCCCGCAGTTTCTCGTTGAGATAGGAGTGGCGGATCGGCTCGAGATCATAGATGCCCGAGATCGCCATCCCCGCCCTCACCCTCGGATGCGACAGCGCCATCGAGGTCAGGTGCCCGCCGGCCGACCAGCCTGATACCACGATGTCGCCGGAAGCGGCGCCAAGCGCCGGCAGTTGTCCGGTGAGGTAATCGATACCGGCGTGGATTTCGGCGACGATTTCGTCCAGCGTGGCTTCGGGCGCCAGCGTGTAGCCGACCAGCGCCACATTGATGCCGTGCGTCATTGGCCCTTCGGCCATAACGGTAAAAACCTCCTTTGCCCGCGCCTGCCAGTAGCCGCCGTGGATAAACAGCAGCGTCGGCGCGCCGTCGGCCGCTTTCAGGAAATCGATCCGGTTGCGCTCGCGCGGCCCATACCGCAAGTCGATGTGCGCCGGGAAGCGCTTGCGCATGTCGGCAGACCGCTGCTCCCAGCCGGCCACCATATCGACGCTGCCGGGCACGGCGACGCCGTTATTGAGGCCAAGGTCGCGCGCTTCCTGGCTCATCGCACGCCAGTCCAGCGCGGAAAACAATGTCGTCATGCAGATATCTCCGGTCGGCCACGGCTTGCGCACATTCCACTTTGCCGGAAAATGTTCTACAGCACCACATGTGATCAAGAAACGGGTAACAAGCGGAGAGTGCGAAGTGGCTGATCAAGAACTGGTGCGTGAGACAGCGTGTGCCATCGTCGGCAAACTGAAGTCGGGCGAAGTTACCCCGCTCGACCTGCTCGACGTGCTGGAAAAGCGCATCGCCGAGGTCGACGGCCAGGTCAACGCGCTGCCGACGCTGTGCTTCGACCGTGCCCGCAAGCACGCCACCGCACTGATGAAGAAGCCGGTCTCCGAGCGCGGGCTGCTCGCCGGCCTGCCGATCCCGATCAAGGACCTCACCAGCGTCGCCGGCGTCCTGACCACACAGGGGTCGCCGATCTACAAGGATAACATCCCGGCGAAGTCGGACATCATGGTCGAGCACCTCGAAAACAATGGCGGGGTGGTCTACGCCAAGTCGAACACGCCGGAATTCGGCGCCGGCGCCAATACCTTCAACGAAGTGTTCGGCCCGACCCTCAATCCCTGGGATACGTCCCGCTCCGCCGCCGGCTCCTCGGGCGGCGCGGCGGTCGCGCTCGCCACCGGCACCGCGTGGCTGGCACACGGCTCCGACATGGGCGGCTCGCTTCGCAACCCCGCCAGCTTCTGCGGCATCGTCGGATTGAGGCCGAGCATCGGCCGCGTCGCGCATACGATAGCCGCAGCGATCGATCGCAATCTCGGCCAGCAAGGGCCCATGGCGCGCAATGTCGAAGACGTCGCGCTGCTGCTCGATGCCATGAGCGGCGAGCATCCCGCCGATCCGCTGTCGTTGCCGGTGCTGCCGAATTCGTTTCTTTCCGCTGCCCGTTCCGGCAGCAAGCCGAAGCGCGTCGCCTATTCGCCCGATCTCGGCATCACCCCGGTCGATCCGGAAGTCGCGGCCATCACTCGCAAGGCCGCGCAGCGCTTTGCGGAAGCTGGCGCCGTCGTCGAGGAAGCCCATCCCGACCTGCGCGAGGCCCATGAATGCTTCCACGTGCTGCGCGCGTTCGACTTTGCGCTCTCCAAGGCGGCGCTTTTGCGTACCAAGCGCGACCTGCTCAAGCCCGAGGTGATCTGGAATATCGAGGAAGGCCTGAAGCTGACCGTCGAGCAGCTCGAACGCGCCGAAGCGCAGCGCGTCGCCATGACCGCGCGTACGCTGGAATTCTTCGAGAAGTACGACCTGCTGCTGTGCCCCGCCACCATCGTGCCGCCCTTCCCGGTCGAGAACCGCTACGTCGCCGAATGCGCCGGCAAGAAGTTCGACAATTACGTCGAATGGCTTGGCATCGTCTACGCCATCACGCTGGTGTGTTGCCCCGCGCTGTCGCTGCCGTGCGGGTTTACCGCCTCGGGCCTGCCGGTCGGGCTCCAGGTGGTGGCGCCGCCGCGCGGCGAGGCGAAGTTGCTCGCGGGGTCGAGGGTGCTCGAGGACATTCTGGGCGTGCGCGACACGACTCCGATCGATCCACGGGCGCCGAAGTAGTCGCGATCGAACGCCGCCGCCTCGTTCTGGCGCGGCGTTCTCTGGTTCATCGCCGGGAACCCGGCGCGGCCCGTCGTCGTTACCCGCAGTTATACGCGGCGAGCTGATCCGGGAGAACAGGATCATACCTCGCCCGCCTGGAGACCGATCATGACCGATCAAGCCATCAAGGCCGCCGACACCAGTTTCGACATCCAGGATGTGGAGCGGCGGCTCAAGGCGATCTTTATCGGCTCGATCGGCAACCTCGTCGAATGGTACGATTTTTACGCCTACACCGCGTTCGCGCTGTATTTTGCGCCGGCATTCTTCCCGAACAGCGATCCGGTCGTGCAGCAGCTCAACGCGGCGGTGCTGTTCGCGGCGACGTTCCTGATGCGCCCGCTCGGCGGCTGGCTGTTCGGCTTCATCGCCGACCGCCACGGCAGGCGGCTGTCGCTCACGCTTTCCGTGGTCTGCATGTGCTTCGGCTCGCTGATCATCGCGGTGACGCCGACCTATGCCACGATCGGGATCGCCGCGCCCGCCATCCTGGCGCTGGCGCGCATCATCGAGGGATTGAGCCTGGGCGGAGAATACGGCGCCAGCGCCACGTATCTCACCGAAGTCGCCGATCCCAAACACCGCGGCTTCTATTCGAGCTTTCAATACGTCACGCTGATCGGCGGCCAGCTCACCGCGATCATCGTGCTGCTGCTGCTGCAAAAGGTGTTTTTGACGCCCGAACAGCTTAGCGATTGGGGCTGGCGAATCCCGTTCGTGATCGGCGCCCTGCTCGCAGTCTTTGCCGCGGTCATGCGGCGCAACCTGCATGAGACCGAGGCGTTCGAGGAAGCCAAGAAGCTGACAAAGCCGACGGGCTCGATCCGCGGACTTCTGAAATATCCGCGCGAGCTGCTGCTGGTGGTCGGTCTCACCGCCGGAGGTACCGCGGCGTTCTATACCTTCACCACCTACATGCAGACTTTCGTCAAGCTGTCCGTCGGACTCACCGCGGACCAGACCACTTTCGTGATCTTCGGCTCGCTGGTCTTCGCGACCCTGTTGCAGCCGATCTATGGCGGCCTCTCGGATCGCATCGGCCGCAAGCCGCTGCTGATCTTCTTCGGCGTCGTCGGCACGTTGGCGACGGTCCCGATCCTGACCACGCTGAAGGACACAAAATCGCCGTTCATGGCTTTCCTGCTGATCTGCGCCGCGTGGATCTTCGTCGCCGGCTACACCTCGATCAATGCCGTCGTGAAGGCCGAACTTTTCCCGACCAATGTCCGCGCGCTCGGCGTCGGCCTGCCCTATGCCATCACGGTATCGCTGTTCGGCGGCACCGCGCCCGCGGTTGCGCTCTATTTCAAGACAATGGGGCATGAGGACTGGTTCTATTATTATCTCAGCGGCATGATCTTCCTCTCGCTCATCATCTATGCGACGATGCGCGACACCAAACATGCGTCCGCGATGCATCGCCACGAGTGACTGGTCGAGATAATGGCCGACGAGAACGAGCCGCCACCGGAGAGCAAGCTGACGCGCAGCAAGGCGCGCTGGGCGCGCGAAGGGAAATTCCTCACCGGCAGGATTTCACGGCCCGACGAAGCGCGTCTGCCGCCGGGCCAGCATCTCACCAAGGATTGGCCGACGCTCGATCTCGGCCTGACGCCGAACATCTCGCGCGAGCGCTGGCGGCTCGATGTGTATGGCGCGGTCGAACATCCGCTGTTCTGGGATTTCGCGCAGTTTACCACACGGCCGCAGAGCCAGTTCGTATCCGACATTCACTGCGTCACGACCTGGTCGCGTTACGACAATCAATGGGAGGGGTTGGCGACCCGCGACCTGCTCGACGCCTGCCGGCCGCGCGAGGACGCACGGTTCGTGGTGCTGCATTCCCATGACGGCTACACCACCAATCTGGCGCTGGAGGATTTTGCCGCCGAGGATTCCATTCTCGTCCATAGCTGGTCGGGCGCGCCGCTCGAGCAGGAGCATGGCGGCCCGGTGCGGCTGGTGGTGCCGCATCTCTATTTCTGGAAAAGCGCAAAATGGCTGCAGAGCATCGAATTTCTGGCAGAGGATGCGCCGGGCTATTGGGAAGTCCGCGGTTACCACAATCGCGGTGACCCGTGGCAGGAACAGAGATATTCAGGCGATTGAGGATGGTTTAACCTTCTCTAGGTCGGGGCTTCATCCTTCGAGACGCATCGCTTTGCGATGCTCCTTCGGAATAAGCGCAGTTGCGCTTATTCCTGAGATGAGGTCTTAGACCCTCATGGTGAGGAGTGCGGCGACGCCGCGCGTCTCGAACCATGTAGGCCGAACAGCAGCCGACAGACTCGCGCCCAACCAAGGAGAACGCCCGTGCCGACGGAACGCTTCCAATTCACCGGCGAAGGCGGCCATCAGCTTGCCGCCGCGCTGGATACGCCGGATGGACCGGTGCAGGCCTACGCGCTGTTTGCGCATTGCTTCACCTGCGGCAAGGATGTGCTGGCCGCTAAACGCATCGCGGCAGCGCTGGCCGCCAAGGGCATCGCGGTATTGCGTTTCGACTTTACCGGTCTCGGCGCCAGCGAAGGTGAATTTGCAAATTCGACCTTCTCGTCCAACGTCGCCGATCTGGTCCGCGCCGCCGATCATCTGCGCGAAACCCGCAATGCCCCCGCGATCCTGATCGGCCACAGCCTCGGCGGCGCGGCGATCCTTGCCGCCGCCGGACAGATTCCGGAAGCCAAGGCGGTCGTCACCATCGCTGCACCTTCCGATCCCGTGCACGTCACGCACCTCTTCAAGGACAAGATCGAGGACATCCGCGCGCAAGGCAAAGTGGAAGTTCAGCTGGCCGGACGGCCGTTTCACATCAAGCGCGAATTCATCGACGACATCGCCGAGCAAAATCTGATGTCGCAGGTCGCCAAGCTGCACAAGGCGCTGCTGGTCATGCAGTCGCCGACCGACGACACGGTCGGGATCGACAACGCCACCCGGATTTTCGTCGCGGCGAAACATCCCAAGAGTTTCGTGTCGCTGGCGGGCTCCGACCATCTGCTCTCCGGCAAGCGCGATGCGGCCTATGTCGCCGACGTCATCGCCGCCTGGGCCGAACGCTATATCGAGCCCGCCGCCGCGCAGCCCGATGCCGCAGGCGAAGCGCCGCGCAGCGTCGTGGTGCGCGAAACCCGCAACGGAAAATTCCAGCAGACCGTCACTACGGGTCCGCACCAGATGCTGGCGGACGAGCCTGTCGCCGCCGGCGGCCAGGACAGCGGACCTGGGCCGTATGATTTCGTGCTGGCGGGCCTCGGCGCCTGCACCTCGATGACGATGCGGATGTATGCCGACCGCAAATCGCTGCCGCTCGATCGCGTCACGGTGACGCTGAAGCACAGCAAGATTTACGCAAAAGACTGCGAGGAATGCGAAACGCGGGAGGGCATGCTGGATCAGATCGACCGCGTCATCTCGATCGAGGGCGCACTCGATGCCGATCAGCGCAAGCGATTGATGGAAATCGCCGACAAGTGCCCGGTGCACCGGACGCTGACGTCGGAAATCCGGATCGTGACCAAGGCGGCGGATTAGGCCGTGGCGAGCGGGCGGACGCGGAGCGCGCCGCGCAGGCCCGCAGCGGTGCCGATCAAAATGCCGGCGAAGGCGATCAGCGACGCCAGCGCCAGCGTCGAAAATCCCGTCAGGCCCTGCCCGATCGAACAGCCGAGCGCCATCACGCCGCCCGCGCCCATCAGCGCGGCACCGCCGCCCGAGCGCAGCATGTGGCGTGGCGACTGATAGCCTTCGAGATGGAAGCGCCCGGTCGCCAGCGCGGTGACGAGGCTGCCCGCGAACACGCCGAACACCGTGACGATGCCGAAATTCAGCGTCGATCCCGTCGACAGCATGACATATTGCAGCGCGTCCGCGATCGGCGCGATGAAGGTGAGCGAGGTGACCGGCGTCGGGTTGAAATCGTCGGCGCCGAGATAGCCGGTGGCGAACCAGCCGGCCGCGACCAGCAGGCCGACCACAACGCCGGCAGCCATCTGCCCCGGCGAGCGCCGAAACGCGGGATGCGCGAAAGCGAAGATGATCAACGCCGCCGAGATGATCGAGGCCGCCAGCATGCGCGCGGCCGTTGCGCTCAGGCCCGCTGCGGCAAGCAGCGCCGGCACCGAGTTTGCCGTTGTCGTGGTCTGGGACGCAGCGACCATTGCAATGCGCGGCGGCGCAATCAGGCCTTTCAGCGTCATCTGCGCTGATATCGCCAGCACCACGACCACCACGAAGGACCGGAGATTGCCGCGCCCCAGCAGCACCAGCGCGCGTGAACCGCAACCGTTCGACAGCACCATGCCGTACCCGAACAAGAGGCCACCGAAGAACATTACCGGCGCGGAGAACAAAGACTGCAGATAGATCGACTTGCCGATATCGACGAGGCCGGACGCCGCCAGCAATTGCGTGGCGGCGACGGCCACACCGATCGCGAGCGCATAGGTGCGGACCAGTCGTCCATCGCCTTCCGCCAGCCAGCCACGCATGCCGCTCATCAGGCAGAAGCCGCTCAACAGGCCGACCGAACCATAGACGAGGCCGATCACGAGCGCAGAGAGAATGACGATGCTGGCGCTATCCATGACTTCGCTCCTGTCACGCCGGCCGCAAAATCACGCGGTCGCGTGACGAACCGGCCACCGCGACGAATGCAGCCTTGGCCTGTTCCAGTGGATAGATCGCGTTCGGCTTGATCGGGAACGGTTTAAGATGCCCGTCGGCAAAGCCGGCGCCGAGTTCCCTTAAGACCGTACCGGTCGCAACTGACGACAGGCCGAGCGTATCGATGCCCACGTACGTGTGCTGGCCGCGATAGAATTCGAGGATGTTGAACTGCACGATGCGATCGACCGTAGCGATCAGGATCTGCCGCCCGCGCAACGCCAGCGATTTGTGCGCGGCCTCGAAATAGGGATCGCCGACTGTGTTGAATACGATGTCGGCGCCCTTGCCGCCGGTGAGTTCGCGCACGCGCGAAGCGACGTCGGTGGCGGAGGCGTCGATGACCTCGACTTGCGCATTAGCGTGGCCGTCATACGGCTCGGCCTTGCGCACCACGCCGATCACGCGCGCGCCGTGCCAGGTCGCGATTTGCGTCGCCGCCTGCCCGACCTTGCCGTTGACGCCCATCACCAGCACGGTCTCGCTGGCCTTGGGGATGCCGGCGCGGCGTAGGCCTTCCATCGCGGTGACGAAGGGCACGCCGATGCCGGCGGCCTCTTCCCATGAAATGCCGTTCGGCTTCTCGACCACCGCGTCCGCTTCCACCACCAGATGCGTGGCATGCGTGCCGTCGCGGCGGATGCCGAGATCGCCGGAGGAGCCGAATACTTCGCGGCCGATCCAGCCCTGCGGGCCGTCGATCACGACGCCCGCATAGTCGCGGCCCGGCGTGCGCGGAAACACCGCATAGGGCATCAGCCCGGTCGCGGCCTTCACGTCGGACGGATTGACGGCTGCGGCCTTGACCTCGATCAGCAGATCATTTTCGCCGCGCGACAACGCGTGCGTTTCGATGACCGGCGAGATCGACGCGGCATCGACTGCCTTCGCGGGCAGGCGGACACAGCGCGCCTGGACCGTGGCAGATCGAAGGTCGGGCTTCTCAGCAAATGACATCAGGCATTCCTGCTGGCTTCTGAGCAGCAGGAGTTACCCTTTCGGCCGCTTGTCGTAAACACGTTTTGCCTTGCCGAGCGAACGTTCCAGCGTGTCCGGCGCCACGGCCTTGATCCGGGCGGTGATGCCGATGGTGTTCTTGATGAAGACGGACACCCTTTCGGCATGCGCGGGCAATCCGCTGCCGTCCCAGCTTTCGGGGCGGGCTTCGGCGAGCACGGTCATCTCGTCCATCCGCCCTTCCCGCGTCAACTCGATGATGAAATGGCCGCCGCACCAGTCGGTCGCGAGCAGCGCCTCCTCGATCTGGGTCGGGAATACGTTGACACCGCGCAGGATGATCATGTCGTCGGAGCGCCCCGTCACCTTCTCCATGCGCCGCATGCCCGGCCGCGCGGTGCCGGGCAACAGCCGCGTCAGGTCGCGGGTGCGGTAGCGGATGATTGGAAAGCCCTGCTTGGTCAGCGAGGTGAACACCAACTCGCCCTTCTCACCGTCGGGCAGCACCGCGCCGGTCTCGGGATCGATCACCTCGGGATAGAAATGATCCTCCCAGATGTGCAGGCCGTCCTTGGTCTCCACGCATTCCTGCGCCACGCCGGGGCCGATCACTTCCGACAGGCCGTAGATATCGGTCGCGTCCATATCGAAGGCGTGCTCGATCTCGGCCCGCATCGCGTTGGTCCAGGGCTCGGCGCCGAAGATGCCAAACTTCAATGACGATTTTCTGGGATCGAGCCCCTGCCGCTTGAACTCGTCGAGAATGGCCAGCATGTAGCTCGGCGTCACCGTGATGATATCGGGCTTGAAGTCGTTGATCAGTTGCACCTGGCGCTCGGTCATGCCGCCGGAGACCGGCACCACCGTGCAGCCGAGCTTTTCGGCGCCGTAATGCGCGCCGAGGCCGCCGGTGAACAGGCCGTAGCCGTAAGCGTTGTGCATCAGCATGCCGGTGCGACCGCCGGCCGCGCGGATCGAGCGCGCCATCACGTCGGCCCAGATGTCGATATCGCCTTGGGTATATCCAACCACGATCGGCTTGCCGGTCGTGCCCGAGGAGGCGTGGACGCGGACCAGCTTTTCGCGCGGTACGGCGAACATGTTGAAGGGGTAATTGTCTCGAAGGTCAGTCTTCACCGTGAACGGGAATCTGGCGAGATCGGAGAGCTGTTTGAAATCGGACGGATGCACGCCGGCCGCATCGAATGCCTTCCGGTAATGCGCGACATTGTCGTAGGCATGCTTGAGCGACCATGCGAGGCGCCTGGTCTGCAGCGCCATGATCTCGTCGCGCGAGGCGCGCTCGGCCTCATCCAATTCAGCGCTGTAACCGCTTCCGCTGGATTTCAATCTTGCCATGGCCATGACGCGTTTCCCTTCTCGCTATCTTTGTGTGGCCGCGTTGTCCGCACGCGGCAGCCACGTGCCGGCGATGGTGCGCGAGTGACCGCGAAACTCGGCGATCACAACATCGCCTGCCGTGACACGGACGTCATAAATCCCGGACCGTCCGCTGCGCGAGATTTCCCGCGCGGTCGCGACGAGCACATCCCCGAGCTTGCCCGGCCGGATAAAGGTGATGTCGCATTGCGCGGCGACTGCACGCTCGTTGCGCGAGTTGCAGGCAAAAGCGAAGGTGGAATCGGCCAGCAGGAAAATGAAGCCGCCATGGGCGATGCGCTGGCCGTTGACCATGTGCCGCTCGACCGTCATCGTCAGCGTTGCGAAGCCGGGCTTCACCTCGACAATGTTCATGCCGAGGCCCTTGCTGGCGTCGTCCTCCTTCCACATCGCATCCGCGCAGGCGCGGGCGATATCGTCGGGCGAGAGCACGACGTTCATTGCGGGTTGCCCGCTCTGCGAGACGGTTCCACGACGTTCTCTCCATGTATGCACGGGCCTGTTGAGCAGGCCTCATTACGTAGTCAGTGTTGGGACGGGGCACCTGAGGTGTCAACGATCCCGCGAATTCTTGGTCCAACATCTTCCGTCATTCCGGGGCGATGCGAAGCATCGAACCCGGAATCTCGAGATTCCGGGTCTGGTCCTGCGGACCATCCCGGAAGGACGGCGTTGTTAGACATGGTCGTAGTCCACTACCACCCTGTCCGAACATGGCCTCGCCTGGCAGGTCAGGATGAAGCCCGCCTTCAGCTCCCATGGCTCCAGCGAATAATTCACTTCCATCTGCGCGTCGCCCTCGACCAGCTTGGCGCGGCAGGTCGAGCACATGCCGCCCTTGCAGGCGAACGGCAGATCCATGCCGGCGCGCAACGCGGCATCTAGAATGGATTCCTCCTCGGCGACCGGTACCTCGCGGCGCTTGCCGTCGATGATCAGCGAGGCCATCGCCTTCGGAGGCGCGGTTACCTCTATGATTTTCTTGGGGCGCGGCTTGCCGCCGAACTCCGAGACAAAGCGCTCGACGTGAATGCGATCCTCGGCAATGCCGATGTCGCGGCAGGTCGCCTCGATGTCCTCGCTCATGCCCAGGGGACCGCAGACGAAGACGTGATCGACGCTTGCGGCCGGCACCAGCGAGCGCAGCAGCACGCGGACTTTTTCACCGTCGAGCCGGCCATGCAGGATCGGGATATCCTGTTCTTCGCCCGAGATGACATGGAACAGCGAGAGCCGCTGCATGAAGCGGTCCTTCAATTCCTCGAGCTCTTCGAGGAACAGCATGCTCGAGGTCGAGCGGTTGCCATAGAACAGAAAAAAGCGGCTGTTCGGCTCGCGCGCCAGCACGCCTTTCACGATCGACAGGATCGGCGTAATGCCGCTTCCGGCGGCAAAACCGACATAGACCCGCGCCTCACCGGGCGCGTGCGCGATACCAAAGCGGCCTGTCGGCGTCATGACGTCGAGTTCGTCGCCGGACTTCAGTTCGTCGGCCGCCCAGTTCGAGAACGCGCCGCCGTCGACCTTCTTCACGGCGATGCGCAGTTCGCCATCGTCAGGGCCGGAGCAGATCGAATAGGAACGCCGTACTTCCTCGCCGTCCATCGTCGTACGCAAGGTAAGGTATTGACCGGGAGCGAAGCTGTAGTCGTTCTCCAGCTCCTTAGGGATCGCAAACGTCATCGACACCGCGTCCGCGGCTTCGCGGCGCAGATCGTTGACGGCCAGACGGTGAAAGCGCGGTGCGTGGGACATCAGTGTTTCCCCACCGTCATTGCGAGCGCAGCGAAGCAATCCACACTTCCTTTGCTGCCCGATGGATTGCTTCGCTGCGCTCGCAATGACGGCATAGAGATCCTCAATGACACTTGAAATAATCAAACGGTTCGCGGCAGGCCTTGCAGCGCCACAGCGCCTTGCAGGAGGTCGAGCCGAATTCGGACAGCAGCTCGGTATCTTGCGAGCCGCATTGCGGGCACGCCACCTGCTGTTCGCCGAACAGCGCGCGGCGCGAACTTGACGCTTGCGGCGGCGCGATGCCGTAGGCACGGAGCTTGTTGCGGCCGCCCTCGCTCATCCAGTCCGTGGTCCAGGCCGGCGACAGCACGGTGCGGATGGTCGGCCGCGCAATGCCGGCGCGTTCCAGCGCCAGCTCGATTTCCAGCGCGATCATGTTCATGGCGGGACAGCCGGAATAGGTCGGCGTGATCGCAACCTCGACCCGGCCGTCATGGACCTCGACCTCGCGCAGCACGCCGAGATCGGCGATGGTCAGCACGGGGATTTCCGGATCGACCACCGTAGAGGCCGCGTCCCAGGCGCGGCGGCGCAGATCGGTATCGTCGAGGACCGCTACCATGTCGCCCCCGGAAAGGTCCGCTGCATCGACTGCAGTTCGCTGAGGAGATGGCCGAGATGCTCGCTGTGCCGGCCGCTGCGGCCGCCCTGCTGCATCCAGTCATTCTTCGGCAAGGCCAGAGTCGCCTCGCTGACGACGCCAGACACGATCTTGAGCCATTGCGAACGCAACGGTGCAGGATCGACCGCGATCCCGGCATCGATCAGGCCGCGCTCGCTGTCGTCGACGGCAAACATCTCGCCGGTAAAGGCCCAGAGTTCGTCAATCGCTCCTTGCGCGCGGGCGTGGCTTTCCTCGGTGCCATCGCCGAGGCGGACGATCCATTCCGAGGAATGGCGCAAATGATAGGCGCTTTCCTTTTCCGACTTCGCCGCGATCGCCGCCAGCGTCGCATCGCTGGAACGCATCATCGCGCGCCAATAGAGATCGGCGAAGGCCGCGTAGAAGAATTGCCGCACCATCGTGCGCGCGAAATCGCCGTTCGGCTGTTCCAGCAGCAGCAGATTGCGGTACTGCCTGACGTCGCGCAAATAGGCGAGCTTGTCCTCGTCGTTATCCCTGCCCTCGACCTTGGCCGCATAGGAATAGAGCTCGCGGGCCTGGCCGAGCAGATCTAGGCCCATATTGGCGAGCGCCATGTCCTCTTCCATCATCGGCGCATGGCCGCACCATTCCGACAGCCGATGGCCCAGGATCAGGGCATCGTCGGCCCGGCGCAGCGTGTAGAGCACCAGCGGCGTTTCGGAGACGGTGATGTTGGCGACGGTCATATCGATCACCTGCTAACAGTCGTCATTGCGAGGAGCGAAGCGACGAAGCAATCCAGACTTCCTTTGCGGCGCGATGGATTGCTTCGCTGCGCTCGCAATGACGGAGAAACCTACATATGCCCGACTTCATCCGGCACGTCGTAGAACGTCGGGTGCCGGTAGATCTTGGATTCCGCCGGCTCGAACATCATGCCCTTCTCGGATGGGTCGGACGCGGTGATCGCGTTCGACGGCACCACCCAGATCGAAAGTCCCTCGCCGCGGCGGGTGTAGATGTCGCGCGCGGCCTGAAGCGCCAGCGTCGCGTCGGTCGCGTGCAGCGAGCCGACATGCTTGTGCGCCAGCCCGTTGCGGCTGCGGATAAAAACTTCCCAGAGCGGAATGTTCGGCGTTGCCATCAGTCGTCTCCCTACTCTGCGGCCTGCAAGGCGGCGCGTTGCCTGCGTTTCTCGGCATAGGCCAGCGCGGCCTCGCGCACCCAGGCGCCATCGTCATGCGCCTTGCGCCGCGCCGCGAGACGATCGCGGTTGCAGGGGCCGTTGCCGGCCAGCACCTGCTTGAACTCTTCCCAGTCGATCGCGCTGTATTCCCAGTTGCCGTTGTCGTTCTGTTTCATGCCGGGATCGGGAATCGTAAGCCCCAGGAATTGCGCCTGCGGTACGGTGGCGTCGACGAACTTTTGCCGTAGCTCGTCATTGGAGAAACGCTTGATCTTCCATTTGGTCGAGGTGTCGCTGTGCTGGCTCGCCTGGTCGGGCGGGCCGAACATCATCAGCACAGGCCACCACCAGCGGTTCAACGCCTCCTGCGCCATCGCCTTCTGCTCGGCGGTGCCGCGGCACAGCGTCAGCATGATCTCAAAGCCCTGGCGCTGGTGGAAGGATTCTTCCTTGCAAACGCGGATCATCGCGCGCGCATAGGGGCCGTAGGAGCAGCGGCACAACGGGATCTGGTTCATGATGGCGGCGCCATCGACCAGCCAGCCGATCGTGCCGATGTCAGCCCAGGTCAGCGTCGGATAGTTGAAGATGGAAGAATATTTTGCCTTGCCGGCCAGCATCAGGTCGACCAGTTCCTCGCGCGAGGTGCCGAGCGTTTCGGCGGCGGCGTAGAGATAAAGTCCGTGGCCGCACTCGTCCTGCACTTTCGCGAGCAGCGCGGCCTTGCGACGCAACGACGGCGCCCGCGTGATCCAGTTGCCTTCGGGAAGCATGCCGACGATTTCGGAATGCGCGTGCTGGGAGATCTGCCGCGTCAGCGTCTTGCGATAGGCCGCCGGCATCCAGTCGTTCGGCTCGATGCGTTCCTCGGCATCGATGCGCGCCTGAAACTGCGCGGCCCGCGCGGCGTCCTCAACGTTGCGGTCTTCGCCCTCGGACGAATTGAGCGCCTGCGTATACATGGCGGACCTCCTCTGAATTTGTTGGGAGCAAATATATAACACAAATTTCGATATGCAATATATTTCTGTAACATATCTACGGATTGCCAAAACGCTTCCCAAGTTCCGCGCCGGGCTTCGGCAAAGGCCCGTTTTCGTTGGTGGCGTGGCGGTCAAGCCATTGTTCGGACGCAGGAAGCAACGCGCGATAGGTTCCGCCGCACAGCGCTCGAGCCGCCCTGCCCGGCCAGTCCGAAGGCAACAGTGACGTCGGCAGCAAGGGATCGCGCAGCACGACGCGGCGGTAATGGTGGATCAGGAGCACGCGCGCGGTGAAGGCGTCCGCCTCCGTCAGCCGCTCGCCGCTGAGAATCCAGAGATGCAGTGGCTCAAAGGTTTTCATGAATTTTAGATAGGCGTCGGCGGTGCGATCGAGCGGCCAGCTTTCGCTGAGCAAGCGCCGCCCGCTGTCGTCCTCGGCCGAAACTTCGAGACGGATCGCGCCGGCTGCCTCCTCCGGCACCGGCACTCCCGATGGCGCCACCCACACCCCCGGCAGGGGGCTGCCGAAGCCGGCGTTCTTCAGCGCCTCGCGCGCGGCGTCACGATCGCCGCCATTGCCGATCAGCAGCAGCTCGAACCGGCCGGTCCAGTCGGTGGCCGGCGGACCGTAGATGTGTTTCGTTGCGATATCAAAAGTTTGCCGCCCGCTTTGCACCAAGCGGTAGAAGCTGTTGCGGCCGATTTTATTCCGTTCGAACCAGCCATCGGCAGTCAGCCGCGACATCGCGGTGCGCACCACGCTGGCGTCGATGTCGAGTTGCTCGAAGAACTCGAGCAGCGTGCCCAGCCAGACCGAACCGCCGCGCGGCACAATGGCATCGCCGAACATCGTGATGACGATCGAACCGGTGCGCGACGGTTCGCGCTTCAATTGCTGGATAATACGGGTGAGCGGCAACGGCATGCGTCAAGGCATAGCGCGTTTTTTGGATCTGCGACAACGGCGGTATCTTCTCCTTCTCCCCGTTCTTTACGGGGAGAAGGTTGGGATGAGGGGCTGCCTCAGCAAATTCGATGGAGAGGAGTTCGCGGAGAGTCCCCTCACCCGCCGCTTCGCGTCGGCCTCTCCCCGCACGCGGGGCGAGGCTGTCGGAGTTCGCCGCGCGTCCTCAGCGATGCGGGTTCGGATAAACCAAACTCCGCCAGCCGCTTCGATCGAACGGCGTCCATTCGCCTTCCGCCTGCGCCAGACGATCGGCCACCGCATAGACCGCGGCCGGGTGATGACCCATGCCGCAATGGCTGCTCTCGACCTCGATGCTCTCCGATGTCGCCGAGGTCTTTTCCATGCAGCCCTGCCAGGCGCAGACGCCGTCGGTGCGGCTGAAGATCGCGGTGGTCGGCACCGGCGGCGTCGCCGATAGCGCACCGCCGAAACGGGCGTCCTCCTCGTCGGCGCGGCGGCCGCTCGCCATCTCATAGACGCGCCAGGCGTTGGTCGCCTTCGGGCCTGATGCAAACGGGCTGCCGAGCGTAATCACCGAGCGCACGCGCTCCGGCATCATCTTGGCGAGCTGGCGGGCGTAGAGGCCGCCGAGGCTCCAGCCGACCAGCGAGACCTTGCGGCCGTGCGTGTCGTTCAACTCGTGCACCAGATCGACCATCGCGTTCTGCACGCCATGGCGCAGGCCAAGATTGCGGCCCTGGCGCCAGCCCGAGACGGCGTAGCCGCGGCTCTTCAGGAAGCTGCGCAGCGGACGCGTCGAAGTGTCGGACGCAACAAGCCCGGGCAACACCAGCACCGGATGACCATCGCCACGCGGCGCGAGGCTCAGCAGCGGCAATGCGCCGAGAAACGCACCCAACTCGGAAATGGCTCGCCCCTCCAGAAACATCAGGGTTCTGGACGGCGGCGAAAGCGTCTGTGCAGCAACGGACATTATGTCTCCTCTCGGGTCGGCCCCTTTACGTCGCGGCAGCCGGCCACTGGTTCAGTTAAGTAGACGCAAACGCAGCAGAATCGTTCCGCAACGCAACATGGTTCCATAAAAAGCTAGGGAACCGATTTTCGTCTTGCAAGCCGGCCCAGTACGGACTGGGCCAACTAAAAACATTGACGTGATTAATTAGTCACAACAGCCGCAGCAGATATTCGAGCGTGTAGAGCGCCAGTCCTGCAAGGCCGCCGATCAGCGAGCCATTGAAGCGGATGTATTGCAGGTCGCGGCCGATGTTGATTTCGATCAGCGAGATCAACTGCCCCATGTCCCACGATTTCACCTGGTCGGAGATGAAAGTCGAGACGCCGCTCTTCTGTTCGGCGACGACCGTTCGCAGCACGGCCACCAGGCCCTGATTGATTTCGGTGCGCAGTTCGACGTCACCGGCCAGCGCCTCGCCCGCCGTCACGAACATGCGCACCAGATATTGCTCCAGCACCTGCGTCTCGCCCGAAGCGCTGCGCTCGAAGAACGAGCGCGCGTTCGCCCAGATGTGGCGCGCGAGATCGGACAGTTCGGGGCGCGCCAACAGATCGCGCTTCAGGCCCTGGATGCGCTCGGCATAGGCCGGATCGGTGCCGAGCCGATCGACGAAGGTCAGCACCATGCGGTCGAATTCGCCGCGGAACGGATGCGCGGGATCGTTGCGGACTTCCTCGAAGAACGCGCTGGCTGACGCCACGATCTTGTTCACCAAAAACTTGTCGGCGCGATACAGCTTCAAAAGCGTCGGCAATTCGGCGCGGATCTTTTCGCGGATCATCGCCATGGTCTCGGCTTGCGTCATGGTCTGATGCACGCCGCGCAGGAGATCGTCGAGCAAGCCCTGATGCCGCCCCTCCTTCACGAAGGCGCGCAGCGTTCCGGCGGCGAGCGGCGCCAGATCGATCGCCATCAGTTGCGCGGTGATGCGGCGGCTGACGAAGGTCATCAGCCCGGAATTCTCCGTGGCCGCGACCGCCTCCGGCAACAGCCGCAGCGCGAAGCGCGCGAGATCCTCGCTGCGCTTGCGGTCGCGCAGCCAGTCGGCGATGAACGAGCCGAAATCGATCTGCCGCAGTTTTGCTTCGACCGGAGCGGACTCCAGAAAGTGCACCTCGATGAATTCGCCTAGCTTGTCGGCGATGCGCTGCTGGTTGCTCTGGATGATCGCGGTGTGGGGGATCGGCAGGCT
Source organism: Bradyrhizobium sp. McL0615 (assembly GCF_049993905.1). Classification (NCBI taxonomy): domain Bacteria; kingdom Pseudomonadati; phylum Pseudomonadota; class Alphaproteobacteria; order Hyphomicrobiales; family Nitrobacteraceae; genus Bradyrhizobium; species Bradyrhizobium sp. McL0615. Next base: position 2,940,735 of record NZ_CP188254.1, on the reverse strand, counting down.
TAAAGGCCGTTTGAACAAGGCGACCACGGCGTACCAGTCGGCCAGACCGCCAATGGTCGCGGCCTCGGCAAAGGCTGCGATGAAGCCGAACACCGGATGCAACGGCAGCAACGCCTTCGCGCCGAGAAAAATCGCAAACGTCGCCGCCAGTACCGACGTCGCCAGCAGTTTCACGCGCCGCAGCTCGGCGGCGCGGGCGGCGTCGCCGGGAGTGTCGATGACGAAGGTGCCGGGAAGGCTCATGACGGCTTTCGAAGAAGATTCGCGCCTGTGTCAGCGTACCCCGTCATTGCGAGCGCAGCGAAGCAATCCATCTCACCGCGAGCGAAGAGATGGATAGCTTCCGCCTTCGCCCGTTGAGCTTCGGCGGACAAGTCGTCCGCTTACGCTCCTCGCAATGACGGCGGAGGATGCAACATTGATCTATGCCGACGCCGGACAAAAAGAAGGCCCGCCTAAGCGGGCCTTCGAAAATGCAGTTGTCAGGCGGATCGCGATCAGGCGGTCTTGGAGTAGACCTTGGAGAAGTTGTCCTGCGCGTTCTTGGCACCCTCGGTGACGAGCTTGCCGAGATATTCGGTGGTGGCCTTCGCCCGCGAGACGAACACTTCGCCACGCGCACGGACCATGTCCGACTGGATCTGGGCAGCTTCGCTCAGCGACTTGGCCGAAGCGAGCTTGTCGATGCCGGCGAAGAACGCTTCCGCGTCCTGATAGAACGCCTGCTGGATGTTGCGGCTGATCTTGGCGGCCTCGGTGACCGAACCGGCAACGGCGGTCTCGATGGCAGCGGTGACCTTCTCAGAACCGGCATGCATGTCGGCGGCGCGAACCTTGGCGGTCTCGGCCTGCTTCTTCACGAAGTCACGGGCAGCTTCCGGAACTTCCAGGTTCCGGAGCTTGGTGAACGCCTCGGTGACGGGCGCGAAGGCTTCCTTGACGGTGTTCAGCACGGAATTGGTTTCGGTGGTCATTGGGGTTTCTCCATCCTCAGGTTTGAGCTATGGGCTCACCCCGTCCGGATTGGCCCGGGGCGAGATCGTTGTGCCATAGTTAATGGTGCGGCGCAACATCAATGTTGCAGCGCGATATCACGAATCCGTGAACGGACCGATGGATAGGCGCTTTGCCCGCAGAACCGGCAAAATTTCCACTTTAGTCTAATGCCGGAGCAAACCCCACCTACTTTGCATGGGGTTGTTTTGCGAGTTTTTGTCCGGGCGGTGTCCGGCCGATCAGTTGTCCGGGCGGTGTCCGGCCGGTCAGTGCTGGACCGCTCCCGGCAACCCGTAGGCTTCCATCTGCGCCCGCACCTGCGCCACATTATGCCCGAGCACGACGATGTCGTGCTTCTTGCCGTCGACGTCCCGGACGTGATCCCGCAGCAGCGCTTCGGCCTTGAAGCCGAGGCTTTCGAACAGCCCGATCGCCGCCTGCTGGTCGACCGTCATCTGCACCGACAGCTTTTCCAGGCCGGCGCCCAAGGCCAGTGCGAAGGTCTCCTGCGACAGCGCCCGTCCAACCCCCTGCCCGCGGACATCGAGCGACACCACCATCCGGATTTCGCCGACATGGGGCGACCAGGAATGCGGGTCGCGCACCAGCGTGCCGCAGCCGACCACCGCCCCGCCCTTGATCGCCACCAGGCTCACGATCGCGCCGCGCTCGATCTCGTTGATCCAGGCCGACAGCACTTTGGGCTGGCTGATGTTGCGCGGCAGAAACAGCAGATCGTGCGTCGGGAGCTTTTGCGCGAAGGCCAGCACGGCGGCTTCGTCGCTGCGCGCCATCAGGCGGAATTCGATGTCGCCGGCGTCGGTCTTGACGTGGCGCGGATAGGAACGTGTTTCGCTCATGTTGATCTCTTACCTAACCAGGAATCCAGTTTCGGCCACAGCCGCTTGATGGCGTTGGCGCCGGCGACGAGGCTGACGTGGCCGCCCTTCAGCATCACCTCTTCCTTGTCGGTCGAGCCGACCTTGGTAATCAGGTGTTTTGCGGCATCATAGGGCACGATGTGATCGTGCTCGGCGACCGCATGCAGGATCGGCACCTTGATGTCGGCGATGTCAGCCGCGCGCCCGCCGACCGTCATGGTGTCGTTGTAAAGCTTGTTGTCCCACATCAGGTCCTTGGTAATGGTGCGAAAGTACTCGCCGGCCAACGGCAAGGTATCCGTGCCCCAGCGATCCATCATCCGGTAGGCCTTGACGTATTCGTCGTTCCAGATGTTCTCCCACAATTGCACCTGGCTGACCGCGCGCGACGCCGGCCGCAGCATCTCGAATGACGACAGGATCATTTCCGGCGGCACATTGCCGACGCTGTCGACGAGGCGATCGACATCGAAATAGCGCCGATCGGAGAAATTCGAAAACAGCTTCATCTCGCGAAAGTCGATCGGCGTGGTGAAGCAGATCAGGTTCTTCATCGGCCCGTCGTTGAAGATCGAGCCGTACAGCAGCGACAGCACGCCGCCGAAGCAATAGCCGATCACGTTGACGTCTTGCTCGCCGGAATCCTGTTGCACGCGGCGAACGCAATCCGGGATGAAATCGAGGACGTAGTCCTCCATGCGCAGGGATTTTTCCTCCGGCTTCGGCGCGGTCCAGTCCAGCATGTAGACGTCGTAGCCACGCTTCAGCAGAAACTCGATAAAGCTCTGGCCCGGCACCAGGTCGAGGATGTAACCGCGGTTGGTGGTCGCCATCACGATCAGGATCGGAATGCGGTAGATTTCATCCGCCATCGGGCGATAGTGATAGAGGTTCATGGTGCCGCGAACGGCCAGAATGTCCTTTGGCGTCGAGCCGAGCGATGGACCCGATGAAGCAATGTATTCGACGCCCTTGATGCTGCGCTGGATCGCGCGCTGCACCTCGGACTGGATCCGCTCCGGGATCGACGCCAGATCGAGGCCTGCGGGAGCATTCATTTTGGCTCTCCCTCCGTTGGCGGACGCTTGGTGCGCGGCGGCCGCGGCGTGCCGGCGCCGCCGTCCGTTGCCAGCGAGTTATGATGCACCTGGTGCAGCATCGCCTTGATCTCGTTGAGCTGGCCCTCTATCGACTGCAGCCGTTCGGCCATGCCGACCATCTGCGCCCGGCTCGGCAGGTTCATCGCGAGCAGGTATTTCTCCATCAGCTCGCCGAGCTGCTTTTGCGCGCCCGCCGACACGCCGCCGACCTGGTTCATCACCTTTGAGAATTCAGGCGATGCCATCGCCTGGTTGGCGAAGGAGTTGAAGCCCTTCTCCATTTCTCCGAGCATGGTCTGCCAGATCACGGCAGGATCGTTGCCTTTGTCGGCCATAGGCGCCCTCTCCCGAAAGGTCACGAGCGCTTGCCACGCTTCGCTTGTGTTGGCCCATACCACACCGTTGCGGCTGGCCGGTCAACCACTGCAAAGCCTTCTGCGGTGCGGGAAACCGTGCCATAGTTGCTCAAAGCTCAGGTCACCCAAGGGAAGACAAACGCGATGCTCGCCCATCAGCCGCCACAGACCGCTCGCGCCAACGGCATCGACATCTGCTACGAAATTTTCGGCGATCCGGCCGCGGAACCGCTGTTGCTGATCATGGGCCTCGGCGCCCAGATGATCCATTGGGATGACGATTTCTGTCGCCAGCTCGCCGCGCGCGGCTTTCGCGTCATCCGCTTCGACAACCGCGACATCGGCAAATCCTCGCATCTTTCGGGCGGCAAGCGTCTCACCCCATTCGAGCTGCTCAAGCTGCGGTTCCTGAAGATCCCGGTCGCAGCGACCTACCAACTGATCGACATGGCCAAGGACACGGTGGGCCTGATGGACGTGCTCGGCATCAAGTCCGCGCATCTGGTCGGCGCCTCGATGGGCGGCATGATCGCCCAGGAAGTCGCGCTGTCGTTCCCGCAGCGGGTGCGTTCGCTCACCTCGATCATGTCGACCACGGGCAACCCGAAAGTTCCGCCGCCGACGCGCGAGGCTGCCGCTGTACTGATGGCGCCGCCGCCCACCACCAAGGAAGAGTATTTCGCTCGGTTTGCCAAGACCTGGAAGGTGCTGCGCGTCGGCTCGTTCCCGGAAGACGAGGCGCTCGATCCCTCACGCGCCGCCCGCACCTTCGATCGCGGCCTCAATCCGGCCGGCGTCGGGCGCCAACTGCGCGCAGTACTGGCCTCCGGCAGCCGCAAGGAACGGCTGGCGCAGGTCAAGATTCCGACGCTGGTCATTCACGGCACCGTCGATCCGCTGGTCCGTCCCGAAGGCGGCAAGGACACCGCGGCGTCAATACCCGGCGCGAAGTTGCTGATGATCGAAGGCATGGGCCACGCGCTCCCGATTCCGATGTGGCCGCAGATCATCGGCGCGATCGACGAGCACGCCCATCGCGCGGCGGCAAAGGCGGCTTAATTCTTTGTCGCGATCCAGATGATGTGGCGGGCGCCGCCGCCTTTGCCGGTGGCGCGGATGTTGACTTCGTTGACGTCGAAGCCTGCGCCACGCAGGCGTTTTGCGAATGCCGGGTTCTGCCCGGACGACCAGACCGCCAGCACGCCGCCCGGTCGCAGCGCGGTGTGCGCCGCTTTCAATCCTGCTGAACTGTAGAGCGCATCATTGGCCTTGCGGGTCAGGCCTTCCGGACCGTTATCGACGTCGAGCAAAATGGCATCGAATTTCGAACGGTGGGTGCGGATGATTTCGGTAACGTCGGCTTCCCGGATGCTGACGCGGGGATCGCGGAGGCTGTCGCCAAAAATTTCCGCCATCGGGCCGCGCGCCCAGGCGACGACGGCCGGGACGAGTTCAACCACCACGATTTGCGCCTTGTTGCCGAGCGCCCCCAGCGCTGCCCGCAGCGTAAAGCCCATGCCGAGGCCGCCGACGAGCATATGGGGTTTTGCAACCTTCTCGATCTTCTTCGCCGCAAGCGTCGCGAGCGCGGCTTCCGAGCCCGAGAGGCGGCTGTTCATCAGCTCGTTGGTGCCGAGCATGATGGAGAACTCCTTGCCGCGGCGCATCAGGCGGAGTTCATCCTCGGTGCCGGGAATGCGCGCGGTGTCGAGTTTTTCCCAAGGAATCATGCAACTGCTTTAGCACCAAACGCTGTCATCGTCCGGCTCGACCGGACGATCCAGTATTCCAGAGACGCCAGTGATTGAAACGAGAGGCCGCGGCGTACTGGGTCCCCCGCTTTCGCGGAGGACGACAGCGGGGGCCAGCCTACCCACCCGCCCATACATCCAGCACGTAACGGTTCTTGGTGCCGAGATCGTCGATCCAGCGCAGGCCGGCCTCGGCGTCGCCGCCGGACTTTTCACGGTAGATCGCAACCAGCGCGGCCTTGACATCAGGCTCCATCTTGCCGCCGTCGCCGCAGACATAGACGATTGCGCCCTGCTCGATCAGGCTCCAGACGCGCGCTTTCTGCGCCGTCACCTGATGCTGCACATAGGTCTTCGGCCCGTCGGCGCGCGAGAATGCGGTGTGCAGGTCGACAATGCCGTCGGCAGCGAAGGCTTTCAGTTCGTCTGCGTAGAGAAAATCCTGTTCGGGATGTCGGCAGCCGAAGAACAGCATCGCCGGCCCCAGCGTGGCCCCTTGCGCCTTGCGGTGCGCCCGCTCCTGCAGGAAGCCGCGGAATGGCGCCAGCCCGGTACCGGGACCGATCATGATCACGGGCACGGCAGGATCGTCCGGTAAGCGGAAGCCGGCCTTGGTCTCGCGCACGGTGGCATGCACGCTGTCGCCGACGCGGCGGCCGGAGAGATAGTTCGAGCAGACGCCCTTGTAGACGCCGCGGCCCGAACTGGCGGGCGCTTCGACGACGCCGACCGTGACGCTGCAGCGCGCCGCGTCGATCGAGGGCGACGACGAGATCGAGTAGTAGCGCGGCGCCAGCAGCGACAGCATTTCGAGGTAGGCGTGGAACGGCAGTTCGCAGGCCGGATATTCCTCCAGCAGGTCGAACACCGATTTGCGCTTGGCCAGCACGTCCGAGCGATAGCGCTCCGCGGAAGCCGCATCGTCACCGATATAGGCGAGCAGTTTTGGTTTGGTGACCGGACAGCGCGTCTGTTCCGACATGATCTGGATCTGCTTGCGGGTCGCGATCTGCTGCAGCTCGACGAATTCGGTGAGCAATCGCCCGACCGACACGACATCGCCCACCGGCAATTGCGCGCGGCGGCCTTCCGCGACCTGCAGCCGGATCTGATCGGCCGGCAGGAAACCGAAACGGCGCGCGACGGAATCCACCAGCGCGGGATCGTTGCGCGGGACGACGCTGAGATGGTCGCCGACACGATAGGTGATGCCGGGTGGCAACTGCACCTCGATGTGCCGGGTCGAGCGGTCGGAAGGATTGGCGCCGCTTTTGCTCTGCAGCTCGGAATTGACCGACACTTTCATCGGTGAAACGCCACCCTGCGCAACGAGCACGTTGACGGCGGAGGGCGCCACCGGCTCGATCGAATAGAGCGGCGCGTCGTCGGCGCTGCGGGCGAAACTGGAATCGACGCCTAACTCCTTCATCGCGGCGGGCGCGGCCGCTGCGAACCATTTTTCGAACTGGCCGTCGAGATCGCTGCGCGCATCGCCCTCGCCGCGGCCATAGAGACTGCGCGCGCCGTGCGCCGCCAACTGCTCGTCGATCATGCGCGGCACGGATTGATAGGTGGCGGCCCAGTCGCTGTTGCCGCAACCGAACACGGCATAGCGCACCTTGGCGAGCGCATCCTTTGGCAGGCCGCTGTCCAGCCATTTGACGAACTGCGTGGCATTATCAGGGGCTGCGCCATTGTAGGAGGCGCAGAAGATCAGCAGCCCGCCCTCTTCCGGCAGCTTGCCGACATAATCGTCGAGCGCGCCGAGCTTGGTCGCAAAGCCGTTGACCTCGGCGAGGTCGGCTACCCGTGTTGCCAGTTCTTCCGCCGTGCCGAGGTTAGAGCCGTAGAGCACCAACAGCGGCGTGTTGTGCCCCGGACGGGTCCGCGCCTGCGGTGCTGCCGCGTTCGAGGCGGCGGCAGCCACGGCCGCCCGACCGGCGAACGCGCCACGGTCCTTGTCGGCGCGCGGCCGAACCTTGATCTTGAAGCCGTCGGGCTTGATCGTCAGCGTTTCCTTCAGGTGCATCTGGTAGCGATTGATATCGATCAGCTTGAAGCGCTGCAGGATCATGCCGATGGCGAGTGCCGCTTCATGCATCGCAAAGCCGCGTCCGATGCAGGCGCGCTGGCCGTTGCCGAACGGCTTCCAGGCGTTGACCGGCCGCTTGGCCTCGGCCTCGCGGCTGAAATTCTCGGGATCGAAGGCATCCGGGTTCGGTCCCCAGACGCTGGGATCGCGATGCAACGCCATCACGAGCACTGTAACGAACGTGTTCTTCCTTAGTTTGTACTTGCCGCCGATCGTCTCGTCCTGCAGCGGCGCGATGCCGTAGGCCGGTGCCGGCGGCCACAGCCGCAGCGCCTCCTTCAGGATCTGCGTGATGTAGGTGAGCTGCGTAACCTGCTGATAGGTCGGCCTTGCGTTGATGTCAGGCCCGAGCACGCGGTCGACTTCCTCATAGGCCTTCTTGAGCACGTCGGGGTGCTTGAGCAGCGCATAGATCGTGCACGACAACAATCCACTGGTGGTCTCGTGGCCCGCGATCAGGAATGTGTTGATCTGGTAGCGGATGTTGACGTCGTCGAGCTGCTCGCCGGTGGCGCGATCGACGCCGGTCATCATGGCACCGAGCATATCCTTCTTGCCCTCGGCCGCCTCGGCATTGCCGCGGCGCTCGGCGATGATCTCGTCGACCATCTTGTTCATGAAGGCGACGTCCTCGGCGAGCGTCTTGCGCCGCTTCTGCAGCCACAGGCCTTCCAGCGGAATACCGCGCGTCATCATGATGGTCTCGAGCGACCGCACCAGCGATTCCACGAACGGGTGATAATCGCGGCGATAGAACGAATTGAAGCGATAGTCGAAGCCGCACAACCCGATGGTGTCGAGCGTCAGCGCGGTCATATCGTGGACGACGTCGATCTCCTCGTCGCCGTTGAGCCGCTCCCATTTCTTCACGAGCTGCTCGGCGATATCCACCATGCTCGGATGATAGGACGTCATCGCGCGGTTACCGAACGGCTGCAGCAGGATGTTGTGCGCCTTGCTCCAGTTCGGCTCGCTGGTATCGGCGGTAAACAGCCCGTCGCCGCCGACGGCGCGGACGCGGCGCAGCGAACCGCGCACCGCCTTGTCGAAGCGCTTTTCGTCGGAGAGTTCGTCGATCAGATCGTGGCCGGCAACGATGACGAGCGGCGCGCCCATCATGTCGAGCCAGAAGATCGGCCCCAGCTCCTTGGTCAGCCGCACCAGATGCTGCACCGGCGCATTCGGATCCAGCGACAGCATATTGCCGACGACAGGCTTCTTCGGCGGATGCGGTATCGGATTCAGTTTATTGGGGGACGCCATTGTCGAAGTATCTCCTGCCTGCCTAAACCGTCATTGCGAGCGAAGCGACTTGTCCGCCGTAGCTCAAGGAGCGAAGGCGGAAGCAATCCATCGCTCGGCGAAAAGAAAGAATGGATTGCTTCGTCACTTCGCTCCTCGCAATGACGACGCGTTAGCTTTCTACCCAAATCTTTTCTTACGCCATTCGATCAGCTTGGCGCTGACCTCGTCCGGCTTTTCCTGCTGCGTCCAATGGCCGCTGCCGCGCACCAGATATTTCTCCAGATCGGGGACGAGCTTCTCCATGCCGTCGGCGGCCGATGGCGGCAGCACCGCATCGTTCTCGGCCATGATCATCAGCGACGGGACGTGTACGTGATGATCGAGCCCCTTCGAGCGCTGCCAATTGCGCGTAAAGTTGCGGTACCAGTTGATGCCACCGGTGAATCCGGTTTTGGTGAAGGTATCGACGAACACCTTCTTTTCCTCCGGCGACAGGATCGGCGTGCGCGGATCGTGCTTGGCGTCGTAATTCGCGATCATCTGCGGAAACGCGAGATTGAGCCGCGGCGAGGCGCCGACGCCGGCGATCGGCTGTTCCTCCGGCGTCCCTTCGGGGCGTGCCACCGGCTTGCGCATGAACGCATCGAAAGTCTGCTCAACGCGGCCTCCGAAAATCCTGTCCGGTTCGCGGCCGGGGTCCTGGAATTGCACAATGTACATCTTGTCGCCGAAACGCTGGCGAAACAGCTCGATCGGATCGGCCGGCGCGCGATCCCAATGCGGGGTGTTGACGCCGACGACGCCGGCAACGCGTGACGGATGCCGCAGCGGCATCTGCCAGACGATGAAGCCGCCCCAGTCGTGGCCGACGAAGATCGCCTTGTCGATCTTGAGATGATCGAGCAGACCGACGAGGTCGCCGGTCAGGTGCTCCATATCGTAGGCCTCGACCGGCTCGGGCCGGTCGGTCGCGCCATAGCCGCGCTGGTCTGGCGCAATCACCCGGATGCCTGCCTCGCTCAAGGCTTTGATCTGGTGACGCCAGGAGAACGCGATTTCCGGCCAGCCGTGGCACAGGATGACCGGTGGCTTGTCGGAGGCCGACCCCGCCTCGTAATAGCCCATGCGAATACCGTTCACCTGGGCGAACTGCAGCGGCGGCATTTCAATCATCACAAAACCCTATTCAGCGGCGCTGGTCATGCTCGGCGGCGGCGCGAACGCCGCCTCCAGCGCTTCAAATTCGACCGGCAGCATGTCGCACATCACCTGGACATGCGGAATGATGTTGGCGCCGGCGATGAAGCCGAAATCGAGCTGGTCGCGATAGCTCTGCACGGTGATGTTGAGCGCGATCCCGTGGGTCGAGATCGACACCGGGAAGATGTGCAGCAATTCCGCGCCCGCCGCGTACAGCGTCTGCCGCGGCCCCGGCACGTTGGACACCGTGATGTTGGCGGACGGCGGCAACACGTTCGACAGGTCCGAGCGGCTGTAGAGCAGCGCCAGGATCTGCACCAGGATCGGCGCACCCAGCATCGAGATATTGGAGACCTGCGGCATGAACGCCCGCAACGGATGCGACATCTCCTTGGACTTGGTGGATTGCGCGATGATCGCCTCCAGCCGCGCCTTCGGGTCCTCGATATTGGTGGCGATCGAGCAGATCATGCCGAACACCTGGTTGTTGGCCTCGGTGTTGCCCTCCTCGCGCAGCGAGATCGGCACCGCTGCCGTCATCGACTTGGCGGGTAGAGCGCCGCGCTCCAGCAGATAGCGCCGGACCACGCCCGAGGATAGCGCCAGCACCACGTCGTTGAGCTTGCCGCCAGATGCCTTGGCGACCGCCTTGGCCCGCGACAGCGAGATCGAGGTGCCGGCAAAGCTGCGTTCCGACGAAATCGCCTTGTTCAAAATCGTCGGCGGCGAAACCATGCTGGCGATGCTGTCGCGCGACTTCGGATCGGAGATCTTGCCGACCACGTCGGAGACGCTCTTGAGCATCGCCGGAATGCTGCCGGCGAACTTTACCGCGCTCTCGATCTGGAACATCGCGTTGTCGAACAGGATCGATCCGAGATCGCTCTTGCCGGAACGCGGCAGGTCGAGGGTCTTAGGCGTCGACGAGCCGTCGAAGGGTTGGCGCCAGAGCTGCTGGTAGGAATCGATCAGGTTGGCGGCGATGTCGCGCGGCTCGTTGCCGCCCTTGGCCTGCGGTATGGGTTGCTCGACCACGCGCGGCACCGGGGTGACGTCATAGATCATGTTGGTCAGCGCAGCACCGGCGCCGCCGTCGATGCAGGCGTGATGCATCTTGGAATAAAGCCCGATCTCGTTGTCCTTCATGCCCTCGAAGACATAGAACTCCCACAGCGGCCGGGCGCGGTTGAGCAGCTTGGCATGCATCCAGCCGACGATGCGTTCCAGCGTGGCGCGGTCATACGGCGCCGGCAGGCTGCCGCGGAAGATGTGCCGGTCGATGTCGAACTGGTCGTCCTCGACCCAGGACGGATGATCGATGTCGAGCGGCGCCTTTTCCAGGCGGGCTTTGAGGATCGGCGCGATATGCAACCGCGAGGCGATCATCGCCTTGAAGTCCTCGAAGAAGTTGCCGTTGTAATTCTCCGGCAGGCGGAAGATCGCCATGCTGCCGACATGCATCGGCATCTCCGGCGTTTCCAGATACAGAAACGACGCGTCCATCGAAGACAGTTTCTTGGCGTCCGCCATATATTCCTCCCGCAGTAGAAAACGCGACGCCTTGGCGGCGCTTCTGGCGTCTAGAATGTATTTGTTATTGGAGCATATCCGAAAACCTCTCACCATCCCGCATCAATTGCAGGGCGGGATCTTTCGGGTTCACGCCCTAAGCTCAGGGCGTTGCTCAGGATTGTGCATTTTCAGGGGGGCCGTAGGCAATGACAAAAGGTCCTGATCGGTCAAAATGCTTAAATTCCCCTTCGGGCTGCGCCAGACGGTCGGCCACCGCCCATAATGCTGCGGGGTTGACGCCGAGCCCGATATGGCTGGCGAAGTACACCTCGATGTTTTCGGCCGTGCTGGAGGGACGCAACAGGCTGGTGTGCCAGTTCACGATGCCGTCGGTACGCGAATAGATCGAGGTCGCCGGCACCGGCAGGTCACCGGCGATCGCCTCCCGGATCTCCGGATTGTCGTCGACGGCCTCCCCCGACAGCGCCTCATAGAGCCGCGTGGCGTTGGTCGCCCGGATGTCGTTGGCAAACGGACTGCCGAGCGTGATCACGGAGCGCACCATGTCCGGCGCCTGCAAAGCGAGATCGCGCGCATAGACACCGCCGAGACTCCAGCCGATCAGGCTGACCTTGCGGCCGCTCTGGTCGTGAATGCGCTGCAGGAGATCGCGCAACGCGACGCGCTTGGAAGCGACGCCGCCGAGATTGCGGCCCATGTTCCACGCATGGGCGTCGTAGCCGAGCTCCTTGAGGTAGCGCCGCATCGGCGCCATCGAAAGATCGCTGGCGAGAAAACCCGGCAGCGTCAGCACCGGATGCCCGTCGCCCTTGGGGGCGCGCAACAATAGCGGCGACAGCAGGAGGCTCGAGTTCAGCTCAAACAGTCCCCTCGCCTCGGCCAGCATCAGGAACAGGCTCGGCGGGCGTAGCTTTTGCTCTTCCGCCATCCCGTCCTCCGCGACAGCCACTTACTTCCTGTCCTTCTGACCCATGCCGCCAAGGCCGGCCATGGTCACGAACATGTCCTGGAACCGCTCGGCGATCTTGGGATCGAACGTGAACCAGCTCTGGATCAGCGACTCCGGAGAAACCTTTTCGATGTTGGCCATCATCTGCTGCTGCATCTTGTCCATCACCGCCGTCTGCATCGGCTGCACGTCCGGAAGGCCGAAAAACTGCCTGGCCTCCAGCGGCGTGCAATCCACTTCGACGTTAACTTTCATGACCGCTCCTCTTGCTGGCTTGTGACAGTATCGCCACGATGTCCCGCGTCGCGCAAGGACAAGACCGCGCCCCCACCCCCGTCAATCGCCTGGTATGGTCAACCAAAACGTTCGACGGCAAAAGGCCTGACATCGGCAAACGGGGTCTCGCCGGTCATCATTTCCGCCAGCAGGCGGCCGGTGGCGGGTCCGAGCGTCAGGCCGTGGTGCTGGTGGCCGAAATCGAACCATAGCCCGCTATGACGGGGGGCCTTGCCGATCACCGGCAACATATCGGGCAAACAGGGGCGCGCGCCCTTCCACGGTGCGGCGTCAACCGCCTCTCCCAGCGGGAACAGCCGGTGCGCCCGCGGCAGGGCTCGCTCGACCTGGACCGGCGTCGGCGGCGCGTCGCGGTGAGCAAACTCGGCGCCGGTCGTCAGGCGAATGCCGCGGTTCATCGGCGCCAGGAGATAGCCGAGATCGGTGTCCAGCACGGGATGGTTCAAGACCGCATTGCCGCGCGGCTTGAGGTGCAAATGGTAACCACGCTTGACCTGAAGCGGGATCGAATAGCCGAGCGGCGCAAAAATCTGATCGGACCACGGTCCCATCGCCACCACGACGTCGCGCGCGGTGATCGTGCCTTCCAGCGTCGCCACCCGCCACCGTCCGCCGGACTGTTCGAGCGTTCGTGCGTCACCGACAAGGTATCGCCCGCCTTTGCGGCCGAACAGCGCCGAATAGGCTTTGGCCAGGCCGCCGGGATCCGGCACGAAGCCCGGCGCCGGAAAATGGATGGCACCGCTGAAATCACCGGTCAGATGCGGCTCGCGGGCAGTTATGCCCGCCGTGTCCAGGATCTCGCCCGCGACTCCATACTGCCTGGCGCGCTCCAGCTCCCTCACGGCGCCCGCCAGCGTCGCCTCGGAGCGAAACAGCTTGATCCAGCCGTTCCGCCGCAACAGCTCCGGCACGTTGGCTTCCGCGATCAGCGCCTCATGCTCGATCAGGCTGCGCTGGATCAACGGCAATTCGGCCATCGCGCTGTGCAGTGCACGCTCGGGTGACGAGGCGAGGAAATAGCGTACCAGCCACGGCAGGAAGGCCGGCAAATCCTTGAAGTGGTAACGCACCTGCGGCGCGCGAAGGAACGCGTAGCGCAGGATCTGGCCGAGATCACGCGGAAACATGTAGGGAAAGACCGAGGCGCATTCGATCAGTCCGCCATTGCCGTGACTGGTTTCCTCGCCGGCCAACTCGTGCCGGTCGATCAGAACGACGCCCCGGCCGCGTTTCTGCAGGTGCAAGGCGGCGCTCACGCCGACCATGCCCGCACCCAGGACGAGTACGTCGGCCTTCAGTTCCGCCATCTGGCACTCCGAAAGTTCAATGTCGCGTGCTTGCGCGCACGGCTTAGGGTGAAACTAGTCAATACCGCACCGCCGCGCAAACCGGCATGCAATGCGGGATAATGATGCTTGCGCGGTGGCTGGACTCTGGCAACATGGCTCGGCAATATCCGCCGCTAGTTCGCGGAAATGGCTGATCACAGCGGGGAAATCGAACAAATGTCGGTACGTCGGAGTTTGCTTGTAACGGCCACGGCTTCAATCATCGCCTTGACCACAGCCTTGGCAATGGCGCCGGCGTCGGCCCAGACCCTGCGTTACGCCAACCAGGGCGACCTCAAGTCACTCGACCCCTACACGCTGAACGAAAGCACCACCCACGCCCATCTCGGACATGTCTTCGAAGGCCTGGTGGCACGCGACAGGGACCTGAAGATCATCCCCGCGCTGGCGGAAAGCTGGGAAATACCGGAGCCGACCCGCTGGCGGTTCCATTTGCGCAAGGGCGTGAAATTCCAGAACGGCGACCCCTTCACTGCGGACGATGTGATTTTCTCGGCGGAACGCGTCCAGAAGAAGGGCTCGAACCTGCAGACCCGCATTCCCAGCGGCACCAAGGTCGTCAAGGTCGACGACTACACGGTGGACTTCGTCCTGCCAACGCCCAATCCCATTCTCAATTCGCAATGGGATACCTGGTACATCATGGACAAGAAGTGGGCCGAGGCGAACAACGCCGTCGAGCCCACGCCCGCCGCAGCAACGACGCCGAGCTTTGCCTCGCTCAACGCCAACGGCACCGGCCCCTTTACCGTCGAGAGCCATCAGCCCGGCGTCAAGACCGTCTACAAGGCCAACCCGAATTGGTGGCGCAAGGCGGAGCATAACCTCAAGGAAATCATCTTCACCCCGATCGGCTCGGACGCCACGCGCGTCGCCGCCTTGCTCTCGGGTGAAGTCGACGTCATCGAGCCGGTTCCGATCCAGGATATTTCGCGGGTGGACTCCAGCCCGAATGCCCAGGTGCTGAAAGGGCCGGAACTTCGCACCATCTTCCTCGGCATGGACCAGGTGCGCGACGAACTGCTTTATTCCAACATCAAGGGCAAGAACCCGTTCAAGGATGTCAAGGTGCGCGAGGCCTTCTTCAAGGCCGTCGATATCGAACTGATCAAGACCCGCGTCATGCGCGGCCTGTCGACGCCCTCGGCACTGATGATCGCGCCGCAATTGTTCAAGCTGTCCGGTGACTTCACGCGTCCGAAATTCGATCCCGACGGCGCCAAGAAGCTCCTGACCGAAGCCGGCTATCCGGACGGGTTCGAAGTCACGATGGACTGCCCGAATGATCGCTATGTCAACGACTCCGCGATCTGTCAGGCCGTGGTCGGCATGCTCGCCCGCATCGGCGTCAAGGTGACGTTGCTGGCCCAGCCCAAGGCGCAGTATTTCGCCAAGGTGCTGAAGCCTGGCGGTTACCAGACTTCGTTCTACCTGCTCGGCTGGACGCCCGGTACGCTCGATTCCCACAACGTCCTGTACGACATCATGGGCTGCCGCGACGATCCGAAATCCAGCCGCGGCGAGGCTAACCTCGCTGGCTACTGCAACAAGAAGCTCGATGAACTCGCCGACCAGGTGCTGCAGGAATCCGACACGAACAAGCGCGACATCCTGATCAAGCAGGCCTACGAAGTCGGCGCCAAGGACTTTGGATACATCCCGCTGCACCAGCAGGCGCTGGCGTGGGGCGTGTCGAAAAAAGTCAAGCTGAGCCAGCGCGCCGACAACCAGGTCCTGCTCTACTGGGCGACCAAACAGGACTAGTCAGGCTTCAACACGGGTCCCGGCGGCTTCGCGGCTTCCGGGACTTTCTTTTTAAGATGCGACAACGACGTCCGCCGCCGTATCCAGTTTGCAGTGAAAGGAATACATGCTCGCTTTCACTCTTCGCCGCGCTATCCAGGCCGTCGGCGTCATGATCGCGGTCGGCGTCATCGCGTTCTCGATGTTCCGCTTCGCCGGCGACCCCGTGAACCAGATCGTCTCCCTGGATACGCCGGCCGCCGAGCGCGAGGCGGTGCGCAAGTCGCTCGGCCTAGACGATCCCGTGCCGGTGCAGTTCGCCCGCTACTTCGTTAATGCCGCGCAATTCAAGTTCGGCGTCTCCTATCAATTCCGCCAGCCGGTTTCGAACCTGTTGATGGAGCGGATGCCGGCGACGCTGGAGCTCGCCGCCTGCGCCACCGTGTTCGCCATGGTGTTCGGCATCCTGATGGGGGTCTATTCGGCGTTGCGACGTGACACCCTTCTCACCAAATTCTTCCAGGCGGTATCGCTGATCGGAATTTCGCTGCCGACGTTCCTGATCGGCATTCTGCTGATCTATTTGTTCTCGGTGACGCTGGGCTGGCTGCCCTCGTTCGGGCGCGGTGACGTGGTGCGGATCGGCTGGTGGACCACCGGCCTGCTGACGCTTTCCGGCCTCAAGGCGCTGATCATGCCCTCGATCACGCTGGGGCTGTTCCAGATGACCCTGATCATGCGGCTGGTGCGCGCCGAAATGCTCGAGGTGCTCCGCACCGATTACATCCGCTTCGCCCGCGCCCGCGGCCTGACCACGCGCGCGGTCCATTTCGGTCATGCGCTGAAGAACACGCTGGTGCCCGTCATCACCGTCGCGGGCCTGCAGTTTGGCTCGGTAATTGCATTTGCCATCATCACCGAAACCGTCTTCCAGTGGCCGGGGATGGGGTTGTTGTTCGTGCAGGCGGTGCAAAATGTCGATATCCCGATCATGGCGGCCTACCTGCTGATGGTGTCGCTGATTTTCGTCACCATCAATCTGGTGGTCGATATCCTCTACACCATCGTCGATCCGCGCCTGCGCTCGACCATCAGCCGTCCGGCCTAAAGCGAGACGCCCAATGTCCGACGCCGTCGTCCCCCACCGAGTAGAGCCGAGCGCGCCGCGAACGCGCGCCGGTACGGGCTGGCTGAAGCGCGCGCTCGACAGCGATATTTTCTATTCGTTCCGCCGCTCCCGAATGACCATGGTGGCGGCCGCGGTGACGCTGCTGTTCTTCCTGCTGGCGATCTTTGCTTCCCAGCTCGCGGTGCAGAACCCGTTCGATCCGGCGCAGCTGCAATTGATGAATTCGCGGATCTCACCGCTGTGGACCGCCGACGGCCAGAGCCCGTTCCTGCTCGGCACCGATGAACAGGGCCGCGACGTGTTTTCCGCCATTCTCTACGGTTTGCGGATTTCGCTCGTCGTCGGCGTGCTCGGCGTCATCTTTGCCGGCGCGCTCGGCATCACGCTCGGGCTGATCGCGGGCTATGTCGGCGGTGCGGTCGACGGATTGATCATGCGCATCGCCGACGTGCAGCTCACCTTCCCCGCGATCCTGATCGCGCTACTGGTCAACGGCGTCGCCAAGTCCGTATTCGGCAACCGGCTGGACGCCATGAGTACGCTGGCGGTGCTGGTGGTCGCGATCGGGCTGAGCTTCTGGGTGCAATATGCCCGCACCGTGCGCGGCTCGGTCATGGTCGAGAAGAACAAGGACTATGTCGCGGCCGCGCAGTTGATCGGCCTGCCCGCGTCCAAGATCATCTTCCGGCATGTGCTGCCGAATACGACGGGCCCGATCCTGGTGATCGCGACCATCAACCTCGCGCTCGCCATCATCACCGAGGCGACGCTGTCGTTCCTCGGCGCCGGCATGCCCGACACCATGCCCTCGCTCGGCACCCTGATCCGGATCGGCAACAATTATCTGTTCGCCGGCGAATGGTGGATCGTCGCCTTCCCCGGCATCGGGCTGGCGGGGCTGATCCTCTCCATCAACCTGCTCGGCGACTGGCTGCGCGACGCGCTCAATCCGAAGCTCCGATGACCGTACCTGTCCTTTCCGTGCGTAACCTCGAGGTGGAATTCCTCACCCGCCGCAGCACGCTGCACGCGATCAACGGCGTTTCCTTCGACATCGCCAAGGGCGAAGTGCTCGGCGTGGTTGGTGAGTCCGGCGCCGGCAAATCCGTCACGGGACTAGCCGTGATCGGGCTGATCGATCCGCCCGGCCGCATCGCGGGCGGGGAGATCTATTTGTCGGGGACGCGGATCGACCATCTGCCGCCGGAAGAAATCCGTCGTATCAGGGGCAAACGGATCGGCATGATTTTTCAGGATCCGCTGACCAGCCTTAATCCGCTCTACCGGATCGGCGACCAGATCGTGGAGACGATCCGGACCCACATGAATCTGTCGGAGACCGCGGCGCGCAAGCGCGCCATCGACCTGCTGGCCGAGGTCGGAATCCCCGCGCCGGAAAAACGCATCGACGCCTATCCGCACGAATTCTCCGGCGGCATGCGTCAGCGCGTCGTGATCGCGCTGGCGATCTGTGCCGAACCGGAACTGATCATCGCCGACGAGCCGACCACCGCACTCGACGTCTCGGTGCAGGCGCAGATCATTTCGCTGATCAAGCGCCTCGGGCGCGATCACGGCACCGCGGTGATGCTGGTCACCCACGACATGGGCGTGATCGCCGAGACCTCCGACCGCGTCGCGGTGATGTATTCGGGACGAATTGCCGAGATCGGCCCGGTGCAGGACGTGGTGCAGAACCCGCTGCATCCCTATGCCAAGGGATTGATGGGCGCGATCCCGACGCTCGGCGGCGAAGACAAGCGGCTGGTGCAGATTCCCGGCTCGATGCCGCGGCTGTCGGCGATCCCGCCGGGCTGCTCGTTCAATCCGCGCTGCGCCTTTGCGTTCGACCGCTGCCGCATCGATCGGCCGGAACCGCTCAAGCACGGCTCGCACGCGGTGGCCTGCCATCTCTTCGATACCGCGCCAAATCAGACCGCGAAGGAGACCGCGGCATGACGGCCTCCTTTATCGATGTGAGAAATCTACGCCGCGTGTTCGACGTCTCAAAGCCGTGGCTCAACCGCGTGCTGGAAGGCGGCCATCTCGAATTCCTCAAAGCCGTCGACGGCGTGACCTTCGATATCAAAAAGGGCGAAACCTTCGCCCTCGTCGGCGAGTCCGGTTCGGGCAAGACCACCGTGGCGCGGATGGTGGTGGGACTGCTGCCGCCAAGTTCGGGTGAAGTGATCATCGACGGCATCTCGATGACGAATGCGCGGCAGGCCCAGGCGCGGCAGCGGCTCCGCCGCCGCATCCAGATGATCTTTCAGGATCCCTATGCGAGCCTCAATCCGCGTTTTCGGGTCGATGCCATCGTCTCCGAACCGATCCGCGCCTTCGACCTGATCCAGGGCGAGCGCGACATCCGCGCGCGCGTCGGTGAACTGTTGAGCGTCGTCGGCCTGCATCCCGACGACGGCCTGAAATACCCGCACGAGTTTTCCGGCGGCCAGCGCCAGCGCATCGCGATCGCCCGCGCGCTGGCATCTGAAGCCGAATTCATCGTCTGCGACGAGCCGACCTCGGCGCTGGACGTTTCCGTGCAGGCGCAGATCCTCAATTTGATGCGCGACCTGCAGGACAAGTTCGGCCTGACCTATCTCTTCATCAGCCATAACCTCGCCGTAGTCCGCCATATGGCGACCCGCATCGGGGTGATGTATCTCGGCCGCATCGTCGAGATTGCGGAAGGGCGCGAGCTGTTCGCCAATCCCCGCATGCCCTACACCAAGATGCTGCTGGGCGCGGTTCCGGATCTGGCGATGTCCGGCCGCCAGCGGATCCCGGTCAAGGGCGAAATCCCCAACCCGATCGATCCGCCGCCCGGCTGCGCCTTCAACCCGCGCTGCCCGCTGGCGTTCGATCTCTGCCGGAAGGAAGCCCCCGCCCTGATCGACGGCGTCGCCTGCCATGCGGTCAACCATCCGGTTGAGACCGCAGCCTTGGTATGATCACAAAGATGGGTGCAATGCGTGGCATCCCAGCGGTTGGCATCCAGCCGCACCTGTGGTCAAGTGCGCCCGCATCGCGATCCCAGCACGGCATTGGATTCCCATGAGCAACATCAACCCCGATCCGTTCACCACCCGGCCGGAAATCGAAGGCACCTTCGGCGTCGTCACCTCGACGCACTGGATCGCCACCGCCGTCGGCATGGGCATCCTGGAAAAAGGCGGCAACGCCTTCGATGCTGGCGTAGCCACCGCCTTCACGCTGCAGGTGGTGGAGCCGCATCTGAATGGACCCGGCGGCGATGTGCCGATCATCGTGCATGACACCAAACGCGGCCGCACCGAGGTGATCTGCGGCCAGGGCCCCGCGCCTGCGAAGGCGACCATCGCGCACTACAAGAGCGAAGGCCTGGAAATGGTGCCCGGCACCGGCCTCCTCGCCGCCTGCGTCCCCGGCACGTTCGAATCCTGGATGCTGCTGCTGCGTGATTACGGCACGATGCGGCTGCGCGATGTGCTGGAGCCCGCGATTGCCTATGCCCGCGACGGCTATCCGCTGGTCGAGCGCGCGGCCGCGACGATCCAGGTCGTCGAAAAACTGTTCCGCAATCACTGGAAGACATCGGCCGCCGTCTATCTGCCGAACAACGAAGTGCCGAGGCCGGGCACGCTGTTCACCAACAAGCAGCTCTCGGAAACCTACGCGCGCATCCTGAAGGAAGCCGAAAGCGCCGGCTCCGACCGCGTCGCGCAAATCGAGCACGCGCGAAAATCCTGGTCGCACGGCTTCGTGGCGGAAGCGATCGACAAGTTCTGCCGCACACAGGAAGTGATGGACGTCAGCGGTTCGCCGCACCGCGGCGTGCTTTCGGCCGATGACATGGCGCGCTGGCAACCGACTGTCGAGGCCCCGCTGACCTACGACTACGGCCGCTACACCGTTTGCAAGCCCGGCGTCTGGAGCCAGGGTCCGGTGATGCTGCAGCAGCTCGCGCTATTGAAGGGCTTTGAGCTCGACGGGCTCGATCCCGCCGGCCCTGAATTCATCCACCTGCAGATCGAATGCGCAAAACTCGCCTTCGCCGATCGCGAGAAGTTTTATGGCGATCCGAAATTCACCGACATCCCGATCGAGACATTGCTGTCGGACGCCTACAATGACGAACGCCGCAAGTTGATTTCGAAGGACAAGGCCTCGCTCGATTTCCTCCCCGGTTCGGTGGAGGGCTTCGGCTCAGTGGTAAAGCTGCGCCGTGCAGAAGGTCATCGCGAGGCGGTCGGCGCCATGGGCGCGGGCGAGCCGACGGTCGGCCGCTTCGGCGAAGTGCGCGGCGACACCGTGCATTTCGACATTATCGATCAGGCCGGCAACATGATCTCGGCGACGCCGTCGGGCGGCTGGCTGCAATCCTCGCCGGTCATTCCGGAACTCGGCTTCTGCCTCGGCAGCCGCGCGCAGATGTTCTGGCTGGAGGAAGATCATCCGGCGGCGCTCGCGCCGGGAAAACGCCCGCGCACCACGCTCTCGCCCACCATGTGCTATCGCGACGGCGAACCGTACATGGCCTGGGGATCACCGGGCGGGGACCAGCAGGATCAATGGACCACGCAATTCTTCCTGCGCCATGTCCATGCCAAACTGAACCTGCAGGAAGCGATCGACGCACCGGCGTGGCATTCCGAACACTTCCCGATCTCATTCTGGCCGCGCACCGCACGCCCGGGTGTGCTGGTTGTCGAGAACCGCGTGCCGAAGGCGACTGTCGAGACCCTCAAGGGCCGCGGCCACGTCGTCGAGATCGGCCCCGACTGGTCGGAAGGCCGCCTGACGGCAGCCTCCAAAGTTGGCCGCCGCCGCCGCGCCGCCGCCAATCCGCGGGGCATGCAGGGCTACGCGGCCGGACGATAGTCAGAGAAGAGACAAGATGACCTGGTCGATCATCGCCCGCGATTCGTTAACCGGCCAAATCGGCATCGCCGTCGCGACCAGATTTTTCGCGGTCGGCGCGCGCGTGCCGCATATAGCCCCCGGCCTTGGCGGCGTCGCGACCCAGGCGCTGGTCAACCCCTATTACGGCATCGACGGCGTAAAGCTGCTTCGCGAAGGCAAATCGCCGCGTGAGGTGATCGATACGATGATCGCCACGGACGCCGGCCGCGAGAGCCGGCAATTGCATGTCATGGACATCAAGGGGCGCATCGCCGCGCATACGGGGCGCGAGTGCATCGACTGGTGCGGAAACATCCAGGGCGACGGCTTCTCGCTCGCCGGCAACATGCTGGCCGGCGAGGCGGTACTGTCAGATACGGCGCGAGCCTTTTCCGACAGCGCCGCCCTGCCCTTTGCGCAGCGGCTGATCGTGGCGATGAAGGCCGGCGAAGCCGCAGGCGGCGACAAGCGCGGCAAGCAATCGGCGGCGCTGGTGATCCAGGGCGAGGAAGAGTGGTCCGATCTCGACCTGCGCGTCGACGACCATACCGATCCGCTTGCCGAACTCGAGCGGCTGGAGCAGGTCAGCCGCGAGCGCTGGGTGCATTTCCGCCAATTCATGCCGACGCGCAGCAATCCAGCCGGGATCACCGACCGTGCCGTCATCGACGCCACCATTGAGGCGGCCACGGCGCGCAAGACATGACGGCTAGCCCGCTGATCGAAATCGAGGGCCTGCGCGTCGTGTTCCATGGCGATGACGGCCGAACGACGCATGCGGTCGACAGCGTCGATCTCAGCGTCGCCAACGGCGCGACGCTTGGCCTGGTCGGCGAGTCCGGTTGCGGCAAGAGCGTGACCTCGCTCGCCATCATGGGCTTGTTGTCAAAGCATTCCGCCGAGGTCTCCGGCTCGATCCGCTTCGACGGCTTCGACCTGCTGGACGTGCCCGACGAAACCCTGCGCGACCTGCGCGGTAACCGGCTGGCGATGATTTTCCAGGAGCCGATGACTTCGCTGAACCCGAGCTTTACCATCGGCGATCAGATCGTAGAGACGATTTTGCGCCACCGCGGCGGTTCACGGCGGCAGGCACGCGAGCGCGCCATCGAGCTGCTGCGCCGCGTCCACATTTCCTCGCCCGACAAGCGGATCGACGAGTATCCGCACAAGCTTTCCGGCGGCATGCGCCAGCGCGTGATGATCGCGATGGCGCTGGCCTGCGACCCCCGCCTGTTGATCGCGGACGAGCCGACCACCGCGCTCGACGTCACCCTGCAGGCGCAGATCCTCGACCTGATGCGCGAATTGAAGGCTGCAAGCGGGGCCGCGATCATCCTGATTACCCACGATCTCGGCGTGGTCGCCGAAGTCTGCGACGAGGTCGCGGTGATGTATGCCGGCGAGATCGTGGAGCGCGCACCGGTCGACGAGCTCTTCTCCAATCCGCAGCATCCCTACACCGTCGGCCTGCTCGGCTCGATCCCGCGGCTCGACCGCCGCACCGCGCATCTGGCGACCATCGAGGGCATGGTGCCCAACATGGCGAACCCGCCGCCCGGCTGCCGCTTTGCCGCGCGTTGTCCGTTTGTGATTGAGACGTGCATCGTCGCGCCACCGCCGCTTGCGATAGTCAGTCCCGGCCACACATCGCGCTGCATCCGCGCGCCGCTGGAGCGGCTGGTGTCATGACGGCCCTTCTCGAAGTCGACGGTCTGGTGAAGCATTTCGCCGCAGCGCGTTCGGTGTTTGGCCGGCCGACCGCGTATGTCAAAGCGGTCGATGGCGTCAGCTTCACCGTCGAGGCCGGCAAGACGCTCGCGCTGGTCGGCGAATCCGGCTGCGGCAAGTCCACCGTGAGCCGGCTGGTGCTGCGGTTGATCGAGCCGGATGCCGGAACGGTGCGCTTCGAAGGCCGCGACCTCGGCGCGCTCGACGCCAATGCGTTGCGCGCTTTCCGCCGCGACGCGCAGATCATTTTCCAGGACCCCTATGCGTCCCTGAACCCGCGGATGACCGTCAGCCAGATCCTCACCGAACCACTGGCGCTGCACGATCTAGTGCCGGCAGCGCGCCGGCGCGAGCGGGTTGAAGAACTGCTGCGGCTGGTCGGGCTCGAGCCACGCTTCGCCCGCCGCTATCCGCATGAATTTTCCGGCGGCCAGCGCCAGCGCATCGCGATTGCGCGGGCGCTCGCGGTGGAGCCGAAACTGGTCATCTGCGACGAGCCGGTGTCGGCCCTCGACGTCTCGATCCGGTCCCAAATCCTCAATTTGCTGCGCGACCTGCAGGACCGGCTCGGCCTCGCCTACATCTTCGTCTCGCATGATCTCGCTGTCGTAAAACACATCGCCGACCGCGTCGCCGTGATGAATCTCGGTGGCATCGTCGAGACCGCGGCCGCCGACGCGCTGTTTGCCGCACCCCGGCATCCCTATAGCCGCGCGCTGCTGTCGGCGATTCCCGTCCCCAAGCCGCAGGCCAAGCGCAGCCGCATCGTGCTGGAGGGCGAGATGCCGAGTGCGCTCAACCCGCCGGCCGGCTGCCGCTTCCATACCCGCTGCCCCTACGTCATCGAACGTTGCCGCACCGAGATTCCGCCGCTGCTCGCCGACGGCACGGGCCATGCCACCGCCTGTCACCGCACGGCGGAATTGCCGGCGCCCGAAAATATCGTTCCCGCCGATGGCGGCTTTTCGCCGGTACTGGAAAAATTGGTCGCGGCTTTCAGCAGTGGCACGGAAGGTGCAGCCCGCGGTGGGGTTAATGTATCAGGGACACGGCCAGCGGCCGGTGGATAGAGGATGGCAGCAATGAAAATCTTTCGTTTGGCAGTCACCGCAGCGGCGCTGCTGCTGCTGCCGCTCAGCGCAACCGTTCAGGCCCAGACCACACTCCGGATCGGACTGGCCGAGGATCCCGATATCCTCGATCCAACCATGGCGCGCACTTATGTGGGCCGCATCGTGTTCGCAGCCTTCTGCGACAAGCTGTTCGACATCGACGAAAAGCTCAACATCGTGCCGCAGCTCGCGCTGAGTCACGAAACCTCGGCCGACGGCAAGGAAGTCACCATCAAGCTCAGGCCGGGCGTCAAGTTTCACGACGGCGAGGCCTTCAATGCGGAAGCTGCGAAATTTTCGCTGGAGCGGCATCTGACATTTCCCGGCTCGTTCCGAAAGCCGGAGCTCGCCGCCGTCGACCATATCGATGTCGTCGATCCCCTCACCATCAAGCTGACATTGAAGGCGCCCTACTCGCCGCTGGTCGCGCAGCTCACCGATCGCGCGGGGATGATGGTGTCGCCCAAGGCCGCGAAGGAGGCCGGCGACAAGTTCGGGCTGCGCCCGGTCTGCGCCGGTCCCTACAAATTCGTCGAGCGCGTGCAGCAGGACCGCATGGTGTTCGAGAAATTCGCCGATTACTGGAACAAGGACAATATCCACATCGACCGCATCGTCTATCTGCCGCTGGTGGATGCAACGGTACGCCTTGCCAACCTGAAATCCGGCGGCCTCGACCTGATCGAGCGCCTGCTCGCGACCGACCTCAAGGAGGTGCAGTCGGATTCGAAGCTGAAATTATCCAGCGCGATCGAGTTGGGCTATCAGGGCGTGACGTTGAACATCGGCAAGGACAAGGCGAAGGGGCCGCTCAGCCAGTCTGCCAAGGTGCGGCAGGCGCTCGACCTCTCGCTCGACCGCGACGCGATCAGCCAGGTGGTGTCCAACGGCGAATTCAAACCCGGAAACCAGTGGGTCAATCCCGATCATCCCTATTACCAAAAGGCTTTTCCGGTACCGAAGCGTGACGTCGCCAAAGCCAAGGCGCTGTTGAAGGAAGCGGGCGTCACGCCGCCGGTCAGCGTCGACTTCATGGTGTCGAAAGGCGCGGAAACCGAAGCGGCATCCCAGGTGATCCAGGCGATGGCGGCGGAGGCCGGTTTCGACATGAAGCTCAGGGTCACCGAGTTCGCGACATCGTTGAAGCAGGCTGAAGCTGGAGAGTACCAGGCCTATCTGCTGGCCTGGAGCGGCCGGATCGATCCGGACGGCAATTCCTACATCTTCCAGAAGACCGAGGCGCCGCAAAATTACAGTGCCTGGTCCAATCCGGAGGCCGACAAGGCGCTCGATGACGGCCGTCTTGTGACCGATCCGGCGCAGCGCAAGGCGATCTATGAAAAGCTGACGAAGGCCGTGCTCGAAGAGAAACCGCTGCTCTACATCTATCACCGCCGTATCCTGATCGCGCATACGACGAAGCTCGAAGGTTACAAGCAGATGCCGGACGGGCTGGTGCGCGTGGTCGGGCTGAAGCTGAAGTGAGCGCTGCGGCACCCGGAGTCGCGCCATGCTGAACTTCCTCGCACGGCGTGTGGTCCAGTTGATCCCGACGCTATTCTTTGTCTCGATCCTGATTTTTTCACTGCAGCAATTGCTGCCCGGTGATCCGGCGCTGGTCATGGCGGGCGAGGAACGCGACCCTGACGTGATCGCGCAGATCCGCCAGCAGTACCGGCTCGATCAGCCTGTGCCCGTGCAATATGTCTACTGGGTCAAGGGCGTACTTTCGGGCGATTTCGGCGAGTCCTTGCGCAACAAGGTGCCGGTGCGCGAGTTGATCGGGCAGAAACTGCCGGTGACGATGCAACTGGCGTCGATGGCGATCATCATCGCCTTCCTGATCGGCATCCCCGCGGGCATCATATCAGCAGTCAAGAAGGGCACGGCCTGGGATTATGGCGCGAATTTCTTTGCGCTGTGGGGCATCTCGACGCCTAACTTCTGGCTCGGGATCATGCTGATCTTCCTGTTCTCGATCAAACTCGGCTGGCTGCCGGCATCGGGCTATGTGCCGCTGACCGAGAACTGGCGCGCCAGCATCGCCTCCACCATCATGCCGGCCTTCGTGCTGGGCAATGCGATCGCAGCGATCCTGATGCGGCATACCCGCAGCGCCATGCTGCAGGTGCTTGAAAGCGACTACGTCCGCACCGCCCGCGCCAAGGGCCTCTCCGAACGTTCCGTCATTCTCAAGCACGCCATGCGCAACGCGCTGACGCCGATCATTACCCTGGGCGCGCTCGAACTGGGCACGCTGCTGTCGGGCGCGGTGCTGACCGAACAGATTTTCTCGATTCCGGGCTTTGGCAAGCTGATCGTCGATGCGGTTTTCAACCGCGATTATGCGGTCGTGCAAGGCGTCGTGCTGACGACAGCGACGATCTACATCACGCTCAATCTAATCGCCGACATCGCCTATGTCCTCGTCAATCCGCGGCTGAGGGCCTAGGCCATGACCGACGCGGCCCTCGGCACGATCAAGCTGACCGCTTCCGACGAACTGGAGAGCCCGGCGCGGCGCGCGCTGCGCCGGCTGTTCAAGCGCAAGGGCGCGGTCGCGGGCCTGGTCGTGATCGCAACTTTCATCCTGCTCGCGGCGTTTGCGCCGTTGATCTCGCCCTATGAGCCGATCGCGACGAGCTGGTCGCTGGTGCGCAAGCCGCCTTCCGTGCTGCACTGGTTCGGCACCGACGAGCTCGGCCGCGACATTCTTGCCCGCGTGATCTACGGCGCGCGGGCTTCGCTGCTGGCCGGCGCGATCTCGGTCGGGATCGCACTTTCCATCGGCGTTCCGCTCGGCCTCCTGTCGGGTTATCGCGGCGGTTTTATCGACGCCCTGATCAGCCGCATGACGGACGCGATGCTGGCCTGCCCGTTCCTGATCCTGGCCATCGCGCTGGCCGCGTTCCTGGGGCCAAGCCTGGGCAACGCCATGATTGCGATCGGCATATCGGCGACGCCGATCTTCGTACGGCTCACGCGAGGCCAGGTGATGAGCGTCAAGGTCGAGGATTATGTCGAGGCCGCGCGCGCCATGGGCAATCCGCGCTGGCGCATCGCGCTGTTTCACATCCTGCCCAACATCATGCCGGCGCTACTGGTGCAGGCAACGCTGTCGATCGCAGCCGCCATCATTGCCGAAGCCGCGCTATCCTTCCTCGGCCTCGGCCAGCAGCCGCCGGCGCCATCCTGGGGCAGCATGCTCAACGCCGCGCAACGCTTCCTGACCAACGCGCCCTGGATGGCGGTCTGGCCGGGGCTGGCGATTTTCTTGGTGGTGCTGTCGTTCAACCTGGTCGGCGACGGCCTGCGCGATGCGCTGGATCCGAGGGAGAGGTGATGGTGCTTCCTTAACCTCGCCCCACTTGCGGGGAGAGGTCGGATCGCCCTTCGCGATCCGGGTGAGGGGGTACCGGTCCATCAACTATCCGCAGCATTCGCGGAGAGAGCCCCTCTCCCCGCAAGCGCGGGGCGAGGGAGCGCACGCGCAGAATTCTAAATCACCAATTCCCGCATTACCCGCCGGCAATCCATCTCATATTCCAGATCGATCACCGGCGGCCGGGCAAAGTGCCAGGTCAATCCGGCCCGCGCGGCGCCGCGGCGAACCAGCGCATCGGCAAAGACGTGGTGGAAATCGTGGATGGTGTAGGTCTGCGCCGCCGTCGCATCCTTCCAGCCGAACCCGAATTCACCCATGCGCCGCTCCATCACACCCGCGACGTAGCGGACCTTCTCTGCAATGCCCTCGGGGCTGACATCTCGATAGCGCACCGTGCGCTCCGCATAGCTGGCGTTGCCCTCCTGCGATTCACCGCTGCCTGCGATGACAAAACTCGGCGTCGTGCCCTGGCTCGGCCTCGTGAATGAAAACGCATAAAATGAAGGCTCGGCCGGCGGATCGATCTCCGGACAGACATTGCTGCGGGCCACCGGATTGGTTTTGCCGTCATAGACGCCCCACTCCGCCAGCGTCTTGACGTAGTGCAGGTTGAAATTTCGAAATCCTTCGTCGGTGAAGGCGGCCGGCGAGCGCAGTTCGCAGGCGCAGAACGACGTCAGCGGCCTGCCCGCCGCCTGAATGTAGTTTGCGATTTGCGCAAAGCCTTCGGCCAGCGGCACCCATTTGTCGAACCGCACCCGCTCGATCTCATAGCCGGGGTTGGCGGCCACCCCGCCGGAATACTGAAACACGGCCGGGATGAAGCGGTAGTTGCCGACGGGAAAGTCGCTCGTCATGTTGGCTCCCTGTTTTTCTTGCTTCTAGCATGGAGAGCCGGAGCCGTCGCGAGGCCGCATGATGCCCGGCGCAAAAAAGCGACGGCAGCGATGTCCGCTGCCGTCGCCCGTAACTTCGTCCAGCGCGCGAAAGGCTCAGGTCGGCTTGAGCCCCGTCCTCCCGAGATCGAAATCGTCGATCTCCTTGGTCCGCTCCGAGCCCGCCTTCGCCTGGTGGTCGGTGGCCATCCAGACATACACCGCCGGCAGCACGAACAGCGTGAACAGCGTGCCGATCGACATGCCCGCGACCACCACAAGACCGATCGAGAAGCGGCTGGCCGCGCCTGCGCCGCTCGCCGTCAGCAGCGGAATCAGGCCGGTGACCATCGCCGCCGTCGTCATCAGGATCGGACGCAACCGGATGCGGGCCGCCATTTCGATCGCCGAACGCTTGTCGAGACCTTCCTTGAGCTGCAACTCGTTGGCGAACTCAACCATCAGGATGCCGTGCTTGGTGATGAGACCGACCAGCGTCAGCAACCCGACCTGGGTGTAGATGTTGATGGTCGCCACGCCGAAGAACAGCGGGATCAAGGCGCCAACGATCGCCATGGGAACGCTGATCATGATGACCAGCGGATCGCGCAAGCTTTCGAACTGCGCCGCCAGCACCAGGAAGATGATGACCAGCGCGAAGCCGAAGGTGATCGCAAGCTGGTTGCCTTCCTGCACATATTGCCGGGAGTCGGCCAGGTAGTCATGACCGAAGCCGGCGGGCAGCTTTTTCGCTTCGCCCTCCAGGAAGTCCACCGCCTGACCTACCGTCACGCCCGGCATCGGCACCGCCGAGAAGGTCGCGGAGTTAAGCTGGTTGTAGTGGGTCAGCGAGTTCGGATCGGTAGCGGTCTCGATCGACACGATGGTCGACAGCGGCACCAGCTGCCCGGTGTTGGTCGGGACATAGTAGCCGCCGAGCGATTCCGGCGACAGCCGCATGCCGCGCGGCACCTGCGGGATCACTTGATAGGACCGTCCCTCGAGGTTGAAGCGGTTGACGTAATTGCCGCCCAGCAGCGTCTGCAGCGTGGCGCCGACCTGCGCCATGTTGATGCCGAGATCGCTGGCCTTGGAACGGTCTACGGAGATGCGCACCACCGGCTGGTTGAAGTCGAGGTCGGAGTCGGACACGATAAACAGGCCGCTCTTGCGCGCAGCGTCTTTGAGTTTGGCCATCTGATCGTAGACGGCCTGGAATCCGGACGTCGAATTGATCACCATCTGCACCGGCAGACCGCCGGGTCCGCCCGGCAGCGGCGGCAGATTGAACGCAAACGCCTGGACGCCTTCGATCTTGCTGATCTCAGCCTGCACCAGCGGCTTCAGCTTGATCGAGGAGCGCGTACGCTCGTCCCATGGCTTGAGCAGCATGCCGGCAATACCGCCCTGCGGGCCGTTGATACCGTTCAGGACGAAGCGCAGGTCGGTTTCCGGGAATTTGGCAAACGCCTTGTCGAGCTTTTCGCCATAGAAGTCGACATAGTCGATGTTGGCGTATTTCGGCGCCTTGGTCACCGAGAACACGATGCCCTGGTCTTCTTCGGGCGCCAGTTCCTTGGCCGTGTTCATGTAGAGGAAGCCGACCATACCGAGCATCGTCACCGCGAACAGGAAGGTCACCGGACGATAGTCGAGCGAGCGGTCGAGCTGACGGCCATACCAGCGCGTCATCGCGCCGAACACCCGGTTGACGAGTTTGGCGAACCGCCCCTCATCCGCGCTCTTGAGCAGCACCGAGCACATCATCGGTGACAGCGTCAGCGCGATCACGCCGGATACGATCACCGAGCCTGCCAGCGTAAAGGCAAATTCGCGGAACAGCGAACCGGTCAGGCCGCCGAGGAAGCCGATCGGCGCGTAGACCGCCGCCAGCGTGATCGTCATCGAGATCACGGGACCGACGATTTCGCGCGCGCCCTGCAGCGACGCCTGCACCGGCGTTTTTCCTTCCTCCAGATGTCGATGGATATTCTCAACCACCACGATCGCGTCGTCGACCACGAGCCCGATCGCCAGCACCATCGCCAGCAGCGTCAGCAGGTTGAAGCTGAAGCCCAGCGCCAGCATCAAACTGCAGACGCCGATCAGCGACAGCGGAATCGTGACGACCGGAATGATGACCGAGCGGAACGAGGCCAGGAACAGGAAGATCACGACCACCACGATCCCCACCGCCTCAATCAGCGTGTTCTTCACCTCGTCGATCGACGACTGAATGAATTTGGTGGAATCATAAGCCACCTTCATCTTCATCGACGGCGGCAGGTTGCGCTCGAGCTCCGGAAACAGCGCGCGGACGCCCTTGACCAGCGTCAGCGGGTTGCCTTGCGGCGTCGCCTGCACGCCGATGAAGATCGCGCGCTCGCCGCTGAAGGCGACGCTCGCATCCGAGCTTTGGGCGGCAAGTTCGACGGTTGCGACATCCTCGATCCGCACGAAGCCGCCTTCCTTGGACTTGACGATCATCTTCTTGAATTCATCGAGGTTTCGCAGGTCCGTGTTGGTCTGGATGTTCGAGACGATGAAGTAGCCCTTGGTCTGACCGGCCGCGGCCTGGAAGTTGTTGGCGGCAATCGCCGCCGAGACGTCGTTTGGCGACACGCCGCGGCCCGCCATCCGCACCGGATCAAGCCACAGCCGCATCGCGAACGTCTGCCCGCCGAGAATATCGGCCGACGCCACGCCGTCGACCGTCGACAGCACCGGCTGCACCACGCGCGTCAGATAATCCGAGATCGCAGATCCGGAGAGCTCGTCGCTGGAAAACCCGAGATACATCACGGCCGTGGTCTGGCCGGTGGTCTTGGTCACGATCGGGTCGTTGGATTCCTTGGGGATCAGGTACCTGACCGAGTTCACCTTGGCGAGAACTTCGGTCAGCGCCTGGTTCGGATCGAAGTTCAGCTTGACGTAGACCTGGATCGTGCTGGTGCCCTGCACGGAGGACGAAGTGATGTAGTCGACGCCTTCGGCGGAGGCGACCGCCTGCTCGATGGGCGTGGTGATGAAGCCTTGAATCAGGTTGGCCGATGCGCCCGGATAAACGGTGGTGACGTTGACCACCGTGTTCGACAGCTTCGGATATTGCCGGATCGGCAATACGCTGGCGGCCCGCAGACCGATCAGCAGGATCAACAGGCTGACGACGACCGACAGGACCGGGCGCTTGATGAAAATATCGGTTAAGGCCATCGCAAAATTATCCCGCTGAGTTCAGCATTTTTCCGGGCGCGGTCTCGAAGACCGCCGCCCGTCTTTCGTCAGCGCGGTCCCTGTGGGGCCGCGTCACATGTCAATAGCGCGGCGGCTTCGCCGGAATCGGCGGCACCGGGTCGTTCGAGATCGTCACCGCTGACCCCGATTGCAGCTTGAGCTGGCCCACGGCCACGACGCGGTCGCCATCCTTCAACCCTTTCAGGATTTCCGCGCGGCCCTCGACACGGTTGCCGGTCTGCACGAAGGTCCGCGTCACCGTGAGCTTGGTCTTGCCATCCTCTTCCTTCTTCTCAGTGAGGAGGTAGACCGAGTCGCCATAGAGCGTGTAGTCGACGGCGGTTTCGGGCACGGTGATGACCGGCGGCTTGTCCGGCAGGACAACGGTGGTGGTCGCGAACATGCCGGGCTTGAGGATCTTGTCCGGATTCTGCATCGTCGCCTGCACGCGGATGTTGCGCGTCTCGGTCGCGATCTGCGGCTCGATGGTGGTGATCTTGCCCTCGAAGGTGCGGCCCGGATAGGCGTCGACCCCGATACGAACGACCTGGCCGACCTTGAGCTGGGCGGAATCCTTTTCCGTCACGGTGAAGTTGGCATACAGCACCGACAGATCGGTCAACGAGACGATCTGCGTGCCCGCGGTCAGGTATTGTCCGACCTCGACCTTGCGAACGCCGAGCTCGCCGTCGAACGGCGCCCGCACCAGCTTCTGAGAGATGATGGCTTCCGTCTTGGCGATGCCGGCGCTGGCCTGATCGTACGCAGCCTGCGCATTATCCACCGTCGCCTGCGGTCCGAACTGGCGCTCGGCCAGCTGCTTGGCGCGGTCCAGCGATATCTGCGCCACCCGCTGCTGGGCCTTGAAGTTGGCAAGGTCCCCTTGCTCCGGAGCGTCGAACAGCTGAATCAGCGGTGTGCCCTGCTTCACGCTGGCGCCGGCGGTGAAGTGAATATCGGTGATGCGGCCGTTCACATCAGAGGTCACGTTGACCTGATGCACGGCGGCGAGATCGCCGACCGCGGTCAGGAGGTTCGGAATGGTTTCCGACTTGGCCGTGGCGATATTGACGCTGGCCGGCGGCGGCGGCTTGCTGAAGATCTCTTTGAACAGATTGGGCAGAAAGACGAACTTGAAGAATCCCAAGCCGCTTACGACGGCAGCAAGCAGCAGCCCAACAATAAGGAACCAGCGCACCAGTCGCACTGGCCGCTTGTGCGGCTTGTCCGCAATCGGTTTGCCCGAAAGTTTGGGTTCAGTCACGATATTCATGTCATGCACTTTCTGCAGTTACCGATTGTCCCGAATTCGGTGACAGCTCGCCGCCCAGATGAGAAGCAATTGCGGCCTCGGTAAGTCCGATGCCGCGCAGGATGAATTGAGAGAGCTGCCGCTCCAGATCGGCGGCATTGCCGTAGGAAAGACAGGGTACGGCCGGAAGCCGCGAGAGCGCCGCCATCAGCACGGTGTGGTGGGCGAACCAGAACAGGTTAAGCGGATCGCTGCCGACTCGCGCCGCGTCACCGGAAGCGATCGCGCTTTCGATCGACGCCGTGAACACCGGCCCGATCAGGCCGCCG
This sequence comes from Bradyrhizobium sp. McL0615, assembly GCF_049993905.1. Lineage (NCBI taxonomy): Bacteria > Pseudomonadati > Pseudomonadota > Alphaproteobacteria > Hyphomicrobiales > Nitrobacteraceae > Bradyrhizobium > Bradyrhizobium sp. McL0615. The sequence continues at coordinate 2,907,309 of NZ_CP188254.1, read as the reverse complement.
ATCTTGTCGTAGAGCAGACGGGCGAACTCGCCGTCGTCGAGATGGCTCGTCGTCATCAGCCGAAGCCGCTGCGCTTCCTCCTGATCCGACCCGTCGGATACTTCCATGAAATGACCAACCATGCCCTTGACCAGTTCCACCAGTGTGGCAGTTGAGGGCTCCTGGCCGAGCAGGTGCGCGAAATCCGGATCGGCCTCGCACTCCTCCGCGAGGATCTCGGCATAGAGCGCGGCCTTGGAGGGGAAGTGCTTGAACAACAGCCCTTCCGAAATAGCCGCGGCCGCCGCCACGCTCTTGGTGGTGGTGCCGGCAAAGCCGTTGCGGGCAAAGCATCGCTTTGCGGCGCTCAGGATCAATTGCCGCCGTAAATCACTGGTCATGCGCAAGGTAGACATGAGGGCGTGAGTAATCACTCACCTTGACGAAGTCAAGGATCTATTGCAGCGCACCAAGTAGATTCTGTCGCGGGGTGACGTCAAAGGCACAGCTTCATCGCCTTGTTTGAGCACGGCTTTTCCAGAAATCGAGCGCTCACCTTGCCAGCTTATCCCCGGTCGGCCGCAACCCCCGCGCGCCGCTGAGGGTGCGGAGCTGGAGGCTGCACTCCGGCTTGACGCCTTGGGCAAGGCATTTAAGATAGTTGCAAACGCGACTAATTCTGATGTCGCTTGCATAATCTTCCCAAAGAGTATGGCGGCCCATGAATTTGGATGCGCGGGAACTGGCGGCCACGTTCGACCTCGAACAGCTGACGCCGGAGTTCTATGCCAACCCCTACCCGACCTATCGCGCGCTGCGTGAGATCGATCCGGTCAAGCGGCTGCCGAACGGCTCGTATTTCCTGACCCGCTACGACGACCTGGTTGCCGCCTACAAGAACACCAAAACCTTCTCGTCGGACAAGAAGAAGGAGTTCTCGCCGAAATACGGCGCCTCCCTGCTCTTCGAGCATCACACCACGAGCCTCGTGTTCAACGATCCTCCCGCCCATACCCGCGTCCGCCGCCTGATTATGGGCGCGCTCTCGCCGCGCACGATCGCCGGCATGGAACCCGATCTGATCCGGCTGGTCGACCGCCTGCTCGACGCCATCGCCGCCAAGAGCAAGGTCAAGGGCAAGGTGGACCTGATCGACGATTTCGCCGCCGCAATCCCGATCGAGGTAATCGGCAACCTGCTCGATGTTCCCGCGGACGAGCGCGAGCCCTTGCGGGACTGGTCGCTCGCCATCCTCGGCGCGCTGGAGCCGGTGATCGGCCCGGACGCCTTCGCCCGCGGCAACAAGGCGGTGGAGGACTTCCTGTCGTACCTCGAAGGGCTGGTGGCGCGGCGGCGGGCCAAGCCCGGTAATCCCGACCGCGACGTGCTCACGCGACTGATTCAGGGCGAAGACAATGGCGAGCGGCTGACCGAGAAGGAACTGCTGCACAACTGCATCTTCCTGCTCAATGCCGGCCACGAGACCACCACCAATCTGATCGGCAACGGCCTGGTGGCGCTGTCGAACAACGCAAACGAGAAACGGCGGTTGATCGATGATCCCGCGCTGATCAAGACCGCGGTCGAGGAAATGCTGCGGTTCGAGAGCTCCAACCAGCTCGGCAATCGCATGACCGTCGAGCCGTTTGAACTCGGCGGCATCGCGATGCCGCCGGGCACGCCGGTGACGCTGTGCATCGGCGCCGCCAATCGCGATCCCACGCAGTTTGCTGATCCCGAGCGTTTCGATATCGGCCGCACGCCGAACCGGCATCTGGCGTTCGGCACCGGCGCGCATCAATGCGCCGGCATGGCGCTGGCGCGGCTCGAGGGCGCGATCGCGATCTCGCGCTTCCTCGCGCGCTTTCCGGACTACGCGCTCGCCGGCGAGCAGGTGCGCGGCGGCCGGGTGCGTTTCCGCGGCTTTTTGAGCGTGCCTTGCGAGGTCGGCTAGGCTGAGGGCGACTTCAGGCGAACGATTTCTGCGTTTGCGCGTTGATATTGCCGGGCGGCGGAGCACAAGGGAGTGAGATCATGCGAGTCGTCCCCGTTGCGGAGCGAGACGTATCTGCACGGCGCCGTAACCGGATGCTCCTGGTGGGGGCATTAAGTGCAATGGCATTCATGCTTCCAGCGCCTTCCGCTCTGCCTCAGGTGTCGCAAGGTACCGAGGACCTCTCGGGGCAACAGGCGTTCAACAATGCCTGTCGAACCTGTCACATGGTCAAAGAGGGCGACAATCGGCTGGGCCCCAATCTGCACAAGGTTGTCGGACGGAAAGCAGGCTCGCTGCCTGATTACAGGTTTTCCAGCGCCATGAAGGAGGCGGGCTTCGTCTGGGATGAGGAGAAGCTCGATCGCTTCATGGCAAACCCCGATGAGGTGGTACCCGGCAACAGCATGAAGCCGTATGGCGGCCTCGCATCGAGCGACGACAGAAAACAGATCATCGCCTACCTTGCTCAATCGCGATGACGCCGCGGCCGCGGACGTATTCGGCGAAGACAAGGCGGCTAGCCGCCGACATCAATTCGCCCCCCGCGCCGATGCCAAAGCGCGTTCCATCGCCTGCGTTGCGATCACCGCAGAGCGTTCGTCGAGATGAACGCCGTCCGCCCAGCGCAGCTCGCTTCGGTTCACCTCGATGGACAACCATCGCTTCGAATCCGGAAATGCCGCGCGAACAATCTCCCGCGTGGTCGCTGCGAACCGCGAGCCTTCAATTGGTTCGGCATAAGGTAGTTCGAACAGCAACACCTGCGCGCCGCGCTCTTCCACCATCCGGATCAACGCCTCAATTCGTTTCGCGTTGAGCCGAGTGGCATCTGTCGGATCTTCCGCATTGAACTGCTGCAGCGTGCGATCCACATAGATCCGGTTGTCGAAATCGCTTGGCGGCTGACCGACCAACCGGCGCAGGTCGAGCACGACCTGCTCATGCGTCAGCGGCGCGTGAAGCCGCTGCTCATAGGCGGCTACCGCGGCCCGCACGGGACGAAAGAAAAACGGCTCAGTGCCGCCGCGCGAGTAACGTTCGACCAGCGCGGTATCGGTAGAGCGGTTGAGGACATTCGCCTCGACCAGAATGTATTGCGGAAGCCGCGGTTGGCTGGCAACGATCTCCAGTCCGGTGACCGGAGAGCCTCCCGCAAGCGCCAGATTTCGCAAGCCACGCGTCGTAAAATATTCCTCCTTGAGTCGGAACGTGAGCGAGCTTCCCACCAGAACAATCTCAGGCACCGGCTCGCGCAGGTATCGGCTCAGCGTGATCAGCGTGCCGTCCCGCGTCGTCGTCGCCGGCATTTGCAGCCCGCTGCCGAAACGCACGGTGGCGAAGCCGCAGGCGATCAGGACAATCGCCGCCGCCGCACCGCCTTTTATCAACCACCGAACGGCGGACATTTTTCCCTCGCCCTAGAACTGAAAGTAGATGAACGACGTTTCGGGGCCGGCCTCCAGATACATCAGCGCGGCCATTGAGCCGTAGAGATACGGCTCCGCCCAGCGAAGCCTTCCCTCGAACAGCGAACGCAAACCAAGGTGCTGAATCATGACCGGCAGCGAGTAGAGCAGCGCCAGGCTGTAGAACAGTTTGGTCGGGTTGGGATTCGTGCTTGGCGTAAACATTCCCGTGAGATAGCCGACCGCATGATCGAAGTTCGGCAGCTTGAAGAAAATCCAGAGCATGGTGACGCAGACAAAGACCACGGTCATCCGCGCCGCTCGAAACGCCGCAGAGTCGATCGAAGCCAGTCGCGACAGCAAGGGGCGTTCAAGCACCAGCAGCAGGCCGTGCAGCAGCCCCCACATCAGGTAGCTGAGGCCGGCGCCGTGCCAGAGGCCGCCCAATCCCATCACGATCATCAGGTTCAAATAGGTCCGCCACAGGCCATGGCGATTGCCGCCGAGCGGAACGTAAAGATAGGTCCGCAGCCAGGTCGACAGCGAGATATGCCAGCGGGTCCAGAACTCGGAGAACGAGGTCGAGATGTAAGGAAGATCGAAGTTGATCGGCAGTCGGTAGCCGAACAGAAGACCAAGCCCGATCGCAATCGCGGAGTAGCCGAAGAAGTCCGCATAGATCTGATAGCTATTGAGGAAAACCAGCAGCCGGCGATCCTGGGTCTGCAGCGTCTCGTAGAGCGGGAAGCTCATGTAAGACGTCATTTCATTGAGGTTGTTCGCCACGTAGAGCTTGAAGAAGAACCCGGTCAGGATCCATTTCGCAACCTCGACGACCGGAATGTCCGCGAAATACTTCGGCCTGATCTACGGCATGAACATTTCCGCGCGCGTGATCGGGCCCGACACGAGCTGCGGAAAGAAGATGATGTAGAGGAAGACGCCGCTCAGCGTTGGCGGCGCCGCCTTCTGCCGGGTCAGATCGACCAGCAGGCTGATGTTGTGGAAGACAAAAAATGAAATGCCGATCGGCAGCGGTAGTTTCAGCAGGAAATCAAGCGGCGCGAAGTCCACCAGGCTGGGGGACGCCGGATCGATGAACAGCAGCTTGTATTTGAAGAACGCGAGCAGCGCGAGATTGAAGGCGACGCCGACCGGAAGCCAGACCTGCCGGTTTCGCAACGCCAGGATCAAGAAGAAGTACGTTCCGAAAACCGCGACCGCCAGCAGTTCCGGCTGGCCATACCCGTAAAAGAACAGGCTGGCGAAGACCAGCAGCTGAACCTGAAACGCTCGCAGGGCCGGCAGGTAATAGGCCGCGAATACGATCGCTGCGAAGACGCCGAACTGCCAGGAAGTGAAAGTCATGCCGCCCCAACGGTAGTTGGGGAACCTCTAGCATTTCGACTTGGGAGGGCCTAGCCGAAAACGGGCAGCCGGGTCGCGGCCTGCCGTTCGATTCGGGCCTAACGCGCGGGAGGTCTAATTCCCGGCGGTGTTGAAGCGGGAAAGATCGCAGTCCCGTTCGGCATATTTCACGCGACGCAGGCCGTCGCGGTCTTCGACCACGGTCGGCTGGCAGCGCTCGCGCCAGGCGGACTGGGCGGCTTCATCAACCTTCAGCTCTTCCGCGGTCCGGGAAACGACCTTCACGATACCGGCGCCGCCGATGTAGAAATTGGTTTGCTGGCTGGGAAGCAGCGGCGCGCCGGGGGCAGCGGCCTTGGCATCCGCGGCAGCCCGCGCCGCCGAGGCGGCCTGCGCGGCTTGGGCGGCCTGGGCGGCATCCGCCGCGCGGCCATGATCCATCGCAAATTGCGCGGACGCCGACGATACCGAAGCGACGACAATCGAAATTGCGATGAAGACGCGCATGGAGCCTGCCTCTTGAAATGAATGCCGCGTGTCAGGAATGACGGACAAGCATTGAGGCGGTGTAAAGCGGCGTGACTAACCGTGCCGCAATTTGGTCGATAAAGATTTAGCGGTCTTTGAGCGTGCTCCTCGCGGGTCGCGACGAGCGAAGATGCAGTTATTCGCTGCGGCCGAACTCGCAGCCCTTGCGGGCGTAAACCAGGCGGGTGACACCTTCATCGTCATAGGTGCGCGTCGGCTTGCAGAACGCTTCCCACTTCTCGATGCTGGCGCGCCTTGCCTTTTCGTCTTCCTGATCCTGCGTCGTGTTGCGCACCGGATCATCCAGGTAGGAGGTCGTGCACACCCTGCCGTAAAACTTGCTGTAGGTGCAGCGTTCCACGATCTGCCATGCCTGCGCCGATGTCGACATCGAAGTCGACAGCAGGGCGAGGGTCGCAATTGCGTAAAGGATTTTCATGTTGCCGCTCATCGCTTTTCGGAGACGTTCTCCGTACGACTTAGCTAATGCCGGAGCCTGCGGAGGGCAACGCTAACCCATTGTTAAGCTAAATAGCGTGGACAAAGGTTAAATCTGGAACCCGAAATCTGTCGCTTCATGTTAAGCTATCAAAAAGCGGACACCCGTTCAGCGACGAAACAACATCGTCCGCCGTTGGCACACCCACGCGCGACTCCGGCCGGAATCGGCTAGACTACGGTCCGATGTCGTTCGATGCAGGTCCGCAAAACGTCATCCATCGGCCTTGACCACCAGTCGTTCGAGAAGATTTCGATCTCGGAATAGCCGGCAAAGCCCTGCGCCTCGACCGCTGATCGCACAGATGTGATGTCGATGACGCCATCGCCCATCATGCCGCGGTCGTTGAGGATGTCTTTCGTAGGCACCAGCCAGTCACAGACGTGAAACGCCAGCAAACGATCTTTCCCCGCGCGCGCGATCTGCGGCATCAATTCCGGGTCCCACCAGATGTGATAGACGTCGAGCGCCACGCCGAGCGCGCCGGTGCGTTGGGGATCGAGCTCGTCGCAGATGTCCAGCGCCTGCTTCGTCGTATTCACGCAGGCGCGGTCGGCGGCATAGGCCGGATGCAGCGGTTCGATCGCAAGCGGCATGTTCGCCTGCTTCGCGTATTCCAGCGTCTCGGCGATGGCATCATGGACCTGTGTGCGCGCGGCCGCGATATCTTTCGAAGCAGCACTTCCCGGCCGCGAATATTGCGGCAGGCCACCGACGACCAGCACGATACAGGGCGCGCCCAGCGCCTTGGCTTCGTCGACGGCGCGACGATTGTCGTCGCGCGCTTCGATCCGGCGCGCCGCATCCGCCGTGAACATGCCGCCGCGGCAATAGCCCGACAGTTCGAGCCCGGCGTCGCGCAACGCGCGCGCGGCGCGGTCGAGGCCTACGGAAGCGACCTGGTCGCGCCACGGATCGATGGCGCGGATGCCATGGCGCGCGCAGGCCTCGATGATGGCGACCAGATCGCCCTGCTTGCGGACGGTTGCCGTGTTCAGAGACAGCCAGCGATGATCGGAAGAAAAATCGCGCATCAAGGTTCGATGCCGCGCGTTGCCAGCATCGTCTTCATGCGCCGCGTCGCCAGTTCAGGGTTGGACAGAAGCCCGGCCTTGTCGGCCAGCCGAAAAAGTTCGGCCAGATGCAGCGTCGAGCGCGTGCTCTCCTGCCCGCCGACCATGGTGAAATGGTCCTGATGGCCATTGAGCCAGGCCATGAACACGATGCCGGTCTTGTAGAACCGCGTCGGCGCCCGGAAGATATGGCGCGACAGCGGCACCGTCAGCCCTAGCACATCGTGGAAGCCCATCTCGTCGCCGGCCGCCAGCCGCGACAGCGCGTAGGACGCCGCGGGTGCGATGGCATCGAAGATGCCGAGCAGCGCGTGGGAAATGCCCTGGTCGTCGCCGGCAATCAGTTCGGCATAGTTGAAATCGTCGCCGGTATACATCTTGACGTTCTTGTCCAGCCGGCGGCGCATGTCGATCTCGCGTTGTTTGTCGAGCAGCGAGACTTTGACGCCGTCGACCTTGGCCGCATTGGCGTTGATGATGGCAACCGCCGTGTCCATCGCCTTGTCGAGGTCGGCCGTGCCCCAGTAACCGGCCAGCGCCGGGTCGAACATGTCGCCGAGCCAATGGATGATCACGGGCTCGCGGACCTGGCCGAGCACGCGGTTATAGACTTTTGCATAATCGTCAGCGCTACGACCGAGCTTTGCCAGCGCGCGCGAGGCCATCAGGATGATGCGGCCGCCGGCCTTCTCGACCGACGCGATCTGCTCCTCATAGGCGCGGATGACGTCATCGATCGACTTTGCATCTTCAACCGCGAGGTGATCGGTGCCGGCGCCGGAGAACACCAGCGCATTGCCCTTTGCCTTCGCCGCCCTCACCGAGCGCTGAATCAGTTCCAGCGAGGTCGGCCAGTCCAACCCCATGCCGCGCTGCGCGGTGTCCATCGCCTCGGCAACGCCGAGGCCGAGATCCCAGACATGCTCGCGGAATGCGATGGTGCGGTCCCAGTCGATCGCGGATGACAGCCACGGGTCGTTATCGGCAAGCGGATCCGCCACCACATGGGCGGCGGAAAACGCCACGCGGTTGAGCGTGCCGTCTAGCTTCGCCGGAAACGTCCGCGACGCCGCCAGGCGATAGGTCTCGATCGAACGATCAGCCGTCGGCAGCCTCACAGACAGCGACGACATCGGCAGGACAGGCTTGTTCATTGGTTAGGCCTCCTCACACCTTGATCGGGGCAACATCGATCCAGCGGCGCTCGCGCCAGCTCTGCAGCGCACATTCGGCAAGCTGCACGCCCTTGGCGCCTTCCAGCAGCGTGTATTTATAGGGAGCATCCTCGCAGACGTGGCGGATGAACATCTCCCACTGCTCCTTGAAGCCGTTGTCGTAGACGACATTTTCCGGAACCTTCTGCCAGTCGGCGTAGAAATCATGGGTGCGCTTTTCGTCCGGATTCCAGACCGGACGTGGCGTCGCCTGCCGGGCCTGGATCACGCAATCGGTCAGGCCCGCCACCGCGGAGCCGTGCGTGCCGTCGACCTGGAAGGTGACGAGATCGTCGCGGTAGACCCGCGTCACCCAGCTCATATTGATATGCGCGATCACGCCGCCCTTGAGGCGGAAGGTCGCGTAGGCGGAGTCATCGGCGGTCGCCGTGTACTTCTTGCCCTTCTCGTCGAAACGCTCGGGAATATCTGTCGTACCGAGGCAGGAGATGCTTTCGACCTCGCCAAAGAGATTGTCGAGCACGTAGCGCCAGTGGCAGACCATGTCGAGGATGATGCCGCCGCCGTCCTCGCTGCGGTAATTCCACGACGGCCGCTGCGCCTCCTGCCAGCCGCCTTCGAAAACCCAGTAGCCGAACTCGCCGCGCACCGAGAGCATGCGGCCGAAGAAACCGGAATCGCGCAGGAAGGCGAGCTTCTTCAGGCCCGGCAGGAACAGCTTGTCCTGCACCGTGCCGTGCTTGACGCCCTTGGCATTGGCGAGCCGCAGCACCGCGACCGCCTCGTCCAGATTGGTCGCGATCGGCTTTTCGCAATAGACGTGCTTGCCGGCATTGATCGCCTTGGTCAGCAGCGAGGGACGCGCCTGCGTGGTCGCGGCATCGAAGAAGATCGTATCGTTCTTGTCGGCCAGCGCCGTGTCGAGATCGGTCGACCAGCGCTCGACGTTGAAACGCTTGGCAAGGCGTTCCACCTTGTCCGCATCGCGGCCGATCAGGATCGGATCGGGCCGCATGCGGTCGCCGTTTGCGAGCAGCACGCCGCCCTGGTCGCGGATCGCGATGATGGAGCGGATCAAATGCTGGTTGAGCCCCATCCGGCCGGTCACACCGTTCATGATCAGGCCGAGGCGTTTGGTCGTCATACTGCTTTCTCCAGGGGAATTTTTACTGTGGGCCGCGCAAGCGGCTGCATCGTGGACCAGTCCGGATGAACCGAACTGGCGAAGCCGGGTGCCGTTAGCGATCCCGTCAGGAGATCGCCGTCGTGGATCGCGAGCCGGATTTTGCTGGCATCGCGGACATAAAGATCAGGATGCGCAGATAGAAACGCCTCCGCTTCGGCGGCCGGCGTGTCGCCAAAGCCGTCTACGTAGTGATGGCCGTTGCGCTCCGCGTGAGTGACGCCGATCAGCGCGCCGAGCGCGAGATCCTGCTGCACGGCGAGGCCCGCCTGGCAGGTCAGGTCCTCGCCGGCGATGAAGCACTTTTCGCCGCTCGCGCTCCACTTGGCCGCGCGGGTTGCATTGATCACCGACTTGTAGACGCCCTTGCAGGATTTCGAGGAAATGCCGCGATAGCCGAGCGCCCGCGCCACCGGGAAGGCGTCGTAGGAGTCGTCGGCTTCGTCGACGATGAAATCGCGCCGTGCCAGCCCTCCGAGCGGCGATTGGCGCGTGATGTCGCGCGGCATCGGTTGTTCGATGTACAGGAGCTTTTGCGCGATCGGCCGCAGCGCAGCGTCACGATCGAGCCGATCGACCAACGCGCTCAGGCCTGCAAGATCGGCATATTGTTCATTGGCGTCGAGCGTGACGCGGTAATCATGGGGCAGCGTGGCGAGTTCCCTACCGATTTGGATCAGGCGATCCGCGTCATGTTGGGGATCACCGTTGAGCTTGAGCTTGAAATAGCGCGCGCCGGCGTTTTCTCTGATGTCGGCGACACCACCCTCGCCTTCGACCTTGTCATCCATGCCGACCGTGTGCCGGATCGCTACCCGCTCCAACCGCTTGCGGCCTGCGAGAAACTGCGACACGTCGGCTTCCGTCAGATCACGCGACAGGCGCGGATCGATGCCCGCGACATTGGCCGCCATGCCATCAAAGAAGTTGGCCCCCGTACAGCGCAGCAGCGCGTCCAGGACGGCTTTGTCGATTTCGGCGGGTCCATAGCCTGCTGCCAGCGGCGGGATATCTTCTCTGGCGCAGGCCTCGATCTGCGCGCCGATACAGGCCGCGTGCAGGCCGAATGCGGTCTCGAAGCCGGAATGCGCCAGATAGAGTTCGCGCGCGATCAGCAGCGAGCGACGTAATTCCGTGACCGTCTCCTCTGGCGCCAGATGCGGGCGCTTGTCGAACCATTTTGGCACCAGGAATTCGGCGCTGGCTCCGGTCGCCCTGTCCTTGCCTTCGACCTCGATCTCGACGCGCACGAAAGCCTGCGGCGTCGCGTTGATGACGACCGCACCGAACCGGAACGGCCGGGCGAAAGTGACCGGTCGTTCAAAGAAGGAGATGTCTCGTACGGCCAAACGATACGGCATCAGGCCAGCTTTCAATCCAGCGCGCTTTGGGTGAAAAAATGTTTGCGAATCCGCTGCACCAGTTCGGTGAAGGCGGGGTCGGCCATCGCGTCCAGCGAGCGCGGGCGCGGCAGCGGTACGTCGTAGATCGCCGCGATCGCGCCAGGCCGCTCGGTCATGACCAGCACGCGGTCGGCGAGGAACACGGCCTCGGGAATCGAATGCGTGATCAGCAGCACGGTCTTGCCGGTCTCGCGCTGGATCCGCATCAGCTCGACATTCATCTTCTCGCGCGTCATGGCGTCGAGCGCGCCGAACGGCTCGTCCATCAGCATGATCTTGGGGTCGTGCACCAGCGCCCGGCAGATCGAGGCGCGTTGCTGCATGCCGCCGGACAATTGCCATGGCAGTTTCTTCTCGAACCCTTCGAGGCCGACCAGCTTCAGCAGCGCTTTCGCCCGCGGCAGATATTTTTCGCGCGACAGCTTCTTCATGTCGATCGGCAACATCACGTTGGACAGGATGTTGCGCCAGGGCAGCAGCAGCGCGTTCTGGAACACGATGCCGACATTGCCGTGCGGCTTCGTCACCTGCTCGCCTTCGACCAGGATCTCGCCGGTCGAGGGCGCCAATAGCCCGGAGATCATTTTCAGAAGCGTAGACTTGCCGCAGCCGGACGGGCCGACCACGACAAAGAACTCACCCTCGTTGATGTGGAAATCCAGCGGCCGCAACGACGGCACGTCGCCGTCGCGCGAACGATAGGTTTTTGAGACGCCGGACAGCGTGATGCCCGACGCGGCGCCGCCGGCGCGATCCGACACCAGGCGCAGATGCGCACCCGGCTGATTGGTCTCGGTTTGCTTGGTCGCGGGATTCATTGCAGAGCTCCACTCCACCCGTCGTCCCTGCGAACGCAGGGACCCATACGCCGTGCCCTTTCGTAAGGGCACGGGGATGGAGACCTGCTGCAACAACCAAGGCCGGGGGTTATGGGTCCCCGCGTGCGCGGGGACGACGATAGATTTGTCACGCGTCCGCTCACGAACCGCCCTGCGGCAGGTAGTCGTTGGTGTAAAACGCCTTGGGATTGTCCTTGGCCTTCGCGTCCAGCCCGCCATATTCGACCATCAGATTGACCGTGTCGGTCATGTTCTGGTCGGTGACCTGGAACGGCCGCTTGTTCTTGGTTTCCGGCGTCCGGTAGAGCGGGATCGTCAGCTCAAAGCCTTGCGTCAACGTTTCGATCTTGCCGCCCTTCGGGTTGGCATCGAGGATCGACTGCGCCGCGCCCTTGGCGTCCTTCTCTGCCGCTTCGACCGCTTTCGTCGTGGCCGACATGAAGCGCTTGACCAAATCGGCATTGGCCTTGACGAACTCGGTGTTGGCGACGATGCCCGAGCACACCATGTTGATGCCGTAGTCGGCGAACTTGATCGCGTTGACGTCCTTGCCGGTGGCGTCCTTGATCTTCATCGACTGGTCCATGACATAACCGAGCAGCAGATCCGCCTGGCCGTTGATGACGGCGTTCAGCTTGGTCTGGCCGTCACCCGCCACGGTCTGGAAGTCGCTTTCCTTCAGTCCGGTCTTCTTCAAAAACAGCGGCCAGATCTGGGTCATCGAGTCGGCCGGCGTGATCGCCACCGTCTTGCCCTTGATGTCCTCGGGCTTCTTGATGTTCTTTTCGACAAAACCCATCGCCGACATCGGGCTGGTCTGCAGCAGCACGCCGGTAGCTGTGATCGGGGCGCCCTTCACGGCGGCGCGCATCATGGTCGGCACGTCGACATAGCCGAAATTGGCGGTCTTGGCCGCAACCGCCTGCGTGGTCGCCGCCGAGCCGCGGCCTTCCTGGATTTCGAGATCGATGCCCTCGGCGGCATAGATGCCCTTGGCCTTGCCGTAATAGAACGGCGCGTGCTCGCCATAGACGTACCAGTTCAGCATCAGCACGACCTTGTCGGCGGCCGATGCCGGAAGCACCGAAAGCGCGGTCCAGATCAAGGCGGCAGAAATCGCCGTCATCGTTCGTATCATTGTCTTCCTCCCGTTGGTGTTGGTGCGGGCCCTTGGACAGGCCGCTTGATGGTTGGATTTACGAAGCAAAAATGATGTCGTCGCGCTGACTGACGTGCCAGGGGATCACGAGGCGCTCGATGCGGTCGACCACCCAGAACAGCACCACGCCGAGCAGCGCCAGGATCACCAGCGCGGCAAACATCGTCGGCAGGTCGAACGTCCCGATCGAGCGCTGCATCACATAGCCGATACCGGAATTGGAGCCGACGAACTCGCCGACCACGGCGCCGACCACCGCGAGCGTGATGGAGACCTTCAGTCCGGAGAAGATCGCGGGCATCGCGTGCGGCAGGTTGACGGCGCAAAATACCCGGAAGCGGCTGCCCTGCATGGCGCGGGCAAGATCGACCATGTCGGGATCGACCGACTTGAAACCCTGCACGGCGGACACGACCACGGGAAAGAAGCCAAGCAGGAACGCCGAGATCACTTTTGGAATGATGCCGAAGCCGAACCACACGACGAACAGCGGCGCGATCGCGATCTTTGGCACGGACTGCGAGAATACCAGCAGCGGATAAACGTAGCTTTCCACCGTCTTCGACCCCGCGATCAGCATCGCGACGGGAATACCGAACACCGCCGACAGCAGGAAGCCGCAGATGGTGGCGTAGGTGGTCGGCCAGGCCTGCCGCAACAATTCCGGCCACTCCGTCCGCAGCACCGCCACGACATCGCCGGGCGCAGGGATCTGGTAGGCCGGGATCTGGAACAGGCGGATGGTGAGGTCCCACATCACCACGATGAACAGCAGGAAAAGAAACGGCCGCACCCACGCAGCATTCAGCGCTTTCGACAAGCCGCTCTCGCGCTTCAACTCGGCCACGTCCCGCTCCCTGTGATCGTCTTTTCGGGGGAGAAATTAACCCGTTGGATAAATACTGGCAAGCGGGTTTTCGTGCGGTATTTTGTCGTTCCTGCGAACGCAGGAACCGATAACCCCGGGGCTCATTGTTGCAGCGGAATCAACGACTACCGTCCGAAAACCGTGGGGCCGCGACGTATGGGTTCCTGCGTTCGCAGGAACGACAGCCTACACCGGCTGATGCGCCGGGGACCGCACGCCCGGCAACTCAGTCTTGCCGAAATCCGCCGTCGATTTCCCCGTCAACGCCGCCAGCACCAGTGCGACCATGTGGGCGAGGCGTTCATCCCGCGCATCCTTCTTCAGGAGGTCGCGACCGAAGATCACCGAAAGCGTGGCGCTGTTGGAGAGATAGAAGAAGCATAACCCCGCAATGGAAATGTACAGCTGCACCGGATCGACCGCGACGCGAAAATCGCCGCTTTCGACGCCGCGCGTCACCACCGTGCGGATCATCTCGACGAACGGCGAATGCATCGATTTGACCTTGGTCGAGCGCTTCAGATGGCGTGCTTTGGCGAGATTTTCCGTATTCAGCAGCGCCAGAAATTCGGGGTTACGCAGGAAGTAGTTCCAGGTGAAGTCGATCAGCCGTTCGATCGCGTCGGGCGGATCGAGATGTTCAAGATCGAGCCCGCGCTCCTCGAAACGGATTTTTTCATAGGCGCCTTCGAGCACCGCGAGGTAGAGGTCTTCCTTGTTGCCGACGTGGTAATACAGCATGCGCTTGTTGGCGCCGGCGTTTGCCGCAATGCGATCGACGCGCGCGCCGGCCAGGCCATGGGCGGCGAACTCCTGCTTGGCGGACTCGAGAATGCGGATCCGCATCCCCTCAGGGTCGCGCTGCCATTTCTGAACGCGTTTTGCCTTTGCCAAATCAGCTCGCTCAATGCCTGTACGCGACAAGCTGTAGCACGCAGGGAAGCGTTTGAGAATGAGGCGGGACTGCCCTTCCCCCTTCTCCCCTTGTGGGAGAAGGTGCCTTCGCGAAAGCGAAGGCGGATGAGGGGTTGCTATCCGCGGAGACAGACCCCTCATCCGTCTCGCCGTCGCTTCGCGCCGTCGATCCACCTTCTCCCGCAAGGGGAGAAGGGAAAGATCACGGCGCAGCCGACGGCTGCACCAGCAGCGTCGGGACGCTGCACGTGCTGCTGCGCACCGTCATCACCCGCGTCCCCGGCTTGCGACCGGTGCGGACTTCCGACACGTCGACGCCGGCCTGCGCCAGCCGGGCATGGGTGGCGTCGATGTCGGCCACACGCCAGCAGATCCCGCTCAGCCGATCCTGCGACGTGTCAGCTAGCTTGCCCGGCCGGTGCGTGACCTCGACAATCACGTCGCCGCAGCGGAAGAACATCAACCGGCCCCAATCCGGATGCGAGCGATCAAGCGCCATGTCGAGGCCGAGCCGGGCGCCATAAAGGGCGGCGGCCCGTTCGGGGTCTGATGTCGAGACCACGACATGGTCCATCGCCGTGATCGATCCGGCCGTGGTTCGCACCGACAGCGGACGCTCCTTGTCGCGCTCGAGGAAGAACAGGCGGACGCCGCGCGAAGCCTCCGTCGCCGTTCGCGTGCGCTTCCATGACAGCGTCGCGCCCGAGATCGCATCGCGGCTTTCGACCTCGGCAACGGCATCGGGCTTCAGCGTCAGCCGGTCCAGCCGGCGATACATCTTGGCGATGTCGCTGGTCCGGAAGCATATGCTTGCGAGCCCCTCGCCCTGTGCGGTCAGCACCGCGCGAATGCGGTCCGCATTGGCGCCATCACTGTTCGGCGCCACCAATTCCAGCGTCGTATTGTCGAGCGTGAACAGGACGCGATCGGCGCCATCGCCGCTGTACTGCCAAGCCGGCGCGCGGGCAAACAAGGTCTGGTAAGCGGCGGAGGCCGCGTTGATGTCGCCGGTGAGAACGACGACGTGGTCGAGGCTGGTGATCACGGGAACAGGCCTCGCGTGTTCTTGGCGGCGCGGACCTTTTCCACGCCGATCGCCATCGCCGCGGTTCGATGCGGGATCTTGTCGGCGTTGGCCCGCTGCACCATGGTGTCGAAAGCGCGATCGAGGATGGCGTATTCGCGCCGCGTCACCTCCTCTTCCTCCCAGAACAATTGCTGCAAATCCTGCACCCATTCGAAGTAGCTGACCACGACGCCGCCGGAATTGCAGAGAATGTCGGGGATCAAAAACACTTCGCCCTGGCGCTTCTCCAGCACCAGATCGGCATCCGGCGTGGTCGGGCCATTCGCGCCCTCGGCCAGCACGCGGCATTTGAGATTTTCCGCGATCTTGGCGTCGATCACCCGCTCCATCGCCGCCGGCACCAGCACGTCGCAGGGCAGCGTCAGGATTTGTTCGGGGTCGAACGTCATCTGGTTGGAGAAGCCGGCGATGCTGCCATGCGTGCCCGCGTGCCGCATCAGCGCGGGAATATCCAGCCCGGCCGGATCGTGCAGCGCTCCGGTGTGATCGCTGACGGCGATAATCTTCAAGCCATATTGATGCAGCTCCAGCGCCGCATAGGAGCCGACATTGCCAAAGCCCTGGATGACGGCGGTCGCGGTGCCCGGATTGATCGACAGCTCCTTCAGCACGCGCCTGGCGAGATAGGCGACGCCGCGCCCCGTCGCTTCGCGCCGGCCGAGCGTGCCGCCCGACGATACCGGCTTGCCGGTAACGATCTCGGTCACGGTGCGGCCCTGGTACATCGAATAGGTGTCCATGAACCAGGCCATCACCTGCTCATTGGTGCCCATGTCGGGCGCCATGACGTCGGTATGTGGGCCGACGAAGGGAATCATCTCCTGCATGTAGCGGCGCGATAGCGCCTCCAGTTCGCGCCTGGAGATGGTGGAGAGATCGACATTGACGCCGCCCTTGGCGCCGCCATAGGGCAACCCGACCAGCGCGCATTTCCAGCTCATCCAGATCGCAAGGGCTGCGACCTCGCCGATGTCGACGGAGGGCGCGAATCGCGTGCCGCCCTTGGTCGGGCCGAGGGTGAGGTGATGCTGCACCCGGTAGCCCTCGAACACCGCGACCGTGCCGTCGTCGCGATGAATTGGACAGGAAACGGTGATGGCCCGCTTCGGCATCAGGATTCGGTCGCGCTCGTCCATCGGGATTTCGAGATGGTTGGCGATGACGCCAAACTGGTTAACCGCCATGTCGAACACCGGACCGGAATAAACGGTCATCATTCCCTCCACTTTTGTCGCCACCGCCGGGAAACCCGGGCAGCCGTCAGCCGTTATACGGCAAGATGCCCAAGACCTCTAAGGACAAGGCCCCAAGGACGGTCGTATTCTCCTCATACTCCCATCTCAAGCTGCAAAGACGGCACGGGTGCGAATAATTTCAGCGAATGCATCCGATAACCGGTGCTAATGTGTGTGCGCCGGGCCGGGACCACCCCTTAAGCTCATGACGGAAAACGAATGCAGGCTCTCTTCATTGGACAGACCTATATCGACGTTACCTTCATCACCGACCACATGCCGACCGGCGACGAAAAGCACGTGGCCTCCGCCTATGCGGTTTCCTTTGGCGGCAACGCCGTCACGGCGGCATTCTGCTGCGCCAAGCTCGGGATCGTGCCCGACCTGATCGCGACCGTCGCCAACGACTGGCTCGGCCGCATGTTTCAGGACATGAGCGCGAAGTATGGAATCTCGATCCATCCGCGCAAGGTCAACGCCTCCTCGCTGTCCTTCATCATGCCGAAGGACGGCAAGCGCGCCATCGTGCGCTGCCGCGACGACGAGCATATCCACCCGTTCCCGATCCTCAATTTAAAGGGTTGCCGCGCGCTGCATGTCGACGGCCACCAGCCGGATGCTGCAATCCACTACGCCAGGCTGTGCCGCGAGGACGGCATCCTGACGTCGCTCGACGGCGGCGGCCTGCGGACCAATACCCATGAACTGCTTGAATTCATCGACGTCGCCATCGTTGCCGAGCGGCTGTGCGAGCAGATGGACAAGACGCCGGATGCCATGCTCGATTATCTCAAGAGCCGCGGCTGCCGGGTCGGCGGCGTCACCATGGGAGAGCAAGGCCTGCTCTGGTATGACGAGACCGGCGCGGTCCGCAAGCTGCCAGCGCTGCCAATCGCAGGCGAGCGCGTGATCGATACCAACGGCGCCGGTGACGTATTTCATGGCGCTTACGTGTTTTCGTACCTCAACAATCCGTCGAAAAGCTGGCAGGACCATTTCGAGTTTGCGCGCGCGGCCTCGACCTACAAGATCCAGCGCCTCGGCAACGAGGCTGGATTGCCGACGCTTGCCGATATCGATGCCGTCAAGCAGGAATTCCAGATCGGGCGCAAGAAGGAATTTTGGGACTAGATATGGGACGCGTCTTTGTCGCCGGCAGCATCAACATGGATGTGGTGGCGACGGCCACCAGGCATCCCAAGGTCGGTGAAACTGTCGCAGGCCAGGCCGTGCATTATTTTGCTGGCGGCAAGGGCGCAAACCAGGCGGTCGCCGCGGCGAAGCTGGGTGCATCGACCGCGCTGATCGGCCGGCTGGGCACAGATGCCTTCGGCCAGCAATTACGGACGTTCCTCGCTGCGCAAGGCGTCGACCTCGCGCTCGTCAAGGACACCGCTTATATCCATACCGGGACCGCCGTGATCACCGTCGCCGACGCCGACAACACCATCGTGGTCGTGCCCGGCGCCAACGCGCTGGTCAGCGGCGAGGACGTCGCCGCCCCCGTGCTCGCCAAGGGCGACGTCGCCGTGAGCCAGTTCGAAATTCCGCAAGCGACCATCGGCGCCTTCTTCAGGCGGGCGCGCGCGGCAGGCGCGACCACCATCCTCAATCCGGCGCCGGCGATGGCTTGCGGCCCGGAATTGCTCGAACTGGTCGACATCCTGATCCTCAACGAGACCGAATTGGGGTTTCTCACGGGCACCACGCTCGCCGATACTGACGCCCCTGCCCGTTTCATTGAAGCGGCGCGACGTCTGCCAATCGGCGCTGAAAAAATCATTTGCGTCACGCTGGGCAAGCGCGGCGTGCTCGCGCTGGTCGGCGGCGAGCCCTTGCTGATTGCGGGGCGCGCCGTGAAGGCGGTGGACACCACCGGCGCCGGCGACTGCTTCGTCGGCGCCCTCGCAGCCCAGCTTGCCAATGGAAAGCCGATCCGCGACGCGCTCGAATATGCCAATGCCGCCGCATCGATCTGCGTGCAGCGGATGGGCGCCGCGCCGTCGATGCCGACGGCAGCCGAAGTGGCGGCGTTGCTCTAGATTTTTTCTGACGCGTTTTCTTTACGCGAACCGGTGTCGACTTCGCTCAAAAACGCCATGCCTACTTCAACGCCTGCAGCTCGTCGTATTGCGCCCTGGTCCAGCCGGCCCCGACGGATGCATCATTGTGCAGCGGGATCGCCGCCTTTCGGAACGCCTCGCGATCAGGCTCGACCACGGTCACGCCGAGCTTCCTGAACTCGCCGGCCAAAATCCTCTCGGACGCCTCGATCGACTCCGTCGCCTTTGAGGCTGCTTCCTTCAACGTATCCGCAAAGACCTTTTGGTCGTCCGGCGTCAGCTTGTTCCAGACGTGACTGCCGATCACCGTCACCATCGACTCGGTGATGTGGCCGGTCAGCACGATGTGGCTCTGCACCTCGTAGAATTTCTTGGCCATGATCGTGGGTAGCGGATTTTCCTGGCCGTCGACCAGCCCCTGCTGGAGCGCCGTGTAGACATCGGAAAAGGCGATCGGCGTTGCGTCGGCGCCGACGGATTTGGTGAACATCAGAAACAGCGGCGCCGGCGGCACGCGCAGCTTCATGCCCCGCATGTCCTCGGGCTTATTGATGCGCCTGTTGGCGGTGACATGGCGCTGGCCGTAATAGGTGAGCGCTGCGATCTTGTGCCCGGTCTTGTCCTCGTAGCCCCTGGCCAGCTCGGCAAAAAGCCTGCTGCCGCGATACGCTTTCCAGTGATCGAAGTCGCGCAGCATGAACGGCGCGCCGGTGATGCCAAGCGGCTCGTAGGTCGCCGCAACGAAGTTGATGCCGACGTAGACGATATCGATGGCGCCGAGGCCGAGCGCTTTATTGATCTGGTTCTCGTTGCCGAGCTGGGAAGCCGGAAACACCTCGATGTCGTATTTGCCGCCGGTGCGCTTCCTGATCTCGCTGGCGGCCCACAATGCCTCGGTGTGGTAGGGTTCGGTGACCTCGTAGACATGCGCCCATTTCAGCTTGATCTGCGCTGAAGCCGGGCCACCAATAGCCAGGGCCATGATGGTGGCGCCTATCAACCTGAGATAGCACGTCCAAACGGACATATACCCTCCGAAATCTGACTGCCGGAGACCTCTTCACCAGCGCCAACGTTGCCGAAATGATCGGCAGACGCAAGCAGACTGGCGCCGCGGTTGGCCCGATTTAAGTCGGGGTAGGTTCTAAGTCAGGGCACTCTTGAGATCGAAGCCGCTGTCGGCCGCCTGCTCGGGCGTGATCGACCCGTGAGCGGCAAGCAGCCGCCGTCCGAACATGTGGTCGCCGGCGCGGTTGACGGACTCGATGCCGACGAGCCGTCCAGACTTGTAGCAGAACGCGGAGAACGCGCCCGCGGCACGATCGCCACGCACCACCACGCTGTCATAGCCGGTGGTCAGTCCCACCATCTGCAGCTTGTCGGGGCCCTGATCGCTCCAGAACCAGGGCAAGCCGTCGTAGGGCTTGGCGTCGCCGGTCAGCCGGACCGCGACGCAGCGCGCGTGGTCGGTGGCGTTCTGCACGGATTCCAGCCGCAGCGAGCCGCCGAACCGTGGGCTCGCATACAGCGCGCAATCGCCGATCGCCGAGATATCAGGATCGGAGGTCAGCAAATGCTCGTCGACCACGATGCCGGCCGCGACCTTCAGCCCTGCCTCCGCTGCCAGTTCGACGTTTGGCAGGACGCCGACGCCGACGACGATCAGATCGGCCTTGATATGCCGCCCGTCGCTGAGGCTTACACCGGTGACCTTGCTGCCGTCGTTCTCGATGCTGGTGACCTGCACGCCGAGATGAATCCGGATACCGGCCGCGCCGTGCCGCGCTTGAAAGTGTTCCGAGATTTCTGCGGTCACCGCACGCGCCATCACCCGCGGCGCGAGCTCTATGACGTCGACTTCGAGGCCCTTGGCACGCGCCGTCGCCGCGAATTCGAGGCCGATGAATCCGGCGCCGATCACGACGACGCGCTGACCCGGAGCGATGTCGTCGCGCAACGACTGGCTCTCGTCGAGCGTCCGCAGATAGCGCACACTGTCGAGGTTGGCGTTGGGAATATCGAGCAGGCGATTGCGCGCGCCGGTCGCCAGCACCAGGTGGCCGTAATCGAGCGAAGTACCGGAGGCGAGCAACACCTTGCGTGCGGCGCGGTCGATCGACACCGCGCGATCGGAGATCAGATCGATGTTCTGGTCGGAATAGAATTTTTCCGGGCGGAACATCAGGCTGTCGGGTCCGCCGGTCCCCTTCAGATAGGCCTTGGATAGCGGCGGCCGCTGGTAGGGCAGATGGCCTTCATCGTTCAACAGCGCGATGCGTTCGGAAAAGCCGTGCTGGCGCAGCGACATCGCAAGCTGGAAGCCTGCGTGGCCCGCGCCAATGATGACAACCGGTCCTGCCGTCATGGGAACATCCTACGTTCGAGCGCACGGGAATGACCCATGTCGTTTCCGCTCCACTGATTTTGGCTTGCCTGTCTCGTCCTTTGGAAGCGGCGCTCGTGTCCGTTCCGAACGATGACAGGCCCTATCTGACCTCATGGCGCGAACAGACGCAAGAGCGCCAACGCCCGCAAGGAAGGATTGCCGGATATTTTGCAAGCCCACGGGGATTGTCACCCCCTGCCTTCTGTTATTTAAATGCTGGCCTCCGTTCCGAGCCGAGGCCCAGCCATGCCAACGTCAGATGATACCGCTGCCAGCGCCCCCGCCCTGCTCCGGATCGAGGGTCCGATTGCCACCATCACCCTGAACCGGCCCGCGGCCTTCAATTCGATCAATCTGTCGATCGCGCAAAAGCTCGAGCAGCTCGGCGCGGAGGTCGAGGGCAACGACGCTATCCGCGTGCTTGTCATCGAGGGCGAAGGCCGCGCCTTCTCGGCCGGCGGCGATCTGCAGACCATTGGAGCCGCCGCCGCCAGCGATACCATCGCACCCGTGGTCGGTGAGTTGCTGAAGCACTACCACGCCTTTATCGAGACGGTGCGGCGGATGCCGAAGATCGTCCTCTCCAGCGTCCACGGCTCTGCCGCCGGTGCCGGCATGGGGCTGGCCTTCGTCACTGATCTCTGCATTGCCGCCGATGACGCCCGCTTCACGCCGGCCTATGCCAAGATCGGCGTCTCGCCGGACGGCGGCAGCACGGTCGGCATGGTCGGCACCGTCGGCACCCGCCGCGCGCTGCAGATATTCCTGGCGGAGGACAGTTTTACCGCGCAGCAGGCCCATCAATGGGGCCTGGTCGCCCGCGTCGTTCCGGCAGCCGAGCTGAAGGCAGAGACGCGCAAATTCGCCGAGCGGCTTGCGCAGAACCCGCCGGCAGCGATCGCAGGCACCAAGTCGCTGGTCTATCAGGCCGCAGTCACGCCGACCCGGCAGCAACTCGATGCCGAGGAAAAGGGGATCATCGACGCCATGCTCACCGAAGATTTTCGGGTCGCGGTGAAGAAGTTCACCAGCAAGCCGAAGTGACACAATTGGCGGCGCCGTCGCGCTCCTTCCTCTGCCTTCGCCATGGCGTCACCGACTGGAACGCGCAAGGGCGGTTTCAGGGCCGCACGAATGTACCGCTCAACGACGAAGGCATTTTGCAGGCGCATGCAGCCGCCCTCCGCCTGCAGAACACCCGGCTCGACCATATCGTCGCCAGCCCGCTCATTCGCGCGTTGAAGACCGCGGAAATCGTCGCCGCGTCATCCCCGGCGCCACTCGCCATCGACGACGGAATCATCGAATGCGATTTCGGCAGCCTCGAGGGACGCTCGGTCGCCGAGGTGATGAAGGAGCATGGCATCACCGCGATGGACGACCTCGCAACCATCCTCCCGCCGGACGGCGAGCCCTGGGCCTCCGTCTCGGCGCGGTCGTTGCGCTGCATCAGCGAATGGCTCGACCGGCATCCTCAGGCATCGATCCTGTTCGTCTGCCACGATGGCGTGATGCAGTCGCTATCGGAAACGCTCTGCCGCCGGTGGCTCGACAACCGCCACGGCACGCCGTTCAGGTTTGACCGAGCGAGCGATGTTTGGAGCATTGATGAGGTGAGTTAACGTCGCCGCGCCTTCGGTGTCGTCCCTGCGAACGCAGGAACCCATACGCCGCGGCAGCAATTGTTTCGCAAGGCGTCAGCCATCTCGTTTCAACCGAGAGCACAACGCGGGATGAGTCCCTGCGTTCGCAGGGACGACGATCAATTCGGGCAGATATAGCCCGTGCCTCCTGGCGCCTTGAAACAGCCGACCGATTCAGGGATCACCTGCTTTGGCAGCCACAGCACCACCTTCGGAAAATAGATGGTGAAAGTTATGGTGACCAGGAACACCACATAGATCGGCAGCGCCGCCCGCAGCGCCTTGGAGAACGGGACACCGACGAATTTCGCGGCCATCAACAGCACCAACCCATATGGCGGCGTGATCAGCCCGAATGCCAGGGTCGCGATCAGCACGACGCCCATATGCACGGCGTTGATGTCGCCGGCCTGGGTCAGCGTGTTCACCAGCGGCATGAAGATGATGATGGTCGGCACCGGCTCGATAAAATCGCCGACCACGGTGAACAGCAGCACCAGCAACAGCATCATCAGATGCGGATCGTTTCCGGCCAACGAAGTGATCCATTCGGCGATCACGGAGGCGCCGTGCAGATAGGCGAGCATCCAGCCGAAGGCGTTGGCGGCGCCGATGGTGATCAGCGGCAATGAGAAGATCAGCCCTGCCAGACAGAAATCATAGGGAATGTTCTTGATATGCCCGCGGTTGAGCGCCGGGATTACCACGACGATGATCCAGATCACGGCAACGACGCCGGCTTCCGTCGGTGTGAAATATCCGGTGAGGATGCCGCCCAACAAAATCGCAGGAATCATCAGCGGCAGCGCGGCATCTCCGGCCGCGAATATCACCTGGCGCAGCGGCGCACGCGGCTTTTGCATGCCGGTGGGGCCGAAGAAATAGCAATAGATCATCAGGCCGAAGCCGATCATCAAACCGGGCACCACACCGGCCATGAACAGTCCGGCGATCGAGACATTGCCGACCGCACCATAGACCACCGCGGTGATGCTCGGCGGCACCAGCGCGGCAATGGTGGAGGCGGAGGCGATGATGGCCGCGATGAAGGCGGGGCTATATCCCTCCCTCTTCATCGGGCCGCCGAGCGCGCGGCTCATGACCGCGACGTCGGCGGTGGTCGAGCCCGACATTTCCGAGAAGAACATCGAGAACACGACGACGACCTGCGACAGCCCGCCCCTGATGTGCCCGACTAGCGATAGCGAGAGATTGGCTATTCGTACCACGACATTGGCCGAACTCATCAACTCCCCGACCAGCAGGAAGAAGGGTATCGCCAGCAGCGCTTCGGAATCCACGCCGTCGAACACTTTCTGAATGATGGCCGCCAGCGACACGTCGGCCAGTATCGCGCCGACGAACACGCCCGCCATCAGCGAGAACGGCACGGGGACGCCGAGATAGCCGAAGAACAGGAAACAGAACGTCATTACGCCGAGGATGAGAGGCGGACTCACGGCTGCGCCCTCGTCTGGGCGGCGGTCGCGACCGGCGGGATATCGCGGTCGATCTCTGGCGGTTCGGGATGGTCAAATCCGTTGCGGATACCATTGACCAGTTGCTCGACCGTGAACAGTGCGATCAGTACGCCGGACAACGGGATCGCGGCGTAGAGCGAGGCGATCGGCGTGCCCGACGGCAGGCGGAAGCTACCGAATCCCCGCAGATAGTTGAGGTAACCGAACCAGATCAGGACAAAGGCTACTGCGAGCACCGCGATACGAATAATGATCTCGACGATCAGGCGCGGCGTGCCATGCATCGCCTCGGAAATCGCGGTCAGATACAGGTGATCGTTGCGGCGGGTGGCGACGGCGGAGCCGATGAAGATGGCGTAGATGAAAAGCGTGGAGGTTGCCTCCTGCAGCCAAAGCCAGGGATGACCGATGGTCCGAGTGACGATGTCGCAGGTCACAAACAGCGAGAAGCCGAAACACAGCACGCCGCAGACAATCATCAACGCCAGTTCCAGCCGGTCGAACGCCTGCCATTTCAGATGACGCTGCCGCTGCAGCACCAGTTTGTCGGCGATGGACATTTTGACTTCACACTCTCTGTCGTCGTCCCTGCGAACGCAGGGACCCATAGCCACAGGGGTTCATTGTTTGCAAAAGCCGGCTGACCAAACGCTCCACCGAAAGGCCGCGGCGTGTGGGTCCCTGCGTTCGCAGGGACGACGCGGGGGAGCGCCTAGTTCACCGCCCGGATCAGATTCTTGATCTTCTCGGCATGCGGACCGAGATCCTTGGCGAGCTTGTCGAGATAGGGATCGGCGATCGTCGTAAAGCTCTTCTTGTCGATGTCGGTGACGATCTTGACCCCGATCGATTTCAGCTTGGTCGCCGCGGACCGCTCCAGTTCGAAGGCCTTCCCCGGCTCCTTCTGGCTGATTTCATCGCCCGCCGCCAACACCCACTTCTTCTGCTCGGCGGAAAGGCTCTGCCACAGCTTGTCGCTGATGAAGACGAGCGCGTTGTTGGCTTCATGCTCGGTGAGGTTAAGCACCGGCGCCACTTCGTAATGCTTGTTGACGAGATAGACGTTGATGCTGTTTTCGGCGACATCCATCACACCGGTCTGCAAAGAGGTGTAGACGCTGCCGAACGGCATGTGAACGGTCTGCGCGCCGTAGGCTGGAAACATCAGATCCTCGGTGGCCGTGGCCTGCACGCGGATTTTCAGCCCCTTGATGTCGCCGACGTTACGGATTTCTTTCTTCGAGTACATGTGGCGGACGCCTTGCGAGCCGGTCGCGATGACGTGCAGGCCCTGCGTGGTCTCGTCGATCATGGTCTTGAGCGCTTCGAACACCTTGGGGTCGGCCAGCCCCTTGATCACATGATTTTCGTCGCGGAACAGAAAATGCAGCGACATCACGCCGGCCTGCGGCGAAATCGTCGCGGTGTTGGCCGAGGAAATGATCGCAAAATCGATGTCGCCGGCCTTGATTAGTTGCAACAGCTGCGGCTCCTGTCCGAGCTGTGCGCCAGGATACTGATCGATCAACATCGTGCCCTTGCTCAATTCCTTGAGCTTGTCGGCAAACAGGTCGCCTGCAACGGAATAGCCGGTGTTGCGGGGCTGATCGTAAGCAAAGCGGTAACGTTTTGCTTCCTGAGCACCTGCGCTGGTGGCGAACATGACTGCCACTGCGGCGATCGCCGCGAGCATTGATTTCCCTGGATTCCCCATGACGCACTTCCCCCGTTTGGTTTGATTTTCACCAATCAAACCACCCGGGTAGCGAGATTGTCAATAAAGTATCGTAATTTTCCGCCGGCTCAGCCTATACCGCGGCCCAGCGGAGGATAATTGTCGATAATTCATAGCTCGCATCCGGCGCTAATCCTTGCCCTGCCCGCGCATGAAATCGAAGTCGCAGCCCTCATCGGCCTGCAAAATCGTCTCGTTGAACAGGTGCGCGTAACCGCGCCTGGCCCATTCAGGCGTGACGGCGGGCGACAGCGCTGCACGGCGCTTCTCCAGCTCGGCAGCATCGACCAGGAGCTCGATACTGCGCTTCGCGACATCGAGGCGGATCATGTCGCCGTTCCTGACCAGCGCCAGCGGGCCGCCCACGGCGGATTCCGGCGTGATGTGCAACACGATGGTGCCGAACGCGGTGCCGCTCATGCGCGCGTCCGATATCCGCACCATGTCCTTGACGCCGCCGCGCGCAAGCTTCTTCGGGATCGGCAGATAGCCCGCCT
The DNA here is from genome assembly GCF_049993905.1 of Bradyrhizobium sp. McL0615. NCBI lineage: Bacteria > Pseudomonadati > Pseudomonadota > Alphaproteobacteria > Hyphomicrobiales > Nitrobacteraceae > Bradyrhizobium > Bradyrhizobium sp. McL0615. The sequence goes on along the minus strand of NZ_CP188254.1, from coordinate 2,880,791 downwards.
CCGGCATGCCGGGCGCACCCTTGGGGCCGGCATTGCGCAGCACCAGCACATCAGCAGCGTTGACATCGAGATCGGGGTCGTCGACCCGCAACGTCATGTCCTCGACGGATTCGAACACCACGGCGCGGCCGGTGTGCTGCAGCAGCTTCGGGCTCGCCGCCGAGTGCTTGATGACGGCGCCGCGCGGCGCGAGGTTGCCATGCAATACCGCCATCGCGCCTTCTGCCTTGATCGGATTGTCGCGCGGACGGATGGCGTCCTGTCCCGGCACCTCCTCGGCGTCGGCAACGACATCGCGCAGCGTTTGGCCGGTGATGGTCTTGGCATCGAGGTCGATGAGATCGCCGAGCTGCGCCATCAGCTTGGGCACGCCGCCGGCATGATGGAAATGCTCCATGTAATGCTCGCCCGAAGGTTTCAAGTCGATCAGCACGGGCACTTCGCGGCCGAGCCCGTCGAACGCTTCGAGATCGATGCGGTGTTGGGTGCGGTTGGCGATTGCGGTCAGATGAATGAGCCCGTTGGTCGAGCCGCCGATCGCCTGCAGCACCACTTGCGCGTTGCGGAACGAACTGGCTGTCAGCAATTCGCTCGGCTTTGGTCCCTTCGCCTTGGCCATCACGGCCGCCACCCTGCCGCTGGCCTCCGCCGAGCGAAAGCGCTCGGCATGCGGCGCCGGGATGGTCGCGCTCATCGGCAGCGAGAGCCCCAGCGTCTCGGTGATGCACGCCATGGTCGAGGCCGTGCCCATCACCATGCAGGTGCCGACCGAAGGCGCGAGCCGGCCGTTGACGGCTTCGATTTCAACGTCGTCAATTTCGCCGGCGCGATATTTACCCCACAGCCGCCGGCAATCCGTACACGCTCCCAGCACTTCGCCCTTGTGATGTCCGACCACCATCGGCCCGACAGGAATGACGACGGTCGGCAGATCGGCGGAGACGGCTGCCATGATCTGCGCCGGCAAGGTCTTGTCGCACCCGCCGATCACGACCACGGCGTCCATCGGCTGCGCACGGATCATCTCCTCGGTATCCATCGCCATCAGATTGCGCAGATACATCGAGGTCGGATGCGAGAAGCTTTCGGCGATCGAGATGGTCGGAAACACCATCGGCATCGCGCCGCTCAGCATGACGCCGCGCTTCACCGCCTCGATGATCTGCGGCACATTGCCATGGCAGGGATTGTAGTCGCTGTAGGTATTGGTGATGCCGACGATCGGGCGATTGAGCGCGTCGTCGGAATAGCCCATCGCCTTGATGAAGGCCTTGCGCAGGAACAGCGAGAAGCCAGCGTCGCCATAACTTGCCAGTCCCTTGCGAAGTCCGTCGGCCATTTTTTCTTCCTTGTCGTTGTAGGTGGGCACTTAAGGAGCCCACTGGATTATTGTCAATATTTGATTATCCCGCACCAAACAGCGAAATTCGGGCGGCGATAAAGCAATATTATTGACAATAAGACAGGTGCGTGCTGATTTCCGGCCATGACCGGAACCGCGCACTCATGAACCAACCGTTGCGCATTGGGCTGATCGGCGCCGGCATGGTGAGCCGTCATCATCTCATCGCCTGGGCGAGCCTATCAGATCAAGCCCGCGTCGTGGCGGTCGCCGATCCCTCCAGCGAAAATGCCGCGCGGCGCGCGAGCGAGTCTGAAATCCCGCGGACCTTCGCCAGCGCCGAGGCAATGCTGGCGGAATGCGAGCTCGACGCCATCGATATCGCAGCGCCCCGCGAGATGCACGCGCCGTTGGTGCGGCTCGCCGCTGCGAAGCGATTGCCGGTGCTTTGCCAGAAGCCACTCGCGCCCAACCTGCAGGAGGCGACCGACCTCGCCGCCGAGGTCGATGGGGTGACGCGCCTGATGGTGCACGAGAACTGGCGCTTTCGCGGTTATTACCGGGATGCTGCGGCATGGCTGCGCGAGGGACGCATCGGTAACGTCAAGCAAGCGCAACTGACGCTGCTGACATCGGGCGTATTGCCGGGGCCGGATGGACTTTGTCCGGCGCTGGAACGGCAGCCTTTCATGCGCCGCGAACGGCGCATGCTGGTCGCGGAGGTCCTGATCCATCATCTCGACACGCTGCGCATGCTGCTCGGGCCGCTGCAAGTGACCGCGGCGCAACTTTCCCGTTCCAGTGATCTCCTCGTCGGCGAAGACGGCGCGGTAATCCAGCTTGCGACCGGCAACGGCGCGGGCGTTGTGATCTTTGCAAGTTTTGCCGCCCACGGGCATCCGGCCGCGCAGGTCGACCGGCTGGAGATTCTCGGCGACAAGGGAACACTCAAACTCGACGGGCCATCGCTAACATGCTCGGGCGCGTCGCCCGGCGAGAGCAGCTACGATCTCGCCGCCGAATATCAGGGTTCCTATAACCGGACGATCGCGCATTTCGTCAACGCGCTCCGCGACAATAAGCCCTTCGAGACGGCATCGGCGGACAATCTTGAGACCTTGCGCCTGGTCGAGGATTGCTATCGGCTGTCGGGCTGGGAGGCCTCGCGATGAAGCCGCAGGAATCGCTGACCGAGACTTCCACGCCGACCCGCGAAGAGGAGCAGGCGGAGGTCATCCGCCGGCTGGAAGAGGACATCATCTTCGGCCGCTTCGCGCCGGGTTCGCGGCTGGTCGAGGACACGCTGATGACGCGCTACGGCGCCAGCCGGCATTTCGTGCGGCAGGCGCTGTTCCAGCTCGAACGCCAGGGCATCGTGCTGCGCGAGAAAAACATCGGCGCCACGGTGCGGTTCTATTCGGCCGAGGAAGTGCGCCAGATCTACGAGGTGCGGGAAATGCTGACGCGGCAGGCGGCGCTGATGATTGCCCTGCCCGCCTCGCCCGGCCTGATCGAGCAGCTCAGCGAATTGCAGCGGCAATATTGCGCGAAGGCCGACGCGCAGGATTTGCGCGGCATCCATGAGGCCAACGACGCCTTTCACGTCGCGCTGTTCTCGGCCTGCGGCAACCCCTATCTCGTTCAGTCGCTGCAGGACTACATGAACCTGACGCTGCCGATGCGCGCCAAGAATCTCGCGGACACAGAGGGGCTCGCGCTATCCCGCCGCCAGCACGAACTGATGATCGAGCTGTTGAAGGGCCGCGACAGCTGGGCGCTGGCGCAGCTCTGCGTCGATCACATGCAGTTCAGCAAGTCGGATTATCTGGGGCGGATCGCTGGGGGATGAGGGCAAGCGCTAGCGCTTGCTCCAGTCCACGATCCTTTCTTCATCGCCGTCGAACTCCATGCTGCAGAACGTGCCGCCCTGATAGAAGTCGCCGACCGGGTCCGGTTTGAGCTTGGCCTGCTCGGCCGTCGCGTGTTCGCGGAAATCTTCGCCGCGGCCGGTCGGGCGATAACCGAGCTCGTAGGCGCGATGGTTGTCCCACCAGGCGCGCTCGTTGTAGGAGGCGCCGTAGAATATCTCGTAATGGATGCCGGGATGATCGAGCCCGATGCGGCAGAGCTGCACCAGATCTTCCGGCTTCAGCCAGATCGACAGGCGGCGGTGGTCGAGCGGCATCTCGCCGAAATTGCCGATCCGGATGCAGGTCACGCCAAGCCCATGCTTGTCGGCATAGAGCGCGCCGACCGCCTCGCCAAAGACCTTGCTGACGCCATAGCGGCTGTCGGGGCGCACGGTGACGTCGGTGCCGATCCGGTGGTGCCGCGGATAGAAGCCGACCGCGTGGTTCGACGAGGCGAATACCACGCGCTTGACACCCTTCTTGCGCGCGGCCTCGAACAGATTGTAGCCACCGATGATGTTGGCCTGCAGGATGTCGTCCCAGGAGCCCTCGACCGAATAGCCGCCGAAATGCAGGATGCCGTCAACGCCTTCGCAGATCGCCTCGACCTGCGACATGTCGGCGAGATCGGCCGCCTTGAACTTCTCGTCCTTAGCCAGATCGGCCGGCGCCTTCAGATCGCTCAGCACCAGGTCCGGATAGATCGGCGGCAGCAGCTTGCGCAAGGATGTGCCGATCCCGCCGGCGGCGCCGGTCATCAATATGCGTGGCATTTCGTTCCTCTTATCTCTCGACCGATTTGCGGTCATTAGCCGGGAATGATAGCAAACTCAAACGCTCAGGGAACGCAACAACGAGAACAGCAAATGTCCGATGCAGCATCGCATTCAGCCGGCTGGCGCCCAGCCACCTATTATCCCGATCCGGCCATCCATGCCCTCGATCCCCGTTTCGAGAAATACTGGCTGAAGCTTTCAGCCGTGGAGCGGCTGACCACCGGCCTGCGCTGGGCCGAGGGCCCGGTGTGGTTCGGCGACGGGCGCTATCTGCTCTGCAGCGACATCCCGAACCAGCGCATCCTCAAGTGGGAGGAGGAGACAGGCCACGTCAGCATCTTCCGCAAGCCGTCGAATTTTGCCAACGGCAACACCCGCGACCGGCAAGGACGGCTGGTCACCTGCGAGCATGGCGGCCGCCGCGTCACCCGCACCGAATATGACGGGTCGATCACGGTGCTGATGGACTCCTTCGACGGCAAGCGGCTGAACTCGCCGAACGACGTCGTCGTGAAGTCCGACGGCTCGGTCTGGTTCACCGATCCGGTGTTCGGCCTGCTCGGCAATTACGAGGGCTACAAGGCCGAGCCCGAGCTCGACATGAACGTGTACCGGATCGACGGCGCGACCGGCAAAGCAACTGTCGTCGCCGAGGGCGTGCTGGGACCGAACGGACTCGCCTTCTCGCCCGACGAGAAGATTCTCTATGTCATCGAGTCCCGCGGCGTGCCGACCCGCAAGATTCTCGCCTATGACGTCTCGCCTTCCGGCGACAAGCTTTCCAACAAGCGCGTGTTTGTCGATGCCGGACCAGGCACGCCGGACGGTTTTCGCGTCGACATCGACGGCAATCTGTGGTGCGGCTGGGGCATGGGCGATCCCGAACTAGACGGTGTCGTGGTGTTCGCGCCCGACGGCGTCATGATCGGCCGCATCGCCCTGCCCGAGCGCTGCGCCAACCTCTGCTTCGGCGGCGTGAAGCGCAACCGCCTGTTCATGGCCGCGAGCCAGTCGATCTACGCGCTGTATGTGAACACGCAAGGCGCGCCGGGCGGATAAGTCCGCGCGCCTCAGCGCCAATTCACCCCTTCTTTTCCTGTGCGTCGGCGGTCTGCTTGGCGAGCGCGTCTTCAAACACCTTTTCCAGCGTCGCGGCGTAGGCGGTGAACTCGCCGGGATTGACGAACGGATTGGGCGCGCCATCCGAGAGCATGGCACGCTTGTCCTGCATCCTGTACATTTCCGGATGCGGCGCCAGCAGCACATCCACTTTCATGTCCTTGGCGCGCGCGAACGTCTTCCTGTAATCGGTAACGATCCCGGAATAGGTCGGGTTGGCGACGAGCCGGTTCAGCGCCACGGTGCCGCTGCAGAAGATCAGCACGGAACGCGTGGCGTCGCCATCCTTCACCGAGAATTCCCAACTCGTGCAGCCAGGCGAATGGCCGGGCGTTTCATGCGCGGTCAGCGTCACATCACCCACGGTGACCTTGTCGCCTTCGCGCACCGTGCGATCGACCTTCACCGGCGGAAACGCCAGCGCGGTGTCTTCCTGCGCGCCCGGATAATAACCGCCTTCGAGCAGCGGCTTGTCGGCCTCGCCCGCAACCATCTGGGCGCCGCTGGCCTGTTTCATTTCGGCAAGGCCGCCGGTGTGATCGATATGCGCGTGGGTGTTGACGAGGTATTTGATGTCGGTGACCTTGAAGCCGAGTTTCTCGATGTTCCCTTTGATCTGCGACGTTGCTTCCGGCATCACCGTATCCACCAGGATATGGCCCTGCGGCGACGTGATCAGGTAGGACGCCAGGCCGTCGGTTCCGACATAATAGACGTTGCCGATCATCTTGAACGGCTCGGTCGGCGTGTTCCATTTTACCTTGAGGGCCTCGATCAGATCTTTGGGAGTCTGGGCCTGTGCTGCGCCGGCAAGCGGCAATAGCGCGACCAGTGCAATGACGATTTTCTTCACAGGCATCCTCCATCTTTTCTTGTTGCGTCGTCGCCGCGTCGGCATCGACGTGAGGGCTAGCCTGACGATGATTTTGGTCAAAAAAATGCCGGCCGTCCTTCGACAGCCGGCATCTTTCATGAACGGCGCGAGCGCCGCAGCGATTTACGCGGCGTTGTAGCCGGCGACCGCCTTGACCTCGAGATATTCCTCGAGGCCGTATTTGCCCCACTCGCGGCCGTTGCCGGACTGCTTGTAGCCGCCGAACGGCGCGGTGCGGTCGTTCGGCACGCCCTGCAGGTTGACGTTGCCGGCGCGGATCTGCTTGCCGACGCGTCGCGCGCTTTCCACCGTATCGCCGGTGACGTAACCGGCAAGACCATAGGGCGTGTCGTTGGCGATCTTTACGGCGTCAGCTTCATCCTTGGCGCCGAGGATGGTGAGCACGGGTCCGAAGATTTCCTCGCGGGCGATCGTCATGTCGTTGGTGACGTCGGCGAAGATGGTCGGGCGCACGTAGAAGCCCTTGTTGACGCCCTCGGGGAGACCGGGACCGCCGGCCACGAGCGTCGCGCCTTCGTCGATGCCCTTCTTGATCAGCGCCTGGATCTTGTCCCACTGGATACGCGACACGACCGGGCCGATGGTGGTGCCTTCGGCGCGGGGATCGCCCGCCTTGGTCTTGTCGGCGACGCCCTTCGCGATCGCAGCGACTTCTTTCATCTTCGACAGCGGGACGATCATCCGCGACGGCGCGTTGCAGGACTGTCCGGAGTTGTTGAACATGTGCATCACGCCGCCGGTGACGGCCTTGGTGAGGTCGGCGCCTTCGAGGATGACGTTCGGCGACTTGCCGCCGAGTTCCTGGCTGACGCGCTTCACGGTCGGAGCCGCACGCTTGGCGACGTCGACGCCGGCGCGGGTCGAGCCGGTGAACGAGATCATGTCGATGTCGGGATGCTCGCTCATCGCAGCGCCGACTTCGGGGCCGAGGCCGTTGACGAGGTTGAACACCCCCTTCGGCACACCCGCTTCATGGAGGATTTCGGCGAAGATCAACGCCGAGCTCGGGGTGAATTCCGACGGCTTGAGGATCATGGTGCAGCCGGCGGCGAGCGCGGGCGCGACCTTGCAAGCGATCTGGTTGAGCGGCCAGTTCCACGGCGTGATCATGCCGATGACGCCGACCGGCTCGCGCACGACGACGGCCGAACCGACTGTCTCTTCGAAATGATAGTTCTTGAGGACTTCCAAAGTGGAGGCGATGTGGCCAAGACCGGCACCGGCCTGCAGCCGTTCGGCCATTGGCAGCGGCGCGCCCATTTCGTCGGATACGGCGGCGCCGATCTCCTTCATGCGGCCCTTGTAGATCTCGATGACTTTCTCCAGCAGAGCGATGCGCTCCTCGCGGCTGGTCTGCGAATAGGTCACGAAGGCGCGCTTGGCGGCGGCCACGGCCTTGTCGAGGTCGGCCTTGGAGCCGAGCGCAACTTCATACAACGCGTCTTCGGTCGCCGGATTGATGACGGGGGTGGACTTCTTGACGACAGGATCGACCCAGGCGCCGTCGATGTAGAATTGCATGCGATTGACCATCGGAAACCTCTTTATCAGGGAGTAATGAGGGGGAACGGTAGCGTTCGGCAGGCATCCTTGCACGAAAGCCGGGGCAGTTGAACCCGCCATATGCGGGGTGCCGGGATGCGGCAGGCGCTGGATATAAGATCAGGGATGCGACGGTGGCAAGGTGTACCTCATTGCATCGTCGTCCCTGCGAACGCAGGGACCCATACGCCGTGTCCTGTCTTGGGGGCACGCGGGCAGACACTTCCTTTAACAACTGCTCCCTGTGGTTATGGGTCCCTGCGTTCGCAGGGACGACATCCGGCTAGCACCGCCCGCTCCCGCTACACCCAAACACCCCTTACACCGCCATCTTGCGGTGCCGCACCGGTGCTCCCACCGTGAGGCTTTCGGCCGCATCGATGATGGCGTTGGCGTCGATGCCGTAGTGGCGGTAGAGGTCGCCAATAGTTCCGGTCTGGCCGAACTGTTCGACGCCGAGCGCTTCGAGGCGGTGGCCGCGCACGCTGCCGAGCCAGCCAAGCGCGGCCGGATGGCCGTCGATCACGGTCACGATGCCGCAGTCGCGGGTGAGCTGCGCCAGCAGTTTTTCGACATGGCTGAGATACTGGATGCCACGGCGCTCGCGCCGCAAATTCCGCGCCGCGGACCACCCCGCATGCAGCCGGTCGGCCGAGGTTACCGCCAGCAGGCCGACATCGCGGTGGCTTTCGCCGATGAATCCCACCGCCTCGATCGCCTCCGGCGCCACCGCGCCGGTATAGGCGATCACGATGTCGCAGTTCGGCCCCGGCTCGCGCAGCCAGTAAGCGCCCTCGGTGATGTCGCGTTGCAACTCCGGCGCCATGATGCGCTGCGGCTGGTCCAGCGTGCGGGTCGAAAGGCGCAGATAGACCGAACCGCCCTCGCCGGCTTCGCGCTGCATGTGGCGAAAGCCCCAGCCCATGATCACGGCAAGTTCATCGACAAAGGCCGGTTCGAACGAGGCCAGCCCATCCTGCGCCATGCCGATCAGCGGCGTGGCGATCGACTGGTGCGCGCCGCCTTCCGGCGCCAGCGTGATGCCCGACGGCGTTGCCACCACCATGAAGCGCGCATCCTGGTAGCAGGCATAGTTCATCGCATCGAGGCCGCGCTCGATAAAGGGATCGTACAGCGTGCCGACCGGCAGCAGCCGCTCGCCGTTGATCGCATGCGACAGCCCGAGCGCCGAGAGCATGATGAACAGGTTCATCTCGGCAATACCGAGTTCGAGGTGCTGCCCCCTGGGCGAATAATCCCAGTTGAAGGTCGACGGGATTTTCTCCTGTCGGAACAGATCGTGGTTTTCGGCCTTGGCAAACAGGCCGCGGCGGTTGACCCAGGCGCCGAGATTGGTCGACACGGTGACATCGGGCGACGCGGTGACGATGCGCGAAGCCAGTTCGCTGTCACCGCGCGCGAGTTCATTGAGCACCAGCCCAAAACCTTGCTGGGTCGACATCTGCGCCGCCGCCTTGAAGGCGAGCTGTTGCGGAACGTCGATGACATCAGCGGTGAGACGACGGCGGCCTTCCTGATTGAAGGGCGCCGCCGCCAGAAATGCTTCGAGTTCGGCCGGCGCCTGCGACAGGCCTTCGAACATTTCCCATTCATGGCCAGGGCGGATGTTCTGCGCGCCGCGCCATTTCTCCATCTGCGTAACCGTCATCAAGCCGGCGTGATTGTCCTTGTGGCCCTGCATCGGCAGGCCGACGCCCTTGATGGTGTAGGCGATGAAGCAGACCGGGCGATCGTGATCGATCGCCTCAAAGGCTTCGATCATGCTCGCCATGTCGTGTCCGCCCAGATTGGACATCAGCGCCAGCAGCTCGTCGTCACTGCGGCGGTCGATCAGTTGCGACACCTGCCCCTGATCGCCGATGTCGTCCTGCAGATGTTTGCGGAAGGCGGCGCCGCCCTGGAAGCACAGCGCCGCATACATCTGGTTCGGGCAATTATCGATCCAGCGCCGCAAAGCTTCGCCGCCCGGCTCGGCGAACGCCGCCTGCATCAGGCGGCCGTATTTCACGATCACCACCTCCCAGCCGAAATTGCGGAACATGGACTCGAACTTCGCCCACAGCCCTTCCCGCACCACGGCATCGAGGCTCTGTCTGTTATAGTCGACCACCCACCAGGTGTTGCGCAGCCCGTGCTTCCAGCCTTCGAGCAACGCCTCGAAGATATTGCCCTCGTCCATCTCGGCGTCGCCGACCAGCGCAATCATCCGCCCCTCGGGACGATTTTTCATCCAGCCATGCGCGGTGACGTAATCCTGCACCAGCGAGGAGAACAGGGTTTGCGCGACGCCGAGACCGACCGAGCCGGTGGAGAAATCGACGTCGTCGGCATCCTTGGTGCGCGAAGGATAGGATTGCGCGCCCTTGTAGCCGCGGAAATTTTCCAGCTTCTCGCGGGTCTGGTGCCCGAACAGATACTGGATGGCGTGAAACACCGGGCTTGCATGCGGCTTCACCGCGACGCGGTCCTGCGGCCGCAGCACCGAGAAGTACAGCGCCGACATGATGTTGGCGAGCGAGGCCGATGAGGCCTGATGGCCGCCGACCTTCAGCCCGTCTACATTGGGCCGGATATGGTTGGCGTGATGGATCGTCCACGACGACAGCCAGAGGACTTTGCGCGCCAGCGCGGACAGCAATTCGAGACGTGCGGGCTCGATGGGCATGGCGATGCTCCGGACAGGGTCAGTATGAACAGATTTTAGCGGGCATGCCGGTGCCAAAAATCTCAAATCCTCGCGACATACAGCCAAATATTGGGATAAAATACCACGATTATCCACCAAACCATGAGTTCATACCAATGCCGGCACTCGACGCCATCGACCGCAAGATCCTCGCTTTGCTGCAGTCCGACAGCCGCATGACCATGCAGGAGCTTTCCGAGAAGGTCGGCCTGTCGGTGTCGCCTTGCCATCGCCGGGTCAAGCTTCTGGAAGAGCGCGGCGTCATCACGCGCTACATCGCAACCGTCGACCAGAAATCGCTGGGGCTCCATGTCAGCGTCTTCATCTCGATCAAGCTGGCGCGGCAGAAGGAAGAGGACCTCAACCGGTTTGCGAAAGCGATCTCGAAATGGGACGAGGTGCTGGAGTGCTATCTGATGACCGGCAACCGCGATTATCTCCTGCGCGTGGTCGCCGCCGACCTCTCCTCCTACGAAGCGTTCCTGAAGAACAAGCTGACGCGGCTCGACGGTATTGCCTCGATCGAGTCGAGTTTTGCGCTGAGCCAGGTGAAGTATTCGATCGCGCTGCCGGTGTAGCAGACCTTGCGCAGCGCCAACGGCTGTCATCCCCCGCGCATGCGGGGGATCCAGTACGCCGCGGCCTATCGATTCAATCATTACTTTCTCTGGAATACTGGATCGTCCGCCTTCGCGGACGATGACAACTGAATGCGGGGTGGCCTTCTCGCGGCGCATTGCGCCCGAGGTTTGCATTTTCGTTTGGCCCCCTTCGAAATAGAGGGCGCAGGGAAGACCGGGTGCTTGCTGCACCCGCGGTCTCGCGTGCAATTTGCGCAAACAAAACGGCACACGAGCATACAGGGCAGCGGGAAACACTCCGGCCTTCCCTGCGCAATGGCTTTACGGCTTACTTCGTGCTCTTCCCGGAGAACGGCTCTTTTGCCTCCGTCGCCCGCGCTTCTTATCGCGCGCTTAACGCCAGCACCGCGGCGCCCGAACCACACGACTTCACCGTACGCATCCGGCGCGTACGTCTAGCGCGCCTTCAGCGTCCACCGCATCTCACCGCACGTTCGTGACGATCGCGAGCGCCCCTCATCTGCCGTGAGACACGCGGAGTTATGCGGCTGATTTGCGTGAGAACGAAAGCGGAATATTTTCGATTCCCCGGCTTGACACGATTTCTGAAAATCAGAAGTGATTTGCCCGTCGTGCCAATTGATCGCATACATTGCTTTCACATCGTCATTGCGAGCGCAGGTCCGTAGGGTGGGCAAAGCGAAGCGTGCCTACCAAAACGAACGCCGTTGATAGATGGTGGGCACGTCGCTAACGCTCCTTTGCCCACCCTACCGATCGCTCTCGCCGCATGACCGTTTTCGCGGGATTTGCGTCATTTCGATCAGAACATAACGGCAGTAGACTCGATTCCGATCAACATCGAGCAATCAACCATGAATTCGCGACGTATCTTGTGGAGCGCGCTCGGCGCGATCGTGCTTTTCGTCGTGATCGCAGGGGCCTGGATCCTTTCGCTGCCGGCGGCGCCTTCCGTCGCCGCTCCCCCGGCGATTGCGCAAGACGAGCGCGATGCGACGATCGCGGCGCTGAAGCCGCCGAAGCGGCAGCGCCCGCTGATCGCCATCATCGGCATCAACAATGCCACCGAAACCACCGATTACCTGATGCCCTACGGCATCCTCACGCGCGCCGACGTCGCCGATGTCGTCACGCTCGCAACCCAGCCCGGTCCCGTAACTCTGTTTCCGACGCTGAAGGTCGAACCGCAGGCGACCATCGCCGAGTTCGATGCGCGGCATCCCGACGGCGCCGACTACGTCATCGTTCCCGCCATGACCCGCGACGACGATCCCGCCGCGCTGCAATGGATCAGGAACCAGTCGGGCAAAGGTGCGATCATCGTCGGCATCTGCGCCGGCGCCAAGGTGGTCGGCGACGCCGGGCTGCTGCACGGCAAGCGGGCGACCACGCACTGGTATTCCGTCAAGGAGTTACGCGAGAAGCATCCGACGATGCGCTACATCGAAGACCGGCGACTGGTGGTCGATGACGGCGTCGCGACCACGACCGGCATTTCGGCGTCGATGCCGATGTCGCTGACGCTGGTCGAGGCCATCGCCGGACGGGACAAGGCCCGCGCGGTCGGCCGGGACATCGGCCTCGCCGACTGGGACGCGCGGCACGAGAGCGACGCGTTCAAGTTCACGCGCCCGTTTGCGCTGACCGCAATCCGCAACACGGCCGCGTTCTGGGCGCACGAGCGGCTCGGCATCGAACTCAAGGAGGGCGTCGACGAAGTTTCACTGGCGCTCGTCACCGATGCGTGGTCGCGGACCTATCGCTCGCAGGCGGTGACGTTTGCGAACACAGCAGACGCCCTGCAAAGCCGCAACGGCATTCGCATCCTGCCCGATGAGGTCACGACGAACTGGCCGGCGGCGCGACGACTGCCGGAGATCGGAGACCGCAAGCCGGCGGAAGCGCTCGACGATACGCTGCGTGCCGTCACGGCCCGCTACGACGCGCGCACGACCGACTTCGTCGCAATGCAGCTCGAGTATCCGAGAAATCGAACGACAGAGTGAGATGCCGTAGGGTGGGCAAAGCGACTGCGTCCGCCGTAGCTCAACGAGCGAAGGCGGAAGCGTGCCCACCATCTGGCAGCGTGCTCGGTGATAGATGGTGGGCACGTCGCTGGCGCTCCTTTGCCCACCCTACGCAGTCCCAACAGTAATCACCGCCACGGCTCGACGATGATCTTGGTATGCGCTTCCGGGTTGGCGAGATCGGCGAAGGCCTTGGCGACGCCGTCGATGCCGACGCTGGCGGTCACCATCGAGGCGGCGTCGACCTGCCCTTCCGCAATCAGGCGGAGCGAATAGGAGAATTCCTCCGGCGTGTAGCCCAGCACATATTGAACGTTGAGCTCCTTGAGGATGCCAAGCATCGGCTCGGAGCGGTCGGTTTCCATGCAGACACCGACCACGACAATGCGCGCATCGCGCGGCGCGCCTTCGAACACCTGCTGGATCAGGCCGGGCACGCCGACGCATTCGAAGATCAGCGCAGGTTTTAGCGCCGGCAACAGCGCCTGCAGCGGCGGCCGCGCGGCCTTTTCCGCCGGCGACATCTGGGCATGCTCGGCCCACGTCGCATAAGGCTGCGTACGCGCGGGGTCGACGACCACGTCGGCGCCGAGCCTTTCGGCGAGCGCGCGGCGGGCCGGCGAATAATCGGCGGCGACGATCGGGTGCAATCCCCTGATCTTCAACGCCGCGATGACCGCAAGCCCGACCGGCCCGCAGCCGATCACCAGCGGCACCTCGCCGCCTTTGATATTGGCTTTTGCGACCGCATGCACGCCGACCGCGAGCGGCTCGGTCAGCGCGGCGTGCTCGGCCGCAAGGCCGTTCGGGACTTCGAGCAGCAAGGCTTCGCTGAGCAGCATGCGCTCGGCATAGGCGCCGATATTGTCGTTGGAGTAGCCGATGCCCTGTGGGCCTTCGGCGGTCAAAAGCGCCGGCAGCGAGCAGACTTTCGCGCCGGGCTTGAACTTCTGCGTCGTGCCGGGACCATAGTCGAGCACCTCGCAGCAGAATTCATGGCCGAACACGACGTCGCGCGAAAGGTCCATCGGCTTGCGGCCGGGAAAATGCTTTGCCAGTTCCACCATGCGGTGCGCGTGCTTGCGCGCGTGCAGGTCTGAGCCGCAGATGCCGCAGGCCAGCGATTTGACCAGCACCATGCCGGGCCCCGGCTTGGGTTCCGGCAACTGATCGACGACGATCTCGCCATTCCTGAAAATAGCAGCGCGCACTTAAGTTCCTCCCGGCGTTTTTCTCACCTTAGCATGGAGGATCACCACGCATAGCGCACAACCCCCTTGCCGGCATAGGAATTGGTCACGTTGGAGAACTGGCCTTCGAAGACGGCCGCCGCCGACCAGCCGCTCAGCCATTTCATCTCGGCAGCAGCCGTGACCAATGCGGAGTCATGTGCCTGCGCCGCGCCGTTGACGACGAAGGCCGCGCCCGGCAGCGTCTGGAACAAGGCGGTGACGTTGCGGTCGGTGTTGAAATCATGCGCCCAGGCGGCGCGGCCGCGCAGGGTCAGGATGCCGTTCGAGATCGCAAACGACTTGTCGGTGCGAACGCCGAGTTCGGTGCGTGAGGCCGTGACGTCCCTGGCCGCATAGTTCAGCGCAAAGGTGCCGGCGCCCGCCAGCACCTGCTCGGCATAGGCCGACAGGCTGTAGGTGGTAAATTGCCCGGCGGCGTAGGGCGTGATGCCCATCCAGGGCGTCACATATCGGTAGCCGCCCTCGATGCGGCCGGAATATGCGTTGGCGTTGAACTCGGCGCGCAGGCGCTCGAAGCCCGCCGCCGTGACGGTGCGCTCGGTGGTCACGTCCTGCCAGCCATAGGCCGCGGCGGCGGTGACATAGGCGTTGCCGAAGTTGTGGCGAACGAAGGCGCCGGCCTGGAACAGATCCGAGCGTCCGGAGCCGAAACCGCTGACGCTGAAGTTGGTGCCGCCACCGGCGAGCGCAAAACCGGCCAGCGTGTCGGGCGAGAGGCGATAGTCGGCACCGACCACGAATCCGAACGCACGCGCGGTCGCGTCGTTCGATCCGAGCGCGGCGTTGCCCGAGGTGTTGCTGCCGCCACCGTAGGCGGAGCCCCAGATGCTCCAGCGCTGATCGAACCGGTCGTTGCGGGCGATATCGGCTTTGGTTGGGAACCTGGCGAAGGCATCGCGCACGGCGGGCTTCTTCGCGCCGTAACCAAGCGCGCTCTCCTCGGCGAACGGGATCGCGCCTGCGCTGCCACCGAAGCCGTCATTGCGGCCTGCCACGAACGGATCCGAGATCAGCGACAGGAACAGGTTCATGGCGTCGAAGGTCGCCTGCTGCGATCCGGTCGCCAGCTCGCCCGAGACCTGCGTGAGGCCGGCCGGTGAGAGCGAGGTGAAGCCGACGGGAATGCCGCCGGTCGTATTGAAGAAATTGGTCAGCGCATTGGCGACGTTCTGCTGGTTGACGTTGAGGCCGCCGCCGTAGTTCAGCGCGAAATTCAGATAGACGTTGATGGCGTCGTAGCTCAGCGTCGGATTCAGGTTGGACGAAACGCCCGACACCGCCGGATTGAACGTGTCGGGCAGGCCGCCGGTCGCGGTCAGGATCGTGTAGTGCTTCGCCACCGTGCCGATCGGCACGACCACGACGGTGGCGCCGCCAAGGGTCGCCACGCCGGTGACCCGGGTCAGATCGCTGCTCGCACCCGAAATCTCGACCATGTAGCTCGACGCCGCCGAGAAGGTCAGGCTGCCCGCCACGTTGAGGGTGCCGATCGAATTGCCCGGCGCGAGCACGCCGCCATTGACGAGGACGTTATCGATGGTGCCGGTGCCACCGAGTGTGCCGCCGGCATTGATGGTGACGAGACCGTTGATCACGCCGTTGACCGAGAGCGTGCCGCCGAGAACGTTCCAGTCTTGCGCGCCGGTGCCGGTGACGGTCCAGTTCGAGCTGCCGACCTTGTTGAAGGTCGAGAAGCCGTCATACTGATTGCCCGCGCCGATCAGGCTGAGGTTGAAGTTATCCTTGCCGGAGCCGCCGAGCTGGAACGTGTCGGTGCCATTGCCGAGCACGAGGCCGTTGATGACGCTGCCCGGGCCGAGCGTCAGCACGCTGTTGCCACAGCCGCAGAGTTCGATCGCCGCGAAACCGATCGCGGCGTTGATCGTGCCCGAGTTGAAAACGGTGCCGGTGCCGCCAAGGTGAATGCCTGCGGCGCCCGCGCCGACATTGATCTTGCCGGTGTTGATGATGGAGTTGCTGCCACCAGAACTGGAAACGTCGATACCGCTGCCGCCGTTTCCAACGGTGATGGCGCCGCTATTCGTGATGGTATTGGAATCGCCGAACACGAGAATGCCAACAGCATTGTTGCCGAGCAGCAGTTGGCCGCTCTGGTTGATGGTTCCAGACAAGCCGTTATAGGCGATACCGACGCTTCCAGCTCCGCCGTTGATCGTTCCAAAATGCGTAATCAGGGCGCGGTCGCCCTGCGTCGCGATTCCGGCGCCGTTGCTACCGATGTTGAGCAGCCCATTGCTCGTGACCAGGGCATCGGTGCCGAATACATCGATCGCGGCACCCGAACCGGTCGTGCTGATCGTGCCGGCGTTGTTGACGATGGCGCGATTGCCCTGCAGCAGGATTCCGTCGGCGTTCGATCCGGCGGTGATGGTGGCGCCGGCCAGGTTGCTGACGGTGTTGTCGTCATTGATGCCAACGATGGCGCCCGACAATCCGGCCGCGTTGCCGACCGTGATGGCGCCCGCGTTGGTCACGGTGCTGTTGCCGGCGGTGAAGATTCCCACGCCATGAGCGCCGAGGGTGATGACGCCAGAGGCGGCGTTGACGATCGTGTTGTTGACGCCGGCAAAGATTCCAGTGCTGTTTGGCCCGGCGGAGAGCGTGCCGCTGTTGGTGACCGCGTTGAAGTCGTTGACGCCGATGATCACGCCGCCGCCGTTGCTGACGGTCGCGCCGGACAGCACGTTGACGGTAAGGTTGTCGACGCCGCCGCCGGCCTGAAAGCCGGCCGGGGTGTTGCCGCTGCAGGTGACGGTCTCGCCGCTCGACGCCGGATCGGGCGCGCAGGCCGCGTTCGCGGGTGCCGCCAACAGGCTCAGGCCAGCGAGAAATGCCGACATGGCGACGGCCCGCACAGCCGCATCACGGCGGCGTCGGCCTTGCGCCAACGGTAGCGACTGAAAATGCAAACGCCCGAACCCCGTTTCCCCGGCGCACTGCGGCGCCATCGGAACTTGTTAGCATGGGTTCCGCCGTAGAATTACGGAAGCGGGGTTGTATCCCCCAGATCGGCACCACAACCGGGCGTTTTGCGACGCCGCTGTGGCACCCGCGCCACGGTTTTGGCGATGTAAACGTGACCGCCTGGCTGGGCGGGATCAGGCGTTCGGCGACGGCTCGCCCGGAACGGCCAGAAGCTGCGAGCGCCTGACGCGCTCGCGATGGGCGGTATACAGGCCAGACGCGACGATGAAGGCGGCGCCGGTGACGGTGTAGACATCAGGGACTTCGCCAAAGATCAGGAAGCCGAGCACGCTCACCCACAGCAATTGCGTGTAGGAAAACGGCGCCAGCACGGAAGCATCGGCATAACGGAATGCCAGCACCACGATCCATTGGCCCGCGGTGGAGGCGACGCCGATGAAGATGCCGAAGGCGATGTCGTGCCAGGTTGGCGTCACCCAGACGAACGGCACCAGTGCCGAGAGGATGCAGACGCCCGCGATCGACGAATAGGTCATCACGGTAATGGCACGCTCGGTGCCGCTCATCATCCGCGTCATGATCAGCGTGCAGGCCCAGGCCAGCGCCGAGACCAGCGGGAAGAACGCCGCGGGATGAAACGCGCCGGTGCCGGGACGCAGGATGATGATGACGCCGATCAGGCCGACGCCGGTCGCGATCCAGCGGCGCATGCCGACCTTCTCGCCGAGAAAGACGATCGACAGCGCGGTGACCAGCAGCGGCGCGACGAAACCGGTGGCGGAGGCTTCCGCGATCGGCAGGAACCGCAGGCCGGAAATGAAGAACAGCGACGAGGCCAGCACCGTCACCCCGCGCATCAGCTGCAGGCCGAGCCGATTTGTCGGCAGCGCAAACAGCGGCGAGCCCGGCATCATCGCCGGCGTCATGATCAGCGCGAACACCACGAAGCGGATCCACGCGATCTCGATCGACGGCAGCGTCGCGGACAGGTATTTTGCGGTCACATCCGAGATGCCGAGAAATATTGTCGACGCCAGGATCAGTGCGATGCCCTTGAACGGCCGATCGGCGCGCGCGGGCGCCTTGCGAAGGGCGGACTTCTTTTCGGGCAAAGGTATCGGAGCGCTGTCCAGCCTGGCGGCTGCGGCGGGGGGCGGTGTCACGGCAATCTCAAAAGGCAGTAAATTTCGAATCGGGCGAGGTTGCAAAAAACACCAATTCGCCCGATGCGACTAGGTCCGAAAACAGGATGCGGATATGCGCTGAGGGGGCAATTGCAGCAGTTTGTTAAGGACGGTGTTCCCTCAGCGCGTTGATGCGAAGCAATTGCGCGAGCTCTTCTTCAACCTCGCCCCGCTTGCGGGGAGAGGTCGGAATTTGCGCGAAGCGCGAATTCCGGGTGAGGGGGTACAGGTCTATCAACAAACCGCAGCATTCGCGGTGAGAGCCCCTCACCCCGACCCTCTAAGAGCGAGCTTCGCTCGTCTCGACCCCGCAAGTGCGGGGCGAGGGTGAAGAGATCAGAGCATCGGCAGGCCGCGCGGCTTGGGGCCGCGCGGAAAGGCCTTGTCGAGTGCGGCGATCTCGGCATCGCTGAGCGACATCTTTCCGGCAGCGGCGTTGTCCGTGGCGTGCTCCGCGTTCGATGCTTTCGGAATCGCGAGCACCGATGGCGCGCGCGTGAGAAACGCCAGTGCGACCTGACGCGGCGTCGCCTTGTGCGCGTCCGCAATCGCCTGCAGCGCCTCGCCGCCTTTGCTGCGCGCGGATGGAAAGTCATTATGGCCGAATGGCGAATAGGCGACGACGGCGACGCCGCGCTGCTCGCACCACGGAATCACCGCGTGCTCGATCGCGCGCTCCTGCAGATGATAGAGCACCTGATTGCAGGCGATCTTGCCCTCGCCCGCGACATCGAGCAGTTCGTCGAGATCGTCCGAATCGAAATTGCTGACGCCCCACGAGCGGATCTTTCCGGCAGCCACCAGTTCGTCGAACGCCGCCACCGTCTCCTCGAACGGATACGAGCCGCGCCAGTGCAGCAGATAGCAATCGAGATGATCGGTCTTCAGCCGCTTCAGCGAACGCTCGCAGGCGGTGATGGTGCCGCGCCGCGAGGCGTTGCTCGGCAACACTTTTGATACCAGAAACAGTTTTTCGCGCGGCAGGCCGGCGATGGCGTCCGCGATCACGGGCTCGGCCTCGCCATACATCTCGGCGGTATCGATATGCGTCATGCCGGTCTCGATGCCCCGGCGCAGCGCGGCGATGGCGGCCTTGCGGTCGCCGCGGTCGAGATACCAGGTGCCCTGCCCGATCACGGATACATCAGGGCCGTGCGTGCCGAATTTTTTCTGTTTCACAATTACCTCAACTTCTGACGATGCCGACCAGACGGCGGCGATGCAGCGGGAGCGCGTTCTCCGCCGGCAGACCGCGCAGCCAATCGCGAAAGCCCGATATCTCGGGGCAATCCGCCGTGCCGGCGGGCGCAATCAGCCAGTCGCCGACCCCCGATCCCTCCGTCACGCGGTCGCAGCGGTAGCCCGGATGGTGGCCGAGCCCGCGAGCGATCAGCACATCGACCTTGCCCTCGATCAACTCATGCAGGCCGGCGGGCTGCAGCACCCGCAAACCGATTTCGACATGGGTGGCGCGAAACTGCTCCAGTTCCAGACGGCGCAGATCGAAGCTGCCGTGGACGCCGAGTTGCAGCAGCACCGCGCCCACCGGCTTCAATTTTTCGGTCGCATTGGCGATGCGACGAAAGCCGTCGGAAATTTCCGGCAGATAGGCCTGGCCGGCCTCGGTGAGGACGAGCTGCTTGTGCAGTCGCTCGAACAGGCGGACGCCAAGGCGCGCTTCCAGCGCCTTCACCTGCTGCCCCACGGCGGCAGGCGTCACATGCAGCTCATGCGCGGCGAGCTTGAAGCTGAGATGCCGGGCTGCGGCTTCGAACGCGCGGAGCGCATTGAGCGGTGGAAGGATGTAGGTCATCGCCGTCCAGTTTGTCACTGATAGGGGCTGGCCTTGCAATAGATTTTCTTGCGCTGGACCGCAGCAACAATGCTTTGCTCCGGGGTGCTGCCGAAGGATACGGTCGGCCGGCCATCCGGAGATCCCCATGCCTCGCCGACTAGATCATCTCGTCATCTGTGTCCGCGATCTGGCGCAGGCCGCGCTGGACTGGCAAACGCTCGGCTTCAGGCTAACGCCGACCGGCGTGCATCCATTCGGAACCAGCAACCGCCTGGCGATGTTCGCCAACAATTTTCTCGAACTGCTGGCGGTCACCGATGCGGCGGCGGCGCCGCCGGCCGCGCCTGGTCGATTCAGCTTCGCCGCCCACAACCAGGATTTTCTCGCCACCGCCGAGGGAATGTCGATGCTGGCGATGCACAGCGCCGACGCCCATGCCGATGCGGCGCGCTTTAAGGGCCATCACATCGGCGCCTATGCGCCGTTCGATTTTGGCCGTGACGCGGTGCTTCCCAGCGGCGGCACGGCGCGCGTGGAATTTTCGCTCGCCTTCGCCACCGATCCCGCGATGCCCGGGATCGCCTTCTTCACCTGCCAGCAGCGTCACCCGCCAGAACTGTTCTGGAAGCCGCAATATCAGCGCCACCCCAACGGCGCCCTGCGCGTGATCGAGGTGGTGATGTCGGCGCCGGAGCCGGCGGTGCATCGCGGTTTCCTCGAACACATCACCGAAAGCGCCGCCGAGCTTGCGCCCGGGCGACTGACGGTCGGCGCGCGCGGCGACCGGATCACCGTGCTCAGCCCGCCCGAGATGGCGCGCCGGCTGCCGGGCTTGGCCGTCGCACCGACGCCGCGCTTTTGCGCCGCGCGTCTGGCGGTCACCGACCTGGATGCAACCAGGCGGGCCTTGAAAAGCAACGGCGTCGGGTTCGAGGTGAGCGACGCCGTGCTGCTGGTTCCGCCCACGGCATCGCATGGTCTGGCGCTGGAATTCGTCGAACAGGAGACAATCTGAGATGGCTCATATCACCCGCCATAATCCCGCAAGCGTCCATGCGCCTTCCAGCGGCTACAGCATGGGGCTCGAACTTTCTCAGCATCGCCGGCTGCTGTTCATCAGCGGGCAGGTGCCGGAAGAATCTGACGGCAGCCTGCCCGAAGGTTTCGAGGCGCAATGCGAGCAGGCCTGGCGCAACATCATCGCGGTGCTCGCCGCCGCAGGCCTCGGTGTCGAGCATCTGGTCAAGATCAACACGTTCCTGACCGACCGAAGCCAAGTGGTGACCAACCGCGCCGTTCGCCGCAAGATGCTCGCGGAAAACGAGCCCGCGTCCACGGTGATGATCGCGGAAACCGTCGACGGCAAATGGTTGCTGGAGATCGAGGCGATCGCCGCGGAATGAAACGCATACGGCTGATGCTGCGGAGAGACATCGCATGAGCGAAATTCATCCATTTTACCAGGCGCATCGCGGCGCGATGGAAGCCGCCATGCGCCAGCGCCTCGATCTGGCTGAGACGATGCTGCGCGAACGCGCGCATCTGGCGGATTTGGACAAAGTCCGACAGGATGTGATGGATGAGTTCGAAATCGTGCTCAGCCAGATGCCTTATGTCGGTGGCGCGGCCAGCCGCATGAGCGACTTCTTCATGCGCTTGATGGGCTTCATGGCGATCGGGCGCGTGCTCCGGCGACATGGCGTTGCTCTGCCGATCATTGGCGATATCGAGCGAGAAAGTTACAAGGCTCAATTGCTGACCGTCCCCGAGGCCGAACGGCTCGCCTCGGGACGTCAGTTCTTGTCTCCGGAGAACCAATCCTTGCTGCGCGAACAGGCCGCAAAAAGCCTGGCGAACGAATATAAGGAGGATTTTGTCTACGATTTCGTCGAGCCGGAGCCCGGCGACAGCTTTGAATTCGGCATCGACTACAAGGCTTGTGGTTTCTGCAAATTCGCGGCGCGTCACGGCGATAGAGAAATCCTCCCGCACATTTGCGGACTTGATTTCGAGGCCTACGCAACCCGTGGCATTCGTCTGGAACGAACCCAGACGCTGGCCGGCGGCGCCAGCCACTGCAATTTTCGGTTCTCGCGGCTAGAAACGAAGTAGGTCATGATGTCGAGCAGCCTCAGACCGAATGAATTGAGGTCAGATAGCTTCGACATCGACGCTACAACACCTTAAGCATTGCCTGTTCGAGAAGCGTCAGGCCAAGATCGATCTCCTCATCGCTTATGGTAAGCGGCGGAGCGAGGCGGAAGACGCCGCCCATTCCAGGCAGTTGGACAATATTCATGCTAAGTCCGAGCGCCATGCACTCGCGTGTGATAGCGGCTCCAAGCTCGGGTGCAACCTCTTTTCCAGAACGGCTTTTGACAATCTCGACGCCAAGCAACAGTCCGCGCCCGCGAATGTCGCCGATACATCCAAATCGTTGTTGAAGCTTCCGCAACCCGCTCTCAAGTCGCTGACCGGCGCTCCGCGCGCGCTCTACCAGGCCATCCCGCTGAACAATCTCCAGGACCTTCAGGCCGACTGCCGCGGGCAGTGGATCAGAGACATGCGTCGTATAGAAAAGAAATCCTCGATCGTAACATTTTTCTTCAATCTCCTGCGACGTCACCACCGCAGAAAGTGGCAATCCGGCCCCTAAGGTTTTCGATAGCGTGAGAATATCCGGCGTCACTTCATCTCGTTCGAAAGCGAACATCATTCCCGTGCGGCCTACTCCGGTTTGCGCTTCATCGAGAATCAACAGCATGCCACGTTCGCTGCACTTTCTTTTCAGAGCTTTTAGATAGCCGACCGGCAAATCGATAAGCCCACCGGAACTCAATATCGGCTCGGCGATAAACGCGGCGAGACTTCCGGATGATTGCCTGTCAATCAAGTCGAACGCGTAATCGAGTTCGTCTTGCCACCTGAAAACCCCATCGCGCTCAAAGCGAGTTCTGTAGAGGTAGGGTGCAGGAATCGCCAATGAACCAACTGCCGCTGGCCCATAGCCTCTTCGACCAGCGCTGTAGGTTGCCGATGCAGCCCCACCAGTCATGCCGTGCCACGACTGCGCAAAGCTTACGATTTCAAATTTGCCCGTATAAAGCTTGGCCATCTTGATAGCCGCTTCGTTGGCTTCACCTCCCGTGCTTAGAAGCATTGACCGATCCAGGCCAGGAGGCGTCAATTCGGCCAGCCTCGTGGCAAGATCAACGACCGGTCGCGACAACATTCCACTGAACAAGTGGTCCAGATTGCGAATGTGTTCGGTTACAGTTTCTGATATTTCTGGATGACCGTGTCCGAGCAGCGAGCTCATTTGGCCTGATGTGAAATCTAGTATGCCTCGTCCGTCGGCGTCATAAACAAAGCTGCCTTGCGCTCGTTCAATAATCACCGGCGCAAACGCTCCACCATAGCGTATGAGGTGCTGCTGCGCGGACTGCCAAAACTCTGGCTCTGAATTAGCCGACATCGCTTCTCCTTAAACTGAATTCGAGTCAGCCTACGGAGAGATGGTGATCAAAAAAAGCTAAAATTCGTGAGTTGGCGCGGTCAGGCTCCGCAATGACAGCGGACAATTCTAGTTCGCCGCCGCCAGCTTCCGCTGCCCCGCATCGCTCAGCCCCGTCTGCGCGATCAACCGCTTCAATTCCGGAATGCAGGAACCGCAATTGGTGCCGGCTTTCAGCCTGGCGCCGATGTCCGCCGCCGAACGCGCGCCGGCCGCGATGGTATCGCAGATGGTGTTGCGGCCGACGCCGAAGCAGGCGCAGACGATTGGGCCGGCAGTGGCAAGGCCGTCGGCCGATTTGCCCGACAGCAGCATGCGGCGCTGGTCGGTGCCGAGCGTATCGGCTGCAAACAGGCCCTTCACCACATTCCAGTCGCCGGCGTCGCGCGCGGGCCCGATGAACAGGCAGGTTTCGATGCG
This sequence comes from Bradyrhizobium sp. McL0615, assembly GCF_049993905.1. NCBI lineage: Bacteria > Pseudomonadati > Pseudomonadota > Alphaproteobacteria > Hyphomicrobiales > Nitrobacteraceae > Bradyrhizobium > Bradyrhizobium sp. McL0615. Next base: position 2,856,759 of record NZ_CP188254.1, on the reverse strand, counting down.
GTCGCCGCTAAACGACGCGGCGCGATAGACGCCGCCGCCGAAATCCACGTATTCGGCAATGTCGTCGCGCGCGAACGATTTCAGCCAGGACTGCCAGCCCACGAGATCGGCATTGTCGGCGAACAGGTAACCGTGACCACCGTTGACGGCGACGCGTGTGGCCCACGCATGCGCGGGCAGTTCGAGCGGCTTGCGCGACAGTGCAAAGCCCCGGAACACGTATTCGTAAGGCGTGATCGATGCCGGCGTCGCCTTGTTCTCGGGCTGGCCGGAGAACGGATCGGTAATGGGAGCCACCAGCGACCCGACACGCGCGCCGGTGGCGTTCGCCCTGCTCCAATGGATCGGCGCGAACAGCATGCCGCGCTGCTGGCGCTCGCTGACGATCACGCGAAGCGTACATTTCCCATAGTCGGTCGTGACCCGTGCGAAGTCGCCGTCGGCGACGCCAAACTTCAAGGCATCGTCGGGATGAACCTCGACGAAGGGCTCCGGCAGATGCTGCCCGAGCCGCGGGCTTTCGCCCGTGCGCGTCATGGTGTGCCATTGGTCCCTGATGCGGCCGGTATTGAGCCGCAGCGGGCGTGCCGCCGTGGTCTCGGTGCGCAACGCGGGAATTTCCGGCGCGATGAAGCGAGCCCTGAAATCGTTGGCGAAGAAGCCGCCTTCGGCGAAGAAGCGCGCCTGCGGCTCGGCACCCTGCCGGGCCGGCCATTGCACCGGCGCCATCGCGTCGAATTCGCTGTCCGACAGCGAAGTCAGCGCGCCGATGTCGAAGTCGCGCGCGCCCTCGTTCTCGAATGCCGAGAGCGCGGCATGTTCTCGAAAAATATCCGCCGGCGAAGTAAAACCGAACGCAGCGCCGAAGCCGAGGCGCCTGGCGACCTCGGCCATGATCCACCAATCCGGCCTGGCTTCGCCCGGTGAGGAAAGGAACGCGCGCTGCCGCGAGATACACCGTTCCGAATTGGTCACCGTGCCGGATTTCTCGCCCCACGCCTGCGCCGGCAGCAGCACGTGCGTGCCGACGTCGACCGTGTCGTTGGATATGACATTTTCGGAAACCACGAACAGTTCGAGTTTCTTCAGCGCCTCGCGAACGCCATCGGCATCCGGCAGCGACACGGCAGGGTTGGTTCCCATCACCCACAGCGCCTTGATCTCGCCGCGCGCGATGGCCTCGAACATCTGGACCGCTTTCAGGCCCTCATGGGTGGCGATGCGCGGCGCCTTCCAGAACCGGCGCACGCGGTCGATATCCGGCGGCGTAAATCCCATGTGGGCGGCGAGCTGGTTGGCGAGCCCGCCGACCTCGCGGCCGCCCATCGCATTGGGCTGCCCGGTCAGCGAGAACGGCGATGCGCCGACCTTGCCGATCCGCCCGGTCGCGAGATGGCAATTGACGATGGCGTTGACCTTGTCGGTGCCCTGCGCCGACTGGTTGACGCCCTGCGAATACAGCGTGACGACACGCGCGGTGTTCGCAAACATCTGGAAGAATGTCGCGACGTCCTGCTCGGAGAGGCCGGTCGCCAGCGCGGTTGCACTGGGGCTACCGGCCATGCTGCGCGCGCGGGCGATCGCGTCGTCGAACCCTGCGGTGTAGCGCTCGATGTAATCCCGATCGAACGCACCATTATCAGCGAGGTGAACCAGCAACCCGCTGAACAGCGCCGTATCGGTGCCCGGCTTCAATCCCAGGAACAGATCGTCGTCGCCGACAGTGTCGGTCCGGCGCGGATCGATCACGACCATCCGCGCGCCGCGCTTCTGCTTGTTGGCAAGCATGCGCTGGTACAGCACCGGATGGCACCAGGCCGCGTTGGAGCCGACTAGCACCAGAAGATCCGCCTCGTCGAGATCTTCATAGCAGCCCGGCACGGTGTCGGCGCCGAAGGCGCGGCGATGGCCCGCAACCGATGAGGCCATGCAGAGCCGCGAATTGGTGTCGACATTGGCGCTGCCGATGAAACCCTTCATCAGCTTGTTGGCGACGTAATAGTCCTCCGTCAGCAACTGACCGGAGAGATAGAACGCGACCGCGCCCGGGCCGTCGCGCGCGACGATGTGCTGGAAGCGGTGCGCGACATGGTCGAGCGCGTCGCTCCAGGCCACCCGCTCCATGGTGCCCTTGCCGCAGCGGATCATCGGATAGAGCAGCCGGTTGGTCAGGCCGAGCGTCTCGCCGAGCGCCGAGCCCTTCGAGCAGAGCCGGCCGAAATTGGCGGGATGCGTTGGATCGCCCGATATCGCCGCCCCGCCCCGTCCGTCCGGCGTCGCCAGAATGCCGCAACCGACGCCGCAATAGGCGCAGGTGGTGCTGATGGCGCGCAGGTCGGGATCGATGGCGGTCATGGCGGCAACCGGATCATGCAGCTTCCGAACGGATCGCGAGCGAGCGGCCGAACATCATGTCGGCACGAATTCTTTGTGTCGGCTGCCGCGAGCGGATCAGTTCGAGATACCACAACGCGTCGGCGACATCGCCGATCAGGACCGCACCGATCAACCGCCCGCCTGATATTACAAGCTTCTTGTAGGTGCCATGATTGATATCTGACAGCACGATGGTCTCGCTGCCGTCGCCGCCGATGAAATCGCCGGCGGAGAACACGCTGACGCCGGAGACTTTTAAATTGGTCGCGACGATGCTGCCGGGATAGGAAGCCTCGCGCCCGGCGAGATGCCGCGCCAGCACCCGCGCCTGCTCATAGGCCGGTTCGACCAACCCGTAGCAGATGCCGCGATGCTCGGCGCATTCGCCGATCGCGAATACGTCCGCCGCGCCGGTCTGCAGATGGTCGTCGACCACGATGCCGCGGTTGACGGATATGCCGGCTTCCTTGGCGAGCGCGATGTTCGGCCGGATGCCCGCCGCGAAGATCACCGCGTCAGCCGGAATCAGCCGGCCGTCCACCAGTTCGAGTCCTTCGACACGCGTCTCGCCATGAATGCGCGCGGTGTTGGCGTTGAGCAGGACTTCGATTCCCTTGCGCTCGACCAGGGATTTCAGGAGTTCGGCTGCGGGGGCATCGAGCTGGCGTTCCATCAGGCGATCCATCAGATGAACCAGCGTCACCGGCGCGCCGGCCTTGGCGAGGCCGTAGGCTGCTTCGAGGCCCAGCAATCCGCCGCCGACCACCACCACGCGCTTCTTCTGCGCCGCCAGCGTCAGCAACAAATCGACGTCGCGGCTATCACGGAACGTATGCACGCCGGCGAGGTCCGCGCCCGGCACGTTGAGCCGCAGCGCCGACGAGCCTGTGGTCAGCACCAGTTTCGAAAACGGAACGCTCTCGTCATTCGCGATCTTGAGTTCGCGGCGGCCGACATCGATTTCGGTGGCCGTGCAGCCATATTTCAGCGTGACGCCGCGGTCGCGCCACCAGGAGGCCGGCCGAAGCTCGATGTCCTGCGAAGTGGTCTCGCCGGCCAGCACCGAGGACAACAGCACGCGGTTATAGGCGAGCCGCGGTTCATCGCCGATCACGGCGATGGCGTAGCGGCCCAACGCCACCTTGGCCAATTCGTCGACCAGGCGGGCGGCGGCCATGCCGTTGCCGACGATGACAAGCGGTTCGCTCATGACGCATCCTCACTCGGCGGCTTGCGCCTCGCCGTACGCTTCGGAGATCATGTAACCGGACAGCGTGCCGTAGGCCGCAGTCCAGGCATCGGCAACGTCAGGCGTCCAGGCCTCGCCCAACCCCTTTTCGAGCGTCCACAACAGCGCACCCCCGACGACGGGATAGTGCTCCGGCTTGGCACCGTAGCCGACGTGACGCTTTGCCAAGGCACTGGCCGCCGGCAACACCGACCCGAGATTGCCGAGGCCGTTGACCACGACGGCGAGCGTTCCCATCAGCTTCTTGCGCTGCTCGGTCATGTCGGCGGGAAACATCGCCTTGACCGAGGGAGCGACTTCGAACAGGCGTTCGTAGAACAACATGGCGGCCTGTTCGGAAATCGGAGCGACCTTGGTGAAACTCTGCTGCACGAGATCGACTTGCTCAGGTGTCATCTTTCTTCTCCTGCCTCTTCCAGGCCCCGCCCCACACAGGACCAAGCAAAACTCAGGCCGCTTCGACGAAGCGATGCCGCTCGTAGAGGAATTCGAGCACGCGCTGCCGGCACTTGAGGTAGCCGGGGTTGGTCGCGAGTTCGAGCCGCTTGCGCGGACGCGCCAGCGGCACTTCCAGCACTTCGCCGATCCGTGCGCTCGGGCCGTTGGTCATCATCACGATGCGGTCCGACAGCAGCACGGCCTCGTCGACGTCGTGGGTGATCATCAAAATGGTGTTGCCGAGCTTCTGGTGCAGCGCCATCACCGAGTCCTGCAGATGTGCGCGGGTCAGCGCGTCGAGCGCGCCAAAGGGCTCGTCGAGCAGTAAAACCTTCGGCTCCATCGCCAGCGCGCGCGCGATGCCGACGCGCTGCTTCATGCCGCCGGAAACTTCCGAGGGCCGCTTGTCCTTGGCGTGCGCCATCTGCACCAGATTGAGATTGTGCATCACCCAGGCGTCGCGCTCGGCACGGGTCTTGGTCGAGGCGAACACCTTGTCGACGCCGAGCCGGACGTTCTCGTAGACCGTCAGCCATGGCAGCAGGCTGTGGTTCTGGAACACCACCGCGCGGTCCGGCCCCGGCGAATTGACCTCGCGGTTCTCCAGCAGCACGCAGCCCTGGGTGGTGTCGGTGAGGCCGGCGACGATGTTGAGCAGCGTGGACTTGCCGCAACCGGAATGGCCGATGATCGAGACGTATTCGCCCTTCCCGATCGTCAGGTTGATGTCCTTCAGCACCTCGGTGGTAGCGTTGCCGCGGGTGAAGGTCTTGTCGATGTGGTCGAGCTTCAGATAGGCCTGCATGACATGTTCCTTCAGTTCAGCGCGGTGCCGCGGGTCACGAACTTCGCCATTCCCGCGATCAGGCGGTCGAGCACGAAGCCGATGATGCCGACATAGAACAGGGCCAGGATGATCTCGCTGATGTGCGAGGAGTTCCAGGCGTCCCAGATGAAGAAGCCGATGCCGACGCCGCCGATCAGCATTTCTGCTGCGACGATCGCCAGCCACGACAGGCCGATGCCGATGCGAAGACCGGTGAAGATGTAGGGCGCCGCCGCCGGGATCATGATCTTGGAGAAGAACTCCAGCGGATTGAGCTGCACCACCGCTGCGACGTTGCGATAGTCCTGCGGGATGTTGCGGATGCCGACCGCGGTGTTGATGATGATCGGCCAGACGGAGGTGATGAAGATGACGAAGATCGCCGAGGGCTGGCCGTCACGGAACGCGGCGAGCGACAGCGGCAGCCATGCCAGCGGCGGAATGGTGCGCAGTACCTGGAACAGCGGATCGAGCCCGCGCATCGCCCACACCGACTGCCCGACCAGCGTGCCGAGCGCGATACCGACGATGGCGGCGATCGAATAACCCAGCGCGACGCGCTGCAAGCTCGCGGACAGGTGCCAGAACAGGCCCTTGTCGATACCGCCGCGATCGAAGAACGGATCGAAGATCAGTTCTTTGGTTTCCTTGAACACGCGCGACGGCGGCGGCAGGGTCGAGCCGGTGCGGCGGCAGACCAGCTCCCAGAACAGCATCAGCAGCGCAATCACGATCAGCGGCGGCACGACGCGCACCGCGGCCTCCTTCGCCATCTTGGCGTATTTCTCGGTACGCGGCGCCTGCTTCGGCGTCATCGTGACCACTGGCGCCGCCGCAATCGGCGAGCTGGTCGGCATCGCCACCGTGGTGGCTTCGGCTTTGATCGCAGGCATCGACATTGAAATTTCATCTCCGCGTTTCAATGAGCGGGCCGCCCGCATCCAGCGCGCGGCCCGGGCTTGATCAGACATCCACACGCTTGATCGACAGGGACTTCAGATACGCAGCCGGGTTTTCCGGATCGAACACCTTGCCGTCGAAGAAGGTCTCCTTGCCGCGCGAGGTCGAAGCCGGAATCTCTGCAGCGGGGACGCCCAGCGTCTTGGCCGCGTCCTTCCAGAGATCCTCGCGGTTGACCTTGGCGATCAGCGCCTTGGTGTCGAAGCCCGCTTCATACTTGCCCCAGCGGATATCCTCGGTGAGGAACCAGAGATCGTGGCTTTGGAACGGGTAAGAGGCGTGATCGCGCCAATACTTCATGATGTGCGGCGAGTTCTCGACGACCTTGCCTGGAATGCCGTAGTCGAACTTGCCCGCTGAACGGTCATAGACGTCGTCGACCGGGCAATTCATCCACTGCCGCTTGCCCATGATGGTGGCGAGCTCTTTCTTGTTCTCCGCCTTGTCGGCCCATTGCTGCGCTTCCATGACAGCCATCAGAATGGCCTTGGCGGCCTTCGGATATTTGTCGACCCAAGCCGCGCGCATGCCGAGCGACTTCTCCGGATGCTTGTTCCAGATTTCGCCGGTGTTCACCGCGGTGTAGCCGATGCCTTGGTTGATGAGTTGCAGGTTCCACGGCTCGCCAACGCAGAACGCGTCCATGGTGCCGACCTTCATGTTGGCCACCATCTGCGGCGGCGGCACCACGATGGTCTCGACGTCCTTGTCGGGGTCGATGCCACCGGCGGCGAGCCAGTAACGAATCCACAGATCATGTGTGCCGCCCGGGAAGGTCATCGCGACCTTGGCCGACTTGCCGGCGGCCTTCTTCTGCTCGAACACCGCCTTCAGCGGCGAGGAATCGGTCCCGATCTTGAGGTCGGCATATTCCTTGGCGATCGAGATGCACTGGGCGTCGAGATTGAGCCGCGCCAGCAGATACATCGGCGTCGGAACGTTGTTCTGCGTCACCTTGCCGGCCGAAATCAGATACGGCATCGGCGTCAGGATATGCGCACCATCGATGCCGTTGCCTTCCGAGCCGAGCACGAGGTTGTCGCGGGTGGTGCCCCACGACGCCTGCTTGGCAACTTCGACGTCGGGCATGCCGTGCTTGGCGAAGAATCCCTTGTCCTTGGCGACGAACAGCGGACCGGCGTCGCTCAACGCGATGAACCCAAGCGTCGCCTTGGTGACTTCCGGACCAGCAGCTTGCGCAAAGGCGCCGGCGGGCAAATTCAGCCTGGCGGCGGCGAGCAAGGCCGCCGTACCACCGGCCGCCTTCAGGAGCTGGCGGCGGCTGAGACCACGGCGTGAGGTCGGATTGGTGGGTTTCGTCATGGGCATCATTGTCCTTTTGCGTCAGTGCTTAACCGGGGCCGTCCGATTGCGGTCGTCGCGCTGGGCGCAGAAGGGCGCGTTCCAGGGAGGCCCCGGAATGGCGGCGACACAATTCGGATGAGTGGTCTCGAGGGACGGCTTCAATGGCGTCGGCACAAGCTATTCAAGCTTCGTGCCAAGCCTTTTGCATCGCAAAAAACTTATTTATATCAATAGATTATATAGCAGATGCGGCGGAACACCGCGCCGTATCCGGGGTCATTATTCGCATTCTAAATTTGCGATTCGCCCAATTCTTGTGCGGCGCACAAGAATTGGGCAGAGCAAGGAATCGGAGCGCTAGGCGTCCTCTTTGGACTTCACCCCCATCGGCTTCGGCGCATTGCCGTCGCCGGGTTTCATCCGGAATTCGTAGGTCATGAGGTGCCATGGCCCATCCGCCGGTTTGCCGTCCGGCGTGGTCGGATCGCTGCGCTTTTCGATTCTCGCGACCAGCTCGTCCTTGACCCCGAACACCACGTCGGAATCGAGATATTTGTCGCCGTCCATGAAGACGTGCGTGATCAGCGGCTGGTGACCGGGCGCGGCGACCAGGAAATGCACATGGGCCGGCCGCATCGCGTGGCGGCGGGTCTGCACGATCATCTCGCCGACCGGTCCGTCGGTCGGGATCGGATAGCTGCACGGCAGGATGGTGCGGAAGAAGAATTTTCCGTCGGCGTCGGTGATGAAGCGCGCCCGGGATGACGGCCCTTCCGTCGCATAGGCCGGCTTCTGGGAATCATAGAAGCCGTCATCATCGGCGTGCCAGACGTCGACCGGCACATTCGCCAGCGGCTTGCCCTTAAGGTCGGTGACGCGGCTCTGCACGAACATCCGCTCGCCCGGCAGGCTGGCCGAGATATCGGCGCCATGCGGCGTCACCTTGTGCTCGCCGACATAGAACGGGCCGAGCACCGTGGTCTCGGTCGCGCCCTCGCGCTCCCTGTGGTTGACGGCATCGACCAGCATCGACACGCCGAGCACGTCGGAGAGCAGGATGAACTCCTGCCGGATCGGGGTGCACTTCTGGCCGGTCCGGGTCAGGAAGTCGATCGCGTACTCCCATTCCTCGAATGTGAGATCGGTCTTGCGGACATAGTCGTGCAGCGATTTCACCAATTCCTGCAGCAGGAATTTGGCGCGCGGATTCGGCGTATCGTCGAAACTGCGGATCACGGCGGCGGTCAGTTCGGTTTCGCTGAATTGGCGCATTTTTGCTGTCCTGCGGAATAAAAAAGGCTGGCGTCACCCTATACCAGCGTCCCGCGCTGGGTAAGCGCGGCCGGTTGGAACGGCGCACACTTTTCGGCTATCAAGGCCACATCGCCCGCCGGAGATCAGTGCCCAATGCTAGCCCCTGCCCCCGCCTCGCCCGAATCCGCCGGAATGTCGAAAGCGGCGCTCGATCGCCTCGAAAATCACCTGAAACAGCGTTATGTCGATGCCGGCCGCTTCCCCGGGACACAGCTTCTGATCTATCGCCGCGGCAAGGTGGTGCATTCGACCGCACAGGGCTTTGCCGACCTCGAGCGCAAGGCGCCGGTCACGGACGACACGATCTTCCGCATCTATTCGATGACCAAGCCGATCACGACCGTTGCCTTCATGATGCTGGTCGAGGAAGGCCGCGTTGCGCTCGACGAGCCCGTGCACAAATACATTCCGGCCTGGAAGAACCTCGGCGTGTTCGTGGCCGGCACGCATCCCGCCTTCCTGACCCGCCCGCCGACGCGGCCGATGCTGATCGTCGACCTGCTGCGCCACACCTCGGGCCTTACCTATGGCTTCCAGCAGCGCAGCAATGTCGATGCCGCCTATCGCGAGACCCAGATCGGCGAAGTGATCAAGGCCGGCACGCTGCAAACCATGATCGACGATCTGGCAAAGATTCCGCTGGAATTTTCGCCGGGCGAGGCCTGGAACTACTCCGTCGCCACCGACGTGGTCGGCTATCTCATCGGCCTGATCAGCGGCAAGCCGTTCGAGCAGTTTCTCAAAGAGCGCATCTTCGATCCGCTGGGGATGAACGACACCGATTTCTTCGTGCCGAAGGAGAAGGCGCATCGCTTCGCGGCCTGCTATTCGGCCGGCGTGCAGATCGGCATGACTGCCGGCGAGGCCAAATTGACGCTGCAGGACGACCCGGCCACGAGTTCGTTTCTGTCGCCGCCCTCGTTCATCTCCGGCGGCGGTGGCCTGTGCTCGACCGCGGCCGATTATCTCACCTTCTGCCGTGCGCTGCTCAATGGCGGCGAACTCGACGGCGTTCGCCTGCTCGGCCCGAAGACGTTGAAGCTGATGGCGTCGAACCATTTGCCCGGCGGCGTCGACCTGCCGGCGATGTCGCGCTCGCTGTTCTCCGAAGCAGCCTACAATGGCATTGGCTTCGGTCTGGGCTTTGCCGTCACCATGAACCCGGCGCAGACGCTGATCGCCGGCAGTCCCGGCGAGTTCAACTGGGGCGGCGCGGCGACCACCTCGTTCTTCATTGATCCGGCGGAAGAACTGATCATGATCTTCATGACGCAGGTGCTGCCGTCGAGCGCTTATCCGTTGCGGCGCGAACTTCGCACCATGGTGTATGCCGCCATCACCGACAGCAATCTTTGAAGGAAATAATCCGGGTTCCGCGGTGCACACGGCCCGCCGCGGAGCCCGGGGCGGCCGTCAAAAAGCCAAATCAATTCCTCTCAATATCCCCTTAATCTCCTTGGCGAAATTCGGCGGCTTCTCCTATGCTTCCGGCTGTTGGGGGCCGACCCGGGGCTTGCGTTGCCGAAACCTTCACTGCCAGTGCGTCTTGCCCTTCTGGTTGCGGGAACCACGCTGCCGCTGATTCTTTTCGCGGCCGGCATTGTTTTCAACCATTACAGGCAGGACCGCCAGAACGCCACGCAACGCGTGTTTGAAACGGTTTACAGCATTCGTCTCGTGCTTGATGCGGAGATGCAGCGGATCACCGGCGCGCTGCAGGTATTGTCGCTGACAAACACCCTGCACCACCGGGATTTCGAGGAATTCCGCCGCATCTGCCAGGGTTTTCTCGACCAGTACGGCGAAGGCGGCGTCGTGCTGGTGGCTGACCGCAAAGGACGTCAGGTGTTCTCCTCACTCACGCCTGACACGGCAAACCTGCCGTTCCGCAACAACCTCCCCATGGTCGAGAAAGTCTTCGCGGAGAAGAAGCCGGTCTATTCCAACCTGTTCTTTGGGACGGTCAAGAAGCGGCTGATCGTGACGGTCGAAGTGCCGGTGATGCAGGGCGACGAGGTGCTTTACGACATCTCGTTCAGCCCGCCGATCGAAATATTCCAGGCCATGATCGAGCAGCAGCGGCCGAACCGGGATTGGACGATCTCTATCTTCGACAGCGAAGGCACCAATTTCGCGCGCGTGCCGAATCCTCAGGAGACCGTCGGCCAGCGCGCATCGCCCTCGCTCCACGCCGAGATGTTCAGGACTCCGGAATCCACCGTGTCGACCGTATCGCTCGAGGGCGTGCCGCTGATCACGAGCTTCGCCCGCTCTTCGCTCACCGGCTGGACGGTAGCCGCAGGCGTCGCCGAAAGCTCGCTGGTCGCGCCGCTCTGGCGCAACCTCGCGATCACAAGCGTGATGGGCGCCGTGCTCCTGATGGTCGGTCTCGCCTTTGCGGTGCGGATGGCGACCCAGATCGCGCGCGGCGAGATGCTGCACAATCTTTTGATCGAGGAGCTCAACCACCGCGTCAAGAATACGCTCGCGGTCCTGCAGTCGATCGCCACGCAGACATTCCGGAGCGCAAGCCGGGCCGAGCGCGCGAAGTTCGAGGGCAGGCTCGGCGCGCTGGCGGAGGCGCACAATCTGCTGAGCCAGGAGAAGTGGCAGGGCGCGGAGCTGCGGGAGGTGATTGCGCGGGTGCTGCAGCCCTATCTGCTCAGCAATGCGGAGCGGGTGCGGATGTTCGGACCGCAGGTTCCGCTGTCGCCGCGGCTCGCCGTGGTGCTGTCGATGATCGTGCACGAGATCGCCACCAATGCCGCCAAATACGGCGCGCTCTCGAACGACACCGGCACCGTGGCGGTGGACTGGGAGATCCTCGAGGAAAGCGACGGGCGCAAGCTGCGGCTGATCTGGACCGAGGCCGGCGGCCCACCGGTCACGGCGCCGGTGCAGCGCGGCTTCGGCTCGCGGCTGATCGAGCGCAGCGCGCGCGACCAGCTCGGTGGCGAAGCGACCGTCGATTTCCTGCCCCGCGGCGTCATCTACACGGTGAGCTGTGCGCTCGACAGGGAAGAATAGGCCGATACGGGGACCGCTATTTCAGCATCTCCGAAACGATCAGTTGCCGAGGCAACATTCCAGCGGATGCCGGCGGTGATGTTCACTGCGCAGGCCACCGACACGCTGCAAATGTTGCGCGATGTCGGATCCGGGGCTGCCCCCCGTCAACGCCGCGGATGACGTGCGGAGCCGTGGGTTACCGCAATTTCCCGTCACGCTTGATCCGAAAATCAGACTGAATTTTGCTGCATTTTGTCACGTGTCACTTCCTGCAGGCATTTCACGCAATGTATGTCGAATTTCGAGCCGGCACGCGCTGTGAGCGAGGCATTTTCGGCCGGCAACTCCCGTAAAAATCCGGTGCTTCACCGCGCCGCAGTAAGCATGCCGGCCAAAATCTGTGACCTTTGAACTCGCGGTGGTTGTGGTTTGTCGAATATTTTGTCAAATGTAGAGCGCGGGGTTTTTTCCAATTGCGCCCCGGGTGCCGACAGCTTTAAGTGGTTGGCGGCGCCGGTATCAGGATGCTTCCCATGCGCGCATGCGTTTGGCTACCATCCCGTAATATCTCAGGATTCCTGTGGTTCTCTTTACAACCTCACGGTTCGGACTGACTTTAAACACGGCAAATGCGGATGAACCTCTGACCTACTTTTGCCAGGGTTTCCCGATTGAAGGACGGTAAAACCAGAATGAACAGATCAGCAGCGAAGAAGATGAAGCAGCGCAGCGCGGGCAAACCCGATATCGAATTGGGCAAGCGAATTCGCCTGCGGCGTGTGGAACAGAAAATCTCTCAAGCGGAGCTCGGCGACAAGCTTGGCGTCAGCTTCCAGCAGGTCCAGAAGTACGAGAAGGGCGTCAACCGTGTCGGCGCTGCTCGCCTTCAGCAAATCGCTACCGCGCTCGACGTGCCGGTGACGTTCTTCTACGACGGCGACGGCAAGGCGCGCGAAGTCGAGAGCCTGCTCTTCCTGGATAGCGCGTTCAGCCTGAGGCTGTTGCGTGCCTACAGCAAGATCAAGGACCAGACCGTACAGCGTCAGCTGGTGTCCTTGATGGAATCGATCGCGGCCAACGAGGCCTAGGCAATATCGCGCCTGGATCGCAGCACCGCGGACCCGTTTTAATCGACGCGAGAAATCGCCGGGTAGCCTGTTGCTGCGCTAGGCCTGAGCGCCATCGTCGGTGAAAGCTTCCGGTCGTTTCGTGCGAGCGCGAGCCTTTAAAGAGATTTTCTGAAGAAATTTTCCGCTTATTCGAACCTGGCGCCTGATTTTTGATTGGTGCCCGGCGCTCGATCCCGGTCTCGATGTAGGCCGCAAAGCCATCCGGTATCGACTAGTCCGGCGAAACTGCCATCAGCCTGTCCCCGAACGCGACCTTGCCCGGGGCCGATGAAACATGGCACCACACTCTCGATAAAAAGACCGGTCCATCGGCTTCGGGAGGCGACAATGATCATCCTTCACCACGGCTGGCGTTCGAGCGCTTCGCGCCGTGTCCGGCTATGCCTGGCGGAGAAAGGCCTCGCCTATGAAGGCCACGTGGTCGACATGGCGGCCATGGAGCATCATTCGTCGGAATATCTCAGGATCAATCCACTCGGCGTGATCCCGACACTGATCCATGACGGCCGGCCGCTGCACGAAAGCGGCACGATCTGCGAATATCTCGACGAGACGTTTCCCGCTTCCCCGCTCCGGCCGGATACGCCTTACGAACGCGCCGAGATGCGCAACTGGATCCGGCACATCGATGGGCTGATCGGCAATCTCATCATCTTCAACTGGCGGCATCATCTGGCGAAGACCGCGGCGCAATGGTCGGACCAGGAACTCGCCGAAAAACTCAAGAACATCCCGAGCAAGGAGCGGCAGGAAGCCTGGCTCCGGGCCGCGCGCAAACCCTACACCGAGGAGGAGCGCGACGCGGCGCGGGCCAAACTGGTCGTGCTGCTGGACAAGATGGAGGAAGCGATGAAGCCGTCCGGATGGCTGGTCGGCAAGGCCTACTCGATCGCCGACATCGCCGCAGCCCCCTTCGTGAAGCGCATCGACGAGGAAATTGCGCCGGATGAGATGACCGAAAAGAAACATCCACGCGTCGCGGCGTGGTGGACTAGACTGCAGGCGCGGCCGGCCTACGCCCAGGCAAATTTCGGCCCCTTCGTTGATTCCTGAAATGGACTGGAAGCCCCGATGCTAGATACCCCGAACAACGCCGAAACATCCCATGCCGACGGCAAGATCCTGCAAAGCGTCCGCGATGGCATAGGCGTCATCACCTTCAACAATCCCGACAAGCGCAATGCGATGTCGCTCGAGATGTGGGAGGGCCTCGGCCGCGCGCTGGTCGATCTGCGCGACAATCCCGACGTGCGCGTCGTGATCCTGACCGGCGCCGGCGACAAGGCTTTTGTTTCGGGCGCAGATATCAGCCAGTTTGAAAAGACCCGCCACAATGCAGCGGCCTCGGAGGAATATTCGAAACGGAGCGAGGCGCAGCGTGCGCTGCTGGCAAGTTACCCGAAGCCGACCATTGCCTGCATCCGCGGCTTCTGTCTCGGCGGCGGCATGCAGGTGGCGATGCTGACGGATATTCGCATTGCCTCCGACAACAGCCAGTTCGGCATTCCCGCCGCAAAACTCGGCATTGCCTATGGCTATGACGGTCTCAAGCACCTGGTCTCGCTGGTCGGGCCATCCTGGGCGCGGCTCATCATGTACACGGGAATGCGGATCGAAGCTGCGGAAGCGCTGCGGATCGGATTGGTCGACCGCGTGCTGCCAGGGGCGGAATTATGGGACGCCACCATGGAGATCGCGCGCACCATCTCCGGCAACGCACCACTGGCGATCAAGGCCGCCAAGATCACGATTGCCGAAGTGCTGAAGGACGAAAGCAAGCGCGACATGGATGCGATCAAGAAGATCGGCATGGCCTGCATGGACTCGGAAGATTTTCGCGAAGGACGAACGGCGTTCATGGAAAAGCGCAAGCCGCAGTTCAAGGGGAAGTAATCTTTGGCGGCTCACTCTCCGCGGTCATCATCCGCCCCAGTGCGCAATTGCGCACTGGGGCGGATGATCTAGTATTCCGGAGACGCCAATGATTGAACATAGGAGCCGCGGCGTACTGGATGCCCCTTCGCGGGGTATGACGACGGTGGCTTACTGACACACAAGGCGACGATCAACAACTCGCTCCGCTGGCTCGCCATGCTACTTTCTAGTGTCGCCCGCTTTGGACGCCACGTTCGATTTCGCTCACATACTTGCGTGCGAGCTGTCTGATCTTCTGGCTTGCCCACTTTGAGTCTCTCACCTCGATGAAGAGGCTTTTCAAGGGCGCCCTCTCCATCAGAGTTAGAAACGGTACCCAGGTCATTGCGCATTCGGTCCAATGACCTGACATCGCATTCAAGGCTGATCCAATTAGCTTCGCAAACGGAAAAGAAGCGTCTACTTTCGCGTCGGCAGCAACGCGCTCGAGATCAGCCTTCACCTCCGGGAAAGGCCGCTCAAATAACAGCCAGACCCGAAAAAAATCGTTGGTTTCCTCAAGCGAGAATCTGTTATCTCCCGCTCTGACACTCCATATCCCGGCGTCAGAAACACCGATACTTACGCCCGTGTCAATTTCCAGTACGGTTGGGGTGAATCGATTCATTACATGCCTTCACGATTGAGTCGCTCAACCCATCCTATAGCGCCGCCAGCACCGCCTTCGTCACGTCAGCCGTGCCGTTGCTGCCACCGAACTCCATCGGCTTGATGCCTCCTGCATAGGCCTTGTCCACCGCGCGCTCGATGCGCTCGCCGGCCTCGGCGGCGCTTTCGAGCCCGTGCTTGTCGGCCAGCCAGTCCAGCATCATCGCGGCTGAGAGGATCATCGCGGTGGGATTGGCCTTGCCCTGCCCCATGATGTCAGGCGCGGTGCCGTGGCAGGGCTGGAACACGGCGTAGCGGTCGCCGATATCGGCTGACGGCGCCATGCCGAGGCCGCCGATCAGGCCGGCAGCGAGGTCGGAGAGAATGTCGCCGAACATGTTCTCCGTCACCATGACGTCAAAATCCCAGGGACGCTTCACCATCATCAGCGAGCAGGCGTCGACATAGACCCGGTCCGTCTTGACGCCGGGATGGCGTTTCGCAGCTTCATCAAACATTCCGCGAAAAAACGCGAACGCCCTGAACACGTTGGCCTTGTCGATGCAGGTCAGGCCGCCATTGGTCTTGCCGCGCGCCTTGCGGCGTTCGGCAAGGCGGAACGAAAACTCGAACAGGCGCTCCGAGGTCTTGCGGGTGATCACGAGCGTCTCGCGCGCCTCGTTATCGGTCACCACACCCTTGCCCATTGAGGCGAACAGGCCCTCGGTGGATTCCCGGATCAGCACGAGGTCGATACCGCGCTGGTCGGCGCCGACGATCGGGCTCGGCACACCCGGAACGAGCCGCGCCGGGCGCACGCCGGCATAGAGGTCGAAATGGAAGCGCAGTTCGATCTGCGGCGCGATCTCGGTATTGTCAGGGTAGCGCACCGACGGCAGGCCGCAGGCGCCGAGCAGGATGGCATCCGTCTCCTCGCACAACCGGATCGTCGAATCCGGCATCGATTTGCCGGTCGCGAGATAATTGTTGGCGCCGGCCGGGGCATCGGTGAAGCGAAACTTCAGGTCGGTCGTCGCTTCGATCTTGCGCAGCACTTCGATCGCCGGCGCCATCACTTCAGGGCCAATGCCATCGCCGCCGAGCACGGCGATGTGGAGGGCGTTGTTTGCGGACATGGGGTTCCTTGACAGGTCAGAAGGTAGTTGCCGTCATTGCGAGCGCAGCGAAGCAATCCATAGCGCCGCAGAACGGATAGATGGATTGCTTCGCTGCGCTCGCAATGACGAAGGCGACGGCCGGAGGCCTACGGCGTCAGCACGGCGCGGCCGACCAGTTTGCCTTTTTGCAAATCGGTCAACGCTTCGTTGGCCTTCGCGAGCGGCATCGTCGTCACCGGAATCGGCGCGATCATCTTGTTGCGAACCAGTTCGAGCAATTCCGCGGTTTCGCGCAAATTGCCGACGTAGCTGCCCTGGATCGAGATCGCCTTCATCGGGATCAGCGGCAGCGCCCAGGTCGCGCCGCCGCCGAACAGGCCGACGATGACGAGCTTGCCGCCCTTGGTCAGGCAGTCGAAGCCGAGCTGCGTGGTCTGCGCATTGCCGACGAGATCGATCACGGCGCGAATGGGGCCGCCAGCCGCCTTTGCCAGTTGCTCGAGCGCATCCGGCGCCTTGCCGTCGACGGTGGCGAGTGCACCGGCCGCTTCCGCGGCTTCGCGCTTGCGGGCATCGATATCGACCACGATGGCGCCCTTGCCGCCCATCGCTTTCAACAGTGACAGCGCCATCAAGCCGAGCCCGCCGGCGCCGAAGATGACGATCGGCGAATTGAAGGCGGATTCGACCTTCTTCAGCGCGCTGTAGGTGGTGACGCCGGAACAGGCATAGGGCGCCGCGGTAACGGGATCGAGCCCTTTCAGATTCAACAGGTATTTTGGGTTCGGCACCGTCATGTGATCGGCATAGCCGCCGTCGCAATAGACGCCGAGCGCGTTCGGCTTGACGACGCACATGTTCTCGTCGCCGCCCACACACGTTGCGCATTTGCCGCAGCCGAGCCAGGGGTAAACCAGTGCGACATCGCCCACCTTGAGACCGCCCTTGTCGGCGGCCGTCACGTCGGGCCCGAACGCCGCCACCTCGCCGACCGTCTCGTGGCCCATCGTGCGCGGCAGCGACACGCCGCGGTCCTTCAGCGACAGCGGCTTGCGGCCATGGCCGAGATCATACCCGCCTTCCCAGATGTGAATGTCGCTGTGGCAGACGCCGGCCGCCTTCACCTTGATCAGCACCTGCGTGCCTGTCGGCTGCGGCGTCTCCTGATCCACCTCTTTCAGCGGTGCGTTGAACTCGGCGACCTGAAAACTCTTCATCGCTTCTCTCCCGTCATTCTTGTTCTTGGGCGTAGACTTTCTGAGGACGGACATTGCCACGTCTGCCCAATCGAGACAAACGCGGGCGGCAGTCTTCGTTATTCAGATCAGAGGGTGATGGCAGGCCACGAACTGGCCGGGCGCCACGGCGCGCAGTTCCGGCATCTCGTCGCTGCATCGCGGATCGGCGCGGGAACAGCGGGTGCGAAACCGGCAGCCGGACGGCGGCGCGATCGGCGATGGCGGCTCTCCCACCGGCACGGTCTCGGTGGGGCGGACGTCCGGATCGGGTACCGGGATGGCCTCGATCAGCAGCGCGGTATAGGGGTGCGCCGGCCGGGCGAAAAGCTGTTCGGAGGGGCCGACCTCGCACAACCGGCCGAGATACATCACCGCGACGCGGTCGCTCACCGCCTTCACCACCGCGAGATCGTGCGCGATGAACAATAGCGTCAAGCCGAACCGGCCCTTCATCTCTTCCAGCAAATTGAGGATCTGGGCGCGGATGGACACATCGAGCGCGGAGACCGGCTCGTCGCAGACGATGAACTCCGGATTGAGAATGAGGGCGCGCGCAATGCAGATGCGCTGACACTGTCCGCCGGAGAATTCATGCGGCAGCCGCCCCACGACCAGGGTCGGGTCAAGCCCGACCGCGCTCAGCACCTCGTGGATGAGCCGCTCGCGCTTCTCCGGGTCCTTGACGCCTGCAATCACCAGCGGCTCGGCGACGATGTCGCCGATCTTGCGTCGCGGGTTCAGCGAGGCGATCGGATCCTGGAAGATCAATTGCACGCGCCGGCGCATCTGGCGCAGCGCATCGCCCTGCATTGTCGTGAGATCGTGCCCGTCGAACAAAACCCGTCCCGAGGTCGGCCGGCGCAGCTGCAGCACCGCCCGGCCCAGCGTCGACTTCCCGCAACCGGATTCGCCGACCAGACCCAGCGTCTCGCCGCGCGCGATCTGCAGGGACACGCCGGACACGGCATGAACGATCTTGGTGCCGACGGGATATTCCACGACCAGGTCGTCGACGGCGAGCAGCGGCTCGCCTGAAGCGGCCGACACGGCTTGCTGCATCATGCGACGGCTCCCACGCGGACTTCGATGGGACGGAAGCAGGCATATTGATGGTCGCGGGACTCGGCTTCCGTCAACGCCGGCTTCTCGGTCTGGCAGCGGGCCACCGCATAGCGGCAGCGCGGCGAGAACGAGCAGCCCTGCAGCGGCCGGGTCGGATCGGGCGGACGTCCGGAGATCGCCGGCAGCGGCGTGTGGGGCGCGGCATCGAGCCGTGGCAGCGCCGCGAGCAGCGCTTCGGTATAGGGCATCCGCATCTTCTTGAACAAGGCCGGCGTCGGTGCGCGCTCGACCACGCGGCCGGCATACATCACGGCGACCTCGTCGGTGCGGCCGGCGACGACGCCGAGATCGTGGGTGATCAGGATCATCGCCATGTGGCGGCGGCGCTGCTCGCGCGCCAGCAGGTCGAGAATCTGCGCCTGGATCGTGACGTCGAGCGCGGTGGTCGGCTCGTCGGCGATCAGCAGTTTTGGCTCGCAGGACAGTGCGATCGCGATCGCCACCCGCTGGCGCATGCCCCCGGAAAGCTGGTGCGGATACTGCACCAGCCGCTGCTCGGGCGCGGGGATGCCGACCGCCGCGAGCAATTCGACACTGCGTCTGGTGGCGGTGGCGTCGTCGAGTTCCAGATGCTCCTGCAGCGTCTCGATCAACTGGGTGCCGATCGTGAGCACTGGGTTGAGCGAGGTCATCGGATCCTGGAACACGACCGCCAGCGAGCGCCCGCGCAGCTTGCGCAGTTTCTCCGGCGAGAGCTGCAGCAGATCCTGCCCGTCGAACATCACGCGGCCAGAGAGTTTTGCCTTCTTCGGCAGCAATTGCAGGATCGCCCGCGACAACATGGTCTTGCCGCAGCCGGATTCGCCGACGACGCCGAGCGTCCGGCCCGCGCCCACCGTGAGGTCGACATGATCCACCGCGCGCAAATTGCCGCGCGGCGTCGGCAGATCGACGACAACGTCCTCGACGGAAAGCAGGTTATTCCCGGTCACAGCGCGCCCTGACGTGGATCGGTGAGCGCACGCAGCGTATCGCCGATGAGATTGAAGGAGAGCACGGTCAGGAACATCGCGATCGCCGGAAGGAAGGCGAGCCTCGGCGCGACCTCCAGGCTTTCGCGCCCCTCCCCGATCATGCTGCCCCAGCTCGATATCGGCGGCGGCACACCGAGGCCGAGGAACGACAAGGCGCCCTCGACCACGATGGTAACAGCGACGCCGAGCAGGAAGAAGGCAAACAGTGGCAGGATGACGTTCGGCAATAGTT
Organism: Bradyrhizobium sp. McL0615; assembly: GCF_049993905.1. Taxonomy (NCBI): domain Bacteria; kingdom Pseudomonadati; phylum Pseudomonadota; class Alphaproteobacteria; order Hyphomicrobiales; family Nitrobacteraceae; genus Bradyrhizobium; species Bradyrhizobium sp. McL0615. The sequence goes on along the minus strand of NZ_CP188254.1, from coordinate 2,836,945 downwards.
CGCGCAACAGGATGCGCGCATGCGTCGCTCCCAACGCCTGCGCCGCGATGACGAATTCACGACGCGCCAGCGTCAGCGTCGCCGCCCGCGCCACCCGCATGAAGGCGGGAATGCCGAGCACACCGAGAATGAAGGTGAGGTTGAGGATCGACTGCCCGAGAAAGGCGGTCACAGCCAGCGCCAGGATCAGGGGCGGAAACGCCAGCAGCACGTCCATGCTGCCAACCACGACGGACTCGAACCGGCCACGGAAATAGCCCGCCAGCATGCCGAGCGCGCCGCCGATGGTGAGCCCGATCATCGGCGCGCACAGCCCGACCACGAGCGAAATCCGCGCGCCATAGACGAGCCTTGAGAGCTCGTCGCGGCCAAGACCGTCGGTTCCGAGCCAGTGCTCCATGGAGAACGGAGCACGTCGTTCCAGCATGTCCATGTCGGTCGGGCTCGGTAGCGGCAGCACAGGCGCAAGGATCGCGACCGTGAACATGAAAATCATCCAACCGGTCGCTATCCAGAACAGCAGTCCCAATCGGCGTCCGCGCTTTGCCGGTCGCGCCGCGACGCCCTCGTCGATGGTGAGTTCAAGCGTGGCCATGACGAATCCTGGGATCGAGGACGGCGTAGAGCAGATCGACGATAAAGTTCATGATCACGAAGCCGGCGGCGACAATCAACACCACACCCTGCAGGATGATGAGGTCGCGGGTGTAGATGGCACCGACCAGCAGCCGGCCGATTCCCGGCAAGGCAAAAATCGTTTCCACGATGACAGTGCCACCGATCAATCGACCGATATTGATGCCGGTTATCGTGACCAGAGTGAGCGACGAGGGCTTCAGCGCGTGCACGAACAGGATGCGCGAGGCCTTCAATCCCTTGGCTTTCGCCAGCGCGATATAATCTTCCTGCAGGGTTGCGATCATGTCCGATCGCAGCACCCGCATGATCCCCGGCCATTCGGCGAGCGCCAGCGTCAACGCAGGCAGCACCATGAACCGCAGATTCGCGATGGGGTCTTCGGCGAAGGGCACGTACCCCGTCGCCGGCAACCAGCGCAGTTCCACCGCGAATAGATAGATGAGCAGGATCGCCGACAGGAAGGCCGGTACGGAAAGCATGGCAAACGCGCTGCCGGTCATGAAGCGATCGAAGGCGCCGCCACTGCGTGCGGCGCAAACGATGGCGAGCGGCACGCCAATGACGAGGCCCATGATCTCGGCCAGGATCATCAGTTCGAACGATACCGGCAGCCGTTCGGTTACTGCCTGCAGCACGGTTTGCCCGGTGCGGAACGACCGACCGAAGTCACCCTGCAGGATGTTACCGAGCCAGCTGAAGTAACGTATCCAGACCGGCTGATCGAGCCCCATATCCTTGCGGAGCGCCGCAACGTTCTCCGGCGTCGCTTGATCGCCGAGGATTACGTAAGCGAGATCGCCCGGCAAAAGCGACGCGATGAAGAACGTCAACAGCGATACGGCGATCAGAACCGGTATCAGATACAGAAGCCTGCGCGCGACAAAGAACAGCATGGAAGATCATTCCAGCCAGGTGTCCGATACGTCGATCACCCCGTGATAGATTTTTGGCAGGCCCTTCAGCTTGGATGTCGCGATCGCGTAATAGGTGTTCTGGAAGGACCAGAACCAGATCGCCTCCTGGTTGATAATGCGGCTGATCGCGCAATAATCCTCGGTTCGCTTTTCCGGATCGGCCGTGACTCGCGCGTGGTCGAGCAGCTTGTCCAGTTCGGGATTGGAGTAATTGGCAAGCGCGACCGGGCTGCCCGTGCGGAAGTTGGCGTACATCTGGGGATCGGGATCGGCAAGATCGACGATCCGCCATGGCGTCAACTGGAATTGGCGCATGAAAGCGCGCGGCACGACGGTAGCCTGATCGATTTGCTCGATCTCCATATTGGCGCCAGCCCGTTTCCAGAACTGCTGCAGCACCTGACCGATGGTGCGGCCGCGCGGGGTCGCGGTAACGATCATCTTGAACTCGACCGGCTTGCCGTAATCCTTGATCAGCGCCTTTGCCTTCTCGAGGTCTTCGGGGAGCGCACCATCGTCCTTGCATTTGACCCAGGAACCGTCGCCATAGGGGTTGCTGGCAGGCCTCGCTAGGCCATTCGTGATCGCCTGCGACATCTTCTTGCGGTCGAGTGCCATCACCAACGCCTGGCGCACGCGGACATCATCGAACGGTGCGACCTTGGTGTTGAAGGCGTAAACCTGCGCGCCGGACCCGGCATAGGTGTGCACCTTCATCTTGGGATCTTTTTGCGCGCGCGCGATGTTGTCGGCGCTGTATTCGTCGTCCCAGACGATGTCGGCCTCGCCCGACTGCAGGCTGGCAAAGCGCGACTGCGCATCCGGCAGCGGCTTCAACACAATGCGGTCGAGATAGGGATGGCCCTTGTTCCAGTAGTCCGGATTCTTTTCCAGCACCATGCGGTCGCCCGCCGTCCATGACTTCAGGATGTAGGGGCCGGTGCCGACGGGATTGCGGTTGTAGTCGTCGCCCTTGGTCTTCCACGCCGTCGGCGAGTGAACGACATTGTTGGAACTCTGAATGGTCATCAGTGCAGGCTGGTTCACCTGCGGATCGTTCAGATTATAGACCACCGTCAACTCGTCGGGCGCCTGCACGTTGTTGACGTAGGCGATGTAGAACGCGCATCGGCATTTATTGGCCGGATCTTTCTGCCGGTCAAAGTTCTCCTTGACCGCTTGCGCATTGAACGGCGTGCCGTCGTGGAATTTGACGCCGGGCCGGAGCTTGAAGGTCCAGGTCTTGTAGTCGTCCGAATGGGTCCAGGACAACGCCAGCTTCGGGACCGGTTTGCCGTTGTCATCCAGTGCAACGAGCGTGTCGAAAATCGCTGCCGCCGCGGTTTCCGCCGAGGTGTCGTAAACGCCGACCTTCAACGGGTCGAAACCAGGGATATCCAGTTCGAGGCCGACGGTGATGCTGCCGCCCGCTTTCTGCGCGTTGGCGGGCATAGCCGACAATGCCACACCAAATCCCGCCACAAGAAATATACGCGCAAGCGCACTCGAACGGATCGCAGCTTTCATTGATGTTCCCTCCCGATGTGTCATCCGTCCGGTATTCCGGATCATGATCGCTGCGGTAAGATTGTCTGGAATCGCCGTCGCGGGCAAGGCCGTTCGCAACCCGCAGATGAAACGCCGCAGGTTCATGTTTCGCTATGCGGACCGCACCGTCAGCCGCGTCCCGCTATCTGCGCCTTGCCGGCAAAGGCTGCGATTTCATCCTCCGACAGGCCGGTCTCTTTCAGGTAGGCACGCGTGTGCTCGCCGAGCGTCGACATGCGCCGCGCCGCCGACACTTTGGCGCCAGACATGCGGAACGGCAGGTTGAGCACCTTGAAGGTGCCACCGCCGTCCTCGACCTCGGCCAATGCACCGCGGTGGGCGATCTGCGGATCGCGCAGCGCCTCGGCGACGGTGCGATAGGCTGATGACGGAACGCCGCGCGCATTGAGCGCAACGAGGCACTGTTCGGTCGTGACGGTGCCCGACCACGCCTCGACGCCTTCCATCAGGCTCACCCAGTTTTCCCGGCGGTCGGAATATTTCGCAAAGCGCGGATCGCTCACCCATTCCGGGTGACCGATCACCTGCATCAGGCTCTGGAAAGTTTTCTCGCTGGCGATCGCCACCATCACATAGCCATCCGCCGTCACGATCGGGCCGAACATCGGCCGCTGCGTCGGCTTCACTTCGAATTGTGCCCATTGCAATTCGCTCAGCGTCAGGCTCAGCATCGATTCCAGCATTGAGACGTCGATATGCTGGCCCTGCCCGGTCGCGTTGCGCTGATACAGCGCCGCCGAGATGGCGCCGAACGCATAGACGCCGGTCAGCACGTCGGCGTGATAGATGCCGCAATAGTCCGGCCGGCTGCGTCCGGGCTGATAGGCCAGATGCGCCATCTCATAGCCGGAGGCCGCATGAATCACCGGCGCATAGGCCGGCAGTTCGGCCGACGGCCCGGTCTGGCCGTATCCCGAGATCGAGCAATAGATCAGCTTCGGGTTGGCCTCATGCAGCGCGGCGTAATCGAGCTTCAGTCGCCGCATCACGCCCGGACGGAAATTCTCCACCAGCACATCCGCGGTCGCGACCAGCCGGCGAACGGCTTCGGCACCCTGCGGCGACTTCAAATCCAGGACCAGGCTGTTCTTGCCGACATTGAGCTGGCCGAAGGCGGTCGAGCAGCTATTCCGCACCGGCGGGCGGGTCCGCATCGTCTCGCCTTCCTCGGTCTCGATCTTGATAACCTCCGCTCCCATGTCAGCGAGCATTCGTGTACAATGGGGGCCGGCAATCGTGGTGGAGAAATCGAGGACCCGCAGGCCGGTAAAGCTGCCTGTCAAATTCCTCTGATCATTGCCGGCTATCGTCATTGCGTGAAACTCCCTAGGCCTTTTCCGGCCATTCGTTTTGGTTGGCGGCCGAGACCCTAAATTGTGCAGCGTCGACAGGAAAGCAGTTCGCTCAGGAACGACGACCCCGAGCGCGCGTTATAAGGGTAAGGAAGTTGGACCCATTCTTGCATCTGTAGCGTTGCGGTTGGTACGAGGACGTTTGCCTTGAAGGTCTTGTTCGTCACCACTGAAATGGATGATTTTGTCCGGGTGGGCGGTCTCGCCGCCGTATCTGCGGCACTGCCGCGGGCGCTGCGCCGCTGGAGTGACGTCCGGATCATGTTGCCCGGTTACCGGGACATCATCGAACAGTTCACCCACATTGAAATCGTTGGGGAATGTCCCGCGCTGGCGGAGATGCCGGCCTGCTCGCTCGGGCGGGCATCGACCAAGGATGGTCTGCCGGTTTACGTCCTGCTCTGCCCCCAGTTGTACGACCGACCGGGCAATCCCTATGGCGACGAATCAGGGCGCGACTGGCCGGACAATGACGTCAGGTTCGGTCGGTTCGCCTCCGCCGCCGCCGAACTTGCCGCGGGCACCTTGGACAAGAATTGGGCAGCGGACCTGGTTCACGCCAACGACTGGCAGGCCGCGCTGGCGCCGGCCTATCTGGCATGGCGAGGCTCAAAGGTCCCCTCGATCCTGACCATTCACAACCTCGCCTATCAGGGACTGTTCCCGCAGGACTCGCTGCGCCGGATCGGGGCGCCCGAAAGTTCCTTCCACATCGATGGGCTGGAGTTCTACGACCATGTCTCGTTCCTCAAGGGGGGCCTCGTCTACGCCTCGCACCTGACCACCGTCAGCACCACCTATGCGAAGGAGATCACGACGCGCGAGCTCGGCTGCGGGCTGGAAGGTCTGTTGCAGCGCCGCTCGGACGCCGCCCAACTGACCGGCATCCTGAACGGTATCGACGAAAGCTGGGATCCCAGCGCCTGCGCGCATCTGGCGCAGACGTTCGTTTCCGGCGACTGGGAAGGCAAGCAGGCGAACGCCGATTACGTACGCAAGCAGTTCGGCCTGGCGCTGTCGCGGGGTCCGCTGTTTGGACTTGTTGCCCGGCTGGTGCACCAGAAGGGCGTCGATCTCGTTTTGTCCGCGGCTGACGAAATCATCGAGGCCGGCGGACAGATCGTGGTGACCGGCAGCGGCGAAGCCCAGATCGAACAGGCGCTGGTCAACGCGCACCGCCGCAGGCCCGATGCGATCGGCGTCGTCATCGGCTTCAACGACGCTCAGGCGCGGCGGATTTTTGCCGGCAGCGATTTCACGCTGATGCCGTCGCGGTTCGAACCGTGCGGGCTGAGCCAGATGTATGCGCAGCGGTTCGGATCGCTGCCGATCGGCCACCAGACCGGCGGACTGGCGGAGACCATCAAGGATGGCGAAACCGGATTCCTGTTTTCGCAGCCGTCGGCGGAATCTTTCCTCGGTGGCGTCCGGCGCGCCTTCGATGCGTTCCGCGCCAAGGACCGGCTCGATGCGATGCGGCGCAGTGCGATGGCGCGGTCGTTTAGCTGGGATCTGTCGGCCGCCCTTTATAGCTCGCTGTACCGCAAGACGATCGCGCCTTCCATCGTCGCGTGACGTCCCTTACTCAGCCGCTTCCGGCATGACTTCCATCTGCTCGTGGAGAATCACGCCGGAGAGCGGATCGAACCCGCCGAGCCAGGGCTTCCTTTCGAGTACCGCCCTGGTGTGGTGGTAACCTGCGTCCCAGCGCTGCATAATGCCGGACGGACTGAAATCGATATCCTTGGTGTGATCCTCGCGGCTGAGCTGTGGAGCAAGCAGCCGCACCACATGCATCCGGGTCGGGCAGCCATAGCCGGCAAGCTCTCTCACCGCTTCGCTGTTGCGCTCAGACTCCGGCAGACGCGCAGCAAGCTGGTTGATGACGTGGCGCAGGCGATGCGCCTGCTGCTGCCGCGCGATATGGCTGGCGATCCGGCTGGAATACTGCACGTCCTTGTGGCGATTGAGCACCTCCGCCATCGTGGTCGGCTCAGGCCCGGACGGATTCCACAAATGCACCGCGAAGATCAGCGAGTTCTTGCGCGGATTGTCGTCGAACACCGCCTCGGTCGGCGTGTTCGACAATATGCCGCCGTCCCAATAAAGCTCGCCGTCGATGCGTACCGCCGGAAATGCCGGCGGCAGCGCACCCGAGGCCATGATATGCCTGACGCCGAGTTCGCCATCGCGGCTGTCGAAATAACGCATCTGGCTGGTGCGGACATGGGCGGCGCCGACCGTCAGGCGCGGCGTGCATTGGTTGACCAGATTGAAATCGACCAGTTCCGTCAGCGTCCGCTCCAGCGGCGAGGTCGAGTAATAGCCGGCATTGTCGGCGCCGAGCGGATAACCGTCGCCGGCATGGGCGAGCGGGTTGGGCCGGAAGAAGCCGGGAATGCCGTTAGTCACCGTCGACCAGTAAGAGAGCTTTTCGTTGAACCCCGGAAGGATGTCGCGAAAACTCCAGACCGGGTTCTGCTCCATCTTCTTCCAGAACTCGCGCAAGCGCGACAGCCGGATGTGCGGCACATTTCCGGCGATCAGGCTGGCGTTGATCGCGCCGATCGAGGTGCCGATGATCCAGTCCGGCTCAATCCCGGCTTCATGCAGCGCCTGATAGACGCCGGCCTGATAGGAGCCGAGCGCACCGCCGCCTTGCAGCACCAGTACGACCTGTCCCGGATCGGATTTGGCCTGCGATCTGTTCGGCGAAAAGCCGATGTCCTGAACATCTCTCATGTCACGCTCCCTTGGATATTCGCGGCGCTAATGGGCAGTCCAGCCGCCATCGACCGGCAACGCCGTGCCCGTGATCGATGCCGCCGCGTCGCTGGCGAGAAAGACCGTCAGCGCGCCCAATTCCTCGACCGAGGCAAAGTGCTTGTTGGGCTGCTGCGCCAGCAACACATCGTGGATGACCTTTTCGCGGGAAATGCCGTGCGCCCTGGCCTGGCTGTCGATCTGCGCCTCGACCAGCGGCGTATAGACATATCCGGGACAGATCGCATTGCAGGTAATGCCGTCCTCGGCGGTCTCGAGCGCGGTCACCTTGGTCAGGCCTACGATGCCATGCTTGGCCGCGACATAGGCCGCCTTGAAGGGCGACCCGACCAATCCATGCGCAGACGCGATGTGTATGATCCGCCCGAACCTGTTCTGGCGCATGGCCGGCAACGCCAGCCGCGTGGTGTGGAACGCCGACGACAGGTTGATCGACAGGATCGCATCCCATTTCTCGACCGGAAACTGCTCGAGCGGCGCGACATGCTGGATGCCGGCATTGTTGACCAGAATATCGAGCCGGCCGTGACTGGCGACGGTCGCCGCGATCATCTGGGCAATCGCCTCCGGGCTCGTCATGTCGGCCGCGGAATAGCTGACTTCGACACCGAAATCGGCGGCAATCCGATCCCGGGTCTTGGCGATCTCGGCCGCGATGCCAAAACCGTTCAGCACCACCGCCGAGCCGGCCTGCGCCAGCGCGCGGGCAATCCCGAGCCCGATGCCACTGGTCGAACCCGTGATCAGCGAGACCTTGCCGGTCAGCGGCCGCGAGGCCGCAGCGTCCTGGGCTTTGAGCTGGATATTCATGGGCCTTCCTTTCGTGCGGGGATTCAGCGCTTTACGCTGACCATCTCGGCTCCACCCTGCCCGGCCGTCTTCATGGAAGGAAATGCCGTTTGGCTTCCAAAACCATACGCTGACGCTATCGCGGTTATGGTGTCGTCGAGCGCCGCGATCGGGTACGTTCCGGACACGATTAAACGGGGCACCGCCATGGAGATGCATCAGGTTCGCTACTTCCTTGCGGTCGCGCGCGTGCTCAACTTCACGCGCGCCGCCGACGAGTGCAACGTGACACAACCGTCGCTGACGCGGGCCATCAAGCAGCTGGAAGCCGAACTCGGCGGCGACCTGTTTCGCCGCGAGCGTCCCGCCGCGCAATTGACCGAACTCGGCCAGCGAATGCATCCGCTGCTCAAGCAGTGCTATGAGGCAGCGACCGGCGCACGCGAACTTGCCTCGTCCTTCAAGAGCGGCGAAGTCGGCGCGCTCCGGATCGCGCTGACCCATTCCGTCGACCTGTCGCTCCTGATTCCGCATCTCGACCAGATCAAGCGGCTGTTCAACCGCCTGGAGTTCCGGTTTCTGCGCGGTAATGCCCGCGAAGTCGCCGAGTTTCTCAAGAAGGGTGAAGCCGAGCTCGGCATTGCCGCCGAGATCAGCGAGGAATGGGAACGGCTCGACACCTGGCCGCTGTTCACGGAAAGCTTTCAACTCGTCGTCAACAAGAACCACCCGCTGGCGACGCGCGACAAAATCGAATTCAGCGATCTTCGTGCCGAGCAATTGCTGTCGCGGAATTACTGCGAACATGCGGCGCGGGTGAACACTTCGCTTCGCGAACATGGGCTCGACGTCGATCGCAGCCACGAGATCGCTTCCGAACGCGATTTGATCGAACTGCTGGAGGCCGATATCGGCGTCGCCGTGGTACCCGATACCGCCTCGATCCCGCCGACGCTTAAACGTACCGCCGTCGAAGGGCTGGATGCGCGGCGCACCGTGAACCTCTACGGCGTCGCCGGGCGCGAACGGACTGCAGTGGCATCCGCCGTGATGCGAATGCTGCGCGGCGCCGACTGGCCGCAATTCATTGCCAAGTCGTCTGGCGTCTGAGAGAAGCGTTACCGTGCTTCGCTCGCGCCCTTCAGCGCGGCAATCAGGTCGTCGATCTCCATGCGCTTGCGGAAATCGGGATCGACGAAGCGCGCCTTCACCAATCCGTCGCGACCGACCACGAAGGTCGCCGGGATCGGCAACACCCAGCCGTCATTGCCCTGGAAGCTCGCCATATCCTGGTATGACAGCAACCGCTGGATTTCGGTGCCGAGCCAGATCGCAAGATTGAGCGACAGTGCGTAGCCATTATCGAGGTCGCTCAGCACCGGAAACGGCGCTGCCGCCTCGGATTTGAATTTCCCGGCATAGGCCTGCGTCTCCGGCATGATCGCAACCGTTTGCGCGCCCAACGCCTTGATCCGGTCCTGGGCCTGGATCACCGCCCGCACATTCAGCCGGCAATAAGGGCACCAATGCCCGCGATAAAACATCACCGCAACCGGGCCATGGTCGAGCAGTGATTTCAGGCTGACCAGCCGGCCGGTCTCGTCCGGCAGCAGGAACGGCGGCATCGCCTCGCCCGGCCGCGGCGCGTTTTCGCCGCCGCCATTCTGATTGAGTCGCACCACCAGCCGATCGACCGCCTCGCCGTAGGCCGGAAAGATCTCCCGTCCCGCCGCGGCGTAGGCCTCTAGCTGATCGCGCAAGGTGCCCTCCATGTCACGGCATTGCTGAAACGCCTGCTTGAGGCGTTCGGCATTGGCTGCTGATAGCAACATGTTCTGCTCCGGCATTCGGCTGCTCGATACTATTTTCCGGTCCGGGCCACCCGCAAGAGGAGGCCCGGAGGTGTTGAACGCCCTGGATCAGGGAATATAGAAGTTACCCGTCGGGTCGAGCATACCCGAGGTCGAATAGAGCTGGCCATTGTTCATGAAGAACACGGTGTTGTTCGGCACCTTGGTGGCGTTCTTCATCATCGCCTCATGGTTCTTCTCGCCGGGGGCTATGGTTATGCCGGACATTTTTCCTCCGACATAGACGTGGGCCATGCCCGACTTGAATTCCATGGGAGCCTGCGAGAAGGCAGAAGTTGCAATCGCCGCAAAAGCAGTGGCGGCAATGAGGGTCTTGGACAGTGTGGTCATGGGGGTCCTCAGGATGAATGACAAATGACGCCCGCCAATCGGGCGCTGTCCCATCAGAGGGCCGCCTGGCCTGAATGAGAAATGCCGTTGCACAATCGGTTCGATAGCCGCGGCGTATTGAGAGACTGCAATAGCGCGACGCTATGGAGTCGAGAGTCAACCGGCATTTCCTCTTCCGCGCCAATTCCGCGACTGTCGTGACGTAGCCGGCCGGATCATTCCGAGCCGCATAACCTGAAGAGGAGACCACGACATGTCCAAGTCCAACGTCACGCCACATACGATCCGGCAGGGCCTCGCGCTTGCCGCAATCGTCGCAGGCTCGTTTGCGGCAACCTCCGGCGCCATTGCCGGCGAATGCCCGGCCGGCAAGATGCAGCCCAACGTCCGCCCGATGGTCGACACCAAGCCGGTCGGCGTTACCGACGTGACGCTTGGCGCGATCAATCTCGAAAAGCAGCCAGCCAATATCAGGGATCGCGAGCTGCGCTTCCGCAAGCTCACCATCGAGCCCGGCGGGATCGTGCCTTGGCACAGCCATGACGATCGTCCCGCGCTGATCTTCGTCCAGCAGGGCGAGATCGTCGAATATGCCAGCAACTGCGCCGAGCCGATCGTGCATAAGGCCGGCGAGATCAGGCCGGAAGTCGCCGGCACCTCGCACTGGTGGAAAAACCTCGGCAAGGAGACCGTTATTCTCTATGTCGGCGACGTCCGCAAGGATCCGCACGACCACAACATGTAAGGAGCTGTAACGAGCGCCATCCGACGTCTCGTTGCCGGATGTGACGGCCTGGGGTCTCACGTGTCGCCCCACGCGCCCAGGCGTCACATCCTTCTTTCTCAAGAGCAGCATTGAGCAGCGCCATGACCGATATCTCCGCGCAAATGAAATCGGAAGCGATGGAAATGCACGGTCATTCACCCGGCGCGGTGCTGCGGTCCCTCGTCACCGGTCTCACGGCGTTCCTGACCGTGGTCGATCTGTTCGCCACGCAGGCGATCCTCCCCTCGCTGACCCGGCATTACAACGTGACCCCCGCGGCGATGGGCTTTGCGGTCAATGCGAGCACCATGGGCATGGCGGTCGCGGGGCTCGTGGTTGGCTTCCTGAGCCCACACATCGACCGCCGGTTCGGCATACTCCTGAGCCTGGTCCTGCTCGCGATCCCCACCACGCTGCTGGCGAGCGCCCCCGATCTAACCGTGTTCACGATCCTGCGCATCGCGCAGGGACTCTGCATGGCCTCGGCATTTGCGCTGACGCTCGCCTATCTCGGCGAGCAATGCAGTTCGATGGACGCAGGCGGCGCGTTCGCCGCCTATATAACTGGCAACGTCGCCAGCAATCTGGTCGGACGGCTGGTGTCGGCTGCTTTAGTCGACACGATCGGGCTGGCCTCGAACTTCTATTTCTTCGCGCTGCTCAATCTTGCCGGCGCGGTGCTGGTCTACTTCACCATCCAGCGCGTCAAGCCGATGCATGCGATGCCCACGGCGCGATCGCCGTTGGCTGCCACGATCGGACATTGGCGCAACCCGGCGCTGCGCTCGGCCTTTGCCATCGGCTTTTGCATCCTGTTCGCCTTTATCGGCACCTTCACCTTCGTCAATTTCGTGCTGGTGCGCGCGCCGCTGTCGCTGGGGCGGATGGATCTCGGCCTGGTCTATTTCGTGTTCGCCCCCTCCATGGTCACGACGCTGTTCGCCGGCAGGGCGGTGGCGCGCTTCGGCACCCGGCCGGCGATCTGGAGCGCGCTCGCGGCCGCCGCTCTGGGCCTGCCGCTGATGCTGTCCTCGCATCTGCCAGAGGTGCTGGCGGGAATGGTGCTGGTCGGCGTCGGCACATTCTTCGCGCAGGCCTGCGCCACCGGCTTTGTCGGGCAGGCCGCCGGCGATAACCGCGGCATTGCAAGCGGCACCTACCTTGCCTGCTATTTCCTCGGTGGTCTGGTCGGCAGCGCCGTGCTGGGCCTGTTGTTCGACCGCTTCGGATGGACCGCCTGCGTCGCTGGCGTCGGCGCGTCGCTAGCCATCTCGGCGCTACTCACCGCGCGCCTCACGCTTACTCAACCCGCCGCGTCTCCGGCATGAACAGCCAGATCACCGTCAGGCCGACGGCTGCGACCCCGGCCAGTCCCGTGAAGGCGAAGCTGCTGCCAAACGTGTCGCTGATATAGCCCGCCAGCACCGTGCTCAATGACGCGCCGATACCGGTCGCGGTTCCGACGATGCCTTGCGCCAGATTGAAGTGGCCGCTGCCGAAGGCGACGTCGGCCACGATCAGCGGGATCATCACGCTGAGCACCGCCGCGGTGATGCCGTCGAACACCTGCACCGCGACCAGAAGATAGGGATCGTTCACCACCGCAAACAGCAGGCCGCGGATCGCCAGCGCGCCGAATGCCAACAGCAGCAACGGCCGCCTGCCCCACACCTGAGCCTTGCGGCCAACCGAGGGCGAGGCCAGCGCGACAATGGCCTGCGGCACGATGATGCAGGCCGCAATCAGCACCGGCGCCCATTGGCTCGACCGCATGGTGACGACGCCGGCCATCAGCGGCAGCATGGCGGCGTTCGCGAGCTGAAACAGCAGCACGCCGCCCGCAAAAATCAGCAACGGACGCTGGCGCAGCAGGTGGAAGACACTGGTGGCCTCCTTATCGGGAACCTCCCGCACGAGGGCGCCATGACTTTGAGCCACATCGATCTCTTTCTCGCGAATCCGCGAGAGCGCCAGCAATGTCGGGATCGCGAGCATGAAGGTCACGAGAAACACCGACCGGCTCGACAGCAGGTAACCGGTCGCGCCCATCAGCGCCGCCGCCGAGCCGTTGCCGAGCGAAGCGAAGCGGGCATTACGCCCAAGCCGTTCCCCCATCGCGAAGGGCCCGACCAGGCCAAGACTGATCGCCGCAATCGCCGGACCCAGCACGCAGCTCGCCAGCGCATGCAGCGCCGCCGCTGCAGTTATCACCGGAAAGATCGGCCATAACGCATAGGCCAGCGCGGCGCAGCCGATGGTGGCGACCGCGAGGCCCGCCACTAGCCGCTCGGAACGCGCGGCATCGACGATAGCGCCGCCCGGCATCTGCCCGAGCAGGCCGATGATGCCACCGATCGACAGCACGAAGCCGATCTCGACCTGCGTCCATTTCTGCGTGGTCAGATAGACCGCCACGAACGGCCCGAAGCCGGTCTGAACGTCGGCGAGAAAGAAGATGAACCAGTCGAGGCCGCGCTGGCTTTCACGCGACGGTTTTGGCTTGCCGCCGGGCGCGGGCGGCAGCAGCATAACATTGTCGTCACCGGCGGATCGCCCGCGGCGACCGTCGTCAATCCGATCAAACGATGGGGATGGACGCGCGACCAGCTGCTGCTCCTCCTTATTTGGGCATGAACTCCGGACAAACGCCTTGCGTTTGTCCCGGGGAAAACCGGTAGCAACTGTTCCGGATCATGCGCTAGTGATCGAAATCCCACGGCTGCAGACGGCCGGCCGCACCGAGCACGATGACCGGCGCGTCCTCCTTGTATTCGGGCGCCGCCGACACCTGCGCCTTGGTCAGCTCGAGCGTGATGCTGTCACGCTTGTTTGCGACGCCGCCGAAACGCAGCGCGCCCCAGTCGACGACGATCTTCCGGCTGCCGACACCGAGGAAACCGCCGAAATCGATCACGGCGGCGCGCACATTGCCCTCACGATCCACGATTGCGTCGACGACGCGCCCCATATCCTCGTTCGCGGCACTGCGAACCTCGCGGCCGAGAATGCCGTGGGCATCCTTGGCACCAATCACGGTAACCGACGGCGGCGGCGCGGGTTCCTTGGCGGCGTCGGTCGGAGCCGTGCGGGCACCTTGCGTCGCGCCGGTGTCCTCCGCCGCAGACGCCGGACCACCGGCCAATCCAGCGATCAGAAACAGAATAAGAATACCAATGCGCATGTGGTCACCTAACTCCTGGATACAATGAGCCGCGCATGGCCCCTCAATGCGTCAATACGATCGACACCTGAATCTGGCCTCGCGTTCGCACCACCTCGAGCGACACTTCATCGCCGTGGCGGCGAACCCTCAAGTCGACGCTGGAAGGCCCGAGCCGCAGATCGCGCAACAACACTTCGTTGAGGAATTCCGGCAAATGCGGATCGCGCAGGCGGATCTCACCGCGTGCGGCATCGAATTCGAGACCGAGGGCTGCTTCCAGCAGGCTGAACGGCGTCGCGCTGGCCCAGGCCTGCGGCGCGCAGGCGACGGGATAGAGCACCGGTCCGCGCCGCCTCTCGCGCTGGAATCCGCAGAACAATTCCGGCAGCCGCCGCAGATCCATATAGCTCGCGGTGTCGAACAAACCCCTGAACAAATGCGCCACCGAATGCTTGAGGCCGTAGCGCGCGAAGCCGAGCGCGATCAGCGCATTGTCGTGCGGCCAGATCGACCCGTCGTGATAGGACATCGGGTTGTAACGGGCCTCGCCGCGCGCAACGGTGCGGATGCCCCATCCCGAAAAGAATTTCTGGCTCATCAGATCGGCCGCAACCCTCCGCGCTCGATCGGTTCGGACGATGCCGGTGAACAGAAGCTGGCCGGCATTCGACGTACGCACCTTGCATGGCCGCTTGGCGCCGTCGAGCGCCAGCGCATAGGTGCCGAGCTCCTCGCACCAGAACGCCTCCTCGAAACGCTCGGCCAACAGCAGCGCCGCGGATTCGAGCTGCGCCGCCTGGTCGATCTTTCCCAGGCGCCGGGCGCAGCGCGCCGCCAACCGCTTGCCGGCAAAGACATAGCCCTGAACCTCCGCCAGCGCGATATAGCCTTCGGCGAGTTGTCCATCAGCATGGAAGATCGCGTCGAAGGAATCCTTCCAGCCCTGGTTGGCAAGCCCCTGCTCGGTGGCGCGCTGGTATTCGACAAAACCGTCGTGATCGGGATCGCCTGAAACGTCGATCCATTGCAACGCCGCCTCGATCGCCGGCCACAGCTCGGCCAGCGTTTCGTCGTCGCCCGTACGCTCGACGTAGAGACCGGCCAGCAGCACGAACAGCGGCGTCGAATCGACGCTGCCGTAATACTGCGCGAACGGCACCTCGCGCAGCGCGGCCATCTCGCCGCCGCGCATCTCGTGCAGGATCTTGCCGGGCTCGGCGTCGGCGAGCGGATCGGTGGTCTTGGCCTGAAAGAAAGCCAGCCGCCGCAGCACCCCTTGGGCAATGCGCGGATCGATCCACAGCATCTGCAGCGCGGTGATCAATCCGTCGCGGCCGAACGTGGTCGAATACCAGGGAATGCCCGCATAGGGATATCTGCCCTGCGGCGTTTCGGTCATCAGCATGTTGAGGTCGGCCATCGCCTGGCACAGCACCTCATTGAAGATATCGTTCGACGTCTCGATGCTGGCCGCGCCTGCTGTCGAGCGCCGCATCTCGCGACGATGTGCCAGCAGGCCGCGGAAGAACGGCGGCGGCTTCTGCATGATCGGCTTGTTGCAGGATACCGCGACGAACAAGGCGGTCGCTTCCTTCGGCTCCAGGTCGAAATGAAAGGTCGCCGAGTGGGTGGCGAGCCGGGTCGGCCGCGGCTCGAAATGCAGGGCGGTAATTCGGATCTGACCGTCGAGCCCGCTATATTCGAGCACGACGTCGGCGGGGCCGAGCAACCGGCTGGAGCCCACGCCCCGGCGCGGCCGGCGCTCGCCGCGCACCTCGAACAAATCGGCGAAGTCATTGTCGAACAGCAGCGTCAGGTCGAAGCTCGCCGGCCGGTCGCCGTGATTTTGCAGAGCGATGCGCTGGTAGGCCGTGCCGCGCCACAGGAAAATCGAACGCACGATGTGCAGCGTATCCTTCTGCAGCGCCAGCCTGCCGTTGCGGTACACGTCGGAATTGGTGAGGTCGACGGTCAGCGCCGAATTGTCGTCGCGCAGATTGGAGCCGAGCAACAGCGGCTGGACTTCGTCGAGCACCATTTCGAGCCGCGCCAGATAACGCGTGTCGGCGTTGAACAGGCCGTCGGGTCCGCCGGCAGAGGCGCCGATATCGCCGTGGCTGTCCAGCACGATAAAGGTGTCGTCATGCTTGAGCGAGCGGCGCTGCCGCGTCGCCGGGCCCGTCATCGGAATGTAGAACGGCGATTCCGCCACGTGTTCGGCGGCCTCAATGGTGATGAGTTGAGTGACTTCCGCCGTCATTTGAACCTCAAGCGATTGTTTTGCGTTGCGATGGACGCATCGGGAACGCAAACGCTACTGGCGACGATCACGCCGCATGACTGGCGAGCCGGCCCATTTCGCGCGCGACCAATTCCCGGTAAGGGCCCCTTCCCTGCACGAGGATATCCGGCGGACCGTCCTCGATGATCCGGCCGCCCTGCAGCACCACCACGCGGTCGAAATTGCGCAACGTGGCGAGACGATGGGCGATGGCAATCACCGTGCGCCCGCGCATCAGCCGTGACAAGGCCTCTCGGATCGCCTCCTCGGAATCGCTGTCGAGCGCCGCGGTCGCTTCATCCAGCAACAGGATCGGCGCGTCCTTCAGGAAAGCCCGCGCGATGGCGATGCGCTGCCGCTGGCCGCCGGAGACCTTGATGCCGCGATCGCCGACCATGGTATCCATGCCCTCGGGAAGATTCTCGATGAAATCACAGCGCGCCGCGATCGCCGCGCGCAGCACCTCGTCATCGGTCGCGTTCGGCCGTCCATAGCGGATGTTTTCCATGATCGAGCGGTGGAATAGCGAGATGTCCTGCGGCACCACCGAGATCGCCTCGCGCAGGCTTTGCTGTGTCACCCGCGAAATGTCCTGGCCGTCGATCGTGACGCTGCCGCGCTGGATGTCGTAGAACCGCTGCAGCAACGCGAACAAACTGGATTTTCCGCCGCCGGAATGCCCGACCAGTCCGACCCGTTGTCCCGGCTGAATGCGCAACGAGAACTTGTCGAACACCTGTGCGCCGCCGGGATAGTGGAACGCGACGTTGTTGAAGGAGACGGCGGCTCCGCTGCGGATCAGCGGCTCGGCCTCGGGATGATCCTTCAATTCGTGCGGCAGCAACAGCGTCGCGACCGCTTCGGTCAGGCGGGCAATGTGCTGGGTGACGTCGACCAGCGCCACCGCAAGGTCACGCGTCGCGCTCAGGATCGAAAGCCCGAGCGTGCAGACCAGCACCACGTCGCCGGTGGACGCCGCGCCTTGCTGCCAGAGCGTGATGGACCACGCTAGCAGCGCGATGGTCAGTATGATTGTCACGACGGCGTGAAGCAGCCGAAGCTTCTCGAGATAGCGCAGGCTGCGGCCCCGGGCGTCGAGTTCCCGCTCGACGGTGGCGTCAAAGCGGTCATGTTCGTAGCTCAGGCCGCAGAAGGCGCGGACCAGCGGCAGGTTGCTGATGACATCCACCATCTCGCCGTCCACCGCAGCCGCCTTGTCGGCAAATTCGTCATGCAGCGGCTTGCCCGCCGCAGCGAGGCGGAACATCGCCATCAGCATGATACCCGCGATCACGATCAGCCCCGCGGACATCGCCAGGCTGACCGTTCCGATCAGAAGAATTGCCGAAATGGTCGCGATGCACGGCGGCAGCACGTTCCAAACGAACATGTTCTCGACGGTAAACACTGCGTTGGATGTCGCCGTAATACGGCTGGTCAGCATTCCCGGCAGACGATCTGAGAAATAGCTGGGGGCATGACCGGTCAGATGGCGGAACATATCGCGGCGGAGATCGCCGGTGACGCCGACGAAGGTGAAGCTCGCGGTCCAGCTCGCGACCCGCCACAAGAGATTGTCTGCCGCAATCAGCATCATGAGAAAACCGAATGCCAGCCATACGCCGTTGGCGTGCGACGAACCGGCTGTCAGGCTGTCGACCAGGTTCTTCACGCCGTACTGCGTGCCCACCGAGCAGGCAACTGCTGCCACGACAGCAGACACAATGATCACATGCGCCGCACGTCGCCGGCGCATATAGCGCAGAACGAATGAAAACGGATGCCGCACATAGCCTGAGAGATTATCCATGAGTTCCGCAAACCTGTTGAGAGTGAACGAGAATCCCTACCGCGTATCGCACACGATGACGTGAAGAATGCCGCTTCGGGTTTCCGCGCATGTGGCCATCACCGCGCAACAATTTTGCAGCATCGAGACGGCCTTAAATCTGTTCGTGTCAGATGGCATCAGCAAGACAGCCGTGTGGAGGAAGCAAGATGTGCTGATCTAAGGAACTTCGCAGATGCGGGAACGTTCCCGTTACTGGCACGCCGGTGTCGACCGTGGGCTGAGGGCTTTGTTCAACCAACATTCCAACCAGGAGACGTAAATATGCGCATCGCGCAGGTCGCCCCGCTGACAGAGGCTGTCCCCCCCAAATTGTACGGCGGCACCGAGCGGGTGGTGCACTGGCTTACCGAGGAACTTGTGGCACTCGGACATGACGTCACGCTGTTTGCCAGCGGCGATTCGCACACCTCCGCGAAACTGGACGCGACGTGGCCGAAAGCGCTGCGCCTTGACGGCTCGGTGCGGGATCCCAATGCACTACATATGGTGATGCTGGAGCGCGTGCGGCAGAAATGCGACGATGAAGAGTTCGATTTTCTCCACTTTCATCTCGACTACTATCCATTCTCGCTGTTCTACCGGCAGCCGACGCCGTTCCTGACCACCCTGCATGGCAGGCTCGACCTGCCGGAGCATCAGCCGGTCTTCAATACCTTCTCCAAGGTTCCGGTGGTCTCGATCTCCAACGCGCAGCGGCGGCCGGTGCCGCAGGCCAACTGGGTGCGTACCATTCTCCATGGATTGCCGGAGAATTTGCTGACGCCGCAGCCGGTGCAGCCGTCTTATCTCGCCGTGCTGGGGCGGATCGCGCCGGAAAAGGGCGTGGATCGCGCCATCCGCATCGCCGTCCGTTGCGGCATTCCGCTCAAGATCGCGGCCAAGGTCGATCGCGCCGACCAGGAATACTACGACGAGGTCATCTCGCCGCTGATCAAGGCCAATCCGCTGGTCGAATTTATCGGCGAGATCGGTGATCGCGAGAAACCCGGTTTCCTCAGCGGCGCAATCGGCCTTCTGGTGCCGATCGACTGGCCGGAGCCGTTCGGGCTTGTGATGATCGAAGCCATGGCCTGCGGCACACCCGTGCTTGCCTACAACCGCGGGTCGGTCCCGGAGATCATCGATCCCGGTCTCACCGGCTTCGTCGTGGAAGACGAAACCAGCGCCGTTGCCGTGGTCGACCGTCTTGCCACGCTGGACCGCGCCGCCATCCGCAAGCAGTTCGAAGCCCGCTTCACCGCGCGTCGCATGGCGCTCGATTATCTCGCCGCCTATCGCAGCCTGATGGAAAAAGCCGAGCCGCGGATCAAGCTGGTGAGCAGCGCGGAGTAGTGTGACAAAGGTCGCCGTCATTGCGCGACCGTAGGGTGGGCAAAGGCGCACTTGCGCCGTGCCCACCATCTATCCTCGACGCGAAACAATGGTGGGCACGCTTCGCTTTGCCCACCCTACGCGTTCTACACGTCACTCAACTCACCGCCGTCCGTTTCGGTTCGACGATCTCGAACATTCGTGGGAATTCATCCATCAACATCATCAACTCGGCGAGCCGCAGCGGATCGCCGACGACCTTGATCTTGCCGGCACCGACCGCTTCCGGGAACGTCGTCAGCTTGGCGATCACCTCGTCGAGCACGCCGCGCGGCAGCGTGAAGCCGGCGTCGGCATCGGACGCTTGCGCTCCGGCAGCATAGGTCAGCGCGGAATTTTCGAGATTGAGGATGAATGTCTCGTTCGTGTCGGTGAAATTCCAGTTCAGCACGATACGCTTGCCTTCGGCCTTGGGGCCATTGAGGCGCACGCCGAGCACGTCCCATAGCTGTTCGGTGCGCAGCGCCGCCAGCGTTTCGCGCGGCATCGTCGAACGCGGCGGCACCTTGGGCATGCCCTGTCGCAATTCCTGCGCGCCGAACAAATAGGCGTTGCGCCAGGTCGAACTTTCCGAGGCATAGCCGAGCTGCTCGAACGTATCGGCGAGCATCGCGCGCGCCGCCTGGTTGTCGGGCTCGGCGAAGACCAGATGGCTGAGGGCCTGCGCCACGAAGCGGAATTCGCCGTTGGCGAAATCCTTGGCCGCGCGCGCCAGGATCGCATCCGCGCCTCCCATGTATTCGACATATTTCTTGCCCGACTCGACCGGCGGCAGCGGATCGAGATTGACCGGATTGGCGTCGTACCAGCCGAGATATTTCTGGTAGATCGCCTTCACATTGTGGCGGATATGGCCGTAATAGCCCCGGCCGTGCCAGGCGCCCTCAAGGCTCGCCGGCAAGCGGATGGTTTCCGCGATTTCGGTTGCGGTGAGCCCGTGGTTCATCAGGCGGATGGTCTGGTCATGCGAGAATTTGTAGAGATCGCGCTGCTGGCGGATCATGGTGTCGATCCGCTCCTGTCCCCACACCGGCCAATGATGCTGGCCGCACATCGCGTCCGCCTTGCCGCCCCACATCTGCAGGGCTTCGCCGAGATATTTTGACCACGCCAGCGCGTCGCGCACGTCGGCGCCGCGGAACGGCAGCAGATTGTGGAAATTATGCGTGCAGTTCTCCGCGAGGTTCAAAAGCTTGTAGCGCGGGATGAAGAAATGCATTTCCGCCGGCGCTTCGCTGTTCGGCGCCATCTGGAATTCGAATTCCACGCCGTCGATGGTTCTGGTGTCACCGGTTGCGATGATCAGATCAGTGGGGCGCAGCAGCGCGACCGCGCCAGCCGCCATGGTCTTGCCAAGCCCGCAATCGACCTGCCCGCGCACGCCTTTGGCCAGCAAAGGTCCGAACTGGTACATCGCCCGGCGCAGCATCGCCGGGCCGGCGATGATGTTCTCGGAAACCGCGTGTTCCATGAACAGGTTGGGCGCAATGATCGGAACCTTGCCGCTCGCGAGCGTTTCGTCATCGAGCACGCCGCGCGCGCCGCCCCAATGGTCGGTATGGGTGTGGGTGAAGATGACGGCGCTGACCGGCCGTTTTCCCCGGTGCTGGAAGTAGAGCTCCATCGCGGCCCGCGCGCCCTCGATCGAGGTCAGCGTATCCACCACGATGACGCCACGCTCGCCCTCGATCAGCGTCATGTTGGCGATGTCGAGCCCGCGCACCTGATAGACGCCGGGCACCACCTCGAACAGGCCGTGATGCATGTTGAGCCGCGATTGCCGCCACAGGCTGGGGTCGACGGTCGGCGGCGCTTGTTCCGCTGACAGGAAGCCGTAGGGCTCCAGACTCCAGACCGTCCTGCCCTGCGGCGAGGTGATCTTCGCGTTCTCCACGCTGCCGAGAAAGCCGCGTGCGGCGTCATCGAAATCCCTGATGTCAGAGAACGGCAGCGCCTTCAGCGTCGCCGCATGCTGCGCGATGACGGAAGCGGAGGCCTCTTTCGGGGTTTCCGTCGTGGCTGGTTGGCTCATTGTTGAGTACTCCCTTGCGCAAACAAAATCGGAACTGACGTCAGCGGAACTGCAGCCCCTCGAACTGGCCGCTGCTACGCCACCCATCGATATATTTGAAATAGGCCATCGGTCCCGCCGGGTGGCCGACATTGAGCTTGGCCGCCGGCCCCGGCTCGCGACCTTCATTGTTGTAGTAGCCCGGCGTGCAGTCGGGCGAGCCGATCATGCGGCCCGCGCCGGTCAGCAGCAGCTCGACCCAGCGATCCTCGGCTTCTTTTGTCACTTCGACTTCCTTGTAACCGTTCGCTTGCGCATGCCGCACCATCAGCGCAATCGTCTTCGCGGACTCCGTCAGGTTATGCGGCACGTTGGAGATCAGATTGGCGCCCTGCGTCGGCTGAACCAAGAACGCGTTCGGAAAGCCGTGGACGTGGATGCCGTGCTTGGTGCGCATGCCGGTGCCCCAATGCTCCGATAGCCTGACGCCGCCACGGCCGGCCAGATCGAAGCCGGCGCGCCGCTTGTATTCGGTGCCGACCTCGAACCCGGAGGCGTAGATGATGCAGTCGAGCTGGTATTCCTTGCCGGCAACGACGACGCCGTTCTCGGTGATCCGCTCGACGCCCTTGCCGTCGGTATCGACCAGATGCGTGCCCGGCGTGTTGAAGGCCTGCAGATAGGCGTCATGGAAGCACGGCCGCTTGCAGAGCTGGCGATACCAGGCTTTTAGTTTCGCCGCCGTTTCGCGGTCGCTGACGATCGCATCGACCCTCGCCCGGATTTCCTCCATCTTCTCAAAATCGGAATCCTCGAACGCCGCCAGCATGTTTGGCGGGGTGCGCTGCTCGCGCGGCAGATCCATAATTTTTGCGCGGATGCGCCGCGACAAATCAGTCCAGCCGTCCTGCACCAGATCTTCTTCCGCGGAGCCGCCGGCCTGGTTGGCGGTAAAATTCTCCAGCCAGCGCTGTTGCCAGCCGGGCAAAGCGATCTGCGAAAACCATTCGGGATCGATCGGCGCATTGGCTCTGACGTCGACGGACGACGGCGTGCGCTGGAAGACGTAGAGCTCCTTGCAAGCGCGCGCGAGATACGGCACGCACTGCACGGAGGTGGCGCCGGTGCCGATGATGCCGACGCGCTTGTCCTTCAACTTCTCCATCAGCGCGCCCGACGGGCTACCGCCGGTGTAGTCGTAATCCCAACGGCTGGTGTGGAACGAGTGCCCCTTGAAGAACTCGATGCCTTCGATGCCGGGAAGCTTTGGCACATGCAGCGGCCCGGTGCCCATGCCGACGAATTGCGCGGTGAAGGCATCGCCGCGATTGGTGCGGATGGTCCAGCGCGATTGTGCTTCGTCCCAGTCGAGGCTTACGACCTCGGTGTGAAACAGTGCGTTGTCGTACAGGCCATATTGCTTTCCGATGCGCTGGCAGTGCGCGAGGATTTCCGGCGCATGCGCATATTTCTCGGACGGCATGTGGCCGGTTTCTTCGAGCAGCGGCATGTAGACCATCGACGCGGTATCGCATTGCGCGCCCGGATACCGGTTCCAGTACCAGGTGCCACCGAAGTCACCGCCCTTTTCGATGATGCGGACATCCCTGATGCCGGCTTCCGACAAGCGCGCGGCGGTGGCGAGGCCAGCAAAGCCGCCTCCGATGAAGGCGAAGGTGACGTGGTCGGTCTTCGGATCGCGCGGGGTGACCGGCGTATAGGGATCGTCAAGATAATGCGCGAGCTGTCCCGCGACGCGCAGATACTGGTCGTTGCCATCGGGACGCAGCCGCTTGTTGCGCTCCTCGAGATATTTCTGGCGCAGCCGCTCCTTGTCGATCGAAGCGTTCTGCGAAGCCCGGGGTTGATCGGTAATCGTCATCCGAAGACGCCTTTCAAGGAATTACGAGACGTGCCGTCTTAACACCGCTCAGGACGGATGTGCGGCGAGATACGGCGAGTTTGCAATCGACCAGGACGGCATCGGCTCCATACGAAAGATCTGCCGCAGATGCACCTCATCAGGGCCGTCGCCGATCCGCAACAGGCGGCCCCAGGCCAGCGCCTGATGGATCGGCGTATCGTCGGAACCGCCCATCGCGCCGAACACCTGCATGGCGCGGTCGGCGATCCGCTGCAGCATCGCCGGCACCGCGACCTTGATCAGCGAGACGTCGCGCCACGCGTCCTGATGGCCGGCCTGATCGAGCCGCCACGCGCAGCGATAGGCGAGCAACCGCGCCTGTTCGAGCTCGACGCGGGATTCGGCGATCCAGCGCTGCACGGTGTCGTACTGGATCACAGTGCGCCCGAAGGCGGAGCGCTCTGACGAGCGCACCATCATCAGTTCGATCAAGAGTTCGCACAGCCCGATCGAGCGCATACAATGATGGATGCGCGCCGGCCCCAAGCGAATCTGCGCTACCTTGAATCCTTCGCCCTCAGCGCCGAGCAGGTTCGCGCGAGGCACGCGAACGTTATCGAAGGCAAGCTCGCCGATCGGGGCGACATGATCTTCGCAGCCCATCCAACGCAGCCGCCGCACCAGACGAACGCCCGGTGTCTCCATCGGCACGATGATGCAGGAATGGCGGCCGGTGCGGTCGGCACCGGAATCGGTCACGCCCATCACGATCAGAAAACTGCACCGCGGATGCGCGGCGCCGGTGATGAACCATTTCCGTCCGTTGATGACGTAGTCGTCGCCGTCGCGGACCATGCGCGTGGCGATGTTGGTGGCATCGGAGGAGGCCACGTCGGGTTCGGTCATGCCGAACGCCGAGCGGGTTTTGGCCTCCAGCAGCGGCTGCAGCCAGCGCGCCTTCTGCTCAGGAGTGGCGCAATCCTGCAGCGCGATCATGTTGGGCACGTCGGGCGCCTGACAGTTGAAGACTTCTGGCGCCCAGAACAGCCGGCCCATGATTTCCGCCAGCGGCGCATATTCGAGATTGGAAAGCCGGGTGCCGGGCTCGTCATCGGCCAGCTCGGGAAGGCCGAGATTCCACAGCCCTGCTGCCCGCGCCTTGCTTTGAAGGTCGCCCATGAAGGGGGCGGCCTCGCCCCTGGCGACGTGCCCAAGCCAGGCGCGATGGCGCGGCAGCACTTCGTGGTCGAAGAAGGTCTGCAGCTTCTCCAGCCATGCTTCCGATCGACCGGAAAGATCGAAATCCATGTCGCCTCCCGTATTTTGGGCGGAACCTAAGCGTATATCGACACGACTTGCAAATTCATTTCGATATATTGACATAGTTCCGGATTTTGACCAATCTTTGATCATGGCAGCGATCTCAACCATCGGTCCCTCTTCCAGTGCCAAGGCACCGGAGGACCACGCCGACCCCTCCTTCGCGACCACGCTGGCGCATGGGCTCGACGTGCTGGCGGCTTTCCGCAACCGCACTGGCTCGCTGTCGAATGCCGATCTCGCGCTGCATACCGGCCTGTCGCGGCCGACGGTGTCGCGGCTGACCTACACGCTGGCGCAGCTTGGCTATCTCAAGCGCGACGCCAAGGGACGCTTCCAGCTCGGCCTCGGGATTCTGGCCGCCGCCTATCCGGTGTTGTCGGCGCTAAAAGTCCGGCAACTGGCGCGGCCGCTGATGCGTGACTTCGCGTCCTATACCGGTGGCACGGTTTCAATCGCGATGCCGTTCGGGCTCGACTTCATCTATGTCGAAACGCTGCGCACCACCGATGCCGTGACGCATTTGCCCGATGTCGGCTTTGCCAGCTCGCTGGCGCCCACCGCCGTCGGCCGCGCTTTGCTGTCGCTGTTCACCAGGGAAGAACTCGACGCCTATGTGGCTGATGTGAAGGCCGAGCGTCCGGAGGAAGCCGACTATGTGCAGGCGCGGACGCTGCCCGATGTCGAGCTTTGCAAGGAGCGCGGCTTTGCGATCTCGCTCGGCGAATGGCGGCGCGAGATTTTTGGCGTCGCCGCGCCGCTGTACCGCACCGCCTCGGGCGACTGCCTTGCCGTCAATTGCGGTATCCCGTCGTTTCGTTTCAACGCCGAACAAATCGAACGCGAATGCGCGCCACGCATGCTGGGCCTGGCGCGCAGCATCAGCTCGCTGGTAGCCAACGACTGAATACCCCCGACAGAGGGGCAAGGCGCATCGCTCGACCGGTGCGCGACATATGGGGAAGGAAGATGAGCCGGATCAAAACCGCGCTGGGCCTTGCCGTGGGTTTTGCCTTGGGCGCGGCCATGCTGTTCGCCAATACCGCGCAGGCGCAGAGCAATTACCCAAACCGCCCGATCCGCATCATCGTGCCCTACCCCGCCGGCGGCATCGTCGACATGGTCGCCCGCGCTGTGACCGAACAGGTCGGCCGTGACTGGAAACAAACGGTCGTCATCGAAGCAAGGCCGGGCGGCAACAGTAATATCGGCACATCAGCGGTCGCACGCAGCGAACCGGATGGCTACACCTGGCTCGTCACCGGCCCGGCGGCGCTGGTCAATCCGACGCTCTACAAGGACGCCGGCTGGGACGCGCTCAGGGATCTCAGATGCGTCGGCCTTGCGGTCTGGAACCAAAGCGTGGCGCTGGTCCATCCGTCGATGCCGGCCAGCACCATCAAGGAATTCGTCGAGATCGCGCGCAAGAAGCCGGGAGAATTGAACTTCGGAAATCCCGGCACCGGCTCCTCGATCGACCTGAGCGCGCAAAAGCTGTTTCAGGCGGCCGACATCAAGCTCACCAATGTCGGTTATAAGGGCCAGCCGCAGGCCCTGATCGACCTGATGACGAATCTGATGCATTTCGAAATCGTCTCGCTCGAACTGGCGTTGCCGCACATCAAGGCCGGCAGCGTGAAGCCGCTTGCCGTGATGACGGACAAACGTGTCGCCGACCTGCCCGACGTGCCGACGATTGCGGAAGCGGGATTTCCGGAAGCTACTTACGTGCCCTGGTATGGCATCTACGTTCAGGCGGGCACGCCGGACGCCGTCGTCGCGAAGATCAACGACGGCATCAACAAGGCGCTGCAGAATCCGGACGTGCAGCGCCAACTCGCGATCGCAAATATCCCGGGCAAGCCGATGCCGCTCGCGGAGCTCACTGCGCTGATGAAGGCGGACTACGAGAAACTGACGAAGGTAATCGCGACCTCGGGCATGGCGCTGCAGTGACGCGGCCTGCAGGGCACGGCGATCCACTCGCTAATTGAGCGCCCACAGGTAGGCCAGCGTCGCCGCGATCCCGAGAGCCGTTCTGACCGCGTGCAGGCCTCCCCACTTCACGATCAGCGCGCGTGACTGCGGACCGGCGCCCTCCTCGGCAATCGCCTTCAATGCGTTGTTGGTCGGCATGATGCCCAACAGCGTATACGGCCAGTTGGCGAGAATGAGCACCGCGCCGACGGTCCAGCGCCAATCCCCGGTCGCCCAGGCAGCAATCAGGCCGAGCGCGCCCGAAATCACTGCCCCACTCGCCTGCATCTGAAAGCCGCGGTCGTAGCTTGGTTTCCACTGCTTGAGGAGGGCTCGGTCATCAAGACCAAGACGCGCCGGCTGCTCGGCGAAGTTGACGTAGAAGGCGGCCCCGGCGAACGCGGCGGCGACGATCGTCGCAAGCTGTCCTGCAAGCATGATTCACTCCGCATCACCTGTTCAAGGCCATCGTGGACCTCAGCCATGGCGCTGCAGTGACGAGGGCAGATTCTCTCCTCACGTCATTGCGAGGAGAGGAGCGACGAAGCAATCCACATCTCAGGAAGCGGAGAAATGGATTGCTTCCGCCTTCGCCAAGGCTTCGGCGGACAAGTCGCTGCACTCGCAATGACGGGGGAGAGATCGCGATCCAACCGTCACTTCTTCACCTTGCTGGCATCCATCTTCACGTTCGTATCCAGCATCTTGACCGAGAACGCCGTGTTCACGTCGAACGGCTTTTCCATGCCGAGATAGGTCTGCACCAGCTCGTAGTCCTTCTTCATGCGCTCGGCGTCGATCCAGCCCAGCGCCCTGGTCGTAGTGAACTCGTCCGTCATCAGGAACTTGATGCGCTCCCACTGGCGCTGCTGGTTTTCCTTGTCGTGGCCGGAAGCCTGGTCGAGCAGCGCCTTGAGGCACGGCTCGACGTCGGCGACGCAGGCGGCGTAGGCCTTCTGGCTGATCTTGACGAATTCCTCGACCAGCTTCGGGTTCTTCTCCAGAAACGCGCCGTTGACGATCAGCGAGTTGCCGTAGGGATTGAGCCCGATGTCCTTCCAGTTGACGTAGCCGAGATCGGCGCCGAACTCGATCGCCTTGAGATCGTGCTCATTGTAGAAATCGCTGATGATATCCACCGTATGGGCCTTCAGGGCCGCGATCTTGGCGGTCGGCCCGACATTGACGAAGCTTACCGAGTCAGGCGCGATGCCGGCGGCCTTGGCAAAGGCCGGCCACATGACCCGCGAGGCATCGCCGGGCGGATTGCCGATCTTGTGGTTCGGAAAATCCTTTGGCCCGTTCACGCCATAACTCTTCAGCCAGTAGAAGGTCTGGCCGGTATTGGCGTAGATGCTCATCAGCGCCACCACGTCGGCGCCCTTGCTCTTGGCCACCAGCATGGTCGCGAGATCGGCGATGCCGAACGGCGAGCCGCCGGAGCCGACCTTCAGCGAGGAGACGCCGGAGCCCTTGCCGACCTCGATCGTCAGGTCGATGCCGGCCTTTTCGTACCAGCCCTGCGCCTTGGCGTAATAGAACGGCGAATGATCCGCCGTCGGCGTCCAGTTCAGGATCAGGTTGACAGCCTCGGCGGCCGCACAGGGCGCAGCCGGTAGGGCCAGCGCAAGCGCCAGTCCCGTAATTCGCAACCCCTTCATGGCAACCCTCCTCGTTTTGCAACCGATCTTGTCGCCGCACGCCGGTGACGCTACCAATGCAACAAGGACCAGACGACTTGTCAACTATTTGGTTGGAAATGCCCAAAAAACGATCTGATGACTTAAAGCCGCAGCGGCGCGATCCGGCCGCAACCCGCAGGAAACTGCTGACGGCGGCGCGGCGCGAATTCGCCGACAGCGGCCTTGCCGGAGCCCGGGTCGACGAGATCGCCGCGCGGGCGGGCGTCAACAAGCAGCTCGTCTATCACTATTTCGGCGACAAGGACGCGCTGTATCTGGCGGTGCTGGAATGGGTCTATGAGGAAATCCGCGCCCAGGAGCGCAAGCTCAACCTCGAGGGATTGCCGCCTGAGCAGGCGATCAAGAAGCTGATCGAGAGCTCCTTCGACCACCTCGCCGCGCATCCCGACTTCATCGTGCTGCTGAACGACGAAAACCGCGGCGGCGCCCGCCATGTGCGCGGCTCGCGCAAGCTGGAAGCGATGCATTCCCCGCTGGTCAGCCTGGTTTCGACCATCCTCGGCCAGGGCGTCAAAGCCGGCATATTCCGCAAGGGTATCAACCCGGTACACCTCTACATCTCGATTGCAGGCCTCAGCTATTTCTACTTTTCGAACACGCCGACGCTGTCGGCGATCTTCGGCAAGGACCTGTCGAGCCGGTCCGCCCGGCAGGCCCGCCGCAGGCACGTGGTCGATCTGGTGATGCATTCGCTGCGGCCGTAATCAACCAGATGGTTGATTAGTGAAAGTGGCCGCGATAGATTGTCGCCACACGGCCGGCAACCGGGCGCGTGGCCAGGAGAGTGCATGGTGTTCAGCGGTGACGGCGGATCGGCACGGTCTTTTGCGATCATTCTGATCGTGCATCTGGCTGTGATCGTGCTGTGGCAGGTGCTGGTCGACGCCTTCCAGGTGCCGAAATTCATCCTGCCCTCGCCGCTCGCAACCATCAAGACGCTGGCATCGCCCAACTATGCCTGGCTTTCCAATCTCGCGGTGACGGCGGCCGAAATCCTCGGCGGGTTCTGCCTCGGCGCGCTGGTCGGCGTCATGCTGGCGGTGATGTTTACCTGGTCACCGCTGATCAGCCTGTTGCTGCTGCCGCTGTTCGTGACGCTGAACATGATTCCGAAGGTGGCGCTTGGGCCCCTTTTCATCGTCTGGTTCTCCTACGGGATATTCCCGAACATCCTGATCGCGTTTTCGATCTGCTTCTTCCCGATTTTGCTCACCACCGCCCGCGGGCTGAGCGAAGTCGAACCTGATTTGCTCGATCTCGTAAAATCGCTGCGCGGCTCGCGCTGGACGCTGTTCCGAAAGATCCAGTTGCCGGGCGCGCTGCCTTACGTGTTTTCCGGAATGAAGGTCGGTGCGATCCTGGCGGTGGCCGGCGCCATCGTCGGCGAGTTCATCGCCTCCGAGCGCGGGCTCGGCTATCTCATGATCCAGGTGCAGTCCTCGCTCGATACGCCGGCAATGGTGATGGCCGTCGTGCTCCTGACATTGCTGGGCGTAGCGCTGTACGGGCTTGTGCTCGGGTTGGAGCGGATGTTCGTCGTCCGCGACATCCGGCTGCAATAAGAAGACAGGGAAGAAACATGCTGCTCACGCGCGAAAGCCTGCCGCAGACGATCTCGGATATCGCAGCGCTCGACGACCTGCTATGCCGCCCGAGCCAGGCGCTGATCGACGATCTCCGCAAAGTCGACGGCGACATCATGATTTTGGGCGTTGCCGGCAAGATGGGGCCGACATTGGCGGGCCTTGCCAAGGCCGCGGTGCCCGAACGCCGCGTGATCGGCGTCGCCCGCTTTAGCGATCCCGCCGTCAAGGACTGGCTGCAGGCGCGCGGCGTCGAGACCATCAATTGCGACCTGCTCGACGAGGCCGCCATCAAGGCGCTGCCGAAGATTCCAAATATCGTGTTCATGGCCGGCCGCAAGTTTGGCGCCGAGGGTGATTTGTCGCTGACCTGGGCGATGAACTCGCACGTCCCTGCCCTGGTCGCGCAGGCGTTTGCGGGGTCGCGCATCGTCGCGTTCTCGACCGGCTGCGTCTATCCGTTCGTGCCGGTCGATGGCAAAGGCTCCGACGAAGACATGGCGCCCAACCCGCCCGGCGAATACGCGCAGTCCTGCGTCGGGCGCGAGCGCATGTTCGAATACTTTTCGAAAAAGCATTCGACGGCCGGACGGCTGTTCCGGCTCAACTACGCGATCGACATGCGCTACGGCGTGCTGCACGACATCGCCAGCAAGGTGTTGCAGGGCAAGCCAATCGACGTCAGCCTCGGCCATGTCAATTTCATCTGGCAGGGCGACGCATCCGCGCAGGCGCTGCGGTGTCTGGCGCATTGCGAGACGCCGACCTCACCGATCAATGTCAGCGGCCACGAGATCCTCGCCGTGCGCGATCTCGCTACAAAATTCGGCCAGCGTTTCGGCCGCGCGCCCGTGATCGTTGGCAAGGAAGAGCCGACGGCCTGGCTGACCGATACCTCGCAGGCAGTAAAGCTGTTCGGCCTGCCGATCGTCGATACCGAACAACTGATCAGGTGGACCGCAGACTGGGTGTCGCGATCAATGCCGAGCCTCGGCAAGCCCACCAAATACGAGGTGCGTGATGGCCGCTACTGAGCCGATCGACATCATCGAGCTCGGCGTCGGCGACGCGCAGGCCGGGCTCGTGCTGTCGACCGAAGCGGGCTGGAACCAGAACGAGGCCGACTGGCGGTTCTTCCTGAGCCAGGGCGTTGTGTTCGGCATGCGGGACGGCGCGCGGCTGGTAGCGACCGCCGCGCTGCTGCGCTACTCGGCCGGCAATGCCTGGATCAGCATGGTGCTGGTCACCGCGGATTTTCGCCGCCGCGGCATTGCGACGAAACTCGTCGATGCCTGTCTCAACGTGGCGGCTGAGCGCGGTCTCACGACCTGGCTGGACGCGACCCCCGCCGGCGCCACCGTCTACGGTCCGCTCGGCTTCACGCCGACGCTGCAATTGAGACGGTTGCGGCTAACGAAGCCGCAAGGCGCTGGGGCGTCTCGGTCACTATCGGCGGGTCACCTCGACGCCTTGGCCGCACGCGATGCCAGCGCCATGGGCTTTGACCGCAGCACATTGCTGTCGGAATTTTCCGCGCGCCCGGGCTCGCGCATCGTGTCTGACGATCGCACCGTGGCCCTCGTCCGCGACGGACGCACCGCGCGGCATATCGGCCCGCTGCTGGCCGATCGCGCCGATCAGGCGCTCGCGCTGGTGGATGCCATCGTCCGCTCCGAGACGGGGCCGTGGCTGATCGACGCCGTCCATTCTCAGGAAGAATTTTTGAGCGGCCTCGTCGCATCGGGCTGGAACATCGAGCGGCCGTTTCAGCGCATGTGCTTTGGCCCGGCAGCCATTTCCCCCGCGCAGCCGCCGTTCGCCGTGGCCGGCCCGGAATTTGGATAGGAAGTACCGTCATGCATCATAGCGAAATCAGAGCTGACATTCGGAAGTTGATCGCCGACGGCACGGTACTCCCCGCGCATCCGCTCGCGCTCGACGCCAACCGCAAGCTCGACATCAGGCATCAGCGGGCGCTGACGCGCTATTACCTCGATGCCGGCGCTGGCGGATTGGCCGTTGGCGTCCACACCACGCAATTCGCGATCCGCGACGTCGGGCTGTACCGGCCGGTGCTGGAGCTGGCGGCGGAAACCGCGGCTTCATGGACCAAGCGACCGATCGCGATGGTCGCGGGGCTCGCCGGTCCGACCGGGCAAGCCACGGCGGAGGCGCAAACGGCACGCGGCATCGGCTACCACGCCGGCCTGCTCAGCCTTGCCGCGATGAAATCGGCATCCGAAGACGAGATCATCGCCCACTGCGAGGCGGTGGCGCGCGAGATCCCGCTGGTCGGCTTCTATCTGCAGCCGGCGGTCGGCGGCGTCATCCTCAGCGCCGATTTCTGGCGCCGCTTCGCGTCCATCGACAACGTCATCGCCATCAAGATCGCGCCGTTCAACCGCTACCGGACGCTCGACGTCCTGCGCGGGGTGGCGGCGGCCGGCGCGCTCGACCGCGTCGCGCTCTATACCGGCAATGACGATCACATCCTGCTCGATCTGATGCTGCCGTTCGACCTGCGCGACAAGGGTGTCACCACTCGCGCATACTTCAAGGGCGGTCTCCTTGGGCACTGGTCGGTCTGGACCGCGAGCGCGATCAAGCAGTTCGAGATGTGCAAGGCCGCGCGCGGCAAGGACAGCCTGCCGGCGGACCTGCTGGCGCTCGACGCCCGTGTGACCGATTGCAACAGCGCGTTTTTCGATGTCGCCAATAATTTTCACGGCTGCATCGCCGGCTGTCATGAAATCCTGCGGCGGCAAGGGTTGATGCAGGGGCTGTGGTGCCTCGATCCCGCCGAGGGACTCAGCCCCGGACAGATGCAACAGATCGATCGCGTCTGCCGCGAGCATGCCGATCTTTCCGACAACGCCTTCGTGAAGGCTAACCTGCAGAAATGGCTGGCATGAGCGCCGAAGAGCCCTTCATCAGCCTGCAGAACGTCCGCAAGATCTATCGGTCCAAGGGCGCGGAATTCCTCGCCGTCTCCGACGTCACCATGGACGTCAGGGAAGGCGAGCTGGTTTCGCTCGTCGGCCCCTCCGGCTGCGGCAAGACCACGGTGCTGAAGATTTTGGCCGGCCTGCATGACGCCGACGGTGGCACCATCAAGATCGGCAATTCGAAAACCCCGTTCGACCCGGCCCGCGATATCGGCATGGTGTTCCAGCAGGCACTCTTGCTGAAGTGGCGAACCATTTTGGACAACGTGCTGCTGCCGGCCGAAATCGTCGGCCTGCCGATGAAGGCCGCACGGACCCGCGCCCGCGATCTGCTCAACCTGGTCGGCCTCTCCGGTTACGAAGACAAATATCCGCAGCAATTGTCCGGCGGCATGCAGCAGCGCACGGCGATTGCACGCGCCTTCATCCACGATCCAAAACTGATCCTGATGGACGAGCCGTTCGGCGCGCTCGACGCGCTGACCCGCGAACAGATGAACCTCGAAATGCTGCGGATCTGGCGCGAGAGCGGCAAGACCATTCTGTTCGTGACGCACAGCATTCAGGAAGCCGTGTTCCTGGCCTCACACTGCGCGGTGCTCACGTCCGGACCTGCGAAGATGGCAGAATACTTCCCGATCGACCTGCCCTTCCCGCGCGACCTGCCGATCAAGACCACCGACGAGTTCGGCGCCTATGCGCGGCGGATCTATGCCAGCCTCGGGCTCGGAACGGGGGAATGAGGTCAGGCGGCGCGCTGGCGGCTGTGATCGTCATCCGCGAGGGCCGGCTCGGCCGCGAAGACGTAGCCGCCGCGCCGCTCCTTCGCACGATACAACGCCGCGTCGGACCGGGAGAGCAGCGCCTCGACGGTCCTGCCGTGGTCCGGCGACAAGGCAATGCCGATGCTGGCCCCGATGACGATCTCATGATCGCCGACCCGATAGGGCGCGCTGATCGTCTCGAAGATCCGCTGCGCCATGGCTTCGGCATCGCCGCGGGACTGCGGCGCCCTCTGGACCACAATGAATTCGTCGCCGCCCATACGGACGACGAGATCGGATCGGCCGGCAAGCGACGACAACCTTGCCGCCACCTGCCGCAGCAGGGCGTCTCCGACCGGATGACCAAAGCGGTCATTGGCGGTCTTGAAATGATCGAGGTCGATGGCATGGACCGCGGCCAGGGCGCCGCCGTGTCCCGTGACGATCTCCGCGAGGTCAGTGACGAGCACGGACCGATTGAGCAGGCCGGTCATGGGGTCGATACGCGCAAGCTGTTCGAACTTCCGCTTCAGCGACATCTGGTTCAACGTGTTGTCGTAAGACAAACGAACCATCTCGACGCCGGCGGCGATAAAGACCAGGAACATGAAACCTAACGCAATATGCGGGGTATCCCATGCCTTCATGAAGGTCGCAACGACCGCGGGCAGACCCACGGCCGCAAAATCCAGGAGCGCCACCACGGGCCGCAGCGACAGCCGCGCGACGATCCCCGCGCTAAAGCCGAAGGCAATGCCGACCGCCATCACCAGGCAGATCGCGTCTCCGACGAACAGGCTACGGGCGGCAAACAGCCCGATGATCAGCGCAGTGGTGAAGCTGCCCACCGCGTAGCGCCGCTCCCAGACGATGGCCTCGGCCCGATCGCGCAGCGGCCTCCGGCGCGTTTCGCTCCGGAACGCGAGCACGCCGAACAGCCGTACGACAGCGACGACAACGCCGACGATCGTCAGCGCCGCGGAGAGGCGGTCCCCGGTCTCGCTGACCGAGATCGCGCCGACAATCGCCTGACAACCGCCGGCAATCAGGATAGGGACCGTGGTCCCGTAAAGATTGCCGATAACTTCCAGATAGACGGCATCGGAGATCGACGCAGCGCCAGACTTGAATCTCCCGAACGGCATGATTTCCCCCCGATACACCGGCAACATACCGGAAGGGCGTAAAGGCACCGGGGTCCAGATTGCTAAAATTGAATCGACCTCAGCGCATTCAGGATGCATTAACTGCATCTCAGGGGGCGCCGCTATTCGTAAGCCGACGGCCCGGTGTCGCGATAAGCCCACAGGCATTCGCGCGGCAGCGAGACCGGCGCCTCGACACCGACCTGGTGGCGCGCGGCGGTACCGAGCTCGATCACCTCGAGCCGCTTGCCGAACAACTCGATGCCGTAGGCCGTCTGCGTGCCCTGGTAGCGGCGGTCGAGGACCTTGGCGGAAAACGTGTTCGCGCAGTCCTGCCGCCCGATCGCGATGTTTTCCGGCCGCAGCGCCACGCGCACTTTCTCGTCCGGCGCCAGCGCGTGGAACAGCGCGACCTCGCCCTGCCTGCCCTCGCCGAAATCGACTGTGCCGAATTGGCCGCTGCGCGAGACCAGCGTGCCCGCGAGCTCGTTGGTCGCGCCGGTGAAGTTGGCGACGAACAAATCCGCCGGACGGTTATAGATCACATCCGGCGTATCCATCTGCAGCAATTTTCCGTCGCGCATCACGCCGATGCGGTCGCCAAGCACCACGGCTTCTGCCTGGTCATGGGTGACGTACAGCGCGGTCATCCCGGTCTGCTTGAGGATGACGCGAAGATCGTCGCGCAGCCGCAGGCGCAGCTTGGCGTCGAGATTCGACAAGGGCTCGTCGAGCAGCAGCAGTTGCGGCCGGTAAACGATGCTGCGCGCCAGCGCCACGCGCTGCATCTGGCCGCCTGATAAGGCGACCACCGGCCTTTCGGCATATTCCGACAGGCCGACCAGTTCGAGCGCCTCGTCGACCTTGCGGCGGGCGTCGCTGCGCGAAAGCTTTCGGTGTTTTAGCGGATAGACCACGTTCTGCCGCACCGTCATGTGCGGCCAGACCGCATAGGACTGAAACACCATGCCAAGGTTGCGCGCGCGCGGCGGCACCAGGATCCCGCGCTCGGGCGACGAGACGACCCTGCCGGCAATGCTGATCTCGCCGGACGTCGGATGCTCCAGCCCCGCGACACAGCGCAGCGTCGTGGTCTTGCCGCAGCCGGAGGGGCCGAGCAGAACCACGATCTCGCCGGCCGGCACGCCAAAGCTGACGCCGTCGATCGCCGGCCGACCAATGGCAAACTGCTTGCGCAGGTCGGTGACTTCAAGGGTTGCCGTCATCGGTTCGATCGTTTCCCTGATCCGGCGATCATTGCGCGTAGCCGTAGGTCTTGTTCCAATCCGCGACCCAGGCCGCCTGGAGCTTCACATACTCATCGAACTTGGGAAACCAGACCTTGACCACTTTGGGATCGAAGCCTTCCGGATAGGCCGGCGGCACTTTCAACGATGTGAGGTTACCGAGCTCCTTGATCATGAAGGTCTGCCCCTCCTTCGACAGGCACCAGTTGAGAAACAGCTTTGCAGCATTGGGGTGCGCAGCGGTCTTTGGAATGCCCGACGCATAGGGATTGACCGGCGCACCTTCCGGCGGAAAGAAGATCTGGATCGGCGCGCCGTCCTTCTGCTTCGGATAGATCGCGTTATAGAGCAAAGGCCCCATGGCGATTTCGCCACGCACCAGCGAATCCGACATCGGCGCGCCCGAGGGATATAGTACCGGACGGGTCGCCGCCTGCTTGGCCCAATAATCCTCGCCGAGTACCTGACGCTCGAACATCACCCGCGTCCACGTAGTGCCGCCCGACGGGGCGATCACCTGTCCGGTCATTTTGTTGTATTCGGGCTTGGTGAGGTCCATCCAGGTCTTGGGCGGGTTCTTGACCAGCTCGGTGTTGTAGGCGATCGACCAAACCAGCGTGGCGCGCGGCCAGAGCTGGGGCGCGATCTGCGCGTCCGGATTGTAGTCGGCCGCGTTCGGCGGGGCGTAGTCCTGGAACATGTCCGCCATCGGCTGCATCAGCGCGCGGTCGGAATGATCGACCACGTCTGCGATCAATTTGCCGGCCGCGGCCTCGGTCTTCACGCGGGTGATCAACTGGCCGCCGGGCGCGCGCACCATCTCGACCTTGATTTCGGGGAAGCGCTTGTTGAAGGCCTTGATGACCTGCTGTTCCACCTCGGCGAAATTAGCGGTGTAGAACACCAGTCTGCCTTCGGCCTTCGCGGCGGCAATCAATTCGCGCGAACCGAACTCCTGCGCCTGTGCCGCCGCGCTCCATGTCAGCGCCAGGGCACCGATGCCGGCGATTGCGGCAATATTGCCCAGGATCCTTGCAGTCATAGCCAATCCTCCCGTTCGTCTTGTTATCCGGTTCGGGCGACACTGCCCTGCGTTGCTCCGCGCGACAGCCAGTTGGCGCCGCCGATGAGAACGCCGAGCAGAACGGTTTGCACCAGGCTGAAGGCGGCGGTCTTTCCGAGGTTTCCGCCTTCGTAATAGTCGAGCAGCAGCACCGACATCACCATGGTGTCGCTGGTGTAGAGGAACAGCGACGATCCGAGTTCGCGGATCGCCAGCACGAACAACAGCGTCATCGAGGCGATCACGCCCGGCCGCGCCAGCGGCAGCACGATTGTCCTGATGGTGCCGAGCACGCCCTTGCCACAGACCCAGGCGGCCTCCTCGAGCTCGCGATGAATCTGCATGAACGAGGTCGACAGCGACTTGACCGTATCCGGCATGAAGCGCGCGATGAACGCCAGCGCCAGGATCCAGATCGTGCCGTAGAGACCACCGGGAATGCCGATCCACGCCCAGAGATAGGCGACGCCGACCACCAGGCCGGGGATCGCGATTGGCAGGGTCGAGATCACGTCGATCCAGCGTCGGCCCGTCACCTGGGTGCGGTGAATGGTGTAGCCGATGGCAAAGGCGAGCGCGCCACCGACCACCGCGGTGGTGATGCCGACCTCGACCGAATTATAGATCGAGCGCATGGTCAGCGGATTGTCGAAGATGCTGTGAAAATGCATCAGGGAATACTGCCTGGCGTCAAACAGGCTTGCGACGTCGCGGATGAACATGAATTTGCGGAAAGCGGCGACGATCAGCGCCAGCGACGGCAGCACCACGACGACCAGCAGATAGGCGATGCCGAGGCCGAAGGTAAGCCAGCGCCAGCGACCGAGATCGAGGCTGCGCGGACGGAACGCCTTGCCGGCAACGGTGGTGTAGCTGCGGCCGCTCAGCACCTTCTGCTGCAGGAACACGAGCAGGCCGGTGACGACCATCAGGATGATCGCAACCGCCGCGGCCGTATTGTAAAGCGGCGGCGACCAGTTGGTGAGCCTGAAGATATAGGTTGTCAGCACCGCAAGGTTGGTCGGCGCGCCCAGCACCGCGGGAATGCCGTAGATGCCGAGCATGACGATGAACGACAGCAGCATGCCCGAGACGATCGCCGGCATGATCAGCGGAAACGTTACCGTGAATAATGTCGCAACCGCGCTGGCGCCGGAAATCTCGGCGGCCTCTTCCAGGCTCGGATCCATGTTGCGCAGCGCTGAAGCGGTGAACATGTAGACATAGGGCGCGTAGTAGATGCCGAACACGAACACCAGGCCCCACATCGAATAGAAATCGACGCGCCAGTCCAGCCCGATCCATTTGAACATGGTGTTGATCAGGCCGGTCTTCGGCGAACCCAAGATAGCCCAGGCGACGCCGGCAACCAGTGGCGGCGCAAACAGCGGCAGGATGCTGGCGGCCGCGATAAACCCCTTGAACGGCGTATTGGTGCGGACGACGATCCAGGAAAACAACAATCCAATCACGACCGCGATCAACGTGCCGCCACCGCAGGCGATCAGCGTGTTCGCCAGCGCCTCCGCGACATTCGGGTTCGCCAGCACGGTGAGGAAGTTGGTGACCGAGAGATGACGGAGCGAGATGCCCTCGACCACCGGATTGGTGTCGGTGAGCGCGCCGAGCAGCAGCATCAGGATCGGATAGATGACGAGAAAGCCGAGGATCGCCAGCAGGGACGTGACCCACAAGCCGCCCCACGCGCGCTGCCCCTCACTGGCGCTACGCATGACCTCGCTGCGCCGGCTCGTCTGTCCGTTCAACGCGTTTCCCTCGCCGGTGACCGTCTTTTTATGGAATTGCGGTCGCGATGCGCGAACCCTAGTCGATTGCGCCGCGCGCGGAAAGCTATCCGAAAGTCGGCGCGCGGATATGGCGCGGACAGCGCATTTTTCCGATGCGCCGCTGTTCCTTCGCATACGCATCATGCAGCGCTGTGCCTGTGGCTTGTACCGCGTCCGTAGTACACGCCGCAGTGGGCGCGACCGCCCCCCCGGCGTGGAGAGCCCTGTCTGATGTCACTGGATACAACCGCACAACCGCCCGCCCCGGCGCCTCTCGACGGCCTGCCCCCGGAACTCCGGCGCTGGGCGGTCGCCGCGATCTTTACGGCGCTGGCGATGGCTTCGCTGGATACGGCGATCGCCAACATCGCGCTGCCCGCCATTGCCGCCGACCTCCATGTCAGCCCAGCCGACGTGGTCTGGGTGGTCAACATTTACCAGATCGCGCTGGTCGCGACGCTACTGCCGCTCGGCGCGCTCGGCGAAATCGTCGGCCATCAGCGGATCTATCTCGGCGGCCTGCTGCTGTTCACGCTGGCCTCGCTCGGCTGTGCCTTCGCGTGGTCGCTGCCCAGCCTGACGGCGGCACGCGCGCTGCAGGGGTTGGGCGCCAGCGGCATCATGAGCGTGAATGCGGCGCTGGTCCGCTTCGTCTACCCGACCCACATGCTCGGCCGCGGCTTCGGCCACAACGCGCTGGTGGTCGGAACGGCGTTCACGTTCGGGCCGACGATTGCCTCCGGAATTCTTTCAATCGCAACGTGGCCGTGGCTGTTCGCGATCAACATTCCGTTCGGCATGATCGCGATGTTGATCGGCCTGAAGACCTTGCCGAAAACGCCGCGCGCAAAGCACGCGTTCGATTTTGCGAGCGCGGCGCTGACCGCAAGCTGCCTTGGGCTCTTCATTGTCGGCATCGGCAGCGCGGCGCATCAGGCGCCTCCTGCCCTGGTCGGACTGGAGCTCGGCGCCGCCTTGCTGCTCGGCTGGATAATGACCCGCAGGGATGCAGACCATCCGGCGCCGATGCTGCCGATCGACCTGTTCCGGCGGCCGATGTTCGCGCTGTCGGCGGCCACGTCGGTGTGCTCATTCGCGGTGCAGGGACTGGCCTTCGTCTCGCTGCCTTTCTACTTCGAGGACGTGCTGCATCGTTCGCAGGTGGAGACCGGCTTCTTCATGACGCCCTGGCCGCTGGTGGTGGCGATCATGGCGCCGATCGGCGGCCGGCTATCGGACCGCTATCCCGTCGGCATCCTCGGCGGCCTCGGACTGGTGCTGCTCGGCATCGGCATGGCGCTGCTGGCAACGCTGCCACCGGACCCCAGCACGGCCAACATCGTCTGGCGCATGGTGGTTTGCGGGATCGGATTCGGTTTTTTCCAAACGCCCAATTTGCGGGCGCTGATGTCGAGCGCGCCGCCGCACCGCAGTGGAAGCGCAAGCAGCATTGTCGCAACCGCACGCCTGACCGGACAGACGCTCGGCGCCGCGCTGGCCGCCTTGTGTTTTGGCCTTGCCGGCCATGATGGCGCGACGCTTGCATTGGCACTCGGCGCCGGCTTTGCTGCGCTCGGCAGCGTGATGAGTTTCCTGCGGCTGACCGTGGGTGCTCCACGTGAATGACCATCGCCCGGCGGCGATCGGGCCGACGCGATGGATTTGGAGGACGAGTTGCGACTTCTCAGTATGCTGGCCGGCGCGTGTCTGTTGCTGTTTCCGGCCGCCGTTCAGGCCCAGACCGTCTGGAACATGCCAACGGAATATCCAGAGAATGCGATGCCGGGCGTTGGCCTGGCGGCCTTCACAAAACATGTCGCTGAATCCAGCGCGGGCAAACTCGAGATCAGGCCGAGTTTCGATGCCAAGGCCGGCATCAAATCGGCCGGCATGCTCGCCGCGATCGCGGAAGGCCGGGTGCAGGCCGGCGATGCCTTTGCCGGCGCGCTCGAGGCCGAAGACCCGATCTTTGCGCTACCTTCGCTGCCCTTTCTGGTGACGTCGACCACTGAGGCCAAACGCCTTGCCGACATCGCGCGGCCGCATCTTGCGGCGGCGCTGCAGAAGAAAGGCTTGCGGCTGCTTTATCTGACGCCCTGGCCACCATCAGGCATCTGGTCGAAGACGCCGCTGACGTCACCGCCCGACCTCGCCGGACTTTCCATTCGCACCTATGACAGGACCTCGACCGACGTATTCCTGAGCGTCGGCGCCAAGGCCGCATCGATCAGTTTCGCGGACACGATGCCGAAACTGGGCGACGGCAGCATCAACGCGGTGTTGTCGTCGGGAGACGGCGGCGCCGGCCGCAAGCTTTGGGAGTATTTGCCCTGTTTCAGCGAAATCACCTATTCGCTGCCGCTTTCAATCGCGAGCGTCAATCAGGCGGCCTATGACGGCTTGAGCCCGGACACGCGAGACGCGGTCGATGCCGCCAGCCGTCAAACCGAGAGCGAATTGTGGCTCGTGCTGTCGACCCGGCTGGAAGAGAACTATCAACGCATGCGTCAGAACGGCGTCGCGATCGATTCGAATCCCGAGCCGTCGATCGTTGCAGCGCTGCGAACGGGAGCGGCGGCGGCGCAGCAGGCCTGGTGCACCCGCTCGGGGCCCGTCTGCGCCGAGATTCTCGAGGCCTTCAAAGCCGGCAAACCATAGCGCGCCAGGTGTCGGTGCAGAACGGACATGACAGCCATGCCGGGGCACATTGCCCACGCAACACCGGCGGGTCGGCTTTCATCCTGAGTGCAAACGCATTTTCTTGATTTGAACTATTCCAAATCGCAGGCCATGTTCCCGCCCGCAGCTCTCTCGGTGGATTGAGCTAACAGGGGATACGCGATGGCAAATCTCACAATCAACGGCAAATCAATCAGCGTGGACGTCGAAGACGACACGCCGCTTCTTTGGGCAATCCGGGAGAACGTCGGACTGACCGGAACCAAATACGGATGCGGCATTGCACAATGCGGCGCCTGCACCGTGCATGTCGACGGGGTCGCGATGCGCTCCTGCGGCGTCACGGTCAGCGAAGCCGCCGGCAAGCAGATCACCACGATCGAAGGCCTCGCCAGCAATGGCGCGCTGCACAAGGTGCAGGAGGCTTGGGTCGCCAACGACGTGCCGCAATGCGGCTATTGCCAGAGCGGCATGATCATGGCGGTCGCGGCGCTTCTCAAGGAGAAGCCGAAACCGACCGACCAGGACATCAACGAGGCCATCACCAATATCTGCCGATGCGGGACCTTCCAGCAGGTCCGCGAGGCAATCCACGCCGCAGCGAACGCTTGAGGGGGATGCCATGAACAAGCACGTCATGCCCAAACTCACCCGCCGCGGTTTTGTGATCGGCACGGCTGCCGCCGGCGCCGGCCTCGCGATCGGCCTCGATATTCCCTTCGGCGGACCGACCGTGGTCCGCGCCGCCGATGGCTCGCCCGAGGTCAATGTCTGGGTGGTGATCCGCCCCGACAATACGACCGTGGTTCGCATTGCCCGCTCGGAAATGGGTCAGGGCACCCTCACCGGCCTCGCCCAACTGGTCGCCGAAGAGCTCGAATGCGACTGGTCGAAGGTCGTCACCGAATACCCGACTCCCGGACAAAGTGTCGCACGCAAGCGCGCCTGGGGCGATTTCTCGACCGGGGGCAGCCGCGGCATTCGCACCAGCCAGGAATATGTCCGCAAGGGCGGCGCCACCGCGCGGGTGATGCTGATCCAGGCGGCCGCCAACGAGTGGAAGGTTCCTGCCTCGGAATGCACCGTCGCCAACAGCGTCATCACCCACACACCGTCGGGCAAGACCACGACCTACGGCAAGGTGGTGGAGGCCGCCGCCAAGCTCGAACCGCCGGCGGACGTCAAGCTGAAGGATCCCAAGGACTGGAAGATCATCGGCAAGGGCGTCAAGCGGCTCGACACCGTCGACAAGACCACGGGCGCGATGATCTACGGCGCCGACGTCAAGCTGCCCGGCATGCTCAACGCCACGATCAAGGATTGCCCCGTCTTCGGCGGCAAGCTGAAGAGCTACGACGAAGCCAAGATCGCCGGCATGAAGGGCGTCAAGAAGGTGGTGAAGGTCGGCGACAGCGCGGTCGCGGTCGTCGCCGACACATGGTGGCACGCCAAGACCGCGCTCGATGCGCTGCCGATCGTCTGGGACGAAGGCGAGAACGCCAAAGTCTCCAGCGAGTCGATCGCCAAATGGCTGGCCGAAGGCCTCGACAATGCCCAGCCGGCTTATGTCGGCAGCCAGAACGGCGACGCCAAGGCCGCGATCGCAGGCGCCGCCAAGAAGATCGAGGCGGTGTACAACTATCCCTACCAGAACCACGCCACCATGGAGCCGCTCAACGCGACCGCGGTCTATACCGCGGACAAATGCGAGGTCTGGTGCGGCACGCAGAACGGCGAAGCGGCATTCGCCGCCACGCTGGAAGCATCGGGCCTGCCGGCTGAAAAATGCGAGGTGCACAAGCTGATGCT
This sequence comes from Bradyrhizobium sp. McL0615, assembly GCF_049993905.1. Lineage (NCBI taxonomy): Bacteria > Pseudomonadati > Pseudomonadota > Alphaproteobacteria > Hyphomicrobiales > Nitrobacteraceae > Bradyrhizobium > Bradyrhizobium sp. McL0615. Next base: position 2,793,367 of record NZ_CP188254.1, on the reverse strand, counting down.
GGGTGGCGGCTTCGGTCGCCGCGGCATGACGGACTATGTCCGGCAGGCCGTGCTGATCGCCAAGGAGATGCCGGGCACACCCGTCAAGCTGCTGTGGTCGCGCGAAGAGGACATGCTGCACGGCAGGTACCATCCGGTCACGCAGTGCAAGCTGACCGGGGCCTTCGATGCCGACAACAATCTCACGGCGTTGCATGTGAGATTGTCGGGGCAGTCGATCCTGTTCGCGGTGCGCCCGGCAGCGCTGGAAAACGGCAAGGATCCCGCCGCCTTCCAGGGCCTTGCTGCCACGGGCGAAGCTGCGATCGGCTATTCGGTGCCGAACCTCCTGGTCGAGCATGCCATGCGCAACCCGCACGTCCCGCCCGGCTTCTGGCGCGGCGTCAACGTCAATCACAACGCGATCTATCTCGAATGCTTCATGGATGAGCTGGCGAATGCCGCAGGTCAGGACCCGCTGGAATTCCGCCGCAAGCTGATGAGCAAGCATCCGAAGCATCTTGCCGTGCTCAATGCCGTGGCCGAGAAGATCGGCTGGACCACGCCCGCGCCGAAAGGCGTCTATCGCGGGATCGCGCAGGTGATGGGCTACGGCAGCTATGTCGCGGGTGCCGCCGAAATCTCCGTCACCGAGGGCAGCAAGATCAAGGTGCATCGCATCGTTGCCTCGACAGATCCGGGTTATGTCGTCAACCCGGCGCAGATCGAGCGGCAGATCGCGGGCTCCTTTGTCTATGGCCTGTCCGCTTTGTTCTACGGCGGCTGCACGGTGAAGGACGGCAAGATCGAGCAGACCAACTTCGACACCTACGATTCCATGCGCATTGCCGCGATGCCCAAGGTGGAGTCGGTCATGGTGCCGAGCGGCGGCTTCTGGGGCGGCGTCGGCGAGCCGACCATCGGCGTCGCGGCGCCCGCGGTGCTCAACGCCTACTTCGCCGCCACCGGCAAACGCATCCGTTCGATCCCGTTGCGGGACCAGAACATCACGTTTGCCTGACAATAGCGGGCGGCGGCCTCGTTCCGGCCGCCGCCCCTTTTTCCGGATCACCGCCATGAATACCACGCGCCCGATGACGCGCAGGGATGTCGCTCGCGGCATCGCTGCGTCTGCGGCGGTCGCCAGCATGCCCTGTCCGGCATTGGCGCAAGGCGCGGCCCATATCGTCGTGATCGGCGGCGGCTTCGGCGGTGCGAGCTGCGTGCGGGCGCTACGGCAACTCGATGCAAAACTTCAAGTGAGCCTGATCGAACCAAATCAAACCTTTACCGCCTGCCCGTTCAGTAACGAGGTGATCGCGGGCATGCGTGAACTGCCGGCGCAGCAATTCACCTACGACAAGATTGCCGCAAGCGGCGTGACGGTCATTCAGCAATCCGCCGCGAAGGTCGACCCGCAGAAGCGCGCGGTCACCTTGGCCGACGGGAATTCGCTGGGCTACGACCGCCTGGTGCTGTCGCCTGGCATCGACCTGCGCTTCGACGCCCTGCCCGGCTATGACGAAGCCGCATCCGCCAGGATGCCGCATGCGTGGAAGGCCGGCGAGCAGACCATGCTGCTGCGGCGGCAGATCGAAGCCATGGAGGACGGCGGCACGGTGGTGATCGCGGTGCCTGCGGCTCCCCTGCGCTGTCCGCCCGCGCCTTACGAGCGCGCCAGCCTGATCGCGCATTACCTGAAAACGCGAAAGCCGCGGTCAAAAGTCCTGATCCTCGACGCCAAGGACGGCTTTTCGCAGCAAAGGCTGTTCGAGGCCGCATGGAAAGAGCTTTATCCGGGCATGATCGAGCGGATCGCGCTATCGCAGGGCGGACGCGCGATCTCGGTCGATCCCGCGACCGGCACCATCATCACCGACTTCGGCAACTATGTCGCTGATGTCGCCAGCGTGATCCCGCCGCAGAGAGCCGGCCGTATCGCCGAACTCGCCGGCGCCGCCGACAATACCGGCTGGTGCCCGATCGATCCGACCACCTTTGCCTCGAAACTTGCGCCCCATGTTCACGTTATCGGCGACGCCTGCATCGCCGGCCAAATCCCGAAGGCCGCGTCCGCCGCAAGCGCGCAAGGCAAGGCGTGCGCAGCCAGCATCGTCGCCATGCTATCGGACAAGGCGCCCGAAACGCCGCGGCTGAGCGGCGCCTGCTACAACACCGTCGCGCCGGGCTATGCCTTCTCGTTGTCGGGCGTCTATCAACCAAAGGACGGCCAGTTCGCCGAGGTCGAGGGCGCGACGAGCCCGGTAAACGCTCCACGCGCGGTGCGCCAGCGCGAGGCCGAGGCGGCGGAAACCTGGTTCAGGACGATTACGGTGGAAACCTTTGGCTAAATCGAGAAGCCATATCGGGATGCTGCTCGCGGGACCGTTACTCGCGCTGCCCGGCCCGGCCCGCGCGCAGGCCTTGCCGCCCTATATCGTCGTCGGCGATGCCATTCCTCAGTCGCTGACGGGCATGGCCGGCGACAAGGCACGCGGGCGAGCCCTCGTCGTGGAACGTTCCAGCACTTGCATCCTCTGCCACAGCGGCCCATTTCCCGAACAGAGGTTCCAGGGCGACTTGGCGCCTGATCTTTCCGGTTCCGGCAGCCGCTGGTCCGAGGGCCAGCTTCGGCTGCGGCTGGTGGACGCCTCCCGTCTCAATGCCGCGACCATCATGCCGTCCTATTACCGCGTGGACGGCCTCGATCGCGTCGGGACGCTGTGGCGCGGCAAGCCGATCCTGTCGGCCGAACAGATCGAGGATATCGTGGCGTATCTCGGAAGCCTGCGCGAATAGGAAGCAATGATGCAGCAACCGCCAAATTCATCACGCCGCCAGTTCCTCGGCCTCGCCGGTGGCGCAGCCGTGCTCGGCGCGCTCCCGGTCGTGATCGTTCGCCCAGCGGAGGCGACGCCGGCGATGCTGGCCTCCGCCATCCAGAGCGTCACCGGCGGCGCGACGGTCCGCGCCGGCAAGGTCAAGCTCGACATCCCGCCGCTGGTCGAGAACGGCAACACCGTACCGATGACGGTCAGCGTCAACCACCCGATGGCCCCGGAGGATCACGTCCGCAGCATCCACGTCTTCAACGAAAAGAATCCGCAAGCAAACATCGCCAATTTCCATTTCGGCCCGCATAACGGCCGCGCGCAGGTTTCGACCCGCATCCGCCTTGCCGACAGCCAGAAGATCGTCGCGATCGCAAAGCTCTCGGACGGCTCGTTCTGGTCGGCCAGCGTCGATGTCGTGGTGACGCTCGCCGCCTGCACCGAGGAGGTGATCTGATGGCTTCAGCCCTGATCAACGTTCCGGCGAAAGCCAAACGTGGCGACATTATCGAGATCAAGACCCTGATGTCGCACATCATGGAAACCGGCTATCGCCATATTGCGTCGGGCGAACTCGTTCCACGTGACATCATCACGAGCTTTACGTGCCGCTTCAACGGGTCAGAGATTTTCCGCGCCGACCTGTTTCCGGCGATTGCCGCCAACCCCTTCATCACCTTCTTCACCACCGCGACCGAGAGCGGCAAGTTCGAGTTCGAATGGATCGGCGACCAGGGGTTTGCCGAAACCGCGTCCGCTTCGATCACGGTCGAATGAGATTTGCCGGCGCCATAGCCGTTGCGCTGCTGATCGCAGGCTTTGCGTTCGCCGCCGAAATCCCGCAAGCCGACCGCCGCTCCGGCTACGACTTCATGAAGCCGGAAACCAAAGCGATGCAGGACGAGGATACCGCCAATCCCGGCATGCTCTGGGTGCTCGACGGCGAGGCGCTTTGGAAGCGCAAGGCTGGTGCCGCCAACAAGGCCTGCGCCGATTGCCACCACGATGCCCGCACCAGCATGAAGGGCGTCGCCGCGCGCTACCCCGCCTTCGACAAGGCCATCGGCCGCCCTGTCGATCTTGAGCAGCGCATCAATTCATGCCGGACCAACCAGCAGCAGGCGACGCCGTTGCCCTTCGAGGGCCGCGAGTTGCTGGCGCTCACGGCCTTTGTCGCAAGGCAGTCGCAAGGTGCTGCGATCGAAACCGGCGCCGACCCGCGGCTAGCGCCGTTCATCGCCAGAGGACGTGAGCTCTATATGCAGCGGCAGGGCCAGCTCAATCTCGGCTGCGCCAATTGCCATGACGATAATTGGGACAAGCGGCTAGCGGGATCGGCGATCACGCAAGGACACCCGACGGGTTACCCGCTCTACCGGCTGGAATGGCAGTCGCTGGGATCGCTGCAGCGGCGACTGCGCGCTTGCATCACGGGTATCCGGGCGCAGCCCTATGACTACGGCGCGACGGAACTGGTCGAACTGGAGCTATATCTGATGTCGCGGGCGCGGGGCATGCCGCTGGAAGCGCCGGCGGTGCGGCCTTAGGGATGCGCGGCTAGGCACAATCTGTCTTCCTCATCCTGAGGAGCGCGGAACGCGCGTCTCGAAGGATGCAGGCCCGTCTGTGGCCCTCATGGTTCGCCCGGCGATGCGGAGCATCGTCCGGAGACGCGCGTTCCGCGCTCCTCACCATGAGGGTCCGGCAGCTACCGCTCCGCGAACGCCTTCTCGACCACGAACTGCGCCGGCTCGCCGTGATTGCCTTCGACGAATCCCTTTCCGTTGAGCAAAGTCCGCGTGTCGGTCACCAGCGCCGGGCTACCGCAGATCATGACGCGGTCATAGGCGGGGTCGAGCGAGGCGAGCCCGATATCGGCGAACAGCTTGCCTGAATTGATCAGGTCGGTGATGCGGCCACGGTTGCGGAAGGGGTCGCGGGTCACGGTCGGGTAGTAGACCAGCTGGTTGCGGATGTATTCGCCGATCAGTTCGTCGTTCGGCAGCTTTTCCGTGATCATCTCGCCGTAGGCGAGTTCCTTGACGCGGCGGCAGCCGTGCAGCAGCACCACCTTCTCGAACCGCTCATAGGTCTCGGGATCCTTGATCACGGAAAGAAACGGCGCCAGGCCGGTGCCGGTGCCGATCAGATAGAGGTTGCGGCCGTCCTCGAGGTTGTCGATCACCAGCGTGCCGGTAGCCTTGCGGCTGACGATGATCTCATCGCCCTGCTTCAGGTGCTGGAGGCGCGAGGTCAGCGGGCCGTCCGGTACCTTGATCGAGAAGAATTCGAGCCGGTCCTCGTAATTGGCGCTGGCGACCGAGTAGGCACGGAGCAGCGGCTTCTCACCGACCTTCAGCCCGATCATGGTGAACTCGCCGTTCCTGAAACGAAACGAGGGATCGCGCGTGGTGGTGAAGCTGAACAGCGTATCGGTCCAGTGATGGACACTCAGCACGCTTTCCTGGTTGAAATTGCTCATCGCACCGTTCCCTGACCTGCACGCCGGATTGACCGGCTCAATCATTCGTATACGATTGTTCGTATACAAATGAATAATCCAGCTTGATCCGATCGTCAAGCCGGGCAGAATGTCCGGCGAAGGCATTGAACCAAAAGGAAAAACCATGGCCCACGACGCACCCCAGGCAACCGGTCCCAGCAAGCTGGTGATCCGCAATATCGGGCTGCTGTTGTCGGGGGCCTTGGAGAAGCCGATCCTGGACGGCGATACGATCGTGGCCGAGAACGGCAAGATCACAGCCATCGGCCGCTTCAAGGACGTCAACACCGAGGGCGCCACCACCGTTGTTGATGCCAACGGCACCACCGTCGCGCCGGGCCTGATCGACAGCCACGTCCATCCCGTCGCCGGCGACTGGACGCCGCGGCAGAACCAGATCGGCTGGATCGACAGCTACCTCCATGGCGGCGTCACCACCATGATTTCCGCGGGCGAGGTCCATATGCCCGGCCGTCCCCGCGATGTCGTCGGGTTGAAGGCGATGGCGATCTTTGCGCAGCGTGCGTTCTGGACGCTTCGCCCGGGCGGCGTGAAGGTTCACGCTGGCGCGCCGGTGATCGAATGCGAAATGGTCGAGGACGATTTCAAGGAATTGGCCGCGGCCGGCGTCAAACTGCTCGGCGAAGTCGGCCTCGGCGGCGTCAAGGACGGCCCTACCGCGCGGAAAATGGTCGGATGGGCGCGCAAATACGGGATCCAGAGCACGATCCACACCGGCGGACCTTCCATTCCCGGATCCGGCCTGATCGACAAGGACGTGGTGCTGGAAGCCGACACCGATGTCGTCGGCCATATCAACGGCGGCCACACGGCGCTACCCGACGACCAGATCCGCTGCATCTGCGAGGGCTGCAAGCGCGGGCTGGAACTGGTTCACAACGGCAACGAGCGTTCGGCACTGTTCACGCTGCGCATCGCGCGCGAAATGGGTGATCTCAACCGCGTCATCCTCGGCACCGATGCGCCGGCCGGCTCCGGCGTGCAACCGCTCGGCATTTTGCGTATGGTCTCGATGCTGTCCTCGCTCGGCGACCTGCCCGCCGAACTCGCCTTCTGTCTTGCCACCGGCAATACCGCCCGCATGCGGGAGCTCGATTGCGGCATCATCGAAGTCGGCCGCTCTGCCGATTTCGTCCTAATGGACAAGGCGCAGCACTCGCCCGGCAAGAACATCCTCGAAAGCGTGCAACTCGGCGACCTGCCCGGCATCGGCATGACCATCATCGACGGCATCGTCCGCACCCAGCGCAGCCGCAACACGCCACCGGCGGGCAAGGTGCCGGAGATCATCATCGGGCATTGATACCGCCAGACCTGGCACCATCGCGCCAGATGCATCCGAAAAATTGCGTTAAGCCTCGAAAGCGGTGAACGAATTGCCGGCGAGCCTCGACAAAACCGGGCTGCCTTGGTGGCGGTTTGCGGGCTCTGGTCATCGAGGAATACTTGAAAAATTCGTTGCAAGTCGCCGGCGGGGTGGTTGGCGCGGTCGTGGGCTTTATTGCCACCTTGCTGATCCTGGAGCTGGTCGGCTTCGGCAACCGGGCCGACCCCATCACATCCGGCATTCTGGTGCTGCTGGTGCTCGCACCGCTTGGCGCGATCGCGGGTCTCGTCCTCGGCACGACGCTGGCGAGGCGGCTGCGCGGCGGAGAAAATACCGGCACACTTTTCCGTAACAGCCTGAAGGCACTCGGCGTTGTCGTCGGGTTTTGCATCGCGGCCGGCACCGCCTACTATGTTTACGCCGTCACGACCGCGACGCCCTGGCTCAATCCTAACGCTGCCAATCCGCTTCTAGTCTTCGAGGTTCGCCTCCCCGCCGGAACCGCATTGCCGAATTCTGTCCGTGACATCGCGATCGAGTTGCAGACCGACATCAACCGCATGCCGGGTGAGCCACGCTTCAACCAGTTTCGTAATGACGGCGGCAGGCCGGTGATCGCGGGCGACGTCGAACTGGCGTTCCGAACCTCGCATCGGCAGTTGGAGGTCAAGATCGACGGCCAACCCGATCGGCTCTACCGCATCGCCCTGTCAGCCAAGGCCCCGCATGCCTCCGAGCCGGGGCCATGGCAACCGAATATCGACGGCAGCGAAATTCGCTATCGCGCCAAATGGCCGGGACAGGATTGACCCAGGGCTGCTGCCCCGGCTCGGCTGCCGGGTTCCAAGGCTGAAGTTCGCGCCCCCTCGTTGAACCTTGAGAGGAGCTGGGTGACTTATTCTCGTGAGCGCCGCTGCGCGGGTACCACAAAGTGGAACCCACGCACGGTTGCTTGCCGCCCTCAGTCACTATGGTAGCCTGAGGACGCACTGGGAAGATTGTTAGCCGCACGCTGTCGTTTACAGCTCCTGGAACAATCCGAGCCATGGCGCAGATTCGCGATATCAAGTCAGGCCGCTTTGGCGCGCCACCGCGCGAACCAATGCCGCGCCGCCTTGCGGCCATCGTGGCAGGCGATATCTCCGGTTACAGCCGCCTGATGCAGATCGACGAGGAAGGCACGCACAACCGTGTCAAGCGCATCGAGCGCGAGCTCATCGAACCCAGCATCGTCGAACATCACGGCAGGTTGGTTAAAACCACCGGCGACGGGTTCATTGCGATCTTCGACAGTCCCGTCGAAGCCGTCCGCTGCAGCATCGTGATCCAGCAAAATCTGGTGGGGCGCAACGCGGCATTGCCGAAGCATCATTGGATCGAGTATCGCATTGGCGTCAATCTTGGCGATGTCATCATCGAAACCGACGACGTTTACGGCGACGGCGTCAACATTGCCACGCGGCTTGAAGGCATCGCCCAGCCCGGCGAAGTTTTTATCTCCGGCGGCATCTATGAACAGATCAAGCACAAGCTGGTTTGCGGATACGAGTCGCTCGGTGATCGCCATGTCAAGAACATCACCGATCCGGTGCGGGTCTATCGCGTGCTCTCCGACCCGGCGGCGCTTCAGCAAAACCGGAAGCGCCGCGAAGGCGTTCTGATCTTTTTGCTGAGCCTGGCGCTGCTGTTCATTGCGGGCGGCGCGCTCTGGTACATGCTCGTGCAAACCGGCAAGTTGCCAAATCTGGCTTCCGCGCCGATTTCACCTGCGGCTGAAGTGCAGAAGGCGCCGGCCGCAAAACGACCGGCGCCGCCCGACCAGCCTGTGCCGACAGTGGCGCCGACGCAGCAACAGGCTGCGCCCAAGCCTGAGCCGTCTCCTTTAGTCAAACAGGCCGCGCCACTACCCCCGTCCGCCTCTCCCTCTCCCGCCACGCCTGCGGCTCAACCAGCCACGCCGGCGGCCGCGTCGATTAGAGATCCCGAGATGGTTGCGCTGCGGGGCGGCAGCTTCGCGATGGGCAGCAACGAGGACGTTTCGGAAAAGCCGGTTCGTCAGGTAACGGTCAAGCCGTTTGCGATGGGGAAGTTTCCTGTCTCGGTACGAGAATGGAACGCATGCGCCGCCGCAAAGGCCTGCGGATTTACGGCGACCGGAAAGGACGATGCGCCTGTTGCAAACGTGAGCTGGAGCGACGCAAAGCAATATGTCGCCTGGCTCGCGGAGACCACCCGCAAGCCGTATCGGCTGCCGAGCGAAGCCGAGTGGGAATATGCCGCGCGCGGCGGCACGCAGACCAGATATTGGTGGGGCGACCAGTTTCAGCCCGGCATGGTCAATTGCAAGAACTGCAGCGACATTTTGATCGCCGACCAGCCCGTCAAGGTCGGCAGCCTGAAGCCAAATCCATTTGGGCTGTTCGATATGGGCGGCGCCGTCGATCAATGGGTCGAGGACTGCTGGCACAAAAATTATCAGGGCGCACCAGTGGACGGATCCGCGTGGAGCGAGAACGAATGCTCCGCGCATGTCATCCGTTCCGGCTCCTGGCGGAAGGACCAGAACTACGCCCGGACATCAAACCGCGGCAGCTACGACACCAACGTGCGCTATCCCACCCATGGGTTTCGCGTCGCACTTTCTCCTTGAGGGCGTTGAGAGGCAGTCATGAAGGTCATGCGGTGGATCGCTCTGTTGGTGGCGCTCACTTGCCTGCCCTTCGCCGCACATGCGCAGGGAAAGCCTGCGCCGAAGGATGTTCTGCTCTATTTCGTGTGGCCGCAGAACGGAGCGGTCATCAAAGGCGGATTCTGGTGCCGCTTCGGCCTGCGCAACATGGGCGTGACCCACGCCGGCGACAGCTACCCCAACAGCGGACATCATCACCTTCTGATCGACGTGAATGAGCCGCTCAATCCCAATGAGCCGCTTCCGCAGGATAAATCGCACCTTCATTTTGGCGCAGGCCAGACCGAAGCGCGCATCGAGCTTCCACCGGGCAAGCACACGCTTCAGCTCGTGCTCGGAGACGCCGACCACTTTCCGTTCAATCCTCCAGTGGTCTCGCAGAAAATTAACATCACGGTCAGATAGCGCCGAGATCCCGCCGTCGGCGCCACCGCCCCGCGCAACTTGTCCAGTCACATCAGCGAGATCCCGCGCTCATTTCGTCGCGCGGATCGGTCGCACCATCGTTATTTTCGCCGGCGGTATTGCGGTGTATGGTCGACGGGCAAACCCCGGCCGGCAGCACGCTCAAAGAAGAACTCAACGCGCCGGGTGATTTCTTGCTGCTACATGCCGCCGAGCCGTGTTGCTGTCCGTCGAGGCAAACAGGGAGGCAGTACGATGAACATTCGGCCCGACCCCACGTTTCACGCTTCGCCAAAGCTTGCCATGGAAGCTCCGCCGGAGAGCTTCGCTTACGCCGTGCTGCTCAGCCCGGACTTCTCGAAGCCGGACGCGCTTGCCGTTATCGACGTCAATCCGAACTCCCAGAGTTATAGTCAGATCGTTCACACCGTGACGATGCCGAACAAGGGCGACGAATTTCACCATTTCGGCTGGAACGCCTGCTCGTCGTCGCTATCTCCGCTGACCGGACACGCCTTCCTCGAACGCCGCTATCTCATTATCCCCGGCCTGCGGTCATCCCGCATCTACATTGTCGATACCAAGCCGAACCCCACCAAGGCGGCCATCCACAAGATCATCGAGCCGGAGGAAATCTTCAAAAAGACCGGATACTCGCGACCCCACACCGTTCATTGCGGGCCGGAAGGCATTTACATCTCTACGCTCGGCGGTGGCGGCAAGAACGGCACCGATGGACCGCCCGGCGTCTTCATCATGGATTGCGAGACGTTCGAGGTGCTCGGACGGTGGGAGCTCGATCGCGGCCCGCAGACGCTGCATTATGACTTCTGGTGGAACCTGCCGCGCGACTACATGGTGACGAGCGAGTGGGCATTGCCGCCGCAGTTCGAGAACGGCATCGTGCCGGAAGATCTTCTCTCCAACAAATACGGCCATCGCATCCACTTCTGGGATCTGCGCGCGCGGCGCAATGTCCAGACCATCGATCTCGGCGCCAACCACCAGATGGCACTGGAAGTGCGGCCCGCGCATGATCCGGTTCGCGAATACGGTTTCCTGGGCGTCGTAGTCGACACCACCAACCTCGAAGGCTCGATCTGGACCTGGTGGCGCGAGGGCGGCAAGTTTCACATCGAGAAGACGGCGACGATCCCGCCCGAGCCCGCACCGAAGGAGCAACTGCCGCCGCTGCTGCAAGGGTTCGGCGCCGTTCCGCCGCTGGTAACGGACATCGACCTCTCGATGGACGACAAATTTCTCTACGTCGCCTGCTGGGCCACCGGCGAGATGCGTCAATACGATGTCAGGGACCCGCGAAAGCCAAAACTTGCCGGCTCGGTGCATATTGGCGGCATCGCACGCCGTACGCCGCATCCGAACGGCAAGGTCTTTGCGGGCGGTCCGCAGATGGTCGAGATCAGCCGCGACGGCAAACGGGTGTACTGGACCAATTCACTGTATTCGTCCTGGGACAACCAGTTCTATCCCGATGGCGTGCCCGGCGCGATGGTGATGGCCAACGCGAAGCCGGACGGCGGTCTCGAACTGGCTAAAGACTACTGGGTCAATTTCCCCGACGGATACCGCGCGCACCAGATCCGGCTCGACGGCGGTGACTGTTCGACGGATTCGTTCTGCTATCCGTCGGTCTGAATGAGCGCAGCCGGCTGGACACCTGCCTGGCTCTGGCTGGCAGTCATTGCGAGCGGCCTCTACCATGGGGTTAACCCGGGCATGGGTTGGCCGCTCGCCGTTTCGGCTGGACTAATGGAAAGGAGCCCGCGGGCGCTGGTATCAGCGCTTGGGCCACTCGCAGCCGGCCATCTGCTCGCGATGCTGCTGGTGATCCTGCCCTTCGCGCTGCTGGTTGCGGTCGTCGAATGGCAGCGCACGATCCAGATCGGCGCCAGCCTCCTCGTCATCGCCTTCGGTCTTTACCGGCTTGCCGACCGGCGCCATCCGAGGGCATTGGCGCGGATATCGCCGGCGCAACTGGGGCTTTGGTCGTTCGCCGTCGCGCTCGCGCATGGCGCAGCACTGATGCTGGTGCCGATCTATCTCGGCCTCTGCCGGGAAGCCGAACTCGACAATGGCCATGCTGCTGCCGGCACACTAATCAACGCCAATCTCGGCATGGCCATGTTGGTCGCCATCGTCCATGCCGCCGCGATGATCGCCGCCGGCGGATGTTGTGCCTGGCTCGCCTACCGCTATCTCGGCCTCAAGTTCATTTCGCAGAGCTGGTTCAATCTGGATACGATTTGGGCCGTTAGCCTCATTCTGGTGGGCACCATTGCATTGGTGCTCAACCTGATCTAGCGCGATCGCGGGCCTTTCAGCGCAGCTTGTCCAACAGCGCCATCAACGTCTCGCGCTCCTTCGCATCCAGCGGGGCCAATGTCTCCCGCGTGATCGCCAGCGCATTCGGCGCCGCCTTCTCGGCGAGTTGCTGGCCGGCGCGCGTCAGGCTCACCAGCAGGCGGCGGCCATCTTCGGGATCCGGGCTGGTCTCGGTCAGCCCGCGCGCGGTGAGGCGGTCGATCACGCCCTTGATGGTGGCGACATCCATCGCCGTCAGCCGTCCCAGCAGGTTCTGCGAGCACGGCCCGGTCTCGGTCAGTTTTGCCAGCGCCGCCCATTGCGTCGGCGTCAAATTGATGCCGATCTCGCGGGCGAAGATGGTGGCGTGGCGCTGCCAGACCTGGCGCAGGATGAAGCCGATCTGCTCGTCGAGAATATAGGACGGCCGCGCCGGCTTGACGGCTCGTTTCGGCGAAACACTCCTTGCCATCTGCGCTCCCCGCCCTTGTCCCTTCCCTGCCGCTTACAGCGACAGATGCGCATCCCGGATGTCCGGTCGCGCATCGAGTTCCGCCATCGTGCCACCGAAGCAGATCTTGCCGCGTTCGATGATGTAGGCGCGATCCGAAATCAGTCGCGCGAAATGCAGGTTCTGCTCGGACACCAGGATGCTGACGCCTTCCTTTTTCATCGCGAGGATGGCGTCGACCATCTGCTCGACGATTTTTGGCGACAGCCCTTCCGAGGGTTCATCGAGCAGCACCAGCGACGGATTGCCCATCAGGGTTCGCGCAATCGTCAACATCTGTTGTTCGCCGCCGCTCATGCGGCCGCCGGGGCGGTTGCGCATTTCGCCGAGATTGGGAAACAGCGTGAACAGCTTTTCGCGCGTCCACTGCGGCGCGTTGGGCCGCTTCGGCTGGCGGCCGACTTCGAGGTTTTCCTCGACCGTCAGGTCGGTGAAGATGCGCCGTTCCTCCGGCACGTAGCCGAGCCCGCCGCGCACGATCGCATGCGTCGGTTCACGCGAGACGTCCTTGCCTTCGAACACGATCCGACCCGAGCGGTTCTCGACGAGGCCCACGATGGAACGGAACGTGGTCGATTTGCCGGCACCGTTGCGCCCGAGCAGCGCCACCACTTCGCCCTCGCCGACTTCGAGCGCGATATCGAACAGGATATGCGCCGGGCCGTAAAAACTGTTGAGATCGGCGACCTGCAGCTTCATGCGCCGGCTCCCTCGCGGTGACGGGCATCATAGACCAGACCTTCGCCGAGATAGATGGCGCGCACCTGCGGGTTGCCGCGAACTTCCGCGGGCGAACCTTCGGCGATCAGGCTGCCGCGGTTCAGAACCAGGATGCGGTCGGCATGTTCGAACACCACGTCCATGTCGTGCTCGGTGAACAGCACGCCGATCGATTGCTCGCGGGCGATGCGCGCGGTCAGCCGCATCAGTTCGATCCGCTCGCGTGGCGCCATGCCGGCGGTCGGCTCGTCCATCAACAGAAGTTTAGGCTGGTTCGCGAGCGCGATGGCGAGTTCCAGCCGCTTGAGGTCGCCATAGGCAAGCTCACCGCACGGACGCCCGGCATAGGCGCCCATGCCGACGAGATCGAGCAGCCGGCCGGCCTCCTCGCGCGCGTAACTCGCGGTCGAGCCCCAGAGATTGAACAATTGCCGTCCATACGAGACCAGCGCGACCTGCACGTTCTCGCGCACGGTCATGGTTGGGAACGTCGCCGTGATCTGGAACGTCCGCCCGACGCCGAGCCGCCAGATCGCGCGCGGCTTCCGGCCCACGGTGTCCTCGCCGAGCAGGGTGATCCGGCCGCTGTCCGGGGTGTTCTGGCCGTTGAGCATGTCGAAGCAGGTGCTTTTTCCGGCGCCGTTGGGGCCGATCAGCGCCAGGATTTCGCCCGCGCGCAGTTCGAACGACACGCTGCGCACGGCGTGGACGCCGCCATATGATTTGCTGAGGTTCTCGACCGATAGCAATGTGGGGGCCATGCTCATTCGGCAACCTCGACACGGGAGGTAGCAAGCGCGGATTTCTTGTCTTCGGAGGATCGCCGGCGATTCCAGACCGACTCCAGCGTACCCACGATACCTTTCGGAAACGCCACCACCATCAGCACAATGAAGCCGCCGAGCACCAGTTTTGAGAGGTCGGTCTGGCTGACCAGCCAGATGTTGGCCGCCTTGAACACGATGGCGCCGATGACCGCGCCGGAAACCGTCTCGACGCCCCCGAGCAGCACCATCACCAGTGCATCGACCGACAGCGAGATGCCGAGACTGTCGGGGAAGACGCTCCCCTTCAGATAAGCAAACAACGCGCCGCCAATGCCCGCAACCGTGCCGGCAATGACGAACGCCGTCCACTGCACGCGCTTGCCGTTGATGCCAATCGCCTCGCTGCGCAGCGGTGAGTCCCGCGTCGCACGCAACGCAAAGCCGAACGGCGAGAACACGATCACCCGCAGCACCGTGACCGCAAGCGCGGCAATCGCGAGCGACAGCCAGTAAAAACTGGCCGGGCCGGCGGCCCATTTATCCGGCCAGACGCCCAAAATGCCGTTGTCACCGCCGGTCACCGCGACCCACTGGAACGCGATCGACCAGACGATCTGCGCAAAGGCCAGCGTCAGCATCGCGAAATAGACTCCGGACAATTGCACGGCGAAGAAGCCGAACACGGCGGCGCCCAGCAGGCCCAGCAATGGGCCGAGAAACAGCGAGACGATCATCGGCAGTCCCGCCGCCTTGGCGAGGAACGCGACGCCATAGGCGCCGAGCCCAAAATAGGCGGCGTGGCCGAACGAGGCGAGCCCGCCGACCGACATCAGGAAATGCAGGCTGGCGGCGAAGATCACGTAGATCGCGATCTCCGACCCAACCGTGAGTGCGTAATTTCCGGCGAACAGCGGCAGCATCGCCGCAAGGAGCAGCGCGCCTAGCGACAGCAACCGCTCTCCCGAGGTCAGCGGACGCCATGGATTGACGGTCAGCCCCGGCGTGCGGCGCGCCGCGGCTTGCGGCTTGCCGAACAGACCCCACGGCCGCACGATCAGCACGACCGCCATCACCAAAAACACCAGGATGATGGAGATCTTTGGGAAAATAAGAATGCCGAAGGCGTTGAGTTCGGAGACCAGCACGGCGGCAACAAAGGCGCCGATGATGCTGCCGAGTCCGCCGATCACCACCACCACGAACACGTCGACAATGATGCGCAGGTCGAGCGCGTGATGCACCGCATCGCGCGGGATCTGCAGCGCCCCGCCGAGGGCTGCAAGAAAGACGCCGAGCGCAAACACGCTGGTGAACAGCCATTTCTGATTGACGCCAAGCGCCGCCACCATGTCGCGGTCCTGCGTCGCCGCGCGCACCAGCACGCCCCAGCGCGTGCGCTGGAACAACAGCCAGAGCCCGCCGAGCACGACCGGGCTGAGCGCGATCAGGAACAGGTCATAGCTCGGGATGTTCTGGCCGAAGAAATCGACCGCGCCTTTAAGGCCCGGCGCGCGGCGACCGAGCAGATCGTCCGGGCCCCAGATCAGCACCACGATATCCTGGACCATCAGCGTGAGGCCAAAGGTCGCGAGCAACTGAAACAGTTCCGGCGCATGGTAGATCCGCCGCAACAGCACCATCTCGACCAGCACGCCGACGGCGGCGACGACCAGCGCTGCAACGACGATGCCGCCCCAGAATCCGAGCGCGCCGGAGAAGCGCTCGGTCAGCGTGAACGCGACATAGGCGCCGAGCATGTAAAACGCGCCATGGGCGAAATTCACGATCCGCGTCACGCCAAAGATGATCGACAGCCCCGACGCGACCAGAAACAGCGACGCCGCGCTGGCGAGGCCGGTCAGGAACTGAACGAAGTAAAAGGCCATGGGCGGTCCGGGTTGGGTGTCGCTTTAGTCTCTGCGTCGGCGGCTTTGGTCACCTCTCCCCGCTTGCGGGGAGAGGTCGGATCGCCCTCGCGATCCGGGTGAGGGGGTATAGGTCTATCGACGGGCGCGACTCGCGGAGAGAGCCCCTCACCCCGCCCCTCTCCCCGTAAGGACGGGGAGAGGGAGAGTTCAGTGCCTCTCCCCGCGAAGAGCAGGGAGAGGGAGAAGCAAGTGCATCAGTCCTTCGGGCGCAGCTTTCCGACTTCCGCATCACTCGGGAGATAATCCGAGCCCTTGCGATAGACCGAGTCCACCATCACGCCCTTGCCATCCTTCAGCGCGGTTTTGCCGACATAGGCGCCGAGCGTCGACTGGTGATCGATCTTGCGGAAGATAATCTCGCCGAACGGCGACGGCATCGACAGGCCTTCGGTCGCCGCAATCAGCTTCTCCGGATCGGTCGAGTTGGCTTTCGCCAGGATCGCCGCCGCGGCCTTGATGGTCTGGTAGCCAACGATCGAGCCGAGGCGCGGATAATCGTTGTACTTGGCCTGATACGCCTTCAGGAATTTGTCATGGTCCGGCGTCTTGATGTCATACCAGGGGTAACCCGTGACAATCCAGCCCGCGGGTGTCTCATCCTTCAGCGGATCGAGATATTCCGGCTCACCGGTGAGGAAGCTGACGACCGCGCGATCCTTGAACAGGCCGCGAGTGTTGCCTTCGCGCACGAGTTTTACGAGGTCGGCGCCGAAGGTGACGTTGAGGATCGCTTCCGGGTTGGCGGCAGCCACGGCCTGCACCACCGGACCCGCGTCGATCTTGCCCTGCGGCGGCCACTGCTCGTCGACCCACTGGATGTCCGGACGCTTCTCCGACATCAGCTTCTTGAACACCGAAACCGCCGACTGGCCGTATTCATAGTTCGGCGCGATCGTCGCCCAGCGTTTTGCCGGCAGCTTGGCGGCTTCTTCCACCAGCATCGCTGCCTGCATGTAGTTGGACGGACGCAGCCGGAACGTGTAGCGGTTGCCCTTGGACCAGGTGATAGCGTCGGTCAAAGGCTCTGCCGCCAGGAAAAACACCTTCTTCTGGTTGGCGAAATCAGAGACAGCCAGACCGATGTTGGACAGGAACGTGCCGGTCAGCATCGCCACGTTCTCGCTCGACACCAGTTCGTTGGCTGCGGTCTGCGCGTCCGCCGGCTTGCCGCCATCGTCCTTGGAGATCACGACCAGCTTCTTGCCGTTGATGCCGCCTGCCGCGTTGACTTCTTCGACCGCGAGCTGCCAGCCCTTGCGATAGGGCTCGGTGAAGGCAGGCAACAGCGAGTAGCTGTTGATCTCGCCGATCTTGATCTCGCTCTGCGCCATGGCGTTGCCGGCCATGCCCGCAACCGCGATCGCCAAACCTGCTCCCAGTACGTGTCTACGTCGCATCCCTACCTCCAATATCCCTGTGAATTATCTCAAACCGTCTTCGCCTTTGACTTCCGAAACCGTCAGTCCCCCGACGCGCGGCAATGGCCTGCCGCTGTCGGTGACCGCAACCGCAACCATGATCTCGTTGGCGCGCGGCGCATCGTTGATCTGCACTTCCATGCCGTCGAAATGGCTACGCACGAAGGCTGCGTCCTTGTGGCCGAGCGGAATATCCAGCGTCGTTCCCGGGCCGCTGCGCTTCTTTGACGACGGGATCAGCGCTGCGCCCTTGCTCAGCACTTTCCGCACCGGCGCGCCCATCTTGGGATGCAGGATCGCCGCCGCGTGTTCCAATTCGCCGTTTTCACCGACGGCGGCGGCCTTGCCGTAGCTGTGCGCCTTGGCGCCGTCGATCCCGAGTGCCGCGACGGCCTTCTTCGAAAGCAGATCGCCGAGTTCCTCACCGATTTCGATCAGGGGCGAGAGATCCTCGACATACCGGCCCGCAAAGGGATTCTCGATCACGGCAATCGCCGCGGCCCGCCGCGTCGGCGGCGCAACCTTCTGTCCCATCTCCAGATAGGTTTCCTCGACCACCGTGACGATCTTGCGAATGATCGCGCCCATTGTCAGCCTCGCTCCCGATCAAACATGCACTGTTCTTTCCAGTGCGCCTTTATGAAACGCCGGCAGTGCGCCTGCCTTGAACCCTGTTGCACCCACCACGGCGGTCTCGCCTAGTAGACGCAAGGCCGCACCTTCGATCAACCCTGCCGCAAGCAATTGCTGTGCCCGGGTCACCCCTGCCCTCAGCGCGTCGTCAATCTCGCTCTCCCCGAGCGTACCGACGTCGCGGGTGACAAGGCGCGCGCCGAGGTCGCTGTCGGGCTGCAATTCATTCGCCGGACAACGGACGATGGCGGGATGGCCAGGCAGATCGACGGCATTGGCAATGATGGTGGCGGCGGCATCGGCCTGCGACGCCGTGCGCGCCAGGACGGTGACGGCATCCGCAATTCCCAATGAAAAGCTGCGGCCGTGCCGCCCGCTGGTCGCAATGCCTCGCGCCGGATCGTCGGCGTCAATGTCAATCGTTCGCATCAAGCCATGCCGGTCGGGCCGGTCCAGAAGGCCGACGGTGAACTGCTCGCCGTCGGCGAGATGCAGTGCGATGTCACCGCCATTATTGACGTAAGCGCGGTCGAGCGGCGCCGCGGCAAGCATCGCGCCGAGAATTTCTTCCGCGACACTACCGGCGACCGCGGCCATCGGCGTGATGAAATGCCCGGCCGCAAAGGGCGCCACCGCCGCATGCATGCGGCGCGCGACGACGCCACTGAGCGCGCTGCAAGCCGGATCGGCAGCCTTTCGAAGCTCGATCAATTCTTCGCAGAGTTCATCGAGCAAACCGTTAAAGCGCCGCGCCGCGGCCTCGTAGGCGGCGCGCACCTCACCTTCGCTTCCCTGCGCCCCGATGACCAGATCGATCGGACCGTCCTGCAAATGCAGCCGCTTGCCGTCAGGAAGAAGCGCGATTTGCGGGAGCCGTTTCATGCGCTCCGTCCCGGCATATAAGGCATCGGGCGCGTTTCGGTGTTATCCCGCAGCGAAGCCAGCGGTCGCACATGATCCATGTGCCCGCCGAGCGCGGCATAATCCGAAAGCCGCAGCGTAAACTCGATCGGCGCCACCAGCGCCGGCGTCGGCACATAGCCGAACGCGCCGGCCGGCATCTGCGTGACGTCGACCATGAAGGTGATGCCGCCGCCGGGCCAGACATAAACCGGCGCGCCGCCGCTGGTGACCCGCGTCAGCGCATCCTTGACCGACCGCGTCAACCGCACCGGATTGTCGGTGACACCGGCGCGCAGCGAGCCGCCGGCACCGCCCATGAACAGCACCGTGCACAGCGCCGGCTCGCAATTTTCCTGGATGCGCTCGACCGAGAACTGGAGATCCGATGGCATCTGCTTCTGGATCGGTCGGAGCGCCTCGTCGAGTTCGTAGTAGGCAGCATGCTCGCCTGTCGTCGAGACCATCAGCATGGTCAGCCCCTGCCGTGCCTCCTTGGGATTGAACGGCCCCAGCACCGACAGCGGATCGGAAATATTGGTGCCGCCCCACCCCGTTCCGGGATCGGCGACCTGGAAGTAGCGGCCCGGCGTCGAGCGCCGTCCCTTCATCTTGATCCCGGTATCGGGAATATCGAGCAGCTTGCCGGCCTGATGCTCACTGAGAACGCCGGTGATATGGTCGTCCACGACGACGACCTCATCGACCTTGCCATGCCACTGCTTGGCGAACATGCCGATGGTTGCCGAACCGCAGCCGACGCGCATGCGCTCTTCCATAAGGCCGTTCACGATCGGCGGCCTTCCGGCCTGCACCACCACCGTGGCGCCGCCATCGATCGTCAGTTCCACCGCCTTGCAGTTGGAGAGGTCCATCAGCGCGTCGCAGGTGACGCGACCTTCCTTCTTCGATCCACCGGTCAAATGGTGCACGCCGCCGAGCGAGAGCATCTGCGAGCCATATTCGCTCGTCATCACGTGCCCGATCGCCTCGCCTTCCGCGCGCACGGCTGCGGTTTCGGGGCCGAGATAGCGGTCGGTGTCGATCTTCACCTTGACGCCGCAATAGCTAAAGATGCCTTCGGTCACGACGGTGACCATGTCGACGCCATCGACCTCCGAAGACACGATGAAGGGCGCCGGCTTGTAGTCGGGATAGGTAGTGCCGGCGCCGATGGCGGTGACGAACACGTTGGGCTCATGGACGATCTTGCCGTCCCAATCGCGGCCGGCCTGGAACGGCACCAGCCGTCCGCCATGCGATACCGTTTGCTCCAGCACGATATGCGGATCGACGCGCACCAGCTCGCCGTTATGATTGGCATAACGATCGCACGCGCCGGCCGCGCCCGGCTTGATGTAGCACATCACCGGACAGGCATCGCAGCGGATCTTGTCGCCACCGGCGACGGTCGCATCGGTCATGAACAAGCCTGCAGTCGAGAAGGCGCCGATCGGAGCCGCTTGCTCGCGGTCCGGTCACTTTGTTCGTATACGAATGATGTTGCGCGCGGACGGAAACGCTGTCAAGCGGGCCTGGAAGCGAAAGGCCCGACTTGCCGCATAATACCGCATTTGCCTCGCCGCCCTGTTCATAAAGCGAGCACGCGCTGCAGCGCGGGATGGCGCGGCTTGCACGTTTGTACACAAACGGTATCTTTCGGAAGCGTCCAGTGCGACGTTTGCAACGCAACGAAGGCTTAGGGGGAGCATGACGCAGAGCACGATGCGCCTGACTGTCAACGGCAAGACCAGCGATGTCGACGCCGCGCCCGACACCGCATTGCTCTATGTGTTGCGCAACGACCTCGCTTTGAATGGACCGAAATACGGCTGCGGGCTCGGCGAATGCGGCGCCTGCGCCGTGCTGATCGACGGCGTCGCCGCGCGGTCCTGCGTGATCCCGATCGAGGGCTGCACCGGGCGCGACATCGTGACGCTCGAAGGGCTTGGCACGCGCGAGCATCCCGATACCGTGCAGCACGCCTTCATCCACGAACAGGCCGCGCAATGCGGCTACTGCCTCAACGGCATGATCATCGCGACCAAGGCGTTGTTGCTGCGTTCCCCTCATCCCTCGGACGGCGAGGTGCTGGAAGCGCTGCGTCATCATCTCTGCCGCTGCGGCGCGCATATCGAAATCATGCGCGCGGCCATGCGGGCTGCCGGCCATGTGGTCGAGGCGCACACTTGATGACAGCGCTGAACTCTCTCGGGGATCGTGAACGGCCGCAGGGAACGCTGTCCGTCGTTCGTCCCGCCTCCCCCGTCGAGGCCGTCAAGTTCGAGACCTTCATCAGGGTCACCGCCGACGGATCGGTTACCGCTTATAACGGCCATGTCGATCTCGGCACCGGCATCCGCACCGCGCTCGGGCAGATCGTCGCGGAGGAACTCGACGTATCCTTTGCGCGCGTCGTCGTCGTGCTTGGCGATACGTCGCTGGTTCCCAATCAGGGCGCGACGATCGCGAGCGAGACGATCCAGATCACGGCCGTGCCGTTGCGCAAGGCCGCCGCACAGGCGCGGCAGTTTCTGATCGCGCGTGCCGCTGCGCGGCTGGAGCTTCCGATCGAGGATCTCGTCGTTGAAGACGGTCTGGTCCGCGGCAAGGACAACCGCAGCGTCAGCTATGGCGAATTGATTGCGGGCGAGACCATCCAGCTTGAACTGGCCGATGATGTTCCCGTGAAATCCGCCGATGCCTACACCATCGTCGGGCAATCGGTGCCGCGCGTCGATCTGCCGGCGAAGGCGACAGGCGAGCTGGTTTACGTCCACGACATGCGCGTCCCGGGCATGCTGCACGGCCGCGTCGTCCGTCCACCCTATGCCGGCGTCGATGTCGGCGACTTCATCGGCAACAGCCTGATCGCGGTCGACGAGACATCAGTCAGCAACATTGCCGGACTGGTCGCTGTCGTCCGTATCGGCGACTTCGTTGGCGTCGTCGCCGAGCGCGAGGAAAATGCGATCAAGGCCGCGACGCAGCTCAAGGTCACCTGGAAGCCGGTGCCGACGCTGCCCGACCTGAAGGACATCGAGACCGCGCTGCGCGCCAATCCATCCACGCCGCGAACGCTGATCGACAAGGGTAACGTCGATGCGGCGATTGCCGGCGCCACGAAGCCGATGCCGCGCACCTACATCTGGCCTTATCAGATGCACGCCTCGATCGGCCCGTCCTGCGCGGTCGCCGATTATCAGGAGGATCTGACACGGGTCTGGTCCGGCACGCAGAACCCGCATCATCTGCGCACCGAACTGGCGCGGCTGATCCATCGCCGCGAAGTTGAGATCGAGGTGATCCGGATGGAGGCCGCCGGTTGCTACGGCCGCAACTGCGCCGATGACGTTTCCGCCGACGCGGTGCTGCTGTCACGTGCTGTCGGCCGGCCGGTGCGCGTGCAGTTGACGCGCGAGCAGGAGCATACGTGGGAGCCAAAAGGCACCGCACAGTTGATGGACGTCAACGGCGGATTGAACGCCGACGGCAGCGTCGCCGGTTATGATTTTGCCACGCGCTATCCATCGAACGGCGCACCGACGCTGGCGCTGCTGCTGACCGGCACCATTCCGCACACGCCGCTTGTGTTCGAAATGGGCGACCGCACCGCGATCCCGCCCTACGACTACGAAAATCTGCGCGTGGTGGCGAACGACATGCCGCCAATCGTGCGCGCCTCCTGGCTGCGCGGGGTCTCGGCGCTGCCGAACACGTTTGCGCATGAATCCTGGATCGACGAATGCGCCGATGAAGCCGGTGTCGATCCGATCGAATACCGCTTGCGCTATCTGAAAGACCCGCGCGCGGTCGATCTCGTCAATGCAGTCGCCGAGCGCGCCGGCTGGAAGCCACGGCCGGTGCGGCAGGAACCGGAGGCCGAAGGCGACATCGTTCGCGGACGCGGCTTTGCCTATGCGCTCTACGTGCACAGCAAGTTTCCCGGCTACGGCGCGGCGTGGTCCGCGTGGATCGCGGACGTCGCCGTCAACAAGGCGACCGGCGATGTCAGCGTGACGCGCGTGGTGGCCGGGCAAGATTCCGGCCTGATGATCAATCCGGACGGCGTGCGCCACCAGATCCACGGCAACGTCATCCAGTCGACCAGCCGCGCGCTGATGGAGGAAGTGTCATTCGACCGCACCTCGGTGACTGCGCGCGAATGGGGCGCCTACCCCATCATCAAATTCCCCGAGGTGCCTGAGATCGACGTATTGATGCTGCCGCGGCAGGACCAGCCGCCACTTGGCGTCGGCGAGTCCGCTTCCGTCCCGAGTGCCGCCGCCATCGCCAACGCCATCTATGATGCGACCGGCGTGCGCTTCCGCGAATTGCCGTTCACGCCGGAGCGCATCCTGCGAGGGCTGCGCGGCGAGGAGCAGACGGCGCCGGAAGCATTGCCGCCACCGGCATCCGCACCGCAGCCCGATCAGAACAGATGGCACAAGCCATTCGCTGGATCGCGCGGTGTGTTCGCAACGGCCGCAGCGCTATGCGCCGCCGCGATCGGTATTGGCGCCGCCATGCTGCCGTGGCGCGCGATCGCACCCATCGCGCGTCCCGACGCCTCGGTCTATTCGGCCGCCACCATTGCGCGCGGCCA
The DNA here is from genome assembly GCF_049993905.1 of Bradyrhizobium sp. McL0615. Classification (NCBI taxonomy): domain Bacteria; kingdom Pseudomonadati; phylum Pseudomonadota; class Alphaproteobacteria; order Hyphomicrobiales; family Nitrobacteraceae; genus Bradyrhizobium; species Bradyrhizobium sp. McL0615. Next base: position 2,769,807 of record NZ_CP188254.1, on the reverse strand, counting down.
GCAACTCGCCGCGCTCGGCGATTGCGCGGTCTGTCATACCTCGGCGAACGGCATTCTCAACGCAGGCGGCAAGCCGCTTCCGACCCCGTTCGGCACGATCTTTTCGACCAACATTACACCCGATGTCGAAACCGGAATCGGCGCGTGGTCCTACCCCGCCTTCGAACGTGCGATGCGCGAAGGCATCCATCGCGACGGAAGGCATCTCTATCCGGCATTCCCCTACACGCATTTCGCCAGGACCACCGACGCCGACATGCAAGCGCTCTATGCCTATCTGATGGCGCAGCCGGCGGTGCGCGCGGAGGCGCCGCAGAATACGCTGGCGTTTCCGTTCAACATGCGCCCGCTGATGGCGGGTTGGAATGCCTTGTTCCACAAGCCCAGCACGTTCCAGCCAGATCCGGCGAAATCAGAAATATGGAATCGCGGTGCCTATCTGGTCGAAGGCCTCGGCCATTGCAGCGCCTGCCATTCGCCGCGCAATGCGCTCGGCGCAGAGAAGGCGAACGCGTATCTGGCCGGCGGTTTCGCGGAAGGCTGGGAAGCGCCGGCGCTGACGTCGTTGTCGCAGGCGCCGATCCCTTGGAGCGAGGGCGAGCTTTACGCTTACCTGCGAACCGGCGAGTCGCGCCTTCACGGCGTCGCCGCCGGGCCGATGGCGCCCGTGGTGAAGGAACTGGCGGCGTTGCCGGATTCCGATATCCACGCCATGGCGGTCTATCTCGGCTCGTTCAACGACACCGCCATCGACACGTCGGCACAACAGGCGCTCGCCGCGAAACTGGAATCCTCGACCGGCACGCGCGGGTCGGCCGCATCCAGTGTCGGTGCCCGGCTCTATCAGGGCGCCTGCGCCGTGTGCCACGAGGTCGGCGGCGCGCCGCTGTTCGGCAGCCGGCCGTCGCTGGCGCTGAACAGCAACCTGCACAGCGCCGTGCCTGACAACCTGATTCAAGTAATCATGCACGGCATCGCCAAGCCGGCCGCGACCGACCTCGGCTATATGCCGGCCTTCAAGGACAGCCTGACCGACGGCCAGGTCGCGGAACTGGCCGCCTATCTCCGCAAGCAATTCGCCCCGGACAAGCCTGCCTGGACCGGTGTCCGGGCGGCGATCGGCCGAATCCGGCAGGAATAGCGCGCTGAGCTGCCATGTTCCGGCCAGAACCCACTGGTTGGGCGGCCTCCGGCACGGTAGAGTTCCGCCATGGCAGTTACCGATATTGCATCCCGAACCTATAATCACGGCTGGCGGCTCGACCCGATCGTGCGCAGCCTGCTCGATACCGATTTTTACAAGCTGCTGATGCTGCAGATGATCCGCGAGTTCTATCCGGATCAGCGCGTCACCTTTTCGGTCATTAACCGCACCAAGCATGTCCGTCTCGGCGAGATCATCGACGAGGGCGAATTGCGCGCCCAGCTCGACCATGCCCGCACCATCCGCTTTTCCAAGAAAGAACTGATCTGGCTCGCCGGTAATACGTTCTACGGCAAGACCCAGATGTTCTCGCCCGACTTCATCAACTGGCTCGCCAGCTTCCGCCTGCCCGAATATGAGCTGCGCAAGGTCGACGGCCAGTACGAGTTGCACTTCCACGGGCCGTGGACCCACACCACGATGTGGGAGATCCCGGCGCTCGCGATCATGAACGAGCTCCGCTCGCGACAGGCGACCAAGGGACAGGGCCGCTTCGTGCTCGACGTGCTCTATGCGCGCGCCAAGGCCAAGCTGTGGTCCAAGGTCGAACGGCTGCGCAAGCTCGAAGGATTACGCCTGTCGGATTTCGGCACTCGCCGCCGCCACGGCTTCCTCTGGCAGCGCTGGTGTGTCGAGGCCGTCAAGGAAGGCCTTGGCCCCTCCTTCACCGGCACGTCCAATGTGCTGCTGGCGATGGACAACGATCTCGAAGCGATCGGAACCAACGCGCACGAACTGCCGATGGTCGCCGCAGCGCTCGCCAATGACGATACCGAGTTGCGCTGGGCGCCCTATCGCATTCTCGATCAATGGCGTCATACCTATGGCGGCAACCTTTTGGTCGCGCTGCCCGACGCGTTCGGCACCAAACCGTTCCTGCGCGACGCGCCGGACTGGGTCGCCGACTGGACCGGCTTTCGCCCCGACAGCGCGCCGCCGATCACGGCCGGCGAGGACATCATCAAATGGTGGAAGCAGAAGGGCCGCGATCCCCGCGAGAAGCTGCTTGTGTTCTCCGACGGCATGGATGTCGGCTCGATCGAGGAGACCTACCGGCATTTCGCCGGACGCGTGCGCATCTCGTTCGGCTGGGGCACCAACCTCACCAACGATTTCGTCGGCTGCGCACCGGATGGTTCCGCCGATCTCGACCCGATCTCGCTGGTCTGCAAGGTGACGTCGGTCGATGGACGGCCGGCAGTCAAGCTGTCTGATAATCCCGAGAAGGCCACCGGCTCTCCGACCGAAGTCGAGCGCTATTTGCGCGTGTTCGGAAATGCCGGCCGCGTCCGCACCGCCGTGCACGTCTGAACCTCCAACTACCCGTCCCCGGACCAACCGATTTGACGAGCCCCGCATGCCCGCACCCAAGCCGCCTGCCTTCGAAACCCTGAGCCTGCACGCCGGCCAGCGCCCAGACCCCGCCACCGGCGCCCGCGCGGTCCCGATCTACCAGACCACATCCTACGTGTTCCAGGACTCCGACCACGCCGCGGCGCTGTTCAACCTGGAGCGCGCCGGCCACATCTACACCCGCATTTCCAACCCGACGACGGCGGTGCTCGAGGAGCGCCTCGCCGCGCTGGAAGCCGGCGTCGGCGCGATCTGCACGGCAAGCGGCATGGCCGCGCTGCATCTGGCGATCGCAACGATCCTCAATGCCGGCGATCACATCGTCGCGTCCGCCTCGCTCTATGGCGGCACCATCAATTTGCTCGCGCACACCCTGCCGCGCTTCGGCATCACGACCACCTTCGTCAAACCCCGCGCACTCGATGAATTTCGCGCCGCGATCAAGCCGAATACGCGGCTGGTGATTGGCGAGACCATCGGCAATCCCGGGCTTGAGGTGCTGGACATTCCAGCGGTGGCGCAGATCGCGCATGACGCGAAAATTCCGCTTTTGATCGACAACACCTTTGCGACGCCGTTTCTCAGCCGCCCGATCGAGCTCGGCGCCGATATCGTGATGAACTCGGCGACCAAATGGATCGGCGGCCATGGCATCGCGATCGGCGGCGTCATTGTCGATGGCGGCCGGTTCGACTGGCACGCCTCCGGCAAGTTCCCGCAACTCACTGAGCCCTATGCCGGCTATCACGGCATCGTCTTCGACGAGCAGTTCGGCCAGGCCGCCTTCATCATGCGCGCACGCACCGAGGGCCTGCGCGATTTCGGCGCGTGTCTTTCGCCGACCAACGCGTTCCAGCTGCTGCAGGGTGTCGAGACGCTCGGCGTCCGGATGGAACGCCACATGAGCAATACGCTTGCTGTGCTCGAGGCGCTGACTGCCAACAAGGCCGTCGAGTGGGTGCTGCACCCCGCGCTGGAGAATCATCCCGACCATCAACTCGCAAAACGGCTGCTGCCGCGCGGCGCGGGATCGATCGTCTCTTTCGGCATCAAGGGCGGCCGTGCCGCGGGCAAGAAATTCATCGAGTCCCTGAGAATGATCAGCCACCTCGCCAATGTCGGCGACGCCAAGACGCTGGTGATTCACCCCGCCAGCACCACGCATCAGCAGATGGACGCCGCGCAGTTGAAGGCCGCAGGGATTGGCGAGGAGCTGGTGCGGCTGTCGGTCGGCATCGAAACCGTGTCCGACATCATCGACGATCTCGGTCAGGCGCTTCGCGCATCGCAGAAGGTTTGAGCCATGCAGCTTTCCGTGAATGGTGCTGATGTCTTCGTTGCCACCGGCGGCCGCCCGTTCGATCCGTCGCTGCCAGCCGTGGTCCTGCTGCATGGCGCAGGGTTCGATCATTCGACCTGGGCGCTGCACAGCCGCTGGTTCGCGCATCACGGCTATTCGGTGCTGGCGCCGGATTTGCCCGGCCATGGCCGCTCAGCGGGCAAGCTGTTGCCGACCATCGCCGACATGGCCGATTGGACTGCGGCGCTGCTCGACGCCGCCGGCACGCCGAAAGCCAAGCTCGTCGGCCACTCGATGGGATCGCTGATTGCGCTGGAGACGTCCGCGCGACATCCCGAGAAGGTTTCGGGCCTTAGCCTGATCGGAACGGCGGCCACGATGACGGTCGGCCCTGATCTGCTCAAGGCGGCCGAGGCCAACAGCCCGGATGCCTTCGACATGGTGTCGATCTGGGGCCTCGGTTTCAAAGCCGAACTCGGCGGCAGCCTCGCACCGGGACTGTGGATGCACCAGGGCGCGCAACGCGTGCTGCAGCAGACGCGGCAGGGTGTACTGTACAATGATCTCAACGCGTGCAATTCGTATCAGAACGCGCTGACGGCCGCCGCACAGGTCAAGGTGCCTGCGACCTTCATTCTCGGTGAGCGCGACATGATGACGCCTGCGAAGGCCGGCAAGACATTGGCCGCAGCGACGCCGAACGCGCGCACCGTTGTCGTTCCGGGCGCCGGCCACATGATCATGGCCGAGGCGCCGGACGAGTTGCTCGCGGCGTTGCGGGAGTAGCGGCGAGTCTTATCCTCCCCTGAAGGGGGAGGATCGGTTCGCATGCAATGCGAACCGAGGTGGGGTGACGGTCTCTCCACGTCCAACAGCGTCCGTGTTGGGAGACTGTCACCCCGCCCCGTCTCGCATTTCGCTGCGCTTCATGCGAGCCGACCCGCCCCCTCAAGGGGCGGGTGAAGAAAGGGCGATCGTCACTGCCGCGCCGCCGGCTTCCGCTCCACCGGATGGATGTCGATGCCGCGCAACCTTCCCATGCGCAGCACGTCCATCGACAGCGTGCGGTCAATACGATCGCGGTCCAGCGCGCGAATCAAATCGTCGACGCCGTTGATCTCGACGCCGTCGAGCTTGATCACGACATCGCCCGGCAGCAAGCCCGCCTTGGCGGCCGGGCTGTCCGGCTCGATCTGCGCCAGCAGTGCGCCCATCGCGTTATCGACGCCGGCGACCACCGCATGGCGCCGCGGGATCGGTGCGGTCTGGCCGGCGACGCCGATATAGGCGCGGCGGACATAGCCGTGGCGGATGATCTCCGACAGCACGAATTGCGCGGTGTTGCTCGCGACCGCAAAGCAGATGCCCTGCGCGCCGTTAATGATGGCGGTGTTGATGCCGATGACTTCAGCCGACGACGAAACCAATGGCCCGCCGGAATTACCGGGGTTGAGCGCGGCATCGGTCTGGATGACGTCCTCGATGGTCCGTCCGCTCACCGAGCGGATCGAGCGGCCGAGTGCCGACACCACGCCTGCGGTCACCGTCGATTCGAATCCCAGGGGATTGCCGATCGCGACAACGAGCTGACCGCGGCGCAGGCTCTTGGAATTGCCGAGCGAGGCATAATGCAGATCGCGTGCGCCATCGGCCCGCAACAAGGCGAGGTCGGTATCGGGATCGACGCCAAGTACGTGGGCATCGGTGACAAAGCCCTCGGTGTCGCGGAGCCTGATCTCTTTCGACGATCCGACCACATGGCTGTTGGTCAGCACCAGGCCGTCGGGCGAAATGACGATGCCCGAGCCAAGTCCGCCGCGCTCGCGCGCCGAGCGCACTTTTGGACCGGTTTCGACACGCACGACAGCAGGCCCGACGCGTTCGGTCACGCCGATCACGGCGTTGGAATAGGCATCAAGCAGCGCCTGATCGTCCGCAGGGGCGGGTTCGGGAGCCGGCGACAGGTCGTCGCTGGCAATATTTGAGGTAAAATCCAGCATGGCGAGCTTCCTTCGGTCTCACCAAATGGTGGCCGTGGCGCGTCCTCGCAAGAGCCTTGGCCTGCGCGCAAGGCTGCCCTGCCTGCTATTGCGCCCGCCTGAGCGTCCCCGACCGCGCCTTGACGGGATCGAGCAGCGACCAGTCGCCTTGTTCCAGCGTGTAGCCCTTTGGGAACGGTGCACGGAGTTCGAGGCCAAGCGAGCGCAGCACGCGGTCATCGCGGTAGTAGCATTGCAGAACGACGCGGACGAGTGTCGCTGCTGCGGCGCCGCCGGTGGCGCGGAACTCGTTCGCGATCGCCTCGCGTTTGGCGGGTTCGAGTTCGGCCAGCGGCTGGCCTGCAAGGCGCGCGAGATGATCGAGCGCCTGCCTCACCAACGCGGTGTCGCGGCCGAGTGTGGCCAGCATGTCGGCCTGGATCGCGGGATCGTCCGCGCCGGGCACTTTGTACTCCTCGCTGACGGGAATGATCATCGCGGCGACGGTGCGGAGGTTGTCGCGCTGGGTCGAGGTTAATTCATTTGCAGACATGGCGATCTCAGTCGAAGAGGTTGGCAAGGCGTTGCTTCATCTGGTCGGCGACGTAGAGCGCGATCGCCTGGATGGTCGAGGTCGGGTTCACGCCGCCTGAGGTCACGAACACGCTGCCGTCGACGATGAAGAGATTCTTCACGTCGTGCGAGCGGCCCCATTCGTTCACCACGGAGCGCGCGGGATCGGTGCCCATCCGCGCGGTCCCGAGCAGATGCCAGCCGCCCCAGGGAATTGGATTGTTCATGCAGATATCGGTGGCCCCGGCAGCTTCGAGAATCTCCCGGCCGCGCGCCAGACCATGGTCCATCATCTTCCGGCTGTTCTCGCTGATCGTGTAATCGATCTTCGGCGCGGGGAGTCCGTTGCCGTCCTTCAGCACGGGATCGAGTGTGACGCGGTTGTGCTCCTCCGGCAAATCCTCGCAGATCGCAGACACCGCGAGGCGATGACCGTTGAGCTTTCGGAACACACGGTGATGATCCACGCCCCACGGCAAGATGCCCTTCTGCTCGCTCGCGACAGCTTCGAACACCGGCCCCGCGCCGCGGCCGAACTGGATTCCGTAGCCGCGGACAAAACCGCGCGAGAGATCCGTGTCGTAGAATTCTTTGCTCCAGAGGCAAGTCGGCGGCGCACGGTTGCTGTCAGTCGGCTCCTTCACAAAACCGTAGATCTGCGCATAGGGATGGAACATCAGGTTCTTGCCGACCAGGCCGGACGAATTGGCAAGCCCGTTCGGGAAGCGGCCGGAAACCGAGTTCAGGAGCAACCGCGGCGTTCCGACGCCATTACAGGCAATGATGACGACCTCGGCCGGCTGAAACTGCTCGACACCATCCTTGTCGTAGTAGACGACGCCCGAGGCCATGCCGTGCTCGTTGGTGAGAATTTCGCGCACGCGGCAATGGGTCTTGACCTCGACCCCCGCACGGATCGCGTGTGGCCAATAGGTGATGTCGGTCGACGCTTTGGCGCCCTGCGCGCAGGCCGGCGTGCAATGGCCGAGGTTGATGCAGCGCGCCCTGCCCTCGTAGTCCATCGTCGCGACGGTCGTGTCCGACGGCCACCAGTGCCAGCCGAGCTTGTTCATGGCGTTGCCGATCAGCGGACCTGAGAGCCCGAGCGGCTGCGGCGGCATCGGCGGGTGCGTCAGTGGTGAGCGCGGATCGCCCGACAGGCCCGAGACGCCCATCATCCGGTCGTTCTCTTCGAAGAACGGGGTGAGCGCGTCGTAATCGATCGGCCAGTCGTCAGCGACGCCGTCGAGCGTCCTCACCTTGAAATCGGATGGGTGCAGCCGCGGCCAATGCGCGGTGTACATCACCGTCGAGCCGCCGACGCCGTTGAAGTTCACCACCTTGATCGGCGAGTTGTCGTCGTTAACAGGATAATCCTCGGGCCGGCCGCGGATGTTCGGGCTGGTCGACCAGTCGCCATAAAACTTCGCCTCCCAGTCACGGCCCGTGCTCGGATAGTCCGACGGGTTCATCCAGCCGCCCTGATCGAGGCAGAGGATGTGCATCTTGGTATCGGCCAGGCTCCACGCCACCGCCGCGCCGGATGCGCCGGCGCCGATGATCAGGACGTCAACGGGATCGTGCTTCATTCTTGTTCCTTAAAATTCTGTCTTGTCGTTCCGGGGCATCGCGGAGCGATGAACCCGGAACCTCGAGATTCTCAGGTGCGCAAGTGCGCACCATAGTTCGATGCTGACGCATCGCCCCGGAATGACGGGCTAGTTCACAATCTTACCCGGAAGGGTACGGATGCCGCGGATGAAATTCGAATATAGCCGCTGTGGCGCGCCGGTGATTTCAAAGCGAAGGTCGCGGTTCAATATTTCCTCCCAGAGGATGCGGATTTGCTGCTCGGCGAGGCGGTCGCCGACGCAGCGGTGGATGCCGGCGCCGAAGGCGAGATGCTGGCGCGGCTTGGCGCGGTCGATGATGAATTCATCGGCGCGGTCGATCTTGGTTTCGTCGCGGTTGCCGGAGATGTACCACATCACCACCTTGTCACCCTTGCCGATGCGGCGGCCGGCGAGTTCGGTGTCGTGGCGCGCGGTGCGGCGCATATGCAGCACCGGCGTGTGATAGCGGATAATTTCGGAAACGAGGTTCGGGAGCAATTCGCGGCGCGCGCGGACCAGTTCGAACTGCCCGGGGTTTTCGACCAGCGCCACCAAGCCGCCGCTCATCGAGTTGCGCGTGGTGTCGTTGCCGCCAACGATCAGCAGCGCCATCGTGCCGATGAACTCGCGCGGCTGCAGATGGCGCGTCGCCTCGGAATGCGCCAGCATCGAAACCAGGTCGAAGGTCGGCGACGCATTCGCACGTACGTCCCACAATTTGCGGAAATAGTCGCCCATCCTGGCCAATTCATCGTAACGCTCGGTTTCCGAATGCACGACGGCGTCCGGCGAATCGACATTGGCAATCGCCACATCCGACCACCAGCTCAGCTTCATGCGATCTTCCCAGGGAAAATCGAACAATGTCGTCAACATCATGTTGGTCAGATCGGTCGAGACCCGCTCGGCCCAGTCAAAGATCTCGTTGCGCGGCAACGCGTCCAGCACGTCCGCAGTCCGCTTGCGGATCAGCGGCTCAAAATTGGCGAGATTGGACGGCGCCACAATCGGCGCAACGGTGCGTCGCTGCGCGGTGTGACCGGGTGGGTCCATCCGGATGAAATTCGAGATCTCACGCCCCTTCGGCTGGTCGGCCACCTGAATACCGCCGAGCTCCGAACTCGACGAATAGTTCTCGTGATCAAGCTCGGCCGCAAAAATGTCGTCGTAGCGCGTCACCGACCAGTACGGCCCGAACCGCGACGCCTCGCAATAATGCACAGGATCGTCACGGCGGAGCTGCTCGAACAGCGGCCGCCAGGTGTCGTCCTGATAAAGCTGGGGATCGCTGACGTCGACCGACGTCAGCTTGCGCTGCAGCGCCTGGACCATCGCTTCCCTCCCCTCCTGCTTTCGCCGCTTGATCGGCGGTCCTGATCCCGACGATAGGGGCAGATGCGGTGGTGAGTAAAGCCGACCGAGACCGGCCAGCGGCAAACCTGCAACCCTGCCACGCGTCCATGCAGGGTTTGTCCGCCGCCACGAGACCGGATAGCCTTGGCGCAAACCACCAGCGAGGGAGCGACGCCGATTCCGGATTTCGACGCCATCATCATCGGCGCGGGCATGTCGGGCCTGTACCAGCTTTATCGATTGCGCGAGCAGGGTTTGCGCGTCCGGGTGTTCGAGGCCGGGACCGATGTCGGCGGCACCTGGTACTGGAACCGCTATCCCGGCGCGCGCTTCGATTCCGAAAGCTACTCCTATGGCTATTCGTTCTCCAAGGAGTTGCTGCAGGAATGGGACTGGTCGGAGCATTTTGCCGGCCAGCCGGAAACGCTGCGCTATCTCAACCATGTCGCCGACAAGTTCGACCTGCGCCACGATATCCAGTTTCGCAGCCGGGTTATGGCGGCGGTTTACGAGGACGCTTCGCGGAGTTGGATCATCACCCTCGAAGACGGCAGCCGTTTCAGTTCGCGCTTCCTGATTACCGCGATTGGACCGTTGTCGACTCCCACCCTGCCCCGGGTCGAGGGGCGCGACGATTTCAAGGGGGCGTCGTTCCACACCGCACGATGGCCGAAGGAGCCGGTGGATTTCGCCGGCAAGCGCGTGGCGGTGATCGGCACCGGCGCGACCGGCATCCAGACGATCCAGACCATTGCGGGCCAGGTCGGCCATCTCACGGTGTTTCAGCGTACGGCCAATTGGGCCGCGCCGCTGCACAACGGCAAGATAGACGCCGAGACGCAGGCCAGGATCAAGGCCGGCTATCCCGAGATATTCGCGCGCTGCCGCGAGACGTTTGCCTGCTTCATTCACACGCCCGACCCGCGCAGCGCGTTCGAGGTCTCCGACGAGGAACGCGAGGCCAATTATGAAAGGCTCTATGGCGAGCGCGGCTTCGGCATCTGGGTAGGCAATTTCAACGACATCCTGACCGATCGAAAGGCGAACGCGACGATCTCCGATTTCGTCGCGCGCAAGATCCGTGAGCGGGTGAAGAACCAGGCCGTGGCCGAGAAGCTGATCCCAAGGAATCACGGCTTCGGTACCCGACGGCTACCGCTCGAGACCTTCTATTACGAGGTGTACAACCAGGACAATGTCGAGCTGGTCGACATCAAGGAAACGCCGATCGAGCGCATCACGCCGAAGGGCATCAAGACCAGCGAGAAGGAGTACGAATTCGATATCATCATCTATGCGACGGGTTTCGACGCCATCACCGGCAGCTTTGACAAGATCGATTTCCGAGGGAGCGGCGGCACGCGGCTGAAGGACAAATGGAACAAGGGACCCGAGACCTATCTCGGCATCATGGTCCATGAATTTCCCAACATGCTGATGCTGATGGGACCGCACACCGCGCTCGGCAACATTCCGCGCAGCATCGAGTACAGCGTAGACTGGGTGACCGGTCTGATCCGCTTTGCCGTGGACAACAAACTGACGCGGCTGGAGGCGACGCCGGAGGGCGTGCAATCCTGGACCGATCACGTCAAGGCGCTTGGCGAGGGATTGCTCGCCAACGAGGTCGATTCCTGGATGACCGGCATCAACTCAAACGTCGAGGGCAAGCAGACCCGCATCGTCGCCCGCTACAGCGGCAGCGCGCCGGCCTACCGCGCCAGGTGCGACGAGGTCGCGGCGAAGGGGTATGGGGAGTTGCGGCTGGGGTAGCGTTTGGCGAAAAGCGTACCACCGCCGTAGGGTGGGCAAAGCGAAGCGTGCCCACCATCTCGCAGCGCGCTCGGTGATAGATGGTGGGCACGTCGCTTCGCTCCTCTGCCCACCCTACGGGACTTGCGGTTGATCTGTAGCCCGCATGAGCGTTAGCGATATGCGGGACCGGTCCCCGGGGTCGCTTCGCTCGCCCACCCTACGACATCACCATGCGTCAATACACGGCCGCTTCTTCGTCGTACGCGCTTCCGGCTTCGGCACCGAGCGCAGGCCTGCCATGATCCACTGCCGCGTGTCGGCGGGATCGATCACTTCGTCGATCTCGAGTACCGAGGCGATCGAGACCGCCTTGCCGTTGGCGTAGAGCTCGGCGACCTTGGCCTGGTAGTATTCCTCGCGCTCGGCCGGGTCCTCGATCGCTTCCATCTCCTTGCGGAAGCCGAGCCGGACGTAACCTTCGAGGCCCATGCCGCCGAACTCGCCGGTCGGCCAGGCCACCGTGAAGAAGGAGGCGTGGAAGCCGCCGCCGATCATCGATTGCGCGCCCAGGCCATAGCCCTTGCGCAGGACGATGCCGAACAGCGGCACGGTGAGGCTGGCGCCGGTCACGAACATCCGCGCGACATGGCGTACGATCGCGGACTTTTCCGCTTCGGGTCCAACCATGAAGCCCGGCGTATCGCACAGCGACAGGATCGGAATGTCAAAGGCATCGCAGAGCTGCATGAAACGCGCGGCCTTGTCGCCGGCCGGCGCGTCGATCGCGCCGCCGAGGTGCTTTGGATTGTTGGCGATCAGGCCGAACGGCTTTCCTTCGATGCGGATGAAGGCGGTGATCATGCCGATCCCAAAATTCCGGCGGATTTCCAGGACTGAGTCTTCGTCGGCCAACAGATCGATCACGTTGCGGATGTCGTAAACTCGCAAGCGGTTTTCCGGGATCGCCTGCCGCAGCAGGCGCTGGTCCGGCGCCTTCCAGTCGGCGACCGCGCCCTGAAAATACGACAGATATTTTTGCGCAGCCGCCGTCGCTTCCGCCTCGTCCTCGACCAGAATGTCGATGACGCCGTTCGGCGACTGGAACGACACCGGCCCCACTTCGGCCGGATGGTAGACGCCGAGGCCGCCGCCTTCGATCATCGCGGGGCCGCCCATGCCGATCGAAGCGTTCATCGTGGCGATGATGACGTCGCAGCAGCCGAGCATCGCAGCGTTGCCGGCAAAACAATAGCCGGAGACGATGCCGATCACGGGCACCAGCCCCGAAAGCTTGGCGAATTGCACGAAGGACGGCCCGTCGAGCCCGGTCATGCCGAGCCGGTCGGTGTCGCCGGGCCGGCCGCCGCCGCCTTCGGCGTAAAACACCAGCGGCAGCCGCCATTGCTCGGCCAGTCCCAGCATGCGGTCGATCTTCTTGTGGTTCATGTGGCCCTGGGTGCCGGCCAGCACGGTGTAGTCATAAGAGATCACCATGCAGCGGGCGGCATCCGCACCGAATTTTTCCGCGTTCACGGTGGCGACGCCGGAGATCAGGCCGTCGGCCGGGGTGTTGCGGATGAGGTCGTCGACCGCACGGCGCCGACGCTGCGCGGCGATGGCGAGCGAGCCATATTCGACAAAGGAGCCGTCATCGACGAGATCGGCGACGTTCTCGCGCGCGGTGCGCTGGTTGGTCTTGCGGCGGCGCTCGACCGAGGCCGGACGGTTTTCATCCAGCGTGACGGCGTGGCGCTCGATCAGTTCAGCCAGATCGGGGCGGATATGATCGAGATCGACATCCTCCTCCTCAGTCTCGTTATGGGCGTCGATCTCCGCAGGCTCCAGATAGAGGATCGCCTCGTCCTGCATCAGTGTCACGCCGGCTTCCGCCGCGACCATCGTGACCCTGCCGCCATGCGGCGCGGTGACAAGATGCTCCATCTTCATGGATTCCAGCACGGCGATCTGCTGGCCGGGGCGGACGAGATCTCCCTCCTCGACATCGATGGCAACAATCGTGCCCTGCAACGGCGCCGGCACCGCGATCGAGCCGGCCGGCCCGGTTGCTGATGCCGCGACCGCAAGCGCGAGCGTCTCGTCATCGGCGACGTCGCCGGATTCGACCAGTTCCGTCTCGGCGGTCGCTTTGGCCTCGCCGACGAGATCGGCGACATGGGCCTCGATGAAGCCGGTGCTGAGACGATTCTCGACAAAATCCGGATGCGCCAAAATCGCCGCCAGGAAGGGGATGTTGGTGGCGACGCCGCCAACCCGGAACTCGCGCAGCGTCCGCGTCGCCTTGTGCACGACGTCGGTCCAGTTGCCATCCGGCGAATGCACGATGACCTTGGCGAGCAGCGAGTCGAAGGCGGTGCTGGTGCGGTACCCCGAATAGCCAAACGTATCGACGCGAACACCGGGGCCGGCCGGCAGGTCGAACATCGCCAGCGTTCCACCGGTAGGCTTGGTCCCGCCGGCCTCGTCCATCACCTCCATGTTGACGCGGAGCTGCATCGCAAAGCCGCGTGGCTTTGGAATATACGCCTGCGCCAGCCCGAGCGAACCGAGCGTGGCGCCGGCCGCGACCGCGAGCTGCGACTGCACGAGATCGAGGCCGAGCACCTCCTCGGTGACGGTATGCTCGACCTGCAGCCGCGGATTGGCCTCGATAAAGGCGAACGCATGCTCGCCCTTTCCGGCGTCGTTATCGACCAGGAATTCGAAGGTGCCGAGATTCTCGTAGTTGGCGGCCGCTGCGAGTTCCTTGGCGGCATCGATGATCCGGCCGCGCAACGCATCGTTCAGCGACGGGCTCGGCGCGACCTCGATGAGCTTCTGGTTGCGGCGCTGGATAGTGCATTCGCGCTCCCAGAGATGGCTGATCGCACCAAAATGGTCGCAGATGATCTGCACCTCGATGTGGCGGGCGTTGCGGATCAGGCGCTCGACATAAACCCCGTCGCTGCCAAAGGCGGCCATCGCCTCGGACTGGCAACGTGCATAGGCCTCCTCCAGCTTGCCGGCCTCGTCGACGATGCGCATGCCGCGGCCGCCGCCGCCAGCGATCGCCTTGATCATGATGGCGCCGCGCTCGCCCTGGGACTCAAGGAAAGCCCTTGCTTCCTCCAGGCTGGTCGGCCCGCCGGTGCCCTCGATGATGGGCACGCCGCATCGCTTTGCCAGCGCCTTGGCCTGCGCCTTGTCGCCGAACAGCTCGAGCGCGTCGGGAGACGGCCCGACGAAGACGATGCTTTCCTCGACGCAGCGCCGGGCCAGTGTGGCGTTCTCGCTGAGAAAGCCATAGCCGGGATGGATGGCGTCGCATTCAGTCGCCTTGGCGGCTGATATCACGGCCTCGATATCGAGATAGGCCCGTGCGCCGCGCCCGGGAATTTCTTGAGCGGCGTCGGCGGCGCGGACATGCATCGATTGCGCGTCGTCAGCGGAATGGATCGCGACGGTGGCCAGGCCGGCGTCTCCGGCCGCCCGCGCGATGCGGATAGCGATTTCGCCGCGGTTGGCGATCAGCAGCTTGTGGAAAGACATCGACGTTTCCGTTCAGGCACCGGAGCGAAACGAACGGGTAACCGACTCACCTCGCCCCGCGTGCCTCCCCATTGCACCGAACGGCAGCACGATACGGCCGCCGGCGCGTTTCTCTTTGCTGAACATGAAACCTTTGCCGGGATTCTGCGCAAGTGGAATTTCCTTCCACCGCACGGAATTCACACAGCAGGATGAGGCGCTTAGCGGTCTATCTGCAATCGAGCTGCGTTTCGAACCAGTTCTGCAGCGACGCCGACAGCGGCGGCCAGGCGCGCTGGAAGCCGGAGAGCTTCCCCGCGTTGGCACGGTAAATTCCGCGCAGTTCCTCCTCGATCGCCGGGAGATCGACGCCGGTGCTACGGCCTTCGCTGACGATCTTCCGCCCATCCACAACGACATCGCGCAGGAGAGAGGCATTGCCGCGCGCGAACAGGAGGTCGATCGGGTCGACCGGCATGATCTGGTCCCGGTCGAGCCGGTCCAGATCGATGGTGACGAAATCGGCCGGCGCGCCGGGCACAAGCGCGCCGGTTCCGGGCGCGCCGGTCGCCTTGCGGCCGTTGGCGATGGCGAGGCCGAGGAATTCGGAACAGGTCCAGATTCGCTGGAAGCCGAGACCGCCGTGCATCATCTGCACCAGCCGCATCTCGCGCAGCACGTCGTCGTCCTCGTCGAGCGCCAGCCCGTCGACGCCGACCGCAATGGCGCAGCCGCATTTATGTGCAGCGGCGATCGGCGCCAAGCCGGAGCGCAGGTGCATATTGGAGGAGAAATTGGTGACGATGCGCGCGCCGGAGGCTGCGATCATCTCGATCTCGTCGGGACGGGCATGGATGCAGTGGGCCAGCGTCAGACGCTCCGAGAGGAAGCCGATGTCATGGAGATAACGGACGATACCATCAGGAAAATGCTGATCCGCCCAGGCGCGCTGATAGATGGTCTCCAACAGATGCATGTGGATGCGGCGGCCGGTCTGTGCTGAATTCTCCGCCACCGCCTCCAGCAGCGGTTTTGAGCACCACTGCACGCCGGCCGGACCAAGCTGTACATCGACCTTCGGCCCCGCGATATCAGCGGCAATCGCATCCGTCAGCTCGATATAGGCTTTCGGCGATATCGGCGCGCGAACGAACATCTGCTCGATCGTGCTGCGATCGTCCTTGGAAAGACCGGAGAGAAGCGGTCCTTCATCGCCATACACGACCGGATTCCGGTCACGCACCGCAAGCGCGAATGCGATGCGGATGCCGACGTCGGACGCCGCGCGGGCAATCGCGCTGGCTTCCTCGACCAGCGGCATGGTGCCGCTCGGACGGGTGTAATGGATCATCATCGCCGCGCAGCCGGCGCGCGCCGAACGTGCCAGCGCGGAAGCTGCGGTCAGATAGGGATCGACCGGCGTGCCGAGTGCGGAGCGCAGGATCCAGCTTTCCAAGGGCATGCCGAGCGCGCCGAACGAGGACGCCGTCGGGCGCGCGTGGTCGTGGGCGTTGACGAAAGCGGGAAGCACGAGGCAGCGCGGGCCTGTGGCGGGCGGCGCGCCGGCGGAGATATCGGTGATGATGCCGTTGGCGTGCTGGAGAACGACGTTTTCCAGCACGCCGCGGTCCGGGCCGGAGAACAGGCTGTGTGCGGCAACTTCCAAGGTCATGACGCACCCTCCCCGTCATTGGCGAGCGCAGCGAAGCAATCCATCTCGCGCAAAAAGAAAGAATGGATTGCTTCGTCGCTGCGCTCCTTGCGCAAACGCTTCGCGTTTGTCGCAGGCAATGACGACGTTAGTTCGCCGTGTAAGTCAGTTCCCGTTCCGCGCGCGGCGGCAGGAACTCACGCGAAAAGATCTCCGCTGGCGTCGGCACCCGCGCAAGCTGGTAGCCTTCGACGATGATGCCGATGGCGCGGGCCATGCGGTCGTCCTTGACGTCGCCGACCCCGATTTCCTTCATCTCGGGCGAGACGATCAGCTTGTCGAAGGAGTATTGCAGGCGGCGCTTCTCGACCTCAACATTGATCAGATTGTCGTAATTGACAGCGGCCTTCATCCCGGCGTTCTGGTCCTTGGCGATCGCGATCATGCCCTTGTTGACGGCGCGGACGAGACCGGCGACGGCCTTCGGATTGGAGGCCAGAAGCTTGCGCGAAACCATCACGCCGTTGGAATAGAGGTCCATTCCGTAATCGCCGAACGAGAACCATTTGTAGTCCTTTTCGGGGTCCTGGCGGTTCAGCACGAGGTTGAAGTAGCTCGTGATGTTGAACACGAGGGCGGCGTCGATGTCGCCCTTGATCAGCATCGGCTCCTGCAGGTTCGGCGCCATGTTGGAGATCTTGATCTTCTCGCCCTCAAGCTTGTTCTTCTGGACGAACACCGGCAGCAGCCGCGTCGTCGGCGTGCCCTGCGCGCCGCCGAGCGTGTGGCCCTCGAAGTCCTTGATGGTGTTGATGCCGCTGGTCTTCTTGGTGACGATCGCGAACGGCGGCTGGTTCCAGATCATGTAGACCATCACAGGGGCATCCTGCGGCTTGGTCGAGGCGTTCTGAATGATGGCGTTGACGTCGCCGAAGCCGGCATCATAGGCGCCCGACATGATGCGCGTGACCGTGGCGCCGGACCCCTCCCCTTGGTCGATCACGACGTTGAGCCCTTCCTCTTTGAAGTAACCGTTGTCCTTGGCATAGAAGAACGCGGCGTCGGAGCCTTGGGTCTTCCAGCCGAGGGTGAACTTGATCGTCGTCTCCTGGGCACCGGCGGCGCCGGCGAACAAGGCAACTCCCAACAGCGCGGCGCTTATTCTGGTCAACATGATGTTCTCCTCGACAGGGTTGGATGGCGGTTGGCGAAAACGTCTCTCATGTCGCGATCACGTCGTTCTTGCGGGTGGCCCAACCGGTGACGCGTCCCTCGATCACCGAGAAAATCACGTAGAGCGCGACGCCGAGGCCGGCGAGCACGAACAGGCCGGCGAACACCAGCGGCACGTTGAAATTGGAGGACGCGGTCATCATGACGTTGCCGATGCCGCGGTTGGAGGCCACGGTTTCCGACAGCACCGCGCCGACAAAGGCGTAGGAGACCGCGACCTTCAGTGACGCAAAGAAGAACGGCATGGTGCGCGGCAGCCCGACATTCCAGAGAATGTCGAGCTTGCTGGCGCCGAGCGCCTTCAACACGTCCTCGAGTTCGGGTTCGGTGGTAGCTAAGCCCGTCGCGATGTTGACCACGATCGGGAAGAAGCAGATCGAGAGCGCGGTCAGCACCGCCGGCACCGAGCCGGAGCCGAACCACAGCACGAAGATCGGCACCACGGCCACCTTTGGGATCGAGGAGAAACCGACCAGCAGCGGATAGGCGGTGTCATAGGCGGTCTTGGAGACGCCGATGACGGCGCCCAGCACGACGCCGAGGCCGACGCCGAGCACGAAGCCGATCATCGTGGTCGCCAGCGTCTGCAGGATGTGCGGCCACAGGATCGGGAATTTCTCGAACAGCGTGACAAACACCTGCGACGGGCGCGGCAGCACCAGATCGGACATCCCGGTCATCAGGCAGAACAATTCCCAGGCGACGAAGAACAGCACGATCAATGCCGCCGACCAGGCTTTTTGGCGATAATCGAGATCGGGCATGGTCAGGCCGCTCCCTGCTTTGGCGAAGCCTCTTTTGACGCCGTCCGGGCATCTTCGATGAACGCGCGCAGTTTTTGATTGAGCGCGACGAAATCCGGTTCGAAGGTCATCGTGACCGTGCGCGGGCGGGCAAAGGTGACGTGGCTGTCGTCGAGGATGCGGCCGGGGCGCGCGCTCATCACGCAGATGCGGCTGCCGAGAAACGCCGCCTCGCGCAGGTCGTGCGTCACCAGCAGCACGGTCGGCTGGTGGGCGATCCAGAGATCCTGAAGGATCGACCACAGCTCTTCCCGCGTGAACTGGTCGAGCGCACCGAAGGGCTCGTCGAGCAGCAGCATACGCGGCTCGTGGATCAATGCGCGGCACAGGTTGGCGCGCTGAAGCATGCCGCCGGAGAGTTGCCAGGGGTAGCGGTTGCCAAAGCCCTTGAGGCCAACCTGCTCCAGCAGCGCATTGGCCTTGTCGCGGAATTCGGTCTTGCGGAGTTTTCGGAATTGCGAACGAAAGGGCTCGACGATCTTGAGCGGCAGCATGATATTTCGCTCGATCGTCATCCAGGGCAGCATGGTCGGGTTCTGGAACGCCATGCCGACCCGCAAGGCGCGCGCCGCGACCTCCCGGCCGCCGACGATGACGACACCGGTGGATGGCTGCACCAGCCCGCTGACCAGCCGCAGGATGGTCGACTTGCCGCATCCGGACGGGCCAACGAGCGCGACAAACTCGCCATCGGCGATCCGCAAGCTCGTCGTGGAGAGCGCCGGCACTGCGCGGTCGCCGCGACCGAAGGTGACCGAGGCCTCCGACAGCTCGATGGCAATCGGCGCGGCGGAAGCCGGAACCGGAAAGCCGGAGAATTCGGAATGTGGTTGCATGCGCATCATGACTGGAAGTGCATGCAAGCCGAATGCCAGCAAAACCCTCCTGCTGAATCAATGAGATCACGCCCAGCCCGTCGGATCTGACGGATTCCTTTTGTGCAATTACCCCGTCAAACTGCATGCAATTGAGGCGCTCAATTGGTGGCCAATTGTGATAAGAGACGCCATTCGAAGCACTCCCGTCAGGATTCGCCGATGGCGCCCCGTTCCGCCAGCAAGTCAGCCGTACCGTCCGACAAGGTCGGCGTGATCTGCCGCGCGCTTCGCCGCGCCATCATCGAACAGGCGCTGGAGCCCGGCGCAAAACTGCCCGAAGACTCGCTCGGCGAACGCTTCGGGGTCAGCCGTACGATTGCCCGCCATGCACTAGGACAACTCGCCGCCGAAGGCCTGGTCGAGCTTCGCCGCAACAGGATCGCCGTGGTGGCGACACCGAGCTGGCAGGATGCCCGCGACGCCTTCGATATCCGGATCGAGCTCGAACGGCTGGTGGTGCGCCAGCTTGCGGGCAAGCTGACCAAGAGCCAGATCGCCGAACTCAACCTCCATGTCGACGCCGAGGACCGCGCCCGCGACGGCTCGGACGCGGTGTCGCTCCGGCTCGCGACAGAATTCCACATCCTGCTCGCCAACATGACCAACAGCCCGATCCTGGTGCGTTACGTCAGCGAGGTCGCCTATCGCTGCTGCCTGACGCTGTCGCTGTACAGCCGCCCGCATTCGTCGGAATGCGCGATCAATGAGCATCGCGCGATTATCGCAGCGCTGGTCAAGGGTGACGAGGCCAAGGTGATGAGCCTGATGCACAGCCATCTGGATTCGGTCGCCAACCGGGCGCTGGTCGCCCCTGCCCCGCGGCGTGGCCGCGATTTGCTGGATATTCTGGCGCCCTATGCGGAGGAAGGCGACGGCGGCCGCGTGGTGAAACTGCCGAAGGTGGTCAGGGTGCGGTAATTCTTCCCCCTCGCCCCGCACTTGCGGGGAGAGGGTCGGGGTGAGGGGCTCTCTCCGCGAACTCAGCTCAATCGATAGACCTGTACCCCCTCACCCGGATTGCACTGCGTGCAATCCGACCTCTCCCCGCAAGCGGGGCGAGGTAAGGAGACCTACGCCTCAATCCCCCGCTGCACCAGAATGCGCTCGGCGCTGTCGTTCCAGACGTCCATCTTCACGATCTGTCCGCCCTTCACCACGAAGCGATCGACGTAACGGTTGCCTTCGAACGGCGTGCCGTCAGTCCATTCGCCGTAGAGCGTGCCGATGCTGTAGACAACGGTCTCATCCGCGCCCGGGCAGACGTCGAAGCGGTCCATCTGCTTCTTGACCCAGCGATAGCGCCGCGCGTTGAAGCCGGTCGGCCCGCGCGGATGATCGAATTCCCGTCCGCCGGTGAAGGTGATGATCGTGCCGGGCTTCATGTAGGCGGCCGCGGCGTCAGGATCCGGGATCATCGACGCCGTCAGATAGGCCTCGACGACCTCTGCGTCGGACATTCCCTTACCAGCGTTCTTGGGCTCGGCTTTGGCGGCAATGGACATTGGCGGTCTCTCCTGACGGTCGAACTCTACAATCGGGCCACCAAATTGCATGCACATATTTTGAACAATCTGGCCTCCAAACTGCACACAATCTGGAGCTGCCCCGGGAACGCCGTTCCGCTAGGTTGAGGGTTCCTCCAACCCGCCGCGCGATGAACACGAAAACCGCCTTCGACCTGATCTTCCGCAACGCCAGAACCCGGTCCTCAGCCATCCCGATAGATATCGGCGTTGCCGGCGGGCGGATCGCCGCGATCGAACCGCGGCTAGCCTGCGAGGCGGCCGAGATCGATGTCGGCGGCAGGCTCACTTTGCCCGGTTTCGTCGACACGCATGTCCATCTCGACAAGGCCTGCCTGCTCGGCCGCTGCGGGCACGACCATGGCAGCGTGGCGGAGGCCATTGCCGCGGTCGCGGCGATGAAGCGCGATTTCACGGTGGAAGACGTTTATGCACGCGGCGCAAAAGTGATCGAGCGGGCCATCGTGCATGGCACGACGCGGATGCGCACCCATGTCGAAATCGACCCGCGCATCGGCTTGCGCAGCTTCGAAGCGATCAAGGCGCTGAAACGCGACTATGCCTGGGCGCTTGATCTCTCGATCTGCGTGTTTCCGCAGGAGGGCCTGACCAACGATCCCGGCGCCGAGGAACTGCTGATGGCGGCGTTGCGCGACGGCGGCGAAGCGATCGGCGGCTGTCCCTACATGGACACCGACCCGAACGCGCATCTCGAAAAGATTTTCGATCTGGCGCAGGAGTTCGATATCGATATCGACCTGCACCTGGATTTCGATCTCGATCCGTCCTGGTGGCATCTCGAACAGGTCTGCCGCCAGGCCGAGCGGCGCAATTACCAGGGCCGCGTCGCGATCGGCCATGCCACCAAATTGTCGGCGCTGCCGCCGGACCGGCTGAGCGCAGCCACCGCGCGCCTCGCCAAAGCCGGCGTCGCCGTGACTGTGCTGCCCGCGACCGATCTCTATCTGATGGGCCGCGACGCCACGCATAATGCGCCGCGCGGGCTGACGGTGGCGCACAGACTGGTCGAGAACGGCGTACTGTGTTCGGTCGCGACCAACAACGTGCTCAATCCCTTCACCCCGTTCGGCGACGCCTCGCTGCTGCGGATGGCGAATTTCTATGCCAATGTCGCGCATGCCGGCATCAGCGAATTCGACGCCTGCCTCGACCTCGTCACCGAGTTGCCGGCGCGGCTGATGAACCTCAGGGATTACGGCATCGCGCCGGGTAACCCGGCGGACCTTGTCATTCTCGATACCGATAGCGGCACCAACGCGATTGCCGAGCTGCCCGATATGCTGATGGGGTTCAAGAACGGGCGGCAGGTGTTCGAGCGCGAAAGGCCGACGCTGTTTCCGCCGTAGTTTGAGGCGTGCCGCGCCGCCGGTGGCTTCATCCTTCGAGACGGCGCTCTCGCGCCTCCTCAGGATGAGGTGAAGTACCGGCAGGCCTGAGAACCCTCATGGTGAGGAGAGCGGCAACGCCGTGCGTCTCCGGACGATGCTTCGCATCGCCGGGCGAACCATGCAGGCCGTGCTCTGCCTTATGCGCTGCCCTGCAATTGACGGCCCGCCGATACATTGTTGTTATCAGCCCAATCACAACAACAACCTCGGGCCGGAAACATGAAAAAAGCCACCACTGTAAGAAGTGTCGAAACGCTCGCCTGTGACGCCGGCTGGCGGAACTACCACTTCGTCAAGATCATGACCGAGGACGGCATCGTCGGCTGGAGCGAGTATGACGAGGGTTTTGGCGCGCCGGGGGTGACGGCGGCAATCGAGCGGCTTGCGGCGCGCGTCGTCGGCAAGAACGCCTACCAGCACGAGCGGATCTACGCGGAATTGTTTTCCGCGACGCGGCCGGCCGCGGGCGGCGTGGTGGCGCTGGCGCTTGGCGCCATCGAGAACGCGCTGCTCGACGTCAAGGCCAAGGCGCTGGGCGTGCCCTGTTACGACTTGCTCGGCGGCAAGATCCGCGACCGCATCCGGGTCTACTGGTCGCACTGCGCAACCTGGCGCATCAACCATCCCGACTGGTTCAAGCCGGCGATCACCGACCTCGATGGCGTGAAAGGAATTGGTCGCGAGGTGCGCGAAAAGGGCTTTACGGCGATGAAGACCAACATCTTCGTCTACACCGACGGCAAGCCACAGGGCTGGCGGCCGGGTTTTGGCTCCCCGTTCGAGCCGGAGATCAATGTCGACCGCACGGTGCTGCGAAACCTCTGCATGCATCTGGAAGCGATCCGGGACGGCGCCGGGCCCGATGTCGATCTGCTGCTCGACCTCAACTTCAACGCCAAGACCGAGGGCTACCTGAAGATACTCCGCGCCATCAAGGACATGGACATGTTCTGGGTCGAGATCGACACCTTCAATCCGCAGGCGCTGGGTTACATCCGCCGCCAGAGCCCGCACCCGATCTCATCCTGCGAGACGCTGCTCGGCCTGCGCGAATTCCTGCCCTACTTCAGCGAACAGGCGATGGATGTCGCCATCATCGACACGCCCTGGAACGGGGTGTGGCAATCGATGAAGATCGCCGCCGCCGCCGAGCATTTTGAAGTCAACGTCGCGCCGCATAATTTCTACGGCCACCTCTGCACCATGATGAACGCGCATTTCTCCGCCGCGGTACCAAATCTGCGCATCATGGAAACCGACATCGACCGGCTGGCATGGGACCATGAACTCTTTACGCACGTGCCCGAGATCGTCGACGGCCATCTGGTGATGCCGGACCGCCCCGGCTGGGGCACCGAGCCCAACGAGGAAGGCCTGCGCGCCCATCCTCCGAAGAACAAGGGCGGGTTGTTGAACTATGGGCAGAAGAAGTAGGCGCGCGCTCCGCACGAAGACTTCGTAGGGTGGGCAAAGCGAAGCGTGCCCACCATCCCCGACAATGCGTGCAGATAGATGGTGGGCACGGCGCTACGCGCCTTTGCCCCCCTCCACTCAATTATCATTCGGCGCTCGCGCGAATGCGCTCTCGATCACGTCGCCGATCGGCTGCCAGGCGCTGCCGTCGAACTGCACCAGCCGCATCTGCTTGATCGGGTGGAAGTCGGCCGGGCCGGTGTTCATCGCAATTCCCGGAAGCGCGATTCCGCTCTGGTAATTCCGCAGCGACGCCGCCTGGCGCATGATGTTCTCGCGCGAGAGGTCGTCGCCGCACTGGGTCAGGACCTGAACCAGCGTTGCCGCCGCCGCGTAGCCGAAGATGGCGTTGCTGTCTTCCTTGTCACCATCAGGGTAATATTTGTCCATGAACGCCAGCCAATCCTTGACGGCGGGGTCTTCCTTCCAGGTGGTATCGCTGGCATCCTTCAAAAACGAGGTGGAGATCACGCCGACGGAATTCTGAAGTCCCGCCGGTCGCAGCGCGTTCGCGATCGAAGCCGCCGCGTTGACCAGTACCAATTGTGGATGCCAGTCCAATTCGGCCGCCCTCCGGATGGCGCGGGCCGAGATCGGCGGCGCGCAATTGAGCACGAGCACTTCGGCGCCGGAGTTCTTGAGGATCTCGACCTGGGTATCGATGGACGTGTCCGCCTCGATGGCGATGTCGGCTACGATCATGTTGGCGGTGATGCCAAGCCCCTCCTGCAATCCCCGGAACAGATCGCGGCCGAACTGGTCGTTCTGCCAGAGCACGGCGATCTTCCGGCTCGGATAGGCGGACTGGATGTAGTTGGCGTAGATCCGTCCCTCGGCCCGGAACGTTGGCTGCCAGCCCATCGTCCAGGGAAACCGCTTCGGATGCGCCCACTCCTCGTCGCCGGAGGCGACAAAGAGCTGGGGGATATTTCTCTCATTGAGATAGGTTCGCGTCGCCAGATTGCTCGGCGTGCCGAACGATCCGAACATCAGGTTCACCTGTTCCTGCTCGACCAGTTCACTTGTCTGCTCGGCCGCCGTTCTCGGATTTGAGCTGTCGTCGCGGGAGATGAATTTTATCTTGCGCCCATTGATGCCGCCGCGCTCATTGATCATGTCGAAATAGGCGGCCTCTGCCCTTCCGATCGACGCGAACGCGGCCAGCGGGCCGGTATAGGGCATGATGTTGCCGATGCGGATTTCAATGTCCGTCGTGCCGCCGGCCAGGGCTTGCTGCGCGACGGATGCAACAGACATGGCGGCGAAGAAGGCTGCTGACAGCCGTTTTATTCTTGTTTTCATCAACGCGGCCTCGAACGCAAGCTCACGCGAGCTTGTGACGCCTACCCAGCGACCGCGATGATAGCGCCGAAAAACGGCTGTTGAAATCAAATGTTGGCATCCGGATCAGCGCAGCGAAATATCGAGCCATCCCAATGCATTGACCGTGACGCGGTCGCCGGTATCGACCAACACAGTCGTGGTCTCGGCCTCGATGATGGCGGGACCGGCCAGGGTGTGGCCCGGCTGTAATTCGTCGAGCGCATAGACTGGAACTTCGCGCCAGCCGCCGAAGAAGGCCTGCCGCCGGCTGCGCGGCGAGCAGGCGCTGGATGCGGCGGCCTCCCGCGCGCCCTCGTCGTGCCGCGCGACTTCGCCTACGGCGGCGACGCGAGCGTTGACGAACACGACTTCCTGGCCGCGCGAGGCGTAGGTGTACAATTCTTCGTGCCTGACGTGAAAGCGGTCCTCGATCCGGTCGACGAGATCGGCGGCGTTCCAGCCGAGACCGTCGAGCGAGACGTCGATCTCAAAGATCTGTTCGCCATAGCGCATCTCGGCGGAGCGCTCGATTGCAATCTTTCCGTTGAACCATGAGCGCAGACGGCCGGCGGCCTGCTGCTCGAGACCGGCAAAAAGTTCGCGCACTTCATCGGCGGTGATGCGGGCGGCCGCGCCATAATGCGTGCGGCTGACTTCATAGCGGAGATCGCTGGTCAGCATGCCCCAGGCCGACAACACCGAGGCGACCGTCGGCACGATGATGCGCTTGATCTCGAGTTCGCGCGCCACTGCCGCCGCATGCAGCCCGGCCGCGCCGCCAAAACTCAGCAGCGCGAACTTTCGAGGATCGACGCCACGGCGCAGCGTCATCAGGCGGATGCCGTCGGCCATGTTCAGATTGATCATGCGGTAGATACCGGCGGCGGCTTCCACGCGCGAAAGATCCATTGCTTCGGCGATGCGGTCGACGGCGGCTTCCGAGGCGGCACGATCCAGCGGACGCTTGCCGCCCATGAAGGCGGCGGCATCGAGATAGCCGAGCACGACATTGGCGTCGGTGACGGTGGCGGCCTGTCCGCCATTGCCGTAGCAGGCCGGACCCGGCACCGAGCCCGCGCTCTCCGGCCCCACCCGAAGCGTGCGGCTGGCGTCGACGCTGGCGATCGAACCGCCGCCGGCCGCGATGCTCGCGATGTCGAGGCTGCGCAGCGCGATGCGCTGGCCGGCGAGCATGCCGTCGGCGGACAGGGATGCATGGCCGCCTGCGATCAGCGAAATGTCGGTAGAGGTGCCGCCCATGTCGAACGGCACGAGATCGGGGATGCCGACCAGATCGGCGCAGCGCCGGCCGCCGGACATGCCGCCGGCCGGTCCCGACAGTACCGTGCCCGCGGCAAGCCGCGAGGCCTCTTCGACAGGCGCCATGCCGCCATGCGATAGCACGACGAAGAGACTGCCCTTGAAGCCGGCCTCGGTGAGCCGCGTTTCGAGGTTGGTCAGATAACGCCGCACGATCGGCTCGACATAGGCGTTCACGATCGTGGTCGAAACGCGCTCATATTCCTTGATCTGCGGCAGCACGTCGCTGGAACGCGAGATGCTGATGCCGGGCAATGCCTGCTTCAGTTTTTCGACCGCGGCGAGTTCGTGAACGGGATTGAGATAGGAATGCAGAAAGCACACCGCGACCGACGTCGCGCCTGATTGCCTGATGCCGGCAACGGCGTCGTCGAGCGAATTCGCATCGAGCGCAATCAGCACCTCGCCATTGGCCCTGAGCCGCTCTTTCACGCCAAAACGCCGTTCGCGCGGCACCAGCGGCTCCGGCGGCGGCGAACGCAGGTCATAGCGGTCGGGCTTGAGGCCCTCGCGCATTTCGATGACATCGCGATGGCCTTCGGTGGTGATGAGCGCGACTTTTGCACCTTTGCGCTCCAGCAGCGCATTGGTGGCAACCGTGGTGCCGTGAACAAGCCGGTCGGTCCCGGCTAGCATTTCTGCGCGCGACACGTTGAGCCGCCGCGCCAGTTCGTCGAGCCCCGCCATCACGCCGAGCGATTGATCCGCCGGTGTGGAGGGCGATTTCGCAAATACGGTTCGCCCGCTCTCGTCCGTGGCCACGAGATCGGTGTAGGTCCCGCCGACGTCAACGCCAATCCTGAACATCATGAGGACGCCTGCTCCGCTGCGACGTCCGTCAGGCCCTGCTCGCGGTCGCGTTGACGGGCCTCTTCCGTTCGCTTGTCAGGTGGTCCCCACCCGCCGCCGCCGGAGGAGCGTATTTCGAGGCAATCTCCGGGACGCAATTCGATGCCGACTTCCTTGGTGCGTAGCACGCGCGGCTCGCGGCCTTCGGACAGCAGGCGATAGTGATGCGGCTTGCCATCCTCGCCGCCGAGCATGCCGCAGGGACCGTGGCGCGCGCCGTCGCCCGCGGTGTTGCCTTTCGCGATCTTCTCGGTCTCCAGTACCAGATCGAGCGACACGCCGAGGCCGCCGCGGTGCTGGCCGTCGCCGCCCGAGCCGGGGCGGAATTCATGCGTGCGGAAATGCAGGGGAAAGCGCACCTCGGCGACTTCAAGACTGCCGAACTTGAGCCCGCCAACCGAATGCCACTCGCCGATCGACGACCAGCCGTCGCCGCCCGACGACGCGCCGCCGCCGGGCCGCGCCTGGAACAAATGCCAGATGAAATTCCTTCCGGTGCGCGGGTCCTCGCCCTGGATTGCGATCCGGAACCGGCGGCTCCAGCCAGCCATCGCGCGCTCCGGGCATGACGCCGACAGCGCCTTCACGATGGCTTCGACGATTTCATTCGAGGGATGGCTGGTGCAGAGCGTCACCGGCCGGCCTGGATCGGCCCACACAATGGTGCCCTGCTTTGCGATCACCTTGAGCGGACGCAGCGCGCCGGTGTTTTTCGGAATCTCGGCGTCGATCAGATAGGCAAAGGCCATCGCCACCGCCGCCTGCATGTTGGCGTGCGAGGAATTCACAAAGCTGGTCGACTGCGGATCAGAGCCGGAGAGATCGACCTCGACGTCGCTGCCCTTCTTGGTCACCTTGGCGGCTATACGGATGTCAGCGCGGCCGTGGCCGTCATCATCGAGAAACGCCTCGCCGTGGAAGACGCCGTCCCTCCAGGTCGAGACCACGGCGCGGGTCTGCTGCTCCGTTGCGTCGAGAACCGCCCCGATCGCGGCTTCGACGACGGGCGCGCCAAATTCGCTGAACAGTTTTGATACGCGACGCTCGCCGAGATGCGCCGCACCGAGCATGGCGGCGAGGTCGCCGCGGAATTCCCGTGGGTTGCGGACGTTCAGCGCCAGCAGGTCGAGCAAGTCGTCGCGCAGCCGCCCTTCCTCGTAGAGCTTGATCGGCGGGATGCGCAGTCCTTCCTGCCAGATCTCGGTCGCCGCGGGATTATATGCGCCATGGGTGCCACCGCCAATGTCGCTCTGATGCGCGCGCACGATGGTCCAGAGCAGCCGCTTTTCACCGGCGAATACCGGCACGAATACCGTCACATCGGGTAGATGGCTGCCGCCGTAATAGGGATCGTTGAGCAGGATGACGTCGCCGGCCTTGATATCCTTGAACCGCTCCTCGACCGCGATCGTCGCCCAAGGCAATGCGCCGACATGAACCGGCAAATGATCGGCCTGCGCGATCAAACGTGCATCGGTGTCGCAGATCGCCAGCGAAAAATCGCGGCTGGAATTGAGGATCTGCGAGTAGGAGGTGCGAAGCATGGCTTCGCCCATCTCCTTTACGATCGAACTGAGGCGGTGCTGGACGACGGAGCGCGTGATGGGATCGATCTTGGCGGACATCTATTGTCATTGCTTTCGTAGGATGGGTAGAGCGAAGCGAAACCCATCATGATTTCGCCGTGGTATCGATGGGTTTCGCTTCGCTCTACCCATCCTACGCAGCTTCAACGCGCACCGGCAACTTCCTCGAGCGCGCCGGACGCCGCATCGATGATCGCCTGGATATCCGCATCCGTCATCGGGGTCGACAATGCCATCAAGCCGTTCCCCGCCGCCACCACGCCACGATTGAGAAATGCACGATTAAACACCGCCTGACGCTGCGTTTCCTCCTCGTTCAAGTAAGCCGAGCGATAATCGTGGACCGGCCGATCGGCGAAGTGAATCTTGAGCAGCGAGCCCATCCCCACAGTGCCACCGGGCACACCATGACGCCTAAACGCGGCGTCGATGCCGGAGCGAACCGCCTGTCCCATGGCGTCGAGGCGCGCAAAGGTCGCATCGCGAGCATTTGCATCGCGGCGATGCCTGCCCGCATCGTCACCGGATTGGCGGAGAAAGTGCCACCATGTGGCAGCGCCGGCTTGCCCGAACGCGGATCGAACACCGCCATGACGTCTTTGTGGCCGCCGATGGCGCCGACCGGAAAGCCGCCACCGATGATTTTTCCGAGCGTGGTCAAATCCGGATCGATGTTCCAGATGCCCTGCGCACCGCGATAGCCGAGCCGGAACGTGATGACTTCGTCGAAGATCAGCAGCGCACCGACCTCACGCGTGACCTTGCGCAGCGCCTCCAGATAGGCCCGGTCCGCCGGCGCGAGGCCGGCACGGTTGGGCATGGGATCGACCAGCACGCAGGCGAGTTCAGGTCCGTGGTCGCGGATCAGGCTGACGGCGGCCTCGGTGTCGTTGAAGGGAATGGTGACGACGTCGGCCAGCACGTTCTCAGGCGTGCCCCTGGCATAGGCGACCGATACCGGGGCGTTGCGGCCCCAGGCTTCCGGGGTCGGATCGAGGCTCACTTCGGCATAGTCGTAGGAGCCATGATAGGCGCCCTCGCATTTGGCGATTTTGGGACGGCCGGTATGCGCGCGCGCTGCCTTGAGCGCCATCATCACAGCCTCGGTGCCGGAATTGGCGAACCTGACTTGCTCGACCGACGGCAGGCGCGACACCAAGAGTTCAGCGAGATCGACCTCGGATTCCGTCGGCAGGCCGAACGCCGATCCCAGCGCGAGTTGCGCGGTCGCCGCCTTGATCAGCGCGGGATGGGCGTGGCCGTGAATCTGCGACGTAAAATTGTTGATGCAATCGATGTAGACGTTGCCGTCGAGATCCCAGACCCGGCAGCCCTCGCCGCGCGCGGCATAGATCGGATAGGGCTTCATGAACACGGTGGTGCGGCTGTTGCCGCCGGGCAGGCTCGCCAGCGCGCGGTCATACATTTTTTGCGACGAGGAATTTGAATCCGGGTACATGCGGCTTCCGAGAATACTGGGGCAAGCCCTTATAGCTGCTGAATTTCTGCCCGCAAACCGAAGCTTTGTCACGGCTGCCCTGCTGCAGCGCGGGAGCGACACGGGCCTGGGCCTCACGCTTACGTGTATCGAATAGCGTGCAGAAATCGTCACCTACGACGGAATAGAACGCGCCGCCGCGCGTCACCTCCCCATGCACGCTGTTTGCAAAGCATTCGAACTCGAACCCGGAAGGTACTGCGACGATGCTGCGATTTCTCAAACCCGGTCTCGGCGCTGCGGTGTTCGGCGTGCGCCTCCTTGTCGCTTTCGCCGCTCCGCCTCTGGCGTACGCGCACGAAGCCCATTCGCCGGCGCAACCTGCTGCAACGGCAGAGGAAAGCGCCTTCCTCGCCGAAAACGAGACCGCGATGACCAGGATGATGAGCGCCATGGAGGCGAAGCCTGCCGGCGACATCGATCGCGACTTCGTCGCCATGATGGCGCCGCATCATCAGGGCGCGATCGACATGGCCGTGCTCGAACTGCGATACGGCAAGAACGAACAGCTTCGGCGCATCGCGCAGGAAATCATCGTCAGCCAGATGCAGGAAATCGCGGCGATGAAGCTCGCGATCGGCGAGCAGGTCCCACCGTCGCTGCCCGCGCCAACGCAAACCAGCGAGGCGCCGGCGGCACCTCATCACATGAACATGTCAGCAGGCATGAAGAAATAGGAGCGGCAGATGAACCATTCGGCTTTGAGAAGCGGCCTGCTGGCCTGCACGATCGTTGCGACATCGACGGCAGCCTTGATGTTGCCTGTGGCGGCCTTACTCCTGCCTGCGGCGGCCTTGGCCGGCCAGGCCCCCGGTGCCGCCTCCTCCCCCGATATTCCGATCAGCCATCACGACCGCGTCTACGCGGCCGAACAGTTTTCGAACACGGTGTCGGTCATCGATCCCGTCGACAACAAGCTGCTCGGCGTGATCCGTCTTGGCGATCCGCAACCCGGCAATTTCAGCCCGCTCTACAAGGGACAGGTGCTGGTCCACGGCATGGGCTATTCGCCCGACCACAAGACCCTCGCCGTCGTCTCGATCGGATCGAATTCGGTGACCTTCATCGACACCGCGACGAACGCGGTCAAGCACGTCACCTATGTCGGCCGTTCGCCGCACGAGGCGTTCTTCACGCCCGATGGCAGGGAAGTCTGGGTCACCGTGCGCGGCGAGAATTATATCAGCGTGATCGACGCGGCGAGTTTTGCCGAGAGGACCCGTATCGAGGTGCCGGCCGGGCCCGGCATGCAGATCTTCTCGCCCGACGGCAAATACGGCTACATCTGCTCGTCCTTCAATCCGGAGACGGTCGTGGTGTCAGTCGCGGACCACGCCATCGTGGCGCGCGTGAAACAGGAAAGCCCGTTCTGCCCAAACATCGCCGCCACGCCTGACGGCGAACAGGTGTGGTTTACGCTCAAGGACATCGGCAAAACGCAGGTGTTCAACGCCAGGCCGCCGTTCAACCCGATCAAGACGATCGATACCGGCCCGATCACCAACCACGTCAACTTCGCGCGCACGCCGAAGGGAACGTTCGCTTATGTCACGATCGGCGGTACCAACGAGGTCAAGGTGTTTCGCACCGACGATTTCTCGCAAGTCGCGACCATTCCGGTCGGTAATCTGCCGCACGGTGTCTGGCCGTCGGGTGACGGCGCGCGCATCTATGTCGGCCTCGAAAACGCCGACGCCCTTGCCGCGATCGATACCGCTACCAACAAGATGGTCGCGAATATTCCGATCGGACAGGCGCCGCAGGCCATAGCCTATGTACCGGGCGCGGTGCCCAATCCGGACGACCGGCAGAATTTGCAAAACCTCGGCGTCGCCGGTCAGGTCGCGCACCTCACCCTCGGCGCGAAGGCTGAAGCGAAGAGCGAAAAGCCGCCGACCAGCATCTCGCTGTTCGATCAGGGCTTGATCCAGGTTTTACAGGCGTCGGTGACCGGCCTGCAGCCGAAACAGCGCTACGTGCTGGCGCTGGCTGACAAGAGCGACGGAACCGGATCGGTACAACCGCTTGCCGCCTTCATGACCAACCCCGCGGGTTCGGCCATCGTCAATGCGGTCGGGCCGATCCGGCAGATCATCCAGCATTCCACCCCGGCCGAGCGGCGATATCTGGTCATCGCTCCCGGCGAGCCCGCAAAGTTTGGAAATGCCGTGCAGGTCCAGGTGCCATGAGCGACATGCTGCGCCTGGTCGAGCCGGTGATACCGGCGCTGCGCCGCTATGCGCGGGCGCTGGTCCGCAACCGTGCCGCCGCCGACGATCTGGTGCAGGATTGCCTGGAGCGGGCCGTCAGTCATTGGAACCAGCGGCGCGAAGGCGATCCGCGTCCGTGGCTGTTCACCATCCTGCACAACCTTGCGGTCAACCATTTCCGTCGCTCGTCCCGCCAAGGCAAGCACATCACCATCGACGAAGCCAATGAAGATGATTTCGGGCAGGACGCCGTGCAGGAGCAGAAGCTGATGTACCAGGACGTCCTCGACAAGCTTGCGCGGCTGCCGGAAGACCAGCGCGCCGTGCTGCTGCTGGTCGCGGTGGAAGACCTGTCATATGCCGACGCAGCGAAGGTACTCGACATTCCCATCGGCACCGTGATGTCGCGCCTGTCGCGGGCGCGGGAAAAATTGCAGCAGGAAATCGAAGGGACTGCGGACGGTTCGCCGAAAAACGTGGTGCAGTTGCGGAGCATGAAATGAGCAATCGGCCCATCACGGAAGATGATCTCCACGCCTATGTGGATGGTGTTCTGGAACCCGAGCGAGAGGCGGAAGTCGCCATCTATCTGGAAGGCCACCCCGACATGGCCCGGCGCGTCGCCGCCTTTTCGGACCAACGCGATCTCCTGCGCAAGGCGCTGGCGCCCATCGCGGACGAGCCCGTGCCGTCGCAGCTCAATCTGTCAGGGATGATCGGGAGCCGGCGACGGCGTTCCTCCCCGGTCTGGTGGGCGATTGCCGCCATGCTGATGTTGAGCATTGGCGGTCTCGGTGGCTGGATGATACGCGGCAGCCTACAAGGCTCGAACGGCGGACTTGCCGCGCTCGCGCAGGAAGCTGCTTACTCCTACAGCGTCTATGCGCCGGATCGCGTCCGGCCGGTCGAGATGCGGGCATCGGACAGCGCGCAACTGGTGCAATGGGTATCGAACCGCCTGAAGCAGCCGGTGAGTCTGCCGGACCTGACGGGTTCGGGCTATCGCTTGATGGGCGGACGCCTGATCGCGACGTCGCACGGCCCCGCCGCGATGTTCATGTATGACGACGATCGCGGCGACAGGCTGGTGGTGCTGACGCGCCCGATGGTATCGGAGCAGAGCGCGCCGATGGCGCCGCATTCGGGAGGCGATGTCTCCGGCTTTGCCTGGGCCGATGGCGGGATGGGCTACAGCCTGGTGGGACAAGCCGCAGCAGATACCCTCAAGCCGATCGCCAACGAGGTCCGCAGACAGGCGCGCAGCATCTAGAGCATGCTTCAACTGAGTTGAATCATGCTCGTCGAGAATCTTTGTTTGAGCATGATCTTTTCGGAAAACCGGTGCCCACTTTTCCGGATCATGCTCTAGGATTTCGACGGCTGGGTGAAGGCAACGAAGATGGCCGTTCCGACGATCAAGGTCGCGGCCATGAACAGCAGGACCGCCGGCAATCCGTACAGCGTCGCGACCACGCCGGTCGCCGATTGCATCAGCGCGGCGCCAAGGAAGAACGCGAGGTTGATGGCAGACAACGCCTTGCCGGCATTCTGCGCGTCCACCAATTGCCGCGTCATGCCGTAGAGCAAGGGCTGCGTCGATATGCCAATGCCGATCAGGACGAACAGCGCGCCATCGATCCGGGCCGGCACAGCCTTCACGCCGAGCAGTTCGGACAGCGGATAATGCGGCGCGCCGGCCGCCATCAGCGCCAGCAGCAGCGCGGCGAACGAATGCGTGGCGGCCAGCACCTCACGACGATGGCCGATGCTGCGATCGAGCATTCCCATCAGCACGGGCCCTGCGATCAAGGCGAGCGTGAACAGGCCGAGCATGTTGCCCGCCTCGATGCGACTGAGCGCCTTGATCTCCATTAGCCAGGGGCCGCCCCATAGTCCCCGCAGCACCAGCGAGGCCGCGAGCGACACCAGCGACAGCGCGATCAACCCGCGCAGCGGTCGCGACAGGCCGATCCGCAGCACCTCGGCCATTTGCGACAGCGGCGAAGACCGGTCGGCCTGCGCCGCCGGCTGGTTCGGGACCAGCAGGAACACGGCGAACGCCACCACCGCGCCGAAGCCGGCGGAGATCCAGAATCCCGCGCGCCATCCCCAGAGCTCGACCACAAAAGCCAGCGGGCTCGCCGACAGCAGCATGCCGAT
Organism: Bradyrhizobium sp. McL0615; assembly: GCF_049993905.1. Taxonomy (NCBI): domain Bacteria; kingdom Pseudomonadati; phylum Pseudomonadota; class Alphaproteobacteria; order Hyphomicrobiales; family Nitrobacteraceae; genus Bradyrhizobium; species Bradyrhizobium sp. McL0615. The sequence continues at coordinate 2,735,236 of NZ_CP188254.1, read as the reverse complement.
ATTGCCGATCGACAGGATGATCCCGGACCACAGGCCAAAGCGCGCCGCCGACATCTGCTTGGCGGCCAGCGTCATCGGGCACATCAGCATGCCCGAGGTGGCTACGCCGAGCAGGAACTGCCCGAACAGGAAACTCTCGGGCCCCGTCGCCAGTCCGGAGGCCAGCGCTCCGATAATGGTTCCACACAGCAGGCTCAATGAAACCGGCCGCACGCCAAAACGATCCATCGCGGCGCCCACTGGAATCTGCGAGGCAGCGAAGGCGAAATGATAGATCGAGGTCAGGCTAGCCAGCGCCTGCGGCGGCGTGCGGAAATCAGCGGCCATCACATCGAGGCTGATGGCCGGAATGGTCCGCAGCAGCGTCGACAGCATGTGGCCGCAGGCAAGTGCCAGAAGCGCAAAAATCAGTGCGCGGATGTTGATCCCCGCGTCATCGGCCTTGCCGTCCATGAACCGTCTCGCCCCAAAACTGTCTGGGGCGAGGTATCACCATTACGGCGGGAACGCGAATCCAGCGGGTCGCGGCGATCAGTTCCGGTGGAACACCAGCGTCCGCAACTCGATGCTCTCACGCGGCGCCGCGTCAGCGGGCGTGGTCGGATCGACAAAGGCCGTATGCGGCCCGAATCGTGTGCGGCCGTCGGTTGCCGAATCGTAGCACTTTAGCAGCAGCGCCTCGTCGGTCCGCATTTCCGGGATGTAGTACCAGCGATGGTTCGGGTTGTATTTGACGGAATAGGTTTCGCCGCTGCGGTTCGGATAGATCAGGTCGGAGGCAATGAGATCGCCCGCCTCCACGGTCTGGCCGTCGGCCATCGCAAGCGGCGCATCACGCAGCGGACCGCGGATCGGGCGCCAGACATTGATGACCTGCACACGCCCCTTCAGGAGTTCGTCGGCTTCATCGGGAAGATGTTCGCGCACGCGATTGGCCCCTGATATGTCGGTCTGGTCGACATGCACGCGCGTGGCGGGCTGGCGCGGGCCGGCACCCCTGATGTCGGTGGCGCCCTCGACGCGCTTGCGCACGGTGTGGTCGAAGGTGAAGACGCGGTCGGCCTTCAGCGTCGCCTTCAGAAAGGCTTCCACGGCGGGGTAGTAGACGCCTCTCACTTCCTTATCGTCGTAGAAATCCTTGACGACGGTGGGATGGCTGACCAGCGCAAAACCCTCACGGTCCAAAGAAAGGTTGCCGGCAATCAGGCGCGCATCGAAGATCGGAACATTGTGCGGCTCGGGCAGCGCGGTGGATTTGGGTTCGCCCGGCGGCGGATCGAAGGCGTAGGTGCGGGGTTTTCCGGGTGTCGGCGCGAGATAATTCAGCTCGGCGGTAACGAAGGGGAGCGATTCGAGTTTTGCTTGCTGCAGGCCCATGGTGCTGGACTCCATTGTTTGTTCTGTTTCATTTTGGACCCGCCGCCGAGCCTCACAAGACGCTTTCAAAAATAGCAACGTTGCCATTCCCGGCGGTCGCAAATGGGAAAAATCCTTGTCTGAAACGCCGGCCGAACTGGAAGGTATTTCCGGCCTTCACGCGTTCGTCATCGCGCGCGAGCAGCGCGTTACAGCCCTGCCCCCTTGCCGATGGCATCGGAAAACGACCGGTCGACGATATCGGCCGCGTTGAGGTTCTGCTTGATCAGACCCGAGCGGAAATAGAGATCGATGGTCGTCTGCTCATCCGCGACGACAGCATCATCGATCGGCGTGATCCTGATCTTCGCCCGGGTCAGCCAGTTGAGCGGCACCGATGTGGGGATGTTCATCAACTTGCCCCAGGTCTCGGCGTAGCTGCTGACGTTGCCCGCGGACCATGCCCGCGCCGCCGCCAGACGGCGCACGAAGTCCTCAAGCTCGGGACGCTTGTCCCTGATCGCGGTCGGCGTTGCGACCTGAAAGCCCAGGCCGGGCGTGAGGCCCTCCCCCGTGATGACCCGCCGGGACTTGAACAGCACTTCTTCCTGGCTGACATAGGGCTCCCAGGTCGACCATGCATCGACCGCGCCTTGCGTGTAGGCAACCTTGGCATCCGACGGCGCGAGGAACGCGATCTTGATATCATCGGGCTTCCACCCCCTCGCCTCCAGCGCAGCAAGGATCAACTGGTGGCCGATCGAACCGCGGCCGGTGGCGATCTTCTTGCCGCGCAGATCGTCGAAACTCTTGATCGGCGACTGCTCCGGCACCAGCACTGCGAGTCCATCCCGCGACTGGCGCACCGCAGCGATCGCCTTGACCGGCACATTGGCGGCGGCCGCGAAGGTGAACGGCGCGTCGCCGACCAGACCGGTTTCGATCGCGCCGGCGCCGAGCGCCTCGAGAAGCGGCGCTGCTGCCGGAAACTCCTTCCACTCGATCCTGTAAGGAACATCCTTCAACACGCCGGCCGCTTCCATCACGGCCTGCGAGTTGCCCTTCTGGTCGCCTACCCGAAGCGTGGTTTGCGCAGCTGCGTGAACGGCGAAGCCGAGCAACAGCCCGGCGGCAAGCGCGAGACGGATCATTGCGCGGCCACCCCGTGCGCGGACTGGCGTTCGGCAATGAGCTTGCGCGTCAACGGAATCAGCTCGCGGCCGTATTCGATGGCGTCGATCAAAGGATCGAAGCCGCGAATGAGGAAATGGCTGATGCCGAGATCGTAATAGTCGCCGAACACTTCGGCGACCTGCTCGGGCGTGCCGACCAGCGCCGTGGTGTTGCTGTTGGCGCCGGTCAGTTTGGCGATCTCGGTCCACAGCCGCTTGTCGATCCGGGTGCCCTGCTCCGCCAGCGACAGCAGACGCCGGGCGCCTGCGGTCGCATGACCATCGGCAGGCTTGCGATATCCGGTCTTGTCTTGCAGTGCGGTGGCGCGGGCGAGAATTTCATCGGCTTTTGCCCACGCCTTTTCCTCCGTGTCGGCGAGGATCGGCCGCACCGACAGGCTGAAGCGCGGGGTCGGGCGGCCGTGTCGCGCGGCGGCGGCACGCACGCGCGCGGTGACGTCGCGGACCTGCGCATAGGATTCGCCCCATAGCGCAAACGTATCGGCATGCTTGCCGGCGACTTCGATGGCCGCATCCGAGCCGCCGCCGACGAAGGTGTAGATGCCGCCGGGGTGATGGGGTTTTACCTGCGAAAAGCCCTTCTCGACCCTGTAATATTTGCCGCTGTAATTGAACGGCTTCTCGCTGGTCCATTCGGCGCGAAGGATGTCGAGGAATTCACTGGTTCGCGCGTAGCGCTCGTCCTTGTCGTCCAGCGTATTTCCGTCCTGGCGCAATTCGGTCGCATTGCCACCGGTGATGACGTGAAGCGATACGCGGCCGCCCGAAAGCTGATCGAGGGTGGCAAGCTGGCGCGCCAGCAGCGTCGGTGCGGTAAAACCCGGCCGCTGCGCAATCATGACCTTGAGTTTCCGGGTGATGCCCAGCACATGCTGGCCGATCTGAAGCGCATCCGGTGTCGTCGAGTGGAACGCGAGCAGCGCGCGGTCGAAGCCGGCAAGCTCATGCGCCTTTGCCACCGTCTCGATGTAGGTTGGATCGAGAACGGGACCGGATCGCACGATGGTTTCGGAGGAGTTGTTGTTCGAAATGTATCCGATGAACTCGACGGACATGATGAGGCTCCAGTTTGGGTAAGGGTCACAGGCCGAGCGCGAGGCGGCCGGCGGAGATTCGGGTGGTGTCGTCCTGCGGGGTATGCACGCGCCCGCACAGCGCGTCGCGATAGTGCCGCTGCAGTGGATTGGTTCGCGACAGGCCATGATTGCCCGCCAGCGACAGCGCATCTTCGACTACAGCGACGGCATTGTTCGTCACCGTCATCTTGACGATGCTGGACTCGGTGGCGATGAGCGGCAGATTGTCGTCAAAGCCATCGGCGAAACTGCCGATCAGGCGCGCGTTCACGGAAAGCCGCGCCTCGATGCCGCCGAGCACTTCCTGCGCCCGAGGCAAAGTCGCCAGCGGCGCGCCGAGATTGGCCGGCACCCGCTCCCTAAGGAAACCGATCAGCCAGTCGCGGGCTGCGCGGGCGACGCCGTCATAGATCGCAGAGATGAAGATCGCGCCGACGGTCGCCTGGGTAAAGTCGGGCGTCCGCCACTCCTCCGGCAGACGAACGTCGATCTCGTGATCAAGCGGGAACACCACATCTTCGAACACGACATCATGGCTGCCGCTGGCGCGCAGGCCGAGATGGTCCCAGGTCTCCACGATGCGCGTGCCCGGAAGGCCGGCCGGAACCAGAAACAATCCGACGCGCGTTTCCGCTTCATCGGTCTTGGCCCAGACCGCATACCATTTCAGGATCGGCGCCCCGGTCGAATAGATCTTGCGGCCCGACAGCCGCCACCCGGTTTCGGTGCGCCGGGCGATGGTCGCGGGCAGCCCTCCCCGCGCGGGCGATCCGAGTTCAGGCTCGACGCGAAGCGCGTTGATCATGGCGACACCATCGACCGTCTCCCGAGCCAATTTCCGGGACAGGCGGGCCGGCCAGCGCGAACTGCGCGCCATCACCAAGTGCTGGATGTAATGCATCGACAGGACAAGCGCGGTCGAGGGATCGGCCTTGCCGACGATGCCGAGAACCTGCGCGGCTTTTGCGGCACCTGCGCCACCACCGCCCAAGGCCGACGGCACCGTCAGAGCCAGCAGACCGGCCTTCGACAGGTACTCGAAATTCTCGAACGGAAAACTGCCATCGCGATCGTGAATCGGCGCCCGCTCCGCGAATGTCGGCGCGAGCAGAACCGCACGCGCCGCATGATCCGATTCGTTTGGCCGCTGCGGCTCCCTCGCCGCGCTCTGGCTTGCGGACGTCACCATGTCGCGTCCAATCCAAGCAAGCCGAGAATCTGTTTGCGCAGGTCCGCAAGATAAGGATCGCCGCGATGACGCGGATAAGGCCGGTCCACCAGAATATCGGCTTTGACACGCGCGGGCCGGTCGCTGAGCACGATGACGCGGTTGGCGAGGAACAGCGCCTCCTCGGCGTCGTGGGTAACGAGCAGCGTGGTAAAGCCCTTGCGCTGCCAGAGCGAGACGAGTTCGGCCTGCATGGTGATCCGCGTCAGCGAGTCCAGCTTGCCGAGCGGCTCGTCGAGGATGAGGATTTTCGGATCGTTGACGAGCGCGCGCGCCAGCGCCACGCGCTGCGCCATGCCGCCCGACAGCTGATGCGGATAGGCGTTGCGGAACGCCGAAAGGCCGACGAGATCGAGCGCCTGGTCGACCCGGTGCCGTTGGCTTTTCAGAATACCCTGCGCCTCCAGACCGAGCGCGACATTGTCCCAGACCGAACGCCAGGGAAACAAGGTCGGGTCCTGAAACACGACCACGCGGGAGGGATGCGGTCCCCTGATGCGGTTGTCGTCTTCCCGCAAGGTACCGGATCCGGGTTTCTCCAGCCCCGCCACCAGCCGCAGCAAGGTGGACTTGCCGCAGCCGGATGGTCCCAAAAGTGCTACGAATTCGCCGGGCTCGATGATCAGATTTATGTCTTCGAGCACCGGGAGCACGGCGCCGTCGATATCGAAGGCATGGCTGACATGTTCGACATCGAGCGCAGCGCCGGTCGCGGGTTCAGCGACCGACTCTGCAACAGCTTGCGCTACCATTTGACGACACCTTTCTGCCAGACGAGCAAGCGGTCACGCGTCCGGAACAGCAGCGTGATGGCGCCGGAGCACAATAGCGACATCACGATCAGCGCCGCATACATGTTGGCGTAGGCCGCCCATCCCTGCGCCCATTGCAGGTACCAGCCGAGCCCCGCCTTGACGCCGATCATTTCGGCCACCACGAGCACGGCGAACGACGAACCGAGCCCCATGAACAAGCCGACGAACACATGCGGCAGCGCCGCCGGGATCGCGACCTTGAGCACGAGGAAGGACGGTTTTGCGCCCAGCGTTCGCGCGACGTCGTAATAGGCGTTGCTCACGCTCGCGACGCCGGACCAGGTGAGAACCGTCACCGGGAAGCCAGTCGCCAGCGCGATCAGGAACGTGCTGGCGCTCCAGCTCGAGGGAAAGGTGAAGAAGGCGATCGGAAGCCACGCCGTGGCCGGCAGCGGCCCGATAAAGCGCAACACAGGGTGCACCCAGTAGCCGACGCTTCGCGACCAGCCGATCGAAACGCCGGTCAGGAAGCCGATCGTTGCGCCAATAACATAGCCGCCGAGTTGCAGCTTCACCGAGGCAAAGACGCTGTCGAGCAGCTTTGGCAGATCGTCCGTATAGACTTCGAGGATGGCCTGCGGCGGCGGGAAGAACGGCAATGGCAGCCAGGCGAACTTTGCAGTGGCAAGCTCCCACACCGTCAGGAACAGGCCGAGTGCGACAAGCCACGGCGCACGGCTGCGCAAGGCCGGCCCAGCGGCACCGAGGAAATCGGCGCTTAGCGTACCGAACAGCACGAACGCAGCCACCACGAAAGCTGCAATGCCGAGCGCGTAGGTCCGCGACCAGTCGCCAAGGTCCGGCCACCACAGGGATGACAGGCCGAACGCTATCCAGGCAACGGCCGCAGCAACCCCGATGCCGGAGCTTTTCAGCCAATCGCCGATCGCTTCCGCACGTGAGCTGGCTGCACGCGAGCCCTCGACGGAGATCGCATCAGACACCGAATACGTCGACATAGATCTTCTCCGCGAATTTGGCCGTGTCGGTGCTCGGCTTGAACACCGAAACCGCTTTCAGATCGTCGGCGTACCCCTTCAGCTCGCGCTTGAGCACGTCGCCGACGGGATGATGGTGGTGGGTGTGATAGCGCGCCATCGCCTCGAGATCGGCGAGCGTCGCGGTCTTGGGCGCATAGGGTTGGAATGACTTCGCAGCCTTGTCCGGATTTTGCGATGTGAACATCGCCGCATCCAGCAGCGCCTGCGTGAGCGCGCGGGCGACCTGCGGCTCCCCGCGGATCAGGCTGCCGCGAATGCCGACAATGCAGCAGCTCTTGTCGCGGTACTCGCCATCGAGGTTGGAGGCGACCTCCTTGTACTGGCTGTCCTTCAGCCAGAGATGCGCGAGGGGATCTGACGCCAGGAAAGCCTGTACCTCGCCTTTCTCAACCGCGAGGTTGAGCAGATTGCCTGGATACGGCCGCCAGTCGACATCCTTGTTCGGATCGATGCCGAGTTTGGCGAGCTGGATCGAGAAGAAATTCTTGTCGGGTCCGGCGAGATCGCCGACGGCGACGATCTTGCCCTTGAGGTCGGCAAGTTTATCGACGCCGGAATTGGTTCGCGTCAGCACCCGCATGCAGCCGCCATGCGTTCCCGCCACGATCTTGACGTCAAAGCCCTGCTCCAACGGCTTCAGCCAGCGGAGAGCCATGCCAAGGCCCGCGTCACTCTTTCCGGTGGCGATGGCTTCAAGAAGTTGGTCCGTTGAACCGCTGTAGTTGACGAGCTCGACATCGAGATTCTGCTTCTGGAAAAAGCCGTAGTCGATCGCGACCGCCACCGGTGCGAGGCAGACCGCGCCTGCGTTCCATGAAAGTTTCAGTTTGCGCGGCGCCCCCGTCAGCGGGGTCGCGTCCGATGCCGTTTTGCAGATCGGGAATTCCGAAAAATCGATCGCCGGCGCTACGGCGCGAAAGGGAAATGCCTGCGCGCCGATGACGCCCAACGGCGCCGCCAACGCCGCGGCCGCGCCGGAGCGCAACAGCGTGCGCCGATCCAGTAACCGCCTGCCGCGCTGCCCGTTTTCCGACATTATTCTTCTCCTTTGCACGCACGCGACCACGCTCACCGCAAGCGCGGGAAGCGCTGCCGCCTGGCACCGTGAAATGTTTGATTTGGTTCAGTCCTGACGAGAATTCCGCTTCTCGTTCCGCTGAGTTGACGCTGCGATGATGCGCGGCAACAATGGGATCGTCAATAAAATGGAATTTTGAATGTTGAAACGGACGGAGAGATTATCTCCCTGTTCCCTCCACTGGACGGTCGAACGATTTTCGTGCGGCCCTATTCGGCTCAACTCATAGGCAGAACGACATGCAAGTCACGATGAAGGACAGAGTCGCCGTGGTCACCGGTGGCAGCAAGGGCCTTGGGCTCGCGATGGCAAGGCAGTTCGCCGCCTCCGGCGCCAAGGTAGCGATCCTCGCGCGAGGCGCGGCCGACCTGAAGGCGGCGCGGGAAGAGCTCGGCAACGAAGGTCTGAAGGTTGCCGACTACGTATGCGATGTCTCGAAGGCGTCGGATATCGCGAAGGCACATGACAAGATCGTCGGCGATCTCGGCCCGGTCGACGTTCTCGTCAACAACGCCGGCACGGCGCGGACGATGGCGTTCGAGAACATTTCCGACGAGGCCTGGCAGGACGACCTCGACCTCAAACTGTTCGCCGCGATCCGCTTCTCCCGGCTGGTCTGGCCCGGCATGAAGTCGCGCAAATGGGGCCGCATCATCAACGTGCTCAACACCTATGCCAAGGCGCCGGCGGCGTCCTCGGCGCCGACATCGGTATCGCGGGCAGCCGGCATGGCGCTGACCAAGGTGATGGCGAGCGAAGGCGGCGAGCACAACATCCTTGTTAACGCCATGCTGGTCGGCTTGATTATGAGCGATCAATGGGTGCAGCGGCATGCCAAACAGGCGCCGGACATGGATTTCGAGGTGTTTGCGAAAAACCTAGCCAAGGGCACGCCGCTGGGGCGCATCGGCACGGCGGAGGAATTCGCCAACCTAGCCTGCTTCCTCGCCTCCGAGCAGGGATCGTTCATCACCGGCACCGCCATCAATGTCGATGGTGGGCGGTCGCCGGTGGTGTGAGGGGCGATTGACAAAGTCAGCGCCGCGCTCTCGTCTCCCTCGCCCCGTTCTTGCGGGGAGAGGGTCGGGGTGAGGGGCTCTCTCCGCGAGTTGCGAATGATGTGAGACCTGTGCCCCCTCACCCGGATTGCTTCGCAATCCGACCTCTCCCCGCAAGCGGGGCGAGGTAGAAAAAACAAAAAGGCCCCCGTCGCCGGAGGCCTTTCCGTATTCTCAAGCCGCCTTCGCGGCCCTGATCTTAGACCGCGTCCTTGGCGGCCTTGACCGGGCGGGCGCGCACGATCTTGCGAGCCGGCTTGGCCTTGAACATCATTTCTTCGCCCGTGAAGGGGTTGGTGCCCTTGCGAGCTTTGGTCGCGGGCTTCTTGACCACGACGAACTTGGCGAAGCCGGGGACGAGGAATACCCCGTTCTTCTTGAGCTCCTTGTGGCCAACGTCAACGAGCGCTTCCATCACGCCCTTGACCTCTTTCTTCGAAACTTCGGTGGTGGTCGCGATCTTCTCGATCAGCTGCGACTTAGACATTTGGGTGGCCATGATTGCTCCATTTGATTCTGGCACCGGCGACGATATGGCGAAAACAGCCTAAAAAACAGGGTTTCCGACAATCTGCACAGTTATCTCGCTAGTCGAGTTGAAGTGATTCGTCCAATTTTGGCTGGTTTTTAGGCCCTCTAAGCTGTGCGAAGCCTATTTTTAGGGGGAATCCGGGGCTCCAGCTGCCCCATTTCCGGACAACCCCGGGCTGCCACCCGGCCCACGTCTCTATTAAGAGGCGTCTTCATTACGCGCGCCAGCGCAAAAACGAGCAAGCCGAATACGCGCTGAGCACCTTGTTTTCAGGAGGATTTTCCGGCCCACGCGACGATTAGAAAATGACTCGCGTTCCCGTTCCATCGTAACATCGCCTCAAGGCGGACGCCTGAAGGCCCGCCACCAATACCAATAGTTTGTCCGGAGACTTCGCATGGATTTGACGCGCCTTGAGATCAATCGCCGCACCGCACTGCTGACGTCGGCGGCGATAGCGGCCAACGTGATCAATCCGATGCGGGCCTTCGCGCAGGAAACGCCGCGCAAGGGCGGCGTGTTCAACGTCCATTACGGCGCCGAGCAGCGTCAGCTCAACCCGAGCATCCAGGCTTCTACCGGCGTCTATATCATCGGCGGCAAGATCCAGGAAAACCTGGTCGATCTCGACGCCAACGGCCAACCGGTCGGCGTGCTCGCCGAGAGCTGGGAAGCCTCGCCCGACGGCAAGACCGTGACCTTCAAGCTGCGCAAGGGCGTCACCTGGCACGACGGCAAGCCTTTCACCTCGGCCGACGTCGAATTCACCGCCATGAACATGTGGAAGAAGATCCTCAATTACGGATCGACGCTGCAGCTGTTCCTGACCGCGGTCGAGACGCCGGACGCAGAGACAGCGGTCTTCAAATATGAGCGGCCGATGCCGCTGAACCTGCTGCTGCGCGCCCTGCCTGACCTCGGCTACATCTCGGCCAAGCACCTCTACGAAAGCGGCGACATCAGGCAGAACCCGACCAACCTCGCGCCCGTCGGCACCGGCCCGTTCAAGTTCGTCAAGTATGAGCGCGGGCAATATGTCATCGCCGACCGCAATGAGAACTACTGGCGCCCCAACGCGCCCTATCTCGACCGCATCGTCTGGCGCGTGATCACCGATCGCGCGGCGGCCGCGGCGCAGATGGAAGCCGGCGAGCTGCACTACTCGCCGTTCTCCGGGCTGACGATCTCGGACATGGCGCGTCTAGGCAAGGACAAGCGCTTCATCGTCTCGACCAAGGGCAATGAAGGCAACGCGCGGACCAACACCATCGAGTTCAACTTCCGCCGCAAGGAGCTATCCGACATCAGGGTTCGCCGCGCGATCGCGCATGCGATCAACGTGCCGTTCTTCATCGACAATTTTCTCGGCGATTTCGCCAAGCTGGGCACCGGGCCGATCCCCTCGACCTCGACCGATTTCTATCCGGGTGCGAACACGCCGCAATACCCTTACGACAAGGCCAAGGCCGCCGCCCTGCTCGACGAGGCCGGCTTCAAGCCAGGCACCGGCGGTACGCGGTTTTCGCTCAAACTGCTTCCCGCGCCCTGGGGCGAGGACATCTCGCTGTGGTCGACCTTCATCCAGCAGTCGCTCGGCGAGATCGGCATTCCCGTCGATATCGTGCGCAACGACGGCGGCGGCTTCCTCAAGCAGGTCTATGACGAGCACGCCTTCGATCTCGCGACCGGCTGGCACCAGTACCGCAACGATCCCGCCGTTTCGACCACGGTCTGGTACCGCTCGGGCCAGCCCAAGGGCGCGCCCTGGACCAACCAGTGGGGCTGGGCGGACAAGAACGTCGACAAGACCATCGACGATGCCGCGACCGAAGTCGATCCGGCGAAGCGCAAGGCGCTCTATGCCCAGTTCGTCAAGGAGGTGAATACGGAGCTGCCGGTCTGGATGCCGATCGAGCAGATTTTCGTCACCGTGATCACGGCCAAGGCGCGCAATCACTCCAATACCCCGCGCTGGGGCTCGACAAGCTGGCACGATCTTTGGCTTTCGGCCTGACACTATATCCGCCACAATAGGCGTATGCGTATCCTGGCCCTTGCGGGGCGGCGGCTTGCCGCCTCGATTCCGACCCTTATCCTGATCCTGATCGGCGTGTTCCTGCTGCTGCAGTTCGCGCCGGGCGATACCGTCGATGCCATGATGGCGCAGATGGGCGGCGGCGATGCCGCGACCGCCAAGGAGCTGCGAAAATTCTACGGGCTCGACCTCTCGATCCCGGCGCAGCTTGGCAATTATCTCTGGCGGCTGGTGCGGCTCGATCTCGGCTTCTCATCGATCTACGGCAAGCCGGTGGCATCAGTCATCCTGGAGCGGCTGCCACCAACCATCCTGCTGATGACAGCCTCGCTGTCGTTCGCATTCTTCTTCGGCCTCTTGTTCGGCGTGATCGCCGCCCGTGGGGTGAACCGCTGGCCGGACACGCTGATCTCCACGCTGGGCCTCGTGTTCTACGCCACGCCCTCGTTCTGGTTCGGGCTGATGGCGATCGTCGTGTTTTCGGTTTACCTACAGTGGCTGCCGCCCGGCGGGTTCGAGGATATCGGAACGGTGCAGACCGGCATCTGGCGCGTGTTCGATATCGCAGCCCATCTGGTGTTGCCGACGCTGACGCTGGGGCTGATCTTTCTGGCGATCTACCTGCGCATCATGCGCGCCTCGATGCTGGAAGTGCTCAACCTCGATTATGTCAGGACCGCACGGGCAAAAGGTCTCGACGAGACGCGCGTGGTGACACGGCACGTGCTGCGCAACGCGCTGCTGCCAATGGTGACGCTGATCGGTCTGCAGGCCGGCACCATGCTGGGCGGATCGGTGGTGGTCGAAAGCGTGTTCTCGCTGCCAGGGCTTGGTCGCCTTGCCTATGAATCGGTGGTACAGCGCGACCTCAACACGCTGCTCGGCATCGTGTTCGTCTCCGCGCTGCTGGTGATATCAGTCAACTTCGTCGTCGACCTGGTCTATGCGCGGCTCGACCCCCGCATCACGGCCGAGGGCTGACGCGATGGACGCGATCAAGCGCTACTTCCGAAGTCCCGCCGCGGTCGCCGGCCTGGTTCTGCTGATGGTCGTGATCGCGATGGCGATCTCGGCCGGCTTTCTCTATCCCCGCGATCCGCTGGCGCTGGCCGGGCGCCCGCTGATCTGGCCTTTCACCAACCCGCGCTTCCTGCTCGGCACCGACAATTCCGGCCGCGATATCGCCGCCCAGATTTTCTACGGCGCGCGGATTTCGCTTCTGATCGGCGGCGTCGCCACCGCGATTGCGATCCTGATCGGCATTCTGGTCGGCGCCTTCGCCGGCTACTACGGCGGCTGGGTCGACAATGTTCTGATGCGGATCACCGAGGCGTTCCAGACGCTGCCGAATTTCGTGCTGCTGCTGGTGCTGGTCGCGGTGTTCGGCTCGACGCTGACCACCGTCACCATCGCGGTCGGCGTGGTGTCGTGGCCGGCGCCGGCGCGGCTGACCCGCGCGGAATTTTTGTCGCTCCGCAACCGGGAATTCGTCCAGGCTGGCCGAACGCTGGGGATGAAGGACATTCAGCTCATTCTCGGTGAAATCCTGCCCAACGCGCTGCCGCCGGTGATCGTCTATGCCAGCGTGGTGATGGCGGTCGCAATCCTGCTTGAAAGCGCGCTGGCCTTCCTGCGCCTGTCCGATCCCAACGTCGCATCCTGGGGCAATTTGATTGGCCTCGGCCGCGATGTGCTCCGGGTGCAATGGTACGTCTCGGCGATCCCCGGCATCGCCATCCTCGTCACCGTGCTCGCGGTATCGTTGGTCGGCCAGGGTCTCAACGACGCGCTCAATCCGAGGCTCAAGGGCCGATGAGCGCTACAGAGACCATCCTCTCGCTCGATCGCTTGAGCGTCCGCCTGCCCCGCGGCGCGGACCGGACACATGCGCTCCAGGATGTGTCGCTGGAGATCGCATCCAACGAAATCCTCTGCGTGGTCGGCGAATCCGGCTCCGGCAAGTCGATGATGGCCAATGCCGTCATGCGGCTGTTGCCCAATGAGGTGACGATCGGCGGTGGCCGGATGCTGTTCGAGGGCCGCGACCTCTGCGCGGCGACGGTTTCGGAAATGCGCGAGGTGCGCGGCGCCGGCATTGCGATGATCTTTCAGGAGCCGATGACGGCGCTCAATCCGCTGCGCACCATCGGCGACCAGATCGCGGAAATGTTCTCGATCCACACCGATTTGTCGAAGGCCGAGATCGGCGACAAGGTGATGGCCCTGCTCGCGGACGTCCGTATTCCCGATCCGAAGGTGGCGGCAAAGGCCTATCCGCACGAGCTGTCGGGCGGTCAGCGCCAGCGCGCCATGATCGCGATGGCGTTGGCGTTGGACCCAAAGCTTTTGATCGCCGACGAGCCGACCACCGCGCTCGACGTCACCACGCAGGCGCAGATTCTGAAGTTGATCCGCGACCTGCAGCAGCGCCGCAAGACGGCGGTGATGTTCATCACTCATGATTTCGGCGTGGTCGCCGAGATTGCCGACCGCGTGGTGGTGATGCAACACGGAGTGATCGTCGAACAGGGTACAGCTACCGACGTGCTGAACCGTCCGCAGCATGCCTACACAAAACAACTCATCGCCGCCGTGCCGCCGCTGAAGGCACCGCCGCCGCGGACGCTTGCCGCCGACAACATCCTGACGATCACAGACGTATCGAAGACCTATCGCACCGGCGGTTTTCTCGGCCGCGGCGCGCGGGTGACGCCGGCCGTGAAGAATGTTTCGCTTAACCTGCCGCGTGGCGCAACGCTCGGCATCGTCGGCGAGTCCGGATCGGGTAAATCGACGCTGGCCCGCTGCATCGTGCGGCTGATCGACCCCGATACCGGCGCAATCGTGCTCGAAGGCCGTGACTGGGCCAAGATGACGCGCGAAAACGTCCGCCGCGAGACACGTCATATCCAGATGGTATTTCAGGATCCGTTCGGCTCGCTCAATCCGCGCCGCAAGGCGGCCGAACTGGTGGCGCAGGGCCCGATCGTGCACGGCACACCGCGCGCGCAGGCGATTGCGGATGCGAAGGAACTGTTCGCGCTGGTCGGGCTCGACCCTTCCTCCGCCGACCGCTATCCGCATGAATTCTCCGGCGGCCAGCGCCAACGCATCGGGTTGGCGCGGGCGCTGGCGCTGAAGCCGGACGTGCTGGTCGCGGACGAACCGGTGTCGGCGCTGGATGTTTCGGTGCAGGCGCAGGTGCTGAAGCTGCTCGCGGAACTGCGCGCGCGGCTCGGGCTTTCGATCGTGTTCATCACGCATGATCTGCGCGTAGCCGCGCAGATCTGCGACCTCGTCGCCGTGATGAAAGACGGTGAAGTGGTGGAGCATGGGCTGGCCGGCGAGGTGTTCGGTAACCCGCAGCATCCCTATACGCGGGCGTTGCTCGATTCGATTCCGGGCGGGGAATTTGCGAGAGAGCACGCGACAGAGGTGGTGTAGCTCTGACACGGCGGCGGTGTGGCCACTCCCTCTCCCCGCCTCTTGCGGGGAGAGGGTTGGGGTGAGGGGCTGCTTCAGCGCATTCCAACTCTCATTCGGATTCGCGGAGAGAGCCCCCCACCCCGACCCTCTCCCCGCGAAGAGCGGGGAGAGGGAGAAGTGGCGCCTCACCTGCTCGGATCACGCCATCTCCCTCGCATCTCTGCGTCGATAGACCAGCAGCATCAGCGGCGCGAGCTTGCGCAAAATGCCGTGGCCAACAATCGGCACCGGCTCGGTGAATGGCAGCGCCAGCTCGTTTTCCGGCACGCCGCGGACGGCTTTTGCGAGTTCATTGCCGAGCGGGATCGTCAGCGCCACGGCGCGGCCATTACAGCCGGTCCAGCCATAGGCATTGGGACCGAGCTTGTGGATGCGCGGCAGGAAATCCGTGGTCATGCCGACGTAGCCGTTCCAGACATAGTCGAACGAAACCTCGCCGATCTGCGGCCACAGCCGCTGCAGGCGCTCGGTAACGCGCGCCTTGATCCGCTCGACCTTGTTGCCGGGACCGATCACCGCGCCGCCGGTGACGAGACGGTTTCGGGCGTCGTAGCGTGCGAAATAGAGTTCGCCATGGGTATCGGACATCGCCTGCCGGCCGGGGATAATGGTCTTGCGGACGTTGTCGGACAAAGGCTGCGTCGCCATCTGCCAGGACAGCACCGGCATCACCTCATGCGCAATCTGCGGCACCAGCGACTTTGAAAATTCACCACTATAGGCATTGGTGGCCATCACCAGCGCGCGGCCGGAAATCTCGCCCTTGGCCGTCTTGACTACCCAGCGGTCATTGCGGCGTTCAAAACTCTCCGCCGGCGAGCGCGCGTAGATGCGCGCGCCCAGCCCAAGCACCGTGCGCGCGAGGCCGCGGGCCAGCGCCAGCGGATTGATATGGCCGCCGGTCTTGTTCCAGAAGCCGCCGTACCATGCATCCGAACCCAGCATGCCGCGCGTCTGCTCGCGCGACAGCAACTCCACAGGCGCGCCGAATTTTGACCACTGCCGCACGCGACGTTCGGCGATCTTGATGCGGCCGGGAGAATGCACGGGCTGCACCCATCCGGCCTGTTCCCCTTCGGCGTCGATGTTGTAGCGCCGTGTCACGTCGAACAGATAGGATGCGCTATCGCGCAGCATGCCGACAAAACGTTCTCCTGCCTCACCGTGCTTCGCAACAATGTCCTCCGGATCCGGCCGCGACAGCGTCGGGATCACTTGGCCGTTGTTGCGCCCCGAAGCGCCCCACCCCGGCTCCGCGGCCTCGACAATGGCGACATCGACGCCCGCTTCGCGCAGATGCAACGCGGTGGAAAGGCCGGTAAAGCCGCCGCCGATCACGATCACATCCGCCTGCTGCGTGCCTGATAGTTCAGGAAATTCAGGCCCCGCCGGCGTCATCGCGGCCCACAGGGATTCGGGCCAGCGGACGTTGCTCGTATTCATCGGTATCCTTTCTTGCAGGGGCCTTGTCGTTCTGCTTAGTTTAGCTCCCTAACAAGCCTCAAGGAAATAAAAGAGTGGCACTCAAAAACGTCATCGGAATCGATCACGCCGTGGTCATGGTGAAGGACCTCGACAAGGCCGCCGAGAACTACAAGCGGCTTGGCTTCACCGTATCGCCGCGCGGCACCCACAGCGCGCATATGGGATCGGGCAATTACACCATCATGTTCGATCCCGACTATATGGAATTGCTCGGCGTGCTGACGCCGACGGAACATAATGCTCCGGCGCGGGCCAATCTCGAAAAGAACGGCGAAGGCATCGAGCGCATCGCATTCACGGCGGTGGATTCAGCCCTGGGCGCGGAAGAAATTCGCGCGCGCGGCTATCCACCCGTTGGCCCCACCGATTTCGAGCGGCCGGTGACGCTGCCCGATGGAACGGTGTCCGCCGCCAAATTCCGCACTTTCCAATGGCCGACATCGGAAGCGCCGGGCGGCGTCCGCATCTTCGCCTGCCAGCACAAAACACGCGAGACAGTGTGGATTCCCGAACTGATGAAGCACGCCAACGGCGCCAGGCGGCTGAAGCAGGTGCTGATGGTGGCGCCTGAACCCGCCAAGGAAGCCGCGCATCTGTCCAGGATGATCGACCGCGAGACGCGCAACGAAGCGGACGGTGCGGTCGCGGTGCCTTCGGGCGGCGACCGTGCAGATTTCGTGTTCCTGACCAAGGATCAGCTCGGCAAGCGTTATCCCGGCGTGTCGCTGGCCGGCCTGCCCGAGCGCGGCGGCGCGGGGCTCGTGATCGTGGCTGATGTCACGGCGGCGGAGAAGGCGCTGGGCGCTGTCGGCGTAAAAAGCGCAAGCGGCGTCGTGGTGCCGCCGGCTTCCGGCAACGGCACGATGCTCGCGTTCGTCGTGGCGTAGCCGGCAGCGCCAGCCGCGCTGCATCGGGAAAGCCGGAACATGGCGAAGAGCAAGGCCGAGACGGACGGCGACACGGCGGCAGCCCGCCGTGGCCGCCCCCGTTCTGCCGAGACCACCAACGCCATTCTGCAAAGCGCCTACACGCTGATGGCGACGACGGGTCTCGCCGCCACCAGCATCGATGCGGTTGCGCGGCACTCCAATGTCTCGAAGATGACCATCTACAAATGGTGGCCGTCGCGCGAGGCGCTGCTGATCGACGCGTTTCTGAACCATGCCTCGTTGATGCTGCCGCTGCCGACATTAGGCGCGCCGGCGGAACGCCTCCGAAGCCACGCCGCGGCTTATGCGAAGGCGCTATTGGGCGAGTTCGGCAGGGTGCAGCTCGCGGTGATCTCCGAATGCATCTCAAACACGGGGTCTGCGGAGATTTTCTACGAGCGCTATCTCGGCTACCGAAGAACCGCTTTGGTCGAATTGATCGCCGCCGGCCAGCACGACGGAAGCATTGCGGCCGCCGGGACGCCGGAGGACCTGTATGATGCAATCTATGGCAGCCTGTTCTACCGCTACATCTTCGGAATCAAGCCGATCTCGCCGGCGCAGGCCCGCAATCTCGTCGACACCCTGCTGATGATCAGGAGCCGCTGACGCCGTCGACACGGCCATGCCGCTGGCGACGAAACCAGGCCCAAGTCTCGCGCGTCACGGCCAGATAGCCCCTGCCCCGGAACACAATTCGCTCGTCAACGATCGCGTTCAGCTTCGGCAGTGCATGAAACGGGATCGAAGGATAGGCGTGATGCTCGACGTGATAGGGCATGTTCCACGCAAACCATCGCATGACCATGCCGGTGTAAGTGGTGCGGGTGTTCTGAAAGGCGCTGCGCGTCCGTTCACAGCCGGTGTGTTCGGCATAGAGATAAGGCCGCAGGAATAGCTGACCGACGATCAGGGGAATGATCCAGACCCAGAGCAGAAGCGCCGTATGGAGCGCGATCGAGGCGAGCAGCAGCACGGCATAGCAGGCGACATAGAGGCGCGCCTCCTTCACGACGATGTGGCGCTTGCCTTCCGGGATCCATGGCGCGGAGGCGTCGCCGGTAAAGGCATGGCGAAGCATCAGCCCTACCCGGAAGGCAACCTGCCGAAGACCGGTATAGGCGATCGCGAGCTGCGTATCCGAGGTGGGCATCGGACCAACCAGCAATTCCGGATCCCGATCCGGATCCTGCGTGTAGCGATGGTGGTCCCAGTGGAACAGGCAATAATATTCGTAAGGCAGCCCAATCGCGAATGAAGACAGATGGCCGAGGGCGAGATTGAGCGCGCGGCTCCGAAACGCCGTCTTGTGGGCGGTCTCGTGCACGATCATGAACAGGAAGGCTATGAAATAGCCCTGCACCACGATCAGCGGCATCGCCCAGAACACGCCATAGGTCGAGGATACCAGCCAGATCAGCGTGCCGAAAACACCGATCGCACCGTAATGGCTGATTGCGCGAACGACGCCCGGAAGGCTCGATCGCGCCGACAACTCACGGAGCGCGGCCGACGTCAGCGGCTTCTCTCCCGTTGCGGTAATCGCTGTGCTCATGGTTGCAATCGCCTCCCAGGATGATTTCAGCTCTGCAGCAGCGCCGAGATCTCGGCGTTGATGAAGGCGCGGTCTGCGGGAATGTTGATGGGATTTCCGGCACGGTGTCCGTGGACCGAGGGAATCGGATGGAGCTCGGCCGACTTTGCATTCACAAGGCCGCCGATCTCCGCCTCGTTGTCGCGCATGTCGAAGTAACGATCCGTCTGCCCCGGCATCAGCAGCACCCGCGCCTTGATGGCGGCCAGCGCGCGGCCGATGTCGCCGCCGAATTCGGCACATTGGCTGATATCGCCACGCTGCCAGATCCCGATCTGCGCCAGCAGATTGTTGGCGTCACGCCGCGAGAAAGCATCGTCCCAGGCGCGTGCGAGGTAGTCTTCCAGCGAATGGAAGCCGGCCTCGCGCCACACCTCAGCCCGATAGAAGGCGTGCGACATCGCCCATCCGGCATAGATGCGCCCCATGGCGCGCAGACCGGCGGAAGGCTTTTCGACGAAACGGCCATTCCTGAACGTCGGGTCTGCGGTCAAGGCCGCCTTCACGCCTTCGAGGAACACGCGATTGTAGGGCGAACATCTGGCACTGCCGCAGACGACGGCCGCCCGTTCCACCATGTCGGAATGGCAGGCTGCCCAATGATAGGCTTGCATGCCGCCCATCGACCAGCCGTAGACGAGCGCGATGCTTGAAATTCCGAACTGCTCGACCAGAAGGCGGCGCTGGACCGCCACCGCATCGTGATAGCTGATATCGGGAAACGGCGTGACGTCGGAATTGGACGGTGAAGAGGATAGGCCGTTACCGAAGAGATTCGGAATGACGATGAAATAGCGATCAGGATCCAGCACGCCGCCACGCTGGATCAGCCATTCGGTGTCATAGTGCTGGGCGCTGAACGATGTCGGGTAGACAATCACATTGTCCTTCCGCGCGTTCAGCGTGCCGTAGGTCTTGTAGGCGAGATGCATGGAAGGGAAGACGACACCCGACTGCAGCACGACGTCCCCTGCGTCGAAGTTGTCATAGTCACCGTTGGTCGTCATGCGTTATCCCTCGGCGCGCCAATGGGCGCAGCCCATTACTGTACCAATTGTACATTATTTAGATTGGCTTGCAACCGCGTTATTGCGTGCTTAGCCTTCGTATTGCAGCACGTGCATGCCGGCGTTCCAGTCGCTGACATACATCAGCCCCTCCGGGGTGACGTAGGTGTCACAGGTCTTTGCGGCCAGAGAAATATTGGGCCGCGGATCCACCAGCTTGCCGGGCACCGGCGGCACCCAATAGGCAATCTCCTTCGGCACGAAGGCATCCCTGATGTCGAACACCCGCACCCCCGCCGTATTGTAGGTAGCAAACACCGTCTCTTCACTTTGGAACGAGCCGGGCCGATTTTCGTGCAAATTGTGCGGCCCAAACGTCCCGATGCTGCAGAAGTCCCGTTCGCGTGGTGTCGGCAGCGTCGATATCGGCACCGGATTTTCCGGAGCGCGGACGTCGACAATGAACGTGTAGAACAAGCCTTTGGCGCATTTTTCGGCATTGGCCTCGTCGGCCACGACAGCTAGTCCCCGCTTGGGCAAAGGCAGCGGCGTATGCGTTCCCCCGGGAAAAGGCGGCGACCAGTTGATGCGCGAAATCAGCGTGGGCTTCGCGGGATCGCTGATGTCGTGGATAGTGAATCCGCCATCGCGCCACGCCGCATAGCCCCGGTTACCGGCGGTGATCATGTGATGCAGGGCAACGCGCTTGCCTTTGGGCAAGTCAGGCTCGCCGGCGGCGCGGTTCATGCCAGGCAGCCACCATCTAGAGACGATCTCCGGCTTGGCTGTGTTCTGCAGATCGACGATGCACAGGATGTGATCGGTGAAGCCGTCGAAATGCGCCGATACATAGGCGTAGCGTCCTCCCGGCCACCACAGGCGGTTGATCCCGAAGCCGGGCATTTCGAGGAAGGCAATTTCGCGCATTTCGTTCGGCCTGGAGATGTCGTGGATGGAAAGGCCGGACCGGAATTTTTTGCGGTTGGTGATGCTGTCGGCCAGGTTGTTCTCGAAGTAGCCGCGCATGCTGTCGTAGGATTGCATCGCCACGATGTTGGCGCCGTTGGCGAGCAGCATCAGGTCGTCCGAGACCTGCAGGTGATGGGTGCGCGTGTACTGGCCGGCGGTGAAGAAGCCTGTAGGCTTCAGATTGCGCGGGTCCGACGCGTCCAGAATGGTGACGCCGTCGCTGAACATGTGCCCGACGTAAACGTGCTTTTTATTGACCATCACCTGTACGCTGTCGGGCCGTCCGCCGATGTCGCTGTAGGAAATGTGCTTGATACCCTTCCCGATTCCTTGCGGAGGAATTTCGGTATCGGCAGCGAACGCGGACGCAGACAGGCTGGACATCGCGGCGGTCCCAGCCAGCGCACCGAGCTGTTTCAAGTGCTGACGGCGCGAAAATTCCGGCATGGTCGCCACTCCCCAGAACAGCCAGTCTGTCTTCCCTCGCTGCAGTCTGGCCGCAGTCGATGATGCAGACTTTCGAAGTTGGGCGACGCTAAACCTGTTTGGACTGGTTCGTAAACTGCCAATCCTGCGTTAGCGCTGGGTCATTCGCGGCGGCACTCGTGCCAAAATACCGCCCAATAGGGCTATGCAGGCTGCGGGCGGGCGCTAGAATTCGCATAAAACAAGCTGACCTCCAGGGAGCGTAACAACAATGAAACATCGTCCGATCTCGCGCCGCGCACTTCTGGCTGGTACGGCCGCCGCCGGTGCGCTCAGCCTCACCGGCGTTCCCGCGCGCGCAGAGGTGCAATGGAAGAAATATGCCGGTACCAAGCTCGAGGTGATCCTCGCCAAGGGTCCGCGCGGCGACAATCTTCAAAAGAACATCAAGGAATTCACCGAACTCACAGGCATCCAGGTCGAATCCGAGCAGATCCCCGAGCAGCAACAGCGCCAGAAGGCCGTGATCGAACTCGCTTCGGGCAAGCCGAGCTTCGACGTCATTCATTTGAGCTATCACGTGCAGAAGCGGCAGTTCGAAAAAGGCGGTTGGCTCGCCGACATGTCCGGTTACATGAAGGACCCGAACCTCACCGCCCCCGACCTCGTCGAGAGCGACTTCTCGGCCGCGGGCCTGCAATACGCCAAGAACGACAAGGGGCAGATGCTGTCGCTGCCGTGGTCGGTCGACTATTTCATCCTCTACTACAACAAGGAATTGTTCCAGAAGAAGGGCGTCGCCGTTCCCAAAACCTTCGACGAGATGGTCGCGGCGGCCGGAAAACTCACCGACGCCAAGGAAGGTACGTTCGGTTTCGTCGGGCGCGGCTTGCGCAACGCCAACATGACGCTGTGGACCAACTTCTTCCTCAATTGCGGCGGCGAATTTCTGGACGGCAAGGGCGGCATCCTGACCGATGGCCCCGAGGCGATCGAGGCCACCAAGCTCTATCAGACGCTGTTGACCAAGGTTGCGCCTCCCGGCGTCGCCGGCTTCAACTGGATGGAGTCGATGGCATCGTTCACGCAAGGCCGCTCGGCGATGTGGATCGACGGCGTCGGCTGGGCGCCCCCGCTGGAAGACCCAGCCGCCTCGCGCATCGTCGGCAAGGTAGGCTACACCGTCGTGCCCGCCGGGCCGAAGGGACAATATTCGGCGACCTATGGCGACGGCCTCGGCATCGCGGCCGCCAGCAAGAACAAGGAAGCCGCCTATCTGCTGTGCCAGTGGGCGGTCTCGAAGGCGCAAGGCGCGCGGCTGTTGCAGGCCGGCGGCGGCGTGCCGTTCCGCAACTCGATCCTCAACGATCCCGAGATCCAGAAGGGCGTGAAGATGCCGAAGGAATGGCTGCAATCGGTGATCGATTCCGCCAAGATCAGCAAACTCGGCCTGCCTGTTATCATTCCGGTTGCGGAATTCCGCGACCTCGTCGGCGCGGCCATCACCTCGACCCTCGCAGGCGCCGATCCGGCCGCCGAATTGAAGAAGGCCCACGAGCAGTTTCGGCCGATCCTGGAGCGCAGCGAAAAAGCGTGAGTGCGGTGACACAGACTACTCCGGCCGCGGCGGAAGCCGCGCCGGAGCGCGAATGGCGAGCGCCGTCCTACTGGCCCTTCGTGGTGCCGGCGCTGGTGGTCGTGCTGGCCGTGATCGTGTTTCCATGGCTGTTCACGATCTGGATGAGCCTCAACCAGTGGAAGGTCGGCTCGCCGACTACCTTTGTCGGGCTCGCCAATTATGTGCGGCTGCCGAACGATCCCCGCTTCGTCGAGGCGGTGGGACACACCATCCTTTACACCGCCCTCTCCGTGCTGCTGCCGCTGATCTTCGGCACGTTCGCCGCCGTAGTGTTTCACGCCAAATTCCCCGGGCGCGGTTTTCTGCGCGGCGTCTTCATCATGCCGATGATGGCGACCCCTGTTGCGATCGCGCTGGTCTGGACCATGATGTTTCATCCGCAACTCGGCGTGCTCAATTACCTGCTCTCGCTGATCGGCCTGCCGCCGCAGCTCTGGGTGTTTCACCCGGGGACGGTTATCCCAGCGCTGGTGCTGGTCGAGACCTGGCAATGGACGCCACTGGTGATGCTGATCGTGCTCGGCGGCCTGGCCGCGATCCCGACCGAGCCTTATGAGAGCGCGCAGATCGACGGCGCTGGCGTCTGGCAGATGTTCCGCTACATCACCCTGCCGCTGATCACGCCGTTCCTGTTCATCGCCGGGATGATCCGCATGATCGACGCGGTAAAGAGTTTCGATATCATCTTTGCCATCACCCAGGGTGGGCCCGGCTCGGCGTCAGAAACCATCAATCTCTACCTCTATAGCGTCGCCTTCATCTATTACGACCTCGGCTACGGGTCGGCGATCGCGGTGGTATTCTTCCTGCTCATCGTCGCGATGGCAGCCATGATGCTGCACCTGCGCCAGCGCACGCTGTGGACCGAGATCGGCGGCGGCGCATGAGCCTGCGTCAGATCCTCGGCAAGATCGGGCTCTGGTTCGCGGTGCTCGTCATCGTATCGCCGGCCATCCTGTTCTTCCTCTGGATGGCCTCGCTGTCGCTAAAATTCGAGGTCGACAACGCCGCCTACCCGCCGGTCTTCTTCCCGGAGCGCATTGCCTGGAAGAACTATGCCGATGTGCTGGCGTCGAACCGCTTCCTGACCTACTTCGTCAACAGCCTGATCGTGACCGGCAGCGCGACCGGGCTCGCGATGCTGGTCGGCGTGCCCGCCGGCTACGGGATCGCGCGCATGGCGGCGCACAAATCTGCGATCGTGATCCTCATCGCCCGCATCACGCCGGGACTGTCCTATCTGATTCCGCTGTTCCTGATGTTCCAGTGGCTCGGATTGCTCGGCACGCTGGTGCCGCAGATCATCATCCATCTGGTAGTGACGGTGCCGATCGTGATCTGGATCATGATCGGCTATTTCGAGACCACGCCGCTCGAGCTCGAGGAGGCCGCCCTGATCGACGGCGCCACGCGCTGGCAGGTGTTTCGCCATGTGGCGCTGCCGATCGCACGGCCGGGACTGGCGGTCGCCTTCATCCTCGCGGTGATTTTCTCCTGGAACAATTTTGTGTTCGGCATCGTGCTGGCCGGGCGGGAAACGCGCACGCTTCCCGTCGCGGTCTACAACATGATCTCGTTCGACCAGTTGAGCTGGGGACCGCTGGCCGCGGCCGCCCTCATCGTCACGTTTCCGGTGCTGCTGCTGACGGTACTGGCGCAGCGGCAGATCGTCGCCGGGCTGACGGCGGGCGCGGTCAAAGGCGGCTGAGAGAGCCCCCTCACCCCAACTCCGCAAGAACGGGGCGAGGGGGAGAGATGCACTTATTCCGCGGGCGCCGCGACCGGCACTTCCGCATGCAAGCTGTAGTTCACGCTGGGGCTCGTTCTCGCCAGCGCAAACAGGCCTGCCGCCATCACGGCATAGGCCAACGCCACTCCCGGCGTGACACCGAGGCCACCGCCGATGCCGACGGCTTCGCCGTGCATGAAGCCGAAATAGGTCATCACCGCGCCGGCGAGTGCAAAGGCCGAGGCTTTGAGAAAATCGCGCTCGATCACAAACACGCCGATCGCACCGAGCACGAGTCCAGCCAGGATCGCGCCACCGCCCATCACTTCCAGCCCATGATAGATCACGCCTTGCTGCGGCAGTGAGGCGATGGCTGCGGTCTTCACCGCGTCGACTTTGTCAGCCGCGAGGCCACCGACGGTTTGAGCCGCAGCCATAGTCGCACCAAGCATGGTGTCGATCTGCAGCTTGGCCCAAGCGGCCAAATGCGGCGTCAGCGCCAGCACGACGGCAGGCGCGTGCTTGACCGGCGTGGTTTGGAACGCCTGCGCGCCAATCAGCATGCCGATATAGAGCAGGATCGGCGAGATCGCGACCACAGGCACCAGCGCCAGCAGCACCGCGATGATGCCAAACCATGACAGCACCACCACCATCAAGCCGGTCGCCGCCGAATAGCCGATCCGGCCCCCCATCGCCTTCCAGCCGGGATGGCCGATATAAACCGCGTTGATGAAGGGATTGCCCATCAGGCAACCGATCAGGCTGATGACGCCATCGGCAGTCAACACGCGCGTGGTCGGATATTCGTCGCCGGCCGCCTCCGCGCTTTCGACGTTGTCCATGGCCTCGACGAGGTCGTAGATGCCGAACGGGATGGCGGTCACCAAAATGATGCCGAGGAATTCGAAGCCGGAGAAGACGTGGCCGATGGCGGGCAACGGCACCGAGAAGCCGAAATTCGCAAAGGCGTCGCCGACGCCCTTGATGCTAAGGCCGCCGAGCCCGAGCCCGAACAGGTTCGATCCCCAAGCGATGATCATGCCGACCGCAATGGCGACGAGGCCGGCCGGCATGCCTTTCCAATATTTCACACCACCGAACCAGCTCGCCAGGATGATGGCAAAGCACACCAGCCCGATCTGGGGTGTCATGTACATTTCCAGCGCCGGCCGCATCGAAATGAAGGTGACGGAGACACCGGCGAGCGTGCCGAGCAGCGCGGCGCGCGGGGTGATCTTCCGGATGTACGGCGCGATGAAGCCGCCGATCATCAGGATAAAACTCTGGAAGAATACCCAGACCAGGCCGGCCGACCAGCCCTTGATCGGATCGCCGGTCTTGAGCGTAATCGGCAGCATGATCACGAAGGTGACGATGAACATGTGCGGAACGCTGACGCCTGACGGCAACGCGCAGACGTCGCTGCGGCCGGTCTTCTGAGCGAGCTTGTAGGCGAGATAGGCGTAGTAGAAGGTGGAGAGGCACATCATCAGGCCGAGCGCCGGCAGGATGCGGCCGAACACCAGTGAATCAGGCATCTTCAGCACGAAGCGCAACAGGCCGGTCAGCACCAGCATGTTGACGAGGATGTTGGTGCCGAAACCGAACAGCGCGTTCCAGTCGCCCGGCGTCCACAAAACCGGCTTGAAAGTGGATGTGCCTGATGTCCCCGTCGCACTCGTGCTCATCATAATCCCCCTGCTGCTGCCGTTCTTGGAATCTCCGGTGAAAGCGCCTTCAGCACCTCAACCGAGTCGGAGACCCAGCCGAAAATGCCGCCCTGGGCCTTGATCATCTTCAGGCCCATCTCGTGGAATTCTGGAAAGTAGGAGGCGCAGCCATCAGCCAGCACCACGCAGCGATAGCCGCGGTCATTGGCTTCGCGCACGGTGGTGTTGACGCAGACCTCGGTGGTGACGCCGCAGACCAGCAAGTTCTCGATGCCGTAGCGCTGCAGCACGTCGCCGAGCTCGGTGGCGTAGAACGCGCCCTTCCCCGGCTTGTCGATCACGATCTCGCTGTCGAGCGGATACAATTCGGGAATGATGTCGTGGCCGGCCTCGCCGCGAATGAGAATGCGCCCCATCGGCCCGGGATCGCCGATACGCAACGACGGCGCGCCGCGCTCGACCTTGGCCGGCGGCGCGTCGGAAAGATCAGGCAGATGGCCCTCGCGGGTGTGAACGACCAGCATCCCCGTCGCGCGCGCCGCATCCAGCACGGCGGCGATCGGCTGCACCGCCCGGGCAAGCTGGCTGACGTCATTCCCGAGCGTTTCGCCAAAACCGCCCGGCTCCATGAAATCGCGCTGCATGTCGATGATGAGAAGCGCGGTCGCCCCCCAGTCGAGCTCAATCGGCCCTGGCTCCGCTGCGAGCTTTGCTGAGTTCGCCATGACGTACGCGCCCCGAACGAGAGAACTCTTCGAGAGAAGTCAAGCAAGGCGCGTGCCATTGTGTACAATGGCGGCATGCGTTCGGTGAGGGCGAAATCAATTGTTCTTTCAATTCGTTGATTGTTGATGCTGAAGCGATGTGCTTTCCGCCCGGAGCTTTCGGACGGGCACCTGCTCATTATCTGAGCAATCCGCAATCACGCTTGCAGTTCTGGCGGCATAAAAAGACAGGGCGCTGCAATGCGCTGAAGCGCGAATGTCCCGCGTGACGTCGCATTGGCGCCAGGCGTCGCGTCGCTACGCAGACAGCGCCTCAACAGGTTGCGCGTTCGAGCCAAGCAGCGATACCCCGAATGCCCTCCTCCAGACCGTCAGGAAACGGGGAAACCAGGAATGCGCGACGGCTCCCTGATAGGCCCACGTGCGGTACTTCAGGCCTTTTTCCGAGAGCAGCTCCTGATATCCGCCGTGCGCTTCGGTCGCGGTACGGATGTCCTGCAATATCGCGCAGGCGCAGGATCGGTACCTGTCGGTGCCGGAAAATTCATCGTACTCCAGCATACGGTCGGCGAATTCGACGTTGAACGTCGGCCAGCAAGAACGCCCTTGGTAGGCCGGAGCCGCAATCCTGTGGATCATCTTGTTCTGCGGATTATCCACCGACACCAGGAAGTGAGATGTATCCGGGATTCGGAACCGCGGCTCGCCAAGTATCAGATCCGTCGTGGCTGCGAATAGCGCGCGCTCGCTCGCCTCGCTCAGATCCCAAAATCCCTGATGCACGTTGACGAAATCCAGCGCAATGCAAGACGCCTCCGGTTCGCTCCGGCAATCCAGGGCATGCCTGATATAGCCATGCCGGCCGAACAACCCGAGCAGCTCCTTCTTGTATTGCGAAAGCTCGCGTCCGAGCAGCCCCTCCAGCTCGATACGATCGATCACCCCCAACCGTATGCCGCGTACAAAAGTAGCAAAGACGCATGCATTGGTGACGAAGCGCCTGCGCTCGGCGCGGGTATCCGTGGCCGCGGAACGAGGCGCGGTTGCGTCACACAGCAATGCCGTGAGGCCGTAGTCATCGAACGGCTGCAACGCGCCGGCGAGTTCAGATATCGCGCTCTTCAGGTCGTCGCGATACTCGGCGAGCAACAAGCGGCCAGCATGCGCGCCTTGCGATATCCCCGAAAATGGCGATGCCCTTTGGTCCGCCCGCATGATCTGTTCCAGACCTGCGAGGATGCCTAACAGCGTATCCGACGGCAGCGAGAAGTAATTGACGCCGATGTACCGATCGCTACCTGCGGGAACGATGGTCGTCGTGACGACATTGGCGCGGACGGCTTCCAGCATCAGGTGGACGCTTTTTTCGAGCAAACGCACCCGGCGGACGGCATCCTCGGAATCCATGATGGTCTCGGGGTCGAGAACATCGGGATAAAACCAGGCAAAGTCCCGGGGATAATAGGCGGAGGCGTGCGGTGCCCCCGTGACCAGAAAGGCTTCCTCGGGCGCAAAGGCGCTGTTGACCGAGTGCCTGTACAGCTCATCAATCCCGGCCGATGCGTGAGATCTTCTCAGGAAACGATCACCGAGAAAATTTACGGCCTGAATACCGTTGGCGACGCAGGAGGCAAACGGACCCTGGTAAAATCGGTATTCGCGATGTGCTGGGAATGGAATGTGATGATTCATATGCCTGGATGAGCGAGATTCTGTGGGTGCCGATTACCACGCGTTGGTACTCCAGACATCATCGATTCGTCTTTCCGTCAGATGAATCATGGTGTCATCGCGTTGTCATAAATGGACGTACAGCAGCGCTCAGGGAGCGTCGGCCTTCGCAGGCCCGTAGGATGGGTAGAGCGCAGCGAAAGCCATCATGCTCCAGTCACGGACGTAAAGGTGATGGATTTCGCTGCGCTCTACCCATCCTACGATCAGGCGGAGCTGCCCTTCCGCCACGGTGTGCGAGTCGCGTTTCAACCTCTTCCCACCGTGCACTCGATCTGGCCATGGGGCTCGTCGGTCGGCAGGAAAACGTCATTGTTGTTATCCAGCCCGAACGCCGACAGGTTCATCGGAATGAAGTGCATGTTCGGGCAGGCCATGCTGATTTCCGAAATCTCCGGCACCGCCGCCAGCGCCGCCTCGCCCATCCGGTACAGGCTGTCCTGCACGCTCATGCTGTAGGTGGTGCTGAACACTTCGAGCAAGGTGTCGAGAATCCGCGCATTGACCGCCGGATAATTCGAAGGTTTCGCCGACCACTTCCAGGAGGCCACCATGCTGGTGGCGCACATCCGGTCGGCGGTCTCCGGCAGCGTGGTGTAGCGGTCGTGCGGATAATTCTCCCAGCCGGACTGCGTCGACTTCATGAAGGCAAAGCCGTCGATGCCCGACGTCAATGCCGCCTGCCCCCCGCGCGCAACTGAGGCCTCGACGAACGGCTTGCCGTTGCTGTCGAGCACGAAACTGTGGGGATGCGGCTTGCCGCCGATACTCAGGCGGCTCCATTTGGTCTCGTGCGCTGTGATCGCAACCGAGGCGATCTGCGGATAGGTGTCGAGATATCGCTTCGCCAGCACCTGGCAGAATTCCTCGGTGCTGAGTCCGGTGTTCTCGCGGGCGACGACATTGACGATATTCTTGATCGTATCCGTCGCCACCGAGGTGGAATTGTCGGCGTGGGTATAGGCACGGGCAAAGTCGCCCTCGATCATCGCCTTGACGCTGAGTTGGCTGACCTCATGACGGTCGCCGTCCCGGTGAATCCGCATCACCCGGACGCGGCCCTTTCCGTATCTGTTCTTGATCAGCGCCACGTCAGTCCTCCAGTTCAACCGTTGATTTCTCGGGACTCCGATCGTCCGCTCTGATCCAATATTGGAGCAACGTTCGTGCCAAGGGGCAAGATCTTGGGGGACAAGGTCTTGGGGGACAAGTTTCTGGCACGCGCCTTGTATCGGATTGAGCGGGCCCCGAAGGCCCGCACCCTGGGGGAAGTCCATGGCCACAACCACCGAAATCCATCCGGTCGACCAGATCCTGCCGACGCCGCGGCTGCTGGCGCTCGGCCTGCAGCACGTATTGGTGATGTATGCCGGCGCGGTTGCCGTGCCTTTGATCATCGGCCGGGCGTTGAAATTACCGCCGGAAGACGTCGCCTTCCTGATCAGCGCCGACTTGTTCGCCTGCGGCATCGCCACGCTGGTGCAATGTATCGGTTTCCCCGGGGTCGGTATCCGGTTGCCAGTGATGATGGGCGTGACGTTCGCCTCCGTCGGCCCGATGCTGTCGATGGCGGCAGCACCCGACATCGGCCTGCTCGGCATCTACGGCTCGGTGATAACGGCCGGGCTGTTTGCCATTGTCGCCGCGCCTTTTGTCAGCCGGTTGCTGCCGCTGTTTCCTCCGGTCGTCACTGGCACCATCATCCTGGTGATCGGCATTTCCCTGATGCGGGTCGGCATCAACTGGGCCGGCGGCGGCCTGCCGACCTTGACCAAGGTCGTCGACGGCGTGCCCGGCGCCTTTCCAAATCCAGCCTATGGCCAGTTGCAGGGGCTTGGCATTGCGCTGTTCGTGCTGCTGGTGATCCTCGGCCTGATCAAATGGGGCGCCGGCTTCGTCGCCAATGTCGCGGTGCTGCTCGGCATCGTCGCGGGCGCCATCCTTGCGGCGGTCCTTGGCGTCATGCATTTCGAGAAGGTCGCCGCAGCGCCATGGGCCGCGATCGTACTGCCGCTGCATTTCGGGATGCCGAAATTTCAACTCGTCCCGATCATCACCATGTGCATCGTGATGATCGTGGTCATGATCGAGTCGCTCGGCATGTTTCTGGCGCTGGGCGAGATCACCGGCAAGGCGGTCAGCCGCGACGCGCTGACCCGCGGCTTGCGGGCCGACGGCGTCGGCACGCTGCTGGGCGGGCTGTTCAACACCTTTCCCTATACGTCGTTCTCGCAGAATGTCGGCCTGGTCGGCGTCACCGGCGTGCGCTCGCGCTGGGTCACTATCGCCGGCGGCGGCATCCTGCTGCTGCTCGGGCTGGTGCCAAAGATGGCGGCGCTGGTCGAAGCCGTGCCGCTGGTGGTGCTTGGCGGCGCCGGCCTCGTGATGTTCGGCATGGTGGCGGCCACCGGCGCGCGCATCCTCACCGCGGTCGACTTCAAGAACAACCGCTACAATCTGTTCGTGGTCGCGATATCGGTCGGCTTCGGCATGATCCCGCTGGTTTCGCCGAACTTCTTCAAGAACCTGCCGCACGATCTGCACCCGTTGCTGGAGTCCGGCATTCTGCTCAGCGCCCTGGTCGCGGTGGCGTTGAACGCCTTCTTCAACGGCGTCAGCGGCAAGACGGCGGAAGCCGACGCAGCTGTGGCTGCGGCCTCGGCGACTCATTAAGTTGGGAGCGTAGGGTGGGCAAAGGCGCACTTGCGCCGTGCCCACCATCGATCAACGGCATCGCCTGGAATGGTGGGCGCGCGGAGCCTTTCATCGGGCGCGCATTCGCGCGACCCGGTGGCTTTGCCCACCCTAGGTTTCTAGCTTCCGCGATAGGTCGCAAAACTCCATGGCGTGACTAGTAGCGGCACGTGGAGATGGCCTTCCGGGTCGCTCACCGAAAAATGCAGCGGAATCCGATCGAGAAACGGCGGATCGGACAGCGGCACGCCGCGATCGGCAAAATAGGCGCCGACGCGAAACGCCAGTTCGTAGCGACCGATCGGCACCGGCCGGCCGCCGATCAGCGGCTGATCGGTGCGGCCGTCGCTGTTGGTGGTGGCGCGCGCCACCACGCGAGCCTCGCCGAGTTCGGACAGTTCCGTCAGTTCGACCGAAATCCCCGCCGCCGGCCTGCCGCTATGGGTATCCAGCACATGGGTGGACAGGCGACCGTGCACCAGAAGCTTGTCGTCGGACGCGACGAGCTGGTCGAGGCGCAGCGCCGCGATCCGGCAGATTTCCCCGATCGAGGTTTGCACCTCGGCCTTGGCATCGTTCGGCAGCCGGCGTTCGAAGTCGCGCAGGATGGAATCGCGGGTGTGGCGGCGGACGCAGACCACATAGGGGAAGCCGAATTTGGCGCGGTAAGCGTTGTTGACGCGCTCGAACGCTGTAAATTCGGCATCCGAAAGCCGATCCAGGCCGGCGCTGTTCTGTTCGGCGTGCGATTCCGCGGTAAGGCCCGCGGCGCGCTGGGTTTTGCTGGCGAGATCGGGGTGCGCCCTGATCAGCGCCAGCCGTAATTCCTCGGGCGCGCGATCGACCACCGACCTCATCGCGGCGAACAGCCCGTTGGCACCGGCGAACGGCCGTAGCGCGGCGGCCTGTTCGGCGATCCATGGCGAGTATTCGAAGACGTTCGCCAGCGTGGCGACGAACTCATCCTTGCTGCAAGCGTTTAACTCGGAAAGCTTTGACATCGTTTTCGCCTCACCCGATATCAAATGCGTTGTCGGCGAGATGCGCCAGATTGGCGTGCCAGTGCTGCGCGATCTGCAGCCGCGTCGGCACCCAGACCCGCTCGTGCTGTCCGATGTAATCGAGAAACCGTATCAGCGCCGCCGCGCGGCCGGGGCGGCCGACGACTCGACAATGCAGGCCGACCGACATCATCTTCGGCGCGGTCTCTCCTTCCCGATAAAGAACGTCAAAGCTGTCCTTGAGATAGGTGAAGAATTCATCCCCGCCGCCAAAGCCCTGCGCATTCACAAAGCGCATGTCGTTGACATCGAGCGTATAGGGAATGACCAGATGCGGCTTCGAGCCGCGCGACTTGATCCAGTATGGCAGGTCGTCGGCGTAGGAGTCGCAGAGATAAAGCAGTCCGCCGGCTTCCATCAGAAGCCTGAGCGTATTGATCGAGGAGCGTCCGGTGTACCAGCCGAGTGGACGCGCGCCGGTGGCCTCGCTGTGGATGCGCATCGCCGCCGCAATCTCGACGCGCTCCTCGGACTCCGTCATGTCCCTGTGCTCGATCCATTTCAGGCTGTGGCTGGCGATGTCCCAGCCGGCCTCCTTCATGGCGGCGACCACATCCGGATTTCGCTTCAAGGCCATCGCGACGCCGAACACCGTCACCGGCAAATTGCGTTCGGCGAACATCCGCCACAGCCGCCAGAAGCCGGCGCGCGAGCCATATTCGAACATCGATTCGATATTGGCGTGGCGTTGGCCGGGCCAGGGCTGCGCACCCAAGACGTCGGACAGGAAGGCTTCCGAGGCGCGATCGCCATCGAGAATGTTGTTCTCGCCGCCTTCCTCGAAATTCACCACGAACTGCACCGCAACCCGCGCGTTGCCGGGCCATCTGGGATCGGGCGGGTTGCGCCCGTAGCCGCGAAAGTCGCGCGGGTAGGACGGCGCGACCACGTCTATATTTCCTCGAAGCGGGCCTGGAAGGTGAATTCACCGGCACGGACAATCGGTTGGCTCATCGATCTCTTCTTCTGGAAACAGGAGAGGACGTGGTTTCAGCCGTATCCATTACAGCCGGAACAAGCGGAAGCAAGGCTATTCCGGCTGCCGGTGCGCATTTGACGAGCCGAATCCACTCGCTTCACGCGTCCTTGGCATGCAGTACCAGCAATCCCTAAACGCTTGCTTTCCCTTGCTGTTGTGCGTTTCATTCCGGTCAAACATCAAGCGACCTCAGGAAACGCCCATGCCCGCAAGAATCATCGGAATGATCGGCACCCAACAGGAAGGCATCGCGGTTCACCTCATCAAGGGGCAGATATCGCGACAATGGGTGGTCGACTTCACCCGCCTGCACGAGCAATGGAACTATGATTCTGTTCTGGTTGGGTATTACGCGTCCGCCGCCGAAGGTTTTGCGATTGCGCTTTATGCCGCCGACCACACCGAACGGATCAAGTTTTTGATCGCACACCGGCCGGGCTCGGTGGCGCCTGCGCTGGCAGCGCGTCAGGTCGCGACCTTCGACCAGCTCACGCAAGGGCGGATGGCGCTGCATATCATCGCCGGCACCAGCGACGCGGACCAGGCCAGCGAAGGCGACTTCCTGCCCAAGAACGACCGCTACCGCCGCGCCGGCGAATATCTCGACGTGATGCGGAAGCTCTGGACTAGCGACAACCCGCTCGACCACCAGGGCGAGTTCTACCGTGTCGAGGGCGGTTATTCCGACATCAAGCCGTATCAGCAGCCCTGCCCGCCGCTGTTCTTCGGCGGCTCATCCGAAGGCGCGCTGGAAATGGGCGCCAAGCATTGCGACGTGTTCGCGATTTTTGGCGAGCCGCTCAAGGAGACGCGGGACCGGATCCAGGATTTCCGCCGGCGCGCGGCGGCCTTCGGCCGCAGCGTCGGCTTCAACATGTCGCTGCGGCCGATCATGGCGGAAACCGAGGGCGCGGCGTGGGACAAGGCCAACGCCCTTTTGGCGGATGTCGAACGCAAGACCGGCGCCGCGCCGCAGCCAACCAACACTTCCGCCGAACGCCTGCTCGGTTACGCCGCGCGCGGCGACGTCCATGACGAGCGGCTGTGGATGGGGATCGCGCGCGCCACCGGTGCGCCGGGCAATACATCGTGCCTGGTCGGAACGCCGGAGCAGATCGCCGCGGCGGTGCTGGAGTATTACCGGCTCGGCATTCATTCCTTCCTGTTGCGCGGCTTTGAGAACCCGCACGACACGATGGCGATCGGCCGCGACTTGATCCCGCTCATCAAGCAAGGCGCGCTTGCGATCGACCAGCAGGCCGAAGCGGCCGAGTAAAACTTCACCCGAAGAATTTGCAGACACCTCAAGATGCCGGCGTAATGCATTGGAGCCCAAGAAGAAAACGCATGAAAGAAATTGCATGAAGGCCGTGGTTGTCGAGAACTATGATTCGATCGACGGCATCTCGATCAGGGAGATCGATACGCCCGGCCTCTCCAAAGGCGAAGTCCGCGTCAAGGTCGGCGCGGCGGCGGTCGGCTTCGTCGACGGATTGAAGGTGCAAGGGCTCTACCAGACCAAGGACCCCCTGCCGTTCGTGCCGGGCACCGAGTTTGCCGGTATCGTCGACGCCGTCGCCGACGACGTCACTGCGTTCAAGCCTGATATGCCGGTGATCGGCATGACGCGTTCCGGCGCGCTGGCCGAATACATCTCGGTACCTTCAGCGGCGCTCAAGCACCTGCCCCCGCAGGTTCCCTTCGAGGCCGGCGCGTCGTTTCAGGCCAATTATCTGACCGGGCTTTACGCGCTGGATGCCCGTGCATCGCTGCGCGAAGGCGAGATCTTGCTGGTGCTGGGCGCGGCCGGCGGCGTCGGCATCGCCGCCGTTCAGATCGGCAACTTGATGGGCGCGCGGGTGATTGCCGCCGCCTCGACGGCCGAGAAGCGCGCCTTCGCGGTGCGGTTCGGCGCCGACCAAACCATCGACTACACCCGGGCGGACTGGCGCGACACCCTCAAGGAATTGACCGGCGGACATGGCCCGGACGTGATTTTCGACCCCGTCGGCGGCGAAGTCGCGCTGCAGGCGTTCCGCTCGATTGCGTGGCGCGGGCGGCATCTGGTGGTCGGCTTCGCCTCGGGCACCATTCCGGCGCTGGCCTTCAACCTGCCGCTCTTGAAGGGCGGTGCCCTGCTTGGCGTCGACCTCGCCCAGATCCAGAAGCGCGAGCCGGAGACGCATGCCCGCCTGATCGCGCAATTATTCGACTGGCTGGCATCGGGCAAATTGCAGCCCGTGGTCGGCAAGGTCGTGCCGTTCGAGAAGTTCCGCGAGGCGTTCAAGACCATGCAGTCGCGATCGGCGCTTGGGAAGATGATCGTCAAATTCGGCTGACGTGACGCGTCGATGCAGGATACGAACTGATGCTTCTGGAAAATAGCAACAAATCGCGCCGCTTGATGCATACGCGGTCGATCGAATGCGAAGGCTTTTTGCGCGACGACGGGCTTTGGGAAGTCGAGGCGTGGCTGCGCGATACAAAGCCCTTCACCCAGCGCGCCGACCGTTTTCGCGACGAACTCAAGCCGGGCGATCCCGTACACGATATCGGCCTGCGGCTCGCGATCGACGAAAACATGACCATTCACGAAGCGGAAGCGATGATGCGCGCGACGCCCTACCCTACCTGCATCGAAGTCGAGCCGATCCTTGCGCGCCTGATCGGCGAACGCATCGGTCCGGGATGGCGCGAAGCGATACGGCGCAAGATCGGCCGGCTCGAGACCTGCACACACTTGATGGAATTGCTCGGCCCCGCCGTGACCACGCTGTACCAGACCATGTCCCATGGCAGGAATCCGGAAGGCCGCGGCACCCTGGAGAACCAGCAGAACTCCGGCGAGCGCCCGTTCTTCATCGGCGGCTGCCATTCCTGGCGCACCGACGGCCCGGTCGTCGCCGCGATGTTCCCGCAGTTCGCGACCAAGCCGGCCGCGAACGACTAGATCGGGACGGGTTAGAGTCAAATCGATTTGCCGTTATTGCGAAGCACTAACGATCTCTTGTCCCGGACGCCGTGCAAAGACCCCTCGGCGGTACACCGCAGGGCCCAGACACAAAATCGCGAAAACAACCCCATGCAAAGTAGAAATGGGCCCGGCTCGCGCACGCACG
This sequence comes from Bradyrhizobium sp. McL0615, assembly GCF_049993905.1. Taxonomy (NCBI): domain Bacteria; kingdom Pseudomonadati; phylum Pseudomonadota; class Alphaproteobacteria; order Hyphomicrobiales; family Nitrobacteraceae; genus Bradyrhizobium; species Bradyrhizobium sp. McL0615. The sequence goes on along the minus strand of NZ_CP188254.1, from coordinate 2,698,618 downwards.
CCGCTTGCGTCCAGGGCACGAATCATCCCCGGACACATCCCTCAGAATAGATATCTGAGATATCACTTATTGACATATTAGCATCAATAATTAGGATGCAAGAATGACCTTTCATATTGATCCGAGCACCGCTGGCGAGGCAGGCTGATGATCACTGCGGCTCAATTGCGGGCTGCCAGGGTGCTCCTCGGCATCGATCAGCGGCGGCTTGCGGAGCTGTCGGGGCTTTCGGTGCCAACCATTCAGCGGATGGAAGCGAGTGAGACGATGGTTCGGGGCAACGTCGATTCGCTGGTGAAGCTGATCACCGCGCTCGAGGATGCCGGCATCGAATTGATCGACGACGGGGCGAACAGCGACGGCGGCGGACGCGGCGTGCGGCTCAAGGCCGGCTCCGGAGATCGTGCGGAAAACAAGACATCGAGCGGAGCGAGGGCGCGCAAATAATGTCGGCCGTCGCCCTGCAAATGGTCTGTGTCGCCGGACTGCTCGGGTTGGCCGCGCTGGCGATCGTTCTGAGCCGGTCGAAGATCTCCACGCCCGTCATCTACGGCGCGACACTGGCCGTATCGGCGATTGCATTGATCGGCGCGTTGCGCTTCCTGCTCGGCGGCTCCGCTGATGCCACCACCCTTACCCTGCCGGTCGGTTTGCCGTGGCTTGGCGCGCATTTCCGCCTCGACGCACTGGCCTCGTTCTTCCTCGTCGTCATCAATCTGGGTGGGGCGTCGGCAAGTCTCTACGGCCTCGGCTACGGCCATCATGAGCCCGCGCCGCATCGCGTGCTTCCCTTCTTCCCCGCCTTTCTCGCCGGCATGAACCTCGTGGTGCTGGCCGACGACGCCTTCTCCTATCTGCTGTGCTGGGAGTTCATGTCGCTGGCGTCGTGGGCGCTTGTCATGGCGCATCACCGCGAGCCGGGCAACGCCAGGGCCGGCTACGTCTATCTCGTAATGGCAAGCTTCGGCACGCTCGCACTGCTGCTCGCCTTCGGCCTGCTGGCGGGGCCGGCGGGAGACTACGGATTTGCGGCCATTCGCGCCGCGCAGCACACGCCATACGCGGCGACGCTGGTGCTGATCCTGATGCTGCTCGGCGCCGGCTCCAAGGCCGGCCTGGTGCCGTTGCATGTCTGGCTACCGCTCGCCCATCCCGCGGCTCCGAGCCACGTCTCCGCGCTGATGAGCGGCGTCATGACCAAGGTCGCGATCTACGGCTTCATTCGCGTCATGTTCGATCTGCTGGGACAGCCGACCTGGCCAGCCAGCGTGGTCGTGCTTTTCCTCGGCAGCATCACCGCCGTCATGGGCATCCTTTACGCCATGATGGAGAAGGATCTGAAGCGCCTCCTGGCCTACTCTACCATCGAAAATATCGGCATCGTCTTTGTCAGCCTCGGCCTTGCCATGGCGTTCCAGGCCAATGGACTGAAGGCGGCGGCCGCACTCGCCTTCACGGCTGCGCTGTTTCACGCGCTCAACCACGCCTTCTTCAAGAGCCTGTTGTTCTTCGGCGCCGGCGCCGTGCTGACCGCAACCGGCGAGCGCGACATGGACAAGCTCGGCGGCCTCATTCACCGCATGCCGTTCACGAGCTTCGTCGTTCTGGTGGGTTGCGTCGCGATTTCGGCGCTGCCGCCGTTCAACGGCTTCGTGTCGGAGTGGCTGATCTTCCAGGCCGTTCTGCAAAGTCCGGAACTACCGCAATGGGCGCTGAAGATCATGGTGCCCGCGGTCGGTGCGATGCTGGCGCTCGCTGCCGCGCTGGCTGCGGCGTGCTTCGTCAAGACCTACGGCGTGACCTTTCTCGGCCGGCCGCGCGGCACGGCGGCGGAAGCCGCACATGAAGTCGATCGCTTCTCGCTCGCGGCCATGTTCATCCTCGCCGCACTTTGCCTGCTGGCCGGAATCCTGCCGGGACTGGCGATCGACGCGCTGGCGCCGGTCGCGACCCAGATCCTCGGCAGCCGCATGCCAGCCCAGGCCGGGCAATCCTGGCTTTCGATCGTGCCGATTGCGGAAGGCCGCAGTTCGTACAACGGATTGCTGGTGATGGTGTTCATCACGGTGACCGCCTCGCTGGCGGTCTACGTCATCCATCGCTTCGCCTCCCGCGCATTGCGGCGGGGGCCGGCGTGGGGATGCGGTTTCTCCGATGCAACGCCTGCCGCGCAATATTCTGGCGTCAGCTTTGCCCAGCCGATCCGCCGCGTGTTCGGCACGCTGCTGTTCCACGCCCGCGACCATGTCGAAATGCCGCCGCCTGGAGACATCCGGCCGGCACGGCTGCGGATCGAACTGCACGACCTGGTCTGGCGCGGAATCTATGCGCCGATTGCGGATGCCGTCGGCTTTGCGTCCACACGGCTCAATCGCCTGCAATTCCTGACCATCCGGCGATATCTCAGCCTGGTCTTCGCCACCCTCGTTACCTTGCTGCTGGTACTCGCGATATGGTCGTGATCTCGGACATCATCGTGCAAGGCGTGCAGATGCTGCTCGTGCTGCTGCTCGCCCCGCTCCTGACCGGCTACCTGCGCAAGATCAAGGCGCGGCTGGTGCGCCGCCAGGGCGCTTCGGTCATTCAGCCCTATCGCGACCTGCTGCGACTGTTGCGCAAGGAGGTGGTGCTCGCCGACAACGCGTCGTGGCTGTTCCGCGTGACGCCCTATATCACCTTCGCCGCGATCTGGGTTGCCGCGGCGCTGGTCCCGACCTTTGCGACCGGGCTATTGTTCAACTGGACCGCCGATCTGATCGCCATCGTCGCGCTGCTGGGAAGTGCGCGCTTCTTCCTCGCGCTCGCCGGGATGGATGTCGGAACCAGCTTTGGCGGTATCGGCTCCAGCCGCGAGGTCATGATCGCAGCACTTGCCGAGCCCGCGATGCTCTTGATCGTGTTCTGCCTGGCGCTGGTCGCCGGTTCGACGCAACTCTCGACCGTCTCGCACTTCCTGGCGTCGTCCTATGTGGGTTTGCGGGTGTCGCTCGGCATGGCGCTGGTCGCGCTGTTCATGGTGGCGATCGCGGAGAACGCGCGCATCCCGGTCGACAACCCGGCGACGCACCTCGAGCTCACCATGGTGCATGAGGCGATGATCCTGGAATATTCCGGCCGCCACCTCGCAATGATCGAACTCGGCGCGTTCCTCAAGCTATTGCTCTACGTCTCTCTGATCGCCTGCGTGTTCTTCCCCTGGCAGATCGCGCTGTACGGCAGCGGTACGTTGTCCTACGCAATCGGCGCCGGCGCGTATGTCCTCAAGCTCGCGCTTGCCGGCTTCCTGCTCGCGCTGTTCGAGACCGCTACGGCGAAGATGCGGGTATTTCGCGTTCCGCAGTTCCTCGGCGCGGCGTTCATGCTGGGCCTGCTCGGCACCCTGCTGCTGTTCGTCTCGAGGAGTTTCTGATGCAGATGCACAGCCTCGCCTTCGACATCTCCCACACGCTGGCCGGCGGACTGGTGCTGATCAGCCTGATGATGCTGTATCAGGATCGTCTCTATTCGCTGCTCAATGTATTTGCGCTCCATGCCCTGGTGCTGGCGCTCTCGGTTGCCTGGCAGGCTTTCATCCAGGATGCGCCCCATCTCTACGTCACCGCGATCATCGCCCTGGTGTTCAAGGCTATCGTCATTCCAGTGGCGTTGCACCGCATCGTCAAGCAGCTCGGGATTCACCGCGACATCGAATCCGCCGTCGGAATTGGCCCGACCATGCTGGCCGGCATGGGGCTGGTCGCCCTCTCGCTGGTTCTCATGCTGCGGGTGACGAGCGACGCCGACCCGCTGGCGCGCGAGGATCTCGCCTTTGCCCTGTCGGTGGTGCTGCTCGGACTTCTGGTCATGGTCACGCGCCGCAATGCGGTGAGCCAGGTTGTCGGGTTCATGTCGCTTGAAAACGGACTGGTGCTGGCCGCTACCGGCGCCAAGGGCATGCCGCTGGTCGTCGAGATCAGCGTCGCCTTCTCAATCCTGATCGCGTTCATCGTCATTGGCATCTTCCTGTTCCGAATCCGCGAGCGCTTCGATTCGGTGGATGTCTCCGCGCTCGACGACTTCCGGGGTGAAGGACGATGACGCTGTCTTTCTTCAATCCCGTCACGGCGGTCCTGCTGATTCCGATCTGCTCGGCGGCGCTGCTGGCTATCCTGCCCGGCTACCGGCTGACGGCCCGGCTGAACGTCGTCGCCAGCCTTGCGACATTCTTGTCTGCACTCTCCCTGTTCGCGATTGAACGTCCCTCTCCTGGGCCGTACGTGCTGATCGACGATATGAACATCGTCTTTATCGTGCTCAATACCTTCGTGGGGTTCACCACCAGCATCTTCAGCGCGAGCTACATCGCGCATGAACTCGAAGATGGCCGGCTGACGCCGGTTTACCTGCGCTTCTACCATGCCATGTACCAGACCATGATGTTCGGCATGAACCTCGCATTTGTGTCGAACAATATCGGCCTGATGTGGGTCGCGGTCGAAATCGCGACCCTGACGACCGTGCTGATGGTCGGCATCTACCGAACCCATGCCGCGCTGGAAGCCGCGTGGAAATATTTCATCCTGGGCAGCGTCGGAATTGCGCTCGCTCTGTTCGGCACCATCCTGGTCTACATGGCGGCGCGTCCGGTCATGGGCGAAGGCCAGGACGGCATGGTCTGGACGTTGCTGGTCGAGCGTGCGGCGAATTTCGACGCGGCCCTTCTCAATGTTGCCTTCGTATTCCTGTTTCTCGGCTACGGCACCAAGGTCGGCCTCGCCCCGTTGCATGCCTGGTTGCCCGACGCGCACGCCGAAGGTCCGACGCCGATATCGGCCGTGTTGTCGGGCCTGCTGCTGAACGTCGCGCTCTATGCGCTGCTGCGCTTCAAGATATTGCTCGCCGCCAACCCGGCCTCGATTGCCCCCGGTCCGCTGATGGTGACGATGGGCCTGGTCTCGCTGATCTTCGCAGCCTTCATGCTGTACCGGCGGCGCGACATCAAGCGCCTGTTCGCCTATTCCTCGATCGAGCACATGGGCATCATCGTGTTTGCGTTCGGCATGGGCGGCCCGCTCGCCAATTTCGCCGGGCTGCTGCACATGGTGATGCACAGCCTGACCAAGTCGGCGATCTTCTACGCCGTCGGACACATTTCGCAGATCAAAGGCACCCAGCGGATTTCCAGGATTCGCGGCCTGACCGTGACTCACCCGGCGCTCGGCTGGGGGTTGGTGGTGGGCGTGGTCGCAATCGCCGGACTGCCGCCGCTCGGCATCTTCATGAGCGAATTCCTCGTCGTGAGTTCGACCTTTGCGAGGCAGCCGTTGCTCGCGATCGCGCTGGTGTTCGGGCTGTTGCTGGCATTCGGCGCATTGACGTTGCGCCTCACCAGTGTTGCCTTCGGCGAGCCGCGCGGCGGTACGGCCCCGGCCGACGCCTCGTATATTCCGATGTTTGCGCATCTCGCGCTGGTATTGGGTGCGGGGATTTATCTTCCCGCCCCGCTGGTGGTCTGGTTCCAGCACGTGGCTCAGCTCCTTGGATAGGAACGAATCGACATGCCGTCGCTGATCGATCTGACGCTGGAGGGCCGCAAGGTCGGGCAATACGGCCCCTGGCTGCGCGTTGCGGTCGATGCTTCGGTCTGGACATTTGCGGCGAGCGAACTGGCGCATGGACGCTGGAGCCTGCTCGGCCTCTGGGGCGAATCCGCAACGGTGCACATGGCAATCATGGATGGACAGACCGCTGGCATCGCGGTGGTCAGCCTGGATTGCCCCGACCGCATTTTTCCTTCCGTCGGCAAGCATCATCCGCCGGCATTGCGGCTGGAACGCACCATCCACGACCTGTTCGGATTGTTCCCCGACGGCTCGCCCGACGCGCGACCCTGGCTCGACCACAACCGCTGGGGCGTGCGCTTCCCATTGGGTGATCGCATCGACGCATTGCCGAAGGCGGCGCCCTACCGTTTCCTCGCCGCGGAGGGCGACGGCCTGCACCAGATTGCGGTCGGCCCGGTGCATGCGGGCATCATCGAACCCGGACATTTCCGCTTTACCGCCAGCGGGGAGACCGTGGTCCGGCTGGAACAGCGGCTTGGATACGTCCACAAGGGCATCGACGGGCTGATGAGCGGCGCCGGCCTCGCGCGCGGCGTTCAACTCGCCGGCCGCACGTCGGGCGACAGCACCGTGGCTTACGCTTACGCGTTTTCGCGTGCGGCCGAGGTCGCTCTGGATCTCGCCGTGCCTGATCGAGCCGTGTTCCTGCGCGCGCTGCTGGCAGAACTCGAGCGGCTCGCCAACCATCTCGGCGACATCGGCGCCATCTGCAACGATGCGTCCTTTGCATTGATGCACGCGCATTGCGCGATGTTGCGCGAGAACGTGCTGCGGGCATCAGGCGTCGCCTTCGGCCATCGCCTGATGCGCGACATCATCGTGCCCGGCGGGGTCAGCCGCGACATCGGCAATGGCGGGGCGGAAGCCATCCAGGCCACGCTGAACAATGTTCGCGTGCGCTTTCCCGCGCTTGTCGAACTCTATGACAACACCGCTTCGCTGCAGGATCGTACCGTCGACACCGGAACGCTCAAGCCGCCGCTCGCTCGACAATACGCCGCCGGCGGCTATGTCGGCCGCGCCTCGGGCCGCTCGTTCGACGCGCGCCGAACGCTGGCCTATCCGCCCTACGACAGCCTGCGTTTCGACGTGCCTGTTCTCAGCGAAGGCGACGTCAACGCGCGGGTCTGGATCAGGGTGCGCGAGGTCGAGCAAAGCCTGTCGTTGATCGACCAGATCCTGAACCGGCTTCCCGAAGGCCCGACACGCGAGGAAGTCCCGCTTGGCGGGGAGGTACGCGAGGGCATGGCGATCGTGGAGGGATTCCGCGGCGACGTTCTGGTCTGGCTGCGTTTGCGCAATGGCCTGATCGAACGATGCCACATGCGCGATCCGTCCTGGTTTCAATGGCCGCTGCTGGAAGCCGTGATCGAGAACAACATCGTCGCGGACTTTCCGCTCTGCAACAAGTCGTTCAACTGCTCCTATTCGGGCCACGATCTCTAAGGACGTAACGCGATGCGCAAGCTGCTGTTTGAAAGCGTGTTTCGTCAGCCGCTCACCGAGCGCGCGCCAGCGCCCGATGACGCCGCCGTGGCGGAACTTGCAACCGCGCTCGGGCAGGCCGCTCGGCGGCGGCTCGGCCGGAGCCTGTCGATCCGGGAGGTCGATGCCGGATCCTGCAATGGATGCGAGCTGGAAATTCACGCGCTCAACAACGCCTATTACGACGTCGAGCGGTTCGGCCTGCGGTTCGTCGCCTCGCCGCGTCATGCCGACGTCCTGATGGTGACGGGACCGGTGACAAAAAACATGCGCGAGGCGCTCGAACGCACCTATCACGCGACGCCGAACCCGAAATGGGTCGTCGCGGTCGGAGATTGCGCGCGCAACGGAGGATGTTTTGCCGGCGGCTATGCGGTTGTCGGCGGCGTCTCCGAGGTCATCCCGGTCGACCTGCACATTCCCGGCTGCCCGCCTGCCCCCACAGCCATGCTGCAAGGATTGCTGGCGCTGCTCGAACGCGCGGACGCGGGCGCCGTTACATCGTGAGGAACGGCTATCGAACCCGTTCCAGCCCCCTCTTCGGTTGGCGGACGGTCTTGCTCTTTGTCTTGAGATTTGTTTTGGGATTTGTGGCATGTTCGCGAAGGCGCACCCCTCGCCCGCCTGTCGCGCTTGCGGCGCCCGGATTGATCAGTTCGATCCCGGCGCTCTCGAGCGCGGAAACCAGTTTCATCAGGGAATCGACGTTGGCGCGAATTACACCGTCGCTGGCTTCCATACGCTGGATGGTCGGCACCGAAAGATCGGCCAGCTCGGCCATTTGCCGCTGATCGATGCTCAGAAGCGCTCGCGCGGCCCTGAGTTGATGGGCGGTAATCATGGGGGCGGTTCTCCCGGTTCCGAAGTGGATATATCTATCCCATCTAAATTACCGTCTCAAGCATCAACTTAGACGTTCAGTATATCAACCGGGAGACCGCGCGGGTCTCTGCCCAATTGGCATCCGATTCACGACATGATAAACGATGTATCAGGCATCTTATTTAATGCATGGTGACATCAGGTGCGGTTGCTGGGACGCTATCAGGGCAGGAACGGCGCAATCGAAATCGTCGAATGCTCCGCGGATGGCACGCGGATCTACTTCGAGGAAGGCGTCAGGCAGAGTCAGGCCACGCCCGACGGCGAGAGCGTCTTCAGCTACGTCAAGCTCATGGACGAGCTTCTGCATCGCTCAACGAACATTCTGGTCCTGGGATGCGGCGGAGGGAATCTCGCCACCAGGCTGGCGCGTCTCGGAAAAGAGCTGACGATCGTCGACAATAATCCGATCAGCTTCGTGATCGCTCAGAGATATTTTGGGCTGCCGGACGGATTGCCGCTGATGGTGTCTGATTTCCGGAAATTCATTCTCGATGATGATCTGCTTTACGACGGGATCGCCATCGATGTCGGAGGTCCGGATTTTCGCTTTGATGATGAATTCGACGTCGAGACCTGCGATGCCATCCGTGCGCGGCTGACGCCCGGCGGCCGCATCGTCATGAACGTGCTAGTCGCGAACGACATCGACCCGGTAGCCGACCGCATCGCCGCGCGGCTGGCCGGCGACCGGCTGGGAACGTGGATCATCGACGAACAGGGCGTTCAGGATCGGAATGCGATCATTGCATGCGTGCCGGAAAAGCAGTTGAACGCGCATCCGGTGCTCGCCGAGGTGATGCAAAACAGCCTCGAGCGATGGTCGATCCGGCGAGGCAGATTGCGCGGCCGCGAGCTCGGCGCAACCTATTCCACCTCCGACAGGTAACCAGCCGCGCGGTGCGCCTCGTGTTTCTGTTGGCGAACGGCGTCGCAACCCTCGATTGGCATCTGAACCCAAAACTGTTCGCCAAAATTTCGTGACACGGACTTCTTGCATTGCGAGAAGTCATTGCAGCCAGCGCAAAAGGACGCAGTCGGAACGAATTGGCAGATTGGGCGTGACGCCGCGACAGACAGGTGTCACTATCCCGCTATAAGCAAAAGCCGCGCACGTCGGACGAAGCGCGGCTGCCGAGGGGGAAGCAAAAGCGTCGGCGTCGGCGCACAAATTTCCTTTGGCCCAACCGGTCCGTTGGCGTCGCATGGGACAACAGATTGTCCATCGTCTGCTGATTTCGTTCCCCGCCTTGCTCGGGGTTCTCTTCCTCTGCTTTTGCCTGTTACAGGTGGTGCCGGCCGATCCCGCGATGATCATCGCCGGGCCCGACGCCAAGGCCGAGACCATCGCCGCCATACGCCAGGAGCTCGGTCTCGACAGATCGATCCCGATCCAATTCTTCGAATACATTTTGCGCGTGCTGCGCGGCGATCTCGGCCGCTCCATCATTTCCAACCGAATGGTCAGCGAGGAACTGGCGATGACCATCGGCCCGACGGTTGAGCTGATGCTGGGTGCGATGCTGATTGCCGTGCCGAGTGGCCTTGCTCTCGGAACGCTGGCCGCCGTCAATCGCGGCCGTGTTGCCGATCGCATCATCATGGCGTGTTCGGTGGCGGGCGTGTCGATGCCGGTGTTCTTCATCGGCCTGATCCTGATCCAGTTTGTCGGATTCAAATGGGGGCTGTTGCCGTTCACCGGCCGCACCGGACCGGTATGGGATGGCGGACTGCCGAGCCTGATCCTCCCCGCGCTGACCTTGGGCGCGGTGCTGATCGGCCCGATCGCGCGGCTGACGCGCACCGCAGTGCTCGAAGTGCTCGGCGCCGATTTCGTCCGCACGGCGCGCGCCAAGGGATTGCGCGAGCGGGTGGTAATCGTCCATCACGCACTGCGCAACGCCATGATCCCCGTCGTCACGCTGATCGGACTGCAGGCGGCGTTCCTGCTCGGCGGCGCCGTCGTCACCGAAACCATGTTCTCGTGGCCCGGCGTCGGCCGGCTCGCCGTCGGCGCTATCGTCTCCAGCGATTTTCCGACGGCGCAGGGCGCGATCATGATCCTCGCCATCGCCTTCCTGTCGATCAATCTTGTGGTCGACGTGCTCTACGTCTATCTCGATCCCAGGATACAGCGCAGATGAGCGCCGACGCCCTCGATACCGGCTTTGCCCACGAGCGCGACACCGGCGTATTCGCCCGCGCAGGGGTGTTGCGCCGGCTGGCGCGGGACCGGGTCGCCGCACTGGCCGGGCTGGTGCTGACCGTGGTCGTGCTCGCCGCGCTGTTTGCGCCCTGGCTCGCGCCCTACGATCCCTACTTCACGGATCTTACCAAGGTGATGCGGCCGCCCGATGCCGAGCATTGGTTCGGCACCGACAATACCGGCCGTGACATCTTCAGCCGCGTCATCTACGGCACACGCGCCACGCTGATGCTGGGGCTGGTCGGCGTGATCGTCGGCGGCTTCATCGGCGGCGTTCTCGGCATCCTCGCCGCCTATTATCGCCGTCTCGACGGCTGGATCATGCGGCTGGTCGACGTGATGCTGGCGTTTCCTGCGATCCTGATCGGGCTCGCGGTAGCCGCGATCTTCGGCGCCGGGTTGACGGCCGTGGTGATCGCCCTCGTCGTCGCTACCGTGCCTGATGTTGCGCGGGTGGCGCGCGGTGCTGCGATCGGCGTGATGGGTCAGGAGTTCATGGAAGCCGGCCGCGCCGTCGGCGTGTGCGACCGCGAACTGATCTGGCGCTATCTGACGCTGAACTGCATTTCCACGATCTTCGTGTTTCTCACCCTGCGCTTCGGCCAGATCATCCTGATCGGCGCGGCGCTCGGCTTCCTCGGCATGGGCGCGCAGCCGCCGACCGCCGAACTCGGCATGATGGCGGCGCAAGGCCGCGACTTCCTGTTCATGGCGCCGCATATCGCGACGATCCCGAGCTGTGCCATCTTTGTGATTGTGCTGGCCGCCAACTTGTTGGGCGACGCATTCCGCGACGTCCTCGATCCGAGGCTGCAGACATGATCAGACTGGCGCTGAGTGTTGCATTGGCGATCGGAATGGCCGGCACGGCAGCGGCCCAGACTCTCACTATCATGAAGGGCATCGACGCGCCGCATTACGATGCGCAACGCACGAGCTGGGGGCCGACCTCCGACATCGTCAACATGTTCCAGGACACGCTGGTGGCGCTCGACTGGGACGGCAGGACGCCGATCCCCTATCTCGCCAAATCGTGGACGATCAGCGAGGACGGCAGGACCTATACGTTCAAGCTGCGCGACGACGTCTCGTTCTGCAGCGGCAAGAAGTTCACCGCCGATGACGTCGTCTACACCTTCAAGCGGCTCAAGGACCCGGCGATCAAGGGACCGTTCGCCTGGCGCGCGGGCAATATCAGGGAATTGCGCGCGCCCGATCCTTACACTGTCGAGTACGAACTCGAAGAGCCGTTCTCGGAACTGCTGCTGCAGCTCACGATGTTCACCAACGTCATCCACAACAAGGAGAGCGTCGAGACGCTGGGCAAGGATTACGGCATCAAGGGCGCCGACGGCACCGGGCCGTGGTGCTTTGATCACTGGCAGCCACGCACCGAGATCGTGCTGAAGCGGCACGATGCCTACAAATGGGGCCCCTCGATGTACAAGAACAAGGGGCCGGTGAAATTCGAAAAACTCGTCGTCAAGATCGTGCCCGAGGATTCCAGCCGCGTCGCGGCGATGATGTCCGGCCAGTTCGACATCACCCACCAGTTCCCGGCGCAGTTCATCACCCAGGCCAAGGCGGCCCCGATGCTGACCGTGACGCCGGCCAAACCGAATTTCCAGCTTCTCTATTACGGCTTCAAGATCACGCGGCCGATGGTGGCCGATGCCCGGGTGCGCGAGGCCATGAGCATCGCCATCAACCGCGCCGAAATTGCCAAGGCGATCCTGCTGGGTAATGCCGATCCGGCCTTTACGGTTGTCGATCCCGCTGCGCTCGACTTCGATCCAGCGACCAAGGGGATCATCAGGGAGGACGTTGCACGCGCTGTGAAGCTGCTCGACGAAGCCGGCTGGAAACCGGGCGCCGACGGCATCCGCGAGAAGGACGGCATGAAGCTGGCGCCGCGGGTCTACTTCACCGCCAACGCCAACTCGGCCCGCGTCGCCGAAGCGATTCAGGGCTACCTGCGGAAGATCGGCGTCGACTGGCGCCTGCACCCATGGGACTCGACGATCTCTTCCGTGAAGATGATGGAACAGGACTATGAAATCTGGTCGGTGACGGTGCCGTATCTGTCCGCCGGCGACCTGATGAACATCTATTTCGATTCCGCCAACATCCCGACGCCGAACCGGATGAACTGGAAGGACGCCGAAACCGATGCCTGGCTTAAACAGGGCCGCTCGGCGCTGACCGAATCCGACCGGGCCAAGTATTACGCACTGGTGCAGCAGAAGGTGACGCGCGAGCACCTCTGGATGCCCGTGCTCAACATCAACATGGACCAGGTGGCCAACAAGAAGATCACCGGCGCCAGGCCGCACATGATCTACCAGAACACTTTCTACAAGGGGCTGGACGTAACGCGCTAAGAAAAAGCGGAATGGGAGGAAAAACACGATGCGCAGGATTTTTGCGGGCGTTGTGACGCTGCTCGGAGCGGCCGGAATTTCTTCAACGGCCGAGGCGCAAACCCTGAAAATGATGAAGTCGCTCGACGCGCCGCATTACGACGGCCAGCGCACGACATGGTCGCCCAGCTCAGATATCGTCAACATGTTCCAGGACACGCTGGTCGCCATGGACTGGGACGGCAAGACGCCGATCCCCTACCTCGCCAAGTCCTGGACCATCAGCGAGGACGGCAAGACCTATGTCTTCAAGCTGCGCGACGACGTGCAGTTCTGCAGCGGCAAGAAGTTCACCGCCGCCGACGTGCTCTATTCCTTCAAGCGTCTCACCAGCCCCGAGCTCAAGGCGCCGCTGGCCTGGCGCGCCGGCAACATCAAGGAATTGCGGGCGCCTGATCCCTATACCGTCGAATATGAACTTAATGAGCCGTTTTCCGATCTCCTGATTCAGCTCACGATGTTCACCACTGCCATCCACAATCAGGAGAGCGTGGAACAACTCGGCAAGGACTACGGCATCAAGGGGATCGACGGCACCGGGCCGTGGTGCTTCGAGAGCTGGCAGCCGCGCACCGAAATCGTGCTGAAGCGCCACGACGCCTACAAATGGGGCCCGTCGATGTACCAGAACAAGGGCCCGGTGAAATTTGAGAAGCTCAGTATCAAGATCGTGCCGGAGGATTCCAGCCGCGTTGCGGCCATGCTCGGCGGACAGTTCGACGTCACGCACCAGATCCCGATAGCGTTCATCCAGCAGGTCAAGGCCGCGCCGAATTTGAACGTTCAGGAAGCCCTGCCCAATTTCCAGCTGATGTACTACGGCTACAAGACGACGCGGCCCATGGTCTCGGACGTCCGCGTGCGCGAGGCGATGAACATCGCGATCAATCGCGCCGAGATCGTCAGGGGCATCATGCTGGGCAACGCCGACCCCGCCTACACCTTCATCGATCCCAAGGCGCTGGATTTTGCGGAATCGACCAAGGGCATCATCAAGGAGGACGCCGAACGTGCCAAGAAGCTGCTGGACGATGCTGGCTGGAAAGTCGGTAGCGACGGCATCCGCGAGAAGGACGGCATGAAGCTCGCGCCCCGCGTGCTGTATACCCAGGTCGCCTATTTCCCGCGCGTCTCCGAGGCGATCCAGGGCTACATGCGCAAGATCGGCATCGACTGGAAGATCATAGGCTTCGACTCCACCATCGCGCCGGCCGAGATGGCCAAGCAGGATTACGAATTGTGGACGGTGACGTTCCCCTACATCTCCGCGGGCGACCTGCTCAATTTCTATTTCGATTCGAAAAATATGCCGGCGCCCAACCGCATGAACTGGAATGACGCAAAGACCGACGAGTATCTGAAGATGGGCCGCGCCTCGCTGACGGAAGCCGATCGCGCCAAATACTACGCATTGGCGCAGCAGCGCGTCACCGAGGAGCATCTGTGGATGCCGGTCATGAACATCGCGATGTATACGACCAGTCTCAAGAAGCTGAAGGGCGTCAGGCCGCACATGCTCTATCAGAACACCTTCTACAAAGGCCTGGATTACTCGTTCTGATGGACAATCTTCTCGAGGTTCGCGGGTTGAAGACCCATTTCGCGACGGACCGCGGCCTGTTCCGCGCCGTCGACGGCATCAGCTTCAGCGTTCCCCGGGGACGCACGATCGGCCTTGTCGGCGAGTCCGGCTGCGGCAAGAGCGTGACGTCGCTCTCGGTGATGGGGCTGGTGCCGAGCCCGCCGGGCAAGGTCGAGGCCGACGCGGTGCTGTTCGGCAATCGCGACGTGCTGCGGCTTTCCGCCGACGAGCGCCGCAGGCTGCGCGGCAGCAAGATGTCGATGATCTTCCAGGAGCCGATGACCTCGCTCAATCCGGTCCACACCGTCGGCCAGCAGATCGTCGAGGCGATCCTGGCCCATACCGCGATGTCGCCGCGCGCCGCGAGAGCGCGCGCGATCGAAATGCTTGAGCTGGTGCGGATCCCCTCTCCGGCGCAGCGGATCGACGACTTCCCGCACAACATGTCGGGCGGCATGCGCCAGCGCGTGATGATCGCGATGGCGCTATCCTGCGAGCCGGCGCTGTTGATCGCTGACGAACCGACCACCGCTCTCGACGTCACCATCCAGGCCCAGATCCTCGACCTCCTGAGCGACCTTCAGCAGCGGCTTGGCATGGCGATCCTGATCATCACGCACGATCTCGGCGTCATCGCCGAGGTCGCCGATCAGGTGCTGGTGATGTATGCCGGCCGCATTGTCGAGAGCGCGGACGTCAACGACCTGTTCGCTGATCCGCAGCATCCCTATACGATCGGCCTGCTCGGCTCGATCCCCCGCATCGACGTCGATCGCGAACGCCTCGCCACCATCGAGGGCACGGTGCCCAGCCCCAACAACCAGCCGGCGGGTTGCCGTTTTGCGCCGCGCTGCCCGTTCGCGGACCGGCGCTGCCGGCTTGACCCGCCGCCATTGCGCGATATCGCGCCCGGCCATCAAGTGGCGTGCTGGAAGGCGCCGGTCGAGGTGGCGTCATGAGCGATTTCAGGAGCGATGTGCCGGTCCTGCAGGTGGATGGCCTGGTGAAGCATTTTGCCGTCAGTCGCGGCCTTGTTCGCCGCAAGATCGTCGGCCTTGTGCGGGCCGTCGAGGATGTGACTTTTGAGATCGCCCGCGGCGAGACGCTGGCGCTGGTCGGCGAATCCGGCTGCGGCAAGTCGACCACAGGACGCCTGATCCTGCGCCTGATGGACCCGACGTCAGGTTCGGTGCGCTTCAAGGGCAAGGAGATCGCCAATCTCGACAAGGGCGAGCTGCGCCGGATGCGCCGGCACATGCAGATCATTTTTCAGGATCCATACGCCTCGCTCAATCCGCGCATGACCGTCAGCGAAATCCTGGACGAACCGCTGCGGGTCCACGAGATCGGTGACGTCGCGTCACGCGCCGCGCGCGGGCGTGAGCTGCTGGAAATCGTCGGCCTGTCGCCCGAACATGCCAGGCGCTATCCGCACCAGTTCTCGGGCGGGCAGCGCCAGCGCATCGGCATCGCCCGTGCGCTGGCCGTCAATCCCGATCTGATCGTCTGCGACGAGCCGGTGTCGGCGCTTGACGTCTCGATCCAGGCGCAGATCGTCAACCTCCTGCAGAATCTGCAGCAGCGTTTTGGGCTCTCCTATCTGTTCATCGCCCATGACCTTGCCGTGGTGAAGCACATCAGCGACCGCGTCGCGGTGATGTATTTGGGCAAGCTGGTCGAGATCGCAGACAAGAAGACGCTCTATGACCGCCCGCTGCACCCCTATACCCAGGCCCTGCTGGCGGCGATCCCCAAACCCGATCCGAGCTTGCGCACCAAGCGCGTGATGCTGCAGGGCGACGTGCCGAGCCCGTTCAAGCCGCCGACCGGCTGCCGCTTCCACACCCGCTGCCCGCACGCGCAGCCACGCTGTTCCGCCGAGGAGCCAAAACTGCGCGAAGCAGCGCCGGGCCATCGTGTGGCCTGCCATTTCTTCGAGACGCTGCCCATCCCCACCATCCTCGCGCGGGCGGGCATGGCTGACGGCAAATTCGCCGAGCGGCTGGCGGCGTTCGAGGCTGCCAAGCAGGCGCGGATTTCAGCCTGAGCCAAAGCGGGATGGGCCGGTGCAAGGGGTCCGGACTCAAAACTACGAAAACAACCCCATGCACAGTAGACAAGTACTTGATTTATAGACGGTCACGGCGCGGCCGAGCCGACCCCATCCCGCCGTTTCCACACCCACGAATGTCATCACCCGCGAAGGCGGGTGATCCAGTATCCCAGAGACGTTAGCGATAGAACCGAAAGCACCCGGCGTACTGGATCCCCCGCCTTCTGTTTAGCCCGGACAGATCACTGACGGGTGTTCGGAGACATAGCTGACACATCAAAACTGGCTGGATTGGTCCGAATCGGGAGGCCGTCCATGCCGTGGAACGAGGTGTCAGTAATGGATCAGCAACGCGAGTTTGTGCGACTTGCTTTGCAGGAAGGTGCGAACCGCCGGGAACTCTGCCGACGGTTCGGGATCAGTCCTGATGTGGGCTACAAATGGCTGCGGCGGTGGCGGGCCGGCGATCGGGAGCTTTTGGATCGGTCCCGTCGTCCGAAGCGGATGCCCAAGCGCAGCGAGGCGGCCGTGGAGGCGCGGGTCGTAGCGGTGCGGGACAAGCATCCTGCTTGGGGAGCCCGCAAGATCGCCCATTGCCTGAAGCGGGATGGGCAGATTGTACCAGTACCGTCCACGGTGCATCGGATCTTGTGCCGGAACGAGCGGATCAAGCCGAGCGAGAATGCGCTGCCTAATCCAGGCCATCGCTTCGAGAAGGAAGCTCCCAATCAGTTGTGGCAGATGGACTTCAAGGGCCACATGCCACTCGCCAACGGAACACGATGTCACCCGCTGACGGTGATCGACGATCACTCGCGCTACGTCCCGTGCCTGAAGGCATGTGCGAACGAGCAGCGTCCCACGGTGCTGGAACATCTGACAGCCACGTTCCGCCGCTATGGCCTGCCGGAGGCTTTCTATATCGATAATGGCTCGCCTTGGGGCGATACGTCCGGCGCCCGCTGGACCAGGCTGAAGGTGTGGCTGCTCAAGCTCGGCATCAGGGTGGTGCACGCCAGACCGTGCCATCCGCAGGGCCGCGGCAAGAACGAGCGCTTCCATCGCACGCTTAACGCAGAGGTGTTTGCCATGCGTTCCTTCCGCAACCTGCCTGAAGTCCAGCGCGCCCTCGACGCCTGGCGCATGGTCTACAATCTGGAGCGACCTCACCAAGGCCTTGATATGAACGTCCCTGCAGACCGCTTTCAGCCGAGCTTGCGCGTTATGCCGGCGCGCATTCCGAAGGTCCAATACGACGTCGGTGAGACGGTTCGGACCGTCTCGTCGACCCGCAGCTATATCTCTTTCAAGGGTCAGTTCTGGAGAGTTCCGCAGGCCTTTGTTGGCGAGCGTCTCGCTATCCGACCGCTCGATCGCGACGGCAACTACGGTATCTTCTTTGCCAGCTGGCAAGTCGCATTGATCGACTTGACCAATGGCCAACCTGTCAGTGATGTTTCCGAACAGGTGTCAGCCATGTCTCCGGGCTAAACACTTCGCGGGGGATGACAGCGGAGAGTGAGGAGCTCTCTTCTAGCCGGCGTGCTCGATGGCCCGGATGGCGCCGCGCAATTCGGCCAATCCCCGCAGCCGGCCGATCGCGGTGTAGCCGGGATTGGTGCGTTTGGTCTCCGCGAGATCGTCGAGCGTGCGATGGCCGTGATCGGGGCGGAACACGATCTGGTCGCGCGATGAACGCTTGCTGTTCTCGGCAAGCAGCGCCTTGAGCACCGCAATCATGTCGACGTCGCCATCGAGATGGTCGGACTCGAAGAACGAAAGGCCGTCGCCTTCCCGCCTGGTTGCGCGCAGATGAGCGAAGCCGATGCGCGGTGCGAACCGCTTTGCCATGGCGGGCAGATCGTTTTCCGCGCGCACACCGAGCGATCCGGTGCAGAAGCAGATGCCGTTCGCCTTCGAGGGCACGGCATCGAACAGCGCCTGATAGTCTTCCGCGGAGGATGCAATGCGCGGCAGACCGAACAGAGGCCGCGGCGGGTCGTCCGGATGCAGCGTCAGCGTCACGCCGAGGGCTTCGGCGACCGGCGTCACGCGTGCGAGGAACTCGCTGAGGTGCCGGCGCAGCACCGCGGAATCGATGCCGCGATATTGCTGCAAACGGTCGCGGAATTGCGGGATCGTCAGCGGATCGGTCGTGGAGCCCGGCAGCGCGCTGGCAATGTTGGTGACGAGGACGTCGATATCGGCCTGCGTCATCCGCGAATGGACCTCCCTGGCGCGACGCCTCGCTCCTTCCGAATATTCGGCCGGCGCCTCGGGGCGCTCCAGAATATGCAGATCGAACGCCGCAAAACGCTCCTGATCGAAGCGCATCGCCTTGGCGCCGTTCGGCAGTTCCCATTCGAGATCGGTGCGACACCAGTCCACGACCGGCATGAAATTATAGCAGATGATCTTGATGCCGGACGCGGCGACGGCCTCGAGGCTCGCGATCCAGGCCTCGATCGAGCGTGTCGCCTTGCCTCCGAGCCGCTTGACATCGTCGGGGATCGGAATCGATTCCACCACCGACCAAACGAGCGGCGAGCGGCCGGGCTGGCTGTGCTCGATCAGGTTCTTGCGTTCCTCGACAGCAGTGCGCGTCCAGGCCTCGCCGATCGGCACCTGATGCAGCGCCGTCACCACGTCGGTCGCGCCGGCCTGGCGGATATCGTCGAGCGACACGGGATCATTGGGCCCGTACCACCGCCATCCCTGCAACATCATGGGCGCTCTCCTGAAGTCTGAATTGCAATCAAGCCGTCAGCACGACCTTGACGCTTTGCGAGCGGTCGAGCGCCAGCCGCACCGCGTCGGGTGCGACCGAAAGCGGGCGTTGGGCCGTCACCAGCGAAAGCACGTCGACGCTGCCATCGGCGATCAACTCGACGGCAGTGAAGAATTCCGTGCCGAAGCGGAACGAGCCTCTAAGATCGATCTCCTTAGCCATGACAGAATTCGCCGGCACCGGAATCTGCCCGCCCGGCAAATTGCCGACCTGGACCACGACGCCCCCGCGCCGGACGGCGCCGATCGCGCTGGCGAGGCCAGCAGCCGTGCCCGAGACTTCAAACGCGACATCGAATGGGCGCGCAGCAGCCTCAGCCTTCAGTGCCTCGTCGCCACCGGAGATATCGACGACATGATTGGCACCAAGCTTTGTGGCGAACGCCAGCGGCGCCGCCGCGATGTCAACGACGGTGGTCTCCGCGATCCCCGCGCGCTGCGCCGCCAGCATGGTCAGCAAGCCGATCGGACCGGCGCCGAACAGCACGGCGCGCTTGCCGGTGACATCGCCGGCGCGGGCCACCGCATGCAGGCACACCGCGAGCGGTTCGGCGAGCGCCGCTGCCTGATAGGTCACGTGATCGGGAATCTTCACGCATTGCGCCGGGATGGCATCGAAGTAGGATGCAAAGCCGCCCTGCATATGCGGAGTCTTCGAAGCCGAACCCATGAAGAAGATGTTCTCGCACAGGTTCGGCCGGTTCTCGCGGCACGGCTTGCAATGGCCGCACCAGCGCGACGGATTGAGAGCGACGCGGTCGCCAACCTTCACGTCGGGCGCGGAGCCAGCGATCTCGACGACTTCGCCCGCGATCTCGTGGCCGAGCACCAGCGGCGTGGTTACGACGAAATCGCCGGTGCGGGCGTGGCGATAGTAATGCATGTCGGAGCCGCAAATGCCGCCGGCGCCGAAACGAATCCGCACCATGCCCGACGCAAGCGGATCGAGCGGCCGCTCGACCATACGCAGATCTTCCGGGCCGAACAGCGTTGCGGCCAAAGCCATCGATGTCATTTTGAGAGTCCCATGTATTTAGGCAGCCAGAGAGTCAATTCCGGGATGTAGGTGATGGCGACGAGCGCCAGCAGCAGCGGTACCAGCCACGGCAGGATCGCCATCGTGGTGCGCTCGACCGACAATTTCGCCACGCGGGCGAGCACGAACAGCACCATGCCGAGCGGCGGGTGCAACAGGCCGATCATCAGGTTCAGCGTCATGATCAGGCCGAAATGAATGGGATCGATGCCCAGCTTCAGAACGATCGGCAGCAGGATCGGCACCAGGATAGTAATCGCGGCGATGGTGTCGATGAAGCAGCCGACGAACAGGATCAGGATGTTGGCGAGCAGCAGGAACACCCATTTGTTATGGGTAATCCCCAGCATCACGTCGGTCAGGGTCTGGGCCGCCTGCGACACCGTCAGCAGCCACGCGAAGATCGAAGCTGCGGTCACGATGAACAATACCGAGGCCGTGGTCTCGATGGTGTCGAAAGTCGCTTTCGCCACCGTCTGCAGCGTCATCGAGCGATAACGCACCAGCCCCAGAAACAGCGACCAGATCACCGCGGCGACAGCGGCTTCCGTCGGCGTGAACCAGCCCAGCGTCATGCCGCCGATCAGGATCACCGGCGCCATCAGCGCCATCACGGCGGAGAAATCGAAATACCAGTCGAGCGCCAGCAGCGCCGCGAGACCGATCCCGACCGCCATGTTCACCGACATCCCGCTGATGACCAGGAGCCAGACCACCATCGGGAAAGCCAGCACGATGAAGATCTCGAGGCCGGCCGATCCGAGCTGCGCCCATGAGAACGGCGAGTCACTGCCCCAGCCGTTCTTGTGCGCGAAATAGGCCACCGTCGCCATCATGAACAGGGTCATGACCACGCCGGGAATCACGCCGCCGAGAAACAGCGCACCGATCGAGACGTTGGCCATCATGCCGTAGATCACAAACGGCAGCGATGGCGGAATGATCGGGCCGAGCGTTGCGGATGCCGCCGTCACGCCGACGGAGAACTCGGTCGAATAGCCGTGATCCTTCATCGCCTTGATTTCGATGGTGCCGAGCCCCGCGGCATCCGCAATCGCGGTGCCGGACATGCCCGAAAAAATCACCGAGCCGATGATATTGACATGGCCGAGGCCACCGCGCATCCAGCCCACCAGCGCGACCGCGAATTTGTAGATACGCCCCGTGACACCGGCGATGTTCATGAGATTGCCGGCCAGAATGAAGAACGGCACGGCCAGCAGCGGAAAACTCTCGACGCCCGCGATCATGCGCTGCGCCAGCGTCACGTCGGGCGTGATGCCGGAGACGAGAATATAAACGAGCGACGAGACCGCCATGGCCAGCGCGACCGGCAGGCCGAGCAGCATCAGCAGCAGAAATCCCCCAAGCAGCAGCAGCATCCCCCTACCCTTCCGTTCCGTCGAATGCGCCGGGGCGCTCCAGGATGGAGTAGCCCCGCCGCCAGTTCTCGACCGCGATCTGGATCGAGCGCACAAACATCAGCACGAAGCCGAGCAGCACGGCGTAATAGACAAAACCTTTTTGAAACTTGATCGTTGTCATCCGCTCGTCACCGATGATCTGGATGAACTGCCAGACCAGCTTGATCGCATATCCGAAGAACGCGATCCGGATCAGGTCGATCACGGTCGACAGCGCACGCGCCGGCAGATGCGGCAGGTAGCGGAAGATCAGGTCGACCTGGATGTGCCGCGACAGCCGTACGCACATCGCCGAACCGATGAAGACCACGCCGATCAGGCAGTAGGTCGCGATCTCCTCGGTCCAGGCGTAACTATCGTTGAGGACATAGCGGGTGAAGAACTGCAGGAAAACGCACAGCGCCATGATCCAGAAGATCGCGAGCGCGAGCCAGTCCTCGGGCGCATATTGGCTCAGATCCGCGCCCTTGGGGACCTCGTCCTCGAAGGTGTGGGCGATCTCGTCCGCCGTGATTTGCTTGTGAACTTCGACCGTCGACATGCACCCTCCCCGAACAGGCATTTAAGAAGCTGCGTCCGTGCTGCCGCTAAAATCGCGACAGACACGGACGAAAGCCCAACCGTTTATTTCACCGCCTGGATGCGTTCCCAGTCGGCCTTGCGGTAGTCGAAGCTCTCGAAGCTGACATTCTTGAGCACGGTATCGCGGAACTCGTCCTTGTTGATCTCGGTCACCGTCAGGCCCTTCTGCTTGAAGAAATCGACCAGCTTGGCTTCGTTGATCTTGATCTCGGCGGTCGCCTTGGCGGCGGCTTCCTGCGCGACGTCGGTGAAGATCTTGCGGTCTTCCTCGGACAGCTTCTTCCAGAGCGCGCCGGACATCACGGTATTGAGATGATCCACGATGTGGCCGGTCAGCACGATATACTTCTGCACCTCGTAGAACTTCTTGGCCTCGATGGTGGTGAGCGGATTTTCCTGGGCCTCCACGGTGCCGTTCTGCAGGGCGAGGTAGACCTCGGCAAACGCGATCGGCGCGGTATTGGCGCCACAGGCGCGCGGCATCGCGAGATAGGCCGGCACATCGGGCACGCGAATCTTGAGGCCCTTCATGTCGGCGCAGGTCTTGATCGGCTTGTTCGACGAGGTGTGACGCACGCCGTAGTAAGTCACCGCCAGGATGCGATGGCCAGTCTTGTCCTCGTAGCCCTTCGTCAACTCCTTGAAGACGTCGCTCTTGGTATAGGCGAGGAGATGGTCGGCATCGCGGAAGGTGTAGGGATAGTAGGTCACGCCGATCGGCGGAAAGCTCTTGGCTGCAAAGCTCGAGCCCGAGATGATCATATCGACCGAGCCGAGCGAAAGCCCCTGGTTGATATCGGTTTCCTTGCCGAGCTGCGATGCTGGATAGACGTCGATCGCATAGCGCCCATTGGTGCGCTTGCCGATTTCGCCGGCGGCCCAGACGGAAGCGGTATGGAACGGCTCGGACGTTTCGTAGACGTGGGCCCATTTGAGTTTGGTCTGCGCCATGCCCGACGTGGTCGCGGCCAACAGCGCAGCAGACGCCGCAAATGCAATCGTCAATTTCTTGAACACGTGAATTCCTCCCTTGCTACAATTTGCTTTTGTTACCCAACCGGCCCGGCATTGCGTCGGACCGTTCGAATTCTTGGTCGTTTTCTCGGTCGTTCAACCGCTCCTTGCGCGAACGCGGGAGGCGGACGAAGCTTCCGTCCCGAAATTTTGCGCAAAGCGGGCCTGCGAACGCGCCAGGTGCTCGCGCATCGTCACGCGGGCCGCGTCGGGATCGCGCGCGACAATGGCATCGCGGATCGCGCGGTGCTCGGCCAGTGCCGAGCTCCAGGATTGCGGGTTCTCGAAATAGTGCGCGAGCTTGGCGAAGTAGGGATTGAGCCGCTGGTCAAACAACTCGCCGACCACACGGACCAGCACGGCGTTGTCGAGGCACCCGGCGACAGCGACATGAAACGCGCGGTCATGGACCATCGAGGCTTCGCCGGGATGCTGCACGGTAGCCATCGCTTCCAGCGACGCATCGATGCGCGCAATGTCTTCGGAGGTCGCGACCCCAGCCGCCTGTTCGGCGATGGCGCCTTCGAGGAATTCGCGCGCGCGGAGCAACTCGAACGGGCCTTCGATCTCGGCCGCCGCCGGCAAAAGCGGCGCCAGCGCCGCCGGCTCGCTGACGTAAATTCCGGAGCCGACGCGAATCCGAACCCGGCCCTCGACTTCGAGCGCGATCAGCGCTTCGCGCACGGTCGGCCGCGATACCTTCAACTGCTCGGCAAGATCGCGCTCGGTCGGAAGCCGGCTGCCCACGCGGTATTCGCCGCTGTCGATCAAGGCGCGGAGCTGATCGGCAACCTGGCGATAAAGACGTCGCGCTTCCACGGCTTCGAGCGGCACGCTCGGCTCTCCCTGACGATCCCCTTACGTGATCGATTTTTCTTGCTTTGATCGGGTCAAGGCCAATAAATCGGCAATATTGGCCTTACCAATTGACCAAGGATTGATAGATCGAGCCTCCCATGTCAAGCGAAACGCCGAAAAATCATGTTTCCGGACCAAAAGAGGGCGATTTCCGCCTCTCGAATGCCAGCCTTGATCGGCTTCCCGGCCATATCAGGCGTCCGGCGTATGACCGCTCGGCCGTAACGCCAGGCATCGTTCACCTCGGAATTGGCGCCTTCCACCGGGCACACCAGGCCGTAGTGATCGACGACCTGCTCGCGGGTGGCGCGACGGACTGGGGAATTATCGGGGCCAGCCTGCGCAGTCCGGACACGCGCGACGCCCTCGCGCCGCAGGATTGCCTTTACACCCTGGCCGTTCGTTCCGGTGCGGGCACCGATCACCGGATCATCGGCTCGGTTCTCGCATGCGAAGTTGCCAACGAGAAACCCGCCCCTTTGATCGCGCGGCTCACCCATCCGGACACACGCATCGTCTCGCTGACGGTCACCGAGAAGGGCTATTGCCACACGCCGCAAACCGGCGACCTGGACGAGCATCATCCCGACATCGTTCATGACCTGCAAAATCCGGGCACACCGCGTTCGGCCATCGGATTTCTCGTCGCCGCGCTGGCGCGCCGGCGGATTGCGGGTGCTGCCCCCTTCACCGTTCTGTCCTGCGACAATCTCTCCGCCAATGGCCATACGGTAGGGCGGATCGTGACGCAGTTCGCCGCTTTGCGATCGCGCAATCTCGCCAAATGGATCGAAGCCGAGGTGGCCTTCCCTTCCACCATGGTGGACCGGATCGTGCCAGAAACCACCGACCTCGACCGGGCAGAGATTTCGTCCGCGCTCGGCATGACCGACGCGTGGCCGGTGGTGACGGAGCCCTTCACACAATGGATCGTCGAAGATCGCTTTCCGGCCGGAAGGCCGGATTTCGCGGCTGCAGGCGTGCAAATGGTTTCGGATGTGACGCCGTTCGAGCACATGAAACTGCGGCTGCTCAACGCCAGTCACTCGGCGCTGGCCTATCTCGGCTATCTCGCCGGCCATGAGACCATCGCCTCCACCATGACTGACGTTCGCTTCGCAGTGCTTGCACGACAAATCATGCACGACGCGGCGCCGACGCTAACGATGCCTGAGGGCACCGATATTGCCGCCTATGGCGCGTCGCTGCTGCAGCGCTTTTCTAATCCCGCCCTGCATCACCGCACCTGGCAGATCGCGATGGACGGTTCGCAGAAACTGCCGCAGCGGCTGCTTGCCACCATTCAGGACCGGCTGCGGCTGGGCCTTTCGATCGACATGCATGCGCTCGCGGTCGCGGGCTGGATGCGCTACGTCACCGCAAAGGACGAACAGGGACGCGCCATAGATGTGCGCGATCCGCTTGCCAGGGAACTGTTTGAGATTGCCGAGCGCGCCGGCCCATATGCGGAGCGCCTTGCTCCCGCACTGCTAGAGGTGCACTCGATTTTCGGCGCGTTGGGTGCCGATCCCCGCATGCGCAGCGCCGTCACCGGGGCGCTCTCAAAACTTTATGCCCTGGGTGCACGGCAGACGGTGCAGACGTTCCAGCCAGCATGATTGGCAGGTCAGCCGGTGGCGCCACACCGCGACCGCCGTTTATTTCGGAAATTTAGGACAACAACGTCCTGGTGAGCTGGTGGTCGGGATCGGCGAGCCCGTCGATGACATCGAAATGATGCCGGCCAGGTTCCTCGATGACGCAGGTTTTCGCGCCGATCCCGGTCCAGACGTTGGCGAGGAGCGCGTTCTGGCGGACGAATTCCGGGCGCTCGACGCTGCCCACCCAGCACGTAACCCGCGCATCCGGCATCGGCTCAAGCAATGCGGGGCTTTCCACGCGTGCCTCGGCCTGGTCGATCCGCAACTCCGTATTCATGGCGGTCTTCATCAGCGGACGAAGGTCATGGAGGCCGGAAATGGAGACGGTGTGGCTGATGCGCGCCCGGACATCGTCCGGGAGCGGCGACGTCGCCGAAATCATGCGTGTCACCAGATGCCCGCCGGCCGAATGGCCGGTCAGAAAAAGCGGGCCCTCGACCATCGCGGCGGCGCGCGCGACGGCCGCCGCAATTTCGCGCGTGATCTCGGAGATGCGCACGCTCGGGCACAGCGTGTAGGACGGCATCGCCACTGCATAGCCGCTTTCAACCGATCCACGCGCGAGATGCGACCAAAAGCTCTTGTCGAGCGCCTTCCAGAATCCACCATGGACGAAGACGACCAGGCCCTTTGGCCGGCCTTCCGGCGCAAAGAGATCGAAGCGGTTTCGCGCGCCCTCGCCATAGCTGATATCGAGCGTCGCGCGACCGCTTGATCGAAGTGCGTCGCGATAGGCCTGCGCGGGCTGCACCCACGCCGCCGGCCAGCGTTCGCCGCCCGGAATGTTCGGAGCGTTCGCATAGGCGTCGCTCCAGTCGGAAATCTGATGAAAAATCACGAGGTTCGCTTCCATTCGATTCTGTGGGCCGAGCGGATGTCCGATCGATGCCCGCAGGCAATCAGCGTACACCGAGAAGCGCACCTCCCGCCATAAATTTTAAGCTTGAAATAATCGATGTCCGCGCGAATAATTCCAGGGGGCCGGACCAGGGAAAGACATGACCGATTTCACGCGAACGAAATCCCGGTTCGCCATCCCGGATGGCGTGATCTATCTGGACGGCAATTCGCTCGGTCCCCTGCCCGTTGCAGCCGCCAATCGCGTCGGCCGCATGATATCGGAGGAATGGGGCAAGCACCTCATCAAGGGCTGGAACGTCGCCGGGTGGATGACACAACCACGACGCATCGGCGACCGCATCGGGCGGTTGATCGGCGCGGCCGACGGGACGGTGGTGGTCGGCGATACGCTGTCCATCAAAGTCTACCAGGCGCTGGCTTCTGCGCTCGAACTCAATCCGTCGCGGCGCGTGGTCTTGTCGGACACCGGCAACTTTCCTTCCGATCTCTACGTCGCCAGCGGCCTGATTGAATCGCTCGACCGTGGCTACGAATTGAAGGTCGTGGCCCCCGAAGACGTCGAAGCCGCCATCGACGAGACGATCGCGGTTCTGATGCTGACCGAGGTCGACTATCGCACCGGCCGGCTGCACGACATGCGCGCGCTGACACGCAAGGCGCACGCCGCCGGCGCGCTGACGGTCTGGGATCTGGCGCATTCCGCGGGTGCGATTCCGGTCGACCTGGAAGGTACTGAGGCCGATTTCGCCGTCGGCTGCACCTACAAATATCTCAATGCCGGTCCTGGCGCGCCGGCCTTCATCTATGTGGCGCCGAAGCACGCCGATACAGCGCGGCCGGCGCTTTCCGGCTGGATGGGCCATGACGCGCCCTTTGCCTTTGACCTCGACTATCGGGCCGGGCCCGGCATCGAGCGAATGCGGGTCGGTACGCCCCCGATCATTGCGATGGCCGCGCTCGACGCCGCCCTCGACGTCTGGGACGACGTCAGCATCACCGACGTGCGCCATGCATCGATCGCGCTCGCCGACCTGTTCATCCGCGAAGTCGAAGCACGCTGTCCCAAGCTGACGCTGGCTTCGCCGCGGGACGGAGAGCAGCGCGGCAGCCAGGTTTCGTTTCGTCACCCGGATGGCTACGCGATCATGCAGGCGCTGATCGCGCGCGACGTGATCGGCGACTTCCGCGCGCCGGACATGATGCGCTTCGGCTTCACGCCGCTCTACATCGGAGAAGGGGAGGTTCACGCTGCAGTCGAAATCCTCGCCGACGTCCTGACCAATCGCCGCTGGGATAGCGCGGAATACCGCAAGAAGGCGCTCGTGACATGACCGGCAAGCCCGACGACGTCTCGCGCGAAGGAGCCCAGATGTCGTTCGACGGGCGCATGTCCTACAGCGATTATCTGCATTTGGAACGCCTGCTGGACGCGCAGGAGCCGCTCTCGGACGCGCATGACGAACTGCTGTTCATTATCCAGCACCAGACTTCCGAACTCTGGATGAAGCTCGCCATCCACGAACTCCGTTCCGCCATCAAGGCGATCCATCACGACCAGTTGCAGCCCGCCTTCAAGATGCTGTCGCGCATCGCCCGGATCTTCGAGCAGCTCAATACCGCCTGGGACGTGTTGCGGACGATGACGCCCAGCGAGTACACCGAGTTTCGCGATCAGCTCGGGCAGTCCTCGGGTTTCCAGTCATACCAGTACCGCGCGATCGAGTTTCTCGCCGGCAATCGCAATCTGGCGCTGCTTGGCCCGCACGCCCACCGCCCCGACATCACCGCAAAGCTCGAGGAAATTCTCGCTGAGCCGGGCCTCTATGACGAGGCGCTGCTGCTCCTGGCGCGCAATGGTTTTGACATCGGCGACGACGCACGCCGAACCGACTGGCGCGTCAAGCGCACGCCAAACGACGAGGTTCTGGCGGCCTGGAAGACCGTCTATGCGTCGCCGGCGAAACACTGGATGCTCTACGAGCTTGCGGAAAAGCTGGTTGATTTCGAAGACTATTTCCGCCGCTGGCGCTTCAACCACGTCACGACAGTCGAGCGGATCATCGGCCTGAAGCGCGGAACCGGCGGTACGTCGGGCGTCTCCTACTTGCGCAAGATGCTCGAGGTCGAACTTTTTCCGGAACTGTGGAAGCTGAGAACAGAGCTCTAGTCCCGAAAGGCGGGCTTCAGCGCGGCACCACGGCGGTAGCTTCGATCTCGACGCGCGCCGCCGTCTCGACCAGGCGCACCACCTGCACCAGCGCCATCGCCGGATAATGCGCGCCAAAAATCTCGCGATAGACGCGGCCGAGCTCTTTCAGGCTCGCGAGATATTCCTCGATGTCGACGACATACCAGGTCAGGCGCACGAGATGCTCAGGGCCGGCGCCGCCCTCGGCGAGGATAGCGGCAATGTTGCTCAGCGTCTGGCGCACCTGCGCAACAAAATCGGGTTCCAGATGCCCTTGCGTATCCCAGCCGATCACGCCGCCGGTCACCACAAGCCGGCCGTCGGCCGCCATGCCGTTGGCATAGCCTTTCGGCATCGGCCAGCCGCTCGGCTGCAGCACTTGCGGGCCCGACGCCGAGGTGTCGGTCTTGGGGTTAGGCACCACACTCAGCGTGGGGCCTTTGGGCGCGGTCACCGGCATTCTCCATCAGGTTTAAGCGTTATTCCGCGGCGATGCTCGGCAACGCCGGGCCGCCCGCAGCCATCTGCCTCAGCGCAAAGCGCCTCAGCTTGCCGGTTTCGGTCTTCGGCAGTTGCGCGACATATTCGATCGCACGCGGATATTTGTACGGCGCAATGGCCTGTTTGACGTGATCCTGCAACGCCTGCGTCAGCGCGGCATCGCCCTTGGCGCCACCCGTCAGAACGACATAGGCCTTGACGATCATGCCGCGCGCCTCGTCGGGGGCGCCAACCACGCCGCATTCGGCGACGACAGGATGCGACAGCAGCGCGGCTTCGACCTCAGGGCCTGCGATGTTGTAGCCGGAAGACACGATCATGTCGTCCGAGCGGGCGACAAAGGACAGCCGGCCGGTCGCATCGCGAACGAACGAATCGCCCGTCAGGTTCCAGCCATCGCGCACATAGTTCGATTGCCTCTTGTCGGCGAGATAGCGGCATCCGGTCGGCCCGCGCACCGCAAGCTTGCCGACGGTGCCATCAGGCAATTCGTTCATGTCGTCGTCGACGACCTTTGCCTCATAACCGGAAACCGGCAGCCCTGTCGTCCCGGCGACGGCGTCACCGACGCGGTTGGTGATGAAGATGTGCAGCAGCTCGGTCGAGCCGATGCCGTCGAGAATGGTCTTGCCGGTCTTGCGGGTCCAGTTTTCGAACACCGGCGCGGGCAAGGTTTCGCCGGCGGATACCGCGATCCGCAGTGACGACAGATCGGCTCCCTTGTCCATCGCGGCCATCATCGCGCGATACGCGGTCGGCGAGGTGAAGCAGATCGTTGCCTTGTAGGTCTCGATGATCTTGACCATTTCGGGCGGCGACGCGTTTTCCAACAATGTTGCGGTCGCACCGAACCGCAACGGGAAGATCGCGAGCCCGCCGAGCCCGAACGTAAAGGCCAGCGGCGGGGAACCTACGAAAACGTCGTCCTCGGTGACGTTGAGGACTTCCCTGGCGTAGCCGTCCGCCACGATCATGAGGTCGCGATGGAAATGCATCGTCGCCTTGGGTTCGCCCGTGGTGCCCGAGGTAAATCCCAGCAGGGCGACGTCGTCGCGTCCCGTCTTCACGGCGTCGAACTTCACGGGCTTGTTGAGCGCCACACGGTCAAGTTCGGCATCATGGTTGGACGTGCCGTCGAAATTCACGACCTGCTTGAGAAAGCGGCTGGTCTTTGCGCATGCGACCAGTTCGTCGGCGATGCGGCTGTCGGTCAGCGCCAGCGCAATCTCGGCCTTGTCGATAATCTTGCCGAGTTCGCCGGCGCGCAGCATCGGCATGGTGTTGACGACGACCGCGCCTGCCTTGGTGGCCGCGAGCCATGCCGCGACCAGCGCCGGATTGTTGCCGGAACGGATCAGGACGCGGTTGCCGGGCTTGACGCCGTAGTTCTCCACCAGCGCGTGCGCGAGGCGGTTGGACCAGTCGGCCAGTTCCTTGTAGGTGCGCTGGCGGCCGTTGCCGATCAGCGCGATCCGATCGCCCCAGCCTCTTTCGACGATACGGTCGGTCAGTTCGACCGCGGCATTGAGATATTCCGGGTATTGAAACTCCGGCCGGTCGAGCAGCAGGTCCGGCCATTGGTCGGACGAAGGCAGGTTTTGCCGCGCAAAGTCGTCGACATGGCCTGACGGGCCAAGAGGTTGGCTGGGAGTTCTACCTGACATTTTCATCTCCCCTCGCTTTCCAGCAATGAAAGGCTCGAGATCAATATCGAGGACGCCCGGCAACGCCGTCTCGCAAATCATTTTAGGCTTAAAACAATTTTTCGCAAGTGCGGAATCATGGGGAATCACACCTCCCTGCCGCCGAAACTAGCCTGACGGCGGCAGGCCAAGGGAACCTGTCAGGCTGCGCGGTAGGCCGGCGCCGCGGCCAGGAAGCGGCCATAGGCCGCGGCATCGGGCGGGGTAAATTTCTCCACCAGCGGGTTCGACCGGCGCCCGGACACGCCGATATCCGACATCAACTCGTCAAAATGCTTGAAATGGTAGGGCGCGACGCACAGCCCGCCATAGACGCCAGCCGCCGGACGCTCGACCCGCTTGAAATGCAGCATCATCTCGATGTTGTCCTGCATTTCCCTGGGCGTCGGCTGACGGGCGAGCTGGCCATCGGCGTAGCGCACCAGCCAGTTCGCCGCGAGGTCGGCGCACAGCACCGTGCAGAAGCTGGAATTGAAACCGACGAATCCCATCTCGGGCAGGTCCGGATTGGCGATCAGCCGATATAGCCGGTACTGCCCGTCGGGCTCGACCAGTCTGTCGCGGTACGCCTGCGGCAGGAACGGCACCCCCAGTTTGTAGCCGATCGCGAGCACGGCGACGTCGGCCTGGACGCGCTGCCCGCCGGTCATCACAATGGAATTGCCGTCGTAGCGATCGAAGCTGCCTCTGATAGCCTTAATGCGGCCATCGGCGACCATCGGAAAGAATCCTGGCGTGGCGATCGGCACAGCACAATTGATGCCACCCTCGATCCGCTCTTTCGGCACCATGTCGCATTTGCCGAGCTTGAGCTGAACTTTCAGCAGGCTCTCCAGCCCGCGCCAGTTGGCCCAGACCAACGGCTTTGCGACCGCATGCGCGAACCGCGACATCGCGCCGATGCCCCAGCTTCGGAACATCTCCTCCTGCGCGCGGATGTAGAGAATGCGTTTGAAATTGACCAGGCCGCCGATGAAATAGGGAATCCGCCACACCGGCTCGCGGTACACCAGCGTGACTTCGGCCGCGCCGGAATTGACCGCATTGACTGCAATGTCCGTCGCCGACTTCGAACCGCCGAGCACGACGATTCTGCGGCCTTTGGCGATGACAGGATCGTTGTACTGTGAGGAGTGCAGGATGCGGCCGCCCTGCGCCTTGAAGGATTCCTCGCCCGGTAGAGTGAGCGTCTGGGGCTCGTTGAACTGCCCGGTACAAACAGCGACGAAATCAAAATCCTCGTGACGGATACCGCCATCCGGCCCCCGCACCTCGAGCCGCCAGCCGGGCGCGGAATCGGGCCGACGATCCATCTGCACCACGGAAGTGTTGAAGCTGATGGCGCCGAGGAGATTATTGTCCTTGGCGTACTCGATGAGATAGGCGTGGACCTGGGGTCCCTTCGGCCATTCCGGATAGGAATCCGGCATCGCCTTGTCGGTGTAACGATAGAGATCCTTCGGGCTTTGCGTTTGCACCTCGGGATAGGACCGCGCCGGCTCCCAGACCCCGCCGAGATCGCCGCTACGCTCGATGATCGTGATCCGATGTCCGCGTGCGGCGAAGGCCTTTGCGGCTGCAAGCCCCGATACACCGGCGCCAATGATGCAAACCTGTTTTTGCCTGACCATGACAATTCTCCAGCAGGGATCGGCCCCAGAACCGAGGGCTCAACGCGTTGTGATTTCCGGCACAGTTGCTCGGCGGTTGCGGCGCTATTCGTTGGCCTCGGGCGGCAAGAAATCCACCTCGTGCTGCGCCGAGATCCGAACCACTTCCGCTGGGTCCGTCAGATTGTGGAGCTGGTTGAACAGCGCTTCGAGCTTCTGCATCGGCGACACCCAGAACAGCGCGCGCGCCGGCTTGTCGGATTTATTGAAGTAGCCATGCGGAATGCCGCGCGGCAGGCGAACCAGATCGCCGGCCTTGGCCTGCACCCAGACGCCGTCGAGCTTGAGATCCAGTACACCTTCCTGCACCAGGATGAACTCATCCTGCGTTGGATGAATGTGCACCGGCACGAACTGGCCGGGCTCGCTGTTGGTCTCGAAGGCAAAGGTGGAATCGGTCACGGCCTTGGGGAAGTAGACCTGACCGAGAATATTCCAGCTCTTGCCGCCGTAGCCCGTGCCATTCGTGGTGATGCCTTTCTCGAGTGCTGCCATGGTCGCCTGCTCCTCTGTCGCGGTTGGTGGTTCTTGGTGTCGAACGCGTTCGCGCAGGCTGCGGCCCGGCGGCCCGACCGTCTAGCCAGAAAACGAATCCGTCGGCCGCGGACAGAAATTTTTCCGATTGTTGCGGCGCGAAAAGACGGCTCTTGCCTCCGGATCAGGCAGGCGAACGCCAACAAATCGCCTTTCCAATAGCGGACTTCGCCGATATTATAGGCTTCAAATAAATGCAAAGGACCGGGCCGTGGCGAGGGCTACCAGCGTTCCCCAGCATGACCCCGCCGTCCGGCTGGCGGCGTTCAACCGCGTATCGACCGACAGCGTCGATGCTGCCGCCGATGCGGTCGGCCGCATCTTCTGCCCGCATGAATTGAAGCCCACCGCGCGATCGTCTCCTGAATTCTTCGCGCTCCATAACTGCGCGGTCTTTGGCGGCTTCTCTGTCAACTACGTCGCTTATGGCGGATCGGTGTCGATCGACCCCGGTTGTCTCGAGCGTTTCTTCCTGCTGCAGATCCCCGTGCACGGTTCGTCGCGGATCCAAACGGCGGCGCGGGACGTCACAACCGCTCCCGGCGTCAGCGCTTCGCTGTTGTCGCCGACGATTCCCACGCGAATGACCTGGCAGGGCAATTGCGCCCAGCTCATTCTGCTGGTCGAGCGCCGCCTGCTGGAACAACGGGCCGCGGCGCTGTCTGGCCGGCCCACGGGCGCGGTCGAGTTCGAGCCCGCGATCGATCTCTCCTCCACAGGCGGCCGGACGCTTCAGTCGCAAATTCTGGAGCTCATCGAACTCGCCGAACGGCTCGGACCGCAACGGCCGCTTTCGCCGATGGCGGCGGCGAATGCACGCGAGACGCTGCTGGGCGCCTTCCTCCACGGCCAGCACCACAGCGCCAGCGATGCGATCGAGCGATTTGGCGGCCGGGCGGAAGCGCTGCCGCAGTCGTTGCGGCGGGCGCACGAATTCCTGTATGCGCATGCAGACGAGCCGCTCGATCTTGAGCAGCTTGCCACGGCCGCAGGCACGGGCATCCGCGCGCTGCAGCTCGGCTTCCAGCGGCATTTCGGAACCTCGATCTCGGAGATGCTGCGCGACATCCGGCTCGCGCATCTCAACGTCAGATTGGCCGCCGCCTCCCCTGACGACAGCATCACCGATATCGCATTCGAGCTTGGATTTACCCATCTCAGCCGGATGGCGAGCGCCTACCGCGCGAAGTTCGGGGAGAGGCCTTCGGCGACCTTGCGCGCGATGAACTAGCGCCAGCCTCAGCCCGTTCGCGCTTTCGCGGATTTCTGCGCCGACGCCTTGGTCTTGGCCAGCAGGCGCATCAGCTCACGGACGTCCTTTGGCGTCAGGTCGCCGAAGACATCGGCAATCCACAATTCGTGCTCCGCCGCCATCTTGCGAAATTCGGCGCGGCCGGCCTTGGTCAGGCGGATCACCTGCACGCGGCGGTCGGCATCCGACGTGCGGCGGTCGAGATGCCCGGACTCGACGAGGCGCTCGACCAGCCCGGTGACGTTGCCGTTCGAAACCATCATCCGCTTGGAGACATCCGACAGCGTCATGCCCTCCGGCACCTTGTCGAGCTGAGCCATCAGGTCGAACCGCGGCAGCGTGACGTCGAAGCGCTCGCGCAACCGGCTGCGCACCTCACCCTCGATCAGCGTCGTGCAGGTCAAGAGGCGAAGCCACAGCCTGAGTTCGTCGCCATGATGCTCCGGGAGTTCGACGGCCTTGGTCTCTGAATCGAGGATCATGATGCAAATATTGTCCGGCTTGGGCGTTCGGTGATCCGAACAGAGCGCAGGTCGCGGATCATTGCCCAGATTTCTTTAGGTTTCAAGTAATTGGCGCATGGCTTGCATGGATGCGTTGTGCTTGCAGGTGCCGTCACGGTCAGAATAAGCTGCAATCCGAGCATTTTGTGTGGCGTCAAGTTTTTCGGCCGCAGAGGCCGAACGGAGGATAATCATGAAGCCGTCGTTGAAGCTGAGCGGATTTGCCGTGTTGCTGGGTGTTGTCGCCACTCCGGCCGCCGCGCAGGAGAAGATCAAGGTCGGCATCATCGTGACGCTTTCGGGACCGGCTGCCGTGCTCGGCCAGCAGGCCCGCGACGGTTTTCAACTCGCGGTCAAGGACCTCGGCGGCAAGATGGCCGGCAAGGACGTCGAGGTCGTCGTCGTCGACGACGAACTCAAGCCCGATGGCGCCGTGACCAAGGCCAAGGGCCTGCTCGAACGTGAGAAGGTCGATTTCGTCGTTGGGCCGATTTTCTCCAACATCCTGCAAGCGATTCACCGGCCGGTGACCGAGAACAAGACGTTCCTGATCAGCCCGAACGCGGGGCCATCGAGCTACGCCGGCAAGGAATGCAGCCCGTTCTTCTACGTCACCTCCTACCAGAACGATCAGGTGCACGAGATCCTCGGCAAGGTCGCCCAGGACCGCGGCTACAAGCGCATGTATGTTCTGGTGCCGAACTATCAGGCCGGCAAGGATTCCGCGGCCGGATTCAAGCTCGACTACAAGGGCGAAATCGCCGAGGAAAGCTATACGCCGCTCGGCACGCTGGATTTCCAGGTCGAGCTGACCAAGATTTCCTCTTCCAAGGTCGATGCGCTGTTCACCTTCATGCCGGGCGGCATGGGCGTCGGCCTCGTCAAGCAGTACCGGCAGGCCGGCCTTGCCGACAAGATCCCGGTGCTGTCAGCCTTCACCGTCGATGAATCCACCCTGCCCGCGCAGCAGGATGCTGCCGTCGGCATGTTCGGCGGCGCCAACTGGGCGCCCGACATGGACAATCCGCAGAGCAAGAAGTTCGTCGCCAGCTACGAGGCCGCCTACAACAGCGTCCCCGGCACCTACGCCATGCAGGGATACGATACGGCCTTGCTGATCGACAGCGCGGTGAAGGCGGTCAAGGGCGACCTCAAGAACAAGGATGCGGTGTCGGCCGCGCTGAAAAAGGCCGAATTCACCTCGCTGCGCGGTGACTTCAAGTTCAACGTCAACGGCTATCCGATCCAGAATTTCTATCTGACCAAGGTCGCGAAGCGTCCGGACGGAAAATTCCAGACCGAGATCGTCGAAAAGGTGTTTTCGAACTATGGCGA
This sequence comes from Bradyrhizobium sp. McL0615, assembly GCF_049993905.1. Taxonomy (NCBI): domain Bacteria; kingdom Pseudomonadati; phylum Pseudomonadota; class Alphaproteobacteria; order Hyphomicrobiales; family Nitrobacteraceae; genus Bradyrhizobium; species Bradyrhizobium sp. McL0615. The sequence continues at coordinate 2,662,478 of NZ_CP188254.1, read as the reverse complement.
TCGCTACGCCAAGGATTGCACGGCAGGCAAATAATTAATTGAGAGGGAGCAACACCATGAAAACCGAAATCGCCGGCATCACCCGCGCCAATGAAGGCATGCAGGGAATCTCCTGGAACATCCTCGGCCAGACCTATGTGCCGAAACACGTCACCGAGCATTCCTTCTCATGGCATGCGACGTTCCCGCCCGAGACCTTCGTGCCGCCGCACATCCATCCCGACCAGGATGAATATCTCTACATCCTGGAGGGCCAGCTCGATTTCTTCCTCGACGGCGCCGAGACACAGGCCACGCCGGGCGATCTGGTGCGGCTGCCGATGGGCAAGCCGCACGGCATCTTCAACAAGTCCGGCCGCACGGCGAAGACGCTGTTCTGGGTCTCGCCGACGCGGCGGCTCTACGATCTGTTCTGGGCGATCCACAACATGAAGGAGCAGAAGCCGGACGCGGTGGTGGCGCTGGCCGCCGAGCACAACATCCACTTCCTGCCGCCGCCTCCGGGCGCGTGAGCAGCCGATCCTCATGGTGAGGAGGCGCTTCTTCAGCGCCGTCTCCGGACGATGCTTCGCATCGCCGGGCGAAACATGAGGCCTCGATCTTGCCCGCGGCCATCCTTCGAGACGACCGCTTCGCGGTCTCCTCAGGACGAGGACCTCGTCTACGCCCGCACCGCCGCTAATCCCAGCGGCGGCGGCGCGAAGCCGGCCTTGGAGGCGTAGCCGCGCACGATCGCCTCGCGCTGGGCGTGGCTCAGCACCTTCTCGATATCGGTAAATCCGTCAGGTGCCAGTTGCTCGACCGCGTCGATCACGCCCTCGGGGCCGCCGCGCCGGTTCGAGCGCACGATCTCCGCCGTCATCGGAAGACGCTTTTGTTCATAGGCCACCAGCGCCTGGCGCGGATGCTCAGCTCGCGCCAATTCATCGGCCAACGCGCGGGCATCGAGGATCGCCTGCGACGCGCCGTTGGAGCCGACCGGATACATCGGATGCGCGGCGTCGCCGAGCAGCGTCACCCGGCCCCAGGTCCAGTACGGCAGCGGATCGCGGTCGCAGCACGGATACTCGTAGAATTCCGGCGTCGCCGAGATCAGGCTGCGCACGTCGACATGGGGCACCGAGAACCGCTCGACGTGCGGCATCAGCTCCTCGCGCTTGCCGGGCCGTGACCAGTCCTCGCGGCGCGGCGGCAGTGAATTGCTCTCGCCGATCTTCACCAACACCGCCCAATTGGTCAGCCGGCTGGCGGGGCTCGATCCTTCCGCGATCGGATAAACCACGACCTTGGCATTCAGTCCGCCGGCCACGATCATCGAACGGCCGGTCAGGAACGCCGGCCAGTCGCGCGCGCCGCGCCACAGCATCAGGCCGTTCCAGCACGGCGGCCCCTCGTCCGGAAACAGCGTCTCGCGCACCCGCGAATGAATGCCGTCGGCGCCGATCAGGATATCGCCGCGCGCGGTTTTGACATGGGCGCCGGTGCGATCGAAGAAGTGCGCAACCACGCCGCCCTCGTGCTGCGCGAACGCGCCGAGACGGCAGCCGGTGTGGATAGCCTCAGGCCCGAGCCGCTCCTCGACGGCGCGATGGATCACGCTTTGCAGGCGGCCGCGATGAACCGAGAATTGCGGCACGTCGTGGCCGGCATCGAGCCCGCGCGGCTCGCGCCAGACTTCCTGGCCGTGGCGGTTGAGATAATATAATTGGTCGGTGCGTACGGCGGCGGCATCCAGCCGGTCGAGCAGACCGAGGCCCGCTAGTTCACGGATCGCGTGCGGCAGCGTGTTGATGCCGACGCCGAGCTCGCGGATGGTATCGGACTGTTCGAACAATTCGCAATCGATGCCACGCGCGCGCAACATCAGCGCAGTGGTAAGGCCTCCGATGCCGCCTCCGACAATGATTGCTTTCATCAGCGTTACTCCACTCTCTCTTCTTCAACCTCGCCCCGCTTGCGGGGAGAGGTCGGACCGCATCGATAGATGCGATCCGGGTGAGGGGGTACCGCACTCACCGCGTTCACAGCTCGCCGAGAGAGCCCCTCACCCCACCCCTCTCCCCGCAAGAGCGGGGCGAGGGAGCAGTTAGAGCCTGCCATCCGGCCTATTCGGCTGCAAGCGGCTTTGTCGCCTCGGCTTTCAGCTCGGCGCGGGTTTTCGGCTTACCCTTAATTTTGAGGTCCTCGAAATCCTGGCGGTCGCGCACGCTGTTGCGGAAGATCTGCTCCTTGCCCGGCAGATATTGCGGCGGACAGGCGATATCGGCGCCATACCAGGCCGCCGCCCGCATCGTAAACGACGGATCGACCAGATGTGGCCGGGCGAGCGCGACGAGGTCGGCTCGTCCCGCGGCCAGGATGGTGTTGACCTGATCTGCGGTGGTGATGTTCCCGACGCACATGGTCGCGACCCGGGCTTCGTTGCGAACCTGATCGGAGAATGGCGTCTGGAACATCCGGCCGTAGATCGGCTGCGCGTCCCGCACGGTCTGGCCCGTGGAGACATCGACCAGATCGACGCCGGCCTCGCCGAACGCGCGTGCGACCGCCACCGCGTCGTCGCCGGTGATGCCGCCCGCGACCCAGTCGGTGGCGGAAATGCGCACCGACATCGGCTTGTGCCCCGGCCACGCCGCGCGCACCGCCGTGAACACTTCCAGCGGATAGCGCAGCCGGTTGGCGAGCGAGCCTCCGTATTCGTCGGTGCGCGTGTTGGTCAGCGGCGAAATAAAACTCGCCAGCAGATAGCCGTGAGCGCAGTGCAGCTCCAGCATGTCGAAGCCGCAGGCCTCGCCGCGCAGCGCTGCGGCCACGAACTCCTGCTTGACGCGGTCCATCGCGGCGCGATCCATCTCGCGCGGCACCTGGCTGTCGGGGAAGTAAGGCAATGGCGACGCCGAGATCGTGTCCCAGCCGCCCTGCTCCAGTGGCCGGTCCATGCCATCCCACATCAACTTGGTCGCGCCCTTGCGGCCGGCGTGTCCCAGCTGCAGGCAGATCTTTGCCGCCGAGTTGGCGTGGACGAAATCGACGATGCGCGTCCACACAGCCTGCTGCTCATCGTTCCACAGACCAGTACAGCCGGGCGTGATGCGGGCGTCGCGGCCGACGCAGGTCATCTCCGTGAAGATCAGCCCGGCGCCGCCGATCGCGCGCGAGCCGTAATGCACCAGATGGAAATCGCCGGGCACGCCCTCTTTCGCCGAGTACATGCACATCGGCGACACCACCGCGCGGTTTGCGACTTCCATCTCGCGCAGCTTGAGCGGCTGGAACATCGGCGCCGTGGGCTGGTCGATATCGACGTCGAAGCCTTTTGAACGGACCTGCTTCGCAAAGGCCGTGTCGACCTCGCGGACGAACTCGGGTGCCCGCAGCGTCAGATTATCGTAGGTGATCGCCTTGGCGCGGGTCATGACCCCGAACGCGAACTGCACGGGATCGAAATCCCAGAAGCGGTCGACATGTTCGAACCAGACCAGCGACACGTCGGCCGCATGCTGGATCTTCTCGACCTCCTCGCGCCGGCCATGCTCGTAGGTCTGCAATGCGCCTTCGACCGTCGGAGCCTGCGCCATGGCGTCGGCGAGCGCGATCGCGTCTTCCATCGCGAGCTTGGTGCCGGAGCCGATCGAGAAATGCGCGGTCGCCTTGGCGTCGCCAAGCAACACCATGTTGTCCTTGACCCAGCGCTGGCTGCGGATCATCGGGAAATTGCGCCACATCGAGCGGTTGATCAGCAAGGGGTGGCCGTCGAGGAACCAGCCGAAAATCTCGGCCATCCGATCGGCGGACTGCTGCTCGCTCAGGCCTTCGAGCCCGGCGCGCTGGAAGGTTTCGGCATCGGTCTCGAAAATCCAGGTCGAGCGGCCGGTCTCGTATTGATAGGCATGCGCGATAAACGGCCCCCACTCCGTCTCCTGAAAGATGAAGGTGAAGGCGTCGAGCGGCTTGGTCGAGCCCATCCACGCGAACTTGTTGGAGCGCAGGTCGATCTGCGGCTGGAAATGATCGATGTGCTTGTCGCGGAAGCGGCTGTTGATGCCGTCGGCGAGCACGATCAGATCAGCATCGGCAAATCGCGCTTCGTCATCGATATCGGTTTCAAACAGGATCGTCACGCCGAGTTCGCGGGCGCGCTCCTGCAGGATCAAGAGCAACGTCCGGCGCGAGCAGCCGCAAAAGCCGTTGCCGCCGACGCGGTGGACGGTGCCGCGGAAATGCACGGCGATATCGTCCCAATAGGCGAATTCCTGGGTGATGCGGCGATAGCTCGGCGGATCGTATTTCTCGAAATTGTCCAGCGTCGCGTCGGAGAACACCACGCCGAAGCCAAAGGTGTCGTCGGCGCGGTTGCGCTCATAGACCGTGATCTCGGCCTGGGGCCGCTGTTTTTTCAGGAGGATCGCGGCATAGAGACCGGCCGGTCCGCCGCCGATAATCGCGATCTTCATCTACCGCCTCCGAAACAGGCTATCGGGCTAGTTCGGGAATTACTTTAAGCCTAAAACAATTTTGGAGCAAGCCCTGTTGCCCCCACCCCCGACCCCATCCTGAGGAACGGCCAATTGGCCGCGTCTCGAAGGATGGCCACGGGCCCCATGGTTCGAGACGGCGCTAACGCGCCTCCTCACCATGAGGGGATAGAGGTTCGTAGTTCGTAGCCCGCATGAGCGAAGCGATAGGGGGGACAGCGGTCCCGGGTATCGCTGGCGCTCACCCGGGCTACCGTCCTACGATCCTCAGTTCCCCTCAAACACCGGGGTCCGCTTGTTCGAGAACGCCTCGAAGGCGCGGCCGAAATCTTCCGTGGTCATGCAGAGCGCCTGGGCTACCGCTTCGGCCTCAATCGCCTCTTCCACCGACATCGCCCATTCCATCGCCAGCATACGCTTGGTCATGGTGTTGGCGAAGGTAGGCCCGTCGGAAATCTGCTTGGCCATCAGCTGTGCCTGCGACAGCACCGCGTCCGGGGTGACGATGCGGCTGAAGAAACCCCAGCGTTCGCCCTCCTCCGCGGTCATGAAGCGGCCGGTGTAGAGCAGTTCCGAGGCCCGCGACTGGCCGATGATGCGCGGCAGGATTGCGCAGGCGCCCATGTCGCAGCCGGCGAGGCCGACCTTGTTGAACAGGAACGCGACCTTGGCGCCGGTGGCGGCCAGACGCAGGTCGGATGCCATCGCGACGATCGCACCCGCGCCGGCGCAGATGCCCTCGATGGCGGCGACGATCGGCTGCGGGCAGGCCCGCATCGCCTTCACGAGGTCGCCGGTCATCCGGGTAAACGCGGTTAGTCCCTTGGTGTCCATCTGGATCAAGGGACCGATGATCTCGAACACGTCGCCGCCGGAGGAGAAGTTGCCGCCCGCGCCGGTCACGACGATGGTCTTGACCTCGTCATCCATCGCGCAGGCGCGGAAGAAATCGGTGAGTTCGCGGTAGCTTTCGAAGGTCAGTGGATTCTTTCGCTCGGGACGATTGAGCGTCACGGTGGCGACGCGATCGACGACGGCCAGCAGGAAATGCTTCGGCGAATAATCGATCAGCGGCAACGTGACGGGATTGGCGGGTTTGCTCATGGGATCTCCCTTGTGTCGTTTGTCATTGCCTGTGACAAACGCGAAGCGTTTGCACAGCGGAGCGACGCGACGAAGCAATCCATTCTTCCTACGCTGCAAGATGGATTGCTTCGCTTCGCTCGCAATGACGGCTTCAAACTGGCTTTCTCACTCTTCAGACTTCACCGCCCGCTACCGCGATGGCTTGACCCGTGATGGCGCCGGCGCCCTCGCCGCAGAGCCAAAGCACAGCATCAGCCACTTCCGATGGCGCCACGAGGCGTCCCTGCGGATTGTGTTTCGACAGTTCCGCAATGGCCTGCTCGCGGCTGCGGCCGGTCTTCTTGATGATGTTGTCGATCGAACCTTCCAGCAGATCGGTTTCGGTGAAGCCGGGGCAGACGGCGTTGACGGTAACGCCGCTCTTTGCGGTTTCCAACGCCAGCGAGCGGACGAGGCCGATGACGGCATGTTTCGCCGCGCTGTAGGCTGAGACGTAGGCGTAGCCCTTGAGGCCGGCCGTGGACGCGACGGCAACGATCCGCCCGTGGCGGCGCTCGACCATTCCAGGCAATACCGCCTGCGTGGCGTGGACCACGCCCATGAAATTGACGTCCATCATCCGCTGGAACAACGCCGCATCGGAGCGGCCAAACGGCGCAGACTCGGCTGCGCCGGCATTGGCAACGAGGAAGTCGATCGGTTGCCGCGCGGCGGCTTCCGCAATGGCTGATTTGACCGAGGCCTGATCGGCGACGTCGGCGACGGCTGCGAACTGCGCCGCGCCGGATGCAATAGCTTCCTCCAGCGTCGCGCGGTTGCGGCCGAGAACGGTTACCGTCGCGCCCGCTTTCGACAGCGCCGCCGATATCGCTAGCCCAATGCCCCGCCCGCCGCCGGTGACGAGCGCATGGGAGGAACGCGACAATGGGGACATCGGTTGGGCCTCCAGGAGGATGGTTCAGCATATATTTTAAACTTCAAGCTTTTGCAATCCGAGACACCTGCCCCGCAAGAACTTGTCGTCCCCCGCGAAGGCGGGGGATCCAGTACGCCGCGGCCTCTCGGCTCAATCACCACGGCCTCTGGAATACTGGATACCCGCATGCGCGGGGATGACAGCTCGTAGGGTGGGCAAAGCGAAGCGTGCCCACCATCGCGCACGCGGCATGGATGGTGGGCACGTCGCTGCGCTCCTTTGCCCACCCTACGGACTACGGAGGAGCAACTCTCTCCGTCCACTGCGCAGCGACATCGCCGCCGTCATTCGTCTCACTGCCCTCGAACAGATGCACGACCGCGTTCGCGTAATACTGCAACAGCACGCGCTCGTTCGGGTTGGCGCGCCAGGTGTCGTCGGCCTCGATCACCAGATGGCGCAGCGCCAGCATCCGCAGGCCGACGGAGATGGCGTAGTCGCGGTCGGCGCGCGGGATGTGAACATAGCTTCCGAGCCGTTCGAGTTCGCCGATCAAGGTTGAGACGCGGCCCTTGATTTCGAACAGCGTCAGCGGCTGGTCGCCGGCCTCCAGCATGGCGCTTGCGACCAGCGAGACCGGCAACGCCGGCACCACGCGGCCAACCGCCTCCATCAATTCGTTGCCGAGCCTTTCGACCTCGACGCGGCGCGGCTCGGCTGCGAGTACACGAAAATCGATCTTCCTTGCCTCGACATAATTTCGCAGCGACACCGGCACGCCAAAACTGACGCAGGTATATCCGAAGCGATACCACTCGCCGCGCATGGCCAGCCAGAGATGGCGCAAGAAATGCCGCGCAAACGTAGCCGCGTTGAAGCCGAACACCGGCTTCTTCCCCGGCTCGGTATTGGCCGCCGAGGTCAGCATGCGGTCTTCCAGCACGCGGTCGTAATTGACGGCGACCGGGATGAACACCACGTCGCGCGGGCCGTGCGGATCGAAGTCCGCCACCATGTAACTCAACAGCCCGAATTTCGGCGGCCGCAGCTTGCCGTCGCGGCTGAGCCCGCCCTCCGGGAAAATCGCCTGCGTGACGCCCGCCGCTGTCGCCATATGAACATAGCGCGACAGCACCTTGCGATAGAGCGCCTCGCCGGAATCTCGCGCGATGAAATAGGCGCCCATCGAGCGGATCAAACTGCTGAGGCCCCAGACCTTGGCCCATTCGCCGACGGCGTAGCTCAGCGCCGAGGAGGTCGAGGCGACATAGGTCACCAGCACGTAATCCATGTTTGAGCGATGATTGATGACGAAGATCACCGACGAGGCGGGATCGACGGCGGCCAGCGCCTCGTCGTTGCGGACGCCGATCCGCACCCGGTAAAGCATATGGGAAACGGCCCGCGCGATCCGCGTCCCGACGCGAAAATAGGCGTAGGCGCTGAACGCCGGAACGATCTCGCGGGCGTAGCGCCGCACCTTTTCCATCGCGACTTCGTTCGGCACGCCGGCTTCGGCCGAGTACTCCTCGGCCGCCCGCAGCACTTGCGGATCGAACACCAGGCGATCGATCAGCACCTGGCGCGCGGTCAGCTTGAAGGGCTGGATGCGAAGCTTCAGCTTGGTGTTGAGCTCCTCGATCGCACGATTGGCGCGCCGGCGCAGCGCCCAGCGTACGCTGGGAATGAGGATGCGATCCAGCGCCGCCGAGATCGCGAAGATCGCCATCAGGACGACGACCCAGAGCGGCAAGCTTACCTGCGACCCCATGCAAAGACCCCGATCCCGCAACGCCGCGCGTTGCCGCTCCGCAACGTCACGATACGGTCTGGAACTCCGTTGTGACAAGCGTTCCGAGCATCGGGATCGGCCGATTTCCTGCGATCAGCCGAAATGTTCGCAACCGCGATATCGACGACGTTCGTTCGAACCCGGTGCGTACTCATAAACGAAAGGTCCGTTTTTGAGGCTGCACCGCCGTCACGGGGCTCTCTACATTGCCGTTCTGGTCATCTGGAGGGTGCAGTCGAGATCGGAAAGAGAGACCGCCATCGCTTCCTGATGAGGTTCGCCTTGCGTCACAGCGCGCCACGCGGCCATGCGGCCGCGCTGTACCGCGCGATCGAGTCACGATCGGTGATGGCGGTGGGCAACATGATGCGAGAATGCGTCGGGCTCCGAAGCATATGAGTCGTAGCGGTCGCCGCAGTAAGTGATACCGCCGCCGGCCGACGCACACGCGCCCTTCAACGCGGGCCAGTCGGGCGACGCCTTGGCAGCAGGCGTCGGCTCGCCACCATTGAGAACGTCCAGATTGGGATAATAGAACGCGAACGCGCCCGGCTCCTGGATGGCGGCCCTCATGGTCCCGTTCGGATTGAAGTCGTTCCTCGGATTATACCCGGAGTCGCGTAGATTCTTGCTATACAGGGCGTGGTCGCTGCTGCTCACACCACCTGGCGCCAGCGCATCCACTGGGGTTCGCGCGAATGCCGGCGCCGCTGCGGTCGCGGCCAGCAGCACGGCTGCTGCAAGAGCTTTGAATGAAGTCATTTTCGTTTCTCCTATATGGATCGATTGCAGATCCGCGTGGGACAAGACGAGCCGGTCACGCTTCATGAGGCGAGCGCGCTGTCTGGATCGCGAGTTATCTGCGTGCGGCATCCGATGCGGATACCTGGTACTGGATGTAGGGGGACCGGGCGCCCGTCCCATTAAATTCAGATTCAATAAACTCAACTCGGCTTGAAGCGCGCGTTACCAATCGCCTGAGGAATGGCATTTTGCGCACAACAAAGCCGATTGCGGCGCGACAGGACGTCGTGACGACCGACGTCGTTGCCCAAAACCTTAGTTCTCAGAGGTCCACACCCTGGCCCGGCATGAAGGCATCGAACGCGGCCCAGAGCTGCGCCCGGTAGCGGTCGTCTTCCTGCAGCATTTCGTGCTTCGCACCCGCGATCACGCGATGCGATCCCGCCGGCAGATGCCGGGCAAACGCCGCGTTGGCAGGGGTCGATACGATGCTGTCATCGCCTGCCGCGAGCATCAGGACCGGCTGGCGAATCCCGCCGGCAAACTCGCGCGAACGAAACTCGCCCATCGCCGCAAAGGCCGCGTTGATCCACGCGACCGTCGGCGACGCAATCCCGAGCGTTGGATCAGCCTCCAGTATCGCCACGTTGCGGGCATAGCGGCGCGGATCCGAGGTCAGGCGATTGCCGGCAAAACCCGTCGACTTGATCAGGTCGATCTTGCCGCCTGGAATGAACCGCTCGCCCATTCCGGCCGCGCGCAGCAGGCGCATCAGGCCGCGCATCGGCAGCGACGCGCGCAGGCCCGGCAGATCGACCATCGGCGAACAGAGCACGAAGCGTTCGAACGCCGCGATGCCGGCATGCGCGACGTGGAGCATGACCGCGCCGCCCATCGAATGGGCCATTGCAAAATACGGCGGCGGGCAATCCGGCAGCACGACCTGCTGGACGAAGGCCGCCACGTCGATCTGGTACTCCGAAAAACTCTGGACATGGCCCTTAAGCGGATTGTCCAGCTGGCGCGAGGAATGTCCCTGCCCCCGCCAGTCGATCGTCGCCACCGCATATCCGCGCTTGCGCAGATCCTGCACCGTCTCGAAATATTTCTCGATGCATTCGCCGCGCCCGGCGAAGACGCAGACAGTTCCCCTGCCCTTGGCCAGCGCCGGCCAGCGCGCAAAGCGCAACGTGACGCCATCCGGCGTCCCGATCGTTCCGGCAACCGCGCCCTCCGGAACCGGATTGGCCGGTATCGACAGCAGTGTCATGGCGCGGGCATCCAGGCTGCGGCTTGGCGAGGAATCACCTGACGGCAACGAACGACGTGCTGGGTCGCCGGCCGCGGCATCTAGATGATTCCGTTGTTGCGAAGCGCGGCGATGGCATCCGCATCATAGCCGAGATCGGCCAGCACGCGATCGGTATGCTCGCCGAGCGTCGGCGGGCGCGTCACGATTTCGCCCGGCGTTTCCGACAGCCGCACCGCGGCACGTACCGTCGGCGCGGGCTTTGGCAGGCCCGGATAATCGACGTCCTGCATGAAGCCGGTGGCGCGGATGTGCGGATGCTCCAGCGCCTGTTGCGGGCTCAGAACTGGACCGGCCGGAATCATTGCCTTGCCGAGGGTGTCGACCGCTTCCTGCGTGGTCCGCTCGGCGCACCAGCGCGCCATTCGCTCGCTGATGACAGGTCCGTTGTCGCCGCGCTTGAGATCGTCGGCGAAACGCGGATCCTTCAGCCACTGATCCTCCTCGCCCATCAATCTGGCCCAGCGGATGAACAGCGGATGGCCGGTGACCTGGCACAGCACCCAGCCGTCTTTGGTGCGGTAGATATCGGCGGGCGCCGCGGTCTGGCCGAGGTTGCCAGTGGGCACGCGATTGGCCGATATCACCGCCTGCTCGATCAGCGTCGCGTTGGTGAAGGAGAGCGCGGTCGCCAGCAGCGCGCCCTCGACGATCTGGCCGCGGCCGGATTTGCCGCGCTCGATCAGGGCGGCGAGCGTGCCGAACGCGCAATGCAGCGCCGTGCCGAAATCGACCCAGTTCACGGCCGCGCGGTACGGCGGATCGCCCTTGCCGGTCATGTACACCGCGCCTGACATCACCTGGCCAACGCCGTCAAAGCCGACACGGTCGGACCACGGTCCCGGTCCGCCGAACGCAGTTGCCGTGGTCAGGATGATGTCCGGCTTGATCGCCTTCAGCGATTCATAATCGAGCTTCATCGCACGCAGCGTCTGCGGCGGCAGGTTGGCGACGACGACGTCAGCGGTCGCGACCAGCCGGCGCATCACCTCCTGCCCTTCGCCCTTCATCGGATCGAGCGTGATGCATTTCTTGTTGCGGTTGACCTGCAGGAACAGCGCGCCCTCACCGCCTTCGCCGACCGGCGCCACGAAGCGATCCTCGCTTCCGTCGCGTTTCTCCACGCGAATGACTTCCGCACCGAACTCCGCCAGCAGTGTCGCGCAATAAGGCCCCGCGATATAACGCCCGAAATCGAGGACGCGAACGCCCTCCAGAACTCCCCCCATCGATCTTTCCTTGTCCGGCGCTCGATTGTATCGAGCCTTTCTGCCATGTTGATGAATGAATTGGACGGCCATACAATCACTGATCCTGCCTCAATGGAACATCCTTCAATGACCCCGACTGCACAGCGGCCCTATCGCGGCGTTTTCCCCGTCGCTCCGACCATTTTCGACGACCGTGGCGAGCTCGATCTCGCGGGCCAACGCCGCTGCATCGATTTCATGATCGACGCCGGCTCCAATGGTCTGTGCATTCTGGCCAATTTTTCCGAGCAATTCGTCCTGACCGATGCCGAGCGCGAACAGGTGATGCATGCGGTGCTGGAGCACGTCGCCGGCCGGGTGCCCGTGATCGTGACGACGACGCATTTCGGCTCGCGGATCTGCGCCGAGCGCAGCCGGCAGGCCCAGGACGCCGGCGCTGCGATGGTGATGATCATGCCGCCCTATCACGGCGCCACGTTCCGCGTTCCGGAAAAGGCTATTTTCGACTTCTACCGCACCGTGTCTGACGCCATCGACATCCCCATCATGATTCAGGATGCGCCGGTCGCCGGGACACCGCTTTCGGTCGACCTTCTGGCGCGCATGGCGCGGGAAATTGCGAACATCAGTTATTTCAAGATCGAGGTGCCGATGGCGGCAACGAAGCTGCGCGATCTCATCGCGGCCGGCGGAGACAGCATTGTAGGTCCCTGGGATGGCGAGGAAGCCATCACGCTGATGGCCGATCTCGATGCGGGGGCGACCGGCGCCATGACCGGCGGCGGTTACCCTGATGGCATCCGACAAATCGTCGATCCCTATCTCGCCGGGCGGCGGGCGGAAGCGATAGCGGCCTATGCGCGCTGGCTGCCGCTGATCAATTACGAGAACCGTCAATGCGGCCTGCAGGCCGCCAAGATACTGATGCAGGAAGGCGGCGTGATCGGCTCCGCAGCGGTTCGTCATCCCCTGCAAAGCGTCCGTCCGGAGGCGCGCGCGGGCCTGATCGAAATCGCCCGCTCGCTCGATCCCGTGGTGTTGCGTTGGGGCCGATCATAAACCAGGACCGTCCCTGCACCTGGGCTGTTTTGCGCTTCGGAATTTCCCGGGAGATTCGGCCAAACTAGCGGCGGCCCCGGCCGGAAGAACCTTCCTTCCCGGCCACCGGCTCGATGTAGCTGTTGTGCAACGAGGTTGCCGACCTGAAGCCGTCGAACAAGACGCGGAGTGTGCTGCGATAGCGGCCCGTGCCAATGACGACCCCTTCCCTGCCGGCGAGATTTGGGCATCGCACCGCGCCGAGTGCGCTCATCCTGATCCGGGTCCGTAGAGACAGCCGGTCTTCGGGTGAAGGCGATCGCGAACCGAGAGCCATTTGGGGACACATCTATTAAGCTCCAGCAAATCCGCCCTACGCCGAGACCGAGTGTTCGCCGGCGGTCTGCCGATCCGGCGTGGGCTGCCAATCGCGCCACTTCCGGACCGGCGGGGCGCTCGCCGATTCGATCGCGGCCAACAACGCGGCGTTGACTTCCGCCATCCGCCCAAGCTTGACCATACACCTGGCAACGGCGACGAAACCGTCCGGCAGCGTCGGTTGCAGGCGCATGAATTCGAGGTGATGGCGCAACGCTTCCTCGTGCTGACCGAGGCTTTCGCAGACCTGACCCAGACACTGCCACGCCTTGGCGGCGTCGGGCCGAACCGTCGTCAGGATTCGGAACTGCCGCTTGGCCGCGGCAAAGTCACTCTTCGCCGCCAGCAACTGACCCAGCCGGTGCAACGCGTCGGCGTGTTTCGGTTCAACTTCCAAAATTCGGCGGTAGCCGATCTCCGCATCGGCGGACTGTCCCTTGCGGTGAAGTTCGGTCGCCTGTTGCAGCAGGTCGGGAATGCACCTGGGATCGATCCGGCCGCCCAGATTCCTGCCGCTCCTGGTTTCCAGAACGATGGAGTAGATCTGGCGCTCCTTGCATCCGAACGAATATTTGTATGGCTCGTTGCCGCGCAGGAAGTCGTACTCGACAAAGCCCTGCGCGATGGCGTGGCGAATGCTGTAGGCATGCAGGATCATGCCCGCCGGTGGTCCCTCGAAGGTTTCGTCGCGTCCGGTCATGTAGAACGAGAAGGTCTGCTTGCGCGGCTCCACCAGGGTCGCCAGCGCCGCAACCGGCCGGTCGCCATGCCAGAAGGTCGGCAGGTACACCAGGCCCGACTGGAAACTGCGCGTCAGCATGGCGCCGTTGGACCGGATCAGGCTATCCATCCGATCCGCCTTGCGCGCACGCCATTTCTTGTCCCAGAATCCCAGCAGGGTCTTGAGGTCCCGATCGAACGTCTCCGGCGTGGCGACCGTTATTCGATATTCGCTCGACGTTTCGACCTGCTTCAGGAGGCGGCGGATCTTCTGGCGCGTATTGGTGCTGAGCCCGTCGAGATAGGCGTTCCAGTCGTTCGGCAGCGCCGCATAGGGGCAGAGAGTGTTGTCGATCCCGTCGACCTTGATGATCTTGTCGACCTTGGTCGAATGAAAACTTGCGTTCGGAAAGCAGGCGGTCAGCAGCCGCCATCGCCGATCCGATATTCTGACATTATCGAGATGGAGCCGCACCCAGTTCATCTGCCTGATGATGCGGGCAAAGGCCGGAATGACCTTGTGCTCGGCATCGGGCCTGCAGACGATGCCGGTATAGTCGGCACCGAAATTGCCTGCCATCCGGACGTCGCCGAAAACGTCGGACTTCTCGATCGTGGTCTGCAGCCGCAACGGAAAGAATGCGACGTAAGGCAGATCGGCGGAATCACGCTCTTTCGCCGCCAAAATGAACCACGGTCCCGGGATGGAGGACAGCCAGCCGTTCAGCCATTTCCACGACAGGAAAATCTGCGCCTCGTCGTCCGCGTCGTAGACGGCGTTCCAGTTGTCCTCGAGCTTGGCCAGCGACGGCGAGGTTTCGATGATGTCGATATGCACGGCGGACACCTTTCCTTCGTGTTGACTGCTCCTAGCGCTCCCGGAATGCACGCATCATGCTGTCGTGAATCGGCCGCACGATGTACTGGAAGAACGTCCGCTCCGACGTCTTGATGTAGACCTCGGCCGGCATCCCGGGTGTCGGGCTGAAGCCCGGAATATTCCTGCTCTCCTCGCCGTTGAGCTTGACGCGCACGAGATAGATGTCGGTCGGTCCTACCTGCTGGGACTTCTTTTCATCCGCCAGCGTGTCAGCCGACAGATAGATGACGTCGGCGGAGATCATCGGCGTGATGCGCTGGTTCAGCGCCGTCAGCCGCACCATCGCCGTTTGTCCGTGCTTGACGCTGTCGATGTCCTGCGGCCGCAATCGCGCTTCGATGATCAGTTCGTCCTTCAGCGGCAGAAGCTCCATGATGTTCTTGCCGGGTTCAACCACGCCGCCCTGCGTATGATAGCGCAGCTTCACCACCACGCCGCTCACCGGCGCCGTGACGCGAACCCGGTCGAGAATGCCCTTGGCGCTCAGCATGCGCTCGCGGACGTCAGCCAGTTCGCCGCGAACCTCGTGCATCTGCTCGACCGCGGTCTTGATCGCGGTCTTGCGCACGCCATTGATCTGCTCGACCGCGCGCGCGATGCGCTCCTTGGCATCGCCGATGTCGCCCATGATGCGGCCAACCTCGCCTTCCAGATTGGCCTTCGACCGCTGCAGCACCATCAATTCCGGCTTGCGAACCAGCCCGGCCTGCACCAGCTTGTCCTTGGTCGCGATTTCCTCGTCGAGCAGAACGATCTGACGGTGTACGGCATCGAGCTGCACCCGCGATCCCCGGATTCGCTCGTCCAGGGCGCTGATGCTCTCCTGGATACTCTTGACGTCGCTGTTGAGGTTGTTGCGGCGCGCCGTGAACGCCATCTGCTGACTATCCACGATTTCCTTCACTTCGGGCGAGTTGGCCTGCGACTGGACGACCTCGGGCGGCCACGTGACATCGTTTTCCTCCCTCATCTCGGCCTGCAGCCTTGCATCGATCGCCGTCAGGCGGATACGCCGCAGGAACAGCCGTTGCAGCTCCGCGCGCGCCGCGGTGTCGTCGAGTTCGAGCAACATTTGCCCGGCTTCCACCGTGTCGCCTTCGCGCACATAGATTTCGCGGATCATTCCGCCCTCGAGATGCTGGACGATCTTGTTCTGACCGGTAACAACGAACACGCCCGAGGCGACCACGGCGCCGGCGATCGGCGCCATGTTGCCCCAGACGCCGAAACCCATCAGCACCACCGCCATGATCAGCGCACCGCCGACGGTCGGCAATTTGGTCGATCGCGGCAGCGAATCGTACCAGGTGCCTGCTGCTTCCGCGGTGCGGACCGCAATTTTCCTGTTGGCCATCGCGTAACCTCGTTGCTGTCAAACCCGGCCGATGCCCTCGGTCAATTCAACGCAGGCGGATCGGGCGGCGTATTGTTCGACTTGCGTCCGGTGATCATCGGAATGATCTCGTCACGGGCGCCGAAAGCCTGCACCGCGCCTTGATGCAGGATCATGATCTTGTCGACACTCATCAGCAGCGCCGCGCGCTGGGTGATCGTCACGACCGTGATCTGCTTTTCCTTGGCGCGCAACAGCGCCTTGGCGAGCGCCCGCTCGCCATTGGCGTCCAGATTCGAATTCGGTTCGTCGAGCACGATCAGGCGCGGATTGCCGTAGAACGCGCGCGCCAGCCCGATGCGCTGCCGCTGGCCGCCCGACAGCGGACTGCCGTCCATGCCGACGATGGTCTCGTAGCCCTGGGCAAAGCTCGAAATCATCTCATGCACATCGGCGGTCTCGGCGGCGTCGAACACGTCCTCGTCCCGGGCGTCGTCACGCATGCGGCCGATGTTGGCCTTGATGGATGCCGGAAACAGTTGCACGTCCTGCGGCAGGTAGCCCACGCTCTCGCCGAACTGGCGTGGATCCCAGTTGCGCAGGTCCATCATGTCGAGCCTGACGCTGCCGGCCGTCGGAATGATCGATCCGACCAGCATGCGGGCCAGCATGGTTTTCCCGGTGCCGGAGTCTCCGACGATGGCAAGCGATTCCCCGGGCTTCAATTGAAAGCTGATGCCGTTCAGGATCACCTTCTTGTTCGGCGGCGGCACGTAGAGAATGCGCTCAACGTTGAGATATCCGGCGGGTCGCGGCAGGCGGAGGCGCTCCAGGTTGAGCGGCGAGTTCAGCAACAGCGCCCTGACGCGGGCATAGGCCGAACGCGCCTGCACGAAGCTGCGCCAGCCTTCGATGGTGCCCTCCAGAGGCGCCAGCGCGCGGCTCGCCACGATCGAGGCCGCAATCACCATGCCGCTGGTCATCTGGGATTCCAGCGCCAGCCATGCGCCCCACCCCAGGATGGCGATCTGGGTGCACAGCCGCAGGAACTTCGACAACCCCGTCATCAGGATGTTGCGATCCTGTCCGATCACCTGTGCCTTTAAAGACTCCACGGTTTCGCGGCCCCACACCTGGACGCCTTCCGGAATCATGCCCATCGCATTGATGACCTGGGCATTGCGAGCCATCGATTCCGCCGTCAGGTTTGCCCTGGCGCCATAATTGTTCGCCTGGGTGAACGGGATGGCGGTAACCCGCTGGTTCAACAGCGCCACGATGACCAGCGCGACGCCAGATCCCAGCACGATGAATCCAAGATGCGGATGAATCAGGAACACCACGGCGAAATAGACCGGCGCCACCGGCGTATCGAACATCGTCAGCAACACCGGACCGGTAATGAACGAGCGCAGGTGCTGCAGGTCCGCCAGTGTCTGGAATTCGCGGCTGGATCCGCTCTGCGCGGCCTTGGCGGCGGCGCTCAGCACAGGTCCGCCCAACCGGGCCTCGGTCTCGACCGCAATCCGCATCAGGATGATGCGGCGCATCATGTCCATCAGCACATGCGCCGCGATCGCAATGACCACGATGATGGTCAGCATCACCAGCGTGTCCGTGCTGCGGCTGGTCAGCACGCGATCGGACATGTTGAACAGGTAGATCGGGATGGCGAGCACCAGCAGGTTGACCGCAACCGAGAACACCCCAACGGTCACCATGTTGCGGCGGGCGTTTGCCAGACCGCTACCGAGCACGTCCCTGAATTCATTGTCGCTGGAACGCTTGTGCAGCGGCGGCGAGTTACCGCCACCGCCACCACCGCCACCGCCACCACCTGAAGACCCGCCGCCGTCCTTGTCGCCTCCGGTGCGCAGCGGCGGAGCCGGAACTGCCTGCTCGATCACGACGGTGGACCCCGGCGGGGTCTTGGCTTCCGTCTTGGCTTCAACCCTGGCTTCAGTCCTGGCTTCGGTCTTCGCTTCCGTTTTGACTTCAGTCTTGATCTTTTCCCGTGGGAAGGGCTCAATCGATGCCGGCGCGGCGGCCTTCGCTACAGCCGGGCGATCCTTCTCATCGGTAAATCTGGCAGGCGGATCTTCGTCGCGCGAGGGCGGTGAATCAAACCACGGGCGAAGCGGAATTATCTTGGCCGAACTCGCCGTTACTTCGTCATGCTGACTCAGGCGCCCACTGGCGGCGCCGCCTGGACGATCATCCCAACCCCACATTTGAAAACTCTCCTGGCACTATAGATCAAACAAAACACCTGCCTTGGCGGCTAATGCAGCATGCTCGCCATCGGGTCTGACTGGACCGAATTGGCAATCGCTGCCGGCGGCGGGCTCGTCGTGTCGTGAGAATGATCACCGACGAAAGCAATGAGTTCGGTCACCAGCGCGTGGGTATCGCCGTTGACGGCGTGATCTACCCCTGTCGGCAGCAGATTCGCCTGCACCAGAATGGAATCAGTATAGATCTGGCCCTTGACGTATGTGGCATCAGGGTTGACGTCGACGATCGCTGCGTCGTTGTGCTGCACGTTGCCGCCGGTGGTGACCGACTGCGTCACGGTGCCGTCCGGATGAAGCGCCATCAGATCGGCTAACGGCTGGTTCTGGAGCTGATACATCACGTTGACATCGGAAGTGACGTTGGTCTGCCAGACCGCATTGATGTCGTAATAGTCTCCGGTGATGTAGAGCACCCTGAGAGGACCGCCATGGCCGATGAGCGCGCCGGCCAGTTCCGGATCGAGCGATGTCATGCCGGAAGCGATCAGGCTTTCGATCAGGTCGAGGTTCCCGGGCAGGCCGTTGAAGGTCTTGCCGCCATAGTCCGCAATCGAGGCTTCGTTCAGCAGGCTGTTGTCGCCTGAACTCGCCGATTGAGACGGGGCGGCGCCGTCGGCCGACGTTACGACCCTGTCGTCGTTCAACAGGATGTTGTTTTGAAAGATGACGTTCAGCCCGTGATAGCCGCCCTGGACGATGATCAGGTCGTATTGAACGCTGCCGTCATAGATCAGCGACAGGTTGCCTTGCTCGTTGTGACCGCCGACGAGATTGTAATGGGAGCTGCTGCTGACCTGCGTGGCCACGTCATTGTCGGAGAGATAGTTGACCTGGGCCACCGCGTGAACGCTGTAATAGTCGCCGTCGACCACGTCGACGATCCAGTTCGGTCCAGCCGCGTGGGCCGCAAAACCGGTGTAGATGCTGGGGTTCTCGGCGAAATCGGCGATGTTTGTCGCGATGTCCTGGGCGTTGGACGGCGGCGCCGCGGGGCTCCCGCCCGATACGCTGACATGATCATGGTCGACAGTGGTGTTGGTCTGGAAGATCGCATTGGTCTTGAAGTAATCCCCCATCACCACCATCGTGCGGGCAGACTCGCCAAGATCGACGATCAACGCGGCATTGACGCTGAAGTTGCCGCCAAGCGTGGCCCACTGGCCGATCCCGTCTCCGGTGTCCGGCAGTTTTTCCTGCTCGACCGGCGGCGTCGGCTCCGATGGCCGTTCCTGCAGTTCGCCATTGACATAGTAGCCGGGGGTCACCGAGTGCGCATCCGGCGTGCCGCCACGCTCGGCCCACGACGCGTCGTGGGCAACCAGGAAATCCTTGGCGCCGCCGTCGTTTTGCGGCATCTGCCAGTTGGCGGGAATCTGAGCATTGGCGTCGGCCGCCAAATGCTCAATGGTGGCCATCGCATCGCTGTTAAGGCGTGCAATCAGAGGTTCGAAGACGGTCAACGCATTCGCCGGCAGATTGACGTCGTCGTCATGCATGAAGTTGAACTGGTGAACCGTCAACTGGGTCTGCTCGCCGCCATCCTGGTATTTCACCCGGACGTGAAGCTCGAAACCACCACCACCGCCGCCGCCCGCCGGCATCGGCGGAGATATGTTCGGTGTCTGCGAACGCGGAAAGAAATCGGAATCGTCATCGTCCGGGCCATGGAGCAGCTTGAGTGGGAGGCCCCGCACGAAGTGGATCGGATCGTCCGGCATCAGCGCCGGCACCGGGCCCGCCGCACTCTCCATGTCGTTGGGCTCGAAGTTAAAATCGTAATTCGGCCGCAGCGTGGTGTAGTCGTCGGAATTACGCTGCACCAGACCTTCATCGTACTGGATGCGGTCGCGGGCGGTATCCTCAAAAATTTTCAGATAGCCGGCAAAGTGGGAGATGATTTCGACAAAGCTGGCAGACGCCATGGGAACCTCCCCCGTCGCCGTAGACTGTCAGGACAAATCGGCGGACGATTGCCACGAATAAATAAATAAATAAATGAATGAATGGATTGGCCCGCGCGGCGCGTGCCGCGCGGGTCATACGCCGGACTAGATTGTATCGTGATGGTCGGTCAGATCGTGACCGGCAGCCTGTATGGTGATGCTGTTGAACTGGATGTTCGCACCCTGCGTGATGTTCTGATCGAATGCGGACTGGTTGAGGGCAGCATCGGCACTGGAATGAATGCCGGCGGCTGCGCCCACGGCGTTGCCCATATGTGCGCCGTCGATCTTGGACTCGCCGCCGTCGATCTTGGCGTCCATGCTGAAGCTGCCGCCCGGATCGTGCCATGATCCGCCGCTGCCGCCGGTGAAGGTGGTAGAGGAGCTGTTGGTGTCGTTATCGACCAGGTTGTTGACCTGATCCATGTTGAACTGGTTACCACCGCCGTTCAGCGTCTGGTTCACCACGTCGGGCATCACGACGGAACCCTCGGCGGTGAAGTTGTGGAGATCGATGACCGGGCTGCTCAGACCGTCCGCCTTCAGATCGAGGTCGACCTTGACGTCGACGTTGACCTTGTTGTCAACGGTATTCTCGACCTTGTTGTCGATGTTGTTATCGACCTTGTTGTCGAGCTTGTTATCGACCTTATTGTCGACCTTGTTCTCATTCTCGTTCGAGTTCTTGTTGTCGTTCTTATTGTCGTTCTTGTTGTCGTTGTCGTTCTTGTTGTCGCTCTTGGAATCCAGCGACTGCACGGCGAACTGCAATTGGCCCTGACCCTGGCCCTGGCCTTGACCCTGGCCTTGTCCCTGACCCTGCAATTGAGCCTGGAGATTGGCCTGCGCCTGCGCCTGCGCCTGATCTTGATCCTGAGTGGGGTCGTGCTTCTTCTGTGGCTTACCCATGACGAGCTCCTGGGTTTGGAGCATCGCGAACGGAACGAGATCGCTGATCTTCTAAGTCTGCGGTCTGCGAAACGCGGCGCTGCTCTTGACGTCGGTTCTTCCGACTACCGGCGCCCGCCTGATTGCGGATGCCGGCGCAGTCAGAATGCCGCCACACCTTCGCCAACAACATGCACGCATTCGATGCATCGCCGTATCTTGCGATATCAACCATCGACGCGACTGGCGCCCGGAAAGAGTTGTGCTTTGAATGAGCTGGAGCGGATCAGGGCATGGCTGCCCTCAGCGCCGGCCGGTCTCAAGCCGCATCGAGGGGTACGCTTTGCAGCCGCGCACCACAGACATTCGCTTCGAGGTGCGGCAGCAGATCCCAGATATCGCGGTTGATTTTCGTCATTTCGTGGGTGGTCCGCAGCATCTCCTGCAGACGGTTTTCGTCCAGCGCCTTTATCTCTCCGAACCTCAGGCTCGACCTGGTTTCCATCAAACGCATCGACTGGGTGTGGGTGATGGCGCCCGTGGAATCGAAAATGAACATGCAGTGATTCAGTTCATTGCGAACCTTGGTGGACTCCGAGAACCGTTCGATGAGCGCGGTCAGATTTTTCGACAGAGCCTTGTCGCTGACCCTGATCTTGGCCAGCCGCTGGATCAGGTCGAGCCTCGCGCGGGTCGTGTTCAGTGTCGCGAACACCACCGCGGCGGAGGCCTCGTCGGTGCGCAGGAGAATCATCAATACGTAGATGAAAAGGCTTTCATTATTCGACCAGCTGCAGATCAGGTTCCCCATCAGGGCGAGAACGAATGTGCGGCGATCCGCCGAGGCGGGGGCCGCGGCGGCGAGCGTGTCAAAGTCCGGTTTCGGAGGCAGCTTGCTGACAAACATGGCAATGTCCGCAGATCCAGACGGTCCATTTGATCGTAACGGCTTCGTCGCCGGGGAAGTATATATCGAAAGATATAGCCGCGAAGGTTGGGCGGTCTCTCTTCTGCAATCACTACAAGAAAAATGTCACGTTCTTGCTGCTTTCTTGCTGCAGTTCCCTTGCTTCCGGCGCCTTCTTGTCACAGTCGCGCTTCTTGGCATTCGCTTAGAACAAGAGTAAAGATTTATGCACAATTTAGAGGCTAAGTGATCTCCTTCACAGCGGACCAGAAGGGCTGCAAGCAATCTATCGATATTCATAGGATGTAATGATCGATAGTCATTAGACGTAAGAAGGGGCGCGTTATGTCGGTCCCATTCACGAAAACGGTTTTCCTTGTAGACGAAATGGCCTTCCGACGAGCTCGCACAGAGAGCTTCTTAAATCCGTGGGCCCGGAACGAAAGCGTCAAACTGATTTCGCTCGATTCCGACGAAGCCCATACAAGACTTGTCGAGCGCGCCGTATGCGACATGCTGATTTACAGCGTCGGCGCTCCTTCTCCCCAGGAGGTCTTCACCGAGATACAGGTGTTGCATACCCTTCGCCGTGAGGCGGCGCTCGCCATCGTCTCCGACGATGACAATCCCGCCACCGTTCTCGCTGCAATTCGTTGCGGGGCCCAGGGCTATTTCAGCAATTCCATGCCGCCCGATCTTGCGTTGCAGGCCCTCTCGTTCGTGCTTCACGGCGGCACTTATTTTCCGCCAACCGCCATCCTGGCCAGCCAGCCCCTCAACACACCCGTGTCCATCGAATACAGACAGCCCGACCTTTCCCAGGAGCAACCGCTTCCGGGGCCGGAACAACAGACGCAAGCACCGCCTCTCGGGCCGGAGGACGGCCTTTACGAGCCGCAAGGCTCCCTTTTCGACGACAAGGCGGCGAGCGTATCGCGCGACCACAGCTTCAACGGCACCACGCGGCACGCGGCCGAGTTTACCGAACGGCAATACGCCGTTCTCGTCTGTCTCTGCCAGGGCGACCCCAACAAGGTCATCGGTCGCAAGCTCGGCATGACCGAGACGACCGTGAAGGTCCATGTCCGCGAAATCATGCGCAAGCTGGGCGTGAGCAACCGGACCCAGGTCGCGATCGCCGCCGCACATGTCTGCTCGGACGGCGCGGTCGAACTGGCGCCTGCGGATTCCATCATAGCGGTCAGGTCGCCCATACCTCACTAGCGGTGAATTTTCGGCGCCGAGCGCCATGGCGCCACCCTGGTTTGGATCGGTTCCACAATCCGCGCGTTTGGACAGACCCGGGATCATCGGTGCTAATCCTTCCGACTCGGCGCGCCACGGAAGAGCGGGCACCGCAGAGGCTCTCGCACCTCCCCTCGTTCCCTTGTGATCGCTCCTGGCGGGATTCGCGGTAGCGACGCGGTTTCGAAGGAAAAGCCGGGCCGGCTTCAATTTTCTCCAACTTTCCGGCGGCCTGTCAGGCTGCAGCTCGCTGCGGAATGCCGGCAGCATCCCATTGCAATCCCGCTATATATGATTATCGTCATCCAATAACAATCGAGCAGGAGAAGCCGCGATGCCCGCAAGCCCCGATCCCGTCGTCATCCTTTCCGCCGCCCGCACGCCGCTTGGCCGGTTCATGGGCGAGTTGTCCCCCTTCAGCGCGCACAAGCTCGGCGCGCACGTGATCGGAGCCGCGCTGGAGCGGGCGAAACTGGCGCCGGAGCGCGTTGACGAGGTCTTCATGGGCAACGTGCTGCCGGCCGGACAGGGTCAGGCGCCGGCGCGACAGGCCGCGCGCGGCGCCGGACTGCCCGACGCCACCGGCGCCACCACGGTCAACAAGGTCTGCGGTTCCGGCATGAAAGCGACCATGCTGGCCCACGACATCATCAACGCCGGCTCAGCCGGAATCGTGCTGTCCGGCGGCATGGAGAGCATGAGCAATGCGCCCTATTTGCTGGCCAAGGCGCGGGGCGGCTATCGCGCCGGCCATGACCGGATCATCGATCACATGATGATGGACGGGCTGGAAGACGCCTACGAGACCGGCCGCTCGATGGGCGATTTCGGCGAAGCCACCGCGGAGGCCTATCAGTTCACCCGCAAGGACCAGGACGCCTACGCCATGGAAACGCTGACCCGCGCCCGCAAGGCGGTCGAGGGTGGCGCGTTCAGGGCCGAGATCGCGCCGGTCACGCTCACCGAAAAGGCCGGCCCGCGCGTCATCGCCAATGACGAACATCCGCTCAAGGTGGACCCTGGCAAGATTCCCGGGTTGAAGCCCGCGTTCCGCGCCAACGGCACCATCACGCCGGCCGCCTCCTCCGCCAATGCCGACGGCGCCGCGGCGCTCATTCTGGCAAAGCGCTCGCTCGCCGAGCGTGACGGCCTGCCGGTGCTCGCCGAGATCAAGGGCCACGCCACCCACAGCCAGGAGCCGCAATGGTTCACCACCGCGCCGATCCCGGCCATCCGCAAGCTGCTCGACAAGGTGGGCTGGAACGTCAGCGATGTTGACCTGTTCGAGATCAACGAAGCGTTCGCGGTAGTGGCGATGGCGGCGCAGAAGGATCTCGGCATCCCCAGGGAAAAACTCAACGTCAATGGCGGCGCCTGCGCGCTCGGCCACCCGATCGGCGCCACCGGCGCGCGATTGATCGTGACGCTGCTGCATGCGCTGGAAGCGCGGAATTTGAAACGCGGCGTCGCCGCCTTGTGCATCGGCGGCGGTGAAGCCACCGCCATCGCCGTCGAGCGCGCCGTTCGCTGACCGGACGATTGGAAAGACATGCGAGCGGCGCGGCGCGCGTCGCTCGCTGCTGTCTTTTCATCCGACCACCTCTCGCGCCGGGAGGACGTCAGGCCGCAAACGCCTTGTCGCTGCACGCTTGACCTTCTCAAAGGCCGACGCCTCGATCTGCCGCACGCGCTCGCCGGAAATGGACAGCTGACGTCCGAGATCCTCCAGGCTCGGCGGATCCTCGCGGAGCCGCCGTGCCACGAACACACGCCGCTCCCGCGCGGTCAGCACATCAAGGGCCGAACGAAGCGCTTTGGCCTTTTGCGCGATTTCATCCTGTTCGGCGACGATCGCCTCGGCGTTCGGCGAATGATCGACCAGCATCGCCTCCCACTCTGTCGGCCCGTCATCGCCGACGGGCGCATTCAGGGAAAGGTCGCCCGTCAGACGGCTGCTCATCTCGATCACTTCGCGAACGGGAACCACGAGCTCATGCGCGACGGCCTCGGCCACCTCCGGCGTGAGCCCCACCCTGTCGCCGCCGAACTTGGTCATGGCGCGCCGCAAGCCAAAGAACAGCTTCCGCTGCGCGGCCGTCGTCCCGATCTTGACCAGCGATCGGGAGCGCAGGATGTATTCGTGGATCGCTGCCTTGATCCACCACAGGGCATAGGTGGAAAACCGGGCGCCGTGGCCGGGCTCAAAATGCGAGGCCGCGATGACGAGGCCGAGATTGGCCTCGCCGATCAGATCGGCCAGCGGAAGATCGTATCTCTGGTAGCGGCGCGCGACCTTTGCCGCCAGGCGGAGATGGCTGGTGACGAGCGCGTCGGTCGCGCTGCGGTCGCGATGCTCCTGCCAGCGTCGTGCAAGCTGCTGCTCCCGCGGCTGTTCGAGCAGGACGTATCGCTTGATGAGCGCGGCGTATTCATCGACGAGCTCCCGCGGTCTGCCTTTGGTCAACGTCGCCCGGCTGTCTGCTATCAATGTTGTGCTATGGGCATTCATGGGTCGCTCCAATCCATCAAATCCGGCACGTCCAGACTAGAAGAACAGACCGCAGTGCAGCCATTAAATAGGAATTGAGGAATCTAAATTCGCTGTTAGCGCTTTGCGCTGCTGTCATCTCGATTTCGAAATCGCACGATTGGAATTGCGAACGAGCTTGTGAACATCGAGCGACTGCCATGCACGCTGGCGTGATCTCGAACCTCGGCTTGCCGTGCAAGCGTCCTGCAAGATGGCTCAAGTTTAGTTGAGCTTTGTAAAAGTCAATTTAGTAGGCCAAGCCCCTTTCTAACTTACATCTCCATCACGCATCCGATGCACCGGTGCAACTTCAGGCAAGCTATTCCCGTTCGGAACAACACGCGCACCTTGCGGTGCGCGACCGCACCTCCGCGCCCGGTGAATTTCTCGCATCAACGGTATGGAGAAACACAAATGACCTCGATCAAGACAATCGCAGTCGCAGCACTGCTGTCGATGATGGCAGCAGCGCCCGCCCTCGCTCAGGAAGCCATTCAGGAGCCCGGAGCCTTTGCATTCTACTATCCGAATCTGGACGTGCTGAATGGTGGCGCGCCGACGCCAGCCTACAGGATGGAAGGGATGCCGCCTTCAGTGATGCAAAACTACAATGAAAGGGAAAGCGGGTTCGGCGGCGCCAATGTCTGGCACCATGGCTGGATTCACCACGCGTCCGACGCCACGCACGAAGGCCGCCGGCATGGATGACCTGCCCGGATAGCACGCCGACCCTAGGTCGGGTTGACGTGCTCATCGGGGCAAACGATCTCGACCCGGCCTCCTGGACCGGAGTGGATGATCAAGCGAAATCCATGCAGCTTCACGATGGCCGAAACCAGGTTCAGTCCGAGGCCAACGCCCGGCGTGTTGCGAATCTTGTCCGAGCGATAGAACCGGCGCAGCACGGCCTCCTGCTCCTGATCACTGATACCCGGCCCTGTATCCGACACCCGCAGGATGGTTTCTCCCTCGCCGCGCAGCAGCTCGAGCTTGACGCTACCGCTCCGGGGCGTGAACTTGATGGCGTTGTCGACAAGGTTGGCGACCGCCTCCAGCAGCAGGTCCCGATCGCCGCGCACGTCAAGCGTGGCTGACGTGCCCACGCTCAGCTCGACCTGCTTGTCTTCGGCGATCGGCTCGTACATGTCGCAGACCTCGCGCAGAATTTCGCCGAGCTCGACATTGCCGAATGCGGACGACCGACGGCTGTTCTCGATCTCGGCCAGGCGCAACAGCGCCGTGACGATCGACAGCGACTGGTCGATGCCGGCGATCGCCTTGTCGGCGGCCTGCTGGAGCTGTTCAAGACTGGTTGCGTTGGTACGGCCGCGCTCGAGCGCCAGGCGCGCGCGCGTCAGCGGCGTTCGCAGGTCGTGGGCGATGTCGTTGCCGACGCCAGCCAGCGCATGGATGGTGGTTTCCAGTTCATCGAGCATGCCGTTGACGATGGCGGCGAGCCGCGAGAACGGTTCATCGATATTCCGGTGCGGCAGCCGCTCGCGCAGATCTCCGGCGATGATACGCTGGACCCGCAGGTTGACCTCCTCGACGCGTCTTTGCGCACGAACACTCAGCCACGCGCCGGCCAGCAGCCAGAAGCAGAACGCGGGCAGCAGGCCGAGCCCGAGCGCGCCGCCGACCACCCTGGAGATTTCCCGGGTCTCGTCGACGTTGCGTCCAATCACAATTACATGGCCTTGATCAAGCCTCCGCGCGACGGCTCTCACCATTGGATCTTCGCTCTCTTTGTCGTCGGTCCGCACCATCCGCACGCTCTTCACCCCCGCACCGACTCCGAGGTCGTCCGGCAGGCGCGCGACATTGCCGGCAAGCCGATGTCCCTTCGTATCGAAAATGCCGGCGAAACGGACGCCGCGGGAGTCCTGCTCGAGATGATCGTCGAGCGCGCTGAGCCGGCGATCGGGCGGCAGCGCGGCAAAGAAATTGACCTGCGTCATAATCATGCTGTCGGAACGCGCGATCAGGTAATCATCGATCTTGAAGTAGATGAAGCCGAACAGGATCGTGACAAACGCAGCGAACAGGGCCGCCAGTGCGGCAGCCCAGTGAAACGTGCTCGAACGTATGAACTGCATCTGATGCTTCGAACCCTGCGCCACCCGGTTACCTCGCTGGCCACCACGACGCGGGCGCGCGGTACGAGCTCCAAAAAACTAGATCTCTCCGTTTGAGCATGATCTTTTCGGAAAACCGGTATCCACGTCTTCGGATCGTGCTCTAGGACATGGCGCGAAGAATGAACCCTGCGCCGCGGACATTGTGAATCATCGGGACCTCGCCCGGACCGTCGACCTTGTGCCGCACACGGCCCATATGCACGTCGACCAGGTTGGTTGCCGGAACAAACTTGTAGTTCCAGACCTCCTCGAGCAGCATGGCGCGCGTGAGCAGCTGGTCGCTCCGCCGCATCATGTATTCGAGCAGGCGAAACTCGCGCGGCAGGAGATCGATCGTACGTTCGCCGCGTTTCGCCGTGCGCTCGATCAGATCGAGCTCGAGCGGTCCTACCTGGAGGGTGGTTTCCCGCGTTTCCGGCGGACGGCGCAGCAACGCCTCTATTCGCGCGATGAGTTCGACAACCGCGAACGGCTTGGTGAGATAATCGTCGCCACCCATCCTCAGTCCACGCACGCGGTCATCGACCGCGCCAAGCGCGCTCAACACCAGCACCGGCGTGCGCACCTGATCCTTCCGCAGGGATTCGATGACAGTAAGCCCGTCCATTCCCGGCAGCAGGCGGTCGACGATCATGGCATCCGGCCGCAAGTCGCGCGCCTTGGCGAGACCATCCAGCCCGTTGGACGACCATTCCACATCGAAGCCGCGATCGGCGAGCTCGGCGGCGATTTCTCCGGCCGTCTCGTCGTCATCCTCTATGAGAAGAACCTTCGTCATGCGATCATTCCGACTGCCAAGATGCCCTCTGCCCGCACGGCCAGGCTCGGTCGCAATGATACGCGGGCCAGCCGATAATGCCATGGTGACAACTCAAGTCTCAAGGTTCAGGAGAGCCGGATAGCGCGGCGATCCCTTCGGGGCCCGACATGCGCCATCCGCCCGGTGGCCATTTCCGCTGCCTCGATACGAGCACAGCGAACCCGTCCACCCCAAACAACTAGCCCTCGTCGGCGGGCGGCGCCAATAAATAGCAATTTAATGAATCGGCTGGCCTGCATCGTTCGACCAGCCGGAGCGATTCCGGGCCAGGCCAGGCGACCGATCGGTGTTCGTCGGCTTCACGCCGAGTTGAAAGGGCGTGAAGCGATGTTTCCTTTGGACGATGGCGAAGCAGCCGCACGTCACCGGAAGAAGCCAGCCTGGCTTCCCCTGACCATTGGAGAATACCCATGCGCAAAGTGAAACTTCTGTCGGCCGTGTTACTCACCGCTGCCACCTTCGCCACACCGGTGCTGGCCGCCGGACACACCTCGCGGCATCTCGTCACCGACGCCCAGGGCCGCGTGATGTCGACGACGCAGCGCGACGAAGGCGGTAGCTGCATCCGTGCTCCGCGCGTCGGCGCCTTCGCCAGCGAACCGTGGACCGTGCCGCCTTGCGAGCCCAACACGGGTTACTGATCCGCCCGCGTTACGACGGGACAACGAAACAAGCCGGGCTGGCGGGATCTCCTGCCAGCCCGGCTTCTTTTGCTGCGTCAAGCAGCGCGCCTTTGACGCAGATATGTCGCTGCGCCAGTTCGTGAACGCAAAGGCGGCGAAAGACTAACGCCGAATTTAATGGATGCCTTGTGCATCGCACCTACCTGTCAGTCATCCGACGTTTCGTTCGCGTGGCTCGTTGAACGCGCATCACGGCGCCGAGCAATCTGACTGAAAAGGAGTGTCACGATGAAACGGATAATCACGATATTGGCAACAGCTCTTCTCGCTTCAAGCCTGCTGGCGGGCGCGGCCGACGCCCGCGGTGGCGGCGGCGGTGGTGGCGGTCACGGCGGAGGTGGCGGAGGCTTCGGTGGCGGCGGCCATATGGGCGGCGGTTTTGGCGGTGGAGGTCACATCGGAGGCTTTGGCGGCGGAGGTCATTTCGGTGGCGGCCTTGGCGGCGAACACATGGGAGGCCTCGGCGGCGGCCACGTTGGCGCGCATGGTTTCGGACTGCACCAGCACGCCCTGCATCGCTTCGGCGGATACGGGTCAGGATACGGCTACTACTATCCCGATTGCTACGACTGGTACTCCCTGCATCCCGACCAGCCCTTACCGCTGAGCTGCGGCTAAGACCCTCGCGCAAATCCTGCACGCGGGTTGACGGATCGGAGGGCACTTCCAATGCCCTCCGGACCGATCGCCTGAATAGCGGGCCGATATCGCGTCGGCGCCGCGCCACCTTCCCGTTCATCACACTGCTCGACCGGCACCGGAGAACCACCATGAAACGCTTCCTGATGATCACGACAGCCTCGGTGCTGCTCTGCAGCCAGGCCATTGCGCAGCAGGCTGGGGTGATGCCGACACCTTCGCTCTCGGCCACTTCGCCGCTCGGCATGGTGCCAGGCGCGCCGGTCGGCGGCACCGGCATCCCGTTCGGCGCAACGGAAATCACTTCCCCCGGCGTAAGTCCGGCGCCACTGCCCTCGACCGGCATCGTCGGCAGCACCGTGTGCTCGACCATCGGTACGGCACCGTCAACAATGTTCGGATCTGCATCCAGCTTTGACGGCGGCGGCATGCCGGTCGGCTCCGTCACGCCGCAAAGCACGATGGCGATGCCGTCGTCGGGTATCCCGCCGACATCGGCCCTGATCGACACGTCGGGTACCCAAAGCATGTGCGGCGCCGGATCCGGAAGTCTTGCCGCTTCATCGACGCCGACGTCTCCGACGACGCCGGGCGGCGTGCCGCGCACCGGCATCCCGATGGGCTCGACCGAGATCGGCAATCTCGGGGTCAGCTCCGCCGCGGCGGTGCCGACCATCACCGTCACGCCCACCATCGCTTCAACGTTCCCGACGGTGTCGGCCGTCACGCTTGCAGCCCCGAACACAACGACCGTCCCCGCGGCCACCAATCCCATCACGGGGATACCGAACGTTTCAGGGATACAGAGCACGGTACCGGCCCTGTCACCCGGCGCCACGATGCAGCCCTGACCGGAAAACCCACGCGAGAGACACAGTCATGAAAAAGAACGTCGTAATACCCGCCCTCTTGTTTGGCGCTGTCGCCGCCGGCGGTCTTTTCTACCTGACGCATGCCATGACGTTCAAAGTCGCCGCCGCCGTGCCGCCAGCTCCGGTGCCGGTCGTGGCCGGCGTGGTCGCGCAGCATGACGTGCCGATCTACCAGAACGGCGTCGGCACCGTGATTGCCTACAATACCGACGTCGTGCGGGCGCAGATCCAGGGCCAGCTCATCAGCATCAACTTCACCGAAGGGCAGACCGTCCATGCCGGCGACCTGCTCGCGCAAATCGATCCGCGTCCCTACCAGGCCCAGATCGACCAGTTCGAGGGAAATCTGGAGCGCGACCAGGCCCAGCTCACCAATGCCCGCGCCAATCTCACGCGCTACAGCCAGCTCGGCGACAAGGGCTGGGCCACGCCGCAGCTGATCGAGACGCAGAAAGCGCAGGTCGGCCAGCTGGAAGCCGCGATCAAGACCGACCAGGCGCTGATCGAAGCGGCGAAGGTGCAGCTCAGCTACACCCGGCTGACCTCGCCGATCGACGGCGTGGTCGGGATACGCCAGATCGACGTCGGCAATATCATCAGCCCGACGACGACCAACGGCCTTGTCGTCGTGACACAGCTCGATCCCATCTCGCTGATCTTCACCCTGCCGGAAGGGGTGCTGCCGCAGATCCTCGGACAGCAGCAGGTGACCAAGACGCCGCTTTCCGTCCTCGCCTATAACCAGGACGATACGCTGGAGCTCGGAAAGGGCGTACTCGCGCTGGTCAACAACGAGATTCTGCAGACCACCGGATCGATCCAGCTCAAGGCAACCTTTCCCAACAAATCCCGCACGTTGTGGCCGGGCGAACTGGTCAATGCGCGGCTGCTTATCACGACCCGGCACAACGGCCTGACCGTCCCTGCCTCCGTCGTGCAGCAAGGTCCGAACGGCGCCTATGCCTATGTTATCAAATCCGACAGCACGGTCGCGATCCGGCCGCTCAAGGTCGCTCAAATCACCGACGGTGAGGCGCTGATCGACTCGGGGCTGAAAGTCGGCGAGCAGGTCGTGGTCGACGGACAATACCGGCTGCAGCTTGGCACGCCTGTCACGGTCCTGCACGGCGAAGCGGCCGACGAAGCAGCGGCACAACAGGCACAACAGGCGATAATCCCATGAACATATCCGCGCCCTTCATACATCGGCCGATCGCGACCGCGCTGCTGATGGTCGGCCTTCTGGTCGGCGGCCTGGTCGCCTACCCGCTGCTGCCGATCGCAGCGCTGCCGAACGTCAACTATCCGACGCTTCAGGTCACGGCGCAGTTGCCGGGCGCCGACCCGCAGACCATGGCGGCATCGGTCGCGACGCCGCTCGAACTCCAGTTCGGCCAGATCCCGGGTCTCGCCCAGATGACATCGGCGAGCGCGCTCGGCTTCACCCAGATCACGCTGCAGTTCGACCTGAACCGCCAGATCGATGGAACGGTCAGCGATACGCTGTCGGCGATCAACGCCGCGAGCCCCTTCCTGCCGGCGGGCATTCCCTACCCGCCGACGATCCGCAAGGTCAATCCGGCCGATACGCCGATCCTGGTGCTCGGTCTGACCTCGGACAGCTTGCCGCTGACCACGGTGGACGCCTATGCGGAAAACATCCTGCTGCAGAAGATTTCGCAGATACCGGGCGTCGGCCTCGTCGGCATTGGAGGCCAGCAAAAGCCCGCCGTGCGGGTGCAGCTCGATCCGCAGGCGCTTGCCGCGCGCGGCATCAATCTCGAGGACGTCCGCACGGCGCTCGGCCAGGCCAACGTCGACCTGCCGAAAGGCACGCTCAACAGCCCGCGCCAGACCTTTACGCTGAACACCAACGACCAATTGCTGAGCGCGGACGATTACGCCAATCTCGTGATCGCCTACCGAAACGGGTCGCCGGTCCGCATCCGTGACGTCGGCCGCGCCGTCAGCGCGCCGGAAAACGACCTGATCGCCGGCTGGTACAATAACCAGCGCGCGGTCATCCTGGCGATCCAGCGCCAGCCCGGCGCCAACGTGATCGACACCGTCCAGCGGATCAATGCGACAATGCCGGTGCTGCAGGCCTCGATCCCGCCTGCCGTCAAGATCCATGTCATCTCCGACCGCACCGACACGGTCCGCGCATCCATCCACGACGTTCAGTTCACGTTGATACTGACGGTTGCGCTGGTGGTGATGGTGATCTTCGTCTTCCTGAGAAATTTCTGGGCGACGGTCATCCCGGCGGTCACCGTTCCGTTGTCGCTGGTCGGCACCTTCGGTGTCCTCTACGAGCTCGGCTACAGTCTCGACAATTTGTCGCTGATGGCGCTGTCGATCGCCGTCGGCTTCGTGGTCGACGATGCCGTCGTCGTGATCGAGAACATCGTGCGGCACATGGAGGGCGGCGCCACGCCGTACGAGGCGGCGCTGAAGGGCGCCGGCGAAATCGGCTTCACCATCATGTCGATCACGCTATCGCTGATCGCCGTGTTCATTCCGCTGTTCCTGATGGGCGGATATGTCGGGCTGCTGTTCCGCGAATTCGCCGTCACCGTCAGCGTGGCGCTGCTGCTGTCGCTCGTGATCTCGCTGACCCTGACGCCGATGATGTGCGCCCGGCTGCTCAAGCCGGAAAGCCAGACGCATGGGCGGTTGTTCCGTCTCTCCGAAGGCGGCTTCAATGCCTTGCTCGGAGCCTACGAAGCAGGCTTGAAAATCGTGCTGCGTCACCGCTTCATCACGCTGTTGACGATGTTTGCGACCATCGCACTGACCGGCTATCTTTACGTGGTCATTCCCAAGGGCTTTTTTCCGCAGCAAGATACCGGGCTCATCATCGGTCTGTCCGAAGCCGCACAGGATATTTCCTATTCTGCGATGGCCGAGCGTCAGCAGGCACTGCTCAATGCGATCATGAAGGACCCGGCCGTCGCATCCATCGGCTCCGCGATCGGCGCCGGCGGCGGCAACACCACGGTCAACAATGGCCGCATCTACATTGCGCTCAAGCCCTACAAGCAGCGCGACAGCATGGAAACGATACTCGCGCGCCTGCGGACCAACCTGGCCAAGATCCAGGGCATCACGCTCTATATGCAGGCCGCGCAGGACATCACCATCGGCGGCCGCGTCTCGAAAACCCAATATCAGTACACGCTTGATGACGCCGATCAGGGCGAGCTGAATCACTGGGCCGCACTGTTCCTCGACCGGATCAAGAAAGTCCCCGGCATCACCGATGTCGCAACCGACCAGCAGAATTCGGGTCCCCTGCTCGACATCACCATCAAGCGCGAGGTGGCGGCGAGCTACGGCATCCTGCCCTTCACCATCGACAACACGCTCGACGACGCCTTTGGCCAGCGCATCGTCTCGACCATATACACGACCTTGAACCAGTACCATGTCGTCATGGAGGTCAATCCGAAGTTCCAGTACTCGCCGGAGGCGTTGACCGGAATCTACGTCAAATCCTCAGCCGGCCAGGAAGTGCCGCTATCGACGCTGGTCGACAGCGTGGTCAAGGTCGCCCCGCTCGTGGTCAACCACCAGGGCCAGTTTCCCTCGGTGACGATCTCCTTCAACCTGCTGCCGGGCACGGCAATCGGCGAAGCGACCAGCGCCATCCAGCATATCGAACAGCAACTCGGCAAACCGTTGTCGCTTCAGACCAGTTTCCAGGGCAACGCGCAGGCCTTCGGGGATGCGCTGTCGAGCACGCCGATCCTGATCGCGGCTGCGCTGTTCGTGATCTACCTCATCCTCGGCATATTGTATGAGAGCCTGATCCACCCGATCACCATCATCTCGACGCTGCCGTCGGCGGGGCTGGGAGCATTGATGCTGCTGATG
Organism: Bradyrhizobium sp. McL0615; assembly: GCF_049993905.1. NCBI lineage: Bacteria > Pseudomonadati > Pseudomonadota > Alphaproteobacteria > Hyphomicrobiales > Nitrobacteraceae > Bradyrhizobium > Bradyrhizobium sp. McL0615. Next base: position 2,627,761 of record NZ_CP188254.1, on the reverse strand, counting down.
GCGGCGCATCTCGATCTCAGCGTGATCGCGATCGTCGGCATCATCCTCCTGATCGGCATCGTCAAGAAGAACGGTATCATGCTGGTCGATTTCGCCCTGCATGTTGGTCAGGCGGAGGGATTGACGGCGGAAGAAGCGATCTACCGCGCCTGCATCATGCGTTTCCGCCCCATTCTCATGACCACAATGGCGGCCATGCTCGGCGGCGTTCCGATGATGCTCGGCACCGGCGCGGGCTCCGAGATACGCCAGCCGCTCGGCTACGCCATCGTCGGAGGTCTCGCCGTGTCGCAGCTTCTTACGCTGTACACGACGCCGGTGGTCTACATCTACCTCGACAGGCTGCAGACCTGGCTGTTCGGCAAGCAGAAGCCGGCGACCGAAGGTCAGGCCAAGCTGACGCCGGCCGAATGACGGCAATCCCGGGCGGCTCAATGCAGCCGCCCGCCTACCGCTTTGCTGGACGATGACCGGATGTTTGAAGGTGTGGGCGGCGTCAGTCCACTTTCGGTCGACACCATTGCAACCGTAACCCTGATCTCATCTGTTGAAATCTACCCGTAACAGCAGCGCATCAGAATGTTGGAGGCGATCGGCACCTGAGGAGGTGGCTTTTGAGTATCCGTCGGGACGCTTCTATCTCTGTTGTCTTGAAAGCGCGGGTGAATCGCCAGCGATGCCAAGGGCACGCCCGTTGCGTTGCGCTCGCACCCGAGCTGTTCGAACTCGCCGAACTCGGTGAGTCCCATGCCGCCGGCGACGGCGTGTTTCCACCTAACCTGCGCGACAAGGCTCACCTGGCGAGGGCCAATTGTCCCGAACTTGCAATCGATCTCGAAGAGCAAAGGTAGTCACCATGGGCGAACGCGCACCTGTAGCCGACTGGGCAAGCGACTTCGACCATCTCGATCCTGCCTGGGCCGAAGATCCGTTTCCGATCTGGAAAGAGCTTCGGCAAACATGCCCGGTCGCTCATACCGATCGCTTTTCAGGTGTCTACTTTCCACTGCGTTACGAAGACATCCGGGCCGTCGCCTACGACACCGACCACTTCTCATCGCGTCGCAACACGATCCGCGAGGGCAATCCGGAGATTCCGCCGAACCCGCCGTTCTCGTCCGATCCGCCCGCGCATCGGGATCAGCGAAAGCTATTGTTGCCATTGTTTACGCCGGCTGCCATCCAGGAACTCGAGCCGCGAGCACGTGCGATTTGCCGCGAGACGCTTGAAGGCCTTTCCGGCAGGACTGAATTCGACGCGGCCGTCGATTATGCGCAGAATATACCGACACGCGTGATAACTCATATGCTTCGCCTGCCCGAGCACGAAGGTGAGAGGTTTCGAGGGTGGCTCCGTAAGCTCTACGTAGGCTTTCGTGAGCCCGCAATAGCCCGCGCGGCATACGCTGAAATGAACGCGTTTATGTCCGACCATGTGGCGGAGTGCCGGAAAACGCATGGCGAGGACCTGATCGGATATTTGTTCGAGGCAGAACTGAATGGGCAGCCACTGAGCGATGAGTATATCGTCGGAACGGTCCGGCTTTTGCTTCTTGCTGGAATCGACACGACTTGGAGCATGGTCGGCACCTGCCTGTGGCACCTTGCGACACATGCAGATGATAGGCGGCGTCTTGTCACCGAACCTCATCTCATCCCGACGGCGATAGAGGAGTTCCTGCGGGCCTACGCGCCGGCGCTGCTGGGCCGCGTCATCATCAAGGACACCGTGCTCGGTGGCTGTCCGCTCAAAACCGGCGAGATGGTCATGCTCAGCTACGGCGCCGCCAATCGTGATCCAGCGCTGTTTTCGGAGCCGGACGAGATCATCATCGATCGCACCGAAAACCCGCACGTGACGTTTGGTCTCGGCATCCATCGCTGCATTGGCGCGCATCTTGCGCGCATGGAACTTCGCGTCGGCATCCAGGAATGGCTGCTCAAGTTTCCCGAGTTCGAGCTCAAGCAGGGAGCGGTCGTGGAGTGGACCTCGGGACTCGTGCGAGGGCCGCGACGGATTCCCATCACGATTCTGCATTGATTGTCGGGATGGCGAGCGTTGGCGGCGGTCATGCGGCGTTCGGCCTCGGCATCCATCGATGCATCGGCTCGTCGCTCGCAAGGACGGAAATCCGTGTCGCGCTTGAGGAATGGCTCGCCAAATTTCCTGATTTTGTACTGAGCCCCGGCGCGGTCGTTAAATGGTCGATAGGAACCGTGCGCAGCCCTTGGGAAATTCCGGTCACGCTACGGCGCTAGCTAGTAGTTGCTTCCCGTCTTCTCGTTCGGAATGCCGTCGATCGGGCACTCGTCAGTCCCAACCGTCGGCCGGGTCATCGCCTCGACCATTTCGCGCGTGCCTTCGGGATCGTCGATCCACTTTTTGTAAAAGTCATAGGGGCAGGACGCGACGCCCTTCGCGCCTTCGCCGGAATTGATCATGCCAGTATAGCCGCGGTGCAGCAGCTTGAAGAGATGGTTCTGCGACTGTCCGTTGCGGCGCGCATCGCGGATCAGGCTCTTCGACAGTGCCGCGTACTGGATGCCGTACTCCTCCTCGCCGGTCTCGCCCAGCGTGCGGCCATCGAAGCCGATGATCGCGGAGTGACCGAAATAGGAATAGACGCCATCGAAGCCCGCGGCATTGGCGACTGCGACATAGACATTGTTGGCCCAGGCCATCGCCTTGGAAATCAGGATCTGCTGTTCCTTGGCCGGATACATGTAACCCTGGCAGCGCACGATCAGCTCGGCGCCCTTCATGGCGCAGTCGCGCCAGATTTCCGGAAAGTTGCCGTCGTCGCAGATGATCAGGCTGACCTTCAGGCCCTTCGGGCCTTCGGACATATAGGTGCAATTGCCGGGATACCAGCCTTCGATCGGCACCCACGGCATGATCTTGCGGTACTTCTGGACGATCTCGCCCTTGTCGTTCATCAGGATCAGGGTGTTGTACGGCGCCTTGTGCGGATGCTCCTCGTGGCGCTCGCCGGTGAGCGAGAACACGCCCCAGACTTTTGCCTTGCGGCAGGCTTCGGCAAAGATTTCCGTCTCGGCACCGGGGACCTGCGAGGCGGTCTCGTACATCTCCTTGGAGTCGTACATGATGCCGTGGGTGGAATATTCCGGGAAGATCACGAGATCCATGCCTGGCAACCCAAGCTTCATGCCGACGATCATGTCGGCAATCTTGCGGGCGTTGTCGAGCACCTCGGCCTTGGTGTGCAGCCGCGGCATTTTGTAATTGACGACTGCGACGCCGACCGTGTCGTTGCTTGAGGAAATGTCACCGTGGAGCATTGGATCGCCTCTTGTTCTGGTTCGGGTTTGACGGATCGCGCTTCAGTGGCTGATCATCCATGGGCGGGCGGTCGGAAACCCCTTGGCTCCGCTTCTGCTCTTGGTCATCAGCCTGGCCGGCTTCTTCTTTCCGGTCGAACAGCAGCCGCAGCCGGGGCCATGCGCGGCCTTGTATTCGGCTGATGTCTTCGGCGCGTGGGCGCTGCGCTCGTTGGTAGCCATGGCTTTGCGCTTGTCCGACGGCATGCAGAAGAACGCCGGCGCGGTCAGGATCACGCGCGGCGATTCAGTCTCGCAGCGCGGGCAGTCCTGCGGATCGTCGCATTCGGCCATCGGCCGCATGTCCGTGAACGGGCCGCAATCGTTGCAGAGATATTCGTAGACGGGCATCTGGTTTCCTCGCGCGATTTGTCTTCGTAGTCAGGCAGCGGATGCGAGGCGGCCGGCACGCAGGCCGTCCCGCATCCTTCTCGCGCAAGAATCACTTGTCCGGCGAGATCGGCATCTGGATATCGCCCGTGATGTGTTTGATGGGACCTGCCGACGACGGCATGATGTCGAAGTCGAAAATCTCCGTCGGCAGCCACAGCGTGGCGCAGGCGTTGGGCACGTCGACCACGCCCGAGATGTGGCCCTGGCACGGCGCGGTACCGAGGATCGAATAGGCCTGCGCGCCGGAATAGCCGAACTTCTTCAGGTATTCGATCGCGTTCAAACAGGCCTGGCGATAGGCGATGTGAACGTCGAGGTAATGTTGCTTGCCGGCCTCGTCGACCGAGATGCCTTCGAAGATCAGATAGTCCTTGTAGTTCGGCGTGATCGGCGACGGCTTGAACACGGGATTCTTGATGCCGTATTTGGCGACGCCATCCTTGATGATATCGACCTTCAGGTGCAGCCAGCCGGCCATTTCGATCGCGCCGCAGAAGGTGATCTCGCCGTCGCCCTGGCTGAAATGCAGATCGCCCATCGAGAGACCGCCGCCCGGCACATAGACCGGGAAGAAGATCTTCGAGCCGCGCGACAGATCCTTGATGTCGCAATTGCCGCCATGCTCGCGCGGCGGCACGGTGCGCGCGCCCTCTGCGCCGACCTTGGCCTTGGCTTCACCCTTGGCGCGGCCGGCGTGGGCAGTCGCGGCGAACGGCGGATTGGCAAGGCCCGGGACACGCGTCGGGTTGGTCGCGATCAGCGCCGTCTCGCGCTCGTTCCAGGTCGCGAGCAGTTTCGGATCGGGCAGACAGCCGATCAGGCCGGGATGGATCAGGCCGGCAAAATTCACACCGGGAATGTGGCGCGACGACGTGTAGAGACCCTTGATGTCCCAGATCGATTTCTGCGCCAGCGGGAAGTGGTCGGTCAGGAAGCCGCCGCCATTTTGTTTGGAGAAGAAGCCGTTAAAACCCCACAGGCTTTCCTTCAGCGGACCGACGTCGAGCAAGTCGACCACCAGCAAGTCGCCGGGCTCGGCGCCCTTGACGCCGATCGGGCCGGACAGGAAGTGCACGATCGACAGATCGATGTCGCGCACGTCATCGGCGGAATCGTTGTTCTTGATGAAGCCGCCGGTCCAGTCATAGGTCTCGATGATGAAATCGTCGCCCGGGTTGACCCACGAAACCATCGGAATGTCGGGATGCCACCGATTGTGGATCATGTCGTTGTCGTAGGCCGACTTCGAAAGATCGACCTTGATCAGTGTCTCTGGCATCGATAGCTCCCCTTTTTAGAACAGCAGTTACGAGTTTACACGGACAGGAATTTCGAAACTTGCGCGGCATCGACGCTGTCGCGCGGGTCGTCGCGGACGATCTCGCCGTTCTCGATGACGAGCACGCGGTCGGCGATATCGAGCGCGAAGCTCAACACCTGCTCGGAGACGACGATCGACAGGCCGCGCTCGTCGCGAATGCGTTTCAGCGTGCGCGCCATCTCCTTGATGATCGACGGCTGGATGCCCTCGGTCGGCTCGTCCAGCAGCAGCACCTTCGGCTTGGTGGCGAGCGCGCGTGCGATCGCCAGTTGCTGCTGCTGACCGCCGGAAAGATTGCCACCGCGGCGGTTCTTCATTTCCAGCAACACCGGAAACAGCTCGTAAATGTCTTCGGGCACTTCCGAACCGCCGGAGACGACCAGGCCGGTCTCGATGTTTTCCTTTACCGTCATGGTGGAGAAAATCATGCGGCCCTGCGGTACATAGGCGAGACCCTTGGCGACACGATCGTAGCTCGGCAGCGCGCTAAGCTCAGCGCCCTCCATGCTGACCGAGCCGCTCTTGGTGGGCACGATGCCCATCAGCGACTTCATCAGCGTGGTCTTGCCCATGCCGTTGCGGCCCATGATCGCGACGATCTCGTTGGGCGCCACCGACACGTTGAGGCCGTGCAGCACCTCGCTCTGGCCGTAAGCGACGTGGAGATCCGAAATTGCCAGCATGCCCCTGCTCCTTAGTGCCCCAGATACACTTCAATGACCTTCGGATCGTTCTTCACCTTGTCCATCGTGCCTTCCGACAGGATCTGGCCCTGATGCAGCACCGTGACCTTGTGGGCGATGTCCTCGACGAATTTCATGTCGTGCTCGATGACCAGCACCGAGCGATCCTTGATGATGCGGTTGAGGAGTTCGGCGGTCTTGGAGCGCTCGCTCACGCTCATGCCGGCCACCGGCTCGTCGAGCATCAGCAAATCCGGGTCCTGGATCAGCAACATGCCGATCTCGAGCCATTGCTTCTGCCCGTGGCTGAGCAGGGCTGCGCTCATGTCGAGGCGGTCTTTCAGAAAGATCATTTCCGCGACTTCATGGACGCGGTCGCGCACGACGGCGTCGCGCGTGAACGTCAGCGCGCCGAACACGGTGCGCCCGCGCGGAAACGAAATTTCCAGATTCTCGAACACGGTGAGATCGTCGTAGATCGACGGCGTCTGGAACTTGCGCCCCACCCCGGCCTTGACGATCTGGTTCTCCTTCAGCTTCGTCAGCTCCTTGCCGCGAAACGCGATCGAGCCTGACGTGGCCTTGGTCTTTCCGCAGATCAGATCGAGCACCGTGGTCTTGCCGGCGCCGTTGGGACCGATGATGACGCGGATCTCGTTCTCCTCGACATAGAAGGAGAGATCGTTCACTGCCTTAAACCCGTCAAAGGACACCGTGAGGCCCTCGACCGCGAGCAGGAAAGGTTTGGGTTGGTGACCAATCAGCATGATGTCCCCCTCACTCTGCCGGCGCGCCGTCGGCGACGGAGCTGTCGGTCCAGCCGGCGCCGGACTTCGGCTTGCGCGAAGCGATCAGCCGGTCGATCCGCGGCTGCACATGATCCCCCCAGATACCGGCGAGGCCGTTCGGAAAAGCCAGCACCACGGCGATGAACAGTCCGCCGAGGCCGAACAGCCAGAGTTCGGGGAATGATTCCGAAAGGCTGGTCTTGGCGAAGTTGACGAGCATGGTTCCGTAGACGGCGCCCAGGATCGAGAGCCGACCGCCGACCGCGGTATAGATCACCATCTCGATCGACGGCACGATGCCGACAAAGGACGGCGACATGAATCCGACCTGCAGCGCGAACATGGCGCCGCCGATGGCGGCAAAGATGGCGCCGACGCAGAAGGCGAAGATCTTGAAGTTGGCGACGCTGTAGCCGGAGAAGCGGACCCGGTCCTCCTGGTCGCGCATCGCGACCAGGATGCGGCCGAGCTTCGAATGCCTGATGAACTGGGCGATGAAGATGCAGACGAACAGCAGGCCTACCTCGAAGAAGTAGAGCACGATCTTGGCCTGGTCGGGACGGATGTCCCAGCCCTTCAGCGTACGGAGATCGGTCATGCCGTTGATGCCGCCGGTATAGCCCTGTTGACCCACGATCAGGATGGTCAGGATCGCCGCGACCGCCTGCGTGATGATGGCGAAATAGGTGCCGCCGACGCGGCGCTTGAACATCGCCGCACCGATGATCAGGGCAAAGATGCCGGGCACCAGAATGACCGCGGCGATGGTGAAGGTGAGGCTGTGGAACGGCTTCCAGAACAACGGCAGCGAGGTGATCTGATTCCAGTCCATGAAATCGGGAATCCCGGGGGTCGACTGGATCTTGGTGTTCTCAACGCTCGATGCCTCGAGCTTGAGAAACATCGCCATGCAGTAGCCGCCGAGACCGAAGAACACGCCCTGCCCCAGGCTCAGGATGCCGCCATAGCCCCAGCAGATCACCAGCCCCAACGCCACGAAGGCATAGGTGAGATATTTCGCGACGAGGTTGAGCCTGAAGACATCGAGACAGAGCGGCAGGATCACCACCAGGAAGACGGCGAGCACCAGGATCCCGATCAGCTCCGATCGATTGGTAAAGCGATTGTCGGTCATGCCTTCAGCCCTCTTCTTGTTATTTGCGGACCTTGAGGGCGAACAGACCCTGCGGCCGCAGCATGAGAATTCCGACAACCGCTAGCAGCGTCAGGACCTTTGCCATCGATCCCGACATGAAGAATTCGAGCGTCGATTGTGTCTGCGAGATCGAGAAGGCCGATGCGATGGTGCCGAGCAGGCTCGCGGCGCCGCCGAATACGACCACCAGGAAGGTATCGACGATGTAGAGCTGGCCTGACGTCGGCCCGGTCGAGCCGATCATGGTGAAGGCGCTGCCGGCGACGCCGGCGATGCCGCAGCCGAGCGCGAAGGTATAACGATCGACTTTGGCGGTGTTGATGCCGACGGCGCCGGCCATGATGCGGTTCTGCACGACGGCCCGGACCTGGCGGCCCCAGCGCGATTTGTACATGACATAGGCGACCACGATGGTGATCAGCACGGTCAGGCCCATCACGAAGACGCCGTTGATCGGCACCTCGATCGAGTCAGTGACCTTCAGCGATCCCAGCATCCACTGCGGCAGCTCGACGCCGACTTCACGCGCACCGAAGATCGAGCGATAGGCCTGCTGCAGCATCAGGCTGAGGCCCCAGGTGGCGAGCAGCGTGTCGAGCGGCCGTTTGTAGAGGTGACGTATCAGTACCCATTCCACCAGCATGCCGAGCGCGCCGGAGGCCAGGAATGCCAGCAGCATCGCGAGGAAAAAATAGCCGCTGAACAGGCTCGGCAGATAGCTCTGGAACACGTTCGACGTCATCCAAGTGACGTAGGCACCGAGGATCATGAACTCGCCGTGCGCCATGTTGATGACGCCCATCTGGCCGAAGATGATCGCAAGACCGAGCGCCATCAGCACGTAGACGGAAAACAGGATCAGGCCCGCAAAACCCTGCATGACGAAGATGGAGCCCAGATCGCCAATCGAATATTCGCCGAACATCTGACTTTCTCCGTCGAGGGGATAAGGTCCCCGCGTCGCGAACGGATTCGCGACGCGGGGTCGTGAGCGCGGATTGACGGTCCACGCCAGGGAGCGGTTGCTCGGGAGAGATTGCGGGAAGTGCCGCAGCCTTTACTGGTAGCCCTTCGGGAACGGATCGGGCTCGACCAGGTCGGCGGTCTCGAAGATCAGCTCGAACTGGCCATCAAGCTTGGCCTTGCCGACGCGGGTCTTCGACCAGAGGTGATGATTTTCATGGATGCGCACGTAGCCTTCGGGCGCGCCCTTGAATTCGATACCGGGCGAGGCGGCTGCGATCTTGTCGATGTCGAAGCTGCCCGCCTTCTCGACCGTCAATTTCCACAGCCACGGGCCGAGATAGGCGGCCTGCGTCACGTCGCCGATCACGGTCTTCTCGCCCCACATCTTCTTGAAGGCGGCGACGAACGCCTTGTTGTTGGCGTTGTCGAGCGACTGGAAGTACTTCATGCAGGCATAGGCGCCCGCGATGTTCTCGCCGCCGATGCCGTCGATTTCGTCTTCGGTCACCGAGATCGTCAGCAGCGCCTGCTTCGACAGGTCGACGCCGGCCGCCTTGAGCTGCTTGTAGAAGGCAACGTTCGAACCACCGACCACGTCGGTGAAAATCACGTCGGGCTTGGTCAGCTTGATCTTGTTGATCACCGAATTGAACTGGGTAGACCCGAGCGCGTAATATTCCTCGCCGACGACCTTGCCCTTCAGCACGTTCTCGACGTGCTTGCGCGCGATCTTGTTCGAGGTGCGCGGCCAGATGTAATCCGAACCGATGAAGAAGAACGATTTGGCGCCCTTCTCCTTGGCGATCCAGTTTAGCCCAGCGAGAATCTGCTGGGTGGCTTCCTGGCCGGTGTAGATGACGTTCTTGGACTGCTCGAGACCTTCATAGAAGGTCGGGTAGTAGAGCATGCCGTTGTACTGCTCCATGACCGGCAGCACCGCTTTGCGCGATGCCGAGGTCCAGCAGCCCATGATCGCCGCGACCTTGTCGTTGACGAGAAGCTTCTTGGCCTTTTCCGCAAAGGTAGGCCAGTCGCTGGCGCCGTCTTCCTGGATGAACTTGATCTTGCGTCCGAGCACGCCGCCGGCGGCGTTGATCTGCTCGATGGCGAGCTTCTCGGCCTGGATCGAACCGGTTTCCGAGATCGCCATCGTGCCGGTGGCCGAGTGCAGGATGCCGACCGTGACTTCCGTATCGGTGACCGCCAGCCCCGTGGTGTTGACCGTAGCGGTGGCAGGACCGGCTCCGAATGAGGGCCGGGGAAGCATCGAAATGAGCGGGAGGGCCGCCGCGCCCATCAGCAGTTTGCGGCGAAGCGGCGACTGCAGGCCCTTGTTTGGTTCGTCTGACATGAGCACCCCATTTTTGTTCGAGAACGCTTATTGGTCAGGCGAGGATGACCCGGATTTGTGCACTGCACAGATACGTGGGATTGCGTATATTGCACCGCAAAATAGCGACGTAGATTTTTGGTACGGGGCTTGCTGGCTACGCAGGGGTCAGCTGAAACGGGCAGGAGCATCGCAGTGGCAGGGCGGCAGCGGATCGACCGCGTCAGACGCCAATATAATCAATGGGTTGCGAACCAAACCCTGGAAGATTATGCGCTGCGCTTCACCGCCAAGAGCGCCCGGCGGTGGTCGGCCGCCCGCGTCGCCAATACGGCCCTTGGCGCCATCTCTTTTCTGGCGCTGGAGGCGATCGGCGGCACGATTACGCTGAATTACGGCGCAACCAACGCCACCGCCGCCATTCTGGTCGTCAGCGTCATCATCTTCCTTTGCGGCCTGCCGATTGCCTACCATGCCGCTAAATGCGGCATCGATATCGACCTGCTGACCCGCGGCGCCGGCTTTGGATACATCGGCTCGACCATCACCTCGCTGATCTACGCCTCGTTCACCTTCATCTTCTTCGCGCTCGAAGCGGTCATCATGGCGGCCGCGCTGGAGATGTGCTTCGGCATCCCGCGCCCGATCGGCTATCTCATCAGCGCCGTCGTCATCATTCCCCTGGTGACCTACGGCATCACCTTGATCAGCCGCTTCCAACTATGGACGCAGCCGCTCTGGGTCGTGCTCCACATCCTTCCCTTCGTGGCGATCGCCTGGGCCAACCCGCATTCGTTCACTGAATGGCGAAAATTCGCCGGCGAACATGGCGACGCGAGCGGCCATCTCGATCTGCTGCTGTTCGGCACCGCCGCCTCAGTGGTGTTTTCGCTGGTGGCGCAGATCGGCGAACAGGTCGACTTCCTGCGGTTTCTGCCGCGCGACCGCCGCACCTCGCGAACCTCGTGGTGGATCGCCCTGCTCAGCGCCGGCCCCGGCTGGATCATTTTCGGAGCGCTCAAACTGCTCGTCGGTTCCTTCCTCGCCTATTTCGCGCTCAGCCACGGCGTCACCAACGAACAGGCGGCCGATCCCGCGCACATGTATCTCGAAGCATTCCGCTACGTTCTTTCGCAGCCTGATCTGGCGCTGGCGCTGACCGGCACCTTCGTCATTCTCTCGCAGGTCAAGATCAACGTCACCAACGCCTATGCCGGCTCGATCGCTTGGTCGAACTTCTTCTCGCGGCTGACGCACAGCCATCCCGGCCGCGTGGTCTGGCTGGTGTTCAACGTCATGGTGGCGCTGCTGCTGATGGAAATCGGCGTCTACAAGGCGCTGGAGCAGACGCTGGCGCTCTACTCCAACGTCGCGATTGCGTGGGTCGGCGCGCTGGTCGCCGATCTCGTCATCAACAAGCCGCTCGGCTTGCGGCCACAGCACATCGAGTTCAAGCGCGCACATCTCTATGACATCAATCCGGTCGGCGTCGGCGCCATGACGATCGCGACCATCGTCTCGATCTCGGCGTTCTACGGCCTGTTCGGACCGACAGCGAAGGCGCTCTCGGCCTTCGTCGCGCTGGCGGTTGCCTTCATCACCGCGCCGCTGATCGCATGGGCGACCGACGGAAAATATTACATCGCGCGCAAACCCAAACGTAGCTGGCAGAACCTCGAAGCGATCCAGTGCTGTATCTGCGAGCACTCGTTCGAGCCCGAGGACATGGCCTCCTGCCCCGCCTATGCCGGCCCGATCTGTTCGCTGTGCTGTTCGCTCGACGCGCGCTGCCACGATCTGTGCAAGCCGCATGCGCGGATCGGCGCGCAGGTGTCGGAGACGCTGGGCAAGATGTTGCCGGCGCCGGTCTACGCCCGGATCAATTCGCAGTTCGGGCATTATGTCGGGGTGTTCGCAGTATCCGCCGGCCTCGTCGGGCTGATACTCGGGCTGATCTATCTGCAAACGTCGGCGACGGTGGCGGTGGACAATCTGCTGCTGTCCGACGTGCTGTGGAAGGTGTTCTTCGCACTTACCATCATCATCGGCGTGGTGGCGTGGCTGTTCGTGCTGGCGCAACAGAGCCGCCGCGCGGCGGAGGCGGAAACGCGACGGCAGACCACGCTTTTGATCCAGGAAATCGATGCGCACAAGCGCACCGACGCCGAGCTGCAACGCGCCAAGGAAGTGGCTGAGTCCGCCAACCTCGCCAAGAGCCGCTATGTGGTCGGGCTCAGCCATGAACTGCGTTCGCCGCTGAACGCTATCTCCGGCTATGCGCAATTGCTCGAGCAGGATTCCGGCCTTGCCACCAAGCCGCGCGACCAGGTGCGCGTGGTCCGGCGCAGCGCCGACCATCTGTCCGGGCTGATCGACGGCATTCTGGATATTTCCAAGATCGAGGCCGGCCGGCTCTATCTCTCGCGCGACGAGGTGCGCCTGAGCGAATTCCTCGACCAGCTCGTCGGGATGTTTCGTGTTCAGGCCGTCGCCAAGGGCATTGACTTCGTTTTCAAGCGGCCTGCGGTACTGCCCGTCGTCGTCTATGCCGACGAAAAGCGGCTGCGCCAGGTTCTGATCAACCTGCTATCGAATGCGCTGAAATTCACACAAACCGGCAGCGTGCAGTTCGTCGTGCACTACCGCAGCCCGGTCGCGGAGTTCGAGGTTATCGATACCGGCCCCGGAATCCAGGCAAGCGATCTCGAACGCATCTTCGCGCCGTTCGAGCGCGGCGCACTCGGCGTGTCGCAGCCGCAGACCGGCACCGGTCTCGGGCTGACCATCAGCCGGCTGCTCGCCGGCGTGATGGGCGGCGATATCAGGGTGACGAGCCAGGTCGGCACCGGCAGCATTTTCCGCGTCAAGATCCTGCTGTCTGAGGTCACCAATCCGACAAGGATCGCGCCGGTGGAGGCGCCGATCTTCGGCTATCACGGCCCGCGCAAAACGATCCTGATTACCGATGACGATCCGACCCACCGCGACCTCTTGCGCGAGGTGCTGGCGCCGCTCGGTTTTATTCTTCTGAGCGCGCCCGACGGACCCGGCTGCCTGGCGCTGGCGCAGCACTGCCGGCCCGATCTGTTCCTGCTGGATATCTCGATGGCGGGGATGGATGGCTGGACGGTGGCTGAAACGTTGCGCGCCAGCGGCCATCATCAGGCCCGCATCCTGATGGTGTCGGCGAGCGCACTTGAGGCGCATGGCGCGCCGCTGGCGCAGCCGTTTCACGACGGCTATCTGATGAAGCCGATCGATATTCCCAAGCTGGTGGAGACGATCCGGCAATTGCTCAAGATCGAATGGCAGTACGAGGCCGAGCCAATACCCCAGCCGCGCTGGAAACCGGAAACGGGATCGCGGCCACCGGTGAAATATGTCGAGGAACTGATCGGCCTCGGGCAACTCGGTTATATCAGAGCGATCCAGGTCAAGCTCGACGAGATCGGGAGCGATTATCCTGAACATACCGACTTCGTGTCGCAAATGCGTACCTTGATCGATCGCTTCGATCTCGATCAGTACATGGCGACCCTGAAAACACTGCACAGCTATGATCACTGAATCCAAAAAGCGCGACGTCGCACTCATCGTCGATGATTCGCCGGAGACGCTGCGGCTGCTCACCGACGCGCTCGACGGCGCCGGCATGACGGTCATGGTCGCGCTGGATGGCGCGGCGGCGATGCGGATCGTCGACCAGATCACGCCCGACATCGTCCTGCTCGACGCCGTCATGCCCGGGTTGGACGGCTTTGAAACCTGCAAGCGACTGAAGCGCGACGCCGGCCTCGAACACGTTCCCATCATCTTCATGACCGGGCTGGCCGAAACCGAGCATATCGTGCGCGGCCTGGAGGCCGGCGGCGTCGACTACGTCACCAAGCCGATTGCGGTGGAGGAGATGCTGGCACGCATCCGCGTCCACCTCGCCAATGCGCGGCTGACCCAGAGCGCGCGCGCCGCCCTCGACGTTTCCGGCCGCTACCTGCTCGCCGTCAACAGCGTTGGCAAGATCATGTGGGCGACGCCCCAAGCGCAGAAATTGCTGTCGGATGCGCTTAGCCCGGATAGCGACGACGCTGTCGTGCTGCCCGACCCGATCCCGCTATGGCTGGACCAGGCCCGCAAGGGCAAGGCCGGATCGAAAGCCGCGATCATGACCGCGCTTCCCGGCAACGAACAGCTCCGGCTGCAATATATGGGCAGGCTGGGCAGCAACGAATTCCTGCTGCGGCTTGCAAAGGATTCCGGCACCGAGACGCCGGCGGAATTCTCCAGCGAGCTTGGCCTGACGACGCGCGAGGGCGAAGTGCTGTCGTGGCTGTCGAAGGGCAAGACCAACCGCGACATCGCCCAAATTCTGGGCTTGAGCCCGCGCACCGTCGACAAGCACCTCGAGCAGATCTACTCAAAACTCGGCGTCGAAAACCGCACCGCAGCGGCTGCGATCGCGGTGGACGCGAAGCATCGAAAATCCTGACGCAACATTTCTTCCTCCGACATGTCAGCTCAAAAGACGCGACAATGCCGGGCCGACATCGGATTGGCGTGGTGGATCGGCTCCGGCGCGCCCGCATGTGAAGGCCGCGCAAGTCGACGCAAACGACAACGCACGACCAAGCTCGTCGGAGTTCAGTTGCGCCAGCGTGCTGCACTTGATCCTGCCGATCGCGCGTACAGCGAACAACAGGGCGGCTTGAAAGCTGTCGCCTGCCCCGATGGTATCCACCACACTTGTTGCGGGCGCCTCGACCTTCACCAGCCCCGCTTTGCTGTGCCAGGCCTGGGCGCCATGGACCCCACTCGTAACGACGACCAGACTTGCACCGGCCTCGATCAGCGACCTCGCTTTTTCATCGTAGTCGTTCCCACCGTAGAGAAATTCAAAATCGACATCCGACATCCGAACGATGTCTGCCGCCGCGGCAAATGCATTCATCTGATCGACGTAGCGCGCCTTGTCCCCCACCAAATTGGGCCGGCAATTCGGATCGAAGGAGATCGTGGTCGAGCCGCCTGCGTCTTCAATCATCGCCAGCGCCTGGGCCGCCCCCTTGTCGTTGGCAAGCGTGGTCGATCCGACATGAACCGCTTCGATCTCGCCGAAAGGGATGGAGCCACGCTGGTAGGTCCAGTTTCGGGACGCCGTTGCCTCGTCATAGAACGCATAGTGCGGCTCGCCGCCCACGTGGCGCACAAACGCGAGCGTCGTCTGATGCGCGCTGCGCGTCACATATCGAAGGTCGACCTGCGAGGCCGACGCGTGATCGGCAATCATGCGGCCGAAGAGATCGCTCGAGACGCCGCCCACAAACCCTGCCGGCGCGCCGAGACGCGCCATGCCGACAGCGATGTTGAGACAAGAACCCCCGACAACCGGCACGGTCGCGTCGCGTCCATCCACGGACTTGACCGGCAGAAAATCGACCAGGGCATCTCCACAGCTCAGCAGCATGGCTCTAGTTCTTCGTATCAAGTCCGGCGACCGATGCGATCCCCTGCATCGCATCACGGCTGTCTCGCTCGAATTTTCGCATCATCCCGTGAACTCGCCGCTTTGTCCGGTGGAAATCGGTCAATCCCGGCGGTGTCAGCTCGCTCAGCCGGCCGATCGCCGACATTGAGGCCATCGCCTCACCGATTGACCTGCAAGACTTCGCCGCAACCGCGCCCAGCATGGCAGCGCCGAGCAGGACGGGCTCCTGCGTTTCCGGGACCGCAACGGTCAGGCCGGTCGTATCCGCCATGATCTGGCGAACCAGCGGACTTCGTCCCGCGCCGCCGCTGATCACCATCATATCACTGTCCACGCCGTGCGATCGAAAAGCTTCGACGACATCGGCAAGACCATAGGCAAGCCCGCACAGCCCGGCCACGAACAGTCGCTCCATCGAGCCGATGTCGACGTCGAGATCCATGCCTGCAACCACCGCGCGGGAATAGGGATCGGCGAAGGGTGACCGGTTGCCGAGAAATTCGGGCAGAACGTGGATGTCGCGGGCCAGCAACGCCGCCTCACCCAGGCTTGAGGCGCGTGAGACGATGCGCCGTTCGAGAAATTCGAGAACTTCCATGCCGGCGGAACGCGCAGTTGCGACGGCCTCGTTATAGGCGGGATGGGACCTGATGAGGTGATCGATGGCCGCACCGGCGGCGGACTGTCCGCCTTCGTTGAGCCAGAACCCCGGCACCATTCCCGAATAGTAAGGGCCCCAGACGCCCGGGACGAAACAAGGCTTTGGCGTTGTCGCCATGATGCAGGCCGAGGTTCCCATGATGTAGGCAAGACGACGGCGCACATCGACCTCTTCACCCGACTTCCCGCGCCCGCCGATCGTGCCCACGCCTCCGGCGTGGGCGTCAATCAGCGACGCGGCGACCGGCGTGCCCTCGAGGAGGCCGAAATCATCTGCCGCGGATTTCGTCAGACCTGCACCCAGCGGCGTGCCGGACGCGACGATCTCCGTTCCGATTTTCGCATATTGGTCGGCGACCAGGTCGCCAAGACCAACGCGCTCGAAATAGCTGCGGCTCCAGCACCGATCGTGGGCGAGATAGTTCCATTTGCAGACCACCGTGCAGATCGATCGCGCCGTCGATCCGGTGGCACGGAACGAAAGATAGTCGGCAAGGTCAAAGAAATGACCCGCCGACCGGTAGGTCGACGGCAGGTGCCGCTTCAGCCAGAGCAGTTTGGGAATTTCCATTTCCGGCGAGATCGAGCCGCCGACATAGCGCAGCACCTCGTCCTGTGTCTCGTTCACCTCGCGCGCTTCGTTCATCGCGCGATGATCCATCCAGACGATGACGTTCCGTCGCTCGTCGCCGGAACTGCTCACCGTCAGCGGCTGGCCGCCGGCGTCAAGCACCACGAGCGAGCAGGTCGCATCAAAACCGAGACCCTTGACCGCGGAAGGCGGAATGGCTGCCTCCCGCATCGCGGCGCGAACCGAGGCGGCGCATGCTGACCAGATCTCGGACGACGACTGTTCGACGACACCGCCCGCTTCGTGCCACACCGTGATCGGATGCCGGGCGGTCGCCAGCAAAGCTCCGTTCTCGTCAAACACGCCGGCGCGCGCGCTCGACGTTCCAACGTCGATGCCGATGAAGGCCTGCCGCATCGCAACCCCGCTTCAGTTCAACGCCAGCTCACCAGCACGTATAACCCCCATCGACGAGGACGATACTTCCAGTCATCAGGCTGGCGGCGTCAGACGCCAGAAACAGAACGACCGATGCGATCTCATCGACCTCCCCCATCCGCGCCATCGGCGTACCGCCGATCCAGGCATCGTACATCCGCGGGTTGCTTTTGACGAATGCGTTGAGCGGGGTTGTGACATACGTGGGCGCCACCGCGTTGACCCGGACGCCACGGGCGCCCCATTCGGCCGCGAGCGATTTGGTGAGATGGTGCACCGCGGCCTTCGAGGCGTTGTAGTAACACTGCTCCTGCGGTTTGTTGACGATGAAGCCGGACATCGACCCGATGTTCACAATGGAACCGGATTTGGCGTTTAGCATATGCTTGCCGAAGGCCCGGCAGCACCAGAAGGTGCCGTTGAGATTGACGTCGACGACATTGAGCCAATGTTCGTCCGCCACCTTCTCGGCCGGTGTCTCGCTCCGCGCAATGCCGGCATTGTTGACCAGGATATTGATGCCGCCGTGGCGGGACGCCAGATCGTCGGCGACCTCGTCAACACGGCGTGAGTCCGTCACATCCATGATGATGATCTCGGCATCCAGGCCCTTCGCTTTCAGGCTGGCACGACCGGCCGCGGCAAGTTGGGGGTCGCGGTCCGCGATCAGCACCTTTGCGCCCGCCTCGGCCAGCGCTTCCGCACAGGCAAGCCCGATTCCCTGGCCGGCGCCCGTCACCAGGGCCGTCTTTCGGTCAAGCTTGAATTTTTCCAGATACATCGTCTTGTTCTTCCTGTTTGCCTATCGCGGCGCCGCGCGCCGACCGCTCATGTCATGTCCTGATCACCGCGCCGTCCTTGTCGAAGCGGTGCAGCCGGACTGGGTCCGGCGAAAGCCATACGCGGTCGCCGGCCTTCAACTTGAATTCTCCGATGCAGCGCGCCGTCAGCAGGCCGAGCCTGCCCCCGTCGACATAGAGGAAGGTGTCGCTGCCCAGATGCTCGGCGACCGACACGGTACCGAGCCAACCTTCTCCTTCCCTGCCGATCCTCAGGTGCTCGGGCCTAATGCCGAGCGTGGCGACGTCGGGCTCGCCTGCCGCCTCGCCGGATACAAAATTCATCTTTGGCGATCCGATGAAACCGGCGACGAACAGGTTTGCCGGATGTTCGTACAACTCGAGTGGCGAGCCGTATTGTTCAATATGGCCGGCGTTCAGCACCACGATCTTGTCGGCCATCGTCATGGCCTCGACCTGGTCATGGGTGACGTAGATGGCGGTGGTCGCAAGCTGCTTCTGCAGTTTTGTCACCTCCAGACGCATCTGGACCCGCAGCGCCGCATCGAGATTCGACAACGGCTCGTCGAACAGAAACGCCTTGGGCTCGCGCACGATCGCGCGCCCGATCGCGACGCGCTGGCGCTGTCCGCCGGATAGCTCGCGCGGCTTGCGGTCCAGGTAGGGGGTGAGGTTCAGTGTGGCGGCAGCAGCCTCCACCTTGCGGTCGATATCCGGGCGCGGCAGGCCCGCCATCTTCAGGCCGAACGCGATGTTGCCGCGGACACTCATATGCGGATAGAGCGCATAGGATTGGAACACCATCGACAGGCCGCGCTTGGCCGGCGGCACATCCACCACGTTCTTGCCGTCGATCAGGATCTGCCCGCCGGTGACGTCCTCAAGCCCGGCGATCAGGCGCAACAGCGTCGTCTTCCCGCAGCCGGAAGGCCCGACGAACACCACGA
This sequence comes from Bradyrhizobium sp. McL0615, assembly GCF_049993905.1. NCBI lineage: Bacteria > Pseudomonadati > Pseudomonadota > Alphaproteobacteria > Hyphomicrobiales > Nitrobacteraceae > Bradyrhizobium > Bradyrhizobium sp. McL0615. Next base: position 2,608,887 of record NZ_CP188254.1, on the reverse strand, counting down.
AGGAGCCGTCCTCGATATCCAGATTGGCATCCTTGATGATGTTGACCGGCCCGAAAGATTTCCGGACTCCCTGCAGCGTGATCTGGCCCATGATCTCTGTTCCCCTGCTATTTGACCGCGCCGAAGGTCAGCCCGCGGACAAGCTGCCGCTGCGTGAACCATCCGAGGATGATGATCGGCGCAATGGCGAGCGTTGAGGCGGCCGACAGTTTTGCCCAGAACAGGCCTTCAGGACTCGAATAGGATGCGATGAACGTTGTGAGCGGTGCTGCCTCCAGCGTCGAAAGATTCAGCGTCCAGAACGCCTCGTTCCACGCCAGGATGAAATTAAGCAGCAGCGTCGAGGCGAGGCCGGGCACAGCCATCGGCGTCAGTACATAGACGAGTTCGCGCCCGATGGTCGCCCCATCCATCCGCGCCGCTTCGAGAATGTCTTTCGGGATTTCCTTGAAGTAAGTGAAGAGCATCCAGATCACGATCGGCAGATTGCCGAGACAAAGAATCATCACGAGACCGGCGCGCGTATCGAGCAGCCCAAAATCGCGAAAGATCAGATAGATCGGAACCAGCACGCCGACCGACGGCATCATCTTGGTCGAGAGCATCCAGAGCAGAACGTCCTTGGTGCGCTTGGTCGGCGCGAACGCCATCGACCAGGCTGCCGGAATCGCAATGATCATCGCAATCAGCGTCGAGCCGCCGGCAATGATGATCGAATTGAGCGCATGATGCACGTAATCGCTGCGCTCCTGCACTGTCGCATAGTTCTCAGTGGTCCAGTGAAACAACAGGAATTTCGGCGGCATCGAGAACGCCTCGAGCTCGGTCTTGAAGCTCGTCAGCACCATCCACAGGATGGGCAGGAAAATCAGGAATCCGAACAGCCACACGGCCGCAGTCGACACCCATACGCGTCTCGCCGTTACCTTGCGTGCCATCGCCTACGTCTCCAGATTCCGCCCGACGATCCGCACCAGGAAGAAGGCCACGATATTGGCGATCACGACCGCGACCAGTCCACCAGCCGAGGCGTTGCCGACGTCGTACTGGACCAGCGCCTGCTGGTAGATCAGGAATGCGATATTGGTGGTCGCAAGGCCGGGGCCGCCGCCGGTCGTGACAAAGATCTCGGCGAACACGGTCAGCAGGAATATTGTTTCGATCAGGATGACGACGGTGATCGGCCGCGCGAGATGCGGCAAGGTGAGATAGATGAAGGTAGAAAGCGCGCTCGCCCCGTCCATCTCGGCCGCTTCCTTCTGCTCTTCGTCCTGCGACTGGAGCGCCGTCAGCAGGATGAGGGTGGCAAACGGCAGCCATTGCCAGGCCACGATCAGGATCACCGCAAACAAAGGCACATCGTTGAACCAGTCGATCGGCGTTGCGCCCACCAGCGTCGCGACCCAGGCGAACAGCCCGGAAACCGGATGCATCAAGAGGTTCTTCCAGATCAGCGCGCTCACGGTCGGCATCACGAAGAACGGTGCGATCACCATCAAGCGGACGATGCTGCGCCCGACCACCTGCTGATCGAGCAGCAGCGCCAGCGGCGTGCCGAGCAGGATGGTGATGGCGAGCACTGAACCAACCAGCACCAGCGTGTTCCGCAGGGCGGTCAGAAAAGCGGGGTCGGTGAGAAAGTATCGAAAATTCTCCAGCCCCACGAAACTCCAGTTTTCGGAGTCGAGCAGGCTGTAGTGCAGCGTCGAAAAATAGATCGTCATCGCCAGCGGGACGATCATCCAGATGAACAGCAATGCGACGGCCGGCGTCAGCAGAGCCCTACCGAGGACCTGGGTTTGCTGCGTCGCCATCGCCGCCTCCTGCTATCTCTTGAAGGGAGATGTGGCTGCCGTCCGTGCTCCGGCCGGTCGGCAGCCAAGATTGGCGTGGCGCGCTATTTGATATAGCCGGCGCGCTTCATTTCGCGTTCGGTGGCGCTTTGCGCGGCGGCGAGCGCTGCGTCCACCGTCGATGAACCAGCCAACGCCGCCGAGAACTGCTGGCCGACACTGGTGCCGATACCCTGGAACTCCGGAATCGCTGCGTACTGCACGCCGACATACGGCACCGGCTGCACGCTCGGCTTGTTCGGATCGGCGGCGTCGATCGATGCCAGCGTCAGCTTGGCGAACGGCGCGACCTTCAGATATTCCGGATTCTGGTAGAGCGATGTGCGGGTGCCGGGCGGCACGTTGGCCCATCCCTCCTTTGAAGCGACGAGCTTGGTGTAATCCTTGCTGGTCGCCCAGGCGATGAACTTTTCGGCGGCGGCAGTTTTCTTCGAACCGGCGGGGATCGCAAGATTCCATGCCCACAGCCAGTTGGCGTTCTTGCCAAGCCCCGCATTCGGCGCGAGCGCAAAGCCGACCTTGTCGGCCACCTGGGAATCCTTGGGATTGGTGACAAAGGACGCCGCCACCGTGGCGTCGATCCACATCGCGCATTTGCCGGAATTGAACAGCGCGAGGTTTTCATTGAAGCCGTTCGAGCTGGCGCCGGGAGGACCGGCGGCCTTCATCAGATCGACATAGGTCGAGAGCGTCTTCTTCCACTCCGGCTTGTCGAATTGCGGCTGCCATTTCTCGTCGAACCAGCGCGCGCCGAACGAGTTCGCCATCGCGGTCAGGAGCGCCATGTTCTCGCCCCAGCCCGCCTTGCCCCTTAGGCAGATGCCGTAGACGCCGCCGGATTTGTCGGTGAGCTTGTTCGCAGCATCGATCACGAAATCCCAGCTCGGGTTTTCCGGCATGGTCAGGCCGGCCTTCTGGAACAGGTCGGTGCGGTACATGACCATCGAACTCTCGCCGTAGAACGGCGCGGCGTACAGCTTGCCCGATACCGAGACGGCGTCGCGGATCTTGGGGAGCAGGTCCGCGGCGTCGTAGTCGGATCCGAGATTGTCGAGCGGAATGAGCCAGTTCTTTTTGGCCCAGATCGGCACTTCATAGGTGCCGATGGTCAGCACGTCGAACTGTCCGCCCTTGGTCGCGATGTCGGTGGTGACGCGCTGGCGCAGCACGTTCTCTTCGAGGGTCACCCATTTGACGGTGATGTCAGGGTTTTTGGCGGTGAATTCGTTGGTCAGCGCCTGCATCCGGATCATGTCGCCGTTGTTCACGGTGGCGATGGTCAGGGTTGTCTGTGCGACGGAAGGGGCTGCACCTAACAAGGTAGCCGCGCCCAGGAGGGCGCCGAGGACGTGTTTCACGATAACCTCCCTTAGTGACGTTGAGCATATGCCCACGCCTTGCAATTATGTTCACACCGACTCCAGAGGTTGTCAAGGATCGGAATTGCTCTGTGCACCGACGCGCAGACGGGAAGACACGGTTCGACGGCGCGCAGACCGGATTGATCGGTGGGAACCCGCGCGCGCGAAGAAGCTGAAAGCCCGTTCAGTTGGCTACGACTTGAGGATGGCGCCCGCGGTCGCCTCGTCGGTGATCAGCCCGTTGAGGAGCCGCCCCTTGAGCGCCGCCCTGATGGCCGAAACCTTGGCACGGCCGACCGCCGCTCCGATGGTCAGGGCCTCGGCAGGCACCTGCGGTGGAATGCTGGTGAGGCGAAGGTTTGTCCCGCCCTTGATGAGGTGCCCCTCCTCGTCGAATGCCCAGCCGGTCAGTTCGCCAACGGCGCCCAGCCGCATCATCTCCAGCAGCTCTTCGCGCGAGACGAACCCGTCAACATGGACTTGCGCCTGCCGATCCATCTGCCCGACCCCGACAAGCCGCAGATCGGCTTTGGCGGCGACCGCTCTCACCCGGGCGATCGGATCTATCTTGAGCATCTGGTCGCGCTCGCGCTCGGACGACATCAGAAACGGCAGCGGCATCGGATAGTGGCGCGCCTTGGTCCGGTCGGCGAGACGGCCGACGGTGTCGAAGAAGCTGGCCGAGCCGTCGGCCGAAATGTTTCCGACCAGCGACACGATCTGGTGGTTCGGACAGTCGATCGGAGACACGCGCTCGACGGCAGCCCGCACTGCTCTTCCGGTGCCAAGCGCCACGATCGTCGGCTTCCCGGTACGCAACGTCGATTCCAGGATATTGCCGGCGCGCTCGGCGATTCCAGCGGCCGACAACGGCGCGGCAGGATCGGTCGGGACGACTTCGCAATATGCCAGATGAAACAAGTCCTTAAGCCGCGCGGCTAACTCCATGCATGCAGCGATCGGATGCTCGAGACGAAAGGTAATCAGGCGCTCGGCGAGACAGAGTGAAACCAGGCGCTGGGCCGATGCGCGCGATACTTTCAGCATCCTGGCGATTTCGTCCTGGGTGTGACCGGCAATGAAATAAAGCCAGCCGGCCCGTGCGGCTTCGTCCAGACGCGAATTCTCGTTATCGGATGCCGCCATCAGTCTCCTTGCCGGTCGGTTCGCCAGAAATCCGCCATTCGTCCGAACACGCGATCGGCCCCCGCTTCGCGCAGAATGGCCTTGCCATCACGCGATTGATAGTGGCTGCCACCAACAAATCCCCAAACGGTCATGCCGGCCGCCTTGCCCGCCTTGACGCCGCTAACGCTGTCCTCGATCACGAGGGCACGGCGTGGATCCACCTGCATCCTTTCCGCTGCGTGGAGGAAGAGGTCAGGTGCCGGTTTGCCGCGCTCCACCATTTGTGAGGTATAGAGACGCGTGCCGAAATACGGTGCGAGGCCGGTCAAAGAGAGCGAGAACGACACCCGATCGACATCGCTGGACGAGGCCACACAATGCGGGATTTGCAAGTCCTGCAGTACCGAGTTCACCCCTTCGATCGGGCAAAGCGACGAGAGAAACACCGCTCGAACCCCTGCCCTCAGCTCGGCCGAAAATTGCTCGGGGATCGGGCGTCCCAACGCTTCGTAGTGCTGGAAGACCGCCGTCACGCTTCGTCCAAGGAACAGATCAAGAGCCTGATCGACGTCAAGGCTGATGCCGTATCCCGCCAAGGTGTCGGACAGACAGCGACAGCTCAGCACCTCGCTATCGACCAACACGCCGTCGCAATCGAAAATGATGAGATCGGGTCTGACCATCACAAGTTTTCCCGGTCCAAACAGAGCATATACTCAGAGAATGGGCAATAACCCTCCTCAGCCCGCACGGCACGCGCTTCGCGCTTGTCGCGGTTCGACCAACCCTCGACCGGAAGCTCACCGGGCTTGTCCCACGAAAAACGCAGGTTTCACGGATGCAGAGTCCAGTTGGGTGAGACGCTGGTGTGGCTGGGGCGGGAGGGATCGAACCTCCGAATGGCGGAATCAAAATCCGCTGCCTTACCGCTTGGCTACGCCCCAACAGGCTGAACCGGAACGCGCGGACGATGCGCCCTGCCCGAACCGGTTCGGACAACGCCCGGTCTATAGAGGGTGTCAGGCCATTTCAACAGGCTGGACCACCCAATTTCGTCCGAAATCAGCTCCCGGAAGCGTGACCCTTTATAATAGGACCGCCTACGCGAAAGCTCCCGGCCGGTTTCACGCCCCCGGCGCGGCCCGATACCGCCGATCGGAGAGTTGAGACAACCCCGGTTTCGTGGGAATACGGCAGCCCAGTTCCCGTCAACGCGAGATTATCGTCATGACTTACCGCGCGCCGATCTCCGACATCCTGCTCGCGCTCAACCATGGCGCGGGCCTGCAGGCGGCCGTGAAGGCCGGCCATTACGGCGACTTCGACGGCGACATCACCGCGGCCGTGCTGGAGGAAGCCGGAAAATTCGCCGGCGACGTGCTGGCGCCGCTGAACAAAGTGGGCGACGAACACGGCATCAAGCTTGGGGACAACAAGGTGACGACCGCGCCCGGCTGGCCCGACGCCTATCAGCGCTGGATCGCCGCCGGGTGGAACGCGGTGTCAGGCCCGGAAGCCTTTGGCGGCCAGGGCCTGCCGATGGCGATCAACGCGGCCTGCACCGAAATCTGGAGCGCGTCGAACATCGCCTTCGGCCTCTGCCCGCTCTTGACGCTCTCCGCCATCGAGGCGCTCGACGCCCATGGCAGCGAGGAACTGAAGAAGATCTACCTGGAAAAACTCGTCTCCGGCGAATGGACCGGCACCATGCAGCTCACCGAGCCGCAGGCCGGCTCCGACGTCGGCGCGCTGCGCACCCGCGCCGAGCGGGCTGATGACGGCAGCTATCGCGTCAAGGGCACGAAAATCTTCATCACCTATGGCGACCACGACATGACCGATAATATCGTGCATTTCGTGCTGGCCCGCCTGCCCGACGCGCCCGCAGGCACCAAGGGGATTTCGCTCTTTCTCATTCCGAAATTCATGGTCAATGCCGACGGCTCGCTCGGCGCACGCAACGACATCTATCCGTCCGGCGTCGAGCATAAGCTCGGCATGCACGCCTCCCCCACCTGCACCATGACGATGGGCGATCACGGCGGCGCCATCGGCTACCTGATCGGCGAGGAAAATCGCGGCATGCTCTGCATGTTCACGATGATGAACCAGGCCCGCCTAGGCGTCGGCCTCGAAGGCGTCGGCATCGCCGACCGCGCCTATCAGCAGGCGCTGGCCTTTGCACAGGAACGCAAGCAAGGCCGCGCCGTCGGCAAGAAGGGCGACGGGCTCGACCCCATCATCGTGCATCCCGACGTCAAGCGCATGCTGCTGCAAATGCGCAGCATGACGGCCGCCGCGCGCTCGATCTGCTACGCCACCGCCGTCGCGCTCGACGTCTCCGTGCGCGCCAAGGACGCCAAGGTGCGCAGCGATGCGGCCGCGCGCGGCGCGCTGCTGACGCCGATTGCCAAGGCCTTCTCTACCGATATCGGCAACGAGGTAAGCTATCTCGGCGTGCAGGTTCACGGCGGCATGGGCTTCATCGAGGAGACCGGCGCCGCGCAGCATTACCGCGACGCGCGCATCACCACGATCTATGAAGGCACCAACGGCATCCAGTCGATCGACCTCGTGACGCGAAAACTCGCGGCGAACGGCGGCGCCTCGGTCTGGGCCCTGCTCGATGAACTGGGCGGCATCGTCAAGCAGGTCGAAGCTTCGAACGATCCAGCGTTCGGCACCACGGGTACAAAACTGCGCGACGCGCTCGGCTCGCTGGAGCGCGCCAGCAAATGGCTGCTGGAGCGCGTCGCATCTGCGCCGAACGACGCGCTCGCCGGCGCCACGCCATACCTGCGCCTGTTCGGCTCGACTCTCGGCGGCTGCATGCTGGCCGGCGAGGCGCTGGCCGCCAAGAGCAATGGCGATGTCGGCGATCCGCAACGCTACGTGACAGTGGCGCGCTTCTTTGCCGAGAACATCACCGTGCAGGCGGGATCGCTGGAGAAGACGGTGACCGACAGCGCGGAAGCCGTGAACGGCGCGGATGCGGTGTTGCTGGGGTAACGAGTCTCGTGCTGTCCTGACCTACACGTTCTGAATCCAACGCGCATGTGACGCGCCACACGCCACCGCAGGAGCCACCGTCCCAATGTTTGATTTCGATCGCGTAATTGACCGCCGCGGCACGCACGCGTCGAAGTGGGACATGATGGCCAAGCTTTCAGGGATCACCGCAGCGGACGGAATCCCGATGTGGGTCGCCGACATGGATTTTGCGGCACCTCCCGGCGTGACGGAAGCACTAACCGCCGACGTGACCCGTGCCGTCCATGGCTATTATGCCGACACCGGCAGTTGGGCGATCTCGCTTGCCGAATGGATGAAGCGCCGGCACGGCCTGTCGATCGATCCGGCCTGGGTAAGCCCAACACCGGGCGTCGTTTCGGGATTGGGCCTCATTCTTCAAGCCGTCACCGAGCCCGGTGATGAGGTCGTGGTGTTTCCACCGGCCTATCACGCTTTCCGGAAGATCATTCTCGCCAACGAGCGACGCATCCTCGACGCGCAATTGTCTTTGCGTCAGGGCCGCTACACGATGGACCTCGATGCGCTCGCCGCGAAACTCACGCCACGCACAAAAATCGTGTTTTTCTGCAGCCCGCACAATCCGGGCGGGACCGTCTGGTCGGCCGAGGAGATCCGCGCGCTCGCCCGCTTCTGCGCCGAACGCAATTTGATTCTGGTTTCCGACGAAATCCACTGCGACCTGCTTCTGGGTGGCGCCAGGCATACGCCGACCCTGTCGGCCGCTCCCGAAATCGCGGATCGCCTGATCACCTGCGTCGCCGCCACAAAGACCTTCAATCTTGCCGGCGCCCATGTCGGCGCATGCTTCACGTCGAATCCGGTGCTGAAAGCGAAGCTCGATGCGCGGATCGCAGCGAGCGGACTCGCCTCCTACAACGCCTTCGGCATGGTCGCCACCGAGGCGGCGTGGCGAACCGGCGATCGCTGGCTCGATGCGCTGCTGCCATATCTCACCGGCAGCCGCGATATCTTCGACAACAGGATCGCGCGCGCAGCGCCGGGCGCTCGCTCGATGCGGCTCGATGCAACCTATCTGGCCTGGGTGGATTTTTCCGGCACCGGATTGCCGGCCAGTGACGTCGCTGCGAGGGTCAAGGACCGGGCGCGCATTTTCGTTAGCCCCGGTGAGCAATTCGGGCCAGGCGGCGAAACCTGGCTGCGCTTCAACATTGCCACGCCGCGTCCGATTCTCGAGGAGGCGCTCGATCGCCTCGATGAGGCTTTTAGAGAACTCCGAACGTAAATTCCGGTCGCGGTATTGGCGACTGCGCACCGCCGCTCTGGAATCCTGGATCACCCACTCCAGTGCGCGATTGCGCACGAGGCGGGTGATGACACTGCGTCCGTCACAGAATGGCACAGCAAGTTCCATGCTGCAGCGCGTGGCATTGAGGCAACACCTTTGAAAAAATGGATGATTTCGTAGTCTCCGGCCGTTGCGGATTCATTTCGCAATCCGAAGAATGTGCGCTGTCGCGTGCTTGTGTAGTCAGGCTCATGCGGAGCCTTGGGAGGCCGGATCATGGACCCATGGCGATCGACGACGAAGGCGCAGCGCCGAATCAACCTTCTCGCGGGCACAGCCCTCGCGAGCTGTGTTTTCGCGTGGCTCGCAGGCTTCGGTTCGACTTCCGTTGGAAACGTCAGTGCTTCCGTCGAGAACGCCCGTGAGGTCTCGATCCTGGAACGCCGCGAACCATCTCTCATCGCCAGCACCGTACTGACCAACACGCCGCGAGCGATCGTCGTGGCAAGCGCCGCCGTCGACAACCTTGAGTTGGCGAAGGCCGCCCCATCCTCGCCAGACAAAGCCGCCGACAGGGTGGCAAGCCTGGATGAGCCGAAACCTTTCGTCGTGGCATCTTTGCCGGATTCGTCGCAGACGCTGCCAGCCGAAACGCCGTCCGCCAAAAGTGCGACGGCAAGCGCGCCCGATCCGACGCCGGAGAAAGTCGCCGATGCGACGGCCAGTGTGGATGGGAAATCTTTTGTTGTGGCCTCGCTGACCGATTCCTCGCAGGTGTTTCCTCCCGAGGTGACCATGGCTGAGCCGGCGCCTGACGCCGCCCTGCCGGCTGTGACCACCATCGAAATCAACGAGGAGTGCCTGGTCGCGGAGATCTGCATCGATCGATATTTGTGGGCGCTCTACGAACGGGCGCCCAAGGTCGACGCCATCAAGTTGGAGGAACGGCGGAAAGTTACGATCAAACGGAGAGGCAAGAAGGTGACCGTCACCCGGACCTTTACCCGGCGTGTCGACGAGGAATTCGGGTGGAAGGACCCCAAGGCGGCTGACAAGGTCGGCATGGCGATGATGGACTACGTGATCGGCGGCATGGACCGGAGTTTCAAGCTGAAGCTCTTTTATACGCTCTACGCCGCCGAACAGGCCGGACTGCAGCCAGGCATCACCAGCGCGTTTCGCGACGACTACCGTCAATCGATCGCGACCGGCCTGAAGGCCGCTACCGATCGGTCCTACCACGGCGGCAGTTTCCGTGGCGGCTACGGCCGCGGGCTTGCGGCCGACATCGTGAGCGTGAAAGGCAACAGCCGCGCGCAGCGATGGGTCTCCACCGAGAAGCTCTGGAAATGGATCGACGAACGCGGCAAGGATTTTGGAATCGGGCGGCCCTATCTCAATCGGGATCCGCCCCATGTGGCGCCGATCGACGGCCAGGAATACGTCTCTCGTCGCGGCGGCGCGAAAACGCAGGAAGCGGAAGCGACGACCAAGAAGGTCAGCCGGGTCGCCGCGCGGGTCGACCGCGGCAAGGCGAAGTCGGTCAAAACTGCGCGAGCCAAAGCCGTGCAGGCCAAAGCCGTCAGAACTGCACAGGCCAAAATCGCACAGGTCAAGACCGCCAAAACCGCAAGGTTGGCGAAGGGCAGAACCATGTAACCGGTTCAAGCGCGCCCTTCCCGCACGCGGAAGGGCGCAACCCTGCTCCGCCGCCGCTTCTCGTCAGCAGCGGATCGATCGTATCAATCTTTTCGACCGCATCGCAGTGGCCGTCAGCCGGTATTCCTGACCGCATTGGCCAGCATGGCGTACAGCTCACGCTTGGTGAGTTCTCTGGTCGGCGTCGCGGCGGGCTTCGTCGTAGCCTTGTTCGGCTTCGACACCACCCTGTCCACCGGCTGGGCGCAGGCTGCCGCCGATGCCGACTTTCGCGTACGCACGGCCACGATCTTCGGGTTGGCCGTTGGCGGCTTGTGACCGCGCTTGTGGCCCATGCGTTTCAGCTTGGCGCTCACGGCATTGCGGCTATGGCCAAGCCTGCTTGCGATCTGACCGGCGCTGTGTCCTGCAGCCCAGAGCTCTTTGAGCAGTGCTACGTCTTTCGCATCCCAACTCATGGGAAATATTTATACACCGAATGACGGCAATAGGCGAGTCGTAGCTGATGATGCGTCGGCCGATGATTGATCTCGTCGTTAACGCCACCATCAGCAAGCGCTCATCTGGAGTCGCGGGCTCGCGCACCAGCCGCAGCAACCGTCAAGGCGATCGCTGCGGGATCGCAGCAGAGCACCATCAACAATATCAGCCATCGCACCGCGACTTCGGGCGCAACGCCGGCCATCATCGCAAGATACTGGATCGGACCTGCCGATGCCTCGATGCGCGAACGTTCACCGGCCAGCGCTGCGCGTTGCGCCTGCAGGCCAACCAGTGTCGCGGTTGCCGCCTGCCGCTGCGTATCCAGCCCATCCCGCGTCGTGCGCTGCTGTGTTGCGATGTTGATCGCCCGCGTCACCCGGCCAAGCCGCGTCGATTCGTCCACGGCCCGGTCGATTTGCGCGATGCGGCTGTCGAGGTCGGCCACGGCCGCCGATTGCGCCCTGACGCGGGCGTCGAGCGCCTCAATGCGCTCGGTGACGCCGGAACGTGACGTTGCCGCCACGCTGACATGCGCCTCGACCAGCTTGCCGAACACGCCGGCGGCGTTGATGAGCGCGAGGCCGGCAACCAGCGCCATCATGACCGTGCGCATTTTCCAGTTGGTCCGGCGCCAATGCGCAGCCAGCCATCCGGCGATCACCAGCTTGCCGGCTTCCATGGTGCCGGCGAGCACCATGACCGCGAGCGGATCCCCGGGAAATATCTCGGCCATGCCCGCGACCGAAAAATAGGCAGCGACCGTCGCCAGCGCGAGTGCCGCAACAAGGGCAAAGGCGCGGCTGGCGCGTGCGCGTTCCGGCGCGGCGGTAACGGCCTCCGGCACGGCGGGTGCTGCGGAAACCGGCAGCGGCTCCAGCAGCGCGTCGGGCGCCTCCAACTCGCCATCAGCCTCGGCTGCCCTAGCCTCTTCTGCCTTTGCGTCTTCCGTCTTGGCTCTCGTTGTCCTGGCTGATTTGGCCTTGGTGCCCTTGGCGGCCTTGGTGCGGCTGGATGCCGGAGAAGAGCGGCCGCGTTTCGTTGCCGGCAACGGCGCTTCACCTGATGCTTCAGCGCTTGCGTCTTCCGCAGGCGTCGCCACCAATCGAGGCGTGCGATTTGAAGCATTGGCCCAGGCGTCAAGCTGATGCCTGATGCGCACGGCATCACTGTCGCCGTCCATCCGCTCGGTCGCGGCGATCGCTTGCGTGGTTGCACGCCCTGTCATGTGGCACCCTGTCTCGTCATGGCCAAAGCCAGCTTCTCTTCGGCGAAGAACTGGAGCGCGCCGTAGCCTTCTGTGTCGACGGCATATCTGAAGCTTCCGTCTACGGTCGGAAACACGGCGACAACCGTACCCGTCTCGTGATCGTTGGCCACGTTTTCGACTTGCTCGCCAATTGCAAACTTCGACATCGAAAACTCCTTTTCGGATTCGTCGATGAGATTATATCTCTACGCGCAGGCCATCGCTGCCCAACGATGCGCCTTCCGGAAGATAGCACGATGGTTGTTGCACTAATGTCTCATCCTGCTCTCTAGCGGGAACCGCGCTGCACGTGGAACGCGAAACGGACATGGCGCGATGTCGAGATTGAGTCCGAAATGATGACCATCGAGGGCGAAATGAGTGTGCCCAATTTGTAGGATGGGTGGAGCGCAGCGACGTCAATCAATTGGTGCCCGGGAACAGTGATGGGCTTCGCTGCGCTCTACCCATCCGACGAAGTGTGCTTGCGGCCTCCACTGTGGGCCCAAACGTGGCGCTCAAAACTGTTGCAGCGTTAAGACAGTCACGGCCATTCCACCACGGTCCCGTAGTTCTACGCTTTGCGAATCGTCCACGCCCGCCCCTACTCTCAGCGCAGTTTGCATTCACTGGCGGTGCCGGTATTCGTCCCGCGCTAAAAGCGCGGCTACGGAAGAGTGCGTTTTTGCCGGGCAATTCGCCTAAGGGGCGTCCAAAAAAACGGCGTGCACCGATGTTGGCATGAACCCTGCATTGGCTGAACGAAGTGGATATTCCTTATCAACGAAGGTCACCATGCTCGTCACTCTCGTCGCCGTCCTCTGCAACAGCCAGCTTTGTCTTGAAAAGGTCGTCACCACCAGCGATCAGTCCGGCATCACCATGAGCGCCTGCGCGGTCAACGCGCAGATCGGCATTGCCGACTGGCTCTCCAAGGGGCCGTATCGCGAATGGCATTTGCAGGGCTACAAATGCGTGCTCGGAAAGTACGTTCCGAAGAACGAAGCCTGAGAAGCCGCAGGCTGCCTCACGCTGGCGCGGTTCTTTGCCGGGCATAACGAATTCGTTTGCGTCAACGTTCGTAAACATGATCTCACCTTCTCGCGGCGCGACTTTCGCCCGAGGCTTGCATGAACCTTGTCCCTCCTGAGAGGGAGCAGGGAATGCTGGGTGCTTGCGGCACCCGCGGTCTCGTGTGCAATGGTGAGAGCAGCGCAGACGAGCATACAGGCGCAGCCGGAGCGCGCCGGCATTCCCTGCGCCATGGTTTGACGGCTTATGCCGCGCTCTCCCTGGAGACGAAGTCCTTTTCCCTCCATCGCTGCCGGCTTGATGGATGATCGATCCGGTTGGATCGACTTCGCTACCAGGCACACGAAGAAACATGCATCGACCGTCGCCGCCGTTAACTACATTCGCAGGCGCCCAACGACGAACTTCGATTCCGCTTGAGGTTAACGAACTGTTAGGGTTGATTGATCCGGCAAGCCACATTGCAACGTGAAGCTGAAAACCCCGCATTGAATCAGGGCGCGGCATGCATTGGTACGTCTACCCATTGGCGGCGTTTGCCAGCGTCTTCCTGGCCCACTTTATTCTCGATCAGGTCGGCCAACCGATACGAAGTGCGCTGCAGCTCCGGCGCACGGCTCTCAAGAGCATGGAGCTCTTTCGGAATGTGGCACTACCCAAGCCGCGAGAACAGGCGACCACCTCGCAGGCAATTCACGAACATGATCTCGCCGTGCGCAACCTGCGCGGAGCGCTCGTCACTTTCCATAATCTCGGCACACGTCTGCTTGCGATCGGCGAAAGCGAGCCAACCGTTCGCATCCTGATGAGCCTTCTCGGTTTCAACGTCGTCCGGGCGGGCCGCGCGCTGGTCGCGCTTTCGCGAGCCTGCGCCATGGCCGGGATCGACAGCGACGAAAACCGGCGCACCATTGGTTGGGCGCTGCATGCAACCCGGATTGCACTCGGCGCCTTCCGCCCTCGTTCACACGACGAACTCTTCAATATTCGCCTCGAACCCATGTATCTGCATGAGGCGCGCAATCGCATCAGGTTGCACGGCCGCCCGCTCGCGCCCCGTCGTGCCGCGCGCCTTCCTCAGCTCAGCCAGGTCGTGCGGGGGCGGATCGCTTCCGCGTCGTAGTCGCCGAACGGGGGCGCGATTGACTGCAAGTGGCTGCCGATCAGCTCGCAAAACGTCTGCGCAAGGGTTGATGGGTTTCGCTGCGCTCCGCTGCTAGAGCTTCGACAAATCCATTTCGGGATCGTAAGTCTTGCCTTCGACGTCCTTGGTGATGGCTTGCCCGCAGATGACTTCGCCGCGCTCCTGGTCGAATGTCAGTGTCGGCGGTCCGTAAAGCTGCCACCCGCGGTTCAGGGCGTCGGTCACCCGATGGCAGAATGCGGCGTCATCCTTGCCGGTGAGATATCGGTAGACCTTCATGAGGGCCTCCACAGGTTCGAACACGCTTCAGTGCGATGGCCCGTAGGATGGGTGGAGCGCAGCGATGTCAATCAAATGCGACGCGGAACAGTGATGGGTTTCGCTTCGCTCTACCCATCCTACGAAATCGGCTTCAGCCCCGCCTCGATTGCAGCCCTTCGCGGCTCCAGGAACGGCGGCAGCGCGAGCTTCTCTCCCAGTGTCTCCATCGGCTCGTCCGTCGCAAAGCCCGGGCCGTCGGTCGCGATCTCGAACAGAATGCCGTTGGGTTCGCGGAAATACAGGCTGCGGAAATAGAAGCGGTCGACCTCGCCGCTGTTGGGGACGCGTAGTTCGTTCAGCCGCTGCGTCCAGGCGTGATACTGCGCCTCATCGGGCGTGCGGAACGCGACGTGGTGGACGCCGCCGGCGCCCTGCCGCGCGACGGGAGAATCCTTTTCTTCCAGCACATGCAGTTCGGCGGCGGGACTGCTCTCTCCCGTTGCCTCGCCCATCGCGAACACATGGATCTCCGCGCCGTGGGCGGCATAGTCGCGCACGCGGCGCATGTTCATGACCTCGGTCAGCACGAACGCCGTCCGCGACAACTCGTGCACGGTCAGCACGATCGGACCGAGCCCGCGGATCTGGTGTTCCACCGGCACCGGGCTGCGCTCCCACGGAGAGGCCGTGCCTTTCCCGCCGTCGTCGACCAGCACCAGCCGCTGCCCCTCGCCGTCCTCGAACGGCAGCGTCAGCCGGCCGTCGACCTCGACGATATCGCCGGCCACGGCGCCGGCCTTTTTCAGGCGATCCCGCCAGTAGCCCAGCGTCTTTTCGCCCGAGACGCGCAAGCCGGTGCGCGAGATCGAATTGGTTCCGCGCTGCTCGGGGGCTGCCGGGAAATCGAAGAAGGTGAGGTCGGTGCCGGGATTGGCTTTGCCGTCGGCGTAGAACAAATGATAGGCGCTGACGTCATCCTGGTTGACGGTCTTCTTGACCAGCCGCATGCCAAGCAGGCCGGTGTAGAAGGCCACATTGTCCCGCGGCTTCGCCGAGACCGCGGTCAGATGATGAATTCCGCCTAGCTGCATTGCGTTATCCTTCTACTACCTTGGTGGGAAAAGCCCGCCGGAACAGTTTGGACCCTTGCCGGATCATGTAGGATATGGCCGGATGATTGGCCAGCGGCAGCGTTGCCGCCCGCTTTAGGGACAAGTTCATGACCGGGCACCTCATAGTATCCGACGAAGACGCCACGCGCGTCATCAAGCTGCGGCGGCCCGAGAAAAAGAACGCCTTCACCCAGGACATGTATCGCGCGATGAGCGATGCGATCGACAAAGCGCAGAACAATCCCGATATCCGCTGCATCATCATCACAGGCGGTTCGGGCGTGTTCACCGCCGGCAACGATCTCGAGGATTTTCTCAAAGAGAGCACGTCAGACACCGATGCGCCACGCGGCGCCTCCAACGCCGTCAAACTGCTTTATTCGCTGGCGCACAACGTCAAGCCGATCATCGCCGCCGTCGACGGCGTCGCGATCGGCATCGGCACCACGATGCTGTTCCATTGCGACTATGTGCTGGCCAGCACCACCGCGACCTTCTCGACGCCGTTCATCAATCTCGGACTGGTGCCGGAAGGCGCCTCCAGCCTTCTGATGCCGCGCACCATGGGTCACCAGCGCGCCTTTGCCATGCTGGTGATGGGACGCAAGTTTTCCGCCGAGGAGGCGCGCGAGGCCGGCTTTGTCAATGTGGTGGTGGCGCCCGGCCACACCGAAGCCGAGGCGCGCAAGGTGGCCCGGGAGATCTGCGCGCTGCCGGCCGAAGCGGTCGCGATCTCGCGCAAATTGATCAGACTGCCGCCGGAGGACATGACGCGCCGGATCGACCAGGAAGGCCACCTGTTCGGCGAACGGTTGCACTCGAAGGAAGCGGTGGCGTCGTTCAAGGCGTTCTTTGAGCGGAAGAAGGGGTGAGGTAAAAGGTACACTCTCTCCGCCGTCATTGCGAGCGCAGCGAAGCAATCCATTCTTTCTTTACGCTGCGAGATGGATTGCTTCGTCGCTGCGCTCCTCGCAATGACGCAGAGCTGTCAAGCTGCTATGTCACTGTCATGAGAGCAAGCGTAGCCCGGATGAGCGCAGCGACATCCGGGGTTTTCAACTCCTGCCGGTCCCGCATGTCGCTGCGCTCATGCGGGCTACAACATCAGTGTCCATGAGCCCCCTCCTCCGCCCCATCCTTGCACCATTCGCGATCATGCTGGCGCTCGCCGCGTCATCCCGCGCCCAGACCCCCGCCCCCGTCGACCTGCGCATTCTCGCGATCAACGATTTTCACGGCTACCTGCGCCCGCCGCCGGGCGGGATCACGATTGCCGATCCCGAGGACAAGACCAAGAAGATCACCGTCCCTGCCGGCGGCGCCGAACACATGGCGACGCTGGTCGGCCAGCTTCGCGAGGGGCACAGGAATACGATCTTCGTCGCGGCCGGCGACCTGATCGGCGCCAGCCCGTTTTTGTCGGCGATGTTCCATGACGAGCCGACGATCGAGGCGCTGTCGATGATGGGGCTGAATATTTCCTCGGTCGGCAATCACGAATTCGACGAGGGCAAGGACGAACTGTTGCGCATGCAGAATGGCGGCTGCCACCCGGTCGACCAATGCCAGGGGCCGCATCCGTTTGCCGGCGCGAAATTCCGCTATCTCGCCGCCAGCACGTTCGAGAAGAGCAGCGGCAAGACCGTGTTTCCTCCTTACGAAATCCGCGCCTTCGACGGCATTCCGGTCGCCTTCATCGGCCTGACCTTGAAGGGCACCCCGGGCCTCGTCTCTCCGGTCGGCGTCGCCGACCTCGAATTCCGCGACGAAGCCGCGACGGTCAATGCGCTGATCCCGGAGCTCAAGGCGCGCGGCGTCGAGGCCATCGTCGTCCTGATCCACGAAGGCGGACTGCCGACCGGCGACTACAACGAATGCCCGGGCATTTCGGGACCGATCGTCGACATCGTCAAAAAATTCGATCACGCGGTCGACGTCGTGGTTACCGGCCACACCCACCGCGCCTATGTCTGCGAGATCGACGGGCGGCTCGTCACATCAGGCGACAAATACGGCACGCTCGTCACCGCCATCGATCTCAAGCTCGATCCCGCCACGCGGGACGTCATCAGCGCCAAAGCCGATAACAGCATCGTTCGATCAGCAACGCTGGCAAAGAACCCCGAACAAACCGCGCTGATCGAATCCTACGACAGGCTGGCCGCGCCGATCGCCAACCGCCCGGCAGGTGCAGTGACGGCCACGCTGTCGCGCGTGCCCAATAATGCCGGCGAAAGCCCGCTCGGCGACATCGTCGCGGACGCCCAACTCGCCGCGACCAGCATTGAAGCGAAAGGCGGCGCGGTCATCGCCTTCACCAATCCCGGCGGCGTGCGCGCCGACGTGACGCGCAAGGAAGACGGCGCGGTGACCTATGGCGATCTGTTCGCCAGCCAGCCGTTCCGCAATCAACTGGTGACGATCACGCTGAGCGGAAAGCAGATCAAGGACATGCTGGAGCAGCAATGGCTCGATCCGAAGCGGCCGCGGATCCTGCAGGTGTCGAAAGGCTTCAGCTACGCATGGGACGGATCGAAGCCGGATGGCGAGCGCGTCATCGCCGAGCGGATGTCGCTCGGCGGACAACCGATCGATCCCGCCGCGCGCTATCGCGTCACCGTGAACAATTTCCTGTCCGTCGGCGGCGACGGCTTTACCGTGCTCACCCAGGGAACCGCACCGCAGATCGGCGTCTACGACATCGACGCGCTGCATGCCTATTTCGGGGCGAACAGCCCCGTCAGTCCGACCGCCGCCGATCGCATCGTCCGGGTCAACTAAGCCTGATTTCGTGGGCCTTTCCGAGCGGCCGCTAAGCGCCTAGATTAACCCCTCCCTGCCGGCGCGCGCCTCAACGCCAGGATTTTGCATGACGCTGCTTCTGACGCATACCGCCTGTCTCGATCATGTCACGCCTCCCGGGCATCCGGAACGTCCCGACCGGCTGCGCGCGGTCGCCGAGGTGCTGGGAGAAGACCGCTTCAAGCCGCTGACACGTGGCGAAGCCCCGGAAGGCAGTCTGGATTCCGTCACGCTGTGCCATGGCGAGCATTATGTCGGCGAGCTCCGGCATATCGCCCCGCAGAGCGGCATGATCTACATCGACGGCGACACCTCGATGTCGCCGGGCACCTGGGAAGCTGTGATGCGCGGCGTCGGCGGCGCGGTGGCGGCGACCGACGCTGTGATGTCCGGCCAACATCAGAATGCGTTCGTCGCGGTGCGCCCGCCCGGTCACCATGCGGAGGTGTCGAAGCCGATGGGTTTCTGCTTCTTCGACAATGTCGCGATCGCGGCCCGTCACGCCCAGCGCAAATACGGCATCGGCCGTGTTGCGGTCGTCGATTTCGACGTCCATCACGGCAACGGCACGCAGGATATCTTCTGGCACGATCCGACCGTGATGTACGCCTCGACGCACCAGATGCCGCTGTTTCCCGGCACCGGCGCCAGTGGCGAGCGCGGCGAGCACGACACCATCGTCAATGCGCCGCTGGCGTCCGAGGACGGCAGCACCAAATTCCGCGCCGCGTTCGAAAACCTGATCCTGCCGCAGTTGCAGAAATTCGCGCCGGAGCTGGTCATCGTCTCCGCCGGCTTCGACGCGCATTACCGCGATCCGCTGGCCTCGCTCAATCTCAAGGCCGATGATTTCGGCTGGGTCACGCGCAAGCTGATGGATCAGGCCG
The DNA here is from genome assembly GCF_049993905.1 of Bradyrhizobium sp. McL0615. NCBI lineage: Bacteria > Pseudomonadati > Pseudomonadota > Alphaproteobacteria > Hyphomicrobiales > Nitrobacteraceae > Bradyrhizobium > Bradyrhizobium sp. McL0615. The sequence continues at coordinate 2,589,640 of NZ_CP188254.1, read as the reverse complement.
AGGCAAGCTCAGGTGGCCGCCTTGTGTCCGTGCTGGAGGGCGGCTACGACCTGCAGGGGCTGAAAGAGTCGGTGGCGGCGCATGTCACCGCATTGATGGGCGCCTAAATCCCCGCCACAATAGGCCCGTAAAATGTTGTTTGATTCTGCGCTCTTAGCGGGCGCATCCGGGAACTCGATATGGCCGAAAACACCCAAGTGGACGTCAAAAAACTCACCTTCGAGCGTGCGATGGAGGAGCTTGAATCGATCGTAACGAAGCTTGAAGGCGGCAAGGTACCGCTCGAGGAATCGGTTACGATCTATGAGCGCGGCGAGGCGCTGAAGCGCCGCTGCGAAGAACTTTTGCGGCAGGCCGAGGCCCGCGTCGACAAAATCACCACCGATGCCAACGGCCAGGTCACCGGGACCGAGCCGCTCGACGTGCAGTGATCCGCCCGCCGGAATACCGCCTCCGCCGGCCTCGCCTGGCGTAACCGAAAGAGCACGGGGCGAATTTAAGTGCTCGCCTCCCCGCCAAAAGGCTTAATAGCCGGTAATTTGGTGGCCGATATAGTTCTTGGCGCCCTGCCCAGCCTGTTATAGTCGGCCATCATCCGGGGACAATACGTGCGCGTCCAGCACCGCCATATCATCTATATTCAGGGCTACGATCCGCGCGGGCTGGCGCAATATTACCGCATGTTCCGCACCGAACTGCGCAAGTTCGGCCGGCTCTACCAGCTGCAGGCCACCATCAGCCGGCCCAAGGTCGCCCCCGACGACGAGATCGCGTCCTGGACCATCGATACCAAGGCGGACGACTGGCAAACCCGCACGGCCTACGATTTCCTCCGGTTCGAGGATTTTATCCAGCAGGATCTGGCGGCGCCGATCTGGCGCACCGTGTTCAGCGCGGTATGGATCTACTGGCGGCTCGTCTTCGGCGGCACCATCGCCCGCTTCGGCAAGGCGAACTGGCGTTTTGCAACGTTCATCACCTATCCGCACTTGATGCTGTTGCTGGAAGCCGCGTGCGCCGGCGCCATCGCCTTTGTCTTCGAGAAGGGGCTGAATGCGCTCGGCATACCCAATATTTTCAGCATCGCCATCGCAACCGCCCTGTTCGTGGCCCTGCTCGGCATCGTGCTGAAATACACCGAGAACGCCACCTACGTGCTCTATCTGCTGTGCGACACGATCTGGACCTGGGAATTCTCGCACCGCGAACGCCCCGAATGGGACCAGCGCATCGACCGCTTCGCGGAGCATCTGGTCAAGACGGCCAAAAGCACCGACGCCGAGGAAATCGTCATCGTCGGCCATAGCTCCGGATCGTTCCTGTCGACGGAAATGCTGGCGCGGGCTCTGAAGCTCGACCCCGCGCTCGGCCGTCACGGTCCGCGGATCGTGCTGCTGACGATCGGCGGCAATTTCCCGATCGTCGGCTATCACGCCGTGTCGAAGCAGTTTCGCGAGCATCTGCGCATGCTGGCGGTCGAACCCTCGATCGACTGGATCGACTGTCAGGCCCGTAAGGACGTGATGAACTTCTACCAGTTCGATCCGATCACGAGCCACGGCATCGACGTCGGCGCCGCGAGGCGCAATCCGAGGATCGTGCCGGTACGATTCCGCGACATCATCCGGCCGGAACACTACGAAAAGTTTCGCTGGCAGTTTTTCCGCGTGCATTTCCAGTTCGTGATGGCCAACGAACTGCCCAATGCCTACGACTTCTTCATGATCGTCTGCGGACCGGTCCCGCTCAGTGAGCGCATGGCCGCCCCCGACGCAGCGCTGGATGTCGCCACCGGCGATTCCGGGGTGCGCGAGCTGGCCTGGAAAAGCATAGAAGCGGCCACGGCTGCGGCCAAAAGTGCCGCCAATTTGACCAAAGTGGAACCATCCGCCCGCCGCCGTGGTTGAAAAATCGAGGTTTTTCTGGCCCGCGCTACGGAACCGATTCGGCGCTCCCGGTTGGCTTTGGTGGCCGCTTTGGTGTAAAGGTTTGCGGTTCTATGGCTGGGGAAAGCGGCTTGCCGGGGACTTTCGACGACAGCAAGCGCTTCAAATAGCTAAAGAAACTGAACCGGAAAGGGTTTGAAAGCTACTCACGTGATGCATATCACAGGGTTTCTGTCCGGAATGCATCTAGGCTTTTAAATCAGGTACCGGCCCGCCGGGATGGCACCGGAGTCTGGATTTTCGCGGCGCGGTTAACGCGCTTCCCGTCTCGCGTCGGGCTGTTCGCCCTGACATGCAAAATTGGATATCGCTGTGACCACATTTAGCAAAACGCCGCTTCTCGATACGATCCGTACGCCCGACGATCTGCGCAAACTCAAGATCGAGCAAGTGCAGCAGGTCGCGGACGAACTCCGCCAGGAAACGATCGACGCCGTTTCCGTGACCGGTGGCCACTTCGGCGCTGGCCTCGGCGTCGTCGAACTGACCACCGCGATCCACTACATCTTCGACACGCCGCGCGACCGCCTGATCTGGGACGTTGGCCACCAGGCCTACCCGCACAAGATCCTGACCGGCCGCCGCGACCGCATCCGCACACTGCGCACCGCCGGCGGCCTCTCCGGCTTCACCAAGCGCACCGAGAGCGACTACGACCCGTTCGGCGCCGCGCATTCCTCGACCTCGATTTCGGCCGGCCTCGGCATGGCCGTGGCGCGCGACCTCTCCGGCGGCAAGAACAACGTCATCGCCGTGATCGGCGACGGTTCGATGTCCGCCGGCATGGCCTATGAAGCCATGAACAATGCGGGTGCGATGAACTCCCGCCTGATCGTGATCCTCAACGACAACGACATGTCGATTGCGCCGCCGGTCGGCGCGATGAGCGCCTACCTGTCCCGCCTCTACTCCGGCAAGACTTACCGCACGCTGCGCGAGGCGGCCAAGCAGATCAACAAGCGTCTGCCAAAAATCCTCGCCAACCGCGCCAACCGCGTCGAGGAATATTCCCGCGGCTTCATGATGGACGGCGGCACGCTGTTCGAGGAGCTCGGCTTCTACTACGTCGGCCCGATCGATGGTCACAACCTCGACCATCTGCTGCCGGTTCTGAAGAACGTCCGCGATATGGAAACCGGCCCGATCCTGGTCCATGTCGTGACGCAGAAGGGCAAGGGCTACGGCCCGGCGGAAGCTTCCGCCGACAAGTATCACGCGGTGGTCAAGTTCGACGTCGCCACCGGCGCCCAGGCGAAAGCCAAGCCGAACGCCCCGGCCTACCAGAACGTGTTCGGCCAGAGCCTGGTCAAGGAAGCCGAGAAGGACGACAAGATCGTCGCCATCACCGCGGCGATGCCGTCCGGCACCGGCGTCGACATCTTCAACAAGGCCTTCCCCAACCGGACCTTCGACGTCGGCATTGCCGAGCAGCATGCGGTGACGTTCGCCGCCGGCCTCGCCACCGAAGGCTACAAGCCGTTCTGCGCAATCTACTCGACCTTCCTGCAGCGCGGCTACGACCAGGTGGTCCACGACGTCGCGATCCAGAGTCTGCCGGTACGTTTTGCGATCGACCGTGCCGGTTTGGTCGGCGCAGACGGCGCGACCCATGCGGGCTCCTTCGACAACGCCTATCTCGGATGCCTGCCGAACTTCGTCATTATGGCCGCGTCCGACGAGGCGGAACTGGTGCACATGGTTGCGACGCAGGTTGCGATCAACGACCGGCCGAGCGCGGTGCGCTATCCGCGCGGCGAAGGCCGCGGCGTTGAAATGCCCGAGGTCGGCATCCCCCTCGAAATCGGCAAGGGCCGCATCGTCCGCCAGGGCAACAAGATCGCCCTGCTCTCGTTCGGCACGCGCATGGCCGAATGCGAAAAGGCGGCCGACGAACTCGCCGCCCACGGCCTCTCCACCACCATCGCCGACGCGCGTTTCATGAAGCCGCTCGACGTCGATCTGGTGCTGAAGCTGGCGCGCGACCACGAGGTGCTGCTCACCATCGAGGAAGGCTCGATCGGCGGCTTCGGTTCGCACGTCATGCAGACGCTGTCCGACCACGGCATGCTCGACGGCGGCCTGCGGATGCGCGCGATGATCCTGCCCGACGAGTTCATCGACCACGACTCGCCGACCGCGATGTATGCCCACGCCGGACTCGACGCCAAGGGCATCGTCGCCAAGGTATTCGATGCGCTCGGCAAGGACTACAAGACCGAGACGGTCAAGCTCGCCTGAGGCTTAAGCCGCTTCGGTTCTAACCTGCTCAGAACCGAAGCGCTGGCTCTTTCGCCGGTAAATCCCCATGAAGATCTATCTGGCAGGTCCCGACGTGTTCCTGCCGGACGCCATCGAGATCGGGCGACGCAAGGCCGCGATCTGTGCCCGCCATAGTGTGAGCGGGCTCTATCCGCTCGACAATGCGGTCGATCTTTCGGCCGCCGATGCCTCGCTCGCAATCTTCAAGGGCAACGAGGCCATGATGGACGCGGCGGACGCGATCATTGCCAATTTGACGCCGTTTCGCGGCCCCAGTGCGGACTCGGGCACGGTCTATGAACTCGGCTACATGGCCGGCCGCGGCAAGTTCTGTCTGGCCTACAGCAACGACCCCGCGGTCTATGTGGAGCGCGTAAAGCGGATCTATGGCGTGACCCAATCCGCGACCGGCCATTTGGTCGACGATGACGGACTGACGGTGGAAGATTTTGGCCTGCCCGACAATTTGATGATGATCCACACGCTCGATCTGCATGGTGCTAGACTGGTGACGCCGCGGCAGCGACCTGCGGATATCTGGCACGATCTCACCTCGTTCGAGGCCTGCGTCGCGCTTGCGGCGGATCGCGCCATCGGCAAATCGAACTGACGCAAATCGGACGGACATTGGCTGACAGGAACCACAGCGAGACTTCTGGCCGCAAGCGCGTGGACGTGCTGCTGGTCGAGCGCGGCCTGTTCGAAAGCCGCGCCCGCGCCCGCGCGGCGATCGACGCCGGCGGCGTGATCGCCGACGGCAGGCCCGTGTCGAAGCCATCCGAGATGATCGCCGCCAGTGCCGAATTGTCCGCGCAGCCCGCGCACCCCTATGTCTCGCGCGGCGGCGTCAAGCTTGCCGGCGCCCTGGAATTGTATCCGATCGAGATCGAGGGCCATGTCTGCCTCGACGTCGGTGCCTCCACCGGCGGCTTCACCGAGGTGCTGCTGCAAAACGGCGCGAGCCTCGTCTTCGCGATCGATGTCGGACGCAGCCAATTGCACCCCTCGCTGCGCGATCACCCCAAAATCGTGTCGATGGAAGAAACCGATATCCGCAAGTTCGAGGGCAAGCGGCTGCCCGCGCGGCCCGATATCGTCGTCATCGACGTCAGCTTTATTTCCCTGAAGGCGGTGCTGCCGGTGGCGCTGTCGCTTGCCGCCGCGCCGATGCATCTCCTGGCGCTGATCAAGCCGCAATTCGAAGCGGAACGAAAGCATTCCAAGCACGGCATCATCCGCAACGCGATGGTGCATCAGGAAATCTGCGACGATATTTCGGCATTCGCGACATCGCTCGGCTGCACCGATATCCAGGTGTTTCCCTCGCCGATCACCGGCGGCGACGGCAATATAGAATTCTTCATGGGCGCACGCCGTGGCTGACAGCGAGCGCCTCGTCATCGATCATGTCGGCCATCACGGCGACGGCGTCGCCATCGCCATCGCCGGCGGGGGCAATATCTACGTGCCGTATACGCTGGGCGGCGAAACGGTCGACGTTGGCGCGGTCCCAGGCCACCATCCCGACCGCCGGCGATTGCTCGCGGTCGAGGCCGCAAGCGTGGAGCGGATCGCTCCGTTCTGTCCGCATTTCGGCGTCTGCGGCGGCTGCGCCATCCAGCACTGGGATACCACCCCCTATCGCGCGTGGAAGCGCGAGCTCGTGGTGACGACGCTGGCGCAGGCAGGAATCGATTGCGACGTCGCGCCCCTGGCCGATGGCCATGGCGCAGGCCGCCGGCGCATCACACTTCATGCGCGGATGGGAACCCACGACGTGCTCAAGGTCGGCTATGCGGCGGCCGGTTCGCACGACATCATCCCGATCGACCGCTGCCCGATCCTCGACCCGCATCTGAACGGCGCGATCGAGGTGGCCTGGGCCATCGCCGAGCCGCTGATTTCGATCGGCAAGCCGCTCGACATCCAGGTCACCGCGACCAATAGCGGGCTCGATGTCGATGTGCGCGGCTCCGGCCCGCTATCGACGGCCTTGATCACACGGCTGTCGCGCATCGCCGAACAGCATCGGCTGGCGCGGCTGACGCGCCATGGCGAGTTGGTCTTGATGCGAACACCGCCGGTGATTTCGATCGGCCCGGCCCAGGTGGCGCTGCCACCCGGCTCGTTCCTGCAGGCAACGGTGGCCGGCGAGGAAACGCTGGCCGCGCTCGTCTCCGAGCATTGCAAGCGCGCCAAACATATTGCCGACCTGTTCTGCGGCGTCGGCCCCTTCGCGCTGCGGCTGGCGGCCAAGTCGCGGGTAACCGCCTTTGACAGCGATGCGGGCGCGGTCACCGCCTTGCAGAAGGCCGCGACATCCACCTCGGGGCTGAAGCCGGTCAGGGCCGAGCCACGCGATCTGTTTCGCCGCCCGCTGATGCCGCAGGAATTGCGCGACTACGACATGGTCGTGTTCGATCCCCCACGGCAGGGCGCGCAGGCGCAGGCGACACAGTTGGCGGCGAGCAAGGTGCCGACGGTGGTTTCGGTATCGTGCAACGTCACGACATTTGCGCGCGACGCGAAGACTTTGATCGACGGCGGCTACAAGATCGACGGCGTCACGCCAATCGACCAGTTCCGGCACACGCCGCATGTGGAATTGGTGGCGAGGTTTAGAAGATAAGCGCCCTGTCTTCACCCTCCCCTGGAGGGGGGGTCGCCGCTCATGAAATGAGCGGCGGGGTGGGGTGACGGTCTCTCCATATCCAACAGTGCCCGAGTGGAGAGACTGTCACCCCACCTCGCCGCGCTTACGCGCGCCGATCCTCCCCCTCCATGGGAAGATAAGAACCCTCACCTTCCCCACCTGTCCTGCCAGATCTTCTCGCCGATCATGCAATTGACGCGCGCTTCCCGGCCGGCGGCCGGCACGACCGGGCGTTCGGGGGTGCGTCCGGCGACTTCCAGCAGCAGCTTGGTACGGATCGCTTCCTTGAACTTCTCACGGTCCTTGATCGTGACGACGAACGAGCCGGGGCCGCCGATGACGCAGTCCTCGTAATAGAGATCGAGATTGTCGATATCCATGGTGGAGTAAGACGGCTCTTTCACCATGATCGGCAAGCCGTTGATGACGACGCCCTTTTCCACCGCGGCATCGCGCGCGATGACGACCGGCGCGCCGTTGTTGTTCGGGCCATCGCCGGAAATGTCGATCACCCGCCGCAGGCCGCGGTGCGGGTTCTCGTCGAACAGCGGCATGGCGAAGTTGATCGCGCCCGAGATCGAGGTGCGCGACGCGCGGCGGATCGGAGTTTTGAGGATTTCATTGGCGACGGCATCGGCCGTCTCGGGCCCGTCGATCACGCGCCAGGGGATGATGATCTTCTGGTCGGTCGAGGCCGCCCATTCGAAATAGGTGATCGCGATCCTGCCGTTCGGGCCGCTCTTCAGCGCCTGCAAAAATTCCTTGGAGACGATCGCCTGCGCGTAGCCCTCCCGCTGCAGCGCGAGTTCATCCAAGTCCATCGAATAGGAAACGTCGACGGCAAGCACGAGTTCGACGTCGACGCTCGGATTGGCTTCCTTGTCGGCCAGTTGGCGGCTGGCGGCGTTCGGCTGGTGGCCCGGCCGGTTCGTGGGGTTCGGCGCGGCAAAACTCGCCACGTCGCCGCCGGCGAGTATGCCCGCGACAAGCACGACCCCGATCGAGACATACCAGCGCATTGCGGCCCTCCCGTCGAACGACAGTGATGGTGACATGCAAAACGGCCGGCGCAAAGCGCTGAAATCATTTGTCCTTCACATTCGGGTTAGGATCGGGATTCGCCTACCGTCCGGCCTGCTCGACCGGTTCCGCTTGCGGATTGCGCTACCTGCCTACGAATTGAACGATTGCAGCACCCGGCGCGACGCCTGCGATGCGGCTGCCAGGAGCCGCATTGGCACGATCATGGTTACGCCGCAAAACTTCCCGCAAATGACAGCCTGCCGCCCAGTTTCAGAACCGGGCGGGAGTCTGTAAGCTGATCGAGACGGCCGTCAGCCGCGGCGATCAGGACATAGCGCAGCGATTGGCGGATTGCCGCGCCAACTGAGCGCTGCCGGCCCGTCTTGGGTTCGTTCGCTTCGGGACTAGAAATGGCCGGTACCACCGTCACGCCAAAGACCAAGGTCAAGACCAAGATCGAGCGGCCGCGCCTGCACAAGGTCATCCTGGTCAATGACGACTTCACGCCGCGCGAATTCGTCGTCACGGTGCTGAAGGCCGAATTCCGTATGACCGAGGATCAGGCCCACAAGGTGATGATCACGGCGCACCGCCGCGGCGTCTGCGTCGTCGCCGTGTTCACCAAGGACGTCGCCGAGACCAAGGCGACGCGCGCCACCGACGCCGGCCGCGCCAAGGGCTACCCGCTCCTGTTCACGACCGAGCCGGAAGAATGATTTCCCGTAGCCCGGATGAAGCGCAGCGCAGCAGCGGTCAACGACGACTTTACGTCCATGTGGTTTGTATTTACTACTCACGATGGATTGTCGCATCACCGGGAAACAGATCCATAAGACCATGATACGAGCCCATCGCCGCTGACCCTGTGGTCGCGGTCTTCACCACGGACATTGTCGAGACCAACACGCGCGACCGACGCCGGCCGCGCCGGGAGCTACTTGCTGCCGTTCAAATTGGAGTAACAACAAGGCTATGAGGAAAATCGTCGCTACCACATTGCTGCTGATCTCAACGCCGGCGATGGCCGGCACCTATGTCGCGCCTGTTGTCCGCGTCGCCCCGGCGCCGGTCGTTCGCGTGGCTCCTGTTCACGTTGCGCCGGTTGATCGCGTCAATCCAGTTGTTCGCGTCAATCCGGCTGTTCGCACCCATACGGTGGTCAAGCCGGTAACGACAATCGGCCGGCCTGTCGTGCATCGGCATCATCCGCGAACACAGCCTGTCATCGTTTATACGGCTGCCCAGAAGCCGAAATGCGCGGAGGCGAAGCCCGGTTCGAAGGAGTGTGCGAAGAAGTGACGGGCGGCCACCGCCCTCAGTTCGCCGAGGTTTCGTCGGCCAGGCCGTAGACGCGCGCGGCCTTGGCGAAGCCGGCAACTGGAAACTCGCCGAGATCGCTCCAGCCTCCCCGACAGAAGCCGGCAAATCCTTCCGATGCCACGATGGTGCGCCTGGTCTGGCTGGCGATCTTTTCCAGCCGTGCTGCGAGGTTCACCGCAGGTCCGATGCAGGTGAAGTCGAGCCGGTTGCCGCCGCCGATATTGCCGTAGAGAATTCGCCCGACATGCAGCGCGACGCCGAAGCGAAACCGTTCGACGGCGTCGCCGATCGGATATTGCAAGTCGGCGACGCTGGCGCGGGATTCCTGGGCGGCTTCGAGCACGCGCGAACAAACCTGTTCCTCGTCGCCGACATATTCATCGATCGGGAAAACCGCGAGCAGGCCGTCACCCATATATTTCAGCACTTCGCCGCCATGATTCCGGATCGCGGTAACCTGGCAGTCGAAGTAATTGTTCAGGACGTCGACCACGGTTTCCGCCGGCACGCGATCGGACAGCGAGGTGAAGCCGCGCAGGTCGGACAGCCAGATCGCGGCATTCATGGTCTCGGTATGACCGCGCCTGATCTGGCCGCCGAGGATGCGTTCGCCGGCGCGGTTGCCGACATAGGTATCCAGCAGGCTCGCCGCGGTGCGAGTGAGGCTGATGATCTCGATCACCCGCGCCAGCGGCGTCACGACCCTTCGCAGCGCCGCCAATTGTTCTTCCGTAAATCCGCCCGGCTGTTTCGTGGTCCAGCTCGAGGCATTCACCGTGCCGCCGACAAAGGGCAGCGGCAGCGCGATATAATCCGTGACGCCTTCGGCGCGAAGTTCATCGACGATCGGAAAACCGCTGCTCCTGATATCATCGGTCCGGACCCGAACCTCCAGCCCCTGCTGGAAAACGATCTTCAACGGGCTGGTGTGAAATTCCGGTGACTCCAGGATATGGTAGTCCACCGTGCCGGTCTCGACCTCGGAGCCCGGCTTCCAGATGAAATTGCGGCCATAGATCTCGGGATGCAGCGTGCGGACGAAGACGCCGATACGCCAGAGCGGCAGCCCCGCCGCGACCATCCGTTCGCAGCACTCGGCCATGAACCGGATCGGGCTGGCCGCGGATCTCCCGCCGTCGATCAGCCAGTCGGTCAATTCCTGCAGCTTCGATGCATCCATGACGCCGGTATTTGCCGCGCAACCCCATGAAAGGTCAAGCACACGCTACCACGACAGGTGGCGTGACCCGGTGGCAGAGCTGCGCTAGCCTGACGATATAAAACAAAAGGAAACGTCAAAGTGTACGACTTCATCATCGTTGGCGGAGGGTCCGCGGGCTCGGTCATGGCCCACCGCCTCTCTGCCAAAAGTGCCAATAAAGTCCTGCTCTGCGAAGCCGGCCAGGACACGCCGCCGGGCAACGAACCAGCAGAGATTCGCGACAGCTATCCGGGAACAGCGTATTTCGATCCGCGCTTCCATTGGACCGAACTCAAGGTCACGACCCAGGTTGTCAGTCACAACAATCCCGACGAGGCCAGGCCGCCCTTACGGAAATATGAGCAGGCGCGCGTGCTGGGTGGCGGGTCTTCGATCAACGGCCAGATGGCCAATCGCGGCGCGCCGACGGATTACAATGAGTGGGAAGCGCGCGGCGCCACGAGCTGGAGCTGGGACGACGTGCTGCCCTATTTCAAGAAGGTCGAGCACGACCTCGATTTCGACGGACCGTTCCATGGCAAGGATGGGCGCATTCCCGTCCGCCGTATTCCGCAAGCGCATTGGACCAAGCATTCGCAGGCGATGGCCGAGGCCTGCAAGCAAGCCGGCTTCAAGTTCCTGCCCGACCAGAACGGCGAGTTTGTCGACGGCTATTTTCCGGTGACGCACTCCAATCAGGACGAGCAACGGGTCTCGGCCGCCATGGGCTATCTCGATCGCGCCACACGCCAGCGCGCCAACCTGACCATATCGACCAAGACGCAGGTGAAGGAGCTGCTGTTCGAAGGCACGCAATGCGTCGGCGTCAAGGCACTCGTCGATGGCCGCGAGCAGGAGTTCCGCGGCCGCGAAATCATCCTCTCGTGCGGCGCTATACATTCGCCAACGCATTTGTTGCGCGCCGGCATCGGACCGGTCGGACACCTGAGAGACATGGGCATTCCGGTGCTGGCGGGCCTCGCGGGCGTCGGCCAGCGCCTGATGGACCACCCCTCCATCTCGCTGTCCTCGTTTGTCCGTCGTGGCGCGCGCATGAACGCGCACACCAGACGTCACATGCAGATGGGACTGCGCTATTCCTCGGGGCTTCCGGGCATTCCCGCCGGCGACATGTTCGTCGTCGTCATCACCAAGTCGGCCTGGCATGCGGTCGGCGAGCAGATCGGCTCACTGCTCACCTTCGTCAACAAGACCTATTCGGAGACCGGTCAGGTAAAACTCTCCTCACGCGACCCGCGGGAAGAGCCGATTGTCGAGTTCAACCTGTTGTCGGACCGGCGCGATCTCGACCGACTGATGAGCGGCTTTCGCAAGATGGCGGGCTTGCAGATGAGCGCGCCGCTCAAGGCGGTGACCGACAAGCCATTCCCGGCCGCCTATTCCGACCGCGTGCGCAAGATCGGGGTGGTCAACACCAAGAACAGGATTCTCACTGCCATCGCCGCAAAGCTGATGGACGGGCCGGCGGCGCTGCGCCACTACATGATCGACAATTTCGTCGTCGAAGGTTTTACGTTCGAGCAGGTGATGAGCGACGACGAGGCACTCGAAGCCTTCGTGCGCAAGGCGGCGATCGGCGTGTGGCACGCCTCCTGCTCATGCCGGATGGGCCGCCCCGACGATCCGATGGCGGTCGTCGACACCCAGGGCCGCGTCAAGGGCGTGCAGGGTTTGCGCGTGGTCGACGCCTCGATCTTCCCGGTGGTGCCGTGCGCCAACACCAATTTCCCGGTCCTGATGACGGCGGAGAAGATTGCAGACGCGATGCAGTGAGGGAGCCGTAGGGCGGATTAGCGTTAGCGTAATCCGCCCTACGTTTTCACGCGTCCCCTGCCAACGCTCTTCTCGCTAAGCCGAGAGCAAATCTGACAACTCCTTCAGTGCAGCCGTGAACGTCGCGCGGCCGACAACTGCATCCAGTTGCATTGCGTTGGATCGGAACACAACAATCATTTGTCGCCGCAAGACGAATGGAAAGAACAGCCTCTGCAGGATGCTTTTGGGAGTACGTTCCAGCCGAGCGTCCACTCTCAACGTGAGGTCTCTAACTTGAATCTCACTCAGATCCTTATTCTCGCACGCCAGCAAGGCGCCGCTGACGATCTCGCCCAGCTCCGGCAGTGTAAGCAGCATCGATTGATGATAGTCAGCGGACCTCGACACCAGTTCGGCAGTGCCTGTTGTCAAATTCACAAACAGATCAGGGCCCGAAAGACTGACGCGGCGCTGAACGCTAATCCGCGCCACAAAATCTACCCGCCGACCTGGCCGCGGTGCCGGAGAAAATGATCGGCCAGCACGCAGGCCATCATCGCCTCGCCGACCGGCACCGCGCGGATGCCGACACAGGGGTCGTGGCGGCCTTTGGTCATGATGTCGGTGTCGGCGCCGGCGCGATCCACCGTCTTGCGCGGCGACAGGATCGACGAGGTCGGCTTCACCGCAAAGCGCACCACCACCGGCTGGCCGGTCGAGATGCCGCCGAGCACGCCGCCGGCATTATTGGACAGGAAGCGCGTGCCGTTGTTGCCGGTGCGCATCTCGTCGGCGTTTTCCTCGCCCGACAATTCGGCGGCGCCAAAGCCTGCGCCGATCTCGACGCCCTTCACGGCGTTGATGCTCATCATCGCCGCCGCCAGTTCGCCGTCGAGCTTGGCATAGATCGGCGCGCCCCATCCCGGCGGCACGCCTTCGGCCACCACTTCGATCACGGCGCCGATCGAGGAGCCGCTCTTGCGGATGCCGTCGAGATACTGCTCGAAGAACGCGGCCTTGTCCTTGTCCGGGCAGAAGAACGGATTGCGCGCGATCTCGTCCCAATCCCATTTGTCGCGGTCGATCTTGTGCGGGCCCATCTGCACCAGCGCGCCGCGCACTTTTACGTCGGGGAGAATTTTGCGCGCGACGGCGCCGGCGGCGACGCGCGTAGCCGTCTCGCGCGCCGACGAGCGCCCGCCGCCGCGATAATCGCGCAGACCGTATTTGGCCTCGTAGGTGAAGTCGGCATGCCCCGGACGAAACTTGTCCTTGATCTCGGAATAGTCCTTGGAGCGCTGATCGGTGTTCTCGATCAACAGCGCGATCGGCGTCCCCGTCGTCACCTGCACGCCGGTCTCGGGATGCGCCATCACGCCGGACAGGATCTTTACGGCGTCCGGCTCCTGGCGCTGGGTGGTGAAGCGCGATTGTCCCGGACGGCGGCGATCCAGATCGTGCTGGATATCTTCTGATGTCAGCGGGATCAGCGGCGGGCAGCCGTCGACCACGCAGCCGATCGCGATCCCGTGGCTCTCGCCGAAGGTCGTGACCCGGAACAGGTGGCCGAAGGTGTTGTGGGACATTTGCGCTATTTGCTCGCCAAAGTAAGTCAATTCTGACTTGTCGTAACGCGCGGCGGTCGAACCGGCAACCGTCATTCCGGGGCGATGCGAAGCATCGAACCCGGAATCTCGAGATTCCGGGTCTGGTCCTTCGGACCATCCCGGAATGACGGCGGTGGGCGCCGCCCTTAACTATACTTCCGCAAACCGCCGTCGCGGAACACATAAACCGCGCCCTGCTCGATCAGGAGGTCGGCGGCGCTGGCTGGCGTTTCGATGCCGAGCGCCACCATCAGCGCCCGCGCCGTGCCGCCATGGGCCACGGCGACGGTGTCGCTATCGACGGAATCGTACCACTCGCGCATCCGAGCCTGCACTTGCGCGTAGGTTTCGCCGCCTTCCGGCGCCATCGTCCATTTCGCCGTCAGCCGCTTGGCATAGAGCACGGGATCGGCGGCCTGCATCTCGGCCAGCGTCGAGCCCTCCCAGACGCCGTAGCCGATCTCGCGCAGGCGATCGTCGAGCGCATATTTTTCCGGCGGCAGCTCCAGCGCGCCACGCACCAATTCCATCGTGGCCCGCGCCCGCTGCAGCGGACTTGCGACGAACGGCAGCGTCGCCTTGTCGCAGCCATCGCGCGTGAGGAGATCGGCGAGGACATTGCCGGCATGGGCCGCCTGCTTGCGGCCGAGATCGTTCAGCGGAACGTCCTGCGTGCCTTGCAGCCTGCCTTCCGCGTTCCACGACGTCTCGCCATGGCGGATGTAGTAGATCACGGGCGCTGGCATCGGACTGTCAGGCTATTTCCTGCTCGGCAAATTGAAGAGCGAATTGTCGGGCGCATCGGAGCGCTTTGCCGATGCCGAGGATCACCCTGCGTTTGCCCTGCAGACCTGATTTTTGCGACATCTTGCTTTCCAATTGCGCGTCCCTGTGAGCTTGGAGGTACACCAGCACTCCGACGCGGTCGAGCCTGAATCTGCTTCCGGATTAACGCTGTTTTCGATGCGCCTCAATGGCTGGAATAGATGAGCCGATTAGGTGTTATGTTCGATAAGGCGTTCGCGCCCTCGTAACTTTTGCAACCCTTTGCAATCTGGTGCCGATGACCGCGTTTCGTCAAAGTGTCGAAGCCATGATTCCGGCGCTCCGTCGCTATGCACGTGCGCTCGCGCGCGATGCCGACATCGCCGACGATCTGGTGCAGGATACGCTGGTGCGTGCGTTGCGTTCGGAAAAACTGTTTCTCGGCGGCGACGTCAGAAGCTGGCTCTATACGATCCTGACCAATTTGAACAAGAACCGGCGGCGGTCGCTGGCGCGGCGGCCGCAATTCATGCCGCTGCTCGACAACAACCCGGATGCCAGCGGCACCGAGGCCGAGGGCCGCGATATCGCCCGCGCGCTGGCGACGCTGGTGGAAGAACAGCGCTCGGTGCTGCTGCTGGTGATGCTGGAAGGGCTGAGCTACCGCGAGGTCGCCGACATCCAGGGCGTGCCGATCGGCACCGTAATGTCCCGGCTTGCCCGCGCACGCGCGCACGTCAAAGCTTCGCTCGAGGGCGAACGCACGGCGCTGCGGCGGGTGAAATGAAGATGCGAGTGACAGGCGTGATGCATAGACAGACCAGGAATGGACAGAGACCACGACAATGACCGATCCCCACATTCCCGTCACCGAAGACGAGCTGCATGCTTACGTCGACAACGAGTTGCCGGCGGAACGCCGCGGCGATGTCGAGGCGTGGCTCGCCTCGCATCCCGACGATGCCGCGCGGGTTCATTCGTGGCGCACGATGGCCGAAGCGCTGCATGCCAGATACGATTCGGTGATCGACGAGGCAGTACCGAAGCGGCTCGAGATCGAACGGCTGGTGCGACAGCCGCGCAAATGGGTCTACGGCGCGATCGCGGCCACGCTGGCGGCGTTCATCGTTGGCGGCAGCGTTGGCTGGTTCGCGCGCGGCGCTGCGGCAGGGCCCTCCCCCTTTCAAAGCCTGACGGTGAACGCGATCGAGGCGCACCGGCTTTACGTGGTGGAAGTGCGCCACCCCGTCGAGGTGCCGGGCAGCGAACGCAGCCATCTGCAGCAATGGCTGACCAAGCGCTGCGGCTGGGCCGTACGCGCACCGGAACTGGCAGGCGCCGGATTGAAGCTGGTCGGCGGGCGGCTGTTGCCGGGTTCTGCGGGTCCGGCATCCTTCATGATGTATGAGAGCGCTTCCGGCGAGCGCTTCACGATCTACACCGCAAAATCGGATGCCGAGGCGACGCAGATGCGATTCGCGGCGGAAGGCAATGAGAGCACGCTGTTCTGGGCCGATGACGGCGTCGTGTATGTCGTGGTGTCCACCGGCGCTGACCGGGGGCGGCTGACCCAGATCGCCCAAGCGGTCTACGACCAGATGGAGAAGAAGACCTGAACCTGTAGCCCGGGTAACGCGCAGCGAAACCCGGGATCAGTGCGACCGGACGGCGTGTTGCCCGATTGCGCCTCGATCCATCCGCTTGCGGCAGGAAAAGTGGCAGCCAGGCAACGCCAAGCCGTCTTGTCCCAATTCTGACATCGAAAATCTGGAATCAAAACACCGGTACGTCTCATTAATGCACCGGGTGATCACGCGAAAATGAGCAGCGCTCGATCCGCCGATCGGCGCAAGCGGCCTCGATCGGGGTTTGGTACCGCGCTGGTCCCCCTTTCGAGGCCGCCCCTTTTCCAGAAAACCCTTAGATTTCCGGGAAATAGGCCGATTCTTTCCTCGAGACCCTAAGCCCTGGACAAGCCTTTTTACGCCGCGAATCGCCGCCGAATCACTACTCGACTCAGCCGAAATCGCTGCGCGGGTTATACGGGTGGCCCTCGCGCCACTTTTCCATCAATGCCTCAAGCTCGGCGTCGTTCCCGTCAGGCAGAATAATTCGGGTGGTGATGAACAGGTCCCCGGTTCCTCCCGCCTTGGGCAAGCCCTTGCCCTTGAGGCGAAAGACGCGGCCGCTGGAAGTATTTTTCGGAATCGACAGCTCCACCGCGCTGCCGAGCGTCGGCACCCGGACCTTGCCGCCCAGCACGGCCTCATAGAGCGCGATGGGCAGATCCAGGCGCAGATCGCTGCCATCGACCTTGAAGAAAGGATGCGGCGCGACGCTGACCGTAATCAGGAGATCGCCCGGCGGGTGGCCCGGCGCGGTTTCGCCCTGCCCCTTCAGCCGGATCTGCTGGCCGGCGACGACGCCTGCCGGAATCCTGACGTTGAGCTCCTTGCCGGTCGGCAGGCGGACGCGCTTTTCCCCACCCTTGACCGCCTCCTCCAGCGACACCGTCATCGCAACGTTCAGATCGAGATCGAGGCCGATCCCGCCGGTGTCGAATTCAAAGGTGCGGCCACCGCCCGGACGTCCGCCCCGGGCCGCGCCGCCGAACATGCTGTTGAGGATATCCTCAAAGCCCGCCCCGCTTGCGCCGCCCGGACCGCCGCCGGTGCGAAAACTGTAGGACTCGAAGCCGCCGCCCGGCCCGCCGGCGCGGCCGCGCGGGTCGCCGCCGGGAAAGCCCTGAAAGCGTGGCTTGCCCTCGGCGTCGATCTCGCCGCGGTCGAACTGCTTGCGCTTGTCCTCGTCGCCGACGATCTCGTTGGCCGAGTTGATCTCGGAAAAACGCTCCGCGGCTTTCGGATCGTTCTTGTTGCTGTCCGGGTGATGCTTCTTGGCGAGCTTGCGATAGGCACTCTTGATCGCCGCAGCGCTGGCGCCCCGCGGCACCCCCAAGACCTCATAGGGGTCGCGCATCCGTCAGGTCTCCTTCACGGGAATTCGGTTGTTGTTGAAGCTTAGGGCAATTCGCCCCCTCTGGCTTCATCTGGGGAGCCAGTTGCATTTTTGCAACTACCTCGCAGGCTCGCATGAAAACCTTTTTGGCCTTATCCCCGCGTCCAGGGCTTGATCGTGTGGATTTCCCATCGGCCGTGGTTGGCCTTGCAGGCCGCGCCCTGCAGCCAGCTTTCCGCTCGACCGTTGACATAGCTTGCCAGAAAATCCCGGCAAGTGCGCCCGTCTTCCGCCGAATAGGCCTGGGACAGCGGCGTCACCGAGCCGCGCGCGCCGGTCTCCGGGTTTTCCCATGGTTGGCTGGAATCCTTGTCGCCCTTGGTCAGCACGTCGGAGGCGGCGGTGCGTGCAAAGGCAAGATCGCTCTCGGTCGGCATCGGCGGCGTCGCTGGCTGCTTGCTCAGCGTACCCGTGACGTCGGCGGCTTCCATCCTGGCGTAGGCGTCCGGGCGCGACAGGCTGCAGCCGCCCGAGCTGAGACCGATCAAAATCAACGTCATGACCGCGCCGCCTGGCCCGATCGCCGATAGGCCAATGCGTCCCCATGCCCTATATAGGGCGAGCCCGTAACCGGGCTGCAACGCGCTCTGAGACGCGAGGGTAAGCAACTGGAACTCCTGCCATGACGGACACGACCTCCATCAAACACCCGGCACCGTTAACATCGGGTGATTTTACCGCGGCCGAGGAACCGTTTGCGCTGTTCGCCGAATGGTTTGCGGAAGCCGTGAAGTCCGAGCCGAACGATCCCAACGCGATGGCGCTGGCGACCGTCGACCCTGACGGGCTGCCGGATGTCCGGATGGTGCTGATGAAGGGCTATGATGCGGATGGCTTCGTGTTCTACAGCCACATCGCCAGCCAGAAGGGCCGCGAACTCGCCGCAAATCCTAAGGCGGCTTTACTATTTCACTGGAAGTCGCTGCGCCGTCAGGTCCGCATCCGCGGCAACGTGTCGCCGGTGACATCAGAGGAAGCCGACGCCTATTTCGCCACGCGGCCGAAACAGGCGCAGATCGGCGCCTGGGCCAGCAAGCAGTCGCAGCCGCTGGAGAGCCGCTTTGCCTTCGAGCAGGCGATCGCGTTGGTCGCCGCCAAACACATGATCGGCGACGTGCCGCGCCCGCAGGGGTGGAGCGGCTGGCGCATTCACCCCGCACGTTTCGAATTCTGGCACGACCGCCCGTTCCGTCTCCACGACCGCATCGAATTCCGCCGCGATGCGCCTGACGGCGCGTGGTCGAAGGTGAGGCTCTATCCCTGACGCCAAACGCCCTGACCAAGTTGAAAGCTGAAAGACCTGCATGCCCTCTTCATCCAACGCGCCGCGGCGCACGCTGCTTTTGACCGGTGCCAGCCGCGGCATCGGCCACGCCACTGCGATCCGCTTCTCCTCCGCCGGCTGGCGCGTCATCACCTGCTCGCGGCATGCGTTTCCGGAGGTCTGCCCGTGGGGCGCCGGACCGGAGGATCACATCGAGGTCGACCTCGCCGATCACGCCGACACGACGCGCGCGATTTCGGAGATCCGCAAGCGCCTGGAGAACGACGAGCTGCATGCGCTGGTCAACAACGCCGCGATCTCGCCGAAGGCTGCGAACGGCGGCCGGCTCAGCACCATGGACACCGACATCGAAACCTGGAGCCACGTGTTTCGCGTCAACTTCTTTGCGCCGATCATGATGGCGCGCGGCCTGATCGAGGAATTGAAGCACGCCAAGGGCGCGGTGGTAAACGTCACCTCGATCGCGGGCTCGCGCGTGCACCCGTTCGCGGGCGTCGCCTATGCGACCTCGAAGGCGGCGCTTGCTTCACTGACGCGGGAAATGGCGTCCGACTTCGGCCGCGTCGGCGTTCGCGTCAACTCGATCGCGCCGGGCGAGATCGACACCTCGATCCTGTCGCCGGGCACCGAGAAGATCGTCGAGCAGCAGATTCCGATGCACCGGCTCGGCACGCCGGACGAGGTCGCCAAGATCATCTATGTGCTGTGTACGGAAACCAGCTCCTACGTGAACGGCGCCGAGATCCATATCAACGGCGGCCAGCACGTCTAGGGCGCGACGAACAAGATTTCGTAGGATGGGTAGAGCGCAGCGAAACCCATCACTTTTCTGCGCAGGGATTGATGGGTTTCGCTGCGCTCTACCCATCCTACGCTAATTCGAGTCCGCCGTTCACTCGGCGTAAAGCTTTCGTTGCGCCGTGCGCAGTGTGGACGCCGCGTCGAGATTGAACGTGCTCGAACACTCGTCCTCGTTCTCGCCGTCCGCCAGCACTGCACCGCAGTGCCGGCAAAGCCGCGTCGAGAACGCCTGCGCCTTGCCAACGACGCGGCCCTGCTGATAGCGCGCAAGATCGATGACGTTACGTGGCGACATTATGAGTTTCTCAACCATGGGATCCTCGCGGCTTGAGATACACGTTATCGCAGACAAGTTTCGACCATTCGTTCAGTCCACCGCTCAAATTTTAGCGGTGGGGTTGAGTCGATCTTTCGCACGTCGGGAACCGCGGGAACAGTTGTCTTACAGCCACTTCTTCCACTTGAAGAGAAAGTACGGCAGCACCGCTGCCATGAGCATCATGACGAGCGCCATCGGATAGCCGTGCGCCCATTCGAGTTCCGGCATCATCTTGAAGTTCATGCCGTAGATCGAGGCGATCAGCGTCGGCGGCATCAGGACGACGGCCATCACCGAGAACAGCTTGATGATGTTGTTCTGCTCGAGATTGACGACACCGAGCATGGCGTCGAGCGTGAAGGTGATCTTGTTGGAGAGATAGGACGAATGATCGGTCAGCGAGACGACGTCGCGCTGCATGGTCTTGAGCTGCTCGCGCATGTCCTTGGACCATTTGGCGCCCTCCAGCACCGCCGACAGGAAGGTGACGACGCGGCCGATCGAGACCAGACTCTCCCGGACCTTGGAGGTCAAATCCCCCTTGCGCCCGATCGCGATCAGGATCTGGGAGTATCGCTTGGCCTGGCCGTGGCGCTCGCTTTCGGGTTCGAAAATGTCGTGGGAGACCTGATCGACCTCGGCGCCGGCGCGCTCCAGGATGTCGGCGCAGCGGTCGATCACCGCGTCCAGCAGTTCCATCAGCACCATTTCGCCAGATATCCCGGGCATGCATGAGCGCGCCAGCTTGTGCTCGACCAGGGCAAACGGCTTCGGCTCGTCGTAGCGCACCGTGACCAGGCGGTGACCGGCCAGGATGAAGGTCACAGCTGTGGTCTTCGGCATGTCGGTGTCGGATTGGCACATCAGCGTCGCCGTCATGTAGCGGGCGCTGTTCTCGATATAGAGCCGGCTGGAAATCTCGATTTCCTGCATGTCCTCCCGGGTCGGCACCGCGATCCCGGCCAGCCGCTCGACCGCGCGGTCCTCCTCCTGCGTCGGGTTCAGCAGGTCGATCCAGACCGCATTGTCCGGCAGCGCCGCCGGATCCGCGGCGGGAACTTTCTTCAAGGAGGATTCCGAGGGAACAAACACCGAAAACATGGGCAACTCCGGAACTGGGCGGCAATCTCACGTCGTGACGTTTTTTGGACGCGGACCGGTGCCTGCTTCGCCCGAAAACGCTACCAGCACCAGCGGCACTAAACCCGATTCTGGCAAGCGCTTCATGACCCGCGGATTAACCGCCGATCCATATTTGTGGCAGTGAGGTGGCGCCCACGCGGCCGCACTTCGGCCTCGGCGTACCCCCTGCCCAGAAATCAACCGGAAGTCGCAAAATTTGCGGCATAAAAGCCACAGCCGCGCTCCCGCAACGCGAAGCGAACGCGCAAACGCTGGCATAATTACCGGTTTTTGCGGATAGTGCGCTTAATGGAATCGTCGCGTTTAAGGCGCAACATTGTTGCTGCGAACGCCGGATTTTCGATTGGAAAGTGTGCCATGTCGTCGCTGAAAGTAATCTTCGGGCTGCTCGCCGCCGGCCTTGCGTTGTCTGGTTGCATGCCGGCAACCACCTATCAGGCCGCCCCTGAAGCCACCCTCAAGCCGAGCGACAAGGCCCAGCTCGCCAAGGCGCGCTACGCTGCCGTGCCGCCCGCGGAGCCGTTCCGCCGCGCCATCGTCGATTATCACCGCAAGGAACTGGCCGGCACCATCGTGGTCGATTCCGACAATCACTACCTCTATCTGGTGCAGGACAGCGGCAAGGCGATCCGCTATGGCGTCACCGTCGGCGAGGAAGCCCTCGCCTTCTCCGGCATCGCCAAGGTCGGCAACATGGCCGAATGGCCGAAATGGACGCCCACCGCCGACATTCACAAGCGCATCGAAGGCCTGCCTGCCTCGGTGCCCGGCGGCGTCGACAATCCGCTCGGCGCCCGCGCGCTCTACCTTTACCAGGGCAACAAGGACACCCTGTTCCGCATCCACGGCACCAACCAGCCGGAATATATCGGCGCCTCGATCTCGTCGGGCTGCATCCGCATGACCAATGAGGACGTCATCGACCTCTACAGCCGGGTCAAGCAAGGCACGGTGGTCGTCGTGCTCGCCCCCAAACAGGGCGACTCGCCGTACAATTCCAAGATGGCGCTGCAGGGCGGCGGCCAGAGTGGCCCGATGCCGCAGTAACCGACGCCGGTTACTTCACAGCCGAAGATCAAGAGCGCCGGTTTTGCCGGCGCTTTTTCTTTGCAGGTTTCTCCTCGCGCGGCGGCTCGGCCTCGTCGGATTTTTCGGCATCGGACTTTTGCGCTTCGGACTCGGCATCATGAGCCTTGGTAGCGTCCGATTTGGCGTCGTCCGGCTTGGCAGCGACCTCGCGCGGCGGCGCTTCGTCGGGCCGCTCGGCCGGCAATAGCGGCGCTTTCTGCGGCAGCGCGTCCCACACGTCCCACTGGCAGATCCGGTAATTGTTTCGCCGTTCCATCAGGTCGAGATGGATGTGGTCCTCATGGTACCCGTCCGAGCCCGGGCCGAGCACGGTCGAGAACCGCGTGCACGCGGAATGCAGCACGCTCTCGCGCAATCCCCGCGGCACGGTGCGATCGGTCAGCGAGATCGTGCTGCCGTCGGCGAACTTGAAGGCGCGAACATCGAGCGCGTTGGCGCGGCCGTGCTCGGAGAGTTTTGCGCCGACGACGCGGTTGCGGCCGCGGCACTCGAACGAGTCGAAATTGTCGAGGTCGGAGACGGCGCTGCCGAGGCGCTCCGCCAGCGGCGCGATATCGCTGCGAATCCAGTCCGCCAGTGCTGCCGCCATCTTGCAGCGCAGAATGGCCGCGGGCTTCACCGAAACCCGACGCTTGTCCGGCAGCACGATCGCCTCCAGCCGCACCAGATCCTCGCCCCCGCAGCCGCCATCGCCCTTGATGTCGGGGATGCTGGGCGCAATGGCGACTTCGTCGGTCAGCGCCAGCCGGCAGGCCGACGGCTCTGGCGTGGGCGGCGGTGCAGGCGCGGCCTGCTGGGCGGGCTTGCCGTTTGGGTGAGATGCCTGCTGCTCCTTGTCGGGTTTCTCTTGCTCGGCTGAAGGCGCCTCGAGCGGGCGCGGCTTCGGCAGCGGTACCGCCGCGTGGCGCGCCGCTCCCCGTTCTCTTGGCGAAACATCCCTGAACAGGTCGCCCCACGGCGCCGGGCGGGAGGCTTTCGCTGCAATGGCCGGCCCGGTTGGCATGCCAAGCAGCAGCGCCACCGTTACAGCGGTAACCATTGCCGGTTCGATGCGGCGAAAGGCGTCATAACCCCATTTTCGGCTTGCGTTCTGCGCGGTACAGTTCATGTCAATTCCATGAACCACCCACCGATCCGCCCCGTAATGTCGGCGGATCGTGCGGCAACGAACAAGCTATCGGAGGGAAGTGCGTATGCTCGGATTGATGCAAGACTGGCCTTTGCTGTGCCATCGGATTATCGAACACGCGGCGAAGTATCACGGCACGCAAGAGGTCGTCACGCGGTCGGTCGAAGGGCCTATTCATCGCACCAATTACGCCGAAATTCATGCACGCGCACTGAAAGTATCGCAACGGCTGGACCGAGACGGCATCAAGCTCGGTGATCGCATAGCCACCATCGCCTGGAATACCTGGCGCCATCTCGAAGCCTGGTACGGCATCATGGGAATCGGCGCGATCTGCCACACCGTCAATCCGCGGCTGTTCCCCGACCAGATCGCGTGGATCATCAACCATGCGCAGGACCGCGCGGTGATGGTCGACATCACCTTCGTGCCGATCCTGGAAAAGATCGCCGATCAATTGCCCAGCGTCGAACGCTACATCGTGCTGACCGACAAGGCGCATATGCCGCAGACCACGCTGAAGAACGCGGTCGCCTATGAGGACTGGATCGCGGAAGCCGACGGCAAGTTCAAATGGAAGGATTTTGACGAAAACACCGCAGCCGCCATGTGCTACACCTCGGGCACCACGGGCGATCCAAAAGGCGTGTTGTATTCGCACCGGTCCAACGTGCTGCACGGGCTGATGGCCAACAATGTCGACGCTCTCGGCACCAGCGCCGCCGAGACAATGCTGCCGGTGGTGCCATTGTTCCATGCCAACAGCTGGGGCATCGCCTTCTCCGCGCCTTCGATGGGCACCAAGCTCGTGATGCCGGGCGCCAAGCTCGACGGCGCGTCGGTCTATGAACTGCTCGACACCGAAAAGGTCACGCATACGGCCGGCGTGCCGACCGTATGGCTGATGCTGCTCAACCACATGGCGGCCGGCAATCTGAAGCTTCCCCACCTCAAGAGCGTGGTGTGCGGCGGCTCGGCAATGCCGCGCTCGATGATCAAGTCGTTCGTCGACATGGGCATTCGCGTGCGCCACGCCTGGGGCATGACCGAGATGAGCCCGATCGGCACCGTCGCCGCGCTGAAGCCGCCGTTTGCCGAACTCGCCGGCGAGGAGCGGCTCGACATCCTGCAGACCCAGGGCTACCCGCCGTTCGGCGTCGAGATGAAGATCACCGACGATGCCGGCAAGGAACTGCCGTGGGACGGCAAGACTTTCGGCCGTCTCAAGGTGGCCGGCCCCGCCGTCGCCAAGGCCTATTTCAAGGTCGACAACAACATCCTCGACGACGAAGGCTTCTTCGACACCGGCGACGTCGCGACTATCGACGAGCATGGCTATATGCGGATCACCGACCGCTCAAAGGACGTCATCAAGTCCGGCGGCGAATGGATTTCGTCGATCGACCTGGAAAACCTCGCGGTCGGCCATCCCGCGGTCGCGGAAGCCGCTGTGATCGGCGTCTATCATCCCAAATGGGACGAGCGTCCGCTGCTGATCATCCAGCTCAAGCAGGGCCAGAAAGCGAGCCGCGAGGACATCCTGAAATTCATGGACGGCAAGATCGCCAAATGGTGGATGCCCGACGACGTCGCCTTTGTCGACGGCATACCCCACACCGCGACCGGCAAGATCCTGAAAACGGCGTTGCGCGAACAGTTCAAGAGCTATCGCTTCCCGAACGCCGCGGCGTAAGGCAAAGCCGGCGCGCGATTCAAAAAGGCCGCCCTCCGGCAAAGGAAGGCGGACCTTTTTTCCTTAGGTGCGTACGGAATTGCGCCTTTTGACGCCCCCGGCGTGGCGGCAGGCAGACCTAGCGGCTGGCGGCCGGCTGGCTTTCCTTCCACTTCAGGAATTGCTGGTACAGCGCCGCGTCGTCTTCCGCCGGCCGCTTGTCCTGTCCGCTGGTGTCACGGGCCTGCGCGCCCATGAACTGCTCGAACCTCTGGCGCGTGTCGGAAGCGACGGTAGCATTCCTGTCGAGCCATTCCTGGGCCGCCGGAAAGCGCGTCCATCCCTTCAAGGGCGCACTCAACACCACTTCCTTCCACTTCGGATGGAACGGCGGCTGCTGCAGCGACTTCAGGCGGTCGAAGAATATTTTCACGAAATGCTCGACCTTGCGGTATCGCTCGGTCTTCGGCCCCCAGTTGTAGGCGGCCAGGATCGCCGGCACCGCGACGGTGTCGACACGGCCGCCGGGCGGGATCAGCGACGGGTAGTCCTCCGCCCTGAGCTCGGACGGCAGATAATCGCTCTGCAGCGGCCCGCTATAGGGGATCGGGACGAAGTGCAGGTCGTCTCCCTTCACCTGGCTTACGGCCTTGGACGGGCTTCCCTGCACCGCCACGACCGCATCGAGTTCGCCGCTCTTCAGCTTTTCATAGGCGACGCGCTGCTCGATGAAGGCATAGACCGGCTTGATGCCAAGCCGTTCGAAGATCGTGATCGCGGTGACGAACGTTCCTCCGTTCGGCAGGTCGACGGCGACGCGCTTGCCGTTAAGATCGCCGAGGCTCTTGATCGACGTCTTGGCGACGACGTGCATCTCCTCGTTGTAGAGCTTGGTGATATAGGCGAACTGGCCGCGAATGTTGCCGGTGTAGCCCTTCCTTTCCAGGTAATCGAGGGTGTCGGCGCGCATGATGCCGAGATCGACCCCCTTGAGGAAAAGGATGTCCGCGATGCTCTGCACCGATCCGCGACCGACGATCGGCAGCACGCGCATCTCGTCGCCGTCGTCGAGCACTGAGGCGAGGTCGGCTCCGAACTGGACGTAGGTGCCGCCGATCGTGCCCGTCACGACCGTAACGGTGTTGGCGTTGAGCCGTTCGCGCGTGCTCTTGTTGCCGCCGGAATAGCTGAATATTGCCTTCAGTCCGTCGCTCACTGCGGCGGGATCCACCTCGCCCTTGTTGCCCTGAGGAGCACCTTGGGCGAAGGCCGATGTCGCGCACATCAGCACGACAGCGCAGCAAAGCGCCACGCCGGAAGCGTATCGCGTCGTCATGGAAAAACTCCAGCACTCAAAAAACAACTTCAAATACTTTGACGGGCGCGTGCGAACGCGCCGCGCCGAAATCAGCGCGACAGTGCCAGCGACTCCAGTTTTCGCTGCGCGTCGGGTTCGCCCCATTCCTTTGCCCGCTGATACCACATGCGGGCTTGGGCAACGTCCGCCATCGGACCGTCGGCGCCGATCTGCCTGAGCAGCGCCGGATCATAGGTCGTGCCGACGAGCAGTGCCGCCCGCGCATCCCGCGCCTCGGCGCCGCGCATCAGCAACAACCGCGCCGACTGGACGTCGCCGCTGGCGAGCAGCTCCTGCCCGCGTTTGATCAGGGTAGCGACTTCTCTCGGATCGAGGCTGCGCACGACCTCAGCCTGCGGCGAGGCCGGCATCGCCGACGGCGCGGCCGTCGCCACGGCGACCGGCGGCGCCACGGCAACCGGTGGTGCCACGACAACTGGCGGCGGTGCAACGACCGGCGGCGGCGCAGCGACCCTTGGCGCTACCGCGGCAAGGCTTGGCGCCGCTGACTGCCAGGTCAACCGCGTGGAGGTGCCGGTGAGAGCCACGCCGGCCTCGTCACGCAATTCCGCTGTGACCAGCATCTGGCCGGTGAATCCTTCCGGCGGGATGACCGACACGCCTGAAATCTCTGTCGCCGGCACGCGCCATTCGCCGGCGCCGACACGCTTGCCGGACGTCAGCCGGGCGCCGGTAGTCAGTCCGTTGATGGATACGAACGCGCCGGGCGGCGGAGCGCCGACGTGAATTCCGAGCGGCACGGGATCATTGGCGAAGCCGCTGCCGTCCTGCACGGCCAAGGTCGCGGTACGCTTCGGCGGCGGCGCCGGCTGCTGCGCCGGGGTGACCGACGATTTTACCGACTGCCAGGCGGCCGCAAGCGAGGCGCTGTCCTGGCCGGCGGGACGCTGCGAAGACGGAATCGCCATGACGAGAAGCGTCGCGATGCTCGCCGCAATCGCCACCGCGATCGAGAAACGGATGACCTGCTGAAGCAGTGCGCGCCGACCTGACAGGTCGCGGAGCACGGACGGCGCTTCGACCGGCGCCATGTCCCTCGCCTCCTGCATGGCCTGCGCGACGGCCTTCGTGAAAATTTCGGAATCCTGGCGACGTGCAGGCTTGCCAAATGGTTGCAAGGACGGTCCTTCCGTCGGCATTCGCGGACGCCATCCATCATTATTCTGCACGAGCGACGGGCTCGGCTGCTCGCCGGTTGCCCGGTCCCTCAGCTCGCGCGGCGCATAATATTCCGGATCGTTCGGACCGAGATATCCTTCGTGCTTTGCATCACTCATACTGAACACTCGCCCCCATGAGGCTATCCACCAGCCTCGCGGACGTATGCCGATTGCGCCCTATGCGAATGATCCCTGAAACTCCGGATGGACGCAACCGCTCTTTGCGGCTCCGCCCGGCAACAAGGACCGGAAGTTGAGATCATCCTGCAGCGCTTGCGGCTGACACCCGCCGTTTCCCCTTAGGGTTGGTGTTCGCCGTGTCCCGTGCAGGACAGTCCCGTGTAACGGCAAATACGACAACCCGGCGGCAAGAGGTAGACGAAAGTTGGACCTACTTCAATGTACAACTAATAATCAATTTACAGGGATGGTTAACCGGCAAGGTTGCAATCATGACGTGCAGCGCCTGACTTGTTTCGCGCACGAACCTTGAAATTCGCGGCCCGTCGTGGTCTCAAGCTGCGAGTTTGCAGCCCGGCCCGCCGCCGGCCAGACGGACTCCAACCCGGCAGATTTACTGATGGCCCGAAGGTTTTCCGCTCCCTACCAGTCGGAGCCCGTGTCCAGCCTCGCCACCTGGTCGCGCAACCTCGCCATCTTCTCCGTGGTCGCGGTGGTGGTCTCGATCCTGATCGTCCGCTTCGGCTTCCTGGAGATGAAGCCGGCGCTGGCGACCTTCTTCGGCGCGCTCGGTTGCGCCGTACTGTCGATCCTGATCGGCCTCGCCGCCTTTGCCGCGATCTGGCAGAACGGGTCGCGCGGCATGGGACGGATTCTGCTGGCGTTCCTGATCAGCACCGTCCTGCTCGCCTACCCGGCCTACCTGGCTTTGCAGTATCGCAAGCTGCCGAAGATCTACGACGTCACCACCGATCCGATCGATCCGCCGCGCTTCGAGGCGCTGGCGCGGCTGCGCAGCGGCGACGGCACCAATTCCGCGGTCTATGCCGGGCTCTATTCGGCCGAACAGCAGCGCATTGCCTATCCCGATATCGAGACCGTGGAGCTCGAAGTTCCGCCGCAACGGGCCTATGAGGTGGCGCTGGCGCTGGTCACCAAGCGCAAATGGCTCGTGATCGACGAGCGGCCGCCGCAGCTGCCGCGTCGCATCGGCCGCATCGAGGCGGTGGCGCGGACGCCGATCATGGGATTCCGCGAGGACATCTCGATCCGCATCACGCCCGACGGCGAGGAATCGCGCGTCGATATCCGCTCCTCATCGCGCTATTTCGAAAGCGACCTCGGCAGCAACGCCGCGCGGGTGACCAAGCTGATCGAGGACATCAACACGGCGGTCGACAACGCCAAGCCAGCGCAGAAGAAGCCGCAAACGCCGGCCAAACTGCAGGCGAAGACGGTGAAGAAGTGACGCGTTAGCGCCTTCCTGAGGCGAGACCGAACCCACTATATCCGGAATGACTCCATGCGCGTGCTCCTCAGCGAAGGTTCCGGTCTGACCTCCCGCCAGGTCGCGACACGGCTTGGCGCGCTTGGTCACCACGTTGAAATCCTGTCCTCGACGCCGTTCTGCCTCACCCGCTTCACACGTCATGTCCGCGCGCTGCATCGGGTGCCGCGCTTCGCCGACGACCCGATAGCCTGGTTCGCGGCGGCAAACCGCATCGCCAGGCTGCGCGCCATCGACGTGCTGCTGCCGACGCAGGAGCAGGTGGCGGTCCTGTCGGCGCAGCGCAGCCGGCTCGAGGTGGCGACCGTGGTTCCGGATTTCGCCACGCTGCGCCGCGTGCAGGACAAGATCGAGGCCTGGCGCACCTTGCTTGCGATCGGCATTCCGCAGCCGGCCTCCGTCGTCGTGCGCAGCAAGGAGGATCTTGCTGCGATCGGGCAGTTTCCCGTGTTCGTGAAGCGAGCGATCTCGACCGCGAGCGCCGGCGTCCGCCGCGCCGCCACGGCGGACGAACTCGCCGCCGCAGCGGTGGCGCTCGGGCTCGGTACCGAGGAGTTGTTGGTGCAGACACAGGCCTCAGGCCCGCTTGCGATGGTGCAGGCGCTCGCCGACCGCGGCCGGCTGGTTGCCCATCACGCCAACCTGCGTGTGGTCGAGGGCATCGGCGGCGGTGCCGCGGTGAAGGAAAGCATCCGGCTTCCGAAGCTGGACGAATATTTGCAGAGGCTGGTGCGGGCGCTCGATTGGCATGGGCCCATCTCGATGGACGTCATCGTCACCGGTGATGGACCGCTGGTCATCGACGTCAATCCGCGGCTGGTCGAGCCGATCAACGCGCACATTGCCGGCGTCGATCTCGTCGGCGCCATGCTCGAACTCGCCCGGGGCGGTCATCCCCCGGCGGTGCCGACCGGGCAAGACGGCGTGCGCTCGCGCCAACTTCTGCTGTCTGTGCTGGGCGCGGCGGAGCACGGGCGGCGCGGCGCGGTGCTGCACGAGCTGATTGCCGCGCTGCGATGCCGTGGCGACTATAAGGATGCGGCCGAGGAATTGACGCCGGTCGACGGCGACCCGATCGCCGCGCTGCCGGTCGTGCTGGCGGTGCTCGCGACATTGATCAAACCGTCGCTATGGCGCCTGTTTCACGCCGGCGCCACCGGCCCCTACTCGCTGACGCCAGAGGCTTGGCGCAAGATCATCTCGGCGAGCGAGCGCTGACGCGTCTTGGAATCAGGACGCCATCCGGTACGTTCCGCCGATCACGGGATCGCCGTCCGTCGCCACGATGCCACGGGTGACAAGGTCTTCCAGATGGGCCAGCACGGAATAGCCGGCGGCATTGGTCAGCCGCGGGTCGAGGCCGATATAGATCGCGCGCACCATGGTCGGAATATCCGCCTCGCCCTTGGCGAGGCGATGCAGGATCGAGGCTTCGCGGGCCTGACGGTGCCGGGTCAGGAAGCGGACGTAGCGCGGCCCCTCCGGAATTTCCGGCCCGTGGCCTGAAAAATACAGATCCTCGTCGCGGGCTTCCAGCCGCGCCAGCGAGGCCATGTAGTCGATCATCGAACCGTCCGGCGGAGCGACGATCGAAGTCGACCAGCCCATTACGTGATCGCCGACGAAGTTGATCTTTCGCTCCGGCCAGGCGAACGCCAGATGATTGGCGGTGTGGCCCGGCGTTGCGACCGCCTCCAGCGCCCAGCCCTGCCCTTCGATCATATCGCCGTTCTTCACTTCGATATCGGGCCTGAAATCGCGGTCGGCGCCGGATTCCGGATTATGCTTCTCGCTCTCGAAGCGCGGCCGCGAGGCGCGGTGCGGCCCCTCGGCATAGACGGGCGCGCCGGTGGCAGCCTTGATCCGCGCGGTGTTCGGCGAGTGGTCGCGATGGGTATGGGTGACCAGAATATGCGTCACGGTCTCGCCACGCACGGCGTCGAGCAGCGCCTTGGCATGCGCCTCGTCATCGGGGCCGGGATCGATGATCGCGACCTTGCCCTTGCCCACGATGTAGCTGACCGTGCCGGTGAAGGTGAACGGGCTCGGATTGTTGCAGAGGACGCGTCGCACGCCGGGGCGGGCTTCATCGGCGACGCCCGGCTTGAGCGGAAAATCTCGGTTGAACGGGATGTCGTCGTTGTCGGCCATGAGAAGTTCCTAAGCGGCGAACTGGTCAAACGACCTCAGTCGTCATACCCCGCGAAGGCGGGGTATCCAGTAATCGCCGACGTTCGAAATGAAACGAGATCTCCCGGAGTACTGGATCGTCCGCCTTCGCGGACGATGACAGTGGAGAATGAGGGCACGGCCGGGCTTCCTCGCGACCGGAGTTACGAAAACGCCTGAATACCCGTGATCGCTCGGCCCAGGATCAGGGCGTGGACGTCGTGGGTGCCTTCATAGGTGTTCACGGTTTCCAAATTCGCGGTATGCCGCATCACGTGGTACTCGATCTGGATGCCGTTGCCGCCGTGCATGTCGCGGGACACGCGGGCGATATCGAGCGCCTTGCCGCAATTGTTGCGCTTGACGATCGAGATCATCTCCGGGGCCATCTTGCCCTCGTCCATCAGGCGGCCGACGCGCAACGAGGCCTGCAGGCCCAGCGCGATTTCGGTCTCCATGTCGGCGAGCTTCTTCTGCACCAGTTGGGTTGCCGCTAAGGGCCGGCCGAACTGCTTGCGGTCGAGCGTGTATTGCCGCGCGCGATGCATGCAGTCTTCCGCGGCGCCCATCGCGCCCCAGGAAATGCCGTAGCGGGCGCGGTTGAGGCAGCCGAACGGGCCCTTCAGGCCGCTCACGTTGGGCAGCAGCGCGTCTTCCGGCACCACCACGCCATCCATCACGATCTCGCCGGTGATGGAAGCGCGCAAGGACAGCTTGCCGCCGATCTTTGGCGCCGACAGGCCCTTCATGCCCTTTTCGAGAATGAAGCCGCGGATCTGGTTGTCATGCGCGGCGGACTTCGCCCAGACGACAAAGACGTCGGCGATCGGCGCGTTGGAAATCCACATCTTGCTGCCGGTCAGCCGGTAGCCGTCGGCGACCTTCTCGGCGCGGGTCTTCATGCCGTTGGGATCGGAACCGGCGTCCGGCTCGGTCAGACCGAAGCAGCCGACCCACTCGCCGGTGGCGAGCTTCGGCAGGTATTTCTTGCGCTGGTTCTCGTCGCCATAGGCGTAGATCGGATACATCACCAGCGACGACTGCACCGAGTTCATCGAGCGATAGCCGGAATCGACGCGCTCGATCTCGCGCGCCACCAGGCCATAGGCGACGTAGCTCGCATTGGCGCAGCCATATTCCTCCGGCAGCGTGATACCGATCAGGCCGAGTTCGCCCATCTCGTTGAAGATCTCACGATCGGTCTTCTCTTCGAGATAGGCCTTGACGATGCGCGGCAACAACTTGTCCTGCGCATAGGCACGCGCCGTGTCGCGGATCATGCGCTCATCTTCGGTGAGCTGGTCGTCGAGCAGGAACGGATCGTCCCACTGGAAGGAAGCCGCCGCCGGCTTGTCCTTGGTCTGAGGGCGCACGCTCATGAAAGTCCCTTTCGCATCACTGTTCTCAAGGAAATTGTTGACAAACTAATGCGCTATCGGCCGAAGCGCAACGTTCTGAACGTCATTCCGGGGCGCGCGATAGCACGAACCCGGAATGAAGACACATCATCCTTCCAACTTTTCGTTGGAGACGATCTCGATGCCGAAACCGGAAAGTCCCTTGTAGTCGTGCACCGAGGACGTGAGGTTGACGATCGAGGTGATGCCGAGATCGCGCAAGATCTGGGCACCGACGCCGACTTCGCGCCATTGCCGGTTGCGATCGGCCTCCGCGGTTTTCTGTTCGCCGACCGGCTGAACGGGAACTCCGGCCGCACCGTCGCGCAGATAGACCAGCACGCCGCGGCCGGCCTTATGAAAATGGCTCAGCACGACCTGCATGCGCGCCGGGCCGGTGAAGAGATCCTTGACGATGTTCGGCTTGTGTAGCCGCGTCAGCACGTTCTTGCCGTCGCCGATGCCGTTATAGACGAAGGCGGCATGCGCGATCTCGTCGAAAGGCGAGCGATAGGCATAACCCTGCAGCGGCCCGATCGGGCTGTCGGTGGTGAAGGTCGCGACCCGCTCGATCAACTTCTCGCGTGCCTGGCGATAGGCGATCATGTCAGCGATCGTGACGTGCTTGAGCTTGTGGGTGGCAGCGAAGCGCGCGACCTGCTCGCCCTTCATCACGGTGCCGTCGTCGTTCATCAACTCGGAAATGACGCCGACCGGCGGCAGCCCTGAGAGCTTGCAGAGATCGACCGCCGCCTCAGTGTGGCCGGAGCGCAGCAGCACGCCGCCGTCGCGCGCGATCAGCGGGAAGATGTGACCGGGCCGGGCAAAATCATTGGCGCCGGCATTGGGATTGGCGAGCGCGCGGCAGCACGAGGCGCGTTCATCCGCCGAAATGCCGGTGCCGCCATCGGGCTTGTAGTCGATCGACACCGTGAAGGCGGTGGTGTGGTTGGACTCGTTATGCGCCACCATCGGATCGAGCCGCAGCCGGCGGGCGTCGTCGGTGGTGATCGGTGCGCAGACGATGCCGGAGGTATGGCGGATGATGAACGCCATCTTTTCCGCCGTGCAGAACGACGCCGCGACGATCAGATCGCCCTCGCCCTCGCGATCGTCGTCGTCGGTAACGACGACGAGTTCACCCTTGGCAAAGGCTTGCAGAACTTCCTGGATAGTATCGGCCATTTTCCCAACATCTCGCTATTTGCAGCCAGTGCATTAGCCGGACTCAATGGTCTGCGCCAGCGTCAATACGCAGGGCAGAACGTCGCCGGCCGGCTTGACGGAAGCCCTGCTACAACGGACCGGCATGGCAATAATCATTGACGAGGTCAGGCATCAATCGCCATGGTCACTTCATAAGAACAAGAAACAGACGTCGGGGAAGAGACATGATGCGTCGTCCATCGAATTTCCGTCGGATGGCATGGGTCGGATTGACGCTGCTGGCGGCGGTCGCGGGCGTATCGCAGCCTTCGCGCGCCGCGGACGAGTGGCCGACCCGCGACATCACCTTCTATGTACCCTACGCGCCGGGCGGCTCGACCGACCCGATCAGTCGTAAATATGCCGAGCTGCTGGAGAAGCAACTCAAGGTCAAGGTCATCGTCGAGAACAAGCCCGGCGCTTCCGCGACCATCGGCACCGGCGCGGTGATCCGCGCCGCGCCAGACGGTTATACCATCGGGCTGGGGTCCAGTTCGTCGCTGGCGTACCAGCCGCACGAAATGAAGGGGCTGGCCTGGAAATCGGCCAACGACTACCAGTCGATCGCAAAACTGTCGGACCTGCCGGTCATCCTGGCGGTGCCGGCGGAGGCGCGATGGAAGACGCTCGACGACTTCCTCGCTGAAGCCAAGGCCAACCCGCGCAAGCTGAAGGTTTCAGTGTCCGGGCTGCGCTCCATCAACGACATCGCCATCCAGCAACTCAACAAGCTGGCGGGCCTGCGCATCGCCACGGTGCCGTTTACCGGCGGTGGCGGCGAAGCGACGCTGGCGGCGCTGGGCGGCCGGGTCGACGGCACCGCCGGCTTTGCGCCCGGCATGAAAGGCCAGATCGACGCCGGCAAGCTGCGGGTGCTGGCGGTGTTCCAGGAAGGCAAATACGAGCTGCTTCCGGAAGCCAAGCCGATCGGCGAGACGCCGTGGAAGGACACCTTTCCTGTCGGCTATTACGTGATCGCCCCCAACGGCCTCCCGAAGGCTGTGCTGGAAAAGCTGCTCGCGGTCTCGAAAGTCATCGTCGAGAGCGAGGAGTTCAAGAATTTCCTGAAGACCAACGGCTACACCTGGGATCCGAAATTCGGCGACGACATGAAAAAGGAACTGGCCGGCTATGACGGCAAGTTCCGCGACGTCATCAAGTTCCTGGACGACGACAAGTGACGCCGGTGCGAAGTATTTCGCTCGGCTCGGCGCGGCGGATCACCGCCCTTTTCGCGTTGCTGCTGTCCGCCCTCTGCGTGACGAACGCCTGGCAGACGCTGTCGGTCGGGCGATGGCACAAGCCGGGCGCGGCGATCTTTCCGATCGCGCTGGGCGCCCTGCTGGCAATCTCGGGACTGTCGGTGCTGTTCGAACGGCGTGGCAGCGGCGACGAAGCGATGCCGGCGATCTTTACGCTGCCGGCCGGCAGCGATCTTCGCCGGCTGCTCCTGCTGCTCGCCGCGTTCGCGCTCTACTTCCTGGTGATGCCGGTCGTCGGCAACATGGTCGCCTCGGCGCTGTTCCTGTTCGCCAGCATGTGGCTGCTGTCGGATGATCCCGGCCGATCGCCGCTGCGGCTCGCAGCCTACGCCATCGTCATTGCGCTCTGCTTCGAGTGGTTCTTCGTCCGGCTTCTGAAAGTGCAGATGCCCGGCGGCGTGTTCCGGCAATGGCTGTTTTGACACGCCCCGTCATTTCGGGGCGACGCGAAGCGTCGAACCCGGAATGACGGCAGGAGAATGAAATGAATTCCCTCCAGGGCCTGCTGTATGGATTGAGCGTTGCGGCGACGCCGGCCAATTTGCTGGCGGCCTTCGTCGGCGCATTCGCAGGGACCGCGATCGGCGTGCTGCCCGGGCTCGGCCCGGTCGCCGGCGTCGCCCTGATCCTGCCGCTGACTTTCTCGCTCGACCCGACGGCCGGCCTGATCATGATGGCCGGCATCTTCTACGGCTCGATGTATGGCGGCTCGACCACCGCGATCCTGCTCAACATCCCCGGCGAATCCGCTTCCGTCGTCACCGCGATCGACGGCTATCAGCTCGCCAAGAAGGGCCGCGCCGGCGCGACGCTGACCATCGTCGCCGTCGGCTCCTTCATCGGCGGCACCCTCGCTGTCATCGGCGTCATGATGTTTTCCTCCTATCTCGCCCAGGTCGCGATCCTGTTCGGGCCTGCGGAATTTTTCGCGCTCACCGCAGGCGGCCTGGTCGTGATGTCGCGGATATCGGGCGGCACGCTGGCATCCGCGCTGCTGCCGATGACGATCGGATTGATGCTCGGGACCATCGGCCAGGAAGCGGTCACCGGCGAGACCCGCTTCACGTTTGGAATTCCCGATCTCGCCGAAGGCGTCTCGCTGGTGCCCGTCGTGGTCGGGCTTTACGGTTTTGCCGAACTGATGCTGCTGGTCGAGGACCGGGCGCATGCCGCGAACAAGCCGCAGTCGGTCAAGATGCGCGAGCTGCTGCCGACACGCACCGAATGGAAACGCGCGGTGCCATCATGGCTGCGCGGCACGTTCCTCGGCTTTTTGTTTGGCCTGGTGCCCGGGCCTGCAGCGACGCTGGCCTCGTTCGCCTCCTACCGGCTGGAAAAGGCGACGTCGAAATACGGCGCGGAAATCGGCAGCGGCGCCATCGAAGGCGTCGCCGGCCCGGAAGCCGCCAACAATTCGGCGGCCACCGCCTCGCTGGTGCCGCTGCTCGCGCTCGGCATTCCCTTCACGCCGATCGCGGCGCTGATGATCTCGGCCATGCTGGTGCAGGGCATTCAGCCCGGGCCGCTGTTGATCACCCAGCATCCGGAAATCTTCTGGGGCCTGATCGCCTCGGCCTACATCGGCAATGTCATGCTGTTGGCGCTGAATATCCCGATGGTCGGCGTCTGGGTGAGCCTCTTACGGATTCCGCACTATCTGTTCATTCCGCTGCTGCTGGTGCTGTCGGTGATCGGCACCTACAGCGTCCGCAACAGCATCTTCGACGTCTGGGTGCTGCTCGGCGCCGGCGTCCTCGGCTATTTCTTCAACAAGATGAAGTTCCAGCTCGCGCCGCTGGTGGTCGGCCTCATCCTCGGGCCGAACATCGAGAAGCATTTTCGCGAGGCGCTATTCCTGAGCCAGGGCGATCCCTGGATCTATGTCGAGAGCCCGATCGCGGTCGCGATTTGGCTATTGGTCGCCGCGATCCTGATCGCCGGCTTCATCGCCCGCCGACGCGCGGCATTTGCCGAGGCGATGGCGCAGGACAGTAGTTTGTAATCGCTGTGCGCGTGATCATCCCAGTCAGAAATCGCAAACTCCCAACCTCGCTCCGCTTGCGGGGAGAGGTCGGATCGCACTTGCGATCCGGGTGAGGGGGTACAGGTGCTTCGAAGAACACCGCCGTCGCAGAGGCGCCCCTCACCCTACCCTCGCCCCGCAAGAGCGGGGCGAGGGAGAAGCTAGCACCATCGCTTCTCACTCCTACGGCAGCACCTCGCGGCGCTCGCTGAGCAGCGCGTCGGTTTCGGCGCGCTTGTCCTCCAGCAGCCCGGCTTGCGCGGCC
Source organism: Bradyrhizobium sp. McL0615 (assembly GCF_049993905.1). NCBI lineage: Bacteria > Pseudomonadati > Pseudomonadota > Alphaproteobacteria > Hyphomicrobiales > Nitrobacteraceae > Bradyrhizobium > Bradyrhizobium sp. McL0615. The sequence continues at coordinate 2,552,306 of NZ_CP188254.1, read as the reverse complement.
TCGATCACCTTATAGAGCTCGTGGGCGTCGCTGAGCCTGGTCACGGTGACGTAATCGGCGCCGGCCTCGTAGAGATCGTTGACGTCGGCCAAAATCTCCGCGGTCGCGACGATCTTGGCGGTCGGATTCAGCGAGCGGACATGCCGGACCAGCTTTTCGTTGTCGGCGCCCTTCAACAGCGAGTCCGGGATGCTGAGGATGATCAGTTCGGACTTGCCGACGCCGGCATGCACCAGCGTATCGACGCTGCTGATGTCGCCATAGACCACGTGCATCCCGCGGTCGGTCAAGGTGCGGAACACCAGCGGATTGAAATCGATCACGGTGATCTGTTCGAGCACATCAGGACTGCGCCGCTCGATCTCGCTCAACAGGGCGCTGGCCGCGCGAAAGAAACCGAGAATGACGATCCGCCGCGCCTCCCCGTGCCCGCCCTCTTGGCCGGCGTCGGCGTCATGCTTGTGATCGAGATCGCGCAGGCCGATCCGCTTCAGGGGACCGATCAGGCCGCGCGTCACCTGGTCGCTGCGGCCCATCACAAAGGTGCTCAAGACCGCCAGCACCACGAAAGCGAACGACGCCGCGCTCGACGTCTCGGTGCTGATATGATGCGCCGCAACGCCGGTCTGGATGACGACCAGCGAGAATTCCGAGATCTGCGCCAGGTTGATCGCCGGCAACAGGCTCGCGCGCAGACCCTGCTTCATCAGATAGAGCGGCACGAACGTCGTCACCACGCGACTGACGACGGTAAACGCCGCAATCATCAGCGCCAGCCCGATCACCGACGCTCCCGGGATCGGGATCGTCATGCCGAGCGAGACGAAGAACAGCGTGATGAAGAAGTCGCGCAGCGTGGTCACCTTGGCCGTGACGTCGAGCGCATAGGGGAAGGTCGACAGCGAAACGCCCGCCACCAGCGAGCCCATCTCGCGCGACAGATGCAGTTTTTCGGCGATCTCGCCAATCAGGAAGCACCAGGCCAGCGCGCCGAGCAGGATCAGTTCCGGCCGCCGCGCGATCTGGTGAAACAGCCTCGGCAGCACGTAGCGGCTCAGCACCAGCGCGGTCGTCACCAGCACGCCGACCCGGGCGATCGAGATCAGGATCACGCTCACTTGCAGATTATCGAGGCTCGGCTGCACCGCCAGGAACAGGATTGCAAAAATGTCCTGCAGCACCAGCACGCCGAGCGTGACCCGGCCCGGCAGCGTGTCGAGTTCGCGCTTCTCGTAGAGCACCTTGACGATGATCACCGTGCTCGACAGCGCGCAGGCGACGCAGAGATAGAGCGCGTCGAAATGGCCGCCGCCCATCGACAGGCCGATCCCAATAAAGAACAATATCCCGAGCAGGCAACCGCCGATCAACTGCCCGCCCGCGGCAAACAGGATGACCTTGCCGGCGCGCACGATCTTCTTCAGGTCGATTTCCAGCCCGATCATGAACAGCATGAAGATCAGGCCGAGTTCGGAGATGACGTTGATCGAATCCTGGGACTTGACCAAGCCCACGCCGAATGGACCAATGAGGAACCCGGCGATAAGGTAGGCCAGGATCAGCGGCTGCCGGGAAAAATGCGCCAACAGGCCGAGCACCCAGGCGAACAGGATACATAAGGTGATATCGCGAATAAGTTCGTGCATGGTTCCGATCTTGCCCCTACCCCAACCTAGAGGTCCCGACGCAGGGGTCAAACAAGCAATGTGTCACAGCCATAGAATGGGGGCTTTTCTCGCGATTCTGGCCGCGCTGTCGATCCTGTATGGCCCGGCGGCCCGCGCGCAGGCCGGGGCCATCGAACAAAATTTTGCAGCCTCCCTCACCGCGGTGCCGGCGGAAAATCTCGCCGTCGCAGGCGCATTCTATGTGCCGGTCTATTCCAGCGTCTCGATGAGCCAAGGCAAGCTGCGGGCGGATTTTTCGGTCACGCTCAGCGTCCACAACGCCTCCGAAACCCGGCCGCTGGTGCTGAAGCGGATCGCCTATTTCGACACATCAGGCAAGATGGTGGACAGCTACCTCAAGTCGCCGGTTGCGCTAAAACCGTTCGCGACCGTCGAAGTCTTCATTCCCGCAAATGACGTGCGCGGCGGAACGGGCGCCAATTTCGTGGTCGACTGGGCGGCCACGGGCGAAATCGCCGAACCTGCGGTCGAGGCGCTGATGGTCGGCAGCGTTGGACCCGGGCATTATGCCTTCATCACCCAGGGGCGGCCGATCAGGGTTATGAAGAACTAGCCTGCAAAAACCAGCCTGCCGGAGGGTCGGAAGACCCTCTCAACGAAAAACAAAACGGGAGTGAATATCCATGTCCACCGCAACCCCCTTCGATTTTGCGCCATTGCTGCCCGCCGGATTGCCGGCGCCGGCAGCGCGGTGGACGGGCCTTGCCAAATACAGCTTCGTCGGCGGCAACAACGACCCCGACCAGGTTCCGGTCGACGGCCTGATCGACGCGATCAATGCCGTGCTCCGGCGCGAGGGCAAGACGCTGGCGACCTACGGGCTCGCCAGCGGCCCGCAGGGTTATCGTCCCCTGCGCGAATTCCTCACCGCAAAACTCAAGCGCGACGCCGGCATCGCCTGCGGCGCCGACGACATCATGATCGTCTCGGGCTCGCTGCAGGCGCTCGATCTCGTCAATCAGACCTTGCTGACGCGCGGCGACACCGTGCTGGTCGAACAGGAGACCTATCAGGGCGCGCTGAACCGCCTGACGCGGCTCGGCGTCAAGGCGGTCGGCATTCCCCTGGATGACGAGGGCATGCGGATGGACGCGCTGGCGGCAGCGCTTGCCGACCACAAGAGCCGCGGCATCACGCCAAAATACATCTACACCATTCCGACCGTGCAGAACCCGACCGGGTCGATCATGCCGGAGACGCGCCGCGCGGAGATGCTGAAGCTGTCGCAGCAATATGGCGTGCCGATTTTCGAGGACGATTGCTACGCCGACCTGATCTGGAAAGGCGAACGTCCGCCCGCGATCTACGCCATGAGCCAGCACGGCGGCGTCATTCACATCGGCTCGTTCTCGAAATCGATCGCGCCAGCACTGCGGGTCGGTTTCATCGTAGCCCCCTGGGAAATGACGTCACGGATGCTGGCGCTGAAGACCGATGCCGGAAGCGGCGCACTGGAGCAGATGGTGCTGGCGGAATATTGCGCACCGCATTTTTCCACCCATGTGCCGAAACTGACGCGCGGCCTGCGCGCCAAGCTCGATACGCTGATGGAAGCGCTCAACGAGCAGTTCGGCACCGCGGCCGAATTCGAAGATCCCAAGGGCGGCATCTTCCTGTGGGTGAAACTGCCCGACAATGTCGACACGCTGAAACTTTATCAGGCCGCGCTTGCAGCGGGCGTCGCCATCAATCCTGGGCCGGAATGGTCGACCGACAAGGCCTATGCCGGCAGCCGGCTGCGGCTGTGCTTCGCCAGCCCCTCGCAGGAACAGATCCGCGAGGGCGTCGCCGTACTCGCCGAAGTGTGCCGCAAGGAGTTTGGCGTGCCGGAGCGAATTGCGAATGTAGAGAAGCGCGCGCGGAGCTGAGCGCTCAGGCCCCGTGCGCTTTTCACATCGGTCATATTGGGTTTCCGCCTCGGTCCTTCCCTGTGAAGGATCGCATCTGGTGGCAACATCGCTGGCGGCTTGTCAGGCTCCGCCCGACAGCATCTTCACCAGGCGATAGAGATACTCCTGCCCTTGGTAGAACGATTTCACGGCAACGCGCTCGTCCTTGCCATGGGCGCGAACGTCGTTGATGTCGCCCGCGAGACCGGAATGGCCGTAGGTCGGAATTCCCGCATTGCGCAGATAGCTGCCGTCGGTTGCCCCCGCGCTCATGACGGGAAGGATCACGGCGGTCGGCCAGAATTCCTTCGACAGTTTCCCGATCGTACCCATGATCTCCTCGTGCAGGGCCGAGGGCGCGCTCAGGACTGCCTTTTCGAGCTGGGTGACCTTGATCTGATCGTCGTCGAGCACCTTCTCAAGCGCCGCCTTGACGCCTTCGACCGGCTCGCCCGGCATGACCCGGCAATTGACCTTGGCGGTCGCAAGCTGCGGCAGCGCGTTCAGGGCGTGGCCGCCCTCCAGCATCGTCGCCACGCAGGTGGTGCGGAGCTGCGCATTGTAGACTGGATTGGCCGCGAGCCGGACGAACGACAGCGACGCCGGGTCGGGCTTGTCCGACAGGGCGGCGCGGATGTCGGCGGCGGTCTGCTCGCCCTCGAACTGAGCGGTGCGATCGAAATAGGCGCGCGTCGTCTCGTTCAGATTCATCGGGAATCTGAAGTTCGAGAGCCGGACCAGCCCTTCCGCCAGCCGATAGATCGCGTTGTCCTTTGCGGGCAGCGAGCTATGGCCGCCCTTGTTCTTTACTTCCAAGAGGAAGCTGACCGAGACCTTTTCCGAGGTCTGAACGCTGTTGCGGATCGGCTTGCCGTCCTTCAACCCGACGCTGCCTCCTTCGTTGAGCGCGAACTCGGCGTCGATCAGATCGCGATGGTGCTTCAGCAGCCACTGGATGCCGACCTCGTTACGGTCGAGGATTTCCTCGTCGGTCTCAAGGGCCAGGATGATATCGCGGTCGGGCTTGTAACCCTCCTTCTTGTAGCGGATCATGTTGGCAACGAAGGTTGCCGCCATGAATTTGTCGTCGCCGGTACCGCGTCCGTAGTAATAGCCGTCTTTCTCGATCAGCTTAAACGGATCGACCGACCAGTCCTCGTGATTTGCAGGCACCACGTCGATATGGGCAAGCAGGAGGATCGGCTTGCGCGCGCCGGTACCGCGCAGCCGCACCACAAGGTTGCCCTTGCGCGGCGCGGACTGCAACACCTGCACGTCACCATCCGCAAAGCCAGCCGCACGAAGCCGCGCCGCCATCGCTTCAGCCGCCTTGGCGGTGTCGCCGGTCGCGGTCACCGTGTTGATCTCGACGAGTTCCTTGTAGATGTCGTAGGCAAACTGCTGCTGCGGGGTCAAAGTGTCGGCAACGGCGGCTGCGATCAATGTCGAGGCAAGCGTCGCCGAAAGCAACACCTGACGAAGCTTCCAGATTGTGGATCTACGCATCTTTCTCCCCCTCTTATTTGCTGTTGTCCTTGACCGCGATCACCTCGATCTCGACCAGAAAGCCGGGATTGGCGAGCGCTGCGACGCCGACGACCGAGCGCGCCGGCAGATTCGGCTGGCTGCCGCCGAAGAACTGGGTGTAGCCCTCCATGAAGCCTTTGAAGTCCATCGGCGCCGTGCCGCTGTGCACCAGGAAGACCTGCATCTTCACCACGTCGCCCATGGTGAGCCCAAGGCCTTCGAGAATGGTCTTGATCCGGTTCAGCACGCCGACCGACTGGATTTTGGTGTCACCATAGGCCTGCAGGCTCGCGGGATCGGCGTCCTTGTTGACCACCGGCGGCACCTGACCGCTGACGTAATAGGTCGTGACGTTGCCTCTGACCTCGACAGATTGTGCGATCGGAAAGGTCGAGTTCGGGATCGGATGCCGCACGATCTCGGCCCGCGCCGCCGGACATGCCGCCAACAGTGCAGCAAGCGCGAAGATGATCCGTTTTTGCATAAGCCTCTCCCTTTTCCCCTAGCGGCGCACCTGCTTGACGTCGGCTGCGGTCACCGCGTCGGTGAAGTTATTGCCGAAATGCGTCCGCACATAATTCACGACCTCGGCGACCTGACCATCGGTCATCATCTCGCCGAACGGCGGCATGCCGCGTTGACCGTTGACGACAAGATAGACCGCATAGCCGCCGGCTTCGAGTTTCTTGTTGCGGGCCAGCGGGGGATAGGCGCCGGCACCTTTGGCGCCCTCGCCCTGCGGCATGTGGCAGCCCTGACACAGCGACCGGTAGATTGCTTCGCCGGTGGTCTGCTGGAATTTCGGTCCCACCGAGAACGTGGGCTGGACGCTGGTTGTGGGCGTGCTGCTTTGCGCCTGGGCACTCTGGGCGACAACCACTGCCAGAACGGCAATGGCGCTTGCGAGATAGTATGGGATATTGCTCGCGTTCATGGTCATTTGCGGTCGGTGATGTGCATGGTCAGGTCGCTCTCGCCATCAAGCGGTGGCGCGCGCGTGCAGGCGCCGGATTGCGTCGAGTGAGGAAAGGATAGCGCCTTCCTGCCACGCGGGGATATGGGAGACGTGCTCGCCGGCCAACGCAATACGACCGTCCACCTGGCACAGGGCCTTGTAGTGCTGGTCTCTCAGCGCGTCGGTCCATTTGCCGTAGCAGCCGTGATTGCCGGGCACGCGGTACCAAGCCACTGACATGCCGTTGTCGAACTCGTGGGCGTACTGCGGATGGATCTGGCTGCCATCCTCCACGGCGCGACGGACGCGCTCCTCCGGAGCCATCGCGCCGAATTCGAAGGAGTTGGGCCCATCGAACACGTAGGCGCCCAGCACCACGGCAGGGCCGGACGCGCCGTAGCGCGTGGAGGGGTAGGAAATGCGCGAAATCGGCAGGTCGGTATAGGTGATGCCGCCGTAGATGTGCTCGTCCTCCTCCCAGAACCGCCGTTTGAACTGCAGCCCTACCTTGATCGACGAGCCGTAGGGTACGGCATTGATGGCGGCCTGCATCGCGGCGCCTACCTGGATGTCGATCTGACTCAGGATCGACAGCGGGATGGTGCACAGGCACCAATCGGCCTTTTCCTGCTGCAGCGCGCCGCCGCGGGCCTCGTCCGCAAAAGTGACGGTCACGCCACGTTCGTTCTGTTCGATGCGGGTGACGCGGGCCTGGTACCGGATGAGGTTGCCGACCTTCCCGGCGAAGGCCTTGGCGATCATGTCCATGCCGCCCACCGGCTGGAACATGGTGCTTTGGAACTCATAGGCTTGGCCGGCGGCGATAGCGCGCCACAGCCTGGACTGCAACAGCTCGCTGAATTCGAGCGGCTTGGATGGCTTCGCCGACGGCATCAGGCCTCCGCCGGGATCGATCTCGTAGCCGCGCCAGGCGCTGGTGGCGATGCCTTCGCGGTAGCGAAACTCGGCATCGAGCGCGCCCCAGCGGCGCAGGCCTTCGAGCAGCTTCTCCTTGTCTTCTTGTGTCAGCACGGAATCAAGACTGCCCTGGCGCGTGGCCTTGCCCAGCAGTTCCGCCACATGACCCTGGAAGTCGGCCTGCACATGGCGGTAGCGCTGCGGCTTGCCGCCATAGGCCGTGCTCGAGTGGACCCAGGCGTTGTAGTTGACCTGCACGAACGGTTCGAGTGCGACGCCAAGCTGCCGGCAGTAATGAAGCACGGCATAGTGGTGGTAGGGGATGCGCCAGGGACCAGCGTTGAAGTACTCGCCCTTGGCGAAGCGGCAGTGCTGCACGCCGCCGCCGAGCTCGGTGAAGGTGTCGCCACCGCGTATCGACCAGCAGCGTCCACCTGCACGCTGGTTGTATTCCAGGATCGTGACCTTGTAGCCGGCATTGCGCAGTTCGAGCGCCGCGACCATGCCGGCCAGTCCGGCGCCGAGAATCAGCACGCTGCTGCCCTTCTTCGCGCCAGCCAGCTGGGGTGGGCCAGAGAAGTTTGATTCGGCGGCGAAGCCCAGCGATGTCATCGCCTGGTACATGGCGCCACCGCCGGCTGCCGTGCCGATCATGTTCAGCAAGTCGCGTCGGGTGAATGCCGGTGTGTTTTCATGGATCATGAGCAAGGCCTTTGCTTCAGCCTCATGTGGTCCCGTTGGCAGGGATGAGCGATAAATCCGTCCCGCACGGAACTCTGTTAAGAGGTTAGCAATCTGGACGACCACAGGGAAATGAACAACGATTGGGAGGAGATCGACGGCTTCAACTCTCCGGGAGCGTACAGGAGATTTTGTACATACATCGAAAAGCAAATGGCGTCGGGAGACGCTCTCGAGCGAACCGCATATCCGAACTATGGGAAAGGCATGATTTTTGGTGGCCGCTGGTTCGAGGACCGCGGCACAAAACAGATTTGGCGGCCGGTGCGGCCTGATTTCCCCGTTCAGAGGCTTATGGGAAAAGGTTGATCTCAACGCCGATTGATCGGCGGCTCGGCGAATGAATTTCGCAACGCCACGCTATTCGCAGCGAAACACCAGCGCGATCCGCAACAGCCGTACGATCGAGACATTGCCCTTGCCGGCCTCGATCTGCGCCACGAAGCGCTCGGAAAGACCGGACAGGCGGGCGAGCTCCCGGCGCGACATGCCGCGCAGCGCGCGCATCTCGCGCACGCGGATCCCGAGTTGCCTGAGAAACTCGCTTTCGTGAGGCAGGCGGCCGTCCTCGTCGCGCAGGATCGGCCGGACCGGACGGTTCAGACGCCTCTCGGTATGGGACAGGCTTTCGCTACGGGCCACGCTCAATCCTTTCGCCCGCCATGATCGCGAAGCGAAAGGGCCGCCGCATTGATCGGGATCAAATGCGTTGCCGGACGTCCCGTGACTGGGCCCAGCGGCTGCGGGGCTATGGCGTCCTATTCGCTCTTGATCCCGGTCTCGGCGATCAGCTTGCCCCATTTCGCGCTTTCGCTCTGGATGAATTTTGCGAAATCTTCGGGCGAGGTCGGCGCGGGTTCGGCGCCGAGGATGCGGATTTTCTCGATCGCGGCGGGATCGCCCAACGCCTTCACGAAGGCGGCATTCAGCGTGCTGATGATTTCGGGCGGCGTGCCGGCAGGCGCGACGACGCCGAACCAGCCGACGGATTCGAACTCGCTCAGGCCCTGCTCCGCCAGCGGGGAAACGTCGGGCAGGAAGACCACACGTTTTGCGGCGGAGACGCCGAGCGCTTTCAACTTGCCATCGTTGATCAACTGCTTGGACGCGGGGATATCCAGCACGGCGAGCGGGATGTGGCCGGCGAGAACGTCGACCGAGGCCGGCGCGGTGCCGCGATAGGCGATCAACTGAATTCCGGTGCCGGCCTTTTGATTGAACAGCGCCGAGGTCAAGTGCATCGCGGTGCCGTTGCCGCCATGGCCGATCGACATGCCCTGCGGTTCCGCCTTGGCCTTCGCAATCACATCCGCGATCGAGCTAATGCCCGACTGCTGCGAAGCCACCAGCACGAACGGGATTTCCGCCAGCATCGTCACCGGCGCCAGATCCTTGATCGGATCGAACGGCATCGCTGCGGGATTGAGGTGGGGATTGACCGTCAGCACGCCGGCCGCGGCGACACCGAGCGTGTAGCCGTCAGGCGCAGCCTTCGCCACCGCCCCGATCCCGATATTGCCGCCCGCGCCCGACTTGTTCTCGATGATGATCGTCTGGCCCAGTGTCTCCGACAGCACGGGCTGCAGGGCGCGGATCACGATATCGGCACTCCCGCCGGGCGGAAACGTCACGATGATCTTGATCGGTTGATCAGGATATGCGTTTGCTGCATCAATCGCGAACGATGACAGCGACAAGGCGACAGCAACGGCACCGACAAAGGCACGCCGGAAAGACGGAAACATTCAAGGCCCCCGATGATCTCTGTGGTTAGCAGTAATGCATGAACGTCCAAAGGCAACAAGCGACATGCCGGCAATCAACAAACAAGTGAGCGACAGGTTAATGACTAGTGTTCTCGTGATCGGCGCCGGTCCAGTTGGACTAACGCTGGCGATGGACCTTGCAACCAGGGGAATACGTGTCACCGTCGTGGAAACACGCTCTGCGGGCGAACCGCCGAGCGTGAAATGCAACCACGTCTCGGCACGTTCGATGGAGATTTTTCGACGGCTCGGACTCGCGCATAAGTTGCGCAACACCGGACTGCCCGCCGACTACCCGAATGATTGCTCCTACCGCACCACCGCAACAGGCATCGAGCTGTCGCGCATCCTGATTCCCTGCCGGCGCGATCGCTATACCGCGACCGGCGGTCCGGACACCGGCTGGCCGACGGCTGAGCCGCCACACCGCATCAACCAGATCGACATGGAGCCCGTGCTGTTCGACCACGCGGCAGCCATCGACGGGCTTGCGATCCTGAACCGCACCGCGTTCGAGGATTTCAGCGAACACGATGAAGGAATCGTTGCGACCGTTCGGAACCTCGACACCGGAACGGTCTCGCAGATTCACGCCGATTTCATCGTCGGATGCGACGGGGCGCGCTCGCTGGTGCGCAAGGCGATCGACGCCAATCTGCAGGGAACGCCGATCATCCAGCGCGTGCAATCGACCTATATCCACGCCCCCGGCCTGCTCGCTTTGATGGACGCACCGGCATGGATGACGCTGTCGCTCAATCCGCGGCGCTGCGGCACGATGGTTGCGATCGACGGCCGCGAAAAATGGCTGATCCATAACCACCTCAACAAGGAAGACGAGACCTTCGAGTCGGTCGATCGCGACGCCTCGATCCGCGCCATCCTCGGCGTCGGTCCCGATTTCGAATACGAGATCCTCAGCAAGGAAGACTGGGTCGGCCGCCGCCTCGTCGCCGACCGCTTTCGCAAAGGGCGCGCCTTCATCTGCGGCGACGCCGCGCATCTGTGGATGCCCTATGCCGGCTACGGCATGAATGCCGGCATCGCGGACGCCACCAACCTCGCATGGCTGCTCGCGGCCCATCTGCAGGGATGGGCGGGCATCGGCATCCTCGATGCCTACGAGGCCGAGCGCCTTCCCATCACCGAGCAGGTGTCGCGCTTTGCCATGGACATGGCCGGCAAGGTGCTGAGCCAGCGCCGCACCGTACCCGATGAAATCGAACAGCCGGGGCCGGAAGGCGACGCCGTGCGCAAGCAGGTGGGGCAAGCCGCCTATGATCTGAACGTGCAGCAATATTGCTGCGCCGGCCTCAACTTCGGTTATTTCTACGATCAGTCCCCGATCATCGTCTATGACGGCGCCGAGCAACCGGGTTTTACGATGGCGGATTTCACGCCATCCTCGACGCCGGGCTGCCGGCTTCCACTTGCGAAGCTGTCCGATGGACGGCTGGTCTATGATGCACTCGGGCCGGGCTACACGCTGTTGCGCTACGATCAGGATATAACGATTGCGCCGTTGACGGACGCGATGCGCGCCAACGGTGTGCCGTTCGCGGTCGTCGATATCGCCGCCGGCGAAGCACAGCCGCCCGGTTCCCGCAAACTCATTCTTGCGCGCACCGATCAGCACGTTGCCTGGCGGGGCGACGCCATCCCTGACAATCCCGCACATCTCGTGGGCAAGTTGCTCGGCCGGGGCCTCGGGCCAGCATGATCCCGACATGACGGAGACGCGCGCCCAGCATCGCCTAGGTATTGCCCTTGTCGTCGCCGCCGCTATCGCCTGGAGCACCGCGCCGTTCTTCACACGGCTGCTTCCCTACGATTCCTGGACCATCCTGTTCTGGCGCGGGTTGTTCGGCGGCGGCCTGATCATGGTCTTGATGGTGCTGTTGCAGGGCCGCGCCGGCTTGCGGGATCTGGCCAGGATCGACATCAACGGCTGGCTCGTGGCATCGTTTTCGACATTGGCGATGATCGCCTTCATTCCTTCGCTGCAGCTCACGGACGTATCCAATGTCGCCATCATCATCGCGACAGGCCCTTTCCTCGCGGCCGGACTGGCCTGGATATGGCTCAAGGAAATTCCCCATCGGCGAACCATGCTGGCGAGCGTCGTGGCGCTCTGCGGCGTCATCATCATCGTAGGTCAAGCGCGCGCCGGTTCCGACATTCTCGGTATTGCCCTCGCCTGCTTCATGGCGCTGGCGATCGCCGCGATGACGGTCATGGTGCGGCGGCACAGGAGTACGCCGATGGTCGCCGCCGCCGCGCTGTCGAACATCCTGGGCAGCGTCATCAGCATTCCCTTCGCCCACGGGATAGCTGCGATCACGGGCTTCGACCTGCTCATTCTCGCGATGTTCGGATGCTTTCAGGTAGCGCTCGGCCTCACGCTGTTCTTCCTCGGCTCGCGCCTGCTGCCGTCCGGCCAGGCGGCGCTGATCTCCACGCTGGAGACGCCGCTGATGCCGTTCTGGATCTGGGTTGGATTTGGCGAATACCCCACGCTGCGGGTGCTCGCCGGCGGCGCCCTGGTGATGGGCGCCGTCATTGCCGACATCATCGGCGATATCAGGACGCAGCGGCCGTCAGGCTGACCAGGACGAAACGGCACTCATACATCGGCGCGGGTTTATCGTATCAAAATTCGAAATCTGCCCAAACCCCCGCATGATCCGATGGCCACAACGACGGATCGCTCGCAGCGGGCCGATTGAAGCAAACGCCGCTGGCTACTGTCCTGATCGCACCAGCCGTCCAGATGTAATCGATGCATCGGTCCATCCGCGGCCAATAAGGATGGGATATCGAACCATCAGCCGCCGCGAGTGGTGTAAACGCAGTAGGCAAAGTTTGAGACGGCTGAAATCTAGTCGCCATCAATGCCGCCGAGGGCATATCCAACGTCGCGTTGAAATCTCCGCAAACGATGCAGTCCGAAACATCGTTGCGGGCGTCGATCCAAGCCAAGAGCTGCTGTACCTGAAACAGTCGCAGCGCGTCGTCTCCGCGAGACATGTATAGATGTGTGACGTAAACATCTACTGGCCTATCATCAACGATCACGCGAACGACCTGGGCCACCATGTCTCGTGTCTGATAGTCCAGGTTTGCAGTTTCGGTTATAGCAAAGCGAGTTAGTAACGCTTCTCCCTCGATTGCGGCAAGGCCGTTGACCTTCGTCTGCTGAACGAGGTTATAATGCGAACCCAGAAGTGATTTTAACTCCTTCTGTAACTCTCGTGCTGACTGCTCGACGATACTCACCTCGTTCAGCGCAATGACATCTGGTTTCATTGTCAGTAAGCCTTCAAGAATAAGCGGGCGACGCTCCTTCCACCGCTTATGATCTTGCTCGAGATTGAGCGTAACTACTCGAAATTGCATCTTTCATCTACTCGGCTTGCAGCATTTCCTGGTTTTGCCATTTGGCCCCGAAAGCGTACGTGACGCTAGGTGACAGGCCGCGGTCAGCCTTCATCCAGTTCGCATGCCTTCGCGTTATCCAGTCCACTCCCTCACCGCACCGCAAACGGCGACTGATACGGCCGGCCGAACGGCACGCCGTTGATCACGGTTTGCACGGGCTTGAGCAGCAGCTTGCCCTCGCGCTTGTTGTTGCGGGTGTCGACGAACGAGGTCTGCCCCTCCACCAGATCCATGATCGCGACATCGCCGGGCGCGCCGATCTGCAGCGTGCCGATCTTCGGCGCGCGGTTGATGATTTTCGCCGGCGCCGCGGTCGCCATCGCCACCACCTGCTCCACCGTAAATCCCAGCGGGATGAACTTGCTCATGACGTTCGGCAGATATGGCATGCCCGGCGTATTGCCGGAAAAGACGTGGATGTCGGAGGAGATCGTATCGGGCGTGCAGCCGCCTGCTATCGCCACCTCCGCCACCGTGAAATCAAAACTGCCGCCGCCATGGCCGACATCGAAGATCACGCCGCGCTGCTTGGCGGCAAGCGCCGCCGGCAACAATTTTCCATCCTGCACGATGTTGGTGAAGGCGCCGGCGATGTTCGGCGCGCCGGAATAGCAATGGGTCAGCACGTCGCCCGGCCGCAGCAAATCGAGAATCTCCGACATCAATTCCTTGGTCTCGACGCCGCCGATATGCACCATCATCTTGGCCGGCCAGCCGGACATTTCGCAGGCCTTGATGCCGCGCTTCAGCGGCTCGACGCCATGCTTGGCGATGACGTTCTCCGACATCCGCACTTTTACGCCGAGCAGGAAATCCGGATTTTCCGCCAGGGCCATCGCGCAGGCTTCCACTTGCGCATAATCGATGTTGTAGAGCTCGGCGACCGGGAAGCCGGACAGGCCGTTATTGGCGATATGGACGAAGGCGTAAATCCGCGCCCGCGATTGCGCCACGATGTAGCGCCGCAGCGCGGCGAGATTGTTGACGCCGGCGTCGCCCGCCGACACCACCGTGGTGGTGGCCTGCGCCTGCACCAGTTCGTCGGCGGGAATGCCGATCGCCGAGCCGTAAGGATAGACGTGGGAATGCAGGTCGATCAGGCCGGGCGTCACCAGTTTGCCCGAGGCGTCGATGGTCTTAGCGGCGCGCGCGGCCGGAATATCGTTCTCGACCGCCTCGATCACGCCCCAGCGAATGCCGATGTCGCGCTTGCCCCTGAGCGACTGGCTGGGGTCCAGCACGTCGCCTCCCTTGATCACGAGGTCGAACTTGTCGTTCGGCCCCATCGCGGCGTTGGCGCCGCCGGACGCGGCAGCGATAGCGGCCGATCCGGTCAGGCTCAGAAAATGACGGCGTGAAACTTCGCTCATGGCAACGCTCCCCCTGTGTTTTTTATGGGTCGGATGATGCGCCGGGCTCCGGCTTTCCGCAAGCAGGGCGTGCATCTTCCCACGCAAAGCCAACGGGGACGCCGGTGATCTCGGTGTGGGCAGACGCGCGCGTTTGGCCGCCAGAGCTCAAACTGACTGTCCACCGGCGTCGCTACGCAGGATGGGTAGAGCGACTTGTCCGCCGTAGCTCAACGAGCGAAGGCGGAAGCGAAACCCATCAACGCCAGTGTTGGTGCGCGATGGGTATCGCTTCGCTCCACTCATCCGACCAGACCGGCCAAAAGTCTAACGCCCTCGCTCGCAACCATGAGTGTCTGAATAACCATTCAGAATTCTCTTCAAGTTCCGAGGGAACGTTCGCTGCGATTTGATGTTCTATCCTCGATCTATTGAGGAGGATTGGAATGAAGAAGCTTGGATACGTTATCGCCGCACTTGGCGCACTCATCATCGCGGCGCCGTCGATTGCGAGCGCCGAGACTGTCGTTATCAAGCGTGGCGGCTATCACGGCGATCATCATCGTGGCTACGGCGCTCGCGCCGAATTCCGTGGCCATCGCGACCGCGGCTATCATCGCGGATGGCATGGTCATCGCGACCGGGTCGTGATCATCAAGCGGCATCGTCACTAAGCTCTAAATACGTGGAAGCCCTGTTCTGATCCGATCAGAACAGGGCTTTTCGTCATTCGTACGCATCTAACGAAAATGGCTCCTCACGGAGCCATTCTTTGTTGTTGCGGTCGATAGTGCGCGTAACTGCGCCTAAGTTCTCAGCTGTAGATCTCGAACAGGCCTGCACCGCCCTGGCCGCCGCCGATGCACATCGTGACGACGCCCCACTTGGCCTTGCGCCGGCGGCCTTCCTGCAGGATGTGGCCGGTGAGACGCGCGCCGGTCATGCCGAACGGGTGGCCGATCGCGATCGAGCCGCCGTTGACATTGTACTTCTCGGGATCGATGCCGAGCTTGTCGCGCGAATAGAGGCACTGGCTGGCGAAGGCTTCGTTGAGCTCCCAGAGATCGATATCGTCGATCTTCAGGCCGTGGCGCTTCAGGAGTTTCGGCACGGCGAAGATCGGGCCGATGCCCATCTCGTCCGGCTCGCAGCCCGCCGCCGCCCAGGCGACGAAACGGCCGAGTGGATTGAGGCCGCGCTTCTCGGCGTCCTTGGCTTCCATCAGCACCACCGCCGCCGCACCGTCCGAAAGCTGGCTGGCATTGCCGGCGGTAACAAACTTGCCGGCGCCCTTGACCGGCTCGAGCTTGGCAAGGCCTTCCAGCGTGGTTTCGGGCCGGTTGCATTCGTCCTTGTCGACGGTGTAGTCGACGATGCTTTCCGCTTTCGTCGCCTTGTCGACCACCTTCATCTTGGTCTTCATCGGGACGATTTCGTCCTTGAACTTGTTGGCCTGCTGCGCGGCCGCCATGCGGCGCTGCGATTCCAGCGAGTACTCGTCCTGGTATTCGCGGCTGAGCTTGTAACGCTCGGCGACGATATCGGCGGTGTCGATCATCGCCATGAAGATGTCAGGCGCGGCCTTGAGCAAATCAGGATCGATCGATTCCTTGGGCGAGCCGCCGCCGGGGATCGAGATGCTCTCGACGCCGCCGGCCACGATGCAGTCGGCGCCATCGGAGCGGATCGAGTTGGCGGCCATTGCAATGGTCTGCAGTCCCGACGAACAGAAGCGGTTGACGGAAACACCCGCAGTCGACTTCGGCATGCCGGCGAGCAACGCGGCCTGGCGGCCGATATTCGGCGCGCCATGCGCGCAATTGCCGAGATAGCAGTCCTCGACATATTCCTTCTCGACCCCGGCGCGCTCGACGGCGTGCTTGATGGCGTGGGCCGCCATCGACATCGGCGGGGTGATGTTGAACCCGCCGCGGCCGGACTTCGCCAGCCCGGTACGTGCATAGGAAACGATAACAGCTTCACGCATTTGAAAGACCTCCCTTTGATGCGATCCAGTATGGACTGGAGCCGCGCCCGTGTGTAGCGAAAACCCGAATTCCGGCCGGCGGAAAAGTCAGGAATCGCATCAATCCCAGGCCGGCGCGAAGCCCGGATTTACACACCGCCTGTCCTTCGGCAAGGCCGCGATCGCCTTCCTGTCCGCATCGTCGAGTTTCACCTTCAACGCGTCAAGATTGGCCTGTTGGCTTTCTGCTCGCGAGGCTTTCGGGATCGCGGCAACACCGTCCTGATCGAGCAGCCATCGCAGCGCGACCTGCGCCGCGGTAGCATTGTGCTTGCGCCCGATCGCCGTAAGCGCGGGGTCGGAAGCCACCCTGCCCTGCGCCAGCGGACAATAGGCGACCAGCGGAATCGATTTCGCAGTGAGAAACTGGCGCAGCCGCGTCTGGTCCAGCATCACGTGGTATTCGACCTGGTTGCAGGCGATCGGGGCGCCGATTTCCTCGACCACGGTTTTCAGGAGCGCAATGTTGAAATTGGCGACGCCGATGGCGCGGGTACGGCCTTCCTCCTTCAGCTTGATCAACGCCTCGAACATCGCGGGCAGATTCATCCTCGGCGCCGGCCAGTGCACCAGATAGAGATCGACATGATCGAGCCGGAGCTTCTTCAGGGATGCATCGAACGCCCGGCGGATCGCATCCGGCGCCAGGTTCTCGTTCCAGACCTTGGTGGTGACATGCAGATCCTTGCGGGCAACACCTGACGCGGCCATGGCAGCGCCAATGGCCTCCTCATTGCCGTACATCTCGGCGGTGTCGAGGTGCCGGTAGCCTAGCCCCAGCGCGCTTTCGACCGCGGCGCGGCAGGTATCGCCCTGCATGCGGAAGGTGCCGAGCCCGAGCCTCGGCAGGCTGATACCTTGGGTCTGCAGATGTTCCATGATGACTCCAGGAAGAACAAAGCCGCGCAGGCGTAGCGAAAGGCGCGCGGACGGTATTTCTTTGGGGGAGATAGGCCGCTATTGAGTAATCTGCGCACCGGGCGGCGGACAAATCAAGATCGGGTTAGGAATGCGTAGGGATACGATGGCAAGGGCGTTGCGACAATGGCTGGCAGCCCATGAGCTGCCTGCGATCATCGCCGCCGTGCTCGGTGTGGTGGTGGCGCTTTCCGTGCTGATGGTGGTAGGCGGCTATCTCGCGGTGACGCCCTGAGCCAATTTTATGGGCGCGCGCTCCTCATTTCGCTGTTCCGGCCGCGGCAAGAATGGGTGACCAGCGTGCGATCTCGGAGCGGACAAAACGATCGAATGCAGCTGGGTTGCGTTCGTCCTTTGCCGGTATCGCGCCGCCGAGCTGGGCAATCCGCTCGCGCACGACATCCTCACCCAGCGCCCGGTCGAGCGCGTCTGAAAGCCTGGCGATGATTTCGGGCGAAACGCCTTTCGGCGCAAACAGCCCTGCCCAGACGCTCATCTCGTAATTGACGCCGGCCTCCTTCGCGGTCGGAACGTCAGGCAGCGTTTCGAGGCGTTTTGCAGCAGAGACCGCGAAGGCCTTGACCGAGCCGGCCAAAACCGACTCAGCCACGCTGACCGACTGCTCGCACATGAAATCGACGTGACCCCCGACCAGATCGTTCAAGGCCGGGCCTGAACCGCGATAGGCGACAAGCGCCGGCTTGGCACCGATTTCCGCCGTGAACAAAAGGCACGCCATATGCGAGGACGCGCCGATGCCGCCATGGGCCTGCTTCACCGCGTCGCCCCGCTGGCGCAGCGTCGAGACGAATTCCTTCAGGTCGTTTGCCGGAAAATCCTTCCGCGCGATAATGACCGCCGGGGAATGGGCGGTGAAGCCGATTGGCACGAAATCGGCAACGGGATCGTATTTGAGGTTCGGCGTCAGCACGGGCGCGGCGACATGCGAGCCCATCGCCGCGGCAAGCAATGTATAGCCGTCGGGTGCGGCCGCCGCGACGCGGGCGCTGCCGACCGTGCCGCCGGCGCCGCTGACGTTCTCGATGATGATGGATTGTCCGAGGATTTTTGACATCTGGTTGGTAACGATGCGCGCAACGACATCGCTGGCCCCGCCGGGAGGGAACGGCACGACCACCATGATCGCCCGGGAGGGGTAGTCCTGCGCGACTACCTCCCCGACGATGCCAACCAAGACCATGGCAACCGCGAAAGCTTTCCAGACACCCGTGCCAGGCTTCATAACGCGCGCTCCCATCCTTGGCTGCTGCGCCGTCACATTTTTCCGTCGCCGTTCAATATTTCCGCGACCTCGACCGCGCGCCCCTCACGCGCCGAGAGAATCCCGGCGCGCACCACCGCGAGCGATCGCGTCGCCTCCTCGCCCCCGACCTCGTGCCGGCCCTGCCCGCGCGCCGCCGCCGCAAATTCCTCGAGCTCTTCGACCAGCGTATCGTTATTCGCGCAGGGCACCGCGACGGGCTGGCTTTCGCCGCGCTTGAGCAGCCGGAGCCCGTTATGCAAATCGTAAAACGCCGTCATGTCCTTGCCGTAGACATTCATCAAATAGTATTCGGACGCCGAGGCGTAGCTGGCATTCAGCGTCGAAAGCGCGCCGTTCTCATGCTGCAGGATCAGGCTCGCGACGTCAGGATTGTCGCCGGGCAGCACCAGTTGCGCCGACTGCGCGCGCACCGAATGGATCGGCCCGATCAGGTAGGCCAGCACGTCGGCATAGTGGATCCCGATCTGCAGCATCACGCCGCCGGGCATGCCCGCGGCCTGGTAGCGCCACGAAGAGAGATCGACCTTGCCGAGGCGATCGCGGCTGATATTCGCCTCGGCGTTGACGAGCTTGCCGAACCGGCCGGCGTCGATCTGCTGCCTGATGGTGCGGAAATGGCTTTCGCGCCGCCGCTGATAGCCGAGCGCCAGCACCACGCCGGCCTTGCGGCAGGCCTCGGTGATGGCGCGGCCATCCGAGATGCTGTTGGCGATCGGCTTGTCCAGAAAGACGTGCTTGCCGACGGCTGCGGCCGCGCAGGTCGTCGCCAGATGCACATCGTTCGGCGTCGTGTTGATGATCGCCTCGATCTCGCCATCGGCCAGCAGCGCCTCGTAGCTCGCGGCCGGCCGGCAGCGGTATTTTTCCGCGAAGCTTTTGCGTTTCTCTTCAGAACGGGTATAGCAGCCGCGGATCTCGAGCTTGCCCGAGCGCTGGATGGCATCCGCCAGAACGTCAGACCACCATCCCATCCCGATACAAGCCACGCGAAGCGGATCGGCACCCATCACTTTGCACTCCCCAAGACGATGTGATTCCCGAGCTGGCTTCCGGCGCTACGATGTCATTCCCACTTGGCGCCGATCGACTCGACGGCCAGCTTGGCGATCCGCAAATCGGTCTCCCAATCACCGCCGCTGACGCCGACGCCGCCGATGCATTCGCGGTCGACCAGCACCGGCACGCCGCCTTCCATGGCCGTCCACCGTTCCGGTCCGGCGGCAAGCGCAAGTCCGATCGCATGGCTGACGTCGAGGTCCTGACCGGCCGCGCCTTTGGCCGTGGTCGGGCGCCGGTTTGACGCGGCGCAAACCGCCTTGGTGGTGCAGGAGTGCACGGTATGGAAGCGGCCGCCGTCCATGCGCTCTATCAGGATCACATGCCCACCGGCATCCACAATGGCACAGGCGATCGCGATGTTGGCCTGGCCGGCCAATTCCAGCGCCGTCGCCATGATCTTTTTCGCGCCCTGATGCGTCAGGCGCTTGCTGTCGGCGACAAACATGGCGGGGCTCCGGTCGGGCGGGACAGGCGAAGTGTGCGCCACCGCTGCGCCTCGTTCAAGAACTAACGCAACTTCGGGATGTGGTTTTGCACACCACCGCGCCAGCGTGGTGATCCTGTCCGAACTATGCGGCGCGAACATGGAAGCTGGTCCGGGATTCCGTGCCGACGATCCCGCGGTCGAAGACGTCAGATATGCTGCGCCATGATCTGACCCGGCCGCGCGTCCGGGCGGGGCTCGATATCGACCGACCAGAGGTCCCGGTTATCGACATCCTTCAACGTCACGGTCATCACTTCGGTCTTGCCGTCGATATCGACGCGGCCGAAGAACTGCAGGCCGTAACAGGGGGCGAGATTCTCGCCGCTGCAGCCCTTCTGGAACATCGCTTTCGGTCCGAACGTGTTGTCGAGCGGGGCCGGCGCCCAGGTGCCCGCATGCAGCGGACCGGAGACGAATTCCCAGAACGGTTCGAAATCCTGATAGGCCGCGCGGTTCGGGTCGTAATGGTGCGCGGCCGTATAATGCATGTCGGCGGTCAGCCACACCGTGTTGCGGATGCCGGCGCGCTTCATGAACGACAGCAGATTGGCGATCTCGTGCTCGCGCCGCTCCGGCGGGCCGTCGCCGAGCGCGATGCCATCCTCGCTGAAGAGGCCGATCGGCATGTCGGCGGCGATCACTTTCCAGGTGGCATCGGACGCCACCAGCTCGCGCTTCAGCCAGGCCAGTTGCGCAGCACCCAGGATGCAGGTCTCGCTCAGGTCGTCGCGCTGATTCCAGGTGGAATCGCGGTAGCTGCGCATGTCGAGCATGAAGACGTCGAGCAGCGGTCCATAGGCGATCTTGCGATAGATGCGGCCGTCTTGGGCGGGCACGGCCCGCATCGGCATGAACTCATGGAACGCGCGGCGCGCTCGCGCCACCAGAAGCGAGCTGCCGTCCTCGGCATAGCCGGTCTCATCGGCGGTACCCATCGGCGCCCAATCGTTGGTGACCTCGTGGTCGTCCCATTGCGCGAACAGGGGCACGGCGGCATGGAAGGCGCGAAAGTTCTGGTCGAGCCAGTTGTATTTGTAGTTGCCGCGGAACTCGGCGAGGCTGTGGGCGACGACGGATTTTTCCTCGGTGACGACGTTTCGCCACACGTCACCATCGGGCAGCTTCAATTCCCGCTCGACCGGGCAATCCGCATAGATGTGATCGCCGGAATGGATGAAGAAGTCCGGACGGTTGTCGAGCATGGTGCGGTATGTCCGCATCCCGCCACGGCTTTCGTCGATGCCCCAGCCCTGCCCCGTGGTATCGCCCGACCAGGCGAACGATATCGAGCTTCGTGTCACGGGCGCGGTACGCAAATGCCCAAGCTGCGTCTCGCCGACGAGACCCTGCCCGCCGATATCTTCAAACCGCACGCGATAGAAAATATCCTGCCCGGCCGGCAGGCCGTCGAGCAGCACCTTTGAGGTGAAATCGCCGGCCGGCAAGGCCTCGGCGGAGGCCGAGCCAATGATGGTCTTGAAACTCTCCACAACAGAACATTCCACCTGCATCCGCGCCGGCCGGTCGGCGCGCGCCCAGATCACCGCGGAATTGGCCGAGACGTCGCCGGATTGAATGCCGCTGGTGATGAGCGGCCGGTCCGCGGCGCGGCTGAGATACGGTCTGGCGAGGCTGCCGAGACCGGCCACGGCGCATGTTGCTGCGGAGCGGACCAGCCATTGACGCCGGTTCAAGCCTTGTTGGTTCAAGCCTTGCCCGGCGCGTATCGCAATTGGCATCGAAGCACCCTCGTCGAATCACGACGAAGGTGTGCCCGTTGAGTTTGACTCGCGGCTGAAGCTTTTACGACAGGTGGATGACGTGGACGCGTCGCTTCGTAGGGTGGGTTAGCGAAGCGTAACCCACCAAAGTGTTTCTGCGGGGAGGTCAAAGCGGTGGGTTACGCCTTCGGCTAACCCACCCTACGAAGTTACGAATCTCTACCGCTCCCAGCCGCAGATGCCGCCGGACTTGCACGGCCAGGTCTGGATGCGCGTATCGCGCGCCTGCGCGTCGAGTGGGTTGCTGTGACGCCGCGCCAGCTTGGTGCGGGCGGCGGCGCGCGGCTTTTCGACACGCTGCTCCGCCACTTGCGGCTTGGGCGCGGCTTCCTTTGCCACCACCACGCGTTCCGTCTTCACCGGCTTGCGATCGGTCCTCGCCTCGATACGGACCGGAGCGAATTGCGTCTCGGGGCCGAGTCGCTTCGGCGAGAGCAGGGCCTGAGGAAGATCGAGGCCGAGGAACTCGTCGGCGCGATATTCGTCGGCCAGCGCGGCGCTGCCCGACATCAGGAGCCCTGTACAAAGCGCTGTCGCAATAGCCGTTTTCAGGCCCATCGCTGGCCTCCTGAAATCTACCAAAAGGGTGAAACTGACACCTTGATGTAGGAAGCCGGCCGGACAATGCCAGCCGTTCCCGGTCACAAGATGAACGATGGTTGGTCCCGGCTGTGGAAAAGTCCACAATCCGGATGAACAGCCCTACTCGGCGGCCTGCGCCACCGGCTGGCCGATCGCGGCTTCCAGGCGCGCGCATTCTCCGCGGAATTTTGCGACATTGGCTTCCTTGATGTGGCCGTAGCCGCGAACGAGTTCCGCGGATTTTGCCAGCGCTACCAGGCGCGGCCAGTCCTGCGGTTTCGCCTTGTCGAGATGGCGGAACATCATCGTGGAATATTCGCCCGGCAAGGCGCGTTCCATCCGGCGCTCAGTCGTGTAACCGAACGGATCGAACGCCGTTCCGCGCAGGAACTTGAACCGCGTCAGCAGGTCGAAGGCGCGAAAAATCCAGGAACCGAACTCGCGCTTGCGCAAATGTCCGGTCACCTTGTCGCGCGACGCCAGCAGCGGAGGCGCGAGGCTGACCTTGACGCCGGGGTCGCCGTCGAACTGTTCCTTCAACGCTTTTGCGAACTCGCCGTCGGAATAGAGCCGGGCGACTTCGTATTCGTCCTTGTAGGCCATCAGCTTGAACAGGCCTTTTGCAAAGGCCTCGGTGAGGTCATGCGAACCGGGCGAGCCCTCGGCTTCGGCGGCACGGACGCGCTCCACCTTGGCGAGGTAGCGCTTCGAATAAGCCTCATTCTGGTACTCGATCAGGAAATTGGCGCGGAAAGCGATGCTCTCGTCGAGCGTCCGCTTGGCCGGCGCCGCGCCTGAGTTCTTGAAGCGCGCGGCGCTGACGACGCGCTGCAGGTCGTGTGCGGCGAGCCGGCCCCAGGAGAACGCCAGCTTGTTCATCTCGATCGCCGCGCCATTGAGGTCGATCGCCTTCATGATCGCCTCCAGCGAAAGCGGAATCGCGCCGCGCTGGAAAGCAAAGCCAAGCATGAAGGCGTTGGTGGCGATGCTGTCGCCCATCAGTGCGGTGGCAAGCCCGGTGGCGTCCAGAATATCGAGATCGGAGGCGCTGACGGCCCCGTTGAGCGAGTCCCGCATCGTCCCCGCCTCGAAGTCGATGTCGGGGTTGATGACGAAACTCGCGGTCGGCAGCAGGTCGGCATTGACGATGGCGCGGGTCACACCGCGCTCGGCCCGGCTCAGCGCCGGGATGCTGGTGGCGACCACGATGTCGCAGCCGAGGATGAGGTTGGCCCCGCCCGGCGCGATGCGGACGGTCGCGAGATCGTCGGCTTCGGGCGCGATGCGGACGTGGCTCATGACCGCGCCGTTCTTCTGCGATAATCCCGTGAAGTCGAGCGTCGAGCACGCCTTGCCGTCGACATGGGCGGCCATGCCAAGCAGAGCGCCAATGGTGATGACGCCGGTGCCGCCGATCCCGGTGACGAGGATGTTGTAGGCGCCGTCGAGCACAGGCGTGGCCGGGACCGGCAGATCGGCGAACAGTGCCGACGGATCGGCTGCCGTACGGTTGGCCTTCCTCAGCTTGCCGCCATGCACGGTGACAAAGCTCGGGCAAAAGCCCTCGATGCAGGAAAAGTCCTTGTTGCAGTTCGACTGGTCGATCCGCCGCTTGCGGCCGAACTCGGTTTCCAGCGGCTGTACCGAGACGCAGTTCGAAACAGCCGAGCAATCGCCGCAGCCTTCGCAGACGCGCTCATTGATAAAGACGCGCTTCGCCGGGTCCGGATAGAGGCCGCGCTTGCGGCGG
The DNA here is from genome assembly GCF_049993905.1 of Bradyrhizobium sp. McL0615. Taxonomy (NCBI): domain Bacteria; kingdom Pseudomonadati; phylum Pseudomonadota; class Alphaproteobacteria; order Hyphomicrobiales; family Nitrobacteraceae; genus Bradyrhizobium; species Bradyrhizobium sp. McL0615. The sequence goes on along the minus strand of NZ_CP188254.1, from coordinate 2,528,147 downwards.
CGGCGCTTTTCCGCCGCGCAGGTCTGGTCGTAGATCAGCACCGTGAGGCCCTTGACCTCGCGCAGCTCTTTCTGCACCGCGTCGAGTTCGCGGCGATGATGAACGGTTGCGCCTGACGGGAAGTAATTGCTGGGGTATTTCTCCGGCTCGTCCGAGACGATGACAAGGCGCTTGGCGCCTTCCGCCGAAACCTGGTGCGCGATCTGCGAAACCGTCAGCCCGCCTTCGGCCGGCTGGCCGCCGGTCATCGCCACGGCGTCATTATAAAGAATCTTGTAGGTGATGTTGACGCCGGAAGCCGCCGCGGCACGGATCGCCAGCAGGCCGGAATGGGTATAGGTGCCATCGCCCAAATTCTGGAACACGTGTTGTTCATTGGTGAACGGCGCCTGCCCGATCCAGGTGACGCCTTCGGCGCCCATATGCGAGATGGTCTGGGTGCGGCGGTTCGGCACCGACAGCGCCATGCCGTGACAGCCAATGCCGGCCATGGCGCGGCTGCCCTCGGGGATCTTTGTCGAGGTGTTGTGCGGGCAGCCCGAACAGAAATACGGCGTGCGCTGCAGCTTTGCGGCGCCAATGCCCTCCGCCGGCCGGTCGAAGGCCTCAAGTTTTGCCAGACGCTGCTCCAGCGCTGGGCTGCGGTGGCCGAGCCTGCGCAACCGCGCGACCACCGCCGCCGCCACCATGGTCGGCGTCAACTCGCCCTCGCTTGGCAGCAGCATTGCGCCGGTCTCGTCGCGCTTGCCGACCACGGAAGGTCGCCTCGACGCATCGACATTATAAAGAATGCGCAGAAGCTGGTCCTCGATGAACCCGCGCTTCTCCTCGACCACGAGCACGTCCTGCAGGCCTTCCGCGAACGCCTTTGCGCCTGCCTCCTCCAGCGGCCAGGTCAGCGCCACCTTGTAGATGCGCAGCCCCAGCGCCTGCGCCTCGGCGTCTGATATACCGAGGTCGGCCAGTGCCTGCCGGAGATCCAGATACGCCTTGCCGGTCGCCATGATGCCGAGCCGCGCCGGTTTCGAATCCAGCACGATGCGGTCGAAGCGGTTGACGCGCGTGAAAGCCGCCACCGCCTGCATCTTCGGGCCGTGCAGCCGCCGCTCCTGCTCCAGTGGCGCATCCGGCCAGCGGATCGAAAGTCCGCCCGGCGGCATTTCGAAATCATCGGGCATGATGATCTTGATGCGATCGGGATCGCTGACGATCGAGGCCGAGCTTTCGACCGTCTCGGAAATCGCCTTGAAGCCGACCCAGCAACTCGAGTAGCGCGACAGCGCAAAGCCCAGGATGCCGAGATCGAGATAATCCTGCAGCGTCGCCGGATTGACCACCGGCATCAATGCCGCGGCGAACACCTGCTCGCTCTGATGGGCGAGCGTCGAGGACTGGCAGCCATGGTCGTCGCCGGCCAGCGCGATCACGCCGCCGTTGCGCGACGTGCCGGCCGAGTTGGCATGCTTGAGCGCGTCCATCGAGCGGTCGACGCCGGGGCCCTTGCCATACCAGATGCCGAATACGCCATCGACCTTGGCCCCGGGGAACATGCCGACCTGCTGGCTGCCCCACACGGCGGTCGCCGCCAGGTCCTCGTTGAGACCGGGTGCGAACTCGATGTCATGCTGCTTGAGGAAGGTTTTGGCGCGCCACAGCGCGTGGTCGTACATGCCGAGCGGCGAGCCGCGGTAGCCGGAGATGAAACCGGCCGTGTTGAGCCCCGCTGCGCGGTCGCGTTCGCGCTGCAACATGGGGAGTCGAACCAGCGCCTGTGTACCGGAGAGGAATATGCGCTTCGCATCCAGACGATATTTGTCGTCCAGCCCAACTTCCATCAACGCCATTCGTCCGCTCCCCGTCGCACGTTCCGCCGGTGATTTGAACCGGTCTAATTGTGACCAGAATGCACCGGTTCTGCTATGCGTGCCCAGCGTGAATTCATGGCCGCAGGACATATCTCGCCTGTCCTGTGGATCGCTCTTGCCGAAATCCGTCTTCTTTGAAACGCTTCCGCGTAAAGGGGGACACCAGGGATGACAGAAGCGGCGTTCACGACCGAGCTATTGGAAAGCGGCAATCTGCTGGTGGGGCCGTGGCGCAGTCCCAAGCAGATGCTTCACGCGCAGGTCTACGACTCCCACGCCTCGATCCACGACGATGCGACCGCGCAAAAGCTCGGCTTTCAGGGCGGCACCATCGAGGGCCCGACCCATTTCAGCCAGTTCGCGCCGCTGTGCGAGCGGATCTGGGGCCGGGCCTGGTTCGAGACCGGGTGCCTGTCGGCACATTACCGCAACCCCGCCTTCGAGGGCGAGGAGGTGCAGGCCAATATCGAAAAGCCGAAGCCGGGCGAGAGGGTCTGCGCGATCGGCATGACCAAGCGCGACGGCACCGAAATTCTACGCGGCACGGCATCGGTTGGCGATGTGGCGGAAACGGCATTAAGCCGGCGGCTTGGCGAACTGAAGCCGCTTGCCGATCCCGTCATTCTGGCCGACCTCAAGGTCGGCATGAAGACGCCCCGCCAGACGGTGAGAATGGATTTCGACCAGCACATGGGCGAGCTCTACCCGTTTTCGCTGGCGCAGAAGCTGAAGGTCATCACCGAACCCTCGGCCTATTATTCGCAGGAACTGAACCCGTGGGGCCGGGCGATCATCCCCATGGAGATGCTGAGCGTGCTGTTTCAATACCGCGCCCGCGAGGACAAACTGCCGATCCGGGGACCGGCGGTCGGGCTGTTTGCCGATCAGGAAATCCGCCTGCTGAGCGGGCCGCTATTCCCGGGCGAAACCTACACCACCGAGCGTGAGGTCGTGGCGCTGAGCGGCAGCCGCCGCACCGAAAGCGCATGGATACGCACGACCGTATTCGCGAAAGACGACAAGCCGGTCGCAACCATGCTGCTCAACATGGCCAGCATCAAGGACTCCTACGCCAACTACGAGCAGGATCATAAAGCGCTCTACGGCTAAATGAGCCCCATCCACTATCGCCAGCAAGGACAACAAGAAAATGGCCCGCCTGCCCTATCTCGAAGCCGACCAGGTCGCCCCCGAATACCGCGACATGCTCAAGCGCAACACGAACCTGCACAAGCTGCTGGTGAATTCGCCCGACATGGCGCGCGCCTTCAACGGCGTCGGCGGCTACATCCGCTTCAACAGCAAGCTCGACCCGCGCTTGCGTGAACTTGCGATCCTCCAGGTCGGCTGGATGGAGAAATCGGAATACGAGTTCACCCACCATGTGAAGATCGGCAAGGAGTTCGGCGTCACCGACGACGATATCGCCGCCCTGATGGCCGAGACCGACGGCAAGCCCTCAAAGCTCGAGCCGCTGGCAAAAGCCATCCTGCGCGGCGCCCGCGAGATGGTGCGCGAACTTGCGATGTCGGATGCGACGTTCGCCGAGATCAAGAAAGAGCTTTCGGATGAGCACATGGTCGACCTCGTGCTCACCATCGCCTTCTACTGCGCCGTCGTCCGCGTGCTGGCGACGATGAAAATGGACAACGAACCCTACTACAAAGAGGTACTGAAACAGTACCCGATCCCGGGAGTGGAGTGAAATGCGCCTGAAAGATCGTGTCGCCATCGTCGTCGGCGCCGGCCAAAGCCCCGGCGAGGGCATCGGCAACGGCCGCGCCACCGCGCTGACTTTTGCGCGCGAAGGCGCAAAAGTGTTGTGCGTGGATCACAATCTGGCCTCCGCCCAGGAGACCGTCGACCTGATCGCCGCCAAGGACGGCACCGCGGCGGCGTTCAAGGCGGACGTCACCAAAAATGCCGACCTCAAGGCGATGGTGGAGGATGCGAAAGGACGCTGGGGCCGCGTCGACATCCTGCACAACAATGTCGGCGTCAGCCTGTCCGGCGGCGATGCCGAACTGCTCGACATCTCGGAGGAAGCATTCGACCGCTGCGTAGCGATCAATCTGAAAAGCTGCGTGCTGGCCGCCAAGCACGTCATCCCGATCATGCGGGCGCAGAAGAGCGGCGCTATCATCAACATCTCGTCGATGGCCGCGATCACCACCTATCCCTATGTGGCCTACAAGGCGACCAAGTCGGCGATGATCGCCTTCACCGAACAGCTCGCCTATCAGAACGCGCAATACGGCATCCGCGCCAACGTCATCCTGCCGGGCCTGATGAACACGCCGATGGCGGTCGACACCCGCGCGCGCGAATGGGGGAAGAGCCGCGCCGAAGTCGAGGCCGAGCGCGACGCCAAGGTTCCGCTGCGCCACAAGATGGGCACCGGCTGGGACGTCGCCAACGCCGCGCTGTTCCTCGCCTCCGACGAAGCGAGTTTCATTACGGGTGTAACGCTGCCTGTCGACGGCGGGTCGAGCGTGCGGCGGGGATAGAAATCGGAGGGTGGGCAAAGGCGCACTTGCGCCGTGCCCACCATTCTCTCAGCGTAAAAAAAGATGGTGGGCACGCTTCGCTTTGCCCACCCTACGGCAGCTACCCCCGCGCAAAAAAGGCAGCGCATTTACGTGACCAAAGCCGACCTCTCCGACCTCTATCGAAACTACATTGCCTGCCTGAACAAGCAGGACTGGGCGATGCTGAGCCAGTTCGTTCATCACGACGCGGTCCACAACGGCCGGCAGATCGGCTTGTCAGGTTATCTCGAAATGCTGGAGCGAGACTTTGATGAAATTCCCGACCTTCATTTCAACATCCAGATGCTGATTGCCGATCCACCTTATATTGCCAGCCGGCTAAGCTTCGACTGCACGCCGAAGGGAACCTTCCTTGGCCTCCAGGTCGGCGGGAAGAGAGTTTCATTCACTGAGAATGTTTTCTACGAGTTTTGGAACAACAAGATTCGCGAAGTTTGGTCGGTGATAGACAAGGTGGCCATCGAAGCTCAGCTTTAGCGACAGGTATTGTCACGCGTTCCCCAGGCGCGAGAAGGCGTGTTCCCAATACCCGCACGTTTACCTTTGGTTAGTAACTTTCTCTTAAGGGTTGCGGCGATTGGGCGGTCTTTTTGACGCCCCATGTTCACACGAGCTGCGCCAGCGTATTTGTTCGGCCATCTGTGTGATTCGACACATTCAATTGATTCCAGTGACACGATGATGTGACGCCGCATCGTCGCTCGTCGCGATACCGACTCGTTGCGGTCGCACGAATTTCACGTGCGCTCGCTAATACGCGCCACAAGAATTGTGGCAAAGCGCTGCAAGAATGCCGAGGCACCATGAACGAAGAATTCGACTACGAACTGACGCCATCCCAGTGGGAAGCCTTGAAAGCGTTGCGGACGCCCGCTTCGCGCCTGCCGCGCATGAGCCGCACCACGATCGACGGCCTGATCGCGCTGGAACTTGCCGTTATGAACGGTGATGCGCCCGCCATCACGGCGCAGGGACGCAAGGTGCTGATTCGCGGCTCATCGCTGCTGTTGCAGGATCTGGCCGCCTGATCCGCGCGGCATTGCGCGCCTGCAGCATAAATTCCGGATTGACCACACCTGATTCCCTTGGATATCAGGGTTCCATCGACTGAGTGGCAACTAGGGTTCCGGATGGCGAGGCCGCCATCGCCGGTCCGAGCGTTGCGGAAACCGCGGTAGCCCGCGGCTGCACCCGAGGGACAAAAGCCCAGAGGAGGAGATGTCGAGATCTTGTTCGCGCCAGATGGCACGGAGGTCTCATGTCGCTCGTCTCACTCTCCCTTGTTGTCCTCGCCGCCTTCATCCACGCCACCTGGAATCTGCTCTCCAAGCGCGCCGCTGACGCCGGCCCGACCTTCGTCTTCGCCTACAATCTGTTCGCCTGCCTCGTCTATCTGCCGTGGATGATCTGGCTGCTGGTTTACGGTGACCTGCACTGGAACCTGCCGGTCGCCGGCTGTCTCGTGCTCAGCGCCTGCATTCATCTGGCCTACAGCCTCTGCCTGCAGCGCGGCTATCAGGTCGCCGACCTCTCGGTGGTCTATCCGATCGCGCGCGGCACCGGGCCGTTGCTGTCGTCGATCGGCGCGTTCATCCTGCTGCGCGAGACGCCGACCACGCAGGGCATTTTTGGGCTGCTCGCCGTCGTCGCCGGGATCGGCTTGATCACCACGCAGGGCGATCTCTCCGCGTTCCGCCGGCCGCGCGGCCTCGATGGCGTGCGCTGGGGCACCGCGACGGGATCGCTGATCGCGGGCTACACGGTCGTCGACGGATACGGCGTCAAGCTGCTCGGCATCCACCCGGTCGTGCTCGACTGGGTCACCAATTTGCTGCGCTTCTTCATCATGCTGCCGATCGTGCTGTCGAACTTGCCCAGCGCGCGGGAGAAGATGAAGGGCTACTGGTGGCTTGCCTTCGGGGTCGGCGCACTGTCGCCGTTGTCCTACATCCTCGTGCTGTCAGCGATCGAGATGGGCGCCCCGCTCAGCCTGGTCGCACCCGCGCGCGAAATGTCGATGATGGTGGGCGCCATGTTCGGCATGCTGATCCTCGGCGAGCGGGTCACGGCATGGCGGGTGGTCGGGTGCGCGATCCTGATCGGGGGCGTGGTGTTGCTGGGATCGGCGAAGGCCTGACCGGACAAGACCAACTAAAAGGCATGGCTGGTCCCCGTCGATCAGCGTGCCTGTCCCGCATGGAACGACGGCGCGCGCTGACGTCACTCCGAGCCGAGATGGGTCCGCAGGCTCGCGCGATAGGCGGCGTATCGATAATACGGCCGGTAGGCGCGACCACGATAAAGCGCGGTCGGCTGTCCGCATACCAGGCGCCGTGATAGAAATTATCCGCATGCCCCTCAGTGCAGCGGAACCAAGTGTAGCGCGCCGGCGGCGGGCCGATGCCGATTTCTTCTGGCGTGACGAGGTAACGCTCACCGGCCTGCGCCGGCAGGGAGAAAAGTGCCGCAGTTGCGACCAATGTGGCTCCCAGAACTGACGCGTAACACATGCGTGCACCCGTCGCTTCTGCCGATCCATTGGAGGATACCGGCAAACGCGCGGCCGGGAAAGCTGGCTCCAAACTTGCCGCCGCCGGGAGCGCGGGTATATTGGACCGATGGCTGTCAGCTCGCCCGACCTGAAAGCATTTTTGCTAGCCACGCCTTTCTTCGGCGGCCTCTCGGACGCAAGCCTCGATCTCCTGGTCTCGATGCTGGCCGAGCGCAGCTTCGATGCCGGCGCCACCATCGTCGCGGAAGGCGAACCGGGGCGCTCGATGTTCATTGTTCACTCGGGCCACCTCGTGGTGAGCAAGCTCGGCGAGTTCGGGCGCTCCATCCGGATGTCGGATCTCGATCCCGGCGATTTCTTCGGCGAAATGACGCTGATCGAGATGCAGAACCGGTCAGCCACCGTCGTCGCGGAGACCGAAACCGTCCTGCACGAGCTCACCGCCCGAAACCTCTACGCGTACTACAAGGCCGACATCCACGGCTATGTGATCGTGATGCAGAATATCAACCGCGAACTTTGCCGGCGGCTCCGCCGCGCCGACCGCCGCATTTCTGAATTGAGCTTTCGCGCCAGTGAATGATGCAGATGCGGCCCGTAGCATGGCCGCCGACGCTCTGAATTGACTTCCGCTTTCAGCGTCACCGCGGGACCGTCTGGTCCCTTTGGAGACATTACCTATCCGGCACCCCGGCCAGTCGCATGCCCCCCGAGATGCGCCTTTCGGCAGCGACGAATATGGGGTTGTCGCTCAATGGGTCGGCAAGAAAACGATGGCAAGTGAAATGGGGATCGAGCGCAAGCCCGTCGTTTACCGCAGCCCGTGCCTCAGCGACACGACCAAACAACGCCAAGGCAGCGGCGAGATGGGTCGCCCCGCGATGTAGCTCGCGAAGGTCGGTGTCGAATGCGTACTCCTCGAAGAAATAACGCAACTGACGATCCCTCAGGCCGCCTTCGATCCTCGGGCTCGAGCGCTTCGGACGCAAAGAATAAGCCGCCGGTAAGGAAAATGTAAGCCGGATGTCAAGCGCGCGGGCGCATCGTGCGGCAAGTTCATCTGGTGAAAGTCGAAACAGGACGGACCGCGATGAGCACGATCCATGAGGTCATTAAGTTGCAGCACCCCGCAACTAAAAGCCGGCAGGTCTATAGTCCTCTCGAGGCATATTGGAAAACATTTCAGGAGTGGCGCAAGCGCCGGAAGCTGCAAACCGAATTGTGCCGCCTGACGGACAGCGAGCTTATGGACATTGGCATTACGCGCGGTGAGATCGACTACGTGACATCGAACCACCCGATATCACGAGATCCCCTCCGTTGGATGTCTGACATCGGCCCCTGAAGATGACCGCCATTGCACTTTTCGGAAGGGACGCACGAGGTCAACGAAGTTGCTCCCCGGGTAAAGCGGACATCGCAAATGCGCGCGTCCAGGTACGAAAATGACCCAATACGGACTCTAATGCTCGTCCGGCCGTGTGCGCGCGATCATCTCGGCTGCACCCTTGTCCAGCAGCTCCAGGCCGATCGCACGACCGAGTTCGCGCGGCCGGTCGGCCACACCACTCCGCGACACCTCGATGAAGCGGTCGCCGGCTTCATCGAGCACGGCGGCCGTCAGCGTCATCTCGCGGCCCGCCAGCGTGGCGTGGCCGGCGATCGGCGAGTTGCAGTGGCCGTTCAGCACCCACAGCACCTCGCGCTCGGCCTCGGCGCAAAGCCGCGACTGCGCATCCTCGATCTTCGCCAGCCGCCCGCGCGTCAGCCAGTCGTTCTCGACGCATTCGACCGCGACGATCCCCTGCCCCACCGCCGGCAGCATCTCGCGAACCGAAAAGTCATGGACGATACGTGAAGCCATTCCGATCCGCTCCAGCCCTGACCGCGCCATGACAAGCGCGTCCGCTGGCCCCACCTCGCCGCCGTCGGGCAGCCGCTGCTTGTCGCCGCGATCGAGTTTTGCGACGCGCGTGTCGGCGGCGCCGCGGAAATGGATCACGGTGGCCTCGGGAAACAGCCGGCGCAGATACGCCGCGCGGCGCACCGCGTTGGTGCCGATCTTGAAACCGTTGCCCTTCGAGGCGCGAAACGCATCGAGCGAAAGGCCGGGCCGCAGCACCAGCGCGTCGTTGGCGGCGTCGCGCGGCAGGGTCGCCGCGATGATCAGGCTTGGCGTCTCCTCGTTGCCGGGAACGTCCTTCAGCGAATGCATCGCCGCCTGCAGTTGGCCGCCGCGCATCGCTTCGCGGATCTCGGCGACGAAGGCGCCGCCCTTGCCGCCATGGCGCAGCAGCTTGCTGGTCTGGTCCTGGTCGCCGCGGGTTTCGAACTTGACGATCTCGACATCGAGCGCGGGATCGGCCGCGCGCAGCAGCCGCGCGATCCCGTCCGTCTGCGCCAGCGCCATCACGCTCTTGCGCGTGCCGATCTTCAAGGTTTGTCCCGACACACTGTCTCCGTTCGAAGCGGTCCACCGCCGCTGCCTGGCGGTTAGGGGATAGAGCAAGCGGCCAGTCAGAACAACGACTTTAGCTTTGGGCCAGCATGGTGCCGACCAATGCCGGAAGAGGACCATTCAAAGCACGGCCCAGACAGGCAGCTATTCCCAAAACGCGGATTGTGCAACGCAACAGAACCGGTAAAATGCCTGCTACAAGGGGATTTCTAGTTGTCCAATACCAGCGCCGATGCCGTGGCCGCTTCAGGCCACCGCCCGATGGGTTTTCCTGAATTCGTGATCGTGATTGCGTCGATTATGGCGCTCAATCCGCTTGCGATGGACATGATGCTGCCGGCGCTGCCGAACATCGCCGCCGCCTTCCACATCACCTCCGCCAACCGGCCGCAGATGGTGCTGTCGGTCTTTCTGGTAGGCTTTGGCCTCGGCCAGTTCGTGATGGGTCCGCTGTCCGACCGGTTCGGGCGGCGGCCGATCCTGATTGGCGGCATGGTGGTGTATTGCATCGCAAGTCTGCTTGCGATCGCCGCGCCCTCGTTCGAGACGCTGCTGCTGGCCCGCGCGCTGCAGGGTGTCTGCACCTCGGCGACGCGCGTGATCGCCACTTCGATCGTGCGTGACTGCTATGCCGGACGGCGCATGGCAAGCGTGATATCGCTGGCGATGATGATCTTCATTGCGGTGCCGATCGTGGCGCCCGCGTTCGGCCAGGCCGTGCTGCTGCTGGCGCAGTGGCGCGGCATCTTCGTAGTATTGATGCTGTACGGCGTGGTGACGCTGATCTGGAGCGCGCTGCGCATGCCGGAGACGCTGGCGCCGGCCAATCGAAGGTCGCTCGCCGCCGGTCAGGTGCTGGATGCGTTCCGCCAGACCGTGACCAACCGCCAGACGCTGGGCTACGCGCTGGTGGCCGGCGGCGTGCTGGGCTCGCTGTTCGCCTACATCTTCATCGCGCAGCAGGTGTTCACCGACATCTACCAACTCGGTTACTATTTCCCGCTCGCGTTTGCCGGCGTCGCCGTCGGCACCGCCATCGCCGGCTTCGTCAATTCCCGCCTCGTCGGCCGCCTCGGCATGCGCGTGATCTCCCACGCCGCACTGATCGGCTACGTGGTCATCGCCGCGATCATGCTGGCGGCGGCGAAACTGCAGATGGTGCCGCTGCCCCTGTTCATGGTGCTCTCGGTATTGTTGATGTTTGCCTTCGGGCTGATGATCTCGAACTTTACCGCGCTCGCGATGGAGCCGCAGGGCCATATCGCCGGCACTGCCGCCTCGCTGTACGGCTCGATCACCACGTTGCTCGGGATCAGCGTCGGCGCCACCATCGGCCAGGATTTTGACGGCACGCTGGTGCCGTTCGCAACCGGCTTCCTGCTCTGCACGCTGGCTGCGCTTGCGGTCGTGCTGGTGGTGGAGAAAGGCCGGCTGTTCCAGCCGCATGGCATGAAGCTGTGACGGGCATGGCAGTTGCCTGCGCGAGCGCTGGCGTCGATTGGCGAAGCTGGTAACAATTGCTCAGAAGCCTTCAGCATCGGGAACCGGAAGATGAATAATCGCAGTAACATCTGGCGTGGCGTCGACACCATCAAGCCGCGCTTCGTTGCCTTGGCCGACCGGGTCTGGGCGATGCCCGAGGTCTGCTACACCGAAGCGCGTTCGTCCGCCGAACATCTGGCCGAGCTGCGCCATCAGGGTTTTCGCGTCACCGAACAGGTCGCCGGCATTCCCACCGCCCTGATGGGCGAATGGGGCGACGGCGGACCCGTGATCGCGTTCCTTGGCGAATATGACGCCCTGCCCGGTCTCAGCCAGGAAGCCGGCGTGGCCGAACCTCGCCCGCTGGAGACCGGCGGTCATGGCCATGGTTGCGGCCACAATCTGCTCGGCTCCGCTGCGCTGCTCGCGGCCACGGCCGTAAAGGACTGGCTTGCCGAACACAAGATGCCCGGCCGCGTGCGCTATTACGGCTGCCCCGCGGAAGAAGGCGGCGCGGCGAAAGCCTTTATGGTGCGCGATGGCGCCTTCGAAGACGCCGACATCGCGATCACCTGGCACCCGTCGAGCTTCTGGGAAGTGGTGGTGACGCCGTCGCTCGCCAACACGCGCGCCGATTTCATCTTCACCGGGCGCACCTCGCATGCCGCGGCCTCGCCGCATCTCGGCCGCAGCGCGCTCGATGCGGTCGAGCTGATGAATGTCGGCGTCAACTACATGCGCGAGCACATGCCGAGCGACGCCCGCGTCCATTATGCCCTGCTGGACACCGGCGGCATCGCCCCCAACGTGGTGCAGGCCCACGCCCGCGTGCGCTATTCGATCCGCGACCGCGACCTGCCCGGCATGAACGAACTGGTGGAACGCGTCCACAAGATCGCGCAGGGCGCGGCGCTGATGACCGAAACCAAAGTGGAGATGAAGATCATTTCCGCCGTCTCCAACATATTGCCGAACACCCCGCTCGAGCAGGCGCTCCATGGCATCATGGAAGAGCTCGGTCCCCCGCATTTCGACGAGACCGACAAGGATTTCGCCGCAAAAATCCGCTCCACGCTGACGGACAAGGATATCACGAGCGTCTATTACTCGATCGGCATGGATCCGACCGACCGGCCGCTGGCCGATTTCATCGTGCCCTTGGATGCCAAGCGTAATCCGCAGGTCGGCTCAACCGACGTCGGCGATGTGAGCTGGGTCGTCCCCACCGTTCAGGTCCATGCCCCGACGGTTGCGATCGGTACCCCGTTCCACACCTGGCAGGTGGTGGCGCAGGGCAAGAGCCCGCACGCCCACAAGGCCATGGTGCAGGCCGCCAAGGCGATGGCGGGGCTCGGCGTCCGGGCGCTGACGGAACCGGACCTGATCGCCGCCGCCAAGGCCGACCTGAACAAGCGCACCACCCGCACGCCCTATGTCAGTCCGCTGCCGGACAGCGTCGCCCCACCACTGGACATGTCGCGGATCTGACTTGACCTGACTTTGGCTTGACCGGTCTGGCGAAATTTTTTGCAGTGCGGAGCGCTATTCCGCGCGCTTTTGGCGCGCCTGGGCCGCCGGATTGCCAAAGCAATGTGCGCCGCAGCGCGTTTCTGCCCAAGCTAAAATCATTGGCCACTTCCATTCTGCCGATTGTCGACAGCCAGCCGTTGACCTCCGGGGTATTTGGTGTGCCATCTTGTCGGTGAAAACATCCCACGCTGCCGCCCGGCGGCGCACGACAACAACATCAGAACCAGACGGGGACGACGATGCTGGACCACGAACTGCGAACCATGATCGACGAGGTAAAGGACGGGCGCATGGACCGCCGCGGCTTCGTTCAGCGGATGCTTGCCTTCGGCCTCACCGCGCCCATGGCCACGCAGATTCTGGCCATCGGCGGCGTCGCCCTGGCCGAGGGCCCGTCCGCCTACAAGCCGACCAAGCGCGGCGGCGGCGGCGCGCTGAAGCTGCTGTGGTGGCAGGGACCGACCCTGCTCAATCCGCATTTCGCCACCGGCACCAAGGACCAGGACGGCTCGCGCCTGTTTTATGAGCCGCTCGCCTGCTGGGATCCCGACGGCAACATGAAGCTGGTTCTCGCGGCCGAAATTCCCTCGCTGCAGAATGGCGGGCTCGCCGCCGACGGCATGTCGGTAACCTGGAAGCTGAAGCCCGGCGTGAAGTGGCACGACGGCAAACCCTTCACCGCCGATGACGTGGTGTTCAACTGGGAATACGCCCGCGATCCCGCCACCGCCACCGTGACCATCGGCGTTTACCGCGACATATCAGTCGAGAAGGTCGACGACCTCACGGTCAAGATCCTGTTCAAGAAGCCGACGCCGTTCTGGGCCGATGCCTTTGTCGGCGCCCCCAACGCCATCCTCCCCAAGCACCTGTTCGCGGAATACAAGGGCGCCAAGTCCCGCGAGGCGCCGAATAACCTCTCCCCGGTCGGCACCGGTCCCTACAAATTCCTCGAGTTCAGGCCGGGCGATCTGATCCGCGGCGAAATCAATCCTGACTACCACATGCCGAACCGCCCCCACTTCGACACGATCGAGATGAAGGGCGGTGGCGATGCCGTCTCGGCCGCGCGCGCCGTGATCCAGAGCGGCGAGTATGATTTCGGCTGGAACATCCAGGTGGAGGACGACGTCCTGCTGCGCCTCGAAAAAGGCGGCAAGGGCAAGACCGTCTATGCGGTCGGCGGCGACACGGAATTCATCGCGCTGAACTTCACCGATCCCAATACCGAGGTCGACGGCGAGCGCTCCTCGATCAAAACCAAGCATCCGCTGTTCTCCGATCCGGCGGTGCGCAAGGCGCTTTCGCTGCTGGTCGATCGCGAGGCCATCAAGAAAGTCATCTACGGCCGGGCCGGACGCGTCACGCCCAATTTCCTCAACGGCCCCGAGCAGTTCGTCTCGAAGAACACGAGCTGGGAATTCAGCATCGAGAAGGCAGCCAAGCTGCTGGAGGATGCCGGATGGAAAGCGGGCGCGGACGGCATCCGCGAAAAGGACGGCAAGAAGCTGAAGCTCCTGTACCAGACCGCGATCAACGGCCCGCGCCAGAAGACCCAGGCCATCGTCAAGCAGGCCTGCCAGAAGGCTGGCATCGATGTAGAGCTGAAGTCGGTCGTCGCCTCGGTGTTCTTCTCCTCCGACGTCGCCAATCCCGACACCTACGCCAAGTTCTACGCCGACCTCGAGATGTTCCAGATCCCGATGAGCCAGCCGGATCCGGCCCAGCACATGCGCCGCTATCATTCGCGCTTTGTGGCGACCAAGGAAAACAAGTGGCAGGGCACGAATTTCCCGCGCTGGGTCAACAAGGATTACGACGAGGCAATCGATGCGGCCGAGAATGAAACCGACCCGGTCAAGCGCGCCGCGCTTTATATCAAGTGCAACGACCTGATGTGGCAGGACACCGTGTTCATCCCCGCGATGCATCGCCTGAAAGTGGAAGCGGCCGCCAATACGCTGCGCCCGGTGGTCAGCGGCTGGGCCAACGAAACCGACAATCTGTTCGACTGGTACCGGGAGGCGACGGGATAGTCATCGAAGGGATTGTTCCCTCATGAGTCAGTATGTCCTGCGTCGCCTCCTGATCGCCATTCCGAGCCTGCTCGGGATTTCGCTCGTTCTGTTCACCGTGCTCGCGCTTGCGCCCGGTGACCCGTTCAGCGAATTGGCGACCAACCCGAACGTCCCGCCGGAAGTAGCGGCGGCGCTTCGGACCAAGTTCGGTCTCGACGATCCGATCTACCTCCGCTACCTGCACTGGATCACCGCCATGCTGCAGGGCGACTGGGGCTTTTCCTTCGTCAGCCGGATGAACGTCGACACGCTGATCCTGCAGCGCCTGCCGGCCACGCTCTATGTGATCGGCTCGGCGCAGCTCCTCGCGCTTGCCATCGCGATACCGGTCGGGGTCTATGCCGCGACCAAGCCCTACTCGATCTTCGACCAGATCGCCAACACGCTCGCCTTCATCGGCTTTTCGCTGCCGACCTTCTTCACTGGCCTCTTATTCATCCTGCTTTTTTCGATCACGCTGGACTGGCTGCCTTTCGTCTACACCACCGACATCAAGGCGACCGGCTTCCGCTGGGTGATCGAACAGGTTCGGCAGGCCATCATGCCGGTGATGGTGCTCGGGCTGTTTCAGGCGGCCTCCATGACCCGCTTCGTGCGCTCGGCCATGCTGGACGTGATCCGCCTCGACTACGTCACCACCGCCCGCGCCAAGGGCCTCGGCCAGGCCAGAGTGATCGTCAAGCACGCGATGCGCAACGCCCTGATTCCGGTCGTCACCCTGGTCGCACTGCAAATGCCGGCTGTTTTCGGCGGCGCCATCGTCACCGAGCAGATTTTTCGGATTCCGGGCATCGGCTCGCTGCTGATCTCATCCATCCTCTCCAACGACACGCCGGTCGTGATGGCCGTGACTTTCGTCTTCGCCTGTCTCGTCGTGCTCTTCAACCTGATCGCGGATGTCCTTTATGGCTGGCTTGACCCTCGCATCTCCCTCCGCTGAGCGGCGGCCGGCCTGGTCGCCCTGGCGCGAGACCTGGCGGCGCTATCGCCGCCACAAGCTTGCCGTGGTCAGCGCGGTCCTGCTGCTCGTCCTGATCGTGGCGGTCGTGTTCGGTCCCTTTGTCTGGCGCGTCAGCATTAACGACATCGATTTCAACGCCCGCCTTGAAGGCCCTTCGCTCGCCCATCCCTTCGGCACCGACGACCTCGGACAGGATATTCTCGCCCGCATGATCTACGGCGGACGGATCTCGCTCGCGGTTGGGCTGGCCGCGATGGCGGTCGCCGTCATCGTCGGCACGGTGATCGGCGCGCTCGCCGGCATGTCGCGCGGCGCGCTCGGACACGCGCTGATGTGGCTGACCGACCTGTTCCTCTCGCTGCCGCAACTGCCGCTGCTGCTGCTGCTCATCTATCTGTTCCGCGACGGGCTCAAGGCCGTGTTCGGACCCGAAGGCGGCATCTTCATCCTGATCGTGCTCGTGATCGGCGGCCTGCGCTGGATGCCGGTCGCCCGCCTGGTGCGCGCACAGTTCCTCTCGCTACGCGAAAAGGATTTTGTCGAAGCCGCCCGCGCGCTCGGCGCCAGCCCGCTGCGGCAGGTGGTGCGCCACATCCTGCCCAACGCGCTGGGACCGGTGATCATTGCCGGCACGATCGACGTCGCCGCCGCCATCATCGCGGAATCGACCCTGTCTTTTCTCGGCCTCGGCTTCCCGCCCGACGTGCCGACCTGGGGCCGGCTGCTGTACGACGCCAAGGACTTTCTCGACATCGCCGCCCACTGGGCGCTGTTTCCGGGCGGCGCCATCTTCGTCGCCGTCGTCGCCATCAACTTCATCGGCGACGGCATGCGCGACGCGCTCGATGCAAGGCGGGTGATCTGATGGCCCCCCTGCTCGAGATCAAGGGCCTGAAGACGCACTTCTCCACCGACGACGGCATGCTGCAGGCGGTCGACGGCGTCGACATCGCGATCAACAAGGGCGAGACGCTCTGCGTGGTCGGCGAATCCGGCTGCGGCAAGACCGTCACCGCCATGTCGATCCTGAAGCTGATCGCGATGCCGCCGGGCCGCATCGTCGAAGGGCAGATCCTGTTCGAGGGCCGCGATCTGGTACCGCTCACGAGCCACGAACTGGACGACATCAGGGCCAAGGATATCGGTTTCATTTTCCAGGAGCCGATGACTTCGCTCAACCCGGTGCTCACTGTCGGCGAACAGGTCGCCGAGGTGCTTCGCCGCCACGAGGGCCTCTCCAACAAGGACGCGCTCGCCCGCACGGTGGAGATGTTCAAGCTGGTGCAGATCCCCAATGCCGCCGGCCGTCTGCACGATTACCCGCACCAGTTCTCGGGCGGCATGCGCCAGCGCGTCATGATCGCCATGGCGCTGGCCTGCAAGCCAAAACTCGTCATTGCAGACGAGCCGACCACGGCGCTCGACGTCACCATCCAGGCGCAAATCCTCGATTTGCTGCAGGACATGAAGGACCGCTTCGGCATGGCGGTGATGCTGATCACCCATGCCATGGGCGTGGTGGCGGAGACCGCGCAGCGCGTCGTCGTCATGTATGCCGGCAAGGTGGTGGAAGAAGCCGATGTCGACAGCCTGTTCGAAAACCCGCGCCATCCGTACACGCAAGGGTTAATCCGCTCGATCCCGCGCATCGACCTCGACAGCGCGCACAAGACCCGGCTGGAGGCGATCGGCGGCACCGTGCCGATCCTGATCAACCCCGCGCCCGGCTGCCGCTTCGCGCCGCGCTGCCGCTTCGCCTTCGCGCTCTGCTCGGAAAAGGAACCGGTTCTGCGCGCCGTCGCACCTGGCCACCGCATGGCCTGTCACCTCGGAGAGACGCAAGGAGCGAGCGCATGAGCGAGCCCCTGCTCCGCGTCACCGGCCTGAAGAAGCATTTTGCCATCAAGGGCGGCTTGTTGTCGCGCGAGGTCGGACGCGTTCACGCGGTCGACGGCGTATCGTTTGCGGTCAATCGCGGCGAGACACTCGGGCTGGTCGGCGAGTCCGGTTGCGGCAAGTCGACCACGGCACGCTGCGTGCTGCGCCTTGTCGAACCCAGCGAAGGCGAGATCGTGTTTGACGGTCGCGACATGCGCAGTCTTTCCGGCGGTGACCTGCGCGCCATGCGCCGAAACATGCAGATTGTGTTCCAGGACCCGTTCGCGTCGCTCAATCCGCGCATGACCGTCGGCGCGATCCTTGGCGAAGCCTTCACCATCCACGAGCTCACCTCCTCGGCAAGCGAGCGTGATGAACGCGTGGCGAGCCTGCTCGTCAAGGTCGGGCTGAAGGCCGAGCACATGCGCCGCTACCCGCACGAATTTTCCGGCGGCCAGCGCCAGCGCATCGTGATCGCGCGCGCGCTCGCGGTCGAGCCGAAGTTCATCGTCTGCGACGAGCCGGTTTCCGCGCTCGACGTGTCGATCCAGGCGCAGGTGATCAACCTGTTGGAAGATTTGCAGGCCGAACTCAACCTGACCTATCTGTTCGTCGCCCACGATCTCTCCGTCGTGGAGCATATTTCCGACCGCGTGGCGGTGATGTATCTCGGGCGGATCGTCGAGCTCGCTGACGCGAGCGATCTCTATCGCCATCCGCAGCATCCCTATACCCAGGCGCTGCTCTCCGCCGTGCCGGTGCCGGACCCGAAGGTCAAGCGCAAACGAATCCGTTTGCAGGGGGACGTACCGAGCCCGATGAACCCGCCGCGCGGCTGTCATTTCCACACCCGCTGCCCGATCGCCGAGCCCGGCTGCCGGGAAAGCGCGCCCGAACTGAAGCAAGGCAGCGACGGGCATTTCGTAGCCTGCCATCTGGCGTGATGCGCCGCGTATTCCGGTCAGGCTATCTGCCGCGGCTTGCGCCGGCGGCGCTTTAAAATTCAAGCATCTAAAAATACGGCGGCCCCGCCCCAAGGCAGCGGTTGAACCGTTTTGCCGGGGCGGGGCCGAGGTCGGATCGTCGCGTTATCTCGGGTGAACGCCGTTTTTGCGAATGATGTCAGACAGCTGGGACAAAAGCTCCCGAAGCCGGGCGTTCTCTTCAATCAGTGAGTGAGCTTCGTCGGCCTGTTCGTCGCGACGAAGGGCGGGCTCGTCCCCGCGAAGGGCATTCTCAAGCAGTGAAAGAGCGTCGTCGGTCGGTTCCTCAACCCAAAATGAGGGTTCTGCGCGTCGGTCTCGCCTATTAAGCTGCGGATGGTCTACTCGCATGATGATACTCCAATTTTAAAATGCAGACGTGCCCCCAGTCGTCTTGTCGCGCGCGGAGAATGAGGTGAGTCGGCGGGCAATTTTGCGACTAAAATTGGAATCGCGCGGCAGCGACCCCGGCGCTAAAGCGGCGTGATTGCGGCGAATCTCGAAGCGCCCGCGGTCCGGGACTACATCCCGCGCGTGCGCTTTGTGGCGCTTTCGAGCAAAGCGTGCCGTCGGATTGCACACCCGCTCGCGTCAGGAAAACGCGTCAAAACAACAATCTAGAGCTAGGTCCCGCTTCAAGCAGAACCCGAAACGGCGTTAGAGAAATGTGGTCAATTGATAAAGCGCGTAAAGAACTTCCAGCCCCATGAGAACGAGCGCTGCGATCATCAGATAATAACCAAAATGCATGCCGGACTTTAAACCAATGCCTTTCGCGGCCTGTGCCTAATTTGCGACAGGCCGTAAACCAAACTCGGTACGCGTCGGAAGGGACAAGCCTCCGGCGAACGATGCGTCGGCAACTCAAAATGAAAAGGCCTCCGCCGCCGCGGAAGTGACGCCTTTGTCGCAAACCTCTTCTTGACCGGAGGTTTCTAGTCCGACGCCAGCTCGCCCTGCTCATACACCGTGGAAAATCTTGATTCCCCACAGCACGATGACGATGGCCAGTACCAGCGTGGCCGCCGTCAGTACACTTTCTAAGGAAGCGACTCTCATACACACTCTCCGCTTCCCAGCCCCATCAACGGTCTAGGCGATTCGTTGATTCCCCTGCAATCGCATGATCACAATGCTTTGAACGTTGCCCGGCGGTTGTGTTTTACGGGCCACACATCTGGGGTTGGCGGCGCATTCCTGCGCCTCCCCGGCCGTGGCCACGCGCCGAGCGAAGCGAAAATGCCCGCTTCTCCCGGCGTTTTTTTTCGATTGTAGAGGATTTACTCGGACTGGTTTGCCTGCGCGTAGGGACCGGCCGGGACCGGAGCGCTTCGCCGCCGTTCGGCCAGCGCCGCCAGGCGATCATATTCCTCCGCCACCTTGAGCAGGCGGCCTTGGTCCTTGACAGCATTCGCAGCCAGCGCCCGTGTCAATTCCGCGCGCCGGCGCCAGTGATCCGCATTGGTCAGGAAATCGGTCATCGATACGTCCTCAAATAAGATGGCTCGCTCCCCAGCCGCGCGGACGTCAGAATGGTTCGCGATACGTCAAAAATTTGGCCTAATTCGATCTGCCGTGTGAATCAAAGGACGTGTGGCCGATCTGCCGAGCCTCATCGTTGTTGCCTTTCCGACGCAAATTTGCCGCCGACTCAATGGAAAGCTCATCGTGGAACCGACGACCCGGGCTTCCTTGTGAACAGGAATGTGTCATGAGTATCGAATATCCGCCGCACGACAGCCAGGCCCGCCGCGAGACCTTTCGAATTGTCGCACATACCGACAATGTCGTGCCGCTGCGTGAAGACGATGGCGTGCACCAGGCCATTGAAGCGCCGCCTCAAGACGACGAACTTCTCACCGCCCTGTCGCCCCTGCTCGACGAAGTCGACGGACTTCGGGGCGACGAAGCGCCGCAGGCAGCCGACAACATTCCGGTGCTGCTCGAAGAGAATGCCCGGCTCCGCAAGCTTGCGGTCAAGCTGTCAAATCTCCTCGGCGATCTTCCCGAGCAGGGCACGTGAGATCGAAGTCCCTCATGGTGAAGAGCGCCAACGGGTCCGCGCGTAGCGCGGCCCGATGACAGGCTCCGCGCGTCGCCGGACGATGCTTCGCATCGCCGGGCGAACCATGAGGCGGTAGCTGTGGCCTACATCCTTCGAGACGCCCGCTTCGCGGGCTCCTCGGGATGAGGGTCTGAGTGCTATGACGCTGTAGAAATAGCCCGACCTTTAATCGTTATACGCAAAGATCTCGATCGGATCGTTGAAGCCGCGGACCGGATATTCGCCGACGCGTTCGAGATTGAAATCGCTTTCGACGGAGTCGGCGAACGCGCGGGACAGCAGCACCGGCCTGCCCAATTGTTTGGTGAGCGTTTCGAGACGCGAAGCCATGTTGACCGCAGGACCGATGACGGTGAAGTCGAGCCGGGCGCGTGATCCGATATTGCCGTACATGACGTCCCCGACGTGGACGCCGATGCCGTAATTCAGCGGCGCACGGCCGGTTTCGCTGTTGCTTTCGTTCAGAGCAGTCATGGCCTGACGGGCTTCGGACACGGCATGCAGCAGATTGGCGCAGGCCTTGGGTTCGCTGAGCGGAAAAATCGCGAGCAGGCCGTCGCCGATGAATTTCAGTATTTCCCCGCCATGTCGCGCGATCGGCTCCGACATCGCGTCGAAATAGCCATTCAGGAGATCGATGACGTCATCGCGCGGCCAGTTGTCGGAGATCTTGGTGAAGTCACGGAGATCGCAGATCATGATGGCGGCGCGTACCGTCGTCCCGCTTCCACGCCTCGTGGCGCCGGCCAGAATCAGCTCGCCAGCGTGCGACCCGACATAGGTTTCGAGCAGCGTTCGCGCCAGCCGGTTCTTCATGCGGATTTCGCTGACCAGTGCGAGAGTCGGCAACAGTTTCAACAGCCCGGCGATATGCGCGTCGTCGAAGCCACCTGGCCGGTCGGTGGCAAAGGTCACGAGATGCCGCTTGCCGAGCGTATGGTACACCGGCCAAGCCACATAGTCGGTCAGGCCTTTCGCCCGCATCTCGTCGTAGACGGCGTGCTTGCGGCCCAGCGAAGCATCGCGTTCGAGATTCTCGCGCACCTCGGTGGCGCCGTCATGGATTTCATTGGCGGGACTACCGATGTATTCGGACCGCTCCCTGACGTCGTAGTCTACCCTCGCGATCTCGGCCTCGCGCATCCCGTCGGCCCACATGATCCGGGCGCCGAGCCATTGCGGATGGTGGATCAAAAGATGAAGCGACGCCCGTTTGACGGGAATGCCCGCCTGCTGGAGCCGGATGCACAGCTCGGCGAAAATATTGTCGATGAAGCGCTCATCGCGCGTGCCGTTGGTCAGCCAGTGTACGATTTCATTGTCATCATGCGTGGCGACGGGATCGACGTTTAGCGGCGCGTCCATGGCTTGCTCCTGAACCGTGACCTGGATCGACGGTACAGGGATATGTCGTATCCCCGCGCGGCGGCGTCAATGGAGCCCATCGCAATCTGCTTGCGCGCATCGGGTTGCGGCGCGGGTTTCGATCACGTTTCGGTGCGCTATGGCTGCCGTCCGACCCGACGCTCGATCACCGAGCGCTGTGGCGCCGTTCTCCTCGTCAACGGGTGGCTATGGCGTCAGCGACGGCGCGAACTATATCAGGGTGGCCCTCTCCACTTCATCCCCTTGCGTTCCCCTTGGTCAAATCAGCTGCCATCTTTCTGTTGTTGGTGTTTTTCCCGGTCGGCGTGTCGGCCGGGCGCTACTGGCTTGGCGAATCCCGGGGAAATTGGCAGACGGCAGACCGCTCCAGCGCAGGCCTGTTACCGCTGCCGTCGCAGCACACTGAGGCAATCATCCGGGTTTACGGAGCGCGCACGGTGCGATGGAAGGCGATATTCGCCATCCACACCTGGATCGTCGTCAAGGAGGCGAATGCTTCGACGTACACACGCTATGACTATACCGCCTGGGGCGAGCCTATTCGCACCAACGGATTCGCCGCCGATGCACGCTGGTTTGGCGCCGCGCCCGAAACCATTGCCGCCGTCGACGGCCCCGAAGCCAGCCGTCTCATTCCCAAAATCCGGCACGTCGTCGAGAACTACAAGTTTCGTAGCTACGGCGACTACAACGCATGGCCGGGACCGAACTCCAATACCTTCGTCCAGGCTGTGCTGGATGCGGTTCCGGAACTCAAGACGGTCTTGCCGCCGACCGCCATTGGAAAGGACTACCCCTATCGGGGCGAGTGGTTCGGGCTGACGCCCTCCGGTACCGGGGCATACGCTTCCCTCGGAGGTTATCTGGGTCTCACCATCGGATGGGTCGAAGGTCTGGAAATCAATCTCCTGGGCGCGGTGCTGGGACTGGACGTTCGCCGCCCCGCGCTAAAACTTCCGGGCATCGGCCGATTGGGACTGACGGCCGGGATCTAGAAACGCCTGCGGCCGTCCTGGCGAAGCTGACGCCATATCACTTTTGAGGCGAACGCACCGACCAGTTCGGGATAGGATCCAGCGGCGTGCGGTAGATTTCGTTGTCATTCCCGTCCACGACCCGAACAGAGCAATTCCTTGAATGGAGCTCCGGCTTGAGAATACGAAGCTCGCTCGCCAGCGCATCCGCTCGATCAGACGCGACGGCAAGATCCTCGAGAATCATGCCGCCTTGATTGTTCGGCTGACCGTCAATCAAAAGGTCGAAATAGTAGAAAGGCATTAGTGAAAACCCGTGCGGCTCGTCAGAGAAATAGGTGCCTGATAGAAGGCCTCTCCACCTTCCTCTCGCACCGCCACTTGATTTCCGGGTTTCACGAAGTGGGGCTGTTCCGTCCCGATGCGGTGAGCGATAAAGCTGGCATGCGTTCTCGCCTCCTTCCGGGATGCGCATTCATGCCCAAGGAAATCCCTGGCACGAACATCCCCGATCAGGTCGAAATAATATCTCTTCATGGCCTTCAAACGCATGCCCTTCAAACGCCGGCAATTCGCGGAAGTTCCTAGGATCTCGCTGGACGTCGTTGTTCGTCTCTCAGACCGGGATATTTCAAAAGGACCCAGCTCGCCTTTCTGAGCACGGCTGCTGGGTGTCAGTTGAAGGGCAGGATTTAACGCTCCCGCCTGTCACCTAGATGGTTCAGACGCACTTGGCTGCAACGAGATTACGCAAACTTTAGGTCTGCGACGCCGCGCGGCCGCAACGCATGCGCGCGGTGCTGGCGTGGTGCGTTAAACGGGAGCACGGTAAAGTGGACGGAAGAGGAAGGGAGCTAAACCGGCCTATTGGCGTTCCCAACTGAACACGCACTAAGAAAATTCGGGTGGAAATCAATGGCATTGATCAAAACGGTCGAGAGCGGGCTCTATCGGATCCCGCTGACGGTTACCCTCTCCGACAGCACACATGGCGAAATCGCAGCCTTCGAACTGGTGACATGCCGCGTTCGCGATGCGGATGGGACTGAAGGCACCGGCTACACCTACACCGTCGGCCGCAACGGCGGCGCGATTGCCGACATTCTCAGGCGCGAGATCCCCGAGCTGATCGAAGGCCGGGAAGCCGACGACACCGAGGCGATCTGGCATCATGTCTGGTGGGGCCTGCATTATGGTGGGCGCGGCGGGCCACCGGTGCTGGCGCTGTCGGCGCTCGATATTGCCCTGTGGGACCTGAAGGCGCGCCGCGCTGGTCTGCCGCTGTTTCGTCTGCTCGGCGGCTTCGACGCCCGTGTGCCCTGTTATGCCGGCGGCATCGATCTCGATCTTTCCGTCGACGCCCTTCTCAAGCAAACCGACGACAATCTCGCCAAGGGCTTTCGCGCCATCAAGATGAAGGTGGGGCGGGCGGATCTCGCATCCGACGTCGCGCGCGTGCAGGCGATGCGCCAACATCTCGGCAGCGGTTTTCCCCTGATGGCGGATGCCAACATGAAATGGACGGTCGAGGAAGCCATTCGCGCGGCATGCGCCCTGCAACCCTGCGACCTTACCTGGCTCGAAGAGCCGATCATTCCCGACGACATTGCCGGCCATGCCCGCATCATGGCTGCCGGCGGCGTGCCGATCGCGGCCGGCGAAAACCTGCGCTCGCTCTGGGAGTTCAAGAACTATATCGCGGCCGGCGCGGTGTCCTATCCCGAGCCCGACGTCACCAACTGCGGCGGCGTCACCGCCTTCATGAAGATCGCGCGGCTCGCAGAAGCGTTCAATCTTCCAGTCACCAGCCACGGCGCACACGACGTCACGGTCCACCTTCTCGCGGCCTGTCCAAATCGCTCCTATCTCGAAGCGCATGGCTTCGGACTCGATCGGTATATCGAACACCCGCTCGTCCTCGAGCAAGGCATGGCATTGGCGCCGATGCGGCCCGGCCACGGCATCAGCTTCGACTGGAAGGGATTGGCGCAGCTGGCGCAATAATCGGCAATCTGGCGTAAGGCGCAGCAGGTCAGACAGCGCATGGACGACAAGCCTGGATCGCTTCCAATGCAATCGTGTCGCCTCGCCGCAACACCGCCACTGTTCCTGCACTGGAACAGCAATTATGACTCCAGTATGGACGCCGCGTAGCGCAGTATACTTTTATAGCGCGGCGGATCGGACGTTTTTATTACCGACTTATTTTGAGCCTCAGAGGTCGCAGTGCGAAAATGCCTGCGACCTCTTCTCTCGCTTTTCATGAGAAGAATAGGAATTGAAATGACCTATTCCATTTTTGCCCGTGACGGTACGAGCCGCATCGTTTTGAAGCGGCAAAGTCGCGAGGCCGCCGAAAAGAAAGCTCGCGAATTGACTGAGCTGGGTTGGTTCGACGTTCAGATTGCAGAAGAAGTGGAGATTGAAGAAGCGGAGTGCTCGGGGAAGTAGCTTTGCGAACCAGATGAAAGCCGCAGAGCTTTCGCGGCGATGCGTCACTTCGCGCCGGATTTTTCCAGGATCGCAACCATGTCGTGATAACCGCGGCTTCGCGCGAGCTTGAGCGGCGTCGCCCCGCTGCCGTCGGGAATATTGACGTTGGCGCCGGCGTCGACCAGCGCGCGCAAGGTCTCGGTGTGGCTGTTGCCGCCATCGCCGAGCACGATCGCTTCGATCAGCGCGGTCCATTGCAGATTGTTGACCTGATCGAGCGGCGCGCCGGCAGCGATCAGTGTCCGCACGATTTCAACGTGACCGAGATGAGCGGCCGCAATCAGGGCCGTGCCGTTATAACGGCTGGTGACAGCCTTCGGGTTGCCGCCGCCTTCAAGCGCGACCTTGAGCATCGGGACGTCGTTGGCGACCGCTGCAATGGTGATGATGTCATAGCGGTCGATGTCCAGTTTGTTCGGATCGGAGCCGAGCCGAATCAGGGCGCGGGCGGCATCGTGCTGCTTCAGATAGACCGCGACATGCAGCGGCGTGCGACGACGCACGTCGAGCGCTTCCTTGTTTTCGCCAGCCGCGATCCGCGCTTCGATATCGGCGACGTCGCCACGGGCGGCGGCGGCATGCAGGCCGCGATAGGCCCGCAATTCGGCCTCGGTCGGAGCGACCTGCGCCAACGCCGGCGGGACAGCCAGGAGCGCGGCGAGAAGGATGGCGAATAAATGCATCGAGAAACTCCAGACACTGGCCATCAGGAACCTTGGCATAAGTAGTTGATATAATGGTCGGAGTGCGATTCGAACCTGCGACTGCGTTGAACAGATCCACAGTGTGAATTATCCCGAGGGATGTCCAAAGCACAACGCCGGAACTCGGTCCCGCTGAAAGGCGTTATCCGGCCGCAGGAAGATTAGCGAGACGCCATGGCCTCACCCAAAGAGATGGATGTTGTGCGGCGGGCTTACGAACTCTGGCAGCGAGCCGGTGAGCCTCCAGATAAAGACCAGGAATTCTACCACCAGGCCAAGAAGCAGTTGCAAGAGGCGTTGGAAAAAGAAAACCAGGATCGGACTTCGACGGGCTATCCTCCTGCCGACACCAACGAAGTTTAGGGCGCAGGTTTTTCCACTCGCTTGAACTCAGCGATTTTGCGGGCGCCCTCCCAAAGCTCCATGTCAGATCCATTGACCAACTGCTTGGCAGCCGCGATTGCCGCTTCGTCGTGGGGCTCATTCACAGAGATTGCCGAGAAAATATGACCATCAGGGCCGACAAGAAAGGCTCTATAATCCGACGTTGCGCGTCCCTCCCACCATCGACTATTTCGATTTGGCGGCTTGCGGTGTGGGTGCGCGCTTCATGATAGCGTATACCCTTAACTGAGCTGCGCTACGCAGCGCGTTCTGTCTCGCCTCTCCGTCAGGCAATTGCTCTGCAAGACTGGCTGCCCCATTGGCTTGCTCTTCCAGCTGGTCGGCTGTCAAGAATGTACCCCTCTTCCTGCTCCGCTTGTCGGATCTCATTTCGGTGACACCAATTCACTCTCGAACCAATCGAGGGGTTCAGCTTGCGACGGGCTGGATACGACCTGCCTTTCGTGAACGTGGCCGCATCTCGCGCAGCGCAGCGTCCAATGCTCGTACCCAGGTCGCGAAGGCGTGATGCGTTGCACCCTGGTAACGCCCGAGCAACGGTCACATCGTGAGGTCGACAGGACCCGGGGCGGTGAGAGGGCTATGTCGGAGGCCATTTTTAATCTCAGGGTGATTGCCAAATTCTAGTTCGGCGATTTAAGCTGACCTTTGAGCCACCCACTTACGTCGCCGCTCATCGGGTCGTTGACCACCAAGGTTCGTTGGGCACGATGGCAATTGATGCACTCGAAAGTGCGGAGCTCGTAGCCCGCTGGGCCACGCGCAGTGCCGGCCAGGTGCGTTCGGATCTGGCAGCGCGGACAGCGTGGACGTTCTAGTGAGCTAAGCGGCGGACCGGTTGGCAGTGTGTGAGCGCTTTGCATGTGAGGCACCCCGTTTGGACCAGGCGGGCGCGTGACAGATTGCCGGGCACCGAACCCAGACAGGGTATCCTCTCGCCCCAAAACCCGGCCCGCTGGTCAATATTGACCACCACACGCAATTTTTAATATTTGGGATTCGCGAGTCCAATGGAGGGGCTAGTGAAGTCTACAAAGCGACAGTTCGATCCCGCAGCCTTTCTGGCCAAAGTCGGGACCGGAAAAACGATACAGAAGTACCGCAAAAACCGGATCATCTACGCGCAAGGCGAAGAGGCCGATCAGATTCTTTATATCCAGTCGGGCAAGGTCAAGGTGACCGTAGTTTCCGAGCAAGGCAAAGAAGCAGTCGTCGGCCTTTTGGAAGCTGGGCAGTTTTTTGGCGAGGGATGCCTGCACGGGCAGTCGGTTCGCGTTGGAACCGCGAGGGCCATGGATGAATGCGTTATCACCTCCATAGGCCGGCTCGTGATGCTGGCGGCGCTCCGCAAGGAACCCAGATTCGCAGAACTTTTCGTGACTTACCTGGTAACCCGCGGCAATCGCGTTGAAGAAGATTTGATCGACCAGTTGTTCAATTCCAGCGAGAAGCGGCTCGCGCGCCTGCTCCTGCTGCTGGCCAATTTCGGAAAAGATGGAGCGCCGATACCCATCGACGCTTCGATCAATCAAGGGACCTTGGCGGAAATGATCGGAACGACCCGGTCCCGGGTGAGCTTCTTCCTGAACAAATTTCGTAAGCTCGGACTGATTAGCTACAACGGAAAAATCGAGGTGCACCGATCTTTGTTGAACGCGGTCTTATATGAGAAACCGCAGATCCAACGAGATAACGAACCACCCCCGTAGAAAACTCCTTTGCACCCGTCTTAGGGCATGGTGATCGAGGGTGACGCGAGCAAGCCTCGGACGCCATGCGTCGCGGGAACGCAGACCTGTGTTGGGCTTAGGTAAGGGAATCGGCGGTTGACTCGGGAACCGCCAGCAATCAGAAAAAGTCCTGAAAAATGAATGGCAAAGCCAATGGTCGGAGTGGCAGGATTCGAACCTGCGACCCCTGCGTCCCGAACGCAGTGCTCTACCGGGCTGAGCCACACTCCGACTTGGAACGCGGCTTATAGCCTTGGGTGTCGGCGACCGCAAGCAGCCGGATTAAGGAAATTAATCACAGTGGAAGTTCGCCTGAAAACCCAGATTTTGCCCGCCGGCGAGGCCGCGGTGGCGGCTGCGGCGCGTGTCCTGGCCGAGGGCGGGCTGGTCGCGTTCCCGACAGAGACCGTCTACGGCCTCGGCGCCGATGCCGCCAATCCGGCCGCGGTCGCCCGCATCTACCAGGCCAAGGGCCGGCCGGCCTTCAATCCGCTGATTGCGCATGTCGGCGATATCGCCGCTGCGCGGCAGATCGCGCGCTTTGACGCCGCTGCAACCGCGCTGGCCGAGGCATTCTGGCCGGGCCCGCTGACGCTGGTGCTGCCGAAAACGCCGAGCTGCGCGGTGGCCGACCTTGCCACCGCCGGGTTGGAAACGATCGCGATCCGGCTCCCGGCCCACCCGGTGGCGCGCGATATCCTGCGAGCCTTCGGCGGCCCGGTAGTGGCGCCATCGGCGAACATCTCGGGTCACGTCTCCCCGACCACGGCCGCCCATGTGCAGAGCGACCTCACGGGCCGGATCGACCTGATCGTCGATGGCGGGCCAGTCGCCGTCGGCGTCGAATCCACCATCGTCGGCTGCTTCGATGAGCCGATGCTGTTGCGCCCCGGCGGCGTGCCGCGCGCCGAGATCGAACGCGTGCTGGGCCGCGCGCTGACGCAAGCCCCCACGGACGCCGAGAGCGACAGCGGACAACCGCTGGCGCCGGGCATGCTGGCGTCCCATTACGCGCCGCGCGCGAAAGTGCGCCTCAACGCACAACGGCTGGAGCCCGGCGAGGCATTGCTCGCCTTTGGCCTCGGAGCAATTTCGGGAATTGACGCCGGCTCCATCGTGATGAATCTGTCGGAGCGCGGCGATCTCGACGAGGCAGCGGCCAACCTGTTCGGCCACCTTCGCGCGCTCGACAGCAAGGATGTGGGCACCATCGCGGTCATGCCTATTCCGAACGACGGGCTGGGCGAAGCGATCAACGACCGGTTGCGCCGCGCAGCGGCTGGACGGGAATGATCAGGCGGGAATGAAAGAAAAAGAGAAGACGACAATGAATATCGTTCAGGGCGCCAAACCAGCCTCCTTGCCCCCGCTCCCACCCGAGCTGATCGCAAAGTTTCGCGCCATCGTCGGCGACAAATATGCGGTGACCGACGCCGCCGATATTGCGCCCTACGTCACCGAGGAGCGCGACCTGTTTCACGGCCGCTCGCCTCTGGTGTTGCGGCCCGGCTCGACGGCGGAAGTGTCCGCGATCTGCAAGCTCGCCAGCGCGCACAAAATCGCGCTGGTGCCGCAGGGCGGCAATACCGGCCTGGTCGGCGGACAGACCCCGCATCATGGCGAGGTCGTCGTGTCGCTGCGACGGCTCGACAAGATCCGCGAGATCGATCCCGCCTCCAACACCATGACCTGCGAGGCCGGCGTGGTGCTGCAGATTGCGCAAGCCCGCGCGGCTGAAGTCGATCGTCTGTTCCCGCTGTCGCTCGGCGCGGAAGGAAGCTGCACCATCGGCGGCAATCTCTCCACCAATGCGGGCGGCACGGCGGCGCTGGCGTATGGCGTGGCGCGCGAAATGGCGCTCGGGCTCGAGGTTGTGCTCGCGGATGGCCGGATCCTGAACGGATTGTCAAAACTGAAGAAGGACAATACCGGCTACAATTTGCGCAACCTCTTCATCGGCGCCGAGGGCACGCTCGGCATCATCACCGCCGCGACGCTAAAACTGTTTCCAAAACCGCGCGCGGTGGAGACCGCCTATGTCGGCCTCAAGTCGCCGGCAGAGGCGCTAAAACTGTTGTCGATCTCGCAAAACGAGGCGGCCGGCAGCCTCACCAGCTTCGAACTGCTGGCCGACATCGCGGTCGATTTCAGCCTGCGTCACGGCATCGATATTCGCGATCCCCTCACGACAAAACATCCCTGGTACGTGCTGATGGAATTGTCGTCGTCGCGCGACGACGCCCGTGATGCGCTGGAATCCATCCTCGCCAAGGGCATGGAAGAAGGCATCGTGGACGACGCCGTGATCGCGGCGAGTCTTTCCCAGCGCGCCGGGTTCTGGAAACTCCGCGATGAGATGTCGGCGGCGCAGAAGCCGGAAGGCGGCTCGATCAAGCACGATATCTCGGTGCCGGTTGCAGCCGTGCCCGCCTTCATCGAGGAAGCCAATGCGGCGGTGGTAAAACTCATTCCGGGCTCGCGGCCGGTGCCGTTCGGCCATCTCGGCGACGGCAACATCCACTACAATGTCAGCCAGCCGATCGGCGGCAACACCGCCGACTTCATGTCGCGCTGGCACGAGGTCAGCGAGGTGGTGTTTGCGATCGTGCTGCGGATGGGCGGATCGATTTCGGCCGAGCACGGCATCGGCGTGCTCAAGCGCGACGAACTGCCCGACGTCAAGGACAAGGTCGCGATCGAACTGATGCGCAGCATCAAGGCGATGCTCGATCCGCTCGGCATCATGAATCCGGGGAAGGTGCTGTGAGCGTTTCAGCTGCGAAGACAATTCCGACACTCGCCATCGCCGATATCGCAGATGCGGATGTGGCCGCGGTGATCGCGCTGTGGCAGGCCTGCGGCCTGACGCGGCCGTGGAACGATCCTGCCGCCGACATCGCGTTCGCCCGGCGCGGGCCGCACTCGACCGTGCTGATCGGCCGTGACCGTGACGCGATCGTCGCGACCGCGATGGTCGGCCATGACGGCCATCGCGGCTGGGTCTATTACGTCGCCACCGATCCGGATCGCCGCGCCAAAGGCTATGGCCGCGCCATCATGAACGCGGCCGAGGATTGGCTGCGTGCGACCGGCATTGCCAAACTGCAATTGATGGTCCGGCGCGACAACGCGAAGGCGGGAGCATTCTACCAATCGATCGGCTACGCCGAAGCGCAGACGATTGTTTTCGCCAAATGGCTCGACGGCCGCGAGCCGACGCCGTGACGGCAAAAGGAATTCGATGACCATCTCCGATCGTGTCCGCGTCAAGAACGTCCATGTGCTCTCCGACCGGCATTATCGGTTGAACGAAGTCGAGCTCGACTACCGCCGCGGCAACGGCGAATGGCAGACGCAGAAGCGCGAAGTTTTCGACCGCGGTCATGCCGCGACGCTGCTGCCGTACAATCTCGCAAGCTGCACGGTGGTGCTGACGCGGCAGTTCCGTCTGCCGGCCTATCTCGCCGGCCATGACGATCTCCTGATCGAGGCCGCCGCCGGCATGCTCGACGACGAGACGCCCGAAAAGCGGATTCGCGCGGAGGCGGAAGAGGAAATCGGTTATCGATTGCACGACGTGCGCAAGGTGTTCGAGGCCTTCATGAGCCCGGGCTCCGTCACCGAGAAGCTGCACTTCTTCGTCGCCGAATATGAAGCTGCGATGCGCGTCAGCAGCGGCGGCGGCCTCGCAGAGGAAGGCGAGGACATCGAGGTGCTGGAGCTGCCGATCGATGCTGCGCTTGCGATGATACCGGACGGCCGCATCGTCGATGCCAAGACCATCATGCTGCTGCAATACGCCGCGCTGCACGTATTTAAGTGAGGCCGGGGCAACTATTGAACCCCTCATGGTGAGGAGGCGCGTAGCGCCGTCTCGAACCATGTGGCCCGGCTGGTGCCATTCATCCTTCGAGACGCCGCTACGCGGCTCCTCAGGATGAGGTCTGACAGCGAGCGCAATCATTGGGCACGCTTCCGCCTTCGCTCTTCGAGCTACGGCGGACAAGTCGCTTTGCCCACCCGACAAATACTGCCTCAAAACAACGAACCCTGCCCGTCATCCTCCGGCGTCACCATCGCCTTGCGCGGCGCGGCCTTCGCGGGCTTCGGCGCCTCTGCCGCCCGCTCCTCGTCGGTAATCGGCAGCAGCAGTTGCGCGTCGTCATTGGCGACGCGGTTGACGCGCGTGGAAATCTCGTGCCAGGCGAATTCGCCCTCAGCCGGTCCGCGCAGCAGCGGCATGATGTCATCGGCGTCGTACGCGCGGCCGTCGAGCCAGCGCTCGAATTCCTCCGGCGCGATCGTCACGGGCACACGGTGATGCAGCGCTGCGAGGTCGCGGCTGGCCGGCGCGGTGACGATGGCAACGCTGTCGGTCTCCTCGCCGTTCGGCCCCATCCAGGTCTCCGCGAGCGCGGCAAAGCCGACTGGTTGGCCGTCGCGGCGATGGATGAAAAACGGCCGCTTGCGGCCGCTGGCATCCTGCCATTCGTAATAGCCGTCCGCGGGTATCAGGCAACGCCGCCGCTTGATGGCATTCTTGAACGCCGGTTTCTCACGCACAGTCTCGGAGCGGGCGTTGATCAGGAGCGTAAATTTACGGGGATCCTTCACCCACGACGGAATCAGCCCCCAGCGCATCAGCTGAAAATGGCGGCCGCCATTTTCCAGGATAACAACCGGAACGGGCTGAGTAGGCGCGATATTATACCGCGGCGGGAAATTGGGCTGCTCAAGATAGCCGAAAATCTGCCGGAGTGCCTCGGGTGGAGAGGTAATTACAAAACGTCCGCACATTATCTGACCAAGATAAGCCGCTGTTCAACGAGTGTTAACCCCAGATGTTAACAGTGGGGCAGATGACCTCAATGGCCACCACAGATGCGCGATCCGATCGCCCGATGCCGCCACCGACGAGCCGTATAGACCAGGCTCGCGCGGAGCAATTGCGCGCCGCCAACATCAATCCCCGCACCGGGCTCGCCACCGACTACCTGAATCATTTCAACGAAGCCGTCATGCTGCTCGAAATGGTACCGGACATGCCGGAATGCGCGGAGGATTTCCTCACCTGGACCCCGCTGTCCTACGCCGAGCATTTCTGGGCCTCCAACTTCAAGGCCCGCGACCTCGCGATCGAGGCCTATGAGTGCGCCGATCCCAAGGTCCGTGCCAATTTCGACAATCTCACGGCCACCATGACCTCGATCCTGACCGCGGTGGGCAACGCCATGCGCGAGGCCCAGCAGGACAAGACCCGCGCCACGCTGGCCGAACAGGCCACCGCCTGGGTCAAGCCGCTGGTGGCGCTGGCCGGTGGCGTCATCAACGGCAACTCCGACAATGACGTCGAAGCCGCGATGTCGAACTAACCGTTTTACGCCTCGCCGCAGCCTGCCGGATTAGACCTGCGCGAACCGATCGGGCATGATCGCAGCAAGTTCCCTGCGTACCGGATCACCCCTTGGCTCCCCCCGTCCAGCCGACCCGCCCCCAGCTCGCCGTCAGCGGCGCGATTTTCCGCGACGGCAAGGTCCTGCTGGTCCGCCGCGCCCGCTCGCCCGGCATGGGCTTCTACTCGTTCCCCGGCGGCCGGGTCGAATTCGGCGAATCGCTGCACACCGCGCTCCACCGCGAGGTGGACGAGGAAACGGGCCTGAGAATCGAGATTCTGGGCCTGGCCGGCTGGCGCGAGGTGCTGCCCGCGGCCGGCGGCGGCGGGCACTATGTGATCATGTCGTTCGCGGCGCGCTGGACGGCCCGGGAGCCGGTCCTGAACGACGAGCACGACGATTTCAAATGGCTGGCCCCGGACGGGCTCGGCGACCTCAAGGTCACCGGCGGCCTCCTGGAGGTCATCGAGGCCGCCCGGAAGCTGGTCTAGACGTCCCGTCGAGGGCCTCCCACCTTGCCTCGGGCGTATTGAGGGGGCATATCGGCGCTCAAATGCTCAAGCACGCCCTCGCCGCCCTCATCCTCATTTCGGCATGCCATCTGGCCCCCGTGCGGGCCCAGGATGCCGCCGCGCCGTTTGACGGCGAACTGCAGCGGCTGGCCGAGATCCTCGGCACCCTGCACTACCTCCGGGGCATTTGCGGCTCCAATGAAGGGGCGAAATGGCGCAACGAAATGCAGGCGCTGATCGATGCCGAAACGCCGTCCGGCGACCGCCGCGCCCGCATGATCGCGGGCTTCAACCGCGGCTATAACGGCTTTCAGCAGACCTACCGGACCTGCACGCCCGCGGCCTCGGTCGCGATCCGCCGATATATCGAGGAAGGCTCGAAGATTTCGCGCGACCTCACCGCGCGCTACGCGAATTGAACCATGGACACGATCTATTTCGACCTCGACGGAACGCTGACGGACCCGAAGCCGGGCATCACCCGTTCGATTCAATATGCCCTGCAAAAGCTTGATCATCCAACGATTCCGACCGAGGACGAACTGACCTGGTGCATCGGCCCACCGCTGCGCTCGAGTTTTGTGAAGATGCTCGGCGATCGCGACGCCGATCGCGCGGTGGCGCTCTACCGCGAGCGATTTTCCGACATCGGCCTCTATGAGAACCGCGTCTACGACGGCATCGGCGACGTGCTGACAACGCTCCGCGCGTCCGGTCACCGGCTGTTCGTCGCCACCAGCAAGGCGCACGTGTTCGCCGACCGCATCATCGACCATTTCGGCCTGCGCCAGCATTTCGAGCGCGTGTTCGGTGCCGAGCTCGACGGCACCCGCGCGGACAAGTCACACCTGCTGGAACACGCGTTGAAAGAGGTGTCGGTCGATCCGGCCAAAACCCTGATGATCGGCGACCGCAGCCACGACATGGTCGGTGCGAAAAACAACGGCATGAAGGGCATCGGCGTGTTGTACGGCTACGGCAGCCGGAATGAGTTGATCGAGGCCGGCGCACAGCATGTTTGCGCGACGCCGGGCGCGATT
Source organism: Bradyrhizobium sp. McL0615 (assembly GCF_049993905.1). NCBI lineage: Bacteria > Pseudomonadati > Pseudomonadota > Alphaproteobacteria > Hyphomicrobiales > Nitrobacteraceae > Bradyrhizobium > Bradyrhizobium sp. McL0615. Next base: position 2,493,149 of record NZ_CP188254.1, on the reverse strand, counting down.
CTGGACTGCATTTCCTGAGTTTGTCCGGCGGACGCCCGCCCGACAGTATTTTTTTGCTCCCCTCCAAAGGTAGACTGCCCTCCCCGGCACCTTGTGGTGAGAGGGTATGGCGATGGATCACGAACGACTGGTTCGCAAGGCGCAGAAGGGCGACGTCGACGCCTTTGTCGAACTGACGCGGCGCTTCCAGCATTTTGCCTTCGGCTCAGCGCTGGCCCAGGTCCACGATTTCCAGCAGGCCGAGGACATCGTCCAGGAGGCCTTCGTGGCCGCATGGTCGGGGCTTGCCACGCTCGCCGAGCCCTCTGCTTTCCCCGGCGGCTCCGGGGAATTGTCCGCCACCATGCTTTCCGCGTGCTGCGCCGGAAACAGTTGCATACCGTGCCGCTGACCGAGGGCGAGGACGCGCCGAGCGACGATCCGTCGGCCGAACGCATTTTGGAGCAGCGGCGCCAGGCCTCCGCCGCGCTCGCCGCCATTTCGGAGCTACCGGCCTCGTTGCGCGAGCCCGCGACATTGTTCTTCGTTCACGAGTGTTCGCATCAGGACGTCGCAACGTTCCTCGGCCTGTCGGTCGCGACCATCAACAATCGTCTGCACGCTGCACGCACCCGCCTGAAACAAAGGATGCTGACAATGGTCACCAATACGCTGCACGCAAATGGACTGCCCGATGATTTCGCCAGCCGCATCGGCCGCCTGATCGAGAGCCGCGGCGACATGGTGGAAGCCCTGTTCGACCCGGCCTCGCCGCCGGATCTGATGAGCGAGCTCGTTGTCAGCGACGAAGCACGGAAACAGGGGGTTACGATTCAGGTCATGCAGCGGCCGGGCGGCGGCCTCGTGCGCGGTATTGCAACTACGTCAATGCCGGCGCTGCCGCGAGGCGCCACCGTGCTGAATCCGCGCCGCAGGTCGACAGCGCCGATCAACAAGATGCAGCTCGACCGGCTGCTTCCGCTGCTCGTGGCGGCGACCACCGACGGCCGCCAGTCCAATGAGGTCGTCGAGACCGGCATCAAGGTAATCGACGTGATGTGTCCAATCCGCGCCGGCGGCAGCGTCGCGATTGCCGGCGAGTACGGCAGCGGCAACACCGTCGTGATGGAGGAGATCGTACGCCGGATCAGCAAGGGCGACCGCCCGGTCACCATGTTCATGCTCTTTCCGCCGCCATCGGAGATCTGGCCGCCGTCGCTCGACGAGAATCGCTCGATCGCTGCAGAGCTGAAAGCGGAAGGGTACAGCGAAGGCACGGTGGGATCGGTCCAGACATTCTTTGTTGGCGGCGAGCTTCAACCCTGGACGACGGAGAAACTCGCCAAGCTGGCATCGGTCGACACCGTCATCCACCTCACGCGCGACATGATCCTTCGAAAGAACTATCCCGGAATTGACCTGTTGACGGCTCGGTCGCGGCTGCTCGATGACAGCCTGCTGGGTGCGGAGGAACTGGATATCGCCAGGCGGGCGCGCGCGGCAATCGCGCTCAGTCGGGCCGCCCAGGAAAATCAGCACATCGAGACCGATCCGATCGAGCTGGAACGGGCGTGGAAATTACAGGCGTTCTTCTCGCAGCCATTTTTCGTGGCCGAGCCCTACACGAAACGCCCGGGTTCTCACGTGAGCCGTACCGATGCGCTTCGCAGCTGTCGCGAAATCCTCGATGGATGGCACGATGACCTTCCCGCGGAAGCACTTTATTTTGCGGGAAGCATCGACGAAATCCGAGCCGCTGGGAGACGGGCCTGAGGTTCAAACGGCCATTTCCCGTCCGCCTCACATTCGGGCCGCCGTTAACCTTTCCTAAAGATGTGGTCTAGGCGGATCACCGCCGCGTGCTACAGCTTGTCGTGTTACGACGCGTTCCGCCCTGGTTCGCGCGCCAATTTCGTCGAGTTTCATGAGCCGCCCAGCCCCTACGCCGATCGCCTGCGACCCGCTTCCCGACCTCGAGCAGAAGCAGACTGCGCTGAGCTATTTGAGCGAAGCCTGGGCCGACGCGCGGCACGAAGGCGTCGACGGCGACTGCCTCGCCCAGGCGAGCCTGTTCACGGCGCTGGCCGAACTGGTCTCGACCTATGGCGAGGATGCGGTAGCGAAATTCGCGGAAGGTCTGTCGGGGCGCGTTCGCAATGGCGAGTTTTCGCTGAAGCTGGCGAAGCAGTAGCTGCAAGCTCCCCTGTCGTCATCCGCGAAGGCGGATGACCCAGTACGCCGCGGCTCCTCGATTCAATCGCTACTGTCTCTGGAATACTAGGTCACCCGCCTTCGCGGGTGACGACGGTCGTGTGAGCGGAAACAGCCCCTACGCCTTCAGCGTCTCCAGAAACCGCACCGGCTCGCCGGTCGACGGCGTCATCACCTCACCCTGCCACATCACACGCTGGCCGCGCACAAAGGTGCCGACCGGCCAACCGGTGACGCGCACGCCGTCGTAAGGCGTCCATCCCGCCTTTGACGCCACCCATTGGTTGGTGATGGTCTCGCTTCGCTTCAGGTCGACGATGGTGAAATCGGCGTCATAGCCGGCGGCGATGCGGCCCTTGCGAGCGATGTTGTAGAGCCGCGCCGGGCCGGCGCTGGTGAGATCGACGAAACGGGCCAATGACAGCCGTCCGGCGTTGACGTGATCGAGCATCAGCGGCACCAGCGTCTGCACCCCGGTCATCCCTGAAGGCGAGGCCGGGTAGGTCTTGGCCTTTTCCTCCAGCGTATGCGGCGCGTGGTCGGAGCCGAGCACGTCGATGATACCCTGCTCGATGCCATACCAGATGCCCTCCCGGTGATCGGCCGAGCGCACCGGCGGGTTCATCTGCGCAAGCGTGCCGAGCCGCTCGTAGCATTCGGGCGCGGCCAAGGTGAGATGATGCGGCGTCGCCTCGCAGGACGCGACGTCCTTGTGGTCGCGCAGATACTCGATCTCCTGTTTGGTCGAGATGTGCAGCACGTGGATGCGTTTTCCGGTCTCGCGCGCCAGATTGACCAGCCGCTGCGTCGCGATCAGCGCCGCCGGCTCGTCGCGCCACACCGGATGCGAACGCGGGTCGCCCTCGATGCGGAGCGGCTTGCGCTCATTGAGGCGGTATTCGTCCTCGGCATGGAAGGCGGCGCGGCGGCGGATCACCTTGAAAATCCGTCGCAGGCTTTCGTCGTCCTCGACCAGCAGCGCGCCGGTGGAGGAGCCGATGAATACCTTGACGCCAGCGCAGCCCGGTGCACGTTCGAGCTCAGGCAAATCCTGAACGTTCTCGCGCGTGCCGCCGATAAAGAACGCAAAATCGCAATGCATGCGATGGTGTCCGGCCTTGATCTTGGCGGTGAACGTCTCCTCGGTGACCGTAAGCGGGTTGGTGTTCGGCATCTCGAACACCGCGGTGACGCCGCCCATCACGGCGCTGCGCGAGCCGGTCTCGAGGTCTTCCTTCTGCGTCAGCCCCGGCTCGCGGAAATGCACCTGGGTGTCCATCACGCCGGGCAGAATATGTAGCCCCTTGCAGTCGATCGTCTCGCCGGCGGTAGCCTGCCCGAGCCCGCCGATCGCGGCGATCCGGCCATTGGAAATGCCGATATCGCGGACGCCCTCACCGTCCTGATTGACCACGGTGCCGGATTTTAGAATGGTATCAAATCGTTGATTCATCGCTGATTCATCGTCCTTGGGCGGCCGCTTCGAGGCTGTCGCGGGGCTTGTTGGCGGCACCTTAGCGCCTTAACTTCGCATGGGGTATCCATCACCCGCGTTTCCCCCGGAACTTCAAGAGAACGTCAAAAGAGGCCGATTTAGCTTATGAAAGCAGCGTTTCTTCCGGACCGGGGCGTGGTCAAGGTCAGTGGCGAGGATGCCCGCACCTTCCTCAACGGCCTCGTCACCACAGACGTCACGCTGCTGCGGCCCGGCCTTGGCCGGTTCGGCGCACTGCTGACACCGCAGGGCAAAATTACGGTCGATTTCCTGATCACCGAAGCTCCCGCCGGCCATGGCGGCGGTTTTCTGATCGATGTGCCGCTCCCGCTGGCGCAGGGCCTTGCCGACAAGCTCGGCTTCTACAAGCTGCGCGCCAAGGTGACGGTGGAGAACATCTCCGCTGATATGGGCGTGGTGGCGGTATGGGACGGGGAGCCAGCCGTGAAGCCGGATCTCGCCTTTGCCGATCCGCGGCATGAGACGCTGGGCTGGCGCATCCTCGCGCCCGAGGACCTCACACACACGGTGGCCGAACTGATCGGCGCCGATCTGGTGGAAAGCGACGCCTACGAAGCTCATCGCATCGCCACGGGCGTACCGCGCGGCGGGCTCGATTTCATGTACAGCGACGCGTTTCCGCACGAGACCAATATGGATCGCCTGCACGGCGTCGATTTCGACAAGGGCTGCTATGTCGGCCAGGAAGTGGTGTCGCGGATGCAGCATCGCGGCACCGCGCGCACGCGCATCGTGCGCGTTACGCTCGAAGACTTCTCGCCGGAAACCGGGGTCACCGTTCTCGGCGGCGACAAGCAGGTCGGCACCATGGGATCGACCGCCGGCGGCCATGGCCTCGCGCTGGTCCGGATCGACCGCGTCGCGGACGCGCTCGATGCAGGACAGGCGTTGACGGCCGGCGGCCTTGCGATCCGGCTGACCGACCCGAACGACGTTCGCATCCCGCCGAAGCAGACGGTCGCATGAGCAAATTCCGATGAGCCGATCCGCGCGCCTGCACCCCGACGGCAAAACACGCTGCCCATGGCCGGGCGAAGACCCGTTCTATATGGCTTATCACGACACAGAATGGGGCGTGCCGGAGTATGACGACCGCGCGCTCTATGAAAAGCTGATCCTCGACGGCTTTCAGGCCGGGCTGTCGTGGATCACGATCCTGCGCAAGCGCGAAAACTTCCGCAAGGCGTTCGACGATTTCCAGCCGGAAAAGATCGCCCGCTACAACGAAAAGAAAGTCCATGCGCTGATGAACGACGCCGGCATCGTGCGCAACCGTTCCAAGATCGAAGGCGCCGTCAACAGCGCCAAGGGCTATCTGAAGATCATGGAGGAAGGCCCTGGTTTCTCTAAGTTTCTTTGGGACTTCGTTGACGGCAAACCGAAGGTCAACCAGTTCAAGACCACCGCGAGTGTACCGGCCTCGACGCCGATCTCCATCAAGATTTCAAAGGAGCTAGGCGCGCGCGGCTTCAAATTCGTCGGCCCGACCATCGTCTACGCCTTCATGCAGGCCACCGGCATGGTCAACGACCATCTGGTCACCTGCTTCTGCCACGAGAACTGCAGCGGTAAACTTCGCAAGCCCCGCCTCAAGACCAAATGACGGCAAGAAAAACGGCAAGCAAATCGTCCAGCATCGCCAACCGCGCCTGGCAGCGGATGCTGTCGGGGCGGCGGCTCGACCTGCTCGACCCCTCCCCGCTCGATATCGAGATTGCCGACATCGCGCACGGGCTGGCACGCGTCGCGCGCTGGAACGGGCAGACCAGCGGCGCGCATATTTTCTCGGTGGCGCAGCACACGCTGCTGGTGGAAACCGTCATGCGCGAGCAGATGCCGCGCGTCGACGTCCGCTTTCGGCTCGCCGCGCTGCTGCACGACGCGCCGGAATATGTCATCGGCGACATGATCTCGCCGTTCAAGGCCGTGCTCGGCGGCGACTACAAGGTGGTGGAGAAGCGCCTGCTGGCGGCGATCCATATTCGCTTCGGCCTGCCGCCGGTGGTGGCGGACGACATCACCAAGGCCGTCAAGGCGGCCGATCGCGGCGCGGCCTACCTCGAAGCTACCCATCTGGCCGGATTTTCGGAAAGCGAGGCCACGCGCCTGTTCGGCCGGGATCCAGGCCTGCCCGAGCCCACTGTGCGCGATTATCTGACGCCGTGGACCGCAGCTCGCGCCGAGAAGCAGTTTTTGGCGCGATTCAAGCTGCTGCTCGGTTGATCGCCCTGCGCAAACCTGCTTTCACCGACCCGCCCGCGGGCCTATAATTGCGACAAAGCCTGCCAGGGAACGCTTCGAAGGATCGCCATGCTTCACGTCTGTTCGCTTGCCGCACTTCCCGAGACCGTAAGAACCACCGGCGCCAGCCACATCCTCACCGTGATGGCCAATGTCGATCAGGTGCAGCGCCCGGCTTCGGTGCTCGAGGCCAACCATCTGAGAGTGTCGATGGACGACATCACCGAGCAGATGGACGGTTTTGTCGCGCCGGCAGATCATCATATCGAAAGGGTCCTGAATTTCGTCCGCAGCTGGGACCGCAGCGCGCCGATGGTGGTGCATTGCTATGCCGGCATCAGCCGCTCGACGGCGAGCGCCTTTGCCGCGGCCTGCATGCTCAATCCGCATCGCGACGAGATCGAGATCGCGCGGCAAATTCGCGCCCGCTCGCCGATCGCTTCTCCCAACCGGCTGATCGTCAGCCTCGCCGACAAGGCGCTGGGGCGCGAGGGCCGGATGCTGCGCGCGCTCGACGAAATGGGCCCCGGCAGCATGACGGTCGAAGGCCGACCGTTCCAGCTTGATCTGGAATAGGGCCAGCGAGCCGGCCACGGTCATGCTTCCAACTGCATCCACTTGCCCCAACCTCATTCTGAGGAGCGCCAAAGGCGCGTCTCGAAGGATGGGCCGCGAGTGTCCCGTTGCCGCCATCCTTCGAGACGCCTGCTTCGCAAGCTCCTGAGGATGAGGACTTCACATATGCCCCACTTCATCCGTCAACTGAGCGGATGGCGCGAAAATACCATCCGCTTTGCACGAGCCTGCGACATCGCCTCACGGGCTTGATTTGAACTTTTAGCGGACAAAGACGCACACAGGATTGCAACCAGGCTGCGGACGTGGCCGGTTAACGCTTTGACGCGCCCGCCTGGAGGCTAGATGTTCGACGACCCCTTCGTTTTCTTCGCGCTCGTGATTGCGATCGTCGCCCTTGTCTTCGCACGGAAGGCCATGAACCAGGTGACGGAGTTGCGCCAGCGCCTGGAGGCAATCCAGGCGGCACCGGCAGCCGCTGCTGCGCCTGTGCCTCCTCCGCTCGCGCCATTTCACACGTTCGAGCAGACCCCGCCTCCGATCCCGCGCGCGGCCGCACCGACACCACCGCCCATCGTTCCCGACACAGAATCCGTCGCGCCCACTGCGCCGTCCGAGACATCAGAGCAGGCCGCGGGCGGCGCGGCGGCACCGCCACCGCTATTGCCACAGCCCGATCGTGGCTTCGAGGAAACGATCGGCACCAGCTGGGTGGTGTGGATCGGCGGACTGACGCTGGCACTCGGCGGATTCTTCATGGTCCGCTATTCGATCGAGGCCGGCCTGCTCGGCCCCGGCGTCCGCACGATGCTCGGCGGCCTGTTCGCACTGGCCCTGCTGCTGGCCGGCGAATGGACCCGCCGCAAGGAAAGCATCTCCGCCATCGAAGCAACGCCGATCGCCAATATCCCGGCCATTCTGACCGCCGCCGGAACGGCAGTCGCGTTTGCCACGGTGTACGCGGCCTATGCGCTGTACGGCTTCCTGGTGCCGGCCACCGCCTTCATCCTGCTGGGACTGGTGGCGCTGGGGACGCTGGCCGCCGCGCTGCTGCACGGGCCGGCGCTCGCCGGTCTCGGCGTCGTCGGCGCATTCGCGACGCCGATCCTGGTCTCATCCGGCAAGCCGGACTTCTGGGCGCTCTACATTTATCTCGCGATCGTCACGGCTGCCGCTTTCGGCCTGGCGCGCATCAGGCTGTGGCGCTGGCTTGCGGTCACCACTATCGCGTTTGCGCTGTTGTGGACTTTCCCTTGCCTGCAATGCGGTCCGTCGATGGTCGGCCCGCATGCGTTCCATGTGCTCGCCGGATTCATTCTCGCCGCGCTGCTGGTGGTGTGCGGCTTCATGTTCGGACCACCCGCGGACGAAGGCCAGGTCGAGCCGATCTCGTCGGGTTCGCTCGCGGCCTATCTGCTCGGCGCGACCTTGATCGTGCTGAACGGTTTCCACGCCGACACCGCGATGATCGTGTTCGGCCTTCTGGTGGCCGGCAGTCTGCTGGTCGCGTGGCGCAGCGATGCCGCCGCCGGCGCGGTCGGGGCTGCGGCTGCGCTGGTGTTTGTCGTATTCGCCGAATGGGCCATTCGCGCCAATTCGGAAATGCTGGTGCTGCCCGGCGGCCCGCTGCCGGGCATCGGACCGAACGCCACGGACGGGTCGGTGTCGCTGCATCTGATTTCGGCCGCGATCTTCGCCGCAGGTTTTGGTGTGGCGGGCTTCCTGGCGCAGGGCCGCTCCGTCGGACCCATCATTCCGGTGATCTGGTCGGCTGCGGCGGTCTTCACGCCGCTCGCGCTGCTGGTCGCACTCTACGCCCGCATCGCCCATCTCGATCGTTCGATCCCGTTCGCGATTCTCGCGGTCGCGCTCGCCGCGGCCTATGCCACCGCGACCGAGATCCTCGCCAAGCGCGAAGACCGTCCGGGACTGCAGGCTTCAATCGCGCTGTTTGCGACCGGCTCGCTCGCAGCACTAGCGCTGGCGCTGACCTTCGCGCTGGAAAAAGGCTGGCTCACGATTGCGCTGGCGTTGATGTCGGCAGGTACCGCCTGGATTTCGACGCAGCGGCCGATTCCGTTCTTGCGCTCGCTGGCCGCGATCCTGGCTGCCATCGTGGTACTGCGGATCGCTGACGATCCGCGCATCGTGGGCGAGGCCGTCGGCACGACGCCGATCTTCAACTGGCTATTGTGGGGCTACGGCATTCCGGCGGCATCGTTCTGGGCCGGCAGCATTTTGTTGCGCCGTGGTGGCGATGATGCGCCGCTACGAACCGTGGAGGCGGCAGCGATCCTGTTCACGGTGCTGCTGGCGTTCATGGAAATCCGCCACGCCGTCAACAATGGGAACGTTTATCGCGGAGGCGCCGACCTCACCGAGGTTGCGCTGCAGGTCTGCGTCGCACTCGCAATGGCGATCGGGCTGGAACGCCTGCGCATCCGCACCGGCAGCGTCATTCACAATGCCGGCGCGATCCTGCTCACGGCATTCGCGGGTCTTGCGGCGCTGTTCGGGCTGATGGGGCTGGAAAACCCGGTTCTCTGGTCGATCGAAGTCGGAGGCACCATTATCAACCTGCTGCTGCTCGGCTACGCACTGCCCGCGGTGCTCGCGCTGCTATTGTCCTATGCGGTGGCGGGCCGCCGTCCCGTCGCCTACGCCAACACGCGCGGGCTCGCTCATTCTCGCGCTGGCTTACGTGACGTTCGAAATCCGCAGAATCTATCACGGCCCCATCTTGTCCACCGGACCGACCACCGGCGCCGAGCAATACACCTACTCGATCGCGTATCTGGCGTTCGGCGTCGTGCTGCTCGGCATCGGCATTCTCTTCAACTCGCAGCGCGCGCGGCTGGCGTCAGCGATCGTCATCGCACTGACGATCCTGAAGGCCTTCCTGATCGACATGTCGACGCTCACGGGCGTCTATCGCGCGCTGTCCTTCATGTGCTTAGGCCTGGTGCTGGTGGCGATCGGCTGGCTGTACCAGCGGATCCTGTTCCGCAGGCAGGTCGCGGCGCCTGAACCAGGCTAAGCCGGTGCGGTTTGCGATTTCTCTGGCGTCGCGTACATAGGGCAGATGGCAAGACCGCGCAGTTTCGATCCCGACGAGGCGCTGGACCTCGCGCGCGATGTGTTCTGGCAAAAAGGCTTCCAGGGCACATCGCTCGACGACATCACCGCGGCCACCGGGCTCGCCAAGCCGAGCCTCTATGCCGCCTTCGGCGACAAGAACGCGTTGTTCCTCAAGGTTCTGGAGCGCTATCATGCGCGCATCGTCGCCCATGCCGAACGCATCATCAACGACGGCCCGTCGGCCCGCGACGCGGTCCACCGCTGGCTGACCGGCTTTGTCCCGCTCTGTTCGGGCGTCAAAGGCAAGCGCGGATGCCTTTCGATCAATACATCGGCCGACGGCGCGGCCGAGCAAAAGGAAGTCCGCAAGCGGATCGAAAGCTTCAACCGGAAGCTGGAGGAACTGCTGCAAGACCGGCTGCGCGCCGATCGCGCGCAATTCGCCGATGGTTTCGATCCGGACGCCACCGCGCATACGATCATGGCGATCTATACCGGGCTGATGGTGCTGGCCAAAGATGCGCCCGATGCGGCGCGCGTTCGTGCCACGCTTGATCAGGCCTTGAAACTGCTTGCTTGACAGCACATCTCCATTATGTACTTTGTAGTACATAACCGGGAGAATGGTCATGAAAGCGATCCAGATCGAGGCGTTCGGCAATCCGGCCGAGGTGATGAAGTTGGTCGACGTTCCCGATGTCGGAGCGCCTGGTGAAGGTGAGGTGGTGATCGCGCTGGAAGCCTCACCCATTAACATGAGCGATCTCCTGATGATCTCCGGTCGGTACGGGTACCGGCCGAAGCTACCCAGCATCGTGGGAGCGGAAGGCGTCGGCCGTATCGTCGCGGTCGGCGGCGGCGTCACGCATCTGAAAGAAGGCGACCGGACGCTCGTACCCTACCCGTCCGCCGCATGGGCGGAACGGATCAAGGCGGACGGGAGCCGGCTGCGGCCGCTTGCCGGCGGCGACATCCATCAACTTGCGATGCTTGGCATCAATCCCGCGACGGCCTACCTGCTGCTGACCGAATACGTCGCGCTGCCATCGGGTGCCTGGGTCATCCACAACAGCGCCAACTCAGGCGTCGGTCGGGCGCTGATCGCGATCGCGAAATCGCTTGGCCTGAAGACCGTCAATGTGGTCCGGCGTGAGGATGTAGTCGCCGAGATCAAGGCGATCGGCGGCGACGTCGTGCTGGTCGATGGACCGGATCTCGCCAAGCGGGTTGCAACTGAAACTGGCGGCGCACCCATCGCGCTCGCCGTCGATGGCGTTGCCGATACCTCGACGATGAACCTGCTGGGTTGTCTGGCGGTAAAAGGTGTTCTGGTGTTCTACAGTGCGATGAGCGGCAAGCCGTTCGTCGGCCCCGCACAACCCCTGATATTCCGCGATGTATCGATCCGCGGATTCTGGCTGGCCAATTGGTTCGACGCCGCCACATCAGACAAGATCACCGCGATGTACGATCGCTTGACGCCGCTCGTCGCGTCGGGCGCGATCAGCTCACCGGTTGCCGGCACGTTCAGCTTCGGGCAAATCGCCCAAGCCGTGGCCGTGGCCTCAAAAAATCGCGGCAAGGCACTTTTCACGCCCGGTTGAGTCGGGCGGCCGCGAGCGATCAGGCTACCCTGACCGAGTTGAGGAACTTGCTGACCTCGAGCTTGAGCCGGTTGCTTTCGCTCGACAGCGATTTCGCCGCCGAATGAACCTGAGCCGAGGCCGATCCGGTCTCGGTTGCGCCGTGCTGCACGTCCGTGATGTTGGAGGATACCTGCTGCGTGCCGGTTGCGGCATGCTGGATATTGCGTGAGATCTCCTGCGTTGCCGCGCCCTGCTCTTCTACGGCGGCGGCAATGGTCGAGGAAATCTCCGACATGCGGCCGATGGTGTCGCCGATCTCCTTGATCGCCGCCACCGAATCCTGGGTCGCGGCCTGGATGCCCGATATCTGCTGACTGATCTCGCCGGTCGCCTTCGCGGTCTGCTCAGCGAGTGCCTTCACCTCGGATGCTACCACTGCAAAGCCGCGGCCAGCCTCGCCGGCGCGTGCGGCCTCGATCGTGGCGTTCAAGGCCAGCAAATTGGTCTGGCCGGCAATGGTATTGATCAGCTCGACCACATCGCCGATGCGGCTTGCCGCCTTCGACAGCTCACTGACGCGGCTATTGGTCTTCTGCGCCTGGTCCACAGCTTCACTGGCAACGCGCGACGATTCCTGAACCTGACGGCTGATTTCGTTGACGGATGAGGTCAGCTCCTCGCTGGCCGAGGACACCGACTGCACATTGGTGGAGGCCTCTTCGGAAGCGGCGGCGACGGTCGTCGCCAGACTCTGAGATCGTTCAGCCGCCTTCGTCAGCGTATTGGCAGAGGCTTCAAGTTCGGTCGAAGCGGAAGACACTGTCTCGACGATCTCGCCGACCGCACCTTCGAACGCATTGGCGAGCTCGCGCATGTCCGCCTTGCGCTGTTCCGCCTGCCGCGCTTCGGCGTCGCGCTGCTCCGCGCGCAACCGCTCGGCTTCAACCATATTGTTCTTGAACACCTCGACCGCGCCGGCCATTTCGCCGATCTCGTCGCGTCGGCCGAGACCCGGGATCGCCATCCCGACATCGCCGCCGGCGAGCCGTGTCATGGCCGATACCATCGAGGCCAATGCCTTTGAGATCGATTGGCCGATCAGAAGTGACAGGCCACATACCAGGACCACGGATAATGCGAACGCAATCAGCATCCAGTTTCTCACGGCATCGCGCGTCGACGCCTCGGTCGCTTCGGCCTCCTTGTAGCGCCGCTCGACGCCCTGCGCGATTTCGACCATCAAGGGTTCAAAGCCCCGAAACGTCTTCATCATGCCGTCGTCGTAAGCCGCGGTTTGCTGGGCCGTCTCAGCCCATGCCGCAAACTCTTTCTGGTACGTCGCCAATTTCGCGGTGATCTCAGCCATGACCGGGGGAGCAATCGCCACCGCGGAAAGCGCTTTAGAGAATTCGGCGGCGGATTTCTTGATCTCCGCGACATATTTCGGGTCGCGTCGCAGCATGAAGTCTTTTTCGTTCCGACGCATCATCAGCATCCAGCTGGTCAGACGCGGATCGTCGATCTCCTTGAGCTTAGTCTCGATATCATGGACGGCGCCGCGCAACGCACCGGACAGGCCCAAAGTCTCATTGAGGCCTAGCTTGATCTCTGCCCCCACCAGGTTCACGAAATCGGCGGCATATTTCTTGAAGCCTTCGTGCGCGGGCCTGACTTTTTCCTGAAGTGCGCCGAGGCCAGTGGCTCTGGTCAACTCTTCCAGTCGGCTGAAGTCACGATCGATCTTGACCACCAGCTCGGAATGCGATTTCGCGTAGGTCTCATTGCGGCGCTGCTGAAAATTCTTCTCGTTGCGCCGGGCTTCGAGCATTTCGATCGAAAGCTGCTTGCTGAGATCGGAAATTTCCCGCGCGCTGTTCGCAATCGTACGCGATGCGTCCTGCGACCAGCTTCCAACCTGATAGATTGCCCCGAATGCGAGGAGCCCGGTCAGTCCGACAATGCCGATTGCCATGACCTTGTGGGTGAGACGAACGGAAAAGCCACGCATGAGGGTTTCCTAATGTCTTAAAATCGAAGCAATTCGGGCCAACGCAAATCCGCCTATCCTTGGTCTGCGCCGTTGCGACCGCGGAAATGCCTAACTGAGAGGCACTATCAATACAGTTTGAATTTCCTGATTAGTCTTAACGCCGAGTCCGTAGGATTACCGAGAACACGTAAAACCTTCGCTAAAATCTACACTTATGACGCAAATGCACACGTGGGTGCGGGCCGAGAATGTTAAGGCCGGGCGCAGGGATGAGACAAATTGGCCTGGCGCCGATCGCGACGGGGCCATGCTCAAAGGGGCAGAAGCGACCGGCGGCCGTTGGACGTCCAGCTTCAGGCGGCGCGCACCGACTCGAGGAATTTGGCGACCTCGAGCTTGAGGCGGGTGCTGTCACCCGACAGCATCTGCGCTGCGGAGAGAACGTGTGACGAGGCCGTCTCCGTCTCGCTCGCGCCGCGTTGCACGTCGGTGATGTTGGCGGAGACCATCTGCGTTCCCTGCGCGGCCTGCTGCACGTTGCGGGAGATTTCCTGCGTCGCCGCGCCCTGCTCTTCCACGGCGGCTGCGATCGCGGAGGAAATTTCGGACAGCTTTCCGATGGTGCCCGAGATCTCCTGGATAGCGCCGACCGAATCCTGGGTCGCAGCCTGGATGCCGGTGATCTGTTGTCCGATTTCGCCGGTGGCCTTGGCGGTCTGTTCGGCCAGCGCCTTCACTTCGGACGCAACGACCGCAAAGCCACGGCCGGCTTCGCCGGCACGCGCCGCCTCGATGGTGGCGTTGAGCGCAAGCAGGTTGGTCTGGCCCGCGATATTGTTGATGAGCTCGATCACGTCGCCGATGCGGGCGGCGGCCTTCGACAATTCGCCGACCCGATCGTTGGTCCTTGAGGCCTGATCCACCGCGTCGCTGGCCATCCGCGCGGATTCCTGCACCTGCCGGCTGATCTCGTTGACGGAGGACGCCATTTCCTCCGTCGCAGATGCGACCGACTGCACATTGGTGGAAGCTTCTTCCGAGGCCGAGGCGACGGTGGTGGCGAGTTCCTGCGCGCGCTCCGCGGTCGCGGTCAGCGTGCCCGCGGAGGCCTCGAGTTCGGTCGAGGCTGACGACACGGTTTCGACGATCTCGCCGATCATGGCTTCGAAGTCCCGCGTGATGCCGTCGACGCGACGGCCGCGCTCGATCTTGGCTTCGGCATCGCGGGCGGCGGCTTCATCGGCGGCCTTCTTGGCGATCAGCGCATCCTTGAACACCTGCAAGGCGTCCGCCATGGCGCCGATCTCGGTCTTCTCGCCGCGTCGCCTCACTTCGGCGGAGAGGTCTCCGCTTCCCAGCGCCTGCATCGGCTTTACGATGGAAGCGATACCATTCGAAAGGTCGCGGACCAGATACATTCCGATGCCGACGCCGCAGAGGATGACAGCGGCGACAATGCTCAATACGAGCCAGAATGAAAAATTATAACCTTCAGCGGCCTGCCGTGTCGCGGTGTCCGCACCCGTGTTGTTGAGATTGATGCCCTTCTCGAGGAATGTATCGGATTCGGCGGCGATGACCGCAACCTTCTTGGAGATCGCTTCGCTCGCCTCATGAGGAATCCGCCCGATACTCCCGCGCGACAACTCGATGACTTCCTGGACGCCGGTGATGTACTTGTCCCAGGCGCTCGCCCAGTTCTGGTAGATCGAACGCTCTTCGGGAGAGGTAATCATCGGCTCGTAAGCCTTGCGATCCTTTGCGATCCTTTCCAGGATGCCGGCCAGTCTCTTGTCGTTGGCGGCCTTCGCCTCCAGCGTTTCCGCCATCACATGCGCGCGGAGCGCAATACGAAACAGATTGATGTCTGCGCGCAGTTCACCCAACACCCGGACGCTCGGAAGCCAGCTCGAGGCGATTTCCACCGTATGGGCGTTGATCACCTGCATGCTGTGGATCGCCAGGAAGCCCATACCGGACATCGCGATCAGCATGAATGCGATCACGGCGATGACCTTGGCGCGGATGGAAAGTGCGGACATGGCTGGCTCTCTCAAACGTTCGAGACGGGCGCCGTGGAATATGAAGGATTGCCGTCAATCTTCGATGCGCCGGGAATATTCGGCAACCGTACGCATCAGGTTCGAAGCGACGGTTAACTTGGAGTCCGTAAAATTACGCGGTGTGGAGGCGCAGGCGAGAGCTAACCAACGGATTCGGCGACAAGGCGAATCCGGAAAACCGGCCGCTTGGCTTCGTCGAGAAGCTCCATCTGCCATTCGGCGTTCTGTTTCAAGCCGCGCGAAAGACTGCCGAGGAGGTTGCCGCAGACCCGGGTCATCTCGGTCCAGGCGGCCTCGCGGCTTTCAAATTCGGACCCCTGATCGGACGCGCCGGCATAGCGGCCGTGGCTGATCCGAAAAAAATACAGCGGCATGATTGATCTCATGTGTTGGCCCGCCCCCCGGCCTTCTTCGCCGGTCACCACCTGGAATGAGATTCGCTACCGGGACATGAATGCGCCAGCCCGTATGACTACGGGTTCGCGCCGCGCCAATCGCCGGGATGACCGCTGATCACCGGCCGGGCACCGGCACTCTGACCGAGGCACGCCCATTCAATCGCTGGGTGGGTTGTTGCGATCCCGGAAACGGTTTTCCGCGATCAATCGGTCGAGCGGCGCAATTCCGGAGCGCTCTCGGACGTGGCCGGTTCAGACTTGACCTGCTCCACCTTCGGCTCGGCCTTCACCGGCTCGAGCCTGGCGCTCTCGACCGCCGGCGTCTCGACCCGCCCCGTCACTTCGGCGCGTGCATCAGCGGCGCGCGACGGCTCCTCGCGACGCAGCGAGCGCGGCCGCGCCACAGAGCGCGCCATCAGCATCTGCGAGGCACCCTGGTGGCGGAAATCGCAATAGGCGAAGCCCATGCCCGAGACGGAGCCGCGGAACGAGCGGTCGTCGCGCTTGTCGAGATTGAAGCACGGCTCGAACGGAAGACCCTTGATTGAAGCGCAAACGGCCTGGCCCCGAATCTGGAGCGTGTTGCCGGGCAGGCGCACATGGCGGATCGGGCCCGAGCCGCTGAACTGGACAGAACCAGCCGCGCCAAGATCGTCCATGATACGGCCAGCGCCACGGGTGCCGTCAAAGCACGTGAAGGCGAATACCTTGCCATTCACGAACCTGCGCGCCTCGTCGGCATTCATGCTCCCGGCCAGCACAGGAAAGATCATCGCACCGGCCGTAACGGCCCCCAGAAACAAACGCGCAAGCATGCTGCTACTCCAACTTTACAATAGCGCGGGCGCCCACCTTTACCCCGTGCTTACCATACCAACCGTGGCAACATTGGAGCAGGTTGGTTGGCAAAGTCTGAACGCCGTTAGAAAATTTTTACCACGATTCGACCGCGGACCTGGCCAGCGAGGATTTGAGCACCGGTTCCAATCACTTGGTCAAGGTTAATTTCCTGAGTAATTTCAGCCAGTTTACCCTTGTCCAAATCGATGGCAAGCCGGTTCCAGGCAAGCTTGCGCTGGGGCAGCGGACACATCACGGAATCGATGCCCAGAAGGCACACTCCACGCAAAATAAACGGGGCGACCGAGGACGGCAAATCCATACCGGCGGCAAGGCCGCACGCCGCGATTGCCCCGCCATATCTCGTCATCGAAAGCAGGTTGGCGAGCGTGGTCGAGCCGACGCTGTCGACGCCACCCGCCCAGCGTTCCTTCGCCAGCGGCTTGGCGGGCCCGGCGAGTTCGGCACGGTCGATCACCTCGGCGGCGCCGAGCCCCTTGAGGTAGTCGGCCTCCGACACCCGCCCCGTGGATGCAATGACGTGGTAGCCGAGCCTGGAAAGCACGGCGGTGGCGACCGAGCCGACGCCGCCGGCGGCGCCGGTCACCACGACAGGGCCGCTCGAGGGCGTCAGGCCCTGCTTCTCCAGCGCCAGAACCGACAGCATCGCGGTATAGCCGGCGGTACCGATCGCCATCGCCTCGCGCGTGGACATGCCGTCAGGCAGCCGCACCAGCCAGTCGCCCTTGACGCGCGCTTTTTCGGCATAGGAACCGAGATGGGTCTCGCCCATGCCCCAGCCGTTGCAGACGACCTTGTCGCCCGCCTTCCACGCCGGATGTGAGGATTGTTCGACGGTGCCGGCAAAATCGATACCGGCGATCATCGGGAAACGCCGCACCACAGGCGCCCGGCCGGTGACCGCCAGGCCATCCTTGTAGTTCAGCGTCGACCACTCGACCGCAACCGTGACGTCGCCTTCCATCAGCTCGGCTTCGTCGAACTGCGTCAGCGCGGCGGTGGTGCCCTTCTCCGCCTTGTCGATCCTGATGGCCTTGAACGTACCCACGGCATACTCCCGAGACTTTTCGCTGTCGGGAGTGTTTACCGCATCAGGCGGGTTGTGCAACCGGGCGCGCGACCGGCGCTTCGACGATCGGCAGGTTGATCAGCGCCGACAGCACGCCGAAGAAGATCGAGAGCCACCAGATCGGCGTGTAGGAGCCGAACTGCTCGAACACCACGCCGCCGAGCAAGACCCCGAGGAAGCCGCCGACCTGGTGGCTAACGAAGGCAAAGCCATAAAGCGTTGCGAACCAGCGGGTGCCGAACATCAGTGCCACCAGCGCCGAGGTCGGCGGCACCGTCGAGAGCCAGGTCAGGCCTGTGGCGGCGCCGAACACGATCGCCGAGAAGGTGGTGATCGGAAACGAGATGAACGCCAGGATCGACAGCGCGCGGGCAAGGTAGATGATCGAGAGGATATAGCGCTTCGGATATTTGTTCTGCAGCCAGCCGACGCTGAGCGAGCCGATGATGTTGAAGAGACCGATGGCCGCGACCACCCAGCCGCCGGTCGACGCGGCAACTCCGCGATCGGCCAGGTAGGCCGGCAGATGCACGGTGATGAAGGCGAGTTGGAAGCCGCAGGTGAAGAAGCCGAGCACCAACAGGACATAGGAGCGATGGCCGAACGCCTCCGCCAGCGCAGTCTTGAACGATTGCTGATCCGCGGCGGGCGCGTTCGAGGCCGGCGCAGTCGACGGCGGCGTCGCGATCGCGAGCGAGAGCGGCACGATCAAAAGCATCAGGAGAGCGAACACCGTCAGCGCCGCCTGCCAGCCGAAATTGTCGATCATCGCGACGCCGAACGGCGCGAACAGGAATTGTCCGAACGAGCCGGCCGCGGTGCCGGCGCCGAGCGCGAAGCCGCGCTTCTCGGGCGGCAACAGCTTGCTGAACGCCGACAGCACCAGATTGAACGAACAGCCGGATAGACCGAAGCCGATCAGCACGCCGGCGCCGAGATCGAGCGACAGCGGCGCCGTCGAATAACGCATCAGGAGCAGACCGCCGGCATAGAGCAGCGCACCGACGATCATCACCCGCATTATACCGAAACGATCGGCGATGGCGCCCGCGATCGGCTGGCCGAGGCCCCACAACAGGTTCTGCAGCGCCAGCGCGAGGCCGAAGACGTCGCGTCCCCAGGCGAACTCGCGGCCCATCGGCTGGATGAAAAAGCCGAGGCTCGAGCGCGGCCCAAAACTCAGCAGCGCAATCAGGCATCCACAGATGATGATGACGAGCGGGGTGCGCCAGGTGCCAAGCCCGGAAGATGGACTGAGGTCGCCGGTCGTTGCTGACATTATGTTTCCCCCTGGACCATCGGCGCCCGGAACCGCCAGGCGAAACGTTACGGTGAGTTAATGCAATTGCATGAAAAGCCCAAGGGGGCCACGGAGAAAAATTTTCCGCTGCAGGGCAGCCTTGCAAAATTAGCGAGGGCAATGAGAGCAATTTGGTGGGCGTAGCCCCCGCCGAGACGTCGTCCCTGCGAACGCAGGGACCCATACGCCGCGGCCGCGCGAATTAAGGAAGTGCCTGCCGTTCGATCTTGTTTCAACAACCACCGCCGGTGGTTATGGGTCCCTGCTTTCGCAGGGACGACAACGGAGCTACCGTTTCGCGCTCACCTGCTCGGCCGAACTTTGTGCGGCTTCGGCGAGCCGGGCGGAGATCGCTGCGGTTTCGGCCTGGCTTCCCCAGCTCGGCGCGTCACTGCCGTTGCCCCAGGCGCGCGGCCGGTAGAAGGTGTGCACGCCGGTCTTGTACATCTTCTTCATTTCATTGACCCAGGACGGCCGCACCCAATAGGCGTGGTAGTGCGTCGACTTGTCGACTTCCGGCAACCAGAGCTGGCCGTCGAGCATCGCTTTCGCGATCTTCCGCGCGCGCTCCCACATGTCGGGCTCGCGAATGACGTCCTTGTTGTTGTCGCAGGCGAAGGTGAACTGGCAGGCCAAATGGCGGTGCTTGTTCTGGTAGACCACGCCGCACACGGTTTCCGGATATTTGCCGGAGAAGGCGCGGTTCAGCACCACCTGCGCCACCGCGATCTGGCCCCGCACCGCTTCGCCGCGGGCTTCGAAATAGACGGCTTCAGCCAGGCACTTCTCCGACTTGGCGCGCGACTTGTCGTCGAACAGGCCGAGACGTTCCGCCGGCGTCTTGGCGCGCTGGTTGTCGGAATTGACCTCGCCCTTCGGCGCAACGCTCTCGCCCATCTCGCCGGCCCGCACCGGACCGTCGGCATCGACCGGCAGCGAGGCCATCACCTTCATGTCGGGATCGGGAGCGGCGCCCGGCATCACGATGACGGGCTCTTCGCCGGGCCGCCAGCGCTCCATGCTCTCGGGCGAGCCGAGCGACGAACCAAAGAACAGGCTCGAGGTCTTGAAGGAGAAACCATTGCGCGGCGGCGCAGGTGTGCGCGCGGCCTCGCGCTTTTCCGGAGCAATCTTGAGATCGTCCTGCGGTCTGGTTTCGAGCGACAGCGACATATCGAATTGCCCCAGCGGCGGCGCGCTCAGCGCGGCCTGCAGCTCCGGATCGAGCGGCGCACGCTCGACGGACGGCGCCGTCTCGGCGGTCTTGGCGCCCTTGACCGACGAATTCGATGTCGCGGGGTCCTCGGTCGCGGGCGCGCGCTCTGTAGGGCTTGCGGTTTCCGCAGGCGGCGGCGTGACGACGAGACGATCGCCTTTCAGCGTACGGTCGACCTTGGGAAAATCGGCGGCGTGAAAACGTGGCGGCGGCGCGACGATCGGGTTGCGCGTCACTGATCCGGTGATGTCGATGCCCTGATTGTCGAGGCTCGCCAGGCGATAGGTCGCGGTTTGCGGCGAAGAGGTTCCGATCGGACGGCCGAAAGAGAATGTTGCGACCTGGATGGTACCGGCGGAGGAGAACACCCGCTTCTGCCAGCGCTCGGCGACGCCGGGCTGGCGCGCCAGCAGCGAAGCGATATCCTGATATCCGATCTCGGTCGGCATCAATGCGAAGACGCAAAGACCGAGGCCGAAGAGCGCGAACCGCGCGCCCTTCGGCTGGCTACGCAACAAAAACATTGTACGCTCACGCAACGCTTACACGATCGAACGTCAGTACATCCGTGCAATTCGATCTTTTTTGTTGGTATCGAATTTAGGTTGCCGGGGAGTTAATCGACGTGGCCTGCGTGTTACACGCAAGAGGCCGCGTGATTTTCGCGGATCGCATCAGAAGTGTTGGTAAACAGGCACGCGATGAAAGTGGTAAATATCCCGTCAACGAAGAAGATGAAGAATTTATGCGCATCTGCGCGCGAAGCTCGCTACTTCGCGTGCGAGTTCCAATTCACGCTATTGGGCTGAAGCGTTCAGCCGTCATTGCGAGCGCAGCGAAGCAATCCATCGTGCGGCATAACGGAGGAATGGATTGCTTCGCTGCGCTCGCAATGACGGCTCTTACGCCTGCGCAAAACGCGAAATGCCCGGGCTAGCCCGGGCATAACGTCGTATCCGTCGATAGTGAGCGCTTTGCTTACGCCTGGCTCGCGACCGTCTTGCCGAGCGCGGCTTGGGCTGCGGCGAGACGGGCGATCGGCACGCGATAGGGCGAGCACGAGACGTAGTCGAGCCCGATCTCGTGGCAGAACGCCACGGAAGCAGGATCGCCGCCATGCTCGCCGCAAATGCCGACCTTGAGATTGGGCCGCGTTTTGCGACCGCGGGTGACGCCGATCTTCACCAGTTCACCGACGCCATCGCGATCGACCGAGATGAACGGATCGATTTCCAGGATCCCCTTGCTGACATAGGTGCCGAGGAAGCTTGCGGCGTCGTCGCGGCTGATGCCGTAGGTGGTCTGGGTCAGGTCGTTGGTGCCAAACGAAAAGAACTCCGCCGTCTGAGCGACGTCGCCGGCCATCAGGCACGCGCGCGGCAACTCGATCATGGTGCCAACCTGATAGGCGAGCTTCTTGCCGGTCTCCTTCATCACCGACTGCGCCATCGCATCGATCCGCGCCTTGACCAGATCGAACTCCGCCTTGGTCGCGATCAGCGGCACCATCACCTCGAGGCCGACGGCCTTGCCGGTGCGCTTTTCGGCTTCAACCGCCGCTTCGAAGATCGCACGCGCCTGCATCTCGGCGATCTCAGGATACGCAATAGCGAGGCGGCAGCCGCGGAAGCCCAACATTGGATTGAACTCGGCAAGATCGCGGGCGCGGTCGGCAAGCTTGCGCGGATCGGTATTCATCGCGCGCGCGACTTCCTCGATCTCGGCCTGGGTGTGCGGCAGGAACTCGTGCAGCGGCGGATCCAGCAGACGGATCGTGACCGGCAGGCCCTTCATGATCTCGAACAGCTCGACGAAATCGGCGCGCTGCATCGGCAACAGTTTTGACAGCGCCGCACGGCGCGACTGCTCGTCCTCGGAAAGGATCATCTCGCGCACGGTGCGGATGCGGGTTTCCTCGAAGAACATGTGCTCGGTGCGGCACAGCCCGATGCCCTCGCCGCCGAACTTGATGGCGGTGCGCGCATCTTCCGGCGTGTCGGCGTTGACGCGAACGCCGAGTTTGCGAACCTGATCGGCCCAGCCCATCAGCGTGCCGAATTCGCCCGACAGTTTCGGTTCGATCATCGGCATGCGGCCGGCCAGCACCTGGCCCAGCGAGCCGTCGATGGTGATGACGTCGCCGGTCTTGAAGGTGCGCGAGCCGATGCTCATGGTGCCGCGGCCGTAATCGACGCGAATGGCGCCGCAGCCGGAGACGCAGGGCTTGCCCATGCCGCGCGCCACCACGGCGGCGTGCGAGGTCATGCCGCCGCGGGTGGTCAAAATGCCTTCGGCGGCGTGCATGCCGTGAATGTCTTCCGGACTGGTCTCGATCCGCACCAGAATGACATTGCGGCCGTCGGCCTGCAGTTTTGCGGCTTCGTCGGAGGAGAACACGATCTCGCCCGATGCCGCGCCCGGTGAGGCCGGCAGGCCGGTCGCGATCACGTCGCGCTTGGCTGCGGGATCGATGGTCGGATGCAGCAATTGATCCAGCGAAGCCGGATCGATCCGCATCACCGCGTCCTTTTTCGAGATCAGGCCTTCATTGGCGAGTTCGACCGCGATGCGCAGCGCGGCCTTGGCTGTGCGCTTGCCGCCGCGGGTCTGCAGCATCCACAACTTGCCCTGCTCGACCGTGAACTCCATGTCCTGCATGTCGCGGTAGTGCTTTTCGAGCAGCGTGTAGAACCGCGTCAGCTCCTTGAACGCCTCCGGCATCGCGCTTTCCATCGACGGCTTGTCGGAGCCGGATTCCTGGCGCGCTTCCTCGGTGATGTCCTGCGGCGTGCGGATGCCCGCCACCACGTCCTCACCCTGCGCGTTGATCAGGAATTCGCCGTAGAGCTTGCTTTCGCCGGTGGAGGGATTTCGCGTGAACGCAACACCGGTCGCGGAGGTCTCGCCCATGTTGCCGAACACCATGGCCTGGACGTTGACGGCCGTGCCCCAGGATTCCGGGATGTCGTGCAGGCGGCGGTAGGTGACCGCGCGCGCATTCATCCAGGATGAGAACACCGCGCCGATCGCGCCCCACAATTGCTCGTGCGGATCCTGCGGGAAATCCTTGCCGGTCTCGCGCGCCACGGCTTCCTTGTACTTGCCGACCAGTTCGACCCAGTCGTCGCCGGAGAGATCGGTGTCGAGCGTATAGCCCTGGCCGTCCTTGAAGGTGTCGAGGATGTCCTCGAAGTGATGATGCTCGAAGCCGAGCACCACGTCCGAATACATCGTGATGAAGCGGCGATAACTGTCATAGGCGAAGCGGCGATCGCCGGAGAGTTCGGCGAGCGCTTCGACCGTCTTGTCGTTGAGGCCGAGATTGAGCACGGTGTCCATCATGCCCGGCATCGAGGCGCGGCCGCCGGAGCGAACCGAGACCAGAAGCGGATTCTTCGAATCGCCGAATGCCTTGCCGGTCAGCTTGCCGACATGGTCGAGCGCCTTCTCGACCTGTGCCTTCAGTGCGGCGGGATAGGATTTGTCGTGCGCGTAGAAATAGGTGCAGACGGAGGTCGGAATCGTGAAGCCCGGAGGCACCGGCAGGCCGAGATTGGCCATTTCGGCGAGGTTGGCGCCCTTGCCGCCCAAGAGGTCGCGCAGGCCTGCTTTGCCCTCTGCCTTACCGTCCCCGAAAGTATAGACCCACTTGCCGGATTTTACCGCCTCAACGGCCGGCTTGCGGACCACGGCCTTCTTGGCCGCGACCTTGGCGACCGGCTTGGCGGCGGCCTTCTTCAGCGCCTTGCGGGCGGAAGGGGCCGCGGTAACGGCCTTGGGCCGGGCCGATGGCTTTGATTTCACTGCAGATTTCACTGCGGCCTTCGCTGCAGCTTTTTTGGACTTCGCGACGGCTTTGGCCATGGATTCCAACTATCTAAAAAAGGTGAGAAGATTGCGCGCCTTACACCATTTTGAGGGGTTCCGCGCAAGCCGCGAAACCGTGCTTTCCCGCGCTAGAACTTCAACATCTTGAACACGCCGAGGCCGGCCAGGCCGACGACGATCAAGTAGATGGCGACGATGAAATTCAGGAACCGCGGCATAATCAGAATCAAGACTCCCGCGATCAGGGCGACGATCGGGGAAATGTGCGCAGCAGTGATGGTCATTGAAATCTCCAGCTGATGAGGGGGAATCGAATCGAGGGGGGCAACTTAGCCGCTGGCGCGGTTTCGGAATAGCAAGACGCTCACGGCTTCAACGGGTTCCAGGCTCCGCAACAATTCCCCAGAAATGCCCCGTATGAGGCCGCACTTTTCCGGAACAATGCCGTGCGCGATGAATTGGCCCCGCGTCGTGCGCTGGCGAAAGCCGGCGCTCTTTCTCGCGAAGGAGTTGACCATGCGGAACAGACTATTTGCAATTGCAGCGATCGCCGGCGCGATCGCTGCCCCGATCGCGGCTCAGGCGCAGACCACGATCACGACAGGCACAGCCGGCGGCAGCACGGTCGTCGTCGGCGAACATGAAGGCATCGTTGCCGAGCAGCGCCCGGCCTTCCGCGAATACATCGTGCGTGAACGCGTGCCGAACTACACGATCTCCGAGCGCGTGATCGTCGGCGGGGTGCTGCCGGAATCCGGCGTCACCTATTACGACGTGCCGCAAACGTTCGGGATGACGCCCTATCGCTACACGGTCGTGAACGGCCAGACGGTGCTGGTCGAACCGCGCTCGCGTCGCATCGTTCAGGTGGTCGATTGACCTCAGTAGCCTGAACGATTGGTCCGGGCGCCGCGCAAGCGGATGTGCGCGAGATTCGACCGGACAGAAGCCCCGCCCGGCGTCCCCTCCGGGCGGGGTTTTGTTTGTGTGATTGGCTGCCTTGTAATCGTTCAACCCTCATGGTGAGGAGGCGCGCAGCGCCGTCTCGAACCATGTGGCCCCACTGGTGCCACTCATCCTTCGGGACGCGCGAAGTGCCGTAGGGTGGGCAAAGGCGCTCTTCGCGCCGTGCCCACCATTACATCGGCTTGTGTTCTTGAAATCGCTGGTGAGGTGAGAGCGTTGGTGGGCACGCTGCGCTTTGCCCACCCTACGGGCTACTCGCGAATTTCCAATCCCGGCTTCTTCACCACGAGCCGGTGAATCTTCTTCCCCGATGAGGCGCTGACCGCCTCTTCGTCGAGCAATACCGTGGTTCCCTTCAGTTCCGTCAGCACCACCGCCGGATCGAACGCCGCGTAAAGCCGTCCCTGCGCGTCGCGCTGGTCGGCGCCCTCGGTAACGCGCCAGCTCAGATAGAGAATGCCGCTCGGCTTGACGATATCGAGCAGACGGCGAACCGATGCCGCAATCTGCTTGCGGTCGAGATGCATGATCACGGTTTCGCACAGCACGTTATCGAAGCTGCCGACCCCGCGCAGCTCGGGCAATTCGGCCTGCGCGAACTTGAAGGAGGGGTAACGCCGGCGCGCCTCCGTGAGCAGGCCTTCCGAGGCATCGAAGCCTACGGCCGAAAATCCGTTCGCGTGAAGCCAGGCGACCTCGCGGCCGCAGCCGCAGCCGATATCTGCCGAATTGCCGCCGCGCACAAAAAATCGCTCCACGACTTCCTGCAGGTCGACGGGCGACGGTTGACCGAGCCAATCCTTCGCGAACGCCGCCGCATCCAGGTCGTAAGCGGCGAGCGTCTGACGGTCCATGATCTAGCCTTCGATCTTCGAAAAATCCGCAACCGCGCGGGTCGCCGCGCGGATCTCGTTCAGGAGTTTTAGTCGGTTCTCGCGCACCGTGGGTTCATCGTCATTGACCTTGACCTTGTCAAAGAACGCATCGACTGCCGGACGCAGCTTTGCCATCGCAGCCATCGCGGTGGCGAAATCTTCCCTCTGCACGGCGGCACCGGCCTCGCTCTTGACCTGATCGATTGCCTTCGCGAGCGCCTTTTCCTCAGACAGCTTGTATAGCCCGGCATCGGGCGCGCCGTCGAACGTGCGCTTGTCCTTTTTCTCCTCGATCGAGAGGATGTTACTCGCCCGCTTGGTCCCTGCAAGCAGGTTCTTGCCGTCGTCGGTGTCAAGGAACTTTCCAAGCGCCTCGACCCGGCTGACCACCAACAGCAGATCGTCCTGGCCGCCGAGCGAGAACACGGCATCCACGAGATCGTGACGCGCGCCCTGGTCGCGGAGCTGGACTTTCAGGCGATCGGCGAAGAAGGAGAGGAGATCGCCCGGAAGTTTCTGAGCGTCGCCCTTTGCCGGCAGACCAGCTATGGTCGACTTCGCTACACTTAGGATCGGCAGCCGAAGCGTATTCTCGACGATCAGCCTGATGACACCCAGCGCCGCGCGCCGCAACGCATATGGATCTTTGCTACCCGTCGGCTTTTCATCGATCGCCCAGAATCCGACCAGCGTGTCGATCTTGTCGGCCAAGGCGACCGCGACGCTTACCGAATCGGTCGGTACGCGATCGGCGGGCCCTTGCGGCTTGTAATGCTCCTCGCTCGCGGCGGCGACGGAGGCGTCTTCGCCCTGCGCCAGCGCGTAGTATTTTCCCATCAAACCTTGCAGCTCTGGGAACTCGCCGACGACTTCGGTGAGCAAATCGGCTTTCGCCAGATGCGCAGCACGCTTGGTCTTTTCGACGTCAGCGCCGACCAGTGGCGCGATCTCGGCCACCAGCCGTTCGATCCGCTTGATACGCTCGGCCTGCGTGCCGAGCTTCTCGTGGAACACGATCTGTTCGAATTTCGGCAAGCGCGCTTCCAGCTTCGTCTTCAGGTCGGTCTCGTAGAAGAACTTTGCGTCGCTTAGACGCGCACGGATCACGCGCTCGTTGCCGCCAATGATGGTTTTGCCGCCGTCGGTAGCTTCGATGTTGGCGGTGAGGATGAACTTGTTGGTCAGCTTGCCGGTCTTGGGATCGCTGACCACAAAGCATTTCTGGTTGTTTCTGATGGTGGCGCGGATCACTTCATCCGGGATCGTGAGATACTCCTCGTCGAACGATCCCATCAGCGCGACCGGCCATTCGACGAGGCCGGCGACCTCGTCCAGCAGCACCTGGTCCTCGACCAGTTCAAAACCTTGCGCGAACGCCAATTGCTTGGCGTCGGCGAGGATGATGTCCTTGCGCGCCTGCGGGTCGAGCACGACCTTTGCGGCCTTCAGCTTTGCTTCGTAATCCTCGAAGCGGCGGACAGAGATCGCGGCCGGCGCCATGAAGCGGTGGCCGAAAGTGGTCTGGCCGGTCTCGATGCCGTCGACGGAAAATTTCACGACGTCGGGCTCTTCGGTCTCGGGCCCAAAAGTCGCGATGATCGAATGCAGCGGCCGCACCCAGGACAGCGAACCCGATTTGGCCGAGCGCTCGCCCCAGCGCATCGACTTCGGCCAGGGGAAGGTGCGGATGATAACCGGCAGAATCTCAGCGATCACGTCGATCGCGGCGCTGCCGGGCTTTTCGATCAGCGCGATGTAGAAATCGCCCTTTGGATCGCGTTGAATCTTTGCTTCATCGAGCGATTTGAGGCCGGTCGCTTTCAAAAAACCCTGCACGGCCGCATCGGGTGCGCCCATTTTCGGTCCGCGGCGTTCGGTCTTCAAATCAGGCTGCCGCGCGGGAATGCCATGCACGGTGAGCGCCAGCCGGCGCGGCGTGGCGAACGCCTTCGCGCCTTCGTAGACCAATCCCTCGGCGACGAGCTTGTCGGTGACCATGCGGCGCAGATCGTCCGCCGCCTTCGCCTGCATGCGCGCGGGGATTTCCTCGGAAAACAGTTCCAGCAGAAGATCAGGCATCAGACCGCCCTGCCCGCTTCGGTGTGAACCCAGGCTTCACCGCAAGCCTTAGCCAGTTCGCGCACCCGCATGATATAACTCTGTCTTTCAGTCACCGAGATCACGCCGCGGGCGTCGAGCAGGTTGAAGACGTGGCTTGCCTTGATGCACTGGTCATAGGCCGGCAGCGCCATCAGATGCTCCTTCTGATTGCCGCCCTCTTTCCAGCCGGCCGCGAGATATTTCCGGCAGGCGTCCTCGGCCATCTTGAATTGCTCGAACAGCATCGTGGTGTCGGCATATTCGAAATTGTGCCGGGAATATTCCTGCTCGGCCTGCAGGAACACATCGCCATAGGTGACCTTGTCGGCGCCGTCACGGCCATTGAAATTGAGATCGTAGACGCGGTCGACGCCCTGCACATACATCGCCAGCCGCTCGAGCCCATAGGTGAGTTCGCCCGCTACCGGCGCGCATTCGACGCCCGCGACCTGCTGGAAGTAGGTGAACTGGCTGACTTCCATGCCGTCGCACCAGCACTCCCAGCCCAGCCCCCACGCGCCGAGCGTCGGGCTCTCCCAATCGTCCTCGACGAAGCGGATGTCGTGCAGGCTGGAATCGATGCCGATCGCGGCCAGCGACTTCAGGTACAGGTCCTGAAGGTTCGGCGGCGACGGCTTCATGATCACCTGAAACTGATAATAGTGCTGCATCCGGTTGGGATTCTCGCCATAGCGGCCGTCCTTCGGCCGTCGCGAGGGCTGCACATAGGCCGCGTTCCAGCGCTTCGGCCCGAGCGCGCGCAGCGTCGTCGCGGGATGGAAGGTGCCGGCGCCCATTTCCATGTCGTAGGGCTGCAGGATCACGCAGCCCTGCTCCGCCCAGAACCGTTGCAGGGCGAGGATGAAGCCCTGGAACGAACGTTCCGGGCGCATATGGGCAGGAAGTGCGTCCATCGGCAGAATCGGTCTCGCGAGGGGGGTTTAAGAGCGCGGGACCGTATCGACGCGGGGCCGGGGAATCAAGGCGGTGCCGGTGGTATGGCACCGCCCAATTGGTTGCTAGGCGGGCTTCTCCTAACCCGGCCGATAAGCGCCGGTGACCGGGTCGCGGCGCAGCGTCGGAATATCGCCCGTCTGCGCCTCGGCGACGCGGGCCATGCGCGCCTCTTCCAGTTCCCTGTTGATGCGGACGGCAGTCTTGTAGGCCCATCGGACCACGGCGAGCCCACCCAGGGCACCCGCGAATGCGATCAGCGGCGGCATCTGTCGATCCTTGTCGTTCACGTGTCAGCCCCCAATGGCGCGTATTCTCTCCCAAGCCGGCCCGCGCCGCAATTCCGCTTTTGGGACTAAATGGCGCGGCCCGTTGACTTCAATTTGATTTCTAAAATCCGAACTTGGCCCAGATCGCCCGTGTCTCCAGCGCCGAAATCAGATCGTCCGGCAATCCCCCGATACCGTCGAGAGCGGCGAGCGCGCCCGCCCCCGGTGACCGCCGGCCGAGCAGCCCTGCGAACATCCCGCTCGCGGGCGCGATCACGGGCGTCAGCACCTTCTCGCCATAGCGCTCCCGCAGCGTCGAGCGGATGTCGCCGATCTGGTCGGCAAGGCCCAGCGACACCGACGTCTCGCCCGCCCAATACTCGCCGGTGAACAGCATGTCCTCGGAGCCCTTGAGGCGCGCGCCGCGGCTGTCCTTGACCAGTGCGATGAAGATGGCGTGGATCTCGCGCTGAAGCGCCTTCAGCCGCGCCACGTCGTGGGGATCTTCTGGCAGGAACGGGTCGAGCATCGCCTTGTGCTTGCCTGCCGTATAAAGCCGCCGCTCGACGCCGATACGCTTGATCAAGTCCTGAAAACCAAAACCGCCGCCGACCACGCCGATCGAGCCGAGGATCGAGGACGGATCGCAAAAAATCTCGTCGCCGGCGCAGGCGATCATATAGCCGCCCGACGCCGCGACGTCCTCGACGAACACCAGCACCGGCAGTTTCTTTTCCACGGCCAATTGCCTGATCCGCAGATAGATCTGCCGCGACTGCACCGGCGAGCCGCCGGGCGAATTGATCACCAGCGCCACCGCCTTGGCATGTTTGGTCGCGAATGCGCGTTCGAGCGTCTTGGCGATGCCCGCCAGCGTCAGGCCCGGCCGCAACGGCGTCACCGCGCCGATGACGCCCGACAAACGCACCACCGGAACGATCGCGGCATCGCGCCGGAATTTTGCCGGAATGAGTTGCTTCACCCTGTCAATGAGGTTCGGCAATCCCGCTCGATCACTTATTTGTTCACTCATGCCGTTACCTCGAATTAACCATTTTTTATCGCGCCACTGTCATGCAAAGGCCGGAACACTTTTTTGGGCCGGAACGCCTTTTGCATTGCAGACGTTAAAGCTGCAATGGCGCAGCGGAGACTGACATGAAAATCTACCTGCTGATCATGCTCATCGGCAGCCTTCTGGCAGCGATCCACTTTACGTCGGCGCCCAAACAACAGTCAGAGACGCTTCCGCAATAGCGTCCTGGGCCTGGAACTGGGTGTGCGACCCGCCTTTACGGGTTCGCGAGCGGCAAGCTCCCCTTCCCGGCTAAAATCTCCTGCACCCTTTTATTGGGCACGCCTGACTCATCATTGAGCATTAGGGCAGAATGGATCTGCGTTGGTGCTCGCCCCCCCTTGGTGGCGCGCACCAGGATGCGGTTGGCAGGCCCCCGCGCCTCGCCATGAACCGGCAGGACCTGCAAGCTCCCGAAACCGTAATCTAGCGCCGAGAGCACCTCGGCAATCCCATCGGCGCGCCAGATCAGCGTCAGCACTCCCTTCGATTTGAGAATGCGCCGCGCCGCGTGAACCCATTTCGCGAGCGTCGTTGCGGTCGCCATATGCGCGATCCCGCGCGCGGTGTCCGGCGAAACGCGATGCCGCGCGGGATCGTTAAAGGGCGGATTCATCAGCACCGCATCGACGCTATCCGGAGCCAATCCGGCAGCGGCAAAAGCTGTGGCGTCAGCTTCCACATCGATCACGATCACGTCAGCGGCGATCGCATTGGCATCCGCATTGGCGCGCGCAAGGCCGGCGAGCGCCGCATCGATCTCGACCAGAACCAGATCGATGCCTGCCACGCGCCTGGCTACCGCCAAGCCTGCGACTCCGACCCCGGCGCCGAGATCGGCCACGCGGTCGCCCGAACGGGCTGCGGTCGCCGCAGCCAGCAACACCGCATCGTGACCGGCGCGATGTCCCGACTTCAGTTGCCTCACGCGTAATTGCCCGCCGAGAAACGCATCCTCGGTGAGTTCAAGGACGGGGTCAGTCATCGGGGCGCAATTCGTGAGCCAGGCCCGCCTCGGCCAGCAACTGGCGGGCCTCGCGATTGTCGTCCTCGTGAACCAGGATTCGGCGCGGCAGGATGCCGAGCGATCCCTCGATGACGCTCATGTTCTGGTCCAGCACCAAATGATGGATATTGGCGCCGTCGAGCAGCGCACCGACGGCGGAAACCAGCACGATATCGTTGGTCCTGACCAATTCCCGCACGTGACGCTCTCCTTTTCGCCGGGGTGCGACGGCGGCGCAGGGTCTGTCAACCGCTACCTGCCCTTGCCGCCTCAGCCGGCACTTTCTATTGTAGAACAAGGATAGTGCGAATTGGCCAAAATTGGAGACCCGCGTGGCGGTTATTGTACCCTTCGAAAGCCCGTCGAACGCTTCGATAGATGCGCTGGTTGGGCTTGTTGCCGCCGACATGGAGCGGGTCAACGCCACGATCCTGTCGCGGACGGGGTCTGAAGTCACCATGATTCCGGAAGTCGCCAACCACCTGATCTCATCCGGTGGCAAGCGTCTCCGCCCGATGCTGACCCTGGCGATGGCCAACCTCACCGGCTATTCCGGCGACGGCCATATCAAGCTCGCGGCTTCCGTCGAGTTCATGCACACCGCTACCCTGTTGCATGACGACGTGGTCGACGAGAGCGAACTGCGCCGCGGCAAGCTGTCGGCGCGGATGCTGTGGGGCAATGAGGCAAGCGTGCTGGTCGGCGACTTCCTGCTCGGCCAGGCATTTCGTATGATGGTCGAGGTCGGCTCGCTGCGCGCACTCGACATTCTCTCCTCCGCCGCGGCCACCATCGCCGAAGGCGAAGTGATGCAGCTTGCGGCGGCCAAGAACACCGCGACCACCGAAGACGAATACCTCGCCGTGATCAGGGGCAAGACGGCCGAACTGTTCGCCGCCGCCTGCGAAGTCGGACCCGTGATCGCCAACCGGCCGAAGGCCGAACAGACCGCGTGCCGCTCGGTCGGCATGAATCTCGGCATCGCGTTCCAGCTCGTCGACGACGTGCTGGATTATGGTGGCAAGGCCGCCAAGCTCGGCAAGAACATCGGCGACGATTTCCGCGAGGGCAAGATCACGCTGCCCGTGGTGCTGGCATTCCGCCGCGGCAACGACAGCGAGCGCAAGTTCTGGATCAAGGCGCTGGAGCGCGGCGAGATCGGCGACAGCGACCTCGATCATGCCATCGGCCTGATGACCAAGCACCGCGCGCTGGAAGACACGATCAGCCGCGCCCAGCATTACGGCGCAATGGCCGTCGACGCGCTGGCGCTGTTCCCGGCCTCGCCGATGAAGACCGCGCTGGAGCAAGTCGTGGCGTTTTGTTTGGCGCGGTCGCATTGATTGGATTGCAGTCCGTAGGATGGGTAGAGCGTAGCGAAACCCATCAATCTATCCCCTTGGCGACAATTGATGGGTTTCGCTTCGCTCTACCCATCCTACAAGAGGGATCGCATTGAGCGGCACCAGTTTCACATTGTTTCTCCTGGCCGCGATTGTGATCGCCGCCGTGCCCGGCCCCGGCATCTTCTACGTCGCGGCACGGACGCTGTCGGGCGGAAAACGCGCCGGCATCGCATCGACATTTGGAACGGCGCTTGGCGGACTGGTGCATGTGATCGCGGGCGGGCTTGGCGTCTCGGCGATCATCCTTGCCAGTGCCGAACTGTTCACCGCGCTCAAATTCGCCGGCGCGCTCTATCTGGTCTGGCTTGGCCTCAAGACGTTTCGCGAGGCGCGCGATCTGCTGCCGCGACAGGCTATGACTGCGGGTACACCGCGGGTGTTTCGGGAAGGCGTGCTGGTCGAAGCGCTGAACCCGAAGACCGCGGCGTTCTTTCTGGCCTTCATTCCGCAATTCGTCGACCCGGCCGGCGGCTACGTCGCACTTCAGTTCATCACACTCGGCCTGATCTCGGTGGCGCTCAACACGCTGGCAGATGTCGTCGTGGTGATGATGGCCGCGACGGCGCGCCGCGGTCTCACGCGCAACCCGAATTTGCTTCAACGATTGCGGCAGGGCTCGGGGCTGTTCATCGCCGGCCTCGGCGTTTCGCTGGCGTTCGCGCGGCGGCTGGCGAGTTAGCGCGTAGGGTGCGCAAAGCGAAGCGTGCCCACCATTCACGCGTCATTGGGATAGATGGTGGGCACGTCGCTGACGCTCCTTTGCCCACCCTACGAAATCGGCTTAGCTCAACGTTCCAGCATGCACCCACCATTTGGGGTGATCGCGCCGGAGTTTTTCCGCCGCGCGGCCGGCTTCGGCGGTATTTTCGTAGATCGCAAAGCAGGTGGCGCCCGATCCGGACATCCGCGCCAGCCAGGCGCCGTTGGTGGCGTTGAGCGCCGCAATGACCTCAGAGATCACGGGCTGGACGCGCATGGCGGGCGCTTCCAGATCGTTGGAACTGGCGGCGAGCGCTTCAACCCAGTCTTCGAGCGATGCGTCCTCATCAGGCCACGACCGGTCCCGCAGCAACACGTCGGTGGCGCCGACCAGCAATTCGCCATTGCGCAGGCCGAGCGCCTTGAAAACGTCCTTGGTCGCGACGGGAACGCCGGGATTGACCATCACGCAGGGCATTTTGGGCAGGCTGAGCGGCTGCAGCGTTTCGCCGACGCCGGTCATGACGCAGCCGCGTGAATTGACGCAGACCGGCACGTCGGCGCCGGTCAGCTGCGCCACTTCGATGATGCGGGGATCGTCGAGCGCAAGCCCGTTCAACTGCGAAAGCAGCCGCAGGGCGGCTGCGGCATCGGCCGACCCGCCGCCGATTCCGGCCGCCACGGGCAAGACCTTGTCGAGCGAGAAACTGCCGGCCTTCATGCCGGGTACGCGCTCGGCCAACAGGCGCGCGGCCTTGAGCACCAGATTGTCCGACGTATCGCCGCAAGCCTCCGCCAGCGGTCCCGTCGTCTTCAAATTCAAATCGGAGCCCGGCGTCAGCGTCAGCCGGTCGGCGCAGTCGGCAAACGCCACCACGCTTTCGAGATCGTGATAGCCATCCGCACGCCGGCCGTTCACCCGCAAGGTCAGGTTGACCTTGGCGCAAGCATCATCACTCAATACCGGCATTGCCGAACAGCCCCTGAAATCCTTGCCTCAGCCGCCCTTGCCGTCTTCCTTCTTCTTGTCGGCGGAAGCCGCAGAAGAGGTGTCCTCGGGCAGACCGTTGGTAATCTTGGCTTCGATCTTCGGCAATTCCTCCGCCTCGGGCTTGAGGTCGCGGGCATGGGCCCACTGGAATTTGGCTTCCAGCGTTCGCCCGACGCGCCAATAGGCATCGCCGAGATGGTCGTTGATGGTCGGATCCTCGGGCTTGAGATCGATCGCGCGTTCGAGATTCTTCACCGCGTCCTCGAAGTTACCGATTCGGTAAAACGCCCAGCCCAATGAATCGACGATGTAGCCGTCGTCGGGGCGCTGATCGACGGCACGCTTGATCATCTTCATGCCTTCGTCGAGGTTGATGCCCTGGTCGATCCAGGAATAGCCGAGATAGTTCAGCACATGCGGCTGCTCGGGCTGCAGCTCCAGCGCCTTGCGCATGTCGACTTCGGCCTTGTTCCACTGCTTGGAACGTTCCTCGCAAATGCCGCGATAATAATAGGTGACCCAGGTATTCTTGTCAGTCACCCCGGGCGTCGCATCGATCGCCTGCGTATAGGTCGCGGCGCAATCGCTGAACTTCTTGCGGCCGCGCTCGATGTTGCCGAGCGCCATGATGGCCTCGATGTCCTTTGGCGCTTCGGCGGTGACGCCTTTCAGGATCTTGATCGCCTCGTCGCTACGGTCGGCGGCGTCGAGATTGGTGGCGAGCTGGATCTGCGCGTTGCGCTTGAGCGGCGAGCTGGCCGGCATGCGCTCGTAGACCTTGATCGCCATCTGAGGCTTCTTCACCGACTCATAGAGATCGGCGAGCGACAGCAGCGCCAGCGGATGATTGGGCTGCAAATAGAGCGCGAGCTGCAAATAGACCAGCGCCAGATCCTCGCCGCCGCGGCGGGTTAGCGTGGCGCCGATGCCATACAGCGCCTCGGCCGCGCCGGCCTGCGCCGAATCGACCAGCGGCGGCAGCTTCTTGCCGGCCTTGGTGTCGCGCAGCCCTTCCTGCACCAGCGGATGCCGCGGCAGCTTCTTGTCGAATGCTTCGTAAATGGCGGTCGCCGCCGCGCTGTCCTTGTTGCGCGACAACCAGCGCGCATAGGCGTCGGACACGCGCAGCATCGAATCGTCGAGCTTGTAGGCGCGCTCGAACCGCGTGCCGGCGTCCTTGTCCTTGCCCGAGATCTCGAGGATCATGCCGGTGTGGAGATCCTTGAAGATCGGATACCATTCGGGGCCGGTCAGCTTGTCGATACCGGCAACCGCCGCCTTGGCATCGCCCGCGCCGTAGCTCGCCCAGCCCGACAGCAGCGTCGCCACCAGGTCGGTGATCGGTCCGCGGATCGACTGGTTGATGTTGAGCTGTGCCGCCGGATATTTCTTCTGCTTGAGGTCACGGACGCCGACCACGAGCCGCGCGACGCGGTTCGCCTTGTCCATCGTCAGGATGCGATCGGCGAGCTTCACCGCTTCATCGATGTCGCCGTCGGCCAGCGAGGAGATAAAGGCGCGGTCCAGCAGTTCGTTGTTCTTCGGATCGGTGCGCAGCGCGGAGCGATAGAACGCCGCCGCCGAAGCTGCGTCGCGCTCGACGCTGGCGTGCCGCGCAGCCAGATAGCTGCCGGACGTGGTCAGCGATTTCAGATCGACCTTGCTGGGGAATTGCGCGGAGTTATCGCCCGTGTGTTCGGGCGTCTGGGCCAAAACCGCAGCCGGCGCGGCCAGTGCGGCGAGAGTAACTGCAGCGATCGTCCAACGGTTCATACGAGTGGAAAGCATCACGGTTCGCCTAGCTCCAGGATGTATGGCAGGATCGTTACGATCAGTCTCGAATGCAAACCCAAGCGGCGGCATCTCGGTCAGCGACAATGCCGCTTTTGGCCCTCAACCGCAAGGATAGGGGTTGGCGAATCGATTGGCAGATTAAGCCCTTAGGGCTCCGATTTAGCCAGCCTAACCCGGAAACGCTTTTACTATGGCGGTATCGTGACCGGAGGCGGTATCACCCTCCTCCACCTCACGCAATCGTGGTTGATCCGGCCTCTCTACATGCCCTGATAGTTGGGCCCGCCGCCGCCCTCCGGCGGAACCCAGGTGATATTGCCGTTGGGGTCCTTCACGTCGCAGGTTTTGCAGTGGACACAGTTCTGCGCGTTGATCTGGAAGCGCGGGCCTGCGGTCTCCTCGACCCATTCATAGACGCCGGCCGGGCAATAGCGGTTCGACGGACCGGCGTAGACGTCGTGCTCGGACGTCTTCTGCAGGTTCATGTCGGCGACCTTGAGGTGAACCGGCTGGTCCTCTTCATGGTTGGTGTTGGAGAGGAACACCGAGGACAGCTTGTCGAAACTCAGCTTGCCGTCCGGCTTGGGATAGGCGATCGGGGTGTGCGTCTTCGCCGCATCCAGCGTCTTGCGGTCGGGCTTGGCGTGCGACTGGGTCCCGAACAGCGAGAAGCCCAGTGTGTTGCACCACATGTCGAAGCCGCCGAGCGCCACGCCGATGATGGTGCCGAACTTGGACCATAGCGGCTTGACGTTACGGACCCGGTGCAGGTCTTTACCGACGGCGGAATCCCGCCAGGCGTTTTCGTATTCGGCCAGTTCGTCATTGGCGCGGCCGGCACCGAGCGCTGCGGCGACATGTTCGGCGGCGAGCATGGCGCTACCCATCGCATTGTGCACGCCCTTGATGCGCGGCACGTTCACAAATCCCGCCGCACAGCCGATCAGCGCGCCGCCCGGGAAACTCAAGCGTGGCACCGACTGATAACCGCCCTCGGTGATCGCGCGCGCGCCATAGGAAATCCGCTTGCCGCCCTCGAATACCGTGCGAATGGCAGGATGCGTCTTGAAGCGCTGGAATTCGTCGAACGGCGACAGATAGGGATCGTCGTAATTGAGATGCACGACAAAACCGACCGCCACCTTGTTGTCGTCGTAATGGTAGAGGAACGAGCCGCCGCCGGTCGAATTGTTCAAGGGCCAGCCGAACGAATGCTGGATCAGGCCCTTCTGGTGCTTGGCGGGATCGATCTCCCAGACTTCCTTCAATCCGATGCCGAATTTCGCCGGTTCGCTGTTGGCGTCGAGCGAGTATTTCGAGATCAGCTGCTTGCTGAGGCTGCCGCGCGCGCCTTCGGCGAACAGCGTGTATTTTCCGAGCAGCTCCATGCCGCGGGTGAAGGAATCCTTTGGTTTGCCGTCCCTGCCGACGCCCATGTCGCCGGTCGCAATGCCACGGACCGCCCCATTGTCGTCGTACAGCACTTCGGCCGCGGCAAAGCCCGGATAGATTTCGACGCCGAGCGCCTCCGCTTTCGGTCCCAGCCAGCGGCAGACATCGCCAAGCGAGCCGATATAGCAGTGATGGTTGCTCATCAGCGGTGGCATGGCGAAGCCCGGCAGCCGGATCGCGCTGGCCGCCGTGGTCCAGTAGAACCGGTCGTCGTTGACCTGCGTCTTCAGCGGGCAATCGGCGTCCTCGCGCCAGTCCGGGATCAGCTTGTCGAGCGAGACCGGATCGATCACGGCGCCCGACAGGATATGCGCGCCGACCTCGGACCCCTTCTCCACCACGACGATGCTAAGATCGGCATTGAGTTGCTTCAGCCGGATCGCAGCAGCCAGGCCCGACGGCCCGGCGCCGACGATCACGACGTCGAATTCCATGGATTCGCGGGGAGGAAGTTCTTCTGCACTCATGATCTGATCTCAGCCCGATTGAGAACGGCTCTAAAGGCTCGTTGTTTCCGATTTTTAGCGAGAGGACAACCATGGAAATGCAATGCGAGGCGTTTCACGCCGACGCGATCCATATTACATTGGCATAATGGATTTGATCCCTGAACCCGCGCCTAATGTCAGGCAATTGCTGGCCTTTTATCTGGAGGCCGGGGTCGATTGCGCGTTGGCGGAGGAGCCGGTCGATCGGCTGAGCGAGCCCGACGCCCCTGCCGCCCCCGTCCCGGTCCGCGAGACGGCGCCACCCCGCACGTTGCGGGAAACGCCCACAGCAGCGCCGGCAGTTCCGCGCAGCGAAATAGCGCCGCTGCCGGAAGCGGCCATCGCGATTGCGCGCGAAGCGGCGCGAACGGCGCCGACGCTGGAAGAACTACGGGCGCTGCTGGAAAATTTCGACGGCTGCGCGCTGAAAAACACCGCGACGCGGCTGGTGTTTGCCGACGGCAATCCGCAAGCGCGCATCATGTTCGTCGGCGAAGCGCCCGGGCGCGACGAGGACATCGAGGGCTTGCCGTTCGTCGGCCGCTCCGGCAAGTTGCTCGACCGGATGATCGCGGCCATCGGGCTCGACCGCAGCAAGGCCTACATCGCCAACGTGATCCCGTGGCGCCCGCCCGGCAACCGGACGCCGACGCCGCAGGAAACGCAAATCTGTCTGCCGTTCATCCAGCGGCAGATCGAACTCGTGAACCCGGACGTGCTGGTGACGCTCGGCAATCCGTCGACGCAAACGCTGCTGTCGACCCGCGATGGCATCATGAAGACCCGCGGCAAATGGTTCGACTACGACACTGGCACCCGCACCATCCGCGCCATGGCGACATTTCATCCGGCGTATTTGCTGCGCTCGCCGTCCTACAAGCGGATGTCGTGGCTGGATTTGCGCGCGATCGCGAAGGCGCTCGGTAACTAGCTGCGCTGGTCAGCTTCGTAGGGTGGGCAAAGCGAAGCGTGCCCACCATCCGGTCCGTGCTCGTGATGGTGGGCACGCTTCGCTTTGCCCACCCTACGGATTTATTCAAGCATCCGCGACCTCGCGGCCCGGCAACGCTTGTGTCAGGCCGTAACGCTTCGCCAGCAGACGAGCCAGCCATTCGCGCTCGACCTCGCTGGCCTGAGACGCCAGCTCCAGACGTTGCGCGCCGAGGTCGATGGTCAGGCGGTTGCCAGTGTCGGTCTCGCGCAGGCGTAGGGTTTGCAACTTCTGCCGATCAAGATCAGTGCGGACCCGCCTTGAAAGGAGCGAGCTCCAGTAGTCCCGGAAGCTTTTGTTCCGGGTATGCGAATTGAGTTCGAATGGCGGAAGCCCGGAATCGTAGGCTACGCTGCCGCGCTTCAGCTGCAGCGTCTCGGGCACGGTCGGCCGAAATATCTGG
Source organism: Bradyrhizobium sp. McL0615 (assembly GCF_049993905.1). Classification (NCBI taxonomy): domain Bacteria; kingdom Pseudomonadati; phylum Pseudomonadota; class Alphaproteobacteria; order Hyphomicrobiales; family Nitrobacteraceae; genus Bradyrhizobium; species Bradyrhizobium sp. McL0615. The sequence goes on along the minus strand of NZ_CP188254.1, from coordinate 2,453,768 downwards.
TAGGCCGTAAGCGCTGCGAGGATTCCGCCGACGGTCCAGCCACCGAGCCAGAAGATGATGAAGGCACCGCCCTTCCCGGACATCAGTTGGGTGATGGCGGACGTCTCGCCCATGACCCATCCGCCCAGCCAAAATAGCAGGAAAATGCCGCCGAAATAGCGCGTCGAGCTGGCGGCCGCCGGAATGATGATGGTCGGATCGAGGTCATTGCGATTGATCGAAATCTGCGAACCGGCAGGCGGATTCAATTCCATGTCTCGCCCTACATTCCCAGTGCTACGGCGCCTTCGGCCGCACGATGGCCCAGCCGATTCGCAACAGCGGCTGACGACCGTTCACGATCCATTCGAAGGCGCGCGGCACTTCCGGCACCAGGCCCGGAAAGCGTTGCGCGATCTCGGGAGGTGGCGTGCCCGAGGTGTCGGAGGCGCGCCAGACCACGACGCCGCCGGTCTGGTTGAATTTCGCGACCGATAGCCACGGCGTTCGTTCCGGCGTGGCATCGAGCAGCAGATGCGGGCGCCCGCGGCTCATCGCGATGAAACTTGCCAGCTGCGGATCGCCGGCCACGGCGCGCAGCCGCTGGTTGGTTCGCCGTTCGAAATTGTCGCCGAAGAATGCGGCAATCGCTTTCGCCGGCAGCGAGGTCGGCACTTCGGCAGATCCGGTCCACGGCAGAAACAGTGTGGTTGCGATCACCGCGAGGGCGGGAGCGGCGAGCGCCGCGGCCCAAATCGTACGCAGCACACGCTGGCGCCGCAGGTGGAGCAGATCGCCGGTCGCCACGATCACGGCAAGCCCGGACATCAGCAGCGCAACGCCTGCGCCGCCCACGACGTGGTCGAAATTGAACAGCCCGGCCAGGAAACTGCCGAGCAGCGCCGGCGCGATGGCGAAGAAGTAGACGAAGTCGCGCGCCAGCGGATCGACCGGCGGCCGATAGATGATCGGCGCTTCCCCGGCATCGCGGGCAAACCAGCCGGAATTGAGGATCACCAGCAGCACGATGGCAGACATCGCGAGCACCAGGCTTGCAAGCAGCCAGCCCCATTGCATGGCGCGCGCACCGAGATCGGAGATCGCGGGCCATGGCGGCATCGCGAATGCGTCGGCGCGGAGCAGCCAGATCAGATAGGGCAACACCAGCACGACGATCACGAGCAGCGCATAGAGCGGATCGAGCGACGTCACCACACGCCGTCCACGCTCGGTGGCAGCGGCAAATCCGGCAAGCAGCAGCAGCAATATGGGCGCGGCTGACGTCGTGAGCAGCAACAGCCCGGCCTCGATCGACCAGGCGAACCACGCGTTGCGCCGGTTCTGCCCGATCAATTGCCAGGAATGCAGCAGCAGCAGCGCCCATAGCGGACGCGCCAGCACCAGCGGGCCGAACTCGACACCGGGCGAGCTGAATGCCACCACCGTCAGCGAGAGCAGGACCGCGAGCACCGCCTGCTGCCCGCCGACAATCGCGCGGGCCAGTTGATAATAGATCCAGAAGGTGACGACGGCGCACGATTGCGCCAGCAGATAAACGCCGAACATGGTGTTGCCGGCGGTGCGGAAGGAGATGTCGGCGAGCCAGAACGCCAGCGGCGGACCGAGCCAGGTTCCGACCTGGTATTCCCGGCCGAACGCCAGCACGGTCGCAAGGTCGCCGGGCGGGCTGCGGTAGAGCAGCATCGGCAGGAACAGCCAAAGGCCGGCCTGGACCAGCACCACGATCCAGACCACCAGCCGCGGCCGCGCGCGGATCAGTTCGACAACCAGCGAGGTGAAGCGCATGAAACGTCCGAATGCACGGGCCGAGCGACCCTGTCCCCAAGACGTTTGATAGAGCGCACGCGCCGCCGAGGCAACCGGCCTCAGATCGTGGCTGAGATCTCGGAAGTAATCTCACCATCCACGGTAAAAAGATCGGGCTCGACCGTCTCTTCGACTGTTTCAGGGTAATGTTTCTGCCGCGCGGCAATGACCGGGGCGAAAAATCGGCGGTGGTGGATGCTGGGGCCCAACCGGTCCAGGGCCTCGCGATGTTCCGGCACGGCATAGCCCTTATGTTTCTCGAAGCCATAGCCCGGACAATCCAGCGCCAATGCGCTCATCAGGCGGTCGCGCGTTACCTTGGCGATGATCGAGGCGGCGGCGATCGACATGACAATGCCGTCGCCGCCGATCACCGCATCGCAGTCGAAGGGTACGTCGATCTTGTCGCGGCCGTCGACGAACACATGCTGCGGCATCTCGGGCAGCGCGCGGACCGCGCGGGCCAGCGCCCAGAGCGAGGCGCGCAGGATATTGTCGCGATCGATCCGCGCCGGCGAAGCAAAGGCGACCGCAAAGGACGACGTCGCGCAGATCTCCTCGAACAATTCCTCGCGGCGCTCGGCGGTCAGCCGCTTGGAATCGTCGATCCCCTTGGGGATTCGCGTCGGGTCCAGCACGACGGCGGCGGCGACCACCGGACCCGCCAGCGGACCGCGCCCGGCCTCGTCGCAGCCGGCGACCGGCCAGACGCCGCGCTTGATCAGCGTCCGTTCGCGGCGAAAGCTCGGCGGCGCGACCGCGATGACGCCCTTGAGCGGCCTGGCTTGTTCCTTGCCGGCTTTCTTCTCGATCTTCTTGGCGGACTTGTCCCGAATCATGGCCGGGATCGTGCGCAAGCGCGCAGCACCGCGCAACTGGAAACCCGGCGCAATTCCCGTTATTCAGCGCGCCGCCGTCGCCACGCCGCGGCCTCAATCACATAAACGCCCCGACTTCCGCGCCTGGGGTCCGCAATCGTCTCCAGATGGCGCATGCCGAGCTTCTCGAGCGCATGAATGGAAGGTGCATTTCGCGGATCGACCAGCCCGAGCAACCTGCCGCATTTGAGTTGCTCAAACCCAAAAACCAGCTGCGCCTCGCCGATTTCGGTTGCGATCCCCCTGCCCCATGCCCGGCGCGCCAGGACAAACCCGATTTCAAAATCGTCGGCTCCCAGTGCGCCGCAGGGGGCCAGGCCGGCAAAGCCGATGATGTCGCCCGCAGGCTTTTCCGTCAGGACCGCAAACCCCGTGGGGCTGCTGCCGAAGGTGAAAAATCTTCGGATGAAATCTTCGGCGGCGTCCCCGGCCATCGGCGTCCCGGAAAATGCAAAGCGCATCACCTCGCCGTCGCCGAAGACCAGATCTTGCAGGATCGATATGTCCTCTTCGACCGCTGCGCGCAGAATCAGGCGCGGCGTCGTCAAGATGACGAGCGGCTGCTGTTCCGATACCAATGCGGGCTTCTGGTCCATCACGCCGCAATACGGCAATTCACCGGCAGAGAGAAGCGGCAGGCCATACCATCGCGGGCTCTAATCCGGCAGGTGAACCCGCCGGTCGGCGCCGACTTCGATGCCGGGCGCGACCACGACTTCCCAGGGGTGACCATCGGGATCGCTGAAATAGCCGGAGTAACCGCCGTAATCGGTCTTGTGCGCGGGCTTCAACAGCGAGGCGCCGCAGGAGATTGCGAAATCCAGCACCGTATCGACCTCTTCGACGGAGCCGCAATTCCAGGCGAGCGTCGCTCCGCGAAAGGCTTTCGGCCGCGGCTGATCCGGCAGCGTGGCGTCGGCGGCGAGTTGATCCCACGGGAAAAGCCCGATCACCGTGCCGCCGGTATCGAAGAAGGCGACCGCCTCGCCGGTCGCGCGCATTTTCCTGACAAAACCAAGCGCCTCGTAAAAAGCGATGCTGGCGCGGATGTCATTGACGCCGAGGGTGATAATCGTGAACCGCGGGGTTGGCGCCTGCAATTTTGTACTCATGCTACTCCCTCCGCGTCATTGCGAGCGCAGCGAAGCAATCCATGTCGCAGCATGACGGATAGATGGATTGCTTCGCTTCGCTCGCAATGACGATCAGAACAAACTCAGTTGCTGTCCGCTGCGCTTCGGCTTGACGAAATGATCGGTGGTCAGTTTCGAGCGGCGCTTGTTGAGGCCGAGCTTTTCGCAGGCGATCTCGAAGCGCCGCCCGATCATCCAGGCCATCGGGCCGGTGCCCTTCATCCGCGTTCCCCATTGCGAGTCGTAGTCACGCCCGCCGCGCATGTCGCGGATCAGGGCGAAGACGTGACGATAACGGTCGGGATAGTTCGCCATCAGCCATTCGCGAAACAGATCGCGTACTTCCAGCGGCAGCCGCAGCAGCACGTAGCTTGCTTCCTTGACGCCGGCATGGGCTGCGGCATCGAGAATGCGTTCGATCTCGGAATCGTTCAGCGCCGGGATAATCGGCGCGACCATGACGGTCGCGGGAATGCCGGCCTCCGACAATTGCCGCAGCGCCTCCAGCCGCTTCGGCGGCGTCGAGGCGCGTGGCTCCATGGTGCGCGCCAGCTTGGGATCGAGCGTGGTCACTGAAATCGCGACCTTGACCAGATTTCGCTTCGCCATCCGCTGCAGAATATCGATGTCACGCGTCACCAGCGCCGATTTGGTGACGATGCCGACGGGATGGCCGGCTCTATCAAGCACTTCGAGAATCCCGCGCATGATTTTGTGCTCGCGTTCGATCGGCTGGTAGGGATCGGTGTTGGTACCGATCGCGATCATGCGCGGCTCGTAACCCGAGGCAGCCAATTCCTTCTCGAGCAATTCCGGCGCGTCGGGCTTGATCAGCAGCTTGGATTCGAAATCGAGCCCGGGCGACAGTCCGAGAAACGCATGCGTCGGCCGCGCGAAGCAATAGACGCAGCCATGTTCACAGCCGCGATAGGGATTGATCGAACGGTCGAAGCCGATGTCGGGCGACTCGTTGCGGGTGATGACCTTGCGCGAGGTATCGAGCGTCACCGTGGTCTTGAACGGCGGCAGTTCGTCCAGGCTTTGCCAGCCATCGTCGAAGGCGACCCGCGCTTCGGCCTCGAACCGGCCGCTCGCGTTGGACTGCGCACCGCGTCCGCGCCGCCGCTTGCTCTCGATCGCGACCGCAAGCTCGGCAAAAGGTGTCGCACCCGCCGGTTCGGAGGGCGCCGTGACCGGCGGGTGCTTGAGGGCATGAGAGGATGCTCGGCTCATGGAGCGAACATAGCACGTCAAAGGAACAAATCAAGAACATCATCAACAACAATTCACAGCGAGGCGCAGATGTCGGAATGGCATTCGCGCCAGATGCCGCAAAAAACTGCACGCCAACGGCTGCTTTGATTATGACAAGGTGATAACAGTGCAGCGTTTTTCCCCGTTTGAGCCACCGAAGCCTCATTCATGTTGAGCGTGATCATTCCAACCGAAGGGGTCGAGCAGCCCGCCGTCGCAACGCTGGCGGCGCTGGTGCCGGGCGCCGCCGCCGGCGTCATCCGCGAGGTACTGTTGGTCGACAGGGCCGCCAACGGCGTCATCGAACGGGTGGCCGACGTCGCCGGCTGCAGCTTTCTGGCGTTTGAAGGAACACGCGCCGCGGCATTGGCCGCCGGCGCGCGGGCGGCGCGCTCGCCATGGCTGATGTTCCTGCATGCCGGCGCGGTGCTCGACAACGGGTGGATCGAAGAGACCACGCAATTCATCCAGAACGTATCGAGCAGCGACCGGCCGCGCGCGGGGGTGTTTCGCTACGCCCGCTCGCCCTATTCCGACGCGCGGCTGCGCGACGGCTTCAAGTTCGTCGCCCGCATGATTACCGGGCCGTCGGCGGAACAGGGGCTGCTGATCGCGCGCGATCATTATGAGCGGCTTGGCGGCTACCGGCCGGATTCCCGCCGTTCCGAGACGCGGCTGTTGCGCCAGCTCGGCCGCGCCTCGCGCACCCAGTTGCGTAGCCGGATCATTGTCGTCGCCTAGCGCGGCGCAGATCCAAAAATCGCAAAACAACCCCATGCAAAGTAGGACGGGCCTGACCGCCTCGCCGGATGCATGCCATCAGAATATACTTGCCAAAGGCAACTATATATTTGACAATGGCAATTATCGAGGTAATGCCATGCCCCAACCGGATTCCGAACAGGAAGTCGCGGCCGTCCGCGCCTTCAACCGCTTCTACACCCGCAAGCTCGGCGTGCTGGACCAGCAGCTCCTGAAGAGCCCGTACTCGCTGAGCGAGGCGCGGGTGCTGTACGAACTCGCCCACCGCCAGGATCTCTCGGCCAAGGAGATCGGCGCCGAACTGGGTCTCGATGCCGGCTATCTCAGCCGGATCGTGCAGAATTTCGATGAAGCCGGGTTGATCACCCGCGAACCGCTGCCGTCCGACCGTCGGCAATACCAGCTCGCATTGACGGCCAAGGGGCGGCAGGCGTTCGCAAAACTCGAGCGCAGTTCAAAGGACGACGTCGCGGCGATGCTTGGCTCGCTGCCGAACGGCAGCCGGGAGCGCCTGATCGGGGCAATGGCCGACATCGAGCGACTGCTCGGCGATGGCAGTGCCGCACCACGACCGGCGACGTTACGCGAGCCGCGCCCCGGCGACATGGGATGGGTGGTGCAGAGCCACGGCGCGCTCTATGCGCGCGAATACGGCTTCGATTCCTCTTTCGAAGGTCTCGTCGCCGAGATCGCGGCGAAATTCATCGCTTCATTCGACGTGTCGCGAGAGCGTTGCTGGATCGCCGATATCGAAGGCGCGCAGGTCGGTTCGATATTCCTGGTGCGGCACACCGACGATGTCGCCAAGCTGCGACTGCTGCTGGTCGATCCAGCCGGGCGTGGACAGGGATTGGGTCAACGGCTGGTCGGCGAATGCATCGCGTTCGCGAAGGCCTGCGGCTATCACCGGATCACGCTGTGGACCCAGAGCATCCTCGTGGCCGCCCGCAAAATCTATCAGGAGGCTGAGTTCAAACTGGTCGCCACCGAGTCCCACCGCAGCTTCGGCCAAGACCTGGTCGGCGAAACCTGGGAACTCGAACTTTGAAGCCGGGGCGTCGCGATACCCCGCGGCGCGTCACGCCGGACCTTCTCGATTTTTACATCAAGCGCGCCCATGCGTTGCGCGAAGAATGGTATCGCGGCATGTGGCGCACGATATCGGCGTGGTTCGCCAGTTGTAGGATGGGTAGAGCGAAGCGAAACCCATCAATCCCACGCGCGGAGAGATGATGGGTTTCGCTTCGCTCTACCCATCCTACGAAGCAGCCGGTCAGGCCGACGCGCCTTGGGCTTTAGGCCGCCGCAGGTGCTCGTCGAGCCGCGGCATGATCTCGACGAAATTGCAGGGCCGCGTGCGGTAATCGAGCTGGGCGGCGAGGATGCCGTCCCATGCATCGCGGCAGGCGCCCGGCGATCCCGGCAGGCAGAAGATGAAGGTCGCGCCCGCCACGCCCGCGGTGGCGCGGCTCTGCACCGTCGAGGTGCCGATCTTGGCGTGGCTCAGCATGTGGAAGGCGATCGAAAAGCCGTCCATCCGCTTTTCGAACAATGGCTCGATCGCCTCCGGCGTCACGTCGCGGCCGGTGAAACCGGTTCCGCCGGTCGTGATGATCGCATCGATGCTCTCGTCGGCGATCCATCGCTTGATGATGATGCGGATCGCATCGACGTCGTCGACGATGATCTCGCGCGCGGCAAGCTGATGGCCGGCGGCCGTCAGCCGCTCCGCCAGCGTGGTGCCCGACTTGTCATCCGCGAGCGTCCGCGTGTCGGAGACCGTCAGCACCGCGATGTTGAGCGGCACGAATTGTTTTGCTTCATCGATGGAGGACATGACCGCTTCTTCCCGTCATGCCCGGCCTTGCGCCGGGCATCCTCGTCTTCAAGCTACAACGCGCCTTCAACTATAAAGCGTCTTCAAACTATAAAGCGCCTTGGGCAAACGTGTTGCAAGCCTGCACCGTGCCTTGCTGGTAGCCGGTCATGAACCACTGCTTGCGCTGCGCCGCGGAGCCGTGGGTGAAACTGTCGGGCACCACCCTGCCCGTCGACTGTCGTTGCAGCGTATCGTCGCCGATCGCAGTTGCCGTCCTCAGTGCCGCATCGATATCGCCGGGCTCGATGAAGCCCGGACGCTTCTTCTCTTCGCGGTTGACCCAGACGCCGGACAGGCAATCCGCCTGCAGCTCGACCTTGACCTGCAGCGCATTGGCTTCCGCCTTGCTGCCGGCCTGCTGTTGCAGCCGGTTCACGCGCGGCAGGATGCCGAGCAGGTTCTGGATGTGATGTCCCGCTTCATGCGCGATGATATAGGCCGTCGTGAACTTGCACGCACTGCCCGAACACCCCTTAAAGCGCGTCTCGACTTCGCGGAAGAAGCTGGTGTCGAGGAAGATCTGCTTGTCCGGCGGGCAGTAGAACGGTCCCATCGCCGACTGCGCCATGCCGCAGCGGCCGCCATTGGTGGCATTCTTAAACAGCACGATGCGCGGCCCGGTGTAATTCTGTCCGCTGGACTGAAAAATCTCGCTCCAGCGATCGTCGATCTCGCCGAGGATGCCCGCGATCATGCTGCCGACTTCGTCCTTCGGCGCGCCGGTCTTGGCCGGCCCCGACTTGCGGTCGGTCTGGTAGGTCGGCGCCTGGTTGCCACCGGTCAGGATTTCGGCACCGCCGATCAGGATGCGCGGGTCGATGCCGAAGGCGTAGCCGACCAGGCCGAGCACGATGATGGTGCCGATGCCGAGCCCGCCGCCGCCCATCGGCAGGCCAAAACCGCCGCCGCCACCCATTCCGCCGCCGCCGCTGTCGTCGCGACGGTCGTCAATGTCGTCACTGCGGCGGAAATCATCGTAACGCATGGCGCTGTTTCCTCATCCCCGGGGTGTTTGCTCGAATACCCAACGCGGCAATCACGTAAAATTTCCATTCCATTAATCAATAACCTGCCGGGCAAATATTGCCTAGTGCGACCAACCCCGCAATTTCTCTCGGCAATCTCTTCTCAGCAACTATACCGATTAAGTCGATTTTTACTTTGCCGGGTCAATGTACCGCCAGTCGGTTGTTTAGTCCCGCGTCGCCGACAGCGTCGCCTGAGTCAGAGTAATTGAGTCATGGTAGTGTCGCGTCGCGGGGCGTCTGCAAGGGCGCCCCGCACTAAATTCGAGTATGACTCCAGCGCTCGCATCGTCGTCGGCGATTGCGTCGCCGAGATGTCGAAGCTGCCGGCCGGTTCGGTCGATCTGGTGTTTGCAGATCCGCCGTATAACCTGCAGCTGAAGGGCGACCTCAAGCGCCCCGATGAATCCCATGTCGATGCCGTCAACAACGACTGGGACAAGTTCTCATCCTTTGCCGCCTATGACGATTTTACCCGCGCCTGGCTGCTCGCCTGCCGCCGGATCATGAAACCGTCGGCGACACTGTGGGTGATCGGCTCCTACCACAACATTTTTCGCGTCGGCTCGATCATGCAGGACCTCGGCTTCTGGGTTCTCAACGACATCGTCTGGCGCAAGACCAATCCGATGCCGAATTTCCGCGGCCGCCGCTTCACCAATGCCCATGAAACCATGATCTGGGCCGCGCGCGACGAAAAGGCCAAGGGGTATACGTTCAATTATGAAGCGCTGAAGGCCGCCAACGAGGACGTGCAGGCGCGTTCCGACTGGCTGATCCCGCTCTGCACCGGCGAAGAACGCCTCAAGGGCGCCGACGGCAAGAAAGTGCACCCAACCCAGAAGCCAGAGGGCCTGCTGGCGCGCGTGCTGCTGTCGTCGTCGAAGCCCGGCGACCTCGTGATCGATCCCTTCAACGGCACCGGCACGACCGGCGCCGTGGCAAAACGTCTCGGCCGCCGCTACATCGGTTTCGAGCGCGACAAGACCTATGCGAAAGCGGCCGAAGAGCGCATCGCGGCGGTCGAACCGCTGCCCGAGGCGACGCTGGCGCCATTCATGACCGCGCGCGACGCTCCCCGCGTGGCATTCTCCGAACTGATCGAGCGCGGCATGATTCCGCCCGGCACCAAGCTGGTGGATTCCCAGAAGCGCCACGGCGCGCTGGTTCGCGCCGACGGCGCCATCATGCTCGGCGACAAGGTCGGCTCGATCCACCGCATCGGTGCGGTGGCCCAGGGCTCGCCCGCCTGCAACGGCTGGACCTTCTGGCACGTCGAGACCAAGAACGGCCTGAGGCTGATCGACGAGCTACGCGCCGAAATCCGCTCCGGAATGGCGGCGGGCTGAGCCGCACGACCGGGGGCATCACCGGACATTTGCAGGCGCGTTGCATTAGGGCACGCCAAAGCACGACAGCGTGCAAAAACCTCGACCGCTGTGCCGCGAAATGCGGCCTGCCCATCGCCAGCGCAACTACCCCCGATCAACCGGCATGGCTGCCGTGTTCGGCGCGCAGCTAGCCATGCGCCTTTTCGTCCTCGTTTAGGTGCATAGTTGCGACATACATCATCCCGGTTGAGATTACGGCCATGCGCACGCGAGGCTCCGAGTCGCTCATTGTACTGCCGCTGCTGCCGATTTTCCTGATCGGCTTGTTTCCAATGCTGCTGTTGAGTTTGCTGGGCCCCGCCGGACTGATCATCCTCGGTATCCTGGTCGCCAGCGCGGGCTTGACCGACATTCTGGACGCCAGCGGCACCTTCAGCGAACAGATCATCGTCCACGGTTATGCCAAAGGAACGGAACGCGCCGGGCAACGAACGGCGCTGCGTTCGGAAATGCGCTTCGCATCCGTGATGATCGCGGCCGGTGCCGGCCTTGCGGCCGCGGGCATCGGCGGTCTGGCGCTGTCGTAGGAGCCGGTTTCGCTCGTATCGACCGTCCGGACACCACCCCGGTCACAAACTCGTCGCTTGCGCACCCCGTAAAATTTGAGCATGGACGTGACACACGGCGGCAATGCCGCCACCTGCCGCAACAAATTGTCCTTGCAAGAAGCAATGGGGGAAAATTCCAAATGCTCAAATTCTACTTCAATGGATCGCCTAACCCGACCAAGGTCGCCCTCTTCCTGGAGGAAGCCGGCCTCGCCTATGAGGCGGTGGCCGTCGACACCCGCAAGGGCGACCAGTTCAAGCCGGAATATCTCGCCATCAATCCGAACGCCAAGGTGCCGGCGATCGACGACGATGGCGTCAAGGTGTTCGACAGCAACGCCATCCTGCTCTATCTCGCCGAAAAGACCGGCAAGTTTCTCCCTGCCAACACGCCGGCCAACCGCGGCGAGTTGCTGTCATGGCTGATGTTCGCGGCCACGGGCGTCGGCCCCTATTCCGGCCAGGCCGTCCACTTCAAGCATTTTGCGCCGGAGAAAATCGACTATGCCCATAACCGCTACCAGTTCGAGGCGCAGCGGCATTTCGGCATTCTCAACGACCACCTCGCCGGCCGCCGCTACATGGTCGGCGACACCTATACCATCGTCGACATGGACGTCTGGGGCTGGGCCCGCATGCTCCCCTTCGTGCTCGGCGACGATGCGGTCGCGAAATATCCCAACGTCAAGCGGCTGGTCGACGAGATCATGGCACGTCCTGCGGCGGCCAAGGCGATCGCGCTGAAGGACAGCTTCAAGTTCAAGGCCGAGATGGACGACGAGGCCCGCGGCAACATGTTCAAGCATCTCGGAATCAAGGCCGCCTGAACGGATCAATGCCGATAAGTCGTAGGGTGGGCAAAGGAGCGCAAGCGACGTGCCCACCTTTTTCTTTTCCGATGCATCTCCGTAGCCCGGAGAATGGTGGGCACGCTTCGCTCTGCCCACCCTACGAAGCTACAGTGTGTCTCAAACCGCGACCGCGAGCTTCCGCTCTGCCGGGAATGGACCGAGCACCCGCACGACCAGCGCGGAATCGCAGTACTCCTTGATCTCCTTGATCTTGCCGTTCTCGATCCGCCAGACCATGCAGTATTGATTGTCGTAACGCTCCCCGGACTTGGTGACGTTGTCGCCGCGGGCTTCGACCACGACATAGTCGCCCTCGGCGATGAAGTTGAACGCCTCCGTGCGCGGCCGTCCGGCGGCGAGCTGTGATCGCAGATGACCCAGCAGGCCGTTATTGATGGCCTCGCGACCCCTGAATTCGCCAGACCAGGAATATTGCCCGGTGACGATCCAGGTGACATCCTCGGCGAGATTGTCGATAAAGGTTGTTCCGCTGCGATTTGCAGAGTCCGTGTAGATCTGCTGCACCAGTTTCTTGTTGTCGGCTGAGCTCATTGATTGTCTCCGTTGTTGAGAAAGGACCGCGTTCTCCGCGGTTGATGAACATCAGGCCGCCGGAAACGGCCGGCTGACATCGGGCTCGAGCGGCATACGCAGGCCGTTGGCGAGATAGCCGACCGTCCGGTAGTAACCGGCGAGCAGCAGCAGCTCGAGGATTGCTTCATCTCCGAACGCCGCTCGCAACACCGGCCACAGTTCGTCGCTGATGTCGCAGCTGTCGTGTAGTTCGTCGGCGAGGCGGATCAGCACCGCATCGTTGGCCTCCCAGCAGGCGCTGTCGGCATTGCCATGCACGGTGGCGCTGACTTGCGCTGCGGTCAGTCCCGCCTCGCCGGCAAAATAGTGCACGCGCATGCCCCATTCATATTCGCAGCCGCAACGCGCCGTCACGCGATGCAGCAGAACCTCGCGCTGCCGGATGCTGAGCCTTGTTCCGGGAAGATAGCTCGGCGCGCCGCGAATGAAGCGCTCGAACAGTTCGGGATGGCGCGCAAGCGTCGTGAACAGGCGAAAGGGCGGCATCCAGGATCGCGGCATGCGATCGAACGCGGCCTGAACCTTGTCGGGATAGGGCGGAGCGGCCGGCTCCAGTCGTGCGGTCATAAGGGCGGGCCTCGATGTTTCGGATGTCACCATCCTCCGCCTCGACCGCCCATTCTTCCAATCGATAGTGAATATGATATATATTCATTTCATGAATTTGAATTCGCTTGACCTCAATCTGCTGGTCGCGCTCGACGCGCTGCTCAGGGAAGCCAATGTCAGCCGCGCCGCGATGCGGATCGGGCTGTCGCAACCCGCCGCCAGCCATGCGCTGCAGCGGTTGCGCGACCTGATCGGCGACCCGCTGCTGGTGCGGACGGGGGCGCGGATGGAACTGACGCCGCGGGCGCAGGCGCTGCGCTCACCGCTGGCGCAGGCACTCGATCAGGTGCGCTCCCTGTTCATTACCGACGATTTCGACGCCGCGCGGAGTGAGCGCCAGTTTCGCCTGATGATGCCTGATCTCGCGGTCGAGCTTTTGATGCCGCCGCTGATGGAGAAGATCACGAAGCTGGCCCCGAACGTCCGGATCGACGTGGTGCCGTGGCGGCGGCCGGCGATCTTCACGGCTGAGTTCGCCCGCACCATCGACATGGTGATCTCGATCGGCAATGCCTTCACGGGGTTTCACCGGCAACGGCTTTACACCGACAGCGACGCGCTGGCGGTGCGGCGCGGCCACCCCGCCGGCGCGCGGCTGAAGCGGACCGAAACCTTTCTCGACGCGCGCCACGTCGCCGTCGTGATCCGCGGCCAGAACGAAGACCTGATCGACAGCTGGTTGCGCCCCAAGGGCATCGAGCGGCGGATCGCGCTGGTCGTGCCCGGCTATATCGAGGCGTTGCACGTAACCGCGCGCACCGATCTCGTCGCCTTCGTGCCGCGCCGCCTGATCGGGGCGCTGTCGAAGCAATTATCGCTGACCACGATCGCGCCGCCGCTCGATCCGGGAATCGACGAGCAGTTCATGTTCTACCCGACCCGTGCCCAGATGGACCCCGGCTCGGTCTGGCTGCGCAACATCATGCTCGGCATCGGCCGCGAGATGGAGCGCGGCAAGCGGCCCACACCGCGATCAGCATAATGGAAAAAGCAAATGCGAGCTGAATTGAAGTCCCTCTTCAGTCCCGATGCCGATCCGTTGAAGGATTTTGCGCCAACCGGGCCATTCGGCATATTAGTTATGGCAATGATCGGACCTGCTGGCCAAGGAGGCCAGGAGTCATTCGATTTTATGCTCTGCACACCCGATTGGTTTGCTTCCAATATCCGCGAAGACTTCAAGATCGGAAGGCATCACCTGTTCGTTCGAGACTTCGATTACATGCAGTTGAAAAAATTCGTTCAGGAATATTGTGAAGGCTGCGGCGAAGCCCCGACCTGGAGTGCTTTGGCGGAAAAGCTGGCTCGTCTCGGAAAGTGGGAATTTGAGGACTACGTTCCATATCGGGCCCCACCACCCGCATGGTAGCTGCGTAGTCAAATAGGGTGGGCAAAGCGAAGCGTGCCCACCGTCACAAGCGCGAATGGAGAGATGGTGGGCACGCTGCGCTTTGCCCACCCTACAAGCTAAGCGCTCAGGCCTTCGCCTCGGCGAGCACCTTCTGCACTGCGGGCCGTTCCGACATCCGCTTGCGGTGCGCAGCGACCTTCGGCAGCGGCGCAAGGTCGACGCCGTCGCCTTCCAGCCAGAGCGCAATCGTATACAGATAGGGATCGCAGACCGTGTACTGCTCGCCCATCACCCACGGTCCCTTCAGCATGTCGCGCTCGATCAGCGCGAACGCTGCGGCCATCGTCTCCGGCACCTTGCGCTTCATGTCCGCGAACGAGGTCTCCTCGACCGCCCAGCGATAGCCGCGCATCTTGTGCGCGTGATTGATGTGCACCGTGGAACAGAGATAACTGTTGAAGGACTGCGCCTGTGCAAACGCGAACGCGTCATCGGGCATCAACCTGGCCTGCGGAAAGCCTTGCGCAATGTAGGCGAGGATCGCCGGCGTTTCGGTCAAGGTGCCACGCTCCGTCACCAGCGCCGGCACCCGCCCCTTCGGATTGATCGCAAGATATTGCGGGCTGGTCTGCTGGCTGTTCTTGAAGTCGAGCCGCTCCGCCGTGTAGGAGGCGCCCGCCTCTTCCAAAGCGATGTGGGACGCCAGCGCGCAGGTGCCGGGGGCATAATAGAGCTTGAACATGTTGATCCTCTCGGTGGGACCCAGGAGGTTAACCGCGCGTCTGCCTGCCGTCCATCCCCGCAGCGTTGCAGCGCTCTGCACCCACGCATACCCTGGCGTGCAGCCAGCCTGCGCGTGCCAGAAAGGCGTTCACGCCGCGCGACGCTGAAGCTCTCCCTTGATGTAGACGCTGACGATCGTGTCATCGGCGGGATAATGCTCGGGCGCGACCGCCGTGATCTGGGCCTGAATGCATTTCCACGCGCCGTTCTCGAACAGGTAGGTATCGGTATAAGTGGTCATGCCGGTTACTTCGTTTCCATCGCGGCGGCGTGTGGCTTTGTTGGTGGAACGCACCAGCGCCACGTCTCCGATGACGGTAATGAGTTCATCGCGGACGTCCCAGTACACGATGACATCAGGGTCGAAGGCCGTTGCCCAGTATTTCAAATAGGTCGCGCGATCCCAGCGCTGGCCCGTGGGCCAGATGTTGATGAAGGCGGGATGAAGAATGGCGTCGTGCGAAGCCACGTCGTTGGTCACGAAATTATGGATGAAGCGGGCGTTCAGCGCCCGAAGTTCGTTCATCGTCTCGGTCGATTGATGACGGCTCGGAGCAAGTTGCATTTCCATCTCCTTCAGGTTTCGTCAGGGGGCGAGTTGGCGCGCCTTCGCGGCGGTCACCTCGTCCGCCGGGAAGAAACATTCGATCTTGATCTGTTGCAGCACGGCGTCCATCGGCATCGCCAGCGTCGTAAAGGTGGAGAAGAAGGCGAGACGATAGTCGCCCTTGGCGAGATGCATGGTCATCACCGGTGACGACGCCGACACTTGTCGCGGAAGCCTCCATTCGGCCGACAGACCGGGATAGGCCATGATTTCATCGAGCAACTGCGCCGCAGCGCGGCTTCCTTGCGCGACGTCGCGATGAAGGATCTGGATCAGCTGGCCGGCGAACTCGTCCCAGTTCACGATGAACTGCCGCAACCCCTTCGGATGGAAGGCGACGTGCATCGCGTTGTCGGCCACCCTGGCCTCCATCTCGTACGAATCGCGAAACGGCTTCAGCAGGCGCGCCGAGCCCTGGTTGCGCATGCGGACGTCCCAGCGGCCGTCGACGACAATCCCCGGATACGGCTCCTGCTGGCGCAGGATGAAATCCAGCGCCTGCCGCACCGGCTGCAGATGATCGGCGGCCAGTCCCTTGTCGCTGTAGGGCGGCACGAAGCCTGCCGCGACATGCAAGACATTTCTTTCTTCGAGCGGCAGATCGAGCGCGCTGCAGAGCAGTTGCACCATCTCGCGGCTCGGTTGCGAGCGGCCGGTTTCCAGAAAGCACAGGTGTTTGGCGGAGACATTGGCATCCACCGCCAGTTCGATCTGGGTAAGGCGGCGCACCTTTCGCCAGTGCTTCAGCAAGCTGCTGAAATGCCCGGCCGGGACAAATGGCGCATTCTGGTTTGGCGCATCCATGCCCGGTAATCTAGACCATGGTGGCGGAAGAGCAATTACCTCGGATGTAAGTGACGATCCGCCATTTTGCTGCAAGAGTTGAACAGGCAGTCCCTGCGTGACGGACATTTCAATCGTGCAGGAAAACCGGGGTCGGCGAGGATCATCTCCATGGACGGCAACGCGATCACGACGGCAGTGACACGGTACATGGAGGCATGGAACGAGCGTGAGGCTGCGGGCAGAGACACGCTGCTGGAACAGTGCTGGAGCGACAGCGGCGTCTATCTCGATCCGAACGTTTCGCTGACCGGACGTGAGGCCCTGGGCCGTTACATCGCCAAGGTTCGGGCCACCCGACCCGGCGCGCGGCTGGAGTTCATGAGCGGCATCGACGTGCATCACAACGTTGTCCGGTTTCTCTGGCGCCTGGTGCGGGCGGACGGGACGCCCGGCGACACCTCGATCGATTTTGGCGAGATCGGTCCCGACGGCCGGCTGGTCAAAATCGTCGGCTTCTTCGGTGCTCCGCCACCGCTTGGTTAAATCGTCCGAAGCCGTGAGCCCGGCCGCCGGCAACCTTCGCAGTTGCCCCCTTGCCGTCTCTCATGTCATGACGCCCAGACAGTAAGAGGGGCGTAACATGACTGTTCTCATCGCGGGCGGCGGCATTGGCGGGCTGACACTGGCCCTCAGCCTGCACCAGATCGGCGTGCCCGTCAGGGTCTTTGAAAGCGTGCCAGAGCTGCGGCCGCTCGGCGTCGGCATCAACGTGCTGCCGCACGCGGTGCGCGAATTGATCGAGCTCGGCCTGCATGACGCGCTCGACGCGGCTGGCGTCCGCACCAAGGAACTCGCGTATTTCTCCAAGCACGGCAAGCCGATATGGAGTGAGCCGCGCGGCATCGAGGCCGGGTACAAATGGCCGCAGTTTTCGATCCATCGTGGCACGCTGCAGCAGATTTTGCTCGACGCTGTGATCAAACGGCTGGGCAAAGAGAACATTCTGACCAGCCATCACCTCTCCGGCTGGACCGAGACGGAGAACGGCGTCCGCGCCGAATTCATCGACAAGGCGACCGGCAAATCGCAAGGCAGCCACGATGGCGTGCTGCTGATCGCGGCCGACGGCATCCATTCGGCGGTCCGCGAAAAGCTCTATCCCGGCGAAGGCCCGCCGATCTGGAACGGCCGCATCCTGTGGCGCGGCATAACCGACAGCGACGCCTTCCTGTCCGGCCGCACCATGATCATGGCCGGCCACGAGATCCTGAAATTCGTCTGCTATCCGATTTCGAAACAGGCCGACAGCGCCGGCAAATTCAGGATCAACTGGGTGGCCGAACGGCACATGCCGCCGACCTATCAGTGGCGGCGCGAGGACTATAACCGAACTGCTGACCTCGAAGAATTCCTGCCCTGGTTCAAGGACTGGAAATTCGACTGGCTCGACGTGCCCGGCTTGATCGAGAACTGCCCGCACGCCTACGAGTATCCACTCGTCGATCGCGATCCCGTCGCGCAATGGACCTTCGGCCGCGTCACGCTGATGGGCGACGCCGCCCATCCGATGTACCCGATCGGGTCCAACGGCGCGTCGCAGGCGATTTTGGACGCCCGCGTCATCACCCGCGAAATCCTGGCGCATGGCCCGACCAATGCCGCGCTCGTGGCGTACGAAGCCGAGCGCCGGCCAGCTACGACCGACCTCGTGATGCTCAACCGCCGCAACGGCCCGGAGCAGGTGATGCAGATGGTCGAAGAGCGCGCGCCCGACGGCTACAACGTCGTCACCGACGTGCTGTCGTTGAAAGAGCTGGAAGACATCGCCGCCAACTACAAGCGCGTCGCCGGCTTCCAGGTCGAGGGGCTCAACGCCAAGCCGCCGATCGTCCAGCTCACGCGGGAAGCGCCGCGGGCCGCGAGCTAACCGACGGGCCGATCGCCTTCGCCGTCTCGACCAGCCGCGCGCTGGTCGTGGCGGTCGCCAGCAGCGTGCCATCCGCGGCCGTCAACCGCCCTTCCACAAAGGCAACGGTCCTGCCGAGCTGGGTGACTCTGGCCTCGCCGGTGATCGGCCCCGGCTTGGCGGGGCTGAGAAAATTCACCGTCATGGTGATGGTCGCCGTGTAGAGTTTTCCGTCCGTCATGGTGAACACCGCCGGCCCCATGGTGTCGTCGAGCATCGCCGAGAGAATGCCGCCCTGCACGAAGCCGGCCGGGTTGCAGAAATCCGGTTTGCCGTCGAAGCCAATGCGGATCCACCCCTCCTTCGGCCGCGCGTCGAGCACGTGCCAGCCGAGCAGTTTTGAAGACGGCGGCATGGGGATATTGTCGAGCGCGGTGCTGATCATGGCAACCTCCGTGAGGCATTGATCTACCGCGGGCCTGCTGCCACCGTGGTGTCAGCAAGCTGCGCACGTTGCCTGTCAGACGCCGGTTGCCGATTTTGACAGCTTCCAGATTTGAGGGCTGGCGCTCGCAGCGGCGATCTCCTCGGCAAAAATCATCCTGGGCATTGGCGTGATCACCGCGCTGATCGGGCTCGGACTGGCGATGGTCATTTCCCGGCGCATCGCACGGCCGATCATTTCCATCACGCAGGAAGCCGACCGGATCGGGCGCACGTCGGGCCCGACCATGCTGGCGGCATGGCGACCTTGATGATCGACATCGATCATTTCAAGAAGATCAACGACACCCACGGCCATGCCGCCGGCGATGACGCGATCAAGCGGATCGCGGAAATCATCGATCAGTCGATCCGCACCACCGACAAGGCTGCCCGCTTCGGTGGCGAGGAGTTCGTGGTGCTGTTGCGCGAGATCGACCAGGAGACCGCCCTGCTGCTCGCGGAGCGGATCCGGCGCTCGATCGAGCAAACCACGATCAAGCATGGCGAGACGAGTATTCCAGCGACCGTCTCGATTGGCGTTGCGATCAACGCGGAAGGTGACCGCGACGTGCAGGACATGATCGAACGCGCCGATCAGGGCCTCTATATCGCCAAGAAGACCGGCCGCAATCGCACCGTCCTGACGCCGGCGTCCAAAGAACAGGACGCCCGCGCCGCCTGACTTCGTTGAGTGCTCTCGCCTTCGTGCCGTCGACGTGTCCTCCACGTCCGCCTTCGACCAAAGCTCGACTAATTTGGGCGCCTCTCTGTCCGATTCCGTTTCTTCTTGCGCATTGATGAAGTCCGAGGTCCCGCCACCGAAACGCTTCCAGACTGACTAGGGCCACTTTCGCGCAATACGAGTAGTGCATTGCGGACGAGTTCGAGCGCCGGTTCGTTCGGCTTATTGCGGTGCTCGATCAACGCAAGTGTGCGCGATAGTGCCGGCCGCAATGGCCGGACGACGAAGTCGGAACTATGCGCTGCGATTGCTACCTCCGGCACGATCGCCATGCCGAGATTGGATGCAACGGCGCTCGTTAACGCCTCAACCGTTCCAAGGGGCATGGGCTGCCGGGTCTGGGGACCGTGCCCGGCGAGCCATCCAATAACGAGCGCATAAGCCGCGCTGGTTTGCTGCTCCACCAACAGATGATGCTTCGCTACATCGCCAGGCGTAATCACGTCTGGAAGATTGCGCGTTCCTGCTGGAAATATCGCGAACATATTCTCTGCGCAGAGCGGGGTGATTTTGAGCTGCTTCTTCTGAACCGGGAGATTCACGAGCGCTAAATCGATCCGGTTATGGATGATGTTGTCAACACTGGTGGGCGTTGGCGTATTGGTGATGACCAAATCAATACCGGGATGATCGAGTCTTATCTGGCGCAGGATCGGCGGCAATTTGTAGACCATAGAGGTCAGGGTCATGCTGATCCGCACGCGTCCGATCCACCCTTCGCGAAATCGCCGCATCGCCGCATCGATAGAGTCGCACTCGCGAAAAACGCGCCGTGCGGCTTCGATGAGCTCACGACCCGGAACCGTGGCGTGTGCTTGCTTTCCCAGACGCTCGATCAGCTTCAGACCAAATCGCCGTTCAAGTTCACGTATCTGCAAGCTGATCGCTGGCTGCGTCAGGTGGAGCCGACGCGCGGCCGCAGAAAAACTGCCGCACTCGACCACTTCGAGGAGAGTCCGCAACTGGTCCAGGCTAAGGCTCCGCACTCAAAGATTTCCTTATCAAAATGATATCAATACAAAATTTGCCTTATCTCCTGGCTTCTTGCAAGTAATCTCCGCGGAAGGGCATGTGCGACGGTCCCCGACGACCGGTCCCGGCCCCCTTTTCAAAAACGGCTGTGCGCGGGTTTACGGAGCAACATATGCAGTTCCACTTTTCCGACCACGTGCTGGATGCGCGGCTGCGCGAGCTGACCCGGGCCGGTGAGAATGTCGGCGTCGAGCCGCAAGTGTTCGACTTATTGGTCTACCTGGTCGAAAATCGAAATCGTGTGGTCAGCAAGGACGATCTCATGGAGGCTGTCTGGGACGGCCGCATCGTCTCTGAATCGACGCTGACGAGCCGCATCAACGCCGCGCGCAGAGCGGTTGGCGACAGCGGCAAGGATCAGGCTGTCATCCGCACCATTGCGCGAAAAGGCTTTCGCTTCGTCGGAGACGTCAACTTATCCGCGATCGCCCGGAAGGAACCGCACGGCGAGCTGCTGCAGTTGGAAACCGCACCGCCTGCGGCCCCCTTCGAAGGGCCGGCATTCTCCCGCCCGGCCATAGCCGTGTTGCCGTTCGTCAACCTTTCCGGCGAAATCGAACAGGACTATTTTGCCGATGGCATCAGCGAGGACATCATCACCGCTCTGTCCAGGCTCCGCTGGTTTCATGTCATCGCGCGTAATTCGTCGTTCACTTACAAGAACAAGGCATTCGTACTGAAGCAGTTGGGCCAGGATCTCGGCGTCGATTATATTGTCGAGGGAAGCGTGCGGAAGGAAGGCAATCACGTGCGCATCGCCGCCCAATTGTGCGAAATAGCTACCGACCGCCATCTCTGGGCCGAACGCTATGACCGCGACCTGGAGGACGTATTTGCCGTGCAGGATGACATCACGCACGCCGTCGTCGCCGCGATTGAGCCGCAGCTATATGCAGCGGAGAATTTCCGGAGTCATCGCAAGACGCCGGACAATATGGCAGCCTGGGACCTCGTCATGCGTGCGCTTCAGCACTACTGGCGCGTTACCCGGCAGGACAATCTCGTGGCACAGGCACTGCTGGAGAAAGCCATTGACGTCTCTCCTGGTTATGGCCAGGCGCTGAGCCTGCTGGCTGCCTGCCATGCCTTTGCGGCTCACATGGGTTGGGAAGAAATGGCTTCTTCCATCAATGTGGCTGAACGTGCCGCGCTCGCGGCGATCCGCGCCGACAGCGAAGATGCCTGGGCGCACTATGCGCTAGCCTCGGTCTATCTGTTCGAGAAGCGGTTCGATGATTGCATTGCCGAATTCGAGCTGGCGCTGGAGTTGAATCCGAATTTTTCGCCGGCACGCGGCTTTTATGGTCTGGCCCTCGCGTATCGGGGGCGTTGGGAGGAAGGTGACTACGCCGCACGTGAGGCGCTGAGGTTCAGCCCGCGAGACCCGTTCGCCGCGATCTACTGCGGCGTTGCCGCCTACTGCCAATATGTCGGCGGCCAATATGGAGAGGCGATGCGCATGTCCCGCGAGGCGCTGAGGCAGCGCAGCGATTTCGTCGGTGCCCATCGCGTGCTCACCGCAGCCGCGGCTCTGGCCGGACAAGCCGATATCGCGAAATCAGCGCTGGCAGATCTTCGCCTGGCGCAACCTGGGATCTCGCTGAGTTGGATTGACGAACAGATGCCGTGGGAGAGCGATATCGACAGGCAGCATTATCTGGAAGGGTTTCGGGCTGCCGGGTTGAGTTAGCTTGGGCGTTCTTGTCATGGCTCCAAGCTGGTCCGGGCATTCGCCTGACATCGATTAAGAGCCTAAGCCGGGAATATCCTGGCCCCGAAAGCAGTCTCGCTGTTGAAGCGCAGCCGATACTGCATGGAGGGCCCTATGATCAGGTTCCCACTGCTTGTTCTCGTCGTCGTGGCAATGGCAACCCCGGCGTTTGCACATGACATCGTCCGCGACGCCGGCACCTACGCCATGAACGAGACGGCAACCAGGCCGTGGTCGGCGCCGGTTGGCCATCGCCAGCCACGCGCAGTCGACGTTCCCGTATCGGCCAATGTGCACATCGATCCCGAGGACGCGATCGTCGATCGCAAGATCAGAGGCGTTTGTCGGGGCTGTTGAGGCGCGGCCGGAACCGCGCTACTTTCCTGACATCGCAGGTAAACTGAGCGACGGCCCCGACCTCAGCCGAGCGCATGCGCAGTAGGCATCAAACGCGGGTAGGTGGAGGTCTGAAGCATCAGCGCTCAATAGGCGCATCCCGCCATCTGCGCACCCAGTCATGCTCAGCAAGATCGGGAGCGATCTCCTCTATGAGCCTCACCACTTCCTCTTGCACGCCCACTAACATTCCCTCTAGAACTGCGCGGCCCACTTGCTCGACTGCCGGGTTCGGCTGCCACTCCGTCTGGGATATGCACGTCGCATTGTATGCGTTTCCTGCGGGAGAGAATTCTATCTTGCGCTCAATACCTTGCTCATAGAAGTCAATCTCGGTTGCCGCGCCAGCTTTTACCGCCCGTAAGACATCCGGTAGCTGCTCTAAAAGAATTGCAAGATCGGTGCCCACATCGACAGGCCAACGATCTTGACCAAATCCGGCAACGACAAATTTCCCCTCCTTCGCAACAGTTCTGCACAGATCCGAAAGGATCGATCTTATATCTTCCGTTTCTGGGTCGTACGTCCGGGGAGTTGCGCGCACGTTGGTAATATCAGGAAGTTGCAAAGCGATATGTAGCGACGGTCGCATCATGGAATCACCGGAAAAGACGTATCATTCGCGCTCGGCCCATGAAGAAATGATGAAGCGGTCCGCTTCGGGTCTAAGGGGTCATTCACGTAGCGAACGTTGCACGTTTGTCCGGACATCGTATTTTGTGGCACCTCCGAGATCAGTCCAGCCCGTGCGCGATCGCCTTACGCATCACGTTGGGCAGCGCCTCGTCGGCCAGCGTTGCGACCGGCACCCAGCGCATGCCTTCCAGCGCACGCGTACGCGCGGGGACGTTAGCCGTGTAGACCACGAGTTCGAGCGGGAAATGCGTGAACACATGGGTGACGACGCCGGCCTTGCGGTGCCAGCGCGTGATCCCCTTGAGCACCGGCGCCTGGCCCAGCGCCGACTTGTCGTCCTGTTCGGCCAGCCATTGAGAGCCCGGCACTTCGGTCATGCCGCCGAGCAGGCCTTTTTCGGGGCGGGTTCGAACCAGCAGTTCGTCGCCGCGCGTGACGATGAACGCCGCGCCGCGGCGTAGCGTACCGGTCTTCTTCGGCGCCTTGCGCGGAAAGGTCTCCTGGTCGCCGCGTGCGCGCGCCGCGCAATCCGCGTTCAGCGGACACAGCGCGCAGGCTGGCTTCTTCGGCGTGCAGATCGAGGAGCCGAGGTCCATCAGCGCTTGCGCGCTGTCGCCGGCGCGAGATGGGCCGAGCAATGTCGCGGCCAGTTCCTGGATGCGCGGCTTGGCCTGCGGCAGCGGTTCCTCGACCGCGTAGAGCCGCGACACCACGCGCTCGATATTGCCGTCGACCGGCATGGTTCTGATATCGAAGGCGATTGCGCCGATCGCGGCTGCCGTGTAGGGGCCGATGCCCGGCAATTGGCGCAGGCCTTCCTCGGTATCGGGAAACACCCCGCCATGGTCGCGCAGCACCGCGACGGCACAGGCATGCAGATTGCGCGCGCGCGAATAATAGCCGAGCCCGGCCCACATCCGCAGCACGTCATCCTGCGAGGCGCGGCCGAGCGCGGCGACATCCGGCCAGCGCGCCAGAAATTTTTCGAAATATGGCCCGACGGTTTTGACGCCGGTCTGCTGCAGCATGATCTCCGACAGCCAGACCCGATATGGATCGGGCCGCTCGCCCGCCGGCGGCCGCCACGGCAGCCGGCGGCGGTGGCGGTCGTACCAGTCGAGCAGCAGCGCGGGGCGTGAGGCACCGCGGGCGGCGGCCGGCTTCTGCGTCGCGACGATGGAGTGCATGCTCCACTTTAGAATTGGAAGACGGCCATTGCCAAGCCTGGAAGCGCGTCGTCATCTTGCGCCATGACCGCGCGCATGTTTTCTCCAAAATCCGCGTTCCGGCAAAGCCTGTTCGCGACAGTTCCGGGCTTGCGGGATGGAGCGCGGCCTATCGGACGACGCCATTTCCTGCAACGTATCCATCTGGTTCCCCCGACCGGCCATTGGCGCCCCTCCAAAGCTGAAGGGCCGCCAGAACCGCAAGGTTCAGCGCACCGGCCACGCCCGCGACGACAAACGACGGCGTGTAGCTCAGCGACAGGTCGAACAGCACGCCCCCCGCATAACCGCCGGCCGCCATTCCCGCCCACGCGACCATCATGACCGCCCCCATCGCCCCGCCAAACCGGCTTGCCGGAACGACGTCGCGCACGCAAAGCGACAGGCACGTCATGTTGCCGGCAAACCCCAGTCCGAAAAGGGCGGAAAGCGCCATCAGGGACCATCCTTCCTGGAGCACCGGAAAGACCACCACGCAGGCGGTCTGCACGAACGATGCGGCGGCATAGGCCTTCAGAGGGCCTATGCGGTCGGCAATCGAACCGAAAAAGACGCGGCCGACCGCGCCCGAGACCATCGCGACGAGCATGCTGGTGGCGCCGGCGCTGGCGGAGCCGCAGACCGCGCTGACAAAGCCTGCCAGGTGCACCACCGGCACGCCCATGCACATGCAGCAAAAGAAGGCGGCGATCGCCAACATCGCCACCGTGGTGGTTTCGGCCCGCGACGTGGCGGGTGCATCGGCGGCAATGCCTGCGGGAGGCCGAAAACCCTGCGGCCATCGCAGCCACGGCAGGGTGAGCGCGAGCGCAACAAGCATGGCGCAGCCGATTTCGACAAACGCCCATCGCCAGCCGAAAGCCTTGGTGGCGAGGCTGGCGAAGAACGGCAGAAGGCCCTGCCCGGCCGCGCCGCCCGCGGTGACGATACCCATCACCAGCCCACGCCGCTCCGGAAACCACTCCCCGCTTGTCGACAACAGAGGCGAGTACAGCACGGAAAAACCCAGCCCGCCGTAAATCAGGTGGGCGAAGTAAAACAGCGGCAACGAACGCAGCGCGGACATCGCCAGCAATGATCCCACCATACCGGCGGCACCCAGCGCGAGCAGCAGCCGCACGTCCACGCGATCGGACAGCCGTCCCCACCACAAACCTCCGATCGCCATTCCCACCGTGGAGAAGACATATGCCAGGCTCGTGTCCGACCGCGACCAACCGAGTTCGGCTTCCATCGGTCCCATGAAGACCGTGATCAATCCCAGCCCGCCGAATCCCATGGCGACGACAAGGGTCGCGGCCACGACAACAAGCGTGCCACGACAAGCGGCCACCCATGCGCCGATGCCGCGCGCCGCGTCGTGCTGCGCATCCAGGACTTGCGTCATCGCCATTGCCTCTCAAGCCGCGGCACGATCAAGGCTCCGGTGCAGATGCGCCGCGAGGTCCGCGGCGTCACCCGCGGCTCCATCAATGAAGGATGATTTGCGCCGGCGCATGAACGGCAAGCCCATCACGTACATGCCCGGGGCGGCCACGACACCGCCGTCGTGCCGAAGGCGTCCGTGGCGGTCGAGCACGGGCACATCGAGCCAGGAATAATCCGGCCGATAGCCTGTCGCCCAGATCACCGTCCCGATGCCGGCCGCAATCAAGTCCAGGCTGAGTTTCGTCTCGGCGCCTACCACGGTCGGTGCGTCGCGATGGGGAGCCGCAAACTGCACTTCGAGTCCGTTCCCGGTCACCCACGCATCGATGCCGGTCAGCAGGCGGTTCATCTTCAGATCGGCCAGGGCGCAGACGTTGGCAAGCGAGCCCGAGAATTGCGCCCTGCCGTCACGAAGCCCGGCAAGTCGACCCACGAGTTCGACGCCGGCCTGACGCAGGCCGTTGAGATCGACCGTCGCGCGCTCGGGCGTTCCGACGAGTTGGGGCGACGGCAGCCGCCGCGCCCTTTCGATGTTCTCCGCGGCGTCGTATCCGAGATCCATCGCGCCGATGACGTCCATCCACCACTGGATATCCCGGCCACGATAGGTTCGCGGCATCCGGACATGCTCGCCCACGGAAAGCACGACGCGGCGACCGGCGGCCTGGATCTCACGCGCGAGCTGGACGCCGCTCGCGGAGGCGCCCACGATCATGACCCCGCCATCCGGCAGGAGGTCGGGGCGCCGGTACTGCATGGGTGTAAGACTGGCCACGGTGGCGGGCAGGCCCGCGCTCATTGGCGGGACCGAAGCCAGGTTGCACGCCCCACTCGCGATCACCAGTTGGCGGCAGCGCCACGCACCCTGGCTTGTCGACAGTTCGTAACCCTCTCCATCGCGCCTCACCCGCGTAACGCGCACACCCGGCATGATGGGTGCGCGCGAAAGTCCGGCATAGTGCTGCAGGAAGTGCACGACCTCCGACATGGTCATGAAGCCGTCCCGATCCCCGCCGGCATAGGCGTGGCCCGGCAGGCGGCTTTGCCAGTTCGGCGTCAGGAGGCGAAGCGAGTCCCACCGCTCCGTCCGCCATGAATTGGCGACCTCGCCGCGTTCGAGGACCACGTGGTCGATCGAACGGGCTGCCAGATGCCAGCTCATGGCCAGACCGGAGTGGCCGGCGCCGATGATGATCGCGGTCACTGATCTCACGACACTCGTTCCTGACCCGCCATCAGTTGACCGTGACGAAGACGGCGGTCGGATTGGTGATGATGTCGAAGACGGCGGACCGCTTCTGCGATTGCGCGACCAGCGCCTTGATGTCGTCTTCGTCGGCGTCGGCACGGATGTCGAAGTGGACGCGGATGGCGCCGAAACCGTTGCGCACGTCATCGTCGATGCCGAGAATGCCTTGAATGTCCATGTCGGCCTCGAGCGTCGCCTTGACCGAATGAAGCTGGATGCCGCGGCGCTGGGCGATCGCGGCAACGCCCGCGGTCAAACAGCTCGCCAGGCCGGACAGAACCAGTTCGACCGGCGTCGGAGCATGGTCCTCGGAGGCAAAAATCTTGGGATGGTCAGCCTCGACGGTGAACGTCTTGTCTCGGGACTGCTCGGCGCCGAGCCCGAAGAACTTTCCTATCGTGGAGCGGCTGTGGGTGCCATTCAACCACTCGCAACTGGCGCGCCATTTGAATTGCGCGGCTTCCGGCGTCTTCTCCAACGCTTCGCGCGCGCCGAGCAGAGCAGCTACGTTGACGCCGTTCTGAACCTGCTCAGGCGTCGAGTTGCTTGTGGTCATTGATCCGTCTCCATTGTTGTAAGCAGCGGGCTGCCGTCAATCGATGTTTCGCACGCGGGTAAACTGTCAGCGGGCGGCGCAAGGGCTTGTGAGTGGTTTCACAACCCCATCTCCGACATGGAGCAAATCGATGTGAGATGCTTGCAGAAATTCTTGAGAACGGCTTGAGATGTACGCTAGGGCGTCATCCGCCACGCGGAATCCCATCGACCCTGCTGACGGATGTTGCCGGCCATATGGTCGCCATCGATCAGGAGACATTGG
The DNA here is from genome assembly GCF_049993905.1 of Bradyrhizobium sp. McL0615. Lineage (NCBI taxonomy): Bacteria > Pseudomonadati > Pseudomonadota > Alphaproteobacteria > Hyphomicrobiales > Nitrobacteraceae > Bradyrhizobium > Bradyrhizobium sp. McL0615. The sequence continues at coordinate 2,425,879 of NZ_CP188254.1, read as the reverse complement.
CGCACGGACGATGCACGCGATGGTACGGCCGTTCGAGGTCGACGCAGTTCGACAGGCTCATTTGCAAGTGGCGTAACCCCGACCACCGCCGCTATAATCCCCGGATGTCCAAACCCGGTCCGATCTCCGCAAAGCCGCTTTCCGTCCTGCTCGGCGACGTGTTTTCCGACGCCTTTGCCAAACAAGGCTTTGCCGCGCGCGAACTGGTGACGCGCTGGGCCGAAATCGCCGGCGCCGAGATCGCTCGCCATTCCGAGCCGCTGAAGATCCAATGGCCGCGGCCGGTGGAGGGGCAGCCGCAGGAACCGGCCACGCTGATATTGCGGGTGGAGGGCCCGGCGGCGCTGGAGATCCAGCATTCCTCCGACGTCATCCTGCAGCGGGTCAACCGCTTCTTCGGCTGGAGCGCGGTCGGCCGGCTGGCGCTGCGGCAGGCGCCGCTGTCGCGCCGGAAAGGCCCCGCGCCCAGCCGCGCGCCGGACCCGAAATCGGTGGCCCAGGTCGCCGAAACCCTGTTGGCGGTCGAGGATGAGGAACTGCGCGCCGCGCTGGCCCGGCTCGGCGCCGCGATCAAGCGAAATTGAGCCTTTTGCGCAGCGCCACCGCTGCAACCCGCCATTGCCACAACTGGCGTTTCAAGCTAGCGAAGGCTTCTTTTCTTACTTCTTTCGGGCGTGAACGCGCCATTCGGGAGCAGACCTTGATGATCACGCGCCGCGCCTTCACCGCCGCCCTGTCGCTGACCGGGCTTAGCCTGCTCGCCGGGTTCTCGCCGCTGCGGCTGATCACCGACGCGATGGCACAGTCCGCCACCGACGTCGCGAAGCCGGTGTCGTTGCCCGACATGGCAATCGGTCCGGCCAATGCCACGGTCACGATCACCGAATTTGCCTCGATGACCTGCCCGCATTGCGCGGCGTTCACCGAAAAAGTGTTTCCGAAGATCAAGACGGAGTTCATCGATACCGGCAAGATCCGCTTCGTGTTCCGCGAATTCCCGCTCGACATCAAGGCCGCCGCGGGCTCGATGCTGGCGCGCTGCATTGCCAAGGACGACGCCCCGAAATATTTCGCCGTCATCGACCTCCTGTTCAAGCAGCAGGAAGCGTGGGTGGTGAAGAACACCACGGAGACGCTGACCCGGATCGGCAAGCAGGCCGGCCTGACCCAGGCGCAGGTCGAGGACTGCCTGAAGGATCAGGCCTTGCTCGACAAGATCGCGGCCGACCAGAAATATGCCGCCGACGTGCTGAAGGTGCAGTCGACACCGACCTTCTTCATCAACGGCGAGATGCTGAAGGGCGAGCAGAGCTTCGAGGAGTTCTCAAAGCGCATCAATTCGATGCTGAAGAGCTGATTCGGCACCTGCAGATTCATCCGCGCCGATAAGTCCAGCAAAAGACGCCACACAAGCGCCTCAAATCCCTTGGGAAAAGCCTTCCGGGACCGTTGCCCTCCGGCCCCGGCCTCGCCATTGTCGCCGCTCATTAAGCGCCGCAAAGGGCTATCCATCCGTACCGGCATTGCCTTCTATGGTATTGTCGCGGCAGGGAGATTCGCGCCCGGCCAACAGAGATCTGTGTTCCATGAAACTCACGCGCCTCCGCCTCCACGGTTTCAAGTCGTTCGTTGAAGCCACTGATTTCATGATCGAACCCGGCCTCACCGGCGTGGTCGGTCCGAACGGCTGCGGCAAGTCGAATCTCGTCGAGGCGCTGCGCTGGGCGATGGGCGAAACCTCGCACAAATCGCTGCGCGCCGCCGACATGGATGCGGTGATCTTCGCCGGGTCGGGCAACCGTCCGGCGCGCAACCACGCCGAAGTGACCATGACGATCGACAATGCCGATCGCACGGCGCCGGCCGCCATGAATGACAGCCAGGTTTTGGAAATCTCCCGCCGCATCGAGCGCGAAGCGGGCTCGGTCTACCGCATCAACGGCCGCGACGTCCGCGCCCGCGACGTGCAGATCCTGTTTGCGGATGCCGCCACCGGCGCGCGTTCGCCGGCGCTGGTCCACCAGGGCAAGATCGGCGAGATCATTCAGGCGAAACCCGAACAGCGCCGCCGCGTGCTGGAAGACGCCGCCGGCGTCGCCGGACTTCACGCCCGGCGCCACGAAGCCGAGCTGCGGCTGAGGGCAGCCGAAACCAACCTCACCCGCGTCGAGGACGTGATCGGGCAATTGTCCGGCCAGATCGACGGGCTGAAGAAGCAGGCGCGGCAGGCCATTCGCTTCCGCGAAGTCGCCGCCAAGGTACGCAAGGCCGAGGCCACGCTGTTCCATCTGCGCTGGCTGGAGGCCAATGCCGACGTCGCGGAAGCCGGGCATACCCACGACATCAACGTTCGCGAAATGGCCGAGCGTACCCGCGAGCAGGCCGAGGCCGCACGCATCCAGGCGATCCGTGCCTCCGAACTTCCTGCCTTGCGCGAAGGCGAGGCCCGCGCCGCGGCCGGGCTGCAGCGGCTCACCAATGCGCGCGAACAGCTCGACCGTGAGGAAGAGCGCGCCAGGGAGCGTGTCGCCGAGCTTGACCGGCGGCTGACCCAATTCACCGCCGACATCGCCCGCGAGCAGCAGCAGGCCTCCGATGCCGAAGTGGCACTGCAGCGGCTCGACACCGAAGACGCCGAGTTAAAGGAAGAGATCAAGTCGCGCGTCGAACAGCGCTCCGGCATTGATGAACGGGTTTCCGAAGCGGAAGCAACGCTTTCCGCCGCCGAGCGCATGTTTGGCGAACTGACCACTGCGCTGGCCGACCTCACCGCCAAGCGCAACCAGCTCGAGGCCGGCGTCCGCACCCACCGCGACCGGTTGGCCCGGCTCGATCAGGAAATCGCCAGCGTCCAGGCCGACGAGCAGAAACTCAGCAACGAGACCGGCAATCTCGGCGACCTCGACGCGCTCGCGGGCGCCATGGAGACCGCGCAGGAGACGCTGGCCGCCTCCGAAGCCGCAGCCCAAGCCAGCGAGACCGGCCACATCGCCGCGCGGCAGAAGCTCGAATCCTCCCGCGCGCCGCTCACCGAGGCCGACAAGCGTGTGCAGCGGCTGGAGACCGAAGCGCGGACGATCTCAAAACTCGTCAACGGCGAAACCAAGAATTTGTGGCCGCCGATCATCGACGGCGTCACCGTCACCAAAGGTTATGAAAAGGCGCTCGGCGCCGTGCTCGGCGACGATCTCGACGCCCCCGTCGACCCATCAGCGCCGATGCGCTGGACCAATGCGGGCGCAAGCTTCGACGATCCGTCGCTGCCATCAGGCGTCGACCCGCTTGCAGCCCATGTCGAGGCGCCGGCCGAGCTGGCGCGCCGCCTGGCGCAGATCGGTGTCGTGGCGAAGGAGCGCGGCGCGGAACTGGTGTCGCAATTGAAGACCGGCCAGCGGCTGGTGTCGCTGGAAGGCGACGTCTGGCGCTGGGACGGTTTTGTCGCGTCGGCTCACGCGCCGACCGGCGCCGCGCGGCGCCTCGCCGAGCGTGCACGCCTGGTCGATATCGAACACGAGCTGGAGCAGGCCCGGACCGACGCCGCCAACAAGCGGCAGTCGCTGGAAGACGCTGAGGCCGAACTGAAGGCGGCCTCCGCCGCCGAAACCGCCGCTCGCGAGGCCTGGCGGGCCGCACAGCGCGAGGCCGATGCGGCGCGCGAGCGCCATGCCGCGACCGAGCGCGAGATCAACCGGCACGCCGCGCGCAAATCCGCGCTGACCGAAGCCCATACCCGTCTCGCCGCCGATCGCAGCGAAGCGGAAGCCGCGCATGAGAGCGCCAACGCCGCGCTGGCCGAGTTGCCGCCGACACTCGACACCGAGACGCGGCTTGCGGCGGTTCGCAGCGAGATTGAGGGGCACCGCCGCCTTGCCGCGCAGGTGCGGGCCGAAGCCCAGGCGCTGGCGCGCGAAGCCGAACTGGCCGACAAGCGCGTGCAGGCGATCACGGCCGAGCGCACCGAATGGCAGAACCGCAAGCAAAGCTCGGCCTCCCAGGTCGCGACCGTCGAGGCGCGCATCACCGAAGTGACGGCCGAGCGCGCCGAGCTTGACAATGCACCGGCCGTCTTTGCCGAAAAGCGCCGCGCGCTGATCAACGAGATCGAATCCGCCGAAAGCGCCCGCCGCGTCGCCGCCGACGCGCTCGCCGCTGCCGAGAGCGTGATGGCGCAGACCGACCGCGAAGCCAAGGCATCGCTCGAAGCGCTCTCCTCCGCCCGCGAGGCCTGCGCCCGCGCCGAGGAGCGCATGGAGGGCACCAAGCGCCGGCTCTCCGACATCGAGCGGGAAATCCACGACATGCTCGAAGTCGAGCCGCATGCCGTAGCGGGGCTCGCCGAGATCGAGCCGGGCGCGGAACTACCGCCGCTCGCCGAAATCGAGGAGAACCTCGAAAAGCTGCGCCGCGACCGCGAGCGCCTGGGTGCCGTCAATCTGCGCGCCGAGGAAGAACTGCGCGAGGTCGAGACCCAGCACACCGCGCTGACCACTGAGCGCGACGATCTGGTCGAAGCCATCAAGCGGCTGCGCCAGGGCATCCAGAGCCTCAACAAGGAAGCCCGCGAGCGGCTGCTGACCTCGTTCGAGACCGTCAACGAGCACTTCAAGCGGCTGTTCGTCGAGCTGTTCGGCGGCGGCGAAGCCGCACTTCATTTGATCGAAAGCGACGATCCGCTGGAAGCCGGTCTGGAAATCATCGCAAAACCGCCCGGCAAGAAGCCGCAGACGCTGTCGCTGCTGTCAGGCGGCGAGCAGGCGCTGACGGCGCTGGCGCTGATTTTTGCGGTGTTCCTCACCAACCCGTCGCCGATCTGCGTGCTGGACGAGGTCGACGCGCCGCTTGACGACCATAACGTGGAGCGGTTCTGCAACCTGCTGCACGAAATGACCTCGTCGACCGAAACCCGCTTCATCATCATCACGCATAATCCGATCACGATGGCGCGGATGAACCGGCTGTTCGGCGTCACCATGGCCGAGCGCGGCGTCTCGCAATTGGTCTCCGTCGGCCTCGACGACGCCGTGAAGATCCTCGACCAGAACGTGGCGTGACGTCACGCTTCCGTCACCACAAAGGTTGACGTCATCATCCGCGAAGGCGGATGATCCAGTACGCCGCGCGCCGTCGGGGAATATCGACTGCCTCGGAGTACTGGATGCCCCGCCGTCGCGGGGCATGACGACTGAGAGATGACCTCACCCGACCTTCCCGCTGAACTGAAGGCCGCGCTCGACGGCAAGCTGCGCGGTTTTTCGCGCAACGATGCCGCCAGCCGCTCCGCTACGATCTCGAAAACCTATCGCGACGGCGGCGGCTCCGGCGCCATCCGCTCGGAAGCCGATGCGCTGGCCTATGCGTTGACGCGGATGCCGGCGACCTATGCCGCGGTCACGGCCAGCCTGAACGCGCTGGTCGAGATCAGGCCGGACTTTTCGCCAGAAAACCTGCTCGATGTCGGCGCCGGGCCGGGCACCGCGACCTGGGCGGCGGCCGAAACCTTCCCGTCTCTGCAGCGCTTTACGCTGCTCGACGCCAACGACGCATTACGCGCGCTGGCGCTCGGCCTCGTCACCGACAGCTTTCGCCTGCGCGACGTCAGCTACGAACGCGGCGAAGCCCGCGGCGCGCTGGCGAAGGCGGATGCCGCTGACCTCGTCATGGCGAGCTACATGATCGGCGAGATCGGCGATGCCGAACAACGCGCGCTGGCCGGACTGATGTGGGAAAAAACGCGCGACACGCTGCTCGTGGTCGAACCCGGCACGCCTGCCGGCTATGCCCGGATTATCGCGTTGCGTGAGCGGCTGATCGCAAAGGGCGCGCACGTCGTCGCCCCCTGCCCGCATGATGGCAAATGCCCGCTTGAACCGCCCGACTGGTGCCACTTCAGCCAGCGGCTGCAACGCTCCCGCGCGCACATGCAGGTCAAAGGCGCGGAAGTGCCGTTCGAGGACGAAAGGTTCTCCTATGTCGCACTGACCCGCGCACGAATAGAAAAACGTCCGGCCCGGGTATTGGCGCAGCCTGAAGTGACGAAAGCCGAGGTCGTAACGAAATTATGCACGACCGACGGACTTGTCTTTGCAACCGTTCCGCGTCGCGACAAAGCCGCCTATCACCGGGCGCGCAAGCAACGTTGGGGCGAAACGTCCGAAACCGGCACCAGGGAGACTAACTGAGGAAGTCTTCAACTATTTGACCATGGTGATATCGATCTATTATCAAGGATTGCACCTTGATCTGGATCGGGTACATGGCCGAAAGCTATCCTCACATCGAGCGACCAGGCCAAAAACTCGTTTTTGCTTCGCGCGAACCCATGTTCAATTCGGTCGGCTCGCTCGGGTTACTGATCTTCTGTGCAACCCTTGTCGTTGGGATCCACGTCTACGCCTTGGCTGCGGGGAGCACGACGACACCTTCTCTGCCAGAGAACGCAGGTATCTTCATCGCTCTTCTGTTCTTTGCATGCATTTTCTTCCATGTCGTCACCCGGCAATGGATCGCCGAGATTGAACTGATTGCGCGACGGCTCAAGATATCTCGGCGATCTTTCGGCCGATGGACAAAGGCTATTGTCGATTGTTCTCTTGATGAATGCATTGCTTTCGGAACGATCGAATACAACACAGATGGCCACATCACATACGGCGTGTACGTACAATTGACAAACGGCAAGCGACACGCGATCCCGCTGACGAATTCCGGTTTCGCCGAGGCAGCGAGGGTTGCATCGCAATTGTCGGCCGCAACCGGAATACAGCGGGTCGACACCAGATTTTGACCGAATGATCAGTCCCATGGGGGCTCATCCCGCTCTACCAGGCAGCCTTCCTGGCCGGGACGACACCCCGCGTGAACTTATCCCGCCTTACATCCGACTAAAGCCATGCCCCCAACCGCGGGCGGGCTGCCGCGCGCCCGATTTTTCGTCTAGTTTCCCTGCCTCTTCGTCCCACAGGAGTTGTCCGTCATGTCGACCGGCTGGATCGTTCTCGGCGTCATCGTCATCATCGTGCTGTTTGCGTTCGGGGCGTATAACCGCCTGATCGCGCTCAGCCAGCGCGTCGGTCAGGCCTTTGCCGACATCGACGTCCAGCTCAAGCAGCGCCACGATCTGATTCCAAACCTCGTGGAGACCGTGAAAGGCTATGCCTCACATGAGCGCGGCACGCTCGACGACGTGATCAAGGCGCGCAATTCGGCGATGTCGGCACAGGGACCGGCGCAAGTCGGCGCCGCCGAGAACCAGTTGAGCGGCGCGCTCGGGCGCCTGATCGCGCTGTCGGAGGCCTATCCGGATCTCAAGGCCAATGCCAATTTCCAGCAGCTTGCGGGCGAACTGTCCGACCTCGAAAACAAGATCGCGGCCAGCCGCCGCTTCTTCAACAATGCGGTTCAGGAATACAACACTGGCATCCAGCAACTGCCTGCGGCGCTGTTCGCCGGCATGTTCGGCTTTACCCGCAAGGATTTCTTCGACCTCGGCGCCAGCCGCACCGAAGTCGAGACCGTGCCGACCGTGAAGTTCTAAGCTTCGAACACTCCGGCAGAGCAGCAGCGCATCATGGCCGCGTACGGTCTCTACACGCATATCGCATCGAACAAGTTTCGTTCGATGCTGCTGCTCGGCGGCCTGTTTCTCCTGATCTATGTGCTGGTCTTTGCCGGCGCATTGCTCGCGGAAGTGCTGATCCGCAGCGACGCCCCGGTCGACTATTATTTGCGGGCCGCGGCACGCGATCTGGTGACGGCCTTTCCCTATGCGACAGGCGTGGCCGCGCTGTGGATCGTCATCGCATATTTCTTCCATCAAAACATGATCGACGCCGTCACCGGCGGCGAGGACGTGACACGGCAACAACAGCCGCGGCTATACAATCTGCTGGAAAATCTCTGCATCTCGCGCGGCATCCCGATGCCGAAGCTGAAGGTGATGGATAGCCCGGCGCTGAACGCGTTCGCGAGCGGCCTCAACCGGCGGCAATACTCCGTCACGGTCACGACCGGTTTGCTGCAGGCATTGAACGACCAGGAAATCGAGGCCGTGCTGGGCCATGAGCTGACCCATATCCGCAACGGCGACGTGCAGTTGATGGTGATCGCGGTCATCATCGCCGGCGTGGTCGGCTTCTTCGGCGAATTGTTCTTTCGCATGTTCACCAACCTTTCGTGGAATTCGAGCGGCAGCGGCTGGTCATCGTCGTCCTCGCGTTCGTCATCCTCTTCGGACAGCGACAGCAAGGGCTCCGGCGGTGGCGCAATCATCGTTGTGATTATTGCAATCGCCCTGATCCTGCTGGCCTGGCTGTTGTCGCAGGTCGTCAAGCTGGCGTTGTCGCGGTCGCGCGAATTGCTGGCCGACGCCGGCTCGGTCGAACTGACCAAGAATCCCGATGCCATGATCACGGCGCTGCGCAAGATCGAGAACCGCGGCGAGCTTCCCGGCGCAACGTCTGCGGTCATGGAGCTGTGCGTCGACAATCCGCGCGAGGGATTTGCCGACCTGTTCGCGACCCATCCGTCGGTGGATTCGCGCGTCAAGGCGCTGGTGCAGTTTGCCGGCGGTCATGACCCCGGCCCGCTCGCCCTGCCGTCTGATGCGGCGGAGGCCTCCGATGAGCCGAAAGAATCGGAGACCGGGCAACCACCGGTTCCGCGCGGCCCGTGGAGCAACGCCGGCGAGCCTGCCGGCGTTCCGGACCCACGTCCCGGACCGTCGCAAGGACCTTGGGGCCGGCACAGCTGAGCCCTTGCCGCCGCTAATCTGGCAGATTAACAAATTCCGTATGAATCATGGCAGTGGCTGTCTAAGGAATTGAATTCTCCCTTGTTTCTGCCATGTTCGCGCCCAAAGCAGGGAATGGGGCCTACCGATCGCTCCCGCGGTCGAGGACGTTGTTCAAAGGAATTCCATGGCAAAGCCAGTCGTGATTGTGGTGGGCGCGGACAAGGGCGGGGTCGGCAAAACGACCGTGTCGCGGACGCTTCTGGACTATTTCAGCGCCAATAATGTGCCGACCCGGGCATTCGACACCGAATCCCCGCGCGGCACCCTGAAGCGCTTCCACCCCGACATCACCGAGATCGTCGACATGACGACGACCACGGACCAGATGAAGATTTTCGACACGCTGAACGCGGCCAGCCCGTCCGTCACCGTGATCGACGTCCGCGCCGGACTGCTGTCGCCGGCGCTGGCCTCGTTGCGCGACATCGGCTTTCTGGATGCCGCCAAGGCCGGCCAGATCACCTTCGCCGTGTTCCACATCCTGGGCCCCTCGATCGCCTCGCTGGACGAAATCGCCGAGACCGCTGGTTTCATGCAGGGCGCCAAATACTTCCTGGTAAAGAACTTCATCAACGACACCCAGTTCTTCCAGTGGGACCAGGCGACCTACAACTCCTACTTTCACCGCATCAAGGACGCCACCGACCTCGTCATCCCCAAGCTCAACGAAATGGCCTATGAGCAGGTCGAGGTGTCCTCGGTGCCGTTCCTCAAATTCGTCGCCAACAAGGGCAAGGACGACGAAGCCGCGAACTATTCGTTCGTGCTGCGCGGCTATGTCCGGCACTGGCTCGCCAACGTCTGGAGCGAGTTCGACCGCATCAAGCTGACCGATCTCGTCGGCGCCAAGCCTGGCGTGCGCGGTGGTGAAAAATAGTCGGAGCCCCGCCGCGATGGGGGCTGGATTAGGCGAAAAATTCCTTTGATATAGCGGGTGATGAACCCCACGCCCGTCTACATCATCTGCTCGCCGCGGCCGCTGGTCGGCAAGACGCTGCTCGCGCGGCTCTTGAGCGAGTTCCTGCTTCTGAAAGACGGCGCAGTGTCCGGCTTCGACATCAACCTGAAGGAACCGTCGCTGCTGGAATATCTGCCGCGCGTGACCGAGACGGCCGACATCGCGGACACCTTCGGCAAGATGCAGCTGATGGACCGCCTGATCGCCCATGACGGCGTCGCCAAGGTGGTCGACCTCGGCTTTCATGCGTTCGACGAGTTCTTCAAGATGACCAACCAGATCGGCTTCCTGAAAGAGGCCACGCGGCGCAGCGTCGCGCCGATCATCCTGTTCGTGGCCGATACCGACCGCGTATCCGCGCGCGCCTATCCGACGTTACGGGAGCAGATCCCGCTGAATGCGCTGATTACGATCGACAATGAATATGTGGTGCGCGGCGAACTGCCCGAGGGGATGGGCCTGGGGCGGGTGCTGCGAATAACGGCCCTGCCCTCGTTTCTGAAAACCTATGTCGACCGGCAGACCTTTTCCTTCACCGACTACCTGCGCAACGAGAGGGACTCATCGACCGAGCTGCACCAGTGGATCCGCAGGAACTACACCGGCTTACGCGAGCTTGAGTTCAGCCTGCTCGCGCAGAAATCGTGAGCCCCTCCCGGCCGGTTCGACAAGTCGAAATATTATCCGGGTAATATTGACGTCACCCGCCTCGTCAGGTATCGCCTCGGCCTGACCCCAACTGCGAGGCCACCCCGGTGACATCAGACAGAAAGACGGCGATCGCTGCCTACAAGGAGCGGAAGACCTTCGCAGGGGTTTTCGTCATCCGCTGCAAGGCCTCGTCCGAGACATGGGTCGGCCAGACGCCCAACCTGGAGAAGATCCAGAACCGGATCTGGTTCACGCTGCGCCAGGGCAGCCACACCTGCCGCACCCTGCAGGCGGCATGGACGGCGCATGGGCCCGACAGCCTGACGTTTGGGGAATGCGAACGTCTGGAAGACGAAGATACGCCCTATATCCGCGACGCGCTGCTGAAGGAGCGCGCGGTGTATTGGCGGTCGGAGCTGAATGCAGAGGCGGTGTAATCCACTGTCGTCCCTGCGAACGCAGGGACCCATACCGCATTGTGCTCGGGGTTGAGAAGAGATGTCGGTAGCCTGCTCAAACGACCACCGACGGTGGCTATGGATCCCTGCGTTCGCAGGGACGACACGCGGCATGTTCTCGATCGAAAAAACTCAATGCCCCTCGAACGTCATCAGCGTCCGCACCGGAACATCCATCGCGCGCAATTTGTCGGCGCCGCCCAAATCCGGCAGATCGATGATGAAGCAGGCCGCGAGCACGTTGGCGCCGATCTGGCGCAGTAGCTTCACCGCGCCCTCCGCGGTGCCGCCGGTGGCGATGAGATCGTCGACCAGGATGACGCGCTCGCCGGGCTGGATCGCATCGACATGCATTTCCATTTCATCGAGGCCGTATTCCAGCGAGTAGGCGATGCGCACCGTGGTGTGCGGCAGCTTGCCTTTCTTGCGGATCGGCACGAAGCCGGCGGAGACCTGATGCGCCACCGCGCCGCCGAGAATGAATCCCCTCGCCTCGATGCCGGCGACCTTGTCGATCTTCAATCCCGCCCAGGGCTGCACCAGTTCGTCGACCGCGCGGCGGAACGCGCGCGCATCCGCCAGCAGGGTCGTGATGTCGCGGAACAGGATGCCCGGCTTCGGGTAATCCGGAATGGTGCGGACGGTGGCCTTCAGATCGTGATCGAATGTCATGGGTTTCTCATCTCGAAGGTTTCTCTGCCGTCATTGCGAGCCAACGGGTCGGCGCAAAGCGCCGCCCGATGACAGGCTCCGCGAAGCAATCCATTGTGCGGCAAAGCAAGTGTGGATTGCTTCGTCGCTTCGCTCCTCGCAATGACGGGCATCATCAATTGACGGCTCCCAACCGAAAGGCGTTCTCGACGATGCGCAGTCCCACTTCACCGCCGAGCGACATCAGCGATTCCGGGTGAAACTGCACGCCGCCGACCGGCAGGGTTTTGTGTTCGATCGCCATCGCGACACCATCCTCGGTGGTCGCGGTGACCTCCAGAACTTCGGGAACGCTGTCGCGCTCGACAAAGAGCGAATGATAGCGGCCGATCACGATTTCATTGGGCAGATTGTGCATCAGCCGTCCACCGCGGACCTGAACCCGCGACGGCCGCCCGTGCGCGGGGTGGGTGAGCTGGCCGAGTTGGCCGCCAAAATATTCGCCGATGGCCTGGACGCCGAGGCAGACGCCGAAGATCGGCAGTTTTCTGTCGAGCGCGGTCCGGATGGTTTTCGAGATTCCGAAATCCTCCGGCCGGCCCGGGCCCGGTGACAGCACCAGCAGGTCCCAGTTCTTCTTCAGCATCTCCTGGGCATGGACATGCCGGACCACGGTGACGCTGGCGCCGACCTGCCGGAAATAATCCGCCAGCATGTGCACGAAACTGTCGTCATGGTCGATCAGGAGCACCTTGCGGCCCGAGCCGGTGGCATCGGGCGCAAATGCCGACAGCGGTTTCGGCGCGTCGCCGCGCAGCGCCTGGAACAGCGCCGCCGCCTTGACCTGGCACTCGCGGTCTTCCGCCGCGGGATCCGAATCGAACAGACAGGTGGCGCCGACGCGCACTTCAGCGAGGCCATCCTTCATGCGGATGGTGCGGATGGTCAGCCCGGTATTGATGCTGCCGTCGAAATTCACCGCGCCGATCGCGCCGGCGTACCAGCGCCGCGACGAACGCTCATTGTCCTCGACGAACTGCATCGCCCATAATTTCGGGGCGCCGGTCACGGTAACCGCCCAGGCATGGGTCAGAAAGGCGTCGAGCGCATCGAAGCCCGGGCGCAGCATGCCTTCGACATGGTCGACGGTATGGAACAATTTTGAATAGGTCTCGATCTGCCGACGCGCCAGCACCTTGATGGTGCCGGGCACGCAGACGCGCGCCTTGTCGTTGCGGTCGACGTCGGTGCACATGTTGAGTTCGAACTCGTCCTTTTCCGAGTTCAGCAGCTGCCTGATCTGCTCGGCATCGCCGATCGCATCGACGCCGCGCGCAATCGTGCCCGAGATCGGACAGGTCTCGACCCGGCGGCCGTCGGAGCGCACGAACATTTCCGGCGAGGCGGACACCAGAAACTCACCCTCGCCAAGGTTCATCAACGCGCCATAGGGCGACGGGTTGATGCGACAGAGCCGCTGGAACACTTCGGCCGGCGAACGCTCGCAGGACTCGGCGAAGAGCTGCCCCGGCACGGCCTCGAACAGGTCACCGCGCGCGAATGCCGCGCGCGCGACCTCGACGGTGGCCTGATATTCGCCGGACGCGTGGTCGGCAAAGCCCTGCCGCGGCGTTTTGGCGTAAACGCTCTCGGCGGTATCGCGCGGCAGACCCTTGGTGGATTTTTCTTTCCAGGTGAAGTCATAGCTCAGCACCACGCCGCGGCCGGTGGCGCGGTCATAGGCCAAGAGGCGATCCGGCACGTACAGCACGATGTCGCGCTGGTCGCTCTCACGCGCCCGCTTCTGCACGAGGTCTTCGATCTGGAACACGAGGTCGTAGGCGAACGCGCCGAACAGGCCAAGCAGCGGATCATCATTGGCCGACAGGGCGGCGACGAGATCGCGCACCAGCGACATCACGCTGGCCCGTCGCGTGCGCTGGTCTTCCTCGACTGGAGCTGCGCCGCGAATGATGTGGCCGGCCAGCCGCGCCGGGCTTTTCTTGGAGATGACGACGCAAGGCTCGCGCAGCACATCGGCCAGAAACGCGATCAGCACCTCGCCGCGTGCATTCAGCGCAGAGAGCGAAAAGTCGGAACCGACCGTTTCCAGCACCAGCGGCGGATCGGCAAAGCCGAGGTCGAAACTCTCGTAGCGCCCCGGCACCGTGGTGCCGGACGACAGCACGACGCCGCGGCGGCGGTCGAGCAGCTCGATCAGGTCATCGAGGCGCTTGGCATTGCCGGTGAACTGCTCGACGGCACGCGAAATCGCGAGGCCGCCGCTGGTCCGGTACTCGCTATGCTCGGGCAGTGAGAAGGCTGTCCTGTTCATGTGATCCTCTTACGAAACTTCGGGAGGGAGCGCCACACAGGACAAACGAAGGGACCGTCGCACTGCGATGGCGACCTTCGACGATTGAAAAATGAAATCGCACCGGCCACCTCTTTAAGAGGTGCGCCACCAGAGACGGGATGGGCTGACAACGGTGTTCATGAGAGCCTAATCACATCCGCCGCTGATGATGTCAAGGGACTGGACCGGCCGGGAAGCCCCTTCCCGGCCCCATCTTGGGGTGTCGGAACGCGGAAAACTTGCGTAGGATTTGAGCAAGCAGCGGCGCATCCAATGCGCGAAGATTGCAAATGAAGGAGGCGGGCGATGGCATTGCTGGGTCTGGGATATGCCGGGTTCGGAGCTGATAACCTCGAGGATTGGCGGCAGTTCGGGACCGGCCTGGTCGGGCTGCAGGCGGTCGAGCGCGGCAATTCGCTGCTTGCATTCCGGATGGACGACCGCAAGCAACGCATCGTGATCGACCGCGCGATGGGCGAAGGCACACGCTTTTTCGGCTGGGAGGTCGCAGACAGCGTGGCGCTGGATGCGCTGGCGGCGCGGCTGGAAAAAGCCGGCGTGAATGTCACCGCCGAACCGCAGACCTTGGCCGATGCCCGGCGCGTCCGCAGCCTGATTTCGTTTCACGATCCGGCGGGCAACCGGCTGGAGGCGTTTTACGGCCCCGAGATCGACGACACGCCGTTCGCGCCGGGACGATCGATCTCGGGATTCCGCACCGGCCCGCTCGGGCTCGGGCATGCCGTGCTGACGGTCGAGAATATCGAGCCGGTCATGGCCTTCTATGTCGACGTGCTCGGCTTCGGATTGTCCGACTACATCACAAAGCCGTTCCGCGCCTATTTCTTCCACGTCAACGCGCGGCATCACAGCCTCGCCCTGATCGAAACGGGGCGGAACGGCATGCATCATCTGATGGTGGAGCTGTTCTCGCTCGACGATGTCGGCCAGTGCTACGATATCGCGATGACCGAGGGGGACCGCGTCGGCGTCACGCTCGGCCGCCACACCAACGATTTCATGACCTCGTTCTACGCCAAGACGCCGTCGTCCTTCATGATCGAATGCGGCTGGGGTGGCCGCGAGATCGATCCCGCGACGTGGCAGCCGGTCGAGATGCATGACGGCCCGAGCCTGTGGGGCCACGAGCGCGTCTGGCTGCCGCCGGAAGACCGCGTCGTCGCCCGCGAGATGCGCCTGCGCGCGGCGGCGTCGGGATTGCGCGCGCCGGTGCAGGTGATGGAGGGGAATTACAAGCTGATGTCGGGAACGTGCGCGTGGTGGGACGGGGTGAGCGGAAAGAGTTAGGCGGTCGGAAGTGTCGCCCAGCGACCCGCGTCGTCCCTGCGCACGCAGGGACCCATAACCACAGGAAGTTGTTGTTGGGCGAAGTCGTCGAACAGCATTTCCCAAAGCGATAGGCCGCAGCGTATGGGTCCCTGCGTTCGCAGGGACGACAGAGAGATTTACTCCCGGTAACACCCCTGCTCGATCTCTTCGATCAAGCCGCGCGCCTGCGGCTTCCAGCCTAGCTGCCGCGCGCGCTTGGCGCGGACGCGGCTGTTGGAGGCCATCGTATCTTCCGTCGTGCCCTCGCTCCATTCGGCGGCGGCTTCGGCCATCGACATCGCCGTCGGCGGCCCCGCAAAGCCGAGCATGCGGTTGATCGATACGCAGGCCTCGTGCATCGAGTGCTCGCCGTTCTCGGCGTAGTAGAAGCCGCCGGCCGGCGACTTCTCGATGGCAAGCGCGTAGAGGGTCACGAGATCGTCGATATGCACATTCGACCAGACGTTCTCGCCGGGCCCGGCATGCGCCGCGTTGCCGCGTTTTTTGGCCAGCCTGATCAGCAGCGGCACCTGCACGCTGTTCGGATTGGCGCCCAGGCCTGCGCCGTAGATCAGGCTCGGACAGACGATGACGGGATGGCAGCCCTTGTCGCGATGAGCGAGAATGAACTCGTTCAGCGCGACCCGTGCCGCGCGCGCGGGCGATGGCGTGATCGGCGTGTCTTCGTCGAAGATCGCATCTGACCGCTCACCCTTGGCACGCGTGCCGACAATGCTCGATCCCGATGTGTGGATGAACGGCTTGCCGCTTCCGGCAAGAGCATCGAGCAGCGCGACGACGGCCCCCTTGTGATCGGCGCTCGCCGCATTGACGACGACGTCGGCGGCCCGCGCCGCCTGCGCCAGAATTTCTCCGTCGTCGAGCGTTCCCAACACGGGCTGGATGCCCCGCGCGCGAACCGCCTCGGCCTTTTCAGGCGAGCGCACCAAGCCCGTCACCTGATGTCCGGCGGCCATGAGATGCGCCGCCACCGATCCGCCGATATAGCCCGACGCGCCCGTGCAGAAGATTTTCATTCCCATTCCTCAGTCGGTCATGCCGTGCGGCGAATTGTCAGCAAACCCAGAAGCCTGCCGTCGCGATGAAGCCGACGATGGCCGGTGCATCCAGAACATAAGACCACATCGTGCCGAGCCCCACCATGCGCCAGCCCTTGGCCGGCTGGCGCAGCTTGCGATCATAGAACAGCCAGATCAGAAGCCACCATTCGGCAATCCGGACCGGCAGCAGGCCGGCGAGATAGAGGTATGGAAAACCGGATAACGGGCCGCCCGGCTGACGGGCGGAGGGATCGATCAGGAACCACAGCCCGAAATAAGCGGCGCCTGCGACCATTCCGATCAGGGTCCGAACCGCGCCGACCTTCCAGGAAGCGAGGTCGTCGCGGTTGTAACTCATCGACAGGAAATGCGCGGCGGCCGTGTAACCAGCGAATTTGATCGCGCAAAAGGTGGTATAGCCGAGACCGGGAGTGTTGATTCCGGTCGGCATCGATTAATCCACCGCGGCGTCGGTCAAGCCGGACATCTCACCCGAGATGCTTCCTGAAAAACTCCGTCGCCCTGCCCCAGGCCAGTTCGGCGGCCTGACGGTCATGGACGGATTGCCGCTGCTCGTTGACGAAGGCATGCTCGGCGTCATACCGAAAAAGCTCGAGCGACTTGCCGGCGGCCTTCATGCCCTGCTCGAACGCATCGACCACCTGCGGCGTGCACCAGTCGTCCTTGTTGGCGAAGTGCGCCTGCAGCGGAATTTTCACGTCCGCAGGCTTTGCCGCCTGCTCCGGCGGAATGCCGTAGAACACCACGCCGGCGGCAAGCTCCGGAATCTTGGTGGCGCCGATGATCGTCACCGCGCCGCCGAGGCAGAAGCCGGTCAAGCCGACCTTGGCGCCGTTGCGCGACAGATATTGCGCGGCGCCGCGCACGGTCTGCGTGGTGGCGTCCATGAAATCCAGCGAGTTCATCTCTTTGCCGGCCGCGTCCGTGTCGTGATACGGCACCACCGTGCCCTTGTAGAGATCGGGCGCCAGCGCGTCGAAGCCCGCAACCGCGAAGCGGTCGCACAGGCCCTTGATCTGGTCCTGCAGGCCCCACCATTCCTGGATCACGACCACGCCCGGCGCATTGCCGCGTGCGGCGTTGGCGAGATAGCCGCCGGCATCCTTGCCGTCCGGCCGCTTGAAAGTGATGCTGGTACCCATGGGGCTCCTCCGAAAGATTTCTGACTGATTGGCGGCCATTTTGTCCGCAGTAGAGATGGGGCGCAATCCCGTCATTGCGAGGAGCAAGGCAGCCAAAGCCATGTTGCGGGCAACAAAAAAGCCCCCGCAGGGGCTTTTCCGAAATTCGCGATGAAGAGGCGATCAGTGGGCGTTAGCCCAGACCTTCTTCTTGGTGAAGTACAGCAGCACGGTGAGCAGGATCAGGAACACGAACACCTGCAGGCCGAGCGCCTTGCGCGCTTCCATGTGCGGCTCCGCGGTCCACATCAGGAACGTGGTGACGTCCTTGGCGTATTGCGCGACGGTCGCCGGCGAGCCGTCGTCAAAGGTGACCTGGCCGTCGTTCAGCGGCTTCGGCATCTTGATGGCGTGGCCGGGGAAATAGTGGTTGTAGTAGGCCCCTTCCGGCAGCGAGAAGCCGGCGGGCGGCTTGTCCTCATAGCCCTGCAGCACTGCGGCGACGTAGTCCGGGCCCTGCTCCTGATACTGGGTGAAGAAGTCGAACAGGAACCACGGGAAGCCGCGCTTATAGGAACGCGCCTTGGTGATCAGCGACAGGTCGGGCGGTGCCGCCCCGCCATTGGCCGCGCGGGCCGCCTGCTCGTTCGGGAACGGCGACGGGAAATAATCCGCCGGCCGGCCCGGCCGCTCGAACATCTCGCCCTGGTCGTTCGGGCCGTCCTTGATCTTGTAGTCGGAGGCGAACGCCGCAGCCTGCGCCACCGAATAGCCGGGGCCGCCGGCATCGGCGAGGTTGCGGAAAGCAACATAGGACAAAGCGTGGCAGGCGGAGCAGACTTCCTTGTAGACCTTGAGACCGCGCTGCAATGCGCCGCGATCGAACGTGCCGACCGGACCGGAGAACGACCACTTCTGTCCGGGCGGCGAGGTGCCATGATCCTCGGCGCGCGCGTCCTGAACGCTGCCGGCGAACAAACCGCCCGCGACGAGCAGTGCAATCACCGCCGAAGCCATGGTCGCGCTCTTGCCGCCGGACTTTGCCAGCACGTCATCGGCGATCGAATTCGGCACCGGACGCGGCTTCTCGATCCGGGACAGCAGCGGCAGCAGGATCAGGAAATAGGCGAAGTAGCACACGGTCAGGATGCGGCCGACGATCACATAGATGCCTTCCGGCGGCTGGGCGCCGAGATAGCCGAGGCCGATGCAGACGACGACGAACATCCAGAAGAACTGCTTGGCCAGCGGCCGATATTTCGACGAGCGCGTCCTGGCGTTGTCGAGCCAGGGCAGGAACGCCAGGATGACGATCGCCCCGAACATCCCGATGACGCCGGCGAGCTTGTTCGGGATCGAGCGCAGGATCGCGTAGAACGGCAGGTAGTACCATTCCGGCACGATGTGTGCGGGCGTCACGCCGGGATTGGCCGGGATGTAGTTGTCGGCATCGCCGAGATAGTTCGGCATGTAGAAGATGAACCATGCGAAGAACAGCATGAAGCAGGAGACGCCGAACGCATCCTTGATCGTCGCGTAAGGCGTGAACGGCACGGTGTCCTTTTCGGTCTTCGCCTCGACGCCGGCCGGATTGTTCTGGCCCGCCACGTGCAGCGCCCAGATGTGCAGCACCACCACGCCCGCGATCACGAACGGCAGCAGGTAATGCAGCGAGAAGAAGCGGTTCAGCGTCGGATTACCGACCGAATAGCCACCCCACAGCAGCGTCACGATGCTGTCGCCGACATAGGGCACGGCCGAGAACAGGTTGGTGATGACGGTCGCGCCCCAGAAGCTCATCTGGCCCCACGGCAGCACGTAGCCCATGAAGCCGGTCGCCATCATCAGGAGGTAGATGATGACGCCGAGGATCCACAGCACTTCGCGCGGCTCCTTGTACGATCCGTAATAAAGGCCGCGGAACATGTGGATGTAGACGGCGAAGAAGAACATCGAAGCGCCGCTGGCGTGGACGTTGCGCAGCAGCCAGCCGTAATTGACGTCGCGGACGATCAGCTCGACCGATTTGAACGCGAGATCGGCGTGCGGCGTGTAGTGCATCGCCAGGATCACGCCGGTCAGGATCTGCACGCCCAGCATCATCGAAAGGATGGCGCCGAAGGTCCACCAGTAGTTCAGGTTACGCGGCGTCGGATACGCCACGAACGACGAATGCATAAGTCCCATAATCGGGAGGCGCCGTTCGATCCACTTCAAGGCGGGATTGGTCGGCTGGAAATCGGATGGTCCGCTCATTGATGCGATCCTGAGGAAGTAAAACGACGCGACGGGTTGAGGGGTCTCGGACTGGCGTCCGAGCCCTTAGCCGATCTGGATTTTGGTGTCGGAAACGAATGCGTAGGGCGGAATCGGCAGGTTTGCCGGGGCAGGTCCCTGGCGGACGCGGCCCGAGCTATCGTATTGCGAGCCGTGGCAGGGACAGAAGAAGCCGTCGTAATTGCCCTCATGGGCGATCGGAATACAGCCGAGATGGGTGCAGATGCCGATCACGACCAGCCACTGGTCATGGCCCGCCTTGACGCGCGCCTCGTCGGTCTGCGGATCAGGCAGGCTCGCGACCGGCACCGCGCGGGCCTCGTCGATCTGCTTCTTGGTGCGGTTCATGATGTAGATCGGCTTGCCGCGCCAGAACACCTTGATGTCCTGTCCCTGGGCGATCGGGGTCAGGTCGACCTCAATCGGCGCACCGGCCGCGATCGTCGAGGCATCCGGGTTCATCTGGGAAACCAGCGGCCACACGGTGGCAGCTGCGCCTACGGCGGCGACGGCTCCCGTTGCAACAAAAAGGAAATCACGGCGTGTTGGATGGTCCGCCGAAGACGCTGTCGTCACGATTCCAAGCCCTTTCTTGTCTGCAGCCGGCGGAACCGCCCCGGACACGCTGAACACGCGACCTGAAGAGGCTGCCGGCGCCCGCGGCCCCCGCGGCGGCAGAAAAACCACTTTTCCTCCCCCAATCCGGCGGAACAAGCAGTCCAGAATCGTTCTATTGGCACCCTTGCCGTAAGAGCGCAAGCCCGCTATCGGCTCGCAATCGTGCAATGCACTAAATCCGCGCCCGGCCGTGATTTATTCAATACATCTCACCCATACTTCCGAAGCCGACACCATGCAGATTGCGCTCTTCCAGCCGGATATCCCCCAGAACACCGGGACGATTCTGCGCCTCTGCGCGTGCCTGGGCGCGGCCGCCCACATTATCGAGCCGGCCGGCTTTCCGATCTCGGACCGGCATTTCCGGCGGGCGGGAATGGACTACCTGGATCACGTCGCCCTGACCCGCCACGACTCATGGCAAAAATTCGAGCAATGGCGTAACGAGGCGGGTTTCCGGCTGGTGCTGTTTACGACCAAGGGCGCCGGTTCCTATCTGGATTTCAGCTACAGGCGGGACGATGTCCTGCTGTTCGGGCGGGAATCCGCAGGGGTCACCGCCGAAGTCGCCGCCGCGGCCGATGCGCGGCTGGCGATCCCGATCAGGCCGGGCTTGCGTTCGCTCAATGTGGCCATGGCGGCCGCCATGGCATTGGGCGAGGCGCTGCGGCAGACGGATCACCCGGTGGCGGGCGAGACCGGTTCCAGGGAGAAGGTGTGAGCTACGCGGTCAAAGAGATATTCCTGACCTTGCAGGGCGAAGGCGCGCATGCCGGCCGCGCGGCGGTGTTTTGCCGTTTTTCCGGCTGCAACCTCTGGAGCGGCCGCGAACAGGACCGCGCCGGCGCCACCTGCCAGTTCTGCGATACCGACTTTGTCGGCACCGACGGCACGCTCGGCGGCCGCTATGCCACGGCCGATGAACTCGCCGAAACCATCGCCGGGCAATGGACCGGCGAGAATACCAACCGCTATGTGGTCCTGACCGGCGGCGAGCCCCTGCTGCAGGTCGATACCCCCTTCATCGATGCGCTGCATGCGCGCGGCTTCGCCATCGGCATCGAGACCAACGGGACGATCGAACCGCCCGGCGGGATGGACTGGGTCTGCGTCAGCCCGAAAGCCGGCGCCGAACTGGTGGTGCGCCGCGGCCATGAATTGAAGCTGGTGTATCCGCAAGCCGGCGCCGCGCCGGAAGATTTTGCGGGGCTGGATTTCGAGCGGTTTTCGCTGCAGCCGATGGACGGGCCCGAATTGATCGAAAACACCGCGCGCACGGTCGACTACTGCCTGCGCCATCCGCAGTGGCGGCTCAGCCTGCAGACACACAAGACGCTTGGTATCAGATAAGCACTTGGCATCAGGTAGCTCGGCATCAGATAGGAACCAGATTTTCAAGATGTGGGAACTGACGAAATCATTTCGCTTCGAGGCCGCGCATTCGCTGAAGGGGACGACCTTCGGCGCGGCCAGCGAGGAAATCCACGGCCACTCGTTCCGCGCCGAGGTGAGCGTGCGCGGCACGCCAGATCCTGTAACCGGCATGGTGCTGGATCTCGGCCTGCTCGAACGCAGCATGGAAGAGGTCCGCAAGACCCTCGACCACAAGTTCCTGAACAAGATCGAGGCGCTTGGCACGCCGACGCTGGAAAATATCTCGCGCTACATCTTCGAGCGGGTCCAGCACGCGGGCAGGATCACCCGCGTCAGCGTTCACCGCGACAGCTGCAACGAGAGCTGCACTTATTTCGGACCACAGGGCTAGGTAACTTCCACCGTCATTGCGAGGAGCGAAGCGACGAAGCAATCCAGTTCTTTTTCGTGGCACGATGGATTGCTTCGCTTCGCTCGCAATGACGACAGAAAATTTCGGAATCGCACATGGACATGTCCTTGATCGAAGATCGCAAGACGCGCGCGACGGCCTGGTTCGAAGCGTTGCGCAACGACATCTGCGCGGCCTTCGAGCGGCTGGAAGACGATGCCCCCTCCTCGCTCTATCCCGGCGACGCCGGACGCTTTGCACGAACGCCCTGGGACCGCACCGACCATACCGGCAAGCCCGGCGGCGGCGGCGTGATGTCGATGATGCGCGGGCGGCTGTTCGAGAAAGTCGGCGTGCACTGTTCCACCGTGCACGGCGAGTTCGCGCCCGAATTCCGTGCGCAGATTCCGGGCGCGGCCGACGATCCCAGGTTCTGGGCGTCGGGCATTTCGCTGATCGCCCACCTGCGGAACCCGCACGTTCCGGCCGTGCACATGAACACCCGCTTCGTCGTCACCACCAAGGCGTGGTTCGGCGGCGGCGCCGACCTGACGCCGGTGCTGGACCGGCGGCGCACCCAGGAGGACCCGGACACGCTGGCCTTCCATCAGGCGATGAAGGAAGCCTGCGGGGGACCGAACAGCGTTGCCGACTACGACAAATACAAAAAATGGTGCGACGAATATTTTCATCTGTCGCATCGCAAGGAAGCGCGCGGCATCGGCGGGATTTTCTACGACTGGCACGATTCCGGCGACTGGGACGCCGACCTCGCCTTCACGCAGGACGTCGGCCGCGCCTTCCTGAAAATCTATCCCGACCTCGTCCGGCGCAATTTCGCGCATCCCTGGAATGCCGCCGACCGCGAGGAGCAATTGATCCGGCGCGGACGATACGTCGAGTTCAACCTGCTCTACGACCGCGGCACAATCTTTGGGCTGAAAACCGGCGGCAATGTGGATTCGATCCTCTCGTCGATGCCACCGGAGGTAAAGTGGCCATGATTGGACTGTCATGATCGGCTTGTCATGACCGGTCGCTAGGGTGCGAATCGCGTCATGCATTACCAAGGAGCAGATCATGGATTTGAAACCAGGCGATGTCGTCATTCTGAAGTCCGGCGGCCATCCGCTTAGCGTGGTGGAAGTCAACGACGGCAAAGTCGCGTGCGTGTGGATGGGCAATGAAGGCGATCTCTTTCGCGAGACGCTGCCGTTGGCGGTGCTTGAACTCGCCGAGCACGATACGGATGACGAAGAGGAAGACGAAGAAGACGATGACGACGAAGAGGAAGAGGAAGAGGACGAGGACGCCGGCAAGAAAGGTTGAGCGAATTTCGGCGTCGCCCGGCATCCACAGCCCGGCGGCGTCGTTTCTCGGAATTGGACCCCATGCGGAGGATCTGATATTCGCGGCAGATCGGCCGCGATTGTCCGCGGTCGACAGCGCCGAGAGCACAATGGCCGTAAGACGATGACTGAACTCCCCCGCGCCATGCTGATCGACATGGACGATACCATCCTGTCGGCCTATGGACGCCCCGAGATCGCCTGGCACAACGTGGCGGCGGAATTCGCCGGCGAGTTCGGGCCGTTCACCTCGCAACAGGTTGCCACCGCCGTTCTGGATTCCGCGCGCAAATTCTGGGCGGTCGCGGGCGCCGAATGGCGGCTGAAGCTGGATGAGGCGCGGCGCATCACCGTCACAGGCGGATTTGCCGGCCTTGCCGCAGGCGGCCACGCGCTATCAGAGGATCTTGCGGTACGGCTCGCCAATCGCTTCACCGCCTACCGCGAAGAGGAAATGTTCGTCTTCCCCGGCGCGCATGACGCCATCGACGAATTGAAGGCGCGCGGCGTCAAGCTGGCGCTGGTGACCAATGGCGCCGCCGGCACCCAGCGCGCCAAGGTCGAACGTTTTGCGCTGTCGGATCGTTTCGATCACATCCAGATCGAGGGCGAGCACGGTTTCGGCAAGCCGGACGAGCGCGCCTATCTGCACGCCATGCAGACGCTGGGCGTCACTGCATCCGAGACCTGGATGATCGGCGACAATCTGGAATGGGAAGTCGTAGCGCCGCAGCGGCTCGGCATCTACGCCATCTGGATCGACGTGCACGGCGACGGCCTGCCCCCTGCCTCCACCGTGAAGCCCGATCGCATCATCCGCTCGCTGACAGAACTGCTGCCCCGCGAGCGCTGATCGGGCGGCTGAGGTTCCATTCGCCACGCCATCGCACGATCACCTGTAATGTGAGCTGCCTCACAGTGCGGAAGCCTGCAATCCCTGACTGTGTCGACGTTGGTTCAAGGTTGAAGTCCATGGGTTGGGGAGTTCACCGATGCCGAGCGACGACACGCAGAAGCCGCCAGAGGTGGACGACATTGCACCGAAATCCGCCCCGCTGAGGTGGCTCTGGAAGTTCAATCACGGGCTCGACATCGTCAAAGGACTGTCGGCGGTTACCGTGCTGAGCAGCCTTGCGATCGGCTATCTTCAGTACCTCAACGCCTATCAGGACAAGGTCAGCAGCCAGGCCAAGGAAGACATGGCGGCGGCGACCGCCACGTTCACGGAGATCTCGCACGAATTCTCCGAAGCGCAGGCCCTGCAGCAAACCCTGTATTCCGATTTCACCCGCGCCGTCCGCGACAGGTCGGACGAGAGCGACCAGTCACTCGCCACCAAGAACGCGCGCGCGATTTCCGAACGTTATGAAAAGGCGCGGATCGCGCTGCGCGAAAATATCGATGTGCTGACGCGAAAGGCGGAAGTCTATATCGACTGGGCGAGCGACACCTGGCGCGATCCGGCCGACAAACGTAATGTCGATGGCGATCCGCTGTCACGGCAGGTGCTGCGCGACTACGCCTTCGACTGTTCCGACAAGTACAATTTTCCAGCGTTCGGAAACGTGAACCTCGAGGACGACGACACGCCCGCAAAGGAAATTGCCGACAACGAATATTGCGCAATCGCCGAGAAACGGGGCGTTGACGATAAGACCAAGCCGAAAGATGCATTCGTCCGGATCTGCGCCGGCCCCAACGACAAGGACGCCAAGCGGATCTATTGGTACAGCGCCAAGCACCACGTCCTGACGATGCACTACTGCTTCGAGGCCACGCACAACAGGCTGGCGGCGGCGCGGCAATGGGCCTCCCGGAGCGACCGGGACGCCGCGAAGGAAAAGGAAATCGTCGAGCGCGAGAAAGAGATCAACGCCCAACTGGATGATCTGGCTGGGCGGGTCAATGCATTCAGCAGCCTGGCGCTGCATCAGATGGAGCGAATCCGGGTGAAATATCGTCCGGTCGGCTTTTTGTGCAGCGTGCCGCTCGTCCGCAACATACCAAGCGTAAACTGCTTCCCGATCCGCACGGCCTCGCTGATGCGATGACCTCGCTCAATGCCGCAGCGCCGCCGTGATCATGACCACGCCGCCAACCATCACGGCGGCGTCGAGGATCGCGGTGTGGATATGCACCGGCATGCGCTCGACGAAGGCTTTTGCGAGGAACGCGCCGGGAATCGCGATCGCGCCGATCAGGAGCGCAAAGGCCAGCACCTGCGCGGTGACAACGCCAGCCAGGCCGAATACCGAAATCTTGATCAGGCCGGTCATGACCGAGATCACGGCGTCGGTGGCAATCACCGCCGCTCCCTCGAGCCCCGACGCCATTAACAACGACAACAGGATCACGCCGGAGCCCGATGTGCCCCCGACCAGCACGCCATAGCCCACCGCGCTCACACCAAGGCCGGTATCGCCAATCCTGACATCGCGCTTCTTGGCCAACCGGCGCAGCGGCACGCTCAGCATCAGCATGCTGCCGATCACCAGCGCCGCGCCGGTGCCGGTGAGCCGCGTATAGCCGTAGGCGCCGAGCGCGGTGGTCAACGCTGCCGCCGCCATCACGATCAGCGCGCGCCGCCGGTCGGCGTAACGGAAATAGGCCACGAAGCGACTGATATTGGTGATGATCGCCGATATCGCGATGATCGGCACCACCGGCTCGGCCCCGATCAGCGGTACCAGCACCAGCGGCATCAAGGCGCCGGTGCCATAGCCGGCAAGACCGCCGACGATGGAGGCCAGCAGCGCCATGCCGCCAACCAGCACGAGCTGGCCGAGCGAAATGTCGGCGAAGCCGGCGAGAATGCTCACAGACGGTGATCGCGGGTGAAACGGGCGGCGGTCTGGTCGGCGATCGCGGCAAGCACGGATGATTCAAGCGGAAAATCCGCGGCCAGCCAGGCGTCCTCTGCCAGAGTCAGCACGTGCCCGAGCGCCGGGCCCTCGGCAATGCCGCGGGAGATGAAATCGGCCGCCCGCAGCGGAAATTTCGGCGCGCTCCAGCGCTGCGGCAACGTCGCGAGATCGTGCCAGCGCGCAGCGCCATCACTGACGCCACCTGCTCGCGCCCATGCCAGCATCAGCCGGTCGCGGTAAGGATCCTCGCCGAGCCTATAGAGAAGCTGCCGCGCCCGTGCGTCGTCCTTGCTGGCGAGCCGCCACCAGCGATGGCCCATCGAGTCCAGCGCCTTGGTTTCCGCGTTGGAAAGCCGAAGTCGCGCCGAGACGCGCTTGGCGTCCTCGGTGACGGCGACGTTAAGCGCGGCAAGCCGGCGCACCGCGTTCGGCGGCAGCCCCAGCGCGCGTTCGACTACGATCATCGCCGCGAACGCGCCGATATAGCCGACGCCACCGAAGATCGGCAGCAGCAGCCCGGCATCGGCCATGGCCTGCACCGCGACCGCAGCGCCTTCCGCGATCAACAGCTTCAACATTTCCATGCGCACGCGCTCGGCGGAAAGGCTCGAAAGCCCCGCACGGCCGTCGATGCAGGCGAGATACCCGGCACGGTCGGGCTCACCCGCCCCGTAGGCGGCATGCATGCGAAAGAAGCGCAGGATGCGCAGATAATCCTCGGCGATGCGCTGGCTGGCGTCGCCGATGAAGCGCACGCGTCTGGCTTCGATATCGGCAAGCCCGCCGACATGGTCGTGCACGATGCCGTCGGCATCGACGGAAAGCCCGTTGATGGTGAAGTCGCGCCGTTCCGCATCGCGAACCCAGTCGCGCCCGAACGCAACCCGGGCCTTGCGGCCAAAGGTCTCGGTATCCTCGCGCAAGGTCGTGACCTCGAACGGATGTGCTTCGACGACCAGCGTGACCGTGCCGTGGTCGATGCCGGTCGGCACGCATTTGATGCCGGCCGCCTTGGCGCGGCGGGCGACTTCGTCGGGCAGCGCCGTGGTCGCGATGTCGATGTCGCCGAGAGGAATTTTCAGAAGCGCATTGCGCACGGCGCCGCCGATCACGCGGGCTTCCTCACCATCGCCATTGAGCAATGCGAGCACGCGTGCAGCCGGACCCGATCTGAGCCAGGGCGCGTCCGACAGCACGCGCGCCTCGCTCATTTCTCGACTCCGGGAATCAGCTTGCCGTTTTCGATATGCGCGGGAACGTAGGTCGAATCCGGCGGCGCGCCGGAGAATTGCGCGAGCAGGACGAAGCTGATCACGACCAGCAGCAGCGATCCCAGCACCAGTTTGGCGACCAGATGCACGGGCCAGGAGGACGACACCAGCACGCCGGAACGGGTGGCAATCAGAAACACCGCATAGACCGCGAACGGGATCAGGAAAATTCCGACTTCGGTCAGAACCGGACGGATCATGCGAGATAAATCCGTTCATACAGCACGCGCAGGATTCCTGCCGTCGCGCCCCAGATGTAACGCTCGGCGAACGGCATCGCATAATAGGAGCGCTCCATGCCGCGGAATTCCTTGGAATGGACCTGATGGTTCTCGGGGTTCATCAGGAATGCCAGCGGCACCTCGAAGGCGTCGACCACCTCGCCTTCGTTGATCGTCAGCTTGAAGCCGGGTTTGACCCGCGCCACCGTCGGCAGGATGCGAAACCCGAAGGCGGTTCCATAGAGGTCGAGATAGCCGATCGGCTCGATGAAGTCGCGCTGGAGGCCGACCTCCTCCTCCGCCTCGCGCAAGGCTGCGTCGAGCGGGGAAGCGTCGGTTGCGTCGATCTTGCCGCCCGGAAAGGAAATCTGCCCGGCGTGGCTGGACAGATGCGGCGAGCGCTGCGTCAGCAACACGGTGGGCTCCTGGTGATCGACCACCGCGATCAGCACCGCCGCCGGACGCACCGGCTGCTCGCGCGCCACGATCTCGAGCATGTGGTCGTTGCCCGCATCGCCGGTTTTCGGAATGATATCGGGATCGACCAGGCCGGGAGGCACGTCGAAATTCAGCCTGGCCTGGCTCCGCGCGAAGAACTCCGCCGAGTTGATCGGAGCGGCCTGCATTTTTTTCAGCATCGGCTCGTTCAAACCGCGTCCCTCACCTGCTTCGCGTCCGCCATCGTAAAGAACTCGCCGCCGGACTCGATGCCGAACATCGGCTGACCATCGACCACCCGCTCTTCCCCCATGTCAACCAGATCGTAATAGAGCGCGCGGGTCACCTTTGCCCACAGATCGGCGCGGACGTGAAGGTAGGGCGTCAGCCCACCATCGGCGGCCATCTCGAATCGCAGGCGGTGTCCGGAATCGCATGGCACCCAATCGTCGACATTGGTGCGAAAGCGCAATAGCCGCCCGCGATCATCGGCCTCCTTTTGCATCTCCACCGCGAGGAAAGGCGCGTCATCGACTCGAATGCCGACCTTCTCGACCGGGGTCACGAGAAAGTGCTTGCCGTCCTCGCGCTTCAGGATGGTTGAGAACAGGCGCACCAGCGCCGGCCGCCCGATCGGCGTGCCCATGTAGAACCACGTACCGTCACCGGCGATTCGCATGTCGAGATCGCCGCAGAACGGCGGATTCCACAAATGTACCGGAGGCAATCCCTTGCCCGCCGGGGTGGCGTTGGCGGCTTCCCTCGCAGCGACAGTTAGTCCTTCGAGGCCTTCAGCGCCGGTTTGCCCTTGCTTCGCCATTGTTTGCCCTGAGTGTCATCGCCTCATCTGGCACGATTGGTGCACGTGTTCGGAACTGTCCGGACGATTCGGGTCCGTATTATTGCGGATCAAGGTCGCCATATCGTGATGCCGTTCATACCCCGAAACGCCGATAATGTGGGGATAGTTTAATTCAACGAATACATGGCCTTTGCACAGGTTTAGCATGAGGCTCGTGGCATGACGACGCGACCGGCGGTGTCATGAAGCGGTTAGACGGCTGAAGGAGAAAGACATGGCGAGTGCAGACGGTGTCGAGAAACTCGAGGACGCGATCGTCCGTTCGGCCGAACAGGTCGCCGGTCAGATTCGCGCCGCAAAGGAGGCGATCTCCACCGTCATCTTCGGCCAGGAACGGGTGATCGAAAACACCCTGGTGACGATCCTGTCCGGCGGCCACGCGCTCCTGATCGGGGTTCCCGGCCTCGCCAAGACCAAGCTCGTTGAAACGCTCGGCATCACGCTCGGGCTGGACGCTAAGCGCATCCAGTTCACGCCGGACCTGATGCCGTCGGATATTCTGGGCGCCGAGGTGCTGGACGAGAGCAATTCCGGCAAGCGGTCGTTCCGCTTCATCTCCGGACCGGTGTTCGCGCAGCTCCTGATGGCCGACGAAATCAACCGCGCCAGCCCGCGTACGCAATCGGCGCTGCTGCAAGCCATGCAGGAACAGCACATCACCGTTGCAGGCGCGCGGCATGATCTCCCAAAACCCTTCCACGTGCTCGCCACGCAAAATCCGCTGGAGCAGGAAGGCACCTATCCGCTGCCCGAAGCGCAGCTCGACCGCTTCCTGATGGAGATCGACGTCGATTATCCCGATCGCGACGCCGAACGCCGCATCCTGTTCGAGACAACCGGCGCGGATGAGACGCTCGCCAAGGCCTCGATGAACGCCGAGATCCTGATCGCGGCACAACGCCTGGTGCGGCGCCTGCCGGTCGGCGACAGCGTGGTCGAGGCGATCCTGTCGCTGGTGCGCGCCGCGCGGCCCGATCCGGATGGCGGCGACAAGCTGATCGCCTGGGGCCCGGGCCCGCGCGCCAGCCAGTCGCTGATGCTGGCGGTGCGCGCCCGCGCGCTGCTCGACGGCCGCCTCGCGCCCTCGATCGACGACGTGCTCGATCTCGCCGAACCGATTCTCAAGCACCGCATGGCGCTGACCTTCTCGGCGCGCGCGGAAGGCCGCACCATTCCCGACGTGATCAAACAATTGAAGACGCGGATCGGTTGATGGCCGCAGAGACCAGCCACGAGACCAGGGAGATTTTAGCAATCCGACGTGCCGATGGCGAAAGCCGAACGCTCGCCGCTTCGCTCCCCCGTCTCGTGCTCGAAGCCCGCCGGATCGCCGCCAACGTCATCCATGGCCTGCATGGCAGGCGCCGCGCCGGCGCCGGCGAGAGCTTTTGGCAATATCGCCGCTTCGTTTCCGGCGAGCCGTCGCAGAACGTCGACTGGCGCCGCTCGGCGCGCGACGATCATCTCTATGTCCGCGAGCAGGAATGGGAGGCTGCCCATACCGTGTGGCTGTGGCCCGACCGTTCGCTGTCGATGGCGTTTGCTTCGAAGGGCGCGCGCGACTCCAAGCTGGAGCGCGGCCTGATCGTGACGTTTGCACTCGCCGAATTGCTGGTTTCGGGCGGCGAACGCGTCGGCATTCCCGGTTTGATGAACCCGACCGCCAGCCGCAACGTGATCGACAAGATGGCGCAGGCGATGCTGCATGACGATGCGGCGCGCGCGAGCCTGCCGCCGTCCTTTGTGCCGTCGGCGCTGGCCGAAATTGTCGTGCTGTCCGATTTGTGGTCGCCGATGAGCGAGATCAGGCTGATGCTTGCCGGGCTTTCGGCCTCGGGCGCCCATGGTTCGCTGATCCAGGTGGTCGATCCCGCCGAAGAAACCTTTCCCTATTCCGGCCGGGTCGAATTCGTCGAGCCGGAAGGATTTGGCGTCGTCACCGCCGGCCGCGCCGAGAGCTGGGCCAGCGACTATGTCGCCCGCGTCGCCCTGCATCGCGACGAGATCCGCAGCGAGACCAACCGCCTAGACTGGTTGTTCTCAACCCACACCACCAGCCGTTCCGCCGCCGAACTCCTGCTGTTCCTGCATTCGGGCATGATGGCAGCCAAGGGAAGCGCGCGCGGCTCAACCGTCAAGGCGGGGCGCAGCGCATGATAGCGGGGCTTCCCCTTACCTTCGCGCAACCGCTGCTTCTGCTGGGCCTGTTGAGCCTGCCGGTGCTGTGGTGGCTGCTGCGCGTCATGCCGCCGCGGCCGAGGCGGATCGAGTTTCCGCCGACGCGGTTGTTGTTCGACATCCGGCCCAGGGAAGAAACCCCCTCGCGCACGCCGTGGTGGCTGACGCTGCTGCGCCTCGCCGCCGCCGCTCTCGTGATTTTTGCCGCCGCAGGCCCGATCTGGAATCCACAGAGCGGGGTCGGCGGCAGCAACGCGCCATTGGTGATCCTGCTCGACGACGGCTGGAGCGCCGCGGCAAGCTGGGACACGCGGGTCAAGGCCGCGGACGAACTGATCGCCAACGCCGACAATGACCGCCGCGGCGTGGCGCTGGTTCCGCTCTCCGAGACCGCACGCGACGTCACGCTGATGCCGGCCGGCACCGCGCGGGTCGCGCTGCGTCAGATTTCGCCAAAACCCTATTCGGTCGACCGAGTCGACACGCTTGGCGCGCTCGACCGCTTCCTGAAGTCGACCGGCGATGCCGAGATCGCGTGGCTGTCCGACGGCGTCGACACCGGGCGCGGCACTGAATTCGTCGAGAATCTTTCCAAGACCATCGGCGACCGCAAGCTGACGGTGTTCGAGGGCGGCGCGGCCCCGGCACAGGCGCTGGTCGCCGCCGAAAACGCCGCGGCCAAGATGACGGTCAAGGTGCTGCGCACCACCGGCGGCGTCGCCGCGGGTGTGGTTCGCGCGATCGATGCCAAGGGCTCGCCGATCGGCGAGGCGCGCTACGCTTTCGGCATGCAGGATCGCGAGAGCGAAGCGGCGTTCGATCTGCCCGTCGAACTGCGCAACGACATTTCGCGGCTGGAAATATCGGGCGAACGATCAGCCGGCGCGGTGCAACTGCTCGACAAGAGATGGCGGCGGCGCGCGGTCGGCGTCGTCACCGGCGCGACCAGCGACACCGCCCAGCCGCTGTTGGCGTCGACCTTCTATCTCACCCGCGCCTTGTCGCCATTCGCCGACATCCGGCTGGGCGACCGCGGCGCGGCGCAGCAGGTGATCGCGCAATTCCTCGATCAGCGGCTGCCGATGATCGTGCTCGCCGATGTCGGCACGCTGTCGCCGGAAATCCGCGAACGGCTGAACGCATGGATCGATCAGGGCGGCGTGCTGCTGCGTTTCGCAGGCCCCCGTCTGGCGCAGGGCGATGACGATCTGGTGCCGGTAAAACTGCGTCGCGGCGGCCGCACCCTCGGCGGCAGCCTGACCTGGGAAAAGCCGCAGCATCTGGCCTCCTTCGCCGCCGACGGTCCGTTCGCGGGCCTTTCCGTGCCCAAGGACATCACCGTGAACCGGCAGGTGCTGGCCGAGCCGGACGCCGTGCTCGCGACCAAGACCTGGGCGTCGCTGGAAGACGGCACGCCGCTGGTAACCGGCGAGCATCGCGGCAAGGGCATCGTCAGCCTGTTCCATGTCGGCGCCGACTCGCGCTGGTCGGACCTGCCGATGTCCGGCAGCTTCGTTGAGATGCTGCGACGGATGGTCGATATGTCCGGCTACACTTCGAAGCCCGGCGCGGGCGTTGCAAGCGAGACGACCAACGTCGAGACCGTGGCGCCGCTGCGCACCCTCGACGGCTTCGGCGCATTCGGACCGCCGCCCTCGACCGCCAAGCCGATGCCGGCGGATTATCGCGACCGCGCCACGGCGGATCACCCGCCGGGCTTCTACGGCCCGGCCGATGGCCCGATCGCGGTCAACACGATGGCCGCGGCCGATCGCATCGCGTCGCTCGACACATCATCCCTGCGCGCGCAACGCGCCAGCTACACCAACGCCGAACCGCGCGACTTGCGCGGCATTCTGCTGTCGTCGTCGCTGGTGCTGTTCCTGATCGATGCGATCGTGGTCGCGATGCTGGGCGCGGGGCTCGCCGCCCTGTGGCGGCGGCGCACGGCGACGGCGGCCGTTCTGCTGGCGATGATCCTGGCAGCGAGCACGATTGCGCCTTCGCCGACGCGCGCCCAAGGGAATAATCAAGGCAACGACGATTTCGCGATCAAGTCGGTGTCGCAGACACGCCTTGCCTATGTCGTCACGGGAAATGCCGACGTCGATTCCATCGTCAAGGCCGGCATGGCGGGGCTGACGCTGTTCCTGGCGCAGCGCACGGCGCTGGAAGCGGGCGATCCCGTCGGCGTCGATCCCGCGCGCGACGAACTGGCGTTCTTTCCGCTGATCTACTGGCCGATCGTGCCGGGTGCGCCGAAGCCGCCGCAGGATGCCATCAACCGTATCGACGCCTACATGAAACAGGGCGGCACGGTGCTGTTCGATACCCGCGACGCCATCGAGGCGCCGCCCGGCGAGAACGGCGCGGCGCAAACGCCGGGCATGCGCACCTTGCGCGAAATTCTCTCCTCCCTCGACGTGCCCGAACTCGAGCCGGTGCCGCGCGAGCATGTGCTGACCAAGACGTTCTACCTGCTGCGCGACTTTCCCGGCCGCTTCAACACGGGCCAGACCTGGGTCGAGACACTGCCGCGCGAGGATGACGACGAAGCGGCCTCGCGGCCTGCGCGCGGCGGCGACGGCGTCTCGCCCATCATCATCACCTCGAATGATCTCGCAGGTGCGTGGGCGCACCGCCCGGACGGACAGCCGATGTTGCCGCTGACGCCGGGCGAGCCGCGCCAGCGCGAATTCGCCTTCCGCTCCGGCGTCAACATCGTGATGTACACCCTGACCGGCAACTACAAGGCGGATCAGGTCCATGCGCCGGCCCTGATCGAACGGTTGGGGCAATAGGCCATGCAGTACGGCATCGCGTTCACCCCCCTCGTTCCGACAATCGTGCTGTGGGTCGCACTGGCCGCGATCGTCGTGATCGCCGCGCTGTTGCTGCTCGGGCGGTCGCGTGGCGCCGCTGTGCGCGTCGCGGCGCTGGCGCTGATCCTGCTGGCGCTCGCCAATCCCTCGTTCACGCGCGAGGACCGCGAACCGTTGTCCTCGGTCGCGGCTGTTGTGATCGACAAGAGCCCGAGCCAGAATTTTGGCACGCGCAACCAGGAGACGGCCAAGGCGCAGGAGGCGCTGGTCGATACACTGAAGAAGATCAAGGGGCTCGAAGTGCGCGTCGTCGAGGCCGGCCAGGCCGACGGCGAAACCGACGGCACCAAACTGTTCGGCGCACTGTCCTCGGTGCTGTCGGACGTCCCGGTCGACCGCGTCGCCGGCGCGTTCCTGATCACGGATGGCCGGGTGCACGACATTCCGGCCAACGCCGGCGCGCTCGGTTTCCAGGCGCCGGTGCACGCACTCGTCACCGGTCTCAAGGACGAGCGCGACCGCCGTATCGCGATTTCAGCGGCGCCGCGTTTCGGCATCGTCGGACAGCCCCAGACCATCACCTACCGGCTCGACGACCAGGGCGTTAGCAGCCAGCGCGCCAGGATCGTGATCCGCCGCGACGGCGAGGTAATCAGCGAGCGCACGCTCGTGAGCGGCCAGACCTCCAATGTCGAGGTCGACATCAAGCATGCCGGGTCGAACATCGTCGAGATCGAGGCCTCGCCGCTCGAGAACGAGCTGACATTGGTGAACAATCGCGCCGTGGTCGCGATCGAAGGCGTGCGCGACAGGCTGCGCGTGCTGCTGGTATCCGGCGAGCCGCATTCCGGCGAACGCACCTGGCGCAATCTCTTGAAGTCCGATGCCAGCATCGACCTCGTGCATTTCACGATTCTGCGCCCGCCGGAGAAGCAGGACGGCACGCCGATCAACGAATTGTCGCTGATCGCGTTTCCGACGCGCGAATTGTTCCAGCAGAGGATCAACGAATTCCAGTTGATCATCTTCGACCGCTACGCCCGTCAGGGCGTGCTGCCGATCCCCTATTTCGAAAACATGGCGCGCTACGTCCGCGCCGGCGGCGCGGTGCTGGTGTCAGCCGGCCCCGACTACGCCTCCACCACCAGCATCTGGCGCACGCCGCTCGACACGGTGCTGCCGGCAGAACCGGTCGGCGTCACTGAAAAACCGTTCTATGCGCATCTGAGCGACGCCGGCAAACGCCACCCGGTGACGCGTGGCCTCGAAGGCTCCGCCAGCGAGCCGCCGCGCTGGAGCCGCTTCTTCCGCACCGTGGACACGCGCAACGCGACCGGCGCGCCTGTCATGACCGGCGCCGACGGCAAGCCGCTGTTGTTGCTGTCGCGGGTCGGCGAAGGCCGGGTCGCCTTACTGCTGTCGGATCATATCTGGCTATGGGCGCGCGGCTATGAAGGCGGCGGCCCGCATCTCGATTTGCTGCGGCGGATGTCGCATTGGCTGATGAAGCAGCCTGACCTCGACGAAGAGGCATTGCGCCTGCAGATCCAGGGCAAGGATCTCGTGGTGCTGCGCCAGACCATGGCCGACACCGTGCCGCCGGTGACCGTGACGTCGCCGAGTGGCGCCACCAAGGAGCTTGAGCTGACCGCAAGCGAGCCCGGTACCTGGCGCTCCACCCTTCCCGCCAACGAACTCGGGCTGTGGCAGGCAACCGACGGCACGCTGAAAGCCCTGATCAATGTCGGGCCGACCAACCCCAAGGAATTTTCCGAAGTCACCTCGACCACCGACATGCTGAAGCCGCTGGCGCAGGCAACCGGCGGCGATGCGCGCCGCGTGGTCGATGGCACCAGCATCGACCTGCCCCGCGTGGTGCCGGTGCGCGCCTCCGGCATCTTCCACGGCGACGGCTGGATGGGCGTCAAGATGCGCGACGCCAGCGTCGTCAAGGGCGTGGGCGTGCTGCCGATGTTCGCCGGTCTGGTCGGGCTGCTGTTGCTGCTCGGCGCGTTCGCGGCGACCTGGGTGCGCGAGGGGCGGTAGGCGGCTCTAACTTTCTTAGACGTAGCCCTTTCTGACGGTGATAGTTTTACTATCTTTCGTTGCACAAGACGAACGGCACTGCCGATTGGGAGAGAGGCGTGGTTGGGGTTCTCGTATTTGCCGGCGCTTTGGCCACGATCTGGTCAATCTTTAAACACCAGACGGCTTATGCGACGTTGATCTCTTCAATGCCCCCTGAATTCCAACGCGGCGATATCTCGCGGCATGCATTTGGCGTGATCCTCCTCAGTCCTTCGACGCCGTCTGAGTTGCAGTGGGATTATGTGACATCTCAGGCAGGCCTCTGCTTCGCCGCACTCTGTTTCGCATTGGCCTGTTATTTTGCGGGGCGAACGGATGGTGCGGTGCTCTTATCGCTAGGCTCGCTCGTAGGCGCCTACTCAACGATCCGTTCTTGGACGGCCTACCGGAGTAACCGCAATCGGACTTCGGTTCATGACGATGCGAACGATGGATGACAGCAAGAGTTTTGACGGAATGCTTGCTCCGCCGTTGCGCCAATCCCACAGCATCAACCGATTTCACGGCGCCCGCCTGACCTACGGTTGACATCGCCCGATCCTTCCGATGTTATAATATAACATTGGCGGCCAAGGGAGCTTGAAACGCACCTTGGCCGTTCGGGGAAGGCGCAATTCGTCGTGAACTGGTTCCGGAAACACCTCAAGCACGGCTCGCGGCTGGCGCTGTTTGCGCTCGCGATCCAGTTTGCGCTGTCGTTCGGGCATTTCCATGGGGAGATCGCCCGCGCCGCCCCGGCATTTCAGGCCGGGTTGGCCGATACGGACCTCGCCATTTCGGCGGCGCTGGCCGCGCAAGAGGCGCGCTCCGCACAGCAGCCTTCCGGCCACGACACCGATCAGCCAACCTCCGACTGCGCGATCTGCGCCGTCATCTCGCTGGCCAACAATTTCCTGTTCGCCACACCGCCGCTGCTGGAGTTGCCGCAGGCGGTCGAGCTTCTGCACCTGACCACTGGCGCCGAGTTCACGCATCTCGGCTCGCTCCATCGCGCGTTCCAGTCCCGCGCGCCTCCCGTCTCCTGACCTCGATTGATTGATGCACCCTGAGGGGATCGCCGCACATGCGGCCGATCCGCCGAGGGAAAATCGGAATCGACCCGTCGCACATCGACGGGATCAGGATCGGAACAATGACATCGAAGAAGAAACGAGCGTTCCATTTCGGTGGAGCAAGCGGGCTATTGCTATGCGCGATGGCCGACGGTGCACTGGCGCAGGACGCGGCAGCGCCATCCGCATCGACACAACTGCCTGAAATCACCGTGACGGCGCCAAGCCCGATCGTGCGGCGCAAACCGGTGGTGCCTTCACGCACACCCTCGCGGGTCGCGCGCGCGGCGCCCAGCCAGAATCGCGAACGCGCAGCAGAACCACAACCCGCGCCCGTCGCCGCCGCGCCCCAACAAGGCGTGCTGCCCGTCGTGACCGATCCGTTCGCGACCGTGACCGTTGTGCCGAACGAGGAAATCCGCAGCTCCGGCGGCGCGACGCTTGGCGATCTCCTGTTTTCAAAACCCGGCATCACCGGCTCCAGCTTCGCGCCGGGCGCCTCCAGCCGGCCGATCATCCGGGGCCTCGACGGCAACCGCGTCGGCATCGTCGAGAACGGTACCGGCGGCGGCGGCGTCTCCGACCTCGGCGAGGATCATTTCGTTCCGATTGATCCCCTGGCCACCAATCAGGTCGAAGTCGTGCGCGGACCCGCAGCGTTGCGCTACGGCTCGACCTCGATCGGCGGCGTCGTCAGCGCCACCAACAACCGCATTCCGGAGGCCCTGCCCTCCTGCCCCGCCGCGCCGTTCCAGAGCTACGGGCTGCCGGTCAAGGCGCCGCTGGCGGATGCGCAATCAGCATCATGCGTCACCGTCGAAACCCGCACGGCCGTCAGTTCGGTCGATCGCGGCGTTGAAGGCGGCATTTTGCTCGATGCCGGTGGCGGCAATTTTGCCGTCCACGCCGATGCCTATGGCCGCAAGGCCGGCGACTACTCCATTCCCGGCTACCCCTATCTGTTCGACCAGACGCGGCCGGTGAACGGCAGGCAACCGAACTCGGCCGCGCAGGCCGACGGTGCGTCCGTCGGCGGCTCCTACATCTTCC
The DNA here is from genome assembly GCF_049993905.1 of Bradyrhizobium sp. McL0615. Classification (NCBI taxonomy): domain Bacteria; kingdom Pseudomonadati; phylum Pseudomonadota; class Alphaproteobacteria; order Hyphomicrobiales; family Nitrobacteraceae; genus Bradyrhizobium; species Bradyrhizobium sp. McL0615. The sequence goes on along the minus strand of NZ_CP188254.1, from coordinate 2,387,627 downwards.
ATGGCGGCTTCATCGGCGCCGCGATCACGCAGAACGACGCGCTGTATCGCATCCCCGGCATCGACGGAGCCGATCACCAGACCCGGATCGAGGCACACCAGACCAAGTTCTCGGCCAGGGGCGAATACCGGCCGGACGCGGCGGCGATCGATGCCGTCAGGTTCTGGGCCAGCGCGACCGACTACAAGCACAACGAGATCGGCCTCGCCGATCCCGCCGACCTCTCGTCATTGGGCGTGCGGCAGACTTTTACCAACAAGGAGCAGGAAGGCCGCGTCGAAGTACAGATGGCGCCGTTCAACGCGCGCTTCGCCGCCGTTACCACCGCGCTCGGATTGCAGGCCAGCCACCAGCAACTGACGGCGCCGAGCCCGGACGATCCCGGTAGCCCGCTCAACGGATTGTGGGACCCGAACAGGAACACCAAGGTCGCCGGTTACGTCTTCAACGAACTCAAGTTCACCGACACCACCAAGGCGCAGATCGCCGGCCGTATCGAGCATGTCAGCCTCAGTGGCACGACGCCGGCGTTCATTCCTGACCTGTTCGACCTCAACGTCGACCCCGCCGCCATTGGTCCACCAACCGCACGCAACCTGAACTTCACACCGAAGAGCGCGAGCATCGGCATGATTCAGAATCTGCCGGGCCAACTGGTTGCCAGCATCACCGCTCAATATGTCGAGCGCGCGCCAAAGCCCGCGGAATTGTTCTCGCGCGGGGCACACGACGCCACCGGCACCTTCGATATCGGCAACCCCAACCTCGGCATCGAAACCGCCAAGACGATCGAGGTTGGATTGCGCAAGGCGACAGGGCCTTTCAGGTTCGAAGCGACCGCCTATTACACCAAATTCAACGGCTTCATTTACCGCCGCCTCACCGGCAACACCTGCGAGGATGTCGCCTGTGTCAGCCCCGCCAATCCGGCCGCTCCGCTCGAATTGAATCAGGCGATCTATTCGCAGCGCGACGCCACCTTCCGCGGCGGCGAATTCCAGAGCCAGTTGGATATCGGCCCGCTCAACGGCGGCATCTGGGGCATCGAGAACCAGTTCGATGTGGTGCGCGCGACCTTCAGCGACGGCACCAACGTCCCGCGCATCCCGCCGGTGCGTGTCGGCGGCGGATTTTTCTGGCGCGACGCCAACTGGCTGACGCGGATCAACCTGCTGCACGCGTTTGCGCAGAACGATATCGCCCCGATCGGCGAGACGCCGACCGCGGGCTATAATCTGCTGAAGGCGGAGGTCAGCTACAGGACGAAGCTCGATCCGTCCTGGTTCGGCGCGCGGGAAATGACGGTCGGCCTCGTCGGCAACAATTTGCTGAACGAGAACATCCGCAATTCTGTGTCCTACACCAAGGACCAGGTTCTGATGCCAGGCATCGGCGTGCGCGCGTTCGCCAATCTGAAGTTCTAGAGCTGGCGCCGACGGGTGGCGTTGGCTGGTGGTACCAGCTAACGTCGGCATTGATGACGGTGGATACCGGACCAGGATATCGCACCGCTCACGACATGCCTTGCCCGACGCGCGCTGACGAACACGGATAGATGCCCTCGCCGATCAACATTGCGGTCTACAGCGATGCCCTCGTCCTGCTCGGCACTGCGGGCATCGTCATTCCATTGGTGCGCCGGTTCGGCTTCAATCCCGTCCTCGGCTATCTCGGGGCGGGCGCGATCCTCGGTCCCCTGGGGCTCGGTTCGTTTATCGGCCAATTCCCGTTCCTGTACTGGTTCACCGTGGTCGACGCCAAGAACGTCGCAGGTCTCGCAGACCTCGGCATCGTGTTCCTGCTGTTCCTGATCGGCATGGAACTGTCCTATGAGCGGTTGAAGACGATGCGCCGCCTGGTTTTTGGACTGGGCAGCCTGCAGATCGTGTTCTCCGCCACCGCAATCGGCGCAGTCGTGATCCTTGCGGGCGGCAAGCCGCCGGTGCCGCTCATCGTCGGTGCCTGCCTGGCGCTGTCGTCGACTGCCATCGTCATCGACGTGCTTTCCAGGCAGGGACGGCTGAACACGAGCGCGGGCCGCGCCAGTTTCGCGATCCTGCTGGCGCAGGACCTGGCGGTGGCGCCGCTGCTGCTGTTCATCTCGATTTTCGGCGCCGGCGAAACCGGTTCGGTTGCCGGCGCGCTCATGCTGGCGATCGCCAACGCCGTCATCGCGCTCGGCGTGATCGTCATCGTCGGCCGCGTGGTGATGCGGCCGCTGTTCCGTCTGGTCGCATCCGTGGGCATGAGCGACCTGTTCGTGGCCACCACGCTGTTCGTAATCGTCGCAACCGGGGTGGCCGCCGCGGTGGCCGGCTTCTCCATGGCGCTTGGCGCCTTCGTCGCCGGCCTGCTGCTCACCGAGACCGAATTTCGCAAGGCGATCGAGACCGCCATCGATCCTTTCAAAGGTCTCCTGCTCGGCCTGTTCTTTTTTACAGTCGGCATGAACATCGATTTCCGCGAACTGGCCCGCGATCCTGTTTGGCTGCTTGGAAGCGCCATCGGGCTTGTTGCCGTGAAATCCATCATCCTCACCGCCCTCGCCCGGCTGTTTCGCCTGTCCTGGCGCGCGTCGATCGAAACGGGCCTCCTGCTCGGCCCGGGCGGCGAGTTCGCCTTTGTCGCTATCGGCATGGCGACGACGCTCGGCCTGATCGACGCCAAGGTGTCGAGCTTCACGGTCGCGCTGACGTCGCTGACCATGGTGTTCATTCCCGCACTTTCCCATGTCGCGCGGCGGCTCGCGCCAATGGTGCGCGAAGACAAGCCGCTCGACCCCGAACTTGCCGTCGCACCCAGCGCGAGCGCTGGTCATGCCATCGTCATCGGACACGGCCGGGTCGGACAGGTGGTCTGCGCGATGCTCGATCGGCACCAGTTCCAATACATCGCCGTCGACAATGACGCCGCGGCCGTGCCGGAGCAGCGCAGGCAGGGACGCACCGTCTATTACGGTGACGCGACCAATCCGGAATTCCTGAAGAGTTGCGGCCTCATGCAGGCCGAGGCCGTCATCGTCACCATCGGCGAGGCCAAAGGCATCGACGAAATTGTCGCGCAGGTCCGCGCGCTCAGGCAGGACATGCTGGTGGTGTCGCGCGCCCGCGACGCCGACCATGCGCGGCATCTCTATCAGATCGGCGTCACCGACGCCGTTCCCGAGACCATCGAAGCAAGCTTGTTGTTGTCGGAAGCAGCCCTGATCGGCCTCGGCGTGGCCATGGGGCTGGTCGTCGCCTCCATCCACGAAAAGCGCGAGGAATTCCGGCACGAATTGCAGCAGGCCGCGGGAGGTACCCGGCCTGCCGGAGAGACAACCGGCGTCCGAAGGAAATCGTCTCACTGACCTGCGAACGACGACGGGCGGCCCGACCGTACGGGCCGGTGCGCTACGCTACCGCGCCTTGCTCCAGTCCGGCCGGATATCGCCGGAGACGCCCTCGAACGCGCCTTCGACCAGCTCCGCCACCAGAAGTCGGCTGTAATCGACGGGACCCGGCATGATCGCCCGCCCCTTCGGTATGACGTTGAAGCCGACGCGGCCGTAATAAGGTTCGTCGCCGACCAGAATGACGAGGCGATGGCCCTTGGCCTTGGCGTCCTGCAGCGAGCGATCGAGCAGCATGCGGCCGACGCCGCGGCTGCGGAATGGCGGCTCGACCGTCAACGGCCCGAGCATCAGGGCCGGTGTATCGCCGATGCAGATCGGCAACTGTCGCACCGAGCCGACCAGCAACGTGCCGATCCGCGCCGTGAACGAGAGGTCGAGCAGATGATCGACATGCTCGCGCAGGCGGTACGCGCTCAGCACGAAACGGCCAGGACCGAATGTGCGTTCGTGCAGGCGTTCGATCGCCTGCGCGTCCTTGGGTGTTTCGGCCAGGATGGTGACGTCAAGTTCGCTCATGATGGGGCGCCAGATAGCATCTGGCGGCGGCGCGGTCCACCGCCGGAGGCGGCAATCCCCGAATTGCCTTAGTCCCTTTTGATGGCCGGCTGGGACAGATAGGCCAACAGTTTCATCTCGCGGCGGCCGCGCGTTACCGTATCGAGCACCAGCCCCGAGGTTACCGACAGCACCGCCACAATCATCAGGCCCATCGACAGTACGGCGGTGGGGAGCCGCGGCACGATACCTTCCTCGAGATAGGTGATGATCACGGGAATCGCGAGGCCGATCGAGACCAGCATCAGGAACACGCCGATGACCGTGAAGAACCGCAGCGGCTTTTCCGACCGGTACAGCTTCAGGATGGTGCCGAGAATCCGAAAACCGTCGCGCCAGGTGTTCAGCTTGCTGAACGAGCCCTCGGGACGGGCAAAATATGGCGTCTCGATTTCCACCACCGGTAGCGCCAGTTCGAGCGCGTGCACGCTGAGCTCGGTTTCGATCTCGAAACCATCCGACAGCACCGGAAAGGATTTGACGAAGCGGCGCGAGAACACGCGGTAACCGGAAAGGATATCCTTGAACGCCTGGCCGAACACCGCCGAGAGGAAGCTCGTCAGCATCCAGTTGCCGGTGCGGTGGCCGGGCCGGTAGGCGGTGACCGACTGGTCGACGCGAAAGCCCACCACCATATCGAGATGGTCGCCGACCAGCGCATCGATCATGCGCGGGGCGCTCGGCGCGTCATAGGTCGCATCGCCATCGACCAGCACATAGATGTCGGCATCGACATCGGCGAACATGCGCCGCACCACGTGCCCCTTACCCTGGCGACGCTCGCTGCGCACGATGGCGCCTGCCGCGCGCGCTACCTCGATGGTGCGGTCCTTGGAGTTATTGTCGTAGACGAAAATCTCGGCAGTCGGCAGTGCCTTGCGGAAGTCGGAGACCACGGTCGTTACCGCCGCCTCCTCGTTGAAGCACGGCACCAGAACCGCAATCCGCAGCGCTGGTGTCGTCATCGCCGGCTCACCGAATTAAATCCGTCCATGGCGCGTCATACCGCAATCAGGCGTTGGCCGGTTGGGGGAAGGCCGCACTGTCCGCGGCCCGTTCGCCGCGCAGATCGAGCGTTGCGAACAGCAAAGTCCAGAGCGAGAGCATGTCGATCGGAATGATATAATATGGCGTAAATATCGGATGGGTCATGAAGAAAATCAGGTTTACCGCGAGGTTTACGGCGACCAGGAGGGCAACCGGTCGGGCGTAGCCCCGACCGAAGCGCCAGAGCAAGGCGGTCCAGGCGACCGAGATCGCCAGCAAGGTGAATTGAACGTCAACGAGGTAGCTTAACAGTACGGTCGGATTCAGCTCGGGCGGCGCGAGGTCGACGCCGCCATAGGTGGTCGAGAACGGACTACCCGCATTGATCGCATTCGCGATCAATGTCGGCGTGATCCCGATCAGGAAGGCGATGCCGAACGATACCCCGTGCAGGAAAGTCTCCTTGCTGCGCGCCAGCAGGAATGCGCCGGCAAGATACAGGCAATAGCCCGCCGCCAGAAACAAATTGGGCAGGCGAAAATTGACGGAGAGGCCGATCAAGAGTCCCAGCAGCGCCCATAGCAAGACCTGATTCCGCGGCTCGGCCTTGAACAACTTCGCCGTCAGAAAACCCGCGAGCGCGCAAACCATCATCGTGGGCGCCACCGAGTAGCTCGCCTTCGTCGGATTGATCATCAGATAGATCGCGCTGTCGCCGAATGCGGTCACCAGCAGCAGGCGGTAGAAAGTAGCCGCATAGGCCAGCGCAATCAACGAAAAGGCAACGGCGGCGACCGACGTCAGTACGTAGAGCGGGATAACCTGGAATCCAGCGGGAAACAGCGAGAGGATAAAGCCCGTCCCCGGCGGATATTGCAGCACATATTTTTCGGTGCCCGGAATCCAAGTGTGGCAGGGAAATCGCTTCACGTCTTTCCATTCCGGAAAGCCGATCGCCTTCAGCTTGCCGACGAAATACTGATCGTCATCCAGGACAATATTGGTGTCGATGCCACGGAGACCGAACCTCTCGAACAAATGCGCCTGGCGAAGATAGCAGATATCGTCATAGACTCCGCGGGCCTCGATCCAGCCGGATATCCACCAGATGTTGCTGGCCACCACGGTGAGGAAGCCGATTGCGCACAGGATCTTCAGAATTTGCATTCTTGTCTGGCCGCCCCCCGGCATCTGACATCTGCGCTGTTGGATTTACTAGCACGAGCAGACCCTAGGACCGATCGACATTCATTGCATCCAGATTATTGCGGCAGCGAGATGGATGAAGCCGGTAAAGTTGGTGGCTCGCCTGTCGTAACGGGTTGCCAAGCGTCGGAAGTGTTTGAGTTGGCAGAAGCAGCGCTCGATACGGTTGCGCTGTTTGTAGGCGTCGGCGTCGTGCGGAATGATGATCCTGCGGGTGCGGTTTGACGGGATCACCGCTGTTGCGCCGATTTCCGCGATGATCGCACGCAGGGCATTGCTGTCATAGGCTTTGTCGGCGAGCACGGCATCGCCGCTCTGGCCATTCAGCAGGGCGGGCGCCTGGGTGATGTCATTGACCTGCCCAGCCGTGACGATAAAGCGGAGCGGACGGCCCAGGGCATCGGCCAGCATGTGGATCTTGGTAGTCAGTCCGCCTCGGGAACGCCCCAGCGCCTGATCTTTGGCCCCCCTTTTCCGCTCGCCGCCTGCTGGTGGGCGCGAATGATGGTGCTGTCGATCATCAGGTAATGGTTGTCGCGATCGGCGGTCAGAGCAGCGAATACGCGCTCCCAGACGCCAGCATGGCACCAGCGACTGAAGCGCTGGTGCACCGTTTTCCACTTGCCGTACCGCTCTGGCAGATCGCTCCAGTGTGCCCCCGATCGCAAAACCCACAGACATCCGTTGACGAACAGACGATTATCCGCAGCCGTACGTCCCGGGTCGCCAGCTTTCCCCGGCAGCAGTGGCGAGATCCTCGCCCATTGCACCTCGGTCAGCTCATATCGCTTCGCCGCCATCATCTGCTCCGTGTCGAATCACGGAACTCTATGAATCAGCGATCAAACCACTTGGGAATCCTGAATGTCGATCGGTCCTAGCGCCACGTCGCAATCGGCGCCGCGCCGTCGAGCACTTCGGCGATCCGTAGCCGCGTACCTTGGGTCGTATCCGCCGGCAGTGCGCCGGCATCGTAGAATCCGCACTCGACGATCTCTTGGTTGGGCTCCGGCAGCCGGTCCTGCCGGAAATGCCTGACGATGTAGACGGCGACATGGTCACGGCGGGAGACGTGGCCGTTGAAGAACAGGCCGTGCAGGACCGGCTCCGCGGTCAGTTCGATCCGTCCCTCTTCCGAAAGCTCCCGCCGCAGCGCCTCAAGGAATGTCTCGCCGACCTCGACGCCGCCGCCCGGCAAATGCCAGCCGGCGACATAGCTGTGCCGGACCAGAAACACCTTGTTATCGCCGTCGAGCACGACGCCGCGGGCGCCCAGCGTCATGCCGCGGGCCATCCGCCAATAGAGGTGGAACGCCCGTCGCAATTGCGGTTCGAGGCGTTTTCGCAAGTGCTGCAGCGCCGTCACGCAAACCTCGGATGGACAGCTATCACGTTTGATCCTTATATCGCCGGTATGATCGTGCGACGGCTCTATATCACGGCGAAGGCGGCGGAGCGCGAATGACCGAACCTTTCACGCTGGCGCATCTGTCCGATCCGCATCTGCCACCATTGCCCGAGGCACGGCTTCGGGATCTCGCGGGCAAGCGCGCGCTGGGCTATCTCAACTGGACCCGCAACCGCCACAAATATCACCGCCGCGAGGTGCTTGACGCACTGGTCGCCGACATGCAGGCGCAGCGGCCGGACCACATCGCGGTGACTGGCGATCTCGTCAACCTTGCGCTGGAGGCGGAATTCACCCCGGCCCAGGCCTGGCTCGAAAGCGTCGGCACGCCGCAACGGGTCACCGTCGTTCCCGGCAATCACGACGCCTATGTGCGGGCGACGCGGCATCGTTTCGCCGGCGCGTTCGGGCAATATCTGCGCGGCGATGCCGCGGCGGACGGCACGCCGTTTCCATTCGTACGCCGGCGCGGACCGGTGGCGCTGATCGGCGTGTCCTCGGCAGTGCCGACGCCGCCGCTGATGGCGACCGGCCGGCTTGGCCGCGCGCAGCTCGACGCACTTGATCGCGATCTGGCACAGATGTCTGCCGATGAGGCCTTCCGGGTGCTGCTGGTTCATCACCCCCTGCACTCGAATTCGCGGATGAAGCGGCTGACCGATTCGAAGGCGCTCCGCGCCGTGCTGAAGCGGCGCGGCGTCGAACTGGTCCTGCACGGCCACGACCACATCCATTCGACGATGTGGTTCGAAGGCGCCGACCGCCAGATCCCCGCGGTTGGCGTGCCGTCGGCGTCGGCGCTGGCGCACCGGCATTATCCGGCCGCGGCCTACAATCTGTTTTCGATCGCGCGCGACGGCAACCAATGGCGCTGCGTGCAGACCGTGCGCGCCATCGACGCCGACTTCCGCGTCAAGCAGATCAAGCAGACGACGCTGCTCTAGCGAAGTCCTCAATCCCCGCCGCCGCAGCCGCCGCCCCCGTCGCCGCCACCACCACCGTCCCCGCCGCCATCACCGCTTGCGTCGCTGCCGCTATCGCCAAACCCGTCCGAACTGCCGTCGAACGACGTATCCGCGAAATCGCCGCCGCAATACGCGGCGCCGCTGCCGTTCTTGCGCAGTTCTTCGCAGTCGGGGCGATAGACGAACCCGTTTGCGATATTGAGCTTGCTGTCGAGCGCAAACAACAGCGGCAGGCGCGTCGGGCGGACCGGATCGATGTTCTCGTATTTGCAGCAATACCACCAGACACGCCGCAGGCCCTCGTTGCTCTTGCGGTGCTCGCTGAGGACAACGGCCGGGGTGTGGTGAAGGAAGCCGCCGAAGGCGCGGCGACAGAACGCGTCGTAGTCGCGGGTGTACAGGATGAATTCGTGCCAGAGATCGTCGGCGACTTGCGAGGGCATCGAGACGGGGCGCTTGCCGCTCATCAGGTAGGCGAGGAAGAATTGCCGCAAGCCGCGCGAGACCAGGGCGCTGTCCTTGCGCTCAAAGCCTGAATGATGCTTCTCCAGCCGCTCGAGCAACCCGCGCGGCCAGCGGAAGGTGCGGATGAATTCGGCGCGGCGCAGCGTGCGCCACTTGCCGTAGAGCCAGGACGTTCCGAACAGCGCGGCCGCAAGCAGGATGACGAACGGTACCGGCGAAGTTGACGCTGCCACGATGCCCCCGAATGCCGAGCCGCCGTCCCCTACAGATTCTTCAGGCTCGCATACAGCGCCAATCCGAACAGCGCCACCGCGCCCAGCACGAAGCCGAGCACGAAGGCCCCGAAGCCGCGGCGGCGCGGCTTTTTCTCCACGGCCGGCTCGGCTGCCACCGACGTTGCCACCATCGCATGCTCGCGCTCGATCATGCGGCGCGCGACATAGCCGGTGACGGCATCGACGATGACAGGCACGTCATGCGACTCCGCGATCACGATGCGGCCGAAGCGGGTATCCTGCACGAAGCGATAGATGCGCTTGTCGCGCCCCATCACCACATGCGCCACCACGTCGATCCACAGCCGCGGGGTCTCGCCCTGGCTGACGCCGCGATCGAACAGGTCGATCTGCTCGGGCACCTGGGCGAACAGCGGATCGAGCGCCTCGTTCAGGATCTCGAGCCGGGCGACTTCGGCATCGCGAAGCTCGACCACGACGCCGGTGCGGTCGGCGGCCTCGATGCGGGCCTGACGGAGCGCGTCGCGCAGCCGCGTCGGTCGCATGTCGCGGGCCTCGTTGCCGGTGTTTTGCGCTTCTGCCATCGGTAGCCGCCTTTATCCTGAGAGGTGGGCCCCGTTAACCTATCAGTAACTACCTCGCGCGCAATGGCTGTTTATTTGCAATGGGTTAGCGATCCACCGGGTTCTGGGTCAGCAGCGGGACCCCACCCCGGCTCCCTCGATGCCCACCTTGAGAAAGCAGGCGGCCCCACCCGGTTGTCCGGATGGGGCCGCCTGTCCTTGGGCCGTTTCTTAAGGGTATCAGGCCGAGACGCGGGAGGGCTCTTCAACGATCGAAAAGCGCACGCCGGCCTTGTGGCGGTTCTCTTCCGAGACCGTGCGCCAGGCGTCCTCGGCCTCTGCGCGGGTCTTGAAGGGTCCCTGTACCTGGGCGGAGCCTTCCACGAGCTTGTGGAAGTTCATCGATCCGAACTCGCCGCCAATCACCCAGAAATTGCTCTTCGTCATGACTAGTCTCCTGCTGTCGTCAGCTGTGTGTTAGCCGAACTGGTTCATCGTGTTGTGGGCGCCGCCCGCCTTCAGCGCGGCTTCACCTGCGAAATATTCCTTGTGCTCGTCACCGATATCGGAGCCGGCCATGTTCTGATGCTTGGCGCAGGCGATGCCCTGACGGATCTCCTGGCGCTGAACATTCTTCACATAGCCCAACATGCCCTGGTCGCCGAAATACTCCCTGGCGAGATTGTCGGTCGACAGCGCGGCCGTGTGATAGGTCGGCAACGTGATCAGATGGTGGAAGATGCCGGCACGCTTGGCTGAATCGGCCTGGAAGGTGCGGATGCGCTCGTCGGCTTCAATCGCCAGCGGCGTATCGTCGTATTCCACCTTCATCAGGTCGGCGCGGTTGTACTTGCTGACATCCTTACCGGCTTCCTTCATCGCGTCGTACACCTGCCAACGGAAGTTGAGCGTCCAGTTGAACGAGGGCGAGTTGTTATAGGCCAGCTTCGCGTTCGGAATGACTTCGCGAATGCGGTCGACCATCTTGGCGATCTGTTCGATATGCGGCTTCTCGGTCTCGATCCACAGCAGGTCGGCACCGTTCTGCAGCGAGGTGATGCTGTCGAGCACGCAGCGATCTTCGCCCGTTCCGGCACGGAACTGGTAGAGGTTGCTGGCAAGCCGCTTCGGACGCATCATCTTGCCGTCGCGATTGATGATGACATCGCCGTTCTTCGCATTGGCGGCGGTCACTTCCTCGCAATCCAGGAAGCTGTTGTACTGGTCGCCGAGGTCGCCGGGCTTGTGGCTGACGGCGATCTGCTGCGTCAAACCAGCACCGAGCGAGTCGGTGCGGGTCACGACGATGCCGTCTTCGACGCCGAGTTCGAGGAACGCATGGCGGCAGGCGCGAATTTTCGCCAGGAACACTTCGTGAGGCACCGTCACCTTGCCATCCTGGTGACCGCACTGCTTTTCGTCGGAGACCTGATTTTCAATCTGCAGGGCGCACGCACCCGCCTCGATCATCTTCTTGGCGAGCAAATAGGTCGCCTCGGCATTACCAAAGCCGGCGTCGATGTCGGCGATGACGGGCACGACATGGGTCTGGAAGTTGTCGATCTTTTCGATCAGTTCCTTTTCCTTCGCCTTGTCGCCTGCCTTGCGGGCGGCGTCGATGGCGCGGAAGATGTCGTTCATTTCACGGGAGTCCGCCTGACGGAGGAACGTATAGAGTTCCTCGATCAGCGCCGGCACCGAGGTCTTCTCGTGCATCGACTGATCGGGCAGCGGTCCGAACTCGGAGCGCAGTGCAGCGATCATCCAGCCGGACAGATACAGATAGCGGCGATCGGTCTTGCCAAAGTGCTTCTTGACCGAAATCAGCTTCTGCTGCGCGATGAAGCCATGCCAGCAACCCAGCGACTGGGTGTACTTGGTGGGATCGGCGTCATAGGCCGCCATATCGCTGCGCATCAGCGCCGCGGTGTAGCGGGCGATGTCCAGGCCAGTCTTGAAGCGGTTCTGCAGACGCATACGCGCCACGGCCTCGGCGGTGACGCCGTTCCAGGTCGGTTGGGTCTCAAGGAGCGCCTTGGCGGCGCTGATCGCGCTCGCATAGGAAGCGGGTCCCTGGATAGCCTGGTCAATCCCGCGTGGCTGGTAGTTCATTTGCATAATCCTTCAATCGACATTCGTGACAGTGCATCGCGAAACGTGCTGAGAGCTAAACGCTAAACTTCGTAATTCGTATAGATGGCTTGATTTCGAATGGTGATGTCATGTAACATCTAAACTTGTCATAGATGTCATTTTGTCAATTTTGTCACAAAATGAGGCAGCGGAACTGCCTGTTCCCCCTCTCCCCGCTCTTGCGGGGAGAGGGTCGGGGTGAGGGGCTCTCTCCACGCAGTCGACTCGCGGAGGAGCCCCTCACCCGGCGCTGCGCGCCGACCTCTCCCCGTTAAGAAGGGGGCGAGGCTAACCGAACCCGTTGAAAGAGCTGGGAAACTCAAATGGCCACCGACTCCGGAAAGAAGCTTTTCGTCGGCCCCCGCTTCCGGCGCATCCGCCAGCAGCTCGGCCTGTCGCAGACTCAGATCGCCGAGGGCCTGGGCATTTCTCCGAGCTATATCAACCTGATAGAGCGGAATCAGCGCCCGGTAACGGCGCAGATCCTGCTTCGGCTGGCCGAGACCTATGACCTCGATCTGCGCGACCTCGCCACCGCCGACGAGGACCGCTTCTTCGCCGAGCTGAACGAGATCTTCTCCGATCCGCTGTTCCGGCAGATCGACCTGCCGAAGCAGGAACTGCGGGATCTGGCTGAACTGTGCCCCGGTGTGACTCATTCCCTGCAACGGCTTTACGCCGCCTATACCGAGGCCCGCCGCGGCGAGACGCTGGTGGCGGCGCAAATGGCCGACCGCGACGAGGGCACCCGCTTCGAGGCCAACCCGATCGAGCGCGTGCGCGATTTGATCGAGGCCAACCGCAATTATTTTCCGGAACTCGAACAGGCCGCGGAAAACCTGCGCGACGAACTCAACGTTTCCGCCGAGGAGCTGTTTGCTGCGCTGTCGGCGCGGCTGCGCGAAAGGCATTCGATCGTGACCCGTATCATGCCGGTTGACGTGATGCGCGAGACGCTGCGGCGGTTCGACCGCCATCGCCGGCAGCTTTTGATCTCCGAACTGGTGGACGGCTCCGGCCGCGCCTTCCAGCTCGCGCTGCAGATTGGGCTTACCGAATGCGGCGCCGCCATCGACTCCATCGTCAACCGCGCGGGTCCGCTCGACGACACCCCACGGCGGCTCTATCGGATTACGCTGGCGAATTACTTCGCCGCCGCCGCGATGATGCCCTACCAACCGTTCCACAGCGCGGCCGAAACGCTGAACTACGACGTGCACGTGCTGGCACAGCGTTTCAATGCCGGCTTCGAGCAGGTTTGCCATCGCCTCACCACGCTGCAGCGGCCGAACGCGCGCGGCGTGCCGTTCTTCCTGCTGCGCGTCGACAATGCCGGCAACGTCTCGAAACGATTTTCCTCCGGTACGTTTCCGTTCTCGAAATTCGGCGGCACCTGCCCGCTGTGGAACGTGCATTCGACCTTCGATACGCCGGACCGCCTGCTCAAGCAGGTGATCGAACTGCCCGACGGCACGCGCTATTTCTCGATCGCGCAGATGGTGCGCCGGCCGGTGGCGCCGCACCCGCAGCCGCAGCCGCGCTTTGCGATCGGCCTCGGCTGCGAAATCCGCCATGCCGCAAAGCTCGTCTATGCCGCCGGGATGGATCTGGAGAAGGCCCAGGGCACGCCGATCGGCGTCAACTGCCGGCTCTGCGAACGCGAAAACTGCAGCCAGCGCGCCGAGCCGCCGATCACGCGGACGCTGATTTTGGATGAGAACACGCGGCGGGTGAGCTCGTTTGCGTTTTCGAATGCGCGGGAATTGTGAGGGGGCAGTCGCCCCACCACCATTCGTCATGCCCCGCGAAGGCGGGGCATCCAGTACGCCGCGGCTTATCGATTCAATCACTGGCGTCTCTGGAATACTGGATCGCCCGCCTTCGCGGACGATGACGAGTGAAAGCATTCCCGCGACGCGCTGCGCCCGAGTTGTGCTTGAATTCTCAAGCCCCCGAAAATTTAGAGGGCGCAGGGAAGACCGGGTGCTGGCTGGCACCCGAGGTCTCGTGTGCAATGAGCAAACAAAAACGCACACGAGCATACAGGTATCAACCGAGGCATCCGGCCTTCCCTGCGCAATGGTTTGACGGCTTATAACGCGCTCTCCCTGGAGACGAATTCCTCTTGCCTCCATCGCCGACGAATTGACGATTCCCCGACGCCCGGTTGGGCCCGGCAAATCTCCGCCAGCTTGACACCAGCCACGGGTGCCAGAACCACACGCCTTCGCCGTACGCAACTGCGCCATTCGTCTGGCGCGCCGGCATCGCTCACGGGAAACCCGCCCTGCGATTCCAATCACGCGCCGGGCGCTCTCGCGTCCACTGCAGCCCGACCCAACGTCCGTGACGATCGCGATACGCCCCTCTTGCGGGCCGGGATGGCGGGAGTTCTAGGACTGATTTGGGTCTCGCGCGAAGCGGATTGTTTTTTCGCGCGAGGCTGGACCGGGCAAATCAGCTTGAAATAATTGAGAAACTTTTCGTTTGGGCGCAACGGCCCCATCATTCGGAGAGCGCGCCGCGGAGGGCGTTGACCACTGCGTCGGCCGAAGCGGATCGCGACAGAAAGCGCTGACACGTTCTCGCACCGCGGCCGGGCATCGATGCAGAGCCGTTTGCGTGCGCGCGTTCACGGATGCGAGCCTTCAAAAATACCTCTCGTCATGGACGCAGCGCGATATGAACCGCCTTCTCACCGGAAAGCTGCTTCTGTGTCCCGCTGGTGACGATCACACTTAAAACGTGGGTATTCCTTAATTTTGCGATGGAACGGCCAAGCCGATTCGCTAGTTTGAAAGGTGAGATTCCCAGAACTCGCGGATGGATGCAGGACCGATGTTGCGACGCCTCAGACTGGTCAACCCATTTGAAACGACCCAGGACTGGGGCACCCAGGATCGCGCCCCCCAGGACCGGCCGCAGCCGATCGAGCAGAAAGCGACGAATTGCGCCGCCCGCGCCACGCCGGTCTGCGTCGCCTGCAGTTCCGACGACATCATCTGCCACGCCACCGCGCAATGGAGCAACGAGGCGCAGGAATGGCAGCTCGCCAACACCTTCAACCAGCCGGCACACTGCAATACCTGCAACCACGACGGCAACCTGGTGTGGCTGACGCTGAACTAGGGCGCGGCATTCGTAGGGTGGGTTAGCGAAGCGTAACACACCAAGGTCTCGACGCGCGGACTGTCCCGCGGTGGATTACGCCTTCGGCTAATCCACCCTACCGGTTTTTACGACACCCGTAGCCCGCATGAGCGCAGCGACATGCGGGGATCGCGCCAAGGCCCCGGATATCGCTTCGCTCATCCGGGCTACGGCTATCGCCCGCATCAAATCTCCGCATACACCTCCAGCAGATTCCCATCGGGATCCCGGAAGAACAGCGTGCGATGGCCGAACGGCTGGTTGGTCGGCGGTTCGAGCAGATCGACGCCGTGCCGCGCCAGCTCGTCGGCGCAGCGATCGACGTCATCAACCGCAACCTTGAACGCGAGCTGCAGCGACGCGCTGCCTGTGGGCGTCGGCGCATCCTTCGCCGTCCGGCCCGGCCGCGACAGCGCGAGCGTGTTGCCGCCGATCTGATATTCGATCCATCCCGCCGACAGTTCGCGCGTCAGGGAGAAGCGCAGGACGCCCTCATAGAAGCCGCGCATCGCCGCCATGTCGCGCACGAAGATGACGGTATAGTCGATGGTGCGGATGGACTGGAAGGGTGAAGTGGAGGGTTGGTTTTGATCGTTCACGATTGTTGTCCGACAGATCTTGAGCCACTTGCATCGGCAAGTGTCGCACGGCGGCCGCCGCATCAACAACCGCTCATTCTGTAGAGCCTGTCGCTCGCCTGCCCGTGCACTCAACTCGGTCAAGTGATGTCGGTTCAATACACTCTAAGACTGCTTTATTATTTACAGCTACCTTTGAATGTATCACGTCAATGCGGTCTTGACCGCCGATCGACATCTTTTGACGAACAGCCCGCATGAGCCAATGGGTCGCAAATGACTCCAGGCATCGCGCGGTGTTGCCATAAGCGACCGATCGGGTTCATCATGGCCGGATACGAGCCGGTATCCCCCGTGAGATGCGCGATGCGCCACCGTCGAAACGCTCTATCGCTCCTGACGTTCCTTGCGTTGCCCGTCCTCTATCTATTCGCCGTCGCATTTTTTCTGGGAACGACGGCGTCCGGTGCGGCAGCAAGCGAGTCCAGACGCGTCATGATGCTGCATTCGTTTGGTCCGCGCTTCAGGCCCTGGGGCAGTTACGCCGAGACCATTCGTTCGGAGATCAACCGGCAGTCGCGCAAGTCCGTGGACTTTGTAGACCACGCGCTCGTGAACGCGCGCGTCAGCGATGAACAGTCAGAAGCGCCGTTCGTGGACTATCTGAGCGCGCTTTACGCCGGGCACCCGCTCGACCTGATCATCGCCTTCGGCGGGCCGGCAGCAACCTTCGTCCAGCAGCATCGCCAGCAGCTCTTTCCAAGGGTGCCGATGGTCATTACGGCCGTAGACCACCGCCGGGTCCAATACGAAAAACTGACCGAGAACGATACTGTAGTCCCAATTACGAACGATATTCCCGCCGTTTTCGAGAATATCCTGCACGTCTTGCCCCGCACGAAAACCATCGCAATTCTCATTGGCGCTTCTCCAATCGAACGGTTCTGGACGGAGGAATTACGCCGAGGGCTCGCACCATTGAAGGGCCGGGTCGAACTAAGATGGTACAATGAACTTCCATTCGAAGACATTCTAAGGGATGTAGAGCGTCTTCCACCCGATAGCGCGATCTTCTCGGTCCTCATGAATGTCGATGCGGCCGGGGTCGTGCATGAGACCGGCAATGCTCTGAACAAGGTCGCTTCCAGGGCCAACGCGCCGATCTTCTCTTACGATGATTCCTATTTCGACGGAGCAATCGTCGGCGGCCCAATGTTCTCCGTGCTTGAGGGAAGCCGAATAGCGGCGACCGTCGCGACCCGCATCCTCGACGGTGAAAAAGCAGGTGACATCAAAACCCCACCGATGAAATACGCATCGCCCAGATATGACTGGCGGCAAATGCAGCGGTGGGGAATCAGCGAGAGCGACCTTCCGCCGGGGAGCAGTATCCATTTCAGGCCGCGCACCGCCTGGGAATCCTATCGTTGGCAGATTGTGACGACCTGCGCAGCGCTTGCGCTCCAAGGCGGCCTCATCACGCTGCTTCTGTTCGAGCGGCGGCGGCGGCAGTTGGCAGAGATGGAGTCTAGGGAGCGGGTAATCGAACTGGCCCATGTCAATCGCTTTTCGACGGCGGGCGAATTGTCCGCATCGATCGCCCACGAAATCAATCAACCGCTGGGCGCGATCCTGACCAATACAGAAACTGCCCGGCTTATGCTCACGTCGCCGTCTCCCGACCTCGGCGAAGTGAAGGCGATTCTTGCCGATATCTGGCGTGACAATCGAAGGGCCAGCGAAGTCGTTCGGCGCCTGCGCAGCTTTGTCAGCAAGGCTCCCTTTCAGAGGCAGGAATTCGACCTGAACGATCTGGTTTTCGAATCGGTCAAATTCCTTTCGGCGCAAGCCAAGTCTGGCGAAATCACGATGCGAATCGAAGCGACGAAGATGCCGCTGCGCATCAATGGCGATCCGATCCAGTTGCAACAGATCCTATCCAACGTGATTCTCAATGCGATGGATGCCGTTTTGGATACGCCACACACTCAGCGCACCGTGACCGTGACGACAACACGAGATCGGCGGTTTGCCGAGGTCCTTGTGGAGGACACCGGACCGGGCGTGGCCCCGGAAGCCGCGACCAAGATATTTGAACCATTTTTTTCAACCAAGGATCACGGCATGGGCATGGGTCTTTCGATCGCTCGCACGATCGTCACGGCACACGATGGCCAGATAGAATTTGAGAACCGGAATGGAGCGGTTTTTCGAATTAGGCTGCCGTTGATTGCGTAAGGCGTCCGTGGCGTTCATGTGGGGCGGATTAGCCGTAGGCGTAATCCGCCTCCCTTTCGTAAATAGTCGGTGGATTGCGCTGCGCTAATTCGCCCTACGAGCCGCCCCAGATCTGCTCCTCCGTCCAGCCAAGCTCCGCAAACTCCACAGCCCGCAACGGCGCTTCGCCTACCGCGAAGAACTCGTCGAGCTGCGGCGGACTCACCGACGTGCCCGAGAGCATACTGTGGGCCTGCCCGCGATGGTGCACGTCATGCTGGAACAGATGCAGCAGCAGGCGGTCCATCCGCTCGCGCTGGATGGAGGTGCCGCGATGCACGGAGACGATGCGCAGCAATCCCGCGCCGTCGAGCGCTTCGACGACCTTGAGCAAACGTTGGTCGACCGCGGCCTGGGCTTCCTTCAGTGCTGCGACCGTCGCACAAGGCTCCGGATCCGCAAAGGCCGCCGGGCCGAGCGTGCCGCCTTCCATCGCGTCGACGTAGAAATGGTCGATGATCAGGATGTGGTTGAGCGTGGCGCGCAGGCTTGGAAAGAAGCCGGTTCGTTTCGCGGTGAATTCTTCCGGCGAAAGCCCGAGACAGGCGGTGAGCAGCCGGTGGTTGGCCCAGGCGTTGTTGTACGCCATCGTGCGGTAGGGAAGCACATCATTCATTGACGCCGTCACCTCTCTCTCCCGCCCCTCCTGCAGGAGCGTAGCGGCAGAGGGGCGGAGCTGCAAAGTGCGGGATGTCGCAGTAGGGAAGCAGGTCATTCATTGGAAGCAGGTCATTCATTGGTAGTGCCGACCAGTAGCCCGCATGAGCGCAGCGATATGCGGGGGAACGATGAAGGTCCCGGATATCGCTTAGCTCATCCGGGCTACGCACTCTCGGGCCGTCATTGCGAGGAGCGAAGCGACGAAGCAATCCATGCCTCAGCTTGCGGCGCGATGGATTGCTTCGCTTCGCTCGCAATGACGGGTTGCCGACGAACTCGCCCGTGATTCAACATGGCATGCCGTAGCGCGGATTAGCGGAGCGCAATCCGCCGGTGTGTGGGAGGTGGGTTACGCCTTGCGGCTAACCCACCCTACGCATCCCGCTGCTACTCCGCGGCCTGCTGCGTCGGCGCTTCCAGCACTTCCAGCACCTTCGGCGGCGACATCGGGAGCGCGTAGAAGCGTTTGCCGAGCGCGTTGTAGATGGCATTCGCGACCGCGGCCATCACGGGAACCAGCGGCACTTCGCCGACGCCCTTGACGCCTTGCGGGTGTTTCGGGTTCGGCACTTCGACCATGATGCAGTCGAGCATCGGCAGGTCCGAGCAGACCGGCATGCGATAGTCGAGGAAGCCGGGGTTATCGACCTTGCCTTCCTTCGTATAGATGTATTCCTCGTTCAACGCCCAGCCGATGCCTTGCGCGACGCCGCCCTGGAGCTGGCCCTCGACATAGCCGGGGTGGATGGCGCGGCCAACGTCCTGCACGGCGGTGTAGCGGATGACGCGCGCAATGCCGAGATCGACGTCGACCTCGACGTCGCAGACATGCGTGCCAAAACCGCCGTCGGCGCCCGTGGTGTTGAGCTGCACGCCGGCCCCAATGGGTCCGCCCATCGCGGGCGCCTTCTCGGCGAGTTCTTTCAGCGTCAGCGGCTCGAACTGGCCGGCGTTCGGGCTGACCGGGTGCGCGGCGCCCTGCTCCCACTTCACCGCTTCGGGATCGATCTCCCAGATCTTTGCCGCGCGCTCGCGCAACGTGTTGATGATCTTCTCGGTCGACTGTGTCACCACGATCGAAGAAGCAAACAGCACGCGGCTGCCGCCGGTGAGGTTCGAGAAACCGATGGTCGCGGTGTCGCCGATCAGGACCGACACGCGGCTGTAGTCGATGCCGAGCAATTCGGCGCAGATGTTGGCGATCCCCGCGCGCGAACCGCCGATGTCAGGATGGCCGGTGGTGACGACGACGTTGCCGTCCTCGGTGATGTTGACTTGCGCGGAAGATTCGCCGCCGGCGTTGAACCAGAAGCCGGAAGCGACGCCCCTGCCCTGAAACTTGCCGAGCGGCGCCTTGTAGTGATCGGAATTCTTTGCCGCTTCCACGGTCTCGATAAAGCCGATGCGCGGAAACACCGGACCATGCGCGGCCTTGGTGCCTTCCTTCGCGGCGTTCTTCAGGCGGAAGTCGAGCGGGTCCATCTTCAGCGCTTCGGCGACTTCGTCGAGCACGCATTCCACGGCGTAGGCGCCGATCGGCGCGCCCGGCGCGCGATAGGCCGCGACCTTGGAGCGGTTCGAGCAGACGTCAAAACCTTCGGAGAGCAGGTTCGGGATGTCGTAGGGCGTGAAACTGCAGCCGGCGGCGCCGCGGATCGGCGAGCCCGGGAAGGCGCCGGCCTGCAGATAGAAAGTGCCGTGCGCGGCGACGATTTTTCCGTCTTTCGTCGCGCCGATCTTTACCGTGCTCTTCGAGCCTGAGGTGGGGCCGGTGGCGCGCATCACTTCCTCGCGCGTCATCACCATCTTCACCGGACGCCCGGATTTTTTCGCCAGCATGGTCGCCAGCGGCTCGAGATAGACGATGGTCTTGCCGCCAAAACCGCCGCCGATCTCGGCGGGGATGGCGCGGATGTCGCTCTGCTGAATGCCCGTCAGCATCGACGTCATCGCGCGCACCATGAACTGGCCCTGGCTGGAGCTCCAGATCGTGGTCTTGCCGTCGGGCGCCACGGAGATCAGGCAGGCATGCGGCTCGATATAGCCCTGATGCACGGGACGCGTGGTGAAAGTGCGCTCGATGACGACGTCAGCACGCTTGAAGCCTTCCGCCAGGTCGCCCTTCTTGTGCTCGATGCGGCCGGCGATGTTGGACGGCTTGCCTTCGAACTTGTTGAACTCGTGCAGGATGGGAGCATCGCTCTTGATCGCGTCGTCGATCTCGATCGACCACGGCAGCACCTCGTAATCGACCTCGATCAGCTGGCAGGCTTCCGCCGCGATCGCCTCCGTGGTCGCGGCCACGGCTGCGACGGGGTGACCGGGGAACAGCGCCTTGTCGCGCGCCATCACGTTGCGGCACATCCAGCGCATGTCCTGGATGCCGAGCATGACCGCGCCCTTCTCGATCGTGAAATCGACGATGTCCTTGGCGGTGACGACGGCTTTTACGCCCGGCAGCTTCTCGGCCTTGGACGTGTCGATCGACTTGATGCGCGCATGCGGATGCGGGCTGCGCAACACCTTGCCCCAGATCATGCCGGGCATGGTGGTGTCGGCGGCGAACTGGGCGCGGCCGGTGACCTTGTCCATGCCGTCAGGGCGAATGGTGCGCTGGCCGATCCACTTGTTGTTGGTGACGAGGTTCATTGGGCTGCTCCAGCGTTTATTGGGCGCGCATTTCGGCGGCGGTGTCCATCACCGCGCGGACGATCTTGTCATAGCCGGTGCACCGGCAGAGGTTGCCGGCGAGCCAGAAGCGGACTTCCTCCTCGCTCGGCTGCGGATTCTTCTTCAGCAGCGCGTCCGAGGCGACCAGCATGCCCGAGGTGCAGATGCCGCATTGAAGCGCGGCCATCTCCAGAAACTTCTGCTGCAGCGGATGCAGTTTCTCGCCGTTCGCCATGCCCTCGATGGTGCGGATCTCGTGGTCTTGCGCTTCGACGGCGAGCATCAGGCAGGAGCAGATCAGGCGATCGTCGAGCGTGATCGAGCAGGCGCCGCAATCGCCGGAGGCGCAGCCTTCCTTGGAGCCGGTGAGCGCCAGCGGACCGCGAAGGGCATCGAGCATGGTATCCGATGGCTCGCACAGAAATTCCATCGGCTCGCCGTTGATGGACGTGGTGACGTGAACTTTGGCCATGAAGCTTATTTCCCTGTAGCGCGTTGGGCGGCGATCGCGGCGGTGCGCTTGAGCAGCACGCCGGCCACCTTGGTGCGATAGGCGATGGTGCCGCGCTTGTCGTCGATCGGACGGCAGGCGGCGGAGCACGCGGCAGCTGCTTTCGCCAGCGCGGCGTCGTCGAGTTTCGAACCGATCAGCGCTTTTGCGGCGTCCTCGACCAGCAGGACTGTGGGCGCCACCGCGCCGAGGCCGACGCGGGCCGCGGTGACGGTGCCGTCCTTGATCGTCAGGCTGACGCCGACGCCGACCACGGCGATGTCCATTTCGGTGCGCGGGATCATGCGCAAATACGCATCGCTCGAGCCGGGCGGGCGCGGCGGCAATGCAAAACTGACAAGGATTTCGCCGGGCTTTAAAGTGGTGCGGCCGGGGCCGGCGGGAACGTCCTCGACCTTCAGCTCGCGGCGGCCGTTCGGACCCTGCACGGTGACGATGGCACCGGCCGCGACCATCGCGGGCACGCTGTCGCCGGCGGGCGAGCCATTGCAGAGATTGCCGCCGGCGGACGCGCGGCCCTGCACCTGCTTGGAACCGATTAGATTCACCGCCTCGAGCACGCCGGGCCAGACCTTGCCAAAGCTCTTGTGTTCTGCGAGCGCCATGCCGGACGCCGCGGCGCCGATGCAAAAGCCGCCATCGGCGGTCTGCTCGATCGCGGTCATTTCGGGGATTTTCTTGATGTCGACGATCACGCCGGGCTTGAGCACGCCTGAACGCATCTGCACCAGAAGATCGGTGCCGCCGGCCAGGATACGCGCGGCACTGCCGGCTTTCGCAAATGCGCCGATCGCTTCATCAAGCGAGGTGGGCGCCAGGTATCGGAGTTCCGTCATGGTCTTCCGCCATCTCCCATTTTGTCTGCCCGCCCCATATGGACGAGGCCTTATCCTGGCCCGGCAGTGAGGCAAGCCTACACGGCGGGAGGCGGTTGGAACAGCCTGTGAGATCAGGTTGATACGGCATGCTCCTATGCGCGCGGCGGGGCTTGCGCGGCCGGATTGCTCCGAGGCGGGAGCTGGGCAGAGGCCCATCCGCCGTCATTGCGAGCGAAAGCGAAGCAATCCATGCCTCAGCGCGAGGATAGATGGATTGCTTCGCTGCGCTCGCAATGACGGGGCTGGCGGCGTTGGCTAATCCGGCCGACCGGTCTAAAACGCGACGTCGGATTCACGATTGCCGGGGACGCGGATGCCGCTTTACAGATTCCTTGTTGCTGCCGCGGCGGCGCTGTCCGTTTCCTCCCTCGCCATAGCCCAACCAGCCCCCGCTCCCGTCCGCCCAACCCGGCCGGCCGTGGCGGCGCCGAGACCGGTGCCGGGCCAACCACCGGCCGCCGCTCCGCGCGCGCCCCGTGCGGCAGCCTGTCACAACGGCATGCCGTTCGACCGTTTCCTCGCCGACCTCAAACAGCAGGCCGTGGCGGACGGCGTGTCGCAGCGCGCGCTCGCCGAGGCCGCGCCCTACCTCGTCTACGACCAAAGCATCGTCAACCGCGACCGCGGCCAGCGCGTGTTCGGCCAGGTGTTCACCGAATTCGCGCGAAACCGGGCGTCCGAAGGCGCGGCAAAAAATGCGCAGGCGCGAATCAAGATGCATGCGGCGGCGTTCGCGCGCGCGGAAAAGGAATATGGCGTGCCGCCGGCGGTGATCGCCGCGTTCTGGGGGCTGGAGAGCAGCTTTGGCGCCGAGCTGGGCAAGCTGCATACGCTGCCGTCGCTGGTGTCGCTGGCCTATGACTGCCGCCGCTCGGAGATGTTCCAGAAGGAGACCATCGCGGCGCTGAAGATCGTCGACCGCGGCGATCTCACGGCCAGCGAAATGATCGGCTCATGGGCCGGCGAACTCGGCCAGACGCAATTTCTGCCGACGCATTATTTCAACTATGCAGTGGACTATGACGGCGACGGCCACCGCAATTTGCTGCGCAGTGCGCCCGATGTGATCGGCTCGACCGCGAACTACATCGCCACCGGATTGAAATGGCGGCGCGGCGAACCGTGGTTGCAGGAAGTGCGCGCGCCGGCAAACTTTCCGTGGGAGCAGGCTGACCTGACGATAAAACTACCGCGCGCAAAATTCGCGCAGCTCGGCGTCACCTATCCCGACGGCCGCGCACTGCCGAACGACGATCTGCCGGCCTCACTGCTGCTGCCGATGGGCCGCAGCGGGCCGGCGTTCCTGGCCTACGCGAATTTCGCTGCCTACACCGAGTGGAACAACTCGCTGATCTATTCGACGACCGCGGGCTATCTCGCGAGCCGCATCGCCGGCGCCCCGCCGATGCGGCAGCCGGCCACACCGGTCGCGCAACTGCCGCTCAACGAGCTGAAGGAGCTGCAGCAGCACTTGGTGCGCGCGGGCTTCAGTGTCGGCAAGGTCGACGGCGTGATGGGGCAGCTGAGCCGCACCGCGGTCAAGGCGATGCAGGTGAAATACGGCCTGCCGGCGGATTCCTGGCCGACGGCGGAATTACTGGCGCGGATGCGCGGGCCCAGCGCACAGGCGCAGCCGGCCGGCATGGTGATGCCGGCGGCGCGGTAGTTGCGCTCTGTCATTCCCCGCGAAGGCGGGGAATCCAGTACGCCGCGGCCTATCGGCTCAATCGCAACGGCTCTGGAATACTGGATCGCCCGGTCAAGCCGGGCGATGACAGCCAGAGAATATTTGACCGCGTTCGGCATGCTCCCAGCGTTGTATTTCCTTTCGCAGCTCCCCATGTCGGAAGGCGCCTCATCCTCCCGAGGCACCATTCCACATCACGAAAAGAGCATCACATGTCTTTCCACGACGCCACCGTGCCCGCCTTCCTGCAGATTCTCGGCAGCCTTTCCGGCCTGCTCACCAAGGCGGAAGCGCATTGCAAGGCAAAGAACATCCAGCCCGAAGTGCTGCTCAACGCGCGGCTTTATCCCGACATGTATCCACTGATGCGGCAGGTGCAGACGACTTGCGATTTCGCCATGAAAACCTGCGCGCGCCTCACCGGCAGCGAGGTGCCCTCCACACCCGATACCGAAAAGAGTTTTGAGGAGCTGCAGCAGCGGATCGCGAAAGCGGCCGACTATGTGAAATCGTTCAAGCCGGCGCAGTTCGACGGCGGCGACACGCGCGAGGTGACCTTCCCCATCGGCCCGAGCAACAGCATGACGATGAAGGGCCAGCAATATCTCGTCAATTTCGCGTTTCCGAACTTCTATTTTCACGCCGCCACCGCGCACGGCATTTTGCGGCACAACGGCGTGGAGATCGGCAAACGCGATTTCCTCGGGGCGAGGTAATCGACGGCGCTATCCGCTCAACGAAGCCAGTTCGCGCGCAAGGTTGTCGCGGGCCGGCCGGTCATATCTCGCGGCAAACGCCGCATCGGGAAAAATGACCGGCCGCGCGGCGAACTGGCTGAGCACTTTGGCGCGGCCGGCGCGATAGTCCCGCCCCGGGACATGGATGAACTCCTGACGGATCGCCGCGGCGTAGGCGTCGTAGCGCGCGGGCTCCGCGCCCAAAATGCTGAGGTCGATCGAGATCAGGATGGCGCCCAGCCGATCATCGGGCTGGACGTCATGCGTTTTGGTCAGGCGGATGAGGCGGCCGACTTCCTGACGAAGATTCTCGCGGACGTTCTGTTCGGCCAAACGCGCGCTGAGCTCTTCATTGTCAGAGCGGGTCGCGTCGTAGATGACATCGTGCCACCAGATCGCCTCGGACAGAATTTCGCGATCGAGCGGTGAAAGATTTTCCACGCGCGTGAGCGCACTGAGACAGTCTTCGATGTGCGTCAGGTTGTGGTAGTGGCGGCCAGAGGCCGTGTAGGCGGCAACCAACTCTTCGCGGTTCATCACCAGGTGCCCGCCATTTTGATCAGCCGTCGGGTGGGCAAAGCGAAGCGTGCCCACCATTCGGTTCGAGGTGTTAGATGGTGGGCACGGCGCTTGCGCGCCTTTGCCCACCCTACGAAGCCTTACCGCATCGTAATCGCCAAGCCGCTGAGATCGGCGTTCGCCATCAAGCCGACCTGCTGCCCGGTCAATTCCAGCACCGCGCCCTTCTGGTTGGTCAGCACGATCGCGCGCGCGCCGCGGCCGACCGCAAGGCCCGCGCCGGCAGCACCGTAGACGCCGGCGACGTCGGACGGGCGATAGATGTTGCTGACGCGGCCGCGCAGCACCGTCTTCGAGCCGCCGAACACCAGGCCGTAGTCCAGGCCTCCGGTCGACAGCGGATAACGCCGCCCGTGAAAGTTCAAAACGCCGCCGCCACCGGAGCCGCCGATGATCCATCCGGCCTTGTAGATCGTGAGCTGCACAAAGCCCTCGTCGGCACGCGCGGCGGAGGACAGCGCGACGCCCGCGAAGGCCGCAAGCGCGAACATGGCGGCCCGAAGGGTGGATGGCATCTTCATGTATATTTTCTCCAGGAGAAGTGGCAGGCCGGCGAGTGGCGCCGATTGAGTCGTGATTTGACGATTGTATCTTATCAGCCGGATGGGAAAAGCGTATTGATGGCCTGCGCTACAGCGCACGATGCCGAGCATGACACAATTTCATCAAGATCTGTCGGATACCGATACGACAGATTTCTGCACAAGCGAAAGAAAATTATTGCTCCTGTGAACTGCATTACCTACGCCGCGATCATCTCGCGCTAGTACCTCATCCGGGGATATCCTCGTAACGGCATCACGCTTTCCAATCCTATCGGCGGGTCGCAAGCGCCGCGCCGCTGCCTTTCCAGCGAGGCAGCGGCGCGTTAGGCTCAAAACACCGAACCGTTCATGAAGGTGTCCCATGCCCCCGATCCAGCATTTTGCGCCGCCCGCCGGCATCAAGTCCCCACCGCTCTCGTTCGCCGCGCGCACCGGCGACCTGCTGTTCGTCTCGGGTATTCCAGGCTTTGACAACAAGGGCACGCTGGCTGATGGTTTTGAGGCGCAGTTCGGCTTCGTCGTCGCCAACATCAAGCGCGTGCTCGATGAGGCAGGCTGCACGTTTCGCGATCTCGTCAAGGTCAACGTGCTGCTGACGCGCGCTTCCGACGTCGCCACGATGAACGTGCTGTATGCGTCGGCCTTCGGGCCCGCGCCCTACCCCGCCCGCACCACCTGCGTGGTGCAGGCGCTGCCCGATCCGAAAATGCTGATCGAGATCGAATGCGTGGCGCAGCTTCAGAAAGCGTAGGGCGGAGCCACCGGGTCGCGCGAATGGCGCGCCCGATGACAGGCTCCGCGATACCCATCGCTTCCGCGAGTCAATTGATGGGTTTCGCTGCGCTCTACCCATCCTACGGACCTCTCACGGCTTCGGCATGGTTTCCTTGAGTTGATCGCCGACGAAATTCGCGGCATGGCGATAGGCGGCATCGTTGTCGCCGCGGAACGTCACGGTTCGCTGCAACAGGAGTTTCTCGGCTTCGAGATCAAGCAACTGGATCTCGCCCCATTGGATCAGCGTGCTCATCTTGCGGATGCCGCCATAGACCACGAGCCGCGCGCCGGCTTTGCGCGCGGCGGCGACGAACACGTCCTGCGACATGCTGGTGGCGGTGCAGGGATGATCGCGGCATTCGATCGTCACCACGCGATAATCGCCCTGCGCCGCGAGATTGTCGCGCAGCAGATTTGCAAACGACGCCACGCGGGCGCGATGCTCCGCGCTCTGGTCCACGACCTCTCCGGAGGTATCGAAATAATCGAAATCCGCTACCGCCACCGCGATCGGCGCGGCGGCCAGCGATCCGTCCGATGGAAACGACAGCGCGGCTAACGCGCACAGCAGCGCGGCCAGTGCGACGTCATGCCGCCGCGACACGCACCACGAGGTTATTGCTTGCATCATGCACGTTCTCCTTGGCCCGATGGCCGCAATCACCGCCTGCCGAAGTTAGCAAATTGTAGCACGCTTAGGGAATTCGCTAAGCTATTCCGTTGTTCCCGCCTTTAATTGTTGCCTTCGTCGCGAAACCTGCTCGTTCCAAACGGGATTTCGTAGGATGGGTAGAGCGAAGCGAAACCCATCATTTCGCTCATCAGCACCAAATGATGGGTTTCGCTTCGCTCTACCCATCCTACGAACGCAACTATGGCTACCACCTTGTACTAACGGGCACGCTTGCTATCCTCCGCCAAAACCAAAAGCAGAGGAAACGCTCCATGCCCCTTCTCCAAAATCACATCGCCGTCATCACGGGTGCAGGCTCCGGCATCGGGCGCGCGATCGCGAACGGCTACGCACGGGAGGGCGCGCGGGTCGTGTTGCTCGACAGGGACGAGAAGGCGGCGGCGGAAGCCGCGAGGGAAATCCGCGACGCCGGCGCCAAAGCCGAAAGTTTTGCGCTCGACGTCGCGAACCGCGAAAATTGCGTCGCGATGGCGAAACAGATCGCCGACAAGGTTGGCCAGGTCTCGATCCTCGTCAACAATGCCGGCATCGTCCGCCGCAACGGCATGCTGGGCGCGGCCGATGACGTGATCAAGGATTGGGAAGACATCATCGCGATCAACCTCACCGGTGTTTTCAACGTGACGCATGCGTTCCTCGCAGCCTTGCGCGCCAGCAAGGGACGCATCGTCAATATCGGCTCGATCCAGTCCTTTGTGCATGTGCGCACGCCGAGCTCGCCGGCCTACACCGCCTCCAAACACGGCGTGCTCGGCTTCACCAAGGCGCTCGCCGCCGAACTCGGCAAGGAGGGCGTCCGCGTCAACGCGATCGGCCCCGGCTTCATCGCAACCCCGCTGAACGCCAACGCCCGCGCCAACAATCCGGAGCTGGTGAAGACATTCATCGATCACACTCCGCTCGGGCGCGCCGGCACCGCGGAAGACATCGTGGGACCTGCGATCTTCCTCGCCTCCGATCTGTCGGCCTACGTTTCCGGATCGATCGTGATGGTCGACGGCGGCTATCGGGCGGTGTGAGCCGAGGCTTCCGCCGTATCGCTATCGTTCCGCCGGATCCGCCGCCTTACGCTCCTGCAAGTCCCCTGCCGGACCTTCGCACCACCCGACGCAGGTCACGGCTGTTCGCGCGCCGTGTCTGATCGCTGAAAATTGAACGACACAGTGTGAAATCCAAGATTGCACACGATTATACCTGCAATTAGCGTATGTGAGCGTTTCCAAAGCCGATAATTCCAGAGATTTATTTCCCAGAGCTTCGCCGGCGACCGAAGGCGAATCGTTAGATCGAGAACGTCAACTCGGAAAAGCGTTACCGGTTGTCCGAAAAAATAGTGCTCGGACAAGAAGGTAGGGCTGGATGAGGATTCGAGCAGAAACCGCCTCATCAGGCTTCGGTGCATATTGCCGTGCGAAAGCGGCCAGGAGACGGACCTCAACGCATTTTTCTAACCAACCCCATAGGAGAGAAACATGGCGAGGCGAAGCACTCCAAAATCCGATGCCGCGGCACAACAATCCATCACCGCCAGTGCGGACGATCTGCTGCTTTCAATTCTCGAACAGGGTGGCGACACGACGAAAACCGGACGCTTCCTGATGACTTTCAAGGAAGGCGGCGCGGCCGCCGGAATGAAGTCGTTGCAGTCAAAGCGAGGTCTGCGCGTTGCGAACGCGCGCGATTTCAAGAATCAGGCCGTCAGTCTGGCAGACGCCGGAGACGCCCACGCCATGGTTTTCCCGGAGATCGGCGTGGCCCTGGTCGGTGGCGCCGCCGCCGTCGAGCATGGCATCACGACTGCCGAGTTCGTCGCCGCGGATAGCGCCACACAGTCGGTCGATCCCGAATATTTCATGTTCTCGTCGCAGATAAATCCGGGCGATTATCTGAGGGGCGTGCTGCGCACCGCGGAGATGATTTACCAGGATCTGGGCGCGTTGCCCGGCGCGGAGATGCTTGGCGACGTATCCGCAACGGCGATCGGCGCGACATGGGGGCTCAGGGCCTGCAAGGTGCCACCAAGCAATTTCGACGGCACCGGAATCAAGGTTGGCGTTCTCGATACCGGCTTTGATCTCGGACATCCCGAATTCGCCGGCCGCCCCATCGTCAGCAACACATTCGTCGGACAGCCGGTGCAGGATCTCAACGGTCACGGCACGCATACCGCCGGTACGGCGTGCGGGCCGCAATCGCCTGCCGGCCCTCTCCAGAGATACGGAATCGCGTTCCGTGCGCGAATGTTCATCGGAAAGGTGCTTACCAATTCCGGCTCCGGAACGCAGGCAGGGGTCCTTGCCGGGATGAATTGGGCCATTGCAAACCGGTGTGAGGTGATCTCGATGTCGCTTGGCGCACCAATACCGCCTCAGCCATCCTATACGGCCGCCGGCGCGGCGGCTCTCGGCGCCGGCTGCCTGATCGTCGCCGCAGCGGGCAACTCGAGCTCGCGTCCGGGCACCATCAATCCCGCCGGCGCGCCGGCGAACTCGCCGACCATCGTCTCGGTGGCCGCGCTCGACAGCTCGCTCCGGGTGGCGTCATTCTCGGATGGCGGCAAGATCGATATCGCCGGTCCCGGGGTGAATGTGTTTTCGTCGTGGCCGCGCCCGCAATTGCACAACACCATCAGCGGCACCAGCATGGCCACGCCGCACGTCGCGGGCTGTGCCGCCCTGTGGGCTCACAGCAATGCAGGCCTGAGGGGAGCTGCATTGCGCGCCAAGCTGGCCGCAACGGCCAGACACCTGCCGTTCCCCGCAACCGACGTCGGCGCCGGTCTGGTGCAGGCTCCATAGTCACCTTGCGCATCCCGCACCGGAGCCTATGCTCCGATGCGGGATATGCCCGATAGCATTTTGACCCGCTTGCCGCGCCGAGGCGCGTTCAGATAACGGCATGACCGCACCTGCCGCCACACTGAAGATCATTCCGTTGGTCCCAAACCTGGCGCTGCCCCGCGCGGCGTCTGCGCGCACGCGGGCGTCCGTTCCACCGGGTTACGGCGTCCAGGAGCAATGCCTGCCGTTCACGGCGGCCAGTGCACTCGGCGTCGTCATTCCCTCGCCCATCCGCTTCGGCTTCTGCATCATCGAAGAACTTCCGGCCGGATGCCGCGCGTTTCGCTCGCCCGCGAACAAACCCGGCGCCGACGGCAGCTACGCCGAACCGCGAGTCTTTTACGTGTTCGACAATCCGGACTGCCGTTTCACGGGCAACGCCTACGAGTTCAGGGGAGTTGCGCCCGCCGGCTCATCCTCGCGCGGCGTCCAGGAGCCCGGACTGAGCTTTTTCGACCGCGACGACCAATCTAGTCTGATCAAACTGCATCTGCCCTACATCTGGCGGACGCCCGAGTCCGTCGACACGCTCTTTCTCCCGCTGGTGAACCGGACAGGTCCCGGGTTTGAGGTAAAGAGCGGTCTGGTCGAAACCGACTGGTACGCAAGCCCGGTCAATCTGGTGATCGGCATGCCGTCAGGCCCCGTCCACATCCGGATCGGAGATCCGGTGGCGCAGGCCATCTTCGTTCCGCGTCCCCTGCGGCAGCCATCACTTGAAGTTGTCGACGAGCATGACCAGTTGAGCTTGAAGGCACGCGACGGCCTGGCAGATTGGGACAAGCGGCATGCCGAAGATCGCAGCCTGTACAAGGTGCTGGCGCGTAGCGCCGCCGGGCGCGTCGAGTAAGACGCGTCGCCGGAAAACGAGGAACCACCGATCGGGTTGCCTCGGCCTGCCGAACCGGGTCTGATGTCTGTCATGGATAGGCTAGCGGATTGTGCCTGGGCATAAGCGGTCTAACCCGCAGCCCGGTATTTCGAATATGAATATGGAGAGCACCATGGCGAAGAAGCAGAAAGAGGCCTTCGTGGTCACGGTTGCCGCGGATCACCCGATTCACGAGGTCGCACGCGACCTCAAGGCGAAGGGTTTCGAGGTGGACCAGGTTCTGGATGCGATCGGCGTCGTTACCGGCTCGGCCCTCCCCGCCAGCGTCGCAAAGATGCGAAAGGTTCCGGGCGTAAAAGACGTTTCCTCGGATTATCCGGTCGACATCGGTCCGCCCGGCGCACCCGTGTCCTAGAGTGTGATGACGTTTCTTCGAATCGTCAGCACACTCTATCTCTTTGATTTGAGCATGATCTTTTCGGAAAACCGGTCCCCGCTTTTCCGGATCA
Organism: Bradyrhizobium sp. McL0615; assembly: GCF_049993905.1. Taxonomy (NCBI): domain Bacteria; kingdom Pseudomonadati; phylum Pseudomonadota; class Alphaproteobacteria; order Hyphomicrobiales; family Nitrobacteraceae; genus Bradyrhizobium; species Bradyrhizobium sp. McL0615. Next base: position 2,355,791 of record NZ_CP188254.1, on the reverse strand, counting down.
TGCTCTGGGCGTATCGCGGCTGGAGCGGCCTGGCTTCGGCAGCATTGCCGGTTCGATGGCGAGCCTTTAACGGCAAGCATTTGACAGTTTTTCTGCGCTTGGTCACCTTGCGTCAATCCGAGTAAACCAAAACGCGCGAGCCCATGTCCAACGCCCCGCATTTCGACATCGACGTACCGAGCTTCTGGGCCGATCCCTATCCCGCGCTGGCGAAAATGCGGAAGGAGGCGCCGATCGCGTTCGTGCCGCAGCTCGGATCGACCGTGTTCACCCGGCGCGATGACATCTTCACCCAGGAGAAGCGCATCGACGTGTTCTCCTCGCACCAACCGAACGGGCTGATGAATGTGCTGATGGGCCACAACATGATGCGCAAGGATGGCGATGCGCACATGGCGGAGCGGCAGGCGATGTTTCCCGCCGTGTCGCCGCGCACGGTGCGCGACACCTGGGTCCGGCAGTTTCAGGCCCATGCCGACCGCATTCTCGACGAGCTGGCGCCGCAAGGCGCTGCCGATCTCTGCAAGGCGCTGGCGCTGCCGCTGTCGGCCGAATGCCTGAAGGACGTCACCGGGCTGACCAACATGCGCTTTCAGGACATGGACGCGTGGTCACAGGCGATGATCGACGGCATCGCCAATTACACCGGCAACAGGCAAGTCGAAGCGCGCTGCCACGCCGCCACATCGGGCATCGATGCCGCGATCGACGACATGATCCCGGTGGTGAAGAAGCAGCCGAACACGTCGATCCTCAGCGTGCTGTTGGCTTCAGGCCAACCAATCGAAAGCATCCGTGCCAACATCAAGCTTGCGATCTCGGGCGGGCAGAACGAGCCGCGCGATGCGATTGCCGGTGCGACCTGGGCGCTGCTGACGCATCCCGAACAGCTTGCGCTGGTGCGCGACGGCAAGGCAAAATGGATCGACGTGTTCGAGGAATATGCGCGCTGGATCGCCCCGATCCAGATGTCGCCGCGCCGCGTTGCGAAACCGTGGAGCTATGGCGGGATCGACTTCGAGCCGGAAGACCGCGTGTTCTTCATGTTCGGCTCGGCCAATCGCGACGAGGCCTGCTTTGCCGAGCCTGACAGCTTCGACATCACCCGCAACACCCAGAAGAGCATCGCCTTCGGCGCCGGCCCGCATTATTGCGCCGGCGCGTTCGCCTCGCGCGCCATGGTGGCCGACGTCGCGCTGCCGAGCGCGTTCGCACGGCTGCAGGGCCTGCGGCTCGACGAGCGCGAACCGGTGCGGATCGGCGGCTGGGCGTTTCGCGGATTGCTCAATCTGCCGGTGAAGTGGGACGCGGGCTGATTGTTGCGGTGGCGGCTACTGGCGCGGACATTCCCGGTAGCAGAACGTATCGATGATCCTGCCGCCCGGGATGATGTGAAACGCCAGCGTCTCCATGTAGTGATTGTCGACGAGATATTTTCGCAGCTTTGGATTGTAGGCGTTCAGCATCCGCTGGGTGGAGCCGGCGTTTATGTAAGGCGTCACCGGCCGGTCAGACCCACCATGGCAGCGAGAACAGCTCGACAAGGTGGCGGCTCGCGAAGCCGCGCAGCGACCAGGTCAAAGACGGCCACGTCACGGCGGCGAACAGCCCCGAAAGCATGGCGTGCCAGTCGCCCGGGGGCAGCAGCGGGTCGACCACGCCGCGCAGCCATGCGGTCGCAAGGCCCGTAAAGAGCATCAGCAGCGCCCAGCCGAACACGCGCGTCATCACCGCGTCTCCCTGCCGGCGCCGTGATCGCCGTTCGGCGAAAGCAGACGCATGTACCCAAACACCCAGCGCATGGCGAGGTACCAGAGATAGCCTCCGACGGTCCCGCAAACGGCAAGAATGATGATGTTGGCGGGATGATACTCGCCGCTCCACCACAGCATCCCGCTGATCCAGAAGACGGTGAAGAAAATCGCGCCGAGCTTCAATCGCTTTGCCTGATCCATGACATCCCTCCGACGGCTGACGGTCGATGCCATCATCAGGATATCGCCGCACCGCACCGTGAGGTCCGTCACGCCGCGCCAGAACCGGGCGGCTACGAACCCATAATCCAAAGTGGTTGCGGACTTCCGCTGTGATGCGCATTCCGGACTCACGTCAGACATCGCGTGGGGTCCGAAAAGTGCCAACAAGCGACAACACCAATGGTGCGATAGAAAGCCCGGAAGCCATCGCTCAAGAAAAAGTTCTACTTTGTCGATCTAAAAATATCGGTCGCAACCAAGATCGCGGCGTCCGTGCCGACATTTCGATGCCAATGGGTAGCGTCCTTTGTTTCAGTGGTTGTGTCACCCGCGTGAAAGGTTTGCGATGTGCCGTCGTCGCGAGTTACGACGACCGTTCCCTGAATGAAATAAGCGACCGCGGGCCGATCCTTATGATTGTGAATTCCGATGTGTCCGCCCGGTTCTATCGTGAACAATCGCTGCCGCAACTGCCAGCCGTCCATTCCTGCAATCTCAGGACCAAGATCAACGACAGCAGCCTTTCCAACCGCGAGGCCTTTGTTATCTTTCGGGGCTTCTTCAGCGACGGCGATTGGAGCCGCCGTCACGACAAATGCTGATACTGAAATCCAACATGCGATTTGATGCAATTTCATAGTTCTTAATCCCCCAGAGCACTAAAATGAAGCACGCGTTAGCCGATAGCAACAATTCACGGCGATCGGCTGCCGCCATTGTGTCGATGTCAACCTGCACAAGCCGCCTGTGGAGCCCAATTCTGCGCAGCCGTTGACCAGTTTGGCAATGTCCGTTGTGGGTCATGTGTGGACGACGCCCGCGTTGCAAGGAGAATCTGACGTTCGGCTTGCGGTCGGGTGCAAGTCATGTGTCCGGCCTGTTTGCGCGGCACCATGACCGCTGGCCCTGATGTAGTCCGCGGATCGGGTCCCAATCATTCGCACGGGCTTTGACGCCCATGACCCAGAAGCGGGTTGTCCCAATCGACGGCTCGACCGTTTCGCATCACGCCATCATCACCCTCGCAATTCGATTGTCTCGCTGCGCCGTTGCCTCATGCTCCCATTGCCAAGCCTCTTCAGGCGGCTGCGGCAAGCTCAGGCGCTCGATAGTATCCTCCCTTGGCCATGATCGCCCAAGCGATGCGCGCCATCTTGTTGGCAACGGCAACGGCGACAAGCTTGGCCGGCTTCCTGGCCAGCAGCTTCATAATCCAGGGATGCTTTTGCGGATGCTGCCGGGCGTGTCGAACAACGGCTGTTGCACCGATGACGAGCAACCGTCGGAGATAGCGATCTCCTTGCTTGGAGATGCCGCCGAGCCGGTCCTTGCCCCCCGTCGAATGTTGCCGCGGCAAAAGTCCGATCCATGCCGCAAAATCCCGACCGGACTTGAAGTCACTCGGGTCTGTGACAGTAGAAGCAATGGCCGTGGCCCCGATCACGCCTATCCCGGGCACGGTCTCAAGGCGGCAACTCATGTCATTGGCACGATGATGGGCGTGAATGGCGCGATCTAGAGTCCCGATCTGCAATTCCAGAGCAGCGAGCTGATCGACAATGGCCTGCAGCGCCTGTTTCATCGCAGATCGAACGGCTTGGTGGTTACTTTCGTCCGCAATTGTCGCTGCAAGCTGCGCGAGACCTTCACGTCCCGTCTCCGCAACGAGGCCGAACTCGGCAAGGTGGGCTCGGAGCGCATTGATCAGCTGCGTGCGCTGACGGATCAAAAGATCCCGCGTTCGATGCAACATCAGCAAGGCTTGCTGATCGGCCGATTGATCGGCACGAACCGCATTGATGGGCGTGTCACGGCCTCACAGATGGCGGCTGCGTCGGCAGCATCGTTTTTCGACCGTTTGACATAGCCCTTCACGTAGCTCGGCGGCATCAGACGCACGGTGTGACCGAGTTTGGAGACTTCACGCGCCCAATGATGAGCGGTTCCGCAGGCTTCCATGCCGACCAGGCAAGGGGGAATCTTGCTCAAGAAGTCGATGACCTGCTTGCGCAACTGACGGGTGATGACGACCTTGCCCGCACTATCCACGCCGTGCACTTGGAACACGTTCTTGGCGATATCAACGCCGATGGTGCTAACCTGCATGTGGACGACCCCCTCCGGTGATTCGTTGTTCAACGATCACCCTTTGGCACATTCGATGCCGGGAGCGGGCGTCGTCCACCACATCATTCGCGTCGCTTTGACGGTGTACCGATCACTTCCGGTCTGCCGCGATTAACGGACATCCTCAGAGCCAGGCGGCTTGTCTCAAACGTGCCCCAACACCAGTCATCGCACGCGTCCCGAGTTGGAAGTGACGGTCGCAGACGAGAGCGCCGCCGATGTTGCGTGAGCGCGGTGATGACCCCTCAAAATGAAGCTCGAAGCAAACTGAGGCGGGAGGGTCGGTCGTCATAAGTAGACCGGGTCACACAAGGAAAGGCGTTGATCAATTCCGTCTCCAACAATCCGCGCCGTCAGCGCGAGAATTGTGATCCGGCGGGAGGCGGCAGGCGGGAGTCTATCTTGGCTTGCGGAGGTTTAGGCTGCGGGACCGAGGCGGCCTGCGGGGCCGGTACTGGAGCTGGGGCTATGGCCGGAGGCGCTGACGATAGCTTCTGTCTGGCGTCGCCCTCGGCGGCCCGTAGTGCCGCAATGTTCTGGGCCATCTGCTCTTGTTTGGCGGCGAGTTGTTCTACGCTGCGCCGCACGACATCGAGCGTGGATGCCAGGGGCGCAAGCTGCCGCGTCGGGTCGATGGAAGTTACAGCCACGGCTGACGGCTTGGTCGTCGGAACGGATGATAGCACCCAACCCAGTATCGGAGCCTCGGCTGCCAGCATGTCCTTTGCTGCATCGCCATAGGACTGCCAGCCAAGCGTGGCGCCGACACCGATGAGAACCGCAATAGAGAACCGGACCAGGGTGCGCAACATCCGCCTGCCAAGCGAAGGCCGGCCGCTCGCCGGCTGCCTTTCCCCGAAACGGTAGGGATAGGGAGAATTTGTCGACGGCTTCATGCGCTGTCTGCCAGTACGCTGGTCGGGTCGGACGCCCAGATCGCGTGCAAGCTCGTCGAGCGACGTTGCTTCGGCTGTCAGTGGTGGGCTTTGCGAATATAACATTGGTACCTCCACCGACGGCTCTTCCAGAATTTCTCAAGGGAAGAGGCGATCCTGGTTTGACGGAAGGGAGGCAAGGACGTAGCAGCCTGAGGGCGTTTGTGAGGTCGTCGCACGATAGCGGATGATCGATACGTCCACTGTACGTCGCCAGATATCTTTAAGCATGATCTCCGCGCAAACGCGTTCCGCGTTTGTCGCGAGGGAAAACCGGTCTCCACTTTTCCGGATCATGCGCTAGCCGAACCGCGCCCGCGAGCGCTCCCGTGCCTTCTCGGCCTCGACCTCGCGGTCGCGTGGCGCGGCGTTGGTCTGCAGCGCGGCCAGCAGGCGCCGTGCGCTGTCGGACACTTCGGAAACCGCACGGTTGAACGCCTCGGCGTTGGCCTGCGATGGCGAATTGAAGCCGGAGAGCTTTCGCACGAATTGCAGCGCGGAGGCATGGATCTCCGCGTGCGTGGCCGGGGGGTCGAAATTGAACAGGGTCTTGATGTTGCGGCACATATCTCTCTCCTCGGCACCCATCGTCGATCAAGGACGAACGGCCAGTGCAAAATCCGACAGTTCGGCCTATTCTGTCATGGATCGCGCGGTGCGTTCACCCTGTCGGCCCCTGCAAACAGCGAGTTCCCGATGACCCATGTAACCTACAAGATCGTCGAACATGACGGCGGCTGGGCCTACACCGTCGACGGCGTGTTTTCCGAACCGTTTCCGAACCGCGGCGCGGCGCTGGCGGCCGCCAGGCGCGTGGCGGCCGAGCAGCGGGTGCCGGGCCGCACCGAGGTGATCGAATACGAAACCGCCGACGGCCGATGGCACTCGGAGACCGCCGCCGGCAATGACCGGCCGGAAACCGAGGTCGAGGGCTAGGCGGCTCGCGGTATCGCCGATCTGGTGACGGAAATAGCCGGTGTGATAAGGTTCCCCGCAAGCGGCGCACAAGACGGCCGCGGCCCCTGGGGAGACCATCATGAATTTTTCGCACGCCGCTTTTTCGGCCGCCGCATTGGCCCTGACCACCGTCACCGCTTTAGCAGCCGACTATCCCGCACCCAAACAGGGCGAGTGGATCGCCAGGGATTTCAAATTCCACACCGGCGAGACGATGCCGGAGCTGCGGCTGAACTACACGACCATCGGCGAGCCGACCGGACAGCCGGTGCTGGTGCTGCACGGCTCGGGGGGCTCGGCGGCGAGCATGCTGACGGCGACGTTCGGCGGCGAGTTGTTCGGCCCCGGCCAGCCGCTGGATGCCGCGAAATATTACATCATCATTCCTGACGGTGTCGGCCACGGCAAATCGTCAAAGCCCTCCGACGGCATGAAGACCGCGTTTCCGAAATACAATTACGAGGACATGGTCGACGCCCAGTATCGCCTGCTCAAGGAAGGGCTTGGCGTCAAACATCTGCGGCTCGTGATCGGCAATTCGATGGGCGGCATGCACACCTGGATCTGGGGCGGCAAATATCCGCAATTCATGGACGCATTGGTGCCGATGGCGTCGCAGCCGACCGAGATGGCGGCGCGCAACTGGATGCTGCGGCGGATGATGCTGGAGACCATCAGGAACGATCCCGATTACAATCGAGGTAATTACATCACCCAGCCGCGGATGATGAAATACGCCATCAACGCCTACGGGATCGCGACCGGCGGCGGTACGCTGGCCTATCAGGCGCTGGCGCCGACGGCGGAAAAGGCCGACAAGATGGTCGATGAGCGGCTGGCGACCGCCATCACGGCCGATGCCAATGACTTCATCTACCAGTGGGAAGCCTCGCACGATTACAATCCGGCGCCCTCGCTGGAGAAGATCGAGGCCACGCTGCTGTTGATCAATGCCGCCGACGACGAGCGCAATCCGCCGGAAACCGGCGTCACCGATGCGGCGCTGAAGCGCGTCAAGAACGGCCGCCTGTTCCTGATCCCGGCTTCCAGCGAAACGCGCGGCCATCTCACGACCGGCAATGCAATATTCTACAAGCAGCAGCTGGAGGAGCTGTTGCAGACCGCGCCGCAGCGCGCGATGTAAGCCGGCGAATCGGGCGCGCGATGTCGGCCAGTCGTTTTCGCCGCGCAGCGCTCGCTCTGCCCGGCGCGGTCGAAGGCGTGCATCAACGCACGGCGGATTTCCGCGTCGGCAAACGTATCTTCGCCACCCTCGGTTATTCCGACGATGGCTGGGGCATGGTGAAATTGACGCCTGAGCAGCAATCGATGCTGGTCGAGGCCGAGCCGGAAATTTTCCGCCCCGTTCCGGGCGGCTGGGGCAGGCAGGGCTACACCAATTTGCTGCTGGCAAAAGCCGATGCGACGACGCTGAAGAGCGCGCTCGCGATGGCGTGGAAGAATGTCGCGCCCAAAACGTCGGTGAAATCGGGCAGGAAAACGTCGCGCTGATTTCGCACCGCATCAATTCGCTGTGGCGACATCGCTCATTATTTGAGCGTGCATCCGCACGCCGCCTCCGCTTGAATTGTCGTAGAACTTGCGAATCGCGGGTGGCTTGCCCGCGAGGACAAGACGCAGCGGAGGATCGGATGCGAAGGCTTGCGCCATTCGTCTTGCTCGCCTGCCTTTCGGTGCTGGCCGGTGCGGCGCTCGCCGTCGACAGGGGCCAGTTCGGCCATGTGCCGCCCGATATCCGCGCCTGGTTCAAGAGCGTGATCGCGCCGAACGGCGTGCCCTGCTGCGATGAGTCGGACGGACATCGCACCACCTACGACGTTCGCGGTGGCGCCTATTGGGTTCCGATCGAGGGCCAATGGATGCAGGTGCCGGAGCGCGCGGTCATTCGCGATCAGGGCAACCCGATCGGCGAAGCCGTGGTGTGGTACGTGCATCACCGCGGCAGCATCATCATCAGCTGCTTCGTGCCGGCGGACGCCGTTTAACCACCAGGAGCATGCGTCACTCCAAAACGCCATGACGTGGCGCCGTGGCGCGGCGCGTGCTATTGCGCCGCGATGATCTCCGAACCGGCATATGACACGAGCCGCGCCGTCATGCGCTGGATCCTCGCCGTGTTCTATGCGGCGGCGGGCATTGCGCATCTCTGGACACCGGACAAGCTGCTTGCGATCACGCCGTCGTGGGTACCATTTCCATCGCAGGTGGTTTTGATCACCGGCGTCTGCGAAATTCTCGGCGCCGTCGCGCTGGTGACGAGGCCGCTGCGCCGGTGGGCGGGTATCGCTCTCGCCGCCTATGCGATCTGCGTCTGGCCGGCGAACTTCAAGCATGCAATTGACGGCATCGACCTGCCCTACGTCGCCAACAGCTGGCTCTATCACGGACCGCGGCTGGCGTTTCAGCCGATCCTCGTCTGGTGGGCGCTGTACTGCTCCGGGGTGATCGACTGGCCGTGGCGGCGATCGTGAGTGGCCGCCGAACGACGGCGATGGTATTCTGGGGAATGATCGGTCCCGGTTGGATCAGGACCGAAGGCCCAGATTCCTGTTTTGATCGGAGGATATTTTGACCGATTTCAGCGCGAGCGACCTCGCTACGATCTATCCTGCGCCCTCACCGCGCGTGATCGCCAAGGCGCGGCCGGAGATCGACGTCCATGCCAAGAAGTTCATCGGCATGTCGCCGTTCTGCGTGCTCGCCACGTCAGGCGCGGACGGCAGCGTCGATGCGTCGCCGCGCGGCGGCAATCCCGGCTTCATCCATGTCGCGGGTCCGAACCTGCTGTTGATGCCGGATCGCTCGGGCAACAACCGCATCGACAGTTTTCGCAACATCGTCGAGGGAAGCGGCTTCGTGCAGCTGATCTTCTTCGTGCCCGGGATCGACGAGACGCTGCGTGTCGGCGGCACGGGCAAGGTGTCGGCGGAGCCGGAGCTGATGGCCTCGATGGTGGAGTTCGGCAAGCCGCCGCGCGCGGTGCTGCGCATCGATGTCAGGGAAGTCTATTTCCACTGCGGCAAGGCGCTGATGCGCTCAAAGCTGTGGGCGGGTGAGCGGGTCGAGCGCTCGGTGATGCCCAGCATCGGCGAAGTAATCCACGACCAGACCGGCCTCGGCGAGCGCGAAAGCCAGGACGTGATTTACGAGCGCTACAAGACGCAGTTGTAGGGAAGTCCGTATCGGGTGTCGATCACCCTCCCCTGGAGGGGGAGGGTCGGCTCGTATGAGCGAAGCGAATGCGAGACGGGGTGGGGTGATCTCTCAACTCGGGCACTGTCAGACGCGGAGAGACCGTCACCCCACCCCGCCGCTTCGCGTCGACCCTCCCCCTCCAGGGGAGGGTAAGAAGCAGCTCAGTCGCCGCTCTCCAGGCCGCCGACGTGCTTTTGCGTGTAGAGCTCGAGCCCGATGCGCCCGATCAGATCAAGCTGGGTTTCGAGGAAGTCGATGTGATGTTCCTCGTCCTTCATCAGCTTCTCGAACAGGTCGCGCGAGACGTAGTCCTTGACGCTGTGGCAGTGGGTTGCGGCTTCCTGGTAGAGCGTGCGCGCAGCGATCTCGGAGGCGAGGTCGCATTCGATGATTTCCTTGACGTTCTGGCCGATGCGCAGGGGATCGAGCACCTGCATGTTGGGAAAACCGTCGAGGAACAGAATCCGGTCGGTGAACTTGTCGGCGTGCTCCATCTCCTCGATGGATTCCTTGCGCCAGACCTTGGCCATTTCCAACAGGCCCCAATTGTTCAGGAGCCGGTAATGCAGCCAGTACTGGTTGATCGCGGTGAGCTCGCTGCGCAGGCCCTTGTTGAGATAATCGATGACTTTGGGATCGCCCTGCATGGTCCACTCCAATTTCCTCAGGCCAAACGCGGCCCGACACTGCATTTAGAATGCTTCTAAATTAGTTTGGAGGCGAGAGCAACCGCTCCGCGAAAAAAGCGGTGGGAACGGCGGAAATCAGAGGATTCTAAGGGGTTTTCAGCAAGCCGCGAGCGCGAAGGCCGGGGCAATTTCCTGCGCGGGCTCGTCGTTGGCGGCGTGGCGGCTGTGCGGGCAGCCGGAGCAGCATTCCTTGGCACAGGCGCCAAGCGCTTCATCGATGATGGTCTTGATCGTGCGCGCGCACCGGCCGCATTCTGCGCTGCAGCCGAGGCAACCGTAAATCTGTTTGGGATTCCGCGGCAGGTCCGTGGATGCACTTACGGCATGACGGACATCGTGGTCGCTCAAAACGTTGCAGGAACAGACGATCATGAAACCGCTAAGACCCTAGGTGATGCGCTCTCATCGATATTTAAGAGCGCGACGAGATGCAAAAGGAAAAGCCGCAATTTCAAGCAATTCCAAACTGATGCCGGGGAAATACTGGAATCAATCTAAACAGGCGTCATTGAGCTAGATCACCCTGGCGCGCGGATATTCCCGGGATTTTCGGCGTCAATCGCCACCACCGCCGCCGTCACCACCGCCGCCTCCGCTGTCCCCGCCACCTCCGCCGCTGAAGTCGCTGGAAGAGCTGGAATTATGCGACGAAAAACTGTCGCTGCCGGACCCGGAAAGCAGGCCCCAGCCGCCGCCGGAACTGTCGCCTGCGCCCATGCTGGAAGCATCGCCGCCAGCGCTCTCGCGCCGGGCCTTGCGGTTTTGCGCTCGGTTCATCAGCAGATAGCAAACCAGCGAGGTTCCACCGACTGCCACCATGAATGCCGTCATTCCGCTCATCGCGCCCTCCGCTTCAGGCTCCGGGAGAATTAGGTATCTTTGCACCGCAAAGTACCCCCTCTCCCCGTTTCGTCGCCTCCAAGGCCGCCGCCGTTCATTGATCATTCAAGCGAAATATGGAACTTTTGCCGGGACCAAACCTAAGGCCCTTTAGCTTCTCACGAGAAAGGTGAGGCCATGAAGAAGACATTGATGGCGCTCGGCGCCGCCGCCGCGTTGACCGTTTCCGCCGTTTCCATCCCGGCTCCTGCGCAAGCGCAACGCGGCGTTGCCGCGGGCGTCGCCGCCGGCTTGATCGGCGGCGCCATCGTCGGCGGCGCGATCGCTTCGCAGAACGGCTATTACGGCCCGGGCTATTATGCCCCCGGCTACTATGGCGGCGGCCCGGCCTATGTGGCCGATCCCGGCTACGGCGAATCCTGCATCTGGCAGCGGCAGCGGTTCTGGGATGGTTATGGCTGGCGGGTCCGCAGTGTCAGGGTTTGCGATTAGCGCCGTTCATCTTCATTAAATTTGCGAACCTCATCCCGGAGCGGCGCCGCTTTTCCGGGATGAATGCCGTTTCCGGCCCGAAAAAACCGCTTTTTTCAACCACGCTTTTGCGACGTTTACTTTCGATTGACGCATGTGCGCTTTTTTAGCGAAACGGCAGTTCGAAACAGCGTGTGAGTCATCCCTAAACCCGGCGCCCGAAGGCGTCACCCCAGGAGAGCCCAGGACATGAAGAAGACATTTGCTGCCATGGTCGCGGTCGCAACGATTGCCGGTTCGCTCGCAGCGACGCCCGCAAGCGCACAGCGTGGCGTTGCCGCAGGCGTCGCGGCCGGCCTGATCGGCGGCGCAATCGTCGGTGGCGCAATCGCCTCCAGCCGCCCGGCCTACGGCGGTCCGGTGTACGTGGAAGAAGCGCCCTACCCGGCGTGCCGGATGGTTCGCGAGCGCTTCTGGGACGGCTACGACTGGCGCTATCGCCGCGTCGAGGTCTGCAACTGATCTGATCGAGCGGCGCGCGAGTAGCGCGCTGTGATCGAAGCCCGGCCGAGATCTCGGCCGGGCTTTTTCTTTGCCGCGAGAAATGTCTTGTAGCCCGGGCGAGCGAAGCGACCCCGGGGACAGGAGCGACAAAACCGCCGGCTATTCCATTTGGCTAACACCGCCCCCGGATGTCGCTGACGCTCATCCGGGCTACGAAACCCGTCAGCGCCCCGCGCTCATGGAGCGCAACACGGCTTCGCTCGGCCAGCAATCGACCTTGAGGCCGGCGGACTTTTGATACGCGCCGAGCGCCGCGCGGGTCTGCATGCCCGCCTTGCCGTCGAGCTTGTCCTTGTAGAGGCCGATGCGTGTCAGGTGACGCTGCATGGCTTCGACATCGGCCGAGCGCAACTGCGTCGAGGCGGACCATGGCGTCGCAAACGGCTGCGGGCTTGTCATGCGGTCGGCGAGATGGCCGACGAACAGCACATACAGGTCGGAGAAATTATATTCCTTGATGACGAAGTAGTTCTTCGTGGTCAGGAAAGCCGGGCCGTAGATGCCCTCCACCTGCAGCAGCGAGGCCGGCTGCGCCTGCTCTGCCGCGCTCAGCTTCAGTCCGCGCACCGGCACGAAGCCGGCGCGCAGCCACTCGGCAATCGGCTTGGTCACCTCGGGCACGCCCATGGTGCAATCGACACTGGCGGGCGCTTTCACCTCATAGGCCCAGCGCACGCCCGCCTGCCAGCCCTTGTTGACGAGCTGCTGCGCGGCGGAAGCCAGCGCATCCGGCACCGAATGCCAGATGTCGACCCGGCCATCGCCGTCGAGATCGACGCCATGCTTGTAATATTCGGACGGCAGAAATTGCGTGTAGCCGGTGGCGCCGGCCCAGGACGAGCGAAACTCGTTGCGCGCCACCGCGCCCTCACCGAGGATCTTCAACGCGAGAATGAACTCACCCCGGTACTGGTCCTTGCGGCGGCCGAGATAGGCCTGCGTCGCCACCACGCGCAGCGTGTCGTAAGGCAGCCGGTAGCGGCCGTAATCCGTCTCGCGGCCCCAGATCGCCAGCACGACGCTTGAAGGAACGCCAAACCGCTTTTCGATTTCGTTCAGCGCGGCGCGATGCTTCTGCATCAGCTTCTGCCCCTCGGCCGCCAGCCGCGCGATGGAAGCTTCCTTGACGTAATCGGCCGGCACCTGCACGAACTCGGCCTGCGACGGCGCGCCGGTGGCGGGCCGGCCCGGCAGGATCAGATCGGGCAATTTGTAGTCGGGCTCGAGCCCCTTCGTCTCGGCATCGAACGTCGCGCGCGATACGCCGGCCGCCTGCGCCTCCGGCCACAGCGAGGCGATGAACTGGGTGAAGGCGGCGTCGGCAGCGTGGGCAGGCTGCATCGTCAAAACGGTCAGCGCGAGCAGAATTCCAACCGACCTGACCATGATTGCATGTTGCACGCAGGCACCCGTTCCATGACGCTTGATGACTGGCCGGACTGAGTCGTCCGGCTCGATCATGATTGTAACTATTCAGGGCCTGCGGCGCGATGTTCTTTCCGAGGATCAACGTCAAGGACGATCCAGTCCGTCGCTGGCACCGGCCCGACCGGCACTTCTTCGCCAACGGCGCCTGCCAGGTGCTGGCATTTGCATTTCTCGAACGTTATGCGGACATCGACTTCCACGCTCGCTGGATCAAACCTGCGGCCGGATTCACCGGCAACCACATCTACGTGACCGACGGGTTCCATGCGTTCGACTATCATGGCCTGACGACGGAACAGCGACTGCTCGCATTCGGGTTCAAACGCGCGCAACGCTTCTTTCCCGGCTGGAACGCTGTGCTGGTGGATGTACCGACGCAGGCCCTGATCTCGGAGCCGCACTTCCGCCAGATCGAAGGCCTTCACCTGCGCGAACCCGGGCAGTTCCTGCACAATGCGCTGCCGCGGGCTCGAGAATACCTCAACAGGTTTGGTGACTTGAGATCTATTCTGTCACCCCCCAAAGACCGGTAGGCAGACATCAATGCGAGACGGCCTCTTTGGCATGTTCGGCGGAATCATTCGACAGCTTGTCGACATACGCAATGCCGATCGCCGACAGAATGAAAACCGTGTGGATGATGGTCTGCCACATCACGCCGGTTTCGGTGTAGCTGCTTTTGCCTGAAGCCAATCCACCGGCCTCGATGAAGGTGCGCAACAAATGGATCGACGAGATGCCGATGATGGCCATCGCGAGCTTGATCTTGAGCACGCTGGCATTGACGTGGCTGAGCCATTCCGGCTGATCGGGATGTCCTTCCAGATTGAGACGGGAGACGAACGTCTCGTAGCCGCCGACGATGACCATCACCAGCAGGTTGGAAATCATCACCACGTCGATCAGGCCCAGCACCGCCAGCATGATCTGCTGCTCGCTGAAATCGAAGGCGTGGGCGAACAGGTGCCACAACTCCTTCAGAAACAGCACCACATAGACGCCCTGCGCGACGATCAGGCCGATGTAAAGCGGCAGCTGCAGCCAGCGAGAGCTGAAGATCAGCAGCGGGATCGGACGCAGCGCCTTCCGCTGAGCTGCGGGCGGCACGGGTGTTTCGGGCGTAAAGGACATTCAGGAGGGCTCGCTTGCGGGGGGATTCGAATTGCGGAAGGAGGCTATATCTACGCAATCTGACCGCGCTGTGAAGCGACAACTGGCCGCAGCAATTATTTCCCGCTGTACGGCTTGTAAATCTGCTTCAGCTTCCAGGGCGAAATAGCCGCATCCGAGACCGTCTTGGCATGAAAGCCAACGCCATTTGCCGAATTCTGAGGGCAGCAATTGCGTGCTGTACTGCAAGAGGAACTCAGGCTGTCACTGCATGCAGTTGCGTCCGCTCAGAACCACTCGCCTTATCGCCACCACAGTCAATCCACTCGATCTGACGTCTTTGAACTTTTGCAAACAATCTAACACAATAGTCCTCATATCGAATGGCTTCCAGTGGAGTCAGATTTCCTAGCGACGAAATCGGAAATACCAAACATTTATCGAAATCCAACTCATTCCCATAAGCTCGCAGAAGAAACTCCCGTAACTTCTGACCGTTTCCATCCACACGGTACGCCTCGTTATAGAGCCACCATGCACGCCAATGACGACATCCGATGCCGAAGCCAAGAGCAACCGTGAAAGCAACGATCGTTGGAAATATCCAAATCTGATATTCTACAATTCCGGATCCGCCATGCCCTTTCGTTGCACGAATGCTTGCATAGAGTTGCGGTAGCGAGAATACAAAGCTCGAAAACAATCCTTCATTCCTAGATGTCGCCACCTGTTGCTGAACTGCAATGTCTGTTGAACCAGTTGTCGGCAAGCGATTGCTGACTGAATAGGAGCTCAACAACGAACCCAGCGTGCAATCTTTTGGATCCTCGAACAATTGGGTTGAGCCATCACCATCATCACCTACTCCAGATTTGCTTTGCGCATCAAACTTGTTGTGCAAAGAAATGCAAATCGCCGAAACCTCTTTTAGCTGTATTTCGGCTTGGTCAGGATTTACATTCAGCAACTTTCCAAGCTTGTTCAAATTTCGCGAGATCGGCTTCAGATCACTGGGCGACAATATAGAATAAACCGCTTTCGTATCAGCCGGCTTGCTCTCAATGATAGGCTGAAGCGCCGCAAAATCAGCCATGATCCGATTGTAAATTTCCTTCGGCGACGTGCTTACCTGGTACGAGTAAGATACCGTATTCAGGAGACCGACCACGAGAGCGGCCAAGCAAGCATGCGCAAAGGCAGTCCCGTTAAACAAGGCGGCCAGGAATGAAAGGCGCGAGCGAGGAAGACGAGCAGCTTGACGGAAGTAGAGAATGCCGAACGCTGTTCCAACAGCCGCTATAATTGTATTAAGCAACACAAATGAGATGAAGGACATCGGATTGAAAACCACATACTGTAGCCAGTTGAACAGCGCAAGAATCAATGTCGCAGATACAACGCAAATGACACTACTCAAGGCGCTCGACGATAGGGCTACCGTGCTGTAGCTCTCCAATGTCTCTTTCCACGCCTGCGCATCCAATAGTTTATCACGTGAGTAGTCCAGCACTCTGAAAGTCACGATGTAGATCAGAAGGCCGGTCAAGATCGTCAGTAAACCCGAGAGCAGATACCTGTTTGTCCAGTCAACACCGACTGTCCTGGAAAGCATTGGCGCAAGCAAAAACAGACCAGAGAAAATTGCGCCCGACAATATGAATGCGCTGACAAGAAAAACATATCCAACGTGATCTGAGCGATTGTTTGCGTAGACACTGGGGAATCCCAATTCATCCAATCGATGAGCGAGGTCATTTCCATTTCGAGCAGTTCGAGACAACAGGACAGCGATCGTAAGCGATATCTCTCTCGCAAATCGCTGTATGTCGGCATAGAGGTGATCAGGGCCCTCCTTTTCCTGCTTGTTGTCGGGGCTTCCAATTTTCGCAAGTAGATTCCGCTGATTATTCTGTAATCGCTCGAACGCGTCTCTGTTCTCCGGCAAATCGGTCAAGCTATCGAGCCGCGGGTTCGAAATTCCAGGGCTCTTGTTAAATATCTGGCTCAGGGTGAGGAACAAGATATTCGCCCGGAGGAAAGCCGTCGCCTCGTCGTCAAGATCTGGGTTTTGCTCAAATTTTTTTAGGCGTTCTTCTCCGACGAGCGCCACTAGGGACGATCGCCGCTCAATCAGTTTGGCCCCATCTATGGATGGATCATTCAGCAACCATGACCCGACCTTGAAATTTCTCAAACTGAAAGCGAGATCGCTGACCGCACCCGGAATGTAGGCAACTTTGTGGGCGTACTGCCGAATGAATAATTCTATGCGGCCAAGTAACGAATCATCCCGCGCTGCTCCGGTCGATATAAGAAATGTCGCAGCGGCCACTTGCCATGTTTGCGCACTCGCTACCAAACCCAATTTGGATTGGTTGGCATTGCTTTGATCGGAATCGAAGATCGTTGGCCCGATGATGCTGATCGCTGTATAGAGGGCTGCCAACAAGAGCACGTAGACCGTGCGTCCCCATTGGTAGCGGGAATCGATCGTTAAGGATTGAGGAGGCAACTGAGCAAATGGACCGACAGTCTCCTTGTCGTATGTGGGCATGTTGAACTTGTCTTTGGCATACATGATTATGATCAGCAGGCCGAGGCAGTAGGTCGTTAGCGATCTGAGATCAGAGAGCTGCAATATATCGCGGTACGATGCCATTTCGGACCTCTTTCAAAGAGCGCTTACCTCAAATGAATTAAGTCAAGAGTTTTTCGACAATAAGCCTAGAAACGCATCGACCGACGTCTGCGTTGTCAATCTACAGAACTCGGTCTCCGTTGCACTCATATCGCCCTTCTCCGAGAGCTTATTGACAGGACTGCCACCGCCGCAGACGGCGAAATAGCGGCAGGAGCGTTTGCAGTCTGCGACGCCTTGCGCTATCTCACGACTGGCGCGCAAGAATGCCTCGGTGTTCGAAAAATCGTCCAAGCCACCTTCCAGAATATTGCCGAATACGAAATTATCGTAGTCTGGCGCACTCATTTCCATAAGCTCGGGAGAGAAAGTTGAGACGCTGCCGTCGGCGGCAACTACTATCGCAGCCCACGGCTCGACCTGCTCGTTTTCAGACAGTTCGATGCCGGCCAATTTCTGTGCGACCCGCTCTACTTCGCGGATATGCAGCGGGAAATCATCACGATACGCCTGCTTGAGCACAGCAATCACGAAGTCCTTCACGGCAACCTTGAAGTCTCGGCCAACGAAACTGGAAGTCTTGTTGGCGCCTTCCAGTTCATCCACGCTAAAGCTGATTTGTGTAATCCCGTGTTCGCGGTAGAACGCATAGTAGTCTTCGGGGCATTCAAGGGCATCCGGATGCAAGACGGTAATCACGCTGGGGTCAAAGCCTGAATCTTGAAGCCGCCGTAGTGCTCTGACCGCCAGTTGCCAGGTTGGCTTGTTATTTCTCGTACGACGGCGCGCGTCGTGAAACCTTTGCGGGCCGTCGATGCTCAAACTCACATTTGTATTAGTGCGCCGAAAGAGATCGATCCATTTGTCATTGATGGCGATCCCATTAGATTGCATTGCAAAGCTGGTTAGCGGCGGCGCGACGTCCAGCAACCGGCTGTAAGCGTGATCATACCACTCGATTGGAGCTGCAGTCGGTTCACCGGCATGCCATACGACAATGGGCGCCGATCGAGGTGACAAGCGACAAAATATCTTTTCGCGCAGAGCCTCGACGACCTCTCGTGCCATCAGGCGCTTTTCGTCCCGGTGGCCAAGATAACAATAGGAACAGTTGATATTGCAGTAAGGCGTCGGTTGCAGAATGATGAGGCGGGGCTCAATCATCGAAGCTAACAGTTCCGCCATTGCCCAGAGAAGCAGTTACGGAAATTGGGAAAGTTCGGGAAGTACTGAACCACCGTGGTGGTCGCACCATCCCTCTGCTGCTCGACGGATTTTATGCTGAACTCGGGATTGGCATTCTGCTTCAGCAGGTCGGACAACATGCCGGGCTTGAGCTGATCCCTGCCATCCGTCGGCAGCGGCACCTGGCTGGCATTTGCCTCGCTCGCCAACGCGAGCAAAAAGGCAAACGGAACCGGTCCAACCCTTGATCCAGCCATGGCGCGCCTCTGAAATGCCGCGCGATCGCAATCTTAAAATAAACTTCTAACTATCGAGACCGCAACGGGATCTTCAACTTCAAATAGCATAACACGGCGAAAAGGCCCCGCAAGCCCTTTTCGCCATCGACGTGCTGCTGGATTAGTTTGCTACCGCGTTAACTTCTTGTATTTGACGCGGTGCGGGATGATGCTGTCCTGCCCGAGCCGGCGCATCTTGTCCTTCTCGTAGTCCTGGAAGTTGCCTTCGAACCATTCGACATGGCTGTCGCCTTCGAACGACAGGATGTGGGTGGCGATACGGTCGAGGAACCAGCGGTCATGGCTGATGATGACGGCGCAGCCGGCGAAATCCTCCAGCGCCTCTTCCAGCGCGCGCAGCGTATCGACGTCGAGGTCGTTGGTCGGTTCGTCGAGCAGCAGCACATTGGCGCCGGACTTCAGCATCTTCGCCAGATGTACGCGGTTGCGCTCGCCGCCCGACAGGGAGCCTACCTTCTTCTGCTGGTCGGCGCCCTTGAAGTTGAACGAGGAGCAATAGCCGCGAGAGTTGACCTCGCGCTTGCCGAGCAGGATCAGTTCGTTGCCGCCGGAAATCTCCTCCCAGACGTTCTTCTTGCCGTCGAGATCGTCGCGCGACTGATCGACATAGCCGAGATGCACGCTCTCGCCGACGGTGATGGTGCCCTGGTCCGGCTTTTCCTGACCGGTGATCATGCGGAACAGCGTGGTCTTGCCGGCGCCGTTGGCGCCGATCACGCCGACGATGCCGCCCGGCGGCAGCTTGAAGGTGAGATCCTCGATCAGCATGCGGTCGCCGAAGCTCTTGGTGAGCCCTTCGAAGTCGACGACGTTCTGGCCGAGACGCTCGGCCACGGGAATCGTGATCTGCGCGGTCGTGGCCTGCTTCTCGCTCGCCTGCTTCAACAGATCTTCATAGCGCTGATAGCGCGCCTTGGACTTGGCCTGGCGCGCTTTCGGCGAGGACGCGATCCACTCCTGCTCGCGGGCGAGCGTCTTCTGGTGCGCGGCATCCTCGCGGCCCTCCTGCTCGAGGCGCTTCTGCTTCTGCACCAGCCAGGACGAATAATTGCCCTCGTAGGGAATGCCCTTGCCGCGGTCGAGTTCGAGGATCCAGCCGGTGACATTGTCGAGGAAGTAGCGGTCGTGGGTCACGATCAGGATCGCGCCGGGATAGTTGCGCAAATGGCCTTCCAGCCATGACACCGACTCGGCGTCGAGATGGTTGGTCGGCTCGTCCAGCAGCAACAGCTCCGGCTGGTCGAGCAGCAGCTTGCACAGCGCGACGCGGCGGCGCTCGCCGCCCGAAAGCTTGGTCACATCGGCATCGTCGGGCGGGCAGCGCAGCGCGTCCATCGCCTGATCGACCTTGCTGTCGAGATCCCAGAGGCCGGCGGCCTCGATCTCGTCCTGCAGCCTGGTCATCTCGTCGGCGGTCTCTTCCGAATAGTTCATCGCCAGTTCGTTGTAGCGATCGAGGATCCCCTTCTGCTTGGCGACGCCCAGCATGACGTTTTCGCGGACGTTGAGCGCAGGGTCGAGATGCGGCTCTTGCTCGAGATAGCCGACGCGGGCGCCCTCGGCGACCCAGGCCTCGCCATTATACTCCTTGTCGAGGCCCGCCATGATCTTGAGCAGGGTCGACTTGCCGGAGCCGTTGACGCCCAGCACGCCGATCTTGGCGTCCGGGTAGAACGACAGATGGACGTTATCGAGCACCTTCCGGGTCGGGTAGCTCTTGGTCAAACCCTGCATGAAATAGACGAACTGGCGAGCCATCGCGATCCCTTGAAGCCAGAGGATTTATGGAAATTTGCTGCCGCTGATGTAGCGGCGCGGCCGCCAAAGGGCAACCACGGGAACCCGTTTTCCATCCGTTCACCACGGATGAAAACGGGTTGGTCACCATGTGGACCGAGATCCAGACAATTGAAACCTTCTTTTAATAAATCAGGCGAAAACTCGTCTTCAGCGCCGAAAAAGGCGATTTGAAAACAAGGGCCCGCGTCATGGCTACGATCAGTTCGGTATCCTTTCACGCCCCGGCGAACAGCCGCGACGGACTGGCAAAACCCTTCGCAGAGCTCCGCGCCTTCTGGCGCCAGTTCGTTGCCAAGGCGTTCAACCCCTACCGCCCGGAACTGCACTATATGCGCGGCCCGGGCCCGGCCTGGCGCGCCAAGCATCTCGGCCGCTCGAACTGAGCTTCCCGGTTATTTGAGGCAGCTACGCGTTTAAGTCCGCTTGCGCGCTTCCCGATTGCGCGCAACCATGGCGACCTCCTGGACGGCCGCTTCCGGCCGTCATCCTCGCCATCAACGGACCTCCCCATGACGCGGCTGCGCTGTGCAATCCTCGACGACTATCTCAATGTGGCGCTTTCGGTCGCCGACTGGTCAAAAGTCTCCGACCGGGTGGACGTCTCGGTGTTCAACCAGCCATTTGCGACCGCGGAAGCCGCGGCCAGCGCCCTGAAGGATTTCGAGATCATCTGCGCGATGCGCGAACGCACCCCGTTCCCGCGCACGATGTTCGCAAGCCTGCCCAAACTGAAGCTCCTGATCACCTCGGGCATGCGCAATGCCGCCATCGACATGGAAGCCGCCAAGGACCACAAGGTGACGCTGTGCGGCACGCAATGGGGCCGCGACCCGACCGCGCCCTTGACCATGGGTCTGATCCTGGAACTGACACGTAATATCGGCCGCGAGAACGCCCGCATGCATGCCGGCGAGCCGTTGCAGGCACTTGTCGGCATGGAGATCGAAGGCCGGACTCTCGGCGTCATCGGCCTCGGCAAGCTCGGCACCAAAGTATCAAAACTGGCGCAGGCTTTTGGCATGAACGTGATCGCCTGGAGCCCGAACCTGACACCGGAGAAATGCAAGGAAGTCGGCGTTACCTACGCCAGCAAGGAAGAGCTGTTTTCGACCGCCGACATCGTCACCATCCATGTGGTGCTGAGCCAGCGCTCGCGCGGGCTGGTCGGGCGTGATGAACTGGCGCGCATGAAGCCGACCGCCTACCTCGTCAACACCGCGCGCGGGCCGATCGTCGACGAAGGCGCGCTACTGGAAGCGCTGACGCAAAAGAAGATCGCGGGCGCCGGCGTCGACGTGTTCTCGGTCGAGCCGCTGCCGGTCGACCATCCGTTCCGCAAGCTCGACAACATGGTGCTGACGCCGCATCTCGGCTACGTCACCGAGGACAGCTTTCGAAACCACTATCGGCAGATGGTCGAGGGTATCGACGCCTGGTTCAAGGGCGAGCCGAAGCAGCGGCTGGCGTAAGCAAATCGGCCTCCCGCAGGGAGCGGGAGGGCGAAAGCCTTGAAGACAGGCGGATCTATCGGTTCAGCGAATCGTGACGGGCGCGGGCAGCGGCGGCACGACCGCGGGCTGCGCCCCGGGAACGGGCGCCAACTGGGCTTGTGCCGGTCCGGGGCCTGCGGCGGCCGGTGCAGCGCTTGCTGTGGTGGCGGGCGGCGCCCCACCGGGCAGCACGACCACACGGGTGCCGACCTTGGCGCGGTCGAACAGATCCGAGACGTCCTCGTTCAGCATGCCGATGCAGCCCGAGGAGACGAATTTGCCGATCGTCGAAGGCTGGTTGGTGCCGTGGATGCGGTAGACGGTCGAACCCAGATACATGGCGCGGGCGCCGAGCGGGTTGCCGGGGCCGCCAGCCATGAAGCGTGGCAGATAGGGCTGGCGCTCGATCATCTCGGTCGGCGGATGCCAATCCGGCCACTCGGCCTTGCGGCTGATCTTCTGCACACCGTTCCAGGTAAAGCCATCGCGGCCGACGCGGACCCCATAGCGGATCGCGCGGCCGCCACCGAGCACGTAGTAGAGGTGGGTATTGGCGGTATCGACCACGATGGTGCCCGCGGGCTCCTTGGTCGGGAAGGCCACTTCCTGGCGGCGCAGGTTCGGCGGAAGCTGCGCAGGGCCCACTTCCGGCTGCTCTTCCGGCGGCAGTGCGGCGAGCTGCACCGGTCTGCCGTCAGCGCCGACGGGGGGTTGCTGCGGGAGCGCACCAATGGCGCCGGGCGGTGGCGCCTCGCCAATCGCTCCGGGCGGACGCAGGCCAGCGCGATCATCGTTCGGATAGACGATGCCGGCGCCGGGAATGCGGCTGTCACCGCGATCCGAATAGACCGGTTGCTGCTGCTGCGAACCGGGCGGACGGTCTCCATAGATCACCGCGGGCGGACCGGCCGGGCGGCCGTAACGCGGATCGTCGGGTGAAAGGATCGGGCCCGTTGGCATCGGGGCACCGCGGTCCGAATAAACCGGGGCGGGCGCCGCGCGGCCATAGCGCGGATCGTCGGGAGAAAGAATCGGACCCGTGGGCATCGGAGCGCCACGGTCTGAATAAACCGGCGCACCGACCGGGCGGCCATAACGCGGATCGCTGGGCGACATCACCGGGCCGGGCGGCGGCAACGCGGCCGCGTTCTGACCGTTCGGCGCATCGTCATCATCCAGCGCGTCGAAGTCGGGTTCGCCGGGGCGGCGGCGTTCATCGGTCGCGTAGCCACCGGGAACATACGGTCCCGGAGCCGTCGAATAGGCCTGACCCTGGACCGGATAACCCTGTTGCGCATGGGCGAGCGAAGTTCCCACCATGCCAGCGGCAATGGCAGCACAAATCGTCAAAATGCGGTTATTCATCATCGCCTTTGTATAGACCCCAAGCCCCACCGGACGGTTAACGGCAGATGGCGGAAGATAGCGGCACATTCAAGACAAGTCCGCGAAATTCGGCCCGCATCGGTCATTTGTGATCGCTGTTCGGCTGCGGCAAAGATGCCTCAGAGCGCCGGAAATCGCATTGGCCTGAGATCAGCGATGTCAGATCGCAAATTTTGTTAACGAAAAGCCGCCCGGTGTTGAGATACTCTTAAATCGGCCTGATTCGCCGCGCGCTCGCCCTCGCGAATCACAGCCACAGAGTGGTCACCGCGTTCCCTAGGCACCAATAGCCCTCCGGACATAAGGAGGGGGATGGAACTCGCGTCCATGCTTCCCGGCTTTCGTTTCCTGTTCACCGCGATCGTCCTGTCGATGTCGATCCTGATTTTTGGCCTTGGCGCCGCCGCCCTGCTGCGGGCCGCGCATGAGGAATTTGCCAACCTTCCCTCGCGACGGGCGACGCCCGAGCCGATGTTTGCCCGCCTGAATGACAGCCCGCCGCCGACGCTGGCGCTGCTCCGCGTCGATCCGCCGGTCGCGGAGAATGTCCCCGCCGCCGCTCCGGAAACAGCTGGTGATGTCCCGGCACCGGCCGGTCAAACCCCGGACACTCGTCCGGCCGAACCGGAAAAACAGGCGGCGCTGACACCGGCAGAGCCGATGCAGGCCGACGCGGCAAAGCCGGAAGCCACGGCCAAGGAGGCCAGCGCCGAGGTACCGGCCGGCATAGCCGAAACCGAAGCGCCCACGGCCGATGCTGAAGTGAAGATCGCAGCCATCGCCGCAACGCCGGAATCTGCCGCGGCCACGCCGCCTGCAACTTCGCCGGAGCCGGCAGCGGATATCCCGCCGTTCGAAGGCAGTATCGCCACGACCCTGATCGCGACGCTCGGCGGCCCTGCCGTCCTCATCGATGCAACGACATCGACCAAGGAAGCCAAGCCGGACCGCGGAAACATCAGAAAGAGGACCGCAGAACGGGCTCGGGAACGGCGTCGGATGGCTGCAGCACGGCGCGCGCGCCTCGCGCGTGAGGCGACGCTTACCCTGCAGCAGCAACAACCCAATCCGTTCGCGTTCCCGCTGATGCCCGCGACGCGGTAGCGTTCGACTCGGTCAGGCCGGGCCGGTCGCGACTGGCGGGCCGTCGGCAGCGCCCCACTCCGTCCACGACCCGTCATACAGCGACGGGTTCTCGACCCCGAGGCGATAGAGCGCCAACGTGAGCACCGCGGCGCTGACGCCGGAGCCGCAACTCGTCACGATGGGTGCGTCGAGCTTGACACCAGCGCCGGCAAAGGCCGCCTTGAGATCCTCGAGCGATTTCATCGTGCCGGTCTTGGCGTCGAACAAATTGTTATAGGGCAGGCTGAGACTGCCGGGGATGTGGCCGGAACGAAGGCCCGCCCGCGGCTCGGCCACCTTGCCCTGATAACGCTCGTTGGCGCGCGCATCGATCACCTGCTCGGCGCGGCTGGCGAGGTTCGTCACCAGTTGCTGCATGCTGCGCGTGCGCCGCGCATCGAACGCCGCCTTGAACGTCGCCGGCTTCGGCGTCACCTCACCCTGCTCGACCTTGCGGCCTTCCGCGACCCACTTCTTCAGGCCACCATTGAGAATACGCACGTCCTTGCCGAACGACAGGAACATCCACCACACCCGGGGCGCGGCGACCCAGCCGCCGGAATCATAGAGCACCACGGTGTTGTCATTGCCGATCCCGAGGCCGCCGACATCGCGGCCGAATTGCTCGGCGGAAGGAAACATGTGCGGCAGCGGGTTGGAATGATCCGACACCGCGTCGACGTCGAAGAAGACAGCGCCCGGAATATGGGAGGCGAGATAGTCGTCCTTCGGCAGCGGCAGCACACCCGGCATCTTGAACGAGGCGTCGATCACCCTGACGTTCGGATCGCTCAGGTGCTCGGCGAGCCATTCGGTGGAGACGAGCGGATCATTGGTGGAAGTCATAAGGCACGTTCCTGGTTGTCATTCCGGGATGCGCCGACAAGCGCAGACCCGGAATCTAGAGGTTGTAGGGACGAGATTCCCCGATGTGCAATTGCACATCGGAGGTTCGCGCTTCGCGCGCCCCGGAATGACGAAGACATCTTCACCCCTTCTTCTTCGGCTCCCACTTCTCGACAGGGCCGCCGGCATCGCGCCAGGCGGCGAAGCCACCGCCCATATGGGCGACCGGCTTCAGGCCCATGTCCTGCGCGGTCTTGGCCGCGAGCGCCGAACGAAGTCCGCCGGCGCAGTGGAAGATGAATTTCTTGTCCTCCTGGAAGATCGGCTTGGCGTAGGGACTTTGCGGATCGATCCAGAATTCCAGCATACCGCGGGTGCAGGAGAACGCGCCGGGAATCTTGCCGTCCCGCTCGATCTCGCGGGGATCACGGATATCAACGATCACAACGTTCGGGTCCTGCGCGGCCTTGATGGCGTCGGTAGCGCTGACGGTCTCGATCGCGGCGTTGGCTTCGTCGATCAGGGATTTGATGCCGCGGTGAATGGTCTGGGGCATTGATTGCACCTTTATTGTTCTATCGACGTTGTTCTGTCGACGTCCGCCGCTGCGACGGCGCGATCCCTACCGCACAAGTTCCTTCATCGCGCCTTCGAGGCCTTCGATCGTGATCGGATACATGCGCTCCGACAACAGGCGACGGATGATGGTGGTGGATTCCGAATAATCCCAGTGCTTCTGCGCCACCGGATTGAGCCACACGGTATGCGGATAGGTGCGCGTGATGCGTTCCAGCCAGACCGAGCCGGCCTCCTCGTTGACATGCTCGACCGAACCGCCGGGCACCATGATCTCGTAAGGCGACATCGAGGCGTCGCCGACGAACACCACCTTGTAGTCGTGCGGATACTTATGCAGCACGTCCCAGGTCGGGGTGCGGTCGGTGAAGCGGCGCTTGTTCTGCTTCCAGACGCCTTCATAGAGGCAGTTGTGGAAGTAGAAATACTCCATGTGCTTGAACTCGGACTTCGCCGCCGAGAACAGCTCCTCGACCTGCTCGATATGGGAATCCATCGAGCCGCCGATGTCGAAGAACACCAGAACCTTGACCGCGTTGCGCCGCTCGGGCCGCATGTGGACGTCGAGATAGCCCTGGTTGGCGGTCTTCTGGATGGTGGTGTCGAGATCGAGTTCGTCGGGGGCACCGGTGCGGGCGAATTTGCGCAACCGTCGCAGCGCGACCTTGATGTTGCGAATGCCGAGCTCGACATTGCCGTCGAGATCCTTGAATTCGCGCCGGTCCCACACCTTCACGGCGCGGTTGTTGCGGTTCTTCTCCTGCCCGATCCGAACGCCTTCCGGATTGTAGCCGTGGGCGCCGAATGGCGAGGTGCCGGCGGTGCCGATCCACTTGTTGCCGCCCTGGTGGCGGCCCTTCTGTTCCTCGAGGCGCTTCTTCAGCGTCTCCATGAGCTTGTCCCAGCCCATCGCCTCGATCTGCTTCTTCTCTTCCTCGGTGAGGTATTTCTCCGCGAGCTTCTTCAGCCACTCCTCGGGGATCTCGGCCTTGTCCATGGCGTCCAGCAGGCTTTCCAGCCCCTTGAACACGCTGCCGAACACACGGTCGAACTTGTCGAGGTTGCGCTCATCCTTCACCAAAGCGGCGCGGGAGAGGTAATAGAAATTCTCGACGGTCTGATCGGCGAGGTCGGCGTCGAGCGCCTCCATCAGCGTGAGATATTCACGCAGGGTCACCGGGACCTGCGCGTCGCGCAGCGATGTGAAGAATTGCAGGAACATGGCATACAGATTGCCCGCCGTGCGGCACACGTCAAGGGCCAGCGCTTGGTAAAGGCCGGTGCATGGCTGTCAGGCCTAGACCGGGAAGCTTTTTCAATTACAATCGTCCTCTAAAGGGTTTATTCCGGCAGGGGAAATTCAATGGGCATCATTGCGGCGCTGATCATCGGCGGTATCGCGGGCTGGCTTGCCGGGCTGATCGTGCGCGGCGCAGGTTTTGGGCTGATCGGCAATATCGTGATCGGCATCATCGGCGCGCTGCTGGCGAGCTGGCTGCTGCCGCAACTGGGCGTCAGCCTCGGCGGCACCTGGGTCCGCGATATCGTCAACGCCACCATCGGCGCGGTGATCATCCTGGTGATCCTGTCGCTGATCAGACGCTGAAGATGAACGCTGCAACTTCAATCGTGACCGCCGGACCGGCGGTCGTTTAATGTTCAGGCCGCGATCGGCCCAAGAACGACAACAAGGCACGAACAACAAGGCAAACGGATAGATGAAATTTACCGGCACCAAGGACTATGTCGCCACCGACGACCTCAAGGTCGCCGTCAACGCCTCGATCGTGCTCGAGCGCCCGCTGCTGATCAAGGGCGAGCCCGGCACCGGCAAGACCGTGCTGGCGGAGGAAGTGGCGAAAGCGCTCGGCGCCCCGCTGCTGACCTGGCACATCAAATCGACCACCAAGGCGCAGCAGGGCCTGTACGAATACGACGCGGTGTCGCGATTGCGCGACAGCCAGCTCGGCGACAGCAGGGTTTCCGACATCTCCAACTACATCAAGCGCGGCAAATTGTGGGAAGCCTTCACCCATGACAAGCGCCCGGTGCTGCTGATCGACGAAATCGACAAGGCCGACATCGAATTCCCCAACGATTTGCTGCTCGAACTCGATCGCATGGAATTCTTCGTCTACGAGACCGGCGAGAACATCAAGGCGAGCCTGCGCCCGATCGTGATGATCACCTCCAACAACGAAAAGGAACTGCCGGACGCGTTCCTGCGCCGCTGCTTCTTCCACTACATCAAGTTCCCCGACCCCGACACCATGAACCGGATCGTCGACGTGCACTTCCCCAACATCAAGAAGCGGCTGGTGGAAGAAGCGCTGCGCATCTTCTTCGAGGTGCGCGAAGTGCCGGGCCTGAAGAAGAAGCCCTCGACCTCGGAGCTGCTCGACTGGCTCAAGCTGTTGTTGAACGAGGACATCACCCCAGAAATGCTCAGGGAGCGTGATCCGCGCAAGCTGATCCCGCCGCTGCACGGCGCGCTGCTCAAGAACGAACAGGACGTGCACCTGTTCGAGCGGCTGGCCTTCCTCAGCCGGCGCGAAGTGTAGTCCGCGAAATTTCTACAGCGCCAGAGCCCCTCAGGTTCTGGCGTTTCGTTTTTCAAAAACAACAAACGAAAAAAGAACAGGGCAGATGAACGTTCAAACCCAGATCGACAAGGCGTCGCCCGGCACCACGGAGCATTTCGACGTCCTGATCGCCGGCGCCGGCATTTCGGGCGTTGGCGCGGCCTACCACCTCACCACGCAATGCCCGGGCACGAGCTTCGTCGCGCTGGAGGCCCAGAAGACCTTTGGCGGCACCTGGACCACCCACCGCTATCCGGGCATTCGCTCCGACAGCGACCTGCACACCTTCGGCTACCGCTTCAAGCCGTGGACGACGGCGCCAATCGCGAGCGCGGCCGAAATCCTGAAATACATGGGCGACGTGATCGAGGAGAACGATCTCGCAGCCCACATCCGCTATCAGCACACCATCACCTCGGCAAAATGGTCGAGCGAGGAAAACCTCTGGACCATCGAAGCCACGCGCACCGACACCGGAGAGAAGCGGCGCTTCACCACCAACTTCTTCTGGATGTGCCAGGGTTACTATCGCCACACCGAGGGCTATACGCCGGAGTGGCAGGACATGGCCAAATTCAAGGGCAGAATCGTCCACCCGCAGAAATGGCCTGAAGACCTCGACTACAAGAACAAGCGCGTCGTCGTGATCGGCTCGGGCGCCACGGCAGCAACCCTGATCCCGGCGCTGGCCAACGATTGCGCGCATGTCACCATGCTGCAGCGCTCGCCGACGTACTTTCGCACCGGGCGCAACGCCATTGAGATCGCGGAGGAATTACGGAAACTGCAGGTGGATGAAAAGTGGATCCACGAGATCACGCGGCGAAAAATCCTGTTCGACCAGGACGCCTTCACCCGCAAGACCTTTGCGGAGCCGGAGGCGGCCAAGAAGGATCTGCTGTCGGCGGTGGAAGCCTATCTCGGCAAGGACTACGACATCGCGACCCACTTCACGCCAAAATATCGGCCATGGCGGCAGCGCATCGCCTTCATTCCGGACGGTGACCTGTTCCAGGGCATCAAGTCCGGCAAGGCCTCCGTCGTCACCGACGAGATCGACCGCTTCACCGAAAAGGGAATTCTGCTGAAGTCCGGCAAGGAGCTGGAGGCCGACATCATCGTCACCGCGACCGGCTTCAACCTCTCGGCCAATGGCGACATCGAGTTCGCCGTCGACGGCAAGAAGCTGGACTTCGCCGACACCGTGACCTATCGCGGCATGATGTTCACCGGCGTGCCCAACCTGGTCTGGGTGTTCGGCTATTTCCGCGCGAGCTGGACGCTGCGCGTCGACCTCGTCGCCGACTTTGTCTGCCGGCTTCTCACGCACATGAAGGAAACCGGCGCCAAGAAAGTGACGCCGCAGCTCCGCCCCGAAGACCACAACATGCCGCTATTGCCGTGGATCGATCCCGAAAACTTCAATCCCGGCTACATGATGCGCGGCATGCATCTGCTGCCCAAGCGCGGCGAAAAGCCGGAATGGCAGCACAACCAGGACTACTGGGCCGAGAAGGACGAGTTTCCGAACATCGACCTGAAGGACAAGGCGTTCGTTTACGGCTGAGCCCAGACGCCGCGTGAGCGTTGCATCCCCTAACCCTGCATTGCCTGGGCAGAACGTGCCTCGATCACATTGAAGCGGCCGGCCGGATGAATCGCGGCCAGAGCAAAACCGCTTTGCTCGAGCAATTCGCGATATTGCCGCTTGGTGCGCTCGCTGCCGCCAGGCCCGCGCATCATGTTCAGGTCGCTCATCGCGTGCGCCTTGTCGTCGTCGGCCGTGCCCGGCGTCTCCGGCATCAGCCGTTCGACCAACAGCAATTTGCCGCCACCCGGCAGCGATTGACGACAGTTACGCAGGATCGAGATGCTTCGCGCATCATTCCAGTCATGGATGATGCTCTTGAGAATGATGGCGTCAGCGACCGTCGGGACGGATTTGAAGAAATCACCGGCGGCGAATTCGACGCGATCGCTGACTCCGATCTGCCGAAGATGATTGCCAGCGGCCTCGGCGCATCTCGGAAGGTCGAAAACAGTTCCGCGCAGTTTCCGGTTTTGCTGCGCGATGGCGCCGAGCAGTTCGCCGGATCCACCGCCGACGTCCATCAGGTGAGATATCCCGCTGAAATCATAGGAACGCAGGATATCCGGCGTTACCAGCCGCGTGAGTTCGGTCATCGCAGCGTTGAATATGGTGACGTGCTCGGGCGTTAGCCCCATCAGTTCGAAACTGTTGGCAAGGCCCTGCAGTTCCGCCGCCGTCTTGCCAGTCATCACGGATTCAAGCAACCCGCTCCACCGCTCCGAAAGCATCTCGGCTTCAAAGATGGCCCAGCTCTTGAACGATTGCTTCGCTTCGCCGTCAAGGCCGGCACCCACCTCCGTTAACGCGTATGAACCTTCGCTGGTCCTTTCGCATATGCCGATGGTGGCGAGCGCGGTGAGCAGACGTCCAAGCGACTGCTCGTCCGCGCTGGTTGATTTTGCAAGCTCGCCAAGCGTCTGCGGTCCGTCCCGCAACAGCTCGGCGATGCCGAGTTTGACCGCCACATGGATCACGGCGGTCACCCGGTGAGACTGAATCAAATCGAAAAGCTTGAGGGCGGATACTTGCGATGACATCGTGCTTCCCTCACTGTGTTATTGTGGATTCCGGATATCGATTAGTTTGGCGAGCTCGCTCATTGCCGATCGCTGCCTTTCGATTCCCGCTTTCAGCTCCTCGGTCGTGCCGCTCAGCACGTTGTGCCCGCCTGCCTCCAGTTTGCCGCGAATATCTGTATCGCGACAGATGGCTGCAACGTCGGCGGCAATTCGGTTTCGCACGGCCTCCGGCATGATCCTGCTACCGAAGATGCCCGCCAGCCCCTCGATTTCAAGCTCCGGATATCCGAGCTCTCGCGCGGTCTTGACATCGGGCAGCGTGGCGGCGCGGGTCGGGTTGACGACGGCGAGAAAGCGCGCCTTTCCGGCTTGAACGGGCGAGGATGACGCAGTCAATGAGGTCAGAAGCGCCTGGATGCGACCTTCCCCCAGATCAGCCTGGGGCTGGGAGGCGTCGCGATAACTGACGAAATTCATCTTCAGATCGTGTTGCTTCAGGAACGCCGAAAATACATACCGCGGCAAAGTCGGCCCCGAATTCCAGGCATGTTTGCCGGGACTCGCTCGCAACGCCTCGATCAGCTCCGGGATGCTGTTGACCGATAGCTGGTTGCTGACCGTGAGCATCAGGACGATCGCGGTGGTTGCGGAAATCGGCACCAGATCACGGTTGACATCGTATGGCAGCTTCTCGATCAGCATTGGCGCGACAGTGATCGAGCCGGCCACGGTGTACAGCAGCGTATGATCATCCTGGCTTGCCACGAACGAACCGACGCCAATCGTGCCCTCGGCGCCGGGCCGATCCTCGACGACGACCGGCTTGCCCCATTTCTTGCCAAGCGCATCGGCGAAAATCCGGGCCGCCGCATCGTTGGCGCTTCCGGGCGCAAACGTCACGACCATCTTGACCTGCCGCTCGGGCCAATCGGCACGCGCAGAAATCGGCGCAGCAAGAGTCATGACGAAAGCCGCAAGGCCTGCGAGCGCGCGCAGCCGGGGAAATTTTCCAAGGGTAGGGCTACGAGCAGCCCATGAACCAGATATCTGCGGGAACGTCACGGCTACCTCCCATCGTTCACTGGCTGGATTTGCGCTGCGGCTTGCGTCGACCGTTTCCGGGACGAGCATAGGAGTCGTTTGCTTCAATGATGCGCACAAGCATGTCGAGCAGCGCGATCCGCTCGTCCGCATCGAGCGGAGCGAGCAGACGTTCCTGAGCGGCAAGCGCGGCCGGGCGCAAGCGGCGGCGCAGCGAGGCCCCTCGTTCCGTGACATAGAGCTTGCGCGCGCGCCGGTCGTCGGGATCGACCTTTCGCTCGATCAGACCCTTGTCTTCCAGTTCCTCGACCATCTGCCCGAAATTGACCGCGTCCACCCCCATGCGTTGTGCCACCTGTTTCTGTCCTCTCCCGGGCTCCTCCAGGATCGCCGCGAGAACGCCCCAGAGCAGCGGTGTCAAACCCTCGGCGCTGAGAATTTCGGCGGTCACGCCGAGGCAAATTTGATTGAAGCGGCGCGCCAGATGTGCCGGCACGCGGTGGGAGGGGAGAACGCCACCGGAATTGAGGTGAAGCTTCGACATGACAAATCCAGGTAATAAGAATTCTAATAATAAGAATACAAATTACTTTCGCGGTCAATCTCGATATTGGTATACTCAAGAGGTTTTTAGATACCTAAATATGGGATAATTTGCCAAATTTTGCCAATCTCAGTATACATTGAGAATTCATCGTACGGAGCCCAATCCATGCCGTCCTCGTTCCCGCTCAATGCCTGGTACGCCGCCGCCTGGGATGTCGACCTCAAGCACGCACTGTTTCCCCGCACGATCTGCGGCAAGCATGTCGTGATGTACCGCCAGTCCGACGGCAAAGTGTGCGCGCTGGAGGATGCCTGCTGGCACCGGCTGGTGCCGCTGTCGAAGGGGCGCCTCGATGGCGACACCGTCGTCTGCGGCTATCATGGGCTGAAATTCAACGCGCAGGGCCGCTGCACTTACATGCCCTCGCAGGACACCATCAATCCTTCGGCCTGCGTGCGTTCCTATCCCGTGGTCGAACGGCATCGCTTCATCTGGCTGTGGATGGGCGATCCGGCGCTGGCGGACCCTGCGCTGGTGCCCGACATGCACTGGAACGACGATCCGGCCTGGGCCGGCGACGGCAAGACCATTCATGTGAAGTGCGACTATCGCCTCGTGGTCGACAATCTGATGGACCTGACACACGAGGCTTTCGTGCATGGCTCCAGCATCGGCAACGACCACGTCGCCGAAGCCCCGTTCGACGTCACCCATGGCGACAAGACCGTGACCGTGACGCGCTGGATGCACGGCATCGACGCCCCGCCGTTCTGGGCGGCGCAATTGCAGCAGCCCGGCCCGGTCGACCGCTGGCAGATCATCCATTTCCAGGCGCCCGGCACCGTCAATATCGACGTCGGCGTGGCGCCCGCCGGCACCGGCGCACCGGAGGGCGACCGCTCGCAGGGCGTCAACGGCTTTGTGCTCAACACCATGACGCCGGAGACAGAGACGACGTGCCATTATTTCTGGGCCTTCGTCCGCAGTTACCGCACCACCGAGCAGAAGCTGACCACCGAAATCCGCGAGGGCGTTGCCGGCATCTTCCACGAAGATGAAATCATCCTCGAAGCGCAGCAGCGCGCGATGAACGAGAACCCGGACCGCACCTTCTACAACCTCAACATCGATGCGGGCGCGATGTGGGCGCGGCGCGTGATCGACCGCATGGTCGCGCGCGAAACCGCGCCGCAGACAGTTCAGGCTGCGGAGTGATGTCATGAGCGAACGCGACGCCGAGCGCTCCGTCTCGCAGACCGTGCGCGCGCAACTTGCGCTGCGCGACATGATCCTGTCCGGGCGGCTGCGCCCGGGCGAGCGCATCAGCGAATTGCAGGCGGTCGATATCACGGGCGTGTCGCGGACGCCGGTGCGGCTGGCGCTGGTGCGGCTGGAGGATGAAGGCCTGCTGCAGGCGATCCCCTCCGGCGGCTTCATGGTAAAGGCGTTTACCGAACGCGACATCCTCGACTCGATCGAATTGCGCGGGACGCTGGAAGGCCTCGCCGCCCGCTTTGCCGCCGAACGCGGCGTCAGCGCACGCAGCCTGGAGCCGCTGAAGGAATGCCTCGCCGATCTCGACCAGCTGGTTCGCCAGGACCCGATTTCGGTCGAAGCCTTCTCCGCCTATGTGACGATGAACGCGCGCTTCCACGCGCTGCTCAATGAACTGTCCGCCAGCGCGCCGCTGATCCGGGAGATCGATCGCGTCTCCGCGCTGCCGTTCGCCTCGCCCAGCGCCTTCGTGATGGCGCAGTCGGCGTTGCCGGAAGCGCACCAGATCCTGCTGCTCGGGCAGGATCACCATCGCATCGTGGTCGACGCCATCGAGAACCGCGAGGGCGCGCGGGCCGAGGCTGTGATGCGCGAGCATTCGCGGCTTGCCGCGCGCAATCTGCGGCTCGCGATCCGAAACCGCACGCATCTCGAACTGATGCCTGCGCTCGCTCTGCTCAAATCGTCAGCCGAATAGGAAAGCGCCCATGCGTTTTGCCGAGCAATGGAGCTGGTGCACCGTCGAAGCTGTCCGCGACGTGACGCCCACGATCCGCGAATTTCGCCTGCGTCCCGAGAACGGCCGCGCGCCGCCCTACCCGGCCGGCAGCCATATCGGCGTCACCGTGCTGATCGATGGACAGCCCGCGCGGCGCTCCTATTCGCTGGTGGAGAACAGCGATGTCGGCACCTATCGGATCGCGGTTCGGCTTGCACCGGACAGCCGTGGCGGCTCGCGCGGCATGTGGAATTTGCATACCGGCGCGCGGATCGAGACTTCAAATCCGGCGTCCCTGCTTGAAATCGACTGGACGAGGAAGAACTATTGCCTGATCGCCGGCGGCATCGGCATCACGCCGATCACAGGCATCGCAGCCGCGCTGCGCCGTAGGAATATCGATGCTCCCCTGCACTACGCCGTCAAATCGCGCGGCGATGCGGCTTTCCTCGACGAACTAACGGCGCTGCTCGGCGATCGCTTGATCGTGCACGCCTCCGATGAAGGCGCGCGGCTCGACCTGGACGCCACCTTCCGCGCTTTGCCTGACGATGCCATCGCCATCATGTGCGGGCCGATGCGGATGCTGGAGGCGGCGCGGCGCGCCTGGAACGACGCGGGACGCGCGCCGGCTGATTTGCGCTACGAAACCTTCGGCTCCAGCGGCTTGAAGCCGACCGCGGAATTCCGCGTGCGGATGAAGGATACCGACACCGAACTCGTCGTGCCGCAGAACAGCTCGATGCTCGACGCGCTCAACGCCGCCGGCTTCGAGGTGATATCGGACTGCCAGCGCGGCGAATGCGGCGTCTGCGCCGTCGATGTCGTTGCCGTCGAGGGCGAGATCGACCATCGCGACGTGTTCTTCAGCGATCAGCAGAAGCACGACAACCGCAAGATCTGCCCCTGCGTGTCGCGCGCGATCGGTGTCGTCACCATCGACACGCTGTACCGGCCGGAGGCGTTGCATCGTTAAGCGAGCATCGTCAGCATGCCGAATGTGCGCCCTGCGACAGAAGCAGACTTTCCCACAAAGTTCATTTTGACTAACGGACGTCAGGGGCTCGATTTAGAATCATTTCTCTCGGGAAAAACGGACAAATCCATCTCGATTCGGCATTCGCATCGCGGGCAGCGTATGCGCATCGATTTTATCGCTCTCTCCTATTATGCCGTTAAGCAGCAAGACGTAGGCGACCACCGCATATACCTCCTCATCGCGGAGCGATTTGGATTCGTTCAGCGGCATGGCGCGCCGCACGTAGTCGAAGAGGGTCGTGGCGTAGGGCCAGAAACTGCCGACGGTCTTCACCGGCGCTTGACCTGGACCGAGCGATCCTTGGCCACCGACCAGTTGGTCGTTCGGCTTGCCCGACCCTTTCTCGCCGTGGCACGCGATGCACTTGGCGAGATAGACCTGCTCGCCTTGCTGCGGCGTTCCGCTGCCGGACGGCAGTCCTGCGCCGCCGGGGCCGATGCTGATGTCCCAGGAGGCGATTTCCTCGGGGCTCGCGGTTTTCCCCAGATTGGGGCTTTCCGCCAGCGCGGCGCCATACCCGGCAAGGAGTACCAAACAGGCCGCGAGCAGCGGATTACGCGTAGACATGTTTGACCTCGCCACCTTGTGTGACGGCCCAGCTTGCAATTCCGTTGAAATGGTAGATAGCCCGGGCGCCGCGATCGGCGATGAGCTTCGACCGCGTCGGCTGCACATATCCGGAATCATCGGTGGCACGGCTCTGCAGCGTCGCCGGGCCTCCATCCCAACGCCAGGGTGAGCGAAAGCGCGTGACCGCCATCGGCAGCACCGGCTCCTGCAGCGCTGCCGGCGCCCAGCTCGCGCCGCCGTCGGCGGAGACATCGACCTTCGCGATCCGTCCATAACCCGACCAGGCAAGACCCGTGATCTCGTACAATCCTGGCGCTCCCATCGTCAGGCCGGGAGAGGGGCGCGTAATCACCGACTTGGCCTCCTGCGCAAAACAGAACTGAAGCGATTTACCATCGTTCAGCAGCATCGTGTATTTCGAGGTTTCATCCTTCGTCATCGTCGGCCCTTCGGTCAGCTTGATGCGCCGAAGCCATTTGACGTTCATGTTGCCTTCATAGCCCGGCAACAACAGCCGCATCGGATAGCCGTTTGACGGCCGCACCGGTTCGCCGTTCTGGTAAATCACAACGAGCGCGTCGCCCATCGCTTTTTCAAGCGGTACGCTGCGGCTCATGCCTGACGCGTCGGCGCCTTCGGCCAGGATCCACTGCGCGCCCGGGTCGACGCCGGTATCCTCCAGAAGCGTCGCGAGTCTCACACCGGTCCATTCGGCGCAAGACAACAGGCCATGGATGGGCTGGACGCCAAGCTGGGCCGGTTCCTTTTGATACAGCGATCCGCTGTTGCCGGCACACTCGATGAAAGCGATGCGCGACTCCATAGGGTAGCGCATCAGCGCGTCCAGCGTGTAGACCAGTGGGCGCTTGACGAGGCCGTGGATCAGCAGCCGGTGCGTCTCGGGATTGATGTCGGGAATGCCGCTGTGGTGGCGCTCGAAATGAAGTCCATTCGGCGTAATCATGCCGTCGAGCAGGTGATGCGGCGTGCGCGATGCCCCGGTGCCGGTCGTCCCGGGCGCGCTCGCGAACACGCGCGCAACCTTGCTCGTATAATTCGATGGCTGTCCGTAAGGCACAAAGGGCGAGCCCGGTGTTTTCATCCACGGCTCGACCGGCAGCGCCTCCGCAGCGCGTGCATGGTCCGCCATTGCAGCGCTTCCGATCGCCGCCGCAGTACCAGTCAGGAAGAGACGACGATCAAGAAGTCCGTTGCCGGCCGCTTGTTCCGGTTCGCTCGGTGGCGGCCGCTTGTTCTTGCGCATCGTCTCCTCCGGGTTGGCAAACGATTATGGCTACTTTGCTCCAAGTCGTGCACGGATGGCGTCAGCGATAGCATCGGGCGACAGACTCGGCGGCAGGAAGCCGAGATAGCGCCCGTCCTTGCCGAGCAGATAGATGAATCCGGTATGGTCGACCGAATAATGGTCCGCCGTGGTGGCGCCGTTTTTGGCAAAGAACGTCCTGTAGGCAATCGCCGTTTTGCGGATCTCGGCAAGCGAGCCGGTCAGGCCGATCAATCGCGGGTGAAACGATGAGACAAAATCGGCAAGCCGCGCCGGCGTGTCGCGCCCCGGATCGACGGTGATGAACAAGGGC
Organism: Bradyrhizobium sp. McL0615; assembly: GCF_049993905.1. Lineage (NCBI taxonomy): Bacteria > Pseudomonadati > Pseudomonadota > Alphaproteobacteria > Hyphomicrobiales > Nitrobacteraceae > Bradyrhizobium > Bradyrhizobium sp. McL0615. The sequence goes on along the minus strand of NZ_CP188254.1, from coordinate 2,318,153 downwards.
TGCACTGTATCGGCGGCTGCACCGAGCTTGTCGAGCGCGAGCGAGATCGATTGAAGCTCGGTTGGGCACACGTCTGGGCAATACGTATAACCGAAATAAATTACGACGAGCTTGCCTTGAAAATCCGCGTCGGTACGGCGATGGCCGGTCTGATCGGTGAGTTCGAACGGACCGCCGACCGGCTCGCGGCCCGACAGCAACCCTTCGATCAATTCCGTTGCCGAGGGTTCAGCGGTTTCGTTCGCGGCAATCGGCGCGGAGAAAAGCACGCACGCCAGCGCAAGCCAGAAACGCGATACACCTAACCTCCGCGCCATCGTGACGCCGGAACGCGCATCTCCATCGGACAACGCCACTTTTCAACTCCCGGAAAGATACGCCTTCCTGCGGAAAACCGCGAGAAGCCGTCTTGGTCGCGTTCAGCTTCGGCGCGATCACTCGACAATCACTTGCCCGTACATCCACGGATGCGGCGTGCAGATGTAGTAGTAGATGCCGGGCTTATCGAACTTGACCGCTTTCATCTCGCCCTTGGCCAGCGCGCCTGTGCTCCAGTTATCCTGCTGCTGCAAGGCGCTCGCGTCGTGCGGAAGATCGCCGACATTGGTGAAGCTCACCGTGGTACCGCTCTTGATCCGGGTGCGGGCCGGAGAAAAGCTGTACTCGGTATTATTGGCGCCGATCCTGATCGCGTTGGCACCTGCCGCGATCGGTCCGGTTGGGCCGGCCACCGTGGGTGGCGCGGGCGGCGGCCACAGTGGGCCGAGCTTACCATTCAGTGAAAAGGTCCAGACCGCGTCGCCATAGGCGCTCCCCTGCATCTGATTGCCGCCGGTCGCGATCGTGATAAACTGCTCGCCATCCACCTCGTAGACAACAGGCGGAGCGTCCGCGCCAAATCCGGTCTGGAAGCGGAACAGCTCCTGGCCGGTCTTGGCATCGAGCGCGAGGAAATTGCCGTCCGGCTCGCCGCGTAGCACCAGCCCGCCCGCCGTAACGGTCGAGCCGCCGCCGCCGCCGACGCGGTACGGCGTCTTGTGCTGCCAGGCGATCTTGTTGGTCTTGGCGTCGATCGCGGTGAAAGTGCCGCTCATGGTCGAGCCAATCGGCGCGGCCTGTCCGCCACCGGTGTATCGCAGCCCGGTGGTGAACTGGCTGCTGTAGCGTGTGAACGCGCTGGTGCGCACCGTACCCGGCACGTAGAAATAGCCGGTATCCGGACTATACGGCATTGGCGACCAATTGACGCCGCCGATACCGGAAGGCTGGATCAGGACCGGGGATTCCCAAAACGGGGTGTAGATGCAACCGGCCTCGTCGTAACCCGGAATCTTTTCCGCGCATTGAGGCACGACCGCATCGCCAACCGGTATGGGTTGCGTCGCCGCTGTCTTCTGCCGTGGTTCCTGCGGCACCGGCTTCTCTTCGATGCCGATCAGCGGTTTTCCGTTGGTGCGGTCGAGGATGTAGACCCAGCCCGTGCGACCGGCCTCGGCGATCCCCTTTCGCGGTTCTCCGTTGATCATGGTATCGAACAGGACAACCGGGCTCGCTGCATCGTAGTCCCAGATGTCGTGGTGCACCTGCTGGAAGTGCCAGGCGTACTCCCCGGTCTTGACCTTCAGGGCCACGATGGAGGTGCAGAACAGGTTATCACCTTCACGCATCGACCCGTCGTAATCCGGCCCGCAATTGCCAACCGCGAAGTAAAGGAGGCCGAGTTCGGGATCGAGCGCCGGCGTATTCCAGATCGGCGCGCCACCGCGCATCGAATGGTCGGTGCCGGGCGGCCAGGTCTCGCTGCCTTTCTCGCCAGGACCAGGCAGTGTAAACCAGCGCCACATGATCTCGCCCGTTTTAGCGTTGAGTGCGGTCAGTCTGCCGCGGACGCCAAACTCACCACCCGTGATCCCGCTGTAGATCACACCGTCATGGTAGAGCGGCGCGCTCGTTATGCCGTAACCGTTCTGCCACTTCTCGATCGGCGTCTTCCAGACGACCTTGCCGGTCTTCATGTCCAGCGCGACGACGTTCGCGTCGAGCTGGCCGAGGTAGATTTGTCCCTCTCCCATCGCCAGACCGCGATTGACCCAGCCGCAGCAGATCGTCGAGATTGTCTGATCGATGCCTGACCAGTATTCCCAGATGACATCGCCGGTCTTGGCGTTGAGTGCGAAGACATCGTCGTTGCCGGTGACGACATACATGATGCCGTCCTTTACAAGTGGTGACGCCTCGAAAGAATATTTGCCGCCGCTGCCCGAGCCTTTCAGGCGCGTCATCCAGGCGCCCTTAAGCTTCCCGACATTTGTCGTATCAATCTGCTTCAGCGTAGAATAGCGATTATTGGTGAGATTGCCGCCATTCGTAACCCAGTCTTTGCCGGCGGGGCTTCGAAGTAAACTGTCGATCTCTGCATCAGCGGCTCGGGCGGGCGCGTGCGCCATTGTCAACAGGCCGAAAACGATCAACGCGGAAACCGTCCACCGTGCCAGACGAAGCATTGCCGCCTCCCTGATTTTCGTGCTGGCGTTCGGCCAGTCAATGTCAGCGTATCGTCGACCAAAAGATTTAGCTAGACCGTTTGCATGAGTTCCGGCCTGCGCTCCAGGAATGTCGCTTGGTGGCGGATATTGTTGCAAAAGTCTTTTCGGGGTGGCGGTCGACAATTCTTAGAGCCGCTGATGCGTCTAGCGCGCGGCGACGCGAGGGACCATATCGCTTCATCCAAAATCGATCACGGACCTCCGTGATGGCGTTGAAAAGCGACGCGGCAGCAGAGAAGTCCAGAGATCGACTTTCGCGAGATTTTTAAGGTTGTTCGATTTTCGACTTTTGCAACAATATCGGCGCTTAGCCGACATCTGCCTGGACGAATGCCCGCTTTGCGCCACAAGCGGTCGTTCATCCAACGGCCGCAGGGCTGCGTTTCGGCGCAAGCTCAGCTCCCTGCCGCAACGCTTCGATCAGACTGCGTTCGTCGGCAATGCCCTTGCCCGCGATATCGAAGGCCGTTCCGTGATCGACCGAAGTACGGATCACCGGCAAGCCGACGGTTATGTTCACGCCGGCCTCCAGTCCCAGCACCTTGATCGGGCCATGACCCTGATCATGATACATCGCAACGACCATGTCGTAGTCGCCCCGGCCAGCGAGAAAAAACAGCGTGTCCGCAGGCAACGGGCCTCGCACATCCCAGCCTCGGCGTTGACAGGCCTCGATGGCGGGCGCGATTTTCGTTGCTTCCTCACCTCGGCCGAATAGCCCGTTTTCCCCGGCATGCGGGTTGATAGCGCAAACGCCGATCTTTGGATTGAGAAGGCCGGCGCGCACCAACACCTCATGCCCGCGGGTTATGACCCTTTCGACCAGGCCGGGCTCAATTTTGTCGATGGCGTCCAGCAGACCGATATGCGTGGTGACGTGGATGACACGAAGTTTCGATGACACGAGCATCATCGAGACCTCACGCGTGCCGGTAAGATAGGCCAGCAGTTCGGTATGGCCCGGATATTTATGCCCGGCCGCGTGCAGCGCTTCTTTGGAAAGCGGTGCGGTACAGATGGCCTGCGCGGAGCCTGCCTGCACGACCTGGACGGCTCTTTCAATAAAGCGATAAGCTGCCTCTCCCGCTGTCGCAGACATCTTGCCGAACGGCAAGTCATCCGGCACGAGGTTCAAGTCCAGGCACTGTACGGCGCCCGAAGCAAAATTCGCATCGTCCGCATCGCGCAGCGCATCGATTTCAAGCCGCTCGCCGACGATCTTGCCTGCCTTACGCAAGCGATTGGCGTCACCGATCACCAGCGCATTACAGATTTCACGTGTTTCCGGCTTTGCTAACGCCTTCATGATCACTTCGGGCCCGATACCGGCGGGGTCGCCCATCGTGATCGCAATCGTCGGACGGGTCATATAAAGCTTCCTCTGGTTCGAACGGCGCGAAGGCGCTCATTGATGCGGATGAGGCTATACTCATCTCCGAACGCGCCCGCTTTGGTGGCTATCGGGACCGACAATGAGCCAAGAGTTAGTCCGAGCGGAACGCCCGGCTCCATCTCCTCAGCAAGACGGATACCGATGACGCCGAACCTCGACAAGAGTGCCGCAGCGGTTTCGCCGCCCGTGATGGCAAATGCACCGATGACGGGTACCGTGATTTCCAGCGTATCGGCCAAGCTTGTAACGAGCTCGGGGCCAAGCGACATGTCGGGAGACCCATTGTTCATGATCTTGACGAGGACATCTCCGCCGCCAGCAAGTCGCTCCTTGATGGTTACGGCGACGGCTGCCCGCTCAGCACCATTTTTGCGCAATATTTCCGGCTCAATCGGGAAATAGGCCACGGTCCCGGTCTCATTCAAACGACGCGCGGCAGCCCCCGAAGCCTCGGCGAGCGAGCCAACGACGGTCAATATACCGTATTTGCTGGCAGGAATGCGCAGCGGCTCAACGATCTTACTGACGTCAAGGCAAGCCAGCGCATGCGCCAGACCTGAGCTGCCGATAAAGACGCTGGCAGGCGAGGCTTGCAGGGCCGCCTTTGCGATCAGGCGCAGGTCGTCTTCAGTCTCCGCGTCGCAGACAGCAACCGTTTTGCCTTCGTCAGCTAACCCAGCGAGAATGGATTTCAACTGGCTACTGCGGACGGCGGCAAGCAAAACTTTCTTGCTGCAAATGCCAGCGGTTGCAAGAACGTTAACAAGATCAGCCTTGGGATAGGTATGGTCGCGTCGCCAAAGGTCTGTTTCCTCGAGCGCACGGCCATTGACGAGGATGCGGCCGTTCCTGGTCGTGCGACCGGCCGCAGGAAAGGCGGCTGAAAGCACCCCAAATGCCGAACCTGATCGTGATCGCAGACAGTCGAGTGTCGCCGCAATCTCCGCTGCAGGCTGCCCCCGCAAGGTCGAGTCAATCTTTTTGAAGAAGAAGCGCCCTGATACTGGCTGGCTCGCCAGCACCTCTCTGTGACGAGCAGCGGCGGCATCGGCCGAAAGACTCCGGCTTGCGGTGTCGTAGGCCAGAATGGGCTCCTGACTTCGCACATTTTCGATGTCACCCCAGGTCACCACTGCCGCCAGGCCGCGGCCGCCGAGCGCGATCGCGCAGTCTGCGGCCCCGGTAAGATCGTCTGCGAGAATCAACCAACGACGGGTCATCGTGAGGAACAATACTTGAATAATTCGATCTTTGCGCGAACCATAGACGGGCGTGGTGAGCAAGGAGGCGGCACGCTGATGTGATATCGGACTGCCAGCGCGGCGAATGCGGCGTCTGCGCCGTCGATGTCGTTGCCGTCGAGGGCGAGATCGACCATCGCGATGTGTTCTTCAGCGATCAGCAGAAGCACGACAACCGCAAGATCTGCCCCTGCGTGTCGCGCGCGATCGGTGTCGTCACCATCGACACGCTGTACCGGCCGGAAGTGGCGCATCGTTAAGCGAATTTCGATGCGGGTGGGGAAACTCTCTCCACACGAACGGTGTCACTCGCTGCAGCAGCCCGCCCCTCCGCCGCATGCGCGAGCGGAAGCTCAGCCTTTCGGCAGACCAGGTCGCGCGCTCATAAACCAGAAATGTCCGCGTGGGTTTTGTCCAAGAAGCGTTGAACCGCTTCGAGATGGGAGTTATTCTTAAAAAATAGAACAAATGTTCGCCTATTGAACAAATTAGATTGAGGAGGATGCGATGGTCTGCAAGTTGACGGCGCTCGCGGTTGTTGGCGCGGGAATGTGGTTCGCTGGCGCTGCACCTGCGGCGGCCCAGCAGGGAGACCTCAACGCGCCTGACCTCGTCCTCATCAACGGAAAGGTGCTGACGCTGGACGAACAATCGACCGTGACGGAGGCGGTCGCCGTCAGGGAAGGAAAGATTCTCGCGACTGGAAGCAGCGCATCGATCAAGTCGCTTGCCGGCGCCCGGACGCGCGTGCTCGATGTATCCGGCAAGACCGTCATTCCCGGATTGATCGATACTCACGCTCACTTCAAGGCAGCTGGTCTTGCCGACTATGTCGTCAACATGAGCCGAGCGAAGACGGTCGCGGAAGCGCTTGAGGCGATCAAGGTATTCGCGGCCAAGAAGAAGCCCGGCGAGTGGATCGTGGGTGGTGCGTGGCATCCGCCGTCGCAACTCGCCGAGAAGCGCTATCTGACCAGGCAGGAGATCGATAGCGTCGTTCCAGACAATCCGGTCTACCTGCGCACCGTCGGGCATTTCTCGATGGCGAACACCATGGCTCTGCAGAAGGTAGGGGTCGACAAGACCACTGCGGATCCGAGCGGCGGATCCTTCGAGCGCGACGCTGCCGGTGAATTGACTGGCGTCCTCGTCGAGACCGCGATCGATCGGGTTGAGAAGGCCGTGCCGCCGTGGACGGAAGACGATGAAATACGGCAGTTCACAATTGCCGAAAGCGTGCTGAACAGCTTCGGAATCACGAGCGCGGTCGAAGGCGCAACGGAAGCCCGCGATATCCGTACGCTGCAGAAGCTTGCCGCGTCCGGCAAAGCGACCTTGCGCACCGGCGTGATGTTCCGGCCAGAACCCCCTGCCGATCTCACCGCATGGGAAGCGATCATGTCGGGCAACGGGGCCTCGTCGGGTTTTGGCGACGATTGGCTCAAATTCGCCGGCATCAAGATCTTCTACGACGGCGGCATGACGCTGAAGACAGCCCTAATGCGCGACGTCTATCCTGATTCACATGACAACTACCACGGCATCGCGCAGCAGACGCCCGAACGGCTGAAGCAACTCATCTCGATCTGCAACCGCTACGGCTGGCGTGTCGGCGTGCACGTCGTCGGCGACCTCGGTATCGACCAGGTGCTCGACGCGCTCGAGTCAGCCGACAAGGAAAAATCGATCCGGGATCGTCGTTTCGTCCTCATCCACGCCAGTCTGATCAGGCCGGAGCAGATGGAGCGTGCGCACAGGCTGGGAGTCCGCATCGATTTCCAGAACGTCTTCATGTGGGACAAGGCCGCGACCGTCGAGCGGTTTCTGGGGCGGGCGACCGCTGACCGCGCCGTGCCGACCAGGACGATGATCGCGAAAATGGGGCTCGACAGTCTCGGCGCCGGAACGGACTTCCCCGTTAATCCGATCAACCCGTTCCTCAACATGTACATCATGGTGACCAGGAAGGATCCGAATGGAAACGTCTACGGCGCTTCGGAAGCCATCAGTCGCGAGCAGGCCCTGCGCCTCTACACCAGCGCGGCCTCGCACTACACCTTCGAGGAAGCGCAGAAAGGGACGATCGGGCCCGGAAAGCTTGCCGACCTCGTGGTGCTCTCCGCGGACTACATGGCCGTGCCGGAAGAGCAGATCAAGGACATCAAGGCGGACCTGACGCTGGTCGGCGGCAAGGTCGTCTTTCAGCGCTGAACCGCAGCCTCGGCAAACGAGACATCGAGACGCAAAGGAGAACCGCACGATAGTGAGCAAACTTCAGAACGATCTGATCACCCGCATCGGTTCCCTCGGAAGGATTCGAGTCAGGATTCTGGATCGTGCATTCGCGAGTTGCTTTCGCCACTCCGATTTGAAGTCGGTAGCGGACGCGCCGCTCCAGTAATCGCCCGAACCAGAGCAGGCTCATCGGAGCAAAAGCAGGCACAGTCCATACGAGAAGGCTTTTCAGGATTTCAGTGCGCGACAGTCCGGCGGTGAGCATCGCAGAATGCTGTTCGCGAGGATTGAGTGCTCGCCCGTGACGATGCGGTGATCGAGCAGAGCGGCGACTTCTGCACATGGCGCCAGAAGCAGACATTGCTGCACGGCCTTCTCAAGATCCCGCGCAGTCATCGGTAGATGCTTACTCCTGCTGAGCTCAGCCAATAGATTCTATTCAGTCATGTTGCTGACGCATTCTCTGTCTTAGTCGATGAGAACTAAGAACACCTGTGCGAGGACCACACTGGTTCCCACAACGGTTCCACTGCCCCGATTGGCACGATCCGCAAAAAATTGGCGCGAGTTCGTCAACGCTTCCGCGTTCGACAGCCAGTTTTGCGGCATCGGGAACCGAACGTTCTAGAAAATCAATCAAGGAGTTCTGATGTTGTATCGCTCGCGCGCCGCAATTTGCGGCGCCGTACTTGCGCTTGCGTGCTCTGTTACCGTTGCTCGAAGCGAAGTCGTTGCAGTTCATTCAAGTGCCGTCGTCGATGAAGCGTCCGGGGATGCGATCGTTGGCGCTGCATCCACATACAATCCGTTCCGGCCCGGATGGCGGGAGGGTGGCCCGAACACGGCCTCCGGCGAGCGCTATGATCCCTCTGTCTGGGCGGCTGCCATCAAGACGAGCTTGCGCCAGAAATTTGGTGGGGTCCAATTTGGCGCGAGGCCGAAGTACGCCCTCGTTGAAGCTGTGGGCAAGAAGATCATCGTCAAGATAAATGACGTGGGGCCGCTAACGCCTGGCCGCATCATTGACCTCAATGAGCGGGCGATGCGCTATTTCGATCCGAGCCTGCAGCTCGGGGTCATTTATAGCGTAATAGTCAGGCCGCTTTTCGGCGACTATTGGATCCCCGGCCCGGTTGGCTGAACATCGCACGGGTAAGAAGCAGAGCATGACATCAGAGTTTCGCCGAATGTCCGCTCTGCACCGTGAACCGCCACCGGCGGCAAACCGATGCGCACGCGCGCGGACTTCAGGCGCTGGCTTGATCAGCCGCAATTCCAGACCGGACCGATCGGCGTCCGCGTCCAGCACGGGCCGAAGCTGCCGCCATTGTAGCGACCGCCGTAAAATCCAGGCCTGCCGAAATAGTGCCAGTCGCCGTCGTACCCGTAATATTGTGGGACGGGATCGATATACCAATGGCGCTGGTTGCGGCGCGCCATGCGCGAAGCCGAAGCTTTCTCGGCGTAAGGCGGAATGGTGTTATTCGGCGGCTGACGATAGCCCGGCAGGAAGCCGTATCCGTGCCAGCGTGGCGCCGGCCGTTTGTGAGCCGGCTCAGCCGGCGCGACGGTCGGCAGCAGGGACAGGACGACAGCAATCAACAGAAACATGAGGCGCGACATCACCGCACCATAGACGGCCGGCCGCAGAGAGGCGATTCAAATCTGAGTGCACGGTACAACGCAGCTGCTTCCATCACGCCTAGGCCTGCTCGGGAAACTTCACCGCCTCCAGCGCCGTCTTGCCGCGAATCATGTCGGAGGCTTTGTCGGCGATCATCAGCGTCGAGGCGTTGAGATTGGCCGAGATCATCCGCGGCATGATCGAGGCGTCGACCACGCGCAGGCCTTGCAGGCCGTGCACGCGCAACTGATCGTCGACCACGGCCCATTTGGCGTCCGCCGGTCCCATGCGGCAGGTGCAGCCGGGATGGAACGTGGTGGTGCCGCGCTCGGTGGCGGCGGCGAGCAGCTCATCGTCGCTCTGCACCTTGGGTCCGGGGAAATCCTCATAGGCGTAATACGGCGCGAGCGGCTTCGACGCGAGCAGCCGGCGCGCCAGCTTCATGCCGGCGACGACGACGCGGCGGTCGATCTCCTCGACCAGGTAATTGGTCTGGATGATCGGCGGCGCGAACGGGTCGGCGGAGCGGATGCGGACATAGCCGCGGCTCTCGGGGCGCTGCTGCCATGAGGCCACCGTCATGCCCGGCTCGTCCTCGAGCTGGCCCTGCACGCCTTCCTTGTAGCTCGCCGGCGTAAAGGTGAGCTGCAGGTCGGAGCTCTCGGTGGTCTCGCCGGAGTGCCAGAAGCAATAAACCATGGTCGGCGACAGCGACAGCAGGCCGCGCCGTGTCGTGGCCCATTTCAGCGCCTCGACCCACAGGCTTAGGCCGCGACGGAGTTCATTGATGGTTTGGATGTTCTTGACACGCGCGACCGAGCGCGGCGCGTAATGGTCCTGCAGGCCTTCGCCGACGCCCGGCAGCGCGTGGCGGACCTCGATGCCGTGCGATTGCAGCAATTCCGGCGAACCTATACCGGACAGTTGCAGCACCTGCGGCGAGTTATACGTGCCGCCGGAAAGGATGACTTCCTTGCTCGCGCGCACCTCGACAGGCGTGCCGCCCTTTCCGCCTTTGAGATAACGCACGCCGACCGCGCGCTTGCCCTCGAAGATGAGGTTGGTGACATGCGCATGCGTACGCACATCGACATTGCCCCGTTTGCGCGCCGGATGCAGGAACGCCTTGGCCGCGCTCATGCGCAGGCCGTTCTCGATGGTGCGCTGGCAGTAGGACACGCCCTCCTGGATCGCGCCGTTGTAATCGGGATTGCGCGGAATCCCGAGGCTGACGGCGCCTTCCATGAAGGCTTCGCACAGCGGATCGTTCCAATCCATGGTGGTGACGGTGAGGCTGCCGTCGCGCCCGCGATAGGTCTCGTCGCCCTCGCCGACCCGGCGCTCCAGCCGCTTGAAATAGGGCAGCACGTCCGGATAGCCCCAACCGCGATTGCCGAGCTGCGCCCAGGTATTAAAATCCTGGCGCTGGCCGCGGTTGTAGATGTGCCCGTTGATCGAGGACGATCCGCCCAGCGTCTTGCCGCGCGGCGCATAGATGCTGCGGCCGCCGGTCCATGGGCCCGGCTCCTGCTGGTAGCCCCAGTTGACGCTCTTCATGTGGAACGTCTTGATGAAGCCGGCCGGCAGATGAATGTAGGGATGCCAGTCCGTCGGCCCCGCTTCCAGCACACAGATGCGGCTCGCGGGATCTTCGCCGAGCCGGTTGGCGAGCACGCTGCCTGCGGAGCCCGCGCCGATAATCACATAATCGAACGTTTCCATTGTTTCGCTTCTGGCGCGGCTTCGCTACCGCGGCTTGTCGTTGAGTTGATAGGTGAGATGCGCCTTCACCGTCGGCCATTCGGCTGCGATGATGCTGTAAACCACGGTGTCGCGCAACGTGCCGTTCGGCGCGATCTGGTGACTTCTCAGAATACCGTCCTGCTTGGCGCCGAGGCGCTCGATGCCGCGGCGGCTCTGGTGATTGAAGAAATGCGTGCGGAACTCGACCGCAATGCAATTCAACTTCTCGAACGCATGCGTCAGCAGCAGCAATTTGCACTGGGTATTGAGCGCGCTGCGCTGCACACGCCTGGCGTACCAGGTCGAGCCGATCTCGACGCGACGGTTGGCGGCATCGACGTTCATGTAGGTCGACATGCCGGCGATTTTGCTATCGGCGTCAAACACCGTGAACGGCAGCATCGAGCCGGCCGCGAACAGGCCGAGGCGGCGGTCGATTTCCTTTTTCATGTTTTCGGCGGTCGGGATGAAGGTGTACCAGAGCTTCCACAGCTCGCCGTCGCTCACGGCTTCCACCAGTCCGTCGATGTGATCGTGCGACAACGGCTCCAGCCGCGCATGCGCGCCCTGAAGGGTCACCGGTTCAAGAAAGGCCATTCAAAAACTCCGTTCTCACACCGTCATTGCGAGCGCAGCGAAGCAATCCATCTATCCACGTGTGGCAACATGGATTGCTTCGCTGCGCTCGCAATGACGGACGTTATCACTTGTTCAAAAAATTCAGCGCCAGCCCGGGCCGCGCCCAGTCCATCGCTATCAGTTCACCCTTGCCCGAAAGCGTGATGTACGCCGTCTTCAATTGAGGCCCGCCGAAGGCGATATTGGTGGTGACGCGGTCGCCGGTCGGCACCTGCTCCACCAGCGTGCCGTCGGGCGCGATCACCGAGATGCAGCCCGAGACCAGCGTCGCGACGCAGACATTGCCCCCCGCTTCCACCGCCATCGAATCGAACATCTGGTAGCCGCCGAGCCCCGCGATCGGCTTGCCGCGCTCGCCGCGATAGATCACGTCGCGCGGCTTGATGGTGCCGGGCTCCGAGATTTCATAGGCCCACAACCGCGCCGTCGGCGTCTCCGCGATGTAGACCGTCTTCTCGTCCGGTGACAGGCCGATGCCGTTGGCGGGCAGCACGCCGTGCACGGCCTCGACGATCTCCTTCATGCCGGGCTTGAGATAGTAGAACGCGCCGACATCCATCTCGCGAGCGCGGCGCTTGCCGAGATCGGAGAACCAGAGGCCGCCGTGCTTGTCGAACACCAGGTCGTTGGGCCCGCGCAGGGCGTGCTCGCCGCATTTGGTGACGACGGTCTCGACCTTGCCGCTCTGCATATCGACACGCTGGATCGAGCCGCCCTGATAGTCATCGGGCTGCGGCCCCGGCATGATCATCTTGCCGGTGGGAACCCAGCTGAAGCCGCCATTGTTGCAGATGTACATCTTGCCGTCGGGGCCCAGCGCCGCGCCATTGGGGCCGCCGGGAATTTGCGCGACCACCTCTTTCCGCCCGTCGGGATAAACCCGCGTCAGCCGCTTGCCGCGAATTTCGACCAGCACGACCGAGCCGTCGGGCATGACGACCGGGCCTTCCGGAAATTCCAGATCGGTGGCGAGAACGCGGATATCGGCCATGAATCCTCCCGGCTTGCTTTTGGCTGCAGGCGGATTTTGGCTCGACCCCGCACGCGCAACAACTCGTTGCGCCATGTTATGGCAAAGCAGATCACGCTTGCCAAGCAACCGCGGGCAATCCCGCGGCGCAGGGCAGCATTGCGGCGGCGCTATTCCCGCACCGGAATCCAGATCTCCAGCCCGCCATTGCCGGTGGCCGGATCGAATTTTTCGTCGTAGCGCTCAAAACTTGGCGCGTCGGCGGCCTTCATGCGGGATGCCGGCAGCCAGTGATTCCAGATCGTATGGACGGTGCGGCGGATGGTTGAGATGTGCTCGGCGTGGGTGAACACGGCGTATTTCTGTTCGGGAATCCGCACGCGCGCGAACTCGCGCGGCAGGTCGGAGAAATCGGCGACTTCGACGCCGGCGACGTAGTCGAAATTGCCGGCATCGTCGCCGTTGCAGCAGACGCCATAGGCGACCTTGCCGATCCGCGCCGGGATGTGGTCGACGGTATGGTGAAACTGGTGCCAGAGATTCGGAATGCCGGCGCCGCTGTTTTCATGGGTGCAGCGCTCGGCGATGCCGGAGACCAGAAACGGTTTTGAGGATTCAAAACGCGGGGGCTTGAGATTTTCGAGCAGGGTTGAATCCATGACGATAGGCTCCTGAAGCTTGAGACGATCGAGGCACGTTGTGGCGCGAACCATCTCCGGCGTGACGCCGAAATGATCGCGGAACGCGCGGGTGAAAGCTTCGTGAGAGCTGTAGTCCGCATCCAGCGCGAGGCTGAGAATATCGGGAGCGCCGGCCGCGAGCGCCTGCGCGGCCTTGCTGAGCCTTCGGGCACGCACATAGCGCATCACCGAAAACCCGGTGGCGGTGGCGAACGCCCGCACCAGATGGAAGCGCGAGACGCCGGCAATGCCGGCAACGTCATCGAGCGTCAGCGGCGCGGCGAGATGGCTTTCGATGTACCAGAGCGCTTTCTGGGCCGGATTCATGACTGACAGCTTTCCTGCGAAGCTTCCGCATTATGCGCTGCTGCTGCGCGCTTCATTTGACAATCCTTGCTCTCCGCTTCCGCCGCTGACAATGTATTCAAAACACAATGGGAGGAACCATGCTGATCACTGATGTCCGGGCCCACCATATCCGCATTCCCTACGACGCGGGGGTGGCGAGCTTCAAGCAAGGCGCCTCGGCGATCTCGGCGCTCGAAATCGTCATGGTCGAGGTTTCCACCGATGCCGGCATCACCGGCTGGGGCGATGCCTTTGCCTATGTCTGTCCGCGAAGCAGCTATACCGCCATCGAGGAAATGATTGCGCCGCAGGCGCGGGGCCTTGAAGTCCCCGATGCCGCCGATATTCCCGCCGTCATGGAACAGATCCAGCGCAACCTGCATCTGTTCGGCCGCTATGGCATCACCATGTTCGCGATCTCCGCGCTCGATATCGCGCTGTGGGACCTTGCGGCCAAGGCGAAGGGCGTGCCGTTGCATCGGCTGATCGGCGCCGCGAAACGCACGCGGATTCCGGCCTATGCGAGCCTGCTGCGAATCGGCAAACCCGAATTGATCGCAAGCGAATGCGAGACCGCGCTGCGGCTGGGCTACAAGGCGATCAAATTGCATGAAACCACGGCGCCTGCGGTATTTGCCGCGCGACAGGCGATCGGTCCCGGCATTCCGCTGATGGTCGATCTGAACTGTCCGCTGAACGGCGAGGAGGCGATCGCTTTCGCGCATTCCTGCCGGGATGCCGCGCCGCTGTTCATCGAGGAGCCGGTCTGGCCGCCGGAGGATTTTGCCACGCTCGCCGAGGTGCGAAGCAAAGGCGGGCTCAACGTGGCGGCCGGAGAGAATGCCTGCACAGTTCATCAGTTCAGGCAGATGATGAAAGCGGGTGCGGTAAGCCACGCGCAACCCTCCGTGATCAAGGTCGGCGGCATCAGCGAATATCTCGGGGTTGTCGCATTGGCCGACGAACTCGGCGTCAGGCTCGCGCCGCATTCGCCCTATTTCGGGCCAGGCTTGCTGGCGACGCTGCAACTGCTGGCGCTGCGCGACGACGCCAGCTTCGTCGAGATGTTCTACATGAAGCGCGCCGCATGCCTGTGGCGCGGCCGCGTCGACGTCGATGCCAACGGCGATGTCGAGGTCCCGCAGGGGCCCGGCCTCGGCTATGAACCGGACAAGGCCGTCATGGAGCAATACCGCGTGTCGTGAGCGGAGGGATGCGCGCCGCTACTTGGTGCCTTCCTTCGGCGCGGGCGCTGCATCCTTCGCGGGCGCAGCATCCTTCGTCGCGGGTGTGGCGGCCTTCTTCGCGTCGTCCGCCACCTTGTTCTGCGCCGCCTGCATGTCGCTGACGACCTTCTGCAAGCCAATGACCGCGCCCTTCAGCGCCTCGATCTGGCGGTTGGTGGCGTCGATCTTCTGCTGATGATCCGTCGTCAGCTTGGTGATCGTCTTCTGCAGGAAGTCGACGTTGCTCTGCAGGCAGGATGTGCGCCGCTCCATCGTCTTTTCGACGGTACAGATCTCGATGCCGGGAACGTCCTGCGCCTGAGCAGTCGCCGGCCATGCCGCCGTCCACAGCGCGCAAGCGGCGAAGGTGATCCGGGCTATCGGAGCCATCATCAAAAATCCTCGATCCAAAGCATCAGCACACGGGGAACGTCCATCACGGCAATTTGCACGAAGCGGAAACCCCACCCCAGTGATACCATACTGATACCTCATTCAGGCGTTGTGCTTCATCCCCTTAATGGTGGATGGATTTTGCCGCGAACTCACGCCGGTGTTTGCCGGTCGCGGCAGTGGAGATTGATTGTATGGCAACGCGTGAAAAACGGCTGGCGCAATTCGACGGGAATGGGGATCCGCCGGTGGACCAGCCAGTGGAAGTTCTTTGCGAGGATCACAGCGGAACCTATCAACTGCCTTTCGCCTGCCGCTGGATCGACGGGCAATGGCGCAACGACAGGACCGGCGGCATGGTCGAGGCCACGGTAGTCGGATGGCGGCTGCCGCGTTCCAGCGCGATGTGATCTCGCCACAAACCGGCCGCGCATTGTGCCAGAATGCGACGGAACCGCGCTTGATCTTTACGTTCGGAACGGCGACGGAACGAATCGCGCCCGAATCACTGTTTCTGCGCCGTACTCCGTTGTTCACGGCTAGATGTCGTCCGCAATCCGAGGCGGCGCACCACATCCAGCACCACAACAATCGGCCGCAGCCAGCGGCCGACGACAAAGGTTAATTCCTCGGGGGACGACATATCGTCACTTCCAGGGAGTCGGAGGCGGCACCTTGTCGACGGCCGGCGGCACGTCGACGGTCTTGAAATCGGCCGGGCTGACGATCTCGAGGTACTCCATGTCCTCCGAGTAGTCGTACAGGTAATGCGTGATGCCGGCCCGCTGGTGGACGACGTCGCCGGCCTGCACCAGGGTCGACTTGTCCTCATACATGAAGCGCGCCCAGCCCTTGGTCATGATGACGATCTGAAATTCGCATTCGTGCTTGTGCCAGCCGGTGCCCTCCTCGGGCGGCAGGTCGGGGTTGGCCTTGACCAGATGGCAGATCACCTGCCCGCCGGTGGCGTCGGCGATGCCGAGATCGCGATACAGAAAGAAGTCGCGCAGACCCCCGCCCTTGAATTCGGTATCGCCGGGTTTGACGTGAGAGAATTTGCTGATGACAGCCTGCTTGTTCATGGAAGCCTCCAGGGTTCGCTTTGGCGAGATCGCGACCAGGCGAAGAGCGTCCAAATTTTCGGCAGCGTCGCATCGTCGCGTTCACAGCTGCATGTTGCTATGCGAAATCCGCGCCACGCGCGCTGCAGTGCGGCGATCGCGCCGGCAGCAGTGCACCGAAGCGATTGGCAGCAAGCAGAAATTCGGTTTCAGGACCTGGCGAAAAGCGGCCAAAGCAACGGCCGCACGTCGCGCGCGGCTGGCACCGGCTTGAGCAAGAGCTGCCCGTTGCCTGAGCCCTTCAAGCGGGCAAGGCCGCGCCAGGCTTGCCTAATATTCGACCTCGAGCTCTTCGATATCGGCGGGCTCGGCCTTGGCGGCCTCGATCCATTCCTGCATCTCAGGCATCGCCATGATGGTCTTGGCGTAGGCCGCAAGCTTGGGATCGAGCTTGACGTCATAGGTCACGAAGCGGGTCACGACCGGCGCGTACATCGCATCGGCCATGGTGCGTTCGCCGAACAGGAACGGACCGCCTGATTCCGCGAGGCATTCGCGCCAGATGGTGCAGACCCGGTCGATATCGGCCTGCGCGCGCGACCAGATCTTGAAGCCCGGGAAATGGCCCTTCAAATTGACCGGCAGCGAGGCGCGCAGCGTGGTGAAGCCCGAATGGATTTCGCCGCAGATCGAGCGGCAATGGGCGCGCTGGATACGGTCGGCGGGCAACAGGCCAGCGTCCGGCATGACCTCGTTGAGGTATTCCCCGATCGCCAGCGTGTCCCAGATGGTGGCGCCGTCATGGCGCAGGCACGGCACCAGGATCGACGACGACAGCAGCAGGATTTCGGCCCGCGCCGACGCATCGTCGGGGGCGGTAACAACCTCCTCGAATTCCAGCCCCGAGAATTTCGCGAGCAGCCAGCCGCGCAGCGACCAGGACGAGTAATTCTTGCTGGAGATGGTCAGTGTGGTCTTCGCCATATGGCCCCTCGAACCGCCAAAACGCCTTTGACCCACGTAAGGGCGACCGGTCGCGCCGCCGCCCAATGCCTGTGCGTCGGTCATTTTCACAGCAAGCCACGTGCCAGTTTTAGAGGCGACCGGGCCGGCTCTGGCGTCGATATTGCATGGCCATACCGGACAGGGGCGGACGTGAATGATGTCAATGATGTACCAAGCCTATCAGAACCATATGGACCTGACGTCGCCATGGCGGACCGGGGCCGCGGAGGGGCTGAAATATCTCAATCTGGTGCCGCAGGGCGTCTCCGACCGGCTATTTGGCCGGCTCGCCGCCTCGCTCGAACTGATCTCGCGCTCCTCCCTGACCTATCACCGTCCAGCCTACGGCATCGATCGGGTCATGGTCGGTAATCAGGAGTTGGAGGTGACGGAGGAAGTCACCTTCGCCACCCCGTTCGGCTCGCTGCTGCGTTTCAAAAAGGAGAACGCACCGGAGCAGCCGCGGCTGCTGCTGGTGGCGCCAATGTCCGGGCATTTCGCCACCCTGTTGCGCGGCACCGTGAAGACGCTGCTGCAGGACCACGACGTCTACATCACCGACTGGCATAACCCGCGCGACATTCCGCTTCATGCCGGCCGCTTCGGACTGGAAGATTACACGGACCATCTGATCACCTTCCTCGACAAGATGGGCCCGCGCTCCCACATGGTGGCGATCTGCCAGCCGTCGGTATCAGCGCTCGCCGCGGCTGCCGTGATGTCGGAGGACAACCACCCCGCCCGCCCCGCCACGCTGACGCTGATGGCGGGCCCGATCGACACGCGGATCCAGCCGACCAAGGTCAACGAATTCGCCAAGAGCAAGCCGATCAACTGGTTCGAAAAGAACCTGATCAATTACGTGCCGATGCAATGCAAGGGCGCGTTCCGCCAGGTTTATCCCGGCTTCGTGCAGCTCACCGCCTTCGTGTCGATGAATCTCGAGCGCCATATCAAGCAGCACATCGACCTCGCCAATCATCTGGCCAAGGGTGAGAAGGAGAAGGCGGAAGTCATCAAGACCTTCTACGACGAATATTTTGCCGTGATGGACCTGCCGGCGGAATTCTACATCGAGACCGTGCGCGACGTGTTTCAGGAGCACCTGCTGCCGCAAGGCAAGCTGATGCATCGCGGCCGGCCGGTGAACCCGGCCTCGATCAAGCGCATGGGCCTGATGACGGTGGAAGGCGAAAAGGACGACATCTGCTCGATCGGCCAGACCTTGGCGGCGCAGGACCTCTGCACCGGCGTGCGCGCCTATCGCAAGGTGCACCACATGCAGGCCGGCGTCGGCCATTACGGCGTGTTTTCGGGCAAGCGCTGGAACAACGAGATCTATCCGCTGCTGCGGGATTTCGTGCATGTGAATGCGTGAGGGATTTGTTGCGTCATGCGCAATGCCGTAGGGTGGGCAAAGCGAAGCGTGCCCACCATCTCGCAGCTCGATTGGTGATAAATGGTGGGCACGTCGCTTCGCTCCTTTGCCCACCCTACGGCTGAGCGATAGATTGCTTCGCTCCTCGCAATGACGATGCGCCGGCTCTAGCAGCCCCTCCCTCCCCGCGCTAACATCCCCCCAAGGCCGACCGCTCAAGAGTCGTCCGCGGAGGATCAGTTATGCGTCTTTCGATCAATCTTCGCGCTGTCGCGCTCGCCATTCTCAGCATATGCCTGCTGACCGTTACGGCCTCTGCCGCCGAAGTCCGCGTGATGATCTCGGGCGGGCTGACGGCGGCCTACAAGGTGCTGGTGCCGGAATTCGAGCGCGCCACCGGTCACAAGGTGCTGACCGCCTACGGGCCGTCGATGGGCACGACGACCAACGCCATTCCGATCCGGCTGGAGCGCGGCGAGCCTGCCGACGTCCTGATCATGGTCGGCTATGCGCTCGAAGATCTCGCCAAAAATGGCAAGGTGATCGCGGGCAGCAGCGTCGATCTCGTCAAGTCGCCGATCGCGGTCGCCGTGAAATCGGGCACGCCGAAGCCGGACATCTCGACGGCGGATGCGGTCAAGCGCGCGCTGCTGGCAGCGAAGACCATCGCCTATTCGGACAGCGCCAGCGGCGTCTACGTCTCGACCGAAATGTTCGACAAGCTCGGCATCAAGGAGGCCATGGAAGGCAAGGCGCGGAAAATTCCGGCAACTCCCGTCGGCGAGATCGTCGCGCACGGCGACGCCGAGATCGGCTTTCAGCAGATGAGCGAATTGAAGCCGGTGGAAGGCATCGACATCATCGGCCCGCTGCCGAACGAGTTGCAGAAGATCACGGTGTTTTCTGCAGGCATCGCCACCGTCTCGAAAGAACCGGATGCCGGCAAGGCGCTGATCAAGTTTCTCGCCTCACCCGCCGCCCGCGCCGAAATCGTCAAGAGCGGCATGGACCCGATTCCGGCAGGCGCGACCAACTAGATCGGGCAGCTAATGAAGCCTCGCTGACCGGGCTTTCGCGGCCTTTACTGTATTCGCCATCAGGCAGGCGATGGTCATCGGACCAACGCCTTTTGGCACGGGCGTCACGGCGCCGGCGATCTGCACCACCTCCTCGAAAGCGACATCGCCGCGCAAATCGTAACCGCCTTCCGGCCGCGCGACGCGCGCGGTGCCGACATCGATGACGATGGCCCGCGGCTTGATCCAGTCTCCGCGCACCAATCCGGGCCTGCCGACCGCGCTGACCAGGATATCCGCGCCGCGGCAGATGAACTGGGTGTCGCGCGTATGGATGTGGGTTTGCGTCACGGTCGCCCGCTCTTCCAGCAGCAGCGCGGCCATCGGCTTGCCCACGATATTGGAGCTGCCGATGACGACGGCATGGCAACCGGTCAGATCGGAAACCATCGACTTGATCAGCTTCAGGCAGCCCAGCGGCGTGCATGGAACGAGGCTATCCGCACCGTGGAGGCCGGCATTCAGGGCATGCAGGCCGTCGACATCCTTCGCCGGATCGACCGCGGCCATGATCCGCAACGTGTCGATGTGTGCGGGCAATGGCAGCTGGACAAGAATGCCGTCAATGTCGGCTTGCGCATTCAGCGTGGCGATGACGGAAAGCAGCTCGTCCTCGGTGACGCTGTGCGGCAGGATTTTCGTCTCGCCCCGCAAGCCCAGCTTCCGCGCCATCCTGATCTTGCTGCGGACGTAGATGTGACTGGCCGGGTCGTCGCCGACCAGAACCACGGCCAGGCCCGGCGCGCACGACAGGTGATCCAGCTCACCCGCAACATTGTCGAGAAGGATTTGAGCGTGTTTATGCCCGTCAATGATTTCCGCAGTCATGGCACCTCCGTTCAAGGTTGGTGCCCAGGCGCGCGGCAAATCGTCCCTGCGCTCCCCGATGGTCCTCCATCTGAGCGCCAGTCGCGCAGAGGAGTGCCTGATAGCGGCTTAGAGCAGCGAAAGCAATGCCCGTGAAACGAGGATGACCTGGATATCGCTCGGCTCGTCCGAGCTGCGCTTGCTAAGATTTTTTTTTAGCTGCCGCCGAGCGCCCACCAAACAAGGGCGAGTCCGGAGAGCACAACCAGGATGTAAAGACGATCTCCGAGACATATGAAAACGGCGTCTCGTCATACGATAGCAGCCTTGGTTCGCGGCCTTTGCTTCTTTGCCAAACCTTCCCCTCATCAAGCCACAACTGCAATTTGCCGCCCGCGCTGAATGCAAGGAACAAGCCTAGAGCGCCCGCCAAGAGTCGATCCGAGAACATGCCCTTATGATCCCGAGCCTTCCTGAAGCCGTGTTAAACCAAACTCCCCCGCTTTATCTTATCGCCTTAGTCCGCATTCACCGATGCATGTGCTGTATCGCCAGCAGCACGATCACGGCGAGCGCCAGCACGATGGTCGTGCTCTTCCAGAACAGCAGCGGATTGCGCTCGATCAGCGGCGTCGATGAGGTCGAGAGATAGTTCGCGTTGGGATGACGCAGGTCGAACAAGAATTCCGAAAAACTGTCATAACGCTTGTAGGGATTGGGATGCACGGCCTTCTCGAGCGTGCCATCGATCCATTGCGGCAATTCGCGGTCACCATGTGAGGCCGGACGATAGACCAGCCTGTTGAACTGCGATCGCGTCCGCGCATTCGCGATCTGCGCACCGTAGGGCAGCTTTCCGGTCAGCATGTGGTAGGTGATGACGCCGAGGGAAAACAAATCGGAACGTGAGGTCGCCGGCTCGCCGAGAAAATATTCGGGCGCGGTATATTGCTGCGTGCCGAGAATATCGCTGTGCATGCCTGACGGTTCGGCCTCGACGACGCCGGTGATTTTGGTTGAACCGAAATCGATGATCTTCACCGTGCCGGTGGCGTCGACCATGATGTTGTCGGGCCGGATGTCCTGGTGCAGCATCTCCTTGCGGTGGAACGCACGCAGCCCCTTGGCGATCTGCTCGACGATGCCGCGCACGGTTTCCAGGCTGGGCTTCGGGTTGTCGATCATCCATTGCGTCAGCGTCTGGCCGTCGATGTATTCGGTCGCGACATACAGGAAGTTGCGCTTGCGCTGCAGCAGGCAGGGCTTCAGGACATGCGGGCTGTCGATCCGCCGCGCCACCCACTCCTCCATCATGAACCGCTTCAGATAGGAGGGATCGTCGCGCAGATCGATCGACGGAATCTTGATGGTGACCACGGCCTCGGTCTCGATGTCGACGGCGAGATAGATGTGGCTGCGGCTGGAGCCGTGCAGCTCGCGGACGATCCGGTAGCCATCGAATACCGCCCGCGCTTCCAGCAGCGGCGGCAGCGGCAATTCATGCGGTTGCGCGAACACTTCGCTGGCGGCGCCGTCAGGCACTTCATCGACGCGGACGATCTGGACCGTGAGGTTGTCCTTGCTGCCGAGATCGAACGCCATCTCGACAATATTCTTTGCGGCCAGGTCCAGATCAGCCGCGCCGTCCTTGATCGCCCTCGCAATGACGCGGTCGCCGACATGCTCGTAAATGCCGTCGGTGACCAGCACGAAGGTGTCGCCGTTCTCGATCTTGAACGTCAGATGATCGATTTCGACCTGCGAATTCACGCCAAGCGCACGGCCGAGATAGCTTTGCTCCGCGGAAATGACGACGCGGTGGTCGTTGGTCAATTGTTCGAGCGAGTTGCCCGAGAGGCGATAGATCCTGGAGTCGCCGACATGAAAGATGTGGCCGGTGGTCGACTTGAGGACGATGGCGCTCAGCGTGCAGACATATCCCTTGTCGCGGTCATAGGAATACTGGCTGCGCCGGGTCTGCGAATGCAGCCAGGAATTGGTCGCTTCCAGCACGCGCTGCGCCGAGGTCCGCACCGACCAGGATTCCGACGTGCAGTAATAGTCGGTGAGGAATCCCTTGACCGCCGATTCCGCGGCTATCCGGCTGACGGTGCTGCTGGAGATCCCGTCGGCCAGCACGACGGCGATGCCTTTGAGGCCGAGCAGCGGCTCGGTGGGAATCAGAACGCCGTGAAAATCCTGATTGGTCTCCTTGCGACCTTTGTCAGAATGTTGCCCAACCGATATTTTCAGTTCGCGCGGCATGTTCATGGCCAAGGAGCGGGCCCCAACTAAAACGGCCGGGGCCCGCTCAAGTCAATCGGCGATCAGGCGGCGATGCGCTCGGGGACGCGCTTCGGCGCGGTCCTGACATGCGTGGCGTACAGCGTCAGGCCGGTGAAGGCGAGACCACCGACGAGATTGCCCAACACCGTCGGGATCTCGTTCCAGATCAGGTAATCCATGATCGTAAACTTGCCCCCAAGCAGGAGCCCTGACGGGAACAGGAACATGTTCACGATCGAATGCTCGAAGGTCATGAAGAAGAACAGCATGATCGGCATCCACATCGCGATCACCTTGCCGCTGACGGTGGTCGAAATCATCGCCCCGACGACGCCCGCCGAAACCATCCAGTTGCAGAGCATGCCACGAACGAACAGCGTCAGCATGCCGCCTGCGCCATGCGCCGCGTAACCCACGGTGCGCCCCTCGCCGATCGTGCCGATCACCTGACCGACCTTGTCGGGTGGCGAGGTAAAACCGAAGGTGAAGACGATCGACATCATCACGGCCACCGTGAAGGCGCCGGCAAAATTGCCGACAAATACCAGACCCCAGTTGCGCAAGACGCCACCGATCGTGACGCCGGGACGCTTGTCGATCAGCGCCAGCGGCGCCAGCACGAACACGCCGGTCAACAGATCGAAGCCGAACAGGTACAGCATGCAGAAGCCTACCGGAAACAGCGCCGCGCCGACGATCGGAACGCCGGTCGATACGTTGACGCTGACCGCGAACGCCGCGGCGAGCGCGAGGATGGCGCCGGCCATATACGCACGGATGATCGTATCGCGCGTCGACATGAAGATTTTGGATTCTCCAGCATCGACCATCTTGGTCACGAATTCCGAAGGCACGAGATAGGCCATTACAGTTCCCCTTGTTCGCAAAAGCGGTTCAATCCAGCCCCGGCAATCACAGCCGCGCCGATGTAAAGTGAGCCAAGCCGCCCTCGCGCGCGTGCCGGATGCCGTCCTCGGCAGAACCAGCAAAGGTCTGCCGCGGCACGGCCGATGACACGGTCACGCTCGATCAGAAACAGAGATGCACAAGCTTTCGTGGGAAATGGTCCCGATGACTGCTTCGAAGCGCCTCGGTGAGGTCGCTTGATCCCTGTGCCTTCGCCAACACTGGCCTTGGCAATCCGTAGGACGGCAGTCGTCATTGACTGAGAAGCAATTAAGCAATCGATGTGCCAACCCTGATTTTGGGAGATTGGCCCGGAATACCTCGTGATTCTACGGACTTGGTCTACCGTTTGGGCGTGTCAAGCAGAGCTGGAATGCCTTGTATTTGTGCAGTTGCACAGATGTTGGCGTTTGCCGCGCCAGCCGTCATTCCACGGCGATACGAAGCATCGAGCTTTGATGTGCACTTGCACATCAGAGAATCCATTCGGCCGCTGCACCAGGCGAGAAATGGATTCTCTGATGTGCAATTGCACATTAAAGCTCGCGCTACGCGCGCCCTCAGGTGCGCATTGGCGCACCGAGAATGACGAGGATAGATCGCCGCGAGGCGACGCTCGCTTAGTTCGTCTGCGTCCGCACCGGCCGGTCCTTCAGGCCGTTATTGTCATAGGCCTTGCGCAACGTGCCGTTGGCGATCGCTTCGTTCAGAAACTTGACGGCAAACGCCAGCGACTGCGGATGGTTGGGCGGCACGGCCACCGCCGTCACGGTTTGCTTGAAGGTTTCGTCGAGCACGCGGGTACCCGGGATCTGCGTCGCCATGGCGTTGAGCTGGTCGCGCGACAGCGCGAAGGCGTCGATCTCGCCGGCCTTGAGCAGGCCGAAGATTTCGTCGTAGGTCTGGTAGCCGGTGACCTTGGCGTGCTTCAGATGCGCGATGGCGCCACGCATCGTGGTGGTGTTGTTGACCGCGGCGACCTTGATGCCGGGCTGATCGAGCGTTGCGAAATTCGTGACCTGTGAACCCGGCTTGACGATGTAGGTCGCGTCCGCAACCTCATAGATTGGCCCGAACGCCATTCTGCCCTCACGTTCCGGATCCTTCGGCAGGAAGGTGATGTCCCAGGTGCCCTTCGACACCGCATCGACGATCTGCCCGGAATTGTTGTGCGCGACATATTCGACGGGGACGCCGAGCTGCTCGGCCATCGCCTTGCCGAGATCGACCGGCACGCCGGCATAACCGGTTTCGGTTTTGGTCGACCAGAACGCGCCACCGGCCGGGCTGATCGCAATTGCCACCCGCAGCTTGCCGGTCGGCGCGATTTCGTCTTTCAGCGCATCGGCGCCGGCGGGCGTTGTTGTCATGATGGCTAATCCCACAAGGAGGCCGGAGATTCCCGACCAAGACTGTTTGAACATTGGATGCTCCTCCCCGGCCATGCGTCGCGCCGCAGACCTTTCAGCGCTGATCCATCCGCAAGACAGTCAGCGTTTCTTTTTCTTTGCCGCGCCCCCTTTTGGAGCCGCAACCGGCGTTGCCGGCTTGGCTACATCGGCTGTTTCAAACTTGCCGATCGCAATGATCTGGACGCGCGCATTGGCGGGCGCCGCCGGGCGATTGACGTCCTGTAACTGTTCCTCGCCCAGACCAAGCGCCTGAAGCCGCTTCGGCGATATCTTGAAGGTGTTCACCAGCACGTCCCGGATCGATTCGGCGCGCCGCTGGCTCAGGATCAGATTCTGGTCGCGCCGGCCGGCGGACTCGACGTGATCGACGATCAGATAGCGGTAGGGCCGCAATTTCGGATCGCTCAATGCGTCGGCGATGCTGCCGATCGTCTGGTAGGAGGCCGGCCGGATCAGGGAAGAGTCCTGGTCGAACACGACGTCGAAACGGATTTGCGGCAGCTTCGTCAGTTGGGGTGCGATCGGCGGCCGCTTCTGCGGCTGGGCATCCGCCCTCGCCTTGATGCGGTCGGCAGCCTGCTGCTTCAAGGCAGCCAGATCGATATCCGACTCGGCCTCAACGGCAAGCTTCTCAATGATGTCTCCGCTGGACGAGGCGGTTTGCGCCCGCCCCGCCGTGACAGGCAAGACAAACAGGGCGAGAGCGCCCAACAACAGACCGATACCGCGCAGTTTATTCACCCTCGGCATCAGCGATACCCCGCTGCGCTGATCGCCTTGTTGCAGTTCGGGGTCGCCTTCTTGGTCGAGTCCAACAGGCATTGCAGACCCTTGACGGGATCCTCCCGAACTTCGCCGCACAAATGTTTCAGTTCCCAATTGCACAGTTTGACAAGCGAGGTGCGCGCGGTAATGCGCTGCTGGATGGCGCCAAGGGCCGTCGGAAAGTCGGCCTTGCACTTCGCCGACACCACGTCCTGGTTGCGGTTCAGGCACTCTCGCAGCCGTGTCGCGTCAAAATTGACGCCCCGGCAATTGTCATCGATGTCCTTGCCGCAGCTCGCGGCCAGCATGGCCCCGGCCTCCTCGAACTTCATGGACTGCTGCGCTGCTGCCAGCGAAGGCGCCAATATCGCAATTATGAACAGGAAAAGCCGGATTCGGGTCATGCCCTCACCTCACACAAGGAGGGTAGCGATGGTCAAGTGTTCTGTTTGAAATGGCTACTACGTTACCATCACGATTATTGCGCCGCAGCAAATCGTCGCGGGTAGCCCAAGGGCGCCCGCCCCGATATGCAGTACTCCCTGCCCCCATCGGCCTGCATCATGACAGGGTGACGACACCATGAGTTCGACCGCCGCGTTCCTGGCTTCCTTTGTCTCCATCCTGGTGGGCGCGGCCATCGGCATGACCCTGAAGCGGTTCCTGCCGGCCGAAGTGCTCGAGGGCGGCTCGAAGGAGGCCATCCGGCTTGGCGCCGGCTTTCTTTCGACCCTCGCCGCGCTGGTGATCGGCCTGATGATCGCGTCGGCGAAAAACTCCTACGACACCCAAAACACCAACATCCGCCAGCTCGGTGCCAATGTCGTGCTGGTCGACCAGATGCTCCTGAAATATGGGCCGGAAACCAAAACAGCGCGAGCGCTGCTGCGGGAACTGATCTCGACGGCCGCCTCCCGCATCTGGCTGGAGAATGCCGAGCGTAACAGGCATGAATCGACCTTCGTCGTCAGCGGGACTGCAGATCGGTTCTACAACGCGGTTGAGGGCCTGACGCCAGCCAATGGCGAACAGACCTCGCTAAAGTCGCGGATCGTCCAGGCCACCACCGAGATCGGCCGAACACGGATACTCGTCTTCACGCAGAGCGACAACGCGATCCCGGTGCCGTTCTTCATCGTGCTCACGTTTTGGCTGGTGGTGATTTTTGCAAGCTTCAGCGTGTTCGCCGAACCGAGTCCGATCGTGATCGCGTCCATTCTGGTATTCGCACTCTCCGTATCGAGCGCGCTGTTCCTGATCGTCGACCTCAGCCAGCCCTTTGACGGCCTGATGCAGATCTCGAACCATCATTTGCGCATGGTACTGCAGCAGGCCGAGTAGCGCGAACACAAGCCTATCCAGACCATCCCTCGGCCACTATCCTCTGCGGCGAAAAGCAGATGCGGAGCGAAAATTCTTGATGGGTAAATCCGGTTTTGATGCGGAATTCGATGTCGTCGTGGCAGGCGCCGGATCCGCCGGCTGCGTGCTGTCGGCGCGGCTGACGGAAAATCCAAACGTATCGCTGTGCGTGATCGAGGCCGGCGGACGCGATCGCAATCCCTGGATTCACATTCCGATGGGCTTTGGCAAGCTGGTCCCGAACCCAAAGATGAACTGGGGCTATGAGACCGAACCCGAACCGGGTCTCGGCGGCCGAACCGTGATCTGGCCGCGCGGCAAGGTTTTGGGCGGCTCCGGCTCCATCAACGGCCTCGTCTTCCTGCGCGGCGCGCCCAGCGATTATGACGAATGGCAGCGTCTCGGCGCGCGCGGCTGGAGCTACAGCGACGTGCTGCCCTATTTCAAGCGGATGGAGCACAGCGTCGATGGCGCCAACGCGTGGCGCGGCACCGGCGGCCCGATGACGGTGTCGAACATCAAACGCCCCTCGACGGCCGCAAGGGCATTCGTGGAGGCCTGCGAGCGCCTGCAGTATCAGCGCAACCCTGATTTCAACGGCGAGCGCATTGACGGCGTCGGCTTCGCGCCGCTCAACGTTCACAATGGCTGGCGCCGCTCGACGGCGGTCGGATATCTCAAGCCGAACCTGAGCCGAAAAAATCTCGAGCTGATGACGAAAACCCGGGTCCGCCGCATCCTGTTCGACGGAAACCGCGCCATCGGCGTGGAGATCGAGCGTGACGGCCAGATCCAGCGTATCGGCGCGCGGCGCGAGCTGATCATCTCGGGCGGCGCGATCAATTCTCCGATGCTGTTGCTCGCCTCCGGCATCGGCCCGGCCGCAGAACTGGCAAAGCTCGGCATCGACGTGAAATGCGATCTTCCCGGCGTCGGCAAGAATCTGCAGGACCACTATCAGTCGAGTTTCACGTTCAAGACCAACGCGACCGATACATTGAACGAAGCCGTGATGAGCCCGGCCAAGTCGGTCAAACTCGCACTCGAATGGCTGCTCAGGGGATCGGGACAACTCTCGGTCGGTGCGACCGAAGCGACGCTGTTCGCGAAATCGAACCCCTCCGAGCCGGTGCCTGACATCCAGTACCAGTGTCTCAATTTTTCGACGGACGGATTCAAGACCGGCCTGCATCGCTGGCCGGGCTTCACCTTCATCTTCAGTGTCTGCCGGCCGAAGAGCCGTGGTCAAATTACGCTCCGCGACGCCGAAGGGCGCACGCCGCCGCGCATTCAGGCCAATTACCTGACCGATCCCGACGACGTGCGCATCATGCTGGCGGGCTTTCGCATTGCCCGGCAAATCGTCGCGACCGAACCTTTCCGCTCGCTGGTGACCGAACAGATCAGGCCCGCTCCTGACATCACGAGCGACGAACAGATAGCCGATTACATCAGGAAGTTCGGCTCGACCGTCTATCATCCCTGCGGCACCTGCCGGATGGGCGAGGATGATGGGGCCGTCGTCGACAGCCAGCTCCGCGTTCGCGGCATTGATGGCCTGCGGGTCGTCGACGCCTCCGTCATGCCGGCGATGCCCTCGCCGAACATTCACCCGGCGACGATCATGGTCGCGGAGAAAAGCTCCGATATCATCGCCAAAACGCTGGCGGGCTGACAGTCGCCAAGACTCAAAGGCGATTAATTGGTCTGCGCCGCAGGCACCTTGATTTCCTGCGGCAGGATGATCGCGGCCACGATCACCAACAGGCACAGCGCGCCGAACGCCTGCAGCATGGTGGCAAAGCCGCCCCGCTCGTAGAGCCAAGCCACCAGGCCGACGGAGGCGCCCGCCGCGGTGAAGCCGACGAAATAACGCACGGAATAGGCGCGCGAGCGCCATTCATCTGTCGTGTACTTGCCGACCATGGCGTCGTTGACGGTGACCTGGCCGAACGCGCCCATCACGATGCCGATGGAGGCGATGATCAGCGGCAGGTTCGACAATGTCGCCGCGAAATACATGAACGGCGCCAGCACGAACGACAGGGGCAGCATCACCGTCTTCAGCGAATAATGGTCGATCAGCTTGCCGATGGTGTATTGCGTCATCGCGCCGAACACGTAGACGCCGGCCGCGATGATCCCGAGCATGGCCGGGCTACTGGTCAAGCCGGCGAGCCGCTCGGCGAACAGTTTCGGCATCGCCACGGTGATGGCGTTGAACGTTGTGGATATCGCGATCACCACGATCAGCAACGCCAGCAACACCCGCCACATGTCCTGCTTGGCGATGCGCGCCTGGGCCGCCGCCTGCTTCGAGCCGGAACGGTCCTCGTGAACGACCGTCTGCGCAAACGCGATGCCAACTCCGATGGTGACGATCCCCGGCACGATAAAAGCCCAGCGCCAGCCGAGATATTGCCCGATCACGCCGGTGACCAGCGCCGACGACGCCACGCCAAGATTGCCCCAGACCCCGTTCAGGCCCATCTCGCGACCGAGCTTGTCGGCGTAGGACACGATCATCGCGGTGCCGACGGGGTGGTAGATCGAGGCGAACAGCCCGATCGCGAGCAGTGCCGCGCCGAGCTGCAGCGGGGTCGAGACGAAGCCGACCGCGATCATCGATACGCCGATGCCAACGAAGAAGATCACCATCATGTGGCGGCGGCTCCAGCGGTCACCGAGCCAGCCGGTGATCAGCGAGCCCGCGCCAAAGGCGACGAAGCCCGGGGTGGCGTAAGGCAATAGTTCCGAATAGGCCATGCCGAGCGCCGGTCCCATGATGATGACGGCGGCAGCGAAGATCAGCATCGCATAATGGTCGATGAAATGGGCGGCGTTAACGAAGGTGATCACCCTGGAGGGGCTGTTCATGGTCGATTCCCGAATCCCGCAATTTTGTAAAATAGGTTATACGGGGTTGTCCTGACGGGATGTCGCCAATGAATATCGCCGAAAAGCCAATTGCCGCCATTATCGGACGCCTCACCTCGACCGGCGACGGCATCCACATGATTGCCAACACCTACAAGAAGGGCGTCCGGCTCCACACCCACATGCACCGCGAGGCGCAGCTGGTCTATGCCGCCAGGGGCACGATGCAGGTGACGACGCCGAAAGGCCGCTGGCTGGTGCCGCCGGACCGGGCGGTCTGGGTGCCTGCGCTATCTGAACATGCGATCGACGTGCTGGCCGATATCGAGATGCGGACGCTCTATTTCGAACTCGACTGGCTGCAGCGCGAGGCGCGCAGCCACAGCCTGGAGGCGGAATTCGTGGTGCGGGTGTCGCCGCTGCTGCACCAGACGATACTGGCCCTGTTCGACGATCGCGGCGATCGGGAACGAACCGCGCTTCTGCTGCGGCTGGCGATGATGGAATTGGACCAGGCGGAGGATTCGGCGACCTTCATCCCGCTGCCGCGCGAGCCGCGCTGCCGGCGCGCCGCCGACATCGTGCTGGCGGACCCGACCGGCGACCATGAGATCGAGAGCCTGGCAAGCGAGGTTGGCACCTCGGCGCGGACGCTGTCGCGGCTGTTCTCGGCGGAGACGCAATTGAGCTTCAAGAGCTGGTGCCAGCGCGCGCGGATTGCAGCCGCGATCGAGAAGCTCTCGACCGACGCCGGCGTCTCGGTCAAGCAGCTTGCCTCGGATTTAGGCTATGCCAGCGTGCCGGCGTTTTCCCATGCCTTCCGGCAGGTTACCGGAAAGACGCCGACGGAATTCGCCGGGAAGGAGTAAACGTCCGATTTTAGAGGCATGACATATTTACGTACGATCCATACGCTTGATTGTGATCGGCATCGTCCCAAATCTCATATAAGATTCCGCAAATATCAGCTGGATTCGACCCACCGCATGGCCAACGCCTTTTTTTCCGACCTTCTCTCGACGATATCAGAACGTGGCCGCACGCTGCTTCGGCGGGGTGAGCCATCCGTTGCCCGGCAGGACGCCTCCGAACTGCTTGAACTGTGCAAGGCGCTGTTGTCCGGCCGCGGTGAAGCGTCCGGCACCGCGATGGCGCGCGACGTGCTCGACCGCTACCATGACCTCGACGCCGCCGGCCGGCTCACCTTCTTCGAAACGCTGGCGCGAGACTTCGGTCCCGACCGCGAAAAACTGTCGCAGGCGATCGAGAGCTGGCGCAGCCAGCCGAACGACAGCGATGCCAGCGACCTTCACTTTGCGTCCGAGCCGCAGCGGCAGGAACTGATCCGCCGGCTCAACCGCGCGCCGGGCGGCACCAGCGATCTGGTGGCGATGCGCGCCGACCTGCTTTCCCTGATGAAGGGCAACAAGGATCTGGCCGCGCTCGACCGCGATGTGGTGCATTTGCTGTCTTCTTGGTTCAACAGGGGATTTCTCGTGCTGCGCAGGATAGACTGGTCGACGCCAGCCAATATTCTGGAACAGATCATTCGTTACGAGGCGGTGCACGCGATCCGCGACTGGAACGATTTGCGACGCCGTATCGACCCGGTCGACCGGCGCTGCTACGCCTTCTTCCATCCCCAGCTCAACGACGAACCGCTGATCTTCGTCGAGGTCGCGCTGACCGAAACGATTCCGACCGCGATCGCGCCGCTGCTCGCCGCGGAGCGTCAGCTGGTGCCGACCGAACGCGCGCGCACCGCCGTGTTCTATTCGATCTCGAATACGCAAAAGGGGCTTGGCGGCATTTCCTTCGGCAGCTTCCTGATCAAGCAGGTGGTCGAGGAGTTGCGGCGCGAATTGCCGAAGCTGGACACGTTCATCACGCTGTCGCCGGTGCCGGGCTTCATGCAATGGCTGAAGCAGGCCGAGGACGTTCCGGTCAGCGACGAGGAACGCACGCTGCTGGAGGCCCTCGACAAGCCAGATTGGTTCGAGGATGCCGAACTGACCGCGCAGTTGCGGGCCGTGATCGAACCGCTGGCGGCGCATTATTTCCTCAAAGCACGGACGCCGAAGGGCCGGCTGATCGACTCGGTGGCGCGCTTTCACATCGGCAACGGCGCACGGCTGGAGAAGATCGACTGGCTCGGTGACCTCTCGCCCAAGGGCCTGCGCGAATCCGCAGGCGTCATGGTCAACTACCTCTACCGGCTGGAAGACATCGAGAAGAACCATGAGGCCTACGCCAACCAGGGCGAGATAGCGGCGTCAAACGCGGTGAAAAAGCTGCTGAAGACCGAAGGCCGGCGGCTGCTGGATATGCGACTGTCGTAGAGCGGCCGCGGATTTCCTTCGCCGCCCGATTGGAAATCATATTGCAATGACTTCCGATGGCGACGCATCTCCCCGGCCGACAGGCCCTGCAGAGCGGATCGACGCCATCGACGTGCTGCGGGGCGTTGCCCTGCTCGGCGTTCTTGCGATCAACGTCGAGACCATATTTCGCGTCTCGATCTTCCAGCAGTTTCTTTTCCCCAAGCCTCCTTTATCTTTTTCGTCAATCGACAGCGCCATCGAAACCATCCTGACGCTGGCCGTGGAGTTGAAGGCATTGGCGCTGTTTTCGCTGCTGTTCGGCGTGGGCCTTGCCATTCAGTTCGAGCGGCTTGCGAAGAGCGAGCGGCGCACATCGCTCCTCCTGCGCCGGCTCGTCGTGTTGCTGGCGTTCGGGCTCATCCACCTTTGCCTGATCTGGAACGGCGATATTCTCACCGAATATGCGCTCGCCGGCCTGATCGTCCTGCCGTTCCTGTTCGGTCCGCGCTGGCTTGTCGCTATTGCCGCGCTGGCGTCTCTCGGGTTGTACCTTGAGATGCAGGTGTTTCCGCCGCCGGGATTGTGGCCCGGCACGGCCGCACTGAGCCAGGACGTCGTGGAGGCGCATCGCATCTATCCGACGGGCGGCTTCCTCGACGTGCTGGCGTTCCGGCTGCGCGAGATTCCCCTGTTCGCTGCCCTCCACGTCTATATCTTTCCGCGCACGATCGGGTTGTTTCTTCTCGGCGCATTCGTCTGGCGCACCGGCATTCTGCGAAGCCCGCCTCACCGCCTGCTGTTTTCGATTGCTGCCGCCTCTATCGGCCTTGGCGCGGCATTGATCCTTTGCCACGCCGGCGGCTTGATCGCTGGCGGCCGGATCCGCGCCCTGGCCGAACCTCTCGGCACCATCCTGCTGGCGCTGGGCTATGGGGCCGCCATCATCGGCATCGCCAATCTCGAGCGTGGAAAGAAGCTGCTTGGCTGGGCCGCGCCGCTGGGGCGCATGGCCTTCACCAACTACCTCGCGCAATCCGTCATCTTTGGCTGGATCTTTTATGGCTACGGTCTCGGCCTGTTCGGCCGCCTCGGCGTCGCCAGCGCGCTGGCCATCGGCGTTGCCGTCTACATCGGGCAGGTATTTTTCAGCGCCTGGTGGCTGCACCGTTTCCGGTACGGCCCCGTCGAGTGGCTGTGGCGGACGCTGATGTATGGTGAAGCGCAACCGATGGCATTGTCGTCAAAGCGAGCAGCCGGTGATTTTCGTCAAGGAGGAGCCTCACGATGACCATCACCATTACTGCCTTTGAGCGGTCACCCGATGGCGGCAAGGGACTGGCGCGCGATACGCGCGTACGCTGGGCGCTTGAAGAAGTCGGCCAACCCTACGAGGTTCGCCTTGTTTCGTTTCAAGCGATGAAGGAACCCGCGCATCTGGCGCTTCATCCCTTCGGCCAGATTCCGACCTACGAGGAAGGCGATCTCGCCCTGTTCGAGACAGGGTCGATAGTGCTCCATCTCGCCGATCGCTATGCAGGCCTGCTGCCGGACCATGCCGATGCGCGGGCGCGTGCGATCACATGGATGTTTGCCGCACTCAACACGATCGAGCCGGCGATCCTTGAGCTCGTAACCGTCAAGATTCTGGAGGGCGACAAGCCCTGGAGCAAGGATCGCCTGCCTCTGGTCGAGGATCGCATCCGCGACCGGTTGAAGCAACTTTCCGCTCGCCTTGGCAGTGCCGACTGGCTCGATGGCGGGTTCAGCGCGGGCGACCTGATGATGGTGTCGGTGCTGCTCAGGTTGAAACCATCGGGCATGTTGGACGGATATCCGAACCTGGCGGCCTATGTCGCCCGCGGCGAGGCGCGGCCCGCCTACAAGCGGGCTTTCGACGCTCAATTGGCTGTCAACACCGGCAAGCCACCGACCGGTTGATGGAGGTCCGTGCCGGTTCGAAGTCGTCATCCGGTTTTTTTCAGTTTATGGCCCTGCCCCCCGGGTGAACACAGCCGATGCCCGGCCAGTTCGGCAGGCGGATATGAATCCGCCAGGCTCAGGCCTTGTACTCATAGAGCAATCGGGCGCGAATGGTGCCCTCCAGAGCCCGGATGTCGGAAAGCACACGCTGGCCGTCGGCGGCGGAGGCATCCGCGTCGAGAACCACATAACCTACGTCGTGGTCGGTCTCGTAATACTGCGCGGCAATGTTGACGGCGTGGCGCGCCAGCACTTCATTCAAACGCCCCAGCATGCCCGGCAGATTGCGCTGCACCTGAATGAACCGTGTCCCCGATGGCCGCGGCGGCAGCTGGACCTGCGGAAAATTGACAGCGCCCATCGTCGAACCGGAATCGCTGTAATCGATGAGCTTGCGCGCCACTTCGGCGCCGATGCGTTCCTGCGCCTCTTCGGTCGAGCCGCCGATGTGCGGCGTCAGGATGACGTTTTCCAGACCCTGCAGCGGTGACTCGAAGCGATCCGCATTCGAACGCGGCTCGACCGGAAAAACGTCAACCGCGGCGCCACGAAGCCTGCCTTCGCGCAGCGCATCCGCAAGGGCCTCCAGGTCAACGACCGTCCCGCGGCTGTTGTTGATGAAATACGCCCCGGGCTTGATTGCCGCAATCTCCTCGCGCCCGATCATGCCATGCGTGGCTGATGTCTCCGGCACATGCAACGTCACGACGTCGCTTTGCGCCAGCAGCTCACGCAAGCTCGCGGTCGGCTCGGTGTTGCCATGACGAAGCTTGTCGGTGTGATCGTAGAAAATCACCCGCATGCCCAGCGCTTCCGCGAGGTTGGAGAGCTGCGAGCCGATATTGCCGTATCCGATGATGCCGAGCGTCTTGCCCCTCACCTCATAACTGTCGTCTGCAGACTTGTCCCAGCGTCCCTGATGCGCGGCGTTGGAACGCGCGACGATCCGGCGCAGCAGGATGACGATCTCGCCGATCACCAGCTCCGCCACGCTTCGCGTGTTGGAGAACGGAGCGTTGAACACCGGAATCCCGCTTCGGCGAGCGGCGTCAATATCCACCTGATTGGTACCGACGCTGAAGCAGCCGATCGCGATGAGCCGATCCGCGGCCTCAAGCACATCCGGGGTAATCTGCGTGCGTGAGCGGATGCCCAAGAGATGCACGCCCTTGATGGCTTCCTTGAGCGCATCGCCCTCCAGCGCCTTGGACAAGCGCGTCATGTTGGAATAGCCCGCAGCCTCGATCATCTGGACGGCGCTGTCGTTGACCCCTTCGAGAAGCAAGACCCGGATCTTGTCCTTTGCGAGCGAGAGCTGAGGAAGTTTACTGGGCAAGATCGCGGTATCCTTCAGAGATAGATGATCGGTAAGCTGACGGCCTCGACACCGTCATCCATGGCGCCACATGCGGGGAGATGGATTGCTTCGTCGCTTCGCTCCCTTGCACAAACGCTTTTGCGTTTGTCGCAGGCAATGACGGTTATAGCGATACCGCGTCAGGACCCCGCCTTGTCGCGGAAATACGGCTCGACCGGGCCGTGCACCTTGATCGTCAGCGGGTTGCCGTAGCGATCCTTGGCGTTGCCGGCGGTGACGCGCACCCAGCCCTCGCTGATGCAGTACTCCTCGACATTGGTTTTCTCGACGCCCTTGAAGCGGATCCCGACATCGCGCGCGAGGATCTCGGCGTTGTGGTAAGGGCTGTTCGGATCGACCGAAAGACGGTCGGGGAATTCATCGTTCATCGCTTTGTTGGTCTCGTTCACAGCAGTGCCTCGATTTCTTTTCTTAGCCCCTCAGGGGTTGCCGTTGGCGCGTAGCGTTCGACCACCCTGCCCGACCGGTCGACCAGGAACTTGGTGAAATTCCATTTGATCGACGGTCCAAGCAATCCCGATTTCGCGTTCTTCAGATGGCTGAACAACGGATGTGCATGGCTGCCGTTGACGTCGATCTTGGCGAACATCGGAAACGTCACGTCATACTTGGTTTCGCAGAACGCCGCGATCTGTCTAGCGTCGCCCGGCTCCTGCCCGCCAAACTGGTTGCAGGGAAAACCGAGCACCGCAAAGCCGCGCGCCGAAAGTTCGCGCTGCAATTGCTCCAGGCCCTTGTACTGCGGCGTGAACCCACAGGCGCTCGCGGTGTTGACGATCAGGAGCACCTGACCCTCGAACCGCTTCAGCGGAACCTCTTCGCCGGCGAGCGACTGCGCCGTGAAATCATAAACGCCTGGCATCATGGTCTCGTTCAATTCAGCCGGCGGGATCGATCGCCGCCGGCGGCGTTCCGCCGGCTTCGATCGCCTCGCCGGCAGCAAGGCATAAATCTTCGCGGTAACGGCCGGAAACCAGCTGCACGCCGACGGGCACGCGTCCGACCAATCCCGTCGAGACCGTTAGCCCGGGAAGCCCCATGAAGGGAATGGCGATCTGCGGCAATTGCGCATGCCAGACGCGCGCGAACGACGCCTCGTCCTTGCGGTCGAGCTGATCGGGGAACGGCAGTTCGCCGGATACCGGCATCAGCAGCACGGCATAGTTTTCGAAGAACGCCAGCCATTCGCGCGTCAGCGTCAGACGCCGTGTCAGCGTCTTCGACAGGTCGAACGGATGCACTTTTGCGCGGTTGCCGCGCAGGCAGGCCAGCGCGCCGGGATCGCCTTCGCGCTCGGCCATCTCCAGTTGCGCTTCGTACCCGTCGCCGAGCCAGAGTTTGGTCTGCAGATCGGCGGCCTCGCGCAGCGGCGGCGTGTTGGCGATTTCCTCGACGATCCAGCCGGCGCGCGCAAGCCGCTTGCCGGCATCGGCAACGGCCGCCTTCACTTCGGGGACGGGATCGAGGCCGTCAGGATTGAGGCACATCGCGACGCGCTTGGGCATTGCCGGCCCTTCGAGCGGCGCCGGCACCCACCAGGGATCGCGGTAATCTTTCGCCGACATCGCGGCCAGCGCGATCCTGATATCGCCCATGGTGCGGGCCAGCGGGCCCGAGACGGCGCTGATCTGCGGCCCGATCGGCCGTTCGGGGAGCGCGGCGTTGAACGCCGCGACGCGGCCCATGGTCGGCCGCAGGCCGTGCACGCCGCAGGCGTAAGCCGGATAGCGGATCGATCCCGCAATGTCGGTGCCGTGCGCGATATGGCCGATGCCGGCTGCGACCGCCGCCCCCGCCCCGCCGGACGAGCCGCCCGGGGTGATGCCGGGGTCGCGCGGGTTTTTGGTGTCGCCATGAATGAGATTGGTGGTGAACCAGCGATAGGAGAACGCCGGGCAGTTGGTGCGCCCCAGAATGACGGCGCCGGATTTGCGCAGATTGTCGATCACCGGATTATTGCTTTTTGCGATGGAGTCGCGCTGGAGCTTGAGCCCGTTGGTGGTGGCAAAACCTTCCTGGTCGATATTGACCTTCACCGTGACAGGCACGCCGCCCAGCGGGCCTGGGTCTTCGCCGCGCCCGATGGCGGCATCGACGGCGGAAGCCTGCGCCAGCACGTCCCCCGGCCTGTGGTCGACCACGGCATTGATTTTGGGGTTGACCGCGTCCAGCCGCGCCAGCGCCGCGGTCGCCGCCTCCTTTGCCGAGACTTTTTTCGACCTGATCAGCGAAGCCATTTCCGCCGCCGACAGGCGCCATAGATCCTGCATGCAAAACTCCATACCGATTGGCGCCCTTTTAGCGCCGGGCGCAGGGCAATGCCAGCGGGGGAGTTTGCGGCGCGCTGCTCCCTCTCCCCGTTATTCACGGGGAGAGGGCTGGGGTGAG
Organism: Bradyrhizobium sp. McL0615; assembly: GCF_049993905.1. Lineage (NCBI taxonomy): Bacteria > Pseudomonadati > Pseudomonadota > Alphaproteobacteria > Hyphomicrobiales > Nitrobacteraceae > Bradyrhizobium > Bradyrhizobium sp. McL0615. Next base: position 2,280,113 of record NZ_CP188254.1, on the reverse strand, counting down.
GGGCTCTCTCCGCGCACCCAAATGGCAGTGATGACGTTGAGACAGCCCCTCACCCCGACCCTCTCCCCGCAAAGGGCGGGGAGAGGGAGAGGCGTCAACTCATCCTATCTCACCCGGGCGACGAAATAAGCGAGATCGCCGATCTGCTCGGGCGTAATCGGACCCATCACGTCCGCCATGCTGCCATCATAGCCGTGGCGGCTGTTGTCCTTGTACTCGGCAAGGGTCTTGGCGAGATAATCCTCACGCTGGTTGGCGATGCGCGGGACGTTTTCCTTACCCGACAAATCCGGGTTGTGACAGGTGTCGCAGCGGTTTTGCTGCACCAGCGCCTGGCCGCGCTGCAGCCGCGCAGGATCGCCGGCGTCCGCCGGGGCCGCGGGCTTCGGCATCTTGGCGATAAAGTCCGAGAAGAGGCGAAGATCGTCGTCGGTCAGCGGCTTCGCCATCTCGTTCATCGGCTCGAAGACGCGCAGCTTCTCGCGGAACATGAAAAGCTGGATCAGCGTGTAAGGCGCCTGCTGGCCGCCGAGCGAAGGCGTGTTCTCGGTCTCCGACTGGCCCTTCTCGCCGTGACAGGCGAGACACGGCACGATGCGTTGTTCGATGGTTTCGGCGCTGGCTGAGGCTGCGACCAGAGCGAACGCTAGCATCGTCATCGTTCTACGCATCGGCCAACTCCGGACGTTCTTTGTTATTGCTTGCGACAAACGCCAGGCGTTTGCGCAAGGGAGCAAAAGCGACGAAGCAATCCATGCCTGCGCGTGTGCGGAATGGATTGCTTCGCTGGCAATGACGGCTTGGACTACTGCTTGCCCGCCACCTTCTGCTTGCCGTAGGTGATGCGATAGACGGCGCCGTTCCAGTCGTCGGAGACCAGCAGCGAGCCATCCTTCATCGGCAGCACGTCGACCGGGCGGCCGATATACTTGTTGTCATCCAGGAAGCCGGTGATGAGCGGCTCCATCGACTTCATGGTGCCGTCCTTGTTCAGCTTGACGACGACGACGTCGCCGCCGACTTTCTTGGAGCGGTTCCAGGAGCCGTGCCGGGCGATGATGGCCACGTTCTTGTAGGTCTTCGGGAACATGCTGCCGGTGTAGAACCGCATGCCGAGCGCGGCCGAATGCGGGCCCAGCAGGCCGACCGGCGCAGTGAATTCGCTGCAGGATTTGCCCCAGCCGAATTCGGGATCAACGATGTTGCCCTGCAGGCAGTAGGGCGCGCCGAAATGTTCGCCGACCTTGGTGACGCGGTTCAGCTCGTCCTCCGGCACGTCTTCCGACATCCAGTCGCGGCCGTTGTCGGTAAAGTAGAGCTGCTTGGTCTCCGGATGCCAGTCGAACCCGACGGTGTTACGGACGCCCCGGGCGATCACTTCCGCGCCGGAGCCGTCGAGATTCATCCGCCGGATCAGGCCGTGCTCGTCGTCGTGGATCACGTTGTTGCCGGGCTGGCCGACCGGAACGTAGAGCTTGTTGTCCGGGCCGATGCCGATGAACTTCCAGCCGTGGGCCTCGTCCTTCGGCAGCTTGTCGAAGATCACGGTCGGCTTCGGCGGATTGTCCAGATTATCCTCGACCTTCTCGATCTTGGAGACCTTCGACAGTTCGGCGATGTAGAGCGTGCCGTCCTTGAACGCGAGGCCGTTCGGGCGGTAGAGGCCGGAGGCCAGCACCTTGACCTCGCGCTTGCCGTCCTTGTTGACGATGGCATAGACCTTGTCGATCAGGCGGCTGCCGACAAACACCGTGCCCTTGTCGCCCACGGCAAGCGAGCGCGCATTCGCCATGCCCGCGGCATAAACCTCGATGTTGAAGCCGGCCGGCACTTTCAGCTTGGCCGTCGGCAGCTTGTCCGGCGTGGCGGCGATCGGCGGGGGCGCCACCGGCGCGAGCTTGGCAGCGGCTTCGCTGCCCGCGGGCCGGCCGATCAACGGAGACCCCGGCGGAAGCGCAGGCGCGGCGCCGGCAGCGGGCGGTGTGGCGGCAGCGGGCGGTGTGGCGGGCTGTTGCGCAGCCGCGCCCAGCGTGAAGGCACTGAGAAAGGCACCGGCCAGCAACAGGCTGCGCGGCGCCGACGAATGGGTCGTCATGGGCGTTCTCCCTTGGCGGAAGCCTGTTCTCTACGCGCGGCACATGAGGGTGCCGACGCCGGTGGCTTTCCGGGCGGCAATCTCCAATATTTTTCCGTCAAAGCGCAACCGGAAACATGCGTTACCGAGACTGCGTCCACCGAATGGTCTGCGCGGGCCGACCGGCGTCATCGCGCATCAGTGCTTGGTAACCGAGCCGCCGGGAGCGTCGAGGATCGCTTCGGCGAACGGAAACTCCAGCACGATCTCGCCGTCGTCGTCGGTCACCTCGATGATCGCGCTCAACAGCGCACCGTCGGCGCCGTCGGTCTTGAGCAGCTCCCGGATCATGGCGCGCGCCATTTCCCAGGCGCGATCGGGATCGACAAGCACTTCGCCGTCGGGATCGGAAATCAGCTCATCGCCGATACGGGTGTTGAAATAATATCGTGGCATCGGCGGAAACCTGGCTCCGGTTGAGGCCCCGCAACCGGAGGCCCGTCGCTTCTCACACATTTCTTTACCCGGAGCCGGTAGCGCCCCGTCGCCCTGAGAATTGCCATTCGCGGCGCTGCTAACAACCGCGAAACGCTTGATCCCACGTTGTTTTGAGTAAGCCTTTTGCACAACTCCGTGAAACCTCTTTGCAGCGCAGCATAAACAAATGCGGGTTCCAGGCAAAAGATTTAACTGGCGAACTTTTTGATCCGCGCTACCTTAACCCCAAGGACGGAATTCGTCCGATAGCAAAGGGAGAGCCAAATGGCCTGGAAAACGCCGCAAATCGTCGAAGTTTCGGTTGGCATGGAAATCAACATGTATATGTGCGCCACCCGCAAGTAAGCGGCAGCGCATTTCATATCTCACGGAGGTGGACTTCCGGGCCTGACACGTTCCCGACGGTGGAACTGTGTCCGAGGCCGGTGTCCACCTCGTGGTGTTTGTAGCTCAGGCGCTTGTAGTCCAGTTCGTGTCTTCAAGTCTGGAAGTCCAGGAGACGAATCATGCTTCGCGTCGTCGTCCTGGGCGCCGCGGCAGGCGGCGGTATCCCGCAATGGAATTGTGGGTGTCCGGTGTGCCGGAAAGCGCGAAGCGAACATCCCGGGCTGCGCAGTACCCAGGCCTCGATCGCGGTCAGCGCCGATGGCGCGCACTGGTATCTGATCAACGCCTCGCCCGACCTGCGTCAGCAGGTGATCGCGACGCCGCAGCTTCACCCCAAGGCCGGACAGCTCCGGCACAGCCCGATCGCCGGCGTGATCCTGACCAATGGCGAAGTCGATGCGGTCGCGGGGCTGTTGTCGATGCGCGAGGGTTCGCCGTTTACGCTCTATGCGCATGAGCGGGTCCTTGCGATTTTGCGATCCAACAGCATCTTTAACGTGCTCGGCGAAAACAACGTGAAGCGGCGGCCGATCGAGGCCGACACGGCGTTCGAGCCGGCCCTGCCCGATGGCTCGCCATCCGGCATGGAAATCCTCCCCTTCGCGGTTCCTGGCAAGGGCGCGTGGTACCTCGAAGGCAAGGCGCACCCGGCGGGCGGTGATGGCGCAGGCGATACGCTGGGCTTGCGGATTCTGGACAAGGGCAGCGGCAAGTACTTCTATTTCCTGGCCGCCTGCGCACGGGTGACCGATGATCTCAAATCGCGCCTGGCAGGCGCAGCATTGGTGTTCTTCGACGGCACCGTGTGGCGCGACGATGAGTTGATCGTCCAGGGACTAGGCACCAAGACGGGACAAGGGATGGGCCATATTTCAATGTCGGGCGAACATGGCGCGATCGAGAGCCTTGCCGGCCTCGATATCGGCCGAAAAATGTTCCTGCATATCAACAACTCGAACCCCGCGCTGCTCGCCGGCTCGGACGAGCGAAAGGCAGTAGAACAAGCCGGCTGGCAGATTCCGGCCGATGGAATGGAGATCACGCTGTGAATGTCATGGCCAAGGGGAAAATGACCGCGGATATGACCGCCCTGTCGATCGGCAAGGGCATCACGCTCAACAACGCCGATGAACTCGAAGCGATGCTCCGCCACATCGGCGCGACGCGCTACCACAATCTGCATCCCTTCCATCGGCTGCTGCATGGCGGCAAGCTCAACAAGGGACAGGTGCAGGCCTGGGCGCTGAACCGCTATTTCTACCAGAGCACGATCCCGCTGAAGGACGCGATGGTGATTTCCCGGTTCCGCGACCGCGCCACAAGGGTCGAATGGCGGCACCGGATCGAGGACCACGACGGCGATATCGGCTCGGAAGGCGGCATCGAGCGCTGGCTGAAGCTGACCGAGGGGCTCGGCCTCGACAGCGCCTATGTGGAATCGACCGAAGGCATTTTGCCGGCGACGCGGTTTGCGGTGGAGGCCTATGTGCATTTCTGCCGCGACAAGACACCGCTGGAGGCGATCGCCTCTTCGCTCACGGAACTGTTCGCGCCGAACCTGCATGAGGAGCGCATCTCCGGCATGCTGCAGCACTATGATTTCGTCAATCCTGACATCATGAGCTATTTTAGCCGCCGCCTGACACAGGCGCCGCGTGACGCGGGTTTTGCGCTGGAATACGTCAAGGCCAACGCGAAGACGCCGGCCGAGCGCGAGGCGGTCTGCAATGCACTGATCTTCAAGACCAATGTGCTTTGGGTTCAGCTTGACGCGCTGTATCATGCCTATGTCGAGGGCCATATACCGCCCGGCGCATTCGTGCCCAAAGGGGACTAGCGATCAATGGCTGCGAGCCGCAACATCAGCGTCAGCGAAGCGAGCCGGCCGAAATTACCGCGGCACGCGAAGCTGAAATTCGATGAGACGCGGCAGGTCTGGGTGATCCTGGCGCCGGAGCGCGTGCTGGCGCCGGACGAGATCGCGGTGGAAGTGCTGCAGCTCTGCGACGGCGTGCGCAGTGTCGGCGACATGGCCGATCAGCTCGCCGCCAAATACGCGGCACCCCGCGAGGCGATCCTGACCGACGTCATCGGGATGCTGCAGGACCTCGCTGACAAGGGCTTTCTGACCGAAGCGCGTGAGAAGACGTCATGAGCGACATTCTCGCCGATGGCAAAACAGCCGGCGCCACGCCCAGTGACGGGCTCGCGGTGCTGGAATCGCAACGTTCGACCGCGGAGACGTTCGGCATTCCCTTGGCCGTGCTCGCCGAGCTGACGCACCGCTGCCCGCTGCAATGCCCCTATTGCTCCAACCCGATCGAACTCGATCGTGGCGGCACCGAACTGACGACCGAGGAATGGAAGAAGGTTCTGAGTGAGCTCGCCGAAATCGGCGTGCTGCAGATCCATTTCTCGGGCGGCGAGCCGACCGCGCGCAAGGATCTGGTGGAACTGGTGCAGCATGCGACGGATGTCGGGCTGTACAGCAATCTCATTACGTCGGCGGTGCTGCTGACCAAGGAAAAACTTTCGGCGCTGGCGGATGCCGGCCTCTGTCACGTGCAGATCAGTTTCCAGGGCAACGAGCCCATGGTGGCGGATCGCGTCGCCGGATTGAAGAACTCCCACGAAAAGAAGCTCGAGGCCGCGAGATGGACGCGCGAGCTCGACCTGCCGCTGACGGTCAATGCCGTCATGCACCGCCAGAATCTTCATCAACTCGCCGACATCATCCAGATGGCGGTCGATCTCGACGCCGACCGGCTGGAAGTCGCCAACGTCCAGTACTACGGCTGGGCGCTGAAGAACCGCGCCGCGCTGATGCCGACGATCGAGCAGATCGACGAGACCAGCCGCATCGTCGAGGAAGCCGCCGTGCGGCTGAAGGGCATTCTCGCCATCGACTATGTGGTGCCGGATTATTACGCGCTGCGGCCGAAGAAATGCATGGGCGGCTGGGGCCGGCAGTTCTTCAACATTTCGCCGGCCGGCAAGGTGCTGCCCTGCCATGCGGCGGAGAGCATCACCGGGCTCGAATTCGAATCCGTGCGCTCGAATCATTCGATCGCCTGGATCTGGCAGAATTCCGAAGCCTTCAACCGCTATCGCGGTACCGGCTGGATGCCCGAGCCGTGCAAGAGCTGTGAATTCAAGGAAATCGATTTCGGCGGCTGCCGCTGCCAGGCCTTTGCGCTGACCGGCGACGCCGGCAATACCGACCCCGCCTGCACGCTGTCGCCGATGCACGAGCAGATCTTCAAGCAGGCCGAGCGCGAGGCGGCTGCGCACCAGGACCGCTTCCTCTATCGCAATTTCGCCGGCGGTGCGCTGGAGACGGAAGGCGAGCATGGCGCCTGACGCCGACGCCGGCAAATCCGTCAAACGCGCCGATCCGTTTGCGCCACTGACATCGGAGCAACTCGTCGTCAGCGACGGCCACGACATCTATGTCGAGAGCGTCGGCCGCATCGGTGGTGTTGCCGCGGTCTATCTGCATGGCGGGCCCGGCAGCGGCTGCCAGCCCGACCATCGCCGGCTGTTCGATCCCGAACGTTTCCATGCGGTGCTGTTCGACCAGCGCGGCGCCGGTCGCAGCCGCCCAAAAGGCCGCCGCGACGCCAATACGCTGCCGCATCTGATCGCCGACATGGAAGCAATCCGCGAGAAATTCGGCTTCGAACGCTGGATGATCGTCGGCGGCTCCTGGGGCGCGACGCTGGCGCTGGCGTATGCGCAGGCCCATCCCGACCGCGTTACCGGCATCGTGCTGCGCGCCACTTTCCTCGGCACGATCAAGGAAATCGAGAACGGATTTCTCAACACGCTGCCGCGGTTCTATCCCGGCCTCTACGACGACTTCATGAGCGTGCTGCCCGAAGGCGAACGCGCGCAACCGATCCAGGCCTATTTCCGCCGCATCCTCGATTCCAATCCTGACGTGAATATTCCGGCGGCGCGGGCCTGGGGCGAAACCGAACGCATTCTGTCCGAGCACACGCCGAACCGCACACGCCTCGATCTGCTTGCATCATCGCGGGGCCTGCCGGCCACGCCGTTCATGGAGGCGCACTATTTTGCCAATGACTGCTTCATGCAGCCGAACCAGTTGCTGCGCGAAGCGGGCAGGCTCAAGGGCATCCCCGGGATCATCGTGCAGGGCCGCTACGATCTGCTCTGCCCGCCCGCAACCTCACACGCGCTTGGCGCGCTGTGGCGCGAGGCCGAGATCCGTTTGGTCGAGGGCGCCGGCCACACGCTGTACGATCCCGGTGTCCGCGACGCCGTGATGAAGGCGATCGCGGACATGGCTTCCAGAACCAGCAAGTAGGAATCAAGAAAAATGCCGATGGCGGGTAAAGGCATGCTGCTGACGTCGATGAACATCGACGCCGCGCACGAAGCCGAATTCAATCGCTGGTACGACCGCGAACATCTCGAAGAGCGCGTCGCGATCGAGGGCTTCCTCGAAGCCCGCCGTTACGTCGCCCACGACGGCAATCCGAAATATCTCAGCCTCTACTCCACCGAAACGTTCGAGGTGCTGGACAGCCCGGCCTATCGCACCGCGCTGGCCAATCAGACGGCGTGGTCTAAGGCCAATATCGCTCACTTCCAGAACATGATCCGCGCGGTCGCGCGCATCACGGTAAGCCGGGGCACCGGCCGCGGCGCGGCGCTCGGAATCATCAGGCTGCGTCCTCCGGCCGGCGGCGAGGACAAATTGCGTGCTGGGCTCGCCGAGCACCTCGATCCGGCAAATCTCGACGGCATCATCTCCATGCATCTGATCGAGAACGATCCGCCACTGTCGAGGCCGATCACCGACGATCCCTCCGCGCCCAATCCCGGCGCCGGCGACTGGTTCGTGCTGATCGATGCGACCGAAATTGGCGCGCTGCCCGCGGCCATGCTGCGCTTTGGCGGCAACATTGCGCTGAAGCCGCTGACGATCTCGAGCGGGGTCTACCGGCTGATGTGGGATCTGGCGAAGAGCGATATTGGCGGCTAAGCGCCTCCGCTGCTCCGGACAGCCGCAGGCAGCTTGATCGGCCACCCGAATCTGACGGCACGGCCCGACAGGAAATCCCTGACCCAGCGCTGCGCCGGTCGCTCGACATAACGCCACACGATCCAGGCCAGCCAGGTCATGGCCAAAATGATCGCCACGACCCATGACACCGCATTGGCGGGCGCCTGACGGGTGAACAGCACGTAGCCGAACTGCATGTGCAGGAGATAGAGCGGATAGGTCAGCCCGCCGGCTGCCAGCACCAGCGCTGACGGGAGCGGAACGTGACGAATTCGCGTGGCCAGGAAGATGACGGCAACCGATCCGAGGCAGATTGCCGCCACGGTCCATTCGTCGAACACGCCGCCGGTGTGCGGCTCCAGCTTCACCGCTTCGTGGATGGACTGGAATACCGCCGTGCCGATCGACAGCGCCAGCATGCCGTACAGCACCGGGCCACGGCGCCCGCAATAGAATTGGTAGATCAGCAAGCCCACAGCGAAGAAGCCGCTATAGTCCGTGAGAAACAGTTTCTCGACCAGCGGCGCATCGAGCGTCATTTCATTGGCGAAGGTGATGCCGAGCCAGACCGGGATGATGGTATCGATGCGGCGCGGAAATAGCCCGGCCGCGATGAGCACAGCGACCCAGGCATAGAACATCACTTCGATCACCAGCGACCAGTAGGACGCGTCCATGTAGGGCTGGCCGAACGCCGTCGCGGCGATGAACAAATTAGCGAGCCACTGCCTGAAGCCAGCCTCGAAGTGCGGCGGCCCCAGCAACACGATCGCCAGACAGGTCAGCGTCATGCAGAAGACGAAAGTCGGGTAGATCCGGCTGAAGCGGGCAATGGCAAAGCCGGTGGCCGTCCGGCCCTCGGCCGAATAGGCAATCACGAAACCGCTGATGACGAAAAAGCCCGGCACGCCGAGAAAGCCGTATTTGGCCACCGGCGTCAGCCAGGGGAGCGCCACTTGGGGCACCCCATGCGCGGCCGGGCCCCAGAAGCCGAAATGATAGAGAACGACGCCCAGCACCGCCACGAGACGCAGCAAATCGAGCGCTTCGACACGCGACGGTGAAATGGATGATGGCGGCATGATTGGGAAGTTCCTGCGTGGGAACAAGGTGCAATGCCGCATCCTAGGAAGGGGCGGTGAAGGCGTTGTTAACGCCATGTCGCGTAAACCGGCGGCCGAGATTGCCTTCTGGCAGAATGGCTCGGTTAGGAGCTAACCCGCACGACTAGTGCTGCGCCAGGCAGCTTCGATTGCTCCCCTCGCAACAATCGAAGACCATCATAAGCAGATGAGAACTTCCGCCGAAGTCTCTAACATCGCTTTCAATTGCCCTGCTAATGTTATCTCTGAGATGTGTGATGGTCGCCTGAAAGCGCTCCTTCATCTTCGGGATGCTGGGACAACCGGCTGAGATGTCATACGCATCTGTTTCCAGGTCGTCCCAAGCGTTTGGTAACATCTTACCGGCTCCCGCTCTTCAGCCGTAATTGGAGTTGAACTGCATGGCGGAAAAGTCCGCGGGCACCGTGGCCGATATTTTCGCCGCCTTTCTCAAGCTGGGCCTCACATCGTTCGGCGGGCCGATTGCGCATCTCGGCTACTTCAGGGCGGAATTCGTCGAGCGCCGGAAGTGGCTGAGCGAAAGCAGCTATGCCGACATCGTCGCGCTCTGCCAGTTTCTGCCCGGGCCGGCGTCCAGCCAGGTCGGCTTCACCCTCGGCATTCTGCGCGGCAACGGCCTGCTCGGCGGGCTGGCGGCGTGGTTCGCCTTCACCATGCCGTCGGCAATCATTCTCTTCGCCTTCGCGCTTGGTGCGACAGTCTTCACCGGCCCGTTCGCCGAAGGCGTACTTCACGGCCTGAAGCTGGTCGCGGTCGCCGTGGTGGCGCAGGCGATCTGGGGCATGGCAAGGAGCCTGACACCGGATCGCGAGCGGGCCGCCATCGCGCTCGCCGCTGTCGCGATCGTGGTTTTCATCGGTGGATCATTTGGGCAGATCGGCGCCATCGCGCTTGGGGCCATCGCCGGGCTCTGGCTCTGCCGCGGCGATGGGCCCGCCCCTGCGGGCCACCTCGGCTTTTCGGTATCGCGCCGGCACAGCACGATCGCGCTCGTGCTGTTCGCAGTCCTGTTCCTGCTCACGCCGCTGGTGACGGCACGGACCGGCTCGCAAGGGCTGGCGCTGTTCGATGCGTTTTATCGTTCCGGCGCGCTGGTGTTCGGCGGCGGTCATGTCGTGCTGCCGCTGCTGCAGGCGGAAGTGGTGACGCCGGGCTGGGTCAGCAACGCGGATTTCCTGGCCGGCTACGGCATGGCGCAAGCGGTGCCCGGACCCCTCTTCACCTTCGCGGCCTATCTCGGCGCCATAGGACCCGCTCCCAATGGTCTGGCTGGAGCGGTGATCGCACTTATCGCGTTGTCGCTGCCAGGGCTGCTGCTGGTCTACGGCATGCTGCCCTATTGGGACGCGCTACGGATGCGTCCCGCCGCGCAGGCCGCCATGCGCGGTACCAACGCCGCCGTCGTCGGCATCCTTGGCGCTGCGCTCTACAATCCGGTGTGGACCAGCGCGGTGCTCACCCCGCGCGATTTCGCCGTGGCACTCGCCGGCTTCCTGCTGCTGACGGTTTGGAAACTGGCACCATGGATCGTCGTCGTCCTGCTGGCGGCGATCGGCGCCATTCTGCCGCTAATCTAGGCAAGTCGTCTCGCCGCGTGTCCGCGGCTAGACGACAAGTATCTCCTCCGCCTCGCGTGCGTCCTCCGTAAAACCTCGCATCTCCGCGATCTCCTCGAACGAAGCGCGCTCGGTGACGAGGCTGTTGATCGGCTGCGAGAGGTCGGCATGGCCAAGCGAAATGCCGCAGAACACGATGTATTCCCCGGGCAGCGCGAGATGCGCGCGTACCGTCTTGTGCATCGCCGCCCACGCCGCTTGCGGACAGGCCGAAAGGCCGCGCTCATGGGCGAGCAGCAGGATCGATTGCAGGAACATGCCGACATCGGCCCATTGCCCCTGCTCCATGGTGCGGTCGATCGACAGGATCATGCCGACCGGCGCGCCGTAGAAATCGAAATTCCGCGCAAACTGCAGCAGCCGCGCCATCTTGTTCTCGCGGGGGATGCCGACGGTCCCATAGAGATCCTCGGCGCATTTGATGCGGCGACGGTTGTAAGGGTCCTTCAGATTGGGCGCGTAGATCTTGTACTCCGCCCCCTCGGCGGCGGGATTGGCCGCGAGGCTCTGCCGCACCGCGTCGCGCAGCCGGTCGAGGTCGGGGCCCGCCATCACGCTAAGCCGCCACGGCTGCATGTTGCTGCTCGATGGGGTGCGGCGCGCAACCTCGATGATGTCGCGGACCAAGCCGGCGGAAACCGGTCGGCTCAGATACGCGCGCGACGAGCGGCGCTCGGAAATGGCCTGTGTGACAGCGGTCATGAGTGCAGCCTCGTGAAATGGTCGGCCCGCACAGGTTTATTATAGCCATTACTGGATTAATATGGTACGATTTCGATATCATAAATCCGATATGAGCATGAATAAGGCCAGCTTTTCCGAAGCCGAGGCTTTTCTCGCGGTAGTCGATCGCGGCGGCTTCGGCGCGGCCGCGCGCGAACTGGGCATCACTCAATCCACCGTCAGCCGGCGCATCGCCGCGCTGGAGATGCGGATCGGCAAGCGCCTCATCGAGCGCACCACCCGCCGCGTTGCCCTGACCGAAGCAGGCCTTGCCTTCGCAAATGACTTGCGCGACGTGCTGGCACGGCTCGCGGATGCCGAGGGCCGCGTGCAATCGGAAGGGTCGGAGCCCGAAGGGTTGCTGCGCGTGACCATGCCGACGGCCTATGGCCGCACTTCGGTTCTTCCGCGCCTCGCCGCCCTTGCCAGACGCTATCCGCGTTTGCGCTTCGAATTCGATCTGTCGGATCGCTATGTCGATATTCTCGAGGAAGGATATGACCTCGCGATCCGCATTGCCGAACCGACGCAATCGGGCCTGGTGTCCGAGCGCATCGACCGCTTCACGCTGCATGTCTGCGCCTCACCAGACTATGTGGCGAAGCACGCGCCAGTCGAACGGCCGCAGGATCTCGCCACTCATGCGTGCATCGTGCAGCGGACCTACGCGCCGCGAAGCAAGTGGCGATTCGAATGGTCGGGTGATCTGGTCGAGATCGATATCGCGCCGCGCATCATCGTCAGCGACATGATGGCGGTGCAGTCGTTGGTGCTGGAAGGGACCGGTGTTGCCATCCTGCCGTCGTTTCTCGCTCGCGACGATCTCGCCTCCGGCAAGCTCGTCGAGGTGCTCGGCGAAGCGGGCCTTCCCGCGATCAACGTCTTCGCCACCTTTCCGCATCATCGCGCCAGTCTTTCCAAGGTCAGAGTTCTGATCGAGGAATTGCGGCGCGGATTGATCAGGTAGCGCGCATCGTAGCTGCACCGCACATATTGCACCGCCGCATCGATAACTGCGACGCTAAGTCCACGCTTCCATGCATTTGAAAGCTGGAGATCGCGCAAAATTGCCTTTGTGCCGCGTCTGGAATGGCTCTAATAAGATAACCCTATGATCCAATTCAAAAACCACAAGAACGCTCGTTAAGCGTTCGCAGGCAAAATAAGGCCGCGTTCTACTAGCTGGCGCGGACAAGGTAGGAATGAAACCGACTGATATCTCGGCGCCAGACTACTTTCACAAAGTGGTCGATTGCCAATGGGCTTGTCCCGCTCACACGCCAGTTCCCGAATACATCCGTCTGATTGCTGAAGGGCGTTATAGCGACGCCTATATGATCAACTGGAAATCGAATGTGTTTCCCGGAATTCTGGGACGCACCTGCGATCGCCCGTGCGAGCCGGCGTGCCGTCGCGGCCGCGTCGAAGAGACGCCGGTTGCGATCTGCCGCCTGAAGCGCGTTGCCGCCGACTTCAAGGACGACGTCAAGCACCGGATGCCGAAGCCGCTGGCGAAGAACGGCAAGCGCATTGCGCTGGTCGGCGGCGGTCCCGCCTCGCTCGCTGTGGCGCGTGACCTCGCGCCGCTCGGCTATCACTGCACCGTGTTCGATGCCGACCCCAAGGCGGGCGGCATGATGCGAAGTCAGATTCCAAAGTTCCGCCTGCCGGATACGGTGATCGACGAGGAAACCGATTACATTCTCGACCTCGGCGTCGACTTCAAGGGCGGCCATCGCGTCGACAGTCTGAAGAAGCTGCTCAGCGAAAATTATGACGCGATCTTCATCGGCTCCGGCGCACCGCGCGGCCGCGAGCTCGACATCCCCGGCCGCAAGGAAGCCGGCGCCAACATCCACATCGGGATCGAATGGCTATCATCCGTCTCGTTCGGCCATGTCGAGAAGATCGGCAGGCGCGTGATTGTGCTCGGCGGCGGCAACACCGCGATGGATTGCTGCCGGACCGCGCGCCGGCTCGGCGGCGAGGACGTCAAGGTGATCGTGCGTTCCGGCTTCGAGGAAATGAAGGCGAGCCCCTGGGAAAAGGAAGACGCGCTTCACGAGGATATCCCGATCCTCAATTTCATGGTGCCGGTGGCGTTCAAGCATGTAGCCGGCAAGCTGATCGGCGTCACCTTCCAGAAGGTGAAGGCCGAATATGACGCCAAGGGCCGCCGCAACCTGGTGCCCTCGGGCGAACCCGACCAGACCATCCCCTGCGACGACGTGCTGGTCGCGGTCGGCCAGGAGAATGCGTTTCCCTGGATCGAGCGCGATTGCGGTATCGAGTTCGACAAGTGGAACATGCCGCAGGTCGATGCGAAAACTTTTGTCTCGACCAATCCAAAAGTCTTCTTCGGCGGCGACGCGGCGTTCGGCCCCAAGAACATCATCTGGGCGGTCGCGCACGGCCACGACGCCGCGCTGTCGATCCACAAGATGATCTCGGGCGAGGACATTACCGAGCGTCCGCTGCCCGAAGTTCATGTCTCGTCGCAGAAGATGGGCATCCACGAGTGGAGCTACGACAACGACATCTCCGGCGACAAGCGCTACAAGGTGCCGCATCGCGACAAGGTGATCGCGCTAAAGGACATCAGGACCGAGGTCGAGCTCGGCTATGACGTCAAGCTCGCGCTCGGCGAGGCGCAGCGCTGCCTGAACTGTGACGTGCAGACCATATTCTCGGCGCCCGCCTGCATCGAATGCGACGCCTGCGTCGACATCTGCCCGATGGACTGCATCACCTTCACGGAGAACGGCGAGGAAGACGATCTGCGGCAGCGGCTGAAAGCGCCCTCGCCGCACCACGACCAGGCGCTCTATGTCGCCGACGGGCTCAAGACCGGGCGCGTCATGGTGAAGGACGAGGACGTCTGCCTGCATTGCGGGCTGTGCGCCGAGCGTTGCCCCACCGGCGCCTGGGACATGCAAAAGTACCTCATCGATATGACTCACGCGGGATCAACATGCCAGACCAAAGCCCGATCAGCAGCGTAAACGACTTCGTCGTCCGCTTCGCCAACGTCAACGGCTCGGGTTCGGCGAGCGCCAACGAGCTGTTTGCGCGCTCGATCCTGCGCCACGGCGTGCCGGTCTCACCGCGCAACATCTTCCCCTCCAACATCCAGGGCCTTCCGACCTGGTACGAGGTGCGCGTCACCGAAGCCGGCCATCTCGGCGCCCGCGGCGGCGTCGACCTGATGGTGGCGATGAACCCGCAGACCTGGGACAAGGATGTCGCCTCGATCGAGCCGGGCGGCTATCTGTTCTACGATTCGACCAAACCGATGCCGACGTCGAAATTTCGCAGCGACATCACCGTGATCGGCGTGCCGCTGACCGCGATCACCAATTCGACCTACACCGATCCGCGCCAGCGCCAGCTGTTCAAGAACATCATCTATCTCGGCGCGGTGTGCGCACTGCTCGACATGGATCCGAAAATCGTCGAGCAACTGATCTCCGAACAATACAAGGGCAAGGAAAAGCTGCTGTCCTCCAACGTCCATGCGCTGCATCTTGGCCGCGACTGGGCGCTGCAGAACTTGAAATGCCCGATCGGGCTGCAGGTGAAGAAGGCCGACAAGGTCGGCGACCGCATCTTCATGGAAGGCAATAGCGCGGCAGCGCTGGGCGCGGTCTATGGCGGCGCCACCGTCTGCGCCTGGTATCCGATCACGCCGTCGTCGTCGGTGGCCGAGGCTTTTACGAGCCACTGCAAGAAGCTGCGGCACGACCCCAAGACCGGCAAGGCGAAATACGCGATCGTGCAAGGCGAAGACGAACTCGCCTCCATCGGCATCGTGATCGGCGCGTCCTGGAACGGTGCGCGCGCCTTTACCGCGACCTCCGGCCCCGGCATCTCCCTGATGACCGAATTCATCGGCCTGTCGTATTTTGCGGAAATTCCGGCCGTGATCATGAACATCCAGCGCGCCGGCCCTTCAACGGGCATGCCGACGCGCACCCAGCAATGCGACATCATCGCCTGCGCCTATGCGTCCCACGGCGACACCAAGCACGTCCTGCTGTTCCCGGAAGATCCGGCCGAAGCGTTCGAGTTCGCGGCGCAATCGTTCGATCTCGCCGAGCGGCTGCAGACCATGATCTTCCTGATGCTCGATCTCGACATCGGCATGAACCACCGGCTGTGCCGCCCGCTGAAATGGGACGACGCCCGGCAATATGATCGTGGCAAGGTGATGACCGCGGAAATGCTCGACGAGCCCGGCCGCGACTTCGGCCGCTATCTCGACGTCGACGGCGACGGCATTCCCTACCGCACCTATCCCGGCACGCATCCGACCAAGGGCTCGTTCTTCACGCGCGGCACCTCGCGCGACCGTTACGCGCGCTATTCGGAAGAAGGCGCGATCTATGCCGACAACATGCAGCGGCTGGTGCGCAAGTTCGAAACCGCCCAGGACATGGTGCCGCGGCCGTTGCAGGCCAACGCCGCCAAGCCGACCAAATACGGCGTGATCTATTTCGGCTCGACGGCGCCCGCGATGGACGAGGCGATCGGACTATTGGAAGCGCGCGGGCATCAGCTCGACCGCATGCGCATCCGTGCTTTCCCGTTCCACTCCAGCGTGGCGAGCTTCATCGCCGATCATGACTTCGTCTACGTGGTCGAGCAGAACCGCGACGCCCAGCTGCGCCAGTTGATCGTCAACGAGAACGGCATCGATCCGGTCCGGCTGGTGCCGATCGTGCACTATGACGGCACGCCGATCACCGCCCGCTTCATCGCCAACGCCATCGGCGACCATCAGGATCATCTCAAGGTGACCCCTCTCCGCAAGGCCGTGTCATGACCTACATTGCAAAGCCCAAGTTTCATCATCCCGGCCTGCCGAAGAACGAGCTCGGCTATACCCACCGCGACTACGAGGGCAAGATCTCGACGCTGTGCGCCGGCTGCGGCCACGACTCGATCACCGCCTCCATCATCGAAGCCTGCTACGAGCTGTCGATCGAGCCGCACCGGGTGGCGAAGATCTCCGGCATCGGCTGCTCGTCGAAGACACCGGACTATTTCCTCGGCAATTCGCACGGCTTCAACTCGGTGCACGGCCGCATGCCGTCCGTGCTGACCGGCGCCAACCTCGCCAACCGCGACCTGATCTATCTCGGCGTCTCCGGCGACGGCGACAGTGCCTCGATCGGCTTCGGCCAGTTCGCGCATTCGATCCGGCGTGGTGTCAACATGACCTACATCGTCGAGAACAACGGCGTCTACGGCCTGACCAAGGGCCAGTTCTCGGCCACCGCCGACCGCGGCTCGAAGTCCAAGAAGGGCGTGATGAACACCGACAACGCGATCGACCTGGTGGCGATCGCGCTGCAGCTCGGCGCCAGCTTCGTGGCGCGCAGTTTTTCCGGCGACAAGAACCAACTGGTGCCGCTGATTGCGGCTGCGATCCGGCACAAGGGCGCGTCCTTCATCGACGTCATCAGCCCCTGCATCGCCTTCAACAACCATGCCGGCTCGACCAAGAGTTTCGACTATGTCCGCGAACACAATGACGCGGTGAACCGGCTCGACGTGCTGACCGGCCGCGACCCAATCACGGTCGATTACGCACCGGGCACGGTTCAGGTGGTCGAACAGCATGACGGCACGCGGCTGGCGCTGCGCAAGATCGACGCCGACTATGACGCCAACGACCGGCTGGCGGCGATGACCTTCCTGCAGAAGCATGCCGCCAAGGGCCAGGTGGTCACCGGGCTGTTGTATGTCGATCCGGATTCGGAAGATCTACACACCCATCTCGACACCGTCGAGACGCCGCTCAATACGCTGGAAGCCAAGGATCTGTGCCCCGGCACATCAGCGCTGGAAAAGATCAACGCCAGCCTGCGGTAGCTCACTGGGTCGGCTGCACTGGCCCTCATCCTGAGGAGGCCGCAACGCGGCCGTCTCGAAGGATGAACGGCACCAGCGGGACGCATGGTTCGAGACGCCGCTGACGCGGCTCCTCACCATGAGGAAACCCGGCTATGCCGCCACGGCGATGCTCCGCGGGTTTGCGATATACTCCCTCAACACCTTGCCTGATGTGTCGACCTCGACGAGCGACACGTCGTAGCTCCAGAGATCGGCAAGGTGCTGCAGCACACGCTTGGTGTCGGCCTCGGTGAGCTGAGCGCCCTTCACCACGGTATGGCGCAGCATCAGGCGGCGATCGCCGGCAAGATCGACATCGACGACTTCGATATTCGGGTCGATGAAGCCGACGTCGTACTGCCGCGCCAGCTCGCGCCGCAGCCGGCGGTAGCCGCGCTCATCGTGGATGGCGTCGACCAGGATACCGGAGCGATCCTCCGGATCGTCGTGCAGATGGAACAGGCGGAAGTGCCGCATCAGCCGCGGACTCATGAACTGGCTGATAAAGCTTTCGTCGCGATAATTGGCCCAGATGTCGCGCAGCACGCCCATTGCGTCACCCTTGCCGGCGATATCCGGAAACCACTCGCGGTCCTCGGCGTCCGGTTCGGTGACGATGCGCTCGATGTCCTGCA
This sequence comes from Bradyrhizobium sp. McL0615, assembly GCF_049993905.1. Taxonomy (NCBI): domain Bacteria; kingdom Pseudomonadati; phylum Pseudomonadota; class Alphaproteobacteria; order Hyphomicrobiales; family Nitrobacteraceae; genus Bradyrhizobium; species Bradyrhizobium sp. McL0615. The sequence continues at coordinate 2,262,129 of NZ_CP188254.1, read as the reverse complement.
TCATCGCAAATCCCAGCGCATACGGATTGAAGCCGGAGTAGCGAGGGTCGTCGAATTCTGGCTGGAACACGACGTTGGTGTGCGACTGCAGGAATTCGAGGAAATTACCGTCCGTCAGCCGCCGCTGCTGGTGCAGCCGGCTCATGATGCGATAGTGAACGTAGGTCGCGGTGCCCTCGTTCATCACCTTGGTCTGGCTCTGCGGATAGAAATACTGCGCGATGTGGCGCACGATCCGCAGTATCTCGCGTTGCCAGGGACGCAGGCGCGGCGCCGTCTTCTCCAGAAAATACAGCAGGTTTTCCTGCGGCAGGCCCAGCATCTGGCGGCGGTGCTCGACATCAAGTATCGCACTGCTCTTCACCTTGCCGGCGGGCACGGTGCGCCACAGATCGTTGAAGGCGCTCTCCTCGTGGGCGCGGCGCCGGCCCGCCCGCTTTTCCTCGGCGCGAAGATCGAGACTCTTCTTGCCAGGATAGCGATCGATGCCGTGCGACATCAGGGCGTGCGCGGCATCGAGCGTGTGCTCGACCGCCAACCGGCCATGGCGTTCCTCGCAATGCGTCACATAGCGCTTGGCGAATTCAAGATAATCGAGAATGCCGTCGGCGTCGGTCCATTGCTTGAACAGGTAGTTGTTCTTGAAGAAATGGTTATGGCCGAAAGCGGCATGCGCGATGACGAGCGTCTGCATCGTCGCGGTATTTTCCTCCATCAGGTAGGAAATGCACGGCGACGAGTTGATGACGATCTCGTAGGCCAGCCCCATCAGCCCCTTGCGATAGGATGCCTCCTGAAAGGCAAAGTGCTTGCCGAATGACCAGTGCTTGTAGAACAGCGGCATGCCGACCGACGAATAGGCGTCCAGCATCTGCTCGGCGGTGATGACCTCGATCTGGTTGGGATAGACATCGAGCCCCAGTTCGTCCCGCGCGACCTGCTCGCAAGCATCGCAGATCCGCTGCAGCGTTCGGAAATCCCAGTCGGCGCCCTGAAACAGCAACTGGTCGGTCGCGGTCATCAGGCGGTCCTTTCTTGCGGGCCACGCCGCTGGAAGAGATCATGAAACACCGGGAAGATCTCGCTGCGCTCGTTGACCTTGCGCATCGACAGCGGCGCGCCGCTCGCGCGCAGGCCCTCGTAAAGGGTCCACAGCGACGAATTCGGCATTTCGTAGCTAAGGCCGTTCTCCTGGCCGACTTCCAGATAGGCAAAAAACTGGCTGACCGGCAGGATCTTGTCGGTCAGGAGGCGGCTCGTGACCTCGCCGTCGGCGTAGGAATTGTCGCCGTCGGAAGCCTGTGCGGCATAGATATTCCAGTCCTCCGGCCGGAACCGCGACCGCACGATGTCGTGCATCGCCTGCAACGCGCTCGACACCAGCGTGCCGCCGGAAGCCGGTCCGTGGAAGAACGTCTGCTCGTCGACCTCTTCGGCCCGGTCGGTATGCCGGATGAAAACGATCTCGACGTGACGATAGCGCCGCTTCAGGAACACATAGAGCAGCATGTAGAAGCGCTTGGCGAGATCCTTCATGTGCTCGGTCATCGAACCCGAGACGTCCATCAGGCAGAACATGACGGCCTGCGCCACCGGCTTCGGCACCGTCTCGAAGCGCCGGTAGCGGATGTCGATCGGATCGATGAACGGGATGCGTTTGATCTTCGCCTTCAGGGCCTCGATCTCGGCCATCAGCTCGATGCGGCGCGCCTCGTCGCTGCAATCCTCAAGCTCCGCCTCGAGGGCCGCCAGCAATTCCGGCCTCGGCCGCCGCAGCGCGACGCGCCGCGCGAGCGCGCGACTGACCGTTCGGCTCACCGAAATATTGGCCGGCGAGCCGGATGTCGTGTAACCCGCCCGGCGAATGCCCTGGCTTTCGACCTCGGCCAGCTTTCGCTTGGCGAGATCGGGCAGTTCCAGATCGTCCAGGAACAGGTCGACAAACTCCTCGCGGCTGAGAACGAAGCGGAACGCATCTTCGCTGTCGCCCTCGCCTGCCCCCCTTCCCTTGCCGCCGCTCGGGTTCGGCCGCGGAAGGATATCGCCTTCGATGAACTTCTTGTTTCCGGGCATCACCATGTCGCGGGTGCCGCCCTCGCGGCGAAAGCGCGGCTCGTCCATGCCGTCGATCGGGACGCTGACCTCACCGCCTTCCAGGACATCCTTGATGTCCCGGTCCTGCGACGATTTCTTCACCGCCCCCTGCACCAGCGCCTTGGCCCGGCGCAGAAAGCGCTGCCGATTTTCCAGACTCTTGCTACCCGGATTCAGGCGCCGGTCGACGATGTGAATGGCCACGTTTTCATCCGCCTCAGCCAGCCTGTTTTACGCGCATGTACCACTCGACCAGCCGGCGGACCTGCCGCTCGGTGTAGCCGCGTTCGACCATGCGCGCGACAAACTCGCCATGCTTCTTTTCCGTCTCGCCGTCCTTCTTCGACCCGAAGGAAATGACGGGGAGCAGATCCTCGACCTGGGAGAATATCCGCTTTTCGATCACTTCGCGAATCTTCTCGTAGCTGGTCCAGGACGGGTTCTTGCCGCCGTACTGGGCCCGCGACCGCAGCGAGAACTTGACGACCTCGTTGCGGAAGTCCTTCGGGTTCGCGATGCCGGCCGGTTTCTCGATCTTGGTCAGCTCCTGATTGAGCAGTTCGCGATCGAGCAGTTGTCCGGTATCGGGATCCTTGAAATCCTGATCCTCGATCCAGGCGTCGGCATAGTCGACATAGCGATCGAACAGGTTCTGGCCGTAATCCGAATAGGATTCGAGATAAGCCTTCTGGATCTCGTGCCCGATGAACTCGGCATAGCGCGGCGCCAGTTCGGCCTTGATGAACTCGAGGTAACGCTTCTCGACCTCGTCGGGAAGCTGCTCGCGCCGGATCGATTGCTCCAGCGTGTACATCAGATGAACCGCGTCGGCACCGACCTCATTGGTGTCGTGGTTGAAGGTCGCAGCCAGAACCTTGAACGCGAAGCGGGTCGAAACGCCGTCCATGCCTTCGTCGACACCGGCGGAATCCCTGTATTCCTGAACGCTGCGCGCCTTCGGATCGGATTCCTTCAGGCTGTCACCGTCGTAGACCCGCATCTTGGCGAACACGGTCGAGTTCTCGTGCTTGCGCAAGCGCGACATGACAGAGAAGCGCGCCATCGTTTCCATCGTGGCCGGAGCGCACGGCGCGGTAGCCAGTTCGGAGCCCTGGATCAGCTTCTCATAGATCTTCTGCTCCTCGGTGACGCGCAGGCAATACGGCACCTTGATGACGCAGATGCGGTCGATGAAGGCTTCGTTGTTCTTGTTGGTCTTGAAGCTCTGCCATTCGGCCTCGTTGGAGTGAGCGAGAATGACGCCGGTGAACGGGATCGCGCCGATGTTCTCGGTCCCGATATAGTTGCCCTCCTGCGTCGCCGTCAGCAGCGGATGCAGCATCTTGATCGGCGCCTTGAACATTTCGACGAATTCGAGAATGCCCTGGTTGGCGCGGTTGAGGCCGCCCGAATAGCTGTAGGCGTCGGGATCGTTCTGGGCGAAGGTCTCCAGCTTGCGGATGTCGACCTTGCCGACCAGCGACGAGATGTCCTGGTTGTTTTCATCGCCGGGTTCGGTCTTTGCGACCGCGATCTGGCGCAGCCGCGACGGCTGGATCTTGGCGACGCGGAATTGCGAGATGTCGCCACCGAAGGCTTCGAGGCGCTTGTAGCACCACGGGCTCATCAGTCCGGTGAGGCGGCGGCGGGGAATGCCGTACTTCTCCTCCAGCATCGGACCCAGCGATTCCGGATCGAACAGGCTGAGCGGGCTTTCGAACACCGGGCTGAGTTCGTCGCCGGCCTTCAGCACGTAGATGGGATGGACTTCCATCAACGCCTTGAGCCGTTCAGCGAGCGAGGATTTTCCGCCGCCGACAGGCCCGAGCAGATAGAGTATCTGCTTGCGCTCTTCGAGGCCCTGCGCCGCGTGGCGGAAGAAGCCTACGATGCGCTCGATCGTCTCTTCCATTCCGTAGAAACCGGCGAAGGCGGGATAGGCCCGCATCGTGCGGTTCAAAAAGATACGGCCAAGGCGAGGATCCTTGGCCGTGTCAATCATCTGAGGCTCACCGATCGCAGCTAGCAATCGTTCGGCTGCGTTGGCATATCGCATCGGATCGCTTCGACACGACTCCAGATATTCCGCCATCGACATGTCGGTCTGGCTTCTTGCTTCGAAAGACCGGGCGAAAGCATTGAACAGAGAATCGTTGTACATGATCCGTCTCTCCATGGTCACCTGTAAATGCCGCACGCTCCACTCGGGTTCCAGTGTCGGAGCGTCACAGCTTCCGTTCGCGAATCACAATCAGCACATGGACCAATTGGACACGCGAGCGACTTCACATTGCAATGCAATAGTCGTGCTAAGGGCGCTTGCCTCGTAAAGATACGGTGCCATTTCGCTCGCGTTGTATCCGTGCTGCAACATTTTCACCGGTTAACTACTGAACAGCATGTAAGGGATTTTTTAAGGATTCCGAGTGGTCGTGCCGGCGCGATTCGGCGTTGGTTTGGCGATCCCAAGCAGCAAAGCGGAAAAATCCGGCTTCGGAACGGTCCGAACGCGCGATACCAAGCGCCTTTTGTGACATTCGGACGGCCAGCCCGCGGCAAATAAGGCCAAGATGAACACGCATTCATTTGGCGACCCGCGCGTTGAACTTGGCGCCGGCCAACTGCAACTAAAGTCAAATGCCGCACGTTTAATCCGAGTCTGCCATGAAATACGCCTGTATCGCCGCCCTCGCCTCCATTGTCGGAGCCCATGCCTGTCACGCCCAGGAGGGTGTCGATAAAACCAAAGCCACCGCGTTCGATGCCCGGATGTTCGGCGGACCGCTCAGCCAGAAGACCTATGCCTGCTTCGTGCGTCGTTATGACGCCAGCCATCTCGCGCAGCATCCGAAACAGAAGGTCAGCGCGATGAAGCTTTTGGTGACGGCCGAGGACGCACCGGAAGACAAGACCGTCAATTATTCGTTCCGTCTCGGCTTCAAATATCGCCACCGCGCCGGCAATTTCGATTCCAGCGGCTACTGCAATCACATCGTCGCCGAAAACACCGGCGGCGAAATTCGACTTGGCTGCGGAGTCGATTGCGAAGGCGGCGGCATTGAAGTGGCGTTGAAGGACGACAAATCCGCGCTGATCCGGCTGGAGCGGATCAGGATCTGGGAGCGTGACAAACCTGACGACGACGCCAGCAACGATTTGGTCGCCGGCGCCGACGACAAGATCTTTCGCGTTGATCGCGCCGATCTGCACGAATGCTCCGAGTTGGTGACGGATCGTAAGGAGCTTGCGGCACTCCGGCACAAATGAGCCATCCTACATAGGTTGCTATGCCACACTACTTAGGTCTGTGACCCACACCACTTTGGCCGAGGAAATTTCATGCATCGACGCAATATCCTGTGGGGCGCGATTTCGGCTTTCGGCGCAGCCTTTGCCGCCTCTCGCGCCGGCGCGGCCGGCGAAGCAGCGCCTCCGGCAAAATTGAAGGTCGTCTATCACCTCAACGATCTCGACAAGGTCAGCTTCGTGCTGGGCAACATCCAGAACCATCTCGACGGCGTCGGCGGTCCCGACCACGTCACGATCGCGCTGGTGGTTCACGGTCAGGCATTGCGGGCGTTTCATTCGGCTTCCGCCAATCCAGATTTTTCAAAGCGCGTCAGCCAATTCTCCAAAGCCGGCCTCGAACTCGCCGTCTGTGGCAACACCATGAAGTCGCAGAATGTCACGTTGAAGGATTTGCTGCCGGGCTTCGTTGCCGCGGAGCGCGGCGGCGTGGTGCGGATCGCGGAGCTGCAGTCGCAGGGCTATCTTTACCTCCGACCTTGAGGCACGGCCGATTGACGTGAAGCTTTCACAACGATCGCTCATTTGGGCGATTTGATCGCCCTACTTTCCCCGCTGTATCGAGCTGGATACTTCTCGTGTTCGGATACAATCCCGGTGGCTCCTGCGACCACTCCGAGGGGCGGACGAAATGCAACTGTCCCTCAAGGACATCCTTCACGACTTCGTGCTCCTGCCGATTGGCAGTGTCATTCTGAAAGACGGTTGGACCGGCCCGGCGTACCGAGGCCGGCAAGCGGCCATTTTCGGGATCGAACCGGTGCCAATGGCGTTATCGTGGCGGACCGTCCCCCTTCCATTCGGTGGCATACCCAACCAAATGTTGACTTTCCAGCCCTGCCCCCGAAAGCTGCCCGGAACCCAAGAAACTGACCGAACAGAACAGGCACCATGAATCCCGTCAAAACACTCGAAAACCATGGCCAGGCGATCTGGCTGGACTTCCTCGCCCGCGGTTTCGTCGCCAAGGGCGACCTCAAGGCTCTGATCGATACCGATGGCGTCAAGGGCGTGACGTCGAACCCGTCGATCTTCGAAAAGGCGATCGGCAGTTCGGACGAGTATGACGGCGCGATCGGCAAGGCGTTACAAAAGGGCGACCGCCCGGTCGCCGACCTGTTCGAGGCAGTCGCGATCGAGGACATCCAGAGCGCCGCCGACGTGCTGCGCCCGGTCTACGACCGCTTGGACGGCACCGACGGTTTCGTCAGCCTCGAAGTCTCGCCCTATCTGGCGATGGATACCAAGGGGACCATCGCCGAAGCTGAGCGGCTCTGGAAGGACGTCAAGCGGCAGAATTTGATGGTGAAGGTGCCGGCCACGCCGGAAGGGCTGCCGGCGATCGAACATCTGATCGGCGAAGGCATCAGCATCAACATCACGCTGTTGTTCTCGCAGGAGGTCTACCGCGAGGTGGCGGAGGCTTATATCGCGGGCCTCGAAAAATACGTCGCCAAGGGCGGCGATCCCTCGCACGTCGCGAGCGTCGCATCTTTCTTCGTCAGCCGCATCGATAGCGCGGTCGACAAGCAGCTCGACGACAAGATCGCGCGGGCCAATGATCCCAGCGAGAAGGAGCGGCTGAGCGCGCTGAAAGGCAAGGTCGCGATCGCCAACGCCAAGCTTGCCTATCAGGACTACAAACGGCTGTTCGCAGGCCCCCGCTGGGAGAAGCTCGCGGCCAAGGGCGCCAAGCCGCAGCGTTTGCTGTGGGCATCCACCGGCACCAAGAACAAGGACTACAGCGATGTGCTGTATGTCGAGGAACTGATCGGCCCCAACACCGTCAACACCGTGCCGCCGGCAACGCTCGATGCATTCCGCGACCATGGCAAACCCCGCGACAGCCTCGAGGAGAATATCGAGGACGCAAGCCGCGTGCTGGAAGAACTCGAAAAGTCCGGCATCTCGCTCGACGCCATCACGGAAGAACTGGTCAAAGACGGCGTCAAGTTGTTTGCGGATGCCGCCGACAAGCTCTATGGCGCGGTCGCGAACAAGCGCGCGGCCTCGCTCAGCGGCGGCATCGACCGGCAGCAACTCGCGCTGGGCGACGGCATCAGGAAGGCCGTCGAGAAGAGCACTGAGGATTGGCGTGCGTTGGCAACGATCCGCCGCCTCTGGCAGAAGGACAAATCGGTCTGGACCGGTGACGACGAGAACAAATGGCTGGGCTGGCTGAACAGTCCTGCAGCCGCCGACGTCGCCGATTACGAGGATTTTGCCCGCCGTGTGAAAGGACAGAATTTCAGCGATGCCGTCGTGCTCGGCATGGGCGGATCGAGCCTGGGGCCGGAGGTGCTGGCGAAAACGTTCGCCAGGAAATCCGGCTTCCCGAAACTGCATGTGCTCGATTCCACCGACCCCGCGCAGGTGCGCGCGATGGCGGATACGGTCGATCTCGCCCACACGCTGTTCATCGTCTCCAGCAAATCCGGCGGCACCACCGAACCGAACGTGATGAAGGATTATTTCTTCGATCGCGTTGCCAAAACCATCGGCAAGGACAAGGCCGGGCACCGCTTCATCGCCGTTACCGATCCCGGTTCGTCGCTGGAGAAGACCGCGACCAAGCAAGGCTTTGCCCGCATCTTTTACGGCGATCCCACGATTGGCGGACGCTATTCCGTATTGTCACCGTTCGGCCTGGTGCCGGCGGCGGCCGCCGGTATCGACCTTCGCAGCCTGATCACCCACGCACTGGCGATGGTGCGCTCCTGCGGCGCCGACGTGCCGCCGCATGAAAACCCCGGCGTGCAGCTTGGGCTGGCGATGGGGCTCGCCGGCCTCGAAGGCCGCGACAAGGTGACGATCACCTCCTCGGAGAAAGTCGCCGATTTCGGCGCCTGGGCCGAACAACTGATCGCCGAGTCCACCGGCAAGGAAGGCAAGGGCCTGATCCCGATCGACGGCGAACCGCTCGGCGATCCCTCGCTTTATGGCAATGATCGCTTCTTCATCGATATCCGCACCGAGGGCGAAGACGACGCCTCGCATGACGACCGGCTCAAGGCACTGGAGACGGCCGGACATCCCGTCGTACGCATCGTCATGAAGTCGATCGACCATATCGGCCAGGAATTTTTCCGGTTTGAGATGGCGACCGCCGTGGCGGGCGCGGTCCTCGGCATCAACCCGTTCAACCAGCCCGATGTGGAAGCCGCCAAGATCAAGACCCGCGAACTCACTGCGGCGTTCGAGAAGACCGGCGCGCTGCCCGCGGAGAAGCCTGTCATTTCGACCGACCAGGCCGATCTCTACACCGACGCGCATAACGCAGCCGAGCTGCGCAAGGCCGGCGCCAACGGCACGCTCGGCTCGTGGATCAAGGCGCATCTTTCGCGTTCGGACGATGGCGACTATGTCGCCCTGCTCGCCTATATCGCACGCAACCCCGGCACCATCGGCTCGCTGCAGAAGATGCGGCTTGCGGTACGCGACGTCAGTCACGTTGCAACCTGCGCTGAATTCGGCCCCCGCTTCCTGCACTCGACCGGGCAAGCCTACAAAGGCGGCCCCGACAGCGGTGTGTTCCTGCAGATTACGGCCGACGATGCCAAGGATTTGCCGGTGCCTGGCCAGAAGGCAAGTTTCGGCATCATCAAGGCGGCGCAGGCGCGCGGCGATTTCGACGTGCTCACCGAACGTGGAAGGCGTGCGTTGCGCGTTCATCTCAAGGGTGATCTCGGATCTGGATTGTCCGCACTCGATGCCGCGATTGCGGAAGCACTCGCTTAAGGAAGTCAGGAATGCAACTCGGCATGATCGGCCTCGGCCGGATGGGCGGCAACATCGTCCGCCGGCTGATGAAGAACGGCCACACCGCTGTGGTCTACGACAAGGACGCAAAGGCCGTCGCGGCGCTTGCAGCTGAAGGCGCCGTCGGCGCCAACACGCTGGAAGATTTCGTGGCGAATCTCGAAAAGCCGCGCACCGCCTGGGTGATGCTGCCGGCCGGCAAGATCACCGAGGCGACCATCGAGGCATTGACAAAGCTGATGCAGCCCGGCGACGTCATCATCGATGGCGGCAACACGTTCTGGCAGGATGACGTTCGCCGCGGCGCGGCGCTGAAAACAAAGGGCCTGCATTATCTCGACGTCGGCACCAGCGGCGGCGTCTGGGGCATCGAACGCGGCTATTGCATGATGATCGGCGGCGACAAGACGGTGGTGGACCGCCTCGATCCGATCTTCAAGACGTTAGCGCCCGGCATCGGCGACATCCCGCGCACGCCTGGGCGTGAGGGCCGCGACCCGCGCATCGAGCAGGGCTACATTCACGCCGGCCCGTCCGGCGCCGGACACTTCGTAAAGATGATCCACAACGGCATCGAATATGGCCTGATGCAGGCCTATGCCGAGGGTTTTGACATCCTCAAGAATGCCAATATCGAGGCGTTGCCGCCGGCGCATCGCTTCGACATGACCATCGCCGATATCGCCGAGGTGTGGCGGCGCGGCAGCGTGATCCCTTCCTGGCTGCTCGATCTCACGGCGTCGGCGCTCGCGGAAAACCAGACGCTGGATAGCTACTCCGGCTTCGTGGAGGATTCCGGCGAAGGCCGCTGGACCGTGAACGCCGCAATTGACGAGGCCGTGCCGGCGGAAGTGCTGACCGCGGCGCTCTATGCGCGCTTCCGTTCGCGCAAGGATCACACCTTTGCGGAAAAGATCCTGTCTGCGATGCGGGCCGGTTTCGGTGGCCACAAGGAGCCGCCGAAAAAACCCAATACGAAGGCCTGAGCGGCATGGCGGTCGGTAAGATAGCGCAGAAGCAACCCGATCCCTGCGCGTTCGTCATTTTCGGCGTCACCGGCGACCTCGCGCACCGGCTCGTCATCCCCGCCCTCTATAACCTCGCTGCCGGCGATCTCTTGCCCGAAAAATTCTGCCTGGTCGGCGTCGCCCGCAAGGGCATGACGAGCGACAAGCTGCGCGACAGCCTGATGAAAGGCCTGCGCCAGTTCGCGACCCGTGCCGTGGACGACGCCATCGCGCAACGCCTCCTGGCATGCGTGACCTGCGTCGAGGCCGATCCGGGGGAGCCTGAATCGTTCGACGCCATGAGCAAACAGCTCGACCAACTCGAGGCCACGCGCGACACCGGCGGCAACCGCCTGTTCTATCTGGCGACGCCGCCCAACGCATTCCTGCCGATCAGCCGCGAACTCGGCCGCACCGGCATGCTGGCGGAGAATGGCGCATGGCGGCGGCTAGTGGTGGAAAAGCCGTTCGGCACCGACCTCGCTTCGGCCAAAGCGCTCAACAGTGAATTGCTCAAACTGGTTGAGGAGCACCAGATCTATCGGATCGACCATTACCTCGGCAAGGAGACGGTGCAGAACATCCTGGTGCTGCGCTTCGCCAACGGCATGTTCGAACCGATCTGGAACCGTAACCATATCGACCACATCCAGATCACCGTCGATGAAAAACTCGGCGTCGGGCATCGCGGCAGCTTTTACGACGCGACCGGCGCGTTGCGCGACATGGTGCCGAACCATCTGTTCCAGCTGCTGTCGCTGGTCACGATGGAGCCACCGGTGAAATTCGACGCCCATTCGGTACGCTCCGAAAAAGCCGAAGTGCTTTCCGCGATCCAGACCCAGAGCGAGCAGGAGGCGCTGCACAATTCCGTGCGCGGCCAATATCGGGGCGGCAAGATCGGCGATGCCGAAATCGAAGACTATCGCAAGACCCCCGACGTTTTGCCTGGCAGCACCACCGAGACCTATGCCGCGCTGAAGCTGACCATCGACAACTGGCGCTGGGCCGGCGTGCCGTTTTACCTGCGCACCGGCAAGGCGCTCGGCGTCAAGCGCACCGAAATCGCCATCAAGTTCAAGCAGGCGCCGTTCGCCATGTTCCGCGACACACCGGTGGACCGGCTGTCGCAGAACTACCTCATCATCTCGACCGAGCCGACCGAGGGCATCGCGCTGCAGTTCAACACCAAGGTGCCGGGGCCGAACATCCACATCGACGGCGTCGAGATGAAGTTCCGTTACAAGGACTACTTCAAGGCCGAACCTTCTACCGGCTACGAGACGCTGATCTATGACTGCATGATCGGCGACAACATCCTGTTTCAGCGCGCCGACAGCGTCGAGGCCGGCTGGCAGGCGGTGCAGCCATTCCTCGATGCCTGGAAGAAGGCCGGCGGCAAGGGGCTGAAGGTTTACGAACCGGGCAGCGAAGGACCGGAGGAAGCCAACGATTTGCTCGAACGCGAAGGCCGAAGCTGGCGAAAGCTCGGGTGAACGATGGCCGCGAACGACAACCGCCATGTGATCACCGTCGCCGATCCGGCGGCGCTGGCGGCGACCGCCGCCGAACATGTGCTGGCCAGAACAGGCGCCAACAGCGGCCGGGTGGCGGTCTGTCTGACCGGCGGATCGAGCCCGAAGCAGCTCTATCAATTGCTGGCGACCGACGCCTATCGAAGCCGGATCCCCTGGCAGCGCGTGCACTGGTTCATCGGCGACGAACGCTTCGTGCCGGCGGATGACCCGCTCAACAACATGGGCATGGCGCGAGCGGCTTTCCTGGACCGCTGCGCGCCGGCGGCAAACATCCATCCGATTCCGACCGCGACCGCCGACCCTGCCGATCCCGACCGCGGCGCCGCGCTGTACGAGCAGGAACTGCAGTCGTTCTACGGGGCAGACACGCTCGATGAAGCCCGCCCCCTGTTCGATCTCGTGCTGATGGGCGTCGGTCCCGACGGCCACACCGCGTCACTGTTTCCCGACGATCCCGCCCTCGACGAGACCGCGCGCTGGGTGGTCGGCGTACCCCGGGCGAATGTCGCGCCGTTCGTTCCGCGGGTTACCCTCACACTGCCCACCCTCGCCTCCTGCCACCAAATGCTGTTCGAGGTTTCAGGCCGCGACAAGCGCGCGATCTTGACGCGCCTCTTCGCGGGCGAGAACCTGCCTGCCAACCGCGCGCGATCCACCGGCGAGACGGTCTGGCTGGTGGATCAGGCTGCGATTCCGGAGAATTTTGGTGGGCAGTAAGACACCTTGCGCGCTGGTGGTGATGGGCGTTTCCGGCTCCGGCAAGAGCACCATTGCCGATCATCTCGCCCGACGGCTCGGCTGGCGTTACGAGGATGGCGACCGGTTTCACCCGGCAAGCAACGTCGCGAAGATGAGCGCCGGCCATCCACTGACAGACGAGGACCGCTGGCCGTGGCTGCAGGCGATTGCCGACGAGATCGACCGCCTCTCGGCCGCCGGTGAGCGCGCCGTCATCGCCTGCTCGGCGCTGAAGCGCGCCTATCGCGAAATTCTCGTGCACGGCCGCGACGACGTCCGCATCGTCTTTCTCGACGGAACGCAGGATCTGATCGCCCCCCGCCTCGCCGCACGCAAGGGCCACTTCATGCCGCCGGGCTTGCTCGCCAGCCAGTTCAAGACGCTGGAGCGGCCGGGAGCGAACGAACGGCCAATCATGATATCGATCGATGCGCCGGTCGAGCGAATCGTGGACGACATCGTCACTCAATTGAACCTGGTTCCCCAATGACACGTATCGCGCTCGTTGTTTCCGACGTCGACGGCACCCTGTTGACGAAGGACAAAGTTCTGACCGATGGCGCCAAGGCGGCGGTACAGAAACTGCACGACGCCGGCATCGGCTTCACGATCGTCTCCAGCCGGCCGACCATTGGGATGGGATTTCTGATTGAGCCGCTTTCGATCACGCTGCCGATTGGCGCGTTCAACGGCAGCTCGATCATCGACAGCAAGCTCAGGCCGATCGAGCAGCACCTGATTCCGCCTGCCGTGGCGCAGCGCAGCCTCGATGTGCTCAATGCGTTCGGCGCCGATATCTGGTTGTTCACCAATGACCGCTGGTACACGCGCAATCCCGACGGCGAGTACGTTTCGCACGAGAAACTGGCGATCAAAGCCGATCCGACCATCGTGACGGATTTCACCCCGCATTTGACGGAAGCCTGCAAGATCGTCGGCGCAAGTTCGGACTTTGCGCAGCTGCAGCGCTGCGAAGCGGCGATGAAGGAAGCGGTGGGCCGGGAGGCGACCGCGGTTCGTTCCCAGAACTACTATCTCGACGTGACGCCGCCGGGTCATGACAAGGGTACCTTCGTCGCCGCGATGTCGAAGCGGCTTGGCATTTCAGCCGACGCGATCGCGACCATCGGCGACATGGAGAACGACCTGCCGATGTTTGCCAAAAGCGGCATCTCGTTTGCGATGGGCAACGCCGCCGACAACATCAAGCAGCACGCGACGCATGTGACCGACAGCAACGAGCACGACGGATTTGCCGCCGCGATCGAGACGGTGCTGCAGTTCGGATAGGGATAAGTCTACGCAATCTGCGTAAACTTTATTGCTATGCGAACCGGCATCCATCCCGGATCAAGACCGGGGCAGGCTTTCGCTCGAAAACGCCATGCTCCGCCGTATCAAGCCTGCGTGAAGGATAAATCGAGGAGTTCTCAAAGTCTTTGCGCAGCAAATCGGCTTCTGTTCGCCGCCACGATCGGCAAGCGCGAGCCGGTGTCCGGCCGCCGTCTCCTCCCATGAAGGCAGGTTCACCCAGCCCGGGCCTGCCGCGGCGAAGACGGGTGCCGGCTCGCGCGACTTCCGGCACGACCGCGCCTCGTAGGGCCGCTGTGCGGGACAATGCCGACGTCCAGCGCCTTTTGCACCTGGCCGAGCGCGAAGACGAAAATCAAGACCTGTGCGGCTTCCTGGCGACGCAGCGGAATCCGACGTCGCAGGCCGACGTATGGACGGATTCGGCGTGACGCGCCGCGGGACGGTAGCGGCGACAATAATTGGGGGCGCAGAGATGCGAGCCGCCCTTGAGCACTTTGCGAGGATTTTTGATGTCGGGCAGGCGCGGATCGTGGCTGGCGTCCTCGTTGCCACCACGCCGATTTAGCGCCAGGCAGCACGGCTTTGCTGCGTCGGTTTCGCCGTCCGGCGCGTACCAGTCGCAGGTCCATTCCCAGACATTGCCGATCATATCATGCAGCCCGTAACCATTGGGCGGAAAGGCCGTCACCGGGGAAGTGTGTTCGTAGCCTTGTTCGTCATGATTATGCCGTGGAAAATCGCCCCGCCAGGTGTTGGCCATGCATTTGCCATCGGGCATGAACACGTCGCCCCATGCGAATTCTGCGCCGTCCAGTCCGCCCCGCGCGGCAAGTTCCCATTCCGCTTCCGTCGGCAGCTCCTTGCCCGCCCATTTGGCGTAGGCGATTGCGTCGGGAAACGAGATGTGTACGACAGGGTAATCGTCGAGCCCACGGATATTGGTCTTGGGACCATAGGGATGGCGCCAGTCCGCGCCTTCCAGAAAGAACCACCACTGGCTCCGGTCGCACAGGTCGAACGTCGACCGCGGCCGCATGAACACGAGGGAGCCCGCATAGAGCATATGCGGCTGGGCGCCGGGATATTCCTTTGGGTCGGACGGAGCTTCCGCTGTCGTCACATGGCCGGTCGCCGCCACGAATTGGCTGAACTGCAGGTTCGTCACCGGCGTCCGGTCGATCCAGAAGCCGCCGACCGCAACCTGGCGGCTTGGCGCCTCCTCGGGATAGTGCCTGTCGGATCCCATGCGAAATGTGCCGCCGGGAATCCAGACCATGCCGCCGGCGCGATCAAGGGATGATCGAGCGCCCTCGTCCTTGTCCATCCACAGCATCGTCGTCATGGCATTTAAACCGGTTCTTCAATCCAGTTGCCGCGGACGGCGCCCCCACGAATCCCCGGTCCTTTGGCTTTTTCGAACTCACCTTACGGATGACCCCGGTCATATGACCGGCAAATTCCCCTTCCGTGACTTCGCTTTGGCTGATTCTCTTAAAGTAACCGAAGTCAGCGCTGCTGTGATGTACAGTTTGTGCCAATCTTCGAAGGATCGCTTTTCTTCGCCGAAAGCGCGGCAGCAAGATCCTTGATCACTCGGCCGTTGAGGACAGACTTGCCCGACAATTCAAAGCTTTGCGCCGGGGCCAGCAGCGGCTGGCCGAACCCGCCGCTACTTCGAGCGCTGCACCGCCGGCTTTTCGGTCGGCGTCTTCGCCGCGCAGAGGTTATGCGCGGTGTTGATCAGCGCGATGTGCGTCAGCGCCTGCGGGAAATTGCCGGTCTGGCGGCAAGCTCCGGTATCGTACTCCTCCGCCAGCAGGCCGAGGTCGTTGGCGACCGCGACCACGCGGGTGAACAGCGTTTGCGCCTTGTCAAACTCGCCCGCCAGCACATAGGCGTCCGCCAGCCATAGCGAGCAGGCGAGGAACGCGCCCTCGGCCGGTTGCTGCTCCGCGTCGCGAGGATCGTGCCGCAGCACAAAACCGTCACGCATCAGATGCCGTTCGATCGCGACCAGCGTGCCGCGGACGCGCGGATCCTCGGGCGGCAGAAATCCCACCGACGGCAGCAACAGGATGCTGGCATCGAGCATCTTCGAGCCGTAGGACTCAACGAAGGAATTCAGCTCGGGATCAAATCCTCTCGCGCAGACATCGAGGTGGATGGCATCACGCAGCGCGCGCCACTTGTCGAGTGGCGCCTTGAAGCCGAACGTCTCGGCGCTCTTGATGCCGCGGTCGAACGCGACCCAGGTCATCACTTTCGACGACACATAATGCCTGCCCGCGCCGCGGCGCTCCCAGATGCCGTGATCCGGCTGGTCCCATATTTCGGCAAGATGCTCGAGCACCGTGCATTCCACCGCCCAGGTGCTTCCGTCCAGTTCCAGCTTGGCCGTGCGCCATTGATGGAAGGCGTCGATCAGTTCGCCGTAGACGTCGAGCTGCAGTTGTGCATGCGCGGCGTTGCCAACCCGCACCGGCTGCGCGCCTTCGTAGCCGGGCAGCCAGGCGGCCTCCCATTCCAGGAGGCGGCGCTGGCCCATGATGCCGTACATGATCTGCATGTTGGCGGGAGACCCCGCCGCCGCCCGCAACAGCCACTGGTGCCAGGCTGAAGCTTCCTCGGTATAGCCCGAATTTATCAGCGCGAGCAGCGTGAAGGTGGCGTCGCGCAGCCAGCAGAAGCGATAGTCCCAGTTTCTGGTGCCACCGAGTTTTTCCGGCAGCGAGGTCGTGGGCGCGGCGACGATGCCGCCGGTCGGGGCGTAGGTCTGCGCTTTCAGCGTGATCAGCGAACGCATCACGAGGTCGCGGTACTCACCCTCATAAGTGCTGCGGCTGCACCATTCGCTCCAAAACGCTTCGGTATCCTTCAACGCATAGGCGGGATCGATCGGCTTGGGGACGGGCAGATGAGAGGGGCCGTAGGTGAGCACGAAGGGGATGCTGTCACCCTCGCCGACCTCGAAATCGGCGACCGTCGTCATATCCTCGCCGCGGGTCTCGACCGGCGTCCGCAGCACCGTCATGTCCTGCCCGCAGATCGCAAGCAGCGCCGAGCCGTCGTCGCTCTTCTTGACCCAGGGAATATCGGTGCCGAAGCCGAAGCGGATCACCAGCTGCATATGCATCCTGACCTGGCCGCGAACACCGCGCACCAGCCGTACCACATCGGAGGCGTTGCCGCGCGGCGGCATGAAATCGATCAGATCGACCGCGCCATCAGCGGTTTCGAACCGGGTCTCCAGAATCAGGGTGTTATCCCAATAGCGACGCGAGGTACCGGTGATCTCTGCCTCCGGCGCGATCAGCCAGCGGCCGTGCTTCTCGGTGCCGAGAAGCGCTGCAAAGCAGGCATCCGAATCGAAGGCCGGCCAGCACAGCCAGTCGATCGATCCGTTGCGGCCGACCAGCGCAGCGGTCTCGCAATCGCCGATCAGCCCATAATCTTCGATCCGGCAGGCCAAGATGCTTCACCGTTTAGTCAAATCGCGGCGCGCGACCGCTCGTGGGTTGCCGCCTTGAGCGTGGTAACGTCGACCATGGATGTCATCTGTTCGATTGGCACCGGAAGCCGCCGCCGCCAGTTCGGATGCTCGTTGACGGTGCCGGGGATGTTGGGCTGGTCGACTACTCCGAGCAGATCCTCCAGCGAGACCGCGAGCAGCCGCGACTTGGTTCGCGCCAGGAAATTCGCGACCGAGTAGAGATCGTTGCGGTCGATGGCATGATGCTTCAGCACAACGTCCAGCATCGCCAGCGCATGCCAGCGCGCATCGTCGCTCTCGCCCGGATCGATGCCGAGCGAGCGCTTCAGCTTCAGATCGCCGAACGAACGCCAGCCGGCATAGGTCGAGAGGTCATGGGTGTTGAAGGTGACGAGCGCGTTGGTCAGGTAATGATCGATGTTGCGGAACGTGCCGGCGTCGTCGCGCTCGAACATCATCACGAGATACGACCAGATGCCCCAATCGGCGATCTGGTCGCGAAACCCTTCCGGCACGGTGCCGAGGTCCTCGCCGATCACGACGCAGCGGTTTGCAACGCTTTCCTGCGCCGTCACCGCCAACAGTGCCTCGAACGGCATCTGGACATAGACGCCGTCGCGGGCGCTAAAACCTTGCGGCACGAGATAGAGCCGCTTCAGCCCGAGCACATGGTCGAGGCGGATGGCACCGGCGTGGCGCATCGAGGCGCGCAGCATGTCGCGGTATGGCGCAAAGGATTCAAGCTCGAGCCCAGCGGCATTGAATCCGGCAAGGCCCCAGGTTTGGCCCGCGGTATTGAGCGGATCGGGCGGCGCGCCGACGCCGAGATGGCGGGAGATCGCCACCTGCTCGTTCCAGGCGTCAAAGCCGTCGGCCTGCACGCCGACCGCGACATCGAGATAGAGCCCGACCTTCATGCCGAGCTGCTTTGCCAGATCGGCCGCCGCCCCCAACTGCCGGTCGGCGGTCCATTGCACGAACTCAACGAACTCGATTTCGCCAGCGTCCGCGCCGTCGCGCAAGGCAGCGCATCTGGCATCGTCCGGCTGCCGCCACGCTTCCGGCCATTCCCACCACGGCTTGCCGAATTTGTGCCGGAGCACCTCGAAGCAGGCAAAATGCGACAGCAACGTGCCGCGCTCGGCGCGGAATTTGTCAAAATCCTGTCGGCGGCCCGGCTTGGCGTTGGCCTTGAAAGCGGCAAAGGCCTTGCGCAGCGCCCGCCACTTCAGGCCGGCGACGCTGACATAATCGACGACATCGCCTGCCCGCAACGGCGCCAGCGCTTCGCGTGCTTCAGAATCGGGCTGAAATTCGGGAAGCTTTTCGACGTCGATATAGAGTGCGTTGAGAAACAGCCGGCTGTTCGGCGAATAGGGACTGCAATCGCCCGGGCGATCGTCAAACAGCACGTGCAGCGGATTGAGGCCTACTCCATCTGCCCCGAGATGATCGGCGAGTTCGATCAGGCGGGCGAGATCGGTGAAGTCGCCCATCCCCCAGTTGCGCGCGGAGCGGACGCCGTAAAGTTGGACCGCGAGCAGCCAGCAGCGGTCGAATTCGCCCCCATAGGCCCGTTCCGGTGCCGAAATCAACGGCACATCCTCGGCGGTCGAGGTATCGCTCACCTGAAGGCGGTAGACGCCATGCGGCAGGTTTTTGGGCCAGTCGATGGCGTGGTCGGAGCTCCCGCCGTCGGCGATAAGCCCTGACTCCGCAACGATTTTCCACGCCACCGGAAGCCCCGCGGTAGCCGGCAGCTCGGTCCGCGACGGCCGCCCGGAGCGGACCACCACGGGGTGACCGACCAGCGGTCCCGGGGCCTGCGGCGGCAGGGCCTCCAGGATAATTTTGAGCGCGGCGGCGTCCGTCACACGGCGGTGACCCTGACCGTCCAGGAACTCGGTCTGGATTCCCTGGGCTTTAGCTTGAGCAAAAAGGTCCATTCGGCACGTACTTTGCACGCAAACATCAAACCGATGTCGCGAAATTGTCTAATTACAGGAAGGAGATAGACGGTGTCTAACGCTCGGGCCCACCAACGGTTCCGGGGGAACCAAAGCGAGCCGAGCGGCTTTCTATCTCAGTCCGGAACGTCTCCCTTTCTCCAAACGAAACGGGGACGTCATTTCCATGGCAGTGGCATCACCGTGAACAAAAAAGCGCAAACCGCCGAGAGCTCCAACGCCGGCGTCTCCCTTCCTATCGACCGTGGCTATCCGCTGAATCCGGATGGCAGCCTCGTCGTCGAAGCAAAGGAGGTGCCAGCCGCCGTCACCGACGAGCTTTGGTACAAGGATGCGATCATCTACCAGCTCCACGTCAAGGCCTTCGCCGACAGCAACAATGACGGCATCGGCGACTTTGCCGGGCTGACCGAGAAGCTGGGGTATTTGCAGGATCTCGGCGTCACCACGCTGTGGCTGTTGCCGTTCTACCCCTCCCCCGGCCGCGACGACGGTTACGACATCGCCGATTATGGCGACATCAACCCCGATTTCGGGACGATGAAGGATTTCCGCCGCTTCATCCAGGAAGCCAAGAAGCGCGGCTTGCGGGTCATCACCGAGCTCGTCATCAACCACACCTCCGACCAGCACGACTGGTTCAAGCGCGCGCGTCGCTCCGATCCGAATTCCTCTGCCCGCAACTGGTACGTCTGGAGCGATACCGACCAGAAATATCAGGGCACCCGGATCATCTTCACCGATACCGAGAAATCGAACTGGACCTGGGATCCGGAAGCCGGCCAGTTCTACTGGCACCGCTTCTTCTCGCACCAACCGGACCTCAATTTCGACAATCCGCGCGTGGTGAGCGCGCTGGTCCAGGTGATGAAGCGTTGGCTCGACACCGGGGTCGACGGCTTCCGCCTCGACGCGATCCCCTACCTCTGCGAGCGGGACGGCACCAACAACGAGAACCTGCCCGAGACGCATACCATCATCAAGCGGCTGCGCAGCGAACTCGATGCCTACGCCAAGGGCAAGGTGCTGCTGGCCGAGGCCAATCAATGGCCGGAGGACGTACAGGAATATTTCGGCCGCGGCGACGAATGCCACATGGCCTATAATTTCCCGCTGATGCCGCGCATCTACATGGCGATCGCGCAGGAAGACCGTTTCCCGATCACCGACATCCTGCGCCAGACGCCCGACATTCCGAATAGCTGCCAGTGGGCGCTGTTCCTGCGCAATCACGACGAACTGACGCTGGAAATGGTCACCGACGTCGAACGCGATTATTTGTGGTCGACCTACGCCAACGATCCCCGGGCGCGCATCAATGTCGGCATCCGCCGCCGGCTGGCGCCTTTGATGGACAACGACCGGCGCAAGATCGAACTGATGAATTCGCTGTTGCTGTCGTTCCCGGGCACGCCGATCATCTATTACGGCGACGAGATTGGCATGGGCGACAACATCTATCTCGGCGACCGCAACGGCGTCCGCACCCCGATGCAGTGGACGCCGGATCGCAATGGCGGCTTCTCCCGCGCCGACCCCGCGCGGCTTTACGCGCCGACCATCATGGACCCGGTCTACGGCTACGAGTCCGTCAACGTCGAGGCGCAGTCGCGCAGCCTTTCCTCGCTGCTCTCTGCTACCAAGCGGCTGATCGCGGTTCGTAAATCAACGCTCGCCTTCGGCCGCGGCACCATGACGTTCATCCGCCCGGAAAACCGTTCTGTGCTGTGCTACGTGCGCCAATATCAGGGTGAAGTTATCCTGTGCGTCGCCAACCTGTCGCGATCGGCGCAGGCGACCGAACTCGATCTCTCCGCGTTCAAGGACCGCATCCCGCTGGAAATGCTCGGCCGTACCCGCTTCCCGCCGATCGGCGAACTGCCCTACATGATTACGCTCTCACCTTACGGCTTCTATTGGTTCGAACTGCAGGAGCGCGACAAATCGGAACCGGTGGTGCAACGTGCCGTGCCCGAGTTCGAAACGCTGGTCGTGCCGCTGAACGCGACCTGGGTGTCGCTGGCGCGCGAGCGCGGCGTGTTCGAGCACGACGTGCTTCCGGGCCATCTGGCGCGCAGCCGCTGGTATCCGGAACGATCGCCCAAGGCGATCCGTCCGACCCTGACTTCGGCCATTCCATTCTGCGACATCGGCGACAACCGGCCGTGGCTCGCCCTCTTCGAGACGACACAGCGCGGCGTCAGCACGCGCTACGTGCTGCCGTTGCAGATCGAATGGGTGCGCTTCGACCGCGAGCGCTACAACCCGCATGCACTGGCCGCCGTTCGGCAAGGCGCCCGTGAAGGCACCCTGCTCGACGTCGCCACCGACCAGATCTTCATCGCGCTATTGTTGCGCAATCTGCAGCAATCGCTGACGCTCGACGAGAGCGAACAGGGCTTGCGGCTCGAATTCCGGCCAACCAACCGCTTCAGCGACAAGCCGATCCGGCAGCCCGAGCACATCCGCATCGTCGACTCCGAGCAACCCCGCAGCACCGCCCTGGTGGACAACGACTATGTCGTCAAGATCTACCGGACGCTTCAGCCCGGCCCCAGTCCCGAAATCGAGATGGGACGTTTCCTCACCGACGTCGCCAACTTTGCCAACACCCCGGCGCTGCTCGGCAGCGCCGAACTGGTCGAGGGCAACGAGAAGAGCGCAGTCGGCGTCGTTCACGCCTTCGTCGCCAATCAGGGCGACCTCTGGACCGTGAGCGCCGGCTATCTCGATCGCTTGGTCGAGGAGCAGCGCCTGCTGGCGGCGAGCATGCATCCCGGCCAGCGCGAGGAAGAGATTCCCTATCTGCGTTACATGTCGCAGGCCGGGCGACGCGTGGCCGAACTGCATGTTGCGCTTGCCGGCAACAGCGAACTTGCCGAATTCGCGCCCGAGCCGGCCGGCAGCGACGACCTGCAGCGCTGGATCGACGATCTGATGCTGTGCGCCGGCCGCGTTTTCGATGCGCTCGGGCAGCGGCGGGAAATGCTGAGGGAAGCCGACCGCCCGCTGGCCGACCAGGTACTGGCGTTGCAGCCGGCCCTGCCGAATTTGCTGGCGACGCTGCTCTCGCGCGAAGCTGACATCGCCAACATCCGCTGCCACGGCGACCTCGATCTCACCCAGTTGCTGATCGTCAAGGATGACATCTTTATCATCGACTTCGAAGGCGCGCCGCGGAGCAGCATCGCGGAGCGCAGGCGCAAGGCGCCGGCAGCCCGCGACATCGCCGGTCTGGTCCGATCGATCGATTATACGGCGACCGCAGCCCTTGAGCGCGCGCTCAAAGTAGCCCACGATGAGCACGGCAAGCTCGGCGCGGCGCTTGGCGAGTGGCGCGACCGGGCGGCCGCCGCGTTTCTCGCCGCCTACCACGAAGCCGTGACCGATCGCCGGCTATGGCCATCCGATCCGAACGCGGCGGACGGCTTGCTGACCTTCTTCCTGCTTGAGAAGGCCTTGAATGAAATCGAACACGAACTGTCATTCCGGCCGGAATGGCTGCGCGTGCCCCTCATCGGAATCATCAGAATGTTGTCGCAACCATCCTTCGAGGCCTCATGACCAAGCTGCCCGCCGAGGCCTACGCCATCATCGAAGGCAAGCATTCCGATCCGTTTCGTTATCTCGGCTTGCACAGCGAGGGCGGTCACAGCGTGGTGCGCGCTTTCATCCCCGAAGCTTCCAATGTGGAAGCGGTCGGCGAGCATGGCGAGACGGCGCCGCTCGAGCGAATTCACGATGCCGGGCTGTTCGCAGGCGCGCTGCCGAACGGCTCGAAACGCTACCAGCTCCGCGCCCGCTTCGGCGAAAACGTCGTCGATCTCGACGATCCCTACCGCTTCCCGCCCGTGCTCAGCGACTTCGATCTCTATCTCTTGGGCGAAGGCACCCACCGGCGGATCTACGACAAGCTCGGCGCGCATCCGATGACGCTCGACGGCGTCGACGGCGTCGCGTTCGTGGTGCTCGCGCCGAATGCGAAGGCCGTCAGCGTGGTCGGCGATTTCAATTTCTGGAACGCCCTGCGGCACCCGATGCGGGTGCGCGGCGTCGGTTATTGGGAATTGTTCGTGCCGCATGCCCGCGCCGGCGACCGTTACAAGTTCGACGTCACCGGACCCGACGGGCGGCATCTGCCGCTAAAATCCGATCCGGTGGCCTTTGCGGCGGAGATCCGGCCCTCGACGGCCTCGATCGTCGTCGACGAAACCCGAATTCCGCATCCGCGCCCTGCGCCGTCGGGTATCAACGCGCTGGGCGCGCCGATCTCGATCTACGAGGTGCATCTCGGCTCGTGGCGGCGCAAGAACGGCAATGAATGGCTGAGCTATCGCGAGCTCGCCGAACAGCTTCCGGCCTATGCAAAGGACATGGGCTTTACCCATATCGAGTTTCTGCCCGTCAGCGAGCATCCGTTCGACGGCTCATGGGGCTATCAGCCGACCGGCCTGTACGCGCCGACCAGCCGGTTCGGCACGCCGGAAGATTTTTCCGCGCTCGTCGATGCCTGCCATCGCGAGGGGATCGGCGTATGGCTCGACTGGGTGCCCGGACATTTTCCTGACGATCCGCATGGGCTCGGCTATTTCGACGGCACCGCGCTCTACGAACACGCCAATCCGCTGCAGGGCCGCCACCTCGACTGGGGCACGCTGATCTACAATTACGGCCGCACCGAAGTGGTCAATTTCCTGGTCTCCAACGCGCTGTTCTGGTTCGACCGCTACGGCGTCGACGGCCTGCGCGTCGATGCCGTCGCCTCGATGCTCTATCTCGACTACAGCCGGCCCGCCGGCGAGTGGATTCCGAACCGGCATGGCGGCCGGGAAAACCTCGAAGCCATCGAATTCCTGCGCCGCTTCAACATCGAACTGTTCGGGCTTTTTCCGGAGGCCACCACGGCCGCGGAGGAATCCACCGCCTGGCCGCAGGTGTCGCAGCCGGTCGAATATGGCGGGCTCGGCTTCGGCTTCAAATGGAACATGGGCTGGATGCACGACACGCTGAAATATATCGGCAAGGATCCGGTGTACCGGAAGCACCATCACGGCGACATCCTGTTCGGCCTGCATTACGCGTTCTCGGAGAATTTCATTCTGCCGCTGTCGCACGACGAAGTCGTGCACGGCAAACGCTCGATCCTCGGCCGCATGCCGGGCGACGAATGGCAGCGGTTTGCAAACCTGCGCGCCTATTACAGTTTCATGTTCGGCCATCCCGGCAAGAAGCTGTTGTTCATGGGCTGCGAATTCGGCCAGCAGCGCGAATGGAATCACGATCAGTCGCTCGACTGGCATTTGCTGGGGCAACAGCGGCACGCCGGCATCCAGAATCTGATCCGCGATCTCAACCACCTCTATCGCGCCGTGCCGGCGTTGCACGAGATGGACTGCAACCAGGCGGGATTTGAATGGGTCATCACCCATGATTCCGCCAACAATATCTTTGCCTGGCTGCGCAAGGGATACGATGCGCACGCGCGCTGTCTCGTGGTCGTCAACTTCTCGCCGAACGTCTATCAAAATTACCGCGTCCGGGTGCCGTTCGCCGGCAAGTGGAAGGAAGCGCTCAATTCCGACTCCGCGCATTATGGCGGCAGCAATGTCGGCAATGTCGGCGAAGTCCACACCCTCGAAGGCAGCATCCCCGAGCTCAGCCTGACCATCCCGCCGCTGGCCGCGATCTTTCTCGTACCGGAAAGCTGACCCATGCGATTATCAGCGGGAAGCCCCGCCCGCCTGGGTGCAAGCTGGGACGGACGGGGCACCAACTTTGCGCTGTTTTCGGCCAATGCGGAAAAGGTCGAGCTGTGCCTGTTCGACGGCCAGGGCCGCCGCGAACTCGAGCGGATCGAACTGCCCGAGCGCAACGAGGACGTCTGGCACGGTTATCTCAACGACGTCTCGCCCGGGCAGCTCTATGGCTATCGTGTCCACGGCCCCTATGCGCCCGAACGCGGCCACCGTTTCAACGCCAACAAGCTGCTGCTCGATCCCTACACCAAGCGGCTTGCCGGCCGCCTGGTGTGGAGCGACGCGCATTTCGGCTATCGAACGGGCAGCGCGCGCGAGGATCTTTCCTTCGATCGCCGCGACAATGCGCGCGGCATGCCAAAGGCGGTCGTGGTCGACGAGACCTTCAACTGGGGCCGCCGCGAGATACGGCCGAACATCGCCTGGGAAGACACCGTCATCTACGAGGCCCACGTCAAGGGCCTGACGCAGAAGCGCGACGACGTAGCCCCAGGCTGGCGCGGCACCTATGGCGGGCTGTGCTCGCCGGCGATGATCGACCATCTCAAGAAGCTCGGCGTCACCACCATCGAATTGCTGCCGATCCACGGGCTGATCGACGACCGGGTGCTGGTCGAAAGGAAGCTGGCCAACTACTGGGGTTACAACACGCTGGCGTTCTTCGCGCCGGAGCCGCGTTACGCGCAGGACAACGCGCTCGATGCGTTCCGCACCACGGTGGCGCGGCTGCACGACGCCGGCATCGAGGTGATGCTCGACGTGGTCTATAACCACACCGCCGAAGGCAATCATCTCGGCCCGACGCTATCGTTCCGCGGCATCGACAACGCGTCCTATTACTGGCTCAACAAGGAAAACCCGCGCTACTACGACGACTTCACCGGCTGCGGCAGCTCGGTCAACCTCACCCATCCGCGCGTGCTGCAGATGACGATGGATTCGCTGCGCTACTGGGTCGAAGTCTGTCACGTCGACGGCTTTCGCTTCGACCTCGCCACCACGCTGGCGCGCGGGCCGAACGGCTATGACCGCAATGCCGCCTTTCTGACCGCGGTACGGCAGGACCCTGTGCTGTCGACCGTCAAGCTCGTCGCCGAGCCATGGGACCTCGGCATGGGCGGCTATCAGGTCGGGGCGTTTCCCTCGCAATGGTCGGAATGGAACGACCGTTATCGCAGCGCGATGCGGCGCTACTGGAGCGGCGAAGGCAGCCTGATCGGCGAAGTATCGCGCCGCATGACCGCTTCCTCCGACCTGTTTCATCATGACAACCGCGCGACACGCGCCGGCGTCAATCACATCACCGTCCATGACGGTTTCACGCTGGCCGATCTGTTCAGCTACAACGAGAAGCACAATGAAGCCAACGGTGAGGACAATCGCGACGGTTCCAACGACAACCACAGCAATAATTGCGGCCATGAGGGCCCCACCACCGACGCCGCGATCGTTGCGTTGCGCCGGCAGCTGCGCAAGAACCAGCTCGCCTGCCTGTTCCTCGCGCTAGGGACGCCCTTGATGCTGGCCGGCGACGAGGTCGGCAATTCGCAGAACGGCAACAACAACGCCTATTGCCAGGACAACGAGACCGGCTGGGTGAACTGGGACAATCTTCGCAAGCAAGGCGACGACCTCATCGATTTCGTCGGCCACATGACCGCCCTGCGCCGGCGCTTCGCCCAGCTCCGCAGTCAGCGCTGGCTCGATGGGCGGCGCAAGGACGGCTCCTTTGGCGTGCTGTGGCTGACGCCCGCGGCCGAGGAAATGAAGGAAGCCGACTGGAATTTTCCGGAAGGCCGATTCCTTGCCTATGTGCTCGCGCCGATGGAACAAGGGCAGGCGCCGATCTTTATCGTGCTGAACGCCGCACCCGAAGAGATCGCTTTCACGTTGCCCCGTATGACCGAATACAAGAACTGGCAGCAGGTGCTGAACACCACCGAGGCGGTACAGACCGCCGCCGCCGTCGCATCGGGCTCTGAAACCAAAGCGCCACCGCGCTCGGTGCTTGCCTTTGCGGGCGCAGCATGAATGACCGGCAATTCGGCCCGTGTCTGGCAAACTACGGCACGCGGTTTCGGCTGTGGGCGCCGGCGGCGAAACGCGTTGATGTCATGCTGGCGCAACCACACGCGATGAAGCGCGGCGAGGACGGCTGGTTCACCGCCGACATCGCCGGAGTGAAGGCCGGCGCGCGCTACAAATTCCGCATCGATGACGAGATCGATGTGCCGGATCCGGCGTCGGCGTTTCAGCCCGACGACGTCTTCGGCCCGAGCGAAGTGATCGATCACGAAGCCTATCCATGGCGCGCCACAAGCTGGCGTGGACGACCGTGGCAGGAGGCTGTCATCGTCGAGGCCCATGTCGGCACCTTCACCAAGCAAGGCACCTACCGCGCGATGATCGACAGGCTCGATCATCTCGTCGAAACCGGCATCACCGCACTGGAATTGATGCCGCTGGCGGACTTCGCCGGCTCTCGCAACTGGGGCTATGACGGCGTTTTGTGGTACGCGCCCGACAGCGCCTATGGCCGGCCCGAAGATCTCAAGGCGCTGATCGACGCGGCGCATCTGCGCGGACTGATGGTGATGCTCGACGTGGTCTATAACCATTTCGGTCCCGAAGGAAATTATCTCGGCCGCTATGCGCCCTCCTTCTTCACCGAAGCCCACACGCCCTGGGGCAGCGCGATCGATTATCGCGTGAATGAAGTCCGCGCCTTCGCGATCGCGAACGCGCTCTCCTGGCTGCGCGACTATCGCTTCGACGGGCTGCGGCTCGATGCCGTCAATTCCATCGTCGAGCCGGGCGGGCTGTCGCTGCTGCATGACATCAGCGCGGCCGCCGGCAAACTCGCCACGGAAACCGGCCGGCACATTCATCTCGTGCTGGAGAACGGCGACAACCGCGCCAGCATTCTGGACGCCGCTGAAGACCCGCCACAGGGAAAATATCGCGCGCAGTGGAACGACGACTATCATCACGCCTGGCGCGTGCTGATGACCGGCGAGAAGCAGGGCTATTACGTCGACTACCAGCACGCGCCGATCTCGGATATCGCCCGCTCGCTGTCATCCGGCTTTGTCTATCAGGGAGAGCCGTCGGTGTTTCGCGGCGGCAAGCGCGGCGAGCCGAGCGGCCATCTGGCGCCCGTCGCCTTCATCAACTTCCTGCAGAACCACGACCAGATCGGCAATCGTGCGCTGGGCGACCGGCTCGAAAGCACCGCCGACATACGGGCCGTCGAAGCGGCGCTTACGGTGCTGCTGCTGGCGCCGTCAATTCCCATGCTGTTCATGGGCGAGGAATGGGGCTCGAAGGCGCCCTTCCCGTTCTTCTGCGATTTCGGCGGCGATCTCGCCGATGCCGTCCGCAAGGGCCGCCGCGTCGAACTGGCCTGGGCCTATGCGGAATATGGCGATGAGGTCCCCGACGCGCTCGACCGATCGACCCGCGATTCCGCTGCGCTAGACTGGAACGAGCGCAACGCGCCGGCCGCACGGAAGCGGCTGACGCTGGTGCGGGAGCTCTTGAAAGTTCGCCGGCAGGAGATTGTCCCGCGGCTCGCGGGCGCAACCTTCGGCGAGGCGCACGCGGCCGACAACCGCCTGCTGACGGCCGATTGGCGGATGGGCGATGGCACGACGCTTCGCCTGCTTGCCAACCTGTCGGGACAGGCCATCAGCCAAGCGCCGGACAAAGCCGCGGGAACCCTGATCTGGGGCAGCGAGTTGGGTGACAGCGTCCCGCCATGGGCGGTGCTCTGGCGCATCGGATAGGAAAATGCCCCCGGCGATCCCGATCGCGACCTACCGCCTGCAATTGTCGGCGGATTTCAATTTTGACGCCGCCGCTTCCGTGGTGCCTTACCTGAGGGCGCTCGGCATCACCCATCTCTATGCCTCGCCCTTCATGCGCGCCCGCAAGGGCAGTACGCATGGCTACGACGTCACCGACCACGCCCAGTTCAACCCGGAGCTTGGCGGCGAAGCCGGCTTCGAACGGCTGTGTGCTGTGCTGCGGCAGCACGATCTCGGGCTGATCCTCGATTTCGTGCCGAACCATGTCGGCGTGCATTTTGCCGATAATCCATGGTGGCTTGATGTGCTGGAATGGGGTCCGGCTTCGCCACACGCGGCCTCCTTCGACATCGACTGGGAGCAATTGCCATACCGCGCCCGCGGTGGCGTGTTGCTGCCGATCATCGGCTCGTCCTACGGGCAAGCACTGGAAAATGGCGAGATCGAACTGCGTTACGACGATGGCGAAGGCAGTTTTTCGGCGTGGTATTTCGAGCATCGACTACCGATCGCGCCGGAACGCTACGGCGAAATCCTGCGCATGGTCGTCAAAGAGACCGGCGCCGAACACACCACGCCCGGCAAGGGGATACTTGCGCTTGCTGCGCGGCACCAAGGGCCGCGCCATCCCAGCCGCAAGGAAGCGCCCGGTTTCAAGGCCGAGTTGAAAGCGATTTCCGGCGCGGCTGATATCATCACGCGTGGGCTGGAAGCCTATCGCGCCGGGCCGGATCGCACCGCGCCCACGCTTTCGCTGCATCATCTGCTCGAGCGCCAGCATTACAAGCTCGGCCACTGGCGGCTTGCTTCCAGCGACATCAATTACCGGCGCTTTTTCGATATCAACACGCTGGCGGGCTTGCGCGTCGAAGACGCCGGCACCTTCGAGGCGGTCCATCGGCTGGTCAAACGGCTGATTGCGGAGGGAAAGCTGGACGGGCTCCGGCTCGACCACATCGACGGCCTGCGCGATCCCGTCCAGTATTTCCAGCGCCTGCGCCGGCTGGTCCGCGAGGCGCATGGCGGCCGGACCAAGCCCTTCTACATGGTGATCGAGAAAATTCTCGGCGAGCACGAAAAGCTGTCATCATTTTCCGGCGTTCACGGCACCACCGGCTATGAGTGGATGAACGCGATCACCCGTGTGCTGACCGACGGCCAGGGCCTGGAGCCGCTCGACGAGATCTGGCGGCAGATCAGCAACCAGTCGCCAAAGCTGGAGCCGATCCTGCGGGAGGCCAAACGCCGCGTGCTGGAAACGCTGTTGACCAGCGAGTTCACGGTGCTGACGCGCCTGTTGGCGCGGATCGCCAGCGGACATTACTCCACCCGCGACTATTCCGCCGACAGCCTGCGGCAGGCGCTCGAACTCTATGTGCTGCACTTCCCGGTGTACCGTACCTACCTGACACCGTCAGGCCCGTCGGCGCATGATCGCGAATTGATCTCGGAGACCATCGAACGGGCGCGCGCCGACTGGTTTGCAGCCGATGACGGCATTTTCGACTTTCTCCGCGACACGCTGACGATGGATCTGATCAAGCCGGGACGGGCCCCCCACAGCGCGCCGCGCGTCAGACGTTTCGCGTTGAAGGTGCAGCAGTTCACCGGCCCCATGATGGCGAAGTCGCTGGAGGACACGACGTTCTACCGCTACCATCGCCTGCTCGCGCTTAACGAGGTCGGCGGCGATCCGGCCGCAAGAGCGCTTTCGGCCGACGAATTTCACGCGACGATGCGGGTCCGCGCCGGGGAATGGCCGCACGGCATGACGGCTACCGCGACCCATGACACCAAGCGCGGCGAGGACGCACGGGCGCGCATCATGGCGCTGGCGGAAATGCCGGGCGAATGGACCAGCGCGGTGGCCCGATGGAAGCTGCTCAACGCGCCGCATCTGCTTGTCGATGGCGATTTGCGCGCGCCGTCGGCAACGTTCGAATACATGCTGTATCAGGCGCTGCTCGGGGCATGGCAGCCGGACGACGCCTCGTTTCCGGCGCGGATGCAGGAATATGCGCTGAAGGCCGCGCGCGAGGGCAAGCAGGAAACGAGCTGGCTCAATCCCCACGCGGCCTATGAGGCGGGCGTTAACAGCTTCATCGAAAAGATCCTCGATCCCTCGCTCTCAGGCGAATTCCTCAATTCGCTTCAAACAATGGCGCAGCGGCTGTCGCTGCTCGGCGCGCTGAATTCGCTCAGCCAGATCACGCTGAAGACGATGATGCCGGGGGTACCGGATTTCTATCAGGGCACCGAGCTCTGGGATTTTTCACTGGTCGATCCCGACAACCGGCGGCGTGTCGATTTTGCCGAACGCTCAGGCCGGCTCGGCGCGCTGGAGAAACCGGATTGGGACCGGTTGGTCGAGAAGTGGCCGAGCGGGCATCTGAAGCTGGCCTGGACACGGCATTTGCTCAAACTGCGGACCGAACTCGCCGATGTGTTCACCAACGGAGATTACGAGCCCCTGGAAGTGAGCGGGCCGCATCGTGACCATTTCATCGCGTTCGCTCGGCGACGCGGCCGTGAGGCCGCGATCACCGTGGTCACGCGCTGGTTTGCGCCGTTGACCGACGGCGGCAGACATTGGCCCGGTCCGGCGAATTTTGACGCCGCGCTTGATGTCGGCGGCTATTCCGTGGAAGGTTTTGCCGATGCCGATGCGACGCAATTGCGGCTGTCGGATCTACTGGCGCATCTGCCGGTCGCTGTGCTGAAAGCACGGTTCGCCGGCGCGGCTAAGCCGGCGCGCAAACGCGAACGCGCCTGAGGAGGCATCAGCTTTTCTTGGTCAGCAACAGCTTGCCACGGTTCTGGATCGCGGCCTGGGCCGCCTCGGCAAAGCGCTGCAAGAGCCACGGCAGCACGACTTCCACCTGCACATGATCCTCGGCCACGTCGACATGGCCGGCCGCTGCCTGCCCTAGCGCGCGAACGCGAAAGATCATGCGGTTGTCTTCCCATCGCTCCTCATCGACGCTCAGCACCGGCACGCTGGAGGCGGCGCGCGCAAGCCCCGTCTTCAGGCGGCGCATGGCCTCATCGCGGCCCAGGCTATGCGGAATTGAAACCACCAGCGGTTTGGTCATCGGCGAAAATCCTCTCCTCTGCTCTAACTGCATGTAACTACACGCGCTTCAAATAGAAGAAGCGCCCTGCATTATCGCAACGCAAAACGGAACTTTCATAGTTCCCCTGTGTTGTTCCGCCGCAGGCAGAGCAAACAGACGGCCCATCGGGCTGAGGAGAGATTCATGTCACTCGGGACCATCATTCTTATCATTCTCATCATCGCCCTGCTGGGCGGTTTCAGCGGCATCGGCGGCGGACCGTTCTACGGCACTGGATATTACGGCGGCGGCGGTCTTGGGCTCGTGATCGTCATTCTGCTGATTCTCTTGCTGCTCGGGAAGCTCTGAGCGGATCGCAGATCGGAGTCACGGGGTGGGTACAGGCGCAAGCCGTGCCCACCCTTTCTCGTATAGCTAAAGGTGGTGGGCACGCTCCGCTTTGCGCACCCTATCCATACAAAGACTGTCGTCACCCGCGAAGGCGGGTGACCCAGTACTCCAGAGACGCCGGTGATTGAACCGATAAGCCGCGGCGTACTGGATACTCCGCCTTCGCGGAGTATGACGGCTGCGGGTGAAGCGGCGGACGCGGACTACATCCGCTACTTCCCAGCCAGCTTCTTCATCGCCGGCTTGATCGAGGCGGCAGCGTCATCATACCCGTCCCACGCTTTCGTCTTCGCCAGCAGCGCCGGCACCGACCGCACCGTGTACTTCTTCGGATCGAGGTCGCCGCGCACCTGCGGCCAGGTCAGCGGCATCGAGACGGTGGCGCCCTCGCGCGCACGCGGCGACAACACGGCGACGGCGGTCGAGAGCCGGTCGTTGCGCAGATAGTCGAGGAAGATCTTTCCCGCGCGCAGCTTCTTGGACATGTTGAGCAGATAGCGCTCTGGGTCATCGTTCGCCATCCACTGGCAGACGCCTTGCGCGAAGGCCTTGGCCTCCTTCCAGGTCACCTTGTCCCTTGCGCCATGGAGCAGCGGCGTCACAACGTGCAGCCCCTTGCCGCCGGTGGTCTTGCAGAAGCTTTCAAGGCCCACCGCCGTCAACCGCTGCCGCATGTCCTTGGCGGCCTCGATCACCTCGGAAAATTCAACGTTCGGGGCCGGATCGAGATCGAACACCAGCCGCCCCGGCGTGTCGTAGTCGTCAGGCGCGCAATTCCAGGGATGCAGCTCCAGCCCGCCGATCTGCGCCACCGCCGCCAACCCTTCAACCTGATCGATCTGCAAATAAGGTTTGCGATCGCCCGCGACCTTGGCGAGCTTCATGAGATCGGAGGCGCCCGGCATCGCATGACGCTGGAAGAATTTTTCGCCGTTGATGCCGTCGGGGGCGCGGAGAATCGAGCACGGACGGCCCTTGAGATGGACGATCATCCACTCCCCGACCGCCTCGAAATATTGCGCAAGGTCGAGCTTGGTGACGGCCTCGCCGTCGCCGCCGTCGGGCCACAGCGCCTTCTCGGGCTTCGAGATCGCAACGCCCATCACCTCGGCGGATTTCGCCGATGATTTCACGGACCGCACTACCGGCTTTGCAATTCCAGTCATGGCAGGCTTCTCCGCGCGTATCTCCGTCGCCGGCTTGTCCTGACGCAACCCCTTGAACGCGGCCTGCCGGATGTTGCCGCCATCGGTCCAGCCGGCGAACTCGACCTCGGCGACCAGTTCAGGTTTCAGCCAATGCACGTCGCGGGTCTTTTTCGGTGCGTCCTTGCCGCCGAACGGGCTTTTGTCCGACGACGCCGCTTTCAGCGCCGGCATGATGCGCCGGACCGTATCCTGGCCGAAGCCGGTGCCGACAACGCCGACGAAGGCCAGATGGTTGCCGCGATAGACACCGGCCATCAGTGAACGGAATTTGCCGTTGGTGGTCTTCCAGCCGCCGAGCACCAGCTCCTGCCCGCCGCGGATCTTGGTCTTGGTCCAGCTTTCGGTCCGTCCGGAGCGGTAGGGCGCATCCAGTTTCTTGGAGACGATGCCTTCCAGCTCCAGCTTCCGGGCCGATTCCATGACGGTGTCGCCGCGCTCCTCGAAATGATCAACGTAGCGGACCAGCTTTTCCTTTCCGTTCCGCTGCTCCAGCAGACGCTTCAGGCGTTCCTTGCGCTCGCGTAGCGGAAGCGCACGCAGATCCTCACCATTGGCAAACAGCAGATCGAACGCAAAGAAGATGAGGTTGCCGGTCTTGCCGTCCGCGATCGCCGCCTGCAACGCGGAAAAACTCGGCACGCCATTGTGGTCCAGCGCGACGATTTCGCCGTCGATCAGCGCATCGGGCAACGCCTTGGCGGCTCTCGCGAGAGCGCCAAACTTGTCGGCCCAGTCCAGCCCTTTTCGAGTGAGCAGCGCCACATCGCCATCCTCGATCCGCAACTGCACGCGGTAGCCGTCGAACTTGACTTCGTGACACCAGCCAGCCGAGTTCGGCGGACGCTCGACCGAGGCGCAAAGCTGCGGCGCGACGAAACCCGGCATCGCGGAAATCTTTTTCGGCTTGGCGCTCTGCGCCGGCGCATGGGTCCTGGTCTCTGGCGCGGCGCGCAGTGCGGCTGTTTTCCTGCCGGCGCGCGCGTCAGCCGCTTCGCCGCGGTTGGATTGCCAGACCGCGTCGGCCTTTGTCTTGCCTTTGGTCAGCATGAACGGCGTTGGCGCCTTGCCCTTGCCTTGCGCGATCTGCGCCATCGTTCGCCCCGAAGCCACCGAGCTATCCTCATCGAGGATATCGTTGGCTTCGCCTTCCTTGGCGAATTCGTCGCGATGCTTGATCAGGAGCCAGTTGGTGCGCTTGCCGCCGTAGCGGTCGCCCGTCATCCGCACCAGCACCCAGCTGCCGTGCAGCTTGTCGCCATGCAGGGTGAATTTAAGGTCGCCCTTTTTGAAGCCGCGATCAGGATCATCGGCTTCCCAGGTGCCGCGATCCCAGAGCATGACGGTGCCGCCACCATACTGGTCGTCCGGGATGGTGCCTTCGAAATCGCCGTAGTCGAGCGGGTGATCCTCGACCTCGACCGCGAGCCGCTTGTCGTGCGGGTCGAGCGACGGTCCCTTGGTGACGGCCCAGGATTTGAAAACCCCGTCGAACTCCAGCCGCAAATCGTAATGCAGCCGCGTTGCGTCATGCTTCTGAATCACGAAGCGACGCTGCTTCGCCGGCGCGACCTTGACCTCGCCCGAGGGCTCCGCGGTCTTGCCGAAATCGCGCTTCTTCCGGTACGTGCTGAGTTTCTTCAACGCCACGGCAAACCTCGACCATCCGGGCCGCGCACGGCGGCAT
This sequence comes from Bradyrhizobium sp. McL0615, assembly GCF_049993905.1. NCBI lineage: Bacteria > Pseudomonadati > Pseudomonadota > Alphaproteobacteria > Hyphomicrobiales > Nitrobacteraceae > Bradyrhizobium > Bradyrhizobium sp. McL0615. The sequence continues at coordinate 2,226,998 of NZ_CP188254.1, read as the reverse complement.
CCGGAACGAAAACCCATACTAGCCGTTGAAGTTCCGAAACCCAACCATGCCGGAGACTGCAATGGCGCCCCGCGCCTACTGGAAAGGCACGCTAAAACTCTCCCTGGTGTCCTGTCCGGTCGTGCTGTACCCGGCCTCGACATCGGTCGAGAAAACCCGCTTCCACATGATCAACAAGGAGACGGGTAACCGGCTGAAGCAACAGATGATCGATGCCGAGACCGGCGACGTCGTCGAGAGCGACCAGAAGGGCCGCGGTTACGAACTGAAGAAGGGCCAGTATGTCGAGATCGAAAAGGAGGAGCTCGAGGCCGTCCAGATCGAGAGCAACCACACCATCGAAATCGACAGTTTCGTGCCTCGCGCTGAAATCGACAAGCGCTATTACAACAATCCCTATTATGTCGCCCCCGACGGCAAGGCCGCCATCGACGCCTTCGCCGTGATCCGCGACGCGATGAAGGACGAGGAGCGGGTCGCGCTGGCGCGCATCGTGCTGACCAACCGCGAGCACGTCATCGCGATCGAGCCGCTCGGTAAGGGACTGCTCGGCACCACCCTGCGCTATCCTTACGAACTGCGCGATGAGGACGACTATTTCGACGACATCAAGACCCCAAAGATCACCAAGGACATGGTCGAACTGGCGAGCCACATCCTGCAGACCAAAGCGGCGCATTTCGATCCCTCGAAGTTCAAGGACGAATACGAGGATGCGCTGAAGGCACTGGTGCGCCGCAAGGCTTCCGGCAAGCCGATCAAGGCCGCCGAGCCCGAGGAAAAGCCCGACAACGTCATCAACCTGATGGATGCGCTCAAGGCGAGCCTGAAGGGCAAGCCGGCAGGGAGGCGTCGGGCTCCGGCGTCACGAGGTGCACCGGCACGCCGGACGGCAAAGAAGGCGCACCGGTCGACGGCAAGGCAGCGCAAGGCGGGATGAGTCTCGCCACCGTCACTGCGAGGAGCAAAGCGACGAAGCAATCCAGAACTCCGCTGGGATTCTGGATTGCTTCGCTACGCTCGCAATGACGGTGCCCTAACTGCCGCCTACCGCTTCGACTTCTTCGCCGTCTTTTTCTTCGCCGCCTTGCGCTTCTTGGCGGCCTTCTTCGGCACCTTCCTGCCCTTGGCCCTCGCCTCCGACAGCCCGATCGCAATCGCCTGTTTGCGGCTCTTGACCTTCCGGCCCGAACGGCCGCTCTTCAGCGTCCCAGCCTTGCGCTTCTTCATCACGCGTTCGACATCGGTCGATGCCTTCTTCGAATATTTACGTGCCATTGCATCTCTCCGGCTTCATCATTTGGTGAAAAAGTAATCACCGGTGGCATGCAAAGTTCCTCACAGGTCACAGTCCGCTTGCATTGACCGGCCACGGAAGGCATTTTGGCCGCCGGGGGACGATTGAAACGCCGGCAGCAAGAACGGCGCTGTCTCCGGACCGGGGAGGTTTTGATGACGTTGACGAAGTCGCATGTCGCGGGCCCAGCGACGCCTGCGGTGCGGGAGATGACGTTCGGCGATCTCTTGCGCAAGGCGGCTGAGACAGCGCCCGATCGCCTGGCCCTGATTGCCGGCGTCCCCGACCCAAAACTGCGCCGGCAATGGACCTACGCGGAGTTCTATCGCGAAGCCCAGTGCACCGCCCGCGCGCTGCTGTCGCGCTTCAAGCCCGGCGAGCGCATTGCCGTCTGGGCGCAAAACCTCCCGGAATGGATGATGCTCGAATTCGGCGCCGGCATGGCCGGCATGATCCTCGTCACCGTGAACCCGGCTTTTCGCGCCCGGGAAGTCGAGTATGTGCTGAAGCAGTCGCGCTCGGCCGGCGTCTTCGTCGTCAACGGTTTTCGCGGCAATCCGATGCTGGAGACGGTGCATGCCGTGGCGCCGAACTGCCCCGAGCTCCGCGAGATCATCTGCTTCGACGACTGGGACGCCTTCATCGCCGCGGGCGACGACACCAATATCAAGCTGCCGGCCGTCAGCCCCGATGATCCCGTCATGATCCAGTACACCTCGGGCACCACGGGCTTTCCGAAAGGCGCCCTGCTCCGCCATCGCGGATTGCTCAACAACGGCGCCGACACCGCCGATCGCATGGGCGTCGATGCCGGCGACATCTTCGTCACCCCGATGCCGCTGTTTCACACCGGCGGATGCGTCTGCTGCGTGATCGGCGCAGTGTCGAAAGCCGCGACCACGGTGCTGGTCGAGGCCTTCGAGCCCGGACTGGTGCTGGAAATGCTCGGGACCTATCGCGGCAATGCAATGCTCGGCGTTCCCACCATGCTGGTCGCGATGCTGGAACATCCGACCTTCGCGGCGACCGATCTCTCAGCCGTCAAGGCGATCTGCTCCGGCGGTTCGACGGTGCCGGCCGCGCTGGTGCGGCTGTTGGAAGAAAAGCTCGGCGCGCCCTTTACAATTGTTTTCGGCCAGACCGAATGTTCCCCGGTCGCGGCGCAAACCCGCACCACCGACAGCGTCGAGGACAAGGCCAACACGATCGGCCTGCCGCTGCCCAATATGGAGAACAAGATCATCGATCCCAACACCGGCGAGACGGTGCCGATCGGCACGATCGGTGAATTCTGCACCCGCGGCTACCACGTGATGCTCGGCTATTTCGAAATGCCGGACGCGACTTCAGCCGCGATCGATGCCGACGGCTGGCTGCATACCGGCGATCTCTGCGCGATGGATGCGCGCGGCTATTGCACGGTGGAAGGCCGGCTGAAGGACATGATCATCCGCGGTGGCGAGAACATCTATCCGCGCGAGCTGGAGGAGCTCCTGTTCAAGCATCCCAAGGTCAGTGAAGTCGCCGTGGTCGGCGTTCCCCACGAGAAGTGGGGTGAAGAGGTCGCCGCCTTCGTCCGCCCGGCGCCCGGCGCAACAATCGAAAAGGAAGAACTGATCGACTACATGCGCGCCTCGCTCGCCCCGCACAAGACACCCAAACACTGGTTCGTGGTGAACGCCTTCCCGTTGACGGGATCGGGCAAGATCCAGAAATTCAAGCTGCGCGAAGCCTGGACCAAGGGCGAGATGACGGCGATCTGAGGACTGCAGAAGGGGCGCGGCGTTATTCTCATACAACCGCAACGGTGGTAGGCTAATTCGCCGCTGGGGAGCATCAATGCTGCGTCTGAACTTGATCTGGAAGCTGGAAACACCGCGCCGAAGCATGGTGCACCACCTGATCTGCCGTGGCACTGACAGGCAATGGACGAGCCGATAGGTCCGCATGATGTTTGACCGGGCCTATCGGCAGCGTCTTGAAGCCGATCTTGAACGATGGGAAGCCAACGGCGTGATCACGCCTGCGGCTACCGCTGCCATCCGCGTCGCACTTCCGCCGCTCGCTCCCGGCATCAACATCGCGGTAGTGGTAGCCATCGTCGGCGGCCTCTTGATCGCCGCGGCGTTCCTGGCGTTCGTCGCGGCACATTGGATAGAGATCGCACGCCTGTTGCGCCTGGCCATCCTGTTTGCCGGCATCCTTACCGCCCATGGCCTCGGCGCCTGGTTCGCCCGCGCCGGCCAGCCGGTGCTCGCCGACCTTTGCGCCGCCGTGGGGTCGATCATCTTTGGTGCCGGAATCGCGCTGGTTGGCCAGATGTATCATTTGGGCGGCGACTTTGCCGGCGGCATGCTGCTGTGGGCGGTGGGCGCGCTCGCAACGGCGGCGTTGACCGGCTCGCGCGGGGCGCTTGCAGTAGCCCTGGCGGCGGCGACCATATGGAGCAGCATGCGGATCTTCGAGGTCCGTGATCCGCACTTTTCCTTCGTGGTGATCTGGCTCATTGCCGCAGGCCTTGCGCTCGCCTGGAAGTCGCGCGTGGCAGCCGACCTCGTCGCGCTGGCCGCGCTTGCCTGGTGGATCGCGGAAGCGTTCCAGCCCGGCCTCGCACCGTCATTCGTGCTGGCCTACGGTGCGGCTATGCTGTTCGGCGCAGGACTCGCGCTTGCGGCGGCACCGTGGCCGAGCGCATCGTCGGCCGGGGCTGTCCTGTCCAGCTATGGAGCTTTCGCGCTAGCCGGCGCCGCCATTATGCAGGTGATAATCGCCAACGAAGGTTTCTATGGAAGGGGCGGCGCCCTGAACCAACCGCTTTGGACAATTTCTTGCGGCGCGGCTGGGGCGATCCTTGCCATCGTGGCGGCCGCGATGACGCGGCGGGCCGGCGTGGTCTTTGCCGGAAGCGCGATTGGCTTCGTCCTTCTTGCGGCGTTGGTATGGAATCCGTCGCAATCGGGCGAGCCGTGGCTCGGCTACGCCTTCGAGCTCTTCGCCATGCTCTTTCTTGTCGTCTCCGGTTTGCTCGACGGCGCGCGGCCGCGGCTCGTCGCCGGCTGGCTCGGGATCGCCGGCTGCATCGCGGCCATCACGTGGGCCGTGAAGGGCACGCTGCTGAGCCGCTCGATATTCCTTGCTATTGCCGGCGCTGTCGCCGTTGCGCTTGCTCTGGCGCTCAATCGCTTGCTGCCAAGGACCCGCGAATGATCACGACCTCCGCGGCATCCCTCGCTGGACTCTGGGCACGCACCCCGAAGATCGTGCTGTTCGGCGCTGCGGCACTGGTGCAGGTCGCGCTGCTGACCGTGATGATCGTCGATCGGGTCCAGATTCTGCGCAACGGCAAAGAAGTGACCTTGCAGAGCCGTCCTGTCGATCCGCGCGATCTCCTGCGCGGCGACTATGTCGTCCTCGGCTACGACATTTCGCAATTGCCGGCCGGTGCACTGCTGAACCAGCCCGCCAGCTCTCGCAACCCCTCGGTGTTCGTCAAGCTCACGCCCAATCGCGACGGCGTCTACGAAGCGGTATCGGTGCATGCCGAACCTGTCGCGGTGGCAAGTCCCGAGGTCCTGATCCGTGGCAGCATTCTCTACGGCGCCACCTGCGGTTCGAGCGGCTATGCCTTTTGCGAGAAGCTCTCGATCCGCTACAATCTGGAAAGCTATTTCGTTCCCGAGGGTGAAGGCCGGAAGCTCGAAGACATCCGCAACAAAGGCAAACTCTCGGTCGTGGCGGCAGTGCTTCCATCAGGACGCGCCGCCATCAAGCGCCTGCTGATCGACGGCAAGCCGGTCTATGAGGAGCCGTGGTTCTAGCTCCCACAACCGCTTGCCGGGCGATTTCGCGAATGGTTGCCGTCCTCACCCCTTGAAGGTCGGCTGCCGTGGGTGGATGCAATCCTTGAAATCCGCAAAACCCTTCCATGCCGGCTCCGGCGCGTCCTGTCCGCCGATCGGCACATAGATCGACGGCTCGATCACGCCCATCTTCGGAATATAGCGCGGACAGTTCGGAAAGATCGCGCGCGCGGTCACGCGGACGATGAGCTGGGCACCGACGCTCTCCGCCAGCAGCGGGTCGTTCTCGCTCACGCTGGCAGTGCCATTGACGCGCAGGCGCCGCGGCTTGTCGTGCATGGCGATGAACAGCAGGCCGACATCGGCATTGGCGACGATGTTGCCGAGACTCTTGAACATGCCGTTTCCGTCATAGTCGGGGAACGCGATCTCGGACGGCCCGCTGATGCGCACAAAGCCCGGCGCCCCGCCCTTGAACGAGCAATCCGGCCGGCCCCCGGCGTCCGCCGTCGCCAGGAAAAAATACGGCAGGCTTTCGATGAACTGCCTGTCATCCGCTGAAAATTCCTTGTGCATCAGCTTCTGTTCCAGCCGATCGGAAATACGGCGGCTTTCGAACCGATCCTGCAGTTGCCGGTTGCCCTCGTGGTACATGACGCTCTCGGCCATGGCGTTGCGTCCTCCTGCTCTGATTCACGTGGGCGAACGAGGCCCGGGTCAGATCCCCGGATAAAAGCATACCACGTTGTGGCAACATCGCATGCGGCAAGCTGCCCCGTGGCAGACCAGCGCGCGGCCGGTTGAGGCGAGCTATCGGAAGCGATGGAAAGCCGCTAAATTTGCCTGCCGCCAGACCAAGACCCGCATTACGGGAGCCCAACGATGCTGCAGCTTTATGGAAATCCGAGATCGCGCGCGATGCGGTGTCTATGGATGCTCGAGGAAGTCGGCAGGCCGTATCAGCTGGTGGAAAAAACGACGCATGCAGACGATCTACAGACCGCAGAATATCTGCGATTGAATCCAAATGCGCGAATTCCGACTTTGGTCGATGGCGATCTGGTGCTGTGGGAATCGATGGCGATCAATCTCTACCTCGCGCAAAGGTATGACGGCCCGATGCATTGCGCCGGCCCGGAAGTGCTGGGCCTCGCCGCGCAATGGAGCTTCTGGGCGGTGCTGGAGATTGAACACCTGCTGCTCAATTTTCTGGAGCACCGCGCATTGCTGGCGGAATTCGCGCGCGATCCCTCCGTGACGGAGCGGAACGAATTGCTGCTGAAGAAGCCCCTGGGTGTGCTGAACGATGCCCTGGCCGTACGCGGCTATTTGGCGGGAAACAGCTTTACAGTTGCTGACCTTAATGTCGCGGGCATCCTCATGTGGGGAAAAATGGCGCGAATGGACTTGTCGGCTTACCCGGAGCTGACACGATGGCTGGACGCCTGCCTGGCCCGACCCGCCTATGTACGCTTGCGCGATCAAGCCCGCCGCAAATGACCGATGCGATCTGATCAGTCCGGCGCCCGCAACCGGTAGCCGATGCCGGTCTCGGTCAGCACGAATTGCGGACGCTCGGGATCGGCCTCGATCTTCTGCCGGAGCTGGCGGACATAGACGCGCAGATATTGCGCATCCGTCAGCTCGTCCCAGAGCTCTTTTAGCAGGAAACGATGGGTCAGCACCTTGCCGGCGTGCTGCACCAGCACGCGCAGCAATTCGTATTCCTTCGGCGAGAGTTTTACCTCGCGCTCGCCGACCTTGACGATGCGGCGCACGAGATCGACCGAGAGATCGCCGGCGCGAAACACCGGCCGCTCGCCCTGCACCTGCAACTGGTGCCGCAGCGCCGCACGCATCCGAGCCAGCAGTTCGTCCATGCCGAACGGCTTTGTCAGGTAATCGTCGGCGCCGAGGTCGAGCGCCTGCACCTTGCCGGCCTCGTCACCGCGGCTCGACAACACCACGATCGGCACGCTCTCGTTGCGGCCGCGGATCATGCGCAGCAGTTCATGGCCCTGGATATCGGGCAGACCGAGATCGAGGATGATCAGCGCCGGGCCTTCCGCGAGCTTCTCGAGCGCGATCTTTCCGTTGGAGGCTTCGAGAATGTCGTAGCCCTGCGTGCTCAGCCCCATCCGCAACAGTTTTCGGATCGGCGGCTCGTCGTCGATGACCAGAACCTTGATCGCGGGAGCATTCATGCGGCGGTATCCAGGGTATCAATTGCGGCCGGTATCGGCAGCCGAATGGTTATCACCGCACCGCTGCGATCGGCGCGGTTGGCGGCCGAGATCGTGCCGTGCATGGCCTCGACAAAGCCGCGGGAGATCGCCAGACCAAGACCCGTTCCCGGACGGACATGATCGCCCTTCTGCGCACGATAGAACTTGTCGAACACGCTTTCCAGTTCGGCTTGCGGAATGCCGTGCCCCTCGTCCACGATCTGCAGCGTGACCTGCTCCCGGTCCCGCACGCCCTTGATCGATATCGTGGTATCGGTCGGCGCGTATTTGGCGGCGTTGTCGAGCAGGTTGAACAGCACCTGTTCGAACAACACGGCATCGAGCTCCAGCATCGGCAGATTGGCGCCGAGCTCCAGCGACACCCTGTGATGCACGAGGATCTTGCCGGCGCGGCGCAAGGCGCTGCCGACGATCTCGCTGACATCGTGCCGCGCGGTGTTGGGCACGATGGCGCCGGATTCGAGCTTGGTCATGTCGAGCAAATTGGCAATGAAGCGGTTGAGCCGCTCGGATTCGTCGATCATGGTGGCGAGCAGATCGTTCTTCTGGGCGTCGTCGAGGGCGGCGCCGAGGTCGCGCAAGGTAGAGGCGGCGCCAAGCACGGAAGCCAGCGGCGTCTTCAAATCGTGCGAGATCGAGGTCAACAGCGCGCCGCGCAGCCGGTCGGACTCCACCGTGCGTTTGACGCGGTCCATGTCCTCGACCAGCAGCACCCGCTCGATCGCGAGCGCGCCCTGATCAACCAGCGCATCCAGAAGGCGACGCTGATCCGGCGTCAGCAAGGGGCCTGTCCGATCATCGTCGATGCCGATGACACCGATTGCGCCACGGCCGGTCCGCATCGGCAGGAACAGCCGTTTTGCCCCCGGCAGCGTGTCCGAGCCACGCCCCGCGGGACGGTCGTTGCTCCAGGCCCAGTTGGCGGCGGCGAGATCGGCCTTGTCGAGTTCGTCCTCCGGTGGGTAGCCGCTCTTGACCGTCAACACGCCCTCTTCCGGCAACAGCAGCACCACGCGCACCTTCAGCATCAGCGCGGTCTGGTAGGCAGTCGCCCACAGCACGTCATCGAGCGTCGCGGTGCCGGCGAGCTTGCGGCTAAAGGCGTAAAGCGATTCGGTCGTACGCACCCGGCCGATCGCGGTATCGGCCTGCGAGCGTACGCGCGCCGCGACGTTGGAGACCAGCAGCGCGATCAGCATGAAGAAGAAGAATGCCGCGACGTTGGTCGGATCAGTGATGGTGAAGGTATAGACGGGCGGCAGGAAGAAAAAATTATAGCACAGCGACGCCACAAGGCTCGCCAGCAACGACGGCCACAGGCCGTATCGCGCGGCGACGCCGACAACGGCGGTAAGAAATACCAGGTCGACATTTTCAATGCCGCCGAACAGCGGCTTGATCAGGGTCGCGGCGGCAAGACCGATTGCGACGAACAGCAGCGCCATCAGATAGGGCCGCGCGTTGAATGGCTCCTGCCGCGCCGCGGTCTGCACCGTCGCTTTCGCAACCTTCTCCTCGTCACCGGCGATGACGTGGACGCTGATATTGCCGGCGCGACGTACCAGATCGTGTACCACGGAGCCACGCATCAATTCGAACCACCATGAGCGGTTCGATTTGCCGATGATGATCTGGGTGACGTTGTTGGCATGCGCGAAGTGGATGAGATCGTCGGCAATACGGCGTCCGACGGCAGGGATGGTCAGCGCCTCGCCACCGAGCGCTTCGGCAAGCCGCATGGTGTCGGCCAGCCGGTCGCGCTGGTCGTCCGTCAGTTGCAGGCTGCGTCGCGTCTCGATGCTGATCGCCGTCCATTGCGCGTGCAGCCGGTCCGCCAGCCGCTTGGTATAGCGCACCAGCCCCGCCGCGCGCGGGTCCTCGCTGACGCAGACCAGGATGCGCTCGCCCGCGGCCCACGGCCCGTCGATGGCGTTGGCCTGCATGTGGGTGAGCAACTGCTCGTCGACCCGCTCGGCGGTGCGCCGCAGCGCCAGTTCGCGCAACGCGGTCAGGTTGCCCGGCGAGAAATAATGCTCCAGCGCGCGCTCGGCCTGCCTGGGGACATAGACCTTGCCCTCCTTCAGCCGCTGGATCAGATCGTCGGGCGTGAGGTCGATCAGCTCGATGGCGTCGGCGCGATCGAACACTCTGTCCGGCACGGTCTCGCGCACCCGCACATGCGTGATCTGCGCGACCACGTCGTTGAGGCTCTCGATGTGCTGGATGTTGACCGCTGTATAGACGTCGATGCCATGAGACAGCAATTCCTCGACGTCGAGATAACGTTTGGGATGACGGCTGCCCGGCGCGTTGCTATGGGCGAGTTCGTCGACCAGCGCGATTTGCGGCCGCCGCGCGATCAGCGCGTCAAGGTCCATCTCCTCGAGCGTCTGCTCCTTGTAAGTGAGCCGCCGGCGCGGCAGCACTTCGAGGCCCTTCAGAAGCGCTTCGGTTTCCGCCCGGCCATGGGTCTCGACCACGCCAACGACGACATCGGTGCCGGCCTTCTTCCTGGCATGGGCGCTCTGCAGCATTTCGTAGGTCTTGCCGACGCCGGGGGCGGCGCCGACGAAAATCTTGAGCCGTCCCGCGCGACTGTCCTCGCGCCGGGCCGCTTCCAGCAGGGCTTCCGGCGAGGGACGCTGTTCAGGGTCGCGGCGGGTTTGGACCATGCGGCAATATAGTCCTCACCCCTCGGCTGGCCTAGCGGGTCTCATTTCGAGGCCTCATCCAAGGCCAGATTCAACGCCAATACGTTAACGCGGGGTTCGCCAAGCAATCCAGCCATGCGGCCCTGGATGTGCTCCGTGACCAGTTGACGGATACGGGCTTCTGGCAAATTACGGGCCTTGGCCACCCGGGGGATTTGGAACAGCGCGCCCTCCGGCGAGATATCAGGATCGAGCCCACTGCCGGAGGTGGTGACGAGGTCGACCGGCACGGGCGCGGAAGGATTTTCGGCCTTCAGTTTCTCGACGTCTTCCTTGATCCGGTCGGCCAGCGCCTTGCTGGTCGGGCCAAGGTTGGAGCCGCCGGAATTGGCGGCATTATAGGGCGCCGACACCGTCTTGGTCGAATCGGCCGGATCCGGCGCCGAGGTCGCCGACGGGCGGCCGTGGAAATATTTGTCGGCCTTGAACTCCTGCCCGATCAGCGCGGAGCCGACGACCTTGCCGTCCTTCTCGATCAGGCTGCCCTGCGCCTGCTTCGGAAAGATCACGCCGGCGATGGCGGTCATGGCAAGGGGATAGGCCAGGCCGGTGATCGCGGTGAGCACGAGGAGGATGAGGATGGCGGGGCGGATTTCTCTGAGCATTTTGTGTCTCCGTAGGAGTATCCGTCATTGCGAGGAGCGAAGCGACGAAGCAATCCATTCTGTATTTGCGGCGCTATGGATTGCTTCGCTTGCAATAGCGGTTAGGGTTAGGCCAGGTGCAAGGCTGCCACTACCAGATCGATGGCCTTGATGCCGATGAAGGGAACGATGATGCCGCCGAGGCCGTAGATCAGCAGGTTACGGCGCAGCAAGGCCCCTGCCCCGACGGCGCGATAGGCGACGCCTTTCAGCGCCAGCGGGATCAACGCGATAATGATCAGCGCATTGAAGATGATCGCCGACAGGATTGCGCTCTGCGGGCTGGCGAGGTGCATGACGTTGAGCACTTCGAGCTGCGGATAGAACGCGAGAAACATCGCCGGGATGATGGCAAAGTATTTCGCGACGTCGTTGGCGATCGAGAATGTCGTCAGCGCGCCACGCGTCATCAAAAGCTGCTTGCCGATCTCGACCACCTCGATCAGCTTGGTCGGGTTGGAATCGAGGTCAACCATGTTGCCAGCTTCCCGCGCGGCCTGCGTGCCGGTGTTCATGGCGACGCCGACGTCGGCCTGTGCGAGAGCGGGCGCGTCGTTGGTGCCGTCGCCGCACATCGCCACCAGCTTGCCCTTGGCCTGCTCGTCGCGGATCAGCTTCAGCTTGTCTTCAGGGGTTGCCTGCGCGAGAAAATCGTCGACGCCGGCTTCGGCGGCGATGGCAGCGGCCGTCATCGGATTATCGCCCGTGATCATCACCGTGCGGATGCCCATGCGGCGCAGTTCGGCAAATCGTTCGCGGATGCCGCCCTTGACGATGTCTTTCAGGTGCACGACGCCGAGCAGTTTGCCGTCCCTGGCGACCGCAAGCGGCGTTCCGCCGGCCTTGGCGATCTCATCCGAAATCGCCTGGATCTCGCGGGCCGCGTCCGACATGAAGCCCGGCTGCACGGCGCGCGCCGTGTTCCCCGCGGCGACCGTGCGGACGACACCACCGCCATCGACGTAATTCAGGATCGCCTCCACTGCGCCCTTGCGGACGGAGGATGTTCCCGCATCGATGCCGCTCATGCGCGTCTGCGCAGTGAAAGGGATAAAGGTGGCGTTGAGTTCCTTCATGTCGCGGCCACGCAGGCCGTATTTCTCTTTCGCCAGCACGACGATCGAACGGCCTTCCGGCGTCTCGTCGGCGAGCGAGGCAAGCTGTGCTGCATCCGCCAGTTCCTGCTCGGTGACGCCGCGTACGGGGCGGAACTCCGTTGCCTGACGGTTGCCGAGGGTGATGGTGCCGGTCTTGTCCAGCAGCAGCGTATCGACGTCACCCGCCGCCTCGACGGCGCGGCCGGACATCGCCAGCACGTTGAAGCGCACCAGACGGTCCATCCCGGCAATGCCGATCGCCGACAGCAGCGCGCCGATGGTGGTCGGAATCAGCGTGACGAAAAGCGCCACCAGCACGACGACCGAAATCGAGCCGCCGGCGTAGGCTGCGTAGCTCGGAATCGTGACGGTCGCGAACACGAAAATGATCGTCAGGCCCGCCAGCAGAATATTGAGCGCGATCTCGTTCGGCGTCTTTTGCCGCTCGGCGCCCTCCACCAGCTTGATCATGCGATCGATGAAGGTCGAACCCTGGGCTGCCGTAATGCGGACGCGGATCCAGTCGGACAGCACCTGCGTGCCGCCGGTCACCGCCGAACGGTCGCCGCCGGATTCGCGGATCACGGGCGCGGATTCGCCGGTGATCGCCGCCTCGTTCACCGATGCCACGCCTTCGATCACCTCGCCGTCGGAAGGGATGTTGTCGCCGGCCTCGACGAGAACGATATCGCCGACCTTGAGGCTGGTGCCGGACACCAGCCGATAGGATTTGTCGGCGCCTTCCAGCAGCTTCGCCTTGCTCTCGGTTCGGGTCTTCTTCAGCGATTCCGCCTGCGCCTTGCCACGGCCTTCGGCGACGGCTTCGGCGAAATTGGCAAACAGCACGGTGAACCACAGCCACAGGATGATCTGGAAGGTGAAGGCGAGGCCCTCGCCGCCCATGACCAGATTGCGCAGGAAGATCACGGTAGTGAGGGCTGCGACGATCTCGACCACGAACATCACGGGGTTCTTGATCATCAGCCGCGGATCGAGTTTAGCAAATGCCGCTCGGATCGCGGGCACGACGATCCTGGGATCGAGCATCGCCGAAGCCGTCACTTTTTTCTGCAGTTTCATGGTTTCCATGGACGTAACTCCTGATGGCTTCGATCAGAACAGGGTGTTGGCATTCATCGCCAGGTGCTCGACGATCGGGCCGAGCGCCAGCGCCGGGAAGAAGGTGAGCCCGCCAATGATGAGGATCACGCCGACGACGAGGCCGACGAACAGGCCACCCGTGGTCGGCAGCGTGCCGGCCGACGGCGGGATCGACTTCTTGGCGGCGAGCGAACCCGCCAGCGCCATCGCCGGCACGATCATGAAGAAGCGGCCGACGAACATCGAACTGGCGAGCGTCAGATTGTAGAAGAAGGTGTTGCCGGTCAGGCCGCCGAAGGCCGAGCCGTTATTGCCGGTCGCCGAGGTAAAGGCGTAGAGCACCTCGGTAAATCCGTGTGGTCCTGAGTTGGCCATCGAGGCCACAGCCGACGGCAGCACGACGGCGACCGCGGTCCAGCCGAGATACATCAGCGGCAGTATCAGGATGGCAAGCATCGCCATCTTGACCTCGCGCGCCTCGATCTTCTTGCCGACATATTCCGGTGTGCGGCCGACCATCAGGCCGGCGACGAAGATTGCCAGCACGACGAACAGCAGCATGCCGTAAAGCCCGGCGCCGACGCCGCCGACAATGATTTCGCCGAGCTGCATGTTGATCAGCGGAATCATGCCGCCGAGCGCGGTGAATGAGTCATGCATGGCATTGACGGCGCCGCAGGAAGCCGCCGTGGTGACGACCGCAAAGAGCGAGGACGCGACGATGCCGAAGCGGACTTCCTTGCCTTCCATGTTGCCGCCGGTCAGCCCGAGGCCGCTCAGGATCGAGGTGCCGTTGGCTTCGGCCCAATAAGTGACGGCGACGCCCGACAGGAACAGCACGCCCATCACGGCGAGGATCGCCCAGCCCTGACGCTGGTTGCCGACCATGCGGCCGAACACATTGGTCATTGCCGCGCCAAGCGCGAAGATCGAGATCATCTGCACGAAGTTCGACAGGGCGGTGGGATTTTCGAAGGGATGTGCGGCATTGGCGTTGAAGAAGCCGCCGCCATTGGTGCCGAGCATCTTGATCGCGACCTGCGAGGCGACCGGGCCGACCGCGATGGTCTGCTTGGCGCCTTCCAGCGTTGTGGCGTCGACATAGGCGCCGAGCGTCTGCGGCATGCCCTGTGAGATAAGGAACAGCGTGTAGACGATGCAGATCGGCAGCAGCACATACAGGGTGCAGCGCGTCACATCGACCCAGAAATTGCCGATCGTGCGCATCGAAGAACGCGAGAAGCCGCGGATCAGGGCGACCGCCAGCGCAATGCCCGTCGCGGCCGACAGGAAGTTCTGGTGCGTCAGGCCGAGCATCTGCACCAGATACGACAACGTGCTCTCGCCGCCGTAGTTCTGCCAGTTGGTATTGGTGATGAACGAGATCGCCGTGTTGAAGGACAGATCCGGGGCGACGGCGGATTGCTCAGCCGGATTGAACGGCAACAAGGCCTGCAGCCGCATCAGGCCATAGATGATGAGAAAGCCGCCGACATGGAACAGCAGCATGGCGATCGTATAGGTCAGCCAGTGCTGCTCGCGCTTCTCGTCGACGCCCCCGATCCGGTACAGCGCCGTTTCGACCGGGCGCAGGACCGGAGACATAAACGTGCGCTCACCGTTGAAGACGCGCGTCATGTACCAGCCGAGCGGTTTGACCAGCGCGACCACGATCGCGCAATACAGGAGAATTTGAATCCAGCCAATGACGGTCATAGTCGGGAACCCTTCAGAGCTTTCGTGCGGGCAGCAGCAGATGAATGAGCGCGATCATGAGCGCCGAGGTGACGACAAACGCCAGGATGACTTCGGCGAGCGTGGTCATGGCGGGCTCAGAACCGCTCGGGACGCAGCAGCGCGTAAGTGAGGTAAAACAGCAGGCCGAGCGAAACGAGGCCGGCGAGCGAATAATCGAAGATCATGGCGTGCTCCTTTAAAGCCGCTCACAGGCATAGGCGTAACCGATGCCTGCCACGAAGAAGCCGAGGCCGAGCGCCAGCATCAAAATGTCCAGCATGGGATGTTCCTCTGCGATGTGAACCGCGAGCCGAAAGACGGAGATCGCGTTTACCGGGCAAGAGGTGCCACCGGGCGCATAGGTTTTCGAGGCGGGAGATATGGTGACGTTATAGGAATCTCATAAAGACGCGCCCGCTTCCTGCTCCCTCAAAAGGGGAGAGGGAAGGAACGCCCCTATGAAATCCCTATATCTCCACCCCTAGCCCCATCTCGCTTTCAAATGGGGTTCTGGCCACCTTGGACGTGCGGCTGCAGTGACAGCCGCGCTACGAGTTGAGAGAATCCCATGTCACTTCTTTCAGAACAGCAGCTCTCCGCTGACCTCGGTGACCAACTCCGCAACGCCGGTCATGTCACCGCCGAATTCTTCACCGATATCATCCGCACGACCTCGCGGCGCCTGCCTTCCGCCAAACAGAACGCCAGGGCCGCCCGCGTCGAGCACCTGATCCAGTCCCAGGCCTGGACCGACGCCGCGCTGGCGCTGATCGATCTGGAGCTGCCGCAATGGCAGGTCCGCCGCCTCGCTTACGACGACGGTGAATGGTATTGCGCACTGTCGCGCCAGCGTGAGCTACCGGACTGGCTGGATCAATCGATCGAGACCCATCACGCCGACCTGGCGCTTGCGATCCTTAGCGCGTTCGTCGAGGCACGGCGCGTCAGCGTACCGCCGAGCCGGACCAGCGTTCCCGTGGTGCCGCAGGACGTAAACCCGCAATACGAGCCTGTCTACAGCGACAATTTCGCATAAGACCGCGAACTGTCGCCGCTCCGGCTCCCGGAATTAAGCGATTTGATGCAACAGCAAGATCTTCCAGGGAAACTGGGATCGGCCGCCGTACTGATCCGCTTCGGCGTCCGGCTGCTCGTCCTGGCCGTTTTCGCGATGTTCGGCAGCATCGGCTTCGGCCGGAGCCTGACCGCCCTGTTGTGGATGTCCACCATCCTCAGCGCCGTTGTCGCCGTCATACGGCGGGAGCCTCCGCTCGACACCATCCTCAATCATTGGGATGAAGCCGTGACCTACGCCGCCATGTGCATGCTGGTCAGCGGCCTCAACCAAACGCTTTAGCGGACCGGATCTTATGCGGCTCCTATGAGATCGTCGCCTGGTCACGCTCGATTTCATATCCGGCGAAAACATATTACGCGCGCACTACCACCCTGCAAAGGAATACCAACGTGAAGCTCGTCGAACCTCCATCGTGTAATTCTCCGTCTGCCATCGTTTTTGTCGGCCAGAACCGGCGCGGCCAATGGGTCGCCCAGGAACAGAACGGTCTCTATGGCGGCCTGTTCGTCAACCGTGCGCAAGCCGTCAAATACGCCCTGTTCGAAAACGGCCATCATCCCGAAACAATCGTCGAACTGGCGCGCGAAATCGAACTCGACATGGGGCGCGCGGCAACCTCCCTGGAAGAGGCGCCCGCCCGGCGCGTCGCCTGACAGAGGCGACAGACTTCCTCAGGAACAGCAAGAGTTCGGCCTCGTTCCGTTCCAGATCGCGGATCCCCATGACCTCAATTTCAACGCCCGCCACCTGGCTGGCGGGCTACATTCCTGACATTCCTACGCCGTTCGATGACAATGGCTCGGTCGATCTGGCGGCGTTCGCGAGGCTGTGCGAGCACCAGATCAATGCCGGCGTCAGCGCCATTCTCGTCAGCGAGACGAGCGGCGAAGCCTCCACGCTGACATCAGCGGAACAGGAGCGCATCATCCGCGCGGCCATCGAGACAGCGCATGGGCGCGTCCGTGTCATCGCCGGGGCGGGTTCGAATTCGACCCGTCACGCGATCGAACTGACGCAGCGTGCCGAAGCGGCCGGCGCCGACGCGGTGCTGTCGGTGGTGCCGTACTACAACAAGCCGACGCAGGCCGGAATCCACGCGCATTTCAGGGCGATTGCGATTTCCAGCGCGCTGCCGATCATTCTGCACGATGTTCCCTCACGGACCATGCGCGAGTTGTCCGATGACACGCTATTGCGGCTTGCCGATTCCAGGCACTTCATCGGTTTGAAGGATGCAACTGGCGACATCACGCGGCTGCTGCGCCTGCGGTCGCAGCTGCCAGCAGGCTTTCGACTATTGTCCGGAGACGACGCAACGGCGCTTCCTTTTACCGCCAATGGCGGCGACGGCTGCATTTCCGCCGTCTCAAACATCGCACCGGAACTGTGCCAGAGCATCTTTTCGAACTGCAGGTCGGGACGTCCGCAGACCGCGAGATACCTGCAGAGCCGGCTGGCGCCGTTGATTGCAGCGCTTGCGAAGGAGAGCCCGGCCGCGCTGAAATACGCGCTCTGCCTGCTCGGCTTCATGTCCCCGGCCGTCCGCCTACCCATCGTCGAACTGGCCGACGCCGCAAAAGCGGAGGTCGCGAGCGCGATCGCTGCAATCGGCGATGAAGATATCGCATGCCCGGTCGAAATCCAGCATGGTCGTCTTCATGAAGATTCGCTGGCTCACTTCCAGGCACAGCGCGGATGAGTCGCAGTGGCCATGCAATGGAATGGTACGCCGGCACGCTGCATGCCTGGCATTTGGCGATCCTGCGCTACGCCGTGACGCGAGACAATGCCGACCGATTGGCCGTGTTCAGAATTGCGCTTGAGATCGACCGCCTCGAACCAGAACGGGATGAGCGGGCGGATTTCGACTTCTTTCGCCGGACAAGCGCAGGGCTCTGCGCCACGATCCTGCAGCCTGACTCAGGCGCGTCAGCGGTCTTGCAGCAACACCTGGCGCGGATCGATGATGACCGTCTCAAACGCGCTCTCGCGGCAGCGATCGACGCCAGCGAGCCAGCCGTGTTGCCTGCCGGCCGGGGCGTCAGGCGTGGGAATGATTTGTGGAAGGGCCTTGCTTCCCGCGGAGCCCGTTGACGGGAACAGTTGCTGCCGAGCCGGCTCGGGCTCGCATGGCTGCTTGGTCACGCACCGCCGGCCGATGCACGGTCGAGAAAGTGCTTCTCCCGCCATTTCGGTCCGGGACCGCGCATATAGTGTTCCTCTGGATGGTATCGCTTGGCCGGACCATCCCAGGACGGACCGAGAAACGTCACCACAGACCTGACAACGCCGCGCAACAACGAGACAAGGGCGGACCTGTTCATCGCGCATGCTCCCTCGGCCCCGAGTCGCGCACCACCCAGTTATTGGCGTGCGGATCGAATTGAATGCCGCGAAGCGCGAGATCGCGTCGCATCCGGCGCACCTTCGAGTCGGCGATGGCCTCGATCATGGTTTTGAGACAGCCATTGACGCGCCGTAAAGCGCTACGCACCCGGTTGCCGCGTTTTATCTGCGTCCGGGCAAACCGGTAATCGCCCGAAGGCTCCTCGCGGAATTTCTCGTCGCCGGCAAGTGAGTGAGCCATCATGCATCTCCACGGTCCGCCCGCATGGCGAGCGCCGATGCCCAAGATGCGGACGACCGCATAGGAAATCGAGGCGACGACCTCCCTCCTCTCATAGGGACGGCATAAGTACCGGCCGGAACGCCGTTTCGTTCGAATTCCTATATCTCCAATATGCGATGCCCCATCGGGGCGTCTCGAATTCCTATGGCGTTGTCCTCACATCATGGACACTGGATTCATGAGGAGGCCGCGATGGCCACGATCACCTTCAATGCCGCACAGCGTGCGGCGGAACGGCTCGAGACCGTGCTGACGGCCGTGGGTGAGAAGTTCGATGTGTTTGTCAGCTATCAGATGCAGCAGGCAGAGGCCGAGGCCGAACCCGCCCGCGCTCCGCCAAACGACGAACTCGCAGGTAACGCCACGCCGTTTCGGCCGCTTGACGCCGGCATCATCAGCGCTGCCATTCCGGCATTCTTCATCGGCCGCAATGGCCACGGCTTCTGGGTTGCTCGCGACGCGAAGGGGCGGATCGGCGGCCTTTTCCTGCTCAAGGCTTCCGCAATTTCGTTTGCAAAAACGCAGAGCGGACCGGCCGGATGCGCAACGATCTTCCCGACCGACAGGGTCGAACTCGATCTGAAGAACAGCGGCAATCCACTTATCCCCTATCTCCCGTCGTTGATGCGCCTTGCGCGGCATTTGCAGCAGCGGGCCATCGCCGGCGTCGGGCAAATCGCGGCAGCGATCGCGCGCTGCAGGAAGGCTTGAACATGACCCTATTAACGCACACTGGCCGCGCTTTCGAGCGGTCTCCCTATCCATCCGTAAAACAAGCGCAGATGTCCGCGGCGAACGCCCAGCTCGCAATGATCAAGCGTGTCTGCCTGATCGCGCTGACCTCGTTGCTGGCATTAAGCGCCGTCGGCGGTATCATCGCTGTGAAGACGGCGGCTTATCTCTCGCATTTTACCCATTGACGCATGGGCTAAGCGCCGGCGCTCACGGCGACGACACCGCCGAAAGCCCCGATTGCATTGACGGCAGAACTGCCGGTGCTAGCCTCGCCCGAAAACGTTGCCTCAAGGCAAGATTCGGCCGCGATCATTGAGGGACGGAAACCATGAACGTAGCACCCCCAGCCGTTGGAACCACCACGCCCGCCAGCTCCGAAGGCGTCGTCGCGGCCGGTGTGTATGTCGATGGCCGGCGCGTCGCCAACATCGCCATCGAGGAAGCCTCGAGCTGGCGCAGCAAGCCGGGACACGTGGTGTGGATCGGTTTGCATGAGCCTGACATGGCGCTGCTGAGCAGCGTGCAGCGGCAGTTCGAGCTGCATGATCTCGCCATCGAGGACGCCGACCACGCCCATCAGCGGCCGAAGATCGAGCAGTATGGCGATGCGCTGTTCATCGTGGCGCGTACCGCGCAGCTCGATGGCGACGGCATCGCCTTCGGCGAGACGCATCTGTTCGTCGGCGAAGGTTATATCGTATCGGTCCGGCACGGCGCTTCGACGTCCTACAAGTCGGTGCGCGAACGATGCGAAAGCTGCCCGCGGGCGCTGGCCCGCGGCGAGGACTACATTCTCTACGCCATCCTCGACTTCATCGTGGACAACTACTCCCCGGTGCTCGAAACCATTCAGGAGGAAGTCGAAGCGATGGAAGCGCAGGTGCTCGCCAGCGCCATGACGCAGGCGCAGATCGAGCGCCTCTATTTGCTCCGGCGCGACCTGTTGCGGCTGCGCAATGCGGTTGGGCCGCTGGTGGAGGTCTGCCGCCGGCTCGAACATGACAACCTGCCGATGGTGCGATCCACGATGCAGCCATTGTTCCGCGATGTCACGGATCACGTCCGGACGGTGCAGGAGCGGATCGATTCGCTTCGCGAAGTACTGGCGTTTGCCTTTGAGGCAAGCCTTCTGGTCGGCCAGGCACAGGAGACCGCGGTGTCCAAGAAGCTGGCCTCATGGCTCGCCATCATCGCGGTCCCGACGGCAATCGCGGGCATCTACGGCATGAACTTCAAGCACATGCCGGAACTGGATTGGGAATACGGCTATTTCAGCGTAATCGGCACGATCCTGGTGGTATGCACGGGCTTGTTCTGGCGATTCCGGCGCGTCGGCTGGCTATGAACGGACGAACCGAAGGCCGCATTTTCCTGACGCTCGCCATCCTCGATGCCTTCGCCCAAGCCAAACGAATCAGTGCACCGCAAAACCAAGCCAGTGTTCCTGTTCCGCCATCCGTCACCCCGTTCTTCGAGCCGATTTGCAGCGAGAATTTCGGCTAACAGCCGGTTTTCCAAGGACAAAGCGGGTATTTTCCTCACGCGGGAAGGTATAGAATGCCGACGAGCCCGCGATCAGGCTGGCGAGCGGATATCATGACTGCCAAATCGATTAGCCGAATTGCCATAGCTTTGGTCGCTATCCTTGCGACCGGCGGCATTGTCTTCGCCATCCAGTATTTTCATCGCGGACCGCCGGCCGAAGCCACGACGACGGATGCAAAATCGGCCGCGCCGAATCAAAAGCAAGCGGCGCTTGCCACGGTTCAATCGGAAACGGACGCTCTGGTGTCCTCGCTCGGCGGAGCGTCACCGCTTCCACCGCAAAGCAACGACGGCGTACCGACATTCGACGTCGCCCGCGTCGAACCATCGGGCGAGGCCGTCATCGCCGGCCGGGCGGCGCCGGGTGCGACGGTGGAACTGCTGCGCAATGGCGAGCCACATGATCGCGCCGTCGCCGATCAGTCCGGTCAATTTGTCATGGTGGTGCCGAAGCTTCCGTCAGGCACCTACGACCTGACGCTGCGCGCGAGGCAACCGGACGGCAAGCAGATCACGTCAAAGCAGAGCGTGGCCGTGGTACTTGAGCCGCAGGCAACGGACCGGCCCGTCGTCGCACTGATGACGCCGGACAAGCCGACCGTCGTGCTGTCGCAGCCGGGTTCGGCAAAGCCTGGAGGCGCATCGGCTGTGGTCGTCGAGGCGGTCGAGGTCGATGCAGGCGGCAAATTCCATGTCAGCGGCCAGGCACGGCCGAATGCTGCGGTAAGGCTGTATCTCAACGATGCGCTAGTCGCGTCGGTGACGTCAGGCGCCGATGGGCGCTTCGCGGTCACGATCAATGAAGGCGTTCGTCCCGGCAGCTACCGCGTCAGGCTCGATGAAGTGGAAGCCAATTCTGGCAAGGTAAGCGCCCGAGCCGAAGTGCCGTTCAATGTTCCCGACAAGTCCGTCACCGGATCCGTGGCCGAAGCCGCCGCGGCGTCGAAGCGTTCGGAATCGGGCGGGCCGCAACTCGCGGCAGCCGGCGGCACCGGCGTGTCGGGCGGTGCATCATCGACCGTGGTCGTGCCGAAGATCTCGACCACGACGGTGTCCCGCGGCGACAGCCTCTGGCGTCTCAGCCAGCTCACCTATGGCGCCGGCACGCGCTACGCCGTCATCTACAAGGCCAACAAGGAACAGATCCGCAACCCCAACATGATCTATCCGGGCCAGATTTTTGTCATGCCTTCGAAGTGAGGCGCGGAAATTGAGACGCAAGACTCGGCCGTCATTGCGAGCGCAGCGAAGCAATCCATCTCACGACGAAAGCAAGAGTGGATTGCTTCGCTTCGCTCGCAATGACGGCTGATAGACCTACTCCGCCGCCGACTGCAATTCCACCTTCTGCGCGCGCACGGCGCAGAACTTGAATTCGGGGATTTTCCCGAACGGATCGAGCGCCGGGTTAGTCAACAGGTTCGCAGCCGCTTCCGCGTAGCAGAACGGCATGAACACCATGTTCTCCGGCACGTCGCGGTCGGAGCGCACCTTGACCTCGACGGCGCCACGGCGCGTCTCCAGCCTGATGAAATCGCCGGGCCACACGCTTAACCGCCGCATGTCCTTTGGCGACATGAACGCCACCGCCTCCGGCTCGATCTGATCGAGCACGCTGGCGCGGCGGGTCATCGAGCCGGTGTGCCAGTGTTCGAGCACGCGCCCCGTCGACAGCACCATCGGATATTCGGCGTCGGGCACCTCGTCCGGCGCGATGACCTTGGCCGGCACGATCTTGCCGCGGCCACTCGCGGTCGGGAAACCGGTGGTAAAGATGATCTCGTTGCCGGGCTTGTCGGAAGCGTCGACCGGATAGGTCACCGCGCCCTCGCGCACCAGTCGGTCCCAAGTGATGTTCTTCAGCGACGGCATCACCTGCGTCATCTCGGTGAACACATCGGCCGGACCGTCGTAATTCCACGGCAGGCCCATGCGCTTGCCGATCTCCTGAATGATCCAGAGATCCTGCCGCGCATCGCCCGGCGGCTTGATCACCTCGCGCGCGAGCTGCACGCGGCGGTCGGTGTTGGTGAAGGTGCCGCTCTTCTCGGCAAAGGCCGAGGCCGGCAGGATGACGTCGGCGTGGAACGCGGTCTCGGTGACGAACAGATCCTGCACCACCAGATGGTCGAGCATCGCCAGCGCCCCGCGCGCATGCTGCAGGTCGGGATCCGACATCGCGGGGTTTTCGCCCTCGATATACATGCCGGTGATTTCGCCGGCATGGATCGCGTTCATGATCTCGACCACGGTCAAGCCACGCACCGGATCGAGGTCCTGATGCCAGAGCTTTTCAAAAGGCTCGCGCAGATCGGTGCGCCCGACCGGCTGGTAGTCCGGCAGGAACATCGGGATCAGGCCGGCGTCGGAAGCGCCCTGCACGTTGTTCTGGCCGCGCAGCGGATGCAGGCCGGTGCCGGGACGGCCGACCTGGCCGGTGGTCAGCGCCAGCGCGATCAGGCAGCGCGCATTGTCGGTACCGTGAATGTGCTGGCTGATGCCCATGCCCCAGAAGATGAGGGAGGCCTGCGAACGGGCATAGGCCCGCGCGACTTCCTTCAGCGTCTCGGCGGGAATCCCGCAGATCGCTTCCATCTTCTCCGGCGGGAAATCCTTGATGCGCTCGGCGAGCTCGTCAAAGCCCTCGGTGTAGCCCGCGATATACTGCTGGTCAGTCAGCCCTTCGGTGATGATGGTGTGCAGCATCGCGTTCAGCATCGCGACGTCGCTGCCGGGTTTGAACTGCAAATGCTTCCAGGCATGGCGCGACAGAGACTGCCTCCGCGGATCCATCACGATCAGCTTGGCGCCGCGCTTGGCCGCGTTCTTGATGTAGGTCGCCGCCACCGGATGGTTCACGGTCGGATTGGCGCCGATCACGATGATGACCTCGGCGTCCATGGCGGCGGCAAACGGCGCCGACACCGCGCCGGAATTCAAGCCCTCCATCAGCGCTGCCACCGACGAGGCGTGGCACAGCCGCGTGCAGTGATCGACATTGTTGGAGCCGAAGCCGGTGCGCACCAGCTTCTGGAACAGATACGCCTCTTCGTTGGAGCCTTTGGCGGAGCCGAAGCCGGCCAGCGCCTTGACGCCCTTTTCGTCACGGATTTTGACGAGGCCCTTCGCGGCGATATCGAGCGCCTCTTCCCACGACGCTTCGCGGAAATGCGTGAACGGATTGGCCGGATCGACTTGGTCGTTGGCGTCCTTCTTCGCATTCGGCAGCCGCACCAGCGGCTTTGTCAGCCGATGCGGGTGATGGATGTAGTCGAAGCCGAAGCGGCCCTTGACGCAGAGCCGGTTGTGGTTGGCGGGGCCGTCGCGGCCTTCGGCGTAAATGATCTTCTCGTCCTTGACCTGATAGGTGACCTGGCAGCCGACGCCGCAGAACGGGCACAGCGAGTCAACTTTCTTGTCGGCATAGGTGACGCGGGTCTGGTTCTCGTCGAGCATCACCGAGGGCATCAGCGCGCCGGTCGGACAGGCCTGCACGCATTCGCCGCAGGCAACGCAAGTGGACTCGCCCATCGGGTCGTCGAAGTCGAACACGATCTTGGCTTCGTGACTGCGATAGGCCATGCCGATGACGTCGTTGACCTGAACCTCGCGGCAGGCGCGCACGCACAGGCCGCACTGGATGCAGGCATCGAGATTGACGCTCATCGCGGGATGGCTGCTATCGCCCTGCCAGCGCTCGGCGGCCGGGAAACGGCTCTCGGTCACCTCGACCTTTTCGGCCCAGTGCCAGAACTTCGAATCGGGATCGTGCGAGGTCGCGCGCGCCGGCTGGTCGGCAACCAACAGCTCCATCACCATCTTCTGCGCAGCGACCGCGCGCGCGCTCTCGGACTTCACCTTCATGCCGACACTCGGCGTGCGCTTGCAGGAAGCGGCCAGCACGCGCTCGCCCTCGATCTCGACCATGCAGGCGCGGCAATTGCCGTCGGGCCGGTAGTCCGGCTCCGGCGAATAGCACAGATGCGGAATTTCCCTGTCGTGGCGTTTTGCGACCTGCCAGATGGTCTCGCCCGCGTTGGCCTCGACTTGCTTGCCGTCGAGTTCGAACTTGATCTTGGTCATTCCGCGGCCTCTTTCGGCACGAATTCTTCCGGAAAATATTTAATCACTGACGTCAGCGGATTCGAGGCGGCTTGTCCGAGCCCGCAGATCGAGGCATCGCGCATCGCCTGGCTCAACTGGTCGAGCAATTCGCGATCCCAGACCGGGCGCTCCATCAGGACCGCCGCCTTCTGGGTGCCGACCCGGCACGGCGTGCACTGGCCGCAGCTCTCATCTTCGAAGAATTTCATCAGGTTCAGCGCTGCGCCCTTCACACTGTCCTGATCGGACATGATGACGACGGCGGCTGAGCCGATGAAGCAACCGTATTTTTCCAGCGTGCCGAAATCGAGCGGGATGTTGTCCATCGAGGCCGGCAGGATGCCGCCCGACGCACCGCCGGGCAGATAGGCGTGGAAGGTATGGCCATCTGCCATGCCGCCGCAGAACTCGTCGATCAGTTCGCGCACGGTGACACCGGCCGGCGCCAGCTTCACGCCGGGATTCTTGACGCGGCCAGAGACCGAGTAGCTGCGCAGGCCGACACGGTCGTTGCGGCCGTGGCTCTTCCACCAGTCGGGGCCTTTCTCGACGATGTCGCGCACCCAGAACAACGTCTCGACATTGTTGATGAGCGTCGGCAGGCCGAACAGGCCGACCTGGAACGGATAAGGCGGCTTGTGCCGGGGCAAGCCGCGCTTGCCTTCAAGACTCTCGAGCAGCGCGGACTCCTCGCCGCAGATATAGGCGCCGGCGCCGCGACGCATGTGAATCCGCGGACCCCCTGCGGGTAGCTTGGCGATCTCGAGCGGAAGCAGCTTGAGCGCGGCAGGATATTCATCACGCAGATAGATGTAGACGTCCTCCGCGTCGATGATATGCGCTGCAATCAACGTCCCTTCGAGGAAACGGTGAACGTCGCGGAGCAGATAGAAGCGATCCTTGAACGTACCGGGCTCGCCCTCGTCGCCATTGACCGCCATCAGCCGGGGACCCGGCTCGCCCAGCACTGCCCGCCATTTGCGACCGGTGGGAAAGCCGGCGCCGCCCAACCCGCGCAGGCTGGAGTCGTCCAGAACCTTGAGAATGTCTTCCTTGTTGATCCGCCCCGCGCGCAGATCGCCGAGCAGCTTGTAGCCGCCCTGGCTGACATAGGTCTCGTAGTCGACATAGGATGGGATGATCGGATGGGTCTCGCCCCGCGCCGCGGTATCGAGAACTTCGGCCGACGTCGCGTTTAGTACGTAGCGGTGCCCGACTTCAGCGACCGGGGCGCTATCGCAGAATCCGACGCAGGGCGCGCGTACCACGCGAATGTCGGGGCCTGACTTGTCTTCCAGTTCGCTCAACAGCTTCTCAGCGCCCATCATGGCGCAGGTCAGCGAATCGCAGACGCGAATGGTCAGCGGCGCGATATCGGGCTCGCCCTCCTTCACCACGTCGAAATGCGCATAGAAGGTCGCGGTCTCGAACACTTCCGCAAACGACAGCTTCATCTCGTCGGCCAGCGCCGCCAGATGGGCCGCCGAGATCTGGCGGTACTTGTCCTGGATCAGGTGCAGATGCTCGATCAGCAGATCGCGGCGCCGCGGCCGGTCGCCGAGCAGAAGCTCGATCTCGTGGGCGGCGGTGGGGTCGACCTGGCGGCCCTTGGGGGTTGCCTTGGCCCGCTTCCGGCCGGCGCCCGGATGTTCGAACGCGCGGACCGTTTGTACGTCATGGACAGTCATTGATGGCGTCTCGTCCTCAGGACCTGAATTAGATCGACTCTAATGTCTGGTATGCCAGATGCCAAGCGAATTGTTACGCCTTGATAGGCGTTTAAGTCGCTGGCGCGGTTTCGGCACTCGAATACCCGCGGCGGATCCTGCCCCGTACGCCGCCTTGTCTGACGGCAGGATGAGACCGCGAAATGACCGCAAGATCAATAAAGCGATCCTATGCTGCGATTGCGAAAACGCATCGATCGGCCGCGCGAAATTCGGGTCGAAAGACGCCGCGGGATGCGCTGGTGGCGATCCCGCGGCGTCCTTGCGATCAGAGTATCTTCACGGCGCTTTCCAGCGTCTTCCACACGCCCCAGGCCAGGGGAATACCGACGAAGGCCCAGAACAGCGCGGCCCTGGCGTCAAGCCCGCCGAACCCGATGCCATAGGAACCGGACGGACCCGATGCCCCCGCGGTGGCCGTCGCCGCCTGCAGCTTGGCAACCTCGGCCTCGCTCATGTGCCATTTCTTGTCGACCGGCTTGATCAGGTAGTTGCAGATCAGGCCCGCGATCAGCATGGCGCAAAGGATGTACATCGTGGTGTTGTAGAGCTGGTCGCGCGGCACGCCGGCGGCAAGCTGGAACTCGCGGATGTAGTTCACGACCACGGGACCGATGATGCCCGCCGTCGACCACGCTGTCAGCAGCCTGCCATGGATGGCGCCCACGAACTGGGTGCCGAACATGTCGGCGAGATAGGCCGGCACGGTGGCGAAGCCGCCGCCATACATCGACAGGATGATGCCGAAGCCGAGCACGAACAAAAGCTTCGAGCCCATCGCGGCGAAGGTCGGCGCCAGCGCGTAGAGCGCGATGCCGAGGATGAAGAACGTATAATAGGTGTTCTTGCGGCCGATCTTGTCCGACAGCGACGCCCAGAAGAAGCGGCCGCCGATGTTGAACAGCGAAAGCAGGCCGGCGAAACCGGCCGCGATACCGGCGATCGTCGCCTTCTGCGTCGCGTCAAGCTGGTTGAAACCGACGTCGGGCAATCCGATCAGCTTGCCGGCGAAGATTTCCTGCAGCATTGGCGAAGCCATGCCGATCACGCCGATGCCTGCCGACACGTTGAGGCAGAGCACCCACCAGATCAGCCAGAACTGCGGCGTCTTGTGCGCGTCGTTCAAGTGAACGTTGTTCTGCGAGATCATCGCGTTGGCTTTTTCCGGAGGCGTCCAGCCCTCGGGCCGCCAGCCGGCCGGCGGAATGCGATAGCGGAAGGCGCCGATCATCATGAACACGAAGTAGATGACGCCCATTGCGACGAAGGTTTCCCAGACGCCGACCGAGGCCGGGGTCTTGAAATAGTTCATCAGCAAATTGGCCAGCGGTGCGCCGATCATGGCGCCGCCGCCAAAGCCCATGATGGCCATGCCGGTCGCCATGCCGCGCCGGTCCGGGAACCATTTCACCAGCGTCGACACCGGCGAGATATAACCGAGACCAAGACCGATGCCGCCGATCACGCCCGAGCCCAGCCACAGCAACCAGAGCTGATGGGTGTAGACACCGAGCGCGCCGAGGAAGAGACCGCCGCACCAGCACAGCGCCGAGACGAAGCCCGCCTTGCGGGGCCCGACCCGCTCGAGCCAGCCGCCCCACACTGCGGCGGCAATGCCGAGCAGCACGAAGAACAGCGTGTACATCCAGCCCATGCTGGCGACCTTCCAGTCGCAGGTCGTGGTAAAGAGTTCCTGCACCAGCGTCATGTCGGGGCAGGCCTTCGGCGCGTTCAGCCCGAGCGCGCGCGACAGCGGCAGCCAGAACACACTGAAGCCATAGGCCATGCCTATGCATAGGTGAATGCAAAGCGCCGCTGGCGGCACCAGCCAGCGATTGAAGCCTGCGGTCGCAATCGTCCGCTCCTTGTCAAGTAATCCCGTTCCTGCACCGGGAATGCTCCCGGCGCTGCTGATAGATGTCATCGTTATTTTCCCCTGCAGCCCACTGTTGAACTGGGCGTGTTTGCCGTCTTCGATCCCGTCATCTTCAGCCATGCAGTGGAACAGCCCCATCCTGCTGTCCCATGCCGTCCTGAACGCGCGGGGATCGCCACGCGCATTCGGGAACCCAACCACCCTGATGTTTTGATTATGCGTGCGGCCTTGCCAGCCAATTGAGGTGAGATTTTGCCGGCATGACATGCGCAGCCGACAGCTCGCCTCGGCTGTGCACCGCTGGTCGTCGCGCCTCCCTTTCAAGTTGTTGAAAAAGAAGTGAGCAATCCATGTGCCAAATCGCACGATGCGGGAAATCAATGACTTGTGAGTGACCGCACGTGCAACCGAGGACAAAATGTCCTGCTGTCACCGGACAAAATGTCCGAACGATCGCGATCAGTCGGCCTCTGGAAGCCAGACACGGAATGTGCTCCCGCGACCGATTTCGCTTTTTGCCGTGATCTGGCCACCCTGCCGCTTGATCAATGTCTGACTTATGGAAAGACCAAGGCCGGTTCCATCCCGGCGTTTCGTTGTAAAGAAGGGATCGAACACCTTTTCCACAACATCCGCACCCATGCCGATTCCGGTATCGGTCACTTCAACGACAATGCCGGGGACCCCGTCGCGATCAGCGTCGTATGAATGCAGTGTCAGGCTGCCACCATCCGGCATGGCATGGATCGCGTTGACGATCAGGTTGATCACCACCTGCTGCAGTTCCGTGCGGTTCATCAGCACCAGGCGGCTTGCCCGATCCTCTCTCGCCACGCTGATTTCCGTCTTGTTCAGGAGATGCTGCACCAGCGGGAGACAATCCGCCACGACGCTTCCGGGCGCATGACGCTCGACATAGCCGGCATATTCTTCCGGCCTGGCAAACTGCAAGAGCTTGGTGACGATCTGGCTGATGCGATGAATCTGCTGATCCAGCAGGCGGAACTCGACCTTGGCCTTGTCGGCCTCGTCACCAATCACGCTGCGGATAACGTCGAGATTGCCCTGCATCACCGCGATCGGATTGTTGATCTCATGCGCCACGCCGGCGGTGATTTCGCCGATCGCGGCGAGCTTCTCGGACATGATGAGCTGCTTGGTGGTCGCCTCCAGCTTCAGATTGGCGTGTTCGAGATCCCTCGTTCGCTCGCGCACCCGCGTGTTCAACTCCTCGTTCCACTCGCGCAACTGCCGGTCTCGCTCCTGGATCTGGTCGAGCAGGGTATCGAGGTGAAACGCCACGCGGCCGATCTCGTCACCCGACGCCGGCAATTTGGTGCGGGCGGACAGGTTGCCGCTCTCCACTTCGCCGATCGTCGTGGTGACGCGTTCGAGCGGCATGAATATCGACTGCGCCCAGCGCAGGAAGATCGGCACGGTCGCCGCCGTGATCACGATGAATGCGAGCGCGATGATCAGAAGCGTCTCAAACTTCGCGTCACTGAACGGCTTCTGCAGAAAGCCGACATAGAGCATGCCGACGCGCTTGCCATAGCTGTCAACCAGCGGCTCGTAGGCGGAGATGTACCAATCGTTGACGACGAACGCGCTGTCGAGCCAGGTGCGCCCCTCCTCCATCACAGCGGAGCGCACGGCTGTCGATACGCGCGTGCCGAGTGCGCGCCGGCCCTCGAACAGGCGGACATTGGTGGAAATCCGCACGTCGTCCAGAAACAGTGTCGCCGTTCCCTGGCTACCCTCGGGCAGGCTGGCAGACTGATAGACGAGGTCGTTGATCGTATCGATGAATTCCAGGTTCTGATTGAGCAGGATGCCCCCGACCAACGCCGCCGGCGCGCCGGCGGGCGTCGTCGCCCGGCTCGCCGCGTGCACGACCATGCCGTGCGTTTCCGTGCTACGATCGGTCGGCACCGCGTTCGGCGTCGGCACCAGGTCGAGACGGGCGCGTTTGGCGAGATCGGGCGAAATTGCCGCAAGCTCATCATTGCTGAAGATGTCGATGGCGGCTGACGGCGCTTTCCCCGATAAAGCCGAAGCGATGATCGGCCAGTCGCCCCTTGGCTGCCCCGGAAACGCGGGTGACGAGGCGAGAATCTTTCCGTCCGCGTCCATCAAATAGAGAAAGTCGAGACCGATCTCCTTGCGGGAGGTTTCGAGCAGATCGCCCACGGCGGACAGCGGATCGTGTTCTTCCACATCGCGGAAGCGGGCGGAGAGGCCGAGCGCGCGGATCTGCACGCCGGTCTTTTCCAGAATGCGGGCCAGATATTGATGGGCGATGGTGAGATCGCCATGCACCTTTGAAATCAGGGTGGCGTCAAACCTCGAATTCCAGCGCGAGATCGCGACCCCGAGCAGCAGCGGCAGGATGACCAGCATGGGAAGCAGCGCGATCGCCAGCAGGCGGAAACGAACGGAGCGCCCGCGCGCCGGCTCGTTCATCCTGCCTGCCCGCTCAGACATTCCATAGCGCGCATTTGCGGTCGATCGTCTTGCGCGAGATGCCGAGCCTGCGCGCGGCTTCCTCACGGTTGCCGCCGCTCTCCTTCAGGACCGAAAGAATGTGCCGGCGTTCCATATCTTCCAGGCTGTCGGCGGCGGCCGGCTGGCCATCGCCGCGCGGTCCTGCGAAATCATCCGGGAACGCGCCAAGGATCAGCGTGCGCTCGATCAAATTGCGCAGTTCCCGCACATTCCCCGGCCAGTCGTAACTCGCCAGCGCGGCGCGGACCGCGCTGTCGATGACAACCGGCGGCATGCCGAGCTGCGCCGAGAGCTTGGTCATGAATATGGTGGCGAGTTCCTGGACGTCGTCGCCGCGGTCCTTCAGCAGCGGCAGATGAATCTGCATGACGTTGAGGCGGTAATACAGGTCGGCGCGAAAGCGGCCCTTCTCGACTTCTTTTTGCAGATCGCCATTGGTCGCAAAAATGAGACGGAGATCGACCGGCACTTCGCGCTCGGAGCCGACGGGACGGACCCGACGGTCTTCCAGGACTCGCAAGAGCTTGCTCTGCATCGGCAGCGGCAGCTCGCCGATTTCATCCAGGAACAGCGTGCCGCCATGCGCATAAAGAAACAGGCCGTCGCGGCCGCTATCCGCGCCGGTGAAGGCTCCCTTGAGGTGGCCGAACAGTTCGGCCTCGATCATCTCGGGCGGAATGGCCGCGCAATTGACCGGCACGAACGGCTTGTCGGCGCGGTCGGACAGCGAATGAATCGAGCGCGCCGCGACTTCCTTGCCGGTGCCGGATTCGCCGGTCAGCAGGATCGAGGTCGGCAGGCGGGCGACGCGGGCGATGGTTTGCCGCACGCCGCGGGTCGCCGGTGACGTCCCGATCAGATTGTCGCGCAGGAACGTGCGATCGGAGGAAGCGCGCAGCGCATAGCGCAGCACATAATTCTCGCGCTGCAGCCGGACCCGGTCGAGACAACGCGCCACCGCGTTCAGGATCTGGTTCGAGCGGAACGGTTTAAGCACGAAGTCGACCGCACCGGCGCGCAGCGCCTGAATTGCGGTGTCGAGATCGGCATACGCCGTGATGAGAATGGCGTCGGCGAAGAAGCCGACGGCTCGCTGCTCTGCCAGCCATTCGACCCCATTCTTGCCCGGCATGATATTGTCGAGGATGACGACGTCGAACCGGCTCTTGTCGAGCATGCGCGAGGCTTCATCCGTATCGGCCGCCTCGGCCACATGCTTGCAGCGTGGTCCCAGCGTGCGCACCAGAAAATTGCGCATTCCGGGTTCGTCATCCACGATCAGAATCGAGGCTTGCGCCAGCGCACTGAACTCGGCACCGCCGGCCGATTTGCCGAGCTTTGCCGCCGGCTCATTGACCGTGGCAGGAGATGCTGCTGCGCTCGCCTTCGATGTCGGGAAGTTCATGCCGGAATTTGTAGGACCGATCGGCGCACCCGGCAATCGCGCGTCCTAGTGAAGTTGTCTAATTGACGCGCCCGGGTTGTGCCCGCTCGAAGAGCTCAGGCATTTGGCTTTTCTATTGGGCCATTGATTTTTCTATCAAAAATACGATACGGCCCTGGCTGCGCTCGGTGATTTCGACCGTGTCGCCGGTCTCGCGAATAAGGTTCGGGATGTCGATCACCGACAGCGGGTCCGTGCAGAGCACTTCCAACCGATCGCCGGGCGGCAACGTCTTCAGCGCCTTGCGCGTCTTCAACGCCGGAAGCGGGCATTTCAGCCCGGCAAGATCGAGTTTTATCGTCGTCATGGGCCGACCATGGCGAAGCGCGCCCGCATCGTCAACGGACATCAGTTGATCAGGCTCGCATAGGACAGGAACCCAACCGTCTGGCCGGGCGCGACCTGGGTGACTTCTTCGCCAAGCTCGACCAGGCCGTCGGTGTCCGCCAGCGAGGACAGCAAGCCCGCACCTTCGCGCGGAAATTTCACCGCTTCGAGCGCGCCATCGGCGGCCTTGCGCAGGGTGACGCGGACATATTCGCGGCGCGCAATTTTCTTCTTGTAGCTGAAGGCGGCACGCACCGGCATTGGCAACAGCGGCTCCGGCCGCGCGCCTGATAGCGCCAGAATGGTCGGCCGCACCACGTGGACGAAGGTGACAAAACTCGCCACGGGATTGCCGGGCAACCCGATGAACGGGGTGCCGCCAATGATTCCCATCGCGACGGGGCGTCCCGGCTTGATCGCCATCCGCCACAGCACCAGCCTGCCGACGCTTTCGACGCTTGCCTTGACGTGATCCTCCTCGCCGGTCGAAACGCCGCCAGTGGTGAGGATCAGATCGTGCGTGCCGGCCACCTCCTGCAGCGCGCGCGCGAGTGCGTCGCGGTCGTCCCTGAGGATGCCCAGATCGCTGACCTCGCAGCCGAGCCGCGCCAGCATCGCCATCAGCATGAAGCGGTTGGAATCGAACAATTGCGCCGCGGCGCGCGTCTCACCCGGCGAGGCCAGTTCGTTGCCGGTGGAGAACACCGCGACGCGAATACGCCGGACGACATCGAACTGCGTCAGGCCGAACGCCGCGGCAAGCGCAACATCCTGCGGCCGCAGCCGCTGGCCGGCCTTCAGCGCGGCAACGCCGGAAGCGATGTCTTCGCCCGCGGGACGCACATTGGCGCCGGGCTTGAGGCCTGCAGGGAGAACGACCTTGTCGCCGTCGACGCGGACGTCTTCCTGCATGAATACGGTATCGGCACCATCAGGCATCGGCGCGCCGGTGAAGATGCGCATCGCCTGTCCTGACTTGACCGGCGCATTCGGGGAGCCGCCCGCCTGGACGCGCCCGGTGACGGGGAATGCCTGCTCTTCTTTCTGCGGCAGGTCGCGGCTCGAAACTGCATAGCCATCGACGGCGGAATTGGTGAAGGGCGGCAGCGGCAGCGGCGCCAGAATGTCGTGCGCAAGAATGCGGCCATCGGCGCGCACGAGCGCCACCGTCTCGACATCGACGACCGCCGTCACGCGTGTCGCAATGAGACCGACGGCCTCATCGACCGACATCATCGGCCCGCCGAAGGCAAAGCAATCGTCGGACAATTGCGCCATCTGCCTGATCAGCCCTCAGCTTCGCATTTCGCCAATACGTCCTCGAGCGAGATCGCCGATTTGATCATCATCGCCGCGACCGCCTCGATATCGTCGAGATGGGCGGTCGGCAGCGTGGTTTCAACCGTCGTATCGGTCGCGATTCCAACGATACCGGGATCGTCGGGGAACAGCAGCGGCTTTTCATTCGCGGCGCGATAGACCTCGATCTTGCGGTGCGGCTCACGCTTGAAACCCTCGACCACGACGAGATCGACCCGCGACATCTTGGCCAGCAGTTCCGGCAATCGCGGCTCGGCAGCGCCGCGCAGTTCGCGCATCAGCGCCCAGCGCTGGCTGGACGATACCAGCACTTCGGCCGCACCGGCCTCGCGGTGCTTCCAGGAATCCTTGCCGGGCACGTCGACATCGAAAGCATGATGGGCGTGCTTGATGACGGAAACGCGCAGGCCCTGTTTCTGCAATTGCGGGATCGCCCGCGTCAGCAAGGTGGTCTTGCCGGCGCCGCTCCATCCCGCGAGGCCTATTACTTTCATTACGTTCTCCGGCGCCGGCACGTTCCGTCATTGCGAGGGAAGCGACGCAATCCATACTTTCTCCGCCGCACGATGGATTGCTTCGCTTCGCTCGCAATGACGGCGTGAGGCCGCATTGTCCATACCCTCAAATGCTTTATATCGGCTGGATGCCATTGTCATGCTAACCTCCCGGATATGATGAAAATCGAGAAAGCCCCCGCCCCCCTGATCGTGCCGAATCCCGAGGATCCGCGGCTGACCGAGCGCGTCGCCGGGACCGACCAGGCCGGTGCGGCGGTCGAAATCCGGGTACCGGTGGAGCGGCCGCTGACGCTGTATCTGAACGCCCAGGAGATCGTCACCATGATGACGATCGGCGACTATCCGGAATATCTGGCGCTCGGCTATCTCCTGAACCAGAACATGCTGAAATACGACGATGTCGTCACCGAGGTCGAATATGACGACGATCTTCAGGTGGTGGTGGTGCGGACCGAGCACCACACCAATTTTGAAGCAAAACTGAAGAAACGCACGCAGACCTCCGGCTGCGCGCAGGGTACGGCATTCGGCGACCTCCTCGAAGCCGTCGAAAGCGTGGCGCTGCCAAAAGCAGAGCTGCGCACGTCCTGGCTCTACCAGATGACGCATGCGATCAACACCATGCCCTCGCTCTATCTGGAAGCCGGCGCGATCCATGGCTGCGTGCTGTGCAAGGAAGGCACGCCTGTCTGCTACACCGAGGACGTCGGCCGCCACAACGCCGTCGACAAGATCGCGGGGTGGATCTATCGCCACGGCGTCGATCCCGCCGACAAGATCCTCTACACCACCGGCCGCCTCACCTCCGAGATGGTGATCAAGACGGTGCGGATGGGAATCCCCATTCTCATCTCTCGCTCGGGTTTCACCGCATGGGGCGTCGAACTGGCGCGGCAGGTCGGGCTGACGCTGGTCGGCCGCACGCGGGGAAAACGCTTCATCGCACTGTCCGGACAGGAACGGATCGTGTTCGACCAGAACCTCGATTATGTCGAGGAAGAATCCGCGCGGCACAAGCGCAAGGGTGAAGGCGATGAATAGTATTCCCGGCGTGCTGCTCGCCGGTGGCCTGGCGCGACGGATGGGCGGCGGCGACAAGCCGATGCGCACGATTGCCGGCCGTACCATCCTCGACCGCGTGATCGCGCGCCTTGCGCCACAATGCGACGGCCTCATTCTCAATGCCAATGGCGATCCCGCGCGCTTTGCAGCGTTCGGTCTTCCGGTCATTGCGGATGGCGTTGCGGATTTTCCGGGACCGCTCGCTGGCATCCTGGCGGCACTGGATTGGGCTGCGGCCAACCGCCCGGATGTAAAGCTCGTCCTCAGCGCCGCCGCCGACTGCCCGTTTCTGCCGCGCGATCTGGTGTCACGGCTATACGGCGCGCTCGAAGCGGAGAATGCCGAGCTGGCCGTCGCCGCTTCCGACGGCCAGTCCCATCCGGTGATCGGATTATGGAGCGTCGGCTTGCGCGAACAGCTGCGCCACGCGCTTGTGGTCGAAGACGTCAGGAAGATCGACCGCTGGACCGCACGCTACCGGCTTGCCACGGTGACATGGCCCGTCACACCGCTCGATCCATTCTTCAACGCCAACACGATGGATGACATTGCGGAGGCGGAACGGTTGGCGGCACTGGACGGCGGCTGAAGCGCATGCGCCGCGGCCCAATTCATTTCTTTCGCTTGCCGCGCGCCGCCGTCTTCCCATCCACGCTGCTGAGAAATTCCTGCACGGTACTGACCGATCCGGAGTTGGCCGTGACATACCCGGGAAGTGCGGCAACCGCCTTGTGAAATTCGCTGCCTTTCATCACGCCGAGCACGCGCTGCATCGGCTCGGTCTCCAGAAACGAGCGGCGGCAAACGAAGAAATAATCCTCGGTCAGAAGCCGGACGAAATCGAGCCCGAACTGCCGGGCGGCGGCCTCCACGCCGAAGCTGACGTCGGCCATGCCGCTCGCCACGTAAGCGGCCACCGCGGCGTGGGTGAATTCCATCTGCTGCGCACCGTTGATCCTGGCCTCGTCGATCCGGTGCAGAGCCAGCAACTGGTCGAACAGCAGGCGCGTGCCGGAATCATGGTCGCGGTTGACGAAGCGGGCCTTGCGGTCGACGATGTCCTTTAGCGACGTGATCTTGAGCGGATTGCCGCGCTTGAGCATCAGCCCCATCTCTCGCGTCACGAAATGAATCACACGGTTCTCGCGCGGATCGAGCCATTCCCGGCAGGCCTGAACGCTTTGCGCGCGCAGCTCGCCGCGCGGCAGATGCACGCCGGAAAGATCGCAGGCGCCCTGCGCCAGCGACACCAGCGAATTCTGGTTGCTGACATAGCGCAGATCGACGCCGATGCCGGATTCATGGTCGAGCAACTCGCGCAGCTTTGAAACGGCGTAGCCATGGCTGGCATGAACGCGAATCACGGACGGGCGCTGGTGCAGGAACGGCTTGATCTCGGTGACGAGCTCCTGCGCGAGATTTTCCAACTGAGGACCAAGACGGGCCTGCATGCGTTGTCCGGCCCAGACCAGCTTTTCGCCGAACGCCGTCAGTGCCGTCCCCTTGCCACGGCGGGTTTCGACCAGCGGCGCCCCGAAGAACGCCGACCATTGCTCGACCAGGTTCCAGACGTGACGGTAGGAAAGCTGGGCGTGGGTCGCGGCGCTGGTGAGTTTTCCGGTTTTTCTGATCTCGTTGAGAACGCCGAGCATCACGACGATGGTTTGCGGGCTGCCCTCCTGCCGAAATCGCCAGACAGTCTCGATCTCGATCTGCAGCATTAGCCTACCCTCCTATGAATTCAACTTCATATATGGCGACCGCCATAGGCAAAACATATCATATTTACGTCAGCATATTTCCCTCCCACGTTAGGATCAAGAATGGAGGAAATATGATGTCTATTGCATATGATTACGCCCGTGAGGCGACGCCCCCGGTTTCGGCCGTCCAATCTCGCCTGCTGCTGATCGACGGTCAGCACGTTCCATCCGCGTCCGGCCGCACCTTCAAGACCCTCAATCCCGCCACCGAGCAGGTCATCGCCACCGTCGCGGAAGGCAATGAAGCCGACGTCGATCGCGCGGTCGCGGCGGCGCGGCGTGCGTTCGAAGGTCCCTGGCGCACCATGCGCGCCTCAGAGCGCGGGCAAATCCTGCTCCGGCTCGCCGGCCTGATGAAGCAGCATGCCGACGAAATAGCGGCACTCGAAAGCCTCGATGCCGGCAAGCCGATCTCAGGTGTGCTGCGGCAGGACCTGCCGGCTGCCATCGATACGCTGACCTACTACGCCGGCTGGGCCGACAAGATCAGCGGCGAAGTCGTTTCCACGCGGGATGACGCGCTCACCTATACCGTTCGCGAGCCGGTCGGCGTGGTGGCCGCCATCGTGCCCTGGAATTTTCCGCTGATGATCGGGATGTGGAAGCTCGCGCCGGCGCTCGCCTGCGGCTGCACCGTCGTGATGAAGCCTGCCGAGCTGACGTCGCTTTCGGCATTGCGCATCGGCGAGCTGGCGCTCGAGGCAGGATTGCCGCCGGGCGTGCTCAATATCGTCACCGGCCCCGGCCGGGTGGTCGGCGACGCCCTGGTCAATCATCCCGATGTGGACAAGGTGACATTCACGGGATCGCCCGGCGTCGGCCGCGGAATCCTGCGCGGTGCGGCCGGCAATTTCAAACGTGTCTCGCTCGAACTCGGCGGCAAGTCCGCCAACGTCATCTTTGACGACGCCGACATCGAGGCTGCAAGCAAGGCGGCGGCGTCTGGAATCTTCTTCAACGCCGGGCAGGTCTGTTCGGCCGGTTCGCGCGTGCTTGTGCATGAGCGAGTCTATGATGAGGTGGTCGAGCGGCTGACGCAGCGCGCGCAGGCAATCCGCATCGGCGACCCCGCCGACCGCGCCACCGCGCTCGGCCCGGTCATCTCCGAAAAGCAGATGAAGAGCATCCTCGACTATGTCGATATCGGCCAGCAAGAAGGCGCGCTTTTGACGACAGGCGGCAAGCGCGTCGGCGACCGCGGCTATTTCATCAGCCCGGCGGTGTTCGCCAATGTCAGGCACGAGATGCGGATCTCGCAGGAGGAAATCTTCGGCCCGGTCGTGAGCGTCATCAAGTTCCGCGACGAGGCCGATGCGCTGCGGATCGCCAATGGTACCGCCTATAGCCTGGCAGCCGGCGTCTGGAGCCGGGATATCGGACGCGTGCAGCGCTTTGCAAAGAAGGCCAATGCCGGCACGGTCTGGATCAACACCTATGGCTATACCGACGTGCGGTTGCCGTGGGGCGGCGTGCGCGATTCCGGCTTCGGCCGCGAACACGGCTCGGCGGCGATCGAGAATTTTACCGAGCCGAAGGCGGTGTGGATGAACCTCAACGTGTGAGCAAGCGGCGCGCTTTGACCTTCGTGCTTCGCTGGGCGATGCGCAGCATCGTCCGGCGACGCACGGCCTTGCCGTGCTCTTCACCGTGAAGGGTAGCAAGCACTACCTGGAGATTGAAGAATTCCGTCGTGATTTCAGCTTCGGATTAATCTACTTTAATGGACTTGCTCATAGAATTACCGCGGCGGATTTATCGCGAGGCCACCCGTGGCAATATTCGGACGCAGGAAGCCGGAAAGCTTTACCGAGTTGAAAGAGACCATGCGTCCGACACCGGACGCCGATGGCGTAACCCGCGTCTTCCCCAGCGAGCTCTGGGACGATCCCAAAATTGGAACACTGCTGCGGGAAGCCGGCTTTGCTCCGGACGATGCGCGCAACATCCTGCCGACGGCAGAGGACTACATCGCGCTTTTCGCCGCGGCCAAGCAGCGGCTGCATGAGCGCACCGAGGCTTTCAACCGCGACATGACGATGCGCCATGGCTACTGCCATGCCGTGCCTTTTCTGGTCATCGACCACACGATCTGGGACGGCGAACATGGTGCGTTCCTGTACGCCCAGATGAACCTCATCGGGTTCGACGAGTGGAACGTACTCATGCTGGCAGGGGATGTAGGCACCAAGGAGAGCTGTGACCTGGCGGGTCATCCCGGTACGGTGCCGGCGGTTACGGAAGTCATGACCAGGCGCGTGATCGACTGGAAGCATCGCCATGACATCGCGCTGGAAGCATACGGCATTACAGCGACGGGTGGCCAGGGCATGACCCGGGAGCAATACGAGGCCGAGCACGACACCCTGCGCAGGGAGATCGTGGACAACGTCGGCTGGATGAAGCCACGGATCATCAGCGAGCTGTTGCGCGTCCAGGCCTAAGGGAAACTTACGCCGCCAGCGGCACCGTCCAGGCGTCGTAGCCGTACACCCAGTCGGTATCGGTCCTCCCGCTGAGCCAGGTGTTGGCACGCGAGGTCTGTTGGATGCGCGCGGTGCGCTCCTTGCGCGTCGCCTCGAAACGGCGAAATGCATTCGCAACGCCGTCCCGCTCGACGCCGTCGAGGCAGCGCGACAGCACCGCGGCGTCCTCGATCGCCATCGCCGCGCCCTGCGCCATGTAGGGTGTCATCGGGTGGCAGGCATCTCCAAGCAGCGTCACGTTGCGATCCGCCCATCGCTCCAGCGAGTTGCGATCCACGATTGCCCATTTATGGACATCAGGGCACGCGGCCAGCACCTGCTCGACCTGACGGTCGAAGCCGGCGAACGCCTTGCGCAATTCCCTGACGTCGCCCTTCGCCGACCACGACTCGATACGGAAATCCGGCTCCGGTTGGCTGGTAACAAGGTAGATCTCGCTGCGGTCGGGCTTGACGTAATAGATGACGATGTGGCGGTCCTCGCCCCACCATTTGGTGCAATCGTCGATCTTTTCGCCCCCGAGCAGCGCGGCCGGATAGGTGGTGCGATAGGCGATCCGCCCGGTGAAACTGACTGGCGAGGCGCCAAACAGAATGTCCCTCACGAGGGAATGAATGCCGTCCGCGCCAATCACGGCGTCGACGGTCGCGCTTGTACCATTGGCAAAGGCGAGCCGGACGCCCTCACCGGTCTCGTCCAGGCCAACCAGTTTGTGATCGAGCTTGACGCATTCGTCCGGAACAGCACTCGCGAGCGCCGCGTGGAGATCACCGCGATGCGCCAGCAGATAGGGCGAGCCAAATTTCTGTTCGGCGCTCTCGCCAAAAATCATGTCGAATTTGACTTCGCCGGTGCGCCAGTCGCGATTGTTCCAGGAGCGCGGATAGAAGGATTGCGCACGCAGCCTTTCCTCCAGCCCCAACCCGCGCAGCACCTTCATGGCGTTGCATCCGATCTGGATGCCGGCGCCGATCCGCGCGAACTGCGTCGCCTGCTCGTAGACGGTGACGTCGATGCCGACCCGCCGCAGCGCCGCGGCGGTCGCAAGTCCACCCATGCCGGCGCCGATGATCGCAATCGATAGCGGTCTTGCCATTCCCATCCCTGCCCCGAGCCGCTTCTGTTGACGGCTTACATGTCACGCGTCAGGCCGGCCGAAAGCCCGCCTGCTCCAGCGCCGTGCGGCCCTGGTCCGACGCCAGCGCGTCGAGAAAGGCCTGCACCGCCGGCCGCTGCTTGCGCGCCGTCACCAGCGCGAAATCATAATGCTCTTCGGCAAAGGGAATGAAACCCAGGTTTGACGCATGCGCGACCGGCGCAATGGTCATGCCCCAATCGGCGCGCTGCTGCGCGACCGCAGCCGCCACCGCATTGTGCGAGCGCGGCTGATTCCAGTAGCCGTCCGGGTGTGCGCCGCCGAGCAGCCGGTCGATCAGGATGCGCGTGCCCGCGCCCTGGTTGCGATTGACCATGATGCAGGCGGGATCGGCGAGTGCGGCGCGCACCGCGTCTTCCGCGCTCAAATCTTCGAAACGCCGATCGCCCTTGCGGAACACGATGCCCTGCATGCGCCGCCAGCCCGGCACCAGTTCAAGCCCGTCGCTGAGATAGGGCGTGTTGTAGGTTTCGGTCTTGTCGTCGAACAAATGGATCGGCGCAAAGTCGCACTCGCCACGTTTGGCGGCCGAGAGCCCGCCGAGACTGCCGACGGCGATCGAGCGCACGACGAGCCCGGCATGCGCCAGCGGCGCGGTGACGAGATCGAGGCCGGTGCAGTGGCTGCCGACGATGACGAGATCCGGCACCCGCACATGCGGCGTGAACAGCGTCACCTCGGCCTCGCTGCCCGCCGGCATCTGATCCGCGAGCGCGTCGATCTTCAGAAAGCCGTCGGCCTGCGCGAAGGAGGTGATGGCGCCGGAGCCCTTGCCTGTCGGGTACGCGATCAGCCCGTCTGACCCTTCGACCAGCGACACCATGACGAATTCGGTGCGGCCGAGTTCGGAGGCGATCCGCACCGGCACGCGCGCATTGACCTTGGCATCCGAACGTGGCGGCAGGCCCGCCATTCGCCGCAGCACCGGCACGATCATGTCGTGGAACGTGAACATCGCCGAGGTCGGAAATCCCGGCAGGATGATCACGGGCTTGCCGTCGCACACCGCAAGGCACAGCGGCTTGCCCGGCTTCAGCGCCACGCCATGCGCAATGATGCCGGGCTTGCCGAGCCGGCCGATGACGCGGTGAGAGACGTCGCCCGCGCCTTTTGACGTGCCGCCTGACAGCACCAGCATGTCGCTGGTGTCCAGCGCCCTGCGCATCGCGACTTCGAGTTGCGCCTCATCGTCGGGGATGGCGCCGAGAAACTTTGCCTCGCCACCGTTCTCCGTGATCGCCGCGGTGACGATCGCGCCGTTGGTGTCGTAAATCGCAGCCGGTCGCAGCGGCTGGCCGGGCTGCACCAGTTCGTCGCCGGTGGAGATGATCGCAACGCGCGGCCGCCGCGCGACGGAAACCTGCGCGATGCCGCAGGCGGCCAGCATGCCGATCTCGCGCGAGCCGATGACGGTGCCAGCGCGCAGCAGCGCTTCGCCACGCGCGATATCGGAGCCGGCATAGGAGACGAATTGACCGGGGGAAGCGGCGCGGCGGATCTCGATCGCGCGAGGCTCTGCCGGCTGGGTGTGTTCGACCATCACGACGGCGTCCGCGCCGCGCGGCACTGGACCGCCGGTCGCGATGGATGTGGCCGTGCCCGACAAGACCGGCCGTGTCGGCGCAGTGCCGCAAGCGATCACCTCGTCGTTCAGCATCACGCGCACCGGCGAGGCCTCGCCGGCAGAAGCGAGATCGGCGGAACGCACCGCAAAGCCATCGACGTTGGAGCGGTCGAACGGCGGCACGTCGATCGGCGCCACCACGTCTTCGGCGAGCGCGCAGCCGAGCGCGTCCGCGAGCAGGCGCTTTTCTGCGGGCACCGCACGCGGAAAAAAGGCGGCCTCGAATCGCGCCAGCGCATCCTCGCGCGACAGGATCGTCAGGAACTGGTCCTGATCGACGTCACGATCTTTCGGCGCCGGGGTATTGGTCATTTTTGAGCTCATATCAGCCCCGCAACATATAGGCATCGACCGGGCTGCCTGCCGCAAAGCCTTCCGAGCCGCCCGATACCACGAGCCAGGCTTCGGCGCGGGCGATCGCATCAAGCGACAGTTCGCCCACCGCCAGCGTGGCCCATAGATCTTGCTTCCGCTCCAGCAACACGATCTCGGCGATGCCGACGCCGGATGCAATCTTGCGCGCCAGCGGCAAATTGACCGTCTTGCGCGGGCGGCGGCCCGAGAGGCGATCGAGCACGGGAAGCGCCAGCGTCCACCATGCTGCAAAAGCCTGATCCGGCGCGCCCGGCAACACTACAACGGGCGTCTTGCCGAGGCGCCCGGCGGCCGAGGTGCGGCCGGGCTGCAGAGCGATGCCGTGGCTAAGAATTGTGCCACGCGCAGCCAATGCGGCTACCGCAGCGTCGGTGCGGCCGACGCCGGAGCCGCCGACGATCAGGAGCAGATCGCACGCGCCGTCATCGAGTGCTGCCGCAACCGACGCGGCATCGCGGCCCGCGGCAGTGAAGTAGACCGCTTCGGTACCGGCGGCTTGTGCGCTCTCCGCGATCAAATCCGCCGTCACGTTGCCGCCGGGGACATTGACGATACGCAGCCGCGGACGGCGGACGTTCAATCGATCCAGTCCGGCCGCACGCGCCAGCAGGAGATCGCGTGGCCGCACGCGCCGCCCGGCTTCCACGACAAGACTTCCCGCGGCGATATCGCCACCGGCCCGGCGCACGCCCTGCCCCGGGATCGCCTCCACCAGCACCTGCGGCAGCGGGCCCGACACATCGACGGAATCGGAATCGAGCACGCAATCGCAAGCCTCCGGCATCGCATCGCCGGCCTCGACCCAGACCGGCGGCGTCGTCAACGGCAGCGGCGAGTAGGAGGATGCACCGACGAGATCGCGCGCACCGAACGCAAAACCGTCCACGGCGGCGACGTCGCGCGGCGGATGAGCCTTGAGCGGCGGCATCTCGGCGGCAATGCACCGTAGCGCCTCGACAAGCGGCAGCTCTACCGGCGCGACCGGTTCCACGCCCTGCAGCAGGGCATCGAGCGCCTTATCAAGTGGCGTGAGCGAGGTCGGCAGGCGCTGCGGCGAGGTCATGGTCCGGCTATGCCCTGAATCGGGCCGGAAATAAACAGAACCGGGTACCGCTCGCAGACACTCCCTCCATTCGGCCACGTTGACGCCGGGACAAAATAGTTGCAAATGAGACCAATTGGCGGGGCAACCGCCTGACGACCCGCGGCCAACGCGCCGATTCCAGGGAGGAGAAGACAGGATGTTCGCCAGGAACCTTTCCAGGCTGGGAATTCTCGCGGCCGCGATGCTGGCGTCGACCGCCGTATCAGCGCAAGTGTCCGACGATGTGGTCAAGATCGGTGTGCTCACCGACATGAACGGTCCGGCATCGACGCCGACCGGCCAGGGCTCGGTCACCGCCGCGCAGATGGCGATCGACGATTTCGGCGGCAAGGTGCTGGGCAAGCCGATCAGCATCATCGTCGGCGACCACCAGCTCAAGCCCGACATCGGCGGCGGCATCGCGCGGCGCTGGTACGATGTCGACCAGGTCGATCTGGTCGTCGACGTCCCGGTGTCGGCGGTTGGCCTTGCGGTCCAGAACATCGCCAACGAGAAGAAGAAGCTGTTCATCACGCATTCGACGCTCGCCGCCGATTTCCACGGCAAATTCTGCTCGCCCTACGCGATGCAGTGGGTGATCGACACCCGTTCGCTCGCGGTCGGCACCGCGCAGGCCGTGGTCAAGCGCGGCGGCGACAGCTGGTTCTTCATCACAGACGACTATGCGTTCGGCCACTCGCTGGAACGCGACGCTTCCTCCGTCGTCACCGCCAATGGCGGCAAGGTGCTG
This sequence comes from Bradyrhizobium sp. McL0615, assembly GCF_049993905.1. Lineage (NCBI taxonomy): Bacteria > Pseudomonadati > Pseudomonadota > Alphaproteobacteria > Hyphomicrobiales > Nitrobacteraceae > Bradyrhizobium > Bradyrhizobium sp. McL0615. The sequence continues at coordinate 2,182,259 of NZ_CP188254.1, read as the reverse complement.
GGTTCGGTGCGGCCGCCGCTTGCAACTCCCGATCTGTCATCCTTCGTGCTGCAGGCGCAGGCTTCAAAGGCCAAGATCATCGGCATCGCGGCGGGTCCGCCGAACAACATGAACGAGATCAAGACCGCCGCCGAGTTCGGCGTGCTCAAGGGCGGCCAGCAGATGGCCGCATTGCTGGCGCTGATCACCGACATCCATTCGCTGGGACTGCCGGCCGCGCAAGGCCTGCTGCTGACGACCTCGTTCTACTGGGACATGGACGACAAGACCCGCGAATGGTCAAAGCGCTATTTCGCCAAGATGAACCGGATGCCGACGATGTGGCAGGCCGGCGTCTACTCCTCGGTCATCCACTATCTCGAAGCCATCAAGGAGACCGGCACCGACGAGCCGCTGAAGGTGGCGGCCAAGATGCGCGAAAAGCCGGTCGAGGATTTCTTCTCCCGCAACGGTAAACTGCGCGAGGATAATCTGATGGTGCATGACCTGTGGCTGGTGCAGGTCAAGAAGCCGGAGGAATCGAAATATCCGTGGGACTATTATCAGATCCTCGCAAAAATCTCCGGCGATGACGCGTTCGGCCCGATCGATCCGGCATGCGCGATGGCGAAGAAATAATCTAGGGACGAGGGGACGTGTCCCGGACGTGGTGCAGCGCACTTGCGGTGCACCGCTGAGCCGGGACCCACGCCGCCAGTCTGCAGGAAGTTAGGCCCCGGGTCAGCAGCGCACCACTTCGTGCTGCGCTGCGTCCGGGGCACGATCAACAACTCTTATTTCACCACCCCCACCTCGCGGAAATACTTCATCACGCCGGGGTGGATCAGCGCTGCATTCGGCGCAGCCGTGACCGTGTTCGCCGCCGTGGTCTCGCAGGCCTGCGGTAGCTTCTTGCACAGCGCCGCCTCGGCCCCGTGCAGCGTGCGCGCCAGCCGATAGGCAACGTCATCGGGCAGGCTTTCGCGCGCGAGCACAAAACTCCATGAGCCGACGGAATCGATCGCCGCCGTCTGGTTGGGATAGCTGTTAGCGGGGACCGTCAGCGGCTTGAGAAAGGTGTGCTTGGCGCGGATGCGCGCGATCTCGCTGGCGTCGGGCGCGATGAACCGTGCGCCACCGGGGGCTTGCGCCATCGCGGCAAAACCCGGCCAGCCAATGCCCGCGCCCCACAGCGCGGCGGCACGACCGTCCTGCACCATGGTCGGGCCATCGCCGGCGCGATCGAGATAGATCGATTTGAAATCCTCGTCCTGTTTCAGCCCGATGCCGTCGAGCATGTAGCGTGACAGGATCGGCAGGCCGGAGCCCTTGGCGCCGAACGCGACCGGCTGGCCGACCAGATCCTTGATGGTCTTGTAGGGGCTGTCCGCCCGCACCACGAACATGCCGGGACTGGAATACATCGCAGTGAGGATTTTCAGCTTTGTCGGCGCCCGCCCGATGCCCATGAAGGCTTCATAGGACGGCTCGCCGGCCACCAGCGCGATGTCGAGCTGGTCGCTTTCCAGCAGCGGGATGTTTTCGTTGGAGCCCTTGGTGTTGCGCGGCTCAATCGAGAGCGCCGGATCGGCGGCGTTCATGATTTCCGCAAAGGCATTGCCATAGACCGGGAAGCCGCCGCCCGGCGTCGCGGTTCCGAGGCTGATTGTGGTCTTTGTAATGGTCTTTCCTCCATCTTGCGCCGCCGCGGCGCCCGCAAGCAGGAAGACCGCACCGACAATATGAACGAGTTTCATGCTGGGCCTCAAGCGTTCTGCCGCCATGCGCCATCGACAGGGAGATAGGCCCGTCAATGCGCAGCGGAGGTTGTAGGCAATTGCGCGCTTTTATGGAAGCATGCCGGCATCCCAACAAGAAAAAGTCAGAGAGTATTATGATCGGACTTCTGCGAAAGGCATTGCCGGCCCTCGTTTTCATTTTGAGCCTTGCGACCTCCGCCACCCCCTCCCTCGCCGCCGACTATCCCAACCGCCCGGTGAGGTGGCTGATCGGCTTCGCCGCCGGCGGTCCGGTCGATATCGTCGCCCGCATCATGAGCCAGTGGCTGTCGGACCATTTCGGGCAGCAATTCGTGGTGGAGAACCGCACTGGTTCCGGCGGCAACATCGCCGCGGCTGCCGCGATCAGTTCGCCGCCGGACGGCTATACGCTGCTGTTCGTCGCCCCCAACAACGCGATCTCGACCTCGCTCTACAAGAAACTGCCGTATGATTTTTTGCGTGACACCACGCCGGTGGCGAGCATCATGCAGCTCACCAACATGCTGGTGGTGTCTAACGCCATGCCGGTGAAGACGGTGCAGGAGTTCATCGACTACTGCAAGGCGAACCCCGGCAAGATTTCCTACGCCTCCTCCGGCAACGGCACCTCGGTGCACATGTCCGCCGAGTTGTTCAAGGCGATGACGAAGTGCGACATGGTCCATGTACCTTATCGCGGCTCGGCGATTGCCTTCCCCGACATCATCTCCGACAAGGTGCAACTGATCTTCGACAACCTCCCCTCCGCGCTCGAGCAGGCCAAGGGCGGCAACGTTCGTGCGCTGGGCGTCACCTCGCCGCAGCGCTGGCCGACCGTGCCGGACGTGCCCGCGATCGCCGAAACCGTGCCAGGATTCGAATCGGTCGGCTTCTACGGCATCTCCGCTCCGAAGGGCACGCCGCCCGAAATCGTCGCGAGCCTCAACAAGGCCATCGGCGAAGCGCTGAAAGATCCCAAGCTGGTGGCACGGCTCGCCGAGGTAGGCGGCCTTCCAAAGCCGATGACACCGGCCGAATTCGGCAAACTGGTCGCGGACGAGACCGAGAAGTGGCGCAAGGTAGTGGAATTCGCCGGCGTCTCGGTTGATTGAGCCCGGGATTGCCGGATCGCCATCTCCCCTGTAAACGATGCCAGCACCGTTGCCGGCCGCCCTTTTCGGCCGCTCGCGGCGGGGCCTGTAGCTCAATGGTTAGAGCCGGCCGCTCATAACGGTCTGGTTGCAGGTTCGAGTCCTGCCGGGCCCACCAATGAGATCAACGGCTTACAACCAGCGTCACACGGGCCAAAAAGGCGCCGCCACATTTACCGCCACAGATACGTGCCGTGTCTGTTCCGGCACCATGCCTAGCTGAACCCAGCTGGACGATACTTGCTCTTCTATCTTGCGAACTCTTACGACATCCAACGGCCTGTCCATTTGTCGGGAACAGACGCCGCATCGATGTTTTCGGGACCCCGATTGGACCATTTAAGCGTTGCGTTAGATCAATTTGAATTTTGCGACGAGCTTCCGCTTCGGGTTAAAGCGGTCCTCCGCGGCAGTCGGCCTGATCGTCTACGAAGGGCGATGAGGCGACCTTGACCGGCGACATACGAAGGATTGCCGCCTACTTGCTCGCTACAATCCGGACGCCACCGAGCTTACGCTGTTGGACGAGGTCGACAAATCGGATGTAGGACTCATGAAATGCATCGTGTCCCACCGGCGTTCCCGACTGCCTCGCTTCTTCGCGCAACCGTTGGTACATGGTGAGCCGTTCGTTGAGTATCGGCCTCCATTCCTCGGTCAGGTCAGCGACGGAAAGCACCTTCAGGCCAGTTCCCTCGACCAAGTGTCGGTAATCCGGAATCGAACGGAGCGGTTGAATTGCCATCCCGTCCCACATCAGTTGCACGTCCGCAGCTTCCAGCGGTTGATTGGCGACCCAATCCGTAAAGGCCAAGCGGCCCCCGGTCTTCAGAATGCGTTTTGCTTCTGCAACTGCCTTTTTAACATCGGGGACGTGACAGAATGCCTCCTGGCTGACGACCGCATCGACGCTCGCGTCGGCCAGAGGAGCGTCCATCACGTTGCCCTCTACGATCCGCGCGATTCCCTGCAGGCCGACCAGCCTCGTCAGTTCTTGCGCGCCTGCAGCGCGCACGGGGGTCAATTCGACACCGGTAACGTCGGCTCCGTATTTGTGAGCGAGATAGCGTACGGTTCCGCCAAGACCGGCGCAAAAGTCGGCGACAGGCGTCCCGGGACCAATCTGCGCCTGTCGCGCGAGTTCGTCCGTGGCGTTGATACCGCCATAATGGTCCTGGTCGTGCGCATACAGATCTTCCGGGTGAAGGTTGTCGAGATGACCGCGGCTTGCCCGCAATTTGGCAAGGATGATGTCGCGCGAGATGGGATGACGATTGTAGAAATAGAATAATTGCGCGGAGGTATCAGTCATGAAGCACGGCTCCTAACTCAGATAACGGCACGATCAGCAAATAAACTCCCGTGATCTTACTCGCCAAGGACACGTTCCGCAGATCATTATCAAGTTAATTGAGGACGATACTGCGCCGGTAGTTCGTAAACTCTTCGCCTTCAGGGCGAGATCGAGATAGAATGCTTCACCTCGTGCAACAAAAGAATGTGGCAGAGAGGGGTACGCGATGGTCTGCAGGATCATCGACGAACTATCAATGCGCTACAACGCTGCCGGTTGAAGGCACTTTGATCACGCCAGATATTATCGAGGCCATTCTCTGCGGAAGCTAACCCAGCGCTCTACAGCTTGAAGACCTCCTCAAACCGCTGCCGGCCTCATCGTCAGCACAACATTCCGCACTATGTAGGCCCTAGTTGGTTCCACTTCCCCTGTGGAAAATAGAACAACGCCCCTGCGTTCTATCTGCGGTTGCGCTAAGCTAGTTTGAGGGGGAGCGGCCATGACAGGGACTCCAACGTCGCCGATCGGGCGCAACATTATCATCTTCTCGGATGGCACTGGGCAGCGCGGTGGCGTGTACTTCGATGAAGCGCGGACAAACATCTATAAGCTCTACCGCGCGGCGCGCTCCGGACCTGACTCGAACGTGCCTCCGGAGCGTCAGCTTGCCTATTATGATCCCGGTCTCGGCACGCAGCCGGAGAGCGGCGGCAGCCTGCTGCGAGCATGGCGCGCCTTCTATAATTTGGTGAGCCAGGCGACGGGCCTCGGGATCACACACAACATCATCGACTGCTACACAGCGATTATTCAACTCTGGCGCCCTGGAGACAGGATTTTTCTCTTCGGATTCAGCCGTGGAGCATACACGGTCCGCTGCCTTGCCACCGCGCTATGCTATTCCGGCATTCCGACGCAAACGGCACCAGGCGTACCGCTGAAGCGGAACGAGGCCTCGGCACGCAAGCTGGCAACAACTGCGGTGAAGAGTGTCTATCAACATGTCAGCTCGCCCCGCGATGCGCAATTCTTTGAGCAGCGTCGCGCGCTAGCTCAACAATATCGAACAAGGCACGCCTGTACGGATACGTCAGACACCTTTCCGTTTTTCATCGGCGTGTTTGATACCGTAGCGGCCCTGTCGAACTACGGCTCATTGGCAATCTTGGCCGCGCTCTATGGGGTCGTCCTGTTAGCAGCCTCACTTACGCTTGGGTATTTCTCGGCAGAAAATACCATCTATTGGGCGGCTTGGCTCGTTTTCGATACAGTCTGCCTTGCGGGCGCGGCCTACGTTTTCACGCATCTTAAATTCTCGTTTTCGTTGCCCGGATTCCATTGGTGGGAGACTATCCATCTCACCACCTTCCGGCAGAAATTCTACGATCAGGCCTTGGACCCACGCGTTGGCTATGCGCGGCACGCCATTTCGATCGATGAGCGCCGGGCAGATTTCAAGCGCGTGAAATGGGGCGAGGGAAGACGCATCGAACGCCCGGCAATGGAACGGCTTGAGCAGTTCTGGTTTGCGGGTAACCACGCCGATATCGGCGGTGGTTACTTGGAAAATGAATCGCGACTATCTGACATCGCACTTGGTTGGATGGTCGCCGCGGCGTCTGACTCGTTGGGCGAAAGGGGCCTCATCCTAGATCGTGCGGTGTTAACGATGCATCCTGCTGCGGACGGGATACAACACGACGAAACCCGTAGCCTCGCCTTCCGCCTTGCAGGCAAATCCGATCGCGCCCCGGTTCCAGAAGCCACGTTGCATCCAACTGTGGTGGAACGCTTCGGGATGCCTGGCGTGTTGCAGTATGATGTTATGTCACTGTACCGGCCGGAAGCATTGCGCGGTCATACCAATTTACCTGGCGCGTACGACAATATACCCATGCCCCGCCAAACCTGCCTTCAGCTAATGAAGGCATCATACAAGGCCTGGCGTCGCGCGCACCGCAAGGAGCATCCCTGGCGCGATCGCTTCTTCCTTTTTTTGAAAGGCATCCACATGGACCGTGTCGTCTCTTGTCTTGCACTACTGTTTCTCGTCGTGGCCGCTGCCACCGGAATCCTCATCTTCGGCTATCAACTAGTTGAGTGGCTGCGAACCGACATTTGGCATCCACTTCCCCTCGAAGTAGCGATAGGGGGTATTCGCAATTTTGGCTCTGGCTGGCTTGGCCTTCAGCGCGTTTATGACTGGATACTGGCGCTGCCACTCTCGATTCTGTTCATCGTGATCGGTTTCCTGACGTTCTGGGCAGGCGGCTTGCTTTCGGCATACCTCTACAAACGCGCGGCACGTGTGGAAGCCAAGCCCATTACGCCCTCACAGAGTCATGCCTGAGAGCACCCGTCTTGGGCTGCAGCTCTGCTGCAGGAAGTTCGCTTATCCATTGCTATGGAACGCTGACTTCCGCTTCTCGCTGGAATCAGACAATTGTGGAATGTAGGCTTTTGACCCACAACGGACTCTGGCCACCTGCGCGAGCAACTACGCAGGTATGGGCGCTCTGCGGTCACGAGCAGTCTAGGGCGCATCAATATAGAGTGCCGTCCAGCGCTTTCATGTAACCCAGGAACAACGGTGCTATTTCTCTCTGGGCTTCGCGGCTTCCCTAGCTAATCGCTCCGCCCGCAATCGTTCGTAGTTCTTTTGGAAGGCTTCCTGCGCTTTTTCGTATTCAGTTACCGCCCTTCGCTTATGTGCTTGCAGAAAAGCTTTTTCCGCCGGTCGTTGCGCGGGGTCTTTCGTCATTTTATCGATCATGAAGTCCTCGGCTGCATTATCGACGCCGCCGCCCGCGGCTAGCAGATGCCCGAACGTCTTTGATTTTGGCCGTGCGCTGCGACGCTGGCCGCGTTTTGCGGGATTGCGTTTTACGTTTCCGCTCGGGTTGTGGGTCGTGGACAGACTCGGGTTGGGTGTTGCCGACCGGCTGGGGTTGCGTATTGCGGACCGCCTCGGCCAGCATCTCGAGCAGCTCGGCCTTCGTCTTCTTATCGCTCATAGATCACCTCCGTGACCGATAAGATGACGGTAGCGCGGCTACAGTGCCCCGCAAGAAAAACCGCTGATTAAGATTGCTGGTTAAGTTTAATGACGGTGCATTCACAGGGAAGAGCACACGTCGAACAGTCGCTGCTTGAGGTGTGCTTTTGACGCGGTTCGGACATTCGGGAAGAAGTCAGAAAGTTCAGCCGCAACTGGAATCGCGCCGCGGAGAATCCCGTAATTCTCCGTGCTGGTCGTGATCTCGAAGAACTTCCACGGCGCACCCGAGAGCCCGCCGAATTCTCTTCCCCATACGGAACAAGTTGCCGAGAAGCCACACGACTCGATGGGAATCCGATGCGTGCGATCATTATGTGGCGATGCTGGCTTCTCGCGCTTAATGATGTTGTAAGCAGCGAAGACGGCGCCAAGCGCGCCGCAGGGACTAGAACGCTCAAGTAATTTGCCGCGTGATTGGCGATCAGTCGGTACAACACCCGAAGGAGTCGAACCGCGACATGAGCTTGGACGACCAGAAAGCGAAATCCGGTCGCTACTTGGAGGCGCCGGACGCCGCCTCGGCGCCTCCCGGTGCGCGCGAAAACGGGAAGATTCGCTTTGAATTCATGGCGACGGACTTCGTCGTCTATCCTGCGCACGGCGTTGGACAGATTCTGTCGATTGAAGAGCAGACCGTTGCAGGAGCGAGCCTGGAGTTCTTCGTCATCTTTTTCACAAAAAGCAAAATGACCGTCCGCGTTCCCGTCCGGAAAGCCGCGAACGTCGGAATGCGCAAGCCATCAGATCTTTCCTCGGTCCAAGGAGTGAAACAGATTCTGAACGAAACTCCCCGGAAAGGCCGCGGCAACTGGTCCCGGCTTGCTCAGGAATACGAAGGCAAAATCAAATCCGGAGATATCGTCGCGATCGCGGAGGTCGCTCGCGATCTTTTCCGACCGGGCGACTCCGGCCAGAGTTTCAGCGAACGGCAGTTGTACGTGTCGGCGCTCGATCGCCTCTGCGGAGAGATCGCGCTGGTAGACGGAATCTCCGAGGAACAGGCCCTCAAGGAACTCGAGGGCCTGTTGAAGACCGGCAAGCTAAAGCGTAGCGCCTGACTGCCTAGGTTCAGGCGACGAAGCGGACACCAATGATCCGGCGAATGTCCGCCTCCCTTCAACAGCAGACATTCGCAAATCGAATGTTATGGAATGCGAAACGTCAGCGATGGTGCGCGAGATGATGCGTCGTTCGTTATCGCGTTATGCCCAAATTGTCATCGACGGCTCCACGCTGACGAGGATGGCGAAATTTACAATTCAGAACTATTAATATTGATTGGGAACAATAGAGTCAGAGTGACAGCCTGCTACTGTATCAGTTTTGGGCTGATGAGCCCGCCGGTTCACGCCGGCGGGCTTTTTCAATTTGATGGTGCGGCTTTCCCTTTTACGCAGCAGTCTTTACTGCGCCAGTGGCACCAATCTGTGTGAGCATCGTCAGCATGTCGAAGTAGTGCGAGGCGCTCTTGACCTTATCACCCTCGACCCGGACGACCTGGCAGGCCGGCATCTCGATCGGCTTGTTCGAGGCCGGAATGGTACCTGTTGGTGTCTGTAGTGGGCCCGTGTGAACGCCTTTCCACAACAGCTCGAGGACCGCGGCAGGAACAACAAATATTGCCCAACCCGTTGCGGACAACAGTCTTATGGGTCGTGTCAGGTTCTGCCTTGCATGGCTCAGATCAAGCTGCGCAAACGCATTGACAAGGAATACTGCTATCATCAACGGGAGGCTTGGCCTGAGAGCCATGCCCAATCCCGGCCAAATCACGGGAACGAACGCGCCGACGCACAGCGCGATGGTCATTCCCCTTGCGCCCTGCGTACCCAAAATCGATAGCAAGGTTCGCAGCCTGACCATCCAACATTCCCCCTAAGGACCGCATGACATTGATGCGATCCGTAACCTCTAGGCTTGTTACCATATCGAGAGGTTTGCTTCGATGACTCCCGAAGCTGAAGATCGTTATTGCACGTGGCCCCTACGATGTCCGTTCCGAGTCTTGGTCACACAGCCAGGGTCATTTTCGGAAGTCGACGCCCGCATCGGCGAGGTCTGCTTTGCTCCCATAAACGGACTTCCACAGCCCAGCCTGTCAGGTCCGAAAAGTGCCGGAAGGCGAAATGCGAGCTCGGTTCTATAAGACCGCCAACTAAGGCGGCCTTACTTGCTCGGGCGGTTCTCTTCTTTCAATAGGTCGGCCAGAAATTCCGCCAGCGCTTGTTTCCCTGCAAATTGCGCGGCTGCGTCGGATTGGTATCCGTCTCCGGTCATCTTGATGCCCAATGGAGTGCTCTTGCGGAGTATCTCCCAGCTCCAGCGTTCAGGTTGCTGGCCGCGTCGAGAAGTAACGACATAATAATCGTTGATGGGATTGTTGGCCATCGCGCACACTAGACCAGGTACGCGCTCCGCCACCGACTGTAGTTTAAGCAAACTAGGCAACTGCCAAAATCAAATTAGGCCACGAGGGGTTAGAACAGGCCAGTACCCACCGAGGCTAAAGGAACAAATCAAAAACGTGGGACATTTCCCGAACACACAGGGGGCGGCAACCACTGGGGCGTGATGTCCGCTGCGGGTCAAACGCGTCGTTTTGCCCCTCTGCCAACCACTTCCGGTTTACCCCAATCAACGGACATCGCCAGACCGGCCCGGTTGGTCCGTTTCGTGCCACGACCGGACTCGAGTGCCCGCCAGGTTCGGACGTTCCGTGACCTGTTTCTGATCACCGAGCTTTTAGATTCCAAGGCCGAGAGCGACGATGTCGGTTTTGAAGCGGAGTTGGCTCGGATATCCTGTCAGATCGAGCGGGCTTTGCGGTTTGTTGAAGTCCTCAAAAAAGCTGCCGCTGATCCATCAAACCGAAGCTCGATTGATCCGCCGCTATTCCGGCTATCTAGGTCGGGGTCGAACTCATGCTGCCAAAGCTCATTGAGCATCGTTTCATGAATCGTATTTTTTACACGCTGAGCTTCTTCTGCATTTCCTGATGCCGTGAAGTTACCGATAGCAGAAATGAACCTGTTGATTTCGCCAAACGGCAGCAATCGAGCGTACTGCAACTCGATTTCGGTTCCGACCTGTGGATCAGCAGGGCCGTAGTGGTGGCTCGCAAAAATCTGCAGGTTTCCAACGCTATATTCGTTATAGAAAATCTCGTAGCGACGACCGTACTCTGGTTCCTCGCGGCCTGTGAGTTCAGCGTCAGGTCGTTCTTGCAACCGCCATGGCTCGTCTGGCTCGAACCTGTGGTTTAGAGCGTCGGCAAACATCTCGAAATCGGAGAAGAACCGTCGATCCTCGTCGGTGATTCCTAGCTCCATGCCGTTTCGTAACGAGGACGGTGTATGATTGGGCGTGATGGGCTTGCCATTTAGCAGCTTACCTAGAAATTTCCGCTTAGGGCCGCGCCTGACCGTTCGCCAGATGTAGCTGGTGAAGCCTAAATTTACCAGAACCAGCAATATCAGAACTTCGTACATGGTCGCCCCCTAGTCGCTGTTGACGGCGCTTGAGCGATAGCTGACCCGAGGAAAAAACCGCAATCCCAACCCGGTTAGCACTTTTGTGGTCGTTCACGTGGTACAATTTTTCAATGCGAAGGGAGAGTAACAAGCCAGCTGGAAAGTGATTTGATTGAAACTCAACACCACATTTGCAGCCATTATGGCGGCCCTTGCTGTGTGCCTGACCGGAGCCGTGGCCGAGGTCTATTCGTGTGAAATTAGGGAATGGGTGCGGGTAAATGACGAGGGACTTGTTCGGCCCGCGCCAAGTGCACCTTTTAAACGCCACGTATCGATCGACAAGGAAGCCGACAATGCTGTCGGCGATGCGTTGTCGGTTGCAAATCGTTGGGAAGTTGCTCAAAAGGGTTCGCAAGAAAACGCGTTCGTGACCCTTGGCTACGTTGGGTCGCGGCTCCTTTATGAAATTGCAGTCTACGAATTCAAAATAGGACGCGAGAAACCCCTGATCATTGCCGTTCGGTCGCATCGCGGGCTTTTTTCAGCCCTCAGTGGAATCTGTCAATGATGTTTCGCATGTCGCAGGATGTGTAGGTGCCGCTTGTATTGCCTAAGATAGGTGCCCCCGCGCGCAGCCGCAGGCGAGAGGCCCTATCTCGGCGTCGGGTTGGTTCTAAACTTGAAGGGTCGCGAAGCTTAGAATGCTGGGCCCTCGCCATTTCTGCCGTAGGTGATGCGCGGCGTTTGCAGCGTGCCATCTGCCTGCTGCTTGGCGGCGCTTACGAATATCTTAGTACCCGGTTGAATCTCCTCCCGCTTGCCGATTTCGTAGGTCACCACGACGGTTTGCGGTGTCACGCCCAGCTTCTTCTCCCCGTCCTTGTATTTGACCGACAGCACCGGTCCATCCACGCCTGTGACCGCGTGTTCCACATTACCGTTCGTCATCTTGCTCTTGGGTAAAAGGTCCCAATCGTAGTGGCCCTCGCCGGTGCCGCGCATCGACTCCGGGAAGATGTGGACCTCGATCGCTTTTTGGGTGCCGTCCTCCTGCATCATTCCAGCCGAGCCCACGAACATCCCCGGTTTGATGTCGCTCATCCTAGCCGGGACAATCGCGACAAACAGTGGGTTGTCGGTCACGGTTAGTTTGACTTCCGATCCTTCCCGCTTCTTGACCACAAAGACAGGACCTTCAATGCGCTCGACCGTGCCGCGGATGCGCACTGTATCCTGGGCTGATGCCTGAAGCTCAAGGGAAAGCAAGATGATGCCTGGAACGACGAATAGGCGGTGGAATTGTCCGACCATGACAGCCTCCCTGATTTTTTGCGGGATTGTCTTTGCAACCCCAGTGGCAGACTCTTATTCCGGGAGTGGGGATGACGGAAAAAGAGCGTTGGCCAAATCGAAATCAATCGCGCGTGCTCGTCAAGAGGGTGCCGAGGCTAATACGCCGTGCTACGCGCTAGCGCCTCGCCAAATAGTATACACATATTGTTTGGCGACGCCTGAGCGAAAATGCTCCAAGCGGACGCCATCGTGGACCACATACCGCTTTGGCATCGCGTGGCCTCTGGGCCGCCACTTCCCAATCACCATCTGATGATCCAATGAACCACCCTAATGTTAAGCTCCTCATCTCATGTCTCTTATGGGTCAAACGCGTCATTTCGACCGTGCGCCGACCACTTCCGATCTACCCCGATAAGCAGACATTTTCAGTGTCCGTCGGCATGTCTCAAAGGTGCCAATATGCGACATTCAAGGTCGACCGCGAATGGCGGCGAGCCGGGCGCGCTTATCTCAATCGGGCACGCCAACGATACGACAGGCTTCGATATAGAGTTCAACATCCTCTTGCCGATGATTTGCGATCAGTTTCCTAATTTGAGAAATCGTCGTCATAGGAGCGCCAACTTCACGCCGACGGGCCACCATCATCTGCGCATCGGCAATACGGCCGAGCATGGCGTAACTCGCCCTAGCAATCCCTATGGCCGCGCTGTAGTTTTTTTGACGGGCCAGCGATTTGGTAGCCCACGATAGGGCAACCTCGAAACGACGAAGATAGAAATTGGCCCACGCCAGTCCGGCCTCGACAAGATAGATTTCGGGATCGAGAGGATTGAGCCGCATGGCGTAGTGGAATTGCTCGAGGGCAGGCTCGTGTCGACCGAGGTAAATGCTAACCCAGCCGCGCATTCGCCAAGCTACAGACAAGTTGGGGTTTACGGCAATTGCCTGATCCGCGATCACATCGGCAGTTCCGGTGTCCTTTAATACGTTGCCGAAAAAATTTGCTGCCCGCGCAAGCGCAAACGCGTCATCCGCTCCCACTTCGACTGCACGCAAAGCATATTGCTTGCCTTCGGCGGCAGCATCATCGGTTGTGATCCAACCCTGGTCTTTCTGGTCAATATAGCAGTCCAAGATCAGGCCATACGCGGCTGCAAAATTGGGATCGAGCGAAATCGCTTGCCGGGCAAGCCGCACAGCATCTTCATGTCCTTGGCGGGTAAGACGCCTTTGAGAGTGGATAGCGCGGTAGTACAAGTCAACGGCGTCGAGGCTTTCGGTTGGTTTGCGCTCCGACCGATCGATTTCCGCCAGTTCCAAGCGCGGCGCGATTGCGCCGACTACGCTGGAGGTGACCTTATCCTGCAGCGCAAAGATGTCATCCAGCGATCCGTCAAACCGATCAGCCCATAGATGCGCTCCGGTAGCGGCCTCGATGAGCTGGCCGCTGATACGGACCTTGCCGCCAGCCTTTCTGATACTGCCTTCGAGCACGTAACGCACACCTAGTTCACGGCCGACCTGCTTGATATCGACAGCCTTGCCCTTGTAGGTGAAGCTCGAATTGCGGGCGATAACGAACAGCGATTTGAACCGCGAGAGCGCGGTGATGATGTCCTCCACCATGCCATCGGTGAAGTATTCCTGCTCGGGGTCGCCGGACAAATTCTGGAACGGCACGACGGCGATGGACGGCTTGTCGGGGAGCGCGAGGGTTGGCTTCAGCGCGGTTGCCGGCGCGCGCTCTTCCCGGACCGCACCGACGAATCGGAAGCCTTTACGTGGCAGTGTCTTGATGAGGCGCTGCTGCTCGCCGGAATCGCCAAGGGCAGCCCGGGCGCAATTCAGGCGCGTTGTAAGTGCAGCATCGGAAACGATGCGGCCGTTCCAAATGGCGTTGACAAGATCGTCCTTGCTGACGACGCGCTCCCTGTTGACGATCAGGTATTCGAGCAAATCGAACACCTGCGGCGCAATGGAAATGACATCTGGCCCGCGATGCAGTTCGCGCCGGCCGGTGTCGAATGCAAACTCCTCGAAGTGATAGCGCAAGTTGCCAACCCCTCACAATGGCCTCCCTTCGGAGGAAGACATCTTCGCACACCCAAAGAATAAGCTGCTGGTATGAAAAATGTAAGCCGATGGTTGAGGGGGTTTTGAGCCGTGGCATCTCATCTGATGCAGCGGAGCCCGACTTCCGGTCTGGGTCAAAAGGCGATCTTCGGGCGCGGGTGATTTGCTTCTGTTCGACCCCCAAGAGCGGACATCGGAAGACTGCCGTAGCACGTCAGCTAAGTGCCATGAACGGACTTGCCCGCGGGCGCATTCGGGCGCAGGCGGTTAAGCGAACAGGGCCGAAGAGCAGCTATTTGGGGGGCGGTGCATCCGCCGAGATTATTCCTCCCCAATAGTGACATTTTTGTCCTTTTGTTCCCTTGGCGAGATGCTAGCCTTGCGCTGGTGCGTCAATGCACTCCACACGTCATCGCCTCTATGTCGAGCGAAGTGAACGTGGGCAAATTTGCGAGACGACAGCAGTGGGGTTTGCCATCCAGACGGGTTTTTGTCTGGATGGTGGCCTATGCTTTGGCGTTGCAAACGGTTCTCGCACCGCTGCTGGCAGCTCCCATACAAGCGCGCGGTGTCGACGGGGCACCGCTTTTTGCCCTCTGCCTTGCCGGCCACGCCGCCGCTTATCCGGAGCTGTGATCAAGACAATAGGCGACGCCGTTATGGCCGCGTTTGAGAAGCCATTGCTTGGAGCCGCATGGTCCTCGCAACACCCGCCGTGATATCGAGCTGCCTTCAACATGCCAAGATACAGACGCAGCTATTCAGTTGCACCATGGCATTGGAAGAGGCGTAGCGACACCGCGCATATCGCTAGCGATAAATCTTGGATGTGCAGACAATGACTTAGCCGCACTCAGGCGCCATTGCTTTTATCTTGCATTACTAATCGGGCACTCACTGTCAATGCTCATCTACCTTTTTGTTTGATCACATTGCTCACGATGTTTCTCCTTTCTCCCTGCGCAGCGGGCAGAGTCCGCCGTTCATCCGTCACGCGCATTGCATCATCCAGGCGGGGTCCATGCGTTACTTCGCGTTCGGCATATAGCCGTCGCATGCTCCAGTCAGATTTAAAACAGGGCGGTCCAAGCACTCACAGCGCTCTCATTCCCGAAGGACGGTAGCAGGCAAGATAGCGGACATTCCCCGTTTCGCGGCCCCGCCAGGGGACGCTCACCGCGCGCGCGGATCTCGATGTTTGTCTCCTCGTCAGCTCAACTTTTTACACAAAAACAATCGTTTCCCATTCGTATTTGCTCACCGCGCGAGCTTCAATCGCATCGCCGGCGTGATCCTCGCACCCGCCGTCCACTGGAAGTCCGTGCCGTCGATCCACATCCGATGCAAGATCGCGGCGAGCTTGCGCGCGACCGCCACGATGGCGCACATCATGCTCGATCGCTTGACGATCTTCATGCCCCACGCTTTCAGCGCGGACCACTTTTTGACCCGCAGCAGCAGGCTGGCGGCCGCCTCGCACAGTGCCCCGGTGTAACCACATCCCGATCGACGATGCCTCGATTCCGATCCGTCCGAGGCGATCCGCGTAGCCCTCGAGCGCGGAGCGGATCGCCGCCGGCTCGGTATCTACCTTGGTTTCACGAACCATCTTGCCGTCTTTATCGATGATGCAGAGGCTCGTTTCTTCCAGCGCAACATCCAGTCCAACAAACAGATCCATCTGTTGTCTCCTTCGGTGTGAACGGCGCTTTCACCGTTGCACCTGGCTCTCGATTCCCTCCACTGGGCGTTTCTTTAAACCGGTGGATGACTGGTGCCTGATTTCCGGAGCCCTACACCCCCTACCCCGCTCCGTCTCCATATGTTGTTGGCTTGGACTTACTCAGATTGACAACGCGATAGGCCGCTGCCTTTGTGGCAGGAGCGATCACGTCATCGTGGCGCATCGTCTATCGAAATGGTACCCGGAGAACGCATAGCGACCCGAAGGGGCACGCGGGTCCGAGTGCAGTGACGAGACCGTCCCCCGGCGATTACTTCCGCTCAGCTATGTGGGCCAGCTGTTAGCTCCATTGGCGCTGCTGGGTCATTGGTCCCGCATGCATCACTTGCTGGGGCTGCCTCTTCTGCGCTCGCCATGAATTCTCGGCACGTGCTAACTCGTCCCACCGTTCAGCTTCCGCGGTCCATTTGTCTTTGTTCTTGATGTCAATTTTAGCGCGTTCCAAACAGGCCAACGCCATCGCGCTGCAGCCAGCATAATCCATGGGAACCCTCACAAGACCGTAAGGTCCTTGTTATATCGCGCTAGATAAAGGGGGAAAAAGACAAGCCTGCTGACCTTGTGGATAGTGAGCAAGTCGACTTGACAATTCTGCAGAACGATTTCCGCGCGCCTTGTCGAGGTGAACTGTAATGCGTTCGCGAATGTATAATGTTTGGCGCTCACTCCTTCTTGCCGTCCTTATCTTTGTCAGTGCCCTTTGCAGCCTTGGTCGCTGCATCGCGTAAGACTTCCAGATACGAAACTTGTTCGCACCCTGCTGGAACTTCATGTACCTGCCGCCTGAACTCTGAAACCTTGTATCCCTCTGGCAGCAATGGTTGCGTCATAAATTGTGTTGTTAGTTTTTAGTAAGCTTCGAATAGCCGACATGCCGACGTCGACCCGCTATGCCGCGGACGATCGAGACCCGTTCGCGACTGCGCCGAGGCGCTGTTGTGCAGCAAGGTGCTTTTAAACCCGGTTTTGAAGGCAGTCGCGTTTACGAGGCCGGCTGGACCATGTAATCCAGAAAACCTCATCGCGGTGCGACATCGAACGCGACGAATTGGACGCATTTCTGGAGATTTCGATCATGTATCAGCCGATAGGTAAGTGGATCTCGCTCGACCGGGACACCAGTCCGACCACGGCTTCGACCAATCTCTACAACGCGCTGGTCGCTGCTGGCGCTAGGCCGGTCAACCTTGGCCAGGGCCGCGAGATCGTCGAGCTACCATTGTTGCAGAAGCTGACGATCGAGGCGTTCGAGCAGGCGATCAAGGAAGGCAAGCTGCTAAATTCTAAATATGGGACGCCGTCCTCCGAATTGAATGCCGCCAGCGCCGCTTGGCTAAAGCGCATCATGAATGTCGATGCCACCAAGGAAGCGACGTTTACGCTAGAGAACCAGGGTCGCGGTGGACTTTATGCGGCATTTCACCTGCTGGCGAGCCTTGCAGGCTTCCGTAAAGACGGAAGCTTTGTCGTGCCCGACACGTCTTGGCCAATGGTCTCTGACCAGCTGAATGACTTCCAGCTCAAGCCAGTGCTCTACACCATGGCGCGCGGGCGCTACGCGGATCATATCGGTGCGCAGCTTGAGGCGCACGGGAACGCGATCGTAGGTGTTTATATCAACTCGCCGCACAATCCAACTGGCTCGCTGCTGACCAAGCCGGATTTCGAGCAGATCTTTGCCATGCTGAACGCGGTCAATTCGGGCGCGGCGCTGGAGCGTCGTGGCGGTCGCAAGATCGGCCTCGTTATGGACAATCCCTATCCCCACGCGGCGCCAGAAATCACGCGCGGTGGGCAGCGCGGTCTCGATACCGGGCTAGACTGCTTCCGCCAAGATCAGCCGACGCCTTGGATCATGCCTGTCAGCGCCTCGAAGTTCTTCGGAACTGCCGAGCCTGGCTTCACGATGCTCGCGACACACGCGGACTATGCCAAGCCGTTGGCCGCGCGCTTGATGCGTTCGGTCGGCATCGGCTTCTTCTCACCGTATTTTCACGCCCTGACGGCGACTTTGCAGGCGACGAACGACACAGTCGTCCTCGATCACTTTGCGATGTTACGTGCAAAGTATACTTCCAACCGCGCGGCGCTTGAAGACGCGCTCGGTGCGGCGGTCGTCGATGGCGATCCCGGCATGACGGCCCTCGTCACCATCGACCCCGGAGACTTCGAGCGAAGAATGCTGCCGGGTCGTGACGGGCGCCATTTTCCGATCGACGATCTAAACGATGCGATCGAATTTCTGGCCAACCGCCACGGCGTTATCACGGTCAACAACGGCATGAGTTCCGACGGCCGTGCGCTGCTGCGTCTCGCCGCTGCGGAAGAGCCCGTCAATTACCGGAAAGGTATTCAGAGCCTCGCAGCGGGCTTTGAAGAGATACGGGGGGCACCTCGCAGGAACGAGCCGATCAATGCAAGCGCTACCGCCGCGCGTTGATCAAGACGCGCGTTGCTCACAAGGCGCGCGCTAAACCGAACATCGGATCGATAGCGCGGTCGGCTTTAGGTCAAGAGACCCGAGCCCACCGGCGTGGCATGTCCCGTTCTGCCGCCGCGAGCGGACATGTCCATGACCGGCCGCTTTGCGCCAAAAGCTGCCCTTGGCAGACTCGAAATCCAACTTCCGCTTTGCCTCCGAAAGCAGACTCGAATCGGCAATCGCTGCATGTCTGAAAAGTGCCAATAGGCGACATGGCGTTCTAGAAGCCGAATGACAAATAGAGGAGGCCGCCAACTCAGGCGGCCTCCTGACGTGCGGTTCGATACTTGGGCTATTGCGGCAGTCCTTCAACGACGTAGGCGCGGAACGTCGCATACTTGTCGCCAATTTTCCGAGCTTCTGTGTATTCGACTCCAGTGCGCCAAGCTTTCGCTTTCTCGAGGCTGTCAAAAACATTAATAGTAACGCGCGACGTTTGCGGAGCCCCTTCAAGCGAAGTCACGTTTTGACTGGCAGCAACGGCTTTACCGCCCGCATTCTTGATGCTCGCCCGAGCTAACGGGACAAATTCTTTGGCGTAGGCATCGACGTTCGTCACAGTGTTTTCACCCACGACATACACTGGCGGTTTAGCCTGAGCATGAAGGCCCTGTATGGCAGCTCCACCGATGGCTGCGCCAGCGATGAGCGCGATAGCCACCTTGTAATTCGTTTTCATGACATTCTCCCTGATCGATTGATTGCTTCTTTCCGGGCTGGTATCGGAAAGCGCTACTTCTCGACTTCGACGACGTAACGCCGGATCACCTTGGTTGCCTTGTCACGCTGGGGTGCAAGGTCGGTCCATGCTTTCGACTTGTAGAATGCCACTGCGTCATCCACGCTGTCCCATTCGACGATGGCCGCACTCTTGGGAGGCGACCCGCCCTCTATTTGAACAACTCGACCGGCCGCGGTGCGTAAGGCTCTACCATGCGCTGCCTCAATCGCCTTCCGGGCGGCAGGGAGGTATGCGGCTTGGGCGGCGGGATCGAGGATTTCGGTCTCGCCAACTGAGTAGGCTTTCATCTTGGCTCCTTGAGCGTGGAGACCCTGGAGCGCAATAGCTCCAATTGCGACACCAGCGAGCAGTGCAATTGCATAAGTTTTCATGACTGACTCCCAGTTGCTTGCCGATAATTCGGCAGCCAACATTACTGCAACTTGAGACAGCGTAGTGAGCAATCTAGGACGCCTGACTCGGAATTAGTCCGGCAGCACTCTGCGTCCATAACAACGCAACATGGTAGCGGTATGGAAGTCACACAGGGAACGCCCGCTATGGGTCAAAATGCGACCTCGACCGGCCGGCGTGGCAGGTCCGTTCTGGCAGTAGGAGCGGACATGCCCGTGACCGGCCGCTTTGCGCCAGAAGTGGACGCTTGGGTGAGATAAAAGGTCAAAACGGTTTGAAGCTATGGTCTTCGTCTCGCTACAGAACGGCGGAAGGCGGGTTTGGAGAAGCTGTCATGCCCACGCCTCCGCCGGCGGAATATTGCGGAAGTTCGGCGGGCCCCGACTCTGCAAGGGGAAAGCGTTTCAATTCGGAGATAATCTAACCAACGATCGAATCAATGATTTGCGGCGGTTCGAGGCGTGCGACCCGCCTCGATCGGGTCAGTGACAGGCAGCATCTGCAGAGAGAACACGTATGACGAACTCCGAGGATCAACCGCCCCCCGCAGTCGGGGCCTATTGGATCAAGGAGGAAGATTATCCGTCGTTGCTGCAACTTTTCGACGATGGTTACAAGATGCCACCGAGCTGGAAAGAATGGCTGAAGATGGCCGAGGAAATGGAGCACGGGCTCAAGGCCTATGGACACGTCGTGCTTCGTGTTTTTATCGACCCCGCCACATTCCGGGACTGGTGCGCCGCCCATGGCACAAGCCCGGGCAGCGCCGGACGTAGAAAGTTCGTCGCGGCGGCGGTAACCGAGAGATATGGCCGACAGGCCTAACCAGCACCGCGGCCGCTTTGCGCCACAAGCAGGCCTCTCAGCACCGAACTCAATTGCGTCCGGGACCGTCCTTACTCGTCCAAAATCCCGATAAATTCCTCGATCCGTTCAAATGGCTTCTCATCTTGTTTGCTGAAATACACAACGCGATCTCCATCACGCCGCATTAATTTCGATTTCACTTTGCGCAGGAGGCCGGGCAGGAATGTCGCGGCAACGGCCTCGGGTCCGTCGTCCAGCCTCGTGATACCCCGCCGCTTGCAATCAAGCCTCAGCCTCGCCACCAAAAAGAAATCGCGTGCTCCTGCCGGTAACGGGCCGAAGCGCCGCGCCGTTTCTTCCTCTAGATCTTCCAGATCGTCCTCGCGTCGACACCTGGCGACGCGGCCGTAGATTTCGAGACGCATGTTATTTGATTGCACGTAGCTTGGCGGTAGCATCTCCGCGATCGGCAGGTTCAGATCGGGGACCCATAGATCGCCTGCTCTGTCGTCGGTCTTCTCCGAAGCGTGCTTCAGGAGGTGGCTGTAAAGTACCGGTCCGAAAACCTGCAAATGGCCGGACTGTCGCTCCGAGAAAAGATCTCCCGCTCCTCTGAGGTCCAGATCGCGCTCGCTGATGGCGAAACCGGCGCCGGGTTTACTGAACTCTTCCAGAACGGCAAGACGCTTTTCGGAGTGTCCCGAGCTCGTCTCGGACAGCAGATAAGCAAAAGCGCGTGTGCCGCCCCGTCCGACCCGGCCCCTCAGCTGATGGAGTTGAGCCAGGCCGAACTTTTCTGGCCAGCAGACGACCATGGTGTTTGCACGGGGAATGTCGAGGCCGCTCTCCACGATATTGGTCGCCAGGAGAACGTCTGCCTCCGCTTCGACAAAACTCATCATGCGATCGTCAATCTCATCGGCAGGCAATCTGCCGTGAAGACAGACGATACGGAGATCAGGTGCCGCCGCCTGCACCCGCGCCAACATCGGCTCCAGATCCTGAATGCGAGGACAAATCAGGAAACTTTGACCGCGTCGCCTCTGCTCGCGCAGCAATGCCGCGGCGATCGCCGCGTCCGACAGGGGAGCAACCTTCGTGACGATCGGCAGCCGATGAACGGGCGGTGTCGCGATCACGCTAAGGTCTCTAAAGCCCGCGAGGCCCGCCGCAAGCGTGCGCGGTATGGGCGTGGCGCTCATCCAAAGCGTGTGAACTCCTTTGGTCAGGCTAGATAGTTTGACCTTTTCCGCAGCCCCGAAATGCTGTTCCTCGTCGATGATGACGAGGCCAAGATCGCCGAATTTCACGTCCTTCGAAACAAGGGCCTGCGTGCCGACAACGACCTTCAGTTTCCCGCGGCGCAGCCCCTCCTTCGTCTGTCTCGCTTCCGCAGCCGACGTCACCCGCGATAGGTTTCCGACTTCGATGCCGAGCGGACCGAACCGTTTGCGGAAGGTCGCGACGTGCTGCCTGGCCAGAACGGTTGTCGGAACCGCGATAGCGACCTGTTTCCCCGACAGCGCGACCATCGCAGCCGCGCGCAAGGCGACCTCGGTCTTGCCGAAGCCGACATCTCCGCAGATGACCCGGTCCATGGGATGACCGGACACGAGATCGTCCAGGACGTCCTGAATCGCCTTGGCCTGGTCGGGCGTCGTGAAATACGGGAAACGCGTTACGAATCTCTCGTAGGCGGGCCCCGGAGCGACCAGCTTGGGAGCGCGCCGGCGGCGCCGCTGGGCGTTACGTTTCGCAAGATCCTTGGCCGCGCTCCGGATTTCGAGCTCGCCTCGCCACGTCTCCCCCACCACGTGCTTCCGTCCGCCTTGTCGAGCGTCAGCTTGCCGAGTTCTCCAGCGTAGGGCCAGATCAGGGCGAGATCGGCGGGTGGAACGAGACGGCGTCGTCACCTGCGAATTCAATCCTGACCATCTCGCGGGCCGCCCCTTTCCCCGCGTCGAAGGTCTGCAAGCCCTCCAGCAGCGCCAGTCCTCGCTGGAGATGAACCACGATTTGACCCGGCTCCGGCACATTCGGATGTTCGAAAGCCGGCGCCCAGGCTCGAGCCATCGGCTGCGGGTGTTGGGCTCTGCTGCCGAGCACATCGGAGGCTGTCACCACGACGAGAGGCTTGCGCCCCGTCTCGACGAAGCCGGCGTCGAAGTCGGCCAGAAGCGCACCCTCGCGGCTACGCCGTTCCTTCACCTCGTCCCAGCCGGCCAAACGCTCGGCCCTGATCCCACTCATGCGCTCCATAGCGCGCAGGTCCTCCTCAACCGCGGCAACAAGGAGCAGTCGGGATCCGGTGCGTTGCGTATCGGCGACAAAGGCGCGGAGCGCTTTCCTTGGCGCCGCCATCTTCGAGAAGTCAGGCGTCGGCGCGAAGCCCGCCTTGCGAGGCAGCGTGCTCAGATGCTTCGCCAGCTTCTTCCACCCACCTCGCCCCAGATACTCGCGCTCAACTTCCTTCTGACCGGCCGCCTCCTCGATTGTGCTCAGCCAGCCATCGGCATGGCCAGAGATTCCTGCATCCGCGATCCATCGCGCCCGGCCGCAGTAGTCGGGCAACGTGGCGCGCTGTCCCCGTTTTCCCTCCAGGGCAAGGCGCTCGAACATCGGATCGACGACCAGTTCCCTTACCTCGAACATGACCTCATGCTCTTCCGGGTTTACGGCGACGATCTTGCGGATTACATTCTCTGCGTGCTCGATGCGGAACGGATTGAGGGCGCCGGCTGGAAAAATCTCGAACGTCTTGCCGTGGAAGAGCGCCGTTCCAGGAAATTCTGCCTCTTCGTCGAGATCGTAGCCAAGAGCCTCCAGACGGATCTGCAGATCCTGCTCGGCATACTTCGCACCCACCTTCAAAATTATGCTCAGGCGACTCAGACTTTCTGGTGGCGGCAGGCGCTCCATGATCGCCTCCGCCGTCGACACCAGGAACACGGGTTTCTTCGACTTGGCGATACGCCGCAACACCGAGCTCCGTCTGCCGGCGATCTCGCGGGACGGCTCGAGTCCATCGAACGGGAGGTTGTTCAGTCTCGGAAACACCAGAACGCCGGGGGACCGGTCGAGTGAATGAACTATGCTGGCGAGCCGTTCCGCCCTGTTCTCCTCTCCGGCAAGAAATACGACACCGTCGCGGCCGCTCTTTTTCCATTGCTGGAGGAGATGAAGCGCCAACATACCGAGCGGCGAAGAAGAGGAGATCGCAGCACGCGCAAGACTGCCAGTCTTCTTCGACGCGGGAGCGGCGCGGGCTTTCTCGGCTTTCTTCACAAATTTACAATCTCATTCCAGGAGCACCTACAGGCATGACGACCACGGGCCCTCGCCTGCAGCATTTGGCGAGGTTCGGTCGCGGTTTTACAAAAGCCTCAAAAACAGCGGCACAAGCAAGCATTAATCGGCAGCCCACGGTTTAAGGTCATTTCCTGCGCATGACGGCCAGTTTTTCGCGGAAGCGCAGATAGGTTGCTGGCGGGCTCTAGCTCCATGCTGCAGCCCGAGCCTAACAGGAAAGTCTCGGCCCACGCGGTTAACGATCCCTCGGGCGCTAAGTGCCGTCTAGAGTCGACCGCCGAACATGTCAAATGCGTAGCGGAGGCGGTCGGCTAGACGCGGAAAATATGAGGCGGATTCAGCTCCGACCAGGGTCCGTTGCTGCACAAAGGACAGAGCGCGCAGTTTGCTCGGCGACATGTGGCCAAATTTGACGGCTTCAGGATAGTTCTCGATTCGGGCGGGACCGGGAGATTGAAACGATGGACCGCGTCCTTCGCATTTGCGTTGCGATAGCCTTTATTTCGATATCGGCTTTGGCCGAGACATGCGGCGGACGGACCGCCTCCGGACACCGCATGAACCCGAGCGCGGTGACCGCGGCTCTTCGCCGCAAACCATTTAGCTCGCAAGTTACAGTCACTTCACAGAAAAGCGGACGCAGTGTCGCCGTCCGCATTCGATGATCGCGGCCCGTCATCAAGGGGCCGCTTATCGACATATCCACTGGCGCGGCGGATGCGCTCGGGAATGTGGCATTGGAAGAGTTTCGCTCAACTGAGCATCGCGGATTCGGCTGTGTCGTCTGACAAAGCCACAAGCGTTACGTGGTCTGGTGCAAGGCTTGCGTCGTCTCTGGATTGCACGGACTTTAGCTCGCGCCTTGCGAGTTAGTTATATGCACCTCCCAACCCGCCCTGTTCAGGCTGCGAGCCTTTGACACTGCTGCTGCGGTTTCAACCGCAGCGTCTGTACCAAGTGTCCATCTTTGGAAGCGTGGATCGTAAACGTCATGATCGCCTCCTCGCGCCCTCAGGCGAAGGCGATCACAAGCGTGATGCAGGAGCAAGAAAAAGTCTTTCCGCAATGAGGTCGGGGGAGATCGCAATCACTCCACGGCGGCCTAATCAGGCAGCCTGCGCAGCTGCTCGCTTGTCGGCGTCTAAACGAATCGGGGCGGACCGCCGGCTATTCCGTCGTGCCGCCCCGATCGTCACATCTCAACAGAAGTGAATTGCTCAGTAAGCCCGGCGCCGGCCTGCGATAGCGCTGTAAGCAAATAAGACCACAACGGCGCCTACCACTGCGCCGATCAGGCCGGCGCCTTCGCCGGGCCGATACCATCCGAAAGCTTGCCCTAAAAACGTCGCCACGAACGCGCCGACGATGCCGAGGATGGTCGTAAGAATGAAACCTGACGGCTCGTTGTCGCCGGGCATGAGGAATTTCGCGATGATGCCGGCCACGAAACCGATAATGATCGTCCAAATGATACCCATGAATTGATCCTCGAGTTGAAGAGTGTCAGTTTGGAAGGCGCCCGTCAGGCGTGTACTGATCAACGGCTGCAGGCAGCTCTCGTGAAAGTCTCGCCAGCAGTTCTTCTTGAGACAGGCCCGTTTGCTGCTCCAGCGCGGCCAATACATCGGCCCCAATTGCCTGTTTTAATTGAGGTGGAGGAAGCTCCTTATTCGGACCCTTGTTGATCCAGGACTCCGCGGCGTCTCCTTGCCCGTTCTGCTTGAACCGTTCGAGCAATTCGCCCAGCCCTCCGCCCAGTAGGCCTCCGGCTCCCCCGCCAGCGAGGGCTCCCCCCAGATTGCCGAGCAGGCTACCCAGTGGGCCTTGCTGGTTGCCGGCGCCTGCCGGCGTATTGTTGTCGGTAGCGCCCTTCAGAAACTCTCCGAGTTTATCCCTGTTCTGGTACCCAGCTATTGCGAGCAGGCCCAGTAAGGCCGTCATCGATGGCAAGCCGCGAGACATGTTGGCACCCTCCATTGGATCTCGGCGCAGCAACGTTCCATACTGTGTGGGGGTTCCACGGATGTATCGCCTCACCGTCGTCGATTTGGTTGCCAACGGCCCCACCGCAGCCGGGCTTCGTCAGGACTGGTTGGGCCGGGGAGTATTCGCTGAGGGAATCCTGAACGTCACCGCGATGTCTCGGGCCGCCCCTGGAGGTTTCGCGCTTGGAACCCAAGGGTTCTGCACACGTTAGCCCTCGGAAATGCCCAATTGATCAACACAACGGGAGAGGTGGATGCCGGCGCCGAAGCGTGGGAAGGCTGGCGGCGAGGGCCAAGCGAACAATAATGGCGCTGCGCATCTCTTTGGCGAGATTGCAAACGGTACATCCCAAGCTGCCGGCCGCGCGCTTACATTTCTGATAGCCGCAGGCGTTGTTGTGCTGTGGGCACTGTCGGGACCGATTTTTCATTATTCCGACACGTGGCAGCTCGTCATCAACACCGGTACGACGATCGTTACCTTCCTGATGGTCTTTTTGATCCAGAACTCGCAGAACCGGGACAGCGCCGCCATCCAGGTCAAGCTGGACGAACTGATCCGTGTCAGCACGGCGCACAATTCCTTCGTTGGCATCGAGCATCTCTCCGATGATGAACTCGGGGAAATCCGGACCAAATGCGAGCGCCGGGCTCAAGCCGAGAAGGCAGGTCAAGAATCTATCGAACGGACCGGAAAGAAGGCGAAACTGGCCGCCGAGCGTGTTATCGGATAGCGGCCGTGCGGGTCAGGAAAACACAGCCGTTTGACCGTGGGACCATTACCAAGAACATCGAGGCTATTCTAAAGCTCGAGGAAGACGACGAACGAAAGTTGTCCTCGCTTCACCGCGTCTCCCGCAAGGTAGGCTGGTTCGTTGGCACGATTTATTTCCTGATTATTCAGGCGGTCTTATCCTCCTGTGGCTCATTTGGAATGCCTTTGCGGTTCGATCTTTCGATCCGTATCCATTTCCGCTTCTTTCCGCAGTCCTCGCTCTCGAAGCGGTGTTCTTGACGTCCTTCGTTCTGATCCGTCAAAATTCGATGGATCGTCAGTCAGAGCGAAGAAATCACCTCGACCTGCAGATCAATCTGCTGGCGGAAAAGGAAGCGACAAGCATTCTCAGGGCCCTTAGCGAAATCGCGAAGCATTTCCAAATCGATCTATCGACCGACGCAGAGTCTCAAGAGGTGACTGAGGATATCGCGGTTGAGCGCATCGCGAGCGACCTTCGTTCCAAGGAGAAGGCTTCCCCGGAGCTCTAGTCGCTATTGCCCGCAGCACGCCGGATACCAGCGCCATCACCACAGACACCCTTCATCGCCAAAAGCCGCGCGAGGGTGGTGGCCTTCAAACGAGCGCCGCCTCCAACAGATCGTTCGGGCGGTAAGGCTTCAGAAAAAACCTGGTGTCCTGCGGAATGTAGGGCGGATTATTTCCCGAGATCATCACGACGTTGAGGTGAGGGAACATGCGCTTGGCATACTGCGCCAGCTCTACACCGGACATGCCGCCACCGAGGTTGACGTCGGTTACCAGCGCGACAAGCTCTGTGCCGGTGGATGCCAGAACCAGTTCTGCGGTTTCCGCGGAGCTACACTCAACCACTTCAAGGCCGTGGTCTCTCAGGAGTTCGGCGATAACTTCCCGTTGGAATGCATCGTCCTCGACAACTAAAGCGATGAAATTCGGCATTTTTGCCTCCATTTATCGAGGCTAATCCGCTCAATTGTAATTGGTTCATGCCGTCTCTCAAAGAACCCATTGCAGACTGTTTCGCGTGTCGTTGTGGTTAAGGCCGCAGCGAGCCAAGGGTCGAAGCTTCTCGTAAGCCTGCAGGAACCATCCCTGCGCCGGCAGCTTGGTCTTCAACAGAGGATCAGAACATGGACAAAACAGCACGACTCATCGGCGTCGACGCAGGAAAGCAGGTTCCGCCGCGGCGTCACGACGCCGGTAGCGGGGCAAACGAAACGTCAGATGGTTTGGATGCAACCAGCGAAGCGTGCTCTGGCGATTGTTTGGTTCGTGTTTTTTCGCACGTAGCAAAATTAAAAGCGGGACAGCCATGCGCGATCGCGCATCTTCCTCACTTTGATCGTTCAACCAAAACATTTGGCTGGCAGGTGTCGAAACCATACGCTCGACAATTCCAGAAGGGACGCCCAACAGATTTGCTATCCGGCCCATCGCTTCAGTAGCTTTGATCTCTATTTGATTATTATCGCCAGAGGCCATCGTCGCCGCGTGTACTCCCACTCTCGCTCCATTCTGAACGGCTTTGGTTGAACCCGCTGCAAAGATAAGAAAGCAAGCAGACGCGCAGATACTGCGTTTCGCAACGCTGGTATTAAGCGATGCGGCGCGGACAACTCTAGCTAGGCTGGTTCCTTCATATAAGCTTCCACCGATCGAATTAAGCTGGATTTCGAATATGGAGAAATTTGCTAATTGAGCGCTTTGTATTTCCAGCCTGAACGCTTCGGCGTCACCTTCCACGATTTCTCCGGCGATCGAAATCGCGACAGTCTTATCAGCTGTTGCGTGGCGCTCGATTTCGGCGCTGCTCACGGGCAGGACGTTAAGTATGGTTAGCAACGCTATCCCGAAACTTATACGAACAATCATTCCGCCCGTAGCTATGCTCAACCGCGCAATTAAATAGGCAAGGCGATTTATTGCCGCTAAGCCGCTTCGGTCGTTGAACGACGGCGGTTCGATCAACAGCCCTTGCAGATGCTTTTAATTTTCTTGTCGACGACCTGATCTTCCGCTCGAATCGCAGCGTCGCCGGGCATTTGGGGCCCTTGTGTGGTCGTACCGTCAATACGACCGCCGGTTTGCCCGCCAGGTCGATTGAGCGCAGAACCGGTAGTCTGGGAACCAGCACCTGTTGACGAGTTGCTGCTAGATGATCCTCCCGTGGCATTGGCGGTCCCAACGCTGTTGGTTCCAGGAGCCGTGGGGACTTTGCTTGCGTTTCCGGCGCCGCTTGGGTCACTACCGGAATTGTTGTTACCTCCAAGATTGGCGGGGCCATTAGGAACCCCACTTACCGCTTGAGAGCCCGCTCCCGCGGATCCAGCGCCCGGGGTGCCTGCCGCGCTTTGACTCCCTGCAGTCGGACCACTCGCCGCGCCAGTCGCAGTTGTCCCAGCACTTGTGCCGCCTGAAGATGCGCCTCCACCCGTACCGCCGCCGCCTCCTGCACCGCCGCCACCTCCGCCCCCGCCACTTTGAGCGTATGCGGGGACGATCGGCGACGCCAACAAGCCAATGAGTAACAATCTGGAAAGCATAGCCATTGCGAGATCCTCCGTTTGGCGATCAACGAACTCGTCAGGCACCCGTTCCTAGCGGGGCGAACGATCGCGGCAGAACGCAATCGAGAGGCACTTACCGAAGATAGAAAAACTCACGAACTGACGGCCAAAGCGCCCTCACACTCTTTTCGGCTCAGATGGAGTAGTGGCTAATGCTGGTTGGATTCCAGGTGTAGAAATAGACCGACAGCGAATATTGCCAAGCAGGCCAAGGCTGCTCTCGAGCCAACACGGTGAATATGACGAATGCAGCGGTGATGAAGCCGTCATATTCTTGGCCGCTGTTTCATGGGCTTACTTCCAGAGGATTCTCCGTATGGATAACGCCTTCGCCCAGATGGCGGCGAACCAATCCAACATCAAGACCTTTGGCTTTACCAGTCTGAACAGCCTCTCAGTTATTAGCAAACTCATCACGTACGCTGCAGCGATAGTGGCCGCTCCCGAAAGCCAATGACCTTTACCTGCGACTACGAGGGCGATAATCTTTAGCGGTTCGATCATTCCAAGCGGCACGAGCAGCAAAAGCAACGACTGGTATGGGCCTAACTGTTGAACTCGTCGGCGGAAACCAGCCCATACGGTCAGTTTACGTCGGACCGGAGGGTGGACCACAAGCGGCATGCTGAGGACCGCCCGTTATTTTGAAGACTGGTTAGGCGCCTGCGGGGACGATTTTGCGGCGTCGGCCTTGTTCGCCTCATGATGTCCAACCACACAACCGGCTACCGCACCTAATTTACCATGTCCGACAGTCGATCCGGCGACACCGCCTACTATGGCTCCCTTTATGCAGCCTTTTGCATATACGGACGACGAAATCGCAAACGTCAGAACGGCTACCGTCAAAAGTAATCTCTTCATGTTTTTCTCCGGGGGAAGGACGAGGTATTCGCAGGGTAACGAGCTGTCGTCCTCGACGTTCCGTGACCAGGTGAAAGAACCAATCTGTCTGCGCCATTGCCGCCAAAGGACGCAGTTGCTGAGAGCTGGCAACCGAAGACAACGTGGGCCGGTCAGGTGTCGGCGTAACATCATCAAAGGTTCTAGCGGCGACGTTGGTCGGAACTAGGCAACCTGGGGCACCCTTGCTTCTCTTTGATGCCAACTAACAGAGCCCCTATGAGATTGCTTACAGTCCTGCTGATTGGAACATCGCTGTCTCTTGCCGGATGTGGGAAAGACCCCGGCCCAAGAAGCCGCCTTAGACTTGTCCACCGCGCTTAGCCACGCGAAGATCAACTTGATCGTTTGGAATATTCGGTGCGTCAAATACCGATGACTGAACTGGCAGCCGGGCCTCAATAATATGAGAGGGCGCATCAAGATAGCGCCTCACCGCTTCTTCGGCCGCCTGCCGATCAGAGACACGAGCATAATAGGTTTCCGACGTCCCGATATCGTCCAACATTCTCGCCCTAACGTCTCCCGCCCAGCCGCTTGATATAACTTCTCACCCCGAACTCGAGTACCAAATGCTCCTGTTCAGCCGCAATGACTCAACAAGTTACAAAATGGCTTACTCAGGTTTGCCGACTTCTCTTGCAGCGCCGCTTAATTTACCTTTTCGATTTGTAACAAGAACCGCACTTAATTCGGCAAGTTCTTTCGAGTGCTTCCGGAACATGGCGCTCCGCTTACTTGTGAATTCTGCAGTGACACTGAGAAATTCCGCGGGCGACCTAATCGCCGCTAACCTCTGAGCGAACTCAAAAGCAAATTGCATGTTGGCGTGTGCCACCTCCAGCACCTTCCCTTGAAAGGCTCGGAGGTTTGCCGAAGCTGAAGAAAAATCAAATCCATTTGTTGAATCGTCATCGCGCCGGTCTTGTAAAGGTGTCGCCGGCTCCCGGCGAACCTCTTGTTGAAAGGCTGTCGTTGTCGAACCATCCACCAAAGCCTGTTGTTCGTTATGTCGCTCAGGGAGCGATTCAGTCGAGGCGGCCGCAACTGTGCGCAGACGACTGTCTTTCGGACTTCTGATAACAGCCTGAGCGGCCCGCTGGGCCTTGGCGGGAATTTTTAAGCCACGGCTGTGCTTTGACTTCGTCGCCGGTTTACGTTTACTCATTTGACACTCCGAGGATTGATTGGGTCGCCCACGACCAGATTCGCGTAGGTCCGTATCCTGGCGTTCAAGCTAGGTTAAAATCCGCATCCGTAAATAGGAACCAGCGGCTACTCCCGATCTTAAGTCCCGCTGAGTTACCGATGGTCACTGGAGCGGTAGATTTCGGCTGCGGGCAGCAAGGAGCATAACCCGTCACTGCGCCGAGCGTTCCTAAGCGCTCGCGCCCGGGCGCTTGCAATCCGGCTCTCATTCTGGAGCCGCTAATTTCAAATTGCGCCTACCGAGCCAGATCGGGAAAATCAAGCTCCGCCAGCCACTGCGATCAACGGTTTCCACGCCCCCTCGGGCTGGGCAAGTCTGTCGGCAATCGCATAAGCTGCCGCTGGATTGACAGCCAGTCCGCAATGGCTTCCTTCCACCTCTATACTCTAGACTGAGCAGAGGTTTTCTCTACATAGCCTTGCCACGCGCAGATCCCGTCCGTACGACCCTTAATCGCCGTTGTAGGAACTGCTGGCGCAACCGATGCCGCAACGGCAAGTCTGGTTAGCAACGGCAGGTGCAGCCAATCGATAGTGCGTGGATTAAGGTTCGAAAACGCAGCTGCATGCAATCGGGGGCCTTTTTTTCGAACCTGCTTGCTGAGAAAAAGCGGCCATAAAGATTGCTACTGAAAGTTCCAAATTAGCCATCCAAGTAGGCCCCTGCTCCAATCTCTTGGCCCCGTGCCCGGGACTTAATTAAGCGACCCTCTTATCCGAACCCGGCACGCGCCGTTGGGAACTTGTTTGGCGCGTGCTTCCTCAATCCTTACAAGCCCATTCCCATCGCAGCGCTCTTAGCGCTCTCGCATTCTCGTTTGTAAGATACGAGCACACCGCAGCGTTGTGTTTATCGTAGAGAATCAGCCATCGCCGTTCGTTTCGCGAGCGGAGTTCATCGGTCGGTTCAGGCACGAGACTCATAATCAGTTCGTCTAGACGCTCGAACTCCCGAGTTTCGTTCAGCGTCAACCCGATAAGGATGCGCTTGCCGTTAGCATCCAAGATGTAGTTGTCGTCGCACGCCATGCGTGCACATTTTCAATTGCGCGCCGTGCGAGCAAGGCGAGGATTAATTTAACCTTGCTTATCAACCCTACTCGGTACAATTGATTCCGCATTTGCAGATAAATCTAGTGATCGCGACAATGAAAGAACAGAGGCTACGGCCCGGAGCCGAAGCCCCCGGCCGGTTTTGTTTAAGCCGCTCTCTTTCCTGAACCCGGCACGCGCCGTTGATCACTTGTCTGGCGCGTGGTGTCTTCGAGACGCTTCAAGCGATCGGCCTCCATATCGAGCTTGTCAGCAAGAATGTTGGTTTGATTGTTGAAGCCCTGCGTAAGTATGCGGACAACTTCTGAATGGTCCGCCCCCGGCACTCGCCTATGCGAGAAGTGCGACCGACGAGCTTGTATTACAGACCGCACGGTCTGGGGACAGAACGCGATTTGAGAGTAAGTGATCCGCCGGCTGGTCGAACTGGCACTAAGGGTGAAGAAGTGGCGGGCGACCCTGTACCCTGTCTTGCAAAGCGAAAACTCAGCGCTTGGGGGATCGAACATGAGGCGACTGCCGCCATTTGGCTGTTCGGAAGCCGGGCGCGAGGAGATCATCAGCCTCACAGCGATTTTGATATCGCGCTTGAACTTATGCCGTCACAGGGTCCAGGGAAGGATTGGGCGTATACCGCGTATCATTTCAACGTCGCGAGATGGAAAAGCCAAATCAGCACGATTTTGAACAACCCAGTCGATCTCGTTTGTTATCGCGAAGATCTTGACTGCAAATTCGATCCTCGCAACGTGCTCATCTGGAGCAGATCATGCCTGCGTCGTCTCTACGATAAATGGTAGTCAACGCTTGTTCCAAGCCTCAACAGATTGATAATTTGCAAACCTGTCGTCAGCTGCGGAATCATCCGCGATGGCTTCGCAGCGGCGACACTCCCGATCGACAGACAGTTACCCGCTTGGCACTCCGGCGAAATGGATCGCCGACGGTCACGTGACCTGCAACATCCAATGCTCGGCAGAGTGCGATCGACGGATGGTCGACGTCCGGCTCGATACCTTGCCCCAGCACTTGCCGTGGTCGACGATCGCCCGCCGCCTCGTCTGCAAGGGATGCGGCACCGCAGGCTGTGTGCACATTGTGCCAAACTGGCATGACAGGACTGCCGCCGCCGTGCCATTCACCAAGCACTGGAAAACCTGAGACTCAACTTTTGAAACTAACCGCCGACCGACCCTTCGCTGACCCTGAAAAGGCCGCCCGTCGTTCCTCGACCACGCACATGCCTTCGAACCGATTCAGGATGGCCGGATCTATATCGAAAAGCTCAACGGCCCTTTCCTATTCGGCGACAAGGGCACGCCTGCGGAATACAGCGCCGGCTTGAAGCTCGCCGTGGAGCGGGGCTGGCTGCAGCTCCACGACAGCGGAACGTTCGTGAAGTTCACGGAAGCCGGCGCTGATCTGTTTGCCTGAGGCCGACTTAGCCGAATGGTAGAATTACTGATTGAGATGCCGCAAAATAAAGGTTGCGCCGTGTTGGATAGACCGTTTCCCAAACCTTCACGTACTTGAAGTGTGGCGTGAAAAAGCGACGCAGGTCTTCCTTATCCTTAAATTCATATTCGTGGAGAGCATTGCCTTTCTTACCGTCGGCAGCCTCGACTAGGGTGTAGCCGCTCAGGACACCTTCGCCGCGAGGTCAAGATTAGTTCCTGTCCTCACTCTCAGATTGTTGCGTTTTAAAACAACGCCCCACCAATGCATGTCCTGATCCCTGCCGCCAGTATTTCTGTTCCACACCACAGAGGCCGTGAGTGGCTGACGCAACTGCTGATCGATGCACCGGATCGCGAGCAGGGCAGCGGCATATCGCTAGTGAGCTGATTACGACGTGACTGCCTTTGACAGGCTTCAAGGCGGATTAGCAGCTTTCTTTCCCCTCGTAAGAAACCTTTGCTCGGCTCATCTATTGAGAAGTAGCGGCGGAACCGAAAACGGCAGCCCTAGCAAGCGCCGCGCGGAGTATTGTCCGAGCGGCTTTTTATGCAGGTGACGGCCGCCCGCGGGCTAGGGACAACAGATGAGGCCTCTCACTCGACAGCCATTTAAGGCCCGCAGCACTGAAGAGCTTCTGGCCCTGCTCGCCGCCGTGGCTACTGCCATTCTCGCCGTCATCATCGTCTCGATGCTCTATTTTGGCCGGGATATCTTCGTGCCCGTCGCTTTGGCTATTCTGCTGAGCTTCGTGCTTGCGCCACTGGTCGGTCTATTGCAGCGCATCAGTGTCCCTCGCGGATTGGCCGTCGTAAGCGTGGTCATACTCGCCTTCTCCCTGATTTTCGCGCTGGGTAGCCTTCTCGCCACGCAACTGACGCAACTAGCCGGAGATCTACCCCGGTACCAGTCGACGATCAGCGAAAAGATCCAGGCCTTCCGTGACACAAAAGCCGGTAGCGGCACCTTGGAGCGCGCCTCAGACATGCTGAAGGATCTCAGCAAGGAACTCGATAAACCTAAGGACGCATCATCTGCACGTGTGCCGGGCTCCGTGCTCGGTCCCAAGGTTTCGGGGCCGCCGGCACCTGTTCCTGTAGAAGTACGTCAGCCCGATCCTAGCGCGCTGGAAAGCCTGCGGACTTTGATATCCCCGCTGGTTCATCCCCTTGCGACAACCTTCATCATTATTATTTTCGTCATTTTCATTCTGCTTCAGCGAGAAGATCTTCGTAACCGGCTCATTCGGCTGGCGGGCTCATACGATCTGCAGCGTACGACAGCGGCGCTCGACGATGCCGCCAGCCGCCTCAGCCGGTTGTTCCTCACCCAGCTGATCCTGAACGGCGCATTTGGCGTGGTAATCGGGACAGGCCTTTGGCTCATAGGGACTCCAAGCGCGATCCTTTGGGGCATCCTGGCAGCAGCGCTTCGCTTCGTGCCCTATGTCGGCGCTGTCATCGCGGCTGCGTTTCCGCTGGCCTTGGCAGTGGCCGTCGATCCCGGCTGGTCAATGTTGCTCTGGACCCTCGCGCTTTTTCTCGTTGTGGAGCCGGTCGTGGGCCATGTCGTCGAGCCGATGGTTTACGGCCATAGCACCGGGCTTTCTCCTGTTGCCGTAGTCGTCTCGGCGACCTTTTGGACCGCACTTTGGGGGCCGATCGGGCTCGTCCTCGCGACGCCCCTCACGGTGTGCCTTGTGGTGCTCGGGCGTCATGTCGAGCGGCTGGAATTCCTTGACGTCATGTTCGGGGACCGGCCGGCTCTTTCGCCCCCCGAAATTTTTTACCAGCGGATGCTGGCGGGCGATCCGACGGAAGCGGCCGAAAAAGCCGAAGAGTTTCTGAAGGAACGGTCCCTGGCTTCGTACTATGACGATGTCGCCTTGAAGGGTCTCCAACTGGCGCAAGCCGATGCCGAGCGCGGCGCGCTTGACCACGAACGCCTCATCAAGATTCGAGACGCGGTGAGCGAATTCGCCGGTGATCTATCCGATCAGGATGACCGGCCGCCGCCGAAACGCGATTCAACTACCGATGCAGAAGCCTCGTCTGCGGTGGAAAGCGTTGCCGAAAATGCGGCCAATGAAACTTTACCCATCCTTGAGAAGGAAGCCCTCCCGCCGGAGTGGCTTGGTGAACATCCGATACTTTGCGTGGCGGGACGCAGCCTTCTCGACGAGGCTGCCGCAATTATGCTGGCCGAACTCTCGACGGCGCACGGACTAGCGGCCCGCGTAGAACCTGCGGAAGCGCTTTCTACGAGGAATGTGTTCAGCCTGGATACCACCGGCGTTACGATGGTCTGCCTTGTCTACCTCGATCCCAGTGGACCCGCGCACATGCGATACTCCGTTCGGCGACTGAGGCGAAAGTTACCGACGGCAACCATTATTCTGGGCTGTTGGCTCAAGGAGATCGACCCGGCTGCTTTGGAAGCGTTACGGGAAAACGCGAAGGCTGACCTCGTTGCATCCAGCGTTGCGGAAGCTGTCAGGCTCTGTATCGAGGCTGCGAGAGCAAAGGACCAACGTCAGGAAACTCTCGGGCAGGAAACATCCGCAACAGCAGCTGCGTGAGCTGATACGTCCCGATCTGTTTTGCGCAGAGCCAGCCCAAGCTCCATGCAGGGCAGGTCAATGAAACGCACGCGCCGTGCTCCACGTCAAAAATATTAAGTATCATTGGACTGCTCCAAAAGTCGGCCGGGTCACTACCGGTTGCAAGCCTGCCGCATTGCTCTCCGACGCACATCTCTGGGACCGATTCGTGGAGTCTTTATTCAATGCATCCACGGGCTACTGACGCAGCCCCGGGAAACGGTGGGCGCGTGGATCGCGAGCGGAACTCACCGGTGCGTCTGCGCGCCAAGGCGCATGACAAGCTGCCCAAGGGCGTCGCTCCGACCGCCGGCAGCAGTTTCGTGATCGACGAGACTTTTGAACCTATCCCGCCTGGGCGCGTCTACCCTACATGGGACAAGAACGGGAAATCTTGGCAATCGAAGCAAAGCTGGACCGCTGCCGCGAGCTCCAGCGCGAAACTGACTGCGACTTCACGACCGCGCATCTCCGACAGCTAGCGGCCGAGCTACAGGCCCAACTTCATCGCTTAGATGATCAGCACCGCCGTCTTGGTTATTGGGGATAGGCGGAACCGCTGCATGTCCTTCTCGACGCTGCCGGGTGCCCCTCAGTCCGTTTTTTCCAGCAGCTGACGTTGGAACATCGGCGGGTGATCAGGCCCCAGCCAACGCCACATCCTTTGACACCAGGCGGCACGGTCCTTCTGATGTTCGGCGACCGCGGTGGCGTGGCCGCGCTCCACCGACAGTGTTCGATTAAGTGAAGTTAGCCTCAACGGGACCGAGCAATTTGCGACCCCTGCGTCCCGAACGCAGTGAATATTCACTAAGTCATTGATTTTTTATAGCCGCGCCATCGGCTTTCGCCACGTTTTGTTCATGGCGGTTTCGGCCATTTCATTGCGATTTCATTGCCATGTTCTCGCTAGATTCTCGCTTCGAAGAGGGGGTTGGACCCCACTTCGAGTTAGTCCGCCTTCCGCCCCTTCTCTGCCAACCGCAGTTGCTCTTCCAACTCCTGCATCAACCGTGCGAGCCGCTCCTTCGTAAGAGGGTCAAAAGCCAAGTCCGCAATGCGCCTTGCCTGTTCCAGCCGCTTCTTCAGTTCTTTGCGGTCACTGCTTTCGGCCATAAGCGAAACTCCGTCTAAGATAGACGAAGGATCGCGGGAAATGGTTGCAAATTAGGGGGTCTTATTTTGATCCGGGAATACCGCGACCTTTCGGTCCAGCTCCCAAAGCTCAACGCCATGACCGACGGCCAACTCTTTGGCCCTCCCAATTCCCTCGGCGTCGTCTGCACAAATCAAATGGACGGCGTCGAAGAAATGACCATCCCTGTCGACCAAGTAGACGCGGTATTCGGTCATGGAAGCAGTTTCCAACATGGCGGTGAGCTAAGCGTTGCCGGTAATGTAAGGCAAGTTAACATTGTGCTGTGCTCTCGCTTCGCGGTAGTCTGATGCCAAGATGCAACAGCCCCTTCCACGACCTTATGGTCGCTAAGAAAAAGACTTGGACCGCCGATGAGAACGAGCGCCTGAAAGCTCTCGTGGCAAGGGATGCGTCCAACATCAAGGTCGCGGCCAAACTTGGACGCACAACACGCAGCCTCCGCGTGCAAGCTCGGAAGCCCGGCACACCCTTCCCGCGCATGAAAGACTATCGGAAAAAATTTCAGGACGGCCCAGTTAGCTCGTGGCGGCGGTATTAAGTTTCTAAAGCCGCGCTGCCATGGGTTGCATGACGACCTGCGATTAAACCGCCGAGCTGCCACCTTTTCCCGACACCTTAGTTTTACCGCCGGTTGGGACACTGGCTGCTTATTCGAAGTGTAGCGCGGCTTTCTTCGCTTCAAGCTCGGTTATAAGCTCGGCTGCGGCCTTCCGCGCCTGCTCGTCGCTGGTTCGACTCCGGAGCCACTTATAGCGGTCTATGGTCTCGTTGATCGACTCGCACTGATCGCACATGGGGCTCGCCGCTGGAACAGGCGGGAGCGTGCAGCACTCTCAGTCACCGAAAGTTGCCGAGGTCCGGTCGATGATGTCGGACAATAGGCGGGAACCCTAAAGGTTCAAAGCGGCTTTAGCGGCTGCAGTTCCGACGAAGAAAGCCATTCGCCAATATGCGACGCCGTATCATCAAAGGAACGGGAATGCCGGACTCTTCGGTTACGGCACCGACAACCGCGGCTGCTCTTCCGACTCTTGCACCAAACGTGTGAGCCGCTCCTTGGTGAGAGGATCAAGCGCCGAGCCCGCAATGCACTTTGCCTGCTCCAGCCGCTTCTTCAGTTCATCGCGATCACTGCTTTCGGTCATAACGCGAAACTCCGTCTAAGATGGATGAAGGTTCGCAGGAAATGGTTGCAATTTAGGTGGGCTTATTTTGATCCGGGAATACCGCGACCTTTCGGTCTAGCTCCCAAAGCTCAACGCCATGACCGATGGCCCACCCTTTGGCCTTCTCAATTGCTTCGGCGTCGTCCGCGCAAATCAAATGAACAGCGTCGAAGAAATGACCATCGCTGTCGACTAAGTAGACGCGGTATTCTGACATGGAACTCCTCACCTGCCACCCCGAAGTTTGGCCGTAAGAGCTAAGCGTTGGCCGGAAGGTGAAGCAGCCACCATTGTTGCAGAAGCTGACGATCGAGGCGTTCGAGCTGGCGATCAAGGAGGGCAAGCTGCTAAATTCAAAATATGGGACGCCGTCCTCCGAACTGAATGCCGCCAGCGCCGCTTGGCTAAAGCGCATCATGAATGTCGATGCCAAGGAAACGGCGTTTACGAGAGAGAACCAGGGTCGCGGTGGACTTTTGCATTTCACCTGCTGGCGAGCCTTGCAGGCTTCGGTAAAGACGGAAGCTTTGTCGTGCCCGACACGTCTTGGCCAATATCTCTGGACCAGCTGAATGACTTCCAGCTCAAGCCAGTACTCTACACCATAGCGCGCTGGCGCTACGCGGATCATATCGGTGCGCAGCTTGAACGCGATCGTCGGCGTTTATATCAACTTGCCGCACAATCCAACTGGCTCGCTGCTGGCCGCTGCAGAATTCTATTGTGGAACCGGCCGGTAGATCCACTCGCGCCAAACGGTCAGCAACGCCGCCATGATCACAGGCCCCAGAAACAATCCGAACAACCCGAAGGCAGCGAGGCCGCCGAAGATTCCGACAAAGGCGAGAAGAAACGGGAGACGCGCCGAGCCGCCGACCAGGGTTGGCCAGACGAAATGATCGCCGGCAAGCATGACGATCGCGCCCCAGCAAAATACGGCCGCGGCCGCGAACCCACTGCCGCCGCTGGAGACCAGGACCAACGCCGCCGTAGTGAAGGCGAGCCATGCACCAAACGGCAGCATCGCGAAAGCCGTCGTCAAAATCGTAAACATCACCGGATTCGGTACACCCGCCACGAGGAAACCAACGCCGATCAGCAATCCCTCGCCCACGGCGACCAGCACTGTGCCGTTCACCTGCCGCGCGTGGCATCGACCATTTTCTCGACCAGCCCCTCCCCGGCATCGCCAATAAGGCGGTCACACGTCTCGAGGAAGCGGCTCGCGATGGCGCGACCATTACGGAGCAGAAAGAACAAAGTCAGGAGCGAGAAGAGCAACAGGAACATCCGATGGAGCAGCTGTCCGCCAAACGTTTTGAAAAACTCCGACGCATTGTCAGCATTTACAGTTTGAAGCAGGGCGGTGGCAGCTTTCGGGTCCGAAAGGTTGGCGCGCCACCATGATTGCAGACTTTCCGCGGCAACCGGCAGACGAGCGACCCAATCCGGGACTTCAACCCCACTCTCGCGGGCCTGCTTGAGCCAACTCACGAGCACGTCGCCTTGCTGCGCGATCTGGTAGACGGCAAGCGACATCGGAGTGAACAGGACCAGCGCAACGATTGCGGTAAAGATGAACGCAGCCAGGCTGGAGGGACCGGAGGATAAGCGTGCCGCAAATTTGAGGTACAGCGGCCACAGGGCAACCGCGAGAATCGTGGCCCAGATCAGCGCCGGCAGAAAACCCGCGGCGGTCCACACCGCAAGACCAAACAGGACCAGGGCAAGCACGACCCGGGCATTCATGCGCGCGCCGGCGCCCAAAGGAAGAGGCTTCCTCTCCGTCCTGGCAGGCGCTTCGTCGATCCGCTCGGACGGCCGTTTTTTGGAAGCGGCTAAAACCACCCTTCTTGCCATCGCTTGTCGCGCCCCTATTGTCATGACAGAACTACAGGACGACCGTTCGGTTCCCGCTGGGAAAACGTGGCAATCCTACGAAAGACGGGCGGCGACGGGAAACTGTTCTAATTAGTT
Source organism: Bradyrhizobium sp. McL0615 (assembly GCF_049993905.1). NCBI lineage: Bacteria > Pseudomonadati > Pseudomonadota > Alphaproteobacteria > Hyphomicrobiales > Nitrobacteraceae > Bradyrhizobium > Bradyrhizobium sp. McL0615. Next base: position 2,141,862 of record NZ_CP188254.1, on the reverse strand, counting down.
TATTCGCGGGAAGTTATTTCCCTTTAGGTCCCTCGTGATCTCAATAGTCCGACGGCGTCTGCCTCAACTACCGAAACTATGAAGGCAACCCCGTGCGCGGCCGACGTCCGGCAACTCCATTCCTTCGTCATCTTTTACGAAGGCTCCGCCGTCTCGCAAACCATTCCTAGCCGGGCGGCTTGAAGAGTGCATGTATCCTCCCGCCTCTACGTGAGAGCCCTAAATGCGTCGTTATTTCTTCGGTCTGCGTGACGACAACCGCGTAGCTGCAGGCGACGAGGGTTCGGCTGTCTACCTTTGAGGCGGTCCACATGTTGGCGGGACGGGCGGCTCGAAGCGATTTCCATCAGGCGCATCGCAGCCATCAGAACCGCAGTATCCCGAACAGGAAAAGCAACGCGACCGTCACAGCGGCCGACAGAAGTAATGATCCTAGACAACCCAACCGGTTTGAAAAGAAGAAAAACAAGATACTACTCGCTTCGCATCATCTGCCGGGACGCAGCACGACCTTGATCACCCCGTCCTCCTTGTCCCGGAACTTCTTGTACATTGCCGGAGCATCTTCGAGGCTGGCAGGATGCGTGACGACGAAGCTCGGATCTATATCGCCGGCCTCGATTCTCTGCAAAAGCGGCTTAGTATAGGCCTGCACGTGCGTCTGCCCGGTCTTGATCGTCAGACCCTTGTTCATGGCCGCGCCAAGCGGGATCTTGTCACCCATGCCAACATAGACGCCCGGAATGGAAACCGTGCCCGCCTTGCGGCAGCACATGATCGCTTGGCGCAGGACGTGCACGCGGTCGGTCGCCAGGAAAGTTGCCGCCTTGACCTTGTCGAGCACGGCATCGGCCGCCCCGTGTCCGGAGGCCTCGCAGCCGACCGCGTCGATGCAGCTGTCCGGACCACGTTTTCCGGTACGCTTCATCAGTTCGTCATAGACATCGGTCTTCGAGAAGTCGATGGTCTCGGCGCCGCCCGCTTCCGCCATGGCAAGTCGTTCGGGAACCTCATCAATCGCGATCACTCGACCGGCTCCCAGCATGAGCGCGGAGCGAATGGCGAACTGGCCCACCGGACCGCAGCCCCAGATCGCGACCGTGTCGCCCGGCTCGATCTGCGCGTTTACGGCGGCCATGTAGCCGGTCGGAAAAATGTCCGACAGGAATAGCGCCTGCTCGTCGGTGACGGTATCGGGAATCTTGATGGGGCCTACGTCGGCCATCGGTACGCGAAGATATTCGGCCTGCCCGCCAGAGTAGCCGCCGAGCATGTGGCTGAAACCGAATAGGCCGGCCGGCGATTGCCCCATCGCCTTGGCTGCCAACTCGGCATTGGGATTAGTGCGGTCGCAGCACGAAAACAACCCTTTCTCACAGAACCAGCATTGCCCGCAACTAATCGTGAAAGGTACGACGACTCGGTCACCTATTTTTAGGTTCGTGACCTCAGATCCCAATTCGATCACCTCGCCCATGTTCTCATGGCCGAGGATGTCGCCGCTCTCCATGGTCGGTTGGTATCCGTCAAGCAGATGAAGGTCGGAGCCGCAGATGGCGCAGGCCGTTATCTTGATGATTGCGTCGCGGGGATGTTGGATCTTCGGATCCGGAACCGTGTCGATCCGGACATCGCCCTTTCCGTGCCAGCACAATGCGCGCATGATTGTCTTCTCCAAATGCCGGCGCCAACTGGCGAGATCACAAAGCGTTCCAAATGGAAGCGGCGCCACAAGTGATTTTGCAACCGGTCTAATTGAGCGGATTTCGCTGCATTGGTGCGCGGCTGCGAAGGAGGCAGGCAGATGAAAGGACCCATGTTCAAGTAACATGTGTTCCAGGAGGCACTTGGTGATCAGGTTATCGAAGTATCCGAGCAGCCCGGCGAGGGTCTGCATCTGGCACCTAACGTACAACGCCGATTGGCTGAATGTCCGATTTGCGCCAGAAGCGGTCGTAGTGAGCGCGCTCGTGGCGAAAGCCTGAATGATCCGTGGGGACAAGGTCGTTCGCTCGATATAGAGCGCCGCTCAGGGCGGGTTGGCGGAGGGTCTCTTATGACCGCTTACTCGGCGGGTCGATGCTGAGATCCAAAACAGACTCTCTAGAGCGCCGTCATGAGGGACGCGCCCCCATCCAGCATGGGTAAAATCTCGTCTCATGGCTTGGGCGGAAGCATCAGGACGACCCGATCAACGCCGGCGTCACGGTAGCGTTTCAGCATCTCCAGGTCTCGGGGCGCCCCGAAGACGTTGAAGGAGAGCGACGCGGGATTGCGGCCTGCATCCTTTGCCATTTGTCGGAATTGCGCCAGCACCTCGAGCGGATCCAGCGCACGCCCGCCGATCGGAATCCAGCCATCGCCATAGGCGATCGCCCGCGTTGCTGCGTGGGGAAATGCGCCCCCAACAATGAGGGGCGGGTGAGGTTTTTGAACCGGATCGCGCGGCGCGCCCATGGATGAGGCGAAGGCCTTGCAGCGGTCACTATCGGATGATGCGCTGAAGATCGTCATGCGGGGAGCAGAAGGAAGACCAGGCGGCAGCGCGACACTTAGTCTCGCAAAGGCGGCCCCGCCGAGGTTTGGGTTCACTCGACAGGGCCGCTTTCGCCGCGCCGCTCTGCAAAGTTACCCGTCATTCCGAACTCGTCTGCACGACAATCAACACAAGGCGGCAAATCTCGTTCGTGTGGCGGTTTGGCTACGCTGACGTTGTCTTTCCTTCAGTCGAACTGCCAGGCCAAGCCGTGTCTTGCCAACCAAGCCAGCCCGCTTGCGGTTCTGGGTACACTACGCACCGAGCGGGACCAACAATCTCCCTAAATCACCGGGTTAGATGCGGTGCAGCATAATGATATGTGCCATCAAGCCGCGCTCTGAGCATTCAAATCAGTGTATGTTCGTATCCTGTGAGGACGCCATGACATACGCTATCCACGCTTCCAGGAATGGACATAGCGTCGTCACCATTCGCATCAGTCCAATCTCGCCTGTTGACAAGGCGCGTCTGTTGGAGCGCTTCGATTGGCAAGTTCACATTACAGATTCAGCCGGGTACCAGTTCGACCCGCAGGACTTCGATCGACTGTTGCTCATTGATCAAGCGAAGACGTAATCACGTATGCTATCAACGGATCGTCAGCTTTACGTGGTGCGTCCGCCAGGTGATCGACATCGATGCAGCATCGATGAATGAAAGAGGTACGAACAGAGGACTTGTTCACCTAGGGGCCGGCGCGGTCCGTGCACTGTGTCGCTGGTCCTCATGATCTTCTATGAAAACTCGTTGCCCAGTTGACCGAAGAATGCGCCCCTTCGACGTACGGCGCGATCCGTCAGCGTACCATCCCATGAATACACTTGGCGGGCGCGCTCCTAGAATCTATGCTTTAAGCCCGAGCTTATCTTGCGACTCCAATCCACTTTCGGTCGGGAGCGCTTCTTCCTCGGAAGCTTCACGATCGGCTGGCGCTCTTCGGATCCGTCAGAAAATGTCTTGACGAGAAAGCGTTCATCGCCTTCCTGAACAACCTCGATCTTGTCGGGCATCTTGGACATACCCCCGAGAACGTGAGATTGGAACCCCGGTTCCTCGGCAAGAAAAGAATTACGATCACCTGATCGTCAAGCAACCTCTCAACAATCGCAGATTGTCCTAACTCACACAGGAGAGTGGTATGGACAAAGACCGCGTTGAAGGTGCCGCCAAACAGGCAAAAGGCACGATCAAGGAAACAGTTGGTAAGGTAACTGGCGACGCCAAGACCGAAGCTGAGGGTAAGGCCGACAAGACTGAAGGCAAGGTACAGAACACTGTCGGCGGGATCAAAGACAAAGCCCGCGAAGTATTGAACGGCGACGACTGAGCCGGGTTAACCAAACTCAAAAGCCCCCTGCGAAGCGGGGGGCGTTTGTTGGCCACTGCATCTGCCTAACCAAGCAGCGAGCTAAGCGCTTAGCTTTGAGTTGCCCACCACAGGATTGCGAGGTCTTTTTTGGAAAGTGTCTTGAGATACTCGGTGTCATCATGGACTGCTCCAGTCGTCGCGCCAGGTGTTCCTTTTTGTTTTGATCAATCATGCGCAGTCTCCTCCAGAATTACGGATCGCCGAGGAAATGGTTCAGAATCGATTCAACGAGAAGGCCAAGTTCTCTTGTGGCAGCAAAGGGTACCGCGCATCGTCGAAACGTATTCTTGTTATCGGGGGCGGTTGAACCGCTCAATCTGGCGATCCCGTTGCCACAACTCGACGTCACGACCATCAACAAGTTGCTTGACGGCTTTGATGGCCTCGCTTTCATTCTCGCAAATCAGATTGACAAAATCCTGCACGCGCCATCCGGCCCTAAGATAAACGCGCGGTATTCCTGCATCGCGTTGGTCCCCTAAACAGGCGCGTACCCTTTATCCAGCCAGTGGCTGACGTCCACGGCTGACGCTAACTGCGAGCCTTACGGACCAGTTCCTCACGTTCACCGCCCGGCGGGAGGCCCTTCGCTTCCTTACGCAGCTGCTGAGCTTGCTGAGACAGCCGCTCAACTAGCGGCATAGCTTGTTTTAGGCGGCGTCGCTTCTGCATGACGCGCTCCTTTCCCAAGGCAGGTGACACCGCCGATAGGAGACTTTTGGAGCCTCGGACATTGGCCCACTGGTCAAAATTGACCACGGCATCTCTGATCCGCGCGTTAAGAACGTCTGCACACTTTGTAACTTAAGGAAAACGCGGCTGCGCCGGTTGCAGGAAGCCGCGCCTTATTCCCTACGTGCGATTGCAAACGTCAATTTGACTTCCATCACGGTTCCGTGCGCGTCACGCATCCAGACTGCCATTTGTTGGCCTCGCGCGTCTTTTGAACCCATCTCTGCTTGAGCGAAAACAGCCAAGGCGCGCGCGGCCTCTACCTGGGCTGCCAATACGTCGCGGAGCTCCATACCCTCATCATCAATTGAAAGCTCGTTTCCGGAATGAATATCGAAGAAAAAAACGGGCATAAAACACTGCCCTCCATTAGTCAGGCGGGGGCGCAACGGTCTCTCTGTCACTGACGCCTTTGGCAGCATTGACAGTGATCGAATTTAAATGCGCCGGTCTCCCTTCGTTCCTATCTCATGCACTGTGCCGGGATCCGCCGGCCTCCAGGCTTTCTCAGGCAGCCAATCGCGTGATAAACGATCGTCATCCACTCAAAGGGGGAGCTCGTTGTGAGCCTGGTTGCCGCCAACCTTTATCGTAACGGCAAGAAAGCAAAAGCCGTTTCCTTGAACGAGCCTATCGATTGCAAGGGAAAATCCGAATTTGTCTGGATCGGATTATTTGAGCCTTCCGAACAAGAGCTTGAGCAGCTTGAGAAGAACTATGGGCTTCATCCTCTTGCGATTGAGGATGCACTTAAAGCGAACCAAATACCGAAGGTCGATGTTTACGGAGACCAACTGTTTGTAATGACACGCACTGCTCATCTTGAGGATGATCACATCGCCTACGGCGAAACCGCAATTTTTGTCGGAAAGAATTTCATCATTTCGGTTCGCCATGGCTCGGCACGGGCACATAGCGAACTCCGCGCCCAACTCGAAGCGGCGCCTAGCCTGCTGGGCCAGGGACCAGACTATGTTCTCCACGCCATTCTCGATTTTATCGTTGATGGCTATCTTCCTATTGTCGAAACGATCGAGGAACGCGTTCTGGTCATGGAACAAAGCGCTCTAGACAGCTTCCTCAGCCGCGGCGAGGTCAAACGCATTTTTGCGCTACGCCAGGAGCTGATCCGTTTCAAGCGGATCATCGGCCCCATGACGGAGGTCTGCGGCCGGCTCGTACACCTCGATACACCGTGCCTGGACGCTAACGTTCGTCCTTATTTCCAAGACGTCCTGGATCACGTGCGACGAGTCGATACAATGGTGAACTCTCTGCGAGATGTTCTAACTTCTGTCTTTGAGGTGAGTAATTTACTCGAGCAGCAGCGTCAGGGCGTGATCACGCGGCAGTTAGCCGCTTGGGCCGCAATATTGGCCGTGCCTACCGCGATCGCCGGCATATATGGCATGAACTTCGAAAATATGCCCGAGTTGAAGACTCAATACGGCTATTTCGTCGTCATTGGCATTATCGCCGTTCTCTGCGGAGTGCTTTATCTCCGTTTTAAGCGCGCTGGATGGCTCTGAATCCGCCTCGATCCGCGCGGAAAAGCATCTATTTGGTATTAATGGGCACTCTCAAGGCCCAGCTGTTTCCGGACTGCCGCCGCTGAACTCCCGACTTTGTCAACAGCCTTCTGCAGATCGTCCCGCGTAATGCCTAGGGCGTGGGTCCAGTATTTACTTCGTGCGCTTCATGCATATTGATTTCAGATCGGTCGGGCTGAACTCGATTCGTGAGGCTATCGGCCATTATGTCCTCCCATGAAAACGCGCGGGCCCTGCTCCATAAATCGCAGGTATACCGCGCGCCTAGGGCGACTTTTCAGCCGCCGATTATCCAACTTTCACGCTGCATTAGTGTTCCTGCGGCGCGCGACCTTGCCTCCACCAGTTGTAGGAAGCTAGAGAACGCATCGTGTTGGTGTACCACCGGCCGTATTTGTAGTTCGGCTCGGACGTTTTTGCGCAAGCTCCCGCTTCGAGGCTTGCACCGCTGTCGCTCCAAGGGTTCTGCCGATCTGTGCGGCTATCGGCTCTCAGGGTTCCTTGCCGGCCGTGGTGGCCATCAGCGGAAACAACTGCGCGAGTGTTAGCCCAAGCCAGCAGCCTAGGAACTATATGCGCAGCGCGAATTTTACCTTGCATCGAGCCGAATAGGAGCCGTGATGATCCGCTTTGCTTGCTTTGGGGCATTCTTTGTAGCTCTCGCCGGACCAGCTTGGGGCGCTGGCGGTTGTGGAGTCGGGTGCAGCAGTACGTCGGAAGGGGCTTGTGTCCGCGATGGATGGCAGCACGGTTTGCCGGTTCGGAACGAGTGCCCAGCAACGTCTCGACCCTCTCCCCTTGTGGCCCATATCACCGGTGGAGTCGGCAAGCCATAATGTGCGTCCCGCGGTGAACCCTGCCCCGACCGGCCAACAGCCGTCCGCCGACTTGGCTAGGCTGAAGGCGAACAAAAATGACCGACAAGAAAACCCATAAAGTCCTCGACATGAGAAAGCGAACGGTTTTGCAATATCTAAGCTTGACCGATTGGAAGATGGACACCCGCCTTCCCATTCCCGCCAGTGGAATAACACTGAGCCGGTTGGTGCATCAGGGTTGGATTGAGATCCGAGGGAAGGATCAACGTACAGAGGCCAAGCTTACGGCCGCGGGGTTCAAAGCTATGCGGTCGCAGATTTAAAGCCATGCGCCGGCTGGTTAAACTCGGCTCAGGAAGATGCTGCTTTCACCGAGACCTAAACAGCGGCCTTGGCTTACGCAGGTTGGCGTAAAACAGAAAGGGCGACCTTGGTAAGCGGTCTCTCGCTTTTTCCGCGGGCCCCCTAGCAGCTTTCGCCAACGTGCCCCAGGCACCCGCCGGGCATACTGTTCACTGCTTTGGATCGCCAGGCGGATCGTCCCCCCGGTCTTTGCGGCTGACATGCTGAGCACGCTCTTTGTCCGCCGGTTGCTCTTGTCCCCGTTCGTCCCGAACGATGCCCTGCTGAGCTGAGCTACGTTCCTCCGGCTTGAGCATTCCTGCTTGGCCGCCGTGTTTGCCGCCCATATCCTGACGACCCTCTAGATCATTCTCTTTCGGCATATGTGAAGGCTTCCCTCGGAGAAAAATTGATTTGTGCGTATTACAACGCGCGGTTTGCGTCTCGTCGTTCCGACCCCCCCGTTGCGAGGCCGCGATGATCGGCGGCACACCTAAGACGCCAAGGCGGCGTCCGGGGGAGTATAGCGGCGCCAGGAACTCGGTCCGGCGGCTTTACAGAAGACGGGGCTGCGCGTGGGCTGCTTCGCGGTGGCCGTGAAGTCTCCCGCTGGTTGGCTCCCTCGAGAACACAGTCGCCCCAGGCGCGAGAACTTTAGGAACAGAAGGGGCCCGCGGCCATTGGGCAAGCATCTTCAACAGATCAGCCCCCGAGGTCATCATGTATCACCATGTAAAAAAGCTCATGTACACCGTTCGCGTCGACGAGCCCGACCCCCGTTTCGGCAACATGCTACTTGAGCAGTTCGGCGGCGCCAACGGCGAATTGGCCGCCGCGATGCAGTACTCCATTCAGGGCCTGAACTGTGAAGATCCGGACCGCAAGGATCTCCTAATGGATATCGGTACCGAAGAACTTAGCCACCTTGAAGTCGTCGGCAGCCTCGCCCGCCTCCACCTCAAGCCAATGAAGTTCGACCGCGAAAAGGCTGAAGCCGATCCGTTGATCGCCATCGCGGGCGGCGGCGGCGTCAATCTCTTCAACTCGCAAGGCAATGCCTGGACTGCCGATTATCTGAAGATTACTGGCGAGCTCGACGTCGACCTTCGTAGCAATATTGCCGCCGAAGCGCGGGCTAAGATCGTCTACGAACGGTTGATCAATTTCTGCGACGACGCGGGCACCAAGGACGCCCTGCAGTTTTTGATGACGCGCGAAATCACGCATATGAAGGCGTTTTCCGCAGCTCTGGAAAGCATGAAGAAGCCGGCCTTCTCGATTGGCAAACTTGCGCCCACGCCAGGCCTTGTGAACCAGTTTTTCAACGACTCCACCGGCACGGGCGACGAAGGCGAAATCGATACGAGAGGCCCGTGGAACGAGGGCGGTGACTGGGAGTTCGTGGCCTCCCCGGCACTAGCGACCTCCGACGCCAACCAAGAGACTGCAATTAGGACGGAGAGTTCGCCGCCGACGGCTCCGGAAGGCATCAATGAGCTCCTAGTGGACGAGCTTAAAGACATTCTCCACGCGGAGAAGCAGCTCACCAAAGCGCTCCCCAAAATGGCGGAGGCGGCACGGTTCGACCGTTTGCGCGAGTGCTTTGAGGAGCACTTGATTGAAACCGAAGGCCAGATCGAAAGGCTCAATGAGTGCCTTTCGCTTCTCGGCGAGACCGCTCGCGCGAAGCCCTGCAAAGGGATGATGGGTCTTGTCGAGGAAGGCCAGGAAGTTATGAAGGAAGGAGAAGAGAAGGAAGATGCCCTCGCCGACCTCGCCTTGATAGGCGCCGCGCAGCGCGTGGAGCATTACGAGATCTCTGCCTACACGACCGCCAAAAACCTGGCGCAGCAGTTGCGACACAGTGCTGTTGTAGCCCTGCTGGCCAAGTCGCTCGCCCAAGAAGAGAATGCGGATATGTTGCTCAATCAGATCGCCCGCACCCTGATGTCAGTTGCTAAGATGCCGGAGACAATCGAACAGAGCGCCGAGGAGGCATAATCTTTGAACTACAAAGGTCGCCTCTGAACGAGGCGGCCTTTTTTTCTTTTTTCCCAGCCGAGGCCACGAACTCACCTCCTCGCGACCGAGAAAGATTGTCTGCTGGTAGAAGTAACCGTGGGGGGGCTCGACCGTTCCCACCGGCACCATGCGCGAAAGGCCGGTAGAGCTCTCCAAAGAGTTTAGTCATCCGAGCCACGAATCAACTCGCTGTTATGGGTACTAAATGGAAGAACTATCGATTCTCAGAACTTTCGCAGCGGCGACAACGGTTCTGGCCGCAGTCCTCGTGGCTGCCAATTTGAACGCACGCAGCACCGTCGCTGGCTTCATGATATTCATCGTTGCGTCCATAGCCTGGATGGCCGACGGCTGGCTGGAGACCAAAACATCTCTTGTCTTCCAAAACGTCTTGATTAATGCGATTGGAGTCTGGGCGCGACGGGGTTTCAATCGCAAAACCCGTCACGGCGCAGAAACGCCTTGTTGATCGCCACGGCTGCCTGCGCGCCCTCCCCGATGGCCACAGCCACAAGGAGGACATCTCGCGAAACGTCTCCCGCAACATATATCCCCGGAACACTGCTTTCTTCCGTGTCGGGATCGATCACAACGCCGCCCTTGTCATTCCGCTTGCAGCCAAGACGCTTCGATAAGTCTGAAGCCTGGTGGCAGCCAGTCGAAAAAAACAGTCCGGAGCGGGCAAGCGCTGTTCCGTTCTCGAATAGGATACTCGTCAGCTCCCCGTCCGCGCCTTGCAGGGATTGGATCGGCTCTGAACGTAAGGGAATGTTATATTCTTTAAGCTTTCGAGCCGCTTTTGTGCTTACCTCTGTGCCGTCGCTGCAGGCGACGACATCGGAAATCCAGTGCTTCATCATAATTGCAAGCTCAGCGCCCTTATCGCCCTTGCCATAGGCGGCAACCGGCTTCCCGGCATATTCAAACCCGTCACAGTAGAGGCAATGATGCACGGAAATCCCGTAAAGCGGCTGGATCCCCGCAACATCAGGCAACTCGTCAACCAGCCCTGATGCGAGAAGAACCTTGGCGGCCCTGCCAGCCGTGCCATCCCGACAAACAAACTCAAATCCTTCCGCCGCGGCCGTGATGCCCTCCACGAGCGTATCCCGCACGGAAACTGACCTGTACCGCGAGAGTTCCGCGCGCGCTTCGTCCAAAAAAGCCACCGGCGATCGCCCTTCCCGTCCCAGCAGGCCATGTATCGCATGGGAGCGTAGGTTGCGCTGATGCCCTACGTCGCACAGCAATACAGCGCGGTGACACCTCCCTAGGATAAGCGCAGCGCTTAATCCTGCGGGTCCGCCGCCGACAATCAGAACATCAAATTGCATTAAAAGTCCTTTCGTTGCTTAGGCATATTTGAGCTCCAAACGATGCTTGGAACCCCTCACCCCTGGCCGTGCGTTAGGGGTTCGGAGGAAAACCATGCCAAGCGCGAAAACAGCCGCTTTATGGACCGAACTGACGCTCGAAGAGCGCCGCGAACGGAGACGGCTCCGACGCGTGAAGCAGCGCGAGGACAATGTCAAACGCGGCGCAAAGATGCATGCGGCCCGCCTGAAAAGCGAAGCAAACGGCGCAAAACGTATCCTTCAGCATAAGCAATCTATTTTTGTGGGATGCTCGGCTGGCGCTACTAGAAATGGCGGGGCTCGTTCTATGACGGTGTGCCACAGAATGACTGGTTCGGCCATTACCTGAAAAAATTCGACACCGTCGAAATCAACGCATCCTTTTACTCTTGGCCGACCGTTGCCGGCGTTCAAGTCTGGCGCCGTCAGCCCGGCAAGAAAACGTTCGTCTATACGATCAAGGTCTGCGAGCTCATCACCCACATCAAGAAGTTCAAGGGCACGAAGACTCTCGTAAAGGATTTTGGCATGCTCCGGATATCCTCGGCCACCGGATGGGTTGTTTCTTGTTTCAGTTGCCTCCGAGCTATCTCTACACCAAAGCAACGTCGTGGAATTCAGGCACGCTAGTTGGTGGAATGAAGAAGTTTACAGCGCCTTCCACAGGGCATGTATCATCTTCTGCTTTTGCAGCGGCCCGCGCCTAACCGATGAGCTCGTCAAGACCGCCGATGAGATTTACGTCCGCCTACATGGCCCCAAGCGTTGGTACCGGCACGATTGCTCGAAGGCCGAGCTCGCGATATGGGCGGGCCGGATTAAGGCCAGCGGCGCGTAACGCGCGTGGGTCTATTTCAATAATGACAACGATGCCCATGCCCCCAATAACGCGCGAACTCTCCGGCGAATGTTGGGCCGTGTCCCTACCGGGAAGCCAACTAACCGGCGGTGCTTTCTGATCTTCGGACGCCATGGCGCGCAACACCTGAAAGGCACTTCCGTCTCTGCTCGATGATGACATATTATGCCGCCAAAACGCCGAATATGCCGAGCCGCTCAAGATATCTTCACTTTCTGCCCAGCGGCTTGCGCAGCATCCTTACCCGCTTTCTTAACCTTTTCAAATTTCTCAGCGCCGGCTTCTTTGATCTCATTTCTCAAAGTGTCAGCGGCTTCAGACAGGCTTTGCGATACAGCGCCTACGCGTTCGGTAAGGTCTTCCTTGACGCTGTCGCTGTATTTGCCGACCATCTCGTTCTCGATGTCGAGGCTTCGGAAGGCGCTGGCGACCGCGGCCCCAATGGCAAGACCCACTGCACCAAGCACGAGCGGTTGTCGTTCAAGCAAGTCAGAAAGCGATGAGGAAAGTTCCTCTTTTCCTGGGAGCTTCTCGCCTAGCCTGTTAAAATTGTCGCGTGCATAGGCAGCGCCTTCGTCGAACCGACTCTTCATCGCATCGGATGCGTTTGAAACGGCATCAGAGGCCGAATTGCCGGCGTGTCGTAGACTTTCGCCTAACCCAAATGATCCTCCGTGATCCATGTCAGGCGCAGTCGGCGGCGCTGGAGTGGCGTGATATTCCGAACGTGATGATTGGGGTCTGGGCACGCTGGTATCTGTCGACGGGAACGCCGTTGCAGCAGCAGAGCTGGCGGCCCTTTTAAGGTTGTCGCTTCCCATCAGCAGCAATAGAGCGCCACCTCCGATTAGGGCCGCGGCAACAGGGTTTTCCCTTGCGGCCGCTACGGCACTGTCGACGAAACTGTTTTGCGTGCTGCTCATCGTACCATTCCCTTCACTGTGTCCTTGTCCTTTTCGAGCTGGCGCATCGTTTCCCGCGGAGCAAGATTGCTGGAGTCGAGGCGATTAATTCCAATCGCAAATAGAACGCCGGCAATCACCGCAGCCGCAATCGCGGAGGTAAGGTAAGATAACGGCTGGGACCATCCCGCCGACATCAATGCCGCCGAAAGTGCGAACAGCACCATAACCAGCGCAGGTATCACCAGCATTGCGCCAGCGGCGAAGAAGCCTAACGCGCCGCCGACCTGCTGCGCTTTCTCTCCGAGTTCGGCTTTGGCGAGATCGATCTCGTTCTGAAACAGTTTTGCGAATTGTGAAAGCGCGTCTCCCAGCAAAGTCGATATGGTCCGTAGATCGCTTTGGCTGGTTTTGATATCGTTCTGGATGCTCATGACTTATTGCCGTGGTCCGAGGACGGGGACGGTTGACCACCAGAGGCTTTCAGAAAGCGGATTGCCGTAAAGCCGGCAAGGACCGAAATCCCAAGGAATGCGGCGGGCTGGCGCTTCGCAAAATCGGTGGCGCCGTCGACAAGATCTCGGAAACTTCCATTCCGGATCTTTTCGGCAGCGTCCTCAACATACTCTGCGGCCGAATTAATGCCACGGGCTGCAAATGGAGCGTCGCTTTCAAAAGCGCGGGCGGCGTCCCTAATATTGGTAGCGAAGCGTTCGACGAAGTCCGCTCCGCTGCGCTGCTGTTCGTGAACCTGTTCCTGAACACGGTCCGCCGCGCCGGAGGCCACTTCTTTGGCGGCATTAGCCGCCTCCTTCAGCTTGTCCTGTGCGGCGTCGGTCGATGCTTGCAGCGCGTCGCCAGCACGTAGCTTCAGATCGGCCCCGGCATCCGCCACCTGATCCTTCACGTCTTGTGACGAACCGGTTTTCTTGTTTTGGGAAAAGCTCGTCTTCTTCATATCAATGTCGCTCATGGCGGCCTCTCTCAGGTGTTCTGGTTTCGGGAAGGACTTAATGCGGTCTTCACAACGTCGTCCGCGATCTCCTTGAGCGTGCCGGTCATATTTTTAGTAATATGGCTGGCGTGGCCGCCTAGATCGGCTTCGGCAACGCTTTTCGCCGCGGCATCGACCATCGAAACGGCAGCGTCTTTGGCCGTTTCAAGTCCGGATTGGGCTGCATCGGCTGCGGCCCGCCGGACGCCGTCGCTTGCTTCGCCTAAAGCAAAGGCCTCCACCTTGGTAGCGGGGAGCGACGCCGCGATTATCGCACCAATTGCGATACCTAAACTGCCAATTAACACGGCGTTATCGCCGATCGCCTGGCCGACTCTTTCTGGCGCCCCTGTTGCCGCGTCGTTTACGGTGGTGCGGACACGCTCTATGGTATCTCTCGTGAAGCCCGAGGCGGCATCCATGCCGGCCTTTAACTTGTCGTTAGCGGAACCGGCGACCTCCTCAGCCCGATTCCCGATATCGTCAGCCACCCCCGTAGCAGCGGCGTAAGCTTCATTGGCCATTCCGGCGGCCTTGCTACGTGCAGAATAGACCGCCTCTCGGATATCACCTTGGAGTGACTGGGCGCGCTGCATTGCGTCTCCCGTAATTTCCTGAGCCTTTTCCGCCGCTGGCGCAGCGGCTGCTGCCGCGCGCTCACGCACGTTCTTTGAACTCAATGCAAGCCCCGCCCCAATCATCAAAAGCGGCAGCGGAAAGCCACGCACCATCCGCATCACCGGCACCGCAATGGCGGTCCCTGCCGCGATCGCTTGCATCGGATTTTCCTTGGCATGCTGTTTCAGTGAATCGATCCAGCTTGCAGTTTTGGAGCTAATGAAATCAGATACTTCAGACTTAATGTGCTGCGGGGAAACTTTGCTTTGGATGTCGGCAGCGGTGTCGGTAATCTGCAACCTCAACTGATCGACTGTTTTCGTCAGCTGTTCTCGGTTGCGCTCAGATTCCCGTCGCAATTCCTCAACGGATTGTGTCATCGTGTCACCCTCTGGGATTTCTTTCGGGACGAACTCGCGCTGTTTTGAATCGTTCCTAACCGGAACGAAGTCACCTAACTTTAGTTTGCCGAGCCAAGTGGGTGATTGGACGCCGATGTGGCTTCCGGTCTCTCGCCACGAAGCGGGAACTGCCGGATATGCGAGACTTTGCCAGATGCCTTGTGCAGCACTCTTCAAATAACAGCAGCTAGGTATTTCGCCGTTCGACTCTGCGTTTCCCTCGCGACCTGCGCTGGCGCCCCTGAAGCCACGATCCGGCCGCCCTCGTCGCCCGCTCCGGGCCCGATGTCGATGACCCAGTCGCTGGCCCCGGCAACGGTCATGTCATGTTCGACCACCACAACCGTGTTGCCGCTCTCGACGAGGCCGTCCAGTTGTTTCATCAGTTTCGCCACGTCCGACGGGTGCAGCCCCGTCGTCGGTTCATCGAGCACGTAGAGCGTCTCGCCTCGCTGCGCGCGCTGGAGCTCGGTGGCAAGCTTGACGCGTTGGGCCTCCCCACCCGACAGCTCGGTGGCCGATTGCCCCAGCCGGATGTATCCCAGACCGACCTCACGAAGCACGCCTAGAGATCGTCGCAGCGTATCGTCGTTGGCAAAAAATTCAAATGCTTCGTCCACAGTCATGGCCAGCACGTCCGCGATCGACCTATCCCTGATCTTGATCTCCAGCGTCTTGGCATTGTAGCGAGCGCCCTTGCACGTGGGGCACGGCGCATACACGCTCGGCAGAAAGAGCAATTCAACGCAAACAAACCCTTCGCCCTGGCATGTCCCACAACGGCCCTTGGCCACATTAAACGAGAACCTGCCCGCGCCGTACCGCCTGACACGAGCCTGCTTGGTCGCGGCGAAGAGCTTGCGGACATGATCCAGCAGACCAGTGTAGGTCGCCAGGTTCGACCGGGGCGTCCGGCCGATCGGCTTCTGATCGACGACCACCAGCCGTTTGATTTTTTCCAGACCGCCGGTGATCTCGCCGCCTACTGTCTGGACCTTGGCTTCCAGCCCGTCATCATCGTCGGCCGGCTCATTGCGGTGACCCAATTCGTCGCCGACGGCCTCGACGAGGAATTGGCTGATGAGGCTTGACTTGCCCGACCCTGAAATGCCCGTGACGCTCGTGAAGACGCCCAGGGGAATATCGGCATCCAAACGATCAAGATTGTTGCGCGTGACGCCGCGCAGCTTGAGCCAACCGCAGGGGTCTCGGGGCGTCTTGGCAATCTTGACGGGCTGATCGAAGAGGTGAGGTCGTGTGCGGGAGTTCCGCACGTCTCCGAGGCCCGCCAGCGGGCCGCTGTAGATGATCTGGCCGCCCTGCGCGCCAGCGTCGGGACCGACGTCGACAATCCAGTCTGCATGCCGCACGACCTCGAGTTCGTGTTCAACGACGAAGAGCGAATTTCCGGACGACTTCAGGCGTTCCAAGGCACGCAGCAGCGCCTCGGTGTCCGCCGGATGTAATCCCGCTGAGGGTTCGTCCAGGACGTACACGACCCCGAACAGATTGGACCGCACTTGCGTAGCCAATCGAAGCCGCTGCAACTCCCCCGGCGACAATGTCGGCGTACTGCGCTCGGGCGTCAGATAGCCCAGACCCAGGTCGAGCAGCACCTCGAGACGTGCCGACATATCTTCCGTGATACGCTGCACGACCAGAGCCTTCTCGGGATGATCGGCGAAGTCCCTTTTCCGGCCATCGAGGTGCCGGCCGAGTACGCCGCGCAGCTGCTTCAACGGTAATCGCGAAATTTCCGCGATATCCATTCCGGCGAAGGTGACCGAGAGAGGCTCGGGCTTGAGCCGCTTGCCTTTGCACGCCCGGCAATCCGAGCTTGAAAGAAACTGCGCCACTCGGCGCTTCATCATCGCGCTTTGCGTCGTGGCAAAGGTTTGCAGCACGTATTTTCGCGCGCCGGTAAAGGTGCCCTGATAGCTCGGCTCCTCCTTTCGCTTCAGCGCCCGCCTGGTCTCGGCCGGCGTGTATCCCGCGTAAACCGGCACAGTCGGCTGATCGTCGGTGAACAGGATCCAGTCCCGATCCTTTTTCGATAATTCGCGCCACGGCTTGTCTACGTCGTAGCCAAGCGTCACCAGAATGTCCCTCAGGTTCTGGCCCTGCCATGCGCTCGGCCACGCCGCGACGGCCCGCTCCCGGATGGTCAACGTGCCGTCGGGCACCAGCGAACGCTCGTCGACCTCATGGACGCGGCCCATGCCGTGGCAATTCGGACAGGCGCCCTCGGGCGTGTTCGGCGAAAACGACTCGGCGTAAAGAAGTGGCTGATTTCGCGGATAGACGCCGGCGCGCGAGTAGAGCATCCGCAGCAGATTGGACAACGTCGTCACGCTGCCGACCGACGACCTTGTTGTCGGGGAGCCGCGCTGCTGCTGCAAGGCCACCGCCGGAGGTAACCCCTCGACCGAATCCACCTCGGGAACCGCCATCTGGTGGAAAAGGCGCCGAGCGTAGGGCGAGACGGATTCGAGATAACGCCGCTGGGCTTCTGCATACAGCGTCCCGAAGGCCAGCGACGACTTCCCGGATCCGGACACGCCGGTAAACACAACCAGCGCATTACGGGGAATCTCCAGCGACACGTCCTTGAGATTGTGTTCGCGGGCTCCGCGAACCCGCACGAAGCCGTCCTCGGTCTCCATCTTCCGCCTCGCCTCACTGGCGACCAGCAACTTATCCATCCAACCTCCTCGCCGCGCGTCGTTTTCAATAGGGAAAGTCTTCGAGAATTGACGGGTTCCGCGGGCGGTGGCCCTCGTGCGCCGACGTCCACGTGAGGCCCCGTTCGAGATTCCGCATATTGGAACCCGCTCTTTCGCCCGTTGTTCTAGTTCGAGCGAAGCAGCGGAGATTTTGATGAATAACCGAGGTCGGCAAATCTACAAACCGCAGTTTCGCTTCGGCCTGGGTGGCGTTTCCCTCGGAAACGAGTTCAACAAGCATACCGACAAGGATGCTGAGGCCACCCTCGATGCCGCCTGGGCCTTAGGGGTTCGGTATTTCGACGTGGCTCCCTGGTATGGGTTTGGCCTGTCCGAGCGTCGCTTCGGTCATTTTCTGCACAACCAGAAGCGAGAGGACTACCTGCTCTCGTCCAAGGTTGGAAAGCTCCTCAAGGCATCGACGACCAACAAGCATGCGGAAATTTATCCGCTGTCCGATTCTCCGAACGACATTGTGTTCGATTATACGGCTGACGGCGTTCGCCGCTCGATCGAAGACAGCCTCCAGCGTCTCGGTGTCGACAGCCTCGACGTGGCGTTCGTGCACGACATCTCCCCTGATTTCGCATTCTTTCCGAACGGGTGGGAGGAGCAGTATGAAATCGCCCGCAAAGGCGCGTTTCCGGCTCTATCGAAGATGCGTGACGAAGGCATCATCCGCGCTTGGGGCATCGGCGTGAACACGGCTCTGCCCATTCTCAAGGTTATGGAAGATGCGGATCCGGACGTGTGTCTGTGCGCCCGCCAGTACTCATTGGTCGATCACGCCACCGCAGTACACGAGCTTTTCCCCGTTGTGCGGAGGAAGAACGTCTCGCTCGTCATCGGCTCCGCGCTGAATGCCGGCTTCATTTCCGGTAGCCCGCGCTACAACTACGGCAAGGAAAATTTCAAGATCCCCCGAGCCGCGATCGAAAAGCGCGAGAAGCTCAGAGCGGTTGCCGCCCGGCGCGGCGTCGATCTGCGCACCGCCGCGCTTCAGTTCTCGTCGGCGGCCGACGTCGCGGTAGCTTTGGTGGTGGGCGCGCGAAGCGCGGAGCAGATCCAGGAGGACTATAACTCGCTTAAGGCCAAGATCCCTCCCGATTTCTGGGCCGAACTCAGGCGACAAGGCCTGATCGAGCCGAACGCATCAATTCCCGCTGATCCGGAGGCGTGAGATGAAAGTCGGTGATTCGACGTCACGCGGCTACACGCTTGGGACGTTCGGCGCATATCACGCTATACAGGGGACAAGATCAACGGCGTGATCGGCGCGTGCAGCGGCCGGCAACATTGAATTTATCCAAGTCCGGCACGAAGAAATGTCCGCCTTCATAACAGCAAACGCCGCACAACTATGGTTCATTTGATCACCGGCCTGATCCTAAAGGGCACCGTTGTCGCCGTGGCGTCGAACACGAAGCACGAGTTCAGCAAACGAGCCAAGGAAAGCATAAAGCTGATTGAAGATCATGGCGTGGAAGGCGATGCACACGCAGGACGGTTCATGCAACATCGATATCTTGCGAAACAAATGCCATCACTGCTCAATAATCGGCAAGTGCACCTGCTGGCCTCGGAACTGTTTGCTGATTTGAGGTCGAGTGGGTTCACGGTAGCCCCAGGAGAGCTGGGTGAAAACGTAACCACCGCAGGACTAAGTCTCACGAATTTCCCGCTCGGGACGCGCTTGCGGATCGGACGCTCCGCGGTTGTCGAGCTCACGGGCCTTCGAACACCCTGCGCACTTATTGATCGCTTTCGGAACGGATTGAAGCGCGCCATGATTATGAAACAGGAGCAACCGAGGTTCAGGTGTGGCCTACTCGGGGTAGTCAAGACGACCGGACACATCAGGCCCGGAGATCTCATAAAGGTTGACTTACCCCCGTTCGATGGACTGCAGCCGCTTCCTGCGCTTTAGACGCCTCGCAAACGGGGAGCTTCCTCGGATATTGAATGGAATGTCGTTAAGGTCTCAACACCAGCTTTGTTTTAGCTCGCATTCTGCTGTTCGAGCGATCTTCTTCACCGGTCATGCCAAAGCTACGGATGAACTGAAGCCGGACAGGGCGGGATCGTAAGCGAGGGCCTCAGTAAGATCGCGGCAACTGCGAGGAGAAGGGCTCGCGGGGGCGGACCGTGACCCTGAAATGAAATTCAACGACTTCGAGATCATCACCCGTAGCAGGTCTGTGCCCGCTGCGGTTTCGAGCCGCTCGACCTCGAACGCCATCGATTGCCCTGCTTCAGAACGAGATGCCCGAGCAGCCGCAACTCGGCCTGCCGATCTGACTGGACCTACTGAAACTCTGCATCTTCCCGCGGAAACCGACGACGATAGTTGCGCTTGGCTCAATGGATATTTCGCGGGAGTTTCCTTAGGAACACAACGTTAATTCTAGCTCGCCTATCACCTCGGCGTCAGCGAGGCACGAACCGGTGCGCGGCCCATCTCCATTCCTAAAATAATCACATGTCGTGTCTGTTGCCGCAGGGCCAAGCAGACCGCATTGCTTCCAGCGACGTCTCGCGGAAGTCGTCGTTCGTCTTGCCGCCGTGGCTGTCGACATATCTCGACACGATATCTGCTATTTCCCTCAGGCTTGTCGCTGGGGGGATGCATACGTCCCGGCTGAGATAGTGCAGGCCTTTGATGATGCCGAGACACATGCCCGCGTCAAACGACTGCGGCTGACCTGCGTTTCTAATCGCCTCAGGGCAGCCTGCGGTTACTGACCGGGCCGCGTCATCAATCGGCGTTTGCGCCTGCGATGCTGCAGGGCAGAGCATCACTATAGCGATGACAAAGCGGCAGCAAGCCGTCCCACCCCTAGCCATTTCACGTCCTCTCATCTCCGGAGCAAAGGGATGTGCGGGGCGATTGTTCCAATGAGAAGTTCGCGCGTGACCGTCTACCCGCACAAATACCACCGTGGAGCGAAGCCTTGATCGAGCAGCAATGAAAGGAACGATCGCAGCTGTGGGCTGTTCACCTCGCACTGCAACATTTGTCGGGTGCCCGACATTTCGGGCAGGCGCCCGAGGTGTGAGCATGACCAGGATGAACCAACTACGCCGGCTTCCGAACTCCGTCAGGCAAGCCCGCAACGGTGCAGCAGGGCCTTCCTATGCGTTCGCAGCCGTGGTCGCAGCAGGGGCGCTCGCAGCGACGGCACTTCTCAACCGTCATCTTGCGAAGAAGGCAGAACACGCAAATCCGCCAGCCGGGCAGTTCCTGGAAGTCGACGGTGTCCAGCTTCACTACGTGGAACGAGGTTCCGGCGAGCCGTTGGTGCTTCTGCACGGCAACGGCAGCATGATCCAGGACTTCGAATCCAGCGGATTGGTCGACCTGGCCGCCAAGAACTACAGGGTCATCATCATCGACCGCCCCGGTTTCGGCCACAGCAGTCGGCCACGGAACGTCATCTGGACGCCCGATGCTCAGGCCCAGTTGATCCGGCGCGCGCTCGATCGTCTCGGTGTTTCACAGGCCATCGTACTCGGGCACTCTTGGGGCGCGTCGGTCGCAGTGGCTCTTGCTCTCAAGTTCCCCGACTTCGTGCGCGGTTTGGTGCTTGCCTCAGGCTACTACTATCCCACACTGCGTCCGGACGTCGTTGCCATGTCCGCCCCGGCAATCCCCGTTGTGGGCGATGTCATGGGCCACACGGTCTCGCCCATGATCAGCAGAATGATATGGCCCATGATGACGGCGATGATCTTCGGACCCAAGTCCGCGCCTGCCAAGTTCAAGCAGTTTCCCAAGGAAATGGCGCTTCGTCCCTCGCAGATCCGCGCTTCGGCCGCAGAGTCGGCGCTGATGATTCCCGACGCCTTCCATTTCGACGACAAGTATGGTGAGCTCAAGATGCCCGTCGTGATCATCGCGGGCGAAGGCGATCGGCTGATCGACATCGACAAGCAATCTGCCCGGCTGCATTCCGACGTAGCGCAGAGCGCATTTCACCGCCTTCCCGACAACGGTCACATGATCCATCAGACCGCTACGGACGAGGTGATGGCTGCGATCGACGAAGTGGCCGCGACGCGGCCTAGGCGCAATCAATTCCCGAAGCGTTTTCATGATTCAGCGTGGCTGTAGGGCTTTGACCTGAGGTGGCCACGATCTTGATCGGGGGCCAACGGAGTTCTTCCCCTGCATTACCTACACGGCCGATAAGATTTGTATCATCAAACGTTTCCAAAATGAAATCTGGGATATAGCGGTTGAGGAAGCTGAACGCCTCGGCTGCAAGAACGTCGCCGACATGATCGCCGGATTCAGACGCGCCGACATGCTGGAGAATATCGGCACGTTGAAGAACCTGATGGTATGGTTCGCGTGCGAGAAACTCGCCGGGGAGATGGCGCGCGATCTTTCCGGTCGGGCGCCCCCCTAGAATCCGCGGGTGAAAAGCACGAAAACCGCGCGGGCGCACCGTCTAGTGCTTTCCATCCTCGTCCTCGCGGTCTCTCAGGTCTTGCGCTATCTGGTCGACCGACGTCTCGCTTGCAAGTTCGTCCGGCCTGCCATCTTCCATATCGTCGACGTCCAATCTTTTCGCGATCCTCTGCAGTATGCGCAACGACCGGGTCGCTTCCCTTTCGGCAAGAAGATTGATCTGCAGTTCGAGGTGGTCGCGCCGCTCTAACGTACGATCGATCCGGCTTTGGCGGATTAGCACACAGGAGGTCAGGAGTACGGCTTCGAGCGCCAGGATCGTCGCAAGCAGCGGGAACGGATATTCGTCAAAGGCGTGATGCGGAAAGACGTGATTGAGAACGACCCAGGAGAGTACGAATACGCACTGAAGGACGATAAACCGGACAGTGCCGACGAACCAGCCAACCCAGTGAAATAGGCGGTGATGTACCGCCAGCTTCGCTTCATCCTGCTTTTCAAGGCGCAGGATCGTGTCAATGTTTTGGGCGACGGGCCTCTCTGCCCGAGTGCCCACGGCCGGATGCATCAGTTAGCGACCTTGTCCGCTGCCCGCCTTGCCGACTTCCGCGTCTTATTGACCGTCTTGTCGGCCGCTTTTTCAGCGCGTGCCCTCGCCTCGCATTTACCGCGTAGATCTTCGAGTTCGTCGTCCGTCAGGTGTTCGATTCCGACCATTGAATTCCGGGCCGCGCCGACGCGGATCAACTCGTCGAGCTTGACCTGTATCGCCGCGCTGTCGCGGTTCTGCGAGTTCTGAATGAGAAACACCATCAGGAACGTGACGATGGTCGTTCCCGTGTTGATGACCAGCTGCCAGGTATCTGAAAAGCCAAAGATGGGTCCGCTTACTGCCCATACGATGACGACTCCGGCCGCCACTATGAATGCAGAGGCCCTGCCTGCCGCTAGGGAGGTTTTGTTGGCGAGTTCGCCGAAAAATTTCGAAATCCCGGACGGGTCTCTGGCCTTTTCTTCGTCACTCATGCTTGGGCCCCTTTTGTCAGCCAGCGGGTAAATCGGTACGGCGCCCGAAAGTTCCACCGCCAGGGGCTTTACGCTGCAATACCGATTCCCGCTTAACAACCTCATTCTTCTGTCGCGGGAATAAGCTCCTGCGTCAGCGGCGCGTGAATGCCGCATCAGTGACGTCGGCTGCAACGAGCCGGGCTAAAATTTCACCACGGTTCGAAGGCCGAACACCTCCGCGTTTTTCAAGGCCTTCCCGGGAAGGCCGGAGAGCGGGTTTGTGACGCCGCCGCCGGGGCGCACGATGAACTGAAAGTTCGGCTGAAGGGTCCACCCGGCCCGCACCTCGTACTGATAGACGGCAGTGACCAGACCTTCGAAAGTGCGCGCGGGCCAGATGGGCGTCGTCAATCTCTGGAAGTCAAGATCAAGGGCCTGAGCACGCGGCGAGACGTGAGCGTACGCGGCCGCAATGCCGAACTTGTCCTTCGGCCGGCTATCTGCCAGGCCGACGAATTCCAACCCCGTATCCGCGTAATAGTCGATGAGGTTTCGGTCGGGCGGGCTGTAGGACGCCCGCGCGAAGAGGCCGACGCCGCGGTCGTCGTCCGCGCCGACGCGATATAGTTTTTGCTCAACGACCGAATAAATCCCGAAATCTCCCCGCATGAGCCCGGGCATTCCGCTCGACGCAGGGTCCGCCAGCGACACCCCTGCCCCGTCAAAGCGCTGATCGCGGAACACGCCGAAATGACGCCATGCGCCAAGCTTGAGTTTTCCGTCCAGTCCCGGGTCGCCCTTCTTGCCGTTCCACAGAAACTGCGCCTCGCCAAGAACAAGCGGAGGGTCATTGACGCGAAAGTTGACACCGTAGCGGTTGCGGAGCTGAGGGTCGTCCGCGCCCGGCCCCGCCGAGTCGCCGTTGAATAATGCGCCCAGCACCGTCAGATTGTCCGTGATTTCGGCGCGCAGCCGGGCCCCGACAGCGGCCAGCGGCGGCGAAGGACCGCCGCTCGGCAGATTGAGGGAAAGCCCGGCCGGCCAGCCGAGCGAAGCGTTGGTGAACACGTCCGTATATTTCGCGGTCATGAACTCTGTGTCGGCCGCGAGCTGCCCTGCGCGCAGGGCGAGCTTGGTGCCCCACTTGCGTTCGAACCAGGCTTCGTAGAGCCGGGTGGAAGGCAGCGCCTCGATGCCGCTGACATCCATGAAGTTTAGCAGAGCGCCGCGCGACAGGCCGCCGCCGTGGATCTGGAACATGTTGGCATGGAAGGTCACGTCGCGCACGCCCGCGAGCTTTTCAAAATCGACGTCGACCGCGAGGTTCAAGCGGCCCTCATAGACCGAGCCCCTCTTGAAGCCGCCCGAAGCATTGCCCAGCGCTTCTCCGATATAGGTCGCCGCGAACTTGACTCCCCGATTTTTGAAGGGCTGATGCAACAGGCCAAGGGTCGTCTCCTCGACCGTGCTTTCGCCCGTATCGGGATCGGCCGGCTTCAGATCGTCGGTCTTCTTATCCTCCTGCGCAAAGGCGGAGGCTGCAAAAAACACGACGGCCAGCAAAGTGGCAGTGCGGCGCATGTGATTCGGGTCGTTGGCAGAAGGTCTTTGCACAAACTTGCAGCTTTAGCTGCGCCTGGCAACCAGCTCGCGGAACGGCGGTTTGTACAAAACTGAACATAACGGATTGCCGCTTTTTTCCGCGCCGGATCGCAGGAACGAAGAACAACTCCCGATCTTATCGGATGCATTTTCTAACAGGAGACTAACTTGAAAATCCGGGCAGGCTACGACATCGCATTCGAATGCGCCCAGAATGTAACGATGGTGGTACTCCTCAGCGTACATCCCTCACGCGAAAAAGACCTGGTCACGCCGCAGCGCATTGAGCTGCCCCCCGGCGTCGCGGCGAGGCAGGGCCTTGATCCATTCGGCAACGTCTGGACGCGTTTGCTCGCGCCTGCAGGACGTCTTGAAATCCGCACGGACTTCCTGATTAACGACAGTGGCCTTCCGGACGAGGTCGCTCCGGGCGCACAGCAGTGTGCAGTGCACGACCTGCCTGACGACGTGCTGCCTTTCCTGTACGGCAGCAGATATTGCGACACGCAAAAGCTGTCGGATCTCGCGTGGTCGCTGTTTGGTCCGGTTATCGACGGCTGGGAACGTGTGCACGCGATCTGCGATTACGTTCACAACCGCATTCAGTTCGGTTACCACAATGCGCGCTGCGACCGGACAGCGTCGGAAGGACACCTGGAGCAGGCTGGTGTCTGTCGCGACTTTGCGCATCTCGCGGTTACGCTGTGCCGCTGCATGAACATTCCGGCACGCTATTGCACAGGCTATCTCGGCGACATTGGCGTTCCCAAGGACCCGGCGCCGATGGACTTCAGCGCATGGTTCGAGGTGTTCCTCGATGGAAGATGGTTTACCTTCGATGCCCGGCACAATGTTCCGCGCATCGGGCGCATCGTTATCGCGCGGGGCCGCGACGCGGCCGACGTTGCGATCTCGACGCAGTTCGGCAATGCCTGGCTAACCCGCTTCGGTGTCGTGACGGAGGAAGTGGAGAGCCGTGAATACGAGGCGGCGGCGTGACCTGCCTTTTATCGAGATGATTCATTCATGCCTCGTTTAGCCACGTCAGGACGCGCGCAGCTCTCGCCGCGCCGGCTCTACTCGCGGTGCCCCCGAGCCGCCGGAAGAAGGCGGTTTCGACCCATCGGGTGACGCTCCCTCGCGCAGGCTATCCCTCAGGTTCGAAAGAACACAATCCAGACGCACGTCAGAACACCGATCGCAACTATGGTGCTTATTGCGAGCACTATAAGCACACTCGGGCCGGGCTCCGCCTGACGCGCTTCAGTTGATGTCTCGACGATTCTTCCGTTTTCAGATTTTGCCATGACGTTTCCCTCGTTGCCGTGAAACAATCGAGCGCGCGGACCTTGGTTCCTCCGGGAGGAACCACGGAAGGCATCGGGCATTCTTTCAGCAACGGAGAACGATTTCATGGCTGACAAATTCGATCCCGCGTCGACCGACAAGCATGCGGACACACCGAAGGAGCGCGCGGCCGCCGACAAGAAGGCGGACGACGAACTGAAAAAGGGTTTGAAGGATAGCTTCCCGGCGTCAGACCCGCCGAGCAACACCCAGCCCGCGAAATCAGTCGACAACGCAAAGTAAAAGGAGCCCTCATGGGCATCGCAAAATACGAGACATTCGGCACGGAGGGCACATGGCGGGCGCCGCACGACGGGAAGACCGAAAACGAATACGCCACGAAGGAAGCAGCCTTCGAGGCCACAATAGCGGCGGCGTCACTCGCGCTCCGTGAGGGCCATGAGGTGACCGTCACCGCGCCCGCCAGCGAAACAACCATCGGAGCGCCCGCGAATTAGCCCGGCCAAGCCTCGCGCGTTCCGTCCTCTCGGACTCGTTCCGAGGACGTCGGCCAAGGCGGCAACGGCGGCAAACCCAGCACCTCACGCACAGGTCCGAACGACCGTCTATGGGCTGCGCAGGCGCCAAGCCTGGACAGAGCGACGTGGTGGGCACGCATAGGATAACCCTTGTGATGCAAAACCGTAGCCGGGATGACATTCATCGAGCGTTCGCATCAATGCGTGCCGCGAAACCTTTGTGAGAATGGAGGCGGCAGCGATGCTGGCAGATTTGGCATCTCCCTTGTTAATCGCCTGCTGCGGAATTGTTGCCTCTTTGAGACGTTTCGCGTCGATCAGCAGATGCTGCGGTGCGAGCTTGAGCCCGTCGATAGCCTGCCGCATCGCGAGCAGGCCCGCCCAGTGGATATTAATGGCGTCGATTTCCTTCGGCGCGCACCGCCACAAAGATCGATCGGCAGCAAGATCATCGGAGTCGAGCGTTCGACAACTTTCACCCCGTTATCCCCAAAATATCTATATTCCAAATATCGCTAACACTAAGTTTTCTCCCGCAAGGGGTTGATGATGCAGAAATCCGACAGATCGGCAACGAAGGTCCTGATTGTCGACGACCACCCAGTGGTCCTGTCGGGTTGCCGGTCGCTGTTCGCGTCGGACAACACGGTGAAGATCGAGGGGGCCACCGACGCCAAATCCGGTCACCGCCTACCTGGCCAGGAAGCCTGACGTCACGGTGATCGATATCAAGCTTCCGGACGTTTCCGGCTTCGAACTGATGCGTCGCATTCGAAAAGACGATCCGGAGGCGCGGATCATCATGTTCAGCATGAATGACGATCCGGCGCTCGTGGTTCACGCCATCGAGATGGGCGCGCAGGGCTATGTCTGGAAGGGCGACGATCCCCGGATGCTGGTGAAGGCGGTGCGGAAGGTCGCCGCGGGAGACAACTTCGTTTCACCGCAACTGGCGGAAGCGGTGACCTTTTCCGGCGGGTCGATCAAGGCAAATCCTGCGTCCCAAGTGACAGCGCGGGAGCAGGAAATTCTTCGGCTGCTTGGCCGCGGCGACAAGATCGCCGAAGTCGCCAATGCGCTCGAGATTTCCTACAAGACGGTGGCCAACACCACCTCATTGCTCAAGCAGAAGCTTGGCGCGAAGAGCCAGTCGGACCTGATCCGGATCGCGGTGGAGATGGGGCTGGATTGAGGTGCCGGCCGCCTCAAGGCGCTTCGATAACTTCAAAAGTCCTTCGTTGCCAATTGCGTTAAGGTTGGCGGTCCCCGCCGGAGCGGGCCACCTCGTACCTAATGAAGTCGAACCTTATTGCTGGAATGAAATAATCCGCTAACTGAGTCATCACGAGCCTGGCAGGCTCGGCGGAGATAAAGTCCGAATTTCTCTGCGCGCTCTGCCGCCAGCTTTCGGTAAGCCCTCGCCTGCCCCTTCCAACGGGCTTTGAGCTTGAGCTCATGCTCTTCAGCGGCAAGCCGCTCGAACGGGACTGAAGCAAGTAAGAGCGTCGGTATGACTCGGCTGCTCTGTGCGGATTGCGGCCGGGTGTGAGAGGTCAAGACGCCCACATGCGTGCACTCGTGGAGACGCGGGCGCGCCTTGTCCGAATTGCAATTTCGCGTCTCCCGATTATCCCCTGGCCCCTGCGTCTCATGAAGGGATTGCAACTAACGAGGCGGCATACTGCATCCCGATCAGTACATGGCTACACAATCAAATCGTGAGCCGCATAGTGATTGCTATGTCCTAAGTGATCGTGCTGCGCCGCTGAAGTATCAATCGCATCTGCATCCTGGACTAACACCGGTCCGTTGTGTGCGGCAGCATGCTGACCATCTTCATGTGCTTTCCCGCTTCCATGGCCCAGCTGCTGTAAGTCAAGAATGTCTGAAGAAGCATCGTTGGCGCCATTATTAAAATGAAAGGAATCTCCAAGTTCGGTGCCAACTGGTGATTTGGCCCGACCGGCGTCGTCGGAGGAAGCCCCTTCCTTTCCTTCAGCCTTAACCTTCAATGCCGAATGTGCGTCGTCGGCAGATTTTACGGACGCCGTTTGTAGGTCGTGCTGTGGTTTGTTAGTATCTAAATCGTCTCCCGGAGCCTCATGTTTGATTTGCCCCTTGGCAGCTCCAGAGCCGTTGTCGGAATCATGCAGGGCCTTCTGCGACTGACCGTGATTTAAATCGTCCCCCGGGGCCTCATGCTTGATATGCCCCTTGGCAGCTCCAGAGCCGTTGTCGGAATCATGCAGGGCCTTCTGCGACTGACCGTGATTTAAATCGTCCCCCGGGGCCTCATGCTTGATATGCCCCTTGGCAGCTCCAGAGCCGTTGTCGGAATCATGCAGGGCGGGCTGCCCTTGACCATGATTGGGCTCGTTATCCTGGCCTGCCTGCGTTGTGTCACGCGTGCCTTCGTTTGCGGCCGCCGCGACAACGTTAATGGTTCCGGAACCTTGGGGAATAGTGTTCGCTCGGTCGCTGCCGTTATCCTCCGCGTCGGCATCGCCAACATGGCGCTCGCTGTGGTGTCTGGTGATCGTATCGCCTTGGGCGAACTCGAATGCGAACGCCCGATTGGACACTGCAGTAGCTGGTGTGCCGTCGAAATTTGCGAAGCTGGGAGCTGCGACCGCTGCCAGTCCTTTAGCTTCGCTTGCGGCAAATGAAGTGAAGACATCAGCTAGGCCATCGCCAAAATCAAACGCTTGCGCGGCGTGGGCGGTACGATCGAGCTCGTAAATCAAGGCTCCGAAAGCCGCAATCGTGAAGATGCTGTAGCTGCTCGAACTCGGCCTCGGCGCGTTGAGTGCTGCCTGCGCCATCTCGTCACCCGGATCGACGAGCTTTCCGATCGGCCTTGACGTTCCAGTTGCCGCGCCGGCGCCGCCGCGCTCCTTGCTGGCGGCTCTTTCTGGGATGTCACCTGATACTGTTTCCTTTCGGCTGATTTTGATAGTGACAACCTTCGCGGAGCCGTTTGCGGCCATGACCGTGAAACTTTCGATCGCGGTGTGACCGGCTTCGACTGAATCGTCCAACGCCGCCAGGATAGCAGCTGCCAGGATACTCATCGCGCCGTAACGGCGCGAAAGGGCGAGCGCGGCGAGCTCCGTACGGCTGCTGATTCCGAGCTTCTGTCGCGCGTGGTTGAGGTGAATCCTGACGATGTCCGGGACGACACCGAGCACCCGAGCAATATCGCTGTCTGACAACCCCTCGGCGACGAGATCCATGATCGTCCGCTCGTTGACGGTCAGAATTGCCAAAACGTTATTACCGAACGACGCGATTCCATCGGCTTCGTTACCGACCCTCGCCAGGTCTGACCCCGGTTTTTCCAGCCTCACGGACTGCACTAGCGCTTCCGGTTTGGCGCTCATCGATATCATGCCGCAAGCACCGGTCGCCATTGCTGTGGCAAGATCGCCACAGGCGACAGAAGCGGTGAAGAACACCAGTCGGGAAGAAAGTCCTTTGTCGCCCACGACGGCGAGCATGTCGGACGCGGTCACATCCGTGAACCCGTCCTCCAGTAGCACCACATCGGGCGTCAACCTGCGAATGGCTGCAAGGCAACTAGCTCCATCGAGACAGCATGCAACCACCTCGAAATCGGGCTGCGCTCTGAATAGCGATACAAAACCTTGCAAAACAATGGGACGTCGATCTGCTATCACCAGTCTAACGCGATGCATGAACTCTCCTTCTCGGCCCCGCAACGCATGAGACGGATTAAGGTTCCGGCGACTAAACAGCGCTGGGAGGACGTCCGTTCAGTGACGAAGAGCAGCGGCATTTGTGTCTCCGGCTCTGTCTCGACATTGGCCACAGTGAGCCCCGCCAATTCAGCCTGACGCGCGCGCGTTGAACAGCGCCAGGAGCGGCAACCAGAATGCGGCGCGCGCGTGAAGTGTCCCTCCAGCATCAAGCGCACTTAGGAAACCCGTCGTGACCTCTGGTGTCTCGACAGGTGCACCCGCGTTTCGCTGCCCTGAGAAATTGGGAGGATGACCAGGCGTGGATGTCGGGACCGCAACCAACGGTAGGCCGATCGGCTCGCGGGGATCCGGCCTAGCTCGCTGGAAGGACCCCGTCAACGCAAGAAAGCTCAAATAGCTCTACGACTCTTTATACCGAAGAGATTGAGACCGCGTACCGAAGAGATTGAGATCGCCTTCGCACCAAATTACTCGCAATCAAGCGTGGGAACGTAACGACTCTGGTCCCGTTCAACTTTGATAATCACCCGAACGACGGCCCGCCAAAGCGGGCCGTCTTGAGGCTTAGCGAAGTCCACCGCCGTACAGGGCCCGTTCCTTTCGGACCTCTTCAGCGCCGTAGGGCTCGCTGCCGGCATCGAACGACTTCCACCCCGCCTTTTGCCAGGCCGCGCTTCGGTCACGCAGATTGATAGCAGACTCGTCTAACATCGCTTCGAGACGGGAACGTTCGGCGTCGGCGACCCGCGCTGAAACCAGCGTGCCGCCCCGACGGACGCCCTCGGCGTAGGAGTGGGCATCTGCCTCAGACACGCCTGCCTCTGTGAGCGCGCCGACAATACCGCCGGTGGCTGCGCCCGCTGCCGCGCCAACCGCTGTGGCAGCCAGCCAACCAGCCGCAACAACGGGTCCAAGCCCGGGTATTGCCAACAAGCCAAGTCCGGCAAGAAGGCCAGCTGCGCCACCCACGCCCGCGCCAATGCCAGCGCCCTTGCCAGCGCCCTCGGCGCGATCATCCACGCCATCGCGATCGCGATCCAACTTTTTGTCGGAGTTGAACCAGCCATCGGAGTTATTGGCGACGAGGCTGATGTCCGAATGCGGCACGCCCGCGGCTTCCAGGCGCCTAACAGCTTGCTGGGCGTCGTTGTGAGTATCGTAAAGCCGAGAAATGGTAACAGTCATGTTTGGTCTTCCTTACTTGGCAGAATTGACGTTGCCTTGAAAATCGATGCTTACCGCAGTGGCTGAGCCGCTCTTGCTGGCCTTGCCGCGCCAAACACCATTGTCGTCTTTCTTTAGTTCCGTGACATTGGTGTAGCCGGCGTCCTCGATTTTCGACTTCGCTTGGCCTTCGGTGAAGCTGTTGCGACCCGCGACCGGAGCGTTGGAGTTGTTTTGACCGGCACTATTGACCGCGTTGTTGTTCGGTCCTGACTGCGCGGGCGGATTTTGCGCCGACGCCGTCGTAGCGGCCAACAATCCAATAGAAATGAAAAGAAATGAGCGTTTCATAGTTTTCTCCAGAGTTTCAGGAGCGCTCGTAACCTTTCGCTACCGCTATAGTTCCTAAACTAGTGACCTAGGCGCGTACGCGCTTTTGCCAAGGCCCTCCGCCGTTCGAGCAACCCGCCGTACTGCTTTCGGGCGCGTGCCGCAGCTGCTTTCATCTAGCAGCCGATATATATCGGGAACAAGTGGCAATACGCACCGTTGGAATATCGTGGTCAATTTATGAGGAGGCGTAAATGCGGGTACTGTTGCTGTGGGAGCTCCTACTGTGATCGTTGTCGGCGGCGTCGGCTACTATTTTGTCCGCGTCGGTGCACTAAAGCGCACACAAAGCCGGGAAAAATAAGCAGTTCCGGCCCAATTATCACTGGAGGAGACAACATGAAAAAGCTGCTGCTTTCAAGCGCCGTCGTCGCGTTTACGGTCACTTCGGCCTTTGCGCAAACCGCCGTTACCTCGGAATATTATGTGGTGAGAGATGCAACCACCAAGAAATGCACCATTGTCGATAAAAAGCCGACCACCACGACCACGGTAGTCGACAACGGCGTGTTCAAAACCAGGACCGAAGCCGAAACTGGCATGAAAAGGATGAAGGTTTGTACGGAAAACTGATCCGCGATCAGTACGAGTTCGCAGTGCTCGATGGACGATCAGGGCCCCACTTTGCGCGTCCATCGCCTGCGTGGCCCTGCCGAGCGGTCCTCGGCAGGGTTTTTCTTTCTAGTTCGACAATTTGCCGGAACGCAGCGTGATTCCGCTCGTTGGCAGCTCAAACGAGGCGCAAAATGAAATACGTTCTATCTGCTATCGCGCTTTCTCTCCTGCTTACTACTGCCGCGAGAGCCGAAGAGACATCGTCGCAGCCCGTCAAGGCTGAGGGCGCGACCGAAGATTGTTCAAAACAAGTATGGCCAAACTTTTCACCGGCGTGCCTCCGCAACACGGATCGAACGACCGTTGTTCGCTTGGTAACAACCAGCCGTCGCTAAAGCGCAGCCTTTCAGCGAGAAGGTCGGTTGGGAATATTTGCTTGATTGGCTGTCGTATAAATTTCCGTCCACCCGGCCCATCCTGAAGCCGCCGGCCTTGAAGCTTATTCAAAAATGCCGCTTGGAAAAACAGAACCTGCGCAAAGAGATGTTGTCGGAGGAAGAACTGAAGTCGCAACTGCGCGAATTTTGAGATCGAGGAATACAGCGAAGTGAAACTGTGCACGCTCGAAGGGGACGGCCGCTTACGCCTTCTCCAAAGTGAAGCCAGCCGCTTAGCCTTAGGATGTCGCAAAAAATGGGATGTCGCAAAAAATGCCCCGCGTCTGCGGGGCATTCTTCGTTAAGTAATTTACTTTACGCAGCTTGGGCCTGCTGATTAATCGCCGTCTTGGCGATTTCAGTCAAAGCCTCGTCCGTCGCTTCTTCCTCTTCGAGCGTTTCCTCAAGAAGCGAAACTGCGTCTTCGAGACCGAGCTCTTCCGCCCAGGCAATCATGGTGCCGTAGCGGGAAATCTCGTAGTGCTCGACTGCCTGTGCGGCGGCCAGGAGACCGGCGTCGAGAGCGGGCGAGCCCTTGTATTCTTCCATGATCTCGGCGCCCTCTTCCGTGATACCGACGATGGCCGCGCAGGTTTTTCCCTGCGGCTTCTTTTCGATGACGGCGAAAACCTTTTCCAGGCGCTCTATCTGGCCTTCGGTTTCGGTGAGGTGCTTCACGAACGCAGCCTTCAACTCTTCGCTCTGGGCAGCCTTGGCCATTTTCGGCAGGGTGGCCAGGATCTTCTTCTCCGCGAAATAGATGTCCTTCAGGGTATCGTGAAACAGGTCGTCGAGTGTCTTCGGCTCTTTTGGCATTTGCGCTTCTCCAATATTTTGAGATTTGTGCGTCACCGTGGTGAAGCTGGGCAGCTAACGGAGCGAAGAATGACTGGTTCCTACTGCAGGCTGATTGGGCGACGGCTACCCGTTCTGCCGCACGAGCGTCCCTGAACGGCCACGCCGCCGTTGTTCCGTGAGGGGAACCGCAAGTACTGCTTTTTTCCCGGTCCTTAGGCGTCGTAGCGTTATGTTACCGGGGCTGGAATAAATTTCAGATCTAAATCGCTTTTCCCGGTGCCGCTAGTCGATTGCCAGCGGCTTTTTCATGCGCGTATTAGGCAGAAAGAGCCCGCCTTTCGGCGGGCTTTCTCATCAGGATGCGCGTCAGGTTGGGATGACGCCGTAGTACTCATTAACGCCGCGCGTACGGGCCGGGTCTTCCCAGCTCCAATCGTTATCGCTCCGGTATTTTGGCGCGCCCTGCAGCTGCTTTTCCGTGATGCCGGTTCGGTATCCGCCGAGGCCGGTATCATATCTAAGCGACTCCCACGGGAGCGGGTAATGATCGTCCCCGATACCGAGGAAACCGCCGAAACTCAGGACCGCGTACGAGACTTTGCCGGACCGCTTGTCGATCATGACGCGCTCGATCGAACCGATCTGGCTTTCATCCGCTCCGTACACCGCAGTGCCTTCGACCTTGTCGCTACCAATCAAAGTGCTTGTCTCTCTTTCTTCGGCTGCCATCAGATCCTCCTTTGAAAACCTGACAGCCCAACCGCAATTTCAGACGAATGTTCCTCCCAGGCGCCTGTGGTCCCTGGCCGCATCGCGGCCGGGTTTATTCCCCGCCCCCTGAATTAGCATCGTGAGTACGGCCTTCGGCTTCAAAGCACATTTGCTTCCTTGAATGTAATCTCCGGGCATCCTTGCTGCACTATTTGCAACCCTCGATTGCGTTATGCAAACTGCGTGGATTAAGATGAAAAAAGCCGAGCTTGCAGCTCTGGCGACACGGCAGGTTGCGGGCACGGGATGGCTTCCTTAGGCGCTTCGCATTGCCGGTGCAGCGGATGATGAACCGAATGCCACCGACATTACCGCGGATGCTGAACAGCTAACCGGAGACCGCCGGTGTCCCCTCCGGATGCGTCTTTGGAGCACTAGCGCAAGGCTTTACTGACTCTGAAGCACAGTAACCGCCAATCGCAACACGGACGTCAAAGCCCAGGCGGTC
Organism: Bradyrhizobium sp. McL0615; assembly: GCF_049993905.1. Lineage (NCBI taxonomy): Bacteria > Pseudomonadati > Pseudomonadota > Alphaproteobacteria > Hyphomicrobiales > Nitrobacteraceae > Bradyrhizobium > Bradyrhizobium sp. McL0615. The sequence goes on along the minus strand of NZ_CP188254.1, from coordinate 2,107,509 downwards.
ACACCGGAAAATATCGCGAGCGTCAGGTCCGGCCGCCCGGACTCGCGGATCGCATCGCGCAGTTCACGCTTCATACGATCCCAGAAATCATTCATTCTCACCGAACTCGCCAGCTGGAAGCCGTCTTGATTCTCACGAGCTCTTCGCCGCGCCAACGGAATCGGCCATATGAGCGCCGCGTGTTCCAAGCGGCTTCGGGTGGCCCGTCGTGGTGTCGCGTGCGGTCTGGTGTTCGATCTCGGCGTTGAGCTCCGCCCCCAGCAATATCGCGATCGCTGAAATCCATAGCCAGGTCATGAAACCGATGACCGCGCCCAGCGAACCGTACGTCGCGTTGAAATTGCCGAAGTTAGCGGCGTAGAAGGAGAACAACGTCGATCCTGCGAGCCACAGCAGCGCTGCCGCGACACTGCCCCATGTAATCCATCGCCACTGCGGAGCCGCTCGGCTCGGACCGAAGCGATAGATCAGCGCCAGCGCAAAGGCGAGGCCGAGGGCGAGAGCCGGCCACCTCGCGATGCGCAGCAGGAGATCAGTGAAGCTGGTCAGGCCCATGTATGTGAGCGACACCGGCAACACGGCGACGGCGGCAATGGCGATAAGAATGAATGCGACCGCTCCCGCGGTAAAGGTGAGCGAGATCGCGTTCAGTTTTATAAAGCCGCGTTTCTCCTGCTCCGCGTAAACAATATTCAGCGTGTCGAAAAGTGACTTCATGGCCGCGTTGGCGCTCCACAAGGAGGCGGCAAGGCCGATCGCGAAGGTAACCCCGAGCGTCGCCTCGCCTTTCGAGGCGACCCGGGTCAGCTGATCGCGCGCCACATCGAGCGCGCCGGAGGGAATGAACCCGGACACCTCATTGAGGTGTGCGGCGATTGCGCCGGGATCTGCAAACAGACCATAGATCGCGACAAGCGCTGCCAGCGCGGGAAAGATCGCGAGCAGGCTGTAAAAGGTCATGCCTGCGGCAAGCGCAAGTACCCGGTGATCGGAAATGTTGCCGTAGACGCGCAGCAAAATGTCTTTCCATCCCTTGGCCGGGATTTCGGAGGGATCGCGCGCATCCCTGCCCCGGGCCGCGTCATGTGCCGCGGCGGTTGGCGCGTCTCTGCCGGCTGGCTGCGGTTCCAGTCCCCTCGCCCGCTCCGGCTTTTCCGTTTCTCCTTCCCGCAGCAGGTATGCGACCGCGACAGCTGCCGCGAGCGTTGCCATTGCTCCCAGAGCGGAGCCGCCGCTAACTTCGTTTCGTTTGCCGGCTGGCATCGCAGGCTGGTACTTTATGTGAGATTTTGATGTCAATTCGGCAGGCCGCTTCCCGTTCCTGTTTTCCCTGGTCCGCTTGGCCTCGACAGACGGCTCGAACGAGTATCCGCCTCTTGCGGGGGCGTTCTTTTGTTTCAGTTTCCCGCGCAGTCGTCGCCTCATCCCGCTGTGCCGATCGACGGATTTAACTGCACCTGCACAAAAAATCCGGCGGCGAACTCGCGGCTCTTGAGATATGATTTTGTGGCACAATAACCCTCGATCGCGTCCTCAACGCCATGCCGCTCGCCACACTTTCGCGGCACCTTCGGCGCAGACGGCAGACCGCGCGGCATGCGGCTTAACGTGCGACCGTGAGAAAGGCTCCAGCCAGCAATCGAAGCGCAGGACTTTTGCTCTTCCGCAGCACCGGCGGCGGTATCGAAGTTCTGCTCGGCCATCCCGGAGGCCCGTTCTGGCACAATAAAGATCTGGGCTCATGGTCGATACCCAAAGGCCTGATCGACGAAGCTGAGGCTCCTCTCGCTGCCGCAAAGCGGGAGTTTGCGGAAGAAACGGGTCACACAGCGCGCGGAAAGTCTCTCCCGCTCGGTGCCGCGAAGCAACCGGGAGGAAAGATCGTTCATGCCTGGGCAGTAGAAGACGACTGGGGCACCGCCTTGCTTGAAAGCAACATGTTCGAGATGGAGTGGCCGCCGAAATCCGGGCGGACGCAGTCCTTTCCCGAACTCGACCGTGCCGCGTGGTTTGACGTCCCTGAGGCGCGGCCAAGGATTTTAAAGGGCCAGGTGGTCTTCCTTGACCGGCTTCTTCAGACTCTCGAAAGCCTGTGACCCAAGCTTTTACGTCCGCTACCGACCCCCAGGAAAAGGAACTTTGCTTCTCAGGGACGGTTGGAACGTGTCATTTCACCTATTTTGAGGGAGAACAGCATGAAAAAAGCCATTCTGGCTGCGTTACTAACGATTCTAGCCTCGCCATCCTACGCCCAGTCGGTCGGTGAAAAACCGGCGTTAATTCCGTTCTGGGTATCGCGCCGAAGACGGAAGACTTCATCAAGGAAGTCGCCATGAGCGACATGACGGAGATCGAGGCCACTAAGATCGCGCAGCAAAAAGGCAATGCCGATGAAAAGAAGTTCGCTGAGATGATGTTTGCCGATCATGCCAAGACGAGCAACGAACTTAAGGCGACGGCTCCGGCAGATTTGAAAGCTGCCCTACCGGCAGCTCTCGACGATGCGTCGGAGAAAAAGCTGGCCAAACTACGCGACGCGAAGCCCGAGGATTTCGCATCGGTGTACGACCCAATGCAGGTAAGCGCTCACAAAGACGCGGTTTCGTTGTTTGAACGCTACGCGAGCGGTGGCGAAAACCCGAAACTCAAAGAATGGGCGGGCAAAACGCTGCCGGCATTGAAGCACCATCTTGAGATGGCGCAGGCTTTCGACAAAAATCGGAAATAAAACCATGGCCCGACTGTTCTTAAGAAAGGTCGGGCCATTTTTCCTTCTGGGGACTACCCCGCCGCCGGCGGGTTATCCTGTTTTGCTGCCGAATGATCAGGCGTCTTCTTCCTCGTCCTCTTCGGCCTCGATGTTGACGACCGACTTGGCTATACCGGTAAGCGTCTTGTCGGTATTCTTCTCCTCCTGCAACGTGGCTTCGAGGAGGTCGACCGCCTCGCCGTATCCAAGCTCTTCAGCCCAGGTGGAAAGCGTGCCGTACCGGGAAATTTCGTAGTGCTCGACGGCCTGGGCTGCGGCAAGAAGACCTGCATCGAGGGCAGGCATTCCCTTGAAGTCCTTCATGATCTCGGACCCCTCTTCGGTAATGCCGTTGATGGCGGCGCATGTTTTGCCGCGCGCAGGCTTGCCGATAATTTTGAAAACGCGGTCGAGACGCTTCACCTGCGCCCGAGTTTCGCGTTCGTGCAGGGCAAAGGCGGCTTTCAGCTCTTTCGACTGCGCCGCCTTGGCCATTTTTGGGAGGGTCTTCAAAATTTTATTCTCGGCAAAATAGATGTCCTTCAGCGTTTCATGAAAAAGATCTTCAAGCTTCTTTGGTTTTTTCGCCACGGGCTGCTCCTTTGTGAGCACCATTAACCGGCTCAGGGGAACGCTGTTCCAAACGCGGAACAGAAAGCTCCCGGAAAAGTGGAGATCGAAAAAAGTTCCGTGGAAAGTTCCCCACCGGCGAAACATAGCGGTGGCGCGGGGTTACTCCTCGACGTCCAAGGTGGGGAAGCCCCGCACCACCCAATGAGCGCACTTCTTTCTGCCAGCGAAAGGAGCATGGATATGCAGCGTCGATCCACTCAAACGACTTCCATACGACCGGAAGATGAGGCCCAGGGCCTTCGCAGTGAAGCCCAGGAAACTCCGCCCGGAGCTGAGCGCGACTTACTCATACGCAAGGCACGGCAAGCTGAAACTGCAGCCCGCATGCATAATTGGATTGAGTCGCCGGGATTACAGCCGCCGGAGTAAGCTTCGACACGCCCTCCGCATTTCGGTTGCACGCTCCGCCCTGTCGCTGAGCGAAAGGAACCTGTAACGCTTTCGCGCGCTGTCCTCGGATATTCCTCCGTTCGACGAGGCCGGTATGTTCTCGGGCTATATCTTTGATGTTGAAGGCACGCTCGTTGACAGCGTCCCTCAAAACCTGCGCAGCCTTCAAGAAGCACTTGAGGAAGCGGGCATCGATGTGACGTATGAGGCCTTGCAGCTCTACTCGGGCCTGGATGGCAACCAGACACTGCAGATTATAGCGCCGGACCTGGACGATGCCTTGCGCGCACAGATCCTGCATGGTCAAGCACAAATCTACGAAAGCAAATATCTCCACACCGTCAAAGCTTTTCGCGGTGTTCGGGATGTGTTCGAGACGCTCACCCGGCGCGGCGGCAAGCTTGCGCTTGCGACCGATTGCAAAGGACCGGAGCTCAAACATTACCTGTCGCTGCTGGGCATCGATGAGTTTATCGGAGCAACGGCATGCGGCGATGATGTCGAACATGGGAAGCCGGATCCACGTATCGTGGGTGTCGCGCTCACGAAGCTCGGCCTGACCGGGCCTGAGGCAGTGATGATCGGAGATACGCCCTGTGATGCCGAAGCCGGCTTCGGGGCGGGAACGGCAGCAGCCGGTGTATTAACTGGAGGCTTCTCCGTAGAAGCTCTTCGCGGAGCGGGCTGCTCTGCCGTTGCGAAGGAAGTTTCCCAGCTCCTTACCGCCTTGGAAAACGCGACGCCGCTTCGGCCAGAAGCGGCCCCAATTGCCATTAGGAACAAATCAGGCCGCGCTTGATTATCCACGCTCCCGCCGACCTTCCCATGACATCAATACATTTGGATTGTCGCCCCGTTCATTGACAATCAACCTTTGTGTCCCGGAGTACCTCCATGCTTTTCGCCTACCCAATGCTCAGCCTCTTGATGGACGCTCTGAACGTCATCGATATGCGACTTCGCCTGATCGCGGCCGGGAAGAGCACGTCCGAAGAGATGTTTCTGATGTTCAACGAGAAGGTCAATGCGCTGGAAGAAGCGCGTGTCATTCTGATGCGCGGAGGCGATGCCGCCCGCATTTTGGACCACTACAGAAAAATAGTGGCAGCGAACGCCGCCCGTTTGTCGGCCTAGTTTTTAACGCGCTCTCGACTTTTCTTCGTCGTCTTTTTAGCGGTCCGTTTTTTGGCGGCTGCCGCTCGACGCCCACCGTTAATCTTCTTTTCTTTTCAGACTCCGTCTTCTTTGCCGGGCCGTCTTAGAGCCATGAACCCGGCCGAACTCTTGTCGCGTGCTCCAGCGCTGGCACCGCCCGCTGTCGTATTGTTTTGTCAGCGCTGCTTCACCTCCCCTTTCTCCGGGATTTCTTGAAGTTCCGCTGTTGGAAGTGTCTCGTTGGGCGACTGGGTCCCCTCAACTTCGCGGCTCTGATACCGGATGTGTTGCGCGACACCGGCGTTCAGATCCTTGAGCAGGGACAGCGTATCGGTCGAATTGCTGCGAACGAATCCTCTCGCCCAGTTTCGCAGCCGTTCGGACGGATCAGGATACTGCGCAATGGTCAATGCACCGAGGTCAGTCCATTCGTCGTCGGAGTAGCGGAACGGGTATGAGATCGCCGATGCCGCGATAGCGAAAACCGGCCAAGCCACGGCATTGAGCAAAATGTCCTTCACACGCTATCGATAACGAGGGTATCGGACATGGTCGCAAAGGCGGCCACCGCGACAGCGTTGCCAGTCACATCATGTGCCCACGTCGTCACGGCAACCGGCGCGATAGTCAACACATGCGACATAAGGCGGATTTCGCGACTTTCGCGAGGACGAAGCATTAAACGATGCGGGGCAAGGCTCACCGGCTCTCGAAAGCGATAGACGGTTTTGTGTTGAATTCGTAACGAAGCCATAGAAGCTCCAGGATTCGCTTTCGGCCACTGTAACCCGTTAAAAGTAAAAAGGGCCGTCTAAGACGGCCCCTATAGTTATTCGACGATCTCGACGATGCGCCGCGTCCGTGGCTCAACCAATACGGTGCGGCCGTTCACCACGGTGTATCGGTACTCGCGAACGCCGTATTCCGGTGGAACGTCGTAATAAGTGACACCGTCGTCGGGAAGGACCGCCCCGACCCGAACATCCTCGCGATACTGATATGAAGGACGCCGCTGCTCGACAACATAGGAACGGAAGCGGGGACGCTCGTCCACTCCAAGGACGCCAGTCACGCCGCCAACGACGCCGCCTATCACGCCTCCAACAACTGCTCCCACAGGACCAGCCGCCCTTTCACCATCGCGCGCGCCTCGCTCGACGCCACCTGGGACGCCCTGCGCGTGGGATGCAACGGGTAGGAATACCGCAGCAATAACAGCAGCGGTTCCGACAAAACGGCCGATCATGATAACTCCTTTGATGTAGGATTGGTAAGAGCATAAGTGCGCAACGAACGATAGGTTCCTGCCCGATGTCGACCGGCTCCTTCCATTATTCCTTGAAACTGTTGCCCTGTGCTCGCTGCAAAGATGAAAAGCCCTAGTGTATGCTACACGCTCCCGATCGCAGCCGTCCGGTTAGTTGCTCGCGGATGAGGTTCTGCGACGCTTGGCGCGACGATACCCCGAACCGAAATTTCATGCTTTATGATTTGTGGAGCTCACCGCTTCGCGCCTACTCGCCGCTCTTGCGCTCGCTCTCTGGTTGCGATTGTGTATCCCAACATGACAGGAGGGCGGCATGTTCAGGGGGCTACGTGGCTATGAAATTGTCTTCGGAGGATTGCTAACAGTTGCCGTCTTTGCGGTTTTCTCGGTCATATTCAAGTCAGGCCACGGCGGCGAAGAAATACTCGGAGTGAAGCGTGGCGAGTAGCTGTTGTTTGCAGCAACAATGGGACTTTGGTGGGCAACCTCGCTTCTTGTTAGAGGGGCTGATCGAACTTCGGAGCGACAGCTTCGCGCCTATGTGCATGTGACTGACGCCGTTGTCCTCCACGATAACGATGAATGGTCACCGAACATCCGGGTCACGATTAAGAACTTCGGCAAGACGCCAACGCGCACCTTGCCCGGAGGAAGCGCTTTTGCTTCCTCGCGCAGCCGGGCCGCGTGCGTAGTTAGGCGTTCCTCTAGAGGCTGTGTTTGGGGGGTACGGTTTCGCTTCTGCACCACGCTACGCCTCTATTCGAGTAAGGCGGGAGCGCGACTTTCTCTCAGTCACCGATAACTGCCACATTGCGGAACGCTGATGAAATGCAATTGGGAATACCGCCCCCCGAATGTAAGTGCACAAGTGTACACAGCTGAAATTAATTCGAGCTTTTAGGACGGACATCGTCAGCTCGGCGCGGCACGTCCGGCAAGTGCCAATAGGCAACATTGGATCGCGTCAATAAAAGAAGAGGCCCTGAAAGTTGTGATACTATGAACCTCCTGTGGCAGGGAGCCAAAAATGAAGCATCGCACCGTTGATTATGACCTGCAGGAGGTCGAACCCGGCCTTTGGCGCTGGAACATTTTCCCCGGCAAGAAGGAGCGGCTGAATTCCGCAGTCGCGAACGGGCGGTCGAGGCTTGCCTAGCTGAAATCAATGATGGAATCGAGCGCACGCGAATACAGGCGGCGCGAACGAGACCGTAGCCGACCCGCAAGTCCGCAGCCCGACGTGCATCGGCCGCGGTAGCGGCGCGAAGCGCAACAATTTATTCGCAACCAACCTTTGGAACGTAACGACGCCGGTCCCGTTCAACTTTGTTCCTCCGTCCAAAGGAACGCGTGATGTCCAACAACAAAAACCCAAACGAGAAGCAGCCCGGCGAAAACCCGGAAGGTAAGTTCCACTTCAATCCAGGAAATATGGCCGGGAAAAAGCCCGGCGATCCGGAGCAGACTGCCGAAAACCGAGGTGAGGCGATTCCGCCTAGCGAAAAGCCCGTAGAGTAGGATTAAGGGCCGCCCGGAGAGGCGGCCTTACTGTTTGACGGCCAGGTCGCGCAGACCATTTTTGTTTGTGCGCAGAAGTCGTTGCCTGAGGAACCATTGCCAACTGCGATGCAGTGGAGAACGATTTGTTTTGGCGTATTCCGAGAAAAGCAAGCCAACCGTCGTCCTGATTGTAGAGGACGAATTTCTCATTCGCATGGACGCGGTTGATATGATCAGATCCGGCGGCTTCGAAGTCGTCGAGGCGAAAGACGCTGACGAGGCCATCGAAATTCTGGAGCGCCGCCTCGACATCACCGTTGTTTTCACGGATGTGCATATGCCTGGTTCGATGGACGGCCTTAAGTTAGCCGCCGCCATTAGGGGCCGGTGGCCGCCGATTAAGATCGTTGCGACATCTGGAAGAGCTCGGTTGAGCGCTGAAGATCTGCCGTCTGGCAGCCGCTTTCTGACAAAACCGTATAGCGCGCGAGAAATCGTTGGTACATTGCGCGAGGTGACCAACTCTTTCTAGAAATACCGGCGCCGGAACAAACGGCTAGAGAACCGATTGCATTAACTGCTGGCGACATTACGTGGTTAATGGCTCAAGCAAACCAAGGAAGTTGCGTCCAGTCCCGATGTCAAATCGACCCGCCACGCCCGTTAAAGCGCTAAAAGCAGAGTTACGGGCGGCTGGCGCTGGCTTGGCGGATAATGACGACCTTCTGCGCGGTGTCCTCGAAGGCAGCGGCGACTGTATCAAGATTTTGGACCTGGACGGCCGATTGCAATTCATGAGCGAAGGCGGCAAGCGGGTCATGGAGGTCGAGGACTTCGGGAAGCTCAAAGGCTGCCCTTGGCCTGACTTCTGGGCTGGCGCCGGCAACGCCGATGCTCGGGCAGCGGTTGAAACCGCGAAAGCTGGTGACACCGCTCGGTTCCGAGGGGCGGCAAATACAGCCAAAGGTAATCCAAGGTATTGGGAAGTTCAGGTGTCGCCAATTTTCGGCGATGACGGGAAACCCTCGCAAATTCTTTCAATCTCGCGAGACATTACCGTACTCGCCGAATTTCAAGAGCAGCAAAAGCTCCTGACCGCTGAATTGCAGCACCGCATCAAAAACTCTCTCGCGATGGTGGCAGCTATCGCAAATCAGACCATTCGCGGTGACGACATGGACGCAGCCCGCGAAGCCTTTACGGCGCGGCTGATTACACTGAGCCACGCACACGATATTTTAGTTCAAACGAGTTGGATAAGCGCGCCGATTAAGGACGTAATCGAAGGAGCCTTGGCGCCTCATCGACCCAGCCAAGACCGCATGAGCGTCAGCGGACCCGAAATGCTCTTGCCGCCAAAACCCGCCTTGGCAGTCGCACTTGCTATTCACGAACTGGCGACGAACGCCTCCAAGTACGGCGCGCTTTCTAACAACGAAGGCACAGTGGACATTTTGTGGAAGACCGATGCAAATGGGCCGGGCGCTAACTTCCATTTCGAATGGGTTGAGAAGGGTGGACCTTTAGTCGTCGAGCCAGAACAATCGAAAAGAGGTTTCGGCACTCGCCTAATCGAAAGAATGTTGAAAAACGATTTCGATGGAGAAGTGTTATTGGACTTCAAATCGGATGGCTTGGTCTGCACGCTCAACGCGCCGCTGGATAAGCTCAATATCGGGATTCTTGACTATTAGGCTCCCCTACTGAGGCGGCATTCCTTATTGTGGGGAACACCGCACGAGAAATCTCTCTCGACGCTCCGCAAGGTCGGTCTAAGTCCATCACGGGAAAGCTGATGCCGTAGCTTTCCGATCGTTCCGCGGCGGGCCTGATCTTGTTGGCTGGAAAAAACGAATCGAGTTCGCCCATTACTTCGCCCACGTCGCTGTCAGACATGCCAAAAGCAGTGCCGTTAACCTGCTTAGTTGTGCGCGTCCGTTTTCCCGGCTCGAGCAGCGCCATGTTTTGCTTGTGATAAGCGAACCCTAGGAAAACGATGCATTTCGCTTCTTGTATGGTGGCCTGCATCTTCTGCAAGACATTCGGTTCCTCAATGCGTTCCGTGTAGGTCTTGATCGCTTTTGATAGCTCGCGATAATTCATTCGGTCGTGCTGGTTTGCCGCCAAATAGCACTCTCTCAAGTGATCCAACGGACCCGTATGGGTGAATAATGTTTGCCCTCGAAACGATTTCCGCGGCGCGTTGTCGCTGGATGCCATACATCAACTGCAAGGCATGATGCAGGAAATATTCGAGACAACGATCATAGTTGAAGGTGATGAATGATACGTCGTCCAGGACATTTTCTACTTCGTGAGCTTTCCTGCCGGGACCGAGCACCTGCATGAATTTGACGAACCACGAATCCCGGATTTTTGCGACATCGAGTCTGTTGTAGGTGTTTGATGGGTCCACATAGAGCTTGCAATGGCGTTCCGCGTTGAGGATCGAGCGAACGATAGCCGCCTTGCCAACAGTAACGACTTCCGAAGCGCCCTCATGAATGTTCAGGAAGTCGTCAATGGAATTTGCGAGCAGCACGCCGTGGCGAATGAGACGAAATGCCTCAAGGTACTCGTTGCTCTTTGGATCATTTCAAAGAAATTTAATGCCAGGTCTCTATCCGCTGTTCCGGCGCCCACGTAGCCGTGGTCAAGCTTTATGGTCGTTCGCCGCGCTATGTCCTCGGCGAGAGCCCGGCCGGCCGGAATATCAATGTCGAAGCCCGCTCCGGCACCGACAATGAAAAGAGTTTTTCTGTTGAACATCGCGACCCGCCTCCGCCTCGCTGACCCTACCGCTAAAGGCGAAGAACGCCTCGCCTACCCCGTCAGATTGTGACACTTATTCACAGGGGCTTTCATCGGTTTCCGTCGTGGCGTCGGCATCGCTTGTGCGCTGTGCGGTTCAAGGCCTTCATGAACGCGATTCGCGCTAGCATTTCCGGCGCGTCGCGTTCGGCGACCAACAACAGCGTTTCCATTCCTACCTGCCAATCGGCAGCATCATGCTCGTCTTTCGGCAGTGCTGTGATGTATTCGGCAGCGTCGCGCAGCGTCAGCAATTCGCGGTCGTCCGGCAGCACGATCGGGTCAACGAACCGTGTGAACCAGGCCATTATCCGCACCGGAATTATTGTATCGGATGTGAAACGTCAGCAAAGCCACGAAAGAAAACAGCAACATTGACGCGCTCAATGATGTTGCAAAGACGATAGCGTAGGTCGGTTCTGGATTTCGAAAGGCAAATCGCTGGATGAGGTAGCCCGCCAGTAGCCAAATCGCGGCGCCGGCGGCGAGTGATGCGCCGGCAACCGCAGCTTCCACCACTTCGTTCATGCGAACCTCCGGAGATGATTCGATGAAGGCCAGTTGACCCGGCTGGCAGATTGGCGTCGGTTCGGTTTTTAACCGTCGCGCCATGCTATCGCCGATTTTCGTGAAGGTGTTGCGCCGGCGCATCACCGTGGTGACGGGCCGCGATTTTCGGATGTCAGGCGAACAGGTCCGCGCCACCCTGCGTCAATTTCACAAATGTCCCGCTATCGTGCAATTCGAGCCAGCCACGTTCGATCGCCAGATCAAGGCCGGCCGCGTCGTCGCCGAGCCGTACGGTGCGCCCAATCGAGGCACATCTCGCATCACCAAAAAGGGGTTCTTGTGCCAAACTGACAACGCAGATCATCGACAACCCTGATTGGAGGAGAGGGAGAAATGGCTAACGGAACGTTCTTGGACATCCCCGGGAAAGTCGTTATCGCCGCTTTCGTAATCATCGGCGTTTTCTTGGGCGTGGCGTTCGGTCTCTACCACTGCAATTTTGGCGGGCCTGCTACCGCTACTGCCAACTCGGCGTATTTCCTTAAAGTCGCCGACGCCCTGATCAACGGCGCTATAGTCGGTGTCTTCTTAGCGGTGCTGAGGACGATATTTGAGTTGCCCAAGTTGCTTCGCAAACAGTAAGCCGCAGTCGTCGCATGCGAGGCGCGATCGATAAGCCCTCTGGATCGTCGGCGTCAAACCATTCCTGACGCGTCGGCGGCAGGAAACTCGATCGTCTTGCCGTTGCCGGCGTCGTAAAATCCAAACCGTTTTCATGGGCTGTTGCCGGTTTATCCCAGGGCGGGGCACATTGCCAATGACACGATCGGTCAGGCGCGCTTATTCCCTGGCGTCGTTGCTGCCGATTCCGTGCTGCGCGGGCGCATTCCGTTCCGTAGCTGCTTGTCGATAATGGATTGGACCCGTCGGATCGCCAAAAGCTTCAGCTTCGCCACGGTCTTTCCGGTTCGGACCTCGCCGCCTATCGAGAACCGCCAAACCCAAACATCGTCGCGGTTCGACGCGGGCTCAACGCTAAATTCTATCTCCTTGTGACGCATCCATTCCCGCCGAAGAGCAAAATAGGTCATTAGTCGAGGCCGGCCGGCTCGATCAAGGTCGCGCACTGACCAAGCCGGCCGGACCGCCGCGCTGGTTGCCGCCGCCCGCAAATTAAACCGGATCACCGAGCAGCTTGGCAAGTTCGTTCAAATCGCGCTGCTCACGCCGGCGTCGCGATCGTAGCCCATCGTGCGACGTCCAGGCCGCCCCGCGGCGCTGTGGTGGATTGACAGGCCGGGCGGCCGGGCCGAGCGCGCCGACCTGAGGCCGCGAGATGCCGCGGCGATCCTGTTCGTCGAGCGGCGGCTGATCCCCTGGCAAATAATATCTGGAATTGTCGAGCAGGCAGTCGATCCGCGGCACGCTGATCCGGACTTTCCGGAACCCGTTCGGGCCGCTCGGAACCGACAACATCATCACCCTCGTCGCGCTGCTCATGGCCCGGCACCGTGGCGCCGACCACGGAATCGGTCAACGCGAAATCGGCGCCGGAAGGCGACCAGGGGGGCGCCGGATCGGTCGTGCGGCGTTATTTCGCGGTGCGTGGTCCCATCCGCGGTTGTTGTTCCCCCTCGCCCGTGTCTGTTGGGGTTTAGAACGCAGAAAATTCGCGTTATCGCGCTACGGCCGCTATCTGCGGATTTACACCCGTAAGCCTCTGATCTTTCTGAAACGTGACGTTTCGCTAGGGAGCGCCAGCTATTTCAATGGCTTAGCTGCTTCGCGATCTCCTTTGTCCAACACCTGTCCAATATCCGCACAGGGACACGCATAGACCAGCCTTCACTGATTGGGAGGCTGCAATGAACGTCGGGCGCGCGATCTACTGCGCCATCCTGTCGGCATTGCTCGTCTTGTTTCTGCTGTTCTGTATACCGGCGCCGCCTAAATGTCTGAAAATTGGCTCGATGCCCATTGGCGGGGACTGCCGGTGATTGAAACCATTTTCCCCCAACCGCGAAGCCGTTTTGAAACAGACTGGTCGTAGCCTCGATTTACTCAGACCAAACGGGGGAATGGTTATGATTACCACCATCATTAATTCGATTTATCGCCACTTCCTTACAGCCGCCATCGTTGGCATGGCAGTCACCCAAGGAACCCGCCGATGATCGAGGCCTCAGCAGCTATTCTCGCCTTGATTAGCCTGACGATCTTTGCGGCTCACGCCCTGGATGCCTATCGCACCGGTTGACCGCAACGGGAGCGAGTCATGGACACCGCGTCGATTCTGTTTCTTATCTTCGCAATCGGGATTGGCACTGTCGCCCTCTGGCAGAGCCGCCACCTAGGTCGGCGGTCCAAATAGGACGTATAGCAAGAGAACGACCATCGCAGCCATCGCGGTGGTCTCCAAAATGAGGCGAGGAATCGAGCGCTGCATATCGCGACGTTCGCCTTCTCAGGTCGTCTTGTCTGCCCGATAGAAGGCATTAGAAATCATGGACTGCACCCGGGGCTGATTACACCACGAATGCCTATACCGGGATGACACATTTGCGGCCGGAAAACGCAGGGAACTTTTCTCCTTCCGGCCTCCTTTCGTCCTCGCTTATTCGACATCCTGACAATGGAACGCGCGCAAATGCGGGATGTCATGGGTGAAATGGATACAGAAACGGTCGGCCTGATTGTCTTGATTGTTGCTATCGCCGCACTTTCATTGCGAGCACTGCTTCCCGCCCGAAGCCAACTGCCCCCTCCATGACTCAGGGAAGCCCGCCGGTAACGCGGCCGCTCCCTGCTGTCTTGTCACGGTCGATCGGCGGAAGCGTGTGGGCGAGTCTGCGGTGGACGCGAGAGGCCACCCCTACTTCAAGATCATCCACAAAGCAGCACCGGCCGTAGCCGTGATCGCGACCGACATCACCATGGCTAGCGCGATCAGCTTTGCCCATTCCCAGTACGACACGCACAATTTCCGATCGGCTACATTTCCCGCGCCGCTAGTATCCCGAGAAATACTGGCAAGCGACAGTGCAGTTTGTGCCAAATTGAATTAGGTCGAGCTGAGGCGGACTTATTCCAGCAACGCGACGATGGCGAGGCAGCACGCCAGTAGTAGTGCCAGCCAGATGATCGAGAGCCGGAAGTAGAGCGTGTCGCGCGTCATCGTTCAATGGACGTTCCGCAGCGATAAATTCCCTTGATCCAAATCAAAATCAAATCGGCCCGATTGACACAAAAATGGCCCGCCAGCGTGAACCGGTGGGCCTTGATTTGTTGGCAATCAAACCTCCGGCTGAATTGAGAAACGGCTCTGGTGCGGCCTTGGGGGCTAAAAAGCACCAGCCGTCCCTCAAGGTGCACCCATTCGAGCGCCGAATCATCATACCGGGATAAAGCGGCAAAACCGAGTGGCCGCCTTTAGCAGCTCGGCGAGCCTGACGTTTGTGTCAGTAGAACTACGGCATTACGAGGTTGTCATTCGTGGTGGCGCAGTCATTGCAAAGTAGTCAGCAACTGGAATTGCAGTATCCAGTTTGAGACAGAGCGCCGCCGGGACAATGCATTTCGAGCCCGGCGGCGTTTCTTTTTGCGACACCAGCGATCCACTGCCGCACACGTTCTCGCCAGGAGGTATCCGATGTTGATCGATGTCGCTGCGCTGATTGGAGTATTCGCGGCCGGCTACGGCCTTCGCGCCTGGATATCGGCAAGACGGAGGCGCGCCATGAGAAAAGCTCGTGGAGACTGAGCATCAGTGAAAAAAGCCGCCGCTGGGTTGAGACAGCGACGGCCTGTTCACGTGTCGCTTCGTGTTCCGCTAGGGCTCGATCGGCTTTCCGTCCTCCCACGCCGCGTAATAGTCGACCTTGAGCGCTTCAAGCATTTCGGCGGTCTGGCCGATCGCAAAAAGCAGGTCGGGGTTGGCGTCATCCTCGTCTGCGGCGAGACAGCGGACGATAACCGCCATGTGCACGCACGCGCAAAGCCGGCTCTCAAGGTCGCGGAACGCCTGAGAGTGGCGGGTATCGACTGGGGCGCCTGTGTGATCGGGCTTGCCGGCAATGGAAAGTCGACAACGTTGTTCATGATGTTGCCCCCCTCTCCCTATCCATTCGGGCTTCCAAGCGGGCCGCCAGTTCCGACAATCCGGTGACGCTGATGCAAGCGCGAAACAACATTCTCACTGGCTCGTCGTTTTCGCCGAAATCAAAGCCGCCTTCATGCTCGGCGAAAGATGGCATGCACTCGTACATTGCCGCTAACGTCTTGGTCCTGAGCCCTTCTAGCGTCGCGACCGGCGCGTTCTCTACCAGCCGGTACATGGTGCGCAGCTTTCCGTGCAGGATCGTCATGGCACATTCTACCACCCTAGCGCCGCTCATTTCGCGGATTGCCTCCACTTCCTCCGTCAACGGAACCGGAATGCGGTGATACCGCTCCGCGTCGGTGGTGGCGCGCGCTTCGTGATAGGCGCCGGCCGCGGTGGCGCCTATCGCCCACACGCGGTTCAACTCGACAAGGGCCGGCAATAGCTGTTCGATCGTATGGGCGACCGCAATGGCCGTGCCCTCGCGATCGGATGCCGAACGCTTGCCGTTGCGCGGTCCCGCCGGCGGCGGCAGCGTCGTTCCGTCGACGACTGCCAAGAACGGCTTTTTGCGCGCCGTCATGATTGCACCGCCTTTCCAAGCCGGAAATATCCCAGTGCGACCACGCGGGCGATCGGCGCGCGGTTGTGGCGGTTGAGCTCCACCTCGTCATAGACGGTCGAGCATGCCGCCATGATGTGAAGGTCGGCGGGGCTCGAGATCGGAATTGTCGCGACCGCTTCCTGGGCCTCGGAGAAGGTCTGTTCGGCGGCGATCAAGTCTTGAAACTCTGCTGCCATAACTTCTCGTTCGTAGACCCCCATCCGCTTGATCCAGCGCCGTCTGCCTCTTTTGCTTTTCGGCTCCGGGTTCTGCGCCAACCAATCCTCAAACATGGCATGGGCCTCCTCCTCGGCTGCCTAGGTCCCGATCAGCTTGGCGTGTGCCTCGTCGAGCCGGTGGATTGCGGCGCGCAATTCGGGGCTCGCTGGCGGCACGGTGACGGCCTGGGGAACGTCATTCGGGGTGAAGGCCGCGGCCGCGAGGGTTCCGGCGCTGACCATGCTGCCGATGGCGGCAACGGTCAGGAAGCGGCGGCGCGTGGGATACGCGGGAAGTGCAGACGTGTTTGTGGGTGGCGTGCTATGCACGCGATCAGCCTGGGTCATTTGGATTCGTGTCCTTTTTGGCTTGGGTTAGAGCCGGGCGGAAGGCATCAACTTCCCCTCGGCTCGATTTTAGGGTACAACCTAAATTATGAAGAAGTCAATAAAGGTTGCACCTAAAAAACGGCGCGGTCGTCCCGCGACCGGGAAGGATCCGCACATTGCCGCGCGGATGCCGACCCCATTGATTGCTGAAGTCGAGGCATGGGCGACGGCAAATGACACCACTCGTTCGGAAGCATTCCGCCGACTGGTCGAACTCGGGCTAAAGGCCAAGACCGCAAAATGAATAGACGCTTGAGCGTCCTACTTTTGCTCGTGGTGATCGTCTCCGCAATCACCACAGGCACTTGGTACTACCGAAGCAGGTGCTGGGGAATGGACGCGTGCGCAGCTGCAAAGGCTGAAAGTCATGAACGTGACAAGCCGAGCGAGACACAATAGCAGAGCGAGCGGCATGCGAGGTTCAAGGATCAAAGAGCATGTCTGCCCCTACTGTAATGGAACGGGCTACCCGGTCGTGAAGCAGCCACTGCAGCCAGGCCGTAGAATCTATCCCGTCAAGTGCACGTCCTGCGACGATAAGGGCAAAGTCACGGACGCCAAGTGAAGTATCTCGAAGCCATCCGCCGGCTGGCAGAATTGGGGTTGGAGGCTATGAAATAGGAGCAACAATTTGTGCCGATTTTATTTTCTCGTTTTGATCGCAGTGCTTTCTCCTTTTGCCTTTTCATCCGTCAAAGCAGTTTCCGGGATAAGTCCCGAGCAAAAAGAGGCCGCGCAAAAGCGGCAGGCCGAGATTGCCCGGCAAATGTTTTGCAGCGAGAAAGCGGGCAAAGAAAAAGTTTTGAAGCGCGATCTTGCGTCCTTCGTGGTCGCCTGCATGGATGCAATTGAAAAGGCTGAACAGGCGATCAAAAAATAGGCCACGAGTCAGGGTGAGCCGTCCGCCGGCTGGTCGAGCTGGGGCTGAAGGCGAAGCCAAAAGGCTGATTGATATTTTTAGATATTAATTTTGGTTCGAGGGGGTCATTCCGTGAATCAAAAGTTGGCGATTTTTGCGATTGCGGATGTCGCGAGACCGGAGCCGCAAATCGTGGATGTGACAGTTATCCTGATCGATGGAACGACGGCTCTGCTCCGGCTAAACGTATCAACGGCCGAATCGCTCCTCAAGCATCTTGCCGCTATCGTACGGCATTAAGGGCCGCGACGAAGCCATCCGCCGACTGGTCGAACTCGGGCACCGGGAACACCAGCCTACGATGCGTGGCGAGCCGATCGAGCGCAGGAGGCAGCGCGGCCAAAGAGTAGTGCGAGCCAGCCGACTCGCTGATCTACATTTTTTGCGTGATTGCGCCGCCAGATGCAGAGCCTGAGTCGCGGCGGACCGGCTGCGGCCGATGCCATCAGCGGGAGTAAAAGAGAGCTAACATCGAGCCGGATGAACAATTCCGCATCCAAAAACGATAGGTCAGCAACTCTTATCTAAAACTGCACTTTAGTTCAATGCAATCATTCGTTGTTGAGCGGATTAGCGCCTATATAGTGGGTGCTTATGGCTTTAGAACGAAGTTGGATTTGGGCGTTAACGATCGCTGGAATCGTCGGATACTTTGCGCTCGCCACCTACTGACCGGGCTTTTGTTGATCTTAGGCCGTCCGGCGTGATCGTGATTTTACTGGACCGTCCGTTTACGCAGGAAATCGGTCCCGCCTATTGGATGTCGCGGATGCGGCCGGTAGAGACTAGGATCCTTGCCAATTTCCCGGCTGACGATCCAACTAACAAGCACGACACTTCGTCCCCAATCCAACTTTACGAAGATCGAACTCCGCTCGGCCCAGGCCACAGCACATTCCAGGCGATCAGCAAAACAGGCCGCGGCCACTTTGCGCATTGGAGTGGGCGTGGGATTTACTTTTCATCAAGCGACAATTCTAACCCGAACGAGAACGGGCGCCGTTATTGGGCCGTCGTCCCCTAATACGAGTTGACTAAAGACTCTAGCCACCGGCCGGCTTGTAGGTTGGGGCTGAACGCTAAAAGCAAACAAAGCCGCACCGGTGAGCCTGGCCCCTCCTGGTTCCAGATTTAACCTCTGCAGTTAGCATCAAGCCTAATTTGTGAATTTTGTTGCGGCGGGCGACGAGACATCTAAATAGGTCGGATTCAGCGCAATTCCCGAATGAGGGCCTCCTGTACCACGCCCGGCGATGCCAAGTTGATTGCGCGGTACTATGCGCGAGATAAACATTTTAGATGTTCGACTCAGCCCGACTGCTGGACACAAAACTTCTACTGGCCCTCAACTCGTTCTTCTCAAGTACTGAGCAGAAGAACTACTTCATGCTTTTCATGGGCAACAATTCTTTGCCCCGAGGCTTCCCCATTTTCGTTTCCCTGGTCGGACTTTGGTTCTCGGTAGAATGCAATAAGCGGCGCAGCCGAATGTTGATCGGATTACTGGCTACTTGTTTCGCGACCCTTGCGTCGGTGTGGATGCAGCGTCACTTCACCCCTCATTTACGCCCGCTTTTAGACCCAACGCTCCCCCTAAAAGTCGCTGTTCCAAACACTTGGGATCGCGTAGGTTCGTTTCCCAGCGATACAGCAACCCTCTTTTTTTCCTTGGTTGCTGTCATTTTTATCGAAAACCGCTTACTCGGACTGTTGTGCTTCATATGGGCATTGCTGACAGCGGGCGTCGCTCGCATCGCACTCGGGATACACTATCCAAGTGACATCTTGGGCGCGTTGGTGTTGGGGCCAGTAGTTGTCTTCCTGTTCAACAGCGTGCCCTACTTCAAAATACTGGTAGAGGGTGTCTTGAGTATCTTTCAAGACCGCATGTATCTGGTGCATGCGTTGCTGTTTATTTTCTTGGCCGAGGCTTACTTCTTATTTCTCGGTCTTCAAGGTACTCTCAAGTATTTTCGGTTTTTCGCCGGATGAGCCGTACGAACCTCCGGGTGGTCTCGCGATCTTATCAACATCCCCGACCGGCAGAGTCTGTCCGTTCCGATCCACAAGGGATTGATAATTTGCTTGGCTCCTCCGATCCCGGAATCATCCGCGATGGCCTTGCAGCGACAATCTCGATCGACGGAAAGATGGCCACTCGGAAGTCCGGCAGAATGGATCGCCGACGGGCACGTGACCTGCAACATCCAGTGTTCGGGCGGTAAGTGCCGTCAATGGATGGTCGACGTCCGGTTAGATACCCTGCCCCAGGATCTGCCCTGGTCGACAATCGGCCGGCGCCGATCTGTTCGCCTAAGCCAGGACCGACTTAGCCGAATGGTGAGATTTCTGATTGCGAGGCCGCAAAATACAAGTTGTGCCGTGTTGGATAGATTGTTTCCCAAACCTTTACGAACTTGAAGTGTGGCGTGAAAAACCTACGCAGGTCCTCTTTGTTCTTGAATTCGTACTCGTGAAGAGCGTTGCCCTTATTACCATCCGCAGCCTCGGTTAGCGTATAGCCGCTCAAAATACCATCTGAACCGAGCAAGCTGACGATTTCTCGCAACAGTTTGTCGATTTCCACCTCAGTGAAATGCTCGATCGCGGCATCCCATACGATGTTGTCGAACGGCCCCGCTGGCAGCCCCTGACGGATATCCTGTTGCACATAGGTGATGTTGGGAACGGAGTTGTACCGTTTGGCGTGAGGGATGGCGTCCTTGTCGAAATCAAGCGCGATGATCGATGCCGCCCTTGACGAATAGAAATGGCGTGCGTTGAAACCGTCGCCGCAACAGATCTCCAGCATCTTTGAGTTTGGTTTCAGTACCATCCTCGAAAAACCCCGCGCTCTACCCAAAGGCCATTGTTCTTTGCTGAGAACTGCCAGTGCTGATCAAGATAGTGATCGAACCATTCCGGGCGCGGATGAAATCCCCATTGGACGGCGAATTGCGCAAAATGCGTAAAGCCCGATACCTTTCGGACTACAAAATTCAGACCTTTCAGCAAAGAAATCAGTAGCCTGCGCATGACGCCTCCACCACGTTTGCGTGATAACATCGTCGCAGCGAACGCAAAGAGAAACACTGGGGCAAGTGGAAGCTTAAGCGAGACCAGTGACCACTAACTTTTGGCTTTTCTTTTCTCCCGTCCTTTTGAAATAGACGCCGAGATTGTCACCGTTAACCCAGGCAAGTTCGCAACGTCGAAATGCCGTTCCGGTAGACGATAGTACTAGAAAAAATTCCTTTAAAGGCAGACCTTCGATCGAACTCTCTACACTGAGTTTTGCTCCGGTCTCCGAGATGTCCTGGATCTGGCAAGCTCGGTGCCAAGTGCCGTCGATAGCCATCAGTCGAGCGTCGTACCCTCGCTCGAACATTACCCGCCGCGATTTACGTAGCTCCATTTGGGTTATCCGGTCATCGAATTGACCGACCTCAGCGCTGAGGTCGGTCAGCATCTGAGGCCGCTCAGGACGTAAGCCAGATCGGGGTCTGGCTATGACGACCGTAATTCCTATTGTTGAAGGGCAACCTAATGAGCCTATCGGAATTCGGCACGGCCTAGGTCTGGTGGAGGCGGGTTTGCGAGTTCCACTTGCGCAGGAACCCGGCGCTTTGCTCAAAACTTCGTCTTGTCGCGTAGCATCCATTTCGCTTCACTTCTTCTGCAGGCCATTGCGGGCGACATCGGCCTCGGTCGGGCTACCCTCGCTCCATACCCTGTTCAATTGCCCCGTCGTACGTCCTCCCGGCCCGCGACGGGGGTTTTTTCTTCCCGCTTACTGCCATGCCGCACCAAGCATGCCTATGAATTCCAGCACGCGTTAGCCGTCGTGGCCCATCTGAAGTGAAGCATCCCGGCCGCGATGAGTCTCAAGAACGCCCTTAAAAGCGCGCTTCTCCTTGCTCAGCCCGTCGAAAATCCGGATAGCAAAGCTAATTAGGCTCACTTTGCGGACCTCTTTTTCCACCTAGCGCGCGTATAATACGAGACGGCAGGCACGGGGTCGCCAGCTTGAAGCGCTCTTGGTGCGCGTGGGGGAGCCTTTCGAGGCTGTCATGCAAGTTTCTGTAATGGTGGAAACGGAAGCGCAGTACGCAGACGCCAAATCAACGAGGTGATTCCACCACAAAGGCCCCGGAACTGGTCACGATGGCTGGGACGCGGTACGCATAACGAGCGTTACGGTCACGCCTTCGTGCGGTGTGACCTGCTTCACGTCGGCCTACGCTGCTCCGGTCCACTATTGTGCCGGGGCCAAGAGGCGCAGGACCATGAAACCCTCGAAGCAAATTTCCACGCGGCTGAAAATCGATGTGCTGATAATCATCGTAGGGCTGGGGCTGATCGCACTCGGAGTCGTTACCACATCCGCACGCATTTTGGGTACGTCCGTCCAAGAGTATGCCCGCCTAATGCCGTTCTAGTGGGCCCGTGCTAACTGAACGCGGGCGGTGGAGTCGTTTTGAGGGCTGGCCGGTACTGGCCTAGGTCTCACGCAAACGCGCATCAGTGAGCGATCCTGGCATGGTGATCCTACGTCATGTCTCGTGAACGAAGCCGTTCTATCTGCACACGAAGGAAACAATCCAGGATCAGCCTTCATCGTGTAGCATGAGGGGAATTTCAATGACCGCTTTCATCGCTACTGTCTCTGCTCTCACCGCCGGAACACTTGCCGTACTGATGCTGTGCACTGAACTCGCACTCCAGGTGGCTTTGGCGGTAATCGCATTCATTTAGCGCGCGGTCCCTCTACAGCCCTTGCTGTAGTAGCCCTTGCCCGATCCATCGCGGTCGCTACGATTGCCACTCAGTGGCTCGGAGTCGGTCGCTTACGGCCATATTCGTATCGGGGATTCTCCTCGCACTTGGCGTCCTTGCCGCCTCGGTAATGCAGTGGAAGTAACTGGTGTACCGGCATTTGCCCGGATATTCCCATTGCGGCCCGTGCAAGCAGTAGCGATCCGGCACCCCTTCAGCAGCCGCAAGCGATAACGCGGCCAGAGCGGAGAGAGATGCCAGAACGGCGACGAACACAGGGCGCACGAGCACTCCTTAAGCCTTATACAAACACCCAAAGATGATTTGCCTAATTTGTTCCTCTCATCATGGCTGCTTCCTGACTCGGCGCGGGCGGTGCCGCCCCCTTCTTGAGCGTCCCCGTCTCGGAACGCAAAACGATCGTACCGTGAAAAATTGGCGTACGTCTGCCTCCCATCCTATACAGACGAGAGGCGAGCCCGATACCTCCCCGCAGAGGACTGGGGCCGTTTCATTCCGGAAAGCGAAAAGCCCGGCAACCGTCCCGGCGATCGGTAAGTAGCTGCAGGTGCTGAAACGCCATGATCTAAGGCGACGGCAGTTAGCACGGTCTGGTCACTGACCCACATTGGAACAGGATTCCGGCCCATAAGATTCCGATAGAAAAGCGAAAGCCGTCGCTGGCCTGGCTCAGCGACGGCTCTACGCATCACTCTCGCGGAACCTTATTGAGGGTCATCCGCGATTGTTGGTGATCCTAATTGCGGGTAATTAAGAAGCGCCTCCCTCATTGCACCTTAGACGCCGATTGCGAATCTCGGGAATAAGTTGCAATTGTCGGAATTGCGGGTATCGCCGCTGGCATCCCTATTGCCCAAGCGGCGCCAATGGAGGAGGACCATCTTGCCGAAGGTAGAGCCTTGAGGACCGAAGCAAGGGCTAAGTAATGGACAACGACGCGCTGTCAGGGAGCCACAAATCTAGTGTCGATTTTGATGCGCCGGCCACTCTTCGAAAATGGCCTTCTCTTGGAAATCAGCGAAGGGGCGAAGCTGTCAGTCCATATATGGTGCTCGACGGCACGTTGGATGATTGCCTACGAAAGTTGATGGCTTACGCCGCTAGCACTCGGCACTTGTATGAGATCCATACTGCGCCACAGCCACCTTTGGTGCAGGAGGTGATGGCGGGTGATACTGTCGTCGAACTCGATCGGGTTCGCGATTTGTTTGAGGTGCTCGCACCCGCGACGGACAGTAGTTCGCCAGGGTTCACACCCACGACAGATTGAAAAATTGCACTTCCCGGCCAGCCGCGGAATCATCAGCAATGGCTCTGACAAAATCGACTGACAACTTCCCGCTAGGCACCCCGGCGCAATGGATCGCCGAAGGTCACGTGACCTGCAACATCCAATGCTCGGGCTGTAGTTGCGATCGACGGATGGTCGATGTCCGGCCGGACGCCTTGCCTCAGGACTTTGTTGAAACTGATGCGACGCCCGTTCGAGCACGCTCGCAGTTTGCCTACGGCTCGGCATAGCGCAGCGGCCGTTCAGTACGGCCCCGACACGCATAACGCGGTGCATGCGCGGGTTCCTGATTAGCTCAAAATGCAAGCGCGTCAAATGACAGGGCGTCGTGATTGGCTCACTTCGGCTAGCGATGTGGTGTTTCGGCAACGCCTCGGAGGTGAATTGCCGAACCACCGCCTGACGTCGTCGCTGCAAATTATCAATGCCTTGGGATCGGAAGGCGGGCGTTCTAGCGATCGATAAGACTGAAATCGCGCTGCAGCGCATCATTGAATGAAGAACCGAATGCGGGTGATTACAGAAAGATGATCGCATGCTCCAAGTGAGACTACACCTTACAAAGTGAGATGAACTCATGCGATCCAGCGCCTTGATGTACCATCCTTCCGCTTCTTGCAATTGAACAACAAATGCGAGTGAACTTATGTTTGGTGCGTGGAATCATGGGTCGAAGGCTACCTTTAGTCTCGGGATACGCCAGAACTCTTGCGAGCGCATGATTGGCGCCATTGCCTCGACCTTCTCTGCAGAACTGGCTAAGTGACTTCGCGGAGCTCTTGGATGAGATAAGCGAGCTGGAGTGGTAGCTCTAGAACAGTTCGAAAATCCAAAGTGGGTGACTAAGAGATCAATAGCGCAAGCAGATGGTTGTCCGTTGCTTGGCTGAATCGCTTGTGAGATGATCCATGCGCAAACCAACGCTAACCTCCTCAGAGAACATTGGACCAGATACGCCGCTGAGATTGGCAGTAGCAGCCGCAATCGCCTTTCCGGACCAAACCATTTCGGAAAGCAGTCTGAGACGAGAAGCAAAGCGGGGGCGGCTTGCGATCGAAATTATTGCCGGTAAAGCGTTCACGACGTTGAGAGAGATTGAAAGGATGCGTGGTCGATGCCGCGTAGAAGTAAGGGTGCCCGCCTCCACCTTAGACCTGCCCGTTTCAGAGGCGGAAAGCTTACCCACGCCGCAACTTGGATCATCAGGGACGGCGGCAAGTATCTCGGCACAGGATGCCTTGAGCATGAAGTTGGAAAGGCTGAGCGAACGCTTAAGAATTACATCACCAGCAAGTACACGCCGCAACGAAAAGAGCGTGACATAGACACGATCCCGATCGCGGACGTTCTCTCAATCTTTATTGACGACCGCCCTGATTTGTACGGCGAAGATGCGCTCGACGCTGAGAAGTACGTTGCCCGCGCGAAGCGGCTGCGCGACTTCTGGGGCAAGCTTATGCTCGCCGACGTCAACAAGGCGAAGTGCAACGAGTACGTCAAAGAACGAGGAAAGAAAGGAGGGGCCAGGCGCGATCTAGAGGATCTTCGTGCAGCAATAGCGCATCACGCTGATGAGGGGCTACACCGCGGCATCGTCAAGGTGAAGTTGCCCAAAAAGGGCGAGCCACGAGACGCTTGGCTGACACGAGATATGGCTGCCAAGCTGATCTGGACGTGCTGGCGAGCTCGAGAAGTGCAAACAGTTCACCGCGGTCCCAATACGGGCCAGAAGATCGAGACTAACAAACGTCCCTTGCGCCACTTGGCGCGGTTCATCGTTATCGGCATCTACAGCGGTACGCGAGCGGGTGCCATCGCGTCGGCGTCGCCAATCGCCGCCATAGGCCGGTCGTTTGTTGACCTCGACCGCGGGGTCTACTACCGGCGTCGACAAGGACAGATCGAGACGAACAAGCGGCAGCCGCCCATGCCGATCCCTCCCCGATTGTTGGCGCACCTGCGCCGCTGGCATACTCGCGGCATCATCAGACGGCACTTCGTCGAATTCAACGGAGAGCCGGTAGCGTCGGTCAAGACGGCTTTTGCAAGGGCAGTTAGGCTGGCGAAACTTGGAAAGGGCATCTCACCACACACGCTACGCCACACGGCGGCAACCTGGCTGATGCAGAACGGCACCGAACCGTGGCAAGCTGCAGGTTATTTGGGAATGTCGGTTGAGACCCTGCTGAAGGTCTATGGGCATCATCACCCGGACTTCCTGTCGGACGCCGTCGAAAAGA
The DNA here is from genome assembly GCF_049993905.1 of Bradyrhizobium sp. McL0615. NCBI lineage: Bacteria > Pseudomonadati > Pseudomonadota > Alphaproteobacteria > Hyphomicrobiales > Nitrobacteraceae > Bradyrhizobium > Bradyrhizobium sp. McL0615. The sequence goes on along the minus strand of NZ_CP188254.1, from coordinate 2,081,936 downwards.
TGACGGCCAAGCCCAAGCGGCGACCTACCGCCACAGCTACGCCACAGAAACGGGTCGAACAACGAGACACGAACGTGATCAAGATGCTTGGAAAATAATGGTTTTCGCACGAACATAAGCCCCTTCCCGGCGCTCATAACGGTCTGGTTGCAGGTTCGAGTCCTGCCGGGCCCACCAGCCTTCGCACGCGAAGCGAGTAAAGGCTGCCGCGCCGGAGCCAACGGCGAAGGCGGGCCGATCAGCCCGCTGAGCTACGGCTCGGCAAGCCAGGCCCCAACTAAAATATCGAAAACAACCCCATGCAAAGTAGCCGGCGGTCGCCGGCAGGGACGCGCTGGCCTGCGAAAACATTTTGACACGTCGGGCAAATCAACGGCACTATTTCATCGTCGCTCATTGCCTGCTTCAGCGGCCATCAAACTACGGTACCGCTTCGGCTATGCCATCTTGGTGGATTCGGCAGCCAGATCGCGAGAATGGGCTAAAGCGCGAAATTCTCATTCTTCTTCAGGTAACCTTCGCGGGGTCGCGAACCCGACGTTCAATCGAGGCCTTCGCAGTTCAACTCTCGCAGCGCCTTGTCAACCCAAGAGGAATCGTGCGTACCCGCCGATATGTTCGCGATCTGCTTCTGCTCCGCCTCGTACTTTGCAGTGGCGGCTTTTAGTACCTCATTCACATCGTCAAACCGTACGCATAGCAGCCCGTCATCATCTCCAATGATGAGATCGCCTGGCTCGATCACCATGCCATCAATCGCTATCGGAACATTAATCTCGCCGGGTCCGTTCTTGTAAGGTCCGCGATGCGTGACGCCGGCGGCAAAAACGGGAAACTTCTGACCCCTGATAAAGCCGGCGTCCCGAACCGCACCATCTATAACGATGCCCGCAAGTCCACTTTTGACAATTCGCGTGAGCATCATTTCGCCGATCAGCGCATTGGTAAGATCGCCCCCTGCATCGACGACGATGACATCACCGGGTTCGGCGATTGCCATCGCCTTGTGGATCATCAGGTTGTCGCCCGGCCGCGTCTTGACGGTTAGCGCCGTGCCCGCCATCCCTCCGGCCTGATGCATGGGCCGAAGCCGCGCTCCCGCTGCCGTCATACGCGACATGCTGTCGCTGACATTTGCTACCGGCAAGCGCGCAAAACGCTCGACGATCTCGGTAGCTACTTTTCTTTGCCGCTTTAGAATTCTGAAGCCTACGGACATGTGTTATCCTTCTCGAGTTTCTGAAAATGAACCGTTGCGTTCTCGCTGTTACCCTGGGGCGCCGAAAGTCCTAGAAGCCGAACAGTTCGGCGGGATTTTCGACCAGGATGCGCCGGCGCGTTTTTTCGTCCGGCGCCCAGTCCGTGAGTAGATCGAGCAACAGGGCATCATCCGGCTTGGTTCCGCGCTGAGTGGGATGCGGCCAGTCCGTGCCCCACAAGATACGCTCCGGCGCAGCCTGCACATAGGCTCGCGCCACTTCGCTGGAGTCCGCATAGGGCGGCCCGAGCTTGCTGTCCTCATAGGGCTCGGTGACCTTCACCCAGGTGCGACCCTCATCCAGCATGCGGCGGACTGCGGCGAACGCCTGATGCTTGATGCCCTCCGGTTGAGGGATGCGCCCGAGATGGTCGATCACCACCTTGGTAGGAAGCGACCGGATGACGCCCTCATGGGCGGCGATTTGATCGCCCGTCATCAGGATCTGCACGTGCCAGCCGAGCGGGCTCACCCGCTTTGCTAGCGTGGTAAGCATCTCCGGTGTCGTCGTCCCCCAGGTCTGGGAAGAAACGAAATTGACGCGAATGGCGCGGACGCCGGCATCCGCAAGCGCCCCCAACTCCGCGTCCTTGACATCAGTGTCAACGACAGCAACGCCGCGCGACGCGGAGCCTAGCTGGCCCAGCGCGTCCACAAGACATCGGTTGTCGACGCCATAAGTCGACGGCTGCACCACCACACTCCTGTTGGTGCCGAGCCGCCGCTGCAGCAGCCGATAGTCGGCGACCGTCGCACCGGGTGGAAAGCCCTGGCGCCAATGCGGCGAGACGGGAAACCGTTCATCGTAGATGTGATGGTGGCAGTCGCACGCACCCGCCGGCGCATCCAGGCGTGGCGGAGCGGATCCGGCGCTGTGGGGCACGGCTTGCTCAAGTCCGGCAGCCCACGCGCCCGTGCTCGCGGCCAGCATGCCTGCGAGAACCCCGCGCCGGGTGATGACATGTTTCGACATCTTGCTGTGCGCGCTCATGGCTTCACCGCCACCATGTCCGTTGCACGCGCGGCGCTACGTCCGAGCACAAGGACGCAGGCTGCGGCCACGGCGCAGAGCAGCGCGAGCGGCAACATCCCGAGCACGAAGCTGCCCGTGCGTTCCTTGACCACGCCAACCACATTCACCATCAGCCCGCCGCCGATCAGATTGGCAATCGCGTTGATCCCGGCGAGGCCCGCCGCGAGCGTACTCGCCGAAAGCCAGCTTGCCGAAAGTGCCCAGAATGGCCCCTTGAAGGCATACGCGCCCACCAGACAACACGTGACCATGATGATCGTCGGCACGACCGCGGTCCCGGTCAAACCCAGCGCCGTGAAGCCGCCGGCGGCGAGCAAGAGCGGAATAGCGGTGTGCCAGCGGCGCTCGCCTGTTTTGTCCGAGCGACGTCCCCACAGGACCATGAGTACGGTCGCAATACCGTAGGGGATCGCGTTGACAAAGCCGGTCTGCAGGTTCGTCAGGCCGAACGACTTCAACAACTGCGGTTGCCAGACCGACAGCACACTGCCGGTGGCGGAGGCGCCGGAGCAGACCAGTGCCATGACAAGGAAATACTTGTTGGTGGCAAGCTGCCAGAGCGAGAGATGTCCGACCGGTTTGCGCGCGGCCGCCTCCGCCTCCATGCGCCCGGTCAGCCATTCCCGCTGTTCCACGGTCAGCCAGGACGCCTGCGCCGGCTTGTCGGTCAGGACGAACAGGCACGAAAGACCCAGCAGGATCGTCGGCAACCCTTCCAGGATGAACAGCCATTGCCATCCGCGCAAACCAAGCGCGCCGTCAAGTTCGAGCAAACCAACCGAGAGCGGCGAGCCCAGAAAGGTGGCCAGCGGAATTGAAACCGTAAACGTTGCCAGGATGCGGGCGCGATACTGGGACGGCAGCCAATAGGTCAAATAGAGGATTGCGCCGGGAAAGAAACCTGCCTCAGCCGCGCCCAGGATGAAGCGCATCGCATAAAGCGAGTACGGCCCCACCACGAACGCCATGCACGCCGTCACCAATCCCCAGGTGATCATGATGCGCGCGATCCAGCGCCTGGCACCGATCTTCTGCAGGGCCAGATTGCTCGGCACTTCCACCAGGAAATACGAGACAAAGAACAGGCTGGCGGCAAAGCCGAACATTGACGGCGTAAGCCCCAGATCCTTGTTCATCTGCAGCGCAGCGAAACCGACGTTGACGCGGTCAAGCAGCGCAAAGAAATAGCAGATCATCAGGAATGGCACGAGGCGCAGGATGACCCGGCGCATCGTCACCTTCTCGATCTGATCGATTTCCGTTCGAGCAGCCGTCACGTTTCTCTCCCTGTTCTGGTCCCTGCTGGCCTGGCCTTATTCGGCCGCTTTCGCTCCGGCCTGCATCTTCGCCACCATCGCGTCGATGGCGATCTTGTAGTTCTCGGGAACGACGCCCTTGAAATGCTCCTTCAGGCCGAGGTTCTCCTTCCAGCGAAGCCGCGCCACCGTTGCGCGCGCCATCAGCGGCTCGATCCCGGCATCTTCGACCGCCTCGGCGGCCATCTCGACCTCTTCGGTCCGCCGCTTGGCATGGATGACACCGGAGGGAGTGAGGCTCTCCACGGTGTCCATGAACGGTCGGGTGAGCGTCTTCGACGCCGAGGCCAATACGGTCTCATCCAGACCATAGGATCGGGCTGCCAGCAGCGTCTCATCGATCAGCGCCTCGATCCCCTTGATCAGGACGGAACGAAGAATCTTGATGCCCGAAGCCGTGCCAAGCTTCTCGCCGGCGAATTCGATGCTCATGCCCCAAGGAACGAGCAGGTCGACGACACGCTGTCCCGCGGGACCGCTCGACATCATGTGCATCGCGTAGCCGTTCTTCGGCGTACCCATGATAGAGCCGTCCCCGAGCGTGGTGCCCGTCTTGGCGAGCCGCTCGGCGACGCCGTATTTCACCTTCGGAGTGGCGGAAGCGAAGTCGAGGAAGGTGTGGCGGCCATCGAGCACGGCCGCAAACGCGTTCGCACTTTCGAGCGAGGCGGATCCCGGCGTGACGCTGAAGATCAGTTCCACCGCGTCCGCCAATTCCTGATTGGACTTGACCAGCGTGACACCTGCCGCCTTGGCGCGGCTTTGGATCAGATCGGCGTAGGGGCCTTCGAAGGCGTACTTGTCGTAGCAGAAGATCTGCTGCAGGCCGGCCCCGCGGAGCCCTTTGCCCAACGTGCTGCCGATCTCGCCATAACCGACCAGACCGAGACGAAACTGCTGTTTGTCGCTCATCTTCAGATTCCTTTCGAGAGAGTTGCGATCGGAGCCGTGCGGCCGTCAGGGGCCCCGGCCTGTCGCTGCAGGCTGACACCAACCACCCGGATCAGGATGGCGGCCAAGGTAAGAAATGCGGCCACCGAGATCAGGGCCCAGGAGAAGCTGTCGGTCGACTGCTTGATCACACCAATAAGATAAGGGCCGACGAAGCCGCCCAGATTGCCGATCGAGACGATCATCGCGAGGCCACCTGCGGCCGCGCTGCCGGTCAGGAAGCTCGACGGGATCGGCCAGAATGTCGACTGGTAGCACATGATCCCGATCACGGCGCCGCAGAGCGCGACGATCGAGATCAGCGCCGACGATGTCGCAAAGCCGCAGACGAGCAACGAGGCTGCGCCGACAAGCAGCGCAGATGCCACGAACCAGCTCCGCTCACCGCCTCTGTCCGACAGGCGCGCCCACAGCATCATCGCGATGGCGCCACAGATGTAGGGGATCGCGGCGATGAAGCCGACGGCGATGACGCCGAAGCCGAGACTCTTGATGATCTGTGGCATCCATAGGCCGAGGCCGACGGAGCCGATGATGGCGCAGAAGTTGACGGCGGCGCAGACAAGGACCCGCCAGTTGATGAAGGCGTCCCTGAGCCGGGATGAGTGTTTGGCGGCAATTGCCGCGCGCTCCGCCGCGAGCACCTCGACCAGCCATCGCCGCTCCTCCTCGCTCAACCACTTGGCCTGCTCTGGTTTGTCGGTGAGCGTGAAGAAGCACACGAAGCCAAGTAGCGTTGCCGGCAATCCCTCAAGGATCAGCAGCCACTGCCAACCGTGCAAGCCACCCAAGCCGTCAAAGGTGAGTAGCGAACTCGAGATCGGCGCGCCGATGATGTTCGCGATCGGGATGCCCAGCAAGAACGCCGCAGTTGCCCTGCCCCGGACGCGTGCGGGAAACCAGTAAGTGAAATAGAGGAATACGCCGGGCGTGAAGCCGGCCTCGCCGAGCCCGAGCAGGAAGCGCATCACGCCAAAACTCACTGGGCCAACCACGAACGCCGTTGCTGCCGAAATCAGGCCCCAGGTGATCAGGATGCGGGCGATCCACTTGCGTGCGCCGATGGCTTGCAAGGCAAGATTGCTCGGCACTTCGGCCAGGAAATAGCCAAAGAAGAACAGCCCGGCGCTCCAGCCGAATTCGTAAGGCGAGATGCCGAGATCGTGGTTCATCGTCAGGCTGGCGATGCCGACATTCACCCGGTCAAGATAGGCAATGATGTAGCAGAGCAGCAGGAACGGCACGATCCGCCACAGCACCTTCGAGAGGATCTTCTCTTGCTCGGGCGTAAAGCCCGCGCCGGCTGACGCGGCGGTGACACTGGCCATTGGTTCCCTCCAGGGCCGGTGTTTCCCCGGCTGTGCGGCTCCTTAACAAAAACAGAACGGCGTTGCAATTTATTTTGAAACGGTGTTTCATTTTAAGAGCCCGGACCGGAGCGCTTGCGTCGCCCCCTAAGAGACGCTCCCATGGAAAAGTGAAGTGCTCGCCGTCAGTTACGGTGTCCGGCAAGCCCGGAGGGACAGTATGCTGCCACGCGTTTCCGATATGCGGGCCCCTGCTCCGCTGCATACCGAACTGAGCACGGAGCTTGGGCTGCGCGGGTTCGAAGGAGATTTGGCGCCGGCCTATGGCGACCGGATCGTCTCGGCGACCGACAACTCGATCTATCAGCTCCTTCCCCAGCTCGTGGTGTTTCCGCGCAGCGTCGGCGACCTGGTGCGCGTCGCCCGCATCGCTGCCGAGTCGCGCTTCAAGGACATCGTCTTTGCACCTCGAGGCGGCGGAACCGGCACCAACGGCCAGTCGCTAACCGAAGGCGTTGCGGTGGACGTCTCGCGCCACATGAACCGGATCCTCGAGATCAATCCGACCGAGCGCTGGGTACGCGTGCAGGCCGGCGTGGTGAAGGATCAGCTTAATGCCGCGCTGGCCGAACACGGCCTGTTCTTTCCGCCGGAACTCTCCACCTCCAACCGCGCCACGATCGGCGGCATGATCAGCACCGACGCCAGTGGCCAGGGCTCCTGCCTGTACGGCAAGACGCGCGACCATGTGCTGGAGCTGACGACCGTGTTGCTGGACGGCACGGTCTGGACGTCGCAACCGCTGGAGGACCAGGAGCTGCAGCAAGTCCAGCGGCGAGCCGACCTCGTCGGCGCCGTTCACAGGCTGGTCGATGCGATCCAGCGCGAGCAGGTGGACCTGATCGCAGCCCATTTCCCGAAGCTGAACCGGTGCCTGACTGGCTACGACCTCGCTCACATCCGTGATGATCGCGGTCGTTTCAACCTGAACTCGATCCTCTGCGGCAGCGAAGGCACGCTTGCGCTGATTGCGGAAGCCAAGCTGAACGTGGTGCCGATCCCCAAACACAGCGCTCTGGTCAATGTACGCTATGGCAGCTTCGATGCCGCCTTGCGCGATGCTCAGGAGCTAATCCGGTTCGGCGCAGCGTCGATCGAGACCATCGATTCCAGGGTGCTCGGCCTTGCGCAAGACGATGTGGTCTGGGACTCCGTCCGGCAATACTTCCCCGAAGACGACGGACAGCGTGCCATGGGCGTAAACCTCGTCGAGTTCGTCGGCGATACGGAGCCGGAGGTCGAGGGCCCCGTGGGCCGCATGACGGATGCGCTGACCTCGGCCGAACCGTCACACGGCCGCTGCGGCTTCACGGTAGCGCGTGGCGAGGCCGAGGTGAACGCGATCTGGACGATGCGCAAGAAATCGGTCGGCCTGCTCGGCAACATGCAAGGCGACAAACGGCCGATCCCCTTCGTGGAGGACACCGCAGTGCCGCCCGAACACCTGGCCGACTACATCACCGAGTTCCGCGCGCTGCTTGACGCCCGCGGACTGCTTTACGGCATGTTCGGCCATGTCGATGCCGGCGTGCTGCACGTACGCCCAGCCATCGACATGAAGGACCCGGCACAGGAACCGCTCATCCGGGAGATCACTGAAGAGGTCGTTCAGCTCACCAGGAAGTATGGTGGACTGCTGTGGGGCGAGCACGGCAAAGGCGTGCGCTCGGAATTTTCGCCGCGCTTCTTCGGGCCGCTCTACCCGACCCTTCAGTCGATCAAGGCCGCATTCGATCCTCGAAACCAGCTCAATCCAGGGAAGATCGCTGCGCCGGAGGCCGGGCAGTTGCTGACGATCGACGGGCTTACCACGCGCGGCCAGCTCGACCGAACGATCCCCTCTGCCGTCCGCGCGGCGTATGACGAAGCGCTCCACTGCAACGGCAATGGTGCATGCTTCTCCTGGGATTCGGACGAAGCGATGTGCCCCTCCTACAAGGCGACGCGCGATCGCCGCCACTCGCCGAAGGGCCGCGCCTCGCTCATCCGCGAATGGTTGCGGCAACTGGCTGCCCTCGGCGTCGACCCGGAAAGCGAAGTCGCGGCGCTGCGGCGCGGCTCCGCCTGGCGGCACTTTCCCATGAGGTTGCGCAACACCTGGGCTCGCGAGCCGGATTTTTCGCACGCGGTAAAGGAGGCGATGGATGGATGCCTCGCCTGCAAGTCCTGCAGCGGGCAGTGTCCGATCAAGGTTGACGTGCCGAGCTTCCGCGCAAAGTTTCTCGAAGTCTACCACGGCCGCTATCTGCGACCGTTGCGCGACCACTTGGTCGGCTCGCTGGAGTCGATGCTGCCGGCGCTCGGCAAGATGCGGAGGCTGTACAATCTCGTGATCGACAGTCCGCCGGGCCGCGCGGCGATGCGGGCGATCGGACTGGTGCACACACCGAAATTTTCCCCAATGTCGATGCGGCAGGAATTGGCGGCGCGCGCGATTGCAGTCGCAACACCCGAACTGCTGGCGGCGCTCCCGGTGGAGGAGCGCGCGCGCAGCGTGGTGCTGGTCCAGGACGCCTTCACGAGCTGGTATGAGCCGCGTGTCGTGCTCGCGGTGCTGGACCTCATAGGGGCGATCGGCTTCAAACCGTTCATCGCACCCTTCCGCCCAAACGGAAAGCCGCAACACGTGCACGGGTTTCTCGGCGCCTTCACCCGCGCAGCATCCCGTAATGCCGCCATGCTGCGCGACTTCGCTGCCGCCGGCGTCGAACTGGTCGGAGTGGATGCATCCATGACGCTGACCTACCGCTCGGAATACGGCATGTTGGCCGAAGCCGATCGGCCGCCGCCCGTGCTCCTGCTTCAGGAATGGTTGGCGCGTCGCTGCGACGCCATCCCAAAGACGTCGAGCGCTGACGAAGAATATCTGCTGCTGCCACACTGCTCCGAGCGTTCGCTCGCTTTGTCGAGCCTCCGGGACTGGCAAGCAGCATTCGCGGCAGCGGGCGCGAACTTGCGGGTGCTGCCTTCGGGATGCTGCGGGATGGCTGGGACCTACGGCCACGAGGCCGAACATCGAGCCACCTCCGAGCAGATCTACGGAATGAGCTGGGGACCTCAGGTCAGCAGATGGGCACAGAGTGGCCGCCTGCTCGCGACCGGCTACTCCTGCCGATCGCAGGTCAAGATCATGGCTGGGCAACCCCTGCTCCATCCGGCAGAGGCGTTGCTGGTCCGTCTGCGCGGCGCTTGAGTTAGTCTGCGTGCGAGAACATCGGCAAGCCCGGTGTTTCGAGCTCGGCACGCAGCAGCGTCCCGGTGCGGCTTTCGGTGATGAAAAGACTTTTTCGTTCCGGTCCGCCGAAGGCAAGATTGGTGGTGCCGACACCGGCGCAGGAGACGATGCGGTCGAGCGGCTCGGCCAAGGGCGACAGCCGCCATATGGAGCCGAAGCCGGTGTGACAGACCAAGAGATTGCCGCCGTTATCCAGCGCCAGGCCGTCAGGGCCGCCCGGACCGCCATGCAGATGCGAGAAGATGCCGACCTTTGTGGTGAGACCGCTGGCTGGCAGCGGCACGCGCCAGATCTGATTGGCACGCGTCACCGCGACGAGCAGAAAACTCTCCTCCTGATCGACAACAATTCCGTTCGGACTCGGGATCGTGTTGATCAAGCAGGTGAGCCGGCCATCGGGCGCGAGCTTCCAGACGCGGCCCGTGGGATCGTGCATCCCGGTCTGGCCCTGGTCGGTGAAATAGAGATTGCCGGATGGCGCGAAGATCAGGTCATTCACTCCCTTGAAACTTTCGCTCGCGGCGGTCTCCAGGAATGGCGTGACGCTGCCGCCGGCCGGATCCAGCAGCATGATCCCGCGCTTGTAGTCGGTGATGAACACGCGGCCGTCGCGGTGAACCTTCAGCCCGTTCGGCCATCCATCATACTCGGACACCAGTTCCCACTCGCCTTCCGAACTGACACGGAAGATGCGTCCATACGGAATGTCGGTGACGTACAACCGGCCCTGACGATCGAAGGATGGCCCTTCAAGGAACGAGTCGATCTCACGTCCGCCCTGGTTGGCGTCTGCCCAGGCGGTGCGGCGCGGCTTGCGGAACCGATCTGGAAGCCGCGTGAAAATGGTGGTCTCGATCCGACGCGGCGGGTTGAAGAACGTCATTGGGTGGCCCGAGGAAAGCCGTAGAGTTCGGCAGGGTTGTCGACGAGGATGCGATTGAACACGACCTCGCCGCCTGCCCATTCGGCGAAAAGATCGAGCAGGTGCGCATCATCCGGCTTGCGGTCCTTCTCCGAGGGATGCGGCCAGTCACTGCCCCAAATCATTCGCTCAGGCGCTGCCTTGACATATGCCGCCGCGACCGCACCGGCATCGGCGTAGTCCGGTGCACCTTGCTTGCTCGACACATAAGGACCGGACAGCTTCAACCAGGTCTTGCCGCGGTCGAGCAGACCCCGAATGATCTTGTAGGGCGCGCTCTCGAGGCCGGCCGGCTGCGGCACCTGCGCCAGATGGTCAAACACGAGACGGCCCGGCAGCGAAGCCAGCAGGTCCGCATGGTCCTCGATCTGCTTGGGGCGCATGTTGATCTGGCAGTGCCAGCCGAGATCCGCCAGCCGCGGGGCAAGCGGCTTGAGAGAGTCCACCGTCAGCGGACCGGGAAAGCCGAGGTTGAAGCGGACGCCGCGGACCCCCTGTTCGTCGAGCCGCCGCAGGTCGGCATCCGATATGTCCTCGGGCACGACGGCGACGACGCGGAAGTTCTCTGGCCCAAGCGCCTGTCGTGACGCAATCTGCAGCCGGTTGTCCGTACCGTAAGTAGAAGGCTGGATGATGACGCCGCGCGTTGTGCCGATCCGGCGCTGCAGGGCACGATAATCATCGGGCAAGGCGTCATCGGGCAGCAGCGTGGCGCCCTTCATGGCGGGATAGTTCTTGTCATAGGTGTGGAAGTGGCAATCGGTCGCGCCCGGCGGCGGCACGAAGCGCGGCTTCCCGGAGCCACTTGACCAGCGCACCTCCTGCGCCGCTGCAAGCCGCGGCAGAACGGATGCAGCGAGTCCGGCCAAGACCGTCCTCCGCGTGAGCGAACCTGATGCCACGACGTTCGTCCTCCCCATACTTTGTTATGAAGAGGCTTATAAGCCGCACCGATTGCCCGGGCAAGATAAAATGAAATGACGTTCCGTTTTAAGCAGACACGCCGGCGGCCCGTTTGCTGGCGCGCTTTCCGGCTCCGGAAGGCGGCGTTCCCCCGCATGCCACCGTGAGCTTGTTTGCAGCCTCGAGAAGCGACGCTTTGACTTGCTCGGCCCGCGCTGCCGTGAGCCGACTGACCGGCCCGGAGATAGCCAGCGCCCCGATCAGGGAGTCACCAATGCCGAATACGGGCATGGCGAGAGCAGCGGCATGAGGATCAGTTATGCCGGAGGTAAACAGCGGCAGTTCGTCATCCGGTCCAGGCGGCCCGGACTCGTAGCGACGCAGCGTCTGAGCAATCGCGGACTTGTCCATCGGGCGGGTATCGCCCGGCTGCACCGCCATTCGGATCCGGTTGGCGCTCTCCACCCGGAAAAGACATAACCTCTCTTCGCCATTCTGAACGTAGAAGGACGTCGTCTCACCGGTTTTCGCCGCGAGTTGCTCGAGCACAGGCATGACATGATCGGACAGACGAAACGCCTGCTGATAGGCAGTGCCGAGGCGCAAGGTCTCCGCATCGAGCCGGTAGGAGCCGTCCGGCAGGCGCGCGAGCAGCCGGTATCGTTGCAGCGATAGAGCCAGGCGCAGGATGGTGCTTTTGACCAGACCGGTCCGCTCGGCCAACTCTGCCAGGCTCAAGGCGCCGTCGCCCCGACGGAACGCGGTCAATAATGCCAAGGCTCGTTCGGCCGCTGATACGCCCTTGAGTGCAGGCGGCTTCTTCTCGGTTTGCTTTGCCATCTCAGATCCTCGTCCCTGCCATTTCCTACGGCATTCTCGCCGCAGGTAGAAGGGCCACGATGCCGCCGCAGGGAGTGCCGAGGGTGCACTCTCCGGAAAGAGCCGGCAACTGAAGCCGTTTTGCTCGATGAATCGTCGACTGGATGTCGGGTTTGCGCCGCAGTGGCCTTCGAGAGTGAGGTTCAATTGTCGATTGATATTCCGGCAGGTGCGGAGATCTCCTTGCCGGCGGACTTGTCCGCTCAGCGAGACGGATGCCAATCCTGGCTCCTCTGCGCGAGTTCAGCGTCGCCGCACCAGTTTCGCACCATAAACGGCCCGGCCAAAGCGCAGCGAACGCGGTCGAATTCAAACGAAAAGGCTGTAAAATTAGCAAAGCTGATCGATATTCTCCTGCTCATAACGGTCTGGCTGCAGGTTCGAGTCCTGCCGGGCTCAGCAGCTTTCTCGGACTAACTGATGATAGCCCTACCGATCAGCGCTCCGGAACTGCGACGATCGTCCAGCGCTTCCCGATTGTGCTGCTCGCGCAGGAACCCACGGCGCGTGGACATGGCAAGTGTGGCCCCGGCTGCACAATCCGCTTTATCTCAACAGCCGCGGCAGATTGATCCTTCGAGCATCTTCTGAAGCTGCGCGTCTTCCTTGTCGATGGTGGGGTCCGTCCCAAGCAACGGCCCTTTCATGACGTGGCCGCCGATGCCGGATGGCAGCGCTGTGCCCAGGGAATTCGTCCCCGGTGCAGCACCGCTCGTGCCGAGCGCTCCGCCGCCTGTCATTGACATCGACATGTGCCCCATGCCGCCACGGGCAAACGCGGCTTGCGAGAGCACAAGGCAGGCGGCGAACAAGAGAAATGAAACTGGTTTCATGGTTCACGCTCCACGGGTTGCGACGACCTGCATCTAAAGCTAGGCATCACGTGCCGCGCGGCCGCACACGATTGCGCGAGCAGATCATTACAATGCCGAAAGGATCCCGCGCCGACCATTGGCCAGCCCTATAGCGTGCGGTAGCGCGCGATCGATGAAACATCGGGGACTATTCCAAGGCCCGGTTCTTCGTTCAGAACGACAATGCCCTCGGACATGTCGAGGACCGGTCCGCAGAATTGATCGCGCAGCGGATTGTCGTTGACGTCCACTTCCAGCCAGCCGCCGCCTCCGGCGCCGGCGAGCAGATGTGCGGACGCCAGCAATCCGATACCACCACCGAGATAATGCGGGCAAAACGTCTTGCCCGCTTTCAGAATGTCGTTCGCCAGCCCGCCGCAGATCGTCAGCCCGCCCCATTTGGCGATGTCAGGCTGCACGACATCGAGCACGTCGTCTGAAAGAACCTGCGCAAAACCTTCCCGGCTCGCAATATTCTCGCCGGCCGCGAGTGGTATGCCGGCGCTCGCGCGCAGCCTCTGCCACTCCTGCCGGGGACGATCGGCGCGAAGCGGCTCCTCCAGCCAGCGCAAACCGAACTCGCCGAGCCGCGGCACGATGTGGAGCGCCTGATCGATCGACCAGCCCTGGTTGGCGTCCGCCGCCAGCATGCCGTCACCAACCGCAGTGCGCAGCGCCGCCAGATTGGCGAGATCCGTCGCTAGGTCGAATCCGATCTTGAGCTTCAGCGCGCGGTGCCCGCGCTCCAAAGCCGCTTCTGCCGTCTGCTGCGCTCCGCCGGGATTGATGCCGCTGGCGTATGCCTTGATCCTGCCGGAACGGCCGCCCAGCAATCGCCATAGCGGCTGCTTGTGCCGGCGCGCATGGAGGTCCCACAGCGCTAGATCAATTCCTGCGATGGCCTGGGCAAACGGCCCGGGCTCGCCGCACTGCAGCGCCAGCACCGCGGTGCCCTGCGTCAGGGTCTCGAAGGCCTGCGCGGGACCATCAAGCTCACGCCCGATCACCGCCGGCGCGAGCACCTCGTTGACAAGCCGAGCCCGATGTTCGGCGCCCGTCGAAGGAAAGTTCGACCACGCCTCGCCCCAACCGACGACGCCGTCTTCGTCTTCGGCGCGGACGAATACCGCCGGACGGTTCAGCATGCGACCGAACGAAGTCACCACCGGCGTCGACAGCGGATAGCGGTAGCAAAACGCCTCGATTTTGCGAACGGAGAAGGCCATTTTGGGATCCAGCGATCTTACCCATGAGCGATCAAGGTCGCGACATTACCAGCACGCGACTAGTATGCGCGCGCGAAATCGCCTTCCTGCTTGATCTCGCCAAAGGCCGGAAAGCGCGCCTGCCATCGCGTGCCCTTCGCCGTTGTCAGCGCATTGAGGCTTTCAAGCACCGCCACGCCGTCCTTCCGCAGGCTTGCCGCGACCGCCGCGCGATCCGGGAAATGCTTGCGAACGGCGTCGAGCCAGATCGTGCGCCCCGCAAGAAAGCCGCCGGCGCCGGCGGCATAGGCGAACTCCAGCACCCGTTCGAATTTCTCGGGCGCTGCACCACCTGACAGCAGCACCCAGGGAATGTTCCGCTCGCGGCAGATCGCGCCGATGGCGTCGAATTCCTTCTGCGCGGCTTGCGCCGCTGCGCTCCCGTCCCGCGGCGGCAGGCTGTTGGCGGCGAGCGGGCTCTCCAGCTTCAGGAGGTCGACGCCATATTCCGGCCTGGCGAACTCGCGCACGCTGTCGATCACCAGTCCCGGCAGCTTGCCGGGCGATTCCACATAATCGGCGGTGTGATTGGCGCTGCCGAGGAATGGATAGACCAAGAGCTCCAGCACATAGGGAATGTCGTAGCGCGCGCAGTCCTGCCCGATCTCGCGCACGAACCTCTTCTGATGTTCGTTGATGCCGGCGTCGGCATCGGGACGATACCAGGCCAGCACCTTGACCGCGTCGCCGCCGATCGCGCGGATCTTCTCCACGCTCCAGTTGGCAATGGCGCGCGATTTGCGGCCGCCCGCGGTCTCCTCGACGCGGTGCTCCTCCAGCGTCATGATGAGACCGCAGCGCGCGGGCAATAGGTCGATCGCGGCCGGAACCGCGAAGTTCGGATCGAACAGCATCGAGCTGCAATGCGGCGCGAGGCTTTCCACCAGCAGCCGCTTGGCGGCTGTGACGTCGGCATATTCGACCTGATCGCGCGTGATGCCCTTGGCCTGCGCGATGGCGTCGAACAGCGGTGGCCGCTGGTCCAGCGCAACCATGCGAAAGTGGCCATCCGAATCCGCCAGGCGCGCGATGCCCCGGTTCTTTCCGATCGTTCTCATTGGTGCGTCCTCATGAAGGCAAGACAGTCATTGATGGAGGGGATTCCGGCGCGGCCGCCCGAACGGGTGCATTTCAGCGCGGCGGCCGCGGCCGCGAAAGCCATGGCATCGCGCACCTCGAGTCCAACGCCGATTGCGAAGACATAGGCGCCGTGGAAGACGTCGCCGGCGCCGGTCGTGTCGACGACGGAAACAGGATAAGCAGCGCGCCGCTGCAGGCGGCTGTTCTCGTACCAGCTCACGCCTTCGCCGCCGCGCGTGACAGCCACGACGCGGCAATTGAATCGCGCGAGCTTGTTCAGCGACGCATCCTCCGCCGACCCCGCGAAGGAAGCCAGCGCAGGCTCGGAGAAAACGGCGTGATCGGTCAACGGCAGCAGCCGCTCGAACACCTCGGCGTCGGCGACGTCGCCATCGAGCACGGTCGGAATACCAAGTGTGCGCGCCTTGCTGAACAGCGCCGCCGCGCCATCGACCCAGCGCGGATCGGCCAGCACCGCGGATGCCTGCGTGACTTCATCCAGCGGCAGCCAATCGGCGGCTTCCGGAAATGCCCCACGAAAATTCACGATCTGGCGCTCGCCGGATCCGTCGACGATGATCCCCGAGACCGAGGAGCGCCCATCCGAAAACAGTTTGAAGTTTGCGACGTCGATTCCTTCGGCGGAAAGCGCCGCGTGCATTTCGCGTCCTGCGGCGTCGTCTCCGGCGCGGCCCCAGAATGCGATCGAGCCGCCGAGCCGCGCGCCGGTCACGGCGGCGTTGGCCGCCATGCCGCCACCGAGTGTCGCATAATCCCGGCCCCTGATCTTCTCGCTCTGTCCCGAAAAGAACCGGTCGACGCGCCAGACCTGATCAAGCGCGGAGAGCCCAAGGCAGATGATACGGACCTGCCCGGCCTTCGACGCCATATCCGCGATCGCCTCGTGCGCGGTCACTGCAGCACCCCGCCGTCGGTGCTGTCGAACAGATGGGTTTTCCCCGGCTGCGGGCGAAGGCTGAGGAGGTCGCCGACCTTCGGCCGCAGCGACGGATCGACGCGCGCAATCGCGGAGGCGCCTGCGAGGTCGAAATGGATCAGCGTATCCGAGCCGAGCGGCTCGACCAGCTTGATCATAACCGCAACGCCGTCCGCCGGATCCGCCGCCACGGCGAAGTGTTCGGGACGGATTCCGAGCACGCCCTTGCCGGCCTGGCGCAGCGGGGCGCAGCTCTGCTCGGCGAGCGGCACTGCCGCACCGCTCTGGGAAAACACCACGCCCTCCCCGCGCCACTCGACGGGAAAGAAATTCATCGCCGGCGAGCCGATGAAGCCCGCCACGAACTGGTTGGCCGGCCGCTCATAGACCGCCTCCGGCGTGTCGTATTGCTGCACCGTGCCGCCCTGCAACACCACGATGCGATCGGCCATGGTCATGGCCTCGATCTGATCATGGGTGACGAAGACCATCGTGGTCTTCAGCTCCTGCGATAATGCCTTGATTTCGGCCCGCACCTGCCCGCGCAGTTTTGCATCGAGATTGGAAAGCGGCTCATCGAACAGAAACGCTTTGGGATTGCGCACGATGGCGCGTCCCATCGCCACGCGCTGGCGCTGGCCGCCGGACAATTCCTTCGGCTTGCGGTCGAGATAGGGTTCGATATGCAGCAAGGCCGCAGCGCGCTTCACCCGCGCGTCGATCTCGGCCTTCGGCGTTCCCCGCAATTCGAGCGCAAAGGACATGTTGTCGTAGACGCGCATATGCGGATAGAGCGCGTAATCCTGGAACACCATGGCGATGTCGCGCTGCGCCGCCGGGATACCATTCACACGCTTGTCGCCGATATAAACCTCGCCCGCGGTGATCGGCTCGAGCCCCGCGATGATCCGGAGCAGCGTGGACTTGCCGCAGCCGGAAGGGCCGACAAAGACGACGAACTCGTGATCTGATATTTCGAGGTTGAGATCGGGGATCACGGCTAAATTGCCGTAGCGCTTGACGAGATTGCGGATCGAAATGGAGGCCATGATGGTCAGTCCAGCGCCAGCACGGGTTTGATCAACTCGCCCTTGGCGAAGCGTGCGAAATTCTCCGGCAAACTCGAAAGGCCGAACTCGCCGTCGACGAGGACGCGATACTCGTCCTTGTAGCGCCGCAGCAGCGCGACGTTCGGCTCGAAATCGGCGATCGGGAAATAGAAGGTACGGATCATATAAAAATCCTTGCGGCGGAACACCTTGCCTTCCTCGATGGTCCAGGGCGCGGCGTTCTCGCCGACCAGCACCAGCGCGCCGCGCGGCAGGACGAGTTCGATGCCGAGGTTGCGCGCCGCATGCGCGCCCGAACATTCCATGATCAGCGCAAAACGCTTTGAGGTGTCGCCGACCGGAT
The DNA here is from genome assembly GCF_049993905.1 of Bradyrhizobium sp. McL0615. Lineage (NCBI taxonomy): Bacteria > Pseudomonadati > Pseudomonadota > Alphaproteobacteria > Hyphomicrobiales > Nitrobacteraceae > Bradyrhizobium > Bradyrhizobium sp. McL0615. Next base: position 2,064,523 of record NZ_CP188254.1, on the reverse strand, counting down.
GCGCCTTCGCGCTGAAGGATTGCGCAATGGCCAGCCGCGTTGTGTTCGGATCGGCGACATGGATGTCGTCATAGCCGAGGCTGCGCAGCGCCAGCACGACACCGAGCCCGACCGGGCCCGCACCCATCACCAGAACGGGACCCGCCTCTTCGGGCGGCACCACGCGGCTGACGAAGCGCACGGCGTGGCCGGAGGTGCCGATCGTATCCAGCAGCAGCGGCGCGAGGCTGTCCTCGATGTCGTCGGGCACCGGCAGCAGGCAGTTCTCCGGCACCGGCACATATTCGGCATAGCCGCCCGGCCGGTTCCAGCCGATCAGGCTCGATACTTCCAGGCACATCTGGGTATCGCCGCGCGTGCAGGCGGCGCAGCGGTCGCAATGCAGCGGGATATAGACGGCGCAGCGGCGGCCATGCAGCCGATGGCCGGGTTGTTCGACCACGCCAAAAATTTCGTGGCCCGCGGTGAACTCGGCGCCCTTGTGCCAGAGCTTGAAGTCGGAGCCGCACAGTGCCGTGCGCGAGATTCGCACCAGCACCTCGCCGGCGGCGACTTCCGGCATCGCCACCCGTTCGATGGTGATGCGTTCATGGCCATGGAAGACCGCGGCGCTCATGACCGAATTGCTGAGCGGAGAGACATTCATCGAAGCACCTAACCCTTTACCGCGCCGAGCGTCAGCCCGGAGACCAGCCAGCGCTGAACCAGTGCTGCGAGAACAAGCGGTGGCAGTGCGATCAGCGTCGCCGCCGCCATCAACGCACCCCACTGCGTCGAGCCTTCGCCGATGAAGTTGAAGGCCGCCGCGATCAGCGTCTTGCTGTCGCCGTTCGAGAGCACCAGCGCGAACAGGAAATAGTTCCAGGAAAAGACGAAGGCCAGGATCGCCGCGACAGCGATTCCGGAGCCAACCAGCGGGATCGCGATCCGCCAGAGAATCCGCGTCACGCTGCAGCCGTCAACTTGAGCTGCTTCGAACACGCTGCGTGGGATGCCGTCGAAGGACGGCATCAAGACCCAGATCACGATCGGCAGTGTAATGACGGCATGGCTGAGAATGAGCGCGGTGTAGGAGCCGATCATGCCGACCTGGCGGAACATGACGTACCATGGCAGCAGGAACAGCGTGCCGGGCGCCATGCGCGCCGCCAATGTCAGGATGGCCGGCCACGAAATCCGGGTCCATGACACGGCAAAGGCGGCGGGAATTCCGAACAGCAGTCCGAGGCTGGTCGAGCCGATGGTGACGATCAGGCTGTTGACCGCGTAGCTCACGAACGGTGTCGTCTTCATGAGCTGGGCGTAATTCTCCAGCGTCGGCGAGAATATCAATGTCGGGGGATACGACGTCACCTCGAACGAGGGTTTTAGCGACGACACGACCATCCATACCGTCGGCGTCATGATGATGATGCCGGCGAGCACCAGCTGCAGCAAATTGAGGTGGCGGATCCAGCGGTCGGCGGTTGGTGCGTCGGTCATATCAGCACCTACCAGGCGACCGCGCCGCGCAGGCGGTTGAACGCGAGCACGGCACCGAACACGATCGCGGTCAACGTCAGCATCAGCGCGCTGGCGTAGCCGATGTTGAAGAACTCGAATCCGACCCGGAAGCCATAGATATTGAGCGTATTCGACGCGTTGCCGGGGCCGCCCTGGGTGGTGATGTAGATGATGTCGAAGAAGCGCAGCAAATCGACGCTGCGCAGGATGGCGGCGGTGACGATGGTCGGCAGCAGCAGCGGCAGCGTGATGCGCTGAAACGTCTTGAACGGCGAAGCACCGTCGATCTGGGCCGCTTCATAGACGCTGGGCGGCAAAGACTGCAGCCCGCCGAGCACGATCAGCGCGACATAGGGCGTCCATTGCCAGCTGTCGATCAGCGCCACCGTCGGAATCACCCACCTCGGCGAGGCCAGCCACTCCGATGGCGGTAGCCCAAGCGATTGCAGGATGTAGTTTGCCGCCCCAAGCGACGGATCGAGGATCACCAGCCACATCATGCCGGCGACCACCGGTGGCATCATGAAGGGCGAGATGAACATCGACCGCACGATGCCGGGCAGGCGCTTGGCGTGAAACAGGACCAGCGCCAGCCAGACGCCGAACACGAGCTGCAGCACCAGCGAGAGCACGTAGAGCGCAATGGTGACCCAGAGCCCGTGCCAGAACTCGTAATCGGAGGCGAGTTTCGAATAGTTCGCAAGACCCGCAAAGGACTGCTTGCCGGTCGACGAGAAGCTCTGGAAGCCGAGCCAGATCGTGTAGACGACGGGGAAAGCGATCATCGCGACGGTGAAGATCACCGCCGGCGCCGAGAGCGCCGACAGTTCCAGCCGTTGCCGGTCCTGCGTCAATGTCGCGGCCGCGTCCGACATGTCCCGTTCCCTCTCAGATCAGCCGCTACTTTTGCGCGATCAGCGCATCGAGCGCCTTGTCCGCGTCGGCACAGGCCTGGTCGACGGTCTTCTGCTTGAGGATCAGGTCCTGCACGGCCTGACCGATGAATTCGCGCGATTCGGGATTGGCGACGATGGGGTAGCCGACTTCGGACGATCCCTTGGTGGCGAGCACGTCGAGCGCGGCCTGCCATTCCTTGCGCACCGGCTCGGCATCGATCCACTTGCGGTATTCGGGATCGTTGGCGACCGCCGGCCGCGGCGGCGCGATTCCCTGCAACGCCATGCGCTTCTGAATCTCCGGACTGGTCGCCCATTGCACGAAGTACCAGGCGGGACTCGGCTGCTTGCTGTAGGCCGACACCGCCATGCCCCAGCCGATCGCGGTCGGCACCTGCCCGGCCGCGCCCGCCGGGAACGGCGCCAGCCCCGTATCCTTGAGCCGCTCGCCGCCATCCATCACGGTGCGCAGTTCATTGGAGGATTCGAACGACATCGCGACGCGGCCACTGCGATAGAGCGCCGATATCTGCTGAAAACTGTAGTTGACGACGCCGGGCGGGCCATAGTCGCGCAGCAGCCGGCTGTAGGTCTCCAGCGTCTCCTTGCCCTTCGCCGAGCAAAGGGCGGATTTTCCGTTTGCCATGTAGCTGCCGCCGATATTGTGCAGCATGTTGCTGAAGGTGTAGGCGATCGCGGGCTTCAGGCCGCGCGAGACGAATGGCGTGATGGTGTTGTCGCAAGCCTTGATCTTTTCTGCCGCGGCTTCGACATCCTTGATGGTCGCCGGCTTTTCGACACCACATCGCTTGAGGATGTCGGTGCGGTAATAAAGGATGGGCCCCTCGATGTTCATGGGCATGCTGGTCAGCTTGCCGTTGAACGTCCCGGCCTTCAGCAGCGCCTGGCTCAGGCCGACAAGATCGTATTCCGTTGCCGCCTCGTTCTTCGACATGGCCGACAGATCGGCATACCAGCCTGCGGCGGCGAACTGCTCGCCCTCGCGCGACGGCAGCGTCATGAACACGTCGACCTCGTCGCTGCGCGCATTCATGACGGTGACCAGCCGCTGGCGCATCTGCTGCTCCTGGTAGCCATCGACCTTGAGCGTCATTCCCGTGAGTTTCTCGAAATCGGCCTTGTAGGTCACCAGCGCCAGCGCCACGGGGTTGTTGTTGGCGAGGAATGTGACGGTCTTGCCCTGGAATTTCTTCCATTCGAAATCGGCCGCGCGCGCCTGTGCGCTGACGGCGACCGCCGCGAGAACCGGCAACGCGACGCGCGCCGCAAACATCCTGGCGTTCATTGAACTCCTCCCTGACCCGGCTTGTCCGCCTGTTCGGCAGCGCCATTTTATGAAACCGTTTACATCCTAAGCGTCACCTCTCGTCTGTCAAGAGAATGGACAATCTGCCGAACTTCTAGCAGAATTGCTGAACGTGCATTGACGATCCATCTGACCATTTATGTAACGTTACACCCGATAAATCCATGAGCCCGTCTGCCGCCACATTGAAACAAGGCATCCGCGCCGTCGCCGCGCGGGCCGGCGTATCGACGGCGTCGGTCTCGCGCGCGATCAACAACCCCGAAGCGGTGAGCCCTTCCTTGCGCGCGCGCATCTCGCAAGCGATCGAAGCCGTCGGCTACATCCCGCATGCGCCGGCCCGCATCCTGTCGTCGCGCCGCTCGCGCACGCTGGGCGCAATCGTGCCGACCATCGACAACACGATGTTCGCGCGCGGCATCGCCTCGCTGCAGAAATATCTCTCTTCGGTCGGCTACATGCTGTTCCTGACCACCAGCGGTTACGACCTCGACGCCGAGCTGGAGCAGGCGCGCAATTTGATCGGTCGCGGCGTCGACGGGCTGGTGCTGCGCGGCGATTGCCATCACGACGCCTTGCGCAAGATGCTCGCCGACAACGCGGTGCCCTTCATCAATGTCGGCATCTATCGGCCCGATCGTCCCTACCCCTGCGTCGGCACCGACAATGAGGCTGCGGCCTACCGCGCCGCCGCGCATGTCGTTGAACTCGGACATGTCAGGATCGGGGTCGTCTCCGCCCTCCAGCGCAACAACGATCGCGCCAGCGCCCGCGTCGCCGGCTTCCGCCGGGCGCTGGCCGAAGGCGGCATCGAACTACCGGACAAATGGCATGTCGAGGTGCCCTACACGCTCGACGACGCACGCGAGGCGGCGCGTTATCTGCTCAGCCTCGATGACCGCCCGACGGCGGTGGTCTGCGGCAACGACGTCATCGCCTACGGCGTGCTGCTGGAAGCCGAGCGCAGCGGCTTCGCGGTGCCGCGCGACCTCTCCGTCGTCGGCTTCGACGATCTCGACTGGAGCCGGCATTTGCGGCCGAGCCTGACCACTATTCACGTCCCCACCGGTGAGACCTGGCAGCGCGCCGGCGAATATCTGGTCCGGCGGCTGGCCGGCGAGCAGACCATCATGCACCACGAGATCGACTATTCGCTCGTCGTTCGCGAATCGACGGCCCCGCCCCCGAAACGACACGGACGATCGCGATGACCTCCACCTTCTCGCTGGCACAGGGCTTTCATGCCGTCGTGATCGGCGGCGCCGGCGATATCGGCGCGGCCATCAGCCGCTTGTTCTGTGAACTCGGCGCGACCGTCACCGCCACCGCCGTCAACGAAGCCGACCTTGCCCGGACGCCGCTCACGCCACAGGCGGGGCTCGAACTGACGACGCTCGACGTCACCGACGACTCCGCGGTCGCAGCCCTTGCGCAGCGGCACGACCGCGTCGACGCGCTGGTCAATTGCGCCGGCATTCTCGCGCGCGACAAGGAATATGAGATCGCGACTTTCATGAAGGTGCTCGACGTCAATCTCACCGGCACGTTCCGGACCTGCATGGCGTTCCGCCCACTGCTGGCCAAGGCCAAGGGTTCGATCGTCAACATCGCCTCGATGAACGCAACGCTGGCGCTGCCGCGGATTCCCGCCTATTGCGCCAGCAAGGGCGGCGTCGTGATGCTGACCAAGGCGCTCGCGATGGCCTGGGCCGAGGAAGGCATCCGCGTCAACGCGGTGGCGCCGGGCTATATCGAGACCTCGATCAACGCCGCCGGCCGATCCGACGCCGCGCATTACCAGCGCATCGCCGACCGCACCGCCTTCAAGCGATGGGGACAGCCGGAAGACGTCGCCGGCGCGGTTGCGTTCCTCTGCATGCCGGCGTCGCAATATGCGACCGGAACGGTGGTCGCGGTCGATGGCGGCTTTCTCGCGGGATAGCAGAGCATCAACGGGAATCAATGCAGCTTGTTTCCGCCGGCCGACGACGATCGGGTGGCCGGATCGCCATTGCCTGACAGGATCTGGGCGGCGCCGCCGATGCCGCGTCGAAAGGTTTCATCGAACGTGAGGCCGAGGATTTGCCAACGGTGCGTCTGGCCGCGCCAGTCCATCTGCCACTGCGTGGCCCAGCCGAGATCCCGGTCATCCCAGACCAATCGCCCGACCAAAACAACTTCGCCATCCAGTTCCGTCGCAACCGGGGCCAACGCCGGGAAAGACGGCGTCCTGAGCTCCGCGCCGGTGATGTTCGATTTCGCCAACGCCGCTGTGCCGGGCAGCACAATGTCCATACCACGCTTGTCGGCTGCGGCGAGCAGCGCGTCACGCTGCAAGTCGGACTGGGTCCCATCCGTCGTCACGATATAATTCTTTGCGCCTTGATCCATCTCGACAAAGACGGCAAGGGACGGGCGATGTGACAGCCAGGGCTTGAGGCTGAGCGCCTTGAGAATGTCGTCGATCTTGCCTTCCTCAAACTCCACGGTGAGGTCGAAGGGCCGATCGCGGGTGCCCTGCTCGTCACGTATAGGCTTGCCAAAAAACTGGTCGCGATAGCTGAATGCCCTGACGAAATCCTTTGCCTTCGACTTGTATGCCGCCAATCGCCGGTCACCACTGAGTTTCTGCGCCCCGGATGCCTTGATGAGGACGTCCTCCAGACCCGCGGCAAAGCCAACCATCCGATTCGCCTCCCCCTGGCCCGTGACGGTGACCTTCGTGCGATAGAGATCAGCCCCCGCCGCGGCCATGGTGCCAACGCACCAGGTCAGGAAGACTGCCAGAAACAAGATCGCGCGGTTCGCACCACGGGCGGTCCGGATAGATTGGAGTCTCGTCGTCTGCAGATCGGCCATGAAGGTGTCTCCGCGATTCCGCTTGCGAGGTTTCAACCAGCATCTCAACCGACGCTCCGGTCGAAGTTCAAGTCCTGCAGCACCCGCGAGTGAAATCAGGGACTTATTGCTTCGTCCGCACGTTCCACATTCTTGAATCAACCATCCTAAATCGCCGCGAACCTCGTCGCGGCGCAGCATGCAAAATGAGACTACCTGTCAAGTTGCAACAGGTGAAGTTGCGTGCGCGGCCCCCGTCATCGGTTAGCTTCCGCTGTGGCGATCCCTGTCGCAATGCATTCCCGCTGCACGGTTCACAACCGGCATCGGCCGCATGGCGATTTTGGGACGACCTAAAAACTGGCGATACAAGGGAGGGGTTCGATGTTTAAAAGCTGTGCGGGACTGATCGCGCTGAGCACCCTGTTGCTTTCCAGCGCCGCCTTGGCTCAGGAGAAGATCAAGGTCGGCGTCACCGCAACCCTCGAAGGCACCTACACGGTGCTCGGCGAGGACGGGATACGCGGCCACCAGACGGCGCTCAATGTGCTCGGCAAGAAAGTCGGCGATAAGGAAATCGAGTTCATCATCGCCTCGACCGATGCCACGCCCGATTCAGCCGTGCGCGCCGTGCGCAAGCTGATCGAGCAGGACAAGGTGCAGATCCTGCTGTCGCCGCTGTCCGGCGACGAAGGCATCGCGGTGAAGAACTTTGCCAAGACGCGGCCCGAGCTGACCTTCATCAACGCCGCTTCCGGCGCCCAGGAAACCACCTACGTCGATCCGGCGCCGAACTTCTTCCGCTACAACATGGACGGCGCGCAGTGGCAGGTGGGTCTGGGCAAATACGCCTATGAGACCAAGAAATATAAGAAGATCGCCACCGTCGGCGAAGACTATTCGTTCATCTATACGCAGGTGTTCGGGCTGGTGCTGGAGTTCTGCGGCGCCGGCGGACAAGTCACCAACCGTCAATGGGTGCCGCTCGGCACCAAGGACTTCGCCTCCGTGATCGCCGCGCTGCCCGACGACGTCGACGCCATCTATCTCGGCCTTGGCGGTGCGGATGCCGTCAACTTCCTGAACCAGTACCAGCAGGCCGGCGGCAAGGCGCATTTGATGGGCGGCTCAATCATGGTCGACCAGACCATCCTGTCCGCCAAGGGCAACGCCAAGAACGCGATGATCGGCACGATTGCCGCGAGCGGCCAGGCCGACACCTGGGAGGATCCGAACTGGCAGAAATTCGTAAAAGCCTATCAGGACGCCTTCCCGCCGAACAAGCGGTTCCCGAGCCCCTCGCTGCTCGCCACCAACTATTACGGCTCGACCATGGCGCTCATCCTCGCCCTGCGTGAGGTCAACGGCGACCTCAGCAACAATCAGGCGAAGTACAAGGAAGCGCTGGCCAAGATCGTGCTCGACGCGCCCAACGGCAAGATCAAGCTCGACTCCAACCGCCAGGCCATCGGCACCAACTTCGTCACCGAAGTGGTGGATGACGGCAAGGGCGCGTTGTTCAGCAAGGTCGTGAAGGTCATTCCCGACGTGAACCAGACCTTGGGTTACGACCCGGCGGTATTCGCCAAGATCGGGCTGCCGAGCCGAACGGTTCCTGAGTGCAAGAAGTACTGAGCTCTTCGCACTTGCGAACGGGTCCCGGTCTTGCGCCGGGATCCGCTCGCGCCCGGACCGGGCGTGATCTTCCCTTGCAATCCCGCGGCGGATGTTGAACGCTGGTTGAAAAAGACGAGAACATCCCCGCGGGAGGGAAGGCATGAGCAAGGCTCTGGCCGTCTTCCACGGCCGGTTCGGTCGCGCGACGGTCTATCAGTTGAACCGCCCCTTCAACATGCATGCGCATCGCGAAGGGCATCTGGTTTTTCATGTCGGTGGAACGCCGGCCCGGATCGATGTCTGCGATGAGCGATGGCTTCTCGCAGAAGACTCCATTGTTGCCGTCAACCCTTGGGAACCACACAATTTTATTCCCACCGATGTAGAGAACGGCGCGATCTTCTTCGTCCTCTACGTCAACCCCGAATGGTTCGCCCCGGATGCGGCCCGCGCCCACAGCCTGCGGTTCGGGCGCACCTTTTTCAAGCGCACGGCCACGCTCGACAGGCATATTCGCCGATCCGCGGCGCTGGTTTGCGGCGCGCCGTCGTTAAGCAGTCTTGATAGCGAACTCAGGCAGTTGATCGACAGTTGCTATGACGAGAGCTGGCAGATACCCGAGCCGGTGCAGGAGGCGCGCACCACAGCCGCCGTCACCGACTTTCGCGTCCGCAAATCCATCAAGCTGATGTCCGAAAGCCCGGGCGCGGAAATCGAACTGGATTCGATCGCGCGGGCGTCCGGGCTGTCGCGTCCGCATTTCTACCGGCTGTTCCGCACCCAGACCGGCGTTACCCCGAACCTCTATCTCAATACACTCATCATGGAACAGGCGCTGGACGCGCTGGTTGCGACCGAAGTGCCGATCTCCGATATCGGCTTCGATCTCGGCTTCTCCTCCCAGAGCGGTTTCACGCGGTTCTTCGCCGCCAATGTCGGAATGGCGCCGACCGAATACCGCCGCGCCGCCAAAGTCTTGCGGCCCTGAGCGGATAGGCTGCGAAAAGATACTGACAATCAAGTGCAGGGCTCGCGAGGCCGTTAGGATGCCGGAAAACGCGAGCCGAAAAGGCCGCGGCGTCTGGGAGGACGGCATGGCGACGGCCGGGCTGCGATCGTGACACGATTCATCGAACGCCATCCGGCATGGGCGCTGATCCTGCTGATCGCGGTCGCGGTGATGCTGTGGCTGATCCTCGCCGTGTGGCCACCCGGCCTCGAAGAGGCGATCGGCCGAAAGCGGGTGTTTCTCAACGCCGTCTTCAACGGCATCACGCTCGGCAGCCTCTACTTCCTGGTAGCCAGCGGCTTCACCCTGATTTTCGGCCTGATGCGCAACGTCAACCTGGCGCATGGCTCGCTCTATCTGTTCGGCGGCTATATCGGTTACGCCATCAGCACCTGGACCGGCTCCTGGGTGCTCGGCTTCATCGTCGCATTTCTCGGCGTCGCGCTGCTCGGGGTAGTCCTGCAAATCGTCGTCTTCCGCCGCATGGAGGGGCAGGATCTGCGCCAGACCATGGTCACGATCGGGCTCTCGATCGTGTTTGCGGATCTGATGCTGTGGGTATTCGGCGGCGATTTCTATCAGATCCAGACTCCGGGCTGGCTGGTCGGCCCGATCGAGTTGCCGCTGGTCACCGCGGTCAAATCATCGGGCGAAGCGGTCTATCTGCGCTATCCGATGGTGCGACTGGTGATCTTCGCCGCTGCGGTGGTGATCGGTATCGCGATGTGGCTGGCGCTCAATCGAACCCGCGTCGGCATGATGGTGCGCGCCGGCGTCGATGACCGCGACATGCTCGCCGCGACCGGCGTGCCGATCCAGCTCGTCTTCGTGGTCGTGTTCGCGCTCGGCGCCGGGCTTGCCGGCATTGCCGGCGTGGTCGGCGGAACTTTTCAGTCGCTTTCGCCCGGCGAGGATACCCGCTTTCTGCTGGCTTCCCTCGTCGTTGTCATTGTCGGCGGCATGGGATCGATCCCCGGCGCTGCGCTGGGCGCCGTCATCATCGGCCTCGCCGAGCAGCTCGGCTCCGTCTACATCCCGACCTACGCGATCGTGGTGACCTTCCTCATCATGGTGCTGGTGCTGGCACTGCGGCCGCAGGGCCTGTTGGCGAGGCGCTGACATGTCGTTGGTCCAGGGCGCACCTCCTCAGATCAGTCAGCCGGCAGGGGCGCGCGCGACATTGCTGGCGTGGCCGGAATTCAACCAGCCCGTCGTCTGGCTGGTGGCGGTGATCCTCCTGATCATGCCGTTCATCGCCAGCGGCTTCTTCCTGATCGAGATCTTTGCCACGACGCTGATCCTCGGCACCATTGCGCTCAGCCTGATGTTCCTCGCCGGCTATGGCGGCATGGTCAGCCTGATGCAGCTCACCATCGCCGGCTTCGCTGCCTACATGGTCGCAGTGTTCGGCATGAGCGCCAATACCAATATCAGCCTCGGCTGGCCGTGGTGGCTCGCCACGCCGATGGCGCTGGTGCTCGCGACCATCTTCGGCACGCTCGGCGGCACGCTCGCGGTGCGCACCGAGGGCATCTACACCATCATGATCACGCTCGCGATCGGTGCGGCCTTCTATTATTTCACCAACCAGAACTGGGCGATCTTCGGCGGCCACACCGGCATCAACACCATCGCCACACCGAAATTCTGGGGCGTCGACTGGCGCTCCGACGTCCCCTATTACTACGTCACGCTGGGCGTCGCGGCGTTCAGCTATTTCGCCGTGCAATATGTCTCGCGCGCGCCGTTCGGCCTCGCGCTCCAAGGCGTGCGCGACAATCCCCGCCGTATGGCGGCGCTCGGCTTCAATGTCAACGCGCACCGCGTGGCGGCCTACGCCTTTGCGTCCTTTATCGCCGCGCTCGGCGGCGTGCTGCAGGTCTGGAACTACCGGCAGATCTCGCCCGGCTCGGTCAGCGTCAACGCCTGCATCGACATCCTGATCATCGCCGTGGTCGGCGGCATCACCCGCCCCGTCGGCCCCTACATCGGCGCCTTCATCTTCGTCATCCTGCGCACCTTCGCGCTCGATCTGCTGGTCAAGTTCGGGCTCGACGGCAACCGCTTCCGGTTGCTGATCGGCCTCGGCTTCCTCGCCATCGTGTTCTGGTCATCGGATGGTGTGATCGGACTCTGGGAGCGATGGCGCCGCCGCGTGACCGCTACCGACAAACGCCCAGGCGGAGGCCACGGTCATGGATAGCGCCGCGCCACGCTTTTCAGCGGTCGGTTCCGGCGCCGCGCTGGAGCTGCGCGGCGTGACCCGGCTGTTCGGCGCGCTGGCGGCCTTGACCGACGTCACCATCACCGTTCGCCCGGGAGAACGCCGCGCCGTGCTCGGCTCCAACGGCGCCGGCAAGACCACGCTGTTCAATTGCGTGACCGGCGACTTTCCACCGTCCTCCGGCACCATCCGCTTCTTCGGCGAGGACATCACCCACTTCCCGCCTTACGAACGCATCCGGCGCGGCCTGCGCCGCACCTACCAGATATCAGCGCTGTTCCCCGGCCTCACGGTGCGGGACAACGTCTACCTCGCCTGCCGCGGCGTATCGCGCGGGCGATTTTCCCCACTGCGCCCGAGCGCGAACGACGCCTTGATGCATGCAGCCGAAGCGCTGATCCAGGCGGTGCATCTGTCACCGGTCAGGGAACGGTTGGTCGCAGAACTCGCCCATGGCCAGCAGCGGCAGCTCGAGATCGCGCTGGCACTCGCCGGCGCGCCGCGCTTCATCCTGTTCGACGAGCCGGCCGCGGGACTATCGCCCACCGAGCGGCGCGAACTGATCGAAATCCTCACGTCGCTGCCCGCCCATATCGGTTACATCATCATCGAGCACGACATGGATGTCGCGCTTCGCGTCGTCGAAAGCGTCACGATGATGCACAACGGCCGCATCTTCAAGGAAGGCCTGCCGCACGAGATCGAAGCCGACCCCGAGGTCCAGGAATTGTATCTGGGGGCGGGCCATGAGTGAGATGCGCCGTTCCGCACCTGCCCTCGAAGTCCGGGGCCTCGATGTCTATTACGGCCATTCGCACGCCTTGCAGGGCGTCGACCTGACGCTGGATTCCGGCGTGTTCTCGGTGGTCGGCCGCAATGGCATGGGCAAGACCACGCTGTGCAAGACCATCATGGGCCTGCTGCGGGCGAGCGGCGGTTCGGTTCGCGTTCGCGGGGAGGACATCACCCGCCTCAGCCCGGCGCGGATCGCGAAGGCAGGCGTCGGTTATGTCCCGCAAGGACGCCGACTGTGGCGCTCGCTCAGTGTCGCCGAGCATTTGAGCCTCGCCGCCGGCATGCGCCGTGGCGCCTGGACCATCGATCGCATCTACGAGACGTTTCCCCGCCTCGCCGAGCGCAAGGACCATGGCGGCGGCCAGCTCTCGGGCGGCGAGCAGCAGATGCTGGCGATCTCGCGCGCGCTGCTGACCAACCCGCAATTGCTGATCATGGACGAGCCGACCGAAGGGCTGGCGCCCGTCATCGTCGCCCAAGTCGAGGAAATGCTGGTGCGCCTCGGCGAAGACGGCGAGATGTCGGTGCTCGTGATCGAGCAAAACATCGGCGTGGCCACCGCAATCTCGAAGAACGTCGCGATCATGGTCAATGGCCGGATCAACCGGATCATCGACTCCGCGCGGCTTTCCGCCGACCGGGAGCTGCAACAACGCCTGCTCGGTGTTGGCGTCGTTGGCGTCCACGCCGGGCCGGAGACGGATATTGACGCCGCCGATGCAGGCGGGGTCGAGGCCCGTCCCACCCCGCCGCGCGCCGCGAGTACGGCACCGGTCCGGATCTACATCTCGAATCCCACGCTGCCGACGCGCTGGTCGCAGCCCGCCCCGATTGCCCGCATCGAGGCCGCCGCGCGCACGTTGTCCACCGGCGTTACGCGTATCGAAGACGCTGCCCGGCAAAAGCGCCAGCCCGGCGCGGCCGTACAAAGCGCGTCGGGGCCACCCGTCGTCCTTGTCGCGGGCACGCTCGATACCAAGGGCGAGGAACTGCGCTTCATTCGCGATGTGATCGCCGGACAGGGCTTGCGGACGCGGCTGGTCGACGTATCAACCAGCGGCAAGCTTTCCACCTGCGACGTCTCCGCCCAGGAAATCGCGCTGAACCACGGCCGCGGCGGATCGAGCGTGTTCGGCGCCGATCGCGGCGCGTCGGTAACGGCGATGGCGGACGCCTTCGCCAACTGGCTGCGCCGCCAGGGCAATGTCGCGGGCATTATTTCGGCGGGCGGCTCGGGCGGCGCCTCGCTGGTCGCGCCCGCCATGCGCGCCCTCCCCGTCGGTGTGCCAAAACTCATCATCTCGTCGGTCGCATCAGGCGATGTCGGCCCCTATGTCGGCCCAGCCGATATCACCATGATGTATTCGGTCACCGACGTGCAGGGCCTCAATTCGATCTCGCGCGCCGTGCTCGCCAACGGCGCCAACGCCATCGCCGGCATGGTGAAGGCGCGTCTCGAAAATCAAGCCAAAACCGAACGCAACGCGCCGGCCGACCTGCCGGCCGTCGGCATCACCATGTTCGGCGTGACGACGCCGGCCGTACAGAAGATCGCAGCCGACCTGCGCAACGATTTCGAATGTCTCGTCTTCCACGCCACCGGCGTCGGCGGCCGTTCGATGGAAAAGCTGGTCGATTCCGGAATGCTCGCCGCTGTCATCGATCTCACGACGACGGAAGTCTGCGATCTCCTGATGGGCGGCGTGTTTCCCGCCACCGACGACCGCTTTGGCGCGATCATCCGCAGCCGCCTGCCCTTCATCGGCTCCGCCGGCGCGCTCGACATGGTCAATTTCGGCGCGCCGGACACCATCCCCGAGCGCTACCGCCAGCGCAAATTCCACGCTCACAATCCGCAGGTGACCTTGATGCGCACCACGCCGGAGGAGAACGAGCGCATTGGCCGCTGGATCGGCGAAAAGCTCAACCGGATGGATGGGCCGGTGCGCTTCTTCCTGCCGGAAGGCGGCGTCTCCGCACTCGACGCCCCGGGCCAGCCATTCTGGGATCCGGAGGCCGACGCGGCGCTGTTTACCGCGCTGGAACGCAGCGTGCGCCAGACCAGCAATCGCCAGCTTGTCCGCGTCAAGCGTCACATCAACGAACCCGAATTTGCATCCGCCATTGTCAACGCGCTCCGCCCCCTGGTCGGACGCCCGGGGACCCGTCGGAAAGTCGCGAGGTGACCATGGCGAAGTTCGAACGTTCAGCCATCCTGAAGAAGTTTCGCGCCATGGCCGCCAAAGGCGAGCCGATCGTCGGCGGTGGCGCCGGCACTGGATTATCCGCCAAATGCGAGGAAGCCGGGGGCGTCGACCTGATCGTGATCTATAATTCCGGCCGCTATCGCATGGCCGGCCGCGGCTCGCTTGCCGGAATGATGCCTTATGGCGATGCCAACGCGATCGTTGTGGAAATGGCCGGCGAAGTGCTCCCGGTCGTCACAAGGACGCCGGTGTTGGCTGGCGTCAACGGCACCGACCCGTTCCGCGACATGGACCTTTTTCTGGACCAGTTGAAGGCGCTCGGCTTTGCCGGTGTGCAGAACTTTCCGACGGTCGGGCTGATCGATGGAGTGTTCCGCGCCAATCTCGAAGAGACCGGAATGTCCTACGCGCTGGAGATCGACATGATCGCCAGGGCGCGTGACAAGGACATGCTGACGACACCCTATGTATTCAGCGAGAGTGAAGCCGCGGCGATGGCCATCGCAGGCGCGGACATCATCGTCTGCCATCTCGGCCTCACCACCGGCGGCGCGATCGGGGCGCACACCGCACTAAAACTCGAAGACTGCCCGGAACAGATCGACACCTGGGCCGCGGCGGCGCTGAGCGTCAATTCGGACATTCTGGTGCTGGCCCATGGCGGCCCGATCGCCGAGCCTGAAGATGCCGATTTCATCATGAAACACACGCGCAAGTGCCACGGCTTCTACGGCGCCTCCTCGATGGAGCGGCTGCCGGTGGAGAGGGCGCTGACGGAACAGGTTCGTAAATTCAAGGCGATCGGCACGCGATAGCGCCGGGAGCAAAGGGAGGAAAAGATGTCGGGGACACTGGTTGGCGAATTGATTCTCTGGCTGATCGTCGCGATCGTCGTGATCGCCATCGTCGTCTACATCGTGAACTGGCTCTACCACCGTTCGTCGAAGGAAGTATCCTTTGTGCGAACCGGTCTGCTCGGCGAGCGCGTGGTAATCAATGGCGGCGCCTTCGTGCTGCCGTTCATTCACGACTATACGCCGGTCAACATGAACGTGCTGCCGATGGGCATCGTGCGGGCCAAGCACGACGCGGTGATCACCCGCGACCGCATGCGCATCGACATCGAGGCCGATTTTTACGTCCGCGTGCAGGCGACCCGCGAGGCGGTCGCGATTGCCGCGGCCACGCTCGGCCGGCGCACGCTCGAACCCGAGCAATTGCACACCCTGCTCTCCGGCAAGTTCGTGTCCGCGATCCGTTCGGTGGCCGCCGAAATGACCATGGAACAGATGCACGAGCAGCGCGGCGAATACGTCACGCGGCTCAAGGCCGCCGCCGCCGAAGCGCTGGCCCAGAACGGGCTTGAACTGGAGTCGGTCGCCATCACTGATCTCGATCAGACCGACCTGGAATATTTCAACCCGTCGAACCGGTTCGATGCCGAAGGCCTGACCCGCCTGATGGAAGATATCGAGGCCAAGCGCAAGCTGCGCAACGACATCGAACAGGATTCGATGATCAAGATCCGCACCCGCAACCTCGATGCCGAGCGTCAAGCCTTGGACATCGAACGAGAGAGCGAGACCGCCCGCCTCGAACAGGAGCGCGACATCGAGATGCGCCGGGCGCTGCAGCGCACGGAAGTTGCGCGCGAACGCGCGTTGCGCGAGACCGAGGCGGAACAAGCGCAGATTTCCGCGCGCGAGACCATCGAGAAGGCCCGCATCGCCAACGAACAGGCGATCGCCGAAGCCCGCATCTCCTCCGAACGCGAGACCCGTCACCGCGAGATCGAGCGCACCCGCGCGGTCGAGGAAAAGGAGTTGCTGGCACGCGAGGAGATCGAGAAAGCCAAGATCGCCAACCAGCGCGCGGTCGACACTGCCCGCATCGCCTCGGAGCGCGAAGTGCGGCAGCGCGACATCGAGCGCACCCGGACGATCGAGGAAGCCGAGATCACGGCCCGCGAGTCGGTCGAGAAGGCGCGCATTCAACAGGATCGCGCCATCACCGACGCACGGATCGCCAACGAGGAAGAAACCCGCAGGCGCGAGATCGAACGCACCCGCAGCGTCGAGGAAGCCGAAATCGCGGCGCGCGAGGCGACCGAAAAGGCCCGCATCGCCCAGACCATGATCGTCAACGTCGAACGCATCGCCTCCGACGAGCGCACCCGCTCGCTGGAGATTGCGCAGGTTCGCGCCATTCAGGAGGCTGAAATCGAGGCGCAAAAGGCGGTGGAAGCCGCACGGATCGCCCGCGAGCGGACGCTTTCGGCCGAGCGGATCGGTGCCGAGCACGCCACGCGCAAGCTGGAAATCGAGCGTAACCAGGCGCTCGAAGTCGCTGGCATCGCCGCACGCGAGGCAACGGAAGCCTCACGTATTGCCCAGGAAGAGCGCGTTCGCTCGCTCGAAATCGCGCGCAACCGCGCGATCGAGGAAGCCGATATCGCCTCGCGCGAAGCCATCGAGGCCGCGCGCATTTCCCAGGAAAAGGTGATCGCTGCCCAGCGTATCCGGGCGGAGAAGGAAACCCGGGGGCTCGAGATCGACCGCACCGAATCGATCGAGGCCGCCGAACTCAAGCGGCGCGATGCGATAGAACGGCGGCGTGTCGAGGTCGACCTGGCGTTAGAGGCCGAGCGCATCGCCTCGTCCAAGACCCGCGAAGTGCTCAATATCGACCAGAAGAAGGCGGTCGAGATCGCCGACGAGGAGCGCGTGATCGCGCTCGCCGCCAAGCGGTCCGAACGGATCGACGCCGATCGCCAGGTCAAGCAGGCGGAGATCAACGCCCGCAAGGATGTCGAGACGTCAGATGTCTCCCGCGAGCAGGCGCTGGAGACCGTACGGCTCGCCCGCCGCCGCGCGATCGAGCAGCTCGAAGTCGCTCGCGTCCAGGCGCTGCAGGAAGCCGAGATCGCCTCCCGCGAGGAAGTCGAGCGGGCCCGGATCGCCTCCGATCGCGGCCTCGACGAAGCGCGCGTCGGCCGCGAGCGCGATCTGCGCAAGCTGGAAGTCAATCGCGAAAAGGACGTCGAGACGGCGCTGATGGACAAGGCGATCGCCCTCTATCAGAAGTCTCTCGAGGAATCGGCCGCCAAGGTGGCGGCCGAGGATGCGCGCGTGGGGGCGACCCAAGCGGCGGAACGCGTCGTCACCGCCCGCGACAGCGAAATCGCCAAGCGCCAGAAGACCATCGAGGTGCTGCTGGCGGAGAAGCGAGCCGAGGAGACCAAGATCGCGGCCGGTGCCGAGCGCGTCCGCGCCGCCGTCGAGGCCGAGGCACAGCGGCTGCTCAACGAAGCCGAGAACGTGCTCACCGACGAGTCGCGCTACTCGCTGTTCCGCCGCAAGCTGCTCGACCGCATCGAGGGCATTGTGCGCGAGAGCGTCAAGCCGATGGAGAAGATCGAGGGGATTCGGATTCTCAGTGTCGACGGCCTCCATGGCGGGACCGGCGGTGGGGGCGGCGGTCGCAGCGCCACCGACGAGGTTATCGACTCGGCGTTGCGTTACCGGATGCAGGCCCCGCTGATCGACTCGCTCCTGGCCGATATCGGCGTCGAGGGCGGCAGCCTCGCCAAGATGCCCGGCCTCATGCGCGAAGCACGCGACATGCAGGGCATCAAGGAATCCGCGCGCAAGGGCGGTCCAGCCAAGCCCGACGCGCCCCCTGCTACTCCCGACGAACCGGCGCCCGAACGCGGACCGCGCAAGAAAGGGTAAGAGCACACCATGGCCCGGGTCTACGTCTCCACCGTCGTCAACGCCCGCAACGACCGCGTCTGGGCGCGCGTGCGCGACTTCAACGGCCTGCCGAACTGGCATCCCGCCATCGCCGAGAGCCGCATCGAGGGCGGCGAGCCCGCGGACAAGATCGGATGTGTGCGCGATTTTCGCCTGCGCAACGGCGACCGCATTCGCGAAAAGCTGCTCGGACTCTCCGACTACGAGATGTTCTGCACCTACTCGATCCTGGAATCGCCGATGGGCGTGGAGAACTACGTAGCGACCTTACGGCTCACGCCGGTGACGGACGGCGACCAGACTTTTCTCGAATGGACCGCCGAGTTCGACTGCGCGCCCGAGCGCGAGAACGAGCTCGTGAGCAATATCGGGACCGGCGTGTTCCAGGGCGGATTCGACGCCCTCAAGCGCGCCTTCGGAGGTTAGCGTGCCGCATATCGTCAAAAGCACGATCCTCGACGCGCCGACCGGCGCGGTCTGGAACGTGCTGCGCGATTTCAACGGCCACGACCGCTGGCACCCCGCGGTGGCGACCAGCACC
Organism: Bradyrhizobium sp. McL0615; assembly: GCF_049993905.1. Taxonomy (NCBI): domain Bacteria; kingdom Pseudomonadati; phylum Pseudomonadota; class Alphaproteobacteria; order Hyphomicrobiales; family Nitrobacteraceae; genus Bradyrhizobium; species Bradyrhizobium sp. McL0615. Next base: position 2,045,814 of record NZ_CP188254.1, on the reverse strand, counting down.
ATCGAACGTGCGCAGGCCTCCGACAAGATCGGCTGTGTCAGACGCTTCAAGCTGCAGGACGGTTCCGAACTGCGCGAGCAATTGCTGGCGCTGTCGGACCTCGAACAGACTTTCAGCTATTGCCTGCTCGATACGCCGATCCCGATGTTCAATTACGTGGCCCATGTTCGCCTGCTGCCGGTCACCGACGGCGACCGCACCTTCTGGCATTGGGAATCCCGCTTCAACACGCGGCCCGCGGATGCCGCGCAGCTGACACAGATGGTCGCTGAACAGATCTATCAAGCCGGCTTCGATTCCATTCGCCGGCACCTGAAGGAGACCGCATGAACGCGGAGGCAAAACCATGCCCGTCACGGTGAAGACATTCGCAAGCTTTGGCGAGGCGGCGTCGGCATTATCGTCGGACCGCAGCGCGCGCTATCTCGGCGGCGGCACGCTTGTCATGCGCGCGCTCAACGAGTGCGACATCTCGATCTCGACCGTCGTGCGTGCGACCGATCAGGCGCTGATGCGTATCGACGTGGCGACCGCACGCGTCACGCTCGGGGCTGGCGTCACCTTCGCCAGAATTCTGGCCGAACGCGATCTTGCCTTTCTGCACGCACCCGCCCGCTCGATCGGCGGACCAGCGGTACGCAACATGGGGACGGTCGGCGGCAATTTGTTCGCGCCGAGCCCCTATGGCGATTTCACCGTCGCGCTGCTGGCGCTCGACGCGACCGTCTCCGTCCAGGGCGGCCTTGGCGCCCGCGACATGCCGATTGAAGAGTTCCTGCAATCCCGCGAACGCCAGAGCGGCGCACTGGTGCTGGCTGTCTCCTGTCAGAGACCGGCGAGCGCCGACGCCTTCCGTTATCGCAAGATCGCCCGGATCAAGCCGAAGGGCGGTTCGGTGATCACACTGGCGGCGCACCTGCCTGGGAGTGGCGGCCGTATATCAGGAGCCCGTATCGCACTCGGCTCGATGGCCGCGACGCAGATTCGCGCAAGGGCCGCCGAGCGCGCGCTAGAGGGACGTTCGCTCGACGACGCTGCGATCAGCGCTGCGGCCGCGGCCGCAACGGAGGGCGTATCGCCCACCGACAATGCCCTTGGCAGCGCCTGGTATCGCCGCGAGATCGTCGGCGTTCATCTACGCCGTCTGCTGTCCGGCCTGGAGTAGCATTCATGACCAAGACCCCGCTCCAGTTTCGTCACAACGGCCGCGACGTCGCCGTGTTCGTCGACGGTGGCGTCAATCTCCTGGTCGCGCTGCGCGAATTGATCGGCGACATGACGCCAAAGTTCGGCTGCGGCCAGGGCGGCTGCGGCGCCTGCAGCGTGCTGATCGACGGCGAACTCCATCTCTCCTGCCTGACGCTGGCGGAAACCGTGAACGGCCGCGCGATCGAGACCCTCGACGGGATAAAGGACGGGCCCAACCTGCATCCGCTGCAGCGCGCCTTCATGGAGCAGTTCGCGGCCCAATGCGGCTACTGCACGCCGGGCATGCTGATGGCGGCAAAGGCGCTGCTTGATCGCAACCCCTCGCCGACCCGCGCCGAGGTCGTCGAAGCGATCTCGGGCAACATCTGCCGCTGCACCGGCTACGAGCCGATCATCAACGCCGTCCTCGCCGCCGCCACGGGCGGACGCGCGCGCGCTTGAAGGGAACGACCATGCTGGAATTGCGCAAGGACATCTTCGCCGACGAGCGCGACGATAATCTGAAAGAGATCGGAAAGGGCACGCAGCGCCAGGACATGCTCGGCCATGTTACGGGCACCTCGACCTATTTCGACGACCACAAGCTGCAGGGCATGCTCCACCTCAAGGTATTGCGCAGCCCGCACGCCCATGCCCGCCTGCGCCGCATCGACACGACGGAGGCGGAACGCGCACCCGGCGTGCGGCGCATCATTCGCGGCGCCGACGTGCCGGTCAATCTGAACACGCTCCTCAGTCTGATCAATTTTGGTAAGGACGACGAGCCGTCGCTCGCCGTCGACAAGGTTCGCTACAAGGGCGAGCCGATCGTCGCCATCGTCGCCGACAGCCCGCGGGAGGCCTATGAGGCGCTCGCGAAAGTGCGGGTCGATTATGAACCACTGCCCGCGGTGTTCGACGTCGAGGAGGCGCTGAAACCCGGCGCACCTGTCGTCAACGAAACCTATCCCAAGAACACGTTCATCTATCACGACGTCTACGATCACCAGAAACTGCGCTTCGGCGATGTCGAACGCGGTTTTGCCGAGGCAGACCATGTCCTCGAACAGCGTTATCAGATGGCGCCGATCGAGCACGCGCCGACCGAGACCAACGGTTCGATCGCAGCGCCCGATACCAACGGCCGCTATGTCGTCTACACCTCGACGCAGGCCTTGTTCTTCTCGCTCGATACCTGCGCCAAAATCCTCGACGTGCCCTCCAACACCTTCCACTTCATCGGCGGGACCGTTGGCGGCGGTTTTGGTGGCAAGGTCGACACGCTCACCGAGCCGCTCGCCATTCTCGGCGCGATGCTGACCGGACGTCCGGTGCGCTATCAGCTCGGCCGTGAAGAAGAGATGCAATTCGGTTCGCCGCGTGGCGCCGAACGGATCTACGTCAAGGACGGCGTGATGCGCGACGGACGCATCGTCGCGCGCAAGATCCGCGCTTATTTCGACAGCGGCGCCTATACGCGGCTCTCCAGCTACGCCGTCGTCAAATGCGCGGCGCACCTGCCGGGCCCCTATACGATCCCGAACGTCTATGGCGACATCTACTGCGTATTCACCAACCGCACACCGGCGACCGCGATGCGCGGCTTCGGCGTCACCGCGATGGACTTTGCGCTCGAATGCCAGATGGACAAGCTCGCCCATCTCGTCGGCATCGACCCGATGGAATTCCGAATCCTCAACGCCTATCGCGACGGCGACATGAAGGCGCATCGGCGCGAGGCGAAAAACACCGCGCTGATCGAATGCGTCCAGGTCGCCGCCGAAAAGGCAAAATGGCCGCTTCGCGAAGAGGTCAAGCGGATGTCGTCGCGCCAGGACGGCGGCGGCAACCGGGCCGCGATATCGCCGACGCCACGCGAGCCCGCTCCGCAACGCGTCGCGGCTTCGCAGCAACGAACGACTTACGATCGCCTGCCGCCTGCGTCGCCACCTCCAACGCCGACACCGCCTGCACCTACCCCAAGGCCTCCGGCTGCAGCGCCGTCGCATGGCGCCGCCCGCTTTTCTTCCGTCTTCGGCACCAGGAGGCGCTGACCATGGCAAAGCATCGCGGACGCGGCATCGCGTCGATCAATTATCCCATCGGCATGAACCTTGGCGGTGATCCCAGCCAGGCGCTCGTTCATTCCAACCCCAGCGGCAAGTTCACGGTAGCGCTGTCGTCGATCGACCTCGGCCAGGGCATGAAATCAGTGACGCGGCAGATCTGCGCCGAGACGCTCGGCGTGCCGGTCGAAGACGTCTACGTCGACACCGCAGACTCAGACACCGGCCCGCACTGTATGGGCTCGTTCGCCTCGCGCGGCACCCATCGCGTCGGCAACGCCGTCATGGCGGCGGCCAAGGAGGCGCGCGGCGTCATGATGGAGGCTGCCGCCGAGGAACTGGAGGTGAACGCTGCCGATCTCGATACCGACGGGCGCGGCAACATCCACGTCAAGGGCGCGCCGCACCGCTCGATCTCCACCAAGGAAGTCGCGATCGCCGCGCAGTTCAAGCAGGGCAAGACGATATCGGGACGCGGTATCTTTCTGGTGCCGCTGTCCGAGGTCAATCCCGAGACCGGCGAGATGTCCCCCGCCACCTGCTACGCGCACGCATGTCTCGTCGCCGAGGTCGAGGTCGACGACGAGACCGGCGAGGTCGCGATGATGCGCATGGACAGCGCCTATGAACTGGGTCGCGCGCTCAATCCGCGCCTCGTCGAGCAGCAACTCGTCGGCGGCGCGTGGATGGGCGTCAGCCACGCCCTGTTTGAAACGCCCGAGCCTTATTATCCCGACCCGGCGCATGGCCCGCGCGACTTCGTCGAATATCTGATGCCCGGCCCCGGCGACATCTGCCCGCACGATATCGCGGTGCTGGAACGCCCCGCGGCCGATGGCCCGTTCGGCGCCAAAGGCCCCGGCGAAATGTGCGCCAATCCGGTACTCCCTGCGGTCGCCAACGCCATCTTCAATGCGGTCGGTGTACGGATGGATGAATTGCCGATCACGCCGGAAAAAGTCTTGCGTGCAATCAAGGCGCAGGGCGGCGCGCGGCCGCAGGCGCGGCGCTGAGGCAGCAGCATGGCGGTTCGCGGCAACATCGTCGGCATCGACAGCCCCGAGGCGCTCGAACGGGCGTTGCGGACGGCGTATTACCTTGCCGACGACGGCCTCGCGACGGCGGCCTATCTCGGGCTGGCGCTCGGCAAGCCGCTGCTCTTGGAAGGCGCACCTGGCGTCGGCAAGACCGAAGCCGCCAAAGCCATTGCCGCCGTGCTCGGCCGCCGTCTGATCCGGCTGCAATGCTATGAGGGCATCGACGCATCAGCCGCGCTCTATGAGTGGAACTATCCGCGCCAGATGCTCGCGATCCGGCAGGCCGGCGAAGAGAGCATCGACATCTATGGCGAGACGTTTCTGATCGAGCGGCCGATGCTCGCGTCCCTGCGCGCGCCTGACTCCACTGTGTTGCTGATCGATGAAATCGACCGCGCCGACCAGGAGTTTGAGGCGTTCCTGCTCGAATTCCTCTCCGACTTCCAGATTTCGATCCCCGAGCGTGGCACGATCCGCGCCACCGAGCGCCCGGTCGTCGTGCTGACGTCGAACCGCACCCGCGACCTGCACGAGGCGTTGCGCCGCCGCTGCGTCTATCACTGGATCGACTATCCCACCGCTGAGCGCGAGGCGCGCATCGTGATGATGCGGGCCTCGAGCGTCGCCGAATCGACCGCGCGCGCTGTTGTCGCTGCCGTCGGCCGGCTGCGGCGCGAGCCGCTCAGCAAGGCGCCGGGTATTGCCGAGGCGGTGGACTGGGCCGAGGCGGCCACGCTGCTGCACGAGCGCGGCGCGCGCTGGCCCGATGCGTTCAAGCGCTCGATCGGCGTGGCGCTGAAGGACGAGGAAGACCTCACCTACATCTCCGGCCGGCTCGACGCCCTCATTGCGGAGGCTGCGGCGTGAGCGACGAACTTCAACTGCCCCGTCCGGTCCGCGCCTTCGTGTCCTTTGTCGCCCTGCTGCGCATCAACGGTTTTGCGGTAGCTCCGGAACAGACAACGGCATTCCTGGCGGCGATCGAGCTGCTCGGCCCACGCAGCATGGATGCCATCCGCCTCGCGGGATTGGCGACGCTGGCCCCGCCGCCCGAGCGGCGCGCCACCTACGACCGGCTGTTCGATATCCATTTCATCGGCAGCGAAGCGATCGACCATGCGGGCGCGGAAGACGAGGAAGTGGTGCGCCTGCAGGAAGAAGGACGCGGCGAGGACGAAACGCTGCTGGCCGACGAAGCCAACGAGTCCGGGCTTGTTGCCGCACGTGCGGAGGCGCTGGTCGAACGCCGCTTTGCGGCAAGCGCGACCGGGGATGCCCTGCGAAAACTCTCGCGCGAAGCCCCTGCCCGATTGCCGCGACGCCGAGGCCATCGCCGCATGCGCGCCCGCCGCGGCCCGTGGGCCGATCTGCGCCGCACCCTGCGCGAGAGCGTGCGCAACGACGGCGAGGTGCTGCGGCTCGGACGTCTCAAACGGCGCGCCCGGCCGCGCAAGATTTTGTTGCTGATCGACGTCTCCGGCTCGATGAAGGGGCGCACCGACGACAACATGAAGCTCGCGCATGCGCTGTCGCACGCCGCACCCAATGTCGAGGTGTTCACCTTCGGCACCCGTCTCACCCGCGTCACCCGCGCGCTTCGTCTCAAGCGCCGTGAGCAGGCACTGACGGCCGCCGCGCATCTGGTCAGCGACTGGGATGGCGGCACCCGCATCGGCGATGCGCTGCAGGCGTTCCTCGCGGTGCCCCGGTTCGGGTCCTATGCGCGCGGGGCCGCCGTCGTCATCGTCTCCGACGGGCTGGAGCGCGGCGACCCCTCCGCGCTGCGCGATGCCGTCGCCAAATTATCACGACGCGCCTGGCGCCTGAGCTGGCTGACGCCGCTCGCCGCCGGTCCCGGCTTTCAGCCGCAGACCGAGGCGCTGATCGCCATCCGCCGCTTCGTCGATGATCTGGTCGACGGCGGATCGTCAGCCGCGATCGTCTCCCATGTTCTTTCGCTCGCACAAAGGAAGGCCGCGTGACCGAACTCGTCGATGCCCATCATCACATCTGGCGGCAAGCCGACCTGCCCTGGCTCAGCGGCCCGATGCAGCCGCGCATCTTCGGCCCCTATGAGTCGATCCGGCGCGACTATCCGATCCGGGAATATCTCGACGACCTCGCGAGCTCCGGCGTGACGCGCTCGGTCTATGTGCAGACCAACTGGGCCAACGACCGTTTTGAGGTCGAAACAGCGTGGGTGCAAGAGACCGCCAAGGATCACGGCTGGCCGCACGCCATCGTCGCCTATGCTGACTTCAACGTCGACGACGTCCGCCCGCAGCTTGATCGTCTGGCGCGCTATCCGCTGGTGCGCGGCGTGCGCATGCAATTGCACTGGCACGAAAACCCGCTCTATCGCTTCGCCGTCCGGCCGGACCTCTGCGCCGATCCAAAAATCCGACGCAACATTGCCCGGCTCGCCGAGTACGGCTTCAGCTTCGATCTGCAGGTGTTCGCGCCGCAGATGGCCGGTGCCGCGGGCCTCGCCGCAGCCTGTCCTGACGTGACCTTCATCCTGCAGCACGCCGGCATGCTGGAAGACCTCTCGCCCGAAGGCCGCTCCGCCTGGCGCGGTGGAATGAAGCGACTGGCCGCCTGTCCGAATATCGTCTCAAAACTTTCCGGCCTCGGCACCTTCATCCACCGTAACGACCCGGCTCACATATCCGGGATCGTTGCCGACACGGTGGCGATCTTCGGCGCCGACCGCTGTCTGTTCGGCTCCAATTTTCCGATCGAGAAGCTTTGGACCAGCTATCGCGAACTGGTGGATGCCCATCGCGCCGCGACAACCCACCTTCGTGCCGACCAACGCGATGCCGTTCTGAGAACAACCGCCGTCCGTGTTTATCGGTTGGATACTTGAGAGAATTCGGGGAGAGACATATGCCGCTTGAGATCAAGATTTTGGACTATGGAGATATCGAACTGGAATCGAGCTTTCTCGTGCTCGGTCGCGACTGTGGCCGGACCCGCCGTGTCCTGACGCTGGGTTTTCTGATCACCGGCGGTCCCTATCCGGTCGTGGTCGATACCGGATATCGCTCCAACCAGATCATGGAAACGCTCGGCATGCGCGGACTGCAGTTCCACGAGAACATGATCGAGAACCAGCTTGCGCGCCACGGCGTCCGCATGGGCGATGTCCGCTATGTCTGCCACACCCACCTGCACATCGACCACGCCGGCAAGGACGATTTGTTTCCCATGAACACGACGGTCGTGCTCAACCGCAAGGAGCTGGAATATTCCGTTTCCGGATTGATGCACCCGCAATACCCGGCGCCCGACATCAAGCACCTGATCGACCGCCTGCACACCAAGAGCGCGCTGCGCTTTCTCGATCTCGAACTGACCGGCCCGGTCGAGCTGATGCCCGGCGTCTATTGCGACGCCGCCAACGCCCACACCGAAGGCTCGATGAACATTCATGTTCATACCGCCGACGGTATCGCCACCATCTGCGGCGACGTGATCTACGACTTCAACGACCAGATCGTCACGCCCTTCCATGAAATCCACGACGCCGAGCCGCGCACGACAGGTAATCACGGCACCAGCAAGCGAGCGGAGAAAGCCGCGATCAAAAAGCTCCTGAGCAGTTCGCGCTATCTGCTCCCTGTTCACGACCGCCCGGCCAAGATCGAAGGCGGCATGGTAGTCGGCCGGCTGCATGATCAGGTGCCAGGCCCTGTGGTTCAGAGCCTGCCCCAGCGCAGCTGGTTCCCGGCCTGAGCACGGAAAGGACGGACCGATGACGCATGTCACGCTGCGCCCGGAATTCGAAAACCTGATCGACCCCTACGCGCCGGTCGGCCAGGTCGGCACCGGCTTTGATTTCACGGAGGGGCCGATCTGGCATCCGGTCCATCATTATCTGCTGTTTTCGGATATGCCCGGCGATGTGCGGCGGCGATGGGATGCCAAGCGCGGCATCGTCGAGACCAAGCGTCCGTCGAACAAATGCAACGGCATGACCTACGATGCCGAGCTCAACTTGATCGTCTGCGAACATGCCACCTCGTCCTTGATCCGCGAGCGGCCTGACGGAAGGCGCGAGGTGATTGCCTCGCATTTCGAGAATCAGGAGCTCAACAGCCCGAACGATGTCTGCGTGCATTCGAGCGGCGCGATCTATTTCAGCGATCCCTGGTATGGCCGCATGCCGGTCTACGGTGTCGAGCGGCCGCGCCAGCTTGGCTTCCAGGGTGTCTACCGCGTTCCACCGGGCGGCGGCCCGCCAAGGCTCGTGGTCGATCGCCATCTGTTCGACCAGCCGAACGGCCTCTGCTTCTCGCCCGACGAGCGTCTGCTTTATGTCAACGACACCGTGCAGGCGCTGATCCGCGTCTTCGATGTCGAGGCCGACGGCTCGCTCGCCAATGCGCGCGTCTTCGCCAGCGGCATCCGCTCCGAGCTCGAGCCCGGCCTGCCCGACGGCATGAAGTGCGACCAGCGCGGCAATGTCTGGGTCACCGCGCCCGGCGGCGTCTGGGTCTACTCGGCCGCCGGCGAGTTGCTCGGCAAGGTGCGCGTGCCCGAACTCGTCGCCAACCTCGCATGGGGCGGGCCGGATTTTCGCACGCTCTATCTGACCGCCACGCACTCGGTCTATGCGATTCCGGTCAAGGCCGGGCCGCGCCACGAACCCTATATGAGCGGCCGGGCCTCGACCGGTCCCGATACGACCTCCTCCTCTACGCCTGCCTCGCCTCAATTGGCCGGCGGCGACTTGCAGCTCGATCCACGGCGCTGCGCGATGATCATTCAGGATCTGCAGAACGACGTCATCATGGATGGCGGCGCGTTTTCTGACTCCGGCGCTCCCGGCCATGCGCGCCAGCAGCGGGTCGTCGACAATGTCCGCCGCCTCGCCGAAGTCGCGCGGGCGCGCGGCGTCGTCATCATCCATGTCTGGTTCGTCGTCGAGCCGGGCGCGCCCGGCGTCACGCTCAACGCGCCGCTGTTCGAAGGATTGGTCGATAGCGGCGCCATGGTGCGCGGAAGCTGGGGCGCGGCCCCGGTTTCAGGGCTCGAACCCCGCGCCGGCGATTTCGTCGTCGAGAAAATGCGGATGAGCGCGTGGGAAGGCACGCGGCTGGAAACCATCCTCAAGGCGACCGGCCGCGACATGATCATCAATACCGGCGCGTGGACCAACATGTCGGTCGAGCACACCGCCCGCACCGGCGCCGACAAGGGCTACTTCATGGTCGTCCCGGAAGACTGCTGCTCGACCATGAACCCCGACTGGCACAACGCCTCCATCAACTTCGCGATGCAGAACGTGGCCGTCGTCACCAACGCCGATGCGGTCATCAGGGGATTGGGATGAACAGAGCGCGGCCATGCCCAAACTCTTTCACCTGAGCTGCTCGCCGCGCGCGGATTCGGAATCCTCCGCCGGTGCGAAAGTCTTTGTCGACCGCTTCCGCCAGGTCCGGCCGGACTGGGACATCGATGCGATGAACCTGTGGCGGGATCACCTGCCGGAATTCGAGGGTTATGTCCTGGAAGCCAAATACGCCCGCATCGGTGGGCGGGCGTTCACGGATTCGCAGCGCGATGCCTTTGCGGTCACCGAGCGCATCGCGCTCCGCTTCGCGCTCGCCGACCGCGTGCTGATTTCGACACCGATGTGGAATTTCGGCATTCCCTACAAGCTGAAACAATGGATCGACGTGATCACGCAGCCCGGGCTGGCGTTCCGCTTCGATCCGGCGCAGGGCTACCTGCCCTTGTTCAAGGACCGGCCGACGGTCGTGATCATTGCAAGCGGCAGCGATTTCATCACCGGCATGAACCGCGGCCGCATCGACATGGCGACCCCCTATCTGCGCGAAGCGCTTCGCTTCATCGGCATCAGCGACGTGCGTTTCGTGCCGATCGGGCCGACGACCGGGCCGGTGGAGCCGATCCGAACCGCCCGTGAAGGCGCGCATCGGCGGCTGGCGGAAATGGCCACGCGATTCTGATCCCGGCTTGATGTCTCGATAGAGCCGACAAAACGCGATGGAGACTACGGAGCCCAAAAAAAATCTGATGCCTTCCGATTGGGCGGCGGCGACAACAAACTGCCAAGCGAATACTGGCGGCCTGCCCTCTCTCCGTTGTTCAACACGGAGGCCTGCTCTCAGCCTGTGCTAAGGTAACCACGACTGGAGCGGTTTCCCCGATTTCGAACTTCCCGCGCGCGAGGCGCTTGAGCAGGACGGCACACTATAGCAAACCTCACAACTTCTGATAGTCTATCGCTTTCATTCCATTCCGACCACTCCCAAAGAGCTTCCCGCTTTGATCATCACAGTTGTCAAGCAGGTGCGTACTGCAGACCCATCTGCCTATGCATGGGCTACGTTGCGTAAGTTCCAGAATGTGGACTTGGTAGCGAGCAAGATTACAACCCTCCACAACGTTCCGGAAAAGCATCGAGCCGACGTTCGCAAGCAGGCCTTACAAATCAGATATTGCTTACTTCAAGCGCGGGAGTATTTCGCAGCAGCAGCAACGGTGTCGCTCGCTACCAAACCAAATCTTCTTTACTACGGCACGATGAGCTTGGCGCTGGCGGAGATTCTATTCAAACAATCGGGTGATAGCAGCTTGGACAGAGCTAGAGAACAAAATCGTCATCACGGCCTAACAATGACTGTGGCGGGTACACCTAGGCCAGCCTCGCTATCAGAAGCATCTGGATTGCTTAAAGCCTATCCCATGGAGGTCGGAGGCATCAGAAAGGGTACGTTTAATCTCTGGCACCACTGCATACGAGAGCATCCTTTGCCGGGCATTTTGACGCGCTTCTTCCCAGAGGGAGGGTCGACTGACGAATTTGCGAACCTATGGGGAGCTGAAGACAAGCCGTATAAGCCTATCCCATCCACTGGAATATCCTTGGAAGATTGCCTCGCAAGTTTGCCTCTCCTGTTGGAGCATTCGGCATCTTCTGGAGTCTCTCCTAACTTTGTTCGCGGCAGGTGTGCGGCCAACCAATGGATTGGAGACCAGTGGAGACGGCAAAGCATTTTTGTTCTTTATCCAGATAAAAGAATTGGACAACTCTTGGAGGGGATCAAAATCAATCCAAACAAGATCGAACAAATCGATATCAGAGAAATCGGAGAGGGAATACAGGTCACGCTCGAGAACGATTGGGTAAATGGAATGTTCGGATTTCCAGTACCTCCCGGCGCATCAATCAACTCGGAGGAATGGCGAATGTGGACAAACGACCCACCTCTCAACGAATTTGGCTATTATTACGTTGGCCTCTATCTTGCTGGAAACTACGCCCGTTACTATCCCGACAAGTGGCTTAGCGATGTAGAGTTATCTAGCCCTATTTCTCTCGCAATCGAAGAGATGTGCTCCACTGCGGAATGGAGAGTGCCATGGCTAGCACTTTGTGAGTTAGACCAGACATTGTACGTCAATGAGGCTTGAGACCGGAACTTTTTCGTTCAGCTTTGCCAGTGTCGCAACTACCGTGGCCAGAGTTATTGCCCCACTGACGCCTCAAAGAGGCCGGGTTGGCGGAACCGGAACATTTGCTGCAATACTGCGCTTGTCCGGCTGTGGCGAAGGAGAATCCCGTTGAAGTGCTACGAGCTACAGGGACCGAACGGAATCGATGGACTTGCCCTTGTCGACAAGCCCGTGCCGGAGCCCGGCGCGGGCGAGGTGCTGGTTCGGCTCAAGGCGGCAACGCTGAACTATCGCGATCTTCTTACCGTCAAGGGCGGTTACGGCTCGCGTCAGAAGTTTCCGCTGGTGCCGGTGTCCGACGGCGCCGGCGTAATCGAGCGGATCGGTCCGGGCGTGCGCGAGTTCGCAGCCGGTGACCGCGTCATCGGCAGTTTCTTCGAAAGCTGGATCAGTGGCGAACCCAGCGAAACGAAGATGCGCTCGGCCCTCGGCGGCTCGGTGGACGGCGTTCTCACGGAGTATCGGATCTTTCCAAAGCACGCGCTGGTTAGAACGCCGGAGCACCTCAGCGACACCGAAGCCGCTGCGCTGCCCTGCGCCGGCGTCACGGCCTGGAGCGCGGTGATAAAACTCGGCGGCATAAAACCCGGCCAGACCGTTCTGACGCAAGGCACCGGCGGCGTGTCCCTCTTCGCCATTCAGTTTGCAAAAATGTGCGGCGCGCGCATCATCGCGACTTCATCCAGCAACGCCAAGATCGAACGCCTCAAAAACCTCGGCGCCGACTTTACGCTGAACTACAAGGCGACACTCGACTGGGGAAAGAGAGCCCGCGAGTGGAGCGGCCAAGGCGTCGACCTGGTCGTCGAGGTGGGCGGCGTCGGTACGCTGAACGAATCGATCCGGGCGACCAGGATCGGCGGCACGATTGCCTTTATCGGCGTGCTCGCCGGACCGCCGCCGTCCAACTCGCGGCTCCCGTTGATGGTCATGCAGCAGCAACGGCTGCAGGGCGTCACCGTCGGATCGGTCGAGGATCTCCAGGCGATGGCAAATGCCATCTCGGCAACCCGCATGAAGCCGGTCGTCGACAGGATTTTTTCGTTCGACCAGGTGAAACAGGCGTTTGCCCATATGGAGAGCGGTGCGCATTTCGGCAAAGTGGCGATTGCGATCGGCTGAGCGCGACATTTCGCCATCGACGATTCCTGCGACTGGTTCCGACTGCAAGGTTTTGCCGAGTTTCGAGCGCATTTGGGCATCGGCAGGCTTCTGCGGAGGATCCTCGAAGCTCATGGCCACAACTGGCAACACGAAGCGTACAACTGTTGCTGGTTTCGGGAATTGCCACCGTCGCCATTAGGCTTTAAATTCCTGCCGCTCGCCTCGTCGAAAGACGGGCGCCGCCCGGCGCTCGCGAGAGCTCAACGGGATTGCAACCGAGCTGGGGTCGCCGCCTTACGGAAAGCTTGAGGCCTCCCCCTTCTATGGCGAGACATGTGAACCGGCCGTGAGCGGGACCGCCAGCGCGAGAAATGATGCCGCCCGCGCGGAAGTGGCCGGATGGAATGAACGATGACCGAAGACAAGAGCAAATTGCTGAGATCGCTGACCATCGATCGCAGCGCCAGCATTGCGGAGCGGCCGAACCGCCGCTGGCTGCCGATCTCGGCGGCCATCATCGCCTGCGTCGTCGGATTCGGCGCCTTTGCCGCTTTTGAGTTACGCAGGCAGGACCCGCCCAAAGAGACCGGATCGCAGACAGCGCAACAACCTCACCAGCCGGCCACGAATAACAAGACGGCCGGCAATCTGGCGGCCTCCGGCTATGTGGTGGCGCGCCGCAAGGCAACCGTCGCGGCCGAGATCACCGGCAAGGTGGTCGAGGTCTTCATCGACGAGGGCATGACGGTGACCGAGGGCCAGGTCGTCGCGCGGCTCGACAGCGTGCTTGCCGAAAGGGACTACGAGCTGGCCCGCTCGCGCGTCGAGACCGCCGATGCCGCGATCGCCGCGATCACCGCCGATCTGGAAGACGCGACCCGGATCATGACGCGCGTCCAGACACTCTCGCAAAAGAATTTCGCCACCGAGGCCGACCTGACCAAGGCGCAGGCCCGGGTCGGCGTGCTCAGCGCACAATTGCGTCAGGCGCAGTCGCAATTCGAGACCGCAAAAATCGACGCCAGGCGCAGCGCCTCGATGCTGGACAAGCACCAGATCCGGGCGCCGTTTGCCGGCGTCGTCGTCGACCGCAGCGCGCAGCCCGGCGAGATGATTTCACCGATGTCGGTCGGCGGCTACACCCGCACCGGGATCTGCACCATCGTCGACATGGATTCGATCGAAATCGAAGTCGACGTCAACGAAGCCTTTATCGGCCGCGTCGTCGCCGGAGGCGCCGTGAACGCGATGCTGGATGCCTATCCGGACTGGACCATTCCCGCCTCTGTTATCGCGATCGTGCCGACCGCGAACCGCGAGAAGGCCACGGTCAAGGTGCGCATCCGCTTTGAAAAGAAGGACCCGCGCATCCTGCCCGACATGGCGGTAAAGGTGAACTTTCTGGCTGACGCCAAGGCAAAGGGCACCGCCGAGACCACCGCCGCGAACTAGCTTCCAGCCGGAATCCCAAAAGGAGACAAGCGTGACAGCCGAACAACCGATGGTTCGCCTTACCGGCGTAAGCAAACGTTTCACCAAGGGCAAGGAAACGATCTCGATCTTCGATCATCTCGATCTGGCGATCCCCCGCAGCGATTTCATCGCCGTCATGGGGCCGTCCGGTTCGGGCAAGACCACGCTGCTCAACCTGCTGGGCGGCATCGACCGCGCCGACGCCGGCGAGATTGCGGTTGCGGATCACCGCATCGATGGTCTCTCCGAGGGCGAACTTGCCGCCTGGCGCGCCGCCAATATCGGCTTCATCTTCCAGTTCTACAATCTGATGCCGATGCTGACCGCGGCGCAAAACGTCGAACTGCCGCTGCTGCTCACCAAATTGAACCGCAAGGAGCGCGCCGAGCGTGTTCAGACCGCGCTTTCCGTGGTCGGGCTCGCCGATCGCATAAAGCACCGTCCGCGCGAAATGTCGGGTGGACAGCAGCAGCGCGTCGCGATCGCGCGCGCCATCGTCTCGGATCCGAACCTGCTGCTGTGCGACGAGCCGACCGGCGATCTCGACCGCCAGTCCGCCGATGAGATCCTTTCGATCCTGCAACTGCTCAATGGCGAGCTCGGCAAGACCATCGTGATGGTGACGCACGACCCCGCTGCGGCAAACTACGCCAAGCGCGTCCTGCATCTCGACAAGGGCCGGTTCGTCGAACGGGAGCTTGCCGCGTGAACGATTTCGACCTGGTCCGGAAAAACCTGTTTCGCCGCAAATTGCGCGCGAGCCTGATGATCGTGTCGATCCTGATCGCCTTCATGATCTTCGGCGTGCTCGCCGGTTTCTACCGCGCCTTCACAGCTGGCGAGGATCGCGCCGCCGCGGACCGGATGATCACCGTCAACAAGATCAACTTCACCCAGCCGATGCCGATTGCCTATTTCAACCGTGTGAAAGCGGTCGAGGGTGTCCGGCAGGTGACCTTCGCCAACTGGTTTGGCGGCTATTACCAGGATCCGAAGAACTTCGTCATGGCGCTTGCGATCGAGCCCGGCACCTATTTCGACGTCTACCGCAGCGAATTCGATGTTCCACCCGACCAGCTTCAGGCCTTCACCCGCGACCGCGGCAGCGCTGTGGTCGGCGAAAAACTGGCGCAGAAATGGGGCTGGAAGATCGGCGACCGCATTCCCATTCAGAGCAACATCTTCAGCCAGAAGAGCGGCGGCCACACCTGGGACCTCACCATCGCCGGCATCGTCAAGGGCAAGCTCGAGCACGTCGATACCAATTTCCTGCTGTTTCAGTACCCCTATTTCGACGAGACCCGCAGTTTCGGCAAGGACACCATCGGCTGGCTGATCCTTCAGACCACCTCGCCCGAAAACAACGATCGCGTGGCAAAGACGATCGACGCGATGTTCGCCAATTCCACCGCCGAGACCTCGACCGACACCGAAAAGGCGTTCGGACAAGCGTTCGTGGCGCAGTTCGGCAACATCGCGCTGATCGTATTTCTCGTCGTCGGCGCGGCCTTCGTCACGATCCTGATGATCGTCGGCAATACCATGGCGCTGTCGATCCGGGAGCGCACGCGTGAGATCGGCGTACTGAAGACGCTCGGCTTTTCAGGCCCGCGGATTCTGACAATGGTGCTTGGTGAATCCGTGTTGCTGGCGCTGCTCGGCGGCATTCCTGGCCTCGCGATTGCGGCGCTGATCGCCATGGCGCTCCGCGCGAGCCTCGCCAACGTCGCGCCCGCTTTTGCGGTATCGCCGACGATAGCCCTTCAAGGCGTGGCGCTGATGATCGCGCTTGGGCTGATCACGGGGATCATTCCGGCGCTCAATGCGATGCGCCTCAAAATCGCAACCGCGCTTGGACGGGGATAGGCATGCGTTCGCTCTGGCTTCAAGTGGCGGCGGTCACATCAATCAATCTCAAGAGCATTGCGCAGCGGCGCTGGCTCTCGCTCTCGACGGTTATCGCGATCGCGCTAGTCGTGATCGTGCTGCTTGCATTCCTGGCGATGGCCAATGGCTTCCAGCGCACCATCGCGGGAGCCGGCGCCGATGACATCGCGATCGTGCTGCGGGCCGGCTCGCAGGCCGAAATCAACAGCACGGTGAGCCGCGATCAAGTGCGGCTGATCGAGGACGGGCCCGGCATCGCGCGCGGCAGCGACGGCAAACCGCTGATCTCGCCTGAACTCTATCTGGTGGTCGATGGCCTCAAGCGTTCGACCAGGACCAAAGCCAACCTGCCGCTGCGCGGAATCGGCGAACAGGGTTCTGAGTTACGCAAGGGCATCACCATCACCGAAGGCCGCATGTTCAGTCGTGGCAGCAATGAGGTGGTGGTCGGCAAGGCATTGCAGCGGCAGTTCGAGGGATTCGACCTCGGCTCTACCGTGTCGTTCGGCGCAACGCGCTGGAACGTCGTCGGCGTGTTCGACGCGGGCGGCAGCGTGTTCGAATCCGAAATCTGGGCCGATCTCAACGTGGTGCAGAGCCTGTTCAACCGCAACAACGTCGTCCAGACCGTGCGCGCGCGCCTTACCGGGCCGGCCGCGCTCAATGAACTCAAAACCTACAGCGACAACGATCCGCGATTGAAACTCGACGTCAAATCCGAGGCCGCCTACTTCGCCGAACAGGCCTCGCAGACATCGGACCTGATTCAGAAACTCGGCTGGCCGCTCGCGATCGCGATGGCGCTGGGCGCAGTCGCCGGCGCGCTCAACACGATGTACTCGTCGGTCGCATCACGCGCGACGGAAATCGCAACGCTGCGCGCCATCGGTTTCGGCGGCTTCCCCGCCTTTGTCGGAACGCTGGCCGAATCGCTGTTGCTCGCGGTCATCGGCGGCCTGTTAGGGGCAGCCGCCACCTATTTGATTTTCGACGGTGTCACCGCCTCGACCCTTGGCGGCAATTTCACGCAGGTGGTGTTCGACTTCAAGCTCAGTCCCTGGCTGATCGCCGAGGGCGTCGCGCTTGCCCTGATCGTGGGCCTGATCGGGGGGCTGTTTCCCGCGCTGCGGGCCGCGCGATTGCCGATCGTCGAGGGCCTTTACTCCCATTGAATTCTATTCTCCCTTCAGCCCTGCGGCGCGGATCACCTCGCCCCATTTGCGGGTCTCGTCGTCGATGAACTTGCCGAACTCGTCCGCCGTGCCGGGGCGCGCTTCCAGTCCCTGCGCGATCAGCTTCTGCTTCACCTCGGGATCGGCAAGCGCGCGAATGACCTCCGCCTGCAGGCGGTCGACGATCGGCTTCGGCGTTGCCGCCGGCGCCATGAAGCCGTACCAGCCCGAAGCGACCACGTTGGAAAGGCCCTGCTCACGCAGGGTCATGGCTTCGGGATAGATCGGGCTGCGCTCGGCCGACGCTACGCCCAAGACCCGCAACGCGCCGCTCTGGATATGCGGCAAGGCGGTGCTGAGCGCGGTCAATGTTGCGTCGAGACGGCTCGCCAGCAATTCCGTGTAGGCCATGTTGTCGCCGCGGAAGGGAACGATGAGGCCCTTGACGCCGGCGTCCCTGAACAGCAACTCGGCGGCCAGATGCGGCTGCGAACCTGCCCCCGGCGAGCCGAAGGTCAGGCCTTCGGGCTTCGACCTGCCGTACTCGATCATCTCCTGAAGCGTCCTGAACGGCGCCTGCGCATTCACCACCAGAAACAGCGGCGCCAGCATCGCCATCGCCACCGGCTGCAAATCCTTGCGGTTGTAGTTCAGCTTCTCGAACAGGGCTTCCGCCGTCGCAAACGGTGCTGCCGCGTAGAGGAACGTGTATCCGTCCGGCGCGGCGCGCGCGACCAGTTCGTTGGCGACGCGGGTGCCCGCCCCTGCCTTGTTCTCGACAATGAACTGCTGGTTGAGGCTGCGCCCGAACTGCTCGGCCAGGATACGCAGCGAGATGTCGCTGGCCCCACCCGCCCCATAGGGCGACACCAGCCGCACGATCCTCGACGGCCAATCGCCTTCGGCAAACGCCGAAAGGGACGGACCTGCGGCGAAGCCGGCGGCAATGGTCCCCAGCAGGGTTCGGCGTGTGATTTTCATGAATGCCTCCTGGGAAGAAGAGCCGCCAGGAGTGGCGGCTAGTCCATCCCGTTTTCGTCGGGCCGCGTTTGGCGCGATCGCATTGCTGGATCGCCGGGCCTTCGTCTTATCGAAGCCAACGATAGAGACGCCCTTTCTATCGAACAATGTGTATTTTTTGACCGATTGATAAGCTTGGCCTATGAATATCGAAACGACGCTGGGGACCTGCGACATGGCGATGGATGTGACCCTGCGGCAGTTGCGCGCCTACCTCGCCGTGCTGGAGGCCGCCAGCTTCTCGGAAGCGGCCAAGGCCATGCATTTGTCGCAGGCGGCGCTCTCGGGCCTGATCAAGGAACTTGAAAACCGCGTCGGCGTCCGCCTGCTGAACCGCACGACGCGAAAAGTTTCGGCGTCAAGCGTCGGCGAGACCTTTGCCCCGATGGCGCGGCGGGTGCTGTCGAGCCTGGACGAGGCGCTCGACAACCTCACCAATCTCAAGGAGCTCCGCCGCGGGCTGGTGCGGGTCGCCGCCCCCGAAACGCTCTCCTGCACGCTGCTGCCGGAACTCATCGCCGGATACAACAATAGCCATCCCGGCGTCGACGTCCGCTTCGACGACGTGCCGATCCAGGAGGTGCTGGCGGGCCTGCAGAACGGCTCTGCCGACATCGGCTTCGGCCCGGCCGGCGTCGTCCCCGATCAATCGGTGGAAGTGCACATGATCTGCGCCGACCCGCTCTTTGTGGCGTTACGCAGCGACGACCCGCTGGCAAAAGGCAAGTCGGTCAGTTGGAAGGATCTGCGCGAGCGGCCGCTGCTCAACTACATGCCCAACATCGCCATCAATGTGTTGAGCAACATACCGCCCCGGCATCACCCGAAGGAGTTGGTGCCGGTGCACCGCGTCAACACGGCATTATCGATGCTGCGGGTGAGACAGGGCGCCGTGATCTGCCCCTCGATGGCGGAACCGCTGGTGCGCGGCTTCGGGCTGACGTTCCTGCCGCTGCTGCAGCCGGCCGTCAAATGGAAGATCGCGATGTTCGTCCGAGACAGCGCCTCGCTCTCGCCCGCCGTGGAGAGCTTTCGCGATTTCACGCTGGATTTCAGTCCGAACTGGGCGGCAGGCGGAAATCGCCGCCTCAGCGAACGGCGCAAGCGCGTGTAGCGAGGAGCGCGCGGCACACTCAGTGTCGTCGTCCCTGCGAACGCAGGGACCCATACCGCGTGATCCATCGAGGGAGAGCCGTCGCAGACGCCCTGCGTTAGCCCACACCGTTGTCAGTTGCTGAAGCAAAGCCGTCTCCCCTCGTTCCGACGGCCGCGGCGTATGGGTCCCTGCGTTCGCAGGGACGACATCGAGGAAACATCCAACGATTGCATTTGTCCTGATGACAAACCGAATACGCGGCAGTAGCCTGTCCCAAAATATAAAACACATGGGAGGAGTGGCATGCCAGACGCAGCGGTCGCAGCTCGTTCTTCTGAATCAAACAACAATGGCGCAACGCAACAGGTCGATGTTGCCGTCGTTGGCGCCGGATTTGCCGGCCTCTATCTCCTGCATCGCCTGCGCAAGGCCGGCTTCGCCGCTGTGATAATCGAGGAGGCCGGCGACGTCGGCGGCACATGGTACTGGAACCGCTATCCCGGCGCACGCTGCGACATCCAGACCATCGACTACGGCTACACGTTCGATCCCGAACTCGATCGCGCCTGGACCTGGTCGGAAAAATACGCCACGCAACCGGAAATCCTGCGCTATTTCGGCTTTGTCGCCGATCGTTATGACCTCCGTCGCGACATCCGCTTCGACACCAAGGTCAAGGCTGCCAACTGGGATGATACCAACGAGCGCTGGCAACTCTTAACCGACAACGGTGCGAGCATATCCTGCCGCTATTACATCATGGCGACCGGCTGTCTCTCCACGCCAAAGCCGCCGGAGATCGACGGCGTCAAGGATTTCAAGGGCGCGGTCTATTTCACCGGACGCTGGCCGCACGATGGCGTCAATCTCGCAGGCAAGCGCGTCGCCGTGATCGGGACGGGATCATCGGGCATCCAGTCTATACCGCTGATCGCGGAGCAGGCTGCGCATCTGACCGTGTTCCAGCGCACGCCGAATTTTGCGCTGCCCGCGCATAACGGTCCATCGCCCGACGATCGCAAGACCTACTTTGAGGCCGACCGCGCCGCCTATCGCGAACAGGCGCGCTGGTCTCTCGCCGGCGTGCCGTATCCGCAAGAGACGGCGGTGAGCTGGCAATTGAGCGATGCCGAGCGCCGCGAGCGCTTCGAGAAAGCCTGGGCGGCCGGCGATCTCGTCCACATCCTGACCCAGTTGTGGGCCGACCAGGCCGTCGATTTCGACGGCAACGCGCTGATCGGCAAGTTGATTCACGAGAAGATAAGCGCCGTAGTGAAGGACGACGAGACAGCCGCGGCGCTGAGCCCGCATGACCATCCATTCGGCGCCAAGCGGCCCTGCCTCGATACCAACTACTATGCGACCTACAACCGTTCCAATGTCACGCTGGTGAACCTGCGGCAAGAACCGATCAAGGCCATCACCGCTTCCGGCATCGTCACCGACAAGCGCAGCGTCGATGTCGACGTCATCGTGTTCGCGACCGGATTCGACGCCATGACCGGCGCGATCATGGCGGTGCATCCAATCACCGGACGCGCCGGCAAGTCCTTGTCGAGCGTCTGGGCCCAGGGACCGCAGACCTATCTCGGCCTCACGGTCGCGGGCTTCCCCAACCTGTTCATGATCACCGGTCCCGGCAGCCCGTCGGTGCTGTCGAACATGGCCGTGTCGATCGAGCAGCATGTCGACTGGGTGGTCGATCGCCTCGCGGCGTTGCGCGAAGCCGGCTTCACGACCATGGAAGCAACCGAAACCGCGCAGGCCGGCTGGGCGCAGCACATGGCCGACTGCTCGATGGTGACGCTGCATCGGCTGGCCAACACCTGGTACACGGGCGCCAATGTTCCCGGCAAGGTGCAGGGCTTGATGCCTTATACGGGCGGTGTCGGCCCCTACCGCAGCATCTGCAACGAGATCGTCACCCGCGGCATGCTGGGCTTCAAACTCAACGGCCCTGATGTTGCCGAGCAATGCAACGATGGCGAGGTGGTTCGCCTGCAGCCGGACGTGCGGCTGGTGCTGGGCATGCTGGCGGAGATGAACCTGCCGCAAATCGAGTCGCTGGGCGCGCAAGGCGCGCGCGACTTCATCACCGAATTCAACAAGGGCCGTCCTGCCGGCCGCCCGGTCGGCGAGGTCGGCAGCGGCGCGCTGCAGGGCGCCGACGGGCCGCTACCCTATCGTCTCTACCGGCCGGCAACGCCGGGGCCGCATCCGATCGTGGTCTATTTCCATGGCGGCGGCTGGTTGCTGGGCGACGAGCAGTCGGATGATCCGTTCTGCCGCGACCTCTGCCGCCGCAGCGGCATGATCGTGGTCAGCGTCGGGTACCGCCATGCGCCCGAGCATCGCTTCCCGGCGGCGGCCGAGGATGGCTATGCGGCGACGCGCTGGATCGCCGAGCATGCCGCCGACCTCGGCGGACGGCCCGGCCCAGTGCTGGTCGCAGGCTGGAGCGCCGGCGCCAACATCGCGACTGTCACCTGCCAGTTGGCGCGCGATCGCGGCGGCCCGCAGATCGCGGGCCAGCTCCTGGTGTGCCCGGTCACCGATTGCCGGTTCGACCGTCAATCCTACACCGACAACGCGGTCGGCTATTTCCTGACGCGCGCGCTGATGTTCTGGTTCTGGGACATCTATTGTTCGCCCGCCGACCGCACCGATCCGCGCGCCTCGCCCCTGCGCGGCAACCTTGCGAACCTGCCGCCGGCATTCGTGGCGACCTGCGAGTTCGATCCGCTGCGTGACGAGGGCATCGAATACGCCGAAGCGCTTGCTGCCGCTAATGTTCCAGTCGAGCAATTGCAGGCGCGCGGCCACATCCACTCATCGCTGGTGATGGTGGACGTGGTCATTACCGGTGTCAGCGCACGTGTGAAAATGGCGGAAGCCCTGCGCGGCTTTGCGGGGCTGCCGCGAAAACTGGAAGCGAGTGGCGAGGACGTCCCGCCGATCGCGGTGAACGCTGCCGCAGGGTAGCGCGCAAGACAGGCAATGGCTGGGCGGCCTGAGTATCTCTCAGGCCCGGTCGCTCACGAACGTTTGCGTTGCCTTGGCGCCTTGGGCTGCTTCGGCGCCGGCCTCTTGGCCGCGATCCGGTGTGCGGCCGCCAGCGCGGCTTGTGCCCATGCGATGAACTCGTCGGGTTCGTCGAACAGCCGCTCCGGCACGCGCCAGAATGCAAGGTCTATGATCTCGCCTTTCTTCGCGTAGTTGAGCGGCGGAAACGCCTCGGCTTCCCTGAACGTCTCCCGGTTCTGGTCGTCGACCCGGAAATAGAGCGTGTTCTCCGTCACCATCCCCAGCATCACGCCGTCGCAGAACACGCCGCTCTTGCCGAACATGCGCCGCAGGGTGACACGGCCGAGCGGCGCGAGCTGTTCGCGCAGAAACTCGGCATAGGTTTCGCTGGCAACCATCGTTCTATTCGGCCTGGTTCAAACCCGGTCCGCACCGCTTATTCGCGGCATCCGGCAGACTGTCATGCAATAGATTTTCTAGGTCAACCGCCCAATGGATTTCGCTTATTGTCGCCGTGACATCGGCAATATCCGGACTCAAACAAAACATCGGAAATCAACCCTCATGACCAGTACAGACGACGCCAAAGCCATCGAAAGCGTGATCCAGTCCTACCTCGACGGTCTCCATGAGGGCGACGCCGACAAGATTGCCAGTGCTTTTCATCCGACCAGCGCGCTGACCAGCGTCGCGGACAATGGTGAACTGACGATCACGCCGCGCGACGTCTGGCTGACCAACGTCCGCAACAGACCGTCGCCGAAGCAACGGGACCTGCCGCGCCACGATCAGGTGCTGTCGATCGACCTCGTCGGTCCGACGATGGCCTACGTCAAGCTCAAATGCGCGATCCCGCCCCGCTTCTTCACCGACCAGCTCTCGCTGCTGAAGATCGATGGCCGCTGGCAGATCGCGCAAAAGGTTTTTATGACCGAGCTGCGGGAGTGATCTCTGTCTATTCCCTCTCCCCGCTCTTGCGGGGAGAGGGTTAGGGTGAGGGGCTCTCTCTCCGCGCGGTGAGGATTATCGATAGACCTGTACCCCCTCACCCGAATTCTCGCTCTGCGAGAATTCGACCTCTCCCCGCAAGCGGGGCGAGGTTGGAGAGGAGCGCCCGTCATAATATGGAAGGAGGCCAGCGATGAACGTACTCGACGATTACATGGTTGATCCCCGCCTGTCGCTGCTGGACAAGACGCGGATCCAGGCCCAAGTGCTGGTGCCTGTGCTGCGAGCATTGCGCGCGGAACTCGGAAGAGAAAAGGCCGACGCGATCGTCAGGCAAGCCCTGCGCGACTGGTCGAAACAACTGTTCGCCGTCGTGGGCGAGAGTGTGGAGGGCAGCCCGCGGCGCAAATGGGCGGCTATGCACACGGCGCTCGCCGAAGTCACCGAACGGGAAGTGACGTTTGAAATGCGCCGGAACGACAAGGAAGCACTGGAATTCGACGTCACGCATTGCCGTTTCGCGGAATTCTTTCATGCGCTCGGCGAGCCCGAGCTCGGCGCGCTGCTGGTCTGCGCCACCGATTTCGATATCGTTGCGTCCGGCGGCAGCGAGGTCGGCCTCACGCGCGACCAGACCCTGATGCAGGGCGCGCCGAGCTGCACGTTCCGCTACAGGTTCGCGCCACGATCATAAATACCTCGTGAAAAACGCCCTCAATTGCGTATGATGTTTCGCAAGGAAGCCGTGATCTTACCGGCTCGCAAGGGAGAGCGCCGATGGCAGCGACAGCGGAGCAAGCGTCACCCTGGCTCAAGGGGCGATCATTCGCTTCCTTGAGGGACGAGTTCGACCGCAGCGGTTACCTGATCTTCGAGCGCGTTCTGGCCCCCGACCGCGTCGCCGAACTCCGCGCGGCGCTGGCGCCGCATCTGGCGCGCGATCTGCTCGGCCGCAACGATTTTGAAGGCACCAAAACCAACCGCGTCTATGCCCTGCTGGCGAAATCGCCTGTCTTCGCCGAGCTCGCGGTCCATCCGCTCGCGATGGCTTTTGTCGAAGCCGAACTCGGCGAGAGCTGTCTATTATCCGCCATGCTCGCGATCAACCTGCATCCCGGCGAGACGGTGCAGCCCTGGCACTTCGACGACGGCGGCATCAAGATTCCGCGGCCCCGCCCGGCCCTCGGCATCTCTACGTTCTGGGCCATCGACGACACGACCGAGCAAAATGGCGCCACCGAAATCATTCCGGGAAGCCATCTGTGGGACGGGCAATATATCGAGGGCGCGCTGCAGCCTGCTCATTTCACCCACCAGGCCGGTCACGAAGAGGGAAACCGGCCGGATGCTGTCAAGCTGACCATGCCATCGGGATCGCTGGCCATCACCAAGGGAACGCTGTGGCACCGTGGCGGCGCCAACCGGTCAGACCGGCCGCGCCTGATCATCACGCCGCAATATTGTGTGGGCTGGGTGCGGCAGCTCGAGAACATGGCGCTCGCCGTGCCTGCCGAAATGGCGAGCCAATTGCCGGAGCGCGCCCGCGAGCTGATCGGCTATTCGATCCATCCGCCGTTCATGGGATATGTCGACGGCGTCCATCCGAGAAGGCTGCTGCGGACGCAGACGACGTGATGTTGGCGAACGCACGAGCGGAACGATAGAACGCGTAGGATGGGTAGAGCGCAGCGAAACCCATCGCCTGGCTCTTCGAAGATGATGGGTTTCGCTGCGCTCTACCCATCCTACGAACTCGTTACTCTGCGGCGGTTGCCGCCCGCGCGTCTGCGTCGAACACGACGCCCTCGTATTCCTTCTGTGCAACGTCGGTGATCGCCGCAACGTATTTCGGCGTACCGCCATTATAAACGAGATAGCGCGTCTTGCCGTGCTCATGGCCGGGAATGTTGGAATTGTAGCCGGTGAACCACGACTTGGCTTTACGCATCAGCATGATGGCGTACATCTTGGTCACATGGGCGGTCCAGCGCGCCTGAGCCTCTGCTGTCGGTTCGGCCCGCGTGTAGCCGCGGCGCCAGATGTGCTGGAGCAGGCCCATGCACCAGCCGACGCCGTTCTCGATGCCGCGCGGAAAATTCGTCGAGGCCGAACCGCTCTGCGGCCCGGTCGGCATCAGCAGGTTCGGAAAACCATGCGCCATCATGCCGAGAAAGGTCGAAGGTCCGTCACGCCATTGCTCGGCCAGCTTCACCCCGCCGATGCCGGTAATGTCGATCGCATCGAATGAACCGGTGATGGCGTCGAAGCCGGTGGAATAGACGATGATATCGAGCTCGTACTCGCGCGCGGTGGTGCGCAGGCCGGTGTCGGTCACGCGCTCGAGCGGCGTCTCGCTGAGGTCGACGAGGTGCACATTGTCGCGGTTATAGGCCTCGAAGTAATTGGTCTCCAGCGGCACGCGCTGCACGCCGAAACCGTGGTCTTTCGGAATCAGCTTCTCCGCCGTCACCGGGTCCTTGACGCGCCGCCGGATGCGGTCAGCAATGTAGGCGGAAAATTCGGCGTTGGCCGCCTCGTCGGTAAAGATCTCGCGAAAATTGCTCAGCCAGATGCCGAAGCCGGGCTCGTCATAGAGTTTGTCCCACAGCGCGATCCGCTCTTCGGGCGTGACCTCGTAGAAGCCACGCCGGTCCGGCTCATGCTCGAACCCGCCGGGCGTGCGGGTGCATGCGGCGAAAATCTCGTCGTAGCGCGCGCGGATGTCGGCCATCTCCGTCTCGGAGATCGGCCCATTGTTGAGCGGCGCGCTCCAGTTCGGACGCCGCTGAAACACCGTGAGCTCGCCGACCTTGTCCGCGATCTCGCCGATCACCTGGATCGCGGTGGCGCCGGTGCCGATGATGCCAACCTTCTTGCCGGCCAGCTCGACCGGCTCATGCGGCCAATGAAACGTGTGGAATGAACGCCCCTTGAACGTTTCCATGCCTTCCAGGCGCGGCAGCGTCGGTATCGCAAGCAACCCGACCGTGAGAATAACGAACCGGCAGGTCAGTTCACGGCCATCGTCGAGCCTGAGCCGCCACAGATGATGTGCTTCGTCGAAGACCGCCGCCGCCACCTTGCGGTTGAAGCGCATGTATTTGCGCAGGTCGAACTTGTCGGCGACGTAGTTGAGGTAGCGCAGGTTCTCCGGCTGCGCCGAAAACCGCTCCTTCCAGTGCCACTCGTTGAGCAGCTCTTTCGAAAATGAATAGCCGTAGGTGTAGCTCTCGGAATCAAAGCGCGCGCCCGGATAACGGTTCCAGTACCAGGTTCCGCCGAGGTCGGGGGCGGCATCCAGCACCAGCGCGTCCACCCCGAGATCGGCCAGCCGCTTGATCTGGTAAATGCCCGACACGCCCGCGCCGACGACAACGACCTCGTAATGCGACTTGATGTCCCCGGTCATGCGCGGCTTCCCGTTGTTGTTTCTTGGACGATTTTGGCGCAGTCGGGTTCGACTATACCCAATAATTCGCGTCATGCACTTGCGTCAGGATGCCGGGTTGCATCGCAAAAACGGCCGCTCAAACATTGTTTGAATGCGGCGCGTGTTGTCGCCCTACGGCCCGGCTGCGTTAGACGCCCGGTGTGGCGTCAATCGCGGCGTGAAGCTGCGCGACATAGGGGTCGTCGATCCCCAGCGCGTCGAGTTGCATCGCCAGTTGCACGAGATATTCCCTGTTGGTGCCGAGGATGCCCTTCCCGCTTGAGATCATCGCGGCGGTCTCGGCAAACGACAGTTCGCCGACATAGCTCGGGTGCGAAGGGTTCGAGACGAAGGCAAGTGCCTCGATCGGCCCCTGCGGCGTGGCCATCGGCACCATCGCCGGCGCATAACCGCCGCGCAGCATCTCGCGGCGCCACAGGATCGCCGTTTCCGCATGAACGGAATCGGCAGCGATACGGAACGCCAGCCCGTGGCAACGTCCTTGCTGGGGCTCCAGCGAAAGCATCAGCGCCGGATGGTCCTGCGATCCCCGGCCGAGATTGATCTTCAGCGTAAAGCGGCGCTGATAGCCCTCGACGTCGGCGAGCCGGACTTCGGCGAAATGAAATCCGGGGTCCCACATCAGCGAGCCGTAGGAATAGATCCAGAGGTCGTCTTCCGCCCTGTGATCGCCGAGCACCGCGAGCCGTGACGCCTCGATGACCTCGTCCGACAGCCGCCAGCCCTCCGGCCATCCCGCGGCCCGGATGCGCTGCTCCCACATCGCAAACATCTCCGGCGTCAGCCGCAGCCGCGATTTTTCCGGATGCGTCACCCGGCTTCGAAGCTCGGGCAGATGAACGAATGCGTCCGCAGCCAAGCCGCATGCTCCTTTTGCAGGGGGCGATCCGCTGGAATGTGCCATTGTCGGCCGCCCGGCGCCAACCTTGAAGAAGAACGAATGTGGTCGCCTTGCATGTTTTTCTGTCATGGCTCGCCCCAGATTTTTAGGGTGTAATGAAGCCGGCGATCGGTGGGCCGCAGAACAACAGAACGGGAGGGCGATCCTGTGAGCTACGAGCATATCACCTGCGATCTCGACGGTCCGATCATGACCGTCACGCTCAACCGGCCCGACAGGCTGAATGCCTATACCGGCCAGATGGGCGCCGAAATCGCGCAGGCGTTCGAACGCGCCGATCGGGATGACAATGTCCGTGCCATCATCGTCACCGGCGCGGGCCGCGCCTTCTGCGCCGGGGCCGACGTATCGGGCGGCGCAGCGAGCTTCGACACGTCGGGCAAGTATGGTGCCGGCGTCTTCGCCAGTTCGAAACAGAGTGGCGGACGCTTTGTCGAGGCGATCTTCAATTGCCGGAAACCGTCGATCGCGGCCATCAATGGTCCGGCGGTGGGCGTCGGCATCACCATGACCTTGCCGATGGATGTCCGGATCGCGGCCCGCGGCGCCAAGATCGGCTTCATCTTTGCCCGCCGCGGCCTGGTTCCGGACGCCGGCAGCGCCTGGTTTCTGCCAAAGCTGGTCGGCCTGCCGCAGGCGTTGCGCTGGTGCCTCTCCGGCCGGACCTTCGATGCGGATGAAGCCAGGGATGGCGGGCTCGTCTCCGAAGTCGTCGAGCCTGCAGAACTTCTCCATCGCGCCAGGGAAATCGCCCGCGAGATGACGGAGGCAACCTCCGCCGTTTCGGTGGCGTTGACGCGCCAGATGTTGTGGCGCTTTGCCGGCGCGCCGGCCCCCTTCGAACTGCTCGATATCGACAAGCCGATGTCGATCGAGCGCGGCGGCCACGCCGATGTGCGCGAAGGCGTCCAGGCCTTCCTCGAAAAACGGTCGCCGTCATTTCCTGGAAAGGTTTCGCAGGACATGCCAAGCCAGTATCCCTGGTGGCAGGACCCGGGATGAAGCCCGAAAAACAACCCATCACGCCTCACCCGTAAACTTCCACCCCATATCGAAAGCCATCCGATGCGCGACCAGTTCTCCAACACGCAAGCGATCCGCAAGCCCGCCATCACCTCCAAAGGCGGCATCGTCGCTGCGCAATCGAGCAGGGCGGCGCATGTCGGCGCCGAGGTGCTGGCCGCCGGCGGCGACTGCGTCGACGCCGTGATCGCGACAACGTTTGCGCTGGGCGTGCTGGAGCCCTGGATGAGCGGGCTCGGCGGCGGCGGCGCGATGGTGCTCTACCGGGCGCGCGAAGACCGCTACGAGGTGATCGACTACGGGATGCGCGCGCCGCGCAGCCTGCGGCTCGAGGATTATCCGCTGACCGGCGACGGCGCCGCGTCCGATATCTTTCCCTGGCCGCGGGTGAAGGACGACCGCAATATCCACGGCCCCGGCTCGATCGCCGTGCCCGGCGTGGTGGCCGGCATGGAGGAAGCACATCGCCGCCACGCAAAACTGCCGTGGAAGGAATTGGTCGCGCCGAGTGTCAAGCTCGCCGGTGAAGGCCTCGCGGTCGACTGGTGGACCACCCTGATGATTTCGAGCGGGGCCGCGGACTTGCGGCGTTACCCCGCCAGCGCCGCCGCCTATCTGCAGGATGGCCTGCCGCCAAATCCGCAATGGGGCATCAAGTCCAACGTCCGCATGCCGCAGGACCGGCTCAAGGCCACGATGGCGCAGCTCGCCAGCGCCGGCCCGCGCGACTTCTACGAGGGCGATCTGGCGCAAAGCCTCGCCGCCGACATTCAGGCTGCCGGCGGTGCGCTGTCGGTCGAAGACCTCCAGCCATTCCGCGCGCATCTGCGCGAGCCGCTGGCGATTCCCTATCGCAGCGGCAAGGTGTTTGCGACGCCGGAGCTCACGGCGGGACCGACGCTGTCGCGCACGCTCGGTCTGTTGCAGAAGGATCTCAAGCCCGCTCGCGGCGGACCGGATGCGGCCGCCTACGTCGCTTACGCCTCAGCGCTGCAAGCGGCCTATCGCGAGCGGTTGAAGGACATGGGTGATGAAGACGGCAGGCGTTCGCTCGGCGCGGAAGCGCTGGCGCCGGCCTGTACCACGCATTTCTCAGCCGTCGATCGCGACGGCAACATGGCGGCGGTGACGCAGACGCTGCTCTCGACCTTCGGTTCCAAATTCGTATCCAGCTGGACCGGCATCACCATGAACAACGGCATCATGTGGTTCGATCCGACGCCGGGCGCGCCGAACTCGCTGGCGCCTGGCAAGCGCTGCCTGACCAATTACACGCCGGTGCTGGCGCAAGCGGCCGATGGCCGCCGCGCTGCGATTGGCGCTTCCGGCGGCCGGCGCATCCTGCCGGCGGTGAGCCAGCTTGTGTCCTTTGTGATGGATTACGGCATGGACCTCGATGCGGTGATCCACCAGCCCCGCATCGACGCCAGCGAAGGCGCGATCGTGATCGGCGATGTTCGCCTGCCGCAGGCCGCGCGCGACGCGCTGGGCTCGCGTTTCGACTACGAGGAAGCGCGCGTACAGACCCTGCCGATGAAATTCGCCTGCCCCAGCATCGTGCTGCGCGATGGCGACACCAACAGCGGCGCGACCGAGGTGTTCCAGCCGTGGAGCGAAGCGGTGGCGGAGGGGTGACTACATTCCCAACCGGTCCCGCACCCTTCCCGCCAGCACCGCTGCGGTGACGCCGACGGGCCAGAAGGCGTGCAGCGGCATCGGCTTGATACCGGTAACGGGCATGTCGATCTCGGCGTTCTTGCCGCCGACCAGACGGCGCGCCAATTGCTGGCCCATCGCAGTCGACAGCGCGACGCCACGGCCGTTGCAGCCGAGCGAGATCAGGAGGTTTTCCGCGGGCTCATGCACATGGGGATAGTGATCGGGTGTGATCGCGAGCCGGCTGTTCCAGCCGTGGGTCCAGGTCGCGCCCTTCACGCCCGGCCATAGCCGCTCGGCATAGCGGATGAGATAAGCGACGTCCGACGGCTTGCTGATCCAGCGCATCGGCCCGCGGCCGCCCATCAACAGGCGATTGTGCGCATCAATCCGGTAATAGACGGTGATGTGACCACTCTCGTACAGAACGGGGCGCGTCGGCATGATTGCGCGCGCCACTTCTTCGGACAAAGGTGCGGTGGCGGCGATCGACGAAAACACCGGCACGATGGTGCGGCGCAGGCCCGGCCACAGATCGTCCGTAAAACCATTGGTCGCCAGCAGCACTTTTTCGGCGCGCACGATTCCACGCGGCGTTTCGATGCGCCAATGCGCACCTTCACGCGACAACGATAGCGCCGGCGTCTCGCCATGGACGGCAGCCCCCGCCGCGATCGCCGCGCGCGCCAGCCCGCGTGCGTAGCTCAGCGGGTGCAGGTCACCGCCGCGGTTGTCCAGCATGGCGCAGAGATAGCGATCGGTGCCGGTCATCTCCCGCATCTGTTCGCGGTTCAATAGCGTCACCGGCATGCCGCGCCGGATGCATTGCTTTGCGGTGTTTTCGATTCCCGCCGCACTTGCTTCATTGTAGGCCGCCCGCAGCGTGCCGTTCTGCCGCGCCTCGCACGGGATCTGGTAGCGGCGGATCAGGTCGAACGTGTAGTTGGTGGTACCGTAGGCAAACGCGATCATGCGGCCGCCAAGCTCAGTGCCGAAATCCGCCTCGATCTGGTCAGGGTCGTGCTTCAGTCCCGGATTGACCTGGCCGCCATTGTTGCCCGATGCGCCCCAGCCCGGCTGTTGCGCCTCCAGCACGGTGACATCGACGCCCTGCTCGGCCAGATGTAATGCGGTAGACAATCCGGTGAAGCCGCCACCGATGATCGCGACCGAAACATTCTTGTCCGCACCGAGTGGCGGCGTCGGTGTCGGCGCGACCGCCGTATCGGCATAGAGGCTTGGAGGCAGCCGCAACTGGGCAGACGGGTTCATGCTGGCAAACTCAGAGTGGATGCAGCACGCGCCGCAAAAAGTCCTGCGTGCGCGCATGCTGCGGCTGGTTGAGGACCGATTTCGCCGGCCCCTGTTCGACGATCACGCCGCCGTCGATGAACAGCACGCGGTCGGCGACGTCCTTGGCAAAGGCCATCTCATGGGTGACGACGACCATGGTCATGCCGTCATCGGCGAGCTTGCGCATCACGCCCAGCACGTCGCCGACCAGTTCCGGATCGAGCGCCGAGGTCGGCTCGTCGAACAGGATTGCCTTCGGCTGCATCGCCAGCGCGCGGGCAATCGCAACACGCTGCTGCTGCCCGCCTGAGAGTTGCGGCGGATGGACGTCGGCTTTCTCGGCCAACCCCACCCGTTCCAGCAGCGCGCGGCCGCGCTCCAGCGCCTCGGCGCGCGGCTCCTTCTTCACATAGATCGGCCCCTCGATGACATTCTCAAGGGCGGTGCGGTGCGGAAACAGGTTGAAGCGCTGGAACACCATCGAGACCTGCGTCCGTACCGAAACGATCGAGCGAGCGTTGCGGTCGACGCTGATACCCTCGATGCGGATGTCGCCGCGATCGTAGCTTTCGAGCCCGTTGATGCAGCGGAGAATGGTCGACTTGCCGGATCCCGAGGGGCCGATGATGCAGACGACCTCGCGCTTCGCAACCGACGCGGAAATTCCCTTCAGCACCTCGACTTTGCCAAAGCTCTTGTGGACGTCTTCGAGCTCGATCATTTCCGGTTCGCCTTCTTCTCGAAATGCCGAACCAGCAGGATGAGGGGAATGCTCATGGTCAGATACATCAGCGCCACTAGGGTGAACACGCTGGTGTTCTTGAAGGTGGAGGACGCGATCAGCTTGCCCTGCAGCGCGAGCTCGGCAACCGTGATCGTCGAGGCCTGCGAAGAATCCTTCAGCAGCATGATCATGATGTTGCCGTAGGGCGGCAACACGATCTTCACCGCCTGCGGAAGCACCACCCGGCGCATGGTGAGCCACCAGCCCATGCCGATGGTCTGCGCCGCCTCGATCTGCCCCTTGTCGATCGCCTCGATGCCGGCGCGGAAATTTTCCGACTGGTAGGCGGAATAGGCGATGCCGAGCCCGAGGATTGAGGCCTGCAGCGCCGTCAGCGCGACGCCGAAATCCGGCATCACGAAATACAGATAGAACAGCAGCACGATGATCGGGATGCCGCGGATCACGTTGATCAGGCCGGCACTCAGGCCGGCGAGCACGCCGATGCCGGACACCCGCATCAACGCCCAGAACAGCCCGAGCACGGTCGACAACGCCAGCGAGCCGATAGTGACGACGATCGTCAGCCAGACGCCCTGCAGCAGGATCGGGAAGAACTCGACGGCGTCGCTGAAAAACTTCTGCATCGGCTCAGATCAGGGTTGCGTCCTGCCAAGGGAATGTTGCGTCGCGCTTCAGGACATCAGGAGGCGTCGGCCTTCTGTCCCCATTTTTCGAGAATTTTGGCGATGGTGCCGTTTGCCTTGAGCTTGGCGAGCGAGGCGTTGATCTTGGCCAGCAACTCGGTGTCGCTCTTGCGGATTCCGATCGCGACCGTGCCAACGGTGACGGGCTTGTAGGAGTCGACCAGGCGCACCTCGGCGAAATTGCCCTGCTTGAGATTGTAGGCGAGGATCGGATAGTCGGCGAAGCCGGCCTTGAGGCGGCCCGCATTCACATCGCGCAGGATGTCGGGAATGGTGTCGTAGACCTTGACCTCGCTGAACAATCCCGTCTTCTTCAGTGCATCGACGAAAGCCGTTCCGACCTGGGCACCCACCGCCTCGCCCTTGAGGTCTTCCTGCGAGGCGTAATTCTTGGCGTCGGTCTTTGGCACCACGAGCCCCTCGCCATAGGTGTAGACGGCGTCGGAGAAGTCGATCACCTCTTTCCGCGCCGCCGTTGCGAACATCGCGGCCGAGATGATGTCGATCTTGTTCGAGGTCAGCGACGGCACGAGCGCGGAAAACTGCATCGGCTCGATCTGCACGGCAAAGCCGGCGTCCTTGCCGATCTCGGTGATGAGATCGACCATGATGCCCTGGATGCTGTTGGTCTTGGTGTCGAGGAAGGTGAAGGGGATGCCTGTCGGCGTCGAGCCCACTTTCAGCGCCTGCTGCGCGGATGCCGGCATCGCGGCTGTGAGAACGACGGCCGCCATCGCGGCCTGGACGAGACGTTTGAGAGCCATGGCACCACCTCCTGGATCGAACACCGCCGCCCGCGTTAGACCAAAGAGTTGCGGGAAACGCCGTTCCGGCCTATTTTCACCATTATGAAATTGTGGTCACACTTGCCGCGGCATTGCAAGCGATTTTCATGCACATGAAGAAGGCGGGGACTGAGGTGAGCGGAGGCAGCAGAATAAAAAAGCCGGCGGCCAAGGCCAAAACAAGGCCTGCGGGAAAGGCGAAGCAAAGGCCAAAGGCAAAGGCTGCTGTCAGGCCGGCCGAGCCGGCGATGGATCTTGCCGTCGGCCAGCGCATTCGCGACCTGCGGCGTGAACACAAACTGTCGCTGGAGACGATCGCGGCGCGAACCGATCTGTCGATCGGCTTCCTCAGTCAGATCGAGCGCGGCCTGTCGTCGCCTTCGCTGCGCGTGCTCGCCACACTTGCCGATGTGCTCGGCGTCGGCATC
The DNA here is from genome assembly GCF_049993905.1 of Bradyrhizobium sp. McL0615. NCBI lineage: Bacteria > Pseudomonadati > Pseudomonadota > Alphaproteobacteria > Hyphomicrobiales > Nitrobacteraceae > Bradyrhizobium > Bradyrhizobium sp. McL0615. Next base: position 2,011,343 of record NZ_CP188254.1, on the reverse strand, counting down.
GCCGCGCTGTTCGGCTCAAAGCCAGGCGATGATGCCGCTTCCGGCGGCGTGGTAACGCGCCAGCTGCAGCGCGCCGAGCTAAAGCTGTGGCGCACCGGCATATCAAAACAATTGCTGAGCCCGGCCGGCACGGAGAACCGCCTCAATCTGTTTCTCGTGCACCTGGAGCCCGGCGGCAATACCGGCGACGAGCTTTACACCCATGACGGCGAGGAAGCGGGCCTGGTGCTGGAAGGCGAGATGACGCTCACGGTGGACGCCGAGACCTGGTCGCTTAAAACCGGCGACAGTTTTCGTTTCGCCAGCCGCCGTCCCCACCGCTTTTCAAATCCGGCGGAAGATGCGAAAGCGGTGGTGCTGTGGGTGAATTGCGTGACGCAGGCGTCATGAACGACAGTCTGGGACAAGAAGAAATGGATAAACCCCGCGAGGATTGGAGTCCGCACAGCGCGCATTGGGGCGCGTTTTCCGCGCGATGGAACGGCGCAACGCTGGATATCAAGCCTTACGCGGAGGATCCCGCGCCCTCCTCGATCCTGCAGAACTTCACCACCGCGATGCGGCACAAGGCCCGCATCCTGCGGCCGATGGTGCGCAAGGCGTGGCTGGACCGGAGCGCACGCAGCGAGCGCACCTTTGACCAGAAATTCGTCGCTTGCCCCTGGGACGAAGTTCTCGATCTGCTTGCGAATGAATTGTCGCGGGTCCGAACCGAACATGGCGCGGCGGCGGTCTTCGGCGGCTCCTATGGCTGGTCCAGTGCCGGACGTTTCCACCACGCGCAGAGCCAGGTCCATCGCTTTCTGAACACGGCGTTCGGCGGCTATGTGCGCTCGGTGAACAGCTACAGCGCGGGCGCCTCGGCCGTGATCCTGCCGCACATCCTCGGCAACTACGAAGCGCTCTCGCGCCACAACGTGACCTGGGACCAGGTCGCCGAGCATACCGATACGGTGCTGGCCTTCGGCGGCATGGCATTGAAGAATTCCGAGGTCGCCAGTGGCGGCATCAGCCGGCACATCGAGCGCGACGCGATGCAACGGGCCGTACAGCGCGGCGCCGTGTTCTACGGCGTCTCGCCCCTGCGCGACGACATGCCGGAAGCCGCCGGCGCGCACTGGCTGCCGATCAAGGTCGGCACCGACGTGGCGCTGATGCTGGCGCTCGCTCACACGCTGCTGGTCGAGAATCTCTGGGACCATGATTTTGTCGCGCGCTATTGCACCGGCTTCGACATCTTCGAACGCTATCTACTCGGCAGCGATGACGGCACACCAAAGGACGCAGCATGGGCGGCCGATATCGCCGGCATTTCCGCAACCACGATCATCGGCCTCGCCCGCTGCCTGCCGCGCGGGCGTACGCTGATCACCGTGTCGCATTCGCTGCAGCGCGCGCAATATGGCGAACAGCCGGTGTGGATGGGTGCGGTGCTCGCGGCCATGCTCGGCCAGATCGGACTGCCCGGCGGCGGATATAATTACGCGCTCGGCGCGCTCGGCCACACTGGTCGCCGTCCCCACGGCCTTCCGATTCCAACGCTGCCGCAGGGCAAGAACGGCGTCAGCGACTTCATCCCGGTGGCGCGCATCAGCGATATGCTGCTGCATCCGGGGCAGGCTTTCGAATACAACGGCCGCACGATGCGCTACCCCGACATCAAGCTGGTCTATTGGGCAGGTGGCAATCCGTTCCATCATCACCAGGACATCAACCGGCTGCGTCGCGCCTTCAACGTCCCTCAAACCATTGTCGTGCACGAGAGCGCCTGGACGCCGATGGCAAAATTCGCCGACATCGTGCTGCCGGCCACCATGACGCTGGAGCGCGACGATATCGGCGCCGCCGCCACCGATCAAAGGCTGGTCGCGATGCGCAGGGCCGTCGAGCCGATCGGCGAAGCGCGCGACGATTTCGATATTTTTGCCGCGCTGTCTCGGCGCATGGGCGTCGAACAGGCATTTGCAGAAGGACGCGACAGCCGGCAGTGGCTGGCCCATCTCTACGAGCCGACGCGGCGTGCGCTCGCCGACGCCGGTTGCGACGCGCCCGGCTTCGAGGAATTCTGGCGAAGCGGCGAACTCACGCTACCGCCGGCTCCCGATGACGGCGGCTTGCTGCGTGCCTTTCGCAACGATCCCGACAACAACAAGCTGCCGACGCCAAGCGGCAAGATCGAGATCCATTCAAAAGCCATCGCAGGCTTCGGCTATGACGATTGCCCGTCGCACCCTGCCTGGCTGCCCTCGACCGAGCCGACGACCGCGCGCCACCCTCTCACGCTGATCGCAAACCAGCCGGCGACGCGGCTGCACAGCCAGCTCGATTTCGGCGCCTACAGCCAGTCCAGGAAAATCGAAGGCCGCGAAGCCGTCCGTCTCAACCCCGCTGATGCGGCGCGCCGCGGCATCGCCGATGGCGACATCGTCCGCCTGTTCAATGATCGAGGCGCGTGCCTGGCCGCCGCTATGGTCACGGATGACGTCATGCCCGGCGTGGTGCAATTGTCCACCGGCGCCTGGTACGATCCGCAAGCCGGCGCGGCAGGCGATCCGCTCTGCGTCCACGGCAATCCGAACGTACTCACCCGCGACATCGGCACGTCGCGCCTCGCGCAAGGCTGCTGCGGCCAGGTGACGGTGGTCGAGTGCGAGAAATATCGGGAATCGGTGCCGCCCATCCGCGCGTTTGATCCTCCCGATCAAGGGTGATGCAGAGGCAACGACGACACTCCGCACACCGGCTGTCGCTGTGCCGGGAACAACATCGAAGAATTTAGACATACCCGAATGAAATCGAAAATTCGAACTTAGGGTTGTCGATTCAGACGCCGTCAATCCCTGCGGTCTAGGCTTCCCGAAGTTCGTATGGGTATATCAGGAGCCGAGCATGCCGAACCGAGGGAAGCACGGGAAAGCACGAGCCGCTGCCGCCGAAGCCCGAGAAGATATCATGAGCTCGGCGGCCTTGAGCGCCATGAGTGCGGGCGCCGTCAATGCCATGGCGGCGGTAGGCGCCGCCGTCATCAAGCTCCACAAGGGGATGGTGGACAAGGAGCCGGAATGGTTCTGGAACCTGTTCGCGAAGTGCGAGGCCAAGGCCGCACGCATCGCCGAGCAGGCCGCGCACACACCGCGCTCCAATGGCGACGCCACATTCATTGAGGTCTACGCCAGAACCTTGCCGGAGCTGGTGAAGAAGGCGCTGAGCGCGCACGAGCAAGCCGTGCACTGAGCAAAACTCGCAACTCGCGCGTCTCGCGGCCCCTTGCCAATTGTGGTGGACTTGCAGTGGGTCGAACCGCGATGCCAGCAGTCGCAATGACGGAGCCGCCTACTCCGCCACCGTATCGAATCGCATCAAGTCATCTGCGTCGAAGAACTGGAGTCTTCCCTGGTTCGCGACAACCGCAAAACAAAACTCCCGCGGGCGGGGTTCGCTCAGCGTCCGGCAATAGCGGCCGCGATCGTCGATCCCCCATTTTCCGCTCGAGCGCTCCCGGCGCTCGGCGCCTGCGAGGATCGAGAGCGTGCCATCGGCGCGAATTTGCCAGGCGTAGGGTCCGCCGGCGAGCGACTGCGCGACCGAGAGCGTCTTCCCGGCGAGCGCCGCCTTCAGCGCATCCCCTTCGAGGCGCGTACCCACCGCATGCGCCAGCGTGATGTCCGGCCCGACGTCTTTGTCGCCCGCCGCGGACAGTACCAGCCAAAGCAACCGCGCCATCTGCTGAAACGTCGGCTCCTTGCGTTGCGACGCCGGGATATCGCTGTTGATGCGGTGAACAATGACGAGATCGTAAGCGGGGATCACGAAGACATACTGCCCCTCGGCCCCCATCGCCTCGAACGTTCCCGGCGGCACCTTGACCGTCGGCGCACCCATGTTGTGCAGAAACCCGATCCACCACATGTAGCCATAGCCGAGACCCGGCCCGCGATCGGCATAGGCGTCGGAGTAGGACTGCGTGCTCTCGCGAACCCATGCGCTGGGGATTAGCTGGCGGTCCTTCCAGCGCCCGCCATGGAGATAGAGCAGCGCAAAGCGGGCGAGATCGCGCGCGCTCATGCGAATGGGATAGGCGGCGTGATCGGACGCGGCGCCCCTGACATATTCGCCGTCACCCGGTTGATAATCCTGCATGCCGATCGGGGCTGCGATCTTCTCGTCAAACGCCGTAAAGATCGATTGTCCAACCGCACGCTCGTAGATCATGCCGAGCGCGTTGAAATCCCAGTTGTTGTAGTACCAGAAGGTCCCGGGCGGATGGCTGCCGCGCGGCGGGCGTAGCCTGGCCATGCCAGGGGTTTCATAAAGCGCGGCGTGGAAGATGCCCGAGCGCGCTTTGAGGAGATCGGCGACGGTGGCGGCCTTCTCGGCCTCGGTAAGGCTCGGAGCATTGTCGTCGATACCGAGACTACCGATGCTGGCACTGAGATCAATCTTGCGCTCGTCGACCGCGATCCCGATCAAGGCGCTGAGCAGGCTCTTGCGCACCGAATGCAGATTCGACTTGACCGCGGTATCGCCCCACTCGGCCACGACACGGCCGTGCTGAACGATCATGACGGCCGAGGCCGGCTCGACCTTCTGTGACCAGGCTTTTGCTTCCGCGAGCCTTTCGGCCGACCATCCCGCCGTCTCCGGCGTCGTGGTTTCAAAGGCTGCGCCGGGAAAGTTGTCGACGATCGCCGACGGCTCTGCTTGTGCCGCGGTGATGCCTAAACTGATGCAAAGACAGAGAAACGCAACGACGAAAACCCGGCGACTTGCCCGGCCTGCAGGATCGTTGCCCATAGCCCCTCCCCGTCACACGCTCTGATTGTATGCGAGGATAGCAGAAGGCGCTTCGCAGCGGAAGTTACAGTAGGTCTAGTTGGGCTCACCCAAACCGATGATCGTACCGGCTCACCGTGAGTTCGCTCACGTCGATATCCGGCTTCCGTCCCGACATCAGATCTGCCAGCGCCCTTCCCGAGCCGCATGCCATGGTCCATCCGAGCGTGCCGTGGCCGGTGTTGAGATGCAGATTGCTGTAGCGCGTGGCGCCGATGATCGGCGGTCCGTCCGGCGTCATCGGGCGCAGGCCGCACCAGAACGTCGCATTGCCGAGATCGCCGCCGCGCGGAAACATGTCGGTCAGGGAATGATCGAGCGTCGCGCGCCGCGCCGCGTCGAGCGTATTGGAATAGCCCGAGATTTCCGCGGTGCCGCCGACACGGATGCGGTCGCCCAGCCGCGTGATCGCGACCTTGTAGCTCTCATCCATCACGGTCGAGACCGGCGCACCATCTGCATCGATGACCGGCACCGTGATCGAATAGCCTTTTACCGGATAGACCGGAACGGGAATGCCGATCGGCTTGAGCATCCGCGGCGACCAGCTTCCGAGCGCTGCGACATAGGCATCGGCCTGCAACAGCCCGGCGCTGGTGGCGACGCCGGTGATCTTGTCGCCATCCGTTTCCAGCCGCTCGATGCCGGTGTTGAACCTGAACTGCACGCCGAGCTTTGCAGCTTCCTTGGCGAGCGCCTGCGTAAACATGTGGCAATCGCCGGTCTCGTCCTGCGGCAGGCGAAGCCCGCCGACGAACTTGACCTTCGAGGCGGCGAGCCCGGGCTCCGCAGCAATGCAGCCGGTAGGATCGAGCACTTCATATGGCACGCCATACTCTTTGAGCACCGCGATATCGTCTGCGGTACCGTCGAGTTGCTTCTGTTTGCGAAACAGTTGCAGCGTGCCCTGGCTGCGCTCGTCATATTTGATTCCGGTCTCGGCGCGCAGCGCGCGCAGACAGTCGCGGCTGTATTCGGCGATCGGAATCATCCTACTCTTATTGATGGCGTAGCGCTCTGCCGTGCAGTTACGCAGCAGCTTGAGCATCCACCACCACATGACCGGATCGAGCTTCGGCCAGATCACCAGCGGCCCGTGCCGCATCAACAGCCATTTGATGGCTTTCACCGGCACGCCGGGACCGGCCCACGGCGATGAATAGCCAGGCGAGACCTCGCCGGCATTGGCAAAACTGGTTTCCTGCGCGGGCTCGGCCTGGCGGTCGACGACCGTTACCTCATGGCCGGCGCGCGCCAGATAGTAGGCCGTGGTGACGCCGATGACGCCACTGCCGAGAATAATGACTTTCACGATCCCTCACGCATCCGCCGCGGGATTGTCCCGTGGCTTCTGTCGCTCCTATAGCGTTTTCGAGCGAAGTGGGTACCGGTTCGCGTGAAGAAAACGCGTCAAAACAACAAGCTAGAGCTTCGGCTCTGATACAATCAGAACCGAAGCTCTAGGAGCAAGGATCAGGCCACGCGCTTGATGGCGTCGCCGAGGATCGAAACGATGTCGTCGATATGGCTCTTCTCGACGATCAGCGGCGGCGACAGCGCAAAGGAATCACCGCTCATGCGCAGATAAAGCCCACGATTGAAGCAATCGACCATGACGTCATAGCCGCGCGCGGCGACGCCTTCCTTGCGTGGCGCGACTTCGACCGCGCCCATCAGGCCGACATTGCGGATGTCGATCACGTTCGGCAGACCTTTCAACGAATGCAACGCATCGCGCCAGTATTCTGCCATCGACGCGCCGCGCGTCAAAAGCCCCTCGTCCTTGTAGATGTCGAGCGTCGCGAGGCCCGCCGCGCAGGCGGTCGGATGCGCCGAATAGGTGTAGCCGTGGAATAGTTCGATCGTACCCTCGGGGCCGCTCATCAGCGCATCATGGATCTTGCGGCTGGCGAACACCGCGCCGCAGGGCACGGTGCCGTTGGTGATGCCCTTGGCCGTCGTCATCATGTCAGGCGTGACGCCGAAATAATCCGCCGCGAACGGCGCGCCGAGGCGGCCGAAACCGGTGATGACCTCATCGAAGATCAGGAGGATGCCGTGCTTGTCGCACAGTTCGCGCAAGCGCTTCAGGTAACCTTTGGGCGGCGGCAGCACCGCGGTCGAACCCGGCACCGGCTCGACGATGACGGCGGCGATGGTGTCGGCGCCATGCAGCGCCACCATCCGCTCGACATCGTCGGCGAGTTCGGCGCCATGCTCCGGCTGATCCTTTGCAAACGCGTTGCGGGCGAGATCATGGGTGTGACGGATGTGGTCGACGCCAGGCAGATGGGTCGCGAAGGCCCGACGGTTCGCCACCATGCCGCCGACCGACATGCCGCCAAAACCGACGCCGTGATAGCCGCGCTCGCGGCCGATCAGGCGCGTCCGCGTGCCCTGTCCGATGGCGCGCTGGTATGCCAGCGCGATCTTCAGCGCGGTGTCGACCGATTCCGAACCGGAGTTGGTGAAGAAGATGCGGTCGATCCCCTTCGGCGCGATCTCGGCGAGCCGCTCGGCAAAATCGAACGCCATCGGATGGCCCATGTTGAACGAGGGCGCGAAGTCGAGGTTCGTCAGACTGCGCTCGACGGCGGTAGCGATCTGGCGGCGGCCATGGCCGGCATTGACGCACCAGAGGCCGGCGGAGCCGTCGATCACCTTGCGGCCGTCGACGGTGGTGTAGTGCATGCCCTCGGCGGAAGCGAACAGCCGCGGCGCCTTCTTGAACTGCCGGTTGGCCGTAAACGGCATCCAGAACGAATCGGTTTGCAGGGTGTTCGGCTTCTGATGAACGGTCACGGCTCTAGCTCCTGTGCTGGCAGCAAGGCGCCAGCGGGCCACGCTCGGGAAGCCACAACAAGTCCTTTTCTTCGCCCCTGCAACCCATTGATTTTGCTTACCTCGATGGGGCATATTTGTTCGATCCGAAACACTTGCAACAGGGATTTGCGATGAGCGTCGATATCGGTGGGCGACTCCGCTTCGTCCGGGCCCGGCACAAGCTGTCGCAGCGTGAGCTGGCCAAGCGCTCCGGCGTCACCAATTCGACGATTTCGCTGATCGAGTCGAACCAGATGAACCCCTCCGTCGGGGCCCTCAAGCGCATCCTCGACGGGTTGCCGATGGGGCTCGCCGAGTTCTTCGCGATCGAGCCGGAGCGTCCGCGCAAGGCGTTCTACCGCGCCGACGAACTTACCGAGATCGGCAAGAAGCCGATCTCCTTCCGCCAGGTCGGCGACAATTTGTTCGGCCGCAGCCTGCAAATCCTGAAAGAACGCTACGAGCCGGGCAGCGACACTGGCCGGGTGCCACTGACCCATGACGGCGAGGAAGGTGGTATCGTGGTCTCGGGCCGGCTCGAGGTCACCGTCGACGACGAGCGCCGCATTCTCGACCCCGGCGACGCCTATTATTTCGAAAGCCGCAGGCCGCATCGCTTTCGATGTGTCGGCGCAAAACCGTGCGAAGTAATAAGTGCGTGCACGCCGCCGACGTTCTGAGGCAGCAAGGGCGTATGCTCACAGCCCCGCCGCAGCCGGTGGCTGCTCGCGCTTTGCTCAATTGGGGCGTTGCGACGCTAAGCGCAGGAAGCAGAAAGCGTCTCACGGATTGATTCCAGAAGGCCCGGTATCGGCGCGTAGCTCTGGTGAACCATACGAAGCTTGCCGGCAAACGTGCTGACGCCGATCGTTTGCCGGTCGGCTGGAGGATTGGTCAACATCGCTGGTCCCCAGACCGCCTTGAGCTTCAGTGACCCGTATTCAACGGCAAGCGGCAGGACGCCCAGATTCGAAATGACTGCGGAGCTTTGCGGCATGGAAGCAAAAAACGCCGCCACGCTGTCTTTGGCTGCAGTTGGCGGCATATCGGCCGCGATCCGCTGCAACATTCCAGCCGCTACCTCGGGTGAACGCGCCGTCCGCAAATCATCGACAGTACAGCGGGCATCCTTCCAGAAGTTTCGGCTCGCGGCAGGGATCTCGGCAACACCGGCGCCGATAAACACGCCGCACCCCGTGGTTTCGCTTCGCATCATTCGAGACAGGTCGATCGGGCAGTGCATCCTGATGACATTGGCACCCGAGGCTGGAAGGTGGCGAGCGGCGGCTGCACAGATTGCGCCATGCGCGGTCGTTCCATTTTCCTTGCAGAATCGCAAGAGCCGACCGGTCTCCTCCTGGTCCCATTCCGCAATCGCCACATTGGCGGCGAACTTTTCAGACTCTTGTGCAGCCCGGCTGGCCTTCGCGATGTCGTGGGAAGTCATCTTTTCGATGACGGTTGGTTGCGAGGCAGCACTCGCGATCATCTCTTCAAGCAAGGGAGCCGGCGGCAAGACTTCGAGACGATCGCCCGCGAGCGCGCGCATCAGGTCATGGAGAATGCGCGTTCCGGACAGTCCGTCCACGATCGCATGGTGAAACTTGAGGATAATCGAGGCGCCGTCGGATGCCCGCAACACCGTTGCCCGCATCAGCGGACCCGGAAAGGTGCTGAACGGCAGACTGAGGTCACTTTCGACCACCCGGCCCCAGTCTGCGACCGTATCGACCGGTAACACGTTGAGCTCTATCGGATGATTGGTGCGGCAGAACATCGGCCCGGTTTCTGCATCATCGACAATGCCGACCCTGAGCGCGGAATGCCGGTTCGAACCTGCTCAAGTGCAGCCGCAAGCCTTGCGGAATCCAGCGTGCCCTGGATTTCGGCAACAAGGGAGAAATGCACGGGAAAGGCGAGCGAATAGAGATAGAAGAACCGCTCGCAACAGCCTAGCGGACGGACAAGGGCTAACTCTTTCTTCTCCGCTGCCTTTATTCCAAGTGCTCTGCTACCCGCAAACGCCCCGTTGTTCATTGGCATCATCGCTTTTCAGCAGCCGCGGCAGATCACAAGCTTGCGATCGATCGCGGCATCCTCCGGCGTGAGGCGCTCGATCTCGGCTGGACTTCGCAGCGGCACGTCGCGGGCGCGCGGTTGACGGTGACCGACTGGAGCCTCGTCGATTGATCGCGTGTTCTGCGCCAGTGAAACCGAGCCTGCCGCAGCGGAGGAAGATACGGCGGATGATCTCGCCGGCCCCATCGTCTGCGCAATGGCGCCGCGGCTGCTGAGCAAAGCCAATATCGTTACGATCTTGATCATGTTTCGCATGTCCATCTCTCCCGAAATGCGTGCGTGACTCATATGTCAGGCGACCGCCGTGTGGTTCGAGACGCTCACTTTGGGGAGCCGAGATTACGGGTGGATGTTGTGGAGACGTGAAACGCCTACAAACGTAACACGGGACCTTTAGGTCTGCTCTTCCCGGCACGACCGGCTTGGAAGGCTCGGGATATGTCGGCGCATTGCCTGGCGTATTCACGGTCCGCGACAGAGTTTTCTGCGGATGTACGCCTCGGATCATTTGCAGGCGTTTGCCGGCGCCCGAAGGTGTGTCTGCCTGGCCGCAAAAATCGGATATGGTGCGTCCTTGAGTACGCGCGCGAAATTCCAGGGAGAGCAACATCATGCACAAGGTCTGGATCGAGGCGGCGCTGAACGGCCCGTGGAGCCGCATGTTTCAACCGGGCATTCCCGATACGGTCGAGACGATCGTGGCCGAGGGCATCGCCTGCGCGCGCGCCGGCGCCACCATCGTTCACGCCCACGCCTATGACGGCGGCGGCCCGCAGACCCACGATTGGGAGGTATATGCGCGCATCATCGAGGGTATTCGCAATCAGGTGGACGTCCCCGTCTATCCCTCGTACCCGGCATTCACGACCGACGGCGATGCCGCTCTTGCGGACATATCCGCTCGCTATGCCCATATCGAAGCGCTCGTCGAACGCGGCCTGATCGAATTCGCGCTCATCGACCCCGGCAGCGTCAATTTCACGCTGACAGCGACGACATCGGCAGAAAAGCCGGCTGGTACTTACATGAATCCCGAAGACCATGTCCGGTATGTGCTCGAATTTTCCGCACGGCATGGGCTCCACCCTGATTTCGCGATCTACGAACCCGGCTTCATGCGCGCCGGTGCGGCGCTGGCCCGCGCGGCCGGCACCAGGGCTCCTGTCTACCGTTTCATGTTCTGCAACCTGTTCGCGGTCGGCTTTCCGCCAAGGCCGTATGCGCTTGCGGCTTATTTGTCGCTGCTGGAGGAGGAAGCGCCCGGCGCGCCCTGGATGATCGCGGGCGTCAGCGTCGATATTCGGCCCCTGATCGGCGAGACGGTCCGGCGCGGCGGCCATATTCGCGTCGGTCTCGAAGATGCGCCGCTCGGCATCAAGACGAGCAACCTCGAACTGGTTGAAGAGGCGGTGAGAATGGTGCGCGAGCACGGCGCAGAGCCGGCCACGCCGGCCGAGATGCGGCAGGCGCTGGCCGCATCCGCATAGGCTCCTAGCGGGTTTACGACTCGTTCAAACCCGCGCTTCGATCGGCCAATACCTTCTCGCCGCGCGGCGTGATCATAAACAGATCACCGTCCTTCTCGACAAAGCCACGAACAACGAGATCGAGGACTTCAGCTTTCTTTTCGGCATCGAAAGACGATGCCTGTCCAATATCGCATAAAACGGCAATTTTCTTGTCTGTAAGCATAAGAGGCTCAGGCCCTATCGACGATTCGCGGTTACCAAACGGACATTGACTGCTCGATCGGCGTTGCGGAGGCACGACGGAGAAAAGTTGGGCCATGTCTGTTTTGAGCAGTCTTCTTCGGTCGCGCTGTCAGCTTTGACGGGCTGCGTGGCTGCTTCTTGTGCGCTGACGGCGGTTGCTAGCAGGCAAGAAACCGCGATAACAGATAGAACGTGTTTCATTTTGCAGCCTCGTTTGAATTATCCAAGCCAACGAGGACGCTCACGCTACGTTCCGAATATTGCCGGAATAAATAGAAAAAACCCTGCCAAGGGAGATCCCGGCAGGGTCTGTGCGGAGAAGTCGACGGGCGCGCAAAGTGCGGGACGCAACCTTGGTGGCCAATCGAGGACCGCGAGGTTCTCAACACCGAAGATTGCCACTTGTTCCCGTCGGATCGCAGGGTTCGAGACCTGGGGTCGAGGCAAATTCCGATGGCAGCGCGGCCCGCAAAACTGTTTCCTGCCCACCCCTCGCCCGACATCGACAATTTTGGCGGATCGATCCGGCAGGCGCTGCGGACTGTTTCAAGCCTTATCCGGTCAGGATCGGTTTCAGCGCCTCGCGCTGCTCGATGATGTAATCGAAGAACGCCGCAATGCGCGGCACGCGGCGGATATCGGGATGCGTCAACAGCCGCCAGCTTCGCGTCAGCTCCGGAACGGGACCAAGCACGCGGACCAGATCCGGCTCCGCATCGCCGAGCGCCGTCGGCAATGGCCCTATTCCAGCGCCGGATTTCACTGCGGAGACGAGGCCAAGCACGCTGTTGTTGCGCACGGGCATCCTCGCTTCGGGCGCGACGTCCTTCAGCCACTTCGCGGTCCGATGATTGGCCAGCGTTTCGTCGAAGCCGACCAGAAGATGTTGCGACAGATCCTCGACGCGCGCGGGCTTGCCGTGACGTTCGACATAGCCATGGCTTGCATAGATGGCCCACAACGAATCCGCGATCTTGCGGCCGATCAGTTCGTCGTCGGTGTCGCCGGAGCGGAAGGCGATGTCCACCTCTCCCTTCGACAGGTCGAGATAGCGGTCGCTGGTGATGAATTCGACGCGCAGATGTGGATGGCGGGCGTGAAACCGCTCGATCAGGCCTGACTGTGTCATGCGGATGACGATCGGCTCCGGACAGGTCACGCGGATCGCGCCCTTCAAGTCCTGCTCGGCGTCGGTTGCCCGCCGCTGGAAATCCCCGACGGCGGCCTCGATGCGTTCGGCGAACGGCAGCAGGGTGGTGCCGTATTCGGTGAGGCGATAGCCGCTCGCAGCCCGCGTCACCAGCGCCTGCCCGATCCGGCGCTCCAGTTCTTCGAGCCGGCGATGCACGGTCGACTGGCTGGTGCCGAGCGCCTTGCCGGCGGCAATCGTGCTGCCGTGGCGAGCAACGGCGAGGAAATACTTCAAATCGTTCCAGTCGAACATGCCGCCATTATGCACTTTTGGAGCGGGTCCTAGCAATCTTGCGGCTCCCGCGGCGCGGCCGGGCTGCCTAGGGTTTGCGTCGAAACAGCGCGTTGATTGGCAACAAAGGAGCGATATATGCGCAGCCACCTCGTCCCGGGCATCATCCTGCTCGCCAGCCTCGGCGCCGGCGTCGGCGCCGGCAATCCGGCATCGGCGCAGCAACACGGCGCAGCCGCGCCCAATATCGCCAGGCCGAACATGGTGCTGCAGCAGGTCGTCGAGGGGTTGCCCACGGACGACAAGCAGACCGTGCGGGTCATGACGGCAATTTTCAAGCCGGGCGACAAGACCGTCTATCACACGCACCGTTTTCCGGTGACGGTCTATGTGCTCGAAGGCGCCTTCACCCTCGAGCTCGACGGCCGCCCGCCGCTCACGGTCAAGGCCGGCGAAGCCATGGTCGAGCCGCCGAAGGTGGCGATGACCGGCTATAACCGCAGCGCCACCGAGACGACCAGGGTCGTCATTTTCTACGTCAGCACCAACGACACGCCATTTCTCGACATGATGTCGCACTAGACAAGAACACCTGAGCCGGGTCGCATGCGGAAGCGGCGTCAGCGCCGCGAGCCGTGATTTGCGCGCCCTTTCCGGCAGGTGTAGCTTTTGCTTCCGCCGGGCCAGCGCCGACCGGGAGCACTCCATGCGCGTTCTTGTCTTGCTTCTTGCGCTTGCATTCAACTGGACAGCGCCGGCGTTTGCCGACGACGTCGGCGCAGCGCAAAGCGTGATCCAGGCGCAAGAGCAGGCGTTCAGCCGCGGCGATGCCGCAGCGGCGTATTCGCATGCCGCGCCCGAGATCAAACAGCTATTTCCGGAAGCCGACATCTTCATGCAGATGGTCCAGCAGACCTACGCGCCGGTCTATCGCCACAAGCGTTTCGAATTCGGCGAGGCGCGCGCGGCCAATGGCCACATCGCCCAGCGCGTCCATATCGTCGACGACAATGGCGAGGCCTGGGAAGCGATGTATACGCTTGAGCAGCAGGGCGACGGCAGTTTGAAGATCACCGGGTGTTCGCTGCTGAAGGCCGGACAGGCGGTATAACCGGACTAGAAGAAACCGCCGAGGAACTCTGCGGCCTGGTCCGAGATGCCGACGATCTTGTTCGTTGCCTGACGATAGAATTTGAAGTTGAGTTCGGTCTGCAGTTGACCGTCATTCCAGTCGCTGAACCGTCTGAGTTCGCTTCGTCTCAGCGGCCGCTTCGCGAGCGCGGTGCGCCTGATGGCAACGCTCACACGCGGCGTTTGCCTGGCGATCCCGCGCTTCTTCGCCATCGCCTTGGCTGAACTGACAACGCCGCGCGCGATCAGGCCTTGCCCACCCGCGTTCTCGCTCGCGAACACGAAGACCGTGTCACCTTCGGCGATATGCTTGCCGCCATACATCGTCTTTTGCGCGACAAAAGAGAATGCCTTCGCGCGCGGATCTAGGATTTCGGCCTTGATCGCAAACGCCATGATCGCCTGGTCCCGCCGAAGTTCCCGGATCGGCGCCTCACGCCATCGCCAGCCGCTGCCCGGCGCGCATCAACAGCAGCAGCATGATGCCGATATTCAGCGCATTCCACGCCAGCCCGTTGGCGAAGGCTGCGTTGTAGGAACCTGTCGCGTCGAAGATCGCGCCTGAGATCCAGCCGCCGAACGACATGCCGAACACGGAGGCGAAGATCACGATGCCCACGCGTGTCGCGGCCTCAGATGCCGGCATCGCCTCGCGCACGATGATGGCGTAGCTCGGCACGATGCCGCCCTGGAACAGGCCGAACATCGCCGAGATGATGTAAAGCGAGGTCAGGCTGTCGAAGAACAGATAGAACAACAGCGCGGTGCCCTGCGCCACCGAGCCGATCAAAAGCGTGCGGATGCCGCCGATCTTGTCGGCGAGGAATCCGGAACCGATGCGGCTGATGATGCCGAAGCCGAGCATCAGCGACAGCATCTCGGCGCCGCGCGCCACGCCATAGCCGAGATCGCCGCAATAGGCGACGATATGAACCTGCGGCATCGACATCGCCACGCAGCAGGCGATCGCCGCGAGCGACAGCATCACCGTCAGTGCATTGGTGGAAAGGCGCAGGTCGACGCGCGGCGGCGGCGCATTCTGATGGTCGCGCTGTACGCCCGCCCCCATCAGCATCCGCAGGCCGATCAGCGCCAGCGTCATCGCCACCGCCGTGAAGATGCCAATCGCAACGTGGGTGGTGCGCCAGCCCATGGTCTCGATGCCGTGGTTGATCAGCGGTGGCCAGATCGCGCCGCCGATATAATTGCCGCTGGCGGCAATGGCGACGGCGAGCCCGCGGTAACGGTCGAACCAGTGCGAGGCTTCCGCCATCAGCGGCCCGAACGTGGCCGACGATGACAGTCCGATCGCAAAATGCACCAGAATGAATTGCCAGATCGAGATGGACATCCCCGCGACGACATAGCCAAGGCCCAAAATGCCGATGCCGAGCCCGATGGCGGTGACGATGCCGTAGCGGTCGGTGATCTTGCCGGTCAGCACCGCGCCGGAGCCGAATCCGAGCATGATCATCGTGAACGCCAGCGAGGCGGTGCCGCGGCTTGCGGCGAATTCGGTCTGCACCACAGGAAGTGCAACCACCACCGACCACATGCCGACGCTGCCGAGCGAGCCGATCAGCACGGCCACGGCAAGCCGGGTCCATGCCCGGCGCGAGTCGGGAACGAACAGGTCGGAATCTCGGGAAAGTTCAGAAGAAATGACCACGGCGCACGCAACTTCGGGGCATAATCGCCTAACGTCAAGCCACATTGCCGCGATATTGGGCATGCAGTTGTGATGGGGCAGCGCCCCGCAGTGCCTGTCGGTCCCTTGGCGGAATCAGCCCTGGGCATTAGGTTGCCGTCATGTTCGTTCGCTTGACGAGGCCGGTGCGCGCCAAAGCGGGGTGGTTTGTCGCCCTGCTCTATCTGTTTTGCGTGATCGCGCCCGGCGTCGCGCTGGCGCTTGGCGACGCTGCGTCGTGCCTGATGACCGAGCCCTCGACGGCCGGCGCCGCGCATATTCATGACGGTGCGCAGCCGGTGCATGCAGCGAGCGTCACGCACCAGCATGGCGAAGAGCATCAACATCACGCCGATACCGGCGGCGCCATGCATGAACACGCCGGGCATCAGCATGACGGCAAGACTTCGCAGGGACCGTGCTGCGCCATGATGTGCGTTTCGGCGATTGCGGCCGATCTGCCTGCGGTTGCCAAGCCCTCGCCACCGATCTCGCTCTGCGTCTTCGCGAGCTTCCAGCGCCTGCCGGGTGAGGCGCCCCCTCTGCTCTACCGTCCTCCGATCGGCTGATCCGACGTAACGGTGCGTGCGGCCGGGCTTCGCTGGCTTACGCGTGCCTGCACATTCACGGATTGAGCCCAACGTGCCGCACATCGCCGCGGCCGATCGCTGACGAACGAGAGAAAGAACATCGGATGAAGAACATCATGACCGCCGGCCTCGCAATGGCCGCCTTGTCGGCATGGCCGGCGCCTGCCACCAGCCACGACAAGCACGCCCACGAAACCTGGTCGGCCGGCGAGCCCGGCAATCCCAAAATGCCCTCGCGCACCATCGAGGTCGAAATGAGCGAGATGGAATACACGCCGTCGCGCATCGAGGTGAAGCGCGGCGAGCAGATCCGCTTCGTGATCCGCAATGCCGGCAAGGAAGACCACGAATTCCTGCTCGCCACCACGAAAGAGAACCTGAAGCACGCCGAGGACATGAAGAAGCATCCGCATATGGAGCACGACGATCCGAACGGCGTGCGGCTGGCGCCGGCGAAATCCGCCGAGATCGTCTGGAAATTCACGCACGCCGGCACGTTTGAATATTCCTGCCTGATCCCCGACCACCGCGACTACGGCATGATCGGCCAAATCCAGGTGAATGAAGCGACCGTGAAGTGAACACCGCAAGCTTAAGGAGACAAACCATGAAAAAAGCAGTTCACACCCTGGCGGCCGCGATGTTCACCGCGGCCCTGTCGCTATCCGCCGCAACCGCGCAAGACAACGCCGTGCAGGGCGAAGTCAGGAAGATCGACGAGGCCGCCGGCAAGGTCACCCTCAAGCATGGCCCGATCAAGAACCTCGGCATGGAAGTCGGCATGACCATGACGTTCCGCGTCAAGGACCCCGCGATGCTTGGGGAGGTGCAGGTCGGCGACAAGGTCGAGTTCGAGGCCGAGCAAGCCGCGTCCGGATATACCGTGACCAGGATGCAGAAGAGCAACTGACTGCCACGGCCACGTCGTCTCGACATTGGGCCGTGAAGCCGTAGGATGGGTCGCGCGAAAGCGAAACCCATCGGCGCCATCCCGGCGCGGCCTCCGACAGCCGCGCCGGGATTGTTGCCTGCACGGTGGCGTGGCCGCGGTGGACGCCAACCAACGAGACGGATCGTGCAAAGGATCGAACATCAGGGCTTTCTGTTGCTGCTGACGGCCGTCACGCTGGCGTTTGCCTGGGTGCTGTACCCGTTCTATGGCGCCGTTCTCTGGGCGGTCGTCGTGGCGGTGCTTTTCGCGCCGGTGCATCGCAGGCTGCTGCAATCGATGCCGGGCAGACCGAGCCTTGCAGCGGCGGTTACCGTCCTGATCATTATCGCCATGGTCATCCTGCCGCTTACAATGATCGCGGCTTCGCTGGTGCAGGAAGCGTCGAGCCTGTTCGCAAAGATCCAGTCGGGAGAATACAATCTCGGCAGCTACCTGCAGCGGATATTCGACGCGCTGCCGGCCTGGGCCACCGGATTGATCGAGCGGTTCAATCTCACCGATTTGTCGGCGCTTCGCGAAAAGCTCACATCCGGCCTCATGACAGGCGGGCAGATTCTCGCCCCGCAGGCGCTGAGCATCGGGATGAACACGTTCGACTTTGTGATCCGTCTCGGCATCATGCTTTATCTGTTGTTCTTCCTGTTGCGTGACGGCAAGGCGCTGGCCGAAGGGATCCGCGAAGCCATTCCACTGCGCGGCGAGCAGAAGGCGGCGCTGTTCACCCGGTTCGCCGACGTCGTTCGCGCCACCGTAAAGGGCGGCATCCTCGTCGCGATGGCGCAAGGCACGCTCGGCGGCATCGCGTTCTGGTTCCTCGGAATCCATGCAGCGCTGCTATGGGCCGTGCTGATGGCGTTCCTGTCGCTGATCCCTGCGATCGGCGCCACGCTGGTCTGGCTTCCGGTTGCGATCTACTTCCTGGCCACCGGCGCCATCTGGCAGGGCATCGGATTGATCCTCTATGGCGTGCTCGTCATCGGACTGGTGGACAATCTGCTGCGTCCCTTCCTTGTCGGCAAGGGCTCCAAGCTGCCGGACTACGTCGTGCTGATCTCGACGCTCGGCGGCATCGAAGTGTTCGGCCTCAACGGTTTTGTCATCGGGCCGCTGATTGCCGCGATGTTCATGGTGAGCTGGGAGATTTTTTCCGCGTCGCGGCGGACGTCAGGAGATGACGCCGCGTGAATGATGGGTTTCGCTTCGCTCTACCCATCCTGCGCAGGAGGTCCTGTGCGCACTAGTGAACCGACTTCCCGACCAGGGGGGTCTAAACTCAACCATCACCGCACCGTCCCATGGCAGCTATCGGTGAGGAGAACGCCAGTCGCGCTCCCGCCCTCTCGTATGTGGAGTAGCGCCGTGCAGCAACGCCGTCGCGTCAAACAAACTTCGCCACTGGATCAACGCTTGGCCGATCAAGCGGAGCGCCTGCGAAAAGAGGCGCGAGGCACCCCGCCCGGCTTTGCGCGCGAGCAGCTTCTGCGCAGAGCGCGGCAGGCGGAGACGGCCGCCCACATGGAGCAATGGCTTACATCTCCCGGTCTACGCTCGCCGAACTGAGAATTCTCCTGCCCGGTGCCTCGTGCAGGCATCACCTCGCCACCATCCGCCGCGTCATCGGGCCGAGACGCGCAGCAAAAGTCCTTGCTGCGGCGAACCTTCCGCGCGCAATCCAGGCGTTCCCAGCGCAAAGGCGGTGACGAGCAGCAGGAGGCTCGCGCAGATGATATGTAGCCAGAAACGATCCATCCGCGTCAACGAGCGAGTGCGCGGCCCGTTCCCCGGAAATAGATGTACAAGTATTTTGGTCGAACCCGGGAACCTACCCCAGTTCAAAACTGGTGACGCCGAACACCCGCTGCAGCCGCAACGGCGGAATTGCGCCGGTATACATGCGGGCCGTCTCGAACACCGGCGCGAGTCCAAAATCCTGCGCCAGCGCGATCGCCTCGCGGTTGATGCTGGGCACATCCAGAAAAATCTCGCCGCCGCCCACCTTGGCGAGCAACGCCGATAGCACGGCCTCCGCAGTGGCGCGGTCGTCAGACACCAGCGGACCGATCTTAAAGCCCTTCCGGCATGGACGGATCACGCCCCAGCCGGCGAGCCTGCCATCGCGCACCACCGCGCAACCGGCGTGTCCGCGCGCGCCGATCCACGCCTGCAGGAATGCAGGTCGCGGCGCCGGAAACACGGTGGCGTCGTCCGCCTCAACTGCTACGAACGGCACGTCGGACAAGGCGATGACGCCGGCCGGCAACACGGCGGGCGCCGCAACCGCGCCACCGTAACGGACATTGGCGTAAGCAAGCTGAAAGCCGGACTTTCGATAATTGTCCTGCTGCGCCGTCACGCCATCGAGCCCGATCACGCGCGCGCCCGCATGCGCAATCGCCGCATTCCATATCCGCAAGCCGATGCCTTTGCCGCGAAAATTCGCTCGCACGATGTAAAAGCCGAGAAATGCAAAGCGCGCATTGTAATTGACACAGGAGACCGTCGCGACGGGGATGCCGTCGAGCTCTGCGATGAAAAAGCCTTCCGGATCGACGGAGGCAAAGCAGGCGCCATCGGCGAGACCCGGATTCCATCCTTCAGCCGCGGCCCAGTCCACGGCCAGCGAGATTTCATCCGGCCGCATCGTTCGAATGGTGAGGTCGTCCATCGCGGGCGGTCCTTTCCGAAATCCGTGACTTCAGCCGGCACGACGAGAGCGACGGCTTATCCGCCGTAGCTCGCGAGAAGCGAAGGCGGATGCGATACCCATCGCTCTCCGTTCACGCAAATCAATGAGCTTCGCTTTCGCGCTGCCCATTTTACGCGACTCGCAAAGCAGATGTGTGCAGTCCAGAAATGGCACACTTCTTCGCGCAGAATATCCTTGTGCCGTGCGCTTTGTTTAGCGAAAATTAATCATGCTGGCTGCGGGGCTGCATTGTTGGAGGCGTCACACATGTACCGATCATCGCTCACGCTGGCCTTCTGTGTCCTGTACTCGGCGGCCGGTGCGGCCAGCGACCTGTCATCCGTCTACGTGGCGCCCGGCGGAATCTACGCGCCTTCCGCCAACGTCTATGTGCGGCCGGGCCAAACCCATCGGCCTTACGCCGAACCCGGCTACGGATATCGGCAGCCGTCTTACGGCGTGGATCCTGCCTACCGCGCCCCTGCCGCAGTTTATGGCGACTACGAACCGGGCTACGCCGCGCGTCCCGTCTATGTCGACCGCGCGCCTGCCTATCCCGAGCGTTACTATGCAAGGGAGCGCTATTCCGCGCAGGAATACGACTATGAATATGCGCCGCGCCCACCGCTGCCCGTGCCTTATCGTTCACGGGCGCGGGCACGATGCGACGACGGCTATGGCGGGTGGGCGTACTGCGATTGAAGCCGCGTCACGGTGACAGCCCGCAGGATGGGTGGAGCGCGTAGAATGGGTGAGCGCTTTGTCCGCCGTAGCTCGCGCGAGCGAAGGCGGAAGCGATACCCATCGCCCCCTTGGCGCACGGGATGATCAGTAGCGCAGCGACCCATTATCTGTTTTCATTCTGCAAAGATGATGGGTTTCGCGGGAGTTTATCATCGGGCCGGCCGAAGGCCGGACCCGTTGGCTCTACCCATCCTACGAAAAGAAAATTGCGCCTCGGGGGAGTGAAAACAAATGGACGCCGTCGCCTGCGACGTGCTGGTCATTGGCTCCGGCGCGGCCGGGCTGACGACAGCCATTACGGCGCATCATTTTGGCGCCGACGTCCTCGTGGTGGAGAAAGCATCCACATTCGGCGGCACGACCGCCCGATCCGGCGGATGGCTGTGGGTGCCGGGAAATTCGCTCGCGTCGCGTTCGGGCGTCGACGACTCGCTCCAGGATGCGAAAACCTACATCCAGCACGAAGCAGGAAACCATTTCGACGAAGCGCGCGTGACCGCCTTTCTCGACAACGCCGGCGCCATGATCGATTTTCTCGAGGCGAACTCCGAGGTGAGGTTCAACTTCGGCAAGAACTATCCCGATTATCACCCCGATCATCCAGGCGGCGCCGAGGAAGGCCGGTCGATCCATCCCCAGCCCTTTGACGGACGAAAACTCGGCAACCATCTGGCCACGCTCGCCCAGCCGATGCCGGAATCGACGTTCATGGGCATGGGCCTGAACAGCGGACCTGACCTGAAGCATTTCCTGAACGCGACGAAATCGCTCAGGTCGGCGCTGTTCGTGGCCTCGAGGATATTGGCGCATGGCCGCGAGGTGATGGTTCACGGGCGCGGCGTTCGCCTCGTCAACGGCAATGCGCTGGCGGCGCGTTTGTTGAAGACGGTGCTGGATCGCGCCATACCGCTGTGGTCGTCTTCGCCGGCCGTCCAGCTGCTGAAGGAGAACGGCCGCGTTGCGGGCGCGATCATCGAGAAGGACGGCAAGGCCGTTCGCGTCGACGCGCGCCACGGGATCGTTTTTGCGGCCGGCGGCTTTCCGCGCGATGCGGACCGCACGCGACGTCACTTCAAACATCTGCACGCCGACACCGAGCATGCCACGCTGACATCAGAAGGCAATACGGGAGACGCGCTTCGCATGGCCGAAGACGTCAACGCGGCGCTCGACGACAGTTTTTCCAATGCCGCAGCCTGGGTGCCGGTATCGCTCATCACAAGAAAGGACGGCACCGTGGGGCGGTTCTTTCATTTGATCGACCGCGCCAAGCCGGGCGTGATCGCGGTGACGCGCGAGGGCCGGCGCTTCACCAATGAAAGCGAGAACTATCACGATTTCGTCCGCGCGATGATGGATGCCTGTGCCGGCGGGACGGAGGTTTCGGCCTTCATGATCTGCGACCATCGCACCATCCGGCGTTACGGGCTTGGCGCCGTCCGCCCCTCCCCGTTGCCGCTCTTCCCCCATGTTCGCTCGGGCTATCTCAAGACAGGCCACTCGATTCGGGAGTTGGCATCGTCCGCCGGTATCGCGCCTGAGAACCTCGAACGAACCATCGAGGAGGTCAACTGCGATGCCGCCGCAGGACGAGACCGCGCCTTCAACCGCGGGGCAACGTCCTATCAGCGTCTCCTTGGCGACGAGAATTTTGCCCCGAACCCGTGCATCGGCGAGATATCCGTTGCACCGTTCTATGCGGTGAAGATCATTCCGGGAGACATCGCAACCTATCACGGCCTGGTCACGGACGAACAGACGCGCGTCCTGGATGTCGCGAGGAAGCCGATCCCGGGCCTGTTCGCCGTCGGCAACGACGCCGCTTCCATCTTCGGCGGCAGCTATCCCGGCGCCGGCGCCACGCTCGGGCCGGCGATGACATTCGGATATATCTGCGGAAAAAACCTGGCGGAGCAGCGCGCGGCGGATTAGCGAAACCCAGCAACTCCATATTCGAACAAGCTTCACCCAAAGCTGGAAGGCTGCTGAATTGAAGCACAAAGCTTTGGTGTTGACGTTCCGGACCCGGCGCTCTCCACCCGCGAGGAAGAAGCGGCTCTATCGCCCAGGCGGCTGGCGTCCCGGAAGGCGCATCCAGAAATAGGATTTGTTGAGCCTGCTACCGCTTCACTTTATTCCACCCTGCGCGAAAAAAGTTCCGGGAGAACGCGCCTATGCGCATGGGAACCGCGCGCCTGATGGATCATTGTTCCATGTACCATCCATAGCCCCTGCTTTTGAGGCAGGGCAATTTGAAGTGGATGGCGTCTGCGCTTCTCCGGGAGCATTTGAAATGAAAATATTCTTCAAGGTCGTGATCTGGATTGCCGCGCTGTTTTTCGGTCTTTTTGTCTGGAACGCGCTTCCCGACTTTCGACCGCTGGTGTCGTCGCTACTGGCCGCAGCCTTCGCTTGTTACGTGTTGTCGGTCATCGTTGAAGTCACCGTCAAGCGTGTCATGTCGGACGAACAGCTGGAGCTTCGCAGCCGTCTGGAATTGCTGGATCGCAAGGTTACTGCAATCTTGCGCGATGCTCTCGAGCAGCGCCGCCTTCGATGATGGCTGGAGGCGATGATTGCGACGCCACGCCAAACGCGCTGCAACATCAGGCAGGCGGGCAATGCACCAACCAAGCCGGCAAACCTGATGATGCGGTATGGTATGACCTTGATGCCCAATAATGTAGCCGCATTACCACAGCAGATGGATTTCGGCCGACGAGCGCTTGTCAGCGCACGGCGCTGTTGATTATCAATATGTGGCGGGGGCAACCAAAAGCGGCGCGGTAGCAGCGGACCCGTTGAAGGATAGGGCGACTATCCTCGACGGGTCCGTCCCGCTCACGCAGTGATCAGGGACAGCACTGATCATTCGCGCAAGAACAAGATGCGGCATTCCTTCCAGCACATCGCGACGACTTATGACTGCAAGCGATCCCGGCGCGATCACTGGCCTTGATCGTATCGCGATCCGCCGGTCGGCTCAGGTGCGGCCCTCGACGACTTTTCGATGCGCTCATTTCTTTTCTTAGTCTCACTAGTTCGGAATACGCCCTGGCGAAATCGTAGTTTGCGGGACTAGCCGCGGTACGTTTGCGCATGTTCACGCCTCCCCGAACCGGCAACAGCCAATAATCAAGACGTTTCGAGCGTAAGTTACAAATTGCCGATCCTTCCCGGCTTCCCGAATGGGAGCTCGCAGCGGCCGGTTAGGTGAGCATCGCAATGCTGAAGTCGAACCGCTGCCGAGCATCACGCCGGGTTGCTGGCTCTCGGTTCCAAAGACATACGGACTGGATCGCTCGAAAATTGAAGCGGCATTTCCAATCGCATGTCCATCATGAGCGATGATCGCTTGGCCGGCTGATCGGGCGTGAATTCAAGCCGTCGCCCCGCACCACGCCATGCGCCGCCCGCCTTTCTGTAAACGGTCATCAGCACCGCCAACACCGCCATGAACACGATAGCCACCATCATGAAAGCTCGGGTGTTCATTGCTGATGGTTGTTCCACCGGCGCCGGCTCGGTCCGGTGTTGCGACAGTTCTGCATCGGGCCAGCGATCCAGGATCGTCAAGACCGGCTCAGCCGTCATCGCCGCCATGCTGTTTCCCCATGCGCGCAAATCATTTGGCGTCAAAGTTTGCTTGGGCGTCCGCGCCGAGCTGCCATCCGCCACTTCAGGCTTTATTTCCGGCTTCGGTTTGGCATCGGGATCGTCGGAAACCGACGCCCGTGCATCCAGCAGCCTGTCTTGGCTCGCTGGAAGCACCTTTGGCTCTCGGCGGGGATTCGTTTGTGCGGTTTGAGCCGCCGGCCAGTGCAACAATGATTTCGAAAGCATCGGCTTGCCTTCGTACCAGCACTTTCGGCCGTCGATCAGACGATAGGACCAATACGTCCGCGCATCTGACGGCCGCTCTGCGCTGCATTGCTTCGCTTGGGCAGGCGTCGCCGAAAAGAAAAACCCAACAGTGAAAACACAAACGATGTCAGTCGCCAGAACAGTCCACCGAAACTTGTTCATTGGACACCTACGCAAAACTAATGGAACTAAAAACTCATGTAATTCAGAAGGTTAGATTGCTAAATAGGTCGAAATTGGGGCAGTTGTCCACAGGGTTATGCACATGGTTGTAGGCAACGATCAGCAAGGCCGATCGGGTTTTCGCGGGGCGGGGTAGCGAACGCGGGGTGGAGCGATTGTCGGCTGGATGATTGGTGTCAGATTACCGTAATGGATGATGACGACCCCGGGCAGCGCGTCCCGGCAATACCCGCATACCCCTGAGTTCGAGAGACAAGCGGTCGATCGGATGCTTTTGGCTGGAAGCTGTAGGATGGGTGGAGAATCCACCTATTCCCAGCGGATCGCCATCTCGCTCGTCGGCCCCCAACCGAGACTCTCGTAAAGCGGCCTCCCCTGCCGGGTCGAATGAAGGATCGCATAGCAAACGCCGAGTTCGCGGGCCCTCGCCTCGGCCAGCGCCATCAATCGCTTGGCCAACCCCTTGCGGCGATGCTCGGGCTCCACGAAGACGTTGAGGATGTAAGCGCGGCGATGGTCGGCCGGATGGCTCGGATGCGGCGGCCAGTCGATCACCATCATGCCGATGCCCGCGATCACGACGCCAGCGTCCTCGAGCATCCAGCCGAAGTAGCTGCCGTCATCCAGTCGCGGGGAGAGCCATTGCTCGAATGCCGTAGTCATCGGCCGCAAGGCTTCGCGGGTGCGGCCGGAGGCGGCGAACATCCGCTCGCGATGATCGCAAATCAGTTTGAGATCATGCTTTGCAACGGGTCTTGCTGTGATGGCCATGAGGCGCGGTCCCCAGGACGGCTTCCATTGCAACTAGACCTCCCGATGCCGCTAGCTTTTGCAACGGATTTCCAAGTCCGCATGCGTACCGATATCTCGGGCCGCGAGTAGCCACAGCTATGACCTCACTAATAGCGCGTCCACCCTTCCGCCAGCTTCTCAATCACCTTCTCAAGCCAGTTCTCGTACCAATACCAGGTCTTGGCAACCTGGACCCCATAGCCCTTACCCGACTTGCGAGCTTCGAGTTGCTTAGAGAGCAGCGTATGTTCGTGCATGTTGAACGTAGGATAGCCGGCAACCCTAGCTTTCGCCACGACTTCCGAAGGCAAGTAATTCGGCCGCTCCACCTCCTTCAGAAGTACCCGTTCAACGGCTTCGGCTTCCGGTGACCCGGGCTTGATGAATTCGACAGCCAAGTCAGCTTTCGAAGCTTTACCCGAAATCTTCGGAACAAAAGCGACACGATATCGAAACTTCGGATCCCTCTGCTCATCCTCAGTCAATCGATCGTGGAAATTGTCCATCGCGGTGGCAATATTCGGTGGAAGCTCCCCACCTATCAAGCTGCTTCTTTGCGCACCGTCAAACGTTACAAATTGCAGAGCAATCGGCAGCCGCTTTTCAAGAGCGAATTCTTTCCCAAAGAAAATCTTGATCGCGTCATTGAAGTTAATGCAGCAAGCCTGAAGTTTGGCGCTCAGAGCATCGTCAATTCTGTTGGTCGAACGGTGCTCTATCTCATGACGAATTTCGATCAGAAACTTGAGATTGTTAATGGCGCCTTTTTCGAGAGGGCATCTCCCGTGGGCAAGACATTGGCCTAGTTCCCAGTACTTTTCTGCGCCGGTCGGCGTCTTCTCAACTGCACCTCCCCTCTTGTGCCGATAGTCAATACCCTCCCGCTTGTAGTAAGCGTGGAGCAGGTAGGTCCAGGCGATGACGCTAGTGACTATAAACAGTTCGGCTCTGAAGTAGAGGCCAGCGCTATTGAAGGTGTGAACCGCTGCTATCATTGCTTCCCGGGCTTTGACGAGTAGCTCGTCACCTTGCAGGTGCAGTCCGGTCTTAGGATCAATATCGGGCCACGCCTCCAGAAAATTGTCGAGTTCGTCCTCGGAGGCAGCCTTGATGCCCTTATGCTTAGTTCCGTCGCGAATCTCCGAAATACGTGCGTGATTGATTGAGCGAGTTGGCCTTGAAAAGTAAGCTTGAATGTCCTGCGGTACGTATTTCTTCGGGAGCATCGCCTTGACTAAGGCGACCTCCCATTTCTCAAGTGTATTTCCCGGTCTGCGCGCCACGATGCCCCCGCTCCTCAGCCCGTTGGGCGGATTAGCTGGAGACGTAATCCGCCGACACGATCGCTCGATGCCATCCGCCGGCCACATGACGCGCCGATCGAGTTCTCCAATTCGCGACTCAACTTGGACGTTTGATTACGTGCCCGGCGGGCGCGGCCCTTGAAATTGGATTCCGCACTTCTTCGCAATAGAGGCTTGCTCAACAGCTACCATTTGCCCCTTCATTTGGGACAACTCCGCTGCCGTCTGCTTGTCTCCGCCGACGAAGAAAGCTGCTGGCCAGAAGATCACGATCGCGGCCGCGGTGGCGACGCCGTCCTTTGTGCGCTGGCTGTCCTGGGCGCCCGACAAAGTAGCCGCCCTCGTCGAGATCGATTGAGCCTCAAGGGCAAGCTGTTGGCATGTGTATGATTGGTACGCGACCGGCGAAACATACGCGGGTGCAATATCAGCAGCGGAAGAAGCGCAGCCAGCCAGCGCGGCGCCGAGCACCACGATTCCCAAATTTCGCATTTTTTGAAGTCCCCCCGTCCCGCATCCAAGCGCAACCAGCGGTGGAGAGCAAGTCCGTAGACATACGGGCGTTCCCGAAGGGATGGATGTCAGCGCAAGCGGATAGATACTGGCGAAGCGCTTCCAGTGACATCCTCTCCACCACCGGAGATGCGCCAAGCTGCTACTCCGTAGCATGCCGTGAGCATCAAAGCCGCCACGAGCAGAAGCAAAAAAGAAAACCGGCTCACGCCTTGGCCCCCGCAAGCCGGCTGAATTCGAGCAAGCGAGCACGGTCCACCGAGTCGGAAAATGCAGTCGGGCTGACCTATACCGTATTTGGTGCCGGAATGCTCCGACTGTACCTGTATGGCCGTGTGCGCCTCTACCACCATCTCTTGCGCACGGGACCGGGTGCAGCGAGCACCCGGCATTCCCTGCGCCCTTGTTTGGGCGAAACGGTTGGCAAAGCCCGGGCGAAACGCTCCGCGGGAATGCGGAAGTGCGACTGGTGCACTCGGTGGCGCCACATCTTCGGTGTCATCGTCCGCGAAGGCGGACGATCCAGTATTCCAGAGACGTTAGTGATTGAGTCGGGAGGCCGCGGCCTACTGGATACCCCGCCTGCGCGGGGTATGACGGTTGGGCGTGGGAAGAGATTTCGGGCTCGATGCAACGTATCGCCCCGGATAACCGCCCAAATCACCCCCGTTAACCCTTTGCTAACCATACACCCGGCAAGAATTGCCGAGGGAAGTCGAGTGTCGTCGGCCGCGTTAGATACGGGAGGACCCCGTGGACGCCAGTGCGGTACCTCACTTTCGAAACGGTGGCACTCCGGCCGCCGCGCAGACGTTTGGCGCCCGCGGGCGTCAATCGCGGGGGGAAGCGGCTACCATGGTCGACATCACGGCGGGTCAGGGCGGCGGCGCAGGCCCCAGCGGCAAGTTTCCATCCTTGAGCGAAATCGGCGATATCCTGAAGCGCGGCGATCTGGCGCTGGCGTTCGGGGTCCTCACCATCCTGGTGGTGCTGATCCTGCCGCTGCCCTCGCTGGTGTTGGATCTGTTTCTGGCGATCTCGATCACGGTGTCGATCCTGATCCTGATGACGTCGCTGTTCATTCAGGCGCCGCTGGAATTCTCGGCGTTTCCGACCGTGCTCCTGATCTCGACCATGCTGCGGCTGTCGCTGAACATGGCCTCCACCCGGCTGATCCTGTCGCACGGCCATGAGGGCACGGCTGCGGCCGGCCACGTCATCGAAGCCTTCGGCAATTTCGTGATGAGCGGTAATTTCGTGATCGGAATTATCGTGTTCGCGATCCTCGTGATCGTGAACTTCGTCGTCATCACCAAGGGTTCGGGCCGTATCGCCGAAGTTGCCGCACGCTTCCAACTGGATTCGATGCCCGGCAAGCAGATGGCGATCGACGCCGATCTCTCCGCCGGCCTGATCGACGAGAAAACCGCCAAGGCCCGCCGCAAGGAACTCGAGGACGAAAGCGGTTTCTTCGGTGCCATGGACGGCGCCTCGAAATTCGTCCGCGGCGACGCCATCGCGGGCTTGCTGATCGTCTTCATCAACGTCATCGGCGGCATCATCATCGGCGTCGCGCAGCAGGGCATGAGCTTTGGCGACGCTGCCCGCACCTACACCGTGCTCACCGTCGGCGACGGCCTGGTGACACAGGTGCCGGCGCTGATCGTCTCCACCGCGGCGGGCTTGCTGGTGTCGAAGGCCGGCATCACCGGTTCCGCCGACAAGGCGATGATGAAGCAGCTCTCGGGTTACCCGCAGGCGCTCGGCATGTCGGCCGGCGTGATGCTGGTGCTGGCGCTGTTGCCGGGTATTCCGATGCTGCCGTTCCTGGCGCTCGGCGGCGGCGCCGCGGCGCTGGCCTGGAAGGCGACGAACCGCAACCGCGTCGTCAAGGCGGCGGAAGCCGCCGCCATCGCGGCTCCCGGTCTTGAGGCAGCCGCCGCCCAGGCCGCCGCCGAAGAGCCGATCGCCACCGCCCTCAAGATCGATGACCTCAAGATCGAACTCGGCTACGCGCTGCTGCCGCTGGTCAACGGCCCCGACGGCACCGACCGCCTGACCGAGCAGATCAAGGCGCTGCGCCGTTCGCTCGCGATCGAAATGGGCTTTGTGATGCCGGCGGTGCGCATCCTCGACAACGTCCAGCTCGAGGCCAATACCTACGTCATCAAGATCAAGGAAGTCGACGCCGGCACCGGCAAGATCTGGCCGAACCAGTTCATGGTCATGGACCCCGCCGGTAACCAGGTCGGCGTGCCCGGCATCCATACCGTCGAGCCGACGTTTGGACTGCCGGCGACCTGGGTCGACGCCGCGCTGAAGGAAGAGGCGTCGCTGAAGGGCTACACGGTGGTGGACGCGGCGACCGTGCTGTCGACGCATCTGACCGAGCTGCTCAAGAACAACATGAGCGACCTCTTGTCCTACGGCGAGGTGCAGAAACTCCTGAAGGACCTGCCGAAGGAACAGGGCGAACTGGTCAAGGACATCGTGCCGAGTTCGGTCACGGTCTCCGGCATCCAGCGCGTGCTGCAACTGCTGCTGGCCGAGCGGATCTCGATCCGCGACCTCTCCACCATTCTCGAAGGCATCGCCGACGCGCTCGCCTTCTCGCGCCACCCCGCCACCATGGTCGAGCACGTCCGCGCCCGACTGGCGCGGCAGATCTGCGCGCAGAACACCACCTATAACGGCTATTTGCCGCTGATCGCGCTGTCGGCGCGCTGGGAGCAGGCGTTTGCGGAATCGATCGTGGGCACCGGCGAAGACCGCAGCCTCGCCATGCAACCCTCCAAGCTGTCGGAGTTCATGACCTCGGTCCGCAACGCCTTCGAACAAGCCGCCCGCGAAGGCGAAGCGCCGGTGCTGGTTACCTCCGCCGCGATCCGTCCGTTCGTCCGCTCGCTGGTCGAGCGCTTCCGCTCGCAGACCACCGTGCTGTCGCAGGCCGAAATCCATCCGCGCGCGCGGCTGAAGACGGTCGGCAGTGTCTAAAACCTTGCGGATACCGCAAATCAGCGACAGGACGACGCAGCGTTTTCGCCACAGGCAAATAATTTATTAAGGCAGGTTCGATCCGGCGTGATCGGCGCAGGCCCGCCGATTTCAACATATCTATCTGTAGATATTGATTATTACGACGACTTGCCTTGGCGCGAGCCAAGCCATAATCGCAGCCGTTCAAGTCTTTTCACCGCCTTGTGATCGCCTATTGGGAACGAAAGCCGGGAATCCCACGTTTCCTGACGCGAGACATTGAACCAGCCTGCAAACGACGGTCACTAATCTGCAGGACGGAAGGCGGCAGGAGACTTCCATGAACCACTCGATCTACAGCGCAGATCGCATGACCCATATCAAGATCGTGGTCGTGGCGTTGGTTGCAGCTATCGCCGTCGCCGGGTTCAGCATCTCCGCGCGCACGACCTCGGACGAAGGTCTGACCCAGACCGCGAGCGTGCGCGTGATGAAGGCCGGTAAGCCGGTCGTGATTACGAGTTCAGGCAACTCTGTCGTACGGTAAAGGAGAATTCACGGAATTCACGCGGCTCTTTACAGCCCCCCAAAGTCGCCACGTGGATATTTAAGACCCCAACTACCCCCAAGTTGACTACGAAAACGCCCGCTCCCCACGGGCGTTTTCTTTTTGTGGGGTGCCGCGGCGATCGCCGCCGCCCACAGAGTTCATCCGTGCCCACGGACCCCATCCTGACACACCCACCGACCTCATCCTGAGGAGCCCGCGAAGCGGGCGTCTCGAAGGATGGCCGCGGATCATATCAACGCGGCCACACTCGGGCCTTCATGGTTCGAGACGCGCGAAGACGCGCTCCTCACCATGAGGAGATGGTTCAGCACATGAGCACTAGCGGCTAGCCGGTACCGTCTCGATCAGCTTGCCGGTATAGATCGGCGTCGAGTGCGGCTTGCCGTCGGGCGAGCCGCCAGCCTGCTCGACGGTCACCGCAAAGAGCGCGGAATTGATCATACCGGCATCGTAGTCGGCGAGAACGGGGCGCGCGGTGAAGTCGCTGCCGCCGATCACGCCGAGCGAGCGCGGCTGCGGCAGCTTGTCGGAAATCAGCCAGAGCTCAAAGCTCTTGCCGGGCTCGGCATCGGCGCCCACTTTGCGCACGGTGAAATTTTTGGTCGCGGCATCGACCGTCAGGATGAAGGCGGGCGAGCCGCCGTCACGCTGCAATAGCGCGACGTATTGCGCCGAGGGAACCGGCGATGGCGCCGGCGTCTTGACCTCGACCGTTTGGATGCGCGGTTTCGGCCGCAGCGCGTCCGGCAACAGTTCCGGCCGATAGACCTGCACGGCCAGCATCGCGACCAAAGCTGCGGCAAGCGCAGTGGCGATCGATGCCAAATTGCGCAAGCGCCGGACCCGGCCCGTCAACTGGATGACGTTGGAATTGTCGTTCGCATTGTCCACGGTGACCGGCTGCGCCGCCGCGGGGGTCACCGGGGGTTCGGCCATCACGGGCTCGGCCACCGGTTCGGCTGGCGGCGGGGCCGGCGGCGCCTCGGGCAGCACCAGCGGCGCCTGGCTCTCGGTGGAATGTCCGATCGCGGCCTTGATGTTTTCCCACACGATCGGCCGCGGCTCGATCGAGCCAACCATCTGGTTCAGCACGCCGAGCCGGTATTCCCAGGCGTGCACGATCGCGCTGAATTCGGTATCGCCGGCCATCATGGTCTCGACCTGCGCGCGCTCACCGGCATCGAGAGTGCCGAGCGCATATTCCGCGGCGAGCGCGATATGGTCTTCGCTATAGGCCATCGTTCAAGATCCGGACCTCACAGCCCGAGACACTCCCTGATATCCATCATGCTGCGGCGCAGCCACGTCTTCACCGTATTCACGGGCGTCTCGAACTTGAGGGCAAGCTGCTCGCGGCTCCAGCCGTTGTAGTAGGCCAGCAGCACCAGCTTTTGCCGATCCGGCTCGAGACGACCGACGCATTCCAGCAACCGCTTCAACTCTTCCGTCATTTCGCGCCGCGCCAGCGGATCGGGCGAATCGGCCGCCACTTCCATCGCGGTCGGCTCCTCCTCGATCGAGACTTCGCTCTTCTTGCGCACCACGTCGATTGCCCGGTTGCGCGCGATCGACGCCATCCACGTAATCGGCGAAGCGAGCGCCGGGTTGAACTGTCCGGCGCTGTTCCAGATCTTGACGTAAGCCTCCTGAATGACCTCCTCCGCGAGGTCCTGACGGCGCAAGATACGGAGCACGACGCCGAAGAGTTTCGCGCGCGTAGCGGCGTAAAGGCGCTCAAAAGCGGCCTCATCCCCCTTCGCCACCGCGGCAAGCAGCCATACCAGCTCCGCTGGCGTCAGCATTCAACGTCCCCCAAAACCTCGATCCTCCACCCTCGTCTTACGCCGGAGCCGTCGGGAAGTTTCGTAGCATACCCTGCGCCAAAGGGGCCACCAAGTCGCCGGTTTCGGGGATTCTGGACAAGAAAAACCCGGACCTTGCGGCCCGGGTTTTCGATCATTCAACCGACGAGTGTGAGAGAAGCGTCAGGCGACGCCAAGCCGGGCGCGCATCAGGCCGATGGAGTCCATGTCGGCCTGCTCCCGGGCGCTCTCCTCGGCGCGCTCACGCGCCTGGTCGCGCTCGTCGAGCAGTTCCACCTTCTTCAGCTCCTCGAACGCCTCGCTCAACAGGCTCTTGGCGTCCTCGAGCTGGATGCGCAGTTCGTCGGCGGAACGGGTCAGGTTTTCCCGGCGCTGGATCGCGGCCTTGGCGTAGGTCGGGTAGGCGAAGTGGGAGGGATCGTTGATCCCGGCCCGCTCCTGTTCGGTCTGGATTTCGCGCTCGAGATCGACAGACATGCGCTGGAAGTCGGCGATCATGCCTTCGATCTGGGTAACCCTTCGGCGCTTCTCGTCGACCTGAAATTTCTTCAGGCGGATCAGCGTTTCTCGTGACTTCATCGACTCATACTCCCCAGAAGTCCCAATCTGAACGCGGGACAGAACCGGCTCCCCGGGGGGCCCCACCGGCTTCATTAATCATGCGCCGGGGATGATGGCCTGACAAAGTTAGCGTTCCGTTTCCAAATTGGTGAGGATATGCGCCAATTGGCGGTAACCGTCGTCCAGGCTCGATTTTTCGTCCTTGGCCTGGCGCAGGAAGGCTTCCAGCGGCTCATGCAGCCGGATCGCCTCGTCGACTTCGGGGCTCGAACCCGCCCGGTAGGCGCCGAGCCGGATCAGTTCCTCCATATCGGCGTAGGTCGCCATCACCTGACGGCCCCGCATGATCACGGGCAGATAATCGGGATTGGCCGATCTCGGCATGGTGCGGGAGACTGATTTGAGGATGTTGATCGCGGGAAACCGCCCGCGCTCCGCAATCGAGCGTTGCATCACGACGTGGCCGTCCAGAATGCCGCGCACAGCGTCGGCAATCGGCTCGTTATGGTCGTCGCCGTCGACCAGCACCGTGAAAATGCCGGTGATGGTGCCAATGCCGGTGCCCGGCCCTGCCCGCTCCAGGAGTTTCGGCAATTCGGTGAACACGGTCGGCGTATAGCCCTTGGCCGTCGGCGGCTCGCCGGCCGACAACCCGATCTCGCGTTGCGCCATCGCAAAGCGGGTGACCGAGTCCATCAGACACAGCACGTCCTTGTCCTCGTCGCGGAAATACTCCGCGATCGCCAGCGTCAGATAGGCCGCTTGCCGCCGCATCAGGGCAGGCTCATCCGATGTCGCCACCACCACGACCGAGCGCGCAAGACCCTCGTCGCCGAGATCCTCCTGCAAAAACTCCTGCACCTCGCGGCCGCGTTCGCCGATCAGACCGATGACCGTGATGTCGGCATCGACGTTGCGCGCCAGCATCGACAGCAGCACCGATTTGCCGACGCCGGAACCGGCGAAGATACCGAGCCGCTGGCCGCGGCAGCAGGTCAGGAACGTATTGAGCGCGCGGACGCCCAGATCGAGCGGCGCGCCTACGCGCTTGCGCGAATGCGCCGGCGGCGGCGAATTGCGGTAGGGCATTGGCGACGGCCCCTGCATCAGCGGCCCCTTGCCGTCGATCGGTTCCCCCATGGCGTTGATGACGCGGCCGAGCCAGGCCGGTGACGGCCGCACCTGGCTGGCCGCCGTGGCGATGACCGCGCGGCAACCGCGCCTGACACCGTCGAGCCCGCCGAATGGCATCACGACGGCATTGCTGCCGGAGAAGCCGATGACCTCGGCCGGGATAAAGCGGTTCCCGCCGGTATCGATGACGATGCGGGCGCCGACCGACATCGCATGGATCGGTCCCGCGATCTCGACCATCAGCCCGCGCACGCCCACAACACGGCCATATATATTGACGCCGTCGATGTCGCCGATCTGCTCTGCTAGCGCCTTCATTGCGAAAACCTTAAGTTTTCACGCATTTGAACCCGCCGCTTAACCTCGTGTTTACCCGCATCATTAATCATTGCGTCACTGTCTTTGGTGACTGAGAGCGCTCGCCCAGAAGGGCGAAACCTGAGAGTCGGTTAGGCCCGCCTCTTAATCTGGAGCATGAGTAGGCACGGTTGAGAAAAGCTGCTTCCGAGCAACATCTTAGAGCGATTCGCTAAAAATTGCACTTAAAGAGCTTGCGAACAGGAATCAGGATTTGTTAACCATATGCCTGTCAGGATCCGAATCAGTTGTTAAAGGCGTTTTGAGTGCCGCAGGTGCGGCCGACCTGACGCCCGGAGCGGCGGACTAAAGGGGACTGGCATGCGCGTTTTGCTGATTGAAGATGACAGCGCTGTCGCGCAGTCGATCGAGCTGATGCTCAAATCCGAGAGTTTCAACGTCTATACGACGGATCTCGGAGAAGAAGGCGTCGACCTCGGTAAGCTCTATGATTACGATATTATCCTTCTCGACCTAAACCTGCCCGACATGTCCGGCTACGACGTGCTCAAGCAGCTCCGGGTTTCCAAGATCAAGACCCCCATTCTGATCCTCTCCGGCCTCGCCGGCATCGAGGATAAGGTCAAGGGCCTCGGCGTCGGTGCCGATGACTACATGACCAAGCCCT
This sequence comes from Bradyrhizobium sp. McL0615, assembly GCF_049993905.1. NCBI lineage: Bacteria > Pseudomonadati > Pseudomonadota > Alphaproteobacteria > Hyphomicrobiales > Nitrobacteraceae > Bradyrhizobium > Bradyrhizobium sp. McL0615. The sequence continues at coordinate 1,975,977 of NZ_CP188254.1, read as the reverse complement.
TCCACAAGGACGAACTGGTTGCCCGCATCCATGCGATCGTGCGCCGTTCCAAGGGTCATGCCCAGTCGGTCATCCAGACCGGCGATCTCGTCGTCAACCTCGACACCAAGACGGTCGAAGTCGGCGGCCAGCGCGTGCACCTGACCGGCAAGGAATACCAGATGCTGGAGCTGCTCTCGCTCCGCAAGGGAACCACGCTGACCAAGGAAATGTTCCTCAACCATCTCTATGGCGGCATGGACGAGCCCGAGCTGAAGATCATCGACGTCTTCATCTGCAAGCTGCGCAAGAAGCTGGCGAACGCTTCCGAAGGCCGCAACTTCATCGAGACCGTGTGGGGCCGCGGCTACGTGCTGCGCGAGCCGCACGAGGCGGACGAACGCATCCCCGCCTGACACCAGGGTTTTACGGCGAGCCGCAAGGCTCACTCCTCCCGACTGGACCCCGCCGCAAATGGCGGGGTTTTTGTTTGGGCGGATGGCCTTGCGGCCTGTCGGGATCGCTCAAGCGCCCAGCGCGGTCGATATCTCGCCAAGCGTCGCCTTCTCGGCATCGCTCACCTTAACTCCAGCCGTGAACAGGCCCCCGCCTTCCGAGGCCGCCTCGGCGGTGCTTTGACTGATCTGCCGCAGCCAGTTCTTGAATTCCGCCGCATCACCGGGCGCCTTCGCGGCAAGCAGGGCAGAAACCTGCCGCAGCTCATCGATGCATTTGCTTTTCATTTCAGCCGGCTTGCTGTTCGCAAATTTTGTTTTCAGACCATCGCGCGCGGCGCTTCGCCCCTCGCCGCTGGAAAAGTCCGTGACGACCGACTTGACCAGCGCGTTGGTACCGGAGCCGGTCGCCGCCTGGGCGAGCGCGGCGCCTCCGGCAAATGACTCCTTCAGCAGTCCCCAGAGGCCACTGGGTTCGGCCGCGGTGATGGCCATACCGGCGATCATCGGGCTCTCCAGCAACAGCGTCCACTCATCCTTTGTGAAGCTTGCCTTGTCAGCCATTGATCTCACTCCTGGTGAATACAAACGGCGGATTGAGTGATCCGGGGCAGCGCGAGCGCGTAAAGCCGGCGGCACGTTTGCCCGGCCGTCCGGCGCAGGCCGGACGGCGCGACGTTCTGAAATTTCAGGAGCGTGCGAGCGCGTCGAGCTTGCCCCGAAGCTCATCAATCGCCGGCTTCGCAATATCGCCAGCCCCGGGCGTCGCCAGCACCTTGTCACACATCTGGTTGATCACGGGGGTCGCGACCACAATCAGCTTTACGAGCGTGCTCTTTCCTTCGGGAGAGAGCTGCGGCGCGCGGGAGCTGACCTCATTCAGTTGAGCTACTGCCTCCTTCAGCCTGGGCAGGGCGGCCTGGGCCGAAGCGGCATCGGTGATGCCGGGAAGCAAGGTCCTGATGGACCCAACCGACGCGTTGATCTGGTTCGCCAGATTCATCCCTCCGACCGTCAAATCCGTCGGAGCCAAACCCACGGTTCCGGGCGCGGTCCGCGTCGTGGCGGGAGGCGACACCTGAGCGACTGTGTCCTCCCCTGAGCGCCCGAGGGCGAACCAGACCAGACCACCCAATACTACCGCGGCGACCAACCAATATGGCCATTGTGGTACCGCCGTTCTGCCGGCCAGCGCCGAGGCGGCCTGACCAGCCCCGGAAATGGTCCGCTCCGAAGCCTCTGCGATTCGGCCGCCAGCTGCGCTGGCTGCCGCCGCACCGCTGCGCAAGCTCCCGGTCGCTCCGTCAATGAGACCGGCGGCACTCAACTGACCGGCCAGACCGGACGGTATTGCCGTGGCAATCTGATCCTTCTGTGAAGTGAGAAGAGACACCAGCCCACCGGCGTCGAGACCCGTGCTGCGTTGCTGCTGACCTAACGCACCAAGAACCAAGGGGCCAAGCATGCCGAGCATCGACTTGCTGGTGCCCTCACCGATCCCGGCGAACTTGCCTATCGTCTGCGCCATTGTGTCCAGCGTTCCGCCACCGAACAGGCCCGAAAGCATGTTCGATCCCGTTTCCGCCAGCGAGTTCTGGCCGGAACCGCCAATGAGATTCGTAAGGCTGTCAAGCGAGGTGGATTGTTGTGTCAGCGTGTTGGTGAGCTGGCGTGCCCCGTTGGGAGAGGAGGCAACGTCAGCGAAGCTTGCAAGAAGCGCGGGGATCGCACCCGCGATCGCTTTTTGCGCAATATTGCGATCAAGACCCAGAGCAGATGCGATCTTCGCGATCATGTCCGGCGTGAGGAATTGCATCACTGCAGAGACCAAATTTGTCGCCATGGGGATCCTCCCGAGCAAGGGTGCAGTTACCTGCTCAGGTTAATCCGTCCAGTTGGGATGCGTCTCCCAAGTTTAATCACCTTATATTACAACCGTGCCGGACCAATCCGGGTTCCACAAAAGCTGCTACCATCTGGCTCCCAGCGAAGAAGTATCGCTCCTCAACGGAAGGAGTTACGCGAATGGGAATTCTGTGGACGATCATCATCGGCTTTATCGCCGGAGTCATCGCCAAATTCATTATGCCGGGCGACAAGGAGCCATCAGGCTTCATCATGACGACGGTCCTCGGGATCGTGGGCGCTTTCGTTGCATCGTATCTCGGACGAGCCCTCGGCTGGTACAGCCCGGGTGAAGGTGCAGGGCTGATCGGCGCGGTCGTCGGGGCAATCATCGTCTTGTTCGTGTATGGCCTCATCACGAGCCGGCAAACGACTTGAAAGGCGCATTCATGGCGGGCGATGTCGGATCGCGGCAACATCGCCGCCGCTAGCGCCGGTCAGCATCCGCTGATCCTTCACGCTGCCCTGAACTGGGGCTGATGGAGCCTGCGCACATGTCGAACCTGGATCTGGCACTGTCGGTTGCGCTTGGCATCGGGCTCGCCGCCGCAACCGGCTTCCGGCTGTTCCTGCCGCTGCTAATTCTGAGCGGCGCCGCCTACACCGGACATGCAAGCCTGAACGAGGGCTTCGCATGGCTCGGCACACCAGCCGCCGTCATCATGCTCAGCACGGCAGCCATCGTGGAGATCGCCGCGTTCTACATTCCCGGTGTGGACAACCTGCTCGATACGGTGGCGACGCCCGGCGCCGTCGTCGCAGGGACGATCGTGTCCGCCGCGGTTATGACCGACCTGCCGCCGATGGTGAAATGGACGGCGGCTATTATCGCGGGAGGTGGCGTTGCCGGTATCACACAGGGTTTGACCGCCATGCTCAGGGCCAAATCCACCGTCTTCACCGGCGGCCTTGGCAATTCGACGGTTGCAACCGCCGAACTCGGGAGCGCCTCGCTGATCTCACTTCTGGCGCTGACCGCGCCGCTCGCCGCGCTCGCACTGGTCATCCTCTTCTTCTGGCTGGCATTCCGCCTGCTCCGGGGCCTGGCTCGGGGATCGCGCCGGCCAAACGAACAATAAACAGATTGAACCCGCGCCACGCATTCGAAGGCCGCAACCTCATCGGCACTGTCTGGGCCGCGGTTATGTGCCGTGCGAGCCCACGAGGAAGCGGATCCGCGCCTGACACCCAGGGCTTTACGACAAGACGCACGGCTCCTTCCGACTGGACCCCCGCCCGAAATGGCGGGGTTCTTGTTTGGGCAGAGTTTTTATTGGATTGAACCGCCTGCTCCTATGCACCGACTGAGAGATTGTGCGAACCTGTCAGGGCGCACGAGTTGGGGCAGACTTAATGATCCTTCAATCGCTCGCCGGGCTGCCGGCGTTCCTGGTTTATTTTTGCACGGCAATAACAGCCGTGGTGGCCTACCTCTTCGTTTATACCCGCGTCACGCCGTATAATGAGTTCGAGCTGATCCGCGCCAACGAGCCGGCTGCCGCAATTGCGCTGGGCCTCAGCCTGCTCGGCTTCGTGCTGCCGCTGGTCAGCGCCATCGCCCATTCCGCCAATGTCTGGGATTGCCTGATCTGGGCTGCGATCGCCCTGATCGTGCAGATAACAGTCTATTTTCTCGTCAGGGTACCGGTGCCCAACCTGTCGGCGCGGATCGCGGCCGGCGAACTTGCCGCCGCGATCTGGCTCGGGCTGTCCTCGCTCGCCGCCGGCGCCCTCAACGCCGCCTGCATGATCTACTGACCATGGCCGATAAATCGGACAAGGATTTCGGCAAGCGCAAACCGGTCTCGGTGCCGGTATCGCCGCGTCCCGCTCCGCCGGCGGCGAAGCGCTCGGGCCATGTTGCGCTGCTGCTGATGGGCACGTTCGCGGTCGGCAGCGCCGCCTATACACTGATGCCGAGCCGCAGTTGCGAGCCGTCGCCGAATGCGGCCTCGCCGTCGCTCCAGCAAGGCAATACCGAATGCTCGTCACGCAGTTCTTCGTCAAGTCATGGCGGCTCCGGCGGTGGATCGTCCTCCCGCAGCAGCTACTACTCGAGCGATTCCTCCTCAAGCCATTCATCTTCCGGCACATCCGATTCCGGTTCGCACGCGGTGCAGCGCGGCGGCTTCGGCTCCTTTTCGCACGCCTTCGGATTCTCCGGCGGCTGACAGATTCGCTGCACGATGGCGTGAAAGCGCCGGCTTTCGCTTGCTTCCGTGGCGAGAGGTGATGGAGACTGACGTTCCTCAAGAAAGTCTCAGCGCAGGATCCCAACCATGAAACGCTCGCGTCGTGTGGTGCTGACGTTGATGGGAAGCGCCGCCATCGGCGCCGTGTCGATGGGCCTGGTGCCGCGGCAGGATTGCGGGCCTGGTAGCGGGCCGGTCCTCGGTCCGGACGGCAGGCCTTACTGCCGCCCGACCTATCGCGGCTTCGGCGGCGCGCCGCACCGGCTGCATGGTCACGGCCACGGCCACGGCGGCCACCATGGTGGCGGTTAAAGCGCTCCATGCAACGCATCGTCTGCCCCGAACGCGACGACTGGCGCGCGACCGCCGAGAGCGCCGGCTTCGACTTTCACACCATCGATGGCGAACGCTATTGGGACGAACGGGCCTATTACGCGTTCACACTGGATGAGATCGAACGGCGGATCGAGGCGCCCACCGGCGAGATCGATGCGATGTGCCTCGAACTGGTCGGTCGCGCGATCGACGACGAAAAATATCTGCGCCGATTGAGGATCCCCGAAGCGTTCTGGCCGCTGCTGTCCGAGAGCTGGCACCGCGACGATGCCAGCCTCTATGGCCGGCTGGACCTGAGCTACAACGGTTGGAGCCCGGCGAAACTGCTGGAGTACAATGCCGACACCCCGACCTCGATCTTCGAGGCGGCGGTCTTTCAGTGGACCTGGCTCGAACAGGGGATCGAGCGCAACATCATCCCGAAGCGCGCCGATCAGTTCAATTCGATCCATGAACACCTGATCGACGCCTGGAAGAAATTCGCCCGCACCAGGCATCTTCATCTCGCCGGCATGACCGGGAATGAAGAGGATGCCGGCACGCTGGCCTATCTCGAGGACACCGCAAGCCAGGCCGGATTCGAGACAACGCTGATCGACGTCGAGGACATCGGACTGCGCGACGACGGCTGCTTCGTCGATCTCGACGACCGCGCCATCGAACTCGCCTTCAAGCTCTATCCCTGGGAATGGATGTTTCACGACGCGTTCGGCGCAAAGCTGTTGAGCGCGCCGACGCGCTGGATCGAGCCGCCCTGGAAGGCGATCCTCTCCAACAAGGGCATCCTTCCCCTGCTATGGGAGATGTTTCCGAAGCACCCGAACCTGCTGCCGGCCTATTTCGACGACGACCCGAAGGCGGCAATGCTCGGCTCCTCGTTCGTGCGCAAGCCGCTCTATTCGCGCGAGGGCGCCAACATAGCCGTCGTCAGCGCCGGCACCACGCTGGTGGAACAGCAAGGCCCCTATGGCGCGGAAGGATTTATCCGGCAGGCGTTCGCGCCGCTGCCGAGCTTCTCCGATCAATACGCGGTGGTCGGAAGCTGGCTGGTCGATCACACGCCCTGCGGCCTGTCGATCCGCGAGGACGAGAATCCGATCACCGGCAACACGTCACGCTTCCTGCCGCACGCGATCGTGTAGCGCGACATCGCGAGCGGACGGAGGTAAGGACCAGGCTCAGCGCGCCGCGGCGACCGCTCGCAGGGTTTGCGGCACCAGGGTTGACGCCCCCACCCCCACCCGTATCACCGGCGCGATGTTCGGACGATAGAGTCCACGGCGATCCGGATAGGGCTTGAAGGTGTTGGTGATGCCGACCACGGATTCGGCCGCGCCCAGCGCCAGCACGCCATCGGGCTCCATCATCCGGGAGAGCCGCTCGAAGATGTTGGTCTTGGTATTCTGATCGAAATAGATCAGCACGTTGCGGCAGAAGATGATGTCGAATACGCCGAGATGGGAGAAGTCCTGCAGCAAATTGAGCTGACGATGCTGCACCATGCTGCGGATCTCGGCATTGATCTGCCAGAGTTCGCCGTTCTGGGTGAAATACTTCACCAGCAACCCGATGGGCAATCCGCGCTGTACCTCGAACTGGCTGAAGATTCCGGCCTTGGATTTTTCCAGCACCGCCAGCGACAGGTCGGTCGCGATGATCTCGGTACGCCAGCCCGACAGCAGGGAACCGGCTTCCTTCAGGCACATCGCAATCGAATATGGCTCCTGCCCGGTGGAGGAAGCCGCGCACCAGATGCGCAAGGCGCGGCGGGCCGCGCGCGCCTGCGTCATCGCCGGGATGATCGTCTCCCGCAAATGATCGAACGGAATCTTGTCGCGGAAGAAGAACGTCTCGTTGGTGGTCATCGCTTCGACCACCTCCGCCGTCAGCGCGTTGGCTCCGCCCTTCATCTTCTCGACGAGTTCGGAAATGCCCGGCAGGCTGGACTTGCGCGCCAGCGGCAGCAGCCGGCTTTCGACCAGATATTGCTTGTCGGCCGAAAGATCGAGCCCGGAGCGCTCTTTCAGAAGCTTACGCAGATACTCATAGTCTGAAGGCGTCACGAACGATCTCCCGAAAACAACCTGACCAGTTTGGGCGCGATCTGATTGAGCGGTAGAACCGCCGCGCAAATACCTGCATTGGCGGCCGCGCCCGGCATCCCCCACACCACGCTGGTCGCTTCGTCCTGGGCAATCACGCTGCCGCCGGCGGCGACGATGTCCTTGCCGCCGCGCATGCCGTCGGAGCCCATGCCGGTCAGAATCACCGACATGATGCCGCCCTGCCAGACGTCGATGGCGGAGTTGAACAGCGGGTCCACCGCGGGTTTGCAGAAGTTCACCGGCGGCCCGTCGTCGAGTGCGATCGCGGTCTCGGCGCCATGGCGCACCACGCGCATGTGGCGGCCGCCAGGCGCAAGATAGATCCGGCCGGGCTTGACGACCTCGCCATCGACGGCTTCATGCGCCGGTCGGCGGCTCGCGCGCGCCAGATGCTCGGCGAGAATCGTGGTGAAGGTCGGCGGCATGTGCTGGGTGATCAGCACCGGAAAACGATCGATCACCGGGCCGATATCGGCAACCAGCGTCATCAGGGCCTGCGGACCGCCGGTCGACGAGCCGATCAGCAGCACCCGCGGCGCCAGCATGCTGAATGGCCGGCGCGCCAGTTGCAGTTGCGCAGTCGATGCAACGGCCGGCTGGACCGATACTTCGCGGGCCCGCTCGGGGGCCGGTGCCGTGGCCGGGCTCGCGGCCGGCGACGAACGGCGGCGGGCCCTGGCGCCGAGATGACGAATCTTCTGAATCAGATCGTGGTGGAAGGTCTCGGCCGCCGAGGCCTCGCGCGTGCTCTCCGGCTTTGGAATGTAATCGGCCGCGCCGAGCGAAAGCGCCTTGAAGCTGATCTCCGCATTGCGGCGGGTCAGCGTCGACGCCATGATGATGACGAGGTCGCGCTTTTTCGCCAGGAGTTGCGGCAGCGCCGAAATGCCGTCGAGCTCCGGCATTTCGATATCGAGCACGGCAACATCGGGCTTGACGCGTTCGATCTGGTTGACGGCGTCGAGACCGGTGCGCAGGGAGGCCGAGACCTCCATGTCCGGCTCGGCGCCGATCCAGCGCGAGATCATCCCGCGGATCACAACGGAGTCGTCGACCACCATGACGCGCAGCTTGTCCTGCCGTGTCGAGACTGGCGGTGGAGACCTCGTTAACGCAACACTCATTAATTCACCCGACCCAACTCAAGCGGCACACTTACAAAACAACGCCGAAGGCCGTTGAGCCGCCGGGATCACCTGCGCGATATCAGAGCAGGCCAACTTCCTGGAACTTCGCGGTGACGATGTCCTTGTCGAACGGCTTCATGATGTACTCGTTGGCACCGGCATGCAGCGCGCGCGCAATGTGCGCGACGTCGTTTTCGGTGGTGCAGAACACCACCTTGGGCGCGTCGCCACCGGGCATGCGGCGCAGATTGCCGAGGAATTCGTAGCCGTCCATGACCGGCATGTTCCAGTCGAGCAGAACCGCTTCGGGCATGGCGCGCTTGCAGACTTCAAGCGCCTTTTGGCCGTCCTCGGCTTCGACGATCTGAAAGTCGAGACCTTCGAGGATGCGGCGGGCGACTTTGCGGATGACGCTCGAGTCATCGACGACCAGACATGTTTTCATTTTAGGCCTCCAATTGCACCAGATCCCAACAGGGATGTTTTCGTTCCAGGTTCGGTCTTCATGCCGCCATCAGGTCCGGCACGATTTCGAGAACGCGATCGACGTCGAGGACGACCATGAGCTGGCCGTCGAGACGGTGAACACCGCCGGCGAGCTTGGCCATGCGGGGGTCCAGATTGACGGGGTTTTCCTCGCGGCCGTTATCCTGAAGTTTCAAGACTTCGCCGATCTGATCGATCAGCAGGCCGTAGGACTCGCCGCGCAGATCGACGCCGACCGCCATCGGCGGCTTGCCGTCGTCGTTGTTGGGCAGGCCGAGGCGGGCGCGCATATTGACCACGGTGACGATGCGGCCGCGCAGATTGAGCACGCCGGCGATCTCGGCCGACGACAACGGCACCCGCGTCAGCCGCTCAGGCATGAACACGTCCTGCACCCGCGAGATCGGCAGGCCGAACAATTGTCCGCCGATAAAGGCGGTAACGTATTCGGCCACGGTGCCCTCGATAGTCTCGGTCTTGGTGGTCATGGTCTTGCTTCCTTATGCCCCGGCTAAGCCCGCTTACGCCGCTTTCCTGGTTTCGGCCGTCTGTTCCTTCAGCGCGGCGATCAGGCCGGGACGGTCGAACTTGGCGACGTAATCGTGGAAGCCGGCCTGCCGCCCGCGCTCGATCGCCGCCGGCGACACCAGCGAGGACAGCGCGATGATCGGCATCGTGCTCAGATTGTGGTCGGCGCGGATCACTTCCGCGAACTCGAAGCCGTTCATGTCGGGCATTTCGATGTCGGTCAGCACCACGTCGTAGTTGTGGCCCGAGCGCAGCGCCGACAGCCCCTCCTGCGCGTTGACGGCAACCCGCACCTTGTAACCGGCGGCTTTCAACACCGGCGCCAGCATGTTGCGGAAGAACGCAGAGTCGTCGACCAGCAGCACCGATCGTGCCGTCGATGACTCCCGCATCTCCTTGCGCGAGAACCAGTCGGCAAACGCCATCGGCAGGAAATGGCCGACGTCGATCACTTCGGTGGCCTGGCCCTTGATCACGGCGGAACCGAGAATGCCGTCCTTCTGGCCGGCGACCTCGATGTGCAGCCGCTCCTCGACGATGTCGATGATCTCGTCGACCACAAGGCCCATCGAGCGGCCGTCGTCGGCGAACACCAGGATCGGCTGCGAGCCTTGGGTCTGGACCGTGACCTCGGCCATCTGCACCAGCGGCATCAGCTGGTCGCGGTACTGCACCATGTAGCGGCCGTTTGAGAGTTCGATCTTGTCGGTGGCGATCTCCTCCAGCCGGGTGACGAGGCCGAGCGGCACCGCCTTGGGCTGCGAGGAGCCGGCGCGGAACACCAGCAGCGAGGTGAGCTGTTCGCCGCCGATCGCATGCGCTGCGGAGGCCTCGTCGGCCAGCTCATGGGACGAGGAGCCGGAGGCGCCGAGCGCCTTGGCAATGCCGTTGGGGTCGATGATCATGATCACGGCGCCATCGCCCAGAATGGTGTTGCCGGAGAACATGTCGATGTGCCGCAGCTTGGTGGACATCGGCTTGACCACGATTTCTTCGGTGTGGAACACGCCGTCGACCACGATGCCAAAAGTCTGGCTGCCGACCTGCGTCACCACGATAAAACCGTTCTCGGGGTCGCTTGAGGAGCCGTCGTCGATCTTCAGGAGCTTCTTCAGGTGCATCAGCGGCAACAGCTTGTTGCGCAGGCGAAGAACCGCGGTGTCCTTGATGCGCTCGATGCGGTGTTCGGAGTTGGCGCGGGCGCGAACCAGTTCCACGACCGAGAGCTGCGGGATCGCAAAGCGGTCGCCAGCGGCTTCCACGATCAGGGCCGAGACGATGGCGAGCGTCAGCGGGATCTTGATGGTGACGGAAGACCCCTCGCCGGCCACCGACTTGATGTCGATGGTGCCGCCGATCTGGTCGATATTGGTGCGCACCACGTCCATGCCGACGCCGCGGCCGGAGACCGAGGTGACGGCAGCCGCGGTGGAGAAGCCCGGCGCGAAGATGAACTTGTGGATCTGGGCTTCCGTCATCTTCTCCAGTTCGGCCTCGCTGACGAGACCGTTCTGGACTGCCTTGGCCTTGATCCGCTCGGTGTTGAGCCCGCGGCCATTGTCGGCGATGCAGATGATGATGTGGCCGCCCTCGTGATAGGCGGAGAGGCGAATGGTGCCCTGCTCGCCCTTGCCTGAGGCGAGCCGCTCGGCCGGGGTCTCCAGGCCGTGGTCGGCGGAGTTGCGCACCATGTGCGTCAACGGATCCTTGATCAGGTCGAGCACCTGGCGATCGAGTTCGGTGTCGGCGCCGTGCATCTCGAGTTCGATCTGCTTGCCGAGTTCGCCGGAGAGATCGCGGACGATGCGGGGCAGCTTCTGCCAGGCGTTGCCGATCGGCTGCATCCGCGTCTTCATGACGCCTTCCTGCAGTTCGGCGGTGACGTTGGAGAGCCGCTGCAGCGGCACCTTGAACTCGGTGTCCTCGTTGCGGCGGGAGATTTCCAGAAGCTGGTTGCGGGTCAACACCAGCTCGGAGACCATGGTCATCAGATGTTCGAGCGTGTCGACGTTGACGCGGATCGACTGGTTGGCGATCTTGTCGGCTTCCTGGACGTCGGGCTCACCGGCGACGGCGGCCTTCTTGGCCGGCTTTGCCTTGGCTTCCTTGACGGCTTCCTTGGCGGCGCTCGGCGCAGGAGCAGCTTCGGGCGCGGGTGCCGGCTGCTTGGCGACGGGGGCCGGCGCGGGTTTGGGCGCGGCTTCGGTCTCGGTCTCGCGGAAGGCGCGCTCGAGGTCGTCGAGTGAAACTTCGCCGGGACGCAGCGGGCGTTCCAGCACCTGGTCCACCAGCGTACCCTTGGCAACTTCCGGGGTGATCGCGGGCTGCACCGGCGGTGCGGCCACGACGGGCGCGGGCGCGGGTGCAGCGGGCGCTTCTGCCGCCGCATGCTTGGCGCCTTCGGCCATCGCATGCAACTGCTCGATCAGGTCTTCGTCGGTGCCCTCGGGCTCGGTCTCGGTGGCTTCGAGGCCGGCCAAAATCTCTTTAATGCGGTCGATGCTCGACAGGATCAGCGTCACGGCTTCGGCCTTGACCGTCATGCCGTCGCGAAATTTGCCCATCAGCGTCTCGCCGGCGTGCGCCAGCGCTTCCAGCCGCGGCAGCCCCAGGAAGCCGCAGGTGCCCTTGATGGTGTGGACCAGGCGGAAGATGTTATCCAGAATCTTCGCGTCGCTCGGGTCCTGCTCGAATCGCACCAACTGATTGTCGACCGTATCCAGGCTCTCGCTGGTTTCGGTCAAAAATTCCCGCAACAAATCATCCATGAAACTGGCCTTCGTACGCAGTGGCACGCGACATCGACGCGCCACGGAACGAGGCCAGCTTCTATGCAAAGCGTTTAATATTGGTTGCTCAATTGGAAAAGAACGGGATCAACAAAGAGATAAGACGGCAGAAATGAATTCTGCCGCCTGTTTTCAACACTTGGTTAACCATAGTCGCGCCTAAACGCGTTCAGGTTTGCGCGTGGGCGCGCTTCAGGCCGCGGTAACGACCACTTTTTCCCCGTCGGGTGCAAGCGTCACGCTGAGCCCGCAGGCCTGCGCCAACAGCCGCGTATAGTAAGGCTGCACCGCATGCGCATCGACGGAAGCCGTCGAATTCACGCTCAGGAGATCGGCGATGTTCTGCGGCAGGCGGGCATTCAGGCCAGCCGACGTCACGCGAAAACTCATCGTCTCGCCGTCGCCGATCGGATCGATCGTCAGCGTGCCACCGCGCGGAATCGTCTGCTGCGCGATGATCAGCATGTTCAGCAGCAGCTTGACGCGGTTCTTCGGCAGCAGCAGCCGCGGCAGATTCCAGGTGATGGTGATCTTGCCGTCCTCGATGTGGCCGCGCGCCATGGTCTGCGCATCGCCGAGATCGATCTGCGCGCCGGCCGATCCCGCAGCCCCGAACGCCAGGCGGCAGAACTGCAATCGCGCGGAAGCGGTCTTGGCGCTCTTGCGGATCAGATCGAGCGCGAAATCACGGTCTTCGGGCTTCGGGTTGTCGTCGAGCACCTCAAGCCCATTGACGATGGCGCCAACCGGGCTGATGAGATCGTGACAGACCCGCGAACACAACAGCGCCGCAAGTTCGAGGGCATCGGGAGCCGGACCGGGAGACGAAGTGCCAGACATCATGGGTTCCTGGAAAGCCGCCTGGTCGCAAATTGCTGGCGGGCAGTTACGAATCACGCGTGCTTATCGATTTGATACACTGCGCAGCCCCCTGCTGCCAGCACGCGGCGGCAATGGTAAGGCAGGACGAACAGCAAATAGGCTTAGCTCATGAATGAGGCACGTCCACTCGACCGCGATGCCGCCGCGGCGCTGATCGAACCGCTGACCGACATCGTGATCCGGGCGGGCGCGGCCATCCTCGCCGTCAACCGTTCCGCCATGAAGGTCGATGGCAAGACCGACGGATCGCCGGTAACGGAGGCGGATCTGGCGGCCGACCGAATCATCGCCGACGGCCTTGCCCGGGTGGCGCCCGGAATACCGTCGCTGTCGGAAGAGCGCGCCGCGCAGGCCGCGCCGCCCTTTGAGGAAAGTTTCTTCCTGATCGACCCGCTCGACGGCACCAAGGAATTCGTCGCCGGTCGCAACGAATTCACCGTCAATCTGGCGCTTGTAACCCAAGGCATGCCGCTCCTCGGAATCGTCAGCGCGCCCGCGCTCGGACTGATCTGGCGCGGCATTGTCGGCCGCGGCGCGGAACGGCTGACGCTGGGCCAGGGCCAACCGCTGATCGAGCCGGTTCGTACCCGCACTTGCCCGCCACGCGGCCAGCCGTGGACGGTCGCGGTCAGCCGCTTGCATGGCGATGCCAGGACCGAAGCTTTCATTGCGGCAAGGCCGGGCGCGGTCCGGTGCGAACTCGGCTCGGCGGTCAAATTCGGCCGGGTGGCCGAAGGCTGCGTCGATATCTATCCCCGGCTGTCGCCGACCTCGGAATGGGACGTCGCGGCCGGCCATGCGGTCGTCGCGGCCGCCGGCGGCAGAATCACGGATTCAAACGGTGCGGCGCTGGTTTTTGGCGCCGGGCGGAAGGACTTCATCGTTCCGGAATTCATCGCCTGGGGCGATCCGAACGCGGCGATTTGATGAAGCCGTCGTTTCGTAGCCCGGGCGAGCGCAGCGACCCCGGGGAGCGGTGCCAGACAAATGGAATACGTGAAAGTTGTGATCGCTGTTCCCGGGGTCGCTGCGCTCGCCCGGGCTACGGCAAGTCGCAACTTACTGCGCGAGGCCTCGCTCCAGCGCCGGCCAGCGCGCGGCGGCGTCTTTCAGGAAGCGTGCCGGCTCGGCGGCGAACGCATCGCGATTTTCCTCGCGGCCGAACAGATAGAGCCGATCGCCCGTGACCACCCAAAAGCGCGGGTTGCCCGCGTAGGTCACCCCTCGCCCCAGGTCGACCGGGTCGTAGCCGCCGAACTGGGGCCCGTAGATTTCCGGATGCGCCACGAAAGAGGCGCGGTTGCCCTGGTTGCGGAAACGCCAGACGGCGCCGGCTTCGCGCGCCTCGAAATCGGGCGACCCCCGGGCCGCCACGGATTCCGTGAAATAGGCGACGGGATCGAAGCCCTCGATGGCGAGCCCGGAATAGCGGTTCACCACCACCCGTTCGGTGGTCGCCGCCCACGCGGCAGAATCAAGGCCGAGTACGGCAAAAAAGCCTGCCAATAAGGCAAAAAGGGTTATTCCTGGGCGCGAACCGTATCTTTCCTGCCGTTGTGCCGTCATTGTCTATATTGATACCAATTGAACCGTTGATTTTCCTTGGCCGATGGCAGGAAGCCTGAAACGGTGGACTTGTGCCGTTATATCGAAGCCAAAATGCCGTTGTGCCGTCATAGTTGGTGCCGATAACATTGCGAGTCGAGGGGACACTGGACGCAACCTAGAGCCATGCTGTTGGCGTCAGGTTAAGGCGGCGGCCAGAATTTCGATGCCAGGGGTTCTTTCATGACGTTTGCTTCACGCCTTGCCGCGGTGACGTTTGCCGCGCTGATGTGCTGGACCGTACCGGCTTCCGCACAGCAGGTGCAGCCGGCGCCGTTGCCACCGCCACAGCAGCAATACCAACAGCCGTTGCCGCCACCGCAGCAGCAATACCAGCAGCCGGCGCCGCCACCGCAGCGCCAGGCGGGGCCGGACACGTTCGAACCCGGCGAACTGGTTTCGGCCGGACATAAATTCTTCGGCAATGTCTCGCGCGGCCTCGCATCCATCATCGAGCGGGCGGTCAGCCAGTGGGGACTTCCCAATGGCTATGTGCTCGGCGAGGAAGGCTCGGGCGCTTTTGTGGCAGGCCTGCGGTATGGCGAAGGCACGCTCTACACCAAGAACGCCGGCGACCTGCGGGTGTATTGGCAGGGACCGTCGGTCGGCTTCGACTGGGGCGGCGACGGTGCGCGCACCATGACGCTGGTCTACAATCTTCCCGCGACCAACGCGATCTATCAGCGCTTCGTCGGCATCGACGGCTCCGCCTATATCATCGGCGGCTTCGGCATGACCGCGCTCACCGCCAACAACATCGTGCTGGTGCCGATCCGCTCCGGCATCGGCCTGCGGCTCGGCGCCAATGTCGGCTATCTCAAATTCACCCCGCGCGCGACCTGGAACCCGTTCTGAGCTCGTCTCAGGCATAGACGCGCATCTCCCCAGGCGAATTCAGGTTAACGCGGCATTGGACTGGCGCAGGGCCGGCCGGGCGTGGCAATGTGATTGAGGAATCCTCATCTCGTGCGGAGTAACCATCGATGATCGAACCGATCATGTATCTGGCGATCGGTTTCCTGGTCTCCATGCTGTTCGGTCTGATGATCGTGCCGCTGGTGCATAACCGTGCGGTGCGGCTGACGACGCGCCGGCTCGAGGCGGCAACCCCGTTGTCGATGGCCGAGATCCAGGCCGACAAGGACCAGTTGCGCGCGGAATTCGCGATGTCGGCGCGACGGCTCGAAATGAACGTCGAGCAGCTCAAGAACAAGACCACGAGCCAGCTCGCCGAACTCGGCAAGAAGAGCGACGCGATCAACCGCATGAAGATCGAGCTCGGCGAAAAGAACGCCACGATCTTTTCGCTCGAGGCGCGCGAGAAGGCGGTGAAGGAGCAGTTGCGCGCCACCGAAGAGGAGTTCGCGGCCAAGACCGAACTGTTGCGCGGCGCCGAACAGGCGCTGACCGACAAGCAGGGCGAACTCGCCCGGATCAATCACGAACTGAACGATCGTGCGATGACGGCGGACAGCCGCCAGGTCGAGCTGGTGGCGGTGCGCACGCAGATCGACGAACTGAAGGGCCGTGTCGGCGACGCCGAAAAGGAATTTTCGACGACGCAAGCGCGCCTCGCCCAGGAGCGCGCCGATTCCGAGCGCGCGACGCACGAACTGAACGACGCGCGCAGCCGCGTCGAAAATTTGAGCCAGCGCGTCACCGATCTCGACCGGCAATTGATCGTCCAGGTCAAGGAAGCCGAGATGCTGGGCAGCCGCGTCAACGACCTCGAAGCGCGGCTGGCGACGCAAGGCAAGATCCTCACCGAACGCGAATACGAAAACAATCAGCTCCGGCAGGCGAACGAAAACGCCGAGCGCGCGGTCCGCGAACTGCACACGGAGATTGCGGGGATGAGCGGCGGCAAATCCCCGATCGTCGAGAAATTGCGCAGCGAGAAGGCGGCGGTGGAAGAACAGCTTCGTGTCGCCCGCGACGAGCGTGCAAAACTGCAGCGTGACATCAACGCGATCCAGCAGCAGGCCGAAAGCTCGTGGCAGACCGAGCGGATGGAAAACGCGCTGTTACGCGAGCGCATCAACGACATCGCCGCTGAGGTCGCAAAACTCGCCATGCAGCTCGAAGGCCCGAATTCGGCGATCGAGGCCATGCTGGCCGCGGAACCGCCAAAAACCCCGGCCAAACCCGCCAATGACGTCACCGGGACTGCAGCTGTCGCGGAAGGCGGCGGGACGCTGGCCGAACGCATCCGCGCGCTACAGTCGCACGCATCGCGGGCTCGCCAACAAGGCGCGTAATTCGTCCCACGCCCCGAAATCGCGACGTTACGGGCCGACTGATCGCTTGACACTGGGGGCCCGTACTTCGTAAATCGCGGGCTCTGACGGGGCATATTGTTCGCCCACGTTTCCCGGACGCATAGCTCAGCGGGAGAGCGTTCCCTTCACACGGGAGAGGTCCAAGGTTCGATCCCTTGTGCGTCCACCATTGTTCTGTAGCCGTCTCGTTCACAGCCATTCTGTTCGCCCGAAATCATTGCCGGATAGCCGACGATGACAGCCTCGAAAATCGTCATGACCCTCACCACGCTGACCGGTGGCGCGGTTGGATTGTTCGCGCCAATCGGCGTCGTCAAATGGCTGTTTCGCACCGACCCGGAAGACGCCGGAATCCTGACGCTGTTCTTCTTTCCGGTGTGGTGCCTGCTGGTAGTGCTGGGCCTGTTGATCGGGCGCAGGCTGGGACAGCTCACGACCGGCGAAAAGCGGATCGCGCAGAGATGCAGAGATAACGATTGCCATCTCTAAGGCGTTTTCGAGCGAAGTGGATGCTGGTCCACATCGAGAAAACGCGTCAAACAAGAAATCCAGAGCTTCGACTCTGATTCAATCAGCAGCGAAGCTCCATGAGCTCGGCATGCACTAGATCGCAAACACCCAGATCACGAGGATGGTGCCTAGCGTTGCCAGACCACTGATGGTCCATCCGGTTGCGTAACTGATTTCATCGTCGCCGGCGCCGCTCATCAAGTCGGCATCCGTGGTTGCTGAGCGCCACTGCATGGCACCGCTCCTCAAAGCCCTGCCTGCAACCACAACACCGGCCGAGGCTGCCGGTTCCATCTCAAGGTCAGGGCTCTGCTCCAGGCTGGCCTATCGCCGCCGGGAGCGAAGAATCACGCGTAGGCCAGCAACCGGCGATTGGCTTGGAGCGGCGGAACCATCTCCTGCTCCTGATCGCGAACGATGATGGTGACTTCCCAGCCTTCGCTTGCCCACACCCGGGCCTTGGCGACCGCCATCAGCGAACTGCTTCGATCCATTCTGACGGTTTCGTTTCCGCGTTCCGCCACGATTTGGTACGCCATGCCACATCCCCTACGCACGTAGAACTACTCGGGAACGATGTTCGGTTACTGCTTTGGCCGCAATGGGCCGATAATTTGTCCAATCGGGGGCATGGTTAACGGCGGGTAATCCCCGCAAAACCGGTTTCGAGGGCCCTTTTGGCCCTATTTGGCGGCTTTTCGCTCGGCAAGCGCCGGTTTGGTGACGCCGTCAAGCCCGGTCAGGATCAGGACGGTCAAAAGCGCGTTCTGCGGGCCGTACCAGGCGTTGACCGGCTTGTACCACTCGTTGCGCGAGTGCCAGTTGCCGCCCTCCCCGCCGCCGCCGATGGTGACGGCCGGGATGCCGAGCGACATTGCCATGTTGGAGTCGGTCGAGGAGCCGGCAAAGGTCGGCCGCGGCCCGCGGGTGACGGCCGAGACTGCACGCTGCGTCGCCAGCACGATCGGCGAATCCATCGCCACGATGCCCGCCGGCCGGTCGCCGATCAGCCTGGCCTCCACCGTCATCTTGTCCGATTTCCAGCGCGCGTTTTCATCCGCCACCGCTTCCTTGACCAGTTCAAGCAACCGCGCCTCGAGCTTGAGCAGTTCGTCGGTCGAGTTCGAGCGCATGTCGACGGCCATCCGCGCTTCGGCGGCAATCGCATTGACCGAGGTGCCGCCGTTCACGGTGCCGACGGTAAACGTCGTCCTGGGATCGGATGGGGTCTGCAACTCCGCGATTTTCGCAATCGCCCGGCCCATGGCATGGATCGCACTCGGCAATCCGAACTCCGCGAACGAGTGCCCGCCGGGACCCTTGAAGGTGAACTCGTAGCGGTGGCTGCCGGTCGCCTGGTTGACGACGCGGGTGACGCCGAGCCCGTCGATCGAGATGAAGCCGTCGATATCGGTGTGATCGCGGAACAGCGCCTTCACGCCGCGGAGATTGCCGAGTTCCTCTTCGCCGACTGTGCCGACGAACATGATGTCGCCTATGGTCGCGATCTGGTTTTCGTTCATCGCCTTGATCAGCGACAGCATCGCCGCAAGCCCGCGCGAATCGTCGCCGATGCCGGGCGCCAAGATGGCGCCGTCCTTCTCCTTCACGGTGACGTCGGTGCCTTCGGGAAACACCGTGTCGAGATGCGCCGAGACCACGAGCCTGGGCCGGCCGCCGCCGGTCCCCTTGCGCAGCGCGATGACGTTGCCTTCGCCGTCGATCGACGCATCCTTGAAGCCGAGCTCCTGCATCCGCTTCTGATAATATTCGGCGCGGACCTTTTCCTTGAACGGCGGCGCCGGAATTTCGGTAATGCGCTTCTGCTCGGCAAAGGCCCGCTCGTCATCGGCCTTGATGTCGTCGAGTGCCTTGACGATTTTGGGGTTGGCGAGAATGGCCTCCAGGTCGGGCGCGGAAGCGGCCTGCGCCCGAACCTCCCGCACCAGCGCGTGCTGCGCGAGGGCGACAAGGGCAATGGCCAGGATCGATCGCGTGAGTGTCATCTACAAATCTCCATTCGCAGGTTTCATCCTGCGCTTAAGCCCGCATCCTTCAGCCGTCCGGTAAACCAGACGGACAGGGCGTGGTCGAGAACGCCGCTGGTATAGACTTCCGTCACCGTGACCTGCTTCTTGTCCAGCGTCAGCAGCACACCGATCCAGTAGGCGAACCACAGATGCGGGTCGGTCAGCGCCCGCAGCTTGTGCTGGTCGTGTTCGAGCGGCTGGTGATTGGCCGACTTCCGCACCTCGACCGCGAGCAGGTTGTTGGGAATGGCGCGCTGGTGCACCACGATGTCGGGATAGATGGATTTGGCGAGGTGATCGTCGGTCGAGACGATCGACCCGTGCGGCAGCCGCAGCGTGCGGTCGCCCAGCCGGTCGTATTCGCAGTCGATCTCCCAGCCCGGGAACTCCCTTTCGAAATGCACCGCCAGCCGGTGCGTCAGCGCGCGTTCGCCGGCCTCCTTTTCGAGCAGAAAGGCTTCGTGCGCGTAGAACTCGTGAAGTGCAGTGATGACCTTGTTCAGTTCGGTCTGCATGACGCCTCCCACGAAGGCGAGCGGCTAGAGCATGATCCGGAAAAGTGGGCACCGGTTTTCCGAAAAGATCATGCTCAAATTAAAAACATAACCGTCGCCTTACATCTGCACTTCGATCAGCCGCGGTCCCGGTTCGGCGATGGCTTCCGCCAGCGCCTTGACGAAGTCGTCGACATTGGCGACCGCGCGGCCCGGCACGCCCATGCCCCTGGCCAGCGCCACGAAGTCGAGGTCCGGGCGATCGAGCTTGAGCATGTCGAGCGCCCGCTGTCCCGGCTCGCCGGCGCCGACGCCGTCGAACTCGCCTCGCAATATCTGGTAGATCTTGTTGGCGAATACAATTGTGACAACGTTGAGGCCTTCGCGCGCCTGCGTCCATAGCGATTGCAGCGTGTACATCGCGCTGCCGTCGCCGACCATGCAGATCACCTTGCGATCGGGACACGCCACCGCGGCGCCGGTCGCGACCGGCGTTGAGAACCCGATCGAACCGCCCATGTTCTGCAGCCAGTCGTGCGGGTTTGCCGCCGCCGTCGGCGGAAAGAAGCCGCGGCCGGTGGTGACGGATTCATCGACCACGATGGCGTTTTCCGGGATCGCCATCGCAATCGCCTGCGCGATCGAGGCGTGCGTCAGCGCGCCGGTCGGCTTTGCGAGCTCCACCAGCTTCTGCGGCTGACGGTCGGCCGGCTGTGCGTGGAGCGCGCCGGCCAGCGCTTCCAGGGCGGCTACGGAATTTTCGGCGCCCGAGGTCATGCGGTGCACCTCGCAGCCCTGCGGCTTGAGCATGCTCGGCTTGTTCGGATAGGCAAAGAACGCGACGGGATCGTTGGCCTCGACCAGCACGATATTCTTGAAATCCTTCAGGATCGGCAGCGCCTGCTCGATCACGTAAGGGATGCGGTCGATCGCGAACCGGCCCTTGCCGCGCGCCATGCGCGGATTGTAGGTCTGGCCCATCACCTTGCAGCCGGTCTTGCCCGCGATCTGGGCGGCCAGCGCCAGCCCGTGTTCAGTGAGCGCGCTGCCGGTCATCAGCAGCAGCGTCGACGCGCCGCCGTTGCGCAGCACCTTGGCGGCGTGGTCGACGGCCTGCGCGGAATAGTTGGCGCGCTGGCTCTCCGCAGGAACCTGGGCGATGCCATCAGCTTCGTTCCAGGCGGTATCGGCCGGCAGGATCAGGGTAGCGATCTGCGCCGGCGCGCTTTTGGCGGCGGCGATCGCCGCGGCGCCATCCGCGGCAACGGACTTGGAATCCGGCGAGGTCCGCACCCAGGAGGACATCGGCCGCGCCAGCCCCTCGATGTCAGAGGTCAGCGGGGCATTGTAACCGATGTGATAGGTCGCGTGCTGGCCGACGATGTTGACGATGCCGGAATTGGCCTTCTTGGCGTTGTGCAGGTTGGCGAGGCCATTGGCGAGGCCGGGGCCGAGATGGAGGAGCGTCGACGCCGGCGTGCCCTTCATGCGGTAATAGCCGTCGGCGGCCCCCGTCACCACGCCCTCGAACAGGCCGAGCACGCAGCGCATCCCCTCGACCCGGTCGAGTGCGGCGACAAAATGCATCTCAGAGGTGCCAGGATTGGTGAAGCAGACATCCACACCACCCGCAACCAATGTCCGCACCAGACTTTCCGCACCGTTCATGGTTTCGTTCCCCTTCGATCGTTCTGATGAGCCGCCGACGATCAAACATTGTTCCCGCGTTTCGTCAAAGGTTTAGCGGAACAATGCAGCCATCGCCCAAGGCATGTTGCCTTTTCTCCCCGCGGCGTTCGAAAATGGCTGGAGTCACGGCCTCGTTGGTTGCACGATCGCCGCAATTGTGGCCTGTCTCGACAGGCATATTCAGATTTTTTCACGAGGAAGAAAATGATTCGGGCTTTTGCTTTTCTTGCGGCGGTGATGATGCTGGCGGGAGCCGGCCAGGCGCGGGCCCAGGGCTTTCCAAACTTCTTCGACGACTCGCGCGATATCATGGGCGGCGGCCCCGGTTTCTTCCGTCCCGGCATGCCCAGCGGATCGAGCCCGATCCCGCGCACCACCGTGAGCTTCAACGGCGGTTACGCGCCCGGCACGATCTACATCAACACCACCGAGCGCCGGCTCTATCTCGTTCTCGGCAATGGCCAGGCACTACGCTACGGCATCGGCGTCGGCCGCGACGGCTTCCGCTGGGGCGGAACCCATCGCATTTCGGCGAAGAAGGAATGGCCGAGCTGGACGCCGCCGGCCCAGATGCTGCGGCGGCGACCGGATCTGCCGCGCCACATGTCGGGCGGCATCGACAATCCGCTCGGCGCGCGGGCGATGTATCTGGGATCGACGCTCTATCGTATCCACGGCTCCAACGAGCCCGAGACGATCGGACAGGCGGTTTCCTCCGGATGCTTCCGCATGACCAATGAGGACGTGACCGATCTCTACAGCCGCGTTTCCGTCGGCACCACGGTCGTCGTCAAGAATTAGGCCGCCGCCGTCCCGGAACCTGGCGCGATCATGCGCGCAAGCGCGTGATTGTAGCTTTCAACCCTTGCACGCGCGCGCCGATTGCTGCAGCGTCGTTTGAATGCGCACGCCCCGCCGATTCCTGCATCCATGGACGCTCGCGGCGGCCCTGGGCGCCGTCGCGTTCGGCGAAATCCTGGTGCCGTGCACGGCATTGGCGGATATTCCCGCCGTCGCACAGCGCCAGCGCACCGAGAAAAAGAGCTTCACCGACAGCGAGATCGTCGAAGGTTTTCTGAAGACCGCGTTCGGCGCCGAATATCATCTCGCCGGCCGTGTCGACCGCATCCGCAAATATGACGGGCCGGTACGGGTGTTTGCCGACGGCAATCGGCCCGACCGCAAGGCGCAACTCGCTAAAATCGTGGCCGACATCGCCGCGCGCGTTCAGCATCTCGACATCGCCATGGCCGAAACCCTCGAAGACGCCAATGTGCAGGTCAAGCTGGTGCGCGACCGCGATCTCCAGCGCACCATCGCGACCTTCTACGGCAGCGAACGTGCGAAAGAGATTCGCTCTTCGCTCGACCCGCAATGCCTGTCGGGCTTTCGCAAGAACGAGAAGTTCGAAATCGAGCATTCCGACGTGATCCTCACCGTCGACAATGGCGACTTCGTCTTCTTCGACTGCGCCTATGAGGAATTGCTGCAATCGCTGGGGCCGATCAACGATACCTCGAGCGTGCCCTGGACCATGTTCAACGACAATGTGTCGATGGGCTATTTCGACGTCTACGATCAGTATCTCCTGAACCTGCTCTATGATCCCCGGATCAAGCCCGGCATGACCGTGCAGGAGGTCAACGAAGTGCTGCCGGACGTGCTGGCCGACGTGCGCACATGGGTGCGCAAGGTCAACAACCTGCCGTAGGTGACGGGCCGCCACGGCGGAGATTCACCGCGAAATGGTGCGGGTGGAGAAGGCGTAAGCCAGCCGCCGGCCTCACCCCGTCATTGCGAGCGAAGCGAAGCAAGCCATTCTTTCTTTGTGCCGCAAGGTGGATTGCTTCGCTTCGCTCGCAATGACGGCGGAGAATTCGGGCAATTCCCCGCACAGTTGAAGTCCGGCAGCCTCGCCGCCATCCACCCTTTTTTCTACGACAACGCAAAGTTTTATTTGCGAAACATTGTGACTTCCGGAAGCAAATCCTGTCTAATGGGATTCATGGGCGCTTCCTATAAGTTTTACAAATGAACGACCTGCCACGTATTCAGGCCTTGCGCTGCTTCATCACCGTGGCCCGCGAAGGCACGGTTTCGCGCGCGGCCACCTTGCTGCACTTGACCCAGCCCGCCGTCAGCCTCCAGCTGAAGGGGCTGGAAGAGAGCACCGGCTTGCAGCTTTTCAACCGTACGCCGGGCGGCTTTACCCTGACCGAAGCCGGCGCCGCCCTGTTGCCCCTCGCGCACCGGACGGTATCGGCCGCGGCCGATTTCAGGACGGCGGCCGATTCGTTGCGCGAATCGCTGCGGGCAACGCTGCGCGTCGGCACGATCCTGGATCCCGAGTCGATCCGGCTGGGTCCGTTCGTGCGAAGCCTCGCCACGTCCTGGAAGAAGACCGAAGTCTTCCTCCGCTACGGCATGAGCGACGACGTGCTGGCCCAGATCGGCAAAAGCGAGCTCGATGTCGGATACTACATCGATGCGACGCCCCCCGAATGCCTTGCGTCGGGGACACTGCCCGAACGCACCATCGAGGATGGAAAGTTCCGCCTCATGGCACTCACGCGCTACAACTACCGCGTGATCGCTCCGCGCGAATGGAGCGACAAGGTGCTCGGAAAAGACTGGGCGGACCTCGTCGACCTGCCCTGGATTACGACGCCGCATGCCTCGGCGCACCGGCGGCTGATCGACGATGTCTTCCGGCCAACGGGGTCATTGCCAAAACGCGTCGCCTTCGCCGAACAGGAAGACGCCATGATCGAGTTCGTCGAAGCCGGCAACGGCCTTAGCCTCATCCGCGACTGCGTGCTCGAGCGCATCACGCGCAAACGGAATTTCGTGATTGCCGACGAGCTGGCGCTGACCTGCGACCTCAGTTTCGCCTGCCTGATTTCGCGGCGTCACGAGCCGATGATCGCCCAGGCCTTCGCGGCCATGCAGGCGGTATGGGAGCTGAAGCCGGGCGGCGCAGCGCCTGCGCCGATCGAAACCGCACGATCGCGGAAAAGCGCGCGGCGATAGCCTGACCGGCTCAAATTTTGGCCGGGTCGGACTTGCCCGGATCCGACTTTCCCCGGTCAGGCTTGGCGGGCGTAGACTTGGCGGGCTCAGACTTGGCGGGCTCAGACTTGCCATCGCAGATCGATTTCAGCGATCGCCATTCCTCTGATGTCAGCAGCGGCGGCCCGCTGGCTGTCCGGTCTTCCCGGCTCATCCGCGCCAGCCGGTCCTCGCTCAGGGGATGGGTGGAGATGATGGAGAGGCCCTTGCCCTCCTTGCCGGTGACCCGAAGCAGCAATTCCCCGGTCGGCTTCGCCGGCCGGCCCAGCCGGTGCATGACGTCGATCGCAAAACCGTCGGCATTGGTCTCGGCCTCGCGCGAATGCGACGACGTCACCAGCGTGCGCGAGCCAAAAATGAGAGCGCTGGAGCCCGTGATGTCGCCGAACAGCAGTCCAATCAGGAACGACGTGCTGCCGTCGCGGATCAGCCCGCGCATGCTGTCGCGATGCTTGAGATGGCCGAGTTCGTGGGCCAGCACGCCCGCGATTTCGTCGGCGTTGTCGGCCTTCGCCAGCAACCCGTCGAACAGATAGACCCGGCCGCCCGGCAGCGCGAAGGCATTGGGTATCGAACTCGACAGCACGCCTGACTGCACCGAGGTGTCGAGACCGGCGGATTCGCGGATGGCGGTGACGAGCTTGACGAACGCCTTCTGCCCGGCGGGGTTCTCGCACGCCTTGGCGTCGAAGATCTTCTTGACCTGGCCGTCGGCAGCGTCGCCCAGCCGCCGTTCGAACGCTTCGGGCACCAGCGGCGCGAGACGGTCGGCGATCAGCGGAAGTCCGAACAATACCACGGCGACGATCGAAACCGCGGCCGCGATCGACCAGCCGACAATGGCGGCAACGCCGCGGCGGCCGGGCGTGTTTTCATCCAGCCTGGCGCAGCGCGAGACCAGTTCGTTCGCAAGCGCACTGTCGCGAACCTCCAGCCGGGCCAGCGCAGATGCGGTCGGGCAGCCGAGGCGCAGCATGCCCGACGGGCTGTCGGCGCGGCGGATGTCGGCATAGTCCCACGCAGTCAGCGTCTGTTCATGGTCGCTGATTTCAAGCCGGTCGGAGAACTTCAGCGTCACCGCGCGGCGTCGGCTCGACATTCCGTCGAAATAGGTCGCCGCATTGACCAGTGGCGTATTCGCAATTTCGGGTGCACCGCCATCCATCGTCGTCACACCCTAGAACCCGCCGACATCGAGACCGTCGGCAAACCCTTCGCCGAGCGCGTTGGCCAGATCGCCCCGCGCGGCAACGTTGGCGGCGGCCTCGATGCCGATGATGTTGACCGAACCCAGCACGGTCACCCAGAGATCGCGCGTCAGATAGACCCGCATCACCACGTTCATCGCCATCGCCAGCACCAAATAGCCGAGACCAAACAGCACCAGCAGCGGAATGCTCCGCATCAATTCCGGCGTCTTGAAAAACGCCGTCAGTCCCTCGCCGCTCATGCTGGCGACCAGCACCGCACACAGGGCCAGATAGACCGCGAAGACCAGCCCAAGCAGAGCCATCCAGCCGATCACTTTCCAGTACAGCCCGATCAATGCGCTCTTCGGCAACGACGATTCCAGACGCACGCCGCCGAACCGGATGCCGGACAGCCACCAGCGCCATTCGATAGCCTTGTAGCCGGCATAAACGAAGGGGGCGATCGGGCTGACATAGAGGGCGATCGGCGTGAGCAGCCACAGCCACCAGCCGCGCTTGAAGAACTCCCAGCCGCGCCCCTCAAAACTGCCCTGCAGGTCGCCGTAATGGGAATGGCGCATCTTGTAGCGTTCGAGCGCCGCAGCTCGCCATGGCAGGATCAGCCCGAGCGTGAGGATCATCAGCAGGCCCCACAGCGACGCTTGCAAGGCATAGATCCAGCCCGAGCCGGTCATCCAGAAGCGCACGCCGCGCCACACCGTGCGCGTCATCCGGTAGCGCCGCGCGCGAAAAATCGCGAACTGCCCGAACAGGTAGAAGAAGGCGACCAGCGGAATGCTGGCGAACGCCTGATAGTGCTCGGCCTCGAGACCGATCAGAAAATAACCGAGATAGATCGGCACCAGGATCGCGAGCGCGACCAGAAACCCGATCAGCAACTCCTTGCCGCGGCCGGTATATTCGGCGGCATCGCCATCGATCAGGGTGTTGGACCAGAGATGGCGGCGAATATCGGTGAGCAGCCAGAACCGGTAGAAGCCGAGGGTGACGAGCTCCAGCGCCGCGCCGCGCTTGGCCAGATCGAAGAACTCACCGCGGCTGCCGCAAAACGCCACGGGCATCGGCGGCGGCCCAGGCGTGGGAGGCGGCCCGGGCGGCACCTGCGGGGGCCAACTCATCTCATTCATGGCTCAACTCCGGCGCGAACGGTGGCGGATCAAACCATAAATTTATCGGCCATTGTGTGACCGAGGTCCCACACCCGAAGCGTTTTCGGGCGCAGCACGCCCTCGAACTTGCTCGCGCCGATTGCGTAGATCTATCAGCGGTAGAAACGCGCCAACACAAATCTGGAGCTGCGGCTTCTGATTCAATCAGAACAAAAGCTTCTAGGCCGTTTTCTCAAACAGCTCGCGGCCGATCAGCATGCGGCGGATTTCGCTGGTGCCGGCGCCGATCTCGTAGAGTTTGGCGTCGCGCAACAGCCGCCCGGTCGGGTAGTCGTTGATGTAGCCGTTGCCGCCCAAAAGCTGGATGGCGTCGAGCGCGCATTGGGTGGCTTTTTCCGCAGCATAAAGAATGGCGCCCGCCGCGTCTTCGCGTGTGGTCTCGCCGCGGTCGCAGGCCTTTGCCACCGCGTACACATAGGCGCGCGAGGCGTTCATGGTGGTGTACATGTCGGCGATCTTGCCCTGCACCAATTGAAAAGTGCCGATCGGCTCGCCGAACTGCTTGCGCTCATGCACGTAAGGCAACACCACGTCCATGCAGGCCTGCATGATGCCGATCGGGCCCGCCGCCAGCACCGCGCGTTCGTAGTCGAGGCCAGACATCAGCACGTTGACGCCGCGGCCGACCTCGCTGAGCACGTTCTCCTCGGGCACCTCGCAATCCTCGAACACCAGTTCGCAGGTGTCGGAGCCGCGCATGCCGAGCTTGTCGAGTTTTTGCGCGGTGGAAAATCCCTTCATGCCCTTTTCGATGATGAAGGCGGTCATGCCGCGCGGGCCGGCGTTGAGGTCGGTCTTGGCGTAGACCACCAGCGTATCGGCGACGGGACCGTTGGTGATCCACATCTTGTTGCCGTTCAGCACAAAGCGGTCGCCTTTCTTGTCGGCGCGGGTCTTCATCGAGACCACGTCCGAGCCGGCGCCCGGCTCCGACATCGCCAGCGAACCGACATGTTCGCCGGAGATCAGCTTGGGCAGATATTTCCGCTTCTGCGCCTCATTGCCGTTGCGGCGGATCTGGTTGACGCAGAGGTTGGAATGCGCCCCATACGACAGGCCGACCGCGGCCGAGGCCCGCGACATCTCCTCCACCGCAATGCAATGCTCGAGATAGCCGAGGCCGGTGCCGCCATACTCCTCCTCGACCGTGATGCCATGCAGGCCGAGCGCGCCGATCTTGGGCCAGAGGTCGCGCGGGAATTGATTGCTGCGGTCGATTTCGGCGGCGCGTGGCGCGATTTCGTTCTGCGAAAACGCATGCACCGTCTCGCGGATCGCATCCGCGGTTTCGCCAAGATCGAAGTTGAACATCCCGTTGGCGTTGGAGATCATGGCCGCCTCCCGGCGAATTAAGCGTTGTTTCAAACAGGCTTATTCTCCGGCAATGCGCTTGTCACGTGGCGAAATGCACCGGTCAGTCCGAGGCCGGTGACCTGTATCCATGCCGCCAAATGCACCCAACTCACCCTTGCACTGGCGCACGGCTAGGGATGTAATAGGGTAAAACATCGCACCGGCCTACTTCGGTGCGGGAAACAGTCAGGGAGAGCCGTCCATGCACGGAACCATCGATCTCGCCGGAGATTCCCACCTGCGCGCCGCGCGCGACAGGGCTCAGTCGATTCCGCTCGGCGATTTCGACGTCAGCCATCCGGAGCTGTTCAAGACCGACTCGTTCTGGCCGTATTTCGACCGGCTGCGCCGGGAAGACCCGGTGCATTACTGCAAGGACAGCATGTTCGGGCCGTATTGGTCGGTGACCAAATACAACGACATCATGGACATCGAGACCAACCATGCGGTGTTCTCGTCGGCGGCGTCGCTCGGCGGCATCACCATCCGCGACGTCGCGCCGGACCTGCGCCGCGAGAGTTTCATCGCCATGGACCAGCCGCGTCACTCCGCGCAGCGCAAGACCGTGGCGCCGATGTTCACGCCTACCCATCTCGACCAGCTCGCAATCAACATCCGCAAGCGTTCCGCCGAGTGCCTCGACAATCTGCCTGTCAACGAGGTGTTCGACTGGGTCGACAAGGTCTCGATCGAGCTCACCACGCAGATGCTCGCGGTGCTGTTCGACTTCCCCTGGGAGGATCGCCGCAAGCTGACGCGCTGGTCCGATGTCGCGACCACTCTTCCCGGCCCCAGCGGCCTCGTCGCGACCGAGGAGGAGCGGCAGGCGGAGCTGATGGAATGCGCGACCTATTTCGCTCGCCTCTGGAAGGAACGCGTCAACCAGCCGCCGAAGAGCGACTTGCTCTCGATGATGGCGCATAGCGACGCCACCCGTGACATGGACCCGAAGAATTTTCTCGGCAATCTGATCCTGCTGATCGTCGGCGGCAACGACACCACCCGCAACACGCTGTCGGGCAGCATCTATGCGCTGAACAAGAATCCGGACCAGTACCGCAAGCTGCGCGACAATCCGGAACTGATCGACAGTTTCGTGCCGGAAGTGATCCGCTGGCAGACGCCGCTGGCGCATATGCGCCGCACCGCGCTCGAAGACTTCGAGTTCCGCGGCAGGCAGATCAAGAAGGGTGACAAGGTCGTGATGTGGTACGTCTCGGGCAACCGCGACGAAGACGTGATCGACCGCCCCTACGAATTTATCATTGATCGCGCCCGTCCGCGCACCCACGTGTCCTTCGGCTTCGGCATCCACCGCTGCGTCGGAATCCGGCTGGCCGAGCTGCAGCTCAAGATTATCTGGGAAGAAATTCTCAAGCGCTTCGAGAATATTGAGGTGGTCGGCGAACCCAAGCGGGTGTATTCGAGTTTTGTCAAAGGCTACGAGACCCTGCCGGTCCGGATCGCCGGCTAACCCCCGAGCCCTACTGGGATAATCGAAATGAACGTCCAGACATCAATCAGAGCCGACAGACAAGAGCTTCTGCGCGCCGCGCGTGAAGAGGCCTATTCGACGCCGCTCAAGGATTTTCATCCCGGTGCGCCAAGGCTGTTCCAGAACGACACGCTGTGGCCATGGTTCGAGCGGCTGCGCAAGGAAGAGCCGGTGCACTACTGCACCAACGCGCCGATCGAGCCCTATTGGTCGGTGACCAAGTATAACGACGTCATGCATGTCGACACCAACCACGGCATCTTCTCCTCCGATTCCACCCTCGGCGGCATATCGATCCGCGACGTGCCGCCGGGCTATGACTATCCGAGCTTCATCGCGATGGATCAGCCGCGACACTCTTCGCAGCGCAAGACCGTCTCGCCGATGTTCACGCCGACGCATCTGGATGAGCTAGCAAAACTGATCCGCGAGCGCGCGATCAAGGTGCTCGACAATCTGCCGCGCAACGAAACCTTCAACTTCGTCGAGCGCGTCTCGATCGAACTGACCACGCAGATGTTGGCGACGCTGTTCGACTTTCCCTGGGAAGAACGCCGCAAGCTGACGCGGTGGTCTGACGTCTCGACCGCGCTGCCCAAGAGCGGCGTCGTGGAATCGCCCGAGCAGCGCCGCCAGGAGATGGACGAGTGCTACGCCTATTTCTCCAAGCTCTGGAACGAGCGCGTCAACGCGCCGCCGCGCAACGATTTGCTGTCGATGATGGCGCATAGCGACGCGACGCGGCACATGGATCCCGACAATCTGATGGGCAACATCATCCTGCTGATTGTCGGCGGCAACGACACCACCCGCAACACCATGAGCGGCTCGGTGCTGGCGCTGAACGAGCACCCGGATCAATACCAGAAGCTGCGCGAAAACCCCGCGCTGATCGATTCCATGGTGCCGGAAGTGATCCGCTGGCAGACGCCGCTCGCCCATATGCGCCGCACCGCGCTGGTCGACACCGAGATCGGCGGCAAGAAGATCAAAAAGGGTGACCGCGTCGTGATGTGGTACGTCTCGGGCAACCGTGACGAGGAAGGCATCGAGCGTCCCGATGAATTCATCATCGACCGCGCCCGCCCCCGCACCCATCTGTCGTTCGGCTTCGGCATCCACCGCTGCGTCGGCATGCGGCTCGCCGAGTTGCAGTTGAAGATCGTGTGGCAGGAAATGCTGAAACGCTTCGACCGCATCGAAGTGGTCGGCGAACCGAAGCGGGTTTATTCGAGTTTTGTGCGCGGCATCGAGCAGCTGCCGGTGCGCATTCCGGGGTGAACGGCGGGCTGATCCTGCCACCCATCGATCCCAAATGGCCGGCGGACGTCGGCTCCGGCAAAGGAGCCGTTACACGCTAGTCGGCGAAAATCGCAAGATTTGCCAGGGGCGCTGTCAGGCGGCAAACAAGTCCGCTTGATTCATACGAGACTTCCACGGCGCCTCCGAAATCGTCCCTTAGCACCCGGGAAATCAAGCGCGAGCCAAAGCCTACAGCGGCGGGTTCCGACACAGGCGGACCACCAAACTCCTGCCAGACGAAAACGAATTTTGGCTCCCCCTCCCGATCTTCGGATGCCCATGTAATCGACACGTGGCCGCCCGCCACCGTCAGCGCGCCATACTTCAAGGCGTTGGTCGCAAGCTCGTGGATGGCCAGCGACAGCGCGAGGGCCTGTCGGGATTTCACGATAAGCGCGGGGCCGGAAACGGCAAACCGGCTGTCGCCCGTTCGATAAGGGACCAAAGCGGTGCTGATCACATCCGGCAGGGGCGCTGCCGCCCAATTTGCGGCGGTGAGCAGATCGTGCGCGCGTCCGAATGCCGCGAGTCGTCCCTGATACTTTTCAAGATCGGCTTTGCTCGATGCGGCCCGGAATGTCTGCGTGGCCACGGCGCCGAGTACCGTGAGCGTGTTCTTGACGCGATGCTTCAGCTCCTCATTGATGAGGTGCAGCGCTTCCCTTGCCATGTGTTCGGACGTGACATCCCTGCAGACGACCAGCACGCCGCCGACCTTGCCTTCGAAATCGATGGGACCGAAGCTATAGGTCCACCAGACATCCTCGCGGCGACCATGACGCGTGACCGGCACCAGCTGGTCCTCATGCCAGGTCGCCCCGTTGCCTGCCATGACGTACTCGATCTGGGGGCCGATGATGTCCCATATCTCCGCCCAACAATCGCGGCCCCGCGCTCCCAAAGCGCTTGGATGCCGTTCGGGACCCATCGTCTCGCGGTAGGCATCGTTATAGAACTGGATGAGTTCCGGTCCCCACCAGATGAACATCGGGTGGCGTGAGGTGAGAACCAGCCGCACCGTGACCCGGAGGCTTTGTGGCCATGTTTCCGGGGAGCCCAGCGACGTTTTCGACCAGTCGAATCCCCTGGTCAAGGCGCCCATCTCGCCGCCGCCCGCCAGGAAGTCGCCGGCTATCTCTCCGTCCATACGCGCGGAACCTCACTCAGACGCCCGTCACCAAGCCGGAAAGCAGGATACCATCTCCCACTCTAATATGTAGCCTGCAACGGGCTTGCTTCAAGCCCCGCCTCATCCCGTAGAACCGCCGGCCTAAGCCACAACCTACGGGGTCACGAAATGAGTGCATTGTTGTCGACGAGCGGTTCGCGCGCGGCCGAAACCACAGGAGCGGCGAGGACCAGCCATGCGGTGGTGATCGCCGGAGGCGGTCCGACAGGGCTGATGCTGGCGGGCGAACTGGCGCTGGCGGGCGTCGACGTCGCCATCGTCGAGCGGCGCGCCAGCCAGGACGTCACCGGCTCGCGCGCCGGCGGGCTGCACGCACGCGCCATCGAGGTGCTCGATCAGCGCGGGATCGCCGATCGGTTCCTCTCGCAGGGTAAGGTGCATCAGGTCGTGCACTTCCACATCCCCCTGGACATCAGCGACTGCCCCACCCGGCACAATTACGTTCTCGGGCTGTGGCAGCACCACATCGAGCGCATCCTGGCCGAGTGGGTTGGCGAGCTCGCCGTGCCGATCTATCGCGGATGTGACGTGACCGGTTTCGCGCAGGACAACACCAGCGTCGATGTCGCGCTCTCCGACGGTCAGTCGCTTCGGGCGGCGTATCTCGTCGGCTGCGACGGCGGCCGCAGCCTCGTTCGCAAGGCGGCCGGCATCGCGTTCCCCGGGTGGGACCCGACGACGAGTTGGCTGATCGCCGAAGCCGAGACGGCCGAGGAGCCGAAATGGGGGCATCACCGGGACGCGCACGGCACCCGTGGGATCGGCAAGGTGGAGAATGGCGGGTCGGCCCGGATTGTACTGACAGAGCCGCAGCTGCGGCTCGACTGCGAACCAACGCTGCGCGATGTCAGCGAGGCGCTCACAGCCATTTACGGCAGCGATTACGGAATCCACAGCCCGACCTGGATCTCCCGCTTCACCGACATGACGCGGCAGGCCGCTTCCTACCGCGACAGGCGCGTGCTGCTGGCCGGCGACGCCGCACATGTGCATCCGCCGGTGGGTGGACAGGGCCTCAACACCGGCGTGCAGGATGCGGTGAATCTGGGATGGAAGCTGGCGCAGGTGATCAAGCGGACATCGCCGGAGAGCCTCTTGGATACCTACCACGCCGAACGACACCCGGTCGCTGCCCGCGTGCTGCACAACACCATGGCGCAGGTCGCGCTACGTCGTACGGACGACCGCAGCAAGGCCCTGGGCGACACCATGTCCGAGCTTCTCGGCATGGACGGGCCACGCAGAAAATTTGCCGCTGTCATGTCCGGTCTCGACATCCACTACGATCTAGGCGAGGGGCACAAGCTGCTCGGACGCCGCATGCCCGATCTGGAGCTGCTCACCGACCACGGCCCGCTGCGGTTGTTCGCTCTGCTGCACGATGCCCGGCCGGTGCTGCTCAATCTCGGTGAGCCCGGCGGCTTCGACATCACGCCTTGGGCGGATCGGGTCAAGCTGGTCGATGCTGGATACGTTGGTGCGTGGGAGCTTCCAGCACTCGGCGCAGTCCCCGCTCCCGCTGCCGTGTTGGTTCGGCCCGACGGATATGTCGCGTGGGTGGGCGAGCAGACAGACGTGGGGCTCGTTGACGCGCTAACCATCTGGTTCGGACCCGGTGCGGCGTAGCGCACGGGTATCCTCGTGACCTATCGCAGACCGCGAGCTGGCGTGGACGTCACTTCCAGCCATTGGGTGGCAGTGGGGTGGCCCCAGCTCGGTCATAGACCGAGATGGGCCGCGTCAGAGTTGGACCTTCAAGCCTTGAGGAAGGTCGCAAGATATCATCTCCTGCGCAAGAAAATGGGCCAGGCGCGGGAAGAGCATCGCGCTCGAACTAGCTAGGGCGTTTAGACGCCTAGCCCCATCCTCCACCACCGTGATCGGCGGCAACACGATTTCAGGCTTGCTCTCGTGCATCGCGACCAAAGAGCGCACCTCCCTGCGAGGTGTCCCTGGAGCTCCCCGATCGACCTGGGCATCCAGCAGGGCTGCGGAGATTTGATTTTCTGCAATCTCACGCCTGCGGCAACGTCCTGCGATTTTAACCCTTGCGGTTACCGCGCCCGCCTACCATCATTGGTGCCAATTCTTTCTCGCAGCCAGGTGGTGATCATGCTGGGCACGAGTAGTTGGCAACTCCGCGACGGTGAACAAATCATTCCTTGCAATGAAAGCCTCTTGGGCCACAGGCACTTTTTGATCGGAATCACCCGCGTTCGCAACGAAGCACTTATCCTCCAAGACACACTGAACTACGTCGGCAAACACGTAGATGCGATAGTCGCCTATGATGATGCGAGTACGGATGGAACGCTGGAGATTCTTGGCGGACACCCAAAAGTCGCTCTAATCGTGACAAATCGGTCGTGGGAAGCGGACATCGAGGCACGCCGAATTGCCGAGGGTCGACATCGCGGACTTTTGCTGCAGACGGCGCGCGAGCATTTGCAGTTCGATTGGACGTTTTGCTTCGATGCGGATGAGCGCGTTACTGGAGATCTACGCGGATACATGGAACAAACGCATTCTAGCGATTGCGACGGCGTGCGGGTTCAACTGTTCGACGCTTATATGACTCCTGACGATCATGCACCCTATCAAGCCGGTCGCGAACTATTGGGCTTTCGTCGTTTCTTCGGCCCGGAACGGCGAGACATTCTGATGTTGTGGCGAAACCGGTTGGAGGTCTTCTTCGCGAAGCACCATGGGCGAGAGCCGGGTGGTGTTGAACAAGTGGTGACCGGCTTGTATTGCCAACACTATGGCAAGTCGTTGTCGGTCGAACATTGGGAAGAGACTTGCGAATACTACATGCGACACTTTCCGTTCGATACCTACGGACGAAAATGGCGCGATCGCAAAGGTCGAGCAATCCACACCCAATCTGACTTCATGCGTCCCTTGTATGAATGGGATGACACGCTCTTCGCGAATGCGATGAAGATGTGACTTGTCCGAAAATCGAACGTGCCTCCCGCTTCGTGCCAATGTCGACCGCCTGGCTGACAGGCTCACGCCGAATCTCTCACGCAGAGCGCCGCAGTTTTTGAGCGAAACGGTCAACTAGGGCGTGGACTCATAAGCGCGAAGCCATAGCCTGATCGAGGCAAGCTGTACGAAGGCAAGGTAGTTGGCAGCCAGCTTGTCGTAGCGCGTTGCAACGCGACGGCATTGCTTGATCCTATTGAAGAAGCGCTCGATCCGGTTGCGGTCGCGGTAGAGATAAGGACTGAAGTTGATCGGATTGCTGCGATTGCGTTTTGGGGGGATATTGGCCCATGCGCCTCGCCGCATGGCGAGCCCTCTGATCCAATCGGCATCATAGCCGCGGTCGGCAAGCAACATCGATCCAGACTTCAAGCGAGACAGGAGTTTTCCTGCAAGCCGATTGTCGTGTGTCTCGCCGCGCGTTAGCGCAAGGCGGACCGGCAAGCCGTTGGCGTCTACAACCGCATGAATCTTGCTGGTCAATCCACCCCGTGATCGCCCCATCAGCTGCCGTTGGTTCCGTTTGATGCATGCTCCATGCTGGTGCACGCGGACAATAGAAGTGTCGATCATCTGGACAGCCGCATCGTGGGCCCCGGCGAGGGTATCTATGATGCGGCCCCAGACACCCGCCCGCCTCCAGCGAACAAAGCGATTGTAGCAGGTGGTGTAGGGGCCAAAGGCGCCCGGTAGATCGCGCCAAGGCGCGCCGGAGCGCAGAACCCAGAAGATGCCGTTGAGTACGCGACGGTCATTTACCCGAGGGACGCCGCGCGGTTTGTTGGGTAGCATTGGCTTGATGGCGGTCCATTCGTGTTCGGTGAGTTCGTAGCGCATGATTCGAGCCCCTGGCGACGCGAAGGGCTTGAATCATGGTTCGCCGCCAAGGCCCAACTGGCCGCTACACTCCGCAAAGCGGACCTATTATGCTCAGGGTGAGTTTTGTCGTTCATGACCCGAGGCGGACATTGCCGCGGTCGAACTTGAAGGGGTAGCATTGGAGAGATTTGGGCGCGGGACGCGTGTCAATCGAAAAGGCCGCATCTCGAAAAAGGAGGACGCAGCCGAAGTCAGCGAAGGCGTGCTGTACGCGAGCCTGCCGTCAACGAGGCGAAGGCGTGGGGAGCGACTTGATGTCTGACAAATATGCCGTGGTCGGCAATCCGATCGACCACACGAAATCGCCGCTGATCCATCTCAGCTTCGCAAAAGAGACCGGGCAGACTATCGACTACGTCGCCATTGAAGCTCCTGTCGGCGGCTTCAGCGACGTGGTGGACAGGTTTCGGCGCGAAGGCGGCCTGGGCCTCAACATCACCGCTCCGTTCAAGATGGATGCGTTCGCGTATTGCACCGTTCTCAAGGAGCGCGCCCGGCTCGCTGGTGCCGTCAACGCGATGAAGTTCGAGGCAGACCGGGTGACCGGAGAGAACTTCGACGGCATCGGCCTTACCAACGATATCACACGCAATCTCGGCTGCTTGATGCAGGGGCGCCGGGTAGCGCTGCTCGGTGCGGGTGGGGCTGCACGAGGCGTCGTGCTGCCGTTCCTCGAACAGGGGCCGGCGGAGCTGGTTATAGCAAACCGCACCGTAACCAAGGCGGAAGAGCTTGGCCGTAAATTTGAGCAATATGGGCCCGTTACTGCTATCGGCTATTCGGCCCTCGCTGACAAAAAACTTGGCCGGTTCGATCTAGTCGTGAACGCAACTTCTGCCAGCTTGCTCGGCGAGCTTCCGCCGATAAGCCCGGAGGTTTTTGGCGACGATTGCCTTGCCTATGAGTTGGTCTACGGAAAGGGCCTTACGCCATTCCTCCGGCTGGCGCGGAACGCCGGCGTGAAGCGGCTTGCGGACGGTGTCGGTATGCTGGTCGAGCAGGCGGCGGAGGCGTTTGTGTGGTGGCGTGGCCTGCGTCCCGACACCCGGACCACAATCAAAAGACTTACCGTGCCGCTCGAATAGTCCAATCAGAGAAACTTCGGAACCGATCCAGAAGTCGTCAGCCGATTGTCGGCTCGCGTTGATGTCGCTTATTGGCCCTTCTCGGACCTCCAACCATGTCCGCTCTTGTGCCACTGTTGGGGGAAAAGCGGACATCAGATCGGCCGTGACCAAGCTTTCCGATTTATGAGTACACGGCCTAGCACTACTTTGGCAGATTTTAAGCGGCACGGGATTCCCAAATCAGTTTTTCT
Source organism: Bradyrhizobium sp. McL0615 (assembly GCF_049993905.1). NCBI lineage: Bacteria > Pseudomonadati > Pseudomonadota > Alphaproteobacteria > Hyphomicrobiales > Nitrobacteraceae > Bradyrhizobium > Bradyrhizobium sp. McL0615. Next base: position 1,938,613 of record NZ_CP188254.1, on the reverse strand, counting down.
GTGACTCATGGGTGGTCGGCTCTTGGAGGGCTGACCATGGTGGACTGGGAAGACGAGCTCGAACGCTGGCTGAAGCCATTCCTGGATCGGTTGGGTCATAAGACCCGGCAGCGGATGTGTCCGCTTTACGTTGCGGGATTGATCGGTCCTGGTGATCGCAAAAGCGTTCAGCCGATGGCGGAACGCCTTGCAACGGGCAACTACGATCAGTTGCACCATTTCATCGCCGATGGTGTCTGGGACGCAACACCGCTGGAATCGGAACTGCTCAATCAGGCCGACCGGCTTGTCGGCGGCAAGGATGCGGTGCTGGTTATTGACGACACCGCGATGCCGAAGAAGGGCGAGCGCTCAGTTGGTGTCGCGGCTCAATATGCATCGGCTCTTGGCAAAACGGCAAATTGCCAAACGTTGGTGTCGCTGACACTTGCGCGCGGCGAGGTGCCGGTGATGATCGCATTGCGTCTCTTCCTACCCGAGAGCTGGACAAACGACACCCCTCGTTTGAAGCGCGTCGGCGTACCGGTCGAATACCGGACGCCACGATCCAAGCCGGAGATCGCTTTGGCGGAGATTGATCGCGCGATGGCAGCCGGCGTACGCTTCGGTTGTGTGCTGGCGGATGCAGGATACGGCCTCAGCGCGCCGTTTCGACAAGGTCTCACGACACGCGGGCTGGCCTGGGCCGTTGGCATCCCTCGTCACCTCAAGGTGTATCCGGTTGGTGTGCAGCTCATTTGGCCGATTACCAAAGTTCGGGGTCGGCCACGTAAGCGCCACGTGCCAGATATTCTATCGATCGCGGCCGAAGACATGCTGGCCAGCGCCAAGTGGAAAACTGTGAGTTGGCGCAACGGGACCAAAGGCCGGCTGAAAGCCCGATTTGCTGCTATCCGTGTGCGCACCGCCGACGGACCTCCTCAGCGAATATGGGATAAGGGTCAACAGCATCTGCCAGGCGACGAAGCCTGGCTCATCGGCGAGCAACGCGCCTCCGGGGAGAAGAAATACTATCTCGCCAATCTGCCGGCCGCGACAAATCTGCGCACACTAGCCGCCACCATCAAGGCACGATGGATTTGCGAGCAGGCGCATCAGCAGTTGAAAGAGGAGCTCGGGCTCGATCACTTCGAGGGGCGATCATGGCAAGGTCTGCATCGTCACGCGCTGATGACTATGATCGCCTACGCCTTCTTGCAACACCGTCGCCTCGCACAAGCGAGGCGGAAAAAAAGAATCAACGGACCTCCGCCTCAGCCAAGCTTGCCGGCGGTACGCCACGCCATCGTCGATCTCATTCTGCGACCGCCATCTCAGCGATGCCCATACTGCAGAAGACGAATACGTGAAAAGCCGCAGCAATAAATCTGCCAAAGTAGTGCTAGCTAGATCAGCGAATGCAAAGCCTTGACCGCGGCCTCGCGGCTCTCCGCAGGAACGATTAGATTCACCGAATGCGGTGACAAAACATATTTGTCGGCGACAATCCCGTGATGCTTCAGAATCTGAATGGCCTTAAACGGCAAGTCTGAGGAAACGCCGCCGAAGCAAGTGAGGCTCACCGAACTTAAAGTCTCACGCTGTTGGCGCAAGTCTTTACTGCCCTCCAGCGTGCGCAGCAAAGTGTCGAGCGACTCCGAATCGGAAGTCATCATCATGCGCGTTTTTCCGGCGGTGAAAGCCGAGGCGAGGAGTTGCGGCCAAGATAAGCCGTTTTGCTTGAGATGCTGCGCGAATTTCTCAAAGCCTTGATTGAGATCCGCCGAATCGACCTCCACATGCTCAATGCGAGCCATCGAGTTGACGGCCAAAACTTTTCCGTTTTCCATCCCCGTAACCTCTCTCGTCACTTGCGTGCTGTGCTCAGCGCCACCCAATTTTTTCAAGATCAAAGGAACGTTCTGGCTTTCTGCCAGCTCCACGCTGCGAAAATGCAGGACCTTGGCGCCCCAGAAACACATTTCGGATAGCGATGCAAAATCCAGTTGCCGCAACGGTTTTGCATTCGCCACGATGCGCGGATCGGCCGAGCAAACTCCGTCGACCTCCTTGATAATCTCGCAACGCTCGGCTTTTAGTGCCGCTGCCATGGCAACCGCAGTGGTGTCGCTGCCACCTCGGCCCAGCGTGGTAATTTCCTTGGTCACCGGGTTCACGCCCTGAAAGCCGGCCAAAACCACGATGCGTCCGCGGTCGAGTTCTTCGCGCACGCGAATTGGCCGCACATCTAAAATGCGCGCGGAAGAGTGGGACTCGTCGGTCATCACCCCGGCTTGGCTGCCGGTAAAACTAATCGCCGGCACGCCGAAATCGGACAGCGCCATGCTCATGAGAGACATGCTGATGCGCTCGCCGGTGGTCAACAGCATATCGAGTTCACGGCGATTGGGATGCGCGCTTACTTGATAGGCCATCCTGACAAGTTCATCGGTGGTCTTTCCCATCGCGGAAACGATCACGACGACCCGATGACCGCGCCTGTGTAGATCGGCGAGATTGCCCGCGACCGCGCGGATTTTTGCCGGTGTTTCGAGACAGGCGCCGCCGTATTTTTGCACGATGATGGGATCGTTGCGCATTCTACTTCCACAAATACTCCGAGAGAGCCCTGCGCGCCAGCACGAACAAACTGCAACACGCGCGGCTGCAAGCCTTTATCAGGAAGCCTGCCGGCCTTCGGTCATTCGCAACCCAAATTGAACCTGGCAGCCGATGTCCGGTCTACCGCTTGGTAGCGAGCAGCTCAGGGCCAGCAGCAGGCGTTCCGGCGAGCCTGCACCACCCTATACAATTGCGGCATGACAGCTGTAGCCAGATGAGAATGCCGCCCCTGGCCGTTTTGTTCTAAGCCAGTCCGCAAGGCCCTCGCATCGGCTCAGGCGAGCCTGATGTCCCAGAGGCCCTCTTCGCGGCAGGCGGTAAGTTCGCTGCGAAGCAGCTCGGTCACCAGCGTGATGGCCGTCGAGCCGGGATGATCGATGGGAGACGCAAGGGTCAGTTCGCGCATCGGCGCAGGTTTTGCGATCACAGCCGTTTCAAGCCGGCCGCTCGCGACCTCGTGGCGCACCGAGGACGGCGGCAACAGCGTGTATCCCAACCCTTCCTCGACCAGGCTGGTTAGCACCCGGAAGGAATCCGCTTCCAGCTTGACGTCGAGCTTCAGCTTCTTCTTCGCCGCCGCCTGCTCGATCAGCGCCCGGAGGCCGTGCGAATGACTGGGCAGTACCAGCGTTTGTTTCAGCAGCCAGCCGATATCGACCTGTTTCTTTCGCGCGAGCCCGCTGCCGCGCGGCCCCACGGCGACGATGGGATCGCGGCCGAGGCTCTGCACGGTCAGATGCAGGTCGCTCGACGGCCCGTAGATCAGCGCCAGATCCATTTCGCCGCGGTGCAGCCATTCCATCAGATGCCCGCTGTAGCTTTCGACGATGCAGAGCGAGATGCCCGGATATGTGTCGACGGTGCGGCGGGCGAGCCGCGCCGAAATCACGCAGCTCACGGTCGGCACCAGCCCGAGCACCACGCGGCCCGATGGCGGACCGCCGGCGGACTGGATCTCGTCGCGCACCTGGTCGATCTGCCGCACGATGCCCGCCGTCCGCGCCAGCAAGAGACGGCCGGCATCGGTCAGCACCATGCCGCGGCCGTTCCGGGTAAACAGATCGGCGCGCAATTCATGCTCGAGCAGCTTGATCTGACGGCTCAGCGCCGGCTGCGCCACCCGCAGCGTGTCGGAGGCTTTGCTGAGGCTGCCGAGCTCGGCCACGCAACTGAAGGTCCTGAGCTGCCGGATATCCATCGCTTGCCAATCTTCGAAGGCAGGTTCATACGCTATAACAATTCAGCATAGGGACCCAGCGCCAGTTTCACAACGGCCCGCGCCTTAAGCAATTGACATCACCCACCATCCATCGCCAGAAAAACCAATGACCGCACAAGAACAACAAGACGAATTCCACGACATCCGCGACGCCGTCGCAAAGCTCTGCGCCCAGTTCCCCGGCGAATACTGGCGCAAGCTCGATCGCCAGATGGCGTATCCGAAGGAGTTCGTCGACGCGCTGACGGAGGCCGGTTACCTCTCGGTGCTGATCCCCGAGGAATATGGCGGCTCCGGGCTGAAGCTCTCGGCCGCGGCGGCGATCCTGGAAGAGATCCAGCGCGCGGGCTGCAACGGCGGCGGCTGCCACGCCCAGATGTACACGATGGGCACCGTGCTGCGGCACGGCAACGACGCGCAAAAGGCAAAGTATCTGCCCGGGATCGCCAGCGGCAAATTGCGCCTGCAGGCGTTCGGCGTCACCGAGCCGACCAGCGGCACCGACACCTCATCGCTGAAGACCGTCGCCAAGCGTGACGGCGACCACTACGTCGTCAACGGCCAAAAAATCTGGACCAGCCGCGCCGAACATTCCGACCTGATGATCCTCTTGGCGCGCACCACGCCGAAGGAGCAGGCCAAGAAGCGCACCGATGGTTTGTCGGTGTTCATCGTCGACATGCGCGAGGCGAAGGGCAAGGGTCTTGAGATCCGCCCGATCCGCACCATGATGAACCATGCCACCACGGAAGTGTTCTTCACCGATATGCGCGTGCCCGCCGAAAACCTGATCGGCGAAGAGGGCAAGGGTTTTCGCTACATCCTGTCAGGCATGAATGCCGAGCGCATCCTGATCGCCGCCGAATGTATCGGCGACGCCAAATGGTTCATCGCCAAGGCGACCAACTACGCGAAAGAGCGCGCCGTGTTCGGCCGCCCTATCGGCATGAATCAAGGCATCCAGTTCCCAATCGCCAAAGCCTACGCACAGATGCGCGCGGCTGAACTGATGGTGAAGGAAGCCACCCGCAAATACGAGGCCGGGCTTGATTGCGGCGCCGAGGCCAACATGGCCAAGATGCTGGCCGCGGATGCGTCCTGGGAAGCCGCGAACGCCTGCGTGCAGACCCATGGCGGCTTCGGCTTTGCGGAAGAATACGACGTCGAGCGCAAGTTCCGCGAAACGCGGCTGTATCAAGTGGCGCCGATCTCGACCAATCTGATCCTGTCTTACGTCGCCGAGCATGTGCTCGGCCTCCCCCGCTCCTACTGAGAACGTCAGATGTTGCCGTTAGAGGGATTGATCGTCGTCTCCGTTGAACAGGCGGTCGCCGCACCGTTCTGCAGCTCCAGGCTCGCCGATGCCGGCGCGCATGTCGTCAAGGTCGAACGCCCGGAGGGCGATTTCGCCCGCGGCTATGACGCGGCGGCGAAAGGCCAGAGCAGTTATTTCGTCTGGCTCAACCGCGGCAAGAATTCCGTGGTGATCGATCTCGCCACCAGGGAAGGCCGCGCCGCGCTCGAGGAACTGATCGCGAGCGCCGACGTGCTGTTGCAGAACCTCAAGCCCGGCTCGATGGACAAGCTCGGCTTCTCGCTGGAGCGGCTGCGCAAGGATTATCCGGCGCTGATCTGCTGCACCATTTCCGGTTATGGCGACACTGGCCCCTACGCCGACCGCAAGGCCTACGATCTCTTGATCCAGGCCGAAAGCGGACTGGCCTCGATTACCGGCGGCCCCGAGGGTCCGTCCCGCGTCGGCATCTCCGTCGTCGATATCGCAACCGGCGCCACCGCGCATGCCTCGATCCTCGAGGCGCTGATCGCGCGCGGGCGCACCGGCAAGGGCGCCGACATCCGTATCTCGATGTTCGACGTGATGGCCGACTGGATGGCGGTGCCGCTGATCAATTCGGAAGCCGGCAATCCGCCGAAGCGGATGGCGCTGGCCCATCCCTCGATCGCGCCCTATGGCGTGTTCAACTCAAAGGACGGCAAGGGCATTCTGATCTCGATCCAGAGCGAGCGCGAGTGGAAGAAGCTCTGCGCCGAGGTGCTGGATCAGCCCGACCTGCCGAACGATCCGCGCTTCGCCAACATGGTCGAACGCGTGCGCAACCGCGCGCTCACCGACAAGACGGTCGCGGACAGTTTCGCCGCGATGACGCGCATCGAGTTGCTGAAACGCCTCGACGAGGCCGACATCGCGTTCGCCGAAGTGAACACCATGGCCGACCTCGCCGTGCATCCGCATCTGCGCCGGATCGAGGTCGACACGCCGAAGGGCAAGATAAGCTATGCGGCGCCCGCCGCGATCTTCGTCGGCGAACCCAGGCACTATGGCGCCGTGCCCGCCATTGGCGACCACGTCGAATTGCCCAAAACTCCCCGCGCCAAGAGCCTGAAGTCATGACCCAAGCCGCCGAGAAACTCGACCTCGACCACCTGCGCCAATGGATCGGCCGCAGCACGGAAGCGTCAGACATCGTCACCGCACAACTGGTAAAGGCCTTGCGCGCGACATTGTTTCAGGACATCGGCGAGCCCAAGGGCGGCGACGCCGCGCCGTGGACCACGCATTGGTGCCTGGCGCAGCCGGTGTTTCCGATGTCGATGCTCGGCCCCGACGGTCATCCGACCCGCGGCGGCTTCCTGCCGCCGGTGCCGCTGCCGCGCCGGATGTGGGCCGGTGGCGAGATCGAATTCATCGAACCCCTGCGCGTTGGTGATGAATCGACGCGTACCTCGCGCATTTCAGACGTGACGATGAAGAGCGGTTCGACCGGCACGCTCTGCTTCGTCTCCGTCGAACACACGATCACGACGCCGCGCGGGGTTGCGATCCGCGAACGGCAGGACATCGTCTATCGCGACATGGGCAGCGCGGCCCCCGCCTCGCCGAAGGCCCCTCCACCGGCGCCGGCGGCAAAACATCGCGAAACCCATGTCAGCGATCCCGTGCTGCTGTTTCGCTACTCGGCGCTGACCTTCAACGGCCACCGCATCCATTACGACCGCGACTACGTCACCAAGGTCGAAGGCTATCCGGGCCTGATCTTCCACGGCCCGCTGCAGGCGGCGCTGATCGTCGAGTTCGCCGCAAAGCTTCATGGCGGCACCGCGCCGAAAAAATTCAACTATCGTGGCGTGCAGCCCTTGTTCGAAGGCACCGAGTTTTCGATCAACGCCAACGAGACCAGCGCCGGCATGGAGCTGTGGATCGCGAACGCCGAGGGCCAGCCGACCATGAAGGGAATGGCGACCTGGTGATTTTCACCCTCGTCGCGAGGATCTCCACCGTCATTGCGGGCGAAGCGAAGCAATCCATACCTCCGTACAGGAAGCATGGATTGCTTCGTCGCTTCGCTCCCGTGCACAGACGCTTTGCGTTTGCCGCAGGCAATGACGGAACAAACACTCGGCTATTTCCGCAGCGCAACGTTCCCTGACCACTTTGGACCCGGCGTCAGCCGCCCGCGCAGCATAGGTGCCATTCGTGGCGCGGTGGCAGTCGCGCTTGCCGACCTCCGTGCACCCGCCCTAATCTTGCCAGCGGAAACGCGACAAGAAAACAAGAGGGAACGGACAGGCATGGCTCAGGCGAGTGCAGCGCGTCATTCCGAAACGGGAGAGTTTGACGCCATCGTGGTCGGCGCGGGCTTTGCCGGCCTTTACATGCTGCACCGGCTGCGGGGGCTCGGATTCACCGCGCGGGTTTACGAGGCCGGCGGCGGCGTTGGCGGTACGTGGTACTGGAATCGCTATCCCGGCGCCCGCTGCGACGTCGAGAGCTTGCAATATTCCTTCTCGTTCTCCGAAGAGCTGGACCAGGAATGGAACTGGTCGGAAAAGTATTCGCCGCAGCCGGAAATCCTCGCTTACGCCAACCACGTCGCCGACCGCTTCGACCTGCGCAGCCAGATCGTGTTCGATACCCGCGTCATCGCGGCAACATTCAACGAGGATACCGATAGCTGGCTGATCGAGACGGATCGCGGCGACAGCGTCACGGCCAAATTCTGCATCATGGCGGTTGGCTGTCTGTCGGCGCCGAACCGCCCGACCTTCGCCGGCATGAATGATTTTAAAGGGCCGATCTACCACACCGGCGAATGGCCGCACGACGGCGTCGACTTCACGGACTTGCGCGTCGGCGTCATCGGCACTGGCTCTTCCGCGATTCAGTCGATCCCGATTATCGCGCAGCAAGCCTCGCAACTCACCGTGTTCCAGCGCACCGCGACCTGGTCGGTGCCGGCGTGGAACGAAGCACTGTCGGCAGAATACTTAAAGGAAGCCAAGGCGCATTATCCGGAACTGCGCGCGAAGGCGCGCGCGCGTCCGACCGGATTTTATTTCCCGTTCAATAGCCAGCCGGCCCTGGAGGCGAACGAGGACCAGCGCCGGCAACAATATGAAGCGGCGTGGCAGCGCGGCGGGCTTCCTTTTCTCGGCGCCTACGGCGACCTGCTGTTCGAAAAATCGGCCAACGACACCATCGCCGAATTCGCGCGGCAGAAGATCCGCAGCGTCGTCAAGGATCCCGCGACCGCGGAGTTGCTGTGCCCGCAGAACGTATTCGGCTGCAAGCGGCTCTGTGTCGATACCGATTATTTCGAAACCTACAACCTGCCGCATGTGAAGCTGGTGGATGTGTCGAAGACGCCGATTGAGCGTTTCACGAGCGACGGCATCGTGGCGGACGGTACCGAACATAAAGTCGACGCCATCGTTTCCGCAACCGGCTTTGCCGCCATGACCGGCTCGTTCGACAAAATCAGGATCATCGGCCGCGGCGGCCGCACGCTCGCCGAGAAATGGCGCGCCGGCCCGCGCGCCTATCTCGGCCTCGCTTCGGTCGGATTTCCGAATCTCTTCATGATCACCGGTCCCGGCAGCCCGTCGGTGCTGGCCAGCATGATCCAGGCGATCGAGCAGCATGTCGACTGGCTGGCCGATTGCCTCGGCCACATGCGCGAGACCGGCGCCCGCAGCATCGAAGCGCTGCAGGCTGACGAGGACGCCTGGGTAGCGCACGTCAACGATGTCTCGACGGTTTCGCTGCGCTCGACCTGCAGCTCCTGGTATGTCGGGACCAACATTGCCGGGCGCCCGCGCGTGTTCATGCCCTATATCGGCGGCTTTCCGGTCTATGTGCAGAAGTGCAATGAAGTGATGAACAATGCCTATGAAGGCTTTGTGTTGAAGGGTGCGCGCCTGGGCAATACCCCGCCGCAGGTTCACTTCACCGAACGCTGGCACGTGCCGCTTGATATCGAAGTGATTTCGCCAGCCGCTGTGGCTGCGAAGCGCGTACCCGTCGTTTGAGCCGTCGGCCAGAAACAACGCTGAAGGAGACGAGACATGAGCCGCCATCCTGATTTCGTGCCGCAAGGTGTGATCCCGGCGGTGCTGCTGCCGTTCCACGAGGATTTGTCGATCGACGAGCCGAGCTTCCGCGCGCATTTGCGCGATGTCGCGGCGGTGCCGGGACTATCTGCGATCACGATCAACGCCCACTCCACCGAGGTCGCCTCTTGCACGCGCGACGAACAACGTCGCGTCATGGAGATCGCCGGCGAGGAAGTCGGCGACGCGTTACCGATCATTCACGGCGTCTGGGCGGACGGCAGTCTCGAGGCGGCGCGGATCGCGCGGCAGGCGCAGGCCGGCGGCGCTTCGGCGCTGCTGGTGTTCCCGCCGGCGCCCTTCACCCTTGGCCAGTCGGCCGAGATGGCGCTGGCCCATTTCAAGACCATTGCGGACGCGACCGATCTGCCGCTGATCGTATTTCAATATCCTCTCGCCACGGGCCAAGGCTATCCGGCGGCGACGCTGGAGCGGTTGTTCGACGAAGTGCCGGCCATCCGCGCCATCAAGGACTGGACGCCAACCGTGCCACAGCACGATAGCCAGATTCGCGCCCTGCAGGGGCGCGCGCGTCCCATCAACGTGCTGTCCACCAACAGTGCATGGCTGTTGAGCTCGCTGGTGCTCGGCTGCAACGGCCTGCTTTCCGGCAGCGGCAGCGTCATCGCCGACCTTCAGGCCAGGCTCTACCGCGCCGTCAAGGCCAACGATCTCGCGGAAGCCCGCCGGCTGAACGACCGGATATATCCGACGGCGCGCGTGTTCTACGCCGATCCCTTTGTCGACATGCACAACCGCATGAAGGAAGCGCTGGTGCTGCTCGGCAAGCTGCCGCGCGCGGTGGTGCGTCCGCCGCTGGTCAAGATATCGGACGCGGAAATTGCGCGGATCCGGGACGCGCTGATCGAGGCAGGGCTGCTGGGCACCCGCACCGCGCTGGGGCGCAACGCGGCATAGCGGCCGACAGATGCAAATCTCGTTGGATGATTTACTTCGGGGCGATAAGCGCGGTGGCGGTCTGCAACGCCGCAGCGAGGGCCTGATCTGCCCCCTCGCCGTCAGGCATCGCGCGCGAGATCGCAATTGCGCCGATCATCATGGCGATGATGCTCCACGCACGCTTCTCGCGATCAGGTCCTGCCCCGTCGAGGGCATTCGACATCTTCTGGACCAACACCAACATTCTGCGCTCGTAGGTGGCACGTATTTGGGGGCTTGATCGCGCAACGTCTGCGCTCAGGGTGGGCATGACGCAGCCGGATGCCGGATCTGCGCGATGGTCGGCGCTGATGTACATGGCCAACCATTCCTTGAGACGCGCTTGCCGTTCGGCAAGGCTCCCGCTCTCCGAGTCGATGAAGGGTTCGCCGAGGCAGCTCTCGATGACCTCATCGAGCAGCGCCTCCTTGTTTGAAAAGTTCGAATAGAAGGCGCCAGACGTGACGCCGGCCGATGCCGCGACGCCGTCAACCCCAATCCCATTAAAACCATTCGTTCTCAGAGCCTTGGCTCCGGCCTGCAGGATGGCTTGTTTCGCCCTCGCTTTTTGGTCCGACGGATATCTCATCACCAGCCTCTAACGATCGCTTGATCGCGTTTGATAGCGCTTGATCCTTGGAATAACGACCGTTATATAACGATCGTTATTCCAATGGCAACCCCCTCGTGATCGGTATCTAACCTCGCGATAAATCGAGAGAAAAGCGATGAGCACGACCTTCGAAAATGCGGCGACCCAATCGGTCGATGTGAACGGCACGAACTTCGTCTACCGCGAAATTGGCAAGAAGGGCGGCATCCCCTTGGTGCTCCTCCACCATCTGACGGCGGTATTGGACGACTGGGATCCGCGGGTCGTGGATGGCTTGGCGGCGAAGCACCACGTTATCGTGTTCGACAATCGCGGGGTCGGCGGCTCCGGCGGCTCTACACCCAAAACGGTCGAAGAGATGGCCCGGGATGCCGTCGCGTTCATCGGCGCGCTCGGCTTCCGTAAAGTCGATCTGATGGGCTTCTCGCTCGGCGGTTTCGTCTCTCAGGCCATCGCGCAACAACAACCCGGTCTGGTCCGCAAAATCATTCTCGCGGGCACCGGCCCGGCGGGCGGCGAAGGCATCGCCAATGTCGGCGCCGTTCTGCAGGACGCGTTTGGCAAGGCCGGCGCCGCCAACAAGCATCCGAAGCATTTTCTGTTCTTTACACAGACGAGCAACGGCCAGACAGCCGCCGACGGCTTCCTGCAGCGCCTGAAAGAACGCACCAAGGATCTTGATGCGCCCGTCAGCAACGAAACCATTCAGGCTCAGATCGCGGCGATCCATGCCTGGGGACAGGGTGATGCCACGAAACTCGGGACGGTTCAGCATCCCGTCCTGGTCGTCAATGGCGATGACGACGTAATGGTGCCGTCGCTCAACTCATTCGAACTCGCCCGCAGGCTGCCGAATGCACAGTTGAGCATTTTCCCCGACGCCGGGCACGGCGGCATCTTCCAGCACCACGCCGCCTTCGTTCAGCAGGCGCTCGCGTTCCTCCAGCAGTGAGCAGGGCCGATCTCATGGTCCGGCGCATGCACCTCGCGCCGGGACCATGAGTCCACCGAACGTCCATCGTCGCTTTCACGTTCAGGTCGCCTCGTGTCACGGCGCCGACGTCGCAAGGAGCACGCCGCAATGACCGATTACGTGCTGATCCACGGCGTAGGCCGTCGAGGCACTTCGGAGTCGTCTGTTCGTCGTGAGCTTGTCGGCACAAGGACCCAACATCCGCGTGACGGTCTGTCGGTCGCATCAAGTGCATCCCGTTGATCTCGCTGGCAGCCAACAAGTTCTGGGACAGCACGGTCGTGATTGAACGGTAACCAAGGATCGCGCGATCTTGAAACGCGAATGAATCCGAAAATGATATGATGACCATCATTCAAATTATTGGAGAAGCATGATGCCTCTTTGGAAAGTCTATCATCCCGTCGGCGCCTACTCAGCTCAGGATAAAAAGGAGTTCGCCGAAACAGTCACCGCGATGTATTCAAGGATTCCAATTCCGAAATTTTACGTCGTGATGATCTTCGAGGAAGTCCCCGCAGACTCCGTCTATGTCGGCGGCGTGCCGCACGGCAAGTTCATTCGCTTCAAGCTCGAGCACATGGCCAGGACGTTGCCCGGCCCCATCGTCAGGGAATGGTGGGTAAAGGCGGTCGACCAGTTGATCGCACCCTACGTGAAGGACCGGGGATACGACTGGGAAGTCACCATCGACGAGGTGCCGGCCGATCTTTGGTCACTTCAGGGTGAAATTCCTCCGCCCTTCGAATCCCACGCCGAAAAACGCTGGGTAAAGGAGAACCAGGCCAGTCCATACGGCCTGCAGGAGAGGTTGCCGGTCGGAGCCCTCTTCACGCCGGGCGTCACGGAAAAGTCCGCGGGCTAAAGCGGCGGACGGTCGCGCTCTCAATCGATGCCAGGCGCCGCTCCGATTCTCGGGCGGCGCCTGCCCAAGATCGAGAACCGCCGGATCATGACCATCTGAAAAGCCTCAATCGGGAGAGGAAAAAATGTCAGCGAGGCGGCATCGCTGCTGAAATTACAGCGCCGCCGCGACGGCCGCCGCACGGGCACTAATCGTCGCGCAGCCTGAGTTGCTCGACCATGGACGCTATCTCTCCCTCGAACTTCGCAAGGCGGTCGCCCTGTTCCTTGAGGCGGTCGGATAGCTTCTGCATCTCGTCGCGCTCAAGTGACTGCGTGAGCCGCTGAATGATCTCGTCGTTGAGCGAGCGCCCATTTGCCGCTTCGACAAGTTTGTCTCGCATCCCTTCTGGCAGACGGATCTGAACCCGATCCAAAGTCTTGCCAGTTGCTGTTGCTTTCTTTGTCCGGGGTGCCACGTCCCTGGCTGATTTCGGTAAGGTTGCCTTTTTCTTGGCCACGCTCGTCTCCCCAAAGGCCAAGCCGCAAGAAATTGCGCCTCGATGAAGCTTGCGAAGCAATCCGACAATTCAGGCGTGATTGAGGACGTTGGCCGAAGATCAGGCGCGCTGGATTCGATCTGATCCCACAAAAGTCCCCGCCCATCTCGACTCGCCGCCCCAGCGTCTTTAAACGTTGCCGTCACAGCAACGGGGCGAGAAATGGCAAAGAAAACCGTCAACAAGCAGAAGAGCGTCGCGAAGGCAGCCAAGAAATCAACGAAGAAATCGGCGGAAAAGTCCGCGGTCCGCACGACCGCAAAAACACAGAAGAAAGCGGTCTCACAAAAACCCGCCAAGGCGCGACCGCCCAAGGGGCCTGTTTGGCAATGGTCGGCGCTGCAGACGGCAGCCGCCATCCGCTCCGGGGCGATTTCCTCGGTTGAAGTTGTCGAAGCGCACATCGCGCGCATGCGCGACGTCAATCCAAGGCTCAACGCGGTCGTCGTCGACCTGTCGGAGGACGCACTCACGGCGGCCAAAGCCGCGGACAAGGCCCTAACAAGAAAGACCGAGCTCGGCCCGCTGCACGGCGTACCGATCACGATCAAGGAAAACGTCGACTATGAGGGGCGGCCCAACCCCAACGGGGTGGCCGCGCAGATGAATATCATCGCGCCCTCCGACGCGCCTGTTGTCCGCAATCTCAAGAAGGCCGGCGCGATCGTGCTCGGCCTGACCAATACGCCCGAATTCTCGTTCCGCGGCTTTACGGATAACCCGCTGCACGGGCTGACGCTGAACCCGTGGGATCCTGATATCACCTGCGGCGGCTCATCGGGCGGCGCCGGCAGCGCGGTGGCAGCCGGCATCGGCACGATCGCGCACGGCAACGACATCGGCGGCTCGCTGCGCTGGCCGGCGCACTGCAACGGTGTCGTCACGATCAAGCCGACGCAGGGCCGCGTCCCGGCCTATAACGAGAGCGCCGCGGCCGAGCGGCCGATGCTCGCGCATCTGATGTCGGCGCAAGGGCCGCTGGCGCGCAGCGTCGGCGACGTCCGGATGGCGCTCGAAGTCATGAGCCAGCGCGATCCGCGGGATCCCTGGTGGGTGCCCGCCCCGCTCGCCGGGCCCAAACCAAAGGGCCCGATCAAGGTCGCGTTGGCAAAACTGCCTGATGACATGGACGTCGCGCCCTCGGTCCGTGATGCGCTCCGGCAGGCCGCCGACCATCTCGAACGTTCGGGCTATCGCGTCAGCGAAATCGAGGTTCCCGACATCAGCGGCGTCTGGCAGACTTGGTGCGACATCATCGCCAACGAAACCGCGATGCTGCAGGAAGCCGCGATGCTGAAAGTCACTTCGCCGGATTTCCATGCCGCGTGGGGTGGCATCAAGGCGAAGGCAAACACGCTCGACCTGTTGGGCTGGATGCGCGCCACGGCGGCGCGCAACACCCATATCCGGGCCTGGCAGTTGTTCTTCGAGGAGTTCCCTGTCGTGCTCGCGCCGACGACGGTGAAGCCGACGCCCGGCCCGCGCGAGGATGCCATCAGCCCGGAGCGCACACGCGAACTGTTCTGGAACGATTTGCGTTTCATTTCCGCGATCAATGTGCTCGGTCTGCCAGGCGCCGTCGTTCCGGTCATGCTGCACGAAGGCCATCCGATCGGCGTGCAGCTGATCGCGGGACGCTATCGCGAGGACCTCGCCCTCGATGCTGCGGCGGCTATCGAGAAGCGCGCAGGCGCGCTGGTGCCCCGGCTGTGGGAGAAGATGGCCTGATCCCCGGGCGCCACCGCGCGCCATTGGCTTGACTTCACGAGGCAATCCATCGAGAGGTGGATCGCCTTCGCGCCATGGCGGAGCAAGAAAAGTCAAATGGGGGCCGCCCGATGTCGCAGCGCAAGTCAGCCAAAACCGCGAGCGCCGCGCTCACCGTAAAAGAAGCCACCTTCGGCCTGTTGCGCGCGTTCGGCATCAAGCGCGTGTTCGGCAATCCCGGCTCGACCGAACTGCCGTTCCTCAGCGACTGGCCGGATGACATCGATTATGTGCTCGGCCTGCAGGAAGCCTCCGTCGTCGGCATGGCAGACGGTTATGCGCAGGCCACCCGCAACGCCGGCTTCGTCAATCTGCATTCCGGCGCCGGCGTCGGCAATGCGCTCGGCAACATCTACACCGCCCATCGCAACCAGACGCCGCTCGTCATCACCGCCGGCCAGCAGGCGCGTTCGATCCTGCCGCTGCAGGCCTTTCTCTACGCCGAGCGCGCTTCCGAATTTCCGCGGCCTTATGTCAAATACAGCGTCGAGCCGGCGCGCGCCGAGGACGTGCCGGCGGCGATCGCGCGCGCCTATTACGTCGCGATGCAGCCGCCTTGCGGGCCGACCTTCGTCTCGATCCCGATCGACGACTGGACGCGCCCGGCGCAACCGATCGAAGCCCGCAAGGTCAGCCGCGAACTCGGCCCCGATGCGGAGGCGATGAAGGCGCTGGTCACAGCACTCACGGCGAGCAAGCGCCCTGCCCTCGTCGTCGGGCCCGGTGTCGACCGTGCCGGCGCCGTCGATCTGATGGTGCGGGTCGCGGAGAAGGCAAAGGCAGCCGTCTGGGTCAGCCCGTTCTCGGCGCGCTGCTCATTCCCCGAACGGCATCCGCAATTTGCCGGCTTCCTGCACGCCTCGCCGGGACAGCTATCGGACGCGCTGCGCGATCATGACCTCGTGGTCGTGATCGGCGCGCCGGTGTTCACCTTCCATGTCGAGGGCCACGCCGCGATCTTCGACGGCGCCACCACGATCTTCCAGATCACCGACGATCCAGACGCCGCCGCCGTGACGCCGTCAGGCGCCAGCATCATCGCCACCATGAAGCCGGCGCTTTCGATGCTGCTCGACCTGCTGCCGGAATCAAAGCGCGCGATACCCACGGGCCGCACGCTGCCATCAGCGCCGTCAGCCGCCGATCCGCTGCCGGTCGAATTCCTGCTGCACTCGCTGTCGGAAGCCATGCCCGCCAATGCGGCGCTGGTGGAGGAAGCCCCCTCGCATCGCCCGGCAATGCAAAAATTCATGCCGATGCGCGGCCAGGACAGCTTTTACACCATGTCGAGCGGCGGCCTCGGCTACAGCCTGCCGGCTGCCGTCGGGATGGCGCTGGGACGTCCCGATGTCCGCACCGTCTGCCTGATCGGCGACGGCTCGGCGATGTATTCGATCCAGGCGCTGTGGACCGCGGCCCGGCGCAACCTGCCGCTGACGGTGATCGTCATCAACAACGCCGGCTACGGCGCGATGCGTTCGTTCAGCCAGGTGATGCAGGTGCGCAACGTGCCGGGCCTCGAACTGCCCGGCATCGATTTCGTCAAGCTCGCCGAAGGCATGGGCTGCCACGCCGTGCGGGTGACGAAATCATCCGAACTCGCGGGCGCGCTCAAGCAAGGGCTTTCGCATGACGGCACCAGCCTGATCGAGGTGATGGTGGATTCCGCGGTGCCGCTGCTGTACGCGCAGAAGGGGTGAGGCGAGACTCTATCCACGTCATTGCGAGCGAAGCGAAGCAATCCATGCTTCCGCTTGCCACACTATGGATTGCTTCGTCGCTTCGCTCCTCGCAATGACGTCGAGGGATCTCCCACTTCCCTACGGGCAGAAAGCTAGCCCCGCCGCCCGGCGCGCGCCGCCGCGATCTCGTTCGCAAGCCGCCCATAATCCGCCCAGACCAGATGCAGGAACAGCGGCGGCTCATGCCGCGCCTGCAGCATTTGGGCGTAACGCTCCTTGGCTCCGTCCATCTCCCACCATTGCTGCGCTGATGCTGCGATCTTGCGGAAATGACTGAGCGTTCCCGAAAATTTTCGGCGGTCAGCGTCCGCCAGACTAGCGCAATGATTGAGCCAGTTGAATCCGGCGATGACGGCAATCGCCAGATCGCTCATCGTATTGCCGGTGAATTCAATCACCGTGTCATCGTGCGGCAGCTGGCGAAGATAGCCTTCCAGTATCACCGGTTGCGTGTCGGGCTCGGCGAGCAGCCTGAGTTCGCCCCGCGGCACCGCCAGCAGATAGCGTACGGCTTCCAGCCGCGTGTGGTTGCAGACGGAGTCCTTGTCGGCGCCGGCATCGGATGCAGTCCGCTTGCAGGCCGGATAAACCCATTTCCCGTTATCGACCTCGTCGAGATATTGTTTGCCCTGCTTTTCGATATCCGCCAGCAGCGCATGCGGCGCATCCGGCGCCGCTGGAGCTTTCGCGAATGGCCAGCCACGCCAGCTCATGAAACCTCTTTGATTCAAAGGCTCGACAATTGGGACGCGAGCTCCGTGCGCATCACTACTTGACGGCCCTCTACGCTCGCACGAGAATTCAGCATGGGGCAACTCTGGAGTGAGTATCATGAAGCAACCAGGTTTCGGAAAAGCCGCCCTCGCCCTCTCCGTCTTCACATGCGCGACCATGCTCTCATTTGACTGGAGCGAACAAAAGGGCGCTTCGCTATCCATCGAGCGCGCGCAGGCGCAGATGGGTGATCCCTACACCCCGGGCGATGCCCGGCGGCAGGCGCGGCGGACCGCGGCCGGTGCGGCCGCCGTGGGCGCCGATGCCGTCGCAGCCGGAGCGACCGCCGCCTACTACGGCGGAAGCGGCCCCTACGCCTATTACGGCGGCAGCAGCCCGTCTGCCTATTACGGCGGCCCGGGCGTATGGAGCCAGGACTACGCCGCGCGCAACGGCATCATCTGCCAGCCCGGCACCATGGTCCGTCTCGACGACGGCCTGATGCACCACTGCCAGTAAGCGAGAGGAAACGGGAAAGGCGGCCGCAAGGCCGCCCTTCTCGCTCGCAACCCTGTCGAGAATGCTGCGTCACCGGATTTTTTTCCGAACGGCAGGCCGCCATTTCATAAAACCTCTTTTGAATCAACGGCTGGATACCCGTTCCGCCCGCGGCACCCGGCATTTGCTTTGACATAGCGCAAGGGTCGGCCATGGACGCCCGCACGATAATTGCGCGTGGGGCAACCCGGGAGAGGAAACCATGAAACAGGTAAGTCTGGGAAAAGCTGCCATCGCGGTCTCGGTCTTTGCGTGCGCGACCATGCTCACTTTTGACTGGACCGAACAAAAAGGTCTCTCGCTATCTGTCGAGAGCGCGCAGGCACGGGTCGGCCGTCCGCTGACCCCCGTCAGCGTCGCGGGCGTTGCCCGTCGGCAGGGACGGCGGGCCGCGATCGGTGCGGCAGCGGTCGGCGTCGGTGTGGTGGGCGCGGGCGTTGCCGCAGCAGGCTATTATGGCGCTACGGCCCCGTATTATGGAGCCACGGCCCCGTACTACGGAGGCGGCGGACCCTACGCCTATTATGGCGGTCAGGACTACGCGACGCGTAACGGATTCGTCTGCCAGCCCGGCACCATGACCCGCCTGGATGACGGCCGGATGTATCCCTGCCAGTAAGAGAGAGGAAACGGGAAAGGCGGCCGAAAGGCCGCCGTTCTCGCGATGCTATTTCCGGTAGGCTTCCCGCATCCGACGCGAAACTCCCTCCTCCGTCATTGCGAGGAGCGGAGCGACGAAGCAATCCATGCTTCCGCGTGCGAGGACAGATGGATTGCTTCGCTTCGCTCGCAATGACGAGGGGAGGTTCGTGCGCCCTCAGCTCACTTGCCGTAACTCTCCCGCATCTTCGCCTGGATCTTCGCCATGCCCGAGATCCAGCGGTCGTAATTCTCGGTCTTCTTGCGCATGTAGCCCAGCACCTGCGGGTGCGGCAGGATCACAAAGGTCTCCTCTTCCAGTCCCTTCAGCACGTCCTGCGCCACCTGCTCCGGCGAAAGATCGCCGTCGCCGGATTGCGGGCCCTTCGGGATCGAGCGCAGCATGTTAGTATCGACGCCCTGCGGGCACAGGATCGAAACCTTGATGTCGTCGGCCTTGTGCGAGATCGCGAGGTTTTCGGCAAAGCCCACCGCGGCATGCTTGGTGGTCGAATAGGCCGGGCTGCCGACCTGCGACAGCAAGCCAGCCGCGGAAATCGTGTTGAGGAAATAGCCGCCGCCGCGCGCCTTCATGCGCGGGATCAAATGCCGCGCCGCATAGACATGCGCCATGACATGAACCGCCCAGCTTCGCTGCCACGGTTCGTCGGAGCTTCCGCCGGCATTCACCGACAGTGGATCGAAACCGCCGCCGATGCCGGCATTGGAGCAGAACAACGCGATCGGGCCGAACTGATGTTCAGTCTCCTCGATGACGTGAAGGATATCCTTCTCCTTTCCGACATCGCATTTGAAGGCCGCCCCACCGATCGGCGTGGCGACGGTGCGCGCGCCGTCGGGATCGATATCGGCGACGACAACCTTGGCAGCGCCGGCGCGATGAAAGGCCTCGCACATCGCCTTCCCGATGCCGTTGCCGCCACCGGTGACAACCACGACTTTGCCGGTCACCTGCATGGCCGCTCTCCCTCTAATTTTTTTACGTCAAAACGATCAGGTCGAGTATAGCCGTATAATGGCAGGCCGCGCCGAGCAAGACGAAGCCATGCCAGATCGCGTTCTGGAAGCGCAAGCGCTGCCAGGCATGGAAGACCACGCCCAGACTATAGAGCACGCCGCCCGCCACCACGAGCCCCAGCGCCAGCGGCGGCACCGCCTTCACCACGGCATCGCCGAGCATCACGCCGCTCCAGCCCAGCGCCAGATAAAGGCCCACGGCCAAGCGATCGTATCGCCCCGGCAGCGCCAGCTTCAGCACGACACCGGCGATCGCGACGCACCACACCCCGATCAGCAGCGCAATCGCGAGATAGCTCTCCCTCAGCGCCATGATGAACGGGGTATAGGTGGCGGCGATCAGCAGGTAGATCGCGGAATGATCGAAGCGGCGCAGCACCCATTTGGCGCGCGACACCGGCCAGAGATTATAGATCGCCGAAAATGTCAGCATCGCGAGCAGGCCCGCGACGTAGACCGATACCACGGCGATTTCGAACGCGCTGCCATAGATCGCGGTCAACACGATCAGCGCGGTGGCCGCGACGAGCCCCAGACAGACGCCTGTGACATGCACGACGCCATCGGCAATCAGCTCGGCGCGATCATAGTTCCACTGCATGGCGCCGGCCGCCGCATGGAAAGATGTCGAGGCGAGTTGTTTCAGTCTGAAGATGGTCATGCAGGTCCACCTGATCTGGTGAGGGAGCGACAGGAGGCTGATTAAGGGACTTGGGCCTTCCGGGGTCAACGCACCCCTTCAACGCCATCGCCGTGGCATTTTCGTGCTGCCGCTGACCGTATATCTCCGGGGAAGCCCGTGGCCAGCCGATCACGGACGCTTGATTTTGTTCCGCCAGTCGCCACTTTCCTGTCATCGCCCACCAACGCTTCTATCGAGCCTTCACGCCCGCATGGCCCCCAGTTTTTCAGACATCGTCGAGGAAGCGCGCCTGTCGGCACGAGCCCTTCTCGACTACGGCGACAGCTTCTTCCATCCGACCGTGCGGCTCGGCGTCACCGGCCTGTCGCGCGCCGGCAAGACCGTGTTCATCACGGCGCTGATCCACGGCCTGACCCGCGGCGGAAGGTTTCCAATATTCGAGCCCTATGCCACCGGCCGGATCGCCCGCGCCCGGCTGGAGCCGCAGCCGGACGACGCCGTGCCGCGCTTCGATTATGAGAACCACGTCCGCACCCTGATCGAGGAGCGGCGGTGGCCAAGCTCCACCGTCGACATCAGCGAACTGCGCCTCGTCATCGACTACCAGCGCCAGAACGGCGCCGACCGCACACTCACCATCGACATCGTCGATTACCCCGGCGAATGGCTGCTGGACCTGCCGCTGCTCAACAAGAGTTTTGAGCAATGGTCGGCGGAAAGTCTTGTGCTGTCCCGCGAGGGCCCGCGCGCAAAGCTCGCCGCGCCCTGGCATGAACATCTGAAGACGCTTGATCCCGAGGGCCGCGAGAACGAACAGCAGGCGCTTACCGCGGCGAAATTGTTCACCGACTATTTGCGCGCCTGCCGCGACGAACGTTTTGCGATGAGCCTTTTGCCGCCCGGGCGTTTCCTGATGCCGGGCAATCTCGCCGGCTCGCCGGCGCTGACCTTTGCACCGCTCGAAGTGGCTGCCGACGGCAGCGCGCCCGACGGTTCGCTATGGGCGATGATGCGGCGGCGCTACGAGGCCTACAAGGACGTCGTGGTGCGTCCGTTCTTTCGCGATCATTTTGCCCGGCTCGACCGGCAGATCGTGCTGGTCGATGCGCTCGCGGCGTTCAATGCCGGGCCGGAAGCGCTGCACGATCTCGAAGCCGCGCTGACGGGCATTCTCGATTGCTTCCGCATCGGCCGCAGCACGATCCTGAGCAGCCTGTTTCGTCCCCGGATCGATCGCATTCTGTTCGCCGCCACCAAGGCCGATCATCTGCACCACCAGAGCCATGACCGGCTGGAAGCCGTGCTGCGGCGGGCGGTCGCCAAGGCCGCCGACCATGCCGAATATGCCGGTGCCGCCATCGACGTGGTCGCGCTGTCGGCGGTGCGCGCCACGCGCGAGGCGCAGGTCGCGCGCGGCCGGGAGAAACTGCCGTCCATCATCGGCACGCCCGCGCCCGGTGAGACCGCGAATGGCGAGGCCTTCGATGGCGAGACCGAAGTCGCGACCTTTCCGGGCGACCTGCCCGCGGACCCTGAAGAACTGTTCAACGGCGGCTTTCGCGGCCTTTCCAGCACCGCTTCCGAGCAGGCCGATTTCCGTTTCCTGCGCTTCCGGCCGCCGCTGCTGGAACGCGCGTCCGACGGCGAGCCCGCACTGCCTCACATCCGCCTCGACCGGGCGCTCCAGTTCCTGATCGGAGACCGACTGCAATGAGCGAGAAAACGCCGCATCGGCGGCCGGCCACGTTCAAGCTCGACGATCCCGGCGTGGTCGTGATGGGCCCGGATGAAACCGGACGCCCTTCCCGCGGCACCGTGCAGATTACGCCCGAAGCTGATCCTGCGCTGTTGCCGGTGCCGATCGCGGCGCCGCGCGTTCTAGCGCGCCGCGGCTTCCGCTGGGGCACGCTGTTCTGGTCCGCCGCCGGTGGCCTCGTGCTGCTGGCCTCAGGCCTCGGCGTCGTCAACCTGATCGAGGATCTGTTCGCGCGCAGCCAGACGCTCGGCTACGTCGCGCTGGCGTTCGCCGCCGCCGCGGCGCTGGCGCTGGCGGTCGTCATCGGACGCGAAGCCTTCGGACTGGCGCGGCTGGCGGCCATCGAAAAACTGCATCAGCGCGCGATCGAAGTGCTGCGCAGCGACGACCGCGCCGAAAGCCGCGCCATCGTCAACGACCTGCTCAAGCTCGCGCATCAAAATCCGCAACTGGCGCGCGCCCGCGCCGCGCTGGTGAGCCATGCCGACGACATCATCGACGGCGCCGACATGATCAAGCTCGCCGAGCGCGAATTGTTGGCACCGCTCGATGAAGAGGCACGCCGGCTGGTTTCAGCCGCGGCACAGCGCGTCTCGGTCGTCACCGCGGTGAGCCCCCGCGCCCTGATCGACGTGCTGTTCGTGTTCGTCGCCGCGATGCGGCTGATCCGGCAACTGGCGCGGCTCTATGGCGGCCGGCCGGGCACGCTCGGCATGTTCAGCCTGCTGCGTCACGTCATCGGCCATCTCGCCATCACCGGCGGCATGGCGGTCGGCGACAGCCTGGTGCAGCAGATGCTCGGCCACGGCATCGCGGCAAAACTCTCGCAGCGGCTCGGCGAAGGCGTGCTGAACGGACTGCTCACCGCGCGGCTCGGGTTAGCCGCGATCGACGTGACGCGCCCCCTGCCGTTCACGGCGCTGCCGCGCCCGGCGCTCGGCGATCTCGCCAAGGATCTGCTGCGCAAGCGCGACGACGAGCCGTGAGCGTTAACCTGCGGCGTTAGCGCCGCCGCGCTACTCCGGTCGAAGACTGCTCAAGGCCCCGCAGAAACGCGGCGCTTACTCTTAGGGCCTGTAGGTACCGGGGTCCGCGCCGCCAACCAAGCCGCCTCTGTTGTTCGGGTTGCCGTAGTACTGACCGTAGCTGCCGCCGCCCATGCCGACCGTACCTTGGTAGGGCCTGGCGCTCGTCCTGTACTTGTGGCTCGACGTGTACTTGTGATGACTTGTGTAATGATGACGTGTCGCTGCAAGTGCGAACGTGCTTGAGAGTGCGAACACCGAAGCCAATGCTAATGTCGCAAGTTTCATGGTCGTTCTCCCTTGATTTTAGGGAATCTGTTTCAACCCACCATGATGGTTTATGTTCCAAACCGTCTTATGATTTTCTTGTTCCAAACCCTCTTCAGGGCGACGGAAGCCGCCAAGCTGCCGCCAACCCCTGTTGTACACCCGCAGGCCTCCTCGGTTCACGCGCGTCAATGACTATCGAAAGCCAGGGGCGAGGGCTCAAAACCAGAGGCGTTGGCGAACGTCGGTTTTGGTTCGGAGAGGAGGCTCAGGTCGGAAATCGGCACGAACATATTCATCAGATATCAACTTAACCGTGCTACGCGACACTTGAACACCGATTAATTGCAACGGCCAACACGTATTTCTTTTTATGGGATGGAGACGCTTGGGTATGTCTTCGCAATGGTCAAAATGGTGGTGGCTTCGGATACTCTCAATTCCAACATGGTCCGTCGACGAACGACGCGCACTATGCGCGTTCGGCGCGATATTTCTATCTATCTTTCTGTTCGCGGTTTTGGTCATCTTCAAACTGTTGTGGGGACTTGATTTTGAACCGCACTTCAGTCTGGCCGCATCGATCCCGATAGCGATCCTTTTCGCTATTCTCAACACTCGCGGAATAGCAGGTGAGATATTCCCCAACGCGATAAGAAAGGGTGACGACGCAGCGGTGGAGCGACTTGGAGGATCTGTATTTCTGCCGCCCGAATATCCTCGCCTTTGGTGGATCGACTATAGATACACCACTCGATGGTCGCATGAGGAGCAATGGATAAGAAATATGATCTTCGTTGTCGCGTTGTCGATCTTTGCTCCGTCCGTCCTTTTCCTGGTTCCTCACCTAATGACGTGGTTCGGGCTCAGCAAGCGAATTTCGATCCTCCTAACGTTGGCTACGACGTTGCCGTTATCGTTCTTCATCGGTCGTCAATTCTGCATTTGGCGGTGGCCCGACTTTGTTAAAACAGCTGATGATAACGCGGTTGCACGATATAACCGCGGCCAAACGCGGCCATAAAATGTCGACCGACCTGCGCAGGCTGCCCTTAGCTCGACCCGTAAATTACAGCGAGTGGTGTTAGCGTCGGAGCACCTTTGATGTCCGTTCAGGAAGTCGGCCCTCGTGACAGGAATGTCCGTGCGACCCTTCGTAAGCAGACATCCGCGGGCCATCACAGCAGGTTTGAAAAGTGCCGCCATAACCTGAAGTGGTGGCACTTCCCTCATCGCGGCCGCCTAGCTCCAGAGTGCGATGTCAAGGGGCGTTGATCTGAAGTGGCTGATCCTTGCCGACATATTGGAAGCCTAGCCCCTTGGCCGACTCGGTGGCACTCGCATTCCTCAAGTTGTGACGCTCGCCAGGCAACTCCACATACGCCTGGCCCGCCGAATACGTCCGTGGCGGCTTCCCATCCAGCTCCAAAACAAGAGAGCCCTCGAGGACGTAGACGAACCTTGGAGTCGGATGAAAGTGCGGTCCGGTCGCCGCGCCTGGCGGAATGTCCGCGACCCAAACTTGCATCTCCTTACCATCGAGGTCGCTCAGAGGCGTCTTGAGCAAGTCCATACGCTTTATCGGTTGTTGCTGCTGCGCACACACGATCTGGCCGCCCAAGATGCCTGCTGCGACCGCAGCAATCAGCGTCGTGGCGGTTTTGATAATAGGACTCTGATGCATGGATACCCTCCTCTTACTCGTTCCGCCCACCGGCGAACACGGAGCATCGATAAGGCATTTATGCGCTCCAGCCCCGCCGTGTAGCAGAGCCATTCGCAGACCTGTCTACCAGACAGCAAACCCAGCGGGCCCTCGAGCGCACCGGCTTTAGGATATCCTTCTAATCCGTCGCGAACAATGACTGCTTGGGGCCAGATGCGGTTCATCGACGGCTAGCTCGCCGGATTCCTTGGGCGCATAGCTCTCGTAGGGTAGGCAAAGGCGCACATGCGCCGTGCCCACCATTCTTCGCCGAACGCACCTCTTGATGGTGGGCACGCTTCGCTTTGCCCACCCTACGACTCCGCATGCGGTCACGCGTGGCGACAGATGCCGATTTAATTGCCGGGCAGTGTGGCACGAGTGCGCGTGAGGGTCATCACATTGCACCGCGACCGACTTCGATACTCTGCCTGCATCGAACGCAACGCAGTTTCTCGAACTCAACAAGTGGGACGCAATGAACGCAATCACCGCAACGATCGCAGTGCCGCCATCGGCACAGGCGCCCACAGCAACTGTCGGGTCCGCGCTGCGCGCCTTCGTGGCGCGAGGCAAGGAAATCCGCTTGTCGCCGCTGTGGAAGCAGGCCTTTGCCGGCAAGCGCAAGGATTATCGCTACTACGACATCGTCGAAGATACGATGCATCCCGAGATCACGCACCGCTATCTGATGATCACGGATCAGCTCAGCCAGGCCGGCACCGTGCAGCCGTTTTTCGTCACGTCAATCGACATGGCCGAGGGCGTCAGTGCGAGCGTGAAATCCTGGATCGACACCGTTCGCCGCGCGTGGCCGGGTTTCCTGCGCACGCGGGTGCTGATGGTGGGATGCGTTGCTGGCGAAGGCGTGCTCGACGGCGACGTGACGTGGCAGATGCAGTGCATCCCGGTGCTGAAAGACGCGCTGGTCGAAGAGGCCTACAAGCTCGGCGCGGGCCTGATCGTCTTCAAGGAATTTCGCGCCTCCCATCGCGCGGTGCTCGATCGCCTGCAGGCCGACGGCTTTGCCCGTGTTCCGAGCATGCCGATGACGCGGCTGAATTTCGACTTCGATTCATTCGACGAATATTTGTCGAACAAGCTCGGCTCCGCCACCAGGAAGAACCTGCGCCGCAAGTTCAAGGCGATCGACGCTGCCGATCCGATCGAGCTGACCGTCTCGACCAACATCGAAGCCGAGGTCGACGAGCTCTATCCACTCTATCTGCAGATCTATGAAAAATCCTCGATGCACTTCGAGAAGCTCACGCCCGAGTTTCTCGTGCAGCTCGGCCGCGCGATGCCCGACAAGGTTCGCTATTTCGTGTGGCGGCAGAACGGTCGTCCGGTCGCCTTCAGCATTTGCACGATCGACGGCGACACCATCTGCGACGAATATATCGGCATCGACTATCAATCGAGCGTCAGCGCCGGCCTCTACCACTATACATTTCGTGACATCGTGAACTGGGCGCTCGGCAATGGCCTGAAGGCCTATGCGAGCACCGGCCTTTGCTACGACCCGAAGCTGCACCTCAAGCAGGAACTCGTGCCGCTCGACCTCTACGTCCGGCACCGGTCCGCGATCGGAAATTTCGTCATGAAGTACATCGTTCGATGGCTCGATCCGACGCGCCACGACAAAACCCTTGCGGAGTTTTCGAACTATGCTGACCTCTGACCTGACCCTTCCGGGCTTTAGCCTGAAGCTCTCGGCCAGCGCAAAGGCCTACATCAAGCTCGGCGCATGCGCCGGCCTACTCGCGGCTGGCGAGATTCTCCTGAAGATCGGCGCGACCGCCCAACCGGACTCGCCCATGACGCATTGGGCTACCTGGATCGGCATCGTCTTCTACGTCCTGAACTTCGTCGCGTGGCTCGAAGCTCTCAAGACGATCCCCGTGGGTATCGCCTTCGCGGTGCAGAGCATCGTTCAGTTGATGGTGCCGGTCTCGGCCTGGCTGTTCCTGCACGAGCAGATCAGCTCGGGCCGCGCGCTCGGAATCCTGTTGGTCTTCGTCGGTGTCTTCCTTGCGGCGGCGCCGTCGGCAGTTGCGGATGAACGCCTATGACTACCTTCACGCTTTTCCTCTGCCTGTTCTGCCAGGTCCTCGTGGTTGCCGGAAACCTCCTGCTCAAGCATGCGATGGCCGGCATCGACGGGCAAGGGCGATCACGGGTTCAGACCGGCTCGTGGCTGTTCGCCGGCATCGCTTTGTTCAGCCTGTGGTTCTTCCTGTGGCTGGATCTCCTGAGCAAATATGAGCTCAGTCAGCTCTACGCGTTCGAGGGACTCGCGCCGGTCTTCCTGATGGCTGCCGCCTGGCTCTTCCTCGGCGAGAAGGTGCCGCTTCGCGGCTGGATCGGCGTCAGCCTGATCGGCGGGGGGCTGATGCTCGTGGCGGGGGCCTGAGGCCGCGTCGCGGGAGGCGTTGAGGGCTCGCAGGGTGGGCAAAGGCGCCCCTATACTCTAGGGGCAACCGCGAACGATGCAACCATTGCGAATTCCGGGATTTACTATTCTTTCTGGAGGCAATGATGTCGAACTTCGTAGCCCTCATTGTGGACGATGATCCGCTCCAGCGGGAGTGCCTTGCCGATCTCCTGAGAAGCGAGGGACTTGAGGTGGTGGAGTGTGCCAATGGAGAGGTCGCGGAACTGGTGCTGGCTTCGACCGGCGCAGAACTCCGGGCCCTCGTGACCGATGTGGAGCTTGGTGGAGAGATGTCTGGCGTGGAACTTGCGCAGTATGCCAAGCGCCGATTCCCGGGCCTCAACGTCGTGATGATCTCTGGCCAGGGGCCGCCATACATCCCGCAAGACACCCGCTTTCTGATGAAGCCCTATCAGCCACAGCAGCTACTCGAGGCCGTGCTGAAGTGAGGCTGCACGCAGGCGCGTTGTAGTCTGGCCCAGTAAGCGCCTGAGGCCCTCGACCGCTAATACGCGCTCGTCGCTGCTCGGGACCACACCAATAAATGACTCGCCCTTTGAAGTTCCCGGGCGCACACTCGTCGCCATCACCGCCCGGTCCGTGGCTTATATCGGTGATTGAGAACGCTCGGTTGCGCTCCCGCCTTCCTCTAACGGAACGGAGCAGCGCCATGGAGCGGCAGCGTTTCAATCAAATAGATCCGTTGGACGAGAACCTGTCTGAACAGGCGGAGCGGCTTCGGAAGGAAGCCCGCGGCACGCCACCAGGTTTTGCGCGGGATGAGTTACTCCGCAGAGCGCGACAAATTGAAACCGCATCCCATGTGCGGGAGTGGCTTGTGTCCCCGGGTCTTCGGTCACCGGATTAAGTAGCCCATGACACGCCCTTCAATACGACGAATGGCCGTAATCTCGCCCGGAAGGATCAGCTTCGTTCTTGAGGACGAGGAGGAAGCAATGCGCGTTGCGCAAGCGATAGCGGACAGAACAGGGAAGTGCGTTACCTGGACAGATGCCAACGGGCTAGAGCTCGGCACCGCCGGAGGGCGCGACAAGCTGTCCACGCATTGAAAGGCCTGGCGATCAAGCTCCGACGTCTTGAAGCTGCTCAGGAACCCTGTGTTTTATGCTGCATTTTCCCGACATGGCGCGGAATGGAGCCTTGAGGTAACCGACGAACGACGATCTATGTAATCAGCATCAGGGCTCGGAAGAAGTGAACTAACCGCACCAAGCGCCGACGTTCGTTGAATCA
This sequence comes from Bradyrhizobium sp. McL0615, assembly GCF_049993905.1. Lineage (NCBI taxonomy): Bacteria > Pseudomonadati > Pseudomonadota > Alphaproteobacteria > Hyphomicrobiales > Nitrobacteraceae > Bradyrhizobium > Bradyrhizobium sp. McL0615. The sequence goes on along the minus strand of NZ_CP188254.1, from coordinate 1,909,914 downwards.
TTGTTCAAATTAGGAACTTTGCTCTCTGCAATGGACTTGTCCGTTGAAGGCATCCATCCGCTGCCCGATCATTCTGGCGCGGCGATGTTAGAAGCGAGGTGAACGTGCATGTTCGGGAAGCTGACTCCGATCTCGCGTGAAGCTATCATGCGACGCATCGCCGAGATTGATCATAAATTCAAACAAACCGACTCATGGTTACATTCCATGTTGGCGAATGATGCCCGCGAGCGTGAGCTCCTTGTCGCCGAGGCGAACAGGCGATTTGATGCGGGCCTGAAACACGAGTGGCGTTAGCACCGCCTTCGGTTGTGAAAATCCGGCTATGAGCTATTCCTGCCTTGCGACTTTCGTCAAAGAGCGTCGGTAGTGCATAGCAACAACGCCGTTGCGGAGCGGCTTCGCCGAAACCAATTCGAGCTGTCGCGTGCTCGGCAAGCCGCTCTCGTACAGAGTGGGGCCGTGGCCGACGATCCTGGGGTGAACGAGGAACTTGTACTCGTCGATCAAATCCAGCCGATCCAGCTCAGCCGCTAGCTTGCCGCTACCGAGGAGCACGCCCGCCGGGGTCGCACCCTTGAGATTCTGCACGCCTGTTCGAAGATCACCGGCGATGTGGTGGCTATTGTTCCAGGGGAAGTCGTTTCGCGTTGACGACACCACGTACTTCGGCTTGGCATCCAGCTTAACCGCCCACTTGCGCATCGGCAGCGGTACCTCCGCTTCGCCGCGGGCGACCGCTGGCCAGTAGCTCTCCATCATCTCGTAGGTGACGCGGCCCCACAGCATCGCCCCGCTCTCGTCCATGAGGCGAGCGAAGAAGGCGTGTGTCTCGTTGTCGGCGATTCCTTCTTGGTGGTCGACACAGCCGTCTAAGGTGACGTTGGTGCTGAAGATCAGTAGTCCCATGCGACAAGCATACAATCTTCCGATACCGTAGTCACGCGGTTCAGCTGTGGCTGTTGCGGGCAGCAGAGCAGCTACTCCAGGTCGCATGTTCATAAGCGACAGGCAAATCGGCTGAAAACTGATTCAAACTCCGAAAGGAGTTGATGATGGCCCACGGACGTTATGACCTGACTGAGTTTGAGTGGAATGTGATCAAGCCGCTTTTGCCGAACAACGCGCGGGGCGTAACGGTATTTTCTATCAGCTAAGGTCAGGTTCGCCTTGGGCAGATTTGCCCGAGAGATATGGGCCTTACACGACGGTCTACAATCGCTTCAACCGCCGGCGGAAAGCCGGCGTCTGGAACAGGCTCATGGATGCAATCATCGCGGCCTATGAGGCCAAAGGCCAGAAGCTGCAAATGATTCAGGTCTTGATAGCGGGTACGCTATCAATTCGCTGAAGATCCGGGATCACACAACGGTGTCGCGCTGCAAGAACACCGGCATGTGCTGACGCAGTTCGCGCGGCGGTGGCCGCTCGGACGGATCGCGGCCAACCTTGGTTTTCAACTCCACCAGATCGGTGAAGACGTCGGCTTGGCGCCGCAATTCGTCGGCAATCATCGGCGGCTGAATCGAAATCGTCGAAACGACGGTCACCCGGACCCCACGACGCTGCAACGCCTCGACCAGGGGGCGGAAATCGCCATCACCCGAGAATAGCACGATCTGGTCGACGTGTTCGGCGAGCTCCAGGGCATCGACCGCGAGTTCGATATCCATGTTGCCCCGCACCTTGCGGCGGCCGCTGGCGTCGATGAACTCCTTGGTCGCCTTGGTGACCACGGTGTAGCCATTGTAGTCGAGCCAGTCGATCAAGGGCCGGATCGACGAGTATTCCTGATCCTCGATGACCGCGGTGTAATAGAGCGCACGCAGCAGCGTGCCTCTGCTCTGGAATTCCTTGAGCAACCGCCTGTAATCGATATCGAACCCAAGCGCTTTACTGGTCGAGTAGAGATTGGCGCCATCGATCAGGAGCGCGATCTTGCCGAGGGAGGATGACATGCAGGCAATGACTCCAAAATTGGATAGCCGAGGAAACGAAGACGTCACTTCAGGTTACTGTCGGGATGCGCGGCACGGCGAACCCGCCGGCGGCATCTCAGGTCGCATTCACAGTCAACACGCAAAAGAAAGCAGGAATCGTCGCCATAGACAGCTCAAATATTGCTGCCGTACCCAATCGCTCTGGCCGTAAAATTTTGCCGCGACGGCCGAACCGATTGCAGTGACGCTAAAGCAGGCGACACCAGCGCTCAATTGTCCGTAAGTAAGTGTCGCAGATACAAACGGATGCGACAGCTATACGAAGGTTTATGCCAAAGATCGCAATTCCGTTGCAGGGGGCAAAGACGTACCTGCGCCGTGTCCACCATCTGTCGCCGACCACCCTTCTTGATGGTGGGCACGCTATCGCTTTGCCCACCCTACGGACCTGCTCTCGCCGTCATTGCGAGCGAAGCGAAGCAATCCACGTCTCCGCAAGCCGCGCTATGGATTGCTTCGCTGCGCTCGCAATGACGCTGTGAAAGCAATGCCTGCGACCAATTGGAGCAAATCACTTCTGATTTCCCGAAATAGTGTCAAGCCCAGCGATCAAAAATATTCCGCTTTCGTTCTCGACCAAATCATCGGCATAACTCCGCTTGTCTCACGGCGGATGAGGGGCGTTGGCCATCGTCACGAACGCGCGGTGAGATGCGATGGACGCAAGAGCTGCGACTGACGTGTGTGGCTCGAGCGTACGGCGAAGTCGTGTGGTTCGGGCGCCGCGGTGCTGGCGTTAAGCGTGCGATAAGAAGCGCAGGCGACGGAGGCAAAAGAGCCGTTCTCCGGGAAGAGCACGAAGTAAGCCGTAAAGCCATTGCGCAGGGAAGGCCGGAATGCTCCAGCTGCCCTGTATGCTCGTGTGCCGTTTTGTTTGCGCAAATCGCACGCGAGACCGCGGGTGCAGCAAGCACCCGGTCTTCCCTGCGCCCTCAATTTGGAGGGCAGGAAGTTGATTGCAAACCTCGGGCGTATCATGTCGCGAGATCGCGACGTCACACCCAGTCGTCGTCACCCGCGAAGGCGGGTGACCCAGTATTCCAGAGGCAGCAGTGATTGAGCCGAGAGGCCGCGGCGTACTGGATCCCCCGCCTTCGCGGGGGATGACGACCTGTTTTATCGCAGCGGCTCACGGGCTAGGAAGCCGCGGCGTTGAGCCCGACAACTCCCGCCAGCACGCGCCAACGGAACAGCGGCGACTCTGCCGGTGGCGACAGCTCCGGCGTCCAGCCCGTCAATTTTTCCAACGCGTAGGTATCCATCACCACGCCGCGCCAGACGCGCTCGACCCGCGCCAGCGGTTGCCGCTTCGCGGTGGTGAGATCCCACAGCGGCAGGCGATGGTCCGGCTCGCGCGCGACATAGAGGCCGGGATGATCCTTGATCGCCTTCATGCCGGGATCGCCGAACCCCTGGAACCGGCCGCGTTCATTGACCTGGATCACCGGGACCTGCCCGTTGAAGTGCCAGCGCAGCATCGCATAGGTGCGATAATCCGACGTCGCGATCCAGGTCGCGCCGGTCGCCTGCAACTGCTCGCGTGCGCGCGCCGCGACCTGTTCATAGCCGGTCTCGCCGCCGACGGGATCGGTCCTGCCGATCAAATTCCAGGGCGCGGCGACGTAATAGAAGAACACGCTGACCACGAAGGCGATTCCGGAGATCACGGCCACCCTCGCCCACCAGAATGTCGATTTCACGATCCAGTCCGGCCAGCCTTCGCGCGACAACATCACGAGATTGATGGCGGTCGCAGCGAAACCGGCAGGCCACAGGAACATCGGCCAGGTGTCGCCGACGCGGAGCGTCAGCGACTTCCAGAGGAAATAGAGAAACGGCACCAGCACCGCGGTCGACAACAGGATCGCGACCGGCTCGCGGCTGCGATAGCCGCGCCAGGCGGTCAGCGTCACGCCGGACAGCACCACCGGCAGCAGCACGAAACCGACGAGGCCAAATTGAAGCCCGACGAATTCGCCGACGGTGCGGAACGACAAGGGATGGGTCGCGACCGCGCGCACGAACTGGAAGCGGAACGACGCCCAGTCGTGTTCTGCATTCCAGATCAGCACCGGCAGAAACACGATCGCCGCAATCAGCGCCGCCAGAAACGGCCAGGGGCTGAGCAGCCAGCGCCGCCGCCAGTCCGGCACCAGCACGAACGCGATCACCGCCGGCAGCAGCATGATCGCGGTGAATTTCGACAGCAGCGCCAGCCCTGCGAACAGACCTGCGGCCAGCCACCAGCGCGGATTGCCGCTCTCGTGCAACCGCACCAGCGACCACAGCATCGCGATCGCGCAGGGGATCATCGCGGTGTCGGGCGCGACCTTCGCCATCAACAGCCCGTAATACAGTGCCGCTTCCGGCAACAGCACCGCGAGGATGACGGCACGCGCATCATGCGTCACGCGCCGGACGATGTCGGCGAGCAGGAGCTGCGTGACCAGCATCGCGACGATGCCACCGAACCGCACGCCGAGAGGGGTGTCGCCGAAGATCGCGGTGCCGAACCGTATCAGCCACGCGATGCCGGGCGGATGATCGAGAAAGGAAAGCGCGCTCTCCTTCGACCAGGTCCAGTAATAGGCCTCGTCGGTGCGCAGATCGAGCACGCCGGCATAGACCAGCCGCATCGCCGTCAGCGCGGCAATCAGCAAAGCAACCCAAAGCCATGGTGGCGCGGCAGAGCGGTCCGGTTTGGACAGGCTGATATCGGGCGGGGCTATCGTCACGGCGCTTTCTCTTCGACTACCAACGGAGTGTCAACGTGCCGCGACGGAAAAAACTCCATCGTCGTCCCTGCGAACGCAGGGACCCATAACCACCGATCGTGGTAAGAAAAATCGCGTGGGCCACAGGGTCGTTGAGAGGCCGCGGAGTATGGGTCCCTGCGTTCGCAGGGACGACAATAGTATTCAACGATGGAATAAAACACTATTATCGCCGATATAAACCCTATGGATCGCATGGCCGCCCTATTCCGAGAACAGCTAACGACCTTGCTCCGCGGCATCGGCCTGCGTCAGGTCCGCCTTGTCAGCGGCCTTATCCTGTTTGCCTATCTGATCAGTCATTTTCTTAACCACGCGCTCGGCAATATCTCGATGGAGGCGCTGGCAGGCGGCCTCTATCTCCACACCACGCTCTGGCAATTCCTGCCCGTCGCGATCCTGTTCTACACCGCGTGCCTGGTGCATACCGCACTCGGCATCTGGGCGCTCTACGAACGCCGCCAGTTCCGCTGGAAGGCGATCGAGCCGCTGCAGCTGGTGCTGGGCCTGAGCGTGCCGATGCTGGTGATCGCCCACATCATCGGCGTGCGGCTCGGCCAGACGCTGTACGGACATGAGAAGATGTATCCGCAGGTGCTGTTTCTGTACTGGGTCTCGGCGCCGTACCGGATCTGGCTGATGCTCGCGGTCATGACCATCGCCTGGATGCACGGCTGCATTGGCCTCTATCTCTGGCTCCGGATGAAGGCGTTCTTCAAACGCGCCGCGCCGTTCCTGCTGGCGGCGGCGGTGCTGATTCCGACGCTGGCCATGCTCGGCTTCTATCAGGGCGGCCGCAATGTCGTCGACAATGACAGCCGCGAATGGCGGGCGGAAAACCTGACGCCGAGCCAGGTCGGGACGCGGGAGCAGCAAGCCACGCTGGATCGCATCACCGAATACGCCCTGATCTTCTATCTCGGATTGCTCGGCGTCGCGCTGCTGGCCAAGGGCGCGCGCGCCATCAATGAGCGCCGCCGCGGCATGGTCAACCTGTCCTACGGCAACGGCCGCACCGTTCGGGTGCCCAAGGGCCTCAGCGTGCTGGAGGCGAGCCTGCGCAACAACGTGCCGCATGCCAGCGTGTGCGGCGGCCGCGCGCGCTGCTCGACCTGCCGCATCCGCATCATCGGCGACTGCAGCGGGTTGCCTGAGCCCTCGCAGCGCGAGGCCTTCGTGCTCGGCCGGGTCGGCGCGGCGGATCCGTCGATCCGGCTGGCCTGCCAGTTGCGGCCGGCCGCCGATCTGTCGTTCTTTCAGCTGTTCCTGCCGCACACGGCCGCCGACGGCCACGGCTCGAATCCGACGCGGATCGGCCAGGAGCGCTATCTCGTCAACATGTTCGTCGACATGCGCGGCTCGACCAAGATGGCGGAAAAGCGCCTGCCGTTCGACACCGTCTTCATCGTCAACCGCTTCCTCGGCGCGGTGTCGCAGGCGGTGCTCGAGAGCGGCGGCATGCCGAACCAGTTCGTCGGCGACGGAATGCTGGCGCTGTTCGGGCTTTCGACCTCCCGGCAGGACGCCTGCCGCCAGGCGTTGCGCGCGGCGGCGATGATCGCCGCCAATGTCGACGAGTTGAACAAATTTCTCGCGCATGATCTGCGCGAGCCGATCCGTTTCGGCATCGGCATCAATGGCGGCGAAGTGATCGTCGGCGATATCGGCTATCGCGACCACATGGTGTTCACCGCACTCGGCGACGCCGTCAATGTCGCGGCGCGGCTGCAGGACATGACCAAGAGCCTTGCATGCGAGGTCGTCGTGTCAGACGAAGTTCGCGCCACCGCCGGCCTTTCCGCCGATGCATTGCCGCAGCATGACGTTGAGATTCGCGGACGCAACGAACCGATGATCGTGCGCACCATTGCGGATGCGCGGATGCTGCCGGCGCTGGTTAACGAAGAGCACAGCGCCGCAGCCTGAAACCGCTGCAATAATAGCGGTTCGAAGCCTGTGTGATGTTTTCCACACCTGAATAATCGTTCAGAAAATTGTCGGCGAACGCGGCGCGGATTCCTCGAACCCGCTCTGTGAGGCACGCGACAGATTGGCGATGGGTAAGACTGAAACGTGAAACCCGCGCCGAGACAAAAACGTCGAACGCGCACAGCTCAAGGACAACGACCATGCTTCGCAAAGTGACTCTCGCTCTTGTTGCCGCCGCTTCCCTCAGCGCCATGGCGCTGGCTCCGACCTCCGCTTCGGCGGGCGGTGGCTTCTTCTGGCCGCATCATCACCACCACCACTGGGGTCCCGGCTTCGGCGTCGGCTTGATCGGTGGCGGCGGCTATGACGGCTGCTACGTGACCCGCCGCGTGCTGACGCCGTTTGGCTTCCGCTGGCGGACGGTGAACGTCTGCTACTGATCCGGCGGCACACGTTCCGTAGCCCCGGTCGCTCGCGCGGCCGGGGTTTTCCCGTATGCGATATGCCAGCCGGAGGCCCGCCGCCCCCTCCCCTCCAGGTGGGAAAATGACGTCCAGCGGCCGGGGTCGAACCAATTGCCCAATTGTCGAATCACCGCCGCCCGGTTGGGCCAAATGAGCCAAAAACCGGCAAAACGGCGGAAATCGGGTGCGAATGGGCACTTTTTTGCCGAAACCGGCATTCCGTTTGCGCTACCCAGCCTGCCCCAACCCGCGTATCCTTGTGCCTCGGGCATGCCGGTTAGTGCGGGGACCGACGGCTCGATTACTTTTTTTGATTCCGCGGAGACGACGTGAATGGCTAAAGGTACGGTGAAGTGGTTCAATCCAACCAAGGGCTACGGGTTCATCCAGCCCTCGAATGGCGGCAAGGACGTGTTCGTTCATATTTCGGCAGTTGAGAAAGCTGGTCTTTCGACACTCAATGAAGGGCAGTCCGTCGAGTACGAAGAGATCGCTAACCGCGGCAAGACTTCGGCTGAGAACCTCAAGGTCTAGCGCGAACGCGCGATCGGCAACGGCGCACTCTCGGACGTTTCCGGGAGTTGAGCTTGAAAAAATTTCCAAAAAACTGTGAGCGTTCGGCGGAGCGAGCACCGCTTCTGCATGCACGAAAATCAAAACGTGCGTAACAACCGGCCGCTCAATCTTCCGTAACCCATCTCTCGACCGTCATCACGTCGGGTGGCTGCAGATAGCCGCGCGGCCAGAGGTCGACGACCCACTCGACCTTGGTGGCGCGCTCGACCAGCACCGCAGTGTTGTGCGGCGTCTGCAGCACCAGCGTATTGCCGCGATATTTCGGATCCCCGACCGCGTGATGCTTCAAGAGGCCCCATTCCTGCAACACCAGCAACAGGCTGGTGGTGTTCCGCGTCGTGTCCCAGCAATCGAAATTGTGCTTGTCGTCGAAGTAGCGGAAATCCGCCTTCGCCACGCGCTTGTTGGTGCCGAGGATCGGCCCCATGCGGCGATCGAACCACACCACCACCTTCTGCACCGCGGCGCGTTCGGCTGCGGCGGAGGCGCGCCCGGCCGCCATGATTTGTGTGATCGCGTTGCGGTCGCCGGCGGTGAAATCGAGGATCTCGCGGCGCCGGCAGACGAAGCCGTAGCAGACCGTCATCGATGTGGCCGACGGCGGATAGATCGAAACCGAGTTGTAGAGGTAAGCGATCGCAGAGCTCATCTCGGAGGCGTTCGCAACCGGGCTGCCAAACAGCGCGGCAACGAGCACGCCAAGCACGGCCGCGAAGCTATTTTGCGTGCGGCTTCCCCGTATCGGCTTTCCAGCGTCTCGCATGATCCCTGCTGTTCCCAAGCGACGGCGTGCCTGACGATTAGCGCGGCTCGGGCACGCTGCCAACCGGCAAGCCCGCGATCTGTGGATCGAGCCTGCGGAAATTCCGGCCGCTGTGTTTTCCATGCGCCAGTTGGCTCCCCCGCATCGAGCGGGACTAGCCGACCGGCAGCGGCGCGTCGCGCTTGACCTCTTCCATCACGGCGTAAGTCCGCGTCTCGCGCACGCCCGGCAGCGCCAGCAGGGTTTCGCCGAGGAACCGGCGGTAGGCCGTCATGTCGGCGACCCTGGCCTTGACCAGATAGTCAAAGCCACCCGCCACCATATGGCACTCCAGCACCTCGGGCGCCGTCTGCACCGCCTTGGCGAACCGCTCGAAGACGTCGGGCGTGGTCTTGTCGAGCATCACCTCGACGAACACGAGCAAGCCCAAGCCCAGCCGGTGCGGATTGAGCCTGGCGCCGTAGCCCTCGACAAAACCGTCGCGCTGCAACCGCTTCAGCCGCTCGCCGATCGAGGTCGGGGACAGTCCGATCCGCTCGGCCAGTTCGACATTCGCGATACGGCCATCCCCTTGAAGAATTGAGAGGATTTTGCGGTCTATCTTGTCAATTTCAACCATTTATCTGGCTATCCTGGAAATCTTCCGAATTTCCTAAGGCAAAACTCCATATTTGTCTATCGAACTACGGTTGGAGCGGCGGTAAACTCGTGGCAGGAGCCAAGCGAATCGTATGCCCGACCAACCACCATCCCCTGCGCCCTTCAGCGCGCCTTACGCACCCGATGATCGCGCGATGGCCGACCGCCTGCTCCGGGCGGCGGCGCGGCTGGATGCGGCGCAGGAGGCGCGCATCGATCGCACGGCGACGCGGCTGATCGAGGCCATCAGGGCCAATGACGATCCGCTCGGCGGCGTCGAGGACATGCTGCGCGAGTTCGCGCTGTCGACCAAGGAAGGACTGGCGCTGATGGTGCTGGCGGAAGCACTGCTGCGCGTGCCGGACGCCCGCACCGCCGACCAGTTCATCGAGGACAAGCTCGCCCAGGGCGACTTCATCCATCACGAAACCCGGTCCAGCGCGTTCCTGGTCAATGCCTCCGCATGGGCGCTCGGGATGTCGGCCCGCGTGATCCAGCCGGGCGAGACGCCGCAGGGGACCATCGGACGGCTCACCAAGCGGCTGGGCGCACCGGCCGTGCGGGCTGCGACACGGCAGGCGATGCGGCTGATGGGCAACCATTTCGTGCTAGGCGAGACCATTGAAGCCGCGCTGTCGCGGGCGCAGCCGGATTCCTCGCGCCATCAACGCTATTCCTTCGACATGCTCGGCGAAGGCGCGCGCACGGCCGATGACGCCACGCGCTATTTCAATTCCTATTCCAGCGCGATCGAGGCGATCGGACGCACCGCCGGTGACCGCCCCCTGCCCGACCGCCCGGGCATCTCGGTCAAGCTCTCGGCATTGCATCCGCGCTTCGAGGCCGTGAGCCGCCCGCGGGTGATGCGCGAACTGGTCCCGCGCCTGATCGATCTCGCCGGGCAAGCCAAATCCCATGACCTCAATTTCACCGTCGATGCCGAGGAGGCGGACCGGCTGGAATTGTCGCTCGACGTGATCGCCGCAGCGCTCGGTGATGCATCGCTGGCAGGCTGGGACGGTTTTGGTCTGGCGATCCAAGCCTACCAGAAGCGCGCCTCCGACGTGATCGATTACATCGATGGTCTCGCACACAGCCTCGACCGCAGGATGATGGTGCGGCTGGTGAAGGGCGCCTATTGGGACACTGAGATCAAGCGCGCACAGGAGCGCGGGCTCGACGGCTATCCCGTGTTCACGCGCAAGGCGATGACGGATCTGAACTACGTCGCCTGCGCAAAACAATTGCTGGCGCTGCGGCCGCGGATCTTTCCGCAATTCGCCACACACAACGCGCTGACGGTCGCGACCATCCTCGAACTGGCAACGGACCAGAGCGGATTCGAATTCCAGCGCCTGCACGGCATGGGCGAGGCGCTCTATGCGAAGCTCGGCGAGGACCGCCCCGATATCGCTCATCGCACCTATGCGCCGGTCGGCAGCCACCGCGATCTGCTGGCCTATCTGGTGCGGCGGTTGCTGGAGAATGGCGCCAATTCATCCTTTGTCGCGCTCGCCGCCGACGAGGCTGTGCCGGTGTCGCAATTGGTGCGGCGTCCGGCCGATATCATCGGCAGCGCCGAAAATGCCGCGCATCCCAACATCCCATTGCCGCGCGATCTCTATGGGTCGAACCGGAAAAATTCTCGCGGGATCGAATTCGGCGAGCGCGCGGCGCTGGCGCAACTCGCCTCGGACATCGCCGCCGAACCAATACCCGCCGCGGGAAGCATCACCGACGCAACCGAGAACGAGGCCAATGCGGCGATATTGGCTGCGCGCGCCGGCTTCAAGCCCTGGGCCAGAACGCCGGCCGAGATGCGCGCAGCGACGCTGGAGAAGGCCGCCGATCTCATGGAACGGCGCGCGGCGCATTTCATCGCGCTGCTGCAAGGCGAAGGTGGCAAGACACTGGACGACGCTATCTCGGAAGTTCGCGAGGCCGTGGATTTCTGCCGCTACTATGCCGCGCAGGGACGCGCGTTGTTCGGCGAAGGCAAGGCGATGCCGGGACCGACGGGAGAGAGCAACGAGCTCTGCCTGCGCGGCCGCGGTGTCTTCGTCGCGATCTCGCCGTGGAATTTTCCGCTGGCGATCTTCCTGGGCCAGGTCACGGCGGCCTTGATGGCGGGCAACGCGGTCGTTGCGAAGCCGGCTGAGCAGACGCCGCTGATCGCGGCTGAAGCCATCCGCCTGTTGCATGCAGCCGGCGTGCCGGTGTCGGCGCTGCATCTCGTGGCGGGCGACAGCCGCATCGGCGGCATGCTGGTGGCGCATCCAGATATCGCCGGCGTCGTCTTCACCGGATCGACCGAAGTCGCGCGGACGATCAACCGCGCGCTGGCCGCCAAGGATGGTCCGATCGTGCCGCTGATTGCCGAGACCGGCGGCATCAACGCGATGATCGTCGATGCCACTGCGCTGCCCGAACAGGTCGCCGACGACGTCGTGACCTCGGCGTTCCGCTCCGCCGGCCAGCGCTGCTCGGCGCTGCGATTGTTATTTCTGCAGGACGATGTCGCCGACCGCATGATCGAGATGATTGCAGGCGCGGCGCGCGAACTCGTCATCGGTGATCCCCGAGATCCCGCCACGCATATAGGCCCGGTGATCGACGCCGAGGCCAAGCAGCGGCTGGACGCGCATATCGAACGCATGAAGAAGGAAGCCCGGGTGCACTTTGCCGGCAGCGCACCACAAGGCAATTACGTCGCGCCGCATATTTTCGAATTGTCCGATGCCGGCCAGCTCACCGAAGAAGTGTTCGGCCCGATTTTGCATGTGGTGCGCTACCGCGCCGACCGGTTCGATCAGGTGCTGCAAGCGATCGAGCGCTCCGGCTACGGGCTCACCCTCGGCATCCATTCGCGTATCGATGATACCGTGGAGGACGCGATCGACCGGCTCCAGGTCGGCAACATCTATGTGAACCGCAACATGATCGGCGCCGTCGTCGGCGTGCAGCCGTTCGGCGGTCATGGCTTATCCGGCACCGGGCCCAAGGCCGGCGGGCCGCATTACCTGACGCGTTTTGCAACCGAGCAGACCGTGACCATCAATACGGCTGCAGCCGGCGGAAATGCAGCGCTGATGTCCGGCGGGGAGTAGTTGCATCGCCCCTCCAAGATGGGCCAAATGGCGTTTGAAAGGGATCGCTCAAAGCGATATCTCTGCAAAAGCAACAAACGTCACGGAGCGGCGCCACGATGGACAAGGGTATTTTCGACGGCCTCAAGGTTCTGGACTGCGCGAGCTTTATCGCTGCGCCTGCCGCTGCCACGGTGCTGTCGGATTTTGGCGCCGACGTGATCAAGGTCGAGCCGCCCGGCGCCGGCGATCCCTATCGCAACCTGCCGAATTTGCCGGGTTACCCCCATAGCGAGCATAATTTCGCGTGGATGCTGGAAGCCCGCAACAAGAAGAGCCTCGCACTCGATCTTTCGAAGCCCGAGGGCCAGGCGGTGCTGCATCGGCTGGCCGCGCAGGCCGACGTCTTCATCACCAACTATCCGCCGCAGGTGCGCGAGCGGCTCGGCATCACCCACGCCCATTTGGCGCCACACAACGAACGCCTGATCTACGCTTCCTTCACCGGCTATGGCGAAAAGGGCGAGGAAGCCAACAAGCCGGGCTTCGACAGCAATGCCTATTGGGCGCGCTCGGGCCTGATGGACCTGGTGCGGGCCGACGAACACACCACGCCGGCGCGCTCGATCGCCGGCATGGGCGACCATCCTTGCGCGATGGCGTTTTACGGCGCGATCGTCACCGCGCTCTACAAGCGCGAGCGCACCGGCAAGGGCTCGCATGTCAGCTCCAACCTGATGGCCAACGGCGTCTGGGCCGCCTCGGTGCTGGCGCAGGCAAAACTGGTCGGCGCAAAGTTCGGCGAACGCCGCCCGCGCGAGCGCGCGCTGAACGCGGTCACCAACCACTACCAGTGCAAGGACGGACGCTGGCTGATCCTCTCGCTGCTCAATGAGGACCGGCAATGGCCGACGCTGGCGCGCTGCCTCGGCCGCGAGGATCTCGTCACCGATGCGAGGTTCGAGACCAAGAAGGAGCGCCATGCGCGATCGCTCGAACTGATCAAGATCTTCGACGAGACCTTTGCGACCAGGGATCTCGCCGAATGGCGCAAGATCCTTGACGGCAACGGCCTGGTGTTCGGCGTGGTCGGCATCCTCGACGACATCCCGAACGACAAGCAGATGATCGAGAACGAGGTGCTGGTGCCGTTCGAGAACGACACCATGCTGACGATCTCCAGCCCGATCTGGGTCGAAGGCAGCAAAAAGGTTCAGCCGCGCAAGCCGCCCGGCCTTGGCGAGCACAGCGACGAGATCCTGCGCAACGCAGGCTATGACGACGCCGCGATCGGCAAGTTGCGCGCGTCCGGCGCGGTGGCGTGAGGCAGATGCCTAGCTATCGCCTGCATTACTTCCCGGAGTCGGGAAACAGCTACAAGCTCGCGCTGATGCTCACCCTGTGCGGGCAGACGTTCGAGCCGGTCTGGACCGATTTCGGCGGCGGCGTGACTCGCACGCCGGAATGGCGGCGCGACGTCAACGCGATGGGTGAAATTCCGGTGCTCCAGGTCGACGGCGAACGCCTGACACAAACCGCGCCGATCCTGCTCATGCTGGCAAAGCAATTCGGCCGGTTTGGCGGCGAGACCGAGCAGGAGCAGTTCGAACTGCTGCGCTGGCTGTTCTGGGACAATCACAAGCTCACCGGCTACATGGCGACCTATCGCTTTTTCCGGGCCTTTACCCCGTCACCGGACGAGCACGTGCAGAAGCATTTCCGCAGGCGTCTCGACGATTTTATGTCAATCCTCGAACAGCACATGCAGAAAAATGCGTTCGCGATCGGCGCGCGGCCGACGGTGGCCGACATATCGATGATGGCCTATCTGCATTATCCGGCCGACGAGACCGGATACGATTGGGCGGCGAGCCATCCCGCAATCCACGCCTGGCTCGGACGGATGGCGCAATTGCCGGGCTGGAAATCGGCCTATGATCTGCTGCCCGGCAAGCGCCTGACGCATTACGCGAAGTAAATGCTCGGCTGATTGTCAGCGGTTCAGCGCGTAGCCCGGATGAGCGCAGCGACATCCAGGACGGTGCGCGTGAATTCCCGGATATCGCGGCGCTCATCCGGGCTACGAAGTCGCAAGCCGGAGAGTTTCGCTCCGCCGCTTACTGCGCGTAATGCAGCCGCTCAGCGGAATCCACCATCGCCGGCGATTTTCAGCGGTTGAGCCAGGCCCAGACGATGCCCAGCACGATCACCCCGGCAACGATCGAGACCGCGATCGCCCAGACGCTGACCCTGACATCGCCGACCACCTGCCGATTGGCTTCGTTCTCCGCGATCTTGCGATTACGTTGCCTGTCCTGGTCGGGAGAGCTCATCGCCAATCTCCGCATCGCTCGCTGCTGTCCTCACTTAGCACGGTTCGCGAAGACCTCTTAGCGGCTTTTGACGAAGCACATGCCGATGCGCGAGATTTTGCCCGCCGCCTGGCAGCTCAGGCCCTCGGCGCAAGTCCAGTCGCGAAAACTTGCGTCATTGCCGGCCGCTGGCCTGCCCTGCACATAGCAGTGCCCGCCCCAGCCGTCGTAATAATTGGTGCCGGCGAGTTCGGTGCTGCCGCGCGACTGTGGGCGGCTGGCAAATCCGCGCGAGTAATCCGGCGTCTTGCCGTCGCGCAGGCTTGCGAGAATATCTCGGCGGCGGATCTGGTCGCCGAAGAAATGCGGCGAAGCCGGCACGACGGTCGTATTCGACGGCTTTTCCGCCATCCAGTCGACGCCCGGGAAATGAAAGCCGCCGATGCCGCGCGTCTGGTGGCAGCCGGCACAGGTCACATCGTTGAGCCTGCGTTCGAACCCGGCAGGCGAGCGGATGTTCTGCAGCTTCACGCCAGCTTCCAAAGCCTTCCTGAGCGCCGCCACAACGTCAGCCTCGCTGAACACGGCGCCCTCGCCCTGCACCAGCCCGAATTCCGGCTCCAGCTCCGATGGATCGAACCCGACCGGCGTTGGCGCAATCGCACCGCGGGCGAGGAATTTTTCCGGGATCAGCGCGGTGCCGCGATCGAACGCTGCGAGATTGACGGGATCGAGCAGCCACGCCCTGAACTCGCGCTTGAGGCCATCATCAGCCAAAAGGCGCGCGCGGTCGATCTGGTTTTCCATCGGCGATTCCGCGAAGACGCGCGCTTGCCCGTCGTAGCGAAAGACCTTCAACAGATAGTCGGTGCGGAAATCGCGAACCGCAGATTTCGGCGCATGCGCGATCTGGAGATTGGTCTCGATGCGGTCGATGTTATGATAGTCGATCAGGTCGAGCGCGCCATCCTTTGCCGACAGCGTTTCGCCGAGCCAGCGATTGGCGATGTCGGAACAGGCGACCGCGGATCCCTCAGCTTTGGCTTTCAGCACAAGGTTCAGCGTCATCGGCAGCCGCGGCGGCACAGCATCGTCGCCGGCCGCTTTGTTGATCCGCGTCAGGCGGTAGATCAGGCGAATCTCGCCGCAGCTCGCTTCCGCAACGTAAGTGCGGTCCATGCGGTTGACGATGCCGGCCAGCACGAAGCGCGTCTCCGCCGAATAAAGCAGCGCGCGGTCGAATATCTGGAAATCAAAGCCCTCGCCGACGCCGATCGTCTCCTTCGGCAGGTTCGCCTGGTGTCGCGCGATATAGCGATCGAACTCGGCATCGATCGCCTGCCGGACCGGCATCATCGACGGCAAGGCGAACAACGCGCTGTTGGCGAGCGGGATATCCGCCGACCGCTCCGGCAACAGCATGCGATCGAGGCGGAATCTTCCGCCATCGAGTTCGCGCAGTATCGCTGGATCGGTGATGGCGGTGCCGCGCTCCAGCGCCGCATCCTGTGCCGCACGCGCCGGCAAGGCGCCGCACAGCAGAGCAAATACGATGGCGAGAAATCGGGGCGCGAGGCTCATGCCTCAACTAACACCGCGCAATGAGACCTATTCAAGAAAAAAGGCGCCTCACATCGCCGTGAAGCGCCTTCCTGTTCGTATGTCGTCCCGTCAACGCGCGACGATCAGGCCCTTGCTGGTCACGACCACCCAGCGGCCGTCCTGCCTGCGAATGGCGTCGACACGGCCGAGACCGGGAATGGGATCGCCAGCATAGACCTCGTACATGCCGCGGCGGCTCTCGATCAGGGCGCTGCCGTTGGCGACATCCCGTAATATCCAGCCTTCGACGGTCGGCAGCCGGGCCATTTCGGGCTTGGGCGGCGCCGCAGGTGCAGAGGCAGGCGGCGTTACGGCCGCAACCTGCTGCGGTATCGAGCCAGTAATGTCCTTTGCGGCGGCCGGCGCGGCAGCAGCCGTCGTCGTCGTCTGGGCGGCGCGAAGCTTGTCGACGGTTTCGCTGAGCTTGGCGAGTTTCGCGGCCGGCTCGGCCTGCGCCTTCTCGACCTTGTCGAGGCGGTCGCTGGCCTTGTTGAGCTGGCCCGTCGTCGCTTTGGAGTTATGCTCCAGGCCGGCTTTCAGGGCGACGATCTCGGCATCGAGCCGCGCCACCGAGGTTTCGAGCGCGCTGTCCTTCACTGACGCCTGTGCCGAATCTCCGGCCATCAGCTTTCCAATTCCCGCGGTTGCCAGCGCGCCGCCAAGCGCCCCCGCCACCGTGGCCAGTGCCACCACCGCAGCCATCGCTCCGAACCGGCGCTTGCCGGCCGACCCGGCCGCCGCTGCCTTCGCATCGGCTCCGACGCGATCCCCGGGCGACATGATCGTCACATTGCCGGGGAAGCGCGGCGCTTCCGGCTTCACGGCGTCGATCTTGGGCGCGTCGATCTTGGGAGCGTCCATTTTGGAAGAGTCAGCCTTTGGCGCCTCAACCTTTGGCGCTTCCATGCTGACCGCGTCCACCTTGGGCGCTTCGGGCGTCAGCGAGGTCTCTTCCTGGTCGGGCGCGAGTCTCGCAGCCTCGACCTCCGCGTCAGCCGCCGCCTTTACCGGCTCACTCGACGCTGGCATGGCGGGAACGGCCGGCGCGGCGCCGAGAGTTCCGGTTTCACCGCTGGTGGGCTGTGATTGCTGATCGCTCACGTTGAATTCTCCAGAATTGATTGACCATTTGGTAACTTTTATTGCTTGCCAAATCCTTACCGGCGGCGGCCTTACCGAAATTTTAGGAACTTGTCCGGCCCGGTTTGGGCCGCCAAACGTCGGCCGAGCCGGTCCCGAGCCACCTATGCTGCCCTGCGGCATCCTTGCCGGTTCCGTTTGCGCCGGTCTGTTTCCCGATTAACATGACCTGACCAGCCAGAAAGGCAGAGCCGCCATGACTATCGAGAAATGCATCAACGAGTTTGATGTAGATGACGTCATTTTTGAGGAAGGCTCGACCGGGCGGGAACTGTTCGTGGTGCTCGACGGCCAGGTCGAGATCGCCAAGATGAACGGCGCCAGCAAGACCGTGATCGTCACGCTCGGCAAGGGCGAGTTCTTCGGTGAGATGGCCGTGATCGACGGCTCGTCCCGTTCGGCAACCGCCATTGCCGCCGCGCCAAACACCCGCGTGATGCGGATCAACCACGCCCGCTTCGTGTATCTGGTCAGCCAGCAGCCGGCCTTTGCGCTGATGATCATGGATG
This sequence comes from Bradyrhizobium sp. McL0615, assembly GCF_049993905.1. Classification (NCBI taxonomy): domain Bacteria; kingdom Pseudomonadati; phylum Pseudomonadota; class Alphaproteobacteria; order Hyphomicrobiales; family Nitrobacteraceae; genus Bradyrhizobium; species Bradyrhizobium sp. McL0615. The sequence continues at coordinate 1,892,120 of NZ_CP188254.1, read as the reverse complement.
CGCTTAGCAAGCGCCTGCGCGCCTCCAACACGGTTGCCTTCAGGGCCGCGGCCAATTCATGAGCGAGCGCAAACCGAGCCCTTTCAAGACCCTGTTCGACAGCGACGTCTGCACGCTGATCGAGGCGGATGAGAACGTCTATCAGGTCCGCTTCAAGAACCGCGCGGCGAACGCCTATCTGGTGCGCGGCAGTTTGCGCACCATCATGGTCGACGTCGGGTTGTCCTCGAACTATCCGCATCTCCTGACATGCCTCAACCATATCGGGGTGAAGCCCGACGATATCGACATGGTGGTGCTGAGCCACGAGCACCTCGACCATATCGGCGCTGCCTATCATTTCCATGGCCGCGCCTTCATCGCCGCGCATCGGCTCGCCGCCAACAAGATCATGCTGCGCGACGACTTCTCGATGCTGCGCAAGATGTTCAACGAGCCGAACGTGCCGATCAATGTCGATCTCTGGCTGGAGGAAGGCAATTTGATCGACCTCGGAAATTTCCGGCTCAACGTGATGTACACGCCCGGCCACACCTCGGCCTGCATCACGCTGTTCGAGCAGGACAAGGGGCTGTTGTTCGCGGCCGACACGCTGATGCCGGGTGGCGTGATGGGTGGCGTGTTCGGCTCCGGCAGCATCGCCGACTACATCCAGTCGCTGGAGCGGCTGAAGGGCCTGAACTCGAAGATCCTGCTGTCGGGCCACGGCCGGCTATCCGACACCCCGCAGGACGACGTGCGGATCGCAATCCAGCGCTCGCACGGATTGTTGTCGGACACCGCGCAATTGTTCGACGCGCTCGATGCGCGATCGAATTTCGAACCGATCATGCAGTCGGTGCGCGACCTCAACAAGCTCGACGACAGCTAGGCCAGCCGGTCCGCAACATATTCCGCGGCGCCGAATGTGATCCGTTCATTTGACAAATGGCGCAGTGGCCTGTTCAACGTCTCCTAACAACACTGCTCAAAGAAAACTTCGGGAGAGACAGCATCATGAAGTTGTACGACTCGGTCGGGCCGAACCCTCGCGTGGTCCGCATGTTCATGGCGGAAAAGGGCATCGAGATGCCGAAGCAGACCGTCGATCTGCGCAAGGGCGAAAACCGCGAGACCGAGCATCTGAAGCGCAATCCGCATGGCCAGATGCCGACGCTCGAACTGGACGACGGCAATTATCTCTCCGAGATCACCGCGATTTGCGAATACCTGGAAGAGAAGCATCCCCATCCCCCGCTGATCGGGACCACGGCGGAGGAACGCGCCGAATGCCGGATGTGGACCCGCCGCGTCGACCTCAACATCTGCGAGCATATGGGGAACGGCTACCGCTTCGGCGAAGCCCTGAAGTTTTTCGAGAAGCGGATTCCCTGCGCGCCCGAGGCCTCGCCCGGCCTCAAGATGATTGCAGCCAACCGCCTGCAATGGCTCAACGGCCAGATGGCCGACGGCCGCGACTATCTCTGCGGCAAACGATTCACGCTGGCCGACATCCTGCTCTATGGCTGGCTCGACTTCACCGGCCAGGTCGGCCAGCCGCTCGATCCCGCCAATACCAACATCGCCGCGTGGATGGCGCGAGTGGCGGAACGGCCTTCGGCGAAGGCGTAAGAAAAGTTCTTCATCCTCCCCTGGAGGGGGAGGATCGACGTGCGCAAAGCGCGCGGCGAGGTGGGGTGACGGTCTCTCCGCACGCACTCTGTTGGACGTGGAGAGACCGTCACCCCATCCCGTCCCGCATTTCGCTTCGCTCGATGCGAGCCGACCCTCCCCCACCAGGGGAGGGTAAGCATCAAATCACCACCGGCGCATCTGGCAGTTCATTCGGGCCGCTGCCGACCTTCGGAAAATGCTTCGCCAGTTCGCGCGACACGGCCGCTATCCCCTTGATCACGCCGCCCTCGAAATCACCTGCTCCGAAATCCGCTTCCATCTGCTGGCAGATTTTATCCCAGCCGTCGCGGCCGATGCTGCTGTCGATGCCGCGGTCGGCTACGATTTCAAAGTCGTGGTCGGCCAGCAGCAGGTAGATGAGGACGCCGTTGTTGTGGACGGTGTCCCAGACCCGCAATTCCGAAAAGACATCGAGAGCCCGCTCCCGCGCCGGCTGATTGCGAAACAGCGGCCCACCGTCGAGAGCGCCTTCGACCACGAAACGCACCTGCCCGGAATGTGTGGCCTCACCCGCCTTGATCGCCTGCTCGATTTTCGCCAGCGTCGCCGGCGGAAAGATACGGCGCAGCCGCCAGCGGTGTTCGACCAGATGTCTGCCGATGCGCCTGATGCCCATGCTACCAGCTCCCCGATGCACCGCCGCCGCCAAAACTGCCGCCGCCGCCACTGAAGCCACCGCTGCTGCTCGAACTGCCGCCGCTGGACCATGAGCCGCCGGAGCCCCCGGACCATCCGCCAGGGCTGCCCCGGCGGCCCGGCGGCCCGGCTGACATGAAACCGTCGCTGATCAGCACAAAGAGCGACGCGATCACGCCGACGATCACCGACGCCATGACCGAGCCGACCATGAACCAGGCAATCAGGGCCGTCAGCGCGCCGGCGGCCGCCGAGCCCAGCAGCCGTCCCAGCAGGCTCCGCAACAGCCCGCCGAAAAATATCGCCGGAATGATGAGAAATGGATTGAACAAGTCCGACGGATCGAACGACTGCGAATCCTGCCAGTGCGGTGGCTCGGGCTCCGGCAGCTTCTCGCCATTGACGATGCGCACCATCTTGTCGACTCCGGCAGCGACGCCGCCGCCGAAATCGCCGGCCTTGAACTTCGGCGTGATGTCCTCGTCGATGATGCGCTTGGTTGTGACGTCGGTGAGCGCACCTTCGAGGCCGTACCCGACCTCGATGCGCAGGCGGCGATCGTTCTTGGCGATCACCAGCAGCGCGCCGTCGTCGACCTTCTTGCGGCCGATCTTCCAGGCTTCCGCTACGCGCAGCGCATATTGCTCGACGGCCTCGCCATCTGTTGTCGGCACGATCAACACCGCGATCTGGCTGCCCTTCCTCGTCTCCAGATCCTTCAGCGTTTGCCTCAACGAGGCGATGTCACCGGCTGTGAGCGTGCCGGTCTGATCGACCACCCTTTCGCTCAGAGGCGGCACCGCGACGAGCGCCAGGGCTGCAGAGGCCCAGCACAACAGCAGCGCAAGAAGGGAGGCTCTTGCAGCGTTCATCGCATTTGGTCTTTTCAGCCGTTATTTCGCGGGAGCCGGCGTCGGATTGAAATCCACCTTCGGCGCCGTCGAAATCGACTTCTCGTTCTCGACCGTAAAGTTCGGCTTTTCCTTGTAGCCGAACATCATCGCCGTCAGATTGTTCGGGAAGGTGCGGATGCCGATATTATAGTCCTGCACCGCCTTGATGTAACGGTTACGCGCCACGGTGATGCGGTTCTCGGTGCCTTCGAGCTGTGACATCAGGTCGCGAAACAGGGCGTCCGACTTGAGCTGCGGGTAGTTCTCGGTCACGACCAGCAACCGCGACAGCGCGCTCGACAGTTCGCCCTGGGCGGCCTGGAATTTCTGGAACGCGGCGGGATCGTTCAGCACCTCCGGCGTCGCCTGGATGCTGCCGACCTTGGCGCGGGCATTGGTGACGCCGAGCAGCACGTCCTTTTCCTGCTGCGCAAAACCCTTTACCGAATTGACGAGGTTGGGCACCAGGTCGGCACGGCGCTGATACTGGTTGACCACTTCCGACCAGTTCGCCTTGACCTGCTCGTCATTGGTCTGGATCGCGTTATAGCCGCAATTGGTCAGGCTCAGGCACGACAGCGTCGCCAGTACGGTCCATAATCTGCGCATCGAACTCTCCCTAAAGAAAATCAAACGCTGTTCTATCAGATTGGTTGCGTCAGGTATGCAGCCGTAAGCCGGCCTCCGGTCTATTTCGCAGGCGACGGCCCTTGCGTATCATTTGCCGAAATTACAACATGGCCGCCAACGATAAGGGAAACGCGAGGGTGCCATGGAGTTCGAGACCATCGTCGTGGAACGGCCGGAGCCACGCATCGCGCGGATCGTGATGAACCGGCCCGAGGCGCGCAACGCGCAGAACCTGCAGATGACCTACGACCTCAATGCCGCCTTCGACCAGGCGGTGCAGGACGACGCGGTCAAGGTCATCATCCTCGCCGGCAACGGTCCGCATTTTTCGTCGGGACATGATTTGCGCCCAGGGGCCAAGAATGCCGCCGGCGTAGATTTTCCGCCGGTCGGAAATTGGGGCGGATTCGCCAAACCCAACGCCCACGGCCGTTTCGCGCGCGAGCAGGAGATCTATCTGCAAATCACCCGGCGCTGGCGCAATCTGGCAAAACCGACGATCGCCGAAGTGCACGGCAAGTGCATCGCCGGGGGCCTGATGCTGGCATGGGCCTGCGATCTCATCGTCGCGAGCCGTGATGCGGAGTTCTGCGACCCCGTCGTCACCATGGGCGTCTGCGGCGTCGAATGGTTCGTGCATCCCTGGGAGCTCGGCCCGCGCAAGGCCAAGGAATTGCTGTTCACATCAGACGTCTGGAGCGCGGAGGAAGCGCACCGGCTCGGCATGGTCAATCACGTGGTGACGCGCGACGAACTATCCTCGTTCGTGATGAAGCTCGCCGAAAGGATCGCCGCAAAGCCTTCGTTCGCGCTGAAGCTGACAAAGGAAGCCGTCAACCGCTCGGTCGACGTCATGGGCCAGCCCGCGGCGATCGAGCAGGCATTCGCGCTGCATCAGCTCTGCCACGCGCATAACCTTCAGGAATTCGGAATGGTGGTGGATCCCGCAGGCCTGCACCCCTCCGTCAGAAAACCGGCACAAGCAAAATAGAACAAGCAAAGCAGATCAGATGGACCTTACCCCGAGTGACGAGCAGCGGTTGCTGCGCGAAAGTGCCGACCGCTTTGTCAGCGAGACCTATACCGCCGATCACCGCCGAAGGATCGCCAGCGAGCCGCTCGGCTTCAGTACCGATCTCTGGAAGCAGTTCGCCGATCTCGGCTGGCTGGCGCTGCCGATCGCTGAAGCCCATGGCGGGCTCGGTGGCGGCGCCATCGAGATCGGCGTATTGATGGAAGCGTTCGGGCGCGGTCTGGTCTCCGAACCCTATCTCTCCACGGTCGTGATCGGCGCGTCGCTGATCTCGGAATGCGGCACGGAAGCGCAGAAGCAGGCGCTGCTGCCAAAAATCGCCGATGGCTCGCTCTATCTGGCATTCGCGCATTCGGAGCGCCAGGCGCGCTTCGATCTCGCCGACGTCAGGACCACGGCGAAGAAGACCCCTGACGGCTGGCGCCTCGATGGCAGCAAGACCGCGGTGCTGGACGGCAGCGCGGCCAGCCAGATCATCGTGTCGGCCCGCGTCGATGATGGCTCCGGCAACCCGGGCAAGCTCTGCCTGTTCCTGGTGCCGCAAGGCATCCCCGGCCTCGCCTCGCGCGACTTTCCGCGGCTCGGCGGCGGCCGGGCCTGCAATCTCGAACTCCGGGATGTGCAGCTTCCTGCCGACGCCCTGCTCGGCGACGGCCGCGACGTGCTGCCCGCGATCGAAGCCGTGATCGATCGCGCGATGGCCGCACTCGGGGCGGAGGCTGTCGGCATCATGCAGACCCTGCTCGACCAGACGCTGGAATACACCAAAATCCGAAAGCAGTTCGGACGGCCGCTCTCCGCCAACCAGGTGATCCGGCATCGCCTTGCCGACATGGCGATGCAATGCGACGAGGCGCGCTCGATGGCGCTGCGCGCCGCGCTGATGGCGGATGCCGAGCCGGTCGCGCGCAGCCGTGCGGCATCGGGGGCGAAAGCCAAGATTGGCAAGTGCGCGCGCTATGTCGCCGAACAGTCGGTTCAGCTTCATGGCGCCATGGGCGTCACCGAGGAGCTCGACGTCGGTTCCTACTTCAAGCGGCTGCTCGCCTTCGACACGCTGTTCGGCGGCAGCGCCCATCACTATCGCCGCCACGCCGCCCTCGGCGGCCGTGCCGTCCAGGCTAGATAAGGAGCGCTATCCATGGATCTCACCTTCAGCGTCGAGGAACGCGCCTTCGAGCAGGAAGTTCGCGAGTTCATCGCGGCCAACCTGACGCCCGAGATAAAGCGCGCCACCGCGCTGACGCCGTCAGTATTCTCCGACCCTGACATCGGGATGGCCTGGCAGCACGCCCTCCACAAGAAAGGTTGGGGCGCGCCGGGTTGGCCGGTGGACCATGGCGGGCCGGACTGGACACCCGCGCAGCGCTGGATATTTGAGGCTGAAAGCGCCCGCGCCGGCGTGCCAAATGTCAACGTGATGGGCGTCAAGATGGTGGGCCCCGTCATCATCGGCTTCGGCTCGCCCGAGCAGAAGAATTTTTACCTGCCGAAAATTCTCTCTGGAGAGGATTACTGGTGCCAGGGCTATTCTGAACCGGGCTCCGGCTCCGACCTCTCCTCGCTGAAAACCCGCGCCGTGCGCGACGGCGACGACTACATTATCAACGGCACTAAGATCTGGACCACGCACGCCCATCACGCCAACCGCATGTTCGCGCTGGTGCGCACCAACGAAACCGAGCGGCAGCAGGACGGCATCTCCTTCATCCTGATCGACATGAAAAGCCCGGGCATCACGACGCGGCCGATCCTGACCATCGGCGGCGACCACGAGGTCAACCAGGTGTTCTTCGACGATGTGCGCGTGCCCGTCACCAATCGTGTCGGCGAGGAAGGCAAGGGCTGGACCTACGGCAAATATCTGCTCGAATTCGAGCGCGGCGCCGGCATCGCCTCGGCCAAATTGCGCGATGCGCTGAAGACGATTTCCGATCTCGCCGAATCCGACGTCACTGGCCGCGCCATCGACGACCCCGATATCGCGGTGCGGATGTCCGAGATCGAGGTCGATATCGATACGCTTGAAATGACCGAGCTGCGTGTGCTCTCGGCGCTGCAGACCGGACAGAATCCCGGCGCGGTGTCGTCGCTGTTAAAGTTGCGCAACAGCGAAATCCGCCAGGCGGTGACGCGGCTCGGCGTCGACGTGATCGGCAATGACGGCCTCTATGTCGAGCCGGTGCGGCCGCTCTATCGGCTCAACGAGGCGCCGGGGATTCCGGAGGAGATACTTCCCGTGGTGCCGGAATATCTCAACGGCCGGGCGTACACGATCTTCGGCGGCTCGTCGGAGATCCAGCGCGAGATCGTGGCGAAGATGGTGTTGGGGCTGTAACTCGCTTCACCCTCCCCTGGAGGGGGGGTCGGCTCGCATGAGCGAAGCGAATGCGAGACGGGGTGGGGTGACGGTCTCTCCACGTCCAACAGCGCCTGAGGCGTGAGACTGTCACCCCACCTCGCCGCGCGCTTTGCGCGCGTCGATCCTCCTCCTCCAGGGGAGGATAAGACCATTATTCCGCCGCCACTTTCGCATCCCGGATCGCCTGCCACACCTTGGCCGGCGTGAGTGGCGTGTTGAGCTGCTTGATGCCGAGCTCACTGAGCGCATCCATCACGCCATTGGTGATGCAGGGCGGCCCACCGATGGCGCCGGATTCGCCGCAGCCCTTGGCGCCGAGCGGATTGGTGACGCAGGGCGCGGAATCATCCAGCGTCACGACAATCGGCGGAATGTCGTCGGCGCGCGGGACGCAATAGTCCTGATAGCTCGCAGTCAGCAGTTGCCCTTCCTCGCTGTAGGCGACGCCCTCATACAGCGCCTGCCCGATGCCTTGCGCGACGCCGCCATGCACCTGGCCGGTCACCAGCATCGGATTGACCGCGATGCCGACGTCGTCAACCGTGGTGTAGCGCACCACCTTGCTAACGCCGGTTTCGGGATCGATCTCGACTTCGCAGATGTGCGTACCGTTCGGCCAGCTCGGGCCGTCGACCTCGCCTTCGGAATCGACGCTGAGCCGCGCGCCGTCTTCCTTCTTAGCGATCTCGAACAGGCTGATGCGCTTGTCGGTGCCGACCACCGTCAGCCAGCCATCGCGATATTCGATATCCTCGACCGACGTCTCAAGCACGTTCGAGGCCTTCTCGCGCGCCTTGGTGATCATGTCATTGCTCGAAACCGCGACCGCCGTGCCGCCGACGAACAGCGAGCGCGAGCCGACACTGCCGAAACCCGTGGCAAGATCGGTATCGCCTTGCACCACGTCGATCTTGTCCATGGCAATGCCGAGCGTATCGGATATCATTTGCGTGTAGGTGGTCTGCAGGCCCTGGCCCATCGCCATGGTGCCGGAATGCAGGATGATGCGGCCCTCTGCGGTCGCGTGCAGGCTGACCTTTTCGGTATGCGCGCGCCCGCCGGTCCATTCGATGTAGCTGGTGAGGCCGCGGCCGTAGAGCAGGCCTTTCTTCTTCGCCGCTTTCTTGCGCGCGGCAAAACCGTCCCAGTCCGCAAGCTCCGAGGCGCGCGACAGCATGTGCGCGAAGGCGCCGGAGTCATACACTTGGCCGACGGCGTTGGTGTATGGCAGTTGCGCGGGCTTGATGTAGTTGACCTTGCGGATGGTGCGCGGGTCCATGCCGATCTGCCGCGCGGCGGCATCCATCAGCCGCTCCACGATGAACACCGCCTCCGGCCGCCCCGCGCCGCGATAGGCGCCGACCGGCGCGGTGTTGGTCATCACCGATTTCACTTCGAAATGCACCAGCGGCAGATCGTAGACGCCGGTCTGCACGAAGGGACCGAGCACCAGCGGAATGATGTTGGCGGTCCCTGACGAGTACGCGCCGGTGCCGCCGATCGAGCGCACGCGATAGGCGAGCACGCGACCTTTGGCGTCGAGCGCGAATTCGCCGGTCGAAGTGAGATCGCGACCATGGGTGCCGCCGACGAATTCGTCGGTGCGGTCGCCGCGCCAGCGGATCTTCCTGTTCAGTTTGGTGGCCGCATAAGCGACGATGCCGTCCTCGGGATAAAGGCTGGTCTTCTGGCCAAAGCCGCCGCCGATGTCGCCGACCAGCACGCGGACGCTGTCCTTTGGCCGCTTCAGAATGGATTCCGCGAGCAGGTCCCGCGTCGAGCCGGGGGTTTGCGACTGCACATGCAGGATCAACCGGCCGGTCTTCTTCTCGATCTCGGCAATCGTCGAACGTGGCTCCATCGCCGAAGGCACCAGCCGCTGGCTGACCAGATCGAGCGAGACTTTATGCGCCGCGCTTGCAAACGCTTCTTCGACCTTGGCGGCGTCACCATAGCTCATGGCGGCCACGACGTTGTCGGGCGCCTCGGGCCACACCGCCGGTGCACCTGATTTCACCGCCTCGACGGGATCGACCACCGACGGCAACACCTCGTAGTCGATTTCGATCGCCTCGGCCGCCGTCTGCGCCAGCACCCGCGATGTCGCGACCACCGCGGCCACCGCCTCGCCGGCATACCGCACGATTTCATGAGCCAGCAGCCGCCGCGGCGGCACCGTCATCCGCTTGCCGTCCGGCCGCTTGAAGATCGCGAGAGTGGGCAGGGTACCGATATCGTCCGTCACCAGATCGGCACCGGTATAGACGGCCTCCACCCCGGCCATATCAAGCGCGGCCTTGGTGTCGATCGACTTGATCCTGGCGTGGGCATGGGGCGAGCGCAGCACATAGAGCCACAGCGCGCCTTCCTCGGGCTTGTCGTCGATGAACTGCCCCTTCCCGGTGAGCAGTCTCTGGTCTTCCAAACGCTTGACCGGCTGGCCCGCACCGAAACGCATATTGCCGGGAAGAATGTTCATCAGTTTGTCCTTCGAGCTTCTTGTCGGATTTAAGCGGGGTTTTAACGGCTTTTTTGCCTGAGACAACTCATTCAATTCGCTGCAATAAATGCGCCACACGCCGGGTGCATGGACCGGGAGCTGGGTACGATTCTGCCGTAAAGCAAGCCGCTTCGGCGCAGGCCTTTACCCGAGATCGCGCAACGCGGCCTCGACCACCTTGCGCTGCTCCGCCGTCAGGGCGGCCTGCGGCGGGACGGGATCGCCGACCGCGTATCCCTGAATGTCGAGGCCGGCCTTGATGCAGGCGGCGAGGTTGAAGCGCGCAAAGGCCTCGTTGATGCGCCATAGCCTGCGTTGCAGCGCCATCGCCTCGCCCCAGCGCGCCGCCTTGCAGAGGTTGTAGAGTTCGACGCTCTGCCGCGGAATGATGCAGGCCGGGCCGGCCATCCAGCCCAGTCCGCCGATCAGCATCACCGCCGCCGGGATATGGGCCGAAGCCGAGAACACTTTGATGCTGTCGCCACAGCGATTCATGATCGACAGCAGCCGGCCGGTGTTGGTCGAGGCATCCTTGATGTAGCCGATGCGCGGATGGGTCGCGAGCCGTGCGATCACATCAAGCGTCAGATCGGAGCGCTGGAACTGCGGGTTGGTGTAGATTACGACGGGAATGTCGACGGCGTCGGCAATGGCGCGGAAATAGGATTCGACCTGCGCGTCGGCGACCGGAAAATAGGCCTCCATGATCGCGAGAATGCCGTCGGCGCCAAGTTTTTGATGCGCCTTCGCCTGCGCCACCGCGTCCGCTGTCGACGTCGAGGCGACGCCGGCAATCACCGGCACGCGGCCCCTTGCGGCCTCGATGGTCGCATGCACGACAGTCGCGCGCTGCGCCTGGTCGAGATAGGCGAACTCGCCGGTCGAACCGAGTGGCGTCAAGCCGTGCACGCCCGCCGCGATGAGGTCGTCGCACAGCCGGCCCAGCACCTCGGTGCGGATCTGGCCTGACGCATCGATGGGCGAGACCAGATAGGGAAAGACGCCGTGGAAATCAGCCATGGTTGGAAATATGCCCCGCGCGGGAGAGTTGTCCGTCATGGCTATCCGGAATGCCCGGGCAAGGCAACGCTGCCTGAAGCACAGCGCATTGCCATCATTTGCGCTCCCCGATCCAGACCTCGATCGCCGGCAGCGCCCGAGATTTGAGGTCGGCGGAGATCGCAATCACTTCCTGCGCCCGGGCCGCCATCATGCGGCCGCCTGAAGTGGTCTGAGCCGGCGCGAAAGCTGCGATTTCGGCGGCGTGGCGCTCGTCGCTGAAGTTCGTCATGAAGTTTGGGATAAACAGGTCGCGAAATTGAGCCCCCTGCTTTGCGAACAGCGCATCGTAGTTCTTCTGCAGAAAATCCCAGGCCAGATCAGGCTGCTCCCCGGAGGAAGCAACCGAGCCGATCAGTCCGGTGAGGATCGTGCCCGGCACTTCGTCGCCAAGCGTCAAATCCAGCGTGGCGCGCGCCAGCGCCGGATCGCGCGCGGCGGCCGCTGCAAAATAATAGCGCAGCCGCTCATTGGTGACGGTGCTCTTGCGCGCCAGCGTCAGCAGCGTGTCATACATTGCGCGATCCGCCGTGATGCCGATGACATGGGTGACGGAATCGCGCAAGGCCGCCGGCAGCGATTGCGGATCGCGCAAGAAGCCGGCGAACCGCCGCTTTGCCTCCGCAATGGTTGCTTCATCGCCGAGTTCACCGAGTGTCCAGATCAGGCTGCCGCGCAGCAGGGTGTCGTCGTCGTCGCCCGATCCGCTGCCATCCCAGCCGAGCCGGTCGAACACGGGACGCAACTTGGCGCTGATGTAGCGCTGCAGCGCCGGACGCTCGGGCCGATCGCGCGACAGACGATTGAGCGCGGAAAATATTGTGATGATCTGATCCCATACCGGACGGCGGTCATCGACGCCGACATTCTCGACCAAGGCGAGATAGGATGACGGCTCGGCGCGGCCGGCCTGCACCATCGCCCAGCCGTCGGCGAGGAAATTGACGCGATCTGACGGCGACATCTGCGGCAGCGCCTTCGCCAGCGCGGCCATGCTCGCCGGACCGTACTCGACCCGGTAGTAACCGATATCGCCGAGATTGACCTTGATCGCCTCACCGCAGGATCCGGCAGGAACTTCGGTCGAGCCCTGCAGCAGCACGACATCGGCCGATGGCGCCGGGCCGGCCTTCCCGATCGCAACCGGTATTTGCCAGTTGCGCGGCGGCAAGGCCGCCGTCCGCGCCGGCGCGACCACGAAACGGCCCTGCCGCAGCGTCAGCCGCTGCGCGTCGCCGTTGCAAGCGGTTTCGGCCGATATCAGCGGCACGCCGTCCTGTTCGGTAAAGGACGCAGCGATTTCCGTCACCGGCTTGTGGCCCGCGCGCTCCAGCGCCCGCCAGAGATCGGCCGTGGTGGTGTTGCCATAGGCATGCGCGGCCATGTAGGCGCGGATGCCGTCGCGGAACGCCGCTTCGCCGAGATAATTCTCCAGCATGCGGATCAGCGCCTGCCCCTTATTGTAGGTAATGGCGTCGAACGCGATCATGGCCTCGCTCTCATTGGCGATCGGCTGCTGGATCGGATGCGAGGTGCGCCGGGCGTCGAGCGCCATGGCGAACTGCTTCGCCCCGTAACCGTTCAGCCAGCTTTGCCATTGCGGATAAAATTGCTCGGCAGCCTTCGTCGCCATCCAGGTCGCAAAACCCTCATTGAGCCAGAGATTGTCCCACCACGCCATGGTGACGAGATCGCCGAACCATTGGTGCGCCATCTCATGCGCAATGATGCTGAAGATGCCGCGCCGCGCGCTGTCCGGATTGGTTGCCGGATCGAACAGCAGCCGGCTCTCGAAGAAGGTAATGCCGCCCCAGTTCTCCATCGCGCCGCCGAAGCCGCCGGGCACCGCGATCAGGTCGAGCTTGGGCAGCGGATATTTGACACCGAAATAGTCGTTGAACCAGGCGAGCAGTTTCGTCGCGCTGTCGAGCGCGAACTTTCCTTGCGCAGCCTTGCCGGTGGTGGCGACGACACCTATCGTCACGCCGTCCGCCTCCGCCGTGATGCGTTCCAGTTCGCCCACCGTCAGCACGAACAGGTAGGTCGACATCTTCGGCGTCGGCGCGAAGGTGACGATCTTCAGGTTCGGATCGAGCGGCTCTTCACGCACGACCGGCATGTTGCCGACCGCGAGGAAATGACGCGGCACCCTCACGCTCAGGGCAAAACTCGCCTTGAAGGCCGGCTCGTCCCAGCACGGAAATATCCGCCGCGCGTCCGCCGGCTCAAGCTTGCTCGTCAGCAGCCGCTTCACGCCGCCGTCGGTCGGATAGTCGACGAAGAAGAAGCCACGATCGAACTTGTTGATCCGCGCCGTAAACTCGATCCGCAGCCGATGCGCGCCCGCGGCGAGCGGCTGAGCGAAAGTGAATGTCACCGTCTCGGCCGCGACATCGAGCGCGACGTCGGCGCGCTCCGCGCTATCGTCGGCGGTAACGGAAGCAAACGTGGTGTTGACGGCATTGAGCGTCAGCCGCGCCGTCGGTTCGCGCACCTCGATGTCGATCAACTCGACACCGGGAAGCGCGAGGCTCTCGGCATCGGGCCTCAGCTCGATCGAGTAGTTGATCGGAACGACCGTCTTCGGAAGCTTACCCGGCGTGGCGTCGAACGAGAAGATTGGCTCGGCGCGCGCGGTGCCCAAAATAACGATCACCACCGCGAGCATCGCACCGAAGTATCGCGCCAAGGAGGCTGTGAAGAATGCTGTGCGGATAAGCTTCACGTCCGGCTCCTATATCAAGCGACGCAATGAGATGCGGGACCATATAGCCGCATCGCTCGGCCGCAAACAGCCGGGAAACGCCACATTGCGCAGCATTTGGCGGACACAGATAGATCAAAAGATGTCCACAGATGTTCACAGGTTCTAATGATTTGAGTCACGATAATTTCACGACTTGCTCCGCAGTCTCGCCGCCCCGACCAAACGCGAGAGTGGTTTTAATGGCTCTGCAGAACGTCGCTGAAGCGTCTTCTTTCCGAACTTCCGAGTTCGATACGCACGACTCTGCGCCAGTAGCGACTGCTCAGGCGACGACAATGCCCGGCTTTCGTCACTTCCTCGCCACACCTGCGCCATCGCAGCGCTTCCGCGCCTTCGGTGCCGATCCGCTCGCTTCGCCGTCCCACCACGCGGAGCTCCGTGGATTGATGCATCGCCTGTCGCGGCGAATGGATGCTGCAATCAAGTGGCCGCCACTCCAGGCTCGATCGACCGAATACTGGGAAAATCCCTTTATCCCCTCCGGCTATACCTATCTGCTGCAGTTCGTTGCGCACGACCTCGTGCATTCGGCGATTCCGCTTTCGGTCGCGGGCGGCCTCGGCGGAGGGACCACGAACGCGCGCCGCACGCCGCTTCGGCTTGAGACGCTGTACGGCAGCGGTCCTGTCGGATCGCCGCACATCTACGCGCTCGATGCGTCGAATGACGACCGCCGCACCAAGCTGCGGCTCGGGCGAATGCGCTGGAAAGAGAACGAGCCGGCGAGCGGGTGTCCGTTCCGCGACATCGCGCGGACCCCGGCCGAGAACCTGACGGGGATCGACCGCAGTATTGCAGGTGTTCGTGTTGCGCTCACCGAGGCGCTGGTCGCCGATCCGCGCAACGACGATCACGCCGTCATGTCGCAGCTCACCGCGCTGCTGGCGCTGCTGCACAACGGGCTCATCGACATCATTCGCCGCCACGAAGGCAATGCGGGGCCAAACGGCCAGTTCGGCGCCGCCTACAAGCGCTTCCTGTGCGCCCGCGAGGCATTGGTCGCGATCTATCACAACGTCCTGCGCAAGGACCTGATGCGGCGGGTGATCCATCCGGCGATCTACGCCGTCTATAACGGACCGAACCCCGACTTCATCGATCGCCCCCATTCGACGGAACGCTTTCCGACCGGGGGCTGGGAAATTCCGCTCGAGTTCTCGCACGGCGCCTTCCGCTTCGGCCACGCCATGGTGCGACCCGAATACCAGATCAATGACCTGTCGCTCCACGACCTCAACATCACCCTTGAAAAAAGCTCGGTAAACGACCCCGCAAACATGCCGCTCGATGAGACGTGGATGGTGCAATGGTCGCGGTTTTTCGAGATCGACGGATCGACGCCGAATTTCAGCCGCCGCATCGGACCGCACCTCAGCGACGGGCTGGGCAATGACCAGATCTTTCCAGCGTTCGACGAAACGGCACGCGTCGGCCTGCTCTATCGCGACCTACTTGGAGCGGGACTGGCCGGCATGTGGTCGGTCGATGCGCTGATCGCCGAAATCGGCAACCGCAGACCGCAGCTCATTTCCGCCTCGCGCCTGCTGACCGACCGCGCCTACCGTGTCGATCAGCTTCGCGAATGGCTGGTTTCAGGACAGGTCTACGGCGCGCTCACGGACCGGGACATTGAAACCCTTGCGAACGATCCGCCTCTGCCGTTTTTCATCCTGTTCGAGGCGATGCAGCAGACCGACGGCCTGCAACTGGGGTTGCTCGGCTCGGTCATCGTATCGGAAACGATATTCGGGGCGCTGCTTGCCGGCGGCCCGCAACCGGCCGGCGGCGCCTCGCTCGCCGATCATCTGGATCGCATCTCCCACGAATTTTACCTGACAAACGTACTTCAGGAAATTCCAGAGATCTCAAGCATGGCTCAACTGGTGGAATTCACCACCGAGATTGCCGACCTGCGGCAGGCCGTGCCCGCATTTTTGTGAAGCGGAATTCTCCGCTTCACGCAACCCGGAGGAGTAAAAAGATGGCGCTCGAAAGAATGCAAGTAACCAATCATGAGCGGTGGGGCAACCTCGTAAAGACCTGGTCGACCGGCAAGAACTATCTCGACGACGACAATGAGTATCCGATCCCGAACTCCGTTGAAGAGTTCAAGGAACAACTGGCCAAGGCCCAGGTATTCATGTCGGTTCCGGATCGCTTCACCAAGGTAAAGTTCGTCGAGCAGGAGTTGGACACTATCGTAGTGCGCTTGCCGCCCGCGATGGCGATCGCCGATTCCGAAGAGAAGCTCAGCAAGCCCGGCTCGACCTATCCGCTTCCACCGTTCTACAAGCGCCTGTTCAACGGGTTGGATCCGGTGATTCCGGAAGCCGACAAGTTCAAGGTGCATGCCGAGCGTATCGGCGACTACACGATCAGCTACTGCGCCTGATGGTCTAGCCTCGCGTCAGGTGACCGATGCCATCTACAGGAAGCCCTCCGCCACGCAAGCTTTGGCGCAGGGCTTCCCATCGCTCTTTCACGCTGATGGGATGTGCCTGCATGACCCAGCGCGCCGCTTCCTCATCCGTTGGCGGCGACGATCCGACCCAGAATGAACGCAGACCGTTCACAAACCGCTGGATTTCCTGCTGCGCCAGCACGCGTTCTCCGAGCTGGAACAGCGCAGCCGCGCGCCATGCCGGCAGGATCTTGTTGATGCCCTGGGCGCGGTCGCACGCCTCGATGGTGCCTTCATAGTCTCCGCAAAAGAACCGCACAGTGCCGTGATACGCCCATTCCAGATAGGAGGGCGCAGGTGAGAGCGCCAGCGACCGTTCGGCGCGAACGCGGGCATCCTCGATCGATCCGCACATCGCCGAATAGTGAGCGCTGGACAGCAGCGTCCACGGGTCATTGTCGTTGAGCTCGCATGCGAGTTGCATGTGCGGCGCCGCTTCCGCCTCGCGAAGCGCCATCATGTAGGACCAGCCGCAGCACAGATGGGCCCTGGAATCGACGGGGTCCAGTTGAACGGCGGTCTTCGCCAGTTCGAGGGTGGCCTTGGCCTTGTCGAGATCACGAAAGACCCCCGGATGCACCAGATGCTCGATGTTGTTCATCTGCACGAGGCTGCTGTAGCAGGGCGAGAAACCCGGATTGTCGCGGATCGCATCGTGGAAGATGGTGACCGCCCGCCGCCAGCTTTCCGGATCGAATTTCGACATGAGATTCTGGCCGCGCAGCCAGCGGTCGTGCAGTTCGAGCGATACGTCAGGCTCGCCGGCCAGCCGCATCAGCCGCTCGGTCGACAACTGCACGTTCAACGAAGTCGCGATACGGCGGATGATGCGCTGCTGCGTTTCGAACCAGTTGCCGAGGCCGAGCCGGAAGCTTTCGCTCCAGACATAGATGCCGGTCGTGTCGTCCCGCAGCACCATCACGATGTTGATTTCGGCGCCGGCCTGATAGGCGGTGGTCTCGATGCAGTATTGCGGCGCCGTGCCCGAGGCGGGAAGCACGACGGCCGCGGGAGGACGATCGACCACGCTCCATTCCCGGAAGCGGACGAGGCAGGCGGCGAGATGCTGCGAGAACCCCTGCACCAGATGGCTGTGATCCTCGTCGACGCCATGCATTGCAAAAGGCCGCAGCACCAGCCGCGTCCTGGCCGATGCATTGACCGATGGTGACATCGGGGCCACCGGCTGGAGAGCCGTCCCCCTGACCATCCGGACGGCGAATTCGTCATTCGCTGCCGACGCGGCCCGATCGGCCGGCGCCGGCTCCAGAATGCCGAGTTTGATGTTGGCAACGAGTTCTTCAGTCGCCGACGACGGCTCCATCGCGTAGTCGCGGTCCAGGAGATCCCACAGCGCCTTGTAGATGCGCAGCGCGCCGGCGACGTCGCCCTGTTCCGCATGCGCCCGCATCAGATAGCGGCAGGCATATTCATGGGTCGGATCGAGATTGACAATCGCGGCCGCGATCCTCTTTTTGGCGTCGGCGGGTACGCGCGCGGAGGTCAGGCCTTCGTCGAGATTTCGCATCAGCCGTTCATGAATGGTCTGCCGCTTGGCCAGCACCCAGACGCGGAACGAGGGGTCGAGATCGTCCATTCCTTCGAGCAGCCGCCCGTCGAGCTGCGGCGTATCGAGCAACAGCGGGTGAACGCGTCCGCCTTCGGCGAGCTGGATCACGCTTTCGATGTCGACCTCGATTCGTCCGACGTCGATGCCGATCATCAGCCGTTCGGCGACGAAGCCGTCATATCCGGCCTCCTCGAGCAACGACCGCAGCTCGCGAACGACCTGGCGCAGCGAGGCGCGTGCCTTTTCCTCGTCCGAACGACTCCAGAGCAGGCCGACCAGCCGCTCGCGGCTCTCCTGCTTCGCCTCCAATAGCGCAAGGTAACTAAGAACCGCCCCGGCCTTGCGGGTTCGCAGTTCGATCGGCCGGCCGTTGAACCGCACGCCGAGCCGCCCGACCAGCGACACCGACAGACGCGGAGCGCTTTCAGGCGCCGCCGTGGCATTATCTGCTGTTATGGCGTTCACGCTGGCCGGCATACAACAGTTTCCGGAACCGGTTGGTTAATACCGCCCACTCTATATCAAAGCGACACCCCCGGTATAGATTTTGCCGCCTCCGGTTCGCGCAATCGTATCCTGCAGCCTGGACGTGACGATTTCGGACGGCTCGAGTTGCAGGCCGGGGGCGATCACGCGGACCACCGGAACAGCGAAGCGCTGGCGCGTCAGGTCAATACAAAATGTATCGATTCCGAGCTTCTCCAAACGCTCGACGATCAAACTGAATATGACGCTCTCTTCAGTTGCGTGGAACGGGAGATGATTCGCGTGCCCCGCAACAGGCTGCAACAATTTGCACTGATCGGTATTGATCGCCGCGCGCTGCAGATGGATGCGATCCTGGGCGTTGAGCGCGTCATCGCCACGCTCGCTGCGTTTGGCTGCGACGACGGCATCGGCCAGTTCAAGCTGACACATTTCCACAATCGCGGAGCGGACCGCAGCCTCCAGCGCCGGCCGCGCCGCGAGGCCGAAAGCAAAACCGGAGCCGTCCGCCCGGCATGAGACGGCTGTGACGCAGGGCACGCCGATATCCGTCGTGATGTCGAGCAGCCATGTCCGGCGTTGCACCGATGCGCCATGCCGGAGCTGCCGCAACAAATCTTCCGCCACGGCGCCGGCTTCGTGGTGCGGCGGAATTGATCGCGGTAGTCGACCGCCCCACCACCACAGGCTCGTGGCATCGCGCTCGATCAATTCCAGCAGGCCGTGCAGTGCCGCGGCATCCAATGACGGACCGGCGGCGGATCCGATGCTCAGCGGATATGGCGGCGCGAAGTCGCGTTGCGCCAGCGGACGCCGCAGGCAGATGTCGGCAGGAAGCCACACTTCGCCGCCGTCGTTCACCCTCGTTGCGCGACACCAGGAGAGCGCTCGCTCCGGTTGCATGCGGCGTCCCGACAGGGCAGCGACCAGTTTCAGCGCGTTCGGACCGAGTCTTCCGGACCAGTCGTCAACGGCGGGTTGGAGCAACAGGTCGCTTTCGGCCTGCAATTGAGACAGATATTCGATTCCCTCGCCGATGCAGCCCTGAAATGCATCCCGCAACGTAAGACCGACGCCGGAAACGCCGACCATCGGACTTCCGTCATGCAACGGATCGGCAAGCGCTGGATCGAATTGCGCGCCAAAGCTGAACAGACGGGGCGCATCGGGCGAGGCCAGTTCGAATACCCGCGCAAATCGGGAAGCCGCGATGAGCAACTGGGCGCGATTCGTGGTCTCCGGATCAATCCGGTTGCTGGATTCCGAGGCATATTCCAGCGCCTGCAAGATACCTATGGCATCGTGATCGCCAGCGGCGTCCACTTCGTTGCCAAGAAGCAACGATGCCGCGCGTGCAAACAATTCCTGCATCGAATTTACGGTACCGCTCACGGTGACCTCACGACTTGACGTGCAAACTCCAGACGAGAGGCCAGCCCGCCCTCGCCCTGGAGGAACTTATGCTCGCGAAAGCCTTAGTCATAGCCATGGCAGCAGATATTGCCCGTTCAGACTATGCCAAGCCGACCGTGATTCGCAGCCGCAGCCGCGAGTGGCTGATCGCCTGCCGTTGGGGACCGGAGGGCGAATATCTCTCGATTGCGACGGCCGGCCCGATCACGGAGCCTCTCGCACTGGTTGCACCGCAGGTGATCGCGCCGATCCACAGCCTGGTCGGTGTGCTGGTTTCCGAATCGGAATCGCAATCCACCAGTACGTTCCTGTTGGTGCGCCAATTGCCTGGTGCGATCGAGCTTGCCGGTACATTTTTTCCGGCCGATGGCTACGTGCTACTGCAGGACCACGGCGACATTCATCTCGTCTGCAAGGCGCGTTACTCGCACAGCTGCGGCTGGCTCAACGGCAAGGAGATCCGCAAGGACATCCCCGATCCGGCCCCCTATTCGGCCGAGGCAATGTCCTGGCATATCGAAGCGACGCGCCGTGACTGGATCGGCGAATTCATTCCTGGCGTGAGGCCGCCGGAACGACTTGCGATTCGCGCGACCGGCTGACGCCTCCAACCGGATTGCGTGGCGGCACGAGATCGCCGCTCGTCTTCCTGCGGAAGACTATCCTCGCGATGGAAACTTCCGCCGCTCACCAGGATCGACAGTATTGAGACGCGTAACCGTGGCCTTGGCTCCGGAAGGTCGATCGGCAATGCTTTCAACCAGTTTCGCGATACAGGACCGGACCCGCGGACTGGGCGTTCGCGCATATGCCGTGAAAACGCGCCAGGCGCCCGGCTCGGCGAGCAAGTGAACCGGAGAATCCAAGCCGGGAGGCCCAGCCCGGGAAGATTCAAAAAACTCGCCAACCGAAACGTCCAGCACGGAAGCGATTTGCGCCAACCGGCTGGCGCCAACCCGGTTGGCGCCTCGCTCGTATTTCTGCACCTGTTGAAAGGTAACGCCGATTCGCTCTGCGAGTACGGTTTGGCTGACGCCGCGATTGACCCGCAACATACGAATCCTGGCACCCACCATCGCATCGAGTGGGCCAGACTTCCTCGTCGCCATGGGCAGGCTCCCAACTGTTCGAGTTGGAACCTTAGCACAACCTCTGGAAGCTCAGGGCACTAATTTGCGATCACAGGAAGCATTTTTACGCGCTGCTCGACAGTGGCATGCTCAATCGTCAATCGGCCACTCGGGTCGATCGCCGCCTTCATGGCCGCCGGGCGACTGGTTTCGAGGAATTGCTGCAGGACAGCCCGACTTTCTTCCGAAAGCGCAAACAGCCCACGCATCAATTCAAAGAATCCCGGTTCTTCCGCGACATAGAGCAATTCACGCAGTTCCGCGCCGGTATATTGCCCCAACGCCGTCAAAAGCCATTCGGTTTGGTCATTCGGATCGCTCTCCGGCACCCGATTCAGATAGTAGACGACCGATTCCGCACTCATTTCATCCCCCGGTACCGCGCGCGATAGCTTACAGGCCCCCCGCTCCCGGACGGCATTCTGGCAGCTAGCTCCCGAGCCTAACACTGCGTGGTGCTTCGTGATTTCAGCGTGATCGCGAGTCCGGTGGCGTCCGAAATTCGGTTCCGCAGTTCCCGCCCCCGCCCGGAGCGTGCCGAACTGGCGCAATTGGGCGCAGCCTGGCGCAGTATTCTTCCATCGCACGATGGGCAGTCGGGGATTTTCCCATTGCCCCAACCGACTCACCGCGAAAATCAGAAGGCCTTCGCGATCGCGCGCTGAGCGTCCTGCTGAATCGCTTTCAGATGATTCTGGTCGCGGAAACTCTCGGCGTAGATCTTGTAGACGTCTTCGGTGCCCGATGGCCGCGCGGCAAACCATCCCGCCTCGGATTCAACCTTGATGCCGCCGAAGGATTGATCGTTGCCCGGCGCCCGGGTCCGAATCGCGCTGACCGGTTCGCCGGCAAGCTGGCGCATATCGAGCTGCTCAGGTCCGAGCGCCTTCAGCGCGCTCTTCTGCTTCGGCGTCGCCGGCACGTCGATTCGCTCGTAATGGGGCACGCCGAGTTCGGCCGTGAGGGTCGCGAACAACTGGCTTGGGTCGCGGCCAGTTCGGGCGAGGATTTCGGCGGCGAGCAGTCCCATCACGATGCCGTCCTTGTCGGTCGTCCACACCGAGCCGTCGCGCTTGAGGAACGATGCGCCGGCGCTTTCCTCGCCGGCGAAGCCGAACGCACCGCTGCCGAGGCCTTCGACGAACCATTTGAAGCCGACCGGGGTTTCGACCAGCTTGCGATTCAGCTTGCCTGCGACACGATCAATGATCGAGCTGGAGACGATGGTCTTGCCGATCGCGGCCTCGCTGCTCCATTGCGGCCGATGCTCGAACAGATAGGCGATCGCAGCCGCAAGAAAATGATTCGGATTCATCAGCCCGCCCGTGCGGGTCACGATGCCGTGCCGGTCGGCGTCGGTGTCATTGGCAAAGGCGACGTCGAACCTGTCGCGCATCGCAATCAGGCTTGCCATCGCGAACGGCGAGGAACAATCCATGCGGATTTTTCCATCCCAGTCCGCCGTCATGAAACGAAACGTCGGGTCGACGGCGGTGTTCACAACAGTCGCATTGATCCCGTAATGCTCGATCAGCGGCTGCCAGTAGTGAACGGCGGCGCCACCCAGCGGATCGATGCCGATTTTCACGCCCGACGATTTGATCAGCGCCATGTCGACGGCATTGCCGAGATCGGCGACATATGGACGGATATAGTCGTGCAGATGCGTCGAGGGCGCCTTGCGGGCGCGCTCATACGGCACCCGCGCAACGCCCTTCATGTCAGCTTCCATGTAGGCGTTGGCGGCCTTTTCGACCTTGGCCGTCACATCCGTGTCGGCCGGGCCGCCATGCGGCGGATTGTATTTGTACCCGCCATCTTCAGGCGGATTATGCGACGGCGAGATGACGACGCCATCGGCACGTCCGCTGGTCCGCCCCTTGTTGTAGCTCAGGATCGCATGCGAGATCACCGGCGTCGGCGTGTAGCCGCCGCCGCGCTCGTCGATCATGATGTCGACGCCGTTGGCGGCAAACACTTCCACCGCACTCACCAGCGCCGGCTCGGCGAGTGCATGGGTATCGATGCCGACGAACAGCGGACCGGTCAGCCCGGTTTCGCGGCGGTGGTCGCAGATCGCCTGCGTCGTCGCCAGGATATGGTTTTCGTTGAACGAGTTTTTCAGCGAAGTCCCGCGATGGCCCGAAGTTCCGAAGGCAACGCGCTGGGCGGGATCGGAGGGATCCGGTTTCGACGCAAAATAGGCCGTTACCAACTGCGGCACGTTGACAAGGGAGGCGGAATCGACCGGTTTACCGGCAGCGGGATTGGGGGCAGTCACGTGACCTCACAGAATGAGTGGTTCACCGGATTATACGCAGAAGCGATGGCCTGGGCAAAACTGGGCATGAGCCTCCGAAGCAGGCCGATCCACTGCCTCTAGTAAACGCCGTGTTGCCGCGGTTTCCTGCCGCCCAACGCGAAATACGGATTGTTCAAGCATTGCGCCGAGCGGCCCGATGCTGTTGCCGCGCACTGCGCCAGCGAAGTAAAGCTGCAGTCGATATAGCCGCCGCCAGTGGCGTAGGTTTGCAGGCAAACCGGATAGTTTGGATCATAGGTCTGGGCGCGCGCGGACGCGACCGTGAACACCGCTGCAATCGTCAGAATCATGCAAGCCAGCACGCGCATGGGGACTCCTTCGGGACGGACAAAGAAGAGAAGACAAGGGGGCTTGGCTACTTCCCGTCCACGAACAGATAGGAAGCAATAAAAAATCGGCCACCTCAAAACAGTGGCTCGTTTGGCGCCCTCCGACCGATACAGTCGGACAGATCAGAAGTACCGGTCCGTATCCTGTTCAGTGGCCCCTCGTAAGCGGTACGCGCTTCGCGCGTTCAGCTTGGGGACGGCCGTTACGCCGGCAGGCTGCTCGGTCCGTATCGCAGGCTTGTTGAGGTAAGGCTCGCCGACGCATCGCAATTCGCCTGATAATTCTTCAAAGCGAGGCGCATGTCGTCGGGCAACGCAATCGATTTGTGATCCACCAGCGAGGTTGTCACGGTCACGAAGGTGGCGCGGACGCACTCGGTGCCATCCTTGAATGCGTGAACCGTAAGCTTTAGCGAGGTGCGTCCGATATCGCGCACGACGACCGCCACGTCGAGCACGTCGCCCATGCTGCTGGGCTTGGCGAAATCCGCCGAGACGTGCGCGTAGCCGAGGCCGGTCCGCCGTGTTCCGACCAGCTCATGATAGGGCAGTCCCAGCGCATCGCCGTACCAGTCCTCGATCACGCCGTTAAACAGGTTGAGATATTCCGGCGTGTAGACGATTCCAGCCGGATCGCACGAGCCGAAGCGCACCCTGAGGCGCGTGCGCCAGACGCCGCTCGGCAACTCGGAAAGTGTCAGGGATTCAAAACGGGCCATGCGAGGCGCTCATTTTAATTTAGGTATAAAGTATTATTTTATAGCCGGGCCGGCATGCAGAGTCGAGCATTGAAGTCTCCCGTACGCCGTGTTCCGTCCCAACCGGAGATTCAGCACGGAGGTAACGGGACCGCATTTCCTGTATGGGCCGGGCCTGCCCCGCTTGCCCCGCCATGATATCATCTACTACGGTCGCGGGTGCTTCGAGTAACCGACCCCGGGAGCTGGAAGTTCAGATCCCTGGCGTACCCGGCACTTGATTTGGTCCTAAAGGATTTACACCTTCGCTTCAGAACCTTTGGTGCCGATCCGCTCGGCCGCATAACGGAACGTCGGGAGACCTGGATTGATGGCCGACAAGGAGATCGCGCTGATCGACGAAGAGAACATGACCGAGGAAAACGCTGACAACCGCGCCCAGGTGAGGGTATGGCTTCGCCTCCTTGCCTGCACGTCCTTGATCGGCGCCGAGCTTCGCCGCCAGTTCCGCGAAGAGTTCGATTTCACGATGCCGCGATTTGACGTGCTGGCACAGCTCGATCGCGAGCCTGTCGGGCTGGTGCTGGGCGAGTTGCCAAAGCGCCTGATGGTCACAGCCGGGAATCTGACCCCGATCGTGGATCGACTGGTCGAAGACGGTTTCATCACGCGCTCGCCGTCGCCGCTTGACCGTCGTGTGCAGATCGTCTGCATGACGTCCGAAGGCCGGAAGGCGTTCAGGCGGATGGCAAAAAAACACGGCCTCTGGCTGGCTTCGCTGCTTGCCGAATTTCCGAAAGGGCGGCTCGACGGATTGGTCAGGGAACTCGACGACCTGAAGAACGCTGTGAAGCGCGTGACGGACCAGGCCCGCGCCTGAACTGCGCCGCCAGGCTAGCGGCACAGTTTGTATCCGGCAGCATCGCGGTCCCAGGTGTCAGCAGTTTTTCCGCCCTCGCGCAGCGTGACCTTTCGGATCTTGCCGTTTTCGGTGAGCGGCATTTCGGCGACGATCCGGACAAAGCGGGGAACAGCGAAATAAGCCATCTTGCCCTCGCAATGCCTGACGACATCGATCGGCTCCAGCGTATGGCCGGGTTCGAGCTGGACGGCGGCAGCAACTTCGTCTTCGCCGAGCTCGGACGGCAGCGGAAAGATCGCGCAGGCGGCGATCGCCGGATGTTTTAGCAGTACCTGCTCGACCTCCCAGGATGAAACATTCTCGCCGCGCCGGCGAATGGAATCCTTCATCCGGTCGACGAAGCGGTAGTGGCCATCCCCATCGCGCACGATGCGGTCGCCGGTATGAAACCAGCGATTTCGCCACGCCTCGGCCGTCTCGTCCGGCATTCCAAAATAGCCCGTCGAGAACGCCAGCGGCTCCGACGAACGTAGCAGCAGCTCGCCGGCCTCACCGTCAGGAAGGGGCTCGTCGTCGGGGCCGACGATGCAGGCCTCCACGCCCTCGACCAAATGGCCCATCGTGCCGGGGCGATCGGACGGAATTGAGCTCGTGAACACGAAATTCGTTTCGGTCGAGCCGTAGCCGTCGAGCAGCGGCACGCCGAAGCGTTCGAGAAACGGGCCGTGGAACTGACCTGGGACACCGCCGCCGAGCGCGACCCGCAGAAAATGCGCGGTATCGTCGGTGGATTTCGGCTGCGCCAGCAACATCACGGCCATCGCACCCAGAAGATAGCCGACGGTCGCCTGATTGCGTCGCGCCGCCGCCCAGAAACCGGAGGCAGAGAATTTCGGCTCCAGCGCGTAGGTGCAGCCGTTCAGCAGCGCCTGATAGAACGCATTCAGCGCATTGGTGTGAAACAGCGGCAGCGTCGTGAACAGCACATCGCCCTCGCGGATGTCGAGCGCGCGCGCCGAATAGATGCCCCACCAGAACATCTGCGCCTGCGGGCAGCAGACACCCTTGGAAGGACCCGTGGTGCCCGACGTATAGAGGATCGCGACCGTGTCGTCCGGCCGCACGGGCGCGGGCGGAGCCCCTCGCCAAGCGCGGGCATTGGCGGGGCTGATCCCCGCACGAGCGAGGACGCGGCGTCATCGCCGATCGTCCAGACAAGATCCGGCGGTACGACGTCGCTTTCCAGCGTTTCGATGGCCGGCATGAAGGCTGGCTCGATCGCCAGCAATTTCGGCCTGGCGTTGCGCAGGATGTGGCTGAGCTGGATGCCGCGCAGCGCGGTGTTGATCGGTACGGTCACGGTACCCATCCAGGCGCAGCCGAGATAGATTTCCAAAAATTCCGGCCGGTTCGAGCACATCAGGGCGACGCGGTCGCCGGCCTGAACACCGGCCCGCATCAGACGGGCCGCGGATGCAGCGGCGATCGTAGCCGCATCCGCATAGCTCCATCGTGTTTCGCCGAAGACGAACAGCGTGCGGTCGCGGTATCGCGCGGCCTGCCGCGTCAGAATGGTCGAGAGAACCCGGTCCGCCGACGGGAAGCGTTCAGCCGCCTGCGACCAGATCGGCGCAGCCGACCGCTGCCCGGTCGCGCCGCTATCGCCTGCCTGCACCCGCGCCTCCCAAAGGTTTCGCCGGGCTGGTCTGCGATAGATCGCACTTGGCCGGCGAGATAGTTTAGGCTTAAAGTATTCACGAAAGCTGCCGCCGCGGCAAGGGCTGCGTGCGGGTTCCGGCTGCCATCCCCGGCGGTGGCTGGAGGCATCGACAGGAGCTGCGTCCGCAATGAGCCTCGGCACATATCGATCGCCATCCGATGCCTTCGCGGCCACGGCCGCGAGACGGCCGGACGCACCATTCCTGCTGGCGCCTGCAAGCGCGGGACTGCCCTACGCGCCGCAAGGATTCAGAATTGAATACGGCGCCTTCAAGACCGACGTTGACCGGCTGCGCGCGGAATACGCCGCCGCCGGCTATGGACGCGGGGCGCGGGTTGCCTTGCTGCTCGAAAATCGCCCGGTCTTCTTTTTGCATTGGCTCGCGCTCAATGCGCTCGGGGTTTCGATCGTTCCGATCAACCCTGACGTTCGCCCCGACGAATTGTCCTTTCAGCTCGAGCTGTCGCAGGCCGATCTGCTGGTGGCGGCATCAGATCGCATGCAGGTGACGAAGGGGGCGGCGCTCGGACGCGCCCGCCTGATCGACACCGACAGCCGCATTCCGCCGTGCCAGACGGACGTCGTCGCGCAGAATGCCGAGTTCAACGACGAGTGCGCGCTCTTGTTCACCTCAGGCAGCACCGGCAAGCCCAAGGGCTGCATGCTTTCGAACCGCTATTTCCTGCAGGTCGCGGACTGGTATCTCGGACAGGGCGGCGTGGCCGAACTGCAGCCGGACCGCGAGATCAACCTGACGCCGCTGCCGATGTTTCACATGAACGCGCTCGGCTGCAGCGCGGTCGGCATGATGGTGCTCGGTGGCGCCGTGGTTCCGCTTGATCGCTTTCACGCCAGCCGCTGGTGGCAGTGCGTGGCCGACAGTGGTGCGACCGTCGTGCATTGTCTCGGCGTCATCCCCGCCATTCTGCTGCAACTGCCGGTGACCGAGGTGGAACGGCAGCATCGCGTGCGTTTCGCCTTCGCGCCCGGCGTCGATGTCCGCCACCGCGCCACCTTCGAGGAGCGCTACCGCATCCCGATCGTCGAGGCCTGGGCGATGACCGAAACCGGGGGTGCTGCGGCCACCACCACCTCACGCGAACCGGCAGGCTTTGGCGCGCGCTGCGTCGGCCGGCCATCCGAGGGCATGGAGTATCGGCTCGTTGACGATCACGGCGCGGACGTCGCGCCTGGGAAACCCGGCGAGTTGCTGGTCCGCGCCAAGGGCGAAGATGCCCGCGCGGGTTTCTTCAGCGGTTACCTGAAAGATGAAGAAGCCACTGAAGCCGCCTGGCAGGACGGCTGGTTCCACACCGGCGATCTCGTTTTCGCCGATGAAGACGGGCTGATGTATTTTTTCGATCGCAAGAAGACCATCGTGCGGCGCAGCGGCGAGAACATTGGCGTGCTCGAGGTCGAAAGCGCGCTTTACATGGACGCTCGTATCGGCGGCTGCGCGGTAACGCCCGTTCCCGACGACATCCGCGGCGAGGAGGTCTTTGCTTTCATCGTGCCGAACGCAGCGGTCGACGATGCCGCCGCGTTCTCGGCCTCGATCGTCAAGACCTGCGCCGAACGCCTCGCCTATCACAAGGTGCCCGGCTATATCGCGATCGTCGACGAACTGCCGCTGTCGTCAACGCGCAAGCTCGCCCGCGGCGAGATCAAGACGCTTGCGGCTGAAGCAGTCAGCGCCAACCGCGCGATCGACATGCGCGCGCTGAAAGCCAAGCTGCGCCACGCCTGAGCTGCAGCCATTACGGCAGCAGCTTGTATTTCCCGTTTTCGATCTGGACCAGAATACGTGAGCGGCTGTCGACGCCGTGACGATCGGCCGGCGTATAGGTGTAGATGCCGTGCGTACCCACGACCTCCTTAGTCGTGAACAACGCCTCGCGCAACGCATTACGGAACGCAGGCGTCCCGGGCACCGCGCCCGTCGCCTTGGCGCGCTTGGCGGCATCCATGAACACCAGCCAGCCATCGAAGGCATAGGGCGAAAACCCATCGGTCGGCGCCTCGCCATTGGCCTTCTCGTAGGCAGCGCGGAACGCAAGCCCGACCTTGCGGATTGGATTGCTCTCGGGAAGCTGCTCGGCTGCCGTTATCGGTCCCGTCGGGCAGATGATGCCCTCGGCCGATTTGGCAGCAAGCCGCAGCAAGTCGGCGCTGATCATCCCATTGTTGCCATAGAGCGGTCCCCTGTAGCCACGTTCGGACAACGTGATCACCGGCAGCGCGCCCGGCGTCCCGGTGCCACCCAGCATGATCGCATCGGGCCGCGCCGAGATCGCACGCAGCACCTGCGCGGTGACTGAATTGTCGGAACGCGCATAGCGCTCATTCGCGATCACCTTGATATTGGCCGCTTCAGCAGTTTGTAGCAGGGCGTTATAGAACAGATCGCCGAGAGCGTCGGAGAAGCCGATGAAGGCGACGGTCTTCACGCCGCGGTTCTTCATGTGATCGACGATGCCTTGAACGAGGAGCGGCATCGGCTGCGGCGTCTGCACCACCCAGGGCCCGCCCTCCCCGGCCGGGACCGGCGCGATCGGCGAAACCGCCACCATCGGGACCTTCATCTCGATGGCAGCAGTAGCCATCGCCAGCGTCTGCGGTGCGCCTGACGTGCCGATCAGGAAGTCGACCTTCTCCTGTTCAACGAGCTTGCGGGCGTTTCGCGTCGACGCGGCCGGATCCGAGCCGTCGTCGAGCTGGATGACGCGGACTTTCTCGCCATCGATCTCGCCGATATAGGCCTGGCCCGCGGCGAGCCCCTTGGCGTTCGGCACGCCGATCGAGGACACCGGACCGCTCAGGCCGGTTACGAAGCCGACGAGGATTTCGGCACGCGCCGGCGCCATGGCGCCGAGCAGGAGTGCTGCGCCGATCAACAAGGTCTCTTTCATTTTCATGATGTCACTCGATTTGCATGATGGGACTTAAGCCTGTCCCGCAGGGACCAGCGCAAGCACGCGCAGCGGACTGCCGGAGCCGTTCTGAATCTTGAGCGGCGCGGCCACGATCACCGCACCGGTCGGCGGAAGCTGGTCGAGATTACACAGGCATTGCAGGCCGTAGCGCCCGCCGCCGTGCAGGAAATGGTGCGCCGGATAGGGCGGATCGAGATGACCGGCCTGGCCGGCATCGGTCCCGATCGTCTCGGTGCCGAAGCCGATGACGCCACGCTCCTCCACGAGCCAGCGCATCACGGCGGCATCCGGCCCGGGCGTATGCGCGCCATCGTCCTTTAAATTGGCATAGTCGCGCCAGCCTTTCTTCGACCAGTCGGTACGCAGCAGCACCCAATGCCGTTCCGGAATCCGCCCGTGGCTTTTTTCCCAGGCTTCGAGGACAGGTATCGTCAAAAGGAAATCCGCATCCTTTGCGGCCTGCGCCGAGCAATCGATCACGCAGGCCGGCGCGATCATGTCGCGCACCGGCAGCGTGTCGACCGAATTGTTGGGCAGGTCCTTGCCGGTGAACCAGTGGATCGGCGCGTCAAAATGCGTGCCGGTGTGCTCGCCAAAAGTCAGGTTGTTCCAGTACCAGGCAGGACCACTCGCATCGTAGCGCGAAATCTGCTGGATGCGGACCGGCGCGGCCTGGCCGAATTCCGGCGGCAGCACGATGACGGGGAAGTCCGGGCTGAGCGTAAACGTCAGATCGACGACGCGCACCGCGCCGGATGCCACCGCGCCGGCAAATTGCATGAGATTATTGCTGTCCATTGCGCTTCTCCCGTTTCTGGCAAACCCACCTACGCCCCGAGTTCACGTTCGACCGCCTTGGGGTTGGCCGCAAGGCGCTGGCGAATGTCCTCGGCGACATCGCCCACGAACACATCTTCAAGCCCACGCTTGAGCGCCGACGCGATCGCGGTCGCGACCGCGCGCGGCGCGACCTTCGGCGGCGGCACCGTCTGGAACCATTCGATATCAAGCGGCCCTGTGAACACGTTCACCACCTTGACGCCGCCGGGCCGAAGCTCCGCCCGCAGGCAGTGCGACAGCGACAGGCAGGCGGCCTGCGACGCCGAATACGCGCCGAACACCGGCCAGTTCGCCAGCGCATAGACCGACAGGATATTGACCCAGGCCGCGGCGCTGTTGACGCCATCGGAGCCCCGCATCCGCATCGCCGGCCCGAACGCCTGTGCCAGATGCACGAAGCCGAGATAGCTCTGGTCGATCTCGTCGCGCACGACGCTGGTGCCTTGCCGATCGAGCAGCCCGCCGGAGCGGACATGTTCGGTGGTGTTGACGAGAATATCGACCTTGCCGCCAATGTCGGCCGCGAGATCCGCAACCGACTTCTCATCGCTGATATCGAGCGGCACGATCTGGACTCCCTCCAGCGCGCGCAGCGCATCCTCGCCGCGGAACGGCTTCCACGGTTCGGCGACACCGACGAACACGATCGATGCGCCGGCCGCCTTCAGCGCGGCCACCACTTCCTGCCCGACGATACTCCGCCCGTTCGTCACCAGAACGCGCCGGAATTTCGGATCGGCCGTCATCTCACGCCACTGCCTGTCGTCCGCCATGTTGGTGGTCTCCCGTTCGGGATGCGCGAAGGCTACCGCCTGCCCGCTTTTGTCCAGTTGAAACGACATCACGACTGGCTTGCCCTCTTCGCAACCGGCATGCAGGTGCGTCACGAGGGTCGGCCCGCATTCCATCGCGACCAGCCCGACGCGCCATGGCGCACGCTCACGGAAATGCACGTCGGCCGGAATGTGCAGCGTGGTTTCGGACAACAACGTGCCGCGCCGCGGCGCGTCCGCGAAGACGAGATCGGCGGAAAGGCAAGAAGGACACGCATCGCGCGCCGGATAGCAGAACGTTGCGCATGCGCCGCAGCGCTGCAGCATGAAGCGGCCCTCGGCGGCGGCCCGTGTAAAACCGTGCGAGGCGCGGCTGCGCGCGCGCGGCGGGGACGTCGGCAGCCGCGTCCGTAGCAGCGGATTCTTCCGGCGCGGTTTTGCGATCGGTTCGATCATGCGTCTGGTCCCGCGAGGATCGCCGCGCCCGAAGCGAGGCCGCGATCATAGTTGATCATTCCGAAGCCCGACGCCAACCCGACGCGAGCATCCCTGACCTGGGTCGGGCCGGCCTGCCCGAGCACCTGCCGCATCGCCTCGACCACGCCGAGATAGGCGCCGCCCGCGCCGGCCTGGCCGACCGAGAGTTGCCCGCCGGAGGTGTTGTGCGGGAAGCTGCCGTCGATCGTCAGATCATGCTGGCGCACGAAGTCCGGCCCCTCGCCCTTGCGGCAGAAACCGAGATCCTCGAACTGCATCATCGAGATGACGGGGTAATCATCGTAAGTCTGAACGAAGTCGAGATCGTCAGGCTTGACGCCCGCCATCGCATAGAGCTCGTCAATGTCCGTCGCCCACCCGCCCCGCACCTGAACGGGATCGTCGCCGAACGCATTGTGGCGTTCGATCGTCGAGAGAATTTTGACGGCAGGCAGCTTCAGCGAAGCGGCGACGTCCTCGCTCATCACCAGGAACGCCTCTGCGCCCGCGCACGGCATCACGCAGTCGAACAAATGGATCGGGTCGGCGATCGGCCGCGCCGACATGTACTGCTCGATCGTCAGCGGCGCTTTCATCAGGGCATGGGGATTGCGCAACGCGTTGCTGCGCTGGGCGACGGCGATCTTGCCAAAGTCCTCCCGCTGCGCGCCGAACGTTCGCATGTAGTTGCGCGCGATCAGCGCAAAACTCGCATTGGCGCCGCCGGCGCCGTAGGGATAGACGGCGTCCTGGTTGAAGCGCGAGAAGTTTTCCAGCGTGTAGCGGAAGGAATCGACGTGGTTGGTATCACCGGCCACGCAGGCCACGATGCGGGCGTCGCCCGCCTGCACCGCCCGCGCGGCCTTGCGGAGCGCGGCAATCGCGCTCGCGCCGCCGAGCGGAATGGTATCAAGCCATCGCACGCACAGTCCGAAATGCTGGGTGAGGCCGACCCCGCTATCGAGCCCCGCCGTGAAACTCGAAACACAGAACCCGTCGATATCGCGGGGCGTGATCCCGGCATTATCGACGAGCGCCTTCAGCGCACGGCCGATCCACCATTGCGCGCTTTCGATCGAGTAACGCACATAGGGAATCGTCACCGGAACCGCCATCACGACCCGATCATAAGGTGTTCGGATGGGGTTTTGCATCGGACTGCAGAGTTCCTGTCAACCGTTCAGAGCACGGTCAGTTTGACGTCGATATTGCCGCGTGTCGCGTTGGAATAAGGGCAGCGCTCGTGGGCGCCGGCAACCACTTCCTCAGCTAAGGATTTCTCCAATCCTGGAAGCAGCACCTTGAGCTCGACAGTGAGCGCGTAGCCGACCTCGATCGGCCCCATGCCGACCTTGGCGGTGATGGTCGGTTCCGCCGACGGCGTAATCTTGCGCGTTCGCGCGACGAGTTTCACCGCGCCAAGGAAACAGGCGGCGTAACCGGCGGCAAAAAGCTGCTCGGGATTGGTTCCCGGTCCGCCCGGCCCGCCCAGCGATTTCGGCAGCGACAGCGATACCGACAACAGCCCGTCGTCGCTTGCGGCCTTGCCGTCGCGCCCGCCGGTCGCGGTCACTTCGGCTTCATACAGAATCTTGTCGGGCTGCAGCATGTCTTGTCCTCAGGGGCTCTTTGGTTTGTCGGCTTGCGTGCGCGCCACGGTGGCTCGGAAATCCTGGCGGGCGCGGTCATTGGCCAACGCGAAGCTCGGGCCCCGGCTCGGCTCAGTGCCGTTGAGGCGCCGCAACTGCACCCACATCTCCGCGCTCTTCAGCGCAACTGCCGCGCAGTTGACCACGGGCGCATGACCGATCTTGAAACCGTGCTCGCTCGCAATGAGCAGACCAGGCAAGACGCCGGCCGGGATGATGACGTCGGCGCCGCGATCGACCAGCGGCTGCGCACAGGCCGCGAAGTCGGTCAGCATGCGCGCTTTCGCCACCGCATCCCCTGCAAACGCGGCGCTGAAATCCTCCGGACGGCAACCCATGCCGGTGACATGTGCCACGCGGCCAGAAAGCCCGTAGCGATCGGCCTGCTCGTAATGCCAGACCTCGAAGGCAGCATCGAGCGTGACGAGGCCAAGTCGCCGGCCAAGCTGGGAAGCCGCAAGCAGCGTCGCCTCACCGGTCCCGATCACCGGAATCGTCAGCGCCGAGCGCAGTTCGTACAATCCCGGATCCTGGAAGTGGCCCATGACATAGGCGTCGAAGCCGCTCTCCTGCGCCGCAAGGCCGTTGTCCACCGCCTGGATGGCGCAACGGAATTCGCTCAGGCGCCCGAAGTCGCGGTCGGCGGGCGTGATGCCCTCGACATGAACGCTGGTGCCGGCCGCGGCGATCTCGTTCAGATAGGCCGCAAGCCGCGCCATGTAGGGCGCGCTCGTAGCCTGGTCGACGAAGCTCTGCCAGAAGATACGCACAGCGGGTATCCTGTTTCACAGGCGAACCGTGCCGAGCCTCGAACCTCCGTGGTTACAGAGGGCGACGACACGCACAGGCCGGTCGCTGCGGAGGCGCGCTGCAGAGTGACGCCATCCCCATCGACAAAAATATTTCAACCACAAAATAATTTGGGCGTCAATTGAGCGGCGCGCCGACGCACGCTGCGCACGACAAGATCGGTTTGCCGAAAGGACAGGCAGATAGCGCCTTACCCTTTTGCACTAGCGAATTCAGCTCTCGCGACCGCACGCTCCGCGGAAAAGTTTTTCCGCGGAGCGCGAATCTGGCGTATTGACCTGCGGCCGATAAATACTTTAGGCTTTAAACAATTGACAGGGAGTGGGCGCGGTGCCGACGCACGTCGCCTTGATAGGTTGCGTTGATAAGGGCTCTTCAATCGTGGCTGAGACCATCGACCTCGGGACAGCGGGTGCTACCGGCGGCTTCGCACGCGCGGCGGCTGGCCCCGCCGTTTCAGGTCCCACTTCCGGTCTTGGCCGCTCAGCTCTTGGCCGTCTGAGCGGCAATGAAGTCGCCGACGAGGCCGGCGAAAGCTTCCGGCATCTGATCGGGAAGCGGCACCATGCCTCCTGAGAGCTCGTGCAAGATGCTGCCCTCGATGGCTCCAGCGACCTTCGGAGCCACCGGATGAACGTGCGGATCGCCCGTCGGAGCAATGACCAGCGTGGGACAGTGGATCTGTCCCAAACGGTCCTCCATCCGGTAGCGATTCACCACCCGGTGGCCTTCCGCCGCCATCTCGCCGGCCCGCAGCGCGTCGATCATGAAGCGCTGCAGCAGATCGATATCATCGGCGGGGTAGAACGGCTGCCGGCGCGCCCAGAGCTCCGTGAGATGAACGCCGTCGGTCCGTGCTTCCACATCGTCGATGACGCGCGTGCCGCGGTGTTTGGCCCGGCGCGCCGCGTCGACGAAAGGACAGGCCGAGAGCACCAGCGCGCTGACGCGCGCAGGCGCCGAGGCCGCCATTTCAACCGCGATCGCCGCACCGGTATGATGGCCGACGATCGCGGCGCGCGGCGCTTCCAGCGCATCGAGCAGCGCGAACGCGCCCTCCGCCCACAGTTCGATCGATGGGTCGCCGGCAGGGGAATCGGAATCCCCGAAGCCGAACGTGTCCATCGCAATCGCACGGAAATCGCGGCCGAGCAGCGGCAGCACGTCCCGGTATTCGTCCCACGAGCGCGGCGTCTGGTGCAGCAGCAGAACAGGAAAGCCTGTTCCCGCCATCGCGACGTGGATGCGGCCGAGAGGCGTCGTGACGAAGCGGCGCTCGACGTTGGAAGCGGTTCTGGTGGCGTTCATCTCATAACTCCCATGCCGACGCGGGGATCATGCCCGCGCCAGGTTTCGGCGACAACTGCGGCATCGATCGTGCTGGTCCGACCTCGATCCATGCTGACATCTCGCTCAGGTCGCGGCTGTTTTCAACCAAGGGGAATGCAATGCGCAAGATGTTGAGTTTGACTGCACTCATCGGCAGCCTCGTGGCGGCCTCGACCGCACAGGCCGACATCACGATCGGATTCGTGACGTCGCTCAGTGGACCCGGCGCCTCGATTGGCATCCCGTACGGCCGCGGCATCCAGGCCGCCGTGGAATACAAGAGCGAGGTCAATGGCGAGAAGATCAAGCTGATCCAGCTCGATGACGGGTCCGATCCCTCCGCCGCGACCCGCAACGCGCGCAAGCTCATTGAAGAAGAAAAGGTCGATCTCCTGATCGGCACCGCAACCACCCCGTCGACGATTGCGATGATGGCGGTCGCGACCGAGTTGAAGGTGCCGATGATCGCCGTCTCTCCGCTGACCGGACAACCGAATCCGGCCGATCAGTGGGCCATCTCCGTTCCGCAACCCGCCTCGCTGCTGGTCAAGGTCGTCGCCGACCGCATGAAGCGCGACGCCATGAAGAACATCGGCTATATCGGCTTCTCTGACGCCTGGGGCGACCTCGTCTACAACGGCGCCAAGGCAGCCGAAGCCGAGGACGGCATCAAGGTGCTGACCAATGAGCGCTATGCGCGCGTCGACACGTCGGTCACCGGCCAGATCCTTAAAGTTCTTGCAGTGCGTCCGGATGCCGTGTTGATCGGCGGATCGGGCACGCAGGGCGCGCTGCCGCTGCTCGCGCTCGGCGAACGCGGCTTCAAGGGCAAGACCTACGGCACGGTCGCACTGGTCAATCCCGATTTCGTGCGCGTCGGCGGCAAGGCCGCGGATGGAATCCAGGTCTCCGCCGGCCCGGTGATCGTGGCCGAACAGCTTCCCGACAGCCATTTCGCCAAGAAGCTCGCGCTCGAGTTCCGCGCCGCCTTCCTGAAGGCCAACAATGTCCCGACCACCGACGGTTTCTCGGCCTATTCCTTCGACGGCTGGCGGATCTTCACCTCCGCCGCCGAGCGTGCGCTGAAGACCGCGAAACCCGGCACGGTCGAATTCCGCAAGGCCCTGCGCGACGAGATTCTCAACACCAACGAGCTCTCGGGCGTTCATGCGGTCTACAACTTCAAACCGGGCGCCTACTATGGCGTCGACGAGCGGGCGCTGGTGATCGTCCGCCTGGTCAACGGCGCCTGGACCTACGAGCCCTGAGCGAGACTGAAGCGTAACACGGAAGGGCGGCCGACCGCATGACGGCAGACATCGCAGCGATCCTTGCGATCGACGGAATAGCCACCGGGGCGGTCTACGCCCTGGTGGCGATCGGCACCGTGCTGATCTTCACCGTAACGCGGGTGATCTTCATTCCGTTCGGCGACATCGCAGCCTTCACGGCGCTCACCCTGGCGGCGCTCGACGCCAAACAGCTTCCCGGAACGGTCGGGCTGGTTGTCGTGCTGGCGTGC
This sequence comes from Bradyrhizobium sp. McL0615, assembly GCF_049993905.1. Classification (NCBI taxonomy): domain Bacteria; kingdom Pseudomonadati; phylum Pseudomonadota; class Alphaproteobacteria; order Hyphomicrobiales; family Nitrobacteraceae; genus Bradyrhizobium; species Bradyrhizobium sp. McL0615. The sequence continues at coordinate 1,855,241 of NZ_CP188254.1, read as the reverse complement.
ATGGCCAGCGCGATGGAAGTGGTCTCGCTGGCGCGCGCTGGCGAGCTTCGCGCGGTGCCGAAGGCCGTCCTCGGCTATCTCGTGCTTCCGCTGATCGTCGTCGGAATCGTCTGGCTGACGATGCGCTTCAATCCGCCGATGCCGGTCCGGATCGTGCTGGCGCTGCTCCTGATCATGCCGATCTCGCCGCTGCTGGACCGGATCGTGTTCCGCCCGATCGCCGACGCCTCGGTGCTGTTGTTGCTGACAGTCTCGGTCGCACTGCACTTCGCGCTGGTCGGACTTGGTCTGCTGTTCTTCGGTCCCGAAGGTGTGCGGACCGAACCGCTGACGTCGATGGCGATCGAGATCGCCGGCGTTCACGTTTCCGGACAGACGGTGCTGATCCTGGCGGCGGCGCTGGTGTTCAGCGGCCTGCTGTTTCTGTTCTTCGACTTCACGCTGATCGGCAAGGCGCTGCGCGCGACCGCCCTGAACCGCACGGGCGCCCGGCTGATGGGAATCAGGCCGGCGCGCGCAGGCACCATCGCCTACCTCTTGGGATCGCTGATGGCCGGCGTGTCCGGCATCCTGATCGCGCCTGTGAACACCATCTTCTACGATTCCGGATTCCTGCTCGGCCTGAAAGCCTTTGTCGGCGCCATCGTCGGAGGCATGGCCAGCTATCCAGGCGCCGCGCTCGGCGCATTCGGCGTCGGCATTATCGAGAGCTTCGCTTCGTTCGAGAGCAGCACCTTGAAGGACGTCATCGTCTTCTCGCTGCTGATCCCCGTCCTGCTCTGGCGCTCGCTCGCCTCGCAGCATTCCGAAGAGGAAGTCGAGGAATGACACTGCAGCAGATCCGTCTCATCATTGCCGCCGCAATTGCCTGCCTCATCGCGGCGCCTTTTGTGCTTAATCCGTTCAGCATTACCTTGCTGAACTACATCGGCATCTACTCGCTCGCGGCCATCGGGCTGGCGCTGCTGACCGGGGTCGGCGGCATCGTGTCGTTCGGCCAGGCGGCTTTCGTCGGCGTCGCGGCCTACTCAACCGCGTGGGTCACGGCGATGAACGGCTATTCCCCCTGGCTCGGGCTGGTGCTGGCGATCGTCCTGACCTGCAGCATCGCGGCGATCCTGGGTTTCGTGACGCTGCGCCTGGGCGGCCACTTCCTGTCGCTGAGCACGGTCGCCTGGGGACTGGCGATCGCGTTTCTGTTCGGCAACATCGACGGTCTCGGTCAACACAACGGCATCTCGGGCATTCCGCCGATCTCGATCGGCCCGATCGCCCTGGTCGAGAGCCGGCAGATCTATTTTCTGATCTGGGCCATCGTCGTCGCGGTCCTGTTCGTCTGCTACAACCTGCTCGACTCCCGCATCGGCCGCGCGATGCGCGCGCTTCGCGGCGGCAATACGCTGGTCGAAAGCCTCGGGATCAGCGCATTCCAGATCAAGCTGGTGACGTTCGTCATCGCCGCTTTCCTCGGCGCGCTGTCCGGATGGCTCTATGCCCATCTCGGCCGCTTCGTCAGCCCCGGACCGTTCGACGCCAGCATGGGCATCGAATACCTGATGATGGCGATGGTCGGCGGCTCAGGCAGCATTCTGGGCGGCGTGGTGGGTGCTGCGATCGTCACGCTTCTGAAGAATTCCGTGCAGGACTATCTGCCGCTGATCGCCAAGGGCGCCTCCGGCCAGCTCGAGATCGTGGCTTTCTCGGCGCTGTTCATCCTGTTCCTGCAGCGCGCCCGGCAGGGCATCGTCCCGTTTCTTGCAGGTTTTCTCCCTGAACTGAAGCAGTCCCGTCCGCAAGCGGCGACCGCGTTGCCGCGCCGCGAGCAGCCGGCGCCCGGCACGCTCCTTCTCAAAGTGAGCGACGCGCAGCGGCGGTTTGGTGGTCTCGTCGCCGTCAACAATGTCAGCTTCGAGGTCAGGTCCGGCGAAATTCTCGGGCTGATCGGGCCGAACGGCGCCGGCAAGACCACGATGTTCAATCTGCTCACGGGGGCGCTGCGCGCCAACAGTGGCGAGATCGCGTTCGCGGGCCGTTCGATCGCCCGTGACCAGCAATTCCACATCGCCCGCGCCGGAATCTCCCGCACCTTCCAGCACGTCAAGCTGCGCCCGCGCATGACGCTGCTCGACAACGTGCTGCTCGGCACCTATTCGCGGACCACAACCGGCCTGCTCGCCGGCGCCCTGCGCCTGAACCAGGCGGAAGAGGCCAGCGCCCGCTACGAAGCGCTGCGGCAACTCGAACGGGTTGGCCTCGGCGACAAGCCGTTCGAACTCGCCGGCAATTTGCCGCTTGGCAATCAGCGCGTCCTCGAAATCGCCCGCGCGCTCGCCGCCGACCCGACGCTGCTCGTCCTCGACGAGCCGGCGGCCGGCCTGCGCCGCCAGGAGAAGCTCAAGCTGGCCGAATTGCTGCGGTCGCTGCGCTCGGATCATCTGACCATCCTGCTGGTCGAGCACGACATGGAGTTCGTGATGTCGCTGGTCGACCGCATCGTCGTGCTCGATTTCGGCTCAAAACTCTGCGAAGGCGCGCCGGCGGCGATCCGCAGTGACGCCCGCGTCCAGGAAGCCTATCTCGGAGGTGTCGCGTGACACAGATGTTCTCGATCGAGAATGTGTCGGTCGCCTACGGCAAGGTAGAGGCCGTGCGGAATGTCTCGCTTTCCGTCGAGCAGGGACAGATCGTGACCGTGATCGGCCCGAACGGCGCCGGCAAGACGACGTTGCTGATGGCCGCCATCGGGCTGCTGAAGTCCACGGGACGGATGATGTTTCAAGGCGCCGATCTGGCGCGGATTGATGTCGAGGGTCGCGTCGAGCGAGGCCTTTGTTTGGTGCCTGAGAAGCGCGAGCTGTTCGCCGACATGTCGGTCGCCGACAATCTGCTGCTCGGCACCTACAGCCTGCGTGATCGCTCGACGACGCGCAAAAGCCTCGACGACGTGTTCGACCGTTTTCCGCGGCTGAAGGAGCGCAGCAAGCAGGCCGCCGGCACATTGTCGGGCGGCGAACGGCAGATGCTGGCGCTCGGTCGCGCGCTGATGGCGAAGCCGAAACTTCTCGTCCTCGATGAACCCAGTCTCGGCCTCGCCCCGCTCATCGTCCGCGAAATCTTCCGCACCATCGCCTCGCTGCGGAGCCTCGGCGTATCGGTCCTGCTGGTCGAGCAGAACGCCCGCGCCGCGCTGGAGACCGCAGACTACGGCTATGTGCTGGAAACCGGCGAGATCATCCAGTCCGGCCCGGCGGACACCCTGATCCACGACCCGAAGCTGATCAACGCCTATCTCGGCGGCCACTGAAGCGCGGTGCGGGCTACACGTAGCGCGCTTCAAGCGACAGGTTCGCGCGCCAGACCCATGGCCCGCAGCGCCGAGGCAAAGGCCGCAAGGCGCTGCTCGCGATAGGCGGCCTGGTCGACGCCTTCGTAGTTCATGAAACCCTGCCCGGTCTTCATGCCGATGCGTCCCTCGCGCATATTCGTCGCAATGATGTCGGGCGCGGCGTAACGGCGATCGCCGAGCGCCTCGACCAGATAGCGGCTGGCGTGATGAAGGATATCGCCGCCACCCCAGTCGATGAACTCGAGCAGGCCCAACACGGCAAAGCGGAATCCGAAGCCATAGATGACGGCCTTGTCGATATCCTCCGCCGAGGCGACCCCTTCCTCGACCATGCGGGCGGCCTCGTTCATCGCCAGCGTCTGGATTCTGGGAACGATGAAGCCCGGCCGCGCCGCGCAGACCACCGGCACCTTGCCGATGCCTTCGAGCAGCGCCTTCATCCGCACAGTCACTTCCGGCGCGGTGAGCCGCCCCGGCGACAATTCGATCAACGGCACCAGATAGGCCGGATTGAGCCAGTGTGCATTGAGGAAGCGGCTAGGGTGTTCGATCGAGCCCGCGAGATCATCGACCAGTATCGTCGACGTGGTCGAGGCGATGATCGGGCCTTGGCCCGCCAGCTGCGAGGCTTCGGCCAGCGCGGTCTGCTTCAGGCCGAGGATTTCGGGCATACCTTCGAAGATGACATCGCAGCGCGGCAGCGCAGCATCCGCCTCTTGCCGAGGCACGGTGGTGATGCGCTCGGCGATTGTGGGCACAAGCTCCAGCGGGAGCATGCCGATGCGCGAGAGGATTTCGAGCGTCGAACGGATTTCCGCCTTGGCTTCGGCTGCCAGCGCCTCAAACGCCGAATCTTCTCGTTCCTTGAAGTCGACGACGATCACGTGGTGGCCGGCGAATGCGAACACGACCGCGATCCCGCGGCCCATTCGTCCAGCGCCGAGGCATCCGATGACCGGTTTCATCGGAAACCCTCGACCAGAAGGGTTTGCAATGCGGCCCGGTCGAGATCGCCGAGGCCGAGCGAAGACAGGCTGCGGCCCGTCACCGCGAAATCCTGCCCCGTGACGGCAGAGCCGATCGCCAGGAACGCCTTGACCAGCGGCGTTTGCACGCCTGCCAGACCGGCCACCGAAGCGAGGAATGACAGGCCGAGGCGCAAATCCTCCAGCATGTAGCGGTGCTCAACGAGGATAAGGCGTTCAGACCAATCGCCGGAATCCGTGAGCTGGTCATGCGCGTCGCGCGCATACATCCAGGGTTCGCCATCCTTCGAATAATGGTCGGCGAGTGGAAAGTGCGGCCCCCCGTAACCAAGCGCCTCACGAATGGCGATGCGTTCGGCATCGAGCGCGTCCGTCACGCGGCGGATGGCCGGCTGCGTTCCTTCCTTGTGGATGTCCCACTTTTCGAAGTGCTCGATGGGACCGGCGTTCATCGTGATCAGCGGCGGATGAATGATCGGACCGGCGTTCATCAGCGCTCCCGACAGCGCATCGCCGCATGGCTCGATGGCGTTCGGAAACGCGCGTTCGATCACGCCCAACGCGTGCGGGGCGAGACGCAATGGAAACACGCCGGTCGGCAACCGCGCACCCCTGCCAGAGATGCGGACGGCGTAAGGCCCCTGCTTACGTGCCAGCCACGGCAGGGTTCCGGTCTCCGCGGTAGCAATTTCCGCGCGGTTGCCAGCGTCCTTTGCCGCGCGGGCAAAGATGTAGGAACCGAACGTACCAGGCGGCAGAAACACGACCTGGCCGTCGCGCAAATGCGGCGCGGCCAGTTCGGCGATCGCGGCCTGCGCGAAGGCCGGCGCCGGACACAGGATGAGGTCGGCGGCGTCGATGGCTTCCGCGATCGCTGACGTGACCAGAGCCAGCCGCGCATCTCGGCGACCCGATCGATCGATGACCGTTATCGTGCTGCCCTGCGCGCGATGCGCCTCGACATCTCCGGGATTTCGACGCCACAGCCGGACTTCGTGACCGGCCAAGGCGAAGTCGCCGGCGGCCGCGAACGAACCGTTGCCCCCACCCAATACCGCAATCTTCAAGATGTCCTCCGCTTCAGGTCCCGCTACGCAGGATTCGCCTTGACGTTCTTTTCCTGCCACGCTGCCCAGGTCGGGCGATCGATCTGGAACAGGTCGGTGGAGCGCGCATACCAGCCGCTACCGTGCATACGGGCGATCAGGCGCAACGCCTGCGTATCGATGTGACAGCGCTCCTTGTCCAAAATCACGGCGTCATCGACATGGGCGCGGACCACGCGGCCGATAACGGCGGTCTGCCGCGGCCCCGTCACCAGCGACGTGAGGACCCGGCATTCGAACGACACCGGCGATTCCGCGATACGCGGCGGGCGTACCGCCTGCGAGGCGGTCGGCGTCAGGCCAGCGAGCTTGAGTTCGTCGATGTCGGGCGGCGCATCGATACAGGTGATGTTCATCGCCTCGGCATTGGCTTCGCCAACGAGGTTGACGACGAATTCGCCGGTGTCGAGGATATTCGCCGCCGTGTCCTTGAAGCGCTCGGAGCCCGCCAGAAGCCCGATTGCGACCGTGGGCGGCTCATGCCCCATCACATTGAAGAAGCTGAAAGGTGCGGCATTGATCACGCCGCTCGCGGAAAGCGTGGTGATCCAGGCGATCGGCCGTGGCGTCACCGTGGCCGTCAGGATCTTGTAGCGGTTCTGCGCTTCCAACGTCTCCATATCGAAGATCATGCCGGCCTCTCAGATCGCGACCACCGGGTGGCGCAGCCGGCCGATGCCGGTGACTTCCGCCTCCACCACGTCGCCCGGCCACAGCCATTCCTGCGGAGAGCGCCCGGCGCCGACGCCCTCGGGCGTGCCGGTCGCGATGATGTCTCCCGGCTCCAGCGTCATCGCCGCCGAAATATCCGCAATCAGGAGCGGCACCTTGAACAGCATATGGCGCGTGTTGGAGCGCTGCTTCTCGACGCCGTTCACCGTTAGCCAGAGATCGAGCGCGTGCGGGTCAGTGATTTCGTCCGCCGTGACGATGCAGGGTCCGAACGGCGCGTAGGTGTCCTGCCCTTTGGAATAGATCCACTGACCGGCGCGGCGATTGTCGCGGGCACTGACATCGATCATCACGCTGTAACCGAATATGAAGCCGAGCGCCTCGGCTTCCGACACGCGCCGCGCGGTCCGCCCCATGATGACGGCAAGCTCGACTTCCCAGTCGAGCTGTTGCGTGATCGCCTTGTTGTGTTGGATGGCCTCATCCGGGCCGATCACGCTGGTCGGCGGCTTCGAGAAGATGATCGGCTGCTTGGGCAGGTCCTTTGCCGTATCGAGGGCGCGCGACGATTCCGCGACGTGCTCGACATAATTGAGACCGATGCCAAAAATGTTTTTGCGCGGACGCGGGATCGGCGCCAGCAGCCTGACATTCGCCAGCGGCAAAGCCGCGCCTACCGGCCAGTTATCCTTGCCGTCGTTCAATATCTTTTTGAGCGCCGCCAAGGCCGGCGGCCCGAGATCGATGAAATCGAGCATCGATGAAGGAAGGGAAACCCCGGCATGGTGGCCCGCCTCCTCGACGTCCACAACGAGATCATCGACGAGAGCACCTAGACGGGCTGCAGCCTCAACGGTGCTGCGATAGGTAACAAGACGCACTGCTTCTCTCCTAGGATACGAGGGGCTGCCGGCCGCCATTATCGCCAAAGGCTTCCTCGCGGTAGAGGCCGAGCGCATGCATGACCGGCAGGTCGTTGAAGGTGAAGAGGCAGGCGTCGTCGCTGGCGGAAGCGTTAACATGCTCATGCCAGGCCCAGGACGGGACGCAGAAGATGTCACGCTCCTTCCAGTCGAAGCGCTTGCCGTCGATGATCGAGTGGCCGTGGCCCTTTGCAACCTGATAGATGAAGCTGCCGGTGTGACGATGCGCCTTCGTGCTCTCGCCCGGCCGCAGCATCTGCATCGACGCGCCGATCGTCTGCATCACCGGACCGCCGGTCACCGGGTTCACATAGTTCATGAGAACGCCGTCATAGGGCGAACCGTCGGTGGCCTTGCCGTAGCGCTGCAGCGCCTCGTAGGTCGGACCCCACTCATATTTCAGCAACGGCGAATATCCCTTGGACCATTCGGCGCCCGCCGGACGCAGGCCGGGATTGCCCCAGGTGTGCGTCATGTCATCGACGGGATAGCCGACGCTCTGTTGCAGGTCGGGATGGACGACATAGAAATTGGCTTCGAGCGTGTTGACCAGGGGAATATCAAGACCGTCCTGCCAGATGCAGGGCGTGCCGTCGCTGGAAACGCCGTGTTCATGCCAGGTGCCGTTCGGCGTCAGCACAAAATCGTTGGCGCCGAGCGTCATCTTGTGGCCGTCGACGATGGTGTAGGCGCCCTCGCCTTCCATGATGAAGCGAAGCGCGGAAGCCGAATGCGCGTGGGCGGACGCGACCTCGCCCGGATGCATGATCTGCAAGCCGGAATAGAGCCAGCCGACCGCGGCGGCGTGATCACGCCGGCCGGGATTGTTCAGATAGATGACGCGGCGGCCGGCCTTCTCCGGCGACACCAGCTCGACGGAGCGCAACACATGCGCACGAAGGTCCTCGTAGCGCCAAAGCACCGGAACGGAGGATGATTTGGGCGCCCAGGGCTCGATCTTGTTCGCGACCGTCCAGAGCGCGCCGGCCTCCAGCCTTTCGAGTTCGTCGTAATAGGCGAGCAGTTCAGGCGTATCCTCGACATTGGCCCGTCCAGCCACGTCTTCCCGGTGGTTCTCGCGCGCTTTCGTTGCCATGTCGCCTCCTGTTCTGGCGCCGTATTCGGCGTCGCGTTGTCAGTTCATCTGGTCAGGTATCACCGCAATCGCCTGGATTTCGACCTTGGCGCGATCCTCGATCAGCCCCGACACCTGCAGCGCCGTCATGGCCGGAAAGTTCCGGCCCATGACATCGCGATAGGCCACGCCGATTTCCTTCAGGCGCGCCGAGTATTCCTTGCGATCGAGCAGGAACCACGTCATCGACACGATATGTTCGGGCCCGGCGCCACCGGCGCGCAACACGGCTACGACGTTTTTCAGGGTCTGGCCGGTTTGCTCCACCAGATCGTCGGATTCGAACTTGCACTGTTCGTTCCAGCCGATCTGGCCCGCGACGAAGATCATCTTGCCGCGGGCGGCGATGCCGTTTGCATAACCGCTCGGCTTGGCCCAACCGGGCGGCTGCAAGAACTCGAACATTTCATACTCCCGTAGCAGGACACGACTCGACACCTGCGGCTAGGCCTTCAGGACGTCGCGTCCGATAATGAGTTTCTGGACTTCGGTCGCGCCTTCATAGATGCGCAACGCACGTATCTCGCGGTAGAGCTGCTCGACGATTTCGCCCGAGCGCACGCCGCGGCCGCCGAACATCTGCACGGCGCGGTCGATCACTTCCTGCGCGGTTTCGGTCGCGACCATCTTGGCCATCGCCGCTTCGCGCGTCGTGGAAGCTTTCTGCACGTCGCGCCGCCACGCCGCCCGATAGGTGAGAAGCGCGCTGGCATCGACGCCCGCCGCCATGTCGCCGAGAGCCGCCTGCGTCAGTTGCTGGTCTCCGAGCACGCCGCCGAACATTTTCCGGGTCCGCGCATGTGCTGTTGCCTCATCCAGTGCGCGGCGGGCAAAGCCCAACGCGGCAGCTGCGACCGACGCGCGGAAGATATCGAGCGTTCGCATCGCGATCTTGAACCCTTCGCCCGGCGAGCCCAACAGCCGCGCCGCCGGAATCCGGCAAGCCTCGAAACGCAGCGTCGCCAGCGGATGCGGCGCCATTACGTCGATGCGGTCGGCAATCGAGAAGCCGGAATCGTCCGGAAGCACCACGAAGGCGGAAATGCCCCGCGCGCCAGGCGCCTCGCCGGTTCGCGCAAACAGCGTATAGACGTCGGCGATGCCGCCGTTGGAGATCCAGGTTTTCTCGCCATCGAGGATGTAGTGATCGCCTTCGCGCCGGGCGCTGCAGGCCATGGCGGCAACGTCGGAACCGGCCTCCTTTTCCGACAGGGCAAAGGCCGCCACCCACTCGCCACGCCGCGCCTTCGGAAGCACCATTGCGCGCAATTCGGGTGAGCCGGCAATCGCCACCGCGCCGGTGCCAAGTCCCTGCATCGCAAAGGCGAAATCGGCAAGCCCGCTGTGCCAGGCCAGCGTCTCGCGGGCTATGCAGATCAGCCGGGAATCGATCACCGCATCGGGCTGGTTGCCCGCGACCGACGCCTCCAGCAATCCCGCGGCGCCAAGCCGGCGAACCAGCGAACGGCAGGTCTCATCGACGTCACCGCCGTGTGTATCACCGAGACCGGCGGCAAATGCATCGAGCGCCGCGGCGTATTCAGTGTGGCGGGAATCGAAGAACGGCCACGCGAGATGTTCGCGAGACGGCCCGCGCAACTGCGAAACCGGGGTCATTTCAGTCTCCCGCAAAGGCCGCCTTGGCACACGCCGCCAAGTGCAACGCGCGCCAATAATGTTTCATGGCTAAAATATCCTGTCAAGCGAGCCGGTGCGGGTCCGGAGCCGGGCGACTGTGCACCAAGCCTACTAAACAGGCTGCAAAATGCGCACGAATGAACGTACGGTGCTTTACCGCGTTCAAAACCCGCAAGTCCGATTGACATCATTTTTGTTTGATGTCTAAAATTATATTCGGTCATCCGGAGTTCCGGCGGGGCCTCAGGAGGCGAGCATGGCAGAACGCTCTTTCGCGCGCGAGGTGGAAGACCTCAAGCTCGGCGCCGGCCAGGAATTTCGCGGCGAAGGTATCCTCGCGATCACCAAGGCACTGCTCGAATGCGGCGTCAGCTATGTCGCCGGTTACCAGGGCGCGCCGATCTCGCATCTGATGGACGTGCTGTCGGACGCGCAGGATATCCTTTCCGACCTCGGCGTGCATTTCGAATCCAGCGCCAGCGAGGCGACCGCGGCGGCGACGCTTGCGGCTTCCGTGATGTACCCGATCCGCGGCGCGGTCACCTTCAAGGCGCCGGTCGGCATCAACGTCGCGTCCGACGCGCTCGCCAACCTGTCCTCGGGCGGCGTCACCGGCGGCGCGCTGATCATTATCGGCGAAGATTACGGCGAAGGCTCCTCCATCATGCAGGAGCGTTCACACGCGTTTGCGATGAAGTCGCAGCTCTGGCTGGTCGATCCGCGGCCCAACGTGGCGTCGATCGTCAAGGCTGTGCACGATTCCTTTGAGCTATCGGAGGCATCGAATACGCCCGTGATGCTGGAAGTGCGGATTCGCGCCTGCCATGTGCACGGTCGCTTCGCCACCCGCGAGAATGTCCGCCCCAGTTTTCCGCTGGCCCGCGCGCTCGACGCGCCGTCGCGCGACACCAACCGCATCGTGCTGCCGCCGGCCTCGTTCCTGCACGAGAAGGAGAAGGTCGAGCAGCGCTGGCCCGCGGCGGTCGAATTCATCCACGCGCGCGGCATGAACGAGACGTTCGAGGGCGATATCGACGATATCGGCATCATCATGCAGGGCGGCATGTATAACGGCGTCATCACCGCGCTGCGCGAGGCCGGCCTTGCCGACATCTGGGGCGAGACGAGGGTGCCGCTCTATGTGATGAACGTGACCTATCCGATCGTCGACCGCGAGGTGATCGAGTTCTGCCGGGCTAAGAAGGCCGTGCTGATGGTCGAGGAAGGCCAGCCCGAATTCATCGAGCAGGCGCTGCACAAGATCCTGCGCAACGCAGACATCCCCTCAAAACTGCACGGCAAGGACCTGTTGCCGATGGCCGGCGAATACACCGCCCAGGTGATGGGCGCGGCGATCGGCGCCTTCATCCGCCGCTGGCGCCCCGACGCGCTGCCGGATGCTGCGCGCGCGCCGAACATCGACCGGGTCGAGGTCGACGACAAAATCCGCGCATTGGCCGAAGTGGTACCGCCCCGGCCGCCGGGTTTTTGCACCGGCTGCCCGGAGCGGCCGATCTTTTCCGCGATGAAGCTGGTGGAGAAGGAGCTCGGTCCACATCATATCGCCGCCGATATCGGCTGCCATTTGTTCTCGATCCTGCCTCCATTCAACATCGGCGCGACTACCATGGGTTACGGTCTCGGCCCGGCGTCGGCGTCCGCCTTCAACGTTCCGGCGAGCAAGCGCTCGATCTCGATCATGGGCGACGGCGGCTTCTGGCATAACGGGCTGACCAGCGGCGTCGGCAACGCCGTCTTCAACCAGCACGACAGCGTGATCGTCGTGGTCGACAATTATTATTCCGCCGCGACCGGCGGCCAGGACATCCCCTCCTCCCGCGCCGACAACCGTTCGCGTTCGACCAAGCATCCGATCGTCGAGGCGGTAAAGGGCGTCGGCGCCAAATGGGTGCGCCAGATCGACCGCACCTACGACGTCAAGCGCATGCGCGACACGCTGCGCGAGGCGCTGACGACGGAGGAAAAAGGTCCAAAAATCATTGTCGCCTCGTCGGAATGCATGCTGAACAAGCAGCGGCGCGTGAAGCCGCTGCTGGCGGCCGCCGCCAAGCGCGGCGAGCGCGTCGTACGCGAGCGCTTCGGTGTCGATGAAGACACATGTTCCGGCGACCACGCCTGCATCCGCCTGTCCGGCTGCCCGTCGCTATCGGTGAAACCGACCAGTGATCCCCTCAAGGACAATCCAGTCGCCGCTGTCGACAATACCTGCGTCGGCTGCGGTCATTGCGGCGAGGTCGCGGACGCGGCCGTGCTGTGCCCCTCCTTCTATCGCGCTGACATCGTTTCCAACCCCACCGCGTTCGAAGCGTGGCTCGATCGTATCTGGCAACGGATGATCGGCGCCTTGCAGCGCTGGCGGGCGGGACGGCGGATCATGTTCCAGCAGGAGGCGATATGAACGTCTCCGTGGCCCCCTCCTCCATCGCGCTCAGCCAGGCGCGTCCCATCACCGTCGCGGTGCTCGCGATGGGTGGCCAGGGCGGCGGTGTGTTGGTCGACTGGATCGTGGCACTGGCCGAGCGGCGCGGCTGGTTCGCGCAATCGACCTCGGTGCCCGGCGTCGCCCAACGCACCGGCGCCACGATCTATTACATCGAGATGATTGCGCCCGACGCGAGCAAGCCGGAGCGTCACCCCGTGCTGTCTCTGATGCCGGCCCCGGGCAAGGTCGACATCGTGATCGGCGCCGAATTGATGGAAGCCGGCCGCGCCATCCTGCGCGGGCTGGTCTCGCCCGATCGTACGCTCTTGATCGGCTCCTCGCACCGCTCTTTGGCCGTGGTCGAGAAGACCGCGCCCGGCGACGGCACCGCCGACGCGTCGCAGGTCTATGAGGCAGCCAATGTTGCAGCCAATCGCTTCATCGCATTCGACATGGCGGAGATCGCGGACGCCACCGGCAGCGTGGTTTCCTCGGTCCTGTTCGGTGCGCTCGCGGGCTCCGGCGGCCTGCCCTTCACGACAGAGGATTTTGAATCCACGATCCGGGCGGCGGGCGTCGGCGTCGATGCCAGCCTGCGCGCCTTCACCGCCGGCCGCGAGCAGGCCGTCGCCACGCTCAAGCAGGATCCCAAGATCAAGCCCGTGGCAAAGCCGCCGCTCGCAAAGCGCTTTCCGCGTCTCGAACCGATCGGTCATGCCGATTACGACGCGCTGGTCGCCCGGGCGCAGCAATTGCCGGAAGCACTGCACGGCATCGTCGCCGCCGGCCTGCAGCGCGTCGTCGATTATCAGGACACGGCCTACGGCCGCGAATATCTCGACCGGCTGGAAGCGATGCCGCGCGACGCCGTCCTGATGCAGGCCTTTGCCAAATATCTCGCTATCGCGATGGCCTATGATGACGTGATCCGCGTGGCCGATCTCAAGACCCGCGCAGGACGATTCGACCGGGTGCGCCGCGAGGCGCGGGCCGGTGATGACCAGATTCTCGGGATCACCGAATTCTTTCATCCGCGGATCGAGGAAATGGCAGGACTGCTGCCACCATGGCTCGGCGAGAAGATCGAGAGCAGCGAGCGCCTCGCCCGGCTCATTGATCGTGGACGCAGACTGCGCACCACCGCACCGACGGCGTTCCTGATGTTGTACTTCATGGCGGGCTTGCGGCGAGTGCGCCGTCGCACGCTGCGGCATACCCGCGAAATGCGCCATCTCGATCAATGGGCGCAACGCGTGCGGAAATTCGCAACGCACGACCTCGCGCTCGCAACCGCCGTGTGCGAGGCGCGCCGTCTCGTTGGCGGCTATTCGGACACGCATTCCCGTGGTGAGACGAAATTCGACAAGGTCATGCAGGCGTCCGAACGGCTGGCCGGCCGGCCTGATGCGGCCGAATGGGTGCAGCGGCTGACCAAGGTCGCGCTGAAGGACGCCGATGGCGCTGAGCTCGACGGCGCGTTGCGTACCGTCGAGACACTGTTCGAGGACGCCTGAGGATGGATCAATTCGAGGTCGTAGTGTCGAAGTCCGAGGCGCTCACGCCGCGCATTCGCGAATTCGTGCTGGCGCGCGCCAATGGCGCGCCGATGCCGGGCTGGGCCGCGGGCGCCCATATCGATGTTCATCTGCCCGATGTCGGCCGGCGCTCCTATTCGCTGATCGAGACGGCGTCACCGCGTGCGGCGGCTGAACATCCGACCGCCTATCGCATCGCCGTGCTGCAGGAAAGCAAGAGCCGCGGCGGCTCGACCCATATGCACGGTCTCAAGACCGGCGATCGCCTGACGATCTCGCCCCCGGCGAACAATTTTCCCCTTGGTGCGGGCACGAGCGACGTCGCGCTGGTCGCGGGCGGCATCGGCGTGACGCCGCTGCTCGCGATGGCCTGCGAATTGAGCGCAGCGAAGCGGCCATTCTCGTTCTATTACGCCGGCCGCAACCGCGGCGAACTCGCTTTTCTCGGCGAGATCGAAGGGCTGGCCAGCGCCAGCGCGACGATCCACGCTGACGACGAAGCGGGCCGCTTCTTTGATCTTGAGGGCCTGATGAACCGGCTTGCACCCGACGTGCCGCTTTATCTCTGCGGGCCGCTGCCGATGATCGAGGCCGCGATCGCGCTGGCCAAGCAGATGAACTGGCCACAGGGGCGGCTGCATTTCGAAATCTTCAGCGCCCCCGAAGAGAAGTCCGGCGACGCCAGTTTCGAGGTCGAACTGAAGGGCAGCGGACGCGTCTATGAGATTCCTGCCGGCAAGACCATTCTCGACGTGCTGCTCGACGCCGGCGAAGACCCGATACATGACTGCAAGCGCGGCGATTGCGGGATCTGCCAGACCACTGTCATCGAGGGCATTCCCGATCATCGCGACTACATCTTGAGCGAAAGCGAGAAGGCATCGAACAAGGTGATGCAGATCTGTATTTCGCGCGCGAAAACCAAGCGACTCGTGCTCGACCTGTGAAGGAGGAACGCATGACCCGATATGCCGGCAACGCCGCTGCGCTTCGCGCGCTGGTCCGCGAGCAGGAAGTTCACCGCGACGTCTATGTCAGCGAAGAGGTGTTCCAGCTCGAAATGGAGCATATGTTCCCGAATAGCTGGGTCTATGTCGGCCACGACAGCCAAGTCCCCAATGCCGGCGACTATTACGGCACCACGATCGGCACCCAGCCGGTCCTGCTCGTCCGCCACACCGATGGCAAGGTGCACGTGTTGCACAATCGTTGCCCCCACAAGGGCACACGGATCACCTCCGAGACCTGCGGCAACACCGGAAAATTCTTCCGCTGCCCCTACCACGCCTGGAGCTTCAAGACCGACGGCTCGCTGCTCGCGATCCCCTTGAAGAAGGGCTATGAGAACACAGGCTTCGAACAAAGCCGCGCCGCGACCGGCATGGCGCCGGTGCGCCATGTTCGCAATTATCGCGGCTTCGTGTTCGCCAAGATCAACGACGGCGGCCTCGACTTCGAAGAGTTCTTCGGCGAAAGCCTGTCGAGTTTTGACAACATGGTCGACCGTTCGCCGGCCGGCCAGCTCAAGGTCGCGGGCGGCGTGCTGCGCTACATGCACAATTGCAATTGGAAGATGCTGGTCGAGAACCAGACCGACACCTGCCATCCGATGGTGGCGCACGAATCCTCCGCCGGGACCGCCGTCGAAGTCTGGAAGAAAGCGCCTCCCGGCACCAGGAAGCCGATGGCGGTCGAGATCATCGCCCCGTTCATGAGCCCGTACGAGTTCTTCGAGAACATGGGCATCCGGATCTGGGACAACGGCCACGGCCACACCGGCGTGCACCACTCGATCCATTCAGACTATTCGGCGGTGCCTGGCTATTTCGACAAGATGACGGCGGCCTATGGCGAGGCCCGCGCCAAGGCGATCCTGGACGAAAACAGACATAACACGGTCTATTTCCCGAACATCATGATCAAGGGCCCGATCCAGCTGTTGCGGCAGTTCAAGCCGATCGCGGCCAACAAGACGCTGGTCGAATCCTGGACGTTCCAACTCGTCGATGCACCCGACATGCTGCTGGAGCGCACGCTGATGTACAACCGGCTGATCAATGCGCCGACCTCCATCGTCGGCCATGACGATCTCGAAATGTACGAGCGCGCGCAGGAAGGCCTGCACTCGAACGGCAACGAGTGGGTGAACCTGCAGCGCCTCTACAGCCCCGACGAAGCCGGGCAGACGAACGTGGCGATCAACGGGACCAGCGAGTGGCCGATGCGCCATCAGTTCCGGGCCTGGACCAAGTTCATGACGATGGGGATGTGACATGAGCATGGTCACTGAGGCTCCCCTGAAGAATGCGGTCCCCACCGATCAGGAATTGATCGACTTCGTCGTTCGCGAGGCGCGGCTGATCGACCAGCAGCGTTTCGACGAATGGCTCGAGATGTATGCCGACGACGCCTACTACTGGATGCCGCTGGAATGGAATCAAACCGATCCGCGGCTGACCTGCTCGCTGATGTACGAGGACAAGCTGCTGCTCTCGATCCGGGTCGAGCGTCTCAAGGGCGCGCGGACTTTTAGCCAGAAGCCGAAGAGCCGCTGCCATCACGTGCTGCAGACGCCGCAGATCGATTCGCGCGACGCCGCCGCCAACAGCTACGTCACCTGGACCCCGATCCATTATGTCGAGACCCGCCTCGACGAGCAGGCGCTCTATGCGGCCTGGGTCACGCATCATCTGAGCGTCGAAAACGGCAAGCTGAAGATCAAGCTGAAGCGCGTCGACCTGATCAATTGCGATGCTGCCTTCGGCAACATCCAGCTCTTTATGTGAGGTAAAATGCCCGCGCTTCCCTACACGGCGATCGTCAGCGGCGGCAATACCGGCATTGGTGCTGCGATCGCCCGTGGCTTCCTCGCCGACGGCTACGACGTGATCTCGCTGTCACGGCGCAAACCCGACTGGAGCCATCCAAGATTCATATCGCACGAAGTCGACCTGCTCGATGCGGCGGCGACGCGGCAGGTGGCGTCGGAAATCGCGGCGAACGTGCCGATCACCCATGTCGTGCATAATGCCGGCGCGATCCGCGCGAAGCTGCTTGAAGAGGTGGCCGACGAGGATGTCGGCGCCTTGGCGCAACTGCATTTCGGGGCGGGGATTGCGCTGGCGCAGGCGGCGCTGCCGAGCATGAAGCTGGCCAGCTTCGGCCGCATTGTGCTCCTGTCTTCTCGCGCCGCGTTGGGAACTGTCACACGCACGGTCTATTCCGCGACCAAGGCCGGCATCATCGGCATGGCGCGGACCTGGGCGCTGGAGCTTGCTCCATACGGCATCACCGTCAACGTCGTGGCCCCCGGCCCGATCGCGGACACCGAGATGTTCGAAAGCGTGATGTCGCCGGACTCCGAGCGCGCAAAGAAACTGGCGCAGTCGATCCCGCTCGGCCGCCTCGGCAAGTCCGACGACGTCGCGCGTGCCGTCAGTTTCTTCAGTTCACCGGATGCCGACTTCATCACCGGGCAGACACTGTATGTCTGCGGCGGAGCCAGCATCGGATCAATTTCCATCTAGCCGGTGAGATCACAGCCATGGATGCCACAGTCAAACGAAAGGCCAGATCCCCGAAGGGCGCGCGCGCGCAAACGTTGCGGCCGGTCGAGCCGGCGCACGAATCCGACGGCGCGCATCTGGAGTTGCGCATCTGGCTGCGGCTGCTCTCTTGCGCCACTCGGATCGAGAAGGCGCTGAACGCGCGGCTGCGCAAGGAGTTCAACACCACGCTGGCCCGCTTCGACCTGCTGGCGCAGCTCGCCCGCAAGCCGGCGGGCGCGACCATGTCCGAGGTCTCGGAACTTCTGATGGTTTCGAACGGCGCCATCACCGCTCTCGTGCAGAAGCTCGAGGCCGACGGCATGATCCATCGCGAAGTCGATTCCGATGATCGCCGCACCTTCCGTTTGCGCCTGTCGCAGGAAGGCGCCAAGGAATTCAGCCGGATGGCGCGCCGGCATGAGGAATGGGTGATCGCCCTGATCGGCGAACTGTCGCCCGTCGCGCAGTCGGATCTGCTGCAACATCTGACCCTGCTCAAGCGCCGCCTCGACAAGCACTCCTGACGCTGAAACCGAACGGCGCGATCGCAGGGACCGGTGGTCCGAGCGTGACCATGAGGGCGCGCAGCTCCAGCTTTCTTGCAATCGCGTTAACGACGGCGCCGGAACAGCATGCAGTCTCGGGTTGCATATCGGCAGAAACCGGGCTATTGGGCTGCACCGCAACTGCATTAATGGAGGCGACCGTGTCGACGACTGCACGCTTCCCGGGTTCGACGCGCGATATTTAGCGTCTGCTCCGGGATTCAATCCCGGATGAAATGGCAAATCTTCAATTGAATCGAATCCTGCCGCGGCCTTCCGGTCCGCGCTTGCGGAACTATTGTCATGACCTCTAATCTCGTGCTGGCCCCTCGCCGGAGGGTCGGGCGTTCCGATCTGCTGGATCGTCAACTTCGGCGATATCATCCCCGCTTCCAGCGTGAGGTGCGCGCACTGGCGATGCGGCACTCGCGCATAGCGGACCTTGCCGCGAGCTTTCCCGCGCTGCTTTTCGCGCTGGCCGTTCCACGCCCCGGCCTCGATCCGGCGCCCGCGGTCGCGCGCGTGATCGACGGTGCCGCACTCGCAGAAGCGGCGGCTACCGCTGACCTGCCGCTATGGCTGCGCAGGCTCCCTCCCGAGGCGTTCACGCATCCAATCCCGCGAATGCCCGACGACGAACTGTTTCGCCGACGGATCGCGAACCATTTGCCGCAGTCGCCAGAACTGGCGCCGGCATGGCTGCAGGCCGTGGCTGATGTTGCTGAACTCGCGCATGAGCCGGCAGCGGTGTGGATTGCGCGCGAGCTAGTCCGCGAACCTCGGCGCGTAAATCCTGCGCGATTGCGGCTTATCAGTCTCTGGTCCTGGTTCTCCCTCCAACCGGCAACGTTCGGAAACGGCCTTATCGGGCGCCAGTGGATGCCGGGCATGCGCATTGGCCCGGCCCTCAAAGCTGCGGACGACTGGCGGATGATGATCGCGTTGCATGTGAACCTTGGTCCTCAAACCATCAACGACATGTGGCTGCAGGCCGGTCGGGTGGCTGGCTACGATTTCGTGCCTTTGACGTCGGCCGCCGCCGTCGCCGAAGAGGCAAAAGCCATGAGGAATTGCCTGAAAACCTATGGCTACAACCTGGTGCATAATCGCTCCCGGCTCTGGAGCGTGCGACGGAATGGCGAACGGATCGCCACGCTCAAAGTTGCCTGCCGCCATAGTGATCCGCTGCCGAACATTGTCGAACTGGAAGGCGCCGGAAACACCGGTGCATCGCGCGAGCTGTGGTGGGCGGCGCGCCAGTGGCTGCATCTGCACGATCTGTCACAGATCGACATGGGCTTGCGTAAATGGGGCACAGTGCCGCTCGACCGCGCCACATGGCGATCTCTTTGGCGGCCGTACTGGCTCGCCAAACGCCGTATCCCGGAATGGCTGCCGATCGCGCCGTCGCGCGGGGCGCTCAGTACCCTGTGAGCAAGCGATGTCCCTGGCGATCGCTTCACACGGGCGCGAGCCGGTGCTGGAAGAACGCCAAAATCTCATCGCGTGCCGCGATCGTCGGCTGGCCGGCTTCATCGATCAGATGCGCGGTGACGACGCTATGCGGGGTGGTGACGTGGCGCTCGAAGAACGGCGCCAGATCGGTATTCGCCGCGCTGTCCGGCAGCACCCGTCCGATGAAGCGGTCGCCGAGCGCGCTCCTATAGGCGGCGAAGCGTTGCGCCATGCAGAACTTGTCGCCCGCGAAGCGATAGGCCAGCACCGTCAGATCCTCCCGTTCAAGCCGTTCGCGGACCGCCTTGACTTGGTCCGGTGCGATTTCAATGCCAGCCGGATTGTTCAGCGGCAGCGACGGCTGCGAGAGCACCGGCGCCAGCATCGACGGTTCGAGCATCATGGTCAGCGCAAAATTTCCTGTAAAACACATCCCGATCGCGCCGACGCCGGGACCGCCGCATTCGCCATGCGCAAAACGCGCCAGCGAACGCAGCCACTTCGTGACGGGACTGGATTCGCTTGAGGCAAGGGCACGAAACTCGGCGCTCACGCAGGCGCGTTGAAAGATCGCAGCGCCCTCCTCCGCGCCTGGAACGGCGCCATCGCGGCCGAACAGCGACGGCATGTAGACGGTGAAGCCGGCGTCACGGACCCAGCGGGCAAACCGCGCGACATGCGGGCTGATGCCCGGCATCTCCGTCATCACGATGACGGCTGGTCCCGTGCCGGCCACGTAGACGACCTTGCTGACGCCATCGAGCGCGATGTCGCGACGCGTGAAATCCTCGAGCGGATCGTCCTGTTTCATCGACCGTTTCGGCATCGCGCAATCCCTCCAGGGCGGCATTTACGGATATCGTTGCGATTTCCGTGCTCAAGGGATAGTGTCAAAATTGACATTAATCAGGGCTTTTTTGACATGACCAAAGTTGCGGTTCTCGAGATAGAGGGGTGTATGGCCTCGAGCGCGGCCATCACCCACGATGTCCTGGCGACGGCCAACCGGATCGGCGCTACGCAGCGTGTTCCGCCATTCAAGGTCATGACGGTGCGCTGCGGATCCCGCCGCAACGACGTCGATCTGCGCGGAAGCGAACTCGTCATCGTCCCCGGTCTTGGAACGGCATCGGCAGACGAACTGGAGGCGAAGTTGAAGAGCCCGATGTGCCGGCGCGCGATCGACATGCTGACCCGGGCGCACGCAACCGGCGCGATGCTCGCCGCGTCCTGCGCGAGCACCTTCCTGCTGGCGGAGACGGGCTTGCTCGACGGCCGCCGGGCGACCACGACATGGTGGTTCGCGCCGCTGTTCCGGCAGCGCTATCCCGAAATCGAACTGCTGACGGAGCAGATGGTCGTCGCCGAGTGGCCAATCGCAACCGGCGGCGCGGCCATGGCGCAGATGGACCTGATGCTTGCCGTGGTCGGCCGGTTCGCGGGACCAAGCCTGGCGAAGGCCTGCGCCAACTATCTCCTGCTCGATGAACGGCGCTCCCAGGCGCCATTCATGGCGATCACCTATCTGGCGAGCCAGGACCCCAAAATTGCCAAGGCCGAGAAATGGGCGCGCGACAACATCGCACGCGACTTTGCGATCGAGGAGTTGGCCAACGCCGTCGCGTTGGCGCCGCGGACATTTGCGCGGCGCGTCTCGGCGACCTGTGGCGTTTCACCGATTCAGTTCGTGCAGCGTATAAGACTGGAGACCGCGCGATTCTTGCTCGAGACCACGCGCCTGTCGGTCGACGAGATCGCGCGGCAAATCGGATACGCGGAGCCTTCCACGCTGCGCCGGCTGATCCGCCGCGACACGAAACATCCGCCTGGGCATTTCCGTCCCGCCGCCTGAGTGGCTCCCGGCCGCGTCGCCAGCCTCAGTGACCGAGTATGGCTTTCACTTCGAGATACTCTTCAAATCCAAAAACCCCGAACTCGCGCCCGTTACCGGACTGCTTGTAGCCGCCAAAGGGCAGGCTGCGGTCGAAAGGCGCACCGTTGAGATAGACGCGCCCGGCGCGGATGCGGTTGGCGACGGCGCGAGCGCGATCAAGGTCTTTTGACTGCACAAAACCCGCCAATCCGAACGGCGTATCGTTGGCGATCTCGATCGCCTCGTCCTCGGTGTCGTAGCTCATGATCGACAGCACAGGGCCAAAAATTTCCTCGCGTGCAATCTTCATCTGCGGCGTCACATCGCCGAAGACGGTCGGGCGAACATAGTATCCACGGTTGAGTTCGGATGGCCGCCCCGTTCCGCCAGCCACCAGCGTCGCCCCTTCGTCAACGCCAGACTGGATGAGATCCTGCACTTTCTCAAACTGCGCCTGGCTCACCAGCGGCCCCATGGTGGATGCCGGATCGAGCGGGTCGCCCAAGCGAATGCTGCCGACAGCCTCCCGCGCCGCCGCGAATGCCGCATCCCGCTGCGCGCGCGGGATCAGCATGCGCGTGGGAGACTGGCAGTTCTGGCCGCCGTTGGTGTAGCAGGCGTGAACGCCCTGAATCACGGCGGCTTTCAGGTCGGCATCGGCAAGGATGATGTTGGCGGATTTGCCGCCCAGTTCCTGCGCGACACGCTTGACCGTGTCGGCCGCAAGCTTGGCCACCCTTACGCCGGCCGTGGTCGATCCGGTGAACGACACCATGTCGATCTCGGGGTGGGCGGCGATCGCCTCGCCGGCCGTGGGGCCGTCGCCGTTGACGAGATTGAAGACGCCTGCCGGAAGGCCGGCGTCGTCGACGATCTCCGCAAACAGCATCGCGCTGAGCGGCGCGATCTCGCTG
The DNA here is from genome assembly GCF_049993905.1 of Bradyrhizobium sp. McL0615. Taxonomy (NCBI): domain Bacteria; kingdom Pseudomonadati; phylum Pseudomonadota; class Alphaproteobacteria; order Hyphomicrobiales; family Nitrobacteraceae; genus Bradyrhizobium; species Bradyrhizobium sp. McL0615. The sequence continues at coordinate 1,833,122 of NZ_CP188254.1, read as the reverse complement.
GGTTTCAGCACCACGGTGCAGCCGGTGGCGAGCGCCGGCGCGACCTTGGAGGCAACCTGGTTCAGCGGCCAGTTCCACGGCGTGATCAGTCCGCAGACACCGATCGGTTCGCGGCGGACGATCCCGTTGCCCATCCGCTCCTCGAATTTGTAGTTCGCAAGCACGCGCGCGGCTTCCTCGAAATGAAACAGTGCGACGGTTGCCTGACGCTGGGTCGCAAACGTAATCGGCGCGCCCATCTCCAGGGTCATCATCCGCGCCAATTCCGGCAAACGCGCCCGAAAGCCCTCGATGATCTTTTGAAGCCAGGACAGCCGCTGCTCGACGCTGGTTACGGAATAGGTCGCGAAAGCGCGCCGCGCTGCCTTGGCGGCCAGATCCACATCGGATCGCGAGCCCAGGCTGATCCGCGCGAATGTCTCTTCCGTCGCAGGATTGACTATTCCAAGCGTCGTTGGGGTGGCTGGATCCACCCAGGCGCCGTCGATATAGAATTTCAATTTTTCCATGGGTTCCCGTCCACGACCTTACGTCGCGCCACCGTTTGCGGTGCGTTTCTAGAGGTGCCGACCTTCATCGACCGGCACTACGATTCCGGTCGAACTGGTCAGGTTGACGATGCAGGCCACGGCCGCCCGTGCGACATCGTCGGGCGTGGTGACGTGGGCGAGCGGCAATTTTTCTGCGATCTTCTGCAACTGTTCGCGCGTCCGGCCGGCGACAAAATCCGTATCCACGCCGGCTGGCGAGACCGAGAACACGCGGATTTTCGGCGCCAGCACTTTCGCGAGCGCGATCGTGAGCGCGTCGACGCCCGCCTTTGCCGCCAGATAGGCCAGGCTGCTGCCTAAACCCGTCCGCGCCGCAATCGACGAAATGTTGACGATGGCAGCGCCACTGCCGCGTTCCAGCAAGGGACGGAAGGCGCGCACCATCGCGAACGGCCCGCGCAAATTGAGCGAAACGGTCCGGTCGAAGATATCGTCGGTCAGTCCCTCGAGATCGTTGGCGGGCACCGGGGTGGTGGCGCCTCCGCAATTGACGAGCACATCGAGCCGCCCGTACTGCTGTTCCACGGTCACTGCTGCCTCCGAGATGGAAGCCGGATCGTCGATCGCGATGCGCATGGCGAGATGGCCGCTGCCTTGCAAGCCCCCGACCACCTCTTCGGCCTGCGCGCGGCGGCTGTTGTAGCCGACCACGACGGCAGACCCCATGGCGGCTAGGCGAGCCGCAGTGGCCCTGCCGATGCCGCTGTTGCCACCCGTGACGAGCGCAACTTTCGGGGTCGACAGCGCAGGAATTTCAATGCCAGTCATTCTTTCAGCAGCCTCACATCGTGATCTTTGCAGCCTCGATCACGGGACGCCATTTGGCGCGTTCGCCGTCGATGAATGCCTTGAGGTCTTCCGGGGAGCCCCCAACCCCCTGCAGCGAGTTTTGTTCGAGCATGGTCTTGCCCTTGTCGCTTTTCAGGAAGGCGTTCACTGCATTGTTCACCTTGCTCACGATGTCGGGCGGCGTTCCGGTAGGAGCGACGATCGCGTACCACGCGGTGGCCTCGAATCCCTTGAAGCCCGCTTCCTGCACCGTCGGCACATCGGGCAGTTGCGCGGCACGCTGGCTCGTCGTCACCGCTAGCGCGCGGATCTTGCGGTCGGCCACCAATTGCAGGTAGGTCGGCATGAAATCCATCGCGACGTTGACCTGTCCGCCCAGCAGGTCCGTGATCAGCGGCGCCGAGCCGCGATAAGGCACATGCGTCATCTCCACGCCGGCAAATTGCTGGATCAGCGCCGAGGTAATGTGTCCGAGCGTCCCATTGCCGGGATGACCGACATTGACCTTGCCCGGGTTCTGTTTGGCATAGGCAATCAATTCGGGCAGCGTCTTCGCCGGAAAGTCCTGTGTCGCCGCAATGATCAGTGGCGACTTGGCGACGAGCACGACCGGCATGAAATCCCGCTCGGAGTCGTAAGCCAGGCCCTTGTACATGAACTTGTTGAGCGCGATCGGCGCCGGCGTCCCGAACAGCCAGGTATGGCCGTCAGCAGCCGCCTTGGCGACCGCCGTCCCGCCGAGATTGCCACCGGCGCCCGCGCGGTTTTCGACGATGAACTGCTTGCCGAAATCCTCGCTCAGCGCGTGCGCGACGGCACGCGCAAGGGTATCGACGGCGGCACCGGCCGGGAACGGCACCACCATGGTGACCGGACGGTTCGGCCAGTCCTGCGCGACGGCGTGGTGACATGGCGCAATGGCAAGTGCGAGGCCCAGAAGGCCGAAAGACAGCACGCGCATGTTTCCTCCGAGTTGTGTACGGGGCGCTCGCGTTGGAGCCAGCTTTTATTCTGCAGCAAACTTGTCCAGGCCCTTGCGGCCCAGCCATTTGGATAATTCGTCCGCAACGGCTTCGTTATTGAGATCGGCAAAGGCGATGTGCGTGTTGCCGCGCAGGCCCGCATCCGGGAGCAGCAAGACCTCGCAATCGCCGCCATGACGGTTGACGATACCGCAGAACGTCTTCGCCACCTCGACAGAGGTTTTCCAGATCGCGCGCGTATCGGTGTAGTCGCCGAACACCAGCTGAATCGGAAACTTCGTCAGCTTCATAAATTCGGTCAGCGGCACGGCATTCGGCCCGTACGGCGCATCCGGCTTGGGTTCGGGCCCCTCGCCCTCCGGGAAGACGAAGCCCGGGGTTTCGTAGGCCACGATACCCTTCATGTTGCCGCTCTTTGCCTTCAGCGCCGACAACAGCGCGCGCCAGCCGCCCGCGGAATTGGTGACGGCAATGACGGGGCCGATCTTGTCGATCGCCTGGCCACCGGCCTCCGCCTGCAGCAAGGCGTTCTCGAGCGTATCGAACTCGTCGTAACGGGCGCGCGTCGCCTGTTCCCAGGCTTCCTTGTCGGCAGTCGGAAACTGCAGGCCCGGATGCCAGTTGAGATAGGTCAGGCCGAAACGCCAGGCGGCAAAGTTGCGTTGATCGAAATAATCCGGCGTGTAGGTGATCGGCTCGCAGCTCCAGTTGGCGCGACCGACGCGCGGGCCATCCCACAGGTAGACCGGATATCCCCTGCGCAGGAAAATGCTCTTGTAGCCTTCGCCGCCGTCCCAGCGATTTTCCCACACCTTGGTGCTGGAACTGTGCCACATGATCAGGCCGACACTGCGCCTTTTCGCCGGGATAAAATATTCGACGTAACCATGGTCGCAGGAAAGCGTCTGGCTGGGATCGCCCGGCTTGGCGATGACCTTGCCGCCCACTTCGTACGCGCCCGTCGATTCCAGGATGATCGGCGGCTTCTGCGGTTTGCGAGCCTCTTCGGCGAGGGCAGCATGGCCAAGTCCGGCGAACAACAATGCCGCGGCAAACGACTTCAACTGTTTGCAGCCTCTGGAATGGTTTCTACCGCAACTCATGATCTGCCTCCTTACGACGCGGGTTGCGGGCGCTGAGAATCCGTCGAGGACGAGGGCCCAAAGTCGAAGCCGACACTCGGCGGGAAACGCCATACCGCCAGCATGATGATGGCGCTCAACGAAAGCAGGGCCAGGCTGATGGCCGGGACGATCATGGCAGCCAGCGCACTGCCGGACCAATGCGCGACCCAGGGCATCACATTCTGCGACAGGAAGCCGCCGAGGCTGCCGAGCGTCGTAATGGCCGCCACGGCGGCAGCGGCGTGGGCGCCCTTGAAGATCTGCGACGGTAGATACCAGAAGCAGGGAAACATCAGCGAGATGCAGGGCGTACCGAGCACGAATGCGACATAACGCATCCAGTTCTCCGGCAGCATCGTCGACATCAGGAAGGCGGCCGCGCCGCACAGCGCGATCAGCGCCATGCCGATGAGAACGCCGCGATGCTCGCGCAGATACCGCGGGATCCAGAGCAGCATCAGTGCCACCATGGCCCAGGGCAACGAGTTCAACAGGCCATTCTGCGTGCTGGTCGCACCAAAACCCTTCACCACCGTGGGCAACCAGTAGATCACGCAAAAGAGCGCTAGCGTGATCATCGAGTACACCAGCGAGAACGCCCAGACCCGCCAGTCGAACAGAACCCGAAGCGGATTGGTATGCAGCACCTGGGAGATTTCTCCGCGCCCCAGTTCGCCCGCGAGCCAGGACTTTTCGCGGTCGCTGATGAATCCGGCGTCCTGCGGTCCGTTGGGCAGATACTTTATGATCAGCACGAACAAGAGCAGCGCAGGCGCGCCGGTGGCAATGAACACCCATTGCCAGCCGGCAAGACCGAGCGCGCCGTCGAGATCGAGCAGCAGACCTCCGAACAGCGAACCGAACATGTTGCCAAGCGGGCTGCCGATCGTCATCAGCGCGATGGCCTGCACGCGATAGCGCTTCGGAAACCACAGCGTCAGATAGAAGATGATGCCGGGATAGGCGCCGGCTTCAGCTGCTCCGATCAGAAAGCGGGCGGCGGCGAAGAACGAGCCGCTGAAGCTGAAGCCAAGCAGGATAGTGAGAAGTCCCCATGTCAACAGAATGCGCGCGAACCATAGCCGGGCGCCGAACCGATGCGCGGCAAGCGCGCTCGGCACCTCGAACACCAGCGAGCCGATGAAGAACAGCGACGAGGCGAGGCCGTAGGCCGTCTCCGACATCCCGAGACCGGAGACCATCTGCAGCTTGGCGTAGCTGACGTTGGAACGGTCGATGACCGACAACATCATCAGGGCCACCATCAACGGCATGATCCGCCACATGATGCGGTACATCAGCTCGTCGCCGTCGCGATCCACCCGATCCATGGTGACTTCCTCCCCTGGTACTGCCTTCGGCGCGCGCCGCTTTTCGCGGTCTTTGCGCCGGCTCTGCTAGGCGGCGTTCTGCGCAGCCGACTGCGTCACCGGAAGATTCAGGAACCCTGCCGCGTTGTCGCTGATGAGCTTCCTGATCGCAGGCCGCGTCATCTGCAGATCGAGCAGGATCTGCGTGATGCTGCGAAAACCGTCGACCGGACGCTGCGAGTTCTGCAAGCCGAGATCGGAAGACAGTATGGTGTTGTCGACACCGGCCACCTCGATCAGATGCGCGAGATCATCCGGGCTGTACTTCAGGGATTTGCCCTCGATGAACATGCAGATCGAATGTTCCATCTTGACGCCGCGCGCGACCAGCTGACGGATATCAGTGTCGCTACAGCCGACGATGTAGGTCGGATGGTTGACCATCATCTTCTTGACGCCACGCCGCGCCGCCTCGTCGAACAGGATATGCAGTTCGCTGGCCGGCAGGTGACCGCCGGCCAGGATGATGTCCGCATCGGCAATGAGGTCGATGACCTTCTTGGTGTCGTCCGTGAGCTTGCCGTTGGCGTCGAGCGCCGAAAGCGGAATCGGATCGAGCATTTTCTGGGCGGTCTTCGGAAAGGTCGAGTTTCCCTTCGCCATCGCCTCAATATGGTTCGCGGCTGACAGCGTCGGCATCCAGACGATCTTGGCGCCGAGCTTGACGGCGTGGTCGACGGCGTGCGGGTTGATGCCACCGGACGCATTGTTCAGCACGATGCCCGAGAACAGTTTTACATTGGTTTCGGGGAACAGCTTCTCCAGCAGGATCGCGTGCGGCATGCCGGCATAGAAGTGGTCCTTGTAGAGCACGGCGCGGAATTTTGCGGCGGCTGCGTCGAGCAGCTCCTCGTGATGATCGAGAATGCGCGGCATGGCCGCCGGGCCGCTATGGCAGTGCAGATCGATCGCGCCGACCAGAAGCTCGGCGACTTCGGCCGCCCGTGACAGCGGCGGCAGCGGGACGGTGGTCGGGTAGGATGCTTGCTTGTCGGCCATGGTCAGGACCCTTTCGATTACGTGTCAGGCGGCGGAGTTATCCGCAGGGATTACGCGGGCATCGGATAATCGTCTTCATTCAGCACCCAGCCCGGCTTGGCCGAAAAATCCATGCGCGGCGGGCAGAAGATGTCGACGAGAACGTTGAGCTTGGGATCCATGGCCTGCGAGGTGTGAATAGAGGGCGGCGGGATCACGGCGATGGAAGGCGATCCGCAGCTCTCGTGATCGTCGCTGCGCCACTGCGCCATATCGGTCGTCCACGGCCAGCGCAGGTGATGGATGAAGGTGCCGGCCAGCGCCAGCGAGCATTGCTCGAAATCATCATGGTGGTGCGGCGACATCTTGCCTGGATCGCGCGGGCCGTTTTTCGGCTCGAGGAAATTCACCATGAAGGTCGAGCAGCGGAAGATCCGCCCGAACCGTCCGGGCGTCGCCGCAACGTCGAGACTGTAGGTGCGTATCTTCGCCCCGCCACTTGCCTCCGGCCACGGTTCGAACGGCGGCAAATTGGGATGCGGCGTCGCGTAAGACGCGGCGTTGGAGCACAGCTTGGCGAGATCTTTCGACCGCGTCGTCATCATGCGCACCACCTTGGCGGCGCCCCTTAGCGTGACGGAGCTTGCGCCCGCCGGTACGAAACTGATGGAGTGCCCGGTGACGACCTTGCGCTCGTTGCCCCACACGATTTCGGCGCCCGCCCCCGGATCGGGAAGCAGAACGACATATTCGTCGGGCTGGTTGGACCGGCTCAGCACAGCGCCTTCATCGGCGTCACTATAGGCGATGATGAAGTTCTGGCCGCGGGCATACCAGGTGCGCGCGCCGTTCCGGTTTTCGGCCGGCGCTGTTTCGTAGAATTTCGCATATTCGGCACCTGCGAAATGGGTGGCGGCGGGTTTGGCGCCGACCGGAGTGGCGGCGAGCGCGGCGCGGGGATCAGTGCTGTGATACATGTGAGCCATCCGTGGTCTGCACGAGGGTTTTGAAATCAGTGAGGGTTTGCGCCGCGGCCCGGCGCATCTGGCCCTGGTCCGACGAGATGATGAAGGCGCTGGCGCCGAGGCCGGCGAAATCCTTGGCTTCCGCCGCGCTCGCCACCATCACGCAGACCGGCTTGGCGACTTTCTTCGCCGCCGCAATGATCCTGATAACCGCATCCTTTACGGACGCGTCCGCCGACGATTTGGCGCCAAGGGCGACGGTGAGATCGCCACGGCCGATGAAGAACCCATGGATTCCGTCGACGGCGGCGATGGCGTCGATCTGATCGAGCGCCTCAGGATCCTCGATCATCGCAATCGCGCAGACCGACGCATCCTGTTCATCGACAAGGGTCCACATCGGCGTGCCGCCATAAGCGCCAGCGCGGGCCGAGCCGGAATAGCCGCGCCGTCCGCCGCGATATCGCGCCGCCGCCGCAACCGCGCGCGCCTTCTCGACGGTCGCCACATGGGGCACCAGCACACCGGTTGCGCCGCAGTCGAGGCAAGACAGCATCTTGGCCGGATCGTCCGATGAAACCCGCACGATCCCGGCGAGGTTGCTGGCGCGCGCGGCCAGCAGCATGACATCGGTCATCGCGCGATCGATCGGCGCGTGCTCCTCGTCGATCACGACGAAATCATAGCCGAGCGCACCGAATATCTCGGTCGCGTGCGTGGTGGGCGTCTTGATGAACGTGCCGACGACGGCTTGCCGCGCCGAGAAGCGGCGGCGGAATGACGAAAAATGCGGCCTGACGGCGTCTCCGGACACGGCTGTTCCTCCCCGCCATCTGCTCAGGGCCGTCCTCAAAAGACGGACTCCGACGTGGCTTGGCGAAAACCATTGCAGGGTGGGCGTCGGTGGGCCATAGCTATTCCGCTACGTTCCACCAGGTGGAATTCAGATGCCGCTCAAATCCGACACCGTCGAAGCCGCCTCCCGCACCCTCCTGCTGCTGGAGGAGCTCAACCGCCACCGCGTCACCTCGATCGACCGCCTGCACAAGGCGACGGGCTTGCCGAAATCGACGGTGGTGCGGCTGATGAAGTCGCTCTGCGCGATGGGCTATGCCGCCAACGACCGGCGGCAGGGCGGCTACGCGGTCGCCTCGCGGGTCAAATCGCTGAGCAACGGCTTTCACGGCGATCCGCTGGTGGTGGAGGCCGCGCGCCCATGGGCGCTTGCCTTCACGCGACAATATTACTGGCCGATCGCCATCGCCGTGCTCGACCGGAGTTCCGTCGTCATCCGCTTCAGCACCATTCCCGACAGCCCGGTCTCGCCCTTTCACGCCACCCTCAACACGCACCTCAGCCTGCTCGGGCGGGCGCTGGGGCGCGCCTACCTGGCCTTCTGCCCGATGAGCGAGCGGTCGATGCTGCTCGACATGCTGACACGGTCGCAGGAGGGCGAAGACAAACTCGCGACCGAGCGCAAGCGGGCGTTGGCGTTGCTGGCCACGATCCGCAAGCAAGGCTTCGCCGAACGCGACCCGATGGTCGAGCCGCGCTCGTCCGGCACGATCGCAGTTCCCATCATCGTCAACCAGCGCGTGCTCGCCACCGTCGGCATGACCTATTTCACCTCGGCGCTCGACCGCGCGGACGTCGTCCAGCGCTACGTTCCGCTTGTCAAAGCTCTGGCCGACAATATCGCCGCGAGCGTCTCGTCCTTGCAGCAGTAGAGGCTGCAGCCCAGCATGTTTGGCTCCGTCTTTGTATAGCGTTGTGCGGGATACAGGCTGTGAACGGCCTCTTGACGGTCCGGAGCAATTCCGAAACCCTGCCTCCTTCTGGGGACTGATTTCAGTGATCCGCTTTCGCCCACGGTGAGGGTCGATGGACTCTTTCCGGAAGCGGACGGCCATCGGAAGTGGCACCACTATTGCTTGCGCAGCAATAGGCGTGCGAGGGGGAAGGATACGGTATGATCCGCGTGTTTCTTGATCGGCTCTACCTTTTTTCCGGCTATCTCGCCGGGCTTTTCCTCATTGCGATTTTCGTGCTGATGATGTTGCTGTCCGGCGGCCGGCCGCTCGGCATCAATATTCCGGCGGGCGACGATTTCATCTCCTGGTGCATGGCGGCAACCGCCTTTCTCGGGCTCGCGCATACGTTCAAACATGGCGAGATGATTCGCGTCGGCCTCTTGATCGACCGTCTCAACGACCATGTGCGACATTATGTCGAGATCGCAGCGCTTCTCGTGGGCGTTGGCTTCATCGGCTTCTTCGCGTGGCATGCCTCGGTCATGACCTGGCAATCGCTTAAATTCTCCGACATTTCGCAAGGCGTCATCGCGGTGCCGCTGTGGATTCCGCAGCTCGGCTACAGCGGCGGCCTGGTGATTCTGTTCATCGCGCTTGTCGATGAGCTGGTCCATGTCCTGCGCGGCTTCGCGCCGCGTTACGAATTGCCGAAGCCGCGGAGCGCCGAGGAAGTCGTCGAACGCGCCATGCAGAGCGGGGTTTGACATGGAGCTTCTCTCCATCGCCGCCGTCCTGCTCGGATTTCTTGCGCTGCTGCTCGGGGCCGGCGTCTGGATCGCCGTCGCCTTGATGGCGACGGGATGGGCCGGCATGCAATTCGCCGGTGGCGGCATCCCGGCGGGAAGCGTGCTGGCGACGACGGTATGGGGCAACAGCGCGTCGTGGTCGCTGGCGGCTTTGCCGCTCTTCATCTGGATGGGTGAAATCCTGTTCCGCACGCGCCTGTCGGAGGAAATGTTTCGTGGATTTGCGCCCTGGCTGAACTGGCTGCCGGGCCGGCTCATGCACGTGAACGTGCTCGCCTGCGGTGTATTCGGTTCGGTGTCGGGATCATCGGCCGCCACCTGCGCCACGGTTGCCAAGATCGCCCTGCCCGAATTGAAGAAGCGCGGCTACGACGAAGACTTAAGTCTGGGCTCGCTGGCCGGCGCCGGCACGCTCGGCATTCTCATCCCACCGTCGATCACGATGGTGGTCTATGCGGTGCAGGCCAATGTCTCCATCATTCAGGTTTTCCTCGCCGGATTTTTGCCGGGCCTGTTGGTGATGGTGCTCTATTCCGGGTACATCGCGATCTGGTCGCTCGCCAATCCAAAACGCACGCCGCCGGCCGAACCGCCGATGAGCCTTCGCACGCGCATTTCAGAATCGCTCAATCTCGTTCCTTGCCTGCTGCTGATCGTTTTCGTCTTTCTGTCGCTGCTGATGGGCTGGGCGACGGCGACGGAATGCGCGGCCTGGGGCGTGCTGGGCTCGCTCGCGATCGCATGGTGGCAGGGCGCGCTGAGCTGGGAATCGTTCTGGGCGAGCGTCATGGGCGCAACCAGAGTCAATTGCATGATCCTCTTGATCCTGGCGGGCGCCTCCTACATGGGCACGTCGATGGCCTATACCGGCATCCCGTTGGCGCTTGCGAGCTGGGTGAACAGCCTCCAACTCAGTCCCTATGCACTGATCGCGGCGTTGACCGTCATGTACATCGTGCTCGGCACGGCGCTCGACGGCATTTCGATGATCGTGCTGACCACTGCCATCGTGATTCCGATGGTGAAGCAGGCCGGCTTCGATCTGGTCTGGTTCGGCATTTTCCTGGTGCTGGTGGTGGAAATGGCGGAAGTCTCGCCGCCCGTCGGCTTCAATCTGTTCGTGCTGCAGACCATGAGCGGCAAGGATTCCAACACGGTCGCCAAGGCGGCCCTGCCGTTCTTCTTTTTGCTCGTTCTGGCGGTTGCCATCATCACGGTCTTTCCTGCTATCGTGATGGTGCTGCCGCAGATGGCGTTTCCCGGCTAGAGAAAGGTATTTTTGATGTTCAGGCTACAAAATACGTTTGCAGTGGCTGCCTGCGTTGCGGCGCTCGCTTCGCCCGCAGCGGCGCAGACCAAATGGAATTTGCCTGCCGCTTATCCCGCTGATAATCCGCATTCAGTAAATCTGACCGCGTTCGCCAAGGATGTCGGCGACGCCACCGGCGGCAAGCTGCAGATCACCGTGCATGCCGCCGCCTCGCTGTTCAAGGCGCCGGAAATCAAGCGCGCGGTCGCCACCGGACAGGCGCAGGCCGGCGAGGTTCTGATCTCGCTGCATGAGAACGAAGATCCGATGTTCGGCATCGATGTCGTACCGTTCCTGGCGACGAGCTATCCGGCATCCAAGAAGCTGTGGCTCGCGTCGAAACCAACCGTCGAAAAGAAGCTTGCATCGCAGGGCTTGATGCTTCTCTTCGCCGTGCCGTGGGGGCCGCAGGGCATTTATGCCAAGAAAGACATCAACAGCCTGGACGACATGAAAGGCCTGAAGTGGCGCGCTTACAATGTCGGTACCTCGCGCATCGCCGAGCTTGTCGGCGCCCAGCCCGTCACCATCCAGGCGGCGGAACTGCCGCAGGCGCTGGCGACCGGCGTCGTCAACGCATTCATGACCTCGGGTTCGACCGGCTACGACAGCAAGGCCTGGGAAAGCATGACGCACTTCTACGATACGCAGGCCTGGATTCCGAAGAACGTGACCTTCGTGAACAAGGTGGCGTTTGACGCGCTCGACAAGCCGACCCAGGAAGCGATCCTCAAGGCGGCGGCGGTCGCCGAAGAGCGCGGCTGGAAGCTCGCGGAAGAAAAGGCCAAGTGGTATCTCGAACAGCTTCAGGCCAACAAGATGAAGGTGCTGCCGCCGCCGGCTGCGCTGAAGACGGGCCTGGAGAAAGTCGGCGAACAGTTGACGGCCGACTGGCTCAAGAAGGCTGGCCCCGACGGGGAAGCCGTGATCGCCGCTTACAAGAAGTAAGACGATCGTTGTTGCGTTCCAGCAGCGTCCGGCATTCGATTGCCGGACGCGACAGTTTCGCAAGGGGGAAGCGACGGCCCCCTCACCTCACCCGGCCTCGATGCACGCTTGCATGATGCCATTGATCTCGGCGCTCGAGAGCACCCCGATCTCGGCAATGAAGACGATCCGTGCCCGCGGCACCCCGGCCGCGAGCGCCCCGCCCGGCGCCAACGTCGCGCGCCCGCCGGCGAGTTGAAACACCGTCAACCGCCCGGGCTGCTCCACCGTTTCGAACAACCCCTTTGCCCGCGCGAGTTTTGGCGCCAGCCGGCTGATCGCCTGCTGCAGCCTTTGCAGCGACACCGGCCGTTCCGACGTCCAGCTCAGCGTCTCGAACCGGTCAGCCGCCGGCCGTCGCGGCTTCACCTCGCGCGGCGTCGGCACGCGGTCCACGTCCGCGGGGAACAGCAACGCTGCGGGGACTTCGCCATGCAGGGCATCGACCGCCACCGCCGCCGGACGCTGAGCCCGGACAACATCGCACAGCGCTGCGCGGGCCGCCGCGTCCACCAGGTCCACCTTGCTCAGCGCCACCACATCGGCCGCCCGCAATTGAGCGCGCAGCAACGCGTCGTTCAAGGTCTCCGCGCTTGTCGTCGCGTCCACCACGCACAGCACCGTTTCCAGCGGCGCCTCCTGCCAGATCACGGGATCCATCAGGTTGCGCACGATATCGGAGGGATCGGCGATCCCGCTGGTTTCGATCACGATGAACTCCGGCCGCGGATCGCGCCGCAGCAGGGTGGCGAGGGTGCGCAAGAGATCGCCTTCCAGCGAGCAGCAGATGCAGCCATTGCTCAGGCTGACCACGCCATCGCTGGCGCCCGCGATCAGCTCCGCATCGATGTTGATCGCGCCGAAATCATTGACCACGGCGGCGATTCGTCGCCCCTCGGCATGCGCCAGCAAATGGTTCACGACCGTAGTCTTGCCCGCCCCGAGGAAGCCGGTCACCAGCAGGATCGGGACCGGCACCATCAGCTCTCGGTGACGGGCCGGCGCACCGGCCGGCCAGGCCGCGCCGCCACATCCAGCACGCCATCTGATATCAGCGGCTGACCGCTGACCACCAGATGCCGCACGCCCTCGGACGGGCGGTTCATCGCAGAGAACGTCGCGCGGTCGCTCAGCGTCTCGAAATCGAACACGACGATATCGGCATCCGCGCCCGGCTGCAGCCTGCCCTTGGCGCGCATCGCGGGTGTGCTGTGGGAAAGGATCTCGGCCGGGATCAGCGCGCATTTGCGAACCCCTTCCAGCAGCGACAGCTTTCGCCGTTCACGCACCCATTCGCGGATGAAACGGGTGAAGCAGCCCGCCGAGCGCGGATGCGAGGTGGCGTCATCCGGCAGCGGCCAGGCGTCGCCGGTGTAGGCGCGACCGTCCGACAGCGTCCACGGCATCGCATCCGATGCGATCGCACCGCCGGGATACAGCACCGCCATATCCAAGAGGTCGCGGTGGTGCGGATTGTTCTCGATATCCAGGACATGCCACAGCACCAGCGTGGATGGCTCCTCCGCCTGCGCCGTCAGCAATTCCTTGCGGTCGCGGAAGCGGTGTCCGTCAGTCACGCGCTGCACCGAATCGTAGCCGAGGCCATTGCGCGCCTCGAACTCCGGATCGCTGAAGAAGGCCGCTGCCAGCACCGTCGAACCGGTCCCATAGGGATAGGCCTCCACCGTGATCGGCAGGCCCTGCGCCTGCGCCTTGAGGATCAGCGCAGTGCAACGCTCGATATCCGTCTTGCTGGAAGAGTTGAAGTGGCAGATGTGCATGTGCGCGCCGGTGGCGCCGGCATAGCCGATCAGGCGGATATAGGCTTCCGCAGCGCTTTCCGGGTCGATGCGCGACATATAGGCGACGTGGGTGAAGGTCGCGACATCATGCGCCGCCGCCAGCTGGCACACCGCGGTCAGCTCCTGGACGCCGGCGCCCGGGGCATAGGCGTTGAGGATGCCGATGCCGATGCCGCCCTCGTTCAGTCCGTTTGCCAAGCGGTCGAGAATGCCGGCCACCTCGGTGTCGCTGGCCACGTTGTCGATCCAGCGGCGATCGCGCATGGCATTGCCGAACGCCTCCAGCGAGCTTTCCGCGTTGGAGCCGGTCATCGCGCCGATGCGCGCAAAGGCCCAGTTGGCGGCGGCGCCGTAGTTCAGCACGCGTCCCTTGTCGGCCTGGCGCTTGTACCAGGACGCAACCGGCAATACGCCGGCCTCGAGGTCGAGCGTCGTCGTCACCCCGTCGAACGCCTGCATGCGGTCGGCCGGGAGCGACTGGCCGTGGGCGTGCAGGTCGATGAAGCCGGGAGCTACCACGAGGCCAGTCGCGTCGATCACTCGCTCGGCGCCGCCGAGCCCGGTGCCGACAGCGGCGATCTGCCCATCCACGACAGCCACATCGCTGATCGCGTCCATCCCGCTCGCCGGATCCACCACCCGGCCGCCACTGATTACCAAACCGCTCATATCGCACTCTCCACCGCAAAAACTTTAGGCAACGCCGGCAGCAGCGCCGCAGGCACGCAGGCCGGCTGCGTCCGAGCCGTCTCAACTGCAATAGAGGCAGATTTTCGGACCGGCGACTACCTCCGCCGATGCTGACGCATCATGCAACACGACGGCTATCGCCTCCCCGTTTTGAAACATCGCCACACGACCGCAGAGAACCGTCGACGCCCAAAGGACCCGTGCTTCAGCCGTGCGCCTTACGGTGCACCACCAGTTTGTCGAGCGCGCTCCAGTCCCAATCAATGCCGAGGCCCGGTTCTTCCGAAGGAATGCCATAGCCATTCTCGACTTTCATGCCTGTTCTGGTCACGAGATCGAGCTGGGGAATGAATTCAAGCCAGCGGCTGTTGGGCACGGCACAGCAAAGCGGCAGGTGAAGCTCCATCAGGAAGTGAGGGCAAACCGGAATGTTGAAGGCTTCCGCCATGTGAGCGACCTTCAGCCAGGGGGTGATGCCGCCGATGCGGCCGACATCGACCTGGACGATCGAGCAGGCCTCGTTCTGAAGGTAATCCTTGAATTGCGACAGGGAGTACATGGACTCGCCGACGGCAATCGGAATCTGCGTCGACGCGCACAGCCGCTTGTGGGCCATGACGTCATCGGCATGGATCGGCTCCTCGAACCAGGCGATATCGCATTCCTCATAATGGCGGGCGCGGCGGATGGCTTCGTCGACCATAAAACCCTGGTTCGCATCGGTCATGACGTCGAAGTCGTCGCCGACGGCCTTGCGCACCGCGCGCAGGCGGCGAACGTCTTCCGCCACATGCGGGCGGCCCACCTTGATCTTGGTGCCACCGAAGCCGCGTTCCCTGGCTTTCTGCGCTTCGTCGACCAGTTCGCCCTCGTCGATGTGGAGCCAGCCGCCCTCGGTGTAATAGAGCTTGATGCGGTCCTTGGCGCCGCCGGCCGCTTGATGCAGCGGCAGCTTCGCGCGCTTGGATCGGAGGTCCCACAGGGCGGTGTCGATCGCGGCCAGGGCAATCGAGGTGAGCGCGCCGACCGTGGTGGCGTGGACGCGATAGAACAGGTCGCGCCAGATCCGCTCGATCTCGTCCGCGTCGCGGCCGATCAGCAGCGGCACCAGATGATCATCGAGCAGCTTCATGACCGAAGAGCCGCCGGTGCCGATCGTGTAGGAATAGCCGATGCCTTCGACGCCGTCCGCATCGCGGATCTTGACGATCGGGGTTTCCTGGGATTCGAAACTCTGCACGGCGTCGGTCCGCTTCACCTTGGGTTTGAGATCGACCTGAAGCGTCTCAACCGCGGTGATCTTCGCCATGTCGAACCTCCCTAGCTTGCCCTGTGGGCATCAACCGTCCTGCCCCGATTTGATCATCGCAGGGGTGTCGAGGCAAACACCGACCCAAAAATATCGAAAACAACCCCATGCAAAGTAGCAGGCGGCCGCCGGCGTCAGACAAAGCGATTTGACACGTCGGGCAAATCAGGGGCATTATTTCACCATCCCGAAATCCTGTATGCGCCCATCGCCCCGCAATAGCGGACGCGTCGGTGCGATTGCGGCTCAACCCCACCCACCATTGGAATTGCACCGGACCGCGGCAGCGAGCGATCGCCTGCGCGTGGCCGAACCGCGCGCTTGGCCCGCGCGCTCCCCAAGGAATCTCGACATGAACACCGCCTCGGACCTCACGACGTCAACCACGATCGCTGCAACCGATCAGACCAAAACTGCCGCCGCCCCGCGAATCAAGCTTCTGTCGCACGGCTTCTCCATCGACCATCCAGATCCTGAAATCGGCGAACAGCTCATGGCTGATACACTGGGGGTCGCCGATCGCGAAGCGATGCATGGCATTATCAGACAATTGGTGAAGGCCAGCGTGAACGGCGAGAGCCCCGACGAGGTCAACCTCTCTTTCATGATTTCGATGGTGAAGAGCATCAAGCCCCGGGATTCCATCGAGGCCATGCTGGTAGTGCAGATGGTTTCGGTTCATGTGATGGCGATGCGATGTGCCCATCACCTCGCGAATGCCGACGATCTCGCCCAGCACGACAGCGCGGCGCGCGCCTTGGGCCGGCTCGCCCGCACGTTTCCTGCCCAGATCGAGGCGCTGAACCGCTACCGGAGCCATGGCGAGCCCGCCATCACCGTGCAGAACGTGTCGGTGGGCGACGGCGGAAAGGCCATTGTCGGCAACGTCACGCAGCATGCGCGCGTGATCGTATCGGACAAGAACCCGGCATCCGCGGCGCGGAAAGCGCCGAAGGGCTCGGGCTCCCGGCGAAGGCGCGATTCCGCTGATGCCAAACGGGAAGCATGAGCGATCACGCCCGCAATACCGACCCGATGCTGGCGAGCCGACGTTGTGGCGCCAAAACCCGTACCGGCGGCGCGTGCCGCTCGCCAGCGGTGCACGGCAGGAAGCGCTGCCGCATGCACGGCGGCGCACAGGGATCCGGCGCACCGAGGGCAAACCAGAACGCGCGCAAGCACGGTCTGTTCACCAGGGATGCGATCGCCGAGCGAAGGCAGATTCAGGCGTTGTTGGGTGAAGCGCGGAGGATGTTGGAAGAGATGAAGTGAGCGGATTCCGCAGCCTCGCTCGCCACCGTCGCCAAGCCAACCCGCGTCGTCCCGCCTGCTCTGTCTTAGAAGTACATTAAGAAAACTTACGGTAACTTGATTTCAGGGCTGGCGGGCGACGCGCCAGGGGGACCCTATGTCATTTTCAATTCGCGGCAGGCATCTCTCGATGCTTAGCCTGCTCACGGCCATTTTTGCGGCCGGCTGTGCTTCATTCACGACTTACGGCGACGGTATTTTGAAGGGGCGCGTGCTCGTCCTGTGGGACCGGCAAGACGAGTTCATTTATATCAAGGGATCGAACCCTGTCAGTTTTCGGCCGTCGTTCTTCAAGGGCAGGGACAACATCGTTCCTGAAATGATGTACACCGACGGCGGGTCCGTTCCGCAGATATTCTGGGGCATTCCGGGACTGTCTCCCTGGGCATTGGGACCGGCGTACATCATCCACGACTGGATCTTTCTGGTTCATCGCTGTGATTTGCCGGCACCGCCGGAGGTGAAAGCCATCACCTTCGACCAGTCAGCACAGATATTGGCGGAGGTGGGGAAATCGCTGGTGGACGCGGGCCTGATCAAGGACAACAAACTCGAGGAAATCGTTTGGGCCGTTCGAACCAAATACGCCCAGAGTCTATGGGATCGGCCACCGACGCCGAAGGAATGTGAAACTCCCGTCGTCACGACGGCCGCACGAAAGCGGCTCGGCCTACGTCAGTCACAGACCATCGTGGATTTTGTGATTCCTCCGTCGAGGAGATGAGAGGCCAGCGATGCGGCTGCATGCGAAATGGTGCAGCCGCGTCCGTCGAGGGATCGGAATTGCGGTGACAGTGCTCGAACCCCGGGCAAGAATTTTGTGCATTGTCACCGTAGTTCCGTCGGTCCTCTCTTGGAGTTTCAGTGGAAAGTCGCCTGATCGGGCTGCCGTGGGAACCATGGAAAGGCCGGGAAGTTGACCGTCATGAAGATGGTCAAGGCAATCCGGCAGCAGGCAGCCACCGCGGAGCGGGTGGCGGTGAATACGGCTGACACATACGTTGCCGACCAGATGAGAACGCTGGCGCAGGCTTTCAAAATCCAGGCCGAGATCATCAAGAAGGACAAGAAAAAGAAGAAAAAATGAGCTTTTCGATAAAAGCGATGTGCAAACACGGTGATCTTGTCCACCGCAGGAAAACCGCCGAAGCCGCCCTCAAGAAGGCCCGGGAGATGTCGCGAGCCGGCTGCTATGACATCACCATCACGACGCCCGAAGGCCGGGACTACCACTCATCTGAGTTCGCAGATTTGCCTCGCGCCCGCGCCGTTGCGCGTGAACAGCCGAAAACTCAACCTTCCGATAAGCCAGTTCCGATTTCGCGCACCGGGAGATAGCGCCGCGATTTAATTCGCAAACAGGAACGAAGTGCGACCTATTCGATTAGCCCCTGTTGATCAGGAAATTCGCCCATGGCCGACGATTTGCCCTCCCCGCCGCTTGTGTATGAAGGCCTGGATCCCAGTCCAGAATCCAAGTCCACGATTGAAGAAGTTTCCGACGCCGTCAGGGGCGCCGCCAATCGCGTTGGCGACGCGATCGAGAAAGGCAAAAAGCCGGGCATGCCGCTCAGCATCCTGAGCAACATCGCGCGGGAAGCGCCGCTCGGTTCCCTGCTGGTCGCGTTCCTTCTGGGTGTCGCTGTAGCCCGGCGCCGCTGAGGCTGATGGCGCCCCAGATTATGATGACAGCGAGTAGCCCGCATGAGCACAGCGATATGCGGGGATGGACCATTCCCCCGGATGTCGCTGCGCTCATCCGGGCTACGCTTGCTTCACGTTTCCGGTGACGTTTTCCTCGGCCTTCTTCATCGCCCGCTCTCCTTCAAGTTCCTTCGCCATGCGCTTCGCCTTGGCAATATCGCGGCGCCTGACTGGACTTGTCGCCACCGCAAAGCAACACATAGGCGCCGGCACCGGGCCGCCACGATGACCCCACGATTTCGCCATATGCATCGTGTTTTTCGCCCGCACGACCCTTCCCGTCAGGCTGGCCTTCGGAAACAAAAGACATGGGCGGTGATTTCATTGGCCGCTGGCGTGCGGGGTGCGGCAGGAGAACGGCACAGCAAGCGAAACCCGCACAGTACGGCGCGAAGGTGCTTGCTTGCGGCTCATGGCTGCTCTCGTGTGTCATCGTCGCTGGCATGGCGACGCAACCGGCATTGGCGGAAAGTGCCGCGCCTGCCCCGATACGAGTCGCTGATAACGAAAAACAGCCGGCAGCTGTGGTTCAGATGCCCGAAACACAGAAATCGAGCCCCGAGGCCAAGGATTTGCCTGTACCGCAGCTCGTCTTGTCGGGCGATCTGGCGAAGAAAATCGGCCAGACGATCTGGCTGAATGAAACAGGCGGAAGAAGCGAAGCGATCACGTCATGGAGTGCGAACGAGGAATTCGCTTCCCTAGGCATTGGTCATTTCATCTGGTTTCCTGTCGGCAAATGGCTGCCATACGAAGAGAGCTTTCCGGCCCTGCTCGAATTCATGCGCAGGAAGAACGTGCGTTTGCCCGCCTGGCTGAACCAGACCCAAATTCCGGCCAACCCGTGGAGGAGCCGGGCCGAGTTCAGGAGGAACGCCAACTCACCGCAGATGAGAGAGTTGAGGCGGTTTCTGTTCGACACCGTGGCGGAGCAGACGCAATTCATGGTGGCGCGGGCGCAAGGCGCGATGGAGAAGATCCTCAAGACGACGCCCGACGGCAAAGAGCGCGAACATATCGTTCTCCAGTTCACGCGCGTCATTCGCGCCTCCGAGGATTTTTATCCGCTGATCGACTACATCAACTTCAAGGGCGAGGGCACCAACCCGAACGAAGCCGCCATGAACAGGGAGACCGGGCGGCGGCAGGGTTGGGGTCTCAAGCAGGTGCTGCTCAGGATGAACGGTGTGACCGGCGATCCGAAGGCCGTGCGCGCCGAATTCGCCGATGCGGCGCAGTTCGTCCTGCAGCAGAGGGTTCGCAACCTTCCATCCAACCGCGTCTTCGAGGTCGGCTGGCTGCGCCGCGTCGCGACCTACCGCCACCCGATCGCGGATCCGCAATCGAGCCCCAAACCGGCTCTGAGGAAATCGGCGCAAGTGACGGCCGCTCAATAGCTGTGTTATGAGATCATGATGCGATTTGACGGGGGAATACCGTCCGAGTGCACTCAACTCAGTAAGTTCTGTGCACCGTCACCGTAATTCTGGATGATGCCCTCGCATGTCTCGGTTTCGTGAAAGGCCGGCATCGCCCCCTCACTGACGCTGGAAAGTACCGGGCTGGTTGCCGCGATTGCTGCAGACGTAGGTCCGCCCGGTGGACTCGCTAGAGATCATCACCGATCCGCGACGGGGCTGCAGTACAGCGCGGATCGCGCGCTTGAAATCGATCCAGGACATATCCTCCGGCCGCTCGATTCGCAGCGCAGTCCTGTGCGGAATCGATTCGACGTCGAGACCCCAGGATCGCAAAATTCTCTTTGCGTTGCGGATGCTGTCGCCGACGACGCGGTTGAACTCTCCAAAATAGGTACGCATGACATCACTCCTCATCTGTATCATCGGCGGCAAAAGCGATCGACACCGTCGCCAAGCCGTTATTTCGGCTAAATCCAATCAAGACCCCCTCCCGATTCAGGGCGAGACGGATTGCTTTCAATGTTTCGGGCCTGGAATCCCGCCCACGCTCGACGTTGGAAACCGTGCCTGCAGAAACGCCAGCTTGGGCCGCGAGCCCTCCCTGATCTAGACCGGCCATCATACGCGCGGCTGCGTAGGTGCGGCCGAGTGCTTGGCTATTGGAAAGATTGAGCGGCATTTCTCATCCTCGGTTCCAACATAATAGTATTAGATTAATTATGGTTAAAATATGGCATATATCTTTTGGTCGTAATTCATAACCGCGACGGGCTAAGGGCAATCGGGCATCTGTCAGATTTCATCAGCGCCGGTCCCCTCCCGTCGGTCTGCTCGTTGCTACACGGCTAGGATTTGTAACAACTACGAACGGCACATTCGCTGGGCTCAATACTGCCGGATGATGCAGGGCCTCTCGCTCGGCATTCCGACCCGGCAGAGCGAACTCGACCTTCCGCCATCGGATGACGCGCGGATCAATGAGACCGCACCAGTCATGCGCGCGGCCCGTGACGGAATCGAACTCGTGCCGATGAATTTCAGCTTCCCGCCCCGTCGTGGTGCTCCAACCCAAAGATTGGGCGGCGTGGACTCGCCTCACAAACCCGAGGACGAACTGCTTCGACCGCTGGCCGCAGGCTCGCTGGTGGTCCACACTGTGCACGAGGAGCGCGCATGAGCTTTGAGTTTCCCACACGTGAAGGATTTTTCGGGCTCTTTTGGCCGGCGAGGATCGTGCATCCTTTCGGCCATGAAAGGAGCTCAAGCCGATGAAGACTCAAGACCTGTTGGACAAGATCACACAACTGCCGGAGAGGCTAATTGACGTCCCGACGGCGCCGCCGATCGAACTGGTCGCGTTCGTGGTGCGGTGGAACCGCGACCTGCGGCAATGGAAGACGACGACACTCGCCGACTTCGCGCGTGTCTCGGTCTCGACCGTGGAGCGCATCGAACGCGGCGAGCGCGTGAGCGACGACGCCCTGGACAGGATCGCCCAGGCATTCGGCTATGAGGCGGGATATTTCACGGCGCCCCGCCTGCCATTGGGCGCCGAGGAAGCGGCCGCCAGCTTGATGGAAACCTATTCCCACCTTGAAATCGTCCCGGTGGGGCTGATGACGACACATCGCGCTGTTCGCGATGCCGCGCGTTGTGATGCCGTCTTGATTCATCGTCCGGAGGTGTCCGACGTCTACGACGATGACATCGCAGGTCTGCGGGAATGGCTTGATCTCGCGTCATTTATCCTGTCGGATATCGCCGATCCCCCGCCGTCCGAGCGGGGTCGACGCGACCTCTACAACGACATCCTTGCCTGTGTCGGCGACCTCGAACGACGGGGCCTCACCGTCCTGTCGGGGGTGATGCCGGCTCCGCAAGATCGTTTGCCCGACTGGAAGGTCGCGGTCGTCTCGATCACGCCGCGGCTCACCGACCCCGGCGCGGCGAAGCGGCGGCACCTGATGGTCGATCGCCGCGTAGTGACGTTACCGGCCGGGCCGAAGACTACGTGAGGGGCCGGCCTCTCCGGCCGACGATGATTGCGAGCACGTTCACCACCCGCCAAGTCCCTTCGGCGCGGAGCGCGGCGGTTCTAAAATCGGCGAACCGCTTGTGCTCGATTACGGTGACAGCGCACTCAACTCCAGTGAGGGTTTCGTGCACTGTCACCGTTATTCAACGAACTCCGAGGAGATCATTGCGGGTGACGGCGGCTGAATAGCTTTGCTTTGAAGGGGTAGTTGCCGTTTTGCGTACCCGCGAGGCTGTTTGTCCCGCCAAGTTCGTCAGGCCATCGCGGCTTGCGCCTCGCTGACGTCAGCCTTTGGCCCTCTTCGCCATCACCTTCTCATAGGCCGCCTGCAGCCGTTCGCCTGCGCTTGGGCCGGTTCGTCGCGGACTACGGTGACAGTGCTGGGCTGCACCCCGTCAGTGAGACACGCTAGTTTCTTTTACAGATTGTCCTCGAGGTTGATCGATGACAGACAAAATAGAGATCAGAACGTTTCCGACGGCGTTCAAATTGAAGGCGATTAAGCGTGCCGAAACGCGAAGGCGAACTGCCTGTGGCCCGCAAGCTTGAGAGTTTTGTGCACTGTCACCGTAGTGCCCGGACTAGCCAACTACCGGCGCCACCGCTGCACACCCGCGTGGCGCCGGCAATTGCGCGTCAAGGTTCCCGCAAAGCTCTCTTGCATTCAACCATGAGTCGCTGTTCATTCTTGAGACCACCTCTCAAACGCCACCCCGAGACACCATGGCAAAAAACGATAGTATTCTTATTGATGGCATCATCGCTCAAAGAGTGACCGACAAAAAGCCTTCGGATGATACAGGCGAAGTCTTCGAATATTTTAGCTTTGAGCAGATTCTCAAGCAGTACGACCTAACCGACGAAGAGCTGGAAGCCAATTGGGTTGATGGCCGTCACGACGGGGGGATCGACGGCTTCTTCATCTTCGTCAATGGGCATTTGGTATCTGAAACGACCGCGGCGTGGCCCAAATCGAACGCGCAGATAGACGTCATCGTGATCAGTTGCAAGCATCACGACACGTTCAAAGAGGCCACGCTCAATAGCATGCTTGCCACGGTGCAGGAGCTATTCGATCTCTCAGTCGATTCCGCAAGTCTCAAAGGCACTTACTCAAGCGCTTTGTTGAAGGCACGAAGTCTTTTGGCACGCACCTATGAAAAGCTCGCTATTACAAATCCCAAGCTAACTCTTTCGTTCATGTATTGCTCGCGAGGCGACACTGCCGATATCGGCGAAAGTGTCGCCGCACGCTCGGAACAAATTCGCCACATCGCAGCCAGCTTTTTCAGTGAAGCAAGCGCGACTTTCACTTTCATGGGAGCGACCGAACTCATCGAGCGGTATCGGCAGGTCAAACAATTTACGTTGGAATTGCCGTTTCAAGATCACTTAGCCGGACCTGCCGGCGGATACATCTTAGTCGCGAAGCTCGTCGATTACTACCGTTTCATCCGCGACGAGCAAGATAGCCTCAGGCGCTACCTTTTTGACTCCAATGTTCGTGATTATTTGGGAGAGAACAAAGTCAACATCGACATCGCGGCATCGCTGGACGATGAGACGGGGCCTGACTTTCTTTGGTTGAACAATGGAGTGACCATTCTGGCCACGAACGCGGTGATCCGTCCCGGCAAAAACATGATGATGCAAGACATCCAAGTGGTCAACGGACTACAGACCACTGAGTCGATATATCGCCACTTCCACTCTGGTTCAACGCGATCGTCTGATCGAACCGTCTCGATTAAGATCATCGTATCTGGCGATGAAGAACTTCGTGACAAGATTATCCGCGCCACAAACAACCAGAGCGCCATCGAACAAGCGGCGTTACACGCAACGGACAAGATTCAACGAGACATCGAGCAAATACTCGAACGTCACGATTTCTATTATGAACGCAGGAAGAACTATTATCGAAATATCGGCAAACCAGTAGAGCGTTTTGTAACTCCACTGTACGTTGCCGCCGGATATGTCGCGGTCATCTTAAAGCAGCCAGCAAGTGCAGCAAGGTTGAAAGGCCGCTTTATGCGAAATCAACTACGCTATGAGCAAGTGTTCTCGGAGAACGCGCCGATCGAGCTGTGGCCCCGTCTTGTTGGCATATTGAAGGCCGCTGAAAAGGAGATGCTCAACGCGAGCCAACGACAGGGTGAGCGAGCGCTGAAGAGTTGGAGAGGATTAATTGCCCTACTGTATGCTTCGAAGGCGATTGGGAGGTTCAGCTTCTCTCCGAACGAGTTCTGCAAAAAAATCAATCTGAACGATATCGATCAAGTAGCGATGAACGAATGTTTCCGCTTCGTCGAGGATCGAAGGTTAAGAAGCGTGCGTCGAGAACCGAGCCCCGAGCTTTGCAGAGAAATTTGCAAAGAGTTCAGCACGCTTCACTCTCTCTCTCCGGCGTTCAATCGATTAAAGATGCTCCGTCCCGCTGGAGCGACAAGGAACCGCGCGAACGAGCGTTTCCACCAATTCCAGAAGAATTTCTTGCCCAAGTCGATGCTTTGCTGCCAGCCCAACCTTGGCCGACAGGGGTCCACTGTGAATGCTGATCGAAAAATGACCCCTATCGGCGTCATAGGGACCCCTCTAGCCCGTTGATTCCATTGAATGGAACGATGGGACCCCCTTGCCGATAATGGACGGACCCCGGCGCCGAAACACACCCCTTGTTGCATTGGGCCAGCGCATCCGAACGGCCAGCCTTCAGCGTCGCCCGCCCATCAGACGCAGCAGCATCATGAAAAGGTTGATGAAGTTTAGGTAGAGCGAAAGCGCGCCCATAACGGCTTTCCGACCCACCGAAGTGGCGTCATCGCCGCCGTCGTACATGTTCTTGATCCGCTGGGTGTCGTAGGCCGTGAGGCCCGCAAAGACTCCAACGCCGACGATGGAAATCATCCAGTCCAGCCCGCTCGATCTCAGGAACAGATTGACCAGGCTGGCGATAATGATGCCGATCAGACCCATGAACAGGAAAGTTCCGAATCCCGACAAGTTTCGCTGGGTGGTGTAGCCCCAGAGGCTGAGCGCCCCGAAGGCCGCCGCCGAGATAAAGAACACCCGCGTGATCGAGGACTGCGTATAGATGTGAAAAATGGTCGACAATGAGATCCCGACCAAGGCGGCATAAAGGAAAAACCATCCTCGCGCAGCTTCCGCCGACATCGTGTTGATCCGGGCGCTGATATAAAATACCAGCCCCAGCGGCGCCAGCATGAGCACCCACATCAGCGGACTATGAAGCAATTCAGGGCCGGTGAGCTGATAAGTCAGAAACGCGACAACGCCGGTCAGGCCAACACCCGCGGCCATGTAGTTGTACACGCGCAGCATGTAAGCGCGCTGGCCGGCGTCTATAGCGATGGCGTCGTCGGTAGGAAAACCGGACGCGGCTGCATTTCGATCGTAATCCGTCATGCTTTCGTTCCTCCTTGGGGTGGCACCTCACCTAAGCCGATAAGCCTGATAAACAAATCTATTGGCAGCGCCTCTCCAGGTAAAACCCCGGCGAGAGACCTGTCCTTGTCGCGAATTGGCCGACTAGCCAGCATTGCGCCGGATGATCTTGAGCACGAGAAGTCCCATGCCACCGACAAGAGCGACAATCCCGGCGGCGATGAGCCCGAATGATAGGTCGGTTGAACGATACTCAAGTCCGATGGCTATGGCGAGGACGCCGAAAAGGATCAGCGCCATCCCCCCAAACTTCTTCATCAAAAGCGCGAAGTCAGAAGTGTTTGTGGTCATGATAACCTCCGGACTGTCAGGTTAACCGTCAGCGTCGCTTCGACTGAGGATGGACGCAGCCTGTGCAAAACGTGGACGGCGCTATATTCCGAGCGTCGATTTCATCGCGTTCCTCTCGCCCCCAGCGTCAAATTGGTTACTCCCACGGCAAGATTGACCCCGATCGCCCGCTCGACTGATAGCGGCTGAAGGACAACAGTCCGGCGAGAGCCCCCAATCAGAACGTTGGCGCCGAAGCCGGGGCCCAGCGCTACATTGCCGCTCGCGCCCACGTAGCTCCCTCGCAAGCTACCAGGACCAATCCGCGAGTTTCTGGCGAAGACGACCCAGGACAAGGTGCCAGCTCCGGTAACGCCGACGTCAAGACCAATGCGTCGTATTCGTCCCTCATAAATGTAGTGGCGAGATGATCTTCTCGCGTAGAAATCGCACCGCAGTGACTGCGTCGATCCGAGGACGAGTCCAACTCGAGGCGTGCTGAAACACACTAGCCTACCGACCCGGAACGTATCTGCGCGCGCAGGCGACCCGACGGCACAAGCCAGAGCGAAGATGCCTATCGTTCCAAGAAACGGTGTCATCCGCCTGAACCCTCGACTGGATAGTTCGTGTACTTTGGCACGGCAGTTTAGGTACGAACGCGCCGGCTGCCAAAGTGCGGATGCCTTCCGCCGTGATGACGCCAGTATCGGTGTTTCGTCGGGGTCATATTTGTATTTGGCGCGGCGTTCTTTGATGCGGATGCGCCAGTATCCTTTGCAACCAGGACGTTAGTCGATTGAGGCAAGGATTGAGTTGACGGTGTAGCGACCGCCACCAATCCGCTTATGATAAAAGCGCTCCGTAGAGCTCGTATGTTCATGCTCGTCTCCTTGTGATTAAGACGAAAGTTGAAATCGAAATAGCTCATTTGCAAACGCTAGTTTGAGCTCCCGCCGGGCGAAACAGGCCGCTCTGATGGCGCACCGTGACTGACGGCGCATCGAGCTCGCTTATGCAATATCCAAATAGCCGCTCCGGGCGTCAGCTCGTCACCCTAGCCTGTTGCTTTCCTTTCGAGCGGATCGACACCAAATCGATTTGGGCCCGTGGTGCCAGGAAAAGAACCGACTAGAATAACCCCCAACGGAATTAGAACTATGGGGATCGATAACCATCCTGTGGCATCCAAGTCGTGAAGCCGTTTGACGGTGATACAGAATGCGATCCATGCATAAAAAGCTAACGCCATTAACATGAGGGCAGGATTATTATCAGCGAATCGTTCGATGATATAAAGAAGCGAAACCGTTACGGGGAAAAGAAGCAAAAGGACTAGCCAAAATGGTCCCCGCGAAATGCGGCCCTGGATAGAAAACAACAGCTTCCCCATCGTTGTCCTCCCGCTGCTCCGGACGCTGCCCAAGGCAACGCCTATAATGGGATTCCCGGCGAGATTGCATTTTGATCCGGGGGTGCAGAATAGATTAGATCTTCGCGCCCCGGCTGAAACCATCGGTGAAATGAGGCGAAGGCTATGCGTCCCGGAAATTCGAGCTTCTAGCGACGGCGTCCCTTGTAGAATGGGTTCGCGACGCAAGTCAGAAATCTACCTGAGGCTGTGGCTCGACACTGCGCCAAGTTGGTGAAGGTGCAATTGCTCAGCCCGGGAGATGTCGCGCCTTGCAGGCAGAAGGGGTAGCGAGTACGAGCAGCCTCCGCAGGCGGGGCGATGAGCATGATCAGTCCACCGGCTGCCAACATACCCGTCACGATGACTTTACGCATGATGACCCCTCTTGATGATGTTGATAGAATAAGTTGCGGCGGCGGATTGAATGACTTCAAGCGAATTTGTTGAGTACCGCTCTCAGCTTCGCCTCTTGTTCGCTGGACAGCGAGGTCTTTAGCACCCGCGGTTTGTAGGGTTCGATTTCCCGTAAAACCTTGTCTTCCGTTATGCTCTTGAACAAAACGAAGAGCGCAGACGACCCTTCCGGAATGGTCTCACCGAGTTTTTTGATGAAATCATCGTGAATACCATAGTCGACCAATGAGCCCGATAAGGCTCCGGCGCCCGCTCCTGTAATAGCGCCAATTGCCATTCCGGCCAGCGGATTCATAAAAAGCAGGCCGACCAGTGTACCCCAGATCGCACCCCTGGTCCCCCCAGTTGCTGCACCTACTGCTGTAAGATTGACAGCCTGTTTGATATGAATCTTGCCGCCCACTTCACGCTCGACGACGCAAGAATCCTCCAGATCAATCAAGTACTCCTTTTGCAAGGAGCGCAGTTTGTTTAGCACCTCGTCGGCGGTGTGGGTCCCGTCGAAGTCGAGACCACCAGATTGCTCATGAGATCCTCCCTTTCAGATGCTTACGAACGCAGCGATGGCCACAATCATTTAATGTGTTGCCAACTTCTCCTTGAAGAACCGCCCCTCTCGTGAGGTGTTCGCTACATTGTCGGACTGTCCTCAAACGTTCGCAGTTAGCTCAGAACTTCCAGACCACCGGTGCGGCGAGGACCACGACTACGCCGAGCCAAGCAACGCACAGCAATCCTGCCTTCAGTAATCCCCGAATTGGCTTCCGTCAGGTCCATAGATCATCAGGTTAGGTGGAGTCGTTTGAAATCCTCACCAGCGCGCTCGCGCGGCAACGTGTCAGTGGGACAGATGGTTCTCTGAGCGGTGGCTACCTCCTTTGCGCGCGTCCCCGACGCGGACACATCCCGGTTATTTGGATTTTCCCGCTGTTCTTGCTGGGCGGACGCTAGGACGATCAAATCAATGGCGCCACTGTACGCGCGGTGCCATATTCCATAGGAAGAGATAGCTCCCCTATACGCAGGTATAGAGTTGTGATGCGGTCCACGGCGAGGCCGCGCTGATTTTTGTCAGGTGAGATCCGGCCGCGGGTTTCTGAAGGCCTGATCGAGGCAGGCGATCAAGCGCTGCTCCTGCAGGGGTTTGGACAAATAGCCAATTGCGCCGTTCCTTAGCACGCGTTCGCGAATTGCTTCTTCGGGAAAAGCCGTGACGAAGATAATAGGCAGGCGGCGGCCTTCCAGAAGCAGGCGAGTTTGCAGCTCGGCCCCACTCATCCCCGGCAGGCGCATGTCGGTAATTATGCAGGCCGCATCGGGCACGAGACCCGACTGCAAGAACTCCTCGGCGGATGCGAACGAAGCGGTAGCGTAGCCGAGCAACCGCAGAAGATGTTTCGTTGCTTCGCGCACCGAGTCGTCGTCCTCGACGATGGCAACATCGATCTTCGGCAAAGCTGTTCCTCTGCGGTAGATGCGCGATGGGACAAGGCCGCTCAGCGCATACCCGTAACAGATACATCGTACGCGGGCTCGATGACACCATCCATGCGTATAGGTTCAAGACTTTGGACGCGCAATTAGCAGAATTTGCGCCGTCCTGGCCAGCTCGGCCACCGACCGCGCATTCATCTTTCGCATCAGACTGCCGCGGTGAAGCTTCACCGTGACCTCGGCCAAGCCCAATTGGGCGGCGATCTGCTTGTTCATGAGTCCAGACGTGACGAATGCCATCACTTCCCTTTCGCGTGCGCTGAGGCTTTCGAAATTCGTACGCAATTGTGTGTTCGCCAGTTCGGCCTGGCGCCTGGTCCGGTCCCGTTCCAGCGCGAGTTGCACGGCATCCCTGATCACGAAATGGCTTGCTCAGGAACTCGAGAGCTCCGGCCTTCACCGTCATCGGGATGTCGCCGTGCCCCGTCATGAAGATGATCGGAATCTTGATATCGGCTTTGGCCAATTCGGCCTGGAAGTCGAGCCCGCTGATCCCCGGCAGTCTGACATCCAGAACGAGGTAAGTGGGAACATCCGGTAGCTTATGGTTCAGGAAATCTGCGGCTGCGGCGAAGGTCTGGCGCGCAGGCCCACCGCACAAAACAGCCTCTTAAGTGCGTCGCGCAAGGATTCGTCGTCGTCAATGACGAAGACAACTGGCTCTTCCTCGCCCTCTGGGAGTTTCATTGGCCGACCGATGCGCTGGGCAATTGAACGTGGAACACCGTTCCGTGGGGAATGCGCGCGGAGGCCCAGAGCCGGCCGCCGTGAGACTCAACGATCGACTGGCAAATGGAAAGACCCAAGCCCATCCCGTGCGATTTGGTCGTGAAGAAAGCATCAAAAATGCGGTCCATGTCGTCGGGATCGATGCCGGGGCCTGTATCCTCCACCGTAACCAGCACGTCACCCGCTCCCTGAAGCTCAGACTTCACGAGCAACGATCGTTCGCGATCCTCCACCGAACTCATCGCCTCGACGGCATTCATGATCAGGTTGAGAAGAACCTGCTGTAGCTGCAGTCGATCGGCCATTACCAGAAAAAATGTCTGATGCAATTCGACTCGAAGCGAGACTTGCTGACTTTCCAATTCACTGTGAACAAGCGCGAGGACTTCGCCAACAAGATCGCGGATGCTCACCGGGGATTCCTCGCGCTTGTCTTTTTTGAACATCGCCCGGATGCCTGAAATGATGTGACTGGCACGATGGCCGTCATCGATAATGCGCTTCAGGACATCGCGTACCTCATCTAGATCGGACTCTGCCTTTGCCAGCAACCGCAAGCCGATACCTCCGTTCGTTACGAGCGCCGAGAGCGGTTGGTTGATTTCGTGAGCAATCGACGCAGCCATTGTTCCTATCGTCGTCTGTCGGCTTACTCGTGCAAGCTCCCTACGCGTTGCTCGCAAGGCTTGTTCCATCTGCTCGGCCTGCTGCTCCGCTTTCCTGCGTGGGGTGACGTCCCTGAAAACGCCATTCACCTGGACAGGTTCACCGTTCTTGTCGAACGCCGTACTGGCTGAGGCGAGATACCAGCGCAGTTGACCATCAGGATCGACGACGCGGAATTCGCTCCGCTCTGCTGTTTGCCCCGCAGGCGCGGCTGCTTGGATCGACGCGAGCGCCGCAGCACGGTCGTCAGGATGAACGGCACCCAGGAACGCTTCCGGCGTGAGCGGTGAGTCTGCCTTGAGGCCGAACATCGACCGGCAATGCTCCGTCGCCCATAATTGCTTGCTAGGAACATCGTATTGCCACAAGCCTGTATCCGTAGAGGCCGCCGCAAACTTCATTCTCTCCTCGCTCGCCTCCAGCGTAGCTTCAGCACGTCTCCTTTTTAGCACCTGGAGGGACAATGCGACCAGGCAGGCTACCAGTAAGGCAAATACACCGACAGTAATGAGCACAAGATTCCGGTATTGCTCCCAAAGCGTCGGCACCTTGAACATCAGCCTTGTCCCAGCGGGAAGCCTGTTTTGGGATAACCCCCACCGCTGCAACTGCCGGGCGTCCACGGCGAAGTTGTGCGGCGCTGTGATTGGTGAAGGAAGCACTGCCGCATCTTTTCGTTCAAGTACTTCAATCACCAATTCGGCAGTAGCAGAGCCGGATGCCTCGAACGTGTCCATATATCCGCCCACGATGCCGGTACCCAGGAACGTGTCGATTGGCGCATAGGTCGGAGCGCTGGAAGCTCGCGCAACATCGGCCGCTACCATAGCGGGGATACGGCTCACACGGTCGCCGTCCTCAAATATAGGCAAGATCAGTACGATCGTATCGCGCGGTAGGCGAGCCACCTCATTCAGAAGCTTATCATAAGGGAGGCCAGCCAGGTAGCGCACCTTATACGGCGCAAGATGTGGGGCCAGCTGCCTAAGTGCCTCCTGTTCCCAGGCCGAGACTGAAGCCCCTGAGACTATGGCGACTTCGCGAGCTCCAGGTTGCAGGCGGGCAGCGAGGGCAAAGGTCTGCAACCAATTAAATTCGCTAAAAACCCCCGTGACGTTGCTTAGTGAAGCGACTGTCGCGGGTGTGGCACCCGCCCAATAGCAAACGATGATGGGCACTCCGGGCGCGAATGCTTCTCGATGTCTTAAGAGATACTCAAGCGCCACGCGACCGAGCGCGATCATAATGTCGGGGCGAGCCTCGGCGTACTTCTCCGACAGCAGGCGGGTCGTGCGCTCTTCATGAGCCCTGCCCGGAAATCGGTTGAGGTCGAGAGAGTCGTAATATATTTCCGCATTTTTCAGTGAAGACTCGGCAAGCCGATTCCTGATGGCCGTCGTTGCGCGCACGGCCGCAGGCATTGTGTCATCCCAAGCGTTGATGATGAGGATACGGGCGGGATTTGCAGCGGTTGCTGGGAGAGAAAATGGTAAGAAGAGATTCAACGAGACTAGAATAATGCGCCATAAGTAACTGCTGAGGATATGGCATTGCCATATGTCCGCATCCCTCGTTGCCGCGGCGAACGCCCTCCGACACTCGGATTGCTTCAGCGTCTCGTCGCTCGGGCGCCCTTTCTTAAAGAAGACCGTCACTAACAAAAAGGGGGTCATCGCTAGGAAGATCCGGACTGAAAGCACAGTCTCCGCCGCCAAACGGATTGCCAAAAGTTTCCGCCTAAGATAGCGGTTCACTGCAGCCACCCCCGCAACGACCAGTAAGGAGACACTCAAGCCTCCCGGCCCCAGACGGACCGCGGCAAACAGTGGGAGTGGCAGAGGCGCCAACAGCATACCTGGAATATGCCACATGTTCCAAGCCCACACCGGGATCCACACGGCCAGCAGCCCGATCGCAAGGAGACCAAACTCGGCATAGGATCGCCGCGGTGTGTGCCGCGCGCTAACCAATTGGCCGGTCCCCGCTGGGAGAATCGGAAGAGGGATTGTGGTGGTGGCAGAAATTCGCGCGCTGAACTCGCCGCGAAGCGAATTAGGCTTCCAGCACAAAAACGACCGTCTGTTTTATGCCTGCACAAGCGTGTTGCGAACGGCGTATCGAACTAAACCGACGGTTGAGTTGATGTTGAGCTTGCGCATGGCGGCCGCCCGGTGTGTTTCGGTGGTCTTTATGCTGACATTTAGGATGGCACTGATGCGCTTATTGCTGCAGCCCTCTGCCACCAATTTGACTACCGTGTTCTCTCGAGGCGACAGCGTCTCGCTTCGGCCGCCCTTGCCGGTCGTCATTCTCTTTAGTTCACCTGAGAAGACACCCGCGTAAAATGGCTTATGGACCATTAATGACTCAACCGCGGCCAACAGCATCTTATTTGTGTCAGACTTCAGCAAAAACGCGCTAGCACCTGCCTGGAACGCCTGCGACGCCAGATGATCTGAGTCATGCATTGTAAAAATGAGTACTTCCGTAGCTAGCTGATGTTTCCTAATGCGCTGAGTAACTTCGACGCCAGTCATAAACGGCATCGAGTAGTCGATGATGGCAACGTCAGGCCGTTTTTCAATAGCGTACGCCACGGCCTCGTTGCCGTCATGCGCCTCGGCAACGACCTCCCAGCCGGGACGTCCTTCCATCAGAGCTCGCAGTCCCGATCGAACAGTTTCATGATCGTCAGCTATAAGAATCCGCTTCATGACCGAACAACGCTCCAGACCGGGTTCAATGCTATTTCGCCACGGATTTGCGATGGACGAGATGGCCGGGGCACCGTTCTCTTGCGTGGCAGGGAGTGCGGGATTACTGCACACAACGTAGTGCCTCGGCATTGCGCTGCTGACGAAGAATGGATTTCGAGAGCGCCTCCCAACTGCCGTAGCCGAGCTCTCATACCGGGGATTCCAATGCCACACCATATCGCTTTACGGCCAGATCTCGCTTGACTCATTGGCATGCCGCGGCCGTTGTCAATAATGCGAAGCATAAAATGCGTGTCGGTAGCTTCCATGGCGATCTTTACCTGGGTCGCTTTCGCATGACGGAACACGTTCATTAGAGCTTCTTGAATAATTCTTAACACCGAGCGCTGCGTCTCGTAGCACAGCCTATCGACCTCGGGAGACATCTTGAGACTGGCCTTCAATGAGGTGCGCGTTGAAAATCCGTCTACGAACTGCTCGACCGTAGTCTTCAGCCCGTCCGCGAGCAGATTTTGGGGATGCAACAAGTAGGTAAAGGCGCGAATCTCTCGAAGAGCTTGGTCGATCGACGCATCGATATCGTCGCAAATTTTTTCTGTATCGCCGATATCGGTGATCGCGCGCCTCATGCGAGACACGTTCAAGCTGGCGGCAACCAAATGTTGACACGTCGAATCATGAAGGTCGGACGCAATCCGCTGATGCATTTGTTCCTGAAGTGACAGCCGGATGCCAAGACCTGCCATTGTACGTGTCGTGGCAGTCCTCACCATAGCATCGCGGGTGCCATCCTTGTTGCTGGAACGAGTTGCTTGAGCAACAGTCATACGTGTCTCCTTGCGTGTCAGGCCCGAATGCGTCTCAACCTGTTGGGATTCCCACTGCTGCTCTTGCTGGGATGAATCCTAGGACGATTGATCAATGGCTCTACTGTACGCGCGTAACCGTATTCCTACGAAGGGATAGCTGCCCTATACCGAGGAATAGGTCGTGACGTGTCCGCGGCGACGCAGGACTGACTTTTCTCAGGCGAGATCTTGCGGGGGGCGCTTGAGGGCCTGATCGAGGCAGGCGGTCAAGCTTTGCTCCTGAAGGGGCTTGGACAAATAACAAATTGCGCCGTCTCTTAGCACGCGTGCGCGAATTGCTTCTTCGGGAAAAGCCGTGACGAAGACGATAGGTATGCGATGACCATCCGAAATCAATTGACTTTGCAGTTCGACCCCACTCATCCCCGGCAGGTGCACGTCGGTGATCAGGCAGGCCGTATCGCGCGCGCGGCCCGACTTCAGGAAGTCCTCGGCGGAGGCGAACGAAGCTGTGGCGTAACCGAGCAACCGTAAGAGATGTTTCGTGGCTTCGCGGACGGATTCATCGTCCTCGACGATGGCAACATCGATCTTACGCAAATCGAGTTCCTCTATGGCCAGCGATGCACGATGGGACAAAGCCGCTCGACGCATACAGATGAAATATAAACCGTAAGCGGGCGCCGGTGTACCATCCAGACGTATAGGGTTCAGGAGTTTGAACGTGTAATTCCCAAAATTTGCGCCATTCTCGCCAGTTCGGCCACCGACCTCGCGTTCATCTTTCGCATCACACTTCCCCGGTGAAGCTTCACCGTGACCTCGGCCAAGCCCAGTTCGGCGGCGATTTGCTTGTTCATGAGCCCTGCCGTGGCGAAAAACATCACGTCACGCTCACGGGGGCTGAGGCTTTCGAAGTTCGTGCGCAATTGTGCGTTCGCCTGTTCAGCTTGGCGCCTCGTCCGGTCCCGTTCGAGCGCGCGCTGAACGGCGTCTAACATGTCCTGATCGAGAAATGGCTTGGGCAGGAACTCAAAAGCCCCGGCCTTCATGGCCCTTACTGCCATGGGGATATCAGCGTACCCTGTCATGAAGATGATCGGAATCTTGACGTCGGCCTTAGTCAACTCGGCCTGAAAGTCCAGCCCGCTGATCCTCGGAAGTCTTACATCGAGCACAAGGCAGGTCGGAACATCCGGTAGCTTCCTCTTCAGGAACTCGGCGGCTGTCGCGAAGGTTTCGGCGCGCAGGCCGACCATGCGAAACAGCCTCTCAAGCGAATCGCGCAAGGAATCGTCATCGTCTACGACGAAAACGACCGGCCGTTTCTCGCTTTCTGGAGTTTTCATTCGGCTACCTATACACCGCCTGGCAATTGAACGTAGAAAGCTGCTCCGCGGGGGATTCGTGTGGCGGCCCAGAGCCGGCCGCCGTGAGATTCAATGATCGACTGGCAAATGGAAAGACCCAATCCCATTCCGTGGGGCTTGGTCGTGAAGAAAGCATCAAAAATGCGGTCCATTTCATTTGGCCCGATTCCGGGCCCCGAATCCTCCACTGTGATCAGCACGTCGCTCGCTTCGTGAAACTCGGACTTCACCAGCAACAATCGCTCGCAATTTTCCACCGAACTCATCGCCTCGACGGCATTCATGATCAGGTTAAGAAGAACCTGCTGCAGCTGCAGTCGATCGGCAACTACACGAGGAAGTTCCTGGAGCAACTCGACGCGAAGTGAGACGCGGTGGTTTTCCAGTTCACCGTGAACAAGTGCGAGAACCTCGGAGACAAGATCGCGGATGCTCACCGGGGATGTTTCGCGTCGATCCCTTCTGAACATCGCCCGGATGCTTCCAATAATGTGACCGACACGGTGGCTATCATCGATCATGCGCTTTAAGACTGCGCGCACCTCATCTAGGTCGGAAACTGGCTTTGCAAGCAGGCGCAAGCTGATACCTCCGTTCACGACGAGCGCCGATAGCGGTTGGTTGATTTCGTGCGCAATTGAGGCGGCCATCGCTTCTAAGCTCATTAGTCTATTGCTTCGTTCGCGTCGCAGCGCGCTATTTGAGCGAGCGAGGCGCGCATACAATTTGATCATCTCTTCGAGCAATACGATCAGAACCACGACTGAGGTAATGAGCGAAAACCCGCGGCCAGCATAAAAGCCGAACGTGAAGCGGGAGTACAGGAGCACGTCAAGCATCGCCAGTTCCGAGATCCAAGCACACACCACAACCAAGAGCCATAGATCGAGCACCGAACGTCGGCGGCTATAGAGCAGGGCCAGCGCGAGCAAACATGTGAACGTGTTTGATGAAGTAACAATCCGCGCCAAAGGAGTAGGATGAATCGGGTCTTTAAATAAGTGTGGCAGAAACTCCTCTCCCGCCGTGGCGAGCCAAGTTAGTGCGAACACCAAACTGACAACTATCACGACACACCAGCTGATCGCGTGTCGCGTTAATCTATGGGGCAGTTTGTTCGTGGGTCCGACACCGATGAGCATTGCATAGACGATCACGGCCAACGGAAAACCGTAATGCCAGAAGTTATAGATCCACGCGGAAGTCTGCAAACCTGCGCCAAAAAGACCGGTCGGCGAAAACTGACCGGGAAATGTGAGTGCAAATAGAACGGCCATAAGCCCCGTAAAGAGATAGGCACTTGCGATGACCAATAGTGCGCGTGAGCCAGTGATCGAAAATTGACCGAACAACAGGGCGGCAGTGATCAAATCGTTTACAAAAAGGAGAGCCACCAGAACCGGAATGAAGGCGTCGATCCGTACCGGCGTGAGCGCGAACGGAGAAGTTAGCCCGATTGTTACGGTAAGTGCGAATACCGCGAACAGCGCTGCGACAACGGCGATCGCCAAGCGAAGCTGCCCCGGTGTTGGTGGCGCGGTTGCCAACACGAAGTCAGTTTCGTCCGATACCTCGCTTACAGCCAACATTGCCTCCGCATCGCGACAGGCGTACCGACTGCTTTCCCTTCATCAACGGCAGTCCAACTGCTGACCCCTCGGCGCATTCCAGCAAGACTGCTGCTGTGCGAAAAGGGCGGGCTAGCGGATCGACGCGCTTGGCATTCTTGGTGCTACCGCTTCAAAAAGGCGGTACGTGGTTCACACTCGCCGTCTGCCGAAGGACGACCTTGCGGCTCACTTACGCGTCTCTCGCGCGATCGATGAATCGAAAGGTGCGCCAAGAGCTTGCACCCTCAAAGTGTAGCTCCCGATTATGCCCACGGTTGGCTTTCGAATGGAAGCTGGCAGGGCAAAAAAACGCGCTGTTTGGAGTGTGCCCCTCGAGGCGGACAAGTTTTAGGCCGCTGATTTGACCGTACTGGGAGCGGTGATCCTCGAACTGTCGCGGGGCTCAAGTAGCCCAAGGAGGAATAGAGCCTACGGCTGTGGCAGACCGTGTCGATAAAACGCATAACGTTCTCGTCGGCAAAGGTTTCGAAAGCCATAGGATAGACCGCCTCGACCTTGGGAGTCTTCATGAAGTATTCCGCTTTTGCATTGTCATAAGGATTGCCGCGGCGGCCCATTGAGCCAGCCGGCATCCTTCGGCCATGGAAAGCCCTGCGGCTGCAGTCTCGCAGAGCCCCATTTAAAACTCCGATTCTAGCTCTTGGTTGCCGACCAGTCGTTTGAGGGCAGTGATTCGCTTCGTACCGCTGGACCAGGTCGGCCGCGGCGGCATCTTCGGTCGGCCTGCCCTGCGCTCCACTGACACCCTCAAATACGGGAAGATGCACGATGTCCGTGTTTGAAATCGAAGCTGTTGATGATGAGTTCAGACGACCGCAGTCTTGCGGAAAACATGCCCCGACCGGAGTTAATCCAGTCCATGAGATTGCAGCGGCGTCGACGGCGCCCGCGTCGAATTCGGGACGCCCGGACAGCATACAACGTGCGCTCGATAGACGGCTGATGCAGCGCGATGCCAACAGCCGAATGCCCGCCGCGGCGCTGGTCATATGCGCTTGTCCGGTTAAACTCCAGCCGCTGCAGGATTTGCGCCTGCCCCTACGGTTGGGGCGGATACCGCAAGCATATCATCGCCGTCCTGCTCAAATTTGCGGACGAGAGGACGCGCGTTATATTCGCAAGCCGATTGCGGCCACAAAGATCAAGCCTGCAACAGCGATTGCAAATGCCGTCCGCAACATCTGTCTCTCCCTTTTTTTTGTCAATGCGCTGGTTCGCTATAGTAGGTCCCCCTTACGGCCAGCGACCGCGCATGCAGCGTGCGTGGGCGTTGTCGAAGAGGTCGGATTGTTGAAGGGCCAAATGCTCCAATCAAAGGCCGGATACATTGATGCAAGACCGCTTACCACCAGATCGGCGAACCTCTTGCAACGCACGGCCGGACCATACATCGGGTCACGTGTGGACTGCACCCTGCCAAGAGCTTTCTGACGCTTCTATAAGCATTGGCAGGGCTATCTGATTGCAGCAATCCTTTCAGTGGCCGACTGAGACCAAAAGTGAACTGATGCCGTTCCACGCAATTTGAACGCCGATGCAGATCAAGATAAACGCCGACAATCGCACCAGCACGTCAAGCCCAACCCGCCCCAGGAATCGAACGATTGGCGCCGCGAACCGGTACGACAAATAGACAATCACCGCGATGGCCAGAAGACTCGCGGTCGCAGCGAGAGCCAGCATCGCAGTGTGAACCAGCGTATGGTCCGCAACGCGCTGCGTACCAAGCGTGAGCGCCACCGCGATCGAGCCCGGTCCGACGGTCAGCGGCAAGGTCAGCGGATAGAAGCTACCCTCGATGCGGGCGGGCTGTTTCTCTTTGTTTAGGGCCTGGCGTTCAGGTGGCTCGATGCCTTCGTTCAGCAGCTCCCAGCCCATCCAGGCGATGATCAGACCGCCGGCCACTTGGACCACGGGTATCTCGATGCCGAAAAATTCTATGATCTCCGAGCCGAACAACAGCGATCCCAGCAACATGAAGAAGCTGTTGATGGCGACGTCTCTGGCGAGCCGGGTGCGCTCCTCAGGTGTGTGATCTGCGGTCAGGCTTAGAAATATCGGCGCTGAACCTATTGGGTCAACGATCGGAAACATCGCAGCAAAGACCAGAAGGAACGCGTTAATGCTATCGCTCACGCACTTTCGCTCCGTTGCAGTCGCGTGACCACACCGTCGGTGACTGGCTGACACCCAATGTTAGTTTAGAACCGCTGGGTCGTCAGTCACACCTCATGAGCAAGGCATGGTGGTGGGCGATCAGAAATGCCAGAATACGGGAACGAAGAAAGTCGCCACTACGAAAAAAAGCAGCAGTAAAGGTAGCCCGAGCTTCCAGTAGTCTCCGAAGACGTATCCACCGGGGCACATCACCATCAAGTTGACCGGGGTCGCAATCGGGGTGAGGAACGCTGCCGCCGAAGCCACCGCAATGCTCATGAGCACGGGTCGTGGAGATACTCCCATTTCGGTCGCGGCCGCCATCGCGATCGGGATCATGATAAGCGCCGTCGCTGTGTTGCTGATGAGCTGGCCGAGAATTGCCGTCAACACGAACAAGCCGGCGAGCAACGCATACGGACCAGCGTCGCCGATCAAATGGATCAGCGTCGTCGCCATAAGGTCCGCAGCTCCGGTGTTATGCATGGCGGTCGAGAGCGGAATCATCGCTCCAACAAGGATGACC
This sequence comes from Bradyrhizobium sp. McL0615, assembly GCF_049993905.1. Taxonomy (NCBI): domain Bacteria; kingdom Pseudomonadati; phylum Pseudomonadota; class Alphaproteobacteria; order Hyphomicrobiales; family Nitrobacteraceae; genus Bradyrhizobium; species Bradyrhizobium sp. McL0615. The sequence goes on along the minus strand of NZ_CP188254.1, from coordinate 1,793,572 downwards.
GTTGTCCAATTGATTGCGCGGTAGGCTTGTTCCACAGTCAGCACTTGCAGCAAGACCATTGCGCAGGCGGCCAGCAGCCCGGCGATGACTGACGGCACCAAGCCGGTCGCGAGCAATAACACCATCACGAGCAACACCGCGATTGCCTCCTTCGCTCCGGTTCCTAATGGGATCGCCTGGCGACGGACGAGTTCCGGCGAGTCGACCACCAGCACGTCTGGGTCGCCGAGGTGCTTGTCGAGAGCATTCCAGGTTCCCTGGAGCAACAGCATGTCGCCTGCAGCAAGTACGGCTTCGTTCGAGCCCAGATTCTCACCCCTGCGCTGGATTGCCAGGATGACCAGGTCGCCGCTCGGCGTGATCATACCAGCGAACACCGGCTGCCCAACCATGCCGGAGCGCGGCGGAATGACCACCTCGGCCAGGCCAGACGTGCGGTTGAACAATGTATCCGCGACCTCGGGTGCGTCGTCGGCCCGGAAGGCCAGCACTTTGTCGGAGGCCAGAGCGCCAACCGCTTCTGCGCTACCGCGCACAATGAGGATGTCGCCCTCATCAAGGTTCGCCCGCCGCAGGGGTCCGCTGCCATCACCAGCCTGGATAGTGATCAGGCTAACGCCGGCGTAGTTCGTCAAATCAACGACATTCGGCGGTGAGCCGACATACGGAGAACTTGAGCGCACGCGGAGCCAAAACAGCCCGTCGTCCAACCGGTACTGCTCGACGAGTGTCCGGGCGTGTTTGCTGAGATCCGGTGGGATCGTCCGACCCTGGCGCTCCGGCAGCAGGCGCTGTCCGAAAAGCACCACGATCACCATCGTCCCCAGTAGTAGGGGAATACCGACAATGGCGAATTCGAAGAAGCCGAAAGGAGCCAGGCCGGCGTCGGTGGCGGCTTCCGATACGAGGACGTTCACCGGTGTGCCTGTGAGTGCCAGGAGCGATCCGGCGTGTGCCGAAAACGCGAGTGGCATGAGCAACTGCGAGGGCGAGCGGCCAACGCGGGTTGCCATCACGACGACTACCGGCAGAAGTGCCGCGACCGCCCCATTTATGCTGATAAGAGCGGTGAGCAGTGCCACGAGCATCATTGTAAGGACCAGCAGACGGACGCGGCTCTGGCCCGCCCGGGCGACCAAAAGCTGCCCCGCCCACGCCGTCACGCCAGTAGCATCGAGGCCTGCGCTGACAACGAAAAGCGATGCAATGAAGATGACCGCCGGATCGCCGAAACCGGCCAGCGACTCCCCGAGTTTGAGCACCCCAGTGCCATACAATGCGAGCGCTGTGCCGATGGCCACCAGTACCACCGGAATGCGGTTCGAGACGAACAGCACAATGACGCCGGCGACGATCGCAAAGGTGATTGCGATGCCATTCAAACTATTTGCTCCGACACAGTTTTCTACTCATCCCGGAGATCCCATACGCATGCCCGCGCCACCGCCACGGCCAAATATCAACACGTAGAATGGCTTTGTTGTCCTTGGCCGCTAGCCCGCGCAGATTTCAAAACCGGGCAGTGACGGAGCCGAGAACGCGGTTAGCGGTGCCAGAGCCGGCGCTAACCGGGGCTGTGGCCGCAGTGCCGCCAAACACGTCCCGATGCGAGAAGACATATTCGAGGCCGACATCGAGCCATCCGGTCCCCACGGTATTGCCACGAAGCTCCGCGAACGGGCTCCAGATCAAATTGACGATCCCCTGCTGCATGGTGTTGTTCAACAACGTGGCCGAGGCCGATCCAGGTACAAAGAACAGAGCATAAGATGGATATTGCTGCCGTGCGTAGGAGTAGACGAAATTGCTGCGCCATTGCGGCGTCCAGAACCGGCGGTAACCTGCGCTTGCGCCATATGTCGGCAAGGCGTCGAGGCCGACATCCACAACGCCCGGCAAGCCGATGTTCGACAGCGCGTCCTGGCCGAAGGTATTGGCGCCGAAATAGCGCCCGATGCCCTGGCCGTAATAGGCCATGCCAACCAGCTCGTCCGGACCGAACGCCGCTGACAGCCATCGCATTGGGAAGCGACCGCTACCCGCGACACCCCAGCCGACAGAATCGCGCGTGAGCACCGGGGGCGCGGCCGCCGTGCCAGCCGTACGGATGGTGAGGTCGCGCAGCAGGCCGCGCAGGTCGAGACCCAGGCCATCGTACCGGTATTCCAGCCGGCCGAGCAAATCGGGCACGGAGGTAAATGCGGGACTCAGCCCCCCAAAACCGGCCGGCGTGCTGATCTGCGTGAATACGCCAGCCACGGACGTGTACTGCGTATCCGGCATCTCTAGCGAAACATGCCCGGTCAGGCCCGGCGCCAGGGTTGCGGTCGCGCGAACTTGCGGCTGACGCACAAAGGACTGGTTGAGATTGGTCGAGAAGTTCACAGTTTCATAGACGCCCTCGTTCCACAGGCTGTTCGCCCAGCCGACCAGTACGCGAAACTGTTCGGAGCCGAGTTCGCCCCAGGCCTGACGGAGCCGAAAGACCGCATTGGGCGAGGCCGCCGCGCCACCGCCGAAGTCGCCCTCGAAACGGGTCTCGAGAGTGCCCCAGAGAATCGCGGTACGCGTATCCATGCCGATGCGGCTAAACCGGGCGGACAATCCTGTATCGCCCCCCTGCATGGCGGCGGGGCTTCCGGAGAGAGGAATGGTTTGCACCGTGGGCGCATCGGACTGATTGCGGCCGTTGAAGTCGTGGTACCCATGGAGGTTGGCGAAGCCGTAGAATCGCACCTCGGACTGAGAGCCTGGGATACGCAACGAAAGACCCGGAAGATCGGAACGCAAGGCATCCTGGCCTTCGCCGTCATACTGGCTGCCCATTGGTTCGGGCGCACGCAGGCCTAGAATGGCCGCTCCCGGAGTTGGCGGCAAGGCCGCAACGGTCGTGTTCAACGGCGGCTGCGTCGGTACGCCATAGGTCGCTACCCGCTTTCCTTCCGCGCCTGAGGGGGCGGTCTCACGACGCGCGGCAGTGGCTGGAGACTTCGGGTGCTTTTCACGCGTCTCGAGTTCGTCGACGCGACGCTGTAGTGCATTGATCAGCTTGTCGCCGTCTGTCGCACGGCGCTGCAGCGCATCGACGCGCTGCAGCAACTCTTCCATGGAAGGCTTCTGCTCCTGCGCAGCAGGCGTCTGCGCTTGAACCGGACTCGCGAGCACCGCGATTGACGCAAAGCAGCAAAACGCACGGGCTACACGCATCTTCTCGCCCTCCCACGCTGAATGCAGGTGAAGTCTGCGCCTGCGAATGCAACAACCTCAAGGCGGTTCAGCCAGTTGGTCAGCAATTCCGGGTGCAGTGTGGCTTTTCGGCCGCATTTCAGCCCAACGCCGACGCGTGGCCTGTAAGTCTCCGAATAGAACATGTCGCACCCATCATCGAACCTTGAGCCTGGAGCATCTGGAATTCAGTAACGCTTGTCAGCGGGTGCTTGAGCCGTTCAAGTCGGCGATCTATCGCTCCGCTCAGCGCAGCGACACAACTGTAACAACGCGCATCAAAAACCCTCGCCTCATTTGAATTCGAATCGTCTTGTCGAGCAATCAGGCCAATCACCCTGCCATCTCAGGGTTTTTTCGGATCAACGCGCGCCTGACGTTAGTGTCATGTAGCGGCATGCGTTCCGCGCCTTCGTCGTGAGTTCACAGGTCATCCATGCATGTCGGCGATTGTATAAGCCTTCTTGATCATTCTTGTCGCGTCAGTAACTGCTCAAGCGCGGCAACCGTTTCGGGTCGGTGGGCTGACATGCAGTACCGGCCCGAGAGTAGGATTGGTCCTTGCTCGCGGCAGAATATGCAATGTGCTTTCCTTGCGAGTGGAGCGGGGCGACAATACAGCTATGCGGGCGCGATAACGCGGCTCGGCCTCGATGTCGGTATCACGAGAGCGGGAACGTTATTTTGGGGAGTTTTTGCACAAAGACCGAAGAGTCTGAGGCAGATGAGTCTGGAGTGAACCATGAACTCACAAGCCGATCTCGCCGACTATCCCTATGTCTCAACCGGTCACTTGCCGCCCGCCGAGGAGGTTGTCAGGCTGCTCGACGAGGCCCACAGGCGCTACAAGGAAAACACTGACGGAAAGAATTCGCAGGTCTACCCGGCGCTGGCTGCTGTGCCGAGCGAAATGTTTGGCATTTGCATGGTCGGCACCAACGGCGCGGTCTACGCCATAGGCGACGCAGAGCGCGAGTTCTCGATCATGAGCGTGTCCAAGCCGTTCGTGTTCGCTCTGGTTTGCCACCTCGTAGGCGCGGAGCAGGCCCGGGAGAAGCTCGGCGCGAACGCCACCGGCTATGCGTTCAATTCGGTCGCAGGCATCGAACGCAGCCCGAACGGGCGTACAAATCCGATGGTCAATGCTGGCGCGATCGCGACCACCAGCTTGGTGCCGGGCGCGACCGTCGACGCCAAATGGAAATTCATCCACGATGGTCTGTCCCAATTTGCCGGGCGCAAGCTACCGATGAACGAAGAGGTCCTCAAATCCGCCTCGGAGACTAACTTCCGCAACCGAAGCATCGCGCAATTCCTGCTCAGCGTGAACAGCATCTACTGCGATCCGACGGAGGCTGTGGATTTGTATACGCGGCAATGTTCGCTGAATGTCAGTGCAAAGGATCTCGCCGTGATGGGTGCAACGCTGGCTGACGGCGGGGTGAATCCCGTTACCAAAGAGCGCATCGTCGACCCGGCCATCTGCCATTACGCGCTGGCGGTGATGACGACAGCCGGCTTGTACGAGACATCCGGTGACTGGCTGTACAGCATCGGGCTGCCCGGCAAGAGCGGAATTGGCGGTGGGATTGTAACTGTTTCTCCGGGCAAGGGCGGTCTTGGCACGTTCGCTCCGCCCCTCGATGCTGCGGGCAACAGCGTCAAGGGACAACTGGTTGCGAAATATCTATCGCAACGGTTGGGCATGGATCTATTCGTGTCAAAACCGGAAACGTAAGCCCAGGAGACCTGAACCTAAGGTCGTTGTAATTGCATTCGAGCGGGAGAGCGCTGATCGTCACTTAAAGAGTCACCCAGAGGGACATCACGTCATGACGACGATATCCGCAACTGCAGGTCACCCGGCAACAGAAGCAAGAGAATCGTGGGTGCCGATGATCGCCATCGCACTTGGCCAGATGATCATGTCTTTCAACGTCGCCTCGTTGCCTGTTGCGCTCGGGGGGATGGTGAACAGCTTCGGTGTACCGCCGACGACGATTGCGACCGGAATCGTTTCGTATTCGATGCTGGTCGCAGGCTTCGTTATGCTCGGCGCGAAGCTCGCCCAGCGTTACGGTGCGGCGCGGGTGTTCCGGACTGCCGCCGTCATGTTCTGTGCTTCGCAGGTGCTGATGACGTTCAGTCCCACCGCGACGTTGATGATCGCAGCCCAGGCCCTTTGCGGAGCCTCTGCCGCCGTGATTGTGCCGTCGCTGGTGGCGCTGATTGCCGAAAACTACAGTGGACGTCAGCAAGCGACGGCGGTGGGGGCGCTGGGTTCCGCGCGAGCCGCCGCCGGGGTATTGGCGTTCATCATCGGTGGCATTCTCGGCACTTTCATCGGATGGCGTCCGGCATTTGGAATTCTGATCGCCGTTTCGGCCATCGTGTTTTTCCTGAGCTTCCGTCTGAAGTCCTTCCCCGGACGCCCGGAAGTAAAGATCGATATCGTCGGTGTGCTGCTGGCGGCGACCGCCATCATTCTCATCAGCTTCGGCTTCAACAATCTGAACCGCTGGGGCTTGGGCCTGGCAGGATCCAACGCCCCTTTCAACCTCCTTGGCCTCTCTCCCGCACCGGTCTTTATCGTGGTGGGCATCGTACTGGGTCAGGCATTCCTGATGTGGACGCATCGGCGACAGGCTGCGGGGAACACGCCACTCCTCGCACTTGAGGTGATCGATTCGCCTCAGGAGCGGGCCGCGGTCTACGCATTGTTCTGTGTCGTAGCGCTGGAGGCCGCGCTCAATTTCTCGGTGCCGCTGTATATCCAGATCGTGCAGGGGCGATCTCCGATCGCCACGGCGATCGCCATGATGCCGTTTAACCTCACAGTGTTCTTCACGGCGATGCTGATTGTCCGGTTTTACGACAAGTTCACTCCCCGGCAGATCGGGCGCTATGGCTTCATACTCTGCACCCTTGCGCTGCTTTGGCTTGCCTTTGTCGTGCATAACGACTGGAGCGAAGTCCCGGTTCTCCTAGGTCTCGTTGTCTTCGGCATCGGACAGGGCTCGCTGGTCACGCTGCTGTTCAATGTGCTGGTCACGGCTTCGCCGAAAGAACTGGCCGGTGACGTTGGGTCGTTGCGTGGCACCACCCAAAATCTTGCGGCCGCGGTCGGGACGGCGGTGGCAGGCGCGCTCCTCGTCGGCCTGTTAAGCGCAGCCATCCTTGCCGGCATCGCGGCGAATCCGAAGTTGACGCCCGAACTGCAGTCTCAGGTCGATCTCGACAGTATCAACTTTGTCAGCAACGACAGGCTACAAGGCGCACTGGAAAGGACGACCGCGTCCCCTGCTCAGGTCGCGGAAGCGGTGCGGGTCAACACGGACGCACGGTTGCGGGCGCTGAGGATTGGGCTCCTCATTATGGCGGGTATCGCAATGCTCGGAATTTTCCCGGCAGGCCAGCTTCCGAATTATATTCCGGGCGCGATGCCTGATCCGGCGACGAAATCACGTGAAAAAAACGGCTAGGCAATTTTAGAGTCGCGGCTCAAGAAACAGGAGGCTCCATGACCAAGCTCGACGATGTCTTGTCCAATGTCGATGCGAATCTCGACGCCGCATTGGAGCGTCTCTTCGCGATCCTGCGTATCAAGTCGATCTCGACGGATCCAGCCTATGCCGCCGAGTGCAAGGCCAATGCGGAATGGCATGTGGCCGACCTCAAAAGCATCGGCTTCGACGCCGCTGTGCGCCCCACGCCGGGGCACCCCATGGTCGTTGCGCATGATCGTAGCGCACCCGGGTCCTCGGCGCTGTTCTACGGCCATTACGACGTGCAGCCGGTGGACCCTCTCGATCTCTGGGATCGTGATCCCTTCGACCCGTCCATCCAGACCATGCCCGACGGCACCAAGATCATCTCCAGCCGCGGCGCCGCCGACGACAAGGGCCAACTCATGGCCTTCGTTGAGGCCTGCCGCGCCTGGAAGGCTGTTACCGGCAAGCTACCCATCCCGATCTCGATCCTGCTAGAGGGCGAGGAGGAATCCGGCGGCGTCAACCTGCCGGGCTTCCTCGATGCCAATGCCGATGAGCTGCGCGCCGATATCGGCTTGATCTGCGACACCAACATGTGGGACCCGAAGACTCCAGCAATCCAGACCATGCTGCGCGGACTCTGCGGCGAGGAGGTGATCATCCACGCCGCCGACCGCGACCTGCATTCGGGTTTCTATGGCTCGGCCGCGGCCAATCCAAACCGCATTCTGGCGCGCATCCTCTCCGACCTGCACGACGAGAACGGCCGCGTCACGCTGCGCGGCTTCTATGACGGCGTGCCGGAGCTGCCGAAGGCTCTGCGCGAGCAATGGGACAGTCTGAATTTCAGCGCAGAGTCCTTCCTCGGCGCCATCGGGCTTTCGGTTCCCGCCGGCGAGAAGGGCCGCGGCGCGCTGGAGATGGTCTGGTCGCGCCCGACCTGCGAGATCAACGGAATGGGTGGCGGCTACCAGGGTGCGGGCTTCAAGACGGTGATCCCGGCCATGGCCTCGGCCAAGGTTTCCTTCCGCCTGGTTTTCGATCAGGATCCCCATGCCATCCGCAAGGCCTTCCGGGAGCATGTACAAGCGCGTGTTCCGGCCGATTGCCGCGCCGAGTTCCTGGAGCATGGCTCGGGCCAGGCGATCCGCTTCCCGATCGACGCACCCGCCTTCGGCAAGGCGCGCGATGCGCTGACCGCTGAATGGGGTAAGCCCGCGGTCTTCATCGGCGGCGGCGGCTCCATTCCCGTCACGCATCAGCTCAAGCAGTCACTGGGCATGGATGTGGTGCTGGCGGGCTTTGGCCTCGAGGATGACCGCATCCACAGCCCGAACGAGAAGTACAATCTCAGGAGCTTCCACAAGGGTATCCGCTCCTGGGCGCGCATTCTGGATGCGCTGTCACGCTAGACCCCTTGCGGTGCCGCTGTGAGATCGCCGCAAGTAGCATACTTTGAGGAGGAATAGCATCATGAGCAACGTGGGCGACACGGCGACATCAAAATCTACGATGCAGAAAATTCTCGACACCGTCGAGCGCGTCGGAAACAGCGTCCCACACCCGATCGTGATATTTCTGATCCTCATCGCTATCGTGCTGGTGCTCTCTCACATTCTTTACATGCTGGGGGCCACGGTTACCTACCAGGTCGTCGATCCGGATACGCACAAAATCGAGACCGCGACCACTACGGCCAATAGCCTGCTGACGGCGAACGGAATTCGCCACATTTACACCCGACTCGTGCCGAACCTCTTGGGTTTCACCGCGGTAGGCCTGTTGATCGTCGCGATGATGGGCGTCGGCGTTGCCGAGGAAGCCGGCCTCGTGAACGCGCTGATCAGAAAACTCGTGGCCGTCTCTCCGAGCTGGGCTCTGGTTTACATCGTCGCGTTCGTCGGCATTTTGTCCAGCATAGCTGCCGATGCCGGCTATGTGGTGTTGATCCCGTTGGCAGGCGCCGCCTTCCTGAGCGTTGGCCGGAATCCTCTCGCCGGGCTCGCCGTGGGATTTGCCGGAGTCGCCGGCGCATTCACCGTGAACATGATTATCAAGCCGCTCGATGCGGTTTTGACGGAGATTACCAACGACGCAATCCACATGGTCAAACCTACCACCTCACTAGATCTGACGGCCAACGTCTCCTTCTCGATCGCGTCCGTTCTGGTCCTGACGGTCATCATTGCGCTCATCAACAACCGGGTCATCGAGCCTCGGCTCGGCGTGTACCAGGCCGGGAAAACCACGGACGCTCAGCGGGGGCGGAACGACGGACAGCTTTCCGCCGACGAGTCGCGTGGGCTGAGATACGCCGGCCTTGCGCTGCTTGGGGTTGTGATCCTGTTCCTTCTGTTGACGGTTCCGTCGGGCGCGCCGCTGCGCAATCCGACGACGGGTGTTCTCATCGGCAACTCGCCGTTCATGAACGGCCTGATCGGGGTCATCATGGTGCTGTTCCTTGCAACCGGGGTCGCATACGGCATCGGCGCAAAAACGGTGAACAACTCCGCGGCCGTCATCGCGGCCATGACGAAGGCGGTTGCTTCACTGAGCGGCACCATCCTCCTGTTTGTGGTCATCAGCCAGTTCGTGGACTATTTCAACTACAGCAATATTCCCACCCTCATGGCCCTGTCGATGGCCGAGCCGCTGAAAAACGCGCATATCGGCGCGCTGTGGCTGCTGTTGGGTTTTATTATTGTGGTCCTGATCATAGACTTCGTCTTCACACCGGCGATCGCCAAATGGGCGATCTTTGCGCCGGTCTTCGTGCCGGTGTTCGTCCAGCTTAACGTCGATCCCGCAGCTGTCCTGGCTGCCTACCGGATCGGCGACTCGCCGGTCAACGCGATCACCCCGCTCAACGCTTACTTTGCCATGGTTGTCGGATTTGCCCAGATTTACGACAAGAACGCGGGCGTCGGGACCGTCGTCGCGCTGATGTTGCCCTACACACTCTGGATGGCCGTCATTTGGATACTGCTGTTCGTCGCCTGGTACCTGCTAGGCCTTCCCTGGGGGCTATGACACCTGGGGCTCCGACAAAATGCCCGAGCCGGGCAAGCCAACTACGTAATCTTCAACACCGCACTTGGGGATGGAGGAGCCGATCATGATGAGCACTCCACCTTCGGACGTAAAAGCTGCCGAAAGCCAATTCAGGGGGTTCTCGTCGATCGACGGAGTGACTGAACGCGAGGCTGGTATGCCGCAGTCGTTTCCGAGGAGCCGCGACTCTTCTAGAAACAAGGATAACTGAAGATCATGGAGATCTTTCTGCTCGTACTCGCCGCCCTATTCCCAGTGGTCAATCCACCGGGCGCGGCGCTCGTATTCTTGAGTATGACGAAATATGCCTCCGCCAACGAGCGGCGCTTACTTGCGCGTCGCGTCGCGTTGAATGCTTTCTTCGTGATGATGGGATCGTTACTGATCGGTGCGTTCATCTTGAAGATTTACGGCATTTCGGTCCCTATCCTGAGGGTTGCAGGCGGGTTGATCGTCGCTTCCAGCGGCTGGACGCTGCTAAATGCAAGCGCGCACAAAGAAACCGACCAACTGATCGCCGACGAACGGAAAAACGACTACGCAAGCCAGGCGTTCTATCCCTTGACGCTGCCGCTCACGACCGGGCCCGGAACGATTGCCGTCATGATCAGTCTCGGGCTTTCGCGATCCCCTTTTTCCGATTTGTCGCAAGATCTTTATTTCGTGGCAGCAAGCCTGCTCGCCGCTATCGTGATCGCCGCGGCGATCTACTTCTGCTTTGCTTACTCCGATCGTGTCGAGAAAATGTTAGGACATGGCGGCACTGATACCTTGGTCAGACTTTCGGCTTTTATTCTCTTCTGCATCGGCGTTCAGATCATTTGGAGCGGAGCAAGCGATCTTATTGGAACCGTAATTTCGTCAACAAGTCTTAAAAAATGAGCTCTCGCGAAGGCCGCTGCGTCAGTCTGCAGCGCCCGGAGAGCAGCTGGCGGGTTTCGGTGACACCACGGCGTTCTCGATTGCATGCATTTTGTCCCTGGATCGATTGGAAGCGCTGTATGAACACCGATCTCGCTCTGGTTCTCCTGTTGCTTGCGGCCGCGATCGTGATGTTCGTAGCCAATCGCCCACGCATGGATGCGGTCGCGTTGCTGATGATTGTGATCATCCCTTTCACCGGTGTTATCACCATCAACGAGGCATTAGCCGGTTTCAGTGACCCCAGCATCATCTTGATCGCCGGCCTCTTCGTGATCGGTGAGGGACTGGTACGCACCGGCGTTGCGCGCCGCCTCGGTGATTGGCTGAATGCGACCGCCGGCAGTAGCAAGGCGCGCATGCTGGTGCTGCTGATGCTGTCGGTGAGCGGGCTCGGTGCCTTTATGAGCTCCACCGCCGTCGTCGCTATCTTCATCCCCGTGGTGCTTCGCATCTGCCAGAACACAGGCACCGCGCCAAGCCAGTTGATGATGCCGTTGAGCTTCGCCGCTTTGATCAGCGGCATGCTGACCCTGGTTGCGACGGCGCCCAATATGGTGGTGAATGCGGAGCTGATCCGCGAGGGTGCGGCAGGCTTTGGCTTCTTCAGCTTCACACCTTTCGGGCTCGCTTTCCTGGTGCTCGGTGTCGCCTACATGCTGTTCGCGCGGCGCCTTCTGGCCGTCTCGACCAAGAGCGTGGGTAGCGAGGGCCGTCAGCCGAATCTGCTTGATTGGGTCGAGCAATATGGCCTGACCAATCGGGCCTATCGGGTGCGCGTGCTGCCTGACTCGCCGCTGGTCGGCAAGCGCCTGGAAGATCTTCCCCTGCGGGCCAGCGGCGTGAATTTACTCGCCATCGAACTCCCCGGCCGCTTCGCGACCGAGGTGATCCGCCCGAACGCAAGGACCGAGCTCGTTGCCGGACAGATCCTGCTGCTCGACGTCGTCGCCCCCAAAACCGAGGTCGATCGGATGCTGCGCGACTACATGGTCGAGGCGCTTCCTCTGGGCGACGGCGGTTACTTCACCGATCGTTCGCAGGAAATCGGCATGGCCGAAGCCATTGTCCCGGCGGATTCCAAGCTGACCGGCCAGACCATCCTGCAGGCCCGGGTGCGCAGCGAAATGGGATTGACCGTGCTGGGCCTGCGGCGCGGCCGCGAGGTAGTGGGCCATGGGCTGCTCGATGAAACGTTGAAAGTCGGTGACACCCTCCTGTTGACCGGCTTCTGGTCCGACATCCGCAAGCTCCGATCCGAATTCTCGGACCTCGTGGTGCTGAACCTGCCAGCCGAACACAAAGACGTGTTGCCAGCCGCGAGCCTCGCGCCGCAGGCCTTGGCGGTGCTGGCGCTCACGGTCGGCATGATGGTCAGCGGCGTGGTGCCCAACGTGCATGCAGTTCTGATCGGAGGCCTTCTGATGGGTTTGCTGCGCTGCGTCGATTTCAACAGCGCCTACGCCTCCATCAATTGGAAAAGCCTGGTTCTCATTGTCGGTATGCTGCCCTTTTCGCTGGCGTTGCAACGCACGGGCGGGGTCGATCTCGCGGCTGATGCGGTGACAGCCGTAGCTGGGGGGGCTTCACCGCGGCTTTTGCTGGGCCTACTATTCTTGATCACGGCCGGCCTTGGCCTGTTCGTCTCGAACACCGCGACGGCGGTGCTGATGGCACCGGTAGCGCTCGCGGTGGCAAAAGATGTAGGCGCCTCGCCCTACCCTTTCGCGATGATCATCGCCATCGCGGCCTCGGCTGCCTTCATGACGCCGGTATCGTCGCCAGTAACCACCTTGGTGGTCGGGCCGGGCAATTACAGCTTCGGCGATTTCGTGAAGATCGGTGTCCCCTTCACCGTCATCGTCATGGTGGCGGCCCTGGTGCTGGTGCCCTGGCTGCTGCCCTTGTAAAGGACAGCCTCTCCCTGTTCAGCGCGGGCGCCCGTTACCAATCCAACCTTCGGAAGCGGGCACCCCGGAAGAAGCCGGTTACTGCATCGCCCGGCCCTCAACCGCGCGTAGTCTTGCCCGGAAATCGATCCAGACGCCTTGAGCCGATCAAGGTTCTCGATCTCGTCAGCAACACTGGTTCGCGACGAAATCATAGCTGTCGTCACAAATGATGGAGGAAATAGCTCGCCGAGATCTGCTCAATCAGCAGTTTCGGCAAAAACGACATCAGCAGAATTCCTGCGATCAGGAGATATTGCGGAACGAGAAGCGCAAACGGCGCTTCCGCGATAGCCCTGTCGACAAGGATGCCAAACGCGGCGACACGGATGTCGCTGTCTACTCGCGCTGGTTTCTGAAACCCGACATTGCTCCATATCTGAAGAATGATTTTGGAGTTCCGGTATTCACGCCACTCTACGCATCAATTCAAAAAGTCATCGATTCCGACAATCAACATCATTGCTTTTTTCCTCGCGCCCGATACGTCAGCCGATTTCAGGATCACACGAGGAACATGGATTTTTGGGGCAAGTTGCGTCGTCAAGGACAGGGATTTGCGAGCAGGCGTTTGGTGCCATGGTTCGGCGTGACGGGAATCTACGTCATAGGACGTGTTTTCGGCATCATACTTGCGGCGTTGGCAGTGCAGTACATCATTGACGGAACGATCGAGGTACTGACGAAGCACCCGGCATTCGTTACCTGGCAGAGGGATAATCCATGATTTGAACCTGCTTTAGCCGCTCCGGACCGCTCGATGATCTTGTCGAGTTCGCCCCGGTCCAACCACACTCCTCGGCACTTCGGGCAGTAGTCGATTTCGATCCTCGCCGGCGCTCGTTGCAGACGGCAGACATCTCTTGACTGATGTGGTCTCATCCATCGGCATACTGTTTGGGCTTGTGCTCGCGCTCTTCATGAAATGGGAGTTTCTCGATCCTGCACTTGCTCTCATCGTCGCTGCGACGATCCTGTGGTCCGTTGGGGGGGGTCCTAAGTGAGTCCACCGGTGGCTTGTTGGATGAAGCGGTTGCCCGAGGCAACGTTGAATGGCATTCGCCGGACGATTGCCGACCATGCGGCGGGTGCGTTGGAAGCTCATGACGTTCGCACTCGCCACGCGGGACGTGTAACGTTCATTGAGTTCCACCTCGTCGTTCCCGGTCAGATGACGGTGTCAGAGGCGCACCAGATATGTGACCGCGTTGAAGCGGCCTTGCGGGGGGGGATGAAGATAGGCGAGTCACCATTCATCTGGAACCGGAAGACAAGGCCAAATACTCTGGCATCGTTGTTGTCTAACATCGGCTTGTCGCCCCGAGGACATTCTCATCGAGCCCTGCATGGGACCCGTTGGAAAAACAAGCACACAGGTGCTGTAACCTCGGCGGCAGCAGCAGCTTTAAGCCAAGGAACTTGAAAATCAGGTCCCATATCGCCTGTCTGTGATCAGCTCCCGGCGCGTCGACCTCAAGCCGCTGGTCACCCATCGCTACAACCTCGACCAGATCGAGGAAGCCTATGACCCGTTCGGCCAACAGCGTGGTGGCGTGCTGAAAGCGGCCATCACCCCGTAGCGGGCTGCGCGGTCCGGCTCAGTGCGTCAACAGCACCGGCAACAGGCTGGAGAGGGAGGGACACTCACCCAGCCATTCTGGCCGCGCAGAAAACCAACGAAACAAGGTTTCTCGACAACCCAGTTTTTGGTTGCGTGGCCACCGTTGTGTACCACTTCTCGGGCACCTGCAACCAAGTGGTCACGGGTACACGCCGAAGCCGGCGCCCTAAAAGACATACTGTGAATAAGCGCCCGAGAGTAACCCCTTCACCGCAAATTGGATCAATAGCTTAACGTGCCGACCGGCGTCGGGACCCCGCGCCGATTCACAATCTACTACCACCTCACGATCGATCAGGCCTACACGTTCTTGGCGGCTTGGGCTGAGGAGGGACTTCCAGTGTCAGTGCTGGCGCGCCGCTGCGGTATAAAACCCGCCACTGTTTCCTTCCACCTGCGTCAACTAACTTCGCGTGTCATAAACGACAAACCTGGTTTCGACCTTCTCACTGTCGTTGATAGGAAGACGCTCGGCGACCTTCGGTTACGTCATGTGTTCCTTACAGAGCGCGGGCGTCGCCTCGCCGCTCGTATGGAGGAGGTCATGAAAAACAATCCAAGGAAGCGAATAGCCCCGATGGCTGACTTGTTGTTTGAAGATGAACTCCAAGGCTTCATTCGGCCGGAGGAAGCAAGCGATGCTTCGCATTCGCAGTGAACTTCTGCGACGCTGGGCACTCTGTAGATGACGAGCCACGCGGCATACAGGGCACAAAAGCAAACGGGTCCCATACGCGACCATGGGACCCTTTGGATCGTCGGTGGGTGGCCCTGATTTCAAGCTCCTTGCCTTAAAGGCCGCTGCCGCCGCCGAGCTGACAGCAGGGTGAACCGAGCAGCTCTTATGTCGCTCTTGTGCTGCGCATAACGGAAGCCAGCCCACAACCATGGAAGGTCTGCAAAGTGCCAATTCTGATCATCCGCCCGATACCAAACATTTATCGCATCGGCGATCAAATGCATCGCAGGTCGATAGAACGTCACACCCCGACGCATTGGATATCGCCCCGCGTCATGCAGAATTCCAAAAGGTATTGTATGAGGGTCCGTAGTATTTAAGACGCAATGCAGCTAAGATTTTCAAACAGGTGCCGGGTCAGCCCGTTTGGGTTAAAAGTTCACGTCTCGGCGGGAGAACACCCTTGACCCGCGAACACTTAGTGCGACGGCTTACAGCCATATTCGCAGCCGATGTCGCCGGTTATAGCCGTTTGACAGGCATGGACGATGAAGGCACGCACGTCCGGCTGAAGGAACATTTGCGGGCCTTGATTGATCCAAAGATTGCCGCCCATCGCGGACACATCGTCAAGAATACCGGCGACGGCCTCCTAGCCGAATTCAATAGCGTTGTGGACGCGATGCGCTGCGCGGTCGATGTTCAGCGCGGCATGGCTGAACGCAATTCAGACGTACCGCCGAACGATCGAATTGAGTTCCGGATCGGTATCAATGTCGGTGATATTATCGAGGATAACGGCGACATATTCGGCGACGGGGTCAACGTAGCGGCACGGCTCGAGGCCATTGCGGAGCCCGGCGGCATTTGTGTCTCAGATGACGCCCACCGACAACTCCGCGATAAGCTCGACATTGAATTTGATGATGCCGGCGAGCAAAACCTCAAGAACATCGAGCGACCCGTCCGCGTTTTCAGAGTGATGGATCGCGTCGCGGCACGAAGACAAAGACCCACATTAGCGCTTCCCGACAAGCCCTCGGTTGCCGTGCTGCCCTTCCAGAACCTCAGTGCCGACCCGGACCAGGAGTATTTCGCCGATGGTGTCGTCGAGGACATCACGATGGCGCTGTCGCGGTTTCGCTGGCTGTTTGTGATCGCACGTAATTCGAGTTTTACTTATAAAGGCCGAACCGTAGACGTGAAGCAGGTGGGTCGTGAACTTGGAGTGCGCTACGTGCTTGAAGGTAGTGTGCGCAGGGCCGGAAACCGTATTCGCATAGCGGGGCAGCTTATCGATACTGGAACTGGGGCGCATCTCTGGGCGGACCGTTTTGATGGTGCGCTCGAGGATATGTTCGATCTACAGGATCATGTGACTTCCAGCGTGGTGGGTGCGATAGCCCCGAAGCTGCAGTATGCGGAAATTTCGCGGGCTAGGCGCAAGCCGACCGAAAATCTAGATGCATACGACTATTATCTGCGCGGGCTGGCGAAGCTTAGTCGGTGGACCAAGGACGCGAACAGCGAAGCGCTCCAGCTCTTTTGCAAAGCGATCGAGCGCGACCCTGGTCTGGCGTGTGCCTATGGTATGGCCGCGTGGTGCTACACGCAGCGCAAGGGGCGTAGCTGGATGATCGAGCATGTGCAGGAGGGTGCCGAAGCTACGCGGCTGGCCCGAAGAGCAGTACATCTGGGCGGAGATGACCCAGTAGCGCTGTGTATGGGTGGATATGCTCTCGCCTTTGTAGCCCATGAGTTCGAAGACGCTGCGGCTTTCATGGATCGGGGACTGGTGGTCAATCCCAACTTGGCGCAAGCTTGGATGCTCAGTGCTTGGTTGCGAGTTTGGAGAGGCGAGCCGGACCTCGCACTTGAGCACGTTGCGCATGCCATGCGCCTGAGCCCGCTCGATCCGTCCATGTACGGCATGCAAGGAGCCATGGCGTACGCTCATTTTCTCGCGAGCCGCTACGACATGGCGTCGTCATGCGGCGAAAAGTCAATGCGCGATAATCCAACTTTCCTGCTGGCAATCTGCATATCTGCAGCCAGCAATGCGCTCGCCGGGCGGCTTGAGCCAGCACAGAAAGCGATGGCACGGGCACTCGAACTTAATCCCGATTTGCGCGCCTTCAATCTCAGAGATTTAGCACCATTTCGCCGAGCGGAGGACCTCGCCATGTACGCCAAGGGTCTTCGCAAAGCGGGACTTCCGGAGTGATCGTGAGTCGCTTACGTCGGCCACAAGTCGAACGAAACGGTTGTGCCGCGTATGACACCGATGTCCGAGATAGGTCATTCGCGTCGCCTCCGTCAGGTCCGGTTTGGGGACAATCCCGGACATCTTTGCTGACGACTGCCGTATCAACCTGAGCGCCCCAAAGAGAACTCGCGCATCGGGCATGGCTGACGTATTGTTTGCGTGGACAATCAGTAGGAGGTCGCAACAGTGACACCTAGCGAAGCACTGCAGCACATCGTCACGCTCGTGGAAGCGTCAGCTAAATTGAGGGACGACACTCAGCGCAAGGTATTGTTACGTGGCGTTGTCGTGGTCGCCCAGAAGGGTCTCGGCGTGGCGCCAGATGGCGTGGCCGAATGCGAACCTAACGTCCTGATGTTCCCTGAACGGTAGGGGTAGGTTTTCGATTTGGAAGGCGCACGCGGGCTTCGGTAGAGACGTGATCGGTGAATATCCCAACCTCTACGCTGTTTTCCAGCCGCCTTCACCTTTTTTGAGTCGGCGTGCAGCAAAACCAGCAGGAATTTTGTGGGCCCCCTTCTGACACTGGATCCTAATCTGGGCTTCCACCCACCCCCGGCTTCAAATGGTCGGGCTTAAAGGGCGCAGCCGCCGCCGAGGTTAAGGCAGAAGTGTCCGTTTTCCAGCGGTGTCCTATGTGGTCCCAAGTTTCTCGCTGGCACCGGCTCATAATGTAGGCTCTGGAGCGCGTTGCGCGCGTAAATCTTGTCTTGCACCAAGTCCACTAAGGGCCACAACCGAGCACAGGTCAGTTTAAGGAACAAAGCGCAGATTGTTATTGAGCCGTTCTAGAGTTAGCTGTTGATTTGTATAAATGATTTCTGGATTCCGGTCGGGTGGCAGAACGCGATATTTGGTTGTTACCTTTGGCCGCTCGATATTGGCAATCTGTTGCTTGAAGTCGAGGATCTTTTGGTCATTTGCCTTCTTCGCTTCGCGCGCATCGGTGAGTGCTTTTAGTTGCTCAATCTCGGGTTCAGTTACCTTGAACGTCTCCATCTGTGTCTTGTTGCTCGGTGACAAATTTTTGATGGTTGCAGTATTCAAATTTGAAAGGCGGCTCCCCAAGGCCGAAGTCAGCGAATTTATCTCAACTGTTCGCTTTGAATTGTCGTCTTTTCTCTGGTCGATCAATTCCTCCAGTTTGGCGATAAGGTCTCGTTCCGCCTTTGTTAGTTCCGTAATCAGTCCCGGTAGCGGATCGACCGCCGGTTTAGCGATAACAACGTCAACTATACCATCGTCCAATCGATCAATGGTTGCAGCCGCGTTTACGCCGCTTACGGGGACCGGTCCAATGATGAAACCAGCACCGGCGCTAGCGTTCACAGAAATGCTAAATTCAAAAGTGTGCCCGACACTCGAAATGCGTTGTGGCCTTCCTAGTTGTAGCTGGCCGCCAATGTCACCTGCATGGAAAGCTCTGTCCATCCATTCTGCGAACCCGATTCGCCCTGTGATAAACGGATGAAGCGTAGCTGTCTGAATCTTTCTGCAGACAGGCTCCCGCTTAACATCGTCGAATTGCAAGCTGAATTTCATAAGGCCAGTTCTATTAGCCGTCGTTGTTTCACCAGCGCCGATTGTTCCTGTACCGCTTACTCTCTTGGCCGGAAAAAACGGGAATGTGTTGCCAAGAGATTTCGCACTTCCGGTTTCATTACTTTTTACGGTGACGGTGTATACGCCTTGCCAGCCAGCTAAAGCCGTTGGCCCCAGCGAGTATTTTTGTTTCCAAACGGCTTGTTGGAATTCGCAATCGATTTGCGCGACCAAGACTTCTAACGGCAATATTTCGGGGCTGGTAAGCTGAGGCAAATAGGTCCCGCACCCTGCTAATGGAGTGGTCAACAGGAGAATTACCCATCTCTTCATAACACCCTCCTCTGTTGAGGTACGATGGAATAGCAACTGTTAAGAGAATACAATTGCCCGTGAGCGCTTTCTCCTTTTTGAAGCTAAGTGTGACCAAAATGTCCGGCTTCGAGGCACCGCTGCCTTGAGTACGCCACGCGCTCCTCCCGGGACAGTTTCCTGAGGCGCTCGGCGTGTACATAGAAATGGTAAAAGGGCCGAAAGGGTACGTGAGCGATATGACGCTTGCGGCTCACCACGACATTCGGACGGCTACACAGGATTAGCCTTTGCGAGCACGAGAAACGTCGGCTCCATTTCGACCACCGGGGCCCAAATGGATGAGATTGCGAGCCCCCTCAGGCTTCCTTGCCTAAGCCCCCGCCTTTGCCGAGGTAACAGCAGCAGTGCGAGTGTGCCCACTCCGGCTGAAGGGCACCGCGAGCTTAATCGTGTCATGCCAGTTCGGAACGATGTTCACCGATCCCGCCGCTCCACATTCAGTGGAGACGAGACACGGGCCCACACGCGACCAAGGGCGAATCCAAGGGAAACCTGTCGAGCCTAAAGTCCACGGTGCGTCTGCAGCCGCCGTTGAGGCACAGAATGTTGCAGGTGACGTGACCCCTGCGATCCACTCGTCGGGGCCCCCCGGTGGAAAACGACCGGCCCATTTCAATGCAGCGGCGTGGGGGCATCCTGCGATGGAAGCATCGCCAGACACGAGCAGCAAATTATCAATCCCTTGGGACCGTTGGGCCTACTTGAATACGGCCCGTCGCGGGTGTGGATAGGTTCGCAATCACGAGCCTAAGCCCGCAAAAACCGATGGTGCCGTACTCGCTCAACTCAGGCAGAGACGCCTTTAGAAGCGAGCCCTTGCGCGCCTTGGGTACTAGCTGCAGCGCTTCGCGAAACGTGCGAGCGTGCGAGCGCTTGATTTCCAAGATCGAGAGATTGCCGTGCAACTGGACGAACATGTCGATGGCTCTGCCGTACTCATGCACGGTGCCCTCTGGTCTCTCGCGCTCCTTCTTCCAGCCCTCGAAGGCTTCCTTCAGTGTCCCAGAGGCGGTTGTGGTCGAAACCGCGACGAGCTGTGGCGTGGGCACGGGCTCACCAGCGTTGCGCTGCTCGATTGCCTGCAGCGCTCGCACATAGGCTCTTAGCACCTCAATGCCCAGCTTGGGATACGCTATACTCTGTCGATCTAAGCCGATTTGGAAGGCGTCCAGCGCATCGGCGATGTCATCTTCAACCGCTGAGATGTCGCCCAGCGCGAGAGCGTCGCGGAAATCGTTGAGGCTTTCGGCGAGCTGTTTGCGGTTCTCAGCAAGCTGAGCAGGCGATAGACCGTGAGCAGGAAGGGTCTCATAGGGAAATGCCCAAGGCCCAGTTAGCGGACGCCCCTCAAGCCGGATGTGATCCGCTTCCATACGCTTGAGTTCGTCACGGCCATATCGAGTACGCTCGTCCCATGCGAGAGCCTTCGCGTAGACGTACTCCGCCATTCTCTTGATTTCGGTATCAGTGAGGCTAGCGCGGAGTGCAGCCTTCGACGTGGGCTGCGTTACAAGAGCCTCGGCTTCTCTGAGTGTGCGGTCTATGTCGGCAAGCGCGTGAGGGGCTCGCCGTGTTGCCTCGCGACGATCCTTCGTTCCCAGAGATTTCTTGAGGTACGCTTGGGTCGGCTTCTTCCCGCCAAGGATGCGCGCAACGGCGGCTTGGAGCTTCTCGGGAACCTTGCGCTGAACGCACCAAACGTGTGCAGAGTTCTTAATCAGATAGGGCATTGCGTGCATCGAAAACTACCAGCGTTTGCTACCAGTCGGAGGCAGACAAAGCCAGTATTTGTGCGATGTTCTTGGATTACCGGGTCTTCTGATGCTGCTGGCGCTCCCTAGGGGAATCGAACCCCTGTTTCAGCCTTGAGAGGGCTAATTGGACGTCTTCGCCGCGTTCGCCGGCGTTCGCCCACGTTCGCCCAAGTCTATGTAAGCCTTAATATTATCGGACAGGACCGTGCGCACGCGTTCGCCCGGGTTCGCCAGCGAAAATGCACGTCAACTGGACACTTGCTGGACACCGGAGTAAATTGCCCAACAACTGTTATGGAGCTGAAGCTGCATGGTCAGACGCCTGAAGAACGCCGCGCTGGACTCCCGTAATGCGCGCCTCAAGCTCGAACAGAGCAAGAAGCCGCGGTTCGTCTCCGTCGGCCAGGGATTGTCCTTGGGATACCGCCGTAACAAGACCGCCGGGACCTGGGTCTTCCGGAGGGCCGACGGCAGCGGAGGCATGCATACGAAGGCCATCGGCATTGCTGACGACTACATCGAGGCCGATGGCGAGACCGTGTTGAGCTACTGGCAGGCGGTCGACAAGGTCAGGGAACTGGGAAAGCCCGCCAGCGGCTCCGCGCCCGGCTTGATCACGGTCCAGGAGGCTTTTGACAATTATCTCCCTACCTTGGAAGCAAAGAACTCTCGCAGCGCGCATACCACCAAGGGGCGCGTCAACAAGCACATCATCCCGCGTTTGGGCCCGCTCAAGGTGGTCGACCTCACGAAAACCCAACTCGACGGCTGGAAGGCGTCGCTGGTAAAAAAATCCGACGACAAGGAAGTCATCAGGAAATCGAAGGACTCGGCCAATCGGGTACTCACCATGCTAAAAGCATTTCTCAACCATGCATGGAACGACGAGCAGAACGCGATCCCGAGCGATCAGGCCTGGCGCAAGGTAAAACCCTTCAAGGACGTCGCCCGTCCGCGGGATGTCAGATTCTCCCCGCCTCAGGCGAAGAAACTGATCGAGAATATCGAGGATCCGAAATTCGCGAAGCTGGTCGAAGGCGGCTACGCCACCGGCGGGCGGTACGAGGAGTTGATCGGCGCCAAAGTCGCGCATTTCGATCGAAACGGCAGGATACTCACGGTATCCGGCAAGACAGGGTCACGTCCCATCATTCTGCAGACAAGTGCTGTAAAGATGCTCGCGCGCGTCACGGCCGGGCGACCTCGCGAGGAGTTCATCTTCGTGAAGGAAGACGGATCGCGGTGGAAACCATCCGATCAAGTCCGCCCCATGAAGAGGGCCATCAGGAAGGCGAACCTAGACGCGAGAGGCTGTTTCTATGCGTTGAGGCACGCCTACATTTCGGAAGCGATAGAAAACAACGTTCCGCTAACCGTCATCGCCGAAAATTGCGGAACCAGCGTCCGCATGATCGAAGAAACCTACGCAAAAGTCTTATTCGAGAAGAAACGCGATTTCGTGGAGCAAGGCGCTCCCAAGCTGCGCTAGAGGATAGCCTAAATGGACAGACCAGAAAGAGCTCCGAACATTGTACCGAGAGGCGGGGTCCGGCTCAGTGAAGCATTCGAGATCTTCTATCGAAGCATAACACCCAATTGGAGGGATATCTCGGATCGCTGCGAGCAATGGGACGAACAATCCTGTCATTTGCAACCAGACGATCTGGGTGAAGACCCCTATCCAATCGCAGTCGTCGCGACCGATCGTGCCGAGAACCTGTTCCGATGGGCTCTCATCGAAGGAGATTTGCGAGCATACATCCACAACACTCGAACGGGTGTCGATCTCGAACTCAACAGACAGGGGTGGCGAAAGTCCGGGGAGCAAGTTGGCATTAACAGCGACTATAGCGACTCCCAAATGCCCGGCCCCGAATCCGCGGTCAATGGTGTGCTTCAACCTATTTTTCTGTTCCGTACGGAATTTGAACAGTGGTTGTCCAAAACGTTGGAAGGTGCCAGTGCAACTCAGCCAGGCGAGGTTAAATCTCAGCACACGGACCGCAGCCCTGTCTTGGCGACGCGAGCATTTTCGGTGGAAGATGTAATGGAGCGCATCGGTCTATCAAAAACCAAACTCTACGAAGAAATTGACCAGGGCAATCTGCGGGCCAGGAAAAGCGGCACACGCACCTTGATCCTTGAGCCGGATCTTGATGCGTTTCTCAACGGGTTACAGCGGGCCTAACGGAGTGCTCCCCGCGAGACAGCAAAATATCTCTTGGAAAGCGATGGAGCTCTGCCCACCGAGCCGACTGTGTTCCCGCGCGCCTGGTCGTATGCCCAACCGATCTGCGTGCACCAATGGTGGCAGCCTCTCGGATCCGGCGTCGAAAGTTGGATTGATCGCAACAGAAACGGAAATCGGCGAGATAAGGTACCGGCAATGAGCGTGGCTTCGCCGCAACGGCGGAGGGGGTGGAAGAGCGGCGGCAGACGTCTTAAGTCCGGACCAAATTCTTCCTTTTTTCTTCGACAAAAGGCGGCCGCCGAACGCTCGTCGCGGGATCGACCGTAGAAGGCCTGCAGGATCATGAAACGACGCCTTACAGTGGTAGATGGTCCGCTCCGTTCGGCATGCGCCGTTTTGATGCAGCGCGAGCGAATGACGTCGGATTAGAAGTTCTACATGAAACCGACCGGGACCCAGTTCGGACGGAAGAGGCCTTACTGCCTGCGTATGATCTCGAACGAGAACTTGACTTCCATTACCGGTCCGTTCGCGTCGCGCACCTCGATTATCATTTGTTGGCCTTGCGCGCCGTCCACGCGCATCGCGTCCCAGGCTACACCACCTGCGCGCTGCATATGTCGCGTAATTCCAAACCTACTTCATCGATGGCGAATGCATTTCCGTCGCGAAGATCGAAGTAGTAAATGCTCATGACGCTCTCCATAGGCTGGCGGGAGAGCAACGGCTCAGCGTCTTGAAATGAAGTCATTCCTAGGATGAATCGACCCCGCCCTAAGGCGGGGTCTCGCTGGGAGTATTGATATATCAGGCGTCTTCTTCCTCGCCCTCTTCGGCTTCGATATTGACAACCGATTTGGCAATGCCCGTGAGGGTCTTGTCAGTGTTTTTTTCTTCCTGCAGCGTAGCTTTGAGGAGGTCGACCGCCTCGCTATAACCGAGTTCGTCCGCCCACGTAGCGAGCGTCCCGTAGCGCGAAATCTCGTAGTGCTCGACTGCTTGGGCGGCAGCAAGAAGTCCTGCATCAAGGGCGGGCATTCCCTTAAAGTCCTTAATGATCTCGGACCCCTCTTCCGTGATGCCGTTGATCGCAGCGCAGGTTTTGCCGCGTACGGGCTTGCCGATGATTTTGAAGACGCGGTCAAGGCGCTTCACCTGTCCGCGGGTTTCGCGCTCATGCTGGACGAAGGCAGCTTTAAGATCTTTCGACTGCGCGGCCTTGGCCATTTTCGGCAGAGTTTTCAGAATTTTGTTTTCAGCATAATAAATGTCTTTCAGAGTTTCATGAAAAAGGTCTTCAAGCTTCTTAGGTTTTTTCGCCACAGGCTGCTCCTTTGTTGAACGTCACCAACAATTGAAGGACTGTTGCGTTCCCACTCCGGAACAATACTTGTGGAGAACGTTGCTGCGACGCCACGCCATGCGGGCGCCGGGCTGGACGGTCCCTGTTGCGCAGGCGCTTGAAACAAGGGAGCGAACCACACCGGCACCTTATTGCCCTCGATGGTGTCGTACTAGCTTCGCTATCCGTCTTACGATTTTCGCCGACAGGCGGACGGGCTTCGTTCAATTTACGCTGCCTTCTGTTCCACAGCGGGTCGGAACACCCAATCGCGCCACACGGTCAACAGCGCTGCCATGATTACCGGCCCCAGAATAAACCTATAAGACCGAAAACAGCGAGACCGCCGAAAATTCCGACGAAAGCCAGAAGAAAGGGAAGCCGGGCCCAGCCGCCGACCAGCGAAAGCAGTCGTGGAAATGGTGAATAGTACCGCATTCGGCACGCCTTCGATGAGATAGCCAACGCCAATCCACAATCCCTCGCCCACCGCGACCAACACCGTGCCGTTCACCGTGCCGCGGGTGGCGTCTACCATCTTTTCAATCAGGCCCTCCCCCGCCTCTCCGAAAAGGCGGTCGCTTGTCTCCAGGAAGCGGTTTGCGACCGAGCCGCCATCGCTTAGCAAGACGAACAACGTCAACAACGAAAAGAAAAGTAGAAACAGACGGTGTAGCAGTTGCCCACCAAGTGTTCTGAAGAGCTCCGACGCATTTTCAACATTCACCGTCTTCAGCCAGGCGGTCGCGGCTTTGGGATCCGAGAGGTTGTCGCGCCACCACTGCTGCATGCTTTCTGCCGCGACTGGTAAGCGGCCAATCCACTCAGGCACTTCGATCCCGCTCTCTCCTGCCTTCTTCAGCCAGCCGGTCACCGCGAAGGTAATCGGGTTCGACGCTCATCTGTTCCTCTTTCGCTGGTGCATCTGCTCGCGCCCGACGAGTCATGCAAACACCAACGAGACTGAGGGACCAGCGAACGCAGTCCGTCCGCTATTGGCGTCGATTTTTTAGCTCGCCATCCGCGTGGGCGGGAACGCCGGTTGCAGGGCGCACCACGATTCGGGCCAGCCGCAAATCGCCGATGAAGTGATTGCCAAGCCGGCATTTTCGAGGCGGCCAGGAGGGGCGAGCAGGATGTCATTCGGTTGCAGCATGCCGGATGGGCTCCGTAGAGAAGAGCGCCTCGGTTAAAAAAGGCGGTCCAATGGCCATCCTCAATTGCCAGACGCGCGAGCTAGAATCTCGGCCTCGGCTTGAAGCCAGAATTCTAGGTCGCGGTCTGCGGGGCGTCCGTTTTGTTCCCAAAGTTCGCGGGCCCGGACTCGGATTTCATGCTTGGTGCGTCTAGCATCCAGAACTTGCCGTAGCTTTTGTCTTAGATCCTCAACAAAGGCTCTTAGCCGCTGAACTGTCGTTTGATCAGTGACGCTCGAAGCAATGCGGACCGCTTGTTCGATCTTGCGTTCTAGTTCTCGGGGATCGTCGCTTGGATACATAACCATCTCCGTCTAAAGACGACGGTTCTGACCTTCATTAGTTCAGGGTAAGGCGGCGAAATCCGCATATGGTTAAACGGCTCCAGCGCTGGGTCGAACCGGAGCCGCCAACCAACGAGGTTTTCTTCCGGTCTGAGACTTTGGGAGGCACCGACCGGAAGCGCTGAACCGACTCCGCATCGGCTTCATCGTTCCTAAAAGGCATCACCTGCTGCGGCGCCTAAATTCATTCCAGGAACTCGCCGCGTGGCTCTCCGTTCCCTTTTGGAGAGGAGGCGGAAGTGAAGGCTGAGGAGATCCTAATCGCGTGCCATAAGTGCGGCCGGTGGCCGATGGTAGCCATCGAACATAAGTCTTACTGGTTGCCTCGACCGACGTTCCGCTTCGTTTGCGCTGCTTGCGGTAATCGTCAAGACGGGGGTCGGACCCTCAAGGAAGCCGAACGCAAATCCTGCGACTGAGGCAGCCTAATGCCTGGTGGGGAAGGTCGCGACCTTTCGCGTGCCCTGCCATAGTTCTACGGTGTGGCCGTCAACAAGAAGCAGGGCCCGTTCTTTGGCGGCTTCGTCATCATCGCAAAGGATCTCGACGCGATGCATGATATGCCCGTCTCGGCCGATCAAATAAGCGCGGTACTCCAGCATGTCGCGGCCCGCGGCGATCTCAGAGTTGGTCTAAAGTAGAGCCCAAGTCGGGCGAAGACACTCAGCAAATCGACCGACTCACAAGATTCCAAAGCGAACTTCACGCTCAGTTCTGAGCGGATAAATTACCTTGAGCTGGATCAAGCTTCCATCAGCGCTGGTTTAAAAACGAGAACGGAAGACCAGATATAGGCATGAAAGAGCCGCCGCTGGGTTGAGACAGCGACGGCTCTAACGGAGGGCTCCCGCGGAAACGCGTTAGGGTCAGCGTTCCTCGTCCGGGTGAACCCACTTGTAGGGTGTGATCTCGCGCGCGGCGGTCAGCTTGATCATCCGCACCGGCGGCGCCGCCCTACCCTTCTTGCAGGACCGGCACTTCAGTGAGGACTCCAACTTCCAGATCGGCGTGTCCGGCGGCCGGCGGATAGCATCGAGCGGTAGACTTGCCCTCGTCTTGCAGCGGTTGCATTCAACCTCAAGCCAGCCCATTCCGCCATTGAGGCATTGAGCAAGGGTGGGAGAGGGCTGAGCAGGCCCGCCATAGCCTTCCATTCGGACCGACCACGCCTCAGCCTCGGCACGGTCCGCTTCTCGGATGGCTTTCTGCGCGGTTTCACGGGCAGCCTTGGCATGGATGTCCGCACCCATGATGTGGCCGCCCCAGATTACCTCTCGGCTCTTGGTGCTCATCGCCAAGGATTCCGTTCTTCCGCGATGTTTGCAATGCCACTAGCCTTGGCGTCAGGAGCAGTCTCAGAGCCACATCCCTTTGGTCAACTCTTGAAAGGTGATGCCATGGAACTGGTTGATAAACCGAGCATAGTAGGCACGCTAATAGTTGCCACGCTACTCGACTTAAAATTGAAAACCCGCGGGGGTGATATCCCGACCATAGTTAGTCCGTGGATAGTTGGTCCGTGGTGCTGAGATGTCGGCCTAAAATCGAAGAAGCCCGCTGAAATGGCGGGCTTCTTGCATTTTTGGTATCGAGACCCAATTCACGCGCGATTTCTGCCCACCATAGTTGGTCCGCTAGTTGGTAATCGTGTCGTGCGCATCGGCATCTACGCAAAGTGCGTCAAATGGCGAACACCAAGCGGAAATGCCAGATGATGCCTCGTTTCGAAATCTCCCAGCGGCACCTCGAAATACTGAACGAAGCCACTCACAGGCGAAACAACCCCGCGGAGGTGCTTTACGGGCAACTGATCGAACAGATCATCCGTTTTGAGGAAACACTCACGCAGGAACAAGAAATCGGAGCTTACTTCGTTGCGACGCCGCTGAATGCCGTAGCGATATCAACCGTCGACTTTCAAAACCCGAATATGCTGATCTTCGTCGGTCAAGATCTCGAAGGCAGACCTCACCGGGAAGTTACAGCATTGTAAGCAGTTGTCAGTTTCTCTATGCGCAATGAAGAAACAAACAACAACCGAGCAGCCGCGCCGCATCGGGTTTGTGCTTTGGGACAATTTCGTCGGCGACAAACAAGGCTGAACGATTAGGCAATAGCGGCGTCCGGAAGCTTGAGTACCGTCAATATCTCGTCGCCTGGGAGCAAAAACGACTGTTCTTCGACTTCGTACCGGTCGGAGCCCTTGAAGTCGAACCATGCGTCCGCCGGCATCTTGCGGGGGAAGTTCTGCTCGGCGGCGCCATTGAAGAGCATGTCCGCAGCGAAGGTTTGGCGATCCAGCGCCTTGGCCGGCCACTTCCACCACGGCTGAATCATCGGCGCGGATTCGAACCACCGCCTCTTGGTCTTGTTGTGGCAGACAATCATCATCGGAAAGCGATTCAGGAGCGTCATTTTGAACAGGGTTGCCGTCAGGCTGGCGCAAAACTCGTTGCCGAGGTCACGCGCCGCCTCCAACGTGAGCCTCTTCATCTTCCGCAGACGCGGGTCCACCATGTAAGTGGGCAGGATGAGATCGGAAGCGAAGCCGTCCGCCTGCCGCTCCGGGTTCAAAGCATCGTTAGCGAAATTGCAGACGTCATTCTTGCCGCAGAAGAGAACACGACCGCGATGGTGGTGCCAATGACCTAGTTCATGCGCCAGCGAAAATCGCCTGCGTTCCGGACTCCTGCGGCTGTTGACGGAGATGACGGCACGACGTTTCGAACCGACGATGGTTGCCTCGCAATTGTGGATAGAGCGATAGTTGACCACGGCGCCACGGGTCCACGCGATCGCGTCTAGATCGATGTCCTTTGGTTCGGCAATGCCAAGATCGAGGAGCATTCGTTCCGCAGGTGTCAGCGCTGCGGTCATTCTTCGCCTTTTTCTTCGGCCTCATCTTCGAGAGCCTGAAGTCGGGCAAGATCGTCGACGATGCCAGCTTCGTCGCGATCGGACAGCTTCCCGCCTTTTCTCGCCGCCATCATGTTGTCGGCGAGGTCGCCGCTACGCATCCCGACCAGTCGCTGGCGGGCCTTGTCCAAGTTCAGCGGCGTCACGTTGCTCTCTTCTCGATAGGCCTTCGCCTCGTTCTTGGCGCGCTCGAACTTCATCCTCGCGACACGCGCCTTCGCGCGCTCTATCGCGGTGTCAATGTGAGCGACCGCCTTATCAAAATCTTCGCCTTCCTCAGCGAACTCTTCCCGGAGGTCCTTCTCGGACGCGTCGAGGATGCTGTCGTCGATCGCCTTACTGACCTTGGACAACCGCTCGCTGTCGCTTGGCACCTTGCTCATAGCTGCCATCCCTTCGGAAAGTGTTTGGCCGCGATCCGACGAATTTTCTTGATGAGGTAGTCGAGGCGGTCCTGCGTCACGCCGGCGAATTCGCGCAGTTCCCTGCCCCTCATGTCCTCTTCCCAGCCGAGCAAGACCAGACTGACCTCGTCGTCGACTGCATAAAGGGGCCCGAGCACGGCCCAGACCTCGGCGGCACGCCTCTCCTGTTCGGCTTGAATGACCTGGTCTTCAGCCCCAGGCGTATCGTCCTCGAGATCGAACTCATCATCAGCTTCATCCTGTGTTGCACCGCCAGCGATCGGCACATGGCGCTTGAGTCCCTTGCGCCTTCTGCTCGCGACGTTCCGCATGGATTGGGCGAGGAAGGCGATGAATGGCGTGGTGTGGGGGCACCTTTTCTCTTCGAACATGGCGGCGCAGACGGCTTCTTGGACCAGGTCGCCGGCTGCGAAGTCGGTCCCTGTCAGATGCCGCTGTTCAACTTTGGCGAGCCGAGCGCGATCAAGATCCGTTAGCCCGTCCACGGCCGCGACCACCTGCTCATAGGTCAGGTGTTCCGCGTCGGGCGTCGCCGGATCCGTGATGGCCGGGTCAGTCACGTCGTCCATGGCTCCATACTACCTATGCCGGGCGCCGCATTGTTTCGGACAAAAATATTCGAGTCCGAAAGGCCCGTTTCGCGGGCATCACTCTATAGAGGCGCCGATTTTCGAGACGAGTCCGGGCGCAAGGTAGTCGAAAACCGGTGTTGGAACAATGAATTACATCGCAGAACGGGCGCAGTTGCGCCAATCGCAACTGGTCGGCCTCATCGAGGATGTCTGCCAGCACGTGGAGCCGTCTTCCTATCAGCGCGACATCGCGAAGCAGCGATATCAGGGTGTCGGCGACTGGCTCGCCCGGTCGGATGACTGGCTGTTGGCGTCGATCGCAATCCGGCTCCAGGGATCGGTTGCCATCGGCACGGCCGTGAAGCCGATCGGAGCCAACGAGCACGACGTCGACCTGGTCGCACACGTTCCCCACCTCGACCTCGCGGTCTCGCCGGCGCTGCTCAAGCAGCGGATCGGCGACCGGCTCCGCAGCAACGGCAACTATGCCGGGCTGCTGGTTGAGATGCCGCGGTGCTGGCGCCTGGACTATGCCAACGAATTCCACCTCGACATCACGCCCTCGATCCCCAATCCGGAATGTCGCCTCGGTGGAGAGCTCGTTCCCGACAAGACGCTGAAGATGTGGAAGGCGTCCAATCCGCAGGGCTACCGCGCCAAGTTCGAACGGCGGGCAGCGCTCCTGCCGCGCATCCGGTCGGGTTTCGGCAAGGCGTTCGATAGCGCCCGGTCCGACGCGCATGTCGAGCCCTATCCCGAGGAGAAGCGGCTGAAGGGCATCCTGCGCCGCATCGTGCAGATCGCCAAGCGCCACCGTGACGTCCATTTCATTGACGACGACAAAGGGCTGGCGCCGCTCTCGATCATCGTCACCACGCTGGCGTCGCGGGCCTACGAATCATGCGTCAGCAACTTCGAGTACGATCATGAGCTCGACCTGATTGTCGACGTGCTCCGCCGGATGCCGCAGATGTTGCAGACCAGCGCGATCGAGGGCCGCGTGGTGTGGTGCCTGTGGAATCAGACCACTGCCGGCGAAAACTTCTGCGAGAAGTGGAACAAGCACCCCGAGCGGGCGAGCGCCTTCTTTGAATGGCACGGCAAGGTCGTTGCCGACGTCGAGCTCCTCGCCGGCGCGCGCGGTCTCGATCAGGTGCGGCGTCTGCTCGGCAACATCTTCGGCACTGCGCCGGCGAACAAGGCCATGGATTCCCTGACCGAACGCGTGGACGTTGCGCGCACCACGAACCGCCTGGCGGTCTCGCGGCCGGCGGGCCTGATCGTGGGCACCGCTGCAAGCGCGACCCCGGTTCGCGGCAATACCTTCTTCGGCGACAGGCCGTGACACCGTGCGGCTCGGACGACCGAAAGCGCTGACGATGGCGCAGCAATACGTGAACTTGCAGGGCAATCCCTTCAGCGCCGGCGCCGGCATCCTGCGGACCAGCAGCTTCACGTGGGCCTACGCCACGTCGCCAACGCCGTTGAGCCGGGACTACCTAATCCGGATCGAGATGGCTTGCGACGCGTCGCCAAGGGTCTTCGTCGACGACCCTGACATCGATCTGCTCGCCGGCGATCGCGACCTTCCCCACATATACCGCAACCCCACGCGCCTCTGCCTTTACTTGCCGGGGACGCGAGAATGGCAGTCGTGGTTGCGGCTCGACCAGACCATCGTGCCCTGGACCTCTCTCTGGCTGTTTTACTTCGAAGACTGGCTGGAGTCGGACGACTGGAAGGGCGGCGGCATGCATCCGGGGGAAGCCTCCCGCACGCGGCAAGGCCGCCGCCGGCTAGGAATCAGCCGGCCAGACGAATGCGAGATTGGAAACGAAGAATGAGCGACGAGACGCGCACCTACAAGATACTGTCGATCGACGGCGGCGGGATCCGCGGCGTATTTCCCGCAGCCGTCCTCGCCAAGCTGGAAGATCACCTGAGTTCGCCGATCGGGTCCTACTTCGACCTTAATCGCCGGCACATCGACCGGCGGCATCATCGCGATCGCCCTGGGTCTCGGGCTGTCGGCCAAGGACGTCCTAAAGCTCTATGAGGAACGGGGACCGGCGATCTTCGACCAGCACCACAGCTTGATCGGCAACTTCATTCGGCAGCGGCTGCGCGGAGCCATGCATTGGTTCGGAACCAAATACTCGTCGCAGGCCCTGCACGACGCCCTTGCCGACATCCTCGGCGATCGCCGGCTCGGCGAAAGCCGCACCCGTCTGGTGATTCCGGCATGGCATCCGATGCTCGAGCGCGTCTACATCTACAAGACGGCCCATCACCGGCGGCTCGAGACCGACTACCGTGTCCGCGCGTTGGATGCGGCGATGGCGACGGCGGCCGCGCCTACGTTCCTCAAGCCCCACATGACGGACGACGCGATCGAACTCGTCGATGGCGGCGTCTGGGCGAACAACCCTATCGGCGTGGCGACGATCGAAGCGGTCGGGATGCTGAACTTGCCCGCGGACAGGCTGAAGATCCTCAGCATCGGCACCATCAACGACGTGAAGGCGCCGCCGCGGTGGAAGGGCAAGCTGCCGATGGCATCCTCGATCGCGCGCCTGTTCATGGCAGGGCAGTCGCACAGTGCGCTCGGGACGGCCAAGATCGTGACCGGCGACGGCCATGACCACCGCGCGATCTGGCGCATCGACCAGACCGCGCCGGCTGGCCGCTACACGATGGATGACGCCGAACGCATCGCCGAGATGAAGAACCGCGGGTTCACCGAGGCCCGCGAACAACTGCCCGAACTGCGACGCCACTTCTTCGACCGAGAGGCAAAGCCGTTCGTTCCCTTCCACTCACTCTGACCGGCGAGGACGCCATGCCCAAAAACATCCTGATCTTCTCCGACGGTACCGGCCAGGCCGGCGGCCTGCGTCCCGACGAGAACCGTTCCAATATCTACAAGCTCTACCGGGCGACGCGCTGCGGCCCCGACACAGCGATCGACCCGTGGGAACAGCTCGCCTTCTACGACGCCGGCCTCGGCTCCCAGCCGCCGGGCGGCGCGCTGTTCATCACGCGCGCGTATCGTTGGCTGCACAACGTGGCCAGCCAAGCGACCGGCCTCGGCATCACCACCAATATCATCGACTGCTATGCCGCCATCATCCGGATGTGGGAGCCGGGCGACCGGATCTTCCTTTTCGGGTTCAGCCGAGGCGCCTACACGGTCCGCTGCCTTGCCGCAGTGCTTGGCCAGTGCGGCGTACCGACGACTGCGGCCGACGGCTCACCGTTGCGACGCGATGTCGGTACAACCACCCGTATCGCACGCGAGGCGGTGAAGAAGGTGTACCAGCACGTCAGTTCGCCGAAGGACACGAAGTACCTGCCTCAACGCGAGGCGATGGCAACGCGTTTTCGCCGGCAATATGGCAGCGACGACGCCGGCGCTGCCAATGCCGTTCCGTTCTTCATCGGGGTGTTCGACACGGTCGCATCGCTGGGCAGCTACGCCCTCTCCGCCGCGTTGGTGGGTGGCGCCGCCGGCGGCATCGCCGCCTTAAGCTTTGCGCAGTCGTTTTTCCTCTTCCCGTTCCTGCCGACCTTCTTGTGGGCGGCCGGAGGCGCGGCGGTTGCCGCGGGAATAGGTTACGTCGCCACGCACCTGAAGTCCGCCGTGGGCCTCGCCGGCTATACGTTCTGGCAGACGTTGCACCTCGCCTCGCCGAAGATGAAATTCTAAGACCTGCACCTGAACAATGCTGTGTGGTACGCGCGCCACGCCATGTCCATCGACGAGAACCGGGCCGACTTCGCGCGGGTTGCTTGGGGAGGATCACACAACAGGGGCCCGGAGCGTCCCGATGAATATCCGGACTGGCTGCAGCAGGTGTGGTTCGCCGGTAACCATTCCGACATTGGCGGCAGCTACCCAGAAAACGAAGCGCGTCTTTCCGACATCTCGCTCGGATGGATGGTGCATGCGGCAAGGAATCTGCCTGACGGCAAGACACCCGACGGCTTCGGCATCAAGGTAGACGACAGTTACCTGAAGCTGCGCCCAGATCCGCTCGGTCCCCAGCACGACGAGCGCGAGCCAGGCTATCTGGGCGGCCGCTTCAAATGGGAAGAAGGTCTGCGCGAAGTTCAGGACGAAGCGATCCTGCACTCGACCGTTCTCGAGCGGCTGGCCGCCAAAAATGGTGT
The DNA here is from genome assembly GCF_049993905.1 of Bradyrhizobium sp. McL0615. NCBI lineage: Bacteria > Pseudomonadati > Pseudomonadota > Alphaproteobacteria > Hyphomicrobiales > Nitrobacteraceae > Bradyrhizobium > Bradyrhizobium sp. McL0615. The sequence goes on along the minus strand of NZ_CP188254.1, from coordinate 1,759,542 downwards.
GCAGCACTACTACGAACGGCTCACTTACCGTCCCGAAAACCTCAAGAACCACTTGAAAGTGAAACAATATTACACGCCGAAGACAAACGCCGACGACAATTCGCGCTTAGAATCACGGCCTGGTGTCGCGACACCTGTCTGAGTTGGCGGATCGGCGAGGTGACCTTCGCCGTCTGCACGCTCTGGACGGACTGATGCTTGCGCAAAGCTCTGGCGGAGAGAGTGGGATTCCCATCCCCCGTCGCATATTCCCTCGAAAAGTCTGCAAAAACGGGCGTTCGCGAAAAGTCCGGCTGAGTTTTGTGACCACCGTCGTGTACCACCTTTTCGGCCGCCCGAGCCGTCATTGTCGGCCCTATTCGAGGCGTTTCGGGAAGGATTGGTTAGCGAATCCGTGCCGAAAACATGGTCGGTCATCCGGCCGCGGAAACCGAGCCGGGTGGGACATGAGGACGGTCGAGGCGGCGTTGGCGAGCGGTTTGGCAACTGCGCGTGCAGTTCTGGGACCCCAAATGCGGTCGACGACACAGGATGCATGTCGCCTTCGGGACCCACGGCTAGTTTCGAAAGAGAGAGCCCGCCAATGAGGCGGCCTCAACTCAACATCCGGCGGAGCTGATGATTCCCGCAGAGCGCCGACGTACTCCTCGATGATCTGCAGGGCTTCTACGGCAACTACAATATGCCCGGCTGAATGACGGAAATGACCGGCGCGACTCTCGGCGGTGCTTCTGAGGTTAATCAGGGCCGCATGACCGCGGACAATACGAACCAATGTGCTGCTCGCCTTACTTGTGCCAGCCCCGCTTGCCGGCCGGTTCGGGCGGCGCTGCGGAGACCGCAAAGGTCAGCCAACTGCTCCAGCCGTTTGGCCGGTTCTCCGTCTCGAGATCCTTGTAGGCCTTCAGGTTGAGGTAGCCCTGGTAGCCTTCGAACGGCTTCGGGAAGACGAAGCCGATCTGGGGTCCGATGCCGACCGTTCGGCCGCGGAAGCCGCCGAGGACCGCACCGGGGCCCGAGTCATCGGTGATCTGCTGGAGGAAATAGCCGACCACGCCGATCTGGACGGTCTTGGTGACGAATTTCGAGGCCGCCCAGTCGATGTGGAAGTCGATGCCGTTCTGGTACTGCAGAAACGAATTGGGCAGCGAGTAGGTCAGGCCGGCGACCACGGAAAATTCGTGGCCCGCCTTCGGATCAAAGCAGGTGTAGCCGTCGCCGATGTCGAAGGCCGCGAAGCCCAGGCTCAGATTCGCCAGGCGGTCCTGATCGTAGGTGCCGCTCGGAATGTTGCCGGTGAAGTAGACCATCTCGTTGTGGACCCCCTGATTCCATTTCAAGGTGCCCTGGTAGAACACGTCGGCGAAGGTGGTACGGTAGTCGGTCCTGACGCCGGAGCGCGCGACTGTCTCTCGAGGTCATCGACCATGATGCATGGAAGCATCCCGCGGCATTGCCGGGCTCTCCCGCCGTCGCCGGCGCGGTAGGCGACGACGGCGGAGATCGCGGCGCCGCGACCATCACCCGGCTGGACGCCATGACCTACGCGATGAAAGGCGTCTTTCCGTCGGGAAAGCGGCCCAACGGCGCCGCTATCGTCAAGGGCAGGGGCATCGGCGTCGCTGCGTGCATCGGCGACGGGCACATGGTCCGACGCCGCAAATGATCGATTTCAAACAGGTCACGCAGCACGCGACTGACCGACCTGGCCGGCCGCGCTGGTGCGTCACCGACGCCGCCGCCGAATGTGTGTTTCTTTGCATCTGCGAGCCCTCGAGGATCCTGACGGCTCGGCGTCGACGAAATTGTCCGTTGGCCGTTGCCGTCCGGCGGTCGCGCACAGTCTTGACATCGATCACGCACGCCACCGGCTCTACGCCATTTGCGACGACGGCCAACTGGTGGAGGTCGACGGCACTTCCGGGAAGGTCACAAACGTCTGGCCGATCGCTGGCCCGCCCGACAAGACGTTCTTCAATCCAGCCACCGGCCGCGTTCACGCCGCTATCGGCGAGCCCGGCGTAATTGACACGATCGATCCGACGACGGGCGCGAGGATGCAGACCGCGACGGGGCACGGGCTCACACGACGGCGATCGTCGCGCCCAACCGGCTTTACGTGATTTTGCCACGTCACGATGGCGTTCTCAGCATTGCTACGCCGGAATCAGCGAGCGCGCCTACGCACTATGGGTGCTGTCGTCGGCGCTCTTTCTCGGTCATTCTATCACCATCGGCGATGTCGTGTTCATGGTTACCCAGCTCGTGAACATACTTGCCCTTGCGATTATCCTGGTGCTTGCGCGGCGGTTCCGTAACCAGATCTGCGCCGCACATGCGCGTGAACTTCACGTACACGAGTAGTTCCTGGAAAACGCACAACGCCGCTACCAGCCGAATATGTTGGCTGGGCGCGGACGTTGGCTACGCACTGGGCAACAATCTAATCCCCAGCACCAAACAATAGTCGGGGATTGCCACTTGTTCCTACTGGTTTGAGCTTCCACACCCACACGCCTTCGTGCGTTGGCGCGCCCGTTAAGGATAGTCAGCTTCCGACACTAGGGCGCGCTCCACTGCTTCTATCGCTGTTTGGAATTCCACAAACCGCGCCATCGTGGCTTCATATGTGCCTCCTCGCTCGTAGGGCTTTGAGAGAAGCTCGGCGCATAGCCTGCGCTCCTTGACTAGCGCGGCGAGCGCGTTCACCAAGTCTTTCTTAGCCGAGTCAGTCATTGTGCGCCTCGTCGGTCAGAGGACCGCAGCCACCGCCTTTGGCTATCCGCGCGAGCGCTGGCGTTGAATAACAGCGGGTCCGAAGACCTTTGGCTATCCGCAACAGGCGCCGTTGTGAACGGCGGGCGATGGCTGCGCCGCATGAGAACGCCGGTTAGCAGAATCTAGTTCCTAGGGCTGCATACATCCCGCTTGTTTAGGAACGCTCCATTGCAAATCCTATTGTCGTTCGGAAATGACCGTCGTGGTCGCGACCGCCATATCTCGTTGGAGCCGTCACATGAGTAAGCGTAAACCAGCAAAAACGCCAAAGCGCGCCCGCAAAAGTGAGTCAGAGCCAATATTGCAAGCCGAATGACAAACGCCCCGGGGCCGAGGCAACCGTGCCCACAAGAAGGAGCCGCTCTTTGCTACTCCGATGTGCCGTGGATGCCCAGCTTGCGGAGCCCACCTCGCAAATCTGCGGCTGAGTAAGGCTTGGTTACGAAGCCGATGCCGTTCTGGTTGTTGAACTGCTCGAGCAAACCGGCAGCCCCTTGACCAGTGGCGAGCAGGACAGGCAGAGATCCATGGAGTGATCTTATCTCGCGCAGGAGTTCATCTCCCTTTTTATCGGGTAGGCCAAGGTCCAGGATAACGGCATCGACGCCGCCCGGCACCAGCCGCAACTTGTTCATCGCTTCGGCGGCAGAGCCCGCAGTATCCACCTGGAAACCCGCGTCCTCCAGATATTCGCGCGCGAGCATCTGGATCAGCGGTTCGTCCTCGACGAGCAGAATGCGCCCGGGCGAGCGTGCGGCATCGATGATATCCCGCAACTTTGCGGACAAGGTGGATTGCGAGAACGGCTTGGTGATCAGCTCAACGCCTGCATCGAGCCGGCCGTCGTGAACGATCGCGTTTCGCGCATAGCCCGTTGTAAACAACACTTTGAGGTCCGGCCTTCGCTTGCGCGCTTCATCGGCAAGCTGGCGGCCATTCATGCCTCCCGGCAGGCCTACATCCGTGAATAGAACGCATATCGCGGGATGCCGGTCGAGCGCCTGCAGGCCTGCGCGTCCATTCTCCGCCTCGATTACCTGGTATCCCAGCTCGCGCAGCGTATCGCAGCTATAGGCCCGCACGTCCGCATCGTCTTCGACCACCAGAACCGTTTCATGTCCGGGACTGTTGGCAAGAGCGTCATCAGCGGGCGCTTCTTCAACCTCGCCCGCTCCATGCACGCGCGGCAGATAGAGCTTAATGGTCGTACCCTCACCGACTTCGCTGTAGATTCTCACATGCCCGCGCGACTGCTTGGCAAAGCCATACACTTGCGACAGGCCAAGGCCGGTGCCGTGGCCCACGTCCTTGGTCGTGAAAAAGGGATCGAAGGCGCGCGCAATCACGTCCGGCGGCATACCGTGCCCGCTGTCGGTCACGGCCAGCATGACATATTGTCCCGGGAGCACTTCGACCTGGGACGACGTATATTTTTCATCGAGATGGACGTTGGCGGTTTCGAGCGTCAGTTTGCCGCCATCGGGCATCGCGTCACGCGCGTTGATCGCGAGATTGACGATTGCGACTTCGAGCTGGTTGGGATCGACATAGGCTCGCCACGTCCCGCCGCCCAGCACGGTTTCTACGGTAACTTGCTCGCCAAGCGTCCGGCGCAGCATATCGGACATGCCCGATACCAGGCGGCCCAGGTCAACCGGCCTCGGATCGAGGGGCTGCTGGCGCGAAAATGCCAGCAGGCGCTGGGTCAATGATTCGGCGCGCCGCGCCCCGCGCATCGCGTGCTCGGCGGATCGCCGCAGCCGGACGGGCTCAGGCGCCGAAGCGGCCAAATTCTTCTGCAGAGTTTCGAGGTTGCCGATTATGATCGTCAGCAAATTGTTGAAGTCATGGGCCACGCCGCCCGTTAGCTGGCCAATACCTTCCAACTTCTGAGCCTGCCGCGACCTCTCTTCCGCAGCGCGCTTTTCTGTGAGATCGCGCGTGATCTTGGCAAAACCGATCAGTTCGCCCTTTGCATCCTTGATCGCATTGATGACCACGCCGGCCCAGAATTTGCTGCCATCCTTTCGCACACGCCAACCCTCGGCCTCGAACTTGCCGGTCTCAGCGGCAATGCCCAAGGCCCGGGCGGGAAAACCGCTGTTCCGGTCCACCTCGTCGTAGAAAGTCGAAAAATGCCGCCCAAGGATTTCCTCGCGCGTGTAGCCTTTGATGCGTTGTGCGCCCGGATTCCAATTAATGACATACCCGCCGGGATCGAGCATATAGATGGCATAGTCGGTGACGCCCTCGACCAGCAGGCGGAAGCGGCGTTCTGTATCCTCAAGCCTGGTGGCGGTCGCAGCGAGCTCCCGGGCCCGTTCTTCCACACGCTGCTGGAGTTCGTCGTTCAGGCGCTGAAGCTCAGTCTCAGCTTTGCGACGCGCTTCGATCTCGCGTTGACTGGTCTGATGAAGCCGCGCGTTGTCGATGGCAACCGCAGCCTGCGCGGCAAGCGCTTCGATGAGCTTTTCCGCCCGCTCGGTAAAGACGCCCGGCTGCGCGTGCCCGAAGAACAAGCCTCCGAGAACCTGACCGGATCGCGACACTACGGACACGGCAAGATAGCTTCTCACCAGCAAATGGCCTTTTGGCATCCCGTGATAGGGGGCGCTCTTGCCGTATCTCTGATCCTTCAGGATGTCGTCGGAACGCATGGTCCCGCGACCACGGAAGGTCGGCTCAAAAATAGCCGTGTTCCGGGGCATGGGAAATTTTGCGAACGCTTCGCGTGGAGCGCCCGAGAGCGTATAGAGCGTGTAGGATTCGCCGTCCTCATTCAGCACATTATAGAAAAAGGCACCGAATTCGGCGTGGCTCAACTCCACGCCCGCATCGGTCACCATCTGGACCAGGCGCTCGGTGTTGTGCTCGCCCGCGACCGCAACGCCGGTCGTATTGAGAATTTCAAGGGTGCGCGTCTCCTGCCGCACCTGATTTACGCGTGCTTCAAGCGTCTCATTGAGAGCAAGCAGCCGCGCTTCGAGAGACTTCCGCTCCGTAATTTCGTAAAATGCGCCAGCGATGAGGGAGCCTGTCGCTTCTGTCAGCTCACTCGATGTATCGCCTTTCCCGGCGATCCAATGCAGGCTCCCATCCGCGTGCCTTAGCCGAAACTCCACGTAGAACTGACCGGTTCTGGCCGCGCTCGCGAAGGCGTCGTGGACCTTCGGAATATCGTCAATGAAGATCGATCGTTCCCAGGTGGTAAATGACCCATCTGTTGACCGGGGATCGATGCCGAAGAGCGCGGCGGCCTGCGCGGAACAATCGAATGTTCCACTCTCCAAATTATATCTGAAAACGCCGATGCCGCTCGCGGCTTCAGCGATCCGCAGCCGCTCGGCCGAATCGTGAATGCGTGTCTGCAACTGGCCTTGTTCGTCGTCCATAAGCGCCCCGATTTACCGCCTGCTCAAAATGGCTTTGGCTTCGACCATGGCTTTCATCTTGCCGAATGCGATGTGTCTCGGGAGGTGATTGAAGCCGCACGTGCTGGTAATGAGAGTCTGCTCCGGAGGGAGCCATGAGTAGGCCCGGATGCGATCGGCTACTTGTTCGCCGGTTTCGACGTTCGGGGATTGCACATCGATGGCGCCCACAGCGAGCTGCCTGTCTCCAAGCAGCCCCTCGTAATGATGGGTCATGTCGTGCTCGATGAGAAAAGCGTCGCACTCAATCCGGCACACGAGGTCAGCCTTGTACCGACCCGTGTCGAAATAACGGTGCCCGATCTGGCCATCGTAATCAGGACCAACCGCATAGTTGCCCTGGCAGATATGAACCGATACGTGCACATCGGTCGGGAGACCTTCGATGACGGTGTTAATGACTTCGACGGCGGCTCCCACCTCTTCATCGCTCGATGCCGTGAAGTACGGCTCGTCGATCTGGATGTGTTTGCATCCGGCCTCGGCAAGCCGCTTGAAATTCTGATGAAGAAGCTTGCCGAAATCCGCCATCATTCTGGGCGTGTCCTGATAATACTCGTCGTACGCGACAGCCGCGAGCAAATGAGGACCGGTCATGGTGACCTTGACGGGCCTGCGCGCATAGGAAGAAACCAGATCAAATTCCTCTACCAGTCCGAGATCAACGGTATCCGCGATCGGTCCGCGGCAGATCGCGGCGGGATGAAAGACATTCGGATCGTGCGGGGTGATCGGCTTTGGTTTTGTCTCGCCCTGAAAAGAGGGAATTTTTTGCCAGAAGAAATTGAGCATGGCGTTTGGCGGAGAATGCCGGTTATGCGTCCGGCGATGCATCTCGCCGCCCGTGACGACATCGATACCCGCGATTTCCTGCTCAAGGATCGCCGCCTGGGTTGCCCTCAGCTGGGCGTCGACGAAATCACCGGGCGCAAGTTGTCCCATCGTGACCAGCCGGTCCATCGCCTCGTACCAGCGAGGGACGCTATGCGCCCCCACAACCGTCGTGGTGTATTTCTCGTAATGTGGCATTGAAACCATATGAAAAAAGATCGCAGCGGGGGCTGAAATTAAACGATCTTCTGCCGCTGTCCAGTCGATCTGGCGGGGCTGGAAATGAGGGCTAACTTAACTCCATTGAAGGCTTTTTGTTCCTAAGTCTTGCTCGCTGAAGACCTGCCGCATGACTGTCATTATTGTCTCGAACTGGTTCTCGCTCAAAGCTTCATCCGACCAATGTCGGCCGCCACGTCTGTTGTGGGTGCCGTCGGTTCCGGACCAAGAGATAGCCGAGCTGCGCCGACGAGATCGTCACCACACCCTCGGCCGGGCTCGGCTAGATGAAGCGCCCCCGCTCTGGGCGTTTTGTGAAAGGCAGGCGCCCTGGCCGTCATGCCAGATCCCTTCAGCAGGTTGCCGCGACGACCGCGGAAGCAAAACAGGTGGCCGCCCAGCGGGTCGCGATGCAACATCTCCTGAACCTGCAATGCCAGCGAGGGAAAGCCCTTCCGCATGTCGGTATGGGCGGTCGCGGCCCCTACCCGCACGCCGGCCGGCAACGTGATTATCGTGGCCGTCCATCAGTCAGCGCCGCTACCACCGCAGCCAGCGTCGCCGCGTCAACCGCCCCCGTGATCCGCATCCGAGCTCCGGCCGCGAACTCAACCTCGATCGCACCGCAGGTTCCGGAGGGCGCAGCCAACAGTTGCCCGGTCGGGACCAACGGAGACGGCCGCAAAACCAAGCTCGTCATCCTGACGCTGCATCGGCTCAGGCCCGCAATCGAGGAGTCAGGGACCGGATTTTGAATCGTTGACTGCGGCTGGCTTGTCGAGGTTCACTTGATCCCGGAAGGGCACGAAGATTCCTGGAATTCAGAACGTGTCAATCGTTTGCCGTCCCGCGGGGGCAGCCTTCCGATCGCTTCTAGCCTTGGTATATCTAGCTTTGTTAGCGTCAGTGACTCGGCAACACGATCCACGCAGCTGGCCATCGTTCGTGCGGAACGCGACCCTGCGGTTTTCAAATCTCGGTCTGCGCGTAAGCGCGCTATTGGCAACGGGCATGGTGAACGGTGCTATTTTGATTGGCTCGGTCCACGCTCTACTCGTGATGATGTATGGCCGACTGCTAATGCTTAAGATTGCCTTGTTCTCGACCATGCTGATCATCGCGGCGGCTAACCGGTTTGGGCTGATGCCCAGGCTTGCCAATGTGCCCGCCAGCGACCGAGAACTCGATGCGGTTCGCAAGCTCACCCGTAACTGCGTGGTCGAAATTATTTTGGGGTTGCTAATCTTCGTAATCGTGGGAGCACTTGGAACGGTCCATCCAGCGATTACATCAACGGCCGCTGGAGTGCCAGCTTGACGGGCCTGCGGGCTGCGCGCCTGCGCCTGTTCGCATTCGTCCGAACTTGGCAGCGAGCAATACAGGCTTGCGAGAGGCGGCGTTGAATTCATCCTCGTCGGCGACTAAACCGTGTCGACTTGGCCTGATTTGGGCGAATGGTCGCAGATCATGGAGACGACCCCGTTTTCCTGGACGCCGCATCCCGAATACGAACTGGTGCCCGAGATGAACTTTCGCCAACCCGGGACTTCCTGATCTGCAGGTAAGGGTCGGTAAACTTACTCAGCCGCTTTCGGTCGCAACGATGAACGACATCGGGCGAGTCCGCTTCGAGCACGACTAGCGCTAGGAATTCAGCTAACGTGCCTTACGTTTCTTCGGCTGCAGCAAAGTCAACATCTTGTCGAAATTCGCTCGTCCGCCGACGACGTTGCCTTCGGCATCGACGGAGAAATAGAAGTCCTTCTTGTAGCTGTAGACGGCCCATCTGTCGGCACGATCCACGGAAATCTCATTCTCCGGCAGGCCGACTTTCATTTCGGTTATGCCGCGCTCGCGCAGAATCCGGAACGCCTGATTTAACGTGAATGCCATTTGATCCTCGCTGGCTCGGCGTGCCCACACGATTCAGCGAATCGCAGGTGAATGGTGGCCGAGCCGGGTCGCGGACGTCAAAGATTCGGCATGCCTACCATCATTGAACGATTACGAACGCGCCGAAGAGTCGGTGATCCTCCCTCAGTTGAAGTATCGCGCTAGAGCCTAGCCGAGAAACGCGTGAAGGCGGTCAAGCTCTGCAGCCGCGGCTCCACGTCGCGCAGGTAGATCTCGGTCTTCAGGAATGCAATCTCGTCCTGCAGCGCGGTCTCGCGGACGTCGACGTACCAACTCTTCGGTCTGCCGTCGCTGCCATCGGACCACTTGTAGCCGCGGCGCTTCAACGAATCCTTCAGTTCGAACGGCGACTGGTCGGCCCATACACGCACCGTCGGCCTGCGGGCGGTCTCCAACAGCAGCGCGAGCGCCGGCGCGCCGGTCGTCGGTAGTTCGAACGCGAGGACTTCGAGCAGGGCATGGCAATCGTCGACGGCGCGGTGGGCGGCATGGAAGTAGCCGGCGCCGTTCAGCAGATAGCCGAGTTGCCCGCCGGTGAAGCCGTGTTTTTTCCACTCGATCTCAGTGGCGCTACAGGCCCATGGCTTCTGCTCAAACACCGGCCAGTATCGTTCGGCGAATTTCCGATCAAACCCACTATTGTGTGCGATCGAGATCACGGCGTCGTCGACGAACGCCGTCACCGCTGCCTCGTCTATCCGATGCCCGGCAACCACCTCGTCGGTGATTCCGGTTAGCGCGGTGATCTCGGATGGAATCGGGACCGACGGCTCGTTAAAGGCGGAGAACGTGTCTCTGACGCCGGCGATGCGACCGTCCGGAAAGTAGTCGAACTTGACCATCCCGAGCTCGATGATCTCGTTTTTCTGAGTGTCGAGGCCCGTGGTTTCGGTGTCGAGCAGCACGGCGGTTCGCGTGTCGTGACCGATGAGTGGCACAGACGGAATCCTTGGAACCAGCCGTCGCAGGACGCGATAGTCGGCCGACCGACTTAGAGCGTCGGCCATGGCAGCCAGGCTGATGGTGTCTTGAAACATCGCGTTCCGAACGAGTGGATCCTGCAGAGGCGTAACCTACCCGCTGCGCGGGCCGCAAGGTATCGAAAAGACAAGCAATCCGCGGGCTTTTCGTGGATATCGGTCCGATCTGACTGCGTTGCGGGTAACGGGTGGGCCTCTCGGGATCACATCCTGTGCCGCATGCCGATCGTACTCGACGCAGTCCGTTCGACAGTATTCAATGCGCAACGAGCGTAGTCCACAGGCCTCGGGGAGGCGACCGGATCATGCATCGTCGCGCGGAGAGGCTTGCCGAACGGTTCAATCAAGCCAGTACGCAACGGATGGCGAAGGGCAATGAGCGGGGCGCTCCGACCGAGCCTCTCTTCCACTACACGTCAGTAGCCGCGCTGGCGGCCATCATCGTTTCGGAGACTTTCTGGTTCACCAGCGTCTATCACATGGACGACGATCAGGAATTGTTATTCGGGTTCGGGATGGCAACAAACAGAAGTGTATGCGCCTCCGGCGCGGCCTTTTCGGCCAACAATACAAGGGGAATACAAGGGGAACGAAAAACGCATACACAGCAGCGGGCTGTGCCGGATTTCTTTGAGCAGCGATTGCACGGTGCCCCTCCCTCGCCGGATGCGATGGAGGATGGGGCGGCCCCGAGTGTTGATCTGGCTTCATGGGGCGGGCCCGGGGGCCAAGGGGCCTGGAACGGCAATCCGGCAGGACCCACCATAAACCCGTCGAGGACCAAAGCCGTCTCGGTCCCTTGATCAAGATCAAGGTCGCCTGCCGTTAGCCGACGTTTGTTCCTCCTTTGGCAGACACAGCTTGCTGGGAGGCGATCATGCGTCGTCGTCAGGTATTGAAGATGTTCGCGGCCATTGCACTGTGTCCGCTGTGTGCATCGATTGGCGTTGCTGAGGAAGGCCATCACTGGAGTTACGAGGGGGCGACCGGCCCCGATAAGTGGGGCGAGCTCGATGGAGCGGACGCGACGTGCTCGATTGGTAGCCAGCAGTCGCCCATCGACATCACCAGTGCTGTCACCGCACGCCAGCCGTCGCTCAAGATCAACTGGAGCAAGCGCCCGGAGACCATCGTCAACAACGGCCATACGATCCAACTCAACACCCCTGAGGGCGATACCCTCCAACTGGGTGATCGCAGCTTTAGGCTGACACAGTTTCACTTCCATCATCCCAGCGAACATCTCGTCGATGGCAAACGCTTCGGGATGGAAGCGCACTTCGTCCACGCGGCGGCAGCGGGTGGGCTTGCGGTCGTCGGTGTGTTCATTGTCCCGGGCAAGAAAAATGCGGCGTTCAATAAGATCGTTTCGACGATGCCGCAGGAAGCCGGAGCGCCTGTTTCCGCCGATCCCAGCATTGACCCAAGCCGCTTGTTACCGGCCGAGCGCGGCTACTATCACTACGAGGGCTCTCTCACGACGCCGCCGTGCAGCCAGTCAGTCGATTGGATCGTGCTCGCTCACCACGTCGAGGTAGCCGAGGCAGATATTGCCCGCTTCGCAAAGCTCTACCCGATGAATGCTCGCCCGGTGCAAAAAATCGACCGGCGCTTCATTCTCAGGTCCAGAGCCGGGTAACCTGCAGCCGGCCGGGATATCATGGAGGACTACGCCATCGACGCACCGGTGGATTGCGACAGGTCTCGCATCGGCCAACTGGTCTCGAATCTGGTCGGCAACGCCGTGACCCACAGTGCTTCCAACAGACCGGTACGCGTTCGCGCATGGACGAAAGACGATTCGTTCAAGCTGACCGTCGCCAACGGCGGTGAGCCGATACCCGAGGAGGCGATGGAGAAACTTTTCGAGGCCCGGACCTTTCCTCGGAAGAAAGGCTTATGAACGCGCCCCGGGCCGCAGTTCCGGCCCTGACCGCCGCCGATTTAATTGATCCAGATCAATGGAGGCTTAGCCGGCCAGCAGGTAAGCTGCTGGCGCGTGCGGTGGAACATCCTGCAATGGAGCAGATGTCGCCGCCCATCCGTTCGATTACAGATGACACGAGACCGGCACCCACGGGAGCGTGTGGCCGGCGCAGCGATGTTCGATTGGGAACTGGCAGGTCGTTGCATGAGCGACACGTCAAATAGACACGATGCGCAGCCGGCTCCTGAGGCCGAACTGGCGACCGGCCGTCGCGCGGAATTGGTCGTGTTCGCCATCATTGCCGCCTTCATCTGGCCGGTGGTCGCCGTCGGCGTGGTCGGCGGATACGGCTTTCTCGTCTGGGCGTCCCAAATGATCCTGGGTCCTCCCGGTCCTCCGGGAGGTTGAACGTCGTCATGGAAAGCCCGGGACCCTCCCGCCGCGCCCTGTTTCGCGGCCAACTTCTCACCAGGCCCGTCGCCGTCATCAACGACGATTGCCTGGCTGAAGCCGGCATCGTCTGCCGTTCCTGCGGCGACGCATGTGGCACTTCGGCCATTCATTTCCGGCCCCGCATCGGTTTGCCGCCGCAGGCCATCGTCAATGAAGCCGCCTGCACCGGCTGCGGCGATTGCGTCGCCGTGTGCCCGGGTGACGCCATCGCGCTGGGTGCTGCCCGCGACGGTGGCGCATCATGACGACGGAAGACACCATCTACATTTCGAGCGCGGTCGTCTCCGTGCTGCCGAAACACCGGGACGCGGTGCTGCGCATGCTCGCAGCCTTGCCGGAGGTGGAGACCCATCAAAGCACCGCGTCGAAAATCGTCATCGTGATGGACGCGGCCGAGAGCGGAATCATGGGCGGCCGTCTCGCCGAGATCGCATCCTGGCCAGGCGTCCTGTCGGCCAACATGGTGTTCGAGCAGGTAGAGCGTTTAGCCGATATCGGAGACTAGAGCATGTCACTGTCGCGACGCGAATTGTTGAAGGCACAGGCCGCCGCTATCGCCGCAGCGGCCGCCGGCATCGCCGTTCCGGCCACTGCGCAGCCGGTGGCGGGCGGCGTCGGATCGCTGGAAATCAAATGGTCGAAAGCGCCGTGCCGCTTCTGCGGCACCGGATGCGGCGTGATGGTGGGCGTCAAGGCAAACAAGGTCGTCGCCACCCACGGCGATACGCTCGCCGAGGTCAATCGCGGGCTGAACTGCATCAAAGGATATTTTCTCTCCAAGATCATGTATGGCGGCGATCGGCTGACCACGCCGCTGCTGCGCAAGAAGGACGGCGCCTTTGCGAAGGACGGCGAACTGACGCCGGTTTCATGGGACGAGGCCTTCGACGTGATGGCTGCCCGCGCCAAGGCGGTGCTGAAGGACAAAGGACCGACCGCGCTCGGCATGTTCGGATCGGGACAGTGGACGGTTCACGAAGGATATGCCGCCACCAAGCTGATGCGGGCCGGCTTCCGCTCCAACAACCTCGATCCGAATGCCCGCCACTGCATGGCGTCGGCCGCGGTCGCGTTCATGCGCACCTTCGGCATGGACGAGCCGATGGGCTGCTATGACGATTTCGAGGCCGCCGATGCGTTCGTGCTGTGGGGCTCCAACATGGCCGAGATGCATCCGATCCTGTGGACCCGTCTCACCGACCGGCGTCTCAGCCATCCGCATGTCAAGGTGGCGGTGCTCTCGACCTTCACCCACCGCAGCTGCGATCTCGCCGACATCCCGATCATATTCAAGCCGGGCACCGATCTGGCGATCCTGAACTATATCGCCAACCACATCATCACCACGGGACGGGTCAACCAGGACTTCGTCAAGAGCCACACGACCTTCGTGAAGGGTACGGTCGACATCGGATACGGACTGCGTTCGGATCATCCGCTCGAGGTCAATGCCAAAGGCGCGGCAACGGCGGGCGCGACGCAGCCGATCGACTTCGACGCCTATGCCGCCTTCGTGAAGGAATACACGCTCGAGAAGGTGTCCGAGCTCACGGGTGTCGAACGCGGCTTCCTGCAGGAACTCGCCGAGCTCTATGCCGATCCGAACCGCAAGGTGATGTCGCTTTGGACCATGGGCTTCAACCAGCATGTTCGCGGCGTGTGGGCCAATCAGCTGCTTTACAATCTGCATCTGCTGACGGGGAAGATTTCCGAACCCGGTAATTCGCCGTTCTCGCTGACCGGGCAGCCGTCCGCCTGCGGCACCGCGCGCGAGGTCGGCACCTTCGCGCACCGCCTGCCGGCCGACATGGTCGTCACCAATCCGGAGCATCGCAAGCACACCGAGGAAATCTGGCGTGTGCCGAACGGCATCATTCCGGAAAAGCCGGGCTATCACGCGGTCGAACAGGACCGGATGCTGAAGGACGGCAAGCTGAACTTCTACTGGATCCAGGTGAACAACAACCTGCAGGCGGCGCCGAATTCGTCCCAGGAGACCTATCCGGGCTACCGCAATCCGGCCAACTTCATCGTCGTCTCGGACGCCTACCCGACCGTGACCGCGATGGCCGCCGATCTCGTTCTGCCGGCGGCGATGTGGGTCGAAAAGGAAGGCGCCTACGGCAACGCGGAACGGCGCACCCATGTCTGGCGACAGCTCGTCGACGCGCCAGGCGAGGCGCGTTCCGACCTCTGGCAGATGATGGAGTTCTCGAAGCGCTTCACCACCGACGAGGTGTGGCCGGCGCAGATTCTGGATTCCAATCCCAACTATCGCGGCAAAACGCTGTTCGACGTTCTTTTCCGCAACGGCAGCGTCGACAAGTTCCCGATGAGCGATATCCCGGCCGAGTACGGGAACAGCGAGTCGAAGGCATTCGGCTTCTATGTGCAGAAGGGCCTGTTCGAGGAATACGCCTCCTTCGGCCGCGGCCACGGCCACGATCTGGGGGCCTACGACACGCTCCACACCAATCGCGGAATGCGTTGGCCCGTCGTCGACGGCAAAGAAACCAAGTGGCGCTACCGCGAAGGCCTCGATCCCTACGTCAAGCCGGGCAAGGGCGTGGACTTCTACGGCAACGACGACGGTAAGGCGCGGATCATCGCGGTGCCGTATGAGCCGCCCGCCGAATCTCCGGACAAGGAATTCGACGTCTGGCTTGTGACCGGCCGTGTGCTCGAACATTGGCACTCCGGCTCCATGACCATGCGGGTGCCCGAGCTCTACAAGGCATT
Organism: Bradyrhizobium sp. McL0615; assembly: GCF_049993905.1. Taxonomy (NCBI): domain Bacteria; kingdom Pseudomonadati; phylum Pseudomonadota; class Alphaproteobacteria; order Hyphomicrobiales; family Nitrobacteraceae; genus Bradyrhizobium; species Bradyrhizobium sp. McL0615. The sequence goes on along the minus strand of NZ_CP188254.1, from coordinate 1,744,270 downwards.
CCCTGGCGCCTGCGTCTACATGCATGCGGAAGACGCGCGCGAAAGGGGCATCAATCAGGGCGCGGAGGTCCGCGTGGTGTCCCGGCGCGGCGAGATCCGCAGCCGCGTCGACACCAAGGGCCGCAACCGGATGCCGCGCGGCGTGGTCTTCGTTCCGTGGTTCGATGCCAGCCAACTGATCAACAAGGTGACGCTGGACGCAACCGATCCCATTTCCAAGCAGACGGACTTCAAGAAATGCGCGGTCAAGATCATTCCGGCCTGAAGGGACTTCGCGCGCCTCTGGCTGGCGCACTGCTCGGCGGCATGCTGGTGTTCGTCTGTGGTGCGATCTACGCGCAGAACGCGCCACAGATCGTGCCCCCCGTCACCGGGGCCGCGTCGCCGATGGGCGACGTGCCGGCGCCGCCCCTGGCGCGGCCGATCGTCGACGACAAGCGGCTGATGCGCAATTATCCCGAGCAGCCGCCGATCATCCCGCATTCCATCGACAACTACCAACTCACGCTGAAGGCTAACCGCTGCCTTGATTGTCACCGGCGACAGTTCACCGAAGGCTCGGGCGCGCCGATGATCAGCATCACCCACTTCATGGATCGCGACGGGCAGGTGTTGGCCGACGTGACGCCGCGCCGATATTTCTGCACCGCCTGCCACGTCCAGCAGACGGATGCCCAGCCGCTGGTGCCGAGCACCTTCAAGGACATGCTTCTCGTCGAACCTGGAAAGAAGTGAGAAGCCTCCATGCAGCGGCTCAAGGCACTCCTGATCTGGTTCTGGCGGATCGCCAGCCGCCCCAGCACGCATTTGAGTCTGGGTTTTCTCGCGCTCGGAGGCTTCGTCTGCGGCGTGCTGTTCTGGGGCGCCTTCAATACCGCGCTCGAAGTCACCAACACCGAGAAGTTCTGCACGTCCTGCCACGAGATGCGCGCCAACGTCTTCGAGGAACTGCAGCACACGCCGCACTTCTCCAACCGCTCGGGCGTCCGCGCCACCTGTCCCGACTGTCACGTTCCGCACGACTGGACCGACAAGATCGCCCGCAAGATGCAGGCCTCGAAGGAAGTCTGGGGCAAGATATTCGGCGTGATCGACACCCGGAAGAAATTTCAGGATCACCGGCTCGAACTGGCCAAGCACGAATGGGCGCGGCTGAAGGCGAACGATTCCCTCGAGTGCCGCAACTGCCATTCCTCGGCGGCCATGGATTTTACCAAGCAAACCCGACGGGCGGCCGAAATCCACGCGAAATTTCTCGTCCCCGGCGACAAGACCTGCATCGATTGCCACAAGGGCATCGCCCACGAACTACCCGACATGACGGGCATCGAACCGGGCTGGCAGCCTGCACCCGAACTGAGGGAACGTCAAAGCGGGTTCGGCGCGCCCGAGCACGACCTCGTGCACTATCTGGCGTCCACGACGGCCGGCCGTTAGCTGGCCGCCGTCAGGCTCCCCCAAGGCATAAAACGATGCTAGGCCGTCATCTGCCGTTCGCTGCTCCGAACCACGACTGGACGACCAGCATGGCAGACGGCCCGTCGTTGGCGCCGAAATGCATGAACACGAAGCCGAATGCGAGGCCTGTGCCCTCGTCGCCGGTGTTCGCATAGATGTCCCAAACATGCGCTTATAAGCCTCGGAACACCATTCTCCCGTTCTAGGTTCGTCTTTTGAAGCTCCTTGACGAACGTGGCCTTTTCCTCGTTTGACTTGGTGCTCTTGTAGATTAGTCCTCCCACAAGCACACTGCGCATCCAACGAGGCATACGCCCATTTCACTGTAAATGCACTTTGTTCATAAAAAGTAGACAGAGGAGCGAGCCATGCAGGCAGCGGCTGATACCCAGGATGTGGTCGAGAAATTACCAAGCCGGCTTGCTGAATTTGTCGGGAATATGCCGGCCTCTTATTTCAGTATCGTGCTGGGCCTCGCGGGCCTTGGAAATGCATGGCGAGCAGCGACTGAGGTTTGGCAGCTTCCCGCCATCACTGCAGAACTGATCTATGGGGCGGCAGGCGTTGTGTGGGCGACACTTATCGTTCTTTACATCATCAAGGCTCTGCTCGTGCCGGCGAAGGTCGCAGCGGAGGCCGCCCATCCCGTGCAATGCTGTTTCATCGGGCTTGCGGGTGTTGCCACTATGCTGATTGCTGGCGGCCTCGTTCCGCACTCGCATGCGGGCGCTACCATCATTTTCGTGACCGGCTTCGTCTTCACGCTCAGCTTCGGCATCTGGCGCACGGGCCAACTCTGGCATGGCGAACGGGATCCGAGCACTACAACGGCCGTGCTCTACTTGCCGACCGTGGCCGGCAGTTTCGTCTCGGCGACCGTAGCCTCGGCGCTCGGCCATCCCGATTGGGGACAACTTGCGTTCGGTGCCGGCATGTTGTCTTGGCTCGCCATTGAGTCCGTGCTGCTGCATCGGCTGCTGATGGGGCCGGAGACGCTCGCTGCGCTGCGCCCGACGTTGGGAATTCAACTTGCACCCGCGCCCGTTGGCGCCGTCGCATACATCGCTATCAGCGGTGGAACACCAGACATCTTTGTTCATGGTCTCATCGGCTATGGCATTCTTCAATTTCTTGTCCTCGCCCGGCTTTCGCCTTGGATAGCGAAAGCGGGTGCCGTCCCCGGCCTGTGGGCCTTCAGCTTCGGCGCGACCGCGATTGCGACCGCACCACTTCGTCTCATCGTTCATGGCGATAACGGCGTACTTTCCGTCATCGGCCCAGTCCTGTTCGTTGTTGCAAACCTTCTCATTGCGAGCCTGACCCTTATGACGGTGTCGCTGCTCGTGCGCGGCAAAATGTTTGCGCCGCCTCCAGCCCCTCCCAGTCAACCTCACGTCGGGTAGAATTTCGACACGAAGCTGGTCCGGTGTTTGGATGTGGATCAAGCCACTCGGCGGCGACGCTGGCAGGTCAAACCTGCGGGCCTCGCCCCGTCACCTCTCAGCTCGCGAAATCACCCAGCGCCGGGTCGAACGGAACCGGATCGATTAGGTAATGTTTCATTAGGTTGATGTCCCACTTCCGCTGGGGCTGGGACAGGATTCGCATGGAAACCTCAAACCGATTCGAAGCCGCTGAGGACAGCAACGGCCGCTACCGGCTCCTCATCGAGGCGATCACTGATTACGCGATCTACATGTTGGATCGCGAGGGTCACGTCACCAGCTGGAACCCCGGTGCCAAGCGCTTCAAGGGCTATGAGGCGGATGAGATCATGGGTCGTCATTTCTCGGTCTTCTACACCGACGCCGAGCGGGCGCAGAACGTCCCTGCGCTGGCGCTGGGGGAGGCCGAGCGCACCGGCCGGTTCGAACGCGAGGGCTGGCGCGTGCGCAAAGACGGCACGCAAGGGCTCATGTAGTGATCGACGCGATTCGTTCGCCCGAGGGCGACCTCGTCGGCTTCGCCAAAATCACCCGAGACTTGACCGAACGAAGAGCCGCTGAGACTAAACTGCGAAAGCGAACAGCAGTTCCGGTTGCTGGTGCAGAGCGTGACGGACTACGCCATCTACATGCTGGATGTGGACGGCCACGTAGTGAGCTGGAACGCCGGCGCACAGCGCATCAAATGCTATGCCCCCGAAGAGATCATTGGCCGCCACTTCTCCGACTTCTACACGGAAGCGGATCGTGCCGCGGGACTTCCGCGTACGGGCCTTGCGACCGCAACCCGAAACGGGCGCTGGGAGCATGAAGGCCAACGGGTCCGAAAGGACGGCACCGCCTTCTGGGCGCACGTTGTAATCGACGCGATCCGGGACGACGACGGCAAGCTTGTCGGCTTCGCCAAGGTGACACGGGATATCACTAAACGCCGCGAAGCGGAAGCCGCGCTCCAGGCGGCGCAGGCGACGATGATTCGTTCGCAGAAGCTGGAGGCGATCGGCCAACTCACGGGTGGCGTCGCTCACGATTTCAACAATCTGCTGCAGGTGATCAGCGGAAACCTGCAGCTGCTCAGCAAGGACATCGCCGGTAATGCGCGGGCCGAGATGCGGGTCCAAAGCGCCCTTGCGGGCGCCCGCGGATCGAAACTTGCCTCGCAATTGCTTGCTTTCGCAAGGCGCCAGCCGCTAGAGCCGAAAGTGGTGAACGCTGGCCGCCTGATCAAGGGCATGGACGAGATGCTGCGCCGCGCCCTCGGCGGAGAGATCGAAGTCGAAACGGTAGTCGCCGGCGGGCTTTGGAATAGCCTCATCGATCCGGATCAACTCGAGAATGCGGTTTTGAACCTCGCTATCAATGCCCGAGACGCGATGAACGGCGAAGGGCGACTCACGATCGAGGCGAGCAACGCCTTCCTCGACGACGAGTACGTCCGGCAGCATGATGAACTGTCTCCGGGACAATACGTGATGATCGCGGTGACCGATACCGGCACCGGCATTCCGCCGGATATCTTGGAGCGGGTCTACGAGCCCTTCTTCACAACCAAAGCGGAGGATGAGGGCACGGGCCTGGGCCTCGCCATGGTGTACGGCTTCCTCAAGCAGTCCGGCGGACACGTCAAAATCTACAGCGAAATAGGCGCTGGAACGACGGTCAAACTCTATTTTCCGCAGCAGGTCGCCAGCGAGGACGCTCTGGTGGCCGTTCCCTCCGGTGAGATCACGGGCGGTGAGGAAACCGTGCTTGTGGTCGAGGACGATGACGAGGTCCGCGAGGTCGCGGTCTCGATGCTCACTGAGCTTGGCTATCGCGTTGTCAAGGCGCGAGATGCAGCGAGCGCACTCGTTGTCGTCGATAGCGGCATCCCGATAGACCTGATCTTCACAGATGTCATGATGCCAGGCGCGCTGCGTAGCCCGGACCTGGCGCGAAAAGTCAAGGAACGGTTGCCCAGGGTGGCCGTCTCTTCACGTCCGGTTACACGCAGAATGCCATCGTGCATGGCGGGCGGCTCGATCCCGGGGTGGAGCTCCTGGCCAAGCCCTATACGCGCGAGGCGCTCGCCCGCAAGATCAGACACGTGTTGGGCAATCAAGCTCAAAGGCGCGTCGCTCAGGGATCGCAGCACTCGGCAAACGAAAAGGCTCTCACTGGTGCGACCGTGTTGCTTGTCGAAGACGACGACCTCATCCGCCTTATCACGACGGAGATGCTGCGCGATATCGGATGCAATGTAAGGGAGGCCGGCACGGCTCAGGAGGCTCTGAAGATCCTGGATGAGGAACCCGTGGACATCCTCCTCACGGACGTCGGGCTCCCCGGCATCTCTGGCCTGCACCTCGCAAGGGACGCCTGCGCGGGCTGGCCCGATCTATTCCTCGTTCTCGCAACAGGTGACAGCGCGATCAAATCTGAAGCCGCGCACTTGGGCGCCCTGGTCGTTATGAAGCCTACACACCGGAGTCTCTGCTCCAAGGTTTGGAAGATGTGCTGAAGAAGCGTCGCTGAAAGCTGGAGCGTTTCAGCCGCTTTCCAGCCATTTCAGCGGTAGCTGTCGATCCACGTGCGACCGGCGGAGCTTCCACGACAGGCCACCTGCTGAACCTCATGACTTGAAGGGGTATGGTTGCGCGCGGAAGGAGCCGATCGCGTTCGCAATTTCCGCTTGCGGCGGTAGACCAGATCTCAGAGCGTCGCGCGAGGCCTGTCCACAACGGGGCCGGTCCGCATGGGGAGCTCCAGCCCAGCCTCCAGCCCAGCTCTAGAGAGGAGATCGGGTAAGCCCGATGTTGACTGGCGGCCGGAAGAGCAAGGATGCTAGGGTCCGATGTGGCGAAATTTAGGACGCGTATCATGAGCGTGATGGAGCGGAACAACGTCCGCGTTCGCGGGTCGGGTGATCGGACGATGATATTCGCCCACGGCTTCGGCTGCGATCAGAACATGTGGCGATTCGTGGAACCTGCTTTCGCGAAGGATTTCCGTACCGTCCTTTTCGACCAGGTCGGCGCCGGCGGGTCCGATCTCGGATCCTACGACAAGGCGAAATACTCGGCGCTCGGCGGTTACGCCGACGACGTCGTCGAGATCGGGCACGAACTCGGTCTGAAGGACGCGGTCTTTGTCGGACACTCGGTCAGCGCCATGATCGGCGCGCTCGCGACGTTGAAGGCGCCGGGTATGTTCGGCAAGCTTGTGATGGTCGGCCCATCCGCCAGGTACATCGATGATGGCGACTACGTCGGCGGATTCGGCGCAAGCCAGATCGAGGAGCTCCTGCAGTTTCTGGAAGCCAACCACATGGGCTGGTCCGCGCAGATGGCGCCGGCGATCATGGGCAACGCCGACCGGCCCGAGCTTGGCGAAGAACTGACCAACAGTTTCTGCCGGACCGATCCCGAGATCGCCAAGGCGTTCGCCCGCGTCACTTTCACGTCCGACAACCGCAATGACCTGCCGAAGATCGACGTGCCGACCCTGATCCTCCAATGCAGCGAGGACGTCATAGCGCCGCTGGCCGCCGGAGAATTCGTCCGCGAAGCCATTCCGGGAAGCCGACTGGTTCAACTTGAAGCCACGGGGCACTGCCCGAACCTCAGCGCGCCGGATGAGGTGATCTTGGCCATGCGCACCTTCGTCTGACGCGTCGGGTGGCGACTATCCAGACCCACGATTTCGAGGACATGTTCGAGACCGCTCCTTGCGGCTACGTCGTGCTGGGAGCGAACGGACGCATCGATCTGGTGAACAGGACGATGCTCGGCTGGACCGGACACGCAGCAGACCAGATGGTCGGCAAGCGGCTCAGCGATTTTTTCAACATCGCGGGCCGGGTCTTCTACGAAACCCACGTCGCGCCGCTGCTCCGGATGCAGGGCTCGTTCAACGAATTCGCTATCGACTTCGTCGGCGCCGACGGCAAGCCGATCCAGATGATCGCCAACGCCACGGAGGGGCGGGACGACGCCGGAAAACCGCTGTTCGTGCGGCTGGCGTTGATCAAGGCGACCGACCGGCGACGCTACGAAAGCCAGTTGCTGCAGGCGCGCGACGACGCGACCGTCAGGCTGGCGGACGAGCGGGAGACTTCGGAATTGCGGGAGCAGTTCATCGCGGTGCTCGGGCACGACCTTCGTAATCCTCTTGCATCGATCAGCGCCGGCGCCCGCATCCTGGGACGGGACGCGAAGACCGAACGTGACCATCAGATCGTCGCGATGCTTCAGAGCACCGTCGTCAGGATGGCCGGCCTGATCGACAACGTGCTCGACTTCGCCCGCGGCCGGCTGGGCGGCGGTATCACGCTTGATCGAAATGCGAGGGCGCCGTTGGAGCCGGTTCTCCATCAGGTCATTGATGAATTGCGCCTGTCGTCCTCCGGGCGGGAAATCGTCGAGGACTACGCCATCGACGTGCCCGTGAATTGCGACCGAAGCCGGATCGGCCAGCTCGTTTCCAACCTTGCGGGGAACGCTCTCACGCACGGAGCCTCGAACAAGCCGATACGCGTACGCGCGGCGACGGAAGACGGCTTGTTCAGGCTATCCGTCTCGAACGGAGGCGAGCCGATACCGCCGGCCGCGATCGAGAAGCTGTTCGAGCCCTTCTTTCGTGGGGCGGTCCGCGCCAGCCGGCAGGGCCTGGGATTGGGGCTTCATATCGCAGCGCAGATCGCGAAAGCTCATGAGGGTAAACTTACGGTCACCTCGACGGCCGAGGAGACGCGTTTCACGTTCGAAATGCCGCTCAGATGAACTTTCGGACGTCGATGCGTTCGATTGCCCCCTGCGTAGGGAGCAAAAGCGTGACTACGGTGGACGTCGCCGTCACTTGGCGCGTCGAGGCAATTCGACCGTCTCGGTGACGAAGTGATCGCAATTCGAGCATTCGAAGTTTCGGAGATCGAATCCCGGCGGCCCCGGCATGACGCGGGTCAAACTCATCCGGTCCGAACAGAGCGCGATTCGGGAAGTTCGATGATCAGGCCGGAGGGACCTGTTTGGATGGAATGGGTCTTCGACATGATGTGCTGCCGAGCTTACGTGCGGGATAATAGCTTGGGACCCGGCCGCACTGCGAGTCGATAATTGAACTTTTTCCACCGCGGCGAACGACCCGATTCATCCTTCTGTCATACGGAGGACCCGGCCGCGTCTTCCTTGACGCCGCGGGTGACGATCCGCAGCGCGCCGTCCGGAAGCGGCCGCTGCAGCTTGAGGGCCTCGTCCGGAGGCGCCGTCATCCAGGTCTCGACCTCGTCGGGCGTCGTCAGGATTACCGGCATCGCCTTCGGGTGGATCGCGCCGACCTCGGCGTTCGGCTCCGTCGTCAGGAACGCGAAGATGTCGTTGTTGGTTTCGCCTTCCTTGACCTTCCGCACGGACGTCCAGTTGGTCCAGATGCCGGCGAAGCAAACGAGGGGCCTCGCCTCGTCGAGCGCGAACCAGATGTCGCCGCCCTCGGCCTTGTTGAACTCGCTGAAGGAGTTCATCGGCACCACGCAACGGTTTTCGACGCCGAGCCACCTGGTCCAGTGCTTGCTCTTCACGTTGCGGATGTTGGTGGTGCCACCGTCCGGTTCCAGCCGGAGCAATTCCTTGAAATCGACGGTCTTGCCCTTGGCCTGCAGCTTTTCAGCTCGCTTCTTGGTGGCATCCATCAAGGCCTTTGATGACGATGGCATACCCCACCGCGCGGTGGCGAGCTCGCGGCCGTCGGCGCCGGCGCGCACGATCGGCGCCGCATAGTCCGGGAAGACGCCGGGCATCGGCGCTAGGTTGCCGACGTACCGATTGACGACCCGGAACAGCGCACTGATGGCCGCCTGATTGGTGGTGATCGAATAGAGATTGCACATGATCAGGAGCCGGTTCTGGAGTGTGGTGGCATCTTCTCACTGCCCGGGTCGCGTGGAAACCGTGCGCGCTGCAACGGCTCGGCGAAGGTGAAGAGCATTCGGGACCGAAATGCCGCTGGGCTTTCCGCTAGGAGGACTGGACGGAGCGCGCGCGAATCCGGAATGAATATTGGCCGGCGCACAGCGTAGTGTTCCGGACGACGCGTCCACGCTGGAACATTGAGCGCCCAGCGGCGAGCGAGATGTTCTCCGACCGCGCCGAGCCAAGCGTCCTGCAGCGAGTCCCCCGTCGTGGCGGGGGCCTCGTCGATCCGTCGCTGCTGCATTCTCTTGTTCGGATGATCGAGATAAAACTCGTCGATGAATTCATCGATAGCGTTTCCGAACGTTTTCAGTCCGGACATCGCAACGGTGGCGACTTCCTTCAACGTTTGCGGGCGGCTCATTGATTGCTTCCTTGAAAGTTCATTCTGCACTCTTCGAACCACGACGGTAGAGTCATCAGACTTCCGTTCTAGAATGGCGCGGCTGCCAGGCCAATTGTAGCAGGGTCGCTGCGGGGCGTCGGCCCGCCTTGGCGCATTTTCGGCAGCGCAGACGGCTTGCGAGGTCGTGTACGAAGGTAGTGGGTGGATGTTTCATGGCAGCCAAGTCCACGTCGCTCGGCGTCTTGCAGCGGGAGCACCGGATCTCCAGCCAGGAGAAACCTCCGTTCACGGCCTGGTCGATGGTCGGTGACGGATCGATCGGCTCGCCGTCCGCCCACATGCGTTCGTTCCAGCTTTCGCAGAGCAGCCGGTCGGCCTGCTGCAGCATGGTCTCGGCTTTGGTCCGCATCTCGGCCGACTGCGCTGCGAGGATGTTGGTCATCGCCCGCGCCTTACCGAGCTCCTTTGCGAGGGCCTTGCGGTCGCCGCCGGAGAGGGGCGTGGGGTGGTGTTTCGGCGCCATCCGGACATCCAGGATTCAGACAACGAACCGGCACCGCCCGGGCGCTACTCGAACGAGGGCCAGCAGCCGTCCTCTTCGTGGCGACCGGTGCGCTGGTTGCACGTGTTGTCCAGGAGGCGCTGGCCGACGTTCTTCCAGACCGCGTCCGGACCGTAGAGGCGGACGGCGTCGGCCTTCTGGATTTCGACGGTACGGCCGCAGCGGCGGCAGCCCACCCTCAGTAAATGCTGGGGAATTTCCGTCAGCCGCAGCGCGCCTCCGGAGGAGCCGGCCGGCCTGCCGTCGGCGACGTGCGGGTCCGCCAGGATGGCCTGCCAGTATTCGTGCGGCATCTCGTCCCCCGGACCGCAGGCCCGCGTCCTGGGAGGCTGCCTGCCGACGACAGCGGCGGCGGCCAGTTTTTCCATCTGTTTCGGGGTCGGCATGCGCCAGCTCGCGGGTCGATCGGTCATTCCACGCATAGAACATAACAAGAACAAACGAGTCGAGTCCACCGATCGTCGAAGGCGCAAAAAATGATCCTTGGGACGGCCGTTGGATGTCGGAACCAAGGCCCCCTGTTCGTCTTGAGTCCGAACCGCCCTCGCTTCGGAGTACCGCGTACCATGGCCCCCCGCGCTAACTGGAAAGGCTTTCTGCGCCTTTCGCTCGTCAACTGTCCCGTAGCGCTCTATCCGGCCACGTCGGAATCCGAGAAGGTTTCATTCAATCAGCTCAACCGAAAGACCGGCCATCGCATCAAATACGCCAAGGTCGACGCCGACACCGGCGAGGAGGTCGCCAACGAGGACATCGTCAAGGGCTACAAGGTCGACACCGACACCTTCATCGAAGTGACAAAGGAAGAACTCGAGAACGTAGCGCTGGAATCAACACGGCCCATCGAGATCGACGAATTTGTCGACCGCAGCGAGATCGACCCGAGGTACCTGATCCGTCCGTACTACCTGCGTCCGGACGGCAAGGTCGGCCACGACGCCTTCGCCGTCATCCGGGAGACGATCCGGGAGATGAACAAGATCGCGATCGGACGGGTGGTGCTCACCAACCGCGAACACATCATCGCGCTGGAGCCGATGGACAGGGGCCTGATGGGAACGCTGTTGCGGTATCCATACGAAGTCCGCGATGCGGCCGAGTATTTCGACGACATTCAGGACGTGAAAGTCACGAAGGACATGCTCGAACTCGCCAGGCACATCGTAAATCAGAAGGCGGGGCACTTCGAGCCGGGCAAGTTCGAGGACCAGTACGAAACCGCCCTGATCGATCTGATCAACCAGAAGCGCGCCGGCAAACCCATCGTCGCGAAGGAGCGTCCGCGGGGCGAGAACGTCGTGGATCTGATGGACGCGCTGCGCAAGAGCATCGGTGGTGGCGCAGCCACGTCCGAACCTTCGAAAAAGCCGGCCAAGAAGGCGAAGAAAGCGACGCCCGGCCAAAAGGAGATGCTGATGCCGATCGCCGGCAACAAGAAGCCGGCCAGGGAGGCCGCGGCGAAGAAGCCGGCGGCCCGGTCGCAGCGGAAGTCGGCCTGACGGACCGTGCAGCATCCGGTGACGCACGACGGTCGCTACTTCGTCGTCCGCGGCAGGCTGTGGCGGATGGCTAATCCTAATCTCGACGAAGAGGAGCGAGCCGATCTCGTCGGCCGACTGATGAGGGCCCGTCGCGCGGTCCGCGACGCCAAACGGAGCGCCGACTTTGAGGCGGAAGCCGCTGCGCACAAGGCCGTGGACGAGGCGAAACGGGCGCTCGGCGAGAGGGGCCCGGTTTGGTGGGACGACGGCTCGCCGGATCTCAACCGGCACATGGCGAAGAACACGATCTACTCCGACTGGTACGCGAAGATCGGGCGCTGATGCCCCGGAGGATTCCTGAATTGCACAAAGCCGCAATCTTCGACGTCGACGGAACGCTCCTGGACTCCGTCGATCTCCATGCCCTCGCCTGGCACGAAGCGATGGTGAAGTTCGGTCACGACGCCGGTTTCGAGCAGGTGAGAGGTCAGATCGGCAAGGGCGGCGACAAGCTGATTCCGTACTTCCTGTCCGAAGACGCGCAGCGGGACCACGGCAAGGAAATGGAGGAATGGCGCGGCAAGCGCTTCAAGACAGAGTACCTGCCGCTGGTGCGCCCCTTCTCCGCGGTCCCGGACCTGCTTCGGCGCGTGCGGCATGGCGGACTCCGCATCGCCGTCGCCTCATCCGCCAAGAAGGATGAGCTCGAGAAGTATCTCGACATCGCGGGCATCGCCGGCCTGATCGACGTGACGACATGTTCGGACGACGTCGAGGAATCCAAACCCGCTTCCGACATCTTTGAAGCGGTCCTGAAGAAGCTTGGCCTCGAAGGCCCCGATGCGGTCGCAATCGGCGACACGCCCTTCGACGCCGAAGGGGCGGGCAAGGCGAAGATCGCAACCATCGGCGTGCTGTGCGGCGGCTTCACGGAGGACTCGCTGCGGCAGGCCGGATGCGTCCAGGTGTATCCGGGGCCGGCCGCCCTCCTTGCTTGCTTCGGAGACTCGCTCCTCGCAAAATAGACCCATGGCGAGAAAGCTGAAGACCTACCAGACGTCGCTGGGCTTCTTCGACCAGGCGATCGCCGCTCCGTCCATGAAGGCGGCGCTGGAAGCGTGGGGCGCCGATAGCAATCTATTCCACCAGGGTGCGGCGAGGGAGAGCGACGATCCGGACGTCGTCGCGGCCACGATGGCGAAGCCCGGCGTCGTTCTCAAGCGCCCCGTCGGATCCACCGGTCCCTTCCGCGAGCACGCCGAACTGCCCGCCAAGCTGGGCGTCGGCGGAAAACCGGAGAAGGCTCCACGCAAGCCGGAAGGCCGGAAACCGAAGAAGGATGCCGCCCGTCCCGTCGACGAGGTGGCGGAGCGCAAGGCCGCCCTCGCCTACGAACGGGAACGGAAGAACCGCGAGCGCGAACAGGCGAAGGAAGAGGCCGCTCGGCAGAAGGAGCGAGAGCACCGCCAGCAGGCCATCGACAAGGCGCAGGCCGCACTGGACCGGGCGGAAGCGGAGCACTCCAACAGGGCGGCGGCCATGCAGGCAGAGACAGAGGCGCTTGAGAAGCGATCGCAGGCCGAGGACGCCCGCTGGGAAAAGGAAAGGGAGCGGTTGACGGCCGCGCTGAAGAAGGCGCGAGGCTAGGATCGATCGGGACAGGGACCTAGAGATCCTCGCGCAGGCCGCGGAAGAACGGGTGCCGGACCTTTCCCTCCGCCGACTTCGCACGGTACTCGATTTCGGCCAGCAGCTTCGGTTCGACCCAGATGCCCTTGTGTGCGACCCGCTTTTTGAAGGCCTGGGTCTTCCGAATTAACGGCTCCAGGCGCTTCCGCAGGTCGGCGGCCGAGACCTTGTCGAAGCCGTGGTCGACCTTGCCCGCGTAGACGAGATCGCCGCCCTTGCGCCGGCCGACGAAGAGCCCGTCCCACTTGCTGCCGTCGAGCGCGAAGCCGGCGATGGTCAGGGTCTCGCGCTGCGCGCAGGTCTTCTTAACCCAGTCGTTGCTGCGGCCGGAGGGATAGGTGCTGTCGCGAACCTTCGAAACGACGCCTTCGAGGCCCGCCTTGCAGGCGTGCGCGAGCATTTCCGGGCCGTCGACTTCGAAGCTTTCGCTGAATTGGATGTCGGCGCCGGCGACGATCTTCTTCAGTTCGGCCTTGCGCTGGTGCAGCGGCAACTTCCGGAGGTCGCGGCCGTTCAGGTACAGGAGGTCGAACGCGACAAGAGCGATCTTGGTCGACTGACCCTTTAGCTCGTTCTGCAGCACCGAGAAGTCTGTCGTGCCGTCGGCAGCCGGCACCACGACCTCGCCGTCTATGACAGCCGATGGTGCCTTGATGTGCCAGGCGTCATGGGCGACTTTCTTGAACCGATGCGTCCAGTCGTGGCCTCGCCTCGTGAAGATCTGCACCGCCTCGTTGGCCAAGTGGACCTGGACGCGGTAGCCGTCGAACTTGATTTCGTGGATCCAGCGGTCCCCCGACGGCACCTTCCCGATCGAGGTAGCGAGGGCGGGCTGGACAAATCCGGGCAGCGGCGCCTTGACGCCGATCGCCTCGGTTTTCCTGCGCTGAAACGCCACCAACGAACTCCACGCAACACGACAGCCGACTCAAACTGGTACGGCCGGATTCGTTCCGGAACCTGCGAATCCTTGTTGCGTTGCTTGGGTACGACAACACCGGCATGAAGGAGACGACGATGGCAGCGAAGAAAGCGGCAAAAAAGACGGCACGCGGGCGGGCCCAGGACAGGGCTAGGGTCGCCGGCGGCCAGAAGTACGAAGTCGACTATGAGGCCAAGAAGACGGGCCGCACGGCGCCGGCCGTGAAGAAGGCGGTCAAGAAGGTCGGCAACATCCGCGGCAAGGTCGAAAAGAAGCTGGCGCGCAAGAAGTAACCTTGGTGCCCGCCGTCATTGCGGCGGGCACTCGGGGCATGTGTCCCCGATGGAATTCAGAACCTCCTGGACCTCAGCCACCGCGGCATCCGGAGAGAGGCCCACGGGCGGATGCTGCCGAGCGATGTCTACGGCATGATCGCGGGCGTGCGGGTCGGCCCGGTCCCGGGCCCATCCATGATCTTCGCATTCATGGATGGCGTGGACTTCCTGCAGTACGGATATCGCCCAACCTCGATGCGTACGGGTCGCTGCCCTTATCTTGTTCGTCATGATTGCTCCTAGCCAAGAAGGAATCCGCTGCAGAGCCGCACGTTCCCAACGGGAGAGATTTTCCGCGAGGCCGGACGAACGAACGGAAAGGCCACTAGCTCCCGCTCGTTCCAGGCGCCGGCGTCGTCAGACCGGACTGCAGCGGCGGTGAGCCATGGATTTCCGGCTTCAACTCGGCGCCGGGATCCTGAGGATGTGGCTTGAACACGTCGTGGTCATGGAGGGTCACCGGTCGGTACGGACCGACGGTCGCACATTGCGTCACTCGAGCAAGGCCGGTACGTGCGACGACCGTCGGATGGAGTGGCGCGTCGTGCTTCACCTCGCGGATATTCGTCTCCCAGTTCTGGGCGGCGATGTAGCGCCGGAGCCAGCCCCATTTCGGCAGCTTGGCCGCCAGGGCATCCAGCGTGTCGCGCATGCCGGCGACCTCGCAGTGCTGCACGTCGTCGGCGGCCGGGTAGATGTTGAGCGCGGCGCCGGCGTCGCCGGAGTGCGGCATCTTCACGCCGTCGGCGAATATCGGTCCGGTCCTGAGGCCGTCGGGTACGCTTAACGCCTGTTCGCACATCCATTTGAGCGCGGCGTCCGAAAGGCGGGATTCCGGCTCCGGATAGGATCCGCCGATGTCGGAGTGATTGCCGGCGAACCACATTTGGACGAGGCGGGGCACGCCAGGCGTCGGGGCATGGACGGCGGGCTCGGTCCCGCCCCAGCCCACGCCGTCGAAGTCCTTGCGGGTTTCGTCGATCGCGTTAGCGGACCGCGCGAAGCGGACATGCTTGCTCAGAAGCCGGTCGAAGTATTTTCCGCTCCACACGGCCTCGTGCGAGCGCGGCGGATCGCCCTTATTCGGGAAGTCGTGGATCGTCTTGCGGTTGGAGGTCCTGCTCCGCTTCAGGAACCAGACTACGGCGACCATCATCGCGATGTGCGTGACGGCCCAGGCAGGCACGATGAACCCCCACAGCAATCCGGCATCCGAGACGATGGCGGTGATCGTGCCGATGACCGCGGCGGGAACGAGGGAGGCGATGAAGGCGGCCGCGGCCACGCCGGCCGTCAGCCCCGCCTCGATGATCAGGCGCCGCGTTCCGCTGGCGCCGAGGGCGGCGACCGTGTCGAACACGCCGATGAAGTAGGCGGCCGCGTTGGCATCGGATCCGTTGCCCGATCCGTATTTGACTTGGAAGCGTCTGGCGAGTTCGAGCCGTTCGGCTTCGAACTCCTCGCGTGGATGGCCCGCGCCGTGCTCGAGCACGGTGTCGACCGCTTCCCACGCGATGTCCTTGACCGCCTTGCGGTACCGCATCAAGGGGCCGTCGTCGGCGGCTTTTGTCGGCACGCCGCACGGCATCAGCAGGTTCGCTAGGCTGAGCCCGCGCTCCGCGCAGATCCTTGAGGGCCTACTTCTTCCTGTACCGGGTTCCGCTCCAGCCACTCCTTTGCGGCCTCTTCCAGCACCATCGACGCCGTCTTGTCGCGCAGCGCGGCAGCCGCCTTGATCCGGCGGATGGTGGCGGGGTCCATGACGACAGGATCTTTTCGCCGTCCGGCGGTCCGGCCTCGTCCGGGTTCCGAGCCCCTTACTTCTTTCCGTCCCGATGTCGGCCATCACCAGCGACACCGTCGTGACCCGTAGCGCGGTAGCCGACTTGATCCTGCCGATGTGGTCACGGGAGTTACCCTCGCGGCCCGCCTACTCCGACGGGCACTCGGGACACCTGTCGCCGAAGTCGTCGAGCACCTCTCCTATCACGGCGGCGGCTGCTCGATCGGAAAGCCCAACCAAGGGATTCCGACGTGCGATCTCCAGAGCTCGCTCGCGGGCGTGCGGGTCGGCGCAGTCCTGCATCCAGCCGTGCTCCTCGCATTCGCGGATCGCACCGGCTTCCCTCAAGATCGAGACGGCCCATCCTCGGGCCGGCTCCGCTTTCAAGATGTGGATCTTTATCGAGGGCTCGACGGCTTTGGCGATCTCGCAGAGGTGACGGTGATGGGTGAAGTAGACTATCTGGCCTTTGCCAGCCATCGCGGCAAGCAAGCGAAACGCCTCTTCCGCGCGGAAATCGTCGAATGTCTCCATGATGTCGTCGGCAAGGAAGGGCGCCGGCGCGCGGGCCTGGGCGAACTCATGATAGCCGGCCACTCGCAACGCCAAGTATAGCTGGAATCGAGTTCCTTTCGATAGCTCGGAAGCCACTTTCGAACTGCCGTCGGATCCCTTCGCGATCAGGAGTTCTCTACCGTTCGAAGGGTGGGTGAAAAGTTCGGAGTAGGCGCCCCGACTGATGAGCGCGAATGCCTCCGACGCCCTTGCCATCATCGAGCTTCGATGACGGTCGCGATAGACCCTCAACGCCCTCTCGGCTGCCGCGATTCCGAGTTTCAGCTTGAGATATTCGAGCGCCCTGTCTTCAATCGTGATCAAAACCGTGCGACGCTTCGACTCCAAGGCCGCGACGGCGGCGTCGCCACCGACGGCGGCGATCCTATCCTCCGCTTTGTTGCGTGCCGCGAACCGGTCGTGGCTTCGACTGTCCTCGTCCTCGAGCCGCGCTTTCAGTTCGATCAGTTCGGCCTCTAGCGCGCCTCGTTCGATCGCGTTGAGCGCGTCCTCTGCCTGCTCGATCGTTTCGACCTTCATTCCTCCGAGTATCTCTTCGCGCGCCTGGCTCAGACGTGCCTCGATATCCGACCTGCGAGCGAGCGACCGCAGATGGACGTCGACTTCCGCCAAGGAAGTAGTTCCGAAGTGGTTCATCATGATGCTCGCCCGGCTCTGCACCTCCGCCATTTCGTCTGCGGTCGATCGGGCCTTGTCCTGCTCGGCCGCGAGCCGCGATTCGATCTCCAGCCGACGATCGAGCGCCTTCGTCGCGGACGCGACGCAGTCAACGACGGCCTCGCAGCGCGCGAGAGCGTCCGAAGGGGTCGGGAGCAGTCCGATCAGAGCCGCAAGAGCTTCGACCTCTGCCCGGAATCTGGATTGATCGCGCTCCATCTTCGAAATGCGATCGGTCAACTCGGCTTTCTTCTCCAGCGCCGACCCCAACTCGGTGAGCGCTTTCAATGTTTCTCGCACGACGGCCGTCGTGGGTTCGCTCCCGCGTTCGCCGAGCCAACACGCCGCGCAAGCCTCTCGCCATGCCGCGCTCCATGATCGCTCTGCCAGCCTGGCTTCGTCGAGCCTTCTTTCGCGAGCCTTCAGGTCTCGCCGTCGTCCCTCGACGATCGCGCGCAGGCTTTTAGCCTCCACGGCCCGGTCCAGGGCTGCCTGGCCTGCCGCCAGCATCGTGGCGATGTCGTCGCTCCGCGAAATATCGACCCCAGCCGCACGGATAGTCTCCGCTATCCGGTCGCGCGAAACGGCCGCGTCGGCCTGCGCCCGCCGCCATTCTCGCTCGGCGGCCGTCAGTTTTCCCTGTGCCTCGATCGCCCGCTGGCGCTTCTGCATCCAGAGATTCAGACCGGCGAGACCGATGGTTCCGTCAAGCCCAGTTCCGATGGCGCGTAGAGAATTTTCGACCTCCTCGTTCACCGTCGCACGACCCCCTAGGCTCTCTTCCAATTGTCGTCGGGCCAGCTCCAGAGACGCGCCGACCTCGGCCGTATCCAGAAGCGCGCGGTTC
This sequence comes from Bradyrhizobium sp. McL0615, assembly GCF_049993905.1. Classification (NCBI taxonomy): domain Bacteria; kingdom Pseudomonadati; phylum Pseudomonadota; class Alphaproteobacteria; order Hyphomicrobiales; family Nitrobacteraceae; genus Bradyrhizobium; species Bradyrhizobium sp. McL0615. The sequence goes on along the minus strand of NZ_CP188254.1, from coordinate 1,726,224 downwards.
AGATCCGCGATTGCGGCGGCCTGCCCAGACCGCTGCTCCGCAATCAGATCAAGCTTCCGCATCGACGACTCGAATTCGGCGGCCGTCGTTGCGTCGAGCGCCGACTTGTGGGCTGCCCACGCGGCTTCGCGCTCGGACCTGGCCTCTACCGCTTCTTGGTCGCTGATGACACCTGCGGCGGAGCCGAGAACCTCGATCTTCGCTTCGAGGCGTTTTGCCTCGGCGTCTAAGCGGTCGAACTCGCCTTGCCGAATGGCGATTTCGCGCGAAAGATTCGCCTCGGTCGATATCCATTCCTGAAGCCGCTCCGGCGTCGGCACTGGGACGGAAAGGAGTTCGTTCCTGCCTCCGGTCCAAGGAAGCAATTCAATCAGGCGATCTTCGAGTTCGTCGGCACGCTCTGCACACACCCGATCGGCCGCACGCAGCCGAGCCACGTCGTCTGACCGGCGGGCGCTTGCGATGCTTGCGGTCAATACGGCCGTGGTCGCCTCGTCCAGCCCTGCACCGTGTTCATCTACCGTGGCCTCGGCTTCCGAAAGGGCCTCGTCCGCCTTCGTGAGCTCCGCTTCGGCCGAGGCCAAGGCTGATTCGACGCCCGATCGTTCCTCCATCAGATTGCGAAGCCATCCTGTCACGCCGACGGACAGGACGAGCCGTGCGGGATTCTGCTCGGAGCTGTGATCTATGAGGGTCAGAACACGCGCGATCGTTTGCTCGGCAAGCCCCAAGCTGAGCCGGCGATCCGGCAGATCCTTCTCAGCCGTGATATACCGCGCCCGCAAATCCGTCAGTAATTCGACGCGGCCTTTCAGACCGCACGCCGAAGCGTTCACGACGAGCCCTTCGAGCTCGTCCCGCAGATCTGCGATAGTTTCCGCGACCGATTGCGTCTGCGCCGCCAGTTTCACCTGCCGGACCGTCAAAGCGGGCAATTCTTGATTCCACGACGGGGGCGCCTCGGGCAGCGGCGCGAGAGGAAGAAGCTCCGCGCTGAGGACCCGAAAGGTCTGCAGTCGCGGCAGCGCGTTGATGAGGCGCCGTACTTCGTCGATTCGTACCCGCGTTCGGCTCCGTTGAGAGAGAGCCTCGGCATAGGCCGCGGCTGCCTCGTCGCGCTCGACGACCAGGCGAGCGTATTCGGTTGCCAGGGTGTCTGTCCGCTCTCGTTCTTCCTTGAGAGCCGCCACAGTCTTCTTGAGCTCGGCAAGAATGCCCGATCGTCTGCCCGGCCGGAAGAAGGCTTCCGCCTCCTCCTGCGCGGAGTCGAGTCGATCGCTCAGATCGGCGAGCCCGGCGGTAGCGGAGAACAGCAGATGGCCGAGATCGCCTTTGCTGGCCAGGATACTTTCTCCGCCGGCCTCGAGAGTCTCGTCATCGAGACAAAACATCGTTTGAAACGCGTTGCGATCGAGGCCTCCGAGCTCGCCGAGAAGCAGGGCGTCGGGAACGGCATTGCCGGCTTCGTCCAGCAGGCTGTTGTGTGGACGCTTTATTCGGGAGAAATTGCGGATACTTCCTGAGATTTCGATCTCAGCTTCGATGCGCATGGCCGCGTAAGGGTGAAGGAAATTGAACTTGCTCTGCGGCGGGATGCCGTAGATAAGATCCGTGCACCCCGACATCGCTGTGGATTTGCCTGCCTCGTTGGGCCCATAAACGATGTGCATATCGGGCTTACCGACAGCTCGTTCTCCGAAATCGATGAACGCGTCCGTAAACTTGCCGTATCGGCGAAGGCCGAGCTTGCGGATGCGCATCAGCGCGCTCCTTCCGGGTCGCCGGCCGCGAGCCGCGCCAGAACCTCTTCCGTCCCCTCTCCGGCCAACCGTTCGACGAGCAGGTCGAGGCCGGCCTCATCCGGGACGATGTTGCGCCGGCATTCCGGCGGCAACTGCGCGAGCAGACTGTCGACGACGTCTTTGGCTTCGGCCCGAAATCCTTCGGATCCGACGACCTCGTCGTTCATCATCCTGCGAAGGTCGTCGACCGGGTCCGCAGTTTCCGCCGCGCTGGAGACAGGCCGCCGGCATTCGATCTCCAGCTTCTCGATCCATACGTTGCCTATCGACTCCGCACGGGCGTCGGCCTCGGTCCGCAAGAGGTCGGCATCGCGACGAATGTTCCAAGCCATATGCGTCGTTCCCGCGATTGCGAGCCGAGCGACGAGATGGTCGGAGTCGGATCGGGCCGCGGCGTCGCGAAGCGTCGTCTCGAGCCTGGCGACCAGATCGGACCACGATGCTGCTCCGGAAGGGTCGATGCTGATGCGCTCGAATTGCGCCAGGCTGACGATCCGTTCGTCGAGAACGATCGACCCATCGTCGAGCACGCTCGCCAATGTCACGGATTTGGGTCCGCTTTCGCCGATATCCCGCCCCTGCGGCATCCCGGGCATCACGATGGCGCAGGATCCTTCCGTCGCCGAGCGCTTATGGATGTGCCCGAGCGCCCAATAGCGGAAGCCGGAGTTGAGAAGGTCGTTCGTACCGCACGGGGCGTAGACATCGTGAGGCGGCGATCCGCCCAGACTGGTGTGCATCAGTCCGATGTTGATGGCACCGTCGACCGGAGGACGGTACTTGGTGAGAAGGCCTTCGGGTGCTTGCGGTTTCGCGAAGCTAAGGCCGTGCATCACGATCGTTCTTTCTCCGCGCTCTCGCCCGATTTCGATCGCTTCGGCGCGCCCGCCGAACAGGCGCACGTTTTCCGGAAGAATGAGCTCCTTCGAGATCCTCGAGAGGGCATCGTGGTTGCCCCGGATGACGAAGACCTCGATGCCCGCAGCATCGAGGCGGCGAAGTTGCTCGGCGAGAAAGCGCGCGGTCTTCATCGATGTCTGATCGCCGTCGTAGAGGTCTCCGGCGAGCAGGAGCGCCTGTACCTTTTCTTCGAGGCACAGATCGATGATGCGCGTGAAGACGAGCCGACTGGCGTTGCCGATGAACTCGGCCAGCGCAGGATCGCGCAGGGCGAGCGAGCGCAAAGGCGAATCGAGGTGGATGTCGGCCGCATGGACGAAACGGTAGGCAGTCATCGTAGCCACTCGAATTCTTTTAGAATAACCGAAGTTTACCGCGCGGGGAAATCGTCAGATCCCCTCCACGAAAGAACGGGATATCGAGACCTTGGTATCCCCCCCGCCTGAAACCGGTTGCCGTCGATTCGGCCAAAGCTAAGGCACCGCGGTGCGCGCGACCTCTCGAGCGAGATCGACGGCCATCTGGAAGCGCACGCGCGTTGGCTCGCGAAGTCGTCCCAGCTTGAAGTGGTCCGCCATCCGGTAAAGTATGTCGTCGTCCGAAAGTCGCACCCGGATGAACGGCACGGCGAGGCTGGCTAGTTCGGCGACGGGTACGTCGCCATGCGATCGGACGTCCGGTTCGCAATTGCGATAGGTGACGATCCTGGAAGCCGGTCCATCGCCCCAGATTACCGTCCTGCCGTCGTCTTTCGTCCGGCGATACTGCTTCCCGATGACCTTGGCGACGGCCCTTTGTATTCGATCGCCCGAGCGCTGAAAACCGTGAGCGCGCGCTATCCGCTCGATGAGCAGGTCTTGGTATATCGGAGATTCTTGCTCCAGAATGTGCACTACCATTCTTTGCAGCACGGCGTCGTAGTCGTGATCGTAGAACCTCGAAGCTTCCGGTCTCAATCCCAATTCCGAGAAACTCGTAGCGGAATATTCCCCATTGCTATTTCCGCTCGGCTTTTCGGATCCGACACCGAAGCCGGACGATCCGATCGACGGGAGCGTCGCGCCGTGGCCGGCGCTTCGTGTGGAATTCGGGTGTCCTTCCGCGGGGCTTTGATCGAGTCTGCTCACGATCCCGCAGATGCGCTCAAGATAGCGGTTCTTTTCGACGGGGTTCGTGCCCTGCCGAAGATAGCCAGGCACCTTCTCGAACCACTCGTCCGGATCGGCGAACCTTTGGCGGACGAACGTCTCGATCATGCCGTCCCGAAGGATGGACCGGTTTGGGTCCCAGTCGGTGATGTCCGTCGCTATCACGTGGCTGCGGAAGTGATTGAGAGCTTCGAAGCAGTCCTTCTCCGAGAAGGATGCGGCGCCGACGAGAGGCGATGGCTCGTCGAACGTCCCCACGGCAGGCTCGGCGTCGCCGTCCGGGGCGGACCGCTCATCTGTCGTGTCCGACGATGATGGGGGGGGTTCCGGCCCGTCGACCTGGCTGGCCTGTTGAGTTTCGAAGCGGAATGCGAACTCGTCGACGTCGGCGGCCGGCTTGCTTCGAAGCGCCTCGAGCCTTTCGACGAGTCGTGCCGTCTGAAGGCTAGGATTGTCGAACCAATCGGTCGACCAAATCCTCACGATATCCCAGCCCTTGTCGGTGAGAATCTCCTCCCGCAATCGATCCCTATCGCGCGCGCTTTTGCTCGAATGATATGTCGCGCCATCGCATTCGATACCCGCCAGGTAGCGCTCCGGATGGTCCGGATGCCGCACGCCCAGATCGATTCTGTAACCCGAAACGCCGACCTGATAGTCGACGACGTAGCCCTTTGCGCGCAACCTCTCCGCGACCTCCACCTCGAAGTCGCTGTCGGATTCGGCGTCGCCCCCAGGCATCGTCGAGACGCGGCCGCGCGTTTCCGCGTACTCGAGGTACCTCCTGAGGGTGTGGACGCCTTCCGAACTGTCGGCCGAAGGAACAACATCGCTCGATCCGAAGGAGGCGAACAATCCGATCCGCATCCGCGCACGCGAGAAGAGGACGTTTAATCGCCGATGGCCCTGTTTGCGGTTGATGGGGCCGAACCGCTGCTTCACCGCGGAGCCGCCCGGCTCACGCCCGTACGTCATCGAGATGAAGATGAAGTCCCGCTCGTCTCCCTGCACGTTTTCCAGATTCTTGACGAAGAACTCCTCCCCCCTGTTCAAGACCTTGTCTAGGTAGAGGTCGACCAGTGGGTCGTCGGCGCGCAGGCGGTTGAACTCCTCTCGGATCACTTCGCGCTGCTGCAGATTGACGGCGACGATGCCCAAGGAAGGGACCTTGTCTTCGTCGAAGCCTGCATAGTGCCGCATGAACGATATGGCCTCTTCGACTATGCGGCTCGCTTCGGCGGGGTTGCATCGGGCCTGAAAGGCGCCGTCGACCCGGATCAGATCGATCGAAAAAGATTCGGGCTTGGAGGCCGGGAAGGTCACAAGTTCTCGACGATAGAACTGCTCGTTGGAAAACCTTATCAGGCTCTCGCAGCGGCTACGGTAGTGCCATCTGAGGGGCCGCCGGTGCCCGAACGTCTTCTGGCAGCTTTCGAGGATGGATTCGTCGTCGAGATCGTCGAACTCGTCCTCCTCCTCCGGGCCGGCGTCGCCCGCTCTCGAGAAGAAATCGGTGGGAGGAAGCTGCTTCGGATCGCCTACAACGACGATCTGCTTCGAGCGGAGCATGGCACCGAGCGCATCTTCCGGGCGCATCTGCGAAGCCTCGTCGATCACCAGGATGTCGAACGACAGCGATCCGGCCTTGAGGAACTTCGCGAGCGACAGCGGCGACATCATGAAGCACGGTTGTAGGGCTTGGATCGACCGTCCCGCCTGCGCCAGAAGCGTACGTACCGGGACGAACCGCTTCTGCTTCTCGAGCTCGTTCCTGAGCAGGGCCATTTCCGTCCAGGTCTTCTTCTTGCCGAAACTCGCACCGGCCATGGGCTGCCGCAGGAGGAGTCTTGCCTTGATTCTGGTCCGATCGTCGCGGATTTTCACGCGGTCCTTGTCTGCGAACTGCTTCCGACGGTTCTCCAAAGAGGCGCCGGTATTCTCGTGAAGGGCTACCGAGGTCTTCTTGGCAAGCTCCGCGCCGCGGTGGGCGAGAACGGCGCCCAGCAGTTGGGTCAGTTGTCCGGGGTCGATCCTGTGTTGGTCCGCGCAGGCGAGGAATTCCTTCAGCCCCAAGGATTCGAGTCCCCGGCGCTCCCTATACAGCCCGAGCAGCTCGCGCAATTCGTCCCGATGCTGGAGAAGCGCGGCGGTCGCCTCCGAAAGCTTGCCGGGATCGAGCAGGGAAAGAGTTTCGATGCCGAACTCGGCTCCGAGCCGATCTTGCAGATCGTCGTGCGCCCGCAGATCAGCTTGCGCTTTCGCCGCAATGGCGAGCGTGCGCTTCCAGGCGTCCGGCGCGTCCGACGAACTCAGCTTGTTCGACAGAAATACCGGCATCGGCAGGCGTCGCAGTTCCGCAAGCCAATCGATCGACGCCATCGCATCGTCGATGCCGCCGGGGCCGCGGGACAATTCCTCGGCAGCGTACTTCAAGGGCGAGGCATCCAGAAGTTTTTGGATGCGGTCGCGTTCCTTGTGCAGTGCGGCGATCTCTCCGAGCTCCCGCACCGGCAGCTCGATCTTGTCGAGCGCCCCGTCAGGATCGGCGTCCACCACCCTCTGCATAGTCGCAATCTCGTCGGCCAGCATGTCGAGGGTCAAGTCGATGGACCGATCGTCGAGCCGGCTCCCGACCTTTGCGATCGCCTTCCGAACGGTATTGGCGGCCTCCTCGAAGAGATGGAGCCGTCGGACGCCTTCCGGACTGATTTCGATCAACCGCCGCGTCAGTTCCTGACCGATCTGCTCCACGAAAAGCTGCCGGGCTTTGATCCCGAACGCGATCTGGTCGAACTTGGTGTCGAATCCTTCCCAGCTTGCTCCCAACAGGTTCGCTGCGGTTTCGTCGTTGTCGAAGTCGTAGATCGACTCGACGTGCGCGGCCAATCCGAGAAGTTCGTCGGCCGGCGCCGGCGCGTCGGCCAATCCGAGACGCGCGACGAGTTCGCGCGCCGGCTTCGCCGCCCCGCTGATCGTTGCGAACGCTTTTCCGAAGGTCGATTTCTGGAAGATCGCTGCGGACGCCCTGAGGTCCGATGGGCGCGGCCATGCGTTCGAGCCGAACGCGGAAAACCTGGTTCTCCAGCCGCGTTCGTCGGCCATGAGACGGACCCAACTGTCGCGTACGGTCGCGAAGGCCTGGATGTCGATCTGCTGGTTCAGATGCAGACCCAAGCGGTATTCGAACGGAATTTTCGTGGACACGATGACGGCCTTGGCGATCGCATCCGTCTCGTTCGCCGGCCAGCTGCCGTCGAGATGGAACAGATCGAGGACGGGATAGATTCCGGATAACGCATCCTTGAACTTGGCATCGGCTTCGATCGTCTCCCGGGCTACTCGGGTCAGCTCTGCCGGCGCATTTTCGAAGAATATCCCGGGCAAGGATATCGATCCGAGGACCGTCAATTTCTTCAGGAACTCCGGATCTTGCACCGGTATTGGCGGCCGGGCCGCGATGGATTCGCTTGCAAAGCGCAGCTCTTTGGCCGCCGTGAGCGCGGAAGATAGCTGAGCGTGATCCAGATCGGCGACAAGCCCGACGGACTTCGGCACGGTCAGTCCGGCGAGGCTTGCGCTCGCCTCGACGATGGCTCGCAGATCTTGCAGAGAGGCGACGTCGAAATCCTTGTTTTCGGCGATCCGCGCGCAGAGCTCGCGCGAAGTGGCGGAGAGCGAGCCGAGGGTCTCGATGAGCGCCGCGATTTGCGTGCTTTGAAGGGAATCGCCTCCGATGTCGCGCCAAGGCGACTCGGCCGGGTGTCCGAACGATCGGACGAACGCTTCGCTGGCTCCCGCGAACAGCGAAAGGCTGGCTTCCGCGTCGGCGAGCATGCCAGGGCTATCCAGCAACTCCTCGGGTATCCTTACGGCTCTGAAGGCGTCGACGATTTCAGGCGCGGCAGCGGTGCCGCGCAGCGCTCTCCAGATCAGATCGAAGGGCGTCTGTCCGCCGGGCCCGGGGCTATGAAGCGCTTCGAGGTACTTTGCGATCTCCTTCCGGTTCGCGTGCCAAGACGGGCTCTGCGGCGCCGGCGCTCCGACCGGTGCGGTCTTGAGCCGCTTCTGAAGACTTTCGAGCACGACTCTCGGAGATGCCTTGTCCGAGTGGAGCTCGAGACAAAACTCGCCGAGCCCCGCGCGCTCCAACCGTCTTTTGACGACGTCCAGTGCGGCTTGCTTCTCGGCGACGAAGAGAATGGTCTTGTCCGCGGCCAAACCGTTGGCCACGATGTTGGCGATCGTCTGAGATTTGCCCGTACCTGGCGGTCCCTGGATGACCAGGTTGCGGCCCTTCATCGCGTCGATGACCGCGCTGTGCTGCGAAGCGTCGGCATCGTGGATCAGGAACGGCGCCGCCGCCTCGATCTGCGGATCGTCGATCAGATAATCGGCCGGATCGCTCGGGATGAGCGCGCCTTCGCCCTCGAAGCTCTTCTCTGCGCCCTGCAGGATCGATCCGACAAGCGGATGCGCCGCGGGGTCGACTTGCCAATTCGCAGGATTGAGGTCGGCGTATATCGCGAACCGACCGAAGGCGAAATGACCCAAGACAAGCCATCGGCGTATCTGCCATCGTCCGAGATCCTTGATGACCTCCTCGACCAGGTCGAAATATGCTTCGATGGAGCCTGATCCTTCGTCATCGCCGCCCTCGAAAGACGGCAATTTCCGATGAAACTCCGTTTCCAGCAGCTTCTGCAAACTGAGATTCGATTCGGCAGACGATTCGATTGCCGACAAATGGAATGAATTGCGCCCGTACGCCTTCTTTACGTCGATCGCGACGGGCAACAGGAGGAGGGGCGCAAACGCCCTCTTGTCGGAGTTGTCGGATTCATACCATTCCAGAAAGCCGAACGAGAGGAAGAGGGTCGAAAGTCCCATTTCCTGTTCCGACAATCGGGCATCGGCGACGATCTTCTCCAGCACGCGCTCGAGCTCGTCCGGGAATTTCAGGGTTTGGAGGGCGGCGTCGCTATGCGATGGCTTCGCCTTGACGCGTCCGAGTTCCGGATTCGGGTCGATGTTCGCGCGGCGAGCGTGCTCCGCACGGTTGATTTCGGCCTTCTTGGGCCTAGGTGGCAATTCGAATTCGCTGCGGATGTAATCCCGAAGCTCGCGCTCGAGTTTTGCCAAGGACAGCTCATCGTCGCGTCCGCTGCTTTCCAGAGCCTGAAGCTTGGTCAGGTATTCCAAGTTGGAGACCTTCGCATGCTCGAGCGCCGCGATGAACTCTTCGGTCTTCTCTTCCGGGGGCGTATCTTCAGGCTCTTCAAGAGGGTCGATCCTCAAAGAAGCATCTTCGCCGGCGAGCTTCCTGTAAACCTCTTCCATCACCTCGTCGACGATCTGCAGATGCCGCTTGGATCTCGCGCCGAGGCTGTAATTCAGCATTCGGTTTTTTTTGGACAGATCCAAGAGCTTCAGCCGGAGGCGATCGTACACCCTCGCCAACCGGAGCTCCTCGTTCGGCTCGTCGAGAACGGTCAACGAATTTTCCCCGCTGAAAATCGGACCATTACCAAGAAGGATATTCTGCCGACAACCACATCGTGCACATCATAAGGTCTACAACAACTATGTACGCAACCCCTTTTATTGCGCCGCCGAAATGGGGCAATCGACCTGGGAATGGAGGGATCGGAAGGCGCCGCCAAACGGCTTTGTAAAGAGTTGCTCTCAAATGGTTCCAGCGAAGTCCGCCAAGCTTGGGTTATCACTTCTTTCCGTCCGGATGCCGGTCGAGCCACTCCTTGGCGGCCTCTTCCAACACCAGCGACGCCGTCTTGTCGCGCAGCGCGGCAGCGGCCTTGATCCGGCGGATGACGTCCGGATTTATGGACATCAGGAACTGCTTTTTCTCGCCGTCCGGCGGCTTTCGACCCGGTTTGCCGGCCGTCTTCTTTTCCGCCATCAGGCTGCCCGCGCGTTGTGCAATCCCGGAGACCGTCCCATGGGTTGCGGGCCGCAGCAAGAGATTGGGCTACCCGCTCAGGCATTTTCCCCCGCAATCGAAGGTCTCTCGCCAAGTCGCTTTAACATCCCTTTGAAAATATAGATAAATTTACGCACCGAAAGATACATAGATATATATTTGATATAGGTATACTTTGTCTATCATTGACAAAGAGCAAATGCCTCGTGTTCTTGAATTCTGCGTTGGGTGTGGCGTATGGCGCGCGTTGTAGGGGATTGGCGGTCTGAGTTGATCGGGTTCTACCCCGACCTCTTCCATCCGCCGGCGGACCAGCCCGGCACCGCAGCTGCCTATCCGGAGTGCGGTCAGGGCTGGCTGGACGTCCTGGACCGCGCCTGCATCCGGATCCGGGCGGCGGTCGAGGCCGACGGCGCCCCCTTCAAGTTCACGCAGATCAAGGAAAAGTACGCGTCCCTAAGAGTCGACTGGGACGGCGCGCTTTCTCCCGCAGCGACTGCCCATGTTGAGAACGCGATCGTATTGGCCGAGGCCCGCAGCGCCTGCACTTGCGAGGAGTGCGGCGAAGAGGGCTTTCTGCACCAGTCCGGTGATTGGCTGACGACCCGCTGCGCGACCCACGCCGAGGGTAAACCCGTCGATCCGCGACCCGGCTTCGAAAACCTCCACATTGTGCGTCAGTTCGCGGCCGGCCGGATGAACGCCATCACCTGCCGCCGCTACAACCGCGAGACGGATTCCTTCACGGACGTGGATCCCTCCGAACTCGGCATCGAGGAGGAGTGAGATGACGCCCACCATGAATTGGCAGGCCGACTTGATGCGAGCGCACGCCCGCCTCTTCGAGAGCGTGCAGGGCGAGCCCCACCTTTCGTTCGGTTACCCGCAGTGCGGCGAGGGCTGGCGCGACACGCTGGAGCGGCTCTGCGACCGGATCGAGAGCGCGCTTCGCGATCGCGAGACGTTCGCATTCGTCCGCATCAAGCAGAAGATGGCCATTCTGCGCGCCGACTGGACTGGAGATGTGTCCGACGGGACCGCCGCCAAGATCCTCGAAGCCGTCAATCTGGCGACCGCCCGCTCCTCCTGTACGTGCGAAATCTGCGGCGCAGAAGGCAGCCGCTACATCGATCGCGGATGGTTCGCAACGCTCTGCGACAAGCTCGCCGCGGGCGATCGGGTTCCGAAGAAGCCGGGCTTCGAGAACGTCCGCCGGCTGCGCCGGCGGGTCGCGCGTCGGACATGTACTACGCGCGCTACGACCGCACGGCCGACAGTTTGACCGAGGTATCGCCGCCATCCGCGAATTCGGAGGGATAGTCATGGCGCGTTTTCGCTGCCGCGCCTGCGGCCAGGAAGGCGATTTTGTCTACCAGGCGGAACGTCATGAATGTCCGCGCTGTGCCTCGATCGAAGTCCAGTTCGCGCTGGGCGTCGAGGAGTTGCCCGATGGTTTCGTCGAGATGCTGCTGCGAGCCGAACGGCTCGACGACCACGAAACCGACAAGGACTGACAACGTGCTGCTCTGGATCATGTCCGACCTGCATCTGGAATTGACCCGCGGCTGGGATCTGCCGTCCGGAGACGCGCGCCCGCGCTTCGACGTCCTGATCATCGCCGGCGACCTGATTCCGAGAATGGAACGCGGCGTGAAGTGGTTGCTGGAGCACGTGCCGGACCGGCCCGTCATCTACGTCGGGGGCAATCACGAGGCGTACGGTACCGACATCCAGCGGACGCTCGAGACGAAGAGGTCGGTGCGGCCGCGGGCGGCCGGATTTCTGTTGCCGTTTTGGTCGCCGCAGCGATCGTCGTCTCGCCGATAACGGCGTTTGCTCAGGGTGGAGGCGGCGGTAGCGGCGGAGGCAGTGGCGGCGCAACCGGAGGCGCGTCAAGCGGCGGAGCTACCACGGGAGCAACGGGCGGCGCCACAAACAACGGGATGAATTCGCAGCAGACGACGCAATCGACGAGCAAGACGCAGACCATTCAAGATCAGAAGAACGTTGTTACTTCAGGAAGCAACACCACCCCATCGCAAAATGGTGAGGGCGTGAGTGGACCGGGCGTTGGCATAGGAACCTCGACCAACGGCAAGCCAATAGGCTCGCCGGGATCCGGCCTAGGCTCGCCAGAGAACCCCGTCGACGCGAGGAAACTCAGGTAGTTGCTTCTCATTTCTGCAAACCCCGTTGCTCTCTTTGCACCGGGGGCATTGATTTTCGCCAGCTTGTGAAGCTGAGGCAGTAGGACGGGCGCAAAATGAATAGACGGTTGAGCGTCCTACTTTTCCTGGTGCTAATCGGCTGCGCAATCACCGTAGGGACTTGGTGGTATCGAAGCAGGTGCTGGGGAATGGACGCGTGCGCGGCTGAAAAGTCTGAAAGTCATGAACGGGTTAAGCCGAGCGAGACACAGTAGCCATCCCGCGGACTGGCCGCGTTGTCGCTGAAGGTTGGGAGATAGGAGCAACATTTTGAGCAGAATTAGTTTCCTGTTAATTGCAGTGTTTTGTTCTACTTTTGCCTTTCCGCTTGATAACGCAATTTCCGGTATAAGCCCGGAGTATAATGAGGCCGCGCGAAAGCGGCAGGCCGAAATTGCTCGGCAAATGTTTTGCAGCGAAAAAGCGGGCAAAGAAAAGGTTATGAAGCGCGATCTTGCGGCTTTTGTGGTTGGCTGCATGGACGCAATTGAGAGGGCGGAACAAGCGTTCAAAAAATAGCGTCGAGTGGCGGCGATCCATCCGCCGACTCGTAGAGCTGGGCCTGAACTGCGGGAACAGAACGTCGAAGACCTCGCGGAAATCAAATTGGCCACGCTTGAAGGCGACGGAAGGCTAAGCGTTCTGAAACGGAAATGCCTCGAAATCGATGGGCGGGTTCCGATAAAACCGGCCCGCCGAGGCGGGCCGGCCTTTTATCGCTCAGCGCATTCCGGCAGTGTTGCCGTAGAGCTGGCGCTCTTTGCGAACCTCGTCGGCCCCGTAAGGCTGGCTCGCAGGATCGAAAGTTTTCCAGCCGGTCTTCTGCCACACCGCGCTGCGGTCTCGCAGGTTGACCGCAGACGTGTTCAGGATTGCGTCAAGGCGCGTGCGATCCGCGTCCGGCACCCGGGCCGAAACGAGCGTTCCGCCCCGCCTAACACCTTCCGCATAACCGTGCGCATCTTCGTCCGAAACGCCGGCCTCCGTTAAGGCTCCGACGATGCCGCCCGTCGCAGCCCCGGCCGCCGCGCCAACTGCCGTTGCCGCGAGCCAGCCGGCAGCCACTACCGGGCCAAGGCCGGGAATCGCGAGCAGCCCGAGACCGGCCAGCAAACCTGCCGCACCGCCAAGACCGGCACCGATGCCCGCGCCTTTGCCGGCACCTTCGGCACGATCATCGACGCCATCGCGATCACGATCGACCTTTTTGTCGGTGTCGTACCAGCTGTCAGAGTTGTTAGCGACGATGCTGATGTCCGAATGCGGGACGCCGGCAGCCTCTAAGCCCCGAACGACCTTTTGAGCATCGGCGTAAGAGTCATAAAGACGAGAAATTGTAACCGTCATGTGAAAATCCTTCTTCTTACTTGGCTGCGTTGACGTTGCCCTGAAAATCGACGCTCACGTTGGTTGCAGATCCGCCTTTGCTGGCTTTTCCGCGCCAAACGCCATTGTCGTCTTTCTTCAGACCTGAAATGCCGGTGTAGCCAGCTTCCTCGATCTTCGATTTGGCCTGGCCTTCGGTGAAGCTGTTGCGGCCGGCTACTGGCGCGTTTGAGTTGTTTTGTCCGGGGCTGTTGACAGCATTGTTGTTTGGTCCCGACTTTGCGGGCGGGTTTTGTGCGGATGCCGCACCGGTCAACATAAGCCCCGCGCAAAGCATGATTAACGACCGTTTCATCTTGGTTCCTCCAGAAGATACGAGTGCTCGTAACAGTCTGGAATTGAATAGGTTCCTAAGCCGCAACGTTAGCCGAAAACGCGGGGCCCGAACGTGAGTGGGTTTTGCAATTAATCGATCACAGCGGGAAAACTCGGCATTGTGCGCCGCAATCTTCGCGCATTCGCCAACGACGCAACAAATTCGTGCGTCAAGACTGTCGGGAACTTCCGGCAAGTACGCCGGCGCGCGGTATGCGGCACGGAAATTTTGATCGCCGACAGGTCCGGGAAGATCCTTGATCCAGATTAACGCAGTCCCTCCCGAGGGGGATGGGACTTCCAGAAGATGAAGCGCGACGAAGAACCGCCGACCGAAGACCAAAGGGGAACGACAGGCTCACGAACGAGCAAAGTCGCCTTATCGAGGACTATGTCCGCGAAATCGGAAGTTACGAAAGCCCTGCAGTGAGGCGGCCGTGGTCGCCTCATGCGGCTCGATCAATTTCCCCCGTCAGACCCCTGCCCGGCGCTCGGCCGACCGCAGGCGCATCCGCTCGCGGGCTGGCGGATTGCGCGGGCCGTTTCCATCCAGCGCGCACAGGGCTTCGCGAATTTCGTCAATGCTCACAGGAGCCATGAGCCCATCCGGCGCGCGCAAGGCCGGGCAGGATGCGATGGCGGACGCGTCGGATGCCCATGAGGCCAGGATTGCGCGCTTCTCCGAAAGACTGAGCGTCGGGTCGGCAACGACATCGCGCGGATGGCTGAAAACCGTGCCGGGGTGAAGAAGGGCGTTAAAGTCCAAAACGATGGGAGCGGGCGTCGTCCACATGGCTGCCTCCATTCAATGAGGTGCCGCGCGGGCGCACCCGCGCGGCGGCTGATGGTCCAAGGCGCAGGCCGATTAAGCGGCCTTTGCCTCGATCTGGGTGACTTTGCCGGGAGCTGCGCCGCTAATGGCAATGCGGCGCGGCTTCATGGCCTCGGGGATTTCGCGCTGCAGCTCGACAAGGAGCAGCCCGTTCTCGAAGCGCGCGCCTCCGACCTCGACATGGTCGGCAAGCGTAAACTGGCGCTTGAAGTTGCGGGTAGAGATGCCGCGATGCAGGAAGGTTTTTTCTTCCCTCTCGGCCTTCTTCCCTTCGAGGGTCAGGACGTTCTCCTCGGCCGTCAGCGTTACCTCGTCCGGCGTGAAGCCGGCAAGCGCCACCGAAATCTGGAAGCGGTTTTCGTCCAGCCGTTCGATATTGTACGGGGGGAAGCTCTCTTCCGCGGTCCGCTGGACCTCGTCGAGAACGTTGAACAGGCGGTCGAAGCCGATAGTCGACCTCCACAGGGGAGTCC
Organism: Bradyrhizobium sp. McL0615; assembly: GCF_049993905.1. NCBI lineage: Bacteria > Pseudomonadati > Pseudomonadota > Alphaproteobacteria > Hyphomicrobiales > Nitrobacteraceae > Bradyrhizobium > Bradyrhizobium sp. McL0615. Next base: position 1,711,223 of record NZ_CP188254.1, on the reverse strand, counting down.
AATCATACCTCATAGCCAAATCCTCCTAAGAGCAAGATGGGTACGAGCCGGCGCCGGACACCTGCCGGCGCCCGCCTCTACTACGGGGCCCGAAGGCGCCCCGGCCGCTCTTATCGTGCGGCGAACAGAAGAATCGTCAGACCGAAAAAAAGTTCAAGGGGGTCATAAAAAAATTTCGCCCAAGGAGGGTTGGTTAATAGCCGGCTACCGGGAGCCGGAGGTCTTTTCGGGCGACCCGCCTTCCTGCCTGCCCTTGAATTTGTCCGGTTTGAACTTCGATGCCTTGGTGTCCAGAAGATGCGCCGCCAGATCCACCATGTCCTTCGTTACTCTTGGGCTTGGAATATCGTCGAAATAGTCAACTTCGTCCCGGAGTGCGTACGGGTAGCGGAGCGTGGTGCCCAGCAGACCCTTGCCGAGAGGCTTCAGGGCGATGACATGCACCCAGCCTCATCGAGAAGGCCTATGGCAAGGATCTGACCGAGATCCGATACGTCGAGCATTTCGAAAGCGGCGGCGACGCCGTCCTTAATAGGATGTCTCTGGAAGGCATCGTCTCGAAACAGGCGGACGCACGATATAGTTCGGGACGCAGCGCCGCCAGGCGGCGTTCAAGGACTGCGTCAGGACAAGCCCGCGAGAGAGGTCGAAGCCGAGCGGCCGGCTCCCTCGGGCAGCACCGACATCGCCAAACCTGTACCGGCTAGAACGACCACCCGCGCGAGACGTTCATCGGCGGCCTCCAGTGATGACGTCTTGATGGGCGTGACCCTAAGCCGGCCCGGACAAGGTCCTGTGGCCGGACGATGGCGAGGGTGCGGTCAACGAAGCTGGACCTCGCCCGGTATTTCGAGGATGTCGGCAAATGGATGATGGGCACCTCCAGGGACGCCCGTGCTCGATCATCGGAGCGCCTGACGGCATCGGGGGACAACGCTTCTTCCAAAGGCATTCGATGAAGGGCGGGTCCAACCTCCGTCTCGAGGAGTCTCGGTGTCCGGCGACCGAAAACCTTATGTGCAGATTGATCGGATCGAAGGTTTGGCCGCCGTAGCGCAGAGCGCGCGTCGAACTGCACCCCTGGAACAACCAGCCCGGTGACCCGGCCCTTCCCGGCCGTCTCGTCTTCGACCTCGATCCGGCGCCGGACGTTGGCTTCGGCCTCGTCATCGATGCCGCCAAGGAAATGCGCGACCGCCTGTCCGAGCTCGGCCTAGTATCTTTCTGCAAGACCACGGGCGGCAAAGGTCTGCATGTCGTGACGCCACTCGCGCGCCCGAAAAAAAGGATAGAATCTGAATTGGGCCGAAGCGAAGCAATTCGCCCGGGACGTCTGCAGCCAATGGCCGCCGAGAGTCCAGACCGCTATCTCATCAACATGAGCAAGGCGAAGCGGACGGGCCAAGATCTTCCTCGACTACCTTCGGAACGACCAGTTCTCGACGGCTGTGGCGCCTCTCTCGCCCCGGGCCCGGCCGAACGCACTGGTCTCCATGCCCGTGACGTGGGCGCAAGTAAAGCGCGGTCTGGATCCCGCGGCATATACGATCCACACCGTGCCTCAGCTGCTGAACAAGTCGAAGGCCTGGGCCGACTATTGAGAGGGCGAACGGTCTCCCCTTGAAGCAATAGAGCGGCTCGGAAAGCCCTCGCTCGCGCGAAAAGCGGCCTGACTCGTCATTCCGATCTCTACTTTTGGGAGGTCTTCTGCTTGGTCCGTGGATATTCTAGTGCTCTCACGTTCACCGAGGATGTGCGTCGTGATGGTATAGTATGCCCGCCGGGTATCTGCCCCCGATGCACTTTCTTTGCGCCTCGTCGCTCCTATCCTGTTCCACAGCCTGAGCACCGTTGGCGAGATGCGCGCTCGAAGTAAATTCCAGGCACGTGCAGACGTGTGTCGTCAGAACGGCAGCATCCCGAACATGAAAAGCAACGCGACCGTCACAGCACCCGACAGCAGTAACGATCCCACGCAACCCAACCGGTTTGAAAAGAAGAAAAACACGATACTACCGGCTTTCCATCATCTGCCGGGACGCAGCACGACCTTGATCACCCCGTCCTCCTTGTCCCGGAACTTCTTGTACATTGCCGGAGCATCTTCGAGGCTGGCGGGGTGTGTGACGACGAAGCTCGGATCTATCTCGCCGGCCTGGATTCTCTGCAAAAGCGGCTTAGTGTAGGCCTGCACGTGCGTCTGCCCAGTCTTGATCGTTAGCCCTTTGTTCATAGCAGCGCCAAGCGGGATTTTGTCGCCCATACCGACATAGACGCCCGGAATGGAAACCGTTCCCGCCTTGCGGCAGCACATGATCGCCTGGCGCAAGACGTGCACGCGGTCGGTCGCCAGGAAAGTTGCCGCCTTGACCTTGTCGAGCACCGCATCGGCCGCCCCGTGTCCGGACGCCTCGCAGCCGACCGCGTCGATGCAGCTGTCAGGACCACGTTTTCCGGTACGCTTCATCAGTTCGTCATAGACATCGTTCTTCGAGAAGTCGATGGTCTCGGCGCCGCCCGCTTCCGCCATGGCAAGTCGTTCGGGAACGTCATCAATCGCGATCACTCGACCGGCTCCCAGCATGAGCGCGGAGCGGATGGCGAACTGGCCCACCGGACCACATCCCCAGATCGCGACCGTGTCGCCCGGCTCGATCTGGGCGTTGAGGGCAGCCATGTAGCCGGTCGGAAAAATGTCCGACAGGAATAGCGCCTGTTCGTCGGTGACGCTGTCGGGAATCTTGATGGGGCCTACGTCGGCCATCGGCACGCGAAGATATTCGGCCTGCCCGCCGGAATAGCCGCCGAGCATGTGGCTAAATCCGAACAGGCCAGCGGGCGATTGCCCCATCGCCTTGGCCGCCAACTCGGCATTTGGGTTAGTGCGGTCGCAGCACGAAAACAACCCTTTCTGACAAAACCAGCATTGCCCACAACTGATCGTAAAAGGCACGACGACCCGGTCACCGATCTTGAGGTTCGTGACCTCGGACCCCAATTCGATCACCTCGCCCATGTTCTCATGGCCGAGGATGTCGCCGCTCTCCATGGTTGGCTGGTATCCGTCTAGCAGATGAAGGTCGGAGCCGCAGATAGCGCAGGCCGTGATCTTGATGACCGCGTCGCGGGGGTGCTGGATCTTCGGATCCGGAACAGTATCTACCCGGACGTCGCCTTTTCCGTGCCAGCATAATGCGCGCATGATTATTTCCTCCGAATGCCCGCGCCAACTGGCGAGATCGCAAAGCGTTCCTAGTTGAAACGGGAGGACCATGAGGCCGCCGCTAGATAGCGCGGTGAGATCTCCAAAGACCTCACCGGTCATAGGGTGCACGATTATTGAGAAAACGATCGCTGCAGCCTAATGCCTTCCCGCCGTCAGAATAAAAACCCCGCCACTTTAGGCGGGGTTCCAAGCAATAAGCGCGTTGACTTACTATTCGGCGGCTTCAAGTTGCGTTGATGCGCCGGCCACTTCCCTTATGGCCGACATCACTTGATCCGTGGCAGTCTGTTGTATCATGTGGCCGTTCCCGGCGAGCCTATGGAACACACTGTGAGAAACGTCGGAGTGCAGGCGGGCTGACTGACTGTCAATATCGATCAACTTGTCTTCCTCGCCAGCGATGATGACTACCGGCATCTTCAAATTCGCGTACTGACCGCGCAGCATGAAAGCGTCAGGAATCATTAACGCCGACTCCGCGGCTGATGCCCTTATTTGAGATGGCCGCAGAGCCATTTCCTTTGGGAATGCTCCGAACTTCTCCGGTACTGATCTAGGGCCAAAGATCTTCTTCAACATGAGAGGCCATATGACCCGGCTCAAGAGAGGCGATATGGTCTGGCTGAGAATATCACCAACGATCGGCAAGGCAGGCGCGCCCATCGCGACGACATCGGGCCGTGCGGTGGGATAGTAATATCCGGATGCGAGAACCAAGCCCCGGACTAAGCCAGGATATTTCAGGGCTATTGCAACCGCAACCGATGCGCCCCAGGAATGTCCAAGCACAACTGCATTGGAAACGCCGAGTTGTGCAAGGGCGGCGTTGATCAATGCCGCCTGGGCATCGGGCGTCCACACGACGCTGCGCGGCCGCTCGCTATGGCCGAAGCCGGGGCGATCGAATACGATGACCCGGTGATCCTTAGCCGCGAGATCGATCAGACCGCTGGATTCAAAGTCCTGTATCATGCTCCCGTTACCATGCAGAAGCACCACCGCGTCGCCTGTGCCTCGTTCGACGTAGTGAAGCCGGACGCCGTTCACATCAAGGAAACGGCCCGCAGGCGGATTGTCACGTTCCGCCTTATTTGCGAGGCGTTTGTTGACGATGGCGGCGGCAGTCAGAGCTGCAATCGCTATCGCCGAGGCAGCAACCAGCGAAGGTGCCTTGCGATCACGACGCCGACTTGGAACTGCTCGGCGAAGACGCTTCAGTGAGGGAACTGCGGTCATGGGATACTCGGTCGGCGCGTGCACGAAATCTCGGACGATTCTGGGAAATGTTGCAGCGCAGGACGAACTGGCGGCTCAAAGGATCGTTCCGTGCCGCCACTTTAATTGTCGAGACGCGGCGATCTTGAGACCGTCCCAAGTGGGCGAAGGAGTTCGCAACTGATCGTCTTTTAGCCTGGATTGCCAACAACCTTAAGCAGCGCAGAACGCATTACTGTGCGGTTTCCGGCAAAAGATAAACGTCGGCGGATCTTGCGGGAACGGTGACCAACTACAGCGTGTTGTGGGCGAGATGTCGGCCCCCGAAGGCCGCGCGTAAAGCAAGCGTAATAATCCTGCTAAGAGGAGGGATATCGTCGCGATCAGGAGATCGTTTTGACGAGAGGGCTTTCACGCATGATCATGTTCTTACGCGGCGCAAGGTAATCTTCAGTTTCTTGGCCTTGGCTTGGAACGGAGGACGAGGCGCAGAACTGGATTAACCAGGATGCGGCCCAACGGCTCGCCGGGCGGCATCGCCGGGATCCGAAATGACGACACAGCGGGCGCCATAAATAACGCGCCGCTGGCCGGAAACGGAAGAGGCTGTCCTGCGTTCAATGGGTGAAGCCGGAGAAGACGCCCGCAGCATCGGCAAAGAGCTTCACAGGTCTTTTGCCGAAGCCGGTCACGACCTTTCGTCGACCGTCCGGCCATTGCGCAATTATTACCGAGGCCGATCTTGTCTTTTTCGATTGTAAATGACGGCTTCTCCTCGTGCATCAGCGCCCCCCTTGAATTGAAGGCCTAATGCTCCAAAAGCTGGCGGATGGTTTCGTCCTTACATAGTGCAGCAACTCGTCGGTATTGATCGATCGACCGTTGCCATCTCTGACGGCGATGGAGCCATGCGGCCGCTGCTCCAGCAGAACCTTATTCAAGGTCTCTGCCGCCGTTGCGCACGTAAAACCCATCGGCCCTATTGCTCCCGCAGTTTACGCGGAACTTAGCGAAATCAGTCAAAAAGCACGTAAGTCATGCTGACCGCCGTGGGGCCCCAACGCTTCCTCCGTTTTCTCCAAGTTACAGTCGGATCAATCGCGGATCGCCCTCAATAATGTTCCGCGAGAGTGATGTTTAGAGCCGTCGCTGTCTCAACCCAGCGGCGGTTTTTTTGCCCACCAGCTTGCGCTGGCGGTTTATTGGCGTCGCTTCCTGCCCGATTCAAAATATTGACTGGCTTTCCTACTTCGGGTGTCCGACACTTGGTCCATCACCGCACCGTCCTGTGGCAGTTATCGGTGATGAGAACGCAAGTCGCGCTTACGCCTTTCCAGGAATGGAGCAGCGCATGCAGCAGCATACACGCCATTTCAAACAAGCCGCCCCACTAAATCAACGCTTGACTGAAGAGGCGCAACGTCTTCGCAAAGAAGCAAAGGGAACTGCGGCAGGTTTTGCGCGTGAGCAACTTATCCGGCCTGCTCCGCAGGCTGAGACAGCCGCGCATGCAGGAGTGGCATGCATCCCACGGTCTGCTTCCGCCGCGCTAACGCGGACCCGCGGAGCTTCACCAGGTTAGGAATTCTTGGCCAGGGGAGAACTTGATGAGCAGAATGAGTTGGCCGATGATGGCCGCCTTCGTTGCTATGGGTGTGATAGCCCTTATGCTAATTTCGGGACCGTGGAGTCCAAGAGTAGTCGAGAAGGACGCGGCCGGAGAAGTTGTCGGCGGTCCGCCTCGCCCCCTAGCACCGGGAACAACGATTACTACCGCGCCCGTTCCGGCTGAAGCAACCCCCTAGGGCAAGGAACTTTTCGCCAACACTGGCGTCTCTGCAGTATGCCTTCGGGCATGCAATCTGGTCTCGACTTCACGGCCCCCAGCCTCCCAAGTAAGGGGCCGTTCTTTTGTGGAGGAACGTTTGTTAAAACGGCCCCAGCCAGGTGCAATAGCCAGGGCCGCCAACCGACGGGGGTTTAAGCCCTCCGTCAGAAACAACCGGATGCCCGCGCCAGCTAAGGTGAGTGAAGACCATCGCTGGGACGGTAGCCATCGTTCCAAGCAAGTCCAGCGTCGACAAAACCGTAAAGCTGATAGCCGTTCAGATCTTGATAGCTGGATTTTTGATCGAAGCGCAGTTCGACAGTCCCAGCTACACCATTGTCGCCGCTGATTTCGGCACTTCCATAACCGCGTCCGAACGCCAGGACACCGAGATAGAATTGCTGCGAGGTGAGGAGCGGACCCGACGCAATCTGCCCCGCCGTGGCAAGTTTCACGGACCATGCATCCCACAAGGTCTGGTACCGCGTGAACCAGAACTTCAGCACGGAGAAAGTCGGAGACGCGCCATCATGGAGGGTACTCAGGAATATCTCGCTGAGGAGTTCATCGACGCTCAAAGCAAGAGGCGGCCGGGGCGGTATCGACCGAGGCAAATGGCGAGGAATTTTGGCGCTGGGATACGAAAAGTCCGGCACCATTTGCGGAGCCGGACTGATCGGAAGTATCGCCTACCCTCAGTAGCAATGACCTCAAAGGAACCGTGACGCTCATTCAGCTTAATCATATGCAGTAGAGTGCGCTTTGGTGGACTCTGCCGAGACAGCGTCCTCGGTGCCTTCACAACGTGTTGTGCCCCCGAACTTTCTCGAGCTGCATTCGTTTCAACTTTGGGAAACCCCATTCGGTGGGGCCTAGGAACTGAATGCTAACAAAGGATGGCCATGCGAGCCAATCTAGTCCTTCTCGGTTATGTAATAGCACTGAGTTCCGGTCTAATCGTTCAAACTTCAGCCGTTTCGCAGGAGTATCGGGGAACACAGGAACAACAGATGGCCTGCACGCCCGACGTCTGGCGGCTATGCGGCGCGCAGGTGCCCGATGTTGGGAGAATTGTCGCTTGTTTACGTCGGAATGCCTCGCAACTCAGCGCGCCTTGTCGCGCTGCTGTTGAACAGACAGATAATGCGCGAGGACGGAGCGAAGACAATGAGCAAAGGCGTTACGGGCGAAATCAGGGGCCCAGGCGATACGACAGAGACTACGTCCCGCGACGTTACGAGTATGACGACGAATGACGGCCACGTGCGATGGTGATGAGCGCCAGGATGCCATAATCGTTCAATCGAGCGCTTCCATGAATGGAGCACTACCGAGTTCGCAGTTATGTATCATCGGCCGGGCCGTAAGCAAACAAAACCATCGAGAGTATCTGCGTCCGCGCGTCCGCTAAGAGAGATTCGCGTCATTCTGAGCGCGCGCTGATTATTCAGGCGCCCCCCGATAAACAGAAGATGGATGGTACAGAAGCGCTGACAACAGCCCCGATCCGCCGACCGCTAATCCACCTGTGCATCACTCCAGATTGAACAGACCTCTCACTAGCTGTCCCGAAATTATATTCCCGAATGACAATCTGTTAGGCGGTGCGCTCGTCGCTGTGCCGCTCTTGGCGACCGACATCGTCGATACCGCCCGCGGCGCTTTGGCTGCAACCTCGTTCACCTGTTTCTTGGCCTTAGGTTTCCTCTTTTCAGCGGTCGCAACCGGGATACGAGGAATGGCTGGTGCGGATGCCCGCACCTGCTGAGGCGGCTCGTCTGTAGCTGCATCTGCAGGTGTCGGAGGAGGAACTATTGTTGGAAGGTTCGTGTCGATGACAATCCGTTCCGGCGACTGTTGTATTGACGCAATCCGGATCACTGGCCTGTTGATTTCATCACCTAGCGGATCCGCCAAAGATTGCGGTAGGAACCAATTTGTTACGAACAGCAACGCGAACAGCGCTGTCCCGACCCAGGCCATGTACCGTCCGATAGGCATAACCATCTCCGCCAGAGGACCTGACGAGAGCAAACGCCGTATTCCCTGACAGTCCGTAACTGAACGTGGTTACCGCGGGAATTGCTGTTGATGAGGTCGTTCCAAAGGCAAGTTCGCTTTGCCGGCCATTTCCGCGCAAGCTTCATTGCAATTAGGGAGGTGAGGGAACTGAATTCTTGCTGCTGCTGAACCGGCATATGCGCACGCTGCGATGATGAGCACCCTAACGATCTCGAACATCTGCCGCCCCTTATTGCTTGTTGGAGGCAGCCTAGACCGGATTCGTTTCCGACCGTTTAGGGAAACTGGTTTTCACGTCATTGATCAACTTGGTAAACAGGCATCTCACATCAAGTGATCGCGAGGGACCATCATAGATCGCTATTCTTGTTCGCAGTTAGCGAGGAGAGCGTCATCTGCATGTACATCAACGATTGGTTTGCCTAGGGGGCGCGCGAGCAGCGAAAGCGCTTGCCGCTGCTTTAGAATGCAATCGAATCAGAGAGTCTAGTCCGTCCCGATGGCCCGGGCCGGACCGTCTCCTGATCAGGCTTGCGTATCAAATTGGCAAGTTGTCCGTCATGCCGGGTGGTAGTTCGCCCGGCTCGGTCTGTTTCCGAAGCAATTCCTTTTCCGCTTGATACCAGAATGCGTCGGACTGCCCTTGAGGTTCACCCGCATCCTTCCATAGTTGGAATGCCCTGGCGCGGACTTCTTCGTCGGACGGAGTCGCCATCCATCCCTCCTAAGGCTGTGCCAGTCGTGATTGCATTCAAAGGAAAGGGCCCTGCTTTCGCAAAGCCCCTTCGCTGATCACCAACCTTGACGACCGTACCAATCGTTGATCTCTTTCTGCGCCTGGTCTTTTGCGTAACCATAACGCTCTTGCAGACGACCTTCGAGCTGGTCTTGTTTACCTGCGATGACGTCTAGATCATCGTCGGTCAACTTGCCCCACTGCTCCTTAACCTTACCTTTCATTTCCTTCCAGCTGCCTTCCACACGATTCCAATCCATCGCTTAGCCTCCTCTAATTGACAGTCAGGCAACTGCATCAGAATTCATTCGTTCCATTGGCGGCTGCGACACGTTGGGCACGATGGCTTGCTGATCGGCTAACTTCATTACGTTCACTTTGGAACACAATTAGCGATCTAGTCATCCTCATCGTGGTTTGCTCGGCGGCTAGTGTCTGCTCAGGATTGGTTGGGACACTCGTTGGATTTCTTGTTTCATCCGACTCGTGATCGTCAGTTGTGAGCCTGGCAGTTGCTGGAATAGGATCGTTACCTGACCAGCCTTGTTTGATCCTGTCCGTTACAGGCTGTGTGTGTGAGTTGGATTTGCGGTTTGTATTCGACGGTTGGGGCAGTCTGCTCGGAGGATGAGAGATTGGTTTTGATGGTCAGCCAGCACCGTCTCGTGCCCCGCGGCACTCAGTCGTCCTCCTGAAGGTTGATGCGCGATCTTCCGTCCCCCGCTGCAGCCTCTATCTGAGCTCATCCGCAGGAACGAAAGGTCGGACATCGACTTGTTTCCCAGTTTTTAATGGAGTGGCTCCCGTGCGTGGATGCTGGTTGGCCCTTGATCGTGACGACCGATGACACCCGAGCCCCGTAAGTTCGATCGAGACGAGGTCATCGTCTGCATGGTGGTCGCCGTTTGCCTCGGCAACGCAATGATCTCCGTCATCTACCGTATTTTGGGTTGATTGAGGGGCACCCGTTGGCAAACAACTTGAAAAGACCGTGGACCGCAGATGACGATAAGCGGCTGATCGAGTTCCGCGCGTCCGGCCGCTCTAATATCTCAATTGGGGTAGCGCTTAGACGTAGCGCATCCGCGGTAAAGGGAAGGCTTGCAACGTTGGCAAAGAAGCCGGATAGCCACGACCAAAGGCAACGAGACGAATGAGATGCTTCTTAGCACTCAATCGAGCGGGAGGCTCCGGCAGGTCGAATCAGCACCCTCCCCGGCCAAAATGGATCGTCTTGAAGCTGCCGACCCGGTCGCCATCCGCCGGCTGGTAGAATTGGGGTTGAAGGCACCGCGACCATTGGCCGGTTCAGGATCTGGAAATCCCGGCGTCGGGCGGGAAGGAAAACGCTGATAGTGAGGCGCAACCCTCCGTCGCCGCGGAAGCCGGTTCCCGCAATGAGGAAATCACCGCTGGGCTGGCGCCCCCAAGCGGGGACCAACTAATTGCCATTCTCATGGACCGCGATGAGATTAAGTCGATTTCTGATCTGTTCAATAACACGGTTGCCACGATATCTCGCTGCGGATTCTGTGCCCCAGGTAGACTGGGAGCGTGGCTGCGGGCGCGGCCGACTTTCGTTTGAGTGAAGATGGGAAGCTCGCTTTGATTCGAGTAATGGATGGCGAGGTTCCAGCCAGGTAGTGTCTGTCGCATCTCTGGAAGAAGCGGCACTGTGGACAGCAGTCCCGGGCTTCAACGTTCTTCGCCTGCCACTCGCGCCTGCGCCAGTCGCGAGGATAATCGCACCCTCAGTTTACGCCTCGTCTGTTGAGTGCCTCGCGTGAGATGGCACCGCATCCCTCACCGGCGACGAAACGCCTGCCGCGGGCGGCCTCTTTTCTTTCAACCCTGTCCGGATTCCGAAAGCGGCGAGTGACCCGCCTACCGGAGCAAAAGCGGCGTAATCATTGGACGTGAGTACTGGGTCCAACATTCTTTCGCTTTCGCTCGCGGCTCGCGAGGACGTATCGCGGGAATGACCAGGCGTTTACTACCTCTGAAGCGCAGCTACGAATAACCGAAACGCGGCGACCAAAGCCCAAGCGATAAGGCCAGAGAATATTGCGAGCATCAGGTCCGGCCGCCCGGACTCGCGGATCGCATCGCGCATTTCACGCCTCGTCCGATCCCAGAAGTCATTCATTCTGACCGAACTCGCCATCTGCAGCCGTCTTACGTTTCTTGTTAGCTCTTCGCTGCGCCAACAGAATCAGCCATATGAGCGCCGCGTGTGCCGAGCGGCTTTCGGTGGCCCGTCGTCGTGTCGCGCGCGGTTTGATGTTCGATCTCGGCATTAAGCTCCGCCCCCAGTAATATCACGATCGCTGAAATCCAAAGCCAGGTCATGAAGCCAATGACCGCGCCCAGCGAACCGTAGGTCGCGTTGAAATTGCCGAAGTTGGCGGCGTAGAAGGAGAATAGCGCTGATCCTGCGAGCCACAGCAGCGCTGCCGCGACACTGCCCCATGAGATCCATCGCCACCGCGGGGCCGCGCGGCTTGGCCCGAAGCGATAGATCAGCGCCAGCGCAACGGCCAAGCCGAGAGCGAGAGCCGGCCATCTCGCGATGCGCAGCAGGAGATCTGTGAAGTCCGTCAAGCCCATGTATGTGAGCGCTACCGGCAACACGGCGACCGCGGCAATGGCGACCAGAATGAATGCGACCGCTGCCGCGGTAAACGTGAGCGAAATCGCGTTCAGCTTAATGAAGCCCCGCTTCTCCTCCTCCGCGTAAACAATGTTCAGAGTGTCGAAAAGAGATTTCATCGCCGCGTTCGCGCTCCACAAGGACACGGCAAGGCCGATCGCAAAGGTGACCCCGAGCGTCCCTTCGCCGTTCGAAGCAAGCCGAGTCAGCTGGTCGCGCGCCACGTCGAGCGCGCCGGAGGGGATGAATCCGGATACCGCGTTGAGGTGCGCCGCGATTGCGCCGGGATCTGCAAACAGACCGTAGATCGCGACAAGCGCCGCAAGCGCCGGAAATATCGCAAGAAGGCTGTAGAAGGTCATGCCCGCGGCGAGCGCAAGTACCCGGTGGTCCGAAATGTTTCGGTAGACGCGCAGCAGAATGTCTTTCCAGCCGCGCGCGGGAATTTCAGAGGGGGCGCTCGCGTGCCGGCCCCGTCCGGGTTCGAGCGCCTCGCGAGACGTGCCGTTTCTGCCGTGCGGCGAAGCAAATCCCCCTGCCCGCGCATGGCCGGTTTTTTCTTCTTTACCGTCCGGCACCAAGTACGCCACCGCAACAGCGGCGGCGAGCGTTGCAAACGCTCCGAGCGCCGAGGCGCGGCCGCTGACTTCATTCGTTTTAGTGGTTGGCATCGTAGGGGCAGCTTTCCGCCAGATTGCTCCTGTCAATGCGGCGGGACGTTTCTCGTTCCTGGGACGCGGATGGCCTTCTGCATCTCGGATGTCGCGGTCTTAGGCGTTCCGGTCTCTTGGAGGGAAATGTCTTGAGTGTTCAAGCACTCGGTTGCACCCGCTTCGGCACACAAGCGCATGGCGCTCTGGCGTCACGCGCTTCGAAGCCGCGGATAAATTGAGGGGCGCTTCACTGGCACCTTCGCGTCTATCTTGGCTTCACCTTCTTCGATCCTGGGAAGAAGCGCTTTCAAATCTTCCGCCACGGCGAAACAGCCGGCTTCTGAAAGCACCTGAGCCGAGAAGCCCCCGGTAAGAACCCCCGCGGCCTTCGTGCCTGCTTCGAGCCCGGCCTCGGCGTCATACGGCGTGTCGCCGATCATCACGGATTGTGATCCGGGAAGCCCCAGCTTCCAGAGCGCCATGCCGACAAGACGCGGATCGGGCTTGCCGTGCTCCACATCGTCGCCACACGCTGTCGCGGTGATCAGATCGTCTACTTTTAGGACCGAAAGATAATGCTTGAACGCAGCTCCCTTGCAGTCAGTCGCAAGAGCTATCCGGCCGCCGCGCTCTATGAGAGCACGGAAGACATCGCGGACGCCGTCGAACGGCTTCACGCTCTGAAGATAATCGCGCTCGTAAATCTCACCCTGCGCTTTCAGGATATCCTTCCGCTCCTTCTCCTCTGCGTCCGGCAGCAGAAGCTGCAGCGTCTGGTCGCCGTCGAGCCCGGAATAGAGATGAAGAGTATCGTGGTCCGCGCTGCAGCCAAAACGTTCAAGAGCGTCCTGCAGACTCTTAAGGTTCTGCGGGACGCTGTCCACCAGCGTGCCTTCGACATCGAAAATGAATCCTGAAAACATCGCCCGCTCCCGGCTCACCCGAAACACAAGAAGAATGTCCGGTAACAGCAGGGGTTCCTCGCAGAATTCAGGCGACAAGCTGGCGCAGCGCCGAAATTATCTCGTCCGATGCGTAGGGCTTCCTGAAGAACCGCGCGCCCTGCGGTAGGTCGGCGTCCGCCGTGAGATGGCCCGACACGACGACAAGCTTGATCGGCGGCCACCTATTGCGAACAGCTGCCGCGAGCCTGATGCCGTCCATGGAGCCCGGCATCCGCACGTCCGTGAACACGATGCTGATATCGTCCCGGGATTCAAGAATTCGGATAGCCTCGTCCGCATTGGGCACGAGGATAGCTTCGAGACCCGCATCGCCCACAATGTCGCCGGCCATCAGGAGAAGAAGCGGCTCATCCTCGACAACCAATACGAATTTTCTGCCGGGAGGGGCATCTTCCTGAACCATAATGCTACCTGCGACAATACGTCTGACACAAAACTGAACCACGATAAGTCTCTGTATTGGTTAGTGTTCCAGAAGAGCCTGCGGCGGCTACTGTATTTACGACTGAGGGTTAAGAAAGCCAGTTCCAGTGGCCGGAACTTCCGCCACTGTTCAAATCGTGGGCTGAAAGCAGTTTGGGAGTCGCCGCTTCAAACTAGCGCTTTCTTCGGAAGAGCGTTTCCTTCAGCAAGCTGTGGAGATTAAACGAGCCGCTGAAACCCTGCCGTCTCGCGGCCAGCGCGAGCAGCTTCTAAAGCTGACACATGATGCGGACGCCGCCCGCATCGACGGATGGCTCACCTCGCCGGGCCTGCAGCCGCCGAAGTGAATTCGTAAAGTTCAGGAACCGGAGCGTTCGGGGCGGTGTTGTCCCAAATCCTTAATCAGGAGCTCCGGCCATGAAGACAAGATATTTTCTGCTCACGGGCTGCGCGGCAATGCTTCTCAGCACCGGCATTGCGCAGGCGGGACCGTGCAACACCGCAAACAAGGATGCTGGCTCGGGCCCCACGCCCGGCGCGAGTGCTCAGGCAACGACGACAGGAACGGCCACGCGCCCGGAAGAGCATCCGCCGACAGGGGCGATGAACAAGGCTTCGGGTGACACGGCGGCCTCATCGCAGGACACGCAGCGGCAGATGCAGGGCCAGCCGACCGCGGCGCAGGAAGCGCAGGGCGCGAAGGCCAAGGCGGGAAACAACGACTGCTGAGCGCTACGTATCCTACCAGTCGTCAAGGGCGGCCCGTTTTGGCCGCCCTTTCTTATGGCAAGTATTTGAGAAAAAGGAACTTTATGAGATTACCTGCGTGTTTCTGTTAAGCCAGATTTTCATTGGAACCGCCGGAGTGGCTTTGGAGTATCGGGACAGATTTGAGGCCGCTCAGTCGGCAGACGGCCGTTACCGCATGCTGGTTGAGGCGGTCACTGACTACGCGATCTACATGCTGGACCCGACCGGGGTTATTAGCAGCTGGAATCCCGGGGCGCGGCGCTTCAAGGGTTACGAGGAATCCGAAATCATCGGCGAGCATTTCTCCCGCTTCTATACAGACGAGGATCGCGCCTCCGGCCTGCCGCAAAGGGCGCTTGAGACGGCGGCGTGCGAAGGCAAGTTCGAGAGCGAAGGCTGGCGCGTGCGCAAGGACGGCAGTCGCTTCTGGGCCTACGTCATCATCGATCCCATCCGCGACCGGAGCGGCAAATTGCTCGGCTACGCCAAGGTCACGCGCGATCTGACGGAGCGGCGCGCGGCTGAGGCCGAGCTGCGCAAGAGCCAGGAGCAGTTCCAGCTGCTCGTGCAGGGCGTCACCGACTACGCGATTTATCTTCTGACGCCGCAGGGCAACGTATCGAGCTGGAATTCAGGTGCGGAACGGATCAAGGGCTACAAGCCGGAAGAGATTATCGGGCGACACTTTTCAACCTTCTACACGGAGGAAGATCGCAAGGCAGGATTGCCGGAAATCGCTCTGGAGACGGCGCGCGCGGAAGGACGGTTCGAGCGGGAGGGCATTCGTATCCGCAAGGACGGCACGCAGTTCTGGGCGAACGTCGTGGTCGACGCGATCAAGGACACGGAGGGGGCGCTCATTGGCTTCGCCAAGATAACTCGCGACATTACCGAGCGCAAGAAGGCGGAAGAAGAGCTGGAGCGAACCCGGGAAGCTCTTATCCAGTCGCAGAAAATGGAAGCCATCGGCCATCTCACCGGCGGCGTCGCGCATGACTTCAACAATCTTCTTATGGCGATCCAGGGCAGCCTCGAACTTCTAAGGCGGCGCATGCCCGCAGATCCGCAGCTAACCCAGTTTCTTGACAACGCGCTGCAGGGAGCTCAGCGCGGCGCGGCTTTGACGCAGCGCATGCTGGCCTTCGCGCGCAGGCAGGAGCTGAACCTCCAGGCAGTCGACATCACGGACCTGGTCCGCGGCATGACGGATTTGCTTCAAAGCTCGCTCGGCCCGTCCGTCCAGATCGAAACCCGCTTTCCGCTCGGCCTGCCGAAGATAACGGCCGACGCAAACCAACTGGAGCTGGCGCTGCTCAATCTTGCAATGAACGCCAGAGACGCGATGCCAAACGGCGGCTCCATCGTCATTTCCGCGCACGAGCGGCGGGTAACGAAGGAGCCGGGCATCAAGCCGGGCCGCTATGCGTGCGTCTCCGTCACGGACACGGGAACCGGCATGGACGAAGAAACCCTTATGCACGCCATAGAGCCGTTTTACACGACCAAAGGCGTCGGCAAGGGAACAGGGCTGGGGCTGCCCATGGTGCACGGCATGACGGAGCAGTCAGGCGGGAAGCTGGTCCTTAAGAGCAAGCCCGGCGAAGGTACCACCGTTGAACTTTGCCTGCCGCTTTCAAACTCTGACGACGAGAGACCGGCAGACGCCCCTGTCCGCGCGGAGGCTCCCAAAACCCGCGCGCTTACAATCGTCAGCGTTGACGACGATCCCCTTGTTGCCTTCAACACATGCGCGATGCTTGAGGACCTCGGTCACACCGTCTTCTGCGCGTCCAGCGGGCCTGAGGCACTAAACCTTCTGCGCCGGCATAACGTCGACCTTCTGATCTCGGATCACGTAATGCCCGGCATGACCGGCATCGCGCTTGCGAATGCCGCGCTGACCGAATGGCCCGGTCTGCCCATCATCATTGCCACCGGCTATTCGGAGCTGCCGGACGGAGCGGGTAAAAATCTGCCGAAGCTTGCAAAACCGTTCTTCCAGGAAGACCTTGCCGGCGCGATAGCGGCGATCAAAAGCCTTTCCGCTTCCTGAAATATTAGCCGACGGGCGGCACCGCACTTTCCTGAACACCCAAAGAGACGCCTGCCGTCTCGCCAGCGCTGCCGCACGGCTGCGCTCGCGGGCCCTGCGCCCAGCGGAAATCGCGAACGCGATACCAAGGTCAGGATCATAAAGCCGGTGTCCGCGCCCAGACGACTTAAACGTCTTCCAACTTCACTGAACGAGTCGAGTCATTAAAGCGAGTTCTGTGTCAGCGATCTTGTTTGATGATGTTGCGAGGCCTGCAGCTCCAAGATGAAACTGCCCAGCAAAAGAAAAAGGCGCTTATCGCGCAGCTCCTCGTTGCTGCCGAAGGAGCGGAGGACGCGGACGCCCGCGTACGTCCCGCAGTGCGGGCTTCGGGGATCCCCGAAATGAATGCCGTCTTCATGCGCCAGGCCGCGTGAATTGTTCGAGCAATTCGCCCAGCCCTCCACTTAGTAGACTACCTACGCCACCTCTGCGTCACCGATGGCCGAAACGCACTAGCTGACATCTCCATCATCGCCCGATACCGACATCACTCCGCAAAATCCATCTGATTTAGCTGCTTATTCGGTTCAGGGCCAAAGACGTGCGGAGATGACGGCGGCATTGCTGCCGTATTTGCCTATCGTCCGCACATTCGTCGTCCTCGGCAACGTGGTGCCTTCCTTGCGGGGGCGGCTGATCCAGCGCATCGAAGCGGGGCTGCGCTCGGAAGACTGAACCGTCTTGGTCGCGCGAGCCAAAGTGGCCTGTCGCAGCGAGGCGTCAGTGGCTCCTTTGGAGTCGCAAGCTGATCTTGCCACCCCGCGTATTCATCTCTCAAAAGCGGAAATCGCGGGGTGCGGAGGAAGTGTCGGCAACGGGCCGATTGTGTTGAAAAAGTCCTTTTTTCGCTGATGAATGAAAATTGTGAGGACCGCTGGTGCGTCTCTCTCCGATCGCCCAGACGTTCGCCGGGTCGTCGACGGCAAGTGAGTTCCGTAAGAAAAAATTGAAGGTAAAAGCGCCAAGTATCGCCGAGCAGAGAGACGGGTCCAAACCGAGGTTATCGCCCGCGACGATCATTAGAACAACAAACACCAGCGATAGGTTAGGGATAGTCACCTTAGTGTCGAAACCGACAGCCACGACCGTAGCGGCGGCGGTCATTAGGTGAACTATGATCGCTCGAGTGGACGGCCGCTTAAACGTTCTCAAAGTAAGGCCCGCCGCCTAGCATTGTGATTGTTGTAAAACAGAATGCCCCCGCGTTTGCGGGGCATTCTTCGCTGAGCATTTTGATTTTACGCAGCTTGCGCCTGCTGATTGATCGCGGTCTTTGCGATTTCGGTCAGAGCCTCGTCGGTGGCCTCTTCCTCTTCGAGAGTTTCCTCAAGAAGCGAAACCGCGTCATCAAGACCCAACTCCTCCGCCCAGGCAATCATGGTGCCATAGCGGGAAATCTCGTAATGCTCGACCGCCTGCGCGGCAGCCAACAGGCCAGCGTCGAGAGCTGGCGAGCCCTTATATTCTTCCATGATCTCGGCGCCCTCTTCCGTGATACCGACGATGGCTGCGCAAGTTTTGCCCTGCGGCGTTTTTTCGATGATGGCAAACACCTGCTCCAGGCGCTCGATCTGGCCTTCGGTTTCGGTGCGGTGCTTTTCGAACGCGGCCTTGAGATCCTCGCTATGCGCAGCCTTTGCCATCTTCGGCAGGGTGGCGAGGATTTTCTTCTCCGCGAAGTAGATGTCCTTCAGGGTATCGTGAAACAGATCGTCAAGTGTCTTTGGCTCTTTCGCCATTTGCGCTTCTCCAATTGTTTTGAGGTTGTCGCATCACCGCTGGTGAAGCTGGGCGGCTAACGGGGCAACCTGTGAGTAGTTCCTAGCCGGGCGCATCCCCGCCGAAACTGGCCGCCCGTGCCCCCCGATTCGCCACTCTCCGCGTCCGGGGCCCTTTTCAGGAAGTGATCCGCAAGCATCGGCCAGCGCTGGCGCCTTGCTAAGTTCCGGGGCAAGTCAGATCCGTGTGCTGAAAAGCCCTTAAATTTGCAACCGTTACTGGCTTTCTGAAAAGCTACAGGCTACTTTGGCTGCAAATGAAGCCTTGGTCGCCGTCCGGACTGCAAACCGTTCCCCACCTCCAATGGGGCAGCCATCTAGCCCATTTTTTCGGGACAGGCGACGAACTGCGTGATGTCCTGGTGCCGTATTTCCAGGCCGGACTCGATAATAACGAACGATGCCTTTGGGTGACGGGCCAGGCATTTAACGCTGAAGAGGCGCGCTCGGCCCTGCGCGCGGTAGTACCCGATCTGGATAAGCGCGAACGCGAAAAGCAGATCGAAATCGCCAACGGCGACGAGTGGTACGCAAAGGGCGAAGCACTCCGCCCGCATGAGCTCGTGAACGGGCTCATCACCCTTGAACAGGATGCGCTTGGGCTCGGTTACGCAGGTCTTCGAACCAACGGAAACTGTGCGTGGGTATCCCAGGATCAGTGGGCGGATTTTCAGGATTACGAGAGGCTGGTTCAGAAGACCGTTCGCGGCCGGCGCATGATCTGCATGTGCAGTTACTGCGTCGATACGGTGGACGGTACACATCTTGAGATCATGGGCAACCACGATTTAACCGTGCCGAGCGCGAGTTCGGCTGCGCGCGGACGTCGCAGCTCAAATGTTATCGTGGCTGACGCATTTGCCACGGATGGGCTTGGCCACGTCGAGACGCTGGAGCGGCAGAAACGCACATTCGATCTTGCGATGTCAGCTTCGCGCATGGGGACGTGGCGCTATACCCTCGGTGACAACATCTGCGTATACGATGAGAACGCGCAGCGCCTGTATGGGCTGACCGAGGCGCGTTTCCTCCATGACGAAGAGGGAGTGAAATTCAAGTTTCACCCTGACGACATGGAGCTCATGTGGTCACGTGTCGGACAGGCTCTCGATCCCCGGGGCGATGGCCGGTATGACGTGGAATACAGGGTCCGGCAGCTCGATGGCAGCTGGCGCTGGTTAAGCGCGTGGGGCCTCGTTGAGTTCGAAGGCGATGGTCCTGACAGAAAGCCTGTGGCGATTGCCGGGGCGAGCATGGACCTCACGGAACGAAAACAAGCCGAAGACCTCCAGAAGATATTCTTCAATGAGCTTAATCACCGCGTCAAAAACACGCTCGCGACGATCCAGGCAATCACTGCGCAGACCTTGCGGGCCGCGAACGACCTTCCGTCAGCAAGAGTAGCCGTCGATCAGCGTATTCGCGCGATGGCGCAGGCTCATGATCTTCTGGTGTTGCGCGCCTGGGACGGCGCCGACTTAGCAGATGTTGCCAAGCGCGCTTTGCACGCTTTTACCCCTGCCCAGGTGCAAATGTCAGGCATTGCCGTCGACATTTCACCGAAGCACGCCCTCGCGCTGTCGCTGGCCTTGCATGAGCTGGCCACTAACGCCATCAAATACGGAGCGCTGTCACGGCCCGAAGGTCGTGTGAGCGTGCAATGGGGCGTTCAGGAAGGCATGTTGCATTTGGGTTGGGAAGAAAGCGGCGGCCCCCCGGTTTTGCCGCCAGCTCAAAAAGGCTTCGGCTCACGCCTGCTGGAAGACCTCCTTATCCGTGACTTGGGCGGCCACACGAAGCTGGATTACGATGCAGCCGGCGTACGATGCCGGATCACCGCGGCCCTTTAACTTTCCCCATCGGGTATCTGACGCTAATTTTTATGCTCGCGGGACAGCACTGTCCCGCCTCATGCGCACCGCTTGCCGGATGCGCCCGCGCAGGCTTACCCCAAATGCACGGCATCGCGCACGCTGTGATCAAGGCCATGACGTAGGGTGCTGCTCTCGCGCGTATCGCGCATCATCGGAAGTGTTCCGTTCACGGAACCGAAGGTCAAGCTGTCGACATGGGCCGGGCTGGCCTAGAGTTGGTCACCGGGCATTGGAATGAAAGACGCCCGCCGTTCAGGCGGGCTTTTCGTCAGAAAGTCGGCTCAGGTAGGGATAACGCCATAGTAATCATCGACGCCCCGAGTTCGGGTTCGATCCTCCCAACTCCAATCGTTGTCGCTGCCGTATTTGGGCGCACCCTGCAGCTGCTTTTCGGTGATGCCGGTCCGGTAGCCGCCAAGGCCGGTATCGTACTTGAGGGACTCCCACGGTAGCGGGTAATGATCGTCCCCGATGCCGAGAAAGCCGCCGAAGCTCAGGACGGCATACGAGACCTTGCCGGACCGCTTGTCGATCATGACGCGTTCGATCGAACCGATCTGGCCCTCATCGGCCCCGTAAACCGCTGTCCCCTCGACCTTGTCGCTGCCAATCAAGGTCATTGTTTCTCGTTCTTCCGTAGCCATGAGATCCTCCTTTCAAAAGGTGAAGGCTAACAACAGCATGAACCGAAGGTTCCTGGCTGTGGCCGGCGGACGCAGCACGGCCGATCATGACGGATTAAGCAAGGAGAGATGCCGAGGGTCACTCGGAGAGCGCGCGAAGCGCTGCTCAAGCCTTGTGATACCGGCCGACAGGGAACGTGCAATCGACTTCGTCGGGAAGGCCTCAGTTGGCTTCGGCCGCCCGTCATTGGCAATGCCACGACCGTAGTGTCCGCACTCGCTGCATAAAGATATGAGCCACTAGCTACGATCCCACTGCCGCCGTAAATTGATGGAAGCGGAAACGATGTGTTGTATGTCAGGCTCGTCCCATCGAACTTGTAGACGAGGATGCCGCCACGATAGCTGACGTAGATACTGCCGTTACTGACCGTCAGGCGTGGGCTTCCTTCTGCTGTTGATCAGTATACGCCAGACGGACGCCTTCCAAATTGATGCGTCTAGGAAATCTACATGGGCGCAAGCCAAATTATCGGACTTTGACCGACGCCCGCTGAGGGTCACAAGCTTACATCTCCATCATCGGCTAATCCCGACATCACTCAGCAAAATCCATCTGATTTAGCTGCTTATTCGGTCCGGGGCAAAACGCTTATTTCTGTTCCACAGCGGGTCGGAACACCCACGCGCGCCACACGGTCAACAGCGCTGCCATGATCACCGGCCCCAAAAACAAACCTATAAGACCAAAAGCAGCGAGACCGCCAAAAATTCCAACGAAAGCCAGAAGAAAGGGAAGCCGGGCCGAGCCGCCGACCAGGGTCGGCCACACGAAATGATCGCCGGCGAACATGACGATCACACCCCAGCAAAATACGCCCGCCGCCGCCAGTCCGCTGCCATCACCCGAGACCAAAACCAATGCCGCCGCGGTAAAGGCCACCCAGGCGCCGAAAGGGATCATCGCGAGAGCCGTCGTAAAGATGGTGAACAGTACCGCATTCGGCACGCCTGCGATGAGATAGCCAACGCCGATCAACAATCCCTCGCCCACCGCGACCAACACCGTGCCGTTCACCGTGCCGCGGGTGGCGTCTACCATCTTTTCAATCAGACCCTCCCCCGCCTCTCCAAAAAGGCGGTCGCTTGTCTCCAGGAAGCGGTTCGCGACCGAGCGGCCATTGCTTAGCAAGACGAACAACGTCAACAACGAAAAGAAAAGTAGAAACAGACGGTGTAGCAGTTGCCCACCAAGTGTTCTGAAGAGCTCCGACGCATTTTCAGAATTTACCGTCTTCAGCCAGGCGGTCGCGGCTTTGGGATCCGAGAGGTTGTCGCGCCACCACTGCTGCATGCTTTCTGCCGCGACTGGTAAGCGGCCAATCCACTCAGGCACTTCGATCCCGCTCTCTCCTGCCTTCTTCAGCCAGCCGATCAGCAGGTCACCTTGCTGCGCCACCTGGTAGACGGCAAGCGCCATGGGGGTAAACAGAATGAGCGCGACGATGAGGGTGAAAATGAACGCAGCCAAGTTCGAAGGGCCCAAGGTGGAGCGCTTCGCAAACTTGAGGTAGAGGGGCCATAGCGAAACCGCGAGAATTGTGGCCCAGATCAGCGCCGGCAGAAAGCTTGCAGCGGTCCACAACGCAAGGCCCACCAGCACCAACGCAAGCATGACGCGGGCCTTCACGCGTGCCGCGGCGTCCAATGGCAACGGCTTTCGATCCTCGCTGGCTTCGGTTTGCTCTGGGCGCTTCTTCGTAGCGCTCGGTTTAACGCGATCAGTCATTGCGGATTACGCGCGGTTCGCCCGTGGCAATGGGCCGATGAGGGCGATGCTCGCAACACACGCCAACGTTCGCTTTTCGCCCTTCCATCAGCCACGGTCCTCCAACCCATGTGCTTTAGAACAACCGACCGGCATTCCGAGTTCCGGGCGCAGCGGACGACAAGGAATGAATGTTCGTCGCGCCAGTCCCATGCCTGCCTGCTCAAATTTCGGCGGGTCTCTCTAAAACCACTGTGGAGCAGGCGTGCAACCTGATCGATGTTGAAAAACACAACGCGGGACATTTTGAGACTGCTAAGGGCGAGAGTCGTCGGCATCCTGCAGACAAATGCAGTTTCAACGTCGTCGCCCCTGAAACGCTGCGGACTCTGTTGGCCGATCCCCCTGCGGCGATGCATCGCCTCAATCCATCTAGTTCGGGAACTGGACGCGAGGAGGATCACTCGGTTTGTCTAAACTTGAAGAGCAGTTGGGGACGCTCGACAAACCCTTCGATCCCGCGCTCCGGGTTCCTTCAAAGAAGACTTTCGCAGACTCTCAATCGGCGCAGTAAGCAAATAAGGCTCCCGGCGCGCATTCGTTGCGGCAAAGGGCGCCGCCATTTTCGAAATGGGTCAAGCTCCCGCGTCGCCAAGATGAAACTCGTATACAGTTGACCTTGGTCACTCTTCAGACGGCCCATCATGGATCGACCTCGCCGAGATTCGCGTCACCACAACGGAATTACGCTTCGCGGCGTGTCTCAACCGACTTTTGCAACAAAATCTGCCAGAAGCAGACCCTCGCCGGCGGCTCCGATACTTCGATAACCTGATCGCCATGGACCGACGGTCTCTGGGACATGCGCGAGCCGTATTGAACACGTCAGCCACGCTAACCCGCATGGGCGAAAGTACAAACGCCGATCGACATACTAAAGGCGAATACAACAGATGCTAAGGGTCATTTGGGGTCTGTCCTTTCGCCTTCTATGAGTACTTGCCCAGACCCCCACCTGTTGCGCCCATCCATGAGATCAATGACAAACGACGCCGCCGGAAACATTCCAGCGGCGTCGTGTTTTAGGTCTGCGTTTTTACGGCATCACTTTCTGATGCCGACTGAACTCATTCGACCGCGCCATCCAGTCAGGCAATGGCGCACCATCACGGTGCCTTCCCCCAGCGCACGCGGCCGCCCATGCCGCCAGAGCGCCGAGCAACACGGCTGTGGCGATCGAGAATGCCACTATAATGCTGCTGCGCCGTGTCCTTGCAATTGCCGTTTTGGCGTTTGCAAGCGCGTTATCGAGCCGACGTTCCGAGTCCGCTGGTGATAGACCTGTCAAGGCACCCACCTGCTGAATCAGATAAGTGCGATCGTCCGCAGTTACGCCGCTGTGACTCGAAGTAGTGAGGAGGATGCGGCCGGCTTCGGCCCGCTCCGCGCTGAGATCTACATTGGGCGAGCGGCGACCGGCACGAAAAAGCCGATCGAGCTCGTAGCTCAGTAGCGGCTCCGCCGCGCTTGCTTGTGCACCGCTCCGCATGGACGACGTCCGGCTTACGGTAGCCGCGCCAATCAAGGCAGCGAGAATTGCGCCCATGACCACCGCCAAGGCCCAAGCACCTAGACCGTGAACGCCATCGGCCCGTTCAGTCTCCTCGACCACCGTTGCTCTGGCGCCGGCCGCAGCCCTTACACGGCCGGCCAAATACCCACCAACCCCGAAGCTGATGATTGCCTGCAAGATCAAGTAGACACCGGATAGGATTGCGAGCGCCGCGGACGCATCGCGCCAGGTAGGCGCAGTTGAGGAGATGCCAAGCCCTACCGTGATCCCGAAGCCAACCAACACCGAAGACAGCGCGGTCGCCGCTAATGCGCCAAGCACAACAGGCGACCACTCCACGAAGCGCCACCCGTTATCGTTTCGTGCCACTGGTGTTGTATCGTTTCGGGCTGCTGGCGGGATATTTTCCATCGACATTTCCATGTCCTTAGCGAAGGCCGAAGAAGGAAAGAACTGCCAGAATCACAACGACAAGACCGACGAGATAGATAAGTCCGTTCATTAGCTTGCTCCCTTGTACCCGCTCCACTTCTCACCGACAATTTACTGGTACCGGCAAAGTTCCCCAGCTCGCGGAAAAACGCGCAATGTCTGGGCGTTGCCTGCGCGTGGCCTTGATCACCCAGCCTTTCGGATTTTTTCTCCGCTGCTCGTGTTGACGCCGTGTTTTGCAAGTAGCTCGCGCGGCGCCCGTGCAAACGTCTGTGCATCTCGTGGACAGCACAAAGCGGACCAATATCTGCAAAACAGCGGCACTTCTAATCGTCGCTCCATGCCGAATTGTTGCTCTTAGGCCACCCAGTTCTAGGTAGGTACCAAGCATAACCAACTTAGGGGTGAGCAGCATGTTCGACGTATACGTTCGAGGAAACGGCCAGTTGCTGGTGATACGGCAGTGAGCGCCAACGGCCTGTAGGATCGGCACAAGAGGCTGGAAGCGGAAGCGAGCGGGCGCGCTGTTAGTGACGACATCAGTGACGCGGTGATGCGGCAGGGCTTCTACAAACGATCGTCGGCCCTTCCGATCGATAGTTCATGATGCGCGAGCAAGGTAGAATCGAAACGTCCCGAACTTCACCGCTCCGCATTCGCTGCGGCCTTAGTCGCCCACCTCGCCGCGCATTTTTCTGCGCCGTTGCTGCGTCGATCCCGTTCTTCGCCCGCGTTTCCCGTGGGGCTCGATAGCTAGTCATGCCGGCGCGGGGCGTAGCGAGACCATGAACCGCCGGCACTGCATCGGTGAGATCCGCTTTGACACCGTAAACGGCCATCGCTAAATCAGGCGAAGGTCCGAAAAGTGCCAATTCCCGAAGTGCTCATCACTCGATCGAGATCAAAGCAAACAGCGAGTCCCGACAAAATCAGAGCACCTCGCCCAGACGAGCGGGGAATCTGAAGGTGGTCCAATGTCATCTTTTAGAAGGCGCGCGGCTGGCGCACCATTAGCCGGAAGTCGTCGTCGTCGATCTCGTGAACCCAGAATTGCTTGCCGCCTTCTTGCTCTCCGCTTTGTGGTTGCGGTCTCGAGTGACCTCAGCGGCTGCAGTTGCGTGTTGAAAGCGTTTTTCAGGAAACTCTCGAGACGGTCCTGATACTCGCGTTCGCTAGTCCGATCTTTGTCCTTCATCGCCTCACTCCGCTCCGTTACGCAACGCGCTGCGTGACGATCATCCGCGCTGAGAGAAAATGCCGCACGGTCCCGTGGGGGCTGGCAAAATCACGGAGCCGTGCGGGTCGTCGCACAACGCACACGGGTTGGAGGATCGGTGCAGAGGCGGCGCTGCCTGTCACAATTAGCGTCTGGTTCAAACATGCAACGCAAGCTTAGATGCACAATTTGCGACAGCGTCGCTGTCCGATCATTAGGCCGACGCTGCTTTGCTTGAAGTGGCCAAGACTGGCGTCGCTTCTTTGGTAGCAATGTCAATCGGAATGCAAAAATGATCCCAAAAAATAAAATCTCTCGTGAACTCAAATTACTGGCTTGTGATTCGATGTGGAAGGTCTGCGTTCTCTTTCCATCACGGGTTCGACCAACAGCGTCAGGTGATCAAGTACAAAGGGCACACGCTTGCCTATAATGCCGAAGCCACTGCGGATAGCCGAAAACGAGTGAAGGAGTTCTTCGTTACCAGTTCAAGCTTGGCAGCATGTTCGAACATCTGTTGGCCGTCGCCGATCAGGTGTTCGGAGAACAGCACTGGGTACGGTGTGTCGCTCACCAAGCAGGTTGAGCAGAGCCTGCTTGCGTTCGATCTGGGGTAACTTGCGGAGGTCACCGTCACGCCGCGGAAGGTCGAAGGCGGAGGAGAATAGCCGGTCCCGTCTGCCTGCTGCTATTCGGCTTGCAGTTCTGAGAAATTGGTCCATCCTTCATGGACGACAACCACCTCACCGTCGATAATCGCCTCGCCGGATAGTCGATAGCGGAAGCGATCGCCGAGAAGCGCGTGGGCCAGTCCAGACCGTTGCGGGTGTTACCTTCGGTTGGCATGGACCTGGATGCGATAGCCAAGTACTTGATTCAGTGAAGCCACTGGTCGCCATTCGGTGCCTTGGACTTCAGCGTGGCGAGTTGGGGCTTGATGAACCGTGGCGTGGCGGCATGGCTTGCGGGTGTCCGAACTGGTGGACCTGCGGTGGGACCAGATCGACTTCGCCACGGCCACCCTGCACGTCCGCAGGGTCAAGCAAGGCACACCCAGCACCCACCCGATCATGGGTGATGAACTACGGGCCTTGCGTCGTTTACAGCGGGAGCAGGAACCCAAGTCGCCGTTCGTCTTCACCAGTGAGCGGCTGGTCCCTTCACCACGGCTGGGTTCGCCCGGATGATGGAGCGGGCTGGCTTCGAGGCGGGACTGCCGTTCAAGTGCCATCCGCACATGCTGCGTCACGCCTGCGGGTTCGCACTGGCCAATAAGGGACACGACACTCGCGCCTTACAAGCTTATCGGCCACAAGAACATTCAACGTCAGGTACACCGAGATGTCGCCGACGAGGTTCAAGGATTTTTGGAACAAGTGAAGTCTCGGCGGACTTGGGCCACTAACAGGTTGCCACCTGCGATGGTCTCAAACGGACAGTCCGTCGCGATGCGACGCAGGCCTCAAGCACAGAACAGGTTGCGGTATGTAGGTCTGCCATGACCAATCGCTCTGATCCTGACGCCGCCACTGCGATGCAATACTTGGTGTGGGCGCTTGAGTACATCGAGAAGACCGGCGATCTCAAGGCTGTGCATCACGCCCGCCTTGCCTTGGAAGCCCTGCGCGAGCGTCAGTCCGCAGCCCTCCCGTAGTCCCACGGAGTCCCCGACCACGCTCAAGGGCTGATACGCTCTGTTCAGCCAGCGCGGCTGATGAGCCATTCGGGTTGGAGATTCCTGCGTGGCGAGGCCCGATGTGTGCCGTCTCACAACGCCATGCGTCGGGCCACATTACTGTAGAAGGAGTGTTCAAGGAACGGTTCTGGTAAGGTTGGTTCAGGCATCGCTCCGCTTATTTGCAAATGCAAAGCCAACTAGGAAATGAGGCCTCCCTTCGCCATCCCTCACTTCAATGGCCATGGGGTGGCCTAACGGATCAGCGGCTCTCACCGCCAAGTCTCTGGCCATGTCCGCTAGGGTTTCAGCGGCTTCGATCTGCGCTTCTGCAATGTCCAGCAGTTCCATCCCCTCGTCGTCTTTGACGAAGCCTTCGCCGTCTCTAACGTCAAAAAAATAACGAGGCATAATGAGCAGCGGGTTACAGGTGTGGCTTTTGAACGCCTGCGCGGACGAAAACATGATGGGTCCGTATGCGTGCTGCTGGAGCAGCCGCTGGATGCACTTCAGCATTCTTTCATCGACAACCAAAACGATGTTTCGATTCTTCAAAGCACGAGACCCCTGATTTGTCGGGTCTGCCTAGATCGCTCCGACGATCTTTTAAACCTGAAATAATTGTCGAATCTCGCCAGTTGTTGGTTTTGCAAGCCAGCGGATGAGGTCAGCTATGGGGAGATGGCGGTGTAACTAGAAGACTGCCCTTGTGCGAGGATCGCCGTCATGCACCGCCACTGAACTGGGAACCCGCCTTAGAACCCGAACCACAGCACACCTATCCCTACGCCAGCCAAGGCCAGCGACCCCGCCATGTAAATGTACGTCCAGTCGTGCCTGAGCATGACCGAAGGCTTTCCCCGCTCCGATCAGGTGATTTGACTTAGATAAACGCAATGCAGAGCAAGGCGGGACAAATTGGCACAGACTGCACATGCATCCGTTTGGTGGCCGGACCAGGATCGGCCCACGAACAACAAGGTGCTTTTCCGCTTCGGTGTAGTTGTCCTCACCAGCGGAGCGAGGGTTGATATCGCGGCCTCAATGGATGAGAAAAGCGTTCCAACTACTCTGGCGCTCGCGACCCCAGCCACTCACCAACGTGCCTGCCGATTTCGGCTTGTCGGGCCTTTAGCAAAACTTGTTTACGGAGTGCGCCGGGTGGGAGCAATTCGGCTTGCTCTCTTAATCCATTTGCCTGGTCGGCTAATCGTTCTTCTAGTGATTGAACTTGCTTGCAACGGCGACGCTTCTGCATCTGCTGCTGCTCCATTCCTTTGGAGGAAAGGCGGGGGCGCAACTAAGCGACCTCGTCATCGATATTTGCCGGGAGCCTTGCGATGATGGAGAAATTGAATGCCTGATAAACCTAGAGAGATATCAAAAAAGTTTACGGTACAGGCCTATATTCACGGTCCATATCGAACTTTGCGAGACTTACTCAAATATCCCAAGTTGAGCGAAAGGCTCAAATATCGCTGGCTGGGTAACCGTGATCGAACGGCTTTGATAGGATGGCTCATGTTCAGATCGCCGAAGAGCAATTATGCTCTCTTGCCGCTCTCTAAGATCGCCTTTTCAACTTCAGACGCCAGAATCGAAAAGTGTGCCGCCAGCCGGTCGAATAGCTCGCGCTTCTTGAAGTCGGTTGCTAAATCTCGGATTAGCTCGCACTCCGCCGCGTCGCTGCGAAGTTTTTCCAACTGGGTTAGCATGTCTTGCATCGTCGCCCTTATGTTCGTTGCGCGATCAGACACGCATGACGAATGATAAGCATTGGAAATCAACAAGCAATGCTTCCCAGCTTGTTAGAGAGCGGCCGAACATGACGGTTGCTAACAAGGGCTAGGCAAACCGATCATTGGACCACACCGACAACGAGTGATCATCCCATCGGTCGCAACATCGAGCAGCGCCTGAACGATCCCGTTGTTTGTTCCGTAGGAGACCACTACGGTGCCGCCATCTAACTGCAAATCTTCCAGATCAAGTGCAGGCCATTCTACGAATCGATGACGCCAATAGGCTGCAATGCCTTCTCGACCGTGGATGATCTTCCGACCTCCGCAGGCGCACGCGATTACAGCGTCAGGGCTGTACATTCCGATCATCTGATTAATGCGGGCAGCGCGGTAGGCATCTATCCAATCTATCGCGACGGCCATCGGGTCAATGGGTGTCATTCGCCCTACCTACTTGCCATTGGTCAGCGGGTTACAACGGGAAGCGTGAACGTAATCTGAACGGCGTGGAGGGAAACTAGAGCGCAGAACTAGTGAAACGCTCGCTATGCAATCGTCAGGCGACGACGCGGTGCTAAGAGCGTGTTGACGGGGTTTCGAGGACTTGGCTGATGTCAAGCTCATCAAGCCCGTCAGCGCGAACACACTCGCATGGCATTCCCGGTCCGCATTGACATCCCAAGTCCTCCGCCCATGCACGGCGGGGATGGTTCTCACAGACCCAGCCGATGCCGAGACAGACCTTGCAATCGAAATCAATCATTGGACGAGCCTAACCGGGCATCGCCTATAGGCATCGATTGCGGAATTTGAAAGCAGGAGCCTGCGACGTTCGCCGCGTCTCATCATGCCCGTGATGTTGTCGAGCAGAAATCGCGAGGTGTCGTTAGGCTCACCGAGTTCACCTGTCCGCCTTAGAACGCTCCACGCAATGTTGAAAGACTGTTCAAAGAGTTCGGTATCGCTCATACTATACAAACTATCCGTGAACCAACGTGTTCCTACACAACACAGAGGCTTCAGGGCGGCGGCTTCAAGCCCTGTTGATCATCCTTCCCACCCTTCACCCGCGCCTCGTTTTCAATCTGGAGCGCCCTTCGCAGCAACGCGTCACGCTTGACACCAGCCGGTGTCCCACGGGCCTCCTTACGCAGCCGTCCTGCCCGCGCTGCCGGACTGTCATTGAAACGATAGACTGTGTCGCGAGCTTCTTGTTCCATTGCCGATTTCCTGTCCGACGGACGAAAGCGTGGGGGCCTCGCTCCAGAGATCGCGAGCATACCCCACGCCTTCAGTCACACCGCCAATTCCTTGCGGATAGCGGCGGCTGAATTGCCGACCTTATCGACGGCCTTCTGCAAGGTCTCATGATCTACCCCGAGCGCCTTGGTCCAATGTCTGACCTCGAAGCGTTCGCTCATGTTGATTTTGCTCTCGTCTCTCCGCTCAATTAACGCGGTTCGGAACGCCGTGTTCCTACGACGCGAGCGACAGGCTCTGTTCCTCTCTAAACCGCAGATAGGCGGCGATGGCCTTATTGGAGAGAGCTAAGTGACGCCGCTCACCCCGCCGGAGCATTGTCTCGATGCTATCGAGAAGGTGTCTCGCGGCGGTATCGGGATTCCCAAGTTTACCCGTCGCCTCCAGATAGTCCCAGGCAATCTCAAAGGACGTCGCGAAGGTGTTTTGTAGCGTCTCGCTCATAAAACAAGAAACGTCGTCAGGTGCGTCCCGTTCCCTTGGTCAGCCCGCTTGAACTAGCCCGCAGCCAGCTCCTTCCCACATGATGTCTCCGTACTCAACGTCGGCAAAGAACGTCGGCTCGATCCATGTGGCGAACCCTACCTTGCCCAACAAAAGGCCCCGGCTAGGACCGGGGCCAAGTCTTGGGAGGAACTAGAACTACAAACTTAGAGCGAGAGAAACTTCAGATGGCGTCCCATTGCTCAACTACGAGCGGAGCCTTAAAGGTCGCCAGCATTTCAGTTGGGTTGATCGACGAAGGCGCAGTAGTTGCTTGAAGCGGCGTTACAGAATGCGACCACGCAATTAATGCTGCAACAGCAATCCCAACCCCGATTGTTCCGGTGGAGAAGAACAGCTTGAACATGATGGCACCCCTGTGTTCGTGATGCAGTAATCATGAGCCAGCCGCGTTTCGGGACTTTGCCGTTGCCTACCAAAAATGATGTCGTGCAGAATTCGTTTTGTTTCGTGGGTTATGCCGTATGTTTCGTCATATGCTGCGACGAAATAGGGTTATCGAACGTGACCCTCCTGCTCGCAGCGGTTCCGTTACTTCTCGCGGGGCTGGCTGTTGTTCAGGTCGACAAGAAAAATGCCCGTCGCGCTTGGAGGGCCACGACGAGCATTCTTCATTCGATCAGTGTGACCGTCCTTCAACCATAGGGCCGATCAGGAAAATACGGCAATCACGGTTCATCACAGTCGCTTCAGGGAACGTGATCGTGCGGGCTGCCACCAATGCTGTAGGGCTTGTTGAGGAAGTATTCGGGGTTGCCGAACGCTTTCGCGGCGTATTGATCGATTGCGACCGCGATGGCCTGCACATGCCGATAGCACCAGCCTTTCCACGTTGCTAACTGGCGGACCTCGGCCAGCGCCTTGATGAACGGCGGGGGATTGGGATCGTCTTGGTAGTATTTCACCATTTTCTTCCGTCCAGAACTCGTCGGCCTAGGGCAGTTCCGCCTTCAGCCGGTCGCGTTGAGTGAGGCCGTCATTCTTGTCTAGCATCCGGAGCAGCAGAGCCACTGCCGACGGGACCGGGAACGACCTAAGAGGAACGTCCCTCCTCTCCTGTGCCAAAGAAGGGGCAATAGCCCGGAGTTACGGCGTGGCGGAATCGGAGAATCGGATTTTCCGCCGTTCCTAGGTCTTCACGTTTTCACACAGCCAGGGTCAGAAACGGTCATGGACCGGCGCATAAGCGTTGTCCGCTTTGCCCCGGTGGTCTCAACCGGTCGCCGCAACACTTTATCTTAGAGGGAAAAGATGGAGTGTGGGATGGAACGGAGATTTCATAGAGGTTTTACTGCGGCGGAGAAGACGGAATTATGGGATCGCTGGAAGCGTGGGGAGTCGCTGAAGGCGATTGGACGAGCTTTTGGTAAGCAGTCATCGTCGATCTATTTTCTGGTGGC
Source organism: Bradyrhizobium sp. McL0615 (assembly GCF_049993905.1). Lineage (NCBI taxonomy): Bacteria > Pseudomonadati > Pseudomonadota > Alphaproteobacteria > Hyphomicrobiales > Nitrobacteraceae > Bradyrhizobium > Bradyrhizobium sp. McL0615. The sequence continues at coordinate 1,678,815 of NZ_CP188254.1, read as the reverse complement.
TCCGCATGGTGGGATTCGTCCTGCGGAGCGGCGTCGCTCCAGGTTGGCGTTGACGCTTGCGGAACGCGAGGTGATTTCCAGAGGTGTTACGGCACATCGATCGGCCCGGTCGATCGCCAAACTGCTTGGCCGCTCACCCTCGACGGTGAGCCGGGAAATGGGTCGCAATGGCGGCTATGATCGCTACCGAGCGACACTTGCGGACGAGAATGCCTGGGCGCGATCCCGTCGTCCAAAATGTTGTAAGTTAGCGACCAATCCGCGGCTTCGGCGGGCGGTGGCAGGCAAGCTCAGATTGGATTGGTCACCCGAGCAGATAGCCGGTTGGCTGAAGAGAACGCATCCTGAAGACGAGTGTAATCAGGTGTCACACGAGACCATCTATCGCAGCTTGTTTGTCCAAGCACGCGGCGTGCTCAAGAAAGAGCTGCTTAGCCATCTTCGATCGAAGCGCTCGATGCGTCGCTCCAGGCCGGTTGACCCAAATGGGGATAGACGGGGGCACATCAAGGATATCGTCTCAATCAGCCAGCGACCGGCGGCGGTTGAAGATCGGGCGGTGCCTGGCCATTGGGAAGGCGATCTGTTGTCCGGACCGAACAACAGCTACATCGCGACCCTGGTCGAGCGTCATACGCGTTACGTGATGTTGGCCAAGGTGGCAGGCAAGGACACCCAGACGGTCGTATCCGCGCTCATCAAGCAGGCGAAGAAGCTACCAAAGGAGCTGTATAAGTCCCTGACCTGGGATCGGGGCAAGGAACTTACGGATCATCGTCGCTTTACGTTGGCGACCAACATCGACGTCTATTTTTGCGATCCGCAAAGCCCGTGGCAGCGCGGGTCGAACGAGAATACCAATGGCCTGCTGAGACAGTACTTCCCGAAGGGCACCGACTTGTCGGTGCATTCGCAAGCCTATCTGAACAAAGTGGCTCGTCAGCTAAACGAACGACCACGTGAGACCTTGCAATTTGAAACACCAGCGGAGAGATTTAACGCCTGTGTTGCGTCGACCGGTTGAGCCGGCACCCCAGGAACGGACATTCTTGCGAACGGCCGCTTTCCGCCAGGAGCGGCCTGTCGCAAATCGGATAATGACGATGTCTGCGTTTTACTCGATACTGTTGCGGTCATCCGCAGGAAGCGGACAGCGTCAGGGCCGTTGGGCATGTCGCAAACTTACAATCGCAGACCATCACCACGAAAATTGCGGTCTTGCTGAGCCACGGCCATTCTCCTTCGTATTCCCGCCAACCCGTCAGGAAAAGGAACGCCTGCTCGACCCGCTTGGAATGAAAGACACCACTTTCTATGCGCCGTCCTTAGATGAGCATGCGTGGAAGTTATTGAACCCCAAGTTAGGCGACATGGTTTCTGGCGATTTGTAGAGATTGGTAAACAAACCGTGCGAGACCGTCACGAACAGGAATAGCGCTGCCATCTGATGCTGCTCGCCAAGGGCTAGTGGAGTTCGATCTAAAGGCGAGCTCGCTACGCCGGCAACAATCTGTTAGGCGGTGCGTTCGTCGCTTGTGCCTCGGCATTGAACAGGGGCGGAGCAGGTTCGCCTAAAGCGATAGCTAGTATCGCGTTTTCTGAATTCCAGTAAGTAGGGCTCCCTTTTGCACCACGGGGCGCTGATCTGAAGCAATCGGGACCTTTGATCTAGCATGACAAGAGTGGCATGCTTTACTTAACGAAGCTGCTTCAACGATCGAAGGATATGCCAATGACGCCGTCTATGTGCGAACGTCTTGGGATCGGCATCCCCATAATCCAAGCGCCTATGGGGGGAGCTGTCGGCCCCGCTCTTGCTGCAGCAGTTAGCAACGCCGGCGGCTTGGGCACACTCGCCCTTTGGGGAACGGATATCGACACGTTGCGCCGGCAAGTTCGCGAAACGCAAGCGCTCACTCATAAACCGTTCGCGGTCAACCTGAACTTGGAGTTTCCGCAGGAAGAGCGGCTCGAAGCTTGCCTTCGAGAGAAGGTGCCGGTTATCTCGTTCTTCTGGCGTGAGCCCTCAGCACTCGTTGAACGAGCAAAACAGGCTGGCGCGGTAGTTCTTCATACGGTCAGTACAGCTAAGGAAGCTCGCCAAGCCGTCGAGTGCGGTGTTGATGTTGTCGTCGCTCAAGGTTGGGAAGCGGGCGGCCATGTGCGAGGGACAGTCGCAACGATGCCGCTCATTCCGGCAGTAGTAGACACCGTGGGATCAATTCCTGTCGTAGCCGCAGGCGGCATTGCCGATGGACGTGGATTAGCCGCTGCATTGGCTCTTGGCGCGTCAGGGGCGTGGATCGGAACCCGTTTTCTCGCCAGTCACGAGGTGGCCATTCACCCGCACTATCGCGAACGGCTTTTGCGAGCGACAGAAAACGATACAGTTTATCTGGATGAGTTGTTCGACATCGGTTGGCCCAGGGCGCCTCATCGTGTTCTGCGAAATAGTACCGTTGCCGAGTGGGAAAGCGCAGGACGACCAGCGACGGGAAGTCGGCCCGGCGAGGGGGAGATCGTCGCAACTTCAAAATCTCGCGGACCAATCGTACGCTATCGATCATATACTCCCGGTGCTGACGCCGATGGCGACATAGAAGCATTGTCGCTTTGGGCCGGCCAAAGTGTCGCCCTTGTTCATAGGGTGCAACCTGCAGCGGAAATCATACGAGAGATCGTAAGCGAAGCTCAATCTGTGTTGGATCGACTAGCTCAACGGAGGTTGGAAACCTATTGATTATGGTTCACCCTGTCGTCGTAGCTGATGAGTGTCTCCCCGAGAACCCCGCGGCAAGCTATTTATTTCTTGTAGACGAACGAAAACTGATGGGTCTTAGGTGGCGTTCTCCTTGTAGGGAACCCTGGATCGGTTGCCCTCGCCCCTCCGCGGTAACCGCCGCAATCACTAAACAAAGCGGGGGCCCAATTGCTTGCCTTGTCTGCGGGAACTGGCCCGCAGCGGATCGACTTTCAATGCACGCGATGATTGACCGCTGCCCATGCGCGACGACCTGGACTTGCGACGGCTGCGTGCGAGCCTTTGGGAATAACTGCGTTGTTGGTCGGAAGTCGCGCAGAACGAAGCCAACAACGCACTGCGCCTTTGTAGAGTCGGTCGTGCTCCGGCTGCGGGGCGAACGAGGACATCCCCGAGGGCGACTGGCTCTGCCAAACTTCGGGACGGCCCGGAGCAGCTCAGAAGAGTCGCGACAACGATCTTGTCGTGGCTGAAGACCGGTCGCACGCATTGAATGGGAAAAGTTACCATGGCTGAAGGCGGCGTCATGGACTGGGCATCCGGTAGGTGGCGAGATCGCCCCGCCGGAATATCGAAGGGACGCCCATTAGCGCGCTGTGTAGGATCGGGCACTGCAAAATCCGTTAAGCATTTGTGGCTATTACGAAGGTGCAGTTCGCAATCCTTCCAGGCATTTCGGTGATTCACGGTCTAAGACGATTGTTGTTGCAGGGGGCGCTGCGCGTGGCGCTCGTTGCCGTCACCACCGCCGGTGTAGTGGGATTCTTGTCGCTTATCGCTCGCCCATCGCAGGTTCCCGGGCAGACGCTTGCCGACGCCAAGGCTCCGAGCCGGGCGTGTATGCCCAGCCATTGCCGCGCAAAGCCAGAGGCCGTTCTGCGCAATGATAAACGGTGAAAGTCGGCCCTTGCGCCCATTCGAGCCGGGCGAGATCGGCCCGGTCCTTTCCGCTATTGCCCGCCTAAGGGATGGTTTCGAATCTCCGTCGACAGGCGCCACCGCGGGGCTGATCGCCGGATCAAGGTCGATGAGCCGCGCCAAGATGCATTTTCCTGAGCCGGGCTCTCTCGGCTTGCTGCGCTCCTAGGCGCCACTCCCCGATTTGATCTCCGCTCAAAATAAGCTGCGCGTGGCTTCCCATCTGTAATCGACATGTCTCGTTGTTTCGAGCGGCCGCGCGGGTTCGACAATTCTCGCCGCTTCGGTAGCACGCGACGGCCCTGGCGCACGGCTCAGCATCGGAACGCGGCTCGGTACGGGCGAAAAGGCGCGCCTGATGCCCGTCAGAATCGCAGACTTAGAGCTATGATCGTCATTGCCCATCGGGCGATGCTGGCGCGACGGCCTTAAAAAACGGTTAGTTGGTTCCGTCGCTCTAACGAGAACATCGAGTTTCGCCGCTCGCGACCTACTTCTTGAGGACGCCGGCATCCGTATTGCCGAGGCTCTGCGTGGCTGCGTTTGCCGCGGGGGTGTCGACGGCATTGCCATGAGAGGCAGGCGCGGAGCCCGCGCCGCCTGTCTGCGGTGCTCCGAGGTTGTTCCCGGTTGTGCGCTTGCCGAGAGCATTTGCAGTGTTGGGCCCCGGTGCCCCTCCCGTACCGCTAATGGTGCTGCCGTTCGAAAGCGTCGATCCGGACCCGCCTGCCCCGGCGGATGATCCGGCAGATGTCCCACCGGAACTCTGCGCAAGTGCGAAAGAACAAGCTGCAAGGCTGACGCCTAAAGCGATACAAATTACTTTCATCGAACCCTCCGACGATGCGCGGCCGGCCTTTGATACCGCTGACGGACCGGGACAATCGAATGGCCGGCGGTCTCGTTCCTACCGCAGGAACGAATTGACGATCGCGTGCTTTGAAATCACAGTGCGCGCAACCATTTTACCCCCGGCCCTAAATTTGGAATGCTAACGAACTCTTCATCTGTGATTTCTCGGAGATCTTGTAGGCCTAGCCAGCCCCTTTCCGCTCATCCGAGCCGGCGAAACGGCTTGCCGATCAGCATCGCGAATGGAAGCCTCAGGGCGAGCACAGATTTGCTGAGAGACCGCCTTCTCGTAGTCTTTTCGTTTGTTAGTTCCAGGATTAACTCGCCGCGCCGACATCAAGCTTAACGAGCGATGTTCGTTGCGCCCTCATACAAGTCAGGTACCCATCATCCACCGGACAGTTTCCGCAACGTTCGGACCCACACTAGCGAAGCCGTCAGGCGATCATACTCCGCTTGGCGGCTTTTTTTAGAGCAACCGTGCAAATGAGCCATTATCGCATTGTGACAATTAATTACGATGGCCAGTTGAGTCGGCACCGCGGGTTCAAGTGCGAGAATGACGACGACGCAATTGTGTGGGCTAAACAACTGGTAGACGTGTCGCCAGTCGAGCTTTGGTGCGGCGCTCGATTCGTCGCTCGCCTCGAACCGCCACCCGCTAAAAAGTTCCGGTAAGCGCATTCGTGTTGAGCGGTTAGGTTAAGAACCGTTTCGAATTGCTCGCCCGCGTTCCGCCCTATACCCGTTTCAGGGTCCTGCAATCCAGCGGCTCCATTAGACAGCGCGGGTTCATTGCGAGTGCGGGACACGGGCCGCTGGTCTTTGTCCTCACAAGGGCCGGCGGTCCACCATCGCGCCGGTACATCCGCGGTCGCAGTGGCAGGCTGACGTCGTTGATCAGGTGGCCCGGTTTGGGTGGGATGATCGTAGCCGCGCTGCTGGATCAGCTCCAGCGCCGCGCGGATCGCCCTATTGCCGGCAATGTGCAAGCTGGTCTTTTCCTGGATCAGCATGACGAGGACGTGCGTCTCGGCGTCGTGAGCGGTGCCGGCACACCGAGAAGGCGCCCGATATCCTTAAGGGAGTTGCTTACGCTGGGGCCGGCGCTTTCTGCGCACGGGCGAAGTCTTGCCTGTCATGCTATTTTCGATGGTGGTGAATAGGGAACAAACCGGGCATTACAGTCACGACTTCGTCCGTGTGACCTCCCTCACGTCGGCCTCCGCTGCTCCGGTCCACCATTGTGCTGGGGCGAAGAGGCGCAGGACATGAAACCCTCGAAACAAATACCCATGCGGCGAAAAATCGATGTGCTGAGTCATCGTAGGGCTGGGGGTAATCGCACTCGGAATCGTTACCACGACCGCACGCATTTTGGGTACGTCCGTCCAAGAGTATGCCCGCCTAGTTCCGTTTTAGTGGCTGGCTCGTCATGGGTTTCGGCTGGAATAGGAACGAACGCGAAGCGCAACGGTTTTCCATGGGCTAAAAAACTGAACCCAGGGAGATCCAATGAAGAAGATCCTATTAGCCTCAGCTTGCATCTTCGCTCTCGCAACACCCACCGCCTTCGCACAGACCGCCCAGCCATCTCCTGGTGCGTCTAGCCAAGGCAATGTTGGACCGGGCGCGTCCGAAGGCGCAATGAAGGACGGCGCAATGAAACAGGGCACCACAGGTACGAGCAGCAGACCCTCGTCTGGCGGTGACGCCAGCACTTCCGGCGCAGGTACCGCAGCTGGCCCAAATAACACGGGCGCTGCCAAGGAAACGGGTGCCGTACAGAAGGGCGTAAATAAACAGTAAGTCGAACGCACTGAAAGCCGAGGCCGTCCGCAGGGGCGGCCTCAATCATGTGGACTCAGCGCGAGTCACCCATGCGTTTTACCGGCTTGCCGGTACCAACCTTCGCGCCAACGCAATCGCCCATCAGTGGGCCATTCTGAGCCATTGACGCCGCGTCACTCTCCCGTGAACGAAGTCTTTCTGTCAGCAACACGAAGCGATCTTGAAACAATCCGGGCTCAGCCTTCCTCGTGCATCACGGGGGACGTTCAAATGACGCTTTCATCGCCACTGTCTCTATTCTCAGCGCCGGAACACTTGCCGCACTGATGCTCTTCACCGGCCTCGGAGCCGACGTGGCTTTGGCCGTAGTCGCAGTTATTTAGCGCGAGCCTTCTGCGGCCATTGCTACAGCCTTAGCCTTCTCCAGTGCGATCTCGCGATCCAGCGTTTTGGGGGTTGAGCCGGCGGCTCGGTAGGTCATCCCAATAGAAGTACACGCTGGGCCGATCATGCGGGTAACGCACAAGGATCCGCACTGCGGCACCGCTTCGTGTTTATCGGTGTGGACAACCGTGTTCGCGATCGAGCGTTGGCCCATGAAGGCCTGAAGCATACGCGTATCGATCCCGCTGCCGGCCAGGGCGCACCCGGCAGCGTGAATGGCAGCTCAGCAGCTACGCCAAGCCGTTCGATTAGCTTCTGTACGGGTGCCTTGCGTTCGGACAGGAACACCAAGTCTGCATGAGGATGCTCGCGGCGTAATGCCCGCAACAGCCGCAGCTCCTCCACCTTGAAGACCGTGGATGCCAGGCGTACCGTTCTTGGCGCGGCGGATGTGGATAGTTGCGGTATCAAGGTCAATCTGCTGCCGGCGAATGTCGACCAGTTCACTGACCCGCAACGCAAGCCGGAAGGCCAAGAGGACCAGCAACCGGTCGCGCGTCGGGTTGCGGCTGTTGCCGGCAGTGTCCATCAGCCTGGCAATCTCGCCTCTGTCAGATACTCGCGCTGCCGGTAATCGGCGTTCTTGGCCAAGCGGCCGGCGGGTCGTCGCGAGCGTGCCTCCATCGCCGTCAGCGGCAGCCCCACTTAGCAACTTCAACAGCGTTCGCCCGTTGATCTCTGTCGGTCGCCGACCTCACTTGATCGAGGAGCAAGCGTTCGGCTGGGGTCGCCGGGGAGCCCCCCTCGGCGGCCCCAAGCAATCAGCCAAGCAACCACCGCGGCATTTCCTCGTTGATTCAAGCCCCCTGCAGGGTCCCCTTGCAGGGGTTTGTCACGCGCGGCACGAATTAGGCTTAACTTGTCTGTTAGGCGCTCGGTTACTTCCCATCTGGTCGCCTGCAGCTATTCATTATTAAGATAAGACCGAGCGCTGCAGTCTTTAAATTAAGATTTGTGGTCCGTAAGTTCTCAGGGATGAGCACACCCACAAAACCGTACGTGAGGCCGCAGGCGCCGACCAGAGACCAGCTTCGTGCGATACTGGCTCAGGCCGTGCGCAACACCCAGCCTGAACTCAACCCCATCACCGACCAAGCCCCCGGACCTAAGGCAAAGCGACGAGCTCGCCTCACAAAGGGCGCCCCTGCAAAGCTTGCGGCCAAGGGGCGCAAAGGTCGCGGCTAGAGCCCACCGGTGCGTCTGCGCGTTAAGGCGCACGACAAGTAATCCACCGCACCCGCCGCGCTGCACGGGATCGGCGAGCGGTCAGATCCCTGCCCCGGTTTTGAAGTTCGGGCAGCGTACCGCCGCGGTTGCCTAAGCGACAGCAAGAGAAAGCGTTGGCTGATTCCGGGCCGCTTCCGCATAACGTCGAAGGATTGGAAGCCGGCGGAGCCAACTTCCAGTCGGTCAAACTCAAATGTTGCATGATGGCTCGGTGGTTCATGTTTGGGCCTTTGCCCGAACTTCCGATCGTCATTTCCTGGCCTCGGCCCAGTCGACCAGCTGATGAATATCTTCCACGGCTGCAACCATCTTGGGAGCGCTGCGATCACGATACTAATAACGCGAAATTCGATCGACTCGCATTTTTTCTCGAAATCGACTCAGTCGAATTCACGCAGACTGGCGCATAACGACCCAGATCAAAATAATCAGGACGCCAATGATCAAAAGTTGAACGTCGGGATCCGCGCTAACAAGCCGACGGATGGCTTCGGACGGCGTTGTGCCGCTTTAAGCTAACACTTCCCCCATCATCATGTTGCCCTCGTGGGCCAAAAATCATATGATCCCTTCGATCAAGACCTTCCAACCTTGTACATCTTTACTCATCCACAGCACGACGCCAAGCTCTGCTAAGTGGTGCGGCAACTCGCAATCGGGACGGGCATCCATATTGTTGACAAACGAGGAAACCGCGCCTTTGAGATCGCCTCGGTCAAGATAATCGAAAGCGCGTTGTTTACACCGTTCGACATACTTGTCGCGCGGAACATCGGCAATAACAGAACGATCCATTCATTAGCTCCCAATCGAATCAGAACGTTGACTGGCGGCCGATCAGAATAAAGTGGAATCGAACTGTCTGTTCGAAAGTTAACAATCAGACGCTTTTTTAGTCACCGTGTGGGGATCAGGACACAGCGGCTGCCGCGGCAAGCTGGCGACGTACGTTGATCGGGGCAAAGCGGACCTCGCGCTCGAGTATGTCGAGGTCTTAGTTGTGCGCCTTCAGACTTGTCGCGGCCTCTGATTGCGGGCAGACTAGTAATGGCATGAGAGGGTAAAAGCCATGCAGCGCCGGCTTGCAGCCATTCTAGCGGCGGATGTGGTCGGATACAGCCGGCTGATGGGCGCCGACGATCGGGACCCTCAATTCTCTCAAATCGCACCGCCGCGAACTGGTGGACTGCGGCATTTCCGAGCATCACGGCCGCATCGTGAAAACCACCGGCGACGGGATGCTGGTGGAATTCGCCAGCGTCGTCGATGCGGTCGCCTGCGCGGTTAAGGTCCAGCGCAGCATGGTCGGGCGCAACGCCGACGTGCCTGCGGAACGGCAGATCGTGTTCCGGATCGGCATCAACGTCGGCGACATCATCATCGACGGCGACGACATCTTCGGCGACGGCGTCAACATCGCGGCACGCCTGGAAACGCTCTGCGAACCCGGCGGGCTATGCATCTCGCGGGCGGCGAACGACCAGATACGGGACAAGCTGTCGATGGCGTTCGCCGATCTTGGCGAGCAGGCGGTAAAGAACATCGCGCGGGCGGTCGGCGTATTCGGGCTGACCGCCAAGGACATCGAGGCGATTCCGGACGCCGCGATCCCGTCGTCGGCGGAAGACGCGGTGGCGGCATCGGCCGTCCGGTACGAGCAGGAAATCCACTTCTGCCAGACCGGCGACGGCGTGCAGCTGGCCTATGCCCGGATGGGCCAGGGTCTTCCGCTAGTCAAAACCGGCCACTGGATGACCCACATCGAGTTCGAATTCGAAAGCCCGGTTCGGCGTCATTTTTACCAGGAACTGTCCCGGCATAACGCTTTCTACCGCTACGACGCGAGGGGGAACGGGCTGTCGGACCGCGATGTTCAGGAAGTTACGTTCGAGAAGTTCGTAGACGACCTCGAAGCGGTGGTCGACGCCGCCGGCATCGAGCGGTTCGCGTTGCTCGGCATCTCGCAGGGTTGCGCAGTCTCGATCGCCTATGCGGTCCGGCATCCGGAGCGGGTGTCGCATCTGATCCTCTACGGAGGCTACGCGGTCGGCTGGAAGAAGCGCGCCAGGACCGAGGCGGACAAGGCGGCCGGGGATGCGATGCTCACCTTGATGCGGCTCGGATGGGGCCAGGAAAACCCGGCCTTCCGGCAGATGTTCACAACCCAGTTCATTCCGGGCGCCAACAAAGAGCAGGCCGACTGGTTTAACGACCTGCAACGGGTCTCGTGTTTGCCGGAGGACGCTGCGCGCAATTTTCTCGCGAACGGCGAAGTGGACATCGGTGCGCTGCTGCCGCAGGTCAAGGTGCCGACCCTGGTCATGCATTGCCGCAACGACGCCAGGGTGCCGTTCGAGGCCGGCCGCCGGGTGGCCGCCGGGATTCCGGGGGCCCGCTTCGTTCCGCTCGAGGGCCGCAATCACATCATGTTGGAGGGCGAGCCGGCGTTGGCGCGTTTTCTCGAGGAGTTGAGATCATTTCTTGCCTCCGATATAAAACACTAAACTGGACTGCACCCCTCAAGTGAGACACGATAATCTCAGTGACAGTGCGGTTGCCACGACGGGTTATCGTGCTTTGTTTTGCGCGAACGCGGTTTCGAACTCAATAGGCGATTGGTAGCCAAGCGCCGAGTGCAGACGTTCCTTATTGTAGACGTCGGCGGTGAAGCAATCGATGCGGCGACGCGCGTCTCGGATGTCGGAGAACGCCTTGCCGTTGACCTCTTCGGCCTTGAGCGTCTTCATGAAGCTCTCGGCTTTGGCGTTGTCGAATGGGTTGCCCGGTCTGCTCATGCTGATCGTGATGTCGCGATCCGCCAGTATCTGGCGATAGGCGATCGAGGCGTACTGCACGCCGCGATCGGAATGGTGGATCAGGCTGCCGCGCTGCGGCTTGCGGGCCTCGATTGCCCTATCCAATGCCGCGATCGCGAGTGAGGCATCGAGCGTGTTCTCGAAGGCCCAGCCAACCGCCTTGCGCGAGAAGGCGTCGAGGATAACCGCGAGATAGGCGAAGGTCTTGGCGAGATGGACGTAGGTGATGTCCGCGACCCAGATCTGATCAGGAGCGGACGGTACTAGGCCGCGCACGAGATTGGGCACCACGACGATGTCCCTTGGTCGCTCTGCAGGCGGCTTCAGGAATGGCGCCTTGCACTGTGCGAGCAAATTGTCCTCGCGCATGAGCCTGAGGACTTTCTTGGCGTTTACGACCATGCCTTTGCGTCGGATGACGGCGGTCACACGTCGGTAGCCGTAAAACGGATGCTTGAGGCAGATGCGCTGGAGCTGGTCGCGCAGCTCGCAATCGGCCAATTCACGACTGCGTCTGTTGAGGTGCCGGTAATAGGTCGCGCGCGGTAGGCCAGCCAGACCACAGAGCCGCTGCACGTGAGCATTGGAATCCGTTGCCTCCGATGTCATGGCTTGGATGACTTCGATGATGCGGGTGCGGGTTTGCCTTGCGCTGCCGGCCGCTCCAATGCGCGCAAGGCTTGCCGAAAAAAAATCGAGATCGATCTGCTGGCGGCCCACCAGCCGTTCGAGCTCGGCGATGCGGGCATTCGCACGCGTCAGTGCAGAACGCTTGTCGTTAAAGGTTGCCGGAGCTTTGAGCTTCCGGGGGCCAGGTTTCGGTCCCGGCTTGCGGTTCAATCCCTCGGGCCCTTGCGCCTTCCAAGCCTTGATCCAGTCGTGCAGAATCTTGCGGGATATCCCAAGTTCGCGAGCCACGGGCAGAACGCCTTCGCCTCGCTCGACACGCTTGATCGCCTTCAGTTTGTATGCCGTCGGAAACTGACGGTTCTTTCCTCTTGCTGCCACAGGTCATCCTCGAAATGCCTGTCACTGAGATTATCGTGTCTCACTTGAGGGGTGCAGTCCAAAACACTAAATACATTTGGAGTTTGGTACGCAGACGGGCTTGCCGCCCAATATGCGCCGCGGCTGTCTTATGTCTGTTCTAGCACTTTCGGACGCACCCCACCGCGCTGCCACGTCCGTTGATAGGTGCAAAGCGGACCTCGAACCGGACTCTTGAATGAGCCATATAACATTGGCGGTAGCAGCAACGATCCCGTCCCTTGATTGTTCGGAATCAATGGGACGTAAGTAAAATATCCGCCGTTCCCTCCAAGCGCCGCGGCCTTCTTGCAATCTGCGTCGTCTCCATGCCGGGGTTCCAGCGCGCAACCCTGATGCCGATGCTCCCAAGGGCGAGCAGTGGATACACGAAATCAAATTCGTCGTGCTAATCGTTTGGCATGAGGCCGCGAGACAAGGACGCGATGTGGGCGGTGCACTTGTACTTCGCGGCAGCCATCCTTTATGGCAGCTGTTTGGCGTGGTCGGATTTTTACAACTGGCGACGAACGAATTCTTGCAATCCTGGCTGTTAGCCTGACGATTCTTCGGAGCCTGTCAGCCATCTTTCTGATCGGCATCAGAAACCTTTGGCTCGATGGCCGCAACACGAAGCGGTATGCGCGCGAGCAGGGTCTCGGTTAGTTGTGCTTGCATTCGGCGTCGATCAATTCGATTGAAGACCCGGAAAATCTCGATCAACTAGACAGTATTTGACTGCGTAGTTGCGCGAGCCTCATGATTGACTTGAACCTATCATCGGTGGAATTTCGATTGCCCGTCCTTGGTGATGATTCAAAAGTCAGCGCATGCACACGGCATGGCGTCGCGATGGCATCAAGGCCGACGAAATATCGTGCTCTCTCGAGCGAGTCGATGCGCTCCCATTCCCGCTTGCGGGACGTCCACAATGAAACAAGGACCCCAGATCTTTGTTAAAGATCAGTCATCTCCGCGGCCGGCTCTTCGGGATTCCGCTACTTGCCGTCAGTAATAACAGCCCCCATCGACACGAAGTTGGCTCCATTCAACCAAAACATCTGGCTGGCGGGTGTCGAAACCATGCGCTCGACAATTCCAGAAGGGACGCCCAAAAGTTTTGCTATCCGGCCCATCGCTTCAGTAGCTTTGATCGATATTTGAGTGTTGTCGCCGGACGCCGTCGTCGCCGCGTGTACTCCCACTCTCGCTCCATTCTGAACGGATTTGGTTGAACCCGCTGCAAAGACGAGAAAGCAAGCTGACGCGCAGATATTGCGTTCCGCAACGCGGGTATTAAGCGAGGCGGCGCGGACGACTCTTGCTAGGCTGGTTCCTTCATACAAGCTTCCCCCAATCGAATTAAGCTGGATTTCGGATATGGGATAATTTGCAAGTTGAGCTCTTTGTATTTCCAGCCTCAACGCTTCCGCGTCGCCTTCCACGATTTCTCCGGCGATCGAAATCGCGACAGTCCCACCAGCCGTTGCGTGGCGCTCGACTTCGGCGCCGCTCACCGGCAGGACGGTTAATCGAGTTAGCAAGACCATTCCCCAAATTATTCGAACAATCATTTCGCCCCTAGAATGCTCAACCGCATAACAAACTGAGTGGGCCAGAGCGCGTTTATTGTCGCTCCGGTGCCTTCGTTCGCTGACGACACTGCCTCGATCAACATCCCTTGCAAATGCTTTTGATTTTCTTATCGACGACCTGATCTTCCGCTCGAATTGCAGCGTCGCCGGGGATTTGGGGGCCTTGCGTGACCGTACCGTCAATACGGCCGCCGCTTTGCCCACCAGCTCGATTGAGCGCCGAACCGGTAGTTTGGGAACCGGCACCTGTTGACGAGTTGCTGCTAGATGATCCTCCGCTCGCGTTTGCCGTTCCGACGCTATTGGTTCCAGGCGCGGTGGGCACTTTGCTTGCGTTCCCGGCGCCGCTTGGATCATTACCGGAATTGTTGTTATCTCCAAGATTGGCGGGGCCATTAGGGACGCCACTGACCGCTTGAGAGCCTGCTCCGGCGGATCCAGCGCCTGGGGTGCCTGCCGCGCTAGGGCTCCCTGCAGTCGGACCACTCGCCGCGCCAGTCGCGGTTGTCCCAGCAGTTGCGCCGCCTGAGGACGCGCCTCCACCCGTACCGCCGCCGCCTCCTGCACCGCCCCCACCTCCACCACTTTGAGCGTATGCAGCGAGCGGCGACGCCAATAAACCAATGAGTAACAATCTGAAAAGCAAAGCCATCGCGGATCCTCCGTTTGGCGATCAACTATCTCATCCCGCACCCGTTCCTCGCGGCGCGATGGATCGCGGCAGAACTCGATCGCAAGGCAAGCAGCGAAGATATAGAAACTCACGTACTCCCGGCCGAAACGCCGTGATTTATCTCTCGCTCTTCTCGGCTCAGATGGATGATATGACGGGCAAAGCAGCTGGCAAGGCAGCCACCAAAGGCCAACAGCAACACCACACTGGAACGCCGAATGATCCGGAATAGCGTCCTCGTGCGTACACCGCTCAAGTAGGTCAATCGGGTCATGGTCGCAGGAAGCGGCTTACTGCGTTCGTTTGATTACGAACTCGAACTTAACCTCCATCACAGGTCCATGCACGTCTCGCACCTCAACTGCCATTTCTTGAGCTTGCGCGCCATCAGAGCGCATCGCGTCCCAAGCGATGCCAGCTAAAGATCGCGCGGCCTCATTTTGCGCTGCGCCGATCCCGATTAGCTCCATGCCCTCTTCATCGACGACCAGTTCGTCTCCTTCACGGAAATCGAAGTAATAAACGGCCATTCCAGCGCTCCCAAATGCAGGCGGGAGCGCAAAACACTCTCTGTCGCCGACGCCTACGGCTGAGCCTTCGCGGCGATATTCGTAAACCAACGGGGTGGTGCCTCAGTTCCTATTTGAAAGGCTGCAACAGCGTGGCGCAGGGATTAACCTACCTTCATCCGGGGAAACGCAGTAACTCGGTAACTTCACATGCGGCCTCGACCTGAAGGGCTTTTCTTTCGACTTCATCACGCTGACGTCCATGCGGAAGGGTTTGCGCCTCCTCGCGTCTAGGCCTTCTACCGTCCCGGCCGAGCGCTAGGGTGTCTGTAGTCGTCTCCCGAAATCTCTTTAGCCACTATTTGGTTGATGCTGCTCTGCGCAGCGGTCAGCTTGCGCACACCGGCAACGTTTCGATAAATCGGCTTCCGATTGTCTTTTGTCTGCGCCCACGATCGCCAGCCTATTGCGGAACCCGGTTACGATTAAAGGGTTTATCATGAGTAATCGAAAGGAAATAACATGAAGGTTTCAGCGATTGGCTTGGCCACCTGTTTTGCGTTAATCGGCCACGGTTCATTTGCTCAAGGAGCGCCGAGCGGTCGTGGCTCCACAACTGGCGATCCAGCGGCGAGCTCGCAGAATGCGAACCCGGACCGATCGGGTATGAGTCCAAACAAAAGTGGTAGCGGAACCTCAACGTCGGGCGGCAAAGACGCGAACGGCGATCAGGGGCGGGATAAAATGCCTGAGAGCAACTCATCCGTCAGGCCCGCACCAGGCAAGCCGGACATTCCAGATCCTACCAACAAAAAATAGCTCTTCGCGAGGCGATTCAAAACCCAGCAGACAAGTTCGCGGAATGTGTTGCAGCGACAGTCGAATCCGCTTCCCCGGGTGCTTCACTCTTTGACGGCTTCCGGGTTTCGGCAACGAGCGCGAGATCTTGACAAGCTCGCTCCTCGGCGGAAGTCACCCGCGAATTCCTTTCAGGAATATTCCGGATGCTGTTGTTTCACCGTCGCAATCGCATGCTCAAGAAGGGCAGCAGCTTGTGCAGATAGAGCCGGTTTCGCCGCTGCGTCTATCAATGGGTCTGCCTTCTAAATCCCGAAGAACATGGCCTTTAAACGAGGTTGCCCCTGCAGCCACACGGCTTTGATCGAATCGTAGCGGGGAAACATCGGTGGAATACAAATCGGGCGATTCCGAAAGCGCCGGGAATAAAGAAGAAATCGGTCCGATGCGAAGTTCACATTTTTCCGCTCGAGGTTACAAGCCAGCAGGAGCACTGCCGGAAAGGCAGCAGCGGAGCCGTATTTGGATTGCCCCGCGATAGGCCGCTAAGCCGTGAGGAAGTCGGGATTGCGAAGAGTAATAAAGGAATTCCGCAATCAGCCTCATTTCTCAGTTAGTGATGAATACGCGCGTCGCTGCGAAGAAGTGTAGGATCTCAATCCGCTTGAATTTGCGGATTTCGGATTGTTTCCCGGACAGGTCTTGCTTAGGCAAGAGGTAGATGAAGTCGGGCTCGGTAGGTCAGGGTATCAATGGGAAGGTAAGGATTGTTGTTGCGCCAGAATCGGAACTTTGCTGCTCGATAGTTCCTCCGATTTGTCTCGCTAGAGATGCAATAAGTTTTAGCCCAGACCCATTCTCACTGACATTGATGATGCCGCGCCCGTTATCCGACACAGTAAGGCGAGCTTCGCCAAAGCCAATGCCTCCCACCAATCTGACCGTGATCCTGCCGCCATCGGGCCCGAATGCATGCTTGATGCTGTTCATCGCAGTTTCATTCAAGATGAGGCCGACCGGCAACGCCCGGTCAATACTCAATTCGAGCTCATCAGACTCTACGTCGACCTCAACGTCTTCAATCTGTTGACGGATAGCGCTGCAAAGAGCGCGGATATAATCAGAAAGTCTTACCGTCTGCCCTTCGTGTCGAGGCGCGAGCTGATCATGGGCCAGCGAGATCGCGTTGATGCGACTTGCGACGTGATCCAGAGCACGATGGACCTCCGCACCTTGGGACCGACGCTTCTGGATGGAAATGGAGGACAAAACAAGCTGAAAGTTGTTTTTCACTCGGTGTTGCATTTCACGAAGTAGAATCTCCCTCCTTTGGGCCTCGGCGGCGGCCGCCATCATTCGCGCTTCTTCGGGGGGAGCATTGTGGCGTAGCACGGTTCCGATTAGGGCAGCAGCAGCCGTCAGGAAATCGGTGGTATCCTCAGTGAAGTCTCGCGGCGCTGTACTGTCCACCTCCAGCACCCCCCACGCCGCACCATTGGTGAGCACAGGCACGTTACTCACCGAGACGATCCCATGTTCCTTAAGGAGATCCGAACGAACGTATTCCTCTTGCTTGCCAAAATCCTTGATGGTGACCGGCTCTGCTGTCTGAAATGCCCGGCCGGGCGGCGACCGTAGGTCGGCTGACAATGTGGCACTACGAACGGCGCCTTCTTTCCATCCGACACCTGCGATAAGGAGAAGGTCCGAGCTGCGGGGACGATACTTAAGAACCTTTACGTGGTGTATCTCTACGGCCCGGGCGATCTGAACGACGGCCTGATCGAGGAAGCGGGTTAGGTCAGCGTTCTCACCTGCAAGTCGGCCAATATCGACCAGAATGCGAACATGGCGCCGGAGCTTATCCAGCGGGCTGCCTTCGCTTCCTTCCATAGAGCCGTTCTCCATTAGGCTCTAACGTTGGAGTCGTCAAAACGTGCCAGCCGGTGTGCCGGCCTTAGTGCCATGCCACGCGCGGGCTTCCCGGGGTGGCAAAAAGTGGAACAGGAGTTCTCGCTAGAACTCGTCTATCGCCATGGTCGGTTGGGGAAGGGAGTGATGTCGAAAACTCCGAAAAACAAAATTGTAGTGCTAGTCATCGAGGATGAGGCTCTGATTTTAGACTTGATGGAAGAAGTGCTCGCAGGCCTCGACGTCCCTCGAAAAATACGGCGTGGTGGATTTAGGAACGTTCATAGGCACTCTGCTTTCAATATCTGAGGCGCTATTCCAACTTTCCAACGTTATGCCATACGCCGCTCGAAGCTGTTCACTTCGCGGGAGGGCGCCATGGATTCGTGCGCGGTAGATTGCGCCAGCCGGCACGTGCGTGCTCATCGATCATCAGGCTGACTTGCGCTTGCTCGCGTGCCTACACAAACTACTGCGGCGAAAAAGCCGAACGCCGCGACCGAGGGGAACTCTCGGTGCGCCGCACCATTAGCAACTTGCAAATCTTTGCTGGTCGTTCGTGACTGCAAAAATTTTACTAGGCGCAGTTTTTTATGCAACCGGTCATCGTCTTGGTCACACGCGCCCTTTCTTTCACGACTTGGCGGCTTTCTTCACTGCCGAATTCGCGAGCCACTTAACCACCCAGCTCCTCGTCGTTTCAAACCATTGGAACGCGTACATACGTGCCGAGTTCCACTTAACCCGTCATCGGAGCCGCGCATGAAATTAGTTGAAACGTTAGAGCTGCTGTCGAAGGCGCGAGAATACGTTGCACAAGGCCAGGAAGAATTGATCGAGCAACGCGAGATTGTCGACCAATTAGAGCGGTGTGGGCGCGACCCGCTGGAAGCCATACTCTTTCTGGAAGATCTCGAAGATATGCAGGACGTGTACGCTGCTCACATGGATCGTCTTGAGAGGCAAGTCATGAGCCTTGTCAGACCGGACTAGGCAGCGAGAAATTTAGGAACGTCAAAGGGTACGTTTTGGGAAGAATTGAGAGTCTGGTACACTCTCAAACATGGCCTTGGGGGCAGGTACGCAGCTTTGCTAACCAGGCTCCTCGTGGAGAAGGCCGTTATCCTCGGGCTAAGCTGCCCTTTCGCGCCGCAGAAGATCATTTGTGACGTGTCAGGGTCAGAGCGTCCTCTCAACGACGCGGACAGACCTCGTCATCGTACTAGTTGGTGACGTAAGGCAGCTCGAAACAACGCCGGAGTTGGTTACTCCATGCCGAACGTGCGCCGGTCCCCTAAAACCCCCGCTTTAGACCAGTACTCAGCTTCCGACTCCAATCCACTTTCGGTCGGGGTCGCTTCCTCCTCGGGAGCTTCAGTATTGGTCGGCGCTCTTCAGAGCCATCAGAAAATATCCTCGAGAGGAAGCGCTCGTCACCCTCCTCGATAACCTCGATCTTGATCGGCTTCTTCGGCATCGCCCGAAAACGTCAGAATGAGATGTCGGTTCCCCGGTACTAGAAGCAGAACCGCCAGAGCGGTTTAAAAGATAGGGTCGCGAAGTGCTGAGCGGTGAATGAGTCGTACGGATCTCGCAAACGCCGGGCCTTTTGGCGTTTGTTCGTTCTTCCGCCCCTAAGCTTTGACATTCTATCCGAGAAGAGCCCGCGCGGTTCCGGCCACTTGCCAGCGACCTTCCCCTGTCCCGCCTTCGTAGAGTGCTTCGCCGGAGATGAAATGCGTCCCACCATCAAACCTCGTTAGTACCGCTTGCAGGCAAAGATCATAGATAAATCGGCTGCTCGACGCCAAAAGTTCTACCAAAAGTCGACATGCCGAACTACCTGCACCTCGACGCGGGAGACAAGACCCAACAGCTAGTGCGAGATTTTTTCGCTGATATCGGAGGTGCTTCGAATATTGAACTGACCGTCTTCGACGAAAAGCTTCTCGCTTCGTGAGAGGAACTCTCACTACGGCGCGGTGGCTTCAGCTTCCATCCTGATCGCCGGCGCGTCTAAATTCCGGGACGGCTCCGCGCGCCGTGCTCAGTTTGTGAACAAGCGCCGACTTCCGCGGCAGTCGAAGATCCGGATTGCTCGTTCTCCATATGCCATCCAAAAAAACGACCGTCGGCCGTAGTTAGATGTTTGAGACCTTCTGTGGTTCAGATAAACGGCTTTCCGCCAGTGACCGCGACCGTGGTGCCCGAAGTGTAGCTGGACAAAGGATCGGCGAGCATGACATAGGCGGTCGCGAGCTCGGCAGGCTGCCCTGCGCGTTTCATTGGCACCTGCTTGCCGAAGTTCGCGACCGCTTCTTCTGGCATGGTCGAGGGAATGAGCGGCGTCCAAATCGGGCCTGGTGCGACCGCATTTACCCTAATGCCTTTCGGCGCCAGCATCTGCGCCAAGCCGCCCGTGAAGTTCTGGATTGCCCCCTTCGTCGTCGCGTAGGCGAGCAGGATCGGATTCGGCATATCTGAGTTGACTGACGCCGTATTCACAATAGCGCTCCCCGACTTCATGTGAGGCACCGCAGCTTTCGTCAGATAGAACATCGCGTGTATGTTCACCTTGAAGGTCAGTTCCCATTCCTTATCGCTGATGTCGCCAATATCCTTGAACGTCGCCTGGTGAGCAGCATTGTTTACAAGGATGTCGACGCCGCCCAACTCCTCGACCGCTTTCTGAATGACAGTCCGGCAATGGTCTGGTTCCTGTATGTCGCCCGAGATCAGTACGGCCTTGCGTCCCTCCCCCTCGATCAGAGCCTTGACCTCCTCGGCATCCTCTTTCTCGCTCAAATACGAGATGAGGACATCTGCTCCCTCCCTCGCGTAAGCGATCGCGACGGCCCGCCCGATGCCGCTGTCGCCGCCGGTGATCACCGCCTTCAAGCCTTTCAGGCGGCCCGAGCCTTTGTAGCTAGTCTCGCCGTGATCCGGACGAGGATCCATCTTTGCAGTCGATCCCGGCATCGGCTGCTTTTGGCTGGGATACGGCGGCTTCGGATAGTCGATGGACATCATTCACTCCTGCGGTTTGGAGTTTCAATCGCCGGCAGGGCGCAGCGTTCCACTCAAAATCGACTCCTATCGGCTGCAACGCCCGCCGGACAATTCCGCACCAGGAAGCGCGGGCCCTGCTCCCAAACAGCAGGTAAACGCGCGCTCGACGGTCGAAGCGGCCAATTTAAGCCATTTTGCAATCCCTTCTGAAGCGGCAATAGCCTTATTCGAAAGGAACAGCCAGCGTCGCTCGCCGTCCCGGACCATTTGTTCGGCGGTGCCGCGAGAAATCGGCTGGTTAAAGGCGCATCATCGATCTCGCCTGTTCGTTCACGGTAGTTCCAGGCGACGTATTGAGTTCAAAAGGATCGACAAGCGCTCGGTGATGATGGGAAAACTCAATTAGGAGCGCCGCGTTCCAGTTGAGCGCCGCCGGCCGGGGCGACTTGGCATACGTCTCCGAGCACGTTTGAGGCGATGAGGAAACTGGGCTGGGCGTGGCAAAGTGGGATCGACACAATAGCTGAGCCCTCGTGCGCGCGATCCTCGAACGCAGGTGTCGCGCTCGCTTGAGCTTATTGCACGATATGGCATTTCGAGCGATCGAGTGCAACATTGTGGAGATGGCATCATTCGGTGCCCTGTGCCAACCAACCGAAGCCTCAGTAGTGTGAATGGAGCAGCCGTAAGATCGCAATATTTAGTGGGCTCAGCGGCGGGTTGATCGCCACATTCGGCAGCCCGCGGCACAATCCTTGAGGATCATACTTCGAGAAACATCGTACAAGCGGCCCTGCGAATCGGCCGGTGCGGTCATTCCTCAAATTAGGACCCAAATGCAGCTCCGTTCGTTGGAGATGATCTTACCCAGCAGTGAAAAGCCATATGGAGACCATCGAAGCATACTTTGGAAGAAAGCATGAGGAACTCCGGCTATTGAACGATTGCCTGAAAAGTCCACTCGATCTCATCCGACCGGCGTCCGTCACAGAAGTGGTCAGGTGCAAATTTCAGTTAACTGCTGCGCTTAGGGCCGAACATGCCTTCCACGATTGGACGATTACAGAAACAGCTTGGTCAGAGAGGCCTAACGCTGCCGGGCCATTCAACTTCAAATACGACTACCAGCGTGCAGATCTGGAGGTCAATGGTCCTTCATTCTACGGTAGGGATGACGAATTCACTCACGAAACGGTCTACACTGCTTCCGGCATGGCGGCCATCTCGGCGCTGCTGTTAGCGTACGCTCAAGAAGCCGATCTTTTGGTTCTTCAGGGCTCTTACAGTGAGACGTTGGAATTCGTTGAAGGCTATGCGCATCATTTGCAGCTGGTCCCGCTGAGGCAATTGCAGGAAGGGGCAAATGGTCGGACTTGTTCATCCCGGATCCTCCTGCTCGATTCTTGCGCCGCAGGCGACGTGTTTGAAGAGACTGTGCGCTGCAGTAGCCCAGCGCTCGATCTCGTGATTTTCGACACCACCTGTTTTTCGGGCGGGTCGGGCCGTATTCGACGCGCCTTGGGATGGGCGCGGACATGGGGTGTCCCAGTCGTGATGGTGCGCAGCCACACCAAGCTGGACTCTCTTGGTGCAGAATATGGCCGGCTGGGCTCCGCCGCTTTCGTTCATTGGGAGAAGAACGATCCGTGGATTGTAGGATCGAGATTCAGCAATCTTCCGGCCGAAATGAGAAACGCAGTTCGACTGCTCGGCGGCGCTGCCCTACCTGCACATTTCCCGCCATACGTAGGCACTTCATCTTACCGGGCATTGACGGAAAAAAGGGTGGCGGCCATCCTGCACAATAGCCGCCGTGCATTCAAGCAGCTCAAGTCTATTCTACCAGGTCAGACTGTGGAGCAGTTCGCGCACGGCCTTTTTGTCAAGCTAGGGAGTATGCAGCCTCTCGACGAAGCGACGGCAAGGCAGGCTGCTGCAGACATGAGCAATGATCTGAGCCGAGAGGGCTTGCCAATCCGGCACGCGGGAAGTTTCGGCTTCGATTTTGCTGCGACCGAATGGTGTCAGTCCTCCGCAACGGGCGGTTATAGTGTTCGCCTCGCTGTACCTGACCTCCCCACCACTCTTTGGGACGATGTCCTACAAGGGGTCGCTGAATGGTGGAGCGCGCATCAGGGCCGCGCAGCTGCGTGATCCACGCGTTAGTAAGACAAGACCTTCTTTTTGCGACTCTGGATATCTCGCTCGATCTGACTGGCGAAGATTGGCGATAACACGCATCGCTGGTCGCGAGCGCCGTGCTCGCCGCGTGGCCGGAAACACAAGGTACGGCTGGCTAATGTTGGCATCGTGGCAGTCGAACGTGCTTAGGTCTCGCCGCCAAGGACGGCAGGCGAGGTGCACCAAGGCGCATTGAGGGATCTTGCCATCTTTTTCCGATGATGAGGACTTTCGCGATTGGAACGTATAAAACCCCGACGATCGTGACAAAGCTCTCTGTGAGCTTTGTCGATGATCGGCATGACATTAGTGCCGCTGGGATCATTCGTCGCTCGGCACGTAGGTCAATCGCCGAGGCTGCCCCACACGGCAACACGGTGGCATTTTCCAATATCGGCGCTGGCTGGGCGACAGGACGCAGGATCGCCCGGCCGCGCCCTAGCCCGAAAACTGCGCCGTGAAACTTCGCTCTTCGGGACCAGTGCCTTGGTACGCCGCTGAAGGCCTTTAAGACCAGCCACCTGCAAAAACGCGGACGCATGGTTGTTGCTGATATGTCTCACGGAAGAGCCAAGTATCGCGCGTATGCCGCGGCGAGCTTCGACTTAGCAAATAACCTTCTAAAATCTGCATGGTTCGCGTCGCTTGCGCTCAGCCGAACAATCCTAGAAACCAACCAAGAACTCCTAAGAGCGGGAGGAGAGCGACCCCGATCAAAAGCAACGGGGCGGGTTCATTACCGCCAGAATCGGTGGGTTGCCCATTGTCCATACCGGCCTAATCCGCATCGATGCACTAGGTTCCTATCCAAGCCGCGCGGTGTGCAGGCGGTATTAGACTTCAATGTCGTGGCTTCCATCTTAAGCGGGTCCAGAATGCCCACGCCACGCCGGCAGCGGCGGCTATGATGGCGCGGGTCGAAATGCCGCGATATAGGTACTCGCGTTCCTGTTTTTCTTTCTTGCCGCCCTCGACGATCAGCTGGTTCTGACCGGTGCCTATCTCAATGTGCGCCGAGCCAAGGCGGCCGGAGACCACCGGCACGTGGTAGAAGTCCAAATTTGTCAGGGTCCAAACTTTTCAAGCGGGCCTCCCATGAGCCGCCGCCCTAGCCATCCGCTTCGCCGACCCGGCCCGTTCGCCTGTCGGTGAGGCGCGAGTGAAACTTAGCCGACCTTCCCGTATTGTCTCCTTACGCCGGCGCGGGGCGCCGTCCAACGGAGATTAGTAATGAGCGAGCTTGTATTACGTTTTGAACATACGGTGGGAAGGGCGGCGCTCAAGCTATGGTCGGCTCTTCCGCACCATCTTCAGGACCGGCTGTTCAAGGATGCGGTCGGCGGAGACGAGCAATTGCGACATCAGCTTGCGGTCTATCTGCACGATCACCATCCGCGTACCGCTCATCCGACCAAACCGACGGCGGTCGCCTAACAAGTTACGGATGCGGCTTTCCATCGCCGATAGCAACTACGATCTGGTGCTGCCGGAGCGACGGTGTCAACGGGCCGCGCTCCGAGTTCCAGATGACGTTGCCCTCGATTTTCGGCATCGGTACACTAGCAGGGGCAAAGCTGGTGATGATCTGAAGGCTGTTCCCTTCTTGCGTATGCCAGATAACGTTAAGGCCTTCCGTGGCCGTGCGCTCGGCGTGGGCACGCGCAAACCCCTCCCCGATAAGTGGCACCACTTGCCGATGGCGAATTGCAAGCAACTCATGGGTGAGCGCGCGGAATTCGCGGCTGCGCGGCGCATGCTCGATGCGATCCCAATCGAGTTTCGATGAGAGAAATGTCCTCTCGTCGGTGGGATCGGGAATCTTGTCGCGCATCTCGGGCGTCGAAAAGGCCTGTTCTGCGAACTCTTTGCGACGGCCGTCGCGGGTAAGTTGGGCGGCCTCGCCCTGCCAATCACAGAAAAACAGAAACGGCGTCTCGGCGGCCGCTTCTTCGCCCATAAATAGCATCGGTATATGAGGGTTCAACAAAACAAGCGCCATCGCCTGACGTAATTTTTCGGTGCTCACAAGAGTCGAGAGCCGCTCACCAAGAGCGCGATTGCCGACCTGATCGTGGTTTTGGGCGAAAAAGATGGTGGCGTCCGGCGGCAGATGCGCGCTCTTGGCGCCGCGAGGTCTGGCATGCAAAGGAAAGACTTCGCCCTGGTAAGCAAAGTTTTCGGTGAGACTACGAGCCAGATGATCAAGCGGCTTGTCGGCAAAGGCACGGTAATAGCCTTCTTTCTCCCCCGTCAGCAGCACATGTAGGGCGTTGTGGAAGTCGTCTCCCCATTGCGCATTGTAAAGTCGTGCTCGACCAGCCTTGCGTTCCAACAGATGGGGCTCATTGGCTTCGTTCTCGAGCATCAGATGCACATGCCGGCCGACCAAGCGTGTGCGTATCGTGTCGGCGAGCTCGACCAGGAAGTGCTTTTCGGAATTGTCTTTCAGCGCATGGACGGCATCTAACCGTAGCCCGTCAAAGCCATAATCCCTGATCCACATCAGGGCGTTGTCGATTAGGAATTGGCGCACGAATTTACCGTGCTCGCCTTCAAGATTGACCGCCGGACCCCATCCAGTCGAATGTCGATCGGTAAAGAAGGGTTCGGCGTAGCTGTGCAGGTAATTCAGTTGGGGCCCGAAATGATTATAGACGGCGTCCAGATAGACCATGATGTTGTGCTGATGCGCGGCGCGCAGGAGCCTCTTAAGGTCTTCGGGTCGTCCATATCGCGCATTCGGTGCGTTCAGTAGCACGCCGTCATAGCCCCAATTGCGCCGCCCCGGCACGTCGTTGAGCGGCATCAGTTCAATGGCCGTGACACCAAGCTCTTTCAGGTAGGAGAGCTTGTTCTCGACGCCGGCATAGGTGCCTTCGGGTGAAAAGGTGCCGACATGCAATTCATAAATGACGGACTCAGCCCAATTGCGTCCGACAAATAGGACGGGGTCGCGCAGAGCGGCCGTGTCGATAACCTCGCTGGGCTCTCCGACATCATCCGGCTGAAAGCGCGACGCCGGATCCGGGACATTCAGGTCGCCGTTGATGCGAAATTGGTAGCGCGTGCCGACGTGCGCGGTCGCACTGAGCGTTTGATACCAGCCGTCCACGTCCCTCGGCATGCGCCGTGGTGGCTGGCCGCGTTCGAGCAATTCGACGGACTGGGCCGAGGGAGCCCAGAGGTTGAAGGCGACGCCGTGCGGGGTGATGAATGGGCCGTACCGACGTGGCTGTCCCGCAATGCCGAGGACCTCGATCAAACGCTTCCTCGTTTTCTTTTTGTGGACGGTTTTCTGCTTGCTGGCGGCCCGGATATTATCGACCAAATTCGGATAACGCCGCCCGGCCTTTTTCGCCGAACGTTTGACGGCTTTGCGCGCGGGCGAAAGCCTTTGCGATCCCTTGCCCTCTTTTTTTTCGCGGACTGGCTGCTTTCCAGGGTGGCGTGCGGGCCATGTAGCATTCTCCGGCTTGGCTGTTGCAGGAGTCGGACATACGGGCTCGTAAATGGTTCATAAGAAATGCTCGGTCGGCTACTCAAGAAAGGCGCAGGCGTAGCTAATGGGTAGGGCGCCTGCACCACCTTGGTCATTGAATGGGACCTCGACTGATCAGCTTGCTGAGCGTTTTCGAGAGCATCACTTTGAAAAGCGCTTTGAACAAGACACTCGCGTTCACCCTTTATCAGCTCTTGATACAGTCCAATGTGATCATGGGCCATTCGTTGAGCCGAAAAACGCCGCTCGAACTCGTGCCGGATTCTCCGTCGGTCCAAGGTCAGAAGATGCGGTAGTTTCTTGATCGCTTCGTCCTTCGACTGGACCACGATACCCGTCTTGCCGTCCTCGATGATTTCCGACACCGAGCCTCGATTAAAAGCGAGAACCGGCGTGCCGCATGCCATTGCCTCTATCATCACCAAGCCAAAAGGCTCCGGCCAATCAATCGGAAACAGCAAACCGGAGGCTTGACCCAGAAATTCGGCCTTCTGATGTTCGTTGATTTCCCCAATGAATTCGATGCCCGGTTGATCCAGCAATGGAGCAATTCGTTCGCGAAAGTATTGTTCGTCCACCCGATCGATTTTCGCGGCTATTTTAAGTGGGATACCGGCGGATCGTGCGATCTGAATCGCGGTTTCTGGACCCTTCTCGGGAGCAATGCGACCAAGAAACGCAAGATAGCCCCCTTGGGGACGAAGGGTTAGCTTAAGATCAGTTCCAGGTAGCCCGTGGTAAATCGTTTTCGCGAAGTTTGCGATTGAAATCGGTGTCCGTTGGCTATCCGAAATGGAGATCAAACGCATTTCATCAAAACCAATGTAAATCGGCTTGTTGTCAGGGAGGTCCTGCCGGCCGTGAAGAGTGGTCAGGACTCGCGAGGACATGTCCCGAAACAGTGGGAAGTGCAAATAGTCTATATGGAAATGAAGGATATCGAATTGTTGCGATTGGCTCCGCACCCGGTCGAGCATGAGCATATAGTAGGGAATGACATCACAGACTTTAGGGTCCAGCCGCAGAGCTGTTGGAACGCAGCCTACGAGTTTCGCCGAGGTTACAGAATCGCCGCTGGCGAATAACGTAACATCGTGACCTAGTTTGACTAATTCTTCGGTAAGGTAGGAGACGATCCGCTCAGTCCCTCCGTAAAGCTTTGGGGGCACGCTCTCCATAAGCGGCGCAATCTGAGCGATCCTCATCTTCGTTTCACCTTGAGCTAAAAAGCCTGATTGGCACCGCACCCAACGTTCAATGTTGCTTGATGTTCCTGTTATCGAGCGCTTCCGACATCCATCATGAGCAACCCTTCGTTGCCGCGTAAAGCGATACTGGCCAACACCTCTTCCCCCTCGCGGTCTAAAAACGAAGATAGAAGGACGCGCACAGACAATCTTTTATCAGGGATTGAGACCGCGATAGGCTCAGGTCCCATGTTCAGGGCTATCAACAATCGCTCCTCCTGCAGCTCACGACAGAACAGCAGAAGATCGCCGCTGGCCTTCAAAGGCTTGTACGATCCCTCTGTGAGAGCCACGTGTTTGCGCCGGAATTCGATCAGCCGACGATATAGCCAATAGAGCGATCCTCTATCCTTGCGGAAAACGTCCACATTTTTTTCACGAAAGTTGTTGGACACTGGCAGCCAGGGGTCAGCATCCGAGAACCCGGCCGAATTCGTGGCATCCCATTGCATCGGCGTGCGGCATCCGTCGCGACCAACACCGATACCTGGAACGTTTTGTTCGAACGGGTCCCGAACCTGTTCCGGCAAAATAGCTGCCTGCTGCAAGCCGATCTCGTCACCGTAGTAGAAGGTCGGCGTTCCGCGCAATGTCATCAGAAGCATTGCAGCGACACGTGCCTGATCTGCTCCGATTCGACTTGCGAGGCGCGGTCGGTCGTGGTTGCCCAGAACCCAATTCGGCCACCCTCCCGGCGGGAGTGCGGCCTCATACTCATCGATCAGACTTGCGAGTGAGCGGGCTTCCCATTTGGCCGTCAGAAGTGCAAAGTTATAGGGAAAATGGACGCCCTTTAGATCGCGGCCGTAGTACGCAACAAGACGCTCGAACGGCAGATAAATTTCACCGAGGAGCACTCGATCGGGAAATTCGTCTGTAACTCGTCGCATACCGCTAATCGCATCATGAACCTCGGGCAAATCCGCTGTGTAAAGTGGGATCAACGCATCGCGGGGAAGCCCACCAGGGCGGAAATCGTGATTGAGGGGATTGTCACGAAACTGATCGTCCTTAATGAGATACCAGACGGCATCCACGCGGAAGCCATCGACGCCGCGTCGGAGCCAAAAACGCATGACGTCGTGGATGGCGTTGCGAACGGCAGGATTGCGCCAGTTTAAGTCAGGCTGTGCAGACAGAAACGTATGACAATAATACTGGTTAGTGTTCGGATCGAATTCCCACGCGCTTCCTCCGAATTCTGAAAGCCAGTTATTTGGAGGCCCCCCGTCCGGAGCCGGATCACGCCAGATATACCAATCGCGTTTCGGGCTATTGCGAGATCCTTGGCTTTCAACAAACCAGGGATGTTGATCCGATGTGTGATTGGGAACTAGGTCTAGAATGAGCTTGAGCTGATGGCGATGGCCTTCATCTATGAGGCTATCGAGGTCGGCCAAATCCCCGAACAGTGGATCAACATCGGTGTAATTAGCTATGTCGTAGCCGAAGTCGGCCATGGGCGACATAAAAATTGGAGACAACCAGATGGCATCGACGCCCAGTTCTGTCAGATAGGGCAATCGATGTATGATCCCGCGAAGATCTCCTACGCCGTCGTGATTGCTGTCTTGAAATGAGCGGGGATAGATCTGATAAATGATCCCGGTCTGCCACCACTTCGTGCTCCCTAGCATCGTCAAACCCTGCTTTATACGCTTTGATTGTCTTGGATTAGCAACGCGCCGTTAAATCCAGCGTTCCTACCGTTGATGAGCTAGTCTCACTACCTCCTCTCGAAGGCGCTGGAACGCGGGACCTTGCCACGCGTTGCGCTGCGTGGAGGAAGCTGCCATGGACGGTCCTATTAGTCCCCCGCCAGTCGTCGGAAGCGCGGGCAACGAGTTACCGGCCTATATGTCGAATGGCGTCGTCGGCTTGAAGGTCCGCGACAATCCTCTGATTCCTGGCATGGCCCTGCTCAGCGGGTTCTCCGGAGAGCATCCAGAAAGAAAAATCGAGGCTGCCGCATTCGCTCCCTATCCGGTCGCCGGTGACATCTGCCTAGGGGGAGTATGGATGTCGGACGCCCCTCAATGCGTTCGCGTCATCGACCAGGCCTACGATTTTTCGACCGCCGAATTGACCACCCGATTGAATTTTAAGGTGGGTGGCCGCCAAGCAAAAATCGTTGTGATGTCGTTCTGCAGCCGCGAGCAGCCCACAGTGGTCTGCCAGGAGATTGCCATCGATGTCGATGCCGCCTCGGACCTTAAAGTTCGCGCAAGTATAGATCTGTCGGGAATAGAAGGGCGCGCGCTGCGATACAATCGCGACACGCCCGGAGAAGCTAATCCTTCCAGCGACGGGTCGCTGCTCTGGGAAAGTGCGGGAGCGATTTCGACATGCGGACTTGCATACGTGACCGAGCTCGTTGGAGATGATGCAAAACCGCAACGACCGCCATTGGACGGTCAAGGCTTAAGGACCGAGTATGCGTTTCGAGCTCGCCGTGGTCGTCAATATAAACTTCGTCAGCTAGTCAGTTTGGTTCCTAGCGCACTCCATAATCAGCCAGATTACCAAGCCGCAAGACTAATCGCTATGGCGGCCAACATCGGCTTCGATGCAATCAGGAAAAACAACAGGGCTTGCTGGGCCGAATTATGGAAGAGCGGAATTCGGTTGGTGGGCGCAGAGAAGCGCTGGCAAGCTATGGCGGACGCCGCATTCTTCTATTTGATATCGTCTACCCACGCCTCATCTCCCGCTTCGACGTCCATGTTCGGCCTGGCGACCTGGCATGACTACCATTACTATTTCGGCCACGTGATGTGGGACATTGAGACTTTCTGTGTTCCGCCGTTGATTTTCCTGCAGCCTCACGCGGCTAAAGGTATCCTGGACTACCGTGTACGCAATCTGGAGTCCGCGCGTAACAATGCACGTCTGATGGGACGGCGCGGTCTCCAATTTCCTTGGGAAAGTGCGCCGTCGACCGGAGAAGAGGCCGCGCCGATGCCGGGTTCGGCAGCTTGGCGCGAAGATCATGCTTCACTTGATATCGCCCGCGCATTTGCGCTTTGTGCAGACGTAGCCGGCGACGATGCGTTCTTGCGGGATAAGGCCTGGCCTGTGCTGTCGGGCGTAGCAGAATGGGTCACGAGCCGGGTCACCAAACGGCGCGGGAAATATGAGATTCGTGCCTCAATGGGTATTGCAGAGCGCAAATCGCCCTCCGACAATGCGATATTCACAAATATTTCGGCACGAACCATTTTGCTAGACGCTATCTCCGCTGCTAAGCGATTGAACAGGCCAGCTGATCCCGCATGGCCAGAGATCGCAAGTAAGCTAGTTGTACCAAAACGAGGAAAAATCGTAATTTCACACGATGCATTCCGCGTAGATGAAGAAAAGGCCGCGACACCCGATCCCCTCATGGGCATCTTCCCCCTCGGGTGCGGTTTTGATGACGAAACAGAGCAAGCGACCCTTGCGTTCTATTTGAAAATCGCAAAACGGTACATTGGCAGTCCGATGTTGTCGTCCCTGTACGGCGTTTGGGCCGCCCGTTCAGGTAACAGGCGTCTTGCCTTAGAGATGCTAGACCGCGGCTATGCTGATTTCTGCACCGGCAGATTTATGCAGACGCTTGAATACCGCAAAGACGTGTTTCCAGAGCAACCGCCAGCCGGGCCGTTCTTTGCAAATCTTGGTGGCTTCTTGCTAGGGTTGATTCTGGGTTTTCCAAAGATACAGCCTGGGCCTGACAATCCTCAAGACTGGTGCAAAGGACCCATAACCCTGCCTGCCGGATGGCGTTCGATCGAAATTGATCGGATCTGGATCAGGGGCCAAGCTTGGCGACTACTGGCTGTTCAGGGCGAACCCCGCGCAAGGCTCGAGCCCATCGGACGCACTAACCCTTTAACTGAGATTCAGCCATACAGCCAGCAGGCTGGCGTTGGCAACCCGCCCGCTTCGACCCAGAGCCCACGCTCTTCTTCACCGCCGAGGTAGGCTCGCCCCTAATTCTAGCTGCCGGATTCCGTAGGCGTTGTATTCGAGTATCCGGTCATCACATCAGGGATGAAAACGCAACAACGCTGCGCCGCGCACCTGTTCGTCGAAGGAATGAGGCCGCCCTAACGGG
The DNA here is from genome assembly GCF_049993905.1 of Bradyrhizobium sp. McL0615. Taxonomy (NCBI): domain Bacteria; kingdom Pseudomonadati; phylum Pseudomonadota; class Alphaproteobacteria; order Hyphomicrobiales; family Nitrobacteraceae; genus Bradyrhizobium; species Bradyrhizobium sp. McL0615. The sequence continues at coordinate 1,647,462 of NZ_CP188254.1, read as the reverse complement.
CGGCCTCTTGTGTTGAAGTGTCTCTTACCGTTTGTTGACGCCATCCTTCACGGCTGACGGCCCGGCCCCAGCTGGGGCCGTCTCTCGTTTGATTAGGATGTAAGCGGTCTAGCGCTAATCGTTGTCATACACGGCGGATGAACTGGACTGTCGCTAGTAGGAACGAAAGCATTGCGCACTCGTTTTCCATGCATTCCAATCCTCCAAGTCAAAAGGGGCGACAATGACTAGCGCCCGCATCAACGGGCCTTCGTATGCTCGGACAATAGTTCGCGGGCTTCTAAACGAGAAAGTGGCCCTAGCGGGGGAGAGGCTGGGGCCGCTAGTTTACCTTTTCGCGCACCACGAGAGCGGACGCAAGAACGCGACAGCCGCCGTCGGTTTCAGAGGGGTCACAATAGGCAGGATCGGTGGCGGAACTTCGCTTCTAAGAAAGGGTTAGTGTGCAGGACAAGAGCATTTCAACGTTGCGGGCCATTTTGAGGAGCTCATCCTGCCCGCGGCCGCTCAACGAAACTCGCGGAGGCTCGTGCTTCCTCGGCAAACCTAAGGAGACAGTCTTCCAGGGCGCTGAATCACACTATCATACGATCTGCGGTGGAGGGTCTCATGGACGATACCAAACAGACTGAAGAGCAGAAGGACCCGAAGAAGCCGGTAGGCGAACAGATCACGGACTTGGTCGCTGCCGCAGCAGGCGCACTGGCTGAAACTGCGGTCAAGACAGTTGCCAAGCGGATGCGCAAAGTAGCTGCCAAGAAGACACCAGCACCGGTGAAGAAGGCCGTTAAGTCGATTAGCAAATCATCGAAAGCGCCAAAGCAGACGGAAAAGAAAGCTGCCAAGAAGGTCGTAAAGGGAGCAAAGAAGTCGATCGCAAAGAAGGCATCGAAGAAGAATACTGGAAACAAAGCCAAAAAATCTAAGTTGCGGAGGTAGCGATGGCGAAGAAGGCGAAGAAGAAGTCTGCAGTTTCGCGAGCCGTTCGGACGGTGAAGAAGGCGGCCGCCGCCGCGACGAGGTCGACCCGAAAAGCCGTGAAAAAGGTGATGCCGGGAAGGAAGGCCAAGAAGAGTTCCTCTCGGCGCTAATCCAAACAGAAGATGCAAGCCCGATTTTTCCCGTCGGCGAATGCGATGGCCTCAAGTACAAACAAACCTCGAGGGCTTGATCCTGCATCAAATACCGGGCATTTCAGAAATCCAAGCCTTGATTCAATGGAGCTTTCCCGAGAGCACGAGATGCGAGCTGCCGGCTTCGCCCGCCTTGGCCGTCCGGAACTCCGGAGAGGCTGCCCCGTTTGTCAGAGGTTATAGGCAAGACGGCCACGCAGACAGTGGCGCGCCTCCTGAGGGAATACGCGCAAAGAACTTCCCTGCGCGGCGTTAATCCATACCGCGCGAAGGCGCACTTCACCGCGGCAGACAGCCTTGCCGCGCTTTCGCAACCGCTGGATCGCATCATCCCGTCAGGCACGCTCACCGAGATTCCCGGCATCGGCTACGCCATCGCCGACATCATCACCAAACTTCACCAGACGGGATCGCATCCAAGTCTGCAGAAGCTGCGCAAGGACGTCCCGGAAGGCGTCCTGGAGCTCTTCGCCATCCCGGGCATTCGCCCCGACAAGATACTCAAGCTGCATCAGGAGCTCGGCATCTCCTCGCTTACCGAACTAGAAGAGGCTGCGAAACAAGATCGTATTCGAAAGATGAAAGGCCTCGGCGCTTCAATGCAGACGAAAATCCTGCAGAACCTTTCCATAGCACGCAGCGGCGAAACACAGCTCCATCTGCACAAGGCCGCGGCTCGACCTCGACTGGCGCTGGCACCAGAAGGCGCTCGATTACGGCTGCATCTTCAGTATTAATCCCGACGCGCACTCCATCAGGGAGCTGGACCATATGCACTGGGGCGTCGAATGGCCCGTAAAGGCGGCGTGCCCCCGGACCGCGTCCTCAATGCCATGCCCCTCGCTAAACTCCTGCGTCATCTGCAGCGCAGGCGGCAAACCGCGCGCCATGCGGCCTAGCGTGCGAAAATCCCCTGGCAAACAAAGCGCCGGGCTCCTCCTGTACCGACGAAAGGGCGACAAGCTTGAAGTTCTGCTGGGTCAACCCGGCGGTCCCTTCGGGCGCAACAAGGATCTGGGATCATCGTCGATCCCCAAAGGCCTGATCGCCGATGGGGAAAGCCCCCTCGCCGCTCCAAAAGGGGATGGCGCGGTTCCTCGCCAGCGCTCAGAATCGCGCGGCGACGCCCGGCCGAGGCTTATATCGTGATGAGAACGCCATTTGCGCTCACGCCTTTCACCTTGGAAGGAGCAAAGACGTGCAGCGTCGCTGTTGCAATCAAACAACCACACTGGATGAACGCCTGGAAGAGCAGGCCGAGCGCCTACGAAAAGAAGCTGAGGGCAAGCCGCCCTTCAATTGAGCGTGACATACTGATCCGCAAGGCGCGGCATGCTGAGACCGGCGCCGCATACAGGACTGGCTTAAATCCACGGGATTGCATCCACCAGAGTAGGCTGACGTAAGGTCAGCCGCGAGCACGTTCGCGCTCGCGTGTCACGTCTTCGGCCCGCTTGTCGGCTCGAAGGCCGAGATACACGGGGTGGCGCATTTCGCCTTTTGTCGTCCATTCTGTGAACTTCACCTCAGCCACCAGTGACGGCTTGACCCAGGTCGTGACGGCTTCGTCCTTGACCTTTGCCGAAAAGGGAGACTTCGCGGCTTTCAGCTTGATGAGTTTGCCGTGCAGCTCTTCGAGCGTCTTGTGGCTGAAGCCTGCGCCGACGTGACCGATATACCGCCAGCCGTTCTTCTCGCGCACCGCAAGAGCCAGCGCCCCAAAGAAAGGCCGGTTTCGCCTGGGTGCGGTGAATCCCGCGATGACCACTTCCTGGCGCTTCGAACTCTTGATCTTCGGCCAGTTATCCGTACAGGCGCCCGAAAGGTATTTGCTGTCAGCGAGCTTGGCCATGATGCCTTCAAGGCCTTTGCGCTCCGCTTCCTCGAAAAACTCGGTGCCGCTTGTCTTGCGATGACGGCTGAACGCGATGAGTTTATGGCGCGGCAGGATTTCCTTGAGCCGCTTTTTGCGTTCGAGCAGCGTGAGGTCGCGGAGATCTTCCCCGTCATAAAACATAAGATCGAACGCGCAGTAGAGGAGTTTCGCCTCGTGGCGAAGCGCGTTCTGCATCAGCTGAAAATGTGAAACCCCGTTTTTGTCCAGTGCGACAAGTTCGCCATCAATCACGGCGTCGCCTTTCACGCCTTCGAGCGCTTTGGCGACTTCGATATAGCTGTGGCTGATCATCTTGCCGTTGCGGCTGTAGAGCGTGACCTTGCCGCCGTCGATTTTCGCGACCATGCGAAACCCATCATACTTGTCCTCGAAGACCCACCCGGCATCATCGAAAGGCCCGTCGGTCAATGTGGCAAGCATCGGCTGCAGGCGTTTGGGCAATGTCGACGTCCGGCTCATCGACTTGCGTCCTTCAAACATGATGGCGGTGGAATACTCAAGTTCAACGCGGGGAATGGTTACGCCGCAGCCCCTGTATTTGCATTGCCTGCATCGACCGATCATTCAAGTTCCCCCAATCATTTCGGGCCGCTAACAACCTGACATGCGCGCGTGGAGTTCCATTGAACTGAAAACGGCACCGCACGACGTCCCCTTCGCCCTACCCTGCCCGCGGGCGGCGGCCCGCAAGGAACCTGTTGCAATCTCGCGCGCTGTCACCGGGTATTCCTCACTTTTGGCGAGGCCATGTTCTCGGGTTACATCTTCGATGTGGAAGGCACGCTCGTCGACAGCGTCCCGCAAAACCTTCGCAGCCTTCAGGAAGCGCTTGAGGAAGCCGGCGTCGATATGCCGTATGCCGCTTTGCAGCTCCATTGGGCCTCGACGGGAACCAAACCCTGCAGATTATCGCGCCGGACCTCGACGAGGCCATGCGCAAGAGATCCTGCATGACCAAGCACATATCTACGAGAACAAATACCTCCACACCGTCAAAGTTTTGACGGGGTGCGTGAAGTGTTCGAGACGCTCAGCCGGCGCGGCGGTAAGCTCGCCGTCGCGACCAACTGCAAAGGACCGGAACTGAAGCATTACCCGTCGCTCCTGCACATCGACGAGTTTATCGGGGCAAAGCCGGACCCACGCATCGTCGGTGTGGCGCTGAGGAAGCTTGGCCTAACCGGCCATGAGGCGGTGATGATCGGAGACACGCCCTACGATGACGAGGCGGCCTCCCGGGCAGGCGGCGGGTGTGCTGACCCGGCGGGTTTAGCGCCGATGCGTTACGCGGGGCGGTTGCTTCGCGGTTGCCGGCGAAATCTCCCGGAGGCTTGGCGCCCTTGAGGATACGAAGCCGTCCCGGGCGAGAGCTGTTTAGGAACATAGAAGGCTGGATTTATTTGGTCCACAGCATCCCGTAGATTCAGCCCAGAGGTCATTATGTATCATCACGTCAAGAAACTCATGTACACCGTTCGCGTCGACGAACCGGATCCGCGTTTTGGCAACATGTTGCTTGAGCAGTTCGGCGGCGCCAACGGCGAGTTAGCTGCCGCAATGCAATACTCCATCCAGGGCCTGAACTGTGAAGATCCGGACCGCAAAGATCTCCTTATGGATATCGGAACCGAAGAGCTGAGCCACCTTGAAGTCGTGGGCAGCCTTGCCCGCCTCCACCTCAAGCCCATGAAGTTCGACCGTGAAAAAGCAGAAGCCGATCCGCTTATCGCTATCGCGGGCGGCGGCGGAGTCAATCTCTTCAACTCGCAAGGCAATGCCTGGACTGCCGACTATCTGAAGATTACGGGCGAGCTTGACGTCGACCTTCGCAGCAATATCGCAGCCGAAGCCCGCGCCAAAATTGTCTACGAGAGACTTATCAATTTCTGCGACGATGCCGGTACCAAAGATGCGCTGCAGTTTCTTATGACGCGCGAAATCACCCACATGAAAGCCTTTTCTGCAGCCCTCGAAAGCATGAAAAAGCCGGCTTTCTCGATCGGCAAACTCGCCCCCACACCCGGCCTTGTGAATCAGTTCTTCAATGATTCCACCGGGACAGGCGATGAAGGTGAGATCGATACGAGGGGCCCTTGGAATGAGGGCGGCGACTGGGAATTCATGGCCTCCCCGGCCCTATCGACAACCGATGCGGACTCCGAAACCGCAATCAGGACGGAGAGTTCGCCGCCCACGGCGCCGGAGGGTATCAATGATCTTCTGGTGGATGAACTGAGGGACATTCTTCACGCGGAAAAGCAGTTGACTAAAGCGCTCCCCAAAATGGCCGAAGCGGCACGGTTCGACCGCCTGCGCGAATGCTTCGAGGAGCACCTGATTGAAACCGAAGGCCAGATCGAGCGGCTGAACGAATGCCTCTCGCTCCTTGGCGAAACAGCCCGCGCCAAACCCTGCAAGGGCATGATGGGCCTCGTCGAAGAAGGCCAGGAAGTCATGGCGGAAGGCGAAAAGAAGGAAGATGCCCTCGCCGACCTTGCCTTGATAGGCGCGGCCCAGCGCGTGGAGCATTACGAGATCTCCGCCTACACGACCGCCAAGAACCTGGCGCAGCAACTGCGCCACAGCGCCGTCGTAGCACTGCTCGCAAAGTCGCTGGCAGAGGAAGAAAATGCGGACATGTTGCTTAACCAGATTGCCCGCACGCTCATGTCCGTCGCTAAAATGCCCGACGCAATCGAGCAGAGTGCCGACGCATAGATATCAAAACGCCAGGGCCGCCATGAACGAGGCGGCCCTTTTTCCAGTCACCGGAGTACCTGATGCTTTTCTTATACCCTATGCTCACCCTTATGATCGACGCTTTGAATGTCATCGATATGCGTGTTCGCCTGATCGCCGCGGGAAAGAGCACTTCCGATGAAATATTTTTGATGGTGAATGAAAAAGTCGAGGCTCTCGAAGAAGCGCGTGCAATTCTTATGCGGGGCGGCGATGCCACTCAGATTATCGACAACTACCGGAAAATAGTCGCCGCGAACGCAGCCCGCCTGTCGGCTTAGTTTCAGTGTGCTTTCGACTTTTTTTCGTAGTCTTTTTCACGGTCTGTTTTTCGCGGCCGCTCGTTCGACTCGCACGCCCTTGAATTTCTAAGCGGTCTTCTTTTTGCCGGGCCGTTTCAGGGCCATGAACTCGCCCGAGTTTTTGTTGCGCTTCTTCCATGCGCTCGCGCCGCCCCATGTCGTTTTGGCTTGCGACCCCTTCTTCACCGCGCCCTTGCGCGCATTGTTAAATGCCGCTAACCGGAAATAAACTTTCGCGGAACCTGACAACCGACGGAGCGCCGAGCGCTGTAGTCACGGTACAAGCCAAGGAAGCTTAAGGCACATCAACATCGCAAGGCTTCACGATCTCGCCGTCGCAGCGCCTCCGATGAAGGCCGCGCTTGACGAAAAGCCAGCTTCGACATCTTGGGGCCGGCCGGCGATATAGTGCGCGCGAACTCAACCTATTCTTTAATGATTGCGGCCTCGTTTTGACGAGGGAAGTTCGCCAGGCCCTTATGCCCTTGCCGCTGATCCATAACATTACTCAAGACCGCCCCCTTGGCTCCCGAGACCAACGGGTCCGGGCGTCACGTCAAGCTGAAACGGCGATGCTTCCGACAATCAAGGCGTCTTCACTTTTTGTCCCGCGGCTTCCGCGGCGTCCATCCCGGCCCGTTTCACCCTGTCGAATGTTTCGGCGCCCGCGTCTTTGATCTCGTTTTTCAGCGTGTCAGCGGCTTCGCGCACGCTCTTCGACAAGTCGCCTGCGCGCTCGCTTAAATCTTCCTTGACGGTGTCGCTGTACTCGCCGACCCATTCGTTCTCGAGGCCGGATGTTCGGAATGCACCGGCAACCGCGGCTCCGACGGCAAGGCCGATGGCGCCCAGCACGAGCGGCTGTCGTTCAAGTAAATCGGAAAGCGAAGATTGCGCACGTGTAAAGGTTTCTTTTCCAGGAAGTATCTCGTCAAGCTGGCCAACGATATCCCGCGCATAGTTGGTGCCTTCGCCGAACCGGTCCTTCATCTGGTCTGCTGCTTTTGACGCGGCATCAGAGGCTGCGGTGCGGGCATGGTGAAGCGTTTCTCCTAACCCGAGCGATCCTTCGTGATCCATTTCCGGGGCCGTCGGCGGCGCCGGAGTGGCTTCGTATCGCGAGCTTGCCGATCGCTGACGGCGCGCTGCCGTATCTGACGATGATGGGAAAGCAGTTGTAGTGGCTAGGTTGGCTGCGCTTTTAAGTTTCTCGTTTCCGATCAGAAACCAGAGGGCGCCACCTCCGATGAGGGCCGCGGCAATGGGATTTTCCCGGGCAGCTATTATCACACTGTCGACAAAACTTCCTTGCCTGTTGCTCATCGCACCATTCCCTTCACGGTGTCTTTGTCCTTCTCGAGCTGGCGCATCGTTTCCCTTGGCGCCAGGTTGCGGGGATCGAGCCGATTGATGCCGATTGCAAAAAGCACGCCGGCAATCACTGCGGCTACGATCGCAGAGGTAAGGTAGGACAGCGGTTGCGACCATCCGGCCGCCATTAAGGCCGCCGAAAGTGCTAACAGCACCATAACCAGCGCCGGTATCACCAGAATCGCGCCGGCTGCGAAGAAGCCTATCGCGCCGCCGACCTGTTGAGCTTTCTCGCCGAGTTCGGCTTTGGCGAGTTCGACCTCGTTCTGAAACAGTTTCGCGAATTGCGAAAGAGCATCGCCCAGCAAGGTCGATATCGTTCGAAAATCGTTTTGGCCGGTTTTGATGTCGTTCTGGATGCTCATGACTTATCGCCGCGGTATGAAGACGACGCCTGCTTCCAGTTATTGTTTTGCTGAGAAGGAAGCTGGCCGCCAGAGGCTTTCAGAAAACGGATCGCCGCAAAACCGGCGAGCACCGAAATCCCAAGGAATGCGGCGGGCTGGCGTTTCGCAAATTCCGTCGCGCCGCCGACGAGGTCACGGAAGCTTCCATTCCGGATCTTTTCGGCGGCGTCCTCTACGTACTCGGCCGCCGAGCTAATGCCCCGGGCGGCGAAAGGCGCGTCGCTTTCGAAGGCCCGGGCGGCATCCCTAATGTTACCAGCGAAGCGCTCCACGAAATCGGCTCCGCTGCGCTGCTGTTGCTTGACCTGATCCTGAAGGCGGTCTGCGGCCCCGGAGGCCACGTCCTTGGCGGCATCTGACGCGTCTTGAAGCTTGTCTTGCGCGACATCAGTCGATGCTTTCAAAGCGTCGCCGGCGCGTTGCTTGAGGTCGGCTCCGGCATCGGCGACCTGATCCTTTAGTTTCTGCGAGGACCCGGGGCTCTTTTTCTGGGAGAGGTTCTTTTTGTTCAGATCCAAGTCGCTCATGGTCGCCTCTTTCAGGGGTTCGGGATTCGGGAGGGATTGAACGCGGTCTTCACAACGTCGTTCGCGACGTCCTTGACCGTACCGGTTAAGTTTTCGGCGATCCGGCTGGCGTGTCCTCCGAGATCGGAGTCGGCAACGCTTTTCGCCGCAGCATCGGCTACCGACACCACAGCGTCCTTGGCCGCTTCAAAACCTGATTCGGCTGCTTCGCCCGCGGCCCGCTTCACGCCGTCGCTTGCGTCGCCCAGGACAGAGGCCTCCGCTCTGGTTGCGGGGAGAGAAGCCGCGATGATCGCACCAATCGCGATACCCAAGCCGCCAATCAGCGCTGCGTTATCTCCGATCATCTGGCGGGCCCTTTCTGGCGCCACCCTTGCCGCGTCAGTTACGGTGGCGCTGACAGAATTCATAGTGTCACTCACCGTTCCCGAAGCGGCATCGATGCCAGTCCTTAATTTGTCGGTGACGGTGCCGGCGGCCTGCGCTGCCCGACTGCCGATATCGTCTGCCACCCCCGCGGCGGCATCTTGCGCCTTGTTGGCCGCACTGGTGGCCTGGCTCCCTGCCGAAGAGACTGCCTCTCGAACATCACCCTGAAGCGACTGCGCGCGCTCCATCGCGTCGCCCATCACTTCCCTGGCCTTGTCCGCCGCTGGAGCCACCGCCTCCGCGGCTCGCTCGCGCACGGTTTTTGAGCTCAACGCGAGCCCTGCCCCAATCATCAATAGTGGTAACGGAAAGCCACGTGCGAGCCTTAGAAGCGGCACTGCAATAGCGGTGCCCGCCGCGATCGCCTGCATCGGATTTTCTTTGGCGTGCTGTTTTAGCGAATCGACCCAACTTGAGGTCTTGGTGCTGATGAAATCGGATACTTCCGACTTGATGCGTTGCGGCGAGACCTTGTGACGGATGTCTTCCGCGGCGTCAGCTATCTGCTCCCTCACCCGATCGACGGTCGTCGCCAGCTGCGCCCGGTTGTGCTCGGACTCTCTTCTCAATTCCTCAACGGATCGTGTCATCGCGTCACCCTCAGGTTTCTTCCAAGACGAACTCACGCTGATTTCAATTGTTCCTCGCCGCGACTACAACATCGCAATTCCAATTATCGTGCCTAGTGAAGCTCCCTCAGGGGGGCATCCGTGGTTCCACTTCCTGACCAGGAGACGCCAAAACTGCAGAGCGGGCTTAAAGGGCCATGGATAGTCGCCCGACCTTCAGGTGTCGGTCGCGACCCTTGGCGCTTTGAGATACGGCCGTCATCCCGATGAGATACGGTAAAGTCGACCATTAAGCGTCACTCTTCAGCCCGGCAGGCGCAGTCACTCACTCAGACGCACGTTAGTTTCTGCCTGCTCTATCGCCTCGCTGCTCAATCGCCTCGCGCACGGTGCCAGGGGACAGCGTCTTAGCTTCCTCGCTCAACCGCGTCGCCCGGACAGTTTCGCTATCTGGTTGGCATTCGATGCCCGAGCGATCGTGTCTCACTGATCATGCCAAAGCTCGGATACCTGCGCCTGCGTCATCAATTCAACCTGTTCTGAAAAGCGGTTGCGGTAAAGCGTCATCAGAGCATCATGACCTTCATCGAAGGAGCTACAGAGAGCATCTTCGACCACTATGGTCCGGAAGCCCAGATCCACAGCGTCGAGCAGGGTGGCCAGCACGCACACGTCAGTCTCCGAACCGGTGAGAATAAGGGTGTCGACACTTTTATCGTGGAGAAAGGCGGCAAGCCCGGATTCTGCAAAGGCGGAGTAAGCGGGCTTATCTATCACCGTGGCCGGGGGTATCAGGCGGGACAGCGCGGGTACGATCTCAAGCTGTGCGCCGGGCAGACGAGAGCGAGTCGCACATTCCCATCTCTTAAAATATCGCTGCCATCGGCCCGGCCTGTCCTGTGCGTGCAGAGGCGTCATAAATCGGGTGAACACGGTTCGCTGAGGATTGAGCTCCGCTACTGCGACGATTGCCGGAAGCACCCGCTCCATCCAGGGAGTCGCCCAGATTCCGCCGGGTGCGAATAAGTTTTGCATGTCGATGGATAGATGGACGGCATTCGAAATCGGCTCAAGTGATTGCGGCAGTGCCATAACCTTACGCCCCAATAGGTAACCGTTCAGGCCCACTTGCCTCCTCCGAGATTGCGCCTCGGTGGATGCAAGGTTCGGGTGTGACGGCCGTGGAGGATACGGGCCAATTCTTCCCGTTCGGCGTCCTGACCTTTCATCGCCGTTTCAAACAAGGCCTCCTGAATATCGCGCGGCATGTCGCCCCAAACGTCCATAGCCGCCCGTCCAAGCCAGCTCGTGAAGCGTTCCAGTCTGTCAGCCATTGGCCCTCCGAAATGCTGTCGTTCAGAAAGGAACCGCGAACGGGCCTCGGCGTTCCATTGCCATTATTGCAGAAGGAGGTTCGAATGGGACTCTTTACCAAAGACATCAAAACGATGGAGGATTTGCTGCTCCATGGCCTACAGGACATCTATTACGCCGAGCAACAGATCATCAAATCGCTGCCCAAGATGATCGAGAAAGCCACCAACCGGGACCTAGTCACCGGCTTGAAGGGCCATCTCGAAGAAACCAACAAGCAGGTCGAACGGCTGCAGAAGGCTTTCGAAAAGCTGGGCAAAGAACCAAGCGGGACCAGCTGTCCGGCCATCGACGGCATCATCAAAGAGGCCGATGAGACGGCTGGTGAAATCGAGGACAAAACCGTGTTGGACGCGGCCATCGTAGCGAATGCCCAAGCCGTCGAGCATTACGAAATTTGCCGTTACGGAACACTCATCGCATGGGCCGAAGAGCTCGGTCATGACGAGATCGTGCGCTTCCTGACGACAAATCTGAACGAGGAGAAGGCGGCGAATACCAAGCTCAACACGGTGGCGCTGCGCAAGGGCGTCAACGCGAAGGCTTCCACCGCGGCCTGAATCGATCAACCCGGTGGCTTCGCGATCGCGAAGCCACCGTTTTCACGCCATGTGCTTCAACGAGCCGTTGTGCTCTGCGTAACTGTGGGTGATCTCCGCTCCCATCAAGATGATCTGTGAGGTGTAGTAGACCCAGATCAGCACGACGACGATCGAAGCAGCGGCCCCGTAGGTTGATTCCAGCCCCTGCTTGCCAATGTAGAAGCCGATCGCCGCCTTTCCGATCTCAAAACTTGTGCGTTCCGAGCCAAGGAGGACGGATGCATCAAGGTTGTCATGAAGCCATGAATCGCCTCGACACCGACCCCCTGTACGGTTTGGTCGGGCGGGCGCGATGAGTGAGTCATGGCTCACGTTCTAATTGGCACATCCGGGTGGCATTATGATTCGTGGCGAGGATCCTTCTATCCCGCTGGTCTTCCCATAAAGGCGAAGCTTCAATACTACGCCAGCCAGTTCGAAAGCGCTGAACTGAATGGTGTGTTCTACCGAACTCCGACCATAGAAACCGTGAAAAGCTGGAAGAAGCAGACCGGCAAGAACTTCGTCTTTACGTGGAAAGCATCTAAGTTCATCACCCATTGGAAGCGGCTCTCTGCAAACTCGGTCAATAGCCTCGAGTTGATGGAAGATCGCTTGTCATTGCTTGGCCACAAGGTTGGTTCTGTTCTTTTCCAGCTGCCACCCAACTTTCAAGCCGATGCAGACCGCCTTTCCGCCTTTCTCCGCATGCTTCCACCTAAGAGGCGTTACAGCTTCGAGTTCCGTCACCCCAGTTGGTATTCGCCACCGAATCATGCGCGTGCTCTCGGAGGAAAACATATCGCTTTGCATCTCCGACCACCATGACGCGCCGGCACCATGGAAACGCACGGCGGACTTTGTCTATGTTCGCGGCCACGGGCCCGGTGGACGATACAAAGGACACTACTCCATGGATACGTTGGGGGGCTGGGCCAAACGGATCCGGTCGTGGAAGGCGAAGGGATGCGACGTGTTCGTGTTCTTCGACAACGACCAGAAGAGCGCTGCGCCGATCGATGCCCTGAAGCTGAAACAATTGCTGCCAATACGTTAGAGCGAGGAGCCATACATGCTCATTACGATCATCGGTTTGTTGGCGGCTGCCCTAACCAACGCTTTCCTACATCCCGCGAGTGAAAAAATCGCTTCCAGCGGGATCAACCGAGGACCTCTCGTCCAAAACTGTTGCGGTCCTTGCAGCTGGACTTGCCTTGTGAATCGGGTATGCCTCCTCAAAGGCGATTTCGTAATTATCGTCGCGAATGCCGTCGGACTTGCCTTGGTCGCACGCTAATTCGATTCAAGATCCGGGATGCCGGTTAAGGCGTGTCGCGAAGCACGCACCACGATCTCGCGCGGTGGACGTCAGACATCTCGTCCTCAGCGCGACAATTCTACTTGCGCTCGGCCATCTGCTTCTTGAGATCATCGATAAAATGCTGCGCGCCTTCTTGGGTCAGCATCTCTCCAGACTTGTCCGGCACGTCCGCCTTCTGGCACAGGGCCTTGAGTTCGTCGCGCTGCGCTTCGGTCATCCTCGGTTCTTCCATCGTCGCGCCTTACACGTTGGCTTTTTCACGCATCTCGTCGATCAATTTTGATGCCTCAGCTTTGGTGAGACTGTCGTCGAACATCTCGGGGGTGCCCGCCTGCTCGCAGAGTGTTTTCAAATAGGAGGCCTGGGCGCCGGTCATCGGATCATCGCCCGAAACCCATTCGTCGGGATTTTTTTGGGTGTTGCCGGTCAACTCTGTTTTGGGATTACTCATGAGAAGCTCCTCTTTGATTGCGATAACGTGGGCGTTCGCTGAATGTTCCTGACTACAAGGCCGTTCACGGGGCTTAGCGATAAGGGGCAGCCGTCCTAGTACGCCGCACTTCGTACAGTTGCAGCAAAAGCCGCCGTTGGCCGGGTTAGATTCCTCTCATTCTTTGCTGCATTGCCCGGATGGGAACTGGTGATACGCCCGGCCGTTTGCATGCATTGAAGCGAGGAATTTCAATGGCCAGCAAATCTCTTTGGATGTCGATTGCGGTGGCGCCTCAGGCCATCCCGTTGCAAGGTGACGAACGGTGCGACGTAGTCGTCGTGGGGAGCGGCATTGCCGGCCTGTCGACGGCCTATGAACTTAGCGAGCGCGGGCGGTCAGTGATCGTTATCGATCGCGGGCCGATAGCAGGCGGTATGACCGCGCGTACCTCCGCTCATTTGGCGCCGCTGTGCGATGACCTGATGAGCGAGATGCAAAAGATCAAAGGGGAAGATCAGTCGAAGCTCTTTTATGAAAGCCAGGCTGCGGCAGTGGACCGCATTGAAGAGATACAGAAGAGCGAAGGGATCGATTGCGATTTTCGCCGCCTCGACGGCTACTTGTTTCAGGGCGACGATATGCCGGCTGACGTGATTGACGAAGAGCTCGACGCTGTGCGGGCGGTTGGCGCTCCTGTCGATCGTTTGGTCGGTGTGCCTCTCAGCGGATGTGACAGCCGCCATGCGCTGCGTTACCCCCGTCAAGCGACATTTCATCCGCTCAAGTATCTGGCGGGAGTGGCCGAGGCCTGTGCCAAGCGCGGGGTTCGCTTCTTTGCCGATACGGCCGCAGATGAAATCGTCGAAGAAAATGGCGCGGTCACGGTCAGGACCGCACGGGGTCTGATCCGCGCCGGCCATGCCGTCGTTGCCACCAATTCATCGATCGTCGACCGCGTGGCGGTGCATTCGAAAACCTCGCCCTACCGAACTTATGTCATGGGCTTCGCAATCAGTCGCGGCGCCCTGCCGGATGCGCTCTACTGGGACACGGAAGAACCCTATCACTACGTGCGCCTTCAGCCCGGGGATAAGGGCCTGGATATCGTGTTGGTTGGCGGCGAGGACCACAAGAGCGGCGAAGCCGATGACGCCGACACGCGTTTCGAGCGCCTCGAGCAATGGGCGCGCGGCAAAATGCCGATGCTGAAGGATGTCACCCATCGGTGGTCGGGACAGGTGCTCGATACGATCGACTATGCTGGCTTTATCGGCAAAAACCCTGGATCGGAGTACATCTATGTCGCGACCGGCGACTCCGGACAGGGCCTGACCCATGGCGTGATGGGTGCGATGCTGAATTCGACCCTGGTTACAGGGGGCAAAAGCGATTGGGCGGAGCTGTATGCACCTGACCGCAAGCCACTGAAGGCCGCCAAGAACTGGGTGATGGAGAACAGCACCGCACTCAAGAATCTCGCGGAGTATGTGACGTCCGGCGAAATCAGCTCTGCGGATGAATTGGAGCACGGACAGGGTGCGATCATACGCGAGGGCCTACGGAAGATCGCGGCCTATCGCGACGCCAAAGGGAATGTTCACCAGCATTCCGCCGCGTGCACACATCTCGGGTGCCATCTGCACTGGAATAGCTTTGAGAGCTGCTGGGACTGTCCGTGTCATGGATCTATCTTTGGGCCCGAAGGCCAGGTGCTGAACGCGCCGGCCATCTCCGGACTTACTCCCACTTCCTGACGCCACTTTGGCCGCAAAAATACCCTACAGCGTAGGCCCTCCTTTCAACTGGGCTTTGGGAACCTACATACATTGCATCCCACGAGGGAGGCATCGTGTCCGATCAATTGGCCCTGTTTGATAAAGTGCGTCCGGAGCCAGAAGGACTGCGCTACGCTGCCGACTTCGTATCGCCGGCTATCGAACAGGAACTTATTCTGGGAATCCAGACCCTCCCGCTTCAGCCTTTTCAGTTCGGTGAATTTGAAGGCAAGCGGCGGGTTGCCTCGTTCGGCTTCCGCTACGACTACGACTTTCATCAATTAAAGCGCGCTGAACCGATCCCCGCCTGGCTGGCTGAAATCGTTGCAAACGTCGAGATGTTCGTAGGCCCTGCAACCCGGATCCAGCAGGTTCTCTGTACCGAATACGGCGTGGGAGTTGGCATCGGCTGGCACCGCGACAAGCCGCATTTCGACGAGATATTCGGCCTATCGCTTGGATCCGCCTGCAAGTTTCGGTTCCGCAAACGCTCGGGCAAGACCTGGGATCGCTTCAAGATCGATGCCGAGCCCCGGTCGATCTACATGATGACTGGCGCGTCGCGACAGATATGGGAACACAGCGTTCCCGCCGTTGAAGCGCCGAGATATTCAATTACGTTTCGCACGATGACCAATGGACCTGACCTGAGGACACCGGCCTGATACACTTCCGCTCGAACACAAATGGTGCGATTCGAAATGGCAAGACGTTCCGGCACCGCGATTCTCCCGCTGCACGGTGGACGGGTACCGCCCTGGCTGGCGACACGCATGTCTGCCCTCGGAGCCGTTATCACTCAGGCGATCGTTCACCATTACGGCCGGGATGAATTCCTTCGAAGACTATCTCATCCATTCTGGTTCCAGTCGTTCGGTGCAGTCATGGGCATGGACTGGCACTCGTCTGGCATCACCACCAGCGTAATCGGCGCCCTCAAGCGCGGGCTGGGACCGCTTTCCGGCGAGCTTGGCATCCACGTCTGCGGCGGACGAGGCCAGCATTCGCGGAAGACGCCAGACGAATTACGGGTGCTGGGCGAGCGTATCGGTTTCGACGGCGCCGGGCTCACTCGCGCGAGCCGCCTCGTCGCCAAAGTCGACAGCGCCGCCGTCCAGGATGGCTTCGATCTCTACCTGCACGGTTTCTTCGTGACCGACGACGGCAAATGGACGGTCGTGCAGCAGGGCATGAACGGCGACAACAAGCAGGCGCGGCGGTACCATTGGCATTCAGAGGACCTGAAGAGCTTCGTCGACAAACCGCATAGCGCGATCGAGGGACCCGTGCAGGGCGAGATCGTGAACCTCACGGACAAGCGCGCCGAGGCCTCTCGCAGCGCCCAGCTAGAGTTGCTGACAGGCTTCGGCCCCGACCGTATCGTTTCCGAGCTTTCCGCCCTTGGGGGCGAGGCGCCGGCGCAAGCCTTGCTTCCGCATCTCGTCATGCCGGCGCATCACGACGTCCGATCAAGCGACGTCTTCACGCGGCGCCTTCACGGCACGCTCGCAGCAGCGGCCGAGCGTGGCCCCGTCGACTTCCCCGAACTACTTCTAACTCCAGGCGTCGGAGCGCGCACGGTCCGATCGCTCGCCATGGTGGCCGAGGTCGTGCACGGAGCTCCCTACCGCTTCCGGGATCCCGCCCGCTTCTCGCTGGCCCATGGTGGAAAGGATCGCCACCCCTACCCGGTCCCCCTGAAAGTCTACGACGAGAGCATCCGGGTGATGAAGTCCGCGGTGCTGAAAGCAAAGCTCGGACGGGACGAAGAGATGCAGGCCCTCAAACGCCTCGACTGCCAGGCCCGCCGCCCTGAGGTTGTTGCCGGGGGTCCGTCGCTGGAGTCCTTTATTGCCGTTGAACTCGCGGGCTCGCCCGCGCTAGACGGCAGATCAGTCTTCGGCTGGGAGAAAGATTTGGCTGGAAAAAGGACTGCGGGTTCTTAGCTAGGTGGCAGGCGGGCGAAATGGCCTCTCAGACGCCGCCGGTGCCTCCGCAAGGCGTTTGGCCACGGGAGCAGCGCCGTAAGCCGGCAGACGGCTCTGCGTATTGGTCACCGGGCTATTCCCTGGCTGGGACGTTCGGCAAACTGGAAGGCACCGTGGCAGTTGTGCGAGGTGATCGCCTCACTAATGCATCATAGTTGCGGCCAGATCCAGCAGACGCTTCCTGATAAAAGGATCGGCTTTGTCGGCGAGTTCTCGTACGTGCCGAGCCCACTCCTTGTAGAACTCATGGTCCAATTTAGCCTTACTACTAGGGCCTTGGCGGTTGTGCCAAGCTGCTTTCGGCCCATTTCGCAGCATTCATTTCAGAGGATAGAACTCGTTGCACTTAAGACGGCGCAGTTTAGTAAAACATCTACTGCACTTCAGGCAGCGCGCTTAGTCCATTTATCTCTCCCACTTTTGAGAAAAGCAGGGCAGTGAACCCGAATTGAAAAGCGCTGCTTATAGGGTGAATGCTTTTGCTTGAGCTCGATAAAGACGGCGGAACTATCTGACGCCTTTTAAAGCAACCGTCGAGTCGATCGGCTGCGAATCTTCAATCGTCGATCCTTCGAAGGTCGGCCACCCTTACCAGACCGTCCTGACTAGTGAACGAAAGGGTTTGGTCGCTGGTCTGAGCTTGAGCGACGCCGAATATTCGATGACTGCCGGTATCGTAAATCGAGATGGCACCGTGATCGTCTAGCACCAGCCTCCGACTCTCAGGGAAAACCGCATAGCGCATTTCGTTTTGTGCGCCTACCGCTCCAGGCCGCCCCAAGCCGGACGGCCACCAGTTGGTCGAGTCCGACATCGACCGATAGCTGACGCGGTCTGACGCAGCGCGCCCGCCGCCATCGGGCGGCTCTGACTGCTCTAAATGGGCGGCGATGTCGGTACAAAGCGCGTCGAGCTTCGATTTTAGCTGCGTGTTGAACATGTCACCGACCATGGACATGCCGGGCGACCACTGCGACATGCCGCCGAAATCGGCGTGGCTGAACTGAGCCATCCGCCCGCCCGCGCTTCGGAGAGCCTTCATGACGACCTGTACCGCTGCGGGCGACACGGAATGCCGCTTTGCCAAGCGATCGACCAGTTCGATCTCGGTTTCTGCCATCTGCCATCCTTCCTATTCCGACGATATGCGAATCGCTGCCGCCCGTAGTCCATCTGAACCCGCGTCGTTCAACCGCACGTTCGGTAAGCTAGGTTGGAACCTGCTCCATTCAATCGGAAACACTGATAGGCCGCTATTGCACGATTAGACAGGATGAACCTGCTTTGCTGGCCGCAACGGATCATGGTTTCGATCGTGTCGCTGAGAAACCGGCTTGCAATAGCCCGGTCGCCGAGTTCGCCGGTCCGCTCCAAGTATTCCCACGCGATCAGAAAGGAGTCTTCAAGCAGCTGAGAAAGCGAAACAGTCATGGCCGGAAACGATCTGGAGCCGCTGGTGTTCCAGTCGCCGCTGCCTACCCGCCGAAGAAGCGGACCCTTTTCTTTGACCAAGGATAGCGGCGGGGGAACCAAAGTAGAGCGTCCGCGAGGTGTCGTGGAACCCAACACGCTTCGCCAATTTATTGCGTTTTGGGGAAACTAGAATGGACCTGGACCAAAAACTAAAAACGGCGCTCGACGAATCCCGCCTGCTGATACTTGGCGCGCAGGTTTTGTTCGGATTCGCCTTTCAGGGCGTCTTCCAGGACCTGTTCAATGAAGTGCCGCAGGTCAGCCAGTTTCTGCAGTGTGCCGGACTCGGATTCATGCTGCTGAGCGTTTGCCTTCTTATCGCACCATCGCTCTATCATCAGATTGTTTTCAATGGCGAGAGCCGTCCCGGCGCCCTCGCCTACGCCTCACGGTTCGCTGGCGCGAGCCTTTTGCCCCTCACACTAGGGCTCGGCGCATTGGTTTTTGTCGTATTCGAACAGCTTTTCGGCCGAACAGTCGGGGCGGTTTTCGGCGTCACCTTCACGACCGGCTCCGTTCTGCTCTTGTACGGGCTGGGGATTGCCCTTCGACGTCCTTCCCGGAGCAAGAAGATGCCCGATCAGACCGCCACGCCTCTCAGGATCAAAATCGAGCAGATGCTTACCGAAGCGAGGGTGATCATTCCCGGAGGTCAGGCGCTGATGGGCTTCCAGTTCATTTGCACGTTCACACGGTCGTTCAGGGAACTCCCGCTATCGATCCAGTATCTTCACGCGGCGGCTCTTTGCGCCGTCGCACTTTCTGTCCTGCTGTTGATGACGCCGGCGGCGCTGCACCGGATCGCCTTCCACGGCGAGGATGACGCAAGCTTTTTCAGGATCGGATCCGCCCTGGTCATCGCCGCTTCCATTCCTTTAGCAATAGGCATCGCCGCCGACATAGCGGTCGTCTTTTTCAAGGTAACGGACGACATGAAAAGTGCCTCAATCGCGGGAGCCGTGGCGCTCGGCGTCCTGGTCGCCGTCTGGCTGGGATTTCCCATATGGCGGCGAAATTCGGCGGCTTCTCGATAATCGTCCACCGTAAGGCTGAACACGCGGCAATGAACGAAATGTCCAGGCCTCAAGCCCGTTGAGCGTGGGACCTATCCGACGCGTCCCCTTTAGGAACCACGGTGCCCCAGCCGGGTTGGATTGTGACAGCCGCGTGACGAACTTCCGCGGACGAAAAAGAGCAAGGACACGTGAAACATGAGGAAGCTACTTACACTCGCTGCGGTGGCACTGCTGCTCTCCACCACGGCTTTCGCTCAATCGGTCGGTGAAAAGACCGGCGTGAATTCGGCACTCGGCATCAGCCCGACGACGGCGGATTTTGTTAAAGAGGTCGCGATGAGCGACATGGCGGAGATCGCGGCTGCCAAGATTGGCCAGGAACGCGGAAACGCCGAGGAGAAGGCCTTTTCAGCCCAGATGATCGCGGACCACACCAAGACGTCCGAAGAACTGAAAGCGATGGTGCCGGCTGACGCTAAGGCGGCAATCCCAGCGGCTCTGGATAGCTCCTCTCAGAGCAAGATCGACAAACTGAAAAATGCAAAGCCTGACGATTTCTCCTCCGAATTCGATTCCATGCAGGTTAGCGCTCATAAGGATGCAGTGTCGCTGTTCGAGCGTTATGCCAAGGGCGGTGAGGATGCCAAGCTAAAGGGTTGGTCCGATAAGACGCTTCCAGCTCTCAAGCACCACCTCGAGATGGCGCAGAACCTCGGTAAGAAGAAGTAACGGTCACGGTTGTGACGCCCGCGAAATCGGAGCGGTTGGACAAGCTTCCTCTATAGCGTGCGCTGCGCGCTCTGGAGAATGACTAATACGATGCTTTCGTTCGGAACTCAAAAGGTCTGCACAAAAGCAAGAAACTCCGCAAACGCGCGATAGCGTTGGCAACATTATGATTCACCAATTCAGCGGTAATTAGCCGAACTGAGCAAGCATGGCCCTTTTCCGAGTGAAGCCGACCGAAGCTGACATCACGATAGCGGATGGTATCGCGGCGCACACGGGCCGACCAGCCGAACATATTGCGCAAGCCCTGACGTGGGGTGCCGACGAACATGTGCTTTGCGCGCTTGCGATCGGCTGGTGGCTCTACGCACGGACCCGGGCCGTATCGGTGCGACGAGAAAGCGATCATGTACTGGTGACTACCATCGTTGCCTCTATTCTGCCCCACGCGCTCAAGAAAGTCTTCGATCAGGAGCGTCCAGACCGTCTGACCGTGCTCGGTCACCTGCACGGAATCCCACTGTCCGGAAAACGTCTCGATGCATTTCCGTCAGGGCACGCTGTGCATGTCGGGGCGCTGGCATCGGCGGCGACCGCGTTGCCGCCAGCCCAGCGGAACGCCATTTGGGCCGTTGGCGGTGGTCTCGTCCTAACGCGGATCGTCCTACTAGCTCATTGGACGAGCGATGTCGTCGCCGGCCTCGCCGTCGGAGCAGCGCTGGAACGCTTGCTCCGGTGCGTGACTGGATTCGAGCGGCGCTGACTAAGAAAGCTCGGAACGCTTGCTCTCCTCGTCTGTTTGAAATCGTCATAACGGAGGGTCAACATCCATGCACCACAAGTCAATCGAAGAGATCTCAAAACGAATGGCGGGGATCGACATCGCGATTCTATCTACGCACACCGAAGGTGGTCAGATTGCCAACAGGCCGATGAGCAACAACGGCGATGTAGAATATGACGGTACGTCGTACTATTTCACGTTCGAGCAAGCCCGAACCGTTGCGGATATCCAAGCCAATCCCAGGGTTGCGCTCGGATTTACCGGCGAAGGCGGGATCTTTTCCGATGCGATCTATGTGGCGATCGAAGGCAACGCGGAGCTCATCCGCGATAAGGCGATATTCAAAGCGCATTGGACGAGCGACCTAGATCGGTGGTTCGACAAGGGCGTCGACACGCCTAACATTGTGCTCATCAAGGTGAAGGCGAATCGAATTACCTACTGGGACGGCGAAGAAGAAGGCGCAGTTCAAGTGTAGGGGATTGAGCGACCTCGCCATACCGCTGCGCCCATATCGAAGGGCTGAGTTGGGAACGCTGGGCGGGCTTGAGGGTATGTCTGTGCAGGCGACATCCCAAAACCGACACTCTCATGTTGCACTTTCCAGAGCGCGCCAGCCGCCTATCGTTTAAGACCGGATCCAGGTCTAGCAACGGCTGCCATGAGCCGGCGATCTATCTTCTGATCAACCTGCTCAAAGGTGCATTGACGTGGTTTCTTGTCCGGTCGCCACCTCAGGATCGATGTGCCGTGGCGGAAGCGCCCACCGCTGAAATGATCATATGAAACCTCGACAACGTAACTCGGCTTCACCGCCTGCCATTCGGACGAACGTTTTGTCGACCAGCGGCTGGGTCCCCCCGGGGCATTTCCCGTGAAACTTCGATCGTTTTTTGCGGCCTCGAGCTTGTCGGTTAGGGCCGGCTTATCCTTGGCCTTGATGCCTGAAGAAAATCCCACGTGGTGAAGCAAGCCGTCGGCATCATATAGTCCGAGGAGAATCGATCCCACGACCTTGCGACCGGCTTGAAGGTTTTCTCCGTACCGAAATCCGCCGATCACGCAGTCCGCGCTACGGTACCGTTTTATCTTCTGCATTCCATCACGGTTACCGGCTTGATACGGAAGATCGAGGCGTTTCGCGATGACCCCGTCGCTTCCGCCACCTGCGGAGGTAAGCCAGCGTTCAGCGTCTTTCAGACGCAGGCTGGCCGGAGATAGACGGAAAAGCTTGTTGCTGGAAAAGTTACGGGCGGCAAATTGCTCGAGTTGCGGCCGCCGCTTGCTCAGTGGCTGGGCTGCAAGCTCGGTTATTCCCTTCTTCAACAAATCGAACGCGAGAAACAGTGCCGGAGTTTGCTCGGCCAGTTTCTTTACGCGGCTCGCCGCGGGATGAATGCGCTGCAGCAGGTCGTCGAACGAAAGTTGCCCATCTACAGGAACGACGATTTCGCCATCGAGGACAAAGCTTTTTTCGCGCAAGGTCAATGCCGCGATCACTACTTCCGGAAAATACCGAGCCAGATCCTGACCTGACTTGGAATACATGGTAACGGCACCGGAATCGCGCATCAGGAGACACCGAAATCCATCCCATTTCGGCTCGTACTGCCACTCCTCGCCAGAGGGAACACCATCGACGGAGCGCGCCTCCATCGCCTCGATCTGCACGCGGTTTTTCTTCACGCGGCCTTCCGCTTACGGTTGCGGCGCGCCGGCACCCGCTTCTTTCCTTTTGCAGACGGAGTGGCAGCTTTCTTGCGTCCCAAGCTCTGTTTCAACGCATCCATCAGATCGATAACGTTGCTTTCCTCTGCCATTTCCTCCGGGATTTCGATCGTCTTGCCTGCGGCCTTGCGCTTGACCAGGGCCTTAAGCGCCGCTTCATACTTGTCCTTGAATTTGTCCGGGTCGAATTTCGAAGCCTTCTTATCCAGGATGTGAGAAGCTAGATCGACCATATCCTTCGACACGCGCGGACTGGGAATGTCGTCGAAGTAGTCATCCTCATCCCTTAACTCGTAGGGATAACGCAGTGTCGTTCCTAACAATCCCTTGCCCAGCGGTTTCAGTGCGATGACATGCTCCCTGTTCGAAAGCACCACGCGGGCAAGTGCGACCTTCTCCTTTCGCTTCATGGCGTCACGAATGACAACGAAGGCATCGGCGCCCGCCTTGCCGTTTGGAACGACGTAGTACGGCTTGTCCAGGTATCGCTCGTCGATATCCTCGGCAGGAACGAAATCGTCGATTTCGATGGTGTGGGTGCTCTCGAGCTTCACGGCGTCCAGCTCTTCCTCTTCGATCTCGACGTACTTTCCTTTCGAGAGTTCGTAGCCCCTGCCCTTGTGATCTTTGTCGACGACCCGGCCGGTCTGTTCATCGACCATCTGCTGCCTCAGCCGATGACCGGTCTTGGTATTGATTTGGTGAAAATGCGTTCTTTCCGCCTGGGTCGAACCGGGATAGAGCGCAATCGGACAGGTCACGAGCGAGAGCTTAAGCGAGCCCTTCCAATAGGCACGAGGCGACATTTAATGATCTCCGTAGCTGTTGGAACTTTAACCGAACCGGAAACTTTCAGTTCCGTCAGGATCCCATATTGACGGTGCCGTTTCATGATCAGAAAGCTGCTCGCGAAGTACCGCGCCAAACGCGATTTCTCCAAAACGGCCGAACCTAGCGGGGACACGAACGTCAAGGCCTCGAAAGGCCTCCGCTTCGTCGTCCAAAAGCATGCAGCATCACATCTCCACTACGACTTGAGGCTCGAACTTGACGGGGTCTTCAAATCCTGGGCGGTCACCAAGGGTCCTTCCCTCGACCCCCACGACAAACGACTCGCGGTCGAAGTCGAAGATCATCCCCTGGATTACGGCGACTTTGAAGGCACCATTCCAAAGGGCCAGTACGGCGGCGGCACCGTGATGGTCTGGGATCGTGGCCATTGGAATTGCGAAGATCCGGATCGCGCCTATCGGAAAGGCAAGCTGGACTTTACCTTGGACGGTGAGAAGCTTCGTGGCGGCTGGATACTGACCCGAATGCGCAAGCGAGAAGGCGAAAAGCGGACCAATTGGCTCCTGATCAAGCATCGCGATGAGTTCGCCCGGGAAGGAAAAAAGGACACGCTTTTGGATGAGGATACGTCGGTGGCCTCTGGCCGATCGTTGGACGAGATCACGGCGGGCAAAGGTCGGGGTCCGAAGCCATTCGTCACGGCGAAGAAGACCCGAGCTCCCGCAAATGCCGAATGGAAATCTCATCGCGCTGCCGCGCGCGCATCGGCAGCGAAGAAACGGTCTGGGAAAATAGCTGTCCGAAGCAGTCGTTCTCCAAGGAAAGCGGCTGCCAAGAAGAGGAAAACAGCTGCCGATCAAAGGATGCCCTCTTTCATCGCTCCTCAATTGTGTACGTCGGTCGAGCGGCCGCCGGCCGGGGGCGATTGGATCCACGAGATCAAATTCGATGGATATCGGGTTCAGATGCGGGTTGAGAGCGGTGAGGTGACATTGAAGACCCGGAAGGGGCTCGACTGGACAGCCAAGTTTGGCGCTATTGCGAGGACCGCCAGCAAGTTGCCTGATTGCATCGTGGACGGGGAAATTGTCGCTCTCGACCACCGCGGCTCACCCGATTTTGCCGGTCTGCAAGCCGCCCTATCTGATGGGAGAACCGATGACCTAATCTTTTTTGCTTTCGACCTTATGTTCGCAAAGGGACAGGATCTGCGACAACAGAGCGTTGCCGAGCGCAAGCAGGCTCTAAAGAAGCTGCTTGAAAAGGCATACGGAAAGGACCAGGCCGAAATCCGCTACGTCGAACATTTCGAGAGCGGTGGTGAAGCGGTCCTCAAATCCGCTTGCCGGATGTCGCTGGAAGGGATTGTCTCAAAGCAAGCCGCTGCCCGTTATGCTTCGGGGCGGACGGACTCGTGGACCAAGGCCAAATGTCGCGCCGGACACGAGGTGGTCGTCGGAGGCTGGAACAGCAATGGCAGCCAGTTCAAATCGCTGATGGCCGGTGTGTATCGCGGCGACCACCTTGTCTACGTCGGCAATGTCGGAACGGGCTTCGGTGGCGAGAAGGTCGCGAACCTGGTGCCGAAGCTCAAGGCCGCTGCGTCGGAGACGAACCCGTTTGGCGGCAAGGATGCACCTCGCAAGAGGCCCGGAATGCACTGGTTGAAGCCCGAACTGGTGGCTGAGATCGAGTTTGCCGGGTTCACGGGAGCGGGCATGATCCGTCAGGCCGCGTTCAAGGGCCTTCGCCAGGACAAACCTGCGAAGGAGGTCGAAGCAGAGACGCCAGCGCCAGCCGAGAGGATCAACATCGCGAAGCCTGCTCCTGCGCACCATGCCAAATTCGCAAGGATCTCGTCCGACGCTTCCAATGGCGGTGTCGTCATGGGAGTTGCTCTAAGTCGGCCGGATAAGATCCTGTGGCCTGACGAGGGGCACGGGGCGGTCACCAAATTGGATCTCGCCAAGTACTTCGAGAGGGTCGGCGCATGGATGATGGAGCATCTTAAGGGGCGTCCGTGCTCGATAATTAGAGCGCCGGACGGCATCGGAGGACAGCGCTTCTTTCAGCGTCACTCGATGAAGGGCGGCTCAAACCTTCTTGAAGAGGTATCCGTATCTGGCGACCGCAAACCTTATGTGCAAATTGACCGAATCGAGGGTCTGGCAGCTGTAGCGCAAAGTGCCGGCGTCGAGCTGCATCCCTGGAACAACCAGCCCGGCGATCCCGCGCTTCCCGGCCGCCTGGTGTTCGATCTCGACCCGGCGCCCGATGTCGATTTCGAGGTCGTCATCGACGCTGCAAAGGAAATGCGCGATCGCCTTGCCGACCTCGGGCTTGTGTCCTTCTGCAAAACGACGGGCGGCAAAGGACTGCACGTCGTTACACCTCTCGCGCGTCCGAAAAAGGGACAAAGACTGACCTGGGCCGACGCGAAGCAGTTCGCCCGCGACGTTTGCAGCCAGATGTCAAGCGAAAGTCCGGACCGATATCTGATCAACATGAGCAAGGCAAAACGAACGGGGAAGATATTTCTCGACTATCTGCGAAACGATCAATTTTCGACAACGGTGGCGCCGCTCTCCCCCCGGGCACGCCCGCATGCGCCGGTCTCCATGCCGATCACCTGGTCGCAGGTCGAGCACGGCCTAGATCCTATGCAATACACCATCCAGACCGTGCCCCAGCTTATCATGAAGTCAAAGGCGTGGTCCGATTACTGCGACAGCGAACGCCCGCCGCTAGAGGCGATAGCTATATTGGCAAAGCAAACGAGGCTTAATCGGGCAGCTTGACCGGCCCCCCGCGCACCCTTGCGACCCGAATTGGGAAGTCACGCGGCGGTCCGGTGCAAATCGTTCTTCATCGACGGGGATGCTTCTTCCGCCGTCTGTAATCCCACGCGAATTAACGCTGACCTTCACGCTGCCATAGGCCTCGTTCGGTCGCCCGCAACCGGCGAGCAGGCGGTGTCGCCGCGCGCTATCGGTGCTCCCAGCTGCAACAGGGAAGAAGACAGCTTGCTCGGCAATCGGGAATGCGCTTCGCCGACGTACAAGCGGCGTACTTCGCTAGAACCCTGCCCCACGCTTTCGGCTAAGGCGACAACGGCCGCGTGCTCCATGATGTTTCCGAGCAGATCTTTGAAGATCATCTCAGGGTGCCCGTCCTCAAGAATACTCCGCCGCCTTTCGCGAGCGCGTCCTTCGCGGTCTGACAATAACCCCGGCGGCTCCGGCCGCGTTTCGCGTTTCCTTGATCGAGCGGGTATCTTCTCTTCTGCTCAAGACCACCTTCCGCGCGTCCGCCTGGACAAAGCGAAGCAAGGCTACCGGCGAATCCATCTGTGAATAACCGGGGGCGAAAAAAGCGGCGAAGAAGTTGAAGGGTGTGCGGCGCGAGAAATAGTGCGCGTTTCTCGCGGTCGCTTCCAATCTAGAAACGTGCCGCACCATGCTGCGGCCAATTCGAATTTACCTTCCAAGGCCGACGCTAGGAGGAAGGGCTACCCTGTCAGAAGTGCACTTTGCAGGACGGCTCGCTCGCCATGCTGCGTTGCGAGCACGGGCGAGCGAACGCGTCGTTTTTGTCTTTAATGGGAACCTATCGCATGTCTCTGCGTACCGTCCTTCAAGCGGTAGGAGGTGGTCATGAATGAGTCCCTCAGTGTTCTGATTGTCGACGATGACGTCTCGATCCAGAACGTCGTCGAGGATATTCTTAGCGACGGCGGCTTCGAGCCAAAGGCTGCTTCATCTGTCGAAGAGGCGATAGCTTTGTTGAATGCCCATAGATTTCGCGCAGTCATCATCGATATCTCTTTTGGAAAGGATCACGTAAAGGGGTGGGCCGTTGCCAGGCGGGCTAGGGCATTCAATCCAGCCCTGCCCATCATCTATATCACTGGCGGAAACACTGACGAATGGGCGATTCAGGGTGTGCCGAACAGCATCCTAATCACGAAGCCGTTTCCGCCGGCGCAGCTTCTGACCGCAGTTTCACAGCTGCTCACGACTGGGACACCCCAAGTGGCCGGACATTGAAAGGCGGCCTCTTTTGCGGGCCCCTCGCCCGTCCTCCTCACTCCAGCTACGATGGATCCGGCCAGCCACGACGCGATAGCCGTACAACTTCGATACGCCCGCATTTTTCACAGCGATATCTAAGAAGCTCTTTTCCATCATCCGGGTCGCTTCCCTCAATCTTCATCGTTTGTTTGCAATCGATGCAAGTCATTGAGTCGAGCAACCGATTCCGATCGTCGTTCATGTGTTCTGCAACCGCCACTTGCGCTTCTTCCTTCAGCCGCCGGCGGACGGGCAACCACCTGTAACGCTGGATGTTCCTTTAGGAACGTTTGAACTAGACCGCAATTGGTGTCGATCTGCAGAGGACACAAAACATGACTTCGATCTCATCTTGGGAATGGCCAACCGCTAGAGCTTGGCGGCCGGCGATCGCTTTGGCGACTTCGCTCTGCCGATGGTTCCATATAATCTGGCTGCGCAGGGGCTGCCCGTCGAAACGGGTTCGCACCTGCCAGTCGCACTGTGGTTTATCGGTGCCGTTATTCTTGGATTGGCATTGGCCTATGGCATCACGCGAAACAGGCGCCGGACCATCGCCGAGAAGCGGGTAACCGACCAAGCGACAAAGAGCCTTTATGCCGAAGAAGAGCGGGACCGTGCAAAGAGCCGGCGTGGCTTCTAATAAAATTCCACTAAAATAGTTTGGCGCTGCGGCCCGGGTTAGTTGCTTCAGCTGCCGCTCCTTTCAATCTACTGTCGTGTTAAATTAGCCCGCAATTTCCGAAAGGCCAGCGCGTCAATGCTAAGCACCCAGCGACGGGAGGGCTCGTTGGTGAAGTGCTTCACGCTCTACGGTAGCCCGCATTCGATCCGACCTACAAGGTGGCGCTCATGATGCGCCGGATCAGCCGTTCCGTTCCGCTAGGTGAGCTTCCAGATGCGGACGCTCAAGACGTCGGAGTTTATAGCTTCCCGCCGGGGGCAAGTTGCGGTTCTAGTCGACAGTGCTCAAATCTACACCGGCTGTCGCCGAGAAGAGTGCTGCACCATAGTGCTACACCGTCATTTTCCAGCGGTTCGAGAAACACTTGATTGAAGGCTTTTTTGCTGTCGCAAATCGCTGGCGAAGAGGGAGGGCTTCGCATACCTCATACCGCTGTCTGCGCACAGGCTCGGGTGGATGCCGCCGCAATGGCGCCATGACCGACGGGCTGACGACCAAGGGGAGCACTCGGCCCTAGCGCAGATGATCCATCGATCTGGATGTCTTCTGCGCGTCCGTCGAGCAGCGGGACAATCCTGATCAACAGCTTGGTTTATCACCCTCCAGGCACTGCCTCTGGCCCTCGGCAGTCATTTACTCGCCTCTGTTTGACCGTGGCGTCGTGCAGCCTTTCGCCTGTCGGGCGCATACCGTAGCCTGAACTTTTTCGAACGCGCGAATTTCGAATTTGCCGCACCCGCTCGCGTGAAATGCCAAATCGTGTCGCGAGCTCCTCGACCCTGACCGCCGGTTCGGACAGGAACCGCGCTTCAAAGATGCCGCGCTCGCGCGTGTTGAGCACTTGCAGGGCGTCGGTAAGCGCCTGACGCCGCTGTTTGACTTCCTCCTGATCGGCGTACACGGCTTCCGGACTGGATGTTGGATCGACGAGCCAGTCCTGCGCTTCGCCTGCCTCATCTGCATGCACCAAAGTGTTGAGCGACACGTCACCGCCAAGGCGCCGGTTCATGTCAACAACATCGTTCTCGTTCACGCCAAGCCTCTTGGCGATGATCGCGGTGTGCTCAGGTCGGAGATCGCCATCCTCTAGCGCCGAGATCTCCGCTTTAGTTCTGCGAAGCCTGAAGAACAGCTTCTTCTGGGCAGCGCTGGTTCCCATTTTACTAGCGACCATGAACGCAGAATATATTCCTGAATCGAAGCCTTGATCCACCACATCGCATAGGTCGCAGCCGATATCCGCGCTCCGGCTCGAAGCGTTTCACAGCCTGCATGAGGCCTACGTTTCCTTCCGAAATGATGTCCGCAATCGGCAGTCCATAACCCCGATACCTCATGGCGATCTTGGCAACGAACCGCAGATGGCTGGTGACGAGGTGATAAGCAGCCTCGCGGTTGCCATGCTCTCGCCAGAGCATCGCATAGGCTGCCTCCTGGTCCGGCCGCAACATGGGAAATTTGCGAATTTCTGTAAGATAATGCGTCAACCCCCTGTCGACCGACAGCGTCGGAACAGCTGCAATGCCCATTGCCAAGCTCCTTGTCCTTATTGGCGAAACCCGCATCGCCTGCGTTTCGCATCCAAAATGAGAACAGAATTAGCTGAATATACCCCGAACAATCTCCGCCTCCGCTCCCGGCGCACGCCAACCCGCGGCTAGTTAATGGATGACGCTACGATCGAGGGCGGCGGCGTGTAGGTTTTCGGTGGATCGGGCCGCATCACCAAATAGAGTTCGCCCGCTACCAGCATGACGGCAGCAATCGCCAAAGCGAACATGCCCAGCACCAGATCGTACGGGTCATCCATCGCTTTTGAAATCTTGCGCGCTACTCGAAACTGAGGGCATCCGCGGCACGACGAGCGCGTCTGACGGTGACAGGGATGCCTCGGGGACCGTAGGACTGCACTTGGCGTGAACGGACCGCCCTATCCTTCTCGCCGCTCCATGCCTTTGCATCCTGCTGCAGCCGGTTCGCCCAGCGATGCTCCAGGCGGTTGATCACGTGACGGGGTAAACGGATATCGTCCATGCGATCCTCCTCAAGCTGCCATAGCCCGCGCCGTCGAAAACCGGCGCTTTGGCGTGCCACCAGGCGGGTTGCGGGGGCCGCCATCGAGTTCACATAAGGCCTCGAAGATGGCGTCAATGCTTACCGGCGCCTTCAGTCCTTCCGGAGCCCGCAGAGCGGGGCATGAAGCGATCGCAGAAGCATCGGAAGCCCAGGAGGCGAGGATCGCTCTCTTCTCGGCCAGCGTCAGGTCCGGATGTGAGACCACGTCTTTGGGGTGCTCGAAGACGGTGCCGGGGTGCAGCAGCGCCTGGAAATCGAATACGTTGTCGTGGGTGGCGGTCGTCGGCCGCATGTTTTCCTCCATTCTAAGACGAGCGGGGCGGTAGCCCGACACAACGAAGCCGGGCCACCGCAGGGGGTTCGCTCAAGCCGCCTTGGCTTCGATCTGGTGAACGTGGTCCTTAGACGCGCCTTTGATCGCGATCCGCCGCGGCTTCATGGCTTCGGGAATCTCCCGCACCAGTTCGATCTTGAGCAGGCCGTTGTCGAACGAGGCGTCCTTGACCTGAACGTAGTCGGCCAGGTTGAACTGCCGCTTGAAGGCGCGAGTGGAGATGCCCCGATACAGGAACTCCCGCTCGGCCTTCTCGGTCTTCGTGCCTTCGATAGTGACCACGTTCTGCTCCGCCGTGATCGAAATCTCATCGGGCGAGAAACCGGCCACCGCCAACGAAATCTGGTAGCGGTCGTCGGCCAGCCGTTCGATGTTATAGGGCGGGTAATTGTCCTCGCTGGCCCGCTGGGCGGATTCCGCGAGGTCGAAAAGGCGGTCGAAGCCGACGGTCGAACGCCAGAGCGGTGAAAAGTCGTAGCTGCGCATAGCCAGATCCTCCAAAGAGCAAAATGGATACAAGCGGCACCGGACACAACCGGTGCCCGTCTCAGTCTCCCGGACCCATAAGGCGCCCAGGAGCCATCTTGCGATGGCGACCTGAAAAATAAAAAAATCGGATTTTGGTTTCAAGGGGGCAGCGAAAAATTTTCAGCTACCCGTAGTTAACGATCTCCCGCAGCGCCGCCGGCCGGCTCGCGGGCTCAGGTCGCGGCCGTGACGGCCTCTGGAGATCTGGCCGGGAGTCAAGAAGGAGTCGGCGTCGGCTCGGCTTCGTCAATGGAAACGATCTCCCGGAAGCGCCCTGAGGCGAACACCCGCTTGGCGGACCGCAGCACGAACTCGCCGTTCGACGAAGTTGGGACGTACCGCAGTCGTCAGCGGAGGCGGACGAGGATCGGCTGCAGCGTCCTCGGCGGCAAAGATGGCCTCCGCTGGCCTGTATTGCCAAGCGATCCTTGATCATGTGAAGCGTGAAGATGACGCCCTCCGCCCTCCAGTCGCAGGAAATCGACCGCCAAGCTGGGCCGTCATGCTGCGCGCGGTGCTGCAAGGGCTGCCTCGGCTACGAGGTTTCAGAGGGCATGGCGACCGCGTGGGTCACGGGCGGGCAGGTCGTTCTCCGAAAGCCCGCCAATCCCGGATATGGAGTCGAACTCTCTGGTGGGTCGCAGTCGGATGTCTTGCAGGTGAGGGCCGTGGGCATCGGGAATCCGGCGACCCGGGGCGGGACGGCGACATGGAAACGTTATGGTGTGGCGAATTCGAACGCCTGCAGTCGCTGGTCGCGAAATCAGGAGGAAATCTCTCGATCGAAAGCGCCCGTCCCGTGGGCCAATACCCACTAAAAGTCGTGGCTGATCTGGGGCATTCGCAAGTTCACGACGACGTGGCAACGATCCGTCATCTCACGCGCAAGTAGGAATTGCGGCGCTCGCGGCAAAGCTCGACGCGCCCTCGCAAGAGACGCAGAGGGGACTTCCTCCGGCGCGATTCTAATCCCCGACGCCGATGAGCAGCGCCTCGGCGCGTTGCGACCGTTTCCGACCTGGCCTGCAGACGGAAGATCCGGGCGCCGGGCCGGGCCCGGGCCGCCCGCGGCGGGGTCGGCGGCCCGCACTAGATTCCAGAGGACTCGTTTCAAAGAATTCGATTTTTCAAGGATTCAATTTTCAAGGACTCGATTTCAAGGATTCGAATTCCCGAAGTTCGAGTCCTTGAAAACTCAAATCCTTGGAATTCGGTTTCCAAGGACTTGAATTCCCGAGCCCCGCCGCCGGACGCCAGCGGCGGCACGCGCCGGGCCGGGCGCTGTTCACTCGTCGGAGCCGCATGTCCGTGCGCTCGCGCGCCGGCAGCCGGTCGCGGGCGCGGCGCGGGCCCCGGACCCGGCGAGACCAGATCGAATGCTTAAGATACGGGATGGCATCGCCTTCGACCTTCCCGCCAACGCCAAGTCAGGTCCGCTTTGGTCCCAGTAGATCCAGCGTCCTTTGGTCTGACGCTCCGTCGTAGAACCTTTCAATTGCTGCGGAGATTCCGGATCCGACGAGACCGCGTTGAACAATGTCATCGAGGATTGGAATTTCAGGTCGTCTGGGCTGCCGAGTATTTCGCGGATTGTGCGGCCCTCGAC
Organism: Bradyrhizobium sp. McL0615; assembly: GCF_049993905.1. Lineage (NCBI taxonomy): Bacteria > Pseudomonadati > Pseudomonadota > Alphaproteobacteria > Hyphomicrobiales > Nitrobacteraceae > Bradyrhizobium > Bradyrhizobium sp. McL0615. Next base: position 1,614,795 of record NZ_CP188254.1, on the reverse strand, counting down.
AGCCGTGACGAGCGCCGTGCATTCCTTAAGCCGGGATCCGAGGACGGCATGGCCAAGATAGGCCACGGCCTCTTCCCGAGAAGCGATTGCGAAGCGTTGGGCCATCGCGCTATTTCCGAGTCCGGCAACCTGCGGGAAGATAAACCACATCCAGTGGCTTTGCTTCTGGCCGCGGCGCAATTCGCCTACGACCGGCGCGTAGATTGGCCTCTGCGCATCAAGGAAGCGCTGAAGATCGAAGGGGTCCGTCATGGCGCGCTCCTTCCAGGTTGGGTAACGAGTGCGGCGAGCCGATCGAGAAGTGGACGCTGGCCCTCGAGAATCTTTGCATGGGCGGATGGCAGGTCGAACCACTCGGCGCGATCTATCTCAGGAAAACTCTGCATCCGTCCGCCTTTCGGCGGCCATTCGATTTCGAAAGTGTTGCTTCTTATGGTCTGGACGTCGACATCGCCTTCGACGGCGAATGCCATCACCCGCTTGCCGCCACGCTGGCGAATCTCGCCGAGCGAATCCAGCGGCCCCAAGAGGGCGAGGCCGGTTTCCTCCATGAACTCGCGGCGCGCAGCAGCTGCGGCGTCCTCGCCTTCATCCATCTCGCCCTTGGGGATCGACCATGCCCTTCATCCTTCTTACGCCAGTAAGGGCCGCCTGGATGCACCAGGAGCACCTCCAGGTCTTCACCGGCGCGCCGGTACATTAGGATCCCCGCACTCGAGACGGACCGGCGTCGGGATTTCTGGTCAGACAACGATGCCTCCCGCGTCGATGCCGACTTCCGGTAACAAGGACGACAGGTCAGGCACTTCGAGGTCGGGCACCTCGGTCAGCAGCCGGGCGGAGCGGCCGCGCCGGCGCACCCAGACGGTCGCGCAGCCGAGCCGCCGTGCGGGCGAGATTTCTGTAACGCCCTCTGCGACATGGGCGACCTGATGCCCTTTTACCCCGAGACGCCCGAGCGCCAGCTCGAAGATGGCCTGGTCCAGCCTGTAGCACCGCGCTGCCTGCGCCGTGACGACGCAATCGAAGAAGACACCGAGCTGCGGCACGGTGGTCTTGAACAGGTCGTCGTCAATGTTGGAGATCATAGCGAGCCTGTAGCGCGCCTCGAGGGCGCGTAGCGCGCGCACCGTGTCGGGCAACGGTCGCCATGACGCGACCGATACCGCGAGCGCCTCTCGCTCAGCGTACCCGACTGGGAAGCCGAAGCGCCGCCCGGAGCGCTCGACCACGTCGGCAAGCACCGTGCGATACGACCTGTAGGGCGGCTCACACAGCGGTGCCTCAATGTCTTGGAAGGTCGCAACGATTTCGTCGTCCGACTGTGCAATCCCATATCGTGCCAGCAACGGCCTCAGCACCTCGATCACGCCCGCTTCCCAGTCGATCAGCGTGCCGTAGCAATCAAAGGTGAGAGTGGTGACGCGGGTGAGATAGGGAGACGCTGACACTTCGCTGGTTCCTGCACTGGGAGTTGAGTTCTCCGAAGAGATTTCGCCGCTAGAGTCGGGGTCCAAACAGACAGCCCGTCTTACGGAATTATGCATTTATATCGCCCGGAGCCGTGAGTGATGTGGTAGGCGTGGGCTTCATAGTTTAAGCGCGATTTGCGCTGGATCGTCGGTATCCTCCCCTACAAATCCGGAGACTGACACGCCGAGCAGTCTGACGAGTTTCTTCATCGGGAAGAGTGCTCTCAACAATTCGGTCGTCAGGTTCGCCAACTCCTCGCGGCGCACGACCGGAGCGACAACCGTTCGGCTCCTTGAGATCAACTCGAAGTCGGCGAATTTCACCTTGAGCGTCACCGTCCGGCCGCGCGTGCCCTTATTCTCGCAATGGCGCCAGACCTTGTCGATCAAGGGCTGCAGTTCCGACACCATCGCCTCGAACTCGGCGAGGTCGGTGAAGAATGTATTTTCGGCACCGACGGATTTCCGGATTCTGTCGGGCCGAACTTCGCGGTTATCAATGCCGCGCGAGATCCAGAAGTAGTAGCTGCCGGCCTTGCCGAAATTCGCCTGCATGAATTCGAGGGACTGGTTGCGCATGTCGAGGCCGGTGTGGAGACCGAGAGAGTTCATCTTCGCGCTGGTCGCCGGCCCGATACCGTGGAATTTGCCGACCGGCAGCGTCTCGACGAACGCTGCCCCCATCTCCGGCGCGATGACGTACTGGCCGTTCGGTTTGCGGTGGTCGGAAGCGAGCTTCGCCAGGAACTTGTTGTAGGAGATGCCGGCCGAGGCGTTGAGGCCGGTCACCTCCTTGATCTTCGCGCGGATCGCGAGCGCGACGTCGCGCGCCAGCCGAATTCCCCGCAGGTTCTCCGTGACGTCAAGATAGGCTTCGTCGAGCGATAGCGGCTCGATGATCGGCGTGTGCTCGGCGAATATCTCGCGGATCTGCTTCGATACCGCCTTGTAGACCTCGAAGCGCGGCTTGACGAAGATCAGGTCCGGACACTGCCTTTTGGCCGTCACCGACGGCATCGCCGACCTGACGCCGAACTTGCGGGCTTCGTAGCTGGCTGCCGCCACGACGCCGCGCTCGCGGGCTCCGCCGACGGCGACCGGCTTGCCGCGGAGATCCGGATTGTCCCGCTGCTCGACCGACGCGTAGAAGGCGTCCATGTCGACGTGGATGATCTTCCGCTGACGGGTTTCGTCCATTGCATTCCAGTGATTTGCGGCCGCCTTGAGCGGGCCTTGACAAATCGTGCTGCTTTAGAACAAAGATAGAACATCTCCGGCGCATCGGCAACCGACTGCGCGTGGCATGGCCCTCTTGCGTGTGATCCAGGAAGGCCCAAGGGCGCTGCGGATGAAACGGCCGGATCTACCTATCTATTATTACCACGACCATTTCGTCGAGATGCTCGCGTTCGTCAGAGCTACTTACGGCTCGATCCTGACGGATGAGCACGAGACCTTCGTCACGCGTTTCCAGAATCTTTCCAAGGATGCGCAATGCCTGCTGATCCGGATGGTCAATCGGCGGGGCACGATCTTCAATCGGTCGCTCTTCAGGTACGCTGAGATTTCGGATCTGGAACGCGCGGTCGACGACCTATTGGCGTGCGGCCAAGCGCGGTTTCTCAGGGACGAGGACTATTCCGCGTTCGTGGCGTGCCTGCCAAAGGACGTCCTGCTCTCCGGTGCGAAGGCGGCGGGCCGGACGGACGTCCGCGTCTCATGGCCGAAAGCGAAGCTGGCCGATTATTTTTTGGCGCAGGTTCCTTTTGAGGTCGCCGCCGAGCATTGTACCGCGTCGAAGTTCATCGCGTTGGACGACATCCGGCCGCTCGAGTTCCTGCTTTACCTCTACTTCGGCAAGACCGAGAACGACTTGAAGAACTTCGCGCTACGTGATCTGGGAATCATGCGGACCAACAAGGCCACTTCGTTCAAGGCCCGTTTCACGGATGGCGACGAGGCACGGGCCTGCTTTCATTATAGCCGCCTCCTCGATCGGCTCGAAGTCAAATCGTTGACCATCTACCAGGATGCAGTCACCGACATCTTCGGCGGGCCCGGTTGCTCTAGCGATTATGCCGCCGATCTCCGCAGCCGCGCCGCCTGGCTGGTCGGTCAGTTCTTCGAGAAGAGGGCTGAAACGGATCTCGCCAGGCAGCTTTATCGTGCGGGTTCGTCGTCGGAATGCAATGAGCGGTTGGTCCGCCTGCTTTACGGCGCCGGAGATAAGGAGGACGCGGAAGATCTGCTGCGGCGGATGATCGACGATCCGGCGAGCGACGGCGAATTTGTCTTCGCTACTGATTTCTATTCTCGGAAATTCGGCGGTCGCCGGACTGGATCGTGCACCGATCTGCTTCGCGCGGGCGTTACTCTCACGGTCGATGACGTTTTCCGCGGCAACCCGGAAGCGGGTGTCGCCGGTGTGATGCGCCGCAGGGGCTACCGGGTTTTCTTCGCGGAAAATACACTTTGGCATTCGCTGTTCGGATTGCTGTTTTGGGACGAGCTTTTCGAGTCCGAGCTGCTTCACAGCAGTTTCGATTGGGTGCCTCATTGCCTCAAGGACCAAAGCTTCGCGCGTCGGTTTGCCGCCCAGATCGACGACAAGCTGGATGCCGTTCGATCCGGAAGTGCTCTCAATCTGCTGCTACGCCCGCTTGCGGCAAACTGGGGCCGTCCGAACGGCATCTTCGCGTGGGATCATGTCGATGTCGACGCGCTGCGGCTGCTGCTGTCGGGAACCAGCGGGGAAGGAATCGCGACGATCGTCCGCTCGTTATGCCAGAACTTTCGCGACATGCGGGACGGATTCCCGGATCTCATGCTGGAGAAGGACGGCACCGTCTCATTCATGGAGATTAAAGCCGAGGGCGACGTTATCCGACGCAATCAACTCACGCGGTTGAAACAGCTTGGGAACGCCGGCATCCGTGCGGAAATCGGCAGGGTCGATTACCGCTTCGACCCCGAGCAGGATTATGTCGTGGTCGACGCAGAGACGACCGGCAGTTGGGCGGCGGGGGATCGGATAACGGAAATCGGCGCGGTTAAAGTTCGCAACCATCAGGTCGTCGACGAATGGCATTCCCTGTTGAATCCGCAGCGGACAATTCCGGCAAGAATAACGCAGATCACGAACATCACGAACGAGATGGTTCGCGATGCGCCGATATTCGCGGAAGTCGCGGACAGCTTCATGCAGTTCATGGGCGACGGTATCTTCGTCGCGCACAACGTCAATTTCGACTACGGTTTCATCAGCTACGAATATGAACGGCTTGAGCGCCGCTTTCGTTTTCCGAAGCTATGCACCGTCGCAGGAATGCGTCGGCGCTATCCGGGGCTTAAGTCATATGGACTTGGAAAACTCTGTGAATTCTACGGGATCGAACTCAAAACGCACCACCGTGCGCTGTGCGATGCCCGTGCAACGGGCCATCTTCTAAACCTTATCAATCAAAAGCGTGAAGCAGCCCTGCCGTCAGCGCTTGAAGACGCGGCCTAAGGGCGAGAATCTATAAATTTGGAGCGGCCGGTGGACGTTCGCTTGCTATTACAGAGCCGGCAAGGCGCGAAACCGGCACGACGGTAGCCGAACCCGCGCGGTGTCGCCGGCCGCGACCGGACCGCCGGACCGTACCACGCCCAGCACCCCACATTTGAATGGAGGGCCCGTTTCATCCAACGAGAGCACCTGCCGTTTCAAGCCCGCCTGGAAACGGTCGATGAGGACACACGGCGTCCGGAGGCCGGTTAGCTCGATCATCGCCATGTGTCCGAACTCAATCAGCGTCCCGAGCGGCATCCGCTCGAGGTCCAGGCCGGTTGTGGTGATATTCTCGCCCAGGTCACCCGCTGCGACCTCGAAGCCCGCTTCCGAGAGGGATTTAAAGAGCTCGGACGGGATCAGGTGGACCTGTCTGAGATTGGGTACGCGGGTCCGGCGGCGAGCCAGATAACGGTGTCGGACAAATGGACCTGCGTGTGCGTCGCCTTCGACGCCATGGCCTTCCAACAGCACGATCCGATCCCGAGTGGGCTTGCTGAAGCGGTGAGCGCGATCGGCGGCGACAGCGACCACAGTGCCCTCCGATGAGAGCGCCTCCGGCTGCGACATCAGGCCGCCCGGGCGAGCGAGCGCCGCTTCTGACGGAGGTATCGCGTGATTTCCGGAAGAGGCATCGCGTTGAGGACGCGGTCGGCGGGGACACCGCCCTTGCGCGCCATCGCGACGCCCCAGTGCATGTGGTCGAGTTCGGGGATCGAGTGCGCGTCCGGATTGATGCTGAGCATGCAGCCGAACTGAAGGGCGGCCTGGTGCCATCGCCAATCCAGATCGAGCCGCCATGGATGAGCGTTGATCTCGACAACGACGTCATGCTTGGCGCAGGCACGCAGCACTTTCTCTATGTCGATTTCGTAGCCTGGCCGCCGCTGGAGCTGGCGCCCGGTCATGTGTCCGATGATGGTAGTATGAGGATGCGATATGGCCCGAAGCAGGCGCAGAGTTTGCGCTTTGCGGTCCAATTTGAACCGGCCATGGATGCTCGCGACCACGAAATCGAAGCCTGCCAGCACGTCGTCCTCATAGTCGAGCGATCCGTCCCCCAAAATGTCCGACTCGATGCCTTTGAGAATCCGAAAATCGTTGCCGAAACGCCTGTTCAGGCGGTCCGCTTCCCGGTGCTGCTGCGCGATCTCCTCCACGGAGAGACCGCCGGCATAGTGCGCGGACTTTGAATGGTCGGCGACCCCGAAATACTCGAAACCGCGCTGGCGCGTAGCTTTGGCCATTGTCTCCAGGGTTTCGGTGCCGTCGGAGGCATCCGTGTGGCAGTGAAGGATCCCGCGCAGATCCTGGTCGGTGACCAACTTCGGCAACTTGCCCCTTAGGGCAAGCTCGACCTCGTTGCGCCCCTCCCGTAGCTCGGGATCGATGAAGGGCAGGCCGAGGGAGCGATAGATCTCAGTCTCGTCGCCGGCGATCAGGGAGCGGCCCTTGTGTAGGCCGTCGGCCTCCAGCCGCATTCCCTTCACCGCAGCCAGCGCCTGGAGCTTGGCAATGTGAGCGGCAGAGCCGGTGGCGAAGAGAAGGGCGGCGCCGAAGTGCTTTCGGTCGGTCAAGTGGATCTGCAATCCATCGGCCACGGACCCCTTCGACGTATTAGCTACCTCGGGCGCTTCTGCGACGATCGTGAGTTCACCGACGAGTTCGCAGCCTCGGCGGAAGTCGCCTGCGACCGTGACGCGCTTCAGCTCGGGCCGGGCCTTGCGGAGCGAATCCTTGGCCTGTGCGAGAAGAGTGGCGGCACGATGCAGGTGGAGGCGGCCTTCTCCGCTTTTCGCGATGGCCAAGTTCTGTAGGATCTTGGTCTGCAGCGCAGCGCCTAATCCTTTGGCCTTCTTGACGCGGTCGTCCTTGACCGCGGCTTCCAGCTCGGCGAGCGAGGTGATGCCGAGATCCTTGTAGAGACGCAGCACTTTTTCGGTGCGGAGACCTGGCACGGCAAGCAATTCGAGCACGCCTTCGGGGATCTCCTTCCGGAGCTTTTCAAGACTGGGATGAGTACCGGAATTGCTAAGCTTAGTGATGATGTCAGCGATGGCGTCGCCGACCCCCGGTATCTCCGTGAGCCGGTCTGCGGCGACGAGCACATGCAGAGGCACGGCGAGCGCCGTCAAGCTATCGGCGGCGCGTCCGTAGGCTCTCGCCCTGTAGGGATTGCCGCCACGTAACGCGGTTCGCTGCGCGTATTCTCTCAGAAGGTTTGCTACGGCGCGAGCGTCGAGGGACGGCACTCAACGAGCCTCCTGTCCGGCGTTCTGCGGACTCGGCGAGACAAAGCGACCTTGAACAGTCGGACCGACATCCGCCCGACTTTCGAGAGATCGCTCAAGCTTCTGCGCTGCCCGGAAGTCCTCGAGGTGCTGCGTGTTCGGGCTATAAGCGGCTTCTTTCTTGAGCAGATTATAGATGCGGCCAGCCATCAGTTGCAGCCGCTTCATTCTGCCATGCGGCATCGATCGCGCCTTGCAAAGAGCTCGGACAGCATAGGCCCGGAAGTAGTCAAATGCGTCTGACATATTGTTAGAACGCCAGCTCTGGCCTTTAGTTCTGTTACGGTCGTAAGAATCCTAGGCCGCCTGCTCCCGAGTTCACGTCGGGAACTGGCGGGCTGCCCTGAGCGATTCTGAATCCCGCGGATAGGCGGCTTGCTTGGAACTCCTCCGCGGCAGCTTGGCGTCTCCGGGCATTGCGGAAAGCCGGGTCCGCTGAGGTATATTTAGAGTCCGCTGCGCTGCTGTGCTGCTTCGAACGATCTCTGCTGCGGAATCAGCGTCGTCGCGTCACCGCCATCCGTGGAAACGTAGACAATGGCGAGTGGGCTCGCGAATATCCCGACACGAACCTTGTGCGCCTGGCGGGAAAGTCGATCTACGTTCTGCACGACGTAAAGACGTTGCGGGCCGATCGAGGCGCCGGCATCGACGTCATCGTGTCCGGGCATTCCCACGTGCCGAAGATCGACACGGTCGGTGGCGTTCTCTACCTGAATCCCGGCAGCGCCGGGCCGCGACGCTTCAAGCTGCCGATCACGCTTGCGACGCTCGAGGTCACGCCTGAGGGCATGCGACCTGAAATCCACGACCTTGGAGGCGACTGAGCGCACCACCGCGCAGGGAATTCACAGCAGAGGAAGCGAAGCGCTAAGTCGTTCCGTTTGCCGGCTACGCCCGAAGGGACGCGTATTTGCGTGGACGTTCTCGCTCGCGCACGACATCCTTCGCCCGCTTGTCGGACCTGAGCCCGAGATAGACGGGCTGGCGCAGTTCGCCCTTGCTCGTCCACTCTGCGAATTTGACCTCGGCAACTAGCGATGGCCTGACCCAGGTCGTGTTGGCCTCGTCCTTCACTTGGGCAGGAAAGGGAGACTTCGAGGCTGTCAGCTTCATGAGTTTGGCATGGAGGTCTTCCAGCACCTTGTGGCTGAACCCGGTGCCGACATGTCCGATGTAGCGCCATGCGTCGCCTTCCCGCACGGCGAGGACCAGGGCGCCGAAGAACGGCCTAGTGCGCCTGGGCGCCGTGAAGCCCGCGATCACCACTTCCTGTCGCTTTGCCGTCTTGATCTTCAGCCAATCCGGAGTCCGGCTTCCGGACGCATAAACGCTGTCGGCCCGCTTGGCCATGATCCCTTCGAGGCCCTTCCGCTCGGCCTCGGCGAAGAATTTCGTGCCGTCCCCTTTGCGGTGAGCGCTGAAGGCGATCAGCTTGTCGCGCGGCAAAATCGCCTTGAGTCGCTTTTTGCGCTCAAGGAGAGGCTGCTTGCGCAAGTCCACCGCGTTCTCAAACATGAGGTCGAAGGCGCAATACAGGAGCTTGGCTTCATGGCGCAGCGCGTTTTGAAGCAGCTGGAAATGCGAGACGCCGTCCTTTCCGATCGCGACGAGCTCGCCGTCGATCACGGCGTCGCCCTTCACGCCCTCCAGCGCTTTGGCGACCTCGATATAGCTGTGGCTGATGAGCTTGCCATTGCGGCTGTAGAGTGCAACCTTGCCCCGCCGAACTTCCGCGACCATCCGGAAGCCGTCGTACTTGTCCTCGAAAACCCAGCCTGGGTCGTCGAACGGCGCGTCGGTGAGCGTAGCGAGCATTGGCTGCAGGCGCTTGGGCAGAGTCGACGTCCGGCTCATCCGCGGGACAATCCTTCAGAACTAGTTGCGTAAGGCATGGACGTCCTTCAAGGATTAGGGAACGGCTCAGGGCTGCGCCATGTTCCGTCATACGCCGGACAAACAAGAGCGCGGGCGTTAATGATCCAGAAGGGCGGCGAAACAGATGGCTAGAAGACTACGACCTACCAGACGTCGCTGGGCTGCTTCGACCAGGCGATCACTGCTTCGTTGATCAAGGCGGCCTCACGCCTTTCCGGAAGTTCCACGGGCTCAGAGCGCCCCTTTCAGACATTCGCCACAAAGCTCGGCGACACCTCGACGCCGCAGCTTGAGGCTATCGTGACCCGTTACTCCCTGGATGAACTACGTCAGCGCTATGTTATTGAGGGTAGGCCGCTGGAGGCGAGCCTCGAAGAAATCCTGCGCGCCGACACCCGCGCAGGAGCGCGCGCCATCCTTGCTTCGATTGAAAAGCGCCGCTTTGAGAACCGGTCTGAAGGGCAGCGGCTTCGCAGGATGCTGCGCTTTGAGACGCTTCTGTGGGATGAGGGGCACGATGCCGTTGCGGGCGTCGACGAGGCCGGAATGAGCCCGCTTGCGGGGCCCGTCGCCGCCGCCGCGGTTATCCTGAAGCCCGGCACACGCATCGCCGGTATCGACGACTCGAAAAAGCTGGATGCGAATTCGCGTGAGGCCCTTGCGAAGGAAATCAAAGAAAAGGCGGCTTCATGGTCTGTCGCGTTTGTCGAAGTCGAGGAGATCGACACCATCAACATCTACTGGGCGGGCATTCTCGCAATGCGACGGGCTGTTGAAGGCCTGGGAGTAGTCCCGCAGCATCTCCTGATCGACGCGAAACTTTTGAAAGAGATAGCGATCCCGCAGCAGGCGATTATCAAGGGTGACGCGAAATCCGCCAGCATCGCGGCTGCTTCCATTCTAGCGAAGGTCTCGCGCGATGCGCTGATGCGAACGCTCGACACGCGTCATCCCGGTTACGGCTTCGCCGATCACAAGGGTTATCCTGTTCGCGCTCACTACAATGCCTTAGCTCAGCTGGGTGCGTGCCCTGCTCATAGACGTTCGTTTGGCCCAGTGCGCGAGGTCCTTGGCTTGCCGCCGTTACCGCCCTGGCCCATGGCATCAGAACGCGCCAATGCCACTGTCAGGGCCTGAGGCATAAGGCCTGCAGCCGCGAGCTGCACGGAAACGCGGTGCCGGATCTGCTGTATAGTTTGTTCACCCTTTCTGTTTTTCTTGTGCGCTCCTTCCATCGGAGCTTTTAGAGCGTTCTTCGAAGCGATCAGCGCCTTTAGCCAGATCGTGCCCCGACTTGCTCTCGGTTTTCGCTTCGTCCTTAGCAGCTGCCTCGCGCAAGCCTTCAGCGGCCCGTTCCCCCGCTTTTGATGATTTTCGCTCGTTGTTCATTTGATTTCCTTCCCTGATAAACACGCTTCTCCAAGAATACTTTCTTGTCTATCCCAGCAAAAATTTCCAATCAGCTCGCTCGGACATTGTTCCAGTTCCGTTTGAGGCTCGTGGCCTCCCGGCGTAATGGAGTGACCTCAGTCGAGGCGCGCGGTCCATGGTCGCTAAACAGCGGAAAACCCGACATCGAAGATTACAAGCAGCATCTCCCCTAAGACGCTGGCTGGGTCAAAATAGGAGTCGAATGGCCAAGGTCGATTTCCGCTTTCGCACTCGATGCAGACCACGGCCCATCTTGCCGGCCGTCCTCTCCGAACGTCACGTCGGCGATCTGATTGGGTCTTCCTTGACGCCGCGGGCGACGGTCCGCAGCGAACCGTCCGGCAGGGGGCGCTGCAGCTTAAGAGCCTCGTACGGGGTGGCCGTCATCCAGGTCTCTACTTCATCAAGTGTCGTCAAGATCACCGGCATCGCCTTTGGGTGGATGGCGCCGACCTCGGCGTTCGGCTCCGTCGTGAGGAACGCGTAGAGGTCGTTGGTAGTCTCGCCTTCCTTGACCTTCCGCACCGACGTCCAGTTAGTCCAGATCCCGGCGAAGCAGGCGAGAGGACGGCTTTCGTCCAGCGCGAACCAGATGTCGCCACCCTCGGTCTTGTTGAATTCGCTGAACGAGTTGAACGGCACCACGCAGCGGTTCTCCGGACCCAGCCACCGCGTCCAGTGCTTCGACTTCATGTTGCGGATGTTGGTCGTGCCGCTGTCCGGCTCCATCCTGAGCAATTCCTTGAAGTCGACGGGCTTGCCCTTGGCCTCGAGCTTTGCGGCGCGCTTCTTGGTCGCGTCCATCAGCGCGTGCGCCGACGACGGCATGCCCCACCGCGCGGTCGCGAGTTCGCGGCCCTCGGCCCCGTTGCGGACGATTGGCGCCTTGTAGTCGGGAAACACGCCCGGCATGGGAGCCAGGTTGCCGACGTAGCGGTTGACGACGCGGAACAGGGCGATGATGGCGGCCTGGTTGGTGGTGATCGAATAGAGGTTGCACATCGTCAGGTCTCCGGAGCGGCCAAGCGCGAGCGCTGCGCCAGTTGCAGAAGCGTTGCGGACGGCCGGCGCCCGGCCTTCGCTGCAGCGGAGGCGGTTCGCTAGATCGTGGACCGCCGTGGTGGTGGGATGGCGTAGCGCGGCCAGATCGACATCCCGGCGCATCTTGCAGCGAGAGCATTCGATCTGGAGCCAAGGATATCCGCCGTTGATCGCCTGGTCGACCGACGGCGACGGGTCGATCGGCTCGCCGTCAGCCCACATCCGCTCGTTCCAGCTTTCGCAAAGCTGCTTGTCGGCGGTCCGGATCAGGGACTCGCCCTTGCGGGTCTCCACGGACTGCGCGGCGAGGATGTTGGTCATCACCCGCGCCTTGCCGAGTTCCTCCCGAATACTGGGAATCCGTCCTCAGGGACCCGCTCGCCGGCGCCAGCCCCGTGCCGCCGGGTTCATGCGTCCGGTCGCTGCGGCTGTCCGAAATTCCCCGGCATATTCTGAGGCTGTCCTGCATGGGTTCGCCCGGGCCCGGCGTGGGTGTCCTACGGGGCTCCCTGCCGACCGTAGCAGCCAGCTTGTCCATCTGCTTCGGGGTCGGCATGCGCCAGCTTCCGGGGCGATCGGTCATTCCAAGAGTAGAACATACCAAGAACGAATGAGTCGAGTCCGCCGATGGTCGAAGGCCCAAAAAATGATCCTTGGACCGGCCCCAAGGTGTCGGAACCAAGGTCCCCTGTTCGTCTTGAGTCCGAACCGCCCTCGCTTCGGAGTATCGCGTACCATGGCCCCCCGCGCTAACTGGAAAGGCTTCCTGCGTCTTTCGCTCGTCAACTGTCCTGTCGCGCTGTATCCGGCCACGTCGGAATCCGAAAAGGTCTCGTTCAATCAGCTCAATCGTAAGACCGGCCATCGCATCAAATACGCCAAGGTCGACGCCGACACCGGCGAGGAAGTCGCCAACGAGGACATTGTCAAGGGCTACAAGGTTGACACCGACACGTTCATCGAGGTGACCAAGGACGAACTCGAGAACGTGGCGCTGGAATCGACCAGGACCATCGAAATCGACGAATTCGTCGACCGCAGCGAGATCGATCCGCGCTACCTGATCCGCCCCTACTATCTGCGTCCTGACGGCAAGGTGGGACACGACGCCTTCGCCGTCATCCGCGAGACCATCCGGGAGATGAACAAGATCGCGATCGGGCGTGTCGTGCTGACCAACCGCGAGCACATCATCGCGCTCGAGCCCTTCGACAAGGGCCTGATGGGGACGCTGCTGCGGTATCCCTACGAAGTCCGCGATGCGGCCGAATATTTCGACGACATCCAGGACGTGAAAGTCACGAAGGACATGCTCGAGCTCGCCAGGCACATCGTGAACCAGAAGGCGGGGCACTTCGATCCGGACAAGTTCGAGGACCAGTACGAAACCGCCCTGATCGACCTGATCAATCAGAAGCGCGCCGGCAAGCCCATCGTCGCGAAGGAGCGTCCGCAGGGCGAGAACGTCGTGGATCTGATGGACGCGCTGCGCAAGAGCATCGGTGGTGGCGGTGGCGCAGCAAGGCCGGAGCCGTCGAAAAAGCCGACCAAGAAGGCAAAGAAGGCGACGCCCGGCCAGAAGGAGATGCTGATGCCGATCGCCGGCAAGAAGCCGGCCAAGGAGGCCGCGGCGAAGAAGCCGACGGCCCGGCCGCAGCGGAAGTCGGCCTGACGGACCGTGAATCATCCGGTGACGCCGGACGGTCGCTACTTCGTCGTCCGCGGCAGGCTGTGGCGGATGGCGAACCGCGGTCTCGACGAAAAGGAGCGGACCGATCTCATCGGCGCCCTGATGAGGGCGCGTCGCGCGGTCGGACACGCCAAACGGAGCGCCGATCTCGAGGCGGAGGCCGCCGCCCACAAGGCCGTGGACGAGGTGAAACGGGCGCTCGGCGAGCGGGGCCCCGTGTGGTGGGACGACGGTTCGCCGGATCTCAACCGGCACATGGCGAAGGGTGCGGTTCCGGACACGTCGATCTCCGGACGGCGAGTGGCTCGGCGTAACGCGCCGCAACAATCGGAGATGCCGCCGCGGCGGCATCTCCGATTGTTGCGGCGAATCGACGGAACGGTTTCGCAGCCCGATGCACTCTCTCCACGGGACCTAGACCCATAACCCCGAACTGTAAAATCCCCCCGATCTCTTCCCGGCGATAGAGATCGTTCGGAGTTGACAAACGTCCTTTTTTCTAGCGCCTTTTAATTCAGAACGCCGGTTTCGAGCGTTCGGACCCGCAACTCCGAACGGTTGCTAAAGCGCACGGGGCTAAGGCAACTAACGCGGAGGCCACTGCCACCGCATTGAGTACTTTGATCGCAACTCCTCAAGAACCCGGAGGCGCTCAACGGCAATGAAGCTACCGATGGGCTTAGCTCCCGCCAGTCGGCTTGAATCCGATAACCTTGGCGGTTGAAGGCCTCTCGGGACGCGCGCCGTACTCAGCACGCAGCTCCTCGATCGCCCTTTCGGCGGCTTCCAGTTTTTCAAGGGCCGCCGCATATCGCTGCTTGAGATCGGCGTATTCCTGCTCGGCTTCGGCATAGGCCTGCCGCACCTGCTCCAGCTCGGCCTCAGCATCGCGCGCCCGCTCGGTTCGGTTGTGCCGAATGGAACCGGTACTTTGGCCGATCTGATTGTTGGCCCGGTCCACGAAATCCTGCACGCGCCGCCTAAGCTCGGCTATGCCCGGCTGGTCGGCCCTGCGCAAATACGCCTCGCTCTTTTCGGCGCGGCTCAGCACCTCGGCAACCGTGATCCTTCGCCTATCGCGGTACAAGCCGTTTTCGACATCTCGCTCGATGATCTCCATAGCGTCTTCGATGCGCTTCCGACTCTTATTGAACTTACGTCGGGCAGCCATTCGGCCTTGCGTTGCGATCCGATTTTCATCGTGTCTATTTTCGGCTTGTCTCAAAACGGGGCGTCTCATTTCAAGGATTTCTCCCATACTCGCTTGATATCTGAATTTTCTCTCAGAAAGTGTTCCCGTATCTCATCCCACCTTTTCAGTTCAGCCACGATCTGCCCGTCGAGGTTCTCGATCAGCATCTTCAGTCCTTGCGCGTCAGCGGCCTGACGCTCCCGCATAAGCGCTGCAAGTGTTTCTTTGCACTGCTGCTTCCCGATGGAGAGTTCGAAGCGGTGATCGCACGAGGAGCGACAGGCTCCTGGGTCGGGAGCACCGCGGCCCCTCGTACAGGGCCCGTACTCACCCAAACCTTTGGTACAGATCACGCCTTCGCGAACTAGCGACCACGTCTTGCCTTCATACGTGAGCACCTCGGCCGTCTCTCGGAGTCCGGTGTCGAATTCTTCTTCGCCCATACGCATCGCACGAGGCAGCTGCTGCCGCAGCGACGCCGCGGCTGGCCCGGACCCGCCTCCCTCTATCAGGTCAGCGATCCCTCTTTTCGCCAACGCATAGGTCATCTCTTTCGCGACGAGGACGGCCTCTTCGGCGATAGTCGGATCTGACATCATATAGTGGAGCGTCATCTCAATGTCCTGGTGTCCGAACAAATCGAATAGGACCTTGGGGGCGCCGACAACACTTAGTGCCACCAGACGGGCTACGGTGTGTCGCCACCGGTGCATATGCGCAGTACCTGAGCCAAGCAGGTCCGAGAGCCCAAGGTACTCGACGGTCCTCCTGAACACCGACGTAGCGCTGCTGAGCCGAGAAGCTTTCTTGCCTTGTAGCCTTACCCAGAGCTGGGTCTGACCTTCGGGCCGCAGCAGGAACGACAATCTGCGCTGGATTTCGATGGCACGCTCGGCCGCTGGATGCAGCGGCCAGTCGCGCGCCTGCCCTTCGATCTCGTCCACAAGCTTATACGTCCGGGACTGGTAGCGACCGGCCACGGGGCCGAAGTCCACGTCGTCAGCGGCCAGTATTTCGCTCGAGCGGGCACCCATGCAAGCGTTCACTACTCCAAGATTACAGCCCTGGAGGATCCCCAAGGCGATGTAAAACGATGGGACATCGGGCGGAGGCCATGCATCCGACAGCTCGGACGCCCTACCGAGACGCCAGCTATATTTTAACCGACGCACCGTGGCCCGACCGCGCCACTTCTCAATCTCCTCCTGTCGCCGCTTACTGCTGCTGGACCAATGCTTGTATTCCCCTCTAACCTCCAAATCGCGTTCCAGGTGATCCAGCATGTCGTCCGCAATATTTTCCTGGATCCAGAGCGCGCGTCGCAGGAATTCGGTGACGAATTCGTCAGAGAACGGCTCGACGGAAGACTCAGGAGCGGGGGTCGCCGGTTCTACAAGCTCGGCTCCTTCTCTAACAGGTTCACCTTGCGCCAGTTCGTCCAGGTTCCCCGTACCCCGAAAGAAGGTGGGATAGTCCCCTATGACATTTCTTCCGCCGGCGTCGACCAATACCGCAAGTGCCATCTTACAAGAGCGTTCGATGCCTCGATTCGCCGGGTAGAACCCGTTCAAGACGTCGATGAGTTTAAGATTCCCGAATACTGAACCGTCGGATGAAGGATGGTTGCGTAACTGCCACTCAGCAAGCCTCAGGAACGAGTAAGCTCGCTGCCACCAGGTATTGGGCTTCGGGGGCCGAATGCTACCAGATTGCGAAACATGCGGCAGCCACAGCGCGTAAAGGGAACGCCGCACGCATTCGTCTCGCTTGGCCGCGAGCGCTGGATCGGCGGGACGGCCGGCCCGCGCTGGCACGACACTACGGCTGCTAAACTGACGTGACGTACCGGGTGGCATCCAGATCTCAGGCACCTCGAATACATCTGCATCCAGTTGACAGCCTGGAAAAATCTCGGTGCGACGCAGCTGGCTCCATGGAATGTTTGCAAGGTCGTCAACATTATCCGCTGAGCGCCCCTCTCTTCCGCGCCAGTCTGCGAGCGTTGGCTGGGAAGAGGCGCGCTCCTTTTGTTTAGTAGCTTGGATAGGTGGCATGAGCGATGATTTCCCCTGATTCTAGCTTTGCGGTCCACGCCGCCACTTCGGCGGAGACGTAATCGCTTTGAAACTGAGCAAGCGTCTGCTCGATGGATTCGTACTCATCTGAGAGCGAAGATTCGACCCAGCTTGTCAGCGGTATCGTACGCTTGAGCTGCAAAAGTTCAGCACATCGGCGCGCGAGCGCGGGCATGCTCTCTGGAAAAACCACGCCGTGTCGGCAGCCTGTGCAGCGCTGTACGCGACAGACCGCACCTTCCGGATGATCGGGATCGATCTCCTTGGGCGGTGAGCGCGGATCGAGACAACCCATCCCGAGCCGAGTTCGTTGCTGATAGTCACGCAACCTCCGCCCCTGTTCCTTGGTAATTTTCCCGCGTTCGACCAGTAGCCTGAGCCGCGTCGGATCAACGACGCGCCCGCACTCGATCTCGGAAAACAGCGCATTCTGCACCTTTCGGATCTCGCCTTCACTATGCGCTCGGTAGCTATGCGAACGAATGTAGTGACGCGTCGATCTCAATGACGCATGACCGCCGGCAATTTTCGTGATCACCAGATGGTAACGCGAATGCACATATGCATGCCCCATCCAGGCATGCCGGGCATCCTTAGTAACGATCGAGCTTAGCTCGGAGTAGTCACTTGCGAGCTGGGCTCCGCCAGCAGCGGCTCTCGCAACGTTGAGCAGCCCGCGGTTTCTGCCATTCGCAGTAAAGCCCGATACCGTTTTGGCAGAACCCCAGCCGGCGAAAAGCCACGGCGTACGCGATAGACGGTCAAGCCTCTTTTTCTCGGCAGCGAGTTGCGGAGTCGGATCGGCGGACTCCCGTTCGCACACCTCGGCCAGCTCTCTCAGCACGCGTTCGCGCAACGGCGCGGTGCGTTGAATCATGAATTCGAGAATTTGATACGGATGCCATTCGGGGCGCGTCATTGAAATCGCGAACTGATGGCGACGACTCCGGCGCTTGAAAGCGTGGATCACCGTGAACCGCTCGTCCTGCGGATGAGGCTGGCACCATCCGTCCGGATCTCTAACGTCGACCCCGCAGGCAGTTGAAAGATTCCAGCCGGTCTTTAGCAGAAACATCCAGAGAAAGACGCCAGTGTCGCTGCGGGATGGCGCGAACCAGCGAAGATTGCCTACAAGTCCGCGAACGTCTCGTGGCCTCATCCCCGGGGCGAGATAGCCAGGACCCGGCTGCGTCACAAGTCCCGTTGCGCGATTCTCGGAAAGACCGTCCTGATCGAATGCGCCAAGCTCGACCAGGTGCCTGACCATCCAGGCACGGTTCTGTGGATCTTTCCACCCATGCCTGCGACCTCGAGGATCTTCTCCGTCGGAGGCCAGTCGATTGCCCTCCGCAAACATCTTCTTTATGGCGTCCGCTTCGTGTCTTAGTGCCCGAAACAAGAGCTTGCACGCTTCCTCATCCAGGGCGGTGACGTAACTTCCGCTAGGACGGCGCGCACTGGGCCAGAAGAGTGGACGCAGTCCGCTGAGCTCTCTCACCCCGTTCAGCACTAATCTAATCGTTGTGAACGTCGTTACTCGACCAGACAGCCACCGAAGCAGTTCAGGACCATGTGAATCCTTGACTTCGGCGCAGCTCTCGACCACTTCGTCACGGTATTTGCGACTGCGCCAGTCAAGGTATCTAAAGAGCTGCCGCAGAGCGACCCTCATCGACTTTGCGCTGTGCTGGCTGGGATTATCGGTCTCGAAGAACGCCGCGATTTGTCGTGCAAAAAGCGGCCGCCCTGAGTAAGCCACACATCTCTTCGACCTCGCGCCACCTAGTGCGAACTCCGACAAGTCCACCTCGTACGGGTCCTCGCCGGAAGGAGTTAAGCATACTTTGAAGGCATTTCTGTCGATGGTATTTGTTTCGGTCATCAGGCGTCCAGAAATTGATGCCAGCCGGCAGCCATATCAGCGATGCCGCACGCATGAACGAGCCAATGGAGGTACTTCTCCGTGGTATCGGACGACATGTGACCAAACTGGCGCTGTAGCGATTTCAGCCAGAACTCGCCGCGATTCATGACCCAGTCCGCCGGCATGGCGCTCAGGCCCCCCCGGTCCATGGCATCGAGCCTTAGCGCATGCAGAATCCACAAGCACGCGAACGTGTGGCGGCCCTTGTGAGGCGACCAACCACGGGGATGGGGACCGACTTCAGAAAAGCAGCGGTAGATTGTTTGTGCTGAGATCGGCCTGCCATGGGCAGCGGGATGATCGCTCAAGAAGAGGCGTTTCGTCTCTTTCTTGTAATGCTTGATATACCTGTACGCATGGGTTCTTCGTTTGGAATCGATCCAGTTTCTTACTTCGTCCGCGAACTCAAGCGGGATCTTGATTGTGCGAGGCCGGCCCCCTTTTGTGGCGACGAGCCTCATTGGTACGAACGCGAGGCCGCGGCTCCGCCTATATGAGATGTTCTTAGCTTCTGGCCATTGCTCGACGGTTACCGCTTCGACTTCCATTCGCCTGGCACCGGTGTGCATGATGAACTTGCACGCGAGCATCTTAGCACGTCCGCGCTTGCGACCGACCGCCGCCAGCCACTCGCGGATTTCTTCGGGCGTTGGAAGAACAAAGGAACCTGTATCCAGAGAGATTGCATCTTCCTTGGCCCGGCCAATGCGGACGGCTTTTGGCCCGTATTTCAGCTTTGTTCTCGCAGATCTCATGAACGTTTTGACGTCAAACGGCCCGCGCAAGCCTCGCTCCGCCGCCCATCGAACGAAATTGGTCGCCTCGTCCGCGCGCTGGTTAGCGGTCGATGGACTGAGTTTGGTCCCGGTGCGTGACCATCTGCCGGCGAGCTGCTCGTTCTGGTAGCAAAGAACATCGTCGTACTTGGCAGTACGCCACTCCATCCGCCGCGCCTCACACCACAAGATGAAGTTCAGCAGCCGCTCAGCTATGTTGCTCAGCGTTCGGCCGCGAGGGATGTCAGCGCCGCCCCCTGGGTGCCACTCCAAGCGCGCGCGTTCGCGCAAATAGCGGTTGTGCTCCCGACAATATCTCCCGGTGGAATCGAAGATTACAGGCACGTGGGCAACTGATTTGTAGCCACGCTCCGTTAGCCTTTGAGAATCAGGAAAGAAGACCTTGGCCATGCTTCGACAGCCGGCTGAGCACCCACCAAAGGTGGGCGCGCCTAATCCGATGCGCCTACGGTCGCGACGGCTCACACAGCGTTGTGCTAGGTGGCCGGCGGGCTCGCAATGCGCCCCGGTCTTCGCCGGAAGTGCGCCTCCTTGAGTGAACACTGCAACCAACATCATGTTCAAATCTCAACTAGAAGTTAGCGCGCAACGTTTGATCAAGACGTGGTATTTGAATCCTTCACCAAGTCTCTCGGATTTTCCGACGACTCTTCTGGGAGTGCGTGCTGCTTTATTCAGACCTCGATAACGCAGTTTGGGTCAAAACTCGCGTTCTCCCACTTGTTTTCGATCGGCATCCAAGGTCCATACCCCTTCGCATTGCTGATGATGAGCGTCCGCTTCCCGCAAAGCCGGAATTCCCGGCGTTCATGCGTGTGGCCGTAGATCCAGACGTCTACGCCATCGAGCAGTTCGGGGCAGTCGCTCACGTATGCAGCGGAAATGATGTCGTCCTCCATGCCCTGCCGAACGGCCTGACGAACACAGCCGTGATGGGTGATCACCACCTTCCGCCTCGCCGACGTCGCCCGTATCGTACGTGCGATGAATTCGCGCGACTCGCGGTGGCGCACGACCGTATCGATTGGGCGGAGACGTTCGGCATAGCAACGCTTTCTTATCCGCCGGTAGTCGTTCATGACTTCGCCCGCCCGGTTCATCGCGTAGGCGCGGTTGCCGAACAATTCGAAGTCCGTCCAAAACGTCGCACCTACAAACAGGCAGTCGCCTATCGTTTCGGAACCGTTCTGAAGGATTCGAATGTTGCTCCCGGCCGCAGCCTGGCGGGCCTTCTCGACGGTTCGATCGATGTCCGCCCCGAACATTTCGTGATTCCCCGGCACGTAGAGAACCATACGATCGGCAACGCGCTCGAGCAGCCAACGTACGCCCCGTTCCATGCGGGTCACCAAATCGCCTGCGACGATCATGACGTCGAACGGCGGGCGCTCTCCTACTGGTGGCAGATCCCACCCGCGCGTCAGTTCGACGTGCAGGTCCGACATGATCCAGAGCCGCAAAGCCCACTCCTCCGCTTACCAAGGAGACCTACGTCGGGGTCGGGGCGCTCCGTCGTCCCTCGCAAGCATGCGCTATCTGCTGGACACGACAGTCCGCAGGCCCAGTGGCTCGCGATGGGTGTCGATGCAGAGCAGGTCATCGCAGGCCAAGGCACAGATTGCGGCCAGGATGTCGCAGGTGGGGCGCGCTCGCTCCTCCAACTCCATGACCGACTGCGGGCCGCCGTCTTCCAGCGCAAGAGCAATTCTGAGCCTGTCCGTGATGGACACATGGTATCGGGCATACGACCATACTAAGTCCGAGTTGGAGAACAGCGGCTCTCTTCGGATATCCGAAGCGTCGCGCTCCAGAAGGCGAAGGCCATGGCGTTTGAGGGCGTAAGCGAGGCTGGCCGCCTCGCCCGTAGTGCGCTCTGGTCGGGTCTCGTGTACCCGAAGGAGGAAGCTACCGTCGACGCGATCCAGGACCACACCTTCCAATGATACTCGGGGACACTCTATCTCAGGACCCGCCCAGTGGTAGATCTTCCGGACCTTGGGATCGAGAGCGGCTTGCCGAAGCGCATGGAGAAGAAGCGGATCGTCGACGGGAACCGCCATCTCGCATTTGGAACTGGTGAAGAAAGTAAGAGCGGCGCGGTTACGAAACGGATGTGGACGCATGTTCCTCTCCTGAACACGTTTCTGGATGAAGAGACTTTGTCGATCTTTCAGCAACGCTTGAAATGCGCCCCGATCGCCATGCTATGCACATGCATTCGGCGTTGTTCGGCGACGCCCGAGTTTGCTCTCGGCGACCTCGTCCACGGAAAATGCAGCGTGCATCGAGATCGTATGTACGATATACCGTACGGGCCTGAAGTCAACAGGCAGTTCGGATTTTCGGATGCGTTTGGCTCGATTTCGATGGCGTGGAACGGGTAACCCGTTCTATCCGGCTGACTCGGACTTTGGCCGAGGCTTCAGAAGCTCGTGCGGATGGACTCCCAGAACCAGCGCGATCCGCACGACCGAATCGAGCGTCGCGTTCGTCTCGCCTCGTTCGACGTCGCTGATGAGGGCCCGACGGGTTTCGGCTCGATCGGCGAGATCAGCCTGGGAAAGGCCGAGAGAGAGCCTCAACTCGCGAACGTTGCGCCCCAGAGTGGCCTTGACGCGCCTTTGCGCTTTCTCAAAGGACTCGGACCTGGCCACGGCTTCTCCACGAATCCTTCGCAGCTCGGGACACCGGGCGAAGGTGTTGCCGGCGAAACCTGACACATCTCGGGCGCAACGGCTACCGCGCCATTCCGTCGCCAAGGACTCATCGTCTGGCCTGCAAGGATTTGCGACCGGGAGCTCTGGCGCGCTCGGAGCTCCGGCAGGCCGGCTTGCCTTGGCGACGAGCCGCCAGACCTGGAGCCCCGTCGACCGCCGATGTTCCGTGCCTGGAAGGCTTGCCATTGTCTCCGAATCCTTGAATCACCTCGCTTGGAGGTAGCACATGGCCGGGAAGAGCACGTTGGATGTACGAACCGTCATCGTGGAGGGCTCACTAGCCCATCAGATGCGCCGCGCTGCCGCCGCGCGCGCGAACGAATGCGGGCTTCAGATTCTGGGCTTGCCGCAGCTCGCGGCGAGGCTCGCCGGCGCCTTCACCACGCCTGTGACCGCCGAGGTTTTGGATCCAGCGATCCGGCTCGCACTGGACGAAGGCGGCTTCGTCGACATCGAGCCCGTGCGCCAGCTTCCTGGCACGGCTCGGGCGCTGGCACGCTCCCTACGCAAGCTCTGGGATGCCGACGTCGAACTTCGGAAAATGGGTGATAGCACACGAATCCGCGAACTGATGCTGATAGAGGAAAGAGTCAAACGGCTGCTGCCGAAGGCGATGCTGACCCCGCAAGATCTGAGGGATGCGGCGCTACAACGTATCCAGCACGCAACGAAGCTGGTCGGCGCCGTGCATCTCGAGAGGCTTTCCTTCATTCAACCGGTCTGGCGTCCCTTGATTGAAGCTCTCGAGAAGGTCGTCGAGGTCGAGTGGCTCGCTCCCCGTCACGCCGAGACCGAATGGTTTTCCGGAACCGTCACTACGATTCCGGCGCCTTCCCATCCGGTGGACCTGAAGGTGGTCTCTTGCGCCGATCCTCGCCACGAGGTGGTCGAGACCTTGCGCTGGGCACGGCGCCTGATCGCGTCCGGCGTCGCGAAACCCCATGAAATTGCGGTCACCGCACCGAGCACCGCTCCTTGGGATGATTCCTTCCTTGCGTTGGCCACCGACGCGAGCCTGCGGGTGCACTTAGCCCGAGGTGTTCCGGCGCTTGCAACTGTCGATGGCCAGCGCTGCGCCGCGCTTGCGGATCTGCTGTTGCGCGGATTGAGCCAGAAGCGAGTCCGACGACTCGTCTCGCTCAGCCGGGGCCAAGGTCTCGGACTGGACCAACTCCCGGATGGTTGGCTCGCGGCACTTCCCCGAGGCGCGGCGTTGTCCACCATGCAGGATTGGCAGCGCGCAATTGCCGACTCGATCCTCAAGGATAGCTCGCTCGATCCAGCACGCGCCGTCCTGCCGCTGCTCGATACCCTGGCCAGAGGCCCTTCAGCTTCCGGGGAGGCGGCCGGCTTGTTCCTGCGCGGGCGCTCGCTTCAGATTTGGGAGGCTGCGACCCGCTCAGCGCCGCCCGATGCGCTCGAACTATCGCTGCGAAATGTCCGTCTTCCGGCGGAGACCGATGCAGCCGACTCGATCGTCTGGTGCGCTGCCCGAGATCTCGCAACTGCGCCCCGACCGCACGTCCGGCTACTTGGTCTCACCAACAGGAGCTGGCCCAGAAACGCCGGCGATGACCCCATCGTGCCAAGCCACGTGCTTTCCCCGGACGAGTTCGATGTCGATCCCTTTGGCCGAGCCGACCGCAGGCACTTCGGGATCATACTCGAAGGCGCCTCGGGCAGCGTTGTGTTGTCGCGCTGCCGCCGGAGCAGCCAGGGCAGCCGCTTAGGCCGAAGTCCTCTCTTGCAAGATCGCCCCGAGACGGCCCTTTCGCGTGCCCGCATTCCCGAACACGCATTCAGCGCGGCGGATAGATTGATGGCTCGTCCCGCCGAAGCGGCGGACGTGGACAGGATCCAATCGGCGACGTCCTGTTGGCGCAATTGGCACGCCGAACACCTTACGCCGCATGACGCGCAATTCGGTAGAGATCATCCAGTCGTCGTGGCGTCGATCGGCCGCGTTCAATCGGCAACTTCGCTGCGCCGCCTCTTGCGGGATCCGCTGGCCTTCGTTTGGAAGTATGCGCTCGGCTGGGGTGCGCCCGAAGAACGAGAACAGCCGCTTTCAATTTCTGCGCTGGATTTCGGCAAGCTGGTTCACGAGCTATTGCGCCGCGCAGTGGACACGCTCGAGCCCGATCCCGGTTATGCGAAAGCATCCGACGGGGAAATAGAAGACGCTCTCACGGCTGCGATCCAGGTTGTGCGCGAAACTTGGCCCCTCGAAAGTCCTGTGCCACCAAAATTGCTCTGGGGCAACACCGTCGATTTTGCGGCTTCCTTGGCGCTGGTGGGACTATTGCGCAAGGAAATTTCGGAGACGGGCACGCGCAGCTGGACCGAGGTGCCGTTTGGACAGCCTGACGGGTTTGTTGCCGGACGGGAATTGCCCTGGGACCCCATGAGATCTGTTGTCGTTCCGAATACGACTGTGCGATTGCGCGGCACGATCGATCGCTTGGACATGCGACACGATCTTTCTGCGGTACGTGTCACGGATTACAAAACAGGTGCGCCACCAAAGAACGTTGGACGGATCATCATCAGCGGTGGCGCCGAGTTGCAGCGCGCTCTCTATGCCCTCGCCTGCCGCGAGTTGCTGGAAGGCGAACCGCAGATCGTCGCAAGGCTGCTCTATCTTCCCGGAGAACCGACGACCGTGAGGCTCCAGGACCTCGATGGTGCCATCGATCAGATCAGTGCATTCATCAACGAGGCTACTGGTTTGCTCAGGAGAGGCGTCGCAGTACCCGGTCGGCTTGCCTTCGAGCGCACGAACGACCTGCGCTTGGCGCTGCCGGCCTCGCCCGGATACGAACGACGTAAGCGTGTCGCGTACAGCAAAATCGACGCGGGCATTTCACGGTTTTGGAGCGCGCCATGACTCCAATCGGTGACAGTGGCGAACGCTTCAGGGCGCTAACGGAACTCGATTCGACGCTTGTCGTCGAAGCTGCGGCCGGCACCGGCAAGACGTCCTTGCTCGCCGGACGCGTTGTCATGCTTCTGGCAAGCGGCGCTAGTCCCCGGTCGATCGCGGCGATCACGTTCACCGAGCTCGCTGCCGGTGAATTGCGCCAGCGGATTGCTCAATATCTGGATTCCCTGATCGCTGGCGTCGTTCCAGAGGAACTTCAACTCTGTCTACCGAACGGACCGAACGCGGAGCAGCAGACGGCGTTGCGCGCAGCTGCCGCACAGCTGGATGAGCTGGTTTGCTCCACCATTCACGGCTTCTGTCACGACCTCCTCGCGACCTACTCGGTCGAGGCAGGCGTCGATCCCGGCGCGGAGATTCTCGATGGTGACCAGGCGGATTTCGCTTTCGATGACATCTTCGACCAATGGTGGCGTGATCGTCTCGATGAGCCCGTTTCTGCCGATGATCCGATCGCCTCCGTCGCACGGAGAGATCCGAGAGGCGCCGAAGCGCTGTTGCGGAATTTCGCGAATTTCCGCAGGCGCTATCGCGCCGCTCGCCCCTTGCAGCCGGATCTCGATCCGAACGCCGACCTCGATTTCGTGGAGAGCGTGCGCGAGTTCAGACGCTGGTGTGATCATGCCGGCGCACCACGCGATGCCGATCCGGAGCTGACGGCACTCGAAACGCTGGCTTCGCACTTTGAGGGGCGCTTCGATCCCCTGCCCGATTTCGACGGGCTATGGGCCCTCGCACATCCGGCTCCGCTGCCGATCATGCGCAAGGGTTCGTTCGACTTGCGCGAGTACCGCCGGCGCTCGATGTGGCGAAAAGTGGCCGGCAAAGAATCGGGCGACCGCCTCGCCGATCAAGCGGAGGGGCGCTACGCGCGCTGCCGTGAAGCTTATGGCGCGCTGATGGGCCGGATTGCGACCGCCATCATCTCCAACTTCTCAGCCGAACTCGACGGCGTATTGGCCAGCTATGACGCCTTCAAGAAGCGGGCGGCCGTGCTGGATTTCGACGACCTGCTGTTCACCTGCCGGGACGTTCTCCGCGCCTACCCTCAGGTCCGCGCGGCAGCAGCCGAACGCTTTTCTCGCATACTCGTCGATGAATTTCAGGACACGGATCCAGTGCAGGCGGAGACCATGTTTCTGCTATCCGGTTCCGGAGATGGCACGGAGATCTGGTACAAGCGACGGCTGAACCCGGGTCAACTTTTCCTGGTCGGGGATCCCAAGCAGGCGATCTACCGTTTCCGCGGAGCGGATCTTGCTACCTATCTTACGGTGCGACGAGCAATCGAGGAGCAATTTCCCGACAGCATCCTTCGCGTCACCTCGAATTTCCGGTCGCGTGGCCAGATCCTGAATCACGTCAACCGCTGCTTTGAGGAAAAACTTTCCGCGCAGGAGGCCGGTTATGTGGCTCTGCAAGGCACGCGAAGCGAGGCCCAGCATCGCTTTCCGTGCGTCGCAAAGGTGTCCATCCAGCTTCCGCCCGACACTCGCGTCGACAGCTCCCGGGATGAGGAAGCGTCGGTAGTCGCCGAGGTCTGCGCGCGCCTGATCGGAAACGTCGAGTTAAAGCTGAACAACGGGGAGAGCCGACGCTTAGCGCCTGGCGACATTGCGCTACTGGCCCCGGTTTCAACCGATCTCTGGCGATACGAACGAGCACTCGAAGAAGCCGACCTGCCCTTCGCGTCGCAAGCGGGCAAGAATCTGTTCCGAAGGCAGGAAGCGCAGGACTTTGTCGCCCTCTTGCGCACGCTCGCCGACCCGCGTGACACGTTGGCTCTGGGCGCGCTGCTTCGTGGGCCACTGGTCGGTCTCACCGAACAGGAATTGCTGGACATCACGCAAAACCTTCCCTCGCCGGACGGCGGCGATGAGTTTGCCAGGCTTTCGCTCCGAACCGATCCCAGTCACTTACAAAATGATATCGCACGCGAAGTGATCAGCGTTCTGCGGGACCTGCGCCGTCGTGTTCATACCACGACCCCAGCGCTTCTTCTGACTGAAGCCGTCGAACGACTTCGTGCGCGCGCCATCGTGACGGCACGCAGTGCCGAACAAGCCGTACGATCACTTGCCAATATCGACGGCCTTCTCGAGCAAGCCCGGAGTTATGGCGTGCGTGGTTTGGCGCAATTCGCAACCGATATCGATGAAGAATGGTCCAACGAATCCGGTCATCCCGAAGGCATGGTTGAGGCTGACGGCCAATCGATCGAAATAGTGACGGTGCACAGTGCGAAGGGCTTGGAATGGCCCGTCGTGATCCCGATCAACCGCGCTTCCATGCCTCGACGGGCCGAAACTTTCGTTTATTGGCGGAGAGACGAGAGCCTGCATTGGGCTCTCGGCCAAGTGGTCCCGCCAAGCCTGGAAGACGCTCTGCGAGCTGAGAACATCGAAAAGCAGAACGAAAACCTACGGCTGCTTTACGTCGCGTGCACACGAGCAATGGAATTGCTGATCGTGCCCGACTTCACTTGGAGCAACGACGCATCCTGGGCGAGGCTCCTCGACTTCAAATTGGACGAGGTGCCCGAACTGAACATTGCGCGCCTCCCACGCGCGACGGTCGCCGTGCCGCCTGGAATCCAGAATCGGCAAAGCGCGGAAGTGTTTGCGGCCGAGCAATCGATAGTGAGGGAGGCCTCGCCGACCATTAGGTGGATTCGGCCGAGTGATGGCGATCCGGATGTAATCGCAATCGCGCCTCCGACATCGTTGGCCGAAGAGGAACCGCTTCCGCCCTCCTCAGTCGTTGAAGGGGGTCGCACGCGCGGCGCTATTTTGCACAAGCTTTTGGAGGAACTGCTGACTGGCGAATTGGAGGAACGCGTTGATGACGTGAAATCCAGGGCGGCATTCCTACTCGAGCAACTGACCGCGGAGGCGCTGGCCGCCAACTCTCCGCGCATCGAGGAGATGGCGGGCACGACTTTGCGGACTCTTTCGCTTCCGGAACTCCTGCCATTTCGAGACCGGCTGGTACCGGAAGTACCGATCTACGGAGCAGCTCCGACAAGCCTCCACGGACTCATCGTCGGCCGGGCGGATGCCGTCGCACGCACGGAGGATGGCAGCTTGGTCGTTTTCGATTGGAAGAGTGACGTTGCGCCGACGGAGGCCGATCGCTCCGCCTATCGGCAGCAGCTTGGTCAATATATCCATGTGACTGGCGCGCAGCGAGGGGGTGTCGTTTACATGACATCCGGCCACGTCGACTGGATAACGGCGGGCCTATAAACACGTTGCACTTGAAAAATTTCAAAAGTGGAACGGGGTCGGCCGGCGACCGGTTGTGTATCGGCTCTGTGTGCCGGAAACAAGCCATCGGACGATGCTCTCTCCCAGTCTTGCCACCTATATCGCCGGGAACAGCCCGTATCGATCAACGCCCCTCCGACCAGTGAATGTTTCAACATGCGCTAGAGACAAAATCTCGGCCGGTGGATCTGAGTTCTCAACCACAATGATTTGTGCCAACTGTTTCAGGCTGGCCAAATGTTCATAGAAATGCACTGCAAGCGGCGTGTTTTTGAGCGCCGTTTCATCCTCAGAAAGGTCACCATGCCTGCTAGTAAGCGGCTCCCGATATGTGAGAAGAGGCGTGTCCAGAACTAAAAAGCCAGGATGGGCTAGGCCTCGGTCCTGACAAAAAATCAGGAGCGCCACGTTGAACGCCGCGTGCAGCACTGCCCGCACGCCTTTCCCGTTAGCCGCTCGCGCCTTCCCACCAATCGTAACGTCGCTGCTCTCCCTATCGAACTGAGCGAATGCGGCTTGTGGAAATCTCCATTGCTCTAGGACTTGAGCAACGATCTCGCCCAGTGCGAATGCGATGGTCCCGTCCACCCCGACAGGGAGTTTGTCCTCCTTGCTTTTTGGAGGCGGTTCTTGGATTTGTGAGCGACGTACAACGAGACGGCTGCGCTGATCGAGCAATTCCTCGACGCGCTCCACGTCGGTTTTCATCGAGAAAAGAGATTCATAATCTGCTCTTGCGGAGCGTTCATGGGGACGGGCTTCCTCGATGCGTCTCTCTACGTTTGTTATCTCCTCGAGCAGCCGCCGGGATCTCGCGGTTAATCCCCGCGCCTCAGCTTCGAGAGACGTCATAGTTTGATTAAGGTCACGCTGCTCCAGCTCAATTTTTCGGACTTCGGCAGAGGCAGCCAAATAGGATCGCGCTATTTCTTCGGCCGCATGATTATGTTGTTGAGCGCTGGGCGGAGCCCCGCAGATAGGGCAATCGCGTCCGGCTATCGCCATTAGCACATATCCGCCTTCCGCCACAGCCTCGAGCCGCCCAATGTCGGATGTGTAGACGTCATTGAGTCGGCCAAAGCGCTGAAGGGTCACTTCAAGTTCCACGACGCGCGCCGCTACGTCTTGCTGGGTATCCATCAGGCGCCGTCGTTCCGACACAAGTGCGTCGAGAAGACTTTGAGCGTTCCCAAGCTTGCTCTGGAGGTCTTCAAGTGAAGCCGTCAGCCGCTTCAGCTGCTCGGCCAACTCTTCCCGATCGGGCACTTTGTCGCCCAGCTGCTCGTCCAACTGAGCGATCATCTCATCGACCAATTCTACCTTGGCCTTTGTCGCCACTGTCCGATTCTTCTTACTGATCACTGTAACGGCCGCTGAGTCGTCCTGCCCAGTTAGCAAGAACCGCAAGAGATTTGACTCCATCGTCCGGTTGGTATGTTGCCTGGAATGATGAACGGGATTGTGCTCGGACATAATGTCCTCTTCGGACACGATTGCGTACGGCGCGACATGCCGAATAGAAAGATTCTCTTTTTCGTAGTTTGAATTTGTCACGATCACTTTGCCCGCCCAGCCGAGTGACTCGAGCAGAAAATGAGAGACCGTGTCGGTCCGATTGGCGACGCTAGTACCAAGCAGAGCCACCCCCGATCCGTCTTGTGCAGATGTTACGAGGCCATCATGAAGACGGAAGTTACCACCGTTCGTTGGGCGGTAGAGCGTCGCGTCGCGCCCATTTGGCAATGACAGACCTAGCCAAACAGCATCATAGTTCTTTAGCTGCTCGGTCCGTTGAAGCTTCGATGCTGCTCCAAGCATGTATGCAATTGTTTTCGTTGCAAACGACTTGCCTGTGTTTGAAGCGCCATAAATGATGTTTAACCCATCCTCGAATGACAATTCTGCGCTCGCCACAGAGGGCCCAGTAAATGCTAAGTGGCGGATCGTGATACCCTTAGCCATCAAAGTGACCCAGATGATCCGCTAGACTTCTCTTCCTGAAACTCTGCCGTCCAACGACCAATCTTCGCTTCAATCAGAGTCTTGATTTCCGCACCGCCCATATGCGCGAAGCGATTTGCCATCCATTTTGCTCGCTGCTTGAGCTGCACAGTGTAGGTTGACTGTAAGAGATCCAAGAAGCTCGGAGCATCTTGGCTGGCTACAAAGCAGATACCCTTCTCGCTATCTGAGACGTCGACCAGATGCATCTGTTGCATCAACCTTAGGCTTCGCTCCAATAGCCGACGACGAACGAGCAATTCGCCAGCTCGATTTGGTAAGTCTGGATGAAGGCTCTTGGGGACATCATCACCGTCCAAGTCCGCAGTATGAACGACGAGGTGATCAAGCCAGGTCATCTCGATTAGGTCGCATTGCCGTGGGTAGAACGCCTCGAGAAGCACAAGAGCCCTGATGCCCGTCTCGAGAGGGCTATTGAACGGATGAGATGCCGGCTCATCGAGCTTTAGCGCTTCCATGCCCATCGCCCTTCGTTGGCAAAGTGATGGCAGGCGCCTTGTTTCACCTGAACCCTCGCATGACGGCCGAGCACGCCCGAGGGAAGTACCGACGCCGCCTGAGCTAGAACCTTTGTCACCCGCTCAAGCCCGTCCTTGTGATTATCGGCAAAGATATCTGCCACACCATGATAGAGTTCTTCTTTGAATGTCACCAGGTAGTCGGCAGGGGTTGAGTCGCGATAGTAGCGATCAAATTCTGCTGCCTCGAAGAAACGAGTTCGTTGGTTGCGGAGATGAGGACCCCAATCCTCATGTTGAAGTACAGCATGGGGTCCACTGAAAGTCTCTCCAGACCGTTGCGCATACAGGTCGACGAGTTGCCCAACATATACAGCCTCTTCTCTCTGCAAGTCGGCAGGCGTCACTCCGACAGGGGCAGGGCCCGGATCGTCATTGAACCAGTGTACGAGAACAGGCTTGGCAAACGGATCTTCAACGAGGCGAACGGCGTCAAACGAGTAGACCCGCGTGAAGTCGAACGCCGCGATCGCGGCCCGGATTTCCTGACTAAGGGGCACTGTGGCGTTATCGACCAGTCGAGGTGCAATCACGGTATCCCAACGATCAACGAAGGCCTGACGAAAGCGCTCTGGGTGAGCGATGAACGCCTGCACATTGCGCACAACGCCCCGAGGTGAGACAAAATAATACGCCCCGGGAAGGGTGTACGCTCCGTTGGCTGCATGCATGAATATCTTGCCAAGCTCAACAAACGCTGCCGTCTCTGAGAGACGAGCGAGAAGCTGCTTGCATTGAAAATTGTGCCATTCGCCCTCGTGACGTTGGCTCGTGACGTACCCAACGACGTCGCGGCCCATGTCACCGGCTCCGGACCAGCGCTCGTGAGCAAAATAGTCTCTCGTTCGCCTGGCCAGCCAGTCGCTAACGAAGCCCTCAAGGCGCTCGTCGGGCAAGGCGGAAATCTGGACAGCGTAGTTTGGGCGCAAATTGGGGACTCAACTTTCCGGGTTTTTATTGCCTCATAACGACTAGATGTTGCAAGCGCAGTCGGTAATGGTCTTTAGTAGAAATACCGTTATTTATTTCCAGCAATTGGCCTCCCGACCGGCTAACCAGCGGGACTGCCGGTGAGCTGGTTCCAGCAATTGCCCAATTGAGTTCTCCGAGCACTCGACCAACCGACGTCGCGGGGTATGACACTGCGACTAGAAAAGCCCTGCTGCGCTTGTTCAGCCGCGATAGTCAGCAGCGGTCGACGGCCGCCTTCAGGAGATTTTCGACGCAGTCGCTTAGCAAGGACAATTATCTTGCCGTCATGGTCTCTGGCATCGAGTTCAGCATAGTTCTTGCGACCTGCTTGCGATCGCGTGCAGCCTTCGCTCCCAATTTGCGGACAGACCAGGATCGCTTCACACGCTGCGTGCCGGTGCCACGAATCAAGGACTCAACACAAATGTAGGGGCCCAAAACATGGGCCTATTCCGTCGCATTCTTGAAGGATTCAAGCTTTCCCCATCGGCCGAATGATGGCAATTTGAGGCAAATTTGCATCATCCGCGGGTCTCCACCGCGGGTCTCCACCGTCCGAATCCGGTGGCTCGAGAAATGCCCGGTTTTATTGGGTTTTTCGCACGTCGCGGTTAGGTGGCGGAGAGGGAGGGATTCGCATCCCCCGTTAAATCCACGATCGCATAAACTGCGGCAGTCGATGGTCGAATAGTTGGGCCGCGACGCTTTCGACTGCTCACTTAGCTATAGGCCGTAGATTTTCTGAAGAGCTCTTGGCCCGCGTCCCCGTGGACGAGACACAAACTGGACACTAAGCTCTCAAGATCGACTAAGCGTTTGATTTTATGGCGCTCCCTAGGGGAATCGAACCCCTGTTTCAGCCTTGAGAGGGCCGCGTCCTAACCGCTAGACGAAGGGAGCGTACGGGAGAGGGAATAGCCGCGAAATGTGCGGCGGGCAAGGCAAGTCTGAAGGCCCTCGCAGGGTTGGGTAAACCTGTTGCCAGGCGTCCCCGCCTCCGGCCCGGGCACTTTAAGCCGGGCGCGCAGGCCTCAGGGTTCGCTGACGAATTTGAGCTTTCCGGCCGGTTTCAGCGTCTTGGCGTCGAAGGTGCGGATTTCGGTGACCCCGCCTATATCCAGCGTCAGCACCAGCCGTTCGCCGGCCACCGCCGTCGAGACGATGCGGGCGCCCTTGGGCAGGGTCGCAATAATGTCCGCGCTAGATGCCGCGGGGCTTCCCTCGCCACGGTAAAGACGGTACCCGACGGCGATCAGGACCACGGCCACCGCGAGCGCCGAGGTCAGGCCCGCGATCAGCATCATCCGCCGCACCCGCGCCATCAGCGCGGCCTGCTCGGGGGTCGGTTCGGGCGCTACGGTATCGGTCATGCAGGGCTCTGCTTTGGAACAAGGCTCATCTAACGGCGGTCAAAGGCTGGAGGTCACCGTCGGCGGCGACGAGGGGTCGCCGCGTCTCGACCGCGTGCTCGCGGTGCTCCGCCCTGAACTGTCGCGCTCGCGGCTGAAAGCGCTGATTCTGGCTGGTTCCGTCACCGCCAAAGGCGCCCCCATCCGCGACCCCGCTTATCATGTCGCCGCCGGCGATACGATCACAATCGACGTCCCCGAAGCGGTGGCGCCGGAGCCGAAGGGCGAGGACATCGCGCTCGACATTATCTATGAGGACGACGACATCATCGTCATCGACAAGCCGAAGGGGCTGGTCGTCCACCCGGCCGCGGGGCACGAGAGCGTCACACTGGTGAACGCGCTGATCGCCCATTGCGGCGCCAGTCTTTCAGGGATTGGTGGTGTCCGCCGGCCGGGTATCGTGCACCGGCTCGACAAGGACACGACAGGCCTGATGGTGGTCGCCAAGAACGACCAGGCGCATCAATCGCTGACCGCGCAATTCGCCGATCACGGCCGCACCGGCCCGATGCAGCGGGGCTACAAAGCCTTCGTCTGGGGCGTGCCCGGCCGCCAGCGCGGCACGGTCGACGCGCCGATCGACCGGCATGCTTACGCCCGCGAAAAAATGGCGGTGCGCCCGGGCGGACGCGAGGCGGTCACGCATTGGGAATTGCAGGCGGCGTATCAGGGGCGCGACGGCAAGCCGGTCGCCTCGTTTCTCGCCTGCCAGCTCGAGACCGGGCGGACGCATCAGATCCGCGTGCACCTCGCCCATATCGGACATCCACTTCTAGGCGATGCCGTCTATGGCCCGCACTTCAAGACCAAGGCCGGCCACCTCGGCGCGCAAGGTAAGGAGGCGCTCACCGCGCTCGGCCGGCAGGCCCTGCACGCCTATTTGCTGGCCCTGGAACACCCCCGAACCGGAGAACTTTTGCATTGGGAGGCGGCTCTGCCGGAGGATCTGCTTCTCCTGCAACGGGCGCTGGAAGCGGCGCTATGACGCAGCCCCTTCGGAAAAGACAAGCTATACCAGCAGGTTATAGCAGGCACACGGTGACGTGACGTCAGTATTCCTTCCCTATTTGTTCGTTTTCAGCTATGTTGCACCTGCGCTGAATATCCAGCGCGGAACATCGCAGCCTGGTCGGCTTTAACACAGCGATCACCTGCCGGGCCCGCCGCTATCGGGGGCCTGAACAACTGGAGGGCGCTCGAATGGCCCGTACAGCTACGCTGCCGGTTCTCAATGGAGAATCCGGCCTTTCAAGATACCTCGCCGAGATCCGCAAATTTCCGATGCTGGAACCCCAGCAGGAATACATGTTCGCCAAGCGTTGGCGCGAACATGACGATCGCGACGCGGCACATCACCTTGTCACCAGCCATCTCCGGCTCGTGGCCAAGATCGCCATGGGCTATCGCGGCTACGGCTTGCCGATCTCCGAGGTCGTCTCGGAAGGCAATGTCGGCCTGATGCAGGCGGTCAAGCGGTTCGAGCCCGAGAAGGGTTTCCGTCTCGCTACCTACGCCATGTGGTGGATCAAGGCGTCGATACAAGAGTACATCCTGCGTTCCTGGTCGCTCGTGAAAATGGGAACCACCGCGAACCAGAAGAAGCTGTTCTTCAACCTGCGCAAGGCGAAGAGCAAGATCTCCGCGCTGGACGAGGGCGATCTCCGCCCCGACCAGGTAGCGATCATTGCCAAGCGGCTGGGCGTGACGAATCAGGACGTGGTCGACATGAACCGCCGCCTCGGTGGCGACGCGTCGCTCAACGCGCCGATCCGCGACGACGGCGAGGCCGGCGAATGGCAGGACTGGCTGGTCGACAACTCGCCCAACCAGGAAGCCGTGATGGCCGAGCACGAGGAGTTCGATCATCGCCGGCAGGCGCTGAACGGCGCGATCGGTGTGCTCAACCCGCGCGAACGCCGCATCTTCGAGGCGCGGCGCCTGGCGGAAGACCCGATGACGCTGGAAGACCTCGCCGCCGAATTCGGCGTGTCGCGCGAACGCGTGCGGCAGATCGAGGTCCGCGCTTTCGAGAAGGTGCAGTCGGCCGTCAAGGGCACGATTGCCCGGCAGGAAGCCGCAGCGCTCGAAGCCGCGCACTGATCGCGCGAGCGGAGTAACAGGTAACGAAAGCCGGCGGCAACGCCGGCTTTTTGTTTTGTGCTTTGGTTTTGCGGGAAGCTGTCTCACCAACTCCGCTGTCGTCCTCCGCGAAAGCGGGGGACCCAGTACGCCGCGGCGGTCGTGAGACGGCGTGCAATAACTGGGGCCTCTGGGATACTGGATCGCCCGGTCAAGCCGGGCGATGACGACTGCGCCCTTCTGCGCCCGCGCCCTCGCGCTCAATAATACGTCCGCAGATAATCCGCGATGCTGTCGGGCTGGTTCAGGTTGTTCCAGTCGTAGGGATCGCCGTACAGCAACGCGCTGGCCTGCGTCTTGTAGTCAGGCGCGACGTTGTCGGGCTGATCGACCGGTTTTGCCAGGATATCGCGATAATCCTGGTAGTTCGCCTGCGTGCCGATGAAGATGCAGACGCAGTGGTTCGGCTCGGCATAGAGATAGCGCACATCGTTGCCGGTGCGGTGAAGCACGAAGCGATGCGGCGGCAGCGCGTGCAGCGCCTTCCTGCCCGCTTCGTCGTTGGCGACCTGGACGCGGAAGCCGGCCGACGAGAGATAAAAACTGTTCTTGTCGAGGAACGGCTTGCTCGGCGCTTCCAGCGCCGCCAGCAGGGAAGCGCACAGCAGCACCGCGACTGCGGAAATGGCGCCGAACACCTTGCCGGGCCTGCAAGACAAAGACGGCAACGCCGCCGAAAGCGATGTCATCAATTCAAATCCCTTGAATGTCTTTCTATCGATCAACATCGCCGACAGTGCTTGAACCATTGCCGGCGGTCAAATCGACAGGCGCAGCTTCTACATCCCCGGTGTCGTCCTCCGCGAAAGCGGGGGACCCAGTACGCCGCGGCCAGGGAGCGCAATCGCAATAGCCTCTGGAATACTGGATCGCCCGGTTAAACCGGGCGATGACGACTTCCCGCAGCGTATGGGTCCCGGCTAAAGGCCGGGACGACGAGAGGGATTATTCCCCCCACTCCCGCGCCATCTTCGCCAGCGCGCAGCCCTCGCAATAGCGGGCGTCCTTGTAGTCGATCCAATTGTGCGCATAGACGCGATCGAGCGGGATGCCGTAACGCGCGCGCAGCACGTTGACGAGAATTTTCCACGCCGCGATCTGCGCCTCGGTAGGCCCGCGCGTGACGTCGGGATAATTGCCGGCGAATTCGACGCCGATCGAATTGTTGCCGACCACCTGCCGATGGGTCGGGCCGTTGTCGATATATTTGTTGTCGTTGCGGTTGGCGCCGTCGCCATGGGTCGGGACCAGATGTTCGGCGACCGCCCAGTACACCGTGCCGTCGGTCTCGACCCAGACCATGACGCCGCGCCGGGTCGGGTTCTTCGATTGCGCCTGAGCGCCGCCGCGCGCCGAGCCTGCCGGCCCTTCGGTCTGGTGCACGATGATGTTGCGCCAGGGATGGGCTTTTGAAAGTTCGCCCCACGGCGCCAGCCAGACCATCTTCAGGCCGGGAATGTCGGGTGTGCCCGATGCGCGCGCGATTGTCGCGAGGCCGGGCGTCTGCGCGAAGGCGCAACGAGCAAACAAGAGGACCAATAGTGCAGCCGCGAAGAGGCGAAAATTCATGCGCGAAGTCCAGTGACGGACAAACGTAGCACGCCTCACGCGTGCTTGCGCAGGCCCATGTCGGACATTGGCGGGCTTGCGGGTTCGGGCGCCAGCGGCGGCGACGGGTCGTAGGTCGCAAAACCGTTGCGGCCGGCCTTCTTGGCGTCGTAGAGCGCATGGTCGGCGGCCGCAATCAGGCGGTCGGGGAATGCGCCCATCTCGCGGGCCCATTGCGCGACGCCGATCGAGACCGCGACCGGAATATCGTTGCCGGTGCATTGTTCGGCGTCCGCACGGCAGACCTCCAGCACGCGGCGGGCGATCATGGCGCCTTCGCGCAGCGTCGAGGACGGCAGCACGATGCAGAACTCGTCGCCGCCGGTCCGCGCCAGCATGTCGCCGGGCCGCAAGCGCGTCTGCGCCATCAGCGTGAAATGCTGCAGGCAGGCGTCGCCGGCGGCATGGCCGTGGGTATCGTTGATGGCCTTGAAGCCGTCGAGATCAATCACCAGCAGCGCGAAGGGCTGACCGCAGCGTTCGGAGCGCGAGCATTCTTCCGTCAGGCGCTGCAGCAGATGGCGGCGGTTGCCGACGCCGGTGAGATCGTCGAGCAGCGCGAGATCCGCGACCTCATTGCGCAGGCGGTCCATCGCCATCAGCAGGAAGCCGAAATTCAGCGCCATCGACAGGAACACCAACACCAGGATGACGAATGATTGCGCCGGGCTGAACTGCATATAGGAGAAGCCGCCGCCCGCGTCGGTCAGCGCGCCGAGCAGCCGGCTTGCGAAAATGACGAGGATGAAAATGGTGACGATGCCGGCCAGCCGGGCGCCGGGATTGACGCGCCCTTCATGCGGCGACAGCAGCAGCTTCAGGCTGCGCAGCATCGGCAACACCTGGGCGATCGTAAAGACGGTCATTCGCCCCGGCACGCTGTCATAGCCGAACGTGAAGAAGCACAGGCCGGCCGCGCCAAGCCCGGTGATCAGCAAGGTGTCGCGCCAGGAAACCGGCTGATTGAAGAATTTGCGGATGCCCATCGCAGCCAGGCAGATCGCCAGCAACAAGGCGGTGCCGCCAAACAGCAGAGGCACCAATGAATCCGGGAACACCACGCGCAGCATCGCCATCGCCGCACCGGCCGCCGCAGCGAACGCCGAACCGGTCCAGAATCGCGCGGCTTCGAACGACGGATAGCAGCGCATGACGTAGGCCCAGATCAGGCCCAGCGCGAGAAAATTGATGACGAACACCGTCCAAAGCGTCGGAACGCTCAGCATTGCGAACCCGGGACGCGCACGGCCCATCTCCCCTGTTGTCTAACGACCGCTCGAGGCTTCCGCCTCGCGCCTTCTCCCACGACGATCCCCGTCGTCTAGCGGAACAACGTGCATCCGCGCCGCTTAACGGACCCTGACTGCCGCCGGTCAATCCAAACCGTGGTTTTGAATTGATGAAGATCGTCGGTGTTGGGACATCGTTAAGCATGATGCGCGCGCATGCGAACGGCGATCACGAGGCTCGTTTCGGCAAAAATCGCATCAAAATGCATAACAACTGTGGATAACGTGATGACAACGCCATGACGGCACGCGGCATCGCGCTGCGAATCTGGTGGGATCATGATCGAGGATGTTGCGAGGCTGGCCCTCCGCCAAGCATGCCTCGGTGTCGCGTTCAATCCATGAAAACCTTGAGAGGATACTATGGCTAAGAAAGCGAAGAAGGCGAAGAAGGCCAAGGCGAAGAAGGCCAAGAAAGCGAAGAAGAAGTGAATTTTGGCCCGGGTGGAGTGCTCAGCTCCGCCCGGGCTCCCAACTCCGGGTGCGATTTGGAGAACGGCGGGCCCTTGGGTCCGCTTTTTGGTTTTCGGATCTACTCTGCCGTCGTCCCTGCGAACGCAGCTGACGCGTAGCCCGGATGAGCGCAAGCGATATCCGGGATGACATGAGCACCGGCCCCGGATGTCGCTGCGCTCATCCGGGCTACGGGAAAATTGTCAGCGCTCCGCGAACGCGAGCTTGGCGCCGAGTGCGGCAAATCCCGCGGCAAAGCTTCGGCGCAGCCACGCCATCGCCTTCGGGCGGGTGATGACGCGGTCGCGCAGCGAGGCCGCGAACAAGCCATAGACCGCAAACACCGCAAACGTCATCGCCATGAAGGCCGCGCTCAATTCCAGCATCCGCGCCAGCGGATGCGGCTCATCGACGGCCACGAACTGCGGCAGGAAGGCCAGGAAGAAGATCGACAGTTTTGGGTTGAGGATGTTGATCAGGATCGCGGTCACGATGACGCGCCGGCTGGAGCGCGACGAAGCCGCCGGGCGCGTATCGATCGACAGCGCGCCGGTCTCGCGCAACGCCTGCCAGGCCATGTAGAGCAGGTACACCACGCCGCACCATTTCAGCGCGGCGAACGCCAGCGCACTGGTGTGCAGCACCGCGGCCAATCCCAGCATGGCGGCCAGCATGTGCGGCAGGATGCCGAGCGTGCAGCCGAACGCCGCCGCAACGCTCGGCCGCGCGCCCGATGTCAGCGCCACCGCCAGCGTATAGAGCACGCCGGTGCCGGGGGAAGCGACCACGATCAGCGACGTCAACAGGAACGACAGCGTCATGCCCTGCCCTTAGCACGGCGGCATCCGGCCGGGAAGCAGGGCGGCGCGGCCGCTCAGGAGCGCGAGCGCGCCTCGTCGTCGCGGCGTCTTTCATGCACCATCCGCTCCGCCTCGCGGATCACGTCGAGCGGCGCCCACGGCTTGGACCAGAACAGGGCGCCATCGGGCAATTCCTGATGCAGCGGGCTGCCCGAGGTAACGATCACCCCCATCCCGGGATTGTATTTCCGGGCGATGTGCGCGAGCTCGACGCCGTCCATGTTGCCGGCGAGCTGCACGTCAGTCATCATCAAAACAAGACTGCCGGCGGCGCGCTCCAGTACCAGTTCCGCGGCCTCCGCGCTTTCGCATTCGATGACGTCGACCTCGCTCTCCTCCAGCAGCAGGCAGATCATGTCCCGTTGCATCGGGTCGTCTTCGACAATGAGGGCGGTCGCGCGAAATGGTTTTGATTGTCCCATAAGTAAGCCTCCTCAGCATTTGCGCCGGATTGGCGATGCCTTTCTGTCCGGTAGTCCACGTTAAGCGCGGAAACCGCTTTATGGTTCGGTTCCAATTTGCGAAACTTTGCGGGAACCCGCCCGTCCTCGACCTGCAAGGAGCTCCCCGACATGACTGCGATATCTGGAAGTGCGGCCGCCGTGACCGGCGCCGCCAGCGGCATCGGCCGCGCGCTTGCGCTGGAGCTGGCCGCGCGCGGCTGCGACCTTGCGCTGGCCGACCGCGACGAGGCGGGCCTGCAACAGGTCGCCGCCGAGATCGGCAAGGGAGGCACACGCAAGATCACGACGCACCGCGTCGATGTCGGCGAGCCCGCGCAGATCCAGGAATTTTCGAACGCGGCCCTTGCCGCCCACCCCTCGCTCAACATCGTCATCAACAATGCCGGCGTCGCACTGCTTGGCGCCTTCAACGAGGTCGACCAGGCGCAGATGGAATGGCTGATCAACATCAATTTCTGGGGCGTGGTGCACGGCACCCGCGCGTTCCTGCCGCATCTGGCAAAGCAGCGCGAGGCGCATATCGTCAACCTCTCTTCGATCTTCGGCATCATCGCCCCGCCCGGCCAGACCGCGTATTGCGCGGCGAAGTTCGCGGTGCGCGGCTTTTCGGAAAGCCTGCGGCATGAGCTGGCAATGGCGAACAGCCCGGTGAAATTGTCGGTGGTGCATCCCGGCGGCGTGCTGACCAACATCGTGCGCAACTCCCGCACCGGTACAGGCATCAGCGACAATGCGCGCCGCGCGCAATCGATCGACCGCTTTGATGCGGTGGCCAAGACCACGCCGCCGATCGCGGCACAGCGCATCATCACCGGCATCGAGAAAAACCAGCCGCGGATTCTGATCGGCAACGATGCGTGGTTCATGGATCTGCTGCAGCGGTTTCGCCCGGCGACGTATTGGGCGGTGCTGGCGAGGCGGATCGAGAAGATGACGGGCGAGAAGGGGAAGTGAGGCTATCGTTTCGGCCGCTGCTCCCCTTCTCCCCTTTGGAAGGGGAGCAGCGTGCGTAGCGCGATGGTGTGATTCAAAATTCTCTCCGCCGTCATTGCGAGCGTAGCGAAGCAATCCATGGCGCGGCAAGCGGATAGGTGGATTGCTTCGCTGCGCTCGCAATGACGGCGAGAGTCCGTAGGGTGGGCAAAGCGAAGCGTGTCCACCATCAAGAAGCGCGCTCGACGATAGATGGTGGGCACGGCGCTAACGCGCCTTTGCCCACCCTACGAAGCTGCGAAGCGACGCAGCTTCACCGCCCCACCAGCCGGTCCGCGAAATAGCCGATCGTCTTTCGGTAGATCGTCGCCCTGTTCCACTCCCGCATGGCTTCGAAATTCGCGGTGCCCTCGCCGTACGGCGCGCCGCCCTTGAAGCCGTTGCTGTGCAACAGGTTTGCGGTGGAGGCGAGCACGTCGGGGACGCTGTGGCGGAGGTCGACATGGCCGTTGCCGTCGAAATCGACGCCGTATTTGATGTAGGACGACGGCAAAAATTGCGTCTGGCCGATTTCGCCGGCGAAGGCGCCGATCAAATCGCGCAAGGGGAGATCGCCGCGCTGCACGATCTTCAGCGCCGCCAGCAATTCGCCCTGGAACAGTTCGGTGCGGCGGCAATCATGCGCCATGGTGGCAAGCGTGCGGATCACAGGCATCTTGCCGATGTCCCCCTTGCCGAAATCCGACTCCAGCCCCCAGATCGCGACCACGATTTCCGGCGGCACGCCAAATTGCTTCTCGATGCGCGCCAGCAGCGAGCCGTGCCGCTGCAGCATTTGCCGGCCGATGTTGATACGCCCGGGGCCGACGCGGGTGGAGACATATTGCTCGAACGATTTGTTGAAGGTGCCGCGCTGGCGGCGGTCGAAGGTCAGCACCGCCGGATCCTGCGTCACACCCGAAAGCGCCTGGCTGATCACGGCCTGCGAGATGCCGGCAGCCGCCGCCTCCTGCGACATCGCCGCCACGAAGGTGTTAAAATCGCCGCCGCAGCGGGCGGCGTAAGTGGGGGTGGAACAGATGACGGCGCCGGCAAAAACGGCCCAACGAAGTATGCGCATGCGAATCCCTTGTTCATTCTCGTTTCCATCATGCCATGGGAAAGCGGGGCACGAAACCTCGTCGTCCCTGCGAACGCAGGGACCCATACGCCGCGGCCGATGTTGTTAAAACGGGTTGGTCGACGACTTCGTTTCAGCAATGGCCGCCGGTGGTAATGGGTCCCTGCGTTCGCAGGGACGACGAGACAGTGGGCCTACTCGCCGCCGCCGTCGATCTGCTTGCCCATCAGCGCAATCGCTTTCTGATAGACGCCTGCGGCATTCCAGGCCTGGATGGCGGCAAAGTTCGGCTCGCCCGGCTGGTAACCCGCGCCGGCGCGCCAGCCATGGGCTTTCAAGAAGTTCGCGGTGGAGGTCAGCGCATTGGCCGAGTTTTCGAGATTGCCGGTGCCGTAGGCCAATATCGCCTTGGGCATGAACTGCGTCTGGCCGACCTCACCATGCATGGAGCCGCGCTGGTTCGGCGAGAGCGCGCCGCGATCGATCAATTGCAGCGCCGCGTAAAGATGCTCGGTGAAATACTCCGAGCGCCGGCAGTCATAGGCCAGCGTCGCGATCGACGACAGCATGTTCTGATTGCCGCGCTGGCTGCCGAACCCGGTCTCCATCCCCCAGATCGCGAGCAGCGGTCCCGGCGGCACGCCGTAGCGCTGCTGGATCGAAGCGAACAGCGCGCCCTGCGACGCCTTGAGCGAGCGGCCACGTGAGACGATGGTTGTGGCCCCCCGCTTGGCGAGAAACGCATCGAGCGAGAGATTGAAACTGCGCTGGCCGCGATCGGCATTGATGGTCGCCTGCGCGTAGTTCGTCGCCATCAGCGCCTGGATGGTGCCAGCGCTGATGCCCTTGGCCCGCGCTTCGCCTGA
This sequence comes from Bradyrhizobium sp. McL0615, assembly GCF_049993905.1. Classification (NCBI taxonomy): domain Bacteria; kingdom Pseudomonadati; phylum Pseudomonadota; class Alphaproteobacteria; order Hyphomicrobiales; family Nitrobacteraceae; genus Bradyrhizobium; species Bradyrhizobium sp. McL0615. The sequence goes on along the minus strand of NZ_CP188254.1, from coordinate 1,571,874 downwards.
AAATTCCTGCTTCCAGGTAGCAAAGCCGGCGGACGAGCTGCCGCATCGGGCGGCGTGGGCCTCGGAGTTGAAGCCTGCGAACATGGCCAGGGTCGCGCTGAAAGCAAATGCGAGGCGGAGCATGGAAAAGCCATTCCTTGATAGAGCGCTGCGAATAGGCATCGGCTTCTAGCACGTCCCCGGCCGCGCTTCGAGGGTTGCGGCCAGAATCTCGTTCGAAAACGGCCATGATTGCGGCTCATTTGAACCGGCTGATCTGCCGCCGCGACCTTTACAGGTCAACCTTCGCCCCGCCCCCCTCGATCGTTTCTCGAACGAATGGATTTCCCATGAGCTTGCCGCACACCATGTTCAGGCCGGTCCTCCTGCTGTTCGCGATCTCGCTTGGCGCGATGACGAACGCCGCCGCGCAGACGCGCGACGTGGCCGGCGCAAGAGATTATCCCGGCATCGGCCGGTTCGGCGGCAGCGTCATCACGGGATATCAGGTGAAGGATTTTGACGCGGCGCGGATGCAAGGGGCGGCGTTTAGGGACGGCCAGCCCACCGACGCGCGGCGGCTGGAAGGCCGCATCACCCGCATCGCCTATCGCACCAATCCGGGCCCCTCGATCCTGGAGGTGTCGCGCAATTTCGAAACGCAACTGGCGAAGGCCGGCTTTGAGACGCTGCTGGCTTGCGACACCGACGCCTGCGGCGGCATTCCGTTTTCGGAAGCGATCGACGCGCTGCCGATCCCGCAGATGTGGGTGGACGGCTTCAACTACCGCTATTTTGCCGGGTGCAAGGTGGACGCTGGGCGCGAGACCTATGCCAGCCTCATCGTCAGCGAGAACAACCGCGATATCTATGCGCAACTCGTCATCGCCGAACTCGGCGCGATCGAGAACAAGATGGTAGACGCAGCGACGATGGCAAAGGGCCTCGGCGAAGCCGGCCACATCGCGCTCTATGGCATCTATTTCGATACTGACAAGGCGGTGGTGAAACCCGAGAGCCGCCCGACGCTCGAACAGATCGCAAAACTGCTGGCCGGCCAGCCGCAGCTCAACGTCTTCATCGTCGGCCACACCGACAACCAGGGCGCCTACGACTACAATCTCGATCTGTCGCGCCGTCGGGCCGAGGCGGTGGCGGCAGAGCTGGTGAAGAATTTTCGGATCGCGCAGGCGCGATTGCGCACGGCCGGTGTGGGTTTCCTCGCGCCGGTCCGCTCCAATGCCAACGAGGGCGGCCGCGCACTGAACCGGCGGGTGGAGCTGGTGGCGCCGTAGCGTCGACGCGTGGGCCTCCGCCCGCTTTGACTGCCGAGGACAATGGCTATGACCAGGTCCAGTGGTTTCAAAGTCGGAATGGGAATTGTGATCGCCGCGCTGGCGGGAAGCCAGCAGGCGGCCGCCCAAGTGACAACGTTTGCCGTAGACCCTGCACGACTGCCGCGTCTCGGCACCGTCGACGCGCGTTTTCAATCTTACAATCTGGAAATGGTCGAGGTCACCGGCGGGCGGTTCTGGAAGCCGTACAGGGCGAGTGCCGCAGCGCCGTCGGCGCGCGACGCGGTGAACGCCGAAAATGTTCCGGCAGGCAGCAATAGCGATCTCTACGCGTATCGGGAGCCGATCGACCTGTCGAACCCGCGGTTGCGCGCATTGGCTGCGGCGCTGGCTCCGGCCTACATGCGCGTCAGTGGCACCTGGGCCAACAGCACCTACTTTGCAGAAAGCGATGATGCGCCCGCCACACCGCCCGACGGTTTTCGCGCGGTGCTGAGCCACGAGCGCTGGAAAGCTGTCATCGACTTTGCCCGCGCGGTGAACGCGGAGATCGTGACCTCGATGGCGACGAGCGTCGGTGCCCGGGACGCAACAGGCCGATGGCAGAGCGATCAGGCGCGGCGCTTGTTCGCCTACACCAGATCCGCCGGTGGCAGGATTGCCGCCGCTGAGTTCATGAACGAGCCGACGCTGGCCGCGATGGGCGGGGCGCCCAAGGGCTACGACGCGGCGGCTTACGGTCGAGACTTCAAGGCCTTTGTTGCGTTCATGAGAGCCAGTGAACCGGATGTGATGGTGCTGGGCCCCGGCTCGATCGGCGAGACGGCAGCGCCGCAATCATCTCCGCAATCCGGCTCCGGGCTCATCTCTACCCACGACCTGCTTGCAGCATCCGGGCCCGGCCTCGACGCTTTTTCCTATCATCACTACGGCGCGGTCTCGCAACGATGCGCGCCGGGGCAGACCACGCTAGATGCCGCGCTTTCGGAAGCGTGGCTGGCGGGCACGGGCCGGACGCTGGCGTTCTACCAATCGCTCAGGGATGAGTTTGCGCCTGGAAAACCGATGTGGCTGACCGAAACCGCCGAGACCGCTTGCGGCGGCAATCCCTGGGCTTCGACTTTCCTCGATACGTTCCGATATCTCGATCAACTCGGCCGGCTTGCCAGGGCCGGCGTCCAGATGGTTGCGCACAACACGCTGGCCGCGAGCGATTACGGCCTGCTTGACGAGAAGACGTTGCGGCCGCGATCGAACTATTGGGCGGCGCTGCTGTGGCGCCGACTGATGGGCACCATTGTTCTCGACGCCGGCGTGCACGACGGGATGCACCTCTACGCGCATTGCCGACGAGGGGCGCGAAGGGCCGTTACGCTGCTGGCCGTCAATACGGACAGGACGACGGCCGTGACCTTGCGATTGCCTGTCTCAAGCGAGCGTTACACACTGTCGGCGGATAACCTGCAAAGCGCTGAGGTGAAGCTGAACGGAACAGCCTTGGAGCTTGGTCCCAATGACGAGCTTCCGCGGTTTACCGCGGTGACATCGCCGCCGGGTGCGATCGAGATCGCGCCGGCCACGATTACGTTCCTCACGGTCGAGGATGCCAAAAATCCGGCATGCGACTGAAGTTTTCCGCGCGGAACCACCGGGGTGAACGGGTGACGCCATGCGGCAAGGCTCGCACCGGCAGCGCCGCCATGCGTTGCCGGCCTTCGAACCTCCGACGGATTCTGGTAAAAGGGTGAGAGGCGAATGCAGGCGAACCGATGACGATGAACCAAACGCCCGATCGAGCGCAGCGGCACGGCAGGTTCCGCTTTCTCCGCGTGCCGTTGTTCCGGCTGCTCGCCATCAACCTCGCCGGTGGCGTGACGCTGGCGACGGTGGTGGTCGGCGGACTGCTGGCGCTCAATCCCGGCGGCTTGCGGCATCTGATTTTCGCCGACGCCTCGCCCGGCACCGCGCTCGGGCTGTTATTGTTCGGCTTCGTCGTCACTTTCGGTTCGGCCGCGATGGGCACCGCCATCATGGCGATGGGCCGTGCCGCCGACGATGAGCAGCGGCGCGGCCCGCCGGCGCCGGTGGCGGAGCCGGCACACGCGATGGCCCGGGCATGGCGCCGCCGCTAGAGGGCTGACCACACCCGGGACGCCGCGGGCTTCCACCACCACGTTTGATCCGCGTCAATATTCCCGTGCGCCGGCTTTCCTAGGATCGAGGCCAAAGGAGAGCCTCGATGATCGGAATTACCCTGACCACGGACCAGATCCGCAACGCCCCTGCCCAGGTCCGGCAGTGGATCGAACATGAAGTCATTGCTTCGCTCGGGCTGGCCGCCGATGCGCCGGCGCCTGCGGAACATCCGCAAGCGGCGCACCTGGTTAGCTGCAGTACCGAGGACGCCGCCGCGGTGCTGGCGCAGATCAGGGGCATGATGCCGGCGTTCAACGTGTTCTTCGAATTCGCGCGGCCGGGCATTTCGTTCGGACAGCCGCCCGTGATGGCGTTCCGCCTGATCGACATCCTCTATCACACGCGGCTGCAGGATATTGGGCAGGTCATCGAATGCCTCGAAGCGATCAACGAGGCCTTCGCGCGCGTCCGCCAGGACGCATCCGCCAAATTCTGCGGCTTCGACAATCAGGGCCACTGCCTGATCGCGCCGGAGACGCAGCGCAGCGTTGCCGCGCTGTGGCAGAGCATTCTGGCCAGTCAGCAGCGGGGGCGTGGCGAGGCGGGTTCAGCTTCCGCGTCGGCCGCGTAGACGCATCTCAACCCGCGGCCGATGGCGACGAGCCGGTGCGTGCGCGCAGGTCGGCGAGGCCACGCGCCGCATGAGGGCGCTCGCCATCGTGAGCGCCCTCCAATTACCGACGTTAGCGGACTTCAGTCCGCCGTTCAGTCGTTGCCGATCGTCTCGCCGAACAGCTCCCAGATCTCGCCATTGAACTTCTGCAGCCGCATGGCTTCGATCGGGAAGTAATCGGTCGGCGAGGTCTTCAGCTTGATGCCGGGCAGCATCAGCGGCAGCGTGACGTCGAGGTTTGCCGCCTGCTTCATGATGTTCTCATGGGTGAGATCGTCGCCGCACTGCTTGAATACCTGCACGGTCGCCTCCGCCACCACATAGCCGTAGACGATGAGCTGGTCCTGGCGGTTTCCGTCCGGAAAATACTTCTTCATGAAATCGTGCCAGGCCTGCACGTCCTTGTCGTCCTTCCACTGCGGATCGTTGGGGTCCTTGAACGAGTAGGACGAAATGATGCCCTTGGAGTGATCGAAGCCGGCGGGCTGCAGCACCGAGGACACCGACGTCGAGGTCGCCGCGAGGAAGAACATGTCGGGCTTCCAGCCGATCTCGCCGATCTTGCGGATCGCCTGCGCGGCCTGTTTCGGGATCGCGTGCATGAACAGCACGTTGGCGCCGGAGGCTTTCAGCTTCACGATCTGGCTGTCGATGGTCGGATCGGTCGATTCATAGGTCGATTCCGCGACCACCATCTTTGCGGTGTTCTCCGGTCCCAATCCCTTCTTGAAGCCGTTGCCGTAATCCTTGCCGGCGTCGTCGTTCTGGTAGAACAGCGCGATTTTCGCGTCCGGCTTGTTTTTCAGTACATACTTTGCGTAGACCGCCGTCTCGGCCTGGTAGGACGGCTGGAAGCCGATCGACCACGGGAAGCGCTCATGGTCGCCCCACAGCGTGGCGCCGGCGCCGACGAACAGCTGTGGCACCTTCTTGTCGTTCAGATATTTTCGCACCGCCAGCCCCGTCGGCGTGCCGAGCGGGTTGAGGATGACCGCAACCTCCTCTTGCTCGACGAGTTTTCGGGTCTGCTCCACGGTCTTCGGCGGGCTATAGGCATCATCGAGCGTGATCAAATTGATCTTGCGCCCGTTCACGCCGCCCTGCTCGTTGATCATCTTGAAATAGGCGGCCTGCGTCTTGGCGATCACGCTGTAGGCCGACGCGGGGCCGGAGAACGGGGAAGTCTGGCCAAGCTTGATCTCGGTATCGCTGGCGCCGGGGCCGTATTTCTTATCGGCCGCGTGAGCCTGGGTTGCGACCACCAGAGCCGATGCGATCGCAAGTGCATGCCATCTCATATGCGTTTCCCTTTGTTTTTTGATGCCTCGTTTGGAGTGGGCAAAGGAAAGGCTAGCACGCGCGCTCCGCCTTGCACTTGCGGGGAGAAGCTGGGCAGGATTGCTAAATCGCCGTGTACGTTGGTCGTGAAGGGCGGCGGCGTAGACGCCTCTCAACTCGCGGCCGACGCGTTGCGCGCGCGCAGGACCGCGAGACCACGCGCTTCGCGCCTCTGCCGCGGCGCATTGACCAGGCTCACCAGCGTGTAGCTGATGATCAGCAGCAGGAACCAGGAGCCGAGCTTGTCGATGGAAACCATCGACCAGCCGAGCCGCTGTGACGGATAGAGCCAGGTTTTTGTAAATGTCCCGACGTTTTCCGAGAACCAGATGAACACGGACACCAGCACGAGGCCGAGCAGAAGCGGCATCGAACGATGGTGACGCCAAACCCTGAAATAGACGCGCGCGCGGAAGAATAGCCAGCCGGCCCAGGCGAACAGCAGCCAGCGCAGGTCGACAATGTAGTGGTGGCTGAAGAAGTTGAGATAGATCGCTACGCTGAGCGCGGCCAGGCCGCGGCGCCGCGGATGATGGGAGAACTCGAAATCGAACAGCCGCCACGCGCGGCACAGATAGCTGCCGATGCAGGCATACATGAAGCCGGAGAACAGCGGCACGCCACCGACGCGGAAGAAATTCGGCTCCGGATAGATCCACGAGCCGGCCTGCGTCTTGAAGATCTCCATCGCGGTGCCGACGACATGATAGATCAGGATCACCTTTGCCTCGTCGGATGTCTCCAATTTCCCTGCGAGCAGCGCGACCTGAACCGCGATCATGCAGAGAAACAGAAAATCGTAGCGCGGAAGCGGCGCTGCCGCCGGATAGAACCACCAGGTTGCAATCATCAGGAAAACGGCGATCCCACCGAACAGGCAGGCCCAAGCCTGCTTCACGCCGAAGCGCAGGAATTCGTAAAACGCAGACGTCCAGCGGCGGCGGGCCATGAAGCGGCCGAGCCGATGTTCGCCTGATATGAAGGGACGCAGCGGCGGCCAGATAGCCGCGGCGCTCGAGCCGGGAGGCGTGGGAGGCTGGTTCGGGGCGTGATGCACGGCGCGGAACGTGGCGGGGCATCGCGGTTGAAGCTGGGCGGAGATTTGCAGATTTCGCTGAGTTTTGTTGCACGCGCCGGCCAGACCGGCATGGCGCGTAACGGGCCGTCAGAACCCGCTATTTTTCTTTGACAACGTCGCCCTGATCGAAGAAAAGCCGCCCATGGCCAAGAAACCCGGGACCAATCCCAAAGGCGAATTTGCCTTCTTCAACGTCGTCTATGAAGACGACTCCCAGCGCTCCAACCGGCGCGTGCCGTCCGAGCTGCTCGGCGGGCTCGACGGCGACGAGCCGGCACGCGACTACATCATGGAACAGGACCGCGAGATCGCCGAAAAATCCGGCCGCACGCCGCTGGCGATCAAGAGCATCAGCCGGGTCGGGGCGAAGAAGAAGTAGGGCTTCGCGCGCAGGCGGGCGCGATCACCCTCACCAATGCCCCTTCCACTTGTTCCACGCGAATAGCAAGTCCGCGAACCGGTCGTACGCAAACCGCGTGATCGGCAGTATCAGGCGATTACCGAACAGCGCGGCCAGCCATCCCTCACCCGGCGTTATCCGCCAGGTCGCGACCGCGACATCGGCGCCGACAATCAGGCGGCCGGTCTCGTCCGTCGCGTGCAGGCGCCGGCGCACGTCGTCGACCGACACGCCGTATGACGCGAGCGCGTCAGGTTCTTCGTTGATGTCCTTGAAGGAGATCTGGCCGGCGCGAACGGCGGCCACCAGCTTGTTGCGTTGCCAGTCGATGCCGGCATCGCAGACGGGGCAGCGCGTGTTGTACCAGACAACAAGGCGATGCCCCGCCATGATCGATCAGTTATCGAGGAACGACCGCAGCTTCCGCGACCGTGACGGATGCTTCAGCTTGCGCAGCGCCTTGGCCTCGATCTGACGAATACGTTCGCGGGTCACGCTGAACTGCTGGCCGACTTCTTCCAGCGTGTGGTCGGTGTTCATGCCGATACCGAAGCGCATGCGGAGCACGCGTTCTTCGCGCGGGGTGAGCGAGGCCAGCACCCGCGTGGTGGTTTCGCGCAGGTTGGACTGGATCGCCGCATCGATCGGCAGGATCGCGTTCTTGTCCTCGATGAAATCGCCGAGATGCGAATCTTCCTCGTCACCGACGGGGGTTTCGAGCGACAGCGGCTCTTTAGCGATCTTGAGGACCTTGCGCACCTTCTCCAGCGGCATGCCGAGCTTTTCGGCGAGCTCTTCGGGGGTCGGCTCGCGGCCGATCTCGTTCAGCATCTGGCGGCTCGTGCGCACGATCTTGTTGATCGTCTCGATCATGTGCACGGGAATACGGATGGTGCGGGCCTGGTCGGCGATCGAGCGCGTGATCGCCTGCCGGATCCACCACGTGGCATAGGTCGAGAACTTGTAGCCGCGGCGGTATTCGAATTTATCGACCGCCTTCATCAACCCGATGTTGCCTTCCTGGATCAGGTCGAGGAACTGCAGGCCGCGGTTGGTGTATTTCTTGGCGATCGAGATGACGAGACGCAGATTGGCCTCGACCATTTCCTTCTTGGCCTGGCGCGCTTCGCGCTCACCCTTCTGCACGCCGTGCACGATCTTGCGGAATTCGCCGATCTCCAGACCCGTGAGCGCCGCCAGCGACTGGATCTCGTGGCGCAGCTCCTTGATGCGGTCCTTCTCGTGATGGACGAAATTCTTCCAGCCCTTGGCGGAGAGTTTCGAGACACGGTTGAGCCAGCGCGGATCGAGCTCCGAGCCCTGATAGTTGCGCAGGAAATCCTCGCGCGCGACGCCGTGGCTGTCACCCAAACGAAGCAGGCGGCCCTCGAACGAGACCAGCTTCTTGTTGATGTCGTAGAGCTGCTCGACCAGTGAATCGATACGGGCCTGGTTGAGCCGCAGCGACTTCACCTCGACGATGATTTCGTCCTTCAGCTTCTTGTACTTGCGCTCCTGCGAGGGCGACAGCGACTCGCTCTGCAGCTGGTTGGCAATGTCCTGCTCCTGCAAGCGGCGCAGCTTCTTGTATTCGGAGGCGATCTTGTCGAACGTCTCGACCACCTTCGGCTTCAGCTCGGCCTCGATGGCGGCGAGCGACATCTGGTTTTCGAACTCGTCGTCGTCCATGTCGCCGTCGGCGGCGGACTCGGCCGGGTCCTTTTCCACGGTGTCGCCACCGGGCGCAGCCGCGGGCGCGGCGCGGAACGGGGTCGGCGACGGCGGTGCGGCGGGAGGTGCTACATGCGAAGGCGCGGCCGCGCCATTGGCGTCGGCAGCGGGAGCTCCGTCGACACTGCCAGTGATCAACGCCGGGTTCATGTTGTTCTTGGCGTCGGGGCCGGCGTAGGTGGCTTCGAGATCGATGATGTCGCGGAGGAAGATCTTTCCTTCGTTGAGTTCATCGCGCCAGATGATGATGGCCTGGAAGGTCAGCGGGCTTTCGCACAGGCCTGCGATCATCGCCTCACGGCCGGCCTCGATGCGCTTGGCGATCGCGATTTCGCCTTCGCGCGACAGCAACTCGACCGTGCCCATCTCGCGCAGATACATGCGGACGGGATCGTCGGTGCGCTCGCCGGGCTCGGACTTCTTGACTTCGGTGACGGCCTTCTGCGTGACCTCGACAAGTTCGTTGTCGGTGTCGTCGGCCTCATCTTCCTTTTCCTCGTCGGCGTCGGCCTCTTCGGCTTCCGAGACGTTGATGCCCATGTCAGACAGCATCGACATGATGTCCTCGATCTGCTCGGGCGAGGTGGTGTCGGAGGGCAGCACTTCGTTGAGCTGATCGAAGGTCACGAAGCCGCGCTTCTTGGCCTGCTTGATCATCTTCTTGACCGCGGCATCGGAGAGGTCGAGCAACGGCGACGGCGCGTCGGGGCCATCCTTCTCGGGGGCGTCCGCTGCCTTGTCGTCTTTTTCCTTGTCTTTAACCTGCAGCGTCTTTGCCTTGGTGGCCATTCATCAAGCTCCCGAAACGCGCTCGTGCGGGATGGCGCGCAACGCCACCCGCCTCTGAATTACTGAAGTCGTCGGCAGGATGTCTTTCGTTTGAAAAGCCAACCCGCTAGATCCTTGCCTGTGTGTGATCGATTCGGAAAATCGGATATCCACTTTTCCGGATCACGCTCGTGCCCCTTGAGTATTCGCATGCGTAGGACGCGCAAAGGGCGGCGCTGACTGTCGCCACCCCTGTAACCCGCCATCGCCGGTGTTATGCCAATAGCCCTTCGGCGCCGTTAAAGTAACCTTCGGACTATTAAGCTTCGCTTAACCCTGTTTTTGCCGCCAAACCATGGATTTGGCGAGTCTTTTTGCGGGCACGGCCGCCGCCGTCCGCATCATTTTTTTATCTCACATGCTCTTCCGGAACCGGCCCGAAAGCTCGCCAAAACCCTCGATCAGGGCCTCCGTGCCATCGAGCGACTCCAGACGGGCGCTGACGTCCTTCAGCCACGCCATGTTGGCGTCCGTGGGTTCATCACCCAGCGCCAGCTCGGCGTCCTTCTTCTCCCTAAGTAGGGCGTGCGTTTTCTGATGCAAGACAACGAGTTGCTGCCAGGTGGCCAAAACATCTTCCCGCGCCGCACCCGGCTTGGTGCCCCAGACGGCCGAGGTCGTGATCGCTCGCTCAACCCTTTGAAGAACCTCGCTTAATCCGCGCGCCTCGAGATCGGCCCGCATTTTCTCGGCCTGCTCCTCGACGTCGGGGGAATGGTGATGGTCGTTGGCGAAGGCGGTAATAATGCCGGCGCGGAGCTTGGTGGCCTCGGGATGGGCCAGTTCCAGCATCGCCACCTCCTCCAGATGGTCGTGCAGAAGCCAGGGGTGGTTAATCAGGGATTGCAGGATCAGCGCCTCGCGGCGGGACATCGCGCTGCGCTGGCCGCGCATGATCGGGCTGGTCGCCAACTGGGGACTGGCCGCCTGATAGGGGCCGGGGTTGATGGTGGGGCTTCCCCCCGCGCCGGGGCCGCGACCGCTCCGGGGGGCGAATCGGCCGGCCTGGCTCTGGCTGAAGCCGCTCCGCGGCGTGAACGCGCGGGGTGATTCGCCCCGCCCGGTCCGGAAATTACCCCGGCCGTAGCCGCCACCTTGCGGCGCAAAGGCGCGCTGCAGGCGATCGGCGAGATCGTCGCGATAGTGGCGACGCACCACCTCGTCGCGGATGCCCTTGGAGAGTTCGTTGATGCGTGCCTCCAGCGCCGCGCGCCGCTCGGGCGTGGCAAAGCTGCCGCCCTCGACTTCGCGCGACCACAGCATGTCGACGAGCGGCCGCGCGGCTGAAATCACTTCCTCGATCGCAACGCGGCCGCCGGAGCGCGCGAGGTCGTCGGGGTCCTGCCCTTCGGGCAGCAACGCAAAGCGCAGGCTCTTGCCCGGCAGCAGCGCGGGCAGCGCGAGATCAGCGGCGCGGTACGCCGCCTTCTGCCCGGCGCGGTCGCCGTCGAAACAGAGGATCGGCTCGTCCGCCATCTTCCAAAGCAGCGTGAGCTGGTTTTCGGTGAGCGCCGTGCCAAGTGGCGCGACGGCGCCGCCAAAGCCCGCGGTGACCATGGCGATGACGTCGACATAGCCTTCGACCACGATCAGCGGCGAGCCGTTATGCGTCGCCTGCCGCGCGGTTGCGAGGTTGTAGAGATTGTCGCCCTTGTGAAACAGCGGGGTTTCCGGCGAGTTCAGATATTTTGCGGGAACATCCTTCTCCAGCGCGCGACCGCCGAAGGCGATGACGCGGCCTCTTGCATCCGTGATCGGAAACATCACGCGGTCGCGGAAGCGGTCGTAGGGCACCGGAATGTCGTCGCCGGCAACGAGTAGCCCCGCTTCCACCATGAGCTCGGTGGAAATGCCCTGACCGCCGAGATGCTCCTTCAGCGCAAAGCGCTCGCCCGGACCGCCCGGCGCGTAGCCCAGGCGAAACTGCAGCTGCGTTTGCGGCGTGATGGCGCGATCGCCGAGATAGCCGCGCGCCTTGGCGCCGTTGCGCGAGGCCAGCGTGTCGGCGAAGAATTTCGCCGCGAGTTCCATCACGTCGTGGAGCGTCTTGCGGCGCTGCTCGTGCCGCGCGGCGTCCGGTGTCGCCGCCGGCAGCGCCATGCCGGCCATCGCGGCGAGGCGCTCGACAGCCTCCGGAAACGAAACGCCTTCCGTTTTCATGACGAAATCGAAAATGTTGCCGTTCAGGCCGGACGAGAAGTCGAACCAGGCCTGCTTCTCGTCATTGACGAAAAAGGACGGCGTCTTCTCCTGCTGGAACGGCGACAGCCCCTTGTACTCGCGCCCTGCTTTCTTCAGCTTCACACGCCGGCCCACGACTTCCGAGGCCGGAAGCCGCTCGCGTAGCTCTTCGAGGAATTGGGGCGTGAAGCGCATGGGTTAGGTTTTTGCCGAATCATAGGGCCGTGCCAACCGAACATGGATATAGGGGCGATTGTTCGGAAAGCGATGAATATTGAGCTTCTCGCCGCTATTCACAGGACACGTCATTCCCCGGTGCGCAATTGCGCACCTGAGGGCGTCCGAAGGACGAACCCGGAATTCACCTATCCGTCACGTTCTGCGGTCCGATGGATTCCGGGTTCGTGCTTCGCACGCCCCGGAATGACGGAGGAAATGACGGCGTAGGACTTGAATCCCTTTCGGTTCCGCGCTTCCATCCCGCCATGTTCACAATCTTCAGAGGCGGCCAGAGCGGGGCCTGGCGGGTAACACAGTTAACGCCGGTAAAGGGCGCGGGGCTGATGCGGACGCCGGCGCTGTCGTCGGTATCATCCGCCTCGATCGCGCTGCCGATCCTGCCCGCACTTACCTCATGGCGGGTGGCCGGCCTCGCCAGCCATGTCCGCTACACGGAGCGCCCCGAAAAGGATCAGCTTGCTTCCGTGCAGGCCAAGCTTGGCCGCCCCGAAGCGACCTGCGCCGCGCTGATCCCGATCAAGAAATCGGCGGCCTGGTGGGAACTCACGCAGGAAGAACGGCGGCAGATTTTTGAGGACAAGTCGCACCACATCGCCGCGAGCTTGAAATATTTGCCCGCCATCGCCCGACAACTCTATCACAGCCGCGACCTCGGCGAGCCCTTTGACTTCCTGACCTGGTTCGAGTTCGAGCCCGCGCATGCGGAAATGTTCGAAGAGCTGGTCGGCATGCTGCGCGCGACCGAGGAATGGAATTATGTCGAGCGCGAGGTGGATATCCGCGTCGAGCGTGAACGGCTGGATGCAGGGTAGAGCTTATGTTTTGACGCGTTTTCTTGACGCGAACCGGGATCCACTTCGCTTGAAAACGCTTTAGCTCTCCAGAAACTTGCCCGAGGCGATCTGCGGCAGGCGGATGACCGGCCAGTTGTAGACATAGGTCCACGCCTCGCCCGCTGTGCCGTCTTCGTGCCTTAGCTGCAGCATGCGGCGGACATACTCGGTCGGCTCCGGAAAACCTTCGCCGCAGGCTTCATACATGTCGAACTCGCCGAGCAGCGCGTCGCGGTCGCGCAGGCGGTACAGTTCGCCGAACACGATGTCGTTGGGATCGTCCGACAGCACCAGTCCGGGATAGTGCTTGATGAGGTAGAGCCGGCCGCGGCAGGTGGCTGTCCCCAGGAAATCCGCGCTGCGCGACAACAGCTGTGCCATCGGATGGTCGAAGCCGCGCATCAGCGTGCCGTAGACGAACAAACGATCTGAAATCATGGGCTTTCTATGTCATTGCGAGCGCAGCGAAGCAATCCATGGCGTGGAGCAGCGGCGCATGTCGGTCCTCAACCTCGCCCCGCTTGCGGGGAGAGGTCGGCGCGTAGCGCCGGGTGAGGGGGTACAGGTCTCACAACGTTCACGACTCGCGGAGAGAGCCCCTCACCCCAACCCTCTCCCCGTGAAGAACGGGGAGAGGGAGGAGCGAGCACCTACGCCGGCACGACCTCGTCGCTGATCACCAGAAACTTCACCAGATCCATCCGGCCAAAACTCGTGGTCAGCGCCACGTCGGCGGCGTCGCGGCCGGTGCCCATCAGGATGCGGCCGGCCCTGGGGACGTTGTGGCGCGCATCGAAAGTGTACCACTGGCCGGAGAGGTAGACCTGAAACCAGCCCGAAAAATCCATCGGCGCGGGATCGCGCGGCACGCCGATGTCGCCGAGATAGCCGGTGCAATAGCGCGCCGGGATGTTCATGCAGCGGCAGAAGGTCAGCGCCAGATGCGCGAAATCGCGGCAGACGCCGGCGCGCTGCGCGTAAACGTCATGCGCCGACTTCATGTGATGGGCGTGCTCATAGCCGAACGTGACGTGGTTATGCACGAAATCGACGATGGCCTGCACCCGCGCCCACCCCGGCGGCGTGTTGGCGAACAAGGACCAGGCGACATCGGTGAGCTTGTCGGTCTCGCAGTAGCGGCTCGGCATCAAATATTGCAGCACGTCGTCGGGCAGTTGATCGATCGGCAATTGCTGCGCGGTCGGCACCACCGCATCCGGCAGGCCGGAATCGCGCACCAGCGCATCGCCGCGCAGCGTCACGCCGCCGGCGGGCGCGACCAGTCGACCGCAGACATTGCCAAAACTGTCGCGGTAGAAGCCGATCGGCACGTCAGGTCCGGCTGTGATCTGCTCGGTGCCCACGATGTCGGAAAAGCGCGACGGATGGATCGACAGCATGATCACCATTGGTGTCGGCTGCGCGGCCGCATACGAAATTTCGAATCCGACCTTGATCTCCATGCTCAGACCTTCTCCGCCTGCGGCGCTTCGTGCGGCTCGTCGCCGACCGAAACCACCCTGATGTGGACCTCCATCCCCGCAAAGGCGTCGGGCGAACCTAGATAGGCGCCGTGCAGCGGGATGGCCTGACGCGGATCGCGCGCCACCGCCACCCGAATGAGATCACGGGTGCCGATGATGCCGTTGGTCGGATCGAACTCGATCCAGCCGGCGCTCGGCAGATAGACCTGCACCCAGGCATGGGTCGAGCCGCCGCCGACATAGCCATGCGCGCGGTCGCCGGGAATGAAGAGATAGCCGGACACGAAACGCGCGGCGATGCCGAGCCGGCGCAACGCCTCGATCATGAACAGCGCATAGTCGCGGCAGGTGCCGGAGCCGGTCTGCAGCGTGTCGAGTGGATGCTGGGTGCCCTGCTCGTGGCGCTTGCGATAGCGGAAGGCCTCGCGGATGCCATGGGTCATGCCGCTCAGGATGTTGAAGGTCGGCGTCGGCCCGTCGGTGTCGAGAAATTGACGTGCCCAGCCCGACAGCTCGCCATTGGGATCACCATATTGCGGCGTGATGAATTGCTGGAGGTCGGGGAATTCCTCGTCGTCGTACAGGAACGGATAGAAATAGGCGGGATCGTCCGCGGTCAGCGCGAACTCGTCCTCCGGATTGTGCTCGACCGTCACCGTCGAGGTGAACGACAGCGTGTCGGCGCGCTCGTCGAAGGTTGCGATCGCGACGCTGTTGCCGAACACATCGTGGATCCAGCGCAGCCGCATCGGCTGCGGCTCGATCTCGAGGTTGCCGGACAGCACGCGCAGATCATGGCCGTCGCGCGGCCGCAGCATGATGCGGTGTTCGCCGAACGCCACCGGGCGGCTGTAGTGATAAACGGTCTTGTGGTTGATGGTCAGGAGCGGCATCGTCAAACAATCATCGATTCTGGTACATCTAATCTAGGCCGAATCCTGCTCAATTGTAGATCGGAGTGCCGCTTCGATAGGCACTAGTTTAAGGAAAATGCTTTGGACGACGCCGCCGACACACCCCTACTCCTGAGCTCCGAAGATGTTCCTCCGGTCCGCGAATTCAACGCCGATGGACGCTCGCCGTTCCTGTTGACCTGCGACCATTACGGAAGGCTGATCCCGCGCGTGCTCGGCGATCTCGGCCTGCCCGAGAGCGAACTGACGCGCCACATCGCCTGGGACATCGGCATTGCCGGCGTCGCAGAGGCGCTCTCACACCATCTCGACGCCCATCTGATCGTGCAGCGCTACTCGCGGCTCGTCATCGACTGCAACCGCCCGCCCGATGTCGCAAGCTCGATCCCGCGCATCAGCGAGGCGACGACGATTTCAGGCAATGAGGGCATTTCACGCGAGGCGGCCCTGATGCGGCGCGCGCAGATCTTCGATCCCTACCACCGGCGCATCGACGAGATCATCGACCAGCGCGGCAGCACCGGCCTGCCGACGGTGCTGGTGTCGCTGCACAGCTTTACGCCCGTCTATGCCGGGATCGCTCGGCCCTGGCATATCGGCACGCTCTATCACCGCGACACCCATCTGCCGCCGTTGCTGCTCAAGCTGCTGCGCGCCGAGGGCGATCTCGTGGTCGGCGACAACGAACCCTATGCGGTCAGCGACGAGACCGACTACACGATTCCCGTGCATGCCGAAGCGCGCGGGCTGATGAACACGGGGATCGAGATCCGCCAGGATTTGATCGGCGATGTGGCCGGCGAGAAGGCTTGGGCGGACCGGCTGGCGCGGATTTTGGGAGAAATCGAGCCAATGCTCGGCCTTCGCGCGGATCGGGCGCCCTAGCCCTTGCACTCGGCCTCGCAGATGATCCGGTTGAAATCTCCGGCTCCGGCCTGGGCTTTCCCTGCCCCCTTTGTGCGCATGATCGCAGCGTCAAGCGCCCCGAGATAGCCTCGAAGCCGATCAATCGGCTCGGTCGCGCCTTCCGCCGCCAGCCGTGCATCGCGCGCCATTCCCGATTGACCGGTATATATTGCGAGCGTGCCTCTGTTATCCGATCTTGTCGTCACATCGGTCAGCGTCGACAGAATACCAACAACCGACTTTTGAAACCTCGGCCCAAGCTCCTGGTCGAACATCATGGCCTTTCGTGCAACGTTCATGAGGGAATTGATGTCCGGCGGTTCACTTTGAAGCGCGACTTGCTCGAGCTTGAACATTACGGCCCGGCGCGTATCGCGGTTCATTGTGTGGGCTTCGATGATCATCGCATAGGTATCAACCGCGAGACGAGGCTGCCTGGCCTCCTCAAGCGATCTCGCCAGAGCGAGAGCAGGTTCGTAGAGCATGCGAGCCTCGGCGTCGGAGCGCGAGTGCTTCAGCAAGTTCTCGGCCCAATCAAGGTTGTCGTAATCCAGCGCGATATTTTCGGAGCAGACTTTTAGAAAGCGCGATCTTACTTCGTCGAACTGAGATGCCCGCCCGTTGTCGGACAAGGCCTCGTATCTGCGTGAGATCTCGTGCAGGTCGAAGAAATCGGCATGCGTCATTGGAAGGTTGACGGGTGCTCCAAGCCTGGACGCGTTCCGCGATTTCAGCCCGCAGTGCTGATACAACACGTCAGACCGGTCAGTACTGGCACTGCTCAGGAGACCAATAACCTGTTTGTTGAGCTCCGACGGGCTCTTTCTGAGGAATTCGACATTGAGTTGCTCAACCAGTTGGTTGAGGCTGCGCGGCTGCGGAACTTGCGCCGCCAAACGAAGCGCGTCTTCCCTGCGTTCGGCCATGACAAGCAATTCAATCCGGGCGTTCGGATTCGCATTCAGCTTGCCGGCGTTTTCGCATCGATCGAGAATGAAAGCGGCCGCTTCGCGCGTCGGCTCGAGTTCTCTCCTCAATCCGGTCTCGGAGTCACACGAATATTGATCGGGCGCCACGTCCCAGAGCTGTGTCAGGAGTTTATTCCCGGCTTTGGCCTGCCCTGACCGGTACAACGCGTTGACGATCATGAACCGCAGCTCGATTTCGTTCTGCTTTTTCGCGTCGATGTTCGTGAACGCGGTGACCGCATCGACGAGGCGTTGAGGCAAAGCGCGGCCGGCCCTGGCAGCTCCATTGATAGCAACGGCCTTCAACGTGACTGCTCGAAAGGAATTCGGCTCGTCGGCAACCGAACCGACCAGCAATTCGACTTGGTCGAATTGCCCGTTGTAGCCATAGGCGTAAGCCACGGGCTGCGCAGCTTCGAATCGGCCATTATCCCGAGACAGCTTGTTCAGCACGAGAAGGGGGTCATCCAGATAACCCAAATTCATCAGCCTGAGGATGACTTTTCCGAGATATGAATTAGCGCCAATGTTGATTGCCCCCTGATCGAGAACCGTGTTCGCAATCGCCCTGACCTGGAAATCTGTGGTGTAGGGGAAAATTGACGAGCGGCTGGCGGCCGCCGCCAACAACAGAAAGACAGCGCCGGTCAGCAGGACGACCGCGGCCGTCAACTCCCTCAGTCGCTTCGGATACCAAGGCTGCTGCTCTAGGGCCGTCCTCGCTGCGCCTGAAGCAGGAGCCGCCATTCGCGCGAACGGGCTTTCATCGGATGCCGAATCCGGAATTTTCGAGCGCAGGCCAGCCAACAGATGATTTGCGACGATGCCTTTCAGGCCGTCGGGCTCAAAATAGGAAGTATGTACAAGCTCCCCCCAGGTGACGAGCTTCCCCGCCCCCAAGACCATTCCACGGGCATTGCGCGTCTCGTAGGCGGTTCCAAGAAGCGTGCGCATCCCCTCCAGCATCTTGGCTGCCTTGGAGTTCGCTGTTCCGATCAGGAGATCGCCAATCGCCTTCGGTATCTCCGGCCATCCGGGCCTCAACTCGGGCGGGCATCGCTCGACCGAAGCCAACGCAAGAACCGTCAGATCATTCCCCTGCAACTTTCTGATGAATTGCCGCCAAGCAAGCTCGTCTGGAACATCGGAGAGGACGGCGTCCAGAATGCGTCCCAACCAACGCAGATGTTGCGGGTAGGTGTCGGCGCGACGCGCCGTGATGCTGATGGCCTTGTCCAGCGTAGCGGCAAGACCCGAAATAGGTTCATCCTGCGAATGCCAGATGCCGAGCCAAAGGGCTCCGTACCATTCGGCCGCCGTATGTCGCACCCGTATCAGGCGTCGGTACCTGATCTGACTCCTGAGGTTGCCGATGATGACGATCATCGTCGCGACCAGCATCGCGACGCAAATCAAAAGGGGCCCAAGCGTGGCGACCAATTGGGCAATGGTGGCGTTATCGTAGATATAGGCGAGTTCGTCGACGGCCGGCGCGAACAGGAACACGGCGGCCGCAATGCCCAATGCGATGACGAAGGTTGCGGCGATCAGCGGCCAATTGATCGGGGTGGGCGCAAAGGTAAGAAACGGGGTACCGATGGTGGTCCAGCTTCGAAGCAGCCTCAGTTGCTCCTTTTGCTCGGCCGAACGAATCAATGCCGCCCATGTGACGGAGCCTCCGTGACTATGGCTTATGATGTGATACGGGCGACCGCGCTTTTCCAGTTCGTGAAGCCGCGCGAAGAGATCACCTCCTGCCTTTTGCCGTGCGGATTCCCAGTTCAATCCCGACCATTGAAAGGGCTCGTCGAAGACGTAGCCCGAGCCGAGCAGCCTGGCCATCCCTGTGCAGAAGCGACTTCCGTTCTCCCACCACTTCCGCGCGGTTTCGGTTTTTCCAGTCGAGCCCGTGCCATGAACCGTTACGACGAGCTCTGCGGCTTCCAGTTGCGAATTCATCAATGCCTCGCATTGAAACGCTTCTTCACTGCATGCAACTTAGGATTTTTTCGCCTGCGTGTACACTTAACCATGCACCGCCGCATAATACGCCACGCCCCAGACAAATGCGACAGAGGCCCACAGTATCCAGATTTGGCTCGTGCGAGGCTCCAGCACGGCTTCCGACGGATTAAGCGGATTGACGTAAACTTTTACTTTGGCGCCGGTGGGATATTTTCGGGCGAAGCGCTCCACCAGGCCCCTCGATGTCGACGAGACCTTGCCGCCGAGGCTGGCGTGCTGGCTGACATAATCGATGCCGTTGAAGCGATAGGCGAAGGAAACCTTGGACTGGAACGTGAGCTGGCTGCGCTCCGTGGGCTCCGACGGCGCGGACATGAATTGTTCAAGGCCCGATGACTTGATGGTGCCGGGCACGACCGGCCATTTCCTCGCCAGCGAAGCTTGCCGGTGCAGCGCCAACCCGAACAGCGCAATCAGAAATCCAAACGCGCTCATGGCGACGACGAACGGCGACACTTTGGAATTCGCGAGGTGCTTCGATGCGAATTCGGTCAGCTGATGCAGGCCGATCGCTGAGCCGAACACGATCGCCAGCACGATGGCCGTGCCGATGCCGAGGCAGCCCCACATGCCCTTCGGCAGGTCGCGCTCCAGCACCGCCTGGTCCGGATGCAGTGGATTGTAGTAGACGGTGACGGCGGCGCCGACCGGATATTTCGCGATGGTCTCGGCGACCTCGAAATTTCCGCGATCCTCGCCGATGCTGACACGGTTGTTGCGCAGCTTGCGGCCGGCGACGGAATATTCGTAGACGATGTCGGCGAAGTTGCGTTCCTCGAAGCGATGCCCCTCTGCCCGGTCGCTGTCGATCACCTTGACCTTGCGAACCTCGGTCTTCGAGACCACCACCTTGCCAGCCGTCGAAGGCCACTCGCGTGCGGCGCGCACCTGCAGCGACTTGTAGGCGGCGGCAACGAGGAGCAGCCCGAGCGGGGCGAGCAATATCGCATAGACGAACCACGGCAGATCGGGCAGCACGGCTTGTCCCCCAGAGACGGCTTGCGGTTAGACGCGCCGCCACCGCCGCAGGTTCATCAGCGCGCGCGGATTTACTTTGCCCGCATCAGCGCCAGCCAGACCCCGCCGCCGATCATGAAGCCGCCGGAGATGCGCGACACCAGCCGCGTCCGCTGCTTGGAGAAGAACAGCCGCGCCCGGCCGGCCAGCAGCGCATAGACCGCATCGGTCGAGGCGGCGATCACCATGAAGGTGATGCCGAGCAGCGCCACCTGCGGGAGGTGGGGCTTCTCCATGTCCATGAATTGCGGAATGAAGGCGCCGAAGAACACCAGGATCTTCGGGTTCGAAAGCAGCACCAGCAATCCCTGCAGGAAGAAGCCGCCGCGCGGCGGAGCCGGCGGTTCATCCGTGTTGACGCCTTCGACCGGCGAGCGGATCAGCTTGACGCCGAGCCAGATCAGATAGGCCGCGCCGGCAAAGCGCACCCAATCGAACCAGTAGCCCATGGTCGCCATCAGCGAGGTCAGGCCGACTGCGACGACGCCGATCACGATGGCGAGGCCGGTTTGCGCACCGGCGCAGTTGATCAGCGCCGCACGGGTACCGTGCCGGAGGCCGTTGGCGATCAGCAGCGTGACCACCGGACCCGGCAACAGCGCCAGCGCAATGCAGGCGGCAACAAAGGCGAGATAGGCTTGAAGGGACATGGGAGGTTCCGGTGGGAGGGCGGTTACGTCCATTATGCATGTGAGGGCAGCGGATGGAAGCTGGGGCTCTGACTCCCTCGCCCCGCTCTTGCGGGGAGAGGGTTGGGGTGAGGGGCTCTCCCCGCGAGTACTGAAGCCTGCTGATAGACCTGTACCCCCGCACCCGCCGCGCAAGAGCGCGGCGACCTCTCCCCGCAAGCGGGGCGAGGTTGAAGGAACCGCTACCGCCCTTCCATCGCGGCCATCGCCCAGCGCGTCATTTCGCGGCGCGCCAGAAAATCCAGCGCCGCACGCCGCAGCTGGGGCGCGTCAGCCTTGCCGTGCACGACCGCGACGAGGAGGTCGCAGCGGCGCGAGACCGCGACGCCGATCGCCGCGTGCTGCGCGCGATCGGGCATTTTGAGGTCATAGGACCGGATTCGTCCGGGCATATCGGCGATCGCAACGACATCGCCCGGTGCGCGCGGCGTAAAATGCTCGCTCAGCAGATCGAGGTCGGCGACGCGATCGACCTCATCGTCGTCGGCGACACCGCGGTCGCAATTGCAGAAACCTATCTTGGGCCGCACGTAAAGCTCGGCCTCGCCGCCACATGTGGCCGCGCCGCAACGGAAGGCTTTGCCCGCGGGCCAGCCATCGCGGGGAAACGGCCAGGCGATCTCCTGCCACGCTTCTTCCTGGCGCGTTCCAGCATGCTGGTAGGCCGCGGCGCCCGACAGCGCGCCGAGCAGCACAATAGCTGACGCCATCAGCGGCCAGCGCATCGCTCAAGTCCTCATTGTATGCCGGCGACGGCGCGCGCCGGGCCGGTCAGTTCCAGAATGTGCAATCCCGTATTGGCGCGATCGACGATATAGATGTAGCCGCGCTCATCGGTCTCGACATTGTTGGTCTGGATCGCGACCTTGCAGCGATCCTGCTCGCCGATCTTGACGCAGCGCTTGTCGGTCGCCGCCGTGATCGCCGGAATGAAATACCCGACCTCAGTGGGATGATAGGGATCGCGAATGTCGAGCGCGCGCACGCCGGCATTGAAGAAGGCGATGAACGCCATCTTCTTGTAGAAGACTGGCGCCATGCTCTCATTGGAGGAATGCGACCCGAACCGCCCGCCCCGTTCGCAGAACGACCCGCTCGCCTCCGGCACCGTGTAACTGGAGATCATCATCGGGCGATTTTCCACCGTGACGTCAGCAAACCACACCATCTGCCGCGGTTCGTTGCATTCGTTCAGGATCGCCTCATCGACGATCATGACGATGTCGCGATTCTTGCCGTCCTTGTCCCTGGCAAATTCCGCGATCGGCATCCCCAGCATAGGGAACGTCGTATGCGCGCCGTTCATCGCCGACATCGGCATCCGCGAAATTTCGGGCAGCCTCAGATTATCGGGCGTCGGCTCCTTGGGGCCGTTGAGCAGCTTCTCGCGATCGACGATCTGCAGGAAGCCGCCCTTGTTGGTGCCGTAGCCGAAATAGACCCGGTTGCCGGAAGGCCCGGCCGAGATCGGCCCGTGCAGTTCGGTCGGCACTGCGCCGGTCGAGCCGGGCTCCTGCCCGGGCAGGCCGAAGTCGCGGATCTTTTGCGGATGCGCGGGATCGCTGAGATCGTAGATTTGCGTCATGCGGCGCGTGCGCCAGTCCGGCGCGCCCGACACCAGAAAGGCAATGCCGGTGTCGCATTCCCACCAGTTCTTGTGCGTGTCCTTCAGTCCGGCAATCCGCGTGATCAACACGGGATTGGCGGGATCGGCGACGTTCCAGATCTCGTGCGCCTCGCCACCAAAGGTCCTGAGCATGTAGACCGCGTTGCGATCGCCCTTCGGCAAGGCCTTGCCGTCGCAGATCCGCACCATCTGCGCGCCGCCCGATTCATACTTGCCTTCCTGGCCCGGAAGGTGGCGCAAATATTTCGGCTGCGAGGGATCGGTGACGTCGACGATCGACGTGCCGTTCGGTTCGGCCTTGCCGGTCTGCGGGTTGACGGGCGCCGGAATATCGTCGCTGCCGCCGTGATGGCCGATATAGGCGATCCAGCGGTCGCCCTGATGATGGATGGTCGGCTGGTAGCCGCTGCGCGCCTGCAGGTCGCTGGTTCCAACCAGCTTCATGTTGCGCGCTTCCGGCGGCGCGCCGATCACTTGTTGCTGCGCACAAGCGATGCCTGAGCTTGCGAGAAAAAGAATCGAAAACGAGGCTGCGAGTTTAAAGCGACCGCTCATGTTCCACCCCGACTGTTCAAGGCCAATCTTCGTTGGCTGAGCGCACCATAACACAGCCGTCGGCTGCGCCCAACATGCTCCCTTGACATGCAACCTTTTGGTTGCCTATTATCCCGCCATGGATGAGGTCTTCAAAGCGCTTGCCGATGCATCGCGGCGCTCGCTGCTGGACAGGCTTCACGTGAGAGGCGGACAGACGCTGAACGAACTCTGCGACGGCCTCGCCATGACGCGGCAGGCGGTCACAAAGCACCTTGGGATTCTCGAAGCGGCCAATCTCGTCACCACGCTCCGGCATGGCCGCGAGAAGCTGCACTACATCAATCCGGTTCCGATCCATCAGATCGGCGAACGCTGGATCAGGAAATTCGAGCGCGGGAAACTTGCCGCGCTCAGCGAGTTGAAACGGCAGTTGGAGAAGCGTGATGAGTAAGCCCGAATTCGTCTATGTCACTTATATCGAGACCACGCCGGAGAAATTGTGGGAGGCGCTGACCAACGTCGAGTTCAGCAAGCGCTACTGGTTCGGCACCGAAGTGAAGTCGGACTGGAAGGTCGGTTCGCCCTTTGCGCTGGTCACCGACGGCAAGACCACCGATACCGGCCAGATCCTCGAAGCCGATCGCCCACGGCGCCTTTCCTACACGTTCAAGCATGAGCTGTACGAGGCCATGCGCGAGCCCGCCACGAAGGTCGCCTTCACGATCGAGCCCTATGGCAATCTCGTGAAGCTGACGGTGACCCACGAAGGCTTCGTCGAGGGCAGCAAGCTGGTCGGCGCTATCTCGACGGGATGGCCGGCGATCCTGTCCGGCCTGAAAAGCATGCTTGAAACCGGAAAGCCGCTTGCGATCCCGCGGGCCGCGCTCGGCAAAGAAGAACTCACCCGGTCATGAAGATCTATCGAAGGACCAGCCCCGACGTGAAGATCGACCAGTTCAAGCCCGCGATCGTCTACACGATCTACATCGCCGCCCCGCCCGAGAAGGTGTGGCAGGCGCTGACGACGGCCGAGTTCAGCCGGCAGTATTTTTCCGGCTTTGCGATCGAGACCGACCTCAAGATCGGCGGCGCCTTCATCGCCCGCGCGCCTGATGGCGCGGTGCATATCAGCGGCGAGGTGATCGAATGCGATCCGCCGAAGAAGTTGACCGTCACCTGGAATGTCAATTGGCCAGCGCTGGTGGAAAAGCTCGGCCCGACGCTCGTCACTTACGAGATTGAGCAGGCCGGCGACGCCGTGAAGCTGACGATGTTGCAGTCGCACGACCGCGAGATCAGCGACGATATCCTCTCCGGCGGCCGCGCCGGTTGGCCCGCGATCCTCTCGAGCCTGAAGAGCCTGCTGGAGACCGGCCAGGCGCTTGCGATCAAGATGGCGCCGCCGCAACGCATGCTGGCCGCGCTGAAGGAAATGGGGATCGGGACGCCGTAGCCGCTCGAATACAGCTAGCCGTTGCAGCGGGCCATCAAGTCCGCTGCCGGTTTCGGTGAAATGCCGCAACGCCTAACGGCAGACGTATCTGCCGTTCACCAAGACGCGCACGCAACCCGCGACAGCACCGCCTACCACCGCTCCACCGACGACCGCCCGTCGCGTCGTCCGGCGTGCAACGCCGGCGACGCTTACAGGTGTCAACGGTCGTCCCACCCGCGCCTGTGCGCTTTCGACCGAGTAAGAAAGACCTTCGCTCGTCCAATCGATTGAACCGGACACGCCGCACACGACGACGGCGGCAGCCAACATTGCTCGCTTCAGACTGACCTTCTTCATTACGATCTCCCATTTTACGCTTCTCTCGCCTTGGCGGCTTAACGGACCGACCCTTCCTACCCTTGACCTGTATCAAGGCTTTCGCTGCTGCGGGCTGCACCACTGGCCAAGGGATAAGCTCCCGCTGATCCCAAAAGCGGAATCGAGGGCATTCCGGCAAAAACCATTCCGAACCAGCGCCCCGGCCGGGTCGCAGCGCGCATTCCGATTGTCCTATGGACTGACCGCCCGCAGGTGCCGCACATTATATGATCGATGAAAATGCCCGATTCGAGCACGGAACGACGCACCGATGAGCCTGCGCACCCGGCTATTGATACTGGTTATCGCCGCGATGCTGGTGCCGGCGATCCTGGTGGGACTGCGCTTCGTCCAGAACCGCACGAGCGATATCAACGCCGCACTGTCCAATCTGTCGGCGACCGCCAACGATATCCTGGGCGATCTCGATGAGAAAATTCAGGGCACGGCCCAGCTTCACTATGGCCTCGCCCGCGCCCGCGATCTCGACACCAGCGACAAGACGGCCTGTTCGAACTTCCTGTCGGCCGTGCGCGAAGAATACACGCAATTCACCGGCATATTGACCATCACGCCGGACGGAGGCCTGTTCTGTGACTCGCTGCGAACCAACCGGACCCTCGATCTCAGGGATCGTGCTTACTTCAAGCAGGCCCTGGTGGTGCACGGCGTCGTTACGCTCGAGCCCGTGTTCGGCCGGCTGACGGGGCTCTCGGTGTTGCAGATCGCCTATCCTGTTCGCGCGGAATCCGGCGAGCTGAAATTCATCCTGCTCGCATCGTTCAATCTGAACAAATTTGCCGATTATCACGAGAAGCGCTCGGCCAACGGCAACGAGATTCTGCTTGCCGACCGCAAAGGCATGGTGCTCGTTTCACCCCATGGAAAAGGCTGGCCAGGACCGGGCGCTTCGATGGCGGATTCGGAGCTGTTCCGGTTTGCCGCCTCAGCGAATCGCGAGCCCTTCCGCGAGGTGACCGGACCGGATGGCCGAACCCAGGTCTGGGCAGTTGCCCGCTCGCCTTCGGCCCGCGACGCCGGACTCCATATCCTGGTCGGACGGTCCAAGGATGGTCTGGTCGCCGCGGCCAACCGCCGTCTTTACGAGGACCTGGCGATGCTTGCGGTGGCCTCGCTGCTGCTGCTCGCGGGCGTCTGGGTTTTGGCGACTATGGGCATCGGCCGTCAGGTCGGACGGCTGGCGTCGATGGCGACGAAGCTCGGGCTCGGCGATCTCAGCGCGCGAATTCCCACGCCCCATCCGCGGGGCGAACTCGGCGGACTGATGACGCTGCTCAACGGCACCGCCGAGTCGCTCGAGCGCCAGCGCGCCGCGATCGATGAGCTCAACCAGAAACTCACCCAGTCCCAGAAGATGGAGGCGATGGGTCAGCTCACCGGCGGCGTCGCGCATGATTTCAACAATCTGCTAACCGTCATTCTCGGCAACGCGGAGCACCTCGCCGAGAAGCTGGCGGCACACAAGGAACTGCACAGCATTGCCGAAAGCATCGCGACCGCCGCCGAACGCGGATCGGACCTGACGCGGAGCCTGCTCGCGTTCGCGCGCAAGCAGCCATTGATGCCGCGCGACATCGACATCGGCCAGAAAATCATTGGCATGGAGCAATTGCTGCGCCGGACGCTCGGCGAACATATCGAGTGCGAATTTCGGCTTGATGAAAACCTGTGGCAGGCCAGCGTCGATCCCGGCCAGCTGGCCTCTGCTTTGCTCAATCTGGTGCTCAATGCGCGCGACGCCATGCCGTCAGGCGGCAAGCTGACAGTCGAGGTGCAAAACACCTCGCTCGGTGAGTCCGACGTCGACGTCAACGGCCAGGCGCAGCCGGGCGATTATGTCATGGTCGCCGTGACCGATACCGGCACCGGCATGACGGCGGAAGTCGCCGGCCGCGCCTTCGAGCCGTTCTTCACCACCAAGGAGGTCGGCAAGGGCACCGGCCTCGGCCTGAGCATGGTCTACGGATTCGCCCAGCAATCCGGCGGCTCGATGCAGATCCGCTCCGAACCGGGACACGGCACCGCCGTCAGGCTGTTCTTCCCCCGTGTCGCAACGTCCCAGGCGAGCGCCGCGCCATCCGCCGGTCAGGCGGCCAAGCCCACCGGCAGCGAAACCGTTCTCGTTGTCGAGGACGACGACATGGTGCGCGGTTACGTCGAAGGCGAATTGAAGGCGCTGGGCTATCGCGTCATCGTTACGCGCGATGCGCCCGGGGCACTCGCAATATTGCGTGGGCCGGAGAAGATCCACCTCCTGTTCACCGATGTCGTGATGCCGGGCGGCATGTTCGGCACCGAGCTTGCGAAGGAGGCCGCCCGCCTGCGGCCAGACTTGAAGATCCTGCTGACGTCAGGCCATACCGAGCATCCGGTCGACGCGATCGACGGCGGCGGCCGCGAAGTGCGGATCCTGAACAAGCCGTACCGACGGCACGATCTGGCGGCGACGCTGCGTTCGGTCCTGAAGGCGGGCTGATCGAAGCGTTTAGCAAATCGTAGGGTGGGCAAAGGCGCGCTTGCGCCGTGCCCACCATCTATCCAACCGTTGCCTTGAACGGTGGGCACGCTGCGCTTTGCCCACCCTACGATATAGCATCTAGCCCGGCACCGGCGCGATGATCCGGCGGTAGAGGTGCCATGTGGTGTGGCCGAGCACCGGCAGTGTCACCACGAGGCCGAGGAAGTACGGCATTGCCGAGACCGCGAGCAGGATCACGATGAGCGCCGCCCAGCCGATCATCGGCAGCGGGCTCGTCACCACAGCGCGGACGCTGGTGATCATCGCGGTCACGAAATCGACCTCGCGGTCGAGCAACAGCGGAAATGACACCACGGTCAGCGAAAACAGGATCAGCGACAGCGCGGCGCCGACGGCGTTGCCGATAGCGAGAAACAGCAGCCCCTCATTGGTGGTGAGCACCACCGTGATGAACTCATGCAGGCTGGAGAACGAGGCGTTGAGCCCGAGCAGCAGCGCGATCAGCAGCCGCACCTGGTACATCCAGATCACGAACACGAACAGCGTGACGAACGCCATCCAGCCGATCTCGCTGCGCGTCCGCAACGTCGCCCAGATCGCGCCAACCGAAACCGGCTGTCCCGCTTCGCGCCGGCGGCTCACTTCGTAAAGGCCTGTGGCGACGAACGGGCCGATCATCGCAAAACCGGCGGCGAGCGGATAGGCCAGATAGACCATGCCGAACGCGGTCAGGCAGAGCACGATCGCAATCCCGCCGGCGGCATAGAACGCGCCGAAGGCGAGCCCGTAAAGCGGCACCGCTTGAAAATCCCGCAATCCCAGGCTCAGTGCCTCCGCAATATCAGCCGCCGCAATGCGCCGCACCACCGGGTCGGCCTTGCCGGAAACCGATGCCATGCTTCCCTCCAATTGGTTTGAAACGCATTGGGACAGGCTGGCGCGGTGTGTGTGTTGATCTTGGTCAAGGTCAGCGCGGCGAATGTCCACTCTTTGGTCGTCCCTGCGAACGCAGGGACCCATACTCCGCGGCGATTGTTGCTGGAAACACAAGATAACGATCGGCGTGCAAAGCAATTTCCGCCGGTGGTTATGGGTCCCTGCGAACGCAGGGACGACGGTGAGAGCTGCCTATGCCAGCCCTCGAGCTCACGGCGCAATGCGCCGTCAGGAACCCAACATCACCGCCACGGCCAGATTGGCCACGAACAGCGTTGCGTCGATGACGAAGATCCTGAGCATCGGTCCCCTCAACACCGGCCAATAGGCAACCCCGACCCGCCCTCCACGCATGAGGACCGGCAGATTATAGGCAAACTGGCTGAAGTGACACGCGGCGAAAAACACGAACAGCGCGACTTGCGCTTCAAGCGCCTGGAAGAAGGCCGGTCGCGCCGCCAACAGATAGAACGACAGCAGGCCGATCGGCAGATTGATCCCGCCGAGAAAGGCCACGCTGGCCGACAAGGTCGGAGCGATCGGATTTCCGCGCTCCTCCCGCGGCACCAGGATCTTCAGCGTGTTGCCCTGGGCGATGCTGAACTGGATGAAGGCCCCGCCAAACCAGAGCGTGTTGAGGAGCAGGATAAAGTCCGAGAACCGCATGGCTATTTTCCGTAGAACGCTTCGCTGCGCACCACGCGGCCGGCGTGGTCGAAATCCATGAACTCGCTGGCGCGGGCTTCGCCCAACTGCCACCACACCGTCAGGCGCGCGATCGCGGCGTCCCAGCTCCAGTTCAGAATTTTCAGGTCCGCGCTCGCGACGTGGCCATACGCCCGCCTCCAATAGGCGCGGATGTTCTCGGCGCCCGCCACCACGGGAGAGCCGGTCAATTTGAGCGCCAGGGGGCTGCGCATCTCGGCTTCCGCGGCAAAGTGCGAGACGACGGCATCGATATCGACCTTGCACCAGTTGGCGCACCACGTCTCGACAAAGCGTCCAGCCGCCGCCCTGTCCATCGCCTGCACGCCCATGCCTCGGCCCTCCCCGATCAATCTGCCGGAGCGTGACACGCTGCATCCCTCATGTCAACTATATTGACCTTAGATGAATCGTCAGTTGTTGTCGGCGATAACTTCCATCACCGTCATCCATGCCGCGGCGCCGGACTTGCCGACACGGTCGAACGCCGCGCGCAGCACCTTGCGCTCATATTCAGACGCCCGCGCTTCGACGCGTTGTCCTTCCGGCGTCAGGCGCAGCAATTTGGAGCGATGCTGCTCGACCGATCGCCTGGATGTCAGCAGGTCACGTTGCAGCAACAGGCTGAGCGGCCGGTTCAAGGCCTGCTTGGAAATGCCGAGCACCTCGATCAGCGCGCCGATCGAGATGTCGGGCTGTCGCGCGACGACATAGAGAATGCGGTGATGCGGGCGCGACAGGCCAAGCGTCGCAAGATACTGGTCGGCCATCAGCGTCATGCCGCGCCAGCCGTAATACATGAGCTCAAGCGCGGCGTCCAAATCGTGGAGCTTCGTGAGCGAGACGCGATGCAAGCCCGCAGCGCGCTTGGCAGTTTTTTTCATTTGCCCCTCGAACCAATGCTACCCCAGCGCCCGCAATTCCCGCCGCAGCACCTTCCCCGTCGCCGTCATCGGCAGCGTGTCGGCGAACTGCACGAAGCGCGGATATTCGTGGGCAGCAAGCTGCACTTTGACGAACTCCTGGATCTCGCGCGCCAGTTCATCGCTCGCCGCAAAGCCCGGGCGCAGCACGATCCACGCCTTGATCGACTCGGTGCGGATCGGATCGGGAATGCCGACCACCGCCGACATCGCCACCGCCGGATGCTTCATCAGCGTATGCTCGATTTCGGAGGGGCCGACGCGATAGCCGGCGGTGGTAATGACGTCGTCCTCGCGGCTGACGTACCAGAAATAACCGTCCTCATCCTGCACGCCGAGATCCCCGGTCAGCAAGAATTCGCCGGCGTATTTTTTGGCGGTCGCGTCCGGATTCTTCCAGTATTCGATCATCGTGCACGGGCACGGCTGACGCACGCCGATGATGCCGCGCTCGCCCTTCGGCAACTCCTCGCCTTTGTCGTTGACGATGCGGACGTCGAAGCCCGGCGTCGCCCTGCCCATCGAACCGGGGCGAATCGGAAACAGATTCGAATTGCTGCCGATTACGAGGTTGCATTCGGTCTGGCCGAACACTTCATGTGCATCGATGCCAAAGGTTTCACGCACCCACCCCAGCAGCTCGCCACCGAGAGATTCACCGCCCGTAAAAATGCTGCGCAGTTTTACACCGGGATTTTTGACGCCGGCCTGCCGCATCAGTTTCAGTGCGGTCGGGGGCAGGAATGTGTTGCGGATGGAAAGTCCAGCCATCATCGCCATCGCCGCCTGCGGCTCGAATTTGCGCGCGCGGTGGCCGACCAGCGGAATGCCGTGATACCAGAACGCAAACAGGGCGTTGATCAGCCCGCCGATCCAGGCCCAGTCGGCCGGCGTCCACATCAGGTCGCCGGGCCGGGGCAGGAAGTTGTGGCACATCTCGACATTCGGCAGATGGCCGAGCACCACGCGATGGGCGTGCAGCGCGCCCTTTGGATTTCCCGTGGTGCCCGAAGTGTAGATGATCAAAGCGGGGTCGTCGCAGGAGGTGTCGACGGTCGTAAAATCCGGCGATGCCGCTTTCAGGGAAGACCAGAACGGTTTTGTCCCGGCTGGCGCCTTGCCGCCAATGACATAGACGTTCTTCAGCGCGGGAAGGCGATCGCGGATTTTTGCGAGCTTGTCCCAGCCAGATTCATCGGTGACGATGGCCTTGGCTTCCGAATTCGACAGGCGGAATTCCAGTGCGTCCTCGCCGAACAGCGCAAACAGCGGGATCGAGATCATGGCTGAACGAAATGCCGCGAGATGCGCGATCGGCAATTCAAGGGACTGCGACAGAAACACCGCGACGCGGTCGCCGCGCGAGAGCCCATCAGCCTTCAGAACGTTGGCGAAACGGCGCGACTGCTCGGCGACCTCGTCGAACGAGGTGCGCGTGGTGGCGCCGTCCTCATCGACGTAAACGAGCGCGAGCCGGCCGGTGCCGTCGGCATAACGATCGCAGCACGCGGTCGCCATATTGAAACGAGCGGGAACCTCCCAGCGAAAGTTACGGTAGAGCTCGTCGTACGTGGCGGCTTCGGTGAGCATGGCGTTTGTCGTTTCCGTCCCTCGTCGTGGCCTGACTTGATCCGGCCACCTCGTTTTTGCTTTTGCTTGATTTTAAAGACGTGGATGCCCGGGACAAGCCCGGGCATGACAGCGAGAAATTTATCTCTGCGTGACGGCCCCTACCGGCGTAGCGAACCCTTCCATGGTTCGAATTCGCTTCTCGAGCCACCAGCCATATTCCCCCGCCCAGTCCTCGAACTTCCGGTTGATCCCGAGATCATGGGCCCAGTGATGTGCGATGTTGGGGTTGAACTGGGATTGCCGCCCGACCGCGATCAGGTCGGCCTGCCCGTTCTGCAGGATCGCTTCCGCCTGCTGCGCTTCCAGGATGATGCCGACTGCCATCGACGCGATGCCCACCTCGTTGCGGACACGTTCGGCGTAGGGCACCTGGAAGCCGAGACCACGCGGCACTTGCGCCGCCGTCGCCGAGCCTGAAATGCCGCCGGAGGAACAGTCGATCACGTCGACGCCGCGGGCCTTCAACTCCCGGGCAAACACCACGGTGTCGTCCATGTTCCAGCCGTCCTTTGCCCCGTCGACCGACGAGACGCGCACGAACAGCGGCATGCCATCCGGCATCTCGCGCCGCACCGCTTCGACGATATCGAGCGGCAGACGCATGCGCCCCTTACGGTCGCCGCCATATTCGTCATTGCGCGTGTTGGAAATAGGCGAGAGAAACGAGGCGAGCAGATAGCCGTGCGCGGTGTGGACCTCGATCGCATCAAACCCGGCAGCAACCGCGTTACGGGCAGCCCTCGCCCAGGTGCCGACCATCGCCCGGCACTCCTCGGTAGTGAGCTGGCGCGGGGTCAGCCATCCATCCGCAACGGGCTCGCTGGTCGGCCCCACCGGCTGCCACAGCCTGGCACCGGCCTTGATCTGCTCCGGCGTCAGCGGCCCCATGCCGTCCATCGCGCGCTGCGAGGACGATTTGCGGCCGCCGTGCGCGAGCTGAATGCCGATCGCGGTGTTCTCGCCCTTCATGAAGGCGATCAGCGGCTTGAAGCTCTCCACTTGCGCATCGTTCCAGATGCCGAGGTCATGCTCGTTGATCAGGCCGACCTCTTCGACCCCGGTTGCCTCGACAAACACCATCCCGAATCCGCCGAGCGCATAGCGACCGAGATGCACGTTGTGAAAGATGCCGCAGGTGCTGCCGGGCCCGGCGCGATAGTGCACCATCGGCGGAACCACCAGGCGGTTCTTCAGCGTCAGGTCGCGGATCTTGAACGGCTGAAACAACAGGGGTCGTGTAGCATCAACATTTCCGGCGACCGAAGCTGACATGAAATTTGTCCGTCGAATGAGGTGCAGAACTCACGCAAACAATTCCCCATTTCAGCCAACAGGTCCAGTAGCCCCCGTGATGAGCAATAGCCAGCGAATGCATGCCTGCGACGCCGGCGTGCGGTCCATCGAATGGCCGGCGAACTCAGCCCGTCAGCGCTGCCTTCGGCAGGCCGCCGACAATGGCGTGGATGCCCGGCACCAACCCGGGCATGACGAAGACAGACGTTTTGCTTGACCTAAGGAGACCGGGCCCTCTCCATCGCGAGCTCCGCCTCGAGGCTTGCGACATCGCGATAGATGGAGGCAACGGCGAGCACGCGGCCGTTGCGCTTGTATTGCAGCAGGCAATCCTTTCCGGCGATGTCGCCGTCGACAACGATTTCGTCCCACTTCTCGGCGTGGCCGACATAATTGATCGGCACATCGTAATGCTGGCTCCAGAAGAACGGCACGGCATGGAAAGGCTCGCGCTGACCGAGCATGTTGCGCGCGGCGGTCTGGCCCTGGCGTTCGGCCACCACCCAATGTTCGACACGAATGGTCTCAAGGGAATGCGGATCGGGCCAGCGCGCGATATCGCCCGCCGCATAGATGCCGGGCACGCTGGTTTCCAGATAGGCGTTGACGGTGACACCGCGATCGATCGCGAGCCCCGCTTTCTCCGCCAATCCAAGTCGCGGGCGCACGCCGACGCCGACCACCACGATATCGGCCTCGATCGCGCCGCCGCTTTTCAACGTCGTGCGCTTGCCGTCGATCGCGGTCACGGTGTCGCCGAGATGGAAAATGACGCCGTGCTCTTCATGCAAGGCGCGGACGAAGTCGCCCATCTCAGGTCCCAGCACGCGTTCCATCGGCCGCTGCTCGAGGCCAACGACGTGGACCTCGACGTCTCTCGCGCGCAACGACGCTGCGGCCTCGAGCCCGATAAAGCTCGCACCGATTACGACCGCGCGCCGTGCGCCATCGGCCAACGCAATGATGGCGCGGGAATCGGCCAGCGAGCGCAGCACGTGAACATGCGGCTGGTCCGCGCCCGGTATCGGCAGCCGCACCGGCTCCGCGCCGGTCGCCAGCAGCAACCGGTCGTAGGGGATGGTCTCGCCGTCAGCCGTGACGACATGGCGCGCGTTGGTGTCGATTGACGTGACCTCGGTGGTGAGCCGCAGGTCGATCTTCGCCTCAGCGTAGAAATCATCCGGCCGCAGCGGCAGCCAGTCCTCCGGCGCGCTGCCGGCGAGATAGTCTTTTGACAGGTTTGGCCGGTCTACCGGCGCTGCAGCCTCATGGCTCAGCATCACGATGCTGCCGCGGTAATCCTGTCGCCGCAGCATCTCGGCGGCGGCAAAGCCCGCCGCGCCGCCGCCGACAATCACGATCCTGCCGGGCGCATCGATGGCGCCCTTCATCCGCGGCTTCGGCTGTTCACGCTTTTCCCGAACGAAGACGCGGCCATCTTCAAGCTCGACCTGCCAGACCGCCACCGGACTGAGCGCCGGCGCCCTTGTGGCTTCCCCGGTGCGCAAATCGAAACAGGCGTGATGCCAGGGACAACGGATGCCCCCGCCGGTCACGAGGCCTTCGGCGAGCGGCCCGTGATAATGGCTGCAATGCGCGCCGATCGCAAAAATCTCCGAACCCGAACGTACCAGCAGCACTTCATCGTCGCCGACGTGGCCGAGCAGCATCTCGCCCGCGAATTCGGACAGGGTTATGCCCTTTGACAGATCGGGCCCGGCGGGCGGCGCTTGCTGATCGGCCATGTCTTCCTCCGCTGTGTTGCGCCGCTCTCGTCGGCGCTATGTCGCCATTCCCAAAAATTCCTGACGGGTCAGCGCGTTGTCGCGAAAACAGCCCAACATGCGACTGGTCACGAGGTCGGTGTCCGGCTTGTGCACGCCGCGGGTCGTCATGCAGTGGTGCGACGCCTTTATAATGACGCCGACCCCCTGCGGTTCCAGGACGTCATTGATGGTGTTGGCGATCTGCGCCGTCATCTTTTCCTGAATCTGCAGGCGCTTGGCATAGACGTCGACGACGCGCGCCAGCTTGCTGATACCGACCACGCGGCCATTTGGAATGTAGGCCACCCAGGCCTGGCCGATGATCGGCGCCATGTGGTGTTCGCAATGGCTCTCAAAACGGATGCCGCGCAGCACGATCATCTCGTCATAGCCCTCGATCTCTTCGAAGGTCTTCTCCAGGATCTCAACGGGATTCTGACTATAGCCCGAAAAGAATTCCTCGAACGAGCGCGTCACACGCGCCGGCGTCTCACGCAGGCCGTCCCTATCAGGATCTTCGCCGGTCCATCGGATGATGGTGCGAACCGCCGACTCGACCTCGGCCCTGCTTGGCCGCTGGATCTCGGACAGCGACGCTCTTGCGCGATCCAGCGCATGTACGTTCGGATTCATTGAGATGCCTTTCCACGACGATTGCCAAGGGAGCTTGAACCCATTGGATGTCACGTCGGCGGAAAGGTTCCCGATGGCGGGCGGCCTTCCGCTTCAGCCGCGGCAATGTGTGCCGAGGGGGCGGCTTACCGGTCAGGTGCAGGCATGGTATCAAGACTTGCTGGAGGACCGCCTGAACGCATTGCGGTCATTCGCTGGACGCCGTGTTTCGCTTGAACGGCTGATCGGTCGAATCCTCTCGCTGCGCTCAAGCGGTCGCCGCTAAACGTGGACCGGCGGGAGCAAAATCATGAAGACCTTGCTGCTGGTGCTTTCCATGGTTGCCGGCGCGCGGGATGCGACCGCGCAGGAGGACGCACAATGCGTCCGCGAACGCGCCGCCATGGTCGAAACCATCAAGGACTATGCCCGGTCCCATGCCGTCGTTTCGGGACAGCAGGGTTTTTCGGAGCGGGTCCTTGAGGCCATTGGGCAAACGAAACGCCATCTGTTCATTCCCGCGCGATCCTGCTCGATTGCGTACGCGGACATGCCGGTTCCGATCGGCCGCGGCCAGACCATATCGCAGCCGTTCATCGTGGCCTTGATGACCCAGTTGGCCGAGGTCGCGCCCGATCATGTCGTGCTCGAAGTCGGCACGGGTTCGGGCTATCAGGCCGCCGTCCTTGCGCACCTGGCGCGGAAGGTCTGCACCATCGAGATCATCCCGCCATTGGCCGAGGCCGCCGCGAAAACACTCAAAGACCTCGGGTATGACAATGTAACCGTCAGGCTGGGTGACGGCTATGCTGGCTGGCCCGAGTGCGGTCCTTTTGACGCCATCGTCGTGACCGCCGCGCTCGGGCAGGTACCGCCGCCGCTGATCGAGCAGCTCAAAGTGAGTGGTCGGCTCGTCATGCCTGTGGGAGCCGAATACGGCACCCAACATCTCACGGTCGTCGAGAAGATCGCCCCTGACAAGACGACAACTCGCGCCGTCGCCCCCGTGCGCTTCGTGCCCTTCACGCGTTCACAACATTAAAAGCCAATTGACGTGCAGTCCTTGAGCAGCGCTTGTCCCGTAGTCCCGCCGCCGAATTACCCGACACTGTCAGCGGTTTGCTCGGATCCGTTGGGCTAATCCGGCCTGTGTGCTATGGTTGTACCGGCTGATGGGCAGGCCGGCATTGCTCTTGGACGAGCCCACCAACGGTCGAGCTCGACTTCAATTCCGAAGGCATCGGCTCCGGCACTTCAGCGGCCTGGCCATAACCTGACACCCGCATCAATGCCGAGGTTCAAATGTCCAAACTTCGAATAAGATCGGCTCTCATGGTCAGCGCAGTTCTCGCTTTGAGTTCAACCTGGGCTCATGCCGGCCCGTGTAAGGCCGCGATTGCAGAGTTCGAAGCTGCTATTCGCCAATCAGCTGGCAATCCGATGGCAGGATTGATGGCGCCTCAGTCGACAGCGGCGCAACTGGACCGGCAGCCCACGGTCGCTTCCGTAAAACGGGAACAAGCGCAGCTCAGATCGCAATTCGCGGTGACCATGGCACGCGCCAAGCGGCTTGACGCCGCAGGTGACTTGGAAGGCTGCACCGAGGCCCTTAACGCGGCCAAGCGACTGTATATTCTGTGATCTCTTCAATAGGCCAATAGAACGCACGCGTGAGAGGCTGCCATCCCGGTTCACATGTAATGGAACCGTAGCGTCACGGTAAAATAGTTCCCCGGAGGTGTTTCCATGACAAAGACACGCATGCTGGCGATACTGTGCATCCTTGAAGTCGCATTCGCGACGACAGCGTTCGGCAAGAGCAGACATTACGCTGCTCCGCCTGCCCAGGACGCCACTCAAGTCAAGCGCGTGCCGATCTGGAGTGGAAGCGGCTTTATCTTGAGACAGGATCTGTTCGATCGGCAGAACCCGAACAACATCAAGTCGGATTGGCCTGCTCCACCGGCTCAACCGGGCCAATTCTAGCGCACGATCCGGCAAGCCGCGAACGCAGCACGAGAGCTCACAGCTGCCCTACCTCAATTGGGCGAGCCTAAGACGACAGCGTCGCCTTCACCATGCCGCTGGCTTTACCAAAATCCATTTGCCCGGCGAATCTTGCGCGCAGCACGCCGATCACCTTGCCCATGTCCTTCATGCCGGCGGCGCCGGTCTCCGCGATCGCGGCCGCGATCGAGGCTTTCATCTCGTCCTCCGACATCTGCTTCGGCAGATAGGCCGAGATGATCGCGATCTCCTCGCGCTCCTGCGCAGCGAGTTCGGCGCGGCCGCCCTTGTCGTAGAGCTCGACCGATTCCTGGCGCTGCTTGATCATTTTCTGAAATACGCCGAGCAGATCGGCGTCCGACAGCGGCGGCTTGCCCTGCCCGCGCGCGTCGATGTCGGCGTTCTTGATGGTTGAATTGACCATGCGTAGCGTGGAGAGCTTGCGCTCTTCCTTGGCCTTCATGGCCTCCTTGACCGCGTTGTTGATGTCGTCGCGCAGCATGGTTGCCTCATTAAATGGTGCCGCCGGAAGGGCCTTGGTCTATCGGAAGATTCCGCGTCTATATAGGGGCTGCACGCGCCACGCCACTGGCGCGCGCCCGCGGACGGGCAGACCAGTCGGAATGGGAGGCGTCGGCCTCGGAATTGGTTAAGCCGAGCCGGGCCGATTCGGGCCGATTTGGCCAAAAAGCGCTGACGCGGCGCAACCGACTGTCAAATATGCGGCAAACGCATGTGAATCCCCGCTTTTCTTGGCCTTCCGGCTTTGACGCGCGGGGGTGCTTGCGACTATGAAGTGCGCTCATGACAACATCCGATAATTCCTCAGCCTGGCCGGATCACAAACCGACCGCGCTCCTCGTGCTTGCCGACGGTACCGTGCTGGAAGGTTTTGGCCTCGGCGCGGAAGGCCACGCCGTCGGCGAGGTCTGCTTCAACACCGCGATGACCGGTTACGAAGAGATCCTCACCGATCCGTCCTATGCCGGCCAGCTGATCACCTTCACCTTCCCGCACATCGGCAATGTCGGCACCAACGATGAAGACATCGAGACGGTGAACATGGCGGCGACGCCGGGCGCGCGCGGCGTGATCATGCGCTCGGCCATCACCGATCCCTCGAACTACCGCGCCACCAAGCATCTCGACCAGTGGCTGAAGGCGCGCGGCATCATCGGCCTGTCCGGCATCGACACCCGCGCGCTCACCGCGCTGATCCGCACCAAGGGCATGCCGAATGCAGTGATCGTCCATGCCAAAAATGGCGAGTTCGATCTGCATGGCCTAAAGGAAGAGGCGCGCGAATGGCCCGGCCTCGAAGGCATGGACCTGGTGCCGATGGTCACGTCAGCCCAGCGCTTCACCTGGGACGAGACGCCCTGGGCGTGGGAAAAGGGCTTTGGCCGGCAGAGCGCGCCGGAGTTCAACGTGGTCGCGATCGACTACGGCATCAAGCGCAATATTTTGCGGCTGCTCGCCGGTGAAGGCTGCAAGGTCACGGTGGTGCCGGCGACGACCTCTGCCGAAGACATTCTGGCGATGAAGCCGGACGGCGTGTTCCTCTCCAACGGCCCGGGCGACCCGGCCGCGACAGGCAAATACGCGGTGCCCGTGATCCAGCAGGTGATTGCCTCGGGCACGCCGACCTTCGGCATCTGCCTCGGTCACCAGATGCTGGGCCTGGCCGTCGGCGCCAAGACCATGAAGATGCATCAGGGCCATCACGGCGCCAATCATCCGGTCAAGGACGAGACCACCGGCAAGGTGGAGATCACCTCGATGAACCACGGCTTTGCCGTGGATCAGGCGACGCTGCCGGAGAACGCGACGCAGACCCACATCTCGCTGTTCGACGGCTCCAACTGCGGCATCGAGCTCAAGGGCAAGCCGGTGTTTTCCGTGCAGTACCACCCCGAGGCCTCGCCGGGCCCGCGCGACTCGCACTACCTGTTCAAGCGGTTCGCGGATCTGATGCGGGCGAACAAGCGGGCGTAAACGCCCTCCACCACCATTGTGAGCCAACGAGTCGCGCGAACGCAAGCTCGATGGCTTCTTTAGATTCGCATGAGCGGACCAAATCCGGGGCATGATGCGATATCATGTGACGAATGCACTGACTTGGTGATATTCCCTTAGTATGATGATCGTAATTATAACGATAGGAATACTACATGGATAATGTAACCGCCGCCCCGACGGTCGAATACGGCGTGACCCCTACCCACGTGATGGCGTCGATGTCCGGCCTCGATTTCGTCCGCGCCATCTTTGAGGGCAGATTGCCGGCGCCGCCGATCATGCAGAATGTCGAGCCATTCGATTCCAGCGCCGAGACCGGCCATGTGGTTTTTCACAGCATGCCGGGCTTCCGGCATTACAACCCGATCGGCTCGGTGCATGGCGGCTATGCCGCGATTCTCCTGGATTCCGCGATGGGGCTTGCGGTTCACAGCGCGCTACCCGCCGGCACCGGCTACACCACGCTCGAATTCAAGATCTCCTTCATCAAGGGCATGACGGAGGATACCGGCCCGGTGCGTACCGAGGGCAAGACGCTCAGCGTCGGCCGCCGCGCCGCGACGGCCGAGGCGCGCATCACCGACGCCAAAGGCCGGCTGCTCGCGCATGCGACAACGACGTGTCTGGTTTTCGAGATTCCGAAGGGAACGTGAGCGGCGGATTTGAATTTGTAGAATTGTAGGGTGGGGAAAGGCGCATTTGCGCCGTGCCCGCCATTTCACGCTTTACTCGGAATGGTGGGCACGCTTCGCTTTGCCCACCCTACGAAACTACGAAACCGGAGGAAGCTCATGTCCGTCGTCAGTACCGATATCGAGCCCCTCACTATCATCTTCGAGGACGACGGCCTCGTGCCCAACAATCCGATGCCGTTCCTGGTCTACAAGGGCGCGGTCGACGTCGCCAACGATCACCCGGAAAAGACCATCGAGGGACTGTTCGGCGCCAATGGCTGGGGCGCGATGTGGCGCAACGGCGTTTATGATTATGCGCACTATCATGCCACCGTGCATGAGGTGCTGGGTGTCGCCCGCGGGCATGCGCGCGTGCAGTTCGGCGGCGACCACGGCAAGGCGCTCGATATATCTGCGGGCGACGTTGCGATCCTGCCCGCGGGCACGGGGCATCAGTTGATCTCGGCCAGCGAAGATTTCTGCGTGGTCGGCGCCTATCCGCCGGGACCGCCGATGCAGATCACACGGCCGACGCCGGACAATCATGCCAAGGCGCTGAAGACGATCCCGGAAGTAAAACTGCCGAAGACCGATCCGGTCAGGGGCGCCGACGGCCCGCTGGTCAGGCTGTGGAAGCGCAGCGCGCGATAATACGGCCGCGACCGTCAGCCGCGGCGGGCGATCGGCACGTTCGCGCTGGCTGAAGCCTCCGCTGCCTGCTCGCCGGACGACAGCCGCATCGCGGCGACCCGGGCGACAAAAAGCCCAATGACGAGGTTTGCCCGTTCCGTCTCCAGTTGGTCGCGGATCGGCCCGTTCGGCTCGGTCGCGCACATGGTCTTGATGCAATTAAGGGTACGGGACAATGAATCGACCACCGCCAATATCGGTTCCATGGCCGGCGGCGCCGCCAGCGGCTCCACCGCGGCTTCAGACTGCGGACCACGAAATTCAATTACTTTCTGCATCGCTCATTTCCAAATCAGAACAGCCAGTAGCGCGGACCGGTTGCGCCCGCGTCATTCTGCACGGGTGCCTCGGGCGGCTTTCATCATAGCGAAGCCTCCGCACAGGCTCGCTTAAATTGATTATCGGAATCTTGCAGCACAATCTAAAGACGTGCGCTTTTTGCGCGCATCTCGTCCCCCGGCGCCCCGTTCCGGCCGGCGCCGCCGCCCTTCAACCTGCGGCCTGCTGCGGAGGATTTCCCGCGTGGCGCTTATGGAAGCGCCGCTGACCATTCGGCCCATCGCCGCCGCCAGAATGACGGCCTCACTTGCCGCTATTTCCCGTCCGTGTCAGGATACCGCGTGTGGAGGTGGATTAAGACACCCTCAACGTTAAGCCTTTCGGAATCATTTTTCCAAGACCCTTGATTTAAGTCAGCATACGCCGCGGCGTTTTATGCCGCCGATAACACGTTAAGACATGCGATCCAGCTTCGGGAGCGACAACGCTTCCGCGTCCACTTGTCGCATTCCTGCAAAAGCAATGGAGATCATGCGCAGCACCTGACGGCGCCGGATGCCCGAACTTCACGTCACGTGAGGATCACAAGCAACCACAACAAACATCAGAAGAGGAGGTTCGACATGTTTCGAGGAATCCTGGCACTGACATTGTCTCTCTGCCTTGGCGCGGCGACAGCACCCGCGGCGCTGGCCCAATCGGCGCCGCCAATCACCGAACAGGAGGCGCACGCCATCGCGGTCGACGCTTATGTCTATTTCTACTCCATCATGTCGATGGACCTGTCCCGCAAGCAATTTACAAACGTCGAACAAGGCAACGAATCCTTCAAGGGCCCGATGAATACGTTCGTCAACGTGCCCGAATACCCGCCGGCAGACTTCAAGGGTGTCGTGCGCTCCAACTTCGATACGTTGTATTCCTCCTCCTGGCTGGACATGACCAAGGAGCCCGTCGTCATTTCGGTTCCTGAGACTAACGGACGCTACTACCTGCTGCCAATGCTCGACATGTGGACCGACGTCTTTGCGTCGCCAGGCTGGCGAACGACGGGCACCCAAGCGGGGACATTCCTCGTGGCGCCCGCGGGCTGGAGGCCGGATCTGCGCGACAGATTCGCCGAGGAGTTCAAACTTCCGAAGGATACCCAGCGGATTGAAGCGCCAACGCCCTATGTCTGGGTCATTGGCCGCACCAAGACCGACGGCCCGGCGGACTATGCTGCAGTCCGCAAGATCCAGGCCGGCTACAAGGTCACGCCGCTTTCGGAATTTGGCAGAACGGCGAAGCCGGTCGAGGTCAAGATCGACGCAAGCGTCGACATGAAGACGCCGCCAAAGACCCAGGTCGATACCATGACGGCGGGCGTGTATTTCGCCAATGCCGCAGAGTTACTCAAGCTTCATCCGCCGCATATCACCGACGAGCCGATCATCGCGCAAATGAAGAAGATCGGCATCGAGCCCGGCAAAAGCTTCGACATCGGCAAGCTTGATCCAGTCATACAAAGGGCTTTGGAAACCGCACCGCAGGACGGGCAGAAGCTGATGGCCTGGAAGGTGCCGACCCTGGCGCGCGTTGCCAATGGCTGGTCGATGAACACCGATACGATGGGCGTTTACGGAAACTACTACCTGAAGCGCGCGATCGTCGCTCAGGTCGGTCTCGGTGCGAACCTGCCTGAGGATGCCATCTATCCGCTCAATCTCGCCGACGAATCCGGCAAGCCGCTCGATGGCGCGAACAAATACACCATCACGTTCGAGAAAGGCGCTGCCCCGCCAGTCAATGCCTTCTGGTCGATCACCCTTTACGATCCTGAAGGGTTCCAGGTCGGCAATGTGCTGAACCGCTTCGCGGTCTCCAGCTGGATGCCGTTCAAGCAAAATGCCGACGGCTCCCTTGACCTCTACATTCAGAACGAAAATCCCGGCAAGGACATGGAAGCCAACTGGCTTCCGGCGCCGAAGGGAGCCTTCAACCTGACCATGCGACTCTACAGTCCGAAGTCGGAAGCGCTGACCGGCAAATGGAATCCGCCGCCGGTCGTGAAGTCGCAAACAACGGTGGGCATTTCGGCCCAATGAAAGTTGACGGCACGCCGGCCGCTGGCTTGCCGGCTTCAGATACGACCAAACCCTTTCTGGCTAAGGAGAGATTCCCGGAAGTGCGTCCAATGATAATGAGCCGGGGCCGATGATGGTTTCGGCAATGCCTGTTGGAGTGAATAGCCGGCGATTTCTCGCGGCTTTAGCGCAACAGTCGCGATGGAATTTCGATCTGAATCACTTCAGCACGCCAATAGCTTACGACGGGACCTTCGATCCATGTCAATCTCGGATCGATCACTGTGATCTCAGGGCATTGGGAGCAGCAGATGGCGCACAAATCATTCAATCGAGGACTCAACGCCATTCTCAAATATACAGGTGCCAGCCTGTCGATTGCGATGCTGGCCGCCCTTCCCGGCGTGGCACACGCCGACGAGGGCGGCGTCAGCTTCTGGGTTCCCGGTTTCTTTGGAAGCTTGGCGGCCACGCCGCAGCAGCCGGGTTGGTCGCTGGCGACGGTCTACTACCATACCTCCGTCTCCGCGGGCGCCGACGTCGCGCGTGCGCGCGAATTCTCGCTCGGCAGGGTTCCGGGCAACCTTACCGTAAACGCAAATCTGAATTTGAGCGTCAACGCCACCGGCAATCTTGGCTTTGTGATCCCGACCTATGTATTCGAGACGCCGGTTCTCGGCGGCCAGGCGTCGGTGTCCATGGTGGCAGCCTATGGCGTCGTCGGCACCAGCCTGGCGGGGACCTTGTCCGGCGTGGTCACGGGCCCGCTCGGCAACAGCGTCCCCTTCGCGCGGTCCGACAGCATCAGCGATACGACGTGGGGTTTTGGGGATCTGGTGCCGCAATTCGCCTTGCGCTGGAACGCCGGCGTCCACAACTACATGACCTATATCACCGGCGACATCCCGGTTGGCGCTTACCAATCCAACCGCCTGTCGAACCTGGGCATCGGACACGGCGCGATCGACGGCGGCGGCGGCTACACCTATTTCAATCCGGCGACCGGCCACGAATTCTCCGGCGTGCTTGGCTTCACCTACAATACCAAGAATACATCGACGCAGTATACGAGCGGCGTCGACATGCATTTCGACTGGGGTGCATCGCAGTTCCTGTCGAAGCAGGTCATGGTTGGCCTCGTCGGCTATGTCTACAAGGAGCTCGGCTGCGACAGCGGTCCAGGCGACCGTGTCGGCTGCTTCCAGTCCCAGGTGGTTGGCATTGGTCCCCAGATCGGATTCCTTTTTCCGGTCGGCGACATGCAGGGCTATCTCAATTTCAAGGCTTACGGAGAGTTTGCTGCAGAGAATCGTCCAAGTGGCTGGAATGCCTGGGTCACCTTCGCCATCTCGCCGCCGGCGCCCGGCGCG
Source organism: Bradyrhizobium sp. McL0615 (assembly GCF_049993905.1). NCBI lineage: Bacteria > Pseudomonadati > Pseudomonadota > Alphaproteobacteria > Hyphomicrobiales > Nitrobacteraceae > Bradyrhizobium > Bradyrhizobium sp. McL0615. The sequence goes on along the minus strand of NZ_CP188254.1, from coordinate 1,527,710 downwards.
CCTCCGACGACAAAACCTATCGTCAGAAAATATTAGGATCAGGGGCGGCTGGGGCGGGTCGATCGTTCTCGGGAGCCGTTCGCGATCTCTCCGATGGCTCCGACCAGCACCGTGATGCTGACGCGCCGCATCGTGACGAAGTAAGAAGTACCATCCCGAGGCTGGATCGATACCACGCACGGAAAGCGAATACGTTCGATTGTGATGCGGTTCTACGGGTCGAAGACCGAAGCACCATCAATCCTTCCGGGCAATGGCGGTCCGGCCCTCTTCTACGAGCATCGCGGAGCACGGATTCAATGATCACCGAGACGCCATCCGTCAGTCAATTATCGAACGTCATTTCACAGGCGGCTGCGCCAGCGTTCCTTCTCGGCGCACTGGCGGCCTTCATTGCCGTGCTGATTTCCCGCCTGAACAGAATCATCGACCGAACGGTGCTCCTGAACGGGATTCCGGATGACGACACGGTCCGATCCCGCCTCAAAGCCGATCTTCCGCGCCTGATGCGCCGGGCGGCCATGATGAACCGGGCCATCTTCTGGGCGGTGGTCGCCAGCATTTCGGTGACACTTCTTGTTATCGTGGCGTTTGTAACCGCGTTCTTTGAGCTCCAGCATGAGCGCGGGGTGGCCATCTTCTTCCTGATTTCGCTAGGCGCTTTCACCATCTCGCTGGTCGATTTTGCTCGCGAGGTGCGCATCGCGCTGAGCGAGTTCGATCATCACGCTTGACGCCGTGAGGCTTTCGTCTCGCCATCACCCCGTTGGCTGGAGGCAGCCAGCGCCAATCGCCTGAATGAAAAACCAGCCCAGAGCAACTAACGAGTCCACTGACCCATCTGCAGGCATGTCAGCAAACTGACGTAGCTCGGCGTACTCCCGATGCTCTCCTGCGAGGTGCAGCTTGCCCGGCTTGGCGCGGGGAATTTCGACCACTGGCTTGCGAGCTGCCGCTTCGCTTTCTGTTCATCATTCACGCAGCTCTTCATCGACTGGTCAACGGAGAGGCCGGTGGTGGCCGCGACGTCGAGCTTGCAACTCCGGGAAATGTCGAAGTTAGGCACGCCGTCTGCCACCGCAACGACCATCTGCGAGCTCAAAACGATCATCGGAAAAGAGATAGGCATCTCCCGCCTCCTTCGGATCGCAGCAAAAGCTTCGGGCAGCCGCCCTTCGAAGCCGCAGCGCAGCCTACCGCAAAACCGGCCTGGACGCGACGGGAATGTCCTGCAGGCAGCCGCCGCAGGGATGGCAAGGCCGACCCTGCGCGCCTGCTTGAGCGCAACCGCGCTCAAGCCGCGTTGGCACCTTCCTGACGGCTGGCCTCGAACAGGAACCAGGTGCGGCGCTCGGTCTCGTCGATGAACACTTCGAGCAGGCTTGCGCTGCCGGAATCCTCGTTATCGTCGCAAAGCTTGTGGGCCTTGCGCATCGCCGCCGCCATCTTCTTGTTGTCTTCCATCAGCTCGCGCAGCATTTCGCGCGGCGGCACATAGTCGTCGTTGTTGTCCTGGATGGTCTGCAGCTTGGCGATCTGCCCGATCGAGCGGATCGTGGTGCCGCCGAGCTTGCGCACCCGTTCGGCGAGCTGGTCGGTGGTGGCGAAGATCGCGTCCGACTGCTGGTCCAGCATCAGGTGATAGTCGTTGAAATGCCGGCCGCTCACATGCCAGTGGAAATTCTTCGTCTTCAGGTAGAGGGCGAAGGCGTCAGCCAGCAGCGTATTGAGCGACTTGGATATCTTGTCCACCGCGGCCTGCGGCAAGTCGGTCGGGGTATCAAGCTCTGGGGCTGTCTTGTCGGATTTGTTGCTGGTTTTGCTCACGTTGCACCTTCCTGTTAGGAGACGGACTTGGCGGCGGTGGACATTGGCCGTCGGACGACCTAACGCATCACTTTCAGGCTGGTTCCGATGCCGGAACCAGCGGTTTTTGCCGGGCGCGCACGCATGGACGAATGGATCGATTATTACGATTCCACGCATACGATTTATGCGAGCAAGCTGCATCGCGACCTGCATTTCCAGATCATCGCGCGCGACATCATCGGCTACATCTCCTCGCCCGATTCCGTCGTGCTGGATTATGCCTGTGGCGAGGCGCTCTTCGCCGCCCGGGTGGCCGACGCCTGCGCCCAGCTCTATCTGGCCGAGCCAGCTCCTGGGGTCCGCGGCCGGCTGATCGCGCGCTTTGCGCCGAACACCAGGATCCGCGTCCGCTCGCTCGAAGATCTCACGCGCATGGCGGAAAGCTCGATCGATCTCGTCGTCATGAATTCGGTCGCGCAATACATGACGCCGGAGGAGCTGGATTCGGCGTTTGCCGTCGTTCGCCGGCTGTTGAAGCCCAACGGCCGCCTGGTGCTGGGCGACATCCTGCGGCCCGAAGTCGGCATGGCCAGTGACGTGCTGGCGCTGTTGAAATTCGCACGCACCCACGGCTTCCTGAAAGACGCCCTGTATGGGCTGGCAAGCACCGCGCTTTCGGACTACCGGCAGCTGCGCACCCGCGTCGGGCTGCAGCGCTACGGCGAGAACGAGATGATCGAGAAGCTCGCCCGGGCCGGCTTTTCCACCTCGCGCGCCCATCGGAACATCGGCCACAACCCCTGGCGGATGACTTTCGTGGCCCGGCACGCTCTTAAGCTCAGCTGAGTCCTGCCGCGCGCCCTAAGGTTGTTAACCCTAAAGCGCGGTAAGGTATGGTTCACCGCGCCGTGATCGGCGATGATTGCCGCGGCCCGGTGGCGGAAGCGACAACGCGGGGGCAGTGCAATGCTCCTTATCCTGGTTCAAATCCAGGCCGGGCCTCCACGCTTCGCCCTGACGGGCTACGCGTGGCGCAGCCACGCTGAGACCGTCAGGGCGAAGCGTGTCCGGCGTAGCTGGAGCGAAGCGCAAGCGTAGACGGACCAGCGCCCCAAACACCCCTTCCCAAGTCCTTCCAAAAGCCCAAAATCCCCGTTGATGGCCCGTTTTTGGGGGTTACGCAGGTGCGGAATCTGGTCTAAAGACCACCCGCGCGCGAGGGTGACCCGCGCTCTTGGCTTAGGGGACGCGCGGCATGCGCGCCCTTTTTTTGTGCCCAATTTCCAGTCTGAGAGCTGATGCCCAAAAGAACAGATATCTCCACCATCCTGATCATCGGCGCCGGTCCCATCGTGATCGGCCAGGCCTGCGAATTCGACTATTCCGGCACCCAGGCGGTGAAGACGCTGAAGGAAGAGGGCTACCGCATCGTCCTCGTCAATTCCAATCCGGCCACCATCATGACCGACCCGGAACTGGCTGATGCGACCTATATCGAGCCGATCACCCCGGAAATCGTCGCCAAGATCATCGAAAAGGAACGCCACGTCATCCCGGGCGGCTTTGCGCTGCTGCCGACCATGGGCGGCCAGACCGCGCTGAACTGCGCGCTGTCGCTGCGCCGGCAGGGCACGCTCGACAAGTTCGACGTCGAGATGATCGGCGCCACCGCAGATGCCATCGACAAGGCCGAGGACCGCCAGCTGTTCCGCGAGGCCATGACCAAGATCGGGCTTGAAACGCCGAAGTCGCGGCTCGCCAATGCCTCTGCCCTGAAAAAATCCTATCGCGACAAATACCACGCCGAACGCGAGAAGCTGTCCGGTGCCGCGCTCGAAGAACTCGAACGGCAATGGACGCTGGGTGAGAGCGAGCGCCGCAAGCGCTACCAGGAGCATGCGCTCGGCCAGGCGCTGATGGCGCTGTCCGAGATCGGGCTGCCCGCGATCATCCGCCCCTCCTTCACCATGGGCGGCACCGGCGGCGGCATCGCCTACAACAAGGAAGAGTTCCTCGACATCATCGAACGCGGCCTCGACGCCTCGCCGACCAACGAAGTCCTGATCGAGGAATCCGTGCTCGGCTGGAAAGAGTTCGAGATGGAGGTGGTGCGCGACAAGAAGGACAATTGCATCATCGTCTGCTCGATCGAGAACCTCGATCCGATGGGCGTGCACACCGGCGATTCCATCACGGTGGCGCCGGCGCTGACGCTGACCGACAAGGAATACCAGATCATGCGCGACGCCTCGCTGGCGGTACTGCGCGAGATCGGGGTGGAGACCGGCGGCTCCAACGTGCAGTTCGGCGTCAATCCCGTCGACGGCCGCATGGTGGTGATCGAGATGAATCCGCGCGTGTCGCGCTCCTCGGCGCTGGCCTCGAAGGCGACCGGATTTCCGATCGCCAAGGTCGCAGCCAAGCTCGCGGTCGGCTACACGCTCGATGAAATCGCCAACGACATCACCGGCGGCGCGACGCCGGCGTCATTCGAGCCGACCATCGACTACGTCGTCACTAAGATTCCGCGCTTTGCGTTCGAAAAATTTCCGGGCGCCTCCAACACCCTGACGACGTCGATGAAGTCGGTCGGGGAAGTGATGGCGATCGGCCGCACGTTTCAGGAGAGCTTGCAAAAGGCGCTGCGCGGGCTCGAGACCGGGCTGACCGGGCTCGACGAAATCGAGATCGAGGGGCTCGGCCAACACGACGACAAGAACGCGGTCCGCGCAGCCCTCGGCACGCCGACGCCGGACCGTCTCCTGCAGGTGGCGCAGGCGATGCGGCTCGGCTGGTCCGATGACGAGATCTTCAATTCCTGCAAGATCGATCCGTGGTTCCTCAGCGAGATGCGCGGCATCGTCGACATGGAAGAGAAGGTCCGCAAGAACGGCCTGCCGGGCAACGCCTTCGGCATGCGCTCGCTCAAGACGATGGGTTTCTCCGACGCGCGGCTTGCCGTGCTCGCGGAGACGACGGAGGCCGCTGTGACGGCGAAGCGCCACGCGCTCGACGTTCGCCCGGTTTACAAGCGTATCGACACCTGCGCGGCCGAATTCGCCTCCCCGACAGCCTATATGTATTCGACCTATGAAGCGCCGTTCGCGGGCGCGCTGGCGGACGAGAGCACGCCATCGGACAAGAAGAAGGTCATCATCCTCGGCGGCGGGCCGAACCGCATCGGCCAGGGCATCGAGTTCGATTATTGCTGCTGTCACGCCTGTTTCGCGCTGCATGACGCCGGCTACGAATCCATCATGGTCAACTGCAACCCCGAAACGGTGTCGACCGACTACGACACCGCCGACCGGCTCTATTTCGAGCCGCTCACCGCCGAGGACGTGCTGGAAATCATCGCGAAGGAGCGCACGAACGGAACGCTGCACGGCGTGATCGTGCAGTTCGGCGGCCAGACCCCGCTCAAGCTGGCGCGCGCGCTGGAAGCCGCCGACGTGCCGATCCTCGGCACCTCGCCCGACGCCATCGACCTCGCCGAAGACCGCGACCGCTTCAAGCGCGTGCTCGACAAGTTGAGGCTGAAGCAGCCGAAGAACGGCATCGCCTATTCGGTCGAGCAGGCGCGGCTGGTGTCGGCCGATCTCGGCCTGCCGCTGGTGGTGCGCCCGTCCTATGTGCTGGGCGGCCGCGCGATGCAGATCATCCGCGAAGAGAACCAGCTCAACGATTATCTGCTCGGCACGCTGCCCGAACTGGTGCCCGGCGACGTCAAGGCGCGCTACCCGAACGACAAGACCGGTCAGATCAACACCGTGCTCGGCACCAATCCGCTGCTGTTCGACCGCTATCTGTCCGACGCCACCGAGATCGATGTCGACTGCCTGTGCGACGGCAAGGACACCTTCATCGTCGGCATCATGGAGCATATCGAGGAAGCCGGCATTCACTCCGGCGATTCCGCCTGCTCGCTGCCGCCGCATTCGCTGGATGCGAAGATGATCGAGGAGCTCGAGCGGCAGACCCGCGAGCTCGCGCTCGGCCTCGACGTCGTCGGCCTGATGAACGTGCAGTACGCCATCAAGGACGGCGATATCTATGTGCTCGAGGTCAATCCGCGGGCGTCGCGAACCGTGCCGTTCGTTGCCAAGGTCGTCGGCACGCCGGTGGCGAAGATCGCCGCGCGGGTCATGGCCGGCGAGAAGCTTTCGGATTTCAAGCTGAAGAAGAAGCAGCTCGGCCATGTCGGCGTGAAAGAGTCGGTCTTCCCGTTCGCGCGCTTCCCCGGCGTCGATACCGTGCTCGGCCCGGAAATGCGCTCGACCGGCGAGGTCATGGGCATCGACCGCTCCTTCGAGGTGGCGTTCGCGAAAAGCCAGCTCGGCGGCGGCACCCGCGTGCCGCGCAAGGGCACGGTGTTCGTCTCGGTGCGCGAGAGCGACAAGAACCGCATTGCAGATGCCGTCCGCCTGCTGCACTCGCTCGGCTTCAAGGTGATGGGCACGTCAGGCACCCAGCGCTTCCTCACCGACAACGGCATTCCGACCGAGAAGGTCAACAAGGTGCTGGAGGGGCGGCCGCACATCGTCGACGCCATCACCAATGGCGACATCCAGCTCGTTTTCAACACCACCGAGGGGCCGCAGGCGCTGGCCGACAGCCGTTCGTTGCGGCGGGCTGCCCTCTTGCATAAAGTGCCATATTACACCACTCTTTCGGGTGCTGTGGCCGCTGCCCAGGGCATCCGCGCCTATCTGGGCGGGGATCTTGAGGTCCGTACGCTGCAGAGTTACTTTTCCGAAAACTGATCGTCAGTCGGGCTGAAATGCCCGCTAAACGATTGGCAATAAAGCCGTATGTATGGCTGGAACTCACCGCTCGTTTGAATGTTGAGTAGGCCTTTGAACGGCCGAAAATTAGTAGGCTGGCGGGCCCGCGTTGGGCCATGAAAGCCCGAATCGAAATCTAAAAAAGTGCCTCGTGCGCGCAACGCCCTGGGCGGCTCGCACGATGGAAGGACGGAAGAGATGATGGAAAAGGTACCGATGACCGCTGGCGGCTATGCCGCCCTCGAAGTCGAGTTGAAGAAGCGCCAGTCGGAGGACCGTCCGCGCATCATCGAACATATCGCCGAGGCGCGCTCGCACGGCGACCTTTCGGAAAACGCGGAATATCACGCCGCCAAGGAAGAGCAGTCGCACAACGAAGGCCGCATCGCCGAGCTCGAAGACAAGCTGGCGCGCGCCGACATTATCGACATCTCGAAGCTCTCCGGCGACACCGTGAAGTTCGGCGCGACCGTGACGCTGATCGACGAAGATACCGAAAAGAAGACGGTGTGGCAGATCGTCGGCGAGGTGGAAGCCGACGCCAAGAAAGGCCGTATCTCGATCACCTCGCCGATGGCGCGTGCCCTGATCGGCAAGAAAAAGGGCGCCACGGTGGAAGTCGTGGCTCCCGGCGGCGCCAAGGCCTACGAGATCACCAAGGTCGAGTGGCGATAAAGCGTGATGACGTTCTTGGAATCGTCATCCCGCACTCTTTGATTTGAGCATGATCTCTTCGGAAAATCGGTATCCACTTCCGGATCATGCTGTAGTCACCTGCGGGTAACCGTTGCGACAAAGCCGCGTTTCGACGCGGCTTTTTTGTTGATGCCGCGCTGACAGGATTGTGAGTGGCGATGCGGCGGCTTCCATCATAATCCGCCTCCGGGACAATGCTTATAAATCATAACTAAAGAGTCGGATGACGCTGCTGCCGGTCTTGCCGCCTTCGCGGCGCGTGCGACAAGCGGCAGAACTCCAGTGCTTCGGAACGGCATCTTGTTGCGCTGCAATCGCGAGACGATGACGTGCGAAGGGAATGATTCAATCTTGGGGGTGTTGTTCCGGCATCACACGCGATCGGCCAACACCGTGTAATGTTGTGACGCTAAAGTTCTAGTGTGCCAAACAAGGGGGACGATGACATGGACCAATTCGACAAGATGCTCGCGAAATGGCAACCGACGGCGCTGAGCCTGTTTCGCTTCATCACCGGGCTTCTGCTGTTTCAGTACGGCGTCGCCAAGATCTTCAAGTTTCCGGCAGTGCCCTATTTCGCCAAGGTCGAACTGATGTCGCTTATTGGTGCGGCCGGCACGATCGAATTGGTGCTTGGCGGGCTGTTGATGATCGGGCTGTGCACGCGCATCGTTGCGTTCGTCCTGTCGGGTGAAATGGCCTTCGCCTATTTCCTCGGCCACATGTTCAAGGATCCGGCCAATCCGGTATTTCTGCCGCTGCTCAATGGCGGTACGGCCGCGATCCTGTTCTGCTTCGCCTGCCTCTATCTGGCGACCGCGGGCGGCGGGCCGTACAGCGTCGATGAGATGCGGAAGAAGTAAGTAGAGACTCGTAGGGTGGGCAAAGGTGCGCCTTCGCGCCGTGCCCACCACTCCGGGCCTCGGAAGATTTGATGGGCACGCTTCCGCCTTCGCTCTTTGAGCTACGGCGGACAAGTCGCTTTGCCCACCCTACGAAACTGTCAGACCTCATCCCGAGGAGCCGCGCAGCGGCGTCTCGAAGGATGGATGGCACCAGCCGGGCCTCGTGGTTCTCCCGGCGATGCGAAGCATCGTCCGGAGACGGCGCGAAGCCTGTCATCGGGCCGCGCTACGCGCGGACCCGTTGGCGCCTCTTCACCATGAGGGTCTAATAGTTGCGACGAAGCTTCAACGCCTCAGCCCGCCACCTTCACATCGAGCGGCACGGCGGCTTCATATTTCGAATTGTGCAGCACCAGCGACGTCCGCACATTGCGCACGTGGGGTGCTGCGGTCAGGTGCGTGACGAAATCCTGAAACGTCGCCATGTCGGGCGCGACGCATTTGAGGATGAAGTCCACCTCGCCCGACAGCATCCAGCATTCCCGCACCAACGGCTCGGCGCGGACGAAATCCTCGAACGCGCGCAAATCCGCGTCCGCCTGGCTGGACAGATGGACGGACGCAAACACCGTGACGTCGAAACCGAGCCGGCGCGGATCGAGCAGGCCCCGATAGCCCTGGATGTAGCCCTCCTCTTCCAGCGTGCGGACCCGGCGCAGGCAGGGTGGCGGTGAAATACCGACACGTTTGGCCAGTTCCACGTTGGTGATTCGGCCGTCTGCCTGGATTTCGGCAAGGATTTTGAGGTCGATTTCGTCAAGATTCTTCGACACGCGCGTCGGGTTCCCTAATTCTGGCTGGGCTTAAGCAGGTCTTACTGGCAACTCTCTTAGCGCAGGCCGCGCGGCTTGCGCAATTTTATTGCGCGTGCAGCGCCACATTTCGCGATTGTTACTTCAGTTCCGGGGAAAATTCGCTGGGATGAATTGCAATTCTTGCATAGCTACCCAGATGTCCTAGACTTGGATTTGACACTTTCAGCGCCCCGCGAGGTCCTTCCGGGCGCTTTCTGCTCAGTCAACAAAACCCCCGAATAAGAGAGGGAGCCGTCGATGCCCGCGCCTATCCATGCCAAGGTCGTCATTATCGGTTCCGGCCCCGCCGGTTACACCGCGGCGATCTACGCAGCGCGCGCGATGCTCGAACCCGTATTGATCCAGGGCATCCAGCCCGGCGGTCAGCTCACCATCACCACCGACGTGGAAAACTATCCGGGCTTCGCCGACGTCATCCAGGGCCCCTGGCTGATGGAGCAGATGGAGAAGCAGGCGGCGCATGTCGGCACCAAGATCGTCACCGACCTCGTCAACAAGCTGGAACTGGCGCAGCGGCCGTTCCGCCTGACCTGCGACAGCGGCGACGTTTACCTGGCTGAAACCGTGGTCCTCGCTACCGGCGCGCAGGCGCGCTGGCTCGGCATGGAATCGGAAGAAAAGTTCAAGGGCTTTGGCGTCTCGGCCTGCGCGACCTGCGACGGCTTCTTCTACCGCGGCAAGGAAGTGATCGTGGTCGGCGGCGGAAATACCGCGGTCGAGGAAGCGCTGTTCCTGACCAACTTTGCATCGCAGGTGACGATCGTGCACCGCCGCGATCATTTCCGCGCCGAGCGCATCCTGCAGGATCGCCTGTTCAAGCACCCCAAGATCAAGGTGGTCTGGGACTCGGCGATCGACGAAATCTGCGGCACCGAGAATCCCGGCAAGGTCACCCATGTGCGCCTGAAGAACGTCAAGAGCGGCACGCTGACGGACGTGCCGGCCGACGGCGTCTTCATCGCCATCGGCCACGCGCCCGCCACCGACCTCGTCAAGGGCCAGATCAAGCTGAAACCTTCCGGCTATGTCGAGGTGGCGCCGAACTCGACGGCCACGTCCATCCCCGGCCTGTTCGCCGCCGGCGACGTCGCGGACGAAACCTACCGGCAGGCGGTCACGGCGGCCGGCCTCGGCTGCATGGCGGCCCTTGAGGCCGAACGCTTCCTGGCTTTGCGCGCGAGCGATCGCGCGGCGGCTGAATAATCATGCCTAGAACACGGGACGGATCATCGGACATGGATTGGGACAAGCTGAAAGTCTTTCACGCGGCTGCGGAGGCGGGAAGCTTTACCCACGCCGGCGAACAGCTCGGGCTTTCACAATCGGCGGTATCGCGTCAGGTCAGCGCGCTGGAGCAGGAGCTCGCGGTATCGCTGTTCCACCGTCATGCGCGCGGGCTCATCCTCACCGAACAGGGCGACTTGCTGTTCCGCACCGCGCATGACGTGTTCATGCAGCTGCAGGCGGCGCGGGCCAAGCTCACCGACAGCCGCGAACGGCCGAGCGGCGACCTCAAGATCACCACGCCGCCGGCGCTCGGCATCAACTGGCTGATCCCGCGGCTCGACGAGTTCACCGCGCTCTATCCGGACATCCGGATCTCGCTGATCGTCACCGACGAAGATCTCGACCTGTCGATGCGCGAGGCTGACGTGGCGATCCGGACCCGCAAGCCGACCCAGCCGGACCTGATCCAGCGCAAGCTGTTCTCGATCGGCTTCCATGCCTATTGCTCGCCCGAATACATCAAGCGCTTCGGCACGCCGCGGACGCTCGACGACCTCGATTCGCACCGCATCATCATGCTGGGCGATTCGCAGGTGCAGCCGCATTTGCAAAACCGCAGCTGGCTGATCGACGCCGGTCGCAACGGCTCGGGTCCGCGCGAGGCCTACTTCAAGGTGAACAACATCTTAGGATTGGTTCGCGCCTGCCAGCAGGGGCTCGGTATCGCCTCCTTGCCCGACTATCTGGTTGAGGAGAACAACCGCCTGGTGCAGCTGTTCGGCGAAACCGACTCGATTCAGGTCGACACCTACTTTGTCTATCCCGAAGAGTTGAAGACGGTGGCGCGCGTGCAGGTGTTCCGCGATTTCGTGGTGAGCAAGGCGCAGCGCTGGCCCTCCTAGAGCATCGGTTCTGATTGCATCAGAACCGGAACCAACTCCGCTTGAAAGCGCAGTGGCAGCGGGTGACGTTTCGTCGTCCCCGCTTTGCGGATTAGCCTATTTTATAAAGGGCCCGCTCACCGCATGACTGACATGCGGCTCGGACGGTTGCCGCACAGCACTGATGAGGATCATAGTACTCGAACGCTGATCGATCGCGTCGCGCATATGTCCCCCTCCTCCAGTGGCGCGGTGGTTCAGTAATCCCTCTTGGAAGGTGATTGTGTCGGCCTCACGTGGCCAATACCTCAAGCCGGGCTCTTTTGGGCCCGGCTTTTTTTTCGTCCGCAACTCTCACAAGCCAAGGTGCTGCGCGGATTGACATTGCGGACCCCTGCCACCATCATCGGCGCATGATCACGCGTTCGTGCGCAGCTTTGTCGTCGAAAAAAGGTCCCCATTTGGGGACCCGAGATCGACGCGCGCGCTAAAGCCGCCGCAACCCGCGATCCCGAAAGCCCCGCCGTCTGGACGGGGTTTTTTATTGGTCCCGTCTCCGGCTCACCCCATGAGGAGATGGAACGATGACTACCCCTACGACTGACGATCTCACCAGCCGCCTGCAGGGCCTGTGGCTGCCACTCATCACGCCGTTTCGCGACGGCGAACTCGACGAGGCGTCGCTACGCCGGCTCGTCAAGCATTATGCGGCCGGCCCGGTCGACGGCTTTATCCTCGCGGCGACGTCGGGCGAAGGCATGTCGCTCCGCGCGGACGAGCTCGAGCGGCTGGTGACGGTGACGCGCAGCGAGCTTTCGGCCGGCGGGCGCCATCTGCCGATCCTGCTGGGCCTGTCCGGCGCCTCCACCACGAAGCTTTTGGATGCGCTGGATGAGACGGCGGCCTGGCCGATCGACGGCTATCTGATCGCGAGCCCCTATTACATCCGCCCCTCGCAGCGCGGCCTGGTGCAGCATTTCACCGCGCTCGCCGACCACGCCTCGTGGCCGATCGTGCTTTACAACATCCCCTACCGGACCGGCGTCAGCCTCACCAACGAGACGCTGCTTGAGCTCGCCTTGCATCCGAACATCATCGGCATGAAGGATTGCGGCGCCGACCGCGCGCAGTCGATCGACCTGCTGGGCCGGCGGCCATCCGGCTTTCGCGTGCTGACCGGCGAGGACGCGCTGTATCATGAAGCGCTGGCCGACGGCGCCGACGGGGCGATCCTGCTGTCGGCGCATCTGGAGACCGAAGCATTCGCCTCGGTGCAGACGCTCATGAAGCAGGGTGATCGCAACGGCGCGCTGGCGTGCTGGAAGACAATTTCCTCCCTGACCCGGCTGCTGTTCGCCGAGCCGAGCCCCGCGCCGGCCAAGTATTGGCTGGCGCGCGGCGGGCTGATCGACAGCGCGCAAGTGCGCCTGCCGATGGTGGAGGTGAGCCCGGAGCTCGCAGCCTTGCTGGACGAGGAAATCGAGCGGCGCAGGCCACCGCTGTTGCGGCGGGCCTGAACGGCGCGCCAGGAGAGATGGCCGGCCACCGCTCGCCTTGGATGGCGAGCGGAAGTAATCCGCTCTAGCTGACCAGCAGGCGATAGGTCAGCACCGGCGCGAAGCCGAGCACCATCGCCCAGATGGCGAACGACGACACCAGCAGAACGTCATTCGCGCGCTGGGCAAGTTCGCTGACCGGATACTTCTTGTCGTGCGTGAACATGGTCATTCCCCCCGTTGATGCTCTTTGAGGAGGAACAACTACAGATAAAATTTTAATGTCGCGGCCGGACCTTTGCTCGAAGTTGCGGCTTCGCACTCACCCGCCGTTAACCAGAATACCGCGGTGGTTAATCGGCGGTAGCAGGCGCGGTCAAATGCAAACGAAATCGCAACCGAGTTTTTAAAACTGGCCGCGTATCAGAATCGCTGGAGCAACAGGAAACGCGGGGCCGCGTCGTGCACTTCGAAAGCAACAACACCATCCCTCAACAGGGCTTTTCCACCGAGGATATTCTGTGGGCCGTCGGCATCTGGTCGGTGATCCTGACGATGTCGCCGGTCGTCGTGTTCTACGTGCTGATGGTGGCGTAAGCCGCTTCTTCCTCCGTCATTGCCTGCGACAAACGCGAAGCGTTTGTGCAAGGGAGCGTAGCGAAGCAATCCATTCTTTCTTGGCGCGGCGAGATGGATTGCTTCGCGGAGCCTGTCATCGGGCGCGCATTCGCGCGACCCGTTGGCTCGCAATGCGATGATCGTGCGTTGCGATGACGGCCCGTTGCCGAGCGCGCAAAAAGAAAAACGCGCGGAGCGCCGCGCGTCTTTGTCAGTCCAATAAAATCAATCCAGAAAAGGAAGCGGCGTTGTTACGCCGCCTGCTTGTGCATGGCGCCCGATGCCGACGCCGACCCGCGGATCGCCTTGATCGAACGCTCGATCGCGCCCCACAGCCTGGTGATCTCCGCCGCAGCCCGGCCTTCCGCGTAATATTCGCGGGCGCCTTCGCCCTGGCTCAGCGCCATGATCAGGTCGGCGCGGTTGGTGATCTGGCCGCTCCACACCGGCGCGCGGAATTTCGCCAGCGCTTCCCGCGCGATGGTGACGATGCGGCTTTCGACGCCGTCGCGTTCGGCAGGTGCGCCGTTGACCACGACCGCGTAGGGCTTGCGCGCCGAGCGGCAGGTCTGAATGGTTTCCTGCACCGCGTTGACGTCGAACACGCCGGGCCGCGCCGGAATGATCACCATCGTGGCGTTACGGATCGCGTCGTCGACGACGGCCGAAAGATTCGGCGGCGTGTCGATGAACACCCATTCGATGCCGTCGCGCTTGGCGGCAGCGACGATGCCACTGACGGAATTCACCGCGGCCTTGATCGGCGGTTCGTTGGTGCCGCGCAATTTGTGCCAGAGCGTAAGCGAGCCCTGCGGATCGGCATCGACGAGCAGAATAGGCTTCGTTGCCTTGTGAACATGGGCAGCGAGGTGAGCAGCCAGGGTACTCTTACCCGAGCCCCCCTTACGCGAAGCGAAAACTATGACGTTCATACCTTGGCCTCCAGATTGACCCCAGAAGCTGAAAATGAATCAGCGCGATGATTCGCGAAAGAAAAATTTATGGAATGCCGCGATGCAGCCATGTAATTGCCAACAAGGCTGGTTTTTGAGTCACATGTGTGAGCACCGTCACAACCGAAAACAGAATCGGTTGAATGCCTTGCAGAGGGCCTTGATCGCTCACTGCGCGCTTCGTGCGCGCTCACGTTCGAGTTTGGCACGCTCTCGTTCGATCCATTTGCGCTCGATCCATCCGAGCCCTTGCGCCATCGGCTTCTGCAGCGGCGGCACATCCTGCGCGAACAAAAGGAGTCCGAGCGGCAGCATCCAGAGTCCAAGCACCGGCAGGAAACTGAGAAAGCCGCCGGCGATCAGCAATATGGCGATCGGAATCCGGGCGTAGATCGACGACGGCTTGCGCACCCAGCTGACGAAGTTCGCCGGCCGCGGCGGCAGCTTCTTCTCAAACCAGGCAAAGTGCCGGTCGAGTTCTTTCTGATGTTGGCTCAATGGGCCCTCTCCTCTTGCCTGAGGAGATGTTCATTGGATCAGCCACATCAAGCGTCACTCTGTCGCGAAAGCGGACCTTGAAATGGCGCAGGCGCCGTCAGGTCACGGGCTTTTTCGGCTTCTTGGCCTTGCGTGCCTTCGCACTCACCGCCTTGCGGGGTGTCGCGGGCCGGATGACCGTCGGCCGGCCGGCCGGTCGGGCCACGGCCTCGCGGGGCTCGGGATCTGGCCTGAACTGGGCGCGGCAGGGCGGCGAGAGCTGGTCCTTTTTGGCGACCATGCAGGCGGTCACGCGGTCAACATCGGGAATCTCGGCACTGCAGAGCCGGAAGGCGTCGCCGGTGCAGGCCTGTTCCTGTTCGGGCGTGTAGGTCTGGCCGGCGGCGGCCGAGATCGAAACCCCGAGCACGGTAGCCAGCAGCAATCCGAGCTGGCTCCTCCTTGATGCGACAGCCAAGATGAATTCCCCCACCCCGATGGAATGACCGGGCTTGATTGCTGCGTGCGCCCGATTCCCCTGGAATTGTGAGTGAACGTTAGGAAATTGGCAAGCAGACCGGGTATTGGCCTTTTGACGCGGGCAGGTGGCCATGATTGATTTTAATGCGCTCCCGCCAAGAGGCGACACAACACCGTGGCCACCACTTCTTCCCTGCCCGTCAACACGATCCTCCGGACCGTGCGGGACGACCTTGGCGAACTATCGGTGCGGCTGCGCAGTCAGTCCATCATCGCCTGTGCAAGCGCCGCTTGTTCGCGTTGATCGGCGCAATTCCGGCGATATCGGATAATCGCATGCTTGCTGAAGTCTTCGATCTGATGGGCAGTTTGTGCTCGTGCCGTTCGAAATCGCGATCTATCGCCTGCTGATATCAGGTGAAGCTGCCTCCGGATACCGTTTCGATATATCCGCCGTTCGGTTTCAGCGCATGCTTGGCTGGACTGCCGGCTTTTGGCTTCTTGGGAGCATCCCGCTTCATCTGCCGGGCGCTGTCGCACCATCCGATGGCGCGGAAGTCATTATCAGCGTCGTCTTGTTTGCGCTGCTCATCTTTGCCACGCTGCGACTGGCGATTTTCATGCCCGCCATCGCGGTAAACGCGCCGGGCGCTTCGGTCCGAAACGTTTTCGCGGATACAGGCGGCCACGGCTGGCTTATCCTCAAAGCGTACTTCGCTACTCTGCTGCCCTTCATCCTGGTCGTCATTTCGATTGTAGGGTTCGCATGGCTTAGCGGTGCAGATGACATCCGTTCCGGCATTGGGTCTTTGGCGGCAGACGTATTTGCCGGTCTGCTGAGATTTCTGATCTGGACATGCTTGGTAATCACCTCAGCCCGGCTTTTCATGAAGATCGCCGACCGCGTGAAGCGCAGCGGGCCTATGGCGAGCGAATGAGCCGGAAGCAGCAGTGCCGGACATTTCCGAATTAGCGACGGTGGAGGGCTGGTACAGTTGGGTGGGTACTGCCGACCGATCCTCTAGCCCTTGATATACCTTGAGAATTTACGCTTCGCCCTTCTTCTTTTGTAGTGAGGTTTTGTATTTTTGCAACATGCTGGGCGAGTACATCGGGACGTTTTCCTTGGCTCGCAGTTCGCAGATCAATTCGTCGACAGGGCGACCGGCTTGCATCTCGCTCCATAGGTTGAGAAGCGCCCGCTTGTGTGCGGAAATCCACGTTTGAACCTCTCGCAATTCGTAAGGCTTGAGCTTGCCAGCGAGAAGTTCGCCATTGTCGATAGCCAAGGACGCCGCGTGTTTTTGCTTACCTACACTGATGTGTACATGGGGCCGCTTGTGGTTCTTTGTTCCATCCATTCTCACGCTGACCGAGGGTAAATTTCTGACCAGCTTATAGAGTGGGAAGCGGCCCGCTTTCCGATCACGCTCGCGTGCACGACGATACACATCCTGCACCGCAGCATACGATAGCTTGCGGCGCAGCTCTGAAACGTATCTCTTTAGGCGCTCTTCTCTGCTCATTGGCCGGGTGTTTGCACTCGGGCGGCCCAAGGTAATCCAAGGCTCAACTGGAGGCTTTTCCTCCTCAGCCAGGAAGGTTTGGCCAAAAGCGCAGCTTCCGCTCTAGCTACTCATGCGATCAGACGAGGATGATCAACTTCTGAGGTGAGAAGGTCACTTGCAGTCGGTTACACGTTAGGCGGGCCAGCCATCGCGACCCTCACCGGCATTCGCTCAAGGACGCACTGGGTCAGCAATCGATTGTTCAAATTTGCATCCGCCTTGGTCGGCAGGCCGTGGATGCCAGCGTAGGATTTCCTATCCGCCTTTGGCATGTGAAGGGCGCGGACCTTGTATCGGTCGTAGGTGCCATGCCGCTTCAATAGGCCCGCATTGATGAGCAATAGCCGATCCTCTGGCTTTGGCTGCAACGGCGTTGCCTCACAGCAAGATTTCATCCGCGCGGGATGGTCGCCCGCGAAGTGCTCGTAGTGCACGGCACTCAAGTAGGTCTCTTGCTTTCGCTCTGGAGAGGGTGGACGAAGCTCAAGGGCCTCGGGTTGAACGCCTACAACCTCGCCGTCCTTGTAGATTAAGAACTTCTTCTTACAATGCCTTACAATGTGATGCTCGTCGGCCATAGGGCTAGCCATTGACCGCACCATCCAGCAGATAAAACTTAGCCTGCTTCGCAAACTGGCGCAGCGAGCAGTCGCCGGCGGCGTGAGCAGCGCTGTCGCCATCTTTGTACCTTGAAGTCCACCGAACCAATCGGTTTCCGTCAAAGTTTGCCGTCAGAGTGACCTCTTCACTGTGCCAAGCGATCAGGACGTCCCCGTCATCATCAACACCGAACGAGTGCCACTGTGGAACAGCTGCGTAGATGCTCCAAGCGAGAAGGTCTTTAAAAGCGCTCAGTTTTGGAAACTGATCCTCCTCATACCAATCATCGACATTGATAATGTGTTCGAGTTGCTCGAAGATTGTTTCGCGCTGATCAGCCGAAAGGTGCATCGCGTATTGAGCCGCGGTCGCCTTTAGTTCAACCAGCGCGGCTTCTACCTTTTGTTCGAAGGGCTTCTCAGTGGGACGGAAACGGGTCTCAATGGGACTGATAGTGCTTCCTTTGAGCGGGCTTAAGCGAGGCGCCACGTTGATGGAATGAGACGGAACAACAGCGGCGAGGTTCATCTGAACAGCTCCCTCACCTCTGGTGTGATGAGGCTTTCGAAAATCTCATCCTTCGGGTCTCTCATGGTCTCAACCAGTTTCCAGACCTGTCCCATATTGGCAGGAATTTCTTCCTCGATGAAGCAATCGAGATCAACAAAAACAGAGGTATGATCGATCAGTACTGGATCGCCAATCGCAACTTGCGCCAAAACACTCAATCCGCTGCCGGCATGCCGGAAGTTGATAGCAAGGGAAAAGCCCGCCCTTGAGGATGCGCACCCTGTGGGCAGCTCAATCTTGATGTTGAGCAAATCACCAACGTGCCTATCTGCCAGTAACCGATCCGGCACGTCAATGCGGTTCACGAAGCGCGCACCGATCCGCACAATGCGGTTCACACCTACGACCTTTTCGAACAGCTCGTAGTTCTCTTTGGCCTGCTCAGTTAAGCGCTCCCACCCGTGGTACGGAGGAAGTCGGCTGGTAACCAGCGTATTTCTCTGCATCAAGACGACGTCGGCACCGTTCTTCGCGGTCAACTTGAAACCCGCGAGACCTAAGTCTCTCACAGCACCGTAAGGTTCAAGTTTGGCTTCGAAGGTCTTCATCTCCTCAACCGCAGGAAACGCGCGCGCAAGCCGATCCTTCGCCCGGGTCAGGTCCTTGTCGGAAAGGCCCTGTCCAAACCGCAGCTCAAGCACCGCCTCGATAAGCGGCGGCTTCGAATACTGCTGTCTGTCTGCCATCGTTCTGCCCCGTCCATTTTGAGGCTATCTATCACAGTAGGCTTTACAAGATTTGAAACCCTCTTGCGGCCGGGTCTCTTTGTATCTATTTCTCAGAAATAAGATACGAATAAATGAGGCAAGCTATGGGAAGATCAGCAAAAACTATTAAGTCATTCGCCTACTTAAGAACTTCGTCGGCGGCGAACATCGGGGAAGATAAGGACAGCGGCCGCAGGCAGCTCCAAGCCATAGAAGCGTTTGCAAGGCGCAGCGGTATCGAGTTGGTGGGCACCTACCACGATGAAGCGGTGAAGGGCTCTGATCCCATCGACACCCGCCCGGGCTTCGCAGAGATGTTGGAGGCCCTCGAGGCGAACGGCACCAAGACGATCATAGTTGAGACCGCCAATCGCTTCGCTCGGGACCTGATGGTTCAAGAGGTCGGTTTCGCGATGCTCAAGTCGCGAGGCATCGATTTGATCGCCGCTGACAGCCCAACATCATTCTTGGACGACACACCGACCGCCCGTCTGATCAGGCAGGTCCTTGGCGCCATCTCCGAGTTCGAGAAAGCGATGCTGGTGGCAAAGTTGAGGGGCGCTCGGGATCGTAAGCGACGTACAGGTGTCAAGGTCGAAGGGCGAAAATCTATTGGCGAGGAGCGGCCGGAGACCGTTGAGCTTGCTCGCAGGCTGGCACGCGCGAGGCCGAAGGGGGGCAAACGGTCTCTCAGGGAGATTTCAGCGGCTCTTGCTGCAGCTGGGCACATGACAAAGACGGGCAAGCCGTACGCTCCAACGGCGATCAAGCTGATGTTGGCAAGACCTTCGGGACGCATCGTCGGCAGCGCAGCGCGAGGAGATGCCCAATGACACCCGCCATTCTCGCCTTACTACACCGTCGTCGCGGTCTCATTCGGGGGACTGTAACCGCCGCGATGCGGGCCGGGGCATTTTGCGTGAGCGGGCACCGGGCGCGCAGAGAAAATGAGCCTCCCCGCGCTCAATGGATCCTAAATTGCCCGCCGCTTACTAATCGATTTCGAGTTCCTTTCGCTTAACGCTGCTGCCGCCGCCGGGGTTACTGCAGCAGTGTGTCTTCGTCCGTGCAAAGTGAAAACATTGGACCTCGTTGCGCGAAACACGCAGGCCAGTCTCTATCTTCCCTTAGGCAGGGTCTTGCAGGTCTCGGCAAGCAGACCTTGAAATTTTTCAGCTAGATTGTTTTTCCAACCGTCCAGTAAATCGAAGGAGGCCTGCTTGCTTCCTTTCTTCGGCTTCTCGCTACTAAAAACTCTGAAGGTGATCCGACCTACGGTGCGGGGGTCCGCCAAGACGAGCCGGCCTTCGTGCCAAAGTTTGTATGCAATCACGTTCTCGCGAATTTCTTTCTCAAAGTTTAGACTGCGCAGCCTTTCCTCAGCGGCCGTGAGCGCGTCAGCAGGACGTGGCTTATTCCACCACTGTCGTTCGTCAAAAAGCTGCGGCGGCATCAATGGATCGGTCAGCAAAGTTTGTTCTGTCTGCCTCCGCTCTTCTAGTTCTCTCCAAGCTGCTTCCTCTTGTGCCTCAAACTCGTCGCGAAGCGCATGGTGGGCCTTATCAAACGCTGCTTTTGTTACCACGCACTGGGACGCATTGCCGTCACCCATCAAATGCTTTTCCATTCCTCCAGGAATTTTGAAGCCGGATTGATAAGGTCCGCGAGTTCCTCCTTTGCAGAGGGGACACCAGCCTCGCGGCTCGAAATGGGAGGCCTGCGGGTCGAGCTCGGCCTTTGATATGATGAAATTGACTGTCTTGCGTTTCCATTCCTCGTACTCTCGGCGAGACTTGCAAATACCGTAGTCCGAAAGAGCCTTCGAAATGTCATCAGGCATAAGCTCGACAATTGCATCCCTCAGCCAATACAGTTCTTCTTCGAGCTTTCTGACTTTCTGGTCAGCAGTTGCATAGGGACCGTAACGGTTAGCTGGCATCCTAAGTTTCTTTCGGCGGCTGCATTGAAGTTCATTCGCAACGATCAGGGGTTGGGAGCTGGCATCAAGGCAGAGCCTCAATCCTGAAGTTATACCCGTGTTTGCTCAGTAGCGCCAAAAGGTTGCGTCCGTCGATCAATGTCAGCGGCTTGTTCGCGGCCCATTCGTACGCGTCTCGCCCAAAATGGCTTGTCGTCACAAGTATACCCCTGTTCGCGCCTTCGTTCAGTACGGTGCCATAAAGTTCGCGGACCGCGGCGACATCAACCGTATTGGAATAGCGTTTGGCCTGCACCACGAATTTCCCACCGTGTAGCGGATCCGAATTGAAGATGACGGCATCAACGCCTCGGTCGCGGCTCGCTCTTGTGATCTTCACTTCAGCGTTCTTGTCCGCGTACTCCTTCGCAAGCAATTCCCGAATGAGGTGCTCGAAATCCTGCCAATCCATGGCGGTAAGGTTTTGTCCCTGAGCCATCCCGTCAAGGACGTCTCTGCCAGCAACGAACCGTTCGTCGTCCTTGTCGAGCCGAATTGTGGGCTCTATCGGCACGACTTCGGCGACGTTGTACACATAGCTACCCCTCAGTGCTCGGAACGCTTCCAACGCGTCGGCGCGCTGTAAATTGAATTCGACGATGTCCTGCTTCTGAACCGCAAGAGCCGCGACAAACGCATCCTTCAGCTTGCCGGAGGCTGGGTCGAAGAACCGCGACCAGCAGTTAACGGCGATCCTGTCGACATCGTCCTGAACGTCGTTGCGAGCGATGTGATGAGCTATCTGCAGCGCAACGGCTGGCACATAGCGCCGAAGAACAGCCTCAGCGTCCCGCTTGGCCGGAGGCCGCTTGCTGTCTTGTCGCCCCACCGAAACATCGGGCAGCGAAGGTACACATTGGTTCACCTGAAGCACTCGCTCTTGCTGGTCGTATAGCACTTCCCAAGGGTAATCCTCCGGGACAGGCAGAGACAGATTACAAAGCGCAAGCTCGAAGTGGCCGCGCACACCGTCTTGCGTACGCTCTCGATACCGCCCGTGAACCGCTCGTATCGGTTGGGTCGTCGTCAGGCAGTCCTCTTCGTAGTCCTTCTTAGCTTTGTCGAACTCGCGGCGCAAATTTTCTTCAGCGTCTCTCCACCTCAAAGCCAAATCGGCGAGGTAAATTTCGACGAGGTCATGAGCTTCGAGAGCAGCTGCGTATTTCTGATCAAAGGTTTCACGAAGTTGGCGTGCTTGCGAGTTGAGCGCCTTTACACGGTGCAACTCGGCCTCATACGCCACGGCGTGAAGTTCGTCGCGATCATCAACATCCAGACCGTCAGATGTGACTAATCGAACAACAGTCTTGGCAGGAGCGGTCACGCTAGGAAAATTTGGCTTGGGGGTAGGCGCTTCGGTGGGTGAGTATCGAAGGGCGGGGGTATCGCACGGAAATTCGCACGTCGTGGCGGCGCGTCCGTAGATCTTGGACAAATCAGCCCCGCCTCCCATCAGAACATCTGCCTGTGTAAGTGAAATTTTCCGAGGTTCGGTGTTCGATAGAGAAGCTGGGTGGGGGCGAGCAAGCTCGAACATGTGCGCGGGGAAGCGATACGCACGAAACCGCGTATCAATACTGGCGGGCAGAGTAGGCCGATAAGCATTGGCAGCGGCTGCGTATTCATCCAGAAGAGTGAAAGCGCTGCGAAAAGCGTCTGGGCTGGGAATGCCAACCACTCTCACCGGGTTCTGTGCACGGTACGCTCGGCTCCGCTCAAGCTGCTCTTCTGCGAGACGCTCCGCTCTTTTGTTCGCTAGCGCTTGCTTCTGGTCAGTCAACACCTTCGAAGCAGAGCTGTAGCCTCTGTGCAGCGCCTGAAAGACCAGGAAACACGCGTAGCCGATCACGAGCAGGACAGCACCGGCTATAATTAGATAATTCATCCCCTCAGCTCCCATCGGGAACCATAGTTTCGCAACGGTTGGGGTCAAGCCGTCCTAAGGGTCCTCTTCGGCCCATGGGCCCTTTTAAAAGCGGTCGCCATACGCCTTTCGACAGCAGTTTACGGAACGGCAAAGACGTTCATGGCCGGAAAACTACGGAGGTCCTCGAAGCACCATTGGCACCGCCCTTGCTGCACGCCTGAATGCGCGACGAGCGCGTCCCAAAACAGACCAGCGCAGAGGTTACCAATGGCCCACTCGTATCAACTTGAGACGCCCCGAGAAACCGTGGCGGCCAACAGTCTTCAAATCGCGACGCTGATGGAGCGTCTCGTGCGCTCGGTCGAGCTACTCACCGTCGACATCGAACACGAGGAGGCTTGCGCGGGCGTTCGCGACTTGTCGGACCCGACCTATCCCGTGCTGGCGCGGAGCCTGAGGGCACGCAAGGATAACATTCGGGCCACCGTGGCATCGTTGGGGGCCTTGGTTCACGCATCAAAGGTGATCTAAGTCGGCTGAACGGTGACCGCCGTCTTAGTTCAAAAGCACCGAAGGAGCCCTCAAAGACCGCTAAGGGGCCGGAAGCCGAGATCAGCCTTGGATGGGCAACCAAAGTGATCCGTTGTACAATAGCATCTAGGTTGGATTGCGAGCCATGGTCCAAGAGCGGCCAGTCCGAGTGGAGCGCAGGTTGTCGGCCATATTGGCCGCCGACGTGGCTGGCTATTCGCGGCTGATGCACAACGACGAAGAGGCTACGCACTCCAAACTGACAGCGCTCCTAGCGGACGGTGTCGAGCCCGCCATTGCGGAGCACGGCGGCCGCATCGTGAAGAACACCGGCGACGGGTTCTTGGCCGAGTTTCCAAGCGCGGTTGAAGCGGTTCGAGCTGCTGTGCAGTTACAAGCCCGTATTAAGGAACTTACAATCGGTGAGGTGGAAGAGAGCCGCATTGCATTCCGTGTGGGCGTCAATATCGGCGACGTAATCGTTGAGCCCCACGACATCTTTGGAGACGGCGTCAACATCGCGGCGCGGCTTGAGACTATCGCCGAACCCGGCGGCATCTGCATCTCATCTTCCGCCTACGATCAGGTTCGTGGCAAGGTCATGTGCGAGTTCACCGATCTGGGTGAGCAGAGCCTCAAGAACATCGCCCGCCCGGTGCGCGCCTATGCCGTGGTCCGGGATAGAGCAGGCGCAGGAACACAGGGCAGCACCACACTAGGCCCATCGTCAGCGCCGCGTTTGTCCATCGTGGTGCTGCCGTTCGCGAACATCGGAAACGATCCCGAGCAAGACTACTTTGTCGATGGCGTGACCGAGAGCCTGACCACAGACCTGTCGCGCATTAGCGGCTCATTCGTGATCGGACGACACACTGCATTCACCTACAAAGGCAAGGCGGGTGATCTCAAGCAGATCGGCCGCGAGTTGAACGTCCGCTACGTGCTGGAAGGCTCGGTGCAGCGGGGTGGCAACCGGCTTCGCGTGAACGTGCAGTTAGTAAATGCTGAGACGGGCAATCATCTTTGGGCCGAGCGGTTCGAGAAACCCATCGCCGATCTGTTCGATATGCAAGACGAAATCGTATCGAGGCTCGCCAACACCCTGAATGCCCAACTCATTGAGGCTGAGGCGCGGCGGGCGGAGCGTTCGCTGCATCCCGATGCGATGGACTTGTATTTCCAAGGCATGGCTTGCTTGAACAAGGGAAGGACTTCCGAGTATCTCGCTCAATCGCGCAGCTTTTTTGAACGCGCCTTGGCGCTCGATCCCAGAAATGTCGAGGCGCTAGTCGGATTGGCAAGTGTTGATTGGATGACTGGTTCCCTCTCTTTGACGGATGACCGGGCCGCGCGCTTCGCGGCGGCTGAGACGGCCTTGATCAAGGTTCTGTCCCTGGCACCACAGCACGCGCTGGCCCACCGGCTTCTCGGACACGTCAAGATGTTCACCAACCGCGCGGCCCAAGGCATTGCTGAATGCGAGCAGGCATTGGCGCTGGATCGAAACTTGGCCAGCGCGCATGGGGCCATCGGTTTGGCCAAGCATTTTCTTGGTCGCGGCGCGGAGACCGAGGCTCATATCCAAGAGGCACTCCGCCTCAGTCCTCGCGATACCGAAGCCTTTATTTGGATGAACTTCGCGGGCCTCGCCAAGCTGCAGCTGGGCGCCGACGAGGAGGCGGTCGCGCGGTTCCGTCGCTCCGTCGAGATCAACCGAAATCATCCACGCACGCATTTCTTTCTCGCCGCCGCGCTGGCGCATCTCGGTCGGCTTGACGAGGCGCGGTCCGCGGTCCAAGCGGGGCTTGCGCTCGACCCGACTTTCACCCTCTCCCGCTCCTACGTGCCGAGCGACAATCCGACTTTCCTCGCCAAACGCGAGCGCACCCTTGAGGGCATGCGCATGGCCGGGGTGCCGGAGGGGTGATGTCGGAGACGGGTCATCAATTGACCCTCGGGCTCCTCTGAGCCATATCCGTTCTGCCCTCAATAGCGGACAGACTAGACACCAGCCCACACGAGGCCAAGGGCGATCCAAGGGAAACCTGTCGAGCCTAAAGTCCACGGTGCGTTTGCAGCCGCCGTTGAGGCACTGAATGTTGCAGGTGACGTGACCGCCTGCGATCCACTCGGCGGGTCTCCGCGGTGGAAAGCGACCGGCCCATTTCGTGTATCGCGGTCGGGGCATGCTGCGATCAAAGCAGCGCCAGTCACGAGCAGCAAATTATCAATCCATTGGGGCCGTTGGGCCTACGTGAATACGGCCATCCGTAGGTGTGATAGGATTTCATCGCGAACCTCCCCACGACTACGGTCCCCGCGAAACCGGGCCCGACCGGCATGACACCCGCGATCCCTCAGGTGCCCTTCGGAGTCGTCAGGAGAGTCAGCGGCGCGATTTGCTCGGGCGTGGGTGAACCGGACTCGGGCTGGGCCAAACAAGTCCCTCGGGCTTCCTATGGGCCTCCACGGAGCCCGAGAGGCGCATGCGGCTGAGCCGCCCCCACGCGCTTTGTTACGGTATCAAACGCCACAGTTGGAACTTGCGCGGCCGTCTCCGCAAATCTCTGGTGTCACGCCTCTAGAAGACTCTACGGACTCCACTGGTAGCCGCTTGGCCGACCGCTACCCCGAGCCGAGCGCCTCCGCAAGCGACTCCTGAGTCACCACTGGGCCTTACAGCCCGATCCAGCCACCCGGCCGACCACCTCGATGCCTTAAGGGGCTGCGGAACCCCTCTTCCGAGAGACCCGGCGGCCTCAACATTTGTTCTACGTTATGGCCTAGTGCCTCGCCGGGGATAGACCCTCATTAGACTACCACCAATATACACCATCCTGTGGTCCTAGCGGGTGCCTAGGGCATGACCCTTACCAGTCCTCTGGGTCTTCTTCAGGGTCCAGTCTCGGCACTACTCCGGTCTGCTTGTAGAAGTGATGGATGAGAGCTTCCCTAGCCACTTTGAACTTCGACACCGGAACGATGAGGCTGTCGTGTACAGGGAAGCTCGGTACTTTGTGATCGCGCATCAGCGTCAGCATTGCGCCGATAATTGCCTCGCTCTCGATGTACATGAGGTCACCGTAATCTCGCACACGGCCTCTGATTTCACCGCCCCAGCGAGCGAGCAGGGGGTGGCGCTCTAGCGCTTTCTCCTTGATCCTCTTCATCGGATAGAGCTTGGGATCGAAACCCGAGAGCCCCTTTTTGGCAAGTTGCAATTCTAGAGCTCGCTTCACGTCTTTGCTCCACTTGCTAAGCAGCTTGCTGTTGCCGAACGACGCGTTGATCCAGAACTTCGCTACGTGCCTGTCGAGTGCTGTCGGCCCAAGGATGCTTGCGTAGGCATCTTCATTACTATCCAGTTGCTGATCACAAAGGGCGTAGAAGATGGTGAGGTACGAGGATGATATATCGATCTCTACAACACGCTCGCCATTGATATGCATCTGCAGCCGCGTAGGCAGACCCGCCTCCGAAGTCTCTGGCAGGTTCTGGTAGCAGGCTGGCCCTTGCGGCTGGGAGTAGAGGCGACCGCCCTTATCCCATCGGTAACCCTCGGTGTACCCGTGGAATATCCGTATCCACCCGAGGTGCTTAATCGTCGGATGGGTAAGCGTCTGCTTGGCGAAGAACGCGTTCAGTTCGGCGACATCACCGCGCAGCTTAGCGACCCTTGGTGTATTCGGTGTCGGCTTGGGAGGCGAGGTGAGCCGGATCAGCTCGGAAGGCATCACGAACTCGAACCTGAAGTGTTCGAGCACGTTGGCCGGAGTGATGCCGTGCTTAGCAGCAATCTCCAAGAGCTTCGTCGTGGCCCGATAGCGCGTCAGCTTGCCCGAGGTTGGCCCTGGATTGCCGAACGCCAGCCTGCGCGGATAACCCAGCTTATGCTCTATCAGGCTTGCCTCAAGCCACGCCGTTCGAACACCATCGAACATGCGCCACGTGACGTATTGGCCGGTGAAGGCGCCCTTGTCGTGTGAGCACATGAGCCACCCCTCGCTCCGATCACCCGCGACCGCAACGAGCAGATCGGCGACAAATGCGCCTCCGGCGTTCGCATAGTCGACCAGCGTCTTGTGGCGCGCGTACGCCTTGCCCTTCGCCGCTTGCGGCCTCGGATATCGATCGGCCAAATCGCCCATGAGCATGAACGCCTGTCGCGTTCCCGGTGTTGCACGTAGGGTCGCCAAGGGCGCGTTGTTGAGCGCTTCGCGTTCCTCCCGTGGCGTCTTAGGTTGCCATGGGAGGCGTTCCTGCGGCTCCCAGTTATCCGCGTTCTCTGTCATCCTGCTCAATCCAACTTGTAGCGTGGAAACTTCTTTAGCGCGTTGGCCATGTCTTCAGCGGTTGGCTGTCCATACTTCCTTCCTTCGCTGGCCGGGGCGTGGCCGGTGATGGCATCGTGCACTTTCTCCGTGATCCCTACGCGCTCGGCAATCTGCTTGAATGTATGCCTCCACGCGTGCGTCGGGCTCAGTTCAGGGTCGGTCACGCCTTGCTCTCGTACCCATTCCGCCAAGTCTCCGCGCACGTTGCCCGCTCTGCTCCGACTGGGGTTCATTGGATCGCTGTTCGCCCGGTGCGGTGTCTTATCGTCGTAAAATAGCGCGCCCTTCCCAACCGAGCCGACCATTTCGAGGAAGCCTTGGGCGATCAGATGCTCATGCAGTGGCACAACACGCGTCTTCCGCGTCTTGATCGTGCCCGCATCTGGCATGAGCTTCATGAAATGGAAGCTGCCCCGCTTCTCTACGTCCTCTCCACGAAGCTGAGTGACCTCACCTGCACGTGCCCCTGAGTAAGCACAGAGCCAAGGCACCCAGCGTTTCGCTCGGTCCAAAGGTGTCTTTGGGTTCTTGATGGCCGATGCGGCTCTCAGGATCGTACGCGCTTCCTCCTCGGTGAAAGCCTTTGTCTCCCGGCTTCTGGCTTTTCTGGGAACGTCAACTTTTATGTCAACGAAGGGGTTTTTCCTCACGTGCTTATGCTGCGCGCCCCAACTGAACACTCGTCGAGAAGACGAAAGCCAAACCTCGCGCACGGTCGTCGCGGAACGCTCTTCAGTGACCAGCCCCCGCACCCATGCACGCGCGGCATCCTCGCTGATCCCATCGGCACCGACATCCGCAAAATGCCGCTGCATCTCAAGGAACACGGCTCGCCAACGTTGCACGGTGTTGTCTGCGGGCTTAAGGGCCTTCACGAATGCTTCGAACAAATCCCAAGAACTGATGCCTGTGCCTCGCTTCGGCCCATCGGTGAACGCTGGGAAGCAGTCCGGAGTATCGTCTCGGGAGTAGTCGCCGCTGGCGCGCCGTTCAAGCAACGTCATGGCGAGCAAGAGATTGTCGCTAACAGCATCGACAAAGAGCGCATAGGCAGTGGCGTTCAGCGCCTTACCCTCGCTGGCAAGAAATGTCGCCACACGAGCCAACTCGGCAACCTGCGGCCTCACCGCTTCGCGAACCTCCGGCTCCTTCGCCCATTCCCAATGGGGGTCCGCTTTGGGGTTCTCGTGGTAGCTGTCTGGTGCCTCGGGGTAGATCACGTTCCACACGAGGTGGTCGCTCATTTCCCGCCACCGCTTCGCTGGGCCGGGGTCGTTCTCGTGCTGCCCGACGAACCATGTGTACCAACGGCCCGCGAGCGCAATCGCATTCAATCGGGTGAGCGGCTGACCTTCGCCATTCTTCTTTGCGCGCAGCGTGGCAATGCGCGTTTCAATCTCAGCGCCCCATTCTCCAAGGTGCCTCTTTGCTTCGTATTTTGCGGTGTCCGCTGGCAGCTTGAGATGCGCTTCACGTCTTACACCGTAAAGGCGTGCGTACTCCTCGCGGACGTCTTCGGGGATGCCTTTCCGCGCAAACCAACGACCATCAGACGCACGACTTAACGCAACCATTCGCAATGCCATTTGTAACGCCTTTTGTATTTTAGGCGAGGCAAATACGTCAGGTCCATCAGTACGTTGCTGAAACCACAGGAGATTTTGTTGTGGTGGTACAGTTGGGTGGGCTCGAACCACCGACCTCCTGTTCCACAGACAGGCGCTCTAACCAACTGAGCTACAACTGCATCTCACGCGAGGCCCCAAAAGGGGGGTCGCGAATGGGCCGGAAACTAGGTGCAACGCTTCGCTTTGGCAAGGCCGCGAAGCGCCTCTTTATGGTCGTCCGGAAGGCATTTTGCGTTCATTTGCCGGGATCTCCGGCCAGGTCCCGGCAGCCTGCCAAATCATCCCTTATTCATCATCTATCCATCCGTTGGGCAGCAAAAAGCCCGGGCCAACCGCCCGGGCTTTTCGTGATCAATACGGAAACGATCAGGCGGCCGGCTTGTACAGCTTCGAGGCGGAAGCCTTGATCGGCTCGACGGTCTCGGCGGCGACCTTCTGGCCGAGCTCGGCGAGCTCCTTGGCTTGCGCGGTCAAGGTCTCGTACTGCTTCTTGGCATGCGAGGTCCACAGCTCCATCGCCGCCGCCGGCGTCTTCACGCCGAACAGCTCCTGCGCGAAATCAAGCGAGGAGGTGGTGTTGGCCTTGAAGAATTCGATCAGCTTGGCGTTGTAGGCGCTGGCGCCCTTGCTGGCCGTGGTGAACACGGCCTCGATGGTGCCGTTATGGGTTTCGGCGGCATCCTTGAACTTGGCGTAGCTGTCGCGGGCCTGCGAAACGCCCTTTTCCGCAAACGCGCGCATCTGCTCGGGCACTTCGAAGGGAATGATGGAGGCAGAGAAGGGATCGGTGGAGCTGGTCACGGCTTGCATCCTTCACAATGGGGTTAAACGGTGTTCCCCCTTACGGATTCCGGGCGGGCAAACGGCCGGACGCCGAAGGGATCACGTACACACACATTCACGGGAGTGCCCATTCGCGGGCTCGCCTAATAAGCATCCATATCATGTCAAATTTGTGCAACGCACTGCAATTTCTGGTGCGACGCCGCAAATTTAACTCGGGATACGGGTTCCAGCAGGCAATCCAGCGGTAGCCTCCCACCAGTGCAGGCAGGTCAGGCTTCGGGCTTCGCCGCGTCCATGGCGGCCTTGCCGACGACCTGGCCCATTTCACTGGCCTGCTCCGCCAGCGCGCGCATCTGCGCCTGCACATATTCGCCATGCAGCCGCATCACCTCGGGCAAATCTTTGGCCTTCAGCAGTGATTGCGCGTGATCGAGCGAGGCCTGCACGTTCGTCTCGGCGTAGGCGATGGCCTTGCTGCTGACATCCCTGGCGCCGGCGCGAACCGTGGCGTTGCGCTCCTCGATCGTGCCGGCGGTGGCTTGCGCGGCGCTAACGAATTTCTCAAAAGCCTTGCGGGCCTGCTCGACACTTGCTTCCGCCATCGATCGCATTTCCTTGGGAATCTCGAATCGGTCTCGCACTTCGTCACTCATGGTGCGTTCCTTTGCATGGGGCAGGGATTGCGTTCGGATACCGTCAGGGGGCCCGCTCCGGGGACGGATGCGGCGCCGGGAGGGGGTTCCTCTTTGAACCCGTGACGGCCGTCTGCAAGCTCCCAACGCCGCGCCCGGCCAATGGGTCCCGCCAAGGTTAAGGTTATCCGCCGCTTAATTTCCCCTGGCCCGCCGGACCGTGGACCTGCCGCTACCGGCTTGCGATAGTAATGTTCCCTTAACGCTGTCGGCATGGCTGCCGATCCTGAGGCCGGGCGGTCATGTGGTTGCGATGAAGGATGCGGAATTTCAGCGGCTGGCCTCGAGCGATCCGCGATTGACGGCCTATGCGGCGAGCCGCCTGCCCGCCTGGTTGTGGACCGCTGACGGCAAGCGGATCCTGTGGGCCAACGTGGCCGGCGCCCGGCTGTTCGGCGCGGCAAGTGCCGCAGCGCTTGCCGAAAAGACCTTCGGGCCGGCCGACCGACACCGGCGGCAGATCGCGCGGCTCGCAGGCCGACTGCTCGCGGGCGGCGCCATCCGGCTGGAGCGCTTGCAAGGATTTGGCGCGGCGCCCGGCGGGCTTGTGACCTGCGGCACTTCGCGCTTCGACTTTCCCGATGGCAGCCACGGCGTTCTGATAGCCGCCGGCAACATCGCGCTGATCGCGCCGCGCCCGGCGCAGGCGCAGTTCGATAGCGAGATGCAGCCAGCCGCCACATCGCCAGAGCCTCCCTTGCCAGAGCCAGTCCTATCAGAGCCGACCGTGCAGCCGGGCGCATCCGTCACGCCCGCGATCGAGCAACCGGTCGCGCCGCAACCGGCTGCCGACGACCGGCAGCCGGCACCATCGGGCGAAGCCTCCGCCGGGTTTGCGCTGTTCGATGCGTTTGCCGAGCCTGCCGCTGTCGATGAGCCGCCCGCCGTCGAAACCATTCCGCCCGCGACCGAAACGATTCCACCTGCGACTGAGACCATTGCACGCGCGCCATCACCGGCGGTCGAAGCGTTCGCCGGTCAGCCGCAGCCGCGCCGCGTGCCGCTGCGCTTCACCTGGCAGATGGATCGCGAAGGCCGCTTCACGCTCGGCTCCGACGAATTCAAAGGGTTGATCGGCCCGCGCACCACGGCCGTCTTCGGCCGGCCATGGCGCGAGATCGCCGAGACTTTCGGATTCGATCCCACCGGCCGGATGATGCAGGCCTTTGCGACCGGCGTCACCTGGAGCGGCATCACGCTGAACTGGCCGGTCGACGGCGGCGGCACGTTGCCCGTCGAACTGTCCGGCCTTCCTGTCTTCGATGCGGCGCGGAATTTCATCGGCTATCGCGGCATCGGCGTCTGCCGCGATTTCGACGCCATCGCGCGGCTCGCTGCCCTGCGGCTGGCGGAATCGTCCGGCGAGATGGTGACGCCGCAGGAACCGTCCGCTGCGCCATCTGCCGAGCCGGCCAGCATTGCATCGCCTTCATCCGACGAATTGCCTGAGCCGATTGCCGCCAAAACTTTCGCTGCAGAGCATTCCGCAGAGACTTCTGCCGCAGCGAGCTCACATCAAAGAGATTTGGAAACCCCCGTGGAACCTCCCAAGGAATTCCCAGAGGAAAGCGTCCGGGAAACCGTCAACGCCAGCGTCCAGGACATCGTTCAAGACATCAACAGGGACGCGCCGACGGAAACCGCACCGGAGTTGCCGGCAGACGCAGCCGCAAACGTGTTGCCGTTCCGCGCCCCGGGCGAAGCGAAGCAGCCGGCGCTGTCGCCGGTTGAAAACAGCGCCTTCGACGAACTCGCGCGGCAATTGTCGGCGCGGCTCGACACCGAGAACGGCAACGAGGCTGCGAACGCCAACGGCGAAACCATCTTCGACCCACTGGCTGCAGCGGCAGCGCGCGAAGCCGTCGAGCCGCCCGAATGGCTGGCGCCGCCCGAGCCGCCGGCGCGTGGCGAAGCCGCCCGCGACAAGGCGCTGCTCGATTTGCTGCCGGTCGGCATCCTGATCTATCGGCTCGACCGGCTGCTCTATGCCAACCCCGCCTTCCTGACGCAGATGGGCTATCCGAGCGTGCATGCGCTGGAAGACGCCGGCGGCCTCGACGCGCTCTATGTCGAACCCGGCGTATCCAACGCCTCCTCGACATCGGACACCGGCAAGCCGGTGACGATTTCGGCAAGCCAGCCGGCGGACGCGAATACGGATGCGCCGTCATCGGCGGCAGAGGCCCGCCTCTACACGATTTCATGGGACGGCGATTCGGCGCTGGCCTTGATCTTCTCGGGTACGCGTCATGAGGGCGCGGCGATCGCGGCCGCCATCGCGCGAGCCGAGCCAGCATCGGAGTCCGAACCGTCGGTATCGGAGCCTGACGTCTTCGAACCGGCGGAATCGGAACCCGATGTTTCCGAACCGTCGGATGTCGGCCATGCCAACGCCGAAGACCTCGCCGCCATCCTCGACACCACGGCCGAAGGCATCCTGATGTTCGACGCCGAGGGCAACATCCATGCGGCCAACCGCAGCGCCGAAGCGCTGTTCGGCCACGACGGCGACGAACTCGCGCGACGCAATCTCGCGGAGCTGTTCGCGCCCGAAAGCCAGCACGGCGTGTTCGAATATCTCGCCGCCATCAAAGCTTCCGGTGTCGAAAGCCTGCTCGATCACGGCCGCGAGGTCTTGGGCCGCGAAAGCAAGGGCGGCATCATCGCGCTGACGATGACGATGGGCCGCACCCGCCCCGATGGCCCGAATTTCTTCGCGGTGTTCCGCGATCTCTCGCAGGCCAGGCAGACCGAGAGCGAATTGCGCGAGGCGCGGCGGCTGGCGGAGCGCGCCGCCAATGCCAAGGCCGACGTGCTGGCGCGGATCAGTCACGAGGTGCGGACGCCGCTGAACGCCATCATCGGCTTTTCCGAAGTGATGATCGGCGAGCGCTTCGGCACGCTCGGCAACGAGCGCTATCTCGAATACATGAAGGACATCCGCGCCTCCGGCGAACGCGTGATCACGATCATCAACGACCTGCTCGACCTGTCCCGGATCGAAACCGGCAAGCTCGATCTGGCTTTCACCAACCAGAACCTCAACGAACTGGTGGAGAGTTGCGTTGCGGTGCTGCAGCCGCAGGCCAATCGCGAGCGGATCATCATCCGCACCTCGCTCGCGCACATGTTGCCGCCCGTGATCGCGGATGCGCGGGCCCTGCGCCAGATCGCGCTGAACCTGATCGGCAATTCGATCCATCTCGCCAATGCCGGCGGCCAGGTCATCGTCTCGACCGCGCTATCCGATTTCGGCGAGGTGATGCTGCGGGTCCGCGACACCGGCCACGGCCTCAACGACAATGAGGTTGCCGCAGCCCTGCAGCCGTTCCGCACGCCTGCGCCGTCGGACCGGGCCGAGAGTTCGGCCGTCAGCCTGTCGCTGACCAAGGCCCTCGTCGAAGCCAACCGCGCCAAATTCCAGATCAAGACCGGCGGCCGTTCCGGCACGCTGATCGAGATATTGTTTCCGCACGCAGTGGCGCGAGTCTGACGTCATCGTTATCGCTCGAAACGATGCGCTTTCGGCGCCGATCGCCGTTGCACGTGTTCCACAGCCAAGCGCATTTACGCAAAAGATAAAGATGACGCGGCAATCGACAGTCCTTCTGGACAGCGGCACGTTTTCCGGCTGATATGCGGCGAATTGACACATAACGGCTCGACGTGAGCCTGGAGGAAATCCCATGATTCCGTTTCATACGCGCCTGTTCGGCGCGGCCGTCGCATTGACACTTGTAGCAGGCAGCCCTGCCCTCTCGCAGCAGCTCGAGCTCAAGATCATGGCGCCCGCAGCCCCCGGCGGCGGATGGGATCAAACCGCGCGCTCGATGCAGCAGGCGCTGGTGGCCGCGAAGATCGCGCGCAGCGTCCAGGTCACGAACGTGGCCGGCGCCGGCGGCAGCGTCGGCATCGCGCAGTTCGTCAACGGCGCCAAGGGCGACGGCAACCAGCTGATGGTGAACGGCTTCGTCATGGTGGGCGCGCTCGCCATGAACAAATCGCCGGTGACGCTCGATCAGGTGACGCCGATCGCGCGCCTCACCGAGGAGATCCAGGTGATCGTGGTGCCGGCGAATTCGCCGATCAAGACGGCGCAGGATCTCGCCGCCGCCGTGAAGGCCGACATCGCCAAGGTGACCTTCGCCGGCGGCTCGGCCGGCGGCGTCGACCATGTGATGGCGGCGTTGTTTGCGGGCGCGATCGGCGCCGACGCCAAGAAGGTCAACTACATTCCATTTTCCGGCGGCGGCGAGTCGCTGGCGGCCATTCTCGGCGGCAAGGTCACCGCGGGCATTTCCGGAATGAGCGAATACGAGGGCCAGATCAAGTCCGGCAAATTGCGCGCGCTCGGCATCACGTCGGAGAAACGCATCGCCGGCAGCGACATTCCGACCTTCAAGGAACAGGGCATCGACCTTGTGCTGGCCAACTGGCGCTCGGTGGTCGCGGCTCCCGGCCTCACGCCGGAACAGCGCAAAGTCCTGAGCGCTGCGGTGGAGAACATGGTCAAGTCGGACGCCTGGAAGGACATTCTCAAGCAGAAGGGCTGGGATGACGCCTATCTCGCCGGCGACGCGTTCACCGACTTCCTGAAGAAGGAAAATGCGCGTGTCACCGACGTGCTGAAGTCGGTGGGCCTCGTCAAATCATGACGGATCTTCCGCAGGGCCCGGCGCCACGGCGCGTCGATCGCGCGGGCCTGGTCATCGCCGCTGCGCTCGCGGCGCTTGCCGTGGTGCTGGTATGGGACTCGCGCCAACTGCAAACCACCACGATGTACGGCATGGGGCCCGAGGTGATGCCGGTCGTCATCGCGGTCGGGCTCGGCCTGCTTGCGATCGGCAATCTGATCGACGCGCTGCGCGGCAACCTGCCGCCGCGCGAAAGCGCCGATCCCAAGGCGGTGTGGCTGATTCTCGGGGGCCTGGCGCTTTTGATCGCCATCATCGGTTTTGGCGGCGGCTTCATCCTTGCGACGTCAGCGCTGTTCGTCACCACCTCGGCGGCGTTCGGACGGCGCGCCATTCTCACCGATTGCATCATCGCGCTCGTGATGAGCACCCTGATCTATCTCGCTTTCGATCGGCTGCTGACGTTGAGCCTGCCCTCCGGGCCTCTGGAAAGACTGCTGTAATGGAAACTTTCGCCGCGCTCGCGCATGGCATGGCCGTTGCCGTGCAGCCGATGAACCTGCTCTACGCGCTGATCGGCGTGTTCCTCGGCACCGCGGTCGGCGTGCTGCCCGGCATTGGTCCGGCGCTCACGGTCGCCTTGCTGTTGCCGGTGACCTACAAGCTCGATCCCGGCGGCTCGCTGATCATGTTCGCCGGCATCTATTACGGCGGCATGTATGGCGGCTCGACCACCGCCATCCTCATCAATACGCCCGGCGAGAGCGCGTCGATGGCGACCGCGCTCGAGGGCAACAAGATGGCCAAGGCTGGCCGCGGCGGGCCGGCGCTTGCGACCTCTGCGATCGGTTCGTTCGTCGCGGGGACCATCGCCACCATCGGTCTCGCCTTTCTGGCGCCGTGGCTGGTCGATTTCGCGGTGCGCTTCGGGCCTGAAGATTATTTCGCGCTGATGTGCGTGGCCTTTATCACGGTGTCCGCAACTTTCGGAGATTCACCGGTCCGCGGACTGACCAGCCTGTTCATCGGACTGACGCTCGGGCTGATCGGCATCGACAAGCTCACCGGTCAGGCGCGACTCGCGTTTGGGATCCCCGAACTGTTGGACGGCGTCGAGGTGACGACGCTCGCGGTCGGCCTGTTCGCGCTCGGTGAAGCGCTCTACGTCGCCTCGCGCCGCCATCACACCGAGGAAAAGATCGAGCCGGTGCGCGGCTCGCTCTGGATGACGAAGGAGGACTGGAAGCGGTCATGGAAGCCGTGGCTGCGTGGCACGATGTTCGGCTTTCCGATCGGCGCGCTCCCCGCCGGCGGCGCGGAGATCCCGACCTTCCTGTCCTACTCGACCGAGAAGCGGCTGACGAAATACCCCGAGGAATTCGGCAAGGGCGCGATCGAAGGCGTCGCGGGACCGGAAGCCGCCAACAACGCTTCCGCCGCCGGCACCCTCGTGCCGTTGCTGACGCTGGGGCTTCCGACCTCGGCAACGGCTGCGATGATGCTGGCAGGCTTTCAGCAATACGGCCTGAACCCGGGACCGCTGCTGTTCGCCGAGCGGCCCGATCTCGTATGGGGCCTGATCGCCAGCCTGTTCATCGCCAACGTCATGCTGCTGGTGCTCAACCTGCCGCTGGTCGGCCTATGGGTAAAACTGCTCGCGATCCCGCAGCCGTGGCTCTACGCCGGCATTCTCGTGTTCGCGACCATGGGCACCATCGCCGCAAAGCCGTCGGTCGTCGAACTGTCGATGCTGGCAGGTTTCGGCGTGCTGGGCTTTCTGATGCGCCGGTTCGATTTTCCGATCGCGCCTGTCGTCGTCGGCCTCATCCTGGGTCCGATCGCCGAAAGCCAGTTGCGACGCGCGCTCGCCATCAGCCTCGGCGATCCCTTGGTGCTGCTGCAAAGCCCGATGTCGGCGACCCTGCTCGGCATTGCGCTGGTCGCATTGCTGGCGCCGTTCGTGCTGAAGGGGTTAGGCCGGTTCAGGGCGAGCGAGGATTAGGGCGTGGACTCTGAATTGACCTCCGCTTTCGGCGTCACAGCGGACATGGCTGGACCTGCGCTGGGTTGCCGCTGTAGCGATCGACCTAAAGCGGATCTTGCATCCTGTGAAGGACTCCACGCCTAGGACCGTGCCGCGAAACGACCGCCACGACCAACTCGCTGCCAAGGCACAATAAAGGATCAGCCCCCTGCTCCCGGAATAAAGCAACGCCACTTAGGGGTCATACTTCCATCCATTGAGTAGGACGGCCACCACCAAACCATAGCGACGCCGCTGAGGTTCGGCTGGTCGATCACGGCGGAATACGGCACGTCAAACCATTGCCCTGGTTCGTTTGGCCTGTGCGGATGCCTCAGTAAGACCTTATACCCACCCTTTGCCATATCCCACTCGGCCTCCACGTGCTGGCCGTCTCCGGTGTCACAGCACGGCTCACCTACCTTGTTCTTGAGACTCTTGAACCACGCGTTGAGCTCTGGTCGGTTCGGGTCATGCGCATAGGCCGTGCCGAGTGAGAGAAAAGCAACCGCACTCACTGCGCCTATAAGCGCTTTGATCAACCGACGACGGTGTGTCGGCCTGCGTCCATCGGGACTGGTCGACATCGTGATGTCGACCTCATCTCGCTTCTGCCCCAAAAGTGCTGATACTCCAGCTCCCCTTCCAATGTCGGAATCAGAGACGGTGACAAACATAGTAAAGGCCTTCAAAAAGATTTCGAATGCAACGATGCACAAAGCCGAAAAGCTCTGTCGTGCGGCCCATGGCAGGCCAGGCGCTGGAGGAGCGCGGCTTAGTGCGGCTGCTCGATCGCGACAACCGGTGAGAGCCGGGCTGAACCTATGGTCGCTCGCTCCCCGCTCATGGCAGTCTGCCGGTCGTTTACTCTTTGGCGCGGCGTCAAGACCGCGATCTGATGCGGAGAGGCTGGCATATCGTTCAATGTGAGCGTGGCAGCGGCTGACTGCTCTTGAACGTTGGCCGATCCCAGCACGGCAACCTGGTGCCGCGAGATCGGGAAGCCCCTCGCCTCAAAAGCAGGAAGCTCCGCAGCTCCTGCACTGGAGCCGATGACCATCACCGGCGCGATGGCAGCTATCAAAAACATTTTCTTCATGGCAATCTCCTCTTGGATTGAGATGTTTGCCCCACGATTTCTGAAATGACCCTGGTTTAAATTATCGGCGCGATCGGTATGCGCCGCGGTCCCATGATCTGACACCGTTTCATTCAGGGAAACAGTGGACTCCCTGCGAGGTCCTGGGCAATTTGCCCGACGTCGAACCAAGCCGTATCGAGCGGCGGCAGAATGCTGTAGCCTGAAGAGAGCGTCACGGGTCCCTCGCCATGCAGGAGACAACGGTTCTTCGGCACCGACCGGTCTTCGATCTCAAATGGTCGCTATTGAAGCAAGTAGCGGCCGTAGCGCTATTCTGTTTTCTTGGTGCAGCGGCGCTCGCCGTGCACCAGGCAGAAGAGGAGACGTTGAAGGCCAATCGGGCCGTAGCGGATACTGTTGGCAGGTTTCTGGAACTGCCGCTTACGACCAACCTCTTCGGTAAACACATTAATCTGCAACGGCGCTTTCGTCAGATGGATGCCTTTCTCGACCAGGTGATGAGCCCGGGTCAGTGCTTGCAGTTCAACGAACCCGGGAAGGATCCCATCTCCCGCTGTCTGGGTTTCCACGGTCAGGTAGGCGAGGCACCGGTATGGTTTTCGGCTTTCTATCAGCGGGCGGCCGGCAGTCGGATGAGTTACGAGCGTCCCGTCACGCACCAGGGTCTCGTACATGGCACGGTCGTCGTCAGCTCGAACCCATCAGCCGTGACGGCGCGCGCCTGGTCTGAAATCTCGCGGATGCTCGGCCTCTCCGCCGCAACGATCGGCGCGCTTGGCATCCTGGTGTATTTTGTCGTCGAGCGCGCGCTGCGGCCGACGAGAGATGTCGTTAGCGGCCTCAACCGGTTAGCCGCGGGCGATCTGAAGTGCCGTCTCCCGCCGTTCCGACTTGCCGAGATGCAAAGAATAAGCGACGTCTTCAACGATCTGGCGAACACCCTGGAAGTCGCGACCTCCGAGCGTGCCGACCTTGCGCGACGTCTGGTGGAAGCCCGCGAGCAGGAAAGGCGTCACCTCGCACGGGTGCTTCATGATGAGCTGGCCCAGAACCTTAGCGCCATGAGTGCGACGGCAGCTTCGATCAAGATTACTGCTTCGACTGATTGTCCATCTCTTGTTCCCGAAGCTCAGGCCCTTACGGAAATTGCGGGCAATATCATGAAGGGGCTTCGCAGTACCGTGCAGGAGTTGAGACTGCAGGAGATTGACGATATCGGTCTGCTCACGAGCCTTGAGGGATTAATCGCCGATCATAATCGCCTCGGTTGCGGGAAGACCCAATTCCTTCTTGAGGCGCACGGCGACGTGAACGAGCTGCCCCTGGCGATTACCGGTCACATCTTTCATATCGTTCAGGAGGGTCTGACAAACGCAGCGAAGCATGCGCAGGCGGCCAACGTGCGTGCCGTGGTGCGCATCGACCTTGCTCAGGGCGGTGCGCCGCGGCCTGGCGCTGGCTTGGTCGAGGCGACCGTCGAGGACGATGGCGAGGGATTGGCGCACGAGA
This sequence comes from Bradyrhizobium sp. McL0615, assembly GCF_049993905.1. NCBI lineage: Bacteria > Pseudomonadati > Pseudomonadota > Alphaproteobacteria > Hyphomicrobiales > Nitrobacteraceae > Bradyrhizobium > Bradyrhizobium sp. McL0615. The sequence goes on along the minus strand of NZ_CP188254.1, from coordinate 1,488,040 downwards.
TCAGGGGAGAGGCTGGTTTTGGCCTCGGATTGATCGGGATTCGCGAGAGAACGCTCGCGCTGGGCGGGGAGATGAGCGTTGTGTCGAGGCCAGAGAAGGGCCTCGTCCTCAGCGTCACGATTCCTATTGTGAATGCCGCGGGTCCAGCATCATGAGACCGCAAAGTATCAGCGTCATGCTTGTCGATGACCACGCGGTTGTGCGTGAGGGATACCATCGGCTTCTTGAAAAGCATGAAGGCATTACTGTCGTCGCCGAGGCCGCCGATGCGGCGGGTGCCTATCAGGCCTATAAGAGCAAAAAGCCCGATGTTGTGGTGATGGACGTTTCATTGCCGGGTCGCGGGGGCATTGATGCCATTCGCCAGATACGTCAGTGGGACCCGGCGGCGCGCCTGCTGGTTTTCACCATGCACTTGAGCGCTACATTCGCTCTCCAGGCCTTCAGGGCCGGTGCAAAGGGCTTTGTCACAAAGAGCAGCACACCCGAGTTGCTCGTTAGTGCGGTGCGTGACGTGGCTGCCGGCCGTGTTGCAATTTGCCCCGAGATCAGTGAGGCCATTGCACGGAGCCGATTACAGGAGGATGCAAGTGTCATTGACACTCTTTCCCCTCGTGAATTCGAGATCCTGCGCATGTTACTCGATGGCCGGTCAGCCGAAGAGATAGCCGCCGCGTTCTATCTCAGCCCCAAGACGGTCTCGAACTATCACTACGCCATCAAATCCAAGCTCGGCGTTTCATCCGACGTTGAGCTTGTGCTTTTCGCCCTGCAAAACGGATTGATAACTCTGATGGCGGGGCGCCATAACTAGTAGCTGGTATTCTATGACGGCCTCAAACGTGGTATCGGCGCCGCCGCTCAACCTGCCGCTGGTCGGCCTGTGGGTAAAGCTGCTCGCGATCCCGCAACCGTGGGTCTACGCCGGCATTCTCGTGTTCGCGACCATGGGCACCATCGCGGCAAAGCCCTCGGTCGTCGAACTGTCGATGCTGGCGGGTTTTGGCGTGCTGGGCTTTTTGATGCGCCGGTTCGATTTTCCGATCGCGCCCGTTGTCGTCGGTCTCATCCTGGGACCGATCGCCGAAAGCCAGTTGCGCCGCGCGCTCGCCATCAGCCTCGGCGATCCCATCGTGCTGCTGCAAAGCCCGATGTCGGCGACGCTGCTCGGCATCGCGCTGGTGGCGTTACTCGCGCCGTTCGCGATGAAGGGGATGAACCGGTTCAAGGCGAACAAGGATTAGTTCGCAACCATGTGGTGATCGGCCAGCCGCACCGTGACCATGTCGTAGCGCGATTGCGCCAGCGAGCGGACGCCGACCTGGTGGAAGCCGATCTTCAGATACTGCTTGTCGACATAGATGCGCAGATATCCGTAATTGTGGTCATCGTATTTCGCTAGTATCAAATGATTTACCTTCGCCGGGCCCTTTTTGCCCTCGAGATACTTCACATCTACGCCCGCAACCGGCTCCACGGGCGGTTGCCCCTTCCGCGGCCGCACCAGCGAATTGACGTTGTGTCCGCCGTCACCGCAGACGACGAAGGGGACGTCGATCTCCTTGCCGCCAAACTCCATGATCCGCGTATAGCGCTGGTAGTTGTGGGCGTGGCCCGACAGGTGTGCGTGAGGATAGACCCCGACCTCATGGCAGACCATATCGATCTGCCGCAGCATTTCGGTGCTGCAACCGTGATTGCCGCCGGTCCCGCCTGCATTCGGCGGGGGCGAGTAGCTGAACGGCGGATGGTGGGAGGCGAGCAGGACTGCGCCGGCGAATTTCTCCTGCTTGATCCGCGTCAGCTGGGCCTTGAGAAAATCGATCTGCACGTTGGAGACAGCCGGCCATTTCTTGTCCATATTGGAAATGACGCCGGGATCTTCCAGCGAATTGCTGAACAGGCCGACGATGCGAACGAAGGGCGCGTCGAGCGTGAAATAGACGCCAGGCTGCGTCATCGCGGTCCGGTGCAGCGAACCCGCCTCCGGAGTAATGATGGTCTGCGGCGAGCAGAAATTGCGCTGGAACGTGGTCAGCGGCGCCTGCGCGGCCTTGGTGCCGGGGACGACGAACGAATCGTGATTACCGGGAATGGCGAAGATCGGCGCCGGGTAATTGCGAAACGGATCGTAGAACTGGTCGTAGTAATATTGCGGTTCTCCGAAATTGTAGACGATGTCGCCGAGATGAAAAAGGAACGCGGCGCGGCCGGGCTCAGGCGAAGACGTAGTATCAAGCGTCACCTGGTCGGCGACGCGCAATTCGTTGGGATATTTTCCGGCATTCGACGCGCCCGAATCGCCAAAGGCGTGAAACACAATGCTGCCGTTCCGGTGATCTTCTTGACGATCTGCGGGCCGTGGCTCCCATAGGCGTCAGCTAGGGCGAACATCTGATCGTCGGCGATCCGCGACTTCGGGACGGCGACGACGTCTTTCTTCGAGAGATCGCCTATCTGCTTGTACAGGGCACTGTCGCTTGGATGCGCCGTTGAAAATCCTGTCGGATCGGGCATCGAGCCGTCCTCGCCGAAAATCGGCTCGTGGAAAACCGGTTGCGGAAGCCTGGAACGCGCCGTTCGTGCCATGATATCTGCTCCGTTATGAAAATTTTCAAAGGTATCGTGACCGTCATACAACCTGAGGGAGATCGCGTCACGTCAATTATCGGCGAGCGCGGCGCCCGGCCAGCTCGGCGGCGGCGCGGCGAGGTCGTCGTCGATATAGGGACGGATGCCCATCGCGACGCCGAGGCCGTCGACCGCGGGCTGAAGCGCCTGGCCGTAAAACTTAAACTTCAGTCCACGCGCCGCACTGAAGCATGTGAATGATACCGCTGATGATACGTCGATCGTCATCGCGCGCCGGTCCGGTCTGGTCCGTTGGCAGATGCGGCGTCATCCGAGCCCACTGCTTGTCGCTGAGCCAGTCTTTCCAACCGGCCGTCGTGTTACGGGCCTGACAGGCAGCGCTGGTCGCCCGGCCTCGGTCGATCGCGCCGACCTGAACCTCAGATCTTCGCGAGCATCGCCGCTTTCAACTTGGCAATGCGGGCTTCGTCGCGCTTGTAGAATGTCCACTGCTTGACTCGTTTGGCGCTCAGCAACCCTGCCTTCGACAATATCTTCAGGTGCTCGCTGACGGTCGGCTGGCTGATGCCGAGCTTTTCGGCGATCAGCACGCCGCAGACGCCGTCCTTCACAAGATCGCCATCCACCTGTGGGGGGAAATGCGTCTTGGGACGTTTCAGCCATTCCAGAATCAACAGCCGCCGATCGCTGGCGAGCGCGCGAAAAGCGGACTCGACGTCGTCTTCAAAAGAAGCCATATTGCTAATTAGCTAAATGACTAATTCCTGTCAATCGCTGCCGCCGTAGAGACCCGCTATAGAAATGCCCGACAACACTGCAAATCCGCAAACCATCGCGCGATGCGAACGGATCATCCGGCCGCATATCCGGCGCACGCCCGTCATCGAGATCAATGGCGACGAGTTTGGCCTGCCCGCAACGACACTCACGCTCAAGCTTGAGCTGCTCCAGCACTCGGGATCGTTCAAGGCGCGCGGCGCCTTTGCCAATTTCCTCGCTCGCGAGGTGCCGAAAGCCGGCATCGTCGCTGCATCCGGAGGCAATCACGGTGCGGCGGTCGCCTACGCCGCGATGAAGTTGGGCAAGCCGGCCAGGATTTTCGTTCCGAGCATATCTTCCCCGGCCAAGATTCAGCGCATCCGCGAATACGGCGCCGACCTCGTGATCGAGGGCGAACGCTACGCGGATGCGCTCGCGACCAGCGAAGCGTGGGCGCAGCAAACCGGCGCCATGCCGATACCGGCGTTCGACCAGAACGAAACCATCCTCGGACAGGGGACACTCGGCCTCGAACTCGAGCAACAAGCGGCCGATATCGACACCGTCCTCGTATCGGTCGGCGGCGGCGGGCTGATCGCTGGTATCGCCGCCTGGTATGCCGGGCGCGTCAAGGTCGTCGGCGTCGAGCCGTTTGCGTCGCCAACGCTGACAAAAGCCTTCGAGGCCGGACATCCCATCGACGTGGAGGCTGGCGGCCTGGCCGCGGATTCGCTGGCGCCCCGGCGCGTCGGCGAAAGGGTGTTTCCGATCGTCCAGAAATATGCGCGACAGACCGTGCTGGTTTCGGACGACGCAATAGCGAATGCGCAGGCGCAGCTGTGGCGCGCCCTGCGCATCGTGGCCGAGCCTGGTGGGGCCGCGGCATTCTCCGCCATATTGTCCGGCGCCTATAAATCTGCCCCCGGCGAGCGGGTCGCCATTGTCATCAGCGGCGGCAACACCGCCGCGGTAAACTTCGACGTAACATACTGACCGGCGCGCGCCCGGTTGCGCGGCCTTGCGGGCATGTGTCACGTTCAATCGGTGCCTCGCGGCACAATTTTTGCTCTTTCCGGCCTGCCTGAATGCATCCGCCTGCGGATCGCCTGTTTCCTAGGCATTTTGGGTTTGAATCATTATGCGCTGCCTCGTCGTTGCCGATTTGCATTATTCATTGCCGCAGTTCGACTGGCTGCTGGCGGCGGCGCCCGAATTCGACGTCGTCATTTTCGCGGGCGACGCGCTCGACATCGGATCGTTCGTCGACTTTCGCGCGCAAATTCTGGTCGTGAAGAAATACCTGTCGCTGCTGTCAGGCATGACGCGGGTTATCCTCTGCTCGGGCAATCACGATCTCGACGAACGCAGCGCCGAAGGCGAAAAGATCGCGCGCTGGGTCGGCGATATCAGAGAACTCGGCATCGCCTGCGACGGCGACGACCTCACCATCGGCGGCACGCACTTCACGGTGTGTCCGTGGTGGGACGGACCGCTGGTCAAGAGCCGCATCGAAGCCCAGCTTCGCGACGCCGCAGCCGAACGGGCGCAGCGCTGGATCTGGGTGCATCATGCGCCGCCGGCGAATTCGCCGACGAGCTGGGGTGGCAAGCGCTTCTTCGGCGACGTCGAACTGGTGCAATGGATCGCGCAATACCAGCCGTCGATGGTGATCTCCGGCCACGTGCATCAGTCGCCCTTCATCCCCGACGGCTCGTGGTTCGACCGGCTCGGCACGACCTGGGTCTTCAACACCGGCCTGCAGCACGGCCGTCCGCCGGTCTGTATCGTGCTCGACCTCGATGAGGACACCGCGTTCTGGCTGGCGGCCGGCGAAGCGCGACGCATCGACTTGCGCGCGCCCTTGGCTAGGCCGGCGGCGGAAATCGAGAACGCGCCGCCGTGGCTGATATCCTTGGGGCGGATTGCCGATCCGAATACGCAGCAATCGGCGAGCTAATGATACGAGTGCCTTCTTGCTTCTTTCGATTTGTTCGGCAGACACTCTCCGATTTAACCCAGGTCCTGTTCATCAAGATCCACAAGATACACGACGTTGGTGTCACTTGAAGGCTCGATCGATTGCGTTGCTCGCCGATAAAGACCTGCTTCGTCGGCGGTAGCCAACCTGAGCTTCATCGTGGCGCTGGCATCGCACAACGGGGTGCCATGAGATGTGATTGTGCTCAACTTTGCGCGTAACCCGTCGCGTTCGCACATACGCTCCGCGTCCGCGTGCCGCTTGGCCTGCAACGCAAGCGTTGGCCTTCCGTTGATCTCCATCGTGAATATCGAGAATGTGAAGCGGTGGTCCATTTTGATCTCCGGCCTTCCTTTTATGGACCTCCAGATCAATCCGCCAGCAGATCGTAGTCCCGGCGCAAAACAGTCTGGACGTGAGCCGCCGCGCGCGCGGCGGTATGGCATCTGCCGCGCCCGCCGCAAGCACACAGAGCGACCAGTTGTTTTCAGCGGGCTCTGCAACGCGATTGATCGCTACCTCCTGGACGTTATGACAGCCGGGCTGGCTTCTCACTTCGGACAACGCTCGACGCTGCAATTCCGGCATTGAAACGCAGATCTTGAGCATAGGGTCGGCTCGACTGGTTGGGGGCGCAGCCATGTCTAACAGAACACGAGCAATTCGGGTTCCACCTGCGAGAGGCGCGATCTTCGATCCAGGCTGGGCATTCGCACGGCAAGGTTCTAGGGAAAGTCGGGGCGCCTGCATGTTATCAATTTTTCGAAAGTGAGCAAAATTGACCAGCCGTGGGACCGCGAGGGTTCCATGCTGGCTGCGTCACCGCCCCTTGGTATCTTCTGGTGACTGAGAGTCTGTAACGCTCCCGCCTGAACGAGAAGGCGATAGCATCATGACCATCCTGCGACCACTCTGCCCCACGTGCCAAACGCGAACTGTGTTGGCGCGGGTTACCCCGGGCCCTATTGGCTTCGACATTCAGACCTTCGAATGCCTTGCGTGCAAACAGGTTCATCAGATTGTGGCTGACCTGCTGACCGACCCGATGAAGTCTGTAACTGCGCACACATGGCTACGCGGACAACTGCGAGCGCCCACGTAGCGGCTTTCGGCAAGCTTCGAAGAACCGCGCTAAATCAAAGAGACCACCGAGCCACCGCGCAACCAGTCAAACGCGCGATGCCGGCTCATCTGGGTAAAGCGAACCTCGCGACTTGCGGCCCCTCGCGGACGGTCTCCTGCAGTTTGCGCGATCATTAAATTCCGCAGAGATTGTGTTCTTGGCTTTGCCGTCGCCGGATTGCGAAGTAGCCTTCCCCGGGCGACGGCTAAGGAGACGCAGCACGATGAGGGCCTTGGTGATGGCAGTGGCGGTACTGGCGCTGTTGGCTGTGCCCGCACAGGCGCAGATGGGGGGCGGCAAACGAGGGCATCAGGGCGACGATACAAAAGCCGCGAACAAGAAGCCGAAGGTCGATGACAAGGCTTATCAGGAAGCACTCAAGCGCATTCCCGATTCCAAGGAAAAGTATGATCCATGGGCCGTGACCAAGGCGCCTGACGCCGACAAATCTTCAAAAAATCGTCGATGAAATCATACGCGCGGGTCGGATTGCCGATCCGAGCCTGGCGACACCTGTGACGGCGGCAGGTTGATCATGCTCTGCAGGATTTCGCCGACCATCGAGAGATGGTTACCCTGACCGGCATATTGATGCATCAAATCGGCCAGATAGGTGTTGGCGACGTTGAGGCGTTGCGCCAGCAAACGCGCGATCAACAGGGCCACTGCCGGCTGGTCGCGCAGGAATGCCGCGGCGTCGTCGAACTCGTATACGACGGAATCGGCGGCGGCGCGCACCGTCGCGGTATGCGGCTGATCGAGCAGCACCGACATTTCGCCCAGCATCGCCCCTGGCTCGGTCAGAACGGCGACGACGCTATCGCCCTTGATGACCTCCAGCCGTCCTTCGAGCAGCACGAACAGATGTCCGGTCTTGCTACCTTCCTGAAGCACGAACGTGCCTGCCGGCACCTCTCGCCTGGTTGCTCCGGTGCAATAGTCGAGTACCGCGCGCATCAGCATGACCCCCGTATCAAGCCAAGCCTAGCACTGACGATGCCAAGGTCGAACGGTAAGCAGAGGCTCTCTGCTCAAATTGTCGGCAGGTCCGGCAGCGAAGGGTCTCAGGCCGGAGCGGCGTTGGTCACCGGCAGGAAGTCGCCGATGACGTCCAGAAACAACCGGGGCGACTGCAATTGCGGCACATGGGCACAGCCCGGGATGATTTCCAGGTAGGCGTGCGGCAGGCCTGCGGCCAGTTCGTGCGACATCGGCGGTGGCGTCGCCTCGTCGTGTTCGCCGACCAGCACGAGCGCCGGCACGCTCACCTTGCCAAGCTCCGGCCGCAGATCGAGCGCCGCCAGCGCATCGCATGCGGCGCGAAACACGTTTGGATCAGTGCGCAGGAAAGCCTCGCGCCGATCCTGCATCAGGTCCGGATGGGCGGCCTGGAATTCCGGCGCGAACAGCCGGCGCATCGCAACATCTGTTATCGCCGACAGCCCCTTGGCCATGGATGCCGTCGCCATGTTGCGGAAGGCTTCGCGGCCGGGCTCGGAGAACGCCGCGCCGCAATCGGCCAAAATGAGCTTGGTTGCGATCTTGGGATGCCGGATGGCCATCTGCAGCGCGACGAACCCGCCGTAGCCGTTGCCGAGCACGATCGCATCTTCACCTTTGGCCGCATGCTTGACCGCTTCCGCCATCCGATCTGCCACCGCCGCCAGACCACCAGTCACGGCCTGCGATCTACCGAACCCCGGCAATTCCGGGACGATCACGCGAAACGATTTTGATAATTCGGGAACGATGGCGTCGAAGCTGGCGCGGTCCGACAGCAGCGAGTGGAACAGAAACAACGGCGGCCCATCGCCCGCCTCCACTGCGTTGACGGTTGCTGCCGCAAATAGCCGATCCATCCCGGTCCCTCTTTCGATTGCCCTCAAGCGCCCCTTTTGGCGCAACAGCCCGCTGATTGCCAGACTAAATTCGGTGTCATTCAGGCTCTTTTGCCTTGACGTGATATTTCACGAATGCCTATCTATCGGTCAGATCTGAAGGAATTTCCATGCTTTTGCGAGATAACGTCTACGAAAGCCTTCGCTCTGATATCCTGACATGCCACTTCGCGCCAGGTGATGATATGCGCGAACAGGATCTCGCCGAGCGCTATGCCGTGAGCCGTCAACCGGTGCGCGAGGCGCTGTTGCGGCTCGAACGCGAGCATCTCGTCACGGTCACGCCGCGGCAGGGCTACCGGGTCAACCCGATCTCGCTGGCCGATGCGCGCGACCTGCTGCGATTTCGTTTCGCGCTGGAGCCGGCCTGCGTGATGGATGCGATCGAGAGCGCGAGCGACGACACCCTGAAGTCGCTGAATAAGTTCCGCCGCTTCTCCGGCAACCACGAAGACTTCATCGCCTATAACCGCGCCTTCCACTCGGCGCTCGCGCATGCATCCGGCAATCGCCGCATGGCGGCCGCGCTGTGCGACCTGATCGGACAGGCCGATCGCCTGGTGCGCGTCAGCGTCGCCAATCTGAAAGGCCACGATCCGGCAAAACTCGTCGCCGAGCATGTCGCGCTGATCGAGGCGATGCAGCGGCGCGACGGGCGCACGGCCGCCCGTCTCATCAAGGCGCATATCGCGCAAACCGAAAAACGCGTGCTGCCGGCGCTCAAGCGTAACGCCGTCATCGTCGATGCGAGGGAACCATGAATATCTCCTCAACACCTGGAACCGTCGACGTCGAGATCCACGGCAATTTCATCGACGGTCGCGAGGTTGAAGCAGGCTCCGGCGAGATGCTCGACGTCCGCAATCCCGCAACCGGCGACGTGATCGCGCGGATTCCGAATTCAACCGCTGAAGATATCGACCGCGCCATGAAAAGCGCGCGCGCCGCCTTTGAAGGCAAGGCCTGGGGCGGCATGGACACGCGCGCCCGGGCGCGGCTGGTCAATCGCCTGGCCGACGCTTTCGAGGCCAATCTGGATGCGCTGTACCGGCTGGAGACACTGAACAACGGCCGCCCGGTCAACGAAACCCGCGCGCAGCTTTCCCGGCTGCCGGATTTCTTCCGTTACTTCGCGGGGCTTGCGCTGGCGCGGCGCGATTCAGTGATCCCGGTCGAGGGTTCGTATCTCAACTATACCCTGCGCACGCCGATCGGGATCGTGGCCAACTGCACCCCGTTCAATCATCCGCTGATGATCCTGTGCAAATCGCTGGCCGCGGTGCTGGCGACCGGGTGCGTCACCGTCGTCAAGCCGTCGGAATATACCCCGCTGACGACCTTGAAGCTGGCGCAGATCTTTACCGAGGCGGGACTGCCACCCGGCGTGTTCAACATCGTCCTCGGCCTCGGCCCAAGCGCCGGCAAGATGCTGGCCGAACACGCCGACATCAACAAGCTGGTGCTGACCGGCGGTACCGAGGCCGGCCGCATCGCTGGCGCCGCCGCCGCAAAAGTTTTCGCGCACCAGACCATGGAGCTCGGCGGCAAGACGCCGGTGATGGTGTTCGATGATTTCGACGTCGATCGCGCCGTCAACTACGCCGCGTTCGGTGCGTTCATCGGCGCCGGCCAGACCTGCGTCTGCGCATCGCGCCATATCGTGCAGGCATCGATCTATGACGAGTTCGTCGAGAAGCTGAAGGCGAAGACACAAACCATCCGCATCGGCGATCCCTTCGATCCCGCAACCCAGCTTGGACCGGTGATTTCGGCGCGACAGCGCGATCGCGTGCTGACTTATTCGCGGTTCGGCCATGAGGACGGCGCGCGCCTCGTGACGGGCGGTGTCGCCGCCAAGGTCCCCGGCCATGACAACGGCTATTTCGTCGAGCCGACCGTATTCGCCGATGTGAAATCCGACATGCGGATTTTCCAGGAAGAAGTGTTCGGCCCCTTCACTTCGGTGACGCCGTTCAAGGACGAGGCGGACGCACTCAGGCTCGCCAATGATTCCCCGTTCGGGCTGGCGGCTGCGATCCGTACCCGCGACGTCGGCCGCGCGCATCGCGTGGCGGCCGCCGTCAAGGCCGGCATCGTCTGGATCAACGACCATCACCGCCTCGACCCGGCCTCGCCCTGGGGCGGCGTCGACGATTCCGGCATCGGACGCGAGTGCGGAGCTGAAAGTTTCGACGATCATTTCAACACCAAGAGCGTGATGGTCGCGACGCACGACCAGCCGTTCGACTGGTATCGCGACACGGCGAACCATCGACGACTGAACTAGCAGCAACAAGCGGCGAGCCGTTCAGAGAAGACGGCAGGCCGCATCAACGAGAAGCGAAAAGGGGAGCAAGCACATGTCGACATCGGTAAACGCGGGTAGCCGTCTGGATCGGCTGCCGATCGGGCCTTTCCATCGCCGCATCATGTTCCTGATCGGCATCGGGATGTTCTTCGACGGCTTTGACATTTATCTTGCCGGCACCGTGCTCGGCGTCACCCTGAAGACCGGGTTTTCCACGCTGCCGCAGAATGCCATGTTCATCTCGGCGACCTTCGTCGGAATGATGCTGGGCTCGTTTGCAACCGGCTTTCTCGGCGACCGCTACGGGCGGCGCTTCACCTATCAGTTCAATTTGCTGGTGTTCGGCCTGGCGTCACTGGCGGCCGCCTTCGCGCCGAACATGGCCATCCTGATCGCCTGCCGCTTCGTGATGGGCTTCGGACTGGGTGCCGAGAACGTGGTCGGCTATTCGACCATGACCGAATTCGTGCCGGCAAAAACGCGCGGCAAATGGCTCGGGCTGATGGCGGTTTGCGTCGTGACGGGTCTGCCGGTGTCGCTGTTGGTCGCGTCCCTGGTGGTCCCCGAGTTTGGCTGGCGGGCGATGTTCGTCCTCGGCGGCGTCGGCGCGCTCATCGTCTGGTACCTGCGCAAGTCGCTGCCGGAATCGCCGCGCTGGCTGGAAGCAGTGGGCCGCACCGCAGAGGCCGAAGCGCTGATGCAGTCGATCGAGAAGGAAGCAGCCCAGGGACGGCCGCTGCCGGCCCCCGCAGCGGCAGCGACGATTCCGGCATCGCCCGATCTCGCCACGCTGTTCACGGCGCCCCTGCTGTCACGCATGATCGTCGGCTCGGTCTGCCTGATCACGATCAATACGCTGCTCTATGGCTTCGTGACATGGCTGCCGGTGTTCTTCATCAAACAGGGACTGACTGTTGCCACCTCGTTCGGATATTCGCTGGTGATGGCGCTCGGCGCGCCGATCGGCTCGGCCATCGGCGCGTTTACCGCGGACCGCTGGGGCCGCAAGCCGACCATCATCGGCGCATCGCTGATCTCGGTGGTGCTCGGCATCATCTATCCGATGATATCTGATCCAATGCTGCTGCCAGCGGTCGGGTTCGCGCTGACGGTGCCGATCTATGTGCTGGTGGCGCTGCTGTTCGGAATCTACATCCCCGAACTATTCCCGACCGAAGTGCGCTTGCGCGCCTCCGGGATCGTCAACACGCTCGGCCGCGGCGCCACCATCGTCACGCCGTTCCTGGTCGTGATGCTGTTCGAGGCCCGCGGCGTCGCCGGTGTGATGGCGCTGATGATCGGGCTGTTGGTGGTGCAGATCGTCACGGTCTGGGCACTTGGCATCGAGCCACGGCACCGCAGCCTGGAAGAACTCAAAGGCGACGAGACGGCACCCGCTCTGGTGAAACAGGCGACCTGACGGCATGGCCGGTCATCAACAGCAGCGGAGGCAACCTCCGCAACTAACTGGCCAGATCGGCCCGTCTTTATAGGATCTCCGATCGGTGTCGCTCGGTCGAGTATCGGGCGGCGGCCTGTGTCCAGGCTCCGCTGGCGGCCAGCTAGCGTTGATCGAGGGCGGTCCAGTCGCGCTGGTCGCGGTAGGCTTGGAAGCCGACCGGTGCGGCGCCATGGTCTTGAGTGCATCGTCCGGTAGGTTGCTGCAATGCGTTTATCCCACGCGCGCATCTGGACGTCGCGTTCTTCATCGGCCGTCAAAATCACCGGCATCGCTTTGAGATGAATTAGCTCAATCGCCGCATTGGGCCATATGGTCAGGAAACCATTGACGACATCCAGTCGTTGCGCGCAGCGCTGCGCAAAATCCAGCTCGCATTGTCGGATCTGACCCACATTTTGCCAATCAAAGCCAAAGTTTCATGATTGCGTTGGGTAGCACCTTATTTCCACAATCGAATTGCCAAATGTAAAATGACTTGTCGAAATCGGAATAGCTTATGCCAACCGGCTTGAATGGCAGTTGTGGGCCGAAAGGCTGCCAATTCGAGCCGTGATCCGAAGAGATCATAACGTGTTGGGAACTAAGGCTGACGATACGTCCGTCGGGCAGTTCAATCGGGTGCACGTTCATCAGGGTGCCGCCCGCCACGGTTTGACTCCACGTCCAATGCGAGCCTTGACCTATCCCTCGTACCATAGCGCCGTCTCCACTCGACCAGTAAACCGATCCGTCACTTGCAATAAGTGGTTGTGCGCCTCCACCCTGGACCGAAGCGGAAATCCAAGTGGCTCCTGAATCGTTACTTTGATAAATGCCGCCCATTCCACCGCCCCAACTGGGAGAGCAGCCGGCAAAGAATGTCGTGGAATTAATCACCAAGGGGAAACTTGAAAAGGCTGTTCCTGCCGGGAGATTGGCTCCCACATTTCTCCACGTATTGCCGCCATCCTGAGAACGATAAACCGTCTGTTTTTGTTCGTGTCCTCCCGCAAGGAGGGTCCGACGATTGATATCCGTAAAATCAACACTGACGGAATCGTTGTGACGGATAGAGCCCAGTGACCGGAACACGCTACCGCTATTGTCCGTTCGGTAAACACCATTGCTGTTGTATATGCCCGACTCCCAAAACACATCGGAACGGACAGGATCGTAAATGATCGAGCCGGGTCGATTTGTGATGGTGGCGGAGCCGCCGCCTGCCCCGAGTTGATGCCAGCTCATGCCGCCATCAGTGCTTCCCCAAAGGCCCCGTTGCGCGACGCCCGCGATTACAAGATCTTCATTCGGTTTCGCCGACACGTAAGTCATGTTGCCGCACTCAGATTCCATCCCGGCAAGATTCGAAGTGACATTCACCCAGTTGCCCTCAGATGGAGACAAACGAGGACGATTAGCCGCTGGGCTTGGACTGGGCGTCGCTGTTGAGGAGGACGAATCGCTAGCGGCGAACGCTACGGAACGTCCGCCGCTGTATTCGGTTAGCAGTAGCAACAGTGAAACCGCCCAAGAGATCCTCCAGCAATTTGCTGCGACGTGAACCATGGTAACCCTCGTTTGATCGTTGAGACTCGCTTCGGTTAGCTTCGAACGCCTATCCTGGTTTGGAGGCCATGGGGTGCCGTGGCCGCACACATTGGAATCGATCTAAATTGACGGCTGGAATCGCTCTAAATCCTGACATTCGCGACATCCGGTCGCTGCCGGTACGGCAGCCGCTGCGCTACTGACAGCGGCATCTCCACCACTATTGCCGGGCAGCTTTCATGATCAATCTTCGCGCTACCGCCGCAACCGCCGCGTTGCTTTGTCTTACCGCATTCGGAGCCTCGCCGGCGTCCGCCGACGGCGAGGTCAACGTCTACACCTATCGCGAAACCAAGCTGGTCCAACCGCTGTTCGACGCCTTCACCAAGGACACCGGCATCAAGGTCAACGTCGTCTCGGCCAGTTCGGGGCTTGAGCAGCGCATGAAGGCGGAAGGCGCCAACAGCCCCGCCGACGTGCTGCTCACGGTCGATCTCGGCCGCCTCGACGACGCCGTGCAGGCCGGCGTTACCCAGCCGATCAAGTCGGTGGTGATCGACGAGACCGTGCCGGCACAGTTCCGCGATCCCGACGGCCAGTGGGCCGGCATCTCGATGCGCGCGCGCGTGATCTACGCCTCGAAGGACCGCGTCAAGCAGGACAAGATCACCTATGAAGAGCTCGCCGATCCGAAGTGGAAGGGCAAGATCTGCATCCGCTCCGGCCAGCACATCTACAACAACGGCCTGTTCGCGGCCTATGTGGCCAGGCACGGCGAGGCCAAGGCAGAGGAATGGCTGAAGGGCGTGAAGGCCAATCTGGCGCAAAAACCCTCCGGCGGCGACCGCGAAGCCGCGCGCGACGTGGCGGCCGGCAAGTGCGACATCGGCATCGGCAACACGTATTATTGGGCGCTGATGATGAACAACGATCCCGAGAAGAAGCCGTGGGCGGAAGCGACAAAAGTGATCCTGCCGACGTTCGAGGGCGGCGGCACCCACGTCAATCTCTCCGGCGTCATCCTGGCGAAGAATGCGCCGAACAAGGACAACGGCCTCAAGCTGATCGAGTGGCTCGCCGGCGACAAGGCGCAGCACATCTACGCCGATGCCAATTACGAATATCCGATCCGCGCCGGCGTCGCCGTCAATCCGACCATTGCGGGCTATGGCAAGCTCACCGCCGATCCGACGCCGATCGCCAAGATCGTCGCCAACCGCAAGGCGGCCTCGACGCTGGTGGACAAGGTCGGGTTCGATAATTGATCGCACCAAGTCGCGAGAACATTTCCGTCAATATGCCCTCTCCCTCCCCGGGAGAGGGCATATTGCTGCATGGGCTTCCGGCTTCTCGCCGATGTGAGCCGGCGTGACCCGGACCACGCGCTTGGGGCGGATCGCCGCAGCGATCGCGGTCGCGACCGCCATTCTTGTCGCAGCGCCCGTCATCTCCATCATCGCGCTGGCGATGCAGCCGGCGCCTGATGTCTGGCAGACCCTCATCAAATACGTGCTGCCGCGGAGCCTTCTCGACACCGCGCTGCTGCTGATCGGCGTAGGCTCCCTGTCGCTTGCGATCGGCACAGGTGCGGCGTGGGCGGTGTCGCTGCATGAATTTCGCGGCCGGCGAATGCTGCTGTGGCTGCTGCCGCTGCCGCTCGCGATCCCGACCTATCTCGCGGCTTACGTCTATGTCGATCTGTTCGAGCCGCTCGGCCTGGTCCACAAGACGCTCACGCTTTGGCTCCCACTGCAGGACGCCGTGCGCCTGCTTCCCAATTTGCGTTCGCTGCCCGGCGCCGTCATCGTGATCGCGCTGGTGCTCTACCCGTACGTCTATCTTTCGGCGCGCACCATGTTCCAGTTCCAGAGCGCTGAATTCGCCGAAGCTGCGAAGACGCTTGGCGCCGGCCGCTGGACCACCCTCTGGCGCATCTCGCTGCCGATGGCACGCCCCGCGCTGGCGGTCGGCACAGCGCTGGTATCGCTGGAAACGCTGAACGACATCGGCGCCAGCGAATATCTCGGCGTTCGCACGCTGACGGTCTCGGTGTTCACGACCTGGCTCAACCGCGGCAGCCTTGCCGGCGCGGCGCAACTGTCCTGCTTCATGCTGGCGATCGTAGCCGGACTTATCGCCATTGAACGCTACGGACGGCGCAACGTCACAACGGAATTTTCCGCCGAAAGCCCGCGGCTGACGCAGCGGACGACGCTGTCAGGCCTCAAGGGCGCTTTCGCCTTCGCGGCCTGCCTGCTGCCGGTCTGCCTCGGATTTCTGGTGCCGCTGTTGTATCTCGCGCACCAGAGTTTCAAGCGCGGGCTGTTTGCGAATTTCGACATGGCGCTGTGGCGCGACGCCTTCAACTCGGTCGCGTTCGCAAGCCTTGCCACGCTCGCCGCGCTGCTGCTCGGCTTTGCGACCATCCTGGCCTGGCGCTGGCGGCCGAACCGGCTGCGCTTCGTGGCGATGAACATCGCGCAATTGGGTTATACGCTGCCCGGGCTGGTGCTGGCGCTCGGGCTGCTCGCGCCGGTGCTCGCCATCGACAACGCGCTTAACGCGCTCGCCGCATCGCTCGGGCAACCGTTGCCGGGGTTGATCATGGTCGGCTCCGGCGCCGCCGTCGTCATCGCCTATGTGATCCGCTTTCTCGCGGTGCCGACCGGATTCATCAAGGCAGGGTTCGAGCGGATCCCACGCGATTACGACGACAGCGCACGCGCCGTCGGTGCCGGCCAAACCACGACGATGCGGCTGATCCATCTGCCCCTGCTGCGCCCCGCCATGCTCGGCGCCGTCATCGTCGTGTTCGTAGATTGCTTGAAGGAATTGCCGGCGACGCTATTGTTGCGGCCGCTCAACGTCGAGACGCTGGCGACCTCAATCTACCAATACGCCAGCCGCGGGAGTTTTGAGGAAGGCGCACTCGCAGCGCTATTGATCGTCGCCGCCAGCATCGGCCCGGTGGCGTGGCTGACGCGGTTTTCGGATATACCGAGCGGGCCGGCGTAGGCGATGCCGTGGCGGTGCCGTAGGGTGGGCAGAGGAGCGTCAGCGACGTGCCCACCATCTATCGTCAAACGCGCTGCGAAATGGTGGGCACGCTGCGCTTTGCCCACCCTACGCGACTGCGTTCGCAGCGGCGACGATAGCAGGCTTACGGCGTAGAAAATTGTCCCGCGCGCTTGATCAACAGGTCCAGGAAGCTTCGCGCCCGCAGCGACATCCAGTGCGTTTCGGGATAGACGGCGTGCAGCGGCAAGGCGGCGATCGAAAAGTCCGGCAGCAGGTTCTGCAACTGACCGCTGCGAATGCCGGCGACGGCGCTCCATTCCGGCAGGACGGCGATGCCGAGGTGATGCATCACCGCCTGCTCCATCGCGTCGGCATCGTCGACCAGCAGCGGCCCGCCGATCGAAGCGACGTGGCGGCCATGTTCGGATTCGAAGATCCAGTCGTTGGCCGCGGGCAGACGCGAATAGACGATGCATTGGTGCGCGGCGAGGTCTTCGGGTGCGCGCGGCACCGAACGGCCTTTAAGGTAGGTCGGCGTCGCGACCAGGTAGCGCCGCACCGTGCCAAGCCGCCGGGCCACGAGCGTACTCGATTCGAGTTGCCCGATCCGCAGCGCCAGCTCGATCCCCTCCTCCACGAGATTGACGAAACGCTCGCTGAAGCGGATGTCCAGACGAACCCCCTGATAGGTTCGGACGTACTCGGCAATGACGGGCATCAAATAGCGCCGGCCGAACGATGACGGCAGGCTGACCCGCAGCGTGCCGCTCGGCCGCAGTGAATTTTCCTCGACGTTCGCCCGTGCCTGATCGAAGTTTCCGAGGATCTGGCGGGCCAGATCGTAGATGCGGTGGCCCTCTGGCGTCGGCTTGAGCTTGCGCGTGGTGCGAAAGAACAATTGGGTGCCGAACTCGCTTTCGAGCAATGCGATCCGCTTGCTCACGGCCGGCTGACCGATGCCGAGTTCGTTGGCGGCCACCGAGAAGCTGCCGCCCTCCAGCGAGCGGACAAAGGCTCGCAAACAGTCGATCCGATCCATCAAATCATTCCTGATAGGAATAGATCATATCCTATCCATTCCATTTTTCTGGGGCAAGTTCGCCGCTAGGCTGCAGCCAACAACGGGAGGCCAGCTCCCGAACAACCTTTGGGGAGGCGGACATGAGACGGCGCATCGGGATCGTCGGGGCCGGCATCGCAGGCTTGCACCTGGCCCTGTATCTTCAGAAACATGGCGTCGACACCACGCTGATCACCGACCGCGCGCCGGACGAGTATCGCGGCATCCGTCTGTTGAACACGGTCGCGCACCACCACGTGACGATCGCGCGCGAGGACTATCTCGGCGTCAATCACTGGAACGACCCGAAGCATCACTATTACTACCACGATCACTTTTTCAATTTCCCGCAGCCGATCAGCTTCCGCGGTTACTTCTCGCGGCCGAGCCGCGCCGTCGATTACCGGATCTATCTGCCGGTGCTGATGAAGGATTTTGCGGATCGTGGCGGCAAGATCGAATACCGCCGGATTGAGGAAAGCGATATCGCGCCGCTGGTCAGCCGGTTCGACCTCCTGGTTGTTTCCAGCGGCAAGGGCCCGCTCGGCCAGCTCTTCGCCTACCGGCCGGAGCACTCGCCCTATTCGCAGCCGCAGCGGCGGCTCTGTGTCGGCCTCTACACTGGTGTTCGCGAGCCGGATCCGATGAACGTGACGCTTTCGGTTTCGCCAGGCCACGGCGAGATGATCGTGATTCCCACCATCACTTTTGGCGGCATCGCCAGCGCACTGTTGATGGAGAACGTGCCGGGCGGCGACATGGAGGAGCTCGCGACGCTCAGCTACGAGGCAGACCCCAAGCACTTCCTGCGTGTCGTGCTGGAAAAACTCGAAAAACATCATCCGACGACCTATGACCGCATCGACACTGCGCGCTTCGATCTCGCGCAGCCGCTCGACCTGCTGCAGGGCGGCGTGGTGCCGACGGTTCGCAACACGGTGGCGGAATTCGACGGCGGCAAATGCGCCATCGCGCTCGGCGACGTCCATTCGGTGGTCGATCCGATGATGGGACAGGGCGCCAACGTCGCCTCCTACGCCGCGTTCGTGCTCGGCGAGGAGATCGTCAACGCCGACGTGCTCGATGCGCGGTTTTGCGAAAAGGTCGACCTCAAACGACAAGACCGCGTGCTGGCGGCGGCGCGCTGGACCAACATCATGCTGCAGCCACCCTCGGAGGCGCTAGGCCAGCTGATCGGCACGATGAGCCAGAACCAGGCGCTCGCCGACGAGTTCACCGAGAACTTCAACTATCCGGACCACCAATGGGACTGCGTCGCATCGGCCGAGCGCATTCAGGCCTGGATCGAGCGCAAGGCCGCGCCCGCGCCGGTGCGGGCCACGGCGTGAGGGGCATGCGATGCAGCGCGCCGACCCGCTCGCCTTCCGCCAGGCCGCATCGCGCTTTGCGACCGGGGTTGCGGTGCTGACCGCGCTCGATTCCCGTGGCGAGGTCTGCGGCATGACGGCCAACAGTTTTGTCACCATCAGCCTTTCGCCGCCGACCGTGCTGGTCTCAGTCAAGCCGGGCAAGACGCATGAGGCGATGTCGGCGAGCGGACGCTACGGCGTCAACGTGCTGCCGGAACAGGCCAGGGGCTTGTCGAGCCATTTCGCGGGCCGGCCGCGCGAGACGCATCCCGATTACGAAATCGTGGAAGGCCTGCCGCGGCTGTCGAACTGCGTCGCGTTTTTCGCCTGCGAGGTGACACGGACGATCGACGTCAGCGACCACACGCTGTTCATCGCCGAAGTGTCGGAGTGCGATTACTGCGACAGCCTCCCGCTGGTGTTCTTCTCAAGCCGCTACCATCTGGGCCCGGGGAAACCGGTCGACCACTGAGCGGCACCGGCGTATGCGACGCCGTGGCGGTGCCGTAGGGTGGGCAAAGAAGCGAAGCGACGTGCCCACCATCTATCGTTGATCGCGCTGCGAAATGGTGGGCACGCTGCGCTTTGCCCACCCTACGGGACCGCCTACATAGCCGGCGTACCGCTCAGGCGTTCTTCAGCGCAACACGAAACTCGGCTTCGGTCTTGGCCTTCACCTCGTCGAGCGTGACGCCGTCGGCGAGTTCGATCAATGCCATGCCGTCCTTGCCGTGCTTGTCGATGGTGAAGACGGCGAGATCCGTCACCACCATGTCGACGACCTTCTCGCCGGTCAGCGGCAGGTTACACGTCTTCAGAAGCTTCGGGCCATCCTTGGCGGAATGCTCCATGACGACGACGACGCGCTTGACGCCGGCGACGAGGTCCATCGCGCCGCCCATGCCCTTCACCATCTTGCCAGGGATCATCCAATTGGCGAGGTCGCCGTTTTGCGCCACCTGCATCGCGCCCAGGATCGACAGATCGATGTGCCCGCCGCGCACCATGCCGAACGAATCCGCCGAGGAGAAATAGCTGGTGTCGGGCAATTCGCTGACCGTCTGCTTGCCGGCGTTGATGAGGTCGGCGTCTTCCTCGCCCTCGTAGGGGAACGGTCCCATGCCGAGCATGCCGTTCTCGCTCTGCAGGCTGACGTCGATGCCGTCGGGAATGTAGTTCGAGACCAGCGTCGGAATGCCGATGCCGAGATTGACGTAATAGCCGTCGCGCAACTCTTTCGCGGCGCGCGCGGCCATCTGTTCACGGGTCCAGGCCATTTTCAGTTCTCCAGTATCGCGCTTATGCCGCGGGCCGCGGGCGGGTGTTGCGGAACTCGATCCGCTTCTTGCCCGTACCCACTTCGATGATGCGTTTGACGAAGATGCCGGGGGTGTGGATGTGATCGGGATTGAGTTCGCCGGCCGGAACCAGCTGCTCGACTTCGGCTACCGTGATCCTCGCAGCGGTGGCCATCATCGGGTTGAAGTTGCGCGCGGTCTTGCGGTAGATCAGGTTACCGGCGGTGTCGCCCTTCCAGGCGTGGACGATGGCGAGGTCGGCGAACAGGCCGCGCTCCATGATGTATTTCTCGCCGTCGAATTCCTTCACTTCCTTGCCTTCGGCGATCAACGTGCCGACGCCGGTCTTGGTGTAGAAGGCCGGGATACCGGCGCCACCGGCGCGGATGCGCTCGGCCAGCGTGCCCTGCGGGTTGAATTCGAGTTCCAGCTCGCCGGCGAGGTATTGCTGCGCGAACAGCTTGTTCTCGCCGACATAGGACGAGATCATCTTCTTGATCTGCCGCGTCTCCAGCAGCCGCGAGAGGCCGATGCCGTCGACGCCCGCATTGTTGGAGACAACAGTCAAACCCTTGACGCCGGAGTCGCGGATCGCGTCCGACAGGGTTTCGGCGATACCGCACAGACCGAAGCCGCCGGACATGATCATCATGCCGTCCTTGAGAACGCCATCGAGTGCCGATTTGGCGTCGGGATAAACCTTGTTCATGGAGTATGACCTGATGGAGGGAACGGCCGTAAGCCGGCATTATCTTCGAATTATTAGGCGAAATCTTCGCGGTGCGTCAATGACGGGTGGATTACGCCGCCGAACCGCCCGCCGGGCGCCACCTCGGCCTTGAAAGCGTCAAGAAAACCCTTCAAGTTGTGTGGGTTGGCCGGGCTTAACCGTTGCGCCGCCTGCCCTGATCAACATAGACCCTTAATCAACAAAGTCCCCGTAGCATCAACCCGAGTTCGGTTTAGCCAGATCCGGATATGTCATTGACGATGGGCCAAGGAATGAAGCGCCTCGGGATGCCGATTGCGGCGCTGTTTTGCGTGGCCGTGCTGGCGCTGATCGGAACCTCCTGGTTCCTCAACCGCGACGCGCTGCGACAGGCGGTCGAGGCGCAGATCCGCGACGTCACCGGGCTCGATCTGGTGGTGTCGGGCGCGATCGACGTTTCGGTGTTTCCGGGCAGCTACGTCTCCTTTCACAATGTCGGGCTGAAGGGCGGCGGCACCATGGACCCCGCGCTGCAGGTCGATGTGCTGACCGCGAATTTGCGCCTGCTGCCGCTGCTGCTGCGCCGTTTTGAAATCGCCGATGTCATGATGCTGCGGCCGCAGATCCGCGTCGTCAGGGAGGGTGGCGGCGAGAGCAACTGGACGCCGTTCGTCGAACGGATCGCGCGCACCATGAAGCCCGGCGCCGAAAACCAGGTGTCGTTTTCCGAAATCAGGATTCAGGACGGCGTGCTCAAATACGAGGACGCCGCCAACCACGTTACCGAGCAGCTCGGCGATATCGATCTGTCGCTGGCGTGGCCGTCGATCTCGCGCTCGTTCGCGGCGACCGGGCAATTCGACTGGCGTGGCGAGCGCATCGACGGCTCGATCTCGGCGGGCGACTTCGTCGCGATGCTATCGGGCGAACGCTCCGGCCTGAAGGCGCGCATCGTCAGCGCGCCGCTGAAACTGGCCTTCGACGGCTCGGTCGCCAACCGCACCAGCCTGATGATGGAAGGCACGGTGACCGTCGACAGCCTGTCGCTGCGCAACGCGCTGCGCTGGATGGGACAGCCGGTGCCCGGCAGCGGCGGCTTCGGCCGCTTCGCGCTGAAGGCGCGCGCCAATGTTGTCGGCGCCTCGGTTGCGTTGACCAACGTGAATGTCGAACTCGACGGCAATGTCGCCGAGGGCGTGATGACGGTGGCCAATAACGGCCGCCAGACGCTGCAGGCCACGCTCGCCGCCGGCAATCTCGATTTCACGCCCTACATCTCCACCGTGCGCCTGCTGGCGAGCGGCGCGCGGGACTGGAACCGGCAATTGTTCGACCTGACGTCGCTCTCCACCACCGATCTGGACATGCGGCTGTCGGCGGCGAGGGTGACGGTCGGTCCGACAAAACTCGGCCGAACTGCATTCGGCGCGAACCTGCGCAACGGCGCGCTGGCGCTCTCGATCGGCGAGGCGCAGATGTATGGCGGCATCGCCAAGGGCTCGTTCGGGATCGCGCGTTCCGACGCGATCGCCGATGTCAAGGCGCAGTTCCAGTTCACCGATGTCGATCTGCAGGCCTGCGCCAGCGAATTGTTCGGGATCACCAAACTCTCCGGCCGCGGCAATCTCGGGGTTTCGCTGACGGCCTCCGGCTCGAGCCCGTTCGGGCTCGCCTCCTCGCTCGACGGCACCGCGACGATGATCGGCCATGACGGCGCGATCGCGGGCTTCAATGTCGAACAGCTGCTGAAGCGGCTGGAGCGGCGGCCCTTGTCCGGCGGCGGCAACCTGCGCTCGGGTTCGACGCCCTACGACAATCTCACGGTTTCGGTGCGCTTCAACGACGGCATCGCCACCGTCGAGGACGTCCGCGTCGACGGCCCGACGACGCGCCTGACCCTGACCGGCACGGCTTCGGTGCCGAGCCGCGAATACGACCTCAAGGGCGTCGCTAGCCTGACGCCCGCGGCCAACGGCGGCGACAAGGGATTTGATCTGCCCTTCGTGGTGCAAGGCCCATGGGACGATCCGCTGGTATTCCCCGATCCGGAAAGCCTGATCCGGCGTTCGCCCGGCGCAGCGCCTTTGCTTGATGCAGTGAAGGACCGCAAGACACGCGATGCCGTGCGCTCGGTGATCGAGCGGTTTACCGGCGGCGGCCGGCAACCGGCGGCGCCGGAGGCCGTGCCGACGAACGAGTCGGCCGGCGCGAAGGCGAATTAGCCTGGTCGCGTAGCCCAGATGAGCAGCAGCGACATCCGGGTCTTATCTCCATAGCCGGTCGGATAGCGTGCGGGGGGCGAACCTAGTCTTGTCATGGGGCCTCCGGCCGGCCCTACAAACTCCTAACGATCAAGGGACATTATTGCTCTTACCGACCCCATACGGCTTGTTGAGAAAGTAACTTCGGTTACCCAGCGCCGCTTCGGCATACTGGTCGATCGCAACGATGATCGCCTGCACATGCGCGTGGCACCAGCCTTCCCGCGTCGCCTGGATGCGAACCTCCGCCAGGGCTTTCAGCCATGGCGGGTTGTCCGCGTTGTGGTCGTACCATCTGAGCGGTGCTGACATCGCTGGCCCCTGTTGATGAAGTCTTCCAGCTCTGCCCGCTTGCGCGATAGCAGAAGCTGCGCCCGCGCGTTGTCCAGGCCGGATTGATCGAGCCGGCGCGCAAGCTGGTCCAGCTCGCCGATCCGCCGGCGCAGGGCTTGAATCGTCTCATCGCTCACGGCGGCCTCGAGCCTTTTCCGTTCCGATTGAATCGGAACGGGGCTCTGGATTTTTGATTGGACGCGTGGTCCTGACGCGAACCGGTGCCCGCCCCGGATCAGGTCCGGGGCCGGCTTTCGCCGGAAAACGCGCTGGCGCCCCGTTCGCGGGTTTTCTGCTGACCGCCCGGACGTCCAGCTTCAGCCGTTCGTCAACATTGAGCAGGCGTTCCTCGCCCCCGAGCCGGTTCCGCTCGCTGATGAGCCCGAGCATGACGACCCGCATGGACATCAGGTGAACAGCCGCTTCCGAGCAGTCCTCGCCGCGGTTGACCTGTTTGCGGATGTTATCCTCCGCGCCCAACATCTCCACACGTAAGAACCTGATTTTCCTGCGAATTTCATTAAGCTTGTTGTCCATGGGCCACCTCGCTGCGGTTGAACCCTATAAGAACAAATAAAGAACAAATTTCAAGTTAAGAGTCCGCACCCGACAAAGATTCTTTGGAGTTCCAGATGACCCGCCTCCCCGACCAGGTCGATGCGCCGATGACGCCCCGCCAACTGGCGACGCTGCGCACGCTCAGCGCCGAGGCCTATCAGCCAAAACAGTTCGAGCAGGATTTGACGGCGAGGGAGGCCGAACGGCGGATTGCGGCGCTGAAGGCGGAGATCGAGCTGGCGAATTCGTTTTGAAGTCGCCGGAGCCCGGATGACCAATGCGCTTATCGCTGCGCTAATGCGGGCTATTTACTTTTCTGCGGCAGCCTCGTCGGCGGCCGCTTTGTCCGCAGCAGCCCTGTCTGGGGCAGAGGCCTTGTCAACATGTGTTGTTGCGGTCTGAGACCACGTGGCCTGTGAATTGATCCGGCCTCCCGCGCACATCCCTGCCACCGAAAACTACCTGATGATTTCCCAGAAGATGCCCGCCTCGGCGACAAATGCCAAAGTGAACAGCACGGTGCGAAGGTAGGGAAAGCCGACCCAATAGACGACGGCGTGGGCCAGCCGCAGCCAAAAGAAGCTCGCCGACCAGAACGCGGTCATCGCGTCCGCCTTCCCGGTCAGGTGCGCGGCGACGACCAGTGCTGCGAAAGGGGCAAAAACCTCGATCGCGTTCAGATATGCCCGGTGTGCGCGCTGCCCCCAAGGCGGGACCGGGCGCGGCAGGCCGGGGTCGGCATAGTTCGATGGCTGGAGCGGCCCGTTGGTCCTGACCTGACAAACGATATACGGAATCCAGAGAGCGGCGGTCAGCATGGCGGTATAGACGAGGTATCTGAGGTCGGTGGTCACCTTGGCCTCCTTCGTTGGGTGCCAATTCGTAAGGCGCGCGTGCGCGAAGGCTCGCGGGTCGCGCCCTGATTGGCTAGTACAGTCGTTCGGACCGGGACCCAAACGACAGAGCCACGCGATTTGTTTCAAGACCCGGGGAGCAAGCGTAGGCCCGGATGAGCGACTTGCCCGCCGCAGCTCAAGGAGCGCAGGCGGAAGCAGGGTATTCGAAGCCAGGGTTGAGTCCCGGAACGCCGCATCATAGAGATCGATTGTCTCGCCCAACCGAAGGGAGAACGCCATGAAGGCCATCGCACTGAGCGCATTCGGTGCCGCGCTGCTCGCGTCCGCCGCTTCCGCCGCTTCCGCCGCGCCCCTCAACGCGACGACGATTGGCTCCGCCGAAGTCTCCAGCGTCGGCCGGGTCGGTCTGCTCTGCAACGAGTATGATGGACGCTGCTGGCGAACCCGAGGACCGCGCTATGTCCAGCGCTATTTCCATGACCCCAGCTATTTCCCCGGCCGGGGCTACAACTACTACGCAGGCCCCGGCTACTACGATCGCGGCTACGGCGGCTACGGACCAAGGTTCGTCATTCGCGGCTGGTAGCAAGCGTAGCCCGGATGAGCCAACGGAACGCACGAATGCGCGCCGATGACTGGCTCCGCGACATCCGGGTTCTTGTTTGCGATCCCGCATATCGCTGTGCTCATGCGGGCTACTTGCTGTGGCGGACAAAGAAGATCACATGACGATCCAGTTCGAAAGCTCAAGACCCGCTTGCTCGCCAACCCGAAGATCAAGACCGAGCATGATGCACTCGCGCCGGAGTTCGAGATTGCCGCCGAGTTGCTCCGGGCTCGCCTGCGCGCAGGCCTGTCGCAGGCCGAGCTCGCGGCCCGGATGGGCACCAGCCAGTCCACCATCGCGCGGCTTGAAAACGGCCAAACGCTTCCAAGCACCAAGACGATCCTGCGCTATGCAGAAGCCACCGGCAGCAAATTCCGCGTGCGGCTGTCGGCGGCCTGACGCGTCAGCGAGCATGGCCTGGATGAAAGCCGCAACCTCCAGCGCCCTCGCCAACTAGGTCCCCGCATATCGGTGCGCTCATGCGGGCTATTTGCCGGACTGCCGCCACGAAGCCGACCTGACGCTTTCGTCTTGCGGACGCGCGCTTCTTTCAGATAATTCACACGTTCGACCAGCCGTGAAAAACGCGGAGTGGCCGGCGACGGGCCGCGATCAGGTTGTTAAGCCCGCCTCCGCAGGGAGACCTTGAGTCGAGACACCCTAGGGTTCGCGGTCTCTCACTCATCAACGATCTGTCCGCCGTCATAACCGCAGGCGATCCGCCCGAGCGACGCGCGAAACTGTTCGGTCTCGACCGTGGACGCAAGCTCTGCAAGATCGTCGGATTTCGAAATTCGGCGGGCGCGAGCCAGAAGCGACGTTAAGAGCCCTGGATCAAGATAAGGCAGGCTCGCCCAAAACCCGCGCGCGAGATCTTGCGCCAACGCGTGATCGGGATGCAGCTTGTTTTCGGGAGCACGGCCTATCTCGTACATGTGACGAACCGCGTGCCACGGCGCTCGCTCGGACGGAAGGCGCGCCAGGATCTCACGATGTTCTTCAGCGACATAGAACCGGTTGAGCGTATCGAACAGAGCGAAGCGGTAGCCCTGAGCAATCAGGAACGGCTCCCAGTCCTGCCATCCCTGCTCTGACTCCAGCGGCGTCACCGCTTCGGCGACGATCACCTTGGGTCGAAAACGTTTCCAATCGCCGCCGAACAGAACATCGCCTTCGGCGCCCTCGACATCGATCTTGAGGAAGTCGATAGCGCCCAGATCGTGACTTTCGCATAGTTTTGCCAGCGTGGTCACAGGCGTGCGAACGGTCTGATAGTCGGCGCCGAGGGCTTTTGCTTTTTGCGCGAGGCCTTCCACTGTCGTCGAGAGCCCATGCAGGCGTTCGACCACATGGAAGTCCATTTCGCCGCAGTGACGTCCGACCAGGCCACGAAACGCGAGGTCGCGCGGACGCAGCCGCTGGTAGAGCTCCCCAAGTTCAGGCTGTGGCTCGACGACAACGCCCTGCCAGCCACGTTCATAGAACCAGAACGACACGTTATCGGCGATCGGATGCCCCGCACCGACATCGATGTAGGTCCCGGTGGTCTGTCCCGCGAAGGCAAGCGAGAGATGATAGTCTTCGAGATTTTGTGAGTAGGATAAATCCATTCGCTTCCTCGTTTCCGTCCTGCTTGCTGATGTTTCCTCAACCAACGAGCCGGCCCGCGCAGTGCCGCGTCGGCATTCTGTCCATTCCTTTATGCGTTCTAATTTCGAGGACCTCCTGTCCATGTGAACAAAAACGGACGTCGGGCGGGCAGGCAGCTTGAGGCACGATAGCGCCATTGGCCGACATCACCACTTGCCGAATTCCGCTTCGCACCGGAAGCGGTCGTCCGAGCCAAATTGCGTTTGACCCGAAGTGGACACGTCTATGAAGCGTGGTGCAGCTTTCTGAACCCCAGTCGCCGAAGGAGACCAGCCGTCGGTCCGCGCTCGATCACATCGCGGA
The DNA here is from genome assembly GCF_049993905.1 of Bradyrhizobium sp. McL0615. NCBI lineage: Bacteria > Pseudomonadati > Pseudomonadota > Alphaproteobacteria > Hyphomicrobiales > Nitrobacteraceae > Bradyrhizobium > Bradyrhizobium sp. McL0615. Next base: position 1,460,369 of record NZ_CP188254.1, on the reverse strand, counting down.
AACGCTCCCCGTGAGCGTAGCGCCACCCCAGCAGCCAGCCCTCAAAGAATCCAAAGATGGACACGGTTAGCATTGTGACGAAGGCGAGCAGCACTGTCCCGGAGATCGTGGCGATCACCAGTCCGTTGGTCGTGACGTGTGTGAGGGTGGATGCGGGGTCCAGAATGCCTGACAGCCATGCTACGCCGACAACCATTGCTGCTATCAAAGGTGCGGCGGCAGCTTGGAAAAGGAAAACACACGGAAAAGTCGCCGCCATAGCCAGAGCAAGCGCCAATCCTTTGCGGCGGGTACCTCGGTTGAGCGCCATCACCCCGGCCGAGAACCAAACCAGACACGCAAGGGGTATCCAGACCAACAAGGCTACAAAATATATGAACGTCGGAGGCAAGGTCCTAACTCCCAGAGGCTTTTCCAGAGCGAGCATACGTTAGTCCGAACACGCGAAGCGCTAAATGCGCAGATGTCTCGTCAGGCACTGGCCGAGATTGCGGAATGGCCGCCTTGCGCCAGAAGCGGTCATCACCGCACGGTCAGGCTTTGACCGCGTGCCCGAATTCATCACATGATTGCCGACCTGATGGGAGGAACCGTTCATGCCCAATTGCATCGTTGTCGTTCAGTTCGATTTGCCAAAACGCTCTGAGGAGCTGGCGGTGAAAGGCGGCACTTCGACCGCACCGACCTATCGCGGCCTCGCCAGGAAAGGATTGATCCGAAAGGACTACCTGAACGGGGAAAATGGCACCGGCGGCGTTTATCTCTGGGACAGCCGTGAATCGGCGGAAGCCTGGTTTACGGAAGCGCGCATCGCTGACCTGACCGAGCGCTTTGGGGTCCGGCCTCGCCTCACCTGGTACGACACCTACGTGACGGTCGACAATTTGAAGGGCGAGACCCGCGTCAACGGCAAGGCGATCGAGGTCGTGGCCTGATCAACCTGATCGCGGCGCAAAGGGCGCATCGCGCCGCGGGCTAGCGAACGCATATTCGGTTGTCATCGCCCCGCTCGACGGGGCGACCCAGTATTCCAGAACCGGCAGTGATCGAAGCGATAGGTCGCGGCGTATTGGATGCCCCGCCGGAGCCTGTCATCGGGCTCGCCAAAGGCGAGCCCCGGTGGCGGGGCATGACGGTTTTGCGTGCCGCGACAATCCGGATAGCTGGCGGTATCCGGGGACGAAAATGATTGAACCAAAATGCCGGGGCAGAGCCCCTGCCGCATTTGCGCCCGGAATGTCCCCCTACAGAAGTCTGCCTTGTCCCATCTGGCTAACGCCGCATGGTTGCGCTATCTTTTATCCAACCGGTTAAAAAGCCGGGGTTTTGAGGGAGAACAACGTGATATCCAAGAAATTAGGTGGGCTTTCACTCGCGGTCGCTGCGGTCGGGCTGTTTTATGCCACTGCACCCGCGCTCGCCCAGCAAAAGACCATCACCGTCTGGTTCGGCAAGGGCTTTTACAAATCCGAGGACGACGCGCTTCTGGAGGCGATCAAGAAATTCGAGGCCAAGACCGGCATCAAGGTCGAACTGTCGCAATACGCCATCCAGGACATGATCCCGAAGACGGTGGCGGCGCTGGATTCCGGCACCGTGCCCGACGTCGCCTATTCCGACAGCTACGACGTGCAGGCGCAGGGCAAATGGGCGTTCGAAGGCAAGCTGGAAGATCTTTCCGACATCATGACGCCGATGAAGTCGGCGTTCGCGCCGAACACGCTGGAGACGGTCAACCTCTACAACGACGTTGCCAAGAAGCGTGCCTATTACGGCTTCCCGCTGAAGCAGCAGAGCATGCACGTCCAGATCTGGGGCGACATGCTGGAGCAGGCCGGCTTCAAGCCGAGCGACATCCCGACCAAGTGGGAAGATTACTGGTCGTTCTGGTGCGACAAGGTGCAGCCCGCCAGCCGCAAGGCGACCGGCCAGCGCGTCTATGCCGTCGGCCAGCCGATGGGCGTAGAATCCACCGATAGTTTCCAGTCGTTCTACACCTTCATGGACGCACACAACGTCAAGCTGGTCGACGACGAGGGCAAACTCCTGGTCGACGATCCCAAGGTGCGTGAAAACCTGACCAAGGCGCTGAAGGACTACACCGATACCTACATCAAGGGCTGCACGCCGCCCTCGTCGACGACCTGGAAGGATCCGGACAACAACGTCGCCTTCCACAACAAGACGATCGTGATGACGCACAACTTCACGATCTCGATCGCGGCGAAGTGGCTCGACGACGCCAACAATCCGGCGCTGACGCCGGAGCAGCGCGCGCTCGGCAAGAAGAACTATGAAGAAGTCATCATCACCTCTTCCTTCCCGAACAAGCCGGACGGTACCCCGATCAAGTACCGTTCCGACGTCAAGACCGGACTGATGTTCGCCGCCGCCAAGAACAAGGCCGAGGGCAAGGAGTTCATCAAGTTCCTGATGCAGGAAGAGAATCTCCGACCCTACATCGAGGGCGCGCTCGGCCGCTGGTTCCCCGTGACGACCGCCAGCCAGCAGAGCCCGTGGTGGCAGGCTGACCGGCATCGCAAGGCGGTGTACAACCAGTTCACCGGCGGCACCACGCCGTTCGACTTCACCAAGAACTGGAAGTTCACGATCCTCAACAACGAGAACGTCTGGGCCAAGGCGATGAACCGCGTGGTGAGCGAGAAGGTGCCGGTCGACAAGGCCGTCGACGAGCTGATCGCCCGCATCAAGCAGATCGCGGGTTAGTCTTACTCCTTCCTCTCCCCGCTCTTCGCGGGGAGAGGGCATAGGCGGCCTCCGGCCGCCGTACTTTAATGAGGGACGCCGATGCGCAGCATCGGCTATGGTGAGGGGCACCCTCCACGAGCACAACTCGCGGAAAGTCCTGTACCCCCTCACCCGGATTGCTTCGCAATCCGACCTCTCCCCGCAAGCGGGGCGAGGTTGAAGCAAAGCATCGGCCGCTTCGCCCGGCCGGCATCTCGTTCTAGAGTAGACGTATGGCAATCACCCTTTCGGCCGATCACGCAGTACCAGGCCCACCACTCTCAGCCCGGCTGACGCCGCCGCAGGTCTGGGGCATCGTACTGCTGGCGCCCTATGCCCTCGTGTTTCTCGCCTTCGTGGTCTATCCGGTCGGCTACGGGCTGTGGCTGGCGCGGCATCCGGCGAGCTATGTCGCGCTCTGGCACGACCCGATCTTCGCGCGCGCCGCCGTCAACACGCTGATCTTCCTCGTGATCGGCATCAACGTCAAAATGGCGATCGCGCTGTTTTTGTCCGGTTTCTTCGCCCAGCAGCGCACCTGGATCAAATGGCTGTCGGTGCTGTTCATCCTGCCCTGGGCGGTGCCGTCGATTCCGACCATTCTCTCCGTGCGCTTCATGTTCAATCCGGAATGGGGCGTGGTCAACCAGCTGATCTTCAAGTTCACCGGCGAGGACGGACCGAACTGGCTCAACGACCCCGCCGTGGCGCTCACCATGGCGATCGGCGTGCATATCTGGAAATCGCTGCCGTTCTGGACGCTGATCCTGATGACCGGGCGGCTCGCGATCCCGCACGACCTCTATGAGGCGGCCGAGGTCGACGGCGCGAGCTGGTCGCAGAAATTCCGCTTCATTACCTGGCCGTCGATGCAGACGCTCTACATCACCTGCACGCTGCTCTCGATGATCTGGACGCTCGGCGATTTCAACAGCGTCTACCTGCTCACCGGCGGCGGTCCTGCCGACCTCACCCATGTGCTGGCCACGCTCGGCATCCGCTATCTCAGGCTCGACCAGCTCAGCCTTGCGATGGCCTCCATCGTCTGCGCGCTGCCCTTCGTGCTGCCGCTGGTCTATTTCATGATGAAACGGTTGTCGCGATGAAGCTGCCAACACTCCGCGAAATCGGCACCGAAACGAAGCTGCTCCTGATCGGCATTCCCGTGTTCATCTGGACCATGGTGCCGATCTACCACATGTTCCTGTTCGCGATCTCGCCGAAGGAGGACGCGTTCTCGGGTAAGCTGTGGCCGGCACATCCGACGCTGAACAATTTCTACATCGTGTTCCACCAGCAGCACTACTTCCTGCGCGATTTCTGGATCCAGTTCCTGAATTCGGTTGTCATCGCGCTGTCGGCCGGCGCGCTGACGCTGATGATTGCGACCGCCGCGGCCTTCTCCATCTCGCGGCTGCGCGTACCTGGCGGGCGGTGGGTGATGAATCTGGCGCTGCTCACCTATTTCATCCCGGCGGCGTTCCTCGCCGTGCCGATGTACCGCACCATGGGCACTTACGGCCTCCTCAACAATCACTGGTCGCTGATTCTGGCGATGGTGACGATCGCCTCGCCCTACGCAATCTGGGTGCTGAAGCAGGCCTCCGACAAGCTGCCGGTCGAACTGGATGAAGCCGCCACCATGGACGGCGCTACCACGCTGCAACTGTTCCGGCTGGTCTATTTGCCCTTGATGATGCCGTCGCTGGTGGCGATCGGGACCTACGCGATCCTGCTGGCCTGGAACGAATATCTCTACGCCTTCCTGCTCTTGTCCAAGGACACCGAGATCACGCTTCCCGTGGCGCTGGGCAACTTCCTGGCCGCCGATGACTCGCCCTGGGAATTGCTGATGACCACCGGCTTCATCTACGCACTGCCGCCGGCCGCGATCTACTACGCGTTCAAGCGCTATATGGTGGGCGGATTGACCGCGGGCGCCGTGAAGTCGTGATGTGGCGATAGCGTTTTCGAGCGAAGTGGATACCGGTTCGCGTGAAGAAAACGCGTCAAAACAAGAATCTACGGCTGTACGTTCAGCCGGAAGCTAAATCGTTTCACGATCGAGCCATCGCCTTCGAAGTGCCGCCAGTATTTCAGCGCGATCTCGCCGCTGCCGGCCTTCTTCGCCGTGAAGTCGAACGTGACATTGCCGCCGGAGCCGATCGCGCCTCGGGACGGATGCGGCTCCGAGCCGGCTTCCTCCACGACGTCCCGGTCGAGACGATCGACCGCCCAGCGATAGCCGGTGGTCGCGTTCTCGGGCAGGGTCAGGCGAACGCTCTCGCCGACGCGCAAATCGACCGTCCGCTCGTTATCCGCCTCGGTCAGTGACTGCATGACATGGACCTTCCCGGTCTCGGCGGCGACCGCGCCGCTGACGTGCAACGAAAGGATTGCACCCAACAGCGCGGCAACGCGTATCAGCCCAGGAAGGTTCCATCCGCTCACGGCTCGGTCAAGCTCCCCGCCTCAGATCGTCACGCCGTAACTCTCGTTGAAGAATCCGGCATTGATATAGGCCTCGCTGGCATAGGCAAAGCCCTTGTCGCCCCAAGTCGTACCCCAACTGTTGCGGATGATGAAGCGGTGGTCGGCGGTATATCCGACGCAGCAGACGCAATGGCCACCACGAATGGTCGCCGGCATGAAGGTGTCGAGCTTGCCTTGGGTCGCGGTCGCGTTGTCCCAGGTGTGATCGACGTTGAGCGCTACCAGGATGGGCCCATGGCTCGCCAGCCAGGAACGCCAGCTCGCGAAATTGCGCTGCATGTTGACGTAAGAGGCGATCTTCCGCGTCGCCGCCGTGGCGTAGAATACGTCCTCGTCGTCCAGATACATATTGGTCTGGATATGGAAGGGCAGCAGCGTCTCCGGCACCCCGCCGTACTTTCGCAGGATGTCCAGCGCGGCCTTCAGGCTGGTGCCGGCGCCCTCGATCATCGTTTCCGGCCTGGAGGTGAATTCGTCGGTTTCCTTTGATGCCATCCACGTAAACCGCGGCGACAGTTTTGCTGTCTGGCCGAGCCTGCCAGCTTTGACGAAATGATAACGGGCAACGCCATCGGTCGAACCCCAACCGACGCAGGAGCCGGTCGATTCTTGATTGCCGATATCCCACCATGGCTGACGAAGATCGACGCTGGCAGGCGCCGCCAATGGGGCGGCCACCGCGCCGGCGGCAATCACGTCGGACGGCGCCCAGTCGGTTTCGGTATTGCGCGAGGGCACCACATTGCAAATGCGATGTGTCTCCGGCCTTGTGGAGGATGACTTGTCGAGGACTTTCTTGGATTTGGCCATAATGAATTCTCCTGTTGACGTGAGGACGCAGGCGAAAAAATTGCGTGAGGGGCCGACAAGAATTTTCGAAACGACTTGAAAATCAGACCGCGATCATTTCTGCGTTGCAACGAAAGCGCAGGAGTATGAACTGGCACACGTTTAGATAGAAAATTGCCTGCACGGTTTCGTGATAGGCGCGCGGCCAGAGCATCAGAACCCTGGCTTCAGAACCGGCGCGTCAGTGCTTTGTGAAAACAGGCAGCGGCTTACAGCGGTGCCGCGCTCTCGCCTTGCGAACTCGACAGTTTCGAGGCGAACGAAGCGATCACGATCACCACCGCGATCAGCGCGATCACCATGGTGCAGATCGCGTTGATCTCGGGCTTCACCCCGAGCCGCACCTCGGAATAGATCCGGATCGGCAGCGTCGCGGAGCCCGGACCGGTCGTGAAACTCGCGATCACGACGTCGTCGAGCGAGAGCGTGAAGGCCAGCATCCAGCCCGCGGCAATCGCCGGAATGATCAGCGGCAGCGTCACGCGAACAAACGCCTGCACCGGATCGCAGCCGAGATCCATCGCGGCCTCTTCGAGGCTGCGATCGAGCGCGGCGAGGCGCGACTGCACCACCACGGCAACGAAGCACATGGTCAGCGTGGTGTGGGCGATCGTCACGGTCCAGAAGCCGCGCTCTGCGTTCAGCGCCACGAACAGCAGCAGCAGCGAAAGCCCCGAGATCACCTCCGGCATCACCATTGGCGCATAGAGCATGCCGGAAAACAGCGACCTTCCCTTGAAGCGCTCGCCGCGCACCAGCCCCACCGCCGCCAGCGTGCCGAGTAGCGTCGCGATCGTGGCCGAAACCGCGGCGACACGCAGGCTCATCCAGGCCGCGTCGAGCATCGCTCGATCATTGAAGAACTCGTAATACCAGCGCAGCGACCAGCCGCCCCATACCGTGACCAGCCGCGAGGCGTTGAACGAATAGATGACGAGAATCACGATCGGCAGGTACAGAAACGCCATCCCGAGCGCGAGCGCAGTGATGTTGAACGGCGAGATCTGGCCGACCTTGCGCGCCATCAATTCGCTCCTCCGAGCTGACGGCGCTGCAGCCGATCATAGAGCAACAATGGCGGCACCAGCAGCACCAGCAGCGCGACCGCGGCGGCAGCGGCGACCGGCCAGTCCTTGTTGGTAAAGAATTCCAGCCACAGGGTCTGGCCGATCATCATCGAACTGGAGCCGGCGAGCAGATCGGGGATGACGAACTCGCCGACGATCGGGATGAAGCACAACAGCGCGCCGGCGCCGACGCCGGCCAAAGACAGCGGAAACGTCACCAGCCAGAATGCCCGAAGCGGCGACGCGCCGAGGTCGCTTGCGGATTCCAGCAGCGAGGGATCCATCCTGGCGAGCGTCGCATAGAGCGGCAGGATCATGAACGGCAGGTAGGAATAGACGATGCCGATATACATCGCGGTGTCGGTCGAGAGCCACACCACAGGTGCCGAGACCAGATGCAGCGCGAGCAGAATCTTGTTCAGCAGCCCGTCATGCTGCAAAATATTGATCCAGGCATAGATGCGGATCAGGAACGAGGTCCAGAACGGCACGATCACCAGCATCATCGCAACCGCCTGCCAGCGTTGCGGCAGGCGCGCCATGCCATAGGCGATGGGGTAGCCGATCAACAGCAGGATCAATGTCGAGGTCACCGCGACGACGAGGCTGCGCAGGTAAGAGCTGATGTAGAGATTGTCCGAGATCAGCAGCCTGAAATTATCCAGCGAGAGCTGCGCGAACGCCGCCTTGATCGCCGCCCACCCTTCGGTGAAATCAAACAAGGGCAGATAGGGCGGCTGCGCGATCGCGGTCTGCGACAGGCTGATCTTCAGCACGAAGCCGAACGGCACCAGGAAGAGCAGCACCATCCAGATGTAGGGCGCGATCGCGGCATAGCGCGCCGGCTGCGCGAAGATGCGGCGCGCGCTCATCGTTCCAGCACCATGCAGTCGTCGGGCGTAAACCAGGCCACCACGCGCTGGCCGGTGCTATAGGTGTCCCTGTCGAGCCGCGCGGTATTGGCCATCGATGAGCGCACCACCGCGCCGGAATCGAGCTTGACCTTGTAGACGGTCGAGCCGCCGAGATAGCCGACTTCGGTGACGGCGCCTTCGAGCCGGTTGATCGCCTGCGAATGGTCCGCGTCCGACGCCGGGCCGCGGCGCGAAAGTTTTACCTTCTCGGGGCGGACAGCAACCGTAACGGCGATCCTGGTAACAGGCTGACGCGGCTCCGCGACCGCGATGTTTCCGCCATCCCGGGTCGCAACCGTCAGGCGATGATTCTCGTGCGAGGTAACTTCGCCCTCGAACAGGTTGATGTCGCCGACGAACTCGGCGACCCAGCGCGTGGCGGGCGCCTCGTAAAGGTCGCGCGGGGTCGCGACCTGTTGGAGCCGGCCGGTATCCATCACGCCGATCCGGTTGGCCATCGTCATCGCCTCTTCCTGGTCGTGGGTGACGATGATGAAGGTCATGCCGAGCCGGCGCTGCAGCTCCATCAATTCTGCTTGCGTGCTCTCGCGCAGCTTCTTGTCCAGCGCGGCCAGGGGCTCGTCGAGCAGCAGAACCTTGGGCCGCCGCGCCAGCGAGCGCGCCAGCGCCACGCGCTGCCGCTGACCGCCGGAAAGCTGGTCGGGTTTGCGCTTCTCCATGCCGTCAAGCTTGACCAGCGCGACCATTTCGGCAACGCGGGTGTCGATGGCGGCGCGCGGCATGCCGGCGCGCTTGAGCCCAAACGCGATATTGTCCCGCACGTTGAGATGCGGGAACAACGCGTAGTTCTGGAACATCATATTGACCGGCCGTTCGTGCGGCAGCACCGGCGCGATATCGCGGCCGCCAAGCTGGATGCGGCCCTCGTCGGGCGTCTCAAAGCCGGCGAGCATCCGCAGCAGCGTGGTCTTGCCGCAGCCGCTCGGGCCCAACAGCGCAAAGAACTCACCCGCCCGGATGTCGAGCGAGAGCCGGTCCACCGCGCGGAAGGTACCGAAATTCTTGGAGACCCCCTCGATGCGGAGCAACGGCACATCGGCCGCTACGTCGGCGGGTGCCGCCGATGCGTCGATATTTGGCCTGTCGATTTCAGGCGATTCCTCAGTCATATGATCTGCCAGCCCCGTCGTGCAGCGCACGCTAGCGGTGGATCGGCATCGGCTCAACCGGCCCCGAAGAAGCGGCCACAATATTCTGGATGGAGGTGCCGTCTCTGCTAAGGTTCGGAGCGCAGAAAACCGGCCGCCGCGGCAATACGAAGGATCGGGAGGCATTCGATGACCGTTCGGAATCTGCTGGCCGTAACGGCGATTGCTTCCCTGCTCGCCGGCGCGGCCGCCGCACAGGAAGCCCTCGTGAGCTACAAATCGTTGAGCCCCGAACTGGCGCTCGATCTGGCGCGCGCGACGCTGGCGGATTGCAGAAAGCGCGGGTTTCAGGTGACGGTCGCCGTCGTTGACCGCTTCGGTGTCACGCAAGTCTTGCTGCGCGACCGCTTCGCAGGTCCTCATACCGTACCCACCGCTTCAGGTAAGGCATGGACCGCGGCCAGCTTCCGCACCAGCACGACCGAACTCAACGCCATCAGCCAGCCTGGGATGATGCAGGCCGGAATCCGCAACCTCCCCGGCGCCGTCATCGTCGGCGGCGGGTTGACGGTCGAAGCGGCAGGCACGCTGCTGGGCGCCGTCGGCGTGTCAGGAGCCCCCGGCGGCGACGCGGACGAGGCCTGTGCCAAGGCAGGCATCGAGGCCGTGCGCGACCGGCTCGATTTCTAGGGCTGCATCTGCGTCGAAGACGTAGCGTTCAGCTTTTGCCTCACCGCCCGATCACCCCTCGCGGCTGACCCGGTCGTACAGCTTCGCTGCGTTATCCCAATTGATGGCCTCCATGAAGGCATCGACATACGCACCAGCCTTGGCGCCATAATCCATGTGATAGGCGTGTTCGTACATGTCGAGCGCAATCACCGGCCCGCCGCCGGCGACGGCATTGGTGTGATCGGCTGCCCATTGATTGACCAGTCGCTTGTCACGAGGCGAATAAGACAGCAGTACCCAGCCGGAACCGCCGCCTTCCGCCTTGCCCATCGCGGAGAATTCGGTGCGCCAGCGATCGACGCTGCCGAAATCGCGCACAATCGCGTCTCCCAGCGAGCCGCTTGCTGCCCCGCCGCCACCGAGGCTGTCGAAATAGGCCTCGTGCAAAATCATGGAGTTCATCGCGACCAGTTCTTCGCGCTTGAGGCCGTTGATCAGGAAATTCGGCGCCTTGGCAAAGTCCAGTTCCGCCAGTTGGATAGCGATTGCGTTCAAACGCTTCACCGCGCCTACATAATTGTTCTCATAGTGGCTTATGAGAATTTTCTCGGAAATTCCCTTCACCGACTTCGGATCGAGCGAGAACGGCTTGATCTCATAGGCCATGCGCTTTGCTCCGGGTTGCTGCGCGGTCTCCGCATTCGCCGATCGTTCACCGAGCGTCGAAGCCGCTGCGATCCCGGCGAACAGCCCAGCACCCTTGATGAAGTCCCGACGTTCCATGTTTTCTGCCATCGTTCACTCTCCGAGTTTGCCCTAGCCCCAGATTCGTCGCGACGCTCATCGCAGCTCCGATGCGCCACGGGCATATCGTCGTCGCGGCGGCATGAGAAAAAGCGTGAAATGAGATCGGATTGGCGGCTGACACACTGCGTCCCTGGATGGTTTTCAAAACCGGACGCGATTCTTCGGCATGTCGCCTCGTGGGGAGATCGCTTCCCCATGGCAAGGATGACACCAGCGGGGGCCTGCCTTGTCAATCTCGCTCGCTGTAACAATCAGGCGACGGAACCCTGGTCGCGGCAGGCGCAGCGGGAGAAGCTGCCGACGCCTTCCGTGAGATCAGCTACGACGCTCGACGGAAAATACCTCGATGGCGGCGGCACGCCCCCGCAAGCGGACCTCCCCAAGTGCTTCGACGGCGAAAGCCGGCTTGAGCTTCATGCGGCCCAACAAGTCTGCAGACACCAGCAAATTCCGGCCAACCTCCTTGCAGTGCTCTTGCAGCCGCGCTGTCACGTTCACGGTATCGCCGAAATAGGCCAACTGGCGGCGCGAGTTGCCGCACTCGCTGATCACTACATGACCGGCATGCAGGCCAGCCCGGAAACTCGGCACCATGCCGAACTCCTGCCGGTACGATTCTGCCCGTTCGGCGATGCCGTCGGCAATCGCGAAGAAGCAGTCGATGCAGCGTCCGCCCGACATCCGCTCATCGAGCGGCCATGTCACGATGACCTCATCGCCGACATAGGCGTGGACTTCTCCACCATGCGCGACGATCGCGCCGTCGATGTCGAAGAAGAAGCGGGTGAGCAGGCCTTGCACGCGCAGTTCTCCCATCGACTCGGCGAGCGAGGTCGAATTTGCGAGATCGAGGAACATCAACACGCGCGCTTCACGCACCGGGCTTCGATAGCGACCGAGCGCCACATTGAACAGCACGCGGCTGCCGATCAGCCGTGTCAGCTCAAAAATCGCTCCGACCAGAAGAGCCCCGAAGAATGAGATCGCCACGATCGTGGGAAATGTATCGACCAACCAGTGGGCTTCGATCCGATGCCAATGAAGCAGCGGTTCCAGGCCCAGAATGGCCAAAGCGACGACGACGGCCATGACCGCGGAACGCATCGCCAGATCCATCAGCAGCGGCCATCTGCTGATCCATTCACTTCGCCGCGAAACAAAATAAAGATGGGTAGCCCAGCCGGCGAGCGCCACGCCCATACCGTGGAAGCCGCTTCCCAGATAGTTCACCACCGACGCTTCTAGCGGATCGTCCACGAAGTAGCGAACGGTCATCCCAAGCAACAGGCCGAATACAGCGACGACTACGGTCGGGATGATGGAGCGATGCATATGCGGTCCATATTCACGTCGCCGCCGCCATGAACGCCGCCAGCGCCTCGCGATCGGATGGCGGCATCGTAAGGCCGAGTTTTGAGCGGCGCCACAGGATGTCATCCGGAAAACGCGCCCATTCCTTTTGCATGAGATAGCGCACTTCGGCGCCCGTCAATTCCGGCCCAAAGGCTAGGCCGAGGTCGCCGCGCTCCTTGGCGTCGCCAAGGATCGCCTTGGCGTTCGACCCGTAGGCCCCGACCAGACGCCTCGCCTGCTCCTCGCCGAGAAACCGCCAGCGGTCGCGCACCTCGTCGACCTGGCTGTCAAAACGGTCCCAGGCAAAATCGCCGCCGGGCAGCGGCGCCTTCGTGGTCCAGCGCGCCGACATCGGATAGAACGGCGCCAGCTTCGATACCGCCCGCTCCGCACGCAGCCGCGAGGTGGTGACGTCGCCGCCGAAAACCGTGATCAGCGGCGCCTTGCCGCGTCCGTAGTCGAGCGCCATCGCCCCGTCGCGCGACGCAAGCCTGCCTGCGGGCTTCATCACCATGTTGGCGCCAGAAAGCGTGCGCACCACGTCGACCGTCTCGATCCGCTCGCGGAAATAGCGGTTCGCGGCATCGCAGAGATAAGCGACGTCGCCAGCCGCCATCGCGACGATGGCCGGATCGCCCTTGAAGGCATGGCTGGCGGTGCCGATCAGGGTAAAATCGCGTTCATAGGGGCTTGCGAAAATCAGCCGTCCGTCGCTGTTCTGGAACACATAGACATTGTCGCTGTCGAACAGCCGGCGGACCACGATCTGGTCCATCTGTACGGCGGCAACCTTCGGCGGCGGCACGCGCAAGATCGTCTCGGCGACCGACGACATCCAGGCGCCGGTGGCGTTCGCGACCGCCCTAGCCGTGACAATCTGGCGAAAGCCGCGATCTTTCGTCACCAGCCGCCACTCCCTGCCGCGTTCGGCCCGGGTGCAGCGTGCGCCGGTGCGAATCACCGCGCCGCGCGCCGCGGCATCGACGGCGGTGAGAACCACCAGCCGGGTATCGTCCACGACGCAGTCGGAATACTCAAAGGCGGTGCCGAACGGCCGTTTCAGCGCGTTGCCGACGGGATGATGGGTGACATCGACGGTCGCCGAGGCCGGCAGGCCGCTGCGCGAGGCCAGCCGGTCATACAACAGCAGCCATGAGCGCAACTGCCAGGGCGGACGTTCGTCCGAATGGGCGGGGATCGCAAACCGCATCGGGCGCACCAGATGCGGCGCGATCCTGAGCCAGACGTCGCGCTCGGCAAGCGCCGAACGGACGCGAAGGAAATGCCGGCGCTCCAGATCAGCCAGATCGCCATGGACCAGCCGTGGCGAGGCAGAGGAGGCGCCCGCGCCGAGATCGCCCTGCTCCAGCAGGATGACGCGCAAGCCGCGTCCAGCGGCGTCGCGCGCGATGCTGACGCCGTTCAATCCGCCGCCAATGATCGCGAGATCGTAGTCCGCCATACGAAAGGGGTACTGTAGGGATGCTGAGTTCACTACACTAGGTCATGATGGCCAAAAGTGGATGTCGCTCCTGTAAATGAATCAAGTCCGGGCAAGAACTAGCCCGTTGGCCCGATCGATGCGAAGAATCAATCCGGTCCTTCCAGTTCCACCAGCTTCTTCCTTTCGATCAGCCAGAACCGGCTTCCCACTGTCTGTACGAAGTTGCGGTCGTGTGAAACCGGCAGCTGGCCTGATGCTGCAGCAGTTCGCCTTCCAGCGCTTCCTGCCCCTCGATATCCAGGTGGTTGGTGGGCTCATCGAGCAGACCAGCGCCTGTGATGGCCCGCGACTACATTTTGGTTGCCTCGGGTCCATGACGATCAAGCCGATGCACGAATAGCGCCGCCAGCAACGCCATCGCGGACGATAGAAACATCATTCCGAGCAAGACAAATGCCGAGTTTGATTCGCTGAGAATAGTGCTGGTGATTCCGGACATCAGGGCCCCACCTGCGCCTGAAAGGGCACCCGATAGTCCGGCAGCGCTTCCGACCAGTTCGGGCCGAACAGACATCGCGCCAGCGTTACTGCTCGGCATCGAGACGCCGTTTCCGAAACCGAGAAAAACGCAAGCGCCAAACAAGGACACCTCGTGCACGAATCCGGCGAGGAGCAACCCCAGCCCCGACGCTAGTCCGACACAGGCGACAAGCCTGCCCACGACCATCATCGTCGTAAGTGGAAAGCGCGCAGCAAATTGACCTGACACGAAACTGCCGATGATAAAGCCTGCGGCGGTGCTTCCCATATAAACTCCAAGCTTCGCCGGCGACATCCGAAACACCGTTGTTGCCACGAGAGGCGCGGCCGAAAGAAAGGCGTAAAGTGCACCGATTGAAAACGCCATGCACAGTGAGTAACCCCAAAATCGCCGAGACCGGAACAAACTGGGGAATGCCTGAAACTGCTTCGTGAACGTCTCTGAAGGGTTCTTGTTGGTCTCGGCTAGATCGAGCCAGCACAAGGCCAGCATGGCCGCGCCAAAGACAAGGAACGCCCAAAAGTTCGAGCGCCAGCCAAACAGTTGATCCAACGTTCCTCCTAACGTTGGGGCCACCATTGGCGCGATCGCCCACGCGATCGATAAATAGCCCATGAGGCTTGCCGCTTTCTGTGGCGGTTCCGCATCCCGGATGATCACGCGCGACAGCGCTAATCCGGAGACTATTGCGGCCTGCATCGTGCGAAAGAGCAGAAACGTCCAGACGTCTGTCGCCAGCAAACAGCCGAGCGATGCGCAGACGAAGATCGCGAGACTTACGAGGATCACTGGTCGCCGGCCGACCCTGTCCGACAAGGGACCGATCAGGAGTTGCAGCACTGTCGTCGTCCCGGCGTAGCCGGCAATCGATACGTTCGCGAGCAAACCATAACCGGCATGAAATTCGCCGGCGATTGCCGATAGCGACGGGAGAAACATGTTTAGCGAAACGACCGAGAGACTGCTGAGCAGGATCAGCGTGAACAATTTCGGTCGTGTGGAGGAAGCCATGCGCAACTTTCCAGTCCCCGATTGGCTGACGAACAGCAACGTCCGTGGCTTAAGCCTTCTAGCAGCGAACCGACATTTCCAGGCCGCCGTCGAATGGCAAAGTCATCGTCGTGAAGCGGTTGGTCGGATCATTCAGGAACTCGAAATAATCTGCATAGAATGCTCGATGCTCCCTCGTGTTATCGCTTACAACGACGGCACCATACGCGAGATGCGGTGCGATGAGTTCTAATGCAGGCAGCGCCATCGCAATCCAAACGTCCATCAGCACGAAATCGATGGGGCCGTCGATCTGCTTCAACGTCTGTCGAAGATCCCCCTCGCGGAGCTGGATGAAGCTGCTCAAACCTGATCGTGCAAAATTCTCTCGAGCGGCGGCAGCCTTACTGGGCTCGTGCTCAGTTCCGATAACCGCACCTGAGCCACCTAATTCGGCGACATTGTCGCGCACCGCGGCCGCTAGGTAGAGTGTTGAGACACCATACGAAGTGCCGACCTCGACAATCCGGCAAGCCTTTTTGGCACGGCAAAGCTGGTAGCAAAACTCCGCCTTGTCGCGGTCTAGCGCAACAAGCTTGTTGTTACGAAAGGCGCGAATCTCCTCAGCACTTGGAGAATCACTAGCACCGCCTCGTCGCGCTTCGAAAGCAACGATCTCCACCTTTTGCTCGTCACTCTCGGCATGGAGTGTGTCCAGCAAAGCCTGCAGACGCTCGTCGCCAACAACCAGCATGATTGTCTCCCTTCGCTGGCATTACCCAGGCAGGTTCAGCGGGTGTGATCTCAGCCCGTACTGCGGGCACCCCGGATACGGCAAGGTTTCAGGTTGAAAGTGTAGCGTCAAGCTCTTTGGCGCTGATGTGGCGATGTCTCTTGTCGGTCACGCGTTGCCTTCGCGTTCTACGTAACGCAGCGCCAGCAACTGACATGTGTTCGAATTTGCCGATTGCCGGTCGCGCCGTCAAACGAACACCGCGCGCAATGGCGCGGCGGGTGCCCAAGCCACTGTGAATAGGCCGTGTTCGTCCTGCCCTCTCGACATTTTACCGAAGGGTCCAACTGTCAGAAGTCCGGTCACCCATTGACGCGAAGAAACGCTCCGGTGCGACGAGTTCCACCAGCTTCTTCTTTTCGATCAGCCAGAACCGGTTTCCCACGGCTCGCACGAAGTTGCGGTCGTGCGAAACCAGCAGGCAGCTGGCCTGATGTTCCAACAATTCGTCTTCCAGCGCTTCCTGTCCCTCGATATCCAGGTGGTTGGTAGGCTCATCCAGCAGATAGAAGTTCGGCTGGGCAAGCCGCAGCAGCAGCATGCCGAGACGCGCCTTCTGTCCACCGGACAGCCGGCCGATCGGACGGCCTTGCATCGCAACCGGCAGGCCTGCGCCGGCGAGCAATGCGCGCGCATGCTGATCGCCGACCGCGAATCGGCTGACAAGCGCGTGCATCGGCGTGTCGGCATCGGAAAGATCGGCAAGATTCTGTTCGCAATAGCCGAGCGCAAGCGACTGCGTCACCTTGATGCCGGCCGGCATGGCTTCCGGGTTTTCGATCGCCTGACGCAGTATCGCCACGAGCCGGGTCTTGCCGGCCCCGTTCGGCCCCAATAGCACGATCCGGTCGCCCTTGCAGATGAACTGCTTGCCGGTCTTGAACAGCAACCTGCCGTCGGGGGTGGCGACGGCGGCATCGTCCAGCGCAATCAGAACCCTGGCGTGCATTCCGCGGTTGGCTAGCTTGATCGTCCCTGCGGAGCGCTCCAGATGGGCGGGCTTTGCCGCATCTTCCAGCTTCTCGGCCCGCTGCTTCAGTTGCTTGGTCTTCTGCAACAGAAGGTCGCTGCCGGAATTGATGCCGATATTGTTGAGCTTGGCAGCGTGCTGACGAAGCTGCTCGGCAGCCTTCAGGTCACGCCGGTAGCGCCTTTCCTCCGACGCATCCGCCTCACTGAGCGCGGCACGCGCCTGCGTATAGGACAACGAAAATATTGGCGACCGCTCGGGCCGCAAAAATACCGTGCGGTTGGTGGTGGCGTCGAGAAAGGCGCGGTCATGGCTCGCGATCACGACCGGCATATCCCGTGGCAGCGCGTTCAGCCGGGCTTCGAGCTGACAGATCCTGGCGAGATCCAGATGGTTGGTCGGCTCGTCGAGCAACAACACATCGGCCTCGGCCACCACGACGCGGGCAAGCATGGCAAACCGCTGCCAGCCGCCGCTCAATTGCTTCAGCGGCCGCTGCCACAGCGCCTCGGGCACCCCGAGCGATTCCAGGGCAACATCGACCCTCCAGCCTTCACTTGCCCGTCGTTCAACGGGAAGCATGTCGAGCACCGCCGTATGGAACGGCGTGTCCGCCAGCGCGGACGGGACATCCTGCTCGACATAGCCGATGGTCAGCCCGCGCGATCTGGTGATCGCGCCTTCATTCGGCTCCGCCGCGCCTGCAATGCATCGCAGTAAGGTGGACTTGCCGCGCCCGTTGGCGGCGACGAGCCCGATGCGGTCACCTGCATTGACGGAAAGGTCCAGCCGGGAAAACAGCGGCGCGCTCAGAGTCACGCCGAGATTGCGAATATTGATAAGGGTCATGGTCGTTCCCTGGTCTTGCCGGCCAACACGGCGTCCGGGGCATGCAGCCATCATCGGATGTCCGTGCGGGAGCGCGGCGAGCTACACAAAGGCAGGCGCGAACGATCAGACGTTCGACGCCGCATTGCGACGGGGGCAGACCAGGAGGAGATTACGGAAAAGTCTCTGGTCAGCCCTGCAAACGCATTTGCAGGGCGTTGACGGGGCCACGCTGGCGAAAGTGCCGGAAAATTGTCGTCACCGCGCAGCCCTCCTTTCTCGATCAGGTACCGGGCCAAAAATAGCCGGGCCCTCAAGGGAAGGCAAGTCAGGGTCTGGTCGAAATCAAATCGCCGCTCCGGGCCTTGCGGCCGATGCAGCGTGGCTGGATTTCGCGAAATCAGGCGCTGGCGAGCTTGCGCGCGGTTTCGCCGCCGTTGGCGGCGCTGCGGCCGACCAGCGCGGCGTAGTGCCCGATCGGCTGGGGCTTGCCGAGGAAATAGCCCTGCACCGCATCGCAGCCCTCGTCCGCGAGGAAGCTGAGCTGCTCCTGGGTCTCGACGCCTTCGGCAACGATCGACATTTCGAGGCCATGGCCGAGATCGATGACGGCGCGCACGATCGCCGCCGACTGCGGATTGCGTCCGAGATTCATGACGAAGGCGCGGTCGATCTTGATCTTGTCGAACGGGAACGCCTGCAGATAGCTCAGCGAGGAATAGCCGGAACCGAAATCGTCCATCGAGATCCGCACGCCGAGCGATTTCAACCGCCTCAACAAAGCAAGACCGCGGTCGAAGTCCTCGATCAGCACGCCTTCGGTGATTTCGAGTTCGAGCCGGTCGGGCGCCAGCCCGGTCTCGAGCAGGATCGAATGCACCAGGCTGACCACGTCGCCGTGCATGAACTGCGCCGGCGACAGGTTGACAGCGATCTGCATCGGCACCGGCCAGGAGGCGGCCTCCCGGCAGGCTTCGCGCAGGATCCAGACACCCATCTCGACGATCAGGCCGCTCTCTTCGGCAAGCGGGATGAACTCACCTGGCGACACGAAGCCGCGCATCGGATGCATCCAGCGCGCCAGCGCCTCGAAGCCGATGACCTTGCTGGCGGCAACCGTCGCCCCCGCCGCGGCCTGCGGCTGATAGTGCAACGACAATTCGCCGTTCTTGATCGCCATCGAGAGGTCCTGGTGCAGCACGCGGCGGTCGCGGATCTGCTGGTCCATCTCGGGCGCGAAAATGCTGATCGAGCCGCGCGACTTCTGCTTGGCGCGGAACAGCGCCGCACCGGAATTGGCGAGCAGCGAAGCCGCGTCCGAGCCGTGATGCGGAAATACCGAGATGCCGGTGGTGACGCCGGTGCGCACCGACTTGCCGTCGATCACGAATTCGTCCGACAGCGTTTGCGCGAGTTTTTCGGCGAGCGCATTGCCCGTATCCGGCTGCTTGCCGTCGATGATCAGGCCGAACTCGTCGCCGGACAGCCGGGCCACCACGCCGCCACTGGCGCAGGTCTGGATGCGGCCGCCGACCTCGATCAGGAGCTTGTCGCCCATCGCATGGCCGAACACGTCGTTGATTTCCTTCAGCCCGTCGAGGTCGACGCACAGCACCGCGAATTCCTCGTCGGTGCCGGCGCAGGCCTCGATCATCTGCGTAAGCGCCTGCAGGAAGGCGGCGCGGTTCGGCAGATCGGTCAGGCCGTCATGGTAGGCCATGTGCGCCATCCGCGATTCGGTCTGGCGGCGGTCGGTGACGTCCTCGTGGGTCTTGATCAGATATTGCGGGTCGCCAGCCTCGTCGAGCACGGTCATGCGGCGGGTCAGGAACAGCCGCAACCCGTCCTTGGTGGAGATCGGGTGCTCTTCGGTAAGCAGGCCGCGCTTCTTGATGGCGGCCTCGTCGCGCGCGATGATCAGCTTGGCTTCGCGCGGATTGAAGATGTCGGCGGCGGTCAGGCCGGTGGCATCCTCGCGGCGGCGATTGAGAATGGTCTCGGCGCTGCGGTTGGCGAGCAGATAGCGCCCGTCGCTGACGCGCTCGACGATCAGCGACACCGGGATGTTGTCGACCACCAGTTCGAGGAATTTCTTGGTACTCTCGAGCTCGCGCGACAGCGACCTTCGGTCGGTGACGTCGTCGAACAGCGTGATCAGGAATTCCGGCTTGTTGTCCTCGTTTCGCGCAACGACGCGATTGGAGGAGAGAACGCGCTCGTCGTCGCCCCGTTCGACCACGTATTCGTTGCGGTGATGGCCTTCCGGCGCCGTGAGCGCCGCCTGGTCCGCCAGCTCGATGCTCTTGGCGGTTTCGGGCTGGAAGATTTCGTCGGCGCGCTTGCCGATGACGTGATCGCGGGAGAAGCGCGAGAAGCGCTCGAATGCGCGATTGGCGAAGATATAGCGGCCGTCCTCGATGTTCTTGGCGGCGACGCAGACCGGAACGTTGTCGAGCACCGATTCCAGAAATTTGGTGGTCGATGCCAGCTTGCGCGACAGCTGGCGCTGCTCCGTGCAATCCTCATGCGTGCCGATCGTCCCGCCATTGGGCAGGCGGAAGATCTTCGAAAGCACCGATCGCCCGTCCGGCAGTTCGGTGACGACGCCTTCCGGGCGGCGGGCAAGCTTGCTGAATTCATCGACGGTAAGGTTGAGCAGGCCCCGCGTGCGGCGCAGTTCGGCCAGTTCGCGGCCGGTCATGGAGTTCGAAATCTCGGCGCGGTTGAGCCCGTACATTTCGAGAAAGCGGTCGTTGCAGAACACCACGCGGTTTTGTGCGTTGGTTATCATCACGCCCTGGTTGAGCGTGTTGAGCGCCGAGCTGATGAATGCGCTGCGCCGCAATTGCGCGCTCTTGGCCCCGCGCAACGCCGCCAGTATCCAGATCCCGATCGCTACCAGGAAGGAAACGGCGGCGATCCCCCCGAGCAGGAGCTCCCAGACGAAATTGGGATCGAGTTCGCCGATATAGCTCGCCGGGGCAAAGCCCGCGGAAGGCGCGGCGGCCCAGGCAAGTCCGCACGGCGCAGCCATGGCGAACAGACAGACGAGGGCCTGCACCGGAATCAAATTTTTCCGTTCTGCCTGCCGGTTCGTGTCAGTCATTACCCACCCGAGGTTTGCGGCCGGAGTGTCTGGCTTGACGGGTTTGGATCGGGTAAATGACTACCCCTGCAATTCTAAAATGTGACCCAAATTACGGCAATTGGCCTGACATGATTAATGCTTCACTAACGGGACGGCGTTCGCGGCGTATTTCGAGGCAAACCAACGGGTTGTTTGACTGCTCGAGCGGACGAAACGACGATTGCCGGGCATGGCAAGCGCCGATTTCCACACCCGATTCTCAGGTCCGAAGCTGACATGGACAAGGTTGATTGCGTCGTCGTCGGAGCGGGGGTGATCGGACTTGCGATCGCCCGGCGGCTGGCCCAGGCGGGCCGCGAAGTGATCGTGCTCGAGGCCGCCGAGGGCATCGGGACCATCACCTCCTCCCGCAACAGCGAGGTGATCCACGCCGGCATTTATTACCGCGCCGGCAGCCTGATGGCGCAGATGTGCGTCAGCGGCAAGCGCGCGCTCTACCACTATTGCCGTGACCACGGCATTCCCCATCGCAATTGCGGCAAGCTGATCGTGGCGACGACTGCAAGCGAAACCGAAAAGCTGCAGTCGATCCGGGCGCATGCCGAAGCCAACGGCGTCGACGATCTGCAGTTGCTGACGGGCGAAGCGGCGCGAGCGCTGGAGCCGGCGCTGAACTGCGATGCTGCCCTGCTCTCGCCGTCCACCGGCATCATCGACAGCCACGCCTACATGCTGGCGCTGCGGGGCGATGCGGAAGAAGCCGGCGCGGCTTACGCATTCCATACGCCGCTGTTGCACGCGCGCGCCGGTGCCGGCCGGATCGAAATCGAAACCGGCGGCGACGCGCCGATGACGCTTGCATGCAATTTGCTGGTCAACGCGGCGGGGCTGGGCGC
Organism: Bradyrhizobium sp. McL0615; assembly: GCF_049993905.1. NCBI lineage: Bacteria > Pseudomonadati > Pseudomonadota > Alphaproteobacteria > Hyphomicrobiales > Nitrobacteraceae > Bradyrhizobium > Bradyrhizobium sp. McL0615. The sequence goes on along the minus strand of NZ_CP188254.1, from coordinate 1,438,807 downwards.
GCCCGCATTGGCGCGCAGCATCGAAGGCATGCCGATCGGGCTGATCCCCTGCGCCTATCTGGCGAAGGGCAATTATTTCAGCTGCAGCGCGCGGGCCCCGTTTTCACGCTTGATCTATCCGGTGCCGGAGCCCGGCGGGTTGGGCGTGCACCTGACGCTCGACATGGCGGGACAGGCGCGTTTCGGCCCCGACGTGGAATGGGTCGAGAGCATCGACTATGCGGTGGATCCTGCCCGCGCCGAGCGCTTCTATCCCGCGATCCGGCGCTACTGGCCGACGCTGCCGGACGGCGCGCTGATGCCGAGCTATTCCGGAATCCGGCCGAAGATCGTGCCGCCGGCCGTCGCTACCCAGGATTTTCTGATTCAGGGCCCAGCCGATCACGGCGTCGCCGGACTGATCAATCTGTTCGGTATCGAATCGCCGGGACTGACGTCGTCGCTCGCGATCGCCGATCATGTCGGCGCCTTGGCAGAGCTCTAACGAAGGCAACGCCGTGACAACAATGTGCGTGTAGGCGGATGAGCGCATCGGCGCCCATCCGGCCTTGTGAGGGATTTTCGATGCTTTGCTGGACTGGTTAGTGGAGAGTTTCGCCGACGGTATGCTTCAACCGTTCGATCTCATCCTTGACCATCAACTTGCGGCGCTTCAACTCGACAATTTGGAGGTCGTCGGTGGAAAGGTGGACGAGCGCTTCGTGTAATTCATTCTCAAGGCTCTTGTGTTTACGTTCAAGTTCAACAAGATGCGCCTGTAGTGCCATACGAAACCTCCTCGGTGGTTGAACCTCAGATTCGATCCGGACGAGAGAGTGTACACCACACCGCGAATCTGTCGATGGGTATCCAGAATCGCGCCTGTCATATTTTCGGATTTATCTGTAACCAATCGTGAGTATGGGAACCCGGTCAGCTTGCGGACCGGCCTCGCAGGGACGATATTCACTGCGGGACTTGGAGCATGATCCGGAAAAGCCGGCAGCGGTTTTCCGAGAAGATCATGCTCAAATCAAACAACCAGAGCGGGACGACTGTTCGAAGAAAAGTCATCACGCTCTAAGGATAATCCGTTCACAACCGCATCGCGCTTTCAGCTAACGTACAACATGACCGACGATGATGAGCGCGAGCTTGAAAACGAGCTCGCCCGGCTGCAACAGGAGCATCGCGATCTCGATGCGGCGATCGACGCGTTGCATCAGTCGCCAGCGCCGGACTTGCTGCGGCTGCAGCGGCTGAAGAAACGCAAATTGCAATTGCGCGACCGCATCGCCTTTATCGAAGACCAGATCACGCCCGATATCATCGCCTGATCGTTGCGCTTGCCCCGTTCGGCCAATTCGGTTCGCCAAGACCGCTGGCTTTCGCCAGATGCTTTTCCCCGACATCCACATAGCCTCGGCCTCGGGAAGAATCTTGCCGAGTGTCCGAGCGAAAAACCGGTTTCCGGTTGGTGGATGCGGCTTGACTTTTTGAGAACAAACAGAGAACATATCCACCTGCCGCCAGCCTCGGGAGTCCCGCCATGTCCGTCACATCGCCCCTGTCCGACAACAGCCGCTACGAGCAGGCCTGCGATCAGGCCATCGCGATGTGCGACGGCAATCTGCGCTCGACCATCAAGGCGCTGATCATGGCGAACGAGTATCTGGAAACCGAACTGGAAGAATTGCAGGCGGCCATCGCCGCCGGCTGTGTGCCGGCCCGAACCTCCCATGCGGAGAGCGACGCTGCCTGATCCATCAAACCCGGAGCAAACCAATGGCCGATGTCACTTATTACGTCGCAATGCCATTCCTGCAGGACGATAGCGGTTCACCGATGGCGGGCGCCGCGGAAGAATGCCAGAGCCCGACGACCGCGTTGCGGCGCGCCGAGATGATGTCGCGAATGGCCGGCAGCATCGGCGCCGTCGCCTTCAGCCGCAGCGGCGATCCCATGATGGGTGAATTCGGCGATGCGAAACTGCTGCGCAAGTTCGGCAATGTGCCGGATGATTTGAGTGGGTTGTAGACTCGTCATTGCGAGCGAAGCGAAGCAATCCATTCTTTCTTTGCGCTGTGAGATGGATTGCTTCGCTTCGCTCGCAATGACGGATACTTCACGAATTCGCCTCGTGCCGCCGCAGCGCCTTGCGCACATACATGGCGCTGTCGGCGGCTTCCAGCGCGCGGCCGGCTTCGGAGTGGGTATCGAGAAGGCAGACGCCCGCGGAGGCGCCCGCGGCAATAGTGCGGCCATCGAACACGAAGGTGAGGCCGTCGATCGCTTCTTCCAGCGCGGCCGCCTTGGCCCTCGCGTCGGTCTCGCTGAGATTCCACAACAGCAGCGCGAACTCGTCGCCACCGAGGCGGCCGACGACGTCGGAAGCGCGCACCTGCGCGAGCAGCGTCGTGACGATGGCCTTGAGCACCTGGTCGCCCGCGGCGTGTCCGAAGGCGTCGTTGATCGGCTTTAAGCGATCGACGTCGAGCACGACCAGGGCGCCGCCGGCGCGATAGCGTTTGATGTAGGCGATCGCGCGATTGAGTTCGCGCTCGAAGCCGCGCCGGTTCGGAATGCCCAGCAGGAAGTCGGTATCGGCGGAGGCCTGAAGTTCCTCGATCTGCGCCTGGGTCCGGGCCAGTTGCGCCTTCAGCCGGCGAATCGTCGCTTTGGTGCCGTTGGACACCGCCGGCGGCCGGGATCCCGGCGCGGATGACCGCCGTGGTGCGGTTTTTTGCCCGGAAGCCGCGCTTTTGGGGCGTTTTCCGGCCCTTGAGGCGGTCGTCCTGGTTTTCTTCGCCATGGCCTTCCCTGTGCAGGCTCGCTTATCAAGGCTTGCCGGGATTCACCAAGACAGGATAGTCCATTCCTAATCCCTTGCCACGCCTTGGATGAACCGCGGGCCGACCCTATAATCCGGCCTATGTTTTTGGATTCCCGAACAGAATTGACGAGATGACCGCACCGATCGCCATCATCATGGGCAGCCAGTCCGACTGGGAGACCATGCGCCACGCCGCCGAGACCTTGGCTGTGCTCGGGATTGATTGCGAAAAGCGCATCGTCTCGGCCCACCGGACCCCGGACCGGCTGTTCACCTTTGCCAAGGGCGCCAAGGCCGCAGGCTTCAAGGTCATCATCGCCGGCGCTGGCGGGGCAGCCCATCTGCCGGGCATGGTGGCGGCGCTGACGGAACTCCCCGTCTTTGGTGTTCCCGTCGAATCCAAGGCGTTGTCGGGCATCGATTCGCTGTACTCGATCGTGCAGATGCCGGCCGGCGTTCCCGTCGGCACGCTGGCGATCGGAAAGGCCGGCGCCATCAACGCCGCGCTGCTCGCGGCAAGCGTGCTCGCGCTGAACGACGCGGCGCTGGCAACGCGCTTGGCCGCCTGGCGCAAGCAGCAGACGGACGCGGTCCAGGAGCGCCCGGAGGGATCGGCGTGACGGCTTCAGGCAAGGTGAAGCTGAAGCCGGGCGACACCATCGGAATTCTCGGCGGCGGACAATTGGGCCGGATGCTGGCAATGGCGGCGGCGCGCCTTGGCCTCAGATGCCAGGTGTTTTCGCCGGACCCGGACTCGCCCGCCTTCGACGTGGTGCTGAACGCGACCTGCGCCGAATATGCCGACGTCGAGGCGCTCGAATTGTTCGCCAACGATGTCGATGTCATCACCTATGAATTCGAGAACGTGCCGGCCGCCACCGCCATGGTGCTGGCCGCGCGGCGTCCTGTGCTGCCCGCGCAGAAGATCCTGGAGACCACACAGGACCGGCTGATCGAAAAGGATTTCGTGAAACGGCTCGGCATCGGCACCGCCGACTATGCCGACGTGTCGTCGGTTGAAACCCTGCACGCGGCCATCGCGCGCATCGGCCTTCCCGCCGTGATCAAGACCCGCCGCTTCGGCTATGACGGCAAAGGCCAGGCGATCATCCGCGAAGGCGATGATCCCGCGCAAGTCTGGGAAGACCTCGGCACCAAATCCGCGATCCTCGAAGCCTTCGTTCCCTTTGAGCGCGAGATTTCCGTGATCGCCGCGCGTTCGGCGGACGGCGAGGTCGAATGCTACGACGTCACCGAAAACGAACACCGCGATCACATCCTGAAGATCTCGCGCGCGCCGGCGGCGATATCGGAAGCGCTGGCCGCCGATGCGCGCACCGTCGCCGGAAAGATCGCCAACGCCCTGGACTATGTCGGCGTGCTCGCGGTCGAATTGTTCGTCGTTGCCGGGAACGGCGGACCGCACGTACTGGTCAACGAGGTTGCGCCGCGGGTGCATAATTCCGGACACTGGACGCTGGACGGCGCCTCGATCTCGCAGTTCGAGCAGCACATCAGGGCGATCGCCGGCTGGCCGCTCGGCAAGCCGGTTCGTCACGGCGAGGTCACCATGACCAACCTGATCGGCGACGATATCCTCGACTACGAGCAATGGCTGACGGTGCCCGGCGCCACCGTTCATCTCTACGGCAAGGGCGCGCCGCGCCCGGGCCGCAAGATGGGCCACGTCACCGAAGTGGCTCCGGCAAGCAAGAAATAGCGCGCTTGCCGTTGCTCTCACCGGGCGCGTTTGCAGATCAGGCCGTCTTCAAGCCTTCCACGACACCGGCCGGCTCGTCGCTGAGCCAGCGATAGATCGCGCCACCGAGCGCGCCACCGATCAGCGGGGCAACCCAGAACAGCCAGAGCTGCGCCAGCGCCCAGCCGCCGACGAATAGCGCGGGCCCGGTGCTGCGCGCGGGATTCACCGACGTGTTGGTGACGGGAATGCTGACCAGATGAATCATCACCAGCGCCAATCCGATGGCGAGCGGCGCAAAGCCCGCAGGCGCCTTGCCGTGGGTGGCGCCCATGATGATGAACAGGAACATCATGGTCATCACCACCTCGGTGATGAAGCAGACCGTCATGTTGTACTGTCCGGGCGAATGCGCGTCATAGCCGTTGGAGGCAAAACCCTTGGCCAGATCAAAGCCGGGCGCGCCGCTTGCGATCACATAGAGCAGCGCCGCGGCAGCGATCGCGCCAATCACCTGCGCGACGATGTAAGGCAGGATCTGCCCGGTCGGAAAGCGGCCACCCGCGGCAAGGCCGACCGTCACTGCGGGATTGAGATGGCAGCCGGAGATGTGGCCGATCGCATAGGCCATGGTCACGACGCTCAGGCCGAACGCCAGCGACACGCCGACCAGCCCGATACCGACCTGCGGAAAACCGGCGGCGATGACCGCGCTGCCGCATCCCGCAAAAGTGAGCCAAAACGTGCCGATCGCTTCAGCGACATATTTTTTGGTGTTCATACTCGCCTCCCGCATGTTTGTGTTGCTGGATGCTAGGGAGGCGCCGTGAAGGGCTCGTTATTTGAGGAAATCGAGCCCGTATCGGCGAATCCCGCGCATTTTCGTGGCGTTCCCGGGTCAAAAACCGCCTTCTCAGGTGGACATCAGCGGTTTTGTCTGCTACATGCCCGCGCTCAGGGTTAAGGGCCAGGCCTTTCGCCGGCCCTTCACTTTACCAGAATTCCTATCCGATCAATTGAAAGAGGATGCCGCGTGCAGGTTCTCGTCCGCGATAACAATGTCGATCAAGCCCTCAAGGCGCTGAAGAAGAAGATGCAGCGCGAGGGAATTTTCCGCGAGATGAAGCTCCGCGGACATTACGAAAAGCCCTCCGAGAAGAAGGCCCGTGAAAAGGCCGAAGCCGTGCGCCGCGCGCGCAAGCTGGCCCGCAAGAAGCTGCAGCGCGAAGGCCTGCTGCCGATGAAGCCCAAGCCGGTGTTCGGCGCTGGTCCCGGTGGCGACCGGGGTGGCGCTGGCGGCCGTGGTGGCCCGGGTGCAGGCCCGCGCGGACCGCGCTAAAGCGTCCACAGCGATTTGAATTGAAAACGCGGGCCTCAGGCCCGCGTTTTTGTTTTCGCCATCGCTGATCCGGCAGCATCGGATCGTCGGCTTCTGATACGAGCGGCGTGCTCGATCACCGGTATCTTGCGGTTATTTTGGCCGATGCATTTTGCCGCTCATCGGGTTACCTATGCGGTGTTGGACAAGCGAAGAGTATTCCGCTGCATGGCCGTCACGGATTGCAATGCCCTTCCCTGCGCTTCGCGCTTCATGGCCGCACCGATCGCACTGCTGGCGGTCGTTCTCACCTTTCCTCTCGCCGGCTGTTCGTTCGACCTGGGTTCATGGGGACCGGACAAGGAGAAGCCGCAAGCCGCCGAGCAGAAACCGACCGGCACGATCAGCGGACCAGCAAGCGCCAGCGACGCCCAAGGCTACGCTGCGCGCGGCCAGGCGCTCGCCAAATCCGGCAAGACCGAAGAAGCGCTGGTGGAATTCGACCGCGCGCTGGCGCTCGATCCCTACAACGTGCAGGCCCTGTATGGCCGCGGGCTGATCTATCAGGCCGACAAGCACCATGAGCAGGCGATCGCGGATTTCACCGCAGCCAACGGCCTGACGCCGCAACGGGTCGAGCCGCTGCTGGCGCGCGCAACCAGCTACCTCGCCGTCGACAGGACAAAGGAAGCCGCTTCCGATCTCGACGAGGCGGTGCAGGCCGACCCTAACAGCGCGCAAGCCTGGACGGCTCGCGGCGTCACCTATGAGCGTCTGGGCGACAAGGCCAAGGCGTTCACCTCCTACGGCCGTGCGCTCGCGCTCCGCCCCAAAGACGAAGCCGCGCGAAGCGGCCTCGCGCGCACCGGCGGCTAGGCTTTCAATATTGGCGCGTTTTCTTTACGCGAACCGGAAACCACTTCGCTTGAAAACGCTATGGATCGAATTATTTCGGCAACACCGCGTGGAAGATCGACTTCGCCGTCGACAGCGCGTCCTCGGCGGCCGCCGTGGCGCGTTCGCGCACGGAAGGCTCGGCCACTTCGGCACGCAGATCGAGCGGCCGCGATAGCGGGATCTCGGCGGGCGGGGTCGGTCGGTTCGGGTCGACGGCCTCGGCATAAGGCGGCCGTGGCTGTGACGGAGCCTGACCATGGGGTTCACTGGCCGGCGAGCCCGAGATCATGATCGGCGGCGGCAGCGGACGAAGCGCGGGCGCATTCACGGCGGCAGGCGCATTCGCAACCACGGGCGCATTCGTGACCTTGGGCGCCTCGTGAGCGCGGGCCGTCTCGGGCGCGCGCGGAGACGTTTCGCTGTTGGCGCGCAGGCGCTCGATCGCGGCGCGTGCCAGATCATTGGCATCGCGCCGTTCTTCCGGCGCAACCGCAGTCTCGACCGGGGCAGCCGCAACAACCGGAGTCGCCGGGACAGCCGCTACAGCCGGAGCCGCCGGGGAATTCACGGGCTGCACCGGCGACGCCAGTATGACCCGGATCTTTTCCTTTTCGCGCGGCGCCGCTGCCTGACGACGCTGATCGGCGTCGGCCGGGCTCTCGGCCGATTTCACATCGGACTTGGCGTCAGAGGATTTGGCATCAGCGGACCTGGTGTCGGCTTTGGTATCAGCCTTTGCTTCGGCTTTTTCGTCGGCCTTTGCTTCAGTCTTTCCCTGGGCCTTCTCGACCAACGCAGGCCGCTCGGCAGCGGTCTTCTCCATGATGGACTTTTCGGAAATTCCCCTCGCCTTGACGCCGGCGGCCGGGAGATTGCTGACGCTGGCCGTGGTCTCGGCCGACTTCGCATCGGATTTGGCTTCCGACTTGCCATCCCCCTTGGGATTGACCGTCGACGCCGCAGCGGCAGGAGCGTCCGCGCTGGGCTTGCTCACGATGTAGTGGTTGACGATGTACGCCCCGATGACGGTCGCAGCCACCGAGGGAAAGATGTCTACGGCGAATTTCTTCAGGTAATTCAGCATTCCGGCCACTCCCCGCGGTCCCTCAATTGCCGGAACTTTGAGGCACATTGAGGGATCAACTGCGACGGATCGGTGGCAATTCAGCAGTTCCCGTGCAGGCCGGGCAACACCGGCTTGTGTTGGTTAAAAATTGTCTAACTATTCCAAGCCGATAGGGCGAGCCCGGAAACAACCTGGGAACCCAGGGGCCAAGGGTAGTCCGGGTGGTCAGGGCTTCAGTTCGACCTCGATAAACACGATCTCGGCTGCCGTCTCGTTGAGCACGTCATGCTCGACGCCAGCTTTCCGGAAATAGGATTTGCCGGCCCCGAGCTGCGCCTTGGTGCGCTCGCCGTTCGGCGCGACGATGGTCATCTCGCCCGAGGTCACCGGCACGATCACGTAATCCATCTCGTGGGTGTGATGGCCCGTAGCGCTGCCCGGCGCCAGCCGCCATTCGGTGACACGGACTTCTGATGTATCGACCTGAACGTCGGACTTGGCGGCAAGCATATCGGGTTCACTCCGGAGGATTTACGGCACGAATACCATGAACAGGAACACGGCGAACACCACCATATGGACCAGCCCGAACAGTATGTTGGTTCGGCCCGTGCCGAAGGTCAGCATGCTCAGGAAGAACGTGAGCAGCAGCAGCACCATGCCCTGACTGTTGAGCCCTAGCACGAGCTCCTTGTCGAGCGCATAGGTGGCGACGCCGACCGCTGGGATGGTCAGCCCGATGGTGGCCAGCGACGATCCGAGCGCAAGGTTGATGCTCTTCTGCAAATCGTTGTTGCGCGCAGCCGCAATGGCGGTGACCCCTTCCGGGAGCAGAATCAGGAGCGCGACCAGCACGCCGGCGAATGCCGGTGGTGCGCCGATCATCGCGGTTACGACATCGACCACGAGCGAAAATTTCTTCGCCAGAAGCACCACGGCAAGCAACGAGACAAGCAGAAGCGCGAAGCTGAGCGCCAGCATCCGGTTCGACAGGGATGACGCTTCCGCGCCAGAATCGGTCCCTCCCTTGACGAAGTAGTCACTATGCCGGATCGCCTGGGTATAAAGGAACACGCCGTACAGCATGAGCGTGACCAGGTCCACAAAGCCAAGCTGCGCCGCCGAATAGACAGGCCCCGGCGTCGTCAGCGTATAATTGGGCATAATCAGCGTGATCGTAGCCAGCACGAATAGCACGCTGAGATAAAGGTTGGCGCCCGAGACCTGAAAATCCTGCTCGCGGTAGCGCAGGCCGCCAATGAAGATGCAGAGGCCGACGAGGCCGTTGCACACGATCATCACCACGGCAAACACAGTGTCGCGCGCCAATGCCGGCTGCGGCTTGTCGCCGAGCATGATGGTGGCGATCAGCGCGACCTCGATGATGGTGACCGCAAGCGTCAACAGCAGCGTGCCGTAGGGCTCGCCGATTCGCTCGGCGATCACCTCGGCATGATGCACGGCAGCAAACACGGTGCCGAACAGGATCGCCAGCAGCACTACCGCGAAAAATAACCCGCCGACCGACGGTGTAAAGCTGAACCCGAAGCCGGTGGCCACGGCAAACAGCAGCAGCGCCAGCGCGGGAAAAACCCACGCCGATCGCGGCATCGATCCGTGTGTGCTCATGCGATCAAATTCCAACGTGGTCGTGGACGCAGGATGCGTCCATCAAAAGAAGCCATCACCCCTTCGCAAGGTTGATGAAATTTCGCGCAATTTCAATGCCGCCGAAATTGTCCAGATCGTTATGACCGCCCCGGGCAAGGCGGACGAACCGTTTCGGCTCGTTCGCCAGCGCAAACAGCCGTTCGCCAAACGCAACGGGTATCGTGGAATCCAGCGCGCCGTGCATCACGAGCAGCGGAACCTTGACCCTCGCGATCTGCGCGTCGGAACGGAACTGATCCCGCATCAATAGACGTACGGGTGCAAACCAGAACGCCGACGCGGCGACATCGGCGATCGACGTATAGGGAGCTTCCAGGATCAACCTCCCGATCCGCTGCTCCGCGGCAAGCGCCACCGCAACGCCGGTGCCGAGCGAAAAGCCCCAGACGACGATGTCGTCCGCGCGATAGCGTGCGACCGTAAAGGCATAGGCGGCCGCTGCGTCCTGCAGCAATCCGTGCTCGCTAGGCTGCCCGGTTGAGCCCGCATAGCCGCGATAGGACAATGCGACGACCCCGGTGCCGTCGGCGATGATGCTGCGAAAGCGTCCGAAGAAGCCGGCGAGAAAATCGCCATTGCCGTGGAAGTAGAGCACGACCGGCCGGCCCGGCCGGGCTGGAACGTGCCAGAGGATGACCTTCTCGCCGTCAGCGGTCGTCAGGATATGCTCTTCGGCTTCAGGAAAGCCCGCTGCTTGTGGCGCGGTGCGCGCATTCGTCGGGGCCGGAAACAGGACAGCGCGCTGCGCAAAGAACAGGGCGAGCAGACCACAGGCGTAACCGACTGAGACGACGATCAGCAGCCATTTCAGTACAGTCATGAATTTCCTGCGAACGCGCTACATCCCCTTGACGATGTTCTCGGTGACCTTCTTGGCATCGCCGAGCAGCATCATGGTGTTGTCGCGGTAGAACAGCGGATTGTCGATACCGGCATAGCCCGACGCCAGCGAGCGTTTGATGAACATCACGGTGCCGGCCTTCCAGACCTGCAGCACCGGCATACCGTAGATCGGCGAGGTCTTGTCTTCTTCGGCAGCCGGGTTGGTGACGTCATTGGCGCCGATCACGAAGGCGATGTCGGCCTGCGCGAATTCGGAATTGATGTCCTCGAGCTCGAACACCTCGTCATAGGGCACGTTGGCTTCCGCCAGCAGCACGTTCATGTGGCCGGGCATGCGGCCGGCGACCGGGTGAATGGCGTACTTCACCTCGACGCCTTCCTTCTTCAGGAGGTCGCCCATTTCGCGCAGCGCATGCTGGGCTTGCGCCACCGCCATGCCGTAGCCCGGCACGATGATCACCTTCTGCGCGTTCTTCATGATGAAGGCCGCGTCGTCGGCCGAGCCCAGCTTGGCCGGCTTCTGCTCGCCGGTGCCGCCACCTGCAGCCGCTGTCTCGCCGCCGAAGCCGCCGAGGATGACCGAGATGAAGGAACGGTTCATCGCGTGGCACATGATGTAGGACAGGATCGCGCCGGAAGAACCAACCAGCGCGCCGGTGACGATCAGGGCCGAATTGCCGAGCGTGAAGCCGATGCCGGCGGCGGCCCAGCCCGAATAGGAGTTCAGCATCGAGATCACGACCGGCATGTCGGCGCCGCCGATCGGGATGATCATCAGCACGCCGAGCACCAGCGCGATGATGGTGATGAGCCAGAAATCGAGCGCGCTGCCGGACATCACGAGGCCGACGATAAAGAACACCAGCGCGAGCGCGAGCACGATGTTGATGGCGTGGCGGAACGGCAGGATGATCGGCGCGCCGCTCATGCGCGCCGACAGCTTCAGGAACGCGATCACCGAACCGGTAAAGGTCAAGGCGCCGATCGCGACGCCGAGCGACATTTCAACCAGGCTCGAGCCGTGAATGGCGCCGGGCTTGCCGATGTCGAAGGCCTCGGGCGCGTAGAACGCGCCGGCCGCCACCAGCACTGCGGCCATACCGACCAGCGAGTGGAAGGCTGCGACCAGTTCCGGCATAGAGGTCATCGGCACCCGGCGCGCGATCACGGCGCCAATGCCACCGCCGATGGCAATGCCGAGGATAACCAGCACCCAGGCGATGCCATCCGCCGGCGGATGGACGGCGAGCGTGGTCGCGACCGCGATCGCCATGCCGATCATGCCGAACAGATTGCCCTGGCGAGATGTGGCGGGGCTGGACAAACCGCGGAGCGACAGGATGAACAGTACACCCGCCACGAGATACAGAATTGCAGCCAGATTGGCGTTCATCTCAGGTCCCCATTGTCTTCGTCACCACGAGGTGCACGCCGTTCACTTCACCTTCTTCTTGTACATCGCCAGCATGCGCTGGGTGACAAGGAAGCCGCCGAAGATGTTCACACAGGCGAAGATCAGCGCGATGAAGCCGAAGCCGCGCGCCCAGCCCGAGCCGCTCGAGATCATCGGAACGCCGACCGCGAGCAGCGCGCCGACCACGATCACCGAGGAGATCGCATTGGTCACCGACATCAGCGGCGTGTGCAGCGCCGGCGTCACCGACCAGACCACGAAGTAGCCGACGAAGACGGCGAGGACGAAAATCGACAACCGGAATACGAAGGGATCGACGGCTTGAGCGACATGCTCCATGGCTTCTCTCCTTAGGCTTTCGGCTGGAAGTTCGGATGGATGACGGCGCCGTCCCTGGTCAGCGCGGTGGCTTTCACCAGCTCGTCATCCCAGTTGACCGCGAGCGCCTTGTTCGGCTTGTCGACCATCGTCTCGATGAAGTTGAACAAATTGCGAGCATAAAGGCTGGAGGCAGACTGCGCGACGCGGCCGGCAACGTTGGTGTAACCGACGATCTTGATGCCACCGACATCGACGACTTCGCCGGCCTTGGCGCCCTCGACATTGCCGCCGCGCTCGACGGCAAGGTCGACCAGCACCGAGCCCGGCTTCATCGACTTCACCATGTCGGCGCTGACGAGCTTTGGCGCCGGCCGGCCCGGGATCAGGGCCGTGGTGATGACGATGTCCTGCTTCTTGACGTGCTCGGCGGTGAGCGCGGCCTGCTTGGCCTGGTACTCTTTCGACATTTCCTTGGCGTAGCCGCCGGCGGTCTGCGCGTTCTTGAACTCTTCGTCCTCGACCGCGAGGAATTTTGCGCCGAGCGATTCGACCTGCTCTTTCGTGGCCGGGCGGACGTCAGTGGCGGTGACCACGGCGCCAAGCCGGCGCGCGGTCGCGATCGCCTGCAGGCCGGCGACGCCGACGCCCATCACGAACACCTTGGCCGCCGGAACGGTACCGGCCGCGGTCATCATCATCGGAAAGGCGCGGCCAAAGGATTCGGCCGCCTCGATCACCGCGCGGTAGCCGGCGAGGTTCGCCTGGCTGGACAGCACGTCCATCACCTGCGCGCGCGTAATGCGCGGCATCAATTCCATCGCAAACGCCGCGACACCGGCATCCGCGATCGTCTTCAGCGCCGCCTCATTGCCGTAGGGGTCCATGATCGCGATGACGAGCGCGCCGCGCTTGTATTGCGAAAGCTCGGAGGCTTCCGGCCGTTTCACCTTGATGATGATGTCCGCGTCCTTCAACGCGTCCGCGCTGACGGTGGCGCCGACGGCGGTGAATTCGGAATCCGGCAGGCCCGACTTGATGCCCGCACCCGGCTCGATCGCGACTTCGGCGCCGATCGCCTTGAATTTCTTCACGGTATCAGGGGAAGCGGCAACCCGCGGTTCGGACGGATCGATTTCCTTGGCAACGGCAATCTTCATGAGGCCTCCCGGCGCGGCGGGCGCGCGCAAGCAAACTAGCGTCTTTTTCGCTTAGTTGGATACCGGTTTCGCAACCGGCATGCGTGCAATTGTGGCTACCGCCGGGATGGGCGGTGCAGGCACCAACGCGTCAGGTCAGGAAATAGCCCATCAAGGCGACGATCAGCACCACAGCGGCGGTGCCGTATTTGACCAGCATGATGAACCCCTCATAGGTCTGCTCATGGGCCACGTAGTCGTTGCCGTCAGCGGTCGTGTAGGCCACTTCGTTATGCTCTGCCATCTCTATCCCCAGTCAAAATGCGCGCTTCTGGCGTGCAATTACCGTAAAGCGTTTGGCAGGGCAACGGCCCCCTGCCTATCGGGTCATTCGGAAGGCCAATTATCCCGGATCCAGCGGGTCAGGCCCTCTTCGTTTACCTCGCTTGCCGCGAGGGAGAGGATGATGGCCGTGGCATGCGCCGGGTCGGGCGCGAAGGGTATGTCGTTGCTGCGCAGGAAGACCATCATGGCGTGGAACGCAATCCGCTTGTTGCCGTCCACAAACGCATGATTGCGGGCAAGGCCGAACGCATAGGCTGCAGCGAGTGCAGCCATATCCGTCTGTCCGTAATTCCATTGGTTGACCCGCCGCAAAACGGCGGACTCAAGAAGGCCTCGATCCCGAATGCCTTCCGGTCCGCCGAATATTGCCAGTTGCTCGGCATGCATATCGATGACTTCATCGATATCGAGCCAAATTGGCTCACTCATTTTGCAAGCGCTGCAAACGTATCGCGATACTCGTGCATTAGCTGGCGGGCGATTTCCATGGTCCGTGCGTGCTTGGGGTTGAATGGCGAGAGCCGCAGGCTGCCGTCCGGTTGCTCGACCGGATAGAACTGGTCCCCCTCCTTGAGATTGAGCCGGGCAAGAAGCTCCTTCGGCAGGATGACACCAACCGAATTGCCAATCTTTCGAATTTGAAGGGCGGTATCCTCAAGCCTGTATTCGCGAGGGGCCTCTTCCATTCCGCGGGGGGCTTTGGTCATCGTACCGGCTCCGTTATACGATATGTATAACATATCCCGGCGAACTGTTCAACAAATGTATTACGCGACCTACCCGCAGCAATTGACGCTCTACCCGACCACGAAGTCGAAACGCCCGGCCAGCCGTCCCGCGTTCTTGGCCGTACGCACCAGCAGCTCCTTACGGAACAGGCTGTCGGACCGGTTTTTTGCCTCACCTGGGAAGTAGAGCTGGGTGGTCAGCACGCTGCCGTCGCGCGGCTGCACCTTCACATGGATATGGCGGGTGCGGCCGGGATAAAGGCCGGGCACGATGCTGCGCAATCGATAGCGCCCTTCCGCATCGGTGAACTGATGGCCGCGCAGGCGGAAGCCGGAATTGTCGTAGCGGCCCTTGTCATCCGCCTGCCAGAAATCCAGCAACGCGCCGGCGAGCGGTTTGCAGCCACGGGTGAGCACGAAGCCGACCAGTTCGATCGGCTGCCCTGCCATGCCCTCTTCGAACAGCTCGATTCGCTCAGGCGACGACGGCTTGAAGTATGGCCCTTCGGTTTGGGGCATTGTTACTTCGTCGCCGTCGTGGCACGCGGGCGTCGCGGCAAGCGGGACCTGCGCAACGCTGCCATCGATCATGAGCAGCGAACCAGCCGCGAAGACTCCCGCTCCAAGGATGACGCGCCGCGTCGGGGTGTCGATCATGGGGCACTCCCCTCCAGTCGTCACCGTCATCATGGCGGGCGACGGCGGCTGAAATTGTGTCCGCGCCCATCACAAATCCGTTTCGTGGCCACGCGCTCTGTCAGCCCATCTCTTCCAACTCGTCGATCATGCCCGCGATGACGGAGAGCCCGCCGTCCCAGAATTTGGGATCCTTGGCATCGAGCCCGAACGGCTTGAGCAATTCGGAATAATGCTTGGTGCCGCCGGCCGCGAGCATGGCGAGATAGCGCTCGGCAAACCCCTCCGAGGCGTTCTCGTAAACCGCATACAGCGAGTTCACCAGGCAATCGCCGAACGCGTAGGCGTAGACGTAGAACGGCGAATGGATGAAGTGCGGAATGTACATCCAGAAATTTTCATATCCGGGGCGGATGTCGATCGCCGGCCCTAGGCTTTCGCCCTGCACGCTGAGCCAGATCTGGCCGATGCGCTCGGCGGTCAGTTCGCCGTTCTTGCGTTCGGTATGAATGGCACGCTCGAACGTATAGAACGCGATCTGCCGCACCACGGTGTTGATCATGTCCTCAACCTTGCCGGCGAGCAGCGCCTGGCGCTGCCTGGCGTTCTTGGTCTGTGACAGTAGCCGCTTGAAGGTCAGCATTTCGCCGAAAACGCTGGCGGTCTCGGCCAGCGTCAGCGGCGTCGGCGCCATCAGTGCTCCATTTTTGGCCGCCAGCACCTGGTGCACGCCATGGCCGAGTTCATGCGCCAGCGTCATCACGTCGCGCGGCTTGCCCTGGTAGTTCATCAGCACATAGGGATGCGCCGAGGGTGTGGTCGGATGCGAGAATGCGCCCGGCGCCTTGCCGGGCCGCACCGGCGCATCGATCCAGCGATCGGTGAAGAAGCGTTCCGCGATCGCGGCCATCTCGTCGGAAAAACCGCGATAGGCCGTCAGCACCATCTTCTGCGCCTCGGGCCAGGCGATGGTGCCGGTGGCCGCAAACGGCAGCGGCGCGTTGCGGTCCCAATGCGCGAGCTTCTTCTTTTTGAACCAGCCGGCTTTCAGATTGTAGTAGCGGTGCGAGAGCCGAGGATAGGCCGCGCGAACGGAAGCCACCAAGGCATCGACGACCTCGCGCTCGACGCGGTTGTTGAGGTGGCGCGAATCCGCGACATCCTGGAAACCGCGCCAGCGATCGGAAATTTCCTTGTCCTTGGCGAGCGTGTTGGTGATGAGCGCAAAGGTCCGCTCATTGTCCTTGAAGGTCTTGGCCAGCGCCTGGCCTGCCGCTTTGCGCTTTTCCGGCGCGCGGTCCTGCAGCCAATTGAGCGTCGGCTCGATCGCCAGTTCCTTTCCTCCGACCTTGAAGCGCAGGCCGGAAATGGTCTGGTCAAACAACCGATTCCAGGCGGCATAGCCGCTCTGGGATTTTTCGTGAAACAGCTGCTCGACGCGATCTTCGAGCTGATACGGCTTGTCCTTGCGCAGATCCTCGATCCACGGCCGGTAATGGGCGAGCTCCGGCGTCTGCATCGCGCGCTCGATCACGGCATCGTCGATGCGGTTGAGTTCCAGTCCGAAGAACAGCAGATGCACCGACGCGGCCGTCAGCCGCTCGGAGACGTCGCCATAGAACTTGGAGATCGCAGGATCGACGCTGTCGCCGGCATGGACGAGGCCGGCATAGGAGCCGAGCCGGCCGGCGAGATCGTCGATCGCCTCGTAGCGCCTGACGGCCTCGGCAAGCCAGCTTCCGCCGTCGTCGCGGGCGAGGTTTTCCGCGAGCTTGCCCTTGTAATCCGTTTCAAACGCGACGCAGTCGGCATCCATCTTTTGCAGATCGCGCGCGATTTCGGACGCGTCGATGCCGGAATAAAGATCGGCGAGGTTCCATTCCGGCAATTTGCCGGTTTTGGATTTGGCGGTGGCCGCCTTGCTGCCCGTGGCTGATTTGCGGGACGACTTGCCGGCTCGGGATGTCGCAGATTTTGCGCTCATGACACTTTCAAAATTGGGAGGTGATCGGGAAATGGCGGAAGATCAGGCGAAAGCCGCAAGCTGCGGTACAAACTGGACAAGCAGCTCTTCGCCCTCGACGAGCAGCGGCTCGACCTTTTCGTGTATCGTATTGCGGATAGCACACCACAGCGTGATTGCACGTACCATGAGCCACGATGTCGACGGAACCGCGGCCTTGGCATGCAGCGCCACGAGTTCGAGGTTTCGATGCTCGAACAGCAGCCGGCCCGATCCGTCTTCCAGGATGTAACGCCCGCCGATCCGGGACACGCACACCTCGCAGGCCTGTTCCGGGAGCGGGCCCAGCAGATAGAACTGGACGTCGCCCTGCTCTGTCCTACCGGTTTCCCATTCGCATCCGGTCCGAGATCCTTTCGCTGCGCCGAGCGCCGCGACAAGGGTGCTGAGTTCCTTCTCGCTCCATTCGCCACTGTCTTGTTTGCGCTCGAACGCAACCACGCTCATTTGCTTTCCGCTCCGAACAGCAGCCGGTGCATTTCCGGCTCGTAGTACATCAACAAATGCCTAGCGAAGGCGGCCGGTTCAAGGCCCAACTCGCGGGCCCATGCGCCCATAATGTCGGTTGGAACACGGCTGAAGCCGTTCTCGACCTGCGAAATGAAGGTGTAATATTTCAGGCCGAGGCGTGCCGCGAGATCGGCCTGCGACAATTCGGCATCCGCCCTTCGCAGCTTCAGCCAATCCCCAGCCAGTTTGCGCAATTGCCTGGCATCCGGCACGGCCTTGGCCGGCGGCCGTTCAATGAAAACATCTTGATGTTTTCCACGTTTCATGATTACTAAACTAGCCAAATTGAATTGCTGAATTGGTGATGTTCCCTACCACAATTCCACCTCGCGAATAAGAAGCCGATGACCTTTCTGGATCGCAGTCAGATTGTCCGAACCGCCGACCGGGCTCCCTCGGCGCATGGCAAGGAGTTGATGGTCGGCATCCTTATGGCAACGCTGATCGCGAGCCTCGCCATCCGGAACCTGGTGCCGGCGGACGCGCTGGCGCCCGCGATCGTTACGCTAATGTTCGTGGTTGGCGCGGCGGCGGCCGGCGCAGCATGGCTTTGTCGGGCCGGCCGGTTCCGCGTCATGTGGCTCGACCTTGCCGGAAGCCTGACTTTCATCGGCGTCGTCATCTCCGTTTTGATCGAGCCGGATCAGATGGTCAGCCTTTTCACCCCCTCGGATCAACCTGAGTAACGGGAACGCATTTTTCCGCAGTCTGACTGCGTCGTTTTTGTCTGCACGTCCAAGCCCGGGCCCCTCTGGCAGTTCAAGCGAGCTGCGATGTCGGATTGGACCTTCAATGGAGTGGCCCGCATGCTGGAATTCGCCTCCTCGCAACACCTGACAGCGCTTTTCCAGGTCATCATGATCGACCTGGTGCTCGCCGGCGACAATGCGATCGTCATCGGACTTGCAGCCGCCGGGCTCCCTGAAGGTCAGCGCAAGAAGGCTATCCTGATCGGCATAGTGGCCGCCACGATCCTGCGCATCGGCTTCGCGTCCGTCACGGTTCAGCTGCTGCAGATCATTGGACTGCTGCTCGCCGGCGGCGTTCTCCTGCTTTGGGTATGCTGGAAGATGTGGCGCGAGTTGCGCACGTCCCATCATCAACCGACATTTCAGAGTCTGCCGTCCGCAAGCACGATGGATGCGACAACTACAGCTGCCCGCCAAAAGACGCTTGGTCAGGCCGTCTGGCAGATCACGCTCGCTGACGTCTCGATGTCGCTCGACAACGTGCTCGCCGTCGCGGGTGCGGCGCGCGAGCATCCGATGATTCTGATATTCGGCTTGGCACTGTCCATCGCACTGATGGGATTCGCGGCCAGCTTCATCGCGCGCCTTCTGGAAAAGCACCGCTGTATCGCCTACGTCGGCCTCGCGATCATCCTCTATGTGCCTCTCGACATGTGCTACCGCGGCGTATTGGAGGTGGCCGCACATCCACGTTTAGTCCCCCCGCGCCCTAAGGATGCCATTTCCAACAATTAAGCGTCCGTTAATCGGCATCGGCGAAAGTGCCCCGATTCGATACATTTCAGTAGCGTGCGGGGAAAACCATGGCTGCCACCATCCTGATTGCCGATGACGACGCCGTTCAGCGCCGTTTGGTTGAAAACATGGTGCAGAAGTGCGGCTATGAGGCCCTCGTCGTCGACAGTGGCGATGCAGCCGTGGCGCTGCTGACCGCGCCGGATGCGCAGGCGATCGATGCGGTGGTGCTTGACCTCGTGATGCCCGGCCTCGACGGCCTCGGCGTGCTTTCAAAAATGCGTGAAGCGGGCGTGAGCATCCCCGTCGTCGTGCAGACCGCCCATGGCGGCATCGACAATGTGGTTTCGGCGATGCGCGCCGGCGCGCAGGATTTCGTGGTCAAACCGGCGAGCTTCGAACGGCTGCAGGTGTCGCTGCGCAACGCGCTCAACACGTCGGCGCTCAAGGGCGAACTGCAACGCATCCGTCATAGCCGCGAAGGCCGGCTGACGTTTGCCGACATCATCACCCGCAGCGAAGCCATGGCGGCCGTGCTGCGTACCGCGCAGAAGGCGGCGGCTTCCAGCATTCCCGTGCTGATCGAGGGCGAGTCCGGCGTCGGCAAGGAATTGTTCGCCCGCGCCATCCACGGCTCCAGCGAACGCAAATCGAAGCCCTTCGTCGCGGTCAATTGCGGCGCGATCCCCGACAATCTCGTGGAATCGATTCTGTTCGGCCACGAGAAGGGTGCCTTCACCGGCGCCACCGAACGCCACATGGGCAAGTTCGTCGAAGCTTCCGGCGGCACGCTGTTTCTCGACGAGGTCGGCGAGTTGCCGCTGGCCGCGCAGGTGAAATTGCTGCGCGCGCTGCAGGAAGGCACCGTCGAGGCGGTCGGCGGCCGCAAGCCGGTGAAGGTCGACGTCCGCATCATTTCCGCGACCAACCGCAAGCTGCTCGACCTCGTGAAAGGCGGCGCATTCCGCGAGGACCTGTTCTACCGGCTGCACGTGCTGCCGCTGACGATCCCGCCGTTGCGGATGCGGCGCGAAGACATCCCGCATCTGCTGCGGCATTTCCTGGCGCGCTTTGCCGCCGAGGAAAACCGCACCATCACCGGCATCAGCGGCGAGGCCATGGCTCATCTCGCCCAACTCGACTGGCCCGGCAACATCCGCCAGCTTGAGAACACGGTCTACCGCGCCGTGGTCATGAGCGAGAGCGACCAGCTCGGCCTGTCGGATTTCCCGCAGACCGCGGGTCAGCCCGTGACGGACGGCCAGCTGGCGCACAGCGAACCGCTGATCGTCGCGCCGTCGACGGCGCCGGCTATGGTTTCGGGTAGTGATATACCGATTGCCCCGCTCGCCACTGCCGGCAGCCTTGCGATGCTGACCACCACCGGCGAGGTGCGGCCGCTCGAAGAAATGGAAAACGAGATCATCCGTTTTGCGATCTCGCATTATCGCGGCCAGATGTCGGAAGTCGCGCGCCGGCTCAAGATCGGCCGCTCCACGCTCTACCGCAAGCTCGATGAAGCTGCCGCCAACGACCCGGCCGAAGGTGACGCGAACTGAGCGGACGGGCGGTCGCGGGATTATGGCGCCCAAATGGCAAAGATCGTGGCAAACCAACGACATCACATGTTCGGAAGCTTTCGAACCGTGGCTTGGCGGTGACAGACAAAAGGCGGGGGGCGTGGCAAAAACATGCCACCCGAATGTAACCGGGTAGTTGAGTCAGTTTGTCGTGAGTTGCCCCGCATGGCGCTGGCTGCATGAGAGGGGCATATGTATCGTCTGCGTTGAACCGTGGCGTGCAGGCGTACGACTGAGAAGCTGATCGAGCCGGCGCTTCCCGCGCAAGCCGTGACGAACGATACCGAACGACTGTTCCATGCCGGGGCAGTTTCGCCCAAAGGGGGTGTGACGATGCGTGACTGTTCGACGAATCGTGCAGGATTTGACCGCGTGCTGATGGCTGTCGCGGCAACCTTCCTCACGGTGTCCGCGACCTCAGCACTGGCGGCCCAGTCGACTACGCCGCGTGCCAACGCCGCCGAACTCGCGATCGACGCAGCAGTTCCCCGCCCCGAACCAGCCAACGTTCCGCCGCCGACGATCGGCGACTTCAAGATGGACACCACCGCCACGGTGCCTGACGCGGCGAAGGCAATCGAAAAGCCGGCCGACCTCAGCCCGGCCGCAAAGGCTGCCGATCCCAAACCCGCCGAGACCGTCACCGCACCTGCGGCCAACGACGCCGCTACGCCTCCGGCGGCGACCGCCACCGCGCCCGTAGTCGAACCGGCCAAGGAGCCGGTGAAGGTCAGCACCGTCGCTCCGGCCGACCAGCCGGTCGCCGAACGCTTGCGCGACATGCTCGGCGCCAAATCTCTGCGCTATTTCGACCGCAAGAACGAGCGCGCTGCCGTCGAGAAGTTCTACACGGCGCGGGACTATGCGCCGCAATGGACGCAAGCCGGTAAATTGACCGACAGCGGCAAGGGCGTGATTGCCCGTTTGAAGGACGCCGCCTCCGAGGGCCTCAACGCGGCCGACTATCCGGTGCCGGATTTTGCCGCCGCCGCTTCGCCGGACCAGCTCGCCGAAGCCGAACTGAAACTGACCGCGAGCATACTCGACTATGCGCGACAGGCCCAGAGCGGCCGGATGCACTGGTCGCAGGTCTCGGCCGACATCCAGTATCCCGAGCATCCGACCGACCCGGCGGAAGTGCTCGCCAACATCTCGACCGCCAAGGACGCATCCGCAGCGCTCGACGGCTACAACCCGCCGCACAAGCTCTACAAGGAACTGAAAGCCAAGCTCGCCGAACTGCGCGGCCAGGGCGACGGCCCGGTGATCCAGATCGCCGAAGGCCCTGCGCTGGCCTACAAGGCTGCGACCAAGAAGCAGGGCGAAGTCGCGCCGGAAGATTCGCGGGTGCCGCAACTGCGCGCCAAGCTCAACATCGCCGACCATCCCGACAGCACACATTACGACGCCAAGGTCGCTGCCGCCGTGCGCAAATTCCAGGAGGGCGTCGATCTCAAGCCGACCGGCGTGCTCGACGACCGCACAGTAAAGGCGATCAACAGCCCGAAACGCGACCGCCAGATCGACACGGTGCTCGTCAACATGGAACGCTGGCGCTGGCTGCCGCGCCAGCTCGGCGCAGCTTCGCTCGGCAACGCCTATGTCATCCTCAACATCCCTGACTTCACGCTCAAGGTGATGCAGAACAGCGCCCAAGTCTGGCACACCCGCGTGGTGACCGGAAAGCCGGGCAATCACGCCACGCCGCTTCTGACGGAAACGATGAAGTTCATCACCGTCAATCCGACATGGAACGTGCCGCCTTCGATCATCTACAACGAATATCTGCCGGCCCTGCAGCAGGACCCGACCGTGCTGCAGCGCATGGGATTGAAGCTCGAGCGTAACCGCGACGGCACCATCCACATTTCGCAGCCGCCGGGCGAGGCCAATGCGCTTGGCCGTATCCGCTTCAACTTCCCGAACAAGTTCCTGGTCTATCAGCACGACACCCCGGACAAGAATCTGTTCGCCCGGGATGAGCGCGCCTTCAGCCATGGCTGCATGCGGGTGCAGAATCCCGATCAATACGCCTCGACCCTGCTCAACATCACGATGCCGAACGCGAGCTATACGCCGGAAAAGATCCGCGGCATGTACGGCCGCAGCGAGATCGATCTGAAATTCCCGACACCGATCCCGGTCAACATCACCTACCAGACCGCCTTCGTGGATGACGCCGGCAAGCTGCAGATCCGCAGGGACATCTATGGCCGCGACGCCACGATGATCGGGTTGCTCAAGAACACCCGCAACAAGGATCTGGAGACCCTGGTCTCCCATGCCCAGCCGAACTATTCGCGCCCGAAGGACACTTTGCCGGCCGGCGTCAACTTCGCCAGCGACAACACCTATTCCTCCGGACCATCGTTCTTTGAGCGCCTGTTCGGTGGCCCGTCGACCGCGACGCCGCCGGCCCCGGTCGGCCGCCGCTCGCAGCAGCGGTTCACCAGATAATCCGGCGCACTACTGCCCTAGGGCAGAATCTCCCAGTGAAATCAACAATCTCTCCTCCCCGGAGAGATTGTTTACGTTAACCATTGTCCATCCCGGACTGGCTCCGGGCACTTTTTCGCCACAGTCCACGGGTTAGGTTAACTCTGGCTTGGGGGCGGGACGGTAAACCTCGGTTAACCATCCCGCTTTAAGAAAGCGTTCACCCTCTTTTGCCGGGGTCTGCAAAAGAAAACCGTGAACGCTCGTCGACTGGGTGGGCTTATACGTGCTGGTTGGTTTCGCGCGCCAATTCAATCCGCTTGCTTTGCCAAAAGCCGGATATCGGATCGGGCTAACTTCGCTGTTGCTGCTGGCAGGAGCGGGCTCGGTGCATGATGCGACCGCGCTGAACGAAACCCGCACCCTCTCCTTCCACCACACCCATTCCGACGAAGACCTCACCGTCACCTTCAAGCGCGACGGGCGCTACGACGAAGAGGCGCTCAAGAAGATCAATCACTTTCTTCGCGACTGGCGCAGCCAGGACTCGACCACGATGGATCGGCACCTGTTCGATATCCTCTGGGAGGTCTACCGCGACGTCGACGGCAAGAAGCCGATCCAGATCGTCTCCGCCTACCGCTCCCCCGCCACCAACGCCATGCTCCGCCGCCGCTCTTCCGGCGTGGCCCGCCACAGCCAGCACATGCTCGGCCACGCGATGGACTTCTACATCCCGGACGTGGCGCTGGAGAATATCCGCGCCGCCGGGCTCCGGCTGCAGCGTGGCGGCGTCGGCTTCTACCCGACCTCAGGCTCGCCCTTCGTTCATCTCGACACCGGCAGCATCCGTCACTGGCCGCGCATGACGCATGATCAGCTTGCCAAGGTGTTCCCGGATGGGCGCACCGTCCACCAGTCCTCCAGCGGTCCGATGAAGGGCTATGAGCTGGCCCGCGCCGATATCGAGCGCCGCGGCAATGGCGACGATGCCGCAAGCCTCGACAAGAAGCCGAGCCTGTTCGCGGCCCTGTTCCGGGGCGGCAAGTCGACCGAGGAGGATGACGAGGGCAGCAACGCTCCGATCAAGAACGAGAAATCCGCACCGGCTAACGTGACAACGGCGAAATCCGCCGATCCGGTTCCGACGCCGCGCGCCAAGCCGGCCGGCTCGACCATTCAGCTGGCTTCGGCCGACGCACAGATCGTATCGGCGGCCAAAGCCAAGCCCGAGTCGAAGCCTGAAGCGACGCAGGCTTCCGCCGAGCCGAAACCGCAGACGCCGGCCGATATCATCAATTCCCGTGGCTTCTGGGACGACATACCGAAGGCGGCGAACCAGGCTACCCCCGCCCAGGTCGCAGCGCTGCGCGCACGCCAGGCGCTTGCCGCGGCCACCGACCCGCAGCCGACCGCCAGCGTCACCGAATCGTTCAACAAGGCGATGGCCTACGCGCCGGCCGCAACTTCGCCGGTCGATCGCACCAACGTCGTCGCCGCCACCGCACCGATCCCGCCGCGCCCCGCCCGCCCGGCGCGCAATGCCGGCGCCGCCGCGACCGAAATCAACACCGTGGTCGCCAAAGGCGCGCAGGGCCAGGACAGCGTGGTCGCGACCTCGACCCGTCTCGCTGCCGCCCAGGGCAGCAGCATCTGGATGCGCGTCGTAATGCTGGCGCCGAGCGCGAGCAATGCGATGTCGACGACCGTGCTCGGCGACACCGAGATGACCCAGATGCGCAGCCACTTCGTCAAGCCGCAGGCCGCGATCGCCATGACCTTCTCGGAAGATCCGATGATGGGCGTGACCTGCGACCGCTTCACGGGATCGGCAACTGCACAACTGCCGACGCAGTCGTTCGTGGTCCGCACTGCCGCGCTGCGCTAAGTGCTCCTCTTCTCCGCAAAACTTGGCGGCGTCCTCAAGCGCGAGGAGTCGTCGTTTTGCAGCCCGGACGGAGCGAAGCGCAATCCGGGACTCAGTCGATCAACGGGCGAGAGAACCCCGGATTTCGCTGCGCTCCATCCGGGCTACGTACTACGTGCTGCGCCAATGCCTCACAGCATCCCCAGCGCCTGCATGTAGGTCTCCAAAATGGTTTCCTGCTCGGCGCGCTCATTGGCATCCTGCTTGCGCATGCGCACGATGGTGCGCAGCACCTTGACGTCGTAGCCGTTGCCCTTGGCTTCCCCATAGACGTCGCGGATGTCGTCGGAGATCGTCTTCTTCTCTTCTTCCAGACGCTCGATGCGCTCGATGATGGCCTTGAGCTGGTCTTTGGCGAATTTTGTCGCGGGCTCGTCCTGGACGGCTGCGGCGGCGGAGGTGGCCATCGGGTACTCCTGAATGGAACTGACGGTGATGCTGAAAGATCAAGCGCCGCACGCGTTACCGCACGGCGCTTTTTGCAGGATGACCCTCAAGATCGGGGGCCCTTGCGTCAAGGCAACATCGCGCTCATCCACAGCGCGCCCACAGGAGATAAGAACCGCAAAATCCGTAGCCCGGATGAGCGAAGCGATATCCGGGACGGTGCAGGTGTTTTCCCGGATGTCGCTTCGCTCATCCGGGCTACGAAGCGAGCCTCAATGCCCGGGATGGACCTTCTTCATCGCCGCCAACTGCTCCGGGGTGGCCGTGCCCTGGTGCCTCGCCTTCCACTCCTCATAGGGCATGCCGTAGACCGCCTCGCGGCTCTTGTCCTTGCTGACGGCGACGCCCTTGGCGTCGGCCGCTTCCTTCATCCAGTTGGACAGGCAGTTCCGGCAGAAGCCGGCCAGATTCATCAAATCGATGTTCTGGACGTCGGACCGGGCGCGCAGGTGGTCGACCAGGCGCCGGAAAACAGCCGCTTCCAGTTCCGTTCTGGTTTTGTCGTCAATCGTCATGGCCTTGGTCCTGATCTTGGGTCCTGCCTCAGATAGGTCGGAGCATATTGATATCAGGTGGGAATTGTCACAGATTTTGCCATATCTGCGCGCAAAAGGGGCTATCGCACGTAGAGTCCCGGTTTCCCATAGCGCGGGAAAGGCGTGCCCGGCCGTTGACAGGTCCCGCCGGGTCACGCGAAATCGTCAATGATTTGATATAGCTTCGGTGCATGACCGTAAAAGATTCTCGCCGCTTGTCCCCCCTCTCCGCACGCATGACCGCCGGCCTGATGCCGCTGCTCGCGTTGGCGGCGACGTGCCTGTGGAGCAACCCGGCGGCCGCCGATTTCCGGCTCTGCAACAACACTTCCAGCCGGGTCGGCATTGCGCTGGGATACAAGGACGCCGAGGGCTGGACCACCGAGGGCTGGTGGAACGTATCATCGCGCAGTTGCGAGACGCTGCTGCGCGGAACCCTTGTTGCGCGTTACTATTACATCTACGCGCTCGACTATGACCGCGGCGGCGAATGGTCGGGACAGGCCTTCATGTGTTCGCGTGACAAGGAATTCACCATCAAGGGCACCGAGAATTGCCTGGCGCGCGGCTTCGACCGCACCGGGTTCTTCGAGGTCGACACAGGCGAACAGCGAGCGTGGACCGTGCAACTGACCGAAGCCAACGAGCAACCCGCGCAGCGCGTGCCGGGAATTCCAGGAACGGTGGGACCGGGCGGCCCCGGCGGGGTTCCCGGCCTGTCCAATCAGCCAAGCGGACCGGGTCTGCCGCCAGCCGCGGCGCCAAAGCAATGAGACGGCTCCGTCGCATCAAGATTCTCGCAACCCTCGGCCCGGCATCGTCGGACAGCGCGATGATCCGGAAACTGTTCGAGGCCGGCGCGGACGTGTTTCGCATCAACATGAGCCACACGCCGCACGACAAGATGCGCGAGCTGGTGCAGACCATTCGCAATGTCGAGTCGAGCTATGGCCGCCCTATCGGCATCCTGGTCGACCTGCAGGGACCGAAGCTGCGCCTTGGCGCCTTCGCCGAAGGCTCGACCCAGCTCAAGAACGGCCAGAGCTTTGTGCTCGATTCCGACAAGACGCCGGGCGACAACAACCGCGTGCAGTTGCCGCATCCGGAAATCCTCGCCGCGTTACGGCCGGGCCATGCGTTGCTGCTCGACGACGGCAAGGTGCGCCTGATTGCAGAAGAGACCTCGCCCGAACGCGCGGTGACGCGGGTGGTGATCGGCGGCAAGATGTCCGATCGCAAAGGCGTCAGCCTGCCCGATACCGACCTGCCGGTGTCGGCGATGACGCCAAAGGACCGCGCCGATCTGGAAGCCGCACTTGTGACCGGGGTCGACTGGATCGCGCTCTCCTTCGTGCAGCGCGCCGAGGACGTTCACGAAGCCAAGCGTATGATCCGCGGCCGCGCCGCTGTCATGGCCAAGATCGAGAAGCCGCAGGCGATCGACCGGCTTGGTGAGATCATCGACGCCTCCGACGCGCTGATGGTGGCGCGCGGCGATCTCGGCGTCGAACTGCCGCTGGAGCGGGTGCCGAGCCTGCAGAAGCAAATGACGCGGATGGCACGCCGCGCCGGCAAGCCGGTGGTGGTGGCCACCCAGATGCTCGAATCGATGATCCAGGCCCCGGTGCCGACACGCGCCGAAGTCTCCGACGTCGCGACCGCGGTCTATGAAGGCGCCGACGCCATCATGCTGTCGGCGGAATCCGCCGCCGGCAAATTCCCGGTCGAAGCAGTCTCGACCATGAACCGCATCGGCGAGGAAGTGGAGCGGGATCCGATCTACCGCTCGGTGCTGACGGCGCAGCGGCCCGAGCCTGAAAATACGGTTGGCGATGCGATTGCCGACGCCGCGCGGCAGATTGCCGAGACGCTGGAATTGTCGGCGATCATCTGCTGGACCTCATCCGGCTCGACCGCGATCCGCGTGGCGCGCGAACGGCCGAAGCCGCCGGTAGTGGCGATCACGCCGAACCTCGCGACGGGCCGTAAATTGTCCGTCGTCTGGGGCGTGCATTGCGTGGTAGCCGAAGACGCCCACGACCAGGACGACATGGTCGACCGCGCCGGCTCGATTGCCTTCCGCGACGGTTTTGCCAACGCCGGCCAGCGCGTGATCATCGTCGCCGGCGTGCCGCTCGGCATCGCCGGCACCACCAACATGGTGCGCATCGCCAATGTCGAGCCGGAGGGCGGGGCGAAGAAGTGACGGCGTAGCCGTCATTGGTTCTCACCGTCATTCCGGGGCGCGCGGCACGCGCGAACTACGGTGCGCAATTGCGCACCATAGTTCGATGCTTCGCATCGCGCCGGAATGACGCGGGTAGTTACTGCAGCGTCGCTTCCAGCGTGATCTTCGTGTTCAGAAGTTTCGACACCGGGCAACCGGCCTTGGCCTTACCCGCGAGTTCCTCGAACGTCGCCTTGTTCGTGCCCGGGATCTTCGCATTCAACGTCAGGTGCACGGACGTGATGGCAAAGCCATCGCCCTGTTTTTCCAGCGTGACGTCGGCCTTGGTTTCCATGTGTTCGGCGGTGAGCTTGGCTTCTCCCAAAATCAGCGACAGCGCCATGGTGAAGCAGGCGGCGTGCGCCGCACCGATCAATTCTTCCGGATTGGAGCCGGGCTTGCCTTCGAAGCGGCTAGCGAAGCCGTAAGGGTAATCGTTGAGCGCGCCGCTCTTGGTCGAGATCGCACCCTTGCCGTCCTTGATGCCGCCCTGCCATTTGGCGGATCCTGATGTCGTTGTCATTGTATGCTCCTGATCACGGTTGGACCGTCGATAAGCCGCAGCGTGGCAAATGGTTGCGACAAAGTCGTGTCGGGCGGCGGTGGGTTCAGGCGCCGACCAGCGCTTTCGCCGGCAGCACCGCCTGCACCACCAGACCGCGGGCGCGGGCATCCATGACGCCGACGGCGCGCAGCGCCAGCAAAGTGACGGTCTGCACGGCGTCACGCAGCTTCGCGGAATCATCCAAATTCTCGGGCGCCAGCGGACCGACCAGCGATTCATGCAGCGCGCCGAGCAGCGCGGTGGCGGCGAGCGCCGTATCCTGTGCCGGCAGATGGCCGGCGCGCACCGCGGCGTCGATCCTGGCGGCAATCTCGCCGGAGATTTCGCGACGGCTGGCGAGCCGCGACACCGAGACGTCGACATCGACAGGCTCGGCCAGAATGCCCCAGGCGAGCTTGCGCTGCGACAGCACATGCACGGCAACCGTAGTGACGGCGGCGGCGAGCGCCGACGACGGCCCTGGAGCTGCATCCGCCGCGCGGCGGATCGCCGCCAGTTCGTCGCGCGACACCTCGGCGATCAATTCGGAAATCAGCTCGGCCTTGGAGGGGAAGTAACGATAGACGGTGCCGGCCGCGACATTGGCGCGGACCGCAACCGGGGCGATCTGCACAGCCGCCATGCCGCCCTCGGCTGCGGCGTCCCGCGCCGCCGCCAGGATGGCGCTACGCCGCGCCGCCAGCCGCTTTACGACCTGATGGGTTCGCCGATAGACCATGGCGCGTCTTCCGTCCCTAGCGCGCCCTCGAGCCCCGTGGAGCCTGCCAGAACGCGCACACCTTCAATGTCTTGAGTGATAGGCGCACCTATCGCTTTGAAGAAGTGAACAACTATTCACGCCTGATGACAAGACGGATTTGCAGCATGATTCGAGAAGGATGGACGATAGGGCTTTCCAACCGTTAACAGGCTCTCAACGCTGCCCAGTTAGCATTCGCCGAACGGGCATCCTCAGACTATTTCCCCCGCGCTACCGAGATGTGGCCGGCCCGAATCGGCGAGCGTCATCCAGGCAGACGAGCCTTGAACACCCGCAACCAAGCTGAGCGCCCCTTGAGAACATTTCCCGCGTTGCGCCTCGTCGCGTTCCTGATGGCAGGCGTGCTGGTCGGCACGATTGGCGGCAGGCTGCTGACGGAGTACGCCCGCCA
Organism: Bradyrhizobium sp. McL0615; assembly: GCF_049993905.1. NCBI lineage: Bacteria > Pseudomonadati > Pseudomonadota > Alphaproteobacteria > Hyphomicrobiales > Nitrobacteraceae > Bradyrhizobium > Bradyrhizobium sp. McL0615. The sequence goes on along the minus strand of NZ_CP188254.1, from coordinate 1,409,035 downwards.
AGCCGAGCTGGCTCGGCTTCCGCCGCCGCCGGTGCGGGTCGAGCGGCCGTGCGGCCCGGTATCCGGCAAGACGGCCATCATCGTCGTGCACGGCCAGAGCAACGCGGCCAATTATGGAAGCGCCCGACATGCAGCACGCGAAGCCGTCGACAATTTCGATCCCGCGAGCGGCAAATGTTTTGCTGCAGCCGACCCGTTGCTGGGCGCCGACGGCATGGGCGGGAGCTTTGCAACGCACCTCGGCGACATCCTGATCCAGGATGGGCGCTATGACCGCGTGATTTTCGTCCCCCTCGCCCGGGGCGGCGCATCGATCGCCTTCTTGAACAACGAAGCCGCGGAGTTGATCACCAACGGCATCGCGAAGCTGAAGCAGGCGGGCCTGACGCCAACGCATATTCTGTTTCAGCAGGGCGAAACGGACGCGGTATCGACGACGACGGCCGAACAATATGCTTCGCAGTTACATCAGCTCGTGAAGCGATTTCGTGCGGCCGGTTTCAATGCGCCGTTCTATCTGTCGCGTAGCACAAAATGCGACTATGTCGGACCTAACAACATTGCGGCGGTACGCGCCGGTCAACTATCCGCGGTCAATGATGCCCTGAACATCCGACCGGGACCGGATACCGACACGATCGGAAATGAAGGCCGCAGTCCGGACGGCTGTCACATGAACGAGGCCGGCACGCTTGCGAATGCCGTTCTGTGGGCGGCGTTCGTCAAATAGCGAGCGTTGATTTCACGCGCGAAGGCGCCGCCGTCGCCTCGCGCCGTTCACGCCCCTGCCGCGACCAGGCTTGGCGCCGGCTCAGGCCGCCACCACGATCCGGCGCGGCGCAGGATCAGCATCGACACGACCAGCGTGGCGCCAAGGCCGGTCGGAATACCCGTGAACATGTAGCAGACGATGAGAGCGACGACGGCGCCGAGCATCGGAAGCTCGTAGGTGTGAAAACCGGTCTTCAGCCCGATGCGGACCAGGAACGCGATCGGGATCGCCAGCACCATCATGTCGTACATGAAGAGATAGGGCGTGGTCAGCAGCGCACCGGCGGCGAGCGCTGCGGCCTTCAAGGTGTACGGCACGCGGCTTCGCCATATCAGCGCCAGCACCACGGCCACGGAGGCGGTGAGGACCCACTGGAATGCCCAACCAAGCGGCTCGCTGCCGCCGAAGTAACGCACCAGCGAGAAGATGCTTTGCAGCTTCCACCATGGGGCCTTGCCTTCGGTCAGGAACGTCTGCGAAAATTTCGGCATCCAGTGGAAGAACGCCAGCCAGCTCTCGATGCCGAAGGCGAGCCAGGAAGCTGTGGCCAGCACGACAGCCGTGACGGCGGCGCTGATGAACACGCGCCAATGCCCGGCCGCGATCAGCGCGATCGGAAACAGCAGCCCGTATTGCGGCTTGTACGTCAACAGCCCGAGGCAGATGCCTGCCAGCACCGGCCGTACCGGGGTCAGATAGAGCGCACCGCCGATCAGTGCCGCGGTAAGGAAGCCGTTCTGCCCGACCAGCGCATTGATGAAGGCCATCGGAATCGCGAGCGCGAGCAGATAGCCGAAGTCGCGGCCGACGATCGCGCGCATCGCGACAAGAAAGGGCAGAAAGCTGACCACGACCCAGCCGATATAGGCGGCCTGATAGGGAAGCTGCGCCAGCAAGGACGCGACGAACAGGAATGGCGGCGGATAGTGCCAGGCAAAATAGCCGACGAAATCCTGGCCGAGTTTCGCGACCTCGACCTGCTTCTGGATGTCCCAGTCATAGGCCTGCGCCGGAAGGCCATCGAGCACCAGGCGGCCCGCCGCCCAGACGTTGACGAAATCGGTCGGGATGCCGAGGCCGTTCGCATCGTAAACCCACCAGTGCGAGAAATACGCCACCCCGCAAAGGGTCAGGTTCGCAACCGCCAGCACCAGGCAGACCCTGACGAGCCACGGCGGAATCGAAATTTGCTCGCCTGCGGTCTTGAAGGTGGAAAGAGAGGCGGTCATGCGCGGTCCTTGCCTGGGCGCGCCCTGTCCCAAAGCGCACGCCCCTAAAGCAATAGACCGGGCCGAATTGAGGAAATCTTAAGTTTTGGCGCGGCAACGGCAGGATTTTTGCGTCGTCCCTGCGAACGGAGAGAAAGGCGATAACCCACAACTCGTCGCCCCTGCGAACGCAGGGGCCCATACGCCGCGGCCGACGGACTGGGCACACTTCGCAGTAGTAGCAGAGCGTCTGCTACCGTGCCTCATTGATGGATCACGCGGTATGGGTCCCTGCGTTCGCAGGGACGACGATCTACAGGTGCAAGCCACCCCTACTCCCAGCTCAGCGCCCCGCCGTTCTGATATTCGATCACCCGCGTCTCGAAAAAGTTCTTCTCCTTCTTCAGGTCCATCGCCTCCGACATCCAGGGAAATGGATTTTCGGTCTCCTCGAACACCCGCGCCAGCCCGAGCTGCGCGCAACGACGGTTGGCGATGAAGTGCATGTAGCTCTCGCACAACGCCGCATTCAAACCGAGGAAGCCGCGCGGCATGGTGTCCCGCCCGTAGGCCGCTTCCAGTTCGGCCGCGTCACGCACCATGGCGCGGACTTCGTCCTGAAAGGCTTTCGTCCACAGATGCGGATTCTCGATCTTGATCTGGTTGATGACGTCGATGCCGAAGTTCAGATGAATCGATTCATCGCGCAGGATGTACTGGTACTGCTCGGCGATGCCGACCATCTTGTTGCGACGGCCGAGCGAGAGGATCTGGGCAAATCCGGTATAGAACCACATGCCCTCGAAGATGACGTAGAAAGCGACGAGATCGCGCAGGAACGCCTGATCCGCTTCAGGCGCGCCGGTCTTGAAATCGGGATCGTCGAGATGCTGGGTGTGCTTCAGCGCCCACGCCGCCTTGTCGGTGATCGAGGGCACCTCGCGGTACATGTTGAACAGCTCGCCCTCGTCGAGGCCAAGGCTTTCGACGATGTACTGGAAGGTATGGGTATGCACGGCCTCCTCGAAGGACTGCCGCAGCAGGTACTGCCGGCATTCCGGATTGGTCAGGTGGCGGTAGATCGCCAGCACGATGTTGTTGGCGACGAGGCTTTCAGACGCCGCGAAGAAGCCGAGGTTGCGCTTGATGGCGCGCCGCTCATCTTCCGTCAGACCGTCGCGCGATTTCCAGAGCGCGATATCGGCCTGCATCGAGACCTCGGTCGGCATCCAGTGATTGTTGCAGCCGGCGAGGTATTTCTCCCACGCCCATTTGTATTTCAGCGGTAGCAATTGATTGACGTCGGCGCGGCAGTTGATCATCCGCTTGTCGTCCACGGACACGCGTCCGCCGCCTCGATCGATGGTGCCGAGGCCGGTTTGATCGGCCGCGACCACGGTTTGCGCCACCAAGGGAGGCGGCATCCGACGCACGGGAGACGCGGGTTCTGACCAGTCGAGCATTGTCGTTTCCTTCTTTTCTTGTCTGCTTACTGGCAGGCTTCGCATTCGGGATTGTCGATGGAACACGCGATTGCGCCGGACAGGTCAGGCGCCGTGATCGCTGATGGCAAGATGATCGGCGCGCCCGCCGACATCACAGGTGCGGCCGCAACGGCGTTGAGCTTGCCGTCGGTGCCCCGGAGCGTGGATTTTTCGACATGCGTCGCGCTGCGCGACCGCAGGTAATAGGTGGTCTTCAGCCCACGGGTCCAGGCCAGCCGATAGAGCGCATCGAGCTTCTTGCCGCTAGGGTTGGCGATATAGAGGTTGAGCGACTGCGACTGGTCGATCCATTTCTGCCGCCGCGAGGCCGCCTCGATCAGCCAGGCGCTGTCGATCTCGAAAGCGGTGGCATAGAGCGCCTTGAGGTCGTCGGGAATGCGATCGATGGCGCCGACGCTGCCGTCGAAATATTTGAGGTCGTTGACCATCACCTCGTCCCACAGCCCGCGCGCCTTGAGGTCGCGCACCAGAAACTCGTTCACGACCGTAAAGTCGCCCGACATGTTGGATTTGACATAGAGGTTCTGGTAGGCGGGCTCGATCGACTGCGCCACGCCGCAGATATTGGAAATGGTCGCCGTCGGCGCGATCGCCATCACGTTCGAGTTGCGCATGCCGGATGATTTGACGCGCTCGCGCAAACGATCCCAGTCAAGCACCGTGCCGCGGTCCATCGCGAGGCCGCCGCGGGCTTCCGCCAGCAGTTCGATCGAATCGATCGGCAGGATACCCCGACTCCACAGCGAGCCGTCGAACGATGGGTAGCGCCCGCGCTCGGCCGCCAGATCGACCGAGGCCGAGATCGCATAGTAGGAAATCATCTCCATGCTGGTATCGGCAAAGGCCACGGCCGCATCGGATGCCATCGCGATCCGCAACGCCTGCAGCGCGTCCTGGAATCCCATCAGCCCGAGACCGACCGGACGGTGCCGCAGGTTGGAGCGGCGCGCTTCCGGGATGGTGTAGAAGTTGATGTCGATGACGTTGTCGAGCATCCGCATCGCAATGGCCACGCTGCGCTGCAGCCGCGGCTCATCCAGCCGCCCTTCCCGCACATGGTTGAGCAGATTGATCGAGCCGAGATTGCAGACGGCGGTCTCGTCGTCGGAGGTATTGAGCGTGATCTCGGTGCAGAGGTTCGAGGAATGGATCACGCCGGCATGGCGCTGCGGCGAGCGCAGATTGCAGGGATCCTTGAACGTGATCCAGGGGTGCCCGGTCTCGAACAGCATGGTCAGCATCTTGCGCCAGAGATCCGTGGCGCGAACCTGCTTGAACACCCGGATTTCACCGCGCGCCGCCTTTGCCTCATACGCCGCATAGCGCTCGGCAAAGGGCTGGCCGTAGAGGTCGTGCAGGTCGGGCGTCTCGTCCGGCGAGAACAGCGTCCATTCGCCATCGGACTCGACGCGCTGCATGAACAGATCAGGCACCCAGTTCGCGGTGTTCATGTCATGGGTGCGGCGGCGGTCGTCGCCGGTGTTCTTGCGCAGATCCAGAAATTCCTCGATGTCGATATGCCAGGTCTCGAGATAGGCGCAGACCGCACCCTTGCGCTTGCCGCCCTGGTTGACCGCGATCGCGGTGTCGTTCGCCACCTTGAGGAACGGCACCACGCCCTGGCTTTCGCCATTGGTGCCCTTGATGTGGGCGCCGAGCCCGCGCACGCGGGTCCAGTCGTTGCCAAGCCCGCCGGAATATTTCGCCAGCAGCGCGTTGTCCTTGACCGACTTGAAGATGCCGTCGAGATCGTCGGCAACGGTGGTGAGGAAGCAGGACGACAATTGCGGCCGCAGCGTTCCCGAATTGAACAGCGTCGGCGTCGAAGCCATGAAGTCGAACGAGGACAGCAGATCGTAGAACTCGATGGCGCGCGCCTCGCGATCGATCTCGCGTTGTGCAAGGCCCATGGCGACGCGCATGAAGAACGCCTGCGGCAGTTCGATGCGGTTGCCGCGTTCGTGCAGGAAATAGCGGTCGTACAGCGTCTGCAGACCCAGGAACTGAAACGCCAGATCGCGCTCCGGCTTCAGCGCCGCGGCGAGCTTCTTCAGGTCGAAGCGCGCCAGATCGGGATCGAGCAGTTCAGCCTTGATGCCGGTCTTGACATAGGCCGGGAAATATTCGCCGTAGCGTACCGCCATATCGGCCTGCGACGCACTGGTCGGCGCACCAAGCACGAACGACAGCACCTCGGTGCGCAGCTTGTCGAGCAACAGCCGTGCGCTGACATAGGCATAGTTCGGCTCCTGCTCCACCAGCGTGCGCGCGGCCATCACCGAGGCCAGCGCCAGCTCGCTCTCGCCGATGCCGTCGTAGAGATTGCGCTGCGTCTCAGTGAGCACGGCAGCGGCGCTGGCGCCCTCGAGCCCGGCGCAGGCTTCCTCGATGATCAGCGTCAGGCGCGCGATATCGAGCGGGACCTGCGCGCCGCTGGCCAGCGTGACGCGCAGCGACGGCTCGCCCGACGCGTGAAGCGCGTTCGCCGCTTCCTGCCCGGCGCGCTGCCGGGTTCGCTCCTCGCGATACAGCACATAGGCGCGCGCCACCTTGTGGTGCTCGCTGCGCATCAGGGCCAGTTCGACCTGGTCCTGCACGTCCTCAATGTGAAAGGTGCGACCCTCGCTCATCCGGCGCGACAGCGCGCCGACGACCTCAGAGGTCAATTGCTCGACGATTTCGTGCACGCGGCGGGAGGCTGCGGCGGTGTGCCCCTCGACCGCGAGGAACGCCTTGGTCATCGCGACCGAAACCTTGCTGGCGTCGAATTTCGAAACCGTGCCGTTGCGGCGAATCACCTGCATCGGCGGCGCGCTGTCCTGCGAGGCCGGCGATTCCGTACGCAACGCGAGAAAGGGAGCGGCTTTGGCTTCGGGAGAAACGAGTTGAGAAGATTGCGACATCGGCAGACCCCGTAGTGTTGTTGGGACTGGATGTCTTGGGGCGACGCTGCATCGGATGCCCGGCGCAAAGCACCGGCACTATTCTGCGAGCGACCGCCGGACACCCCGCCCGTGGACGTTTTTTGCTGTCGCGGCAGGTCTCCTGGCTCGCAGGTCGGCGTCGTCCCCGGTCTTCCCAATGCGTGGCCGCATCAGTGACGTGAAATCGGGAACAACTCACTGCTTACAGTTGCGGGGGCAGCGCCGGACTCTCGCGCGGTCGCGCGATACACCAGCTTCCCTCTTAGCCACCAGCTGTTGAGGTCTGGCGGACCGTGACATCTACATGTGGTAATATTCGCGGGAGAGTGTCAATGGGCCGTTAAGAGCAATGCCCGCTATTCAAGAAAAAATTATCCGGCCGAGGGATGAAAAGCACGAGAAGCTGATTCTTTCTCCGCCTGAAAGACGTTTTCCCCGCTATCCCGGCCGCGCCGGCTCATGACGTCGCATAGGGCGCGAAGCGGGAACGAGTCTCGTCGATTCGCAAGGCACGGCCCACCGGTGGGAACGCGCGCTGCGGACAATCCGGCCGTTCGCAAACCTTGCAGCCCATGCCTATCGGCGTCGCCAGTGACGGATCGATCTTGAGGCCCTGCGAATAGACGATTCGCTCCGCATGGCGAACATCGCATCCCAGCGCGACCGCAAACGTCTTGGCGGGCGCGCCGTAGCCTCCTCGGCCGTGCGATACCGTGCGGGCAACCCAGAGATAGGTTCGCTCATCGGGCATCCGCGCCAGCTGCGTCAGGATACGCCCGGGATTGGCGAAGGCCTCATACACGTTCCACAGCGGACAGGTGCCACCGACCCGCGAAAAATGGAAATCGGTCGCCGACTGGCGCTTCGATATGTTTCCGGCGCGATCGACACGGATGAAGAAGAACGGCACGCCCCGCGCATTGTGGCGCTGCAACGTGCTCAGCCGGTGACAGATGGTTTCAAAGCCGACGCCGAACCGGTGACTGAGCAACTCAATATCGTAGCGGCACCGCTCCGCTTCGGTCAGGAAGTCGGAATAAGGCAGGATCAGCGCGCCGGCGAAATAGTTCGCAAGCCCGATGCGAGCGAGGCCGCGCGCTTCGTCGCTGGTGAGCTTTGCTTGTCGACGATCGACCGGATCGCCTCGTCCAGTTCCAGAATGGCGATCTGCGTCGCGAGCTGAAACGCCTGCTGGCCCGGATCGAGACTCGGCGACAACCGCAGTGTTCGCGTGCGGCCATCGAACAGGCGCTGCGTTCCCGATCCCAGTTCGTCGATCGCATCGATCAGGACTTTTACGCCATGCCGGCTTTCGAGATACGACGCCAGGCCCGGCGTCATTCGTCCGATCGGCAATTCCAGGCGGCCGGCGATCGCTTCCGCCGCGTCGTCGAGCTCGGCAATGTAGTTGTGCTGCAGATAGAAGAAGTCGCGGACTTCCTCGAACGGCGTGGATGGCAGCACCGCCGCCGTGGCCTGACGGTCCTCGCCGAGCCGCGCGGAGATCGCCGCATATTGCTCGGCGGCACGGCGGTATTTGCGGTTGAGATTGACCAGCGCGCGCCCGACCGCCGGCATGTTCTGCGCAAGTTCACGAAGTTCAGCGACGGCGATCGACTCTCCCAGCGAAGGATCCGCCAGCGCCTCGCGAAGGTCCGAAATCAGGCGCGCCTCGTCGCCCTCGGCGAACGCCTGCACGTCAAGGCCGAATACCGAATTGAGCGCCAGCAGCACCGGCACGGTGAGCGGACGCTGATTGTTTTCCAGCTGGTTGAGGTAGCTCAGGGAAATCCCGAGTTTGCCGGCAAGCGCCGCTTGCGTCAGGCGCTGCTCCTCCCGCAGTCTTTTCAACCGCACGCCCATGAAGGTCTTTTTCATCGCATCACCTTCGCAAACTTTGCAAATCAGTCGGCTTTTCTTCGCAAGACTATGCTTTTTCAGCTATTTCGACGGTGTACGTTTGTAGATATTGCGAAGTCGCGAGGAAATAACAAGTCGTCCGGAGCAGGAAAATGCATTCAGCGGCGCCGCCAGAGCTCCATCCCGACGAAACCCGGTTCGTGGAGATGGTGTTTCCGGAGCAGGCCAATCACTACGGCACACTGTTTGGCGGCCATGCCCTGAGCCTGATGGGCAAGGCGGCATTCGTCTCAGCGACGCGGCACGCGCGGCAGAGCGTCGTTATGGCGACCTCGGACAAGATCGAATTTCACGAGCCCGTCCATGTCGGCGAACTCGTCGAGCTGGTGGCCCAGGTCGTGCGCGTCGGCCGCAGCTCCATGACGGTTGCCGTCGACATGATCCGCGAAGACCTGATCAGCGGCAAACGAAAATCCGCGGTACGTGGAACGTTCGAGATGGTCGCGGTGAATGAATTCGGCCGCCCGGTCCCGATCACGCAACCAACCATCACCGATCCAATTCAGAAGGAAGCTGCGTCTTGAAACAGCATAGCGTTCGTACGTTCAAATCGGCCGATCATCTGCCGCGCGCCGACCAACTGGCCTGGAAGATCGCCGAGGTGGCCGCCGACACGGTCGCGGTCGAGAGCGACGTGGTGGAGATGCTGGGCAACCGCATCATCGACAACGCCGCCGTTGCCGCAGCCTCGGTGGCGCGGCGTCCCGTTGTCAGCGCGCGAGCGCAAGCCGAGGCGCATCCCTTTCAGCCGGGATCAACCGTGTTCGGGCTGACGCGATCGCAGCGGATTTCGCCGGAGTGGGCCGCCTGGGTCAACGGGGTCGCCGTTCGCGAGCTCGATTTCCACGACACGTTCCTGGCGGCGGACTATTCGCATCCCGGCGACAACATTCCGCCGGTGCTGGCCGTCGCCCAGCACTGCGGACTGGCGGGCGCGGACCTCGTCCGCGGACTGGCTGCGGCTTACGAAATCCAGGTCGATCTTGTGAAGGGTATCTGCCTGCACGAGCACAAGATCGATCATATCGCCCATCTCGGCCCGTCCGCCGCCGCCGGCATCGGCGCGCTGCTCGGTCTGCCCACTGAGATGATCTATCAGGCCGTCCAGCAGGCGCTGCACGTCACCACGACCACGCGGCAATCGCGCAAGGGCGAGATATCGAGCTGGAAGGCCTATGCGCCGGCCTTCGCCGGCAAGATGGCGATCGAATCCGTCGACCGCGTGATGCGCGGCGAAGGCGCGCCGTCACCCGCCTATGAGGGTGAGGACGGTTTTATCGCCTGGCTGCTCGGCGGCCCCAAGGCGGAATACACCGTGCCATTACCCGAGAAGGGCGAAGCCAAGCGCGCCATTCTCGACACCTACACCAAGGAGCACTCGGCCGAATATCAGAGCCAGGCCCTGATCGACCTCGCGCGCCGGCTGGGACCGAAGATCGGCGACCTTTCGAAGATCGATAGCATCGTCATCCACACCAGCCACCACACCCACTACGTGATCGGCACCGGCGCCAACGATCCGCAAAAGATGGACGCGAAGGCGAGCCGCGAAACGCTCGACCATTCGATCATGTATATCTTCGCGGTCGCGCTGGAAGACGGCGGCTGGCATCACGAGAAATCCTATTCGCCGGAGCGCGCGGGCCGCGAGACCACGATCGCGCTGTGGCGAAAAATCTCGACGGTCGAAGACCCCGCATGGACCGCCCGCTACCACAGCCACGATCCGAAGGAAAAAGCGTTCGGCGGACGTGTCGTCGTGAAGCTGAAGGGCGGCTCCGTCATCAGCGACGAGATCGCCTTGGCCGATGCACATCCGCTCGGCGCCGGGCCGTTCAAGCGGACAGACTACGTCCGGAAATTCCGCAATTTGGCGGAAGGCGTGATCACCGCGACTGAGCAGGATCGCTTCATCGCAACGGTGGAAAGGCTGGTGTCGCTGAAGGCGGGCGAACTGACCGACCTCACCTTCACGGTCGATCCGAAATTGCTCGGCAGCACATCGACGCACGGAATCTTCGACTGGCGCAACGCCGCCCAGACAGCGGCCCAGCGCGCCGCCGGCAATCGATAGGGGCAATTGAAATGACGGACATCAAGCCTGCGCCCAAGAAGTCAGTCGCGCTTTCCGGCGTGATCGCCGGCGACACCGCGCTGTGCACGGTCGGCCGCACCGGAAACGACCTGCACTATCGCGGCTACGACATTCTCGATGTCGCCGAGACCTGCGAGTTCGAGGAGATCGCGTATCTCTTGGTGCACGGCAGCCTGCCCACGCTGTCGGAACTGCGAAACTACAAGGCAAAGCTGAAGGCGCTGCGGGGGCTACCGCTCGCGGTGCTGCAGACGCTGGAATTGCTGCCCGCTGCCGCGCACCCGATGGATGTCCTGAGAAGTGGCGTCTCCGCGCTCGGCTGCATCCTTCCCGAGGCTCATGATCACAACCAGCCCGGCGCCCGCGACATTGCCGACCGGCTGATGGCCTCGCTCGGATCCATGCTGCTGTACTGGCACCATTATGCCCATCACGGCCGCCGGATCGACGTCGAAACCGACGACGATTCGATCGGTTCGCATTTCCTGCATCTGCTCCACGGCAGGAAGCCCTCACCATCGCACGAGCGCGCGATGCACACATCCCTGATCCTCTACGCCGAGCACGAATACAACGCCTCGACGTTCACCGCGCGCTCGATCGCGGGCACCGGCTCGGATCTCTATTCCGCGGTCACCGGCGCGATCGGTGCTCTGCGCGGGCCGAAGCATGGCGGCGCCAACGAGATCGCCTTCGAAGTGCAGAAGCGCTACGGCGATACGGACGAAGCGGAAGCCGATATCCGCCGCAGGGTCGCGGCCAAGGAGGTCGTGATCGGCTTCGGCCATCCGGTCTATACGATAGCCGACCCGCGCAACAAGGTGATCAAGGAAGTCGCGCGCCGCCTCAGCATCGAAAGCGAAAGCACCCGGATGTTCGAAATCGCCGACCGGATCGAAACGGTGATGGCCGATGCCAAGAAGATGTTCGCCAATCTCGACTGGTTCAGCGCGGTCTCCTACCATGCGATGGGGGTGCCGACCGCGATGTTCACGCCGCTGTTCGTGATATCGAGAACATCAGGATGGGCTGCGCATGTGATGGAACAACGCATCAACAACAAGATCATCCGTCCGGCCGCGAATTATATCGGCCCGGAGAACCTGAAGTTCGTGCCGCTGCATGAGCGCGGCAAAGCGACAATCGCCCCGCGCGCCGCGTAAGGAGACAAGCATGGCATATCTCGTGGGAGCCGACATAGAAGACAAGCCGGCCGGGGCGCGCTTCCGCGACCACCTGGACAGGCCGGGCATTCTCCAGATGCCGGGTACGCATAACGGAATGGCCGCGCTGCAGGCCCGAGACGCCGGTTTTTCCGCGCTCTATCTGTCCGGCGCGGCGGTGACGGCTTCGATGGGCCTGCCGGATCTCGGCATCATCACGATCGAGGAAGTCGCCTTCTTCATCCGCCAGGTGGCGCGCGCCAGCGGCCTGCCTGTGCTGGTGGATGGCGACACCGGCTATGGCGAAGCGCTCAACGTCATGAACATGGTGCGCACCTTCGAGGACGCCGGCGCCGCGGCCGTTCACATCGAGGACCAGCTGCTTCCAAAAAAATGCGGCCATCTCAACGACAAGAAGCTCGCGGATGCGCACGACATGGCGGCCAAGGTCGCCGCCGCCGCCAGGGCGCGGCGTCATCTCTATCTGATCGCGCGAACCGATGCTGCGGCCAGCGAAGGCATGGACGGCGCGGTAGCGCGCGCCAAACTTTATCTGGAGGCAGGAGCGGACGCGATCTTCCCGGAAGCGATGATTTCGCGCGAGATGTTCGAGGAATTCGCCAGGCGCGTTCGCGGCGTTCCGCTGCTGGCAAACATGACCGAGTTCGGCAAGACGCCGTTCTTCACCGCGTCCGAGTTCGAGGCGATGGGTTATCGCATGGTGATCTGGCCGGTGTCGTCGCTCCGCGTCGCCAATAAGGCTCAGCAACATCTGTTCGCGGCGCTCAAGCGCGACGGCGGCACCCACACGATGCTGGACCAGATGCAGACGCGCGCCGAATTGTACGCAACGATCGGGCTGCACGAATACGAGGCGCTCGACGCTTCCATCGTCAAGACCATCGTCCCCGAAGGCATGCCGCAGGCCTGATTGCTTCGCTGGCCCAACGTCGCTCATCCGGATTGATGGGTAGCTGCCCATCGGGGCCCGTATTGACTGGGATTGCCGTTGACCTTAACTGAAGCTGTCGTGGTTCTTCGGGCTCGTTCGGCCCGAAGCTAAGAGGGAAGCCGGTGGAAAGCCGGAGCTGCCCCCGCAACTGTAAGCGGCGAGCTGCTGTCCAACAAAGTCACTGAGACCACGATTGGTTTCGGGAAGGCCGGACAGCAGCATTGACCCGTGAGCCAGGAGACCTGCCTCGACAACATACACGTCCACGGGCGGGGTGTCCCGGTGGTGCGGTTGCGATTCCGCGCGCGCTTCCTGCCGTACGCGGAATCCAGACGTGTCACTTCGGCCTTTGCCCCCAACTTTTGGGGTTAAGCCATGTCTACTTCTTCACTTCCTGTTGCAACGCTCGGAACGCCGCGGATCGGACCCCGCCGCGAACTCAAAATAGCGCTGGAAAGCTTTTGGTCTGGCAAATCCAGCGAACAGGCATTGCGCGACACGGCCATTGGCCTTCGAGCCGCAAACTGGGCGCGTCAAAAGTCGCTTGGCGTCACGGTCATCCCGTCCAACGACTTTTCAATGTACGACCAGGTACTCGACACCAGCGTGATGGTCGGCGCAATACCGGAAGTATATGGCTGGAAAGGTGGCGAGGTCTCGCTTTCCACCTATTTCGCGATGGCGCGCGGCACAGAAGGCACCGGCCATGACGAAAGCTGCGGGCATGCCCATCATGAACACGGGTCGTCGCATGGCGCGCCCGCACAGGAAATGACCAAGTGGTTCGACACCAACTATCACTATATGGTGCCGGAATTCCGCAAAGGGCAAACCTTCAAGCTCTCTTCGCGCAAGCCTATTGAAGAATATGAGGAAGCGAAGAGCCTCGGCTATCAGACGCGCCCGGTTCTGGTCGGTCCGGTCACCTTCCTGAAGCTTGGCAAGAGCTCCGATCCGACGCTCGATCCGCTGTCGCTGCTCGACGCGTTGTTGCCGGTTTATATCGAGGTTCTGCAAGAGCTCGCGAAAAGCGGCGCCGAATGGGTGCAGCTAGATGAACCCTGTTTGGTTCTCGATCTGAACGATACTGCGCGGCAAGCGCTGCAGCGCACCTACGCGGCGTTTGCAAAGGCGTTGCCCTCGCTCAAAATCATGCTGACGACGTATTTTGGCGGGCTCGGCGACAATCTGGAAACCGCATTGGCGCTTCCTGTTGCCGGCCTCCACATCGACCTCATTCGCGCGCCGGACCAACTGAACGACGTCATCTTCCGTGCACCGAAGAATCTGATTGTCTCGCTCGGGGCCATCGATGGCCGCAACGTCTGGCGGGCGAACCTCGCTGCCTCGATTGAACGGCTCAAGCCGGCAATCGCCGAACTGGGCGCCAGCCGGGTCCAGATCGCGCCGTCATGCTCGCTGCTCCACGTTCCGATTGATCTCGAACTGGAAGCCGATCTCGATCCTGACCTGAAAAGCTGGCTTGCATTCTCTGTGCAGAAGATCAGCGAACTCGCCGTGCTCGGCCAGGCGCTCGCCGGCAACAGCGAAAAGGTCGCTGACGCGCTGGCAGCGTCGGCAACCGCAGCCATCGCCCGCGAGACATCGCCAAAGATTCACAGTACGAGCGTTGCCCGGCGCATGGCCGCAATCGACGAAACGATGCGCCGACGTAACAGCATATTCACCAAGCGGGCCGGCGTGCAGCGATCGCGGTTCGCTCTGCCCGCATTCCCCACCACGACGATCGGCTCATTCCCCCAAACCGCCGAGGTTCGCAATGCGCGGGCGGCGCACGGCAAGGGCACGATGAGCGACGCGCAATACGAGCAATTCCTGAAGGAAGAGACGGCGCACGCCGTTCGCTGGCAGGAGGAAATCGGTCTCGACGTGCTTGTGCACGGCGAGTTCGAACGCAACGATATGGTGCAGTATTTCGGTGAGCAGCTGTCAGGCTTCACCTTCACCAAGCACGGTTGGGTGCAGTCCTATGGTTCACGTTACGTCAGGCCACCGATCCTGTTCGGGGACGTCTCTCGTCCCGAGCCAATGACGGTCGAGTGGTGGCGTTACGCCCAGTCCCTGACAAAGAAGCCGATGAAGGCTATGCTCACCGGACCGGTGACCATTTTGAACTGGTCGTTTGTGCGCAACGATATCCCACGCAGCCAGACCTGCCGGCAGATCGCCCTCGCGATCAGGGACGAAGTCATCGACCTCGAAAGGGCCGGAGCGAAAATGATCCAGATCGACGAGGCGGCCTTGCGTGAAGGCCTGCCGCTACGGAAGTCGCAATGGAAAACCTATCTCGACTGGGCCGTCGAGAGCTTCCGCATCTGCTCGAGCGGAGTGGCCGACGAAACCCAGATCCACACCCATATGTGCTACTCTGAGTTCAACGACATCATCGACGCGATCGGCGCCATGGATGCGGACGTGATTTCGATCGAAACGTCGCGCTCCAAGATGGAATTGCTGGACGCCTTCAAGACCTACAAATACCCCAACGAGATCGGGCCCGGTGTCTATGACATCCATTCGCCGCGCGTTCCCGAGGTCAGCGAGATGGCGGAGCTTCTCTCGCTGGCGCGACAACGGCTGACAGATGCGCAACTCTGGATCAATCCGGATTGCGGGCTGAAAACCCGTAAATGGGAAGAGGTCCGCCCGGCTCTCGTCAACATGGTCGCCGCGGCGCGCGAAATGAGGGCCGCATCCTAAGCAAATCCGGAGTGCGCGGCTTTGCCGCGCGCTCCGCCTTGCATCGAGGTCGAACATGCGCTTCTGGATCGAATGTACGAGGTGGGAGACAGGGCAGCCCACGCACATCAATATCGCACTGGTTGGCAGCATGTGGCGCGACGGCGAGCGAACGGTGCTTGCCTTCGTCGGCGGCGATGCCCAGCGCATCGAAGTCACCGAGACGCCCGAAAAGATCATGGCCCTTCATCTTGGCCCGCTGGCAAAGGCATGACGACGCGATGACGGTGAGGCCCGATAACGCATGGTCGGAAGCATCGCTCGATCTTCGCAAGGTCGGCGCGCATCCGGATCACTGGTACCCGGTGGCATGGTCGCGCGAAGTGAAGCCGGGTCGGACATATGCCGCACGGTTTGCGGGCGAGCCGATCGCGCTGGTGCGGCCCAAGGGCGGCGAGGTCTTCGCGCTGGAAGACCGCTGCACACACCGGCAGGTGCCGTTATCGAACGGCGCGGTCGACGGCTGCACCATCCGCTGCTGCTATCATGGCTGGCGCTACGACGCATCCGGCGCTTGCGTCGATGTTCCCTATCTCGGCAAGGGCAAGCTGCCCAACGGTGTCCGCCGCTATCCCTGTTTCGAGCGCGACGGGCTGATCTTCGTGTGGCCGGGCACGTCCCCTGCCGCAGCCCCGCCAGCGCGGATCGGCGCGGCGGCTGACGCGGCCTACAGGACGCGGCTATTCGGCAAGCACGTCGCCTGCCACTATACATTCATGCACGAGAACCTGATGGACATGAACCACCAGTTCCTGCATCGCCGCACCACCGGCAAGGTCGTGCCGCGTTATCTTGGCAGCCGGGCTGGCGAGCGCTGGATGGAAGTCGATTACAGCTTCGCGCGGCCCGGCGAGAAGCCGCCGATCGGCGAGGCCGTCATCGTCGGCAGCTTGCGCGGCCGGGCGCAGGCGGCACGCGATCTCATGACGGTTCGCACCGAGTATCCATTTCAGAGCTTGCGGATGTGGACGCGCGGGGACGAGCCCGTGCTCAGCGTATGGCTGGGCTACACGCCCGTCGACGCAGCCCAGCGCTGTAACCGGACCTTCGTTGTGCTGTCGGTGCGCAGGCCCCGAATTCCCGGTCTGCTCGACCTGGCCTGGCCGGTGCTGGCCTGGTTTACCAACCGGGTCTTCGCGGAGGATTGCGAGATCGTCGAGATGGAACAGGCCGCTCATGACGCGCAAGGCGCCGACTGGAATCAGGAAGTGTTTCCGCCGATCCGCGCGCTGCGAAAACTGTTGCGCGAATGCGGCGAGCCGCTTGCCGCCCCGCGGGCAATTCTCCTCTAGTTCCCTGTCAGCAACTCGCCAAAACGCTCCCACGTCTTGCCGTTGAAGCGCATGAACTGCATCTGGTCGACCGGCACGTGGTCGGCGGGCCCGGTATTGACCTTGATGCCGGGCAATAGCATCGGCAGTTCAAGGTCCTTGATCGAATAGGCCTGCTTCAAAATGTTCTCGGTCGACAGGTCGTTACCGCAGGCCTTCAGCACGGCCTCCAGCGCCATCGCGCTGTTATAGGCGTTGACGTAGTTGGTGTCGTGCAGGTCGCCGTCGGGAACGTATTTGGTCATGAATTCCCGCCAGCCCTTGACGCCGGGATCATCCTTCCAGGCGGGATCGTCGGGATCCTTGACATAGGCGGTGGAGAGAATTCCGGTTCCGGCCTCAACGCCCGCTGGCTCCATCACGGTCGAAATCCACACCGCAACGTTGGAGAGGAACGTCATCGGCCGCCAGCCGATCTCGAACGCCTTGCGGATCGATTGCGCGGCGAACTTTGGCGTCGCTGCGATCACGAACACATCCGCGCCGGACGCTTTGAGCTTCACGATCTGGGAGTCGATGGTCGGATCGGAAATTTCGTAGGTCGCCCCCGTCACGACCGAATCATATTTGTCGCCGAGCACGTCCTTCAGCCCCGCTAGATAATCGCGGCCAAAATCGTCGTTCTGTGAAATCACCGCGAATTTGGCGCTCGGGTTTTTGGAAAGCGCGTAGCGCGCATAGAGCCGCGCCTCGTAGCGGAACGGCGCCTGCACGCCGACGGTGGCCTGCGGAAATTGCGCGATGTCGGCGAATTTCGAGGCGCCGGAGGCCAGGAACAGTTGCGGGATGTTCTTGCTCTGCAGATATTTCGCGATCGCGGTGTTATGGGCGGTGCCGATCGAGGAGAAGATCAGCGCGACCTCGTCGCTCTCGACCAGCCGCCGCGTCTGTTCCACCGTCTTCGGCGGCGCGTAGCTGTCGTCGAGCGAGATCAGGTTGATCTTGCGGCCATTGATGCCACCGCGCTCATTGACCATCTTGAAATAGCCGACCTCGCCCTTGCCGAGCGCGCCGAACGCCGACACCGGCCCGCTATAGGGCATGGTCTGGCCAATCTTGATTTCGGTCGTGGTGACGCCGCGCATTTCGGCCGACATCGCGGCGGCAGGCAGCATCAGACAAGCGACGGCGCCCAGCGCGCCAACCCCCGTGACGAAACGCATCGGCTTCCCTCCCCCTGTGTCGTCAGCCGCGCCCAAGGGCGCGCGGAGCGGCCGGTATTTTGTTCCGGCGGGTGAAACATGCCATGACGCCCCGACGGACGCCAACCCTAATCATGGAGGTTCGGAGGCAAGAGATCAGCGGCTTCGACCGCTGCTCATAGCCGCTTCGCCACCACCGCATTGGCCAGCAGCGACTGAACGCCCTTCCGGTGGAACGGCACGATAAAGAACAGATAGATTTTGCCGGCAGGGTTATGCACCGAGCAGATCGTCGAGACGACGACGCTCTCCGCATTGCCATCCACCAGCCGGAGCACCGAGAGCCTGAAGTCGAGATGCTTGTTGTTACGGCCCGCGACGATCTCATTATCGCCAATGAAGAAAATTGGCCACGGACCGATCTTGTCGCCAACGCTGTAGCTCGTGCGCATCGCAGGTTTGAGAATTTCGGCGACAGTGGGCGCTTCCAGCCCAAAGCACCTGGCAATTACGTTGCGTGTGATCAACAGCGCTTTCATCCAGCGCGGCGTATGGCCGAACAGCGCAAAGAAGATTTCGACGATTGTCAGTCCCCGACGCGCCAGCGGCACGCGGTATGAATCGTGAAAATAGGCTTTGCTGATCGCGTCCCTGCCGAGCGCGCTCGCAGGCGGAAGTTCGCATTCGACTACGTGCATGCCGAACTCCTTTAGAACCGAGCAACCAAAAAGAACGGGCGCATGATGCGCCCGTTCCTAACTCAGTCCGATAACAACCCGGCTCACGCCTGCGGCTGCGGCTCCAGGCCGGGGTCCGGATCGGGACGCGGGCGCGGCTTGCCGGCGGGCGGCACGGCGGAGGCACGCGGCGTGCTCGGCTCCAGCACCGACTCGCGGTTGGGCTTCTTGCCGTTGAGCAGGTCCTGAATCTCGTCGCCGCTCAGCGTCTCGAACTCGAGCAGGCCCTTCGCCAGCGTTTCGAGGTCCTGGCGCTTCTCGGTGAGGATTCGCGTGGCTTCGTTGTAGCCCTCTTCGACAAAGCGCCGGATCTCGGTGTCGATCTTCTGAACCGTGGCTTCCGACGCGTTCTGGGTGCGGGATACCGACATGCCCAGGAACACCTCGTCCTGGTTTTCGCCATAGGACACGGTGCCAAGGGCTTCGGACAGACCCCAGCGCGTTACCATCATGCGCGCCAGGCGCGTTGCTTGCTCGATATCGGAAGAGGCGCCGGAGGTAACCTTCTCCTTGCCGAAGACCAGTTCTTCCGCAACACGGCCGCCCATCATGATCGCCAGCCGCGACGTCATCTGCTCGAGCGACATCGACAGCTTGTCGCGCTCGGGCAGCTGCATCACCATGCCGAGCGCACGACCGCGCGGAATGATCGTGGCCTTGTGGATCGGATCGGTCGCGACGACGTTGAGGCCGACGATGGCGTGACCGCCCTCGTGATAGGCCGTCAGCAGCTTCTCTTCCTCGGTCATGACCAGCGACTTGCGCTCGGCACCCATCATCACCTTGTCTTTGGCTTCCTCGAACTCGGCCTGGGTCACCATCCGCTTGTTGCGGCGGGCGGCGGTCAAGGCGGCCTCGTTGACGAGGTTCATCAGGTCGGCGCCGGAGAAGCCCGGGGTGCCGCGCGCGATGGTCTTGAGGTTGATATCCGGTGCCAGCGGCACCTTGCGAACGTGAACCTTGAGGATCTGCTCGCGGCCGACGACATCCGGGTTCGGCACCACGACCTGGCGATCGAAGCGGCCGGGACGCAGCAGCGCGGGATCGAGCACGTCGGGACGGTTGGTCGCCGCGATCAGGATCACGCCTTCATTGGCCTCGAAGCCGTCCATCTCGACCAGCAACTGGTTGAGCGTCTGTTCGCGCTCGTCATTGCCGCCGCCCAAACCTGCGCCGCGATGACGGCCGACCGCATCGATTTCGTCGATGAAGATGATGCAGGGCGCGTTCTTCTTGGCCTGCTCGAACATGTCGCGCACACGGCTTGCACCGACGCCGACGAACATTTCGACGAAGTCCGAACCCGAGATGGTGAAGAACGGCACGTTGGCTTCGCCCGCGACCGCACGCGCGATCAGGGTCTTGCCGGTGCCGGGCGGACCGACCAGCAGCACGCCGCGCGGAATCCGTCCACCGAGGCGCTGGAATTTGCCGGGATCGCGCAGGAACTCGACGATCTCCTGCAGGTCCTGCTTGGCCTCGTCGACGCCAGCGACGTCCTCGAAGGTGACACGGCCATGGGCCTCCGTCAGCATCTTGGCGCGCGACTTGCCGAAGCCCATCGCCTTGCCGGCGCCGCCCTGCATCTGGCGCGACAGGAAGATCCACACGCCGATCAGCGCGATGAAGGGCAGCCAGGAGACGAGCAGCGAGACGAACCACGGCACGTTGTCGCCGGGTGGCTTCGCGGTGATCGAGACCTTGCCATCATACAGACGCTTCACCAGCGTCGGATCGTTCGGCGCATAGGTCTGGAACGAGGAGCCGTTGGTGAAGGTGCCGTGGATGTCCGGCCCCTGGATTACGACGTCGCGAACGCGGTTCTGGTCGACCTCGCTCAACAGCTGCGAAAACGAGATGTCCTGCGAAGACGTGCGCTGACCCGGATTCTGGAAGAGCGTGAACAATGCCAATAGCAACAAGACAATGATGACCCAGAGGGCGAAGTTGCGCAGATTGGCGTTCATTGATCTTCCTTCGTGGTCGCGCGGATCGCGGCCCTATGTCCTTGGCAGTAACCCTAGAATATTTCCTGGGTAGTGTGGCGAGAATCCCCGGTCCACTGCACCCCAATCTAGGTGGCGCCCGGGTCAATGCCAAGGGAACCACGCAGGACTATTTAACGCACTTTAACGCGATTCCCGGTCAAAAAATGACGCGAAAACCGAGGTTTTTCCGAGGTGGTTAAGGCTCTTGGCGCCGATATTGCGGATATTACGGTATAGTGACGCCTCTCACGCCCGATTACCCCGCCGCGGCGGTGCTGGGTCGACGTGAATTCGCCCCTTCGTCAGGCTGATCGCGGCCCCGGCCAGCGTCTGTTTCAACCGTGCCTGCCGCTCGCCATTGGCAATGGCGCGGTCCAGCACCGCCAGCAGCGCTTCAACCTTGCCGAGTTCCGCAGGCCCTTCGTGACCGGCCCGGTCAATCGCGCGTTTGAGCAGCCGAAGCCGGATCTCCTCGGGCAGACCGGCAAATGCGCCGGCGTCGAATCCGAAGCGTGAGGCATCATCGCGATCTCTCAAGGCGAGATAGCGCTCGGCACCGTCGGCTAGCACTTCGATCGCGGCATTCGCCCGCGCCAGCCTTGTGGCCAGCCGCGCCAGATTTCGGCTGTCGCCGCCCTCCTCGACCAGCGCCGGCATCAACGCGCGCAGCCGAGGCCGCGTGAAATTCATGTCGCGATTGGTCGGGTCGTCGGCAAAGGCGATCTTGGCCTTGCTCAGCGTCGCGACAAGCTGCGATTTCGGAACGTCCAACAACGGCCGCGCCAACCACACGCCCTCGCGCTCGGTCTCGCGCGCCATCGCGGCGAGACCGGCGATGCCGCTGCCGCGCAGTATCCGCATCAACAGCGTCTCGGCCTGGTCGTCGCGGGTATGCGCGGTCAGGACGTGCGTGGCGCCGCTCGCTTGCGCGGCTTTCGCCAACAGCTGATAGCGCGCGGCACGGGCGGCGGCCGGCAAGCCGGTGTTCGGTTTGGCTCCAGTCCAGCGCAGCGTGCGATGGGGCACATCGAGCGTTTGGGCGAGACGCTTGACGTCGCGCGCCTCGCGCGCGGCCTCGCGCCGCAAGCCGTGGTCCACGGTGACGGCGATCAAGCGCGGCCCGCGCGAAAGCGCACGGCGCCAGCGTGCGGCAAGCCACATCAGGGCAAGGGAATCGGGGCCGCCCGAGACCGCAAGCACCAGTGCGGGCGTTGCCTTCCAATGCGCGAACAGATCCTTCGCTTGCTGTACCGAGATCGGCGCGTGGTCGTCGTCAGCCATGGCATTGCCAGTCTATTCGAGACCGGTGGCGGCCTCGACCGGCTTTCGCTTTAGCACTTAACGCGCTTCTGCTCACGATCGACGGCAGCCTTTACGCCGGCCGATGCGCGCGGATATTTCCGCGTCACCTCGCCGAGCGCGGCGCAAGCAGCTTCCTTTTCCTTCAGCGCCGCCAGCGACTGGCCGAGCCGCAGCAGGGCGTCGGGGGCCTTGCCCGACTTGTCGAATTTGGTGGTCACGCCGAGAAAAGCTTCGGCGGAGTCGCGATATTGCTGGCGCTGGAAGTAGCTTTCGCCGAGCCAGTATTGCGCGTCCCCGATCAGCGGATCGTTTGGATATTTCTGCGTGAAGTTCTTCATGGTCTCTTCGGCCAGCGCATAATCCTTGCGCTGCATGTAGCCGATGCCGAGATCGAATTCGTCCTTCGACGTGGCCGAGGGCGGCAGCGTGGTCAGCGCGGCGCTGGCGCCAGGCCCGGGGCCGCGCGGTGGCGGTGCGGCTGCAGCGGGCGGCGGCAAGGCGCCACCGGGATCGCGCGCGCCGCCGAGATTAAGCGGCTCGCCCGGAGCGCGCCCGCCCGGCGCGCCGGCCGCCGCTTCGCTCGACATCGGCATCTGGCCACCGCCGAGCGCGCGCGGCGCACCCGGGGCGTTGGGATTCTGGCTGGGATCGAACGCATCGCCGCGACGACGGCCACCGGCCGGTGGGGCTGCCGGATCCTGTACGATCGGCGCGGGAGCGGCGACCTGTGGCTGCTGGTCGTAGCCGCCTTGGGCCTGCGGATAGCCCTGCTGGCGCGCCCCCTGCTGCGGATAACCTTGTTGCGGATAGCCCTGTTGCCCCTGCGGCGGGCCGGGCTGAACTGCAGGCGGGGCAGCGGCCACGTTGGGCTGCGCCACCGCGGGCTGACCACCCGGCGCGGGCGGTGCGGCGCCAAGCTGGCGCAGCCGATCCTCAAGCTGGCGGTTGCGGTACTGCAGCTCCTCGTTCTGGCCGGTCAGTTGGCGGAGTTGGCTTTCCAGCCGCTGGATCCGCATCTCCATATCGGCGTCGTCGGACTGCGGCTGCCCCTGCGGGTAGCCTTGCTGCTGCTGCGAACGCTCCCATGGGAACGTAATCTGAGCGGACGCGGTCTGCGTGGACAATGCCAGCATCGCGGCAATTGCGGCGGCGCCGGCAGCATTGAAGAATCTGGATGACATTTTGCCCTGACGACGAAGCCTGCGTGTCAAACGAAAGCGGAACACCTGAGTTAGCCAGTACGCCAGAATTGTGACTGGCATTCCGATTCCGTTCGCTTCAGTCCGGTATGGTTTAGTATCTCCTTCAAGACAAGCCATCCGGCCCGACGGACGGATCACAAATCGAGGGAGCTTCGTTCATGTAAGTGACAGGAACGGGGTGCGGCTGTTCTTCGATGTCTAGGGCGCGAAACGCGTGGGCGATCCGCCGTCCGGAGGTGGCGCTGCACTGGTTTGCCAAACCCGACGGCGAGAGCGACAATTTCGACATGTTTCCGGAGCTTGACCGGATCCGGTGTCCGACCCTGGTGACCAGCGGTGAAGACGATCCGATGCACCCGATCGAACGCCAGGTCGATCTCGCTGCCACGTTGCCGCCGCACCTCGTGCAGCTCGAACGCTTCGCCGATTGCGGGCATGGCGTACCCGACGCGCCCAAGCGGGCAATGGCCCTGCTGCGGGAATTTATCCTGCGACGCTAGATTAACTCGTTGTTGAGTTTCGTTAACAAATGCCTGCATCCATTTGGATTGCAACCATAAAGAGCAGTTAAACCGGCGTCTGAAGACGCCGGTTTTGAAACTCTGCGAAAGTCCGAAGGTTCAGGCGCCGGCGTTCAACACCGTGACGGCGCGGCGGTTCTGCGACCAGCAGGAGATATCGTTACAGACCGCCACCGGACGCTCCTTGCCGTAGGAAATGGTGCGCATACGGTTCGCATCGATGCCGCGCGAGGCGAGATAGCTGCGCACCGACTGGGCGCGGCGGGCGCCGAGCGCGATGTTGTATTCGCGGGTGCCGCGCTCGTCGGCATGGCCTTCGATCGTGAACGAGTAGCGGTTGTAGGTCTGCAGCCACTGCGCCTGCTTCTCCAGCGTGGCAATCGCCTGCGGGCTCAGCTCGGTCTGGTCGCTCTCGAAGAACACGCGGTCGCCGACATTGACCACGAAATCCTGCTGACTCCCCGGGGTTGCCGCGCTCGCCATCGCGCCATCGGCGCCGACGTTGTTCTTGGCGCAGGCGCCCATCGACAGCGCCACCGCGACCACCGCCGCCAGCTTCCATCCCTGGAGGAAACGCATCTGATATTTCATTCGGGAGCCTCCAACGCTCACGCTTTTTCGACTGTCATCCGGTCTACAGGTCGATGGTTAAGCGAACGTTCCGTCAACCTTGATGGAACCTTGCCAGACCCGATCAAATGCCGACAAACCGTGAAAAGCGACCGCGATAGTTAATGGTTTGCAAATGTGGCGCGATGGTGAAGGCAAGCGCCTAAAGGGCTGAAATCACCGGAATTTAGGCGTCGGCATGGGGGCAAAAAGGGGCGCCTGCAGACGGATATACGGATATCGAGCCGGTGCGGGGAGAATGCCCCGGCCGAGGGCTGGCCAGGCCCGGCGCCGCTGCGGTTTGGCCGGTTCAGGAACTCGGGACGATCGAGGCAGGCTCGAAGGCGTTAACGACCGCATCGGACGACGAAGGGCGCCCGCTGCTGCGGTCGAAGAGTGTTCGCCGTTCGAAAGCGCTCGAGCGCAGAAACGGATAGCGGGCCAGAACCCTGTCACGCACCGTCGGCAAATGCGCAGCCATCAACCCGACAGGCTTGACGAGGCCCGGATACAATCGCGGCTCGCACCAGGTTTCATGCAGGAACACGCGCCGGTAGAACGCCTGATGCTCGGGACGCACGATCGCCAGTCCATAGTCAGCATTGAAATAGACGCCGGCCATGGAGCCCAACCTGACCGTTACATAGGGAAGCTCAGGAAAATTTCGCGCCCTTTCGGGGTCGGCAACGAAGCGCGTTGAATCGATAATGACCTTCCCCTTGTCAAGTTCGGGGTGGAGGACATCGCCAAACAGCTCAACTGACGGCGACATCCGCCATTCGGACGTCAGCACGCTGACGCGAATTGAGCTGTAGAGCTCGCCTTGAAAATAGACGCCGAAGGTCCAGGCGTTGGGAGCGTCTTCAAATTGATCGATCACGCGCCCGTCGGCCGAAGGCCGGACGGCTCCCTCGCGAAGGTAGGCGCGGTAGCGGAGCCGGTAAATCTCGTCCTTTTCTTCGGAAGTCTGCGCCAACCGATAATCGACTTGATCTAGCGGATCGGGACTCCGTCCCAAGGCCATGGGGCGAGCTTCGGCCGGGGACCTCATACCGTACTCCTAACGCTTCCAAGCAACCTCTGCGAGCGGCTAAACGATTAACAGCTTGTTAACAACATTGCAAAGGCTTCAAGAAGTTAAGGTTACCCCGGGAGGCCCGGATTCTCCCGTATTTTCACGGGGATGGGGGTCAGGCGATCGACCGTGAGGCGACCGGAACCAGCACGCTGTCCGGCGGGCGGCGGCCATGCGAGGCGTTCAGCAACTGGCGGACCCGCACGGCGGGCACCGGCGGGCTGAACAGATAGCCTTGCGCCTCGGTTACCGCGCCATCGGCGCTGATCAATTCAAGCTGCTCGTTGGTCTCGATGCCTTCGACCACCACAGACATTCCGAGGTCGGCCGACAGCCGCGCCACGCCCCGCAGCAGCGTCAGCGGCCGGTCGCTGTCGATCCCCTCCAGGAAGGAGCGGTCGATCTTTACCTTCTGCAGCGGGAAATTATGCAGGTAGCTCAGGCTCGAATAGCCGGTACCGAAGTCGTCGAGCGATATCCGCACGCCGAGTGAATGCAATTGCGACAGCACATCATGTGTCAGCTGCGTGTTGCGCAGCAGCGAGGATTCGGTGATCTCGATCTCGAGCCGGTTGGCCGGCAGGCCTGAGACCTCGAGCGCGTAGCGCACTTCGCTCAGCACGTCGCGCTGATGAAACTGCTGCGGCGAGAAGTTGACCGCGACGCTGACGCCTTCGGGCCATTTCATGCATTCCATGCAGGCCTTGCGCAAAATCCAGCGGCCGAGATCGACGATCAGGCCCATGTCCTCGGCGACCGGGATGATATCGGTCGGCGAGACCGTGCCGCGAACCGGATGATTCCAGCGCAACAGCGCTTCGCAGGTGGATATCCGTCCCGATTTGAGATTGACCAGCGGCTGGAAGAACAGCTCGAACTCCTCGTTGGCCAGCGCCTTGCGCAGGTCCAGTTCGAGGATGCGGCGGGATTCGACCACCTGCGCCATCTCGTCCCGGAAGAAGCAGAAGGTGCCGCGGCCGTCGGCCTTGGCGCGGTACAGCGCCATGTCCGCATTCTTCAACAGCGTATCGGCGCTGACGCCGCGCGAGGTCATGGCGATGCCGATGCTGGCGCCGATCTCGACCAGATGATTGTCGATCTTGTAGCGCTCGCTCAGGCGATCAACGATGCGCCGGGCGAGACCGGCGGCGTCGTCGGCGGAATGGATGTTCTGCTGGAACACCACGAACTCGTCGCCGCCGAACCGCGCCACGAAGTCCTCGGGGCGCAGCATCTCGCGCAACCGTTCGGACACCGCGCACAGCAACTGGTCGCCGCAGGGATGCCCGAGCGTGTCGTTGACCTGCTTGAACTGGTCGAGGTCGACGAACAACAGCGCCGACAATTGTTCGGTGCCCTGCTGTACGGCCAGAAGCCGCCCGATCTCGTCCCGGAAATTGACCCGGTTCGGCAGCGCCGTCAGTTCGTCGTAACGCGCCAGATGACTGATCCGGGCTTCTGCATTGCGGCGTTCGGTAATGTCTTCCAGCAGCACGACCGCGCCGCCGTCGGCCATCGGCTGGAAGGTCCACGACAGCGACCGATTTCTGGTGAAGTCGGGATCAGCGGTCACCACGCCCCTGGCCTGCGAATTCTCGATTTCAGCCAGGATTATCTTGCCGCTCGTCGCCGTGATCGATCCGGCGCCGACACAGGCGGCGATGATGTCGGAAGCCCTCGCGCCGCTTCGCACGAGACCATCGGACAGTTCCATCATTTCGCCGAAGCGATAGTTCATCACCGCAAGCCGGCCGTCGGCGCCAAACATGCACAGGCCATGCGGCATGTTGTTGAGCGCGGTATCGAACTGATCAGCCAGCGCCGCCTCGCGCTCGCGCGCCACGTGGGCTCGAACGAAGATCCGCTGCAAGTCGGTCGAAATCTGCTTCAGCGCCAGAAAAAACACCGCGCTGACGACCGCCATTCCGATGTAATAGGGGGTGCCGCGAAGCGCCAGCGCAATCGCCGTCGGACCGCAGGCGAGTGCGATCTGCACGTGGAAAATCCACGGCCTTCCATAGGTCCGGCCCGCGCCTCCCGCCACATACCCGGTGGTGACGGACACGCAAATCATGTGGGCCACAGGATCATCGCTGCCAAGCAGAGCCACCGTGCACCATAGCCCGAGCGCAACGGCATAGATCATCGCTCCGATCTGATAGCGCACCTCCCAACGGGCGGCTTCATCGGCGGTCAGGACGGATCTGCGGCTGTTGTAGCGGTGCATATCGACGGCGCGGGCGGCGCCGGACAGCACGAGAAAAGCAACGCACGGCCAGAGCAGATCTTGTCCGGTCTTCACGGCGGTCATGGCCGCGGCAAAGGCAACCATCACCGCGCCCGCGAACAGCGGCGCGGGATTTTGGAAAAGCGAATCGATCAGCGCCGAGTACGTTGACGGCGAGACTTTCTGATCCGGCTCTTCGGTTTGACTTGCAAGCTGCATTTTCGGGACGTGCATCCTGTTCGGGTAGGTAGTTTTACCCGCTGCAGATGAAGTCTTTCTGAGGGAATATCGTTACCGAGACGTTGTTTTTTACGTCGCACGGCCAAAATATGCCCGAAAAATCAGCGGGCTAGGCAATGTTTGCCGATTAACGGGCACGGCCTTCTGCCGTCGGGTTCCACTATGACAATAGTGGCGACCATGCCGGGTCGGAGGCAAAACCAGGCGTTGGTACCCGCAATTCGTTGCGACCTGAGATATCGACCGTAAATAGCGACGGTCCGGCGCTGCCGCCGGGCTCGCGGAAGAACATCACGACCCGGCCGTTCGGCGCGAAGGTCGGCCCCTCATTGTGGTAGCCCGAGGTCAGGATCCGCTCGCCCGACCCGTCGGTCTTCATGATGCCGATCGCGAATTGTCCGCCACCCTGCTTGGTGAAGGCGATGTAGTCGCCGCGCGGCGACCACACCGGCGTCGAATAGCTGCCCTCGCCGAACGAGATGCGCTGCGCCCCTCCCCCAGTGGCCGCCATCGTGTAGATCTGCGGCTTGCCGCCGCGGTCGGATTCGAAACAGATGCGGCTGCCATCGGGCGAATAGGACGGCGAGGTGTCGATCGCCGGCGTGTCGGTCAGCCGCGTTGTCGATTTCGAGCGCAGGTCCATCACGAACAGGTTCGAGTTGCCGCCTTGCTGCAGGCTCATGATGATGCGCTGGCCGTCGGGGGAGAAGCGCGGCGAGAACGACATGCCAGGGAAATTGCCCACGATCTCGCGCTGTCCGGTTTCGACGTTGAACAGATAGACGCGCGGATCGCCCTGGCCGAATTCCATATAGGTGATTTCCTGGGTCGACGGCGAGAACCGCGGCGTCAGCACCAGATCGGCGCCCTTGGTCAGGTATCGGACATTGGCGCCGTCTTGATCCATCAAGGCCAGCCGCTTGACGCGACGTTCCTTGGATCCTTGCTCGTCGACGAACACGACGCGGCTGTCGAAATAGCCCTTCTCGCTGGTCGCGCGCTCGTAGATCTGGTCCGAGATGATGTGGGCGATCCGCCGCCAGTATTCCGGCGAGGTCTGGTATTGCTGCCCGGCCATCTGCTGCTGGGTGTTCACGTCCCAGAGACGAAATTCGGCTTTCAGACGGCCGTCGCCCTGCCGGGTCATCCGGCCTGTCACCAGATACAGCGCGCCGATCTGCTTCCAGCTCTGGAACTGAGGCGGATTGTCGGGATTGGTGATGCGCTCGATGAACGCAGCCGGATCGATCGGCGCGAACAGCCCGCTGCGCTTGAGATTGTTGGTGATGACCTGCGCCACGCCGACGCCGACCTCGGCATCGCCGGGCGTGCCCGCCACGAAATTCGGAATCGCGATCGGCTGCGGAACGAACTCACCTTCGGGAATCGGTATCCGCTTCGGTGCTTGCGCGAAGACAGTACGCGCACCGGCGAGCGCACCAAGTGCGGTCATTCCGGAAATGATCTGCCGGCGGCTCGGGCGGAACAACATTGCGGGCAATCCGTCTTTGTCAGTCATCGCTTGGTCTTGCTCATGTGTGAACGCCGGCGGGCGAACGCAATCAGACATTCTTTTCCTTGAACACCGGCGCGAAATATTTCCATTCCTCGTACATCGCTGCCGGCAGATTGTATGGCTGGCATTCGATGATCGCGCGATATGCGCTCTCCTGATAGACCTTCAGGAACGGCGTCGCCGGAACACCTTCCGGCACCGGATTGCCTTCAAGCATGCCGTCGCGCTTCAGGCGGATGTTAAACGCTACTTCGGGTCTCTGCGATTCGATACCGCCATACGGCTTCTTCCAGCAGCGCTCGACCTGACGCTGGAACATCGAGCCCCACGTCGCGGAGTTGTCCGCCGCCGTCCCCTTGGAAAGGCCCAGCGCGGCGTTGGAATTCATGGCTTGGCCGGTCGCGGCCTGACGCGTCGGATCCCGCTTGTCGAGCAGCGCCGCGATCTGGCTCTGGTCGAAATGGCGCTCGACGATCCGCTTTTGCTGCTCGGGCGGCTTCGCCGCCTGCACCGGCTTCGGCGGCGGCGGTTTCTTCTCTTCCTTCTTGAGCGCTTCCGCGATCGGATCGGGCTTCACCGGCTCCGGCTTCTTCTCTACCGGCTTGGGCTCTTCCTTTGGCGGCTCTTCCTTGGGCTTCTCGACTACCTTCGGCGGATCGGGTTTCTTCTCAACGGGCTTTTCCTCGACCTTCGGCTCCGGCTTCGGCGCAGTCTCAGTCACGACGGGCGGCTTCTCGCTGACCTTGCCGACGGCGTCATCGATCGGCTTGGCCTCGGCGACCTTCTCGACCAGCGGCTTCGGGTTGTCCTTTTTGCCGGTCTTGGTGCCGGCCATGACCTTGGCGAGTTGGCTGTCGGAAATGACGTCAACGGGGACGGAATCTTCCGGCGGCATTTCAAGCGCCTTGGTCGAGAACGACAGCATCACCCATCCCAGCACGAGGACGTGCAGGGCGACCGATGCCAGAACCGTCTTGTCGACCTTGACCTTCACTTGATGCTTTCCCGCTCCCTACCAGCCGTCACGATCCGCTGCATGCTCAGGAGCCTCCCTCCGGCACGATCACGATATTCGCCTTGAACCCCGCCTGACGAATATACCCCAAAAGTTTCATCATATCCGTGTAGCAAACGTCTTTATCGCCCCGCAGGTATACCACGCGCTCAGCCTCGGATC
The DNA here is from genome assembly GCF_049993905.1 of Bradyrhizobium sp. McL0615. Taxonomy (NCBI): domain Bacteria; kingdom Pseudomonadati; phylum Pseudomonadota; class Alphaproteobacteria; order Hyphomicrobiales; family Nitrobacteraceae; genus Bradyrhizobium; species Bradyrhizobium sp. McL0615. Next base: position 1,378,669 of record NZ_CP188254.1, on the reverse strand, counting down.
GGGTCTCCTTGATCGCCGTTATCTTTGCCAGGAGTTCATTGGCCGGTATCGGCGAGTCCCCGAGGTAGAGTTCGACATTTGAATTGCACGTACCCCCAGTGCGCTTGACCGACAGCGTCAGCGGCGGGGCGTTGGCCTGGATCTGCTTGCCGCCCGAGGCTATCGGGAGATCGATGTCGATGCTCGAGGTCATCAAGGGCGCCGCCACCATGAAGATGATCAGCAGCACCAGCATTACGTCGACCATCGGCGTGACGTTGATCTCCGCCATCACGGCGGCGCGACGGCGGCCGCGGCGTCCACCGCCGCCGCCCGCCGAACCTGCCATGTTCATCGCCATGATCTGGATCTCACGATGCGCTCGTCATTTGCCGTCACGCCCGCTCGTCGATCTGGCGGGACAGGATGGCTGAAAACTCGTCGGCAAAGCCTTCCAGCCGCTGCGCCTGCCGATTCACTTCGGACGTGAACTTGTTGTAGAAAATGGTCGCGGGGATGGCAGCGATAAGACCGATAGCGGTCGCAAACAGCGCCTCCGCGATGCCGGGCGCCACCACGGCCAGTGAAGTGTTTTTCGAAGCCGCAATCGACTGGAAGCTCGACATGATGCCCCAGACGGTTCCGAACAGGCCGACAAAAGGCCCGGCCGAGCCAACGGTCGCCAGCACCAGCAGCCGCCGTTCCAGCCGCTCGACTTCGCGGGCAATGGAAACGTTCATCACCTTCTCGATCCGCATCTGCAGGCCTGCAAAGGAACGTGTCTGGCTCTCGAACGAGCGCTTCCACTCGCGCATGGCGGCAACGAAACACGCCGCCATTGATTGCGTCGGCTTGGCCGACAGCGCGCGATAAAGTTCCTCGATCGACTGGCCCGACCAGAACGCCTGTTCGAAGCGGTCCATGGCGCGCTTGGTGCGACCATAGAGGAAAATCTTGTCGATCGCGATTGCCCAGACCCAGACCGAGCAGGCCAACAACCCCAGCATGACGGTCTTCACGACCCAATGGGCCTGCAGGAACAGGGCGATCAGCGATACGTCGGCGGAGACCAACGGCAGGGCTGCCGGCGCCACGTCGGCGGGATTCATGAGCGGTATCCTCTCAACGCAAGTGTCCCTATTTTCCTCCGGGAGCAAACGGCTGCCGGTTCCCACAGCCGCGCGTCGGGCGCGGCGATATGCGCCAGCGCGAAAGCCGCTCTTGGTGTCGCATGGGGGGCCCGCCGAAAGCCGGGTCCTGCTTCCCCTGCCAACATGTCAAAACGAGGGCTGTCAGCGCGTCATTCCGTCCCTTACCAGACGCTAACCTTGGTTAACTTTAGGTTACCAAAGGGGAATCCCACTGCCGGAAATCGAGGCAGGCCGGGTGGTTACGGCGGCTCGTGGTCGGGTTCCAGGAGCCTGGTATGCCACGGTACGGCCGGTGGCCTTGCCCCTCGAGACGGCCGTTCCACGGTCCCTCAGGATAAGGGGAAGGAGCGAGCCAGATCTCTCCACGTCATTGCGAGCGCAGCGAAGCAATCCATAGCGCGGCAAGCGGAGAGGTGGATTGCTTCGCTGCGCTCGCAATGACGGCTGCACGAGCTTTAGCGTTCTCGCGGCGTATCTCGCCCGAGGTTTGCATCTTCTTTTGCCCTCTCTTCGATTAGAGGGCGCAGGGAAGACCGGGTGCTTGCTGCACCCGCGGTCTCGCGTGCGATTTGCGCAAACAAAACGGCACACGAGCATACAGGGCAGCTGGAGCATTCCGGCCTTCCCTGCGCAATGGCTTTACGGCTTACTTCGTGCTCTTCCCGGAGAACGGCTCTTTTGCCTCCGTCGCCGCGAGAGAAGCGTCGCTTCTCCCGGACTTAGCGCCAGCACCGCGGCGCCCGAACCACACGACTTCGCCGTACGCTCGAGCCACACACGTCAGTCGCAGCTCTCGCGTCCATCGCACCTCACCGCGCGTTCGTGACGATGGCCAACGCCCCTCATCCGCCGTGAGACAAGCGGAGTTATGCAAATGATTTGGTCTGCAAGTTAAGCGGAATATTTTTGCGCGAAGGGCTGGACCGGCTTCTGGGTGATTTGCCCTCCGGGCACGTACAACATCTTGCGACATCGCGACGGATGGATGCCCCGCTCCCGCGCTCGGCTTGTTGCTTCTACGGACGTGATCTACCATGACAGCCTAACCACAATAATCGTGCGGCCTGATCCGCATGCGAGGGAGAACACAATGAAGGCATTCATGACGGCCGTGGCATTTGTTGCCGGCATCGCTGCCAATGCGGCGAATGCTGCACCGCTGCCCGAGGCAAAGCCGGATGACGTTGGATTTTCACAACAAGGCCTCGCTCGCCTGGACGATTTTTTCGCCCGCGAGATCGCCGCCAAACGCGTGCCCGGCGCAGTGGTTGCGATCGCCCGCGACGGAAAGCTCGTGCAGTACAAGGCGTACGGCCAGCTTGATCCGACGAAAGGCACAGCGATGCCGCTGGATGCCGTGTTCGCGCTTGCCTCCATGACCAAGCCGATGGCCGCCGTCGCCGGACTGACACTTATGGAACAGGGCCGCCTGCCACTTCAGGCAAAGGTTGCCGACTACTATCCCGCGTTCGCCGACATGAAGGTCGGCGTCCCGCAGGCGGATGGTACGCTGAAGCTCGAAGCGCAGGATTCACCGATCTACATCCACGACCTTTATCGACACACATCCGGCCTGATGTATGGGGGCCGCCCGGACAGCTCGAGCCCGGTAGCGCGTCAGTACCCGGACGGGACCGCGCCTGCGATCGAGGGCGATACGCAGGCGTTCATCGATCGCATCACGAAGCTGCCGCTGGCGCACCAGCCCGCGACGGTTTTCGAGTACGGCTTCTCGATCGACGTGCTCGGTGCTGTCGTCGAAAAGGTGAGCGAACAGCGGCTTGGTGAATACCTGGCCGGCAATGTGTGGCGGCCGCTCGGCATGAAGGACGCCACGTTCCAACCCACGGAGGCGCAGCGTGCCCGCTTTGCCCGGCCATTTCCCAATGATCCGCTGACAGGCAAACCGCAGGCGATCAAACTTCTCGATATACCCACGAAGTCCGATTGCGGCGGCGCCTGCGCGTTTGCGACCGTGGGCGACTATTTGCGCTTTGGACAAATGCTGCTCAATGGCGGCGAACTCGACGGTCAGCGCATTCTCGGGCCCAAGACCGTGCATCACATGGTCTCCAACCACCTTGGGCCGGAGATCAAGAACAACGTGGCCAACGTGGAGCCGCATCGCGGTGGCTTTGGCTTCGGCCTTGGCGTGGCCGTGCGTACCAGCGAAGGCTTGTCCTCGGTGCCCGGCAATCCCGGCGAGTTCACCTGGAATGGCGCCTATGGCACGCAGTTCTTCTGCGATCCGAAAGAGCGCCTTGTCGTCGTGGTGGGAACGGCGGCGCCCGGCGAACTTCGCAAGTACTATCGCGAGCAGGTCCAGGACATCGTCTACGGCGCCATGGTGCGTTAGATATTACGATGGCGTTGTAGACCGTAGGGTGGGCAAAGGAGCGAAGCGACGTGCCCACCATCTATCCCGATGACGAATGAATGGTGGGCACGCTTCGCTTTGCCCACCCTACGATTCCCATGACGGCATCACCGGCTCCGGGCAGTTGGTCAACCGCGCGGGAACGCCGACTGCGGTGCAGCCTGCGGGCACGTCATGCTCGACGAGCGCGCCGGCCCCAACCTTGGCGAAATCGCCGATGCTGACGCCACCGATGATAGTCGATCCGGCGCTGAGATACACGCCGCGGCCGATTTTCGGTGCGCGGTCCGGCTCTGACTGTTTTCGGCCGATGGTGACGTTCTGCAGGATCGTCGCCTCGTCGCCGATCATGGCGAAGGCGCCGATGATGATGCCGGTGGCGTGATCGAGAAAGACCTGCGTGCCGATCGATGCGGACGGATGAATGGAGACCTGAAGCTGATCGGACGACAGGCTTTGCAACAGCAGCGCGAGATCGTTGCGACGCTGGCGCCACAGCCAGTTGGAGACGCGCCAGGCCTGCAGCGCGACGTAGCCCTTGAAGTTCAACAGCGGCGGCAGCAGCGTCGTCATCGCGGGATCGTGAACGGCGATGCTCTGCAGATCGCGGCTCGCCGCCTCGACCAGATCGGGCGAAGCCGCAAACGCTTCGCCGGCAACACGCGCAAAGCGCTCGCGATCCGCAGGACTCCTGCCGAGCCGCGCACCGATCTGGTGCGCCAGCGCGTGAGCGAAATCGGGATGATCGAGAATGGCTGACGACAGCGCGGCGCCGAATACCGGATCGCGCGCCACCGCGCTTTCAGCTTCACACCGGACCATTCCCCAAACCTGATCGACAGGAATTTCACGCTGATTCATGACAACCGCCCCGGATTGGTGCCGGATCGTAACATATGTCGGCTGTCGAATAACGCCAGACGTCTAGTTCAGCCACTGCATTCCTGGAACAGATGAACACGGGTTCCACCGCACAAGGGTTTCCCTCGAATAGCGCCTTCTGGCTGCAAGCCTTTACCAATTCGCGACTCGAACGGGACCGCAGAATGTGGAACTCAGGTCTCATTTTGCCAACCGGCCGATAAGGTGTCGCTGTCGGAACCAGCTAGTTCGGTGTATGATTGTTTTTGTCGCGAAGGGGAATTCACCCACGTATGGGATGAATGAGCCGCGCCCATGGAAGAGAAGTCTCCTCAGATAAGGTTGGCACAGCCGCGGGGTACCGTGCTGACGAATATGGCCGTCGCAGCGTTGATAATTGCTGCGCTCCATTTCGGTCGCGAAATTTTTGTTCCCTTCGCGTTAGCAGTTCTCTTGAGTTTCGTTTTAGCGCCCTTCGTGATGCGTTTACGCGTTTGGCGAATTCCGCGCACGATTTCTGTGCTGGTAGTCGTCTTCATCGGATTCTCTATCATATTTAGTCTGGGCGGTCTTATGGTTTCGCAGGCGACCCGCCTTGCCGCCAAGCTGCCTGGCTATCAACAAACATTGAGCGACAAGATCGAAAGCCTGCGCGGCTTAATGGGCGGCTCTAGAACATTGGAGCAGGCATCCACAGTTCTCAAGGAATTGAAGACAGAGCTGCAAAATCGAGATACGGCCGGTCGGCCTGTTGACAGCGAACTCACCAGACAGCCGTCAGATAAGCCGATACCGATACCCGTTGAGATAAGGCAACCTGATCCTGGTGCTTTGTCGACGTTTGGCGCAATCATCCAGCCACTGATTTCGCCATTAACGACGACTGGGATCGTCGTCATCTTTGTTGTCTTTGTCCTGCTCCAACGGGAAGACCTGAGAAATCGGCTTGTCCGACTAGCCGGATCAGCGGACATTCAACGGACAACTGCGGCCCTGGACGACGCCGGCAAGCGTCTGAGCAAGCTCTTTCTTACCCAGATCGCGTTCAATGCCGTGTTCGGCCTTGCAATAGGCATAGGTCTTGAATTCATCGGTGTCCCCTCAGCTCCGTTATGGGGTCTGGTCGCGATGATTCTGCGATTTGTACCGTACATCGGTGCATTGATATCTGCGGTATTCCCTCTCATTCTCGCGGCGGCGGTGGGCTCGGGCTGGCAGATGTTGATACTTACGGCGGCATTGTTCGTCGTCCTGGAGCTGCTCGCAGGACAAGTCCTCGAGCCCTTGATTTTTGGGCATAGCTCGGGTCTTTCCCCGGTTGCAATTATCCTGTCAGCGTCATTCTGGACCTGGCTTTGGGGGCCGGTCGGATTGGTGTTGGCGACGCCCCTGACAATTTGTCTCGTCGTCCTTGGGCGGCATATCGATCGCCTTAAATTCCTTGACGTTATGCTTGGCGACCGACCTCCGTTGACGCCGCCGCAACTGGCTTACCAACGAATGCTGGCGGGAGATCCCGTTGAAGCGGTGGAGCAGGCGCACGAATATCTGAATGATGCGTCGCTTGAGAGTTATTACGACGCCATCCTCCTGAAAGGCCTGAGACTCGCGGAGGCCGACCGTCAATTAGGTCACCTCGACGAAGACCGAATAAATCGGGTAGTCTCAACGGTCGAAGAATTGGTCGCTGAGCTGGAGGCACACCATGACGTGGCAGCACCAGAACACAGGTCCCCAGATCTAAGCTCAAGCCCGGGAGCTGCCATCGCACTCGAGCTAACAAGCTCGCGCGACGCCTTGATTCAGGAGCAGCCGACCTCGACGCTTTCGGTCGTTTGCATTCCTGGCGCCGGGCGACTGGACGAGGCGACAGCGCTCGTGTTGGCGCAGCTTCTGCGGAACCGCGGGATGAAGGCAACAGCGGAAAGGGCTGACGCTCTATCAATGTCGAAATTGCTTTCGCTCGAATTGTCGAACACCGCACTTGTATGCGTCTGCTACCTGAGTCAGCCATCCGCCGCCAAGATTCAGCACGCCGTTCGAGGGCTCAGTAGAAGGATTGACGGAACCCGTATCCTGTTCGCTTTGCTAGGGACGGAGGCCGTAGAGCCGGCGGAAAACGCTTCCAATGCGCTGGTAACGGGCGGATCATTCGGTGCCACGTCGGAAGCAATAATCCAGGTGACTTCCGAGCAACCTGTTGATGCCCCGGGTCGGGCTAAGGCAACTGCTACCGCATAAAAAAGAATTTTTTTGCACGTTTGGATTGCGGAGCGTCGCAAACGCGGCCGCCGCTCGTAACCAGCAGCCAAACCAACAATGGGTGGCCTCTTGTTGTTCAGCCGCCGTCACGCGGTCGCGTGCGCGGGCAGCAAGGCGAGCGCCGCGACCAGTCCCGCTACCGATGCAATCGCGGCTACCGAAAACAGCCAGACGTAACTGATCGCCGATCCCTCGGCACCGAGCACCGCGCCGAGAACGGCGATACCGACCGCGAAGCCGGCCTGGCGCATGACGACGGTCACGGCGGATGCCATGCCGGCTTGATCGGGAGGCACGAGCGCGACGACTGCGCCTGACAATTGCGGATGGGCGAGCGCGACACCAAACCCGATGGCGACCATGCCGCAGAAGACCGGAATCATCGGCGGCGCTGCGCCGCCCGACATGAGCGCGATCGCAATGGCGACGTTGCCGGCTGCCACGATTGCAAGCGCCAGGGCGAAATGCAGCCGCCACCCTACCCGGCCGACAAGCCAGCCGCCCAACGGCGGCAGGAACAGCATCGGCAGCGTGGCCGGCAAGAGTGCGATACCGGCCACTTCCGAGGACCAGTTGAAGGCGGCCGCGAAGAACAGCGGCAAATAGACGAGCACCGCCCAATAGCCGACTGAAACAGCGAACAGAAGTATCGCAATTCCGACCACTGCGCGCTGAACGAACACGCCGGGATCGAAGATCGGTTGGTCGCGGCGCCGCTGCTGGGTCACGAATACCGCAAGCAGCAACGTACCCACCGCGATCCCGCCGGCCATGTGCGCAATCGAGGAGCGGCCAAGCAGCAGCGCCTCCACCAGCACAGCCAACGCGGCGGTGAGTAGCATGACACCCGGAATGTCGAGCGGCCGGGGCACCGTATCGCGCACTTCCGCAACCAGCCGCGGCACGCCCCACGCGATCAAGGCGCAGGCCGGCAAGTTGATGAGGAAGATCCAGCGCCAACCCAGCCACGATGAGACAAGGCCGCCGATGGTCGGACCGAGAGACATGGCAATCCCGGACATCACGCCGAACCAGGCGAATGCACGCGTGCGCGCCTGCGGCTGCGCATAGACGGTTGCGATCAGCGCGATGCCGCCGGTTACGGCAAATGCGGCTCCAACACCCTGCAGGGCGCGGGCAGCCCATAACGTCGGTCCATCCCAGGCCATGCCGCATGCCAGAGACGCGAGAGCAAAAATGCCGTTGCCAACCAGCATGGCTCGCCGCCGCCCGTAGCGATCCGCCAACGCCCCCGCAAACAGCAACGCGCCTGAGAACGCCAAACTGTAGGCGTCCATGACCCAGGCATATCCTGCCACGCCGAACCCGAGTTGAAGCGCGACCGCCGGCAAGGCGATGACCACCGCCGTCACGTCAAAATTGGTGAGGAAGGCCCCCAGTCCCAGAAGCAGAGCCGGCATCATGGATTGCGCAGGCCGACCATTGTCGCGGTCGGGCTTGTACGTCGGCTGTGTCATCGGTCGATCTCTGAGCAGTGCGGCACCTACTGGTGCCTTGAGCCGCCGCTGTGGGCCAACGCCAATTGTTCACATCGGCATGAATCTCCTTCATAGTCGCGCCATGCGTGCCCTTCCCCCTTTTGATGGCCTGATCGCGTTCGATGCGGCCTTGCGTCATCGCAGCATGACGCTCGCGGCCGCCGAGTTGGGGCTGACGCAGAGCGCGATCAGCCACCGGCTGAAAAGGCTCGAGGCCTTTGTCGGCGCGCCATTATTGAACCGCACGGGAGTAGGTTTGTTGCCGACGCCGGCCGGCACGACCCTGGCCGAAGGGTTGGGACGGATGCTCGACGAGATGGCAGAGCTACGCGCCCGCTCGCGCGCGACGGTGCAGCCGGCTACCTTAAAGATCGGGCTCGGCTCCGCCCTTGCGAACTACTGGCTGGTCAGGCGTCTGCCGGCGTTTGCGTCCGCTCATCCGGGTGTGGCGATCGAACTCTTGATCATCGAAAGCGATGTGCAGGCGCGCGCGCTCGATCTCGACGTGCAGATCCGATGGATCCCCAAGGCCAGCGCGCGCGCGACCTCGACCCAGCGCCTGCTATTCGACGAAAGGGTTTTCCCGGTTGCGATGCCCTCGCTTCTGCCGCGCGGGCGGCCCTTGAAGGATCCGGGCGTGCTCGGCACCCTGCCGATCCTGCACAAGGGGCAAACTGGCCGCAACGACGGGGCCGAGTGGTCGTGGCCGGTGTGGTTCGAGCGGCTTGGGATCACGGTTGCCGCGCCGGCAGGGCTTCGCTTCGACAATCTCGGTACGGCAATCGCTGCCGCCTTGCAGGGCAGCGGCGTCGTTCTGGGCCGGTCGCTGCTGGTTCACGATGCCATCGCGGAGCAACGACTTTGCCGCGTGGTGCCGTCAAGCTGGGATATGGCGTCCAGCAAAACGCACGTTATCCGTTGGCCTGCAGCCCTCGCCAATGACAAGCGAGTCGCCCTGTTCGTCGCCTGGATTGCAAGGGAGGCGGCGAAAACATCTCTTCAATGAAGCAGCGCCCCCGCCGACTACACATGTCCCAAAAACAAACCGCCCACCTGCTTTCGCAGATGGGCGGCCGTATCGCCATCAGGCATCATGGGGGCATCACGCCTGAGGCTGAACCTCTCTCAACGCGACGCGGGCTTTATTTTTGACGCGTTTTCTTCACGCGAACCGGTACCCACTTCGCTTGAAAACGCTATCCACTCAACCCTGCTGCGGCTGGTCGTTCGGCGGGGTCGGACGCTGCTTGTGCTGCGCCATGAACTGGTCGAACTCTTCCTTGTCCTTGGCGTGACGCAGGCGCTCGAGGAAATTCTTGAACTCGACCTGCTCTTCTTCAAGACGCTGCAGGGTTTCGGTGCGGTACTCGTCGAAGGCGCGGTTGCCGCTCGAAGGCGGACCGAAGCCGAAGCCCCGGCGCTCCATGTGGCCGCGCATCCGCTCCATCTTGTACTGCATCCGCTCCATCTTGTTCTGCCAGCGATCCTGATGACTCCAGCAACCCATTTTTCTGCTCCCTAGTGTGAAAAAGAGAAGGGCAAGGCCGATCGGCCACCAGATGATGAAGCCGAGGATGGTCACGGCGATCCAGCCGGGGTGCCAGGGGCTCTCAAGCATATGCGGGCGATAGTGCTCTTCCGTCGGGCCGCGCCATCGATTGACATCTGCGGTGTAGGCCATTTCCCTCTCCATGACGGCGATCACGCCGTTGTGAATGTAAATAACATTTACATACCTAAACCATCCCACGTTTTTGTCAAGCGGGCGGTTTAACGCACCCGCAAAATTATTTTGGGGTGCCCCAAGGACCAGATGGCGGTACCGGCGGCGGGCCTGACGGTTTCTGATCCGGCGGCCGGCGGTCGGTCGGGAAGCCGAGACCGCGCAGATAAATCAGCACTTCGGCTTCCAGCAGATCCTCGGGCGACATCGGCAATTTGCGCCGCGCCGCGTCGCCGCGGCCGAACAACGAGGCTACGCCATGCGCCATCGACCAGATGTGCAGGGCCATCATCATCGCCGGCGGCCGCGGCATGCCGGGCGGCGCCATCGCCGCAAGCCGTTCGGCGGCCGCGCGGATAATGGCGAAGGCGCGCTCGCTGGCGGCCATCAATGTGGGGTTTAGATCGACCGGAATGCCGGATTCGAACATCGCCGAATAAAACGCGGGCTCGTTGCGGGCAAAGGCCAGATAGGCCTTGCCGACCCGCTCGAACGCCGAGACCGTGTCCGGGCGGCCGTCGTCCCAGGCCTGCGTCAGCAGCGCCTCGAACTGCTCAAAGCCGCGCTGGGCGATCGAGGACAGCAATTCATCGCGATCGCGGAAATGGCGGTAGGGCGCGGCGGGGCTAACGCCCGCCATCCGCGCCGCATCGGCAAAGGTGAAGCCGGCCGCGCCTTTCTCGGCGATCAGGCCGAGCGCCGCCTGCAGCAACGCCTCTTTCAGATTGCCGTGATGATAGCCGCGTTCGCTGCGACGTTGTTCCTTGCGCCAGCTCATGTGAACGGCTTTTACATGAGCTGACTGAAAAGGTCACTTATTTTGAGACCGTTAACTGGCGTTCACCAAGATTAACGGTGTGCGGAGCCGCGCAGGGTCAGGACGGTTCCAATTGCCGGGTTCTAGCCTCCCGGGATCGGGAGAACCGGCATGATCTCGACGCGCTCGCCGGGAAAGATCGCAAAGTGCGGATGGTTCTCGAACAGTTTCGCAGCGGCCTCGTGCGAGCTGGCGCGCACCACGGCGAAGGCGCCCATCTCGTTGGCGATGTCAGCAATACCGTTTGAATCGACCTTCTTGGTCTTGCCGAGCGGGCCACCCATGGCGGCGATCGCCGCTTGGTGCTTTTCGACCCAGGCCTTCCATGCCACGATTCCCTGCTGCTCCCTGGCGCGCCGCTCAGCCTCCGGCAGCGCATTCCAGGCCGCCATGTTCGCACTGGTCTTGCTGCCGAGAAAGACGGCGAGAAACGTATCGTTGGTGCTCATGAGATTTCTCTTCTCTTGCGGTTGACGGATCAGCGATACTTGTTCGATTTGACAGCGTGCGGAGCCCTGTTGCGAAAGACTCACCGCCCCTTGTGGGCACTGCCCTTCTGCAGCTCATCGAAACCTTTGGCCGCCTCGCGCACTTCCTCCGAGAAATCGGCCATTTCCTGCACCTGGCGGATCTCGATGACCTCGTTCGCGGTGGCCGGGCATTTTTTCGCCCAGGCGATCGCCTCCTCGCGCGACTTCACGTCGATCATCCAGTAGCCGCCGAGCACTTCCTTGGCCTCGGTGAAGGGGCCGTCGGTGACGACAGGCTTGCCGGTGGCGAAGGAGACCCGCGCGCCCATCGAGGGCGGATGCAGCCCGTCGAGCGCGATCAGCACGCCGGCCTCTTTCAGCGCCTCGTTGTATTTCATCATCGCCTTGACCCGCTCGGGGTCGAGCTGGACGTCCGGCGGCGCGGTCTCATAACCGAGGGGGATCATCAGCATCATGAATCGCATGGCGGGGTCCTTATTGGGTTGTCGTCATTTCCGGGATGGTCCGAAGAACCAGACCTCAGATGCGCAATTGCGCACTGACGAGGAGCGTTACTTGTTGGCGGCCTGGGACCGCAGCCGCTGTTCCTGCTCGCGCAGTTCGGGGGTAAGGGATTCGCCAAAATCTTCCGCGGCTAACACCTGGCGGATTTCGATCTCGTCGCCGGGGCCGAACGGCGCGCGCTTCATCCAGCCAATCGCTTCGTCGAGCGATTTGGTGTTGATCAGCCAGAAGCCGGCGACGAGATCGCCGGAGAGCGCGAACGGGCCGCGGCTGACACCGCCCTGCCCGCTGCCATACGTGATCCGCGCGCCCTTTGCGGTCGGATGCAGGCCCTCGCCTGCCTCCATCACGCCGGCCTTGACCAGCTCCTCGTTGAACTTCCCCATCGCGGTCAGTAGTTCCGTGCTCGGCATCACGCCGGCTTCCGAATCCTTGCTGGCCTTCACAATCACCATGAATCGCATCGTTATTCTCCGGTTTGATCACTTTGGGCCGGCTACCGTCGCGCCGGCCTTCATCAACAAGACGAGCGGGCTTTTACGCGGCCGACATGTCAGTGAAAATTATTTTTGAGGTAATTGTTCTGCCGCCGCATGAGGGAGTCCGCGGGCTACCCGGGCTGCCTGACGAACGCGCCGTTGTCATAGGCCGCGCCGAAATAGACGTCGATGCGCTTCACTTTGTCGCCCTCGAAGACGAAAAACTCGGTATTGCGGAAAGTCTTTCCGCCTTTGGCGACGCAACGATAGGTCACAAAGGCTTCATCGCCTTCGACGAAAATCCGCTCCAGTTCGTGCCGTTCGATCCAATCGCTGTTTTTCCAGCAACGTTCGAAATAGGTCGGCTTGTCGATCGCATCATCGTAGGGACTGGTGAAGCGGAAATCGCGGCTGAGCGCGTTCTCGACGAACTTGCGATCGTTGGCGAGATAGGCTGCGAAGATCTGGCGGATCGTCTCTGCCCTGCTGGCTTCGGCCATTCAACGCTCCTCCTTAAGGTTCTTTCGGCACCATCTGGAAATACGGCTCCGCCTCCTGCATCACCCGCGCGAAAGAGGGCCGCGCCCTCAGCCGCTCGAAATAGGCGGCGAGATTTTTGTTCGCGTCGCCGAACGGCACCACCATCCTGCCGTAGAACAGCGATGGCGCGGCGGCGCAATCGGCGAGGCCAAACTCCTCGCCCACCGCCCAGCTGCCCTTCGCCAACTGCTGTTCGATCATGGCGTAGGACGTCCGCAACTGCGCGCGGGCTTCCTCGACGCCGTGCGGATCGTGCTTTCCATCAGGCCGCATCCGATCGATCATGATCTTCTGCATCGGCAGATGCACATAGAGATCGTAGAAGCGGTCGTACAGCCGCGTCTGCAGGGCGCGACTGTAATCGTCGGGAATGAACCTGACGGGACCGCGATAGTGGCGATCCAGATATTCGACGATGATGCTCGATTCCGGCACCGTCTCGTTCCGCGCCTCGTCGCGCAGCACCGGAAATTTGCCGATCCCCCACAGCTTCACCAGCGCGGCGCGCTCGGCCGGATTGCCGAGGTCGACGAGGTTCGGCGTGAACGGAATGTCGTTTTCGTACAGCGCAATCAGCGCCTTCCAGCAGTATGAGGCCAGCGGGTGGTAATGCAGCGTCAGTGACATAAAAATCTCCGGTTTTGACGACCTTGCCAGGAAGACGATCGGCATGCGGGCACGCCGACATTTGCTGCGGATTATTGTGCCGCCGCCGGCACGTAGCGCAGGATCACGATGCCGGTCGACATTGACCGGCTGTCGACCAGCTTCAGCTTGCGGTTTTCGCCTGGCTTGAACAGCGGCGTTCCGCCACCGAGAATGACCGGGTTCAACGCGATGCGGAACTCGTCGATCAGGCCGTGCCGGATCAGGCAATCGGCGAGGTCGGCGCTGCCGAACAGGAAAATATCCTTGGCGCTGTCGCGTTTCAGCCTGGCGACGGTCCCGGGGACGTCGGCATTGAACATCTGCGTGTTGTTCCAATCGGATTTCTTCACCGTGCGGGAGAAGACGTATTTCGGCGCGGCATTCATGAAACGGCGACTTCGCCAGCCGCGCCCGGCCAGTGATTTGCCATCAGCTCATAGGTGACGCGGCCGAACAGCAATCCGCCGGCGGCGTTCAACTGCTCGATCGACAATCGCTCCAGTTCCTCGCCCCAGACGTCCAAATGCCAGGAGATATCCCGGTTCGGACCTTCGACGAAACCGTCCAGCGTCATCAGATTCCACATGATCAACCTGGCCATCGCTAGCACTCCCTAACCGATTGCATTTTGCAACTGGTTGTATCCTGAGATAACCGGTGCAATATTGCAAGCAGTTTTTTTGGGGCGCCGACCCGCCCGTCTGGAATCGAACATGACCGACCTCAGCCGCTCCGGCTGCCCGATCAATCTCTCGCTGGAAGTGCTCGGCGACAAATGGAGCCTGCTCATCATCCGCGACATGATGTTCGGCAACCGGCGCCATTTTCGGGAGCTGCTGACGAAGTCCGAGGAAGGCATCTCCTCCAACATTCTCGCCGACCGGCTGAAGACCCTGCTCGACGAAAACATCATCACCCGCGAGGACGATCCCACGCACAAGCAGAAGGGAATCTATTCGCTGACGGAACGGGGCATCGAGCTGCTGCCCGTTCTCGCGCAGATGGCGGCCTGGGGTTACAAATATCTTCCGGTCAGCGAGGAGCTCGGCATCCGCGCGCGGCTGCTCAGCGAGGGCGGCCCGAAGCTATGGGCAGAGTTCATGGACGAGTTGCGCGAAAACCATCTCGGCGTGAAGCGGCGCAGGAAAGCCGGCCCGTCGGTCGGCGAGCGGCTGCAGGCGGCATATGAGAGCGTGGTGCGCCGCAAATAGCTATTGCCGGACTCGATCCAGCCCCGGTACGTCTGCGCTCGCACAGCGCGTGACGCGGCGCAAATACATCTTGTAAGTCTATGTTTTTGCAATGTTATCCGTCATTCTACGGATAACATCATTAGCGCATTGTTCTCTCCTTTGGATCAAATGTTTCATTCTGGGCGACGAGGCTCAAACCCGCATTTGATCAGAGCCTCGATATTTCACACGGCTTTGAACGGGGTTACTCGTGTTTCAATTTCTCAAGAATTCGTCTTCAGACAAGGCGCTGGCCGATGCGCTCGGCCGCTCGCAGGCGGTGATCGAGTTCGGCATGGATGGCACCATCCTCACCGCCAACGACAATTTCCTCAAAGCCCTCGGCTACTCGCTCGGCGAAATCCAGGGCAAGCATCACAGCATGTTCGTCGATCCGTCGGAGCGCGACAGCGCGGCCTATCGCGACTTCTGGGCTGCGCTCAAGCGCGGCGAATACCAGGCCGCCGAATACAAGCGGATCGGCAAGGGCGGCAAGGAGGTCTGGATCCAGGCAACCTACAACCCGGTGCTCGACGCCAGCGGCAAGCCGGTCAAGGTCGTGAAGTTTGCGACCGACATTACCGCACGCAAGATCAAGAGCATGGAGGACGCCGGTCAGATCGTGGCGATCGGCCGCGCGCAAGCGGTCATTGCGTTCGAAATGGATGGCACCATCGTCACCGCCAATGAAAACTTCCTGCGGGCGATGGGCTACACGCTCGGCGAAATCCAGGGCAAGCATCACGGCATGTTCGTCGAGCAGGCCGAACGCGACAGCGCGGCCTATCGCGAGTTCTGGGCGCGCCTCAACCGCGGCGAAAACCAGTCGGCCGAATACAAGCGGATCGGCAAGGGGGGCAAGGAAGTCTGGATCCTCGCCTCCTATAACCCGGTCCTCGACGAGAAGGGCAAGCCGTTCCGGGTGGTGAAATTCGCCACCGACGTCACCAGCCAGAAGCTTTCGACCGCCGACCTCGCTGGACAGATCTCAGCGATCGGCAAATCACAGGCCGTGATCGAATTCAATATGGATGGCACCATCATCGGCGCCAACCAGAACTTCCTCAAGACGGTCGGTTATGCGCTGGACGAGATCCGCGGCCGGCACCACAGCATGTTCGTCGATCCGGCCGAGCGCGAGAGCGCGGCCTACCGCGAATTCTGGGCGGCGCTCAACCGCGGCGAATACCAGGCCGCCGAATACAAGCGGATCGGCAAGAACGGCAAGGAAGTCTGGATCCAGGCGTCCTACAATCCGATCCTCGATCTCAACGGCAAGCCGTTCAAGGTCGTCAAATACGCCACCGACACCACCGCGCAGGTGCTGGTGCGCATGGGCAATGAGCGCGTGCGCGGCATGATGGAATCGGTTGCCGCCGGCGCTGAGGAACTGAACGCCTCGGTTCGGGAAATCTCCGAAGCCATGACCAAGTCGCGCGACACCGCAACGACCGCGGTCGGGCGGGTCGAAGCCGCCGACGCCCAGGCCAAGCGCCTGAACGAAGCGGCGCAGGCCATGAGCGGCATCGTCGAACTGATCGGCAACATCACCGGCCAGATCAACCTTCTGGCGCTGAACGCGACGATCGAATCGGCGCGTGCCGGCGAGGCCGGGCGCGGCTTTGCCGTGGTGGCGTCCGAGGTCAAGAACCTCGCCACCCAGGCCAAGCAGGCGACCGACAAGATCGGGCAGGAGATCAGCAATCTCAACGGCATCTCCGGCGACGTCGTGAGCGCGCTCGACAGCATCAAGCAGGCGATCCAGGGCGTCAGCGAATATGTCACGGCGACCGCGGCCGCGGTCGAGGAACAGAGCACCGTCACCAGCGAGATGTCATCGAGCATGCAGCGCGCCGCCGCGGAAGCCAAGGCGATCGCGCAGCGCGCGTAGCGCCGCCACGGGATCGATCCGATACGGGATAAACTCCCGTATCGGATTTTTCGCACGCCGGCTGCCCGGGGCCGCGTCGAATTCCGCATCATTGTCACCGGGACACGGCACAGGGCTTGGGTTATAGGAGCGGGAAATCTTTCTCTCGCCAACGGACCCGCCCATGCCCCCCTCCCCGCAAAAGATCGCTCTCGTCACCGGCGCCGCGCGCGGCATCGGGCTTGCGACGGCCAAACGGTTTCTCGCCGAGGGCTGGCGGGTGGCGCTGCTCGACATCGAGAGCGAGTTGCTTCACGGCGCGGTCGCCGGCCTCGCCGATCCCGACAACACGCTGGAACTGCATTGCGACGTCTCCGATGCCAAGGCGGTGGCGAACGCCATGGCGGCGGTGAGCGCGCGCTTCGGCCGGCTCGACGCGCTGATCAACAATGCCGGCATCGCGGTGTTCGCGCCCTTGCTCGACACCTCGGATGAGGATTGGAGCCGCATCCTGCAGGTCAACCTCACCGGGCCGTTTATCTGCACCAAGGCGGCCGCGCCGCTGATGCGCGAACATGGCGGCGGCGCGATCGTCAACATCACCTCGATCTCGGCGGTGCGCGCCTCGACGCTGCGCTCGGCCTACGGCACCAGCAAGGCCGGGCTCGCGCATCTCACGAAACAGCTCGCGGTCGAACTGGCCTCGCTCGGCATTCGCGTCAACGCCGTGGCGCCCGGCCCGGTCGAGACCGCGATGGCCAAACAAGTGCACACGCCGGAAATCCGTGCGGACTATCACGACGCCATTCCGCTGAATCGTTATGGCCTCGAGGAGGAACTGGCGGAAGCGATCTTCTTCCTGTGCAGCGATCGTTCCAGCTACATCACCGGGCAGATCCTCGCCGTCGACGGCGGTTTTGATGCCGCCGGCATCGGCCTTCCGACGCTGCGCGGCGCGCGGCGAAACGGATAGAGCGCGGGCTCATAAGCGCGTGAGACGACGCCGCGTTGGCGTCATTTGCTGGACTTGCCTTCGCCATCCTTGTCCGCGGGTTTGATTCGAATGCCGCGCCGCGCCAGTGCTTCCCGAAGAAGAATCTCGATTTCGGCGTTGACGCTCCGCAAGTCCGCCGCGGCGCAACGCTTTACCGCCTCGAGAATCGCTTTCTCAGCCCGGAGCGGAAATGGAATGCGTTCCGGTCCGGGCGGCCGACCTCGTTGATTCATGATCGCTCACGAGTACAAGGTGCCAGTATTGATCACCGGCGTGACCTCCCTGTCGCCAACCAGGACAACCAGCAGGTTGGAGATCATTGCCGCCTTGCGTTCCGGATCGAGGGCGTCGGCGAGTTTTTTCCTGTCGAGTTCGTCGAGCGCGTCTTCGACGATGCTGACCGCGCCTCTCACGATCATGCGCCGGGCGGCGACCACGGCACTGGCCGCCTGCTTCCGAAGCATGGCGCCGGCGATCTCGGACGAATAGGCGAGGTGAGAGATTCGTGCTTCAAGCACCGAGACACCGATCGGCTCCATGCGTGCCCGGATCTCCTGCAGCAAGGCTTCAATGACGGCGTCGCCACCGTCGCGCAAACTCACCGTCGACACCGGTGCGCGGTCGCGGCCGGGATTCCCTGCTCCGCTTGCCGGAGGTTCGCCCTGCCTCTCCGCTTCCTCGGTCTCGACCTGATCGTAAGGGTGCACGCTCACCATCCGTCGCAGGGGCGGTTTCGCTCTGTGCCTTCACGTAACCGGCGTAGGACGCGACCTCCAGAAGCGCCTTTGCAGCATCCTCCACACGCCAGACGATGACCGCACCAATATCGATCGGGTTACCGACGGCATCATTGACCTTGAGTGGACCACTCTCCAGCGTCTCCAGACGGCGCGAGACTATTTTCTTGGAATTGAAAGGATTGACCCACCAAAAGCCAGGCCGGTGTTCAGTGCCGACGTAACTTCCAAACAATAGACAGACAAGGCTCTCGTTCGGCTGAAGCACGGCGAGCCCCATGAAGACGCCGGCGGCAATGGCGATGGCGATGATAATCGGCGACAGACCAATCCAGGCTCGAACGAGAGAGCCGTTGCGGGGGTCGAATTCGATATAGGCGAGCCAACAACAAATCGCGATCGAGGCCAGGCCAATCGCAAGCATCACATACCCGTTGACGGCATCGAGTTCCTTGTCGGCGAACGCGCCGCGAACTGGCGGGGCCGAAATGATCGTGGCTGACAAAACAGACCTCCGTCCACTAATTTTAGATATTATTATGATATCAAATAATCGAGCGCCGTCAAGCCGTCTTTCGCTGGCGCAGCGTGACCTTCTCGTCTCAAACGCTTAGGTTGTGCCGGGCGGCGATGGTCCGGCGCCCTGCCCGTACCAAAAAACTTCACACTGGATCCTCGGGAGTGACGTGTCATGTCGGGAATGCTCATCAACCTGATCATCCAGATCGTCAGCGGCGCCATCGGCGGCAATGTCGCAGGCGGCGCGGCCAAGAACATCGATCTCGGCACGCTTGGAAATACCCTCGCGGGCGCCATCGGCGGCGGTGCCGGAGGCCAGCTTCTCGGCATGCTGCTTCCGCTGCTGGCCAATAGCGCATCGACGCCCGATATCGGCAGCATCGTCGGGCAGATCGCCGGTGGCGGCGTCGCCGGTGCGGTTCTCACCGCGATCGTCGGCGCCATCAAGAACAGGACGGCCTAAGCGGTCTGCGATCGGGCGCCTGCATAATTGGCAGCGGACATCTGCAGAAACAGCATTTGTCCGCCGGCGCCTGCGACTGTATAAGTCGGCAGCTTCTTCTCATGACTTGAAGAGGCTCTTATGAACGACTTGCATACGTGGCTTTCGCAACAGCACCACGGCTTGCGGACCTTCCGCACCTTTCAGCAAAAACTGGACGATCTCGGCAACGGCGACCCCGGGCAGCGCGCCATGTGCCGGCTGCTGACGGGTATCGTCGGCAGCTACATTGATGCCTTCGACGAGGAACCTTTGCCCGTCGCGGTCGCGGACCGCGCCTACCGACGTTTGCTCGATGCGGTGGCCGGCCTGGATTTTGACGGAAATGCCGACCGGCGGCTCGCCGATATCAACCGTGTTGCCGCACTGGATTTGCGTCATTAATCCTTAGCGCGTATTCACCGCAACGACGCGCCAGCCGTTCTCCAGCCGATCGACACGCGTCAGCGACAGCGGATCGATCACGAAACGCAGCGCGTTGTCGGGCGCAAGATCGAGCGCGATGGCGAGCACGGCGCGGATGGTGCCGGAATGCACGACGAGGATCGCCTCGCCCGCGGGCAGCAACGCGAGCCCGGCACTGGCGCGCGCGATCTGGTCGACGAAACTTTCACCGCCGGGCGGCCGGTTGCTGGCGGCCGATTTCCAGAATTCACGATAGGCCGGGCCGAGTTCGTGTTCGAGTTCGTTGTGGCGCCGTCCGGTCCACGCACCAAAATCCTGTTCGCGAAAGGCGGCCTGTTCGACCGTAACGAGCCCCAGTCTCTCGGCGGTCTCCCGCGTGCGGCGCGCCGGGCTGCACACCGCCAACGCGCCTCTCGGAAGTCTCGCCTTCAGCGCGGCGAAGGCTGCGGCATCGCCGAGATCGGCCGGCGCGTCGGGTCCGTGAATCACCCCACGCGGCCCGTCGACCGGCGCGTGGCGGATCAGCCAGAGATTTGTCGGGGCGTTCATGGCTGCGCCAGCCGTTTCATGGCTGCGCCAGCCTTGCGGCGAGCAGGACAAGGATCGCGGTCTCGGCGACCTGTTCGGCGCCGCCGAGCACGTCGCCGGTCTGGCCGCCGATCTGCCGCAGCGCCAGCCACGCAATCCCGAGTCCGCTCAACCCCGCCAGCACCGCCGCGAACAACGCGTTGCTCCATGACAGCGACAACAGCGCGATCAGCAGCGCCAGCCCGCCGGCAACGGTCGCCGTCGCCGCATCGGGCTGGCCGGCATTGCGCGCCAAGCCATCCTTGCGCGTATAAGGGAGGTTCAACGACATCGCGGGCAAGACGCCGCGCCCCAGCGCGTGCGCGGCGATCAGGCTCGGGATGACATAGCCGTCGGGGATTGCCGCCAGCGCCGACAGTTTCGCGGCAAAACTCACCAACAGAATCATGGCGCCATAGGTACCGAGCCGGCTGTCGCGCATGATCTCAAGTTTCGATTCGAGCGTACGGCCGCCGCCGAATCCGTCGGCAACGTCGGCAAGGCCGTCCTCATGCAGCGCGCCGGTCAGGATCGCGCTCGCGCCCAGCGCCAGCGCTGCGGCGGCCAGATCGGGCACGCCGACGAATCGCAAGCCGAGACACAGCAATCCCACGATGGCGCCGATCAGCGCGCCGACCACCGGAAACATCCGGTGCGCGCGCACGAAATTCTGCGGCATCGCCCCGTCAGGATGCGGCATCGGCAGCCGCGTCAGGAACGCAACCGCGGTTTTGAAGTCGTCGAACCATTCATTCATGGCGGTGTCCGGAGAATCGCTTTAGCGTGCCAACGCTCGCTTGCCTGCTTCAAAAGAACGACTAAGAGAATCGCATGCAGTTCTCCAGTCTAGACGACATCCGCGCCTTCTGTCGCGACCTGCCCGGAGGGGACCGGCGATTCGCTGATATGGCCGCGCGGCGGCAGCAGAATCTGACAAAGCCGCCAGGCAGCCTCGGCCGTCTCGAAGAGATCGCGATCTGGCTGGCGCAATGGCAGGGCCGCGAGATGCCACGGCTGGAGCGGGTCACCATCGCCGTGTTCGCCGGCAATCACGGCGTCGCTTCGCGCGGCGTCTCGGCCTATCCGCCGGCCGTCACCGGGCAGATGGTGGCGAATTTTGCCGGAGGCGGCGCGGCCATCAACCAGATCGCAAAGACCGCCGGCGCCGAGCTTCGCGTTGTGCCGATCGAACTCGACCGGCCGACACGCGATTTCACCGAAGCCCCGGCGATGAGCGTGGACGAATATCTCGAAGCGGTCGACGCCGGATATCGCACCGTGCCCGGCGATTGCGATCTGCTCGCGATCGGCGAGATGGGCATCGCGAACACGACGGCGGCGGCAACGCTGTGCGCGGCTCTGCTTGGCGGCGGCGCGGCGCGCTGGGCCGGCCGCGGCACCGGCGTCGATGATGACGGGCTGGCGCGCAAGCGCGCGGTGATCGAGGCCGCGTTGAATTTCCATCGCAATATTCTGGGCGACCCGTTGGCGGTGGCGGCAGCACTCGGCGGCCGCGAACTCGCGGCGATCGCCGGCGCCGTGCTCGCCGCACGGCGGCATAACATCCCCGTGCTGCTCGACGGTTTCGTGGCGACATCGTCAGTGCTGCCGCTCGCGCGCCTCGGTGCCGGCGCGCTCGATCATTGTCGCGCCGGGCACGTCTCGGCCGAAGCCGGCCACCGCGATCTGTTGCGTGAACTGAAACTGGTTCCGCTGCTCGACCTCGACATGCGGCTTGGCGAAGCGTCAGGCGCGGGGGTTGCGATCCTGCTGGCGCGCGCCGCGCTCGCCTGCCACGCCGGGATGGCAACATTCACCGAAGCCGGAGTCTCCAGCACGGACGCTTGACGAAATCCAATCAAGGACTCGTCAACGCGGAACCACAGCCTGATTGACGCAGGGAATGCGAGGCAGTTTGCGCACAAAAGTGCTGCCGCTTGATCATTGAGCATCCTCCCGCCTCACTTGGTCGCAGGGCTTCGAAGCGCGGCCATGGCAAAGTGCGGGGAATTGGAACCGCACGGAATCAGGAATGCAGCACGATACGCCTCTCATCGCCACCATCGTCGCCGGCCTCGGACTCGCATTTGTGTTTGGCGCAGTTGCCCAGCGCCTTCGAATTCCACCACTCGTTGGCTACCTCCTGGCGGGTGTCGTGGTCGGCCCCTTTACGCCGGGCTACGTCGCAGATCAGGGACTGGCGACCGAATTGGCCGAGATAGGCGTCATTCTATTGATGTTTGGCGTTGGGCTTCATTTTTCCCTCAACGATCTTCTGTCTGTGCGCGCGATAGCGCTGCCCGGTGCCGTCGTTCAAATCATTGTCGCCAGCCTGATGGGACTGGGTCTCGCGCTGTTGATGGGATGGACCATCGGCGCCGGTCTCGTCTTTGGACTTGCCTTGTCGGTCGCAAGCACCGTGGTGCTGCTCCGGGCCATGCAGGAGCGCCGGCTGATGGAGACGGAGCGAGGCCGCATAGCCGTCGGCTGGTTGATCGTGGAAGACCTCGCAATGGTGCTCGCGCTCGTCCTGCTTCCGGCCTTGGCTGGCGTGCAGGGCGCGAACAGCAATAACCTCATCGCGGACCCCCTGGCGTCCTGGCTCGGGATGGGCCTTGGCGGAGTGCTGGCGCTCACCGTTGCAAAAGTCGGCGTTTTCGTTGGCATCATGCTGATTGTGGGACGGCGTGTCATTCCCTGGATACTTCATTACATCGCCCACACCGGCTCACGGGAGTTGTTCCGCCTCGCCGTTCTGGCAATCGCCCTCACGGTGGCATTCGGATCGGCGAAGCTGTTCGGCGTTTCCCTCGCACTCGGCGCGTTTTTCGCCGGAATGATTCTCAGCGAAAGTGCACTAAGCCAACGCGCGGCCCACGAAACATTGCCATTGCGCGATGCCTTTGCCGTGCTGTTCTTTGTCTCGGTGGGCATGTTGTTCGATCCGGCGAGCGTATTGCGCGAGCCGTGGCCGTTGCTCGCCACGCTCTTCATCATCATCGTCGGAAAATCGGTGGCCGCGTTCCTGATTGTGCTCGCCTTTCGCCATCCGGTCGGAACGGCCTTAACAATCTCGGCCAGCCTCGCCCAGATCGGGGAATTCTCGTTCATTCTGGCTGAACTTGGCGTGAAGCTGAACCTGCTGCCGACGGCAGGACGCGACCTCATTCTGGCCGGCGCAATCCTCTCGATCATGCTCAATCCGCTGATCTTCGCCGCGGTCGATTGGTTGTCCCGACGCCTTGAGCGACTGCCCGATCGCGGCTCCGACGCAACGGCAGCACAGGTTACCACGCCCGCGAAATTATCCGCCGCGCCCGAGGCTACGCGTTTGACAGGTCATACAATACTTGTCGGCCATGGCCGCGTCGGCAGCATTGTTGCGGATGCCTTGAACAAGAGCAGTCAGCCGTTCCTCATTATCGAGGATGCGGACAATGTCATTGCAAAGCTGCGCGAGGGTAACTTCGAGACCATCGTTGGGAATGCCGCACGTTCCGATGTCCTGAAATCCGCCAATCTCGGCGGCGCGCGATATCTGCTGATTGCCATACCGGAAGCATTTGAAGCAGGGCAGATCGTGCAGCAGGCTCGCGCCGCCAATCCGGGAATCCAGATTATCGCGCGTGCTCATTCAGATGCCGAAGTCGAGCATCTGAGGTCGCTCGGCGCCAACCTCATCATCATGGGGGAGCGCGAGATTGCGCTCGGAATAATTCATAACCTGTTCGAGTGGCAGGCGCGCAGCCCGGTGTTACAAGCCTAGTCGTTCGCATCATTCGTCGAAGCCGGCCGTGATGCGTCGAAACATCGCGTAGCTTGCCGTGGGTGGCGAATATCAAAGCAAAATACGCAATGCTAAATTAGTGGCAGGCCAAGGGGGTGAAGATCGGACGAGAGGATGTCCCATGTTGCCGGCAAGAGCACCTCAATCGCTTCGCGTTATCGAGGCATTTGACCTCATTGCGCCTGATGGGAAAATTCACCGGTTTCCCAAACTCACGCCGCTGCAGCGCGCTGCCGCGTGGCTTCACTCTCTTGCGGAACCGGCAATACTGATGGCCGTCGTGCTGGGCCTTATCTACGCAGCTGGAGTGTTGGGCAGAGAGTATGGAGAACTCGCATCCGATCCCTGCAAGATTGGTTTCCTGCTCTGGGCTCGGCAGTTCGTCGCCTGAGGGCTGCTGTCACCGCGCTGCTCTCCTGCTGCTTCCGCTCCTTGCGACCAAGTGAGCGCGATCGGGCCATTGTGCGTGGCCTGCTCCTTGCCCATTGCGTCTTGGCCCATTACCTCATCTTCACTGCTGCGCGGCAAGCGACTGGGTCTCCGGCGCGGAGGATTGACGAAACCTTGCCACATATCTCAGTGTAACTGGGCCGAAGGGCAGTTCGTCTGACGAAGGAGCCGTGCATGCGAATGGCGGTCATCAACCTGGTCGTTGCCGCCGCCGCGCTGTTCGCGGCGATCCTGCCTGCGCGGGCCGAGATTCGCATTCTGGCGAGCCCGGGCGGACAGGTCGGACCGTTTCTCGAACTGTTCGACCGGGTGCGCCAATCCGGCGAGCGGGTGGTGATCGACGGGCCGTGCCTGTCGGCCTGCACGCTGGTGCTGATGATGGTGCCGGAGGAGCGGATCTGCGTGACCCGTCGCGCGGTGCTGGGATTTCACGCCGCGCGTTCGATCGACCGCCGCGGCCGGATGTATGCGGAGCCGGAGGCCTCGCGCGATGTGGAGGCAGCCTATCCGGCACCGGTGCGGGAATGGATCGCTCGCCGCGGCGGATTGACGTCGCGGCTATTGCTGTTGCGCGGGCGGGAGCTCGCCGCGATCTATCCGCGGTGCAGGTGAGATGTTGTAGGGTGGGCAAAGGCGCACTTCGCGCCGTGCCCACCATCTTCGCTACGGCAAGCATGGTGGGCACGCTGTCGCTTTGCCCACCCTACGTTTGAACTCACATATCTTCCTTCGGGCAATTCACCATCCAGGGAATGCCGAACTTGTCGACGCACATGCCGAAGCCGTTGGAGAAGAAGGTCTTGCTGAACGGCATCCGCACCGTGCCGCCCTCGGCGAGCGCGTTGAAGCGGCGCTCGGCATCGGCGGGATCCTCGACCGCAAGCGCGACGGAAAAGCCCTGCGGCGGATGGTAATCGCCGGGTGTGGCGTCGGAGGCCATCAGCACCTCGCCGTCGATGGTGATGCGCGAGTGCATGATCTTGGTCTTCCAGTCCGCCGGGACCGGCATATCGGGGGGCCCGTCGCCATACGGCATCGTCGCCTCGATCTGCGCACCCAGCACCTTTTGATAGTACTTCAGCGCTTCCGCGCAATTGCCGTTGTAGAACAGATAGGGATTGACCTGCATCGCTGGCTCCTTGGGTAACTGGAATTGGAGTGAAGGGTTATTTCTCGGTGATCGTCTTCAGATTGGCGAGACCGGCTTCGAAATCCTTTCCGATCATGTTGTCCAGATTCATGAAGATTTGGATCAGTCTGGTCACGAAGCGTGCGGGACCATGCATCACCCATGTAACATGGGTGCCATCGCCCTGCGGCAGCATTGTGAATTCGGCGGTGTTGTGGCCCTCGAACGGCGTGAAGAAATCGAGCTTGATGACGACCTTCTGCGACGGGGAGGCTTCGAGAATCTCCATGCGGCCGGAACCGACATTCTTGTCGCCCTCCCAGGCATAGACCGCGCCCTTGCCGCGCTCCGCACCGCCATAGGTGCGCTTCATCGCCGGATCCTTCCGCTCGTAGGGCGACCAGGTCAGCCACTGATGAAAGTCTGATATCAGCGGAAAGATCCGTTCCGGCGGCGCCTTGATGCTGACCGAGCGCTGCACGCGCAGCGTATCCGGCTTGGTCGCGGCGAGAATGAGAACAGCGGCGATGGCAATCGCCAAAATGACGGCGATGACGACAAGGACTTCAAGCATGTCTGGCTCCCACAAAAGGTTGCTGCTGATCAACGGCGAAACGGGATCAAGGTTTGCAAATTCCGGTCGCGCAGCCACAGTCCGCCCCACACCATCAGGCCGAGATAAAGCCCGAACAAGGTGTGCGTGAATAGAGGACTGCCGATCCGCACATGCGAGGCCATGGCGCCGCCGAGATAGCCGGTGAGCAGGATCGCGCCGAGGATCGAAGTCGGCGGAATCGAATAGAGCACGGTGCAGACGATGGTGATGAGGCCGAGGCTCCGCGCCATCGTTTCACTCGAACCATAGCCCATTCGGTCCATGGTCTCGGTGACGATCGGCCACGGCACCAGCTTGATGGCGCCGTCGATCATCAGGAACACGATGACGAGGCCAGAGAGGATGCGGCCGGTCCAGCGTGCGAATTTAGAGGCCGGAAGGGTCTCGGCGATGACGGTCATGATGCGCTCCGTGTCGTCTTTGAATGGCTGCTCGTTTTCAAGACGAACGAAGTGGGCGGAAGCCGACAGCGGGGAGCGAAATTTTCGATGACGCGATTCTTCCCTTCTCCCCTTGTGGGAGAAGGTGGATCGAATGAGCGTCAGCTCATTCGAGACGGATGAGGGGTCTGTGTCCGCGGAGAGAACCCCTCATCCGGCGCGCTTCGCACGCCACCTTCTCCCACAGGGGGAGAAGGAAGGGAAACTACTTCCCCGCTTTTTTACCGCGTGGTTGGCTGTCGCGCTGCAGGCGGTCGAGGTGCATGCGGATGTGGGCGGCTTCGGCCGAGGTGTTCGCCAGCGCGATGGCGCGGTCGAAGGCGGTGCGGGCTTCGTCATTGCGGCCGAGCTGCATCAGGAAGGCGCCGCGCACGCCGAAGAAGTGAAAATAGTTCGACAGCCGTTGCGCCAGCGGCTCGATCATGTCGAGCCCAGCCTGTGGTCCCTTCACCTTGGAGACGGCAACGGCGCGGTTCAGCGTCACCACCGGCGACGGCTGCATGATCTCGAGCGCGCCATAGAGCAGGTCGATCTGGGTCCAGTCGGTATCCGCAGGGGTTTCGGCGCGGGCATGCAGCGCGGCGATCGCGGCCTGAACCTGATAGGGCCCGCTGCGGCGATGACGCATCGCCTTGTCGATCAGCGCCAGCCCCTCGGCAATGAGGGACTTGTTCCATTTGGAACGATCCTGGTCGTCGAGCAGGATCACCACGCCATCGGCGTCGAAGCGGGCCGCAGCCCGCGCATGCTGGATCAGCAGCAGCGCGGTCAGCCCCATGATCTCGGGTTCGCTCTGGAACAGCCGCAGCAACAGCCGCGCCAGGCGAATCGCCTCCTCGCACAAGGGGCTGCGAATCTCGGCGGTATCGCCCGAGGCCGAATAGCCCTCATTAAAAATCAGATAGATCATGGCGGCGACGGAGGTGAGCCGTTCGGAGCGCTCCACCGCACCCGGCGTCTCGAACGGCACGCTGGCGTCGGCGACCTTTGCCTTTGCCCGCGTGATACGCTGCTCCATCGCGGCTTCCGAAACCAGGAAGGCGCGCGCGATCTGCTTGACCGTCAGGCCTGAGACGATGCGCAGCGCGAGCGCGATCTGCTGGGTCGCCGGCAGGTCCGGATGGCAGCAGATGAACAGCAGCCGCAAAATGTCGTCGCGGTAATGCGAGCCGTCGAGCCGCTCGGCAAGCTGCTCCTCGGCGTCATCGAGGTCGGAAATCGCCTCGTCCTCGGGCAACGCCTCCTGCTTCTTGCTCCGCCGGATATCGTCGATCGCGACATTGCGGCCGACCATGATCAGCCACGCCGCGGGATCGCGCGGCGGGCCGTTCTGCGGCCAGCTCTTCAGCGCACGGAGACAGGCGTTCTGGAACGCCTCCTCGGCGGTGTCGAGATTGCGGAAATAGCGCAGCAACGCACCTACCGCCTGGGGGCGAGCCGAGGTCAGCGCGCCATCGATCCAGGCGGTATCGGTCACGGCTTGACGCCTCCGGGCGTGAAATGACCGACGGGGCGGATTTCATAAGCGCCGCCGGGATTGGCCTTGCCGAGATCGCGCGCGACGTCCAGCGCCTCGTCGAGGTTCTTGCAATCGACGACATAGAAGCCGAGCAGCTGTTCCTTGGTTTCGGCAAACGGGCCGTCCAGCACCAGCGGCGGATCTTCCTTGCGCAGCGTGGTCGCCGCCGTTGTCGGCAACAGCCGGGCGACCGGGCCGAGCCGGCCTTGTTTGGTGAGCTTGTCCTGCACGACGGAAAGCTTTTGCATGACCGCAGCGTCCTGTTCCTTGGTCCAGGAGCCGACGGCGTCTTCGTCGTGATAGCAAAGAATGGCGTAAAGCATGAGGACTGGCATCTCCGTTGTCATAATGACGAACGATTATGCCTGCTGCCGACAGGTGGGTGGAATAAATTTTGAAGTGTTCCGCGTGGTCAGGGACCGATGATCGGAGGCGGTGGCGGATTGAAATGTCGGAAGGTGTGGACGACCGCCTTGGAACAAAGGCCGCACACGGCGAGGACCAGAAAGATGATCTTCATCCTTGTCCTGAACGTCTCGAGCCTGATGCCGGTGCCACGGTGACGGTTTCGCCAGCAAAGCGCCAGCGAAACCACCACCGCCGCGATGATCGAAGCCAGTATCACCTGGAGATGCCATACTGCGCGGCGATCCGGAGTGCCTTTTCCTCGTCGGTCTCGCGGCGAGTGTTCGACCGGGAGGCCTCGTTGGCGGCCAGCACCAGATCGCGGCTTTCGTCGGCCTGTGCGGAGACTGAGGCAAGAGCTGAAGCGGCAATCAAAAGCAATTTGCGCATCCGAGGCCTCCCTTGTTGAATGAAAGCAGGATAGAGAGGCGGCTCGATCGATTATGTGACGGGTGTCACGCTGCGGCGCGCTGCGAAAAGGAACGGCCGAGGGAATGACAGTGAACAAAGGGGCGCTCGCCATCCTGGTGCATGGCGGGACTGACAACTGGTCGTCACAGCGCTGGAAAGGCCGGTTCGAGGGCGTCTGCCCGGACCGCGCCGTGCGGCTGCTGCCGGATGCCTCGCTAGATCCGGCCGAGGTGCATTACGCCGCGGTGTGGAAGCCGCAGCCGGGCGAGCTTGCCGCCTTCCCCAATCTGCGCGTCATCTTCAATCTGGGCGCCGGTGTCGATGCGCTGATGGCGGACCGCTCCCTGCCCGACGTGCCGCTGGTGCGCGTGGCCGTCACCGACCTCACCGTGCGGATGACGGAATACGTCGTGCTGCATGTGCTGATGCACCACCGGCAGGAACTTTACCTGCGGGAGTCGCAGCGCGCCAGGCGCTGGGCGCCGAAATTGCAATGGGCGGCGGGCGCGATCTCGGTCGGCGTCATGGGGCTGGGCGCGCTGGGGGCCGACGCGGCCGACGCGCTCAAGCGCCTCGGCTTTCGCGTCGCCGGCTGGAGCCGCAGCCCGAAGACGATCGACGGCATCGATTGCTTTCACGGCGAGGCGCAGTTCGACGCGTTCCTGCGGCGCACCGACATCCTGGTCTGCCTGCTGCCGCTGACGCCGGAGACACGCCATGTTCTTAACCGCGCGCTGTTTGAGAAACTGAATCGCAGCAGTCCGCTCGGCGCGCCGGTGCTGATCAATGCCGGCCGCGGCGGCCTGCAGAACGAAGCCGACATTCTGCAAAGCCTGGACGACGGCACGCTGGGCGGCGCCTCGCTCGACGTCTACGCCACCGAGCCGCTGCCCGTGGACAGCGCATTCTGGACCCACCCAAAGATGGTGCTGACCCCGCACAACGCCGCCGATACCGATGCCGACGAAATATCGAAATACGTGGCGGAGCAGATCGCACGCTTCGAGGCCGGCGGCGGGCTGGAGAATGTGGTGGACCGCGGACGGGGATATTAGGAGGCTACAGTCCTACTGGATGAAAATGCCAATAGTCCCGCGGCGACAAACGCGAGCAAAGCTGCAAGCTGGAAGGTCTGTTGGAAGGCTTCAAGGAAGCTGTGGTCCTGTTGCAGGATTTCGAACAGCATCAGCACAATCGAAGCGGCGGTCACCGTGCCCAGCGTTCGCGTCAAAAGGACTAGACTGCCGGCGACGCCGCGATCTCTGAGCGGCAGCGCGGCCGTGACGATATCCGAATAGGCAAGCTGGAACAGGCCGAGGCCGACGCCCTGCACCACGAGCCCGGCGACCCGCAAGGCGGTCGGGGTTTCTTCTGTCCACGCGCTAATAAGAACGAGACCGGCGCCGATCGTTACGATACCCAATATCGCCATCCGCTCGGCTGAAATGGTTCGCCCGACGAGACGGCCGGCGATCGGCGCGGCCAGCACCGCCCCCGCCGCGGCCGCGGCCAGGATCGCGCCGTTCCAGGCCAGCGCATAGCCGGGGACGCGCGCCAGAAAATAGGGCACCAGCAGCCAGACCGAGAAGGCCGCGAGATTGGCCAGCACGCTGACGAGGTTGAGCAACGCAAAACCCGGTAGCCTGAGAATTTTGACAGCGATGATCGGATGCGCCGCGCGCGACTCGCGGACGGCAAAGGCGGCGAAAGCCGCGACGGACAGAAGTGCAAACCAGACGGCGGAAAATTCGCGAAGGCGGTTGAGCGCCAACAGCATCGTCACGAGGCCCAAAATCAGCGCGATGCCGCCCACTATGTCAAGGCGATCGCCTGCCCGGTGCGGCAACGATACCGGCAGGCCGCGCAACAGCAGCAACGCCGCGACCGCGATGGGAATTCGGAACCAGAACACCGCAGGCCAGTTCCAGATCGCCGTCAAGGCACCGCCGAGCAGCGGACCCAGCATCAATCCGAACGCCATCATCATGGTGTAGACGCCGAGCGCCCGGCTGCGCCGTTCCTCGCCATAGAGCGATGTCACCAGCGCCACGCCGCAGCTCAGCACCAGCGCCGCGCCGACGCCCTGCAGGCAGCGAAACACCAGCATCGCGCCGTAGCTGGGCGAACAGCCGACGAGCAGCAGCGCCGCCGCGCTCCAGACCAGGCCGATCCGGAAAACGATCGCATGACCGACGGTGTCGCCGACCCGCCCGAGCGCCAGCAACAGGCTGGCATAGGTCAGCACGTAGCAAATGACGACCCACTGGATGTCGGCGATGGCGAGATCGAACCCGCGGGTGATGGACGGGAAGGCGATATTTACCGATGTATCGAGTTGCGCCGTGGCCGTGCCCAGCCCGATCATGGCGACCTGCCAGCCTTTGGAGCGAAACAGGCCGACCGGCGCCTTGGGAAGATCAGGTTGGGTAATCACGCCGGCGCAAACGTGATCGCGCCATCGGCGTCGACATCGCGCGTCAGCCGCTCGAGCGAGGCCAGCATGTTCAGATGCGCGAGCGACTCGCCGAACGCCTGGCGTGGATTGGCATACAGGACTCGCGGGAACACCTCCTGGGCAATCACAAATGCACTGGTCTTACCCGTGATGACGGAGGCCACGTCGTCGAGCCGTGCCTGATGGTGCTCGCGCAGTTGCGCGATGCGGTCATGAAGCCCGCGAAACGGCAGGCCGTGCGACGGCAGCACCAGTATATCCGGAGGCAGCGTCTCGAGCCGCGCCAGCGAATCCAGATATTCCTTCATGGGATTGGCCTCCGGCTGCGCTGCCGGCGTGATCACCGAGGGCGTCATGTGCGATAGCACCTGATCGCCCGCGATCAGGATCTTGTCGCGTTCGCAATAGAACAGCGCGTGTTCGACCGAATGGCCACCGGCGGTGATCACGCGCCACTCACGCTTTCCCATCGTCACAACATCGCCGTCACGGATGCGAATGAATTCGCGCGGCGGCCGCAGGCCGAGATATTTTGAGGGACGCTGGGCACCCATGATTCTCGCTGCATCATCATCGGAGGCGCCATTGCGTTTCATAAAGGTGGCAAATTGCTCGTCCGGCCCCTCCTCGCGCTCATGCCACACCTTCCACGCGTTGAGCCATTCGGCCAACGGCAGACGCACCGTGGCTTTCGTTTCCTTCACAAAAAAGCTTGCAAGGCCGAAATGATCGAGATGCGCATGCGTGAAGACGAGGTTCTGCAGGGGACGGCTGCGCAGCAATCCGCGCCATAGCTTGTCCCACAGCTCGAACGTGTCGTCGGTGTTGAAGCCGCAATCGACCATCGTCCAG
This sequence comes from Bradyrhizobium sp. McL0615, assembly GCF_049993905.1. Lineage (NCBI taxonomy): Bacteria > Pseudomonadati > Pseudomonadota > Alphaproteobacteria > Hyphomicrobiales > Nitrobacteraceae > Bradyrhizobium > Bradyrhizobium sp. McL0615. The sequence goes on along the minus strand of NZ_CP188254.1, from coordinate 1,346,448 downwards.
CCCGGGCCGTTGTCGAGCAGCCAACAATTGACGTGATTGGGCGCATTCGGCATCGGCAGCCTCACCCAGAACAACCCGGGCAGGACATCCGTTAACTCGCCATAGGCCGGCGGGCGCTGGACCGTGAATTTGAGATCATCGGCCATCGCTGTCCCCCGTCCTGCTTTTTCATGCTTTTGGGCCGGCATTCCGGCGCGAACATCATGGCGAACTTACGCGATTTGAGCGACCCATCAACGCCGGAGAGAGTGTTATGCCTTTCACGCAGGCCTAGGCAGCAAAAATATTCCTCTTTTTCCTTGAGCCGCAGACATTTTTCCTCGACAACGTCATGCGCCGCCCGACGCACCCTGCATCGCGCGACATCCCGAGAGCGATTGGGCAAGAACAACAATGGATGCGCTGAATCCAGAATCCGGGCTTAAGCCGGAAGCCGATCCGGAACCGGGGCTGGACCGGCGCACCCGCCGCAATCTCCTGCTGCTCACCTGCTGCCAGGCCGTCGGCCAATCCTGCAACACCATGATGTTTGCGGCGACGGGACTGTCCGTCATCACCTTCTATCATCGTCCCGAGTTCGCCAACCTGCCGGTCACGATGCAGCATCTCGGCGTGATGATCTGGGTGTTTCCGGCAGCGCTGCTGATGCAACGCATCGGCCGGAGCATCGGCTTCCGCGTCGGCTCGCTGTTCGGCATGGCGGGCGCCACCGTCATGTGCATCGGGCTGTACACCGCCAACTTCCTCGTCATGTGCGGCGGCGGACTGATCCTCGGCTACGCGGTCGCTTGCCTGCAGATGTACCGCTTCGCCGCGGCGGAACTGGTGCCAATACAATATCGCGCCAAGGCGATTTCATGGGTAACCGCCGGCGGCGTCGCCGCCGCCGTGATCGGGCCCAGCCTCGTGCGCGTGACGCACAATCTGACGATGCCGCTTTACGTCGCCACCTACGCCGCCATTCTCGTCCTGCACGTCATCGTTTTTACGATCATGTCTTTCATCAGCTTCCCATCGGTCACGCCGGCGGCTTCGACCCCGAGCGCGGCCGAAATTGCCGTGCCGCCGCGGCCGCTGCTCGAGATTGCGAGCCAGCCGCGCTTCATCGCATCAGCGATGGCCGGCATGCTGGCGTTCGGCACGATGTCCTTCATCATGAGCGCGTCGCCGCTGGCCATCGTCGCCTGCGGATTTCCGCATGCGGCAGCCCATTGGGTCATCTTCATGCATGTGCTGGGCATGTTCGTGCCATCGTTCTTCACCGGCAACCTGATCAACCGGTTCGGCGCCACGACGGTGATGGCCTGCGGCGTTGCGCTGATGCTGACAGGCGTGGTCGCGGCGCTGTCAGGCCTGACCGAATGGAATTTCCGGATTGCGCTGACCGTCAACGGCGTCGGCTGGAATTTTCTGTTCGTCGGCGCCACCACGCTGGTGACGACGTGCTACCGTCCGAACGAGCGCGGCAAGACCCAGGCCCTCAACGACCTCCTGGTGTTCAGCACCACCGCCACGTCGAGTTTCATGGCGGGCTTTTTGCAGGATCGGTGGGGTTGGCAGCCGCTCAACTGGTTTTCGGTGCTGCTGATGCTCGCCGCCGCGGGCGCTGTCTTGTGGCTTCGTAATCAGCGCCCGACATTGAGTGCAGCGCACTAGATAATTTTGTTGAGCGAAGAAACCGGAAACCGACACGGGCCACGAAAAGATCGTCGTCCCTGCGAACGCAGGGACCCATACGCCGCGGCCGGTATGACGGGCACACTGCGCGATAACTTCGCTTCAACAAGCAACAGCGGCAATTGGCAGAGCGTCTGCGACCGCACCCCATTGAGAGATCACGCGGTATGGGTCCCTGCGTTCGCAGGGACGACACAGACGTTATTTTGCCGCCCCCAGCATCACATCGAGCGCGCCCTTGACGATCGCCTCCAATTCCTTGCGCGGCGTCTGGGCGCGGGCGCGAATGGCGATGGTGTGGATGGTGGCGGAGGCGAGCTGGGCCAGCACGACGGGATCGGCGCTCTCGGGCAATTCGCCCTTCTCTTTGGCCACCCGGAAACAGGCCGCAAAGGCCCTGTCGAGTTCGACAAAACCTTCGAGCACCATGGCGCGGATATCGGGATCGTGTACCGCCTCGGAGGCCGCGGTCATCACCGTGAAGCAGCCGCGCGGACCGGATTCGCCGGACAGATAGATATCGAGCGCCACCGCATAGATCCGTTCCAGGCGCTTTCGGACCGGCAGCTCGTTGCGGAAGATGTCGCCCATCGCGTTACGCGCGTCGTCGCGATAGCGGCGGTAGCTCTTGATAAACAGCTCGCGCTTGTCGCCGAACGCGCCGTAGAGGCTTGGCCGGTTCATGCCGGTGGCGGCGGAGAGATCGTCGAGCGACGTCGCGGCGAAGCCATCCTTGCGGAACAGGTCGAGCGCCTTGCCCAGCGCCACTTCCGGCTCATAGGCGCGCGGCCGGCCCCGGCGCTTGGGCGCCACGGGATCGTCGATCTTCGTCACGGGCGGCTTTTTACTTTTTTGTACCATTTCGCAAAAAATTCCTTGACCGCGTTTATATTATGCGGAACAGTATAAAAATCAATCCCGCCCGCCCAAGGCCGGCCCGATTGATCAACCGCCAAGGAGGCAACCCATGGATCTGTATTTCTCGCCGCTCGCCTGCTCGCTGGCGACACGGATTGCGCTGTATGAAGCCGGCGCTGAGGCCAACTATCTCGAAGTCGATCCCAAGACAAAGGTGGTGCAGAAGGACGGCTCGGATTTTCGGGCCGTCAACCCGCTCGGCCTGGTGCCGACGCTGCGCACCGATGACGGCACCGTGCTGACGGAGAACGCGGCGATCCTGCAATATGTCGCCGACCGTTTTCCAAACGCCGGTATTTCCGCGGCCTCGGCCGAGGAGCGCAGCCGCCTGCATCAATGGCTGTGCTTCATCGGCACCGAACTGCACAAGGCGCTGTTCGTGCCGCTGCTCGACAAAACGGCGCCGCAGGACGCGAAGACCTATGCGCTGACCAAGAATCTGTCGCGGCTCGACTATCTCGAAAACTACCTAAAGGGCCGCGAATTCCTGCTCGATCACTTCAGCGTGGCGGATGCCTATCTCGTCACCATCATCAACTGGACGATGGCGACGCCGCCGATCGAGCTGGCGAAATGGCCGACCGTAAAAGCCTATTACGAGCGGCTGCGCACCCGCCCCAGCATCGCGAAGGCGGCCGCTGAGGAGTTCGAAATGTACAAGGCCGAACTCGCGCGACACAAGGCGGCGGCGTAAGCGCTAGTCTCTCAACACGTCGTCCCCGCGAACGCGGGGACCCATAGCCACCGGCGTTCGTGAGTAAGGGCAGTCGTCGCTCACCGCGAACAACTCGAAGGGCCGCGGCGTATGGGTCCCTGCTTTCGCAGGGACGACGTCGTTCTAGCCGCCGTCAGTCTGACGGCGCCAGCAACCGCGCCGTCAGATCGCTCAGCGCCCGGCGAAAGATCCCGGGATCGTTGCGCGCCCGGGCCAGCACCAGCGCGCCCTGAATGGTCAGCAGCGCATCTTCCGCGCGCCGCTGCGCCAGGCTCCCGCTCAATCCGGATCGCCGCAACAGCTGCGCCAGCGCGACCTGCCAGCGCGCAAAATAATCATCGACGGCTTCGGCAAACGTGTCCCGCGCAGAACTGAGTGCCACCAGCCCGACCAGACAGACGCGATCGCCGGAATGAAAATACTGGTCGACGCCCGCAATCATCGCGGCGATCGCGCGCGCGGGATCGGAGGCGTCGCGCAACGGCGCGTAGATGTTGAGTTCGAACCAGCCGTCGATGTCGGCCAGCACCTCGGCAGCCATCTGCTCCTTGCCTCCGGGGAAGAGGTGATAAAGGCTGCCTTTGCCGAGCCCGGTGGCCTCCGTAATCAGCGTCAGCGAAGCGCCCTCGTAGCCATGCGTGCGGAACACCTCACCGAGCGCGCGCAACACTTCCCTGCGCTCGACGCCCTTCTTCAGCATCGCGTCACAGCGGGTTCTCGCCCAACCCCGCAACATCAGCCGGACGCGGCCCCGGGGCCCGCCAGTGGAAGCGGCGTTCGCTTTCCCTGATGGCGATATCGTTGATGCTGGCCTCGCGCCGCCGCATCAGGCCGTGTTCGTCGAACTCCCACTGCTCGTTGCCATATGAGCGATGCCACTGCCCGGCATCGTCGTGCCATTCATACTGGAAACGCACCGCGATGCGGTTCTGGTCGAACGCCCAGAGATCCTTGATCAGGCGATAGTCATGCTCCTTCACCCATTTGCGGGTGAGGAATGCGACGATCGCCTCGCGGCCTTGAAAGAATTCGGAGCGATTACGCCACTGACTGTCCTCGGTATAGGCCAGCGACACCTTGACCGGATCGCGCGAATTCCAGGCGTCTTCCGCCATGCGCGCCTTCTGGGCGGCGGTTTCGCGGGTGAAGGGCGGCAGCGGCGGACGTGACATGGCATTTCTCCGGGATTGGGGATAGCCGGAGATTGTACCGATCGGTACAAAGAGTCAATGCTTAAGAATCAATCCGGGCCCAGGTCGGCCTTCATCAGCAGCCGCAGCGATTTCGGGATCGGCTTCGCCCTGCCCTCACTGATGAAAGCGACGCGCACCTCGGCCTTGACCAGCACCTCATCACCGCGTCGCACCTCCTGCGCCAGCGTGATCGAAGCGCCCTTCACGGCGACGGGCCACGTCACCACATCGAGCACGTCGTCCATCCGCGCGGGGCGCATGAAGTCGAGATGCATCGAGCGCACCACGAAGGCAAAGCCCGGCATCTCCTCCTGCGCCTGTTCGAACAACGCATGCTGTGACGCGCCCATCAGCCGCAGATGGTTGGTGCGACCGCGCTCCATGAAGCGCAGGTAGTTGGCGTGATAGACGATGCCGGAAAAATCGGTGTCCTCGTAATAGACGCGGATCTGCATATGATGGCGGCCGTCGCGGATCTCGCCGTCGAGAATAGGTGATGTCACTTGCGGTTCCTGATCGCGCTGGAAAGCCTTGCTTTTGCGCAAAATCAGGCCGGCACGCAAGCGCAGCGAGGTGCCGCTACGCCACCGCCGGCCGCGGCGCGCCCAGCGTCACCAGCACGATTTCCGGGGGGATGCCGAGGCGGAACGGCATGATGCTGCAGCCGAGGCCGCCGGAGACCACGACGTCGCAATTCATCTTGATGTGGCCATAGGCGAGTTGCTGCCCGGACGGCGAGATCGGCGACCAGCCCAGCATCCGCACCTGGCCGCCATGGGTATGGCCGGAGAGCTGCAGCGCGACGCGCGAAGGCACGCGCCGCGCTATGTCGGGCTCGTGCGCCATCAGAACGACGGGGGCATCGTCGGTGACCTTCGCAAGCGTCGCGCCGAGGTCGTCGACGCCGATCCGCTTGAGTGGCCGGAAGCGGCGCGCCGGCACATAGGCGAGCTGGTCGCCGAGACCGGCGAGCCAGAACGAATGGCCGTTCTTGCTGAGTTTCCGGGCGTCGTTTTCGTAAACCGGGATTCCGACATTCTCCAGCGCGCGGCCGGCGGACGGCAATCCCTGCCCCTGGTGCTGCACTTCCTTGTCTTCCCACCAGTCGTGATTGCCAAGCACCGCATGCACGCCGAGCGGCGCCTTCAGGCCGGCAAGCACGGCCGCCCACTCGGCATCGGGAATGATGCGCGTCACCTTGCGATGCCCGGCCACATAGTCGCCGAGCATGACGACGATGTCAGGCTTGAGCGCGTTGGTGCGTTCGACGATCGCCTGGACATGATCGAGCGACATCCAGGGGTCGCAGGCGTGGAGATCGGCGATCGCGGCGATCCTGAGCTTGAGACCTGCCGGCCATTGCGGCGGTGAGATGTGGTACCGCGCGACGCGAAGCCGCAGGACCGGGGCAGAGAACCCGTAAGCCGTGGTTGAAACGCCGAGCGCGCCCAATCCACCTATGGCTTGCAGAAAATGACGGCGAGTTAACATGTGATCCAATCGTGATGCATCGCAAACATGGTGTTGGATTGAGCCCGAATTGCGGTGCGCTCGTGCAGATGGTCAGCAGAGCTCCAGCAGCTTCTCACCAGCGGTTCTGCCCCACCAGCGCATCTGCCCTTAGTGCAGGGTGGCGCTGATCCGGTTCAGGCGTTGCCCGCGACACTCGTCCGCGACGCCAGCGGCAACACATGGTCGCGGGTTAGCGGCGCCAGCGCGATGTCGGCGGGCGCCGCCGGATCGATCCACATCATTGCCTCGATCTCGGCTTGCGGCGCGATCTCGCCGGCCACGTCGACTTCGTAGAGCGCGGCGCGCACACGGAAGCCGGGCTCATTGGCCGAGATCGCGTCAAACTCGCCGAGAGACCGGATCGAATCCGGAACCAGACGGCAACCGAGTTCCTCGTCGATTTCGCGCGCCAACGCCGTGACGTCGTCCTCTCCGGAGTCGCGCTTGCCGCCCGGTTGCATGAACGCCGTCGTCCCGCGTTTGCGAACCAGCAGCACCCGGCCCGCGCCATCGCGGATCAGCGCGGCGACGATCTCGATCGTATCCGTCACGGTCACTCCTCCTCGGTTTGCCCGAACAGGCCGAACTGCGCCGGATCGCGCGCGGGCTCGGCGAGGCCGAGATGGCGGAAGGCGTGCGAGGTGAGCAGCCGGCCGCGCGGGGTGCGCTGCAGATATCCGCACTGGATCAGGAAGGGCTCGATGATGTCCTCGATGGCGTCACGCGGCTCCGACAGCGCTGCCGCCATGGTCTCGACGCCGACCGGCCCGCCACCGTAGTTGAGCGCGATCGTCGTGAGATAGCGCCGGTCCATGGCATCGAGGCCGGCGGCATCGACCTCCAGCGCGCTCAGCGCGTGGTCGGCGATGGCGCGGTCGACCGAGCTTGCGTCGGCGGCAGAGGCAAAGTCGCGCACCCTGCGGAGCAGACGACCGGCGATGCGCGGCGTGCCGCGGGCGCGGCGCGCGATCTCGTTGGCGCCGTCAGGCGTCATGCCGATATTGAGCACGCGGGCGCCGCGGGTGACGATCTTCTCCAGCTCTTCCTCGGTGTAGAAATTCAAGCGGATCGGAATGCCGAAACGGTCGCGCAGCGGATTGGTCAACAGGCCGGCACGCGTGGTAGCGCCGACGAGGGTGAATTTTGCCAGGTCGATCTTGACCGAGCGCGCCGCAGGACCCTCGCCGATAATGAGGTCGAGCTGAAAGTCCTCCATCGCAGGGTACAGCACTTCCTCGACCGCCGGACTGAGGCGATGGATTTCGTCGATGAACAGCACGTCGCGCTCTTCGAGATTGGTGAGCAGTGCCGCGAGATCGCCGGCCTTGGCGATGACGGGACCCGAAGTGGCGCGAAAGCCGACGCCGAGCTCGCGCGCCACGATCTGCGCCAGCGTGGTCTTGCCGAGGCCCGGGGGGCCCACGAACAGCACGTGATCCAGCGCCTCGTTACGCTTGCGCGCGGCCTCGATGAAGATCGAGAGGTTTTTCCGCGCCTGCGCCTGCCCGACGAACTCGGACAGTAATTGCGGACGCAGCGCGGTGTCGCCGACATCGTCGGAACGGCGCTCGGGGGTGACGATGCGGGAGGGCGTGTTCACTCGCTGCCCCGTTTATATTTGTTGGGCAGGAGTTCGCCGATGGTCACGACTTTCGGCGCTTTGCCGTTGTCGGGGACGATGACCCGCGCGCCGGCGTCATAGTCGTGGATCAGTTCGCGGCAGATGCCGCAGGGCGAAACCACCGCGATCTTGCCGGGCTCGCCGGGCTTGGGGTGACGCACGGCGACGATGGTTTCAATGCCGTGGTCGCCGGTTTCGGTGATGGCGCGGCCGATGGCGATCGCCTCGGCGCAGACCGCGATCCGGCCGATATAGGCGTCGATACTCACACCTGTCACAATCCGGTCATCGCGGGTGCGCATGGCGGCGCCGACCTCCTGCCAGTCGTAGCGATAGCGCAGCGTGATGGCTTCGATGGCGGCGGCGATCAGTTCCTCGTCCTTGTTGCTCAGCATGGTGGAGAATGCGTTCCTTTAGTCAGATCGTAGGGTGGGCAAAGGCCTTTGGGCCGTGCCCGCCATCTCCCTATATCAGATGGTGGGCACGCTTCGCTTTGCCCACCCTACGGTCTCGACATTCATTTCGACAATTCCTTCAATCCCAGCCGGATCAGCTGCGCGGTCTCGGCCTTCTCGCCGGCACTGCGCGAGGCCGCGGCGATCGCGGCCGCCGCCTGCGGCTGGCCGTAGCCGAGATTGACCAGCGCGGAGATCGCATCCGAAACCGGGCGCGGCGCGCGGTGATCGTCGATTGCGCCGGCAAGATGCACCACGGTGGGATCGACATTGGCGAACGCCGGCGCCTTGTCCTTCAACTCGGTGACGATGCGCTCGGCGACTTTTGGGCCGACGCCCGGCGTGCGCGACACCGCGGCCTTGTCGCGCAGCGCAATCGCGTTGGCGAGTTCGGCCGGCGGCAGCGTCGAGAGCACCGCGAGTGCGACCTTGGCGCCGACGCCCTGCACGGTCTGCAGCAGGCGAAACCATTCGCGCTCGGTGTCGGTGCGGAAGCCGAACAGTTTTATCTGGTCCTCGCGCACGTAAGTCTCGATCGAGAGGACAGCGGCCTCGCCGGGCGACGGCAGCGCCTGCAGCGTGCGCGACGAGCAATGCACCTGATAGCCGACGCCGCCGACGTCGAGGATCACATAGTCCTCGCCGTAGGAATCGATCAGGCCTTTCAGCTTGCCGATCATAGGTTGGCGACCTTCAGCCGCAGCGCTACGCCTCCGCGATGATGGGCGTGCGTGATGGCAATCGCCAGCGCGTCGGCGGCGTCAGCAGATTTCGGCTCGGCTTTCGGCAGCAGGATCTTCAGCATGACGGCAATCTGGTTCTTGTCGGCGTGACCAGCGCCGACCACGGTCTTCTTCACCTGGTTGGGCGCGTATTCCGCAACCGATATGCCGAACATCGCGGGCCCGAGCATGGCAACGCCCCTCGCCTGGCCGAGTTTCAGCGTGGCGACGCCGTCCTTGTTCACAAAAGTCTGCTCGACCGCGGCCTCCGCCGGCCTGAAATCGCCGAGCACGGCAGCGAGCCCCTCATGGATCGCCAGCAGGCGGCTGGCCAGCGGCTGATCGTCTGGCGGCTCGACCGAGCCGCAGCCGATGAAGATGAGGCGGTTGCCCTCGGTCTCGATCACGCCCCAGCCGGTGCGGCGCAGACCGGGGTCGATGCCGATGATCCGGACGGGTTGGCGAATCGGTGGGGATGTCATGGCGTAGTGATAACGCCAGAGCCGGGTGAACGAAACATAAAGAGAACGGAAATCCCCTGCCCCGGAGCTATCGTGGCCCCCGCATGTCATCCCCGCGAAGGCGGGGATCCAGTACACCGCGGCTTCTCGGCACAATCACCACGGCCTCCGGAATACCGGATCGCCCGGTCAAGCCGGGCGAAGACAGCGGAGTATGGGGCCGACGGCGACGCGTCGCCGCTACCCGCCCATCTTGGCGACCAGCGCGTCCGAAATCTCGAAATTGGCGTAGACGTTCTGGACGTCGTCGTGCTCGTTCAAGAGGTCCATCAGCTTCAACAGCTTCTCACCGGTCTCGTCATCGACTGCGATCGTGTTCTGCGGCTTCCAGGTCAGCGCCGCCTTGCGGGCCTCGCCGAATTTCGCTTCCAGCGCCTTGGCAACCTCGCGAAAGGTTTCCTGCGAGGCGTAGATCTCGTGGCCGCTTTCGCTTGATATCACGTCGTCGGCGCCGGCTTCGATGGCGGCATCCAGCATCGCGTCGTCGGAGGCTTTGCTGGCGTCATATTCGATGATGCCGGTGCGGTCGAACATGAAGGCGACCGAGCCGGTTTCGCCGAGATTGCCGCCCGACTTGGTGAAGTAGGAGCGGATGTCGGAGGCGGCGCGATTGCGATTATCCGTCAGCGCCTCGACGATGACCGCAACGCCGCCGGGGCCGTAACCTTCGTAGCGAATCTCGTCGTAACTCTCGCCCTCACCGCCGCTGGCCTTCTTCACGGCGCGCTCGATCGAATCCTTCGACATGTTTTCCTGGCGGGCGGAAATGATCGCCGCGCGCAGCCGGGCGTTCATCGCCGGATCGGGTTGACCCATTTTGGCCGCCACCGTGATTTCCCGCGCCAGCTTGCCAAACAGCTTCGACTTTTGGGCATCCTGCTTGCCCTTGCGGTGCATGATGTTCTTGAACTGGGAATGGCCGGCCATGCAGGGTCTCTTGGATTCGTCCGGGAGGGATGCGGGTGAAGCGCGGCCTTATAGGCCGCCAATCGGCCGAAATCAAAGATTTGCGAGCTATGAGGGTATGCAAGTACTGCCGTCTGCCGGAATATCAGGCACTTGTTAACCATGACTTCATGCTCGGATGAGAGGATTTCGCACCGATCTTCAACTTTTAAGAGACGTTATGGCCTTCGGTTTGTTCAAAAAACGGGTGCCGGAGCCGGCGTTGCCGGCCGCCCAGCCCAAGGCCCAGACGGTCGCCCACGCGACGGAGACCGCTTCCGCCGATGGCGATTCGGCCAAGGCGATCCTCGAGCTTCTGGAACTCGAGCTCGGCGCGATGATCCGCCAGCTCGAACGCGCGGCCAACTCGGTTGCCGGGGGCGCCGAGGCCACGGCTGCGACGCTGTCGACCATCCGCCAGCGCACCGACGCCCTGACCAACCGAACCAGCGCCGCACAGGGCACCGCCACGACCTTTTCGCACGCCGCCGACAAGTTCACCCAGTCGGCGCAGGGGATCGGCGCGCAGGTGCGCGACGCCGGCAAGCTCGCCGACCAGGCCAGCGACGCCGCCCGCGAAGCCAGCGCCAATGTGGATCGCTTGCGGGAATCCTCGGCGGCGATCAGCAACGTCGTCAACCTGATCGCGCAGATCGCGCGGCAGACCACGCTGCTGGCGCTCAATTCCACCATCGAGGCCGCACGCGCCGGCGAGGCCGGACGGGGCTTTGCGGTGGTTGCCACCGAAGTAAAGGCGCTCGCGGTGCAGACCCAGCACGCGACGGAAGAGATCACCAAGAAGATCGAGGCGCTGCAGCGTGACGCCGCGGGCTCGGTCGACGCCGTGCATCGTATCTCGCAGGCGATCGAGGCGATCCGCCCGGTGTTCGACAACGTCAACGGCGCGGTCGCCGAGCAGAACGCAACCACCGGCGAGATGGCCGACAATGCAGCCTCCGCATCCAGCTTCATCGTATCGGTCGGCAACAGCGCCACCGAAATCGATCATGCGACCAAGGAAGCCGAGGTCCATGGCGAAAGCGTCGCCACGGCCGGCCGGGCCGTCACCGCGTTTGCGCAGAAGCTCAAGGCGCGCTGCGCCGTGCTGCTGCGGCAGGGAGAGAAAACAGGTGACCGCCAGGACCGCCGCAAGGACCAAAGGCTGCCTTGCAGCCTCAAGATCGAAATTGCCGTCCCGCGCGGGGTGATATCAGCACCGGTCTACGAAATTTCCTTAGGCGGCATTCTGGTCAGCGGGGCAGACGCGGAAACGCTGGCGCAGGGCCAGAGTTTTGATGCGACGCTGCAGGATGTCGGCGCCTGCAGGGTTCGCATCGTCCAGCGATCGCAGGCTGGCGCGCATGCGCAGTTCGAAAGGCCGGATACGGCGCTGACCGAGAAGATCGAAGACAAGTTGTGGTCGATCCAAGACGACAACACCGAAGCCGTCACCCGCGCGATGGAAGCGGGTGCCGCGCTGAAGAAGATTTTTGAGAATGGCATCGACAGCGGCGCCATCTCGATCGAGGACATGTTCGACACCAACTATGTCGAGATCGCAGGCAGTAATCCGGTGCAGTACCGCACCAGGATTCTTGACTGGGCCGATCGCGCCCTGCCGCCGTTCCAGGAAGCGTTCCTCGCCAAGGATAAGCGGATGGCGTTCTGCGCCATGATCGACACCAACGGCTATCTGCCCGTTCACAACAAGATCTATTCGCACCCGCAGAAGCCGGGCGACGTCACCTGGAACACCGCCAACAGCCGCAACCGCCGCATCTTCAACGATCCGGCAGGCCTTGCCGCCGGGCGCAACCAGCGCGCCTATCTGATCCAGAGCTACGCACGCGACATGGGCAACGGTAACATGGTGATGATGCGCGAGATCGACGTGCCGATCCGCGTCAAAGGCCGCCACTGGGGCGGTTTCCGCACGGCGTACAGGCTCTAGTGCGCTCTCAGGCAAGACTCCAAGGCGCGAATCGCGTTCTGAACTTGGAATTGGAATGCGATCGCCGCGATGGGCCGGTCATCGGCTCTAACTGGAGAAAGCTCGAACATGTCCGTTGTGCAGCGTGCAGTCCTGGACACTCAATCCAACCAGACGCTGGCCGAACGACTCATTGACCAGCTTGCCAATCGCATCGGCGGGCTCGGCGTGGAGCTTGCCGATATTGCCGGCAACGTCCAGGAGGTCGCAAGCCGTGTCGCCAACCAGTCGGAACGATTCCACCACCTTCAGAAGACGGCCCAGACGATGGTCTCGGCCAACCGCGAGATCGCCAACGCATCGCAGGCGGTGCAATCGACCACGACCGCAGCCGTGGTAGAGATCGTTCAGTCGCGCAGCGCGGTGGATACGGCCGTCAGGCACATCGCCGAACTCGTTGAAGCGGTCGGCCGCATGGAGGCCCGGCTCAGCGCCGTCGGCTCGGCCCTGTCGCAGGTTGCGAAAGTTTCCGGTTCGATCGAGGCGATTGCGAAGCAGACCAACCTGCTGGCGCTCAATGCCACGATCGAGGCGGCGCGCGCCGGAACCGCCGGCCGCGGCTTTGCCGTGGTCGCGAGCGAAGTGAAGAGCCTGGCGGAAGGGACTCGCCAGGCCACGCAGCAGATTTCCGATACCATGCGCGATCTCGACGGCCAGATCGGCAGCCTGATCGGCGAGAGCAGCGACGCCTCACTCCGCGCCAAGAGTGCCGGTGAAGGCGCACATCAGATCAGCGGCATCATCGCGCGCGTGCACCAGGGCATCGCGTCCGTAGGGCAGGAGATCGACGGCGTCGCCAGGGCCGCGACGTCCAATCTCGGCCATTGCGACACCGTCATCACCGAGCTCAGCGAGCTCGCCAAGGGCGTCGACCTCTCCTCGCGCGATCTCAAGCACGCGGACGATCGGGTGACAAAGCTGCTCGAGACCTCCGAAGACCTGATCGCGCTGATCGCCGACAGCGGCGTCGAGACCTCGGATGCACCGCTGATCCGCGTGGTGATCGATATCGCAAAACAGATTTCCGACGCGTTTGAGGGCGCCGTCGCGCGCGGCGAGATCACGCTCGACCAGTTGATGGACGAGAAGTATCGTGAAATCGCCGGCACCGATCCAAAGCAATATCTGACCGACTATGTCGCGTTCACCGACCGGGTCCTCCCCTCCATTCAGGATCCGATCCAGAAGAGTGATGCCAGAATCGTTTTCTGTGTGGCCTGGGCCAAAAGCGGCTACCTGCCGACCCACAATCCAAACTACCGCCTGCCGCAGGGGCCCGACCCTGTCTGGAACAACGCCAATTGCCGCAACCGCCGCCTGTTCAACGACCGCGCGGTAAAGAAGGTGGCGGCGAACACAAAACCGTTCCTGCTGCAGACCTACCGGCGCGACATGGGCGGCGGCAATTTCGTGCTGATGAAGGACCTGTCGTCGCCGATCTTCATCCGCGGCCGCCATTGGGGCGCATTCCGGATGGGCTTTCGGCAGAGCTAGCGCGCGAATACACCAGCGCGTAACTGAATCCGAAATGGACGCGAGTTCGACGAAGGCCATGTTGTTAGCTGCGAGCTTGTCGTACCGGGTTGCGACGACGTAGCTTGATCTTGCTAAATGTCAGCCTCGCCTGCGCTCTGCCGCGCGGCTTTTTCTTGCACTACGATTCCTTCCAGTCGTGAGATGTTCTCCAGCAGGCGTTGGCTGGTCAGGACGAGGAAGTAATAGCCAAATTGCGGATTTTGAAAGTAGATCTCGAGCAGCTTTTCGTAGGTTATGGTCAGCACCTGCCCGTCCTCTATGCATTCGACCGTCGCAGTTCGCTGCTTATTGGGCGTAAGGAAGCCAAGTTCGCCCACGATGCGACCCGGCGGAAGTTCGACGCCAATCTCCGTGACCAAATACCTTCCTGTGATCGTCAGGAACATTTCGTCAGCTGCATCATCCTTCTTGCACAACGTGTCGCCCCGGCGATATCTCCGCTCGGTCATGAACGGTCTGAGCCATTCCATCGAGGTGTCGCTCTCCGTCGCGATACGTGCCTTCTTGATCAGGTTGCGCATTTGACGGAGTCGCACGGCATTGATCGGCAGCAAAAGCAGATAAAGGAGAAACGTCGCGACGTTGCCGGAGAGCGCGCCAAAGGCAACGAAGAACGTACAGCCCGCCATGTTCGCAATGCGCAGCGGCACCATCGTCTGCATCAGCAAGGTCGCAACAAAGAAGATGGCGCCAATCAGGGCAAACATGTTGGCAAGCGTGATATTGGCCAGCCCAATTTCCAACAGTCGGTTGAATAGTGCGTCATAAGTGATGTTGTTGGGGTCAAGACCCATCTGCACCAGAATCTTTGCGATCCTGAGATTGTCCGCCGCGGTATCGAGAATGCGGTTCAATATCGTCGAAAAATCTGCACTGCTGGACGCCATCGAACATCCCCCGCGTCATTGCCGCTTTTAGATGACATGCCTCAACAGGCGCGCGCACTCAATGACGACGATCGTATCAGTTCGCCTAAAACTGATGCAGCCGCGCTGCACGACTATGTGATGTAGCCGATGCAGATCAGCATTGCGAAAAATATCCTCGCGTCCTGGCTCGCTGCGGCGCGATATTTCCGGTCATCGCCACGTGTCCGCTGCCCGCGGCCGCAAACTCTGGGGATGCTTATGGCAACGATGCTGACGATCAATGGCGAACAGAAATCCTTTGACGCCCCGGCGGACATGCCGCTGCTCTGGGTGCTCCGCGACATCCTCGGAATGACCGGCACGAAATACGGCTGCGGCATCGCGCAGTGCGGCGCTTGTACCGTGCATGTCGAGGGCAGGCCCGTGCGATCCTGCGTTCTGCCGGTCGGTGCGTTGAATGGCCGCAGCATTACCACGATCGAAGGCGTTGCCGCGTCTGCTGCGGGTGCCAAAGTGCAAAAGGCCTGGCTAGATCTTGAAGTGATCCAGTGCGGCTATTGCCAGTCCGGCCAGATCATGTCGGCCGCGGCGCTGCTGGCGTCGACACCCAATCCCGACGATTCCGACATCAACGCCGCGATGTCCGGAAATATCTGCCGCTGCGGCACCTATGTGCGGATCCGCGAGGCCATCAAGCTGGCCGCGTCCGGACGCTCGTCATAGGAGGCGCGCCATGAAATCGCTCGACCAAACCGCCACGACGAAAAGCAATCATGATCTTTCGCGCCGCGCCCTGCTGACCGGCGGTCTCGCGGCCGGCTTCACGCTCGCCTTCCACCTGCCGCTTCGTGCCGCGGTCAACGAGCCGGTGCAGCCGGCCGACACGACCGACGGCAAGTTCGCACCCAACGCCTTCATCCGCATCGACGAAGCGGGCAAGGTCACGCTGGTGATGCCGCAGGTCGAGATGGGCCAGGGGGTCTACACGGCGATCCCGATGATCCTCGCGGAAGAACTCGACGCCGATATCGCGCGAGTAGCACTGCTGCACGCGCCGCCGAACGACAAGCTTTACGGCAATCCGACCTTCGGCCTGCAGGTGACCGGCAATTCAAACTCGATCCGTGCCTTCTGGAAGCCGCTGCGGAGCGCCGGCGCCAGCGCGCGCGCCATGCTGGTGCAGGCCGCGGCCAAGCAATGGGAGGTCGACGCGGCGGGCTGCACGGCGTCGAAGAGCGAGGTGACGCACACCGAGAGTGGCCGAAAGCTCTCCTATGGCGCGCTGGCGATCGCGGCAAGCAGCGAGGCGCCGCCAAAGGACGTTCCACTGAAAGACCCGAAGGATTTCATCTATATCGGGCAGCCGCTGAAGCGGCTCGATACGCCGGACAAGGTCAATGGCAAGGCCGTCTATGGCATCGATGCAATCCTGCCGGACATGAAGTTCGCAACGGTAGCCGCCTGTCCCGTGTTCGGGGGCAAGGTCGGCAAGGTCGACGACGGCGCGGCCAAGAAGATTCCCGGCGTGCGCAAGATCGTGGTGCTGGACGACATGGTCGCCGTGATCGGCGATCACATGTGGGCGGCCAAGAAAGGCCTGGACGCGCTGAAGATCGACTGGGACGAAGGGCCGAACGCAAAAATCAGTTCGAAAGACATCTGGCAGCACCTGCGTGCGGCCAGCGAAAACGATGGCGCGGTCGCCAAATCGGTCGGCGACATCGCCAAGGGACTTTCCACCGGGGACAAGTTCGAGGCGGCCTACGAACTGCCGTTCCTCGCGCACGCGGCGATGGAGCCGCTGAACGCCACCGTTCATGTCAGGCCTGATGCCTGCGAGATCTGGACCGGCACGCAGATCGTAAGCCGGGTGCAGTCGGAAGCGGCCAAGGCGGCGGGCATGCCGGTCGAGAAGGTGATCGTCAACAACCACCTGCTCGGCGGCGGCTTCGGCCGCAAGCTCGAGCCCGACATGGTGGTCGCCGCAGTGCGCGTGGCCAAGCAGGTGGACTATCCGGTGAAGGTGGTATGGACGCGCGAGGAAGACACCCAGCACGACGTCTACCGCCCGGTCTATCGCAATAACATCTCCGCAGTGCTGGTCGACGGCAAGGTCGCCGCCTGGAAACACAAGGTTACGGGCTCGGCGATCCTGGCGCGCTGGCTGCCGCCGGCGTTCCAGAAGGGCATCGATATCGACGCCGTCGATGCCGCGATCGATGCGCCCTACGACATCCCGAACTTCCATGTCGAATATGTCAGAGCCGAGCCTCCGGCGGTGCCGACCGGCTTCTGGCGGGGCGTCGGCCCGAACAACAATGTGTTCGCCGTCGAATGCGCGATGGATGACCTCGCGCGCAAGGCCGGCAAGGACCCGATCGAATTTCGTCGGGCGATGCTCGGCAGCAAGCCGCGGGCGTTGGCGGTGCTGAACCTCGCGGCGGAAAAAGCCAATTGGGGCGAGAAACTGCCGCTGCGCGTCGGCCGCGGCGTTTCGCTGCAGCCGTCGTTCGAGACATTCATCGCAACCATCGTGGAAGCCGAGGTCGACGACAAGGGCGAGGTGGCGCTGCGCCGCGTCACCTCCGTGGTCGACACCGGCATCGCCGTCAATCCCGACACTGTGAAGGCGCAGCTCGAAGGCGGATTGATCTTCGGGCTGACCGCAGCCCTCTGGGGCGAGATCACGATCGACAAGGGGCGCGTCCAGCAGTCGAACTTCCACGACTACCGGATGCTGCGCATCAACCAGACGCCGAAGATCGAGGTGCATGTCGTCAAAAGCGGCGAGCCGCCCGGCGGCATCGGCGAGACCGGCGTCAATGGTGGCCCGCCGGCCTTGCGCAACGCGATCTATGCCGCAACCGGCGTGGCGCTGCGGCGCATGCCGATCGACCGTTCGCTGATTGCTGCGGGGAAGAAGGCATGAGACGGGCTGTGCGCATTCTGCTGAGCCTCGCCGTCATCGTCATTGCGGCGATCGCGATCGGCACCTGGATCATCCGCGGTCCTGGCCCGCTTGACTTTTCCGGCGGCTCGAAAGTCGGGCTCGCGGATTATCGCGGGACAAAACCAACCGGCGTACCGGCTCCGCTCGAGAAGGCGAGCCTGATCGAACGCGGCGAGTATCTGGCCAAGGCTGCCGACTGCATGGTTTGCCACACCAGTCAGGGCGGCAAGCAATATACCGGCGGCCTCGGCTTCAAATTGCCGTTCGGGACGCTCTATTCGACCAACATCACCGCCGACAAGGAAACCGGCATCGGCAATTACAGCGACCAGGATTTCCTCAACGCGGTCCAGCGCGGCAAGCGTCGCGACGGCGCCATGCTTTATCCGGCGATGCCGTACACGTCCTACACCTACATGAGCGATGAAGACGTGCTGGCGGTGAAGGCCTATCTGTTCAGCCTGCCGGCGGTGCGCGCGGCCGCGCCTGAAAACACGCTTTCGTTCCCGTTCAACCAGCGCTGGGCGATGCGGTTCTGGTCGGCGGCGTTCAACCCGGACACGCGCTTCACACCCGACACTTCGAAGAGTCCGGAGTGGAATCGGGGCGCGTATCTCGTGGAGGCGCTGGCGCATTGCGGCGAATGCCATACGCCGCGCAACCTCGCCTTTGCGCTCGACAACCGCAAGAAATTCGCCGGCGCCGTGACGGCCGGCTGGCGCGCGTTCAATATCAGTTCGGACAAGAGCAGCGGCCTCGGCGGCTGGAAGGATGAGGATCTCGCCGCCTATCTTTCGGCCGGACACGCCCCGGGACATGGCGCGGCATCGGGCCCGATGGGCGAAGCCGTCGATCACAGCCTCAGCCAGTTGGCTCCGGAGGACATCCGCGCCGTCATCGCCTATCTGCGCAGCGTGCCGCCGACGCCCTCGCCCGACCTGCCCGCAACCACGGCGCCGCCGGCGCCCGCCTCGCACAAGCAAGGCATCACGGCCGATGCCCGCGGCAAGATGGTGTTCGAAGGCGCCTGCGTGAGCTGCCACGGCTGGAGCGGCGAAAGCGCCATCTCGCCAATGGCGACGCTGACCGGCACCTGGGCGGTGAACGATCCCGCGGCGACCAACGTCGCGCAGATCGTGATCTCAGGCACCAAACGGCATACGCCGGATGGCGCGCTCTCGATGCCGGCCTTCGGTAATGCCTATACCGACGACGAGATCGCCGCAGTCGCCAATTACGTTACCGCGCGGTTCGGAACCAAGGGATCGACGCTGACGGCGAATGACGTGGCGGAGCTGCGCAAGCAGACGGCACAATAACGCGATAAGCGCGTTGGTTACCTCAAACAGATCGCAGATGCGCATATCGGCTCCCTTCCGTGCGCTTTCGTCGTGCGATTTGAAAACTGCGGCCGCGCTGCGGCAATGGGCTGTCTGGTTGACACAGGCGCGTTGTCATATCGTTTCATATGGAAGCGGGCATCGGCTGGAATGACGGAGACGCAAATGGCGCGATCGGACACAGCAGAGGCGACGAGGCCGACCGTAGCGGCACCGCAGAAGATCCCGGTAACACTGACGGTCAACGGCGCCCGCGTGGAACTCGCGGTCGCGCCATGGACCACGCTGCTAGATGCGTTGCGCGACCGGCTCGACCTCACCGGCACCAAGAAGGGCTGCGATCACGGCCAATGCGGCGCCTGCACGGTACTGGTCGACGGCCGGCGGATAAATTCCTGCCTGACGCTCGCGGTGATGAAGGACGGCGCCGAGGTGACCACCGTCGAAGGTCTTGCCCGCAACGGCGCGCTGCATCCGCTGCAGCAGGCCTTTATCGATCACGACGCGTTTCAATGCGGCTATTGCACGTCGGGACAGATCTGCTCGGCGGCAGGCCTGATCGCCGAGGGCAGGGCAAAGACGGCGGATGAAATTCGCGAACTGATGAGCGGCAACATCTGCCGCTGCGGCGCCTATCCGAACATCGTGGCGGCGATCCAGCAAGCGATGGTGCGGTCATGACCCCGTTCCAATACACACGCGCCAGCGACGTCGCCGATGCCATCCGCCAGGTTGCCGCCGATCCGTCCGCAAAATTCATCGCGGGCGGCACCAATCTGATCGACCTGATGAAGTATGATGTCGAGCATCCGGCCCGGCTGGTCGACATCTCGCATTTGCCGCTCCGGAGCGTCGAGGAAACGTCAGGCGGCGGCCTTCGTATCGGCGCGCTGGTGCCGAACTCCGATCTCGCCTACCACCCGCTGATCGCGCAGCGCTATCCGCTGATCGCAAGCGCGATCCTGGCCGGCGCGTCGCAGCAACTGCGCAACATGGCCTCGACCGGCGGCAACCTCGTGCAGCGCACACGGTGCTTCTACTTCTATGACGCCGTGACGCCCTGCAACAAGCGCCAGCCCGGCAGCGGCTGCTCGGCGATATCGGGCATCAACCGCATCAACGCCATTCTCGGAACCAGCGAAGCCTGCATCGCAACCCATCCTTCCGACCTGTGCGTGGCGCTCGCGGCGCTGGAGGCCATCGTCCATGTCGTTGGCCCCGGCGGGGCACGTAGAATCGCATTTTCGGATTTCCATCGGCTACCCGGCAACACGCCGCAGCGTGACACCAACCTGGAGCCGAACGAAATCATCACGGCCATCGAGCTTCCGCCAAAGGGTTTTGCCGCGAACTATTCCTACCTGAAGATCCGCGACCGCCTGTCCTATGCGTTCGCCCTGGTATCGGTGGCGGCAGCGCTCGAGCTTGACGGCGAGACGATCAGGGAAGCGCGCCTCGCGCTCGGTGGCGTCGCGCACAAGCCGTGGCGCGTCACCGCAGCCGAAACTGCAATGCGCGGCCAGCGCGCCGATGCAGGCGCATTTGCGCAAGCCGCTGACCTCATGCTGCAAGGCGCCAAAGGCTACGGGCACAACGGCTTCAAGATCGGGCTGGCGCGCCGCGCCATCGTGCGAACGCTCAGTCAGGCCGCACGCGGCACCCCGCAATCGCAATCCGTCAAGAAAATCCGGTGAGCGCCATGGCATCCTATATCGGGTCAGCAACATCGCGCGTCGACGGCAGGGCCAAGGTCACCGGCGAAGCCAAATATGCCGGCGAATTCAACGTCCCCGGCCTCGTGCATGGCTATGTCGTCGGATCGACCATTGCGAAGGGACGCGTCGGCCGCATCGATACCGCGGAGGCATTGCGCGTCCCCGGCGTCATCGACGTGCTCACCCATCGGCACCGGCCGCCGATGCCGAACGACGACGACGCCTACAAGGATGACGTCGCACCGGAGAAAGGATCGCCCTATCGCCCGCTTTACGATGACAGGATCCTGTTCAACGGACAGCCGGTCGCGCTGGTGCTGGCCGAGGACTGGGAGACGGCGCGTTTCGCGGCTACGCTGGTCCGGGTCGAGCAGCAGGGCGAAGCCCACGTCACCGATCTGCACGCGCAGCGCGGCAACGCATTCACGGTCGAGAAGCCCGAGAAGCCGCGCGGCAATGCCGAGAAGGCGTTTGCTGCGGCCGAGACGCGTCACGAAGCCGAGTATTACATCCCCACCGAATACCACAATCCGATGGAACTGTTCGCCTCGACGGCGATATGGGACGGCCGCAAGCTGGTGGTCTACGACAAGACGCAAGGCGTGCAGAACGTCCAGAAATATCTTTGCGGCGTGTTCGAGCTGCAGCCGGACGAGGTCAGCGTGATGTCGCCCTATATGGGCGGCGGTTTCGGCGCCGGCCTGCGCCCGCAATACCAGGTCGTGCTGGCAGTGCTGGGCGCTCGCGCGCTGAAGCGGCCGGTCCGCGTCGTGCTGGACCGCGCGCAGATGTATGGGCTCGGCTACCGCCCGGCGACCATCGAGCGTCTCGCGCTCGGCGCCACGGCCGGTGGTACCCTCGACGCCATCATGCACGAGGCGATCGCCGTGACCTCGCAGTTCGAGGAATTCTCCCGCAACGATACCGGCTGGGCAGACCTGCTCTACAAAGCCCCCAATACAAAATTCGTGCACCGGCTGGCGCCGCTGGACGTGCCGACGTCCTCCGACATGCGGGCGCCGGGCGCCGCGACTGGCGTCTATGCGCTCGAATGCGCGATGGACGAACTCGCGGTCGCGCTCAAGATCGATCCGGTGCAGTTGCGCCTGCAATGCTACTCCGACCGCGACCAGAATTCAGGCCTGCCCTATTCCAGCAAGCAGTTGCGCGAATGCTACCGGCAGGGCGCGGCGGCGTTCGGCTGGGACAAGCGTACCCCTGAGCCGCGCTCGATGCGCGACGGCAGCGATCTGGTCGGCTGGGGCATGGCGACCGGCGTATGGGAGGCCCTGCAGATGCCGGCCGCGGTCCGTATCGTGCTGACCGCCAACGGGCATGCGGAGGTGGCAACCGCAGCCTCCGATATCGGCACCGGCACCTACACCATCATGGCGCAGGTCGCGGCCGACATGCTTGGCCTACCGATCGACAGCATCAGCGTCAAGCTCGGCGATTCAACGCTGCCGCAATGCCCGGTCGAGGGCGGATCGTGGATCGCAGCTTCGGTGTGCCATGCGATTGCGAATACGGCGCGCGAGGTTCGCGGTGACTTGCTGAAGCTTGCCAAGCGGATGAAGGATTCGCCGCTGGCAGGCGCCGGCGTGGACGACGTCGTACTGGCGGACGGCAAGATCGTCAGCAAGCAGGATGCGAGCCGCGCGGTTCCGATCGCGAGCGCGATGCAGTCCGATAACGCAGAGCGCATCACCCGCGAGGAGACCAACAGTTTCGAGGAAGACAAGTCGCATGCGCACAACACGCACTCGGCCGTCTTTGCCGAGGTCAAGGTGGACGAAGAGCTTGGCGTCATCCGCGTCACCCGCGTCGTCGACGCGGTCGCGGCCGGGCGTATCCTCAACCTGAAGACCGCCCATAGCCAGGTGATGGGCGGCGTGGTCTGGGGCATCGGCATGGCGCTGCACGAGGAAGCGCTGTTCGACCATCAGTTCGGCCGCGTCATGAACGCCAATATCGCCGAGTATCACGTGCCCGTTAATGCCGACGTGCACGACATCAAGGTCATCTTCGTCGACGAGCCCGACGAAACCATCAATCCGCTCGGCATCAAGGGCCTCGGCGAAATCGGCATCGTCGGCGTCGCGGCGGCCATCGCCAATGCGGTCTATCACGCCACGGGAAAGCGCGTGCGGGATCTGCCGATCACGCTGGACAAGGTGATCCAGTTCGATTGAAGCCGTCGCGGCTTGCACTATCGGTCGTGGCTTGCGCTATCGCAAGCTCGCGGGCAGCTCAAACCCCTGATATTCGCGCGTCAGTAACGCCTTGAGCGCCGGCATGTTCGGCCTCGCATCCCTGGCCGGCATAGGATCTTTGTCGGCCTTGATGAAGTCCGGTGCGGTGCCCGGCAGTTTGTACAGATTGAAATTGTTGCGATGGATTGCGAAGTCGGCCTGCAGATAGCCGTCGCTTGTCATCAGACCAACGGGCGCAACGTAGAATCCATCCTCGCGAAACGGGCCGAGAATCGAAAACGTGGTCGATCCTTTCCCGACGTCGCGGCGCTGGCTTGAGAGCCTGACCAGTTCGGTCTGCTCGCCGTTGACGGTCACGTAGACCCGGCGCAACGGCAGTTCAGCCGCGTCCTGAGTGACGACGCTGACCAGCACCAGCACGTACTTGCCGATCGCCTGATATTCCTCGACGCTCGACGGCCAGCAGAAATCGATCGACGATCCGCGCGCCGCGCCTTTCGGCGCCTGCTCTCTGGTTCGCACCGCGGCTTTCTCGAGCCGCTCCGTCATGTCGGCAGGCGTCACCGCGCCTTGCGAGACCGGCCGCTGGGTCAGCGTCTGCGCATTGGCCGCGGTGGAAACGAAAACGGCCAGCGCAACGATCAGCAGCCTGCGCATCGACATTCTCTTCAGGCTGGTATGTGTCAGACCCAGAACCCCGGCACCGCCGGCTCGAGCCTGCCGCCGGCCCGCACCGGTGCGACCCGCAGCGCGAGGCCAGTGGCATCATCGGTCTCGACCGCAACGCCACTGAGTGTCGCCACGCCGGCCGCCGGTTCGAAGCGGCCCGAGGGAATGCCGGTCGTGAAGCGCCGCAGCGGCTCTTCCTTCTGCATGCCGATGATGGAATCGTAATCGCCGGTCATGCCGGCATCGGTCATGTAGGCGGTGCCGCCGGTGAGGATCTGATGATCGGCGGTCGGCACATGGGTGTGGGTGCCGACCACGAGGCTGGCGCGGCCGTCGCAGAAGAAACCGATGCCCTGCTTCTCGCTCGACGCCTCGCCGTGGAAATCGACCACCACCGCGTCCGCCGCCTCGCGCAGTGGACAGGCATCGAGTTCGCGGTTGAGCACCGCAAATGGATCGTCGAACGCGGTCATGAAGACGCGACCGATGGCGTTGATCACAAGCGCCCGCTTGCCGTTCTTGGTATCGACCAACGCCGCGCCGCGGCCCGGCGTGCCTCTTGGGAAGTTCGCGGGACGGATCAGCTTCGGCGCGCGCTCGATGAACACCAGCGCCTCGCGCTGATCCCAGGCGTGATTGCCGAGCGTGACGGCATCGGCGCCGGCGTCGAGGAATTCCTGATAGATCGCCTCGGTGATGCCGAAACCGCCGGCGGAATTCTCGCCATTGACGACGACGAGATCCAGCGCCCAGTCCCTGACCATGCCGGGCAGATATTCCGCGATCGCGGTGCGGCCTGCCCGGCCGACCACGTCGCCAACGAAGAGAATACGCAAAGTTCAGCTCCGGAAATCGAACACTTTCTTTTCCGTTAGCACATAATCCAGTGCCACGTCGTGCGGCAGCGCGGGAACAGCTTTTATTTCCTGCAACGAGAAAGCGGTGCCGACGGCCGTGATGGCTTTCACTTTGCGCAAATGGGCGAGCGTATAGTCGTAATGTCCGGCGCCATAGCCGATGCGGTGGCCTTGGCGGTCGAACGCCGCCAGCGGCACCAGCATGATGTCGGGAATGAGCTCTTCTGCCGCCGGCGACGGCTCGAGGATGCCGAGCGGCCCCAGCATCAACCGGTCGTCGGGCGACCATGCGCGAAACGCCAGCGATTTTCCACGCGACAGAACTGCGGGTAGCGCCAGCCTCGCGCCCTGCTCCGCGAGCTTGCGCATCAACGGCGCGGGATCGATCTCGCTGCGGATCGGTGAATAGCCTGATACGACCACGCCGGGCAGAATCGCAAACGGCACGCCACGCTTTGCCATCGCCTGCCCGGCGGCCGCGCGCTGCTCGTCGCTCAACGAATCGCGCTTTGCGAGTGTTGCGGCGCGGAGGTCGCCTTTCGACAGGGTTGCCGTCATGCAGTATCTTTCCGCTGTCATCACCCGCCTTGTGCGCAATCGCGCAACTCGAGCGTGTGATCCAGAAATCCAGAGACTTCAGTGATTCAACCGAGACGCCGCAGCGTACTGGGACGCGCGCGGGTAGGACAAAGTCGCAAGCAACAAAAATCAAAGTGCGAAGCCGCGAACGCCGTTGAAGCACTCGATCCCGGAGTTCCCTACGAAAGTAGGTGGGCACCATATGTCCGGGTCCACGGACCCGGCCAGGGACAGTTCCCTAAAGGATCGATAAGGCCCCGGGGATATATGGCTCCTGACGCACGACGCAGCTTCGCAAGGACAATGTAAGCGTTACAGACGGAAACCGCCAGCGGTTACCAGTTGCCTTCATCCTTAGATTGCGTTTCTCTATACCCTCCCCTGGAGGGGGAGGGTCGTTCGCATTGGGCATCGCCCGATGCGAACGGGGTGGGGTGATCTCTCCGCAAGCGAGATGATTATGGTTTCAACGGCTATCCGCCGCGCCGCGGCGAAGAAGCTGCGGGCGAATACAACGCCGCATGAGCGTGTGCTTTGGCGTGCGTTGAAAGAACTACCGATCGAGGGAACGCATTTCCGGCGACAGGTGCCAATCGGTCCCTATATCGTCGACTTCTTCTGTCCGGCAAAGCGACTGATCATCGAACTCGATGGCGGACATCACAACGACGACGCGACAGCGAAGCACGATAGCGAACGGCAAGCTTGGCTGGAACAGGAAGGATACCGGGTCATCCGCTTCTGGAATTCGGATGTAACCTGTGATCTGAAAGCGGTGATGGAGCGAATCTATATGGAAGTGCACGGTTCGTTAGACGCCGAAGCGCTACCACTAAAACACCACCGACGACGATAGTCTGTCACCCCGCCCCGCCGCTGCGCGGCGACCCGCCCCCTCGAGGGGCGGGTAAGAAACGGCCAGCACTCACCCTAGCCCTTCACCCGATCGCGACGCCGTTGCCGATGGTGCGGTTGAGGACTTGCGTGGTCTTTTCGATGCGGTCGGCGGCGGCGTTGAGCGCGTTGGCAATCGCGACCTGCGTGGCCTTGGCTCGGTCGGCGGCGGCGACGCGCACGTTGCGCAGGGTTTCGAGTTCACCCTCCAGCGCGCGGATGCGCGCGCTGGCATCCAGCAGTTCATCACACACGGTGAGCGCGGCCATCACCGTCAGCCGCGCATCGCCGATCTCGCCGAACTTGCCGCGCAACTCGCCGACCCGCGTTTCCAGGTTCTCGGCGAGTTTTAAGAGCCGCACTTCCTGCCCTTCCTCGCAGGCCATGCGGTACTGCCGGCCGTTGATGGTGACGTTGATGTGGCTCATTCATCCTCTCCGGAATCGAGCACCGCACGGATGGTGCCGATCGCGATATCCAGTTTTTCCGATATCTCGCGGTTGGTGCGCTCCAGCCGCCGCGTCTTCACCAGCGAGCCGTCGAGTTCGTCGGCGAGCCGCGAGCGGTCGGCGCCGAGCGCCTGGATCCGGCTCGCCAGTTCGTTCTCGTCACGGTCGGCGTCGCGCCGACGCTCGGCCGCAGCCTCGAGCGCATCGAGTGCCATCATCAGGCGCCGCGTGGCGGCGTCGATGTCGGTATAGACCGGCTCGGCATTGCCGGCCCCGTTGGCGTTCCGATCGCTCATGAGAGGCAGCGCGCACCTTCGCGTAGGCCCGCCGCGCGGCAGCAAAATCCGCGGTTCGGCAAGCGGTTAGAGCACGAAATTTACGTGGCAAGCGAGGGAAGCGCAACGCCCGCGCGAAGCTATGCACTGCTAAGCAACTTTTGGCATGGCAAGCGCGTTGCCCCGCCTTGGACTCACGGGGATTGTGGTGCTATCCAGCCCCGACTTTCCCTTAAGCCACGCCCGTATTGCGGCCTTCGCCCGGTACGTACCTACAACCAAGCACCTCATTTCAGGCGGATTTTCATCATGACGCAGGTCGATCATACCCGTATGGCCAATGCGATTCGTGGGCTTGCCATGGATGCCGTCGAAAAGGCGAAATCCGGCCATCCCGGCTTGCCGATGGGCGCCGCCGACGTCGCGACCGTGTTGTTCACACAGTTCCTCAAATTCGATGCATCTGCTCCAGCCTGGCCGGACCGCGACCGTTTCGTGCTCTCGGCCGGTCACGGTTCGATGCTGCTCTATGCCTTGCTATACCTCACCGGCAACAAGGACATGACGCTCGACCAGATCAAGAACTTCCGCCAGCTGGGGTCGCTGACGCCGGGCCATCCCGAGAACTTCCACACCAAGGGCATTGAGACCACCACCGGCCCGCTCGGCCAGGGCATTGCCACCGCGGTCGGCATGGCGCTGGCGGAGAAGATGCTAGCCGCGGAATTCGGCAAGAAGGTGGTCAGCCATCACACTTACGTGCTCGCCTCCGATGGCGACCTGATGGAAGGCGTGTCGCAGGAAGCGATCGCGATGGCCGGGCACTGGAAGCTGAACAAGATGATCGTGCTCTATGACGACAACGGCATCTCGATCGACGGCCCGACCTCGATCGCGGATTCGGTCGACCAGGTGAAGCGCTTCAAGTCCGCGGGCTGGGCGGCCGAACTGATCGACGGCCAGGATCAGAAAGCGATCGCCGCCGCAATCACCCGCGCGCAAAAATCCAGCAAGCCGTCTCTGATCGCCTGCAAGACCACCATCGGCTACGGCGCGCCGACGCGGGCCGGCACCGCGAAGGCCCATGGCGAGGCGCTCGGCGCCGAAGAACTCAAGGGTGCCAAGGAAAAGCTCGGCATCTCGCTCGAAGCCTTCTCGGTACCTGACGATGTGCTGAAGGCGTGGCGTGAGGCCGGCAGCCGCGGCGCCGCCGCGCGCCAGGAATGGGAAAGCGTTTTCGCCGAACTCGGCCCGCGCAAGCGCGCCGAGTTCGAACGGCGGCTGCGGCACGAGCGGCCGGCCGCGCTTTCGAAGGCGTTGCGCGCCCACAAGAAGGCGCTGCTGGAGACGCCGCAGAATATCGCTACGCGGAAATCATCCGAATCCGCGATCGAGGCGATTGCAGCGGCGATGCCGATGGAATTCCTCGCCGGCTCCGCCGATCTCACCGGCTCCAACAACAACAAGGCGAAATCGGCGGTGGCGTTCTCGGCCAAGACGCCGAAGGGCCGCTTCATCCATTATGGCATCCGCGAGCACGGCATGGCGGCAGCCATGAACGGCATCTTCCTGCATGGCGGTTTTGCGCCGAACGGCGCAACGTTCCTGATATTCACCGACTACGCGCGCCCGGCGATGCGGCTGGCTGCGCTGATGGGCACCGGCGTCGTCTATGTGATGACCCATGATTCGATCGGGCTCGGCGAGGACGGCCCGACCCACCAGCCGGTCGAACATCTCGCGGCACTCCGCGCGATTCCGAACATGCGCGTGTTCCGGCCCTGTGACGCCGTCGAGGTCACCGAGTGCTGGGAATTGGCGCTCAACCGGATCGATGGTCCGACGGTGCTGGCGCTGACCCGCCAGAACCTGCCGCAGCTTCGAACCAGCGCACCGAACGACAATCCTTGCGCGCATGGCGCCTATGAGCTGGTCGCAGCGCAGGGCGACGCCAAGGTGTCGCTGTTCGCCTCGGGCTCCGAGGTCGAGATCGCCGTGGCTGCCCAGAAGCAGCTCGCTGAGCGCGGCATCGCGTCGCGGGTGGTCTCGGTGCCCTCGCTCGAACTGCTGCTGGCGCAGCCTGCGGACCGGCGCAAGGCCATCATCGGCGATGCCCCGGTGAAGGTCGCCATCGAGGCCGCGGTGCGCTGGGGCTGGGATGCCGTGATCGGCCAGGATGGTGAATTCGTGGGCATGCACGGTTTCGGTGCCAGCGCCCCCGCCAAGGACCTTTTCAAGCACTTTGGAATTACCGCCGAGGCCACCGTTAACGCTGCCCTGAAACGCTTGGGCTGACGGTTGAGATTGCTGGGAAAAAGGGCTACCTAAACTCCCATCTTGACCGTTCCCGCCCGGCCGAACCGGGCGTTCCGCCGTAAGCCCCTCGTGGAACGTTTCCGCGGGGACGGCGCCAGCTATTAAAGGAGAAACGAGCATGGCAATCCGGATCGCGATCAACGGATTTGGCCGCATCGGCCGCAATATTTTGCGCGCCATCGCCGAATCCGGCCGCAAGGATATCGAGGTAGTCGGCATCAACGATCTCGGCCCGGTCGAGACCAACGCTCATTTGCTGCGCTTCGACTCCGTGCATGGCCGCTTCCCCGGCACCGTGACTGTTGATGGCGACTCGATCAGCCTCGGCAATGGCAAGATCAAGGTTTCCGCCGAGCGCGATCCCTCCAAGCTGCTCTGGAAGGCTCTGGGCGTCGACATCGCGCTGGAATGCACCGGCATCTTCACCGCCAAGGACAAGGCCTCCGCGCATCTGACCGCCGGCGCCAAGCGCGTGCTGGTCTCCGCGCCCGCCGACAATGCCGACGCCACCATCGTCTACGGCGTTAACCACGACACCTTGACCAAGGATCATCTGGTCGTCTCCAACGGATCCTGCACCACCAACTGCCTGGCGCCGGTCGTCAAGGTGCTGAACGACACGGTGGGCATCGAGACCGGCTTCATGACCACGATCCACGCCTACACCGGCGACCAGCCCACCCTCGACACCATGCACAAGGACCTCTATCGCGGCCGTGCTGCCGCGATGTCGATGATCCCGACCTCGACCGGCGCTGCAAAGGCGATCGGCCTGGTGCTGCCCGAGCTGAAGGGCAAGCTCGACGGCGTCGCGATCCGCGTGCCGACCCCGAACGTCTCGGTAATCGATCTCAAGATCGTCGCCAAGCGCGCCACCGACGTCAAGGAAATCAACGCGGCGATGAAGCGCGCCTCCGAGCAGCAGCTCAAGGGCATCCTCGCCTACACCACGGCGCCGAACGTCTCGATCGACTTCAACCACGATCCGCACTCATCGACGTTCCACGAGGACCAGACCAAGGTGCAGAACGGCACGCTGGTGCGCGTGATGTCCTGGTACGACAATGAATGGGGTTTCTCCAACCGCATGGCCGACACCGCCGTGGCGATGGGGAAGCTGCTGTAAGGAAGCCTCACGGCGCAGCCGGAGAACGCCATGATCTCAAAGCTGGTCGCCCTCATCCTGTTGCTTGCGATGGTGGGCGTCCCGCTTTTTCTGTTCTTGCGGTCGGGCAGCAAAATCAAGCCCGATCCAAACCGGAAGAACGAAGACTGGCCTAACATCACCCAGGGCGGCTCATCATAGGACTTGTCGTGACCAATCACTTTCGTACCCTCGATGACGTCGATGTGAAGGCCAAGCGCGTCTTGCTACGCGTCGACCTCAACGTGCCCATGGAAAACGGCCGCGTCACCGACGCGACGCGGCTTGAGCGCGTCGCACCGACCATCACCGAAATTTCGGACAAGGGCGGCAAGGTCATCCTGCTCGCGCATTTCGGCCGGCCGAAGGGACGCGACGCCAAGGATTCGCTGAAGCCCGTCGCCGAAGCGCTGTCCAAGGTTATCAAGAAGCCGGTCGGCTTCGCCGAGGACTGCATCGGCGAAGCCGCGGCCAAGGCCGTGGCTGCGATGAAGGACGGCGACGTCCTCTGCCTGGAGAACACCCGCTTCCATAAAGAGGAAGAGAAGAACGACCCGGCGTTCGTGGCGGAGCTTGCAAAGCTCGGCGACATCTGGGTCAACGATGCATTCTCGGCCGCGCACCGTGCGCATGCTTCCACCGAGGGCCTCGGCCACAAGCTGCCGGCCTATGCCGGCCGCACTATGCAGGCCGAACTCGATGCGCTCGGCAAGGCGCTGGAAGCGCCGACCAAGCCGGTCATTGCGATCATCGGCGGCGCCAAAGTCTCGACCAAGATCGACCTGCTCGAAAACCTCGTGACAAAGGTCGATGCGCTCGTCATCGGCGGCGGCATGGCCAACACCTTCCTGCACGCACAGGGCGTTGGTGTCGGCAAATCGCTGGCGGAGAAGGATCTCGCGGCCACCGCGCTGCGCATCATGGAAAAGGCCGAGGCCGCGAACTGCGCCATCATCCTCCCCGTCGATGCCGTGGTCGCCTATCATTTCGCGGCCAACTCGCCGTCGCACGCCTATGGGCTCGACGCCATCCCGGCCGACGGCATGATCCTCGACGTCGGGCCGCAATCGACCGCGCGCATTCACGCCGCGATCGACGACGCCAAGACGCTGGTCTGGAACGGCCCGCTCGGCGCATTCGAGATGACGCCGTTCGACCGCGGCACCATGGTCGCGGCCAAGCATGCCGCCGAGCGGACCAAGGCGAAGAAACTGATCTCGGTCGCCGGCGGCGGCGACACCGTCGCAGCACTGAACCAGGCCGGTGTGGCCGACGATTTTTCCTATGTTTCGACGGCCGGCGGCGCGTTTCTCGAATGGATGGAAGGCAAGCCGTTGCCCGGCGTGGAAGTTTTGAAGCAGCGTTGAACAACAACCGATAGAGCGCCAAAGGCGCGACAAATACAGGAGAATTTGAATGGCTCGCATTACCTTGCGTCAACTGCTCGATCACGCGGCAGAGCACGATTACGGGGTGCCGGCTTTCAACATCAACAACATGGAGCAGGCGCTAGCCATCATGGAGGCCGCCTCCTCGCTTGATGCGCCCGTCATCATCCAGGCCTCGCGCGGTGCGCGCTCCTACGCCAACGACGTCATGCTCAAGCACATGATGGACGCCGTCACCGAAATCTACCCGCAGATTCCGGTCTGCGTGCATCTCGATCACGGCAATGGACCCGACACCTGCATGACCGCGATCCAGGCCGGATTCACCTCGGTCATGATGGACGGCTCGCTGAAAGCCGACGGCAAAACGGCTGCTGATTGGGACTACAATGTCGGCGTGACCAAGACGGTGACCGACATGGCCCATCTCGGCGGCATCTCGGTGGAAGGCGAACTCGGCGTGCTCGGTTCGCTCGAGACCGGCATGGGCGACAAGGAAGACGGCCACGGCGCGGAGGGCAAACTGTCGCACGACCAGTTGCTGACCAATCCCGACGAAGCCGTGAAGTTCGTCAAGGAGACCAAGGTCGACGCATTGGCGATCGCGATGGGCACCTCGCACGGCGCCTACAAATTCACCCGCAAGCCGGACGGCGATATCCTCGCCATGAACGTGATCGAGGAAATCCATCGCAAGCTGCCGAACACGCATCTGGTGATGCATGGTTCGTCCTCGGTGCCGCAGGACCTGCAGGACATCATCAACGCCAATGGCGGCAAGATGAAGCCGACCTGGGGCGTGCCGGTTTCCGAGATCCAGCGCGGCATCAAGAACGGTGTGCGCAAGATCAACATCGACACCGACAACCGCATGGCGATGACCGGGCAGATCCGCAAGATCCTCAAGGAGGATCCGAGCGAGTTCGATCCGCGCAAATATCTCAAGCCCGCGATGGAAGCCATGGCCAAGCTGTGCAAGCAGCGGCTGCAGGAGTTCAATACCGCAGGCCAGGCCAGCAAGATCAAGAAGGTGCTGACCACGGCCGAAATGGCCAAGCGTTACACCAAGGGTGAACTCGATCCGCGCGTCGCCTGAGCGGGCCTCGCGCCTCGCAAACACCCCCGGTGCGACGAACGTTTTCTAGGCAATTGCCCGAGAACCGCCTATTTTGGTGCGCAAGGGCATGATGTTACTGGAGAACTTCGATGAATCTCGCCGACCTCAACAAGGTTGCCCTCGCCATGGTCACCCCGGGCAAGGGCATCCTCGCCGCCGACGAATCCTCGGGCACGATCAAGAAGCGTTTTGACGCCATCAAGGTCGAATCGACCGAGGAGAGCCGCCGCGACTATCGCGAGATGCTGTTCCGCTCCTCCGAGGCAATGAGCAAATACGTCTCGGGCGTGATCCTGTACGACGAGACGATCTGGCAGAACGCGAAGGATGGCACGCCGCTGGTGAAGCTGATCGAGCAGGCAGGCGCGATCCCCGGCATCAAGGTCGATGAGGGGACGCAAGCGCTGCCGCAATGCCCGGGCGAACTGGTGACTGTCGGCCTCGACAAGCTCGCCGAACGGCTGAAGAAATATTACGAGCGCGGCGCGCGCTTTGCGAAGTGGCGTGCGGTGATCGATATCGGCCGGGGCACTGACGGCCCGGGCATTCCAACGATGACCGCAATCAGCGTCAACGCGCATGCGCTGGCGCGCTACGCCGCGCTGTGCCAGGCGGCGCAGATCGTGCCCATCGTCGAGCCGGAAGTGCTGATGGACGGCGATCACGACATCGACCGCTGCCATGATGTGACCCAACGCGTGCTGAACAAGACGTTCCAGGAATTGCGCGTGCAGCGCGTCGAACTCGAAGGCATGGTGCTGAAGCCCAACATGGTCATTTCAGGCAAGAAGTGCGCGAAGCAGGCGTCCGTTGAGGAAGTCGCCGAGAAGACCGTGCGGCTGTTGAAGGCCTGCGTGCCTGCGGCCGTGCCGGGCATCGCCTTCCTTTCCGGCGGGCAATCCGACGAGGAAGCGACCGCGCATCTCAACGCCATGAACCGGATCGGCGGTCTGCCCTGGAAACTCACCTTCTCCTATGGCCGGGCGCTGCAGGCGGCGCCGCAGAAGGCCTGGTCGGGCAAGGCCGAGAACATCGCTGCGGGCCAGCGCGCCTTCACCCACCGCGCGCGGATGAACGCGCTGGCGAGCAAGGGCGAGTGGGAAACCGGCCTTGAAAAGAAGGTCGCCTAGAGTTGGCCAATAAACCTGTTCCGCCGCGCCCGGCGCCGCGCCTCTATCTCGCGACACCAGAGGTGGACGATCCGTCGCAGCTGGCAAGCGCCCTTCCGGAGCTGTTGGCCGCGGCCGACGTCGCGGCGGTGCTGCTGCGGCTGAAGCCGACCGACCAGCGCACCATGATCTCGCGCGTGAAGACGCTGGCGCCCGTAATCCAGAATGCGGGCGCCGCGCTGCTGCTCGACGGCCATGTCGAACTGGTGGCGCGCGCGGGCGCCGACGGCGCGCATCTGAACGGCCTCGCCGCGCTGGAGGATGCCTTGCCGTCGCTGAAGCCGGATCGCATTGCCGGCGTCGGCGGCCTTGCCACGCGGCACGATTCGATGGCCGCGGGCGAACGGGGGGCGGACTACGTGCTGTTCGGCGAGCCCGACGCCAGCGGCCAGCGGCCCTCGGCGGAGGCGATTGCCGAGCGCCTGCAATGGTGGGACGAACTGTTCGAGCCGCCTTGCATAGGCTTCGCCGCCTCGCGCGAGGAGGCTACCGAATTCGCAACGGCCGGCGCGGATTTTGTGCTGGTCGGCGATTTCATCTGGGCCGACCCGCGCGGCGCGAAGGCGGCGCTGACCGATACCGCCCAGGCGATCGCGCACGCCTATGAGGAAGCGTTCGGAAAAACCAAGACCAGCCCTGACAAGGCCGGACACGGATAACACCGGACCATGAAACTGCTGCGTCCCATATCGCTGCTCGCGGGCCTCGTGATGACGACGGCCGGCGCCGTTGCGCAGACCTCGCTGGTGCCGCCGGCTGCGCAGCCACCCGCGGCCCCTCCGGCCGCGAAGCAGGCGCCGCCAAAGGCAAAGGCCCCGGCGGCGGCGAAAAAGCCTGCCGCAACACCAACACCTGCACCCACGACATCGCCTAAGCCCACGGCGACAAGACCCGTGCCCGCGCCAGCAGATCCTCAAATGCCGACGTTCGACGATCCGAACGTCGACAATGTCTACGGCGCGTATCAGCGCGGCCTCTACAAGACGGCCTTCGATCTTGCCATCACGCGCGCGCAATATAACCGCGACGCCAAGGCGATGACGATGCTGGGCGAGCTCTATGCCAACGGGCTCGGCATCAAGCGCGACTATGCGAAGGCCGCCGACTGGTACCAGCGCGCGGCCGATGCCGGCGACCGCGAGGGCATGTTCGCGCTCGCCATGATGCGGCTGTCCGGCCGCGGCGGCGCCACCAACCGCGATCAGGCGGTCAAGCTCCTGGCCTCCTCCGCCAAGCTCGGCAACCCCAAGGCGGCCTACAATCTGGCGCTGCTCTATCTCGACGGCAACACACTGCCGCAGGACGTCAAGCGCGCCGCCGAACTACTGCGCACCGCGGCCGATGCCGGCAACCCGGAAGCGCAATACGCGCTCGCGACCTTCTACAAGGAAGGTAACGGCGTGCCGAAGGACCTTGAGCGGGCGGTGCGGCTGCTGCAGGCGGCTTCGCTCGCCGACAATGTCGACGCCGAGGTCGAATATGCCATCGCGCTGTTCAACGGCTCCGGCACGCCGAAGAACCAGGCTGCGGCGGTCGCGCTGCTGCGCAAGGCGGCACGGCAGAACTCGCCGATCGCGCAGAACCGCCTCGCCCGCGTGCTGGTGAGCGGACTGGGGGTGCCGGTGGACAAGATAGAAGGCCTGAAGTGGCACCTTGTCGCCAAGACCGCCGGCAAGGGCGACCCCGAACTCGATGAGCGGCTCGCGGAGCTTGGCCCCGAGGACCGCGCCAAGGTCGAGGCGGCGGCACGCAAATGGACCGGAACCACCGGCAAATGACGCCTTGACGGCGGCACGTCTGCAGGGCACCCAGTCCCCAACCCCCTGACGGCATTGGGCCGTTCCCTCACACCATAAGCGCGCATCATGCTGTATTCAGCCCTTATCAACGTCATGGTGAAAGCCGCGCGCCGCGCCGGCCGCAGCCTCAAGCGCGACCTCGGCGAGATCGAGCATCTGCAGGTGTCGCTGAAGGGACCGGCGAACTTCGTCACCAAGGCCGACAAGCGCGCCGAGGAAATGCTGTACGAGGACCTCGCCAAGGCGCGGCCGGGCTACGGCTTCATCGGCGAGGAAGGCGGCAGCCGCGAAGGCGCCGACAAGAGCCATACCTGGATCGTCGATCCGCTCGACGGCACCACCAACTTCCTGCACGGCATTCCGCAATTTGCGATCTCGATCGGCCTGCAGCGCGAGGGCACGATCATTGCTGGCGTGATCTACAACCCCGCCAATGACGAATTGTACATCGCCGAGCGCGGCAAGGGCGCGTTCCTCAACGACCAGCGGCTGCGCGTCGCCGGCCGCCGCAGGCTCGATGAATGCGTGGTCGCCTGCGGCCTGCCGCATATCGGCCGCGGCGACCATGAACTGGCATTGAAGGAAATGGCAGCACTGCAGAACAAGGTCGCCGGATTCCGCCGCTTCGGCGCTGCCTCCCTCGACTTAGCCTTCGTCGCCGCCGGCCGCCTCGACGGCTACTGGGAACGCAACCTGCAGCCCTGGGACATCGCGGCCGGGCAGATCATGGTGCGGGAAGCCGGCGGGACGATCTCCGGCACCGAAGGCAGCGACGATCCGCTGAAGACCGGACATGTGGTGTGCGGGAATGAGTACGTGCACGGGGAATTGGTGAAGATACTGGGGCCGCTGGGAAAATAGCGCGACGGTTCCAGGCCACGCGCCGTCGCTTCATCCGCGATCGGATGATGCAGCCTTCCGGAGGCGGCGGAAGGACACGGAGGAGCCTCGGTGCTCCCAGCCAAAATATTGAAAACAACCCCATGCACAGTAGCCGGCACTCGTCGAATGCCGAAGTCAACATTTGACATGTCGGGCAAATCAGCGAGACAAGACCATCATCCACCCAACGAAGCGATTGTAACAAATCGGGCGGGGACCATAGGTCGTCGGCAGGTCGCGCCATGGCGCACCTGAACGCAGGATCCAAACGATGCCATCGAGCACGCGGCGGTCTTCTACCCGCCGAACGCCGCGCGGCTTGTTCGGCAACATTGGCTTAATGGCGGTCCACTCATGTTCGCTGAATTCGCAGCGCATGATTCGAGGCTCCGGTTTCGAAGCTTGAATGACATCCAGGAAGCGCCAACAATCCGCGCCTCCCTCTAGCGAACCTGCAAATTGCTCTGAATCTACTTCGCTTTCGGAGCCCTAGCCGAAATGCCGGTCCGCGGATGCCATGTCTGCTCCTGGACCCTAGCCGACGTCCGCCGATGCTGCAGCGATGTCCGCTCGTGACCTGCCGGCTCAACCGGTCGACGCAACACAGGCGTTAAATCTCTCCGCTGGTGTTTCAAATTGCAAGGTCTCACGTGGTCGTTCGTTTAGCTGACGAGCCACTTTGTTCAGATAGGCTTGCGAATGCACCGACAAGTCGGTGCCCTTCGGGAAGTACTGTCTCAGCAGGCCATTGGTATTCTCGTTCGACCCGCGCTGCCACGGGCTTTGCGGATCGCAAAAATAGACGTCGATGTTGGTCGCCAACGTAAAGCGACGATGATCCGTAAGTTCCTTGCCCCGATCCCAGGTCAGGGACTTATACAGCTCCTTTGGTAGCTTCTTCGCCTGCTTGATGAGCGCGGATACGACCGTCTGGGTGTCCTTGCCTGCCACCTTGGCCAACATCACGTAACGCGTATGACGCTCGACCAGGGTCGCGATGTAGCTGTTGTTCGGTCCGGACAACAGATCGCCTTCCCAATGGCCAGGCACCGCCCGATCTTCAACCGCCGCCGGTCGCTGGCTGATTGAGACGATATCCTTGATGTGCCCCCGTCTATCCCCATTTGGGTCAACCGGCCTGGAGCGACGCATCGAGCGCTTCGATCGAAGATGGCTAAGCAGCTCTTTCTTGAGCACGCCGCGTGCTTGGACAAACAAGCTGCGATAGATGGTCTCGTGTGACACCTGATTACACTCGTCTTCAGGATGCGTTCTCTTCAGCCAACCGGCTATCTGCTCGGGTGACCAATCCAATCTGAGCTTGCCTGCCACCGCCCGCCGAAGCCGCGGATTGGTCGCTAACTTACAACATTTTGGACGACGGGATCGCGCCCAGGCATTCTCGTCCGCAAGTGTCGCTCGGTAGCGATCATAGCCGCCATTGCGACCCATTTCCCGGCTCACCGTCGAGGGTGAGCGGCCAAGCAGTTTGGCGATCGACCGGGCCGATCGATGTGCCGTAACACCTCTGGAAATCACCTCGCGTTCCGCAAGCGTCAACGCCAACCTGGAGCGACGCCGCTCCGCAGGACGAATCCCACCATGCGGAGCCACCAGAAAATAGATCGACGATGACTGCTTACCAAAAGCTCGTCCAATCGCCTTCAGCGACTCCCCACGCTTCCAGCGATCCCATAATTCCGTCTTCTCCGCCGCAGTAAAACCTCTATGAAATCTCCGTTCCATCCCACACTCCATCTTTTCCCTCTAAGATAAAGTGTTGCGGCGACCGGTTGAGACCACCACCCAAAGCCGGACATTGGCCCTGCTTATGGAAGTTGTCCGCCTGCGGGAGAGGCGGCGCCACGCCCCGCGACCAGGACGCGTGTATCCATCGGGTTACCCGGCGTGTTCCTCACCTTCGGGATCATCGTCGCCCATTGTTGCGTCGGCTCGCGCGGGCCAAACGGCGCGCTTGTCGCGTCGCTCCGTAGAGGGCCTTTCGACATGGCCAATGTCGACGCGGGCTCGCGCGTTGTCGCCGCCGGAGCCGCCTGCTGCGACGGCGCCCGGCGCGGTGCCGAAACGCTGTCGGAATCCGCGCGCAAAATGCGTGTAGTCGCGAAAGCCGCAGGCGTAGGCGATGTCGCTGAGCGGCTGACCTGTCTTGATCAACGCGCGGCGTTCGATCAGACGCGCCGCGTGATCCAGACGGGCCGAACATATGTGGTGACGGCATGTCGACCCACGGACGGTGAACAACTTCTGCAAATAGCGTAGCGAAATTCCCGCCTCGGCAGCCACCTCGCGCGGAGAGATGTCCGGATCGGCAAAGCGGTTCTTTATGATGCGGCACGCGCGCATGAACAGCTTGTCGTTGTGGCGTGAGCCAAGCGGGACAGGCGGTGCAAACAGCGCCCCGAGGAGATCATAGACCACCAGAGCCATGTATCTTTCAGCCGACGCGGACGACGGTTCTGCATCGCTCACGGGGTCAAGAGCGAGCTGACAGAGCAGACGTGACGCTTGCGCCGATCGGCGAGCGCACGCGCCGCCTTGCGGTTCGAAGCCGAGATGCGAAACCAGGTTCTGGCGCGGGAATTGCAGACTAAGCCATTGCGCGTGCCGGTGTTCGGCCTCCGGGATGAATGTTACGGGTCTTGTGGAATCGAGCAGGACGACATCGCCAGCAGCGAAATCTACGACTCGGTCGTCCTGCATGATTTTCGATCCGCCCGTAAGCTGAACCACGGCGTAATAGTACTCCACGTCATCACGGCGAATATCCGATTCCGTGCGCTCAACGCGAGTCGTGTTGCAGGTGAGATCCGTTGCAACGAATCCGAAGACGCGCCGCGTGCGTACCTTGCCGGCGAAAATGTTGGCTTCGAGAGCAGGACTAAACCATCCCCAATCCTCGCGCAGTGCAGCCCGGAAACCGTCATAGTCCAATTTTGGAGTGCTGAGAAAATCGTCGTTTGGGCGAACCATCGACTCCACGGGACAAATCATCTTGCAGGCCAATCGTACGGGTTTGGAGCGGCCTGCGACCAAGCCACTGGCGGACGTTGATTAACGTAGCGTGGCCTTGACATCGATCCGCTCAACTCTCCGTCACGCCAAATCACGCCCCCGAGATCGTGTCAGCAATGCCGCGGGCGCCAGGCGGTGCGCGCCAGTACGAACGATTGGGCGCGCTCGCCTCACGACACCCGAGGTCCAGCCGCCTAGATTCCGATCCTCGTAATCACGCGTTGACGAGAATCGGAGAGAACAATGATTACAGAAGTTGAAAATGCAATGACGCTAACGGGAAACCCGGCTCCTGTGACTGCGCAGGCAACGCAGAACGGGTCCGATCCTGCCTTGGGAGTTAGGCCGCCTGGAATTCCGGTTCCGCTTCATTGTTTGCCAGTGACGGATGCCACAGTTCTTGAGTTGTACGAATATGTCTTCGCGCCTTGGGTCAAAATGCTCGGCCTTCGTGAGTTCAAGGTCTGCCCGGGCATCGTGTCCGCGACGCTTCCGCAAAATGATGCGCTCAAATTGTCAAGCGGCGCGGTATGTGGGCAGGCCATTATGGCGGCCATTGACTCGGTTGCATCACTGTCTGTGGGCACGACGGGGCGCATCACTAGAGGCACCGCGTATCAGCACACTCACTTCCTGCGTCCAGCCGTCAACGATGACTATCGTGTAAGAGCAGAAGTATTGCGCTTTGGCAAAACGTCGGCCTTCACGGAAACCCGCGTTTCGTTTGCGTCTACGGGACATTTGGTTGCACACGCCAGCCTGGAATTCGCCTTCTGACTCGCGGCCAAGTCATCGCCCCAACCCGCCGCTCGCGACGTCTGTTCAAGCTCGCTCTCGGACATCCCGGTCGCGGTACCCCACCAGCTCCTGACCAGCCGTACCGGCTGATCATCTCGCATTGACCCGCAACCCTCATCACCGGAGGCAAACCATGACCAGGACTGTTCTCATCACCGGCACATCGAGCGGCTTCGGCCGCGAAACCGCCGAAAGGTTGGCGCGCGACGGCTATCGCGTGTTCGCCGCGATGCGCGACATCGACAGCCGCAATCGCAGCCACGCCGACGCGCTACGAAGCCAAAAAATAAGCGTCGTGGAACTCGACGTTACTGATGACGGCTCGGTCGATCGCGCCGTAGCTTCTATCCTCGCCGAGGGCGGCAAGATCAACGTGCTGGTCAACAACGCCGGCATTGCGTCGGTCGGAGTGACCGAAGCCTTCACGGCCGATCAGGCGAAGGCGATCTTCGACACCAACGTCATCGGGCTCCTCCGCGTTACGCGGGCGGTGCTGCCTTCGATGCGTCGGGAGCGCGAAGGCCTCATTATCAACATGGGCTCGGTGCTCGGCCGGGTGACGTTCCCCTTCGTCGGCATCTACGGCGCGAGCAAGATGGCGATCGAAGCTTTGACCGACAGCATTCGGCTGGAGGTCTCCCAACTCGGCGTAGACGTGGTGGAAGTTCAGCCTGGCGCTTACCCGACAAGCCTGTACTCGAGCATCCAGAGGCCTGCCAACGGCGACATCACGAAGTCCTACGGCGCGGTCGGCCAGATTCCCGAGGCCATATACAAGACGTTCACGTCGATGTTGCAGGGAAAAGACGCTCCGAAGCCTCACGACATTGCCGACGCCATCGCCAAGCTCGTCGGCCAGGCGAAGGGCAGTCGCGCCGCTCGGACGGTGGTGGGCACGTCGTTCGGTGCCGACAAGATCAATGCCGATGTCGCGCCCGTCCAGAAGGCCGTTGTCGGCGGTCTGGGCCTCGGGCATCTCGAAGCACTCGCGTGAAGCGCTTTGGGTGCGTGCGGACTGGTAGGCCGCAGTGAATGACGACCCTTTGTCCCGCGGCCAATCTGGTGGGCGCGGGCGAACGGCATCAGCGGCGGAGCGGTCGATCCCATTTTCGCCGAGCATGGTCTCAAATTCAAAATCGCGTTTGGAAAACACATGCCCCTGTTAGTCATATGGCTCGTCACATCCTTTGCAGTCAGGCTGTTCGTCATCTACTTCAGGCTCATCATCGTTCTCACGTCGCGCGCGAAGGCGCTTGCGGGGATCTGGCGCCCGAGGGAGCAAGGGCGGACGAGACGTCATCCTGGCCGTTAACGTAAGTGGGCGGGCCGGAAGCGTTACAAGCCCCATGCTGGTCATCAACTGTGCTCACGATCAGATCGTCACGCAGACACCCGAGTTGGCCGCGAGCATTCCCGGTTCAATGTACCAACAGATCAGTGCCGGGCATCTGGCATACTTCGAGGGAGCTGATGAATTTCTGGGCCACCGAGTTTCTGCGCCGACACAACGCGTAGGTATTGAGGAGGTCGTTGTGCTTTACAGTTTTACGTGGCAACCCAAAGGAGATCGCTATGTCGATCCGTAACATCCTTTTTGCCGTAGCATTTACGTTGGCCTCTCTGGAGGCCGCCTACGCCGATGGCCTGCGTCCGATTGATGGTATGAGCATCGACCTCGGCGAGGTGTCCGGCGTCGCCTATTACACTGTCGAGGGCGACGGATTTCATGTCGTCACGACCCTTGCACAGGGCATCGCGGGAACGCCGATCCGTGTTGTATCTGTTCTTGCGCCGGGTCAGCGTGTGGCTTTCTCAACACCGTACCAGGCAGACGCGCTCGAAATCAGCCGGAACGGCGACAGCGTGCTCGTCCGCAAGGTGAAATCGGTCCCGAACTAAATTGCGGGCCAATTTGCGCCTTCGCACCTGGCGGCAGATGGATCAGCAGGCCATTGACGTCCACGTCAGGATCTCGTTCCCGAACGCGAACTGCGCGGTGCCCAAGACGGACAAAAGCACCGATGGAGGAAGGTCGGATTCTGGCACCAAGCGGGACATACCCGCAGCGGCCTCGATGTCCGCTCTTGGGGGAAGCGCGGGCCGAGCCCAATCGCCGGACGATGTCGCCTTTTGACCCACAACGGACGTCGGCCTCTGGGCAATGATGCGTCCAGTCGTGTCT
Source organism: Bradyrhizobium sp. McL0615 (assembly GCF_049993905.1). NCBI lineage: Bacteria > Pseudomonadati > Pseudomonadota > Alphaproteobacteria > Hyphomicrobiales > Nitrobacteraceae > Bradyrhizobium > Bradyrhizobium sp. McL0615. Next base: position 1,304,005 of record NZ_CP188254.1, on the reverse strand, counting down.
CCAATTCCGGCCATCCATCCTTACTTGGCAGATATCGAGCGTTCATTCGGCGGTTCGGATGCCTCGCGGGTCGATACCCCCGTTCGAGGCGAAGTACTCGATCTCGCCGCGCGTGATACCGATATCCATCAGATCCCTGTTATTCAGGCCGTACAATTCGGCGCGTAATCTCTCGCGTTTGCGCCATTCCTGAAATGCCCCCCAGCAACTCCCAAGAAAGTTTGATACGCGCTGCGTCGATCTGGTCGCCTGCTTCAGTTCTGCTGCACCAAGAGCCGTGTACATGACGGTATCTCCTCGTTTCCAGTCCGAGCAGAGTGCCAATGCACCGGCGTGCCGGCTTAACAGGCGGCTTACATTTTCCTCACCGGCGGCTTATTCTTTGCGTTGCAACTGGTACTGGAGCCCCGATGATCGGAGGCCGCCTGAGGAATCGGCAGCTTGCGCTATCTCTTCGAGGAGTACGCATTTGACACTGACCGGCGCGAGTTGTGTCGCGGAGCGGACGTCGTTTCCGTCGCGCCACAGGCGTTCGACCTTCTCGAATACCTGATCCGCAACAGGGAGCGCGTCGTTAGCAAAGACGACCTTATTAATGCCATCTGGAACGGACGTATCGTATCCGATGCCGCGCTGACGACCCGCCTGAATGCCGCCCGGAACGTGATCGGCGATACCGGCGAGGAGCAGCGCCTCATCAAGACGTTGCCGCGGAAGGGTTTCCGTTTCATAGGGCCAGTGCGGGAAGAAGGAGGCAAAAGCTCCGAAGTCCGCGAGACAGAACCGGAAAAACTTGCCCTCGCGCTCCCCGACAAACCTTCCATCGCGGTGCTGCCATTCCAGAACATGAGCGGTGATCCTGAGCAGGAATACTTCGCCGATGGAATGGTCGAAGAAATCACTACCGCCCTTTCTCGAAACAAACAGCTTTTCGTAATCGCTCTCAACTCCAGTTTCACGTTCAAGGGCAGAACTGTCGATATCAAGCAAGTGGCTCAAGATTTGGGGGTCCGGTATGTTCTCGAGGGGAGCGTCCGGAAATCCGGCAATCGCATCCGGATCGCGGGCCAGTTGATCGATGCAGCTTCCGGCGCTCATCTGTGGGCAGACCGATATGACGGAGCACTCGAGGACGTCTTTGAGCTGCAGGATCAGGTAGCTGCCAGCGTGGTTGGCGCAATCGCCCCCAGCGTGACCCAAGCCGAAATCGAACGTGCCAAGCGGAAACCTACCAGCAGTCTCGATGCGTACGATTATCATCTGCGCGCGCTGGCGGCACATTGGGAACGTACAAGGGACGCCACGGAGCAGGCAATTGGTCTCTTCGAGCAGGCTATCGCGCTGGACCCGCAGTTTGCACCGGCTTACGCGGGATTGGCGGCGACTTTCCAACAACGCACAATTTGGCGGTGGAGCACCGATTCAGCAGCGGACGCATCTCGAGCGATAGCCTGCGCGAAAAGCGCTTTACGCCTGGGGAGACAAGACCCGTGGGTATTGGCGCAATCTGCGATAGTTCTGGCCGCTATCGGCTATGAAGTCGAATTGGCCGACAGTCTTTTGGAGGAAGCAATTCGCCTTAATCCAAACGGAGTGCTCGGATGGGTGGGGGGTGGATCGGCGAAATTGTACCTGGGCGACCACCGAGCAGCGATTGACTACTTTCAACGCGCATTGAGGCTAAGCCCTCTGGCTCCCAGCATTTTCTTTGCACATGGCGGGCTTGCTTTCGCCAACTTCTTTCTCGGGAACCATGAGCAGGGGCTCAAGTGCGCAGCCGATGCGTTGCGTCATCATCCCGACTATGTGACAGCTCTTCGCATAACAATGGCTTGTCATGCAATGTTGGGCAACATGGAAGCTGCGCAAAAGCTCTGGCCGCAGGTTGCTCTGCTCTCTCCATCTGATCGCGTGTCCAAGATGCGAAAGGGGGCTCCGTTCAGGAGGGATCAAGACCTTGCGAAGTTACAGGAAGCCTATCGCCTCGCCGGAATGCCGGAATGAGCACGACGCGCCGCCTCGGCGACGGCTTCCGCGCTTGGCACTTTTCGGACGTAAGCGGTCAAACTTGCGATGTCGGCTCATCGAGGTAAAACGGACCTTGCGACTGCGCGCGCCCAAGTCCGAAAATGACCCTGAACAGACATCGGTACGACATGTCGAGGGGCCTTAGGGCATCCGCTGCTCCATCTCCCGGCGAGTTTATTTTGACCGAGGTCTGCACGGTCACTGACAAACCAGTACGGGGGTTTTCGCGTGCGTCAGCACCTTGTTTGTCACACTGCCGATTAGAAGCATGGAAAGTCCGCTGCGCCCATGCGATGACATAACGATGAGATCGCAGCCTTTGTCCTCGGCTGCTGCGATGATGGCTTGATGGGGTTTCCCGTTCTCCACTTGAGTCGTCTTGCAGGAAATACCAACCTCCTTGGCCGCATTTGCCGCGCGTTCCAACGCGCTCGTGGCCTGCTCCTTGCGCAGCTCGGCATATGTTGCGACTGCCTCCTGGAACCGCCCGGTCATTTCTGAAAACGGTTCCACAACGAAGATTACGGATACCTTGGCTCCAAGGGATTTCGCCAGCGCCAACCCATGCGTCACCCCACGCTCCGCTAGCTCCGATCCATCTGTCGGAATGAGAATATGCCGGTACATGCTTCACCTCCTGCTTGTCTGGACGTATCGCTGCCTTCCGAATGTAAGCTGGGCCCGCGTTTCGGATACAGTCTTGAGATAAATCAATCTATCGGCCCAACGTGCCGCGACCCAGATGTCCGCTCATGGCACAAACCGGCGGTTAGAGCGTGGGCAGAGCATGTCCGCTCTGCCCGGGTATTTCAGACATCAACTTGTTCCGCTATCGCCAGGGCGTCATCGACCTCGATGCCGAGATACCGCACCGTGCTTTCGATCTTGGTATGCCCGAGCAAGAGTTGGACAGCCCTCAGGTTGCCTGTCCGCCGATAGACCAGGGTAGCTTTTGTAGCGGCAAACGCGCTGTAGCGATTGACCCAAAGCGGGCATCAACGGATCGGAGGTTGGGTCTTGCGACTGCGTGCTTTCGCAACTTACTGCACCGCCAAAAAGATGAAATCCCCGCCTTGTCGAGTGAGATGTTATGACCTTTAATCGCGTCACTGTACTTGGCCGGGAGATATTCATGAACGGGCGATCACTGATGATGCAGACCGCGGCAGCCCTGACAGGGCTGATGCTATCAGCAATGGTGGCGGACGCGGCCGAGGTGAAAGTGTTTACCTCGGTCGCGCTGACGAATGCGCTCGACGAGCTTGCGCCGATCTTCGAGCAGAAGACGGGCAACAAGCTGACAATTAGTTATGACCTCGCCGCGGTTCAGAAGAAGCGCATCCTCGACGGCGAGCGGGCCGACGTGATCATCTTGACGCGGGTTATGATGGACGACCTTGCCAAGCAGAACAAGCTGGCTCCAGGCAATATCGTCAATGTTGCGAGTACTCCGGTTGCCTTGGCGGCTCGTGCCGGCGCGCCGAAGCCGGATATCTCGACAGCGGACGCGTTCAAGCAAACATTGCTGTCGGCCAAGTCGATCTCCTATGCGGATCCGGCCAAGGGAGGCCTGAGTGGCGTGGTCGCCAGCCGCGCCATCGAGCGTTTAGGTATCACCGAGCAGATGAAGTCTAAGACGACGCTCGTGCCCGGTGCGCAGTCCCCGGACTTAGTGGCAAAGGGAGAGGTGGAGCTCGGCATCGCGCAGGCATCGGAGATCGTGCCGAATGCAGGGGCGCAACTGGTTGGCCCACTACCGGGCGAACTCGGCAGCATGACGCAGTTCAGCGGCGGTATTGGTGCGGAGTCAGCGTCCGCGAACGCGTCGAAAGCCTTGATCGATTTCCTCGCGGGGCAAGAGGCCGGATCGCAGTTCAAGGCGAAGGGGTTTGAGCCAGGAGGCTAGTTTATTTGCGCTTCGAGGAGTCCTCGCAAGCTAAGCATTCGATCCGTTCTAAATTGCCGATTACCGCTTTTGGCACTTTCCGGCCATGCCGGGCGAGCCGATGGATGTCGGCTCCTGACGCTACAACGGACCAACTTCGGCTTGTGATCCAAAGCGGACATTAGCCCTAGCCCAAGGGCGACGCCCTATGCTTTGATATGTCCGACGGATCGACCGATCTCGGGAGGCCGTTTTGACCGACAATCGCGTTGAACGACGACTTGCAGCGGTCCTGGCGGCAGATGTCGCCGGTTACTCCCGGCTCATGGGAGCCGATGAGGTAGGCACTCTGCAAGCCTTGAAGGCGCACCGCCGCGAGCTTCTCGACCCCTCCATCGCAGCCTTCAAAGGCCGCATCGTCAAGACTACGGGCGACGGGATGCTCGTCGAGTTCCCTAGCGCCGTGGACGCGGTGACCTGCGCGATGGACGTTCAGGCGAAGATGCTGGAGCGAAATGCCAGCGCAGCCCAAAAAATCACCTTCCGCGTTGGCATCAACGTCGGTGACATCATCATTGACGGTGATGACATCTTCGGCGACGGCGTCAATGTTGCCGCTCGTGTTGAGAACGAGTGCGAACCGGGCGGGGTTTATCTCTCCGAAGATGCTTTCCGGCACGTCCAGGGGAAGATGCCGTTTGTCTTCGAAGACATGGGCGAGAGATCACTGAAGAATATTGGCCGAGCAGTCCGCATCTACGCGGTGCGGGCGTCCGAACGAGAGGTCGGCGCAGGACATCAGGCAGCAGCAGAAGCGCGTAGCTTGTCGGACCCATCCAGCAAGCTGCTGCCTCTCCCCGATAAGCCGTCCATTGCGGTGCTGCCGTTCGAGAACATGAGCGGCGATCCCGAACAGGAATACTTCGCGGACGGAATGGTTGAGGAGATCATCACCGCGCTTTCGCGGTTCAAATGGTTGTTCGTCATCGCTCGCAATTCGAGCTTTGCGTTCAAAGGCAAAGCCGTCGATATCAAGGAGGTCGGACGCAGGCTTGGCGTCCGTTATGTCCTTGAGGGGTCCGTGCGCAAGGCCTCAGGGAGGGTTCGGATCACAGGACAGTTGATTGATGCCGTGACAGGCGCGCACCTTTGGGCGGACAGATTCGAGCGTGACCTGACAGACATTTTCGCTCTTCAGGACGAAGTAACGGTCGCCGTTGTCTCGGCCGTTCAGCCCAAGCTGCTTCAAACAGAAATCGAGATGGCGACCCGCCGCCGACCGGAAAACCTAACTGCCTATGATTTGTGTCTAAGGGCCAGACAGAAATCCTATCTTAGGACCCGTGAAGGGTTTGCCGAAACGATCCAATTGGCTCATCGTGCCTTGGATCTTGACCCTCGCTCTGTTTCGGCCGCCGTGTTGGCGGCTAATACCCACTTCAGCAACGTTGTTCTGGGCTTTGCTATCGACCCACAATTCGACCGCAACGAAGGAGCTCGGCTAGTTCGCTTGGCATTAAGCCTCGACGAGAATGACGAGACAACGCTGGCGGTTGCGGGGCTTAGTGCCGCTTTCTTTGACGGTGACTACGAGACTGCCATCGACTTTGCTGATCGTGCGGTCGCGTCCAATCCAAATGAAGCTCGCACGTGGCGCATTAGAGGATGGATTTACAAACTTGCAGGCCAACACGAAGAAGCAATCCGGAGCTTTGAACGCGGCATTCGCTTGAGCCCGTTGGACCCCTTGCTTCATATTGCTCTTGCTGGCGTCGGTTTTGCCTTGATCGAGCTTCGCCGTTTCGACGAGGCAGTCGCGGTTTCCAAGAAGGCTCTTCGTCAGAACTCATCCGATGGGGTAGCTTACCACGGTTTGGCGGCCGCTTTGGCCCATCTTGGACGTGATGCCGAGGCTGGTGAAGCGGCGGCTCGTTTTCTTGAGGTCGATCCCACCTTTACGATCACCGCGTGGATCGCTCGGGGAGGTCAATCAAACTCGCATCTGCTGGTTGAGGGCCTTCGGAAAGCGGGCTTGCCCGAGTAGCTCTCCATCCCACGAGGTGATCGAATGGCGGCACTCTGCTGAGGTGCATGAGTCCGGTTATGGCGCACTTAGCGGACGTCACAACCGCACGCAGGGAATGTCAGTTGTTGGGAGAAGAGCGGAAGTCCCGATTGCGTCACCTTACTTCTGAGTCTGACCCATAGCGGACTCTCGCATCGCGCTCTAGTCCGCTTCAACGTAGCGAATGATGCTCTGATTTTGAACGCTTGCAACCAATTCATCCGCGCGGGACAAAAGCCGGCAGAGCAGCGGAGAGGAATTGGCCTGGTTATAGCCGAGAGTGAGATCGACGGTTGGTGGAACGCCCTCGAGCGCTCTGGCAACAACGTTTGGCGCCAGCATATTCTGCGCGTAGAGCGGAACGAGGGTCACGCCGCCCGTGGATGCGACCAGCGACATGGCCGACGATATGTTCTCGCCTTCATACTTTGGCCTGAGCATGATCCCAACCTTCGACGCATAATCCTGTATCACGGCGTGCAATACCGGAGACGTTCTCGCCGAACTGACATAGATCTCGCGGACAAGATCCTGTGGGCGAATCCTTTTGCGCGCGGCCAGGCGATGGTCTGCCGGCAGCACGGCGATCAAGGGCTCCTTCGCCAACAACTTGAAAGTCACGCCTCCGTTCTGTTTCTCAGGGCGGAGAAAGGCGATGTCCAGCTTCCCGCGCGCTAATGCGAGGGCAAGTTCTGGCGAGGACTGACTACACAGGGTGACTTCGACCTCCGGCTCTTCCTCGCGGAGGATACGCAATAAGTGGGGGAGCCACATCACTTCCAGCCCGACCATGAACCCCATGGAAAGTGCGGGCTTTTGCGGCTGTGCAGTCCGCCGCGCACCATCTGTCGCCGCTTCGACTTGCGACAGCGCCAGCCGCGCGTGATCGAGAAAGACTCTTCCGGCATCGGTAAGCGCCACGCCACGCGGCTGGCGCTCCAGCAACTGCACGCCAACTTCGGATTCCAAATCGCGAATCTGCCGGCTCAGCGACGGCTGCGAAGTGTTCAGGCGCCGTTGGGCAGCGGTCAAAAAGCTGCCTTCCTCGGCAACGGCAATGAAATAGCGCAAATGACGGAGTTCCATCGGCCCTCGATATGCTTGCCAAGCATACATCGGAGCCTACTAGGTCTTTGTCATAGGCGGAAGCAAGATTTACCTTCGGAGGCGTTCAACCAAAAGAGGATAAAAACAATGACCTCAACTTCAAAGCCGGCAATCGTTTTCTGCCATAGCCTTTGAGCCGACGGATCATGCTTCAGCAAAATTGAGTAACGCGTGGCTCAATGGATCAATCAATCGCTATCTTTTCAATAAAATGTCTAACAGCGCAGATGGAGCGACTCGATGTCCACGATCACTACTACAGACGGCGTAAACATCTTCTACAAGGACTGGGGCTCAGGCCAGCCGATCGTTTTCAGCCACGGCTGGCCACTGTCGGCGGACGACTGGGACGCCCAGATGACCTTCTTCCTTCGCCACGGCTACCGGGTGATCGCCCACGACCGGCGCGGCCACGGCCGGTCCGACCAGCCCGGCATCGGCAACGACATGGACCACTGGGCTGCCGACCTCGCGGCCCTGACCGAGCACCTCAACCTGCGCGACGCTATCCACATCGGCCACTCCACAGGTGGCGGTGAGGTGGCTCGCTATGTCGCTCGCCACCAGGAGCGCGTCGCGAAGGCGGCGCTGGTCGCTTCACTGACGCCGAACATGTACCGGAGCGAGGACAACCCATCCGGTCAACCGCCGGAGTGGTTCGAAGCGATCCGGGCAGGCGTGCTGGGCAACCGGTCGGAGTTCTACCGTTTTGTCCCTGAGAATCCGTTCTACGGCTACAACCTGGATGGGGCGAAGCCTTCGGAGGCGATCATTGCGAACTGGTGGCGCCAAGGCATGGCCGGCGGTGCCCTCGCTCATTACGCAACCGTCGACTCTTGGCTCGAAGATTATACCGAAGACCTCAAGAAGATCACCGTGCCGGTGCTGGTGATGCATGGCGAGGCTGATCAAGTCGTCCCGTTCGCAAGTTCAGTGCCGCGTGCGGTCGACCTGCTCAAGAACGGGTCGCTGAAGACTTATCCCGGCTATCCCCATGGCATGCTTACCACGCATGCGGACGTCCTCAACCCCGACCTGCTCTCGTTCATCAGGTCTTGATGACATCTCTCATCCATCATCGCCTATGGTCCGGTACGCCGCCGCTTTCCGCTTCGATCGCACTTCCCTGGAATACGGGGTCACCCGCCTTCGCGGGTGACGCCGGCAGGAATATGCGACTCCGTCGCCGTTTCCTTCTCGGGTTCCCGATCCCCCGCCAGCACGCGCTGCACGCTGACGAAGAACACCGGCACCAACAGCAGCGCCAAGATCACCACCGCGATCATGCCGCCCATGACGCTGGTGCCCAGCGCCTGCTGGCTGGCGCCGCCGGCGCCGGTGGCGATGGCCATCGGCAGCACGCCGCAGACGAAGGCGAGGCCTGTCATCAGGATCGGGCGAAAGCGCAAGCTGCACGCTTCGATCGTGGCCTCGACCAGCGGCTTGCCCTGCGCGCGCAAATCCTTGGCGAACTCGATAATCAGGATGGCGTCTTTTGCCGCCAGCCCGATGATGGTGATCAGGCCGACGGTGAAGTAAACGTCGTTCGGCAGGCCGCGCATGGTAGCGGCGATGACCGCGCCGCAAATGCCGAGCGGTATCGTCAGCAGCACGGCGAGCGGAATGGTCCAGCTCTCGTAGAGCGCGGCGAGCAGGAGGAACACCACGAATACCGAGAGGCCGAGCAGGAACGGCGCCTGCGAGCCCGACAGCTTTTCCTGTAGCGACTGCCCGGTCCATTCGTAGCCGAAGCCGCGCGGCAGCTTGCCCGCGAGCCGCTCCATCTCGGCGATGGCGTCGCCGGAGGTGAAGCCGGGTTTTGCCTCGCCGGAGATGCGCACGGCGGGATAGTAGTTGAAGCCCGCGATCTGGGTCGGACCCTTCTGCCACTGCACCGTGGCGAAAGCCGAGAACGGCACCAATTGGCCGCGGCTGTTCTTGACGTTGTAATTGAGGATGTCGTCCGCGTTCATGCGGCTGGCGCGGTCCGCCTGCACGATCACGCGCTGCATCCGCCCGCGGTTCGGGAAGTCGTTGATGTAGTTCGAACCGAGATTGGTCGAGATGGTCTGGTTGATGTCCTCGAAGGTGACGCCGAACGCGCCGGCCTTTTCGCGGTCGATCATCAGGTTGACCTGCGGCGCCGGCGGCAGGCCCTCGACATAGACCTTTTGCAGTACGCGGCTGGCATTGGCTTCCGCGATCAGCTGGTCGGAGGCGGCGACCAGCGCCGGATAGCCCTTCTGGCCGCGGTCCTGCAGGCGGAACGAGAAGCCACTGGAATTACCGAGATTGTCGATCGGCGGCGGCTGCAGCGCAGAGATTTTCGCGTCGCGGATCGACGACAGGTCGCGGTTGATGTCGGCGACGATCGCGGCCGCGGAATCCTTACCGCCGCGCTCCGACCAGTCCTTCAGCGAGATGAAGGCCTGCGCGGTATTGACGCCCTGGCCGAGGAAGCTGAAGCCGGTCAGGAACGTCACGTTCTCGACGCCTTCACGTTTGAGCAGATATTTTTCGACCTGCTCGACCGCGGCCTGGGTACGGGCATAGGAAGAGTCGGACGGCGTCTGCACGTCGGTCGTGATGAAGCCCTGGTCGTCGACCGGCAGGAAGCCGCCGGGCAGCCGCACGAACGCCCAGCCGAGGCCGATCAGCAGTACGGCGTAGATCAGCATCAGCCGTCCGGTGCGCTTCAGCGAACCCTTCACGGTGCGCGTATAGCCGCCGCGGGTCGACTCCAGCACGCGGTTAAACCAGCCGAACACGCCCTTGCGGGCATGGCCATGGCCGGCCTCGACCGGCTTCAGCAGCGTCGCGCACAAGGCCGGCGTCAGCGACAGCGCCAGCAGCGCAGAGAAGGCGATGGCGGAAACCATGGTGACCGAGAACTGGCGATAGATGATGCCGACCGATCCCGGGAAGAACGCCATCGGCACGAACACCGCCATCAGCACCAGCGTGATGCCGATGATGGCGCTTGATATCTGCGACATCGCCTTGCGGGTGGCTTCCTTCGGCGGCAGGCCTTCTTCGGCCATGATGCGCTCGACGTTTTCCACCACGACGATGGCGTCATCGACGAGAATGCCGACCGCCAGCACCATGCCGAACATGGTGAGCATGTTGATGGAATAGCCGACCGCCATCAGCATCGCGCAGGTGCCGAGCAGCGCCACCGGCACCACGATGGTCGGGATGATGGTGTAGCGGATGTTCTGCAGGAACAGGAACATCACGATGAAGACCAGCACCACCGCTTCCACCAGCGTCATCAGCACCTTGTGAATCGAGGCCTTGACGACGGGGGTGATGTTGTACGGGATTTCGTAGCCGATACTGGCCGGAAAGAACTTTGACAGTTCCTTCATCTTGGCTTCGACGGCGCTGGCGGTCGCAAGCGCGTTGCCGGTCGGCGACAGCAGCACCGAAAGGCCGGCGGTCGGCTTGCCGTCGAGGCGCGTGTTGAACTGGTAGCTGAGGCCGCCGATCTCGACGCGCGCGACGTCGCGCAGCCGCACGGTGGAACCGTCCGCGTTGGCGCGCAGCGTAATGGCGCCGAACTCCTCCGGAGAGGAAAGCTGGCCCTTGACCAGCACCAGCGCGGAAATCTTCTGTTCCGGCGTGCTTGGCTCGGCGCCGATGCTGCCCGAAGCGACCTGCGCGTTCTGGGCTGTAATGGCCTTGTTGACGTCGTCGGCGGTGAGGCCATAGCCGACCAGCTTTGCAGGATCGATCCAGATCCGCAGCGAACGTTCGGTGGAATAGAGCGTGGCGCGACCGACGCCGGGAATGCGCCTGATTTCGCCGAGCACGTTGCGGATCATGAAATCGCCCAGGCCGATTTCGTCGAGCGAGCCGTCGGTCGAGTTCAGCGTGATGATCTGTAGCACGGCGGAGGAGGCTTCCTCGACCAGGATACCCTGCTGGATCACCGCGCGCGGCAGCCGCGCCTCGACGCGCTTGAGGCGGTTCTGCACTTCGACCGAGGCCGCGCCGGTTTCGGTGCCGGGCACGAAGTTGGCGATGATCTCGACCTGCCCCAGCGAGTCCGAGGTGGATTCGAAATTGAGGATGCCGGAGGCGCCGTTGAGCTCCTCCTCGATCAGCCGCGTGACGCTGTTGTAGAGGTTTTCCGGCGACGCGCCGGGATAGCTGGTCGAGATCGAGATCGAGGGCGGCGCGATGATCGGATATTGCGCGACCGCCAGCAACGGGATCGAAATCGCGCCGATCAGGCAGATGAACAGCGCGACGACCCAGGCGAAGATCGGCCTGTCGATGAAGAAGGAGGGCATATCTCAGCGCGCGGCTTGTGTCGCGGGTGCGCCCGGGATTGTACCGACCGAGGCATCCGCATCGATCCACGCTTTCGGCTTTACCTTGTCGCCGGGCACGAATTTCTGGAACCCGTCGACGATGACGCGGTCGCCGTCCTTGAGGCCCTCACTGACCAGCCAGAGCCCGTCCTGCACCGCGCCGGTGCGGACCGGCTGCGTCGCCACGCGGCCATCCGCCTTGACCACGAACACTTCGCTGCCGCCGCCGGCATCGCGCTGGATCGCCTGCTGCGGCACGGCGATGGCGTCGGAATCGATGCCCTGTTCGATCAGGACGCGGACATACATGCCGGGCAGCAATTCGCGATGCGGATTCGCAAACTGTCCGCGCAGCGTGACCTGTCCGGTATAAGCATCCACCTTGGCTTCGGAAAACAGCAGCTTGCCCGGGATCGGATAGACCGTCCCGTCGTCGAGCACGAGGCGGACCTTGGCCGCGTCGGGCGAGATCCGGTCGAGATCGCCATTGTCAAACGCGCGACGCAGCTTGTGCATCTCGGAGACCGACTGGGTGAAGTCGGCGTAGATCGGGTCGAGCTGCTGGATCGTGGCGAGGCTGGTGGTCTCGTTCTGGATCACCAGCGCGCCTTCACTCACCAGCGCGGCGCCGACGACGCCGCTGATCGGCGCACGGATCGTCGCGTAGTCGAGGTTCAGCCTGGCGCGCGCGACGTCGGCCTTGCGGCTGCCGACCTCGGCCTCGGCCTGGCGCTGGGCTCCGATCGCCTTTTCGTTCTCGGCCTCGGATGTCGCACGCTGGCCGGTCAGCGTCGCGACGCGACGCGCATGCTGTGAAGCAAGGTCGAACGCCGCCACCGCCTTGTCCAGCGCGGCTTGGCTCGCCTGCAGTTCCACCTCGAACGGCTTGGGGTCGATCCGGTACAGCGGATCGCCGGCAGTCACCTCGGTGCCCTGCTGGAACAGGCGTTCGACGACGATGCCGGAGACGCGTGCGCGAACTTCCGAAACCCGGGTGGGCGCGATCCGGCCGGGCAGTTCCCGAACGAGGGCGCGGGACTGAGGCCGTACGGTGAAGGTGCCCACTTCAGGCTCGGCCGGAGTTGCCGCAACCGCCGCCACCGCCGTCGGTTCGTTGCAGCCAGCCAATAGCGGCGCCATCGCAGCCAACATCACAACGATGCATGCCGATCGCGTTCGAAGTCCGGACATTGAAAGCATTGCCCCAGTTCAGGTTTGAAGCGCGAATTTGATTATTCGCGACGTTGTCCAAGCGGCGTCCAGAAAGGACGTTCGAAGAAACCTTGGAACTCACAGTTGATAGCGGCAAGATAAAGAACCGCTGCTGCAACGCAATACGATCTCGCGGCGGCCCAATGTCACACAGTGCTATAGTGCTGAATTAGCGGCGATATTCCGGGGTCACTCGATTGTGAGCCCGGTTCCATTCCTGCGTTAAGGTTTGCAGCGAAAAAAATCCGGCGAGAACTGCGGGCTGTCAGCATGAGCATGCGGCAGCCCTGAGGACGAGGTCGAATCGGTACGTTAACCGGCCGCCTTCAGCCGGTAATGGCTTACGCCCCACTCGCTGCCACCGGCGTAACCGAACAGTCCTGCCGTCGCGAGTAAGAACCAGCGCCAGCGCTTCATCCACAACGCGGTCTCGTCGCCATGAACCGTGTGAAGCACGCGTTCGATCTCGTCGCGATGAGAATCGAAATTGTCGAGCCAGTCCTGCGCGGTGCGCTGATAGTGCACGCCGCTCCAGCGCCATTCCTTTTCGACCTCGAACAAATCGGCATATTGCCGGATCAGATGGTGGCTCGGCATCACGCCGCCGGTGAAGAAGTGCTGCGCAATCCAGTCCTCGGCGTCCGCGTGATCGAACAGATAGGCGCCGGAGCGATGGGTGAAGATGTGCAGGAAGAAACGGCCATCGGGTTTCAACCACGCGCTCACGCGCTTCATCAGTTCGCGCCAGTTCATCATGTGCTCGAACATCTCGACCGAGACGACGCGGTCGAACCGTGCATCGGGCGCGAACACATTCATGTCCTGGGTGACGACGCGCAGATTGGGCAGGCCGCGTTGCGCGGCTTCGCTCTCGATATATTCGCGCTGCGAGTTCGAATTGGACACCGCCGTGACGAGCGAATGCGGGAATTGCCGTGCCATCCAGAGCGACAGCGATCCCCAGCCGCAGCCGAGTTCGAGGATCGATTGCCCGTCGGCCAGATCGGCATGCTCGACGGTCTGACGTAGCGCCTCTTCCTCGGCCTCCTGCAATGTTGAGGCCGGCTCCTTGTAGAAGCACGAGGAATATTTTCTGGTAGGGCCGAGCACATGGGCAAAGAACGCCGCCGGCACCTCGTAGTGCTGGGCGTTCGCCGCGTCGGCACATTCGGCAATGGCGCGCGCCGCCATCGCGTCGGCAAACCAGGCGTCACTTTCCGCGCTCCCGGTGGCGAGCCGTGTGGCGGTGCGCGAGCAAAGCCGGTGGATCGCGGCGCGGACGATGACATCGGGCAACGGCACGCGTTCGGCGGTGCCAATGATGGTGGAGGTGAAGCTCATGGGACCACTCCCTTCGCTGACGCCGCTCTCCCGGCCGGGATCATGCTTGCGGCAGCCACGGAAAGAACCGGCTGGTGCGCGACTGGTAGTCGCGATAGCGATCGCCGCGCGAGCGCAGCATCTGTGCTTCCAGCGGCGGGATGCCGGTCACGTGGACCAGGATCCAGTACATGAAGAGCGGGGCCAGCAGCGCAGCAAAACCCCACGGATACGAAAGCGGATCACTGAGCGAAATGCCGATGACGGGATAGGCCAGCCACCCGAACCATTCGAAGAAATAATTGGGATGGCGCGACCAGCGCCACAGCCCGACATCGCAAATCCTACCCTTGTTGGCGGGATCGGTCCGGAACGCTTTGAGTTGCGCATCCGCCAGCGCTTCGCCGGCGATGCCGGCCAGCAGGATCAGCGCGCCCAGATAGTCCGACGACCGCAGGCCCTCGCCGGGCGCGTGGGCGGCGACAAAGATCGCGAATGCCAGCGGGATCGACCCGAGCCCCTGGTTCTGCAGAAAGATGAACATCTTGCGCGGCGAATCAGCCCCCCATTCCCTGGCGAAGGCCGCATAACGGGGATCGTCCGATATGCCCGCGCTGCGAATCGCAATGTGGACCCCGAGCCGCAGCGACCAGATCGCGACCAACGCCGCCACCAGCCACTGCCGGGCATTGGGCGAAGCCCCCTCGACCGGCCACAAGGCGCTTCCAGCGCCGACCAGGCCGAGCGAAAAGGTCCAGATGGTATCGACCCAGCCGGAATTGCCGGTCCGCTGCTGCACTGCCCAGGCGCCGGCCATCAGGACTGAAAGCGACGCAGCAATGGCCGCCAGCGCCTCAAGATATAAGGCCGTCATGAAAAATCCCGGTTGGACATTGAACCGTTGCAAAATACGTTGATGTCAAAGCCGGGTTTCAGGCAGAGGTTCCACCATCGTCTACTGGAAATCGCGGCTTCCCAGCTTTTTTCTCCAGCCCGCTGTGCCATATTGGTTCCCCAGCGCGGCTTTTCGTAACGGATGACACCCGCCAATGCCCTCAGGCCCCTCCTCCCGCTCCGAAATGGAGATCGAACTGAGCAAACTGTCGTCGCCCCGGATTTTTCTGGTGCGGATGCTGGTGTTCCTGGTGCTGTGCACGCTGATCACGGTCGTGCTCTACAAGCAGATCATCGCGGCGTTCTTTGCCAACCCTGGCCTCAACGCCCTGATCGGCGCGGTGCTTCTGATCGGCATCATCCTGTCATTCCGGCAGGTGATCCGGCTCCGTCCGGAAGTGGCCTGGGTGAACAGTTTCCGTATCGCCGATCCCGGGCTGGCGATCGAGCGGCGGCCGACCCTGCTGGCGCCGATGGCGGCGATACTTGGCGGCGAGCGCTCCGGGCGGATGACGATCTCGCAGCAGACCATGCGGCATTTGCTGGATTCGATCGCGACGCGGCTGGATGAAGCCCGGGATATTTCCCGCTACATGACCGGCCTGCTGGTCTTTCTCGGCCTGCTCGGCACCTTCTGGGGGCTGATCGAAACCGTAGGCTCCGTCGGCAAGGTCATTGAGGGCTTGAAGGTCGGCGGCGATTCCGGCGCCCTGTTCGATACCCTGAAAGATGGACTGGCCGCGCCGCTCGGCGGCATGGGCATTTCGTTCTCGTCCTCGCTGTTCGGCCTCGCCGGCTCGCTGATCCTGGGCTTTCTCGACCTGCAGTCGAGCCAGGCGCAGAACCGCTTCTACACTGATCTGGAGGACTGGCTCGCCTCCACCGTGCGCGAATACGGCGATGGCGGATCCGGCCTCGGCGGCGAACTGCAGCACGCGATGGAACGGATACGCACGGTGCTTGAAGAGAGCAGCGGCGGCCGAAGCACCACCGCGGCGATGGCCAACCTCGCCGAGGCCATCCAGGGCCTGGTCGCGCATATGCGCACCGAGCAGCAGATGATCCGCGAATGGGCCGACGGCCAGGGCGAGCAGAACCGCGAGATCAAGAAGCTGCTGGAGCGGATCGCCAGGCAGCCCGAGAAGAGCTGAAGGCAAGAGTTGTGATATGCTCGATCACGTCACCATCGGTGTCAGCGATATCGAGCGATCGAGAAACTTCTATGATCTGGCGCTGCGTCCATTGGGGATCACACGCCTGTATGCGGACGGCGAAACGGCCTCGGGCTACGGGCTAGCGCCCAAGGCCTTCTTCTGGGTCAGTTGGCGCGGCGTGCCTCAGACGGGCGCCCATGTCGCCTTCACGGCGCAGGACCGTGCCGTGGTGGACCGGTTTCATGCAGAAGCCATCGCGGCCGGCGGCCGCGACAATGGAGCGCCTGGAATACGCCCGAATTACCATCCCAGTTACTACGGAGCCTTTGTCCTCGATCCCGACGGTCACAATATCGAAGCAGTCTGCCACGCGCGACAGGGATAAGCTGCCGCTAATGCGTCAACCCAAAAGATAGAGAATTTCGAAATGGCCCTCGCCCGTGCACGCCGCAGCGAATCCGGTTTCAACTACTGGCCGGGGTTCGTCGACGCGCTGTCGACCCTGGTGCTGTCGATCGTGTTTCTGCTCTCGGTGTTTTTGGTGGTGCAGTTCTTCCTGTCGCAGGAGGTCACCGGCAAGGACAAGGCGCTGGAGCAGCTAAACGCCAAGATCGCGCAGCTCAACGACCTGCTGTCGCTGGAAAAGCTCGGCAAGATCGCGCTTGACGACCAGGTCGGGCAATTGCGCGCCGGTCTCGCCGCTGCAGAAGGCGAGCGCGACCGCATCAAGGGGCTTTACGAGGGGCTGGCCGGCGCCGGCGGCGACGCCCAGGGCCGCGCCAACGAGCTCAACAAGGCGCTCGAGTCCGAAAAGACGGTGAGCTCGCGCGCACTCGCCCAGATCGAGGTGCTGAACCAGCAGATCAGTGCGCTGCGCCGCCAGCTCGCCGCGCTCGAAGAAGCGCTGGAGGTTTCCGAGAAGCGCGACAAGGAATCGCAGGGGCGGATTGCCGATCTCGGCCAGCGCCTGAACGTCGCGCTGGCGCAGCGGGTGCAGGAATTGTCGCGCTACCGTTCGGAGTTCTTCGGCCGGCTGCGCGCCATTCTGGGTAATCGCCCCGATATCCGGATCGTCGGCGACCGTTTTGTGTTTCAGTCGGAAGTATTTTTTGATACCGGCCAGGCTCTGCTGCTGCCCGAGGGCCGCGCCGAGCTCGATAAACTTGCAACGGCGCTGATAGATCTGGACAAGCAAATTCCGAGCGAGATCGCCTGGGTGCTGCGGGTCGACGGCCACACCGACATGCGGCCGATCAACTCGCCGCTGTTCAAATCGAACTGGGAGTTGTCGTCGGCGCGCGCCATCTCGGTGGTGCAGTATCTGGTTTTCCTCGGCGTCCCCGCGCAGCGGCTGGTCGCCGCCGGTTTTGCGGAATTCCAGCCGCTTGACACCGCGCCCACCGAGGAAGCCTACAAGCGCAACCGCCGCATCGAGCTGAAGCTGACGGAACGCTAGTGGGCGTGGATTTCACGCTCCGCCCCTATCGCGTCGAAGACGAAGACGCGGCGATCGAGCTCTGGCGGGCGACCTGGCAGCAGGCCTACCCTTCGATCGATTTCACGGCGCGCGTGGCATGGTGGCGCGAGCGCTGGCGCAACGAACTGGTGCCGAATGCTTCGATCATCGTCGCCGAACACGCCGACGCGCTGATCGGGTTCGTAACCATCGACGGATCGGGCTATCTCGACCAACTCGTGGTCAGCCCGGATCACTGGGGCTCGAAAATCGCTGGCGCATTGGTCGATGAATCGAAACGCCTTTCGCCCGGCGGCGTTACGCTCAAGGTCAACAAGGACAACGCCCGCGCCATCCGCTTCTACGAGCGCAACGGCTTCGGGCATGCCGGGGAGGACGTCAATCCGACGTCGAGGCGTCCGGTCTTGCGAATGACATGGAGACCGTGATCGTCATCACAGGCCTGAGACGTGGAGTGCGGTAAGCGGACTGCGCAACGCAACAACGGAGACGAAACCATGACACGGGCCGAATTTGCCAAGGGCTCGGCGACGTTTTTGGTGGTGATCGTCGCCGGATTGCTGTCTGAGACCTATCTGGATCGGCACCTCGCCGCTCCCGAGACGGACAAAAAAGCGATGGCGCGAGATGGCGACGAAGCATCGCCGCCAACCACACCGTCGGCGGCATGCGTCGCGAAAGACGGCTCCTGGAAAAACTGGCCGTGGTCGAACGTGCCGATACTATCGCCGAAATGCCGCGAGGATCGCTAGGCGCTCATCGCCCGCGACGTCATATGCGCCGAAACAGCACGCCGATAACCAGCACGACATAGGCAATCGCCAAAACGTCGAACACGCGCGCCGAGCTGATGATCGGGACGGAAAGATGGGCATATCGAATGAGGAGCGCGATAAGCGCCAGCACCACCGAAATCAAAAATATCACGAGCGACGGCGGCGTAAGCGCGAAACCTCCGCGACGGTAAGGCATGCCCCTCTCCTGTTCGGCTTGAACGAGATGATTAACGGGGCAACAACCGGGAGCCGACGTTCTAGTTCCCGATTTTCCTAAACACCCTCGAATTGCAACCGCGCCAGTCGCGCGTACAACCCATTCGCTGCAACCAGCTCCGCATGCGTACCTTGTTCGACGATCCTGCCCTGGTCCATCACCATGATGCGGTCGCAGGACAGCACGGTGGCGAGACGGTGCGCGATCACCAGCGTGGTGCGATGGCGCATCAATTCCTCCAGCGCAGTCTGCACCAAGGTCTCGCTTTCGGCATCGAGCGCGGACGTGGCCTCGTCGAGCAACAGCAGCGGCGCGTCGCGCAGGATCGCGCGCGCGATCGCGATGCGCTGGCGCTGGCCGCCGGACAACGTCACGCCACGCTCGCCAAGCTGTGCTTCGAAGCCGCCGGGCAAGCGGCGCAGGAATTCGGTGGCATGGGCGAGATCGGCGGCGCGCTCGACCTCGGCATCGGTCGCGTCAGGCCGACCGAAGCGGATGTTTTCGCGCGCGGAGGCCGCGAACACCACCGAGTCCTGCGGCACCAACGCGATGCGCGCCCGCACGTCGACGGGATCGGCCGATTTGACCGGCACGCCGTCGAGCGAGATCGTTCCCTTGGCGGAATCGTAGAAGCGCAGCAAGAGGTGAAACAGCGTGCTCTTGCCCGCCCCCGACGGGCCGACGATCGCAACCTTTTCACCGGCCTGGATCGACAGTGAAACGTTGTCCACCGCGAGCACGTCCGGCCGCGTCGGATAGGCAAAACTGACATTTTCAAAACCGACATCGCCCCGCGCAGGCACCGGCAACGCCACCGGCCTGGGCG
This sequence comes from Bradyrhizobium sp. McL0615, assembly GCF_049993905.1. Lineage (NCBI taxonomy): Bacteria > Pseudomonadati > Pseudomonadota > Alphaproteobacteria > Hyphomicrobiales > Nitrobacteraceae > Bradyrhizobium > Bradyrhizobium sp. McL0615. The sequence goes on along the minus strand of NZ_CP188254.1, from coordinate 1,284,725 downwards.
GCGCCGTGATCTGCGGTTTTACGCGCAGGATCTCGAACAGCCGCTCGGCGGCGCCGGACGCGGCCGAGACCTCGCCCCAGACCTCGCTGAGCTGCCCGAGACCGCTGGCGGCGAACGCCGCGTACAGCACGAACTGGCCGAGCCGGCCCGGCGTGATCTGCCCGGTCAGCACGTCGTGCGACCCGACCCAGAGGATCGCCACGACGCTGGAGAACACGATGAAGATGATGATCAGCGTCAGCACCGCGCGCGCCCGCGTCGAGCTGCGCGCCGCTTCATAGGCCTGCTCGACCTCGCCGCTGAAACGGTTGGTCGCCATCCGCTCGCTGGTATAGGCCTGCACGGTCCTGATCGCGCCGATCAGTTCGGAGGCGTAGGCGCTGGCGTCCGCCAGCGTATCCTGCGCATTGCGCGACAGCCGCCGTACCCAGCGCCCGAACGCAACCAGCGGAATCACGATCAGCGGAATCGCCAGCAGCACGAAGCCCGACAATTTCGGGCTGGTGATCACCATCATGGCGGCAGCGCCGATGAACAGCATGATGTTGCGCAGCGCGATCGACACCGAGGCGCCGACCGCGGATTTGATCTGGGTGGTATCGGCGGTCAGCCGCGACACCAGTTCGCCCGAGCGCGCGGAATCGAAGAATGCCGGTGACAGCGAGACCAGATGCGCGAACACGTCGCGCCTGAGATCGGCGACGATACGCTCGCCGATCGTCATGACGAGGTAGAAGCGGGACGCGCTGGCCGCAGCGAGCACCGCGACAATGGCGATCATGACGCTGAAATAGCTGTTGATCAGCGCGATGCCTTCCGGGCTGAAGCCGAAATCGATCATGCGCCTGACCGCCACCGGCACCACCAGCGTGGTGATCGCGGCGACCGTCAGCGAGACGAAGGCCAGCACCGCGCGGCCGCGATAGCGCGCTATGTAAGGCGCCAGCGCCAGCAGCGGCCGGAGCTTGGCGCTCGTCTTGGCCGGCGACTGCGTCAACTGGGCCTCGATGAAGGCCTCTTCCTCGAGCAGGGCATCGCGCCGTGGGGGCGCGGTTTTGACGTCTTCAAGCTGTTCTGCTGCGCTCATGAAATCCGACCGGTTTGCCGCCCCCAGATAGGCCCCGCGGCCCCCTCTGGCAAATCCGGGAGATTCCCAATGAGGGCATATACGTAGCTTGTTTTGATGGCCTTACTAAGTTATAGAGCCGGCCAAATCCCGTACCCATTGCCATTTGAGACGGGCGCCGGCGCGCCGAAGGATATGCCATGAAAGCCGAAATTCACCCGAATTATCATACGATTACGGTCGTGATGACCGACGGGACCGAGTACCAGACCCGCTCTACCTGGGGCAAGGAAGGCGACAAGCTGAACCTCGATATCGACCCCAAGTCGCATCCGGCCTGGACCGGCGGCTCGCAGCAGCTGCTCGACCGCGGTGGCCGCGTATCGCGCTTCCAGAAGAAGTTTTCGGGCTTCCTCAAGAAGGACTGAAGGGGGCTTCGAACCTCCTTTCCGGCCCAGAAATGCAAAACGCCCCGGTTTGCCGGGGCGTTTTCGTTTGGCAAAGCCCCATCAGCGTCATTGCGAGGCAACGGGGCGGCGCTTCGCGCCGACCCGTTGGCTCGCAATGACGCGGAGAGAGCTACTGCTCGAAGGCCGCCTTCAGGCGGTTGAGCTGCGGCACCAGCGGGTTGCCGATCGGAGCCCGTTCCGCAGGCGGCGTGTGGATCGTGGTGTCGAGCCGGCGGACCCGCGTCTGCAGGCTCATCGAGCGCGCAATCAGATCCTGCAATTGCTGCGGCAGCTTTTCGATCATGTCCTCAGCACCGGGATCGGCGGCCGTGAGCTTGACCTTGGTCTTTTCCCGATTGGCCTGGGTCAGCGTCATCTCGCCTTCCTTGACCGCGCGATGCAGCAGCAGCCAGGACGCGAGCTGCATCAGGCGGGTAGTGAGACGCATGCTTTCGGTTGCGTAAGTCAGGCTGACGGAACGTTCGAGCGCCTTGGCCTCGGTGCGGCCGTCGCCGTCGAGATAGGCGGCGGTTTCCTCAACCAGGTCCATGCCTTCCCGAAACAGAACTCCGAATGCCGCGGAATTGGTGAGCCGCTCGCTGAACAGAACGAGCGCGGATTCGCTTTGCGAACGGTCCGCCATGGTTAACGCCCTCACGCCACTATTGCCCCAACCGGCTGTGAACCACCGGCTTATGATGAACAAATCATTGCGCTTGTCCGGGCGAGAGTCCAGCGGCAACCGGATTTATGGTTTCCAGCGTATGGGGGCACAAAATAGCCGTGCTGCGCACAAAAAAGAGCCGCCGTTTCCGGCGGCTTTTGAAGTTGATAACAGGGAGGCGTCAAACAGAGTGGACAGGAGCCACTCGGTGTCCAAACGAGGACGAGGTCAGTCATAAAGGAGAAAGCTTAATCCTTCGTAAACGAGCGATTTTCTTCAGAGATTATTTGCCATGTCGGCCACTGGCCGAGTTTTCGGATTGACTCCAACTGCTGGTCGTCCCTGCGAACGCAGGGCCCCATAACCACCGGCTATTGTGATTGCGGGAAAGTCGGCCAGCGGCCTGCCAGAAGATGGGCCGCGGCGTATGGGTCCCTGCGTTCGCAGGGACGACGTGATGAAAGCTTGCGGTTCGAAGATCTCACGTCTTGAAAAAACTGTTTGCCGCATCCTTCGACGCACGCTTCTTTGTAACGGCCTGTTGCAGCCGTTCGATTTCCGAATTCATCAGCGCAATGCGCTCGGTCAATTCCTCGACCGACAGCAGCGACAGGTCCTGGCCGATCTCGTGGGTGATTTTCTTCCGCGGCTTGTCGTCATCCTCGATCGCCATGGGCTTCTCCTTGCGCTGGGCGGTCCCCGGAGCGGTTGCCAGCCGGAGCAGGGCTGGCTAATCAGGGGCCGCCTCCAAATTCTTGAGCATTTCGCAAGGACAAATCATGGAAAAGCTGCCCGCGCAAATGACCGTCATCGGCATCAGCAAGCCCGGCGGCCCGGAAGTGCTGTTGCCTGAAACCCGCGCCGTGCCGGTGCCCGGTCCGGGCGAAATCCTGGTCAAGGTGATGGCCGCCGGCGTCAACCGTCCCGACGTCGCACAGCGCTCCGGCGCCTATCCGCCACCGCCCGGCGCCAGCGACCTGCCCGGCCTTGAAATCGCAGGCGAAGTGGTTGCGCTGGGCGCAGGCACGACCAAGCACAAGCTGGGCGACAAGGTGATGTCGCTGGTGGCAGGCGGCGGCTACGCCCAATATTGCATTGCGCAAGACGCCCAGGCGATGGCGGTGCCGGCCTCGCTCTCGATCCAGGAAGCCGGCGCGCTCCCGGAAACGCTGATGACGGTCTGGCACAATGTGTTCGAGCGCGGCGCGCTGAAGCCGGGCGAAACCTTGCTGATCCATGGCGGCTCATCCGGCATCGGCACCATGGCGATCCAGCTGGCGAAAGCGTTCGGTTCGAAAGTGATCGTGACCGTCGGCTCGCAGGACAAGATCGACGCCTGCCTGAAACTCGGCGCCGACCGCGCCATCAACTACAAGACCGAGGACTTCGTCGCCGTGGTCAAGGCGGAGACCAACAATGTGGGCGCCAACCTGATCCTCGACATGGTCGCCGGCGACTATGTCGATCGCAATTACGACGCCGCCGCGGTCGACGGCCGGATCGTGCAGATCGCGACCCTCAACGGACCCAAGGTCACCGTCAACATTGCCAAGGTGATGGTGAAGCGGCTGACCCACACCGGCTCCACGCTACGCCCCCGTACTAATGCGGATAAGGCAGCGATGGTCGCGGCGATCGAGGCCAAGGTTATGCCACTATTGCGCGAAGGACGAGTAAAACCGCTGATGGACAGCTCATTCCCGCTGGAAAAGGCCGCCGACGCGCACCGGCGGATGGAGACCAGCGCACATATTGGCAAAATTGTGTTGGCGGTGTAGCCAATCGCAAGTGGAGCAAAGGCGGAAACCCTTTGATTCGCTTCGCTTTCATGTCATTTATCGCGGCTACGCCGACCCGTTCGCAGGGCCGGGAGAATCGTTGGTCGCGGAGTACTGACATTGCGTCTGATCAGGTGCCTTGCGCTGGTTGCGCTGGGCCTCATGATTGTTGCGGTCGCGCCAGCGGCGCACGCCATTGACGCAGTCAGCGTCCGCAGCGACGCGCCTGCCATCGATCTCACCGCCGTCCTCGACCACCAGCGCAGCGAAACCGACCGCATCCAGGTTTCGACCGCGCCGGGAACTGACGGCATCGTCCGCCGCATCGAGGTCCGCGCCCGCGAGGGTGGGCAGAACTGGGTGGTGTTCGCGCTCGCCAACAACACCGACGACCAGCTCGACCGCCTGATCGTCGCCCCGCATTATCGCATCGTGTCATCAGGCCTGCTGTGGCCCGACCTCGGCCTGTCGCGCATCGCAACCATCACGCCGTCGACCGGTGATCGCCCGGAGCGGCAGGAAAGCGCGACCGCCGACATCTTCCGCATCACGCTCGATCCGGGCGCCGTCATCACCTTCGTGGCGGAACTGCGAACCGACAAGCTGCCGCAGCTCTATCTGTGGGAACCCGACGCCTACAAGGACAAGGTCAACTCGTTCACGCTCTACCAGGGCATCGTGATCGGCATCTCCGGTCTCTTGGCCCTCGTGCTCACCATTCTGTTCGTGGTGAAGGGCAGCATCATGTTCCCGGCTGCCGCAGCCCTTGCCTGGGCGGTGCTGGTCTATATCGGCGTCGATTTCGGCTTCTGGGGCAAGGTGCTCGACATGTCGAACAACGCCGAGCGCGTCTGGCGCGCGGCGGGCGAAGCGATCCTGGCGGCGACGCTACTGGTGTTTTTGTTTGCCTATCTCAATCTCAGCCGCTGGCATGTGCGCTATTCCCACATCACCGTCGGCTGGCTCGCCTTCCTCGGATCGCTGGTGGCGCTGGCACTGTTCGATCCCGCGGTCGCCTCCGGCATCGCGCGCATTTCGCTGGTGCTGATCGCCTTCGCCGGCTTTACGCTGATCGTCTATCTCTCGACGCACGGCTTCGACCGCGCTGTGCTGTTGATCCCGACCTGGTTCCTGCTGGTGGTCTGGGTGATCGCGGCCGGCATGACGGTAGGAGGCTCCGTCACCAACGACATCGTCGGCCCGGCGCTGCTCGGCGGCCTCGTGCTGATCGTGATGCTGATCGGATTTACGGTGATGCAGCACGCCTTCGCCGGCGGTGGCGCCACCACCGGCATCGTCTCCGACGTCGAGCGCCGCGCGCTGGCGCTGACGGGCTCCGGCGACCTGATCTGGGACTGGGACGTTTCCGCCGACAAGGTGTTCACCAGCCCGGAGACCGAAAGCCTGCTCGGGCTGAAACGCGGCACGCTGGAGGGCCCGGCCGCGAAATGGCTCGAGGTGCTGCATCCACTCGATCAGGATCGCTTCCGCGCCGCGCTCGACAGCGTGCTGGACCAGCGCCGCGGCCGGCTGGTTCAGGATTTCCGGCTGCGCACGCCCGACGGCCATTTCATGTGGTTCGCGCTGAAGGCGCGCCCGGTGGTCGGCTCCGACGGCGAAGTTTCCCGCGTGGTCGGTACGCTCACCGATGTCACCGAGATCAAGAACGCCGAAGAGCGCATGCTGCACGACAGCGTGCATGATAACCTCACCGGCCTGCCGAACCGCCGGTTGTTCATGGACCGTCTCGGCGCGGTGGCGAATCTCGCCAAGAGCATGCCGACCCTGCGGCCGACGCTGATGGTGATCGATCTCGACCGCTTCAAGCAGGTCAACGACTCCGTCGGCATCGCGGTCGGCGACTCGATCCTGCTGACCCTGGCGCGGCGGCTGACGCGCATCCTGAAACCCCAGGACACGCTGGCGCGGCTGGCCGGCGACCAGTTCGGCCTGATCCTGTTGTCGGAGCAGGATCCGGCGCGCATCACCGCGTTCGCCGAAACCATCCGCAAGACCATCCGCGCGCCGATCGCCTTCAACGACCGCGAGATCTTCCTGACCGCCTCGATCGGACTCGCGCTGTCGGATCCGCAGACGCAATTGACCGAGGAGATCATCAAGGACGCCGAGCTTGCGATGTATCACTCCAAGCGGATCGGCGGCGATCGCATCGACGTCTACAAGCCCGCGATGCGCGCCCGCAAGACCGACCGCCTGACGCTGGAAAGCGAACTGCGCCGCGCCATCGAGCGGCAGGAAATCACCATTCTGTACCAGCCGATCGTGCGGCTGGAAGATCGCTCGATCGCGGGCTTCGAGGCCTTGGCGCGCTGGGACCATCCAAAACTCGGCCGGATGTCGCCGTCGGAATTCATCTCGATTGCCGAGGAAATCGGCCTGATCGTCGACCTCGGCATGTTCGTGCTCGACCAGACCGCGCGGCAGCTTTCGGTGTGGCAGCGCGCGATGCGCTCGCGCGAGCCGATCTTCGCCTCCGTCAACGTCTCCTCACGGCAGTTGCTGCGCCACGATCTGATCCACGACATCCGCACCGTGCTGTCACGTTCCTCTGTGGCGCGCGGCACGCTGAAACTGGAACTCACGGAATCGCTGGTCATGGAGAACCCGGAGCACGCGGCGCAAATGCTGACGCGGATCCGCGAACTCGGCACCGGACTGTCGCTCGATGATTTCGGCACCGGCCATTCCTCACTGGCCTATCTGCAGCGTTTTCCGTTCGACACCATCAAGATCGACCAATCGTTCGTGCGCACCACCAGCCGCGGCACGCGCCCCGTGATCCTGAAATCGATCATCGCGCTCGCCCACGACCTCGGCATGGACGTGGTGGCGGAAGGCGCGGAGACGGATTCGGATGCGGTCGAGCTCTATCAGCTCGGCTGTGAATACGCGCAAGGCTTTGCCTTCGGCGAACCGATGGACGCCGACGCCGCGATGCGGCTACTCACGGAAGAACGGCTCGAAGCGGCGAGCTAGTCTCCTCGTCGCCCCTGCGAAAGCAGGGGCCCATACGCCGCGGCTTTTCCGTGAAGCGATGTGGCTAATAGCCTTCGCAATAACAACGCCCAGTGGTTATGGGTCCCCGCGTTCGCGGGGACGACGGCGGTCCTGCGGCATCTTCTTGAACTTCACGCTCTTGCCGTCCGCCTGCCGCGTCGCGATGTAGCCGGCTTGGAGACAGGCCTCGCGCTGCGGCATCTTCTCCTGCGGGCTGCGCTCGGTTTCCCACCAAGACGCCCGATGCGCGGCGCGCGGCAGCGCTCCGTCGAGGATCTCCTCGATCTGTTCGAAGCTCAGCACGAATTCGGGAAGTTTCTGCTTCTTCAGATAGTCCCGCAGCAGGTCGTAATCGTTCACCCGTGTCTCCAATGGCGATTTGCAGAAAACCGTCGCTCCCGGCAACCAAGCGTTAACTGATTATCCTATCGCTGTCGCCGTTTAAGCCCGCAACAACAAATCCGGCCGCATACCGGAAAGCTTGGAGCGGTCTATGTTATTCGGACGGCAAAGCGACGTGACCGGAAAGGGCTGGTTCAGGAAACACTCCGGCCGCCGGCCCTGGCGGCTGTCCGCGAAGCTGTTGATCGTGTCGTCGATCGCGACCGTGATCGGCTTCTCCGCGATTTGCACCAGCGTCATGCTCGACATGCGCCGCGGCGAGGAAGAGCTCGCACGCCAGACCCTGGAAAATCTCGCCGCCGGCATCGATGCCGACATCAGCCGCAATATCGAACTGTACGATCTGTCGCTGCGCGCCGTCGCCAGCAACCTGGTGATGCCGGAGATCAAGGGCGTCAGCAAGGAGATCCAGCACCTGATCCTGTTCGATCATGCCGCCACCGCCAAGCATTTCGGCGTGATCCAGGTGTTCGACGCGCAGGGCAGACTGACGCACGATGCGGCAAGTCTCGATCCAGCGCCGGAGAACCGCGCCGACGAGGAGTATTTCCAGGTCCATCGCGTCAATCCAGATGTAGGCCTGTATATCAGCCGCCCGATGTTGCGCCGCGGCGCCTATTCGATCGTGCTCAGCCGGCGCATCACCGGTGCCGATGGTGGTTTTCTCGGCGTTGTAGTGGGCTCGATCCGCTTCACTTATTTCCATGACCTGTTCGGCCGGCTAACCCTCAACCCCGGCGATACGATCACGGTGCTGCGCCGCGACCGGATGATCATCATGCGGACACCGTTCGACCTCGAGGTCATCGGGAAGAATCTGGCGGAGCGGCCAAGCTGGCGCGCGGAAAATCTGAAGGAAGGCACGACCTATGCCGGCGTCGGGCCGGTCGATCCGACACCGCGGCTCTACGTGCGAAGCGGCAGCACAGGCCTGTTCTTTGTCGTAGTCGGAAAGCCGCTGGCGAGCATCCTGAACCTTTGGCACCGGGAAGTGCTGCGGATCGGCGCGATCATGCTGGTGCTGATCCTGTTCGTGGTCGGTACCACGCTGTTCCTCGCGCGCGAGATCGGCCGCCGCGCCGAGGCCGAGGACAGACTGGAAGAGATGGCAACCACCGATTCACTCACCGGCCTGAAGAACCGGCGCAAATTCGATGCCGAAATCGATCAGGAGTGGCGGCGGGCGGCGCGGAGCGAGACTCCCGTCGCGGTGCTGATGATCGATGCGGATCACTTCAAGGCCTACAACGACACCTACGGACACCAGGCCGGCGACCAGGTGCTGGTCGGCATCGCGATCTGCATTTCGGACGCGGTGCGGCGGTCGGGCGACTGTCCGGCGCGCTACGGCGGCGAGGAATTCGCGGTACTCCTGCCCGGCCTCTCGGCGGTGGAAGCGTTCACCGTCGCCGAAATCATCCGCCTCAAGGTCGAACAATGGGCGGAAGACCCCAGCGTGACGACCGTTAGTGTCGGTGTGGCGAGCATGACGCCCACCGGACCGTTGAGTTGGCCCGACCTGATCGAAGCTGCCGACAAGGCGCTCTACGCCGCCAAAGCCAATGGCCGCAACCAGTCGGTGGTCGCCGCGATCCCGCAGCTCGCACTGGTGGCGTGAGGCGCTCACCACCGCACCGTCGTCATTGCGAGCGAAGCGAAGCAATCCATGCTGCGGCGTATGCTGAGCGATGGATTGCTTCGTCGCTTACGCGCCTCGCAATGACGGGGCGAGCAGCGGCGCCCCATTCCTCACTTCTCCAGATACCTCTTCATCTCCGCGCGCAAGCCGTCGCGAAGGTCGTCGCGCGCCATGCCGTAGGCGATGTTGGCGCGCAGGAAGCCTGACTTCGAGCCGCAATCGTGCCGCTCGCCCTCGAACTCCACGCCGTAGAAGCTTTGCGTTCTGGCGAGGGTTTTCATCGCATCGGTGAGCTGGATCTCGTTGCCCGCGCCGCGCTCCTGGGTTTCCAGGATCTTGAAGATTTCCGGCTGCAGGATGTAGCGCCCGGTGATCGACAGGTTTGACGGCGCGGTGCCCTTCGGCGGTTTCTCCACCATGCCGTCAACCTCGAACATGTTCTTGGCGAGCCGCTTGCCGACGCCGCAGATGCCGTATTGATGGGTGAGATCGTCGGGCACCGGCTCCACCGCGAGCAGATTGGATTTGCCACCGAGTTTTTCGGCGGCCTCGATCATCTGCTTCAGGCAACCCGGGCTGTTCAGCACCAGTTCGTCCGGCAGCACCACCGCGAACGGCTCGTCGCCGACGATGTCGCGCGCGCACCAGACCGCGTGCCCGAGTCCGAGCGGCGCCTGCTGGCGGGTGAAACTGGTGGCGCCGGCCTCGGGCTGGTCGCGCGCCAGAATGTCCTGCTCGGCCTTCTTGTTGCCGCGCGCGGCCAGCGTGGTGTCGAGTTCGAACATCCGGTCGAAATGATCCTCGATCACGCCCTTGTTGCGCCCTGTGACGAAAACGAAATGCTCGATGCCGGCCTCCTTGGCCTCGTCGACCACGTACTGGATCAGCGGCTTGTCGACGATGGTCAGCATTTCCTTCGGCATCGCCTTGGTGGCGGGCAGGACGCGGGTGCCGAGACCGGCGACCGGGAAAACGGCTTTACGGATTTTCATGGGATCTCGTGGGCCTTGCTATTGAGAAACGCTGGAAATGAGGAAAGTGCTTAGATTGCACGTTGATAGCCGGTTTTCAGCCGCGAACAAAGGCGGATGTATGATGATCGTTAAGCCTGCCCTTGCGCGCGGCGGGCGCGACAACAAAATCCCCTCTGTTAAGTTATTGGAAACCGTGACAGGGCCTTCTGCCACGGGGTTGGTTGCGATGGACGGACACGGCATGGGTTTGACGAACCGAGCGATGGGCAATCGAACCGGCGCGATTCTAATCGCGGCGGCGCTGGCTTGTTCCAGTCAGGCCGCTTTTGTCAGCCCTTCTCATGCTCAATCCTCCGGCAACGGGATTTCGAACTTTTTGGACAACATCTTCTCCAGTCCAAAATCCGGCCCGGCGCCGCAGGCCGCGTCCGGCCCGGACGGCGGTCCGCCACCCTGGAGCGGCGAGGACGGCGCCTCCGGCCATCCGCTGATGACGGCTTCCGCGATCCGGGAGGCTGCGGCGAACTTTCAAAATTGCGTCACCGCGATGTGGCCTGATGCCGCACGGCGCAACATCAACCAGGAAAATTTCGAGCGCTTCACCGCAGGTCTCACGCCTGATCTGCGCATCATGGACCTGATGGATTCGCAGCCCGAATTCACCAAGGCGATCTGGGACTATCTCGACATCCTCGTGAACGACAACCGCCTCGCCAAGGGGCGGGAGATCCTGGCAAAGTACAAGCCGCAATTCGACGCGGCGGAAAAAGCCTACGGCGTCGACCGCTACGCGATCGCTTCTATCTGGGGCATCGAGTCGAATTACTCGACACAGATGGGCGACCGCAACGTGGTGCAGTCGACGGCGACGCTGGCCTGCGTCGGTCGCCGCCAGGCCTATTTCAAGGACGAATTCCTCACCGCGCTGGAAATTCTCAACCGCGGCGATCTGCGTCCCGAACAGATGCGCGGCTCCTGGGCCGGCGCGTTCGGGCCGACCCAGTTCATGCCGACCGCCTTCAAACGCTACGCCGTCGATGGCGACGGCGACGGCCGCCGCGACGTCGTCGACAATGCCGCCGACCTGATCGCCTCCACCGCCAACAACCTCAAGAAGGACGGCTGGCAGACCGGCCGGAGCTGGGGCTACGAGGTGGTGCTGCCGGAGGGCTTTAATTTCATGCTGGCGGACAAGGCCAAGGCGATGACGATCGCGCAGTGGCAGCAACAGGGAATGAAGCGGGCCGACGGCAAGCCGTTCCCTGACGCAACCGAGAAGGCCTATCTGCTGGCGCCGGCCGGCGCGCAGGGGCCCGGTTTCCTGATGCTGCAGAACTTCCGCGTGATCATGAAATACAACCCGGCCGAGGCCTATGCGCTGGCCATCGGCCATTTTGCCGACCGCTTGCGCGGCGGGCCGCCGTTTGTGCAGCCCTGGCCACGGCAGGAACGGGTGCTGTCGCGCGCCGAACGGCTGGAACTGCAGCAGCTTTTGGCCCAGCGCGGCTTCTACAAAGGCACACCGGACGGCCAGTTTGGCGGCCAGACGCGGGAGGCGCTACGCGGCTTCCAGGCCTCGATCGGGACGCCGGCGGACGGATTCGCCTCCTCCGACGTGCTGGAGCGGCTGCGGGGCCGCTAGGGCTAATCAGGCGCCCCTGCGCCTGCCGTTCGCTCTGCGGCGCCGGATCGAAGGCACTGCCTGTCACACGATTGTATCAATTAGCTCACACACATCGTGGTTGAAGGCGGATATTATGCCGCGAGCATTGCCCCTCTAAAACCTTTTCGATCTGCCGAGACGGCAGGCGTAGCCCATCCCCGCGAAAATCGATCGGGAGATCGCCATGGCCAAAGTCATTGAAGCCCGCGCTTTTTGTAACAATGAAGTCGCCTATCTGGCGTGGAAAACCGACGGCAAGATCAAGGACTGCCTCGGCTTCATGATCACCCGCATCAATCTCGACACCGGCGAACGGCGGCTGTTGCCGGCATGGGTCGCCTTCAACACCCAGTCCAACCCGCAATTCGAAGAACAGGACACCAGTGTCTGGCCGATCCAGAAATTCTCCTGGCGCGATCTTACCTTGCGACGCAGCCGCAACACGCTGCAGGTGCGCGCGCCCTTCCGCGCCAAATACGAGATCGTTCCGGTCGGGCCGGAAGCGCCGGGCCGGGTGGCGGTGCCGCCCTCACCGACCGCGCAACCTGGCAAATACAAGGGCGCTCCGATTCCGATGTTCGTTTGCGGCGAGGCCGGCGAGACCAACGAATTCAGCGTGACGGACAATTTCGGTGACGTGTCGGCCGTCTTCAACAACGGAATCCTGTCGACACAGAACCTGCGCAAGCAGCTCGAGACCAAGGACGGCGAAGCGCCGACCAAGCCGCAGATCGACGCCCATATCAAAAAGCCCGGCGATCCGATCCGTACATTCCTTGCCGGCGACGTGCTGCCGGCGCTCAAATCAATGTTCACGCGCGCGGAACAGGTAGACGGCACGCTGCACCTCGCTTTGTACGAGCTGGAGGATACTGAACTGGTCGACCTGCTGGTGCAGAACCAGGCGCGGCTGAATCTCATTCTCTCGACCGCCGGCAGCAAGACGACGAAGGCGAAGCCGGCCAGCATGCCCGCCGCGGCGAAAGCCATGGTCAAGAGATCGAAGCCGATCAAGAACGCCACAAAAAAGAAATCCATCGCGACCCTGGCCAAGAAGTCAGCGAAAAAAGTAAGTGCGGCGAAGAAAGCTGGCGCAGTGAAAAAAGCCGCCAAGAAAGCCGTGAAGAAAACGACAAAGAGCAGCGCCGCCAAGCCGAAAAACGTCACCATATGGGATGTCACGAATGCCGCCGCGCGGGCCAAGCTCTCGGCCCTGATGGGTGACCGGCTTCAGAACCGGATGTTCAACAACTCGGCCCATATCGGACATAACAAGTTCGCGGTCCTGCTCGACAGCAACGGCAAGCCGATCGTCGTGTGGTCGGGCAGCACCAATTGGACCAAGACCGGCCTGTGCGCCCAGTCCAACAATACGATCATCGTCGAATCCGACGCCGTCGCGAAGGCCTATTTCGATTATTGGACGCGGCTGCATGCCGACAAACTACCGATGCCAAAGCCGCTCAGCGCGCCGCTTAACTCTGATCAGGGCCTGGCGCTGCGCACGGCGGACGCGACGCCGAGTTCGGCAATGCTCGACAATGGAAAAACCAAAATCGATCTCTGGTACTCGCCCAATACGCCGAAGACCGGAACGCCGCAAACCCGCACCGTGCCGCCCGACCTGCAATTCGTGTTCTCGCTGATGAAGCAGGCCAAGGATGCGATCTTCTTCCTGGTGTTCAACCCCGGACGGACCGATGCCGAAGGCGAAGACGTCAACACCGTCGTATCCGCCGGCATCGATTTCGGCCGGCTCGATCCTGATCTCACCGTGTTCGGCGCGATCAGCGATCCGACCGCGCTGCCCGGATTCGTCGCGCCGCCGAAGGACCAGCCCAAGGACGCGCCGAAGATTCCGCCTCCAGCCATTTTCAGCCCGGCGGGTGTTCCGAACGTGCTGATGATCCGCGCCGCCGCCATCAAGGACCTGGTCGGCGATTTTCAGCGCGAACTGCTGAGCGCCGGCCACGCCATCATCCATGACAAGATCGTCGTCATCGATCCGATGTCGGAGACCGACTGCGTGGTGATCACCGGCAGCCACAATCTGGGGTTCAAGGCTTCCTATGCCAATGACGAGAATATGCTGGTGTTGCGCGGCAACAGGCCTTTGGCGCTTGCCTACACGACCCACGTGCTCGACATCTATGACCACTATAAATTCCGGGCCGTCCTGGAACAGCAGACGCGCGAAATCATGCTGAAGGGCAAACCGGCTCCCAAGCGGCCGACCGGCAAGGGGTTCCTGCAGACCACCGATCAGTGGCAAGATCCCTATATTTCCGGCCAAAAGGGCAAAGAACTGGCCTATTTCCTTCGATAGGGCGGCCGACATGCCGTTTTGGCGGCCCACTAACCCCAAAATCAACAATTGGGCGGGCACCCTTGACGGCGAAGCGGCAACGCCGATTTATGGGGAAAATCTGCCCGCTTGCGGCCCGATTCCGCTACTATATTTGACACATCACGATCCATTGCGACCGAGCCCGGATGCGAAAGCCAAAATCCTTTTTGCGCGTGTTCACCGATACCGGCCCGCTGGCTGTGCTCGCGGTCGTGATCGCGTTTCTGGTCGGGATCGCGGGACCGGCTTCCGCGCAGTTTTTCAATTTCGGCGGCTTCGGCGGCCCGCCGCAGCGCCAAGCGCCGCAGCGTGGTGGCGGCGGCTGGTTTGGCGGCGACTTCTTCCAGCCATTCCAGCAATCGCCGTCCCAGCAGCAGGCGCCGCGCCAGGATTTCTCCCGCGCGCCCGGACCGGCCAAGCGCGACAGCGTGGCGGAACGTAACGTGCTGGTGCTGGGCGACGCCATGGCCGACTGGCTCGGCTACGGTCTAGAAGACGCCTATGCCGAGCAGCCCGACATGGGCGTGATCCGCAAGCACAAGACCCTCTCCGGCCTGATCAAGTATCAGCCGCGCGGCGAGCCCGCCGATTGGACCGCGGCGGCCAAGGCCATTCTCGCCACCGAAAAGCCCGACGCCATCGTCGTCATGCTCGGCCTCAACGATCGCGTGGCGATCCGCGAGGCGGTCACCGAGAAGAAGACCGACAAGAAAGACGACAAGAAGGACGCGCGCGGCAAGCCGGACGCCACCAAGCCGGCGGACGCAAAGCCGAAGCCCGAAAGCGCGGCTGATGCTGCCAAGGCCGATGCTGGCAAGGCTGATGGAGCCAAGGCAGACACCGCCAAGGCTGATACCGCGAAGCCTGATACCGCGAAGGCTGACGATGCCGAGGACGATGATGCGCCGCAAGCCGCAGCCCCCGAGAAGAGCGCGCGCGCGAGCGGCGGTCTCTACGAGTTTCGCGATGAGCGGTGGGTCGAACTTTACGCCAAGAAGATCGAAGAACTGGTTGGCGTGCTGAAATCCAAGGGCGTGCCGGTGTTGTGGGTCGGCCTGCCTGCGATCCGCGGGCAAAAGGGAACGTCCGACCTGCTGTTCCTGGATGCCCTGTACCGCGACGGGGCCGGCAAGGCCGGCATCACCTATGTCGATGTCTGGGATGGCTTTGTCGACGAAGGCGGCCGCTTCATGCAGAGGGGTCCCGACTTCGAGGGCCAGCCCCGCAAGTTGCGTTCTGACGACGGCGTCTTCTTCACCAAGGCCGGCGCGCGCAAGCTTGCGCATTATGTCGAGCGTGAGGTGACACGCCTGCTTGCTGCCCGTTCCGGGCCGATCGCCGTGCCGATCGAACCGGCAACGCCCGAGGTCAATGTCGCGCCCGGCCAGCCGGCGCCGCGTCCCCTTGCCGGGCCGGTCATGCCGCTGGTGGCCTCTTCCGTCGGCACCGATCAGTTGCTCGGCGGTCCCGGCTCGCGCCCCGCCGGGGTCGATGCGCTCGCTGCACGCACGCTGGTGAAGGGTGAAGCGCTGGCCCCGCCAGCGGGCCGCGCCGACGATTACGCCTGGCCTCGCCGGGAAATCGGCCGCGAGCAGGCCAAGGGCGATACGCCGTTAGCCGCCGTATCGCCGCCGAGCGGACCGGTGGCGCCAGTGCCCGGACAGAAGCAGCTCTTGCTTCCGCCGCCGCAGCAAACCTTACAGCAACAAAAGAGGCAGCCGCAGCAGACGGTGCCGATGCAGATTCGGCCGGCGCAGAACAACGCTCCGTCGCTGCGCGATTTCTTCGGGGGCTTCGGCCCGGCGCCGCGTCAGTCTGCGCCGCCTGCGGCCGCACCGCCGCGTGGACCCGTGGCTCCGGGCGTACCGCGCCCGCCGGGTAGTGTCGGCCGATCGGCCGAAGTCCCGCCAGGCAATCTCACGCGATTCTGACGCTTCACGATGAGACGCGCGTTTCCCCGCGATGCATTGCATCGCCGGGCAAACCAATAAAGACCGTTTTAGCCTTAATAGCGCCAGCGCTGCGGCGGGCGGCGCGGCGGGCGTGTCATCAACAGTGCCAGCGCAAAGCCAATTCCACCTGCGACCAACAAAGCGCCGAGCGGATTATCCTGCACGGTTTTCGCCACTGCCTGCTGGCCGCTGCGAACGGTGTCGCCGCTGTTATCATAGGCGTCCTTGGCATAATTGACGGCGGCGTCGGTAGCGTCGCGGGCGGCATCCTTGGCCTGGCCGTAGAGATTTTGCACCGTGCCGGCGGCTTCGCGCGCGCGGCCCTCGGCTTGCGTCTTCGCATCGCCAGCCAAGTCGCCGACAGTGCTTTCGACCTTGCCCGCAAAATCCTTGGCCGAGCCGGCAATCCGATCCTTGTCCATCGGGTCTCTCCTGTTTTCCCTGTATTTCGTGGGGGCTAACCGGCGAGACCCGTTAGGGTTCCTGAAGCGATCGAAATGCCTGGCTTCAGAACGCTTGGCTCAAAGTATAAGCCCGCCATCGACCACGATGGTCTGCCCGATGATGTAGGACGACAGCGGCGAGGCCAGGAACAGCGCCGCGCCGGCCATGTCGGCGGGCGTGCCGAGTCGCTTCAGCGGAATCCGCTCCAGCGCCCCTTCGAGGCGTTTAGGATTTGATGTCGTGGCCTTGGTCATCTTGGTGTCGACCAGGCCGGGCGCGATGCCGTTGACGCGAATACCGTTCTCGGCCCAGGCCTCGCCGAGCGTGCGCGTCAAGCCGACCGCGCCGGTCTTCGAGGCGTTATAGGCCGGATTGCCCATGGTGGAGTGATAGGCGGCGGTCGAACTGACGATGATCAGCGAACCTTTGCTGGCGCTCAGCATCGCCTGAAACCTGGTTGCGCACGCCATCAGGCTCATCAAATTGACTTCCAGGACTTTACGAAAGCCATCCATCTCGAATTCGCCGCGGCGGTAGATCACCGCGCCCTGCGCCAGCACCAGCACGTCCAATTTTTCAAACGGCGGCTTCAAGGCCTCGATCGCCTGCGCGTTGCTGACGTCGAGCTGGAAATAGTCGAGCCCTTCGAGATGCGATCCTTCGTCGGGCGAATAGTCGGCAGCGCTCGCGCGGGTGCCGCAGACGGCGACATTCGCGCCTTTGGCGCGGAAGGCCTGCGCGATGCCGTTACCGATGCCGCTGGAGCCGCCGACCACCAGCACCTGCTTGTCGCTGAAATCCAGTTCGTTCATCGCTCGCGATCCTTCTTTTGTTGGGCTTTAGCTTAAGCCTTCGTCGAGGAATTTGACCATCAGAACCTCGTCGTAATATCGCCCGTCATGTTTGAGCGCTCGCTTTTCATGGCCATACGCGACAAAGCCCATCGCTTCATAAAGCCGGCGTGCGGCTTCGTTCTCGCTCACCACGGTCAACTGAACCATCTCCACGCACCCGCGCGCATGATCGAGAACGGCCGCGACAAGCATTTTTCCAAGCCCGGATTTTCGCGCAGCGCTTCGAACATACATCGCCCAAAGCAATCCCTTATGCGCGTGCTTCGTACCTTCCTGCGCGGCAAATCCGGCTATTCCCATAAGCCGCCCGTCAAGGAATCCGCCGAAGATATCCGCACGGCCAATGGCCGCCTCGAACCACGACAGCGGTTGCGCGTTTTCTTTCTCGAACGTGCTGCCGAAAGCCTCGGGATATTTCTGGAGTGCTTCCAGCCGGATCTCCCGGTAGAGAGCCGCGTCAGCAGGCTGCAGGCGACGTATCTGCGGGCCGCCAATATTGGTCACGATTGCACCTCGCTCGGCTTCGTTTGACCTGTCTGCGGATCGGTGCCAGCCTTGTCAATCCTTCCAGCGCGCCCAGCCTTCATCGTCGGGATCTTATCATGTCAGATTTCAAGCAGCTCAGCCGCTCGGTCAAAGGCCTGACCATTCTCGTCACCGGCGCCGCCAGCGGCATGGGCCGCGCCACGGCGCGTGTCTTCGCCGCCGAGGGCGCCAATGTGGCGGTTACCGACCTCAACGTCGAGGCGACGCAGGCCGTCGCCGGCGAGATTACCGAAAAAGGCGGCTCGGCAAAGGCATGGGTTCTCGATGTCGCTAAACCGCAGGACATCATCAAGGTCGTGAATGACGCGGCAGCACATTTCGGCTCCCTCGACATCGTCATCAATAATGCCGGTATCTCCATGCGCATGCCGATCGACGACGAAGGGTATGACGCCGGCTGGGACAAGGCGCTGGCCGTGATGCTGACCGCCCATCCACGCATCATCCGCGCTGCGCTGCCGCATCTTCGCCGGTCGAAGTGCCCGCGCATTGTCAATATCGCATCGACCGAGGCGCTTGGCGCCACCGCAACCGTCAGCGCCTACTCCGCCGCGAAAGGCGGCGTGACGAGCCTGACGCGCTCGCTCGCCGTCGAGCTCGGCCGCGAGGGCATCACCGTGAACTGCATCTGCCCGGGCCCGATCCGCACTGCGATCACCGAGCGGATTTCCGAAGAGCACAAGGCGGTTTACGCCAAACGCCGCACCGCTCTCGGCCGCTATGGCGAGCCTGAGGAAGTGGCGCACATGACGTTGAGCCTGTGCCTGCCGGCGGCCTCCTTCCTGACCGGCGCCGTGATCCCCGTGGACGGCGGGCTGATGGCACGAAACGCGTAGCGGGCATGCGTCCGCGGCGTTGACTTGGACATTTCGGGGAGTAATTTTTCTTACAAAGAGAGCGGGACGATCCGCCCGCCGCTTTCAGGAGAGACGCCATGACGGTCACGATCCGGCAGCTTCATCCACATTTTTTCGGCGAGGTTTCGGGCGTTGATTTGCGAAAGCCCCTGACGGCGCAGGAAGCGGCCGACATCGAAGCCGGCATGGACAAATATGCCGTGCTGCTGTTTCGCAACCAGGACATCACGGACGAACAGCAACTGGCCTTTGCGCTGAATTTCGGCGACCGTGAGAAGGCGCGGGGCGGCACCATCACCAAGAAGGAAGACTATCGGCTCACCTCGGGGCTGAATGACGTTTCCAATCTCGGCAAGGACGGCAAGCCGCTGCCGCGCGACAACCGCACCCATCTGTTCAATCTCGGCAACTGCCTATGGCATTCCGACAGCTCGTTCCGCCCGATCCCGGCAAAATTTTCGCTATTGTCGGCGCGGGTGGTGAACCCCAAGGGCGGCAACACCGAATTCGCCGACATGCGCGCGGCCTATGACGCGCTCGACGACGACACCAAGGCCGAGATCGAGGAGATGATCTGCGAGCATTCGCTGATGTATTCGCGCGGCTCGCTCGGCTTCCTGGATTATACCGACGAAGAGAAAGCGATGTTCAAGCCGGTGTTGCAGCGGCTGGTGCGGACCCATCCGGTGCACCGCCGCAAGTCGCTGTATCTGTCATCGCATGCCGGCGCGATTCAGGGCATGAGCATGCCCGAAGCGCGGCTGCTGCTGCGCGATCTCACCGAGCACGCCACGCAGCCGGCATTCGTCCACGTCCATAAATGGACGTTGCATGACCTCGTGATGTGGGACAATCGCCAGACCATGCACCGCGTCCGCCGCTACGACCAGTCGCAGCCCCGCGACATGCGGCGCGCGACGGTGGCCGGCACCGAACCGACGGTGCAGCAGCAGGCGGCGGAGTAGGTTTCCCCGGACCATCGTCGTCCCTGCGAACGCAGGGACCCATACCGCGTGATTTATCGAGAAGACTTGGTGGATGACGCTCTGCGCTCGTCAATTCGGCGCCGGGAATTGCTGAGCCGACGCCGTCGACTTTCCTGCCCCATACTTCGGCCGCGGCGTATGGGTCCCTGCGTTCGCAGGGACGACAGCGCGGTTGTTGCGACCGCAAGCGGAATCGGAGCTATGCGTGCCCGGCCTCGTTCGACAGCATGCCGGGATCGATGCCGATTTTCCGCAGCGCGCGCTGGTATTTCTCTTCGACGTCGTCGCCGAAGATCAGCTCCGGATCGGCATCGCAATGCAGCCAGCCATTGTGCTGGATCTCGTTCTCAAGCTGGCCCGGCGCCCAGCCGGCATAGCCCAGCGCCAGGATCGCGTGTTTGGGTCCGGTGCCCTTGGCGATCGCCTTGAGGATGTCCACCGTCGCCGTCAGGCAGATGCCGTCGTCAATATTGAGCGTCGCGTCCTTGATGAAGAAATCGCTCGAATGCAGCACGAAGCCGCGGCCGGTATCGACCGGGCCGCCCTTGAGCACCTGCATGCTCTCGGCGTTTTCCGGCAGCTTGATCTGGTCGGCCTTCTCGATGATGTCGAGCTGCACCAAAAGTCCGGGAAAATCGATGCTGCCGGCCGGACGGTTGACGATGATGCCCATCGCCCCTTCCGACGAATGCGCGCACATGTAGATGACGGAGCGCTCGAAGCGCGGATCGCCCATGACCGGCATTGCGATCAGCAGCTGGCCGTCCAGATAACCGTCGCCAGACGAATTGTCGCCAATGCCGGCGGCTTTGCGGCGAACGGGCTTCGGTGTTTTGCCTTCAGGGCTCATCCGCAAAGGCCTCTCTTGCTGATTGCATATCCTGATATCGGGTTGGGTTTCTGTCAATCAAGCTTCCGGCATCATTCGGCGGCCGATCACACGCAATTCAATGGTTTGCTGCGAAACTTGCCTGTAAAGACGTCCCATGATCGTGATGGTTCCCCTGCGCGCCGCGCTCGGCGTTGCCGCCCTGTATGCCGTATGTGCCACGTCGGAAGTTCGCGCCGAGGATGCCTCGCCGTGGCAACGCGACACCCATTCCGCGGTCCGGCTGCTGGCGGGATCGCGCAGCGGTACGGTGCTGCTCGGCGGCGTTGCCATCCAGCTGCAGCCGGGATGGAAGACCTATTGGCGGACGCCCGGCGATTCCGGCGTCCCGCCCCGCTTCGATTTCTCCAAATCGGACAATGTCGAAGCCGTGACCGTGCTGTGGCCGGCACCGAAGAAATTCGACGACGGCGCCGGCGGCACCGCGCTGGGATACAAGCAGCAGGTCGTGCTGCCGTTGCGGATCGTCGCCAAAAATGCCGACAAGCCGGTGACGCTGCGCGCCCACGTCAGTTATGCCGTCTGCGACAAGCTCTGCATTCCGGTCGAAGCCCAAGCCGAACTCGCGTTTGCCAGCGTCGCAAGTACCGAGGACGGTAACCTGTCCGATGCGCTCAATACCGTGCCGAAGCCCGCCAATATCGGTGACCCCAATCCGCTGACCATCCGCGACGTCAAGCGCGACGGAAAGAACAACGTGCTGGTCGACGTGATCGCGCCCGAGGCCAAGGAGGTCAGCCTGTTCGTCGAGGGGCCGACGCCGGACTGGGCGCTGCCGGTTCCCAAGCTGGTCGAGCAAAGCCCGCCCGGCGTCAAACGCTTTACCTTCGAACTCGACGGCTTGCCGCCTGGCGCCAGCGCCGAAGGCGCCGCGCTCAAATTGACGCTGGTCGGCGGCGACCGGGCCTATGAATTTAATGTCAGTTTGAATTAGCTTCTCGTCGTTCCTGCGAACGCAGGAACCCATACCGCGTGATCCCTCGATCATGGCGTGATGGCCAATACCTTTCGCCCAATGAATGCCGGAGGCTATGGGTCCCTGCGTTCGCAGGGACGACGCCCCGGGCCCCCCATCCAACCGAATCTTAACGAATGGTTGATACATCCGAACATCGCCGCCGCCTCGCGGCGCGTTTCGGGGATGCACCCTTGTGGCCGTGATGGATACGCAATCCGCAACCGCCCCGCCTGCCGGCGTGATCGCGCGCCTGCGTGGGCTGCTCGGCGGCTCCAGTGAGGCCTCCGTCACCAGGCGGCTGGCCGGCACCATCTTCATCATCCGCGTCTTCAGCGCAGCGCTCGCCTATTTCGCGCAGATCCTGCTGGCGCGCTGGATGGGCGGCTCGGATTACGGTGTCTATGTCTATGTCTGGACCTGGGTGCTGCTGCTCGGCAGCATGATGGATTTCGGCATCTCGGCCTCCGCGCAGAAGATCATCCCGGAATATCGCACCCGCGGCGAGCACGCCCTGCTGCGCGGCTTCCTCTCCGGCAGCCGCTGGATCACGTTCGCCGTCTCCTCCATCGTCTCGCTGCTGCTGGCGGGCGTGGTGAAGGGATTGTCGCCGTGGATCGACGCCAACGCGATCGTTCCCCTCTATATCGGCTGCCTGACGCTGCCGGCGTTTGTCGTCGCCAACACCCAGGACGGCATCGCCCGCTCGCATGACTGGATGCGGCTCGGCCTGATGCCGCAATTCATCGTGCGGCAGTCGCTGATCATCGGCTTGACCGCCGGCGCCTTCGTGCTCGGTTTCAATCTCGGCGCCACCGCCGCGATGTGGGCCAGCGCCGCCGCGGTATGGATCGCGATGATCGGCCAGATGATCTTGCTGAACCGCAGGCTCGGCGGCCACATCGAGCCTGGCCCCAAGGCCTATGATTTCCGCGGCTGGCTTGCGGTCTCGCTGCCGATCCTGATGGTCGAAGGGTTTTATCTGCTGCTGTCCTACACCGACGTGCTGGTGCTGCAGCAGTTCCGCTCCTCCGAGGAAGTCGGCGTCTATTTCGCCGTGGTGAAGACGTTGGCGCTGGTCTCCTTCATTCACTATGCGATGGCGGCGACGACGGCGCATCGCTTTGCCGAGTATCACGCGCAGGGCGACAAGCCGCGGCTGTCTGCCTATGTGGCGCACGCGATCCAGTGGACGTTCTGGCCGTCGCTGGCCGCCACCATTTTACTGCTGGCGCTGGGCAGGCCGATATTGTGGCTGTTCGGGCCGCAATTCGTGGTCGGCTACGATATCATGTTCATTGCCGCGATTGGTCTTGTCGTGCGATCCGCCATCGGTCCAGTCGAACGGCTGCTCAACATGCTCGGCCACCAGCACATCTGCGCTATGGCCTATGCGCTCGCCTTCGTCATGAACCTCGTGCTGTGCCTGATGCTGGTGCCCCGCTTCGGCGGCCATGGCGCAGCGGCCGCGACCTCGATCTCGCTGGCGTTCGAGACGGTGCTGCTGTTCTGGATCGTGCGCCGGCGGCTCGGACTGCACGTGCTGGCGTTCGGCAAGCGCTGATCCCTGAAATCAATAGGACAGCAAACGCGCCACATCGCGCCGGCCACTTCGGGATCGGGAATGGCCGGCCATCGGCGCCCCGCGATCGCCGCATTTGAGGCCTCAGAACGTCACCATCCTCGTATCGGCATAGGAGAGACAATATCCGGCGATTCCGACCGCGCGCATAAAGCATTCTTGTTTCGCTCAATCAGGACGCCCAAGCCGGCATTGCTGTATAGTCGGTCGAAATCAGAGATTTGGCCCTGGAAATGATTGATCCTCTCTACGTTGCATCGGGATTCGGCGTCGGCCTGCTGGTCGGGATGACCGGCGTCGGCGGCGGCTCGCTGATGACGCCGTTGTTGATCCTGATGTTCGGCGTCCATCCGTCGACCGCTGTCGGCACCGATCTGCTATACGCCGCCGCGACCAAGACCGGCGGCAGCCTGGTGCATGGCTGGTCACAGAGCATTCACTGGCCGGCAGTACTGCGTCTCGCCAGCGGCAGCATCCCGGCGAGTGTCATCACCTTGCTTGTGCTGTGGCAGCTCGAACTCAACGGGGAGGCCGCGCGCAGCCTGGTCAATCTGGTGCTGTGCTTTGCGCTCATTCTCACGGCGACATCGTTGATCTTCCGCAAGGCGATCATGGATCGATACCGCCGGCGCATGGAACGGCTCGGCGCCTCGACGACCGGCTACGCGACCGTGGTGGTCGGCGTGGCACTCGGGGTGCTGGTCTCGATTTCGTCCGTGGGCGCCGGCGCCGTCGGCGTCACCGCGCTGCTGCTGCTCTATCCGCGCCTGCCGATGGCGAGCATCGTCGGCTCCGACATCGCGCACGCCGTGCCGCTGACGCTGGTCGCGGGCATCGGCCACTGGGCGCTCGGCTCGGTCGACTGGGCGCTGATGGGCGTGCTGCTGATAGGCTCGCTGCCCGGCATCATCATCGGCAGTTACTGCGCGGTTCGCGTGCCGGAGACGGTGCTCAGGCTGCTACTGGCCAGCGTTCTGATCCTGGTCGCCGGCAAACTTGGCGTCAACGAGTTGCACTTGTCGACGGCGAGCGTCGCGGCGATTGCCAAGAGCGCCTCGCACTAGGGCATCCGTGACGCCCTAGATTCTTTTTTGACGCGTCTTCTTTACGCGAGCCGGCACCCACTTCGCTCGAAAACGCTAAGGGGTTGTGGGTGCGCGCTCCCGGAGAGCCGTCCGCAATTCCTATTCCGCAGTCCAGCCACCGTCGATCGACAGATTGGCGCCGGTGATCTGGGCGGCATCGTCGCCGCACAGGAACAGCGCTAACGCTGCGACCTGTTCCGAGGTCACGAACTCCTTGGTCGGCTGCGCGTCGAGCAGCACGTCCTTGATGACCTGCTCCTTGGTCATGTTGCGCGCCTTCATGGTCTCGGGAATCTGCTTCTCGACCAGCGGCGTCCAGACATAACCCGGGCTGATGCAGTTGCAGGTGATCTTGAAGGTCGCGAGCTCCAGCGCCACCGTTTTTGTCAAGCCGGCGATGCCGTGCTTGGCCGAGACATAGGCCGACTTGAACGGCGAAGCGACCAGCGAATGGGCGGACGCCGTGTTGATGATGCGGCCCCAGCCGCGCTTCTTCATGCCGGGCACCGCGGCGCGGATGCCGTAAAACGCCGACGACAGGTTGATGGCGATGATGGCTTCCCACTTCTCCGGCGGAAACTCCTCGATCGGCGACACGAACTGGATGCCGGCATTGTTGACGAGGATATCGACGGAACCGAACGTCTTCTCGCCGAGCGCGATCATTTCGGCGATCTCGGCGGGCTTGGTCATGTCGGCGGGCGAATGCACCGCGCGCACCTTGAAATCGGTCTCGATGCCGGAACGCTCGCGCTCGATATCGGCCGGCACGCCCATGCCGTTGAGGACGACATTGGCGCCGGCGGCGGCGAAAGCACGCGCGTAAGCCAAACCGATGCCACTGGTCGAGCCGGTCACGACGGCGGTTTTGTCTTTTAACGTACCCATTCCATTCACTCCTGCTTGGCTCCGGGGGACTTGGGAACATCCCCCGACATATCGTACGCCTTCATGCTCTCGCCGGATTGCGGGCGCTCCAACACATCCTTGTGACGCATCGACTGATGAACGTCGCGGACGCCCGCGTTCCAGTGCTCGACCATGGCGACATGTGAAAAATCGTAATCCTTGGAATTTGTCTCGTAATTCTTGCCCTTGTAGATCAGGTGTACGACCGTAACGGTGTTTTCCTTCGAAGCCTGGCGCAGGAATTCGACCGACGGATCGTTCTGCAAATGATCCGGCAATTTGCCGAGCAGATCGCGCACCGCCATGCGCGCGTTGTGGATCTGCTTGTTCTTGTCGGTACTCATGCGGGTGCGGCTGGAATAACGGATGTCCTTTTCCCGCTCGGCGGCATCGAGCAGCGACTCCGGCAGTTGCCCGCGCGCACTGAACAGATCGACCTGGAAGATCAGGAGGTCGCGCCTGAACTCTTCCTCCAGCACGAAATCGAGCGGGGTGTTCGAGGCGATGCCGCCATCCCAGTAGTGTTCGCCTTCGATGACGATGGATGGAAAGCCTGGCGGCAGCGCACCGGAGGCCATGATGTGCTCCGGCCCGATCTTCTTGCCGAGCTGCCTGAACTCGAAATTGTCGAAATATTTCAGATTGCCCGAGGTCACGCCGACCGCGCCGACGCTGAGCCGCGTCTTCAGATCGTTGATGCGATCGAAGTCGACCAGCCGCTCCAGCGTCTTCTTCAGCGGCGCGGTGTCGTAATAGCTCTGCGATTGCGGGCTGCCGGGTGGCCACAAGGGCGCGGGCGGAAGGCGCGGCGCGAAGAAGCCGGGCACGCCAAAGGTCGCGATCAGCGCGGCTGAGGTTTCGTTGAACAGCGAGCGCGCCCGGTCGCCCGGCGTTACCGGACTCCACGACACCGGAGACGACACCATCTCCCAGAATTCCTTGAGGCGATCGACGCGGCTTTCCGGCCCGTTGCCGGCAATGATCGCCGCATTGATGGCGCCGATCGAAATGCCCGCGACCCATTCCGGTTCGAAGCCTGCGCGACACAGCGCCTGAAAGGCGCCGGCCTGATAGGAGCCGAGCGCGCCACCACCCTGCAGAACCAGTACGCGCTGCGCTTTGGCAGGTGTGGTTGCGGGCGCGGGGTTTGAATGATCCATCGTGACCATCGATCAGTGGGCAGAGAGGTCGGCACCGTGGCGGCAGTTCGCGACGGCGTCAATCGGCGAGATCGAAGCAAGGATCACGCCGAGTTTACCGCCCTGGGAGGCATCCAAGCCCGTAGCCGGACCTGCTTCAGGTTGATGCAAGGATGAGCGTCCAAAACACCTTGTATTTGGTGTTTGGAGCATAAGTCGCCGCGATGCCCAATTTTGTGACACCGTTTTTGAGCATGTTGGCCTTGTGTGGCGGCGAGTCACGCCAGCCAGAGAAGGCCTCGGCCAGCGTGTGGTATCCGGCCGAGATGTTTTCGACAGCAACCGTCGCCGGATAGCCGGAGGACCCTAGCCGCTTGTCCAGCGGGCCCTTCACATTGTGGTCCATCTTGTTGCGGGCCGCCATCGCTTGCGACTGCTGCTCCGCGAGCCTGGTCAGCTCGGGATCGACCACCACGGTGCCGAGGCCGTTGTTCTGGCGGTATTGCGAGATCATGATCGCCGCGGCGACCTGATCGAGCGTGGCGCCAGGCTGCGCCATGTCGAGATACATGGACGGCTGATCCGGAATTTTGACGTCTGCCGAGCAGCCGGCAAGCAGCAAAAGCCCGATAATGGCGGTGGTCGCCCGTTTCAATGAAAGAATCCCCCAAGAATCCCAAAAGGCTGGATGCGGCCGTTGTTGCATACCAACCGTGGCTGAATGGTGAACGGGGGACGGATTCTGGCCGGTAGCAGCCCCCACCGCTGTCATCGTCCGCGTAGGCGGACGATCCAGTATTCCAGAGACGGCAGTGATCGAATCGATAGGCCGCGGCGTACTGGATACCCCGCCTTCGCGGGGTATGACGGCGGCGCTTGTGGCGCCATCCCGCCAAGAACGCTAATCTTGGGCGGCAAAGCGCTGTAGCCCGGATGAAGCGAAGCGCAATCCGGGAACAGTTCGTCCGCGTGGCAAGCAGCCCCGGATTACGCTGCGCTCCATCCGGGTTACGGGGCCATGGAATCAGTCGTGGGCGGCGAAGATCCGGTAGCGGCGGGGCTGCAGGCCGATGATCTCGCCGGCCTGGAGTTCCCGGTCCCGGGGAGCGTCGATCTCGATCACGGTCTTGCCCTCGCCGCCCGAGAGCGCGATCTCGGCCCGCTGGATCGGGCCGAACGAGCGGACATGGCGCACCGCGCCCTCCAGCGAGCCGGTTCCCGCCGGCCCGATCTGCATGTCGTGGCGGCGGACGAACAGTTTTGAGGCGCCGGAGGCCGCGCCATCGGCGGCAATGTTGAGCGGCTGGCCGCCGAGCCGCACCGACCCGCCGGTTACCTCCACCGGCAGCACGATGGATTCTCCGATGAAACCATGGACGAAGGCGGTGGCGGGATTGTCATAGACATCGCCGGGCGTGCCGATCTGCTCGATGTGGCCCTTGTCCATGACAACCACGCGGTTGGCGACTTCCAGCGCCTCTTCCTGGTCGTGGGTGACGAAGATCGAGGTGACGTGGATTTCGGAATGCAGCGAGCGCAGCCATTGCCGCAGCTCTTTCCTCACCTTGGCGTCGAGCGCGCCAAAGGGTTCGTCGAGCAGCAGGATGCGCGGCTCGATCGCGAGCGCACGCGCCAGCGCGATGCGCTGGCGCTGGCCGCCGGACAACTGGCTGGGATAGCGGTTGGCCAGCCAGTCGAGTTGCACCAGATCGAGCAATTCCTTGACGCGCGCGCGGATCGTGGCCTCGTCCTTGCGGATGGCGCGCGGCTGCACGCGCAGGCCAAAGGCGACGTTTTCGAACACCGTCATGTGGCGAAACAGCGCGTAGTGCTGGAACACGAATCCGACATGACGCTCGCTGGCGCCGTGTCCCAGCGCGTCCTCACCGTCGATCCGCACCTCGCCGGCGTCCGGCCAGTCGAGGCCTGCAATGATCCGCAGCAGCGTCGTCTTGCCCGAACCGGAGGGACCTAGCAGCGCCAGCAATTCGCCCTT
Organism: Bradyrhizobium sp. McL0615; assembly: GCF_049993905.1. NCBI lineage: Bacteria > Pseudomonadati > Pseudomonadota > Alphaproteobacteria > Hyphomicrobiales > Nitrobacteraceae > Bradyrhizobium > Bradyrhizobium sp. McL0615. The sequence continues at coordinate 1,256,531 of NZ_CP188254.1, read as the reverse complement.
GCCGACTTTCAGATCGACATTGTCGAGCGCTGCAAACGCACCGAACTTCTTGACGATGTTTTTGACTTCAATGGTCACTTGCGTCGTCCCTTGAAATGTCCTCTGGGGGTTGCCCTTCGTCCAGACGCCGTTCGAGAACGGTCTTTACGATCAGCGTAATCAAAGCCAGCATCGCCAGCAGCGAGGCAATCGCAAACGACGCCACGAATTGATACTCATTGTAGAGAATCTCGACCAGCAGCGGCATGGTGTTGGTCTCGCCGCGGATATGGCCCGACACCACAGACACCGCGCCGAACTCGCCCATGGCACGCGCGTTGCACAGCAGTACGCCATACAACAGGCCCCATTTGATATTGGGCAGAGTGACGCGGAAGAAGGTCTGCAACCCTGACGCGCCCAGCGAGATCGCTGCCTCTTCCTCCTGCGTGCCCTGCTCCTGCATCAGCGGAATGAGCGAACGGGCGACAAAGGGGAACGTCACGAAGATCGTCGCCAGCGCAATGCCGGGCACCGCGAACAGGATGTGGATGTCGTGCGCCTGCAGCCACGTGCCCCAATAGCCCTGCGCGCCGAACAGCAGCACGAAGACGAGGCCGGAAATGACCGGGCTGACCGAGAACGGCAGGTCGATCAGCGTGATCAGGAAGGTCTTGCCGCGGAATTCGAATTTCGCGATCGCCCAGGCCGCGATCACGCCGAACACCAAATTGAGCGTGACGGAGATTGCCGCCACCAGCAGCGTGAGCCTGATGGCCGAAAGCGCCTCCGGCTCCGTAAGCGCGGCAAGATAGGCGCTGATGCCCTTGGAAAAGGCCGAGGCGAATACCACCACCAGCGGCAGCACGACGAAAATCGTGAGAAAGGAAATCGCGAGCGCAACGATGATGAACCGGATCGGCCTGGGCTCGTTTAGCAGATTCCTGGAGGTAGCGATCCGGCGCGCACGGTCGCTTACCTCGTGTATGGCCGGCGGAGAAATGGCAAGGTCCGCGGTGGAGGCGTAGGCCCGGAGCGAAGCCGCCGGTGTCACAAAACTCGTTTCCGTAGACATCGACCGGCCCTCAATGCACGGGAATGCGGGCTTGCGCCCAGCGTTGCAGGCGATTGACGACAAGGATGATCAGGAACGAAGCCAGCAGCATGATGACGGCGATCGCGGTCGCGTCGGCATAACGAAATTCGGACAACCTGATTACGATCAGGAGCGGCGCGATCTCCGACACGTTCGGCAGATTGCCGGCGATGAAAATCACCGAACCGTATTCGCCGACCGCACGCGCGAACGCCAATGCGAACCCGGTCAGCAGCGCCGGTATCAGGCTCGGCAGGATCACCCGGAACACCGTGTGCCAGCGGTTGGCGCCGAGGCTCGCGGCCGCTTCCTCGATTTCGGGATCGAGATCGATCAGCACCGGTTGCACTGTCCGCACCACGAACGGAATACCGATGAAGACCATCGCAATGAAAATGCCGATCGGCGTGAATGCGACCTTGATGCCGAGCTCAGCCAATGGCGCGCCGAGCCAGCCCTTCTGCGCGAACAATTGCGTCAGCGCCACGCCCGCAACCGCGGTCGGCAGCGCAAAGGGAATGTCGACAATGGCGTCGAACAGCCGCCGGCCCGGAAACCGATACCGCACCAGCGCCCACACGATGATCGTGCCCATCACCAGATTGACGCAGGCCGCGGCAAAGGAGAGGCCGAACGAGAGCTTCAGTGCGTTCAGGGTGCGGCGGCTGGTGAGGATGTCCCAGAACTGTCCGGGCGAAAGTTCAAGCGTCTTGAGGAACAGGCCGGCTAGCGGGATGAGGATGATAACGGAGAGCCATGTCAGGGTCAGTCCCATCGTGAGACCGAACCCCGGCAAGCTGCTTCGCCGCGCGACCGCTGTGCTCACAAATCCCCCTGCTTCCACTACGGCTGGCCGTCAACCAGATCAATTCTTGTAAATCTGGTCGAAAATGCCGCCTTCGCCGAAGTGATCTTTCTGCGCCTTGGTCCAACCACCAAAAACGTCGTCGATCGTGAAAAGTTCGACCTTGGCGAAGGATTTTTCGTACTCCTTCGCAATCTCCGAATCGCGCGGACGGTAGGAATTGCGTGCGGCAATTTCCTGACCTTCCTTGGTATACCAATATTTCAGGTAAGCCTCGGCGACGGCGCGGGTGCCCTTTTTATCGGCAACCTTGTCGACGACCGCCACCGGTGGCTCGGCGAGAATCGACAGCGGCGGCGCCACGATCTCGAACTTGTCCTTGCCGAACTCGCGCTGCGCCAGGAACGCCTCGTTCTCCCACGCCAGCAGCACGTCGCCGACGCCGCGCTCGACGAACGTCACCGTCGAGCCGCGCGCGCCGGTGTCGAGCACCGGCACGTTCTTGAAGAGATCGCCGACGAACACCTTCGCCTTGTCGGGGGAGCCGAATTTCTTTTGCGCAAAGCCCCATGCCGCCAGATAATTCCAGCGCGCACCACCCGAGGTTTTCGGGTTCGGCGTAATCACCTGCACGCCGGGCTGGATCAGATCGTCCCAATCCTTGATGGCCTTGGGATTGCCCTTGCGCACCAGGAACACGATCGTTGACGTGTAGGGCGACGCATTGAGCGATAACTTCTTCTGCCAGTCGGTCGCAACGAGCCCCTTGGCGGCGATCGCGTCGATGTCATAGGCCAGCGCCAGCGTAACGACATCCGCTTGCAGGCCGTCGATCACCGCGCGCGCCTGCGAGCCGGAGCCGCCATGCGATTGCTTGATCTCGACGCTCTTGCCGGTTTCTTTCTGATAGGCCGCGACGAACGCCTTGTTGAAATCGGCGTAGAGTTCGCGGGTCGGATCGTAGGACACGTTGAGCAGGGTGTAATCGGCAGCGAGGGCCGAACTCGCCCAGAGCAGTCCAGCAACCAGCGGCAGAATGCGACGGATCATCGGTGATCTCCATTCGGCTTGACGAAGTATATCATCAACCGTGAACGCATAAGTCGCGGCGAAAGGCCGCTTAGTCAACGAAACCGCATTTCATTGTTTGCGGTTCCGCAGCCTCAATGTCCTATGAAATCCGGCGGCTTAAGAAGTTTTCATCGTATGGATGCCGCATTCGGTCTTGGACCTGCCGCGCCAGCGGCCGGCACGCGCGTTCTCGTCCGGCGCGGTCCGGCTCGAACACGGCATGCATCCGACCGACAGGTATCCGGAGGTGACCAGCGGGTGCGGCGGCAGCTTGGCGAGCTTGTAGATCGCCTCGATCTCTTCGCGCGACACGTTGGCGAACGGATTGAATTTCAGCTTGTCGCCGTCGTCCTCAACAACGGCAATCTCGGCGCGCGCGCCACCCTGAAACCGCTTGCGTCCGTTGATCCAGGCCGCGAACGGCTTGAGCGCCCGCGCCAGCGGTTCCACCTTGCGGATACGGCAGCAGGCGTCGGGATCGGAAAACCACAATTCGCGATCGGGATCCTGGCGTGAGAGCGCCTCTTCCGGCGGCTTGATCGAGCGAACGTCGCGAAGGCCGAGGGCAGCGATCAACGTGTCGCGATAGGCCAGCGTCTCCTCGAACAGCCATCCGGTATCGAGGAAGATCACGGGAATGGCGGGGTCGACGTCGGCCATCACCTTGAGCAGCGCCGCCGATTCCGTGCCGAACGACGACACCAGCGCCAGCCGTTCGCGGCCGACGGTCTTGAGCGCGGTTTCAATGACACGCGCCGGCGAGGCGTCACGCAAGGTATCGTCGAGCGTCTGCACCGGATGCAGGATCGTGGCATCCGCGGCAAGGCTATGCGGTGCGATCGTGCTCACTGGCCGGCGCTCTCCGAATGACGCAACTGCATCCGCCGATTGAGCGCGGTGACGCGGCCATCGCCGGTCGGCTGATAGAACACCGAATAGCGCTTGGTGGTGGCCGCAAACGCCGCCGCGTCGCTGTCCTTCTTCACTTCAAAAGCGTCGAAGCCGGCGCGCAGCATGAACACGAACTGATCGCGCAGCACCTGGCCGGTGGCGCGCAGTTCGCCTTCGAACCCGTATCGCTCGCGCAGCAGCCGCGCCTGGCTATAGGCGCGGCCGTCGCGGAATGACGGAAACACCAGTGCGACGGCGGCCAGCCGGTCGAGATACGGCACCAGATCGTCGATGTCGCGATTGTTCGGCCAGATCACGCCAAGCTTGCCGGCGCGCGCCAGCAGGGCTTGCGGATCTTCCAAAAACCGCGCCGCCGGAACCAGGATCGCACCATCGCCCGGCAATTCGGCACCGTCGGGCACATGGACGAACAGGTCCGCTGCAATTTTTCCGTCCTTAACGAGTGGCATAGACCCGCTCCCTGAATGGTTCGACGCCGAGCCGCTTCACCGTATCGACGAACAATTCGTCAGGGCGCACGCGCAAGGCAAGATAGGCTTCAACGATGTCCTCGATCACGTCGGCAACGTCGACATAAGGCACTGCCGGGCCGATCAAGGTGCCCATCTGGGCGCTCTCGTCGGCACGGCCGCCGATGGTGATCTGGTAGAATTCCTCGCCGTTCTTTTCGACGCCGAGAATGCCGATGTGGCCGACATGGTGGTGCCCGCAGGCATTGATGCAGCCGGAAATGTTGATGTGCAGGCGGCCGATCATGTTCGCCGTCTCGTGGTTGGCGAAGCGGCGCGTCAATTCCTGCGCGATCGGGATCGAGCGTGCATTGGCGAGCGAGCAATAATCCAGCCCCGGACAGGCAATGATGTCGGAGACCAGATTGATGTTCGGCGTCGCCAGCCCGATCTTGTCGAGCGCCTTCCACAGCGCGGGCAGATCGCGCTTGGCGACGTGCGGCAGCACCAGGTTCTGCTCATGGCCCACACGAATCTCGCCGAAGGAATACTTGTCGGCGAGATCGGCGACCGCGTCCATCTGGTCGGCGGTGGCATCGCCCGGAGGCCCGCCCACCGGCTTCAGCGACAGCGTCACGATCGAATAGCCCTGTACCTTGTGCGTGAACACCGAGTTGCGGCGCCAGGCCTCGAAATGCGGATCATGCGCCGCCTTCTTCAGCTCTTCCGGCATGTGCGGCAGCTTGTCGTAGGCCGGATAGGAGAAGCGCGAACGGATTTCCTCGATCACGGAATCCTCCAGCGTCAGCGCGCTGTCGCGAATATGCTGCCACTCCTCCTCGACTTCGGCCGCGAACTTCTCGATGCCGAGCTCGTGCACCAGTATCTTGATGCGGGCCTTGTAGATGTTGTCGCGGCGGCCGTACTGGTTGTAGACGCGCAGGATCGCCTCGACATAGCTGAGGATATCGCGGCGCGACACGAACGGCTTGATGGTCTTGGCGATGAAAGGCGTGCGGCCAAGCCCGCCGCCGACCAGCACCTCGAACCCGGTCTCGCCTTCCGCATTCCGGTACAGCCGCAGGCCGATGTCGTGGATCTTGATCGCGGCGCGGTCGTGATCGGAAGCCGTGATCGCGATCTTGAACTTGCGCGGCAGGAACGAGAATTCCGGATGCAGCGTGGTGTGCTGGCGCAGGATTTCCGACCAGATGCGGGGATCCTCGACCTCGCCCGGCGCGACGCCGGCCCACTGGTCCGAGGTGACGTTGCGCATGTTGTTGCCGGAGGTCTGCATGGCGTGAATGCCGACTTCGGCAAGATCGGCCAGCGCATCGGGCAGATCGGAGAGCTTGATCCAGTTGTACTGGATGTTCTGCCGGGTGGTGAAATGGCCGTAGCCGCGGTCATAGCGGCGCGCGACATGGGCCAGCGCGCGCAGCTGCTTCGACGACAGCGTGCCATAGGGAATCGCGACGCGGAACATGTAGGCGTGCAGTTGCAGATAGACGCCGTTCTGCAGCCGCAGCATCTTGAATTCGTCCTCGGTGAGTTCGCCGGAGAGGCGGCGCTTCACCTGATCGCGGAATTCGGACACGCGTTCGTTGATCAGCGTGCGATCGAGTTCGTCATATGCGTACATGATGGATCAGCCTTGATATTTCGTTTTAGGCCGGAAGCAGGTCGATGGTGAGACCCTTCGACCGAATGCGTTCGCGCAGATTGCCGGGTTTGATCTCGCCGCTGTCCTTCAGCTCGACCGGTGCGATATAGGCGCCGACCGCGCCGACGTCGTCGGCTACGCTTTCGGCCAGCAATGCGCGCGCTTCTTCCGAAGTGCTCACGATTGCGGCGTCCGACAAGCTCGCCGACCAGCCCTGCTGCGCGGTGCGATAGATCACGACGCCATCCGAGGTGCGATTGGCGGTCACCATCGACGGTCCGGTGATTTTGATTTTCTTCTGTTCGAGCGGAGAGGTCATTCGGCGGCATCCAGCAGTTTGGAGGTGACTTGATTGAGGTCGGACTGACGCCACGGCGCGGAATGCGCGACGACGTCGCCGATGATGAGGACGGCGGGACCGCCATCGATTTTTTCGACCAGCGCGGGAAGATTCTCGAGCGTGCCGACCACGGCCTGCGCATCCGGTCGCGTCACCCTTGCAAATATTCCGACCGGCGTTTGCGGCAACCGGCCCGCGGCCAGGAGGCCCGCACGCACCGATGGCGCCGCCGTCATGCCCATATAGACCACGATGGTCATTTTCTTGTCCGTCAGCACCGACCAGTCGACCGTCTCGGCGTCCTTGGCCTTGTGCGCAGTCAGGAAGGTGATACGTAGCGCCTCGTGGCGATAAGTCAGCGGCGCCTCGAACTGCGCGGCGGCGCCGAGCCCTGCGGTGATGCCGGGCACCACCGAATAGGCGACGCCGGCTTCGCGCAACGCTTCGATCTCCTCGCCGCCGCGGCCGAAGATGAAGGGATCGCCACCTTTCAGCCGCACCGCGCGCTGTCCGGATTTCGCTGCCTCGATCAGCAGCTTATGGATCGCATCCTGGCCGATGCCGGGCTTGCCGACGCGGCGGCCGACCGGAATGCGCGCGGCGTCGCGACGGACGCGATCGAGAATTTCAGGCGATACCAGTTCGTCGTAGAAAACGACGTCGGCATCCTGCAGCGCGCGTAGCGCCTTGATGGTGAGCAGATCCGGATCGCCGGGCCCGGCGCCGACCAGCGTCACCCTGCCCTCGGCCTTGCCGTCCTTGCTCGCACCGGCGAAGGCCGCGGGATCGGCGATTTCGTTCAGCGCTTTTTCGGCCTCGTCCTTGCGGCCGGCGAGCACCAGCGCGCCGATCGGCCCATCGATCACGCGCTCCCAGAAGCGGCGGCGCAGCGGAAATTCGGGAATGCGCGCATGCATCGATTTGCGAAAGCCGCCGATGAAGGCGGCGAGATCGCCGATGCGTGCCGGCAGCACCGCTTCGATGCGCTCGCGCACGCGGCGCGCCACCACCGGCGAGGTGCCACCGGTGCCGACGGCGACAACGACGTCGCCGCGATCAACGATCGCGGGAAAGATGAAAGTGGAATGCGCGAGATCGTCCATCACATTGACGGGCAGCCCAACCGCCTTTGCGCGCACCGACATCGCAACGCCGATATCGCCAGCGCCGGCGCAGAGGATTGCGATCACGCCCGACAGATCGGCAGTGAGTGGATCGCCCGAGGCCGGCTCGATCCGCGCGGCGTCCGTAGGGTCGAGACCAGCCAGATCATAATCACCGTCGGTCGCAAACCATTGGACCCGTGCGCCCGCTGAAACCAGCAGCCGCAATTTCGCGCGCACGAGTTCGCCCGCTCCAATGAGCAGCACCTTGCCGCTTTGCAGATCCAGGAACACAGGCAGATAGCGCATCCGATACTCGCTTTCCCCAACTTGGGGCTTGACTGAAATTATTTTCTATTTATGTCTCGATCAAGGGCTACAAAGAGAAAATTATTTCTTCTCTATTGCAGCGCAACTTTAGAATTTTTCCACTCCCAAGTCCAAGGCCCAGAGATGCATCTTCTCGACAATGAATCCAATGGTCACAGGTCGCGGCCCGCAGGCCTGCGAGAAGCATCATCCGTGCCGAAAATTCTCGTCGGCCAGGCGTTGCCGCCCCCCTCGATGGACCATCTCGACGAACTCGAGGCGCAGAGCATCTACATCCTGCGGGAAGCCTTTGCGCGGCTGAAAAAGCTCGCGCTGCTCTGGTCGCTGGGCAAGGATTCCAACGTGATGATCTGGCTGGCGCGCAAGGCCTTCTTCGGCCGCGTGCCCTTCCCGGCGCTGCATGTCGACACCGGCAAGAAATTTCCGGAAATGTATGCGTTCCGCGAGCGCTTCGGAAAAGAGTGGGATCTCGATCTCAAGGTCGAGCCCTGCCCGCCGATCGACGCCGTCGATCCGACCCTGCCGCCGGCTGCGCGCTCCGCCGCACGCAAGACCGAGGGGCTCAAATGGGCGCTGACCAAATATGGTTTCGACGGGTTGATCGCCGGCATTCGCCGCGATGAGGAAGCCACCCGCGCCAAGGAGCGCGTGTTCTCGCCGCGCGGGCTCGAGGGCGGCTGGGATGTGCGCGATCAGCCCCCGGAATTCTGGGACCAGTTCAATGCCTCGCCTCCAACAGGCGCGCATCTGCGCGTTCATCCGATCCTGCATTGGACCGAGGCCGACATCTGGGCCTACACCAAGCGCGAAAACATTCCGATCATCCCGCTCTATCTGTCGAAGGACGGCAAGCGCTATCGCTCGCTGGGCGACCAGGACATCACCAATCCGGTGGCGTCGACCGCCTCCAGCATCGATGAAATCCTGACTGAACTCGACGGCACCAAGGTGCCGGAGCGCGCCGGTCGCGCGCTGGATCACGAGACCGAAGACGCTTTCGAGCGGCTGCGTGTCGCTGGCTATCTCTAACGGGCATTTGCTGTGAGCGTCGCTATGAACATGATCCTTCCCGCCAGCGTTTCGGCCATGCCGAACGGCACCACGTCGATGCCAAACGGCACGACGCGACCGCAAGTTCGCATCGTCATCGTCGGCCATGTCGATCACGGCAAATCCACCCTCGTCGGCCGCCTGCTGCACGAGACCGGCAGCCTGCCCGAAGGCAAGCTGGAAATGCTGAAGGAAGTCAGCGCACGGCGCGGCATGCCGTTCGAATGGTCGTTCCTGCTCGATGCGCTGCAGACCGAGCGCGACCAGGGCATCACCATCGACACCACGCAAATCCGCTTCCGCACCCGCTCGCGCGACGTCGTGCTGATCGACGCGCCCGGCCACGCCGAATTCCTCCGCAACATGATCACGGGTGCTTCGCAGGCCGACGGCGCGGTGCTGATCATCGACGCGCTGGAAGGCGTGCGCGACCAGACCCGGCGGCACGGCTATCTGCTGCATCTGCTCGGCATCAAGCAGGTCGCGATCGTCGTCAACAAAATGGACCGCGTCGATTTCAGCGCCGACCGCTTCAAGGAAATCAGCGCCGAGATTTCGGCACATCTGATCGGCCTCGGCGTAACGCCATCGGCCGTGATCCCGATTTCCGCCCGCGACGGCGACGGCGTTGCCGAGCATACGCCGCGGATCGGCTGGTACCGGGGACCGACCGTGGTCGAGGCGCTGGACGCGCTCGAACCGGCGCGGCCGCTGGAGCAGCTCGCGCTGCGCCTACCGGTACAGGCGATCTACAAATTCGACGACCGTCGCATCGTGGCGGGGCGCATCGAGTCCGGGCATCTGAGCGCCGGAGATGAAATCGTCATCATGCCGGCCGGCAAGATCGCAAAAATCAAAACCGTCGAGAGCTGGCCGGTGACGCCGCTCACGGGCAGCCACGGCGCCGGCCGTTCGGTCGGCATCACGCTCGACCGAGAATTGTTCATCGAACGCGGCGATGTCATCGCGCATTCCGGTGCCACCCCGCGCGACACGCGGCGAATTCGCGCCCGGATATTCTGGCTGCACGACAAGCCGCTGTCGAAGGGCGATCAGATCCTGATCCGCCTCGGCACGCGGGAATCGCGCGCCAGCGTGGTCGCCATCGAGAAGGCCGTCGATCCCGGCGAGCTCTCCAACGAGGAAACCAAGGCGATCGCGCGCAATCATGTCGGCGAAATCGATATTTCGCTGGCGCAGCCGATCGCGGCCGACCCCTACCAGGAAAATCCGCGCACCGGGCGGCTGGTGATCGAGGTCAATGGCCGCATCGCCGGCGGCGGCCTCGTGCTATCGGTCGACGCCGGACAGCGCGCCGTCCCGATCGACATCGTGCCGGTCGAATCCGCACTTCGCCCCGAGGAGCGCTCGGCGCGTTACCGCCACAACGGCGCGGTGATCTGGCTGACCGGCCTGCCGGGCTCCGGAAAATCGACACTGGCGCGTGCGCTGGAGCGCCGGCTGTTTTCGCGCGGCGGCTCGCCGATCCTGCTGGACGGCGACACCTTGCGCGCCGGCCTCAATGGCGACCTCGGTTTCTCCGCCCAGGACCGCACCGAAAACATCCGCCGCCTCGCCGAAGTCGCGACCCATCTGGCGCGCAACGGCCACATCGCCGTTGTCGCCGCGGTGTCACCCTCGGCAGATGACCGCGCCGCCGCCAGGCGCATCGCCGACACGTCGTTCCGCGAGATCTATGTCGCGACACCGGCCGAGGTCTGCGAGAGCCGTGACCCCAAGGGCCATTACAAGAAAGCCCGCGCCGGCGCGCTGGCGTCGTTCACCGGCATCGGCAACGACTACGAGGCGCCGCAGGCCGCCGAACTCGTGATCGACACCTCGACGCGGACGGTTGCCGAGGCGGCCGACGAGATCGAACAGATGCTGAAGACGACCGGCGTGCTGTTCGACGAAGTTTTGGACCTGGCGGCAAATATCTGAGGCCACCGCCTGTCCAATGTCGTCCTGGCCGGGACAATGTCGATAGTCCCGTCATTCTGAGGTGCGAACCATAAGGGTGCCGGGACGACCGGCAACAGGCTGGCACCCACGCTCCGCTATGCAGACTGTGCAAAAAAAGCAGCACGGCGGCAGTCGGGCTTCCTTCAGGTAGGGCCTCGTCGTGCACGAGAGCCAGGCAAGGAGGCCAGCAACAGCACGACGCAGACGCCGAGCAAGACGATATCCTTGAAAATGAATTCGCCGGTCAAATTCCAGGCGATCGGATCGGTCGACAAGCTCCATTTGACCACGCCCGGCGTCGTGAAGAAGAACGACCAGGTGACGGCAAATGTGATGACGCCCATCAGTGAGCCGACAGCGGACAGCAGCGGACTGAATGCGCCTGCCGCGAGAAGCGCTGCAATGCAGAGCTCGGCCACACCAAGAACGTAAGCCTCCCCGCGAAGGCCGAAGACGGACAACCAGGAAATCAAGGGACTGTTGCTGATGAATTGAACAATTCCCTGTGCCGACTGCAACGTAAATTTCTGGATGCCGAACGAGACGAAAATGATGACCATGACCCAGCGCAAAATTGCCAGCAGGCGATAAGATCCCTCGCCTTGCTCGGCGATGTTGAAAGCTACTTTCATGCGATGTCCCTGGTTCGAGATGAACGGCGTGTGTTGACACACGAATGCCTTTACGGGCGGCCGGTGGGGACCGTTACGCGACCTCAGATATCTCGTGTTCACAAACACGTGCTGCCGCGTGCGGCATAGCGCGAAGCGTTCCGGGCAATATCCACGGTGCGCAACTCGAACACTTCGTCCGCAACGCGGTGGTGCCGTTCTGGCATCACACCTGCACTGCCAAGATGGGGCGCGATGCCATGTCCGTCGTCGACGGCTCGCTTCAAGTCTACGGAATTCAAGGGCAGCGAATTGCTGATGGATCCGTCCTGCCCGGGTGCCGACCGGAAACACCATGGCCCCCTGCGTCATCATCGGCGAACGCGCCGCATCGACACTTTGGGAAAGGCACCGGTTGTGACTGCAGGTCACGCATCCCGGTAAGTATCTTTGCTCGCCGGTCTGGGGTGCCGGCGATGACAGCGGGCTTGGGGATGGCCTCAAATTGATAGACCTCGAGGGTCTTCTCACGGCCCCGATTTTGGGGCTAATAGGCCCTGAAAGCCGTCCTTTGCGGGCGCAGTTTGCTGCTGTCGGTCAAAAGCAGCCAAAAAACAGCTATTTTCCAACAAGAAAGACCATCATGAAACGCGTCGACGCCCACGGACTGAAGATCGCCCCTGTCCTGTTCGATTTCATCGCCAAGGAGGCGGCCCCCAAAACCGGGATTTCGCCCGATGCATTCTGGGCCGGCGTCGCCGCCATCATCAAGAAGCTGGGACCGAAAAACCGTGAGCTGCTCGCCTTCCGCGATGCGCTGCAGGCCAAGATCGACGGCTGGCATCGCGCCAACAAGGGCAAGTCGTTTGACATGAACGCCTATACGGCCTTCCTCAAGGAGATCGGCTATCTCCTGCCGGAGCCGGCGACGCAGAAGGTCGAGACTGCAAATGTCGATGAGGAAATCGGCAAGATCTGCGGGCCGCAGCTCGTCGTTCCCCTGACCAATGCCCGTTACGCGCTGAATGCGGCGAACGCGCGCTGGGGCTCACTCTATGATGCTTTCTACGGCACCGACGCGATCCCGCACGATCCGAGCGAGAGCGGAAAGGGCTACAACAAGGCGCGCGGCGACAAGGTGATCGCCAAGGCAAAAGCCTTCCTCGATGCCGCCGTGCCGCTCGCGACCGGCAGCCACACCGATGTGACGTCCTACAGCGTCATCGCCGGCCAGCTCGCCGTGAAGCTCAAGAGCGGCAACGCCACCGCGCTGAAGACGGCGTCGCAGTTCTCAGGTTTCCAGGGCGACGCTTCCGCGCCGACCGCGATTTTGCTGGTCAACAATGGCATGCATGTCGAGGTCAAGATCGACCGCAGTCACGTCATCGGCAAGGACGACCCGGCCGGCGTTGCCGACATGATCATGGAATCGGCGGTCTCGACCATTCTGGACATGGAAGACTCGGTCGCAGCCGTCGATGCCGAAGACAAGGTGCTGGTGTATCGCAACACGCTCGGCCTGATGGACGGCACGCTCTCGGCCGATTTCGAAAAGGGCGGCAAGACGCTCAAGCGTTCGCTCAGCCCCGACCGCGTCTACAAGACGCCCGACGGCAAAGAGCTGACGCTGCATGGCCGCAGCCTGCTGCTGATGCGTAATGTCGGCCATCACATGTTCACCGACGCCGTGCTCGACGAGAAGGGCGAGGAGATTCCGGAAGGCCTGCTCGATGCTGCCGTCGCCGGCCTGCTCGCGATCCACGACCTCAAGGGGAATTCCAAGACCAAGAACAGCCGCACCGGCTCGGTCTATATCGTCAAGCCGAAGATGCACGGTCCCGACGAAGTAGCGCTGACCTGCGAATTGTTCGGCGAGGTGGAAAAGCTGCTCGGCCTGCCCGAGAACACCATGAAGGTCGGCATCATGGATGAGGAGCGCCGCACCACGGTCAACCTCAAGGCCTGCATCCAGAATGCGTCGAAGCGCATCTGCTTCATCAACACCGGCTTCCTCGACCGCACCGGCGACGAGATCCATACCTCGATGGAAGCGGGCCCGATGATCCGCAAGAACGACATGAAGGCACAGCCCTGGATCAAGTCCTATGAAGACTGGAACGTCGACATGGGCCTGATCGACGGCCTGCCCGGCCATGCCCAGATCGGCAAGGGCATGTGGGCGGCGCCCGACAAGATGGCCGACATGCTGACCCAGAAGATCGGCCACCCGCAGGCCGGCGCGACCACGGCATGGGTGCCCTCGCCGACCGCGGCCACGCTGCACGCGCTGCATTATCACCAGGTCAACGTGCAAGCCCGCCAGCAGGAACTCGCCAAGGGCGGCCAGCGCGCAAAACTCTCCGACATCCTCACCATTCCGGTGTCGCAATCGAATTGGGCGCCTGACGACGTGAAGCAGGAGATCGACAACAACTGCCAGGGTATTCTGGGCTATGTCGTGCGCTGGATCGACCAGGGCGTCGGCTGCTCCAAGGTTCCGGACATCCACGACGTCGGCCTGATGGAAGACCGCGCGACCTTGCGCATCTCCAGCCAGCATCTGGCGAACTGGCTGGCGCATGGCGTCGTCAGCAATGACCAGGTGATGGAGTCGCTGAAGCGCATGGCAATCGTGGTCGACAAGCAGAACGCCGGCGACCCGCTCTACAAGCCGATGGCGCCTTCGTTCGACGGCGTTGCGTTCCAGGCCGCCTGCGACCTCGTCTTCAAGGGCCGCGAACAGCCGAACGGCTACACCGAGTACATCCTCACCGCGCGCCGCCGTGAGGCGAAGGCGGCGGGATAACCCATAGCGTTTTCAAGCGAAGTGGATACCGGTTCGCGCTGGAAAACGCGTCAACGAGAATGACGTCACGATGCCGCATCGGTTGCTAGGAACGCCTGTGCTCTCCGCCCGTTGTTGAACATCCCAACATGGATGGAGACAGCGATGGATTGGAACAGGGTCGAAGGTAACTGGAAGCAGTTCAAGGGTTCCGCCAAGGAGAAATGGGGCAAGCTCACCGATGACGATCTCAACGTCATCGAGGGCCGCCGCGAGCAACTCGAAGGCAAGCTGCAGCAGCGCTACGGCTTTGCCAAGGACCAGATCCGCAAGGACGTCGATGACTGGTTCGGAACCTTGAAGTGAGGTCACGCTTCCCGGACATCAAAAGCCCCGGCGTTGGCCGGGGCTTTTTTGTTTTGGTTGGATCTGGAACCCTAGAACACCGCCAGATATTTCAGCAGCGAAATGATGCCGATGATGATGACGACCACGCGGGCGATCTGCTTGGCGCGACCGTCCAGCGGCAGCATGTTGATCAGATAGAGCACCAGGATGATGACGAGAAAGGTAATCAGGATACCGATGAGTACCGACACGGAGGCCCCCTTTGTTTTGCGACGCTTGATTGACCCCGTCGCACGAGATTTAGAACCGCGGGGGTCCCTCAAGGTTCCCAAAAACGGAACCGAAAGAAGAAATTTTTAGAATTTGTAAGCAAAATCAGACAGTTAATCCTCCGTATTACTACCGTCAGACATCCTTTCCAAGTCTTTACCGTTTTCCTTCCCAATGCGCGCAGATCTGGGGGAGCATCATGTTGAATCGTCTGACCGTTTCCGCGCTGCTGAAGACCGTCATCCTCATTACTTCTTTCAGTGTGGTGGTCGGATTTTCGCTCAATGCCTGGGACGCCTGGGGCCACTTGCAGGCGGCGAGCCGCATGGCGCAAATCGCCGATGCGTCCGCCAACATGTTCAAGGCGATGCACAACCTGCGCACCGACCGCTCGACGACCAACCGGCTGCTGAATGGCGACGCGCCGATGGACGCCGACATCGAGAAATATCTGCGCAACATCCGCGACACCGAAATGCCGGCGATGAACAGCGCGCTCGGCCTCCTCGGCAGCATCGAATTCGCCCAGCAGGCGACGCTGGTGCCGGAGTTCGATCGGGTATTGAAGACATTGACCGGGCTACAGAAGGAGTTCTGGGAAGCGATGGGCAAACCGAAGGCGGATCGTCGACCCACGATCGCCAAGGAATACATGGAGACGACCGCCGCGATGCTCGCGACGCTCGACAAGCTGTCGGGCGCAGTGGCCGCCGCCGTCAACCACCAGGATCCGACGATCGACCAGCTGCTGGCGATCAAGCAGATCGCCTGGCTGTTGCGCAACACCGGCGGCGAAGCCTCGCTGATCGTTTCGAACGCACTTGGCGTGAACAAGGTCGCGCCGGAGACCAGGGTCGCCTTTACGAAATACAATGGCGGCGCCGAGGCCGCATGGAATGCCCTGGAACTGACGGCGTCCGGAATGCAATTGCCGCCGGCCGTCTCCAGCGCCATGGCTGCAACCAAGACGGCCTACTTCGAACCGCAATATCTCGCCCTGCGGGAGCGGCTGTTGACGCAGGTGGCGTCCGGCGAGAAGCCGGAAATGACGGCCAACCAGTGGACTCCAGTCACGGTCGGCCGCCTCGGTGCTGCCGTGGCCGTGGCCGAAGGCGCGCTCGACGCCGCCAAGGATCACGCTGCCCACCTGCGCGCCACAGCCCAGCGCTCGCTGGCGACGCAACTTGCGCTGCTCGTCGGCGCGCTGGCGCTCGCCTTCGGCGCCCAAATGATCGTAGGCCGCCGCGTCATCAAGCCGCTGCACAACATGCGTGACGCCATGTTGAAGGTCGCGGCCGGCGACCTCCACGTCGACACCGGCTACGCCGCGCGCCAGGACGAAATCGGCGCGCTGGCAGGCGCGCTGGAGACCTTCAAGCAGCAGGCTGCCGACAAGGTTCGGATCGAGGCGCAGGAGCGCGAACGCAACGCCGGCGCCACGGCGCGGCAGCAGGCGATCGAGAACCACGTCGGCGAGTTCGAGAGCATGGTGCGCCAGACGCTCAACCAGCTCGGCGACGCTTCCGGCCAGATGCGGACCACCTCGTCCGGTCTGTCGACGATCTCGCGCCAGACCAACGAACGCGTCCAGGTCGCCGAGAAGGCTTCCGGCGAGGCCTCGATGAGCGTCGAGACGGTCGCGGCGGCTTCCGAGGAGCTCAGCGCCTCGATCAACGACATCAGCCAGCAGGCCGCGCACGCCGCAGGGATCGCCAGCCGCGCGGTCGGCCAGGCCCGTGACACCGACGGCACCGTCCAGGGCCTCGCCCAGTCGGCGGGCCGGATCGGCGAAGTCGTCGGCCTGATCAACACCATCGCCGCGCAGACCAACCTGTTGGCGCTCAACGCCACCATCGAGGCCGCGCGCGCCGGCGAGGCCGGCCGCGGTTTTGCGGTGGTCGCCTCCGAAGTCAAATCGCTGGCCAGCCAGACCGCGAAGGCGACCGAGGAAATCTCCGAGCAGATCGCCGACATTCAGAAGGTTGCCGGCGAAGCTATCGACGCCATCAAGAACATCGGCGGCATCATCGGCGAGGTCAACGAGGTCGCGACCGCGATTGCCGCCGCCGTGCAGCAACAGGGCGCCGCCACCCAGGAGATCACGCGCTCGACGCAGTTCGCCGCGCAGGGCACCAAGAACGTGTCCGAAAATATCAACGGCGTGAAGGCCGACGCGGATGCGGCAGCAGCCGCCGCCGAGGATGTCAAGCAGGCTTCCCAGACGCTGGAGACGCAGAGCCAGCAACTGGGCGATCAGGTCACGCAATTCCTCGGCAAGATCCGCGCGGCGTAAACTGTCCGTCATGCCCGGGCAAGCCCGGCCATGACGAACGCGCAGCATTCAAATCATCACTCGCTCGCCACGACAGGCACGCGGTCATATTTGGCGCGGACCTTGTCGGAGGCGGGCGAAAAATTCAGTTCGGCGCCCCGCCTATCGGCGCTGCGGCCGGCGACCAGAAGGCCGTTCTCGCCGGCGACGATGTCGCCCTTGCGCAGCGTCGGATCCTTTTCGATCTTCACCGGCGCAAGTCCGACTTGATCCTTGCCGTTGCAGGTGCAGCCGCTGACGAGTTCGTTGCGAAACCGAAACGCGTTCGGCAGATCCGAATAGGGCTTGCCGTTGTCGGCGGTGGCGTTGTCGATGTTGCTGCCGGAAAACACCTTGGTTTCGCTCGCCGGGCAGAAACTATTGCAGCTGGCAGCACGGCTTGCATTGTCCGATCCGGTGACCGGGAAATAGCGCCCGTCGCAGGTCCGCACACAAAACGCCTGGCCACCGCCGCCACTGTAGCGCACGCGCCCCTCGCCCCGCGGGGCGTAAACCTGGCCGTCGTCATTGCTGAACGGCATCGAGATGTAGGGCTGCTGTCGCGGGCGGGCGGCGCCGCCGAACAGTTGCGAGAAAAAATCCTGGGCCTGCGCGGCCGGTGCCAGTACGCACGCGCCTAGCAGCGCAGCCGCCGCCCATGCTGCCGGTTTTCCTGATCGCATCAACCCTCTCCTCTGCAACACGACGCGTCTATTCAGTTGAGCTGCGGCGCTGTCAGGTTCATCGCCTGGCGGCCCTGGGGCACCGCCGCGAGCGGGCGCAGACGTGTGCCGGCCGAACGAGCGACGCCGGTCCTGCCATCCCCGCCGCGCGCCATCACCGGCGCGTTCTTCGGCAACACCACGACCTTGCTGCCGACATCGACCCGGCTGAACAGATCGGCGACGTCCTCATTGGTCAGGCGGATGCAGCCCGACGAGACGAATTTACCGATCGTCGAGGGATCGTTGGTGCCGTGAATGCGGTACTGGCTGGTGCCGAGATACATCGCCCGCGCGCCGAGCGGATTGCCGGGACCCCCGGCCATGAAGCGCGGCAGATAGGGCTGGCGCGCGATCATCTCGGCCGGTGGATGCCAGTCCGGCCATTCCGCCTTGCGGCTGACGGTCTGCACGCCAGCCCAGGTAAAGCCGTCGCGGCCGACGCCGACGCCGTAGCGGATGGCACGGCCCTGGCCGAGCACGTAGTAGAGCGTGGTGTTGCCGGTATCGATGATGATGGTTCCGGGCGCCTCGGTCGTATTGAAAGCGACGACGGCGCGGCGAAGCCGCTCGGGCGTCGCGCTCTCGTCGGAGGCGATCACCTCATCGGCCGGATACCCGTTCGGCGGGGCCGAGACGTAACCGAGCGTCTGTGCGTTCGCAGCGCTGGAGATCATTGCCGGCGTCAGCAAGACCGCACCGACGAGGACGAGCGCGCTTGCCACGCGCGACGAAGGCCGGCGATCTGAGAACTGTGTCATGGGACTGCCCCGTTGGATGTGCGCATCGCTGGATGCTCTGCTCCAACAAACGCGGCCACCGGCCGGCGGTTCCGGGGCAGCGCTGCGGCGTTTTAAAGCGAGCCGGTCGTCCAGATTCCCGGCGTTGGAACCCACGTACCCCCACGACGTTATGGTGCGAGTCCGGTCCGCGACGTCGCTGTTGCTGTTTCATGGCCGCTTCGGGCAGGGGAAAACCATTGTGAGCGTTATTCCGACCAAGCCTTCGCCAGCCAAATTGTCGACTGCCAAGCCTCCGGCTGCCAAATCTCCGCCAACAAAACCCCTGCCCGGCGAACGCCGGCTTCCCAGCGCCCACGAAGGCACCCCGGTCCCGGACAGCAAAGGCGAATTGCCGCCGGTCATCCGCCGCACCGAAGTGGTGGCGATCGCCCTCGTCGGCCTGCTCATCATCTGCATCATCGCCGGTCTCTATCTGGCCAAGGCGTTTTTCCTGCCGATGGCGATGGCCTTCATCGTCGGTACCATGCTGTCGCCGGCCGCCAGTTTTATGGAGCGCTGCCGGATTCCGCGCGCGCTCGCCGCCGTGCTGATCGTGGCCGCCGCCGGCGCCGGGGCCACTTTCATGGTCGGCCTGATCGCCTCGCCCGCGATGGAATGGAGCAGCAAGCTTCCGGAACTGGGGGCGCTGCTGAAAGAGAAAATGCATGTGTTCGACCGGCCGCTCGCGCTCTGGCAGCAGCTGCAAAGCATGCTCGGCGGCCCCGACACACTCTCGACATTGCATATGCCGAAGTTCGACTGGGTGCAGCCGACGCTGGAATTCCTGTCGCCGACCTTTGCCGAATTCCTGCTGTTCGTTGCCACGCTGATCCTGTTCATCGCGACCTGGCGCGACCTGCGCCGGGCCTTGATCATGAACTTCGGCGAGCGAACGGCACGGCTGCGGACACTGCGCATGCTCAACGAGATCGAAGAGCATCTCGGCAACTACCTCTTGATGGTGACCATGATCAACGTCGGCGTCGGCGTCGTCACCGGCCTGATCTGCGCGGTCACGGGCATGCCCAATCCGGCTGGCCTCGGCGCGCTGGCGGCGATCCTGAATTTCATCCCGATCATCGGCCCGGTGGCGATGTTCGCCGTCCTGGCCGTGGTCGGCCAGGTCTCGTTCCCGAGCATTGGCGCCGGATTGCTCGCACCGACGCTGTTTGCCGCCATGACCTTCCTGGAAGGCCACTTCCTCACCCCGATGATCGTCGGCCGCCGGCTGGCCCTGAACCCGCTCGCGGTGTTCATCGCGCTCGCCTTCTGGACCTGGCTGTGGGGCCCGATGGGCGCGTTCCTGTCGTCGCCGCTCCTGATCGTCGCGCTGATCGTGAAGGAGCATCTGATGCCCTCCGATGCGCCGCAACTTCCGGAAGGTTAGCCGACTGCGCATCGGGAACTTCCCCTTCAACCGGGCGTTTGTTCCCCAGATGAATTCGATACCCGGGAGCTTTCGATGTCGATGACCAACGGCGAAGCCGCAGCGAAAATGACGGACAAAGCAACCTATGACCGCCTCGAAAAGGATGTAACCGCCGTGAAAAATGATATTGCAGCCCTGACCGATCAGATCACCGACGCCCTCAACAGTTTTGCCGGCACCGCCTCCAAGCAGGCGCGGCGCGGATACAAGCAGGCCCGCGCCAATGCGGAGCAGGCGGTCGACGATATGTCGGAGCGTGGCGGCGCCATGATGGATGCCGCGCAGGACGCCGCGTCCTCGATCGGGGAGACACTGGAAGACGCCATCACGGAGCGGCCACTGGCAACCGTGGGCATCGCGCTCGGCATCGGCTTTCTGATCGGTTTGACCTGGCGCAGATAGTTTTGGCGCCGATCGGCTTCGACGGCGCGTGGCGGCGGCGCACCCGCCGCCGCGCCGTTGGGTGTCGCGGCTTGTTTTGTTGACGTCGTTTTCAGATCGAGACTTTCGGATCGAGGCTTGGACATGTTTCAGCGACTGATCGATGATTTCAAGGACTCGACCGGCACCGCGCTGCGGCTGACGTCGCTGGCGGCAGCGGCAGCGATGGCGTTGCTGGTCACGACGGCCTTTCTCTGCGCGGCGGCTTTCGTGTTCGTGCTGAATAAATACGGTCCCGTGGAGGCCTGCCTCACCGGGGCCGCCATCTTCTTTGTCGTCACCTTGATCGCGGCGGGCAGCTACATGCTACGCAAGAAGCAGATCGAGGCGCGCGCCGAACAGGCGGCGAGGATGGCAAAATCCACCGCGCAGACCGTGCTGGCCGATCCGATGCTGGTTGCGGCCGGCATCCAGGTAATCCGCGCCATCGGGGTCAAGAAGCTGATCCCGATCCTCGCGGTCGGCGGACTGGCGCTGGGATTTCTTGCCAGCCGTGCCAACACGAGCAGCGGGGATGCGCCGGCGGAGTAGGAAGTTACACCCCGCGAAGGCGCGGTATCGAGTATGCCGGGCGAGCGCAGCGAAGCAATCCATAGCGCGGCTGAGGCGTGGATTGCTTCGCTGCGCTCGCAATGACGTTTGGAGAGCAGTGCACCCACTATCACCGTGATGGTGCGTAGGGTGGGCAAAGCGAAAGCGTGCCCACCATCTGTCGTCGAGCTTGTCTTGAAATGGTGGGCACGCTGCGCTTTGCCCACCCTACGGATCTGTCCGCCGTCACGCCGCGATCAGGTCACGCAGCGGCCGGGCTGAAGCAGTTTTGCGACTTCGGTCAACACGCTGACCGGGGGCTCGCAGGCCACCGTCATCTTCGAGGCGCCTGGCCTGGCCGGCGTCGCAGGACGGTTCCGTACCTCCTCGGTGACGACGGGCACTTGGACCACAGGCGCTTGAATGACGGGAACACGCACCACCACGGAGGTATCGTCGAGGCCAACGGTCCGGAACGTAATCGTCTCGGTCCGGCTTGGCGCGGCCTTGAACGCCGCGCGGTCGGCCTTGGCGGCACGGTTGATCTCCCCCGCTGGCTCGCCCGAAGCGAGTTGCCGACGGCCGGTGAGGTCATGACCTGAGGCGAGCTGGACGGCGCCAAAGGTCGCGGAGACGGCGAGAGTGGCTAAAATTGCTTTGAAAATCTGTGACATGCTGGTTGTCCCTCGCCCCATGGCGATCACAGACACAACCCGCGCCGAGCCCAAGGGGGTCCGGCGCATCTCGATCACTTAACCGTGTTCGAAAAATATTAGAAATATTTTCAGGCCGCGGGAACGACTCCAGGGGGTTCCGAGTCATCCCGGCAGCCGGTTATTCCCCCTGCCCCATTGACCGGCGACGTAGGGTGCGACCGTGGTGATGCCGGTCGCACCCTGCTTTTTTTGTGTTGCCCTCAATCCGGCAATGGCCGTCAAAGCGTGTCCGTTCGACGGGTTGCTCAGTCGTTGAACTTCGGTCCGCCCGTGTAACGGTGCACGATACCTTCGACCGGCTGGGGTGCCGTTTCCGTGCCCGGCGCGAGTTCCGGGTTCTGGACGCTGCCTGAGTAAGTCATTGCATTGGTGGAATGTTGCCAGCCCGAATGCTCCGGGCGCGCAGACGCCTGCCCTGCAATTGCGGTGAACAGGATCATCGACGCGGCTAACGTGAGATGCTTGGTAGTCATGGTCGTCACTCCTTCGTTGTGTCATCCCGGCCCGTGGTCCAGCAGATGTGCAGCGAAGTGTAGGAAATCGATATCGATTGACGCGGCGTCGTATAGGCTTTGAATAAAGAGACGGCCCACCAGCAGGCTGGCTTCTTCAAAGCGCCGGCTTTTTCAAAGCGCGTTCCAGCAGGTCCAGCCGGTCCTGGCCCCAAAAAATCTCGCCCGAAGGCAGCACGTAGCTCGGCGCACCGAAGACGCCCGCTGCCAAAGCCTCCTGCGTAAACTTCTCGTGCAGCGCGTCGAGTTCGGCGTCCGATGGGGCGCCCGCGCGCAGCTCCGCAGCGTCGAGACCGGCGCGCTGCGCGGCCAACGCGAGCGCCGCGGGATCGGTCAGCGTTTCCTCGCGTTCCCACACCGCGCGGCCGAGTTCCAGCGACAGCCGGTGCGCATTCTTGCCTTGCAGCCTGGCCGCGATCACCAGACGGGTCGCCGCGGCATCGTCACAGGGAAAATGCTTCGGCTCGGGATTGATGGGAATGCCCAGCACCTCGCGCCAGCGCTTCAACTCCATCATCCGGTAGGCCCGCCGCTGCGGCGAGCGCTTCGGCAACGGCAGCCCGCCGGTCTGCTCGAAGATCGGCCCGAACTTGCAGGGCTTGATGTTGACGGCCGCGCCATTTCGTTCGGCGATTTCGGCAAATCGCGCGCTGCCGAGAAACGTCCACGGCGAGGTGAGCGACAAGTAATAGTCGATGGTAACGGGCATGTCCCAGGCTTCCCCCAAGCAGGCTGATGTCAATCAAGCTAGCCTTGCGAGGGTCTGCCAGCAACCTCCGTCAGCCACGACTGATAACGGCCGCCTTTAGTGCAAGGCGTTCGTGATCTTGTGATCGAGATGACCGGTCTTGTAGTCGCGGCGAAGCTGGCTCAGCGATGTCTCGTTCAAGTGAAGAAAAACATCGCTCAGCTTGTCGGTTGGGGGATAACCGGCGGCAAAACCCTGCCCGTAAATCTTGCGCAATGTGCCGATGGGGGTCGCGCCGTGCTTGTGGCCGATTTCACCATCCTGCTTGCGGTTATCGAGACCTGCCTTACTCATGCCGCTCTCCCTTGTGCCGACGTCGAAACATCCACCCGCTGAGGCGAAATGGCAATCTTGCACTGCAACCATGAACTAGAGCGGGCTGATCGCGCCGGCCTGTTATGATCGCCGCGGCCGAAAGGCCATCGAACCGGCGCCCACCGGTTGTGGTGTGCGAGCCTGGAGTTGGCCCCAAACGGACCTCGAATGCGCTGGCGACGGATGCTGCATATGGAGCAGAGCTGCCATCGAAAATCGCGGTTGTTCTTCGAAGCGGATATCGGCCGTGCCGACTGCCCTCTCCGTACTGGTTCTTTTGTTCGACACACGATGAGGAACAAGTGATCCGGATAACAGTTGCTCCGTGACGAAGTCCGAGTTGCCTTCATCGAGAGACTTTAGACAGGGAAGATAGGCCATTGCGCGTCTTCATCCTCGCATTGTCAGTCCTGGGAATTCTCGCCAGTGCAAACGTTGCCAAAGCCGGCCTGAGCATGACCGACCGCGACCTGTTGGCCTCAGCCGATCCGGCTACCTTGGTCCCCGAGGCAACTCAGGAAACCGAGGATCAGATCGGACTCGACAAGGGAAAGCGTCGCGACGTGCAGCGCCGGTTGACCCGTCTCGGTTTCGACACCAAGGTCAACGGACGGTTCGACAAGTCGACCCGCGCCGTGATCACGCGTTGGCAGGCGGCGCGCGGCTATCCCAAGACCGGCTTCCTCGACCCGCTGCAGCATCAGGCGCTATTGACCGAGTCCGTCTCAACGGCGCGCGCCAGCCTTGCCAGCAGCGACAAATCCGATGACGACCGTCCGGCCCGCCGTCGCGGCGGCGGCCATCACCGCAGCAGTGGCGGTCCAGGTGGACTGATTGGCGGTGTGGTGGGCGGCCTGTTCGGACGCAGGTAATCCAACTGCGCGGCGTATTGGCTCGCCCGGCGGCCCCCGGGTGCAGATTCAGCCTTTTTGCGAGAACTTCACTGTCGAGACAGGCCACTTTCCATCGTGGCCTCGGATCGAGATTCGCAAGCCGTGCAATTCGTCAAGCCAGATCTTGTCCACAGTCCCGCATATGCCGTCGGTGAGGACCACAGCCTTGTCGACAAGCTCTGTCTGAGCTTTCTCGAACTCACCGAGGATTGTGGACGCGCGAATTTTCACAGTTGGCATGGGGCCCTCCGGCGACGAGGTTGATTGAGCTGGGCGTCGCCAATGGTCGCACCGAAAGCCAGTTCCCGCTTGTTCTTCGAGCGGTTCTTGTGTGTTCGTATGATGTAATCGGAACTGTTGCCGCGTCTCTGTTACGCATTCGCTGCGCGGCCTTTTGTTACACTTCGCCTCAAAGCGCCGCTACCGCCCCGCCGCCCGCATCTCCTCGCTCGGCTTGACGTCCTCGGATCTGCTGTAGATCGCAACCGCAACAATCAACACCAGCGTCAGCGTGCCGAACAGCGCGCGGTAAGCATCCTCCGTCCGCGCGCCGCTGGCCAGCGGTTCGAACGCGCCGATGATGATTCCGGACAGCGTCTGCATGCAGGCGACGCCGAGCATCACCGCCGTGTTCATGGTCGAGATGCCTCGGCCGATCAGCCTATCCGGGAAAATGCCGCGGCCGTGCGTCATCACCATGGTGCTGGAGGCTGAGAAGAAGCCCATTACGATGATGACGGCGACCGGCAGCCACACCGGCGGATCCGAGAACAGCGCCAGGGTCGCGAGCAGACCAACGATCACCAGCGTGCCGCCGATCGCGATCCCCTTGCGGGTGTCGAGCCGGCGGTCGAGCGGGCCGAAGGCGAGCATGCCGGCCTGGTAGGCGATCAGGGCGCAGAGCAGGACATTGCCGGCCGCGATCGGGCTCAAGCCATGCACCTCGCGCAGAAACGCACCACCCCACAGGCCCTGCACGGTGAAGGTGCAGGCATAGTTGCAGAAATTCAGCGCCAGGATCGGCTTCAGGCGCGGGTTGCGCAGCACCTCCAGCATGCCCCTGAGCATTTCACCTGATGGCTCCACCTTGCGGGAGAGAAAGGGATGACCGGGCGGCGCGTCGCGCACCACCAGCCAGATCGCGATCGTGGCAAGCGCCGTGAAGACGACGACGGCACCGAACACCGGACGCCAGCCGACCGCCTGCGACGTCCAGGCGAGCGGCGTGGTGGCGGCGGGGTTGCCGAGCAGGCCGATCGACAGCACCACGGCTGTGAGCGTCGAGAAGCGGTCCGGCGGAAACCAGCGCGAGATCACGACCATGCTGCCGATCAGCATCACGCCGCAGCCGGCGCCCATCAATGCGCGGCCGGTCAACAGCACCGGCCAGCTCGGCGCCAGCGTGAACAGGGCGCCGCCGAGGCTGGCTACGATCAGCATACCGACCACGGTATAGCGCGGCCCGAAGCGATCGAAGAAGAAGCCGCAGGGAATCTGCATCGCGGCAAAGCCGAAGAAGAACGCGCCGGTCAGCGCGCCCAGCGCTTCCGGCCCGATCGCCATATCGTGCATCAAATCGAGGCCGATGGTGACGTTGGACGCGCGGAAAAAATGGCTGGCAACAT
Organism: Bradyrhizobium sp. McL0615; assembly: GCF_049993905.1. NCBI lineage: Bacteria > Pseudomonadati > Pseudomonadota > Alphaproteobacteria > Hyphomicrobiales > Nitrobacteraceae > Bradyrhizobium > Bradyrhizobium sp. McL0615. The sequence goes on along the minus strand of NZ_CP188254.1, from coordinate 1,230,732 downwards.
AGGCGGTGGCCAATGTCGCAACGATGATCAGGCCCCGGCGGTAGGGCAAAGGCCGCTCGGCGGACTGCATCGGATAAAGGGACGTTTCCGTTTGTTTTCTTATGGTTCAGCTTGCCGCGAGCCTATGCGGGCGTGGGACGCAGTTCAACCAGCAATCGCGCCATCGCAAAGCCAGCGAGACGCCGATCGATTTACGAAGAATGGGGAAAGCACACCGTTCAGCCCGTCTTGCAATCAACCTCAACGCGAATAGGATCCGGCCGTTTGGAATCGCAGGTTTTGTCGATGTTGCGCCGGAATGGTTTGATTGCCCTGCTCATGGTTGCCTCGCTACCCGTGCACGCAGAGGCCGACGACATCAAAGAGTGGCACAAGCAGATCCGCACTCAACTAATGAGCAATACGCGCTATCCGCCGCTAGCCGCGGGCGAGTTGGGTGCAGCCAAGGTCGGGTTCGTGCTCGACCGTCAGGGTAAGCTGGTTTCTCATTGGTTGGCAGAAAGCACGGGCAATCGCGCGCTCGATGAAGAAAGCCTTGCAATTCTCGAACGTACCGAATCGTTTCCGATGCCTCCGCCTGGCCTGAAAGAGGATCGTCTGAGGTTAGCGATCGAATTCGACTACCGTCTCCGGCCTGGACAGTCTGGCTCATGGGAACAGGAACAGGCGAAGCTGAGGTCAAAGGTGAACAGTATCTGTCGCGGCTGTTGAGCAGGACCAGCGCCACCTTATGCCTTCTGCAATGCCACCGTCACGCCGCCGAGCACCAGAGCACCATCGCGACACGACCTCCCGGAAGCCGGCCGGCTCGCTCCGGATGAGCGCCACCGTGGCCAGCCGCGCGCATGGCCCTTGCGCGCAAAAAATCCGGCGCGCAGGTGGGCGCGCCGGATAAGTCCGACCAGCTTTCGACGGCTGGTGGCCCGAGCCAGGGGGAGGTGCCTGGCCGCGAACACGGACACCGCCGGCAAAGCAGCCCCGAGATATGAAATCCGCGGGCGGCGGCGGTGAATCGGCAGAGACGATGATACCGCCGGCCGCGCCAGGCAAAGGTGAACTGGTTCACATGGCGTGCGCGCAAAAAAAAACGGCGCGCCATGGGGCGCGCCGGGTCATTCCTGCTCACTCGCAGAGAAAGTTCAGCCCGCGGCCGCCCGCGGCGCGCGGTTGCGCGAGTTGCGCTGGAAGAACAGCGCTTGGCTGGCGACCGCCGAGACCATCGCGGGCTGGAACGGCTTTGAGATCAGGAACGCCGGCTCGGGGCGTTCGCCGGTCAGGAAGCGCTCGGGGTAAGCGGTGATAAAGACCACCGGCACTTCGAACACCTTCAACAGTTCGTTGACCGCATCCAAGCCCGACGAGCCGTCGGCGAGCTGGATGTCGGCGAGGATCAGGCCGGGCTTCTTGTTCTTGGCCAGCGCCACCGCATCGGCATGGGTGCGGGCGACGCCGATCACGTTGTGGCCGAGATTTTTCACGAGGCTCTCGAGGTCCATCGCGATGAAGGTCTCGTCCTCGATGATCAAGACGTCGGTGGCGATTTCCGCCGCCATCTCGCGGCCGGCGGCATCCGTCAGCGCGCGGGTCTCGGGGATGTCGACGTTGAGAATGAACGCCACCTCTTCCTCGGAGAAGCCTTCGAGGGATAGCAGCAGGAACGCCTGCCGTGGCAGCGGCGTGATGTTCGACAGTCTGCGCTCCGGCGGCAGCGCCAGCGTCGCGACGTCAGGGTTGTCGTTGAGCGAGACCGAATTCCAGATCTGGGTGAAAAGCTTGAACAGCCCGGCGCGCGGGCCATGCCGTTCGTCGAGCAGGGAGCCGTCCTGCAGCAGAGCCTCCAGCATGGCGCCCACATAAGCGTCGCCCGAGGCCTGGTTTCCGGTCAACGCACGGGCATAGCGCCGCAACAGCGGCAGATGTTCAGCAACAAGCTGTGATCGCGACATCCCCAATCCATCCTTATCTTGGGCCGTATCCTTGGCCATACATACTTAGGGTCTCAGCCGGGCTGACGTAACCTTGAAGCCACCGTGCCGGGCCTCAATTTTAGTTTCGGCGGGGGGACCCCGGTTCCCCTCTCATCTCCGACTACTCCCGGGAGGCAAAAAAGTTCCAGAAAAAGTTCCCAAAATTCGGAACCTTCCGCAGATATTCGCATTAGCTTCTGACGTATAACGCGGCGGACTAGGCCCAATTTCGAGGTAACCTCTTGAAACCACAGAGACTTAACTCTCGGGGAAGCGTGGATCAGACCATGAAGGAAGTAAAGAAGCAGGGCGGGCTTAACGCCGAGATTCAATCCAGGATCGGGCATCAGCTCCGCGCCATGTACGATGACGTGGTCCGACAGGGCGTGCCGGATCGCTTTGCGGAGCTGATCCGAAAGCTCGATGGGCCGGAAGCGGCGGCGGCCCAAATCGACGACCCAGCAAAAAATGACGGGAGAGACTAATGCCTCTCACAGACTCTCTTCGCGACGACATTTTAGCGTCGGTGCCGAGCCTGCGCGCGTTCGCGATCTCGCTCTCCGGCAATGGAGACCGTGCGGACGACCTGGTTCAGGAAACGCTGCTGCGCGCCATCGCCAATATCGACTCGTTCCAGCCCGGCTCGAACCTGCCGGCTTGGCTGTTCACCATTTTGCGCAACCTGTTTCGCTCTGACTACCGGAAGCGGCGGCGCGAGGTTGAGGACGCCGAGGGCAATTACGCGAAAACCCTGAAGACCCAGCCGGCGCAAAATGCGCATCTGGAGTTCGAGGAGTTTCGCCATGCGCTCGACAAGCTGCCGCAGGACCAGCGTGAAGCGTTGATCCTGGTTGGCGCCTCCGGCTTCTCCTATGAGGACGCTGCGGCGATCTGCGGCTGCGCGGTCGGCACTATCAAGAGTCGCGTCAACCGCGCGCGCTCGAAACTGTCGGCGCTGCTCTATGTCGATGGCGCCGAGGATTTCGGTCCCGACGAGACCGTGCGCGCGGTGATCGGCGGCAACGGCGGATGACACCATCGAAACGACACGGAAAAGGCGGCCCCGAACGGGCCGCCTTTTTTGTTGATCGTTCCTTAGTTTCGCAGCCCGGATGAGCGAAGCGACATCCGGGACTGACTGCAACATTTGCTCCCGGATATCGCTTCGCTCATCCGGGCTACTCGCGATTACTGTCGGCTTCAGTGCAGCCCGCCGAACATGTAGATCAGCGCGAGAATCGGCAGGGGAATGCCGAGCATCCACAGCAGCAGATAACGTCCCATGGGTGAACTCCGTCGATCGTTGATTCGATACGGAATAATGCCTGGGGGCGTCGTGGAGTTCCCTACTTCGCCGGACGCACCGGCGCGGTAATCTGCTCGGTGCGGTCGCGCTCGCTCATGTCGACCACCGTTACCATCGGGGCCGTGAGTTCATAGACGTAGCTGACGTCGGTGAAGAAGCGCTTGGCGGTACCGCCGAGCGCTTCGGGTGCGACACGGTCGAGCAGGATGAGGCCGAAATCCGAGTCTTCGCGCCGCGTCGCCGCGCTGGTGTTGAACTCCTCCCAGCGGAAATGAAAGATCATGTCCGGCTCCTCGCCCGAGACTTCCCAATTGGCGACGATGTGCGGGTGCTTGCCGACCAGCGACAGGCCCTCGTCGGAATGCGAGGCCAGTTCGAAGAACAACAGCGACAGCGACTGCGCGGCGCGCGCGCTGACGGAAATATCTGGACCGTTGACCGCGATGCGGTCGGCATGCGGGATCGCGCGCGACTCGAACAGCCCCCTGAGCTTGACGCCCTGCCATTGGCTTTCTGAGAGCAGCGTCACCACGTTCGACATCGCATGGATGCGGCCGATCAGGAGCTCGCGTGACACGTCCATGTCGGAGCCGTGGCGCAAGGTGCGCGTCACGATCGACTGGATCACGGCGAGGATGTTCTTGACCCGGTGGTTGAGTTCATCGATGACGGCGGTCAATCGCCGCTCGAAACCGATCCGGACCTGGATCTCGCGGCTGAGCCGCAGATTGTTGTAGGCGACATAGCCGAACAGGCCGCAGACGATTCCGGTGAGCGCGAAGCCGATGGCCGCCACGATGATCGCCGTCTGCTGCGCGCGCTGTATGGCATTGTTCTTGGCATAGTAGCCGAGCGACCAGTCGCGGCCGCCGAACGTCACTGTGCGCACCACCGACGGCGCCGGATCGCCCTGCTTGACCGCCCGCAAGGTGATCACGCCCTGGTCGTTGGCGACATATTCATCGCTGGCGTCATCGGGGTCCTTCAGCACCACCGAAAACAGCGAGCGGTCGTCGTTGGTCAGCATCAGCGGCGCCAGCTCGTAGGAAAAGGTGACGAAGCCGGCGGGCTCCGCGCTGTCTTCCTTCGGAATCGGCGACGCCAGCACGAGGCCGATCGGCCCGTTCGGCCGCAGCAGCGGGATTGGATCCGACGCCACCGGTTTGCCGGTCTCCGCCGCCTTCGCCAGCATCGGCCCGATCACCGAGTGACGGCCATAGGCGCGGCCTGGAAAGCCCAGCGTATCCGCGCTGCGCGGTTCGAGGTCCATCAGGACGTCGAGCGGCTTGTCGATCGCCTTGATATCGAGCGCCCGATCGTCGAAATCGCGGATCGTCGGATTGGTGAAGCCGGCGCTCTTCAGCTCCGCCTGCGCCGCCACCAGGTCGCTTGGCTTGAGCCGCGCGATCCAGAACGCGGTCACGAAATCGGTCTTGAAGGCGTAGATCGCCGCGCGCAGCGGCTGCAGCATGTTGGCCTTCACCACCGAAGGTGCGCGAAACAATCCGGATGCAACGCGCGCGAGCAATTCACGCTCGGTCAGCCGGTCCTGCACCAGGCTGGCGTGAACGTCGATGGCGCGGGACAGCGCGATGCCGTCGATCGCCAGTTCCTGTTCGTGAACGCGATAGGCCGCGAGACCGGAGAGCAGAACTCCGATCAGCGCGATAAAGCCGATAATGAAGCCCAGCCGAACCACTCGCTTACTCGGGAATGACGTGTTGGCGAAGACGTACGGGAAGCATCGTTGGGTCTGCCGGGGCAGAGACACATGGCAACAGCGCGGAGGCCAACCGCGGCGAATATGACGGAGCGTTCATCAGCACGCAACTGACAGGTTTGCAGCGAGGTAAACAACACGGCCACCGTTAACGCTGGTTTGGCGGGGCCAGAGGCTGATAATCTAACAGTGCCGATTTGGTTCCAGCGCTGACGGACAAATCCGAGCGCTACGGGGCGGATCGAATGTTAATGTTAACGCACTGACAGCCCCGGCCGCTGGCCCGACCGCCTGCTTGCTCGCCCCGCTCGGCCTCGGCCGCTTGTCCTTGCCTTTATCTGGCCTATCCGGCCTTGGCCTTCGCGACCGGGCGCAAGCCGCCCTTGGTCTCGATGAAGCCGATAATGCGATCGAGCCCCTCGCTCTTTTTCAGGTTGGTCATCACGAACGGCCGCTCGCCCCGCATCCTTTTCGCGTCGGTTTCCATCTTCTCGAGCGACGCTCCGACATGCGGCGCGAGGTCGATCTTGTTGATCACCAAGAGATCCGAGCGGGTGATGCCCGGCCCGCCCTTGGAGGGAATCTTGTCGCCGGCGGCGACGTCGATCACATAGATCGTGAGATCGGCGAGTTCGGGCGAAAACGTCGCGGCGAGATTGTCGCCGCCGGATTCGATCAGCACCAGATCGAGATCGGGAAACTTCGCGCGCATGTCGGCGACCGCTGCGAGATTCATCGAGGCGTCCTCGCGAATCGCGGTGTGCGGGCAGCCGCCGGTCTCGACGCCGGCGATGCGGTCCGGCGTCAGCGAGCCCGAGCGCACCAGAAACTCCGCATCCCATTTGGTGTAGATGTCGTTGGTGATCGCGGCGATGTCGTAACGTTCCCGCATCGACTTGCAGAGCAGGTCCATCAGCGCGGTCTTGCCGGAGCCGACGGGACCGCCGACGCCGATCCGAAGCGGGCCGTGAGATTTAGACATGTGAGGTGCTTCCCGAACTATCGTCGTCCCTGCGAACGCAGGGACCCATACCGCGTGATCCATCAATAAGGCCGAACGGCCGACGCTGTTTGTAACAACCAGGGCCGGTGGCTGCGGGTCCCTGCGTTCGCAGGGACAACGAAAGAGTGTGCCCCATCATGACCGGAACAGCCGCGTGTACTGGGTCTCATGACGCAGGCTGGCGAGATCGGCGCGGAAGGTGGCGCTGCCGAGATCGTCGAGCGAGGCTTCGAGCGAACGTTTCGCGGTGGAGACCACATCGGCTTCAAGGCTTGCCAGAATACGCTGGCTGTCGGTCTGCCCGAGCGGCACTAGCCGGGCACCGGCGGAAATCCAGTTCGACACCAATGCATGCAGGAACGCGTGCATGGTCGGCGCAACCAGTATCGCATGCGCCGCGCTGACGAGGCCGACGGCGACGGGATAGACGATCACGCCACCGCAAGCGGCGACCATCCTGTCGAGATCTTCGCCAGCCCATGCGGTCCGCGCGATCTCGATGAAGGCGCGGCCCTGCGTTGTCGCCTCGAGCTGGCGTTCGCGCGAGGGCACGAACGCGGCCGCGAGTTCGGCGATCTCGCGCAATTCTGAATCGATCCGCGCGGTCGCGGCGCGATGTACCTGCGCCAGAAACACGGCATCGCAAAAGCCTGAGCCGTCAGTGAGCATCGCGGCCAGCCAGTCGCGCAGCGATGCGGCGTCCGTGATGTCGCCCGCCTCCACCGCCCATTCGATGCCGCTGGAATAGGAGAACGCTCCGACCGGAAAGGATGGCGACAGCCAGGTCATCAGCCGGTACAGCGCCGCCGCCTCGTCCGCATTCATTCCGCTGCCCGCATCGGCGGGCGCGGGCTCACTTGTGGTCATGAGCATGGGAGTGATCGTGGTGATGATGATCGTGGTCGCAATGTTCGTCGTGGTGATGGTGATCACCGTGGTGATCGTGATCATGCGAAGAATGGGCATGCGCATGCGAGGAATGTGCATGTGCTTGTGCTTGTGCGTGGGCTTCCGACGCATGGGCGTGACTGCTCGCATAGGCGCCGCCTTCGGGATCGAACGGCGCCTCGATCTCGATGACGCGCGCGCCCAATCCTTTCACCATCGCCTCGATGACGTGATCCCTGCGGATGCGCAGGCCTTTCGGCATGATCTGGGTCGGCAGATGGCGGTTGCCGAGATGCCAGGCGACGCGAACCAGATGCAGCGGGTCGGCGCCGCGGATTTCCACCAGCGGCTCGGCTGCGGCCACCACCTCGATCAGCCGGCCATCTTCCAGCACCAGCGCATCGCCGCCGCGGAGCGCGACGGCATTTTCCAGATCAAGCAGGAATTCCAGCCCGCGCGTCCCCGTCATCGCCATCCGCCGCCGGTGCCGGTCGTCGAAATCGAGCACGACGGTATCGGCCGCGGCGTGCGTCCAGCGGTGCTGGCCAAGCACTTGTGTCGCGCGGATCATGGGAGGGCACCTGGAGTGCGTTGGGGCATCGGGGCGACATCCTTCGAGACGCTTCGCGCCTCCTCAGGATGAGGTCGGAAGCCTGCACGAGGTCTGAGATCCTCATGGTGAGGAGCACGGCAACGCCGTGCGTCTCGAACCATGTCGCCCCAAAACGCGCCGCGACGCATATTCACTAGATCTTCTCCACCTTGCCGTCGCTGATGATTTCGATCACCGTCGGCGCCGTCTTCATCTGCGAGGAATACTCCCGCCACACCTTCATGTGCGGCGCCTTGCCGTGGGCATTGAGATCGTCACGGGTTTCCCAGCGCTCCACCACCACATACAGATTGGGATTGTTCACACTGACATGGCCGTCATAGGAGAGGCAGCCCTTCTCCTTGAGCGTCTCGGCGGTACAGGCCTTGTGCCCCTTGATGAAGTCGTCCTTGTTCTCCAGCTTCATCGGCGTGGTGGCGATGACGTAGATCATGAGTTTCTCCCGTGTTTTTCTTGATTAGCGAACGTCGACCTTTTCAGGGGTAATGACTTCGATCTTCGGCGGTGCACTCATGCATTTCACGGCGACGCGACCAAAGGTCTTCATGTGCTCGGCGCCGCGGTGCGGCACCAGCGCCTCGGCATTTTCCCACTGTTCGACGAACACCATCTTGGAGGGATCGGTGACGCTTTCGTGCAGGTCATAGGCGATATTGCCCGGCTCTTTGCGGGTTTCCTTGATGCAGGCGGTGGCAGCGGCGATGAAATCGGCGCGCGTTTCGGGCTTGATGGTCAATGTGGCAACGACGTAAATCACTTCAATCCTCCCGGACTTTTGTTCTGGCTTTGATCGCCCGGGAGAAACCCTAGTACATGAAATACCGCTGCGCCATGGGCAGCACCTCGGCCGGCGCGCATGTCAGAAGCTCGCCGTCTGCGCGCACCTCATAGGTCTCGGCGTCGACCTCGATTTTTGGCGTGGCGCCGTTATGGATCATGCTCTTCTTGGAGATGCCGCCGCGGGTGTTTTTCACGGGATAAAGCTTCTTTTCGATGCCAAGCTTGCGCGCTAGCCCACCCGTGATGGCAGCCTTCGAGGTGAACACCACCGAAGACGCCGTCAGCGACTTGCCGTAGGCGGCGAACATCGGCTGGTAGTGCACCGGCTGCGGCGTGGGAATGGAAGCGTTGGGATCGCCCATCGGCGCCGCCACGATCGAGCCGCCCTTGATGATGCAATCGGGTTTCACGCCAAAGAAGGCCGGCGACCACAGCACGAGGTCGGCGAGCTTGCCCTTCTCCACCGATCCGATCAGTTTCGACACGCCATGCGCGATCGAGGGGTTGATGGTGTATTTCGAAATGTAGCGCTTGACGCGGAAATTGTCGTTGTCGTTACCCTTGTCCTCGGGCAACGCGCCGCGCTGCTTCTTCATCTTGTCGGCGGTCTGCCAGGTGCGAATGATGACTTCGCCGAGCCGGCCCATCGCCTGCGAGTCCGACGACATCATCGAGAGCGCGCCGAGATCGTGTAAAATGTCTTCCGCCGCGATGGTTTCTTTCCGGATGCGGCTTTCGGCAAAGGCGAGGTCTTCCGCAATCGAGGGATCGAGATGGTGGCACACCATCAGCATGTCGAGATGTTCGTCGATGGTGTTGCGGGTGAACGGCCGTGTCGGGTTGGTCGAGGACGGCAGCACGTTCTTCAACCCGGCAATCTTGATGATGTCAGGCGCATGGCCACCGCCGGCGCCCTCGGTATGGAAGGCGTGGATGGTGCGGCCCTTGAACGCCTTGACCGTGTCCTCGACGAAGCCGGATTCGTTGAGCGTATCCGAATGCAGCATCACCTGGACGTCGTAATCGTCAGCCACCGAGAGGCAATTGTCGATTGCGGCCGGCGTGGTGCCCCAATCCTCGTGCAGCTTCAGCGCGCAGGCGCCGCCCTTGATCATCTCGACCAGCGCCGCAGGAAGCGCGGCGTTGCCCTTGCCTGAAATGCCGAGATTGACCGGGAACGCGTCGAACGACTGGATCATCCGCCCCATGTGCCACGGCCCCGGCGTGCAGGTCGTCGCAAACGTACCGTGCGAGGGACCAGTGCCGCCGCCCAGCATCGAGGTGACGCCAGACATCAGCGCATGCTCGATCTGCTGCGGACAGATGAAATGGATGTGGCTGTCGAACCCGCCGGCGGTGAGGATCTTGCCCTCGCCCGCAATGATGTCGGTGCCGGGTCCGATCACAATCGTGACGCCGGGCTGGATGTCGGGATTGCCGGCCTTGCCGATCGCCGCGATCATGCCCTCCTTGATCGCGACGTCGGCCTTCACGATGCCCCAGTGGTCGACGATCAGCGCGTTGGTGATCACGGTATCGGCCGCCCCCTGCTTGTTGGTGACCTGCGATTGCCCCATGCCGTCGCGGATCACCTTGCCGCCGCCGAACTTCACCTCCTCGCCATAGGTGGTGAAATCCTTCTCGACCTCGATGATGAGATCGGTGTCCGCCAGCCGCACCTTGTCGCCGGTGGTGGGCCCGAACATGTCGGCATAGACGGAACGTTTGATTTTCGTGCTCACAGTGTACTCCTGGCAAGCTCGGCTGTTGTGTCGAAGGTCCTATCGAGCATCGCGTTGACACCACGGCATCCGGCGACAACTTTCTCCGCCCAAGCGACGTAGTCGGCGAGTTCGTCGCGATCGGTCTCGCTCGGATGCGGCAAGATGCGCGCACTGACATTGCTGATCTTGTCAGCGATCTTGACCAGTTTTGCGTCTGCCGATTTGTGCGGGGCGTCTTCGATCTGCTTTTGTCGGCGCCGATCTTTCGGCAGACTCATGTCGTCAGTCACCTCAGCCACGATATCCGCGACGCGTACGCCGAACTCTTCCGCAAGCTCCTCGCGCGTCGTTTCGGTGTCTTCGATGGTGTCGTGCAGCCAGCCGGCCGCGACGAGCTCGGCATCCGCGCCATCAGTCGCGACGGCGAGAAAGTGCGCGACCTCGGCGAGATGGTTGACATAGGGCTCGTTGCCGCGCCCCTTGCGCGCCATGCCGGTGTGGCGGCGCGCGGCGAACTCGGCAGCTTCGGTGACGAGACATATCCCCGTCAGCATTTCGCCTTCGAAGATCACAGCTTTCCCTGCACGTCGCCGCGAAAACCGTAGATGACACGCTTGCCGGCGAGCGCCACCAGTTGCACGTCGCGGGTCTGGCCGGGCTCGAAACGCACCGCGGTGCCGGCGGCGATATCGAGACGCATGCCGCGCGCCTTCCTGCGGTCGAACTTCAGCGCCGGGTTGGTTTCGAAGAAATGGTAGTGCGAGCCGACCTGGATCGGGCGGTCGCCGGTGTTGGCGACCGTGAGTGTAACGGTCTTGCGGCCGGCGTTGAGTTCGATCTCGCCGTCCTTGATGAAGAGTTCGCCGGGGATCATCTGGTGCTCCTATCGGATCGGCTCGTGCACGGTGACAAGCTTTGTGCCATCGGGGAATGTCGCTTCCACCTGGATGTCATGGATCATCTCCGGGATGCCGTCCATGCATTGCGCACGGGTGATGACCTGCGCGCCTGACTGCATCAGCTCGGCCACCGTGCGGCCGTCGCGCGCGCCCTCGACGATGAAGTCGGAGATGATGGCGATCGCCTCGGGGTGGTTGAGCTTGACGCCGCGCTCCAGCCTGCGGCGCGCCACCATGGCCGCCATCGAGATCAAGAGCTTGTCCTTTTCGCGGGGGGAGAGATTCATGCGAGCACTCTGGTGATTGAAGACCTAGTTGAGGCAAAGCCCCTAATTTAGCCAAAGCCTTGGGAGCGGCACGCCGCTGGCGCGGCCGAGCACAGCCATCATGTCGGCGCGGAGCCGGGCTGCATCTTGGGCACAGAAACGGGCCATTGCAAATCCATTCCAGCAGGAGATGCCGACCTCGCCCCCGAACGTTTCGGACGCCTCGCGAATCCGCTCTACGACTGCCTCATCGCCGGGCACAATCAGCGCCGTGCCGATGGCGACACCGCCCTTTGCAATGGCTGGCCGCGCCAGCTTTTCGCCGATGTCGCCGTCAAGCCGGACGGTTTCCGCAAACACAAGGCGACCGCCGCGGCGCAGGCACCAGCGGTCGACGAATTCGCCGTGCAGCATCTTTTCGCCCATCGCCGCGCGGCCGAACACCACGATTTCGCAGAGCAGAAGCGAAGCGTCTTCAGCGAGATCAATATCGATGCGCCTGACAATCCGCGCGCGGTCGAACAGGATGGTTTCCTGTGGCAGCCAGGAGAGATGTGCGCCGCTCCCCACCTTCAGGGCGATGCTGAGCTGGGCAGCCGCACCCGGCGCGCGATAGACTTTCTCGGCCGCCGCCGTCGTCAGCGTCAGCCGCGCCCCCTCGCCTGCCGCGATATCGATGTCGAAACGGTCGCCGCCGGCAATGCCGCCAGCGGTGTTGACGAACACACCCGACAGCCCATCCTGCTCAGGGGAAGGAAAGCGCACGCGCAACGAGCCGGATTCGTGCAAATCGCCGCGGCGGGTAACGCCGTCCTGCAGATGCACGCCGAACCTGACCGCGCCCTGCGCGCGGTTCGCCGCGAACGTCGCTGAACTCGCGCGCGTGCTATCGGTCAGCATCCGTCCCCCAAAACGCAACGCCCGATACGGCCCTACAGCGCCATCTGGCGGCTGATCTCGGCGGGATCGAGATTGGCGCGGTCGCAGGCGTATTTCACCGCGCCGCGGTCCATGACCGCGAAATTGTCGCCGAGCTCGCAGGCAAAGTCGAGATATTGTTCGACCAGCACGATCGCCATGCTGCCGAGGCTGCGCAGATAGGTGATGGCGCGGCCGATGTCCTTGATGATCGAGGGCTGGATGCCTTCGGTCGGCTCGTCGAGCAGCAATAATTTCGGCCGCATCACCAGCGCCCGGCCGATCGCCAATTGTTGTTGTTGCCCGCCGGAGAGATCGCCGCCGCGCCGGCCCAGCATCGTGTTCAGCACCGGAAACAGCGAGAACACGTCGTCGGGGATATGGCGGTCCTCGCGCTTGAGCGGCCCGAACCCGGTCTTGAGATTTTCCTCGACCGTCAGCAACGGAAATATCTCGCGGCCCTGCGGTACGAAGCCGATGCCGGCGCGTGCGCGCTCGTACGGTTTGAGACCGGTGATGTCGTTACCTTCAAGGGCGATCGAACCGCCTGATATCGGGTATTGCCCGACCATCGCGCGCAGCAGCGAGGTCTTGCCGACGCCGTTGCGGCCGAGCACGCAGGTCACCTTCCCCGGCTCCGCCGACAGCGAGACGCCACGCAGCGCCTGCGCTGCGCCGTAGTAGAGGCTGATATTGTCGACCTTCAGCATTTGCTTCGCTCCGGCTGAGAGGTCCCGTCATACCCCGCGAAGGCGGGGTATCCAGTACGCCGTGCCCTTGCGATAGTACTCACCGTCTCGGCGTACTGGATCGTCCGCCTTCGCGGACGATGACACCTTTCATGACGAATGACCGGCATACACCTCACCTTCCCAAATATACTTCGATCACCCGCTCGTTCGACGAGACCTGATCGATGGTCCCTTCCGCCAGCACCGTGCCCTCATGCAGGCAGGTGACCTTGACGCCGAGTTCGCGCACAAAAGTCATGTCGTGCTCGACGACCATGACCGTCTTTTCCTTGTTGATTTCCTTCAGCAGCTCGGCGGTCTGATGGGTCTCGACGTCGGTCATCCCGGCGACCGGCTCGTCGACCAGCAGAAGTTTTGGATCCTGCGCCAGCAGCATGCCGATCTCGAGCCACTGCTTCTGGCCGTGCGACAGGCTGCCGGCCAATCTGTTGCGGGCATCGGTCAGGCGGATGGTTTCCAGCACGCGGTCGATCCGCTCAGATTCGTCCCTGTTGCCGCGCCAGAACAGCGTGCCCTTGACGCTGTGATCGATATTGAGTGCCAGCAGGAGATTATCCTCGATGGTCTGGCTCTCGAACACCGTCGGCTTCTGGAATTTTCGGCCGATGCCGAGTTCGGCGATGCGGGTTTCATCGAGCCGCGTCAGGTCGGTCATGCCGTCGAACAGCACCGTACCCTCGTCGGGCTTGGTCTTGCCGGTGATGATGTCCATCATCGTGGTCTTGCCCGCGCCGTTCGGGCCGATGATGGCGCGCATCTCGCCGGGCTCGAGCGTCAGCGACAGATTGTTGATGGCGTGAAAGCCGTCGAACGAGACATGCACGCCGTCGAGATAGAGCAGCGCGGAAGTGGTCCTTCCCTCCATGACACTCATGCGCTCACTCCGCCGGCTTCGGTTCGCCGACGCCGTCTTCGAGATCGGCGCTTTCGGCGTTGGCAGTCGCTTGTTTGGCCTTCCGTTCCTCCCACCATGCGTTGAAGGTGCCGATGATCCCCTTCGGCAGCAGCAGCGTCACCAGGATGAACAGCGCGCCCAGCATGAACAGCCAGTACGGCGCCAGCGGACCCGACGTGAAGACGGTCTTTGCGTAATTGACGACGACGGCGCCGAGCGCCGCACCGACCAGCGTGCCGCGGCCGCCGACCGCGACCCAGATCACCGCCTCGATAGAATTGCCCGGGGCGAATTCGCCGGGATTGATGATGCCGACCTGCGGCACATAGAGCGCGCCGGCGACGCCGGCCATGCAGGCCGACAGCGTGAACACGAACAGCTTGTAGGATTCGACGCGGTAGCCCAAGAACCTGGTGCGGGATTCAGCGTCGCGGATCGCGATCAGGACCTTGCCGAGTTTTGAGGTCACCACTGCCCGGCAAATCAGGAAGCTGACAATGAGTGCCAGACAGCTCAGCAGGAACAGGGCGGCGCGGGTGCCGTCGGCCTGCACGTTGAAGCCCAGAATGTCCTTGAAGTCGGTCAGGCCGTTGTTGCCGCCAAAACCGAAATCGTTACGAAAGAACGCCAGCAGCAGCGCGTAGGTCATCGCCTGCGTGATGATCGAAAGATAGACGCCGGTGACGCGCGAACGAAACGCCAGCCAGCCGAAGCAGAACGCCAGCAGGCCCGGCGCGACCAGAACCATCAGCGCCGCGAACCAGAACATATCAAAGCCGTGCCAGTACCATGGCAGTTTCGGATAGTTCAGGAACACCATGAAATCAGGCAGAATCGCATTGCCGTAGACGCCGCGGCTGCCGATCTGACGCATCAGGTACATGCCCATGGCGTAGCCGCCGAGCGCGAAGAACGCGCCGTGGCCGAGCGAGAGAATGCCGCAGTAGCCCCAGATCAAATCGATCGAGAGCGCGAGAATGGCGTAGCAGGCGTATTTGCCGAACAGCGCGACCAGATAGGTCGGCACCTGCAGCATCGAGCCCGCCGGCAGCAGCAGGTTGGACAGCGGGATCAGCACGCCGAGGCCTGCGACCACCAGGATGAAGATGGAAGCACTACGATCCAGCGAACGCGTCAGCACGTGCGGCGTCATGCTTCCACCGCCCGGCCCTTGAGCGCGAACAGGCCGCGCGGCCGCTTCTGGATGAACAGGATGATCAGCACCAGAATGGCGATCTTGCCGAGCACGGCGCCGGCCACCGGCTCCAGAAACTTGTTGGCGATGCCGAGCGTGAAGGCGCCGACCAGCGTGCCCCAAAGATTACCGACGCCGCCGAACACCACGACCATGAAGCTGTCGATGATGTAGCTCTGGCCGAGGTTGGGGCTGACATTGTCGATCTGCGACAGCGCCACGCCGGCGATGCCGGCAATGCCCGAGCCGAGGCCGAAGGTGAGCGCATCGACGCGCGAGGTGGCAATGCCCATCGAGGCCGCCATGCGGCGGTTTTGAGTGACCGCGCGCATCTCGAGCCCGAGCGCGGTGTAGCGCAGCATGGCGAGCAGGATGGCGAATACCGCCAGCGTGAAACAGAGGATCCAGAGTCGGTTATAGGTGATGGTGATCTGCCCGAGCTCGAACGCGCCGCTCATCCAGGACGGGTTACCGACCTCGCGATTGGTCGGGCCGAACATCGTGCGCACGGCCTGCTGCAGCACGAGCGAGAGGCCCCAGGTCGCCAGCAGCGTTTCCAGCGGGCGGCCGTAGAGAAAGCGGATGATGCCGCGCTCGATCAGGACGCCGAGGGCGCCCGCGACGAGGAAAGCCAGCGGCACCGCGATCAGCAGCGAGTAATCGAACAGGCCGGGATAGCGGGTGCGGATGACCTCCTGCACCACGAAGGTGGTGTAGGCGCCGATCATCACCATCTCGCCATGGGCCATGTTGATGACGCCCATGACGCCGAAGGTGATCGCGAGCCCAATTGCGGCGAGCAGCAGCACCGAGCCCAGCGACAGGCCGTACCAGGCGTTCTGCACCATCGACCACATGGCGAGGTTGCTCTGGATCGAGGCGATCGCTGAGGCCGCGGCGCGCGCGACATTGGGCGGCACATCGCTGGGCAGGCCGGTCAGCAGCGCCATTGCTTCCTGGTCGCCCTTCGCCTTGACGACGGCGACGGCCTCCAGCTTTTCCACCTCGGTCGCATCGGCCTTGTAGAGCAGTATCGCCGCGCGGGCCTCGGTGAAGGCCGCTTTGGCGCCCTTGTTGGTTTCCTTGGCGAGCGCGCCGTCGATCACGGCAAGCGCGCTCTCCTCATGGCTCTTGAACACCGACTGCGCGGCCGCGATGCGCTTGGCGGGATCGGGCGACAGCAGCGTCAGGCCGCCGAGGGCCGCCTCCACGGTACGGCGCAGGCGGTTGTTGAGGCGGACGGCTGCAGCACCATCGGGCAGCTTGTCGACGGCGGTGCCGGTGGCGGCATCGATAATCTTGCCGTCGGTACCCGTAACGAAAACTTTCTTGGATTCCGGATCGGCCGACAGCCGGCCTTCCTGCAGCGCGCTGATGATGGGAAAGGCGAGCGGATTGCCCGATGTGGCGACCGTGCCGACCGCTTCGTCGGTGTCGGAAAAATCGTCATTGGCGAATTTGGCGACCGCATCCTCGAACGGACCCGCCAGCGCCGGCACGGCGAAAGCTGCGGTCAGGAGGATTGCGAGCAAGGCCGCGCGAAAACGGTTCAGAAAATTGGCAGGCACAATACGACCCCGGCGGGAGTGTGGGGAGAAGGCGGCGGCAGCGCCGCCTTCTCCGTTCTTGCTTGGAGGTACTCTTGATAGTTCTCTTGGAAGTTTCTTGTTTTAGGTAAGCAGGATCATCATCCTTTCGGATCAGATCGCGATCAGGAGCCCTGACCGCCGCACTTGTTGGTCTTGGTGTTGTAGTTGCCGCACTTCTTGCCGACC
Source organism: Bradyrhizobium sp. McL0615 (assembly GCF_049993905.1). NCBI lineage: Bacteria > Pseudomonadati > Pseudomonadota > Alphaproteobacteria > Hyphomicrobiales > Nitrobacteraceae > Bradyrhizobium > Bradyrhizobium sp. McL0615. The sequence continues at coordinate 1,214,031 of NZ_CP188254.1, read as the reverse complement.
CAGTCGCCGATCAGGTCCTTGGAGCCGTCGAGCTCCTTCGACCAGGCGTCGCCAGCGACAAGACCCGGGGTCTTCCACACCACGTCGAACTGGCCGTTGGCTTTGATTTCGCCAATGAACACCGGCTTGGTGATGTGGTGGTTCGGAAGCATCTTGGAGGTGCCGCCGGTCAGGTTCTTGGCTTCGATGCCGGGCAGCGCGTCGATCACCTTGTCGGCGTCGACCGACTTCACCTTCTCGACCGCCTTGACCCACATTTCGAAGCCGATGACGTGGGCTTCCATCGGGTCGTTCGTCACGCGCTTCGGATTCTTGGTGTAGGCCTGCCAGGCCTTGATGAACTTCTCGTTGCCCGGATCCTTGATCGACTGGAAGTAGTTCCAGGCGGCGAGATGGCCGAGCAGCGGCTTGGTGTCGATGCCGGCGAGTTCTTCTTCACCGACCGAGAACGCGACAACCGGAATGTCGGTCGCCTTGATGCCCTGGTTGCCGAGTTCCTTGTAGAAGGGAACGTTGGCGTCGCCGTTGATGGTGGAGACCACGGCGGTCTTCTTGCCGGCCGAGCCGAACTTCTTGATGTCGGCCACGATCGTCTGCCAGTCACTGTGACCGAACGGCGTGTAGTTGATCATGATGTCTTCCTGCTTGACGCCCTTCGACTTCAAGTAGGCTTCGAGGATTTTGTTGGTGGTGCGCGGATAGACGTAGTCGGTGCCAGCCAGCACCCAGCGCTTCACCTTCTCGTCCTTCATCAGATAGTCGACCGCGGGGATCGCCTGCTGGTTCGGCGCGGCACCGGTGTAGAACACGTTGCGCTCGGATTCTTCACCTTCGTACTGCACGGGATAGAACAGGATCGAATTCAGCTCCTTGAACACCGGGAGCACGGACTTGCGCGACACCGAGGTCCAGCAGCCGAATACGACAGAGACCTTGTCCTTGGTGATCAGCTCACGCGCCTTTTCCGCAAACAGCGGCCAGTTCGAGGCGGGGTCGACAACTACGGCCTCGAGCTTCTTGCCGAGCACGCCGCCCTTCTTGTTCTGCTCGTCGATCAGAAAGAGGATGGTGTCCTTCAGCGTGGTTTCGCTGATGGCCATGGTGCCGGAGAGCGAATGCAGGACGCCGACCTTGATGGTGTCGTCCGCCGCCTTGGCGTTTGAAAATGTAGCCAGGCCCAAAACCAGGCCGGCGGTCGCCGCCAGCCAGCGACGGCGGCTCATCGTCGTTATATCGTGAGTCAATTGAGTAAGCATGAGGTGTCATCTCCCTGACGCAGACGCGTTAAACGCTGCGAACGGCCCCACGGCCGCCTGCGTTAACGGAATCGCAAGAACCATGCCATCGACCGAAAACGGGATAAGTCCATCTAATCGCTTGGAAATCTCAAGCGTGCGGAAACCAGCGGCGGGAAATTTGCTTATTTTATAGGCCAAAAAAATGTATGCTTTGGCGGCAAACTATCTATTTTTTATGCAATCACCTCAATTTGGCTAAATTACTTGCACGAATTTTGATCGTTTGAGTTGCTGACGGGCGGCCGCGACATGGGCTGGGTGAGCGGTTCCTTAACTGCGCCGACGAAACGCGCGTAATTCGCCTTGAAAGCGCCGCGTGGGTGTTCCATATGATCAGCGTGACCTAGAGAATCATCAGGTCCTTGCGAGCCGCGTGTTCTGATCCCGTTTTGCGGTTTCTGGCTTGCCCCTTCAGCTAGCAAAACCGACGCCCCAAGCACGCGGGTGTCTCTGACACCCCCTCGCGCGTTCCTGGCCGATACCGGTCGGGCGCCTGCCTTTTAATGGAAAGAACCCTCTTTTGACCTCCTTTCAGGATTTCGGCCTTGCCGAACCCATTTCGCGTGCCCTCAAGGAAGAAAATTACCACACGCCCACACCCATCCAGGCCCAGACCATCCCCCTCGCCATCACCGGCCGTGACGTCGTTGGTATCGCCCAGACCGGCACCGGCAAGACCGCGGCCTTTGCGCTGCCGATCCTGCACCGCATTCTGGAAACCCGCATCCGGCCGCAGCCCAAGACCTGCCGCGTGCTGGTGCTCTCGCCGACCCGCGAATTGTCGGGCCAGATCCTCGACAGCTTCAACGCCTATGGCCGCCACATCCGCCTAAGCTCGGCGCTCGCGATCGGCGGCGTGCCGATGGGCCGCCAGGTCCGCTCGGTGATGCAGGGCGTCGAAGTCATGGTGGCGACTCCCGGCCGCCTGCTCGATCTCGTCCAGAGCAACGGGCTCAAGCTCAACCAGGTCGAGTTCCTGGTGCTGGACGAAGCCGACCGCATGCTCGACATGGGCTTCATCAACGACATCCGCAAAATCGTCGGCAAGCTGCCGATCAAGCGGCAGACGCTGTTCTTCTCGGCCACCATGCCGAAGGACATCGCCGAACTCGCCGAAGCCATGCTGCGCGACCCCGCCCGCGTGGCGGTGACGCCGGTGGCCTCGACCGTGGAGCGGATCACCCAGCGCATCATCCAGGTCGATTTCTCGGCCAAATCGGGCGTGCTGGCGCAGCTTCTGAAGCAGGAACCGGTTGACCGCGCGCTGATATTTACCCGCACCAAGCACGGCGCCGACAAGGTGGTGAAGACGCTGGAGAGGGCCGGTATCTCTGCCAATGCCATTCACGGCAACAAGTCGCAGAACCACCGCGAGCGGGTGCTGGCGGCGTTCCGCACCGGCGAGATCCGCACCCTGGTGGCGACAGACATTGCCGCCCGCGGCATCGATGTCGACGGCATCAGCCATGTGGTGAATTTCGATCTGCCCAACATCCCCGAAACCTATGTCCACCGCATCGGCCGCACCGCGCGCGCCGGCGCCGAAGGCGTTGCGATCTCGCTGGTCGCGGGCGCCGAGGAGATGGGCTATCTGCGCGACATCGAGCGGCTGATCAAAATCACGCTGCCGCGGGAAGACCGTCGCACGCCCGGCAGCCGCGACGCTGCGCCGGCCACCGCACAGCGCCCTGCGCAGCACCGCGGGGGACGGTCCGCACCGCGCGCCCACACCGCCCGCTCCCAGGATTCCAGAGGGCATGAATCCCGTGGGCAAGAATCCCGGGGACATGAAGCGGCACCGGGATCAAAAGGCCCTCGCCGTCCCCGCCGAGGTGGTGGTAATAATGCCGCGCCGCAGCCAAACCGGCACGAACAGCCGCGTTCGGCGCAGCAGGCCAGCAAGAGCCAAGGCGGGAAAAGTGAGGGCATTCAGGGCGTCGCCTTCTTGCATCGCGAGAGCCGTCCGAATACTCAACCCAACCGTACCCACCGACCGCAGCGCTAGCCTCGATCGACCTGGAGACCACCATGGCTAAAGAAGAGCTGATCCAGTTCGAAGGACTGGTGACCGAAATCCTCCCCGACGCACGCTACCGCGTGCAGCTCGACGCCGGACACGAGATCGTTGCCTACACCGCCGGCAAGATGAAGAAGAACCGGATCAAGACGCTGGCAGGCGATCGGGTCACGATCGAAATGTCGCCCTACGATCTGGAAAAGGGCCGCCTGATCTTCCGTCACAAGGACGAGCGCCCCAGCACCGGTGCCCCGCGTGGGGCGCCGCCGCGCGGCGGTCAGTTCCGCCGACGGTAAACGTTCCGTTAAGGCCTGCCAAAAACGCGCCCGATAAGCCCATATCGTGCGCGGTCGTGGCCGGCTGGCCGGCCGAATCAAAAAATCGTGCACGTCAGGATTGTTTTGAACAGTACTATCGAATAATATTGTCCATCGATTTTCGGCCGGACGACATTAGCTATCCACCGGTACAGCCGGTTTAGACGCTGACGACCCTTCCAAAAATTCGATCTCACCAGCCCATCGAAGGGTGGGCTACGACTTGTATATCTGAGAAGGGACTACCCCCGTGAGCATGGGAACCGTGAAGTGGTTTAACGCAACCAAGGGCTATGGCTTCATCCAGCCGGATGACGGCGGCAATGACGTGTTCGTGCACATCAGCGCTGTCGAGCGTGCCGGCCTCGGAACGTTGCGTGAAGGCCAGAAGATCTCCTACGAAATCGTAGCAGATCGCCGCTCTGGCAAATCTTCGGCCGACAATCTGCGCGCCGCCGGATAACGATTTTTCGGGACGCCGGCGACAGCGTCCCCGGGGAATCGCCATTGAGTAAGTTAAAAGGCCGCGCCCTTGGCGCGGCCTTTTTCATTCGGTCGGTGCGCGTTATCGGCGAAGAACGCGCAAGCGTTGCGCCTTCGCGGAGCTCTCGTAGTAAACAGATCGTAACGCAGGGTTTCTGAAGTCGGTCACTTCCGAAATCGGCCCGTTTTTCGGTGATCAGGTTAAGGGGCACTTAGGGGAGGCCGGGCTACGATCACGCGCTTTTGGATAGCCAGGGGGCGTATCGTGCCATTTCGTCTTAAGCAGTATCTTTCCCGTTTCCGTCGCGATCGGCGGGGCAATGTCGCGGCAATTTTCGCGATCACGGCGATACCCCTTGTATCGGCCATCGGGTGTGCGGTGGATTATTCGCTCGCGACCCGAATGAAGGCAAAAATGCAAACCGCGGCGGATGCTGCGGGCATCGCCGCGCTTTCGCAGAGATCGCCGGGCTTTGTCGCGGCCTCGGTAATGACCGGCAACGGCACTGTCGCCGTCGGCGTTACCGATGCCAACAATGTCTTTGACGCCAACATGAGCGGGATCACCGGCTACCAAAATCTGGTTCGCAGCAGCACCATGACGAAGACCGGCATCAGGCTGGCTGCAACCGTAACATACACCGCCGATGTACCGGTATCCTTCCTGAAAGTGATCGGGTTTCAGAAACTGACGGTAACGGGCGTTTCAAGTTCGGCCGCCACGTTGCCGCCGTACCTCGATTTTTATCTGACGCTGGACGTCTCGGGGTCGATGGGCCTGCCGTCGACTGCCGCCGAGCAGACGCGGTTGGGCATAGTCAACCCGGATAACTGGGTCCAATACCGCTCCGGCACCTCCCCCGTCATCGGCTGTACCCTGGCCTGCCATTTTTCGCCGAAAGGCAGCGCGTGCTCAGATCCCCCTGTCACTTCCCCTACCGCTCCGCCCGCCAATCCCCCTATTACCAGTTCGTATTCCCAGCAATACAATACGAATGGTTATTGCATGGGATATATCTATTCGCGCCTCAACCAGCCCGCGCTAAATAACCTCATCAATGCGAACTCGGTCGCGGGCGCACTGAAGCAGAAGCCTGGCTTGCCGACGACGATGCTTCCCGACCTGAACAATACTGTTACTCCTGGCGTGGCGAATTCGCTGATTAAGGGCAACTCCAAAAGCCGGGCGGACAGCCTGACGGCGGTTTCATCCTGCCCGACGGATGGCACCGACGACTGCATCCAGTTGCGCCTCGACGCGGTCGGCTACGCCGTGAACCAGTTGTTCGTTACCGCGAACGCCTCCATGAAGGTTTCCAACCAGTTCAGGATCGGCCTCTACCCGTTCATTCAGAATCTCTATGCCTATTTTCCTCTGACCAGCAGCATCAACGGCTCTCCCACCAATTCCTCGACCATCAACTACGCCGCCGCAAACCTTGCCACGCTGCTTGACACAAATATGGATTCAAACCTTGGCTCGGGCGGCACGCATATCGATACCGCGCTTAGTTCGGTCAATGGTCTCATCTCCGGCGGCACCGGCGCCGTCGGCGACGGCAGCACGGCGACCACCCCGCAGCCTTACGTCTTCCTCGTCACCGACGGCGCACAAGACAACCAATACAAAGACGTTCCCAACGGCTCCTGGCACGGCAGCAACCAGGCTACCACGATTGATAAACGGAACACCCTGGCGACCGTCCCCCAATGCGAAACCCTCAAGGGCCGCGGCGTCATCGTTTCCGTGCTCTATATTCCCTATCAACAGGTCTCACCCGTGGTTACGAGCTTTGCCGGCGATGAAGACACCGCTGCCAACACCAACATTCAGTATATTCCGGCCAGCCTGCAGAAATGCGCGTCGCCCGGCTTCTTCTACACCGCGAACTCGCCCTCCGATATCACCGCGGCGCTGAACGCCATGTTCAACCACGCGCTGCAGACCGCGCATATTACGAACTGACCTGGCGGAAGGCGGCGCGGACGCCGCCTTGAAGTAAACACCGAGCCTCAGAAAGCCCCGGAGCGATCCGGGGCTTTTTATTGATCGGCGCACAAGGGTCATATCCTGATTGCGCGCGGCTCGATGCGTGGACCGGCAAGACCATCGGACGACCCCACCGACACGCCAATAGTTGATTTGGCCCTTGATTTGGTCAGGTCATCAGGCGGCCGATTGGCTGACTGGCCGCGGGGCCTCGCCGTAAAAATCGGCCAGGACTACGGATGGCCCACGGGGCCGGCGTCTTGTTCTTTCCGTTCTGTCTTAATGCGGCAGGTGTCCAGCAGGACCACGATGAGATCGGTTGTCGGTTCGGTAGCCGGTACAAGCAGACAGTAAATCGAGAAATTTTGGGTTGGCCGCGCGCGCAACAGATCATGATCCGATGGATTGAATCGGATCGGAATCTAATGTCTTTGTGGAGATCTCCCGGCAAACGCTTCGCGCTTGTCCCGAGCGGAAACCGGTACCCGCTTTGCGCAAACGCGACCCTGCGGGTCTGCATCGTTGCTCTCGCAACCAAAGTCCCACGATGGCATTGGGCAGAGGTGCCTGTATCGTTTTAATCGAGGCTTTGGACACATCCCGCATTGGATGTAGCGCTGCTGTACGGGGCCGCTTTCCAATGCCGCGGATCAAGCCCGCCCTTACCGAAGCCCGAACCAACGCAACCCCGCGAATTCAGCGCCGATCCTCCTCCAGGAGAAGGTCGCGGTGAACGGTGCAAGTGGCGAAGCTTGTCCGAGAGTGCCGCCGTCACCAGGTCGGACAGGGGGGTAGGCTGCCCGAGATCGGTGTCGCACTATATGTAACACAGGTAACCGTGCGCGGACGCGTGAACGCGGTATCGCTAAAGGACATGCCGGTCTTCGCCACCACATAACCGATCGCCGGCGTATACTTGTAGCTGACCTCGCTCCAGATCACGTATGTCCCCTTGGCCGCGACGAGGGTCGTCGGCAACACCACAACGTCACCCTGATTATGAGGTGCCGTCACCGCGATCGCGACAACGCCTGTTGGACCGATCGTCAACCCCTTGCTCCACTGAACCCGAGCGACCCCGGTCCCGCTATCGACGTAAACCTCCGTGACGGAGGAGATCAACGGCGAACCCGGATAAGGTGTCATGATCGCCTTTGCCGTTTCACCAAAACTGAGGAGATCAGCATCCGCCACGCTCGCCATCTGAGACGTCAGATCGGAAAGCGTTCGCGCCACCAGGGTGGCCTTGCGATCCACGGCAATGGCCGACGAAAGCTCGAGCACTCCGAAGAACATCACCACCATCATCGGAAAAATCATGGCGAACTCGACCGCCGCAAGACCGCTGCGATCATTCAACAGCCTGCGCACGCGAAGCGACATTTTCTGCATCGGGGATACCATCATCGTATCACGGCTCTACATGGAAAGCGGCGGTGGCCGCAAGCAGTCGCTGGCTGCCGTTGAGATCTGAAATATTGTATCCGAACCGCGTCACGTATAGCTGCCATTGATAAAAGGCGCGAACGACGACGGTATTGGGAGAACCAGATGGCGGCAGAGAGTATGTGAAAGGACCGGTCAGGCTTCCACTGACGATCGGATCGGTGATCGTGATCACGGTACCCGGGGGAAACGTCTTCACATCCACGGTGAGGTTCGCCATATTGCCTTGGCAGTCGAACATCACCTTGATGCGATCACAGAGTTTGGTCTTGAAAACAGCTTCGGTCATGGCGGTGTCCTGGGCCTCATGCGTGAGCATCAGCCGCGCGGTATCCGCCATCCCCTGTTCCAGAACCTGGCCGGCAAAAAATACAATCGCCGTCTCGATAATCGCAAACAGCATGCCGAAGAACAACGGCGCAATCAGCGCGAACTCGACGGCGGCTGAGCCCTGCCGGTTGCGGCGAAATCGGCCGAATACGTTTCTAACAGAGACTCTTGCAGGAGCGGGTGACGACATCGAAAAATCCCCAGACGGCAGCGATTATCCGCCTGCAAGAACTACCTGAAAGTGATTGTGGAAGTGTTTCGTCGAACCGAGGCAGGGCGGCCCGGTCCGCTAACCGGGCGTTAACTGTCTTCAGATCGAGCCTTGTTCGGGCAGAGATCGATTCGCGGACAGGATAGGGGACGCGTCGACTGGAGGTTCGGTTCTGATTCAATCAGAACCGAAAGAGCTCAGTTTGCCTATTTGGTCCCGGCGGCGGCGGCTTGACCGCTGAGAGAACCGGCCTGGTCGATCGCCGATTTGAAGTAGGTCTCGCCGTCGCCGAGCGTGACGCGGCGCTGGCAGATCGGCATGCAGCTATAGGATTCCCGCTCGACGCCGCGATAGACGGTGACGAGCTGATCGGTCGGGCCTTCGACCTGGATCTGGCGGTCGACCAGCACCTCGCCGTTGCGGTCCATGGCGATGAAATTGGTCGCGCCGTAGCCCTTGCCGGTGACCACGATGATGCCGCCGCTCTGCAGGGTTACGTCCGCAATCAGCGGGTTTCCGACCACGATGGTGGAGACCTTGGCAGGAAGCTTCACGAGCTTTGCCTGATCGACATAGACGGCGATACGGTCGGGATCGGGCGCGGCCAGGCTGACGGCCGGCCACAGCAGGATTCCTGCAACGAGGGAACGCAAACCGAACCGCGCGCGTGCGCGAATACGCTGAACCTTGAACGACATACTCTACCCCGGGGCATCAACAAGCCGGCAATGGCGATACGCAGCGGAACCGGCGCCCGACACGGCTGAATCTGACGACAATTCATGAACAAAGGGCAAATGGGCCCCGAAATGGGGCGAGAAATCCGCCGCCAGCATGTTTAATTGCGCATGAATCTCCGGGCGGCCGCGCGAAGCGCTATTTCCGGAACGGATAGGCCAGCTGTCCAATGATCTCGCGGGGAAACGAGGACTGATCGTCCACACCATATTGGTCCGGCAGCGCGCCTTTCGGCATCCGGAAGGTCCCGAACAGGATGTCCCAGAGCGGAAAGGTGCCCGCAAAATTGGTGTCGCCGCCCTCCTCGCGGGCGGTGTGGTGCCAGCGGTGAAACACCGGCGTCGCCACGACATATTTGAACGGGCCGAGCGTCCAGTTGAGGTTGGCGTGAACGAACGCCGAATGGAAGATGTTGAACGGCCCGAGCCAGAGCATCACGCCCGGCGAAATGCCGGCCGTCAGCAGTACGACATCGACCCCGATGGTACCCAACAGCAGGTTGACGGGGTGGAAGCGCGCGGCCGAGATCCAGTCGACGTCTTCCGACGAATGGTGGATGGCGTGGTATTTCCAGAACCCGCCGCCATGAAACATACGGTGCAGCCAGTACATCATGAAATCGGCGGCGGCCAGGAACAGGATGGCCTGCCGCCACAAAGGCAGGCCCGACAACGGGCCGTGGCCGTTGTCGTAGAAGGCGATCAGCTCGTCGGCGTCGCGAATTCCAAACAGCAGGGCGGCGCCCAGCACCAATAGCCCGATGCGGAACACGCGCGCGAACAGCGGCACCAGGAACCAGTAGCAGACGTCGGTGACCAGCTCGCGCTTGCGCCACCACGGCCGTCCGGGGTTGCAGGCCCAGAAATGCGCCAACACCGAGAACACGAGCGCCAGCGCGATCGTGACCGGCACCACCTTGGCCAGGGTCTGGCCGAACATCTCGACGATTTCGGTCGGCAGGTTCATTTCGACCGGCGTATCAGAAGCCCCGCCGCGCCGCCAGTTCACACGCCCGGAAACGCCCTCAGGAGGCCGTCACGACGGCCTTTGGGGCGCCACCGGCCGACGCCAGCGCGTGGCCCAGCCGGTTGAAGGGACGCTCGATCCGGGGCTCGATCAGATAATAGCTGAACGCCAGCGACACGGCGGTGACCAGCAGGAACAGCGGCACCAGACCCATCGGGGAGAGTGCGGCAATAAACGACACCACGGCGAAATGAACGAGATAGATGGCGTAGGAGTGACGCCCCAGCAACGTCATCCACGACAGCGAAACGTTCGAGATCAGGACACCGAGCGCGAGTGCAGCCAGCAGTGCGACCTGGGCGCCCTGCGGCGGGGATACCAGCGCGGCGCCAAGCAGAAACAGCGCGCCGAATGCCGGCCTGTTCTTCAACTCGATATAATCATACAGCAGGATGCCGAAGCCGAAACAGATCGCCTGGCGCGGCAGCCAGCTCGTGAAGACGCCTTCAGCCAGATATGCCTGGCTGGCCGGCAGCGACGCCGCCAGCCGCGGAATCAGGTTGGGCTCGATGACAAATTGCCCGATGATGCTCACCAGCGCGATCAACGCGTAGCACAGCATGGCGCCGTTGCGCCGGCGGAACAGATAGATCAGAAGCGGAAACAGCAGGTAGAACTGCATTTCCACCGCGATGCTCCAGCCGCCCGGAACGACCGAATTGTAGGCGGTGACGCTGCTCGAATGCAGGAAGAAAAACGTCAGCAGCACGTCGCTCACGCCAACACCGTCAGGCGCAAAGTTCGTGATGCCGCGGCCTCGCGTCACCAGCAGATAAAATACAATGGCGACCCAGAACAGCGGCGCGATCCTGAAGAAGCGCCGGAGATAAAACGAACGGGCGGCGTTGAGATCGACCCTGCCGCCAAATGTCAGCATCATCGTATAGCCGCTGACGATGAAAAAGAGCTGGACGCCGAGCCCGCCGAACTCCTTGGCAAACCAGGTCAGGCCGGGAACGAGGCCGGTGGATTCTTCCTGGCAATGCACCAGCACCACCAGCAGGATGGCCATCCCGCGCAAAAGATCCAGCGCCTGGTTGCGCCGTGTCATGGCCTGCCGGCGGTACGGACATGCAATACGGCGTTGCCATCGGCGTAGGCGCGCCGCCAGCCGCCGATATTATCGAGCAGGCCGACCGCGGGCGTCGACGGCGTCAGCAGCACGGCGTCGATGTCCCAGGTCTTGAGAATGTCGAGGAACTGGTTGACGTCCTTGAGCTGCAGCGCGCGGTAATAGGCCACGTCGAACGCTTCGCCGTAGAGCTCGGCGCGCCCGTCGATGAATACCGGCATCTGGCGCCAGATCAGATAGCCGCCGAACGGGAGATCGTTGAGGACCCGCTTGGGATGATGCGCCTTCAGCGCATCGACAGCCGCAGCCGGTGACTGGTTTTCAGGCGGTGCAAAAGTGGTGTTGGCCGCCAGCAGCCATGTCCAGCCGCCGAGCAGGATCATCACCGCTGCCATCACCGGCATCGGGGCCCCGCTGCGGGCGCGCCAGGCCGGCTGCAGCGCGAATTGCGACGCCACCGGCGCGAGCACCACGATCGGCAGCAGCAGGGCGAAGATCTCGAGATTCCTGACATGCGACAGCGCCATGTGCAGCAGGCCAAGCACCAGTGCGATCCGCGGCGGCGTGAGCTTGACGCCGCCATAGAGCGCGCCGGCGATCAGCAGAAGGATCGCCAGTTCGAACACGCTGAATCTGCTGAAATCCGCCGGCATCCATTCATAGATCAGATGCAGGAGTTCGCCGAGATCGAGGATCTTGCGTGCGGCGAGGATCGCCCCCCACCCGTAAGGCGTGGCGCAGCAGGCCAGCAGCGCGCCGATGCCGAACACCGCCCAGCGCACCGCCACGGCCCTTTGCCGCACGCGATCGGCATTCCACAGCGCATCGAGCGCGAACGCACCGACCAGCACGAGGCCGAACACGAACCCGCCGTGCAGGTTCGCCCACAACGCGATCAACGGCAGCAGCCATGGTGACGGCGCCTGGCCACGCTCGCTCGCCAACATCAGCCCGTTTGCCCACGCCAGCATGATCGGCAGCACCAGCACATGCGGGCGCGCCAGAAAATGCCCCATCGAAAGCGCCAGCACCACCATCGCGACGGCGACAGCATAGGCCGCGGGAATGCGACGGCTGAGAATATGAGTGAACAAAGCGAAGGTCGCGGCGATGCAGGTCGCGGCGAGAACCACCGGGCCGGTCCAGCCCGCCAGATTGTAGCTGATCGCATACAGTACCTGCGCCAGCCAAGACGACGACATCCACGGCTCGCCCGCCTTGGTGAAGGAGTAGATGTCGACGCGCGGCAATGCGTGGTGGTCGAGGATCCACTGGCCCACGGCGATCTGCCAGTAGGTATCGGAATCGTTCAGCAGCGCCCGTCCGCCGACCAGCACCAGCGCGTAGACGCCGATTCCGATCCAGAGCCATGCCGGGAAGTCGGCAAGACTGAAGGTCTTCTCGCGCTGGATCGCTCCGGCTTCAGTGCTCATGCGAAACTGCCGGCCTGACTATTGACGGAATGGATAGGCCAATTGCCCGCCGATCTCGGTCGGGATCTCCTGATCGTCCACGCCGTAACCGTCAGGCATCCGGTTCTCCGGCATACGGAACGTGCCGAACAGAACGTCCCAGAGCGGGAAGGTGCCGGCGAAATTGGTGTTGCCGCCCTCTTCGAGCGAGGTGTGATGCCAGCGATGGAAGACCGGCGTGGCAAGCACGTATTTGAACGGCCCGAACGTCCAGTTCAGGTTGGCGTGAACGAAGGCGGAGTGGAAGGTCGTGAACGGCCCGACCCACAGCATGATGTTGGGAGAGATGCCCGCGATCAGCAGGATGACGTCGACCAGGATCGTACCGATAAACAGGTTGACCGGATGGAACCGCGCCGCCGAGATCCACTCAAGATCCTCCGAGGAATGATGTATGGCATGGTACTTCCAGAATCCGCCGCCGTGAAACATGCGGTGCAGCCAGTACAGCATGAAGTCGGACGCAACGAGAAACAATATCGCCTGCACCCAGAGCGGAAGCTCTGACAACGGCCCATGGCCGTTGTCGTAGAATGCTATCAGTTCGTCAGGCTCATGAATGTTGAAGAGGATGGCGGCGCCGAGCACCAGTAGCCCGATTCGGAAGATGCGCGCGAACACCGGCACGAAGAACCAGTAGCAGATGTCGGTGATGAGTTCGCTCTTGCGCCACCAGGGTTTGCCCGGATTGCAGGACCAGAAATGCGAGAGCACCGTGAATACAAGGCCGAGCGCGATCGTGACCGGCACGACCTTCGCCAACGTCTGGCCTATTACCTCGATGACTTCCATTGGCAAACCGGACATGACGGCCTCATTCAATCGGAGACTTCAGGGGTATCTGCTCGCGCTTAAGGAGCCGTGAATCAACGGTGCCCACCGACACCGCGCGCGAGCACAATGAGCGGCTCCGGCGTCCGCTTGCATTTATTCGGATGCCTTAATCCGGTGTTTACTGTGCTCAAGAACTGCGAGTTCCAAGCATTTTTGCACGGTCGAATTAACTGCGTCGAAATTGTCGCACCCTTAGGGTCACGCCATGGTCACGGTGCTGAGAACGCCGGAAAGACCACACTTAAGTTCGACCAGCCATGTGTACACAGGAGTTATCATCTATGAAGAATCTCGTTTCGCGTTTCGTGAAGGATGAGTCCGGCGCAACCGCCATCGAATACGGCCTGATTGCCGCCGGCATCGCGATCGCGATCATCACCGCCGTCAACGGCCTCGGCACCAAGCTGTCGACGAACTTCAACACGATCTCCAACTCGCTCAAGTAAGCGACGTTTGCGAGCAAGCGTCAAAGGCCCCGGCTTGCCGGGGCCTTTTTCTTTTCCGGCAAGGCGTGCCGTAACCAGCACGCCGCGGTCGGATGCCCGTTCGAACGTTATGATTTCCGGCATTTTCCGATTGTTCACTTCTCGTGGCTAGGCTCGGCCAAGGCCTGGACCCCGGGTCAACCACAGCCCGCGTGAACTCATGATCCTCGATACCGCCCGCCTCCTGCTGTTTCCGGCCCTGATGGCGTTCGCAGCCGCGAGCGACCTGTTCACGATGACGATTTCAAACCGGGTCTCGCTGGCGCTGATCGCCGGCTTTATCGTGCTCGCGGTACTGGGCGGCATGGGCCTGCACGACATCCTGCTGCACTTCGGCGCCGGCGCGGCCGTTCTGGTGGTGGCCTTTGCCTGCTTCGCGATGGGATGGGTCGGCGGCGGCGACGCCAAGGTCGCGGCCAGCGTCGCGCTCTGGTTCGGTTTCGATCATCTCCTCAATTATCTGCTCTATGCCTCGCTGCTCGGCGGGGCGTTGACGGTGCTGCTGATTCAATTCCGGCAATGGCCGCTGCCTTCCCTGCTGGCCGGACAAGCCTGGCTGAACCGGCTGCACGACAAACAGAGCGGGATTCCCTACGGCATCGCGCTCGCCCTCGGCGCGCTGATCGTCTATCCGGAAACCCAATGGATCAAGGCGATCGACCTCGCTCACCTCGCGATGCGCTGATCCGGCATCGCTAACTTTCCGTTAAGGCAATTTACACACGCCTCATTAACCATGCTTTGACGAATAGCTGGTCAACTCCCATCACGGCGGCGGAAGCGTCGCAGCGTAATGTGGAAAGTGAAGCGTAATGAATACCGCACGCATTGCAGTCCTGGGCATCGCCATCGTTGCCGGAGGCATTGCCGCATATCTCGCCAGCGGCTTCAGTGAGACGCCTGCGCCGGCCCAGCCGGTCGCGCAGCTGCAGACCGTCGACATCCTCGTCGCCAAATCGGATATCTCCCTTGGCCAGTCGGTCAAGCCTGATGATCTGCAATGGCAGACCTGGCCGGCCGCGACCGCCAGCAGCAATTTCATCAGCCGCGCCAGCAAGGCCGACGCCGTCAAGGAGATCACGGGCTCCATCGCCCGCTCACCCTTCATCGCGGGGGAGCCGATTCGCGAGCAGAAGCTGGTGAAGGCCGATGGATCCGGCTTCATGGCGGCAATCCTGCCCGCAGGTTTTCGGGCCGTTTCCACCGAAATTTCGCCGGAAACCGGCGCCGGCGGCTTCATCCTGCCGAACGACCGCGTCGACGTGCTTCTTACCAAGCGCGACAAGAACCCGGACGGCAAGGGCGCTGACGTCCCCAATTCAGAAATCATCCTCACCAATATTCGCGTTCTCGCGATTGACCAGGCGCCGAAGGAAAAAGAAGGCACCAGCGCATTGGTCGGCCGGACGGTTACGCTCGAGCTGAAGCCCGAGCAGACCGAGACGCTCGCACGAGCGCGTCAGAGCGGCACGCTGTCGTTGGCGCTGCGCAGCATCGCCGACATCAAGACGGTCGAGAAGCCGGAAGCACTAACCAACAAGCGCGGCGAAAGCCTCAACGTCATTCGTTACGGCGTTGCCAGCCAGCAGATGATGCAGAAGTGACCGAAAGGACGCACGATATGAAGTGCAGGGAAATTCAGCCGATGATGCGCACGTTCATCGTCCGCGCCCTGTCGTTTTCGGCCGTGGCAGCGCTCACGCTCAATCCGGCGCTGACGCCGGTAGTCGCGAGCGACTATCGCACTGCGGCTCCGGTCACCACCGACGGACAGATGAACGCGCGGTTCGTTTCGCTCGGGATCGGCAAATCGTTCGTGATCGACCTGCCGCGGGAGATCAAGGACGTCCTGGTCGCCGATCCGAAGGTCGCCAACGCCGTCGTCCGCTCGACCCAGCGCGCCTATATCATCGGCGCCGCGGTCGGCCAGACCAACATCGTCTTCTTCGATTCCACGGGCGCGCAGATCGCGGCCTATGACATCGCGGTCAAGCGCGACCTCAACGGCGTGCGCGCCGCACTGAAGCAGTCGCTGCCGAATTCGGACATCCTTATCGAAGGGGTCGGCGACGGCGTGGTCTTGAGCGGCACCGCCGCGACCCCGATCGAGGCGCAGCAGGCTGCCGACATCGCCGCCCGCCTCGTGGGCGGCGCGGACAAGGTCGTCAACTCGATCGCCGTCCGCGGCCGCGACCAGGTCATGCTGAAGGTGACGGTTGCCGAAGTCCAGCGCTCGATCATCAAGCAGTTGGGCATCGATCTCAGCGCCAGCATGACCTACGGCACATCCGTTGTTAAGTTCTCCAACACCAACCCGTTCACCGTAAACAACGCGCCGATCGTCGCCAACAACGGCCTTCAGGGGACTTTCGGCGCGGCGCCATCCGTGCAGGCGTTGCTGCGCGCGATGGAAAGCGCAGGCGTGGTGCGGACCCTTGCTGAACCGAACCTCACAGCCATTTCCGGCGAGTCCGCAACATTTATCTCCGGCGGCGAATTTCCAATTCCGACCGGCGTGAGCTGCCAAACAACAACAGGTGGTGGCATCGGACAATGCGTCCAGACCGTCAGCTTCAAGAAATTCGGCATCTCCCTCAACTTTACGCCGGTCGTGCTGACGGAGGGACGGATCAGCCTTCGGGTGATGACCGAAGTGTCGGAAATCTCGTCCGAAAACGCTCTGACTGGCGGCCAAGGTGGAACAACTATTCCGTCGATCAAGACCCGCCGCGCTGAGACGACGCTGGAAATTCCGTCCGGCGGAGCGATGGCCATGGCCGGCCTGATTCAGGACCAGACCAAGCAGGCCATCAATGGCTTTCCGGGCTTGTCGCAACTGCCGATTCTCGGCACGCTGTTCCGCAGCCGCGACTTCATCAACAACCAGACCGAACTGATGGTTCTGGTCACGCCCTTTATTGTGCGTGCGGTGGCGCAGAAGGACCTGTCGCGCCCCGATGACGGCTTCGCCAGTGCGTCGGATCCGCAGGCCGACCTGCTCGGCAGCATCAATCGCATCTACGGCGTTCCGGGCCGCGTCGAGAAGGCACGGAATTATCGCGGCACCTACGGCTTTATTACGGACTGAGGCGGGACGATGACACCGATGCTAAAATCAAGGAAGTCCGCCGATCCCAGGCGCGCCCTCTGCATGGCGGGAGCGCTGATCGGTCTCTGCGTGGCGCTTGGCGCCTGCAAGCACACCACCGATGTGGTGACGACGTCGGCCGTGCCCGACGATTATCGCCTGCGCCATCCGATCGCGGTCCAGGAAGACGACCGCTCGATCGTGGTTTTCGTCGGCCGGGGACGCGGCGGCCTTTCCGCCTCGCAGCGCGCCGACGTGATGTATCTGGGCCAGACCTGGACGCGCGAAGGCACCGGCGTCATCAGCATCGACGTGCCCGTCAACACGCCGAACGCGCGGGCGGCCGAAGATTCACTGCGCGAGATCCAGGCGACGCTTGCCGCCGCCGGCGTGCCGCCGCGCGCAACCAATGTCCGCCAGTATCGCCCTGAAGATCCGAGGCACATGGCTGCGATCCGACTCAACTATCCGAAGATTTCGGCGGTGGCCGGCCCCTGCGGGCTGTGGCCGGAAGATCTCGGACCGTCGATCAACAACAAGAACTATTTCGACAACAAGTCCTATTACAATTTCGGCTGCTCCAATCAGCGGAACCTGGCGGCGATGGTCGACAACCCGTCGGATCTCGTGCAGCCGCGCCCCGAAACCCCAGCCTACGCGCCGCGCCGTGGAACAGCCTTCGAGAAATATCGCAAGGGCACCACCACGACGACGACCTATCCCGAGAGCGACAAGGCCAAACTCAGCGATACCGGCAAATGATCACTTACTCGCGCCAGAATACAGAAGGGCAGCCGGATATGGCGGCGCCGTCCACCGAGGACCACATCGCGCCGGCGCCGCGAGTGTCGGTGCAGGCATTCTGCGAGACGGTGGAAACCGCGGCCGCTGTGCAGTCGGCGGGCGAAGACCGCCGCCTCGGCAAGGCTCACCTCAAGATCCAGATGGGCGGCATGGCCGCTGCCGTCGAGGCCTATCGCTCGGCCCCGACCCCGAACGTCATCATCCTGGAGACCGAAGGCCGCAACGACATTCTCCTCGGCCTCGACCAGCTTGCCACCGTCTGCGACGCCGGAACACGCGTGATCGTGATCGGGCGCATCAACGACGTCATGCTCTATCGCGAACTGGTGCGCCGCGGCGTCAGCGACTACGTCATCGCTCCGGTCAACGCCATCGACGTCGTGCGCTCGATCTGCAACCTGTTCTCGTCGCCGGAAGCCAAGGCGGTCGGCCGCATCATTGCCATCGTCGGCGCCAAGGGCGGCGTCGGTTCGTCCACCGTCGCCCACAACGTCGCCTGGGCGATCGCGCGCGACCTGTCGCTGGATTCGGTGGTCGCCGACCTCGATCTGGCTTTCGGCACCGCCGGTCTCGACTACAACCAGGACCCGCCGCAGGGTATCGCGGATGCGGTGTTCTCGCCCGACCGGGTTGACACTGCGTTCCTCGACCGCCTGCTGTCGAAATGCACCGATCACCTCAGCCTGCTGGCGGCGCCGGCCACGCTCGACCGGGTCTATGATTTCGGCGCGGAGGCGTTCGATTCGATCTTCGATACGCTTCGCACGACCATGCCCTGCATCGTGCTCGACGTCCCCCATCAATGGTCGGGATGGACCAAGCGCGCCCTGATCGCTGCCGACGACATCCTGATCGTCGCGGCGCCGGATCTCGCCAATCTGCGCAATACCAAGAACATCTTCGACCTGCTGAAGTCCTCGCGGCCGAACGATCGCGCCCCGCTCTATTGCCTCAACCAGGTCGGCATCCCGAAGCGTCCGGAGATCCCCGCCGCCGAGTTCGCCAAGGCGATCGAAAACCATCCGATCGCCACCATACCGTTCGAGCCGCAAATCTTCGGTTCGGCCGCCAACAACGGCCAGATGATCGCGGAAATCGCCGCCACGCATCGCACCACCGAGATGTTCCTGCAGATCGCGCAGCGGCTCACCGGCCGCGGCGAGACCAAGAAGCCGAAGAGTTCGTTGCTGTCGCCTTTGATCGAGAAGTTGCGGGCCAAGAAGTAGGTCGCCTGCGTGGAGTGTCATCGTGTTCGGTAAGCGTAGTGATAGCGATACGCGGGTAAAGCCCGCCATACAGGCACCAGAGCCGGCCTCCAGCGCCGCGGCAGCACCGCGCGAAACGGCAGCGCCATCCGTCGCCTCGCCGCCGATCGCGCCAGCGAAGGCGCCGCCCGCGCCCGCCATGGAGGCGCGGCGATCCGACAATTACTACCAGGTCAAGGCGACCATCTTTGGCGCCCTGATCGAGGCGATCGACCTTGCCCAGCTCGCCAAGCTCGACGGCGAGTCCGCGCGCGAGGAAATCCGCGACATCGTCAACGAGATCATCGCGATCAAGAACATCGTGATGTCGATTGCCGAGCAGGAAGAGCTGCTCGACGACATCTGCAACGACGTGCTCGGCTACGGCCCGCTGGAGCCGCTGTTGTCGCGCGACGACATCGCCGACATCATGGTCAACGGCGCCGGCACGGTGTTCATCGAAGTCGCGGGCAAGATCCAGAAGACCGGTATCCGCTTCCGCGACAACCAGCAGCTGCTCAACATCTGCCAGCGCATCGTTAGCCAGGTCGGCCGCCGCGTCGACGAATCCTCGCCAATCTGCGACGCCCGCCTCGCCGACGGCTCCCGCGTCAACGCCATCGTTCCGCCGCTGGCGATCGACGGGCCTTGCCTCACCATTCGAAAGTTCAAGAAGGACAAGCTGACGCTCGACCAGCTGGTCAAGTTCGGCGCAATCTCGCCGGAAGGCGCGCAGATCCTGCAGATCATCGGCCGCGTCCGCTGCAACGTCTTGATCTCCGGTGGTACCGGCTCCGGCAAGACTACGCTGCTGAACTGCCTGACCCAGTTCATCGAGGAGGATGAGCGCGTCATCACCTGCGAAGACGCCGCCGAACTTCAGCTGCAGCAGCCTCACGTGGTGCGGCTGGAAACCCGGCCGCCCAACATCGAAGGCGAAGGCCAGGTCACGATGCGCGAACTGGTCCGCAACTGCCTGCGTATGCGCCCTGAACGCATCATCGTCGGCGAAGTCCGCGGACCCGAGGCATTCGACCTGCTGCAGGCCATGAACACCGGCCACGACGGCTCGATGGGAACGCTGCACGCCAACAATCCGCGCGAAGCCCTGTCACGCTGCGAATCCATGATCACGATGGGCGGCTTCTCGCTGCCCTCGCGCACCATCCGCGAGATGATATGCGCCTCGATCGACGTCATCGTGCAGGCCGCGCGCCTGCGTGATGGCTCGCGCCGCATCACCCACATTACCGAGGTGATGGGCATGGAAGGCGACACCATCATCACCCAGGATGTGTTCCTGTACGACATGGTCGGCGAAGACGCGAACGGCAAGATCATCGGGCGGCACCGCTCGACCGGGATCGGACGTCCGCGGTTCTGGGAACGGGCGCGATATTACGGCGAAGAGAAGCGGCTTGCGGCCGCGCTCGACGCCGCCGAAGTCATCGAGAATACGTGAGGAGTCGATGAGCATGCAGACGCTCGCACTGGCGTTTCTCGCCGCCACCGCCCTCGGCGGCCTGGCCTGGGTATTCATCTATCCGTCGCTGTCGGGCCAGCGGAAGGCCGAATCCCGCCGCGCCTCGATCGCCCGTTCCGACGCTCCGGCGCGCCAGGCCGAGAAAAGCCAGCGCTCGCGCCGCGAGCAGGTCGAGGGATCGCTGAAGGAACTCGACGCCCGGCGCAAGAAAGAGAAGTCCATCCCGCTCACCACCCGCCTCGCTCAGGCCGGGTTGGGATCCTGGACGCCGCAGAAATTCTGGATCATGTCCGGCATTTCCGGCGCGGTCGGGTTCGTCCTCGCCTTCCTGATCGGCGGCAGCCCGCTCTACGCCGCCGTGATGGCTTTCGGCACCGGCCTCGGCCTGCCGCGCTGGGCGCTGAACTTCCTCAAAAAGCGCCGCGAGAAGGCCTTCCTGAAAGCGCTGCCCGACGCCGTCGACGTCATCGTGCGTGGCATCAAGGCCGGACTGCCGCTGTTCGAATCGATCAAGGTCGTGGCGGCCGATTCACCCGAACCGCTGAAGAGCGAGTTCACCGCCATCATCGAAACCCAGACCATCGGCATGCCGCTCGGCGAAGCCTGCGCGCGGCTCTATGAGCGGATGCCGCTGCCCGAGGCCAACTTCTTCGGCATCGTGGTCGCGATCCAGCAGAAGTCGGGCGGCAATCTGTCGGAAGCGCTCGGCAACCTCTCCAAGGTGCTGCGTGACCGCAAAAAGATGGGCGAGAAGATTCAGGCGATGTCGACGGAAGCCAAGGCCTCGGCCGGCATCATCGGCTCGCTGCCGCCGATCGTGATGCTGCTGGTCTGGCTGTCGACGCCCGACTACATCGCGCTGCTTTGGACCCACCATATCGGCCAGTTCATGCTGGTGTGCTGCCTCGGCTGGATGTCGATCGGCATCATGGTGATGAAAAAAATGATCAACTTCGATTTCTGATGGTGCAGCCATGATTGATTTTATGATCGCCAAGATGCACGACGCGCGGTTCATGACCATGCTGCTTGCCGCGATCGCGGCGAGCGCGACCGCCTATACGCTGATCATGCCGCTGTTTGCCGGCGAGGGTCTCGCCAAGCGCATGAAGGCGGTCGCCAGCGAGCGCGAGCGGCTCCGGCAGCGCGAGCGCGAGCGCCTCGTCAAATCGGAAAAGGTGTCGCTGCGGCAGAGCCCGAAGCAGCTCGTTTCCAAGGTGGTGGAAGATTTCAACCTGACCAAATGGCTGGCGCAGGAAGCCGCGCGCGACAAGCTGATCATGGCCGGCTATCGCGGCCACGCGCCCTACGTCACGTTCCTGTTCGCCCGCGCGGTGACGCCGATCGTGCTGTTTATCGCGGCGGTCCTCTACGTGTTCGTGATCGCGCAGATGGACAAATCCTTGACGATCAAGCTCGGCATTTGCGTCGCCGCCGCCTATCTCGGGCTGCAGGCCCCGATGCTGTTCCTGAAAAACGCCATCGGCAAGCGCCAGCTCCAGATCAAGCGCGCCTTTCCCGACGCGCTCGACTTGCTGTTGATCTGCATCGAGTCCGGTATGTCGGTCGAAGTCGCCTTCCGCAAGGTCTCCACCGAGATCGTGTCGCAGTCGGTGGCGCTGTCGGAAGAATTCGCGCTGACCACGGCCGAATTGTCCTACCTGCAGGATCGCAAGGTGGCCTACGAGAACCTGGCCAAGCGCACCGGCCTGGAGGGCGTGAAATCGGTCTGCCTGGCGCTGATGCAGTCGGAACGCTACGGCACCCCGCTCGGCCAGAGCCTGCGCGTGATGGCGCAGGAAAACCGCGATATGCGGATGACCGAGGCCGAGAAGAAGGCGGCCGCGCTGCCGCCGAAGCTGACCGTGCCGATGATCCTGTTCTTCCTGCCGTGCCTGTTCATCGTCATTCTCGGACCGACCTACATCAAGCTGCAGATGGTGCAGTAAGCGTTCGCGACCCTGGCGCTGGCTTTCCGGCGTCATGAGGCCCAAGAATCAGGCCGAAAATGACCGACTTGGTTATGGTCCGGGGCACGCCTTGAGCCAACATTCCATCGCTCGCAGCGTTGCGGTTCCGGGCTCTCCAGACGGTCGCGATGACCTCATTGCCGCTTTCCCGGCAAATCCACGCCCTGCCTCCGATGGGATCCGCAACGCACTTTCACGCTGATCGCACGCATGCCGGCCGTTGCGGACATGCGGATTGGCCGGGATCATGGCCGAGCTTCAACGTCTTCATCCGGTCCATCCGGCTACGCCGGCATTTCTGAAGGGGACCGCCCGCCATGGCGACACGGATTTCGGCACACTCTCCGTCAACACGTTTGAAATCGTGAGAACGGACAAGTTCCTCTCGAAGGCCGGAGCCGAAATCGTGGCGCGCGTCGTCGCTTCGCCGAGGCGAATCGGCTTGGGCAGCGAAACCAGCTTGCCGCTTAATCGGGCCGGTCGAGAGCCGCGACCGGGACGGTCGCCTTGCTGCCGGGAGGACGCGAATTGTCCTTGTCCTTGCGGCTCAGCATTTCCCGCAAATAGGTCACGTTGGCGGTGGCCTCGTCGGCGGGCAGATCGCCCTTGGCGATGGTCTCGGCTTCGGCGAAGCGGCCCTGCAGGCCGACCACGAGCGCCAGGTTCTGCCGCACCCTCGCGTCGGCGCGGGGATTGGAATAGGCCCGCCGCAGCGTTTCCTCGGCCTGCGGCAACTCCCGCGTCAGCATGTAGGACAGGCCAAGATTGGACAGCACCGAGGGCTCTTCCGGCACGATTTTCAGCGCAGCCAAATAGTAACGGCGGGCTTCCTCGTGCTTGGCCATCTTGTCGAGCGTGGTGCCCTGCACCGAAAGAATGCGCCAGTCGGGATTGGCGGGCGAATGGGCGCGGCCGAGCACGTCGAAGGCGGCCTGCGAATTGCCGTTGTCGGCGAGCGCGCGGCCGTAGGCGGCAAGCAACGCCTTGTTGCCGGCATGGGCGAGTGTGGCCTGTTCGAGCACGGCGGCGGCCTGTGCCCGCTGGCCGGAGGCGCGCAGCGCCTGGCCGTAAGCCAATGCCGCCTCAGCATCCTTGGGACTGGCGCGATAGCGCTCGCCATAGACCTCGACCGCGCGCTGCGGATCGTCGGGAACGGCCTGCGCCTTCGGGGACGTCGAGGTCAGCGAACCCGTAATGTCGGACATGGTCTGACAGCCGCCAAGACCGGCGGCGAGAACCGCCGTCACGGCTGCGGAAGAGAGGAACCGGGCAAGAGATCCGGCAAGAAATCCTGCAGGGCTGGACTGTCGACGCATGGCACTTCAACTCGCGGAAAAGGCTGACGAATGGAGCCGAACGCGCCAGCAATAGACTGTTAACCCTAACGGCCGGTTAATCGGCCGTGCTATGTCCTTCGAGCACCACCCTGCCCGTCCCCTTCCCGCGAGACCCGCATGCAATCCCCGTTCGAGACCGCGCCCGACGCCGCTGCCATTCCGATTATTTTCGCCACCAAGACGGCATGGGCCGGAATCGCCAGGGAGCTTCCCGAGCAGGCCCGGCAGTTTGCGGCGGCCAACGATTTCACCGCCAAGCCGGGCAAATGCCTGACGCTGCCCGCGCCCGACGGGAAGATCGCGCAGGTCGTTTTCGGCCTCGAGGACGAGAGCAGCAAATCCCGCGACCTGTTCCGGCCCGGCGCCCTGCCCGGCCTGCTGCCGCCCGGCGTCTATCGCTTCGCCAATGCGCCACATGATGTACGGCTTGCGACGCTGGCCTTTGCCCTTGGGACCTATCGGTTCGGACGCTACCGCAAGAACGAAACGCCCGACGTCCGGCTGGTGCCGCCCGACGGCATCGACATCGTCGATATCGCGCGGATGGCGGAGGCGGCAGCCCTTGCGCGCGACCTGATCAACACGCCGTCGAACGATATGGGCCCGGAAGAACTGGCGCAGGCAGCCCAAGCGTTGGCGACGCGGTTCGGCGCGACCTTCAACTGCATCGTCGGCGACGAGCTCGTGAAGCAGAACTTTCCGCTGATCCAAGCCGTTGGCATGGCCTCGCCGCGCGCCCCGCGCCTGATCGACCTGAACTGGGGCGATCCCGCTAACCCCAAGGTGACTTTGGTCGGCAAGGGCGTCTGCTTCGACACCGGTGGCCTCGACCTGAAGCCCTCCAGCGGCATGCTGATCATGAAAAAGGACATGGGCGGCGCCGCCAACGTGCTGGCGCTGGCGCAGATGGTGATGGACGCGAAACTGAAGGTCCGGCTGCGCGTGCTGATCCCTGCGGTCGAGAACGCGGTGGCCGGCAACGCCTTCCGCCCGCTCGACATCTTCAAGTCGCGCAAGGGGCCGACGGTCGAGATCGGCAACACCGACGCCGAGGGGCGGCTGGTGCTGGCCGATGCACTGGCGCTGGCGGACGAAGAGAAGCCGGACTTGCTGGTTGACCTTGGCACCCTGACCGGCGCGGCGCGGGTGGCGCTGGGACCGGATTTACCGCCCTTTTACACGAATGATGAGACGCTGGCCGAGGCCGTTGCCATCAACGCAAAAGGGGAGAACGATCCGTTGTGGCGAATGCCGCTATGGCCGCCCTATGATTCGTGGCTGGATTCGAAGACGGCCGACATCAACAATGCGCCGTCCGGCGGCTTTGCCGGCTCGATCACCTGCGCGCTGTTCCTGCAGCGCTTCGTCACCGATGCCAAGAGCTGGCTGCATGTCGACATCTACGGCTGGACGCCATCGGCAAAACCGGCACGCCCCGAAGGCGGCGAATGCCAGGCCGCGCGTGCGATCTACAAGCTGCTGAGCGAACGCTATGGATGATCCACGTCTGACGCCGGCACGGCCCGACCTCGCCGCCAGATATCTGGAAGGCGAGGTGAAAGCCGCGCGTTTTGTCGACGGCGAGGAATTTTGCGTACGCGAGGCCATCGCGCCGCTACGCGAGGGGCCTGCAGCGGATGCCATGCTGTCGACGCAGGCGCTGAAGGGCGAGCGCGTCACGATCTACGATCGCGACGGTGAAGGCTTTGCCTGGGGCCAATTGAACGGCGACGGCTATGTCGGCTGGATCCCGGATGCCGCGCTGGCCAAGCCCGCGGCAGCTCCGACGCATAAGGTCACGGCGTTGCGAACGTTCGTGTTCCCGGGCCCCTCGATCAAGCTGCCGCCGGTCGAGACGCTGCCGATGGGCGCGCGCATCACGGTTGCCCGTGAAGACGGAGTGTTCGCCGTCACGGGCGAAGGCTGGTATCTGCCGCGACGGCATCTCGCCGACCTTGACGTGATGGAGAAGGACTTTGTTGCAGTCGCCGAACGCTTCGTCGGCACGCCCTATCTCTGGGGCGGCAAGAGCTCGCTCGGTATCGATTGCTCAGGCCTGGTGCAGATTTCACTGAACGCCGCCGGCATCGGCTGCCCGCGCGACAGCGACATGCAGCAGGATGGGCTCGGGCGGGCGCTGAATGCGGCTGAGATGAAGAAACTGCAGCGCGGCGACCTGATCTTCTGGAAGGGGCACGTCGCGATCGTTCGCGATGCCGACACCATCGTGCACGCCAACGCACATCATATGGCGACGGTAGTGGAGAACATGAGGGAAGCGATCGCGCGGATCAAGGCGGCGGGAAGCGAAGTGACGGCGATCAAGCGGCTGTAGCCACACCCTCCACTGTCGTCACCCGCGAAGGCGGGTGACCCAGTATTCCAGAGACGTCAGTTATAGAACCGATAGGCCGCGGCGTACTGGATCCCCGCCTTCGCGGGGATGACGACTCCTGGTGTGGCTCCGGCTTACGGCTCGGCCACAGCCTCGATCCGGAACGCGGCGGCGAACAGGGCGCGGGTGTAGTCGCTCTTCGGATTCTTGAACAGCTCGGCGGCCGGCCCCTCCTCCACCACCTTGCCGTGACGCATCACGATCAGATGGCTGGCCAGTGAGGCCACCACGCGCAAATCGTGCGAGATGAACATGTAGGTCAGGTCGTGCCTGCGCTGCAGTTCGCGCAGCAGTTCGACCATCTGCGCCTGGAACAGCATGTCGAGCGCTGAGGTCGGTTCGTCAAGCACGACGAAATTCGGCTCCAGCACCACCGCACGCGCGATTGAAATGCGCTGGCGCTGGCCGCCGGAGAATTCATGCGGATAGCGGAAACGTGTCGCCGGATCGAGGCCGACGTCCTGGAGCGCCTTGACGACGCGCGTCTCGCGCTCTTCGTACGACAGCGACTTCTGGTGCACGCTCAGGCCTTCGGCGACGATTTCGCCGACCGACATGCGCGGGCTCAGCGCGCCGAACGGGTCCTGAAACACGATCTGCATGTCGCGGCGGAACGGCAGCATGTCCTTGAAGCGCAGGCCCTGGATGTTGCTGCCGAGGAACACGATCGGCCCTTCGGAGGAAATCAACCGGAGCAGCGCCAGACCCAGCGTGGTCTTGCCGGAGCCGGATTCGCCGACGACGCCGAGCGTCTCGCCCTTGCGGACCGCGATGCTGACGCCATCCACCGCCTTGATATGGCCGACGGTGGAGCGCAACAGACCGCGCTTGATCGGAAACCAGACCTTGAGATTGTCGGCCGACATCACCACCGGCTCGTTGGGCCGCGGCGGCGCCGGGTCGGGCTTCGGCTCGGCGGCCAGCAGCGCCTGCGTATAGGCATGCTTTGGCGCGGTGAAGACTTCCTCGACCGGCCCCTGCTCGACGATCTTGCCCGAATTCATCACGCAGACGACGTCGGCGATGCGCCGGACGATACCGAGGTCATGGGTGATGAACAGCATGCTCATGCCGAGCCGCGACCGGATCTCGGCCAGCAGCGCCAGGATCTGGGCCTGCACGGTGACGTCGAGCGCGGTGGTCGGCTCGTCCGCGATCAGCAAGTCCGGCTCGTTGGCAAGCGCCATCGCGATCATGACGCGCTGGCGTTGGCCGCCGGACAATTGATGCGGATAGCTCTTCAGCCGGGTTTCGGGATCGGGAATTCCGACCTGCGTCAACAGTTCGAGCGTGCGCGCCCGCGCTGTCTGCCCGCTGATGCCGCTGTGCAGGGAAAGGATCTCGCCGATCTGCGCCTCGATCGTGTGCAGCGGATTGAGCGAGGTCATCGGCTCCTGGAAGATGATCGAGATATCGTTGCCGCGGATCTCGCGCATCTCGCCTTCCGCCGCGGTCAGCAGCTCGCGGCCCCGGAAGCGGATGCTCCCGGAAGGGTGCGAGGCGCTGGGATACGGCAGCAGCTTCAGGATCGACAAGGCGCTGACGGATTTCCCGGAACCGGACTCGCCGACCAGCGCGACGCATTCGCCGCGCTTGACGGAAAACGAGACGTGATCGACCGCGAGCGTGTCACGGAACGCCACCGAGAGGTCGCGGACATCGAGCAGGGGCTGATTGATGGCGTCCATGCGCTGGCCCTACCTGAACGTCTTGCGCGGATCAAAGGCGTCGCGCGCCGCTTCGCCGATGAAGATCAGCAGCGACAGCATGATCGCGACCGAGAAGAAGCCGGTGAAGCCGAGCCATGGCGCCTGCACGTTGGCCTTGCCCTGCGACAGCAATTCGCCGAGCGACGGCGAGCCGGGCGGCAGGCCGAAGCCGAGGAAGTCCAGCGCCGTCAGCGTCATGACCGAGGACGACACGATGAAGGGCAAGAATGTCATCGTCGCCACCATCGCGTTCGGCAGCAGGTGACGGAACATGATCACCGGATTTGAAACGCCGAGCGCCCGCGCCGCCTGGATATATTCAAAATTTCGCCCGCGCAGGAATTCGGCGCGCACCAGGCCAACCAGCGACACCCATGAGAACAGCAGGAGAATGCCGAGCAGGATGAAGAAGCCCGGCGGCAGCACCGCCGATATGATCAGGAGCAGATAAAGCGAGGGGATCGCGGTCCAGATTTCGATAAACCGTTGGAAAGTGAGATCGATCCAGCCACCAAAATAGCCCTGCACGCCGCCGGCGGCGATGCCGATGATCGAAGAGAGGATAGTGAGCGTCAGCCCGAACAGCACGGAAATGCGGAAGCCGTAGATCAGGCGCGCGACCACGTCGCGGCTCTGGTCATCGGTGCCGAGCCAGTTGTATTCGAGGTCGCGGCAGCCCTTGAGGCCCTTCTTCTGCACCACCTCCTTGCACTGCTCTTCCGTCAGCATCCAGGTCGGCTTCGACGGCGCCGGCGTCGGCAGGTCGAGATTGTGGGTGTCGTAGGAATAGCGGATCGGCGGCCAGATCATGGTGCCGCCCTTCTCCGCGATCTGCTTCTGCAAATAGGGATCGCGATAGTCGGCGGTGGTTTCGAAATCGCCGCCGAAGGTGGTCTCGGAATAGTTGAAGATAACCGGCCAATAGAGTCGGCCGTCATATTTGACGAGGAGCGGCTTGTCGTTGGCGATGAAGTTGGCAAACAGCGAGACCGTGAAAAGGACGAGGAAGATCCAGAACGACCAATAGCCCCTGCGGTTGGCCTTGAAGTTCTGCCAGCGGCGGCGATTGAGCGGCGACGGCGCAAAGGCATGGCGGGTAGCCGGAACGACTTCGCCGAGCGGCGATTGCGTCGAGGTCTCGACCGGCTGGGGCGCAGTGATCGTCATCAGACCTCACGCGCCTCGAAGTCGATCCGCGGATCGACCCACATGTAAGCGAGATCGGAGATCAAATTGACCACGAGACCGACCAGCGAAAAGATGAACAGCGTGCCGAACACGACCGGGTAATCGCGGTTCAGGATGCTCTCGAATCCGAGCAGGCCAAGGCCGTCGAGCGAGAAAATGGTCTCGATCAGCAGCGAACCGGAGAAGAAGGCGTGAATGAACGCGCTCGGAAAGCCCGCGATCACGATCAGCATCGCGTTGCGGAAGATGTGGTTGTACAGCACCTGGCGTTCGCTACAGCCCTTGGCGCGCGCGGTCATCACATACTGCTTGCGGATCTCGTCGAGGAACGAGTTCTTGGTCAGAAGCGTCATGGTGGCGAAGGCGCCGAGCGCCATCGAGATCAGCGGCAGCGTGATGTGCCAGAAATAGTCGATGATCTTCCAGTACCAGGGGAACTGCGCCCAGCCGTCGGAAGTCAACCCACGCAGCGGGAAGATGTTGAGGAACGAGCCGCCGGCGAACAGGATGATCAACAGGATCGCGAACAGGAATCCCGGAATCGCAAAGCCTATGATGATCACTGCCGACGTCCAGGTGTCGAACTCCGATCCGTCCTTTACCGCCTTGCGGATGCCGAGCGGGATCGAGATCAAATAGGTCAGAAGCATCATCCAAAGGCCGAGCGACATCGACACCGGCAGCTTCTCCTTGATCAGCTGGATGACGCTGACGTCACGGAAATAGCTCTTGCCGAAATCGAAGCGTGAGAAATTCCACACCATCAGCGCGAAGCGCTCCGGCGCCGGCTTGTCGAAGCCGAACTGCACTTCCAGCTTCTTGATGAATTCGGGATCCAGCCCCTGCGCGCCGCGGTATTTCGAACTGACGGCATCGGAGGCCGCGCCGACCTGGCCGCGCGGACCGAAATCGCCGCCGCCGCCCGATATCCTCGACGTGCCTCCGGTGTCGGCCCCGGAGAGCTGCGCCAGCACGCGTTCGACTGGTCCGCCCGGCGCGAACTGGACGACCACAAAGGACACGAACAGGATCCCGAGCAGCGTCGGGAACATCAGCAGGATGCGGCGGGCGATATAGCCGGTCATGAATTACTTTGCCTGCTCGAGCTTTGCGGCCTTGGCGGGCTCATACCACCAATTGTCCGGCGCCCCGGTGCCCTGCGCGTAGCGTGCCGGCTTCTCCGGATGCGCGAACTGATCCCAATAGGCGATCGGGTGGTTGGTGCGGAACCATTGCGGTACCCAGTAGCGGCCGGCGCGGAACACACGATCGAGCGCGCGGCATGCGACCGTCAGATCGGCACGCGTCTCGGCGCCGATGGCCTTGTCGACCAGCGCGTCGATCGCGGGATTGGCCACGCCCGCCAGATTATACGATCCCTTGGTGGCCGCGGCTTGCGACGTAAAGTATGGCCGCAGGCTGTCGCCCGGTGTCGGCGACATACTGAGCCGCATCGTCGTCATGTCGAAATCGAAAGATTCAACGCGCGCACGGTACTGCACGGCGTCGATCAGGCGGATGTTGGCCTCGATGCCGAGCTGGCCAAGATTCTTGATGAAGGTCGCGTGATGCGGCTGGAACGACGGCTCGTCGAGCAGGAATTCGATCGTAAAGATCTCACCGTTCGGCAACACCCGCTTGCCATCCTTGATCGGGATTTTCGCGTCCTGCAGCAATTGCTGGGCCTTGCGCAGCAGCGCCCGGTCCTGGCCCGATCCGTCAGATACCGGCGGCACGTACGGCTCACCGAACACCTCGTCCGGCACCTGGCCGCGAAACGGATCGAGCAGCTTCAGCTCTTCCGGCGACGGCAATCCGACGGCCACCATGTCCGAATTCTGGAACGGCGAAACCGTGCGCGCATAGGCGCCGTACATCACGGTCTTGTTGGTCCATTCGAAATCGAACGCATTGATGACCGCTTCGCGCACTCTGGGGTCTTTGAGCTTGTCGCGGCGGGTATTGAAGAACCAGCCCTGCCCACCCGACGGCAATTCATCCGGCAGGGTCTCGCGCTTGACCCGGCCGTCCTTGATGGCGGGAAAATCGTAACGCGTGGCCCAGATCCGCGCAGTGAATTCTTCGCGATAGAGGTAGTTCTTGCCGGTAAAGCCTTCGAACGCGACGTCGCGGTCGCGATAGAACTCATAACGCACGGTTTCGAAATTGTAGCTGCCGCGATTGACGGGAAGATTGGCCCCCCAATATTCCTTGACCCGGTCGAATTCGACGTAGCGGTTGATCTCGAATTTGCCCACCTTGTACGGCCCCGAGCCGAGCGGAATATCGGTGGTCGATTCTTCGAATGACCGCGTTGCGTAATAGGCCTTGGAGAAGATCGGCAGGCTCGCGACATAGAGCGGGACGTCGCGCGCGCGGTTCGGCGCAAAGGTCACGGCCACCGTTGCGTCGTCGATCACCTCGGCCTTCACCATATCGCGCAACTGCACCACGATCAGCGGGTGGCCTTTTTCCTTCAGCGTGTTGAGCGAGAAGGCGACGTCGTGCGCCGTCATCTTCGAGCCGTCGTGAAAACGGGCCTCGGGCCGCATCGTGAAACGGTAGGTGAGCTTGTCGGGCGAAATCCACACCGACTTCGCCGCAAGGCCATACATCGCGTCGGGCTCGTCATTGGCGCGCGCCATCAGCCCATCAAAAGTCAGCTCCATGCCCTTGGCGCCTTCGCCCTTGAGGATGAAGGCATTGAACGAATTGAACGTCTGGAAGGATTGGTTATAGGCACGGACCGACGGGATCGTCGAAAACAGGCCGCCCTTCGGCGCATCCGGATTGACGTAGTCGAAATACTTGAAGTCGGCGGGGTATTTCAGATCGCCGAACACCGACATGCCGTGCATGTCGGTGCCGCCATTGTCGGCGGCGGCGGGGCGAAATAGGCCCGCGCTCAGCGCACCGATGCCGAGACCGAGCGCGTGTCGACGGTTGAGTAGCGCCATGCGCGATTCCTTCAACTGCGCTTGCCGATCTTGGCTGCCTTATCGGCATCGTACCACCACACCGTCGGGAATCCCGACACGCCATATTTGGGCAAGGGATCGGGGTGGCTGAAACGATCCCAGCGCGCATAGCGCTGGAAGCCGTAGCTGAATTGCGTCACGCAATAGAAGTTCCAGAGCAGCACGCGGTCCATCGCCTTGCAGGCCGCTATCTGCTCGGTGCGATTCTTGGCGAAGATGATGCGCTCGATCAGCGCATCCACCGCGGGGTTCTTGATCCCGCCCATATTGCGGGCGCCGGGCTTGTCCGCCGCTTGCGAGCCGAACCATTCGCGCTGTTCGTTGCCGGGCGACAGCGACTGCGGCCATACAACGGTCGTCATATCGAAGTCATAGTCACGCGTGCGGTTCTGGTACTGGACGTCATCGACGCGGCGGATATTCACGGTGACGCCGAGTCGCTCCAGCGAGGGCTTGTAGAACAGTGAGATGCGTTCATTGCCCTCGTCGGGACATAGAATCTCGACGCTGACAGGCTGGCCGGAGGGATCGACCAGCTTGCGGTCGCGGACCTCGAACCCGGCCTCCTTCAACAGCCGCGTCGCTTCGCGCAGATTGGTGCGGACGGCTTCGGGGGTACCGTTGACGGGATCCTTGTAGGGCGTCGTGAAAACCTCGGCAGGCACCTTGTCGCGCAGCGGCTCCAGCATTTCCAGTTCGAGGCCCTCGGGAAGCCCGGTCGCCATGAAGTCGGGGATGCCGTCGAAATAGCTGCTGTCGCGATGGTACTCGCCGGTCGACAAGGTCCGGTTCATCTCCTCGAAGTCGAACGCGTAGTTGAAGGCGCGGCGCAGCCGCACGTCCTTGAACAGCGGCCGGCGCAGGTTGAAGGCCCAGCCCTGCATCCGTCCTGAACTCAGGACCGGAAACTTTTCCCTGAGCACCCGCCCGTCATGCACGGCTGCGAAATCATAGGCAACCGACCATTCCTTGGCGCTGCGCTCGGCATACCAGTCGAACTGGTCGGCCTTGAAGGCCTGGCGTCCGACGACGTCGTCGCGGAAGAATTCGTAGCGGAGTTCGTCGAAATTGTCCTGGCCGATGCTGTTGGGCAGATCCTTGGCCCAGTAATCCTTCACCCGCTCGAGCACCAGCGACCGGCCGGCGACAAAGTCCTTGATGCGATAGGGTCCCGACCCCAGCGGCGGCTCCAGCGTGGTTGCCGTCACGTCGCGCTTGCGGCCCTGCGCGTCGGTGCCTTCCCACCAGTGCTTGGGCAACACGTTGAGCTGGCCGGTGATCAGCGGAAGTTCACGATTGCCGGGACTGTCGAAGAAGAACTTGACGTCGTGGTCACCGACTTTCTCGGCCTTGACGATATGCTGGTAATAGAAGCGGGCTCTCGGGCTGCTGTTCTTGGACGTTTCAAACGAAAAAACCACGTCCTCCGGAGTCACCGGCTTGCCGTCATGCCACCGCGCCGCCGGACGCAGGCGATAGATCACATAGGAGAAATCGTCGGGGTAGGCGACGAGTTCGGCCAGTGTGCCGTAATAGCTGTCCGGCTCATCGAGGGCCGGATCCATCAGCGATTGATAGATTCTTGCGACGCCCGAGGGGGCCGATCCCTTCAACCCGGCGACCACGATGTTGAAGCTGTCATACGTGCCAAGCTCGAACAGGCGGGCGACGCCGCCCTTGGGAGCATCCGGATTGACGTAGTCGAAGCGCTTGAAGTCGGCGGGGTACTTGATGTCACCAAAGGTGGAGATTCCGTGCCGCCACTTCAGTCCGTCCGGCGCGGCTTGCGCCAGCGCAAGCGAAGAAACGCCGATGTTGAGCCCGAGCGCGGGGGCCATGGCGGCAGCGGCGGTGCTTTGCAGGAGATGTCGTCGGGTGATTGCCAAGTGCGGAAATCCTGTTGCTTTAAGGGAGCCAGCCAGCACCCAATATAAGGCAAGGGTTCGACCAATAACGTTGCTTTTTCCTCATGATATCAACACGGGAACCAAGCCGGTGCGGCGAAACGTCCCGATAACAACAACGCGATCACCATAGACAAACGGCCAGGCAATGCCTGGCCGTCGTGTCGTGCGCAAGTCCATGCAGGACTGACGAAATATTACTTCGCCGCGGTCGGCAGTGGCTCCGGCTTGTCCGATACTGAGTTCAGGTAGGCGATCACGTCGGCGCGCTCGCTGTCTTTCTGGATGCCGGCAAAGCCCATCGCGGTGCCCGGAACAAAACCCTTGGGATTGGAGATGAACTTGTTGAGGTCGTCAAAGGTCCAGGTGCCGCCCTTGCCCTTCATGGCGGCCGAGAAATTGAACCCGCCGCGGCCTGCGCCCTTCGGCTCGTTGACGACACCATAGAGGTTCGGACCAACGCGGTTGGGGCCGCCCTTTTCGAAGGTGTGACAGGCACCGCACTTCTTGGCAGCGGCGGCGCCCTTCTCGACGGAGGCGGTCTGCAGCAGTTTCTCGATCGGCTCGGAGGGAGCTGCGACTTCCTTGGCTCCTGCGCCGTGAGAGGTGTCTTCCTTCACGGCGATCTCGAAGCCCGGCTTTTCCAGCTTCCCGGGCGTAAAAATCGCATGAGCGGCAAAGCTCGTCACCAGAACGAGAATGCAGGTGCCGAGGAGGGCACCGAGAATCTTGTTGAGTTCGAAGGAGTCCATAGTTGGATCAGGCTCCAGGCCGGGAAGGTCGACTGAAGGCCGGCAAAACGGCCGCGGATGCGCGTCAGGAATCAGCCTTTCGCGCCGCACCCTCAGCACGGTTGAGATATCGGTTTGCCCGGGCTCTGGCAACCCGTATAAACGCCCCGACTTTCCGCCAGTCCCCCATTATTTCCGGCCTGTTCTCAGAGGCCGGCTGACCTCGTTCCGGATGACCGAACCCCGCATTTTGGTGCTGATTCCCGCCCGCATGGCGGCGACCCGCCTGCCCGGCAAACCGCTGCTCGATATCGGCGGCCTGCCGATGATTGTCCACGTGCTGCGGCGGGCCGAGGAGGCCAAAATCGGCCGGGTGGCGGTCGCCACCGACACGCCCGAGATCGCGGCCGCCGTGAAGGCCGCCGGCGGCGAGGTGGTCATGACCCGTGCCGATCATCCCTCCGGCTCCGATCGGATCCATGAGGCGATGCGGACGATCGATCCCGACGGCCGGGCCGAGATTGTGGTCAACCTGCAGGGCGACTTTCCCACGATCACGCCGGACACCATCCGTGCCGCGCTGCCGCCGCTCGACGACCCCGCGGTCGACATTGCGACGCTGGCCTCGCAGATCCATACCGAGGAAGAGGATCGGGCCCCCAGCGTAGTGAAGGCGGTCGGCTCGCCGATCGGCCCGAACCGGCTCCGTGCGCTCTATTTCACCCGTGCCACGGCGCCCCATGGCGACGGCCCCCGCTATCACCACATCGGCCTCTACGCCTACCGCCGCGCCGCGCTGGAACGGTTCGTGGCGCTGCCCCCGTCTCCGCTGGAGCAACAGGAGAAGCTCGAGCAGTTGCGCGCGCTGGAGGCTGGGATGCGGATCGACATCGCCATCGTCGACAGCGTCCCCCGCGGGGTCGACACCCCAGATGACCTCGAAACCGCCCGGCGCATACTGGCAAAAGCCTGACCGGCTGCTAAAAGGCCCGCCATGACCAAAAAACTCAAAATCGCATTCCAGGGCGAGCCTGGCGCCAATTCCCATATCGCCATCGTCGAGGCCTATCCCGACGCCGAGCCGTTGCCGTGCGCGACCTTCGAGGACGCGCTGGCGGCGATCTCCTCGGGCGAGGCCGACCTCGGCATGATCCCGATCGAGAATTCGGTCGCCGGCCGCGTCGCCGATATCCATCATTTGCTGCCGGCCTCCGGCCTGTTCATCGTCGGCGAATGGTTTCTGCCGGTCCGGCATCAGCTGATGGCGGTCCGCGGCGCCAAGCTGACCGACATCAAGACGGTGGAGAGCCACGTCCACGCGCTCGGCCAGTGCCGGCGCATCATCCGCAAGCTCGGCATCAAGCCGATCGTCGCGGCCGATACCGCCGGCAGCGCGCGCGACGTTTCCGAACGCAAGGACAAGAGCGTCGCCGCGATCGCCTCGCGGCTGGCGGCGCAGATCTACGGCCTCGATATCCTGGCCGAGGACGTCGAGGACGAGGCCCACAACACCACCCGCTTCGTGGTGCTGGCGCGCGAGGCGAACTGGGCCAAGCAGGGGTCGGGGCCGCTGGTCACCACTTTTGTTTTCCGGGTGCGCAATTTGCCCGCCGCGCTCTACAAGGCGCTCGGCGGTTTCGCTACCAACGGCGTCAACATGACCAAGCTCGAAAGCTACATGGTCGACGGCGAATTCTCCGCCACGCAGTTTTACGCCGACGTCGACGGCCATCCCGAGGACAAGGGCCTCGCCTTTGCGCTGGAGGAACTAAAATTCTTCTCGCGCGAATTCCGCATCGTTGGCGTCTATCCCGGCCACCCGTTCCGGGAGACGTTCAGCGGGGCGCAGGACTGAGGTGGCCCGTCGTCCCTGCGAACGCAGGGACCCATAGCCACCGAACGCTGTTGCGTTAGAAGGCATTGGAGATACTGCCATATCGATAGATCACGCGGTATGGGTCCCTGCGTTCGCAGGGACGACACCGTTTACGCCGCCGCCTTCTTCCCCAGACCAAATGTATCCGAGAGCAGGCTGTATGACTTCTTGCGCGCGTCGTGGTCGTACACCGCCGTGATGATCATCAACTCATCCGGCCTGCCCGCCGTGATCATCGGTTGCAGCTTCGCCATGATGGTCGCCGGGCTGCCGACGAATAGCCGGGAGCGGTTGCGCGCGACAGAGGCGCGCTCGGCGTCGCTATAATTATAGGCCAACGCTTCATCGACGCTGGGCAGCGGCAGGTATTGTCCGCGGTCGCGGCGCAGGCGGTTGAGGTCCATCGAAGAGGCGAGCTGTTCGGCTTCCGCATCGGTTTCGGCGGCAACGGCCGCGACAGCGAGAATGCCGTGCGGGGTAGCGCGCCAGCCGGACGGCTTGAAATGGTCGCGGTAGGTGGTCATTGCCGCGACCGCGTCATAGGACGCAAAATGATGCGCGAACGCAAAGCCCATGCCGACCTGTGCGGCCAGCTCCGAACTGTAATCGCTCGAGCCGAGCAGCCAGATCGGCGGCAGCGGCGTATCGTCCGGCATCGCCACCACATTGTTATAGGGATGGCCGGCCGGAAAATCGCGGGTCTCCCATAACACCAGTTCACTCAGCCGTTCGAGGAAGTCATCTCCCTCGCGGCGGTCGAGCCGGCTGCGCAGCGCGTGCGCGGTGGCGCCATCCGTGCCGGGCGCGCGGCCGAGGCCGAGATCGATGCGGCCGGGAAACAGCGCTTCCAGCATCTTGAAGCGCTCTGCCACGACCAGCGGCGCATGGTTGGGCAGCATCACGCCGCCGGAGCCGACGCGGATATTCTTCGTCACCGCCGCGATCTGCCCAATCATCAGGTCCGGCGCGGGGCTCGCCACCGAGGCCAGGTTGTGGTGCTCGGCAAGCCAGTACCTGATATAGCCAAGCCCATCGACATGGCGCGCCAGATCGATGCTGTTCTGCAGCGCGTGGGCCGGACGGGTGCCTGTGGTGACGACGGAGAGGTCGAGGACTGAAAGCGGAATCATCTCGGTAAACTAGTGCGGCAAGCGAGGGCGACAAAGGCCCGGTCGGCGCAGAGCAGGCCCGCGCCTGTGGGGAAAGGGAGCCGCGAACCGCGGGCCGTGAGTGGGACGAAATGTGACAAGTGCAATAATTTTCACTAGTACCCACGATTTTTGATGTTGAACTTGGCGGTGACCACTTATTACTACATTGTTTATACTACATAAATTATAAAATTGCTTCTGCCCACCTACATTATACATGGATCTTATTTTTGAGAAGTTTTCCATCTATTGGGCCATTTCCCATCATTGATGGGCTGTCTGGTTGGCCTCGTTTGGCCTATTTTAGCTTACCGCCGCTAGGCCTGACGTCCGCCCATCCTTCCGGAGCTCTGTGAAGTGCCATGACCGAAGTTATTCCCCCTGCTTTCGGCGGCCATCGCGCGCTGCATTCGCCAAAGATTTCCTTCGAGTTCTTTCCGCCCAAGACGGAAGAGATGGAGCGGAGCCTGTGGGAGACCATAAACCGGCTGGCGCCACTCACCCCGAACTTCGTGTCCGTGACCTATGGCGCGGGTGGATCGACCCGCGAGCGCACCCATTCGACCATCGCCCGCATCCTGAAAGAGACCCGCCTGACGCCGGCCGCGCATCTGACCTGCGTCGGCGCGCCGAAGGGCGAGATCGACGACGTGGTGGCGCGCTATCACGAGATCGGCGTCCGCCACATCGTCGCGCTGCGCGGCGATCCGACCACCGGCATCGGCACCGCCTACCATGCCCACCCGGACGGCTATCAGAGCTCGCCCGACCTGATCGAAGGCATCAAGAAGCGTTACCCGGATATCGAAGTCTCGGTTTCCGCCTATCCCGAAAAACATCCGGAGAGCCCGACGCTCGACGCCGATATCGACACGCTGAAGGCCAAGGTCGATGCCGGCGCGGCGCGCGCCATCACGCAGGTGTTCTTCGATAACGACCTCTACTTCCGCTACCTTGACCGCGTCCGCGCCCGCGGCATCGATATCCCGGTGGTGCCCGGCATCATGCCGATGCACAATTTCAAGCAGGCGCGCAGCTTCGTGACCCGCGCGGGCACGACGGTGCCGACCTGGCTGGCGGACAAGTTCGAAGGCCTCGACGACGACGCCGAGACGCGAAAGCTCGTCGCCGCCACCGTTGCAGCCGGCCAGGTGCAAAAGCTCGCCAAGCAGGGCGTCGATACCTTTCACTTCTACACCATGAATCGCGCGGACCTCGTTTTCGCGATCAGCCATTTGCTGGGCATTCGCCCGAACGGCGCACAGAAAGCCGCCTGATCCGATGACCGCAAAGATTTCGCCCAAGCGTACTGCCTTGCTCGCCGCCGCCCGCGAACGCATTCTGGTGCTCGACGGCGCCATGGGCACCATGATCCAGGGCCTGCAGTACGACGAAGCCGCGTTTCGCGGTGAGCGTTTTGCCGATTTCCATCGCGACGTCCGCGGCAACAACGACCTTCTGATCCTCACGCAGCCGCATGCGATCGAGGATATCCACGCGGCTTACTTGCGTGCCGGCGCCGACATCGTCGCCACCAACACGTTCTCCTCGACCTCGATCGCGCAGGCCGACTACGACATGTCGGATCTCGCCTATGAACTGAACCGCGATGGCGCGAAGCTGGCGCGTGCAGCCGCCGAGCGCGTCAGCGCCGAGGACGGCAAGCCGCGTTTCGTTGCCGGCGCATTGGGCCCGACCAACCGGACCGCTTCGATCTCGCCCGACGTTTCCAACCCCGGCTATCGCGCCGTCACGTTCGACGATCTGCGCAAGTCCTATGGCGAGCAGATCAACGGCCTGCTCGACGGCGGCGCCGATCTGCTGCTGGTCGAAACCATTTTTGACACGCTGAACGCCAAGGCCGCGCTCTACGCGATTTCGGAAATCACCGAACAACGCGGCATCGACGTGCCCGTGATGATCTCGGGCACCATCACCGACAGGTCCGGCCGCCTGCTGTCCGGGCAATTGCCGGAAGCGTTCTGGAATTCGGTGCGGCACGCCAAGCCGATCACCATCGGCTTCAACTGCGCGCTCGGCGCCGAAGACCTTCGCGCGCATATCGCCGATATCGGCCGCGTCGCCGATACGCTGGTCTGCGCCTATCCGAATGCCGGCCTGCCCAACGAATTCGGCCAGTACGACGAAACGCCGGAATACATGGCCCGCCTGATCGGCGAATTCGCCGAGGCCGGCCTCGTCAATATCGTCGGCGGCTGCTGCGGCACCACGCCGGACCATATCGCGGCGATTGCAGTGGCTGTCGCCCCGCACCGGCCGCGCGCGGTCCCCACGATCGAGCCACGGCTGCGGCTGTCGGGCCTCGAGCCGTTCGAACTGACGCCGGCGATCCCGTTCGTGAATGTCGGCGAGCGCACCAACGTCACGGGCTCGGCGAAATTCCGCAAGCTGGTCACCGCCGGCGATTACACCGCAGCGTTGGCGGTGGCGCGCGACCAGGTCGAGAACGGCGCCCAGATCATCGACGTCAATATGGACGAGGGCCTGCTCGACTCCGAAGCCGCGATGGTGACCTTCCTCAACCTCGTCGCCGCCGAGCCTGATATCGCCCGCGTGCCCGTGATGGTCGACTCCTCGAAATTCAACGTGATCGAAGCCGGCCTGAAATGCGTTCAGGGCAAGCCTGTGGTGAACTCGATCTCAATGAAGGAGGGCGTGGAGAAATTCATCCACGAGGCCCGGATTGCGCGCCGCCATGGCGCGGCCGTCGTGGTGATGGCGTTCGACGAGGTCGGACAGGCCGATACGTTCGCGCGCAAGACCGAGATCTGCAAGCGCGCTTACGACATTCTCGTCAACGACGTCGGCTTTCCGCCCGAGGACATCATCTTCGATCCGAACATCTTCGCGATCGCGACCGGGCTCGAAGAGCACAATAATTACGGCGTCGACTTCATCGAGGCGACGCGCTGGATCCGCCAGAACCTGCCGCATGCGCATATCTCCGGCGGCGTCTCCAACCTCTCGTTCTCGTTCCGCGGCAACGAGCCAGTGCGCGAAGCCATGCATTCGGTGTTTCTCTATCATGCCATCAAGGCCGGCATGGACATGGGCATCGTCAATGCCGGGCAGATGATCGTCTACGACGACATCGATCCCGAGCTGCGCCAGGTTTGCGAGGACGTCATCCTCAACCGCGACCCCGGCGCGTCCGAGCGGTTGCTGGCGCTCGCCGAAAAATTCCGCGGCAAGGAAAAGCAGACCAAGGAGCAGGATCTCGCCTGGCGCGAATGGCCGGTCGAGAAGCGGCTCTCGCATGCGCTGGTGCACGGCATCACCGAGTTCATCGAAGCGGATACCGAAGCCGTGCGGCTGACGGTCGAGCGGCCGCTGAACGTGATCGAAGGCCCGCTGATGGCCGGCATGAACATCGTCGGCGACCTCTTCGGCGACGGAAAAATGTTCCTGCCGCAGGTGGTGAAGTCGGCGCGCGTGATGAAGCAGGCGGTCGCGTACCTCATGCCCTTCATGGAAGAGGAGAAGGCGCGCAACCTTGCCAATGGCACGGCTACCGACGGCCGCAACGCCGCCGGCAAGATCGTGCTGGCGACTGTGAAGGGCGACGTCCATGATATCGGCAAGAACATCGTCGGCATCGTGCTGCAATGTAACAATTTCGAGGTGATCGACCTCGGCGTCATGGTGCCCGCGAGCAAGATCATCGAAACCGCCAAGGCCGAGGGCGCCGACATTATCGGGCTGTCCGGCCTGATCACGCCCTCGCTCGACGAGATGAGCTTTCTGGCCGGCGAAATGGAGCGGCAGGGCATGAACATGCCGCTGTTGATCGGCGGCGCCACGACCAGCCGCGTCCACACCGCCGTGAAGATCGACCCGAACTACAAGGGCGGGCCGGTGGTGCACGTCAACGACGCCAGCCGCGCCGTCGGCGTGGCATCGTCGCTGCTCTCGCCCGAGCGGCGCGAGGCCTATGCCGCCGACATCCGCGCCGAGTACGCCAAAATTTCGGCAGCGCATTTCCGCGCGCAGGCCGACAAGAAGCGGTTGAAGCTGGCTGACGCCCGCGCCAACGCGGTCAAGGCCGACTTCGCCAAGACGCCGCCGAAGAAGCCGGCATTTCTCGGCATCAGGAGTTTTGACGCTTACGATCTCGCGGAATTGGCCGAATACATCGACTGGACGCCGTTCTTCCAGACCTGGGAACTGACCGGACGCTTTCCGGCCATCCTCGATGATCCCAAGATCGGCGAAGTCGCGCGTTCGCTCTATGACGACGCGCGCAAGATGCTCGATCTCATCGTCAAGGAGAAATGGTTCAAGGCGCGCGCCACCATCGGCTTCTGGCCGGCCAATGCCGATGGCGACGATATCGCCGTCTATGCCGACGACACGCGAAACAAGAAGATCGCGACCTTCCACACGCTGCGCCAGCAACTGGAGAAGCGCGAAGGCCGCTTCAATGCCGCGCTGTCGGATTTCATCGCGCCCGCGTCGTCCGGCGTGCCTGATTATATCGGCGCCTTCGTCGTCACCGCCGGGATCGGCGAGGATGCCGTCGCCGACCGCTTCAAGAACGCCAATGACGATTACTCCTCGATCCTGTGCAAGGCGCTCGCCGACCGCCTCGCGGAAGCCTTCGCGGAACGGATGCATCAGCGCGTCCGCAAGGAATTCTGGGGCTACGCGCCGGACGAGACGCTGGCCGCGGATCAACTCATCCTCGAGCAATATGCCGGCATCCGCCCGGCGCCCGGCTATCCCGCGCAGCCCGATCACACCGAGAAGGCGACGCTGTTTCGCCTGCTCGATGCCGAGAACACCGCCGGCGTGAAGCTGACCGAAAGCTTTGCGATGTGGCCGGGCTCGTCAGTTTCCGGGCTTTATTTCAGCCATCCCGAAAGCTTCTATTTCGGCGTCGGCAAGATCGAGCGCGACCAGGTCGAGGATTATGCCGCGCGCAAGGGCATGACGGTGGCCGAGACCGAACGCTGGCTGGCGCCGGTGCTGAATTATATTCCCTCGCAGGAGGCTGCGAAGACGCCGACGGTCGCGGAGGTCGTTCCGGCCAACGACGTCACCTCACATCCCCCCGGCTGCACTTGCGCCGTGCACCTTGCGTGGCGGAAAAAGGTGGTTGGCGCAGGCTGAACTTTGTTCACCCGCCCCTCGAGGGGGCGGGTCGCTCGCATTGAGCGCAGCGAAATGCGAGACGGGGCGGGGTGACGGTATCTCCGCATCCAACAGTGCCCGAGTTGAGATATCACCCCACCCCGCCGCTTCGCGTCGACCCGCCCCCTCAAGGGGCGGGTAAGAAAGTGGGGCCAGATTGCATCTTCCTTCCCTTCTCCCCTTGTGGGAGAAGGTGGCGCGAAGCGCCGGATGAGGGGTTCTCTCGGCTAGGGTGCTCGCGGACAGAACCCCTCACCCGTCTCAATCGCGCTTCGTACGATTGATCCACCCTCTCCCACAAGGGGAGAGGGGAAGAGA
Source organism: Bradyrhizobium sp. McL0615 (assembly GCF_049993905.1). Lineage (NCBI taxonomy): Bacteria > Pseudomonadati > Pseudomonadota > Alphaproteobacteria > Hyphomicrobiales > Nitrobacteraceae > Bradyrhizobium > Bradyrhizobium sp. McL0615. Next base: position 1,170,985 of record NZ_CP188254.1, on the reverse strand, counting down.
GTGCGGAGTCTCTCATGAAATTCTTCTCGTTCTGGCGATCGCTGGCGAGTTTTCGCGTGCGCATCGCGCTCAATCTCAAAAATGTGCCGGCCGAGGTGATCTTCGTCGACCTCGATGCCAACGCGCATCGCGATGCCGCGTATCGCAAGATCAATCCGCAGATGGCGCTGCCGGCGCTGGTCGAGGATGACGGCTCCACGCTGTTCCAGTCGCTCGCGATCCTCGAATATCTCGACGAGAAATACCCCTCCCCGCCGCTGCTGCCTGCCGATATCAACGGCCGCGCCCGTGTCCGCGCGCTGGCGCTGATGGTCGCCTGCGAGGGCCATCCGCTGCTGGTGCCGCGGGTGCGGCGCTATCTCGATCACGAACTCAATCTGCGCGACACGCAGCAGGCGGCATGGCGGCGACACTGGACGGTGGAAACGCTGGCCGCGCTGGAGGGACATCTGGCTGATCACAAGGACACCGGCAAATTCTGCCATGGCGATGCGCCCACGCTGGCCGATATTTGCATGGTCGGCCACGTCACCGTCGCGGTGACGCAGCAGATCGACCTGAAAATCTATCCGACCGTGAAGCGCATTTTCGAAACTGCGATGGCGCTGCCCGAATTCGCCAAAGCCCATCCGCTGGCACAGCCGGATACGCCAGAGGCGATGCGGAAGAAGTAGGGTGGGCAAAGGCGCTTTTTGCGCCGTGCCACCATCTTTCTTCAATCATGCCGAACGGTGGACACGCTACGCTTTGCCCACCCTACGAAGCCCCCTCACCCCTTCGGCGGCGCCAGCGGCTGCACGATTTCCTGGAACGGCGGCAGCGCCTCGCATCGCTCCGAATGCGCCTTCAGCGCGGGATAGCGCGCGTCGAACAGCGCGGGATGCGCCTCGCCAGTGAAGCGCAGCACACAGGCGACCACGATATCGGCGTGGCCGATCTTCTCGCCGAACCAATACGGCGTCTTGACCGCGGCGCGCTCCTTTTCCAGCATCTCCAGCACGCCGGATATCTGCTTCTTGCAGCGCTTGACCCAAAGATCGAGCTGTTTGTCCTTGCGCAGCACGCGTTCGTAAAGCAGGCTGACGCCCTTGTCGCCGAGGCCCATCGCCAGCGCGCAAATCCGCAAATGCCGCCGCCGCATCTCGCCGCGCGGGGCGATCATCGCTTTCTCGGGGCCAACAAGGTCGTCGAGATAATCCAGGATCATCGCGCTCTCGATCAGCGCCTCGCCATCGTCAAGCACCAGCGTCGGCACCCGCCGCAGCGGATTATAGGGTGCGATCTTGTCGGCATCGCCGAAGGTCGACCACGGCCTGTGCTCGAAGGCGATGCCGTAGAGCCGCATCGCGATGGCGACGCGGCGGACAAAGGGGGAATCGTATTGGCCGATCAGGATCATTTTGTTTTCACCACTCTTCGAGGCGGACGGAATCCTGAGTGTAACGGACTGTCATGCCCCGCGAAAGCGGGGTATCCAGTACGCCGCGGCCTCGCGGTTTATCACCGCTAGCCAGGGAATGCCGGATCACCCGCCGGCGCCTGTCATCGACTGGCGCAGCGCGCCAGCCCGGTGGCGGGTGACGACGACTGAGGAGCCAAACACATGCGACATCTGCCGATCCTGATCGGATTGCTCATCGTCATTTCACATCCGGCCCACGCACAAAGCGGCCCGACCGGCTTCCAGTCCCCGTCCAAAAACATCGCCTGCCAGTATTTCGACTACGACAAGCAGAACACGCTCCGCTGCGACATCAGCGCTATGGAAACCAAGCCGCGGCGGCCGGCCGACTGCGAGCTCGACTTCGGCGGCGCCTTCGAAATGAACGCCAAGGGCCCCGCCGCGCGCATCTGCCACGGCGACACCGTGATGGACCCGCGCCTGCCGGTGCTGGGCTATGGCGAGGTGTGGCAGCGCGGCGGGTTTACGTGCACGTCGGAGCAGACGGGGGTAACGTGCTTCAATGCCGAACGGCGCGGGTTTTCGCTATCGCGGGCGAAGCAAGACATTTTCTAAGTGATACTCGCCGCCGCCTCCAATACAGGTCGTCATACTCCGCGAAGGCGGAGTATCCAGTACGCCGCGGCATCTCGGATCGATCGCAACTGCTCTGGAATACTGGATCCCCGCCTGCGCGGGGATGACGGCGGAGGCTGAGGCCGCTTTGGTGCATCACTCAATCACCGGCACATGCCTCGCCACATCACGCGGCACCGTTCCATCGAGCCGCGGATCGTTGACCACCTCGACCTGCCGCCGGAATGGACGAAAGCCCGAGCGCTGGTAGAAAGCGAGCGCGGCGGGATGATCGAAGGTGCAGGTGTGCAGCCAGAGGCGATCGATCGGATGCGACCATGCGATCTCCAGCGCGCGGGTCATCAGCCAGCGACCGGCGCCGGTGCCGACAAGCTTTTCGGTGAGCCCGAAAGAAACGATTTCGCATTGCCCGGGCTCGCGAAAATCCATCTCGAGCAGGCCTTCGTCGCGTCCCTCATGCGCCAGTGCGTAGATCTCCATCGGCGGGGATTGAATGATCGCGGCCAATTCCGAGTCGGGCATCCGTATCCGCGAGATCCACAGCCATGGCCGGCCGACACGGCCATAGAGATCGCGATACCAGTCGAGCGCGGGAACATCGGCCTGGCGTAGCGTCCACGCGCCGGCGGAATCGGGGCGCGGCGCGGGGCGCGCGGTCATCTCCAGATGCGTGACGACGGCGGCGATCTTGCCGGCGGGAACGTCGGAATAGCCGTCGGGCAGGATCATCGTGCGCTTTCTCTCTACCGTCATAGCCGGGCTTTTCCCGGCCATCCACGTTTATCCGTTGAGAGGGAATAAGTAAGGCGTGGATCGCCGGGTCAAGCCCGGCGATAACGGGTGGGACTATCCCTCCCCCTCATCGCTCGCCAGCACGCCCTTCACCGCCCTCGCCCAGCCCGCGAGCTTCCGCTCCCTTGTCGCTGCACTCATCGCCGGCTTGAAGCGGTGCTCCAGCCGCCAGTTATCGGCGAACTTTGCCGGCTCGGGATAGACGCCGGCCTGTAGCCCGGCGAGATAGGCAGCGCCGAGCGCGGTGGTTTCCTGAATCATCGGACGATCGACGGGGGCGTCGAGCAGGTCGGCGAGGCGCTGCATGGTCCAGTCGGAAGCGGTCATGCCGCCGTCGACGCGGAGCACGTTGGCGGCTTTCTCGCCCGGCCAGTCGGCGCGCATCGCTGCGCGGAGGTCGAACGTCTGATAGCAGACGCTTTCCAGCGCGGCGTGCGCCAGTTCGGCCGGACCGGTGTTGCGGGTGAGGCCGAACAGTGCGCCGCGGACGCGGGGATTCCAGTAGGGAGCGCCGAGGCCGACGAACGCCGGCACCAGGTAGACGCTCTGCATGGAATCGGATTTGTCGGCGAGCGGGCCGGTTTCGGACGCCTGCTTGATGATGCCGAGCCCATCGCGCAGCCATTGCACGGCGCTGCCAGCGACGAAGATCGAGCCTTCGAGCGCGTAGGTGCGTTTGCCGTTCAATTGATAGGCGATGGTGGTGAGCAGCTTGTTCTTCGAAGCGACCGGCGTCGTGCCGGTATTGAGCAGCGCAAAACAGCCGGTGCCGTAGGTCGACTTGATCATGCCAGGCGTGAAGCAGGCCTGGCCGATGGTCGCGGCCTGCTGGTCGCCGGCGATGCCTGAAATCGCGATGGAACCACCGAACAGATCGGCGTCGCTGTCGCCGAATTTGGCGGAGGAATCTTTTACCTCAGGCAGCATCGAGCGCGGCACGCGCAGGAGTTTCAAGAGCTCATCGTCCCACTCGCCGGTGTGGATGTTGAACAGCAGCGTGCGCGAGGCATTGGTAGCGTCGGTCGCGTGCACACGGCCCGCGGTCAGCCGCCACAAGAGATAGCAATCGACGGTGCCGAACATCAGCTCGCCGCGGCCGGCGCGTTCGCGCGCGCCCGGCACGTGGTCGAGGATCCAGGCGACCTTGGTGCCGGAGAAATAGGGGTCGATGATCAGGCCGGTTTTGGCGGAAATCGCCGGCTCGTGGCCTTCGCTCTTCAATTTGGCGCAGATGTCAGCGGTGCGGCGGTCCTGCCAGACGATGGCGCGGTGCACGGCCTGACCCGTTGCGCGGTCCCACACGACCGTGGTCTCGCGCTGGTTCGTGATACCGATCGCGGCAATGTCCTTTGCCTTCAGGCCGGCCTTTTCCAGCGCCTCGCGGCAGACCGCGACCGTCGAGGTCCAGATGTCCTCGGGCTCGTGCTCGACCCAGCCCGAGGCCGGGAAATGCTGCGGGAATTCCTGCTGCGCGGTGGCGGCGATGGAGATGTCGCTGCGGAATACGATGGCGCGTGAGGACGTGGTGCCCTGATCGATGGCCAGCACAAAGGACATGACGCTGCTTCCCTGGGAGGTTTTGGTTGCGGAAGAGGCAATCCGATTGGGAGGCGGAGGTCAAGTTGGGGAGGCGGCGCCTTTCTTACCTCGCCCCGCTTGCGGGGAGAGGTCGGCGCGCAGCGCCGGGTGAGGGGGTACCGGACCAACCACGTTCTCGAATCGTGGAGAGAGCCCCTCACCCCGACCCTCTCCCCGCGAAGAGCGGGGCGAGGGAGCGCACCGTCCTACGTCGCTGCAGTCGTCACGCCGCCATCGACCACGATGGTCTGTCCGGTCATGAAGGTCGAGGCGTCCGAGGCGAGATACGCGACCGCACCGGCGATTTCGTCGGGCTCGCCGATGCGGCGCAGCGGGGTCGAGGCGGTGCGGCGCTTAAGGTTGTCAGGGTCTTCCCATAGCGCCTTGGCGAAATCGGTTTTCACCAAGCCCGGCGCCACGCAGTTGACGCGGACGCCTTTCGGGCCCCATTCGCCGGCGAGGCTGCGGCACAGCGCGAAGTCAGCAGCCTTGGAGATGCCGTAGGCACCGATCACGGTGGAGCCGCGCAAGCCGCCGATGGACGAGATGATCACCACCGAGCCGTTGCCGCGTTCGGCCATTTGCGGGATCGCAAGCGCGCAGAGCCAGATGTTGCTCTTGACGTTACTGCCCATGATCTTGTCGAAGGCCTCGTCCTTGATGTCGAGCAGCGGGCCGTAATACGGGTTCACCGCGGCGTTGCAGACGAGGATGTCGACCTTGCCGTAATGCTTTGTGGTGCCCGCGACCAGCGCCTCGACTTCCTCGCGGCGCGAGATGTTGCAGGGAATGACATGGGCGTCGCCGCCGGCCTTGTTGATGCCTTCGGCGACCTCCTGGCAGGCGTCGGCCTTGCGGCTGGAGATCACGACCTTTGCGCCGAGTTTGGCGAGCAGCTCCGCCGAAGAGCGACCGATGCCGCGGCTGGAGCCGGTGATGATGGCGACTTTTCCGGTGAGATCGAAGGGGGTGTTTTTCATTGTTGTTGGCTCCCTGACGTTTGTTCGCTTTCCGTCATGGCCGGGCTTGACCGGCCATCCGCGACTTCCCTTGCCGCCAAGACGTGGATGCCCGGCACATCTAGCGCGAAGACGCGCTTCGCGCTTCTGGCCGGGCATGACGCCTATTGCGTAGCTGCGGTGAGGCTCAGACCAGCCCGCCAGCGTCGGTGACGCGGCGGAGGTGGTAGTCGGTGTCGCCAAAGCTGTTTTCGATCATGGTCAGCCGCTTGAAGTAGTGGCCGATCTTGGCTTCCTGGGTCATGCCGATGCCGCCGTGAAGCTGGATCGACTGCTGGCCGATGAACTTGCCGGACTTGCCGATCTGCACCTTGGCGGCGGCGACCGCGGTCGCGCGCTCCTTGGCGCTGTCGAAATCGGCAGCCATGGTCGCGAACATCGACATGCTGCGGGCCTGTTCAAGCGCCACGAACATATCGGCGGCACGGTGCTGCAGGGTCTGGAAGCTGCCGATCGGCACGCCGAACTGTTTTCGGGTCTTGAGATATTCGACCGTGCTTTTGAGCGATTCATCCATCGCGCCGACCGCCTCCGCGCACATCGCGGTGCGGGCTTCGTCCACCACGCGCTCGACCAGCGCCAGGCCGTTCTCGGGATCGCCGATCGCGGCATCTGCGCCGACCTCAACGCCGGTCAGCGTGATATCAGCGGCATGCAGGCCGTCCTGGGTCGGATAGCCCTTGCGGGTGACGCCCTTGGCATTCGCCGGCACGACGAACACGCCGACGCCGGCCTTGTCGCGCTGCGCGCCCTTGGTGCGCGCGGTTACAATCAGCGTGTCGGCGTTCTCGCCGTTGAGCACGACGAACTTTTCGCCGTCGATGACCCAGCCCGCGCCCTTCTTCTTGGCTGATGTTGCGACATCGCCGAGATCGTAGCGCGAGTTCTTCTCGAGCTGCGCGAAGGCAAAGGTCTTGCTGCCGTCGATGATGCCGGGGATATGCGCGGCCTTCTGCTCGGCCGAGCCGCCATGGCGCAGGAAGCCTCCGCCGATCACGACGGTCGCCAGATACGGCTCAAGCACCAGCGCCTTGCCGAGCGCTTCCATCACGATCATGGTCTCGACCGCACCGGCGCCGAAGCCGCCATCGGCTTCCGCGAACGGCAGGCCCAGCAAGCCCTGCTCGGCGAGCTTGCCCCAGACCGCCTTGCTCCAGCCGCCCTTTTCTTTCTGGTACTTCTTGCGCGCATCGAAATCGTAGGAGTCGGTCAACAGACCGTCGATGCTTTCCTTGAGAAGGCGCTGCTCCTCGGACAAATCAAAATCCATGTTCTTTTCCCTGACTACACGTCGTCACTAAAATTTTCGCTGGCATACGCCGCCGGCTTCTCAACCTCTCCCCGCCAGCGGGGAGAGGTCGGATCGCCCTTGCGATCCGGGTGAGGGGGTACAGGTCTCGCAACAGTCTTTGCTCGGAGAGATGCCCCTCACCCCTGCCCTCTCCCCGCGAAGAGCGGGGAGAGGGTGAGGAAGCTAAAGCCCCAGCACCGCCTTGGTGATGATGTTGCGCTGGATCTCGTTGGAGCCGCCGTAGATCGAGACCTTGCGGTTGTTGAAATAGCTCGGCGCGATCTGGGCGGTCCAGTCCATGGTCTCGTTGGAGCCGTCATCGCCATGCACGTCGTAGGGCGCGGCGAACGGGCCGATCACTTCCATCAGAAGCTCGGTGGTGGTCTGCTGGATTTCCGATCCCTTGATCTTCAGCACCGAGGACGCCGGGTTGGGCTTGCCCTTGCCGTGCTTGCCCTCGTCGGCGACGACACGGAGTTGGGTGAGCTCCAGCGCCTTGAGCTCGATTTCGCAGGCCGCCAGCTTCTCGCGGAAACCCTGGTCTTCAAGTACGGGCTTGCCGTTCTGTTCGACCTTCGAGGCGAGATCCTTGATGCGGCGCAGCCGCTCCTTGGAGACGCCGACGCGGGCGATGCCGGTGCGCTCGTTGCCGAGCAGGAACTTTGCGTAGTCCCAGCCCTTGTTCTCCTCGCCGATCAGATTCTCGACCGGCACCTCGACGTCGTCGAAGAACACTTCGTTGACCTCATGGCCGCCGTCGATGGTCTCGATCGGGCGCACGGTGACGCCCTTCGACTTCATGTCGAACACGATGAAGGAGATGCCCATCTGCTTCTTCGCGTTGGTGTCGGTGCGGCACAGGCAGAAGATCATGTCGGCGTGCTGGGCGAGCGTGGTCCAGGTCTTCTGGCCGTTGATGATGTACTTGTCGCCCTTGCGCTCGGCCTTGGTCTTGAGCGAGGCGAGGTCCGATCCCGAACCCGGCTCCGAAAAGCCCTGGCACCACCAGTCGTCGACATTGGCGATGCGCGGCAGATACTGCTTCTTCTGCTTCTCGTTGCCGAAGGTGTAGATCACCGGCCCGACCATGCTGACGCCGAAGGCGAGCGGCGCCGGCGCGGGGTGCATCTGCAGTTCTTCGTTGAAGATGTAGTGCTGCACTGAGGTCCAGCCCGTGCCGCCATATTCCTTCGGCCAGTGCGAGCAGCCCCAGCCCTTCTTGTTCAGGATGCGCCACCAGGCAACCATCTCGTCCTTGGAGAGGTGACGCCCCTCCACCATCTTGCGCCGGGTTTCCGGCGGCACGTTGCCCCTGAAGAAGGCCCTCACCTCCTCACGAAACGCGATTTCTTCCTTGCTGAAAGCGAGATCCATCGGATCCTCCTTGTGAGCGAATAATTCCAAATCAGGTTACGCGACGTCTTTCTTGATGGCGCCCAGCGCCGGCTCCTGCTGCATGCGCAATTCGTGGCGAGACAATTTTCCGACCGCGGTGCGCGGCAGTTCGTCGAGGAAATCGACCGCGGCGGGAAGCTCGTGCTTGCCGAGCTTGCCGGTCAGGAACGCGCGCAGCTCATCCAGTGAGAAGGGTTTGGCGCCATCGCGCAGCTTGATGAAGGCTTTTGCGGACTCGCCGCGGTAATCGTCCGGGATGCCGATCACGATCACCTCCTGCACCGCAGGATGCGTATAGATCGCCTGCTCGATCATCTGCGGATAGACGTTGAAGCCGCCCGAGATGATCATGTCCTTCTTGCGGTCGACCAGATAGAAATAGCCATCGGAATCCATGTAGCCGATGTCACCGGTGAGGAAGCGGTCGCCGACAAAGGCTTCCGCGGTTTCCTTCGGCTTGTTCCAGTAACCCTTGGTGACGTTCGGCCCCCTGATGCGGATTTCGCCGGTCTCGCCGACGGCCAGCACCTTGGTCGGGTCTTCCAGCGACACCACGTCGATCTCGATGCCGGGCAGCATCACCCCGACCGAGCCCGGCTTGTCCGGTCCATCCTCCGGATGTGCCGTGCCGGCCGGGGACGTCTCGGTCATGCCCCAGCCGCTCCTCAGCTTCATGCCGACCTTGCTCTCAAAAATCCTTGCGACTTCCATCGGCAGCGGCGCGCCGCCCGAGCCAGCGCTGCGCAGCGACGAAAAATCGCGCTTGTCGAGATCAGGCAGCGCGGCGATGGCGATCCACATCGTGGGCACGCCGGGAAAAATGGTGGCGCGCTTGGCCTCGATATCGCGCATCACGGCCTCGACGTCGAAGCGCTGGTGCAGCGAGACCAGGTTGCCACGGCGGAGCGAGGAAAGCATCACCACTGTGAGCGCAAAGATGTGAAACAGCGGCAGTACGCAGATCACGCGCTCGATCGCGTTGCGCTCGGCGCGCGCCGGCTTGCCCCAGACGTCGTAGATCGACACGGCCGAGGTGAGATTGCCGTGGCTCAGCATCGCGCCCTTTGGCAGGCCGGTGGTGCCACCGGTATATTGCAGCAGCGCGACATCATCGGCCGAAATCGTAGGCCATTGCGCCGGCTTCGATACGCCGTCGGAAAATTGCTTGTAGGTGACGATCGCAGGATTATCCGGCAGCGCCGTCTGGGGCGTGCCGACCTTGCCCCAGTGATCGTCCTCGCAGACGATCAGGCGATCGAGCAGGCCCTTATCGAGAAATTTCAGCGCGGTCGGCAACAGCGCCGAGAGATTGCTGGTGACCAGCACGCGCGAACCGGAGTCCGTAAGCTTGTGCGACAGCGCGATCTCGCCATCCAGCGGCGATAGATGCACGACGCGCGCACCTGCCTTCAAGGCGCCGAAGAAATTGATGGGATGGTCGGGCGAATTGCCGAGGAACAATGCGACCGAGCTGTTCTTGCCGTAACCGGCGCGAAGGAAGGCGCTGGCGGCAATCTCGACCTTGTCTTCCAGTTCGCTGTAGCTGATCGGCCGGTCGCGGAATTCGATGGCAGGGCGCGAGCCGAACTCAGCGGCGGCCTCCGAGAGCAGATCCGGCAGCGTGCCGCGTGCGATCGGATCGTCCCAGCGGACGCCTTGCGGATAGAACTGTTCGCCGGGATGGGTCATGGAAGCTTTCAGTACAACGCGCCAACCAAGCCGTCATTCCGGGAGGCTCGCGACCAGCGAGCGAACCCGGAATCTCGAGGTTCCCTGGTGCGCACCTGCGCACCAGGGTTCGCGCTATGCGCGCCCCGGAACGGCATGGAGAGCGCACATCGGCTCATCAAGCTGCTTTCGATTTTTCGGCCAGCGACGCAAAGGTCTTGCCTTCGGCGGCGAGGCGCTTGAGCAGGGCTGACGGTTCGAGCGAGGGATCGTTGGTCTCCTTGGCGTAATAGGAGAGACGATCGGCGATGTGCTTGAGCCCGACCTGGTCGGCATAGAACATCGGGCCGCCGCGATAGATCGGCCAGCCGTAACCATAAAGCCAGATCACGTCGATGTCGCTCGGACGCGCCGCGATCCCCTCTTCAAGGATGCGGGCGCCCTCGTTGATCATCGGGTACATCATGCGTTCCAAAATTTCGTCGTCGCTGACGACGCGCTTCTTGCGGCCGAGCCGCTGCAGCGTCTCGTCGATCAGTTTTTCGACTTCCGGATCCGGCAGCGCCGCGCGGGAGCCGGCTTCATACTTGTAGTAGCCTTTGCCGGTCTTCTGGCCGAAGCGCCCGGCTTCGCACAGCGCGTCGGCGATTTCCGACTTGATGCCGCGGTCCTTGCGCGAACGCCAGCCGATATCGAGGCCGGCGAGATCGCTCATCGCGAACGGGCCCATCGGCATGCCGAACTTCGTCACCACGGCATCGACCTGCTGCGGCAATGCGCCCTCGAACAGCAGCTTTTCCGACTGCTTGCCGCGCTGGGCCAGCATGCGGTTGCCGACGAAGCCGTCGCAGACGCCGACCACGGCCGGCACCTTTGCGATCTTGCGCGCGATCGAAACCGCTGTTGTCAGCGCGTCCGGCGCGGTCTTGTCGGCGCGAACGATCTCGCACAGCTTCATGACGTTGGCCGGCGAGAAGAAGTGCATGCCGAGCACATCCTGCGGACGCTTCGTCACCTTCGCGATTTCGTCGATGTTGAGGTACGAGGTGTTGGAAGCCAGCACCGCGCCCGGCTTGGCGTGCTTGTCGAGCGCCTCGAACACTTCCTTCTTTACCGCCATGGTTTCGAACACGGCTTCGATTACCAGGTCAGCATCCTTGACGTTCTCGAGGCCGACCACGCCTGTGATCAAGCCCATGCGCTTCGCCGGCGCATCCGCCGGGATGCCGCCGCGCGCGGCAGTCGCTTCGTAATTCTTCTGCATTACGCCCAGACCGCGCTTGAGCTGCTCTTCGCTGGTCTCGATCAGCGTGACCGGGATACCGGCATTGGCGAACGACATCGCGATACCGCCGCCCATGGTGCCGGCGCCGATGATGGCGACGCGCTCGACAGGACGCGGCTTGGTGCCCTCGGGCACGCCGGCGATCTTGGCGGCTTCGCGCTCGGAGAAAAAGGCGTAGCGCTGCGCCTTCGACTGGTCGCTCGACACCAGCTTGAGGAAACCTTCGCGCTCCTTCTTCAACCCTTCGTCGAACGGCAGCTCGATCGCGGCGCGAACGGCATCGGCGGCAGCGAACGGCGCTTCGAGCCCGCGCGCCTTCTTGGTCAGGGCTGCGACCGCATTGGTGAAGATCGAAATGTCGGCCTTGGCCGCTGCGAGCTTGGCGTCGTCGTCGCGCAGCTTGCGCAAGGGACGCTTCTCCGCCAGCACCTTGCGGGCAAAGGCTTCGCCACCGGATGCCGGACCTTCGACGATCTCCTCGATGAGACCGGCCTTCTGGGCTTCCGCCGCGCCGATCGGATCGCCGCTGACGATCATCTTGACCGCGAGTTCGGGGCCGACCGCGCGCGGCAGCCGCTGGGTACCGCCGGCGCCCGGCAGCAGGCCGAGCTTCACTTCGGGCAGGCCGAGCTTGGCTTCCTTGGTCGCGACGCGATAGTGGCATGCCAGAGCAACTTCGAGGCCGCCGCCGAGTGCGGTGCCGTGAATGGCTGCAATGATCGGCTTAGGCGAATTCTCCATCAGAACGAGCACTTCGGCGAGACCGGGCGGCTTCGGCGGCTTGCCGAATTCGGTGATGTCGGCGCCGGCGATGAAGGTACGGCCCGCGCAGGTCAGCACGATGGCCTTAACCTCCGCGTCCGCGATCGCGCTCTTCATGCATTCGAAGATGCCGCCGCGCACCGCGGCGCTCAGCGCATTGACGGGAGGACTGTTGACCGTGACGATGGCGATGACGTCATGACGCTCGAGTTTTACCACTTCGCTCACGGGACTCTCCCTGGATCGTTGTTCTCTGGATCGTTTGTTCTTGGATGCCGATCAACTTGCGTTGAGTGGCTACGGTCGATTTCGTCGATTTCGCACTGCGAAATTTAATTCCACATCTTGACACGGAGGGTTATTTTGAAGCACGTCCGTTGTCAACGAGCTCATCAGCAGTAGCGGGTAATGAAGCGTCCAGGGAAAAAGGTGGCGACCGATCGCAGCTTCGTCGTCGCACTCTCCCGCGGACTCGATGTGTTGCGCGCATTTCATCCCAACGACGGGCTTCTCGGCAATCAAGAACTCGCCGCCCGTACTAATTTGCCAAAGCCAACCATTTCGCGGCTGACCTACACCCTGACCAAGCTGGGTTATCTTACACCCGTTCCGCGTTTCGAAAAGTATCAGCTCGCACCATCAGCCATGGCGCTGGGGTATGCCGCCCTTGCCAATCTCGGCGTTCGGCATTTGTCCGAACCCTATCGTGAAGAGCTGATGCGCGAGACCGGCGGCGCCGTCGCCGTCGGCGGACGCGACCGTCACAGCATGATCTATTTCGGGCAGAGCCGTAACGGGCTGACGCTCGGCGTCCAGCTCGACGTCGGTTCGCGCGTACCGATCGCGACGTCGGCGATGGGCCGTGCGTATATCTGGGCACTGCCCGACGACGAACGTGCCTCTTTATTGCGCGACCTGCGCGACCATTACGGCAGCCGATGGGCCCGGATGCGCGACGGCATCGAGCGCTCGGGCGAAACGGTGGCGAAACACGGGTTCGCGATTTCCGCAGGCGAATGGCAGAACGATGTGCACGCGGTAGGTGTAGCGCTGAAGCTCAATGACGGAACCGGGCCGTATGCCTTCAATTGCGGCGCGCCGGCATTCCGCTTCACGGAAGACCGCCTGATGAGCGATATTGGACCTCGCCTTGTCACGATGGTAAGGAAAATCGAGGCAGCGCTGGGCGGCGCAGCACCGCAATCCAAAAAAACAGAAAACAAGAAGTTGAAAGCAGGAGGGAAAGTTGCACGTTTGGCCGAGGGGATCAGATAGCCTTCATCATGACCGGCGAAAATGTTCGCATGGTCATTCCTGCCCCCTGATCAGGGCGGGCGAGACGAGATGACGCAGGCACAGCTCGCGCAGGGAAATGCCCCCCTGCTCGCGGTTCGCGACGTCAGCGTCGTGTTCGGCGGCATCATTGCGCTGAATGGCGTATCCTTCGACATGCACAAAGGCGCAATCCTCGGCCTGATCGGACCGAACGGCGCCGGCAAGACGACGCTGTTCAACTGCCTCTCCAGACTCTATCAGCCGTCTTCCGGTGATATCCTGATGGAGGGCGCGAGCATCCTGACGCGTCCGCCGCACCGGATCGCCGAAATCGGTATCGGCCGCACCTTCCAGAACGTCGCGCTGTTTCCCAATCTTTCAGTGCTCGACAATGTTCGCGTGGGCACGCACTCCCGCACCTCCAGCGACATCGTCAGTGACTCGCTGAAGCTCGGCAAGGTCCGCCGCCTCGAGGCCGAGATCAACCAGAAGGTCCACGAGATTCTGGATTACCTGGATCTCAATGACGTCGCCCATACGGTGGTTTCCGGCCTGCCGTTCGGCACACAGAAGCGCGTCGAGCTGGCGCGCGCGCTCGCCGCCGATCCGAAAATCCTGCTGCTCGACGAGCCCGCCGGCGGCCTCAACCACGAGGAAGTCTATGTGCTCGGCGACCTGATCCGCCGAATTCGCGACGAGCGTCACATGACGGTGCTGCTGGTCGAGCATCACATGGGTCTGGTGATGTCGATCGCCGACCACGTCGTCGCCCTCAACTTCGGCCGCAAGCTCGCCGAGGGAACACCGGCCCAGGTCCAGGCCGACCCGGATGTCATCAAAGCCTATCTGGGGAGCAAGGACCAATGACCGCGATGCTCAACATCAAGGATCTCCGCGCCTATTACGGCCAGGTCCAGGCGCTTCACGGCCTGAGCTTCTCCCTCAACGAGGGCTCGCTGACCACATTGCTCGGCGCCAATGGCGCCGGCAAGACCACCACCCTGCGCGCGATCTGCAACATGGTGCGCTCGACCGGTGCGATCGAGTTCGAGGGCAAGCCGCTCGCCGGCAAGTCGACCGAAAACGTCGTCCGTCTCGGCATCGCGCATGTGCCGCAGGGCCGCGGCACCTTCACCACCATGACGGTGGAGGAAAACCTCCAGCTCGGCGCCATCACCCGCAGCGACAAGAAGAGCATCGTTGCCGATATCGAGCGCATGTACGACCACTTTCCGGTGCTGAAGGAACGGCATACCCAGCAGGCGGGCACGCTTTCAGGCGGCGAGCAGCAGATGCTCGCGGTCGCGCGGGCGCTGATGCTGCGGCCGCGGCTGATGCTGCTGGACGAGCCGTCGTTCGGCTTGGCGCCCCTGATCGTGCGCGAGCTGTTCAAGATTCTCGGCAAGATCAACCGCGAGGACAAGGTCACCATTCTGGTGGTCGAGCAGAACGCGCAATTGGCGCTGGAACTCGCCGACCAGGCCTATGTGATCGAAACCGGAAAGATCGTGATGTCGGGCAACGCCAAGGACATCGCGACCAACGAAGACGTCCGCAAATCCTATCTCGGCTACTGAGGAGCTGGCCATGGAACTGTTTACAAACCAAGTCCTGGCCGGCATCGCCACGGGCGCGATTTACGCCTGTATGGCGCTCGCGGTCGTGATGATCTACCAGGCGATCGACCATCTCAATTTCGCCCAGGGCGAAATGGCGATGTTCTCGACCTTCATCTCCTGGCAATTGATGCAGTGGGGCCTCCCTTACTGGTGGGCCTTCCTGGCCACGCTGATCATCTCCTTTGCCGGCGGCATCCTCATCGAGCGGCTGCTGTTCAAGCCGCTCGCCAAGGCGCCGGTGCTGACCAACGTCGCCGGTTTCATCGCGCTATATGGGATCATCAACTCGGTCGCGGGCCTGATCTGGGACTTCACCATCAAGCAATATCCGACGCCGTTCGGGTCCTCGCCGTTCCTCGGCAGCCAGCTGATCTCGACCCACCAGGCCGGCATGATCGGCGTTACCGTGCTGTTGCTGATCCTGCTGTTCCTGTTCTTCCAGTACACGCGGATCGGTCTTGCGATGCGCGCCGCCGCCGCACTACCTGAATCGGCGCGGCTGGTCGGCATCAACACGTCCTGGATGATCGCACTAGGCTGGGGCATGGCCTCGGCGATCGGCGCAATCGCCGGCATCCTGATCGCACCCGTCGTGTTCCTGGAGCCGAACATGATGCTGGGCGTGCTGCTCTACGGCTTCGCGGCGGCCGTGCTCGGCGGCCTGACTTCGCCGCTGGGCGCCGTGGTCGGCGGCTTCCTGGTCGGCATCTTCGAGAATCTCGCCGGGACCTACATTCCCGGCGTCGGTAACGAGCTGAAACTGCCGATCGCGCTTGCGCTGATCATCACCGTCCTGGTCTTCAAACCCGCTGGCCTGCTGGGCCGGCCCATCGTGAAGCGAGTTTGATCATGAGCGCTGTCGAAGACGTCGCCACAGAAGCACCGGCCGTCGAGGCCGTTCCGAAGCGCGCCATGACGCTCGGCCTGGGCACCTCGCTGGTCGTGCTGGCCGCGCTGGTCCTGGCCCCGCTGTTCGTCAAGAACTTCATCATCTTCCAGATGACGATGCTCCTGATCTACGGCCTTGCGGTTCTCGCGCTCAACATCCTGACCGGCGGAAGCGGCCAGTTCTCGCTGGGCCAGAGTGCATTTTACGCAGTGGGCGCCTACACGTCGGCGATCCTGATGGAACACGTCGGCATGAACTACGCGCTGACGCTGCCGATCGCGGGGCTGATCTGCTTCGGCTTCGGATTCCTGTTCGGCCAGCCGGCGCTGCGGCTTTCCGGCGTCTATCTCGCGCTGGCAACGTTCGCGCTTGCCACCGCGATGCCGCAATTGCTCAAGCTCGGCTTTTTCGAGCACTGGACCGGCGGCGTGCAGGGATTGGTCGTGACCAAACCCGATGCGCCGTTCGGCCTGCCGATGTCGCAGGACATGTGGCTGTATTACTTCACGCTCGTGATCACGATCGGCATCTATATCGCCTCGGTCAACTTGCTGCGGTCGCGCTCGGGCCGCGCCTTCATGGCGATCCGTGACAACGAGATCGCGGCGTCCGCGATGGGCGTCGACGTCGCGCTATACAAGACGCTGGCGTTCGGCGTCTCGGCCGGCATCACCGGCGTTGCCGGCGGCTTGGGCGCTATCGCAGTGCAGTTCGTGGCGCCCGATGGCTACACCATCGTGCTGTCGATCTCGCTGTTCCTCGGCATGGTCGTCGGCGGCGTCGGCTGGCTGCCGGGATCGATCGTCGGAAGCGCCTTTATCATCTTCGTGCCGAATATCGCCGAAGGTATCTCAAAGGGCCTTTCCGGCGCGGTATTCGGCGTACTCCTGTTCCTCGTCATCTTCCTCGTGCCGCACGGCGCCAGGCAGGTCGCGATCGTCGCCCAGCAGATGCTCGGCAAACTCAAGAAGAACTAAGAACTCAAAGAACAAACTCGGGAGATATTATGCTTGCAACACTACGGACCGCCGCATTCTCGGCGGCGGTCACTGCCATTGCTTTCACCCCCGGCAACGCCCTCGCTCAGAAAAAATACGATACCGGCGCGACCGATACCGAGGTCAAGATCGGCAACATCATCCCCTACAGCGGACCGGCGTCCGCCTACGGCTTGATCGGCAAGACCGAAGAAGCCTATTTCAAGATGATCAATGACAAGGGCGGTATCAACGGACGAAAGATCAATTTCGTCAGCTATGACGACGCCTACAGCCCTCCGAAGGCGGTCGAGCAGGTACGCAAGCTGGTCGAGAGCGACGAAGTGCTGGTCGTGTTCAACCCGCTCGGCACTCCGTCCAATACCGCAATCCAGAAATATCTGAATGGCAAGAAGATACCGCAACTTTTCGTCGCCACCGGCGCTACCAAGTGGAACGACGCGAAGGGCTTCCCGTGGACGATGGGATGGCAGCCGAGCTACCAGAGCGAAGCACAGATCTATGCAAAATATCTGCTGAAGGAAAAGCCGGACGCCAAGATCGCGATCCTCTATCAGAACGACGACTTCGGCAAAGACTACCTCAAGGGCACCAAGGACGGACTGGGCGCCAAGGCATCCTCGATGATCATCGTGGAGGAAAGCTACGAGATTTCGGAACCGACCATCGACTCCCACATCGTCAAGATCAAGGCCGCCAATCCAGACGTGCTGCTGATCTATGCTACTCCGAAATTCGGCGCGCAGACCATCAAGAAGACCGCCGAGCTGGGCTGGAAGCCGCTGCAGATCATGACCAATGTGTCCGCCTCGGTGGGTGCGGTGATGCAGCCGGCAGGGTTTGAAAACTCCCAGGGCGTGCTGTCGGCAGCTTACGCCAAGGACGCTGCCGACTCGCAGTGGAAGAGCGATCCCGGCATGATGAAGTGGAGCGAGTTCATCGACAAGTACATGCCGGGCGCCGACCGGACCGACAGTGCGCTCGTCTATGGCTACGGCGCGGCACAAACCCTGGCGAAGGTTCTGGAAATGTGCGGCGATGACCTCTCCCGAGCCAACGTGATGAAGCAGGCGGCAAACCTGAAGGACTTCACGCCCGACACATTGTTGCCGGGCGTCAAGATCAACACCAGCGCCACCGATTTCGCTCCCATCAGCCAGTTGCAGATGCAGCGCTTCAAGGGCGAGAAATGGGAATTGTTCGGCGAGATCATCAGCGGTGACGTAGCCTCGCACTAAGTCTGCTGCCTGGCTGAACAGGCGGTCCTTGTGACCTTCTGTCGAGACAGCAAAGATTAATATTCCGCCTCGCGGGCAGCCCGCGACATCAGACTAAATACCGCCCCCCGCGACACCGTCGCGGGGGGCTTTTTGTTGCTGGACGGGGCCGAAAGGTATTCAATGCCCTCAAGAGCCGCCAAGCGCTCCAATCAAAAAGAAGATGACACATCCATCGTGATCCTAGGGAGATCAAAATGTCCGTTATCAATTTGCGATTGGGAGCCTTTGCGGCTGCCCTCGCACTGCTTGCCGCGACCAGCAGCGGCGCATTGGCACAAAAGAAATACGACACCGGCGCCACCGATACCGAAATCAAGATCGGCAATATCATGCCCTACAGCGGGGCGGCCTCCGCTTACGGCGTGATCGGAAAAACCGAAGAGGCCTACTTCCGAAAGATCAACGCCGAGGGTGGCATCAACGGCCGCAAGATCACCTTCATCAGCTATGACGATGCCTACTCTCCGCCAAAGACGGTGGAGCAGGCGCGCAAGCTGGTCGAGAGCGACGAAGTGCTGCTCGTCTTCAATCCGCTGGGTACCCCGCCGAATTCAGCGATCCAAAAATACCTGAACACCAAGAAGGTCCCGCAACTGTTCGTCGCCACTGGCGCCACCAAGTGGAACGATCCGAAAGAGTTCCCGTGGACGATGGGCTGGCAGCCCAACTACCAGAGCGAGTCGCAGATTTACGCAAAGTATATTCTGAAGAACCATCCGAACGCGAAAATCGCGGTGCTCTATCAGAACGACGACTACGGCAAAGACTATTTGAAAGGCTTCAAGGACGGTCTCGGCGCCAAGGCCGCATCCTTGATCGCCATCGAGGAAAGCTACGAAGTTTCCGAACCGACGATCGACTCCCACATCGTCAAGCTGAAGTCGACCGGCGCCGATGTGTTCTTCAACATCACCACGCCGAAGTTCGCGGCGCAGGCGATCAAGAAGAATGCCGAGATAGGCTGGAAGCCGCTGCACTTCCTCAACAACGTCTCGGCCTCGATCGGCAGCGTCATCAAGCCGGCCGGCTTCGAGAATGCGCAGGACATCATCTCGTCGCAATACCTGAAGGACCCGACCGACAAGCAGTGGACGAAGGACGCCGGGATGCTCGCCTGGAACGAGTTCCTGGACAAGTATTATCCGGAAGCCAACCGCGCGGATGCGTCGGTGATGTTCGGCTACACCGTCGCACAGGGTCTCGTGCACGTGTTGAAGGCTTGCGGCGACAATCTCACGCGCGAGAACGTCATGAAGCAGGCCGCCAGCATCAAGGACCTCGAACTCGGTGGCTTTCTACCGGGCATCAAGGCCAATACCTCGGCGACGGACTTTGCCCCGCTCTCACAACTGCAGTTGGTAAGGTTCAAGGGCGACACCTGGGAACGCTTCGGCGAAATCCTCTCCGCCGACGTCGGCGGTTAACGCCGCCGGAACTGGCTACTAAAGAAGCAGCCCCTGCGGCTTTGCCGCAGGGGCTTGTTATTGTGAGGCTTCCGGCAAGATGCTAATCACGACGCCGTCAAAAGAGCTTCTGCTAAAGGGCCTGACGGTTGGATTTAATAAATGAAAAGGGAGAGACAGAAATGTCCACAATGAAAAAACTGGCGGTCGTTTCGGCGGCGTTCGGATTACTCGCGGCGACTTCGAGCGGCGTTCTCGCACAGAAGAAATACGATCCCGGCGCGAGCGACACCGAAATCAAGATCGGCAACATCATGCCCTACAGCGGACCGGCTTCCGCCTACGGCGTGATCGGCAAGACCGAAGAAGCCTACTTCAAGAAGGTCAACGCCGAGGGCGGCATCAACGGCCGCAAGATCAACTTCATCAGCTATGACGACGGCTACAGCCCGCCGAAGACGGTGGAACAGGCGCGCAAGCTGGTCGAGAGCGATGAGGCCCTGATCGTCTTCAACCCGCTCGGCACCCCACCGAACACGGCGATCCAGAAGTATCTCAACTCCAAAAAGGTACCGCAGCTTTTCGTGGCTACCGGCGCCACCAAATGGAACGACCCGAAGAATTTCCCCTGGACCATGGGCTGGCAGCCCAACTACCAGAGCGAAACCGTCATCTACGCCAAGTACATCCTGAAGAATTTTCCGAATGCCAAGATCGGCGTGCTCTACCAGAACGACGACTACGGCAAGGACTATCTGAAGGGCTTCAAGGACGGACTCGGTGCGAAGGCCGCCTCGATGATCGTCATGGAGGAGAGCTACGAGGTTTCCGAACCGACGATCGATTCGCACATCGTCAAGCTGAAGTCGACCGGCGCCGACGTGTTCATGAACATCACCACGCCGAAGTTTGCAGCACAGGCGATCAAGAAGAACGCCGAGATCGGCTGGAAGCCAACGCACTTCCTCAACAACGTCTCGGCCTCGATCGGCGCCGTCATGAAGCCCGCCGGCTTCGAAGCCAGCCAGGGCATCATCTCCTCCGCCTACCTCAAGGACACGTCCGACCCGCAGTGGAAAGACGACGCCGGCATGAAGGCCTTCGATGAATTCCTGACGAAGTATTTCCCGGAAGGTAACCGGATCGATGGATCGGTGATGTTCGGTTACACCGTTGCCCAGGGCCTCGTTCACGTCCTCAAGGCGTGCGGCGATGATCTGACGCGCGAAAACGTCATGAAACAGGCGGCCAACATCAAGGAGCTCGAACTCGGTGGCCTGTTGCCCGGCATCAAGGTCAACACCAGCCCGACCGATTTCGCTCCGATCTCGCAGGTCCAACTGCAGAAGTTTAAGGGCGAAGCGTGGGAATTGTTTGGCGAGATTATGAGCGGCGACGTCGGCGGCTAGCCTGGTCTCCAAAGCCACCAAACCGCATCAGGCCCCCTGCAACACCTTGCGGGGGGCCTTTTCGCGAGCCTTCTGCTATCGCCCGATCGGAAAAGCCGATTGGCCAGCCAAACCGCTTACACTTCGGCGGATCATGCGCTAGGTATCGGCTTGGCACCCCCGCACAAGAAGCCGCAGCGCCTGTTCCCATGGGCGCGGAAGAACACGGAGTTTTGCGAAATGTCCCTGCTGACCCGACGCCGTATCGCCACCACCCTGCTCGGCCTCGCGATGGCCACCAGCGCCACCGCCGCACTGGCGCAGAAGAAGTACGACACCGGCGCCAGCGACACCGAGATCAAGATCGGCAACATCGTGCCCTATAGCGGCCCGGCGTCAGCCTATGGTGTAGTCGGCAGGGCGATGGGCGCGGTATTCAAGAAGGTCAATGACGAGGGCGGCATCAATGGCCGCAAGATCAACTTCATCTCCTATGACGACGCCTATTCGCCGCCGAAGGCCGTCGAGCAGGCGCGCAAGCTGATCGAGAGCGACGAGGTTCTGCTGCTGTTCGGCACGCTCGGCACCCCCTCCAACACCGCGATCCAGAAATACGTCAACAGCAAGAAGGTACCGCAGCTGTTCGTCGCCACCGGCGCCACCAAGTGGAACGACCCGAAGGCGTTTCCCTGGACCATGGGCTGGCTGCCGAGCTACCAGAGCGAGTCGCGCATCTACGCGAAGTATCTCACGAAGGAGAAGCCGGCGACCAAGATCGCCGTGCTCTACCAGAACGACGACATGGGCAAGGACTATCTGAAGGGCATCAAGGACGGCCTCGCCAAGGATACCTCCCGCATTGTTGCGGAGGAAAGTTACGAGGTGTCGGAGCCGACCATCGACTCGCATGTGGTGCGGATCAAGTCGTCCAATCCGGATGTCGTGGTGTTCTTCACCACACCGAAGTTCGGCGCGCAGGCGATCAAGAAGCTCGGCGAGATGAGCTGGAAGCCGGTCACCATCATCTCCAATGTCAGCGCATCCACCGCGACCGTGATGCGGCCCGCGGGGCTGGAGAATTCGCAGGGCGTGATCTCGGCCGCTTACGCCAAGGACGCCGGCGATCCCCAGTGGGAGGGCGATGCCGGCATCAAGGCGTTCGACGCGCTGCTGGCCAAATATCTGCCGGATGTCAATCGCGTCGATTCCTCGGCCATGACCGGCTACAACATGGCGACCACCATGGTCGAAGTGTTGAAGCGCTGCGGTGACAATTTGACCCGCGAGAACGTGATGAAGCAGGCCGCGAGCATGAAGCAGTTCCCGCAAGGCGGGCTGCTGCCGGGCGTCACCATCTCCACCGGGCCGGACGACTTCCAGCCGATCGAGCAATTGCAATTGATGACGTTCAAGGACGGCCGTTGGCAGTTGTTCGGCGACGTCATCAGCGGCGAACTAGCCCACTAGAGCGCAATGGCCTTTCTTCGAAACGTCATCCCGCTCTATCTCTTTGATTTGAGCATGATCTCCGCGCAAACGCGTTCCGCGTTTGTCGCGAGGGAAAACCGGGAACCACTTTTCCGGATCATGCTCTAGGACAGGATTGCCATGACCGACCGACGCCCCCTCCTGCGTTCGATCTTCGATGCGGCGGTTGCGGCCGCACATCCCGACGTCGTGCTGTCGGCGCATCTGCGCCCGGTGCCGAAGGGTAAGGTGATCTGCCTTGCCGCCGGCAAGGGCGCGGCAGCGATGGCTGCCGCGGCCGAACGGCACTATCTCGATACGCTGGGGCTCGATCCGTCGCGACTGACCGGCCTTGCCACCACGCGGCACGGCCACGGCGTGCCGACGCGGCGCATCAGGGTTATCGAGGCCGGCCATCCCGTGCCCGACGAAGCCGGACTGAAAGCCGCCGACGAAACGCTGCGTCTCGCGGCTGAAGCAACCGCTGACGATCTGTTGCTGGTGCTGTTGTCCGGCGGCGGCTCGGCAAACTGGATCGCGCCGGTCGACGGCGTGTCGTTCACGCAGAAGCAGCAGGTGAACCGCGCGCTGTTGCGTTCGGGCGCGCCGATCGGCGAGATGAACATCGTCCGCAAGCATCTGTCGCGGATCAAGGGCGGCCGGCTGGCACGCGCCGGACAGCGCGCCGCCGAGATCGTGACGTTCGCGATATCAGACGTGCCGCACGACGATCCATCCGCGATCGCATCGGGACCGACGGTGCCCGATCCGAGCACGCTGGCGGATGCCCGCGCGCTGGTGGCGAAGTATAACCTCACGGTCGACGATGCCGTCAGGCGCGCGCTCGAAAATTCCCGGAATGAGAGCTGCAAGCCCGGCGATGACGCGTTTGCCCGCGCGCAATTCAAGATGATTGCGAAGCCGAAGGCTTCGCTGGACGCGGCCATCAAGGTCGCAAAGGACGCCGGCTACGAGGTTATTGGCCTCGGCGCCGATCTCGAAGGCGAGGCACGCGATGTTGCGGCCGATCATGCGCGGCTGGCGCTCAAGGCAAAGAGCGAAGGCAAACGCATCGCGATCCTTTCGGGCGGCGAACTCACGGTGACCGTGCGCGGCAACGGCCGTGGCGGCCCCAACCAGGAATATGCGCTGGCGCTGGCGGATCTTCTGAAGGACACGACCGGCATCGTGGCGCTGGCCGCGGACACCGACGGCGCCGACGGCGGCGCCGGTAGCGCAACCGATCCGGCCGGCGCGGTGATCGATCAGGCGACGTTTGCGAAGATGAAGTCGCTCGGCCTTTCACCCGCGGCCTATCTCGCCAACAACGATGCCACCGCGTTCTTTTCGGCCACCGGCGATCTCCTGCTGACCGGCCCGACGCTCACCAACGTCAACGACGTCAGGGTAATTTTGGTAGACCCCGCCTAGGTTTTCCGAGCCGTTTCCAGCATCCTGTGCGTGCCAAAACGGCGTTAACGCTTTGTTGAGCAAGTTGCGAAGAACCGGCGCGCATCCGCCGGTATCGAAGGCGCGATTCACCGGCTTGGGCTTCTAATGGCCGCTCTCCTGGAGGGAGGAGAGCCGCCGATAGCGGCTGGGGAAACGCCTTATGACGGATCACGGCCAGATTTCCGCCCTGCGGTCAGCGCCCTTGAGTGCGCGGTTCGAAGAAGCGATCAACCATTTGTCGCTTGGAATCGTCGTATTCGACGAGAAGCGCGAAGTCGTTTTCTGCAACGAGCGCTATCGGGAAATGTACGGGCTGTCGCCTGAAGAGGTGAAGCCGGGAACGCCGACCCGTGAACTGATCCAGCACAGGCTCAATCTTGGCCTCAAAGTGCAGATCGCACCCGATGATTACATCCGTGAGCGCGTCGGCCGCAACATCGCACTCGACACCACGGTGCAGGAATTCGGTGACGGCCGGATCATCGCCTACACCGTCTACCCGCTGCCGGGCGGCGGCGGGATGGCGACCCACGAGGACATCACCGAGCGCGAAGAGCTCAACGCCCGGCTGAAGAAGCAATACGAACTCGGCAAGGAGCAGGAAGAGACGCTGCGCGTCAGGAATTTCCAGTTCGACACCGCCATCAACAACATGTCGCAGGGTCTGTGTTTCTTCGATTCCGACCACCGCCTGATCGTCTGCAACGACCGTTTCGTCGAGATCTATAATATCCCCGCCAACCGTGTCCATCCCGGCATGAAGCTGACGGAGATTGTCGATCTGCGTATCGAGGCCAGAAGCTTTCCGGCCATGACACGCGAAGAATACATCCGCTGGCGCAACGACGTCGCGGTCTCCAATGAAGCAAAAGACAGCATTGTCGGATTGCAGGACGGGCGCACGATCAAGATCCGACACCGGCCAATGCCCGGCGGTGGCTGGGTCGCGACCCATGAGGACATCACCGAGCAGCGCCAGTCCGAGGTCAAGATCGAATACATGGCGCACCACGATGCGCTGACCGATTTGGCCAACCGGGTGCTGCTAAACGATCGGCTCGAATACGTGCTGGGCCGGGTTCAGCCTGACGAAATGGTGGCCGTCCACCATCTCGACCTCGACCAGTTCAAGGCCGTCAACGATACGTTCGGCCATCCCTGCGGCGACAAGCTGCTCAAGACCGTCGCCGAACGGTTGCGCTCCCTCGTTGGCGAAGCCGACACAATCGCGCGGATGGGCGGCGATGAATTCGTAATCGTGCAGGCCACGATCGCGGACCCGGCCGAGGCGACCGCGCTGGCGCAGGGCGTCATCGACGCGCTGAGTGAACCCTATGACATCGATGGCCAGCAGGCCGTAATCGGCGTCAGCATCGGCATTTCGGTCGGTCCCGGCGACGGATCGAACCCCGACAAATTGTTGCGCAACGCCGACCTCGCGCTCTACCGCGCCAAGAGCGACGGCCGCGGCACGTTCCGTTTCTTCGAACCCGTGATGGACCTGCAGATGCAGACCCGCCGCATCATGGAGCAGGACCTGCGCAAGGCGCTGCCGGCCGGCGAATTCGAGTTGCACTACCAGCCGGTCGTTAACCTGGCGAGCAAGGAAATCAGCGGCTTCGAGGCCCTGATACGCTGGAATCATCCGAGCAAGGGAATGATCTCGCCGGCGGACTTCATTCCGCTGGCCGAAGAGATCGGCTTCATCGTTCCGCTGGGCGAGTGGGTGATCCGACAGGCCTGCGCCACTGCGGCGCGATGGCCCGGCGACCTTCACGTCGCCGTCAATATTTCAGCGATCCAGTTTCGCAGTCCCGGCCTGATGCAGGTGATTATCAGCGCGCTCGCAGCTTCCGGCCTCGCGCCCACGCGGCTGGAGATCGAGATCACCGAGAGCGTGTTGCTGCACAACAAGGAAGCGACGCTTGCGGTGCTGCATCAGTTGCGGGCGCTCGGAATCCGGATCGCGATGGATGATTTCGGCACCGGATATTCGTCGCTGACGTACCTGCAGAGCTTTCCATTCGACAAGATCAAGATCGACCGTTCCTTCGTCAAGAACATCACCGAGAATTCGAGCTCGCTCAACATCGTGCGGGCGGTCGCAGCGCTCGCCAATGGCATGGGCATGACGGCCACCGCCGAGGGCGTGGAAACCGCGGAGCAGCTCCACAGCATCGCTTCCGAAGGATGCACGGAGATGCAGGGTTTTCTGTTCTCGCGGCCGCTTCCCGCCGCCGAGATCGAGCGGCAATTTCTGTCGGGACGCGCGCCGCGCGATATTCAAGGCCGTATCGTCGCGGCCTGATTGATCTACACCGTCATTCCGGGATGGTCCGTAGGACCAGACCTCAGATGCGCAATTGCGCATCGGGGAATCTCGAGATTCCGGGTTCGCATCGTCGATGCGCCCCGGAATGACGAACAACAATCAGAACTCCGCCGCGATCTTCGACAGCATTTCGAGCAGCGCTACGCGGTTGGCGGGGCCCAGCAACTCGTTGAGCCGCGCCTCGTGCTTGCTGGCAACCAGCTTCTTGGCGCGCGCCAGCACCGCCCTTCCCTTGTCGGTCAGAGCCAGGATGTGCGAGCGGCGGTCGTTGGTCGAGCGCATCCGGGCGCACAGGCCGCGGCTTTCCAGCGCATCCAGCATCGAGACGAAATTCGGCCTGAGGATGCCGAGCGTGTTGGCGATTTCGGTCTGGTTGCGTCCGGGATTGCGGTCGAGCAACAGCAGCACCGAGAATTGCGCCGGCGTCAGTTGCAGCGGCGCGACACAGCGCAGAAAATCCTCGAACACCTTGAGCTGCGCGCGCTTGAGCGAATAGCCGAGCAGTTCGGCCAGCTCGCCCAGTTGCAGCCCGGCATGGTCAGCGGCGCCGTCGCCAAGATCCTTGCCGCCGGTGCGAGAAGGCTTGACGGCATCGGTCGCTGCCTTGGAAACTGTCATCGGATAAAGCTCGTCGTCCGGAAAGTAAGGTCCCGCCGGTGGCCGGGCCTTGATGTTATATTTGATAATTGTTATAGAGTATATCAAATATCGGCGTCTTTCAACTGCCGAGATGGGGGACGACCGGCTGACCGCATGAGGTCCAGACCGGCGACGCTTTTAGGGGGAGCGCCAGTCTTGAACACGACGATCATGCTGTTCCTGCTGCAGGACGGCATCACCAATGGCGCGATCTATGCGCTGCTCGGGCTTGCGCTGGTGCTGGTGTTTGCCGTCACCCGCGTCATCCTGATCCCGCAGGGCGAATTCGTCACCTATGGCGCGCTGAGCTACGCCGTGCTGGCGACCGGCAAGGTGCCGGGCACCGCGTGGCTTGCGATGGCGATGGGCCTGGTCGCCTTTGCTCTTGACCTGTTTGACGCGCGGCGATCGCTGCGGCTCAAGCGGATATTGCGCTCCCTTGCCCTCAACATCGTGCTGCCCGCCGCCATACTGGCCCTGACCTATGGCCTGGCCGGGCCCACGACCCCGATCGCGGTCAACATCGCGCTGTCGCTTTTGATCGTCGCGGCGATCGGACTGTTCCTCTACCGCATCGCGTTCCAGCCGCTCGCCCATACCTCAGTGCTGGTGCTGCTGATCGCCTCCGTCGGCTGCCATCTCGCTTTGCAGGGCTTAGGCCTGGTGTTCTTCGGCGCCGAAGGCATGCGCGGACCGGCTTTGTCGAGCGTGGCGCTGACGGTCGGTCCTTTGCGCTTCACCGGCCAGAGCCTTGCAGTCTACGGGCTGACGATCGCCTTCATCGTCGCGCTGTGGCTGTTCTTCGGCTTCACGCTGATGGGCAAGGCGCTGCGCGCCACCGCCGTCAACCGGCTCGGCGCCCGCCTCGTCGGCATCCGCACCACGCTGTCGGGCCAGATCGCGTTCCTGCTGGCGTCCCTGATCGGCGCGATTTCCGGCATCCTGATCGTGCCGATCACCACGCTCTATTACGACACCGGCTTCCTGATCGGCCTGAAAGGTTTCATCGCCGCGATCATCGGCGGGCTGGTGAGCTATCCGCTGACCGCGGTGGCGGCCTTGATCGTCGGCAGCGTCGAGGCCTTTTCCTCGTTCTACGCCAGTAATTTCAAGGAGGTCATCGTCTTTACGCTGATCCTTCCCGTGCTGGTGCTGCGTTCGCTCGCAGCGCCCGCGGTCGAGGAAGAGAAGGACTGACGGCAATGCATCAGCGGCTTCCTGTCCTCATCTTCGCACTCGTCATGGCGGCGATCCCGTTCATTCCGGGCGTTCCGCCGTTCTGGATCGTGTTGCTCAACAATATCGGCCTCGCCGCCCTGGTGGCGATGGGGCTGGTGCTGCTGACCGGCGTCGGCGGCCTCACGTCATTCGGCCAGGCAGCCTTCTGCGGCTTCGGCGCCTACACCACCGCGGTGCTGACGACGGCCTACGGTTTTTCGCCGTGGCTGACATTGCCGCTCTCGCTGCTGGTCAGCGGCGTGGCGGCTGTCCTGCTCGGGATCGTCACGGTGCGGCTATCCGGCCACTATCTGCCGCTCGGCACCATCGCCTGGGGCATCGGGCTGTTTTATCTGTTCAGCAAGCTGGAATTCCTCGGCCGCAATGACGGCATATCGGGCATCCCGCCGCTCTCGATCGGCAATTTCAAAATGCTCGATCCCGGCTCGATCTATTTCGCGATCTGGATCGCGGTACTGATTTCGGCGCTATTGACCATGAACCTTCTGGACTCCCGCACCGGTCGCGCGATCCGCGCGCTGCGGCGCGGGCATATCGCCGGCGAAGCGTTCGGCGTGCAGACGCCGCGCGCCAAGCTTTTGGTGTTCATCTATGCGGCGGTTCTCGCCGGCCTGTCCGGCTGGCTCTATGCGCATTTCCAGCGCGCCGCCAATCCAACGCCGTTCGGCGCGCAGGCCGGCATCGAATATCTGTTCATCGCCGTGGTCGGCGGCGCGGGCTATGTCTGGGGCGCGGTGCTCGGCGCCGGAATCGTCGTCATCCTCAAAGAGGTGCTGCAGAGCTATCTGCCGTATGTCTTTGGCGGCCAGAGCCAGCTCGAAACCATCGTGTTCGGCATCCTGCTGGTGGTGCTGCTGCAACTGGCGCCAACCGGCGTCTGGCCCTGGCTGATGGCGCGTCTGCCGCTCAAGCCCGGCCGCAAGGTGCCCGACACATCGCTTCCCCTTGCCAAGCGCGAGCGCGCGCCGGCCTCCGCTGCCGCGCTGCTGCAGATCGAAAAAGCGCGCAAGCAGTTCGGCGGCGTGATTGCCGTCAACGACGTTTCCTTCGAGGTCCAGGCGCGCGAGATCGTCGCGCTTATTGGTCCCAACGGCGCCGGCAAGAGCACGACCTTCAACCTGATCACGGGCGTGCTGACGACGACCGGCGGCACCATCTCGGTGCTGGGCCACAAGGTCGACAATGCCCCGCCGCAGGAAGTCGTCAAACTCGGCGTCGCGCGCACCTTCCAGCACGTCAAGCTGGTGCCCGACATGACCGTGCTGGAGAACGTCGCGATCGGCGCGCATCTGCGTGGGTCTTCGGGCGCGATCTCAAGCATGTTCCGGTTCGACCGCGCCGACGAGGCGAAGCTGCTGGCGGAAGCCGCGCGCCAGATCGAGCGCGTCGGCCTCGGCGACCAGATCGACCAGTTGGCGGGAAGCCTGTCGCTCGGCCAGCAGCGCATCGTCGAGATTGCGCGCGCGTTATGCGTCGATCCGTTGCTGCTGCTGCTCGATGAGCCGGCGGCGGGATTGCGTCACATGGAGAAGCAGCGGCTCGCGGCGCTGCTCCGTCAATTGCGCGACGGCGGCATGTCGGTGCTGCTGGTCGAGCACGACATGGGTTTTGTGATGGATCTCGCTGACCGCATCGTGGTGCTGGATTTCGGCACCAAGATCGCCGAGGGGACGCCGGCTGCGATCAAGACCAATCCCGACGTGATCAAGGCCTATCTCGGAGCTACCGCATGAGCGCGCTGTTATCGGTCTCCGACGCCCATGTTTCCTACGGCAAGGTCGAAGCCGTGCGTTCGGTGTCGCTCGATGTCGCCGACAACGAGATCGTCACCATCATCGGCGCCAACGGCGCCGGCAAGACCACGCTGCTGAACGCCATCATGGGCGTGCTGCCGCTCAAGGGGGGTGCAGCGTTCGCCGGCGACGACATGGCTCCGCTCGACATCGAGGATCGCGTCGCGGCGGGTTTGTCTCTCGTGCCCGAGCACCGCGAATTGTTCGGCACCATGAATGTCGAGGACAATCTGGAGCTCGGCGCTTTCCGGATTCCGAAGGCCACCGCAGTAAATTCGTTCGAAAAAGTCTACACGCTGTTTCCGCGGCTGAAGGAGCGGCGCAAGCAACTGGCCGGCACGCTCTCCGGCGGCGAGCAGCAGATGCTCGCGATGGGCCGCGCGCTGATGGGCGCGCCAAAACTGCTGATGCTGGACGAACCGAGCCTTGGCCTCGCCCCGATCATCGTCGCCGACATCTTCCGCACCATCGGCGAACTGCGCGCCGCCGGCGTGTCGGTGCTGCTGGTCGAGCAAAACGCGCAAGCTGCTCTCAAGATCGCCGACCGCGCCTACGTCATGGAGCTCGGCGAATTCATCCTGAGCGGATCGGCAACGGATATCGCCAGCAACCAGCGTGTCGCGGCAAGCTATCTCGGATTCCAGCACGAAGGCGCGAGCGGGATTTAGCGGACTGCCCTACGAGTTCAGGGTAGTCGGCGGGCGTCCGCTTTGGTGTGCGTTCTGGACCTAAGCAGGAAATCGCCTGACGTCCCGTCGAGCCTGGTGACTCCATTGCGTTTTCATATGGAAACCCGCAGATTACACTCGATTTTGGCTTGGGGATATTTTCATGCGCATCTGTTGGCGGATTGCCGCCGTTGCGTTCGTGTCGTTTTCGGTTGTTTCAGTCGCCGTTTTTGCTGACGAGGCCGAGCGGCGGGGACCTGAGATCGACGTGTTCGCATCGATGAACGGCAAGTGCAGCGTCCTGAAAATTGCCGAGCGCGATTTCTCATGTACGACCGTGGCCTTTTCCCACAGTCCTGGGGGCCGATCCGGCTTCACCGTCCCCTTGAACGATCCCGACGACGATAGTCACATCGTTACGTTTTCAGGCGAGAAAAGTAAGAGAGAGCAGGACACCCTGTATGAATTATCGATCGACCGAATGCTGTTGAAATCAAAAGACAGACCCAAGGTCGATGGGTTGCCAACGCCATCCGTCGAGCTGTCGACTGGAATGTGCAAGCAGATCGGAAATTTTGCTGCACAGCAGGTATCCAGTGTGACTTGTAATGCCGCCGATGGAAAGGGACGAAAATACGAATTCCAGTTCGAATCGGATGGATCACCGATCAAGGTGAGGATGATAAGAGTGGCCGATACAGTCGTTGAAGAGCAGCGCACCAAGGCACTGGCCGCGCACGTGGAGCAGATGAAATGCCAACAGCAGGCCGTTCATGAGGGTGTTTTGCCCAGGGACCGCACGACCTTCATTCTCAAATGCATGGAAGAATAGCGGATGCGATTATCGCCAACGCGCTGGGTTTTGTTGGGATTGGCGGTATTCTTGTTGGCTGCCTACTTTCTCAATCGCGGGGTCCTGGTTGGATCCGAGATAATAACTGCACGACTAAGTGATGACTATCCGGTACCGTTTTACAAGAAACACTGCCGCTATTTGTTCTTCAACGGTGTCCAGCAAGTGTGGACAAGCTCCGAATCCACGAGGGAAGAAGCGGAAAGAAGCTCTTGTGCGCCGCTGAAAAGCGAACCGGTCATTCACCGGCGGCGCAAGTCTACGGAATCCTAGTGGCTGAGGTTACTGTTTCACCGGATGTCTGCTTTGATGCATTTTCGACCGAACCAATCCACTCCTTTCACTAACGAAATCTTAAGCATGATGCGAGTTACCGTCCGCTCGTAGTGAGTTGCACAACTTCCTGATCACGCGCGGCCTTCTAACCTTGCGATACAGCAGTCATTTTCAGTCCGATGCCGGACGTTAATGGCGGCCGGCGGATCACAAGGTCAGACGATGCGCGCTTCCGATTCCCCCACGATCGATACCGCCGAGTTCTTGCTGGCCGCGCTTGAGCAGGCGAGCGAGGCTATCGTCATTGTCGATAGCGATCTGTGCATACGCCATTTCAACGCCGCTGCCGAATCGATCTGGGGCGTGCGGCGCGCGGAGGTTCTCGGCTGCGATGCACACTGTCTTGGCTTCAATGAATTGAAAAATGGCGACGAATCTGAGATCACGATCCGGCGCAGCGACAACAGCCGGATCCGGGCTCAGCTATCGGTGTCGGGTGTCGAGATCGGCGGCCGAGCCAACTGCATGGTCTTCGTTCGTGACACCACCGCGGAGGTCGAACGACGTGAGAGGATCGCGCTGCTCAATCTGGTGGCCGACAAGACCAACCGCGCCGTCGTCGTCACCGATCGGAAGCTACAGATCGTCTATACCAACGCTGCGTTCTCCGGACTGTTCGGATACTCGCCTGAAGAAGCGCAAGGGCGACAGGCGCACCACTTGCTTGGCGGCCGATTCACCGATCGCAAGACGCTGGGGAAGCTGCCCCGCCGAATCTTCGATGACAGCGGCGCTGAAGAGGAAATCCTGGCCTACGACAAGAACGGCGATGAAATTTGGGTCTCGGCCATGGTCAAGCCGTTCCGCAACGCGCGCGGACGGGTCAAATACACCTTCGCCCTGTTGACCGATATCAGCGAGAACAAGCAGCTGAGGTCGCTGCAGCAACTGATCATGGCCGCGCTGGCCGACGAGCTTCCGCTCACCGAGATCGCCGACCAGCTGTGCCGGCGCGTCGAAACCATCGCACCCGATGTCGTCGCTTCGGTGCTGCACGTCGATTCGGACGGGCTGGTGCACCCGCTGGGTGGACCCAGCCTGCCTGACGATTACTCCCGCGCGCTTGAAGGCATCGCCATTGGTCCGGACGTCGGCTCGTGCGGGTCGGCCGCGTATTACGGCACGCCGGTGCTGGCCGAGAATCTCGACACCGATCCGCGCTGGCAGCCGTACAAGAGGCGGCCGCTCGAGGTCGGCCTGAAGGCCTGCTGGTCGACGCCGATCAAGGCCAAGGATGGCCGCGTGATCGGAACCTTCGCCTTCTATTTCAGGGAGCCTCGGGCGCCGAGCCGCTGGCATCAGCGGATCGTCGAGGCCTGCGTTCACCTCGGTGCGCTGGCGATCGAGCGAAAGGAAGCGCGGGCCCAGATCGCCCGGCTTGCCTATCACGACATGCTGACCGGGCTGCCGAACCGCGCGCAGTTGCGCGAGCTGATCAACCAGGCCATCGCGGACTGTCCTGCGGAAAAGCAGCTCGCCCTGATATTTCTTGACCTCGATCACTTCAAGGACGTCAACGACACGCTGGGACATTCGGCCGGCGACGCCCTGCTGATCGAGTTTACAAAACGGCTGCGCGGGCGCATCCAGCCGTCCGACCTGCTGGGACGCCTGAGTGGCGACGAGTTCGTCATCGCGCTGCCGAACTGCGATCCGGCGCGCGCCTCGCTGGTCGCCTCCAACATCACCGAAGCGCTGGCGTCGCCGCTATGGATCGACAACCGGCAGGTGCCGATTTCCGCCAGCATGGGCATCAGCATCTATCCCGACAATGCCACCGATATCGATACGCTGATACAGCAGGCCGATGCGGCGATGTACAAGGCCAAGCAAGCGGGCCGCTCCACCCACCGCTTCTTCAGCGCCGACATGAACCGGCTCGCCGAGCAGCGGCTCGTCTTCAGCGCGGCGCTTCGCCAAGCCATCGCCAATGACCGGTTGACGCTCGTCTATCAACCGCAGACCCGAACCGTCGACGGCGCTCTCTACGGCGTCGAAGCGCTGGCGCGCTGGCACGATCCTGATCTCGGCGACGTCCCGCCTTCGAAATTCATCCCGCTGGCCGAGGAAGTCGGCCTGATCGAGCAGATCGGCCTGTGGTCGATCCGCGAGGCGTGCCGGCAAATGGCCGCATGGCGCCATGCCGGGCTGGACGTCCCCTGCGTGGCGGTCAATTTGTCGCCGCTCAATTTCCAGAATGCGAAGCTCGCCGCCGTGGTGGCGGAGACCATCGCGGCCAACGGCCTCCCGCATGAAACGTTGATGCTCGAGATCACCGAGGGCGTGCTCGTGAACGAGCGCTCGGCGGCGATCGAAACCATGAATGCGATCCGCAAGCTCGGCGTCGGCCTGTCGCTGGACGATTTCGGCACTGGCTATTCCAGCCTGAGCCGGCTGGCGCATCTGCCGATCCGCGAATTGAAGATCGATCGCAGCTTCATGCGCAACATCGAGCGCGACGCCAGTGCACTCGCAATCGCCACCGCCGTCGTCCGCGTCGGCCAGAGCCTGAAAATGGCCGTGGTCGCCGAGGGCGTCGAAACCGAGGGGCAACGCCAACTGCTGGCTGCGCTCGGCTGCGACGTCGTGCAGGGCTATCTCTGCGCGCGTCCGATGTCGCCCGAAGCATTCGAGCGATGGCTGCTCGACCACGTCGCCGAGCAGGCGCGGATGATGCGCAAGAGCATCGAGGAGGCGCGCTCGCAACCGACGCCGTCGTTGCTGATCGCTTCCACAGGCGGTTAGGCAAACGATCTCCGGCTTCCGTAGGGTGGGCAAAGGCGCACTTGCGCCGTGCCCACCATCTCTCTTGCTGGCCTATCTATGGTGGGCACGCTACGCTTTGCCCACCCTACAGACCGCGCACCTTACTTCGCCGGGGTGTACTTGCCGTCCTTCACGGTCAGGATGATGCGCGAGCGGTCGTCGAGGCCGTAGCGATCCTTTTCGGTGAAGTTGTAGACACCCTGGCTTGCCGCGATGTCCTTCTCGGACGTCATGGCCTGGCGGAGCGCCTCGCGGAATTCCGGCGTGCCCGGCTTCGCCGTCTTCAATGCCACCGGCACGATACGCTTGAGCACTTCGAACGCATCGTAGGAATGGCCTGCAAACTGGCTGCGGCTGTTGACGCCGTATTTTGCTTCGTAGGCAGTGTTGAGCGCGAGCCCCGGCTTCTTGGTCAGCGCGCTGTCAGGCTGGGATTCAGGCGACATCACCGGACCCGAGGCCATGATCACGCCTTCCGCCGCAGGACCGGCGATACGGATGAAGTCCATGCTGGCGGCGCCGTGGGTCTGGTAGATCAGCCCCTTGTAACCGCGCTCACGCAGCGTGCTCTGCGGCAGGGCTGCGGCAGTGCCGGAGGCACCGACGAGAACCGCATCCGGATTGGCGGCGACGAGCTTCAGCACCTGCCCGGCGACCGAGGTATCCGGACGGGCAAAGCGCTCTTCGGTGGCCATGGTCAGGCCCATCGGAACGGCCTGCGCCTTGAAGTCGTTGACCCAGAGGTCGCCATAGGAATCGGAGTAGCCGATATAGCCGACGGTCTTGATGCCATGCGCCTTCATGTGCTCGTACAACACCTTGCCCATGATCGGGATCGGCTGCGGCATGGCCACCGACCACTTCATGCGCGCTTCGTTGATCGGGAACGGCGCGAGGCCGAAATGCGGAATTCCCGCCTCGTTCGCGACGGTGGAGACCGCGACCGTCGGCGGCGTCGTCGAAGAACCCATGATGATATCGGCTTTGGATTCCGTCACGAAGCGCCGCGCATTGGTGGTCGCTGCCGTGGGATCACCACCGTCGTCGAGCACGATGATCTTGATCGGCACGCCGCCGATTTCCTTCGGCACGAAGTCGAGTGCGTTCCGCTCGGGAATACCAAGGGCGGCCGCCGGTCCCGTCGTGGTAACGGAAATGCCGATCGTGATTTCGTTGGTCTGCGCGAGCGCGGGCGAACCCGGCAGGGCGAGAGCCGCTGCAACGGCTGCAGCGGACAAAAAGGCCTTCTTCATTCATTCCTCCCTTGATTGTCTATTTATCGTTCTAAGCAAAATCCCGTGGGCTATTCAGCCCCTTCTTTAGGTCATGCGGGGACTTGAGTCAGCCCCGAGGAGAACTGAGTCAGTCCCGCATGAATCGTTCGATGATCTCCGGGGGCATCGGTGCCGATTTGAGCTTCGCCGGATCGTCCGGATGCTTGCCGACCAACACGCGGGTCTCGAACGCCTCGATCGCCAGCGCCTCGCCCTTGAACACGTTGTGGAGCACCTCGAAAGAGGATCGCTTGAAACTCTCGATCCGGCTTTCGATCCTGATCCAGTCACCATGGGTCGAGGGAATGTGGAATTTTGCCCTTGTATCCACCATGGGTATGCCGACCAGGCCGTATTTGTGGATGATGTCCTGCTTCGAAAAGCCGGCGGCTTCGAACATGATCGAGGTCGAATCGTCAAACATCGCGAAATAACGCGGGTAGTAGACGATGTTGGCGGGGTCGCAATCGCCCCACTGGATCTGCACGTCGCGCCGGTTAATGAACATGAGCTGGAATATCCTAGCGCGGTGCCATGCGAAGCGCGGCATCGAGCCGCACCACTTCGCCGTTCAAATAAGGGTTGTCGATCATGTGCAGCGCCAGCGAGGCGAACTCGTCGGCCTGACCGAGCCGGCGCGGGAACGGGATCGAGGCGGCAAGCGAGTCCTGTGCTTCCTGCGGCAAATTGGCGAGCAGCGGCGTAAGGAACAGGCCGGGCGCGATCGTCAGCACGCGAATGCCGAACTGCGCCAGTTCGCGCGCGATCGGCAGCGTCATGGCGACGATGCCGCCCTTCGAGGCCGAATAGGCGGACTGACCGATCTGGCCATCATAGGCTGCGACGGAAGCCGTGGAAATCACCACGCCGCGCTCGCCGGTCGCAAGCGGCTCCAGCTTCGACATGCCCGCCGTCGCCAGCCGCAGCATGTTGAAGGAGCCGATCAAATTGACCTTGATTACCTTGTCGAAATCGCCGAGCGCCATCGGGCCTTCCTTGCCGATTACGCGCTTGGCGACGCCGATGCCGGCGCAGTTCACCAGCACGCGCGCCGGGCCGTGGGCCGCCGCGGCCTTGGCGATCGCAGCTTCCGCCGAGGCTGCGTCGGAAACGTCGCAGATCACGGCAACGCCACCGATCTCGGTGGCGACGGTTTCGGCAAGTTTTGCGTTGAGATCGCAGACCGCGACCTTGGCGCCCTGCGCTGCGAGCCGGCGCGCGGTTGCTGCGCCCAATCCGGATGCGCCGCCGGTGACGATGGCGGCCTGGTCCTTCAACTGCATGGTGCTCTCCCTGACAAGCTTTGTGCGAATTCGGCTACAGCGTAATCACCTGCGCCGGCGGCGCGGGCGAATAAATCTCCTCGATCAGCGCGCCGCGATTTTCCAATACCGCGCGCTGATTGATCGAGCCCTTGTCGGTGACCTCGCCGCGATCGATCGACAGCGGCGCATCGAGCAGCACCGCGCGCGTGATCCGGGTCGACGAGCCGGTCGCGCCCGCGACAAGCGCCCGGAAGCGCTCGCGGAAGGCCGCAACGATCAGCGGGTCGGACGCCGCAGCGGCCAGGTCGTCGAGCGGAAGCGTTGGATTGATCAGGCGGCAGCCGTCGAGGTCGAGCACCACCAGCGCCGATATTTCATCGCGGTTGATGCCGGCAATGACGACGTCGCGCACCAAAGGCGCGCAAGCGCCAACGAAGCGCGCCCGCAACGGCCCAACGCTGACCCAGGTGCCGCTGGCGAGCTTGAAGTCTTCGCCGGTGCGGCCGTCGAAATCGAACCCGGCGTCGAAATTATCGGGGTCGACTGGTTTCAGCGCATCGCCCATTTTGTAGAAGCCTTCCTCGTCGAAGGCTTTCGCCGTCATGTCAGGCTGACGCCAGTAGCCCGGCATCACGTTCGGCCCCTTGGCGCGAACTTCCAGCTTGCCGTTGTTGGGCACGAGTTTGGCATCATTGCCCAGCACCGGCAGCCCGACATGGCCGGAACGGCTGGTGTGCGGATTGACCGACATGAAGAACGGCGCAGTCTCGGTGGCGCCCAGGCCGGTCAGCATCGGCACGCGATAGCCGGTTTCCTGGACGGAAAGTTCGTCGAGACTGTTCCAGACAAAGGCTGACAGCGCGGCGCCCGAGAAGAACATTGCATGCAGCCGGCCAAAGAATTTTTTGCGCAAGGCGGGATCGTCGCGCAGATAGGGCAGCAGCGATTCATAACCCTTGGGCACGTTGAAATAGACCGTCGGCGAAATCTCCTGCAGATTACGCACGGTCTCCTCGATGCCGCCGGGCATCGGCTTGCCCTCGTCGAGATACATCGAGCCGCCATTGTACAGCGTCAGCCCGATATTGTGATTGCCGCCGAACGTATGATTCCATGGCAGCCAGTCGACGATGACGGGCGGCTCGTCCTTCAGGAACGCCAGCGTCTCGCGCAGCATCACCTGGTTGGCGCAGATCATGCGCTGGGTGTTGATGACGGCCTTCGGATTGCCCGTCGATCCCGATGTCAGCAGGAATTTTGCAATCGTGTCAGGGCCGATCGCCTCGTGTACTGCGTCGAGGCGCGGATGCAATGGCGCAGCCATCAGAACAGCGAGGTCAGTTACGTTGCGACCGGCCACCGTGCCGCGCGAGGCCGCGATCTCGATGCCATGGGACACGTTGGCAGCCAGCGCGTCGGCGAATTTCGAGGCGTCGTCGGCGAAGACGAGGCCGGGCGTCAATAGCTTCATCAGATAGCTGAGCTTGCCGTAGTCCCGCGACACCAGCGAATAGGCCGGCGAGACCGGGCAGAAGGGAATGCCGGCATAGAGCGCGCCGAACGCGATCAATGCATGATCGATCGAGTTGCCGGAGAGAATGACGACCGGTTTTTCGGCGGAAAGCCCGCGTGCCAGCAGCGCGGAGGCGATGTGCCGCGAGGAGGCGAGCAACTCCGCATAGGTGATCTGCCGCCAGCCCCGCGCGGCGTTGCGTTCCGCCATAAAGACCCGATCGGGCACGGCTGCGGCCCAATGATGCAGGCGGTCGGTGAGGCGCACGGGATAGTCGAGCAACGGCGCCTTCGGGCGCAGATAGATGGTGCCGTCATCGCGGCGCTCGACATGCACCGCGGGCGTGCCGAACGAGATCGGGCGCAGCGGATGATCGGCGCGCGCGGCTTTGTCGGTCGAGGCGGACATGCTGGGCTTGGCGCTCATGTCAGGTCGGCTTCACCTTTGCGGTCTTGTGATCGAGAAACGCGCGAATGCGGCGCTTGGCCTCTTTGTCGCTCTGCGCCACCGTTGCCATCAACGATTCCATCAACAGGCCGGCCTGCGGATTGGCCTCCGCGATCATCGGCAATGCCTGCAGCACGGCGAAATTGGTCAGCGGGGCGTTCGCAGCCACTCTTTCGGCCAGTTCCAGCGCCTTCGGAAGCGCGCCGTCGGCCTCCGTGAGATATTGCGAGAAACCATACGCCGAGCCTTCAGTGGCCGAATAGACCCGCCCCGTGAGCATCATGTCGATCATCCGCGCCACGCCGATCAGCCGCGGCAACCGCACCGATCCGCCGCCGCCCACGAAGATGCCGCGCTGGCCCTCGGGCAGCGCGAAATAGGCCGATGGTTCGGCGACACGGATATGTGCCGCGCAGGCCAGTTCCAGTCCGCCACCGATCACCGCGCCCTTCAGCGCCGCGATCACGGGAACGCGGCTATACTGGATGCGGTCGAATACCCGGTGCCACATCTGCGAATGGCGCAGGCCCTCGGTGGCGTCATGCTCGGTCAGTTCGGACAGATCGAGGCCGGAGGAGAAGTGATCGCCGACGCCATGGATGACCACGGCGCCCGTTCCCTCGGGAAGATTGGAGAAGCAGTCCTGGATCGCGAGGATGATGCCGTCATTCAGCGCATTGCGCTTGGCCGGGCGGTTGAGGCCCACGGTCAGCACCGCGCCCGTCTGCTCGATCTTGAGCAGGTCGGATGAACCCGCAGCGGCGGTGGAGGCGTTTCCCATGGGCGCGTTTTACTTCCTGTGCAGAATAGTTATATTTTATAACGATTTTGGACGGAGTCAATATGGATCTGTGGGCCCCTGCTGGCGCCACCGTCATTGCGAGCGAAGCGAAGCAATCCACCTTTCCGTACGCGAGGTGACAATGGATTGCTTCGCGGAGCCTGTCATCACTGTGCGGGCGCAATTGCGCTCGTCGCGGGGCGGGCATTCGCGCGACCCGTTGGCTCGCAATGACGTGGCTCCGACCGAACATGACCTCTCGTTCCCCTGACTGGACATGCCGCAGAGATGTCAAACTCGACGCGATTGACTGACTCACAACGGACATCAGGACTTGCGACAAGCGACTCGAAGCCAACCCCTATCAATGCACTCAGTTGGCCTGATACGATGCCCCGCTGGAGATTGACCGTCCACCGGCGCTGACCGAAGGCGTCATCTTGCAAGGAGGGCCCCTGGAATGAAGAGGACATTTGCTGCCTTCGTCGCGGTGGCTACGATCGTGGGTTCGCTCGCCGCGACGCCCGTAAGCGCACAGCGTGGCGGCGCCGCGGGCGTCACGGCTCCGGACCGCTATTCTTGGCCCGCCCCTTACGGAGCAGGTCGCGGGCCATACGACGATTTTGGCAGTTGCGAATGGGTGACCCAGCGTTTCTGGGACGGCCATGGCTGGCGGGTCCGCCGGGTGCGAGTCTGCGGCTGATCCGCGATTAGGCGAGATTGAACGGCTCGTAGCGACCATCGACGTCGAGCGGAGGCCGTCGAAATGACCGGGACCGTTTGATCCGTCAGGGGACTTCGGCGCTATCAAGTCGCGCGCGTGCATTTCGATTGACCTGACGCCCTCTTAAACGCTGAGTAGATGGACGGGTTACGAGCCATGGAAGAGTCTGAAAAGGTTACCAAGTTTAAATCGATAAGGTGTTCTGCGCTTCGGCGACCCGAGAGATGCTTCGATTCGGAGCGGTTTGGCATCAGGAGAAATTGAAATGCGCAAGTCCATTGGAGCCGCAGCGTTTGTAGCCATGGTGTTCACAGCGCTATCGGCATCTGCTCAACCCAGCGATCCCTACGATTATCCCTACTGCCTACAAGGCAGAGATTACGGCTACCCGGGTTTGTGTCGGTATACGAGCTACCAGCAGTGCCAGGCTTCGGCCTCCGGAACATTTTCGTATTGTGGCGTGAATCCTCGATTTGCATACGGATGGCAACAGCGCGGCTGGCGACCTTACCAAGTGCGATGATCGACACGGTCGCGACGCGTCTCAAATCGTTGCGTGCGCCGGGGTCATTTCAGAATTCGCGCACGAAACAAAAGTCCATTTCGATTCAATAATAGCTGTGCGCCCCTGCAGGGCCGGAAAGTCACAGCACCTGATGCACGTCGATCACCACTCGGTCGGCGTGGCGGGCGGCGGAGCCGATGAACAGGTTTTCCATCAACCAGCGGTATTTTTCACTACCGGTCTCGAACCGCGGCACGGTGCGGAAATAGATCAGTTTCGGATCGACCGGCTCGCCACGCTTCAACTTTTGCAGCAAGTCGACCGGACCGAAGCGCAGGCCCTTGTTTTCGACATAGACCACCGCGCCGTCGTCGGTCTCGAAGGCGTATTTGGCCTCCAGCTCGATCAGTTCGTTGGGCCGGATGATCTGGAAGTCGGCGCCGAACGGGCAGACCTTGCCATTGATCCCCTCGCCTTTCACCTCCCCGCCGATGATGGGAATGATCCGGCGCACACCGGTGCCGATCTCGCCCGCTGAAGTCACGTCGCCGATCCGCGCGGTGATCGTGAAAACATACTTCGTCGAAAGCTGCGGGGTCATCGGGCCATCCTATCCGGCCATACGTTGCGGCAGCCACAGCGCCAATATCGGGAATGCGATCAGGATCACCAGCCGGATCAGGTCCGTGACCACGAACGGAATCACGCCGCGGAAGATGGTCGAGAACGACACGTCCTTCACCACGCTCTTGATCACGAACACGTTCATGCCGACCGGCGGATGGATCAGGCCGAGTTCGACCGTCATCACGATGATGACGCCGAACCAGATCGGATCGAAACCAAGATGCATGATGACGGGGAAGATGATCGGCACGGTCAGGATGATCATGGCCATCGCATCCATCAGGCAGCCCAGCACCAGATACATCACCATGATCAAAGCGAGGATGCCGTAGGGACCGAGACCGAGGCCGGTGAGGAGTTCCGTAACCTTCTGCGGGGTCTGGGTCACTGTCAGGAAATAGCCGAAGATCAATGCGCCGATCAGCACCGTGAACACCGCAGCCGCGGTGCGGGTCGCCTGCAGCAGCGAGGCCAGTATCTTCTCCTTATCGAGCCGCCCGGTGAACAGGCCGATCAGGAACGCACCGGTGGCGCCGACGCCGCCGGCTTCGGTCGGCGTAAAGCGCGGCAGGAACGGCAGTCCGTAGAGCCCACCGATCACGAAGATGAACAACAGCACCGGCGCCCAGATGTTCTTCAGGCCGGCAAAGCGTTCGCGCCAGGTGGTTTGCGGACCGGTCGGCAGGAAGTTCGGACGGAACCAGCCGATCAGCGCGATCGTCAGCATGTACATGGTCATGGCGAGTATGCCGGGAATGATACCGGCGATGAACAGCTTGCCAATGTCCTGCTCGGTGATGATGCCGTAGACCGCGAGCACGGTGGACGGCGGCAGCATGGCGCCGAGCGTGCCGCCGGCGGCGATCACGCCGGTGGCAAAGGATTGCGGATAGCCGAAGCGGCGCATCTCGGGATAGGCCACAGCCGAGAACGTCGCGGCGGTCGCGACCGACGAGCCGCAGATCGCGGCAAAGCCGCCGCAGGCTGCGACGGTCGCAATGCCGAGCCCGCCGCGCAGATGGCCGACAAAGCCGTTGGCGGCGCGGAACAGTTCGCGGCTCATGCCGGAATTGCTGACGAACGTTCCCATCAGCAGGAACATCGGGATCACGCCGAAAGTATAGTCGGTCACCGTGCGCATCGAGGTCTGGCCGACCAACTTCAGCGCCGGCGCGAAGCCGACCAGGTAACCAAAGCCGCAGACGCCGACGAGGCCCATCGCCATGCCGACGGGCACGCGCAGCAGCATCAGCGCAAACAGCGCGACAAATCCAAGGACGGCGACGGCGTCGGTGCCCATGCGGCCTACTCCACCGTCTTCACTTTGGCATCATGGATATCTTCGGGATGGAAGATCAGCCGGTAGGTGCGGATCGCGATCAGAAGCACGGCAGCGCCGTCGCCGGCCCAAGCGATCGCAAAGAACGGCCAGGTCGGCATGTGCATGTCGAAGGTAAGAACGTTGTCATTGTAGGTGGTGCGCACCTTGTCGAACAGCGTCCAGGTCTGCACCGACACCACGAACAGCAGGACCAACGTCGCGAACACGTCGATCATGCGCTGGTACTTTGGGCCGACATTGGCCCAGATCAGGTCGACGGTGATATGGCCGCCACGATAGGAGGTGGCGGCGATCCCCCAGAAAATGAGGATGCCGAGCAGCATGCGCCCGATGTCGAAGGAATCCGGGATTGCATAGTTGAGCGTGTTGCGCAGCAGAACGCCGACGAAGATGTTGAGGGCGACGATGCCGACGAAGCCGGCGGCGATCCATTCGATGGTGTCGATGAAGCGATCCATCCACGCGCGATTCATGTCCGCTCCGAACGGGTGCCGGTGGGAAAAGGAGGAACGGCGGCAGGAGATCCCTGCCGCCGGAGGATATATACGCGTCTACTGTGCGAGCGCGTTGTACTTGGTGAGCG
Organism: Bradyrhizobium sp. McL0615; assembly: GCF_049993905.1. Taxonomy (NCBI): domain Bacteria; kingdom Pseudomonadati; phylum Pseudomonadota; class Alphaproteobacteria; order Hyphomicrobiales; family Nitrobacteraceae; genus Bradyrhizobium; species Bradyrhizobium sp. McL0615. The sequence continues at coordinate 1,127,699 of NZ_CP188254.1, read as the reverse complement.
AAGCCTTGAGCTCGGACAGCGCTGCGTCCGGGTCGCCGCCGTTCTTCTTGACGCCCTCGCCCCAGGTCTTGACCAACGGTTCGGCAGCCTTTTTCCAAAGTCCGATCTGCTCCGGCGTGAGCTTGTAGACCTCATGGCCGGACTCCGCCTTGACCTTGTCGATCCCGGCGTCCTCCATCTTGCCCCAGAACTCGCCGACCTTGCCCGCGGCCTCGGTGTTGCAGTTATTGTCGATCGCCTTCTTCTGCTTGTCGGACATCGCGTTGTATTTGTCCTTGTTGATCACGAAGGCGAAGGTTGTGGTGTAGAGCGGCGCCTCCATGTCGAACTTGGTTACCTTGTCGATGCCGAACAGCACCAGCGATCCCCACGGGAAGGTGACGGCGTCGGCGACGCCGCGCTCGATGATGTCGCGGACTTCAGGCGCGGACGACTGCACGTTGGTGCCGCCAAGCAGCGTCACGAAATTCGCCATGGTGGCGTGCGCCGGACGCACCTTCATGCCCTTCACGTCGTCGGGCACCACGATCTTCTTGGTGCGGGAATGGAACGACGATGGAGAGTGAACGAAGGCGAGGCAGAACTTGACGTCCTTCATCTCCTTCTCGGCATATTTGCGGTACCAGGCGTCGAGCCCCATCGAGCCACCCTTGGCATCAGACATCAGGAACGGCATCTCGCCGGCGCCGATGATCGGGAAGCGGCCGGGCTGATAGCCGGGATTGACGTAAGTCACATCGGCGATGCCATCGCGCGCCATGTCGTAATGGTCGAATGCCTTGCCGAGCTGCTGGGCCGGGAACACTTTCGACTTGATGGTGCCGCCGGAATCCTTCTCGACCGCAGCGGCCCAGTCTTCCAGCGATTTCTGCAGCGGGTGCGAGGCCGGCACCCAGTGCGAAATCTTCAGGTCAAAAGTCTTTTCCTGCGCCAGCGCAGGCGTGACGCCGGCGGCAAGCAGCAGCGCCAACAACGCTTTCCTCATGGACATTCCTCCCCTGGCATGACAGGCCTTTTAGGTGCGGCCCCGTTATTTAACATGTTATCTAGTCCGCCCGCTTTTTCAAGGCGGACATCCGGTCGCACCGTTTTTGCGGTGCGGCGAACTGCGCTTCACAGTTTTAGCGCCGACGTGCTTTGCCAAGACTGTTATATGATATAATTATCGGGGCAAGTCCGCGGGTGACCTGCCCGCAGACTACAGCAATCGGGGAGCGGGTATTGAGGACAAAAGTAGCAATCATAGGTGCAGGTCCGGCAGGATTGTTGCTTGGGCAACTATTAGACCTCTATGGGATCGAAAACATCATTCTCGAGCGCCAGACGCCGGAATATGTGCTCGGCCGGATCCGTGCCGGCCTGCTCGAGGAAGGCACGGTGGCGCTGCTCGACGAAGTCGGCGCCGGCGCACGCGCCCATCGCGAGGGACTGGTCCACCATGGCGTGGAACTCGCGTTCGGCGGCGCACGCCACCGCATCGACATGCATGCCGCTACCGGCAAGACCGTCATGATCTACGGCCAGACCGAGGTGACGCTGGACCTGATGAACGCCCGCAAGGCTGCCGGCCTCACCACGGTCTACCAGGCCACCGACGTCAAGCCGCATGATTTCGACACCGACCACCCGCGCGTCAGCTACGTCAAGGATGGCCTCACGCACGAGATCGAATGCGACTTCATCGCCGGCTGCGACGGCTTTCACGGCGTCAGCCGCGCCAGCGTAAAACCGTCGGCGATCCAGACCTATGAGCGGATTTATCCGTTCGGCTGGCTCGGCATCCTGTCGGAAACCCCGCCAGTCAGTCCCGAGCTGATCTATTCCAACCACGCGCGGGGATTTGCACTCTGCACCATGCGCTCGACCCGGCGCAGCCGCTATTACGTGCAATGCCCGCTCGACGACGATATCGCGCAGTGGCCGGACGAGCGGTTCTGGGACGAACTGAAGCGCCGGATCGACCAGAAGGCGGCGGACGAACTCGTCACCGGCCCCTCGATCGAAAAGAGCATCGCGCCGTTGCGCAGTTTCGTCGCCGAGCCGATGCGTTTCGGCCGGATGTTTTTGGCCGGCGACGCCGCCCACATCGTGCCGCCGACCGGCGCCAAGGGGCTGAACCTCGCCGCCAGCGACGTGCATTATCTCTCGCAGGCGTTCCGCGAGTACTACGACGAGAAATCATCCGCCGGCATCGACGGCTATTCGGGACGCGCGCTGGCGCGGGTCTGGAAGGCGGTGCGCTTCTCCTGGTGGATGACCTCGATGCTGCACAAATTCCCTGACGAGGGCGAATTCGGCGCCCGCATTCAACTCGCCGAGCTGGACTATGTCGTCAACTCGAAGGCAGCCTCCGCCTCGCTGTCGGAGAATTACGTGGGGTTGCCGTTTTAGGCGGGCCGTAGAGTGGGCAAAGGAGCGAAGCGACGTGCCCACCATCTATCACCGAGCACGCTGAGAGATGGTGGGCACGCTTCGCTTTGCCCACCCTACGGCTGGAATACTGGGTCACCCGCCTGCAGGTGACGACACCATGATAGATTTAAACACCCGCCGTAATCCCGTTTAAAACTTTGTAGGTGGTGACTTCGCACGGCGTGTTGCGTTCAATGACGACAAACATCATTGCAAAGCGAGCCGCACATGACCGCTACCGACATCCCCGAAGGCTTTGAGCGCCGCACCCGTAGGAGCCCGCTAACCGATCCCTGGGAGCCGCTGTATTCGAAGCAGACCGACAAGGCCGTGATCATCGGGCTGCGGCTTGCCAAGCCGCACACCAACGGCCGCGGCCTGATCCACGGCGGACTGATCGCGGCACTCGCGGACAACGCCATGGGCCATTCCTGCGGTTATGTCATGGGCGGCGTGTCGTCGCTGGTGACGATCTCACTTGCAGTCGATTTCATCGGCACCGCCGAGGTCGGGCAATGGCTCACTGTCGAGAGCGACGTCGTCAAGACCGGCAAGACGATCTGCTTCGTGCAGAGCCTGATCAAGGCCGACGGCGTCGTCATCGCGCGCGCCAATGCCACATTCCGCGTGGTGCCGAAGAAGGCGCCGGTCTCCTAGTCAAAATTCCAGTCGGCGATCTCGGTCACGAGATCGATGAAGGTCCGAACCTTGGCGGATAACAGCCGCGAGGTCGGATAGACGATGTGGATCGGCACCGCCGGCTGCTCGAATCGCGCCAATACGATTTTGAGGCGCTCTGCCCTCAACGATTCGGCGGCCTGATAGGCCAGCACCCGCGTCAGCCCGCCGTCCGCTTCCGCATATTGGATCGCGGCATCCGAGCTGTTGGTGGCGAATCGCGGTGTGCTGGCAACGCGGATCTCGCGGCCGTCCTCGACGAATCGCCAGTCGAGCGCCGTCATCATGGCGCCGAACTGGATCGTGTCATGCGCGGCGATCTCCTGTGGCTGTTTCGGCTCGCCGCGCGCCTTGAGATAGCCTGACGAGGCCACCACGATCCGCCTCATCTCGCCGACGTGGCGCGCCACCAGGGTCGAGTCGGGCAGATGGCCGATCCGGACCGCGAGATCGACACCATCCTCGACGAGGTTGATCATGCGATCGGACAAACGGAGGTCGACGCCGACGTCGCCATAGCGCTTCAGGTAGGCGGTCACGATTCCGCTGACATGCAGCCGGCCGAACCCGACCGGCGCCGAAATGACGAGTTGCCCCTCCGGCCGCGTGCGCTCGCCCTCGATGGCGTCCTCAGCCTCCTCGATATCGGCCAGGATCCGTCGCGCGCGCTCCAGGTAGCGTGAGCCGGCGTCGGTCAGCGTCACCTGCCGCGTAGTCCGTTGCAGCAGCCGCGCGCCGAGACGCTCCTCCAGCGCCGCAATCAGCCGCGTGACGCCCGAGGGCGACAGGCCAAGCTTGCGCGCCGCAGGGGCAAAGCCCCGCAGGTCAGCCACGGCGACGAAGGCCTGCATGGCATCGATCCGGTCCATCGTATTATTGCATATATGGCAATAGTGTAGTGTCAATCCGCTGAATTGTTTTATTTGTGGGAATGTCCACTTTGGAGCGGAAGGACGATCGTTTCGACGCCCAACCATGGGAGGTTCAGATGTCTGACGTTCACACCTATTCCAGCGACGTCGCCTTTACCCCGGCGGTGAAGGCGATCCAGACCCGCAAGGGTTCGCGCGAGGGCTATGCCCATGTCGAGGAGCGTGGCGGCTGGCGTACCGAGATCGACGAAAATCTCGCCGGCTTCCTCGCCGAGACCAACAGCTTCTTCCTTGCGACGGCCTCTGCGGACGGCCAGCCCTATATCCAGCACCGCGGCGGCCCGAAGGGTTTTGTCAAAATCCTCGACAAGAACACCATCGCGTTTGCCGATTACAGCGGCAACCGGCAGTACATCACGCAGGGAAACCTGTCGGAGAATCCGAAGGGGCATATTTTCGTGATGGACTATGCGCATCGCCGGCGCGTGAAGATCTGGGGTGATGCACGTGTGGTGGAGGACGATCCGGCTTTGACGAAATCGCTGATGCCGCAGGGCTACAAGGCGCGGCCCGAACAGGTCATCCTGTTCAAGATCTCGGCCTGGGACACCAATTGCCCGCAGCACATCCCGCAGAAGTTCGATGCCGCCGACGTGGCGCAGGCGCTTGCTGTGCGCGACGCCCGCATCGCCGAGCTCGAAGCAGAACTGGCTGCACTGCAGGGCCAGTCCGCCTCGGCGACCTAGGAGACTTGTCGGTTCTGATCAAATCAGAACCGGGCGCCATCTGCTCTTTTGACGGGTTTTCTTAACGCGAACCGGAATCCACTTCGCTCGAAAACGCTATGGGCATCACGCAGCCTGTTGCTGCACGGGCGCCCAGGCGAATTCCGGATAGTACAGCAGCATCATCCGGTCGACATAGGCCGTGAGGTTGGCGAACTGCTCCACCCGCTGCCGCAGCGCTGACTCGAAGAACGGCGTCAAAATTCCAGCGAGCGCGCCGAAGGCGGTAGCGTCCACGCCGCAGGGCGTTTCGCCCATCAGAAACGGCTTGTCGCCGAGCTGGACCGACAACGCAAAGAGTGAGCGCACGGCGAGATCGATATCCTCTTCGGGCGCATGGCGACCGAGGCCGCTGAGCAGGTAATTCTCGGCGACGCGAAATTGCGCGTCCTCGCGCATCTTCTCGCGCAGATGGACCGGGGCGCTGTCGAAGAAATGCGCCGGGCCCTTGGCAAAATTGTCGCCATCGACCCAGCGCGCGCCGACCAGCGCCCAATAGACGTGGTGCTCGATCATCCGCTCGAAGGCCCAGGCCTGCGCCCGCGCCTGCAGGCTGAGCGGCGCATCGAAATCGAAACCGTATTTGGCTTCCAGGTGCGCGCGAATAAACGTGGAGTCGGCGATCGTCTCGGCCTCATCGACGATGTAGGGCAATTGCCCCTTCGGCGAGGCCGGCGGCTTGGCTCTCTCCTTGCGATAGGCAAGACCGGCCATCTTCAGCTGGACCTCGGTTTTGGTCACAAAGGGGCTGATCTCCGGCAGGCCGAAACCGGCGCCGAAGCCGTAAAGGGTAATCATGCTGGTCTCCCGATCTCCTGAAAACGTGCCCCGAGGCTAGCGCCCCCCTGCTGCCACCATGGTGTCAGCAGCAGCAATGGCGGCCGCGGCCCGCTTCGGACCGCGGCGTACGGACCTTGCGCGCCCACGACACAAGCTGCCCTTGCGCAAAGACGCACATTGCTGTGAATGAGCGCCACGCCAGCTCAACCATCGCCCAGCGCAGGTCGGTGGTGACGCACTGGATGGAAACCAGCTGTTCCAACGCAAATCCCTGGGCATTTACGAGAGGTCCGCGGCTTCCTAGGGGGCCGAATTCACTGAAAATCGTCATGGACAAATTCCCTTCACTTGAGGTGTTGTCCCGATATACCCACCCCCTGCTGCCAACATGCTGTCAGCATCGGACAGGTACCTTCTAGAAAAGAGCGGCTTTGAGAAAAGAGAACGAGCCATGCGACGGGCCGACAGGCTGTTCCAGATCATTCAGGTGCTACGGCGCACCCGCAAACCCCTGACGGCGGATGCCATTGCCGCCGAGCTGGAGACGTCGAAGCGAACCATCTATCGCGATATAACGACCCTGATCGAGCAGCGGGTGCCGATCCGCGGTGAAGCCGGCGTGGGCTACATCCTGGAGAAGGGATTCGACCTGCCGCCCTTGATGCTCACGCCCGATGAAATCGAGGCCTGCGTGCTCGGCGCGCAGTGGGTGGTCGGCCATGCCGATCCCGCACTGGCACGCGCGGCCCAGGACCTGATGGCGAAAGTCGCCGAAACCGTGCCCGAGCGCCTGCGGCCCTTCGTGCTGGAGCCGGCCAGCCGCGCCCGATCGGCATGGAACCGGGAGCCGGACCGTATCGACATGGTGCGGACACGGACGCAAATCCACGAGGGCAAAAAGATCACGCTGAACTATCGCGACGAGCACGGCCGCGACAGCCAGCGTACGATCTGGCCGATCGCGGTCGGCTATCACGAGGCGGTGCGGATACTCGCGGCGTGGTGCGAGCTGCGCAAGGATTTCCGCAGTTTTCGCACCGACCGCGTCGTCGATGCCATGTATCACGACGAAAAATATCCGGAGCGCCGCGACATCCTGCGGGCGAAATGGCGGCGGAGCCTGGTCTGGGAAGCGCCCAAAGATACCTGAAAAGGATACCTGAAAAGGATACCTGAAAGGGATACCTGGAGTGCATGCCTGGCACGGGGAGCTGGCCGCGGCCGTCATTTGGGATTAAACGCAGGCATGCCTCGAATCGCCGCCGATCACGACAGCCCCTGCCAGGCCTGCGGCGCCTGCTGCAGCTATTCGCAGAACTGGCCGCGTTTCACGATCGAGGACGATGCGGCGCTCGACCAGATCCCGGAAAGATTCGTCAACGAACGACTGTCGGGAATGCGCTGCGACGGTAACCGCTGTTCGGCGCTGTCAGGCAAGGTCGGCGAGGCGACGGCATGCCTGATCTATGCGGTGCGGCCCGACGTGTGCCGCACCTGCATGCCCGGCGATGTCGAATGCGCGATGGCGCGGAAGCGGCACGGATTGCCTGTGCTGGCGTGATATGAGTTGTCGTCCCTGCGAACGCAGGGACCCATAACCACAGGGTTGCGTTGTTGAAGAAGGACGTCGACCCGCGTGCCAATAAATACGGCCGCGGCGTATGGGTTCCTGCGTTCGCAGGAACGACGGAAGGGCTTACGCCGTCACCGCTTCGGCAAAATCATCATCGTCGACCTCGTCCTCGATCGGCTTGAAGGTCGAAAGCGGCTTGGTCGAAAGCGTGATCGGCTTGCGCCCGCCATGGGATGACGCCGAGACGGACCGCCCGGCGGGTTCGCGCGACAGTGCATAGAGCGTGGAACCGACCCGGCCGCCGAGATGGATCAGCTCGCGTTCGGTGCAGCTCGCAGCGATCGCAACAGCCAGCGCGTGAAGATGGCTGCGACGATAGCAGAATAGCGCCAGCATGGCGCGGACCTCGGACGAAACGCTCTCCACCAGAAGCGGCAGGCCGTTTGCGTTGGCCCGATACATCTCGCCGAGCAACTCGTCGCGGACCGGACAGAAATCGTTCTCGAAGGCGTCACGGCTTGAAAACATTGCGGGTTCTCCCTGTCCGGAAGATGCAATGCAATACGCTAATGAAAGGTTAACCACGCGCATCAGTAGTGTTCCGGGGGGACTTGTCAGCCGCAACTGAATTGGAACCGCGACATGATTCGCGCCAGCGTGGATGCTGGCCTTCAGATGCCGGAGCAGAATTGAAACAAAGCAGGCCGACGCCGCTGGCCACGCAGGATCAGTTCGCCGCCATGAAGATCGACAGGCCGAAACCGGTGAGATGGTGCAGCGCCTGGTCGACGCCGATCAGCGTCCAGAACCACGGATGCTCGTTCTCCATCGTCACGCCGTAGCGGGAAGCGAAGATCCCCTTGATACGGTCGACGGTGATGTGAATGGCGAAGTCGATGAAGGCGACGAACCAGAATCGCGGCGCGACGATCAGGATCAGCGCCAACGCGACCGCAAGATGCACGAGGCAATGCGCCAATAGCGGCAAGGCCCAGCCGGTCTTTTGATCCTTGCCGATCGCCATCCAGGAATTCTGCAGCATGAAATCGGCAATGATGTGCTTCACGGTAAGAAGCAGCATCCATCCTATCAGCGCACCAACCGGGACCGAGGACGACATCGAAGGAAACAACAAAGCTGACGCCCTTTTCTGGGACTGGAGAGGTGGCGAAAAAAAACCGGGACCTAGGCTGTCAGCGCAATGTTGTTGTCAAACCCGGACTGTTCGAACGTTGCCTTTATTTATGACATCTCCCGCGCCGGAATGCACCTGTGGGTAGTCTGAAAATCGCACGGTGTGGCGGAACTGCGATACTGCGGTGCGGGCGCGCGGCATGGCCCGCGGGGGTAAGGTTACCGCCGGGCGCGGTTTGCAATCCCACAGGAGCGAGCTATCATTGGCCCGCAGGCAAAATTATCGTTCTTTTCTAGGTATTTACGAATTCATTCGGACGGCCTGCGGCCTGCGCGGCGGCGACACGTCCCTGATCCCGGGGTACGAGCGATGAGTGCTGAAGCCCCAACGCCGCATCCGGAAATGCCGCGTCGCCGTTCGCGGGTCGTCAAGAGCAACCGGACCCAGATCCTGCTGTTTTCCGTCCTGACCTTGGCCCTGACCGCCGCCGTGGTATGGGGCGGCCGGACCTGGCTGCGCAATTCCGAGACGCTGGTGTTTGCCGTCGGCGAGTCCACTGGTCCCGAGGCGCGCTTCGCTGCCCGGCTGGCGACGGTGCTGAAGAATAATTCCTCGCGGCTGCGTCTCAAGATCGTGCCCAGCGGCGACAATGCAAAGGCGCTGTCGCAGTTCGATCGCAAAGAGGCAAATCTGGCGATTTTGCGCACCGACGCCAGGATTCCGCCTCGCGCCCGCTCACTGGCAATTCTCGATCATGACCTGTTCCTGCTGATCAGTCCCGGCGGCAAGAAGATCAAGACGATTGCGGACCTGAAGAAAAAGAAGATCGCGGTCATCGCCGACAGCGAAAGCAGCGTAGCCCTGGTACGCAATATTCTCGAACTCTCCGACACCCCGGATGCGGCGGCCCGGGTCCAGATGGCGCCGCCCGGCTCGACCTTCGACAGGCTGTTCACCTCGGGCTTTGGCGCCGTGATCAAGGTCGCGCATGCCTCGCACATCGTAAAGGACAAGAGCTACGAGCAACTCGCCCGGCGCGGCGGCTTCACCCTGAATGCGATCGATTCGGCAAAATCGATCGCCCGGAAAAATCCGGCCGTTTCCGAGGAAACAGTGGCGACCGGCATGCTGTCCGCTTCGCCCGCGGTCCCTGAAGAAGACCTCGACACGATCGGGCTGGAATGGCTGCTGGTCGCCCAGTCCAAGCTGCCGACCGCGACCGTCGCCGACCTCGCCCGGATCATCTACGAGAACAAGACCGAGCTCGCGCTTCCCGACGGCTTCGCGTCCAAGATCGAGCCGGCGGCAACCGACAAGGACGCCTTCATCGTGGCGCATCCGGGCGCCGCCGAGTACATCAACGACGAATCGAAGTCCTTCATCGAGCGCTACAGTGAGCTGATCTATGTCGGGCTAGCCGCGCTCAGCATCATCGGCTCGATCTTTGCCGCCATCTACACCAAGGTCACGCGGGTCGCGCCGGAGAAGGCCAGCCAGCTCGCAACCGCGATTCTCGATATCGGCGAGCGGATGGAATACGCCAAATCGCTCGATGCGCTCGACGAATTGCAGGACGAGCTGGAAGCAGTCCTGCGCGGCGTGGTGATCGGCTTGCGCGACGGCACCATTTCAAGCGACGGGCTGGACACGTTCAAGCTCGGCTATGAATTCGTGCGCGACGAGATCGGCTTGCGCCGCGAACATCTCAAGCGGCACCCGCCGCCCGGGGATGACAAGGTGGTGGCCGTGAAGACCGCGCAGAGCGCTTGAAATCAGGTCACATATGAGCTTGCAGTCGCCCGCGCCCGGATTTCGGCGATCTTGCGCTTGAGCGCGGACTGCCGCGGGTCGGGCAGCGCGGCGGCGCGCGCCTCGGTCACCGCGCTCCCGAGATCACGCAGCGCCAGCCCGCCATCGAAGGTCGGCTTGACCAGGCCGTCGATGATCGCATTCCAGTCCGCCAGGCCCTGACGATAGCCGTCGCCATATCCCTCGATCATGGTCGCGCTCTGCACGATCGCGGGTGCGGCTGCGGGCTGCTTGCTCAGGCTGCGGTCGATCATGTGCAGCCAGCGTTCGACCCAGACCCGCTCCTTGGTGTAACGCACCGAAAGCAGCCGCCATCGCCGCAGCCCCGCCTCGATCTTGAGCCGGCGGATGCCGAACGGGCTGGCCGTGCTGAAGCGGATGGAGACCCGTTTGTGCAGCCAGCCTGCCCATTCGAGGGCGTCGAGCACATACTCGGCGACGATAGCTGGAAGCGCGCCGATCAACTCCTCGATTCGGAATTTCCTGACGTCGATGGATCCGGCCGACGCACCGGGCCCGCCGTCAAGTTCGATGAGCTTGAGTTGCGCGATCCGGATCGGGTCCTCGTAGCTCATGCGCACCGCCATCAGCCGTGCGATGTCGGCCAGCATCGCATCGTCGACGCCTTGTTTGCCGATGAACCGCCGCAGCCGGTCGACATAGAGGTGAGCGTAGCTCGGGCCCTGATAGTCGATGAGGAGATGGATAGCGTCGCTCGTCACCGCCACAACCGGCTCCGGCAGCCCTTCGGGCAGGAACGGCGGCGTGTCGTCATCATCGCCAAGGACATCGGCGAACAGATAACGCAACGACGACAGGATACCGCGGTCTACCACTCCCCTGAGCTCCGGCCTCTATGCAGGCTTTGGCGCCGCGGTGGGCGCCGTTTGCTGGTTCAACTGCTGCTGCAGCGTCTCGAGGTTCTGAAACAGCCGCGCGGTGCAGAGGCGAAGGAAATAGAAGCCGAAAGCCGGATTCTGCACGTAGAGCTCCTCGACCTTGGTGTAGCTGACGCTCAGCACCAGGCCGGCTTCCACGCATTCCAGCGTCTGGGTTCGCATGTTCGACGGCGACATCATGCCGAGCTCGCCGACGATGGCGCCGACCGGCAGCACGATGCCCGACTCGACCAGCTTGAACCTGCCGCTGACGATATAGAGCATGTCCTCGGCTTTTTCGTCCTTGTAGAACAGTATCTCGCCGGCCGCGCATTGGCGTTCGGTCATGAACGGCTTCAGCCATTCCATCGAGAGGTCGCTGTTGACGGATTTTTTCACGTCGCGCACCAGCTGCAGCATCTGGTGCAGGCGATAGGAGTTGACCAGAAGCATGACCACCTGCACCCCCATCACCAGGAAATTATGGCTAGGGATCGCGGTCACGATCAGAACGACGTTGGCCAGGATGCCGAAGACCCGCAGCGGGATCATGGTCTTCATCGTGGTGGTGGCGACCACGAAGATCGATGCGAACAGCGCGCCCGCGGTTCCTGCGTGTTGTACCAGATGAGACGTATCCATCGGAAACCAACCAATATCTAAACGTTCACGATTCTGTTGCAGCGCCGCTATCGTAATGTCCGCGGGGCCATTTTGATATACGAGGAAAGAACGACGATTTGTCGTGTTTCTCACCATTCACCGGTATAATTCGGCCTCAACCCGGGACCCGGCAGCGGGCTGGACCGGCCGCCTTGAGGACGCGCAGCACCATGTGAAGGCCGTCGTTGACGGCCTCCCCGCAGGCAGGCACTTTGCGGGCGTTGGTCACGCTGCGGCTTGGCCATTATCCAGCTTTCATTGCACCCATCAGGGCCCTCCTTATCCGATGACCCAGCGGCTCGTTCTCTCGGCACTGGCTCAATTCGCCGCCAAGACGGCCGGTCGCAACATGACCAAGGCGGCCTATGCCGCGGTGGCGGCCGGCGTCGCCGCGATGGTGGTGCTCACCACGGGCCCCGCCTACGAGATGGCGCACCACTGGGTCGACGCGGTGCTGTGGACGTGCCTCGTCTATTTCGTGTTCGAATGGCTGGTGCGGCTGCGCCACATGGCGCGGCAAGACCGGCTATCGCTCTACGCGCTTTCCGCCAGCGGGATCGTCGACGCGATCGGCGCCCTTGCCGTGCCGGTCGCGCTGCTCTCGGGCATCGAGCCCAGGACGGCGTGGCTGTTCAGCATCCTCTGGGTGCTCAAGGTCGTTCCAGGCATCCCTGGGCTGCGGCAGTTGCGGCGCGTGCTGGTGCTAGAATCAGGGCCGCTGCTCAGCGTGCTCGTAATCTTCCTGATGGTGGTGTTTCTGGCGTCGGTCGCGGAATATTTCCTGGAGCGCGACGTGCAGCCGGGGACCTTCGGCAGCGTGCCGGCGGCGCTGTGGTGGGCGGTGGTGACACTGACCACCACCGGCTATGGCGACGTGGTGCCGATCACGCCGCTCGGTCGCATGGTCGCGGCGATGGTCATGATCTCCGGCCTCGGCGTGTTCGGGCTCTGGACCGGTATTCTGGCCACCGGCTTTGCCGCCGAGACCCGCCGCGACAATTTCCTGAAGACATGGGAGACCGTCAGCAAGGTGCCGTTCTTCGCCACCCTCGGCCCAGCCGCGATCGCCGACGTCACCCACATGCTGCGAACCATGGACCTGCCGGCGCGCACCATGATCATCCGCAAGGGCCAGCAGGGCGACTGCATGTATTTCATCGCCGCCGGCGAGGCCGAGGTCGAATTGCCCGGCAAGAAAGTGGCGCTCGGCGAAGGCGCGTTCTTCGGCGAGATGGCGCTGCTCGGCAACAATGTGCGCGGTGCCAATGTCACGACCACCAAGGTGACGCGGCTCTTGGTGCTCGATCTCGTGGATTTTCGCCTGTTGATGGCGAGGCATCCCGATCTGGCCGAGACCATCGATGCCGAGGCGCAGCGGCGCGCGCAAGAAAACAAATGAATAACTCACAGGACGTCATTGCCTGTACAAACGAAGAGCGTTTGCACAAGGGGGCGAAGCGACGAAGCAACCCATTCTTTCTTTGAGCGGCAAGATGGATTGCTTCGCTTCGCTCGCAATGACGGCCAACAATGGAGAAAATAATGCCTGAAGCAGCCGAGGCGGCGAGCGCGCCCATCCTCGAGATCAACGGCGCGCGCGCCACCATCCGCCTCAACCGGCCAAAACATCTGAACCGGCTGCAGAGCGAGGATCTCGGCGATCTCATAAAGCTGTTCGACCGGATCGAGGCCGATCCCGCCATCCGCGTGCTGGTGCTGACCGGCAACGGCCGCGCCTTCAGCGCCGGCTACGATCTCAATTCGGTGGCGGACCGCGCCACCAGCGCAACCGCGCAGCCGAGCGCGGGATCGGCATTCGAAGCGGTGGTCGACCGCCTGGAGGACCTTGGCGTGCCGACAATCTGCCGGCTCAATGGCGGCGTCTATGGCGGCTCGACCGATCTGGCGCTGGCCTGCGATTTCCGCATCGGGGTCGATACGGCTGAAATGTTCATGCCGGCGGCGCGGCTCGGCCTGCATTATTACAAGAGCGGCATCGCCCGCTACGTGTCGCGGCTCGGCGTCGACAACGCAAAGAAGCTGTTCCTGACTGCGCAAAAGATCACCGCGCCGGAAATGCTGCGAATCGGCTACCTCACCGACATGGTGCCTCTGGAAATGCTGGATGAGGAAGTGGACAAGCTCGCCAACATTCTGGCCGGCAACGCCCAGCTCGCGATGCGCGGCATGAAGCGCGCCATCAACGAATTCGCGCGCGGCAAATTCGATGAGGAAGCGGCCGACCTCCGCCATCGCGAAAGCATGCGCAGCGACGAGATCAAGGAAGGCATCAAGGCGTTTGCGGAGAAGCGTCCGCCGAAATTCTAACCTGCAAACTCAGGCTCGCTTGGCCCGCATCGCCCGGACCTGCTTGAGACCGGGATCCCGCGCAAGCGCCTGATAGCGCTTGCTGTCCACCGCATAGATGGCGATACGCGCCTCGGCATCGGCATGCACGCCCCAGCCGAAGCGCTTGCCAAGTCCTGATGCCCGCATACACGCCTGCCCCCTGGAGAAGAATTCATCGCGGGCAAGGCTCCGTTCCTTCTTCGTCGCTTTCGCATCGAGCTGCCGGCCGCCGGCGGAGGTCGCGAATATCACGTCGTCCGACGTGTATTTGTAGGGCGCCTCCGCAATCATCCTGTATTGCAGGCCTGCCACTGTCGGATTCCCGGCGCGGGCCGGCGGTTTCTCGCCGGTGCGCGCAGGGCAATCCTCCGCAACCTGGATGAAGGTGTCGAAACAGTTGGTCGTGTGGACTGTTTTTGTCATCGGGAAACCCGTGGTGCTGCTCACCCGCCGCAAGCCGCGGCGTGCTGCGCCGCCATCTCGGCATCGGCAGCGGTGATCCGCTGGAAGGCGGGCCGCGACGTCATCCGCTCGGCATAGGCCACAAATACGTCCTTTCGTGGCACGAGGCCAAACGTCATCGTCCAGCTGAACGCCACGCCCCAGAGAATGTCGGCTGCCGTCATGCGCTCTCCTAGCAGATACGGCCCCCTGGAAAGTTGCGCCTCCAATGCGCTGAGCATGGAATCGTAATCGGAATATGGCGACTGCGTCACAGGGGCCGGTTCGCGCTTCATGAATTTGTCGATCAAGGCAGGTTCGAAGGAGGAACCATAATAGGTGATCCAGCGCAGATAGGGGCCGCGGTTGGGATCGTCGAGCGCGGGTGTCAGCCCGGCTTTCGGAAACAGGTCGGCGAGATAGATGTAAATCGCCACCTGCTCCGTCACCAGCGCCTCGCCGCGGCGAATCGCCGGCACCTTGCCCAGCGGGTTGATGGCGAGATAGGCCGGCTGGCGTTGTTCGCCCGCCTTCATGTTCAGGACATGCAGATCGTAGGGGGCTCCCAGTTCCTCCAGCAGCACCCGCGCGCCGGTCGCCCGGGTCTGCGGCGAATAATAAAGCGTAATGCGGTCCTGGCTGGTCATTGGCAGTCTCCTTTTGAACCCGCTCTTTTGAACTCCGCGGGCAACGGACCCTGTATGCCTGACCATACCTGACATCCTGTGTCAGGTATGGTTTAAGGAACCATGCGCGCGAGCCGGCTGCTTTCGATCCTCACCACCCTGCAGGCGCGGGGACAGGTCACCGCGCCTGAACTCGCGGACACCTGCGAGGTTTCTGTGCGCACCATCTATCGCGACATCGATGCGCTCGCCGCGGCCGGCATTCCCGTCTATGCCGACCGCGGCGCGGAAGGCGGCTATCGGCTGCTCGATGGCTATCGCGTGCGGCTGAATGGACTGTCGCAGCCGGAGGCCGAGGCGCTGTTCATGACCGGATTGCCGGGGCCTGCAGCCGCGCTTGGCCTCGAGCCTGCGATGCTGGCGGCGCAGACCAAGCTGATGGCGGCACTGCCGGCCAATCTGCGCCCGAACGCCAGCCGGATGCAGGAACGCTTTCATCTCGATGCGCCAAGCTGGTTCGGCGAAGCCGAGCAGCCGAAGCATCTACGCGCCATTGCCGGCGCGCTGCTGCGCGAGAGCCTGATCGAAATCCGCTATCAAAGCTGGCGGGCCGAGAAACGCCGTCGCCTCGCGCCGCTCGGCCTCGTGCTGAAAGGCGGCAACTGGTATCTCGCAGGACACGTCGATGGCAGCGTGCGCACCTATCGCGTGGCGCGTGTTCTCGACTGCAGCGTTCTGGATGAGCGCTGCGTGCGGCCCGCCGATTTCGATCTCGCCGCCTATTGGCAAGCCGCAACGGTCCGGCTCGAAGCCGAGATGCATCCCAACACCGCCACCGTGCGGCTGTCGCCGTTCGGCATAAAACTGCTCGACGCCTTGAGCCAGCCTTACGTGAAGACACGCACCCGTATCGAGGAGACCGCGGATGCGGCCGGCTGGCGGATCGCTATGGTCCCGATCGGAAAGACGGTGTGGCATGCGGCCGCCGAGCTGCTGCGTCTTGGCGCGGAGGCGGAGGTGCTGGCGCCGGCCGAGCTGCGTGACAGGATGGCCGAACTCACCCAGGCCATGGCCGCACGCTACCAGACGGCGCAACATGGTTACCAGGATGACAAGGATATCCGCAGATCGCACGCCACGAAACATTCCTGAAACACGATTCTCCCCGGCGCACGTGAACGCACGACGCTTCCGATACGACTGATGGGCAGGGACGCAACAACGGCCTCGCGCCAATCAATTGGAGAATACTTAAAATGTTTCGCAAGATGACCCTCGGACTGATCGCCGCCGCCTCGCTCACCATCGCCGCTGCAGCGCCCGCTTCCGCGGGCGGCTTCTACCACGGCCATCACTGGGGCCACGGTTACGGCTATGGCTGGGGTCCCGCTGTCGGCGTCGGCATCGGCGGTCTCTATGTCAACACCGGCTTCAACGGCTGCCTGCAGCAGCGCTGGGTCGAAACCCGCCGCGGCATGCGCCTGCGCACTGTGAACGTCTGCGCTTACTGATCGAACGTCCCTGCAATAAAGATCCCGGCCGTAACACGCGGCCGGGATTTTTCTGCCCTGGAATCGTGCCTGATCCGGCCACGTTGACCATTGCCAGCGTCCGCCATATTCTAGCGGATGCGGTGCAAGCCGCTCCCGGGCCCGCGGGAAGGGTTGAACCCACTTGCAGCTTTCGAGCGACATCCACAACCTTTGTGCAGCCGGTATTGCGGGCCTTCGGCGATGTCATGCACGGAGGTGTTTTGATGAATCCGCTCCCCGATCGATTGAATCTCGATCATCTGAAGAAGCAAGCCAAGCAACTGATCCGCCTCTATCGAAGCCACGACGCGGCGGCGATGGCGCGGTTTCGCAACGCGCTGCCGGCAACGACGGGCCTCAGCGATGAAGCCATTTCATCGCAACAACTACGCCTGCACGATGCGCAATCATGTATCGCGCGCGAACACGGCTTTGCATCCTGGCTTGACCTGAAGCGTTACGTCGAGGTGCAGGCCGTGGCGCAGAAGGAGCGCGCCGTTCGCGTCCTGCACTGGGCCCAGCTGGTATATTCCGGCGACGTCAGCGGCACGGTCAACCGCGCAAACCCGCGCGTGGCGTTGCGGATTCTGGCCGATGATCCCGACCTGATCGCGGGCGATCCCTGGCTCGCCTGCGCGATCGGCGACGAAGGCGCGATACGGCAGGCGATGAAGACCGATCCGGCATGGGTCAACCTGTCAGGTGGTCCGCTACGATTGCCGCCGCTCTTCGCGATTGCGCATTCGAGCCTGCTGCGCGTGGAAGAATTTCGCGAGCGGCTGCATCGCTGCGCGGCAGCGCTGATCGCTGATGGCGCCGACGTCAACCAGCACATCCACAGTCGCTGGCCGCCGGGATCGCTGAGTGAGCCGGATCAGCGCTATGCGCTCTCGACGCTCTACGGCGCAGCGGGTAGCAACCATGATCCCGATCTGACCAGATTATTGATCGAAGCCGGTGCGTATCCCAATGACGGTGAATCGCTCTACCATTCACTGGAGAATCCGGCATGCACGCGACTGCTGCTGGAGCACGGCGCGCGGATTGCGGAAAGCAATGCGATCTACCGCGCCATGGACCTCGACGACGATACCGCGCTGAAACTGTTGCTGGCGCATGGTGGCGATCCGAACGAGCCGGCGCGAAATCCGCCACTGACCGATTGGGGTTCGCCGCTGGGATGGGCGATCCAGCGCCGACGCCCGCGGCATGCGAAGGCCCTGCTGGATGCCGGCGCGGATGCATCACGGCCCGCCGCGGATGGCGCCAGCCCCTACCAACTGGCGCTGCGGTTCGGGCTCTCCGAAATTGCCGCTCTGCTGCGCGAGCGGATTGATGTGCCTGACAGCTCGGACGAGGAACGCTTCGTGGCCGCCTGCGCGCGCGGTGACGAGAGCGAGGCGCGAAGTATTCGTGACGCGCACCCCGATCTACCGGCCTCGCTGTCGCCGGTGCAATTGCGATTGCTGCCGGACGTGGCGGCGGAAGGCGCCGGCGACGCCGTAAAGCTGATGGTCAGTCTTGGCTGGCCGATCGCCGTGCGCGGCGGCGATTGGGATGGGTCCGCGCTCAATTACGCAATCTTTCGCGGCGACGCCGGCCTGACGCGCTTTCTGCTCGAGCACGGCGCGAAATGGACGGAGCAGCATGGCTTTGGCGACAATGCCAGCGGCTCGCTGTCGTGGGCATCCCTCAACGAGCCGGTCGAAGGCGGAGACTGGGTTGGTTGCGCGCGCGCTTTGCTCGATCACGGCATGCCGCGCGCCACGATCATCCCTGACGATCCCGAATGGGTACTGATTGCCGGCGTGCGAAAGCGGTTCTCCGACGAGGTCATCGAAGAGCTGCTGGGATAGCTGCAGGTGCGACGGGCGGGGCCAGCGAAGGGCTTGCCTCGCCCCTACACCCTGCCCTTCAGCGCGTCGCCGATTTCGTCGAGCACCTTGGGGTCCTCGATGGTGGCCGGCATGCTCCAGCTCTCGCCGTCGGCGATCTTCTTGATGGTGCCGCGCAGGATTTTTCCGGAGCGCGTCTTCGGCAATCGCCCGACCGTGATCGCGAGCTTGAAGGCCGCGACCGGCCCGAGCTTGTCGCGCACCAGCGCCACGATCTCCTTTTCGATCTCGGCAGGCTGGCGCGTGACGCCGGCCTTCAGCACCAGGAAGCCGCAGGGCACTTCGCCCTTGATCGCGTCCTTGATGCCGAGCACCGCGCATTCGGCGACGTCGGCATGCGAGGCCAGGATTTCCTCCATGCCGCCGGTGGAGAGCCGATGGCCGGCGACATTGATGATGTCGTCGGTGCGACCCATCACCCAGACATAGCCGTCGTCATCCTTGTAGCCGGCGTCCGAGGTCTTGTAGTAGCCGGGAAACTCCGTGAGGTAGGCTTCCTTGAAGCGCGCATCCTGTTCCCACAATGTCGGCAGGCAGGCCGGCGGCATCGGCAGCTTGATTACGATCGAGCCCATGGTGCCCGCCGGCACTGGCCTCGACGCCTCGTCGACCACGTCGACCTGATAGCCAGGCATCGGCACCGTCGGCGAGCCGTGCTTGACCGGCAGCAGCCCTAGCCCCACCGGATTGCCGGCGATGCACCAGCCGGTTTCGGTCTGCCACCAGTGATCGATCACGGGCACCTTCAACTGCGCTTCCGCCCATTCCACCGTCGGCGGATCGGCGCGTTCGCCGGCCAGGAACAGCGTACGGAATTTCGACAGATCGTATTTGCGGATGAATTTGCCTTCCGGATCTTCCTTGCGGATGGCGCGGAAGGCGGTCGGCGCGGTGAAGAACGCGACAGCTTTGTGTTCGGAGATCACGCGCCAGAACGCGCCGGCATCCGGCGTGCCGATCGGCTTGCCCTCATACATGATGGACGTGGCGCCGTGAATCAGCGGGCCATAGACGATGTAGCTGTGACCAACCACCCAGCCGATGTCGGAGCCGCACCACCAGACCTCGCCGGGCTTGACGCCGTAGAGATTGAACATCGACCATTTCAGCGCGACCAGATGCCCGCCATTGTCACGCACGACGCCCTTCGGGATTCCCGTGGTGCCGGACGTATAGAGAATGTAGAGCGGATCGGTCGCGAGCACCGGCGTGCACGGCGCGGCCTTTCCGGCGGCGAGCGCGGCGCTGCGGAGCGCCGCCCAATCGTGATCGCGGCCGGCCGTGAGTTCGCAAGGATGCTGCGGCCGCTCCAGGATAATGCAAGCCTGCGGCTTCACACTGGAAAGCCTGATCGCCTCGTCGAGCAACGGCTTGTACTGCACGATGCGGCCGGGCTCGACGCCGCAGCTTGCCGAAAGAATCAGTTTCGGCTTGGCGTCCTCGATGCGGGTCGCGAGCTCTTTCGCGGCAAAACCGCCAAACACCACCGAATGCACCGCGCCGATCCGCGCGCAGGCCAGCATCGCAAACACCGCTTCCGGCACCAGCGGCATATAGAGAATGACGCGGTCGCCCTTGGCGACACCGAAATCGGCCATCACGGCGGCGAGCGTCTGCACTTCCTTGAGCATCTCGGCATAGGTGAATTTCGAGATCGAGTTGGTGAGCGGCGAATCGTGGATCAGCGCCACCTGATCGGCGCGACCGTTCGCGACATGGCGATCAAGCGCGTTGTAGCAGGTGTTGACGACGGCGCCGGCAAACCAGCGGCCATACGCCCCCATCGAGGGATCGAAGACCTTTTTGGCCGGCTCGATCCAGTCGATTTCACGTGCAGCCTCGGCCCAAAAGCCCTCCGGATCGCTGAGCGAGCGGGCGTGGACCTCGTGGTATCTGCTGTTGTTCTGAATATTCATGGCGCACTCCCGGTCGACGCGTTCTTGGGCCACTTTGCAGCATCCTGACATGGGCGGGCGCCAGGCGCCCCGCCATTGACCAGGATCAAATGCAGGCCACTTTTCTTGAACGCATTGTCACGGGAAGCCGCGGGAGATCAAGCCGGAACAGGCCGGCCGTTCAGCCGGACCTCACTGCCGGGCGATCGTATTAAGCTTCTCCAGCCGGTCTTCCATCGCCTGACGGAGGTCATAGCCGCGCTTGCCGAAAGAGCTGTTGCGCTTTTCGATGAAGTCGCGCTGCTGCCGGGTCAGCGCCAGCGCCGCGCGATGGCTGTCGGATTCCGCAGTCGCGACCACCCGCAGGAATACGTCGTTGATGTTGCGGTCGAGTTGGGCGAGGCCGGGGTCGGCGCAGATCGCCTTTTCGACCTGGCGTTTTGCGGTGGCGCAATTAAAACTCGGCAGATTCTTCTGGTACGACAGCGAGCCCAGCCGTTCGATTTCCTGCGCCACGTCCTTGTGATTGGCGGCGGCCGTGCTGTCGGAAGGGTTGAGACGCACGGCTTCGGCATAATCCTGCAGCGCGCGGCCGCGGTCGCCCTTCTTGACCCAGGCCGCGCCGCGGTTGTTGTGGGCGCGCTGGAATTTCGGATCGAGCTTCAGCGCGGCGTCGTAGTCCGCGATGGCACGGTCGTAGTCCTTCAGCGCCTGATAGGCGTCGCCGCGGTTGGTCAAAAATTTCGGCTCGGGGCGGATCTTGATCGCTTCGTCATAGTCGGCAATCGCGCGGGCATAATCGCTATTGCCGGCAAGGTCGAGGCCGCGATTGTCGAAGAATTCCGGCTGCGTCGGATCGATCCGGATCGCCGCGCTCACATCCTCGATCGCTTTTTCCGTACGGCCCAGCTTGCGGTAAGCCGCCGAACGGTTGCTGTAGGTGCGCGCGCGATGCGGTTCGAGACGCAGCGCCTCGTCGTAATCGGCGATCGCCTTCTGATACTCGCCCTTGAAGTACCAGGCTGCGCCGCGATCCGAAAACACCTGCGCAAGATCGGGCTGCAGCCGCAGCGCCTCGTTATAGTCCTCGATGGCGCGATCGTATTTCTTGGCGTTGTTGAAGGCATTGCCGCGGTTGGCGTATCCGTTGGCATTGTCAGGCTCGAGCCGGACGGCCTGATTCAACGCCTCGAACGCAGCCTCCGTCTTGCCGGTCTGGCGAAGGATTTCACCGCGGGCGCGGAAAGCGCGGGCCCGGCTGGGATCCTTGGCGATGACGGCATCGATTTCGGCCAGGGCCTTGGCGGTCTGGCCGCTATTATGCAGGGCGGCGGCGCGGGTAATTGTGGCGTCGAGCCGGTCGCCCTCCGGCGTCGCCGGACTGTCGATCAACGCGGTACAAGCCTCGATCACCTTCGCGGGCTCGGCGGCCGAAAGCGCCGCGCAAATGACCGGCGGTTCGGCGGCTGGCTGAGCCGGGGCGCCGAAGGAGGTCAGGATTGCAACGGAAAAAGCCGCCTTCGCAGCAAATCGCGAAATAAATGAGCGCATAATCGACTCTTCAAAATAAGGACGCGCGGATATGCCGCGCCCGATCACTGGGTCGCCGCTGATCTTCCAAAGGTTCGAGGGCTTGCGGGCATCTACCTCCGATCGAGCCAATACGGCCAGGGCGCAGGACCATCCATAAATCGGGGTCCGAGCCTCTTGTTGTCATTCGTATTGACCTGCATCCGTGCATGGCCTAGGGAGATTTCCATGAAACGCACGATGATCATTGTCGCACTCTGGTGGCTGGCCTTCTGACAGGGCGGCCGGACGTTTCATTGCATCTGGGGCCGCCGCAAGGGCGGCCTTTTGTTTTGATGATCCCCCCATGCGGTGCCCCCCTCATCTCACGAGGACACCCCATGACCAGACCCGTTATTCTGACAGGCGACCGCACCACCGGCCCGCTGCACGTTGGTCACTATGCCGGATCGCTGTTCAACCGTCTGCGATTTCAGGACACCCATGAGCAGTTCCTGCTGCTGGCTGATACACAAGCCCTGACCGACAATGCTCACGCCCCCGACAAGGTACGGCTTGGTGTGATGGAGGTGGCGCTCGACTACCTTGCCGTCGGGATCGACCCAGACAAGTCCACGATCTGCCTGCAATCCCACCTGCCCGCGCTGGCCGAGCTGTCGATGCTCTATTTGAACTTCGTGACCGTCGCCAGATTGGAGCGCAACCCCACGATCAAGGACGAGATCCGCGGCCGCGGCTTCGGGCGCGACATCCCGGCAGGCTTCCTGTGCTATCCTGCGGCGCAAGCGGCGGACATTACCGCGTTCAAGGCAACCGTCGTGCCGGTGGGCGAGGATCAGGCGCCGCTGATCGAACAGACCAACGAGATCGTGCGCCGTATCAACACCACCGCCGGACGGGCCATCCTGCCGGAAGCGCAGGCCGTCATTGCGCAGGTGGGGCGACTGCCGGGCGTGGACGGGAAAGCGAAAATGTCGAAATCCGGCGGCAATGCCATCGCCCTTTCGGCATCGCCGGACGAGATCGCGGCGGCCGTGAAGGCGATGTTCACCGACCCCCATCATCTGCGGGTCGAAGATCCCGGGCACGTCGAAGGCAATGTCGTCTTCACCTATCTGGATGCTTTCGACGAGGACCGCACCACGCTGGAAGAGCTGAAGGCGCAGTATCGGCGGGGAGGACTAGGCGACAGCAAGATCAAGCGCCGTCTCGAAGACATCTTGCAGGCGCTGATTGGACCTATACGCGAACGAAGGACGCAACTGGCCAAGGATCCGGTCTATGTGCTCGACGTGATCCGCCGCGGTACGGAAAAGGCGCGGAGCCGAACCGAGACAACGAAGCGGGAAGTTGTCGAAGGCCTCGGGCTGTTCATGCTGTAATCTAGTATCCGTCGATTCCGTTGATCTGTCGCAGGCGGTCGCGCATCGTTTTTTTCAGATCGTAGCCGGGCCGGCCGTATTCCGCGTTGCGACGGGAGATATATTCCTCCTGCTCCCGCCGCAGCTTGCGCGCCTGCTGTGGCGTCATCTTCTCAGCGACCGCCCTGACATACGACCCCTGGACCTCGCGATCGAGATCGGCAAGCTCGGGGTTGGCGCAGATCGCTTTTTCCACCTTGCGGCGGGCGGTGACGCAATTGAAGCTCGGCTTGCCGGCGATCGCCTTCAGCGCGCCTAACCGCTCCAGCTCCTGCGCCAACGCCCGGTGGTTAGCTCTGGCCGTAACGTGGTCCGGGTTCAGCTTGATCGCTGCCGCAAAATCCGTCACCGCCTTCGGCAGGTCGCCCTTCTTGCGCCAGAGTTCGCCGCGCGTGTTATGGATATCGGCGAGCGAGGGATCGAGCCGCAGCACGCCGTCATAGTCGGCGATAGCGCGCTCAGTCATCTCCTTGCGCTCGTAGGCAGCGCCGCGCGCAATCAGCGCCTTGATGCGGTCGGCCTTTTCCGTCTTGGCGTTGTCGATCAGCGCGCCACAGTTCGCGACCGTCTTGTCGTCGTCACGCGCCAGCGCGGCGGCCAGGCAGAGCGCGGGGTCCACGCGCAGATCCTTGGACGGTTCGGCACCGGTCGCCAATACGCCCTGCACTGACGCGATCCATAACAAGGAAGCCGCGACGAGTTTGCGGATGTCGGAATGGAATCGCATCAATTGATCCGGGAAGCCTTGTGATCCGGGAAGCGTCGGATTGGCGCGCGATCCTAGCAAGCCGCGCACTTTTTCGACAACTGGCGTGTGCGCGTATCCGTTTTCGTACGGGGACAGATTCTGGCTGAAACATGACACGCGCGAAAACACCGTCATACGCACGCGGATGGATAGGTTCGGTCACGAAATTTGCCTTGAACCTTTTGCAGCTCTCGCGGACTCAATATCCATGACCACATTGACCGACTTCAATCCGCCGCGCACGATTGCGCAATCCCAAACCGGCTACTTCTATTTTTACATGGCGCTGGCCTGCACGGCCGTCGCCTTTCTCGGCTTTGCGCCGACCTACTGGCTGCCGATGGCGAAGCGGTCGTTTTCGGCTTCCCCGGTCGTCCACTTTCACGGATTATTGTTCTTCGCCTGGTCACTCTATTTTGCTTTCCAGAGCTGGCTTGCCGCATCCGGCAAGGTCGCCTGGCACCGCACGATCGGAATGATCGGCGTGTCGCTGGCGACCGCGATGACGATCTTCGGCTTCCTGGTGGCTGTCAATGCAATGAAGCGCTCCGCCGCGGCGGGATTGACCGATGACGGAATCGCATTCGCGATTGTTCCGCTAAGCGGAATTCTTTTCTTCGCCGTGGTGTTCACGCTGGCCATCGCCGCCATCCGCAAGCCCGAGACGCACAAGCGGCTGATGCTGCTGGCCGGCATCTCGCTATTGGACGCCGCGGTCGCGCGCTGGTTTCTGACCTTCCTGGCGCCTCCCGGCCCGCTCGGTCCGCCGCCGGTGCCGGTGACCATCCCGCCAGCCTTCGTTGCCTATCTGTTGCTGGTGGTCGCCATGGTGTTCGACTGGCGCACGCGCGGCCGGCCGCATCCGGTCTACGTCTATGGCGGCATTGCGCTGATCGCCGTCAAGCTTTTGAACTGGCCGATCAGCGTGTCGCCGCTGTGGCATGCCTTCGCAGGCGGCATATTGGCGATGGCGCAATAGACTTGCCGGACTGGACTTGCCGGATTTGGTGCTAGATTGATGGCGACATCGATCTCGACCGGCAGGAATCCCAGATTTGCTAGCATTCGAATGGATCATCGGGCTGCTGCTTGGCGCGGTGGGGCTGTCCGCGCTGGCGCGGCGGCTCAAGGTGCCCTATCCGACATTTCTTGCGATCGGCGGCATGCTGCTGGCATTCGTGCCCGGGGGTCCGTCGTGGGCGCTGGAGCCTGAGCTGGCGCTGGCGCTGTCCGTGGCGCCGGTGCTGCTGGACGCCGCTTTCGATACATCACTGCGCGACCTCCGCAACAACTGGCTGCCGGTCTCGACACTGGTGCTGGTCGCGGTCGGGGTCACGACCGCCGCCGTCGCTGTCGTCGCGCACTGGCTGCGCCCGGACATGCCGTGGGCGGTCGCGATCGCACTCGGCGCCATCGTGGCGCCGCCGGACGCCGCGGCGGCCACCGCGATCCTGCGCCAGATCAACCCCCCCTACCGCATCCAGAAGATCCTCGAGGGCGAAAGCCTGCTCAACGATGCCAGCGCGCTCCTGATCTACCGCGTCTGCGTCGGCCTGGTTGCCGCCGAGCACATGAAGGTGCACGAGTTCGTGCCGTCCATTGCGCTGGCGCTGTTCGGAAGCCTCATCGCCGGCTTCCTGTTCGCACGGGTCTGGGCGCAGATCACGCGCCGCATCACCGAGGCGCCCAGCGCCATCATCACCCAATTCGCCGGCACCTTCATGGTGTGGATCGTCGCCGAGCATATCGGGCTATCAGGCATTCTCACCATCGTCGCCTATGCGATCACGATCGCCCGCACCGCGCCCGAGCGTACCCCGGCGCGGCTGCGCGTGGCCTCCTATGCGGTGTGGGAAACCGTCGTGTTCGTGCTCAACGTGCTGGCATTCATTATGATCGGCATGCAGCTCAATCCGATCTGGTCCGGGCTCGACGACGAGGTGCGGTTCAAATATTGCAGCTTTGCCGCGACGATCTTCGCCGTCGTGGTCTTCGCCCGCATCACCTGGGTGATGTCATACGGCGCCTTGCTGCGCGCCTTGAATGCGTATGGCTTGCTTCCTCCCTATGTGTCTCCCGCGGTACCGACGGTGGAACGCGGCATCATCGTGTCCTGGTGCGGGATGCGCGGCATCGTGACGCTGGCGGCCGCCTTCGCGCTACCCGAGAGTTTTCCGTACCGCGACCTCATCCTGCTGACGGCCTTTGCCGTGGTGCTGGGAACGCTCGTGGTCCAGGGCCTGACGCTGCGGCCGGTGATCCTCGCGCTGAAATTCGAGGAGGACGATCCGGTCGCGCGCGAGGCCGCGCAAGCCCGCTGCATCGCCTATCGCGCCGCGCTCGAGGCGATTGAATCCGATCCTTCCGAGGAAGCCGAGATCCTGCGGCTCGAATACCGCGCTGTGCTGCTGCGCGCCGAAACCGAACCCGAACTCGGCATCGCGAGCAGCGAACTGCCGGCCGATCCGCTGCGCCGCCGCGCCATCGGCGCGGCACGAGAGGCGCTGTTGAGGATGCGTCATCTCGAAGAGATCAGCGACGACGCCTTCCACCAGGTGGAAGAAGAGCTCGACCGCGCCGAATTGAGCGCACAGGCATAACGCGCGTTACGCGCCCGACTTGCTCGTGATACCGCCATCGACCACGAGCTCGATGCCGGTGACGTATTTCGATTCATCCGAGGCGAGAAACAGCGCGGCATTGGCGACGTCCCAGGCGTCGCCCATGTGCCCCATCGGCACCTGCGCGTCGCGTGCCCGCCACATCGCTTCCACATCGCCCTTGGCGTAGCTCTGCGCGAGACCTGCCGAATGCTCGACCATCGGCGTCTTCATCAATCCCGGCAGGATCGCGTTCACCCGCACATGCTTTGGCGCGAATTCGACCGCCGTGGTGCGCGTCATCTGGTTCATCGCCGCCTTGCTCGCATTGTAGCTGACATAGGAAATGCCGACATGGCGGATCGAGGCGATCGAGGAGATGTTGATAATCGAGCCGCCGCCCTGCTTCGCCATCACCGGAATGACGTGCTTCATGGCGAAATAGGCGCTCTTGAGGTTGACCGCGAAGACGTGGTCCCAGCTCGCTTCGCTCACCTCGACGACGCTGCCGACCTCGGCGATGCCGACATTGTTGTCGAGCACGTCAATGCGGCCGTAGGCCTTCAGGCACGCCGCCACCATCGCCTCGACCTCGGCTTCACGCGAGACGTCGGCGGTGAAAGCGGTGGCTTTGCCGCCTTCGCCCGTAATGATCTCGACCGTCTCCTTTGCTGCCGCCGCGTTGCGATCGACGCAAAACACCTGCGCGCCCTCGCGCGCAAAGGTGACGGCGGTCGCCTTGCCATTGCCCCAGCCGGGACCGATCGAGCCCGCGCCCACCACCATCGCCGTTTTGCCCTTGAGCCGTTCCATCGACTTTCTTCTCCCAGTGAGTTTCTCATTTTCTTGTAGCCCGGGTGAAGCGAAGCGCAACCCGGGATTCTTGTTTTGCAGTTTCCCCGGATTGCGCTTCGCTCCATCCGGGCTACGGATTGCAGGCGCGCATGATCGTCACATCAATTCCGACCGGACGACCGAATATGTCAGATAATGTTCTGCAATTGCCATCATGGCACAGCCGCCATTCGCCGGCAGAACCGGAATTGCCAAGCACCACTTCCGGCAACGGCGCTCGCGCGGGCTGCCATTGAAACCAGCCATCGATCAATCGCGCTTCCGGCGGCGGTTCCATGCCGGCGCCGCTGCCTTTGATGCGCGCCTGCACCAGTTCCAGCCCCTGCGGCGTGATACGCCAGTCTTCCTGCCAGTCGGACTTCTCGATCGAATGCGTCCATGCAAGCGTGAACGCCGCAACCGACAGCATCTTCACCACGCCGGCCGAAGCGAGGCAAAGGCTCATGCCGCCGCCACCGCGCTGCGCGAACGCTGGCGCCATTGCCAGACCACGACGGCCG
The DNA here is from genome assembly GCF_049993905.1 of Bradyrhizobium sp. McL0615. Classification (NCBI taxonomy): domain Bacteria; kingdom Pseudomonadati; phylum Pseudomonadota; class Alphaproteobacteria; order Hyphomicrobiales; family Nitrobacteraceae; genus Bradyrhizobium; species Bradyrhizobium sp. McL0615. The sequence continues at coordinate 1,099,722 of NZ_CP188254.1, read as the reverse complement.
CTGCCAGCACGAAGCCGATGGTGTCGCTGAACGCGAACTCGCCGAGCAGGCACAGCGCCGCACCGAAGGCGACCGCGATCTCAAGCCAGGTCAGCCGCGTAAACAGGAAACCGATGGCGACGATCCCGAACAGGCCGATCGCGACCAGCGCCTTGAGCATTGCCAGCGCCACCGCGCCGTAGAAACCCAGCTGGACCGCCATGGGATCGCCCGCCTGCAGCATCAGGGCCGGCGAGTAGACGAAGATGAACGGAATGACGTAACCCGCCAGCGCGATCCGCATCGCCTCCCAGCCGATCCGGTCGGGATTTTCCTTCGCGATTGGCGCCGCCGCGAGCGCGGCCAGCGCCACCGGCGGCGAGAGGTCGGCCATGATGCCGTAATAGAACGCAAACATGTGGCTCGCGATCAGCGGCACGCCGAGTTTGGCGAGTGCCGGCGCTGCGAGCGCCGCGGTGATGATGTAGGTCGGAATCGTCGGGATGCCGGTGCCGAGCAGGATCGACAGCAGCATGGTCATGACCAGCGCCAGGAACAGGCTCTTGGCACCGAGCCCGATGATCCAGCCGCCGAAGATGGTGCCGACGCCGGTCTGTGTCATCATGCCGATGATGGTGCCGACGATGGCGCAGGCCATGCCTACGGTGAGCGCCGATTTGGCGCTGTCAGCGAGTGAATCGCGGCAGATCGCGAGCGTCGTCCGGCCGCCCCGCGTGAACGCGGCAATCAGGAGCAACCCGCCGACGACGCACGCGATCGGAACGATCTCAAGGCCAGAGCGCGACACCGCGGCCACCACCAGCGCGAGCCCGAACCAGAAGATGTAACGCACCACGGTGTGGGAGAGACCGAGCGTGATGCTGGCGCCGAGGATCAGGGCGACCGTCAGCGCAAGCCCCATGCTGCCGGCGTAAAGCGGCGTAAAACCTTCGAACAGCATGTAGACCAGCGCGACCAGCGGCAACACCAGGTACCAGCGCGCTACCAGCGCTTTCCAGGCGTTCGGGATTTCCGAACGCTTCATGCCGACGAGCCCATGCTTGCCGGCTTCCAGGTGCACCATCCAGAACGCGGACGCGAAATAGAGGATGGCCGGGATCACCGCGGCCTTGACGATCTCGGAATATTGCACGCCGAGCGTCTCGGCCATGATGAAGGCGACCGCGCCCATCACCGGCGGCATGATCTGCCCTCCCATCGAGGCCGTGGCCTCGACGCCGGCGGCAAAGGCGCGGCGATAACCGAACTTGATCATCAGCGGAATCGTGAACTGCCCGACGGTCACGACATTGGCGACGCCGGAGCCGGAGATGGTTCCCATCAAGCCGGAGGCGAACACCGCGACCTTGGCAGGTCCGCCGCGGGCGCGGCCGAACAGGCCGAGCGAGACATCGGTGAAGAGCTGGATCATCCCGGCGCGTTCGAGGAACGAACCGAACAGAATGAAGAGGAAGATGTAGGTCGCCGAGACATAGATCGGCACGCCGTAAAATCCTTCGGTGCCGAAGGAAAGATGCGTGATGACCTGATCGAAATCATAGCCGCGATGGTTGAAAGGCTGCGGCAGATACTGGCCGAAGAACCAATAGAGCAGACACGCACCGCACATCAGCGGCAGCGCCAGTCCCATCAATCGCCGCGTACCTTCGAAGATCAGCACGGCAAGCAGCGTGCCGACCACGAGATCGGCGCGCGTCGGATCGCCGTCGCGGGCGATCAGGTCGGCGTAGAATATCCACTGGTACAGTCCGCACAGAAAACCCGCGCCGCCGATCAGCCAGCCGAGCGCCCGGCCGAAATCGCTTTTGGCGGTGAAGTTGCCGATCAGGCCGAAGGTCATCAGCAGCAGGAAGCCGACGTGAACGCCGCGCACCACCTGGCTCGGCAGATAATTGAACGCGGCGACGTAAAGCTGGAAGGCCGCAAAGACGATGCCGATGGCATAGGCAAGATAGCCCCAGCCGCCCGGGCCGAAGCCTGCCGGAAAACCATGTTCGAAATTGTCGAACTCGACCCTAACGGGCTCTTCCGGCCCCTCAGCTTGCCGCATGTCCGTGATTCCCTGCCCGCGCCGGTTATACCGGCCCGGCCACGCCCGGGAAAGACAGGAAAGTGCGAGATAACCGCCAAGCGTCCGTCAATGCGAGCGCAGCGACTTGTCGGCCGTAGCTCGAAGAACGAAGGCGGAAGCCATCCATCGCGCCGCAAGCTGAGACATGGATTGCTTCGCTACGCTCGCAATGACGGCAGGACTCGCAGGCCCGGCCTACTTCATCACGCCCTTTTCTTTGTAATATCGGATCGCGCCGGGGTGCAGCGGCACCGGGCTGCCGGTCGCGGCCGTCTCCAGTTTGATCTCCTTGCCGGCCGCGTGCGCGTTGACGAGTTCCGGAAGCGATTCGAAGATCAGGCTGGTCATCTGATAGGCCAGATCATCGGAGACCGCCGCACTGGTGACGAGATAGTTCCCCACCGCGGCCGTCGCGACGTCCTTGTCCTGGCCGGTATAGGTGTTGGCGGGAATCATGGCCGGCACGAAGGGCGGACCGATCTTGTCGACGACGGCCTTCGGCACCGACACCACGGTGATTTCGGTCGACGTCGAGAGATCCTTCAGCGAGGCGACGCCGAGGCCGGCCGACTGCAGCGTCGCATTGAGCTGGCGGTTCTTCATCAGGTCGACGGATTCGGCGAACGGGAGATATTCGACCTTGCCGATGCTTTTGTAGGTCATGCCGGCGGCCGCCAGGATGGTGCGCGAGTTCAGTTCCGTGCCTGATCTCGGCGCCCCGACCGAGAGGCTCTTGCCCTTGAGGTCGGCGAGCGTCTTGATGCCGCTGTCCGATGTCGCGACGATCTGGATGTAATTCGGATAGATCGCCCCCAGGACGCGCAGCTTGTCCAGCTTCGACTTGAAGCCGGCTTCCTCGTCGCCCTCCCAGGCTGCCTTGAGCGAATCGCCGAGCGTGAAGGCGAGTTCGCCGCGGCCCTGTTGCAACAGGATCAGGTTCTCGACCGAGGCCTTGGTGGCCTGCACCTGCGTCTTCACGTTCGGAATCTTGTCGCTGTAAATCTTTCCGATGGCGACGCCGAGCGGATAATACACGCCGGAAGTTCCGCCGGTCAGAATGTTGATGAACGACTGCGCATGCGCGCCGTTGGCAAAAAATATGGCCGCCATGGCAATGGCGGCTGCAATCAATCGGGAGTTCATGAAAACCATTCTCCGCTTATTTTGGCCGGGAAGGTGGACGGGCGGCGGCTCCGGGTCAAGCCGTCCGATAAGCTAAAAAGATGCGCCCGGCATATGCCTACAAGGCCCTTGCCACGGTTACCCAAATTGGACTGAATGCGCCCGCGAAAGGTCCGGGGGGCACCGGGTCTGGGAGTTAACGGGTCACCGGGGAAAGCATGGCAGAAGACAAGACAACGCCGCCCAATGACGAGGTCATTGCGGTATCCGACGAAGCCTTGCAGAAGGCGGAGTCCTTCGTCGAGGCGGAAGAAGGTGCGGCCAACCGCCTGATGGGGTGGGCGGGGAAAATTTCGACCGCGATCGCCGTGGTCATGAGCCTGTTTCACCTCTACGCGGCCTACGCCATCGTTCCGACCCAGGAACTGCGCTACATCCACGTCGCCTTCACGCTGGTCCTGAGCTTCCTGCTGTTTCCGCTGGCGACGCGCTTTCGCAATCGCGTGCGCTGGTGGGACATCGTTCCCGGGGTCGTCGCGGTCGCGACCATCGTCTATGCGCTGTGGGGCGGCGACGACTTTACCGACCGCGCTACCATGCCCGACCACTGGGACATCGTCGTCGGCATCGTCTTCATCGTGCTGCTGCTGGAGGCGACGCGGCGCACCACCGGCGCGATCATGCCCGTGGTGTCGCTGCTGTTTATCGCCTACGCCATGCTCGGCCCGTATTTGCCGGCGCCCTGGACCCATCGCGGCTACGACATCGCCCGCCTGGTCGGTCATCTCTTCATTACGCTGGAAGGCATTTTCGGCGTCGCCGTCGACGTGTCGGCGACACTGATCATCCTGTTCACGATTTACGGCGCATTCCTGCAGCAATCCGGCGCGGGAAAATTCTTCATCGATTTCTCGCTGGCGCTGATGGGCGGAAAGCCGAACAGCGCCGGCCGCACCGTGGTGCTGTCGTCATTCCTGCTCGGCGGTCCCTCCGGATCAGGCGTCGCCACGACCGTCATGATCGGCACCGTGGCCTATCCGATGATGGCCAAGGCAGGTTTTGAGAAAAACGCCGCAGGCGGCTTGCTCGCAGCCGGCGGGTTGGGCGCGATCCTGTCGCCGCCGGTGCTGGGCGCCGCCGCGTTCCTGATCGCCGAGTTTCTCAAGATCAGCTACCTCGACGTGATCTGGATGGCGACGATCCCGACCTGTCTTTATTACATGTCGCTGCTGTTCATGGTCGAACTCGACGCCAAGAAATTCCACGCCAAGGACGTGACGTTTACGCCCGAGATGTCGCTCGGCCAGATGACCAAGCGCTACGGCTTCCACTTCATCTCGCTGCTCGCCGTGGTCGTATTCATGATCATCGGCTATTCGCCATCGCTGTCGGTGTTCTACGCCATCGTCGTCACCTTCGTGCTCAGCTTCCTGCGCAAGGAAACCGCGCTGATGCCGAAGAAGCTGGTGAAGGCGCTGGCCGACGGCTCGATCGGCGCGCTCAATGCCGCGACCACCTGCGCCTGCGCCGGCATCGTCGTCGGCATCGTGACGCTGACCGGTCTCGGCCTCAAATTCTCGTCGATCGTCATCAGCTATGCCGGCGGCAGCCTGCTGCTGACGGCGATCTACACCTCGCTGATCGTCTGGATCATCGGCCTCGCGGTGCCGGTCACCGCCTCCTACATTATCTGCGCGGTCATCGCGGCGCCCGCGCTGATCAAGCTCGGCGTGCCCGACTACGCCGCGCACATGTTCATCTTCTACTATGCGGTGCTGTCCGAGGTGTCGCCGCCGACGGCGCTTTCGCCGTTCGCAGCCGCTGCCATCACAGGTGGCGATCCCTACAAGACCACGCTGCAATCCTGGAAGTACACGCTGCCGGCGTTCCTGGTGCCGTTCGTGTTCGTGCTCGACCCGCAGGGCGTTGGCCTCCTGCTGTCGATCCCGAAGGGCGGGTCATGGGTCGATATTGTCGAGATCACGATCAAGACGACCTTCGGCCTGCTGGCGCTGGCGGCGTTCGCCCAGAACTGGGCGCTGCGACAAAATACAGCGGTCGAGCGCGGCCTGCTTCTGCTATCGGGATTGTTGCTGGTGTTTCCAAGCCTGATCGAGGCGATCATCGAAGGGATCATCGGCCGCGATATCAGCTACACCTATGTGCCGGGCCTGATCATCGGTCTCGGCGTGGTGCTGTGGCAGGCCAGAACGCGGGCGCCAGAGCAGCCGGCGCTCACGACATAGTCAACGAAGGGATTGAGGAGACAAAAATGAAAAAGACCACAGCCATGTTGGCGATGACCCTGGGCCTCGCAATTGCGGGCGCGGCCTATGCCCAGCAGAAAACCATGTCGATCGGAACCGGCGGCACCGGCGGCGTCTATTATCCGCTCGGCGGCGCAGTTGCCAACGTGCTGTCGAAGAGCCTTCCCAACGTGCAGGCCACCGCCGAGGTCACCGGCGGCTCGGTCGACAATCTCAAGCTGATCGGCGCCGGTAAGAGCGAATTGGGCTTCACCATGGCCGATGCCGCGCTCGATGCGCTCAACGGCGAGGACAAGTTCAAGAGCGGCAAGCTGCCGTTGCAGGCGCTGCTGGTGGTCTATCCCAACCGCATGCATGTGGTGACGGTTGAAGGCACCGGCATCAACACCATGGCGGACCTGAAGGGCAAGCGCGTCTCGACGGGGTCGCCGGGCGGCGCCACCGAAGTGATGGCGTTCCGCGTCATCGAAGCCGCCGGCCTCGACAAGGACAAGGACATGAAACGCGAGCGGCTCGGCGTCGCCGAATCCGTCAACGCCATCAAGGACCGCAAGATCGACGCGTTCTTCTGGGTCGGCGGCATTCCAACCGCCGCGGTCACGGACCTCGCCGCGACGCCAGGCATGAAGATGAAACTGGTCGACCACGGCGACCTGGCCGAGAAGATGAACGCCAAATACGGCAAGCTCTATTCGCCCAACAAGATCAAGGCGGGCTCGTATCCCGGCTACGACAAGGACAATTCCATCACCGAGGTCTGGAACCTGATCGTCACCAACGACAAGATGAGCAACGAGGATGCCTACACCATCGTCAAGACGCTGGTGGAGAAGAAGGCCGATATCGTCGCCGTGCACAAGGAAGCCGAGAGTTTTTCGCTCGACAACCAGCTGCAGGAGCGCTCGCCGATCCCGTTCCATCCCGGCGCGCTGAAATACTTCAAGGAGCAGGGTATCGGCAAGTAGCCGTAGGGTGGGCAAAGCGACTTGTCCGCCGTAGCTCGAAGAGCGAAGGCGGAAGCGTGCCCACCACTTGCATGACTTCGATAGAGATGGTGGGCACGGCGCAGTCGCGCCTTTGCCCACCCTAACGGGAACTGAACCGTTCGGATAAAGTTACCTCGCGGGCATGGATGCACGTGAGACAAATTTGGCCAATGTCGAGAAGCCAGGCGTTGAGCGGGCGCTGGATGCGCTGAATTTCTTTCTCGCCGACGTGCGCGACGGCCTCGGCCCCTATCTCGCAATCTACCTCCTGACAGAACAGAAATGGGACGAGGCCTCGATCGGCATCGTGATGTCGGTGGCCGCGCTCGCCGGGATCATCGCCCAGACGCCCGCCGGCGCGCTGATCGACCGCACGACGGCGAAGCGCGCATTGATGGTAACGGCGGCCGTCCTCGTCACCCTTTCCTGCATCGCCTTGCCGCTGATCCACCGGTTTGAACTGGTCGCGGCAACGCAGGCGATCGCGGCGGCTGCCGGAGCGATTTTTGCGCCTGCGGTTGCCGCGGTGACCCTCGGGATCGTCGGCCCGCGCGCCTTTGCCCGCCGCACCGGCCGCAACGAGGCTTTCAACCATGCCGGCAATGCGGTGGCCGCCGCCATTGCCGGCGCTACCGCCTATTCGTTCGGGCCCGTCGTGGTGTTCTGGCTGCTGGCCGCAATGGCGGTCGCCAGCATCTTCGCTACACTCGCGATCCCGTCAGATGCGATCGACCACCATGTCGCGCGAGGCCTCGACGATGGGACCGAAACGAATAGCGCTGGGCACGACAAGCCATCCGGCTTCCAGGTACTTCTGACGTGCAGGCCTTTGTTGATCTTCGCGGTTGCGACGGTGGCGTTTCATTTCTCGAACGCGGCGATGTTGCCACTGGTCGGGCAGAAGCTGGCACTGGTCAACCGCGACCTCGGCACCACGCTGATGTCGGTGTGCATCATCGCCGCGCAGATGGTGATGGTGCCGGTCGCGATGCTGGTCGGGCACAAGGCCGACGTCTGGGGACGCAAGCCGATCTTCACCGCCGCGCTTGCCGTGTTGATGCTGCGTGGCATGCTCTATCCGCTCTCCGAAAACGCCTATTGGCTAGTGTCGGTGCAACTGCTCGACGGCGTCGGCGCCGGGATTTTCGGCGCGCTGTTTCCGCTCGTCGTCGCCGACCTCACGCGCGGCACCGGACATTTCAATATCAGCCAGGGTGCGATTGCGACCGCTGCCGGCCTTGGCGGCTCGCTCAGCACCACGGCCGCCGGCCTTATCGTCGTCAAGGCCGGCTACAGCGCGGCATTCCTCTTTCTTGCGGCGGTGGCCGGGGCTGGACTGATCGGATTTGCGACCATGATGCCGGAGACATTGCGGCGTGCGCAGGATGAGGGAGGCAAGCCCGGCGATTGAAGAAGCGCCGTTCGCCTGCTCTCCTCGTCGAATATGACTTGGTGCGCCGCATCATTGCTGCTGCTGCGAACGAGTCACGGACATCGCGGCGCCGACAAGCGACCACAGGCGTTAACATGCGGAGCCGATCAAGAATTGCCCAGGTGAGTTGGGCGCTCACTGAAGCTCATGAAATGGATGGGTTTATCCGCTCACCGGCAGCGCGTGTTGAAAGGCTGCAATGACCGCAAGATCAGATTCTCGTCTGCGCTCTTAACCCTATTGAAGTAATCATGTGGCTTCCCGCAAAATTCCATTATTGCGACCTCAAGGCGGATGTACCACTGGCGCCGGGGTATCTGTTGGGAGGGCGGGGATGGAGCAGATCAGCTTTAGCGAATATTCGCGCGCAGCTAACTTCGGGCATCGAAAGCTGACGCCGAGGGCCTGCGTCGTCGACAGCAAAAAACACCTTCGCTTGTTTCTTTCCGACGCGCTCGAGGATCTCGGCTTCGTCACCTGCGAATGCGGTCAGACCGGCGATCTGGCGGGCATGCTGCAGACGGAGCAACCGGACCTGATCGTGCTCAGCGTGTGTGTCGACGGGATCAATGTCGGCGAAATTCTCGAGGTCATTGTCCGGAAAAATTTCGGCGGCAAGGTCCTCGTCATCGGACAACCCGATTCAATCATGGTGAAGGCCGTCAGGCAAATTGGCGACGAGTACGGCATTGCCATGCTGCCTTCGCTGCCAACGCCGTTCGGTGCGGCGAGCCTGCGTGCCAGCGTCGCGGAGTTGCTGCCGGCCGAGCCCGCGCCAAGCCCGGCCGTCGATGTCGCCGAGGCCTTGAAGGCCGGCTGGCTCGAATTGTGGTACCAGCAGAAGATCAACACCCGCACGCTGGTGCCGAGCGGAGCGGAGGCACTGGTCCGGATGCGGCATCCCGCCTGGGGCGTGGTCCCGCCGGCCTATTTCATTCCCGACGACAAGGATCCGCATTTTCGCGCGCTGTCCGAATTCGTGGTCGGACGCGCCATCGAAGACTGGCGCTACCTGCTGGAGAGCCAGGGTCCGGTCGACCTTTCGATCAACCTGCCGGCATCGTTCTTCGGCAATGCCGAGGCGGTGCGCGATCTGTGCCGCGCCATGCCCACTCACCCGGCCTTCGGCGGACTTTTAATCGAAATCGACAGCAGCGAGGTGATCGAGCATCCGGACCTGACGGTGGACGCCGCAAGGCGGCTGCGCCTGCACAATATCGCGATCGCCATCGACAATGTCGGCACGGAATGGCCGTCCCTGCTGGAGCTGCGGAGCTTCCCGTTCGCCGAACTCAAGGTCGACCAGCAATACATCAACGGCTGTACCGACGACCGGCTGAAGCAGACGGTATGCCGGCGCATCGTCGAGCTGGCCCGGGACAACGGCGCCCGCGTCGTCGCCCAGGGCGTGGAGACCCGCGCCGATTTTCTTGCCGCCCACGACATCGGGTTCGATCTGGTCCAGGGTCACCTGTTCGGCAAGCCGGTGGCGGTGCGGAAATTTGCCCGTTCCCGCCCTCAGCTCCCATCCGGCTCCGACGAGCCGTCCTGAGCGAGAGCATGATCCAGAAAAGTGGACACCGGTTTTCCCTCGGGACAAACGCGGAACGCGTTTGCCCGGAGATCATGCTCAAACAAGAAGATGATCGAGGAGCATGATTCAACTCAGTTGAAGCATGCTCTCGCCTCACTCGAACTTCATGTCGATGCACTTGGCGATATCGGAGCCGAGGCCCGACGAGATGATGATGCAACCGCGCACCTTCAGATTAGTGTTGTCGCTGGCCCATACCGAATAACCGCCGGGACCGAAGAACGAATTGGTGTTCGGCGGCTCGGTTTCGGTGGCATCGAACGAATAGCTCGAATCGGCATCGAAGATGCGCGGCTTCTTGGCGCAGCTGCCGTCCGCCTGGACGTTGATGACTTCCTTGTTGTCCCGCGTCAGCGCCAGTGAGACCTGGCAGCGGAAATATTCCGACGTCTTGGTGTTGAACACATACGCATAGGATTTGCAGGTCGAGGTGTTGAGCTTGCCCGCGCTCAAGCCGCGGCTGCAGGCGATCCGCTGGTTGTTGGAGAGCTTGAAATCGTCGGCGGCCGCCGCTTGAGCCAGCGTCATGAACGACAGCGCAACACCAAGACCGAGCTTCATGACGTGGTTCATCCTGACCATCCTATGACGTTTTTCGCAATGCATGCTTGTAGCCGGAAAGGCGAACATAGTCGCGAAGTCGAACGCGGGGAATCACAAAGTCTACAGGGCTGCGTGATGCGTCGAAGGTGCCAATTGACGGCACAATGCCGTTCGTGATTTGTTCAAAACGTGGGGCAAGAGGCCGAACGGCCGTGGGGAGGATGGATGATGACGGGCATTTCAACGAAGACGGTTTTGACGATGGCCGCCCTGGCGGGGTTCTCGACGTGCGCATTTGCGCAAGGCGCGGCGCCGACCCCCTGGGAGCTGAAGCCGGACATGGGCTATGCCTATGGCAAGGACGGCAAGACGCTGTCCTACAAGATGGGCACCAATAATGCCGGCACGCTGCTGAAAGGCGCCAAGAAGGTGCCGAAGGGCACCTTGTTCTTCCTCGGCGAGAATGGACAACTCTACATCCGGACCGGCCCCTATCTCGAGGACGACGGCAGGTTCAAGTTCGGGACGAATTGAGGGGCGATCAGCCACAGGCAGGATGTCATCATCCGCGAAAGCGGATGATCCAGTACGCCGGGCCGTCCGCGACTTTGCTCTGATAGTGCCGATTACTGGATGCCCCGCCTTCGCGGGGCATGACGGTTCGGGGTCGTGGCTCAATTAAAACGCCGCCGCCAATTCCTTCGCGCCAGGCTTGCCGGAGTTGAAATCCATGCGCTCGTCGGTCACCGCCAGCAGCTTCGCCACCGTGTTGTGGCGAATCGCGACGGGGTTGCGCTCGTAGCCGCCGCGCTGGAAGAAATTCGAGGTCGGCACCTGTTCGCGCATCGCCTGCGGCATGGTCACCATGTCGAGGCCGGTGCCGTCGCCGGTCAGGTTCATCATTTCGAGTTCGGAGGCCGAAAGCGGGCGATTGTAGCCCTTGGCGCGGGCGAAGATCACGGATGTCAGGAGCTTGTGGGTCTGCAGCATCGGCCCGACGTCGATATCGAGCACCATGGCGTGCACGGCCCAGCCCTGCGGCGTATTGGCGAGCTTCTCATGATCGGACCATGTGTCCGGCACGGTACGCGTGAACGCCACCATCTTTTTCAGCACGGCCAGCTTCTGATCCATCGCCTTGCGCGGCGCGCCGGAGAGCGTCGCGGCCCTTGCCGTCAATTCCTTGATGAATTCGTGGCCCTGTTCGGCCAGCAATTCGACGCTGTTGGTGGTGAGCAGCTGGTTGTAGCCGATCGCGGTCGAGATCGCACGGGAGCCCGGGCGCGAGGCGCTCAAGCCCGACTGCATGTCGTGGTTGCCGGTGCCGCCGGTCTCGAACGAATAGACCCGCACCGCCTGTTCGCGGGTCAGTCCCGCGGCCAGCGCGTAGCGGGCATAGGCGCGCTTGAATTCGACCTCGGACGACGGCCGCTGCGGCACGAACTGGAAATTTTCCGCGGCAACTTTCAGCAAATCGGCGACCACCGGAATTGGCTTGCGCTCGCGCGGCGGCTTTTCCTCCTCCGGCTCCGGATTCACCGGGCGCTTCGGACCGCTGTAGACCGGCGGCTGGGTCAACACATAATCATCAAGCGCAATGCTCTGGCGTTCCCGGCGCTTGGCGTTGCGGCCCTTTCGTCTCTCCGAGATCGAAGACCAATAGGCGCCGGCTTGCTCCTCGAACGCGGCGCGCGCTTCCTCGTACTCTTTCAGCCTGCGGCGATATTCTGCGATCGCCTGCGGTGAGGCCGCTTGCGCCATCGCATCGGTGGTCGAGGGAGGCAATACGTCCGCTTTGACTGCCATTGCAGGCGCGCCCGCGAACAGCGCAAGCGTGACGAAGCCGGAACCCATGCGAATCAATGGCAGGCGCATGGCCCCGTTGTAGCAAGCGTGTCCGCGAAGTCAGCCCCGAAAGGAATCAACTTTGCCGGAAGCCTTCTTCCTTCTCCCCTTGTGGGAGAAGGAAGATCGACGCTGCGAAGCAGCGGCGAGCCGGATGAGGGGTATGTCTCCGCGGAGAGAACCCCTCATCCGCCTTGCCTTCGGCAAGGCACCTTCTCCCACAGGGGGAGAAGGGAAGAGTCTCCTACTCCTGCTCGACGCCGCTCGCTTTCACGAGCTGCGACCACTTCTTCTCATCCTTGTCGATGAAGTCGGCATAGTCTTCCGGCGTGCCGGGCGTGATCTCGGTGCCGTCATTGCCCAGCTGCTTCTTCACCTCGTCGGAGGCGAGCGCGTCGCGCAGCGCCTTGTTGAGCTTGTCGACGATCGGCCGCGGCGTGCCGGCGGGAGAGACAAGGCCGTAATACAGCGAGGCGTCAAAGCTGGACAGGCCCGCTTCGATCATCGTCGGGACGTCGGGCAACAGGCCCGAACGGGTGACGCTGGTGACCGCGAGCGCGCGCAACTTGCCGGCGGAGACGTTGGGATGCGAGGCCGGAATCGGCGCGAACGCCATCGGGATATGGCCACCGAGCAGATCGGTCAACGCCGGCCCGGTGCCCTTGTAAGGGATGTGCACCAGCTTGATGCCGGCAGCACGGGCGAAATATTCGCCGGTGATGTGGCTGGCGGTGCCGGCGCCGGCCGAGCCGAAATTGACGCTGTCGGGATTGGCCTTCGCATAGGCGATCAGTTCGGCCACGCTTTTCGCGGGAAACGACGGATGCACCACCAGCGAATTCGGCGCGTTGCCGATCATGCCGATCGGCGCAAAATCCTTGCGCGGATCGTAGCCGGGATTCTTGTACAGCGAGGGACCGATCGCCAGCGTGCCGGTGTAGCCGAGCAGCAGCGTATAGCCATCAGGATCGCTTTTGGCGACCGCCTTGGTGCCGACCGTGCCGCCGGCGCCGGGGCGGTTGTCGACCACCACCTTTTCGCCGAGCACTTCGCTCATCTTGTCGGCGATGGCGCGGCCGACGATCGAGGTGCTGCCGCCGGGCGCGAATGGGATGACCAGCGTGATAGCGCGAGTGGGATAGTTTTGCGCTTGAGCGCCGTGGAATGCGCCCAGGACGAGCACTGCGGCGGCGACGCAAAGCCATTTCTTGAGCATGCTGAGCGAACTCCCGGGATTATTTCTTATCGTTGGTCCGCTATCGTCGCCGAAACGACCGGTATTCGCAACCCGGCTATGGCGATGCGGGCAGAGCTGTAGGGTGGGCAAAGCGAAGCGTGCCCACCATCGCTGTCGGCGCGCTGGTTCAGAGATGGTGGGCACGGCGCTAACGCGCCTTTGCCCACCCTACCGCACCTCACGATGCCGGACTACCGCCACGCAAATACCGGCTGTTCCAGTTCCGCGACGCGGGTGTTTCTTCCCGCCAGAAGTTCGGCAAATTGATAGATCAGCGCCGCCGTCGGCGCGTGGATATGCTGACCGGCATGGCGGAAGCGGATCACGCGCCGCGTGCTTTCGGGAATCGTGGTGAAGCTGAAGGCGTCGTTTCGTTCGATATCGTCGAGCGCGACGCGATGCACCGATGCGACCTCTGCCGGGTTAGGGATGAGTTCGGTGCTGGTACCCACCCAGACCACCACCGGCGTGATCAGATAGCCCGATCGGGTCGGGTAATCGTCGAGCAGGCCGAGCACATCGCCCTCGCCCAATGCGACGCCGAGTTCTTCATGCAGTTCGCGCAGGGCGGCCTGCGCCTGCGTCTCGCCGTGGTCGCAGCGCCCGCCCGGCAGCGCCCATTGGGCGGCGTGCGAACGCAAGGTCGCGGCGCGGCGGGTCAGCAGAAACGTCGTGCCGCCGCCGGCCTCGGCTTCCGTCAGCGCAATGGCCACCGCCGCGCGTTTCAGCTCAGGCGCCGGGTCGCCCGACGGCACCCGCGTGAATGCCGCGCAGCGACCTGCAATATTCCGCCTTGTGGTATCGTCGAATGACCGGACCATCCCGCTTGACTACAACACAAGCGCAGCCGATGAAATGACCCGGATCGCATGACAACCCGCAGGGAATGGACACCACGACATGACGAGCAAAGCCGCGGACAAACTCAAATCCGACGGCTGGAAGATCGTCGAAACGTCGGGTTTCCTGCACCTGATCGGCCCGCTATGGCAGCGCGTGGTCGACGGCACGCACGAATACGCGCTTGCGACCGAGGACAAGCACCACAATCGCCGTGGCCTGGTGCAGGGCGGCGTGATCATGACCTTCGCCGACCGAACCTGCGGCATCACCGCCCGCTTCGTCTCGGGCAAGCCAACGCTGGCGACCGTGCAGCTCGATACGCACTTTGTTGAAGCCGGCAAGATCGGCGAAGTCCTGATCTCGAGGCCGCATGTGGTACGCTCCACCCGCAGCCTCATTTTCATCACGACAGAAGTGACCGTCGACAAGCGCTGTATCGCGATGGCGAGCGGCGTGTTCAAGATATTGAAGAATGAGAGTTGATGCGCTTTCTTACCTCGCCCCGCTTGCGGGGAGAGGTCGGACTGCGCAGCAGTCCGGGTGAGGGGGTACCGGGCTATCGATCGATCGTGGCCCGGGGAGAGAGCCCCTCACCCCAACCCTCTCCCCGCAAGGGGCGAGGGAGTAGATGCAGCGAATGCGAGGACCCACCCCATGCAATACCGCCAACTCGGCCGCAGCGGCCTAAAGATTTCGCCGATCTGTCTCGGCACCATGATGTTCGGCGGCCCGACCGACGAGGCGACGTCGTCGCGGATCGTCGCCAAGGCGCGCGAGGCCGGCATCAACTTCATCGACTCTGCGGATGCCTATAATGGCGGCCAGTCCGAACAGGTGGTCGGCCGCGCCATCTCCAACAACAGGCACAACTGGATTCTGGCAACAAAACTCGCCAACCAGATCGGCGACGATCCCAATCGCGGCGGGCTGTCGCGGCGCTGGGTGCTGCAGGCGGCGGACGAAAGCCTGAAGCGGCTCGGCACCGACTTCATCGACATCTATTACCTGCACAAGGAGGACCACGCGACGCCGCTGGAGGAGACGGTGCGCGCGATCGGCGATCTGATGCGCCAGGGCAAGATCCGCTATTTCGGCGTCTCGAATTACCGCGCCTGGCGCGTCGCCGAGATCTGCAACATCTGCGATCGGAACGGCATCGACCGCCCGATCGTCAGCCAGCCCTATTACAACGCCATGAATCGTATGCCCGAGGTCGAGCATTTTCCGGCCTGCGGCTATTACGGCCTCGGCATCGTGCCCTATAGCCCCCTGGCCCGCGGCGTGCTGACCGGCAAGTACAAGCCCGACGCCGCGCCCGACAAGGAGACGCGCGCAGGCCGCGCCGACAAGCGCATGATGCAGACCGAATGGCGGCCGGAATCCCTGCAGCTCGCCCAGGAGATCAAGCGGCACGCCGAAGCTCGCGGCATCACCGCCGGGCAGTTCGCGGTTTCATGGGTGTTAAATTCGTCGTTCGTTTCGGCGGTGATCGCAGGTCCGCGCACCGAGGAGCAATGGGACGACTACTTGAAGGCGCTCGATTATCGCTTCACGGCCGAGGACGAGGCGCTGATCGATCAACTCGTGGTGAGCGGCCACCCCTCGACGCCGGGCTTCAACGACCCGGCCTATCCGATCGAGGGACGGCGGGCACGGACGGGTGGCGGAGGCCGATGAACGGATGGAACGGCCCTGTGGCAGATCACCACCTTTAGTTGTATCAGATCTGCAACATACCTTAACGGGATAGTAACCTCGAGCATCGAAGACTTCCCCGTTCAGGCGGAGGTCCAGGTGGTGGACGAGCACAGAATTGCACCACGGCGGCGGTTGTTGAAATCGGGCAGGATATCGTTTGGCGGCGGCGCCGCCATCGATTGCACGATCCGTAATTTTTCCGAAACCGGCGCTGCGCTCGAGGTGAGCTCTCCCGTCGGGATTCCCGAGCGCTTCACGCTGGTGGTCGAAGCCGACCACAGCCATCTGCCATGTCGTGTCATGTGGCGAAAAGAGAAGCGGATCGGGGTTCATTTCGAAACCTGACGCCGCGCAGCGCAGGCGCATCTCAGATCGCGGCGGGACCGGCCCGATACGTCGTGACCAAACCCGCCGCGAAATGAACGCTCCTCGCAGCCTGTGGCGTCAGTGCCTGGATGCGAGGCTGACGATAACGCCTGTCGGCTCAGGCTCGTGCGGCGACAGTTTTGTCAGCGTCTCATCGCTCCAGTAGGCCAGGTTGACGATCATGCCGGCCGGCGCTTCGGACTCGGTAGCTTCGGTCGGTTCCAAAACATTGAGCCCGCCGCTGTCGAGGAAGAACGTATGTTCCCCGAACATGCTGGCAAGTTGCGGAACCACCGGATGGTCGTCGGGAAGCGCCTGGGCTTCGAACTGTTTCAAAGCGCGTTCCACCTGTGCAGAGTTCAATTTCATGCACGACTCCTTGACTGGCTTGGTTGGTTGAGGACCGCATGCGGCCTGACCGCGCGCGGCTGCTGCTTGCGAAGGATAAAGGCGTCAGGTGCTTTGGATCCTGATCGCTCGTCCCCACCAGCACCGCGCGCTGGTTCGCAAGTTGTCGTTCAACCCGCGAGAACAGCGAATTGAACCCGGGACAATGGTGCCTCTTTGCTCCGGTACAACCCGGCAACGAAATTAAACTCGCGATGTTCCCAACAAAGCCAGGCCTGAACCAAACACCAAGTGTGAAAATCTCGTGGCGGCCGCCAACGGGGCGGCCAGCTATCGCCTGTCAGGAATGGGATGCAGCCTCGCCAGTTCGTCGAGCGACAGATGCGCCTCCGCATCATCAAGCGTGAAACGAACGATGACATCCTGACGGCCCACCTGCCCCCAGAGCCCATCCGACGACCATTTCTGCGGCACGGGCCCGCGCAGGCCTTCGACCCAAACAAAATACCATTCCGTCATGGGTGCACCTCTCTGGCTTGATCGGCAACCAGACGCGCCGTGGCCTCGTTGAGAAGCCATTGCCGGCTCCGAGTCAATCCGGACGCGAGGGCGGCATGATGGCCGGCACATGTGCCTGTGAGCATACAGCACTGCGATCCGTGCCGCCTGATTGCCCTGACGGAACCGCAGCGAGGCCGCCTTTGGGCAGTCTTTTGCGCTGCACGAAATGGTCTAAGCTGTCGGGATGAACTGGCTCCTGATCATGGCCGCCCTGGCCCGCAATCCCGGCGACCGCCTGGTCCGCCTCAGGCGAATTGCGCGAGACCGTGACCGACTGACCAATTCTCTTTCGCGGACTCGAGAACGTTCACGAACACGTTCTCCGGCTGGATGCCCGGGTTTTCGCCGAGCAGTTCGGCGGTCCGCCGAAACAGCGCTTTCTTCTGTTCGGCGGTGCGGCTGTCGAACACGGTGATCTGGATGTACACGACATCTTCGCTCCGGCTGACGCCATAGCAGGACGCGCTGTAGCGGAAATTCGCGGCGTCATGTTCGGTGATGGTCATGAACTGGTCGTCTTCGGGCACGCTGAGCGCTTCGCGCATCGCGCGGTACAGGCCGTCGAAGATCGCCTGCCGATAGGCTTCCGGCTTTCCGGCGCGCAGGGAGATGTGAATGAGCGGCATCGCGGATCCTTATCTGAAACCGGCAAGGCGGACGCACGCCTGCGGCCCCCGCAACGGCTGGTTCACCCCGTTGATGAAATCGGCTATCAATAGTTTTTGACACGTTGTCGAAATGGATATTCGAAATTCTTGACGTTGTGTCAAATACTTTTTTGACCGACGTCAGGCGGCATCGGATCGATGTCGCACCCTGGAGGGAAGCTTGAGACCGCGCGAGTTTGACCATGGCGACGTCCTGCGCATTGCGTTCGATCAATTCTGGCGCAAGGGGGTGCGGGGAACGTCGCTCTCGGACATCGCCCGTGACGCTGGCGTCCAGCGCGGCAGTCTCTACAACGCTTTTGGCAGCAAGGAAGCGCTGTTTCTCTGCGCCTACGAGCGCTATGCGAGCGACTATCTGAGCGCGCTTCAAAAGACGCTCGGCTCGGGGACCTTGCGGGAGCGCCTCACCGCGTTTTTCGAGCTGACGATCAAGAATTTTCGTTCCGGCTCGCCGCCCCGCGGCTGTCCAACCACGCGGGGACTGATGGAGCTTGGGTCGGTCGAAGGCGAAGGGCTGGACGAGAACGCGCGCAAAACCTTCGCGGATCTGGTGGCGCGCATCACCGGCCTGGTTCAGCAGGCCTTGTCCGAGGGTGCCGCACGAGGCGAGTTCAACGGAGAACCCGAGACCGCTGCATTGCACATCGTCACCATGACGCGCGGATTGGCCGTGCTCGAACGCGCCTTCGGTGATGAGGCGCAGCTTAGGAAGATTGCCGCCCATACGGTCGATCTCATGCTCGGCAAGACGAGCCGCTAGACGTCATCGTTCAAATCCAACCGTCAAACAAAGCGATGCGCGGGAATCGGCACGGACCAGATCCGCATGTCGCTGGGCCACGCCCGCTGGATTTAGCTCTGCCGAGGGGTTAGGATTGGAACGGCCCGCGCCTTTCTCAGGAGGTCCGATCATGACACGGCACCTTTTTTTCGCGATTGCGCTCATAGGCACCGGAGTGCTCCTCAACTCACCTTCCGAAGCACAGCATTGGCGATGTGAAGACAGAGCCGCGAATTGCTTGGGCAGATGTACCGACAGGGCAGCAGGGATAAGCGACTGGGGGCGCCTGGACAAATGTTGGCGCTGCGACCGCCAGGTGATCAAATGCACGATCAACGCGAACCTGCGCCGGCGTAGTTATTACTGAATCCGATGGCTTGCCCGTGCGGGGGCACTTGGAGGCAGTATGCGACCCTGGACTGCAAGTCTCTTCACAGCCTTGCTGGTGGCTCCGCCTGCCGTTGCGAACGCGCAACCGAATTGCGAGGCGATACCTCACGGACCGGCACGCACCGATTGCTACCTCGGCCTAAGTCAGTTCTATCGTGCGCAATCGGATCTTGCTGCTGACAGAGCGCTCGCGCAATCAGACGCCGCGTGGTATCGGGCCATTACCGGAACAGACCCTCCGAAACCCAAGCCACATCGGCGACGATAAAACAGCAAGTAGCCCGGGTGAAGCGGAGCGCAACCGGGTTTCTCTCTCGACGGCTACACTGTCCCAGGTTGCGCTTCGCTTCATCCGGGCTACGGCTTTCCTCCTCGAGGTCACATCGAGATCTTGCGGTTTTCACCGATATCGGGCCGCGTGCCGGTGACGGCGGCAGCTGCCATCTTCACGTATGAGACAATGGTGCCCGGCGAATCCCAATATTCCGCATCGTCGGGCGTGACTTTCAGGACGCGGATGTTCGGATCATCGGCGCTTTCCCACCACGCTTTCGCAGGCGTCGAAAACAATTCCTTGATCTTGGCGCGGTCATTGGAAACGACCGCGGTCGCGGTCAAAGAGACGTACTTCTGGGCAGAGGCGTCGGCAAAGCTGAGATTGATGCCGGGGTTGCGCGCGATCTCTTCGTCCTTGTGACGCCGCGCATCGGTCAGGAAATAGATCGTGTTGCTCTCGCGCTCAAGATACGCGCTCATGGGCCGGGCGCGCAGCTTGTCTCCATCGCGCGTCACGAGCATCGCGAAACCGATCTTCTTCATCAATTCCCATGCGCGCTCGACGTCGCGAGCGTTGTCGTTGGTCATGTTTTACTCCATTGCTACAGGAGTGTTAACGACACGCCGGCGGCGTTGTTCCTCCCGGGCGTTGGCGAATGGAATAACGTCTTTCTGCTGCACGACCTCTGGCACTTCCACTTCTTCGGCAAAACGCCGCTGGCGCTGGTTACCGGCCGTGAGCGCATCTATCTCGAACATTTCTGGAACGATTTTGCCGCCGATGCTGTGTGCGCGCCACGAACGCAATTGCGCTCGCGCGGAGATGACAGGCTCCTCGATATGCGGAAATCGGAACACCGAAACCCGGATGTCGCTTCGCTTATCCGGGCCACGCTTGCTGCCGAGCAGGGATCGTCTTGCGAGCGAGACCTAATGCTCTCGGTTCCTGCGCTGTGGCGTATCGCGACGCGGCGGTGAATGCGTTACCTCCGCCAGCTCCGCCTGCATTTGCAGGGCGCTCTTCACCACCTGCCGCAACAGGTCCCGTTTGTAGGACGTTCCCGCAGACACCGATGCCGTGATGTCGCTGGACAAGGCATTACTGAGCGCGCTGAGCAGTTGGTACTCCGGCCCCCTTGGCGGCACCGGGATGAACTTGCCGTTGACGATGATGCCGCCGCCGCCGTCGATCGCGACGGCCCCGATCAGGTGGCCGACGATCTCGTAGTTCGGCGGGAATTGTTGCGGGCGCCAGCCTATTCGGACCCTCGCAGTGCGGCCGCCTTCGTCGATATCGAGCACCTTGACCAGAACGTGCGGCCGAAAGACGTGGTCCGCGCTGCCGGATTCGAACTGCTCGCCTTCACCGAGGTCCTCGGAACCGCTGGAGGCGGGCATCAGGTAGCTGTGGTTGTCGGAGAAACGGTGGACCAGCACCGCCGCGCGCGGAATGGCAGCGTCCCAGCGATCGCGTACCCGCAGTTCGACCAGATACGGGCCGACCTCGGCGGCGAGGTAGCCGCTCAGTTGGCGGTGATGCAGCGGACGGAGCGTGATGACGGAGTCAAAGCCGGCGTACGGTCCGCTCCACACCCGCGTTTCATCCAGCCAGCCGCGTGACCGCATGCATGCGGCGTTCAGCCCGGGGCCGATGCTGACGTAGTCGGTGTTGGGCGCCTGACGGTCAGGCCAGGCCGCGGTGCTCATGACGTCCCACGGGTCCTGGTAGTCCGCCGTCGATCCGTTCAGCCGCGCGTGGTCCAGGCCGTAGCCATGGCCCATCTCCTGTCCCAGCAGACTGGGCTGCAATGAATTGGCATCGCACAGCGCGGCCATCCCGCCGAGCCAGCCGCACAAATCGGTGCCGCCATAACCGGATACGACGACGCCGTCGAACTTCGAGAGATCCACCTTGGCAGCGGTCGCGGCGGCCTTTCCCGCGTCCAGAAGCCCATTGCGGTTGAGTTTGCCGTCAGGCTGCGGGTAGACGTTGCCGACGTAGTCGCTGCGCGGGCGGTCCAATCGATACCATCCGAAGACCTTTGAGGCGCCGACGTCGATCTGCCCGTGCGACATGTCGCGGAAGAACTCCACCATGTTCATGGTGCCCGCGCCTTCGCTGGTGAAGAGCTTGCGGTAATGATCCAGCGGCGGCAGTGACACGGGGTCGTCCTTGAAACATACGCACAGGATGGCCCAGTTCGAAGGGGCGCCGCCGTGAAGCGCCACGAGGATGTCGCGGAGCCATGCGTAGTCTACATCTGCAATTGAGATCAATGCGTGCTTGCGATCGAAATCAGGCATACAGGCCTCCATGTCTTGAGAACAGACGGTTCAGCTCGTCTGCTCCCGGGCGACGTCAAGTTTTGAGCGAGTGTCTAGAATGGCCTTGGAGGAATCCTAGACCAGCCATGGAATAGCGGGTGTGAACTGGATTACTCGCGCCGTAAGATTGCAAGCCGCAAATGTCCGCTTCTGGTCGAAGCCCGCGTACAGCCTTCGCGAGTCGATCACATGAGCAAAGCAATGTGTGAGGATCGGCATCAGCCAAAGTCGGATATCGCTTCCGCCTTCGCTCGTTGAGCTACGCCGGACAAGCCGCGCATGCGGCTATGCGTGCTGTTGCGCCGGCTGTTCTTCGCCGAGCCGGGCAGTTACAAAGCGATCGCAAATCATCGGTCGCGCTGCCCCGGCGGCGGGCGGCCGGCTAACAACAAGAAAAGGGTGGAATTTCATGCATCGTAAGGTCGTCGCGCTGGTTGCAGCAGTCGTCGGGGTCGTAGCTTGCGGATCAGCCTGGGCGGGATGGCCGGACGACAAGCCGATCGAAGTCGTCATCGGCTTTGCGCCCAGCGGCGCGACCGACGTCATGGCGCGCAAGCTATTACCGTTCGTCGAGCAGCGGCTGGGCGGCAAGACCAAGTTCGTCGTGCTGAACAAGCCCGGCGCCGGCGGCGAGATTGCCTTTGCCGGAATCCAGCGCGCTGCGCCCGACGCCTATTCGATCGGCGTGGTCAACGTGCCCGGCTACAATTTCATCCCGATGACGCGGAAAACCCAATACAGCATGGATGAAATTCGCCTGATCGCGCGCGTGGTGGACGATCCCAGCGTGATCGTGGTGCCGGCGGACAGCAAGTACGCCACGCTGGCGGACGTGCTGGCGGCGCTGCGCAGCAAGCCGGGCTCGGTGACGTTCGGCCACAACGGTGCAGGCACCAACGGCCATCTGGCGATCCGCATGCTGGCGGGCGCCGCCAAGGTCGAGCCCAACGAAATCTCCTATCGTGGCACCGCTGTACAGCGGACCGATCTGCTCGGTGGCCATCTGGAGGTCGGCATGGTCAGCGTCAGCGAAGTGCCCGAACTGCATGGCGGCGGCAAGGGGACCGTCCGCGCCCTCGCGATTCTTTCTAAGCAGCGCTCACCCGTTCTCCCCGACGTTCCAACCGCCGAGGAGTTGGGCATCGCGGTGACGATGACCGCCGAACGCGGTTTTGCGGTACCCAAGGCCGTCCCCGACGAGATCGCCAGGAAGCTCGAAGCCGCCATCGCCGAAGGCCTGCGCGACCCTGAGTTCATCAAGGCCTCGCCCGCCGACGCCGCCGTTCTCGCCTTCATGCCCGGCGCCGAGTGGCAAAAGCGTCTCGACGACATGAACAAGGCGCTGCAGCCGTTCGCAGAAGAGATGAAGGCGCAAGAGCAGAAGTGAGATGCGTCGCGCCGGGCTGCCGGGCCTCGCACCAAAAATATCGAAAACAACCCCATGCAAAGTAGCCGGCGGCGGCCGCAGTCCAAGGTTTGGTTCGACAACTTGACACGTCGGGCAAATCAGCGGCACAACGCCATTATCCCGGAATTCGCTGGACGATGGCGTGCGCGCAACATGGATGCGCTTGCGCGAGGTAGCCCGCATGAGCGCTTGCGATATGCGGGGATTAGTAGATCCCGGATGTCGCTGCGCTCATCCGGGCTACGAATTGAGTATTATTTCGAGCTGAGCGCCAGCGCCGCCTGAATGTTGCGCCCGGTGCGTTCGATGTGCTCACGCAGGATCCGCGTGGCGTCGCGCGCGCGGCGCTCGATCATCGCCTGCGCGAGCGCGGTGTGCTCGGCCGGCACCTTGCGGTCCGGCGCATTCTTCTTGAGAAAGATCCGGCGATAGCGATCGCTCTGATCGTGCAGGGTGGCGCAGAACTGGCGGAGCAGCGGCATCTGGCACGCCGAAATCAGTTCGGCATGGAAGGCGCGATGGGCGGTCTCCCAAACCTCCTGCTCGGCTGCGGACCGCGCGCCACGCTTGCAGCGGCTCAGTTGATGCAGCGCCGCGAGGATACGGCCTTCCCAGGCGACGTCGCCGTGTTCGATCGCCTCCTTGATCGCGAGACCCTCGAGTTCGACACGGAGCCGGATGATCTCGGTGAGGTTATCCGCGGAGACCGGCGTGACGCGGTAGCCACGCTGGTCGATCAGGGCGACCAGGCCGTCATTTTCCAGGCGGCAGAGCGCTTCGCGCAGCGGACTGAGGCTGACGCCGAAGGCCGTGCGCAGCCGGTCCAGGTTGAGCTTGCTTCCCGGCAGCAATTCACCGCGCATGATCGCGTCGCGCAGGCGGGCGACCAGCGTCGTCGAGAGCGTGGCGGAGGCCGGAACGGCGGCGGTGCGTGCGTCGATCATGGTGCGCTCAGGGTACCGGGTCGAAACCGTAAAGCAAAGCGGGGTTGGCGACCAAAGCGAGTTGCTGCGTGCGCCTGTCCGGCAGCCACAGCGGAATCAGATCGACCAGATCGCCGTCGTCAGGCATCGGCACGGGACAGATCGGATGCGGCCAGTTGCTGCCCCACAGGATGCGGTCCGGACGCAATTCGACGACCTTTTCGATCATCGGCAGCATGTCGCGATGGGGATAGGGCTCCGAAGACAGGCGATAAAGGCTGGCGAGCTTGATCCAGCATCGATCGGTGTCGAGCAGCCGCAGCAGCGTCCGGAACGGCTCGGAGTCGACGCCCTCAGTGGCGCTGATCCGCGCGAGATGATCGAGCACGAACGGGTTTTGAATTTGCTTGAGCTGTGGCGCCACCTCCACCAGTTCGGTTGCCTTGTTGAAATGCAGCACGAGGTGCCAGCCCAGATCGAAGGTTTCCCCGGCCAGTCCGCCGAGATGCGCGAACGAAGCGCCGCCGCTCACCACCGTCGACATGCGGCAACCGCGCATGCCGCGCCGGTTCATGTCCTCCAGTTCAGCCCGGGGCAATCCGGACGGGATGACGGCAACGCCGCGAAATTTTTCGGGATGGCGGTCAAGCGCCGCGAGCGTGGCGCTGTTATCGGTGCCATGCGCGCCGCCGTGCACGATGACGGCGCGATCGATTCCGAGCGTGGCGTGAAGCTGCATCAGGTCTTCACAGGTGCAGTCCTCCGGCGTGTAGCTGCGCTGGTCGCTGAAGGGAAACTCAGCCTGTGGTCCGAAGACATGGACATGCGTGTCGCAGGCGCCCGCCGGCATGGCATAGACCGGACGTCTCGGATGGCGGTCCGGACCGGGACAAGGTTTCACTGTGCCGGATTGATACGCGCTCATGGCTCCTCATTGACCTGTCGGTAACTTTGATCGGACGGCATGACGACGGCCGATTTGACGGCCGTCCTTATTGCTGTCAACTTAAAATCGACGAAATAAAAAAAATCGATTATCTGGAGACGCGAATGCGGTACCTCATTTCCGTGCTGGCCCTCGTCATGGCATCGTTGATCGGGCAGGCGGCGCACGCCGAATTCCCCGAGCGCGGCGTCAAGATCGTGGTCCCCTTCCCGGCCGGTGGATCGAATGACGTGGTGGCGCGCCTGCTGGGAAATCGATTGTCCGAATTGTGGGGGCAGTCCGTGGTCATCGACAACCGCGGCGGCGGTGGCGGCAATATCGGCGCCGAAGCCGTGGCGCGCTCGCCGGCCGATGGCTACACGCTGCTGCTGACAGCGCCGGGGCCGCTGGTCGTCAATCAATCGCTGTATTCAAAACTGTCGTTCAATCCGGCACAGGATTTCACTCCGATCGCGTTGATTGCATCGGTGCCGATCGTGCTGGCGGTGAATCCTGGCGTGAAGGCGACAACCGTGTCCGAACTGATCGCGCTGGCCAAGGCGTCGCCCGGAAAGCTCAATTTCGGATCGTCGGGTCTTGGTTCGACCAATCATCTGGCCGGCGAACTGCTGAAGGCGCGGGCCGGCATCGATATCGTTCACGTGCCGTATCGCGGCGCGGCGCCGGCGATGAACGATCTGATCTCCGGCGAGATGCCGATGATGTTCGACAACATGCCGGCCGTTCGTCCGCAGGTGCAGGGCGGCAAGATCCGCGCGCTGGCCGTCGCCGGCGCCGCGCGCTCGCCGCTGTTTCCCGAGCTTCCGACCATGGTCGAAGCGGGTGTGGCGAATTTCGAGGCCTCGTCGTGGTTCGGCCTGGTTGCGCCCGCCAAGACACCACCTGACGTCACGAAGGCGCTGATCGAAGCCGTCAGCAAGGTGATGAGCGAGCCTGACATGGCGAAGCGGCTGGCCGACGTCGGCGCCGAGCCCGGCACGTTGTCCGGCGATGCGTTCGGCGCTTTCCTGCGCAGCGAGGTCGACAAGTGGGGCGAGGTGGTAAAAACCTCCGGCGCCAAGGTCGAGTGAACCGGCGTCGAGACGAGGAAGAGAAGCGCATGACTAAAAAGCCGGCGTCACTGGACGAGTTGAAGTCGCGCTACGAATCCATGATCGGCTTCACGCCGCCCAAGATCGCGAAGCGACTCGAACTCGGCATGCGCATCGATCCGGATCTGGTGACGGCGCTGGAAGACTGGCGGATCGCGGCGTTGACGCCGGATGCGCTGGATCAGAAGACCGTGCAATTGATGGCCTTTGCGATCCTGCTGGTGCAGACCTCCGAAGCCGCCGCCAACCACGCCAAGGCCGCGATCAAGGCCGGCGCGACGCTGGAAGAACTGCACGCCGCCGCCGGCATCGCCGCCCTGTTCCGCGGCGTGGCGGCGTTCAACATGGCCGGGGAAATTCTGGCGGGTCTTTTTCCGGAGTGAACGACGCTCGCTTGTTCGCCGGTAGCCCGCATGAGCGGAGCGATATGCGGGAGCAGCGCTAACCTCACCCCGGATGTCGCTCCGCTCATCCGGGCTACGCCTGCTATTTCTTCTCTTCGCGATCTTTCAGGATGGCCGCCAACGGATTGAGTGCCGGCGCCCCGACGCGCTGCAAGGTGTTGGAGTCGTGATGATTGAACGGCTGGTCCCTTCCCTTCACCATTAGCTCGGTTTCGATGAGATAGGTCCAGCTGCCGTCAGTGTTGAAGGTGATGCCGCAACGGTAGCTTTCGGTGCGGAAAGCTTCGTCCAGAAATTCCGTCGAACAGATTCCGTAACGCGTGTCGCCGCGCTTCGCGGTGACGGAGATCTTCATGTCATCCGGCTTCGCCTGGCCCGATGCGAGCAGGACCTGGCCGCGCGGGATAGCCACGGTCTGCAGGATCAGGCCGGTCGCCGGCTCCCAAAGCCAGTAGCCGACCTGATCGTGGAAGGTGATGTCTTCTTCGGGCGTGTTGATGTGGATGTGATAACGCAAGCCATAAAAGAGCTGCGGTCCATTGGCCTGCGGATCGATCGGGTCCATCCGGATATGCTCGCGAAACACCCGCCGCTCGGGGCCGTCGGCCTTGGGATTGACGTCCACGCCCTTGTCGGCCTGCCAAACGCCTGCCAGATGGCGCAGGGGTCCGAGATTGGCCAGGCTGTCGGGGGATACGTCGTCGGGTTCGGTGAAGATATCTGCGGGAATGGGCAGCATGCGAAGGCCTCGCGTGATGGCGGTATCGGCAATCTTATGCCGACTGCCAGCGTGGAGTCACTCGATCATCCGACTGGTATGGCGTTTCGTTTAAGCAAGTAGCCCACGGGATGAGGCGCAGTGCCGCGAGATCCCTGCTGTGCGTTGAAGACGAAAAATAGATTGATCGCGATGAGTGGTTGTAACTGGCCGCCAAACCGGGGCGCATCCACATTTTGATCCCCGTCGCCACCAGTACTTTTGGGACACCTATCGGGGGAGAGAAAAAAAATGACGTGAAGCATGCTTTTTTGTTGAGGGGACCGGCAAGCATGCTTCATTCACGCTAGCTCCGGGGAGGGAAAAATTTCGTCGATATGGTCAGCCTGCGGATCAACTACCGCTTCGACTGGGGCACGGCCCGATTGAACCTGGCACGGCGCAACTAGTCGATTGGCACGAGCCGTTCGTCCCACTGCGCCGCAAGGTTCTTGATCTGGTCGAAATTCAGGATCGCCGGTTCACCCTCGCGAACGATTGTCGCCCGCTTGCGTTCCTTGGGTAGCAAGGTCATCGCGCGCGAAACGGCCGCGCGCAGTTTCATCGAGCCGTGATCTGTGAGGGTGACGAACTCTTCGGGGTCAAGGGCCATGGGTCCACGCCTACACTACCGGCTGGCCCGCAAGCCAGCACACACGCCCCGAATGCCCAACTCTCCAGATAATCCAACTTGGTTAATAACCGGTTATCGTTCGGCTCTGTCATGTTGAATTGGCGCACACGCTTACTTGAGCCCCGACATGCGCCGCCCGATTTCAAATGGTTGGCCTAAAGGAGGCGGCTGCCGTCAAGCTCACAGCAGCGTGTTCGCTCGTGCCGCGCCTGCCCACTGTAGTACCCGGTGAGCCATGGCAGTCGCTATGGGTCAGGCTACCGCTGTCAACCTGACACCGGCATCCGGGCTTGCGCAAAGCAGACGCTTGCGAATGGCCTCTTCGACGAGCGCGAGCGCCTCCTTGGCTTGTCGCGCTTCAGCTTCAGCAACTTCGGCACGAAGCTCTACGGCGGTCAACTTGTCCTTCTGACCTTCAATACAGGACCGGGCTTGTTCCAGCGCTCGACACGCTTGTTGCAGCTTAAGTTCGGCGGTGACGATGAGTTCGCGTTGTGCCTGCTCGGCGGCCTCCGCTCGCATTTCGGCAAGCCGCAATCCTTCCAAGGCGCTCGCGCAAAGCGACTGGGCGCGAGCTTCCGTCTCGCGGGCGTGCTTCTCCATACCGCGGAAAATATCGGCTGCTTGATATACCAGATCGAGGGCTGTTGCTCCCTTGTCTGGTGCCAGCGGGGAGGGAAAGCTCAGGGCGCCCTCATCCCCTTCAACTGACGCTCTGGAATTACGCTGCGCCATGTAGTTCAAGCTCGTCGCGAACACACACGAGAAGCATCATCAATAGCTATGGTTAACGGATGGTTAAACAGTCGAATGCCGGGAGGTGTCGCGGCGGAGGCAGTGGCACGCGAAGTCTATCAGCAACGTCCTTGAACGCGCTTTCAAGCGCGGGCAATACGGTGCCAGTGCACTTAATCAGGCGGTTGAATTTTAGTGCACTGTCACCGTAATGAAATCGAGATCGGCGAACCTTTTACGTCCGGTAACCTAAGACAACAGACATGACCTTTAAGAACAGATCGGCACTTGGAACGAGCAACAAAAAATATCCGATAAGGGAAAGAACAATGCAGAACGTCAAAGAATATCTCCTTCGAATTTTTTGTCGAAAGAAAGTCTCGATAAGCATTGCTCTTAGCAAACCTTCGAATTTTCTTTTCGCTTCCACCCAATGTGTGGCGTCTGCATCTTTCCCGTAGTTGCCACCGATAGACATTTTTAAAAACGCGTCGAACTCGGAACTGTAGTATTTTCCGTGTTGGGTATAAGGATCGAAATCGCTGCTTTTGATTTCCCCATTTATTTGAATGTAATCGTCCACGGTGAAGTATTTCAGGGCCGCCTCAACATATTCGAATTGGTTTTTGCCAATTTTGAGCGCGTATGGGCGTCGAATTCGATAGACGATGTTCGATGCGCCTAAGGCTAAGAGCCCGAAATATAGAAATTTCAGCCGCGCTCCGGGCGAAATGCCGAAGCTGAGTAGCTGCTCGCTGGCGAGACTATTGAACGCAATGTGCTGCGAAATGCTGTCATTGAATAGAATGAGGTATCCAACGATTGGCACAGCCATCGAACACTTGGCGATCCATCCATCAAACAGGGGAACGTAGTCCGGCCATTGATAGTTATAGACAAAGATGGTCCATTTCAATCGCAAGTGGTCGAACATGTAGCGACCTCAATTCGTCGTTGGCCCATTAAGCAGTTCGGCGCAAATCAGGTCTTGCAGGTTGAGTTATGACAACTATGGCAGAGGTCTGCCACCGCGCGGTTGCGTCGCGGATCCCCCCGCCGCGCATCGCGTTGTCCTATTCTTTGGATTGAAGCCAATATCAAATTGCCGGAAGTCGTCTCGGCGTTGCTCGATCCGCGATTACGGGCGTTTGATTACGGTGCGCCTAATAGCGCATGGAGTTTTGTGCAGTCCAGTACTGTCACCGTAATCTCACCCGAAGGGCGGCGCAGCCGTCTTGCAGCGAAGTGAAAGATGGGGACACCGGCATAACCGCCCGAAGGGCCTGGCCTTGACGGCCTGGGGCAAGGCCCCTCTTCCAGACGGAATAAATGTTAGCGGCAGCTGACCGTTGCTTGCCTTCCGCGTGAGGGACAGTCACCCTCATGGGCCGAGGCGTCAGACTCGGTAAGGCAACAGACGAATGTGGCCCGGCGGGCATGGGCCGGACACGCTCCCCCCTGATCTTCAAACTATCGCGTGACATTCGTTGCAGCCCGTGATTGCATAAGTTAACACCCGCTTTTTTCAGGGGGTTGTGATGAATTTGCGATTCATACCGGTTTCGATCATTGCAATATTGACGATTTTCACACCGGCATCTGCGGATTTTTTCTCTGATGTCGGAAACGCCGTTACCGCACCCATACGCGCGCCCATTCAGGCGACCCAGGACCTGCTGCAGGGACGGCCCGCCAATGAAGTTGCCCAGAATCAGTTGAACCTTCAGGTCGGCGCACCAGCGGTTGCCGCAGGCAGCGCGATAAATCTGATCCAGCAGGGAAACGATTTCATAAGCCGGGTGCAGCGCGACGTAATCCAGAGCAATCTGGGCGGTGATTGGCTCAACGCCTATGACGCCCTGACGGCGTCGCAGCGGATTCAGCAGGAGATGGCCTTTACGCAAGGGCGCTTTCTGAGCCAGTGCTTTGCGACAGGGGCTTGCAGCGTCAATCAGATGACCGCAATGCCTCTGGCTGCGTCGCTACGTGACGCCTACAAAGTCTATTTCCCTAACTCGCAACCGCTCAATCCGCAGCTCATCCAGATTCTGAGCCGCGTCGTACCGTTTCCGGTCGTTGCCAGCGCGCGCTGGACGATCGGCAGCGTCCCGAACTTCACGATTCCAGGCTTTCTCAATGCCGGGCACGAAATGATGGGACAGGGATTTGCCGTCACCGTTGGCAACATAATGATTTTCTCGCAAGCGCCGGACCTTAGCACGCAGGATGGGGTAACGTGGCTTCTGCACGAGATGTTTCATATCGAACAATATATGCGGTACAGCGGCAATCTGCTCGAGTCAGTGGACGGCTTCGCAGTCGATTACATCAGCAATTATGACGAGATGGAGAACGAGGCCCAAAGCAACGCGGAAGCGCGCTATGCCAATCTTTATCAGCAATGGCCGCAATAGAGATCTTTATCTTGCTTCACTTTTGAACCATTCATGGCGATCGGGCGTCCAATGTGCACCCAGGCCAGAACAAATTCGGGGACGGCGCTGTGACGAACGATCAAACCATCAGGCCTGCGGTCAGGCCGTCTCTCGATCTGGTCGACATCTTTATCGTTCTTCTGTTTTCGGCGTCGATTGTCATTTTCATCTTCACGATCGGAACGCAATTCATAAACAGTCCGACCTTTCAGGTGCTGCCCACATTCGTCACCAATGCTTATTCCGCGATCTGGACAAGCCTTGCGTCCGGTGTCACCGGGGTCGGGCTGGTGGTCGTCAAGTCCCTGCTTCAGGACCGGACCACGCGACCGAACTATTTTCTTTACGTGGCGGTGACCTCCACCGTCTTTATATTTGCGGTCATCGGCATTGCCATGGCTTCGCGATATCTTAATCCACGGCCACCACCACCTGTGCCGGTTGGTGTCGCGCTTCTAAACATCGCGGGACCTGCGTCTTTTGAATTCGGCGCGCTGCCAGGATCTCAGGCAGCCGTGCGGATGAAAGGCACATATCAGGTCAAAGACGGCGAGGTCAGCGGCCACGTGGATGAAGGATCAGTGACGACGAACGCACTCTTCCAACCGCCCTTTACGATGACCCTGAACCGCATGGAAATGCGCTCGTGCTATATCCATCCGGTTTACGGTGCGGACCAGATGGACATTTTCCCGCCCGTCGGAAAGTCTGAAAATTCTCAGGACATCAATATCAAGCTTGAAAAAGAACACACCTACCAGCTTCCGAAAATGGATTTCAAGTTCAAGCTGGCAAGCGATGCCAGACCGGACCGAGCCTGGCTTTGCGCCGCTCTGGATAATGACGCGGGATACATGCCAGCGCAATAATGCTCGGCCATCCGATGATCTCTTTACGGGGTCGCAGGCTGTCAGGCCGTAGTCATTGCCCATGACACGGCGAACGATCCTGCTTTCGGCTCCAAATTAGCCGCACGACCCGCAAAAAAATATAAAGTGATTTCAGATATTTGAATGGTGCCCAGGGGCGGGATCGAACCACCGACACTGCGATTTTCAGTCGCATGCTCTACCAACTGAGCTACCTGGGCATACTCGGACGGCCCAAAGGGCTAGGCGAGCGGGCGGTTTATAGAGAGGTCGGGAGCGCATGTCCACCCAGCTTCGCCTGCGGCTTCGCTGGGCGCGGCCCGCCGTGTGCCCCTTCCCCAAATGATTGGCGAATCACACCTATTCCGCGTCTTCGGGATCGGTCTCTTTGCCGGGGATGACGTACTTGCCCGACAGCCAGCGGTTCAAGTCGACGTCGCGGCAGCGCGGGGAGCAGAACGGCGCGGTGGCCGGGCTCGACGGCTTGCCGCATTCCGGGCAGGGCTTTGATCCGCCCTTGGTTTCCCCGGCTTTGGCGGGGGGCTCAGCTGGCATTGAGCCAGCCGAAGCGGATCGGGAAACCCTCGCCGCCGAGCAGCGTGACCGATTCGTAGAGCGGCAGGCCGACGACGTTGGTGTAGGAGCCGACCATCTTGACCACGAACGATCCAGCGATGCCCTGCACGGCGTAGCCGCCGGCTTTGCCGCGCCATTCGCCGGAGCCGATATAGGCCTGGATGTCGTCCTCGCTCAGGCGCTTGAAGCGGACGCGGGTTTCGATCAAGCGCTGGCGAAACGCCTCCTTCGGCGTCACCAGGCAAATGGCGGTGTAGACGCGGTGATTGCGGCCCGACAGCAGCCGCAGGCACTGCGCGGCTTCATCCACCAGATTGGCCTTGGGGAGAATACGGCGGCCGACCGCGACCACCGTATCGGCGGCGAGAATGAAGGAGCCGCGCAGCTCGTCGTCGAGCTGGATAGATTTCAGCGCCGCGTCGGCCTTGGCGCGGGCGAGGCGATTGGCGCAGGCGCGCGGCAGCTCGCCCCGCTTCGGGGTCTCGTCGACATCGGCCGGCCGCAGCGCGTCGGGCTCGATGCCGGCCTGGTTGAGCAGGCTGAGCCGTCGCGGCGAACCGGAAGCGAGAACGATTTTGGGGCGGCCAAGCATGCGGGGTTTGTCGCGGAAATAAGGATTCGGAGGGATGCGCGCGCGGAACCTATCGGAAGGCACTCCATTCCACAACCGGGGAACAAGTGCTTGAACGGATTACCAATCTTCCGTCGTCCCTGCGAACGCAGGGACCCATAACCACAGGCCGTTGTCATGGGCGTGACAGAGCGACTGGCACTGCCTTAAATCGCTCGGCCGCGGCGCCGCGATGAGCGCAATTGCGCTCACGCTCGGGGTTCCTGCTTTCGCAGGAACGACAGCGAGTGTTTGTCACGCCGCTAGCCAGCGGGCGCCCTCAGCGCACCGGATCAATCGGCGTAGCTATGCCCAGGCGGGCCTCGATGGCCTCAGCCGCTTCCAGGCACAAATCGTCGCGCAGCCGCTGCCCGGTGATCAGCACGCCGATCGGCAACCCTGTCGCCTCGTCACGCCCCGCCGGCACGCAGGCCGAAGGCAGGCCGAGCAGGTTGGCCGGGACCACCGGACGCATCAGCTCCTTGGTCGCCTCCGCTCCGGCCAGGCTCGCCGAATCAAAACCGTGCTCGAACGGCAATTGCGTCCAGGTTGGCGACAGCAGCAGCGGCCGGTCGGCCATGAAGGTCGACCACGCGCGCGCGATGCCGTCGCGTTCGGCCATCAATAGCGACCATGCCGCGGCGTCGGCCAACGGCGGTATGCCTTCATTGAAGTTATTCAGGAAGGCCATCGCGTCAGCGCCCATCATCGGGGACAACAACGCCAGCACCGAGCCGAAATCACCCATGATCAGGCGGCGCCAGCAGCCGACCGCGTCCTCGTAGCGCGGCGGGCAGGCTTCCTCGACGACATAACCGGCATCCGTCAGCGCCTGCGCGGCATGTCGCACCACAGCCGCCACCTTTGGATCGGTGCCGCCGCCGGGCGGCTCGGACAGCACAGCCACGCGAACCGGCCGCGTCAACGCCCGGCCCTCGAACGGGGCATCGATCGACCAGGGATCGCGCGGATGTGCGCCCATCAATACCTGCAGTCCGAGGCGCACATCCGCGACGCGGCGGGCCATCGGCCCCTGCACGTTCATCAGTTGAACCGCCAGCAAGCGGTCTTCGGCCGGAACATAACCCGCATCGGGCACGCGGCCGGCGGAGGGACGGATGGAAGCGATGCCGCAGGCATTGGCCGGATTCCGCAGCGAGCCGCCGATGTCGTTGCCAAGGCCGATCGGGCTCATGCCGCTGGCCAGCGCCGCAGCCTCGCCGCCGCTCGAGCCGCCCGCGGTGCGGCCGGGATGCCAGGGATTTCGCGTCAGGCCGTGCAGCGAACTGTCGGTGTGCACGCGCAGCGCCATGTCAGGCAGATTGGTGCGCGCGATCGGGATGGCGCCGGCGGCGCGCATGCGTTCGACGACCGGCGCATCCACCGGCACCACCGCCTGGGCCAGCGCGTGCACGCCCCAGGTGGTGGGCAGGCCGGCCATGTCGATGTTTTCCTTCACCGTGAAAGGCACGCCGTGCAGCGGGCCAATGGTCTCGCCGGCCGCCAGCTTCTGGTCGGCCTTGACGGCCGCCGCGCGGGCCTCGTCGGCCAGCACGCGCACCACGGCATTCAGCGCAGGGTTCACTGCATCGATACGCGCCAGATGGGCATCCACCACTTCAACCGAACTCAGTTGCCGGCGTGCAATGCGCTGCGCCAGCTCAGTGGCCGGAAGTTGCCAGATCTCGCTCATCGCTTACTCCAACATGAAATGCGCGAACGAAATCGCGCGCAGGCGCCCCCACCCGCCGGTCGAATGTAGTATCGCACCTGCCCGTTATCGAGGAGCGGTCTCAACCGGTCGACGCAACACTTTATCTTGAGGCTGAACAAAGTGGCGCGT
Organism: Bradyrhizobium sp. McL0615; assembly: GCF_049993905.1. Classification (NCBI taxonomy): domain Bacteria; kingdom Pseudomonadati; phylum Pseudomonadota; class Alphaproteobacteria; order Hyphomicrobiales; family Nitrobacteraceae; genus Bradyrhizobium; species Bradyrhizobium sp. McL0615. Next base: position 1,065,138 of record NZ_CP188254.1, on the reverse strand, counting down.
CAGCTTCAACGAACGACCACGTGAGATGTCCAATTTGAAACCTCCGTGGAGAGATTTAACGCCTGGGTTGCATCGATCGGTTGAGCCGCTACGGCATGCGGTCAGCCGCTCGCCGCGCCTGCCTTGGCAAAGCGGCGGCGGATGCGCATCATGAGTCCGTCGCAGACCTCGCGATAGGCCTGCAGCTTCTGCTCACGGCTGCCTTCCGTGCCGGTGGGATCAGGCGTCGGCCAATATTCGACATCGGCCGCGAGCGTGTGTGTCAGCTCCAGTGCCTTGTGATGCGCCTCGGGTGACAGCGTGATGATGAGATCGAAATTGAGCCCCTCCCAATCCTCGAGCTCCTCGAACGTCATCGGCTTGTGGCCCGAAATATCCTGGCCGAGTTCAGCCATCACCGAGACCGCAAACGGATCAAGTTCAGCCTTCCTGACGCCGGCGGATTTCACATAGAGCGCCTGCGGGAACATCTGCCGCAGCAGGCTCTCGGCCATCGGCGAACGCACGCTGTTGAAACCGCATGCGAACAGCACGGCCTGCGGATTGCGCGCGCGGGGCGCATCCATGCGGTCAGGCTTCTCTTGTTTGAGGCGAGACCTCTTCGAAAGATCCCTCTATACCACTCATCCGTCCTGCCCCTTCCAGTGCAGGACACAGATCAGCGTGAACAGCCGGCGCGAGGTTTCGAAATCGATTCTTACCTTGCCGTTCAGCCGTTCCTGCAGCGTGCGCGAGCCTTCGTCATGGATGCCGCGGCGGCCCATGTCGATCGCCTCGATCTTGTCGGTGGTGGCGGTGCGGATCGCCTGGTAGTAGCTGTCGCAGATCATGAAATAGTCCTTCACGATCCGCCGGAACGGCGTCAGCGACAGCAAATGCGCCACGACGGGCGTGCCGTCCTCGCGACGGATGTCGAACATCAGCCGGTTGCCGGTTATCGCCAGATGCAACGTGAACGGGCCCTCGCCCGCCCCTTCCGGCGCGAACAAATTCTGCTCGATCAGGTCGTAGATCGCGATCGCGCGCTCATGCTCGATGTCGGGCCCGGAACGCCCGATCGATTCCTCGTCGAGCGTCACCGCGACGATGCGGTTGTGCTGGTCATCGTCTGGTGGCGGCTTGTTCATGGCAAATTGAGGCGCAATCCGATCGAGCGTGAATGAGCGTCCAAACCCTCGGCCTTGCCCAAGGTCATCGCGGCAGGCCCCAGCGCGCGCAACTGGTCCGGCCCACATTTGAGAATCGAGGTGCGCTTCATGAAGTCTAGCACACCGAGCCCCGACGAAAACCGCGCCGAACGCGCCGTCGGCAGCACATGGTTGGAGCCGCCGACATAATCGCCGATCGCTTCCGGCGTATGGGGCCCAAGAAAGATCGCGCCGGCGTTGCGGACTTTTGCCGACAGCGCTTCCGCATCCGCGGTCATGATTTCCAGATGCTCGGCGGCGATGGCGTTCGCGAGCTCCACCGCCTCGTCGAGTTTTTTGACCATGATGATAGCGCCGAAATCGTTCCACGAGGCCCGCGCGATGTCGGCGCGGGGCAGCGTCGCCAGTTGCGATTCCACTGCACGCGCGACGTCGGCGGCCAGGGCTGCACTGTCGGTGATCAGGATCGACTGCGCGCTCGCATCGTGCTCGGCCTGTGCCAGCAGATCGGCGGCGATCCAGCCGGCATTGCCGGTGTCGTCGGCGATGACGAGCACTTCCGAGGGGCCGGCGATCATGTCGATGCCGACCTTGCCGAACACCTGCCGCTTGGCGGCGGCGACATAGGCGTTGCCGGGGCCTACGATTTTCGCCACCGGCGCGATGGTGGCCGTACCATACGCCAGCGCCGCCACCGCTTGCGCGCCGCCGACGCGATAGATCTCGGAGACGCCGCCAAGCTGGGCTGCCGCCAGCACCAGCGGGTTGAGCTTGCCGTCGGGCGACGGCACCACCATGACAACCCGCGGCACGCCGGCAACGCGCGCCGGCACCGCATTCATCAGCACCGAGGACGGATAGGCGGCGGTGCCGCCGGGCACATAGAGGCCGACCGCCTCGACCGCGCTCCAGCGCCAGCCGAGCTCGACACCCAGCGCATCGGTGAAGCGCTCGTCCTTCGGCAATTGCCGCCGGTGGAACAATTCGATCCGGTCGCGGGCGAATTTCAGGGCCTCGAGGGTGGTCGCGTCGCAGGCCTTCACGGCGGCATCGATTTCGGCCGGGGTCACGCGCAGGCCGGAGGCTGCGACCTCGAGCCGGTCGAATTTCTTCGTCGCCTCGATCAGGGCGGCGTCGCCGCGCGCGGCCACGTCATCGACAATGGCGCGGGTGGCGCGCTCGACATCGGCCGAGACCTCGCGCTTGGCGGCAAGGAATTGCTTGAATAGCGGACCAAAATCGGCGCTGCTGGTATCCAGGCGAACGGGCATGGTGGCTTTCTGAGAGACAGCGAAGGCCCCTGCTCAATGGCGCGGCGGCCAAGGGCCGTCAACCCATGTCTGCCCGGAAATAGGACCCGTAGGGTGGGCTGAGCGCAGCGAGCCCACCATCCCGCGGGCGGCCGAAGATGGTGGGCACGGCGCAAACGCGCCTTTGCCCACCCTACGGCACTGCGCATCGCCCCGGAATGACGAGCCCTTCACCCCTCCGGCGCGATAGCCAGGTCGCTGGTGCCGAGGTCGTCGGTACCGAGGTCGGTCAGCTCGCATTCCAGGCATTCGACGTCCAGCCGCAGCGCCTCGCCATGGCTGAACAGCAAAAGCGCACTGCCGCCGGGGGCTTCGCCCGGATGGAATTCGATCCCGACCAGTTCCAGCACCGCCTCGGGCTGATCCAGATCGATGTTGCGCGACTTGCAGGCCAGCACGCGGTCGAAGCGCAGCGCCGCGATCGAACGCCGCGGCTCGGTTCCGCCCGACAGCGTCTGCTCCCAGTCCAGCCGGTCGATGCCGACCACCAGCCGCTTTTCGTCCTGTCGCCAGACGATGTCGGAGGCCTGCACCCGGGCGTCCTGCACATGGGCCGATATGACCGCGAGATCGTCGGCGTCGAGCGCAATCAATTTGAGCGGGTCGGGCGCCGGCATCCCAAAAGTCCTTACCTTTAATTTGCGCGTATCATAATCGCAAAACCGGTACCCATCCACGGATCAAGTCCGAGGACATGCTTTTGCGGGATACGCGCGCTAGTCGCTGATGCGCTGGATCGACGCACCGCAGCCTGAGAGTTTTTCCTCAAGCCGTTCGAAACCGCGGTCCAGGTGATAGATACGGTTGACCATGGTTTCACCCTCGGCGGCAAGTCCCGCGATGACCAGCGACACCGAGGCGCGCAGGTCTGTCGCCATCACGGGCGCGCCGCGCAGTTTTGCGGTGCCGTCGATGGTCGCGGTCTCGCCGTCCAGGGATATACGCGCCCCGAACCGCGCAAGTTCCTGCACATGCATGAAACGGTTCTCAAAAATCGTCTCGGTGATCTGCGAGGAACCGCCGGCGCAGGCCATCAGCGCCATCAATTGCGCCTGCAGGTCGGTCGGGAAGCCCGGGAACGGCGCGGTCGACACCGTCACCGGCCGGAGCCCGGCGCCGTTCCTGATAACCCGGATGCCGTCATTGTTGACGGTGATGTCGGCGCCGGCCTGAGCCAGCACGTCGAGCGCCGACTGCAGCAGTTCGGGACGCGCGCCGGAAAGCTGCACGTCGCCGCCGGTCATGGCGACCGCCATCGCATAGGTGCCGGTCTCGATCCGATCGGGCAGCACGGTATGCCGCGCGCCGTGCAGCTTCGCGACGCCCTCGACCACGATCCGCGGCGTACCGGCGCCGGTGATGCGCGCACCCATCTTGTTCAGGCAATCGGCAACGTCGGCGATCTCGGGTTCGCAGGCGGCGTTGGTGATAACGGTCGCGCCCTTCGCCAGCGTCGCCGCCATCAGGGCGACATGGGTGCCGCTCACCGTCACCTTGGGGAAATCGATTTCGGCGCCGCGCAGGCCACCGGGCGCCTTCGCCACCACATAGCCGCCGTCGATGGTGAGCTCAGCGCCGAGCTTTTCCAGCGCCATGATCAGGAGATCGACCGGCCGCGTGCCGATGGCGCAGCCACCCGGCAGGGAGACTTTTGCCTCGTGCATCCGCGCCAGGAGCGGTGCGATCACCCAGAAGCTGGCGCGCATCCGCGACACCAGGTCGTAAGGTGCGGTGGTGTCGATGATGTCGGCCGCCGAGATGTGCAGGGTCTGGCCCTGATAGGCGCGGTCGCCGGAGCGCTTGCCAACCGAGGTGATGTCGACGCCATGGTTGCCGAGGATACGCTGTAACTGCGCGACATCGGCAAGGCGCGGCACGTTGTCGAGGATGAGGGTTTCCTCGGTCAGGAGCGCGGCGATCATCAGGGGCAGCGCGGCGTTTTTCGCGCCGGAAATGGCGATGGTGCCGTTGAGCTTGCTGCCGCCGACAATACGAATGCGGTCCATGCCACCCCCCCTTGCGACGCACAATTTATGAAGCCTGTGCGTCAACGGCAGAAGCCGTGACATTTGCGGCGATTTGATGGGGTGCGCTGTCAATCACCGCCGTCATTCCGGGGCGCGCGAAGCGCCAGCTACGATGTGCAATTGCACATCTGAGAATCCATTGTGCCGCGCACTCAGCCGCGAAATGGATTCTTTGATGTGCAATTGCACATCAAAGTTCAGCCCTGCGGGCTGCCCCGGAATGACGGTCGACAGTGCCGTGACACTCAGACTGCGTTGATGTCCGAACTCTCCAGGATCGGCTTCGGATAGCCATCGCGCGCCACCTTGATCATGGCGCGGCCGAGTTGCTCGCTGGTCGTCATGTGGTTCGGCGTGGCTCGCACCATCCAGGACAGCAGCGGCGCGGTGACGGCGTAGACCACGTTGATCCAGCCGGTCTTCGACCGGACGCCGTGCAGCGGCTGGATGCCGGAAGGCCGAAACATGTAGGCCGCCTTGAACGGCAGTTTCAAAAGATCGTTCTCGGTCTTGCCCTTGACCCGTGCCCATCGGAGCGAGCCTTGCTCGGTTGAGTCGGTGCCCTTGCCGGTGACATAGGTGAACACCATGCCGGGGTTGAGCCGCGCCAATGTTTTCGCCGCCGCCATGGTGACGTCGTAGGTGAGATGCCGGTAGCGCTCCGGGTCCATGCCGATCGAGGAGACGCCGAGGCAGAAGAGGCAGGCGTCATATCCTGCCAACCGGGATTCGATCTTCGCGAAATCAGTGAAATCGTCGTGCAGGATTTCACGCAGCTTGGCGTTCTGCACCCCGGTCGGGCCGCGCCCGACCGCCAGTACTTCCGTGACGCCGGCATCGACGAGGCATTCGCGCAGGACACCCTGCCCGACCATGCCGGTGGCGCCGAACAGGATGACTTTCATGTCAGGATGACTCCGCTCATCCCTTGATGAACGCGAGCAGGTCGGCATTGATGGTAGCCGCTTCCGTGGTCGGCATGCCGTGCGGAAAGCCCTTGTAGGTTTTCAGCGTGCCGTTCTTCAAAAGCTTCGCCGACAACGGCGCCGAGTCGGCATAAGGCACGATCTGGTCGTCGTCGCCATGCATCACCAGCACCGGCACGGTAATCTTCTTGAAGTCTTCGGTGAAATCGGTCTGCGAGAAGGCGACGATGCCATCGTAATGCGCTTTCGCGCCGCCCATCATGCCCTGACGCCACCAGTTCTGGATCACGGCCTCCGACGGCTTGGCACCCGGCCGGTTGTAGCCGTAGAACGGGCCTGCCGGGAGATCGCGATAGAATTGCGTGCGGCTGGCCGCGAGCTGCGCCTGAAGTCCGTCAAAGACTTCCTTGGGGAGGCCGCCCGGATTGGCCGCCGTCTGCACCATCAGCGGCGGCACGGCGCTGAGGATCGCGGCCTTCGCCACCCGGCTCTCGCCATGGCGGGCGATATAGTGCACCACCTCGCCGCCGCCGGTGGAATGGCCGACATGAACCGCGTTCTTCAGGTCGAGATGCGCCGTCACCGCCGCGAGGTCGTCGGCGTAATGGTCCATGTCATGGCCGTCGCTGACCTGGCTGGAACGCCCGTGGCCGCGGCGGTCATGGGCGATGACCCGGAAGCCGTTATTGGCGAAGAAGATCATCTGGGTGTCCCAGTCGTCAGCCGACAACGGCCAGCCATGGCTGAACACGATCGGCTGCCCCTTGCCCCAATCCTTGTAGAAGATCTCGACGCCGTCCTTTGTCGTGATGGTGGGCATGGGAATTCTCCTCTTCTTCAGTTGCAATCAACGGCGCACGGCTCGGCGAACAGACGCTCACCGAGCCGCAGCCAAGATTCAGTCGCGTTCGGTCACGCCGGGCGGAAGCGCCGCCATACGCCGATGATCATGAGGACGAAAAACACCAGCACGATGCCCTGCGCCACCGCGAATACCGGCCCGGAGGGCGGATTGCCCGGCGCCAGCGTCGTCAGCGCCGGTATCTTGAGGAAACTCTGGATGACGAGCACGAACACGTTGAAGTAAAGCGACAGCAGCGCCGTCAGCACATAGATCCAGCGCCACGGCCCAGCCAGCTTCATGACGTAGAGCGCGATGCAGGCAATCGCCAGCAGTACCAGCGACAGAATGCCGATGATGTGCGACGGCAACAGCTTCTCGGACACCAGCGGCGGAATCAGAAAGCCGGTGGCGTTGGTCAGGATCGTGAACACCAGGAAGATCGCGGTTAGCCCCGGCTGAGATTTCGAGCCGAGCATTCCGAACATCACGATCAGGCCCGCCACAATTGCGATCAAACTGATGACGACATGCACAAGAACAAACGTCGCCAAACTCATACCCAAAATCATGATAGGCCCCTTCGTTGGAAACTTTCTAAAGACTACGATGCGTCATGGAAAATTTCCACACGCATCGCGTACTGCGTCGGCAATGTAGGCATGTGAGTGAATGAAGACACATCAACGAAAGTTGTTTGATGCACGAAATATTTGCACCGCCGTCACAAATGGAGGCAGTGCTTCGTTCGAGTTTTAACGATTGAGAAATTCGACCAGTTTGGGAATCACCTGATCGGGCGCCTCTTCCATCAGCCAATGTCCGCGCCCCTGCACCAGCATACCCTCAACATTGGTCGCGACCATTTTTCCTTGCTCGATCAGGAATGGACCGCCGGCCTTCTCGCCCGACAGCACCAGCATCGGCATCGACAACTTTGTCTTAGCAAAGCCTGCAAACTCGACGGCGTCTTGCGGAAATGCACGAAAAACTTCCATCCCCGCCTTCATGTGGCCGGGCCTGGCATACTCCTTGGCATAGAATTGACGATCGGCCTCGGAGACGGATTTCGTGGCATCGGCGGCAAAATCGTTCCAGAAATGTTCGAGATAGATGCGCTCGCGGCCGGTGACCAGCGCCAGCGGCGTCTTGCCGAAAAAGTGGAAGTGCCAGAGGTCGCGCAGCAGAAAGACGTTATTCCATTCGCCAACGCCGGGCAGGAACGCTTCCATCAGCACGATCCGGTCGACTTCGCCCGGGTATTGCGCCGCATAGGCGTAGGCCACCATCAGTCCGATATCATGACCCACCAGCCGGATACGGTCGTATTTGAGGCTTTTCACCAAAGCGTGGATGTCTTGCGCCATCGCCTTCTTGGTGTATCCGCCCTCCGGCGTCGATGACTGGCCGAAGCCGCGCAGATCAGGTGCGATCACGGTGTGCTTGTCGGAAAGTTTGGCGATCAGCGGCCGCCACATATGGCTGGTTTCGGCAAAACCATGCAGCAGCACGACGGGATCGCCCTTGCCGGCAACCAGATAGTGCAGCTTGACGCCGTTGACGTCGGCAAATTTGCTCTGCGGCGACTCTGCGAACGCACCGCTCGAAGGGATCAATGCGACCGATAGCGCCATCCACGTGACGGAAGCGATGGCGCGTAACGTTCTCGGCACACATTGCATGTGAGATTCCTCATTCTTCGTTGAAAGAGGATCAGTAGTAGCGCGGTATCGGTCCGTTGTGTGGAGTTTTTCGGTTCGAGAGATCGAACAGCACATTGTCGACATAGCACCAACCCCAACCCTCCGGCGGATCGTAACCTTCGATCACTGGATGGCCGGTGGCATGGAAGTGCGCGGTGGCATGCTTGTTCGGTGAATCGTCGCAACAGCCGACATGGCCGCAGGTGCGGCAGATCCGCAAATGCAGCCACTCGCTTCCGCTTTTCAGGCACTCCTCGCAGCCGAGCGCGCTCGGCGTCACCGTTTGAATGCCGGCGATATGGCTGCAGCCCTTGGACATCGTTGCATCCCTTCCCTAGAGCGACGGTTTCATGGCATCGGCCAGATAGCCGTGCAGTGCGGCCACCACCTGCGCGCCCTCGCCGATCGCGCCGCCGACGCGCTTGACCGAGCCGGCGCGTACGTCGCCGACCGCGAACACCCCGGGCACCGAGGTTTCCAGCGGCGGCACCGGGCGGCCGAGATTTTGCTCGGATTGCGCGCCCGTCACCACGAAGCCCGCGCGGTCGAGCGTCACGCCGCAGCCGTTCAGCCAATGGGTCGCCGGGTCGGCGCCGACGAACAGAAACAGGTTGCGGGCATCGAAATGGTGCTGTTCAGACGCCAGCCGGCTCTTCCAGCGCACGCGTTCGAGCGAGCCATCCTCGCTGCCCTGGACTGCAAGCACTTCGGCGTTGAAGATCAGTTCGATATTGGGCGCCGCCTCGATCCGCTCGATCAGATAACGCGACATGCTGGCCCCCAGCCCGCCGCCGCGGATAATCATGTAGACCTTGCGCGCGTGGCCGGACAGAAACACCGCGGCCTGGCCTGCCGAATTGCCGCCGCCGACCAATACGACGTCCTGGCCCACGCAGAGCTTGGCCTCGATCGGTGAGGCCCAATACCAGACCCCGCGGCCTTCAAATTTCTCGAGATTCTCGATCTCGGGCCGCCGGTAACGCGCCCCGCTCGCCACCACGATGGATTTCGCACGCAACGACTGCCCGCATTCGGTCGCCAGCGCAAACACGCCGTCGCGATGCGAACAATCCAGCGACCTGACACAAACCGGAATCAGCATGTCCGCGCCGAATTTCTGCGCCTGATTGTAGGCGCGGCCGGTGAGCGCCTGCCCTGAAATCCCGGTCGGAAATCCCAGATAGTTTTCAATGCGCGCGCTGGCGCCGGCCTGGCCGCCGAAGGCCCGCGCATCGAACACCGCGACCGACAATCCTTCGGACGCGGCATAGACCGCGGTGGCGAGGCCGGCGGGGCCGCTCCCGACGACGGCCACGTCGTAGAGCTTCACATGCGCCTGGTTGGTGATCATCCCCACCGCCAGCGCCAGCTCCGTCTCCGACGGATTGCGCAGCACGGTGCCGTCGGGGCACACCACCAGCGGCAGATCGGCGCGCGAGGGCGAGTAGCGCGCGACCAGATCGGCGGCGTCCTTGTCGGTGGCGGGATCGAGCACGTGGTGCGGCTGGCCGTTGCGCACCAGGAAATTCTGCAGCCGCGCCGTGTCGCCGAGCGAGCCAGGCCCGATCAGCACCGGACCACCGACGCCGCCCTGAATCAGGTTGACCCGGCGCAGGATCAGCGCGCGCATGATGCGCTCGCCGAGTTCGGCTTCCGCGACCAGAAGCGCGCGCAATTGGTCCGGCGGAATCAACAGCGTTTCGACCTTACCCTCGGCATGGCCGTCGACCAGCGCAACGCGGCTGGAAAGCTGGCCGATCTCGGCGAGAAATTGTCCCGGGCCCTGGTCGATGACGGGAGTGACATGGCCGAGGCCGTCGCGCTGGGTGATGGCGACATGGCCCGTGAGCACGACGAACATGCCGGGACCCACCTTGCCGGTCTCGAACAAGGCATCGCCGTCGCTGTAGCTTCGCAGCTCCCCGAACCGGCGCATGCGCTCGATTTCGTGAGGGGTCAGCGTCGGGAACGTCTGCTCGTGACGGGGAAACGCGATGGAAGTCGCGCCGGTCGCCGGACCGGCCGTGATGTCTGCACTCATTGTACCCGCCTAAAAAAGAAACAGAAACCTTGCAAGGAGCGCGCCATGCCATCCGGCGAGCGATGGAGGTTTCCCTCTACGCTACTGGCTACGGCTTTTCTCCGCTGGCGTCATCTAGGGACGCGTCGGCGTCTTCGGAAGATGCATCGGCATCGCTGCGCCCACGGGCCTGCGACTTTCGTCGCTTGAGATTTTCGCGCAGCGCCAGCTTCAGCCGGTCCCGTCGTGAATCCTTCATATCCGCGTCGCTCTTTTCCGCGTGCTTGCCTTGATCGCCCTTCATCATCGTCCGTCCGCCGAATATGCCTTGGTTGAGCCGGGCACCACGCCGCCCGCAGCACTGTCGTCAAAGCATAGTGGGTTTCGACGCCCCTTGCCGCAATGACCCGTGCCGCCGCAAGGCCGTGCGAAGTCATGATTCGGCGGTTCGAATACGGACCAAGGATGGTTGGGAACCGCGTCGGCCCCGGGGTTTGGCCGATTTTGAAGAAGCTTGCCGGCAACAAGCGCCGCTTTTTGACGATTTTGGGTCCTTTCCGGCCTGCCCGCGCGCTTGCGCGAGAGGGGCCCATGTGGCAAGAACCGGCCGCCTAGTGGGCGGCCATTTGGGCCGATTCCCCTCAATACCGGGCATGCTGCCGTAGCTCAGTGGTAGAGCACTCCATTGGTAATGGAGAGGTCGACAGTTCAATCCTGTCTGGCAGCACCACCCATCCTACTGAAATCATTGTATCTTTCATACTCGATTTACGCGGCTTTATTCCGCGGGCACTTTATGGAACCACCGCGTAACCACACTGCGCTTGTTCGCCTCAGGGCGGCAGCATAGGCCCGAGCTAAACACGCCATAGCGTTCAGGCTCCAAATCGCTAAACGACAATTTAACCCTCCAAAAAGATGATGACGAAGGTCGGCCATAGCTGTGGCTGCCTTCCTCCCGACGATTGTGACGGCCACGGTTCACGCTAGCGGATGTCAGGAGCTGGAGACCCGAATGAAGCCACGTCTCCTTAGTGATCCGTTCGACTCAGCCGACGGCTCGAATTTTTTCGACGCTTTTGGAGAGGCCTTGGGCCAAGCCTGGCACTTTACGCCCTCCCCGAGCCAAGCGTGGCTCCTATCAGCGATCGGTGCCAGCGCAGAGCCTGCATCAAGCCTAGACGCACCGGTAGAGGTGCCGTACACCCCGGCCCTCGTCAGCGAAGCCGTAGAAGCTTTGGGCGCTCAAAGCGGCCCCACCACGGTCACCTCCATGACGACCGGCGGCATCACCATCAACCTGTTGTTCGACGCCGCAGCGATGGCTGCGCCCGCGAGTTTTCGGGCCGGCATCCAGCAGGCTGCGTCACTGCTGACGGCGGCGATTTCGGACCAGATCACTGTCAATATCAAGATCGACTACAGCGGCACGGGGGGCGGCGCGGCAGCGGGCCCAGATGCAGGGCTCTATGAGTCCTATTCTTTCGTTAGGAGCAACCTGATCAATCATGCGACGGCTGGTGACACGGCGTTCAACGCGCTGCCGAGCGGTACGTCGATCCAGGGACAGACCAATGTCGCGGTTTGGAACGCCCAGTTAAAGCTTTGGGGTGTGCTGGGGGCGACCGACACCACGACGGACGACGGCAGCGCAACTTTTGCAACCGACATCAATTCCAATCTGCTCGTCGGCGTCGCACTCCACGAATTAACGCATGCGATGGGCCGCGTCCCCTACGGGTCTCCCTACAGTTCGTCGCCCGACATCTTCGACCTGTTTCGCTTCACAAGCCCCGGTGTCCGGCTATTTGACGGAAGTAGCACAGCCGCGCCGGCCTATTTCTCGCTCGACGGCGGATCAACGAACCTCGCCGATTTCGGCCAATACTCCGACCCAAGCGATTTTCTGAACAGCGGCGTGCAAGGATCCACCGATCCATTCAACGAGTATTACGGCGGCGGCACGCTGCAAAGTCTCACGACAGTCGACAAACAGATCCTCGACGCACTCGGTTTTCATACGGCCTCGAAGGCCATCTTCGTTACCGGCACATCATCGCAGGCGATTCAGGGAGGTAGCGCGGTCAAACTCCTGAGCACCCAGCCGACCATCGCCGGTACGAGCACAACCCTTTCGAGCGCAACCATCAAGATCACCAACGCGAGCGGCGGCGCCATTGTGGGCGACCTGCTCTCAGTGAACGGGACCCAGAACGGAGTCGTCGCCACCGGTGTAACGGCAAGTTGGAACGTCAGCGCTGATACGCTTACGCTGTCGGGGAACGCTTCGATCGCCACCTACGACGCACTGCTCGGCCAAATCTCTTACCAAGACACAGGCACCGACGTCTCCATGGGCAGCCATCCGGTTCGCACCGTCACCTGGAGCGTTAACGACGGCAGCAGCACTTTCTATAATACCTCGCAAATCGCGATCGAGCGAGCGCCGGTGGCGATCACTTCAAATGTGGTCTTGAATGCGAACGTCTCAATGGTTGCGGCTTCTTCGTTGTGTGTAGCCTACGACCCCGACGCTGACAGTCTCGTCACATACGGCTTCATCAATTCGGGGACAGGTTACTTCCTGCTCAATGGCGTCGCGCAGGCCAACAACCAGGAAATCGACGTAAGCTCCGCACAGCTTTCACAGCTCACTTATCAGAGTGTCGGCGCTACAGACACGCTTCAACTCCGCGTCAACGATGGAATGCTCTGGAGTGGTTGGCACACCTTTACCGTCAGGGGGCCGACGCCTGTCGTGGTCCAAACGGACCTTACGACTAGCCTGGTTCTGATCGGAACCAATTACTTCTTGAACCCCGTTGGAGGGGGGATTGGCCCCGAGCTAAAATACAACGGCGCGCCGCTATACAGCGGCGAATTCGGCAGCTGGACGCTGATCGGCGCAGTTCAAGTTTCCGGCGGCTACGACATCGCCTGGAAGTTTCCTACCGGGGTCTATGCCGTCTCGAGCGTCGACAGCAACGGCAACTACATCAATGACATTTTTTCCGGCGTCCCGGCGAACAGCACCGTCCTTGAACAATACGAGACCACCTTCAATCAGGACCTCAACGGTGACGGGACCGTCGGAATTCCGACAATCGTCATCCACAACGACGGCACGACTAGCCTGGTCCAAGTCGGAAACAACTATTTCTTCAATGCCGTTGGTAGCGGCGTCACTGGCCCCGAATTCAAATATAACGGCGCGCCCGTCTACACCGGCGAGTTTGGAAGCTGGACGCTAATCGGCGCAGTTCAAGTTTCCGGCGGCTACGACATCGCCTGGAAGTTTCCCACTGGAATCTATGCCGTCTCGAGCGTCGACAGCAACGGCAACTACATCAATGACATTTTTTCCGGCGTCGCGGCGAACAGCACCATCCTTGAACAATACGAGACCACCTTCAACCAGGACCTCAACGGTGACGGTACCGTCGGAATTCCGACAACCGTCATCCACAACGATGGGACGACCAGCCTAATTCAGGTCGGAACCAATTACTTCTTGAACCCCGTTGGAGGGGGGATTGGCCCCGAGCTAAAATACAACGGCGCGCCGCTATACAGCGGCGAATTCGGCAGCTGGACGCTGATCGGCGCAGTTCAAGTTTCCGGCGGCTACGACATCGCCTGGAAGTTTCCTACCGGGGTCTATGCCGTCTCGAGCGTCGACAGCAACGGCAACTACATCAATGACATTTTTTCCGGCGTCCCGGCGAACAGCACCGTCCTTGAACAATACGAGACCACCTTCAATCAGGACCTCAACGGTGACGGGACCGTCGGAATTCCGACAATCGTCATCCACAACGACGGCACGACTAGCCTGGTCCAAGTCGGAAACAACTATTTCTTCAATGCCGTTGGTAGCGGCGTCACTGGCCCCGAATTCAAATATAACGGCGCGCCCGTCTACACCGGCGAGTTTGGAAGCTGGACGCTAATCGGCGCAGTTCAAGTTTCCGGCGGCTACGACATCGCCTGGAAGTTTCCCACTGGAATCTATGCCGTCTCGAGCGTCGACAGCAACGGCAACTACATCAATGACATTTTTTCCGGCGTCGCGGCGAACAGCACCATCCTTGAACAATACGAGACCACCTTCAACCAGGACCTCAACGGTGACGGCACCGTCGGAATTCCGACAACCGTCATCCACAACGATGGGACGACCAGCCTAATTCAGGTCGGAACCAATTACTTCCTGAACCCGGTTAGCGGAGGGACAGGGCCCGAACTAAAATACAATGGCACACCGCTCTATAGTGGCGAATTTGGAAGCTGGACCCTGATCGGCGCTGTCCATGTTTCCGGCGGCTATGACATCGCCTGGAAGTTTCCCACCGGGGTCTATGCCGTCTCGAGCGTCGACAGCAACGGCAACTACATCAATGACATTTTTTCCGGCGTCGCGGCGAACAGCACCGTCCTTGAACAATACGAGACCACCTTCAATCAGGACCTCAACGGTGACGGGACCGTCGGAATTCCTTCTGCTACAGCCCTGGCCTCCCCCCAAGCGGATCTCGTTCTCACGCGATCGTATTCATTCGACAGTAGAATACCGATTCTCGACCCGCCGATGCTCAATGGACCGATTATCGGATTCAGAGGTGATGGCACAGTTAGCGGGTCGGATCAGATAGATCTTAAGGGCATCAATTCGAATTCCCTCTATTCGAGCTTCGATAGCACGACGGGCGTGCTGATCGTGGGCGACGGCACCATTACAGCAAAACTAGAATTTTCGGGTCAGTACTCGCCAGAAAATTTCCATTTTGCTAACGACGGCTTCGGGGGAACGACTGTTTATACGTCCGGGCCGCCGTCGCTTTCAAGTCAGCCCGTCGTCGTAACGATGTCTGGGCACGATGGATTTGTATTCAATCCAAACTTTGGGCAGCTAATCATCACAAACTTCGATCCTGTATCAGACAACATTTACTTCGGCAAATCAGTGCTTGCAGATATCGACGCGCTGATCGCAGCCACTCACGACGATCTATCGGGCAATGCAGTCGTTACGGATGCTCTGCATGACACCCTCACAATTCAGCATACCACCACGGCGCAACTCCTGGCGCAACAGAGCAATTTTCATTTCTTCTAGACGAGCAAGTACTGTCACATGCAGCATTCTGCATGGGTCTACCGCGCGGGCAAAAAGCGAAACAGGGTCGTGAAGGATGTGAACGCGTTTTCGTTGAGAAAATTGTATGGTTGCGATGTCACGCCATCAAAAGTAAAGGCCCCCATGCCAGGTCCGCCAATCCCAGTGCTGGTCAACTCCCCTTGGTTTAAAAAGGCGACCGAGCTGTCATCTGCGAAATAGCTGTTAATTGTGAATGTGGCGTTCGTAAAACCGGTAGGCAAATCGAAGAGCACCGCATCAGCCCAAAATGCCGGTCCTTGTCGGCCGAAGTTAAACTCACCATGGACATTCACCGTGTCGGCGTTGGCGCTCAAGTTCGTAAACTGCGCGGCTGCAAGAACGGCGACTGTTAAAGCCCACGACTTAATAATCATTGCAGCCCACGGGTCAACACGCTGGAGAAGGTGGTCCAATTAGTTGCCGGCACGTTGGGCGAGCCGATATTGCGCCAGATCAATTCCGACCGGGCTTTCGGTTTGAAAAGCCTGATATTCGACATTTCTGCGTTCTTAAGGCCGTTCGGGTGGTGAGCGCGCTAAACGCTTCAATAGCGCTTGCACGCGAAGGGTAAACCCGAAACCTGCCTATTCCAAGCCGCCGATATCGCCCTCCCCTTGGCAATTTGCAGTGACGGCGGCCGCCGCGACCATGAAGATGAAGCGGCAGCACTAGGTGCCGCTGTCGCGCCAGGCCATCGTCATCGCCCGCGAGCTGCACGCGTTGCGCGGCGGCTAGCCAATCTTATGCACAACCAGCCGCTACGGCCAGGAGTCCTTGCGGTCGTACAGACGACATTCTTATACTTGGGAGAACATAGGGGGGAGCAGCGGTAGTCTCTCTTCTGCAGGGCGAGAGGCTCGACACGAGATGAACAACCTCAGGAAGAAGTATGACGCGCCCAATCGGGAGGCACGTCGCGCCGCCGCATCCTATTCTTTGCTGATTGCGATCCCGGTCGTCGTGACGATAATCTTGGGGCTGGTCGGATGGAGCACCGTCTCTTTCGACAGAAAGGACCCGCTTCTATCGGCTGTCAAAATCGTTGTGCTTACCCTATCGTCCTTCAACCTGTCGACCGACTACAAGTCCATTACCGAGCAGAGCAATTGGTTCGTAAATCTCTCGGCGTTCTTTGGCTCGCTGACTACGTTCGCCGGCGTCATTGCCTTCGCCTTCGTATTTTCACGCGAGCGCCTGCTGAGGTTCAGGACGAAGTATGTCTGGACCGAGCACGTTATTGTTGTTGGGGACACTCCCTTAGCGTCTCGTCTTGCCAGCCGGTTTCGTTCGAACGGAAACCGTGTTGTTCAGGTGGGGCCTGTTAATGGCGAGCGTTCACCCACGAGCCTGCCCATCGGTTTCGACGCCTCGGATGTCATTTCCGCCACCAGATCGCATCGAGCCAGACTGATAGTTGTGGACCTGGAGACTGATGCGGCAACGCTCGCGTTTGGACAGGGAATGCTTCTTGGATTGAACGTAATTCAAGAGCCAGATACGAAAGATCGACCAAGTTCGCCAAATGAAAGCCGCTTGGCCCTCAAGGTGGAAGACCAAGTGCTATCCGAACAGTTTCTGGAGTTTGTCGAGCGTTACACTGGATCAGTCCCCGGCAAAGCCAATATGACTAGAAAAATCCGCCCGATGCAGTTTGACGAGTATCGAACTGTCGCCCGTTACACATTGGCACGCTATCCGCTCTTCGTTCTTGCAAGCCAGCGCAACCAACGCAGAGTGCACGCTGTTATACTTGGCGCAAACGATTTGGCAGAGCGACTTGTTGATCAGGTCCTGCTGACCTCAATAGGAGTTTCGCTGGACGTTCCCCTGGTGACCATTCTTGATCGTGATGCGGCACGGCGCGAACAGGAATTCAGGGCGCGAAGGCCCGGAGTTATAGAACAGCTTCCGATCCGATTCGTTCAATTCGATATCGACATTGACCTTTCGTCGACCCTCGAAAACACGGCTGGTATGGAGAGCCTGTTCCGATCGGAAGCCGGCAGTGGCGTCACCGCGATCTATGTTGCCTTTAACAGTGAGTCTGAGAGCTTGCGAGCGGCGCTCTTGTTGAGACGCTACCAGGAACGAACTGGAGATCTTAGAGGGCCTATATTTTACTATCAACGGCCGTCGGGCACAGAGCGATCGTTCGTCCCACTATCGTTGTCTGAACAGGACGAAATCGTCGCAATGCAAGCCCCCATTGAAATGCTTGTGAACGACATTCTCGACCTTGACGGCCGTGAAGATCTGGCCCGCGCATCTCACGAGAATTATCGGAGGGCGACGCCGTCGCATCAATCGGCAGCCACGTGGGAGATGCTGCCGGATTCTCTCCGTAGAGCAAACATCCGCGCGGCCGACCAAATACCTGCTCTGCTTTGGAGCTTAGGGGTTGAGGTTCGTGAGTGGGCTCCTGGCGAGCTACCAAACCTGAATCCTGACGCATTGGCCGCGGTTTTGCAAAAGGCCTCAAACTCCGAATTCGCTGCGGAATTGTCGCGCGTCGAACACGAACGATGGATGATAGAGCGGAAGCTGGACGGGTGGTCGTATGGCCCATCGCGTGATGATCAGAAGCGACATCATCCGCTGCTCATCCCCTGGGAGCAGCTAAGGAAATCGCCGGCGGAAGTGAGGAAGGACTTTGAACAGGTTTCCGCACTCCTGAGATCTCTTGGTACCCGTCGCCCGCTTGTTCGTTAATTGACATCCATGCAACAATTACCGTAGTGCGAGCTGCTTCAATGGTGCAGCTCATAGTTGGAAGGGGAGGGAGCAGCGGTGAGCACCAACGGTGAGATTAAGGTCATTCGCCTGTTCGTATCCTCACCGAGCGATGTCGCCCCGGAAAGGGGGCGAGTACAGGCAGTAACTTCCAAATTGAATGCTGAATATCGAAGAATCGCACAGTTCGAGACTATCCTCTGGGAAGACAACTTCTATAAGGCAGACGCAACATTCCAGGCCCAGATAGAGGGACCGAACGCCTGCGACGTGGTCGTTTCGATTTTCTGGAGCCGCCTTGGTACTGAGCTGCCGGTCGCTTTCGGGCAGATGCCGAACGGGGCATCCTACCCGTCAGGGACGGTCTATGAATTGCTCACCGCGCTCCAAGCTTCACGACAGACCGGAATTCCCGACGTCTATGTTTTCCGAAAGACTTCAGATCTCGCATTGCCTGCCGCAGATTCTGCTCGCCGGCGCGTTGCGCAAGCGCAACTTGACGCGCTTGAAGCCTTCTGGAGCGAGTGGTTTGAAAGTGAAACCGGCGAGTTCCGAGCGGCATTTCAGACCTTTGGCACGGCCGATGACTTCGAAATCAAACTGGAGAAACTTCTTCGTCAATGGCTCGCAAACCACAATGTCCGTGACAACTGGCTAGCTTGGCCACCGGAGAAAGGATCTCCTTTCCGTGGGCTCTCACCTTTTGAAGCTGAACATTCTGCGGTCTTCTTTGGACGCGAGCGGGTGATCGATGAGGGGCGTCGTCGTCTTGTTGCCGCCTACGAGCACGGAGCGCCCTTTCTGCTGATTGTGGGGGCAAGCGGGGCCGGAAAATCCTCACTGGCACGCGCGGGGCTCATCCCTCGACTTGTAATTCCTGGGATCGTTCCCGGGATCGGATTCTGGCGAATAGCCCGGCTCAAGCCGAGCGAGATGGGAGCCCGGCCGATCGCGGCCCTTGCAAGCTCCTTGTTTTCTGCGGATGCGCTCCCCGAGCTTCGCAATGGTGACTTCAACACTCCGGATTTGCTGGCGAGTCACTTCCGTCATGCACGGACAATGATCGCTCAGCCTTTGCTGCGCGCGCTAGAGCGGGCAGAAGAGGGTGAACTGAGAAAGCGTAGCAGCGAAAATCGCCAGAAGGGTGCGTTAATACTACTGGTTGATCAGCTCGAAGAGCTTTTTGCTCGCACGGTGGACGAGGAGGAACGCGCAATATTTGCTTGTTGCTTGGCTGAGCTCGTCGAGAGTCGGTCCGTCTGGTGTATCGCCACGCTCCGGGCCGACGTTTATGAGGCTATTCTCCGCGAACCGGCTTTGAAGAAGTTGAAGGACGCAGGTTCGACTTTCGATCTTGAGCCGCCGGGAGCAACTGAGCTCGTCGACGTCATCCGTCAGCCGGCCAAGGCAGCGGGACTGGCCTTCGAGGTGGATCCGAAGGGCATTGGCCTTGACGAACGTCTAATCACTGAAGCGAAAGGCACAGACAGTTTACCTCTCCTGCAATTTACACTGCAGCTCTTGTATGAACGAGGCATCCGCTCGAACCATATAGTTCAGCTGACTCATTCGGAGTACGAAGTTCTTGGCGGCTTGAGTGGCGCAATCGCAAAGGTAGCCGAGAAGGCGGTTTCCGATCTATCACCGCGAATCCAAGTGTCTCTCCCTCGGCTGATGCGCCGTCTTGTGGAGCCTGGCAGGGATGCGACGGCGTTCACTCTTCGTGAAGTGCTTAAGGCTGAAATCTCTAGTGATTCATCTGAGGAAGCTCTGCTCGAGGCTCTCATTGACGCTCGGATTGTGACAGCGCGCTTCGATGCGACCGGAAGACCAACTGTGCGGTTAGCTCACGACGCGGTAATCGCAAGCTGGCCTCGCGCAAGCGACGCGGTTGTGAAGAATAGGGAATTTTTTCGCATCCGGGCGGAAGTCGAGTCGTCGTTCAGGCGGTGGAACCAGCAGGGTCGAATTAAAGCCAGGCTGATTTCCTCCGAACTCGAGCTCGCTGAAGCGAATGTGTTAGTCAAAAATTTCGGCGCGGAACTTACGAGCGATGTGCGCCTGTTTATCGACCAGTCAAACTCCGCTGCCACGGCAGCTGCGCGGGTAAGGCGAGCGTTGGTGAGCGTCGTCGTGCTCATTCTGCTGGGTTTGTCCGGGACTGCCCTGGGTGCGTTGTGGGTCGCTCAGGGCCAGCGTGATTCTGCGCTCACCTCGCAATCACTTTTCCTCGCCCGAGATTCTCTAGCCGCAAATTCTGACGGCGACTCTACACTGGGTATCCTTTTGGCGCTTGAGGCATTGCCCAAGAAGGCCTCTTCTCCGAACCGACCTCTGCTAGCTCAAGCTATGGCTGCTCTTCGTCGCGCCATTTCTAATGAGAGAGAGACCATTGTGCTTCAGGAGCACACGCAAGACGTCCTAACTTCCGCGTTCTCACCGGACGGCACGCGTATCGTCACAGGGTCGAAAGACGACACGGCGCGGATTTGGAGGACCGCCGATGGCAAGTTGCTCAGCGAGTTGGTCGGCCACAAAAAACCAGTTACCGGAGCTGCCTTTTCACCCGACGGCAAACTGCTACTGACCTCCTCGGAAGACGGAACGGTACGGATCTGGTCAGGTGAGAGCGGAAAATTGCTTTGGATACTCGACGACCAAGGGGACCGCCCATTCTACAATCGGATCACAACGGCCAAATTTTCACCCGATAGCCATTTCGTCGCACTCACCGGATTTGATTCCTTTATATCCATTTGGGACGCTCGAACCGGACGGAAAACTGTGACTCTCGAGGGGCTCGTTTCTCGTCGCAGGGGCATAGATAACATCCTTAGCCTGACTTTTTCAGCGGACGGGAGTCACCTGGCCGCAGGGTCCCTCAGGAGCGTCGCTGGCGTGTATGACACGAAGACAGGTTCGCTTGTCGCAAGACTCGGAAAAGATCTGAATAACACGCAGCCTTCTTTAGGCGCAGTTACCTCAATCGCCTTTTTTCCAGACGACAGCAGGGTTGTAGCTGGACACGAAAGAGGAGAGGTCGAAGTTTGGGACTGGATCGGGAAACCTGAGATCGAAAGAGATGAATTTGCTAAGGCCCACAACGGGTCCGTGGTAGCGATAGCATTTTCGCCGAACGGAGATTCGGCATTGACAGCATCATATGATGGCACGATGGCTCTTTGGGATGTCGATCGCGCATCGAGGACACTGAAACCACCGTCGGTCAGCAGGCCGCACACCAATAAGGTTACGGCTGCAAAATTCTCACCCAACGGAGACTTGATCCTCACAGCGTCCGCCGACGGGACTGTGAAGGTTTGGAAAAAGTGGGACCTCAGCAAGGAGTTCTACAAGCTTGCGCCGTTTCACCGACCCGTCACCACAGCTGAATTTTCTCCTGACGGCAACTTTGTCTTGGCGAGTTCGTCTGACGGAACCAGCAGGGTATGGCGTCTGGAGAGCGTAGATCGAAGAGTTATTGGTGATCTGCCAAAGTCGACTATCAGGTTCGCTGGATTCCTGCCCGGTACTGATCGGGTGAATACGGTCTCGCTAGACGGACGATCCACTATTTGGGACATGAGTGGCACGCGGATAACGTGGAAAACCTCTCGCGGGGCGAACCTCGGCGCGACATCGGCAGACGGCAAATGGATAGCGACCGGCTCATCGAGAGGGGAAATCGAGCTTTTCGATGTTTCGAGCGGAGGCTCGCGGAGGCTGTTGGGACATAAGAGACAAATCAATACCCTGCAGTTTTCGCCCGATGGACTGACGTTGCTGAGTGGAAGCGACGACGGTACGCTGCGTATATGGGACCTAAATTCCAAGGTGTCACTACGAACTTATGACGCCAATGCGGGTCCGGTCAGAACGGCCGAATTCTCATCCGATGGCAAGAAGGTTCTCTCGCTGAGCGATGATGGAGTTGCTCGCTTATGGGACGTGACTACAGGATCTGCACTCACCAGCTTGAAGGGGAAGGATCCTATCGTCCAAGCCAGAATCGCGCCTACTGGTCACTTAGTGGCTACCGTTTCCCAAGAAGGGGGGGTGACGCTTTGGTCGGCGGCCACAGCTCAAGTCCTCTTAACATGGCCTTCAAACAAATCCGGAACGCGCTCAGTCGCATTTGCACCGGACGAGGGGACTATTGCCTCGGGAGAAGCGAGCGGCGAACTGCAAACGTGGAACGTTAAATCAGGCAGTCTGCTGTGGACGGTCCACGCGCACAACAGTGGGATCACAGATGTGTCCTATTCCTCAGACGGAAAAGCAATCTCGACGGCCTCTGACGACGGAACGGCAGCCGTTTGGAATGCAGTATCCGGAGCAGAAGTAGCAAGGCTGCGTGGCCACGGGGCAACGGTCGAAAAGGCGGAGTTTTCATCCGATGGGAGTCGCATTCTGACGCTTTCTGCTGACAACACGGTTCGACTGTGGACTTTGTCCAAAGCAACCGAACCGACCGTCATTCGATCGTCGGAAGAGAGTGATAATAGCTTCGTTATAGGGCCGACCAGCAAATGGTTCGCGAGATGGTCACCACGAAGACAGACTGCAGAATTATTCAGTATGACCTCCGGCAAGCTGATTGCCACCCTTGCTGGTCATAGTGGCCCAATCACCTCCCTCTCCGTATCCGATGACGGCAGAAGAATTCTCACGACTTCGGGCGATCGCACTGCCAGGGTCTGGGACGCCGGGACCGGGGTGGTGATATCTGTGTTCCGCGGCCACCACGGCGTTGTTCGCAGTGGAACGTTCTCACGAAGCGGAACTCAAATCGCAACGAAATCCGACGATGGGACCGTGCAAACGTGGCTAGCAGATACCGGCACCCAAATCTTGACGATGGCAAACTCAAATCGATATGTCGAACCTCTGTTCGCTCCCGACGCTCGATCGATTTTGATGTTGTCGGCAACTGGCGCGCCAGAGCTGAGAGACAGTGGGACGGGCCAATTGATCGATACTCTCGAAAGCGATGAAGACGTTATGTTCGCATCCTTTCTGTCTGATACAAAAGTCTTGGTGAGCTTCAAAGATCGACTCCTCGTGTGGGAAAGGGGTTCACATTCACCAGTCGCCGAGCTTAACATTGAGAATGGCGAGCTTCGACATGTTTATATTGCGCCAGATAAGAGCCGAATCGTAGCGGCGTTCGATGGACGCGCAATTTTGTGGGACCCGGCAACGGGAGAAAAAATCGCGACCCTTTCCGGTTCGGGCGATTACACATTTGCGTTTAGTGCCGACAGTGAAATGATTGCGTCCACCGGCGACGACAAATCGGAAGAGTGGAATGCTCAGCAAAAGGACGAACTGCGGGTCTGGAAAGCTCGCGACGGCTCCCTGATTGCTACCTTTCCCGGCGCCTCTGCGAATTCGATTATGAACAGCGGCGATGCTTTCCAGCAAGGCGAACTGCGCGGGAATGTGGTGTTCTCACGTGACAGCAGATTCGTATTCTCCGCGAAGTATTATTCGGCTGAGGTGATTGACTTGAAGTCGAAGCTGGTGGTGGCCGAATTGAAGACTCAGGATGAATTTCATTCTGCGGCGTTTCTCGAAGATAGCTCTGGTCTTTGGACAACGTCAGGAAATGGAAGGATGGCCATCTGGTCGCTGCCGGCGTGCGATGCGGCTATTCAAAGGGGACAAGAGATTGTTCCGCGAGCGCTGTCCGATTTTGAGCGTGAGAAATTCTTCCTGACGGAACACCGTGCGAGCATGTTGGAGGCTGCATATTCCAGCGTGCGTCCTTTCGTGGAGTGGGCCAGTCCCGCCAGAAGCGAGTGTCGGTAGCTTCCTCTCTCCCGTTCAGATGACCCGGGCGGTCTGGGCCGCCGAAGACGCGGTATCCCGCCGGCATTACATGGACCAGACCATGTCGACCGCCGCGTGGGTCCCCCACCTCCTGACATCGTTGCAGTAGGTTCTCATTACCGACTTGCTCGCAAGCACTCCGCAGCCCTGCCTCTCAAAGCGTTGATAGCCAAGCTGTGACCTGTGTGACGGAGCCATCTTCCGTCCGGTTCTGCTTCAGCGCTTCAACACAAGCAGACATGCTGGAGCTGAACCTGGCGGCCACAAAACGGGGATTCAAGCCGACGAGCATCGAATCGTTCCGTTAGTCGGATTGACCAAGCGGGCAAGCCTGCCGTTGGATGCCATTCGCCGGCCGCGGGATACGCCGATCTGGAACTTGAGGCGTCATTGAAGTGCCGGTCGTGCCGGAAAGGTCGGTCCGCGCCGCCGGTGCGGATGATCAAGCTGACCGAGACGCGCGCGATTACGCCTTATAAGTGGGTGCATCCAGACGAAGAGCGTTGAGTGACGATGGCCGTGCCCCTGAAACCAAAGTCGGTTTGAACCCGATAATACGCGGATATTGGTTTAACTTCTGAACACCGACGGCCGATCGGGGTTCCGAAATTAACCCGCAATGGACTTATCAAGCTTAACATTCGCGTTTAGTTGCGCAGGAGATGCAGACGACTAGCTTTCGTAAGCCGGACGGGCACATGCGCAAGGTTCTCGACCATGACCACCCTCGACAATCTCCGAACACGGAAGCGGCAGCTGGAGGACCATCTAGAGCGAGCCGTAGGCCCAGAGGAGCGGGAGAAAATTGAGGGCGAGCTGATGAAGATCGACATTGCACTCAGTTTCTTGGAAAAGGAATTGCCGAGTCAGCCGACCGTCTCGAAATAATTGCGCTGATGAATTTAGTCCTTAAGCGAGCGCGTTGCTATCGAGAGCGGCAGATGACAGTCTGGATCTACGTCAACACCGCTAAGCAGGTCGGAGACCGCGGCCAACTCAAGGTCTTCGACAGCCAGGATGCCGCGGAGGCTTGGTTAGCTGTCAACGACCCGGAAGGCGTGGCCTTCGAATACGAGGTAAATTCTATGATGACGGCACGAGAGGCTTACGACCGGTTTCAGCAAGAGGTGGCGCATATTCTCGATTGTCTGAAGCGAAACTCGTGACCCGACGTTTCTTGGGCTTTAGAGACGCGCTGATCCGCATCGCGTGAGGCCAGTGCAGGAAAAACGCACCGGTGACCCGCGCTGAATCAGGGCCGAACCCACCGCAGAGGCCGACCAAAATTTATGTCGGCTACCCGACAGCAGCCGCGCAGTGGACATTTTCGTTGTTCCGTCATGGACCTTAGTCCTCAAGAGCAGCAGCTCCGCAGCTCCCACGCGACAGCAAGTCGCAACTGCTAATGTCCCGTTACCGCAATGCCGTCACCGCAGCGCACCATGCACCGGTGTCATGTTCAGAACAGGAGTTTAGGTATGTCCTGGACAGTAAATTTTCTTAGGGATTGCTGGGTGCCTCGCCATCACCCCACTGGGCATTTCATCCACGAGCGGCGACAGCGGGTTGTACGACTAGACTAAAAGTCACGCTTTCGAAGAGCGAGCATCGTACAAGCATCCAATGTTGATGGAGGCAGCTATCTTGGTTGGGCTTGGTTTCGCGGCCGGCTACGGTCTGCGAGCCTGGACTTCGGCTAGGCGACGACGCGCCGTCAGGAAGGCTCGTGGAGACTAAGCGTTCGGTGGCCGACTTAGAAATGCCGGCAGGTCGATCGAGGAAGAGAGCGCATTCAAGCGCTTTTCCTCCCTTTGCGCGTGCCGAACTCGCTCGCGATAGCGACGAACTCGCGAAATTTGATCGCGGCAAATGTAGCCCGCTGCAGCACCCAGCAAGACAATCAGAAAATCTCCGATCGTTCCCATCGTCCCCCTCCACTGTGGTGCGCCGCTCCCCAGCGGCGTTACCAACATCGTGGGTCGGGAACTTTGGGCAATCAAGAACATTTTGTGACGCGGTGCGGGACGAAAAAGCCGCCCACCTATCCGTACGGAGACACTCCTCGCTGGGCTCAATGTTCATGGCCGCTTGTCTCGAATCGTTGTAGGCGACCGGCGCAGTATGCCGTTGGTGTCTAGCCAGCCGAAACCCCCGGCGAGACGTCCGGCCTGACAATTGACTGTCTGCATCGCGCCTACATCGACACAAATGAGCGATGCGCCACTGCGAGCGCGCCGCGCTCGTTCGTTTCAAGTGCGATCTTCTGCGCCAGCATCACATCGCGAGCTACGAGATTGCCCTCCGGAACGAAGCACCATCTGCAGACACGCTGCCCTGCGTGGCCTAATTCCTCAATGTTGGTCTGGGTGCCGTGGTGTATCCGATAATGCGTGCCGGTATCGCTGCCGACGACGTCGAAGTACCGGAAGCGGTCATAGCACGCGCGTTGCTCCGGCGAAAGCCAATCCTCCAGCAGGGTCAGTGCCCGCGCCCTCGCGTCGAAGAAACCAGGCCGCACCACGGCCGACACAAGTGCAAAAAGCAGCAGCGTACCGATCACGGGCAGGCAGATCAAAGCCAGGCAGTACCAGCCCAACGCAAGCGCTTGCTCAACCACCGCGGTCAGCCGCCGACTAGACGCGGATAGAACAAGGTTTCTTCCGCCGTTGGATCAAATGAGCGGATAATCCGCTGTTCGCCCGGCCCGGAACGGACAGCTGCCGTAAAGCCTGCTCCGGTCAATTCCTTGAACCGCTGCTCGGCCTTTGCGACCTCCGCACGATCCTGCTTGTTGAACAAGTGGCGGGTGTCACCGGTATGATCCATCACGATCTGGCTTGCCATTTCACGCACTCCGATGGGCTTCCTGAGACAGGTTTGACAGACCCGGAGACGATCGATTGCCGGCCGCATCCTGAGTCCATACTCCTAAACGGGATGACCGAGGTTGGTTCCTTTGTTTGCGATCATAAATGTTCGCAGGTGCCAAGGGCGGTCGGCCTTTTTCTAGGTGCATTCGCTGGATCATAAACGTGCAGCTTTGCCCGTTTCGGTCGTCCGAACTTTCTCTCTTTCGCGTTCGACTTCTTCGGCGTAGCGGCCATGATGAAAGGAACGAAGTAGGCAATCATCTTTGGGATTTATATAAGGCCTAAGGAGTGCTCATGCGCCCTGTGTGCGTCGCCGTTCTGGCATCTCTCTCCGCTCCGACCGCAGCATCGCTTGCCGCTGCTGAAGGAGTGCCGGATCGCTACTGCTTGCAGGGCCCGCTATGGGAATATCCGGGCAAATGCCAGTACACCAGTTACTTCCGCTGCATTACCGAGGGCGGCAAGGACGCCAAATTAGCCGCTGAATGTCAATTATGCGGCGACCGTCCCACCTGAGCGTGTGCCTCCAGCGTACCGCGTGCTTCTAGATCGGCGCACCAAAAATGCGTGCGCTGGTGATAACCGTTCCGAATGCGATCAACCCTATCCGTACGATGACGATCAGCACATCGATCTTTCGCCGCGTGGGTATTTGCTTCGAGGGTTTCATGTCCTGCTACCCCGGCGGAAAGCCCGCGAAAGCCATTAAGAAGTCGAAGTCATCGAAGCCTGCAAGCAAACGAAAGGCGGGCTAGCGTCAGTGTAAAGCACATGAACTCCTGTACCTCTTCACCGGTAACAACAAAGCTGAGGGCGGCTTATTCTTTGACACAACTGCTCACCGGATTCGATGTTGGGAATGTATTCTCTATAGGAGCCCTGTCGTGCGTCGCAGGCTTGGCGGCTGGGGATACTCTTGTTGAAACACCTTCACAAAAAAGCGGTCCCTCGCCGGAAGGGGCCGCTAGTTTGAAGTCGAGACTCACGTGCCCTTCGGCACAAGTGCAAAACACCGACAACTTGGAAAATCATTTCCGGCGGCCCTGTACGTCGCGAGCTTCCTGAACTTTCAACAGGAGGTCCTCGAAAAGCGACACAGCGTCGTCACCAGCGAATCTGGGGCGGGTTCGTCCGATATCCGGTGCGCCGCCGTCGCACGCACGAGGCCACGTCCATTCTCCTCATAATCGAAGACCCGGAATGATGGTGACAGGATTAATTAATGGGCGCCTTAGGCCCGAGACGGCGCTCGCGAGGCTGCGCTGGAGCAGTGCGAGGGCTGGCAGGAACGAACGACGTTGAAGGGGTTATGATGCCGCGCCAGCTTTCGCACCCGTCCGGCCTTGCGGCTTTGGAACTTCCCGCCGGATAGCTTCATTACATTTTTATGGCCATCGCTAATAATGATGCGGATAGATACCGCAGGCAAGCAGAGGTCTGCCGGAAAGAGTCGGAGAAGGCTCGCAGCTTAGTTGATGCGGCAAGCTGGCTGCGGCTCGCCGAGGACTTCGATAAGCTCGCTGAGCGGGAGCGGGACCGCTTGCATCATAAGCGTCACAACGCCTTGGAGCGCCAGCTTGCAAGGCTCAGTCCCTCCTAATTTCCATGAGGCCCAGTTAGTTGAGTTCCCGGAAGGCGAGGGTACGAAGGCGCGTATCTGGTTCCCCGGCCCAACCGAAGTCAAGATTTCTCCGCCTTTTGGTCAACGATAGAGGGTACTCGCCGACGAAAACATTTAAAGGAGGCATCACCTAATGCCGACCAAAGACGATTTTAATGACCATCGTTTGCCTCGCTTTCTCACACGTGAACCTGAGCCCCTGTCTCACGGGAAAGCTGAGGAAAGAGCTGCCCTCTCGTCCCACATCCTCAAAGCGAGCATCTGGGCTGCAGCGGCGACAGCGCTTAGTATTGCGATTCTATCGGTGGTGGGTAATCCAGTGACGCTCCTTGCGAACGTCACGGCGTCCATAGCGGACGTCAGGGCTTCGCTCGCCCACAAACCGGCGCTCCAGCCTGACACCTATCAGGCGATGCCAACAACAATTCAAACTAGCGCCAGTGTTCAGGCTTTGCCGACGGCGGCAAAGGAAGTGCTGGCCCGCGAGGAAAATGCCACCTCCTCTGAACCCACCGGTCAGAACCCGACGGAAAATGGTGAAGGCCTGTTTAGGCAATTCCAAGCGTGGGCGGCCGAGAAAGAAGAGCAGGCACAGGTCGGGCCGGTACCCTCCGTGCAGGTTGTGCAAAATGCCCCAGCACTAGTTGCACAAAATGTCCCGGCACAGATTGCGGAAGATACCCGAGCATCTCTCAAGCCCAAGCAAAAGCACCAACACGTCCGCGCCCCCCGAAATGCGCAGGCAGAGATGCGGCCCGTGCACAATCCCCGAATGAGGGTCCGGCGGGAGCAAAAGTCACGGGTACAAGACCCGGCCCCACAAGGAGCCCGAGCGCCCGAACAGGGCCAGTTTGTACAAAATGCCCAGCCTCCGTTGTTCCTGCAAACCTTCGGCTCGCGCAATTAGGTCTAGCAGAAGCAACTTTGTCCAAGGCCCCACGTCTGACGACTGCAAAAGCGGGTTGAGCCGGACGGCTTCCAGAGCACGGACGCCTGGCGGTTTCCAATCGGACACATGAAGTACCATTGCCTCCCACCAAAATGACGCGGACGTGCAGTGAGGGTAATCCACTGGTCGAGGCTGCCGAGCTGGATACGAAACCAGCCCTCGTCTTGACCGCTCATGTCCGCGCTAATCATCCCGGTGGCGACGTCGCCCCAATAAGAGTGCGTCCATGTAATTCCTCGAACGCCGATGTTCGCACCGTGTCGGACGAAGCCCTTTCGAGCGAGATGGTTCAGATCCAGCTTCAATCCATCTTGGAGACAACCCGCTCGCGTGGTCGCGGCATTCAAGACAGCCTTTCGTGGAAAGCTAACAGCCTTTCTTTGTAGGCCTCTGAATGAGCAATCTCCTGAATCTGCGCTGGGGTGAGACGTTTGCCATCCAATTCGATATCAAAAGCATTTGCTCCCTCCGCATCAGTCCATTTCCGAACGGCATCGAAGAGCGAAACCTGCTTTGGCTCGTCAATCGAATTTGAAGATGCGCTTGGTTCAGCGGGCCGAAGAATCGTAGTTTGTTTTTCTAGATCCATTTTGCGTTCCAGGAATGACGGGCGGCTCACAAAAGAACTAAGAGCATGTGGCAAACTATATGTGCCCTGGATTGATACCGCGAGCGCAGGATTCCATTACCGCGTTTGTTTTCGGCTGCCCATCGCGCAAGGTATGCAGAATTATCTCCAGCGGGCGCACTTTAAGCGCACCGGCAGAAGGCCCGGCGCCCACCGAGGTATATATCCTACCATGGTGACCGATACCGAAACCCGAAATCTCTTGGTCTTCCCCATTTGAGGGCTTCCAGGTTGCAACTCTTTCAATCTGCGAAGAGGCAACCGGTAGACAGGTTTGAACCGACAGGATTGGAAGGGGGCCCATCGGGACTACCACTTCTCGATCAAGGGGGGCCAAACTGGTGATGAGGCGACCCTGTCGGCTACTCACCACTGCGGATGTCGGAGGTAGTGGCTAAAAAAAAGCCCCGGACGATGCCGGGGCTTAGTTTACTGGAGATGGCGGAAATCAGTAACGCGCCGCAACCGGAGCGCCGTACCCGTACCCGCCGAAGCGATAGTTGATGCGGGCCATGATAAGGTCGGCATCGCCGTTGATGCGGTCGTTGGCAAATACCACGCCAGCAGGTGTCCTGAAGGCCGTGGTGCGGTTATCGAGGAACAGGTGGTCGTATTCGATTCCAACCGACCAATTCGGAGCAAAGCCATACTCAAGACCGACACCAACCGTAGCGCCCCAACGGGTGTCGGTATTAGCCGATGCAACAACCGCTCCCCCGAAGAGGATGTCGTGGCGGTCGTCGACGACCGCAGCGCCGCCCTTAACGTAGAATAAAGCGTTGTTCCAGGCGTAGCCTACTTGGCCGGTGAATAGGCCGAATGCGTCCAATCTGGACCGGCGGGAGCGCTCGAACAGGGCGCTATGGGCGAGGGGTTTGATTGTTCAAAGCCCGCCAGTTCACCGCTGGCGGGTTTGCTATTAAAGGGCCGCTACTGGGGAGCCGTTGAGGTCACAATGCGCTATCTGCTTCGTCTGCGTGCTTGCATCAAGCCAGAGGTCCGTGAAGGCCTGGATGAGTTGGGGGTGCTCTTTGCGGTCACCTTGTTCTTCTGCCTGATCCAGGCAGCGTATGACGGGGTCGTATATCGAAACCGCAACTTTGATAGTCAGCGGTGGTGGTTCCCCTTCTACCGAATGGTCCAACACTAGCTACCGCCTCGCCGTTCAGCCTGGCGGAAATCGTGTGGTTGCTATCAAAAATAGGTGGGGCCGCCGCAGGGGGGCTTGAGCCAACGGCGACCCCAGCCAGCTGCGTTCCTGTCACAACCGCAACCGACCCAAATTAACGGAGCGCATTTTGCAAAGTTGCTCAATTTTCCCGATAATTTGTTTTTCCACAACTCTACAGTTTTGGAAAGAAACCTGTTGACCTTGAATCTGCACACCAATTACTTTTCCGAAAGTCGGGTTTCCATAACGGAGTTTCGGAGATGAAATATGGATACGCCCGAGTGAGCTCGAAGGGTCAGGACTACACTGCTCAGGTCGAGGCGCTGAAGGCCGCGGGCTGTGAGCGGATCTTCAGCGAGAAGGCGTCGGCGAAGAACACTGACGGCCGGCCAGAGTTTCTGAAGCTGCAGAAGGCGCTGCTCCCCGGCGATACCGTCGTTGTGACCAAGCTAGACCGCCTGGCGCGTTCTAGCCGCGACCTGCACAACATCGTGCATGAACTGGATGGCCTTTCTTGCGACTTCGTATCGCTTGGGGAAAGTTGGTGCGACACCACCACCGACGCCGGTAGGCTGATGCTGACCATCATGGGCGGCATTGCTGAGTTCGAGCGTGGCCTAATCCGCAAGCGCACCGATGAGGGGATCGAGCGGGCCAAGAAGCAGCGCAAGAAGTTCGGGCGCCCCGAGCGGCTGGATGCCGGTCAGAAGCGGGTCATTGCCGATCGCTACGGCCAAGGTGCGACAATCCCCGAGCTGGCCGAGGAATACAGCGTTGGCGTCGGCACCATCTGGAGGTCACTTCAACCCGAAACCTGTGAGGCGGCGTAGGAAATGAAGTGCAGCAACGGCCGCCGGATCGAACAAGGTACAGTCACGGTTATGCCGCGATGGTGCCGTGGACAATGTGGTTGATGGTGTGTTGGTGGAGTGGGGCACACTTGCGGAGTCGCCTTATGCCTAAGTGGGTTCGTCTTGGTCGGATACAGCGTGGATGCCTGCGAGTGATCGAGGAGTGCGAGGCTGCGGGTCAAAGGCCGACCATTTTGAGCATTGCTTCTGAAGTTTATCGGGTCAGGCCTGGCCGGTTGAGCTACGAGCAACAGGCTGCAACCCGGCGGGCGCTGGCTAGTCTTCGGCAGAAGGGCCTTGTTTCCGGACAAGATGTTTTGCAGTTCGCCCTAGAGCGGCCAGCGGAGCGCGCTGAGAACCGTTTGCGTGAGAGCTATGTGGTGGCCGCCAGCCAGTAAAACGCACCGGTGACTCGCGCCGAGTCACGGAGCGGCCCTTACATGTTGAGGCCGCCCACCCGGACGGCCCCGCCGAAAGTACGTTCGAAGTTTACTGTTTGTTTACGCCCTTCTGTACCGAGCCCGACTCTTTGTCTGTGCCGGTATTGTGGGTTCCGGCCGCCGTGGGCGCGCCTGAACTGCTCGCGTCGCCTCGCGGGGAGGGTCTGCTGCTAGCACCTGTGGTGCCTTGGTTCATGGTGCCGTCCTTCATAGCGCCTTCGGACGCGCCGGGCCCAACGTTGCCTGAGCTAGACGCGCCCCCGGTGGGCTGGGCGTTCTGCGCGAAGGCCGCGGGTGTTGCGAGTGCGAACATGCAGGCCGAAGCTAACAGGAACTTCTTCATTTAGTCTCCTTGGGTTTTGTTTGATTACACCCGAGGAAAACGGCTGCGAATCGCGTTCGTTCCTATTCTTGCCAAAACCCTTGACCAGCTGGCCTCTAAAACGGAATTAGGCGTGCATACTCTTGACGGACGTACCAAGAATGCGTGTCGTGGTAACCGTGCCGAGTACGATCAACCCCAGCCTACGATGACGGTCAGCACATCGATCTTCCGCCGCGTGGGTATTTGCTTCGGGGGCGTCATGTCCTGCGCCGCTTGGCTCCAACGCATGGTGGACCTGAGAAGCGTAGGTTTATGTGAGGTAGGTTACACCGCACGAATGCGTGATTTCATGCCCCTCTTGTAGCGGCGTGGGCGCAAGCTTCTCAAATCGAAATCTCTAGACTAACTTGACGCCTCCTATTGATTTCAAACGATTTTATTTTCCATAGAATTTTGCCGCTAGCGCTATAAGACCGCAGTCCAGAACGTCATCGTAACGGTCGTGCCGGTCTGAATAAGCATTGTATGTCGCCCACCGCATCCATTTCGGCTTTGGGGGAAAATCCCATTCATCTGGATCAAGGTCAGCTATCAGCTTGGACTTGATCCGCGCTTTGCCCGCATGAGCGCGATTTGTTGGGTCGTTGAATTGAGATTGGTAAGCGACTTGTCGGCCCCATGTCTGGCGGCTGCAGAACCGCGTCGCCCCGTTTGGCTTCCAAAGAACCGAAACGAGCCGATTCCTGACTGGGCAGACAAAATACCATTGCTGCCCACCGAAATGTCGCGGACGTGCAGTGAGGGTAATCCACTGGTCGAGGCTGCCGAGCTGGATACGAAACCAGCCCTCCTCTTTACCGCTCATGTCCGCGCTAATCATCCCGGTGGCGACGTCGCCCCAATAAGAGTGCGTCCATGTAATTCCTCGAACGCCGATGTTCGCGCCTTGTCGGACGAAGCCCTTTCGAGCGAGACGGTTCAAATCCAGCTTCAGTCCGTCTTGAAGGCAAACGCGTTCGCGCGGCCGCGACATCAGAGGGCTCCAGGTTGGTCCTCGAGATAGTAAGTATAAGTTCGAGGGCAATATCTGATTGACGACGCGGAGCTAGCCGCAGTGGATAATTTGACATTTATCAGATAGCTTTTGAAAAGCAGTCTTAGGGAAAAAAGCAAATGGTCAAAGTCCTAGTGACCGTGCACGGAATCCGCGACAATGGCGATTGGCAGGACGCAGTATCCGAGTTAGCGATCGAGAAATCAATCGTTGAACGCACCGAAAGGTATAAGTACGGCTTCTTCGATATTTTAAAATTCGTATTCCCTCTCACACGCCACCTTCAAGTGTCTGAGTTTAGGAAAAAACTCGAGTCACTCTTGGATGCCATCTCAGCACATAGCGGAAATGGACCAAAAATCACAGTTCATTTCGCTGCCCACAGTTTCGGTACGCACGTTCTCTATCACGCGCTTCGCAGTCTGTCGCCGCGTCATCATGGAATAATTGGAAACGTCGTGCTAATGGGCAGCGTTCTTCCGTCGGAAGCTGACGTTACGGCAATTGCTCTTCGTTCTGAGCTATCTACAATCTTCAATTTTTGTTCAACTAATGATCGAATCTTGTTGTTGAACGCGGCGCTTCCATTGAACTCCGGATTGGCCGGTCGAGTAGGGTTTAAAGGTCAGTTTGAAGGAAAGTACCTGCAACAGAGGTACTTTAAATTTGGCCACAGCGGCTATTTCGCCGACGTTAAACTTCGACAGGACTCCTGGATTGCCCACTATTGCCTTAGGGCCCTATCAAACGAAAGCATTTCGCCTGGGACCCGCACTCGCCCACGTTACGGGGATCTACTTGCAGGGTTCATGCGGTTTTCGAAATTCCTTACAACGACAGTCATTTTGGTTGCGGCGGCGGTAAGCTATTTTAACTTGACTGCTAATGGTTACATAGGTGCTCGACAAGAGATTGCTTTCGATATCAGAAATAGAGTGCGCCTAACTGCGCTGGACGTTGACGAGGTTATGGCTCTCAAACCAGTGTGGCCGTATGCGAAGATTCCAAGAGTGACAGAATTTTGGGAGAGCACGCGCGACGAATTGCTTTCGCGCATACTGCTTGAGAACGATATTGTCTATGCGATGCCAGTCACCGGCGACGTCAGTGTGACCATGCGAGAGAGCGACATGGCGTTCCTAGCCGCTCACGGTCGCGACGATACAAAACTCAGTTTGTTTGAGCCAGACAAGTCGATAGATGGAGACCTGACCTATCGCGAAAGTTTTATATATCAAGGCCGATTTGATTGGTTTGGGTTTGCCACGGATGGTCAACCGTTTGTCGCCCTAGAAAATAACAAACTAATGTTCCGCTGCTTAAGGTGCGGCGGATGGGACTATTTTGTTCTGCCCTCGGCAAACGAACTCTCCCAGTCGACCATAACAATTCATCCACTTTCAACAGACAAGGTTCTGCTCTTCGGGTCCCAATCCCCCATGTTCGTTCTTGATAAAACAAGGCCGCCTACAAAGGTGTTGTTTGAAGATAGCCGTTCAGCAGCGTCCAGCGCAGGGACCAGCTTCGATACTAGATCAAAACCAGTTCGGGCAAGAAAACTCGCTGGAAAATTTTCATCCTTTCTGATCGCGTCCGGCCCGAATGTCTCACTAGCGGTAAACATCGAGACGGGCGAAAGCCTATTCGTCAGCTTCGATACACACGACGTCCGGAACCGGATGGTTTCTGCCAAAACACCAGGTGTAGACACTGAACGAAGGGGCGAATTTGGACAAACCTATGTGGATAGCGCGTACGTGCAGTATTGCAGCAAGTCGAAGTGCGAGCCTTGGGATACTTCCTTCGAAGTTGGAAACTCCAATGGCTTAACTTTTAAATTAGTATCTGAAGGCGATGAACTTCGCGCCGTAGTAAATCACAATCACCAAACCTATTGCCTGCGCATGGCGGCTCTAGTGATGGCCCACGGCGATCGGATCTTAACGCCTGTCTCGCCGAACTCACAAAAGGTGGAATGCTCGGCACTTAGTGTCGATGCTATTGAGGGCGACGAACTTAATATTCGGGACCCGTTTCTTCGGAAAGACAGGCAAACAATCCAGGTTCTGGAGAATCCAGCGGCAATGTTTCGCTACAATAAGGTTCATTCGGAGTTTGTGGCCGATCTGGACGTCTCGTCTTGTTTGAGTAGAGATGGGCCCGACATTGCATCAGATCTGAAGGCAACTGAACGGTGGGGCATCCTCGCCCTATCATGTGAGCACTGGATGTTTTTCAATAAATGGGGAAAGCTTGCTGAGTTTTCTGCTATTTCTCAGCCTGAAATCAATGATAGTTATCCATTGTTTTTCAAAGATCAGAAACCAGCAGTTTTGGGAAAGGAAAGATTTGGAACTCTTTCAATTTATGACGCTAATGGGGTAGTAATCAAAAGATTTGATAAGCGGCTCAATCTACCACTCGCAGTGTTTACATCCGATACTGCCAATACGGCTATTTGGCTCGAACAACGCCGCTTGTTGACTGGTCGCTTCTCGTTAAACAATGGGAAAATCGAGATGGCCGAGCGAGCTTCACCGGCGTTTCCGGCATTAGAAACAATCTCCAGCTCACTTCTCATATGTGGAAAACACGTGGACCTTGGCCTATCTCCCGAGGGTGAGCGAATTCCGATGGGCATCAATGTAACTAGGAATGAACCTCAAGTACTTATTCCGGAAAACTCAACGCAATGTAACGGGCTTGGCGATCAAACTCGGACTTTCAATATAGAAGATGGCCGTACGGTACTCGGGGGTGTGCTACTGCATGCAACGGTCGGCCGCGATAGCTCGAAGCTCAAATTACGAGTTGCACCAAAAGAAGGTGAAAGTATTGAAGATCGAGCCATGAAAATAAGAAGTTCTGTAATCTCGCGCAGCTTTCTTGAAACGCAATCACCAACCTTTCTAAAGCCAGGACGTTTTTAATACCTGCTTCGGACGGTCCCAACTCAAGTTACGCTAGGGACAATCGCGACGCGACAAGGAAGCTGGTTCCTTGCTCACGTTTCCACAATGTTAGCAGGCGGTCGCTGCTCACAAGACGCCGTCCATGACTCTATGGGTTCGCGACGCGTATCTAACGCGTCGAATCGGGGCGGCCTTCAGGGCTGGAAAACGGC
Organism: Bradyrhizobium sp. McL0615; assembly: GCF_049993905.1. Taxonomy (NCBI): domain Bacteria; kingdom Pseudomonadati; phylum Pseudomonadota; class Alphaproteobacteria; order Hyphomicrobiales; family Nitrobacteraceae; genus Bradyrhizobium; species Bradyrhizobium sp. McL0615. The sequence continues at coordinate 1,028,410 of NZ_CP188254.1, read as the reverse complement.
TCGGCGCATCCATAACCGCGGAATGGCAATCAAAGATCTGCATGTATTGCCCAGAGGGGTCTCGATACGCGGAGCGTCCGCCTCACGGCTAAAAAACGTACACTCCGCCTAATCGTAAGCGTCCGGTGAAGACCGCACACCGGCCACTCAGGCTGCCTGATCGACTTGCTTGTTTCGGTGGCGCCAATTCCACGGAAGGAGTTCGTCGAGCCTTTGGACGGGATGCTCGGCGATGCGCGCCAGAACGTCGGCGAGCCAGGCTTGCGGATCGACATCGTTCATCTTGGCGGTGACGATCAGGCTGTACATCACCGCGGCACGCTCGCCACCGCGATCAGAGCCGCAGAACAGCCAGGACTTTCGACCCAAAGCGATGCCGCGCACGCCACGCTCCGCCGCATTGTTCGACAGGCAGATGCGGCCGTCGTCGAGGAAGCGTATGAACGCGCTCCAGCGCTTGAGCATGTAGTCCATGGCCTTGGCGATGTCGTTGCGACGCGAGAGCTTGGCGCGTTGCTCGCGCATCCAGGTTTCTAAATTGGCGACCAACGGCGCGCTCAGTTCCTGGCGGACGGCCCGGCGCCGTTCGGGGCTCTGTCCGTTGATGCCTCGCTCGATCTCAAACAAGGCGTCGATCCGGCGGACTGCTTCCATTGCCAGCGGCGAGATCACTGCCGGCTTCTTGCCCTTAGCCTTGCGACGCGCATTCTCAGCCAGATCAGCCATTACGAAGAATGGTCGTCGGGCATGGACCCAGCACGCGGCTTCCAGGATCGGACCTGCGTTGCGGCCCGGGTCGTAAAGCTTGCCATAGCCGCTATAGGCATCGGCCTGGAAGATGCCGCTGTAGCCGGCCAGATGCGCCTGGGGATGCTCGCCCGCGCGATCGCGCGAGTAATAGAACACCGCCCCCGGCGGGGCCGGCCCGCCAAAAGGCTTGTCGTCGCGCACATAGACCCAGATCCGGGCGGTGTCGGTCTTGCCTTTGGCCAGGACCGGGACCGTGGTGTCGTCCCCGTGCAATCGCTCGGCGCTCAGCACATAGGCCTCGAGGCGCTTGAACAAGGGCGCCAGCGCCGCCGTGCAGCCGCCGACCTGGTCGGCCAGGGTCGATAGACTGATCGGCACGCCCTCCCTGGCATAGCGTTCCGCTTGGCGGTTCAGCGGCTGATGCTGGCCAAACTTCTCGAACAGCACCATCGCCAGCAAGCTTGGCCCCGCCCAGCCGCGGGCAATCACATAGAACGGCGCCGGGGCCTGGCTGATCTTCTCGCAATCACGGCAAGTAAACTTCTCGCGGACGTGCTGGATCACCTTCCAGGATTTCGGGACCACCTCCAACGTCTCGGTGATGTCCTCCCCGAGCCTGGACAGCCGCGCGCCGCCACAGCAGGCGCACACCACAGGCCCCGGCACGATCACCCGCTCGCGAGGCAGATGCTCCGGGAACGGCTGGCGCGACGGTCGCTTGCGCGTGAACGACGCCACCTTCATGGTTTTGGTCGCGGCCATTTCGGCTGCGAGCTCGTCCTCCGTCGCCGAACTCTCCAACTCCTCCAGCGTCAGCTCAAGCTGATCCAATAGTCGCGCGGTACGCTCCGAGCGCGGCCCATAGCGGTCGCGATTGAGTTTCTCGATCTGCAGCTTCAGATGGGCGATCAGCGCCTGGTTGTCGGACTGCTGAGCGCGGGCGGCCGCAGCCTCCGCGCGAGCAACGATCAATGCCGCTTTCAGCGTTTCGATGTCGTCTGGCAGCGATTCAAGGCCGTCACCCATGGCCCCGATGGAATCACAAAAGGGGCGATTTGAGGCGTCTTTTCTTCCGTGCTTCAGAACATTTTTGAGCCTATCCCGCGCTCTGTGGCCGCCACGTATGCTGCGGGTTGCGCCAGTCGATCGCCTCCAGCAGATAACTCATCTGCGCCGCAGTCAGCCCCACCACACCGCTCACCGTCACCGGCCAGACAAAACGGCCACGGTCTAACCGCTTGGCGTAGAGCGACAATCCAATTCCATCGTGCCACAAGGCCTTGATCAGCGAACCGCCGCGGCCGCGGAACACGAAGACATCTCCGGCAAACGGATCTCGACCTAGGCTTTCCTGCACCAATAATGACAAACCCTGCATGCCCTTGCGCATGTCGGTGTAGCCGGTCGCAATCCAGATCCGTGCGTTCGAAGAGATCGGGATCATCGACGCTCCAGAACCTGCAACACCCGCGCCAGCGCCGTCGCATCGACGCCGGCGTCGACAATCACCCGACGATCCCTGCCAACGACAATCACCATCTGCCCGCTCGTCGGTGTGGCAGCAACCGCCGGCTCGACCTCAGCGGCAAGGACGACCCGCGCAAAGCCAGATTGTTCGCTTTGAGGGCTAATCGGCTCGGCATTGAGCGCGCGACGCCATGTCATCAGCAACGAACGTGATATGCCATGGCGCCGTGCCGTCGACGATATAGCGCGCGGCGCTTCAAAGCTCTCGGTCACGATCCGCAGCTTCTCGTCATCCGACCAGCGCCGCCGGCGACCAGTCTCGACCACCTCAAGCCGCTCAAGCTGAGTACTGCGCTTATGGCTGTCCATAAGGACTGTTACGCACCAATTGGACTAATCCAACAAGGCGGCCCTCGCCAGAGGGAAACGCCTAATCCGCTCATTTAGCGCGCCCGGCCGGGTTCGTCGCTAACCCGTCACCAACGCCCCACTTCCCAAGTGAATTAACAACTTCTCCAGTGATTGCAGGTTGATTGCTGTCGGTCGCCGACCTTCATTCGAGGAGCAAGCGACAGGCTGGGGTCGTCGAGGAGCCCCCCTCGGCGGCCCCAAGCGGGCCGCGGCTTCTCAAGATTTCCGTGCAAAGCGTGACAACAGCCTTATCAATTTCCCTGCTTGGATCGTGTCCTGCGTACGCGTGCCATCTCGGTAGTTTCCATTACGCGAGCCGGGCGGCGCGCCACCTCGAGCCCCGTGCATCCGACAAACGCGATAGCCGCGTACCGCGGGCGCACGACAGGGCTTACCGGTTCGTTTGGATCTGGCTTTGCAACGAGGAGCATCGTGGGCGCTTTGCATGGGGTTGACGGTCATCTTGATTTGATGCCTCCCCCCGCCTCAACCAGGTCCACTCGCGGCTCAACTAGGGTCGGCACTGGTTTTTCGGAACTAGCGCTAAGTAGCCGAGAGGAAGCGTCATGACGCCGAGCGGCGCTCTCAGTCGTAACGCTGTCCGCGACTATCGCCTGATCTGCGATAACGTTGTTCGTCGTAACATGCTTGACGGTGATCTGCTGCTGGCCTCGACCTCGGTGGTGGTCAAGCCTTTCGGTCAGCATCATCACCGTCCGCGCTGCCTTGTCTGCAAGTTGAAGATACTTCGTCCGAGCCTCGAAAAACTCCGGCGGTTGTGACCAACCCCTCCGGTACATCGAAAGCGATGCCTCGTTAGCCGCCATCATTTGAGCAATCAGTATCCCCTCGATGGGATCATTTGGAGCCATATCCGCCGTGCCTTGGCAGATTGCCGAGGTAGCGACGAGTGCTGCTTCCTTGTCCGATTGGATCGGCAAAGCGTTGGTGACGAGGTTTACCAGCCGCAGATTCCACTTATCGGATTGGCTGCCGCCAAGTCTCTTGAGTTCCCCCTTCGGCTTTGGATCGAGTTCCAGCGTCAGTCCCTTTGGCTTCGTCATCGGCCCTCCTGGGCATTGTTAATCGTTGTTGTTTCAATTGGTCGGCCGCCCTCGGTTACGTCATGTGCGCCCGGATTGCTCATGTGCGCCCTTGTTCCTAAAGGGACGCACATGGTGTTTTCGGGCGCACATGGAGCTCCCGGCAGGCTGAGGACATAGCGGGCGCCCGGTCCGAATCCCTCCCGGCGTGCGATAATCCCGAGGTTTTGTCTGGCGTCGCGGAACGCCTTGTTCTGACGTAGTGGCTTGTCGTTCGCCAGCAACGTTGCCGCTCGAGCCAGCGATTCGACCACGAGAACGTCGACAGGCCCTTGGGCCAAAACCTCACTCAAGAACTCCGCCGCATCGTCCTTTGATGTTTGGCCGCCAGCCGCTCCGCCCCGGCCCTCGGATGCCATCAGGGCCTCGTCAATCGACTGCGAAACATGGTCGCTTTCAAACATGACATTCGATGACAGGATGTCCCCGTCAACCATCCTTTGCTCTAGTCGGAACGCCAGTCCGTCGCACTTGGCCCCGAGATTGTTTTTTGCCTGAAGCAACAACCGCCGACCATCGTCTACCGAATCCTCTATGACCGCGAATGCTGCCCGAGCCGCCGCCACAAATGCGATGGATCCCGCGAAACGGTTCAATGCACTTTGGCCGCCAGCGCCGCCTTTGTTCAGATGCGTGACCGCAACCACCGCAATGCGGAGCCGGTCCGCCATCTCTGCAAGAGGCCCCAAGACTTCGCGCGTTTCAACGTTGCCGTTGCCGTCCACCCCGCCCATGTATGCCGATATCGGATCAACGATAATCAGCCGAACGCAGCCAATCTCTTTCGCCTTAGCCTCAAGTAAATCGACATCTGTTTTCAGGCTGAAGGTTTTGCGCCCGGTGCCGTCCGGCTTTGTAGCCGCCGCGACGATATGGACTCGACTTGTATCGGCGCCAGCCGCCATCAATCTCGGAACGATGGTGTCCCGGATGCCATCTTCTGCACTCATAAAGATAACGTCTCCCGACAGCGTCGACCCCTCGCCGCAGGGCCACGTTCCGCCGTTGGAAACCACCGCCGAAATAAAAGCCGTCAACTGACTCTTGCCAAGACCCGGCGGGCCACCGAGCAAAACCAGCTTGCCCTGAGGAATTCTGCCCGGCCAAACCCAGACCAACCGCTCCGGCTTTAGGTCGCTGGCGCGATGGCTGATAAGTCGCCGCGCGGACTTTACAGGCTGCGACGATATCGGCGGGAGAACCACCGCTGAAATCGGTGCGGGGATTTTCGCGCAATAGTCGCCAATCATTGCTTCGATGGCGCTCGCCTCTTGACCGAAAAACCCATGCGCTGCGGCGATATCGCGGAGCCGGTCTACCACTACATTTTTCGGCAACCACTGTCCTGCCACCGCTTCAGCCAGTGTGGCTACCGCTTGCTGGAATACGGCCAGGCGCGCGTCATTGGGTGCCAGTGCAACGCTTCGCCTGGCATCGCGGATAACTTGCGCTGCCATTTTTCCGTACTGCCGTTCGTCGCTTGGCTCGGAGCTGAAGGTTTCGACCGGTGATGGTTTCTCTTCTCCCTTCCGACCAGTCTGCGGCGGATTCGCTGCCGAAATGACGGCCGCGCGGCGGTCCAACTCGATTGCCGTCAACGGTGGGCGTGATTGATGAAAAGTCATGACGCTCCCCCTTCAACGACAGTGACCGGGGTTTCAAGGCGGCAGCGCCCGTGCTTCCCGGGGAAGTCGCCCTTGTGAGATTCATAGTCCGTTGAGATGGCTAGGCCGGCCCTGCGTAGCTTGAAAACGTAGTGAGACCACCGAGGCGCGGGATGGTCGACAGTTGTCACGCCTCTTGATCCCGCATCGACAAGACGGCGCAGCGTCCAAGCCTCACGCCCGGCGAAAGATTGCTGCGATCCATCCGGCAGGCGAATTTTGATTCTTGGGCTGTTCATTGATCCACCGCCCATCCAAGGCCCGCAAGCGTTGCGATCAAGTCGGCATGACTGGGAGAAACCGAAAACCGGGAGCGGATATATCGCCCGGCCAGAGTGGTCGGCTTGTTGACGACGGCTGCCCTCCAGTCGAACAATGGCAAACCGGAAAGTTGTTGAATTTTGACGGGTGGTTTGGTATTTGTGTTCACGTTAGACTTCCTTATGAGAAGCCCGGCTGCACCCACCTTCGCGGGGACGTGTGCACCGGGCTTTTGTTTCGGGGTTTACGAAATTATTCGGGCTTCGGACGTTGACCGGACCAGCGGACCAATCTTGGCAAGCGCCCAAGCGTCAAGACCGGACGTTGGATAGAGCGGGAAACGTCCCGCGAGCCGAAACGGCGGACCAGTCGAGCTAATGCAAGCAAGCTTTGCTAACGTTCTTGGGGAACATGGAAGGTTGTGAGTTTCGACGACGTATTTTGCCGCATCCTTGCGGCGCAAGTGTCGCTCTGGGGCAGTTTCATTTGGTGGTGTAATCATCGGTGACCTCGCTCATTGCGAAGTCACTAGTCGTCCGTGAACAACGGCTAAGCGGCTGATCTGGAATCATGATCTGGTTTGAAGGTTGATTTGAGATTGCAAGGTTTTGGTGCTTTGGGCACCGGAACCTTGCAAATTCGATTTTGGATTCCCTCGAAGAGCGAAGCATGATTCCCTGTCGTATCGGAGGGACCGATGCGGCCGAAGAAGCACAAGTCGACGGGATCCAACGATCTGTTCCGGGCGCGGTTGGACCAGATCATTAATCTGAAGCACGAGCTGGTTCTGCTTGCCGGCAACATCGATTGGGACTGGATCGACGGCGAGATCGCGCCGCTCTACAGCGAGAACGGCCGGCCGGGGATTGAGACCCGCTTCATGATCGGGCTGTTGTTGCTCAAGCACATCTACGGGCTGTCCGATGAGGGGGTGTGTGAGCGCTGGGTCCACGACCCGTATTTCCAGTTCTTCACCGGCGAAGAGTTCTTCCAGCACGCATTCCCGCACGAGCGCTCGGACCTGAGCCATTGGCGCAAGCGGCTTGGCGACAGACTGGAGCTGTTGTTGGCCGAGAGCCTTCGGGTGGCGCACGAGACCGGCGCGTTACGCGGCAAAGACCTCAAGCGGGTCACGGTCGATACCACGGTGCAGCCGAAGGCCATCACCTTTCCGACCGATGCCAAGCTGCTGCATGCGGCCATCAAGGGGCTCAACCGCCTCGCGACCAGGCACGGGGTGCGGCTGCGGCAAACCTATTGTCGCGTCGCCAAGGCCGCAGCGATGATGGCGGGCCGCTACGCCCATGCCAAACAGTTCAGGCGGCATCAGCGGCAGTTGCGTATCCTGCGCTCCAGGCTGGGCCGGATCATCCGCGACATCCGCCGCAAGATCGAGGGCCAGCCAGCACTGGAGGAGACGTTCGCCCTCCCGCTTGGCCGGGCCACGCAGATCCGCTCGCAGCAGCAGCGCCAGCGCGGCTGGAAGCTTTATTCCTTCCATGCCCCTGAGGTGGAGTGCATCGGCAAAGGCAAGGCCGCGGCGCCTTACGAGTTCGGAGTGAAGGCCTCCATCGTCACCAACAACCGCCGGGCTCCCGGTGGCCTGTTCGTGCTGCACGCCAGGGCACTGCCCGATAACCCCTACGACGGTCACACCTTGCGGGACATCATTGATCGCACCGAAACACTCACCGGCTGTCCGATCGAGCGCGCCTATGTTGACAAGGGATACCGCGGCCACAACGCGCAAAATCCCCGTCGCGTCTTCATCTCCGGCCAGAAGCGCGGCGTCTTTGGTGTCATCAAGCGCGAGTTGCGCCGCCGCTCCGCCATCGAGCCCATCATCGGACACCTGAAGGCCGAAGGTCACCTCGGCCGCTGCTACCTCAAAGGCCGCGCCGGCGATGCCGCAAACGTCATCCTCTCAGCCGTGGGCCACAATTTCCGACGTATCCTCGCCTGGCTGAAGACCCTTTGGTGCCTCATCTTCACAGCCCTAATCGCGGTCGTCAGCCTCCAGCCCGCGCTTAAATCAGCTTCTTAACGGACGACTCACTATGAGGATCAACCACACTTAAAGTCGCCCGATTGATACCGAACGTTTCCGATTTGTACCGAGCGAATTAGGAACCGCTTCCGAGCGAATTAGTTCTGCTGGCTCGGTATCGTTTCGCCAGCCGTTCGGTTTTGCTTTCCAGGCTGCCCGCACCGTGCGCCTTCCCCGCTAGTATTCTAGCGGCCTCTTCCGGCGAGGCTGCCCGGTGCGTTGAAATCAGTTCTTCCATCTTTTTTAAGATGGGGCGATCAAGCTCGGCAAAAGAGCCATCTCCTTTCTTACGCCCCGGCGACTTTTTGGGGGTCACCTCTTTTAAGGTGCTCTCGGGTTGCAGAGCTTCCGCCGCGCTCCCCGGCTGAGGTGCCAAGGCGGCCACGCAGTGCCGCAGGCTTTCCCGAGTGACAAATATCCAGCAATAGCCGTCCCCCGCCACACCGATGCCGAACGGCTTATTAGGATGCATCTGGCAATAACTGAACCGAACAGATAATCGTTCAGAGTTCCAGAACGAGCGATGTACGGCCACCGGATCGCCACCTACAGTGTGCCGAAGCGCGGTGATCAATTTTCCTGACTCGGCAAGCTCAATTATCCTTTCCTTCACTTTTGCAAATCTTAGCAAGGCGGGGAGCTTGAGCTCATGGTCGCGGGCAACAATCGAGTATGCAGCTTTCCATTCTTGGTCGGTAAACCTGAAGGAGGCCGGCGGCCCGGAAAACCCGCCGTGATTTGATGCGCGTCGAATTGGAAGCTTTCGACCAAACTCTGGATGATGCCGGACAAGCAACTGGTTTGCGAAACTCTGTTGACCCACCGAGCCCTCTGACTTTTGCATTGGGAGAAATTGCATCAGCTCAACGTAAGTTTCGTCACCAGTCCACTCTTTGCCAAAAAGAGCTTTACCTATTTCATGCACGGCGCGCGCTAGAAAAACATGGGCCGCATCATCCCGAGCCCAGCGACTCGGATCGCGCCAAAAAGCGATCATTGCACCTCCGCTGGTGCTCCGCATGAGGGCGACGCGGCAGGCTGGTGCGGACCAGCTTTTCGGGAGCTACCCTAGCCGCGCCGGTTCTTTGATCTTTTTGCCTTCGAGATATTGATGATGTTCGCGGGGGTGGCTTTCACTTCCCCCATCGCAACAGCCAACCGGCTTCCAATATGTTCGGATGCTTTTTTTAACGGGTCATTGTCTAGATGTGCATAACGCTGCGTGGTGGCGATTTGCGTGTGGCCCAGCAGCTTGCCAATGATGGGCAGGCCAAGCCCGGCACCGGCTCCCACCGATGCATGAGTGTGGCGCAAATCGTGGATGCGGACGCCCGTCAGGCCCGTGCGCGTGACAACGGCTTTCCAAGGCTTCTTCAGATCGGAGCGCGGGCTATCGATAGACGACCCAGCAATGACAAAGTCGCTTGTCCTGGGTAGGCCGTTGAGGATTGCCAAGGCGGGGGCGTTCAGCACAATGGTTTTCTTTCCGGTTTTGCTGGCCGGCAACAGCAGGAGCCCCCGCTCGAAATCGACGTGTTCCCATTTCAGGTGCAGAATTTCCCGCAGTCGAGCGCCGGTGAAAATCAGCAACCGAAGGGCACCGGCGGCGTGAGGCCCAATCACGGTGCGGCGGTTGCTTTCCTTGGGCGCATGTTTTGCTTTCGGCTTCGTTTCGTCCACCGAATAGGGCAGTCCGATAGTTTCAGCCTCCCTGATGGCCTCCCCAATCTGGGCGAGTTCCAAAGTTGTTAGGTATCGCTCGCGGCCTTCTTCCGGGAAATACTCGATCCCTCGGCAGGGATTGAAGCCGACCGGCACAACGTGGGTCTTGCCCGCGAAGGTAAAAAGGCTGCTGAGAACCCGCAGCAACCGGTTGGCTTGGTAAGGCGTGTGGGCATTTTTGCTGTGGAGCCGCTGGATTTCGGCGGACGTGATTTTGTCGGCCTTGCGCTTCCCGATTTCCGGCAGAGCCAGCCGCTCCAGCAAATCGCGGTACGATCTGGCGGACGATGCCGAACGCTTGGCCTGCACATGCTCGGTCAGAAATTGCTCAGCCACCTCCGCGAGGGTGGACGCGCGCTTGTCAGCGGCCCGCTGGGCTGCCGGATCGGCGCCATGGGCGACCGAGCCAAGGGTTTTCTTGGCTAGCCTGCGGGCTTCGTCGGGCGTGATGGTGCCGGCCTTCGCCAGCGTGAGACGTCTCGTAGGGGCGCTGCGGCCACTGCCGGCGCGATATTTCACGACATAGGACATGGCTCCCGTCGATTGAATACGCACGCCAAATCCCGATAGCGAGCCGTCCCAAATGAAGTATTCGCCTTGGCGAGGTTTGAGACTGTCGACGAGCCGTTTAGTGATCTGAGATGTTGCCACTGACGAGCGCCCCTTTAGGAACCACGGAACCACCGAGTAACCACCGGGTAGGAATCATGGGTAATCTCAAGGAACCACCCTAAAGCGGAGAACTCTTATAGCAACGGCGTTTTGGAGCTTCGGGAAATCCCGAGCAATCTCAAGATATTACGGGCCTCATAATTGGTAATGGAGAGGTCGACAGTTCAATCCTGTCTGGCAGCACCATTTTCCTCCTTACATTTCAACGCTTTTAGCAATTTGCTGCTTCGCTTCATTCGGCAGATTCCAGCAGAACAGATCGCGAAATCACCTTTGGATGCGGGGAAAATCCGGAGAATCTGTTCCTCGATCGTTCACAGGAAATCGAGGCATTCAGGACCGCCTCCGCTGTGATAATCTGCAGCCTCGAATCGTACATGGGATAATAGTTATGATCAGCGAGGAAACTATTTCGAGCGAGGACAAGCGGGAGCCCTACGTGCCGCCGCCGCCGCCCCCGCCAACTGATCAAGATCACCGAAAGAACGAGACGCCGCGACTACCCACGCGCTAGAGGCGGCTCACTGTCGAGACAAGAAAAGAGATCAACCCGCAAAACGGGGCGAGAACGCCGCAGCGCTTGGCGTAGTCAAGCCATTTCGACATGTGCTTGTTAAGGGCCGTATTGGTAGCTTGGCCTTCGCCGAGTCGCTCAAGATAGGATTCATAGACCTTTTTCGTTTCGACATCTGGCCTCATCGCCCATTGCCAAAAATCAGCCGACCGGCCCGGCAAATGGATGTCCGCGCTCCACATGCTGACAAAGCAACAATAGGCGCCCCCGATGAGTGGAACGGCGATGCCGATCGGCACCCATGCAAAGAATTTCGGGATCGGGGCGGCTGTAAGGAAGATGGCGGCCGCCGCAGAAATCGCCGCACTCGCAACCGCTATGTAAAATTGAAGTAGCGCCAACGCGTGCCGGTCCCCTTGATGAATCAGATCGACGATCGCCGCATTGCGCAACCGCGCATCGTTACAAGCAAATTGAACATCGCTCGAATCCAACATCGTGCGCTCCATCTATCGCAGAGCCGAACCTCTCCGGATTCGCGTGGCAAATCAACCGGCGCGCCTGCCAAAATTGATCAGGCCGCAATCGATCGTGCTGCCCGCGCTCTTTGTCCCACCGCCGCAAACGCGACATTGAATCGGCAGCTTTATGCGCCCGTGTCGGCCATCCTCAACCACGTCGCCGCGCGCGGGCTTTGCGATGCGCGCCGGATCGCGCGGCCGGTACTTCCCAAGGGTCGGGTTCGCTGGATTACGCCGGATGAAGCCGATCGGTTGATCGCAGCATGCTCGCCGCATCTTCGCCCGCTGGTAATTTTTTTGCTCTATACTGGCGCGCGCATGTCTGAGGCCCTTTATCTCGATTGGCGTAATGTCAATTTGCAGGGCGCACAGGTTCAGTTTATCGACACCAAGAACGGCGACTCTCGTGGTGTGCCTCTGCACCCGCGAGCGCTTGCAACGCTGGCATCGCTGCCGCATCGCGTTGACGAGGTTTTCCGCCGCCCGGATGGTTTTGCATATAAGCGAATCGAGGCGGCGGGCGGCCAAATCAAGACCGCTTTCAAAGGCGCGTGCCGGCGGGCAGGTATCGATGACTTTTGCCCGCACGATTGCCGGCACACTTGGGCGACGTGGCACTCCACCGCTAATCGCGACATCATTGGATTGATGAAACTCGGCGGCTGGAAGTCGGAGAAGATGGTGTTAAGGTACGCGCATGTGAATGTTGCTCATCTGGCAGCATCAATCGATGTTTTGCCATGGGAGGGGATAAAACATCCTGCAGTTGCAAAATAAAGTGGGATTCGCCATTATCGCCTTAAAAACAAGAGCCGATTGCTGGGGGGCATGGGCTATGGCTGATGAGCCGACCGAAAATACCAATTCGAGCAAATACCGTAGTGTAATTGTCGGCGGCGCCGGAGCCCTAGCAGTGGCAATTGTCGGCTCTGCCTTTTGGGACTTCATCTTCAAGCCCATTTTCTTGTGGCTAGGCGAAAGGGTGGTCGTTGTTACAAATCTGGGTTCCAGCGCCCTGAGCGATTCGATGTATTCCGATATTGCGAAGGGAAGCTACGAACGGGCAGCCGTGTTTATCCTAGCCGGATTGGCCGGAGTTATAGCAGCGCTCGTCTCGGCCAGATTCGTAACGCCCACAAATCTGAGCAAACAACCGAAGGCGGTTCGATGGATAGTTCGTGGGACAATGGTTGGTCTCGTGGGTGTAATACTTCTGCAAGTTAATCGCACTTTCTTCACCGTTCGAGCGGCAAATCACCTAGAGCAAATGCAAAGGATTGTTGGGCCCTATGTCTCAGAGGAAAGGCGGCTGCAGCTAGCGTCATCTGTTGCACTGATCCGAACTAAGGAAGCCTACAATCGTATGCTGGAAGAATTGGAAGCTATCGCAAGCGCACAAAAACTCAGCGTACCCGACAGGCCGTAGGATATAAGGGAAAAATCCGGGGACTTCACGTTTGGGTAGCCGAAATTCTATTAGACATCAGAGCGTTATCGGTCGCTGCCCGCTATCTTGGTAATGGAGAGGTCGACAGTGCCGCGCGGTTCGTGCAAGACGCACCTCAGCATCTCTCTCGGCACCGCTGACCACGCCGCGGACTTGTAACCGCGCCGCGGGCTTGGCCAGCGGCTCTGAGGATTTGTCGGAGAAGGATGCACAGCATCGGCGTCAGGCCATGATGACCACACCTACCCTGCCCACCTTCGATGATGAAAACGATTAGTTCTCATCCAAATAACTGGCGCCCATCCGCGCGGGCAATTATCGCAAGCCGCGCCTGTGCTGGGTGACGATTATAACGCGGATGATGCAGTCGGATATGGTTTCGCCCTGCCGCCGTACCTTCTGCAACCGCTGCCACGTTTCCGCACCGATCTGCATCCGCCACTCGCCGTTTCGTAAGCGACGCACGGGCTCCTCGTACGGGAACTCGGCCGCAATCAACGCGCGGCACTCCTCGGTGATTTCTATTTCCGGCATCGCTCTCGAAACTATCGCGCGCCGGTGTTGGCCGCGTCGGCTGCTATCGCCCGACCCGAAGAAATCAGCCAGTTAAATCGCTGCAATCTTCCGCAACGAATTGACCTGCAGCACGTCAGCAATCAATCAAAGAACCTGCAAACGCGACTGTGCATTCTGTTTTATTTCGCGACCTCTCCCGCCAACGTGGATTGTCGGCAGGCGTTGTTCACGACGCAAGTGCGACCTTGCGGAACGCCCTGATCAGCGCTCCCTCCAGCTTGCCCTCCATGCCGCAGAGGATCTGGTAGGCGTCCTGCCGGGCCATGGGCGGCCGGTATGGCCTGGACTCGACCAGGGCTGCGAAGATGTCCGAGATCGTCAGCAATCTGACCAGATCGGAAATCTGCGAGCCTGACAGCCCATCGGGATAGCCGGAGCCGTCGAGATATTCGTGATGATGCCTCACGCCATCCAGAATTTCCGGACTGATGCCCGAGACGCCCTTCAACAGATCATATCCGATCGCGGGATGACGGCGGATGATCCCCTCTTCCTCGGGGTCGAGGCGTCCCGGCTTGTCCAGGATCGACAGCGGGATGCGCGCCTTGCCGATGTCGTGGAGAGTCGCCGCTATTCCGAGCCGCGAGACATCTCCGCCGGAGAATCCGACATCCAGCCCGAAGGCGACCGCAACACCGGTCACAAGCAGGCAGTGCTGAAACGTGCCCTCGTGATAGCGACGCACCTCGTCGAGCCAGTTCGAAAGCCCGTCCTGCCCGACGCGGGTGATGATCTTCGACGTCGCTTGCTTGGCATCGACAAGCTTCAATGGCCTGCCACGGCGCACATCCGAAAACATCGAGGCAAAGGCCGCAACGCCTGCGTCCATCTCCACTGCCGGGTCTGCAGCGTTATCTTCCTCGGCCGTTTCCGCCTCTTCGATCTGCGCGACCTTGAGAGCGGCTTCCTTGGGGCGTGAAATCACCGCCGTCGCGCCGAGCGCATAGGCCTGCGCAACCATCGAACGGGAGAGATTGTGAACGACGAACAGCTTTTCCGGAATGCCGGAAAGCTCTTGCATAATGAACCTGACTTGATTGACGCGCGCCATCTGCCGCAGGTCGATGTCGACCATCAGCACGCCATGCGACCTGATCCCGGTGCCGTCACCGTCCAGCACCCAGGGCACCACGGCGTGTTGCGGTTCGAGCATCGCGCGAATCGCCGGCAACTTCGTCGGTTCGTCTGTCACAAAGTAGACGAGCATTCGTGGAACTTCCGTACGCCGTGAGTTAGCTGCCCTTTAAAATTGAAGCACTGAAAAGAATAATGAAACCTCTCACCGATAATCGAACGATCGAGCCCCGCCCCCGGCGCCACCCGCATTTCAGGCATTTTAATCAACATCCGACTTGGCTACCTTGCCGTTAAGTTCCGACCTCGTATAACTACGGACCCCAAACGGGTGAGAATGCTGGTCGGGTTCCGCAGGGTCGTCGAATCGAGGGCGTCGTCAGTGAATGATCTCCCGTCGTCTCGAAGCGAACCGGAGACCGACAGATTGATCCTGCGCGCCCTGGTGTCGATCGGCTGTCTGTTCGCCGCTGTTCCAGCGTCCGCCCAGGCCGATCTCGCCGGCGCGACGACCAAACTCTCGCTGCAGGTCGCGACCGCCATCCTGGGCGAAAAATGCCGCCGCATCGAAGCGTCGGAGCCTGCGTCGCTGGCTTCGGTATCACTGCACCGAACCTTCCACGATGATTTCGACGCTCATCCGCTGCTGAACGATCGATGGGCGCCCTATTACGCCGGCGGCGCCGCCTGGCCCGAAGCGCGCTACTGGGGCGGCGAGGGCTCCGACTTCAGGCGCAAGAGCAGCTATAATGGCGAACAGCAGATCTATGTCGATCCGCGTTATGCCGGACGGGAAACAACGCCGCTCGGCCTCGATCCATTCAAGGTCAAGGACGGCATCCTCTCGATCACAGCCAGCCGCACCCCGCCGGCGCTGAAAAGCGTGCTGTTCAATAATGAATATATCTCAGGCATCCTGACGACGCAGAGCCGGTTTTCCCAGAAATACGGCTACTTCGAAATGCGCGCCAAGGTGCCGGTCGGCATCGGCGTGTGGCCGGCATTCTGGATGCTCGCCGATGACGGCGGCTGGCCGCCGGAGGTCGACGTCATGGAGGGTCGCGGGCAACGGCCGGGCGACATCGTGATGACGACGCATTGGAGGATACCCGCCACGCAGCGCGTGGAACGCTGCGGGTTCGACGTCACGGTGACGGACGCGCCGACCACTTTCCACAATTACGGTGTGCTCTGGCAGCCGGACCGCATCACCTATTTCATCGACCGCCAGCCAATGTCGGAGATCAAGGTCCCCGTCGGCTTCCATGATCCCATGTACATGATCGTGAACCTTGCAATGGGCTCAAAGACTTTGGAGGGCGTGGGATTCGTCGACGGCGAATCTCCCAATGTTGTCGTATTCGAGATCGACAGGATATCCGCCTACCAGATCGACGAACGCTGACCGGAGATGACGATGTTCGGAGAATTCTCGCGCCGGCATCTTGCAAAGCTTGCAGGCCTGTCCGCGCTCGGCATTGCCACGGCGCCGACCGGCGCCACCGCGCAAGCCGTAGCCGATCGGCCGGGGCCTGCGAGCTTTCCGAAAGACTTCGTGTGGGGCACCGCCACCTCGGCCTATCAGATCGAAGGCGCCGTGAACGAGGACGGCCGCGGCCGCTCGATCTGGGACACCTTCGCGCACACGCCGGGCAAGATCGAAGATCACACCACCGGCGATCGCGCCAATGAGCACTACACCAGGTACAAGGAAGACATCGGCCTGATCAAGGAATTGGGCGCAAAAGCCTACCGTTTTTCGATCGCATGGCCGCGGGTATTTCCGGAAGGAACGGGCAAGCCGAACCCCAAGGGCTTCGACTTCTACGACCGCCTCGTCGACGAATTGCTCAGGCAGGGCGTCGAGCCCTACGCGACACTCTATCACTGGGATCTGCCACAGGCGCTCGAGGACAAGGTCGGCGGCTGGCGATCCAGCGAAACCTCGAAAGCATTCGGCGATTATGCCGGCTACGTGGCGGCGCGCATCACTGATCGCGTCAGGTCGATCTTCACGATCAACGAAGCCGGAAGGTTCGTGAATTTCGGCTATGGCTGGGGCATCGATGCGCCCGGCCTCAAACTGCCGGACGCAGAGGTCAACCAGGTCCGCCATCACGTGGCGCTGGCCCACGGCCTCGCCGTGCAAGCGATCCGCGCGCAGGGACGCGCGGGCACCAAAGTGGGCCCGGCCGAAAACATCGCGGCCTGCGTGCCGGCGTTCGACACGCCGGAGAACGTTCGCGCCGCCGAGATCGCGACGCGCGAATTGAACTCGGGCTTCCTCGGCGTGATTCTGGAAGGCAAATACACCGACGGATTCCTGGAATATGCCGGCAAGGCCGCACCGAAATTCACCGATGCGGAATTGAAGATCATTTCCTCGCCCAATGATTTCGTCGGCCTCAACATCTACGCCCCGCAATTCTATATCGCCGCTGCCGACAAGCCGTCCGGCTGGCGGGTGCTGCCGTTCCCCGCCTCGTTCCCGCACATGAATTCGGAATGGCTGCGCGTGGGGCCGGAGACGATCTACTGGGCGCCGCGGCTGGCGGCAAAAGTCTGGAACATCGAGACGATCTACATCAGCGAGAACGGCACCTCATCGGAAGACAAGCTTCACGCCGACGGCCAGGTCTACGATCTCGATCGCATCATGTATCTGCGCAATTATCTCAGGCAATTGCAGCGCGCGACGTCGGAGGGCGTGCCGGTGCGCGGCTATTTCCTCTGGAGCCTGATGGACAATTTCGAATGGATTTTTGGCTACGAGAAGCGCTTCGGGCTCTACCATGTCGACTTCGAGACGCAGCGCCGGACGCCCAAACTCAGTGTCGCCTTCTATCGCGACGTGGTGGCGCGGAACGCGATCGGCGTCTGAACGCCGCTGGATGATTTGACGCGTTTTCTTGATGTGAACCGGTCTCCACTTCGCTGGAAAACGCTCTAGTACCGCGCGGCTTGCCGCAACGGCGTCGAGACCTCGCCGATAGAGCGCTGATGGCCGTCGATCGCCATAGTCGTGGCCGGTTCCTGCGCCAGCTTGCGCGATGATTCGTGACCGACGAATACGCCTGCGGCGGTGAGCAGCAGCACGACATAAAGAGCAAACATGCCGCCGACCCATTGCCAGTAAATCCGGCGTGCGTCGGGGGTCAGGCTTTCGAGTAATCGGCGCATGGTTGCCTCTCCTCATCAGGAAACCTTATGTGCGTTGCGTATAGCCTCCACCTCGGACACCGTGTGTGACGCACTTCACAGAAGTGGATTTGAACGGAGAGCCCGTGACCGGAGCGGAATTGAAGAGACTTCGTCAGCATCTCGGTGAGGCCATCGGCCAGCCGCTGTCGGTCGCCGACATGGCCAAACTCTGCGGGCTGCCGGCTACCGATGGCGCCGACACCATCCGCAAATGGGAAGTCACCGGCCCGACCGGACCTGTGGCGGAGCTGCTGCGCATCCTGGCGATGGCCAGCGACCACTATCCGATCCTCGAAATGTTCAACGTGTTCGACCGCCACGACGTCCCGGTGAAGGACCGCCCCGCCCGCCGGCAGGCATTTCGCGAACAGATGCGCGGCGACGTGCGGCGCCGCATTGGTTAAGCAAAGCTTGCCGGGAGGGCTTGGACGCGCCGAAAATTAAGCCTTTCCTAACCTTTGATTAGGCCTTCATTAAGTACAAAAAACGTTTGTCCGCCAATGGGTTGGGTTAGCATTCGCTGTCACCTCCAAGTGACAGCATTTTAGATAAAAGCCGTCTATCTCCGTGTCCATTGAAGGCGGCCCGCATGCAGGTCGTCCAACGGTTTTCGGAGACCAGCATCATGAAGAAGATCCTCGCAACGCTTGTGGCCGTCGCAGCCATCACCGCCGCCGCGCCTGCTTTCGGCGCCGATCTCGGCAACCGCTCCTACTACAAGACGCCTCCTGCTTTCGCGGCGCCGCTCTATAACTGGACCGGCTTCTATATCGGCGGCCACGTCGGCGGCGCCTTCAGCGGCAGCAACAGCTTCAACGGCGCCGTGCTGAGCGATTCCAGCGCCCGCGTGCTCGGCGGCGTCCAGGCCGGCCTTGACTGGCAGTTCGCGCAGAACTGGGTGCTCGGTACCGAGGGCCAGTATTCCTGGCTCGGCAAGAGCAACCTCACCGCCACCTTCCCCGGAGCCTACGTCTACACCAATGATCAGCGCGGCCTCGGTTCGGTCACCGCCCGCCTCGGCTACACTTGGGGTCCGGGCCTGCTCTATGTCAAAGGCGGCTACGCCTTTTCCGACAACAACGAGCGCGTAACGCTGGCCGGCGTCCCGACCGCCTTCCTGCTCAATGGCAACCACAGCAACGGCTGGACCGTCGGCGCCGGCCTCGAGTACATGGTCGCTCCCAACTGGGCGGTCAAAGGCGAGTACATGTATTACGACTTCGGCAGCACCCGCTTCGTGAGCCCTGTCGCGCTGGCGCCGTTCGGAAGTTTCCGCACCGACGACCACACGCTGAAGCTCGGCGTCAATTATCGCTTCAACTTCGCGAGCCCGGTGGTGGCACGCTACTGAGCGCCTTCAACTGCGAATTGCGGAAGGCCGGCTTTCACGCCGGCCTTTTGTTTTTTGGTCACCGTTTTCCGGTTCACGGAAAAAGCCGGCCAAAGGCAAGCAATTCGCTGTCAAAAATGCGGCGAAAAGCCTTCCGCTTCCAAACTTGTTAACCGGGTACAGGGATACTGCCGCGCGAGGAAACACCTCAAGGTAGCGTGGACGGGGCGGGCAAATGGCGGCACGATTCAAATCCAAGGGTTTTAGCTTTGGCGTCAGGGGCAGTCTGTTTGCCGCCTTCGCCGTCATCGCCGGCATGGCGATCGTCATCTCTGCCGGCGCCGGCCTGATGCTCGGGCGCCTCGGCGGGACCATGGTCGACCTGAGTGGCCGGGATATCCCCCGTCTCGCCGCCAGCCTGCAGCTATCCGCACAGAGCGCGAGCCTCGCCAGCCAGGGGCCGGCGCTATTGGCTGCGCGCAGCGAAGAGGCGCTCAACGACCGAACCAAGAAAATGAAGGAAACCCAGGCGGTCGCGCTGCAGAAGCTCGGCGAGATCGTCGAGCTCGGTGCCGACAAGGCGGTCGTCGCCGCGCTCACCGAGAACATGAAAAACATCGACGACGTGATCAAGAGCCTCGGCTCGGCCGCGCGCGAGCGGCTCGAACTGGGTGCCCAGCACGAAAAGCTCTACGACGCCGTGCGCAAGGCGCAGCGGCGTTTCGTGGCGGCGGCGGGACCTGCGGCCATCGACGCGCAGACCGAACTCTACAGCATCTACGCCGCCCCCAACTTCTCGCAAGCCGAAGCCATCCGGGCCCACAAAACCGCCGACCAGCTCGCCGACATCGCCGCCAGCGGCAATCTCATGGCGTTCGACATGATCGCCGCGCTTTCGACCAACAGCGGCGATGTGCTCGAAGCGACCGGCAGGGACTTCCGCACCGCGCAGGCGCGTGTGAAGGCGAATCTCGAAGCGCTGCCCAAGACCACGGCGATGCGGTCCGTTCAAAACACGACCCTCAGCCTGTTGGCGCTTGCCGACGGCAAGACCGGCGTCTTCAAGGTCCGCCAGCAGGAACTGGATGCGGACGATTACGGCCAGACCATTCTGGAAGAAACCCGCAAGCTCAATGTCGGCCTCGGCATCAGCGTGCAGCAGCTGGTCGACGCCGTGCAGAAGGAAACCGACGCCGCGACCTGGCAGGCGCGCCAGGAGATTTCATTCGGCACCATGGTCATGCTCGCCCTCGGCGTATCGACGCTGGTCGGTTCGATCCTGTTCGTCTGGCTCTATGTCGGCCGCAACATCCTGCGGCGGATCAGCAATCTGCAGCGCTCGATGCAAGTATTGTCTAGTGGTGATCTCGAATCGGAGGTCTATCAGACCCACCACCAGGACGAGATCGGCGCCATGGCGGATTCGCTGCAGGTGTTCCGCGAGAGTATGATCCAGAGCCGCGCGCTCTCCTCCGAACAGGACAAGGACCGCATCGCCAAGTCCGAGCGCGCCAACCGCATGGAAGCGCGCATCGTCGAGTTCGAAACCACCGTTCGCACCACGCTCGACAGCCTGTCGACCGCCGCGGGCTCGATGCAGTCGACCGCAAAGACCATGTCGGCGACCGCCGACAAGTCCAGCGCGCTGGTGACCACGGTCGCGACCGCCGCCGAGCAGACCTCGGCCAACGTGCAGACCGTGTCGTCCGGTACCGAGGAATTGTCCTCCTCGATCGAGGAAATCGGCCGTCAGGTCGTCACCTCATCTGAAATCGCCCGCAAGGCGGTCGAGGACGCCGGCGCGACCGACGCCACCATGCAGGGACTCGCGGACAACGCCGCACGCATCAGCGTGGTGGTCGACCTGATCCAGACCATCGCTTCGCAGACCAATCTACTGGCGCTGAACGCCACCATCGAAGCGGCGCGCGCCGGCGACGCCGGCCGCGGCTTTGCCGTGGTCGCCTCCGAAGTGAAGAGCCTCGCCAACCAGACCGCGAAGGCCACCGACGAGATCCGCCAGCAAATCGGCAGCATGCAGACGGTGACGGAGAGCGCGGTCTCCGCGATCCGCAACATCAGCGGCACGATCGCCGAGATCAACGAGGTCACCACCGCGATCGCGGCCGCGGTCGAGGAGCAGGGTGCGGCGACGCGCGAAATCGCGCGCAACATCCAGCACGCCGCCAGCGGCACCAGCGAGGTGTCCACCAACATCGTCGGCGTCTCCAGCGCCTCGGCGCAGGCCGGAACTACCGCCAGCGAGGTGCTGACCGCCTCCGAAGCGCTGCGCCGTGAGGCTGATGTGCTGCGCGAGGAAATCGACGCGTTCCTGTCCAATATCCGGGCGGCGTAAATAACACCGTCATTCCGGGGCGTCCGAAGGACGAACCCGGAATGACAACCCCGGTCCCTGTGTTCTGCCGATCCCCTGTCCGCTTTTTCGGCTGGCGCGGCGGCGCCTCTACCGCTAAGCCGGTAGCATGCATTCGAAAACCGACACCGTGCAGTCCTCGGCCGAGGCACTGCGATACCCCTGGGAAAACCACCCCGGCCACGATCAGGTCGTCGAGGTGACGCCCGGCGTGCTTTGGGTCCGCCTGAAGCTGCCGTTCCGGCTCAATCACGTGAACATCTATCTGCTGGCCGACGGCGACGGCTGGGCGATGGTCGATTGCGGGTTCGGCAATGAGGAAACCATCGCGGCGTGGACGACGCTGTTCGAGGGACCGCTGCGGCATGTGAAGGTCACGCGGTTGATCGTCACCCATTCCCATCCCGATCATGTCGGCCTTGCCGGCTGGATCACGGAGCGCTTCGACTGCCCGCTGCAGATGTCGCAGGTCGAATATCTGCAATCGGTCTATCACCAGAACCGCGGCACCGAAGAGCGGAAAAACGCGCAGCGGTTGTTCTTCCGCCGTCACGGCATGGACGAGGACCTGACCGACAAACTGCTCGGCCGCGGCCAGGATTATTTGAAACGCGTCTCGGTGCTGCCGCCGGCCTACCACCGCATCTCCCACGGCGACGAGGTCGTGATCGGCACCCGCCGCTTCAAGGTCATCACCGGCGGCGGCCACGCCCTCGACCAGGTCATGCTGTATTGCGCCGCCGACAAGCTGTTTCTCTCCGCCGACCAGGTCCTGAGCAAGATCTCGCCCAATGTCAGCGTCTGGGCCGTCGAGCCCGAACAGAACTCGCTGGGTGAATATCTGGCCTCGCTCGCCAGCCTGACCACCACCCTGCCCTACGACGTCATGGTGCTGCCCGGCCACGGCGTGCCGTTTTACGGCCTCAAGACCCGAATCAAGCAGCTCGCCGACCATCACGAGGACCGCTGCCGCCTGATCGCGGAAGCCTGTCGTGAAGTGCCGCAAACGTCGCGGGAACTGGTACCGGTCGTATTCAACAAATACCCGCTCGATGTGCACCAGATGGGCTTTGCTTCCGGCGAGCTGATCGCCCACGTCAATTACATGCTCAACGAAGGCCGCCTGACCTCGGAAGTGACCGACGGCGTGCTGCGGTTCCGGACCACCTGATAGCGGGCCGCCGAATGCGCTCGGCGCCTATTTCAGCGGCAGCGGCTGATCACCGAGCATTCCCTTGGCAATGACATTGCGGGCCGTCGTGACATCAAGCGAATGCTGTTCGATCAAATCCTTGCATTCGGCGACAATCTGGTCGGCATCCTGCATCAGCTTGAGCTCCTTGTAGCGGTCGTGGCGGTGCAGGCCCATGCTCGCGCCGACGACTTCGAGCACATTGATGATGCGGAACGGCCAGTCGCGTTCGTGCGCGCATAGTTCGCGATGATCGGAATGATAGACTGCGACCAGCGCGTCGACGCCGGCATCGGACGCCGCCTGAAGCTCATTCCGTTGCAACTCGCGCTTGAGCGCCGGCAGGACGCGGAGATTGTTGCTCTGCAGGCCGACTGCCGGTTGCTGCAGATCGACGAGTTCGACGCCAGGGATCGCCTGCAGGATTTCCATGGCGGCTTCCACCACGCCGGCCACGCCAGGATGGCGGTGCAGCGCGATACGCATCTTGACCTCGCGGCGCAACAGCGGGGTCAGCTGAGCCAGTCGCTCCCGGAGAAACAGCAGGAAGGGCGTCATCTCGAACGGCCGCGCGCCGCCTTGTCGCTCAATGGCCGGAATATTCACCTCGGTGAACTGGACGTAGCAGCTCGGACACCAGGAGATCACCTGACCGGATTTCGAGTGCGACATCTTCTCTATCGAGTTTGCGCCCATGCGTCCGGACATCTCGACGTCGCCGGTATTCATCTGTTTGATGCCGCAGCAATGGCTCGGCCCGCCCATCACCTGGTAGATGACGCCGAGCGCATCCATGATGTCGAGGGCAAGCAGCGCGATATGCGGATTCTTCAGCACATTGCAGCCGGTGTAGAACACGAAATCCGGCGCCTCGGCCGGTATCGCGGCCGATGCTGATTTTTGGCCGAGCCGCTGCAGCACCTCGCCATCGAGCTGCAATTGTGACAGCACAGCCACATCACGGCTGTCGTCGCGGAACAGCGTCAAGCCCTGGCGCCGCCGTTCGGGCAGTTCATACCGGCTCTTGGCCATCGCGACGCGCGCCATGGTCAGCAGGAAACGCGGATTGACGCCGTAGTCGCACGCCTTGATGCACTCGCCGCTCCGCATGCAGGCGGACGCCCACTTGCGTGATGCCTCGGGCCCGTCACCCGTGCACAGGATGTCAAGGATACCGCTGATGATGTCGCTGGAACTCGCGTCCACGATCCCGGCGGGGGTTACGCTTGGACAGGCTTCGACGCATTTGCCGCAACGCGTGCACGCGTCCAGCATGTCATCAACGCGAGTGCCCAGCGCCGTCTCGAAAGAGGTGTCGCTCATCGGAAGCGGCTCCGCGCTTAGCCAATGCGAGTGAGAGCATTGGCTCGATATCGACCCTGGAACCATAGCTCAGGCCAGTCAAAACAGATATGCGAAACCGGCCGGCCAACCGCCAAAAGCGATCCGGCCTGCCTTGGCAGGGCCGTTGGAGTTGGCCTCAAACATGTGGCCCGGCGATGTCTGGAGGACCGGCGCTAGGTACGCTTAGGCCGGCTGGGCGGCGGCGCTGTTGCGCGGTTACTGGAATTTCGACAGCAGCGAAAATGCCGGGAGAAGGGCTCCAAACTAATCCATAGCTATTGCGCCCAAATGAGCGCACGGTCGCGGCATGCGAGTCCTGACGCCACACCAGACGCTTTTCCGTGTTCAAGTTTTACATAACTGCGGCCCTGATTCGATGCCGCCATGTTGACGCTGTCGGCCCTGCTTTTTGAGAACGGACTGCCCGATCTTCCAGCGTTGCTTGTCGAGCCGCATCGCAACCCCGGCGGAATTTGGCGGATCAAGTTCAGCTATGAGGCAAGCGAGCCGCTTTCGATGAGCGCGGTGCAGGCATCGACGATGGCGTCCGCGCTTCATGCGATCGGTGAGGCCGAATTGGCTGACGAGATCGATGGCGCGCTGAAAAGTGCGATTCGCTATTCATCGATGTGACTTCCTTGTCCTGCGGCAATGCCGCCCGCGATCGTTCCGCCCTGGCGCCGCTGGCGCGAAAGGACCACCGCAAAAGGGCTGCCAAAAGGACTGCAATGGCCAAAACGTCTGACTACAGGATCGTCACCTTTCAGCGGCAACCCGGACTTTGGCGCGCCAACATGACGCCGATTGTTCAGCCCGCCACGATTACGCGAGGTCAGGCGATCCGGGGCTTTGTGACGGCGGAAGACAGCAAGTCCGAAGAAGACGCCGTCATCGCCGCGAATCGAGCCATCAGGGAACTGGACGTTTAGCCGGATTTGCGTCGCCCCGCGGACGGTTCACGGTTTCGGGCACGCGACGAAAACACCGCGACCATAAATCCCGCCTAGCGCCTTGATCTCTATCAACATTTTCCCCGGCTAAGTAGCATCCCGGAGCCGCGATCAAATGTGGGATTTCGCGTAGACACCAAAGCTGGAAAAGCTCTAAAAAGGCGGGAGCCAATCGGCCGGTTCCGCCCCAGGTCTTCTTCCGCTTCAGGTTTTGCGATGGATTACAACAAATTCTTCCACACCGCCCTCACCCGCCTTCATGACGAGCGGCGCTACCGCGTTTTCGCCGACCTCGAACGGATCGCCGGCCGGTTCCCGCATGCGCTCTGGCACTCGCCGAAGGGGCCGCGCAACGTCGTGATCTGGTGCTCCAACGACTATCTCGGCATGGGCCAACATCCGAAAGTGGTCGGCGCCATGGTCGAGACCGCCACACGCGTGGGCACCGGCGCCGGCGGCACCCGCAACATCGCCGGCACCCATCATCCGCTGGTGCAACTCGAACAGGAACTGGCCG
This sequence comes from Bradyrhizobium sp. McL0615, assembly GCF_049993905.1. NCBI lineage: Bacteria > Pseudomonadati > Pseudomonadota > Alphaproteobacteria > Hyphomicrobiales > Nitrobacteraceae > Bradyrhizobium > Bradyrhizobium sp. McL0615. The sequence goes on along the minus strand of NZ_CP188254.1, from coordinate 1,003,273 downwards.
ACCTGCACGGCAAGCAGGCCTCGCTGCTGTTCACCTCCGGCTACGTTTCGAACCAGACCGGCATTTCGACGATCGCAAAGCTCATTCCGAACTGCCTCATTCTCTCCGACGCGCTGAACCACAATTCGATGATCGAAGGCGTGCGCCAGGCCGGCTGCGATCGCCAGATCTTCCGCCATAACGATATGGCGCATCTGGAAGAGCTGCTAATCGCGGCGGGTCCCGAGCGGCCGAAGCTGATCGCCTGCGAGAGCCTTTATTCGATGGACGGCGACGTCGCGCCCTTATCGAAGATCTGCGATCTCGCCGAGAAATACGGCGCCATGACCTATGTCGACGAGGTCCATGCGGTCGGCATGTACGGCCCGCGCGGCGGCGGTATCGCCGAGCGCGACGGCGTCATGCACCGCATCGACGTGCTGGAAGGCACGCTCGCCAAGGCGTTCGGCTGCCTCGGCGGCTATATCGCTGGCAGCGCCGACATCATCGACTGCGTCCGCTCCTACGCACCGGGCTTCATCTTCACGACGGCGCTGCCGCCGGCGATCTGCTCGGCCGCGACCGCTGCGATCCGTCACCTCAAGGCTTCGAACTGGGAGCGCGAGCGCCACCAGGACCGCGCCGCCCGGGTCAAGGCGATCCTCAACGCCGCTGGCCTGCCCGTGATGTCCAACGACACGCACATCGTGCCGCTGTTCGTCGGCGATCCCGAGAAGTGCAAGCAGGCCTCCGACATGCTGCTGGAGGAGCACGGCATCTACATCCAGCCGATCAACTATCCGACCGTCGCGAAGGGAACCGAGCGCTTGAGGATCACGCCCTCGCCCTATCACGATGACGGTCTGATCGACCGGCTCGCGGAAGCGCTGCTGCAGGTCTGGGATCGTCTCGGCCTGCCCGTGAAGCAGAAATCGCTGGCGGCCGAGTAACCCTACCCTCCTAACCCTGGCAAATTGGGCCGGTAGCGCGATGCGCTGCCGGCCCAAAGCGTTTATACTCACCGCTTCCGGCCATGCGTTCCAGCCTCGTCGCTCGCGCGCGTCCGATCGGAGAGGGAGACCCGCAGCGATGCTGCACGACTGGGGCGTTATCGCCGCCGCGTTCGCCTATATCGGCCTGCTGTTCGGCGTCGCCAGCTACGGCGACCGGCTGTCGCCGAGCCAGCGCGGCCGCGCCAGCATGCTGATCTATCCGCTGTCGCTGGCGATCTACTGCACCTCCTGGACCTTCTTCGGCTCGGTCGGCTCCGCCACCCGCACCAGCATCGACTTCCTCGCGATCTATGTCGGCCCGATCCTGATGATCGGGCTGTGCACGCCACTCTTGCGGCGCGTGATCAAGCTCGCCAAGTCGCAGAACATCACCTCGATCGCCGACTTCATCGCGGCGCGCTACGGCAAGAGCCAGGCCGTCGCCGCCACAGTGGCTGTCATCGCGATCGTAGGCTCGGTGCCTTACATCGCGCTGCAGCTCAAGGCGGTGGCATCCTCGCTGGAGACGATCCTGAGCGAGGACAAGCTGTTCTCCTCGATCCCGATCATCGGCGACATCGCGCTGGTCGTGACGCTGGCGATGGCGGCGTTCGCGGTGTTGTTCGGCACCCGCCAGACCGACGCCACCGAGCACCAGCACGGCCTGATGCTGGCGGTCGCCACCGAATCCATCGTCAAGCTGGTGGCGTTTCTCGCCGCCGGCGCCTTCGTCACCTTCTGGATGTTCACGCCCGTCGAACTGATCGAACGCGCGATGAAGACCCCTGAGGCGGTGCGCGCGATCGACTACGTGCCGTCGATCGGCAATTTCCTGACCATGACGCTGCTGTCGTTCTGCGCGATCATGCTGCTGCCGCGGCAGTTTCACGTCAGCGTGGTCGAGAACTCCGGCCCCGCGGAGGTCAGCCGCGCGCGCTGGCTGTTTCCGCTCTATCTGGTCGCCATCAACCTGTTCGTGATTCCGATTGCGCTGGCCGGCCTCGTCACCTTTCCGTTCGGCGCCGTCGACAGCGACATGTACGTATTGGCGCTGCCGATCGAGGCGAATTCCCCGCTGCTCAGCATTGCCGTGTTCGTCGGCGGCCTGTCGGCCGCGACCGCGATGGTGATCGTGGAATGCGTCGCGCTCTCCATAATGGTCTCCAACGACATCGTCCTGCCGCTGGTGCTGCAGCGCGCCCCGGCGACGCGCGACGGCAACAAGGATTTCGGCGACTTCCTGCTCAGGATCCGGCGCTTTGCCATCTTCGCCATCATGGTGATGGCGTATTTCTACTACCGCGCGCTCGGCAATACGCAGCTCGCGGCAATCGGCCTGCTGTCGTTCGCAGCGCTTGCCCAGTTGGCGCCGGCTTTCTTCGGCGGCCTGTTCTGGCGCGAGGGAACGGCGCGCGGCGCCATGACCGGCATGCTGGTCGGCTTTGCGGTGTGGGCCTATACGCTGTTCCTGCCGAGCTTCCTGGACGGCAATCCCGCCGGTCTTCTTTTGCTGCAACACGGACCGTTCGGTATCGAGTCGCTGCGCCCGCAGGCCTTGCTCGGCGCCGACCTGCCGCCGCTGATGCACGGCGTGCTCTGGTCGCTGTCGCTCAACATTTTGACCTTCATCGTGATGTCGCTCGCGCAACGGCCCTCGGCAATCGAGCGGCTGCAGGCGGATCTGTTCGTGCCCAGCGCGCTGACGCCGATCGCGCCGACCTTCCGGCGCTGGCGCACGACTGTTACCGTGCAGGACATCCAGAGCACGGTGGCGCAATATCTCGGCCCCGAGCGCGCCGCCCAGGCCTTCGAAACCTTTGCGTTCAGCCATCCCGGCGGTCTCGACCCGGCCGCGCCCGCCGATTTTGAATTGCTGCAGCACGCCGAACGCCTGATTGCCTCCTCGATCGGGGCCGCCTCCTCGCGCCTCGTGATGTCGCTGCTGCTGCGCAAGCGGACCGTCTCGGCCAAGGCCGCGCTGAAACTGCTCGACGATTCCCACGCCGCGCTGCATTTCAACCGCGAGATCCTCCAGACCGCGCTGAACCACGTGCGCCAGGGCATCGCGGTGTTCGACGCGGATTTGCAGTTGATCTGCTCGAACGCCCAGTTCGGCGAAATTCTCGCGCTGCCGCCGCATCTCATGCAGCTCGGCATCCCCCTGCAGGAAATCCTCGAATTCATGGGCGCCGTCAGCCCGGCCGACTACGGCGATCCCGACGCGTTGCTACTGCGGCGGCTGGAGGCCTACACCACCGAGGGCGAACCCTGGCTGGAACGCCTGCAGGATCGCCATATGGTGATCGAGGTTCGGTCCAACCGGATGCCGGGCGGCGGCTTTGTCATCACCTTCTCCGATGTCACGCCGAGCTTCGAGGCCGCCGAGGCGCTGGAACGCGCCAATGCGACGCTGGAAAAGCGCGTCCGCGACCGCACCGAGGAACTGACGCGACTGAACTCCGAGCTGGCGCGGGCCAAAAGCACTGCCGAGGACGCCAATATCTCGAAGACCCGCTTTCTCGCAGCCGCCAGCCACGACATCCTGCAGCCGCTCAACGCGGCGCGGCTCTATGTGACCAGTCTCGTGGAGCGGCAGAACGGCGGCGAGGATTCGCGCCTGGTCGAGAACATCGACGACTCGCTGGAGGCGATCGAGGAAATCCTCGGCGCGCTGCTGGACATCTCGCGGCTCGACGCGGGCGCGATGACGACTTCGATCACCAGCTTCAAGATGGCCGACCTGATGCGCTCGCTCGAGATCGAGTTCGCGCCGATCGCCCGCGCCAAGGGATTGGAGTTGACCTTCGTGCCCTGCTCCCTTGCGGCGCAATCCGACCGCTCGCTGCTGCGCCGGCTGCTGCAGAATTTCATCTCGAACGCCATCAAATATACCCCGCGCGGCCGCGTGCTGGTCGGTTGCCGCCGCCACGGACAATCGCTGCAGATCGGTGTCTGGGACACCGGCGTCGGCATTCCCGTGGCGAAACGCGGCGAGATCTTCAAGGAGTTTCACCGCCTCGAACAGGGCGCGCGAATCGCCCGCGGCCTCGGTCTTGGCCTGTCGATCGTCGAACGGCTGGCCCGCGTGCTCAACCACGGCATCGCGATCGACGGCACAGCCAGCGGCGGCTCGGTGTTCTCAGTGACGGTGCCGATTGCAACAGCGATCAACCATACCGCCGCGGTCACCAGCGCGACGCCGCTTTCCAGGACGCCGATGAGCGGCGCCCTGATCGTCTGCATCGAGAACGATCCGGCGATCCTCGACGGCATGAAGACGCTACTTAAGGCGTGGGACGCCGAGGTGATCGCGGTGACTGACCCCGACGCTGCGATCGCGGCGATCGAATCCGCAGGCAGCAGCGTAACCGGCCTTCTGGTCGACTACCATCTCGACCGCGGCAACGGCGTCGCCGCGATCCGCGAGATCCGCCGCCGCTTCGGTGAAAACATTCCGGCCATCCTGATCACGGCGGATCGCAGCCCGAATGTGCGAGCCGCCGCGCGCGAGGAAAACATCGCGATCCTCAACAAACCGGTGAAGCCGGCCTCGCTCCGCGCTTTGCTCGGCCAGTGGCGGGCGCAACAGATGGTGGCGGCGGAGTAGGCCGACGTGCGCGTCGCAGCGTCACCAGTTCATCGTCTTGCCGACCAGCCCGACCAATTCCGGATCGTCAAAGGCGGCGGCCGTACAGACCGCGCCAGCCGCCACCAGATCACCATGCTTAAGGCTCGTTCGTATTCCAACCGTCGCGATGCCGGCAGCGGAAGCGGATTGAACGCCGGAGCGGGAATCCTCGAATGCGAGAGACAGGCCTGGCGCCGCGCCCACCGCGCGCAAGCCTTCCAGATACGGCAACGGGTGCGGCTTTCCATGCGGAAGCTCATCGCCGATGATGACAGCTTTGAACCGCGGCATGATGCCGAGCCCGGAAAGCAACATTTCGGCGTTGAGGCGGGGCGCGTTGGTTACCGCCACCATGGGGATGTCAGCGCGATCCGCCAAAGCAAGCAGCGTCATCAGACCCGCCAATGGTTTGATTTGTCCCGCCGCGAGCTTGCGGAACGCTTCTTCCTTTTCCGCCATGATGGCCGCCTGGCGCTCCGGCGACTGGCCCGGCAAAAACCGGTCGCTGATCGAAGTGTTGGAAAACCCCATCAACTCTTTCGAGGCGCGGTCGCGATCGAACACGTGGCCATGAGGCCCGAACACTTGATTGAACGCTTCCAGATGAAGCGCATCGGTGTCGGCCAGCGTGCCGTCGATATCGAACAGCAGCGCCCTCCCGGATCCGGACATGCGGCAGTTACCCCGTCGGCGTGCCCTGGCGCCATTGGCCGCCGGCGATCTTCGCGGCGGCGATCACGGCCTGCGTCCGGCTCTCGACGCCGAGCTTCTGCAGGATCGCCGAAACATGCGCCTTGATGGTCGCTTCCGACACGCCGAGCTCATAGGCGATCTGCTTGTTGAGCAGGCCCTCCGACAGCATCATCAGCACCCGCACCTGCTGCGGCGTCAGCGTCACCAGCCGGTCGCGCAGCCGCGCCATGTCGGGGTCGTCGGCCGAGGTGAGATCGGTGTCCGGCGGAACCCAGACGTCGCCCTCCATCACCTTCATGATGGCGTCGCGCAGCGTTTCGACGCCGAAGCGCTTGGGGATGAAGCCGGAGGCGCCGAAATCCAGCGAGCGGCGGATCGTGCCGGCATCGTCGCTGGCGGACACGATGACCACCGGAATCGCCGGATACTGCGCGCGCAGATAGATCAGACCGGAGAACCCCGAAATCCCCGGCATCGTGAGATCGAGCAGGATCAAATCGACGTCGGAATCCCGTTCCAGCAGCGCGGTGAGATCGTCGAACGATCCGGCCTCGCTGACTTTGGCCGACGCCACAACGCTCGTAACCGCCTGACGCAACGCGTCGCGGAACAGCGGGTGATCATCGGCGATGACGAGATGGGTATTGGCAGCGGTCGTCATTCGGCTCTCTTGCATCGGGCTTGCGACTAGTCCGCTTCGCTTTGTCTCCCGTTGGACCGGCTTGCGCAAGCGCCCAATCCTATCATGTTTGAAAGCAGTTAACCCGCTGGCTTGTGCGCCGCAATACACCCTGCCCGCTTCGGCGCGACCGGTGCAAAGTGGACCCGCCAATGCGATCAAAACGCCGTGCAAAGGGCCGAAAGTCGTATTGGGGCTGGTTTCACGGGGATGTTACCTTGGGGCGAAGCCCAGGTAATCCGGCCAAGTTCGGCGAGGGCGGACTTTGCATCAATTTTGGGGAGTGTTGAAATGTCCACTATGACTGCCACATCCGGCAAGGCCGCAGGAATGACGAAGGACGAACGTTTCGTCATTCTCGCTTCCTCGCTCGGCACCGTCTTCGAATGGTACGACTTCTACCTCTACGGATCGCTCGCCAGCATCATCGGTGCGCAGTTCTTTTCGGCCTATCCGCCGGCAACCCGCGACATCTTCGCGCTGCTGGCCTTCGCCGCCGGCTTCCTGGTACGCCCGTTCGGCGCCATCGTGTTCGGGCGCATCGGCGACATCGTCGGCCGCAAATACACCTTCCTCGTCACCATTCTGATCATGGGCCTGTCGACCTTCATCGTCGGCCTGCTGCCCAACGCGGCGACCATCGGCATCGCGGCGCCGATCATCCTGATCGCATTGCGCCTGCTGCAGGGCCTCGCGCTCGGCGGCGAGTATGGCGGCGCGGCGACCTACGTGGCCGAACATGCGCCGATGGGCAAGCGCGGCTACTACACCTCGTTCATCCAGACCACGGCCACGCTCGGGTTGTTTCTGTCATTGCTGGTGATCCTGTTCACCCGTACGGCACTCGGCGAGCCTGAATTCGCCGCCTGGGGCTGGCGTATTCCGTTCCTGGTTTCGGTGCTGTTGCTCGGTGTTTCCGTCTGGATCCGGTTGCGGTTGAACGAGTCTCCGGTGTTCCAGAAAATGAAGGACGAGGGCAAGGGCTCAAAGGCCCCGCTGACCGAAGCCTTCGCCAACTGGAGCAACGCCAAGCTCGTGATCCTGGCGCTGGTCGGCGGCGTGATGGGCCAGGGCGTGGTCTGGTATACCGGCCAGTTCTACGCGCTGTTCTTCCTGCAATCGATCCTCAAGGTCGACGGCTACACCGCCAACCTTTTGATCGCCTGGTCGCTGTTGCTCGGCACCGGCTTCTTCATCGTGTTCGGCGCAATGTCCGACAAGGTCGGCCGCAAGCCGATCATTCTGGCGGGCTGTCTGATCGCGGCGCTGACCTTCTTCCCGATCTTCAAGATGATCACCACCAACGCCAACCCGGCGCTGGAAAAGGCGATCGAGAACACCAAGGTCGAGGTTGTCGCCGATCCCGCAGGCTGCGGCGATCTGTTCAACCCGGTCGGCACCCGCATCTTCAGCGCGCCCTGCGATACTGCCCGTGCCTACCTGGCGCAGCAGTCGGTCAAGTATTCGACCAGCTACGGCGCGGCAGGCTCCGGCGTGAAGGTCGTCGTCAACGGCAAGGACGTTGCCTACACCGACGCCAAGGCCTCGAACCCGGCGGTGCTGGCAGCGGTTCAGGGCGCCGGTTATCCCAAGGCCGGCGACGCCCAGATCGTGAAGATGGCGCATCCGTTCGACATCTTCCGTCCGCAGGTCGCGGCGGTGATCGGATTGCTGTTCATCCTGGTGCTCTATGTCACCATGGTGTACGGGCCGATCGCGGCGATGCTGGTCGAACTGTTCCCGACCCGGATCCGCTACACCTCGATGTCGTTGCCCTATCACATCGGCAACGGCTGGTTCGGCGGATTGCTGCCCGCGACCGCGTTCGCGATCGTGGCCTCGACCGGCGATATCTACGCGGGTCTCTGGTATCCGATCATCTTCGCGTCGATCACCGTGGTCGTCGGCTTCTTCTTCCTGCCGGAAACCAAGGACGTCGACATCACGAAGTAATTGACCCGTCCGGCTTCGGCCGGACGGCGAACACGAACCGGCCGCGGAGCAATCCGCGGCCGGTTTGCTTTTGGAGCATGATCCGGAAAAGTGGAAACCGGTTTTCCGAAAAGATCATGCTCAAATAAAAAGACGCCTCAATCCGTTGCGCCGATGAACTGCAGCACGACCTCGCGCCGGTGCGGCCGCGCGCGATGCTCGACCAGATAGACCGCCTGCCACGTGCCCAGCGCGAGCGTCCCCTGCAGCACCGGGATGTGCAGCGAGGTCGCGGTCAGCATGGTCTTGATATGCGCCGGCATGTCGTCCGGCCCCTCGGTATCGTGGCGCCATCCGGCATTCTCGGGCGCGAACCGGTTCAGCGCGGTGGTCAGATCGACCAGCACGGTCGGATCGGCATTTTCCTGGATCGTCAGCGACGCCGAGGTGTGGCGGATGAACAGCGTCACCGCGCCTTCGCGCGCCCGCGCGTCGCGCACAAATTTCGCGACCTCGGCGGTGAGATCGGTAAAGCCCGCGCCTGATGTCTGTACCGTCAGCAGCGAGGATGCGATGGACGTGGCGGCGACGGCGGAGGACGCTGAGCGAGAGACGGATTTGGGTGACGTCATATGAACTCATCTTTCCGTCGTCCCTGCGAACGCAGGGACCCATACTCCGCGGCCTCTCGATTTCAGGCGATCGGAGAGTTGATACTCTTTGCAAACAACCAACAGCGGTGGTTATGGGTCCCTGCGTTCGCAGGGACGACGGGGTGCCCCGTCAAATCTTGCCGCCGACGTCTCGCTGCACCCGGTTGGCCATCTCGATCAGGCGCCGCCAGGCCTGTTCCAGGAACGACATCATGCGGTCCATGTCGCGGTCGCTCGGCAGCGGGATTTCGATCTTGCGCTCGCCGTCCGCCACCTTCGGCTCGCTCGGCTTCAGCGAATCCGATTTCGGCAGCGGCTCTTCGATCTTGCCCGGCACCGTGGGCTCGCGCTCGGCGAGTTGGGCCTTGAGCCTTTCATTGTCGGCCTGCAGCCGGACAATGTCGGCTTGCAGACGGCCGATTTCCGTGTCCATCGCCACACGCTCGTCGGGTACCGCATAGCAGGCCCAGCCCGCGCCCGAATTGTTGCAGGTCGAAATCACACCGGTTCTTGTATCGAGCCGAAGCACGCCATCTCCCGTCGGCGACAGCGCGTAGCGGCCGTTCTCGGTTTCCGGCAGCGCGCCCGCGAGCGCCTGCCCGCCGCCTGCGAGACAAAGCGCCAACACGATAACGCTGGAGAATTTCGAGGACGATTTCGCTGTGCTCATGGGCTTGCTCCCGCCTCAGGAGTTACCGGTTTCCCCGACCGTCAGGGCGCTTTCAAGGCGTCCCTATACGACTGAGCTATAGGGCGTGCGGCCCGACTTCAACGCATCTTCCAGCAATTCGAGTCGGTCCTGTCCCCAGAACACCTCGCCCTCCAGCACATAGACCGGCGAGCCGAAAACATCCGCTGCCAGCGCGTCCTGCCGGTTCCGTTCATACGCCGCGCTGACTTCCTCCGCGCCGGAGCGTTCCACCAATTGCTGGCCGGGCAGCCCGGACTCGTCGGCGAGCTTCGCGATCGTTGCGGGATCGGCGAGATTGAGTTGATCTTCCCAGACCGCGGCATAGGCGCGTCGCAAATAGCGGTCGGGATCGTGGCCGGCCTCGAGCGCCGCGATCACGACGCCATCGGCCAGGCGCGCATTGAAAGGCCAGTTCGCCGGCTGCAGATGAAATTTCAATCCGCGCTTGTCGCGCCAGCGCTGCAGTTCGACCATCCGGTAGCGCTGCCGTACCGGATGGCGCTTCATCAAGGGCAGGCCGCCGGTCTCCGAGAACAAATCGACCAGCACCACCGGCTTATGATTTACCGTGAGATCATAAGTACTTACCAGACGGCGAAAGGACTGATGCCCGATATAGGCCCAGGGCGATTGCAGCGAGAAATAGTAATCGACCTGACGCGGCATGCGGGCTCCGGCATGGGGGATTTCTGCTTTGCTTCGGACATCCCAACAGAGCATTCGAACGGGCGCAAGATTGATCCGTGTGGCAATACTGCTGCACTGCGATCTCGGGTCCACAGTGTCGCAGGCAACAACTCAATAAACCCAATAAAATCAATCAAATACCTGGTTGCGGCCTAATCTTGACTTGATTAGACGCGGTAAGTATGGTCCGCGCGGCTTTCAAGGGTGACGGGCGTAATTTCCATCAACCGTTGGCATCGTTTAGTGTCTTGGGCATGGCCGAAGACAAGAATGACAACGCAAGTGGCAATCGCGATCAGCCGTCTTCCGACGAAGCTGCGCTTTCCGCAAGGCTCGGAAGTCTGGATCACCGGTTGTCCGAAATTCGTGACAGCCGAAAAATCAAGACTGATCAACCCGGAACTGAAAGCGGAGACAGAGCTGCCAGAACTTCTGCGATGGCGCTTGGTTTCCGGCTTTCCTCGGAATTGGTCGCGGGTGTTGTCGTCGGGGCGGCGATTGGCTGGGGGTTCGACCGTTTATTGTCGACATCGCCGTTCGGTTTCATCGTGTTCCTGCTGCTTGGCTTCGTCGCCGGCGTGGTCAACGTGGTGAGAACCGCAGGCGCAGGTCCAGGCAGGCGCTGAGCGTCGACGGGAAGTCACGACATTTGAAATTCGATTGCCGGCCAGGCCGGTGGATAAAGAGCCGCGCGGATGAAAATCGACCCGATCCACCAGTTCAATATCGAGCCCCTCTTCACGATCGGCCATATCGGCAACCACACGATCGCCTTCACCAACTCGTCGCTCTACATGTTTCTCGCGGTGGCGGTGATTTCGCTGATGATGATCGGCGGCATGGCGAGAGGGCAGCTGGTCCCCGGGCGGCTGCAGTCGATCGCGGAAATCTCCTACGAGTTCGTCGCCACAACGATCCGCTCTACCGCCGGCTCGGAAGGCATGAAGTTCTTCCCGCTGATCTTCTCGCTGTTCATGTTCATCTGCATCTCGAACCTGATCGGCATCGTCCCCTACACATTCACGGTTTCGAGCCACATCATCGTCACCGCGGCGCTGGCCTTCCTGGTCTTCTTCACCGTTCTGATCTACGGGATCTACAAGAACGGCCTGAAGTTCTTCAAGATTTTCGTGCCCTCCGGCGTCCCGATCTACATCCTGCCGCTGGTCATGTTCATTGAAATCCTGTCGTTCTTCCTGCGGCCGGTCTCGCACAGCGTCCGTCTGTTCGCCAACATGCTGGCCGGTCACATCGCGCTGAAGGTGTTCGCGGGCTTCGTCGCCATGCTCGGCGTCTCGCTCGGCGCGCTCGGCTGGGCCGGCGGCATGCTGCCGCTGGCGCTCACCGTCGCGCTGACCGCGCTCGAACTGCTGGTCGCATTCCTGCAGGCCTACGTGTTCGCGATCCTGACCTGCATCTACCTCAACGACGCCATTCATCCGGGACACTAAGCGTCCGGGGAATTTCCACCCTCACTCTGTCTTACTTATCTCTCAAGGAGCTCTAGAAAATGGAACCGGCAGCAGCAAAACTTATCGGCGCGGGCATCGCATGCATCGGCATGGGCGGCGCGGGCGTTGGCGTGGGCATCATCTTCGGCAACTACCTCGCCGCAGCGGTGCGCAATCCTTCGGCAGCCCAGGGCCAGTTCGGCAACCTGATCTTCGGCTTCGCCGTGACCGAAGCGCTGGGCATCTTCTCGCTGCTGATCGCGCTGCTGCTGCTGTTCGTTCCGCTCTGAGCTGCACCTTCCCGCGCCGCCCGATCCGGGCGGCGCACCTGACAGCAACAGGAGAACTCCGTGGCTGAAAAGAGTCATGGTACCGGCGCCCACATGCAAGCCGACGGCGGACACGGCGGAGGATTTCCTCCGTTCGAGTCGAGCACGTTTGCTTCGCAGCTGGTGTCGCTCGTTATCGCGTTCGTCGCGCTCTATGTGATCGTATCCCGCTTTGCGCTGCCGCGCGTCGAAAGCGTGATCGACGCACGCCAGAACGCGATCGAGGGCGATCTCGCCGCAGCGCAGAAGCTGAAGGACGAGTCCGACGCTGCGCTGAAGGCGTATGAGACGGAACTCGCTTCGGCACGTTCCCGCGCGCAGGCCATCAGCAACGAGACCCGCGAGAAGCTGAACGCGGCCTCGGAAGCCGAGCGCAAGAAGCTGGAAGACCAGCTGACCATCAAGCTTGCCGCCGCCGAGAAGCAGATCGCGGCGACCCGGGAGGCCGCGATGAGCAATGTCCGCGGCATCGCCGCCGATGCGGCCGGCGCGATCGTGCAACGCCTCACCGGCGTGCTGCCCGACGGCAAAACCGTCAGCAGCGCCGTCGATGCTACGTTGAAGGGATAGCCGATGTTTGCCCAACCGGAAACCTGGGTCGCGATTGCCTTCGTCATCCTGTTCGCGCTGTTTGCCTATCTCGGCATCCACAAGACCGTGCTGACGGCGCTCGATCATCGCGCCCAGCGCATCAAGGCCGAACTCGACGACGCCAAACGTCTCAGGGAAGAGGCCGCCAAGCTGCTCGGCGAGTACCAGACCCGCCGCGCCAGCGCGGAGCGCGAGGCCGAGGAAATCATCGCCAACGCCAAGGCCGAAGCCGAACGCATCGCGGTCGAATCCAAGGCCAAGATGGAAGACTTCGTCGCCCGCCGCACCAAGACCGCCGAGAGCAAGATCGCGCTCGCCGAAGCCCAGGCGTTGGCCGATGTCCGCGCCGCCGCCGCCAATGCCGCGGTCGAAGCCGCCTCGACCATCCTGTCGCAGTCGGTCAAGGGCTCGGTCGCCGACGACCTGCTCGCCAAGGGCATTGCCGAAGTTCGCGCCAAGCTGAACTGAGCGCTTTCAACCACCTAAAAAAGCCGGCGCGAGACGATCGCGCCGGCTTTTTTTATTTCTTCTTTTTTGGCGCCGGGCGTTCGGGCTTCAGGGACTGCGGGTCGAAGCCGATATAGAAAATATAGCTGTCGCCGATGGCGCCGGGAGGCGCCGGATAGGTAAGATCCTCGGCCACCAGCGTGAACGGCTCGCTGCCGCCTTCGGTCATGTTGACGGTGGTCTGGTAGGCCTTGGTGGCGATGGTTTTTTCGGACACGCCGCCCTGCACCACCGCGACGCGGATCGGAACCTGCACCGACGACGGGGCACCGGAGGGGCCGGCAATGACGCGGCCCTGAATGCCGATCCGCGCCGTGACCACACCGCCATTGACGGTGCATTCGCGGGCCATTTTGGAGATCGTGGCCTGAAAGCGCAGGTCGTTGCCGACCGGCTGCTTGCCCGGCGCCGCGACGGCGTAAGTGGATGCGCCGGCCCTGACGGTTACCGGCGGACAGGTCAGGTCGCCGGTGTCCTGCGGCACCGCTGCCGCCGGCGCATTTGTTGCCGGCTCCTCGTCCGACTTGCCGCCGAACAGGCTCTTGAAACGATCGGTGATCGATTGCGCCGACGTCGGCGCCACCGTCACGCAGGCCAGCCCGCCCGCAACCGCCGCAGCGGCCATCACCCTGGCCAAACGATTGTCACTCATGCGACGTCCCTGATCCCATTATCTTACGTCATTGTTCCACGGCGGCCTTATAGCAGCCCAATGGCGGCGAACCCAAGGCACCCAAAAGGTCTGGAAATCAACGGTTCAGCCGCGGAAATCCTCATGCAGCAGGCCGAACAGCAGATGGTCCTGCCAGACGCCGTTGATGCAGAGATAGCGCCGCGCCAACCCCTCGCGGGTGAAGCCGCATTTCTCCAGCACCCGGATCGAGGGCGAATTGGAGGGAATGCAGGCGGCCTCGATGCGGTGCAAATTGAGCTCGCCGAACAGCGTCGGCAGCAGCACCCGCAGCCCCGCGGTCATGTAGCCGCGGCCGGCATAGGGCTCGCCGACCCAATAGCCGATCGTGCCGGCCTGCACGATGCCGCGGCGAACATTGGCGAGCGTGATGCCACCGATCATGGCGCCGTCAGAGGCGCGGAAGACGATGAACGGATAGGAGCGGTCGGCGGCGATATCTTCGGCGTAGCGGCGCAGCCGGCGGCGAAAGCCGGCGCGGGTCAGATCGTCCGACGGCCAGATCGGCTCCCACGGCGTGAGGTAGGCGCGGCTTAGTTCGCGCAATTGGGCCCATTGCAGGAAATCCGACATTTGCGGGGCGCGCAGCAGAAGCCCGTGGCCGCGCGGCATAAGCGCAGCCGGTCCACTGGTTGGCAAACGAAACAGGGCCATGCCCGCTACTCCCCGCTCCCTGCCTCAATGCAGGAGCGTCTTCGCCTTCGACCTCGTCAATCCTTCCGCAAAAGCCACCGCCGTGTCCAGCCCCCTGCCGCTGCCAAGTGCTACGACCGCCGGCCGGCTGCGGGACAGCAATGCGTGCGCTGCATTGCGGGTCGATTCGACGCTGACCGCATCGATCCGCGCCACCAGTTCTTCCACGGTCTGCGGCCGGCCATAGGCCAGCACGTGCCGCGCCAGCTGTTCGGCCCGGGAGGAGCAGCTTTCCAGCGCCATCAGAAGCCCCGCCTTCATCTGCGCCTTGGCGCGGGCGATCTCAGCCTCGGTCAAGGTTTCCACCGCCTCATTGATAACGTCGACGATCACTTCCATCATCTCCGGCGCGTCGTCGGGATCGGTGCCGGTATAGAGGCCGAAAAAGCCGGTGTCCGAATAGGGCGCATGGAAGGTGTAGATCGAATAGCACAGGCCGCGCTTCTCGCGCACTTCCTGGAACAGCCGCGACGACATTCCGCCGCCGAGCGTGTTGGTGAAGACCTGCAGCGAGAACAGCGATAGATCCGTCTGCGGCACGCCTTCGAGCGCCAGCGTCAGGTGCGCCTGTTCGAGATCACGGTGCACCACGCGCGAGCCGCCCTTGCCGAACATCGCAGGCGCCGGCTTCGGCGCGGGCGTGGCGTCGAAGCTGGCAAATCTTTGCGTCACTTCCTCGACCACGCGCTTGTGGTCGACCGCGCCCGCGGCCGCTACCACCATGTCGGGGCCGCGATAGTGCGTCGAGAGATAGCCGCGCAGCATGTCGCGATCAAAATCCTTCAGCGTCTTGGCGGTGCCCAGCAGCGAACGGCCCATCGGCTGGTCCGGAAAGCAGAGTTCGTTGAGGTGCTCGAACACGACGTCATCGGGCGTATCCTGCGCCGCGCCGATTTCCTGCACGATGACGCTCTTCTCGCGTTCGAGTTCGTCCGGCACGAAGGACGGATTGGCCAGAATGTCGGAGAGCACGTCGAGCGCGAGCGGCACGTCGGCCTTCATCACCCGGGCATAATAGGCGGTGGTTTCGGTCGAAGTGCCGGCGTTGAGATCGCCGCCGACCGCCTCGATTTCCTCGACGATCTCGCGCGAGGAGCGGCGCGTCGTGCCCTTGAAGGCCATGTGTTCCAGGAGATGCGAGATACCGTGCTCGTTCGGCTTCTCGTCACGACCGCCGACGCCGGCCCAGACGCCGAGCGCTGCCGTTTCCAGATGCGGCATGGTGTCGGTGACGATGGTCAGACCGGACGGCAGCTTGGTTACGTCAACGCTCATCCGGCAACTCCCTGCTTCGCGGCACGGCTCACCGAGCGCACGAATCGCTCCACTTCGGTTGAATCGTTTTTCATCACCGTGATGTGTTCGGATTTGGTCATGAGACCGTCGAGCCAGGCCGGCAGTTGGGGCCGCACGCCGCAGGCGGCTTCCACCGCATCGGGGAACTTGGCCGGGTGCGCGGTCGACAGCACGATATTGGGTATCCCTGAATCCGAGGTATCACGGTCCGCTACCGCCAGCGCCACCGCGGTGTGGGGATCGACGAGATCGCCGGCCTCGCGCCAGGCGGCGCGGATCGCAGCCGACGTCTCGGTCTCATCGGCGCGGCCGGCGTCGAACTCCTCGCGGATCGCGGCCAGCATGGCATCCGGCAGCACGAAACGTCCGGACTGTTTCAGCGAGCCCATCAGCCGGCGAACGCTGTCGGCGTCGCGGCGGCTCGCCTCGAACAAAAGCCGCTCGAAATTCGAGGAGATCTGGATATCCATCGAGGGCGAAGCGGAGGCGTGCACCTCGCGCACCTCATAGATGCCGGTCTTGAGCGTGCGCGGCAGGATGTCGTTGACGTTGGAGGCGATGCGCAGCCAGCGGACCGGCAGGCCCATTTTCTTGGCGACATAGCCCGCAAAGATATCGCCGAAATTGCCGGTCGGCACGGTGAAATCCACCGTGCGCGCGGGCGCGCCGAGGGCGACGGCGGAAGTGAAATAATACACCACCTGGGCTACGATCCGCGCCCAGTTGATCGAGTTGACGCCCGACAGCGAGACTGCGTCGCGAAAGCCGTGATGGTTGAACATCGCCTTCACGAGCGCCTGGCAATCGTCAAAAGTGCCTTCGATCGCGAGCGCGTGCACGTTGGCCGCGCCCGTCGTCGTCATCATCCGCCGCTGCACGTCGGAAATGCGCCCGTTCGGAAACAGCACGACCAGATCGACATTGTCGAGGCCGGCAAACGCATCGACCGCTGCGCCCCCGGTATCGCCCGAGGTCGCGACCACGATGGTGGTGCGCTGATTGCGCTTGGCCAGCACGTGATCCATCAGCCGCGAGATCAGCTGCATCGCGACGTCCTTGAACGCCAGCGTCGGGCCGTGGAACAGCTCCAGCACGAATTGATTGGGCCCGATCTGATCGAGCGGCACCACGGCCGGATGGCGGAACGTGGCGTAGGCTTCGTTCGCCATGCGTCCGAGATCGGCGTCGGAGATTTCACCCGCGGTGAACGGCCTGATCACATCGACCGCGACTTCCCAATAGGGCCTGCCGAAGAATCCGGCGATGGTCTCGGCAGAGAGCTGTGGCCAGACCTCGGGCACATAGAGGCCGCCGTCGCGGGCAAGCCCGGTCAGCATCACATCGCAGAAACCCAGGACGGGGGCCTCCCCCCGCGTCGAAATATAGCGCGTCAAACCACCCTCCAAAGGCGCAAGCCCTATGCCAAGCCTTTGATATTGATCATGAATTCATTTCGCCAAGCGCGAAGCGAGGGGCACCATAAAGCGTTTTGGGGCGAAGGGGAAATGGCATGAGGGTGAAAAAGAGAGGGGTTGGCTCTCGCGAAACACGTGCCGTCGTCCCTGCAAACGCAGGGACCCATACTCCGCGGCCGGTGTTGCTGAAAAAGACAAGATAACAAAGACCTCGCAAACCAATTACGTTCGGTGGCTATGGGTCCCTGCGGTCGCAGGGACGACGATGGACCATCGTTCCAAGGCAGCGCGAAGCCCGCGCACGTCCAGTCACCCGTATCGAAATGCCTCGACCGGATCGAGCCGTGCCGCGCGCCACGATGGATAGAGCGTCGCGAGGAATGACAGCGTCAACGCCATGATCACAACGGCGGCGGTTTCGCCGAAATCGATCTCGGCCGGCAGCTTCGACAGGAAGTAGAGTTTTGGCGGAAACAATTCGGTATTGGTGAGCCAGGAGAGAAATTGCCGGATCGATTCGATATTCAGGCAAATCAGCATGCCGACGAGAAGCCCGGTCAGCGTGCCGACCACGCCGATTGCGGCGCCCGCGATCAGGAACACGCGCATGATCGATCCTCGCGAGGCGCCCACGGTGCGCAGAATGGCGATATCGCTGCCCTTGTCCTTTACGAGCATGATCAGGCCCGAAACGATGTTCAGCGCGGCGACCAGCACGATCAGGGTCAGGATCAGAAACATGACGTTGCGCTCGACCTGAAGCGCGGCGAAAAAGGCCGAGGTGCGCCGCCGCCAATCGACCAGGAACACCGGTCGCCCGGCGGCGTCCGCCACCGGTCGTCGGAATTCGTCGACCCTGTCCGGCCTGGCATCTAGGAAAATCTCGATCGCGCTCACGTCATCGGCGCGCTTGAAATAGGCCTGCGCCTCGGCAAGCGGCAGGAAAACCATCACGGAATCATATTCCGACATGTCGGTGCTGAACACCGCCGCGACCTTGTAAGGTTTGATACGCGGCGCAATGGCCTTCGACATCACGGCTGAGTCAGGGGCGACCAGCGTGATGTTGTCGCCGGCACGCAGCGACAATTGTTCGGCAAGCCGGCGTCCGATGGCGACACCTTGTCCCTGCTCGAACGCGTCCAGCGAACCCTGCTGGATGTTGCTGGAGACGGAGGCGAGTTGGTTGAGATCGTCGGCGCGAATGCCGCGAATGAGTACGCCGGAGGAATTTTGCGCCGATGACGCCAGCGCCGGTCCGTCCACTACGGGAACGACAAGCCGGATGCCGGGAACCTGACGGATGCGTTCGGTGACGTCCTGCCAATCCGTCAGCGGCGACTCGATCGGCTGCACCACCAGATGGCCATTCATGCCGACGATCTTGTCGATCAATTCCTTGCGAAAGCCGTTCATGACGGCCATTACGATAATCAGCGTCGCCACGCCGAGCATGATGCCGAGGAAAGAGAAGCCGGCAATAACGGAGATGAAGCCTTCCTTGCGACGGGCCCGCAAGTAGCGCCCGGACAGCAGCCATTCGAACGCCGAGAACGGCAGCGGGGGCGAGGGATTCTCCATAGCCCCACTTTAGCGCGTTTTCGGTACGATTCGAACGTATGCTTCGATGAACAATTTTCATCCACCGCCATATTCCCGCCATGCGGGATCGGGTGCGGCGAACACGCCGGCGTGGGTTGCGGCGTTGCGTTGCCGCGGCCAATGCCACCCGACGATAAAGGGCCGCAAGCTGAGCTCGCGGCCCTCTCTCCTGGAAGGGTCTGTCGTTAGTCCGTGGTGCAGACCTTCATGGTTTTCATGCCGGTTTCGGCCTCCGTCTTGGTCTTGAACGTGCCGTTGTCGACGACGGTGGTGGTCGTCGTGGTCGGCTTGGTGTCGACGATCGTGCATTTCTTGGTGGTGGCGTCGCGCACCACGTAGAATTCGGCGGCGACCGCGGTTTCAACGACCGCCGATGCGGCAAAGACCAGCGTTCCGATCATCAGAAACTTCTTCAAGGGCGTCCTCCTCAGGCTTTTATATGATGCACCCGGCAACCCATGAAGCAATCAAATGTTCCGCTTTTTCCCGATCCTGATCCGCTGGCGGGTACCCTACCCGGTCCGGGAGCCGTCCAGCTGCTTGAGGTATTTGAGACCCTCGACCGCCAGCAGCTCCGTGTCGTTGTCACCCGCCTCGCAGCGCACGCGAATGAAATGCTTCAGCCGTTTCCGCAGCGTATCATTATCGGAAATTCCGCTGTTGATCAGGAGATAGACGCCCCACGCCCGTGCGCAGGCAATCTCCACGATATCCGGCTCCGCCATTCACTGCTCCTGTCATCGACCATCGGACGCGCATTGCCTATTTTTCCCGGAAACACCACAGCGGCGTTCCACGAACGGCATCGGCCGCGCGTGCCACGCGTAATGCACCACAGCGCGCGATCGCACAGTGGATCCAGGCCGCAAATGAACGGCGAAGGCGGCCTGAATGGCGCGTTGCTATTTACTTCAGGCGCGCCGGAACAAACGTTCCACCGGGAACTTGTGCCTGACGTCGCAATCACGCGAACGGGAGGACACTGAATGAGACGTATCGCCCTGATTGGTCTTGCGCTACTGGCAATGACCGCATCGGCTTCCGCCAGGCTGGGCATCGCCCCGATGGCCGCGCAGGACGGCTCCGTGATCCAGATCAAGCATGGGCGCGGCCACGGCCACGGACACATGCACCGCGGACACGGGCATCATTACGGGTGGTACAGGGGCCGCGGCCACCACAGGCATCGCCATCACCGATAAGCCTTTTCGCTGAATTCGCCTTCGTCATCCCATTGCCCGGGCGAACGCGAATTGCAGCGGCGCGAACGGGTCGCGCCTCCACGGCGCGGCCGGTTCAGCGGTCTAAAGGGTGGACGATTTAGCCACCTCAGCCGAGCCCCATCTCCACCGCGATCCGGATCAGGTCCGAATGATTCTTGGCGCCGAGCTTCTGCTTGAGCAGAGAGGTGGTGTTGGCGACCGTCTTGTAGGAAATCTCGAGCGCATCGGCGACTTCGACGATCTTGTCGCCGCGGCCGAGCAGCCGCAGGATTTCCAGTTCGCGCGCGGTCATTTGCGAGGCCGGATTGGCCTTGATCGAAGCGCCTGAGAACGTCACCGCCTCCGCCAGTTGCGGTGAAATGAAATTGTCTCCCGCCGCCACCTTGCGGACGGCCTTCACCAGCATCCTTGGATCGTCGCCCTTGGAGACATAGCCCTGCGCGCCCATCTCGATGGCGCGAACCACGAACGCCGGATCGTCGTTCATGCTGAACATGATGATCCTGGCGTGCGGATCGTCCTTGCGGATGCGCCGCATCAGTTCGAAACCGGAGACATCCGGTAGTTTGATATCGATCACCGTGACGTCGGGCCGCTTCGTCACATAGGCGCGGTGCCCGGACTTGGCGTCGGTGGCCTCGTCGATCTTCACGGAATTGTCTGACGCAAACAGCGACCGGCACCCCGACAGGACCACCGGGTGGTCGTCGACGATCAGGACCCTCGTTGCCGATCTGGTAGAATTCTGCATCCTTTAATCCCCTTCCGGAATAAATAGGCGGTTGGCGATTTTTGAAAAGAGAAATCTTGGGTTGCGGGAGTTATATAGGTCGAAATGTGGGAAAGACTTTCTCTTCGAACGCGATTGCTGCTGCCGCTCGGCTTGATGTTCGTGGCCGCGCTGCTGGCCGGAGGCGTTTCGCTCCAGATCTTTGCTACGGCGCAACTTATGGAAGAAACCGAACCGACTGCTCGCTCGGCCAGGGCCGTCGCGGCTGCGCTCAACGGTGCGCTTCAGGCCTCCAGCAATCCGCAAGCGACGCTGGAAGCATTCGTGCAATCGCTCGGCACCTCCGAAGCCATCCGGTTTCGACGCCTCGGGACCGACCTCGATGTTTATCCTCCCGAGGTGCAGACTCCGCTGGGAACGGTGCCTGACTGGTTCGTCCGCCTCCTCGTCCTACCCGAATTCAAAACCGTCTTCCCCGTGACGGTCGAGGGAAAGCAGGTCGGCGACATTGTCGTTGCGCCCGACATGTCCGCCGACATCTACGAGAAGTGGATCGGATTTCTGGCGATCGTCTGCTCCGCAATTGCCCTGATGCTGTTGACGGGCGCCTTTGCCCATTTCGCCGCGCGTTCGGTGTTGGCACCGCTGCAAAATCTGGGCGACGGCCTGACCCGAATGCGATCGGGCGAATACGAACAGCCGATTCCATCCGCCGGCGCGCCGGAGATCCGCAAGAGCGCAGAGGAAGCCAACGAACTCGCCCGCACCCTCAGTCGCCTCAGTCAGGATAACCGCAGCCTGCTGCGGCGGATCGTGTCGCTGCAGGACGACGAACGGCAGGATATGGCGCGCGAGCTTCACGACGAACTCGGGCCGCTATTGTTCGGGATCCGCGCCAACACGGTGGCGCTGCTGGAATCGATTCCCGCCGGCCAGGTGAAGTTGACGGGCGCTGCCGAGGGCATTCTGCACTCGGTCGAAACGTTGCAGCAGGCGAACCGCCGCATCCTCGACCGGCTGCGGCCGCTCTACATCCAGGAGCTCGGCCTGGAGCGAAGCATCCAGACGCTGCTGCAGAACGCGAAGGCGCAGGCGCCTGGACTCAAGGTAACGTCACAGATCGACGCTGATCTGAACGGGGTCGACGGTCTGCTGTCGCAGACGGTCTATCGCGTGATCCAGGAGGCGGTAACAAACGTGCTTCGTCACGCCAGGGCGAACGCGATGCATGTCGCGGCTGACATCAGCGGCCGCGAGGTGATCGTGCAAATATCCGACGACGGCATCGGCTTTCCGGCGGACCGGAGGTTCGGCCGGGGATTGACGGGAATGCTGGAGCGCGCGCGGGCGCTGAGCGGGACGCTTGAACTGCTGCGCGAAGAAGGCCGCACCTGCGTGCGCTGTCGGATTCCGGCCGGTGATTTCGCCGCACATGCGCGAGGCGCAGACAAAGCTGGCGATCAGTCAGCCTGACCCGCAACGCCGGCAACCGCCTGACACGACGCCTGCCCTGCAGATGCGCAGGCGGTACGCTGGATCTTGGCGTCGCGCGAAAAGGTGAACACGATGC
The DNA here is from genome assembly GCF_049993905.1 of Bradyrhizobium sp. McL0615. Classification (NCBI taxonomy): domain Bacteria; kingdom Pseudomonadati; phylum Pseudomonadota; class Alphaproteobacteria; order Hyphomicrobiales; family Nitrobacteraceae; genus Bradyrhizobium; species Bradyrhizobium sp. McL0615. The sequence continues at coordinate 981,241 of NZ_CP188254.1, read as the reverse complement.
GGACCGGCTTGCCTTCGTGGCTCAGATAGTCGAGCACGACGCCTTCGGCGGTCGGCGTGATTTCCTCCAGCCCGAAGGCGGTGGGTACGAGCGCAGTGAGACGCGGCCGCCAATAGGATTCGAGTTCGGCGCGGCCTTCGCTGACTTCGACCTCGCCGCACTGGCATTCGAGCTTGGCATCGTCGGCATAGAGGTCGAGCAACGCCGCCAGATCGCGATTCCGGCATGCGTCGAGCCAGTCGACCACCAGCGCAACCTGATCGAAATCACCGGCCAAATCCGCGATCCCATCCACGTCGAGATACCTTGTCCCGAGCGCTGACGCGGCTGACAGAGTATGGCGATCGTCGTGAATGGACACTGAACGGCCTATTGTTCGGTACGCACCGTCGAAACTCAAACGATTGTGCGGAACAAAGGTTCCTGCAACTAGTCCGGTCGAATACGGAGACGGCCGGAACTCAGGCGCGGCGCTGGCCGCGCCACCACACGCCGAAAGCGATGACAACCGCAAATGCCAGCGTGAACCAGGTGATGGCGTATTGCAGGTGATCGTCCTTGAGATGCACGGAGAGCGAGCCGGGCTTTGGAATGCCGCTCTCGGGCGCGGGCGTTTCGAGGTCGACGTAGAACGGCGCGACGGCCTTGCGCGCCTCGCCCCAGCCCAGCGCGCGCGACATCGCAAGATGATCGCGGGTGAACCAGAGCCGTTTGGCGATGCTCTCCGGCGGCGTCAGCGTGCCGGCGCTTTCCGGAAACCGGATGTAGCCGGTGAGCTCCACAGGATCGCCCGTGATCAGCCGGCCCACAGCGCGATCCTGCTGGCTGCGATCCTGCATCGTGTTCTGGACGAAGCCGGTATTGATCACGACGGTGTTGCCGTCGGTGAGTTGCGCCGGCAGGAACGCCCAGGTGCCGGGGCCGGCGACGTCGTCACGAACCGCGGAGCCAGAGCTGTAGACCATCGCATCCGGCACCGGCACGTAGGTCGCGGTAAAACTGACGCGGCGGAATTCGTCTTTGGCCGGCGTCAGCGTGTTCCATTGCGCCCGCGCCGGCAGCGCCCCAGGCGCAGCCGCGAGCCGCTCGTTCAGCATCGCAATCAGCGCGTGCTTTTCGACCCGGCGCTGCAATTGCCAGATCCCGAGGCCCGTAAAGGCCATCACCATCAGCAGCGTGAAGATGGCGAAACCGGTGACCGCCGGGCGCCGTGACGAGAGACCGGTCATTTCGGCTCGCGGTCGATCAGCCGGCCGGGCGCCGCCTTGTGATGAAACTGCAGCGCGATCAACAACGACTTCATCGAGCGCAGCGGCAGCAGCGTGGTCGCGACAATCAGCGGCAGCCACAACGCTGCATGCAGCCAGAACGGCGGCTGATACTTGATTTCAACGATCAGGGCCGCCGTGACGACGATCGCGCCCGCCAGCATGATGATGAAAATCGCAGGCCCGTCGCCGGCATCGATAAAGGCGTAGTCGAGCCCGCACGCTTCGCAATTTGGGCGCAGGTCGAGGAAGCCCGCATAGAGCTTGCCCTTGCCGCAACGCGGACAGCGGCAGGCGATGCCGCGGAGTGCGCTCTGGGTGACGGTGGGCGATTGATCAGGCGTCATACTCGTTCCTTCCCCTCTCCCCCTGTGGGAGAGGGTGGATCGAATGAGCGGAAGCTCATTCGAGACGGGTGAGGGGTCTGCGTCCGCGGAAAGAACCCCTGATCCGCCTTGCCTTCGGCAAGGCACCTTCTCCCGCAAGGGGAGAAGGGAAGAAAGAAAAAGGGGCGGTCTTTCCGACCGCCCCCATTGTAGCACGTCAGGGCTGTATCAGTGCCCGCCGGCCACGGCCCCCGCGCCGCGGAACCAAACGTAGATGCAGATGAACAGGAACAGCCACACCACGTCGACGAAGTGCCAGTACCAGGCAGCGAATTCGAAGCCGAGATGCTGGGTGGGCGTGAAGTGACCGGCATAGGTGCGGATCAGGCAGACCAGCAGGAACACGGTGCCAACCAGCACATGAAAACCGTGGAAGCCGGTCGCCATGAAGAAGGTCGCGCCGTAGACGTTGCCGGAGAAGTGGAAGGTCGCGTGGGCGTATTCATAGGCCTGCACGCAGGTGAAGGCGGCCCCGAGCAGCACGGTGAGGATCAGGCCGTATTTCAGGCCCTGGCGGTCGTTCTCGAGCAGCGCGTGATGCGCCCAGGTGACGGTTGTGCCCGAGGTCAGCAGCAAGAGCGTGTTGAGCAGCGGCAGATGCCAGGGGTCGAAGGTCTCGATGCCCTTCGGCGGCCAGGTGCCCGGCACGCTGCAGGCGCCCATCGCCGTTCCGGCGCCGCAGCCGAACACGGCATCGCGGGTGGCGTGGACCGCGTCGGCGGGGAACAGCGCCGAGTTGAAGAAGGCCCAGAACCAGGCGACGAAGAACATCACCTCGGAGGCGATGAATAGGATCATGCCGTAGCGATGGCTGATCTGCACCACGCGGGTATGGTCGCCCTTGTACTGGGCTTCGCGGATCACGTCGCCCCACCAGCTCGCCATGGTGTAGAGCACGCCGATGGTGCCGGCGCCGAAGATGAACGGCGCAGCGGCGGTCATGTGGTGCATCCAGGTGATCGCACCCACCGCCATGATGAAGGCCGAGATCGAGCCGACCACCGGCCACGGGCTCGGATCGACGAGGTGGTAGTCGTGCTGCTTCGCGTGCGCCGTAGCCATTGCGGTCTCTCCGTTAGGTGTGCCGTTCCCTTCGGCACATATTCGTCTCAAATTTCAAATCCGAAATCCCGTTAGATACGGAACTCCTGGTTCACGAGTTTCCTGACACAAACTTCGCGTTACAAGTTTCCCTTGCGCTTGTCGGCTTCGCCGGCCGCGACCGGCTTCGGCGCGGTCTCGCGCACGGGATAGAAGGTGTAGGATAGCGTGATGGTATTCAGGCCGTCGTTCTCGCTCTCCTTGGCAAGCTGCGGATCGACGTAGAACACCACGGGCATCTCGCGCTTCTCGCCCGGGCCCATGGTCTGTTCGGTGAAGCAGAAGCAGTTGATCTTCTGGAAATAGGCGCCGACCGTCAGCGGCGCGACGTTGTAGGCCGCAACTCCGGTGGTGGTGCGCGCGGCCTGGTTGGTCACGGTATAGAACACGGTGACGACTTCGCCGATCCGGACCTCGATCTCGTTCTGCTCGGGCTCGAATTTCCAGGGCAGGCCAGGGCCGACATTGGCGTCGAACCGCACGGAAATCTTTCGTGCCAACGGCGCGTCCGACGGTGCCGCGGTCGCGACCTGAGTGGTGCCGTTGAAACCGGTAGCGCGGCAGAACCAGTCGTAGAACGGCACGGCGGCATAGGAGGCGCCGACCATCAGCACGACGACGAAGCCGCAGATCGAGGCGACCACCGCATCGCGCGTCAGCGTACGGCGCGAAGCGGCCTTGCCGCTCCCGCTCCCCGTCACGCCCTCACCCATCTGCGGTTTGCTTTCCATCTCAACTACATTCAGAGGCTACATGGGCCGGACGAGAACAGCCGGCCCCTTGACCATGGTGACCGCGAAGAACAGCACGACGAGGACGCCGAGCGCGAGCGCAATGGCGATCGAGCGCTGGCGGCGGCTTCTTTTCTGCGCCTCGGTGAGGACGATTCCATCTGGCTTCCGATTGTCGTCCATACGCTTTCCATGCGCCCCCTACCCGAGAAGAGGTGCGGCCGCGCGGACCACGACCTCGAGCAGGAGGGTCGCAAACAGCGCGAACAGATACAGGATCGAGAAGGCAAACAGCCGGCGTGTCGCGCGCTGCGCCCTCTTGCCTTCACGGTAACGGTAGACCTCGATGGCCAGCCACATCATGCCGGCGCCGAGCACCAGCGAGGTGACGCCATAGATCGCGTCGAAATAGCCGAGCGGCCAGGGCGCGACGGCGATCGCGACCAGCACGATGGTATAGAGCAGGATCTGCAGCCGCGTCGCATCCGGCCCGGCGACGACGGGCAGCATCGGAATGCCGGCGCGGGCATAGTCGTCGGAACGAAACAGCGCCAGCGCCCAGAAATGCGGCGGGGTCCAGAAGAAGATGATGAGGAACAGCAGCAGCGGCTCCATCGACAGCGAGCCGGTGGCCGCGGCCCACGCCACGACCGGCGGCAGCGCACCCGCAGCCCCACCGATCACGATGTTCTGCGCCGTCCAGCGCTTCAGCCACATGGTGTAGACCACCACATAAAAGAAGATCGTGAACGCCAAGAGCGCGCCGGCCAGCAAATTGACGAGGATGCCGAGCGTCAGCACCGAGAAGAACGCCAGGATCAGGCCGAACGCCATGGCTTCGCCCGGCGTGATGCGTCCGCGCGGGATCGGCCGGTTGGCGGTGCGCGACATCAATGCGTCGATGTCGCCTTCATAGGCCATGTTCATCGCGCCCGAGGCGCCGGCCCCGACCGCGATGCAGAGGATGGCGGTGAACGCCAGAACGGGGTGAACGTGGCCAGGCGCGATGACGAGGCCGACCAGTGCCGTGAAGATCACGAGCGACATCACCCGCGGCTTCAGCAGCGCGAGGTAGTCACCGACCTCCGCCTCGGAAATCCGGGGGAGAACATCGATGGCGTTGTGATCGACTACCGACAAGATTTATCTCGCTTCACTAAAGCAGCGGCGCGCAAGGAATAGCGCGCCGCGAATAACCGCTTACTGCACGCGCGGCAGCACTTCGAACTGGTGGAAGGGCGGCGGCGACGGCAGCGTCCATTCCAGCGTGGTGGCGCCCGCGCCCCACGGATTGGCCGCGGCCACCCGCTTCTTCGCGAAGGCATCGTACACGCCGTAGATGAAGATCAGCACGCCGAAGCCGGAGATGTAGGAGCCGTACGACGAGATCATGTTCCAGCCGGCGAACGCGTCCGGATAGTCGACATAGCGGCGCGGCATGCCGGACAGGCCGAGGAAGTGCTGCGGGAAGAACACCAGGTTGACGCCGATGAAGGTGAACCAGAAGTGCAGCTTGCCGATCGTTTCCGAGTACATGTAGCCCGACATTTTCGGGAACCAGTAGTACCAGCCGGCGAAGATGCCGAACACGGCACCGAGCGACAGCACGTAGTGGAAGTGCGCGACCACGTAGTAGGTTTCCTGCAGCACACGGTCGACGCCGGCATTGGCCAGCACGACGCCGGTGACGCCACCGAGCGTGAACAGGAAGATGAAGCCGATCGCCCACAGCATCGGCGTCTTGAACTCGATCGAACCGCCCCACATCGTGGCGATCCAGGAGAAGATCTTCACGCCGGTCGGCACCGCGATCACCATGGTGGCGGCGACGAAATAGGCCTGCGTCGCGCTGGACATGCCGACCGTGTACATGTGGTGCGCCCACACCACGAAGCCGATGCCGCCGATCGCGACCATGGCGTAGGCCATGCCGAGATAGCCGAACACGGGCTTCTTCGAGAAGGTGGAGACGATCTGGCTGATCATGCCGAACGCGGGCAGGATCAGGATATACACTTCGGGGTGGCCGAAGAACCAGAACAGATGCTGGAACAGCAGCGGGTCGCCGCCGCCGTCGGCGGAGAAGAAGGTGGTGCCGAAATTGCGGTCGGTGAGCAGCATGGTGATGGCGCCGGCGAGCACCGGCAGCGACAGCAGCAGCAGGAACACCGTCACCAGGATCGACCAGACGAACAGCGGCATCTTGTGCAGGGTCATGCCCGGCGCGCGCATGTTGAAGATCGTGGTGATGAAGTTGATGGCGCCCAGAATCGACGAGGCGCCGGCCAGATGCAGCGACAGGATCGCGAAATCCACCGCCGGTCCCGGATGGCCCGAGGTCGACAGCGGCGCGTACATGGTCCAGCCCGCGCCGACGCCATTGGCGCCCGGCTCGCCTTCGACGAAGGTCGACAACAACAGCAGCGCGAACGAGGCCGGCAGCAGCCAGAACGAGATGTTGTTCATGCGCGGGAACGCCATGTCAGGCGCGCCGATCATCAGTGGCACGAACCAGTTGCCGAAGCCGCCGATCATCGCCGGCATCACCATGAAGAAGATCATGATCAGGCCGTGCGAGGTCACGAACACATTGTAGGTGTGCGTTTCGTGGAAGAACTGGACGCCGGGATACATCAGCTCGACGCGGATCGCGATCGACATCGCCGCCCCGATGCAGCCCGCGATGATCGCGAAGATAAGGTACATCGTGCCGATGTCCTTATGGTTCGTCGAATAGACCCAGCGCTGCCATCCGGTCGGATTGGCATGAGCGTGATCGTCATGGGCGTGATCGTCGTGTGTCGTCGTTGCCATTTTGAAATCCTGCCTTGCAGTCCCTTTTCGGACCCTTTCAGGTCCCGTCGCCCTTGTCCCTGCTTGTCCCTTGGCCGCGCCTTACTGCGCGGCCTGGCTACCAGCCGCAGCGAACGTGTTCGCCGGATTGGTCGCATATTTCTTCTTCGCCGCCTCAACCCAGGTCGCGAATTCCTGATCGTTCACCACCCGCACCGCGATCGGCATGAAGGCGTGGTCCTTGCCGCACAGTTCCGAGCACTGGCCGTAATACATGCCGACCTTGGTGGCCTTGAACCAGGTCTCGTTCAGGCGGCCGGGGATCGAGTCGATCTTGATGCCGAACGACGGCACCGCGAACGCGTGAATGACGTCGGCGCCGGTGGTCTGGACCCGGATCACCTTGTTGACCGGCACCACCATCTCGTTGTCGACGCCGAGCAGGCGCGGCTGCTTGTCCTGTGCCAGCAGCGAATCGAATTCGAACTTGCCGTTATCCGGATAGGCGTAGCTCCAGTACCATTGCTTGCCGGTGGCCTTCACCGTGAGGTCGGCCTTGGGAATGTCGAGCTGCTGGAACAGCAGGCGGAACGACGGCACCGCGATGGCGACCAGGATCAGCACCGGAATCAGCGTCCAGGCCACCTCGATCAGCGTGTTGTGGGTGGTCCTGGAGGGGACCGGATTGGCCTTGGCGTTGAACTTCACCACCACGATGACCAGAAGCGCCAGCACGAACAGGGTGATCACCGTGATGATCACCAGCAGCAAATTATGGAAGCTGATGATGTTTTCCATCACCGGAGAGGCGGCTGGCTGCAGCGTCATTTCCCACGGCTGCGGCTGCGCCGCCAAAGCCATCCCGCCGGCTGCGAGCGTCATGCCCGCCACCGTCAACCCCAGCAATCGCCGGCCCATCTGGCCACTCGACATCTTCATGCCGCTCGCGCTCCCTTGAATAAGTCCCCAAAGCACTCCCGCCGAATGGCGGAAAATGCCGCACGATCCGCCCTCACAAACGGCCTACCGGAGGTACTTTTGGAAGTACACCTTCAAAAGTACCTGCAACAGCATTGCGACAGTACCTCGGGCCAGATCGTTAGAACGCGTCGAAATCCAGCCTCTCAAACCATAATTCCAAGGCTCTCGCAATGCAGTAGTAGGGCACAACGCCATGCGTCACCTGCTATTCGCCGGATGTCTGATTTTCCCGGCAATTCAGGCAAAACCCGCCGCATTGCGGAGCCTCGGCGCTTGACAGCCCGATTGCCGGATGTAGGCACAGTTGGCGCGGTCCCGAGCGGCCTGATTCGCGGCACGGACCGGATAAGGCCTGGACGGCGTGGATTGGCCGCAGGCCGCCTTTAAGGCGCCGTCATTGCGTATCAGTCCGGGTAAGTCCAGTTACAAGACGGGGCTTGCCGGCATGGGCCGGAAATGTCACCGGCACAGCCGGAAATCGCAAGAGGATCGACCCAGATGGGGCGTTCGATACATCAGTCGGGAGTTGGCATGGAACCGGCCCGCTGGCTCGGCGGCCTGCTCGCCGCAGCCTTCCTGTTCGGCCTGACCCAGGCGGCGAGCGCCCAAGGCGCGGTGCGCTCGGTTCATGGCGACTGGCAGATCCGCTGCGACACCCCGCCGGGCGCCCAGGGCGAACAATGCGCCCTGATCCAGAGCGTGGTGGCCGAGGACCGCTCCAACGCCGGCCTCACCGTGATCGTGCTCAAGACGGCCGACCAGAAGAGCAAGCTGATGCGGGTCGTGGCGCCGCTCGGCGTGTTGCTGCCCTCCGGCCTCGGCCTGAAACTCGACAACCAGGACGTCGGCCGCGCCGGCTTTGTCCGCTGCCTGCCCAATGGCTGCGTCGCGGAGGTGGTGATGGACGAGAAGCTGCTCGGGCAGCTCCGGTCGGCCAAAACCGCAACTTTTATTATTTTTGAGACGCCCGAAGAGGGCATCGGCTTTCCGCTCAGCCTGAACGGGCTCGGCGAGGGGTATGACAAGCTGCCGTGAGGGTAGTTGCCGCTAGAACAGAATGGCCATCAAGACCACGTTTTCGTAGGCATCATCGACCCTGGTGGCGTTGCGCTGCAAGCCTTCGATCTCGAAGCCGACCCTCTCGTAGAGCGCTATCGCGCCTACGTTGTTTTCCCGAGCCGATAACTCGACGCGATTGAGCCCGAAGGCCCGCGCCGCGGCGAGTTTCTGCCGGATCAAGCGATCGCCCAGCCCCCGCCCCCGGAATTCCGGCAACAGGCCCATGCCGAGAACGCCGACATGGGCATAAATCGGCCTTGGCTTGGGCACGACGTCGCACCAGCCGACAACCTGGCCGGCCGACACTGCGACCAGTTGCGGATAACCGTGGGTGATATTGTCGAGAACGAAGGCCCGCACCGACTCAAGCGGTGGGGCTTCCAGAAACGAGAGATAGCGCCGCTCCCGCGCGACGAAATCGAGGGCTTCATGAAAGCTTTCGATATGGTCTTGCGTTATCGGAACAATTTCGACTGAAGCCATCGTCTCGGCAACGTGTTGACCCCGCCCCTCGCGGAATGGCCGGGAAACAACTATCTTGGATGTGCCCCTCCGACAACGGACTGATTTGATGACCAATCCCGCTACAACCTCCCTTCTCGACCGCGCCAACCTCGACCGCGACGCCGTCCGACGTGAGATTACCCGGGGGCTGGCCGGCGCTGACGACGGCGAGCTGTTCCTGGAATACGGCCAGACCGAAGCGCTCGGTTTTGACAATGGCCGGCTGAAGCAGGCGACCTACGACACCAGCCAGGGGTTTGGCCTGCGTGCGGTGAAGGACGATGTGGTCGGCTACGCGCATTCCTCCGACGTGTCGCTGCCGGCGCTGATCCGCGCGGCGGACGCGGTGGCGGCCGTGCGCGGTGGCTACAGCGGCCATTTCGCCGCCGCGCCGGCGCACACCAATGTGCGGCTCTATGGCGACGACAATCCGCTGGATGCCCCGGGGTTCGAGGCCAAGGTAAAACTGCTGGCCGAGATCGACGCCTATGTCCGCGACAAGGATCCGCGGGTGAGGCAGGCTTCCATCAGCCTGGGCGCCACCTGGCAGGTCGTCGAAATTCTCCGCCCCGACGGCGAGAGCTATCGCGACATCCGCCCGCTGGTGCGGGTCAACATTTCCGTGGTCGCCGGCCAGGGCGACCGGCAGGAGAGCGGCAGCAAGGGTTATGGCGGCCGCGAGGGCTATGCCCGCTTCATCGAGACCAAGGCGTGGCGCGAGGCCGCCGACGGCGCGATCCGCGAGGCGCTGGTCAATCTGGAATCGGTCCCCGCCCCCGCCGGCGAGATGGACGTGGTGCTGGGCGCCGGCTGGCCCGGCGTGATGCTGCACGAAGCGGTTGGTCATGGCCTCGAAGGCGACTTCAACCGCAAGCAGACCTCGGCCTTCGCAGGCCTGATGGGCAAGCAGGTCGCGGCCAAGGGCGTCACGGTTGTGGACGACGGCACCATGGCCTCGCGGCGCGGTTCTCTTTCCATTGACGACGAGGGCACCCCGACCAACCGCACCGTGCTGATCGAGGACGGCATTCTGGTCGGCTACATGCAGGACCGCCAGAACGCGCGGCTGATGAACATGAAGCCGACCGGCAACGGCCGCCGGCAGAGCTACGCCCATGTGCCGATGCCGCGCATGACCAATACCTACATGCTGGCGGGACAGCGCGACCCGGCGGAAATTCTGGCGTCGGTGAAGAACGGCATCTACGCCGCGAATTTCGGCGGCGGCCAGGTCGACATCACCTCGGGCAAATATGTGTTCCAGTGCACCGAGGCCTACAAGATCGAGAACGGCAAGCTCGGCGCGCCTTTGAAGGGTGCGATGCTGATCGGCAACGGGCCGACCGACCTGCATCGCATCACTATGGTCGGCAACGACCTCGCGCTCGATAACGGCATCGGCACTTGCGGCAAGAATGGCCAGGGCGTGCCGGTTGGCGTCGGCCAGCCGACGCTACGGATGGAAAAGATTACGGTCGGAGGAACGGGCGCATGAGCGAGAAGGTGACGAGCGACCAGAACAAGGACGGCGCGGGCGCCAAGCCTGTTAGCTGGCGTGCGCAGGCCGTGCAGCTGGCGGCGATCGTGGCCGTCGTGTTCGTTGCCAAGGGCGCGCTGGCCGAGCCGTTTTACGTGCCGTCCGGCTCGATGGAGCCGACGCTTTTGATCGGCGATGCGCTGCTGGCCTCGAAATTCCCTTACGGCTACGGCGCGGCGTCGCTGCCGATCCAGATCACGCTGCCGGAAACCGGCCGCCTGTTCGGCGACACGCCCAAGCGCGGCGACGTCGTCGTGTTCCGCTGGCCGGGCGACCGCTCGCAGGCCTGGGTCAAGCGCGTGGTGGGATTGCCGGGCGACCGTATCCAGTTGCGACAAGGCCAGCTTTTCATCAACGACCACGCCGCCGCATTGAAGCCCGACGGGATGGGTGAAGCGGAAGACGATCGCGGCAGCACCGAACAGGCCTATCGCTTTGTCGAAACGCTGCCGAACGGCGTCAGCCACGCGATCTTCAAGATGCGCGACAACGGCCGGCTCGACAACACGCCCGAGGTGACGGTGCCGCCGGGCAAGCTGTTCGTGCTCGGCGACAACAGGGACAATTCCGCCGACAGCCGCGTCGCGGTGCGCGACGGCGGCGTCGGACTGTTGCCGATCGACAATCTGATCGGCCGGGCGGATGCCGTGGTCGGCTCCTGGGATCTCGGCATGCGCAGCCAGCCGATGTGGACATGGCTGTCGGGTTTCCGGCTGGCGCGGTTTTTCACCCCCGTGCAGTGAGGACGTAGCCCGGATGAGAACGTAGGGTGGGCAAGGGCGCGCACGCGCCGTGCCCACCATCTCTCAATTCCGCGACATCAATGGTGGGCACGCTTCGCTTTGCCCACCCTACGGTCCCAGTGCCCATGACCTTCGACGACGTCAGGAAATTCGCGCTTCTCTGGCCTGAGGTCGAGGACGGCACGTCCTACGGCACGCCGGCGCTGAAAGTGCGCAAGAAGATGCTGGCGCGGCTGAAGGAAGACGGCGACAGCCTTGTGATGCCGGGCGTGCCACAGGATGAGCGCGCTGATGCTGGTGGAAAGCCAGCCGAAGCTGTTTTACTTCACCGATCACTACCGCGATTATCCGATGGTGCTGATCCGCCTGTCGAAAGCCCCGCGCGCGACCGTCGAGCCGTTTCTGCGGCGGCACTGGCGCACGCTGGCGTCGAAGAAGGCGATGAAGGAATTCGATTCGGATTCGTAGGGTGGGCAAAGCGTAGCGTGCCCACCATCTCGCGGATTGCTCGTTGATGGATGGTGGGCACGTCGCTACGCTCCTCTGCCCACCCTACGGCAGCGCGTCTATGGATAAAGACCAATTCCTCACCGCCGTCTTGCAAAATCCCGCCAACGAAATCATTGCCGAAGAACTGCTTCGGCTGGCGCTGCCGGATGCGTGGCTGGTTTCCGGATGCCTGGTGCAGACCGCGTGGAACGTGCTGACCGGCCGCGCGGTCGATCACGGCATCAACGATTACGACGTGTTCTATTTCGATCCCGATACGTCATGGGAGGCGGAAGACAAGGTCATCCGCACGCTGGCGAAGCGTTTTGCCGACCGCGGCATCCAGGTCGAGGCGCGCAACCAGGCCCGCGTTCATCTCTGGTACCCCGAAAAACACCGCCTGCCCTACCCGGAGCTGCGTTGTTCGACGCAGGGCATCGACCGGTTTTTGACCAAGAATACGCAGATCGGAATCCGGCGCACCCAGGAGAGTTATGAAGTGTACGCGCCGAACGGCTACGACGAGGTCGCAGCCCTGATCGTGCGGCCCAATCCCGGCGCGAATTTTTCCGCCGCGAATTACGAAGCGAAAGCGGCGCGATGGAAAACGCTGTGGCCGGAGATCACGGTGCTGCCGGCGGATGCCGTCCCGTAGGATGGGTAGAGCGGAGCGAAACCCATCAATCCATCGCGGGTGCATAATGGGTTTCGCTCCGCTCTACCCATCCTACCAGACTTCGCCCGTAGCCCTACCGCACCACGCCCGAGGTAAACCCCGCCTTCCGCCGCGGCGGCTTGATGTCTTTCTTCAGGAAGCATTGCGCCTCCTTGCCGGCATAGCCCGGCCGCGCATAGGTCCAGGCGCGGCATTTGCTGTCGGCGGCGCAGGCTGCCTTGCAGGCGTCGTCGCCGCCGTCGCTGCTCTTGAGATCAAAACTCTTGTAGTCGCCGCCGAACCGGTCGATCGAGGTTTCGCTGGTGTCGTTGCGCCGTTCGACCACGCCGGCGCCGCGCACGCCGGTGACACAGCAGTCGCTCTGCACCCGCGCCGGCACGTTGCTCTTGAGCCAGCACACCGCGCGGTTGGCGAGGTCGGTCGGATAGCTGAAAGTCCAGGCCCGGCAGCGGCGGTCTCGCTCACATACCAGCGCGCATTCCGCCGGATCGCCCGAGGTCACAGGCGCACTCAGATAGTCGCCGCCGGGACGGTCGAAATTGGCCTGCGCCAGTGCCGGGCGCGCGGATACCGCCGCCGCCAAAAAGGCGAGCGCCACCACACACGCCCTGAGCAGGCGAACAGTCCCCATGCACGTTGCTTTCGAATGCGCTTTCAGAACGGGATGACCTCAAATCATCATCCCGCCCTGTTTCGTTGATCCGACCGCCATTTGAGCGCCATCAACCTGTACGGTGGATGAACGGCTCAAAGGCGAGGCAACATGCTCAGTTAAAACGCGTATTCCCGATAGACCGGCTCCACGGAACCGCCCCACTCGCCGTTGAACTTGTCCAGCATCTCTTCCGCCGGCGTGCGGCCCGATTCGAGGATGCGCTCCAGAGGTTCGAGGTGGCGGCTCTCGTCGCGGCCGAGTTGATCGATGCGGCCACGCCGCCGGAGGCCGGCATGCGACAGCGTCAGGCACTCCCGGGCGATCTCGAACAGATAACGATCCCTGATCCTGGCCTTGAAGCCGAAGCGCGGGACGTCGTCGCGCAATGCCTGGCGTTCGGCCGCAGTCCAGTGGCTGACCAGATCCCAGGCCGCGTTCAGGCTTGCGTCGTCATACAACAGCCCGACCCAGAACGCCGGCAGCGCCGGCAGCCGGCCCCACGGCACGCCGTCGGCACCGCGCATTTCCAGATAACGTTTCAGGCGAACTTCCGGGAAAATCGTCGAAAGGTGATTGGCCCAGTCCGACAAGGTCGGCCGCTCGCCGGGAAGCGAATTGTTGCGGCCCTCGAAGAAGGCGCGGAACGAGGAACCGGCGACGTCGATATAGTCCTCGCCGCGCTTGACGAAGTACATCGGAACGTCGAGCGCGTAATCGACATAGCGCTCGAACCCCATGCCGTCCTCGAACACCCACGGCAACATACCGGAGCGCGCGTTATCGGTGTCGCGCCAGATCTCGGAGCGGAACGTGAGGAAGCCATTCGGCTTGCCTTCGGTGAACGGCGAATTGGCGAACAAGGCGGTCGCCACCGGCTGCAGCGCGATCGACACGCGCAGCTTCTTGACCATGTCGGCTTCGGAGGAGAAGTCGAGATTGGTTTGCACCGTGCAGGTCCGGTACATCATGTCGATGCCGTACTGGCCGACCTTCGGCATGTAGTTGGTCATGATCTTGTAGCGGCCCTTGGGCATGACAGGGATCTGCGACCGCGACCAGGACGGCGTCATGCCAAGCCCGAGAAAGCCGATCCCCAAGGGCGCCGCGATCTCGCGGACCTGCGCCAGATGCGCCATCAGCTCGGCCTGGGTCTGGTGCACGGTCTCGACCGGCGCGCCGGACAGCTCAAATTGGCCGCCGGGCTCCAGCGAAATCGCGCCGCCTCCCGTGACGTCGTAGAGCCCGATGATGTTCCCGCGCTCCATGATCGGCTCCCAGCCGAGCAAAAGCTGCATGCCTTCGAGCAGCGCACCGATACCGCGCGCACCTTCGTAGGGCACGGGCTGATGGCCCTCCAGCGTGAACGGGGTTTTCTCGTGCTCGGTCCCGATGCGGAATTCGGACGGCGGCTTGCTGCCGGCCTCGAACCACGCGACGAGTTCGTCGCGCGATTGCAGCGGCGTCATATCGATCTGGTCACGCGCCATGAAAAAATCCGGGTATCTGGCGATTCGACCGAACGCGCCGTGTGGCCAAGGGAATGCAGACAGCGTCGTCCACAACAACGAAACATATCAGGGCGGTCATCGCGCCGGCACGCCGTCGCGGGCTGCGGCGGCCTTGACCTCGGAGCAGGAGCAGCCCAGCCGGTCGAGCAGACCGCAAAGCTTCATGGCGTCGACATCCGACAGCTTGGAGCCAACGTGCTTTTCGATCGCCGCCGAATAGGCGCTCCACATTTTCTTCTGCAGTTCGCGCCCGGCCTCGGTGATCTCGACGAACTGGCCGCGTTTGTCGATCTTGCATTCGCGCCGCGCCGCCAGGCCCTCGTCGACCAGGCGGTCGATCAGCCGCGAGGTGGAATATTGCGGGATCAGCATCTGCTTTTCCAGTTCCACCGGGCGCATCTCGCCGGACGGCGCACGCGAAAGTTCCAGGAGCGCGTCATACCAGGCCAGCGGCGGATAGCCGGCTTTCTTCAAATCCTGCTCGACGGCATCGAGCACCCGGCTCTGCACCCGCATCAGGCGGATCCAGGCGGCGGTCGCCTCGGTCGAAGGTTTGCGTTTCATCATCCGGTCCGTATCTGTCACAGATCAGTGTACCGCACTAAATGCATGTGCATCAATCTTGACTATTCCATGCAGATGCATTTAGTCGTTCCATCGCCCAAAGCCAAGATTTCCAAGGGACGGAAACGAAAGGAAAATCCAATGAAATTGTATTATTCGCCAGGCGCCTGCTCACTTTCCCCCCATATCGCACTACTGGAGGCCGGCCTCCCCTACGACCTGGTCAAGGTCGATCTGCGCGCCAAGAAGCTGGAAAACGGCGACGACTATCTGGCGGTCAATCCGAAGGGCCAGGTGCCCGCGCTGGCGCTGGATTCCGGCGAACTGGTCACCGAAGGCCCGGTCATCGTCCAGATGATTGCCGACAAGGCCGCGGACAAGAATCTGGCCCCCAGCCGCGACCATGCCGATCGCTACAAGCTGCAGGCCTGGCTCACCTATATCAACAGCGAGCTGCACAAGAACCTCGGTCCGCAGTTCGCCCCGGCGCTGTCAGATGACGCCAAGGCCTTCTTCAAGGACCGGGTGATGGGCAAGTTCAAGTACGTCGACGGCGAGTTGGCCGGCAAAGACTACCTGATGGGCAAGCAGTTTTCGGTTGCCGACGGCTACATGTTCACGATGCTGTCATGGGCCGAACGGATGAAATGGGATCTCGCTCATCTCACCAACCTGATGGCCTACAAGGCCCGCGTCGGCGCGCGCCCGAAGGTGCAGGAAGCGCTTACCAAGGAAGGCCTGATGAAGGCAGCGTGAGACGACGGCTTCGCGGTTCTCTCGTTCGAAGTGCGAGCGCGATGGTGCAGGAAGACGGGTGAGGAGACATTCCTCACCCGTCTTCATTTCGGGCGGAAGCTGCAGAGGTCCGGCATCGATTACCGGGTAGCACGCCGCGCCGACGACACGCATGAATTGCGAACGGATGCAGCCATTTCGCGGACGGTACCCTGATATTACAATTTTTTAGCAATTCGCTCGTAAATTTCCGGATCAACGCCGGGTGCAGTCCGCCCGAAACCGTATCGGTCGTTCAAGAACTCATCACGAAGTTCAATCGGTCCACAGTTCGCTGAAGCAGGTGCAACTTCCGTCCGTGAGGGCTTTGTCGTGTCTATCGAGAGGTTCCTGAGACAGCGCGCCGTCGATCTCATGATGGACGGAACCTATATGCTGTCGAACTGGTACGACCCGCAGGGCCGCCTTCGCACCTTCGCCTGCCGCGCCACGCGCGTTTCCCCGTTCCGCATGATCGTGGAGGTCCCGGTGGTTGGAAAGGTCGGTGACAGCCTTACCTCCTACTTCCAGGACTTCGGCCACTTCGAGGGCACGATCAGCGACACGACGAAGGGCGGTCTGCTGCTCGAACTCGAGATGACCCGGGCAATGCGAGCCAAGCTCGCGGAAAAGCTGATCTGGCTGGAGAAGAAGGCCAAGGACCCCTTCAGCATCAGCGAGGCCCGGAAAAATCCTCGCTTCGTTCCAAAAGGCTCGCGATCCACCCTGACACTCGCCGAGGGCACCGTTCATGCGTGCCACATCATCGACGTCTCGATGTCGGGCGTTGCGGTGTTTGCCGAAGTCCAGCCACCGACCGGAACGCCGCTTGCGATCGGCGCCTGCATTGGCCGCGTCATCCGGCATTTTCCGAACGGATTCGCCGTCAAGTTCGTCAAGGAGCAAAGCCGGGACGAACTGAACCGCCTGATCGCGCGGACGGTTCTGGCGTGAGGGGCAAGCCCTCACTGCGAACGCGGTACGTAGCCCGGATCGAGCGCGGCGCAATCCGGGAAAACGATATCAAACGGAGGGACCTGCCCCGGATTTCGCGGAGCCTGTCATCGGGCGCGCATTCGCGCGACCCGTTGGCTCCATCCGGGCTACAAGCCTTACGCCGCCTGCTTCTTCGGCGGGAAGCGGCCGTAGAAGGTCTCGTTTCTCGCCGCCATATCTTCCAGCAGCTTTGGCGGGGTGAAGCGCGAACCGTATTTGGCTTCGAGTCTGTGGCAGAGCTCGACGAATTTTCGCGTCCCCATGAAGTCGATATAGGACAGCGTGCCGCCGGTGAACGGCGCAAAGCCAAAACCGAGGATCGAGCCGACATCGGCCTCGCGCGGATCGGTGATGACGTGATCCTCCACCGTGCGCGCGGCTTCCACCGCCTGCACCACCAGGAAACGCTGCTTCAGTTCCTCGATGTCGAGCGTATCGGGATCGAGCTGCTTGGGCTGCAGCGCCGAAAGCCCCGGCCACAGGCTCTTCTGGCCCTTGCCCTTCTCGGGATAGTCGTAAAAGCCCTTGCTGTTCTTACGCCCCAAGCGGCCCTGCTTTTCGACCAGCTCCACCATCAGCTTCTTCTGGTCGGGGTTGATCGAGTTGGGACCGAGATCGGCTTCGGTCGCCTTGATGACCTTGAGGCCGAGGTCGAGGGCGACTTCGTCCGACAGCGAAAGCGGGCCGACCGGCATGCCGGCCATCTTGGCGCAGTTCTCGATCATCGCCGGCGGCACGCCTTCGAGGAACATCTCGTTGCCTTCGGCAATGTAACGGCCGACGCAGCGGTTGGCATAGAAGCCGCGCGAATCATTGACGACGATCGGCGTCTTGCCGATCACCCGCACATAGTCGAGCGCGGCGGCAAGCGCCACGTCGCCGGTGTTCTTGCCGAGGATGATTTCGACCAGCATCATCTTCTCGACCGGCGAGAAGAAATGGATGCCGACGAACTTGCCCTGCTCCTTGAAACTTTCGGCGAGCGAGGTGATCGGCAGCGTCGAGGTGTTGGAAGCGAAGATCGCATCGGGCCTGAGGTACTGCTGCGCCTTGGCAAACGTATCCGCCTTGACCTTGCGGTCCTCGAACACGGCCTCGATGACGAGGTCGCAGTCCTTCAATGTGGCGTAGTCCGCCGTCGGGGTGATACGCGACATGATAGCGTCGGCCTCGGCCTGCTTGGCGCGGCCCTTGGCGATGAGACCGTCGATGACGCTCTTGGCGTGGGCCTTGCCCTTGTCGGCGCTTTCCTGATCGCGGTCGATCAGGACGACGTCGAGGCCGGCACGCGCCGAGACGTAGCCGACGCTGGCGCCCATGAATCCGGCGCCGATCACGGCGACCTTCTTGATCTTGGTCGGCGGCACGTTTTGCGGACGGCGGGCGCCCTTGTTCAACTCCTGCATCGACAGGAACAGGCTGCGGATCATCGCTGCCGCTTCCTTCGAACGCAGCACTTTTGTGAAGTAGCGCGACTCGACGCGCAGCGCGGCGTCGATCGGCAACTGCAGGCCCTCATAGACGCAGCTCATGATGGCACGCGCGGCCGGATAGTTGTCGTAGGTCTCGCGACGATAGATGGCGTTGCCGGCCGGGAACATCATCATGCCGGCCTTGGAGAACACCGGGCCGCCCGGCAGCTTGAAACCCTTTTCGTCCCAGGGCGCGACGGCCTTGCCGCCGCCCTTGATCCAGTCCTTGGCCGCCTTGACCAGATCGGCCGCCGGCACGATGGCGTGGATCAGATTGAGCACCTTGGCCTTGTCGACCGTGACTGGATCGCCCTTGAGCAGGATCGTCATCGCGTCCTGTGGCGGCACCAGACGCGGCACGCGCTGGGTGCCACCGGCGCCGGGGAACAGGCCGACCTTCACTTCGGGCAAGCCCAGCCGCGTCTTCGGATTCTCGGCCGCAACGCGGTAGTGGCAGGACAGCGTCACTTCAAAACCGCCGCCGAGCGCCAGTCCGTTGATCGCCGCCGCCCACGGCTTGCCGCAGGTTTCGATACCGCGCAGCACCAGCGAGAAGCGGCGGGCCTGTTCGAACAGCATCTGGTTGGCTGGGACCTCGCCCTTCTCTTTAAAGACCTTGGCGTATTCCTGGTTCATGCCTTCGAGCATCGAAAGGTCTGCGCCGGCGCAGAACGCGTCCTTGGCGGAGGTGATGACGACGCCCTTCACCGCGGCATCCTCAGTCGTCTGCTTCAGGATCGCCTCGAGTTCGCTGGTCGAGGTCTCGTCCAGCACGTTCATCGAACGTCCGGGAATGTCCCAGGTGACGAGCGCAATGCCGTCGGCGTCGGTCTCTAGCTTGAAATTCTTGAAGGCCATGGTGGTTGCTCCCTCGATGCCGGCAGCCGATGTCAGGCGCGGCGGTTGAATTGGATTTCGTAGGTCTCGTAGGGTGGGCAAAGGCGCACTTGCGCCGTGCCCACCATCACTTGCGTAAAATTCAATGGTGGGCACGCTTCGCTTTGCCCACCCTACGAAGCGACGCAGCTACACCCTCTCGATAATCGTCGCCGTCCCCATGCCGCCGCCGATGCACAGCGTCACCAGCGCGGTGGACTTGTTGGTGCGCTCGAGTTCGTCGAGCACGGTGCCGAGGATCATGGCGCCGGTCGCACCGAGCGGATGGCCGAGCGCGATCGCGCCGCCATTGACGTTGATCTTGGAAGGATCGATGTCGAAGGCCTGCATGTAGCGCAGCACGACCGAAGCAAACGCCTCGTTCAGTTCGAACAGATCGATATCCGACTTCTTCATGCCGGAACGCTCGAACAGCTTTTCGGTAACGTCGACCGGACCGGTCAGCATCATCGCGGGCTCCGAGCCGATATTGGCAAAGGCGCGGATTCTTGCGCGCGGCTTCAGGCTGTGCTTGGCACCGGCCTCCTTGCTGCCGAGCAGCACCGCGCCCGCGCCGTCGACGATCCCCGAGGAATTGCCGGCGTGATGCACATAGTTGATCTTCTCGACTTCGGGATGCGACTGGATCGCCACCGCGTCGAAGCCGCCCATCTGGCCCATGACGACGAAGGACGGCTGCAACTGGCCGAGCGACTGCATCGTCGTGGTCGGACGCATGTGCTCGTCCTTGGCCAGGATGGTCAGGCCGTTGATGTCCTTGACCGGCACCACCGACTTGTTGAAACGGCCCTCGTCCCAGGCCTTTGCGGCGCGCTGCTGGCTCTGCACGGCATAGGCGTCGACGTCGTCGCGCGAAAAACCGTACTTGGTGGCGATCAGGTCGGCCGAGACGCCCTGCGGCATGAAATAGGAGGGCACCGCCATCGAGGGGTCCATCGGCCAGGCGCCGCCGGACGCACCGATGCCGACGCGGCTCATCGATTCCGCGCCGCCGCCGATCACGAGCTCATGCTGGCCGGCCATGATCTGGGCGGCGGCGAAATTCACGGCATCGAGGCCGGAGGCGCAGAAGCGGCTGATCTGCACGCCGGGGACGGCCTCGCCAAGCCCCGCCTTCAGCGCGGCAAAGCGCGCGATGTCGCTGCCGGCCTCGCCGACCGGATCCACCACGCCGAGCACGACGTCATCGACCACGTCTTCGGCCAGATTGTTGCGTTCCTTCAGTGCCTGCAGCGGCACGGTGGCGAGCGCCAGCGCGGTGACCTCGTGGAGCGCGCCATCGGCCTTGCCGCGGCCGCGCGGGGTGCGAACGTGATCGTAGATATATGCCTCAGGCATGACGCCCTCCTGGTATGAGGATCATAATATTATAGGCGATAAGGACAGGAAACGGCGGAAAATCTCAGAATGCTTCCGCCGCCAATTCCATGGTGGTCGCGCTTCCACTCTGGACGCGCGCAAGATGTACCGAGGTCTCCGGCAACATCCGCTCCATGAAGAAGCGGCCGGTGACCAGTTTGGTGCTCAGATAGGGCGTTGCACCGGAGCCTGCAATCTTGTCCTGCGCCACCTTCGCCATCCGCGCCCACATGTAGCCAAAGGTAACGAGGCCGAACAATTGCATGTAGTCGGTGGCGGCGGCGCCGGCATTGTCGGGTTTTGTCAGCGCGTTCTGCATCAGCCAGCCGGTGGCCTGCTGCAGATGGCCGAGGGCGGCCGAGAGCGGGGTTACGAACGGCTTCATCGCCTCATCGCCGCCGTGTTCCTTGGCAAACGCGCCGACTTCGGCAAAGAACGCCATCACGGCGCGGCCGCCTTCGCGCGGCAGCTTGCGGCCGACCAGGTCGAGCGCCTGAATGCCGTTGGCGCCCTCATAGAGCATGGCGATGCGCGCATCGCGCACGAACTGCTCCATGCCGTGCTCGGCGATATAGCCATGACCGCCATACATCTGCTGCGCCAGCACCGAGTTGGAGAATCCGACGTCGGTCATCACGCCCTTCATGATCGGGGTCATCAGGCCCATATGGTCGTCGGCCTCCTGGCGATCCTTCGGGTCGGACGAGCGATGCGCAACGTCGCTCTTCAGCGCGGTCCACACCACCATGGCGCGGGCGGCCTCGTTGAAGGCGCGGATGGTGAGCAGCACGCGGCGCACGTCCGGATGCACGATGATCGGGTCGGCCGGCTTGTCGGGCTCCTTGGCGCCGGTCAGCGAGCGGCCCTGCAGACGCTCGCGCGCATACTGGACGGCGTTCTGGTAGGCGACTTCAGACTGCGCGAGACCCTGCACGGCGACGCCGAGGCGGGCCTCGTTCATCATCACGAACATGCCCTGCATGCCCTTGTTCTCTTCGCCGATCAGCCAGCCGGTGGCGTTGTCATAGTTCATCACGCAGGTGGAATTGCCGTGGATGCCCATCTTGTGCTCGATCGAGCCGCAGGACACGCCGTTGCGGGCGCCGAGCGAACCGTCGGCATTGACCAGCACCTTCGGCACCACGAACAGCGATACACCCTTGATGCCGGCCGGCGCACCTTCGATGCGCGCCAGCACGAGATGGATAATGTTGTCGGCCATGTCGTGCTCGCCGGACGAGATGAAGATCTTGGTGCCCGAGATCTTGTAGCTGCCGTCGGCCTGCTTCACCGCCTTGGTGCGCAACAGGCCGAGATCCGTACCGCATTGCGGCTCGGTGAGGTTCATGGTGCCGGTCCACTCGCCTGCGACCATCTTCGGCACGAACATCTTCTTCTGCTCGGGCTTGCCATGCACCATCAGCGCCGCGGTGGCGCCCATGGTGAGGCCACCATACATCGAGAACGCCATGTTGGCCGCGCTCTGGAATTCGGTGACAACCTGGCTCAGCGTCACCGGCAGCCCCTGCCCGCCATATTCCGCCGGCGCCGACAGTCCGAGCCAGCCGCCCTCGGCAACCTGCTTGAAAGCTTCCTTGAAACCCTTCGGCGTGGTCACGGAGCCGTCGTCATTCCGCTTGCAACCTTCGAGATCGCCGGTGCGATTGAGCGGCTGCAGCACCTCTTCGGAGAGTTTTGCGGCCTCGCTCAAGATCGCTTCGCGCACATCGGCGGAGGCGTCGGTGAAACCGGGGAGATTATCGTAGCGATCGATCTGGAACACGTCGTTGAGCAGGAAGGTGACGTCTTCCACGGGGGCTTTGTAGATCGGCATTTTGTTCTCCCGGCAGGGGCAAAGAGTGGCGAAGGCGCTGAAATGATTTCGTCGTGGCGATCCGGAAGCAGACCTTATCCGCTTCCGGAGATTCTAGGGAGTGAGCGGGCCAGCAAATATCTCGTTAGCCATTGCGACATAAACGGCGGGCGTGATCGCACAGGCCCGGCTCACTGCCTGGCGAGTTGCTCTCCCATCAAGCGGTGCAGCAGGTTGATTCCCTTCAGCGGACGCACCATCACCTTGAAATGCGTGATCTTACCGTCATCGCTGAAGGTGATGATGTCGACGCCGTTGATCTTGATGCCCTCGATCTCGTTTTCGAATTCGAGGACCGCGCCGCGCTCGCTGCGCCATTCGCCTGTGTATTTGAAGCCGGGGCCGCCAAGAACCTTCTCGGCGCTCGCCAGATATTTGAAGGTGATGTCGCGTCCGCGCTGCGGCGTGTGGACGACCGGGCTTTCGAACACCGCATCCGGATGCAACAGGTCCCACAACGCCGCCGTGTCATGCGACTTCATGTAGCCGTACCACTTGTCGAGGCCGCTCATGGTCATCATGTCTCCTCTGGCGGGCAGTTCTGATGGGCGTGACGGGCTGGCGCCGGGGAATGGGCTTCTCCGGAACTTATGCGCATTGACGCATATGCAACTTTATGCATAATGTCAATCACAGTTAATCCGGAGGCCGGCGTCGTGGCGCTTGGTGACGCGATCCTTGCCTGCCTGACCGAACGTCCGATGACGGGCTATGAGCTCGCCAAGACGTTCGACAACTCCATTGGATTCTTCTGGAAGGCTGACCACCAGCAAATTTATCGGGAACTGACAAAACTTCGCGACCGCGGCCATATCCAGGGTCGCGAGGTGGTGCAGTCCGGCAAGCCCAACAAGCTGGTCTATACGCTCACCCCGGAAGGGCGGGCCGCACTCCGGCATTGGGCCGCGCGGCCGAGCGTGCCGGCCTCGATCAAGGACGACCTGCTGGTGCGGCTCTATGCGCTCGACAGCGTCGACGTCGAACCGTTGCGCACCGACCTGATGGCGCGGCTGGAACATCACCGCGACCGGTTTGCCCGATATGAGCGCCTGCTCAACAAACGCTTTCCGGACGGCACGTCACCGCCCGCCGATCTCGGCAAGCTGCTCGGGCTTCGCATCGGCCTCGCCCACGAGCGCGCCGTGGCGGAATGGTGCGAAGAGGCGATCGAGGCGTTGTCGGCCCTCACTTCCGGCGCGGCGCGGACCAACGTCGTGCCGATTGAAGACAGCCAGCGCGGAAATCGCGAAAACAACGGCTAGTGCGCGCCAGGCTCCATTCTACTTTGCATGGGGTTGTTTTCGATATTTCGCCTGCGGCCCCACGGTGGATTTGACGCCCCGGCAACTTTTGGCGTCGTCTGTTCCATTCCTTAACCCGTTCTTTACCGTAACGCGAAAAAGTCAGCGCTGAGGCAGGCGACCCGCGCGGAAATACGATTGTCTCTTGGGTGGGACGCGCGGGGAGGCTGATGGCGCAGGTGGGGCGCCGAAGCGGAACCGGACGAAAGCATGAATTCGCGCGTATCGTGGAGTGTTGACGGCATCGATCCCTCTGTCCGCGAAAGGGCCGAGGCGGCAGCTCGCCGTGCCGGCATGTCGCTGAGCGACTGGATCAATTCAACTGTCGGTGAATCGGCCCCGCCCAATTTCAGCGCGCCTTCCGAGCCACGGCCGGCGATGCCGCGGCAAATGCCCGACGTGGCCGACATTCACCAGCGGCTGGATTCAATCACCCGGCAGATCGAACAGATTTCGCGGCCTGCCACGCCGCGCGGCGACACTGCGCGCGGCGACGCTGCCTGTAGCGAGCCGACGGTGGCCCGACAGCTCAACGAGGCCATTTCGCGCCTCGACGCGCGGCTGTCGCAGATTTCCAACCCCGCGCCGACCCGGCAGGCCCAGATGCAGGAAAAGCAGCGTCAGTCCGACCTGGTCGAGCGTGCCGCAGCGCAAGTCTATCGCCCCTCACCGCCGCTCAGTCCGGCCTCGATGGATTTTGCGATCGCGGAAATCACCGCGCGCCAGAACGAACTCGACAGTCCGCCGCCGCGGCAGACGCCGCAGCGCCATGCCGCGCACGCACCCTCTTCCGCCCAGCCCAATTCGGCGCAGCTCAATTTTTCGCAAGCGCCGATGCAGGCCGCGCCGGCCGGGCTGGATTTTTCTTCGCTCGAACGGCACCTGCTCAAGATCACCAGCCAGATCGAGGCGCTGCAGCGTCCCGATCATGTCGAGGATTCGATTGCAGCGTTCCGCAGCGAGCTCGCCGAAATTCGTCAGGCCATCACCGAGGCTGTGCCGCGCCGGGAGATCGAATCGCTCGAGAACGAAATCCGCTCGCTGTCGCGCCGCATCGACGAAAACCGACAGCACGGCAGCGACGGCCAGACGCTGGCCGGCATCGAGAGCGCGCTCGGCGAAATCCGCGAGGTACTGCGCTCGCTGACACCGGCCGAGCAGCTCACCGGCTACGACGAGGCGATCCGCAATCTCGGCGCCAAGCTCGATCTGATCCTGCGCTCGAACGACGATCCGTCGACCGTGCAGCAACTCGAAAGCGCGATTGCGGCGCTGCGCGGTATCGTCTCCAACGTCGCTTCCAACGACGCGCTGGCGCGGCTCGCCGAAGACGTGCACACGCTGTCGGCCAAGGTCGACCAGCTTCCCCGCTCTGACGGCAACAGCGATGCGTTCGGCATGCTCGAGCAGCGCCTGGCCGCGCTGACCTCGACGCTGGAAACAAGGCAGCCGCCGGCGGCCAACGAGCATTCGGAATTGCTCGAAAACGCGGTGCGCTCGCTGTCGGAACGGCTCGACCGCCTCCCGGTCGGCAACGACAACGCGTCGGCCTTTGCCCATCTCGAACAGCGCGTGTCCTATCTGCTGGAGCGCCTGGAAGCCTCCAACAACGACAGGTCCGCCGCGCCGGCCATCGACCTTGGACGGGTCGAGGAAGGCCTGCACGACATTCTGCGTTCGCTCGAACGCCAGCACGCCAGCCTGGTCGCGCTTGCCGATTCCAACAGCCGCACTTCCGGCGACACGGCCCAGCCGGTGGACTCCGGCATCGTCGATCTGGTCAAGCGCGAGCTGTCCGACATCCGCTTCAGCCAGTCGGAAACCGACCGCCGCACGCAGGATTCGCTCGAAACCGTCAACAGCACGCTCGGCCACGTGGTCGACCGCCTGTCCACGATCGAAGGCGATCTGCGCACGGTTCGCACCGCGCCGCCGGCGGCACTCCAGCCTTCTCCGCCGCCGATTGAAGTGCTCGAAGAAGCGCCCCGCTTGATGACGCCGCTGCAGACCTGGCCGCAGCAATCGAAGCCGGAGTTGCCGAACCCCGCCGAGCTGCAAGCCGAACATTTTGCCGCCGCGCCGCGTGAATTCCACGCCGCAGAGCTGGCGGCCGCCGCCCCGCCGCTGCCGCCGCGCGCAATCAGCGAAATCCTGGAGCCGCATGCCGCCGCGCCGCGCACCGCGATCGCGCCGGAATTGCCGCCGGATCATCCGCTCGAGCCGGGCACGCGGCCGCCCGGACGCATGTCTTCGCCGTCGGAACGGATCGCCGCTTCCGAAAACGCCATCAGCGAGATCGCTTCCGGCCCGAAGGAGCCGGTGAGTTCGTCGAGCTTCATCGCCGCCGCGCGCCGCGCCGCACAGGCCGCGGCCGCCGCGCCGCCGCCCGAGAAGGCGGGACGTTCGAAGGCCGCGCCAAAGGACAAGGGCGGCGACAAGGCCAAAGCGGACAACAAGATCCCCTCGACCATGTCCTCCAAGATCCGCTCGCTGCTGGTCGGCGCCAGCGTGGTCGTGATCGTGCTCGGCACGTTCAAGATGGCGATGACGCTGCTTGACACCGGCAGCGTGCTGCAACTGCCGATGATGGAGCAGCCCAGCGAGCCGGCCGCACCGGCGCAGGCGCCCGCGCCTGCCGAGAGCGCCAAACAGCCGGCAATGCCGGCGACGCCGGGGCCCTTGATGATCTCGCCGACGCCGGTCGAGAAGCAGTCGAACAATTCTTCCGCACCGAACACGCTGGACAGCACACGGACTGCGGTGCCGTCGCAGGCCGCGCCGCCCCCGCCTGCAACTAACGACATTACTGGTGCGATCACGACAATCCCGAGTACCGGCGGCAAGCTCGTCATGATCGCGGTGCCGCCGACAGAGCGGCTGCCTGACGGCATCGGCGGCCCGGTACTGCGCGCCGCCGCGCTGAAGGGCGACCCGGCCGCGGCTTACGAGATCGGCGTGCGCTTTGCCGAAGGCAAGGGCGTTGCCGTGGATCTCGACCAGGCCGCCAAATGGTACGACCGCGCGGCGCAGGCCGGCGTGGTGCCGGCGCTGTTCCGGCTCGGGACCTTCTACGAGAAGGGTCTGAGCGTGAAGAAGGACGTCGATATCGCGCGGCGCTATTATGCGCAGGCAGCCGAGCGCGGCAGCGCCAAGGCGATGCATAATCTGGCCGTGCTTGACGCCGATGGCGGCGGCAAGGGCGCCAATTACAAAAGCGCGTCGATCTGGTTCCGCAAAGCCGCCGATCGCGGCGTCGCCGACAGCCAGTTCAACCTCGGCATCCTCTATGCCCGCGGCATCGGCGTCGAACAGAACCTCGCCGAATCCTTCAAATGGTTCAGCCTCGCGGCAGCCCAGGGCGACGCGGATGCCGGGCGCAAGCGCGACGATATCGCCAAGCGCCTCGACGTCCAGTCGCAGGCGGCGGCGCGGCTCGCGATCCAGACCTTCACGCCGGAGCCGCAGCCCGACGACGCTGTCAACGTAGCCTCGCCCGCCGGCGGCTGGGATTCGGCTCCCGCACCGGCCACCGGCAAGCCCGGCGCCAAGCCGGCCGCCCCGGCCAAGCGCACCGCCGCTGCTCAATAAGACCGATCGCGATGCCGCCGGCATCGCCGCCATATCCTCGGCCACAAATTCGTATAATGCTTCAGGCCAGTTCGACCCCAAACGGGTCGACTTGCGACGAGGACCGATTGTCGACCGAAGACAACCAGGGTGACGAAAATCGCTTCCGCAGGTCGCCGACCGGCCCCGCAGTCGCGCCGCCGCGCATCCCGGCCGCTCAGGCACCGGCGCCACCACCACCTCCGACACCTCGGCGCAGACGGCATTTCTGGTCGATCGCCATCTTTATCCTGCTGGTCTCCGGCGTCTGCATTCGCGCCTACCGCGACCTGTCGCAGCCCGAGGCCTGGCACTACTGGAAAGACCAGTACGTCTCGCCGAGCCTGACTTTTTCGCTGATCGACAAGGTCGACCTCGACGGCGCCGCGCAGGGCCGTCGCGCACTCTTTGTCAGCGGCACGATCGGCCCCGCCGCCGCAGCGCTGTTTCGCGACAGACTGGACCAGGCCAATCTCGCTCCCGGCGACATCGTCCTGCTGGCCTCCCCCGGCGGCGATCTGAACCAGGCCACGATCATGGGCGAGATCATCCGCTCACGCGGGCTCGCGACCGCGGTCGGTGACGCCGACGCCTCGGGCCGGGTGAAGCCGGCTTATTGCGCCAGTGCCTGCGTGCTGGTCTATGCCGGGGGCAAGACCCGCTTCGGCGTCCTGGGCTCGGCGCTAGGCGTTCATCGGTTTGTCACAACCAGGCCCGTGAACGACCCCGTCGCGGAGGCGCAGCGGATTTCCGGCGCCGTACTCGGCTACATGACCAAAATGGGGGTCTCGTCCTCCATCGTCGAAGCGATGTCCGAAACGCGGGACATTCGCTGGCTCAGCCCCAAACAGGCGCTGGCGATGAACCTCGTCACCGACCCGCTCGGAAAGCCCTGAGCCGGTCCCACGAACCGACCTGCCTCCGGATTTGTAACAGCGTTTCAACGTCCTGATGTACGCGCAGGCACGTCAGGCAAAAATTTGCCTTCCCGGGCATTTTTAGTCCCTCACGCGGACGAATTCAGTTATGCAAAGATGCGGGAACCGGCCCTGCGCACGCAAAGGTGCATGCGCGAACCGGCTTCCACTGCCGGCAAATACAACAGAAACCATGCCCTTGGCGGCCTCCCGGCCGTCGCTTGCGGCAAAGCTTAAAAAAGCAGACGCGCGTGCAGCTCTACCTCCCGATCGCCGACATTCCAGTCAATGTTTTCCTCATCCTGGCGATGGGCGCGGCGGTTGGGTTCGTGTCCGGCATGTTCGGGATCGGCGGCGGCTTCCTGATGACGCCGCTGTTGATCTTCGTCGGCATTACGCCGGCGGTCGCGGTCGCTTCCGTCGCCAGCCACATCGCCGCCTCCTCGTTCTCCGGCGCGCTCACCTATTGGCGACGACGCGCCATCGATCCGCTGCTGGCGGCGGTGCTGTTGACCGGCGGCAGTATGGGCACGGCGCTGGGGGTATGGACCTTCACGCTGCTGCGCTCGTTGGGTCAGCTCGATCTCATGATCGCGATGTCCTACGTGATCCTGCTGACCACCGTTGGCGGCCTGATGTTCTGGGAGGGCCTGCGGGCGCTGTTGCGGGCTCGCCGCGGCGGTCCGGTCACCATGCGCCGCCCGGGCAGCCATGTCTGGATCCATGGCTTGCCGCTGAAGATGCGCTTCAAGCGCTCGAAAATCTATCTGTCCGTCATTCCTGTCGTAGTGATCGGCCTGGTCATCGGCTTCATCGGCGCCGTGATGGGCATCGGCGGCGGCTTCATCCTGGTGCCCTTGTTGATCTACGTGCTGCGGGTGCCGACCTCGACCGTGATCGGCACCTCGATGGTGCTGACCTTGGTCACGATGGTGTTCGCCACCATGCTGCACGCCATCACCAATCACCTGGTCGATGCCGTGCTGGCGCTGATTTTGATGGTCGGCGGCGTCACCGGCGCGCAGTTCGGCGCGCGCGCGGGACAGAAAATCCGCGGCGAACATTTGCGGCTGCTGCTCGGGCTGCTGGTGCTCGCCGTCGGCGTCCGCTTTGCCGTCGAGCTGGTGCTCCGGCCCGAGGATCTGTTCACCATCCGCGAAACCGGGGTGACCGGATGATCGCGCGCGTCCCGCTCACGCTTGTTGGCTTGCTGCTGGGCATAGCGCTCACGGCCTCGCCCGCGCGGGCCGAACGGCTGATCGTGTCGGTGTCGAACCACCGCGTCACCGTGACACCGAATTATTCCGGCGAGGAACTTGTGCTGTTCGGCTCGGTGGAGAAGGACGCCAATACGCCGGCCAATCGCACCTACGATCTGGTGGTGACGGTGGCCGGTCCGCGCGCCGACATGGTCACCCGCCGCAAGGAGCGCCGGTTCGGGATCTGGATCAACACCGACTCCCGGCAGTTCCTGAAAGTGCCGAGCTACCTAGCGCTGTTCTCCAACCGGCCGTTCGACGCCATCGCCTCGCCCGAGGTGCAGCGGCGGCAGCAGCTTGGGCTGAATAACGTCCTGCTGACCCAGCGGGTCGGCGGCGATTACGCCGACGTGGTGCCCGACGACGTGTTCCGCAGCGCCTTCGTGCGGCTGCGCCGGCAGCACGGCCTCTATCGCGAGGAGACCTCGGCGGTGACGTTTCTGACGCCGACGCTATTCCGCACCGGCATTCCGCTGCCCGCTGAAGTGCCGATCGGCCTCTATAACGTCGAGATCAAGCTGTTCGCCGAAGGCGCGCTGGTAGCCAAGACCGACACCGCGTTCGAAATCGTCAAGGTCGGCTTCGAGCAGTTCGTCGCCACCACCGCGCAGCAGCACGGTTTTGTTTACGGGCTGATCACCGCCTTCATGGCGCTGATGACCGGCTGGATGGCATCGATCGTGTTCCGGAAGGATTGAGCCAGTCGCTCAGTTCGTAGGGTAGGCAAAAGCGAAGCGTGCCCACCATTCCGACGACGAGTTGGATAGATGGTGGGCGCGGCGCAAGGGCGCCTTTGCCCACCCTACGACTTACCGACAAAGAATCCGACGCCCATCGCCACTACGCTGAGCAGCATCGCCAGCGTCGACAGCCAGCCCAGCCAATAGAGCGTGCCACCGACGACGAAGCGGCCCATCACGTCCTTGCGCCGCGCCATCAACATCAACAACACCATCACAGGCACGGCGAGGACACCGTTGACGACGGCGCTCCAGTACAGCGCCGAGATCGGGTTGATGGAGGTGAAGTTCAGCGCGATGCCGATGCCCGCCGACAACGCCAGCACGCCATAGAAGGCGGCGGCCTCTTTCGGCTTGCGCGCGAGTCCCACCGGCCATTGCCGCCCCTCGCCGACGGCGTACGCCGTGGCGCCGGCAAGCACGGGAATCGCCAACAACCCGGTGCCGACGATGCCGAGCGCAAAGATCACTTCCGCAAACGCGCCGGCGATCGGACGCAGCGCTTCGGCTGCCTGCGCCGAGGTCTGGATATCCGTCTTGCCGGCCGCATGCAGCGTCGCCGCAGCGGTGACAATGATCGACAGCGCGATCAGATTGGAAAACGCCATGCCGATGATGGTGTCGGCGCGGATGCGGTAAAATTCCTTGCGCGCGCCGTAATGCTTTTCGATCAGCGGCCGCTTGGTCGCATCGACGCGCTGGTCCTCGGCTTCCTGCGAGGCCTGCCAGAAGAACAGATAGGGCGAGATCGTGGTGCCGAGGATGGCGACGATGGTGGTGAAATAGTCGAGGCTCCAGGTCAGGCGCGGAACGAGAACGCCGGCCAGCGCTTCGCCCCACGATACTTTTGCAAAGGCGAGCGCCGCGACATAGGCGAACAGGCTGAGCGTCAGCCATTTCAGCACCGAGACGTAGCGTTTGTAATCGAGGAAGATCTGCGCCACCACCGACGTCACGCCGAACAGCAGCACATAGACGATGCTGTGGCCGCCGATCAGCAGTTTGCTGGCGTCCGCCATGGCGCCGAGGTCGGCGGCGATGTTGATGGTGTTGGCGATGAACAGCAGCGCCACCACCACATTGAGCAGCCATGACGAATAATGCCGACAGACATTGCCTGAAATGCCGTGCCCGGTGACGCGACCGACGCGCGCGGAGATTTCCTGGATCGCGACCATCAGCGGAAACGTCAGCAGCATGGTCCAGCCGATGCCGTAGCCGAGCTGCGCGCCGGCCTGGCTGTAGGTGCCGATCCCCGACGGATCGTCGTCGGACGCGCCGGTGATCAGGCCGGGACCGAGCGCCTTCAGCGCATCGCGGAGGCGAAACGGCCGGGCCGATGCGGCCGTCGCGGCCGGCTTGCCACCACCGGGATGCTTGTTCGCGTGATGTTTCGGATTCGACTTGTTGTGCTCTGCCATTCCCGGTCCAGCCGCAGCGACAACGAACCTGACGGGAACAGGTTCCTGGCCGTGACCTTGCCCGAGGACGCCGTGGCAGACAAGCGAGCCGGCATCAGGATCGAAGTCATGCCGCACTCTTCTCGATCGATGCCGCTGGGCGGGTCACCAGATAAATGCCGAGGGCTACGGGAACGATTCCGAGCAGGTCGCGGAATTCGACATGTTCGCCGAGCACGAGAAAGGCGAACAGCATGCCCAGCGGCGGCATCAGGAAGTGATAGGCGCTCGCGGCGGTCGCGCCACAAACCTTCAACAGATGAAACCAGAGCAGATAGGCGAGGATCGAGCCGCCAAGCACGAGGAAGGCGAACGCGCCCACGAGCCGCGCGCTCGGCACGATGTCGCCGACATCAGCCAGCGTGAACGCGAACGGCAGCAGCACGATGCCGGCTGAAAGATTCTGCACGCCGTTGCCGACCCACAGACTGCCTTTCGGCGCCAGCACCTTGAACAGGATCGTGCCGGCTACGATCGAGGCCAGCGAGGCCAGTGTGAACAGGATGCCGTGCCAGTCATCGGTACCGACCGACATGCGGTGCCAGACGATAAAGCCGACGCCGGCGATGCCGAGCATGAGGCCTATCACCTTGCGCCCGGTCAGCGCCTCGCCCAGAAAGGCCGCCGCGAGCACGGCGGTGAACACCGGATTGGCACTGACGATGAGGCCGCCGAGGCCGGCGGATACGGTCTGCAGCCCGGTATAGCCGAGACCGAGATAGAGCGCATTGTTGGCAACGCCGAGGATCGCGAAGATGGCGGCGTCGCGCCAGGTGAGCGAAGACCATGCTTCCCCACGCAGTGCCGTAATGCCGAGGATCAGGATGCCAGCCAGCGAGAAGCGCGCGGCAAGCAGGATCAGCGGCGGGCAATCGGTGACGCCGATCTTGCCGGCGACGAAGGCAAAGCTCCAGAGCAGGCAGAACAGGCCGATATAGAGCGGGAGCGGATTAAAGGTGGCGCGGGGAACCGCGACCGAGGGCGCGAGCGACATGGGAAGTCTCCTTTGTCCATGATCTAGGCCCGCGTCTTGCTATTTGGAAATTAAATGATAAACTGATATGCAGTGGATTTATAAATGGAGCATTCGCATGCTCGATCTGGAGCTCCTGCGCAGTTTCGTCAGCGTGGTCGATGCCGGCGGCTTTACCCGCGCCGGCGAACGCGTCCACCGCACCCAGTCGACCGTCAGCCAGCAGATCAAGCGGCTGGAAGACGATGTCGGCCAGCCGCTGCTGAATCGTAACGGCAAGGACGTGACGCCGACGGAAGCCGGCGAGCGGCTGTTGTCCTATGCGCGGCGCCTGCTGGCGCTGGCGGAAGAGGCGCGCGACGTGGTGGCGCGTCCCGGAAGCGAGGGCGCGGTGCGGCTCGGTGTGCCCGAGGATTTTGCCGCCTATCGCTTGGCGAAACTGCTGGCGGCATTCTCGCGCTCGCATGCCGGCCTGCGGCTCGACGTCCGCGCCGATCAAAGCGCCAACCTCAAGCGGGAGCTCGAACGCGGCGAACTCGATCTCGCATTGTTCAAGCGCGCCGCGGGGGAAAAGGGCGGCATCGCGGTGTGGCCGGAGCGCGTGCACTGGGTCACCAGCAAAAGCCATCCGCGCGATACCCGCACGGGCTCGGTGCCGCTGATCGGCTTTCCTACCGGCTGCCTGTACCGGGCGGGCGCGATCCATGCGCTGGAAAGCGCCGGACGCAACTGGCATATGGCTTATACCTCTTCCAACCTCTCCGGCATCCAGGCTGCGGTCGCCGCCGGCATGGGCCTTTCCATTCTCTCGGAAATGGCGATCCAGGCCGATCACCGCGTACTGACGGCGAAGGATGGTTTTGCACCGATCGACCGGACCGAAGTGGCATTGGTGGCGGCCCCGGATGCCAGTCCCGCGACCTTGCGGCTGGCGGACCGGCTCGCCGAATTCTGCAGCACGGTGCAGGCGAAGGCGGCGTGATCAATGGTAGGGTGGGCAAAGGAGCGAAGCGACGTGCCCACCATCTGTCATAGGATTCGCTGCGAGATGGTGGGCACGCTGCGCTTTGCCCACCCTACGGCGCCGCGGCTCGCAGCGACTTCTCAATAACAGCGCGAAGCCGCGATCGCATGTACCCGGTTGTCACCGAGCACGTGCGCCATGAAGCCGGGCGCGCCAAAGATTTTTGAAAACGCGACGTCGCGAATGCTCAAGCCGCCGGTATAGGCGCCGAACGCCGGCATTACCGCGCGTTCGCCATCGCTCGCAAAACACCGCCGCTCCATCGAGCGTCCCCTTGTGGCGACGCGGGCCTTGGGATGAAGATGGCCGGCGATTTCACCCGCAGTCCCGGTCGGCTCATGGCGGAACACGATCGGGCCGATCGCGACTTCGCTCGCGACCACGCCGCCGAGATCGGACGGCAGCGCCGGATCGTGATTGCCCGAAATCCAGATCCAGTCGCGCCGCGCCTGCATCGCCGAGAGCGCCTCACGGTCGGACGCCGACAGCCGTTCATGCGCGTCGCGATCATGAAAACTGTCGCCGAGCGCGATCACCATGCGCGGGTCGTGCCGCGCGATGACGGCGGCGAGACGGCCGAGCGTCGCCACCGTGTCATAGGGTGGCAGCAGCACACCGCGCATGGCAAAGCTGGAACCTTTTTCCAGATGCAGATCGGAGACGACGAGCAGGCGCTGCTCCTGCCAGAACAGCGCGCCGGAAAGGTCGGCGATGAACGTCACATCTGCGACCATGACCTTTGAGACGCGCATCTGCTGGTCGTCTTCCGAAGATTGCACCCCTGCCGTCACGTCTTACCCCATCGCTTCTTTGACGAGTTCATCGGCGGCTTCCGCCAGCAACTCATCCGCCGCTTCGCCATAAACTGACTCGCGGCCGATTTCCAGCATCACGGGAACTGCGAGTGGCGAAACATGTTCGAGTTCCCGGTGGGTGATTCGGCCCTGAATGCGCGAGAGCATATCACCAAGACGCTTGAGATCGAGTAGGCCGGCGGCGGCATCGGCGCGCGCCGCGCGCAACAGCACGTGGTCGGCCTGATGCTTGCGCAGCACGTCATAGACGAGATCGGTCGAGAACAAGACCTGACGGCGGCTCTTTTCCTCACCGGTGAAACGGCGCGGAATCAGGCCGGAGATCAGTGCGCAGTTGCGGAAGGTGCGCTTCATCAGCGCGGATTCGGCCAGCCACGCCTCGAGGTCGTCGCCGAGCATGTCGGGCGCGAACAGCGCGGCGAAATCGAGCTTGCCATGGCGAACCATGAAGGAGACGTCGCCGAGCCCCCAGATCGCGAGCGCATATTCGTTCGCCACAAATCCCAGCGGCCGGGCGCGGGCGCGCTCCAGCCGACGCGTCAGCAGCATGCCGAGCGTCTGATGTGCGAGCCGACCCTCGAAGGGATAGCACACCATGTAATGCTTGCCGCCGCGCGGAAAGGTTTCGATCAAAAGTTCGCGCACGGCCGGCACGCGGGAAAAATGCCGCTGCAGCGACAGCCAGTCGCGCACCTGCTCCGGCAGCGCATTCCACTGGCGGCGGTCGTCGAGCAGTTTCCGCACGCGTTCGGCCAGATAGGTCGACAGCGGAAACTTGCCGCCCATATAGGACGGCACTTTGGCGTCCTTGTCGTTGGCGCGAGAGACATAGACCTGGTCCTCGACCAGCGCCTCGTAGCGCACGATCTCGCCGCCGAACACAAAAGTATCGCCGGCGACCAGTCCCTCGATAAAATATTCCTCGATCTCGCCGAGCATCCGGCCGCCGCGGCCGATCATTCCGGTGGAGCCGCCCCCACCACCGCGGCCACGCACCAGCTTCACCTTGAGCATCGCCTCTTCAACGATGGTGCCGACATTGAGACGATAGCTCTGCCGCACCCGCGGATTGGTGACGCGCCAGCGGCCCTGCTTGTCCTGTTTGATGCGCGCGAAGCGTTCGTAGGTCTTCAGCGCGTAGCCGCCGGTGGCTACGAAATCGACCACATCGTCGAAATCGGTTCGCGTCAACGCTGAATAAGGCGCCGCGGTCAGCACTTCGGCATAGAGTTCGTCGGAAAGAAACGGCTCGCCGCAGGCGCAACCCAATACGTGCTGCGCCAGCACGTCGAGCCCGCCGGTGCGCAAGGGCGGCGTGTCCTGCGCGTTTTCCGCGATTGCATCGATCGCGACGCGGCATTCCAGCACCTCGAAACGATTGGCGGGGATCAAGACGGCGCGCGAGGGCTCGTCGAGCCGGTGGTTGGCGCGGCCGATCCGCTGCATCAGGCGCGAAGAGCCTTTTGGCGCGCCGACATTGATGACAAGATCGATGTCGCCCCAGTCGATACCGAGATCCAGCGAGGACGTGCAGACCACGCCCCGCAGTTTGCCGGCCGCCATCGCGTCCTCGACCTTGCGACGCTGGGCGACGTCGAGCGAGCCGTGATGAAGCGCAATCGCAAGGCCATCGTCGTTCATGCGCCAGAAATCCTGGAACAGCATTTCGGCCTGGCTGCGGGTGTTGACGAAGATCAGCGTGGTCTTGTTGCGCTTGATCAGATCGTACATTTCGCCGAGCGCATGGCGCGCGGTGTGCCCGGCCCAAGGCAGGCGTTCTTTGGTATCGAGCATCTCGACGACCGGCGCCGCGGCGCCACCGGCCACGACGATATCGGCGGAGACCTCCTTGCCGTCGCGCTGCGGCACCAGAAAGCGCGCCAGCGATTCCGGCTCGGCCACCGTCGCGGACAGCCCGATCGCGCGCATCTCCGGCGCCAGCCGCCACAACCGCGCCAACCCGAGCGACAACAGATCACCGCGCTTGGAGGTGACCAGCGCATGCAGTTCGTCGAGCACGATGCGCTTGAGCGAGGAGAACAGAAACGGCGCGTCGTCGGACGACAATAACAACGCCAGTTGCTCGGGCGTGGTGAGCAGAATGTCCGGCGGATAGCGCCGCTGCCGCTGCCGCCGCGACACCGGCGTGTCGCCGGTGCGAGTCTCGACCTTGATCGGCAGGCTCATCTCGGCAATCGGCGTCTCCAGATTGCGCGCGATGTCGACCGCGAGCGCCTTCAGCGGCGAGATGTAGAGGGTGTGGAGGCCGCCAGTGCGCTTCACGGTGCGGCCGGTGGAGATGAGGCTCTTCTCGCCGGTGCCCTTTGAGGCGGCCGGAGAAGATAGCTCCACCAGCGTCGGCAGAAAGCCGGCCAGCGTCTTGCCGGCACCCGTCGGGGCAATCAGCAGCGCCGAGCGGTCGTCGTCGGCTTTTGCCAGCAGCGCCAGCTGATGCTCACGCGGCGACCAGCCCCGCGCGGCAAACCAACGCCGGAAGCGGTCGGGCAAGAGCGCAGCCGTTTCAAGCGGCGTGAAGGGCAAGGGATCAGGCGACGGCACCCGTTAGAGCTAAGCTGTCGAAGCGGCTTCGTCGAGGGGCTGCCCTTACCTCGCCCCGCTTGCGGGGAGAGGTCGGATCGCCCTTGCGATCCGGGTGAGGGGGTACCGGACTATCGGCGGGCACCTTTGCGCGGAGAGAGCCGCTCACCCCAACCCTCTCCCCGTGAAGAACGGGGAGAGGGTTAAGAGACAGCGGCGCGCCCGGCCCTACTCCGTCACGGGCTTGTCGGAAATATCCCAATCCTTGCCGTTGAACTCCGAGATGTAGAGCGTCTTCATCGGCGTATAGTCCTCGGGCGTGTAGCTGAAATTGATGCCGTCGAGGAAGTACGGCGAGTGGAAGCCCGCCAGCGTCGTCGCATGCTTCAGCACGTTGGCGCGGGTGAGTTCGTCGCCGCAGCGGCGCAGGATTTCCGCCATGCTCGCGACCTGGCCATAGCCGGCAAAGGCGATGGTGTTGTCAGGATCGACATTGGGCAGATATTTCTTGCGCAACTCCTCGAATGCCATCACGTCGGGGTCCTTTTCCCAGCGCGGGACACCGACTTCCTTGGCGTAACGGATCGCGACGATGCCGGTGGCATTCTCGAAGCCGGCGGCACTGAGGATCGAACGTCCGGTCGATCCCGCCGAGAGCAATTGCAACGGCTTCCAACCGAGCTCGACCACCTTGCGGATCGACTGCGACGTCGCCTTGCCAGTAGTGATGTTGTAGAAAACGTCCGCGCCGGATTTCGAGAGATTGATGAGCTGGGAATCGATCGTCGGATCGGTCAGATCGTAGGTCTGCTCCATGATCACCTTGGCCGTGCCGCCGGCATCCGCGAGCACCTTCTTGAAGGGCCCAAGGAAATCGCGGCCGAAATCGTCGTTCTGGTAGAGGATGCCGATCTTGGCGTTCGGCTTCACGCCCACGACATGCTTGGCGAGAATGCGTGCTTCGGTCGGATAGAGCGGCAGGCCCGCCATGGTCCATTTGAAATTCTTGGGGTCGTTCCACTTCGACGCGCCGGTATTGAGCAATAGCTGCGGCACGCCTTTCGAGTTGAGATATTTGTGCACGGCGGTCTGCGGCGCGGTGCCAAGCGAACCGTACAGCGCCAGCACTTCCTCCTGCTCGACCAGCCGCCGCGTCGCCTCGACGCATTTCGGCGCGCTGTAGGCGTCGTCCATGGTGAGGAACTTCACCTTGCGGCCGTTGATGCCGCCCTTTTCGTTGAGCATCTGGAAATAGGCCTCGCCGACGCGGCCGAGCACGCCGTAGAGCGAGCCGGGCCCGGAGTGCGGCACGGTTTGTCCGAGCTTGATTTCAGTGTCGCTGGCGCCCGGATCGTATTTCTTCTCCGCCGCCCAGACGAAGGGCGCAGGCATCGCCGATGCGAGCGCGGCGGCAAGCGCCGTGGCGCCGAATTCGCGCCGGGTTTGTTTGTTCTTCATTGTTGTTTTCTCCCTTATGGGAGTCTTGATCCGGCATTCCGCCGCTACTGGCAATAGCAGACATGTCGCACGCATGCCGCTATTCGGCGAGCGCCTAGCGTCTAGACTCAAGTTTTCGCGGCAACGGCGACCAGGCCGGGAACCGGCGCGTTGTCCTCGTTGCGGGCGGAGCGATCCTCCAGCAGGGACAGTTTGAGGCTGGCGGATTTGACCGCGGCGCGCACGTAAGCCCCCGCATGGGCATAGCGCAGCCCCTGGCCGATCACGACGCCTTCGCCGCCATGGGTTTCGGTGGTGAAGGCGAGCAGCCCGCCCGGCGCAAGCACACGCGCGGCTTCAGCCAGCACCGGCGCGAGATCGGCGACGTATACCATCGCATCCGCGGCGAGAATGAGATCGGCGCTGCCATCCCCCCGCGCCCGCAGACCCTGCAGCATATCGGCAACTTCCAACTCGGCGTAGAAGCCGGTGGCGCGCGCCCGCTCGATCATGCGCGGCGACAGATCGACGCCGGTGAAATGATCCACTCCGTTTGCAAACGCTGCCGCCGCCAGTCCGGTGCCGCAGCCGAGGTCGATGGCGCGCTTGAAAAACGCCGGCTTGCGCGCGGCCGATCGCACCGACAGCACCGCCTTGAAGAGCAGCGCCGGGCCGCGATAGCCGAGATCGCCCACCAATGAGGCTTCGAACCGCGGCGCATACTGGTCGAACAGCGTTTGCACGTAGGCCTGCGGCATGCCGGACACGGGCTCTGCGCCAAGCCGCATCAATCGAAGACCTGCGCCGTGGCGATCGCCGGGATCGCTGGCCTGCGCCTTTTGATAGGCCGCAATCGCCGCCCGGTGCTCGCCGAGTTCTTCGCGGATGCCGCCGAGCGTGAACCAGGCCGAAGCAAAATTCGGCGCCAGCTCGATCGCCTGCATCAGCAGATCGGCAGCAGCGGCCGGATCGCCCTTCAATTGCAGGTCGCGCGCGAAATCAAACCGGCGGTCGGCCATCAGATCGCCGGAGGAGACAAACAGGCGCGAGGACATGGGTTCCAATATGGATGCGCGGGTCAGGCCCACGCATGACGGGTAAAATTCGACCCAAGACCTCCTATATAACCCCGCATGCGTCCGCAAGACATCCTGATCCCCGCTCCCGCTGGCCTGTGCTGCAAGCCGGGCGGCTTCCATATCGACCCGGTCCGCGCGGTCGAGCGGGCCGTCATTACCCATGGCCATTCCGACCATGCCCGGCCCGGCCATGGCGCCGTGCTCGCCACGCAGGAAACGCTCGACATGATGCGGCTGCGCTATGGCGACAACTTTGCTTCGACCACTCAGGCCATTCGCTACGGCGAGGAAATCCGGCTCGGCGACGTCAAGATCAAATTCCATCCCGCGGGCCATGTGCTGGGCTCGGCACAGATTGCGGTGACCTGCAAGGATACCTGCATCGTCGCCTCCGGCGACTACAAGGACGCCATCGATCCGACCTGCACGCCATTTGAAGTCGTGCCCTGCGACGTCTTCATCACCGAGGCGACGTTTGGCCTGCCGGTGTTCCGCCATGGCAATGCGGCAGATGAGGTGAAGAAACTGCTGGCGTCGGTCGCGCTGTTTCCGGAGCGCGCGCATCTGGTCGGGGCCTATTCGCTCGGCAAGGCGCAGCGCGTGATCGCGCTGTTGCGTGAGCAGGGCTACGACGCGCCGATCTATCTGCACGGCGCAATGGAAGCGATCACGCGCTATTATGAAAGCCGTGGCATCGCGCTCGGCGAACTACGCCTGGTCAAGGGGATGAAGAAGGCCGATCTCGCCGGCACCATCACGCTGGCGCCGCCGTCAGCCACCTCAGATATCTGGACGCGACGCTTTCCCGACCCGATCACCGCGTTCGCCTCGGGCTGGATGCGGGTGCGGGCGCGCGCCCGCCAGCGCGGCATCGAGTTGCCGCTGGTGATCTCGGACCATGCCGACTGGGACGGGCTGACCGCGACCATCGCCGCAACCGGCGCCGGCGAGGTCTGGGTCACGCACGGCCAGGAAGACGCGCTGGTGCATTGGTGCAGGGCGCGTGGGCTTGCCGCACGGCCGCTTGATCTCGTCGGCTACGGCGATGAGGAAGAGCACGAGGCGGTCGCGGCCGACGAGGCCGAGGCATGAACCGTTTTGCCGAACTGCTCGACCGCCTCGCCTACGAGCCCGGCCGCAACAACAAGCTGCGGCTGATCACGGCGTATTTTCGCGAGACGCCCGATCCCGACCGCGGCTACGCACTGGCGGCGCTGACCGGCGCGCTGTCGTTCAAGCACGCCAAGCCGGGGCTGATCCGCGATCTGATCATGGATCGTACCGATCCGGTGCTGTTCGGACTGTCGTATGACTATGTCGGCGATTTATCCGAGACGGTGGCGCTGATGTGGCCGAAGGTCCCGCTGCCCGGCCACAACAATCCGCCGCCACCCACCCTCTCCGAGGTCGTCACGACCCTCCGCACCCTCGGCAAGACCGAACTGCCAAAGCAGCTCGCGCGTTGGCTCGACGAGCTGGACGAGACCGGCCGCTGGGCGCTTTTAAAACTCGTGACGGGTGCAATGCGGATCGGGATTTCGGCACGGCTGGCGAAAACCGCCGCGGCCGCGCTTGGCGACAAGGATCCGCATGAGATCGAGTTGATCTGGCCCGGACTAGCCCCGCCCTATCTTGACCTGTTCGCGTGGCTGGAAGGGCGCGGTGACAAGCCGGTCAACCGCGACCCAGCGCCGTTCCGCCCGGTAATGCTGGCGCATGCGATCGAGGATACGGATTTCGCCAGTCTCGATCCTGCGGACTTCATTGCAGAATGGAAATGGGACGGCATTCGCGTGCAGGCAGTCTCGGGCCGCGATGAGCGCGGCCACATGCAGGCGCGGCTTTATTCGCGCACCGGCGAGGACATTACAAAAAGCTTTCCCGACCTGGCGCCGTCGCTGCATCTGCCCGGCGCCATCGATGGCGAGCTACTGGTGCTGCGCGAGGGCCGCGTGCAGACTTTTAACGTGCTGCAACAGCGGCTCAATCGAAAAGTCGTCTCGCCGAAACTGATCAAGGATTTTCCTATTCACTTGCGCGCCTACGACCTGCTCGGCGACGACGAGAACGATCTGCGCGAGCTGCCGTTTGCCGAGCGCCGCGCGCATCTTGAGAAATTCATCGGGAAGCTGGACGATCCGCGCATCGACCTGTCGCCGACGGTTGCCTTCGATAGCTGGGAGGCGCTGACGGCAGCGCGGGCCGATCCCTCAAGCGCCGGCGCCGGCGAGGATGCCGAAGCCGTCGAGGGCGTCATGCTGAAGCGGCGCGACGCGCCCTATTTGCCGGGTCGCCCAAAAGGCCAGTGGTGGAAATGGAAGCGCGACCCGCACATCATCGACGCCGTCTTGATGTATGCCCAGCGCGGTCATGGCAAGCGCTCGTCCTACTATTCGGATTACACGTTTGGCGTCTGGACCAATGGCGAGGACGGCGAGCAGCTGGTGCCGGTCGGAAAAGCCTATTTCGGCTTCACTGACGAGGAACTGTTGCAGATCGACCGCTTCGTCCGCCGCAACACGACAGAAAAATTCGGTCCCGTGCGCCACGTCGTGCATGAGCCGGACCAAGGCCTGGTGCTGGAAGTCGCCTTCGAGGGGCTGGCGCGCTCGCCACGGCACAAATCCGGCGTCGCGATGCGGTTTCCACGCATCAGCCGGCTGCGCTGGGACAAGCCGCCACGCGAGGCCGACCGGCTGGAAACGCTGGAGCGGATGCTGAAGGATGTGACGGCAAATTAACATTCCGGCGGCGCATGGCGGCCATTGACTGAGACTAGCGGGTTCCCCATCTGCCCCGCCGTGCTCTATACTGTTTGCGAGACCTTCCGCGGGAGAAACCGATGCCGAACGACGTCAGGGACCTGCCGGCCAGCAATGACGGCCTGTACCGCTTCCTCGGCGGCTCGCCGCTGGCGGTGGCGTTCCGGCTGATCCTGCTGTCGATCCTGGTCGGCGTGGTGCTCGCCGCAATCGGCTTCGATCCCTGGAATATCCTGCACAGCATCCAGATGCTGTTCCGGCGGCTGTGGGATCTCGGCTTCGACGCCGTCAACTGGCTGTGGCGCTACTTCCTGCTCGGCGCTGTCATCGTGATCCCGATCTGGCTGCTGTCGCGGCTGTTCGGCAGCCCCCGCGGGCGATAGATTGAACGCGTAAGGCCGCAGCCGATGCAATTGCGATTTGTCGGCTGCGGCGACGCGCT
Source organism: Bradyrhizobium sp. McL0615 (assembly GCF_049993905.1). NCBI lineage: Bacteria > Pseudomonadati > Pseudomonadota > Alphaproteobacteria > Hyphomicrobiales > Nitrobacteraceae > Bradyrhizobium > Bradyrhizobium sp. McL0615. The sequence goes on along the minus strand of NZ_CP188254.1, from coordinate 938,522 downwards.
CGGCTCCGGCGGCAGGTTCAACACCTGCTTCCACGTCACGGGTAACAGCGTCAATTTCCTGATCGATTGCGGCGCGTCGTCGCTGCCCGCGCTGAAACGCCTCGGCATCGTGCGCGACGACATCGACCTGATCCTGATCACGCATTTCCATGGCGACCATTTTGGCGGCCTGCCGTTTTTGCTGCTGGACGCGCAGTTCACGCGCCGCGCCCGGCCGCTCGTCATCGCCGGGCCGGCAGGTATCGAGACGAAGCTCGCCAATTTGATGGAGGCGCTGTTCGAGCATTCCTCAAAGACAAAGCAGCGGTTCGATCTCTCGGTCGTTGCGCTCGAGCCGGAGCAGAGCCGGGCGTTTGGCGAGCTCAAAGTGACGCCGTATCCCGTGGTTCACGGCGAATCCGGCGGGCCATTCCTGGCCTATCGCATCGAGGCCGAGGGCCGCGTCATCACCTACAGCGCCGATACCGAATGGACGGATATGCTGATCCCGGCGGCGCGCGGCGCGGACCTGTTCATTGCCGAGGCGTATTATTACGACAAGCTCGTCAAGAACCATCTCAGCCTGAAGACGCTGGAAGCGCACCTGCCTGAGATCAACGCCAAGCGGCTGGTGCTGACGCATATGAGCGAGGACATGCTCGCTCGGCTGGGCGAACTGCCCTATGCGGCTGCCGAAGACGGCATGATTGTCGAGCTCTAGGCATGCATTCGCCCGTAACTGCATCCAGGGTCACGACGGCACAGGTATTTGCCATCGCCGGGCCCGCGATGGTCGCGAACCTGACCACGCCGCTGATCGGCATCGTCTCGACCACGGCGATCGGCCGGCTCGGCGACGCCACGCTGCTCGGCGGCGTCGCGATGGCCTCGGTACTGTTCGACTGCATGTTCTGGCTGTTCGGCTTCCTGCGCATGAGCACGGTCGCCTTCACGGCGCAGTCGCTCGGCGCCGGCGAGACGTCGGAATTACGCGCGATCCTGCTGCGCGGGCTGATCGTCGCGGCGCTGGTTGGGGCTGCGCTGATCGCCCTGCAGATTCCGCTCGCCACCCTTCTGCTCAATGCGATGGGCGGCAGCGAGGGCGTCACGAATGCGGCCCAAACCTACTTCATCATCCGGATCTGGTCTTCGCCGCTGGCGCTCGGCAATTATGTCGTGCTGGGATGGCTGATCGGGCAGGCTCGCGCCAAATTGGCGCTCGGCATGCAGATATCAATCAACCTCATCAACGTGGCGGCGACCGTCGTGCTGGTGCTGGTGTTCGACTTCGGAATTGCTGGCGCGGCCATCGCGGCGTTAATCGCGGAGGCCGCAGGCTTCGTGCTCGGTTTGCTGGTCGCGCGCCACCTTTCGAAAGGGCAATTCGCGGCTTCCCGCGCTTTGCTGTTCGATCGCGCCAAGCTGGCGCGAATGCTTTCCGTCAACCGCGACATCATGATCCGCACCGCGTCGCTGATCGCGGCGTTTTTGTTTTTCACCGCGCAGGGCGCGCGTGCCGGCGACATGACGCTGGCCGCCAATGCGGTCCTCAACAATTTTCTGCTGTTCGGCGCGTTTTTCCTCGACGGTCTCGCCAATGCAGCCGAGCAGCTCTGCGGCCGTGCCTATGGCGCCCGCGACAAGGCGGCCTTCGCAGGCACCGTAAAACTCGTCGTGATGTGGGGCTTTGGCTTCGCGCTCGCAGTCGCCGCCTGTTTCCTGGTGTTCGGGCCTGCGTTTATCGACATCATGACGGCGAGCGCGGAGGTGCGGCGCATCGCGCGGGATTATCTGCCGTTCGTGATTTTTGCGCCGCTGCTTGGCGTATTCGCCTTTGCCTTTGACGGCATCTATATCGGCGCGACCTGGGCGCGCGACATGCGCAATCTGATGGTGGCTTCGCTGTTGATCTTCCTCACCGCATGGTTTGCGCTACGATCGTTCGGCAATGCCGGACTATGGGGCGCGCTGCTGGTGCACTACGCCGCCCGCGGCGGGCTGGAAGCGCTGCGTTATCCAGCGCTGTTGAAGAAGTCGTTTACTCGTAGCCCGGATGGAGCGCAGCGCAATCCGGGACCTTGGTGCAAGCGGTTAGTCTGTCCCGGATTACGCTTCGCTCCATCCGGGCTACGAGAATGCGGCTACTGCACCGGCCAGTCCTCGGCCGTGATCGTCGCCGCATCCGCGCCGACGATCTCCGACAGCGAGTCGCGACCGGTCCGCAATAGCGTCGAAGCCAGATCGTTCTTGATGTCCTCGACCAGGCCAAGCCCCTTGTAGACCAGCGACGAATAGAGCTGGATCAGGCTGGCGCCGGCGCGGATTTTTGTGAGCGCCGCGCCACCGGAATCGATGCCGCCGACGCCGATTAGTGGAAATGCACCTTCGGTGCGGACATAGGTCTCGGCCACCATCCGCGTCGACAATCGAAACAGCGGGCGCCCCGACAATCCGCCCTGCTCTTTCGCTCTCGCCTGTTCACGCAACACCGAGGGACGCGCCAGCGTCGTGTTGGCGACGATCATGCCGTCGACCCGGCGCGAGCGCGCGATGTGCACGACGTCATCGAGTTCGGTCAGGCTGAGATCCGGTGCGATCTTCAGCAGCACCGGCGAATCGCCGGCATTCTTGCGCACCCGCTCGCGCGCATCGATGACCTTGGCGAGCAAATCGTCGAGCGCCGCGGATTGCTGCAAATTGCGCAGGCCCGGCGTGTTCGGCGAAGAGACGTTGACGGTGAAATAGCTCGCCACCGGCGCGAACGTCTCGATCAGCTTGACGTAGTCGGCGACGCGGTCGGACGAATCCTTGTTGGCCCCGACATTGACGCCGACGATGCCGCCATGGTTGGCGCGCGCCGCCAGCCGGCGCAGCGCAACCTCGGCGCCGTCATTGTTGAAGCCCATGCGGTTGATCACGGCTTCATCGCGCTCGAGACGAAACAGCCGCGGCCGCGGATTGCCGCCCTGCGGCTTCGGCGTCACCGTGCCAATCTCGACAAAGCCGAAGCCGAGCCGCAACAGCGCGTCGGGCACCTCCGCGCTCTTGTCGAAGCCTGCGGCCATGCCGATCGGATTGGGAAAATTCAGACCGAAGGCCCGCACCGCCAGCTTGTGGTCGTCGGCCCGCGGCTTGACCGGCGGCAGCAGCCGCAGGCCTTGAATGGCCATGCGATGCGCGTCCTCCGGATCGAACCAGCGCAGCAGCGGCAGCGAAAAGGCATCGAAGGCGCGGATCACGGGATAAGCTCCGGAATGTCGTGATAGCCATCCGATCGCGCGCGCATGTCGAGAATGGCGGTCACCGCGCCGAGATCGAGTTCGCCATAGAGATGCGGAAACAGTTCATCGTTGCGCGAGGGCTCCCAACGCAAGGCATCGCCGAGCGTGTCCGCATCGACCGCGACCAGAAACAGGCCGGTCTGGCCGAAATAATGCTTTCGCGCCGTTTCGGCGACCTGCGACGCCGTGGAGAAATGAATGTAGCCGTCGCGCAGATCGTCGGGACCGCCCCGGTAGACGCCCTGCCGTTCGGCCTCGCGCCAGGCCGAGGCGGGAGTGATTTTATAGATCGTGCGCACGGCTTTCCGGGCTTGTCGTTGAGACGGTTGGGATTTTCCCGGAAAATGGCCGGGTGGCGGCCGACCGTAAAGGCGGCAGGCCGCCAACTCAAGCGCTGCTGCGGCAGGCAAAGCGCCTGTCCGGCTCTGATTCGACAGAACGGCGTGCCAATTTCCTGTTTTGCGACGTTTTCTCCCCACGAACCGGCATCCATCCTACCGGAGAGCGCCAAGGGAGATTTGCACAAACCGGCCGAATGAGGCAATAATTCCTAGGCGATTCAGAGATTTGCGATGGCGAGACAATCCAAGGCGCAACGGATTCTGACCCACAGCCAGGTCTGGACCGCGCTCGACCGGCTGGCCGAACGCGCCGGGATGTCGCCTTCTGGCCTCGCCAAACGCAGTGGCCTGGACCCCACCACCTTCAACAAATCCAAGCGCATCACCGCCGACGGCCGCGAACGGTGGCCATCGACCGAATCGGTTTCCAAGGCGCTGGCCGCAACCAATTCATCGATCGACACCTTTGTGCAGTTGATCGGCGACGGCGCGCGCAGCCTGCAATCGGTGCCGCTGCTGGGGCTGGCGCAAGCCGGCAGCGGCGGTCATTTCGACGACAGCGGCTTTCCCGCCGGCCGAGGCTGGGACGAGGTGGCGCTGCCACAGGCCTCCGATGAGCATGCCTATGCGCTGGAGATCTCCGGCGATGCGATGAAGCCTGCCTATCGCGACGGCGACATCATCGTGGTGTCGCCGGGCACGGCGATCCGGCGCGGCGACCGCGTCGTGCTCAAAACATCTGATGGCGAAGTGATGGTCAAGGAATTGAAGCGCCGCACCACCAGGACGCTGGAACTGGCCTCGCTGAACCCGGCCCAGGCCGACCGTACGCTGGATGCCGACGACGTCGCCTGGATCGCAAGGATCGTGTGGGCGAGCCAGTAGGATTGTCGCCACCGTGACGGATGTGCTGAGCGACCTGCTGCAACATTCCCTTCGCATCGTGTTGTGCGGGACCGCCGCGGGGACGACATCCGCGGCCGAGCGGGCCTACTACGCGCACCGGCAAAACAAGTTCTGGAAGATCCTTCACGAGACGAGGCTCACGCCGGAGCAGTTGCAGCCGCGTCAATATCGCAGCCTGCTGCAACATGGGATCGGCTTGACCGATCTCGTGAAAGCAGGCGCGGGGATGGACCGCGCGACGCTTCCGAAACTGACGCCGGCGGATCGCGCGCGATTGAGCAGCGCCATCGCAACATTTCGCCCGCAATTCCTCGCCTTCACCAGCAAGACGGCCGGACAGAAATTCTTCGATGGCAAGCGAGAGTACGGCGAGCAGGCGGAGGTGATCGGCGACACCAGGGTGTGGATATTGCCGTCGACCTCCGGCGCCGCCAATGGAAGCTGGCGTCCGGAGATCTGGCAGCAGTTTGCGGATGAGGTGAGAGCGGCGGGGTGACGCCGTCCCTTCTCCCCTTGTGGGAGAAGGTGCCGTAGCGAAGCGAAGGCGGATGAGGGGTTTGTCTCCGCGAGCCCTGCTCGTTGAAGGAACCCCTCATCCGGCGCTTCGCGCCACCTTCTCCCACAAGGGGAGAAGGGAAGAAGGGAAGAAGCGCTACGTCGCGTAGTCGGGCTCCTTGCGGTCCAGCATCCGCTTCAGCGCATCGAAGTGCCGCTGGGCCGGGGTCGGCCCCTTGTAGAGCTGCTCGTCCTTGTAATCGCGCTTGGTTTTCTCCACCACGGGCGCCGGAAGCTGCTTCAGCCTCTGGCCGGTCCACATGGCGTAGATCTGCACCTGGGCGGCGCGCTCGACGTAATACAGCATGTCATAGGCGTCCGCGACGGTCGCGCCGACGGTGGAGATGCCGTGATTGGCCATGAACAGCACGGACTTGTCGCCGATCACGCCGGCCAGACGCGCACCTTCGGCCGGGTCGAGCGCCGGACCGGTATACTCGTCGTCATAGGCAATGGCGCCGGAAAGGCCGACTTCAGTCTGGCCGATCTCCTTGATGCGGGGATCTTCGAGCCGGGTCAGCGCGCTGGCATAGGGCATGTGGGTGTGAAACACCGCTTTCGCCTGTGGCAGCGCCTTGTGGATCGGGGCATGGATGCAATAGCAGGAGCGCTCCACCTCGCCTTCACCGCGCTTGACCTCGCCGTCGTCGATGCCGACTTCCATGAAGCAGGACGCCGTGACCTCGGACCAATGCATGCCGAACGGAATCTGGTAGTAGCGGTCGCTGCGGCCCGGCACCACGAAGGTCAGATGGTTGAAGATGCCTTCGGAAAAACCCTGGTTGAACGCCAGCCGGTGCGCCGCGGCGAGGTCGATACGCGCCCGCCATTCCTCGGTGCTGTAGTTCTCGAGCGATTGCGGCGAAACCCTGAACTGCATAAACCTTCTCCCGCTATGCTGCCTGCCCCTCAGCGGGGGCTTCGATGGCTGTTATGCGAGTCATTGTAGCGCAATCCAGCGCGGCCGTGGCTGAAATTGCGGCGGGCCTGCTATCTCAATTTGTCGCGCCTTCCCTTCTCCCTTGTGGGAGAAGGTGCCGGAGCGAAGCCGAGGCGGATGAGGGTCTGTCTTCGCGAGTCATGCTCGTTGAGAGAACCCCTCATCCGGCGCCATAGCCGATGCAAAGCATCGGCGTTCTAAGAGACGGCGGCCATAAGCCGCCTATGCCACCTTCTCCCACAAGGGGAGAAGGAAGATTACGCACTCCTCGCCAGCGCGCCGTCGATCATGTTGACGGCGTTCTGCACGCCATACACCGCGACGAACGAGCCGAAGCGCGGGCCCTTCTCCTGGCCGAGCAGCACTTGGTAGAGCATGTTGAACCAGTCGAGCGAGACGCCGGGCCGGCCGTCCTTGCCCTTCTTCACCGGATCCAAAAACGGCTCGCGGCGGCCGATTTCGTAGACCACGTTCTGGATGTCTTCGGCGCTCGATCCCGCTGGCAATTGCGACAGCGCATCGCGCAGATCCTGCAGCGCTGCGCGCTCGCCGTCGGTCGGTTCGCGGAACAGCTTCGTTGGCGCCACGAAGTCGCGATAGTAGTTGATGGCGTAGCCGACCATCGCGTCGAGCTTCGGATGGGTCTGCGGCGTCACGCCCGGGCGATAGCGCCCGATGAAGCCCCACAGCGTCTCGGCGTTTTCCGCATTCGATGACGACACCAGCGTCAGCAGCAGCTGGAACGTGACCGGCATGTCGGCCTTGGGCGGCTTGCTGGAATGGATGTGCCAGACCGGATTGGCGAGCTGCTGCTTGGCATCCTGCCGCGTAAAGCCGTCGAGGAATTGCTGATAGTCATCGACGTTGCGCGGGATGACGTCGAAGTACAGCCGCTTCGCCGCCTTCGGCTCGCGGTACATGAACAGCGACAGCGATTCCGGCGAGGCATAGCGCAGCCATTCGTCGATGGTGAGGCCATTGCCCTTCGACTTCGAAATCTTCTGGCCCTTTTCGTCGAGAAACAGTTCGAAATTGAACCCCTCCGGCGGCGTGCCGCCAAGCGCCGAGCAGATCTTGCCGGAAAGCTTCACCGAGTCGATCAGGTCCTTGCCGGCCATTTCATAGTCGACGCCGAGCGCGAACCAGCGCATCGCCCAGTCCGGCTTCCATTGTAGCTTGCAGTGACCGCCGGTGACGGGAACGGTGACGCTCTCCCTGGTCTCCGGATCTTCATAGGAGATGGTGCCGGCCATGGCGTCATGCGCGGTCACCGGCACGTAGAGCACCAGCCCCGTGCGCGGGCAGATCGGGAGGAATGGCGAATAGCTTGCCGCGCGCTCCTCGCGCAGCGACGGCAGCATGATCGCCATCACCTTCTCGATCCGCTCCAGCATGCGCAGAAGCGCCGCGTCGAACTTGCCCGAAGTGTAGTAATCGGTCGCGCTCGCGAATTCGTAGTCGAATCCGAACTGATCAAGGAAGGCGCGCAGCCGCGCGTTGTTGTGCTGGCCGAAGCTCGGATGGGTGCCGAAGGGGTCGGGCACCTTGGTCAGCGGCTTGCCAAGATTGGCTTCCAACAGTTCCTTGTTCGGCACGTTGTCCGGCACCTTGCGCAGGCCGTCCATGTCGTCGGAGAACGCGAGCAGCCGCGTCTTGATCTTGTCCTCGGTGAGCACGCGGAAGGCATGGCGCACCATCGAGGTGCGCGCGACCTCGCCGAAGGTTCCGATATGCGGCAGGCCCGACGGGCCGTAGCCGGTCTCGAACAGCACCTCTTCCTTCGGGCTTTTCTTCAGCCGCGCGACAATCGCCTTGGCCTGCTCGAACGGCCAGGCATTGGATTGTTCGGCGAGCGCGCGCAAATCGCTCGGGCTAAAGGGAGGATCGATCATGGACATTTATCAGGGCTCTCTTCGGAAGCCGCGGAAACTAGCGTTTCCGGGGCAAAATGCAAAATGACGGGCGGTCCGTAGGGTGGGCAAAGGAGCGCAAGCGACGTGCCCACCATCTCTCACCGACCCGCAGCTGCGATGGTGGGCACGCTTCGCTTTGCCCACCCTACGAAGCTGACGAGGGGTCAAAACGGGCTGATGGAAAAATACCGCAGCCACAAATCCGTGAAGCGGCCTTTCTCCCAGAGCCGGAACAGCGCCCAGTTCAGCGACGTCCGCAGCAGATCGTTGCCCTTGCGGACGGCGATGCCGATGCCCTCGCCGAAGTAGCGGCTCTCGACAAAGGGCCCGCCGGAGAAGGCGCAGCATTCACCTGAATCGGTGCCGTTGATCCAGAACGCCAGCGAGATCGCGTCGCCGAAGATGAAGTCGACTTCGCTCCGCCGCAGCGCCAGCCGCAGTGCGTCGTCATTGCCGTAGGACTTGATCTCGGCGTCGGTGAACATCGCCTTCAGATAGGCCTCGTGCGAGGTGCCGGCGATGACGCCGACCTTCTTGCCTTCGAGATATTCCGGGCGGACCTCCGGCATCACGGCGTCGCGCCGCGACACGAAGCGCGCCGGCGCGCGGTAATAGGGATCGGTGAAATCGAGTCGGGCACGCAGGGCCGGCGTCACCGCCATGGAGGCGATGATGGCATCACCCCGGTTGCTGGTGATGGCGTCGACCAGCGTCTCGAACCGGCGCATCTGAACGGTGCAGGAAATCTTGATCTCGTCGCACAGCGCGCGCGCCAGATCGACATTGAAGCCGGCCGGATTGCCATCGGCGCCGGTGAAGTTGAACGGCGGGTAATCGGTCTCGGTCAGGAACCGGATCACGGTGAGGCGCGACATGTCCGGCCGGTCCGGACGCCGCCGCGGATCCCAGAAACCGGGCACCGCCTGCGGAGCCGCCCCGACCGCCGGGCGGGGCTGCGTTTGCGCCTGCGCCGCAGCACCGCCAGCCGCCATCAATGCAGACGCGACCAGAAACCCGGCCAGCCAGGCGCTGATGGTTCGATGCAGTCTTGAATTGGTTAACGGGGCGTTAGGATATGGCATCTTCGGCAATGCTAGCGGAATTTCACGGCCTTATAGACCATCCGGCCCGCGATGCGAGGACCGTTTTACGGCTTTTGGCGAGCCTTGCCGGCTCAGAGATACCGCTTCAAATCCTTGGCGGCTTCCTCCGGCGTCCGTTTCAGGTTGAAGGGCGCGACGAAATTGCCGTCGCGGTCCATCAGGTAGATCAGCGCGGTATGGTCCATGGTGTAGTCGCCGTCCTTGAGCGGGACTTTCCGGGCATAGACCCGATAGGCCGAAATCACCTTGGCCACCGCCTGCGGCTCGCCGGTCAGCCCCTTGAGATGCGGATCGAAGCTGGAGAGGTAATCCTTCATCGCTGCGGCCGTGTCGCGCTCGGGATCGACGGACACGAACCACGCATTGACCTTGTCGGCGTCCGTGCCCATCGCCTTCAGCACTTCCGAGATCTCGAACAGAGAGGTCGGGCAAACGTCCGGGCAGTGGGTAAAGCCGAAGAAGATCAGCGTCGGCTTGCCCTTCAAGCTCTGCTCGGTGACGGCCTGGCCGGCCTGGTCGGTCAGTTGAAAGGGCCCACCGATCGCTGCCGGCGCCGTGACGGTGCGCAGGCCGCCCATCGCCCACAGCATGATCACCAGCCCAACCACGAGGCTTGCGGCGAAGGCAGCGATAATCACCAGCGGGCGGATCGTCCGGTCCATCGTCGATTTCCTTTTCGCCGTATCAGAAGCAGGCCGAGATGCCAGCGGCGATCATTTCGAAAAACACCGCGGTGCCGTAATGGAACCACAATGCCGCCGCCCCGAGCACGGCCAGCGCGCTCGATGTGGCTGCGCTCCAAACAATGATCGAGGCCACCCTGCCCTGACGCGGGGTCGCGGTCATCATTCCGTCTTGGGTGGAAATCGGCTGAGCCATGCGTTTCAGATAGGGCTAGTTCCGGGGGCAGGCAAGCGGAATGGCCGCGCCCGACATCACGTCATGCGGAGGGGCAGGCTGGCGAGAGGTGCACGAAAAGTAAATGGCCGGGAAGACCCGGCCACCACGTCACTTTTGCGGCGAAACGCCCTGGTTCAGCGCGAAGCCGGCTTGTTGGCGGAGGCCTGCGCGTCGAGGTAGCAGGGCTTGTACATCGACTGCAGTTGCTTGCCACGCAGGAAGATCATGCGGGGGGTCAGGCCGCCGCGCGCAGCAATCCATTTGCGGACCACCGGCGGATACATCGAATACAGCATGTGGGTGGCTTCGGTGTTGGTGACGGCGCGGCCGTTGGAGCCGAAATCCCAGGCGGCATGGAAGCCGAGATTGGCGTGCGAGGTGACGCAGATCCGGTCATGGGGAACCGCGCCGAGCACGATGGTACAGGCCGAGGCGCACAGGCCGTCGATGATGACGGTTTCGCCCGAGGTGCGCAGGCCCTGGTACTTGTCGACATAGGTGCCGATCCGGCCGCCGCGGTCGTCGGCTATCCGCACCACCGCCTGGCTCGTCCCCACTCCCGCCAGCAGCAGTACCGCGGCAAGCAACCCCGTCAGCAGCTTCATTTCCCAGCCCCAGTCGAAGAATGTCGAAACCGAATCTGATCGTCTCAGTGATGCAAGACAGGATGTAGCGTCGTTTGAGATCGTGATTTTGTCTAGGCAGACACAGCTCCTCAAAACAAATTCAAATCAAGTGTTGCCGGGCCGCTGCACCCTCCGCGCGAAAAGGTCCCAAACTGGAACAAGCGACTCTCGCCGAGGTGGCGACGGGGTTACAGGCAAGCTCCCTTTGGCGTTGACCGCGCACAAGGACGCGGGCTTGAATCATAAATGGCACGGGGGAGGAAACGATGACTGAGGTCACAGACGTAATCGTGGTCGGCGGCGGACTGGCCGGGCTGGTCGCAGCGACGGAGATCGCAGATGCCGGCAAGCGCGTCGTCGTCGTCGACCAGGAAGGCGAGCAAAGCCTTGGCGGACAAGCCTTTTGGTCGTTCGGCGGACTCTTCCTGGTGGACTCTCCCGAACAGCGCCGGCTCGGCATCAAGGATTGCTACGATCTCGCGTTGCAAGACTGGATGGGGACCGCGGGCTTCGACCGCGACGACGACCATTGGCCGAAGCGGTGGGCGGAAGCCTATGTCGCGTTCGCGGCCGGCGAGAAGCGCGACTGGCTGCGCGCGATGGGCCACCGTATCTTTCCGGTGGTCGGCTGGGCCGAGCGCGGCGGCTATGACGCGATGGGCCACGGCAATTCGGTGCCACGCTTTCACGTCACCTGGGGCACCGGCCCCGGCATCGTCGAGCCGTTCGAACGCCGCGCACGCGAAGCGCAAAGAAACGGCCGATTAACGTTTAGGTTTCGCCACCGCGTCGACACACTCGTGATGACGAACGGCGTGGTCGAGGGCATCAGCGGCTCGGTGCTCGAGCCTGACAGCGTCGAACGCGGCAAGAGCTCGTCACGCAAGGTGATCGGCGATTTCATGCTGCGTGCACAGGCGGTGATCGTCGCCTCTGGCGGCATCGGCGGCAACCACGACATGGTCCGGCAGAACTGGCCGAAGCGCCTGGGCGAGCCGCCGAAATTTATGATCTCCGGCGTGCCCGAACATGTCGACGGTCGCATGATCGGCATCACCGAGGCAGCCGGCGCTCGGCTGATCAACCGCGACCGGATGTGGCATTACGTCGAGGGCATCCAAAACTGGAATCCGATCTGGCCGCGCCACGGCATCCGCATCCTGCCTGGCCCGTCCTCGATGTGGTTCGACGCCACCGGCAAGCGGCTGCCCGCGCCGCTGTTCCCGGGCTCCGACACGCTCGGCCAGCTCGAATACATCATGAGCACCGGCTACGATTACTCCTGGTTCATCCTGACCCAGAGCATCATCAAGAAGGAGTTTGCGCTCTCCGGCTCCGAGCAAAATCCTGACCTCACTGGCAAGAGCTGGCGCATGACGATCAAGCGCGCCACCAACAAGGGCGCACCGGCACCGGTGGAAGCGTTCAAGAAGAACGGCGCGGATTTCATCGTGCGCGACAATCTCGCCGATCTCGTCAGCGCGATGAACGCGCTGTCCGGCGACAATCTGCTCCAGCTTGATCACATCAAGGCGCAGATCGAGGCGCGCGACCGCGAGATGTCAAACCCCTACGTCAAGGACGCGCAGGTGATGAACATCCATAACGCGCGGCGTTATATCGGCGACAAGCTGATCCGCACCGCGAAGCCGCATCGCATCCTCGATCCCGAACATGGCCCGCTGATCGCGGTCAAGCTCAACATCCTGACGCGCAAGACCCTGGGTGGCTTCGAGACCGATCTGGACTCGCGCGTGTTCGGCAGCAACGGCGAGATCATCCGGGGACTTTATGCCGCAGGCGAAGCCGCAGGCTTCGGCGGCGGCGGCGTGCACGGCTACCGTTCGCTGGAAGGCACCTTTCTCGGTGGCTGCCTGTTCTCAGGGCGAAATGCGGGACGCGCGGCGGCGAAGGCGGCAGGGTGAAACGCGTTCTCGTCAAGCCCTGACATAGCCGTCTGAAGGACAGCGTCGCTTTCGCTCGCCTAAGCCGAGGTTCAATGCAAATAACGCAGTAGCCCTCACGACCCGAGCGCGCTAAGAAGCCGCCGCCCCTCACAGGAGAAAAACATGACCATCCAGCGCTTCGAAACCGGACCTCGCATGAGCCAGGTCGTCGTCCACGGCAACACCGTCTATCTGGCCGGCGTCGTCGCCAGCAACGCGGCCGGCAAGAGCGTGACCGAACAGACCCAGGACATCCTGGCGACCATCGACAGCCATCTCGCCAAGGCCGGCACCGACAAGTCGAAGCTGCTGTCGGCCACGATCTACATCACCGACATGAAGACGTTCGGCGACATGAATAAGGTTTGGGACGGTTGGGTGTCGGCCGGCAATACGCCGGCGCGCGCCACCGTCGAGGCCAAGCTGGCCTCGCCGCAGTACAATGTCGAGATCATGGTGGTCGCGGCGAAGTAACGCCATGCGCCACAGAGAATCTTGCCTCGGATTGCACGCGCAGTCCGGGGCATTTTCATATCACGCGCTGATCCTCGTGCCGGCGGCATCGCCGATGTCGGCCTGGAGCCATCGGGCGATCCGGCGCCAGGAATGGCCCAAGACCTTGCGTCCCATGAAAAGACTGAGGTGGCCGCACGGCTCGCAGGCCTGTTCCAGCCACGCCGGCCGCGTGCCCAACAGTCGTGCGGTGGCGAACGCCTGATCAATGGGAACGACGATGTCATCCGCTCCCGCCAGCAGGAAGACCGGCACGTGCACCTCGGCGAGATCGATCCTGTGACCGAGCGCCACGAAGCGGCCTCCGGCGATCTGATTCTGCCGGAAAACCTGGTCGGTCACCTCAAGATAATAGGTCCCCGGCAAATCCAGCGTCGCGTTGTCCCAGCGCTCGAAACGATCCAGCAGCCGCCCCGCCTCACCCGATCCATCGCCGAGATTCCGTTGCAGCACGGCTTCCACGTCTTGCTGGTTGAACGGAAGATTCCAGAGCTTGAGCATGTGCTCGCCGCTGACGAGCCCGTCGCCCTGCTGCACCATCTGCTCGAAGGCTTGCTGTGGAAGTGCGGCCACCATCTTCGAGAGTTCTGACGGCGTGGAGATATCGACAGGGGCGCCTGCGAGCACGAGCCGCCGCACCTTGCCGGGAAACCGGGCGGCATAGACCAGCGACAGCCATCCGCCCTGACACAGGCCGACCAGATCGACCGGCGCGCCGATCTCGTCGATCGCCACATTGAGATCGGCGAGATAATTGTCGATCGAGAGATAGCGCATTTCCGGCGAGGCAGAGCGCCAGTCCGGAACATAGATCCGGTTCACCCCGTCTTTCTGCAGCGCCTCCACCAGACTGTGGCCGGGTGCAAAGTCCGCAATCAGCGCGCCGTGAAGCGCATAGGGAGCGCAGACGACAACCGGCTGCTGCGCCCTGTTCCCCCGCGAAAACTCCCGCAATCGCATCGATGGAAGTTCCAGCACCACCGCGTTCGGCGTGGTCCAGGCCAGCGGCTCCTGCTCCGGCGCGCGGGAAGGCGCGGATTTCTGAGCGGCGAACAATTGCGCATAAGAGTGCAGCGCCAGTTTCGTGGCTTCCAGCGGCCACAGCCAGACCTGCTGCGCCCAGTCGGCGCCCGCATGCGGGTCCTTGGTCTGTTCTGCCATAGCGGTTCACCGATTGACCATCCCACCATGATGAGGATGGCGAGGGCCCAGGCTTTGACCCCGATCAAAACCAGCGAGGTCGGTCAGCTTCTACGCCAAATCTCGCGCAGGCCCCAGCCCGATCAACGGTCATGCGACCGCGGGTAACGCGGCCGCGGCCGCGCCGTTCCCCTATGCCGCCCGGGCCGTGTTCCCCTCCGCCTCGATCCGCCGCGCCAGCAGCCAGCGGAAATAGGTCAGCGCGGCATCCGCGCCGATGGCGAGCAACTGATAGTTCGGATCGGCGTCGAACACTTTCTGCTGCGCCTCGATGATCGCCAGATCCTCGTTGAAAGCCTCTTCGAGGCTGTTGCGCAGCGACAGCGCGATGTTCGGGTTGTCGAGGTCGAAATCGTGCAGATAGTTCCAGAAGAAATGCGTGGTGCTGCGCGTCTCCGGGGTCATGAATTGCGCGTTGCGATACTGCCGCGTGCCCGGCACCTGGACGCCTTTCTCAGCACCCTGCCCGGCCGGCGCAAACATCGTGTCGAGCAGGAAGATGCCGGGGATCAGCATGCGGCCGATATTGCGGCGATCGATCTTGTCGGTCTTGTTGGAAATCACCTTGCAATGATAGGGCGGCGGATCGGCGCTCATGTGCCAGCGCTCGACGCGAAACCCGTCATCGAGCTTCTCGATCGCGACCGGTTTGGTCTTGTAGGCATATTCCTCGGAGCCGCCGAGCGTATGCGTATGCACGAAGGCGAGATGGGCGAAGTCGCTCAGATTGTCGACGATCAAGAGCCAGTTCGCCTTGTAGTGCATGTAGCCGGGCAAGCCCCGCCATTTGGGATCGGCGAGCGGCGGATAATCCACGATCAGGTTCGGATCGGCCTGTTCGATATCGCCCATCCAGATCCAGATCAGATTGTAGCGCTCGACCACGGGATAGCCGCGCACGCCGAGCTTGGGCGGGATCACGTCCTGGCCGGGGATCTGGATGCACCTGCCGCCCGGCTCGAACTTCATGCCGTGATACATGCAGCGGATATCGTCGCCTTCGATCCGGCCCATCGAGAGCGGCGCCGCGCGATGGCAGCAGCGATCGTCGAGCGCGACGACCCTGCCGCTGGCGCCCCGATAAATCACCACGGGCCGTTCGAGAATGGTGCGGGCGAGTTTTCGGCCGTCGATCAGCTCGTGATTCCAGGCCGCGACATACCAGGAATTGCGCAGAAAGATTCCGTCATCCGACATGCCGTTTCTCCCTCGGTGTGTTTTGCGAACCGCGCTGCTTTTGTGTCATCTTCTATGGGATAGGCGGCTTCGCTTGTATCCGGATTTCCTGGACACACCGTCCCGCCACATGGACGATGGCCCCGATGGACTGGCGCGATTGGGAGCTGTTTTGCGAGGTGGTGCAGCATGGCGGCTTTAGCGCCGCCGCGCGCGTGCTCGGCCATCCCAAGTCGAGCCTCAGTGCTGCAGTGCAACGGCTGGAAGCCAATCTCGGCCTGCGTCTGATCGAGCGCACCACACGCCATTTGCGGCTGACGGATGCCGGCGACACCATCTATCAGCGGGTTCGGCCGCTGTTCATTGCGCTGCACGATACGCATGGCGAGGCGCTGGCGATGAGCAGCGCCGTCGCCGGCACGCTTCGCATCAAGTCGCCCTACGAGTTCGGCGCGCACCATGCCGGCCCGGTCGCGCTCGAACTGATGGCTCGCTATCCGGATCTCGTGATCCGGATCGATGTCGAGCACGAGATCGTCAGTCCCGTCGCCGAGAATTACGACATCGTGTTTGCGATGCTGGAACAGCCGCTGCCGTCGACAGGAATCGTTATTCGCAGGGTGTCATCGCTCGAGCGCGGACTATACGCGGCGCCGGCGCTGGTGGAAAAATTCGGCGAGCCGCGCACGCTGGAAGAGCTCGCCCGCCTTCCGATGCTGACCGGCCCCAACGACGCGCCCTGGGCGCTGACCACACCGGCCGGCGTCACCGAACATCTCACGGTGCAGAAAGCGCGGCTGGTGAGCTCGAACGCCGACATCCGCTTGCAGGCGGCGCTCGCCGGCCTCGGGGTGTTGCGGGTGACGGCGAGTTTTACCAACGCGGCGGTGGAAGCGGGACTGCTGCGGCGAATCCTCACCGATCATGTCTGCGAGCCGCTCAACATTCACGCACTGCTGCCGGCCCGCCAGTTCGTTCCCGCAAAAGTGCGATGCTTCCTCGACGCCCTGGACGCTCATGGCCGGGGCGGCGGCGGAACGCAGGACTTGCAAAATCGAATTCCTTGACCTCGGAAGGTCAATTCTTGACCTCCGAGGTAATCGATTGGCGCGTACGAACCTTCGATAGTGGGTTCAGCCGAAATATCCGGCGCTACCGAAGGAGAGCAACATGACCGATCACAAGACCGTCGCGAGCCGCTACATCGATTTGTGGAACGAGCGGACGCCAAGCCGCCGCCGCGAAATTCTCAGCCAGAACTGGACCAGCGATGCCCGATATGTCGATCCGCTGATGTCGGGCGATGGCCATGACGGCGTCGATGCACTCGTCGCCGGCGTGCAGCAGCGCTTTCCGGATTTCAAATTCAGGCTGATCGGCGAACCCAACGGCTTTGGCGACCACGTCCGTTTCTCCTGGGGGCTGGGCCCTGACGGCGGCGACAGCCCGATCAAGGGCACGGATTTCGCCGTGCTGAGCGACGGCCGCATCCGCAGCATCACCGGGTTCCTGGATCAGGTGCCGAAGGCGTAGCGGGGTGTAGGGTGGGCAAAGCGAAGCGTGCCCACCCTCGTCAACCAGCGAAGGTCATGGTGGGCACGCTTCGCTTTGCCCACCCTACGAAGCTACAAAGCCGAAATTATTTCGGGAACCTCCCTCCCCTTGACGCATCCAACCCCAATACCCTGTTATTGGTGGACATCATGCGCCAGGCCCAGATACCGCAAATCGCGCCCGTCGAATCCGGCGACACCGAACTGGTGCGGCGGGCGCTGGCGCGTGACGAGGCGGCGGTTCGCGCCATCATGCAGGCGAACAACCGCAGGCTCTATCGCCTCGCCCGCGGCATCCTGCGCAACGACAGCGACGCCGAGGACGTGGTGCAGGAAGCCTATGTCCGCGCCTTCACCCATCTGGAGAGCTTTCGCGGCGATTCCAGCCTGTCGACCTGGCTGTCGCGGATCGCCATGAACGAGGCGCTGGGCCGGCTGCGCCGCCGGCGGCCCGCCGTGGAACTGGACTCCTTGCCGCAAGGCGCGCTCGAAGCGGAGATCATCCAGTTCCCCCTCTCCGCCGCCGCCGATCCGGAAAAATCCATGGCCCAACGTGAAATTCAAGCCGTCGTCGAGCACGCCATCGATGAGTTGCCGGAGGCCTTCCGTCTCGTCTTCATCACCCGCGTGATCGAAGGCATGAATGTGGAAGAGACCGCCGAGATTCTCTCGCTCAAGCCCGAGACGGTAAAGAGCCGGCTGCATCGCGCCCGCAACATGCTGCGCGACATCGTCGAGAAGAAGATTGGCCCGGTGGTGATGGAAGCGTTTCCCTTTGCCGGCAAGCGCTGCGAGCGGCTGACGGACGCCGTGTTGAAGCGGCTGGATTTCTAGCGCAACCGAAAGCGGGGGCTTTCATCCTTCGAGACGCGCGCAAGCGCGCTCCTCAGGATGAGGTGTGATCGTGATCCTCATGTTGAGGAGCGCGGCATCGCCGCGCGTCTCCGGACGATGCGCTGCATCGCCGGGCGAACCATGAAAGCCCAACTGCTGTCCATCCGCTGCAATTATCCGGGAACCTCTCCACTCCAAGACCATCCAACTCCTGTGCATCAACAACGCGCGGCATCTGCCCCGCGCCACAGGAGTATCAACCATGTTCGTTCGATTGAGCGCGGCGATCGCCGCACTAAGCCTGCTGACCGGCCCCGCGCTGGCGCAGGGCGCAAAGCCCACCGATCCGCAGATCGCGCATGTCGCCTACACCGCAGGGGTCATCGACATCGCCGCCGCCAAGCAGGCGATCGAGAAGGCCGGCAACAAGGACGTCAAGGCATTCGCGCAGGACATGGTGCGCGACCATGAAGCCGTGAACAAGCAGGCGCTCGATCTCGTCAAGAAGCTGAAGGTGACGCCGGAGGACAACGACACCAGCAAGGCGCTGTCGAAGCAGGCCACTGAGAAGCTCGCCGAACTCGCCAAGCTGAAAGGCGCGGACTACGACAAGGCCTATGTCGCCAACGAGGTCGCCTACCATAAGGCCGTCAACGGCGCGCTGGAGACGCAGTTGATTCCGTCGGCCAGCAATGCCGAGTTGAAAAGCCTGCTGCAGACCGGCCTGAAGATTTTTCAGGGCCATCAGCAACATGCCGAACACGTCGCCGCCACGCTGAAGTAAGGAGCTTGCCATGCGTCCGGGACGCTATCTGCTGGCTATGGCCGCCCTGCTGCTCGGCGCGATAGCCGTTCCGGCGCATGGGGCGACGATCCAGATCACGATCGACAATATGGTGTTCGCACCGACTGAGGTTTCCGCCAAGGTCGGCGACACCATCGAATGGATCAACAAGGATGTGCTCGCGCACACCGCGACCGCCCGCAACGGCGATTTCGACGTGACTACGCCGCCGAAAAAGACCGTCATGTCGATTCTGAAGAAGGCCGGCACGGTGGAGTATTACTGTCGCTTCCATCCCAACATGAAGGCCGTGCTGACGATCGCGCCGTAGCGTCGTCCGCCTTTGTGGTTGCTGTCGGCTCAGGCCGCCCGCACCGAACTGAGGAACTTGCCGACCTCGCGCTTGAGCCGCTCGCTTTCGCCGGACAATGACTTTGCCGCGCCGAGCACCTGGCCCGAAGCGGACCCGGTCTCGCTGGCGCCGCGCTGCACGTCGACGATGTTGGCGGAAACCTGCTGCGTACCGTTCGCGGCCTGTTGCACGTTGCGGGAAATTTCCTGGGTCGCCGCGCCCTGCTCCTCGACCGCGGCGGCGATCGTGGAGGCGATCTCCGACATTCGCCCGATGGTGTCGCCGATCTCCTTGATGGCCGCGACCGATTCCTGGGTCGCCGCCTGGATGCCCGATATCTGCTGGCTGATCTCGCCGGTCGCTTTCGCTGTCTGCTCGGCGAGCGCCTTCACCTCGGACGCCACAACCGCAAAGCCGCGCCCCGCTTCGCCGGCCCGCGCCGCCTCGATGGTGGCATTGAGCGCCAGCAGATTGGTCTGGCCGGCGATGGTGTTGATCAGTTCCACCACGTCGCCGATCCGCGTGGCCGCCTTGGCGAGTTCACCGACACGGTCGTTGGTCTTCCGCGCCTGCTCCACCGCCTCACCGGCGATCCGCGCCGAGCCCTGGACCTGGCGGCTGATCTCGTTGACCGAGGAAGCCATCTCTTCCGTCGCGGATGCGACCGACTGCACGTTGGTGGAGGCTTCCTCGGACGCCGCCGCAACCGTGGTGGCAAGTTCTTCGGAACGCTCCGCGGTCGCCGTCAGCGTCCCGGCGGAGGCTTCCAGCTCGGTCGAAGCCTGTGACACGATCTCGACGATTTCGCCGATCATCGTCTCGAAATCGCTGGTGATCCGGTCGACGCGCTGGCCGCGCTTGATCTTGGCATCCGCTTCGACTGCAGCGGTCTCGTCGGCGGCCTTCTTGGCGATCAGGGCGTCCTTGAAAACCTGCAGCGAGCCGGCCATGGCGCCGATTTCATCGGCACGCTCGGCAGTCGGGATCGTGACGTCATGCCGGCCGGCGGCGAGGTCGCCGACGATGCCGGTCATGGTCGCCAGCGGGATGATCATGCGACGGCGCAACATCACGGTGACGCCCGCGAGCACGCCGAGCAGTGCCACGACGGCAAGGCCGGCCAGCGCCAGCATGGTCAGGGCGGTATCGCGCGCAGCGCCCGCGCGTTGTTCCGCTTCCGCCAGCGCGGCGTCGCGCACGGCGAAGAAGGCCTGCACCGCCGGCACGATCGTGCCGGCGAGTTGACTCTCGTTGATGGCGTAGTTGCCATCTGCGCGTCCGGCCGCGATCTCTCTTTCGAGCCACGGCGCGACTTTCCCGAAATAGCCTTCGACGGCGTCGCTCATCGCTTTCACAATGCGCGGCGGGCTGCCGATCTGGTCCACACCAGCCTCGATCCGCTCACGATCGAGATCGATGCGGCCCTGGGCGCGATCGGTGACGGATATTTCAGCCGCCGTCAGCGGACGGCGGGTGCTGATCGCAAGCGATACGGTAGCAGCCCGGCCGCCGGCCGAGATCCGCAGATCCTGCGACGTGCGCGCGATATTCAACAGCGCCGTCAACGACGCATCCGCCGTCGCCACCCGGTTTTCCAGCCGGTTCAACAGCGGTTCGAGAATCCCGACAACCGCGGCAATGCCTGGCAGGAAGCCTTTCATCGCCGCAGTATCGCGCGCGCTCATCGGTAGCGCCATCGCGCGATCGCTCGCTGTGCGAACCTCGGCCAGTTTCGCCGCCGCCTGATTGAGACCCTGGACGATCGCCGCGCCATCGCTGAGCGCGCCGACGGCGGTCCGTGCTTTCGCGAATGCTGCCTCTGCCGCCTGCCCGGCCTTCGCGGCTGTCTCGATCTGCGCGGGCGTCGCGGCTGATTCCTGGAATAGCGGTCCGACATAGGGCGCCCGATAGCCAGCAACCTGCTGGCCAACCGCCAGCACCGTGCCGTAGGCCTCCACCGCCTTGATCGCCTCGGTCTTGCTGGCAAAGGTCAGGTACTGCGGGACAAGCACACCGGCGCCAAGCACGACCGTCAGGACCGTCACTGAAAGCATCGAAACCGCAAAGAGCCGACCGATCCGCATGTTGTGATTCCGTTGCGTGAGGGAGCATCCAACGTATGCGGAGCCCGGCTAAGGCAGCCTTAATGCAGGCTTAAATGCGGGTCGGTAGAATTACGGAGCTGCTCGCGACTCCGGTCCGTCAGGATCGCAGCGCCGTCACCAGCCGCACCGCGACGCCAGCCTGCCAGACCGGATAGAGGAACGACGTCCGGTCGAGGCCGAGCGCATTGTCGAGCGCCAGCAGCGTGCCGGCGAGCGTTCCCGTGATCAGCATCGGCCACCACGCGGCGGCCGCATGCGGCCCTGATGGCAACCGACCGATCCCCAGCGCCATCACGGCAGTGCCGACAAGACCGCCGGTCAATCCGGCGAGCAGATAGCGCATGACCGCCGCAGCGCCCGTGGTCTGTCCCTCGATAAAGATGGCCGCGTTCACCGCGCAGACAAACGCGATCATGGTGATGATGGCGGCAAGCATCGCTGCCCAAAGCGGATTGGCGCTGAAGCGCTGCACCAGAATGAAGACGAGCACGGCGAACGGCACCGCGATCAGCGAAATGCGAAGCTGGCCCGGCAAGCCGACAACGTGGTCGATCAGCGCCGGCAACAGTGGCGTGAGGATGCCGGAGATGACGCCGCCGGCGGCGACGATGAGGAGGTTGCGGGAAGTGTCAGCGGACGTGATCGCCTGGCTCAACGCGCACTCCTTTTTTGCGACCAGCGCAACGCCTAGCACGACAGCGATGGAAATTGAAGGCAGCGGGCGAGGCGCGAGTCCGGCCCAAATAAAAGCCGCGCCAACCCGAAGGTTGACGCGGCGATGGCCGTTCTGTTGCCAGGTGGACCAACCCCGAACAGGTTACGCCGCGAGGCGCACTTCGTTCAATGCAACGTTATCGTTTGCATTTAGGTTTTTGACCCGATAACGGCGGTATCATGCCGAGCACAATTCAGAGTTTCTTTGCGACCATCGATCCTGGTTCGCCCCCGCCCTAGCAGCCCTGGGATTCGGCCTTTCGGCAGAATCGATCTCACCGAAATGAGACCTTTAAGCTCAAGCTGCTAAGGTGGAGGCGCCGGGTACTGCCCCCGGGTCTGCCCGCAGTCCACTCTAAGGTTCAGCGCCATCGTCTTGCGACCAGGCGACCCTACGCGTGATCGCTCGCGAAAGATAGGCTTCTGTTGCCCACAGTCGGCGGTCGAACTGGCGACAGGCCTAAAGCGTCACAATCCACCCTTCGGCACGAAGAAGCAGAGTTCCGTTCCCGTGTGCTTGTTGATGAACAGCACGGGCAGATGGTCCGGCGTATCCTCTTCCTTGATGATGTCAGGCGGGACGGTTCTCCACTGTCCATCCTTCAGGTATTGCCACTGGTCCGAGCGATCTTCAGCTACCCTGAAGCGGGTTTTGAAGACATCGCCGTTGTCGCAACACGATTTCCAGGGGACGCCGAGCCGTTTCCGTGCGGCCGGATTCATTTCCTGCGCGTTGAACCACTCGTGGTGCTCCATCGACGGATCGTGAGCGTCAACGCGAAAGCACACCAGAAGAAGAATACCGAACATCGTTAGTACGCGACCGAACGCTTTCATGGCAGCCTCCATTGTGGACTGTCATCAATTCGCGAATCACACGAACTCCCGGCAACTAAGGAGGCCAGATTCCAAAAAAAATGGGAGCTCATTTTCTGAGCGGCCAGCTTTTTCAGGCAAGACTGTTGCTTTCCTGTTGGTGCGGAACGATTTGGAACATAGAGCCAGTGCTGCGAAGAAGCTGTCGGCGTGCTTAGTCAACGCACCGATCGACCGTTGAACGCGCTCTTGACCGTAGAAACACGGGGAAGCCGGATGCGGGCCGCACTCGTCGATGCAATCACGCCAAGCGCCAAGAACTCAACATCACGAAGGGCGTCCGACTCGCGGCGGCGCTGAACAGAACTGGCACACGGCTGACGCACCCGAACTCTGCAGTCCTAACAGGAACCCAGTTTATCGACGCGCTGTTGATGGCGACCGCCGTCGAATTTCGTGTTCAAGAACACTTCGACGCATTCTTTCGCCACCGCTTCGCCGATCATTCGTCCGCCCATCGCCAAAACATTCGCGTTATTATGCTGGCGGCACAGCCGCGCGCCCGTGACATCATGCGCAAGCGCGCAGCGGATATGCGCATGGCGGTTGGCAGCGATCGAAATGCCGATGCCCGATCCGCAGATCAGAATGCCGCATCCGGCCCTACCGGCCTTGATGGCATCGGCCAGCTTGTCAGCGAAATCGGGATAGTCGACGGAAGCGGCGCTATCTGTGCCCAAATCCAGCCACTTCACATCGGGCAAAGCGACTTTCAGAGATTCTTTAAGGGTAAAGCCACCTTGATCACAGGCAATGGCCACGATGCGTTCTAAACGCGCCCTCTCCTCTTCGTTGGCCATTCGTTGCCTCCATCAATCAATCGCCGGTAGTAGCGAGTACACACCCGGCTTTCTATTCAGCTCGGCAATCGCAGCTCCGCAGCAGACTTTCGCGGAGGGTCCGATCTTTCTCACGAGACGTTAGATTGATCGCCCGCTCTACAGATTTCTCGCAACGCGCGCTATGTCCACAATAAGCTACGACCGCAGCTCTATCCAAACTCTTGCGCTGTGGAGAAGCATCTGGGGTACGGGTGTTTTGGAGCGGGCGAAGGGAATCGAACCCTCGTATGCAGCTTGGGAAGCTGCCGTTCTACCATTGAACTACGCCCGCGATCGTCCCCATGATTAGCCGACCTCGCGCCATCCGCCAAGCTGTTCCATCTCCCTTTTCGCCTCACTGTTAACTTCCTAAACTTCCAGGCGCGCGACGTGCTGCTGCCGGTTGCGCCGCCCCGCGCGCATCCCTAAATCAACGGGATGACGTCCACCAGGCTTCTCGAACGCAAATCCATTTCCGTTTCCGACTTTCGCTGCACCGCGGGGCCCGGCGACGAGCCGTTTGCGGAGCAGCATCGCTGCCACTCGATCTCCTATGTGCGCAAGGGCAGTTTCGGCCTGCACTGCCGCGGCAAGTTCAGCGAGCTGGTGGCGGGATCGGTGCTGATCGGCCATCCCGGCGATGAGTATACCTGCACCCACGAGCACGTCTGCGGCGACGAGTGCCTGTCGTTCTTCCTGGCGCCCGAACTCGTGGAAGCGATCGGCGACAGCGGGGCACCCTGGCAGATCGGGTCCGCGCCGCCATTGCCCGAACTGGTGGTGCTGGGCGAACTGGCGCAAGCGGCAGCAGATGGCAGCAGCGGCATCGGTCTCGACGAGATCGGTCAGGTGCTGGCGAGCCGCTTTGTCGAGGTGGTTTCCGGCAAGCCACGCAAATCCGGTCCTGATGCGGCGCGCGACCGCCGCCGCGCGGTCGAGACCGCGCTGTGGATCGACGCCAACTCACGCCACCAGATCAATCTGGAAGATGCCGCAGCGCAGGCCGGGATCAGCCCGTTCCACTTCCTGCGGCTGTTCTCGCAAGCGCTCGGCGTCACGCCGCACCAATATCTGGTGCGCTCGCGACTGCGCAATGCCGCGCGACGGCTCGCCGATGACGACAGCCCGGTCACCGATATCGCCTATGATGTCGGTTTCGCAGACTTGTCCAATTTCGTGCGCACGTTTGGCCGCGCCGCCGGCGCCTCGCCGCTGAAATTCCGTCAGGCCTCGCGGGGTGACCGCAAGATTTTCCAAGAACGGCTGGCCCTCCACTAGCTAGGCTTTCTCCAGGCCGCGCGGCTTCGCGCGCTTTTGAACTGGAGAATGTCATGTACGACCACATCGGATTACGCGTCGAAAATCTCGAAGCCAGCGTGCGCTTCTATACGGCCGCGCTCGCGCCGCTCGGTTTTGTGCTGTGCTCGCAGGACGATTCCGGTGCGGGCTTCGGCCCGAAGGGCGCCCCCGCGCTCTGGCTGCATCTGCACAAGGGATCGGCAGGGTCAGCGGCGCATGTCGCGTTCCGCGGGAATGATCACGCAACGATCAGGCAATTCCACGCCGAAGGCCTGAAAGCCGGCGGCCGCGACAATGGCGGCGCCGGGCCGCGCGCGGATTACAGCCCGACCTACTTTGCAGCGTTCCTGATCGACCCCGACGGCAACAATGTCGAGGCGGTTTGTACGTGACCCCTCAGCGTCATTGCGAGCGAAGCGAAGCAATCCATGGAGCCGCAGCGGAGCGATGGATTGCTTCGTCGCTCCGCTCCTCGCAATGACAACTACTGACACCATCCCCCAACAACAACGGACTAGAATCATGGCTTCCATCCACAAAGAAATCATCATCGACGCCTCTCCCGATCACGTCTGGGACGCGCTGCGCGATTTCGGCGCGCTGCATACGCGGCTGGTGCCCGGCTTCGTGACCGACACCAAACTCGACGGCGACGCGCGCATCGTCACCTTCGCCAACGGCACGGTGGCGCGCGAAATCCTGGTCGATTGCGACGATGCGAAGCGGCGGCTGGTCTATGCCATCGTCAGCGAGCGCATCAAGCAGCACAGCGCCTCCGCACAGGTGTTCGCCGAAAGCGATGGCCGCACCCGTTTCGTATGGATCGCCGACGTGCTTCCGAACGAGATCGCGCCCTATATGGACGCACAGATGGACCTGGGTCTGCTCGCGATGCAGAAGTCACTGGGACGCAGCGCCGCATGACGTCGGCTTTCCTCAACGCTCTCGGCGCGGACGGCCCCTCAGCCGACCGCGCCGGCAGGATGGATCTCTATGGCCGCTTCGTCGGCTCCTGGGATCTCGATGTCAGGCAGTTTTCCGAAGACGGCAGGGAGCACCGCCGCGCCGGCGAATGGCATTTTGGCTGGGCGCTGGAGGGCCGCGCGGTCCAGGATGTCTGGATCGTGCCGCCACGTGGCGAACGGCGGCACGGCGATGCCGCGGCCAATTTCAACTCATACGGCACCACGCTGCGGATCTACGATCCCGATATCGATGCCTGGCGGATTCAGTGGACCGACCCGGTGACGCGGAATTTTTTGCAGATGATCGGCCGCGCAGAAGGCCGCGACATCGTGCAACTGGGCACGCGGCCGGACGGCCAACGCGCGCGCTGGAGTTTTAGAGACATCAGCGTCGATTCATTCCTCTGGCGCGGCGAAGTCTCGGCCGACCACGGCGCGACATGGCGTGTCGTCACCGAGTTCACCGCCCGCCGCAGGGACGCGTGATCTTTCTCACAGATCGGCTCCCGGCCCGCTCCTAGCCTCGACCCGCGCGTTCGAATGGTGCCGCGTTCGCGGCCGCCCGCGCATGAGGAGTCGAACCATGACTGGAGCTGACAAAATAGTCTGTCAGGCGGCCACGCTGCTTTTGCTGTTCACGCTGACCTTGACGCCGGCCAAGGCACAATTCGGCGGTGGAGGCAGCGGCGGCGGCCAAGACATGATGACGCAGATGGCGCCGATGCTCGAAATGATGAAGGCGAAGATGGGCAAGCGCCGCTTCGCCGCGATGATGCAGACCATGGGCCCGATGATGAGCCGCATGATGGAAGGCGGCGGCGGCATGATGGGCGGCGGCGGAATTCCCGGCGGCTTTGGCGTCGGTTACGTACCCGAAGGATACGGCGTAACCACCGGCGGTATGAACATCGGCGGCTTCGGCGGCGGCGACGTCATGGGCATGCTCGGCGGTGCTGGCGCTGGCGAGCTGATGGGCATGGCGCCGCAACTGATGCGCATGGCCAATGTCGGCGGCCGCCGTCATGGCCGGCGTCACCGGCGGCGGTAATCGTTTCCGTCAATGCGAGGAGTGTAGCGACGACTTGTCCGCCGTAGCTCAGCGAGCGAAGGCGGAAGCAATCCATCTCCAGTACCGCGTAATGGATTGCTTCGCGGAGCCTGTCATCGGGCGCGCATTCGCGCGACCCGGTGGCTCGCAATGACGCGTATCACGACAACGCCGGCCGCGCTGCGGGCGCGGGCCGCTGTTTCGGCCCCCATCGGGTCAACATCACGCTGATGCATGAGAGCACGCCCAGCAATATCATCGAGGCCGCCGCCAGCTTGAAGAAGTCCTGTGCGGTCGCATCATGCGTCGACAGCCACCAGCCGCCGGTGCCGATAAACAGCAACCGCGCGGTCTGCGCCAGCACCGGGCCGATCACCTTGGCCGCGCCTTGCGATGAAAAATAGCACGTCGTCGAAAGGCCGAGAAAAGCATACATCGGCGCCGCCGTTGACAGATATTGCCGGCTGGCGGCGCGCACGCTCGCATCATGGGTAAAAAGATTCACCCAGATGTCGGGAAATACCGCAATGAAGCTTGCGACCGCGCCGACCGAAACGAATGCGACGAACCCCGCGATCCAGCAGATCCTGCGAGCCCGCGCGATGCGCTCCGCGCCGATCGCCATGCCGACCATCGGCACCGAGGCGATGCCGACCGCGAACGCGATCGAGGTCAGCATGAATTCGAGCCGCGCGCCGATGCCATAGCCGGCGAGTATTTCGGTGCCGAAGCTCGCCAGCATGTGGGTGAAGATGCTGATGGTCAGAACCGACTGCAGCGGCGACAAGCAGGCGATGGCGCCGACCTTCAGGATATCGATGAACATCGGCATGCGAATGCGAAGGCCGCGAATCTTGGGAACGACACGCGCGCGGCCCGAGAAGAGATACCAGGACATCACGGAGATGCTGATCAAATAGGCGGTCAACGAACCGGCGGCGACACCACGCATGCCGAATTGCGGAATCGGGCCGAGGCCCAGGCCCAGCGTGCCGCCGAGAATGATCTGGCAAACCGCCGAGCAGAGCATCATGAGCGACGGCAGCTTCATGTTGCCGGTGCCGCGCAAAATGCCGGACATCGTGTTCATCAGCCAGGGCAGCACGGCGCCGCCGAAGAAGATCTGCGTATAGGCCACCGCCTGCGTCAGCACCTTGCCGCGGCCGCCGAGCAGTTCGAGCAAAGCGGGGCCGAAGATCAGCATGCCCAGCATGAAGGTCAGACCGAAGCAGACGCCGATCAGCAGCGCATGCGCGGCCAGCGCCGAGGCACGGTCGATATCGCCGGCACCGAGCGCGCGCGCAATCGCCGAGGCCACGCCGCCGCCCATGGCCCCGCCCGACATGGTCATGGTTAGGATCACGATTGGGAACACCAGCGCCATCGCGGCCAGCGATTCCACGCCCAGCCGGCCGATATAGGAAGTCTCCGCGATCACGACGCAGGTGCCGGCGGTCAGCGCGATCACGTTCGGCCAGGCCAGCCATAACAGCGTGCGCAGGATCGGGCCGTCGAGCAGCGCGTTCTTCACCAGCGCCGCCGGCGGCGGAAGCGGGCGTTCGTCCTCGTCGACGGGAATTTCGGCAACGCCGATATCGGACATTTCTACTCCCCGCGCGCGGGCTTGGGCCGCGGCGCGGCTGTTCCTAGCACGGCAGGGGGTGATTCCACGTGCGTAGGGTGCAATGGGGGCCTGCGGGATTGTACAGCACGGTCGCACTCTACCCTCCACCTGAGCGCGAGGCTCGACTCGGCGGCCATTTCACGGGGAATTCATGCCGCCCTCACGAACGTTTGGGCCGGCATCGCATTGGTAAAGCGACACCCCCAGGGAACCCCGCCATGTCCAAGAACATCCTCCTGGCAACTTGCGTCGCCGTACTGGCGCTGCCGCTTGCCGCCTGTAACGACCCCAAAGACACCGCGACCGTGGCGCAGAGCTACGGTCCTTCGCCGAACCTGCCGCCGCCGGAACATTCGTGGATCCCGATGGTCGATATCGCTTCGGTCAGCCGCTGGCCCGACGGCGCCAAGCCGATCGCCGCCAACGGCATGACGGTCACGGCCCTTGCGACCGGGCTCGAGCATCCGCGCACGATCTATGTGCTGCCGAACGGCGACGTGCTGGTCGCCGAGAGCAACGCGCCGCCGAAGCCGGACGACGGCAAGGGCATCAAGGGTTTTGTCTACAGGCAGGCGCAGAAATGGGCGGGTGCCGGCGTGCCGAGCGCCAACCGCATCACGCTGCTGCGTGATGCCGACGGCGACGGTGTTGCCGAAACGCGCAGCACCTTCCTCAGCGGGCTGAATTCGCCCTTCGGCATGGTGCTGGTCGGCGAGGATTTCTATGTCGCCAATTCCAATGCGATCATGAAATTCCCCTACCACGAGGGGGACACCAAAATCAGCGCGCCCGGCGTCAAGCTTGCGGACCTGCCCGCCGGTACCATCAATCACCACTGGACCAAGGACCTCACCGCCAGTCCAGACGGGACGAAGCTGTATGCAACCGTTGGCTCCAACAGCAATGTCGGCGAAAACGGCATCGAGGCCGAGAAGGATCGCGCCGCGGTGCTGGAAGTCGACCGTGCCAGCGGCCAATGGCGCGTCTTTGCATCCGGCCTGCGCAATCCGAACGGTCCGTCATGGAATCCGAAAACCGGCGAACTCTGGGTTGTCGTCAACGAGCGCGACGAACTCGGTAATGATCTCGTCCCCGATTACATGACCTCGGTGAAATCAGGCGCCTTCTACGGCTGGCCGTACAGCTATTACGGCGATCACGTCGACACGCGCGTCGAGCCGCGGCGGCCCGACCTGGTGCAGAAAGCGATGGCCCCGGATTATGCGCTCGGCGCGCATACAGCTTCGCTTGGTCTTACCTTCAACACCGGCAATCTGTT
The DNA here is from genome assembly GCF_049993905.1 of Bradyrhizobium sp. McL0615. Classification (NCBI taxonomy): domain Bacteria; kingdom Pseudomonadati; phylum Pseudomonadota; class Alphaproteobacteria; order Hyphomicrobiales; family Nitrobacteraceae; genus Bradyrhizobium; species Bradyrhizobium sp. McL0615. The sequence continues at coordinate 908,889 of NZ_CP188254.1, read as the reverse complement.
TCCGCCCGAGATGAAAGACGGCGCCTTCATCGGCCAGCACGGTTCGTGGAATCGCAAGCCCCGCGCCGGCTACAAGGTGATCTTCGTTCCGTTCAAGGACGGCAAACCTTCGGGTGCGCCACAGGACGTGCTGACCGGATTCCTCAACGACAAGGGCGAGGCGCAGGGCCGCCCCGTCGGCGTCCGGCTCGACAAGCAGGGCGCGCTTTTGGTTGCCGACGACGTCGGCAACACGATCTGGCGCGTAACGCCATCGGCGAAATCGGCGTCGCGGTGAGCGTCGCGGCCTGAACGCTAGAGGAACTGCCTTCCGCCATCGACCACGAGCGTCTGGCCGGTAACGAAGGTTGCGTGGGGAGAGGCCAGAAACAGCGCGGCGCCGACGATGTCGCCGCTCACCGCCGCACGCTTCAGCGCACCCCGCATCACGCCGTATTCGGCGGCATTGTCCACGAGCCCCAGGCTCGCCTCGGTCAGCGTGAGGCCGGGCGCGATCGCGTTGACCGTGACGTTATCGTCGCCGAGTTCGCGGGCGAGCGCCCTGGTCATGGCGATGATCGCGCCCTTTGAGGAAACGTAGTGCAGCCACATCGGCGATCCGCTCATGACGGTCGCGGACGACACATTGACGATCGCGCCGCCGCCTGACGCGCGAAGCAGCGGCGCGATGGCCCTGGTCATGATCCAGGTGCCCTTCACGTTGACGCTCATCACGCGATCCCATTCCGCTTCGGAAATCGATTCAAAGCTCGTGCGTTGGAGCCCCGCATAGACAGCAGCGTTGTTGACCAGCACGTCGGCGCCACCGAAACCCTCGTGCGCCGCACGGGCCAGCCGCTCGGCCGAGGCGAGGTCGGTTACGTCGACGGCCTGCGGAAGGGCCTGGCCGCCTTTTGCCACGATCAATCGCGCGGTCTCTTCGGCGCCGGCAACGTCGATGTCGGCGGCGACCACGCTGGCGCCGGCAGCGGCGAAGGCTTCGGCAAAGGCGCGGCCGAGGCCGCCCGCTGCCCCAGTGACGATCACCCGCTTTCCGCCCAGTTCGAGCTCACCCATCGGCTTCGCTCAGATCAAATGGAGCATCAGAGCCTGCCTGGTGCTGGCCAGCTCCTGCGTCGCCATCTGTCGACCGGCCTCGGTTTCCAGCAGTGCAAACTGGCCATCGAGGCGATCGGCATATTGGCGCGGATTGAGCTTGAACCAGTCGCAGGCGACCGCAACACCCGTGACCGTAAAACGCCAGAGCTTGTCGGCGTCGCGCACCAGCCGGTCGTTGAGCGAACGGGGATACGGCCGCGTGTCGTGGCCGTCGATGATCTCGCCGACGGCCACGATGATGGGCTCCGACCAGCCGGTGTTCGCCAGTACCTCGCGCGACAGCCGCACGCCTTCCTTCTCGTGCAGGAAGCGCACGTCGGATTGCATCATGTTCGGCCCAAACCCTTTCTCGATGATGTCGGTCATGTCGATCGACCACCAGCCGATGTCGTGCAGCAGGATGGCGAGCGAAACGATATCCTCGTCGGCGTCGGGATGAAGCTTCAGCAGCGCCTGCGCGAAGGCAAAGGACAGCGGGATATGCACGTCGTTCTTGCGGGCGCGCATATAGGGTTCGGCTTCACGCCAGACGGCATCGTAGCGGCCGGTTGTATCTGATCTGGTCAGCATATTCAGGATTCCGTTTCGCGTGACGGCGGTTTCACCGCCACGCCGTTGCTTTTCGTCAGGACAGGATGGTGACCTCGCCCGTCGAGCCGTTCACACGGAGCATCTGTCCGGTCTTGATTGACGTGGTCGCATTACCGGTGCCGGTCACGGCCGGCAGGCCGTATTCGCGGCACACGATCGCCGCGTGCGACATCATCCCGCCGATGTCGGTGACGGTCGCCTTGATCTTGCCGAACACCGGCGCCCAGCTTGGCGCCGTGACGGGGGTAACGAGAATTTCTCCGGGTTCGATCAGACCGAGATCGTCGGCGGACCGCAGCACGCGCGCCCGGCCCTCGACGGTGCCTGGAGACGCCGCCATTCCGGTGAGGACCGATTTGTCGGCGGACCCGTTCAACCAGCGTCCGACGCTCTCGGTGGTGATACCCCACAGCATGATGGTGAAGGGTTCGGTGATCACGGCGGGAGGTTCGTTCAGCGCCGGCTGCGGCGCCTGTGTCGCCAGCGCCGCCATGATCTTCCGGCGGCTCGCGATCTCCGCCGGCCAGTAATCAGGCCCAATCGGATCGGTGCCGACTGCCCAGGCATTGCCGTAGTCGAACAGCGCGTCGCGGACTTCCTGCCGCGTCAAATAGAACATGTCGTCGGGCTGTTCCCACAAGCCCGCTTCATGGAGCATGCGGCTCAGCCCGCGCATCTTGCGCCAGAACACGCCCATCGACCAATGCTCGATGTAGAAATTGTGGTTCTCGACATAGGGAAACACGGTGCGCGCCAGGCCGAGCTTGCCTTCGAACGCGGCGCGGGCGTCCGCGTCGAGCAGCTCGGCATATTCCTTCGTGATGCGGTCGCGCTCGGCGGCTATCTTCGCAGTGGGGCGGTCGATCTCCTCGCCTCGTTCGACACGGACGATGTAATCCCTGATGTAGCCGAGCGGGATATCGAGGTGCTCGCTCCAGTATTTATCGGTCGAATAGAAGCCGTTTCCGGACGTGAAATTGAACCAGGGATCCTGCGCCTGCTTCCATGCCGCGAGCCATTGATGGCCGTTCGGCCGTAGCGCGACCGCCGCCAGCGCGGCGTCAACCGAGCCGGCCCGAAGCGCGGTTGCGATGTCGAGCTGCACCGCGAGCCTGGCGAGCTTCTTCAATTCATCGTCGGGCCGGAATAAATCGACGTCGACGCCCTGCACCATCTTGGCAATCGCCTGGTCGGGAATGTCGGGGAATTGTCCCTTGAGGAAGCCGAAGAAATCCAGATAGGCGGCATAGCCCAGGTTCAGGAATTCAAAATGATACTGCCAGGTCTTGTAGAGAAGCTGGATCGACCGGTCATAAGTCTCCATCAGGCCGTAGGTGTTATCGAGACCGACACCGCCGGTGACCCAGTCGAGTGGCACGACATCGGGCAGCTTTTCGAAGTGCAGCGCTTCGAGCGCCGCGATGTTGGCGCGGACCTTGTTGTCCCAATTGGCGAGCAGCGTGCTCCAGTTCTGGAAGTAGTAGCCGGCACGTTCCATGAACTGCGGCACGCGGCCGGCAATGAGTTCGGGCGCGACGGCCACCGGGCTCATGTAGCAGTAGCCGTTGTGGATCCGGTAATCGACGCCATTAGCCGGCGGAATCATATAGTGGCGGGTGTTGTACTGGCCGAGGCACTTGACGGCGAATTCCACCGTCACCGCGTCGAACGGCTTGAACGGGGTCGGCCAGTGCTGGCTGTCGCAGAACCAGAACTTGCTTTCCTCCTTTTGCTTCAGATTGTCCTGGAAGACGAGATAATAGGGATACAGGCGCTTCCAGTCTTCCGCGCCCTGCGGGGCCTTGATGTCGTAAGGACTGGGAAATCTCACATGCGTCGTCATTCGTTTCTCCCCGCTTTGGCCGCCAGTTCTTGATCGATCGTGCGCCTGTTCATGGCTTGACCCTGAGCGGCGAGAGCAGCGCGCCGAGCACGCCCTCGATTCCCACTGCGTAGGTCTTTTCCCGCGCCACCGTCTTCCGGCTCCAGACCGTCTCCGGCCGGCTTTGCAGGATGACGACATTTTCGCCATCGGGCCGATCGCGATCGATCGCCCACTCGACGTCCTGTGGGCAGCCCATGCTCTTTTCGAGCGCCTTGGCGACGCGGGCGACCGCGATCACCTGCGCATCGCTCAGCGAGGGCAGCGCGCGGCGCGAGGCTTCGACCACCTTGTGCACCGTCCTGCGTGCCGCGCGATCGGCTACCAATTCCCGATCCTTGTTGGCGATTTTGCGCTTGAGGATTTCGAGCATCACCTTTTCGACCACGAAATTGTCGGGCGTGATTTCGCCCGACACGACGGGCTCACCAAGGCCGAAGGCGGCGTCGATCACGATCCGGGTACGATTGCCGGTGATGGGATCGAGTGTCATGGCGACGCCGGCCGCCGCCGCGTCGATCATCTTCTGCACGCCGACGCCCATCTGCGCGTCGAGCCACCCAAGCCCGTTCTTGGCGCGATAGGAGATCGCGCGGGCGTTGAACAGGCTGGCCCAACAGGCCTTGACCCGTTCGACGACGTTATCCTCGCCGACGATCCAGAGATACGTATCCTGCTGACCGGCGAAACTCGCGTCCGGCATATCCTCCGCCGTCGCCGAAGAGCGTACCGCAACCGGCAGATCGTCGTCCTCAGCCATGGCGCGATAGGCCCTGCGGATCTCGGCCTCGACGCCGGCGGGCATCGCGGCGGACATGATCAGCCGGCGGATCTCGGATGATTTGTCTTCCTCGTCATCGACATTGCCGATGTCGATCGACCGCATGAGGGTTTCAATCCTGCCGCGCAGGCGACCGGATTCGAGATGTTCGGCATAGGCATCGGTCGTAATCGCAAAACCATCGGGCACATTGACCCCGGCCGCGATCATGCGGGCAAGGCTCGCGCACTTGCCGCCCATGCGAACACTGTCGGCCTCGGACGCCCTGTCGAAAGCGACAATGAACCTGGCGTCTGGAACCCTTAGCATCTTCAGTCTCCTCAAGACGACAGCGGCAGCAAATGTTGTTCACGAATGGCGAGACGCATCCCATTCAATGTGAAGTTCGGTGGGCGTACGGAAGGACGTGTTGGGCACGAAGCCAAAGGTCTGTTTCGCCTTCAGCCTCACGTCCGGCATGCGCCGCGTCAGCTCTTCCAGCGCAATGGCAAGCTCGATCTTGGCGAGTTGCTGGCCGACGCAGAAATGGATTCCATAGCCGAAGGCAAGATGGCCGCGCGCATCCGTGCGCGTGATGTCGAAGCGCGATGGCTCCGAGAACGCCGCCTCGTCGCGATTGGCAGAGCCGAGCATCAGCAATATGTCCGCGCCTCTCGGGATAGCGACGCCACCGATCTCCGCGTCTTTCAGCGCGCGCCGCCGCCACGCCACGATCGAAGGGCTGAAGCGAAGGATTTCGTCCACGGCGCCGGAAATCAGCGCCGGATTTGCCAGCAGCGCTTCCCAGTTATGGCGATGAAGCAGCAATTCGCGCAGGCCGTTCGCAATCAAGGTCGTCGTGGTCTCATGGCCCGCGAACAGAACGCTGTAGAGCACGCCGGCGATTTCGTCGTCGCTGATCCCGGCGCCCTCCTTCTGCAGACGAATGAGATCGCCCGGCAGATCGTCAGACGGGCTCGCATGGCTCTGCGCGACAAGGGCGCGGCAATAGTTCCAGTATTCGACCATGTTGCGGGCGTGCGGCAATTGCTCTGCGTCCGACAAATTGCCCCAGGTCAGAAGCGCGCGACTGACCGCCCAGGCCTTGACCTGCGCCACATCAGCGTCCGGCACGCCGACCAGCCTAAACAGCACGAAAGCCGGAACATCGTAGGCGAACTCGCGGACGAACTCGGCCTTGCCGTTGCCGATGATGGCATCGAGCGCGTGCGTCACGATCTGCCTGATCTGCGGCTCGATCGCCTTGAAGCGGCGCGGGCCGAAGCAGCCCTGAACCAGTTTGCGGATGCGGGTGTGATCGGGCGGCACGCGGGCGGACAGACCGGAATAGGCGGTGAAGCCGCCCTCCTGCATGATCCGCTTGCCCTCCGCGCACATCGGACGCAGCGGCGCCTGCGCATTCTCCGAGGAGAAAGTCCGCCAGTCCTCGAACACCGCTTTGATGTCGGCGTGTCCGGCGACGACATAGTATTGGAGTTCTTCGGAGAAGAAGACCGGCGCTTCGGCGCGCGCCCATTCGTAGAAGGCGAACGGATCGGTGATGTCAAACGGATCGAAATCAATCGATGCGTTTGAAAATGGGCAGCCCTTTGCGGCCGTCACCGTCGCCATCGTCTCCTCCTCCCTGAGCCCTGTTGGGGGTGCTTTTTCTTGAGAGGATACATCTCGATCTTTGGTTTTTCTTTAGCCGGAAAGCTCCTAGATATCAGGAGATTAATGGACACCGAGAACTAACTTCGGTCCGCCAGCTCCCGATAGACCTGACGCAGCCAGCCGCTTTGTGGCCGGTCGTCGAAATGCCGCAGCGCGTCCCGATAGAGCTTGTACTGCCGATCGATGGCTTCGCGGCGTCCTTGCGCGCGAAACACGCGCATCGTCTCTTCATGGGCAATCTCGCACAGGGGATCGATGGCGAGCGCCTTCTGGCAATGCGCCAGCGCGGTCGAGAAATCCTGCCGTTCGCGGTGAATGCGCGCGGCGTCGCGCTGCACCTTGAAGAACATGTCGCGCAGCCAATAGCGTTTCGACCAGCACCAGTCGTGCTCGGTGTTATCGGCGTAGTCGGCGGGAATGTCCTCGAACAGGTCGCCGGTGTAGAGCCGGTCGGCGGCCTGCAGGCAGATCAGCGCTTCATCGCTGGCGCCTGATTTGATGTGGCTGTGCGACTGCCGGCAGAGCTGCTCGAACGTCGAGATGTCGAGCCAGCTCCTTTCCGGCGGCACGAGAATGTAACGCGATCCGTCGCGCAGCAGATGTTCGCGCATGCCGGCGCCGCGTCCGGGCTTGCCCTGCAACGCCTCGCGCAGGCATTTGACGGTGTGATAAAGCCGGTTGCGCGCGGTCTCGGCCTTGTCCGCCTCCGGCCACAACAGATCGCACAATTCGTCCGTGGTGCCGCCCTGCCCGCCTTTCTGCAGCAGATAGGCAAACAGCGTCTTGGTCTTGCGGGTGGCGCCGCCGGAAATCTCCCAACTCACCTGGCTGCCGTCGGTCCGATAGATCCGCAAGCGGCCGAAGCAGCGGATCTTCCAGCGGTCGCTTCTGTCGAAATAGGCCTCGACCGGCTCCTCGGCCGAACGTCGCAACAACCACATGGGGTCGGCGCCCTCGGCTGCATGGATCGCGGCGGCCGGCAGATCGGAGGGATCCGATATGATTTCGCCGAGCCAGTGGTCGATCTGCTGACGCAGCGTGCCCTGGGTGAGAAGATCGGCCGGTAGCCAGTGTGGATTGGCGGCTACCCCCTTGGCGGTCAGGATCGCCGGATGCCCGCGCAACGCGGCGAGCAACTGTTCATCGATCAGCAGACCTCGATTGTAGAGCGACACCACGCGAATGCCGGGCCTCGACGACAGCCGGTGCGCCACCTGCGTCCAATGTTCGAAATTCGCCGCCGCCGAGTTCGTTTCCAGGCCCCATCCCATGTCGATCGCCAGGATGGTTTCCGGCACCGCCCCTTCACGTTCGAGCCAGCGCTCGATCTGACGTTCGACCTGAGCGAATGAAATCGGCACATCGAGGAACGCCAGATCCGAATAGGCTCGGCACAGCGTTGTCACATTGACGCCGCTGGGCGGCAGCTTGCCGGCAGCGGTAACGACCAGGATACGCGCAGGAGAAAGATGATCGATCGCGGCATCGATGAATTCGGCCAGCAGCGTCCGCTGACGCTTCGCGAAGAACGCGAGATTCGTAACAGGCGGGCTGTCGCCGGAGTCCATGCCATCGCTCCCGTAGCGGGCGCAGCATGATCGCTGTGGCGAGGAAAGTGAACCGCGATTGTCAGGAGAGGCAGCGCTCGTGCGCCGCAATATGATCGGCCCGGCTGCCCGGTAGCGGGGCTACACCCGGAAATGCTTGGAGAGCTTCAACCCCTGCGCCTGGTAGTTCGAGCCGATGCGCTGGCCGTACAAGGCGTGGGGCCGCGACAGCATTTTCTCGTAGACCAGCCGGCCGACGATCTGGCCGTGCTCGAGGATGAACGGCACCTCGCGCGAGCGCACTTCGAGCACGGCGCGCGCGCCCTTGCCGCCAGCGCCGGCATAGCCGAAGCCGGGATCGAAGAATCCCGCATAGTGCACGCGGAATTCGCCGACCAAGGGATCGAACGGCACCATTTCGGCGGCGTAATCCGGCGGCACCTGCACGGCTTCCTTCGAGGCCAGGATGTAGAACTCGCCGGGATCAAGGATGAGGCTGCCGTCGGGACGTGCCGGGATCGGCTCCCAGAATTCGTTGACGGCATAGCCGCCACGGCGGTCGATATCGACCACGCCGGTGTGGCGCTTGGCGCGGTAGCCGACGAAGCCCGAGGTGTTTTCGCCGGACAGATCGACAGACAGCGCGACGCCATTGGCCAAGTCCGCATCGACAATATCGACCAGCCGCTCGGCATCATGCAGCGCGTCGAGTTCGTCGGCATTGAGGATGGCGTCACCGGTGCGGAAGCGCACCTGGCTGAGCCTGGAGCCCTCGCGCAGCAGCACTGGAAACGTCTTCGGACTGATCTCGGCATAGAGCGGGCCGTGATAGCCGGCGCCGATCATGTCGAAGCGGCGGGTGCCGTCGGCGATCACGCGGGTGAACACGTCGAGCCGCCCGGTGGAGCTCTTCGGATTGGCGGCCGCCACGATCGACGGCGGCAGCGCAAGGCTTTCCAGCAACGGGACGATGTAGACGCAATTCGTCTCCAATACCGCACCGTCAGAGAGATCTATTTCGTGCAGCTTCAGCTCGTCGATCCGCTCGGCGACGGTTGAGCCGGGGCCGGGCAGGAAACTGGCACGCACGCGGTAGGCGATGTTGCCCAGCCGCAGATCGAGGCTCGCCGGCTGGATCTGGCTTTCGACAAAGGGATATTCCGGCAGGATCAGGCCCGCATCCGCCATCGCCGCGATCATGCGGTCGGGCAGAATCCCGTTGGCGTCGGGCGGAAGCGTGAACGGCACGGCGCGATCCTCAATACGGCCCAAAACTCATCCAAACCTCTTAAATATGGGCTTTTAGGGGTTATCCGATGGCCGCCTTGACGGGAAGGGCAGGAGGTAATATCAGCATGACTTATCCCGTGGTGATTTGAGCCGGCCGGCTTGCAGCCACGTTAAATAAGTAGCTAAACAGGCCGGGGACACGTGTGATCCCGGCCTGTGGAAATTTTTCCAGGCCGGTTTTTTGTGACCATTTTCGATAGTGGTCACGACGGAGGTCACATGTCTGAGACTGCTTCTACCAAGCGCTATCGTCCCGAAACCCGCCTTGTCCATGGCGGCACGCTGCGCTCGCAATTCGGCGAGACGTCGGAGGCGCTGTTCCTCACCCAAGGCTACGTCTACGACACCGCGGAGCAGTGCGAGGCCCGGTTCAAGGGCCAGGATCCCGGCTTCATCTATTCGCGCTATTCCAATCCGACGATTGAGATGTTCGAGCGCCGCATGATCCAACTCGAGGGCGCGGAAGCCGCGCGCTCGACCGCGACCGGCATGGCCGCGGTGACGACCGCGATCCTCGCACCGCTCCGGGCCGGCGACCACGTCGTCGCTTCGAAAGCCCTGTTCGGCTCGTGCCTTTACGTGGTGCAGGATCTGTTGCCGCGCTACGGCATCGAGACGACGCTGGTCGACGGTTTTGATCTCGACCAGTGGCAGCGCGCGTTGCGGCCGAACACCAAGTCCTTCTTCTTGGAGAGCCCGACCAATCCGACGCTCGACGTGCTCGACATCCCGGCGATTGCCGAGATCGCGCATAGTGGCGGCGCACGGCTGATCGTCGATAACGTGTTCGCCACGCCGATCTGGCAGAGCCCGCTTTCGCTTGGCGCCGACGTCGTGGTCTACTCCGCGACCAAGCATATCGACGGCCAGGGCCGCTGCCTCGGCGGCGTCATCCTGTCGTCGGAAGCTTTCATCGCCGAGCACATCCACAACTTCATGCGCCAGACCGGGCCGTCGCTCTCGCCGTTCAACGCCTGGGCCTTGCTCAAGGGCCTGGAGACGCTTGGCGTGCGCGTGCGCGCGCAGACCGAGACGGCCGCCAAGATCGCCGACATGCTCGCCTCGCACCCGAAGATTTCGCGGCTGATCTATCCCGGGCGATCGGATCATCCGCAGGCGGCGCTGGTGAAGAAGCAGATGCGCGCTGGCTCGACGCTGGTCGGCTTCGAGGTCAAGGGCGGCAAGCAGGCTGCGTTCCGCTGCCTCAACGCGCTGCAGATCGCGCGCATCTCGAATAATCTCGGCGACGCTAAGAGCCTCGTCACCCATCCCGCGACCACGACGCATCAAAGGTTGACGCCGGAGGCGCGCGCCGAACTCGGCATCAGCGAAGGCTTTATTCGCTTCTCGGCCGGGCTCGAACATGCCGACGATCTGATCGAGGATTTTGCGGCGGCGCTGGAGAAGGCGTGAGGGGCGAATGTGTAGGGTGGGCAAAGCGCAGCGTGCCCACCCTCTCTCAGCGCGTATTCGGATAGAATGGTGGGCACGGCGCTAGCGCGCCTTTGCCCACCCTACTCATTACGCAACAGGTGTCGTCCCTGCGAACGCAGGGACCCATACGTCGCGGCCCTGCTGATAAGAGGCTGTAGTTGACGCCCTGCTTAACTCACTACGCCCTGTGGTTATGGGTCCCTGCGTCCGCAGGGACGACAGCGTAGTTGTAGCTCGGCTACATCGGCCGATACGTCCGCACGTCCGAGGGCACATGGACGCCGAGCTTGATCTGGCCGACCGACTTGATGATGTCGTCGCCGAGCAGTTGGGCGAAGCAGGCATAGCCCCAGTCGTTCATGTGCAAGCCGTCGGAAATCACGAAATTATCGATCGGGATCGACTGTCCCTCGTGCCAGTCCTTCATCACCGCGAAGCGTGGAAAAATTCCGACCTTGCGTAGTTCGGCGACCCTGCCGAGCAGCTTCGTCATCTTGCCGGCGCTCTCGGCGTGCTCGTTGACCCGCGGCGAATATTGCGGATCGATCAGCACGATGTCGGCGCCCGCTGCCTGGATGCGCCCGACGCCTTCTTCGACGAGCTTCGCCGTCTCCTCCGGATCGAGGTTGCGCAACACGGCATTGGTACCAACCTGCCAGATCACCAGATCCGGTCGCAGATCGATAACGGCGATCTTCAGCCGCTTCATCATTTCGGGCGCGTCCTCACCGCCCTTGCCGGCATTGATCACGGTAATGTCGGCGGTCGGATACTTCCGGCGCAATTGCGCGGCGAGACGATTGGGATAGGTGAACTCCGGCGAGGTGGTGCCATAGCCTTGCGTCGACGACGATCCGAACGCCACGATCACCACCGGCTCGCCCGCGACCAACCGGCTCGCGACGTGCGGCAGCGATCCCACCGACTTGTTGCCGCCCTTCGGAGGCTGGCACGGCACACGGCTGAAGATGTCGCCGGCCGATTTCGCGACTTCCTTTACCTTGTCGATTGCCCTGCCGGTGATGCCCTTCTGCGCAGCCGGATTGGCGACAGCCGTCTGAGCGGCCTGCGGCTGGACGCTTTCAGCCGAGAGCGTCTTTTCAGTCCTGCTTTCAGTTTTGGCGTGGTCGGACAGCGCCGCCTGCTGCGAGGCCGTCTGGGCAAGCGATGGCGATACCGAGGCAGGCATCAACAGCGCCAGGCTGGCGGCAAAAAAGACGGTCGGCAATGTCGACAAGCAAAAAGGGTAGTGACGGCTCATTAAGGCTAGTTCCCTAATTCTGCTGCGCCTGATCGAGGCGGGCCGCGTCGAGCACAAATTTCGACAGCGCGCGGCCGAGGCAGGCATGAACCCGTTTGGCCATATCGGGACCATGAACGGTACTGAACAGGTCGAAATCTCCGGCGTCGTTCCAGTGACGCATAATGGCGAACCGGTCGAACAGCGGAACATTATGCTGCTGCGCGACCACGCGCATATTATCTAGGTATGGCGGCGCAGAAATCATCGTCTCCGTGCGCGGGCTGTATTGCAGATTAACCAGAACCACATCGGCCCCCGCGTTTTGCAGCGCAGCAATCCCGTCGCCAACGGCACTGCGAAAATCGTCGGGATCGACGGATCGCATAGCATCGACGGTTCCGGTCTGCCAGATGACCAAAGTAGGCCTTTTTGCTTCCACCAGCTTAACGAGCGTGGTGTCGGTTTCCTCCGCGGTTTTCCCGGGCTGTAGTTCTACGGATAGATTGATCTGGATCGAGGGCAGTTTCTCCTTCAGGGCGGCTTGCAACTTGGCCGGATAGGCGCTGTCGGCCGAAGCGGCGATGGTCGAGGAACGGCTGCCCACCACGAGGATGTTCAGCGGCCGGCCGTTCTTGACGGCGTCGGTGACCTTCGGCAGCACGCCATCGGTGCCCAGGAGATAGGCCGGCACTTCGCAGGCCTGGGGTAAGCTCTGGGGAGAGGCTTGGGGAGACGCTGGGGGAGCATCCTCAGCGCGCGCCCAGCCGGTAGCTCCAAGCCCGGCGAGCAGGGACAAGGCTAGTACGGCTCCAGAACCGGGCCTCATACGCTGCCTCCAGCCATATCGGCGTTGCCGCCCGTGCGCTTGTTCTTGGACGCATCCTTGTCGGCCGAATGCTTGTACCACGAAATCACCCACGCCACGCCCCACATGATGAGGATTCCGAAAAGGCTAACCAAGGCGTGCATGAAGGCACCGCCGGCAACCTCGGCCAGTACGAAATGCCCTGCGAAGGCCAGGAAGATGCCGAGACAGAATATCTCAAGTGAGTGCTGGCCACACAGGATCAATGGTCGCAGCCAGGGCGATTTAAGGCCCGGCCAATCCCTGGGCAGGAAGCGCACGGTGAGCGCCGCCAACGCCAGGAAATGGGCAAACCGCAGCACGTCCAGATCGGTCTTGGTGATCGGGTACATCCACTGTTCGAGCCGCTTCGGCATCAGAAAGCTGAGCTGCGGGATGTGCCAGGTCAACGTGACGAAGAATGAAAACAGCAGATAGGCAACGCAAATCCACAGCGTCACCGGCGACGACAGGATGCGGGACATCCGCACCGCGCCACCCAGCGCGCACCAGGCGCCGAACACGAACAGCAACTGCCAGGCGAACGGGTTGAAGATCCAGAAGCCGCCGGGATAGGCCGTCAGGTACCAGTCGAATTGCCAGGTCAGCGCGTACAGCAGCACCGATAGCCCGAGCGTCACGTCAGGCCGCCACTTCATCAGCCACAGGATAGCTGGCAGAAACAGCATCAGCACGATGTAGAGCGGCAGCACGTCCATGTTGACGGGACGGAAGCGCAACAGCAACGCCTGGACGATGGTGACGTCGGGCTGCTTGAGAAAATCCATGATGCCCATTTCTTCGCTGTAGAGCGGGTTTTCGAAACGGGTGGCGACATAGGAAATTTCGGCGAGGAAGATCGTGAACAGGAACACGTGGGCGACGTAAATCTGCCAGACCCGGCGCAGGATCCGCGCGGTCGCCACCACGAAGCCGGCCTGCAGCATCGCGCGGCCGTAGACGAAGGCGGCGGTGTAGCCGGAGATGAAGATGAAGATTTCGGTGGCGTCAGAAAATCCGTAATTGCGGATGGTGAACCAGGTCAGGATGTTGGTCGGCAGATGATCGACGAAGATCAGCCACAGCGCCATGCCGCGAAACAAATCGAGCCGCAATTCGCGCTCGCCGGCCACCGGCAACGCAATCGCCGGCGCGGCAGGCGCTGCGGCCTTGCTATCGCTAAGGGGCGTTGCGGCAACTGGATCGGCAATGGACGACATCGGGCACCGTTAGTTTAGCTTTCAGGCGTGCACTGTCCGGAAAAGATAATATCGGCCCGCAACTTGCACACAAGATACGCAAACAGATACGAGGCCGGACCGCGCGCGGGTGCGCTCTAGAGGGGAACTATGTTGAAACCGCGATCAAACCACCGGCAAACCCGGCGGACCGGCGATTGTTCCCCCAGCATTCTTGGCTATGATACGGCACAGGATTTCCGAAAGCTTGCCGCATGTACCGCGCCATCACCCGCCAGATCGAAGTTACCGTCGAGCCAAACTTCCTGCCCGAGCGCTCGTCGGTCGATAAGGGACAATATTTCTGGTCCTACACCATCGTCATCACCAATACCGGCACCGAGACCGTGCAGCTCCGCACCCGGCACTGGATCATCACCGACGCCACCGGCCACAAGCAGGAAGTCCGTGGCGAGGGCGTGGTCGGCGAGCAGCCCGTGCTCGCGCCGGGCGAGCGCTTCGAATACACCTCGGGCGTACCGCTGCCGACCGCGTCGGGCTTCATGGCCGGGCGCTACCAGATGGTCAGCGCCAGCGGCGAGCGGTTCGAGATCGACGTGCCGACGTTCTCGCTGGACAGCCCCACTAACAAGCGGGTGTTGAATTAGGGGCAACGCGCGCTCCTCCGGGCTACGGATTTTCCAGGCCACCGTTCTCTCCCCGTCATTGCGAGCGCAGCGAAGCAATCCATAGCGCAGCAAGCCGGGAGGTGGATTGCTTCGCTGCGCTCGCAATGACGGGTGGATACAGGTTCGCAATCTCGCTGCGCATTGCGCCCGAGGTGTATTGAGAACTTCCCGCCCTCCAATCAGAGGGCGCAGGGAAGACCGGGTGCTTGCTGCACCCGCGGTCCCGCGTGCGATTTGCGCAAACAAAACGGCACACGAGCATACAGGGCAGCTGGAGCATTCCGGCCTTCCCTGCGCAAGGGAGTAGTCGGGTGCAAAAAGTCTCAATAAATCAATACGGTAAAGCTGACGTATCGTCATTTGTGTCGCGATTCGCGGATTCATGATTTGCTGTGCAAAATTGTGTGATTCACCGGCTGATCAGCCATGACCAAGACCCTGCTGACACTGCTGACGCTCGCGACGTTGGCCGGCGCAGCCTCGGCGCAACAGCGCACCTATTACGACATGCGCGGCAAGGTCGTCGGCCGATCTGCGACCGACAGCCAAGGCACGACAACGAATTACGCTTCCAGAGGCAACGTCATCAGCCGCGAGTCCACCAGCGGCAACGCCACGACGGTCTACGATCCAGGCGGGCGCGTCATAGGTCGGCGACAGTGATCTGCCATGGCCGAAATTGCGCCAGTACAAAACTGGTCAACGCCCATATTATCGCAAAAGGCTTTGGCAGGCTGATCCGTGGCAGCGGGCCAAATATCAGAATTGCACCAGAGAATATCGGCACCGCCAAACAACAACTCGGAGAGTTTGATTCCGGCATCTTATGCGCGGATTGCGATGGTCGCCTTGGGCGGTTTGACGACTACGCTTTGGAGCTTTGCCAAAAATTCGAACGGGCACACACTAACCTGCACCCTGAGGCCTTTGAACTGCCGCAAGCTGACCGAGAATTGTTCTGCAAGGTTGTGCTTTCGGTCTTATGGCGCGCGTCAATCAGTCAGAGGCCATCGGTAGAGCATGTGAACCTTGGGCCTTACGAAAAAAACGTTTCGCGATGTGATATATTCAACGCGGTCCATCGATGAGTTGCCGGAAGCAGAAATCCTGCTTCAGCGGTACACAGTGCGAGGCCCCGCTGATCCTGTTGGTATGTACTTTTATCCGACGCCGCGTTTCAAGATGGGCGGTCGGTAGGTGGCTTTCGAATCCGAACGAAGGTCGATAGACGCCCGCTGCCAGCGGATTTGCGGCCGTTTAGTTTATCAAGCGGTAGGGTGTGGGGAACCTTCACCCTTTTTGAGGAGACAAGCGAGTTTCAGCGGACGATTGAATTGATGAAGCGTCATGGTCATTAGATGACGACCCTACGAGCAGAAAATCACCCTCGGCGATATGCGCGCGTCCGGCGTCCGCGACGTGCTGATCTATTGCCGCGATCATCGCTGCAGCCATCACGTCGAGACCTACGCGGACGGCTGGGCCAGACGATATCCGGCTTTCCGACACGCTTATCGACCAGCTAGCCGATGCCGGATCGCACGGCCCGCAAGCCAAACAATGATGCCAAAGCCGACGATCAGCAATCCCAAGGGATCGTAGTTCGGCCGAGAAAAATAGAGCCAGACGACCATCCCACCAGCGATCATGATCACTGCGATCCATGACGCTACCCAATACAACAGGTGCCCAAGACGCGATGCCATCGTCGATTTCCGTGAGGTCAGGCCTCTAGTAGGTCCCGATTAACTCGGCTGTTTTGAGCAATACGCTACGACTTATCCGACAGCTTGGCGATCCAGCCCATGCCGCCCTGTGTCTGTTGATCCGGCGCGCTGTGCGGCCTGCCTCGTGCCCGACAACGCCGGGCCCTCTCAGGCCCTAATTTCACAGTATCCGCTGGCGTGGTCTGAAGGTTACGCGGCTCCCGACCTGAGAATGAACCGCCGGTCGATTTTTTGTACCGGGCGGGCATTCATTGGGTAGAGCTTTGCGAAGCGGGCAATGTCGGCCTCTGCCACCTCGACGTGGTGAGCGAGCACGATCCAATCGACCGACTGGCTGCACGGCGGCGTGGTGAGAGAGCCCTCGTAGTGATAGTAGCCGCGCTCAACCGGTAGCAAGCGGATTGGGTCAATGCCGGGATCGGCGGAAACAGGCGCTCCGGCTTCCGGTGGCATCGTCGAAACAATCTTACTGAACACCTCATTTTTCTTGCCCGGGACAATGAACACGCCGACGACCAACTCAACGCCCCTAAGGGGGATAACCTCCGACTGAGGGATCGCAGCTTTGAGCTGACACAGTTTCACTTCCATCATCCCAGCGAACACCTCGTCGATGGCAAACGCTTCGGGATGGAAGCGCACTTCGTCCACGCAGCGGCAGCGGGCGGGCTTGCGGATCGTGTGGCCGTTGTTGACGATGGTCTCCGGGCGCTTGCTCCAGTTGATCTTGAGCGAGGGCTGACGTGCGGTGACAGCACCGGTAATGTCGATGGGAGACTGCTGGCTGCCAATCGAGCACGTCGCGTTCGCTGCATCGAGGTCGCCCCACTTTTCGGGGCCGGTCGTCCCCTCGTAACTCCAATGATGGCCTTCCTCAGCAACGCCAATCGATGCACACAGCGGACACAGCGCAATGCCCGCGAACATCTTCAATACTTGACGACGACGCATGATCGCCTCCCTGCAAGCTGTGTCTGTCAAAGGAGGAACAAACGTCGGTGAACGGCAGGCGACCTTGATCTTGATCAAAGGCCCGAGACGGTTTGGCCCTTGACGGGTTTATGGGTCCTGCCGGATTGCCGTTCCAAGCCCCTTGACCGCCGGGCCCGCCCCATTGAGCCAGATCAACACTCGGCCCGCCCCAGCCTCGATCTTCGCGCCATCGCATCCGACGGGGGACAGGCACCGTGCAATCTCTGCTCAAAGAAATCCGGCACAGCCCGCTGCTGTGGATGCTTGTTTTCGTTCCCCTTGTATTGGTGACCGAAAAGGCCGCGCCGGAGGCGCATACACTTCTGTTTGTGCTCGCGGTCCTTGCCATCGTGCCTCTGGCAGCACTTCTCAGCCACGCGACCGAGGCCGTCGCCGCCAAGACCGGCGATGCAGTTGGCGGCCTACTGAACGCGACGCTCGGCAACCTCACCGAGCTAATCATCGCCGTGACCGCGCTGCATGCGGGCCAGTACATGCTGGTGAAGGCGTCAATCGCGGGCGCAATTGTCACCAACGCCCTGTTCATGCTCGGTGCCTGCCTCCTGCTCGGCGGGCTGCGCTACCACGTGCAGGAGTTCAACCGGGCTGGCGGGCGGCTCTATTCCGGGCTGTTGCTGATGGCGACGGTCGCCCTGCTCGCCCCGTCGGCGGTCGCCGATCTCGACCTCGCCCAGGGCGAGGCGATCATGCAGAAGCTGAGCGTCGGCCTCGCCGTCCTGCTTATCATCGCCTATGCGCTCGGTCTGTTGTTCTCGCTCGGAACTCACAAGGAACTGTTCGCAAGCGCGGAGCATGGCGAAGGCGAGGAACACTGGCCGATTGGCGTTGCCGCTGGCACGCTGCTCGCCGTGACGGTACTCGTGGCGCTGGTGAGCGAGATCTTTGTCGAGTCCGTGCAGAAGGCGGCGGAGACTTTCGGGATGAGCCCGGCCTTTGTCGGCTTCATCATCGTCTCGCTGGTCGGCGCCGCCGCTGAGTTTGCGGTCGCCTTCTCTGCGGCGCGAAAAGACCGCCTCGACATGAGCGTCAGCATCGCGCTCGGCAGCGCCTCCCAAATCGCGCTGTTCGTGGCGCCCGCGTTGGTGCTGCTCAGCTACGTCGTGGGGCCGTCGCCCATGAGCCTGCAATTCTGGCCGGGCGCGGTAACCATGGTGATGATAGCGACCGTGACGGCGAGCTTCATCACCAGCAGCGGGCGCTCGGCGTGGTTCATCGGCGCCCTGCTGATCTTTATCTACGCCGTCTTCGCGCTGACGCTCTACGTCGTGCCACCGGGGACGCAAGGACCGGGATAGTCTCGGAAGTCCCTCCGCAATCGGTCGTCAGGGTCCTTTGGGCTGGTGACCGTACGCGGGGGACCGCGCGACGGCCCGGAGCGAGGATATTTGCAATTTTGCAATCTCGATTAAATTTTGTGACGCTCGGTACGCTAAGGCGCGCGCCATGCGCGCGCGCCTTAGCGGTTGGGCCGCCTCACTACGGCAAATCCTTGCAGAGCTTGATCACGATCATGACCGTCGAGCCAACTGCAACCACCACCGGGCAGATAAACGGCAGCTCTTCCAGCAAGCCAACAATGGCCGCTCGGACCCGGAGAATTCTTTTCGCATTCGCGAAGCGCAAGCCTGCCACACCCATCGGACATCTCCGTTTGGCCCCCAGCAGCAGCCGCCGCCTTTGAGCGCGAAGCGAGCCCCGATTATGACCAAGCCGGCTGTTCCCTAGATCAAGGTGAAGGAACCCTTTAGTCGCGCAAGCCACGCGGCTTTGATTGGACACCGCTCTTAGCGTGGTCGTTGATGCGATCCGAGAACTGGTCGCCTTGCTAGGAATATCAAAGCATGTGGAACTGGATGATGCTGGGGCTAGAAAGCAATCGCGTGATCCGACTGCGCATAGCCAAGTTGATGCGCGGCGGCAAAGCAGCCCAACGTGAAGCCCGGCGCATGGTGAGTGAAAAAGTGCTTGCGGCGGCGAAGGCCGGTACAAGCCTGATGGCTGGCGCACCCGGAGACAAGATCGTTGAGCAGTATCGGAGAAAGGTGGCGGCAAACGCCAAACGTCTCAGCCGGAACCGAACACGACGCAAACGAAAGTGAAGCTGCCCCTTAGGCTTCCTGCGTTCGCGATGCTGCACTAAAGCGCCGGGCGTTTTCAGTGTGTCTAGCGGTATTCCTAGTCGGAGCGTTGCGCCGATCTGTTCCGCTGCTACCACCTCATCTCACCCGCGCTGCGCCTATAACCGAGCCGGAGGTGATCGGCATGTTCGACGTCTACGTTAAAGGAAAGAGCAATTACTAGTACGACGCGGATCGCCGATACCCGCCGACTTGGCAAGTGGCTGGAAGAAAAAGCGAGCGGTGCGGCACGTTAGTGAACAGATCAGAGAGGTGGTCGTGCGCAAGGGCTTCTATGCACGATCGCAAATGTCACTGATCGGAGGTTCGAAATCCCAGAGGCATCGTTTATCTGCACAGTGCAGTGCCTACCTTACAAGCGGCAGTATGATTTCGAATGTCGATCCCTGCGGCCCCGTTTTACTAAGGACCAAACGGCCTTGATACCTCTCGATAATCGTGAGGCAGATCGCCAATCCCAACCCCATGCCCGCCCGCTGGTCGTAAAGAACGGCTCAAATATGCGCGCCCCGTCCTGATCGGGCACTCCGGGGCCGGTATCCTGTATGTACAGCACAACGAGCCGATCATGTCCGATCCGCGTGCCAACATTCAATCGGCGGTCGCTGCGAGGCGTCGAAGCCATCGCTTCGATTGCATTCTTGAGCAGGTTAAGAATAACTTGCTGCATCTGTGCCGGATCAGCATGTACGAAAGGCGCTGCGACCGAAAAATCGGTGCTGACAAGGATTTCATTTTGCTGCAGTTCGTGCTGCAGCAGCCGTAATACCTGCCGCGCCACATCCTCGAGGCTGATCATCGCAGGTTGATCTTTCGCATCCTTGAACAGGCTGCGGACACTTACGATTGTCTCTTTCACCCTAAGGCTGGCTTCTCCAATCTCCTTGAGAATGTCACCTAACACTTCAAGCCGTAGAGGTCGCGCAAGAAGCTCCTGTTGAGCAGTTTCTGCATTTAACGTGATCGCCCCTAACGGGGAGTTGATTCATGCGCAATCGCCGCAGTAGCAGCATCAATGCTCACAAAGCGGTTGGCGTGTTCCCGCCGCTGCATCATCAAGGCGTTTGCAAGTCGTGAATAGAGCACGGTCATTTCTATGACCAATACAGATAACAGAATACAGCTAGCGATAAGGGCGAACCCGCGAGCCGTGTACCAACCAGCTGAAAATCGATCTGCGCCCGCGTATGCCGCCACTAGGAAGTTGGGGATCGCCGCAAACAACGTGACCATAAGCCAAAGATCGAGGACCGTGCGTCTGCGGACAAAGAGCACGAGAAGAACGAGGCAGCCCAATATCGTGAGACCGACGTTGAATTGATTGCTAAGCGGCGTCTGTCGCATGAGACCGGTCGTAAAGAACTTCGGCAGGTGCTCGGTTTGGCTTATCGCAAGCCATGACAAAAGAGTTATGGCTCCCGACACACATATCAACGTGATTGCAATGCTTGTCCTGATCGACCGTGACGATATTTTTCCCGTATCCTTGAGCAGCGCGTAACCAAGTATGCTCAGGGGAAATGTCGTGTACCACAGTACAAAAAACCAAGCTGGTGTGTTGTAAACGTCACCTATGAGCCCGTTGGGTGCATAGCTGCCCGGAAAGGTCAAAGTCTGCAGAAGCGCAAACGCGCCAGCGAAGATGTAACCGGTGGCTACGACTAGCAAGGCCCGGTGCGGCTGTACGGTATATTGAGCGAATAGGAGGGTTGCTGTTAACAGATCAGCCGCACTCATGATCGTCTGAACAACAGGAAGAAAGCTATCCACTCTGCCAATTTGCAGGTTCACAAAAGGAAGGAGAGGCGCCCAGACGGCCAGCATACCGGCGACGATGCCAAGAGCCATCGCTCGATGTCGCGGGGTGTAAGGCATCAAGGCGACCACCGTCGGAGGATCGTGATCTGCAGCGAGCGTAAACTGGCGAGTATCATGGTTAAGCATTTGGTTCCATCTGCAGAAATGTTAGGAGCATATCGTGCTTCATCATTGGCCCAAAGGTATGCACCGGGGTCATTTGTATACAACAGTTCGCCGATGCCGAACGCTGCTTGTCGGTACCGCGCAGACCTCACCGCTCTTCATCAGGATGTACCCAATTGTACGGCGTAATCTCCCGCTGCTCCGTCAACTTGATTATGCGGGCGGGCGGCTTGTAACGGCGTGTGCCGCAGGACCGGCATCGGAAGGACGGCTCCAGCTTCCAGATCGGCGTGTCACGCGCCCTGCGGATGGCATCCAGCGGCATGCTTGCCCGTGTCTTGCACCGGCAGCATTCGATCTCCAACCAACCGTAACCACCGTTCAGGCACTGGCCGATGGTTGGGCTCGGCTGCGCTGGCCCGCCATAGCCTTCCATGCGGATAGACCATGCTTCGACCTCCGCTCGATCAGCGGCGCGAGCGGCTTTCCTAGCCTTTTGGCGAGCCGTCTCGGCGCGGAGCTTCGCGCCCATGATCTGGCCACCCCAGATGACCTCGCGTGTCTTGGTGCTCATACTGGCATTACAGCGGCAGCAATGCCCTTGCGCAATCCACGACACATAGCTGCTCATTCGGCCTGTATCGCTTTGGCTTGGTCAAGCGTTTCGCTCCCTGCGAACGGTAAATTAGGAGGGCACACAACAACGGCTCGGTGTTGCCTTTAGGTAACCCTTGCTCTGCTCACTAAGCGATAAGGTCGGCCGTTTTTTAGGGAGGCGGGCATATGGATGTGTATTTGAACACCAGACGCGATCTGCTCGTTGTGAAAAAGGGATGTCCGATCCCTTCCCTTGCGGTGCCGGGAAGCTGGCGCAAGAGGAAGAAGCGGGTTGTCAATGTCAGCGAGGAGATTAGGTCCGCGATTCAGACGAACGGCTACTACATGCGTAAGCTGAGAGAGTTGCAACAACGCTCACGACGAAACAACCGTTGCGGCGATTCCTACAAACGTGAAATTCTGTAGCATCGCGACTAACCAAGAAGCCATCCCACCGCTGTTCCGTGTGATGAACCGATACGCAACGGCAGCTTCTCGAAGGGCCGAGAAAATGATCATCCATAGAGCTATTGGCGAAACCGTCGCATTGGGGCTTGCGCTGATCCTATCGTCAAATGTCGCGCTCGCTCAAAGCCGCAATCCGCCAAAGTGGCCGACTATTGGCGGTAAGCGGATCGTTCAAGTTAAGCCGACTGCGCCAATTGGCTGCAAGCTAGTCGGAACGGTTAAGGGCATAAAGCTCTGGGCAGGTGACTGCATGGCTGCACCTGAACTGAGAAAGACCACGCCGGACGATCAAGCGCCGAACCCGTTGCCTGATACTGAAACTCCTCCAAAGGAGCAGCACTAGGTTCGCCGCAGAACTTTTAGGTCGCCTCGCTTTTGACCTCGGGACTTGCGCTCTTGGTCATTATCTGAAGTCAAACGCGCGCATCCGCGAGGTCTGCAGCTCCCACTGACAGACTTCGTCACTCCCGCCTGTCAGGTCGGAAAAGTGCCAACAGCCGAAGTCGCGTTTGCTGCGCGCTGACAGATGGAGGCTCGCCAAACTCAGCTGTGGTTTGGTAGCTTATCACTGCGGCCCCGGCTCTAACGGCAATACGATTACGCATTCGATGCCATCGTTATGGAGCGTTCGCTCGAAACTCCCGTGTAACTCATGTGGTATGTACCTTTCGAGGATGTCGGAGCCGAAGCCTCGGCGGGCGGGTTCGCGTTCGATTGCCACGCCGGTTTCGCGCCAGCGGATGCGAAGCTGCTTTTCGCGCCCCGGAACATCGGTCTTCCAGGTGACGTCGATGTGACCGTCATCCACTGAAAGCGCGCCGTGTTTGGCCGCATTGGTCGCAAGCTCGTGGAACGCCATGGTGAGGGCTTGCGCCTGCTTCGCAGAAATAAGGAGTTCGGGGCCGCGCCGAGTCAGGTTTTCGCCGTCCACGGCTCCATGTGCCGATAGCTCTTGCGCCAGCAGCTCGCGCAGGCCGATCGCGCTCGTCTCGCTCTCGCTCAACAGAGCGTGGGTGCGCGCAATCGCGGCGAGTCTGTCGTCGAACGACTTTGAGAAGTCGTCGAGGTTTTGGCTCCGCGCGCGCGTCCTTTGCGCAACAGCGCGAATGGTCATCAACATGTTGTTGATGCGATGCTGGAGCTCGTGTCTGAGCACCCTCTCATGTTGCGCCAGTTTGGCCTGGTCGTTCACACGCTTGATGGCCGATGACAACAGATTGGCGTAGTTCTGGATAAAATCGATATCGTCCTGCCCAAAACTACGAAGTTGCCGCGAGTCGACTTCCAATACGCCGAAAGGCTCGTCCTCACCGCGAACGATCACGTTGACCGTGCTCTGGACCCCGTGCTCCTTCAGCAACAACGGAATTTCGAATCGGGTTTCTGTCGCAACATTCTCGGTAATAACCGGCTTGCCGGTCTGTAACGCATATCCGGCTGCGGAACCCTCGTTGGCGAGGATGGTGGCGTGCCCCACAACCCCGGGTGCCCAGTTGACGCCGGCACGTACGAGCATGGTCTTGCCGTCGGGGAGAAGTTCAAGCACCTTCACAAGGTCGACTTCTATCGCATCGGACACGAGCCGCGTCGCCTCCTGCAGAAGCGCTCCAATGTCATCGACTCGCAAAACTGCTTTGCCGAATTCGGCTAATGCGGAGACTTGCTTCCGCAGCTTATCAGCCTCGTTCGAAGTTCCGGGCACTTTATCGTCCTGAACTCTGCTAATGGCCATAACCCCGCGCCCCGTGAGGTGTTCCAAACGCACTCGAACTAAGCGAGGGGCGGCCGCTTCGGGTCAAAAGGCGACCTTCGGGCGCAGTTGATTTAGGTCTGTTCAACACCCAACAGCGGACATCGGAAGACGATCGTCGCGCCGGACCGACGCTCACGCATCATCCAACCGGTTTCTATTTTTCGAGCCAATCCCTTAAATGAACTGGCCCGCAACAAGCCTTCCGACGTGATGTCGCGGTACTCGATATCGGCATAGTACTGCGGCTCTACCTTTATCTCGAAGTGAAATGCCTAGGCCGCAGCACGCGTCCGCGGCGAAGTAGTTTCGCCAGCCATCCCTTGAAGCCGGGAGCAATCCTTGCACCGCTCTAGTTCATGGCCCGGAGTGGCCTTTGGTCGGCGCACGATATTGAGCGGCACAGTTGATGCACGCTATGGACGGTCGTTCCGACGCGTGACGATCGGGCGCTTTGCGTCCTGCAGGATCGCCTTATCTTCGTCGTTAAGCTGTTCGCCGGAGTCAAAGTCGTAATCTTCGCGCGCCTCTTTGCGCCAGGCGACTTGGCCTTTGCTGTTGCGATCCGTTTTGACGAACCGTTTCAGCTTGATAAAGAGCGCGTCCGCGTCCTTGACCTTTTCGCCGGCATCGCCGCTGCCGCCCTGATAGCTGTCCGCGTCGTTAAGCATTCAGACAGATCCCTGTTGAACAAGGCATTGGTCCTAGCAGCGCTTCGGAAATGATTTTTCCAGGACTTCCTTTTCGGTACACTTTTGAACACATTACGAGGACGGTGGCGTGCCGTGAGCGTTGGAACGTTTCGCGTTGACCGGGATAGAATCCACGCCTGTCGGCCTAATCCTCACTCCGCCCCCAAGGCCGCGGGTGCGGCCCTGGCGCGTCCCGTTCGGTCAGGGTCGCTCTTTTTTGGAACCATCCGATTTAGTCTTGTGTTGGGATTCGTGCTGATTGGTTCTCGGCACATCATCACTGGAAGGACAAAGATGAGCCGCCGGATGGTGTTAGAAATCTTTGCTACAATTTTCGTTATTGCAGTCATCGCAGCGTTCTTAACGGCATCAAACGGCGTTGACACTCGCAGCGCCGATATCCAGGCGCCGCCCGGAACGACCGGCATGGCTCGCCCCCACTGGCCGTCGCCACCGGCGCGCATCCGTGAGAATTAGAAGCCGTTCTAGTTTCCGACCGGGATATGCGCAGCCTTCGCCACCCTGCCCGAGACCTGGTAGGCCATCCAGGAGCAGGGACTTAGACGGCGCTGTGCTCGCGCCACTTCGCTAGGTCGCACTGCGTTCTGCCGGGCTGGATGGCATGGCACGTCGCAATATCCGGGAGCGCGTTCTAAGCGGAATCCGCAACTTTGAAGCCTCAACGCAAACAGCACCAGGGCTTCGCTGTAGCTCTGCGGCGATCTCCTTAGCTGGCCTCTTCCCAGCCATGCTCTTGAGTTTGGCAATGTCTTCTTCACTCCACGCTCGTCTGATACCGGGCATATGCGAAGCTCCCTATAAATTTTTCCTAAACCGTGATCGTCAGGAAAGGTTCCTTTCTAGGCGCTCACCGCTGCCTTGGCCGCCTGCCCAACCCGGTTTTCCGGCGCAACCCCAATCGGAACGATCAAACCGCATACCAATTGTTGAAACGATCTCGGGGGCAGCCCTCCGGGATTGCCGGCGGCTCTGGCGTTAAAGTCACAGCGCACGCCAGGGCCGTTTTTCGCCGGGCGACAGGAACGATGACCCGGCACGCTGATTATGCGAGGGAGTCCTCAGGAGAGCGGGACACCCTCCCGAACCCAAACGGTCTCGGGCGTCGGCTCCAATACAACCCGGGATCGCTGGCGGCTCTGGCGCGAGTTTAGTCCCCCGCTGCCAGGGCCGTTTATTTGGGTTAGGCCGTTTATTTGGATCGAAATAAAACGGCGCCTAAGTAGATTATCAGGCAGACATTGCCACTTTTTCCCGGTTTGATGGATCTATTCTAAAACCATTCTATATTTGCCCCTCGCCCGGCGTCTTCTCGAGGACGTCGGGCTTTGCGCGCGATCTATGGAGGCGCGTCCGCGCACGACCACGAACGGGTATCGGTTTGTTCGCGATGTCTGGCACAAAGTGCATGTGAACAAAAAGGGGCGGGAATAACGGGAACGCGGCCACTGATTGCCGCCGGGCGTGAGCGCTCTCAGTTATTCCTCGATGATCCGTCGCGCCTCCGCTGTGTGCATAGTGGCAGAATTCAAGAAACCCACCACGAAACATTGAAGCGGCGCGCTCAGGCAGTGCTTGCCGTTGCGGCCTTCGCCGCCTGCCCCACCTGGTAGGGCATCCAGTGATAGCGGCCGGGCGTGTGGACCGCGCGCCGTCATGGCCGGTGCGCTCATCTTCGACGCTCGTTGACGTGACCCAATAATCATCGCTGCCGTCGAGCATCACTTTCAGATTGACCGCGCTTTCAGGAGTGCTGCCCCAGACCGCAACAACCATCGCCGGGACGATCTGTTCGGCCGCTACCTGGTTGCCAACATGGACTTGCGAGCCGTCCGCTTCCCAGGCGTGCTTATTGATGCAGCGCGCGGCGTCGGTGCGGCGCTTGTTGATCTGTTCAGCCTGCCAGGGGCGAGCGTGAAATAGACAATGCGGCCGACAGTCGGAATGATTTTGAGGGGTTTCCTCGTTGGTTTCGGGGCGTCGACCAAACACCAGCCGAGGAAATGATTTGTCAGGAACGAATTCAGTCCAGCGGTGTTGCGCCGCTGTGCCGAACGGCACACTCAAGGCTTGACTCCAAAAACTAGCGGCCCTCCGGCAGGGCCGCCTTTTTATTGGCTTAGTTTGTGTGGCTTGAACTCCGCGATTTTGCGGGCTTCCTGCCACAGCTCAAGAACATGCCCATCGACGAGTTGCTCGGCGTAGCGCTTCGCCTGCTCATCATCTTCGCAGATTGCATTGACGCGGCCCTGGACGTGTCCGTCGTTATCAAGCGTGTAAATGTAATACCCGGGCATTTTAGCGTGGGGGCTGGAGGCCGGGGGAACTCAGCCACTGGCTCATACGCGAGCCTGTCTCTGCCTGTCGTGCCAGGCGCAGAAGCGCCTCTTTCTCGGCGCCAGGCTTGAGCTTCTTGGCCTCTTCTCGCAGGCGCTTTGCCTCGGCGGCCAATCGTTGTTCGAGAGTATCGGTGTGAATTATTCGGCGTCGTTCTGACATTTGGGCCACCCCCGTCCGCTCGGGATGTCCAAATTTAGTTCCCGCCAACGAACTGTTCAACTACTTTCGTTTTTGCGCTGCGGGGAAGGCGTTGGAAAGGCTCAAGCTGGCTACAACAGCTCAATTGAGCCCGCTTAGACCAGTCCGAATTTCACACGAATAACGGGCCCGACATCGTTCCGGACCGCTACTGACATTTGGCGGACAGCCCTTCCGGTGCCATCACGCACGGCGTCCCGCAACATGTCGGCCAGCGAATGCGCAGCTTCCTGGCGGGCGGCATCGATGCTCGGGAGTTCCAGCCCCTCGTCGTCAGGATAGAGACCGCTGTCGTCGCAAAGATCAAAGTAGTAACGAGGCATTCGCGCTAACTGCTCCTAAAACCGGAAATGCGGAAAGCGCAAAACCGTTCCTAGAGATCAGAGCCGCCGACAAAGCTGACAGCCGCGCGCGTGGGGCCACAAGCAGAAATCTACTATAAGGAAGTGCCCAGCAAGTTGATGTCGGTAACCAGATCAGCGCCGTGCACAAACCTGACCAGGCCGGACTTGATCGCATACCCCAAGCAACTCACAATCCGCAGAAACAATCGCGCCCCTGGTCATGTACCGCCACCCTATTAGCTCAGTCGCCCAGTGCTCGGCGGCCACAGACATCCGCCGGAGTGCTGCCTGTCCAAGTCTTGTTATGGCGAACCAATTAGCTTGGTTTGAGCGCCACGATGGAGTGAAACTTTGGGGGACGATAGATCGGCGCTTCTAATTGGTAATTCGCGCGTAACAAGCGGTGGTAGCTCGATTAGATCGGTAAAGACGTCGGCTTGCCGCCGCAACTCGTCGGCGATCATCCCTGGCTGGGTTGAAATGGTCGAAATGACCGTCACATGGACCCCCCGGCGCTGCACCGCCTCGACCAGCGAGCGGAAATCGCCGTCACCGGAGAACAGAACCATCTGATCGATGTTCTCAGAAAGCTCCATGGCATCGACGGCAAGCTCGATATCCATATCCCCTTTCAGCTTACGGCGGCCACTGGCGTCGACGAATTCCTTGGTCTCCTTGGTGACGACGGTGTAGCCGTTGTAATCGAGCCAGTCCAGCAACGGGCGGATGGACGTGTACTCCTGATCTCCGATGACTGCGGTGTAGTAATAGGCGCGCAGCAATACGCCGCGGCTTTGGAATTGCTTGAGCAGGCGGCTGTAGTCGATATCGAAGCCGAGCGCCTTCGCCGTAGCGTACAGATTCGCGCCGTCGATAAATAATGCGATCTTGCCGTCAGAGGACATGTCAAAGACCTATGATAAAATTGGTAAAGCGACAGGGGCAGCACGCAATAATCTCTGGTTCATCGGTGCGAGCGACGGGCTGTATAAGGAAATATCGAGATCAATTCTTGTGATTTTAGGCCAATGATTAGGCTTTGTTGGCCATAAATGCTGAAGCCGGGCGCCCGTTGTTGCTCGAACGCTGCCGCAAATCGAGGGCAAGCAACTATTGCTTGATCTCCTCGGCGAGAACGATGTGAGCTGCCCCTGCTCCGAACGACTCGTCGGCACAGCAGATGTTTGAGCATGCGCCGGAGCCAGCCACTTGCCGATCAACCCTTTGCAACAGCGTAAATTGCGTGGCACACGGGCCACGACCTCCCTTGAGCGATCCCGCGGGGGAGGCGCCTTGCTCAGTAGGATGTTGCGATCTCGCTGTATTCAGCCAGCCGCGGCAACGCACTGGAGCATTGAAGGGCTGAGCAGCGCTACCTTCGCTCACAATGGGAACGCGCTTTCGGTCGCTTAGAAAGCCCGTGGATGGGCCCCGCCTCTGCAGGCCTGCTTGCCATGCTTCTTCGCAAACAGGCGCATCCACGGTGCCCTGCGCCTGATCGTCCGCGCCGTCTGCCGCGCATGACAAACCCCCGCAGAGGGACCCTGCAGGGGCTCGTCGCGGGAAGGAGTCGGACTTTGGGGACCTACTACCTATCCCACGCGCAGGGACGATACGCCCGGATGGGGCGTTCTCAAAGTCAAAAGCGGTCCGTCTTCCACGCTGCATCTGCCAGCACAGAGAAGCCCCGCTGGAGGGCACTCCAACGGGGGCAATTGGGAACTAGTAATCGCCGGCCGTGAAACCGGAGGCGGTGATCACGAGCCAAGCAAAACCTAGCAGTCTGGGCAGGGGCCCTCCACAAGGCCTTGAATAGGCGGCCACGAGGGACGCAACGCTGTCCTTGCCCGCGCGTCTTCCGCAAATCCACCACTGCTCGCGCATCGATGCGGTCGGCGGCTCGCGGTTGCCACTCACCGATTTGAAGAACTCTGTTTCCGCCGCCGTCAGTGCCACGCCTTCGCCCGCCTTCAGCACCGTCTTCTAAGGGGTCCACGACGGTCCCGCAAACGACGGACCGCAGTGATGATATTGGGCTGGGGCCTTGACCGAGGTCGCGCGGGGGCGGTTGGGAGGGACTGCGGGTCGGCTAACGCTGCTTCGCGGTCGGGTGGCGGCGCGCGGCATCTAGGTCAGATCGTCCTCCATGCGAACGCGGCGGCAGGGATGGCCGAAAGCACCGCTGCAAATGGCCATGTCCCGCCGCCGCCCCCTGCCAGCCACCGGATGAGGAGTCAATTCGGGACCGACTTCGGTTGAAGGGTTGCGCGTCATGCGTCGCTCCCCTCGTCATTGTCGGTGCCAGCGTCCGCGTTGTCCCGACTGGCGAGATGTTCCACGAACGACAGCGGTGCAGTCGGTGCCTTGTCCTGCGCCTTGCGCCTGATCGGACAGCACGCGACGCAGTTCGCTGGACATCCGCACCAGATCGTCGCCGTTGACCCGACCGCGCGAACCTGATCAGCATCATTCCCTACACCTTCCCGGTAATGAGCCATATCGTCGTTACGGCCGCGTTCGCACTGCTCGTGTTCTTCAGGGTGCTGATCTACGGCTTCTACAACCGGCGTCTACCTGCTATGGGCCCCACATTACACGGTCCGCTCGTTAACGTTTTCACGCCACCGTCAACGCGGCGTGGCGGGAGTCGCCGCAGGCTGCTGGGTCGTAGTAGGCGCCGCAGCAGGGGCGGCAGCAGGTCGCGTTCGTGGTTCACAGCGGCCGTTCACCATGCGCATTTTTCGAGCGTTGCACTTGCGGACCGCGGCACGCACCTTGGTGTTGGATACGCAAATTCCCTCGATCAGTTGACGTCCCAGACCACATCCTTGGCGAATTGGAATAACCGAATCGTTCGGCTGCTGAAGCGGGACGTAAGGCATACCCTGTGCTGAGGAGACGACGCAGAGCGCCAGTGCGACGACGGTTGGTCTGATCATTTCTTTCTCTCCCAGTGTCACAGAATAATGCGCGCGCTATTGCTCGCTGGATTTCGGCAGTTGAGCTACGTCAATCAAAGCCGGCCGAGCGACGAGAAACTCTTGCGCTCGGCCCCTTCAACGGCTTCGCTCCCATTGGCTAACGGGGCGCCGCTCAGTACGGACGGTACCCGCCGCCGCAAACGTAGTTGCCGTAGGCGTCGTAGCAGTTGCCGCGGTAGGCCCCGGCCGCGGCTGCTCCGACCGCGGCGGCGCCCACTGCTGCCGCACCGACCCCGTAGCCGCGATAGGCCCCACCACGATAGCCGTAGCGCCCGCCGCGCACTGCGACAGCGCCTCCCCGAGCCCCTCGAACTGCTACAGCGCCGCCGCGGTAGCCACCGGCCCGATAGCCGCCACCTCCGCGACCGCGAGCATTGGCGTCGTCGGGCGTGAAGGTGACTAGCAGCATGGCCGCAGCTGCCGAAGCGATGAGAATTCGACGCAACATTAGCGTACTCCTTCTTCGAGAGAGAGATGACGCCGCAGACACCTGCGCATCGCGCCGAACCGCGGGTCTCTCCAAAGCCTCGCGCGCGGCAGCTTCGCTCCCTTGACCTGGATCAACGAAACCCGCGTTCATCTACGTGAACGCCCGCTCCCCACAGGCACTTAATCGAGCCGACGCCACAAGTCGTTATCTGCCGCGATGCCGCACATTGGCTGGGCGCCTCATCTCGCCCCTCCTCTTTAGCCCCGAAAATCAAATCGGGACAATTCGGAAGGCTCCCTGCAGGAGTGGCCGCCTTAGCGCCGGTCCCGCCCTACTTTTTCAGCCCACGAGTGATCCTGCACTCTGGGCAATCATCGACGCTAGATCGGGAAAACATGGCACTCACACCGGAGAGGCCATTGGAACGCTTCAACAGAACAAGTGTTGAAATCGCAGGCATCCCGCGAGTTATGCTCGCTGCCTCCCAACGGAGAAGTGTCATGAACAAGTTGCGTATTGCGACCCTGGCAGCCGCTCTGCTCGCTGCAAGCATTCCAAGCCTTTCAACCACTGCTCAGGCGAGGCCTTTTGGCTTCCATGGCGGCTTGGGCCACGGTGGCTGGGGACACGGTGGATGGGGCCACCGCGGTGGCGGTTGGGGCGGTGTCGGGTTCGGTCTCGCAGCCGGTGCCCTGGTTGGGGCTGCACTTGCCGCCCCGTACTACGGAGGTGGGTACGGATATGGCGACGGCTACCCATACGGCTATGGCGGTGGCTACGGCTATGATGACGACTACGGTTATGCTTACGCCCCAGCTTACAGCTACGGCTATGCGCCGGTTTCCTACGGCTATGGCTACGCGCCCTCCAGAATTTACAGGCGGCACGTGGGTTACCGCTCGTATGGTTATCGGGCAGGATATGGCGGCGGCTACGGGATATCTCGAGTCGGATATGGCGGATATCGCGGCGGTGTTGTTCGGGCAGGATACGGCGGAAGGATGCATGGAGCTCACCTCAGCCGCCGCTAAAAGTCTGAGTCTCCGCCAAAATAGGGCGGCCAATGCAGGGAGTCATTTATCGCTTACGGATTGTCCCTTATGACTAATATCAAACAAGCTGAGCCCAAGAGACTAACGCAGGCGGAGCGCGAAGCCCGCAAGGTGTTCAGGTCGCAAGAAGCAGAAAAACCATTGAGTGAATATGAGACCGCGCAGAAGGCACTTCACGCCAACCGAGAGCGTCTCAGGGCAGAGCGGCTGGCACGAGAGGCCGCAGCGCATAAATCAGCGGCTAAATCAAAGACTCCGGCTTAGTTTCAGGAGAGAGGCCGCTTCGGGCGGTCTTTCACTTTCTGATCGTCCCAAGGTCACTCGTATGGCAGGAACGAATTAGACCGTCTCAGCCTGAGTCCGGATTGCGTGGCGTGGAGTTATTATACGTAGGAATTGGACGCTTTCGATCGTGCCGGAAAGCGGCGATCAAAGCATCTACATGGTATTAGATAAACTCGGCCGGCTTGGTGCGATATGGCCAGCGGCAGATGCTGAAGCGACCGAGCACACCGGCGAGGACGACAGGACAATCCAAGCAACAATCAGGAACATTGTTCGAAGAGAGGCGAGAGGGATTGACGCCGGTATCCGCCATTCAATGGCGTTGGCGTACCTAACGGGAAAGAAAGCTGACATGCGGCGGCAGCGGTGCAGTATCGGGCCCGGCCATGTCCGTCAGCGCCAGAAGTCCTTGAACCTGCCCGGCGACAACTCGGGGTATCGCACCGTGTGCTGGATGTTGCGGTGGCCGAGGTAAGCCTGCAACGCCCGGGTATCGTGGCCCTTGTTGGCCAGCGCGAAGCCACAGGCGTGGCGCAGCATGTGAGGATGGGCCGGAAAGCCCAGCCTGGCCTCGACACCAACGCGTTCCACCATGCGCGCAAAGCCAGCCGTCGTGAATGGCGACCCCCGCTCGCTGGTGAACACGAACGGCGACTTGGGATCCTGGTCCCGCTGCAACTTGCGCAGGGCCCGCATTTCATCGCCGACAACGGGGTGGGTGGCAGGCGTGCCCCTCTTGGCCCTGCGGATATGCAGGACGGCTTGGGTGAAATCGATCTTATCCCAACGCAGGTCGACAAGCTCGGACGACCGCAGACCGTGGCGGAAGGCGATGTATAGCTTATTGAAGGACGATGGCCCGCCTCGTTCCTCGGATCCAATCCACGCGCCCTTGTGCCTGCTTCGGCGCAGGAACCAACCTGCAGAACGGAGGTTGGAACCGCTAGTGCGATTAGAGAGAAGGCAGGTCAAGCCATGCTGGATTTTCCCCGCCCCCCGTTTCCGAACCAACACCAGCCGATTCCAGGCAAGACCGCCGCGATGAAGCCGGTGCCCGATCATGGTGAGACGTCATACAAGGGCAGCGGTCGGCTCAACGGCAAGAAGGCCGTCATCACCGGTGGCGACAGCGGGATCGGCCGCGCGGTTGCCATCGCCTACGCCAGAGAGGGAGCTGACGTTTTGATCTCCTATCTCGACGAACACGACGACGCCCGGGAGACCGAGCGGTTGGTGAAAGAGGCCGGCAAAAAGGCTGTCCTGCTTCCCGGCGACATACAGGATCCAGGTCAATGCCGCGCCGTCATCGCGAAGGCCGTGTCGGAGCTGGGCGGTATAGATATCCTCGTCAACAACGCGGCGCATCAGGCCAGCTTCAAATCAATCGACGACATCAGCGACGAGGAATGGGAGCTGACGTTCAAGGTGAACATCCACGCGATGTTCTATCTCACCAAGGCAGCCGTAAGCCACATGAAGCCGGGTAGCTGCATCATCAACACGGCCTCGATCAATTCGGATGTACCCAACCCGACGTTGCTGGCCTATGCAACGACCAAGGGTGCGATCCACAATTTCACGGCGGGACTAGCGCAGATGCTGGCCGAAAAGGGCATTCGCGCCAATGCGGTCGCCCCAGGACCGATCTGGACGCCACTCATTCCGTCGACCTTGCCCGAAGACTCCGTGATGAATTTCGGCAAGCAAGTCCCCATGAAGCGCCCCGGTCAGCCCGTCGAATTGGCTACGGCCTACGTCATGCTGGCAGACCCGCTTTCGAGCTACGTATCCGGCGCAACAATCGCCGTTACCGGTGGCAAGCCCTTCCTGTAGAGCGTCGCCGGCTCTATTTGGCGGCGGGTCAGGCGGCGGTCGATGCCTTTGTGTTGACGCCTTTCCGAACCGCGATGGTATTGAGCTCGTGTTCTACGTTTGCCGCGCCGAGATGTAGAATGGGGACGGCAACCCGGAGCGGTCTCCTCGGGGACGCCCTTCCGCGACCGGCCACCGTCAGCCTCCAAGGTCAGTGGCCGGCGCGGATTGTTCTTAGATCAGCGCGAAGCGCTCGCTACCGGCGCATCGGGATTGACCACGGCGTCGCGGGCGGGCCAACACACGCGGCGCGGAGCGGGCCCCAGTCATCGTCACAGCTGGCCGGGGAGCCCAGTCTAAAATGGTTACCGGTGAGGAACGATGGCAAGCGATCCACATTGAATTCAATGGATCGCATCTACCTCACCATCATCGCCTTAGCTCTGCTGCTGCTCGTCGGCGCGACCGGTATGTTCGTGACCAGCGCCGACCGTCGGCCGCACGCCCCCACAGTCGGCGTGACTGGATCAAGATAGACCAGCCCGGTTCACAAGTCGTTGTCCGATGCGAACCTTCCCTGATGACATCTATTGCAACAATGGGGCGAAGCACGCGGTGCGGATACTACGCACGTTTTAATTCACAGAAAGGTAGCCATGCGAGCGCATCGAATGTTCCTGAGCCTGGCAATAGCGATTGGTTGCGGCATCACCCAGCCGAGTGCCGCGATTTCGCAAGAGTATCGCGGAACCTGGCAACAACAGCAGGCCTGCACGCCCGACGTCTGGAGGCTATGCGGTGGGCAAATCCCCGATGTGAACAAGATCGTGGCTTGCTTACGGGCAAATACTCCGCAACTCAGCGATCGGTGCCGCGCGGTCTTTGCGCAGGGCGACACAGCACCTCCGCGTGGTGAGTATCGGGAGTACGAAAGGCGAGATCGAGATTACGGGCCCCGGCGTTACGATCGAGATTATGGGCCAAGGCCCTCCGACAGGGACTACGGTCCGAGGCCTTACTACGGTCCAAAGCCTTACGATTATGATGAGGAGTAAAGGATTAGGAACGCGATCGTGCAGGCCATGATGGGCACGAAGGCGATGATGTAGACCGTCTGCTGACGCGGCGGGGTCGTGCGTTCCGACGAGCCCGCATCTGGCTCATCCGTTCAGCCGCAGGCACCAACCTCGCCCATTTGATTTGCTTGGTCGCCAGCGCAAGCTTCAGGCGCTTGATCTCGGCCTCGTAGAGCGCGCATTGTGGACAGGTCGGTGGAAGCTATGGTTACGCGCTTCGTAACTCCGGTTATGGTTGGCGTAACAGTTGAGGTCCCCGTAACAGGGCAGAAGCGGCTCCAGTGTTGCTCGCCGCAGTTTCGGCATTTCGGGACTTCCATGATGGGCGATCGCAAAACTAAGCATGCTTTTGGAGAGATTTTCCTTCCCCCGGGGGTGCGAGCCCAATCGTCGCGCGGCCCCGGTTTATGTAGACGCCGCCGCATGCGAAAAAGATGCGCGTGTGTGAATTCTAAGCCCCTACAAAAGATAATCGTCAGTTTTGCGCCGGGACATTTCAGTCCCTAATCGAAGCTGTTTGCAGATGAACGCTCGATCACTTGCAAATCTGGTTTGGACAACAATCCTACGCGCTCTGCTATTGCTTACATCCGTGTTTCAAAACCCAAGCAAGGCCGCAGCGGTCTCGGCCTGGAGGCACAGCACGCCGCAATCAGATCCTCCGCAAAGAGCAACGCGGCTTCGATCTTTTGCTGCTTCCTTTTTCGCTTCTGAATAGCCCGCGTGATTTCTTGCAACAGTTCTCACTTGCTGGCCCTTGGAACACGCGCTTTAGGCCAAGTGCGGTGTTGCATGCGAGAGGCAGGTGGCTACAATGCACGCCTCAGGGCAAGGCATGGATCACCAATTTTCAAAGGAGAATCTCATGCCCGTTTTTGAACTGCTTCGCCAGATGCGGTCGCGTACGAAGCCCGTGCTTTCAATTGGAGACCGCATCGCCAAGTACGGCCTTGGCGTCGAAAATTACGGAGTCGTCCGTGAACAACGGCTAAGCGGCTGATCTGGAATCATGATCTGGTTTGAAGGTTGATTTGAGATTGCAAGGTTTTGGTGCTTTGGGCACCGGAACCTTGCAAATTCGATTTTGGATTCCCTCGAAGAGCGAAGCATGATTCCCTGTCGTATCGGAGGGACCGATGCGGCCGAAGAAGCACAAGTCGACGGGATCCAACGATCTGTTCCGGGCGCGGTTGGACCAGATCATTAATCTGAAGCACGAGCTGGTTCTGCTTGCCGGCAACATCGATTGGGACTGGATCGACGGCGAGATCGCGCCGCTCTACAGCGAGAACGGCCGGCCGGGGATTGAGACCCGCTTCATGATCGGGCTGTTGTTGCTCAAGCACATCTACGGGCTGTCCGATGAGGGGGTGTGTGAGCGCTGGGTCCACGACCCGTATTTCCAGTTCTTCACCGGCGAAGAGTTCTTCCAGCACGCATTCCCGCACGAGCGCTCGGACCTGAGCCATTGGCGCAAGCGGCTTGGCGACAGACTGGAGCTGTTGTTGGCCGAGAGCCTTCGGGTGGCGCACGAGACCGGCGCGTTACGCGGCAAAGACCTCAAGCGGGTCACGGTCGATACCACGGTGCAGCCGAAGGCCATCACCTTTCCGACCGATGCCAAGCTGCTGCATGCGGCCATCAAGGGGCTCAACCGCCTCGCGACCAGGCACGGGGTGCGGCTGCGGCAAACCTATTGTCGCGTCGCCAAGGCCGCAGCGATGATGGCGGGCCGCTACGCCCATGCCAAACAGTTCAGGCGGCATCAGCGGCAGTTGCGTATCCTGCGCTCCAGGCTGGGCCGGATCATCCGCGACATCCGCCGCAAGATCGAGGGCCAGCCAGCACTGGAGGAGACGTTCGCCCTCCCGCTTGGCCGGGCCACGCAGATCCGCTCGCAGCAGCAGCGCCAGCGCGGCTGGAAGCTTTATTCCTTCCATGCCCCTGAGGTGGAGTGCATCGGCAAAGGCAAGGCCGCGGCGCCTTACGAGTTCGGAGTGAAGGCCTCCATCGTCACCAACAACCGCCGGGCTCCCGGTGGCCTGTTCGTGCTGCACGCCAGGGCACTGCCCGATAACCCCTACGACGGTCACACCTTGCGGGACATCATTGATCGCACCGAAACACTCACCGGCTGTCCGATCGAGCGCGCCTATGTTGACAAGGGATACCGCGGCCACAACGCGCAAAATCCCCGTCGCGTCTTCATCTCCGGCCAGAAGCGCGGCGTCTTTGGTGTCATCAAGCGCGAGTTGCGCCGCCGCTCCGCCATCGAGCCCATCATCGGACACCTGAAGGCCGAAGGTCACCTCGGCCGCTGCTACCTCAAAGGCCGCGCCGGCGATGCCGCAAACGTCATCCTCTCAGCCGTGGGCCACAATTTCCGACGTATCCTCGCCTGGCTGAAGACCCTTTGGTGCCTCATCTTCACAGCCCTAATCGCGGTCGTCAGCCTCCAGCCCGCGCTTAAATCAGCTTCTTAACGGACGACTACGGAAAGCGCAAGTACCGCTTGCAGCGCAAGCCAAAGACGCAGGCAGAGCGACGCTAGGGTTGCACCGTCATGCATCCCACATCCGACCTATATAGGGAGGATGTGTGAAGCTCATGCTTGACGCATGCTTGACGCTCGCAATCAGAACCAATCCTCCCGCTTCCCCCTTCGATGGCGCGGGATGGACCGCAAATCGGGAGGCGGGCTGAGAGCTTTGCCGAGACGAATTTTTCCCTCCCCTCGGTGGGCGGTCCCGAGTTCGTGGGCGGCCACGATCACCATATGATTACTGGGGCAAACGCTCCAGCACCCGCGCGACCTGCGTCGCGCTCCAGACACCAGCGTCCCGGGCTGTCGGTATACCTTGCTCGTTCAGCGCTGCTGCGATGGCCCTCAGGCTCGTTGCGCCGGCCGCTTGGATGCTGGCGATGGTTGGTGCCAGGTCAGTAGCCCTCGCCGCAGCGCGCGCCTCGATGGCTGCGACAGCCTTGGCGCGCGTCCTCGCCGTCGGGATGGTGCCGCGCCAGCCTCCGAGTTTCACCTTTCTTCGCTTCGCCGCAGCCAGCGCGTCCTTGGTGCGCTTTGAAATCATGCCGGCCTCGAGTTCGGCGACCGCAACCATCTGCTGCAACAGGAAGCGGCCCGTTGCGCCCTCGATCTGCGGTAGATCCGCGAACCGAACATCAATGCCAGCTTCGAGCAACTTCGAGAGGAAAGCGACAGAGCGCGTCAACCGATCAACCTTGGAAACGACCAAACAGCAACGGTGCAGGCGCGCTGCGGCCAGCGCCTGATCCAGTTCGGGGCGGTCTGATCGCTTGCCGCTCTCGATCTCGACAAACTCGCCAACGATTTGCCAATCGCCACCGTTGAGATACTGGGCGACAGCGGCCTGTTGCGCCTCCAGACCCAAGCCTGACCTGCCCTGCTTTTGAGTTGAAACCCGGTAATAAGCGACGAACTTGCCGAAAGATGCCACCTGCCGCTCCTGTAACGTATCCAACAACGTCCGTTGTTTGATCCGTAACGGAAGCGGCTGTCAAGGATTCCTATCAACCCAAGCCGAACCGTCTTATCGAAGCGCAGGCGACGCCTTACTGCGCTTGAGCAGCAGCAGAGGCGCTCGCTGCTCACCACAGGCGATGCGCATCAATTCCGAATCGCTCAGTTGCTCCACGCGCGCCACCCGCTCGTCCAGTTCGGCGGTTTGATAGGCCTTGATGTAGTTATCGACCACCTTTCCAATCTCGACGGCCTCACCGGGGGTGAGGTCACCATTTGAGACCGCAGCAGCGACCGCAGCGCTGATATCGGCAGCGTCCCGTGGGCTGTCGATCGCCGGCAACGAGAAACTCACCGGTCGATCCCGGCGGGGCGGGCACAGTCTCTCAAGGCAGAGCCGCATCGCCACCGTGTCGCCGCCCAATGCCATTTGGATACACTTCGTCGTCAGCTCTTGCGCTTGTCCCTCAAGTAGGGCTTCGCACGCGAGCGTCGCTACGTTCCTCGATCCCTTGGGGCGGCCGCTCGGGTTGCCCGACTTACCTTTTTGGAAGCGGCTGCCTTGTTTTTCGACTGTTTTTTCTGGAGACATGGCACACCCAAAACACTGTGCCCCAATGTATCAGAGAAGTCATAAGAGCGTTAGGTTCCCGATCGTAACGACGCTATGCACTTGCTCAGTGTATCCGATAGGGGGCAATCGGTGACGCCGAGTTGTACTCGTCCACAAATGCCGGATTCTTAGAATAAAGAAACGGATCGCCGCGAACACCCCTACCGCCAACGACGATCAGCACACCGTCTCTGACCAGTTTTCGTAGAATGCGACCGGTGATTTTGATTTTTCAACGCGAAGTGAGCCCCGGCTATTGCCAATTCGGGTGTTCCCTAGATCAAGGTGAAGGAACCCTTGCAAGGCCGTAGCGCTAAGGCAGGCTCAGGGTCCTTTGAGAGCGCCGCCGGGAGCCAAAAATCTCGGCTAATTTTTTTGCCGGTTGGTACGCAAAGGGCCGCGCGATGGGGCGCATGTCGATGGGTTGGAACGCCGGAGCCTGCGCGAGGTTAGATAGTTTGCGCAGCATTACAGCTGCGCTGACGGGGGCGTTGCATTGGAGGCGGCGCATGAAAGTCATCGTCGACGAAGCCGGCGAAATCATCGCCAAAGCAACGGATGACCATACCCTAATCGGCGGCCACCATCGCCTCTCGCTGGCGGCTAGCCTCGGTAAGAGACTTTTTTGGCGAGATACCGGCGAACCCGTGAAGCTTGATCTCTTCTTCAAGCATCATGGAAGTCCGCAGCATGGAAGTTCTCTTCGACATACAGCCTGAGCCGCTCGCCGAGCGTATCGTTGTTCGGGTACATCGCGGCGGTCGCCATCGCGGTCGCGCTGCTGGCGTGATCGTTGACCGGAAGCGACGCGGGTGTGTGGAGCAAGTACACGAGGCGGCGACATGACAGATCGGGAGAACTCACCGGCCTATGCGGCCCCTGCCACGAAACCGGATGTGAAGTCTGCCTCAGGGAGCGTAGCGGACCAATTGTGCTCAATGCGAGTTCTTCGGATTTTGGCCCAAAGCGGCATTGAAGCGCGCGTGCCTCTGGCCTATGGCTGCTCCAAAAGAACGCGCGCTAATCAGACTGAAAATCTAAACTCAGCGGCGACCGGCTCGGTTGACGGGGCCGCCACGAGTCCTTGGTGAGGCCCGCTGTTAAGGTCGTGGGACTTAGCATACGCGGCAATATCCCCAAGATGCGCAACAACTGCCGCCCGCGCAGCCGACCCCGCAGCCACCGACCGCGCAGCCACGGACCCCGCAACCACGGCCCGCGCATCCACGGCCCGCGCAGCCACGGCAGCCAGCGCCCACGCCGCCACGGCAACCACGGCCCGCTCCGCCACGGCAACCTCCGCCGCCACGGCAACCACCGCATCCACGGGCTAGCTGCACGCCGCTGCCAAAGTTTTCCTTATCGAAGAGATGGAACGTGGCGAGACTGACATCGGCCATTTCCTCTTCGCTAAGAACGAAGCGCTGATTGGCCGGGATATTGTCAGATTGCGCGATATCAGCAGCGGGCATCGTTGATGCTGATGCGCTACCCAGCAGCGAAAAACCCAGTCCGGTGGCACCCAGCACCGTCACGGCGGCGGCTTTGGTTGTGCGTTTCTGCTTCGAAGCCTGCTTGACCCGTGGCATGGCATCCTCCGTAAGTTCTTGTGAAAACGCTCGGCAGCGTGCGCTCGGCGAAACCGGCGCGCAAGGGTTACTTGTGCGATAAGTGCGAAACATCTCATCGACTACCCGTTCATCTTCATGAACGAGATCGGCACATAGATGAGTACACGCCCCAGATCAGTACATTGCCGCGCGGCTTGGTCGCACACAGCCGGTAGGCTTCGTCCTCGTTGCGTCGCCTCCGTTGTGCCCGTCGCGTCATCGACCTCAATCTGTAGCGGCTTGCCTGTCCCGCACGGCCCGGCGCATCCTCACTCGCATGGGCACCAAATCACGCGAGACCATTTACGGCGGATCGATCCGGGCGGCGGCAGAGCGGGCGACGGAAGCGCCCAAGGATGCTGACCGGCTCGCCGTCGCGGCGTGGAACGCGCGCATGCTCGGCTTTCAGGGTCCGGCGCAGCCATCGCCGTCGCGGGGGATGCGATCAACGCCGGATATCGATACCTCGAAGTGAAATGCCTTGGCTGCAACACCCACCAGACCGTTGCCCTCGATATCGTGCGGCGACCGAAGTCAACGCCGATCCACGAGCTTGAGCGGTACATGCGCTGCAAGGAGTGCTCGCAGGTGCGCGGCTATCCGTACAAGAGGAGCGCGCTGGTCGCGCTGCGACAGACGAAGATTTCGGCGAGCAATCTGCCGTCAACGTGGTGGCCGGGCGAGCGAGATTAGGGCGGGATCATGTGGAGCGAACCAACGCCAAAGTGGCGCACGGCACGGAAGCAGTACCAATGCCAAGGTAATGGCTGTGCCAAAGTAATCGCGTCCGGCGAACAGTACCTCGACAGGGCGCTTAACCAGCCCGCGCAGAGCCATCTTCGATACTGCAAGGAGTGCGCCGAGCCTGTTGCGGAAGGAGCCGCCGCTTATCACTTCTTCAGCCGGAGTGATTTTCCTGATCGCTATGCCCAGCGCATTTCCAGCACAGAATGGAAGAGCCTAAGACGCGAAATCATCGAGCAGCGTGGTAATCGCTGTGAACTATGCGGGCACGAAGGTGGCTCTTTGGTGCTCCACCATCTGCACTATAAGTCGATGGGCAATGAACAGCCGGAAGACGTCCAGCTGCTGTGTTCGACTTGCCATGAGCCGGCCGATGAAAAGCGCGTGGAGGCGAGGCTGCGGCCTGTATTGCCGCGCAATTACGGAACTGGATGGACCTCAGAACTCGATCAACAACTGAAATCGAGATGGGAGGCAGGTGCGTCCTCCGAAGAGCTTGCCCTTGAGTTTGGGCGAACGAAAAGCTCCATCACCCTTCGTCTCGCCAAACTGGGGTTGCAGGTGCATGAACCGCTGTCGAAACTCGACGAAACCTGATCATGTGATTTCGTCGCTGGAAGGCGGCAGGCCACCATGTGCAACCTTTACTCCATCACGACGAACCAAGCCGCCATCGCCGCGCTGTTCCGCGTCGTCAACCGATACGTCGGCAATCTCGCTCCGTTGCCGGGCGTTTTTCCGGACTACCCCGCGCCAGTGATCCGCAACACCGACCCCGGTACAGAAATGACGCTGATGCGCTGGGGCATGCCGCCACCGCCGCGCACTGGCGGCCCGCCGGTGACGAACATCCGCAACACGTCATCGCCGCACTGGCGCGGCTGGCTAAAGCCGGAGAACCGCTGCCTGGTCCCTGCCAACAGCTTCGCCGAGTCGCGCCGGAGCCGAACCCCGATACGAAGAAAAAAGACGTGGTCTGGTTCGCACTCAACGATGACCGGCCGCTATTCGCCTTCGCCGGCATTTGGACGACCTACAAGGGCGATCGCGGCACCAAGTCGAAGCCGATACCGGGTCCCCACGATGTCTACGGCTTCTTGACGACGGCACCGAACGCGATTGTGGAGCCGATCCATCCCAAGGCCATGCCGGTGATCCTGACCACCGATGAGGATCGTGATGTCTGGATGCGCGCTCCGTGGGACGAGGCCAAGGCGCTGCAACGGCCATTACCGGATGACGCGTTGAAGATCGTGATGCGGGGAGCCGACAAGGAAGACAAGGCTGCGGCGTGATCCGAAGCGGCCTTTTCCGCGATGACTGCCGCGCGCAGCTTCGCAAGCTCTTCGGCATGGGCGATGATAGCAGTTGTTGATGGTGCGCAGTTCGCGACCCGTCAATCAACGAATTTGACGCCGCACGTATTTCCGTTCCGCCACACCACAACGCAATGCTCTGTCGTCTTGAATCCATCCAACGACAGATCAAACTTGAAGGCGGCGGTGTGATGCGTCGATGAATGAACGGTGGCCCCGTCACTGTGGAAATTCTTCACCAGACAGGGATGACAGCCACGAACACCGTCTACATAAAGCAGCGCCAACTGGTTGATCGCAACGCGTTTTAGGACTCGACGTTCAGACATCGGGCGTCCCCCAAAACAAAATCCGAAATCATCGAAGGCAGCGATTGGCGCAGAATAGACCGTCGCACGAATTTGAAAAGTCAGCGCGGTTGACTCTATAAAATTGTAGGGAACTACCTTAGTTGCGGTGCCCAACGGGCGACAACCAGCTTGGCGCCGGCTCCATAGGACGACTGCAAAACCAGGGTAGCGACAACGATGCACGCCGCCAGCAGCAAGCCGATAAGGGGCCGGAATGCCGGCTTTCTAGGCGGCGATTGCGGACTAGGTTCGGCTGGAGGTGGGCGTGCGTCATCGCGCTCCATTTTCGCAACCTGTTCACTTACACGCGCGAGCCCTTCATCCGCATGCTTGATCTGTTGGTAGGCGCGCGCGAGTCGTTCATCCGCGCCCTCGCGTTGTCGTATCAGTGCAGGGTCTGCCCGACCTGCGAGGGCAATGCCAGCAGCGATCGGCTTGTTCTGCGGATGAAGGAGCGCGCATCGCTGATGAACGTCGCCGTCAGCAGACTTCCGGCTCCGATCACAAAATCCACGGCGTGACTGCAACATAAAAAATCCCTCCAAGATTGCACGCGCATCTGGAGGATTGGCGACCTACTGTTGCCCATGCGGGCCACATCGTCGTGCCACCGTTGCCGGTCTAAGGCTGGTTGGCGGGACCGTCAGGTCCTCTCAGGATGCACATGGATTGATATCGGATCGGATCGGCGATCTCTGTCAACTTGCATCAGAAGCGCTCGTCCGGTCTAACGGAGGGCCTATGCGGATCGTCCAATTCTGGTTTTCGGGGTTCTAGATCCAAAGCGCATATTACTCGTCGTCAATTCAGTTCTTCGTCGCTGAGAGTACGAAGGCTCAGTTGGGGTTAAAAACTGGTGCTCAGCTAGGTCTTTTGCGTCCGCAATCAACGAGCGCCGCCAACATCGTGCGCCCGTGACGACCCGAGCCCCTGCCGGTCCTCTTGCATCGCCTTGTACTTGTCTTCAGCATCAAACTGTGACCGATCGACGCTCAGATCGAGTTGTTTGAGGTAGCGCCGCGCTGCTTCAGCGCGTGTCAAGATGGGGGACTCGTCAGCCAGTCCTGCGAGCGCCGCCCGCAAGCGGCGCAAAACCTGAATAGAAGTGGCTCCGAATTGGCGGATTTCGTCGAAGGCGAGCGCCATGTAGTCTTCCCACGACGGCAACTTGATGATGACGCGCAAAGCGTCGTCTAAATCTCTTAGATGGGATGCATCCAACTCTTTCCGGATGAGCCGACGCAGCAAATCCTCGATTTGATCAATTGCCTGGACGGCCGTTGTTGGATCGTTTACGGCGGGCGAGAGCGCCTTAATGGCAATGTCCACCAGTATCCGGATGGGATACATGGGATCCTGTTCAAAGGTGCGTTCGAAGTCGCGGTGAATTGCCTGTAGTGCGTTCGTTTCTGAAAAGCTGCTTGTACAGCCGTGAACGCGCAAAACGATACTGCCGTCAATCAGCGTATCTCCGATACCGCAGGCCATCGCAATGATGCCACCACTCAGTCGCGCTTCGCGAACCAGCGCGTCAATATCGAGCCAAGTGATTGCGCGCGGTGGTCCAGAATAGGTTACGGTTTTTGAGACTGGCCCCAACTGAAGTGCTTCGACATGTCCCAACTTGGTTTCGTCACTTTGCTTCAAATCGAGAGGTCGAAAACTAGCGGAAATTACCTCGCGGCCCCTACTTCCGATGGTGTTGAGTACGCTCGTAAT
Source organism: Bradyrhizobium sp. McL0615 (assembly GCF_049993905.1). Taxonomy (NCBI): domain Bacteria; kingdom Pseudomonadati; phylum Pseudomonadota; class Alphaproteobacteria; order Hyphomicrobiales; family Nitrobacteraceae; genus Bradyrhizobium; species Bradyrhizobium sp. McL0615. The sequence continues at coordinate 863,987 of NZ_CP188254.1, read as the reverse complement.
CTGCAAATCGACCAAGCGCTGGACCAACCTGACGAAGAGGAACATGCTGACCATAAGCAATACTCCAACTGCCAGCGTGGAATATCCAGGAACTTTGCCAGATCCATTTCGATCGATCCACGCAAGGGTGAAGAACGCAAAAATAAATGTAAAAGAATAGAGCCCAATCGAATGATAGAAGGCGGAATTGCGAACAAACCAGTGCACCAAACGGGGTGAATATGCGACCGCGCTGAATTGCACCATGATAAAGGCAACCGCAAAAACTACGCCGGTCAGCGCCATCATCCCCGAAGCCGCTGCGGACAAGCAGGCCTGAGCCGAGGAAACCGATATGCCGACGGGTTGGGCCAAGTAGAAAAGCTCGAGGCGCGGCACTACTTGGCCAAATATGAAGGCAGCGAACACATAAACCATAGGAATAACCCAGACGCGCATTGGTATCCTCAGGTTGGCTGTTGTCTAAAATGATGGGCGTCTGTGACCGTCGCGACAACATGCAAGCTCGACCGCCCGCGCTGAGCGCGAAGCCGGGGCAATTGCCGCCGCCGTCGCCACGAATCCGCTTCGGGCCTTCCGTTTCTTATGCCTATGCTCACTGCGATAGACCCGCCGAACTCGGCACGGCCTGCTTGTCCCGTAGGATAGCGGCGCTGACGGCCAAGACCCAAAATGGAAACACGAGCAAGCTCCCATCGAAGTAGCCGCTGCCAAACATAATAGCGGCCGCGATGAAGTATCCCCCGATTGCAAGCCAGCGGGGCGTCAGACGGGTATAGACGGCGATCGTCGATGTCGTGATCATGAAGACGGCCGCCGTCTTCGCCAGGTAAATGTTGACCATGCCATAGGCCAAGCTGCGCCCGAAATGAAAGGTGCCGGACTGGATGAGCGCTTCGGGTGCTGCATGGAAGGCCATAATGAGCGCACCAACGACCGCGAAGGCAGCGAAGAGCATGGCCAGCAGCAGGAAAGCGCTTCCCAGGAACACAGTCGCAAAAAATCGGTCCTCCCGTGCCCCAAGCCGGTCGCGAAGCGCTCCCACGAACCAAAGGAAGGCAACACCGGTGAACGGCACAAGGTTCATGGCAATCGTGACATACGTCGTGTCCCCTGCAAGCCAAGCGCCCCGCTCGAGGGGATCAGCGGGGACCGATAGTCGCATGAGGCCGAACACGGCGAACAACAGCACCGAAAATATGATACCCGCAAAGGCTGCGGCCCTTGGTGTTCTCAGATAGGTGCCCGTCAAACTCGGTTCGCTTGAAGTCATCGCGAAACTCCCGCGCAGGAGGGGGCGCTGGTATGAATGAGCGTGAGATCGACCAGCCCGGCTTGGATGCCGGGCAGGCTGTCGCCAAAGTCCCCCAAGTACATTCCCCGATGACAATCGGGACGGCGCGCGGATAGTTTGCGATAGGTCAAGGAAACCATAGTGATGACCCGTTGGTTGCCGGCTCAACCGGCCGATGCAACACAGGCGTTAAAAGCCGCCCAACTCAATGAGTCCGATTGGCAGAAGCCCCGGGCCCAAACTCGGACCTTCGGCGCATTATTTCGATCACCTCATCGGCGCGCGCGAATAGGGTCGGCGATACGGCTAGGCCAAGTGCCTTGGCCGTCCGAAGGTTGACGACCAACTGAAACTTCGTGGGCAGTTGGATTGGGAGATCGGCGGGAAGAGCATAATAGCCCTATTCGCAGCGCCAATCGCGGCGAGTATTCTCTCCCTTCGATGGTTCTGATCGCGGCCGGCCGCCGGCAAATGCGCAAATGCCGGATCGAAAATTCGATTTGGCCGTCGGGAAGTTGTCGCCAGTTCTCAATAACTGACGTGAAGCCGTTCTGAGGAGGCTGGTCAATAATTTCGCGTGCTTTGCGGCGCGCCGCGTCGAGAGGTAATTTGAAAGTCAGTGTGTCAGCCATTTGGTCTGCCAAATCACGCGGGTGAGTGCGCCTACCGAAACTCCGAAGTTAGCCAAACCGACAATGTAGATTCCAGCGATGGTGTCCTCTCCATCCCAACTTCCAACGCGAAGTGTTCGAGCAACAAGGTCAACATCCACCACGCACTTTGGAATTCAAAAGAGCGCTTTGGTTACAACCTCTGCTGTCTCCTTCGACAGACTGGATAATTTGGCGAGGCGCTCCAGGACGGCCTTCATCAACTCTTGGCGATTCGGGTCGAACCGTTTCCAGCGCTCGAAATTACGTGTCATCCGTGCTGCCACCTGGGGATTGATCGAATCCAAAGCAACGATCTGTTCGGCCATGAAGGCGTAGCCGGTCCCATCCGCTGCATGGAAATTGACTTGATTGCCGGCAAACGTACCGATCAGGGCATACACCTTGTTCGGGTTTTTCAGGTCAAAGGCGGGATGGGTGGTCAATTGCCGAACGGCATCCGTGGTTCCGGGCAAGCGTGAAGCCGCCTGCACCCCCAGCCATTTGTCCACCGCCAGTGGTTCGTCCTGCCACTTTTCATAGAACCGGGCCAATGCCGGTACGCGTTCCTGACAATCGCAATTGGCGAGGGAGGTCAATGCCGACAGGGCATCGGTCATGTTGTCGGCTCGATTCAGTTGTTCGTCACAGAGTCGACGCGCATCTGGATCATCCCTTTCCATCAAATAGGCTAGACACAGATTCCGCAGCGATCGTCGACCCGCTGATTCCGCATCCGGGCGGTAAGAGCCAGTCACTGTGCAAGCATCATAGGTGGTGCGCAGAGCTTTGCGCAGGACATCCGCCAGATGCCGCCGCAGCGCCTGTCGCACCCGGTGAATGGCGTCCGGGTCCACGACCTCTATCTGCTCGCCAATATAGTTCTCCGCTGGCAAGGCTAACGCCTCGGCGGCAAAGGCCGCGTCACCCTTGGCACTATCAGCCAGTATCCGCCCGAATGCCCTTGCGAAGGCATCAGGGAACTGAATGGGTCGGCCACTCTGATGATCAGCAATACCCTGCAGTAGGAGCTTCATGGCCAGGCGTTGGCCTGCCTCCCAGCGGTTGAAGGCATCGCTGTCAAAGCTCTGCAGCCGGACCAGCTGATCGTCGGTGTAGTCATAGTTGATGATCACCGGCGCCGAGAAATTCCGACCTAGGGAGGGTACGGGTGGCTCGGATATCTGCACGAAGCGGAATACCTCGGTCTCACGGCGCAGGGATAGTATCCGGCTGGTGCCTTCAGGCGCCGATTCTTCATCCAGTTGCAGCGGGATCTCTTGCCCCTGCGCATTCAGCAGGCCCACAGCGAATGGCAGGTGAAAGGAGAGCTTTTCCGGCTGACCGGGAGTCGGTGGGCAAGTCTGGGTGACCCTCAATTCGTAGACTCGGGATGCCGGGTCGTAGTTGTCCCGCACCTCAAGACGGGGCGTCCCGGACTGTTCGTACCACCGTTTGAACTGAGTCAGATCGATGCAACTGGCATCCTGCATCGCCTGAACCAGTTCGTCGGTTGTGACTGCATGCCCGTCGTGCCGTTCGAAATACAGGTCGACGCCCTTTCGAAAGGTCGCCGGACCGAGCAGGGTGTGAATCATGCGGACCACCTCGGCACCCTTGCTGTAGACCGTTGGGGTGTAGAAGTTGCTGATCTGCTGATAGGACTGCGGACGTACCGGATGGGCCATGGGGCCAGCATCTTCCAGAAACTGCTGGGATCGCAGATTGCGAACCGTCTGAATTCGCTCCACCCCCGGCGAGTAGCGATCACCAGCGTATTGCTGCTCCCGAAATACGGTCAGCCCTTCCTTAAGAGAGAGCTGAAACCAATCCCTGCAGGTGACCCGATTGCCCGTCCAGTTGTGGAAATACTCGTGGGCCACAGTGCGATCGATGAACTTGAAGTCAAAGTCTGTTGAGATGTCGGAGCGGGCCAGCACCAGCTTGGTGTTGAAAACGTTCAGCCCCTTGTTCTCCATCGCTCCGGCATTGAAGTCGCCGACCGCCACCACGTTGTATTGGTCCAGATCCACCTCCAGGCCATAGATGTCTTCGTCCCATTTCATCGCGTGCTTGAGCGACTCAATGGCAAAAGTGCCCTGATCCAGCTTGCCGGGTTCGGCAAAGAATTGCAGCAACACCTTGCGGCCGGATCGGGTCACGAACGCATCAGCGAATTTGTCAAGTTTGGCGGCAACGATTGCAAACAGGTACGAGGGTTTCGGGAAAGGGTCTTCCCAGGTGGCCCAGTGGCGACCGCCCTTGTCCTCGCCTTCGGCGAGTAGATTTCCGTTGGCCAGCAAGATTGGATAGCGTTCCCGATCGGCGTGCAGGGTAACCGTGTAGCGAGCCATCACATCGGGCCGGTCCAGGAAAGGAGTGATACGGCGAAATCCCTCGGCTTCGCAAAGGGTGAAGAAGCCGGTGCTGGAGGTGTAAAGTCCCATCAGTTTCGTATTTTGCTTGGGATTGATCTGCGAGACCGTTTCCAGCCGGAATGCATCCGGTACGGTCGAGATCTCCAGACCGCGGTCGTCCAGCCTGTATTGGTCCGATGCCAGGGGCACCGTATCGATCGCAACCGATTCAACGGCCAGCTCATCTACATCCAGTTGCAAGGGTTCAGTCGCTATCGGGAATTGGGCGTTCCGTTCGACGGTCAGGGTGGATCGAATCCGGGCGCTCTCTTCCGATACAAGATCGATATCCAACACAATTTCAGAGATGAGAAACGGCGGGACTTTATAGTCCTTCAGGTAAACCGTGGTGGGAGCCGATGACGCCGTCATGACAAGATGCTCCGGGGATTGGAACGGAAACAATTGGGCTGACAGCATCCGTGCCGACTAGGCCGTTGCTGCCGTCTGACTGAGCAATCCAATAACAGCGGTCGCGCGCCGCGTGCTACTTCGCGACCGCGTAAGCCTTGTCGTCTGTGACGACCAGTTTGATGAAGGTCACCTTGCGCAGCACCTCGCGCGACATCACGAACGGATAGAAGTCGGGCTGCCCCATGCTGTGGGCAAGCTCGTTCAGCACCGTGGTGAGCAATACCCAGGAATTCACGAGGGCAACGGTGTGCTCGGCGTCCGGGTGGTCGGGCGCGTAGAGGTCGGCGACCGTGAACTGTTCGACCTCGACCTCGGCCCTGACATTTTCGGCGGCAAAGCCGAAGCTGAGCGCCGTGTCGAGGCTGTCAAGCAGGTGCAAGTAGTGTGCCCAGCTCTCCGCCCAGTCCTCCCAAGGATGCGTCGATGCATAAGAGCTGATGTACCGAGTAGCCCAGTCGGGAGGCGGCCCCTTCTCGTAGTTTTTCTTGAGCGCGGCCGCGTAGTCGGCTCGCTCGTCCCCGAACAGCGCCCGGCACGGCTCGTGCCACACCGTTCCTGCGATGAGACGATCCCAATAATAGTGGCCGACCTCGTGGCGGAAGTGCCCGACCAGCGTGCGATACGGCTCGTGCAACTCGTGCCGGATCTTCTCACGCTGAGCGTCGTCGGCCTCCTCGACGTTCAGTGTGATCAGACCACTCCCATGGCTGGTCATCACCCGCGGCCCGTCCGGTGGCGAGCGCAGCAGATCAAAGGCCACGCCACGCTCCGGGTCCTCGCTGACCTTCGATTTGACGGGCACGCCTAGCACCAGCAACTGCGAGACCAAGCGGCGCTTCGCGTCCTCGATGGCGGCCCAGTATCGTCGGTTGTCCGCGTCGCTCAGGTCCGGGATCGTGCGGTTCAACCGGCAAGAAATACAATGCGGCGACAGGTCCTCCGCAGGCAGCAGCCAGTTGCATCTGGCCGGGGAATCGAAGTTACCGCAGCGCCGATAGGCATGCGAGGAAGCCTCCGTGTTTGACAGTCGCCATGTGCCCTCGCTCGGTCCGGCCGCCAGCGCGCGAATTTCTCCGAGCAGCGGGTCATAACCGAGCGGGGCGCCGCAGGCGCGACAGGTGCTGTCGCGAAAGAAGACCGACCGACCGCACTGGCATTTATACGAGTGTCCACTGATATACGAGCGACCATTGTGCTGACGATCGCGCGACGACGACGAAACCGACAGTCGCCTCAAGATGCTTTCAACGAAAGACTCCAAGACGCCCCCCTTATGCGGATGACAGCCAAAAACGGCCAAGGCGTGGATACAGTTTGAAGTATGAAACGACACCGCAAGGAGACATGCTTTGATCTAAATCAACCCGGATGAGTTCAGCTCTGCGTGTGTATCTATGAGTATCAAGGCATCCAACCGGCTTCGCTTTGTGACGTCGGACTGCAGTCCAACTCGATTTTGGATCACGCAAAACGCGCACCAACGTCGTCGGCCGCTGGCCGGTGCGCGGTTGGTTCACTGGCCCATCATGGCGGTGAGCGACGTCAAGGATTTCAAGGAAGCACAGAAGGCGAACATCGATTTCGACCTGGAACGAGAATGGGGTCCGCTCAACAAAGAACCCGATTGGTCGTCGGCTCCGCCGGCTGGCCTGAGCCGGCCAGAGGAATGTGAGCATGAAACCGTCGCCCACCCCTACGGCACGCTTCGTCTCCACTGGCACTCTGCCCGGGCGGGACGAGATCCGCTCGCTGGTCGAAGCGGCCTATGTGCACTTCCGCGAGGAAGCGGACGGCCAGCTGGCCGACTACATCCCGGCCCTGGCCGAGGCCGATCCGTCCGCCTTCGGCATCTGCGTCGCCGACACCCGCGGCGACGCCTTCGTGATCGGCGACGCTGCTCTACCGTTCTCGATCCAGAGCGTGTCGAACGGGGCGCAATATCTTCCCACCACGAGCCCCTGCAAGAGTCCCCTCTGCAGGGGCTTTTTCATGTCAGAGGACGCGGAAGATCAGGCGCAGGGCAGCGTGGATGCGGCTGCGCTCCAAGGGCGCTTGTTCCCGCGCTCCATGGGCGTCCTAAGCGACCGGTGGAGTGGGGCATCAGGCGGCTCTAGCCCATGCGCTGGGACCTCGCTAAACTAGGCGCGAATAAGCGACAAGCAGATGGAGGCAAAACTACCTAAATGACCAAGGCGACAGCAGATATTCGATCTTTGGCGCGGGCACAGACCGCGCTGGCCATCCGCACGCTGACAGGGGTCTGCGGCTCCAAGGCCGCACCAGCGGCGGCCCGTGTGTCCGCCGCTCAGGCGTTGCTCGACAGAGGATGGGGCAAGGCCCCGCAGCCGCACACGGGCGAGGACGACGGGGATATCCACGTAACAATCAGGAGCATCACTGAAGAGCGGCGATAATGATTGACGCCGATGGAGACACGTTCGTCGAGCCGCTAACAGGGCAAATAGGTTCTCCGTAGGTCATCGAGTAAACCCACCAGTACCGATGCGATGGTGGACGACGAGGACGTCCTTCCGTGCTTCGTGGCGTGGCCGGCACCCCGCGCCACCACCCGAGTGAGTCAATTTGACTCATACGTGCACATCACAATCCGTTCTAACGTCCGTTACATCAGAATGTGTTTCTAGGATAATAGTCATGGCTGAGGGTAAGTTCGTTTCTTACCTACGTGTTTCGACAGACAAACAGGGGCGCAGCGGCTTAGGAATAGAGGCGCAACGTCATGCGGTGGAACGCTATCTAAACGGCGGCCGGTGGACACTAGCTGCTGAATACGTGGAGACCGAGACCGGGAAGCGCTCTGACCGCCCCAAGCTGACGGCAGCGCTCGCCCACGCCAAGGCTATCAAGGCCAAGATCGTGTTCGCCAAGCTGGACCGGCTGACGCGCAACGTGGACCTCCTGAGAGCTCTCGTGGCGAGCGAAGTGGACTCAGTGTTCTGCGACCTACCCCACGTCCCGCCAGGCCCCATGGGGCGCTTCCTGCTCACCCAGATGGCCGCTGTGGCGGAATTAGAGGCTGGGTTGATAGGCGAGCGTACCAAGAGCGCGTTAGCTGTTGCTAAGGCCCGCGGCGTCAAGCTGGGTAATCCAAACGGAGCCCGAGCGCTCCGGGACAAACAGGTTGGCAACGCTGAGGCCATTGCGTCCGTCAAAGCCAAGTCTGCCCAACGCGCCGCCGACCTGCGGGGCATTGTGGACGACATTAAGCGCTCAGGGATCACAACGGTGCGGGGCATTTCAAACGAGTTGCAGTCCCGGGGCATTCGCGCTCCCAGGGGTAGCACGTGGCATCTGACCGCAGTTACCCGACTGCTCAATCGTCTGAACAACACGTCACATACCAACAATGGGGCGAAGCTCGCGACTACTCTGCGCGCCGGCAAGCGTGTCTAGCGCCTCATTTCGTGGGGTAGCACCTCGGCTTTTGATTTCTGGGTCAATGACTTCGGCCCGGTTCATTGGGAGTGAACCAGCATAACGGAGTTCGTCTGAGCGGCGAATGCCTTGTGCCGCGTGCGGACGAACAGCCAGCACGGCCAAAGCGGCACGGCTGAAATGTCTCAAGGCATGCAGCCAAACACGAATTCAGCCTCCATCGGTGGGCCCCGTTGAGCAGCCGATCGCGCAGCCGTCCAGCTACGCTGACCAGTGCCAGAACAACCGTGCCGTATTGATCACGATGGAGCCCTGATCTTCTTGATGCCGCGCGGGGCCCATTGCACCACACCCCACAGGGGAAGGGGATTGAACGTTCCCTGTCCCGGTCTGCCCGGACAAATCCCCCACCCTATAGGGTGGTGGGGATTGTCCGGGTTGTGGACTGTTGGACAAATTCAAATTTGTCCGGATTGTCCACCAGCGTTTCACTGCTGAAATCGTTGAGTTTTTTTTGTCCGCTGATTTTGTCCGGTTTGTCCGTCCCCTGAACCGGACAGGAAAAATTGGGGGTGCCCGGGACAAACGCGATTGTCCGGGCTGTAACAGCCGAAAGTTGCTTTGCAGCCTTGTCACTGAGGGACGATCCAGACCCGCTCGTCCCATACGCCGATCCGGTGCAGGTCGATCAAATCATCCACGGCGCGTTTGAACGCCCGCTTGGCGCTGTCCTTCGTTCCGGCCGGGGACAACCCGCCCTTGGAACAGTGGTCCCGCCACCGCTCCATCGAAACCACCCTGACGCCTTTCGGATACTTGGCCGTTGTCGGCGCAGGCTCGCCCCCCTCGGCGAGGGCAACCTCCAGCAGCGCCATCGCCCGCTGCTGCGTCTTGTTCAGCTTCGGCCCGGCCCGGCCCACGGGCACCTCGTCGGACAAGATGGCTGTGGTGATGGCGTCGCCATCCTCGTCGTGCCCGAGCGTGACCTCCCTCATTTGGAACCGCGTCAGCACGCTTTCTACCCCGTCATTGATCTTGGTGACGGCGGCGGTCCGCACACCCTCGGCGACCGAGATCTGCACCATCATGTCGACGTCTCCGAGATGCGCGTTCGACCCGCGCGCGCCCCGGCTCTCATCCTTGCCGGTGTGGCCGATCAGCGCGACGTGGATATCGGTCAGTTCGTCCTGGATCTGTTGCAGGTTCGCAGCCGCTAGGTTCTGATCTTTAGCCGCATTCTCATCGCCGCCGCCCATCGCGATACCCTTGTTGAAGGTGTCGATCACGATCAGCCCGACCGGGCGACCGTAATGCGCCTCCGCCGCGCGAATGGTCTCGACGATGATATCGACGCTGGCCGGGTTCACGAGATCAATAGCCTTACCCGCTACCGCGATCGGCAAGTTCGTCCGCGTCTCCTGCGACGCGCGTGCTGCGAGCTTCCCTTCCTTCAGTTCGAACGGGGGTAGGGTCTGCGGCATTGCATGCGCCCGCATCCGCCGCTTCACTAGTTCCTTGCGTTCCAGCGCGAAGTAGACGACGGCGACCTTGTCCTTGGAGCGATGGCCGCGCCAGTCAGCCCCCTCAGCCGCATGGATGGCGAGGTCGGCCATCAGCGCCGACTTACCGGAGCCGGGCGGCCCCACCCAACTCGACCTTTCACCCCTGTTGAGCACGCCCTTGATGATCGCCTTCTTGGCAACGGTCTTGTCGAAATCCTCGTAGAACTCCAGCGGGATCCCGCCCCCCTGTGGTGCCTCTTTCTCCGTGTTCACCTTCACCCTGTTCGCCTTGTCTTTCTCCGCGTTGCACAGGCAGCGGTAGATTTCCTTCTCCAGCCGCCCTCTGTAGCGTACGGGGACAACCGGCCTGCCGTCGATGTAGCACTCGATTTTTGTTACCGACCATTTTAGCTCATGCAGCGAGCAGACGGCGTGATGGAACGCTTTGCTCAGGTCTTCGGCTGGCGGGGTGTTAGCGATGATCGCTTTCAGCTTGGTCGGCAGGTACCGGTCATCCGGCTTGTAGTCGTCGGGGCTCGCGTACCTGTCGCCGTTGGCTTCGATCCATTTTTTGAGGTCGAAGCGCGAGTCTGGCGGGTGGTCTGGTTTGGTACCGCCTGAACCGTTTGCTTGGACGCCGTCCAGTTCCGCCACGACGGCGTCGATGATATCGTCAATGCACCTGAACATCTGCCCGCGCTGCGGCAGCGGGTTGCATGTGATGGTGATGTAGCGCTCAGCGCCGCGATAGCTCTCAACCTCCACAGCGCAGCCGCGGATTTTCTGCTTCCGGTGCACCTTGGCGCCGATGCCGCGGCCGATGACGCGAAGGCCCGTGCCCGACGGGGTAATTTCCGTGTAGGACACCGAGCGGTATACGATCGACATGGCTTCAGGCGCGATGCTCCTGGTCACTGGATCGCGGCACTTGTCGAGGTCGAAGACGCCGAGGTCGGTGCCGAGCAGGTTGAACCCAATGCCGTCGCACTGGCCGGCGTCGAACGCGGCCAGCACCTCTTCATAGGTGCCCCACGTCTTCGGGTCATTGTTCTTCGCGTACTGCTGTGGATTGCGCGGCTGGCGCGGCGGCTTGGTCCACTTTCCGCCGCCTTTCTTGTCGCCCCGCCATTCGAAACTCCAGCACACCCAGTTCGGCAACTCCTTCAGCGGCGTGAGCGCAGCGGGAAGATTGCGGAGATCGCCTTGGAACGGGACCGGGCGGTCAGGGACGGCGCGCGTCATGCTGCACCTCGAACGATAAGCGCATCGACGACCGCAGCGACCAGCAGAACGTTCAGGGCCGCGGCTTGACTAGCGCGCGGCATTTTCGCGCGCCCGACGCCACGCATCAGCAGCCTCACGGGAGATCAACACGCGAGTGCCGACATTGAATGTCGCGGGCATCAGGCCCTGCGGCTTCAATTTGTAAAAAAGCTGCGGGCTGATGCGATGACGCGCACAAAACTCGTCAACGCTATAGGCGTCGGCGTGATCGGCTGCGTTGGCATGGATCGGCTTGCGACCGATAACTTTGGTGCGCGCCATGTTTTGTCCTCCAGTTCCATGTGGCTATCTGGAACACTCTGGAGGACGGGGGCGACGCGCGGCAGTTCGAAAATCAAACGGCCGCCGAGGTTCAATACGGGAATGACGGAAATTGTTTTCTGTATTGTTCAATGATTTTGGCAATGCCGGCGGGCCCGGGGGCCACGCCAGTGATGGCGCCCAGCGTCAACGTGAGGAACTCAACCAACGGGCCATAGGGAGGTCCGTCGAGCTTCCGGGCGAACGAAGTATCTCCGTCAAACAGATCGACCCAGAGCGTAAGAAGACCAATCTCAAGATAATGGCGATGAGGGTCTTTCTGGCCACGAAACTGCGGTCCGGCGAGATACTCATAGTGAACAAGCAAGCTTTGTAACCGCCGATCCTGCTCTTCAAGGTTAGGATCCGGGCTACTTCCGCGAAGAGGGGCTGGCAGCGCATTCATTGCAGCTTGGAGTTTCCGGTTTAATCGCAGGGCCGTTCTCAAGCTGTTCCTAATATCCACGGGGGGGCCCAGGTGTGACCTTGAAGCTCGCATCATGATCGAGGTCCGCCCCAATTGCTCCACCGTGCCGCGAGCTAGTACCCAGTCAATGTCGTCGGGCCAGCTCTTGCGCACGGAGCGAATAGCCTTCCATTGCTTATCCGTAAAATGGAAGCTCACCTTGGGGCTCCGCACCGGCGTTCTAACCCTTTGACGTGAGGCCAATCGGCCAGTGAAACGATTTCCGCAGGCTTGCCTATGACGCGAGTGCCGCGACGGTGTCGCCGACCGGCAGTTGCAATAATGCGTTACGCGAGACGCCGTCGCCATGCTCGGTAATGTACTTCGAGTATGTCCGCTCAATCATCGCGACGCTGGTGTTGTGCAGCGAGGCCACCAGCCTGATCGGCACGTTTAGCAGCAGCATGCGCGCGATGCTGGAATGCCGGAGCGCGTACATTGTCGCGTCGGGATCCGCGCCGATCGCGGTCACGATCTTGTGGACATCGCGATGATAGCCTGCACCGGGATTGTCGCCCCACGGGCTGCCGTTGGCTTGCAGCAGCAGTGGCGCGCGATCGGCCCGCCCACGAGCCGCCACTCTCAGCTTGGTCGCCAGTTGCATGGTGATCGGCACCGAATAGCGTTCCAGCTTTTTCTCGGCGCGGTTTCTGTCGCCACCCTTGGCCGACTTCGGCATCATTAGCTTTGGCCGTACCGGATGGTCGCGCAAATCCTCGACGCGCAGCCGCGCAGCTTGGCTCGGACGCGCGCCGGTCACCGCCAGTGTATCGGTCAGGAGCCCGAACTGATGATCAAGCCCGTAGGCGCTGCCGACGAATGCACGCACTGTGTCGTCGCTCAAAATAACGTTGCGAGCTTGCTGCGCATTCGGTAGACCGGCAAGTCCGATTTCCCAAGCGTTCCGGTTCTGAATACGCTTGTCGTGCTGCGCCGCCTGCTCTAGCGCCGCGCAAATGCAACCGCAGAGCCGGTTGATGGTGGACGGGGCCATCGTATTGAGCAGACCGTCGCGCCATTTCTTCAGCTCGCTGGCCGCGAGCATCGCCACTGGCTTCGACAGCAGCACGCTGGTGAGGTGCACGCGCGGCCATTCGGCATTGTAGGGATTAGCACTTCGCGCCGTCAGATCGGTCTTGTAGTCATTCAGCGCGCGGTCCACGGTGATCGGCGCAGGGCTGCCGCTGCCGTCGTCATCGCCGCGTGCGAGCCGCTTGGCGGCGTCCTGAGCCTGATAGAACGTCAGCACAGCCTTTCCATCGTCGTCATCAAAATCGTCTGCTAGCGCGATAGCCTTGGTCCAGTATGCGCCATGACCGTCGCTGGCCTTGAGCACCCATGTCCCGTTGGTTTTGTTGCGGCGGTACAGCAGGGCGACACCACGGGCCAGTGACGGACCACTGTAGGGACGCCGACGCACCTTCAATCGCAGCCTCGCGCTCCGGCTTTCAAGTGCGCTGAAACTAACCTTGCGTGCCATGACGGAGTCTCCGTGTCTCGCGAAGTGTCGCGATGGTGTCCGTGGTCCCTGATAGAACCGTATGGCAGCATATGAGGGGAATCGTTGGATGATCAATGGGTTGGAGATTCCACACGGTTCTCTACAAGCCCACCCGGGTATTTATTTTCCCTGCGCAATGGCTTTACGGCTTACTTCGTGCTCTCCCCGGAGAACGGCTCTTTTGCCTCCGTCGTCGCGAGAGAAGTTTTGCCTCTCCCGGACTTAGCGCCAGCACCGCGGCGCCCGAACCACACGACTTCGCCGTACGCTTCCGGCGCGTACGTCTATCGCACCCTCAGCGTCCACCGCATCTCACCGCGCGTTCGTGACGATGGCCAACGCCCCTCATCCGCCGTGAGACAAGCGGAGTTATGCAAATGATTTGGTCTGCAAGTTAAGCGGAATATTTTTGATTCCTGGGCTTGACACGATTTCGGAAAATCAGAAGTGATTTGCCATCGTGTTGATTTGCCGCGGTTGCGCATCGCGATTGCGGTTGCGCGCAAAGCAAATCAGTTCGCGGCGCGTAGGGTGGGCAAAGCGCAGCGTGCCCACCATCTATCGTCGAGCTTGTCTTGAATGGTGGGCACGCTTCGCTTTGCCCACCCTACGAAACGACGCCCACTTCGTGCGGGGTGAACTCGCAGAACGCGCAGGTCACAGCACTTTTCACCATTAACCATCTCGGCACGGCCTTCCAGCGCAAGGCTTTCAGCATCGGCGAGATCTCGTCCGGTACGATCGGCAACAATTAAGTGGCCGGCTGCGGAACCATCGCGCTGCGAGCCTATTGGCTTCCTGACACAACTCCTTTGAAAAGAGACATCATGAAAAATCTCGCGATCTATCTGGCAGCAGGCGCAAGTGCCCTTCTGGTGACGGCCGCTTCCGCGGCGCCGCTTTCCCCGAGCGTATCGGGCGCTCCGGAGAGCAACGTTCAAAACGTCCGCATGGTTTGCAATGAGGCAGGCCAGTGCTGGCGCCAACGTGGTGAGCGCCGGGTCATCATCCGCGAGTCCGGAGATTCATACGGATACGCTCCCCGTCGCGAGCGCTATATCGACCGTCGGGGCTACGGCGAAGGTGGCGGCATCGGCATCCGCGCGCCCGGTGTCAGCGTTGGAATCGGCACCGATCGCTACTGAGAAAGCAGACAACCGTCAGAATACGAGTAAAGCCGCGGATTACTCCGCGGCTTTTTTCGCGTGCGAGCTTAAATCGCTCGGCGCGGGCGGTCAGCCGACATCGAGCCGGCTCAACCTGGCCGGCTTTACAAGCGAGGGGCGCTTGCTCCCCGCAGCCGTTCCGCGAACCAAAAGGCCGCGATCGTAGCGAACGAGAGAGCGAAAAATGCTCCGCAGGCAACGAGCGGCGGCACTGAACTTATATCCATGGCGTCCTCCAGGGGTTGAGCGCTTGCAGTTTCTGTTCGCGACTAACGGAGCGCCCGCCCGGTCTGCCACGTCGTCTCGCTGATCAGATCAAACATTCATGTTCGAAAATCTGCGGCAACCAGATCGTAAGAGCCACGGCCTCCACGGACGTAAACCTTCGCAGCCGCCGCGCATATCACGTCACGGTTGCGATCGAACGCGTCCAGGAAACCGGACTCGTCGGAGTAGGCATCAGGCTGAATTCGCCTCAATGCGCCCTCGTCTATGAAGAAGGTCGCCTCCAGCGCGCTGTCGTGCCCCCAGAACCGCACGGCGCGCCGGGTCTGGTCGTATGAGCGACTGTGGTTTGGAAACGCAATCATGGACTGCCACCGATCAGTTTATCAGCCGACAAACCGCGCGTCTCACCGGCTTTCGTACGGCCTGTACCGAGGCCTTGTTCAACGGTATCGCGGACGCGCACATCGAAGCGATGTGCGGTTGGTCAATGTCGCTGACGAGATTTGGCGTGGCCAAGCTTCGCGCTGCCGTAAGGGCGATGCTGAAGCAATACGATGCGCTGCCTTTGCAAGTGGCTACTTGGTGGCGCATTACAAGCCTGCCAAGCAGCTCACAGAAAACAAACTGCGATTCTCCTCGCTATTCGGCAGATAGTCGCTATACATGAGACATCACCGCGCGCCCCGGGCTGTTATCGGTGACTGAGAGCGTTGAGCTCCCGCCTCGAAAAAAAGGGCGGTCATATGTCAAAACTCCCCGCATTCGATCTTCGTGAGTGGCTGACGCCTCCGGTATTGATGCCAATCTTTCTTGTGCTGCTGGTCGCCGCTGCGATGGTTATTCAATGGTGATCGCGCGTAGCGCGGTTACGCCGCAGGACGGCCTGTCTCCAATCAAGCAATCCCAATCGTCGCTGGCGCACAATCTGGATGCCAGAGCAGCGGCCGCGCTAGACGAGGCAAAAGAGATGCCGCCGGGAGACGAGCGCATCGAGGCGATCAACAAGGCAACGGTCTTTCGAAATGCCGCCAGAATTCACGAGATGCTCTGCGGCAAGCGCGACGCACCGGAAGCATGACGGTCGCGGCCCTTTCCGTTGGCGGCGACTTTATTTGATCATTGTCAGGCCGACGGGATCATA
This sequence comes from Bradyrhizobium sp. McL0615, assembly GCF_049993905.1. NCBI lineage: Bacteria > Pseudomonadati > Pseudomonadota > Alphaproteobacteria > Hyphomicrobiales > Nitrobacteraceae > Bradyrhizobium > Bradyrhizobium sp. McL0615. The sequence goes on along the minus strand of NZ_CP188254.1, from coordinate 848,228 downwards.
TGGGCCGCGAGATGCTTGTCCCAGATGGACCCCTATTCAAGTCGATCGTCGTTCCCCGCGAGTGCCCCTATGATGGTACTTGATCATTCATGCATTCCCGCCGTCGTTCTCATTGTCGAGGACGAGATGATACTCCGTATGCGCGCGGTCGACATGGTGGAAGACGCCGGATACACGCCACTCGAGGCGCTGGACGCCGCCGAAGCCGTCGCCATCCTGGAATCCCGATCCGACGTCGCGCTGATGTGCACCGATATCCAGATGCCTGGCCAAATGGACGGCGTTGGCCTTGCCCATGCCGTGCATTTGCGCTGGCCGGCGATCAAAATCATCGTGGTATCGGGGCAATTGAAGCTGCCGGACCTCGATCTTCCGCCCCTTAGCAGGTTTCTCGGCAAGCCGCTCGATGCCGTGGAAGTGATAGCTGAAATGCGCGACATGATCGGCCACGCCTGAGACGCCAGCCTTTTCACACCAAATACGGCTCAAAGCGCGTGATTGCGGCAAAAACCCAGCCACCGAAGATCAGTGCGGTACCCAGCCTATGATGATACAATCGGTGATGTCTGAAGCCGATCTCCGAACGGACCCGCGTCTCGCAAGCAGCGCAGCACAGCAACAGGACGATCTCGCGGAAGAGAACGTCAGCCTGCGGCTTCTGCTGGCGCAGGCCGAGATCAATGCACGGAGTTTGCTGGCCACGGCCGGCATCGATGCCAGGGAGCGCGAGGCGTCCGACAAGCTGCAGAAGCTGATCCTCGAGGAGCTGCACCACCGCATCAAGAATACGCTTGCAACCGTCGGCGCCATCGTCTCGCAAAGTCTGCGCGGCCTGCCGGGCATTGAGCACGCACAAGACGCCATCGAGGGCCGGCTGCTCGCACTCGGGCGGGCGCACGACCTCCTTTTGCAGGCAAGATGGAGCAGCGCGGACCTCGGCACGATTGTCCGCAGCGCTACCGAAGCCTTCGATAATCCCGACGAGCCGAAATTCTCGATTTCGGGACCCGATATCCGGATGATGTCGGGCGCCGTCATCGCTATCGCGATGACGCTCAACGAGCTTTGCACCAACACCACGAAGTTTGGCGCCCTGTCGGTCCCGCAAGGGCGCGTCGACATCAACTGGACGCTGGATCAACAGGCGCAGCGCCTGCACCTGACATGGACCGAGAGGAATGGCGCGACAGTCCGCCCGCCCGAAAAGCGCAGCTTCGGCACGCGGCTGATCGAAACGCTCGGCAGGCAACTCCGGGGCGACGTGCGGCTGACCTATGCGCCGACCGGGTTCGTCTACGCATTCGACGTGCCGATGGCTTCTCTGACTTCGGCGGCGGCATAAGCCCGTATCAGGTATTGCGGAAGCAAAATCGTTGCTTGCATCCGCTCGGGATGGCCAGCCGCGCCTCCCAGATCAAACCGACACAACGAACCCGAAAGAACCCATGATGAAAAAACCCGTTCTCACTATTGACGAACCCGAACCGAAAAAAGCGATACGAGCCGACCGGCCGCCGACCGAGGGCTTCGTGACGGTTGTCGACGGCCATTTCAAGTCGGAGTTTGACACCGCCGAGGCCGCCGAAACGGCGGGCCGGAAACTGAAGTCGGCTTATCCGATGCTCCAGATCGAGATCTATGATGCGGCCAACCAGACCCGTACGCTGTTGAGCTAGGAACGCCTAGCAGCGTGGGCAAAGGTGCGCTGCGCCGTCCCCACCATCTTTCAACAAACGCGTCCTGAATGGTGGGCACGCTGCGCTTTGCCCACCCTACGACTGCAGCTCTACTCCTCCACGCCCGCTTCGTGCGGGGTGAACTGGTAGACCGAGGAGCAGAACTCGCAGGTCACCACCACCTTGCCATCCTTGACCATCTCGGCGCGGTCTTTTGCAGCAAAAGTTTTCAGCATGGCCGACACCGCATCACGCGAACACGAGCATTGCGCGCGCAGCGGCAGCGGCGAGAAGACGCGCACGCCGCGTTCGTGAAACAGCCGGTACAGCAAACGCTCGCCCGACAGGTCGGGATCGATCAGCTCGACATCCTCGACGGTGCCGATCAGCGACTGGCCCTCGACCCAGGCGTCATCCTCGGCAACGGAATGCGTCACCGCGCCATCGGGCGCATCACCGGGATGCAGGTCGGCCTGCCGCGCCCGCTCCGGCGCCTTGGGCAGGAACTGCAGCAGCATGCCGCCGGCGCGCCAGCGGTGCTTCGGACCGCTGCCGTCGCCACCGCGCCATTCCTCGCCGACCGCAAGCCGCACGCGGGTCGGGATCTGCTCGGAGCGCAGGAAATATTCATGGGCGGCGTCTTCCAGGTTGCCGCCGTCGAGCGCCACCAGGCCCTGATAGCGGCTCATGTCCGCGCCCTGGTCGATGGTCATCGCGAGATGGCCCTTGCCGAGCAGGGCGCCTGAATCCTGGCCGTCCTTCAGCCGCTTCGCGTCATAGCGCGCATAGGCGCGCAGCCGGTCGGGCAACTGGAAATCCACGATCAGGAAAGACACCGGACCGTCGGTCTGGGTCTGCAGGATGAAGCGGCCGTCGAATTTCAAGGCCGAGCCGAGCAGCGTCGCCAGCACGATCGCCTCGCCGAGCAGCTTGCCGACGGGCGCGGGATAATCGTGCTTGGTCAGGATGTCGTCGAGCGCGGGGCCGAGCCGGGTCAGCCGGCCGCGCAGGTCGAGTTCGGCGACCTCGAACGGCAGCGCCGCGTCATCGACGGGAACGGACGACGGCGCGCGAATGGGCGCCTCGGTCGTGATTTTCGGGTCTGATTGTGAATCCATGGCGCTTTATCTGGGGGCTAAGAGGGAAAATTGAAGGGGGTTGAAGAGGACGAAACCACCTCCACGAGTCGTCCCTGCGAACGCAGGGACCCATAGCCACCGGCCTCCATTGTTACGAACGACGTCTAACACACAGCGAAAATCGCGAGATCACGCGGTATGGGTCCCTGCGTTCGCAGGGACGACGGTGAACGCTACCGCAGCGACGACGACGAAAATGCTACGCCACTTCGTTAAAACACCAGGCCAAAATGCCCTTTTGCGCGTGCAGGCGGTTTTCGGCTTCGTCGAACACCACCGATTGCGGGCCGTCGATCACCTCATCGGTGACCTCCTCGCCGCGGTGGGCGGGCAGGCAGTGCATGAAGATCGCGTCCGGCTTGGCCAGCGACATCAGCTTCTCATTGACCTGATAGGGCTTGAGCACGTTGTGGCGGTGCTCGCCGTCCTTGTCGCCCATCGACACCCACGTATCGGTGACGACGCAGTCGACGCCGCGGACCGCGGCTTCGGGATCGTTGCCGAGCACGATGGGCGCCTGCGTCGCCTTGATCCAGTCCTTCATCGCCTTGTTCGGCGCGAGTTGCGGCGGGGTTGCGACATTGAGCTGGAACTTGAAACGCTCCGCCGCGTGCGCCCACGAGGCCAGCACGTTGTTGTCGTCGCCGGTCCAGGCCACGGTCTTGCCCTCGATCGGCCCGCGATGCTCCTCGAAGGTCATCAGGTCGGCCATCACCTGGCAGGGATGCGAGCGCCGCGTCAGCCCGTTGATCACAGGCACGGTGGCGTGCGCGGCCAATTCCAGCAGCGCATCGTGGTTGAGGATGCGGATCATGATCGCATCGACATAGCGCGACAACACGCGGGCGGTGTCGGCGATGGTCTCGCCGCGGCCGAGCTGCATTTCCGCGCCCGTCAGCATGATGGCCTCACCGCCAAGCTGGCGCATGCCGACATCGAACGACACCCGCGTGCGCGTCGAGGGACGTTCGAAGATCATCGCCAGCGTCTTGCCTTCGAGCGGCTTGCCGGCCTTCTCGTGCGCCTTGAGCTTGGCCTTCATGTCGGCGCCCAGCGCCAGCATGTTGCGCAACTCCTTCGGCGGCAATTCGTTTATATCGAGGAAGTGACGGACGGATTTGCTCATCACCCCGCCGCCTTCTTCAACTGATTGCCCGACAGCGCGATGCAGGCGCGCTCAAGCATCTGAACCGACTCGTCGATCTCGGCCTCGGTCACGATCAACGGTGCCAGGAACCGCACCACATTGTCGCCGGCGCCGACGGTGAGCAATTTCTCGCCGCGCAGCGCGTTGACGAGATCGCCGGAGGGCACTACGGCCTTGACGCCGACCAAAAGCCCCTCGCCGCGCACTTCCGAGAGCACGGTGGGATAGCGGTCGACCACGAAGGCCAGTTTCTGTTTGATCAAAAGCGACATCTTCTGCACGTGATCGAAGAAGCCGGGCTTCAGCATCACGTCGAGCACGGCATTGGCCGCCGCGATCGCCAACGGATTGCCGCCGAAGGTCGAGCCGTGCGAGCCGGGCGTCATGCCCGAAGCTGCGTCCGCAGTGGCCAGCACCGCGCCGATCGGAAAGCCGCCGCCGAGCGCTTTCGCCAGCGACATCACATCCGGCGTCACGCCGACGCGCTTGTAGGCGAAGAGATCGCCGGTGCGGCCCATGCCGGTCTGCACCTCGTCGAACGCCAACAGCAGGCCGTGCTCGTCGCAGAGCTGGCGCAGCGCCTTGAAGAAGGACTGCGGCGCCGAGCGCACGCCGCCCTCGCCCTGCACCGGCTCGATCAGGATGCCCGCGGTGTGCGGCCCGATCGCCTTCTTCACCGCTTCGAGATCGCCGTGCGGCACCTGGTCAAAGCCGTCCATCGGCGGGCCAAAGCCTTCGAGATATTTGGCGGAACCGGTCGCGGCGAGCGTGCCCAGGGTGCGGCCGTGGAAGGCGCCCTCGAAGGTGATGATGCGATAGCGCTCGGGATGGCCCTTGGAGAATTGGTAGCGGCGCACCACCTTGATCACGCCTTCCATCGCCTCGGCGCCGGAATTGCAGAAGAAAACCATGTCGGCAAAGCTCTGCTCGCAGAGCCGCGCGGCAAGCTTTTCGCCGTCCGGGCTCTTGAACAGGTTCGACATGTGCCAGAGCTTTGTCGCCTGCTCCTGCAGCGCCGCGATCAGGTACGGATGGCAGTGCCCCAGCGCGTTCACCGCAACGCCCGAGGTGAAGTCGAGATAGCGATCGCCATTGGTGGCGGTCAGCCAGCAGCCCTCGCCGCGCTCGAAGCCGAGATCGACCCTGGCGAAGACGGGGAGCAGATGCGACGTGGCGCTTTGGGTCATGGCAATCACTGAAGGTTTTGACCGGCCGCGGAGCATGCGAGCGTGAGCGCGAACGCGGCAGCAGCCGGTCTTGCGAAAACGAAACGTGCCGCCTCTTAAGGGCGGCACGTAGGAGGTATTCTATGTGGGCGGCGGTCGCTGTCAACACGCCACAAGGCTGTGTTTCCAGCACTGAAAGCGGGCCTTCCTGCGGCGCAAGAAAGGTTAATTCCGTAGGATTGCGGTGTGGTGCAAAACACGCACTGCAATGCAGAGATGCCGGAACATGTGGACGCATCGGCGCGGACTCTTGCGCCCGAGTCCCGCCATATTGTAGCTTTTGGGCTGTCGGGTACGACATCTCGTGCGGCGGATCTGATCCCAAGAGTCCATTTTGTACAGCGTACACGTTCGGGCGCGGCTTTCGCGCCCGGCGAGGGCTAAGGGATTCTGACCGCAGGGATTTTTGAGACGAATGACGTCGCCAGTGCTGCCCCTGATTGGCCGGCGCGATGCGAAGGGAAGAATGCGATGACGGTATTGACCTGGTCCGACGATCGCGTCGAACAGCTGAAAAAGCTCTGGGAAGCCGGATTGTCGGCCAGCCAGATCGCCGCGGAACTCGGAAATGTGACGCGAAACGCTGTGATCGGCAAAGTGCACCGGCTGGGCCTGTCCGGCCGCGCCAAGAGCCCCTCCTCGGCCGCCCCGCGGCAGCGCAAGGCGCGCCCGGCGCAGCAGATGATGCGGGTATCGCGCCCGGTATCGCGCGGCAACACCGCGCTGGCGCACGCTTTCGAGGTCGAGATGGAGCCGGATCCGATCGCCTTCGACAACGTGGTGCCGATGAGCCAGCGGCTGTCGCTGCTCGAACTGAACGAAGCCACCTGCCACTGGCCGGTCGGCGATCCCTCGAGCCCGGAATTCTTCTTCTGCGGCGGCAAGGCGCTCGCGGGCCTGCCCTATTGCGCGCATCACTCGCGCGTGGCGTATCAGCCGGCCTCCGACCGGCGCAGGCAGCAGCCGAAGCCGACGCGGTAAGTTGCGATTTATCGAGCCCGGATGGAGCGCAGCGCAACCCGGGCTACGAACCAAATGGTTTGTCGTCCCTGCGAACGCAGGGACCCATAACCACCGATGTCAGTGGTTATGCTTCGCTGGAGCTCCAGCGTTTTTCAACAATCGAGATTTGTGGGTATGGGTCCCTGCGTTCGCAGGGACGACGGCGGTTGCGAACGCTGAAGCCTTACGGCTCCACCTTCGCAAACCGGTCATCCAGCGCGTAGCCGGCGCCGCGCACGGTGCGGATCGGGTCCTGCTCGCGGCCGGGGTTGAGCAGTTTGCGCAGGCGGCCGATATGGACGTCGACGGTGCGCTCGTCGATATAGATGTCGCGGCCCCAGACGCTGTCGAGCAATTGCTCGCGGCTGAAGACGCGGCCGGGATGCTCCAGGAAAAACTCCAGCAGGCGATACTCGGTCGGGCCGAGATCGATCTGGCGGCCCGAACGCGCGACGCGGCGTTTCTCGCGATCCAGTTCGATGTCGCCATAGGTCAGCACGGTGGCGAGCCGCTCCGGGCTCGCGCGCCGCAACAGGCCCTTCACCCGCGCCAGCAGTTCCGGCACCGAGAACGGTTTGACGATGTAATCGTCGGCGCCGGTCGCCAGCCCCCGCACCCGCTCGCTCTCCTCGCCGCGCGCGGTCAGCATGATGATCGGCAATTGCTTGGTCTCCGGCCGGGCGCGCAGGCGCCGGCAGAGTTCGATGCCTGACAGACCGGGCAGCATCCAGTCCAGCACGACGAGATCGGGCACCCGTTCCTTCAACCGGGTATCCGCATCGTCGCCGCGCGCGACGGTTTCGACATCATAACCTTCGGCGTCGAGGTTGTAGCGCAACAGCGTGGTCAGCGCTTCCTCGTCCTCGACCACCATAATGCGCGCGCTCATCTTCTATCCCTCAGCTATTCGGTACGGTCGTGGCAAAATTCGTCATGTCGCCCTTCGGGCGCTTGTCGAGCATCTGCTGGCCCTCGATCATGTAGAACACGGTCTCGGCGATATTGGTGGCATGGTCGCCGATCCGTTCGATGTTCTTGGCGCAGAACATCAAATGGATGCAGAACGAGATGTTGCGCGGGTCTTCCATCATATAGGTCAGGAGCTCGCGGAACAGCGAGGTGCAGATGGCGTCGACTTCCTCGTCGCCCTTCCAGACCGCCATCGCCGCCGGCAGATCGTGCGCTGCATAGGCGTCCAGCACCGACTTGACCTGCGACTGCACCAGGTCGGTCATGTGTTCGAGGCCGCGCATCAGCTTCAGCGGCTGGAAATCGTTTTCCAGTGCTGCGACGCGCTTGCCCATGTTCTTGGCGAGGTCGCCGATCCGCTCCAGATCGGTGGCGACCCGCATGGCGCCGACGATCTCGCGCAGGTCGATCGCCATCGGCTGGCGGCGCGCGATAGTCAGCACCGCGCGCTCCTCGATCAGATGCTGCAGCCGGTCGATCTCGACGTCAGACGCGACGACGCGCTTGCCGAGAGCGACGTCGCGACGGACCAGCGCGTCGACGGATTCGGTGATCATGCGCTCAGCCAGGCCGCCCATCTCGGCGACGAGACGGGTCAATTCCTGGAGGTCGCTGTCGAATGCCTTGGCGGTGTGTTCAGAAGCCATGTGTTATCTCCTCAACCGAACCGGCCGGTGATGTAATCTTGGGTACGTCGATCGCTCGGCGAGGTGAAAATCTTGTTGGTGTCGTCGAACTCTATCAGCTCGCCGAGATACATGAAGGCGGTCTTGTCCGAGACGCGGGCCGCCTGCTGCATGTTATGGGTGACGATGGCGATGGTGTAATCCTCCGCCAGCTCCTGGATCAGTTCCTCGACCTTGGCGGTCGAGATCGGGTCCAGCGCCGAGCAGGGCTCGTCGAACAAAATCACCTCGGGCCGCACCGCAACCGTGCGCGCGATGCAGAGCCGCTGCTGCTGGCCGCCGGACAGCGACAGCCCGCTTGCGTTCAGCTTGTCCTTGACCTCGTTCCACAGCGCGCCACCGCGCAGCGCCTTCTCGACCCGGCCGTCCATCTCCGACTTGGAGATCTTCTCATAGAGCCGGATGCCGAAGGCGATGTTTTCGTAGATCGTCATCGGGAACGGCGTCGGCTTCTGGAACACCATGCCGACGCGGGCCCGCAGCAGATTGAGGTCGAGCTTGGGGTCGAGGATGTTGGTCTGGTCGAGCATCAACTGGCCGGTCGCCTTCTGGCCGGGATAGAGGTCGTACATCCGGTTGAAGATCCGCAGCAGCGTGGACTTGCCGCAGCCGGACGGGCCGATGAAGGCGGTGACGCGGTTGGTGCCGAGCGTCAGGTTGATGTTCTTCAGCGCATGGTGCTCGCCATAGTAAAAGTTCAGGCCGCGGGCGGTCACCTTCGGTGCGGCCTCGGGCAGCGCCACCTGCGGAACGGGCCCGCTCGCGGTACTCACTGATACGGAGAGTTCGGTCATTTGGATGTCCTCTCGGCGCCGAGAATGCGCGCGCCAATATTCAGGGCAAGTACGGTGAGCGTGATCAGCAGCGCCCCGCTCCAGGCGAGCTGCTTCCAGTAGACATAGGGGCTCTGCACGAAGTTGTTGATGGTGACGGGAAGGTTCGCCATCGTCTTGGTCAGGTTCAGGCTGAAGAACTGGTTCGACAGCGCGGTGAACAACAGCGGCGCAGTCTCGCCGGCGACGCGGGCGGTCGCCAGCAGCACGCCGGTGATCAGGCCCGAGCGGGCGGCGCGATAGGCGATCCGCCGGATCACCAGCGAGCGCGGCAGCCCGAGAGCGGAGGCGGCCTCGCGCAGCGGATTGGGCACCAGTCCCAGCATGTCCTCGGTGGTGCGGACCACCACGGGGATCACGATCACGGCGAGCGCCAGGCAGCCGGCGAAGGCCGAGAAGCCGCCCATCGGCACCACGATGGCGCCGTAGATAAACAGGCCGATGATGATCGACGGCGCGCTCAACAGGATATCGTTGATGAAGCGGATCACCGAGGTGAGCTTGTCGTGCTTACCGTATTCGGCCAGATACGTGCCGGCGAACAGGCCGAGCGGCGCGCCGATGCCGACCCCGATCACGGTCATTATGATCGAGCCGATAATGGCGTTGCGCAAACCGCCATCGGTCGATCCGGGCGGCGGCGTATCCTGGGTGAAGACGGCGAGGTTGATGCCGGCGAGGCCGTTGTAGAACAGCGTGAACAGGATCAGCGCGAGCCAGGTCACGCCGAACAGAGCGGCACCGACGCACAGCGTGCGGATGATGATGTCGAAGCGGCGGCGGGAAGCGTAGATCGGGTTCATGTCAGTTCCCCGCCTTCTTTTCCAGCCGCATCAGCATCAGCCGGGCGGCGGCAAGCACGAAGAAGGTCAGCACGAACAGCAGCAGGCCCAGCAGGATCAGGCCGGATTGATGCAGCCCGTCGCTCTCGGCGAATTCGGAAGCGATGGCGGCAGAGATCGTGGTGCCCGGCGCGAAGATCGAGGACTGGATCTTGAACGAATTGCCGATGATGAAGGTCACCGCCATGGTCTCGCCGAGCGCGCGGCCGAGCGCCAGCATGATGCCGCCGATCACGCCGACGCGGGTGTAGGGGATGACGACGTTGCGGACGACTTCCCAGGTGGTGCAACCGACGCCGTAAGCGGCTTCCTTCAAGACCGGCGGTACCGTCTTGAAGACGTCAACCGAGATCGCGGTGATGAAGGGCAGCACCATGATTGCGAGAATCAGCGCGGCGTTGAACAGGCTGAGATAGGACGGGGGACCCGCGAAGATAGTGCCCAGCACCGGGACGCCGTCGAACACGCTGATCATGAAGGGCTGGAAGGTGTTGGCCAGGAACGGGCCCAGCACGAAGAAGCCCCACATGCCGTAGATGATGGAGGGAATGCCGGCGAGCAGTTCGATGGCCAGGCCAATCGGACGGCGCAGCCAGAGCGGACAGATCTCGGTGAGGAACACGGCGATGCCGAGACCGACGGGAATGGCGATCAGCATCGCGATCCCGGAGGTGATCAGCGTGCCGTAGATCGGGCCGAGCGCGCCGAGAACAGGCGGATCGGCCGACGGCGCCCAGCGCTGCGTCCAGAGGAAGGCTGCGCCATATTCGCGGATCGCGGGCCAGGCGCCGACAATGAGCGAGATGATGATGCCGCCGAGAATGAGGAGAACCGAGATCGCGCAGGCGCGCGTGATCCAGTAGAAGGTGACGTCGCCGAGCTTGAACGCGCTGAGAGCCCTTGCGCGATCATAAGGTCCGGCAGCATCCATTACGTCGCTTTCAACCGCCATTTCTGCCACGCCAATCCCCTGTACTTATAGCCCAATGACCCGGACTTCGGTGCACGGCTTTTTGGCTCGCGCATTGTTCTTGCCTCTCCGGTCCCGAGAGGGGTGCTCAACCCGGGCATCCCGGGTTGAGCGATCGTGTTGCGAGGCGAAAGGCCCCGTCAGCTCTTGATCTCGGCGGTCCAGGTCTTTTCGATCAGCTTGACCACCGATTCCGGCATCGGGATGTAGTCGAGCTCTTCGGCCATCTTGCCGCCCTTCTCGAACGACCATTTGAAGAACTTGATGGCTTCCTGGGAGGCCGCCTTGTCGGTCGCATCCTTGTGCATCAGGATGAAGGTCGCCGCCGTGATCGGCCAGGAGGCTTCGCCGGGCTGGTCGGTAAGGATCACGTAGTAGCCGGGCGCCTTGGCCCAGTCGGCGTTGGAAGCGGCCGCCTGGAAGGCTTCGGTGGTCGGCTGCACGGTCTTGCCGGCCTTGTTGATCATCGCCGCATAGGTCAGCTTGTTCTGCTTGGCGTAGGCATATTCCACGTAGCCGATGGCGTTCTTGGTCTGGCCGACATTGCCGGCAACGCCTTCATTGCCCTTGGCGCCGACGCCGGTCGGCCACTCGACCGCGGTGCCGGAGCCAGCCTTGGCTTTCCATTCGGCGTTCGACTTCGAGAGATAGTCGGTGAAGTTGAAGGTGGTGCCCGAACCGTCGGAGCGGCGCACCACGGTGATGGCGTCGGCCGGCAGCTTCAGCTTCGGATTGAGCTTTGCGATCGCGGCATCGTCCCACTTCTTGATCTTGCCGAGATAGATGTCGCCGAGCACTTCGCCCGACAGCACGAGCTCGCCCGGCTTGATGCCTTCGAGGTTCACGACCGGCACGATCGCGCCCATCACCATCGGCCACTGCACCAGGCCGTCCTTCTCGAGCGTCTCATGCTTGAGCGGCGCGTCGGTGGCGCCGAAGGTCACGGTCTTGGCCTGGATCTGCTTGATGCCGGCGCCGGAGCCGATCGACTGGTAGTTCAGACCGTTGCCGGTCTCCTTCTTGTAGGCGTCGGCCCACTTCGAATAGATCGGGAAGGGGAAGGTCGCGCCCGCGCCGGTGATATCGGCAGCGAAGGCCGACGTCGAGGCGGCGACCAGGCCGGCTGCGACGATAGCTTTCATGAAATTCATGGTGGTCTCCATCTGGTGAGCGAAGCGCCTGTTGCGCCCGATCGCGCTCACTTGCCGCTCATCTAGGAGCGATCGATAGAGCTTTTACGAAGGTTCGATGACAGTTGGATGACATATCTAAGCGACTGAAATCGCTTTGATTTATTGCGCCGACGGGGTCTTGGCCTGGGGAAAACAGGCGGTAAGGTCGCGCGGTTCCCAGGCACGCTTCCGATCAACCGCGGAGCGACGGCCAGATCAAATATAACTATAAAACCAGTATTATGGTTGTAATTTCGGCGGCTTGCGATATTGAGGACCATGGACAGAGAACTCGCCGCACGCTGCCTCGCCGAACTGGGCAACCTCACCCGCCTGGACATCTATCGGCTTCTCGTTCGCGCCGGCCCGCCGGGGCTCAAAATCAGCGAAATACAAACCCGTCTCGACCTGGCGGCATCGACTTTGGCCTTCCATCTGCGAGGCCTTGTCAGCGCAGGCCTCGTTGCACAGGAAAAGATCGGGCGGGAGGTGATTTGCCGCGCTCAGTACCATCGTATCGACTCCATCATCGGGTTCCTGCGGGAGCATTGTTGCGAAGGGTTTGAGGACGATTTGCCGGCAGAGGCCGGGCGCCGTGCAGGCTGAGCTACCGCAGCCGGCCCGCCCAAAATTGCCGGCCATTCACTATGGTTGGGTCATATTGGGGGCCGGCACATTTGGCTCATTCATGACGCTTCCCGGCCAGACGGCGGGCGTCTCCGTTTTCTTCGATCCCATCACCACCGAACTCGGCATCTCGCGCACGGCGGCTTCCATCGCATATGCAGCCGGTACGCTCGCAGGAATTCTGCCGGCGCCGGCGATCGGTCGCTGGATCGACCGGCGTGGACCACGGCTCACTGCCACCATCATCGCCGTTGGACTTGCTTTGGCCTGCGCGTTCATGGCGTGCGTTCAATCCGCGCTCTTGCTGCTGATCGGCTTTGCGCTCCTGCGGGGTGCTGCCATAGGCGGCCTCAGTCTCGTGAGCCAGCAAGTCGTCAATCTATGGTTTGTGCGACGGCGCGGGATCGCGGCAGCCGCCGCCAGCCTTGGGCTCGCGGCAGGATCAATGGTTTTTCCTCAATTAATCGATTTCCTCATTTCGCTGTTCGGCTGGAGAGGCGCCTACCTTGCGCTTGCCGGATTTGTCGCGCTGACCATTCTGCCAGTCGCCGCTCTGTTGTTCCGGGATCGCCCGGAGAAATTTGGTCTCAGCCCGGACGCCGGGCTTGCGCCGACAGCGAAAGAACCGCGACCGGAGCCGTCGTTTTCGCGGCTACAGGCGCTCCGCACCGGCGTGTTCTGGCTGCTGTGTGCCGCAGGTTTCCTGACCAATGCCGTCGGCACGGCGCTCTTGCTCAATCACTTCTCGATCATGCAGACCGCCGGAGTAGCGTATGTGGATGCGCTAGCGCTGCTGGCGCTTACTGGAGGCGTTCAGGCGGTTGCCACCATTGGTACCGGACTTCTGGTGGATCGCTATGAACCACGACGTCTGATTCCGCTGGCAATGTGCATGCTTGCGCTCGCGTCCGCCCTTCCTGCGTTCGGCGGCGGCATTGCCATAAGCTGGCTCTACGCGTTGAGCCTAGGCGGTGCATACGGCTCCCAGCAAGCGATCAACGCCGCCGGCTACGCACAGTATTTTGGCCGCGATCATCTCGGCGCAATCAGGGGAGCTTCGTTCTTATTCGGTGTTGCGGGCGCGGCATTGGGACCCCTTCCTTTCGCTGCAAGCATCGACTGGACGGAAAGCTACACAGCCGTACTGACGGTCTGCTGCGGACTTTCCCTCATGTGCGGGGCGGCAGCCTTCGTCGTCAGTTGCCCATCAGCGACGGCAGATACGACGACGATTCCGTCTCCGATGACGGAGCGAACTTCATGACAGGAGGGGAAACAACCGTTGTGGCAGGCATCGAAATTCCCTCGACCGATCCTGTCTTTCTGACAGTCATTTTCGGATTGCATATCCCCCTTGGCCTTGCGTGTGTTGCCATGGGCGCGATCGCGATGTTGAGCGAAAAGCGTCGCGGCCGTCATTCGAAGTTTGGAACGATCTATTTCTGGTGTCTGCTGGCGCTGTTCGCCTCTACGACTTTCCTGTCGCTGATGCGTTGGGCCGAAAACTATCACTTGTTCATTCTTGGAGCGATGTCGTTCGCTTGCGCCTGGTTCGGGCGCTCAGCGCTCCGGCATCGCTGGCGATACTGGGTCAGGCTTCACATCGCGGGGATGGGCCTGTCATACGTCCTGATGCTAGTCGCTTTTTACGTCGACAACGGAAAGCAGCTTCCGCTTTGGAAGGACCTGCCTCACTTCATGTACTGGCTGATACCTCTGGCCGTCGGGATACCGCTCATCGTTCGCGCGCTTCTGTGGCCGCCGTTAGCGGGAGCGCGCGCCCGGGTTTCCTGAACGGCCGGCGTCCAGAATACCAAGCACCGGGCAGTCGGGGGTAGCGCCGTCGGAGCATTGCGCAACAGTTTCCGCCAGGATGGATTCAAGCTTGACGAGGTCAGAGAGCTTTTTACGAACGTTCGCCAGATGTGCGCTCGCGATCTTGTGCACGTCGGCACACGGAGCGCGCTCTGGCCCTCCTAAGGCCAGTAAGGCGCGAACCTCCTCCAGCGTGAACCCCAGGTCGCGTGATCGCCGGATGAAGGCCAATGTACGTTTTTCGGTCGGCCCATAGACCCGTCGACCGCTCGCCGTTCGGGTCGGCGTCGGCAGCATTTTGATCCGCTCATAATAGCGGATGGTCTCGATGTTTACACCGCTGAGCCTGGATAGCTCACCGATCGAGATGTTCCCGGCTCCCGAAGACGTGATGGTCGGCATGAAATAGTCCTTGATCCTGTAGTCGCTACAGGATGCAGGTTTAATGCATGACCATCGATCAGGCTGATCACATTGCCGACAACCGGCGGCGGCAAAGTCTAATGGCGGCAGGCGGCATGCTTGGGGCGCTCGCGGCATCGTCGTGTTGCATCTTCCCCCTCGTTCTGTTCGGACTGGGCGTCAGCGGAGCATGGATCGGGAACTTCACCCGGCTTGCCGCCTATCAGCCGTACTTCATCGCCGCGACGCTCGCGTTCCTCGGGTACGGTTATTGGTTGGTCTACCGATCATCAACGCGCGCCTGCGCCGACGGCGACGCCTGTGCGCGCCCGCTGCCGAATCATATCGTCAAAACTAGCCTCATCGTCGCAACGATCCTCGTCGTCGCCGCACTCGGCCTCGACTTCATCGCACCGCTCTTTCTCAACGCGTGACCGGAGAATTCCCCTATGAAGAAGTTTCTTGCCCACACGGCCTTTGTCGTCGGTATCATTGCTTCGCCAGCAGTGATGGCCGCAGACAGAACGGTCACATTAGCCGTGAACAACATGGACTGTGCGGCATGCCCCTCCATCGTCAAAGGCAGCCTGGAAGCCGTTCCGGGCGTCGCCAGGGTTGCAGTATCCTTTAAGGAAAAAACCGCGACGGTCATCTATGACGACGCCAAAGCGGATGTGAACCAACTGACCTCGGCCACCACGAAGGCCGGTTATCCGTCCGTCCCCAAGAGCTGATCCGATGTTTCTTCAATCGACCATCACCTGTCCGCACTGCGCCACAGCTAAAACGGAGGCCATGCCGACTAATGCCTGTCAGTTCTTCTATGAATGCACCGGCTGTGGCACAAAGCTGAAGCCTAAGGCCGGCGATTGCTGCGTGTTTTGCTCCTACGGCTCAGTGCCGTGTCCGCCAATTCAAGCAGTGCGCGGCGGCGAACCGGGTGTTGCCTCCTGCTGTGCGTAGCAGGCGATGACCAACACACCGATCCAAACCTCGCGCGACTAGCTCGGGAGTATGCACACCAACTTGCTGGCGTGGTGGCTGCCTCGCGCAGCCATTCTTGCCGGCTTGTTTGCTCCTGTATCTGTTCGCGCCCTGATCTGGATCATCGGTCTCATTTGGATGGGCACGGCGTGCATATTGAACGCGAGGCGATGCAACCGCACGCACTGCCGCTACACCGGCCCTTATTATCTTGCGATGATCGTACCTGTCTTCGTGTTGGGCATGGAGGTCGTTTCAGCAGGCATTTATGGATGGATTTCTTTGGGCGTGTTTATCGTCGGCGGGAGCGGGCTCATATGGTGGGCCACAGAGCGGACATGGGGGAAGTTCTCTTAGTGCCGGACGTAGCTGCGCGACGTCCGTTGTGGGTCATTGCGTCCTGGTATCAGCCACCAAGGCGGTCGCCTCAGCTACAACAAGCGCCCTTGCCGTTCTCTTGGATCGGCGGGCACGGCACGGTCCCGTAGGAGCAGAAGACGCAGCAATCGCCCGGTTGCGGCTTGAGCCGGGCACCGCAGCCACCGCAATCGTAAAAGAACTGGCAAGCGTCGGTCGGCATGGTCTCTGTGGCCTGGTGCCCGCACTCCGGGCAGGTCAGCGTCGATTGAAGCTGCATCGCGTCGCCTCTTACCGGTGAGCATAGCACCACAGCTAGTTAGACGACCGACCTTCAAGAGGCCAGATTTCAAACTGAGGCACTACCCCCTAGTTCACAGAGGGCGGCTTGGTCTGAGGAAAACAGGCGGTAAAGACGGCGCCGTTTTTCGGCACGCTTTCGATCAAAAGCCGGCCGCGATGGCGGTTAAGAATATGTTTCACCAAGGATAAACCGAGCCCGGTTCCGCCCTGCGCGCGGCTGTCGCCGACATCGACCCGGTAGAAGCGTTCAGTGAGCCGCGGCAGGTGTTCCGGCGCGATGCCGGGGCCGAAATCCCGGACCATGATACGGACTTCCGGCGCGCCGCCCTCGCCGGAGGTGGCCTGGGTCAGGGAGACGATCACCCGCCCGCCCGATGCGCCATATTTGAGCGCGTTCTCGATCAGGTTCTCGAACAGCCGCAGCAGTTCCTCGCGATCGCCCGCGATCGTCACCGGCTCGGTCGGCAGATCGATCTCGATCTCGACCTGGCGCTCCCGGGCGAGCGGCTCCAGCCCGTCGGCGACCTGGCGAATGATCGGTACGATATCGACTGACGCGTCGGGCCGGACGTGGGCCGACAATTCGACCCGCGACAGCGACAGCAAATCGTCGATCAGCCGCGCCATCCGCGTCGCCTGTGTGTGCATGATCGACAGGAAGCGTTCGCGCGCCTTGGCATCCTCCTTGGCGGGGCCCTGCAGCGTGTCGATGAAGCCGGACAACGCCGCAAGCGGCGTCCGCAGTTCGTGGCTGGCATTGGCGACGAAATCGGCGCGCATTTCCTCGACCCGCCGCAGCGGCGTCTGGTCATGGAAGGTCATCAGCATGCATTTCTCGGTGCCGCCGAACAGTGTCGGCACCGGCACCGGCGTGACGATCAGTTCCATCCAGCGGTCGACCGGTACCTGGTCGAGATAGGTGGTTCGGCGCGGTTCGCTGGTTGCGATCGCCTCGCGCAGCGCGGTGATGATCTCGGGCGAGCGCAGCGCAAATTGCGCGAGTTCGTTCTTGCGCAAAGCGGGCGCGAGCTGGGCGGCCGCCGCGTTGAGATGGATGACGCGGCCGGCGCGGTCGAGCAGCACGGCCGGATCCGGCATGCCGGCAACCACGGCGCTGACGGCCGCAGACTCGACCGGCGTGACGGCGCGGACATCGTCACGGGAAGCCGCCACATGATGCAGCCGCCACGGCACCAGCGCCGCAGCCGCGATACAGATGAAAACCGCCACGGCGCGCGCCGGCGAGAGATCGGCCAGCACGACGAGCGCGCAAAGCGCAAGCCCGGCGGCAAGCAGGATGATGGCCGAATGCCGCAACCGGTCCGGCCACGGTGCAAAGAAGGAGGAGGAACTGGAATCTTCGATCGCCATGGCGCAGGCTCTTTTCCTCTAATCGCGAAGCCCCCGCCGCGTCATCAGGCGCTCGTGTCGCCACGCTCGCGCACATAGACGGCGGCCTCATGCCTCGTCGGCTCGGCGTCGGCGCCGGGCGCCAATTGGCGCAGGCGCTTCGATCGCGCGCCCAGGATAATCTCCCGAAACGTCAACAAGATTACAGATATGACAAAGGGCCCAATATAATAGAGGACGCGGAACAGCAGCATGCCGGCGAGCAGTTCCTCACGGTCCATCTGCCAGAGCCCGACCAGCATGGCGGCATCGAAAACGCCGAGCCCGCCCGGCGAATGGCTGGCAAAGCCCAGCAGCGTGGCCGAGACGAAGATGACAGCGACGACGACGAAGCCGAGATTGGGCTCGTCCGGCACCAGCACATACATCGCCAGCGCACAGAAGCCGAGATCGACGATGCCGATGACGATCTGCAGCAGCGTCAGCGGCCCGCCCGGCAGCGTGACCGTCCACGGCCCGCGACCGACGCTACGCGGCTGCGCCCAGACCCAGGCTACATAGCCGAGCAGTCCAAGAAGGATGCCGAACGCCGCGACGCGGTTGAACCAGACCGGGAGTTGATCGATCGAGGCGGCGGCTTCCGGGTGATAGGCGATGCCCAGTCCAAGTACCGCGGCATTGCCGAGCCAGAAGGTCAGCCCGGCGAGGAAACAGATTTTGGCGACGTCGATCGCATTCAGCCCCCAGGCCGAATAGATCCGGTAGCGCACCGCGCCACCGGTGAAGACGCTGGCGCCGACATTGTGTCCAATCGAATAGGAGGTGAAGGAGGCAAGCGCGTTGACGCGGTAGGGAATGTGGCCTTGGCCGATGGCGCGGACCGCGAACCAGTCATAGAAGGTCAGCGTGAAATAGCCCGCTGCGACGAACAGGGCCGCCAGCGCGATCTGGCGCGGCTCGGTACCCTTGATGGCGTCGATCACCTCATCGGTGTCGATGCCGCGGAGCATGTGATAGAGCACGTAGCACGCAACGGCGATCACCGTGATGCTGATCAAGACCCCGAGCTTGTGCAGGACCTGCTTCTGTCGCAGAAACGAGATCGCCCTGCGTATTGCTTCCAGCATCTACACCTCGAATTGCGCTTATGCGACGACGGTAATGGCGTGAACCCCGCCGACGCTACGCTGCTCCCTCGCCCCTCTGGTAGCGCGTTTTGAGCCGGAGTGGAATTCGCCTGACGACAATAAAACGCGCTTCTTCAACATATTAGGCGCAGTCGATGACGGCAGTAGCACAGTTTTTCCGCATTCCCGCCGCCCGATAGGGGTTCCGGACCATAACCGAGGTCGGTCAACAACCCGTGACAATGATGGCGGTGGAGCTGGCCGGCTCATGCTGCGGTCAGGCCGGCGGCGCACTGCGCGAGACCACCCAGCCGCGCAACCACGATCCGACCGCACAACCACAGAGATAAAGCGCGAACATGATGAGCCCGAGGTCGAGCCAGTAGCCGAAACGGCCGGGCACGACGCGCGCGAGCGCAGCGCCAATCAGCGCCGCGACCAAAGCCGAAAGCACCCAGCGCAGCTTCCCCGTGACGCCTTCGCCGTGCTGAACCACGGATATCCAGCCCATGGCGAAGCCCAGCAGCACCGATCCCAACAGCCAGCCCCAGTAGAATGTGGTCAGATAGGCCATGCTCACTTCACCACGAAATCGATGCGGCGGTTCTGCGCCTTGCCCTGGTCGGAATCGTTGCCCGCAATCGGCTGGGTCGACCCGTAGCCGACCGCGCTGAACCGGTCGGCCGGCAATCCCGCCTTGACCAGATAATCGGCGACGGCCTGGGCACGCTTCTCGGATAGCCCCTGATTGGCCGCCTCGTCGCCGTCGGTATCGGTATGTCCTGATATTTCGATATTGGCGGTCGGACAGCGCAGCGCGGTTTCGATCAGGCGGTCGAGCAGGCCTGAGGAATCCGCGACAATATCGGCCTTGCCGGATTCGAAGCGGATCCGGGCCTTGCCGAGCAGTTCAGTGAACAGTTGCTGGCAGACGGTCGCATCCACCGGCGCCGCGGCCGGTTTGACCGAGATTTCCGGCTTGAACTGCCAACCCTGCGGAAAGTCCTTGCCGAGGCCGGCGCGGATCTGGCCGGCGGCGGCTTCATAAAGCGCATCGCCCGACAGCTTCACCTCCCGGTCGGAGACGACGAGGGTGCCGGTCGACAGCCGCGACAGCGCACCGAGCGCGGGCACCACCGCGTTAGCAAACCCTGCGGGCGCGCCAACGCTCTCCTTGAGGTTGTCGACGACCTTTTCGCTGAAGAACTTGCGTCCCGCCGCCGCCACCAGCGCGGCGTGAGCATTGCTGTCCGGCGCGTTGCCAGTCAGCGTCAGCGTCACCGCAACCGGATCCTTGTAGGCCTGGAAGATGTAAGGCGGCGCCTTGACCTCGTTGGTGGCGACCGAAAAACCCTCGGGCAGATTTTTCAGCGCGGCGGCGATGGCTTCGCGGCCGCCGAGTTCGCGCGCCATGCCGGACAGGCTGACCGCGGTGTCCGACAGCGTAATCTTGCCGTCCTTCAGCTTGCCGACCTGGTCGAGCAGCAGCAGCGCGGCATTATCGAAACGCGGCGGTGCGCCGCGCGACAGATTCATCCGGTCGACCACTTCGACGCCGCCGAGATTGGCGCGGGCCGCCTCCATCAAGCGGCCCTTGCTCGCCGGCAGCGGCGAGCTGCCCGACAGCGTCACCCGAAGGACGTCGCGCTCAGCCGACCAGACGAACGGCTTGGCTTCGGGAACAAGCCTTGTTTCATCGTTAACCAACCGCACGCCCGGCACCGCTTCCACCGACGCCACCGCACTCTCCCGGCCGTCTTCCGAGAAAGCGTCCGCCGCTAGGCTCACGTCGCGGCCTGCGACCGAGATTCGCCGTTTGTCGAGGATGGTGTCCTTGAGGGCTGCGGTCGAACGCTGCGCCAGGTCGGCTTCAAGCGGTTCGGTGCTGGTCCAGGCCGCGATAGCCCAAAAGATGACCAAAGGAATAACACCCGGCCACCATTTGCCACTCCACCTGAAAAGTCCGTGCATTCGAGTTCCTGCGGGGTCCGGAACGGAGAGAAAACAAACCCTTGCGAGGCTGTCAAACCCGAAATGTCGCGGCGGCCGAAACGCTCTGAAATTGGGCCGGCTAACTGTTTCTTCAGCGGTCTTTCGCTAATTTCGCTCCGCAATAACCGGGCAGCCCTGCATTTCGATGAAACTGCTTCGCAACACCGTCATCCGCGCCGGACTGGAAGCGCTGTACTTCTCCGGAGCGCATTACCTGCTGCGGCCAATCTTCGCAGGTGTCGGCGTCATTTTCATGCTGCACCACGTCCGCCCCCACCGCGACGGCGGGTTTCAGCCCAATTGTCATCTCGAGGTCGAGCCGGAGTTTCTGCGGGCGATGCTGGCGCATCTTCGCACACTCGACATCGACATCGTCACCATCGACGAGGTGCATCAACGGCTGCAGCAGCGCAAATTCGCGCGGCGCTTCGCCTGCTTCACCCTCGACGACGGCTATCGTGACAACCGCGATTTCGCCCTGCCGGTGATGCGCGAATATGACGCGCCCCTCACCGTCTACGTCACGAGCGATTTCGCTGAAGGCACCGGCCGGTTGTGGTGGGTCGCGCTCGAGCGGGCGATCGCAAAGGCATCCGCGATCGAAGTCCCGATTGGCGGCGTCATGACCCGCCTCGACGCCTCGACGCCGGCGGCGAAGCAAGCGGCCTTCGACCGCATGCACGACTGGCTGCGCGCATTGCCGACTGAACACGACATGCAGCGTGAAATCTCCGCGCTCTGCGCGCGATATGACGTGGACGAGACTTCGATCGCCCGTGAGCTCTGCATGTCCTGGGACGAATTGAAGGCATTCGCTGACGATCCGCTGGTGACGATCGGCGCGCACACGATTACGCATTGCAATCTGGTGCGGCAGAGCGAGGAGACCGCGTCATTCGAACTGGTCACTGGCCGCGCGCGGATCGAAGCCGCCTTGCAACGGCCGGTGCTTCACCTCGCCTACCCCTATGGCGACCGCTTCGCGGCGGGTCCACGCGAATTCAACCTGGCGAAGGCGGCCGGATTCAAGACCGCGCTGACGACGCGGCCGGGCATGATCTTTCCGGAGAGCGCCGAGCACATGACCGCGCTGCAGCGGGTTTCGCTCAACGGCAATTACCAGGATGCGCGCATCCTCCCGGTGCTGACCTCCGGCGCCGCCACCGCGATGTGGAACGGCTTTCGCCGCATCGACGCGGCGTAGAAGTCATCGCGGTGCAGCTGTCGTCCCTGCGAACGCAGGGACCCATACGCCGCGGCCCATCAATTAGGGCGATGGAGTAGTCACCTACCAAAACAACTGAAGCCGGTGGTTATGGGTCCCTGCGTTCGCAGGGACGACGAAAACTGGCGTCCTTGACTCGCCGCGCTCCCCCGCCCAAAACCACGGGCAAAGCAATGGAGGAGCGCATGTTCAAGGATCTGTTTTCGCTTAACGGCCGTGTCGCGCTGGTGACGGGTGGCTCGCGCGGCATCGGCAAGATGATCGCGGCCGGGTTTCTCGCGCAGGGCGCGGCAAAGGTCTACATCACCGCGCGCAAGGCCGGCCCTTGCGAGGCAACGGCGAAGGAACTCTCCGCTGCCTATGACGGCGAATGCATCGCGCTGCCGATCGACATCTCCACCGTCGCGGGTTGCGACAAGCTGGCCTCCGAACTCATCAAGCTGGAGCCGAAGCTCGACATCCTCGTCAACAATGCAGGCGCGGCCTGGGGCGCGGAGTTCGACGAATTCCCGGAAAGCGGCTGGGACAAGGTGATGGACCTCAACGTCAAGTCGCTGTTCTTCCTGACCAAGGCGCTGGCGAAGCCGCTGCGCGCCGCAGCCTCGCATGAGCGGCCGGCCAAGGTCATCAACATCGCGTCCGTCGACGGCATCTTCGTCAATCCCGGGGAAACCTATTCCTACGCCGCGAGCAAAGCCGCCGTGATTCATCTGACGCGGCGCATGGCAACGAAGCTGGTCAAGGACAATATCAATGTCACGGCGATCGCGCCGGGCGCGTTCAAGTCGGACATGAACCGCGCCGCGCGCGACCACTCGGACGACGTCGCCAAGCGCATTCCTGCGAAGCGCATCGGGACCGACGAGGACATGGCGGGGGTAGCGATCTATCTTGCCTCGCGCGCGGGCGATTATGTGGTCGGCAACACCATCGCGGTTGACGGCGGCGTGGTCTATGCGAACGCGGGGCTTGAGATCGCGGGATGATGGAGCAGTAGCGTTGTCGGACTCCCTCGCCCCGCTCTTCGCGGGGAGAGGGTTGGGGTGAGGGGCTCTCTCCACCAGCGTGATCTATCGATATACCTGTACCCCCTCACCCGGATCGCAAGTGCGATCCGACCTCTCCCCGCAAGCGGGGCGAGGTTAAGAACCGATCACGTCTCGATCTTCACGTACTCGAAATCGCCGGGCTTGTTGTCGATGCCGACCTTCGGCGGCGAGATCCAGTTGGCGTAGACGCCGGCTTCGGTGACCGGCTTCATCAGGGAAGCGATGAAGTCGCCGTCCTGCGTCGACGGCAGCCATTCGCTCTTGCGCGCGTTCCAGGTAGCGTCGTCGATCAGGATGCCTTCCGGCGTAGCGTGGATATCCCTGAACTCGCCGATCTGGCGGTGGAACGCGACGTTCGGCAGCGTCAGCTGGTACTGATAGCCGGCGAGCGAAATGACCTTGTTCCAGCGCAGCATGCCCTTGACGCAATCCTGCGTGTAGTCGTCGCGCAGCCGCATGTTGAGCGCGGTCAGCGCCGGCTCGTCGACGCGCTTGATCACGCCGTCGACCAGCTTGAGCACCGGATAGGTCGCGTTCTTGAGCTGATGGTCGTCGTCGATCTGGGTTTCCTTGTAGCGGCCCTTGATGCCGGCGTTGAAGGCATTCGCCGCGTTGGTCGAGACTTCCGAGCCGAACAGATCAAGCGACAGCGAATAATGCAAATGCAGCTTCTTCTGGATGGTCGGCAGGTCGATCACCCCGAGCGCGCGCACCTTGGCGATATCGGTGGGATCGGTGATGCCGGCTTCCTTCATCGCCTCGCAGGTGCGCTGCACGACACGGCTGATGCCGGTCTCGCCGACGAACATGTGGTGCGCCTCTTCGGTCAGCATGAAGCGGCAGGTGCGCGACAGCGGATCGAAGCCGGACTGCGCGAGGCTGTGCAGCTGCATCTTGCCGTCGCGGTCGGTGAAGTAGGTGAACATGAAGAATGACAGCCAGTCCGGCGTCGCCTCGTTGAAGGCGCCGAGCATGCGTGGGCTATCCGCGTCGCCCGAGCGGCGGCGCAACAAATCGTCCGCCTCCTCGCGGCCGTCGCGGCCGAAATATTTCTGCAGCAGATAGACCATGGCCCAGAGATGGCGGCCTTCCTCGACATTGACCTGGAACAAATTGCGCAAGTCGTAGAGCGAGGGTGCGGTCTTGCCGAGATGGCGCTGCTGTTCGACGGAAGCGGGCTCGGTGTCGCCCTGGATCACGATCAGGCGGCGCAGCGTGGCGCGGTGCTCACCGGGGACTTCCTGCCAGGCCGGCTTGCCGTAATTCTCGCCGAAGGGAATGACGCGGTTTTCTTCCTGCGGCGCAAGAAGAATGCCCCAGCGATAGTCCGGCATCTTGACGTAGTCGAACTTGGCCCAGCCGCGCGGATCGACCGAATAGGCAGTGCGCAGGTAAACCAGCGACTGCTGGAAACCTTCCGGCCCCATGTCGCCCCACCAGTCCATGTAACCGGGATGCCAGCCCTCCAGCGCTTTCAGCACCTGGCGATCCTCGCTGAGGTTCACGTTGTTGGGGATCTTGGTGGAGTAGTCGACATTCATGAAGTTCATGGCGTGCTCCTTAAACCCGCGTCATATCGAATTGCGCCTTCTGGCCGGTGCCGTAGCGGCGCAGCGCGCCGTCTTCGCCGACCGCGTTCGGACGCTGGAAGATCCAGTTCTGCCACGCCGTGAGGCGCGAGAAGATTTTCGATTCCATGGTCTCAGGGCCAACGAAGCGCAGATTCGCTTCCATGCCGGTAAGACCATCAGGCGAGAACGACGTGCGTTCCTCCAGGAATACCCGCACCTCGTCGTCCCAATCGATATCGTCGAGCGCGAAGGTAACGAGGCCGAGTTCTTCGGCCTCTTCGGCATCAAGGGTCGTGCCGATGGTGGCTTCCGCGCGCTCCAGATCGGACGGATCGGCCTGGAAGCGCGACTGCAGCCGCGTCAGCCCGTGGCACATCGGATAGGGGCCGAAATTCATCGCGGTCAACTGGATCGCCGGGGGCTGGCGGTTGTCGCCCTGCCGCGAGCCGATCAGCATGTAGGAGCGGTCGGCGGCGAACACGAGTTCGGCCAGCGTGCCGGCGAAGCAGGAGCCGGGCTCGACCAGCGTCACCAGCGTGCGCGAGGTGACGTCGATGCGCTTCAACACCCGCTTCCAATAGTGCCTGATCTCGTTGACCAGCCAGTGGGCCTTGTTGGCGTCGAGGAAGGCATCGCACGCCACTACATTGGCGGCATCGCCATGCGACTTGAACAGCAGCATCGCGGTCTCAAGTTCGTTGATGCGCAGATGAAGGATCGCGTCATCGAGCTCGCGCGCGACCTGCAGCGGCCAGAACGACGCGCCTTGCGCGATCAGGCCGTCGATATCGGCCGGCGGCGCAGCTTCCGGCGCCTTGATCGAGATGGTGGCGATCCGCTGCGAGCGGTCGATGTCGACATTGACAAAACCGTAGCGGATGCCGCTGTCGTCGATGGTGCGGTTGAGCGGCGAGAGCGTGATGCCCTTGCCGTTGCCGTTGCGCTTCGAGGCGGCGGCAAATTCCTTGGCGCGATCGGCGACTTTGGCCTCTAACTTGCTGTTGGGGACGATCTCGTCGACAAGCCGCCACGCGACGGCGCGCTTGCCCTTGATGCCTTCCTCGATGGTGCAGAAGAAGTCGGCATGGTCGCGGCGCACCTTGCGCTTGTCGACCACGCGGGTCAGGCCGCCGGTGCCCGGCAGCACCGCGAGCAGCGGCACTTCCGGCAGCGACACCGCGGCGGCGCCGTCGTCGGCCAGCATGATGTGATCGGTCGCCAGCGCCAGCTCATAGCCGCCGCCGGCCGCGGTGCCGTTGACGACGGTGATGAAGCGCTGCCCGGAATTCTCCGATGAATCTTCCAGGCCGTTGCGGGTCTCATTGGTGAATTTGCAGAAGTTGACTTTGTGCGCGTGGGTGGCGCCCGCCAGCATGCGGATATTGGCGCCGGCGCAGAACACGCGGTTCTTGCCGGAGCGGACCACCACCGCTTTCACTTCCGGATGCTCGAAGCGCAGCCGCTGCACGGCATCCGCAAGCTCGATGTCGACGCCGAGATCGTAGGAGTTCAGCTTGAGCTGATAGCCTTCGAACAGGCCGGCGTTCTCATCGACGTCCATGGTGAGCGTTGCGACATCACCTTCCACGCCCAGCTTCCAGTGCCGGTAGCGCTGTGGATCGGTTTGAAAATCGATGTATTTCGCTCCCCCCGCAAGGACGCGATCTTCACCGGCCATGAGCCACCCTCTGTCGTTTTCTCAAGATTTGCTTGGTTCGTTAGATGCACAATAATGCATGTTTTCGAGCAAGTCTATCCCAAAACGCAGGAACATGCATTTTGTTTCATGTTCAGCCGGCAGCTGCGAAGGCCACCCCATCGGCCTTTCCGAGCTGCGGCTGGGCTAGTTTGGCCTTGATGAGCGCCGCTAGCGCCGCGACCGGAAAGCAATCGGCGAAGCCATCGCGGCCCGCACTGCGCATGCCCAGCGCCTCGAGTTCGCCGAGCGCCTCGCCGAGCAGGCGCGCCGTGACATGCGGCTTCTGCATGCGCAGCCGCAAATTCGCGGTCGCAATCAGGATGCAGGCACGCAACAGAATCCGCTCCCGGCCGCCCTGCGGCGCCGCCGCCCACACCGCTTCGAGGATCTCCTGCGCTGCCCAGAAATAGCCGCGGTCGTTGAGCGTGAGGCCGTAGCGCAGCGCGGGGTGGCGTGCCGGCACGTAGCCGCCAAATCGTGGCGGCACCAAAGCTGTGATCTGCGCCAGCGTTTGGTAATCGGCGCTGGATTTCTCGGACTCGCCCGGCACATAGGCCCATCGCGGCAGCGGCAGATTGCCGGCGCCTGCGGGTGGTGTGGTCATCGGGACGTCGCCAGGAGAAATGGCAAGCGAAGCGGATGACCAAATACGTTACGCGGCCCGCCCTTGCGAGCCATCGTCGGCGTGCAACACCGCGTTTGCGAATTCCGAAATCGCATCGAGCGTCGGCCCCGGTGCTTCACGATGCGGCTGGTGCCCCGCTCCCGGGATGACCGTCACATCGACAGGACAATAGCATTCTTCCCTGGCGATCTCGACCTGCCGCATGGTCCCGTACTGATCGTCCACTCCCTGCAGGATCGCCACCGGTACGCGGATATAGGCGAGGTATTCGGAAATATCCCAGCGGCGAAAATCAGGATCGAGCCAGGCGTCGTTCCAGCCATAGAAGGCGTTGTCGACATCCTTGTGCCAGCGCGAAAGCTTCTCCTTCAGGTTCGTGGTGGCGTAGGCGTTTCGGATCTGCGCAATCGAGGCCACCGAAATATCCTCGACGATGAAATGCGGGGCGATCAGCACGAGGCCCTCGACGCGGTGATCCTGATGGGAGCCTGTATAGATCGCCGCGATCGAGGCGCCATCGGAATGGCCGAGCAAAAGGCCGCGGCGAAAGCCGATCTTTTCGAGCAGTTTTGGCAGCACGTCGAGCGCCTCGACATGCATGTAGTCCAGCGGCCGCGGCAACTTTACGGGCGTCGAATTGCCATAACCCGCACGCGAATAGGCGAACACGCCGGCGCCGGTCGCGGCCTGAAGTTTTTCGGGAAAGTCGCCCCACAGTCCGGCCGATCCGAGGCCTTCATGCAGCATCACGATAACAGGCGCGTTCTCGGGCGACGGGCCGATCATGCGGTATTCGAGACGGGAGGCGCCGACGGTGAGGAAGCCCGAGGGCGAAAGGGTGGTCATGCGATCATCTCACTCCGTCATTCCGGACAGATCGCGAAGCGAGCTGATCCGGAATCTCGAGATTCCGGGTTCGCGCTATCGCGCGCCCCGGAATGACGACGTCAATTATGCTCTCGCAACTTGAACCTTTGAATCTTTCCGGTCGCGGTCATCGGCAAGGAATCCACCACGTCGATCCAGCGCGGATATTTCCACGGGCCGATCTTCTGCTTGACGTGCTCCTTCAGCGATTCAAACAGACCGTCAGTCCCGCAATCCGGGCGCAACACCACGAAGGCCTTCGGTTTCAACAACCCATCTGAATCGGCTTCCGGCACCACGGCCGCCTGCAGCACCGCGGGGTGGGCGATCAGCGCGCTCTCGACCTCGAACGGGGAGACCCAGATGCCGGAGACCTTGAACATGTCATCGGCACGGCCGCAGAACGTGTAACGGCCGTCAGCATCGCGGGTGTATTTGTCGCCGGTGTAGGTCCATGGGCCCTGGAATGTCTGCCGGGTTTTGCTGCGTTGATTCCAGTAGCCTTCAGCAGCCGAGGGCGCCTCGACCAGGAGCTCGCCCACCTCGCCATCTGGCACTTCCTCGCCCGCCTCGTTCACCAGCCGCACCTTGTAGCCGGGCACCGGTCGGCCGGAGGCGCCGTACTTGATGTCGCCGGGCGCGTTCGACAGGAAGATGTGCAGCAGCTCGGTCGAGCCGACGCCGTCGAGAATGTCGACACCGAAGCGCGCCTTCCAGGCACTGCCGACGGACTCCGGCAGCGCTTCGCCGGCGGAGGTGCAGATGCGCAGCCGCGTGCCGGCACGCGCGTTCTTCGCCGCCTCGTCATTCAGCATGGAGGCGAACAGCGTCGGTGCGCCGTAGAAAATGGTCGGGTTGTACTTGTTCAGAAGTTCGTACATCCGCGCCGGCGTCGGCCGTTCCGCATTCAGCACCGTGCTGGCGCCGACCGACATCGGGAAGGTCATGGCGTTGCCGAGCCCGTAGGCGAAAAACAGTTTGGCCGCGGAGAGGCAGACGTCGCCCTCCTTGATGCCGAGCACTTGCTTGCCGTAGGTCTCGGCCGTCGCCTGCAGATTGGAATGCTGGTGCCGTACGCCCTTGGGCATGCCGGTGGAGCCGGAGGAATAGAGCCAGAATGCCGGCTCCTCGGCGTGGGTCGGCACGGTCGCAAAGGAATCGGTTTCCTTTGCGAGCTCGTCGGAGAGTTTCTTGTGGCCGAACGCGTTGCTGCCCGACACGACGACATGTTCGAGGTCCGGCATGCCGCCGACGATGTCCTTGACGACGGGATAGAGCGCCTCGGACACGAACAGGACGCGGGCACGACTGTCGGCCAGCACATAGGCATATTGATCAGAAGTCAGGAGTGTGTTGAGCGGCACCGGCACGATGCCGGCGCGGATCGCGCCGAGGAACACACACGGGAAATCCACGGTGTCCAACATGATCATCGCCACGCGCTCTTCGCGGCGAACGCCGAGCCGGCGCAGCATGTTGGCGACACGACGGCTCTGCTTCTGCAGATCGCCATAGCTGAGGTCGGAGACGGTATCGGTGAAGGCGAGTTTTGCGCCTCGGCCCTCGTCGATATTGCGATCGAGCAGCCAGGTCACCGCATTATACGAACCGGACGTGCCGCCCACGACGCTTCTCCCCAGGTTTTAAGAATTATAATTCATACAAAGACACCTGCTACGCTTGCTGTCAATCCTCATCGGCATTATGTTTCCGAAAACCGTCCAACTGCCGGCAGAGCCGAACGAGGCAAATTGACCGAGGCCAGCGATCCCGAAACGGGCTTTCTCGAGCAGCTCGGCCAGCGTGTGCGCACCATGCGGGCGCTGCGCGGCATGTCGCGCAAGGTGCTCGCCAAAGTGTCGGGAATTTCCGAGCGCTATATCGCGCAGCTCGAAAGCGGCAAGGGCAATGTCTCGATCGTGCTGCTGCGGCGCGTATCGAACGCGATGGGCGCGCATCTCGAAGACCTGATTCCTTCCGAGCCGGCGCCGGATTGGGCGGTCATCCGCGATCTCCTGCGCAAGGCGACGCCCGCCCAGATCGCGCAGGCCAAGGACGCGCTCGCCGGCGGAGGCATGTCGGCGCAGCGACGGATCTCGTTCGCCGGCATCGCCCTGATCGGCCTGCGCGGCGCCGGCAAATCCACGCTTGGCAGGATGCTGGCGAAGCAGATCGGCTGGAAGTTCGTTGAGCTCAACAAGGAGGTCGAGGCGCAGAACGGATTGTCGGTCGCCGAGATCATCGCGCTCTACGGCCAGGAAGGCTTTCGCCGCATGGAGCAGGCGGCGCTGAGCCAGTTGCTGGCGCGAAAGGAATTGATGGTGCTGGCGACCGGCGGCGGCATCGTTTCCGAGCCTTTGACCTTCGACCTGATCCTGTCCTCGTTCTACACCATCTGGCTCAAGGCCGAGCCGGAAGAGCACATGGCCCGCGTCCGCGGCCAGGGCGATTTGCGCCCGATGGCGGACGATCGTTCGGCGATGGCCGAGCTGCGCAACATCCTGGTCAGCCGCGAACCGCTCTACGCCCGCGCTTCCGCCGTGGTCGATACCGCGGGGCTTTCGGTCGACGCGGCAGCCACGCGTCTTGTTGATGCGGTTGCGCCGGTGCTGCGGGACGAGCACGCATTCAGCCTGCGCAGCGCGGTGTCATAATATCTCCTATCATCCGATTTTCGCACCTCGCGCGCTCCGTCCATTCGCGATATGCATAATCGTAAGTAAGCTTCCCATTTATCGAGGTCTGTCGATGAAATGCCACAGATGCGGAATGAACGTTTCAATATCGAGGATATTTCTAAAACGGACCAAGGAACTGAGCTGTACGAACTGCAACTCCCGTCTAAAAGTTTCTGGGTTCTATCAGATAGAAGCTATTGTGATGTTCATCAGCTGGCCAATCTTCCTTGTTCCACTCTACTTTAGTTTTTCATGGACGACATTTGCGCTCAGCATGTTGTTTTTCGTTGGAATAATTGTCGCTCTGTTCATGAAGCTCGCTCAAATTACAGTTGTTGACGAAGAGGTCTGAGCCCGTAGGGCGGATTACACCTTAATCATGATGAAGTCAGTTTCCTTCCGCGGCTCGCCCGCAACCGGCAAACCGACGATCGCGAGAGAACTGCTGCGCCCAGCAGATATTGTGTGACCTGTGACCGGCATGGGCATCATCGCGCTCGACCTCGGCCTTCGCGGCGCGACCGCAGCTCTGTTCCTGATGGCGATGCTGGTCATATTAGTGCGGGCTCGGCCCCTTGATGCGATCAAGCTTCTAGCCGCAGCCATGGCCGCCGCGGGCGCGGCCTACACGATCGCAACCGCGCCGTTCGTGCCCAAATCGACGCTGTGGTGGACCTGGCCGATTCTGGCCGGCAATCCGGTTGTTGTCTGGCTTTGGGCGCGGGCCACGTTCGATGACGATTTCGTGGTTCGGCGCCGGCATGGCGCTCTATGGCTGATCGTTGTCTGCATCGGGTTCGCGGTGTCTCTTGGATGGACAGCCTGGCCGTCCCTGGCCCGAACCGGCGGTCGATTGCTGTCGCTGGTGGCGGTGATCCTGGCACTGTCGGCCATTGCGCAAACGGTCAGGACATGGAGCGCCGATCTGGTTGCCGGCCGGCGCCGGCTGCGACTGGCGATCGTGGCGTTATCGGTGCTGTTCATCTGCCTTCTCGCCGGCTCAGACCTGATGTCGATCTCATCTGCGAGTGTCGGCATTTCCGGGAGCCTTCTCAGCTCGATTGGTCTGTTACCCCTGGCGGTCATGGCCAGCTGGAGCCTGTTTTATCCACCGCCGACCACGCCCGCGATCATAGCGACGGCGATCAATCCATCCAGCGACACCACCAGCATCGCCCGAACCGAGCCTCGTGCCGATGGCGGCCGGGATTCGGTTGCACCCGCCTTGCTGCGCCGGCTCGACCATCTGATGTCCGTTGAGCGCATCTATCGGCAGGAAGGCCTCACCATCGCCGCGCTTGCGGCCAAGCTCGATCTGCCGGAACATCGGCTCCGGCAGGCGATCAACGAGGGCCTCGGCCACCGCAACTTCAATGCGTTTCTCAATCGCTACCGGATCGACGAGGCCAAGGCCGCACTTTCCGACTTGAGCCAACGCGACGTCCCGGTGCTGACCATCGCCATGGACGCCGGCTTCCAGTCGATCGGCCCGTTCAATCGCGCCTTCAAGGCCGATACCGGGCTGACGCCGACCGAATTCCGGCGCGACGCCCTGGCGGAATCGCTAGCGAGTGCATCCAAAAGCGGCGACACTTCTCAAATCGACCAACCGGATCGAGAAATCGGCTAGCCGATTTCTCGATCCGGCGAGAACGGATTGGCCCGGTGCGGTAGGTTGGATGACCGATTCCTTCGTTTCCGCTGTTGGGGGTCCCATGACGCATGTCGAGCAAAAGCCGGAACGTCTGCATGCCCTCGATGCGGTCAGGGGCTATGCCTTGCTGCTCGGCATTGTCTTGCATGCAACAGTGTCATTCCTCCCGTCACCAACCCGGATCTGGATCATCCAGGACAGCCATCCCAGCATAACGCTTGGCGTGCTGTTCTTCGCCATCCACGTCTTCCGGATGACGACCTTCTTCCTGATCGCCGGTTTCTTTGCCCATCTGAGCTTCCATCGCCGCGGTACTTGGGGCTTCATCAAGGATCGCCTACAGCGAATCGCGCTGCCGCTGGTGGTCGGGTGGCCAATTCTGTTCACGGCGATGGGGATGGTCGTGATCTGGGCCGCCGGCTTTCCCAATGGCGGGCCTCTGCTCGGCCAGCCAAGGTGGCCGCCGGTACTACCAAGATTTCCGCTTACGCATCTCTGGTTTCTCTATGTGCTGTTGGAGCTCTACGCCGGCTTGCTGGTACTGCGCGCTGGCGTAGCGTGGCTCGACCAGGACGGACGTGTCCGCGATCGTCTCGATCGCGTGGTCGGTCTGGTGATGCTGAGCCGGTTCGCTCCTGCGATCATGGCGCTGCCGATCGGAATCGCCCTTTGCCTCGATCCAACATGGCTCGGCTGGCTCGGGGTGCGAACGCCGGACTCCTCCCTCGTCACCAATCCACAAGCCCTAATCGGTTTCGGCACGGCGTTCGGCTTTGGTTGGCTGCTGCATCGCCAGATCGATTTGATCAAAATTCTGGAGCAACGCTGGTTGCTCAATCTAGTGCTGGCAATCGTTCTGATCACCGCGAGTTTCTTCCTCGCCGTCGCGACCGTGATGCAACCCCAGCCGATCGGCTATAGCGCCATCAAGCTCGCAGGTGCGGCCTGCTATGCACTCGCGATTTGGACCACGACTTTTGCCGCGATCGGCGCTGCCCTGCGTTTCCTGTCCGGCTACAGTGCCACGCGCCGCTACCTCGCCGACGCGTCTTATTGGCTCTATCTCATTCATTTGCCGATTCTGATGGCGCTGCAGGTTGCGGTCTCCAACCTGGACTGGCCATGGCCGGTCAAATTCGGGACGATTCTGCTGATCGCGCTGCCTCTGATGCTTGCCAGCTACCAGTTTCTGGTACGCTACAGCTTCATCGGCACGGTGCTCAACGGCCGGCGCGTGCGCCGCGGAGGACAGATCGCGCCGACGACGGCCGAAGGCTCCGCTGCGATGTGATGCGCCACTGCCGCCGCCACGCATCTTTGTGGATGCGGTGGCGCCGGTGCTGCCCGACGAGCACGCGTTCGGGCTGCGCAGCGCGGTCTCCTGAATATTTTGGCGGAACGACCACCTGCAACACCGGAGTCCGGGCCAGGTCGGGCCGTGCGGTTGCGGCCGGGGACAAAAACCACCGTTAACCACCGCGCAAGTTACATGCGAGCGCCCGCTGCAATACACCCTCAAAGTGTGTTACCAATTCGTTAATCGTATGGAGGACACATCATGCTGGACCGGCGTCAGCATCCCAGAAACCGCGTCTATTACGGCGGAACGGTCGCGTTCAACGCGCGCAATTCGACGCTCGCCTGCGTCGTGCGCAATTTCAGCCGACGCGGAGCCAAGATCGAATTCGAGAATTCGGCCATGTTGCCCGATCGGGTCGATTTCGAGATCGCGCGCAGGGGCCTCTCGTGCCGGGCCCACCTCGTCTGGCGCGACCGCAACGTGGCCGGCCTAGCGTTTTCACATGTGCAGGAAACCGTCCGGGAGACGAGCGACGTCATTCCGCTGGACCTGGCGCGCAAGCTGCGCGCGACCGAACGGGCAAACCGGCAGCTCCAGTCGCGCCTCGATCAGTTTCTGACCGAACGCTAGATCGCATGAGCGCAGTTGAAGGTGAAGACGCGGCCATCCTTGCCGTGGCCGGCACGCCGAAACCGCGGCGGCGCCGTCTGCGTTCGATATTGCTGGCGTTGATGGCGCAGTACACGATCGTCACGATGATCGTCGGCCTGTCGGTCGCCGGCATCCTTCGCTATGTCGTGACCCCGCAGGTCGTCGCCAAGTTCGAGGCGATCGAAGCCGCGCTCAAGCGCTTGCCCGCGCCATAGATCCGTTCCGATGGAATCGGAACGGATCCAGATTTTGATTTGACGCGTTTTCTTGGCGCGAACCGGTCGCCACTTCGCTTGAAAACGCTCTGGCGTGCCTGATCACATATCGGCCGATGCGACAGACTTCCTCGTGGAAGATGAGAAAGCGTTTTGGCGCGATCAGATGCGGCCTGTTCTCGCGCCGCCACGTGGCCCGGTTCCCGCCCCTCGCACTTTGCGCTCAGTCACGATATTGATGGCCCATGAAACTGCTTTTCCTCCATGGCGCGCCGGCCGCCGGCAAGCTCACGGTCGCCAAGGCGCTGCTCCGGATGGTGCCGGGGCGGCTGATGGATAATCACGCCGCCATCGATCTGGCGCTGACGGTCTTCGAGTTCGGCGCGCCCGGATTCTGGGAGCTCGTCCATGACGTCAGGCGTTCGGCCCTCAACGCCGCCGCCGAACACCGCGTGCCGCTGCTGGTCACGACCTTCTGCTATGCCGAGCCTGAAGACCGGGAGCAATTCGGACAGATCGAGGAGATCATGCGGCGTCACGGCGCAAAATTGCTTCCGGTCTTCCTGCACTGTTCGCGCGAAGAAGCCTTGCGCAGGGTCGGCAATCCGGACCGGGTGGAGCGCCGCAAGATAAGCTCAGGAGAGCACCTGATCCGGGAGCTCGACCGCTACGACCTCACCGCCGTGCCGCGGCCCGATTGCTTGAGGCTGGATACGAGCATCAATCCGGCTGATGTGACGGCGCGGAAGATCATTGGCCATTTCGGGCTCGACCGTTAAAGCCGGACAATACGCTCGCCCTATCTCCCGTCATTGCGAGCGCAGCGAAGCAATCCATTTCTCGACTCGGGGATAGATGGATTGCTTCGCTGCGCTCGCAACGACGGCTGATGGAGCAATCACACCAGCATCGACTTCACCGAGGCGGCCGCCTCGCGCAGGGGTGGCAGGAAGCGTTCGATCATCTCGGCCGTTGACACGCGGTCGACATGCGCGCCCATGTTGATGGCGGCGACGATCGTGCCGTCATAGCGGCGGATCGGCACCGAGATCGAGCGGAAGCCCGGTTCGGCCTCGCGATCGACCAGCGAATAGCCTTGGGCGCGATCGGCGATGATCGTCTTTTGCAGCAGCTTCTTGTCGGTGACGGTGAGCGGCGTCAGCGGCGCGAGGTCCATCCTGCCAAGCGCTTTCGCCAGTTCGTCGTCGGGCAGCCGCGACAGCAGCACACGGCCAACCGAGGTGCAGAACGCCGGCAAGCGGTAGCCGATATCGATGCCTGAGGAAAATATCCGCGTCGGGCTGGCGCGGGCGATGAAGACGACGTCGTTGCCGTCGAGGATCGCCATTGAGGAAATTTCCTGCGCCTCGCCCGACAGCCGGTCGAGCGCCGGCTGCAGCACCGAGACGACATGGTTGGAAGCGAGATAGGCTGACGCCAGCACCAGTACGCGCGGCATCAGGCGGAACAGCTTGCCGTCGGTGGCGACGAAGCCGGCGCGTTCAAGCGTGAAGAGAATCCGCCGCGCGGTCGCGCGCGGCAGGTCGGCCGCCTTGGCGAGATCGCTCAGCGTCATCGGCTGTTGGCTGGCGCCGAACACCTCCAGCACGCGCAGGCCACGGTCGAGGCTTTCGATGAAATCAGTGCCGCTACGGTTGCCGCCGTCGTCCGGGCGCTTAAGCTTCGGCATCGCTACCTCCAAAATCCGCTTGCCTAAGATCCAGCCTACGTTAAAATCGCACAGAAGTTCAATAGGCGAACAAATCTCGCGGAGACCTCTCGCCATGATGAGCCAGGAAGCCAACGACCTGATCACCCGTACCGGGCGCAAAGACCCCTGCGGCAAGCTGATGCGGATGTATTGGCAGCCGGCGGCACTGGTCGACGAGTTACAGGGGCCGCGGCCGGTGCGCCCCGTCAAACTGCTCGGCGAGAACCTCGTTCTGTTTCGCGACGAGGAAGGCCGCTACGGCCTGATCGACCGCCACTGCGCGCATCGCGGCGCCGACCTCGCCTTTGGCCGCCTCGAAAATG
This sequence comes from Bradyrhizobium sp. McL0615, assembly GCF_049993905.1. Lineage (NCBI taxonomy): Bacteria > Pseudomonadati > Pseudomonadota > Alphaproteobacteria > Hyphomicrobiales > Nitrobacteraceae > Bradyrhizobium > Bradyrhizobium sp. McL0615. The sequence goes on along the minus strand of NZ_CP188254.1, from coordinate 812,041 downwards.
GTGGGCTGCGTTGCGCTTTCCATGGCTGGCTGTTCAATGTCAGCGGCCAATGCCTGGAGACGCCGGCCGAGCCAAAGGACTCGAAGCTGTGCCAGGGCATCAAGCAGCGCTCCTACCCTGTGGTGGAGAAGAGCGGCATCCTCTGGGCCTATCTCGGCGAAGGCGAACCGCCCGCGTTTCCGGAGATCGACTGCTTTGTCGCGCCCGACAGCCATACCTTCGCGTTCAAGGGCCACATCAATTGCAACTGGTTGCAGGCGCTCGAAGTCGGCATCGATCCGGCGCATGCCTCGTTCCTGCATCGCTTCTTCGAGGACGAGGATACGTCAACGGCCTACGGCAAGCAGTTCCGCGGCGCTTCTGCGGGCTCCGACATGCCGATGACGAAAATCCTGCGCGAATACGATAACCCGATCATCAATGTCGAGCACACCGAATACGGGATGCGCCTGATCGCGCTGCGCGAAATCGACGAGGAGCGCACCCATGTGCGCGTCACCAACCAGCTCTTCCCGCACGGCTTCGTGATCCCGATGAGCCAGGAGATGACAATCACGCAGTGGCACGTGCCGGTCGATGACGAGAACTGCTACTGGTATGCGATCTTCACCAGCTACGCGGCGCCGGTCGACAAGCAGAAGATGCGCGACCAGCGGCTCGAATTGTACGAACTGCCGGATTACACATCGCGCAAGAACAAGAGCAACGATTACGGCTTCGATCCGCATGAACAGGCGACCGAGACCTATACCGGCATGGGGACCGACATCAACGTGCACGACCAGTGGGCCGTGGAATCGATGGGCGCGATCCAGGACCGCACCAACGAGCATCTGGGCACCTCGGACAAGGCGATCGTGCAGTATCGTCGCCTGCTGCGGCAGGAGATCGAAAAGGTTTCCGGAGGCGAGAAGCCGTTCATGTTCCTCGACGCCGCGCATGCGCGCAGCATTCAGGGCCCGGCGACCATGGACGGCATTGGCCCGACACGCGGCTGGGAAATCTACTGGATGGAAGTCGACGTCAAGCGCCGCCGCGGCGCGCCGTGGGCAGCGCCCGTGCCGCAGGAGATCGCCGGCAAGATCCGGCATTTGTCGGCGGCGGAGTGATGATGCTTTCCCGAGCACCGGTGTTCGTGTCACCTCTCCCCGCTTGCGGGGAGAGGTCGGATCGCACTTGCTATCCGGGTGAGGGGGTACAGGTCTATCAACTGACACCAACTGCGCGGAGAGAGCTCCTCACCCCAACCCTCTCCCCGCAAGTGCGGGGCGAGGGAGGCTACTGCGCCCCAGTCTCGAACCGGGAGCTGACGCGTTGAGTTTCGTCGAACGTCACGGGCTGTGGTCGAAAGAGCAGCAGGAGGCGGCCAGCCGCCTGCGCAAGATCGTCGAAGAGAAAAACCTCGAAGTCATCAGGCTCTCATTTCCCGATCAGCACGGCATTTTGCGCGGCAAAACGCTGGTCGCATCCGAAGCGCTGGCTTCGCTGGAGAGTGGCTGCTCCATCACCACGACGATGCTGGCCAAGGACACCTCGCACAAGACGGTGTTCCCGGTGTTCACGGCCGGCGGCGGCTTCGGCATGAAGGAGATGGAAGGCGCCGCTGACGTGCTGATGGTGGCAGACCCAACCACCTTTCGCGTGCTGCCCTGGGCGCCAACCACGGGCTGGCTGCTGTGCGACCTCCATTTCAGCGACGGCCGCCCGGTGCCGTTCGCCACACGGCATCTCTATCGCAAGGTGCTCGATCAACTGGGAAGCCGCGGCTACGATTTCGTCGCAGGGCTGGAGGTCGAATTCCACCTCTTCAAGCTCGAAGACCCGCACATGGCGCCGGAAGACGCCGGCCAGCCCGGACGTCCGCCTTCGGTCAGCCTGCTGTCGCACGGCTATCAATACCTGACCGAGCAGCGCTACGACCAGATGGAGCCGGCGCTGGAAATCATCCGCCGCGACGTGCTGGCGCTCGGCCTGCCGCTGCGGTCGGTCGAGGTCGAGTTCGGCCCGAGCCAGTGCGAGTTCACTTTTGCGCCGACCAAGGGACTGACGCCCGCCGACAACATGGTGCTGTTTCGTAGCGCCGTAAAACAGATCGCCCGCCGCCACGGCTATCACGCCACCTTCATGTGCCGGCCGAAACTGCCGAACGTGTTCGCCTCCGGCTGGCACCTGCATCAATCGATCGTTTCGCGCGCGAGCGGCGAGAACGTATTCATGGCGAAAGATGGCGGCGAACCGCTAAGCCCGTTCGCGAAAGCCTATCTCGCTGGACTGCTGGAGCACGCCCGCGCCTCCACCGTGTTCACGACGCCGACCATCAATGGCTACAAGCGCTACCGCTCCTATTCGCTGGCGCCAGATCGCGCGATCTGGGGCCGCGATAACCGCGGCGTCATGATCCGCGTGCTCGGCGGGCCGGGCGACGCCGCCACGCGGCTGGAAAACCGGATCGGCGAGCCTGCCGCCAATCCCTATCTCTACATGGCCTCGCAGATTCTTTCCGGCCTCGACGGCGTCGACCGCAAGCTCGATCCGGGACCGTCGGCGGATACGCCGTACGAGACCAAGGCCTCGCTGCTGCCGAAGAGCCTGCGCGAGGCGGTGTTCGCGCTGCAGGACGATCCGTTCTTTCGGCAGGCGCTGGGCGCGGAGTTCGTGGACTACTACGTCCACATCAAGAATGCGGAGATCGAGCGTTTCCAGGCCGAGGTGTCGGACTGGGAGCATCGCGAATATTTCGAGATGTTTTGAGGGGGCGCAGCTCTCTCGTCGTCATTGCGAGGAGCGCAGCGACGAAGCAATCCATGCCTCAGCAAGCCGATGAATGGATTGCTTCGCCACGCTCGCAATGACGGCTGACGGACTGCCGTCAAAATTCCGGAATCGTAGGGTGGGCAAAGCGAAGCGTGCCCACCATTCCCCAGCGCGCTCGGTGATAGATGGTGGGCACGTCGCTTCGCTCCTCTGCCCACCCTACGCACTCAAATCCCCAGATACCGGTGCTGCAGATCGGGCTCTGATACCAACTGCTCGCTCGTGCCCGTCCACACCGTGCGACCGCGCTCGATGATGTAGTGACGGTCAGCGATCTTGGAGAGGTTGGCGACGTTCTTGTCGATGACGAGCACCGATTGACCGCGGCCCTTCAGCATCGACAAGCAATTCCAGATTTCCTCGCGGATCAGGGGTGCGAGGCCTTCGGTGGCTTCGTCGAGGATCAACAGTTTTGGGTTGGTCATCAGCGCGCGGCCGATCGCCAGCATCTGCTGCTCGCCGCCGGACAGCGTGACGCCCATGTTGCTGTTGCGCTCGGCGAGCCGCGGAAACAGTGCGTGGATCTTGTCGATGGTCCAGGGATCGGGATTGCCGAGACGATTGCCGGAAGCCGCGACCAGATTTTCGTACACGGTGAGATTGGGAAAGATCTGGCGGCCTTCCGGCACCAGGCCGATGCCGAGTTTTGCAATTTTATACGACGGCAGGCTGCGCACCTTCTCGCCGGCAAAGCGGATGGTGCCTGATCGGGCCGGCGTCATGCCCATGACGGAGCGGATGGTCGTGGTCTTGCCCATGCCGTTGCGGCCCATCAGGGCGACCATCTCGCCCGATTGGACCTTCAACGAAAGCCCGAACAGCACCTGGCTGAGGCCGTAGCAGGTCTCGATCCCGTCGATTTCCAGCAAGGTTTCAGCCCTTTTGGTTTCAACCATGGCTGGTCACCGCATGCTGTTCGCCGAGATAGGCGCGCTTAACTTCCTCGTTGTTCCTGATGGCGTCGGGATCGCCTGACGCGATCACGCGGCCATAGACCAGCACGGTGATGCGGTCGGCGAGCGCGAACACTGCTTCCATGTCGTGCTCGACCAGCACGATCGTCACTTCCTTCCGCAATTCCTTCAGCAACGCCACCATGCGCGCGGATTCGGTGACGCCGAGGCCGGCCATTGGCTCGTCGAGGAGCAGCAATTGCGGCTTTGTCGCGAGCGCTACCGCGAGCTCCAGCTCGCGCTGCTCGCCGTGGCTCAATTCGGACACCGGCACGTCGGCGCGTTTCGCAAGCCCGACCCGCGTCAGCGCGGCCTGCGCCGCCTCGCGCAGATGCTTCTCCTTGCGGGCAGCGCCCCAGAAGCGGAACGAGTGGCCGTCATGGGCTTGCGCGGCGAGCGCGACATTGTCCGCGGCCGTGAAATTCGGCAGCAGGCAGGTGATCTGGAACGAGCGCGCGAGGCCGAGCCGACTGCGCTGATAGGACGGCAGCCACGTGACGTCGCGGCCGGCAAAGTGAATGGCGCCGGAATTCGGCATCAACTGCCCGGTCAACTGGCTGATCAGCGTGGTCTTGCCGGCGCCGTTGGGGCCGATGATGGCGTGCAGTTCGCCCCTGGCTACATCGAGCGACAGATTGTCGGTGGCCTTGATGCCACCAAAACTGCGCACCAGGTTTTCGACGCGGAGCATGGGATCAGGCACGGCTAAACCTCCCCAGCAGCCCCATGATGCCGCCGCGCGCAAACAGCACGATCAGCAGCAACAGCGGGCCCATGATCAGCGCCCAGTATTCGGTAAACTGCGACAACAGCTCTTCCAGCAGCAGAAACACGATGGTGCCGACGACCGGCCCGAACAGCGAACCCATGCCGCCGAACACCACCATCACCATGAGTTCGCCGGAGCGCGTCCAGTACATGCCGGCCGGGCTGACGAAGTCGGTATTGTTCGCCAATAGCGCGCCGGCAAGGCCGCAGATAGTGCCCGCAATGACGAAACAGACGAGACGATACCGGTTGGCATGATAGCCGATCGCCTGCATGCGCTGCTCGTTGGAACGCACGCCCTGCACCACCATGCCGAACCGCGAATTGATGATGCGCCAGATCAGGTAGATGCCGCCGAACAGGCAGCCGAGGCAGAGATAGTAGAACTGCACGCGGTTCGACAGGTCGATCAGGCCACCGAAAGTGCTGCGCTTGTAGATCGTCAGCCCGTCGTCGCCGCCATACCGCGACATGCCCGAGGTGACGTAATAGGCCATCTGCGCAAAGGCGAGCGTGATCATGATGAAATAGACGCCGCGGGTGCGGAGCGACAGCGCGCCGATGACGAGCGCATACAGCGCCGATGCCAGCAGCGCCACCGGCCACTGGATGAAGCCGGAGCCGATACCTTCGAAAGCAAGGATGCCCACCGCATAGCCGCCGATGCCGAGATAGGCGGCATGGCCAAAACTCATCATGCCGCCATAGCCCATGATGAGGTTGAGGCTGGCGGCGGCAAGCGCAAAGATGACGATGCGGGTGAACAGCGTCAGGATGAAGATGTTGCCTGATAGCGCGGAATAGACCGGCAGCAGCGTGAGGCCAAGCACGACGAGCGCCACGACGGCGTTGCGGACGTTGATGTGAGATTTCATCGCTTGGCGGCCGGAAACAGCCCCTCCGGCCGCACGACAAGCACAATCGCCATCAGCAGATAGATCAGCATCGAGGACAATGCGGGCGCCGCGGTGGAGGCTGCGGAAGAACTCAACACCATGCGCAGCAGGTCAGGCAGGAAGGCGCGGCCGAGCGTATCGATCATGCCGACGAAGATCGCGGCCAGGAACGCGCCGCGGATCGAGCCGATGCCGCCGATCACGATGATGACGAAGGCAAGGATGAGAATGTTCTCGCCCATGCCGATCTGCACGGTGAGGATCGGCGCCTGCATCAGCCCGGCAAGGCCGGCGAGCGCGGCGCCAAGCCCGAACACCAGCGTGAACAGCAGCTTGATGTTGATACCGAGCGCGCCGATCATTTCGCGGTTGGAGGCGCCGGCGCGGATCAGCATGCCGATGCGGGTGCGCATGACGACGAGATAAAGAAGTGCGGCGACCGCGAGCGCCACCACGATGATCGACAGCCGATAGGCCGGATAGGACACGCCGGGGACGATCTGCACCGGCACGGTCAGCCATGCCGGCAGCGGCAGCGACAGGCCAGCCGGGCCCCAGATCAGCCGCACCGCGTCATTGAAAAACAGGATCAGCCCGAAGGTCGCCAGCACCTGGTCGAGATGGTCGCGGCCGTAAAGATGCCGGAGCGCGATGAATTCGAGCGCGATGCCCAACAACAACGTGGCGCCGAGCGCCAGCACGATGCCGAGCACAAAACTGTTGGTCCACGCCACGAAGGTCGCCGCGAAATACGCGCCCATCATGTAGAGCGAGCCGTGCGCCAGATTGACGAAGTCCATGATGCCGAACACCAGCGTCAGGCCGGCCGCCAGCAAAAACAGCAGCAGCCCGAACTGCAGGCCGTTCAGCGATTGTTCGACGAGAACCAACCCAGACCCCTCTCAGATCGTGATCTCCACGCCGACGCCACGCGTTCGTCGCGAGGGAAAACCGGTTTCCCCTTTTCAGATCGTGCCCCTCAACGCGAAACAAAACAGCGGCAGCGCGTCGGCGCCGCCGCTTATTTTTATTGGCGCATGATCATTTGCCAAACCGCTTACACATCCACGCCTCCGAAGCAGGCCATCGGGTCTTTGAAATTACTTTAAACATAAAGTAATTTTTCGACAAGCCCCTTGGCCGATCATGCACCGGCCATGCCAACCATCACTTCATCGGGCATTTGTCGTGGAAGCGGTCCTGGTCGTCCTTGACGATGGTGGCCACCGTCTTGAGCGAGAGCTGACCGTCGGCGTCCTTGACCACGTCCTGCAGGTAGAAATTCTGGATCGGAATATGGTTCTTGCCGTATTTGAACGGGCCGCGCACCGACTTGAAGTTGGCCTTTTCCATCTCGGCCTTCATCTCGTCCTTCTTCGAGGTGTCGCCCTTTGTGGCGACCACCGCGCTGTTGATGAGCTGCGCGGCGTCGTAGGACTGCGCGCCGTAATAGGTCGGACGCAGGCCGGTATACTTCTTGCGGTAGTCCTCGACGAACTTCTTGTTCTCCGCGTTCGGCAGATCGTTGACCCATTCCTGGGCGCCGGGAATACCGATCGCGTTGTCCTTCTGCAGCGGTAGCGACAATTCGTCGACGGTAAAGGCCGTATAGAGCGGCATCTGCGCCTTGAGGCCGGCCTGGGCATATTGGTTGAGGAACTGCACGCCGGCAGCGCCGGGATAGAACACGAAGATCGACTCGGCCTTGGAGTTCTTGGCCTTGGTGAGTTCGGCCGAGAAATCGAGCTGGCTCGGCCACACCGTATATTCCTCGCCGACCACCTCGCCCTTGAAGGTGCTCTTCAGGCCCGCCAGCATGTCCTTGCCGGCCGCATAGTTCGGGCCGATCAGGAACACCGACTTGACGCCCTTCTGGTTCATGTATTGGCCCATGGCCTGCGGGGTCTGGTCGTTCTGCCAGGAGGTCGAGAACACGTAAGGCGAACAGAGTTCGCCGGCGAGCTGCGAGGGCCCGGCATTGGCCGAGATCAGGAAGGTTTTGGAATCGACCGCGGTCTTCAGCGAGGCCAGCAGCACGTTCGACCAGATATAGCCGGCGATGAAATCGACCTTGTCGGACTGGATCAGCTTCTCCGTCTTCTGCTTGCCGACATCGGGCTTCTGGCCGTCGTCCTCATAGATCACCTCGACCGGCTTGCCACCCATCTTGCGGCCGAGATGGTCCAGCGCCAGCTCGAACGAGTTGCGCATGTCGTTGCCTATTACAGCGGTCGGGCCGCTGAAGGTCGAGACAAAGCCGATCTTGATGGTGTCGCCAGCGGATGCGGGCTGCGCCAGCGCCAGAATTGCCGCGCCTGCCAGCCAGAATGCCTTTTTCATAATCACTCCCCTCCTCGTTATCGAACCAGACCCGGATCAACCGGGCGACCCGCGTGTCGCGCGCCTCATTATCAGGTGAGGTATTTTGTGCGCGAAATCGCCGGTCAGCGGCAAGCATGAACCGCCGGCCCCGCTTTGGACCTTTGGCTCATACCCCAGCGGCCTGCACCATAGTTCGCAGATGCTGTCGATGGCAAGAATTATAGTTCCGGTTGCTCAGGCAACAATTGTCGCACCCTGGGCAGCCGTTCGGGTTTTACCGATTGCGTGAAGCCGCTGGAAACCGACCTCCGCGTGCACCCCGCCCGGTTCACAGCCCGGAAAGCAATCTGTGGCCAAGTGCCCTGAAAAGGGTGGCTGCCATGCTGGGTTTCCTGTTCGGCTTCAATGCGCGCCTCGGACGATTGCATTTTTTCCTCGCAACGATTGCGACCGCTGTCCTGATGACGGTGATCTCTTTCGCCATCGCCAGACATGCGCTCCAAAACGCGCCGCAGGGAATGATCCCCAACCTGACCTCGTGGCAGGTCATCACCGCCGCCATCCTGTTCATCTGGCTGAGCTTCACGCTGCACGCGATGCGGATCAGGGATATTGGGTGGGATCCGGTTTGCGTGATTCCGGGATGGATCGCGGTAGCGATCATCGATGGACTCGTTGCCAGCAAGATCCCGGCCATCGCACTCGGTGGGCAGCATGGAACGATCGTCGGCGCGCTCGTCAACCTCGCGCTCTTTCTCGCCTTGCTGTTTTGGCCAAGCAGCGAGCAGGACCATTCGGCGACGCCATCCGGCGGGTCGTTCCGGATGCCCGATCTGCCGTCGCGCAGTCCCGCGGCCACGACCGCGTCACGTGTCGCGCGGGTCGCCAATGGCGAATTCGGCCGCCGCGCAGTTTAAGGGCTTTGCCCTTTAGACCAGATATTCCGCGCCATCGATGACGTAAGGCGCGTAGCGAAAATCCCGGATGGTCGCGACCTTGTCGGCCGACCAGCGGAGCAGCACGAAATATTTCGGCTTTGAATCCGGCGCGTTCGGATCGAATACCAGGATGGCGGGATGTCCCTCCACCAGGCCCGGGACCAGATGCCAATCGTTCACCTTGGAATAATTGCTGAAATAGCGCGACACCTCGGCCTTGCCGCTCATCTGGGTCTTGCTGACGAGATCCAGCCGGACATCGTCCGCGATCAGGGCGCGGATCGCGTCGAAATCGCGCGCGTTGAAATGAGCGACATAGGCGCCAAGCCGCGCGCGATCGGCGTCCGATAATCGCTGTTGCGGCGTGTCCTCCGGTTCGCCGGCGATTTCGCGCAACTGGGCGCGGCCGCGATGCAGTGCGGCCTTGGCGGCCGGCAGGCTGCAATCCATCACCTCGCAGATTTCCTTGAGCGAACAGCCGAGCACGTCCATCAGGATCACGCTGGAACGCTGCGCCACCGGCAGGCGCATGAAGGTGCGCAACGAGGTGGCGGCGATCTGGCGGCTCTCCACGGCATCGAGCTGATCCACGATCATGTCCACCTCCTCGGCCGAACGGAGCGCCTCCTGGCGGTTGCGCCGGCGCAGGAAATCCAGCGCGGTGTTGTGCGCGATCCGGAACAGCCAGCCTTCGGGATTGCCGATTGCGCCGGCGCCAGCCTGCGCCTCCACCGCCTTGATCAGGGCGTCTTGCAGCACGTCCTCGCCGTCGATGACCGAGCCTGTCATGCGCGCGCAGTAGCGATGCAGTTTTGGCCGCATCGCCACCAGCAGGCGTTCGATGTCGAAGGCGGCGGACGGCTCGGGCACCACGCTCATTTGGCCTCCGGCAAGCGGATCAATTCTCACTCAACATGCGATAGTTGCCGACGATGGTGGCGCCTTTGGCCACCGGCGGTTCGGCGCAACGCTCCCGAATGCCGCTCTGGAACGCGGCAAACGCCGCCAGCTTGGGCAAGGCGCTGGCGCCATCCTCCGCAGCGGTCTCGACAAAATGGATGAAGGTGTCGTCCTCCAGCCGCAGCGACATATAGCGCAAACCTTCCGGCCGCGCCGCCTTCAGTTCCGCAAACACCGCAGCCACCAGTCCGGCATTCCTGTCGGCCATATCAGGCTTGGTTTTGTACCTTATCACGGTCCGTTTCATTGCCCTCTCCTCCCTGGCGGCTGCGAAGGCAGCGCTTCGACCCCAAGGACGTTTGGGATCGGCCAAAGGATGCGGCTGAAGGCAATTTTTTTTCGTCGTCGTCCCGGCCTCGCGCCGGGGCGACGGCATCATACGCTTTCGCTATCGACCGATCGGAAAACGCGCCTTGGACCGGCGGCGCAAATGATTACATAATCCAGTGTGTCGAGATATCCGAAACCGGGGTTGCATGCCATGACAACAGCGCTGAAACAGCCCCATCACATCGTCATCGTCGGCGCCGGTTTCGGCGGCCTCGAAACGGCCTTTGGCCTCGCCGGCGCGCCGGTCAGGATCACGCTGATCGACCGCCGCAACCATCATCTGTTCCAGCCGCTGCTCTACCAGGTCGCGACCGCCTCGCTGGCGACGTCGGAGATCGCCTGGCCGATCCGCTACCTCCTGCGCGGGCGCAAGGAGGTGACGACGCTGTTCGCAAATGTCAGCGGTGTCGATGCGGCGGGCAAGCGCGTGCTGCTCGAGGACGGCGACGCGCTGGCCTATGATACGCTGGTGCTCGCCACCGGCGCCCGCCACGCCTATTTCGGCCACGACGAATGGGAGCCGTTCGCGCCGGGCCTGAAAACGCTGGAGGATGCCACCACGCTTAGGCGGCGCATCCTCGTCGCCTTCGAACGCGCCGAGCGCGAGACCGACCCGGTGCGGCGCGCGGCGCTGTTGACCTTCGTCATCATCGGCGCCGGCCCGACCGGCGTCGAAATGGCCGGGACCATCGCCGACCTCGCTAAGGACACGCTGCCGCCGGATTTTCGCAACATCGACACCCACAAGACCCGCGTCGTCCTGATCGAGGCCGGCCCGCGCGTGCTCGCAGGCTTTCCCGAGGACCTCTCCACCTACGCGCAACGCTCGCTGGAGGAGATTGGCGTCGAGGTGGTGTTGGGGCAACCCGTCACCGAATGCGCCATCGATGGCGTCGTCTATGGCGGCAACAAGCTGGAGGCCCGAACCATCGTCTGGGCCGCCGGCGTACGCGCCTCGCGCGCGGCGGAATGGCTGAATGCGCCCGCCGACCGCGCCTACCGCTTGAAGGTCGAGCCCGACCTGACCGTGCCCGGCCATCCCGACATCTTTGCCGTTGGCGACACCGTGACGATCGCAGGCCCCGACGGCAATCCGGTGCCGGGCATCGCGCCGGCCGCCAAACAGCAGGGACGCTATGTGGCGGCGCTGATCAAGGCGCGGCTGGGCGGCACCACGCTGCCACCGTTCCGCTACAAGCATGCCGGCAGTCTCGCGCAGATCGGCAAGAAGAAGGCCGTGATCGATTTCGGCTGGATGAAGATGCGCGGCCACCTCGCCTGGTGGATCTGGGGCCTTGCCCACATCTACTTCCTGATCGGCCTGCGCAACCGGCTCAGCGTGGCGCTGAGCTGGCTGTGGATTCATGCCCGCGACCAGCGCGCCGCGCGGCTGATCACGCAGGGCTCGAGCAAGGTCACGGGATAGGCTTGCCCGCCGGTACAGCCCCTGCGGCACGGCAGGCGGCGCATGGATTGATTTGAGTTGACGCCCACGCCAGCCCGGCCATTGTAGCGCGACCGCGAGCCAAATACGCGGGGCACAACACGGGCGTGAGGGAACGATGCAAGGGCTCAAAATCAACGCGGGCGCGTGGGCTTGCGTGGCTTCGCTGGTCACCGTGACCTCATTGCTTGCCGCCGAGGCAACCGCCGCGAAGATGACCGGCGATCCGGCCACGACATGCGGCGACCTTATCCGACCGGCCGACAATGCCGTCCGGATCGACTCCGCCGCTATCGTTGCCCCTGCACCACTCGCCGTCGCCGAACGGGGGCCGACGCCGTCAGCACGCGTCACCCCGGCCAATCCGGAATTTTGCAAGGTGCTTGGCCAGATCGCGCCGTCCGATCCCAAGGCGCCGCCGATCAAATTCCAGGTGAATCTTCCCGTGGAATGGAACGGCCGCTCGCTGCAATATGGCGGCGGCGGCTTCAACGGCGTGCTCATCACCGGCCTCGCCCTTCCGCCGGCCTATCCTTTCGGCACGCCTTCTCCACTGGCGCAGGGCTTCGTCACCTATGGCACGGATTCCGGCCATGAGACCAAGCCGGGCGAGTCGCCGCAGGTGTTTGCGCTCAACGACGAAGCCTTCGAGAATTTTTCATATCGATCCTACAAGCGCGTGCGGGACGCTGCCGTTGCCTTGATGGTGCGCGCCTACGGCAATCCGCCTTCCAAACTTTACATCATGGGATCGTCGGAAGGCGGCCGCGAGGCGCTGACGATGGCGCAGCGCTATCCGGAAGATTTCGACGGCATTTTCGCGCGCGTGCCTGTCATCAATTGGGTCGGCTTGCAGCATGCCGGAACGCGGTCGGGACTGGCGACGATGGGCGACGGCTGGATCCGTCCCGCCCAAGTCGAACTCGTCGCGAAGGCAGTCCTGCAGGCCTGCGACACGGCCGACGGTTCGGACGACCAGCTGGTACAGGATCCGGTCGGCTGCAAGGCAAAATTCCAGCCGGAATCCCTGCGCTGCGCGGCGGGCCAAAGCGGCGACCAGTGTCTGACCGACGCCCAGATCACGGCGATCAAGACACTGCATTCGACGTACAAGTTTCCGTTCGCCATGGAAAACGGTCTTGATGATTATCCGGGCTGGGGCGTGTCGGGCGAAAACACCGCCGCCTTCGGCCCGACCGGCGGCTGGATCTCGTGGTGGCTCGGCAAGGCGGCACCGACGCAGCCGCCCTCGCCCACCAACGGCATCGCCTGGATCTATGGTGCGGGCGGCATTCAATACGTCTTTGCGCGCGACCCACAGCTCGACGTCACGAAATACAAACCCGAAGACCACAGGGAGCGCGTGCTCCAGGTTTCCAAGCTGATGGATTCGACCAATCCCGACCTCAGCCGCTTCAGCGAACGCGGCGGCAAGCTCGTGATTCTCGAGCACATGGCCGACTACGCGCAGAGCCCGTACGCGGGAATTCGCTACTTCGAAAACGTGCAGCGCAAGCTCGGGACTGAGAAGACGGCGGAATTCGCCCGTCTCTATACGGCGCCGGGCGTCGATCATGTCGGCTCTGGCGCGCCCGCCAATGTCGATATGCTCGGCGTGCTCGTCGACTGGGTCGAGAACGGCAAGGCGCCCGGCGATCTCGATGTGACCGAGCAGAAGGTCGAAGCGCCGGCATTCGAAACGCTGCGTTCGCTGCCATTGTGCCGCTGGCCGGCGTGGCCGCATTACAAATCGGGACCGGTCAATCTCGCGGCGAGCTTTTACTGCGCGCCATGAATTGGCAGCCGCCGCTACATACGCGACCTCATCCCTGCGTAACGGCTTCGCCGTTATCGCTGGAGGAGCGGCCGTCAGGCCGCGTCTCGAAGGATGGCCGCGGGCACCGAGGCCTCAGGGTTCGAGACGGCGCGTGCGCGCCTCCTCACCATGAGGGTCGGGGCCTCACTTCACCAGCGAACAGCCGCCATCCGCGATCGGACGAAACGCCTGGTCAGCGGGAATGGTCGAAACCAGCTTGTAGTAATCGTAAGGATATTTCGACTCTTCCGGCTTCTTCACCTCGAACAGGTACATCGGGTGAATGACGCGGCCGTCCTGGCGGATGGTGACGTCGCCGAACAATTTGTCCTTGCCCTTGAACTTCTTCATCTGCGCCACGGCATCCTTGGCGTGGTCGCTGCCGGTGGCCGCCACCGCGTTGAGGTAGGCCAGTGTGGAAGCGTAGACGCCGGCCTGGTTGCCGCTCGGCATCTTGCCGTTCATGCCCGGCCGCGCCGCGAAGCGTTTTGCAAACGCGCGGGTATCATCGTCCATGTCCCAATAGAAGGCTTCGAGAAGCTGCAGGCCCTGCGCGACCTTGAGACCCATGCCGTGGACGTCGTTGACGAACAGCAGGAACGCCACCATGGTCTGGCCGCTCTGCTGGATACCGAACTCATTGGCCTGCTTGACCGCGTTGATGGTGTCGCCGCCGGCATTGGCCAGGCCGATCACCTTGGACTTGGAATTTTGCGCCTGCAGCAGGAACGAGGCGAAATCCGAGGTGCCGAGCGGATGCTTGCTCGAACCCAGCACCTTGCCGCCGTGCTTCTCGATGTAGTTGGTGGCTTCCGCCTCGATGCCCTTGCCGAGCGCGTAGTCGACCGTGACGAAGTACCAGTCCTTGCCGCCGCGCGCCATCATCGCCGCCGCTGTCGTGTTACCGGTCGCCCAGGCGTCGTTGACCCATTGAATGGTGTTGGGCGAACAGGCCTTGCCGGTGAGATCGGAACTGGCGGTGGACGACGCCAGGAATGTCATCCGCGAATCCCGCAGCAGCGAATTGATGGAAAGACCGACGGCCGAATTCGGTACGTCGACGATGGCATCCACTCCTTCGACATCGAGCCATTTGCGGGCGATCGCCTGTCCGACGTCGGCCTTGTTCTGGTGATCGGCGTAGACGATCTCGACCTTGATACCCTTTCCGCCGCCGTTGAAATCTTCCGCCGCCATCCGTGCGGCTTCCACCGAGCCCATACCGTTGGTGTCCTGGAAGATGCCGGAGATATCGTTGAGCACGCCGACGCGCACGACGTGGTCAGAAATCTCCGCGCGCGCGGCGCTTGCGGCGGCCAGCGACAAAGCGCTGGATAAAGCCAGCGCCAGATGATTGCCAAAACTCCTCATACCATTTCTCCCCTCGGATTCTTTTTGTGCTTGCAAGGCGCAGTTCGCCGCGGCGGCATCAGACCGGCGCGATGGCAACCGGCAGGCTCTCAAGCCCGCGCAGCGTATTGTTGTAGCGGCGCTTCACCGGCCCCGTGATCTCGATGGAGCTGACCTTGCGCGCCAGCGCCGCCAGCATGGTCTCGCCCTCCAGGCGGGCCACGAGCTGGCCGACGCACATATGGATGCCCGAGCCATAGCCGACATGACCACTGGTCCGACGCGTGATGTCGTAGCTGTCGGGATTCTCCCACCGGCGCGGATCACGGTTGGCTGCGCCCAAAAACATCAGGACTTTTTCGCCTTCGCCGACGCGATGGCCGCCGATCTCGACCTCCCGCGTCGTGGTGCGGAAGAAGGTCTGCACCGGGCTCTCGAATCGTACGGCCTCCTCGAACGCATTGCGCGCCAATGACGGATCCTGTCGCAGCCGCGCCAATTGGTCGGGATAACGTGCCAGGCAATAGACCGCGGCGCCGATGCCGTTGACGGTCGTATCCAGCCCCGCCGACAGCAGCGAGCGCACCAGCAGCGGCGCCTCGGCAGCAGTGATGTCGCCGGCATCCACGCGGGCATGGATGCAGGCGCCGAAGCCGCCGGGCGCGAGATTTTCGCGCTGGCACTGTTCGGCGACATAGGCCTGATGCGGCGCCGAACGTTCGATGGCATCCTGGCGCAGCTGGTTGGGCGGTCCGAATGCGTTGAAGACAACGCCCGCATAGGGCAGCAAATGCTCGCGCCCTTCCTGCTTCAGGCCGAGCGCATCGGGGAAGATCGCCAGCGGATAGGCTTCCGCCAGATCGGCAACGGCGTCAAAACTCCGCCGCTCCAGCAATTCGTCGACCTTGGCTGCAGCCGCGGCGGCGAAACGATCGCGGACCTGCTTCAAGGCGGTCGGCGACAGCACCTGGCTGAGCACCGTGCGGGTGCGGGTGTGCTCGGGCGGATCGGCCTCGAGAATGATGCTTGGCGGGCGCCACGGCTTCTCCTTCGAGAAGTCGCTCAAGCCGACGCCGCGGCTCGAACAGAACGTGGCGGGATCGTTCAGCACCGCATGCACCTCGGCGTAACGTGCGACCCCATAGACCTTCCACTTGTCGAGATAGACCAGCGGCCCGGCCTCGCGGAGCCGCTCCTGGCTGGGATGCAGATCGTCGAAATATTCGATCGAAAACGGATCGACGTCGAGCCTCGGTACACCGACGGGCGCACCATGATCCGGGGCTACAGGATCTGTTCGGGACATCGCGCTCATGTGGGTCTCCTGCATAATGTTCTTGCGGAGCGGTATGTGCTGTCTCTATGTCTGGAACGCTGGAGCGATTTCGGAAGAGCATGAGCAGGAACAGACAGGCGCGCGCCCCCCGCACGGGTGCGGCAGGCAGGAGCGGGCGGGCCGAACAGGTGCTCGACCTCGATCGGTACGTTCCGGCCCTCATCACCTTCATTGCCAACAAATTGTCGCGCAGCGCGACCGCGGTCTATCAGAAGCGCTTTGGCGTCAACGTCACGGAATGGCGGATCCTGTCGCTGCTGGCGATCGAGCCGGAAATTTCGGCGGCCCGCATCTGCCACGTGATCGGGTTCGACAAGGGACCGGTGAGCCGGACGCTGGCCGGCATGGAGGAGCACGGGCTGGTCAGCATCCGGGCCGACCGGCAGGACGGGCGAACCCATTCGATCTCGCTGACAGCGAAGGGACATACCACCCACGACCAGGTCATCGCGGTCGCGCTCGAGCGTGAACGCCGACTGCTGTCCTGCCTGAGCAAACCGGAGCGGGAAACCCTGATCGGCCTGCTGCTGCGGGTGCACGGCAATCTCGACGCCGTGAAAGGCGCGGGCGAAGTCGACGATCGGGATTGAGCGGAAGGCGCGGGCCGTGCCGCGCTGATCGACGCTGCCACCGCCACGCGGCGTACGCAGTACCGCACCATGTCGTGGCAATCCGACACGCCAGAACATCCGTTTCTCCCTGCGCGACCCGGCAATCTCTGTGCTCTGCATCGGCCGCCTGTTGCAGCGAAGGCTCGCACAAATTAGTTGCCTCGGCAACATAAACGGCGGACAGCGACGATCGATTTCCTGTCGCCGCGGAACAGGCCGCCATCGTAACCACTTCCAAGTTACTTTGAGGATTGTCAATTCACGTAATGCCGTGCGAGCTATCGGCATGGGGAGAATCGCCAAAGTTTCGACGCGCAAGGGCAACGGGGGAGCGCGACCGGCCGAGCCGAACGCGAGCCGGGCGCTCGACCTTACTGCGCTACGGCAGACCCCGGGATTCCTGATCAGAATCCTGCAGTTGCAGAATTTCGAGGCGTTTTATCCCTATTTCGAAACGTTGAAGCTTTCGCCGCTCGAATACGCCATCCTAGTCGCGGTACGCGACAACAAGGCGGTGACACAGAGCGAGCTCGCCGCCGTGCTGAAAATGCAACTGCCCAATCTGGTGAAGATCCTGTCGCGGATGGAGGAGACCGGCGTTTTGAAGCGTAAGCGGTCCACGCGAGACAAGCGGGCAGTCGAGCTCAGCCTCAGCGCGGCGGGCGAACGGCGCGCCGACGAGGCCAGCCGGCTCGGCGAACGTTTCAATGCGCAGACGCTTTCCGCGCTCAGCAAGGGCGAGCAAACGGCCTTTCTCCAGATGCTGGCGCGGCTGGTCGAAGCGCACAAGAACGGATTTTGAGGCGCGAGCGCGTCTTAGTTCTGCTGCGTCATAGCTACTCAAACTCCTCATCCTGAGAAGCCCGCGAGAAGCGGCCGTCTCGAAGGATGTAGGCCAGAGACGGGCCTCATGGTTCTCCCGGCGATGCAAAGCATCGCCCGGAGACGCGCTTCGCCCTCCTCACCATGAGGGACTAGCCGGCGCAGCCGATCCATTCGGCCGACGAATCGTCGTCCAGCGTCGCCACCGCGTCGGCACGGCGCGTCAGAACCGCGCGCTGGTTGATGTAGCCCTTGTCGGTGATCTCGCCGCCGTCGACGGAGGCGATCTCGGCCAGCAGCAGCGCCCGTGTGGCGTGGCCTGATGAGTTACCGCTTTGCGCCTTCAATTTCGCGAGGCCCTGCGCGATCGCACCGCGAACCTTGTCGTGGCCGATCACTTCTTTCACATCGGCGCTGTCGGGCGGCCCGGCATGCGCCCGGCAGGCCGCGACGTTCGGAAATACCAGGAAGCGGACCTCATCACCCCCATGGCCGGTCACCACGATATCCTGCGCCAGCGGCGCCAGCGCGGCGATGCCCGCAACGCGCAGGGTGCCGACGCTGACCCAGGTGCCGGAATTGAGTTTGAAGTCCTCGGCGACACGGCCGTCGAAAAACAGCCCGAGCTCAGGACGGGCCGGATCGGCGAAGGTCACGGCGTCGCCGATCAGATAGAAGCCTTCGGCGTCGAACGCCTGCGCGGTCAATTCCGGCGCCTTCCAGTAGCCGGGCGTGACGTTGGGACCGCGCACGCGCACCTCCAGCTTGTCGCCCGACGGCACCAGCTTCAGTTCGGTGCCCGGGATCGGCACGCCGATATTGCCGGAACGCTTTGCCTGAAAATGGCAGTCGGTCGCCAGCGGCGAGGTTTCGGTCGAGCCCCAGGCCGACACCATCGGCAGCGCGCGGCCCACCGTCTTGATCGAGAGTTCTTCCAGCGCATCCCAGAGATTCTGCGGCAAGGCGGCGCCCGCGTAGAAAGCGAATTTCACCTCGCTGACGAATTTATTGCGCAACGTCTCGTCGCTTCGCAGCACCGAGATCAGCATGTCGAAACCGCGCGGCACGTTGAAATAGACCGTCGGCATCACGCTGCGCAGATTGGCCAGCGACGTCGCAAACAACCCCGGCGCCGGCTTGCCGCCATCGACATAGAGCGTGCCGCCATTGCGCAGCACCAGATTGGAATTGTGGTTGGCGCCGAAGGTGTGGCTCCACGGCAGCCAGTCGAGGATGACGAGCTTCTCGCCGATATTCTCTAGGAACGTCCAGGTCTGCGCCTTGGCTTCCTGGCTCGAGGTCAGCATGCGCTGGGTGTTGATGACGGCCTTTGGCGTGCCGGTCGAGCCCGAGGTGAACAGGAATTTTGCAATCGTGTCGGGCGTGATCGCGGCAAAGGCTTTTGCGACATCAGGCGTTTCCGGCGTGGCCGCGATGGCGCGGAACGAAATCGCGCCGGTATCGCCGGCGTCGCCGCTGACGATGGCGGCTGAATGCAGCGGCGCGATCGCCGCCAGCGCTGCCGCAAACGTCTTTGTGCCCGAGACATAGATCGCACCGGGCCCAAGCAACGTGACCATGCTCTTGAGCTTGTCGAAATCCCTGGACATCAGCGAATAGGCCGGCGAGATCGCAGCCGATGGCACGCCGACATGCTGGGCGGCGAGCGCGAACAGCGCGTGCTCGACGCTGTTGTCGGACAGGATCACCAGCGGACGCTCGGCGCTCAGGCCTTGCGCGAGGATCCACGCGGCGGCTGATCGCGCCTGCTGCAACGCGTCCTTGTAGGTGACCGTCGACCACGGCGCTTCGGCGCCGGCGCGATCGGCGAGAAAGATCCGGTCCGGCGCCTGTCGCGCCCAATGCTCCAGCCAGTCGCCGATACAACGTGCGCCCTGGCGCAGCGGCGTGGTCGACCGCACCACAATGCTGCCGTCGGCGCGGCGATCGGCGACAATCGCCGGCGTCGCGAACAGCTTGCTGGAATTGTCACCGCTTGCGGCGGCGAGGGTCATGGTCTCCTCCTGTCCCGGCTGATGCGGGATTGCCGCGCGTCACGCCGGCGTGCGGCTCGAGGGCTGCTTGACTTGATGTTGAGCACAACAATTGTTGTCGTCAACAACAATATTCCACTGGCGGCCGCGAAGCGCTAGAATGGGAGGCGATGGCGGGAAACAGTCACATGCCCAGAACGGCCAAGGCGCGCGCAGGCGCGCGACCGCGTTCCGGCCGGACGCAGGGCCGAAACGACAGCGCGCCAAACGACACCGTGAATGACGAGATCGCCCTCGACGCGCTGGCCGGCCACGCCGGCTATGCGGTGCGGCGCTTCCAGATCTGGATTTTTCAGGATTTTATTCGCACGCTTTCCGCCGTCGATATCAGGCCGACGCAGTATTCGGTGATGACGGTAATCGGCGCCAATCCCGGCCTGAGCCAGATGGCGGTAGCCAAGCGGCTCGGGATCGAGCGCGCCAGGCTGGTGCATCTGCTGGACAGTCTCGAACATCGCGGCCTCGTCAGCCGCATCAAATCGGCCACCGACCGGCGCTCCCATGCCCTGCACCTGACCGCGCGCGGCAAGACCGCGCTGGCGCAGTTCAGGCAGCTCGCCGCCGAACATGAGCGCCATGTCGCCGATAAGATCGGCAACGAGAACCGCGAGCGGCTGCTGCAAATCCTGTCCGCGTTCACCTGATCGAGGCCGCCGCCCCGCCTTGGGTCTTACCGCCTAAACTTTAGGCATTCATTCGAGTTCTTTAGGCTCGCAACCCGACTACGCTCGTATCCTAAACACATGATAGTACGTAGCTATCGTTTAAGGCTGGCTCCGCCTAACGATTGTACACAATGGCACATCGCTTGCTTTATTGCCGGTAATCCTTGCTCGCTGGAGTTTTTGCTCGCCATGGGGTCCGACACGCCTGAAACCGTTGCCGCCATCGTCGCCGCGCACCGCGCCGCGACCATGACCCCGGCGCAGACCATCACGCGCAGCTATCAACGCATCCGCGATTACAACGATCCGGCCGTGTTCATCAGCCTGCGCGACGAGAAGGAGGCGCTCGCGGAGGCCGAGGCGCTGACCTCGAAGGATGCGGCGGCGCTTCCTTTGTACGGCGTGCCGGTCGCGGTGAAGGACAATATCGACGCGCAGGGCCTGCCGACCACGGCGGCCTGCCCGGCTTTCGCCTATTCGCCCGCGCAGGATTCGACGGCCGTGGCAAAGCTGCGCGCCGCCGGCGCCGTCATCATCGGCAAGACCAATCTCGACCAGTTCGCGACCGGCCTGGTCGGTGTCCGCTCGCCCTACGGCATTCCCGTCAATCCGGTCCGCGCCGATCTGATTCCGGGCGGGTCGAGTTCGGGATCGGCGGTTGCGGTTTCCGCCGGCCTCGTGCCGCTCGCACTCGGCACGGACACTGCGGGTTCGGGCCGCGTGCCGGCGATGCTCAACAACATCGTCGGACTGAAGCCGAGCCTCGGGCTGATCTCCAACGCCGGCCTGGTGCCGGCATGCCGGACGCTGGACTGCATTTCGGTGTTCTCGCTCACCGTCGACGACGCGATGACCGCGCTGGCGGCGATGGCCGGACCTGACGGCGCCGATCCGTTTTCGCGCGACCGGCCGCTGGGGGCCGTGTCCGCCTTTCCCGAAAACCTCCGGCTCGGCGTGCCGCGCAACGGCCAATTGATTTTCTTCGGCGACCGCGCCGCGGAGAAAGCCCATGGCGAGGCGCTTCAGCGCTGGACATCGCTCGGCGCCACGCTGATCGAATTCGATCTGGAGCCGTTTTATGAGACCGCGCGGCTGCTCTATGAGGGCCCATGGGTCGCCGAACGCTACCTCGTGATCCGCGACCTGCTGGCGTCCTCGCCGGATTCGATTCATCCGGTGACGCGCGAGATCACCGCGCCCGGCGCGCGGCTGACGGCGGCGGATACGTTCGCCTCGCTCTATCGCTTGCAGGCGCTGCGGCGCACGGCCGAACGCATCTTTGCCGGTCTTGACGCGATGGTGCTGCCGACGGCGCCGACCGCCTATTCGACAGCGCAGGTGCTGGCTAATCCAATCGAGCTCAACTCCAGGCTCGGCACCTACACCAATTTCGTGAATCTGCTCGACCTCTGCGGCCTCGCATTGCCGGCCGCGATGCGCACCGACGGCATCCCGTTCGGCATCACGCTGCTGGCGCCCGCAGGCCGCGACGCGGCGCTCGCCAGCATCGGCCGCGTGTTTCACGCCGACACCAAACTGAAAATGGGTGCCAAGGACCTCACGCAGCCTGCGCTCGCTGCATTGCCGATTGCGGCGAGCGGCGATGACATCACCATCGCCGTGGTCGGCGCGCATCTCTCCGGCATGGCGCTCAACGGCGAACTGCAGGCGCTCGGCGGGCGGCTGCTTGAGACCACCGCGACCGCGCCTGACTACAAACTCTATGCGCTCGACACCACACCGCCAAAACCCGGCTTGCTGCGCGTGGACGCAGGCGCGGGACATTCGATCAAGCTGGAGCTATGGGCGCTGTCGGCCGCAGCGTTCGGCAAATTCGTCGCCGCGATCCCGCCGCCGCTCGGCATCGGCACGGTACGGCTCGCCGACGGCCGGGGCGTGAAGGGGTTTGTGGTTGAGCCCGTGGCGGTCGAGGGCGCGCGCGATATTTCCGCATTCGGCGGCTGGCGCGCGTTCATCGCGGAGAAGGCGGGGACGTGACTCCCTCGCCCCGCTCTTGCGGGGAGAGGGTTGGGGTGAGGGGCTTCTCTCCGAGCAATGACTGTCGAGAGACCTGTACCCCCTCACCCGGATTGCTTCGCAATCCGACCTCTCCCCGCAAGCGGGGCGAGGTTAAGAAATCAAACCGACACCGCGTAGAGCTCATACTCCCCGCGCACCAGCTCGATATGGGCGCGCATCGCCGCCGCCGCGCCGGCCTTGTCGCCGCGCATGATCGCTACCACGACGCGGTCGTGTTCGGCGTGGGACTTCGCCAGACGCCCGAGATTGCGGAACTGGGCGCGGCGGAACGGTTGCACGCGCACCCGCGTCGCCAGCGTCATTTCGGCGATGTAGCTGTTCTGCGAGCCGGCATAGATCGCGTTATGAAAGCGCTCGTTGACCTCGTGAAAACGCTCGGGATTGCCGGCGTGACTGAGCACGCGCAATTCCTCGTGGATCGCCTCGAGCTTCTGGCGATCCCCCGGCGGCATTCGCTCGGCCGCGAGCCCGGCGCACAAAGCCTCCAGTTCGGCCATCGCCTCAAACATTTCCGTCAAACGATCCAGCGAGGGCTGCGCGACGACGGCGCCGCGGTGGGCGCGGGCTTCGACCAGCCCGCTCGCCACGAGCTGGCGCAGCGCCTCGCGCACCGGCGTGCGCGACACGGAAAAGCGTCGCGCGATGTCGGTCTCGTCGAGCGCCGATCCAGGCGGCAGCACGCCGCGCACGATCTCGTCGGCCAACTGCAGCCTCAGTTCTTCCGCGCGCGTGACCTTGTCCCGCAGCGGTGAAGGCCGATCGACGCGGCGAACCATTGTCTCCGGCTCCGCGCCCGCGGCCTGTGGCAACTGGGTCGGCAGATCATCCAGGCTCATGTCGCTTGACCCTGCGGATCATTGATGATGCTGACGTGAGCGGCGACGACCCGCCAGCCTTCGGGAAAGCGCGCCCAGGTCTGCATCTGCCGCCCGACCTTGCCGGGCAAGGCGTCGCGGTAAAACAACGTCGAGGCGACGGCCGTATCCCGGCCATAGGTCGTGATCACTGTCCTGTCGGTCCTGCGGCCGAGCCCGATCGGCGAGCGCGCCGCGCGAAACGCCATGATCTCCTCGTAGCCGTAGAGATTTTCGCCGACACCATAACGCAGCGTACGGGAATCGTTGCGAAACAATTCGTCGAGCACCGCCACGTCGTTCGACACCAGCGCCTTTTCATAGCGGGAAAATTGCGCGGTCACCTCCGCCAGCACATCCGGAAGATCAATTTCCATGACTACAATCCTCTTGGGGCTGGAGCTGCGGCGACGCCCATCTGTTCCAGCGCATGCGCCACGCGCAATGCGATATCTTCCCGCCAGGGTGCGGCGATGATCTGCACGCCGATCGGCATCGGTTCCAACGGCACCGGCACCGCGACCACGGGCAGGCCGATGAACGAAATCGGCTGGGTGTGGATGCCGATATTGGCGCGCACCGGCAGTTCAACGCCGTCGAGCATGAAGTTCACCTGCCCCAATTTCGGCGCGATGCAGGGCGTGGCCGGGGCGATGATCACGTCAACCGACTTGAACAGCTCCAGCACCTTTGCGCGGTACCAGCGGCGGAATTTTTGCGCGCGGTCGACCAGCGGCGCTGGAACCATCGCGCCGGCAATCAGGCGGTCGCGCACCGCCGGATCGAAATCGTTCGGGCGCTGGCGCAGGCGATCGAGATGCAGCGAAGCGCCTTCGGTGGTGGAGATCACGTAAGCCGCGGCGCGGGCGCGCGCGGCCTCCGGAATTTCGATCGCTTGCGTGGCATTGAGCGCCTTGGCGACGCGCGCCACAGCCTCGACCGCTTCCGGGAACACATTCTTCTGGAAATAGCCACCGGCAATCGCAACACGAAGGCCGGAGATGCCCTGCGTCAGCAGCGGCGTGACCGGCTCGACCGCGCGTGTCGTGCAAGCCGCATCGTCGGCATCCGGCCCCTGCATCGCATCATAGGCCAGCGCAAGATCGCCGACGCTGCGCGCGAACGGACCGAGATGATCAAAACTTGCGACAAAGGGAAACGACCGCGCGCGCGACAGCCGGCCGTAGGTCGGCTTCAGGCCAAAGATGCCGCAGAACGACGAGGGCACCCGGATCGAGCCGTTGGTGTCGGATCCCAGCGCGATTGGAACCAGCGCACCGCCGACTGCGCTGCCCGAGCCGCCCGACGAACCGCCGGTCATCCGCGTCGGATCATGCGGATTGCGCGACGGGCCGTCATGCACATTCTCGCCCGTGAAATCATAGGCGTATTCGCCCATGTTGAGCGCGCCGACCAAGAGCGCGCCGGCCGCCTCCATGCGCTCGATCAACGTGGCGTCGCGCGATGACGGCACCAGATCGCGGTTGATTTTCGATCCGGCGCGGGTGGATAGGCCTTTTACATCGAACAGATTCTTGACCGCGAAGGGCACGCCGGCGAGCGGCCCGACCTTTTGACCGGCGGCGATCGCGGCGTCGATTGCGCGCGCCTTGGTGCGTGCGCGATCGGCGGTGATGTCGGTGAAAGAGTTCAATACGGAATCGTGTTTGGCGATCCGCGCCAGCGCGGCTTCGGTCGCATCGAGCGCAGACAGCTTGCGGTCCGTTACGGCCCGCGCGATTTGTTGGGCTGACAGCCCGTCGGTGTTTGCGGTCATGGCGCTATCAGGCTGTGTAGACACTGGCCGGCTCGGTTTCGTCCGGCAGCGGGAACTCATCGACCAGCCGCGCCAGCCTCAGCGACACTTCGAGGTTCGCCCGTACGGCAGGCCGCCAGGCTTCCTCGACCGGCAGCGCCAGAGCCTTCGACACGGCATTGATGTAATCGTCCAGCGGTTCTGCGGCCATTTCACTCCCACTCAGCTTCTCAATGAACCGGCAACGGCGGATGCGGGATCGCCGTCAGCAGTTCCTTTGTGTAGGCGTCCTGCGGATCGCCGAGCACACGCTCGGATGAACCTTGCTCCACGATTCGCCCCGCACGCATCACGATGACACGATCGCACAGCAAACGCACCACGTTCAAATCATGGGACACAAACAAATAACTCATGCCCATGGATTGCTTGAGGTCCTGCAGCAGATTGAGCACGACCGCTTGCACGGAGACGTCCAGCGCCGCGGTCGGCTCGTCGAGGATCACGAGCTTGGGATGCAGCGCAATCGCCCGCGCGATGCCGACGCGGGCCTTCTGGCCACCGGATAATTGATGCGGAAAACGATCGAGCAGGTTGACGGGAAGGCCGACGAGCCCGGCGAGTTCCTCGCAGCGGGCGCGCAGCGCGTCGCGCCCCCTGATGTCGCCAAGCTGCATGATCGGGTCGACGATGGCGCGCGCCGCGGTGAAGCGCGGGTTGAGGCTGTCGGTCGGATCCTGGAACACCATCTGGATGCTCTTGCGCAGCGGCAGCCGGGCAAAGGAATTGGGCATGATGGCGCCGATCTCGTCGCCATCGAACACGATGCGGCCGGAGGTCTGGTCCAGCAGCCGCATCACCATCATCGAAGTGGTGGACTTGCCGCAGCCGGACTCACCGACCAGGCCGACGCTCTCGCCGTGGCCCACGGAAAAGCTGATGCCGTCGACCGCGCGGAATTGCTCGGCTTCGACCGGCGGCTTGCGGGAAAATAGCTTGCCGAGCACCGCGGTCGCGCCCTGGCGTGGATATTCCTTCACCAGCTTTTCGACCAGGAGGAGCGGTTTCTGCTCCCTCTCCCCGCCCTTCGCGGGGTCGAGACGAGCGGAGCTCGCTCTTAGAGGGTCGGGGTGAGGGGCTGCTTCCACGAGCGGAATGCGCGGAGAGTCCCCCTCACCCGCCACGCTTCGCGCGTCGACCTCTCCCCGCGCGCGGGGAGAGGCGGAGACCACCTCTTCCTCCGGCAGGAGATCGCGCAGGGAGACGCCGATCCTCGGCGTCGCGCGCATCAGTTTCTTGGTATAGGCGTGCTCGGGCTTGGCAAAGATATCGGCCGACTTTGCCGTCTCCACCACCCGGCCCTTCTCCATCACCACCACACGATCGCAATAGGCGGCGGCCAGCCCCAGATCATGCGTGATCAGGATCGTCGACATGCTCCGGCGTTTTGTCAGTTCGACGATCAGGTCCATCACCGCCTTCTGCGTGGTGACGTCGAGGCCGGTGGTCGGCTCGTCGGCGATGAGAAGTTGCGGATTGCAGGCCAGCGCCAGCGCGATCACGACGCGCTGGCACATGCCACCGGACAGTTCGAACGGATAGGCGTGATAGCGCTCGCGCGGACGCGCGATCTTCACCTGCTCCAGCGCCTCGATCGCCTTCTCGCCACGGTCGCTGACCTGCGACTGCTGCACATGCTGACGCAGCACGTCCTCGATCTGGTCGCCGACTTTGCGGATCGGGTTGAGGGCCGCGCGCGGGTTCTGAAAGATCATCGAGATTTCGCGGCCGCGCAGATCGCGCATCTCGTTTTCGCTCGCAGCCTTGACGTCGATGCCGGAAAACATCACCGAGCCGTCGGCGATCCTGCCGGCGCGGTCGAGAATCCGCATCACCGCGTAGGACGTCACCGACTTGCCGGAGCCGGATTCGCCGACGATGCCGAGCGTCTCGCCCTTGGCGACGGAGATGTTGACATGTTGCACGGCTTTCACGATGCCGCGCCGCGTAGAGAATTCGACGGTGAGGTCGCTGACGTCGAGCAAGGGCTGCGCGGTCATGTTACGTCCTCCGCTGCGGGTCGACGATGTCGCGCAGGCCGTCGCCGAGCAGGTTGAAGCAGAACACCGCGATCATCAGCGCGAGCCCCGGAAACAGCGCGATCCACCATTCGCCCGACACCATGAAGCCCGCGCCCTCCGCGACCATGATGCCCCATTCCGCCGTCGGCGGCCGGACACCCAGCCCGATGAACGAGAGACCGGCGGCGTTCAGGATCGCGTAGCCCATGGTCAACGACATCTGCACGATCATGATCGGCATGATGTTGGGGAGGATGTGCACAAGCAGAATCCGGAACTCGCCATTGCCCGACAGCCGCGCGGCCTGCACGAAACCGGCGTTGCGGCGCACATTGGCTTCGGCCCGCGCCACGCGCGCATAGAGCGGAAAGTTCACGATCGCAGTCGCGATGATGATGTTCTGCACGGTGTTGCCGAGTGCTGCGACGATGCCCATCGCCAGCACGAACAGCGGGAACGCCATGATGGTGTCGGCGATGCGGCCGACGATACGGTCGGTCCAGCCGCCGAAATAGCCGGCGGCGATGCCGGCCAGCCCGCCCATCAAAAACACCAGCACCACCGAGGCGACCGCAATGAATGTGTCGAGCCGGGTGGCGACGATGACGCGGCTGAAGATATCGCGGCCCAATTGATCGGTGCCGAACCAGTGCGCCGCGGACGGCGGCTTCAATGCCGAGGCGGTATCGCTGGCGAGCGGATCGTAGGGAACGATATAGGGGCCGAAAATCGCGGCGAACAGGATGATGACGAGAAGGCCGAAGGCAAAGGCGGTGACGCGGTTCTCGCCGAGTACATAACGGGTGTGTTCAAAAATCGCGGCCAGTCCAGAGGTGCGCGCGGGACTGGCGGGTTCAACGGCAGGCAAAACAGCACTCATTTTCCAACCTCACCCTTCCAACCGGACGCGTGGATCAATCACGCCGTAGAGAATGTCGATGATCAAATTGAGCAGCACGTACATGACCGCCATGGTCAGCACGAAGCCCTGCACCGGCGCGAAGTCCGACGAGATCAGCGCTTCCACCGCGTAGGAACCGATGCCGGGCCAGGCGAACACTTTCTCCACCAGCACGTTGGCGCCGAGCAGGAACGAGAACACCATGCTGAGCGTGGTAATGACCGGCAGCATAGCGTTGCGAAACGCGTAGGTGACGATCACGGTCGACGGCGACAGCCCGCTGGCGCGTGCGGTGCGTACGAAGTCGGACGCCAGCACCGCCAGCATCGAGGCTCGCGTCATGCGCGCGATCGGCGCCAGCGAAAAAATCGCCAGCGTCGTCGCCGGCAGGAGGAGCTGACTGAGCGCGGAACGAAACGCCTCGAAATCGCGCGCGATCAGGGTGTCGATCAGATAAAAGCCGGTGATCGTCGGCGGCGCGCTGTAGAACACGTCGAGCCGGCCGAGCGGCGCCGGCGACCAGCCGAGCCTGAAATAGAACACGTAGACCAGCACCAGGCCGGTAAAAAACACCGGCAGCGAGACACCTGCCGTCGTCGTGATCCGGCAGAGATGATCGATCCACGACCCCGGCCTTGTGGCGGCAAGCACACCAAGCGGAATGGCGATGATGACCGACACAAAGAGGCCCAGCAGCGTCAACTCGGCCGACGCCGGCAGCCGGTTGCGGATTTCGGCGGCGACCGGCTGGCCCGTGGTCAGCGAATTGCCGAAATCGCCATGCGCGAGATCGTTGGTGTAGCGGAAGAACTGCTCGATCAGCGGCTTGTCGAGACCGAGTTTTTTGCGGATCTGCTCGACCGCTTCCTTGGTCGCGGCGGGTCCCGCGAAATACGCGGCCGGATCGCCCGGCAGCGCGCGCGTCAGCAGGAACGTGACGATCACCACCCCGATCAGTGACGGGATCGCAAACAGCAGCCGCTTGCCGATCATGCTCAGCATGGCGGATTACGCCTTCACCAGCGCGCGATAATCCAGCCGGCGATGGAACCAGTACTGATAGCCCGAGATATTCTTCTGCATCGCGACGTTGACGAATGGCTGATACAGCGGGATGCGCGGGATGTCGGCGAAAGCGAGATCGACAAAGCCTTTGACGTCCTTGTCGTAGGTCGCCGTGTCGCCGGTCGAGGCGGCCATGCGCGCGCCGTCGATCATCTTGTCCATCTCCGGCGATTTGTAGCTCATGGTGTTGAAGACAGAATTATTGCCGTGATAGCACCAGTAGAAGAAGTATTCGGGGTAATCGAGCCAGCCTGAGAACACGTTGGTGTAGAGCGGCATTTCCTTCTTGTTCAGCTCGGTGCGCCAGTTGGCGCCGGGGACCTTGTTGATCGTGGTCTTGATGCCGAGCTGGGCGAGGCTCTCCTGAACCAGGATGCAAAGCGGTTCGTTGACGCCTGCGAAATTCAGGTCGAATGAAATCGTGGTCTCGAAACCGTTGGCGTAGCCGGCTTCCGCGAGCAGCGCCTTGGCCTTGGCCATGTCGGTGGAATATTTGGTCGGTTGCGGCCACGCGACCTCGGTCGCCTTGTCCGCAGCCGCGCCGAACATCGGATTGGCGAGGCCGAACAGCACCGCGTCCATGATCTTCTGGTACGGCATCGCATAGGCCATCGCCTGGCGCACTTTCGGATTATCGAACGGCGGCTTGGTGACGTTCATGCCGATATACTGGATGCCGTTGGAGAACGGCAGCGACACCACGTTGAGCTTGCCGTTGGCCTTCATCTCCTGGAAATCCTTGAACGGCAGTTCGTAGGAGATATCGGCGTCGCCGCGCTCCAGCAGCGCGCGGCGGTTGCCGGCCTGCGGCACCATGCGCCAGATCACGCGCTTGATCTTCGGCAAGGGGCCGCCGACCCACTCGTCGTTGCGCTCCATGATCACTTCAGTGCCGGCGGTCCATTTCGTCAGCTTGTAGGCGCCGGAGCCCGCGGTCTGCTGCTTGGTGTATTCGAGTCCCCAGGGATCCTTCTCGCTGGCGTTCTTCTTCACGAGTTCGGAGTTGACGATGCAGGGCACGATGACGGCGAGGTCGGGAACCGTCAGGCGATCTTTCTTGGCAAAATCCACCCGCACCGTGCTGTCGTCGACGACGACGAACTGCTCGGCCTTGGTCAGCGAGCCCGCGCTCATCTGGAAGGTCGGGAAGCCACCGACAGAAACCGCGCGGTCGAGCGACCATTTGACATCCTTCGCCGTAACCGGCGCGCCATCATGGAATTTGGCGTTCTTCTTCAGCTTGAAGGTCACCGACATGTCGCCGATGTTCATGTCCTCGGCGAGTTCGCCCTTGAACTTGTCGCGGTCGTAATACGGCACGCCGCCGGGACCGCTCTTCATCTCGTGGCTGATCAGGCGGTCGTAGCAATTCCACGACACCTCATAGCCAGGCACGTTGGTGCCGACGCCGTGAATGTCGAGGTTGTTGGGCCCGCCTTCCGAGACGATCAGCAGCGTCTCCGACCGCGCATCCGCCTTGGCCGCGGACCAGATCGCCGGCGCGGGCACCATCGCTCCCGCCGCAGCTCCAGTGACCGATTTCAAGAAATCGCGACGCTTCATGGGTGATGCTCCAAACGCCTGAGGGAAAGCGGATTTGGAGCTGGAATCGCAAGGTTTGTGCCAATCCTTAAGGAAGGATTAGCGCCGCACTAACCAGTTGTTTTAGCTTGCAAATATATCCATCGCGGCACGTCAGACGCGGTGCGACATCCTGGCAGATTGCATACAAAGAGATTTATTTGCCCAATAAATATGCAGATATTTTTGAGCGCTCTATTGCTGTGCGGCACTCAAATCGGCCGGAGCAAGTCCTGCAATTCGTGGAGGTCAGCGGCCTTCTGTTGCCAACCCTCGATACAGAAGTGCCTAACGGATCACGGGCACGATGCAGCAGCGGCAGCGTGGCTTTGATCATTATTTATCGTCATTGCGAGCGAAGCGAAGCAATCCACACCTCAGCGCGTGGGGGCAGATGGATTGCTTCGCTTCGCTCGCAATGACTGGGTTGCTATCTATCCGGGTTCGCGCGCTCGAACTGGCGCAGCAGGTGGTTGCCGCGGTCGACGGCGAGGTCGAGGGCCGCTTGCGGGGAGTGCTTGCCGTGGAAAACCTGCTCGAGTTCTTCATCGATCACGCCGCGGATCAGCACAAAAGACCCCAGCCGGATTCCCTTCGAATTCTCGGTCGGCGGCTTCAGCGTCAGCTGCTCGATACCGATCGCCGCACCGGGATTGCGATCGTAGAAGCCCTGCACGCGGGTGAGGTCGAAGGCGGCGCGGGTGATCGGCAGATAGCCGGTGTTCTGGTGCCAGCCAGCCTGGACTTCCGGCTTCGAGAGATAGGCGAAGAACCGCGCAACGCCGGCATATTCGGTGCGTGGCCGGTCGCGCAACACCCATAGCGTGGCGCCGCCGATGATGGAGTTTTGCGGCGCGCCGGCAATGTCGGGCCGGTACGGGATCATGCCGTAACCAACCTCGAATTTGGAATTGGCCTTGATGTCCGCGCGCGTACCCGAAGAGCCGATGAAGATGGCGCATTCGCCCTTCTGAAAGCGCGGCTCGGCCGATTGCCCGCGGCCGCTATAGTCGAACACTTTCGTCGCCTGCCATTCCGCGAGTTGGGCGATGTGCCGCACCACGTCCGGATTGTTGAAGGCCAATTCCGTATCAAGCCCGCTGAAGCCATTGGCCCGGGTAGCCAGCGGCAGATTGTGGAAGGCGGAGAAATTCTCGACATGAACCCAGGACGGCCAGGAGGTGGTGAACCCGCAGGGCGAGCCGGCCGCGCGCAGGCGCTTCGCAGCAGTGCCGACCTCGGCCCAGGTTTTCGGCGGCGCCTCCGGATCGAGGCCCGCGGCGCGGAACAGATCCTTGTTGTAGTACAGGATCGGCGTCGAGACATTGAACGGGAACGACAGCATGTTGCCGGCGACATCGGAATAATAGCCGGTCACGGCCGGTAGATACGCCTCCGGCGAGAACGGCTCCGACTGATCGCGCATCAATTCGTATACCGGGTAGATCGCGCCCTTTGCCGCCATCATGGTGGCGGTCGCGATCTCGTTGACCTGAACGATGGCGGGCTGGCTTCGCGAACGGAAGGCGAAGATCGCCGCCGTCACCGTCTCGGTGTAGTTGCCCTTGTAGGTCGGCACGATCCGGTAGTCGGACTGCGACGCATTGAAATCGGCCGCCAGCTTTTCGAGCTGCTTGCCGAGCTCCCCCGACATTGCGTGCCACCACATGATCTCGGTGGCGGCCTGCGCCGGAGACGCCAGCGCCATGGCGACGGCGACGAATTGCAAAAATCTCAAGGCCAATTTCACTGGTGAATATCCTGCTCTGCCGCGCCGGCGAAATATCTGCCCGCTGCGCCCTCATAAATCCCTGCGGCTCCGGTTTCAATCCGCCCGGCCCCCACCGCAGCGCACAACACAATTTGAAATTGTAGAAGGAATACAGGGATTACCCTTCAAATACGGCCTGCCAGCTCAGCCACCAATAGCCAAGCATCGGTAAATTCTGCTAAAAATGCCTTGAACCTTTTTTCCCCGCCGCAGACTCAATCTCTAAGGGGATTTGTCGCCTGTGTATCGCTGCGCCGACCTTTGGCGGACCTTCGTGCTTGTTGTTGCGCTGTTGCTTACGGCGGTCTCAACGGGCGCGTTTGCGCGCGAATTTCGCAGCCCCGATCCTCAATACGCAAGCCATCCGATCGACCTGTTCCATTCCCGCCGGCCCGGCGCAAAAACGGAAGCCCTCGAACATATCGGGACCGCAGGTCGCCTCAACCGCACCCAGTTTGCATTGACCGGGACGATGGCACCGCTATTGGCCGGGCGCCTTCGCGGAGTGGAACGGATTTGACCGCCGAACCGCAACA
Organism: Bradyrhizobium sp. McL0615; assembly: GCF_049993905.1. Taxonomy (NCBI): domain Bacteria; kingdom Pseudomonadati; phylum Pseudomonadota; class Alphaproteobacteria; order Hyphomicrobiales; family Nitrobacteraceae; genus Bradyrhizobium; species Bradyrhizobium sp. McL0615. The sequence goes on along the minus strand of NZ_CP188254.1, from coordinate 779,377 downwards.
GCACCACGCAGCGGAACGGCCGGCGAGCCTCGCCGCGCGCGGCCGGGTTCGTATCGTGCAGTGGCTGCGCGCGGTGCCGATCCGCTGGCGCATCCTGTCGATTGCGGCATTGAACTCCGCCGTCGTCGTGGTGCTCGCCGTATTGATCTGGAACGGCTCCAAGGTGCTGGGTTCGGCCTGGGACGACGTCCGGCAGGTGCGGGAATCCGACAAGATCCTGGCGCTGCTGGAAAGCGAAACCAGCCGGCTGCAGAACCTGATCCATCGCTACATCAACCAGCCGAGCCCCGAACTGTTCGCCGAGATCCTGCTGCTGCGCGAAGCGGTGCTCGGCACGCTCACGACGCGCGCCGCCAACGACCCGATGCTATCAGGCTCGGTCGAGCGACTCGAACACGTCACCGACCGCTTCCTCAACGGCTTCGGCGAATTGCGCGCCGTGCAGACCACCATCACCAAGACCTATGAGCAGCAGGTGCTGGGACCGGCCCGGGAAATGGCCGGGCTGTATTCGGTCATCGAGGGCGCCACCGGGCATCGCGACGCGCAGATCTGGCCCGCGCTCGGAAGATCCCGCGAAGCGTTTACGGCGATGCTGGTCGCCGCCAACGCCTATTACCTGTCGCCCGCCTCGGCCTCCGCCGAGGACGCCCGCAGGAATACCGAGACGATCGAAAAGACCATCCCCGTGATGGCCGACCTTGCCGACAACGATCTGCAGCGCATGGCGCTAAAGCGGCTGGAGGCGCGGACAGTGGCGCTGCGCGAGGGCATGGCCAAGCTGACCGAGCAGCTCGCAATCCGGACCGAATTGCTGCGCAACACCATCGATGCCAGCCAGGCCGAGGCCATCGGCGTGATCGACGAGCTGTCGGTCAAGATGCGTCAGCGCGAGCAGAAGGCGCAGGAGACGTTCGACCGCACGCTGTCGGCCATCTCGCGCCGGGTGCTGTCGATCGCCGTGATGTTCCTTGGCATCATTCTGTCCGCCGGCGTCCTGATCGCGCTCTCGATACGCCTGCCGCTGCAGCAGATCCTGGCGGCGATGCATGCGATCACGTCAGGCAATTACGATCGGCGCGTGCAGGGCACCTCTGCCAGGGACGAGGTCGGCGCCATGGCGCGCGCGGTGGACGTCTTCCGCGAAAACGCCATCGCCAAGCGCAAGACCGAGGACGAACTCCGCGCCTCGAAGGAAAAGGCCGAAAGCGCGCTGCTCGAGCTCAACACCGCGCAGCAGAACCTGATCGACGCCGAACGGCTGGCGGCGCTCGGCGGCCTGGTCGCCGGCGTCGCCCATGAGGTGAACAACCCGATCGGCATCAGCCTGACGGTGGCGTCGAGTTTTGCGCGTCGCGCCGATATTTTCGAACAGGAACTGCGGACGGAGCCGCTGCGCCGCTCCAAGCTCGATGAGTTCGTCAAGAGCTCGCGCGATGCCGCAGGGCAACTGGTGGCGAACCTGCACCGCGCCGGCGAGCTGATCCAGTCGTTCAAGCAGGTGGCGGTGGACCGCTCACACGCCGAGCGGCGGCAATTCAACCTCAGCGAGGCCACCGACCAGATCGTCGCCAGCCTGAAACCGGTGCTGAAGAAGGCGGCGATCACGCTGTCGGTGGACGTGCCGGAAGGGCTTTTCATCGACGGCTATCCCGGCTCCTATGGCCAGATATTAACCAATCTGTTCCTCAACGCCTCCAACCATGCCTTTGCCGACGGCCGGTCCGGGGCGATCACGATCTCGGCGCGGGCGCGCGGCAGCGACGATGTCGAGATCATTTTTGCCGACAATGGGGCCGGAATGACGCCGGACGTGCAGCGGCAGGCGTTCGACCCCTTCTTTACGACGCGCCGCAACGAAGGGGGTACCGGGCTGGGCTTGCATATCGTCTATAATCTTGTCACTCAACAGCTCGGCGGCCGGATGATGCTGGAGTCAAGGCTGGGACAAGGCACCACATTCCGCATTATCATGCCGAAAGTCGCCAAGGGCGGATCGACAGGCGAACCCACGATTTCAGACCAGACAGCAGCCGACGGAACTTCGCAATGGCCGAACAGGACGATGTCCTCCACCTGATCGACGATACCGGGACCGTTCCGGAGGACTCGTCCGTACGCAAATGGAAGATCGCCGTCATCGACGACGATGCCGCCGTGCACGAGGGCACCCGCTTTGCGCTGAGCGATTACAATCTCCACGGCGCGACGCTGGAAATCCTGTCGGCCTATTCCGCGGCCGAAGGGCGCACCTTGATGCGCAACAACCCTGATGTCGCAGCGGTGCTGCTCGATGTCATCATGGAAACCGACGTCGCGGGCCTCGACCTCGTCGAGTACATCCGCAACGAGCTCAAGAACGAAACCGTCCGCATCATCCTGCGCACCGGCCAGCCGGGACAAGCGCCCGAGCGCCGCGTCATCGTCCAGTACGACATCAACGACTACAAGGCCAAGACGGAACTGACGGCCGACAAGCTGTTCACCTCGCTGACGGCAGCGCTGCGCAGCTACCAGCAGCTCGAGCGCATGGTGCAGACCCGGCGCGGGCTTGAAATCATCATCGACGCCGCCTCGACGCTGTACGACTTCAAATCGATGCAGCGGCTGGCGGAAGGCGTGCTGACGCAGCTCGCCTCGCTGCTCAATGTCGACTGCGCCGGCATCCTGGTGCTGCGCGACGACGGCGCCGCGGGGAGCGAATTCTCGGTGCTGGCGGGCTCGGGCTGCTACAGCCGCTTCATCGGCACGACGAGCTCCAAGGCGCTCGATCCGGATTTGCGGCAGATGGTGGAAGCCGCCTTCCTGCGGCGAAAGAACGAATTCGCCGATCACCGCAGCGTGCTTTATCTGCGCACCGGAAGCGGTCGCGAGGTGGTGGTGCTGCTGCAGGCCGAGCGTCAGCTTTCGGATACCGACCGCGCGCTGGTCGAGATCTTCTCCAGCCGGCTCTCGATCGCGTTCGACAACGTCATCCTCTACCGACAACTGCACGAGGCCAATACCCAGCTCGAGGACCGCGTCGCCCAGCGCACCCGCGCGCTGATGCAGGCCAACCGCCGCCTTTCGGCGCAGTGGTTGCGGCTGCAGCGTGCCAACGGCTTCAAGAACGAGATTCTCGGCACCGTTGCGCACGATTTGAAGAATCCGCTCGGCGTGATCCTCGGCCGCACCGAAATGCTGACCGAACTGATCAGCGCCGGCTCGCCCAAGGAAAACGTCACCGCCCAGGTCGAGCATATCAGGGACGCCACCAAGCGCCTGACCTCGATGGTCGATCATTTGATTTCGGATGCGATGGCGGATGCCTTCGACATCACGATCCGCCGCGAACCGGTCGATGTCGCAGCGCTGGTTGCCGAGGTCGCCGATTCCAACCTGCCCTCGGCCGTCAACAAGCAGCAGACCATCAGCGTGTCGGCGCCGTCGAATATCGTCACCATGTGCGATACCGACCGGATCCGAGAGGCGATCGACAACCTGTTCAGCAACGCCATCAAATATTCACCGATCGGCGGCAAGATCACGGTGGCCGTCACCCATGAGGGCGGCTACACGGTGATCCGCATCGCCGACCAGGGCGCCGGTCTTTCGCCGGAGGATCTCGGCCGGCTGTTCGGCCGCTTCCAGCGGCTCTCGGCCAAACCCACCGCCGGCGAAAGTTCGACCGGCCTCGGCCTGTCGATCGTCAAACGCATCATCGACATGCATGGCGGCCATGTGACCGCGGAGAGTGGCGGCCCCGGACAGGGCTCGACGTTTACCGTTACACTGCCTGCGACAGAGACGACATGACCCAGAACCCGCACATCTTCATCGTCGACGACGAGGCGCCGGCCCGCGAGATGGTCGGCGATTATCTCAAGATGCACGGCTTTGGCGTCACGCTGTGCGACGGCGGCAAAAGCCTGCGCAAGGAGATCGAGACCGCAGTGCCCGACCTCGTCGTGCTCGACCTCAACATGCCCGAGGAAGACGGGCTGTCGATCATTCGCGACCTCAAGAGCAAGATCAACGTTCCCGTCATCATGCTGACGGCCACCGCAAGCCCGATCGACCGTGTCGTCGGCCTCGAACTCGGCGCCGACGACTACATCGCAAAACCCTGCGAGCTGCGCGAACTGATGGCGCGCATCCGCTCGGTGCTTCGCCGCAGCACGCCGGCCAAGGCAGCGGCTGCGCCGGAGGCTGCGGCTGCAAAGGCGGAGAAGGAGCAGCTGGTGCGGTTCGGCACCAAATGGCTCGACCTCGAGGCCCAAGCGCTGCGCGACGACGAAGGCAACGAGCATCCGCTGACGGCGTCCGAATTCGGCCTGTTGAAGGTGTTCGCAGCCAACCCGAAGCGGGTGCTGTCACGCGAGCGGCTGCTGGAGCTGGCCAATGCACGCGACGCCGAAGCCTTCGACCGCGCGGTCGACCTGCGCATCATGCGCATCCGCCGCAAGATCGAGATCGATCCGACCAAGCCTGCCGTGATCCGCACCATCCGGGGCGGTGGCTATCTGTTCTCTCCGACCGGCGAGAAGGGTTAGGCCTTCTTCGTCGTCGCTGCGAACGTGTTAGCTAGTACCCCTACGCCGGCGGCGCTCGTATTGGCTCGCTGCAGTAGACGTCCTTCCAGGCGACAGTACGCTGTGGTTATGGGTCCCGACGTTCGCAGGAACGATAAAAAGGTTCGAACCCGGCGGAACGAATCCGCATCTGAAATCATCCAATTTTCCGCATATTGAAATTACTGGCCTTTTGCCCCCGAATGTTTCGTCGCAGGCGCCCCGACGAAACAATTCTCCCCTGCACGAAACCATTTTTCCCTTTTGGTGCAGACATCCCGAAACCGAGCCTAATTAACAATTCTCCCAACGAAACGCCGCCTGGCGTCGGAATTGGGAGCCTGTCATGTCGAACGTCGTCGCCATCAACGCCGCAGCCAAGAAGTCGATTGCCGCCGCCCGGGCGACATCCGACGAAATGCTGCTGCAGAGTATTGCCAAGGGCGACCGCACGGCGATGCATGTGCTTTACTCCCGCCATAACGTCCGGGTTTACCGCTTTGTGCTGCGCATGGTGCGCGATACCACCATGGCGGAAGACCTGGTCAGCCAGGTGTTCCTCGACGTGTGGCGGACCGCCGCCCAGTTCGAGGGCCGCTCGCAGGTCTCCACCTGGTTGCTGTCGATTGCCCGCTTCAAGGCGCTGACCGCCCTGCGCCAGCGCAAGCATGAGGATATCGAGCAGGAAGACGTGCTCGAGATCGCCGATGAGGCCGACACGCCGGAAGCCTCGCTCGACCGCAGCAACACCAAGGCGATCCTGCGCGCCTGCGTCGCCAAGCTGTCGCCGGCCCATCGCGAGATCATCAATTTGGTCTACTACCACGAGAAGTCGGTGGAAGAGGCCGGCGCGATCATCGGTATTCCCCAGAGCACGGTGAAGACCCGGATGTTCTACGCCCGCAAACAATTGGCCGAGTTGCTTAAGGGCGCCGGCGTAGACAGCCTTGCTGCATAAATATCAGTTATTTCAATATGTTACAATGGTATCGGGAGTGAAAACCGGGTCGATTTCGGCGGACAAAGATTACCTCCGACGAAACAAATGAAACAATTGGCGACATCACCCGGAAAAACTCAGCCCCTACACCTTTAGCGAACAACGCAACACCAACGCCGAACAGGAGAGCGAACATGCTGAAGCCGTCCTTCCGCCTTTTCATCGTCCCGCTCGGCGCCGTCGCGACGCTTGCCACCCTCTCGGCCCAGAACGTTCAGCCCCGTGCCCATCGCGACACCGGTTCGACGTTCGTGCGTGAACAGGTGGTGGATTGCGGCACCAAGAGTCCCAAGGAGGTCTGTGTGATCTCCTACGACAGCGAGACCCCCCGCTGAATTTCTAGCCTCCCAAGCTTTTAGTCCTCCCAAGTAACCTCCAACGACCCGGCCGGGATGCCCCCCAGCCGGGTCGCTCTGCTTTTTGGCGCCCGATTTCGTTGCGGGATGAAAACGCCGCACGAAGAAGTGACGTCGCTTGTTTCGCCACCGACGCGGCGTCCCCGCGGTCCGCCCCGATTCAACCGTTATTGGCGGGCGCAATATGCGCTCTATCGTCGACCAGAACGGCAAGATCGCATGCCAGCACGAACAGATCGACCGCACCCTCGCCCGGCTGCCGAACGCGGCGTCCTGAGATCAGACAACTCTGACTTGTCGGACTGCAACCGAACGGCTGGCTGCTTGACGCGACCGCGCCGCTTGTGATGTTTGCCGCCGACGATGAGTACTGCGGGCGAGAATGAAGTCAGGTTACGCAAGGGCACGTCGCTCAATGAGCGGCTGGTTCTCGCGGGCATTGCCATCGTGGTGTGTCTGATCGCCCTGCCCGGCCTCGCCCATCTGGCAAATGACCAATGGCTCGGCATCGCCGCGTTGTTTGCGCTGCTATTCGGGTGCCTTTTGCTGGGCGCAGCCCTGTTCGATCGCAACGTCGTCTGGATCGTGACGCCAGGCGAAATCCTGATCGGCGAACAGCGGCCCTTCGGGAAACTGCGCCGAAGATCGATCAGGGACGATGAACTATCGGGGATGCGTCTTCGAAGGAGCATCGGCAAATCAGTCGAATTCACCCTCATATTCGAGACCGGATCGGGAGATACGCTCACCTCGCCCCCACTGCCTGACATCACCCAGGTGCAAAGAACCATCGTGCAGATTGCGCAACTACTTCAGTTGCCTGCTCCCGAATTGGTCGAGAATCCGCTCGACGCCGCGAATGCGAGGATACGACTGGGCAAGCCGGTCAGCTCCAAACGCGTACGCGCCTACAGGGCTCTCCTCGTGCTGCTTGCCTGCTCGCTGGCCATTCCACTCATCTTCGCGCTCTGGAGCGGCAAATTGTCCACCTTCGGAATCGCCGTCGGCTCATTCGGCGGGATCATGGCCTTTTTGCTGATCAGGCACCTCGATCGGGCCAGTGGATGCTGGATTGTCCGTGATGGCGACCTCAGGATCGAGCGGCTGTCGTTGAAGGGTACGATCGAGGTCATAACCGTCGGCGGTGACGACGCAGCCTACATTGATGTCGAAAGCGGCGGCCGGCGAGCCTCGCACTACGCGATCGCGATCCGGCTTCACTCAGGAAGAAAGATCCGCAGCCCGGTGCTGGTCGGCAAGGACCAGGCCCGCGCCGTGCAGGCCGAGATCACCCGGCGACTGAGGCTCGATCGATCGGGTGCGGGATAGGGCTGCACGCCTGTTCCGCGCACGGCGCGGGTACAATCCGCATCGGGCGTGGTAAGGTAGCGGCCTGGTTCGGACGCAATTTTTCGAAAACTGTAGTTCCGTTTTTCGAAGAAGTGGCGCCTGACGAATCTTGCGACGGGTGGTGCCGATGTTCGAAGGCTGGGATGCGGTCGTATTGGCCCGGGCGCAGTTTGCTTTCACGATGTCGTTCCACATCATATTTCCGGCCTTCTCGATCGGGCTCGCGAGCTATCTGGCGGTGCTGGAAGCGCTGTGGTTGTGGACCGGGCGCGAGGTCTTCATCAACCTGTTCAACTACTGGCTAAAAATCTTTGCCGTCGCCTTCGGCATGGGCGTGGTGTCGGGCATCGTGATGTCCTACCAGTTCGGCACCAACTGGTCGGCCTTCTCCGACAAGGTCGGACCGGTGATCGGGCCGCTGATGGCCTATGAGGTGCTCACCGCGTTCTTCCTTGAAGCGGGCTTCCTCGGCGTGATGCTGTTCGGCCTCCAACGCGTCGGCCACAGGCTGCATTTCATGGCGACGCTGATGGTCGCGATCGGGACGCTGATTTCGGCGTTCTGGATCCTGTCCGCCAATTCCTGGATGCAGACGCCGACCGGCCACGCCATCAACGCAGACGGGCAGTTCATCGCCGCCGACTGGCTGAAAGTGATCTTCAACCCGTCATTCCCCTACCGCCTCGTGCACATGGTGCTGGCGGCGTACCTGACCACGGCGCTCGTGGTCGGTGCGGTCGGCGCCTGGCACCTGCTGCGCGACCGCCACCTCGCCGGCCCGCGCGTGATGTTTTCGATGGCGATGTGGATGGCCACGCTGGTGGCGCCGATCCAGATCCTCGCCGGCGACCAGCACGGGCTCAATACGCTGGAACTCCAGCCGGTGAAGATCATGGCGATGGAAGGCCATTTCCAGAGCCACAAGGACGGTGCGCCCCTGATTTTGTTCGGCCTGCCCAACCAGAGCGCAGGCCGGGTCGACTATGCGATCGAAGTGCCGAAGCTGGGTTCGCTGATCCTCAAGCACTCGCCTGACGCGCCGATGGCCGGCCTCGACACCGTGCCGCGCGAAAACTGGCCACCGGTCCCGATCACGTTCTGGTCGTTCCGGATCATGGTCGGCATGGGACTGCTCATGCTGGCGCTCGGCCTGTTCAGCCTGTTGATGCGCGTGCAGGGCAAGCTGTACGATTCCCGGCTGCTGCACATGTTTGCGGTCGCGATGGCGCCCGCAGGTTTTATTGCCGTGCTCGCGGGCTGGATCACCACCGAGACCGGACGGCAGCCGTTCACGGTCTATGGATTACTGCGTACGGCTGAATCCGCTTCGCCGCTGGCGGCGCCCGCGGTCGCCTCCTCGCTGATCGCCTTCATCATCGTCTATTTCGCGGTGTTCACCTCCGGTGTGATCTATCTGCTGCGCCTGATGGCGGCCCCGCCGCATCCGGGCGAACAGGGCCCGAGCAAGGATGTCCCTGCCCGTGCCGCCGGCATCACGCCCGCCGCAGGCGCTGCCGAGGGAGCCGCCCGATGATCCCGATCGACCTTCCCACCATCTGGGCCTTCATCATCGCGTTTGCCGTGTTCGTCTATGTCGTGATGGACGGCTTCGACCTCGGCCTTGGCATCCTGTTTCCGCTATTTCCAGAGAAGCGCGATCGCGACGTCATCATGAACAGCGTCGCACCGGTCTGGGATGGCAACGAAACCTGGCTGGTGCTCGGCGGCGGCGGTCTGATGGCCGCATTCCCGCTGGCCTATGCGGTGCTGATGCCGGCGCTCTACACGCCCATGATCGCGATGCTGCTCGGCCTGGTGTTCCGTGGTGTCGCCTTTGAATTTCGCTGGCGCACGACCAAAGAGCGCAACAAGTGGGAAATCGCCTTTGCCGGCGGATCGCTGCTGGCGACACTGGCGCAAGGCGTCGCACTCGGCGCCATCCTGCAAGGCATCCATGTCTCGGGTCGCCAATATGCCGGTGGCTGGTGGGACTGGCTGACGCCGTTCAGCATTCTGACGGGCGTGGCCCTGGTGATCGGCTATGCGCTGCTCGGCGCGACATGGCTGGTGATGAAAACGGAAGGCGAATTGCGCGACCGCGCCTATCATCTGAGTTGGGTGCTGTTGCTCGCGATGCTCGGCGCCATCGGTGCGGTCAGCATCGCGACCCCGTTCCTCCATGTGCAGTACACGCACCGCTGGTTCGCCTGGCCGAACATCCTGCTGACGGCGCCGGTGCCGGTCGCGGTGGCTGCGGTCACCGTGTTGTTGCTGCGCAGTCTTGCAAACAAATACGACTACCAGCCGTTCTTCCTGACGCTGGCGCTGTTCGCGCTGTCCTATGCCGGGCTCGGCATCAGCATGTACCCCTACATCGTGCCGCAGAGCATCACGATCTGGCAGGCCGCTTCGCCGGAGAACAGCCAGATCTTCATGCTGTTCGGCGTCGCCGTGCTGATACCGCTGATCCTCGGCTATACCGCCTGGGCCTATTGGGTGTTTCGCGGCAAGGTCAAACCTGAGAGCGGATACCATTGATCGAGATCAAGCCAAATCCGCGACCGTTGGCCCAGCGTCTCCTGTGGTTCGTCGCGCTATGGCTCGGCGGCGTCGGCACCGTGGCGCTGATTTCATTTTGCCTGCGGCTGTGGATCGCGCCGAAATAGGCCAAAGCTGAATACCCCATGAATAAGGCGGCTGGCGGAAATAGAAGACATTTCAGTCACCTATCCGCCTCATTCGCCCTAAACTTGCCATCAAGCTGGCCCTGAGATTTGATGGTTCCGCTAAGTTGGCCAACGCGCCAGGAGGAGAGCTCTGCGATGACGAAATTTCGGCACCTGATCTGGATGATGATCGCGGCAGGCGGTCTGGTCCTTTCGGCCCCGCAGAGCGAAGCGCAGACGCGGCAGCCCGACGTCGGCGACCAGCCGGGGCTTATCGCTGATGACTCCGTCGAACTCGATCCGGAGTTCAGGAAGACGGCGGTGCTCTATCGCACCAATGAAGCGCCGGGCACCATCATCGTGGTCACGGCCGAGCGCCATCTTTATCTGGTTCAGGGCAACGGCCGCGCATTGCGCTACGGCATCGGCGTCGGTCGTGAAGGGTTCACGTGGCAGGGGCTGGTGAACATCACACGCAAGGCGGAGTGGCCGGACTGGACACCGCCGCCCGAGATGATCGCGCGCCAGCCTTATCTGCCGCGCTTCATGGCCGGTGGCCCCGGCAACCCGCTCGGCGCCCGCGCGATGTATCTCGGCACCACCGTCTACCGCATCCACGGCACCAACCGGCCCGACACCATCGGCACCGCCGTTTCTTCCGGCTGCTTCCGCCTGGTCAACGCCGACGTCGCCGACCTCTACGAGCGCGTGCCGGTCGGCACCAAGGTGATTATCCGGCAAAAGCCGGAACTGTAATTGCGACGCGGTCCCTCAAAGCCGATTCATTTCCCTGAAATTGTGAGTTGAAAAAATGCTACGGACATTCCGAGGCGGCCTCCTGATCGGGCTGGCGGTCGCAGCCGCCGTTGCGGCCGCTGCAATCACCTATGAACGCTACGACACCAAGACGCTGAAGCGGACCATCCGCCGCGGCGAAGTGCTGTGCGGCGTCAACAAGGGCTTGCCCGGCTTCTCGATTCCCGACGACAAGGGCGACTGGACCGGCTTCGACGTCGATTTCTGCCGCGCGGTGGCCTCCGCGATCTTCGACGATCCCAAGAAAGCGAAATTCGTCCCCCTCGACGCCAGCGAACGCTTCAAGGAATTACAGAGCCGCAAGGTCGACATCCTGTCCCGCAATTCGACCTGGAGCATGTCGCGCGAAACCAATTACGACCTCTATTTCCCGGCGGTCGCCTATTATGACGGCCAGGGCTTCATGCTGCCGCGCTCGCGCAACATCGATTCCGCGCTCGACCTCAACAACAGCAAGGTTTGCGTGCAGGAAGGGACGACGACGGTGCTCAACGTCGCCGACCATTTCCGCGCCAACAACATGAAATACACGGAAGTGAAGTTTCCCAAGCTGGAAGACGTGCTCAAGGCCTATGAATCCGGCAAGTGCGACACCTTCACCGCCGACGTCTCCCAGCTCTACGCGCTGCGGCTGAACCTGATCCAGCCGAGCGACCATGTCATCCTGCCCGACGTCATCTCCAAGGAGCCGCTCGCGCCCGTGGTGCGGCAGCGCGACGACGACTGGATGATGCTCGTGAAGTGGACGCTGTATGCGATGATCAACGCCGAGGAACTCGGTGTCACCTCGAAGAACATCGACGAGGCGCTGAAGTCGAAGAAGCCTGACGTGATGCGGCTGGTCGGCACCGAGGGCGCCTACGGCGAAGACCTCGGCCTGCCCAAGGACTGGGCCGCCCGCATCATCCGCCACGTCGGCAATTACGGCGAAGTCTACGAGCGCAATGTCGGCGAAGGATCGAAGCTGAAGATCCCGCGCGGGCTGAATTCGCTGTGGAGCAACGGCGGCATCCAGTACGCGCCGCCGATCAGGTAAATTCTCTCCGCCGTCATTGCCCGGCCGGCCAAGTGATCCAGCACCCACCGCCCTCATCCTGAGGAGCCCGCGAAGCGGGCGTCTCGAAGGATGGATGTGGCCACCAGCCGGGCCTCATGGTTCGAGACACCGCTTCGCGGCTCCTCACCATGAGGGATGAAAATCAATAACTCTTCATCCGCGCCAACTGATCGGCGTGGTAGTTGCTGTCGCCGAACAATTCCTGGCAGACCCGCGCGCGCTTCATGAAGAAGCCGATGTCGAACTGATCGGTCATGCCCATGCCGCCGTGCATCTGCACGCCCTCCTGCACCGCCAGCGTCGCCGTGGTGCCGGCGCGGGCTTTTGCGACTGCGACCGCGGCGCCAGCGTGGTCGAAATCGCCATCCAGCGTCTGCAGCGCCTTCAACACCGCGGCGCGCGTGATCTCGATGTCGATATAGAGCTCGGCGGCGCGGTGCTGCAGCGCCTGGAATTCGCCGATCAGTTTTCCGAACTGCTTGCGCTCCTTCAGATAGGTGACGGTGCGGCCGAACACCTCTTCGCTTAGGCCAACCATTTCGGAGGCCACCGCGCCGCGGCCGATATTGAGCACGCCGTCCAGCAGCGCCCCGCCCTGGTCGACCTCGCCGAGCACATGATCCGCGTCGACCTCGACATTGGCAAATTTGATTCGCGCCGCGTTGTGCGCATCGACCATCACGGTGCGTTCGATCGCCACGCCCTTGGCCTTGGGATCGACCAGGAACAGCGTCAGTCCGTTGCGCTCGCCGGCAGCCCCACCGGTGCGGCCGGCGACGATCAGGAGATCGGCGGTATGACCGTCGACCACGAGGGCCTTGGCGCCATTGAGCTTGAAGCCGTTGCCAGAGCGTACCGCCTGCAGGTTGATCTGCAGGGGGCGATGCTTTGCGCCTTCATCTACCGCAAGTGCGGCCAATAGCGAGCCGTCCGCAATCTTCGGCAGATGCGCCGACTTTTGAGCTTCGCTGCCGCCGCGCGAGAGCGCGGAGACCGCCAGCACCGCGGTCGACAGGAACGGCGACGGCATCAGCGTGCGGCCGATTTCCTCCATCACCACGCCGGCCTCGACATAGCCGAGCCCGCTGCCGCCGAAATTTTCGGGCACCAGCAATCCGGAAAAGCCCATCTCGGCAAACGTCTTCCAGAGATCGCGGGAAAAGCCGGTGGCATCCTTGCTGTCGCGCAAGCCGCGCAGGTGCGCCACCGGCGCCTTGTCGCTGATCAGGCCGCGCGCGCTGTCGCGCAGCATGGATTGTTCTTCGGAGAGGACGAGTGCCATTGAGATATCCGTGATCGGTTGACGTAAATGCGGTCGAGTTAGTTTGATCGATGTCGCTGCCGACCCTCATGGTGAGGAGGCGCTCTTGCGCCGTCTCGAACCATGAGGCCCCTGGCCCATCCTTCGAGACGCCTGCTTCGCAGGCTCCTCAGGATGAGGACCTTTCTAGGCCCCAGGCAGATCGAGGATGCGCTTGGCGACAATGCCGAGCATCACCTCTGAGGTGCCTCCTTCGATCGAGTTGGCCTTGGTGCGCAGCCAGGCGCGCGGGCGGGCGCCGCCCCGGGAGCGCTCGCTTTCCCATTCCAGCGCATCGATGCCGCCGGCCGACATCAGGATTTCATGGCGGCGTTTGTTGAGTTCGGTGCCGTAATATTTCATCGCTGAGGAGAACGCCGGATGCGATTGCCCGGCCTTCGCCAGATCAACGGCACGCTCGGCCACAGCTGCAAACGCCGCCTCGTCGATATCGAACGCCGCGATCTGGCCGCGGAGCATGGCATCGTCGAGCCGACCGGAATCATCGCTTCCGACGGAGTCGGCGGTGACCTGCCCGAGCGGACGGCCGATACCGCGCTCTCCAGTGCCCGAGATCATCGCCCGCTCGTGCTGCAACAGATATTTCGCGACATCCCAGCCGCGGTTGACGGTGCCCACCACATGCGATTTCGGCACGCGCACATTGTCGAAGAAGGTTTCGCAAAACGGCGAATAGCCCGAAATCAAAAGGATCGGCTTGGTCGACACGCCCTTCGAGGCCATGTCGAACAGGATAAAACTGATGCCGTCGTGCTTCTTCGCCGTAGGATCGGTCCGCACCAAGCAAAAAATCCAGTCGGCGTAGTTGGCGTATGAGGTCCAGATCTTCTGGCCGGTGATGACATAATCGTCGCCGTCGCTCTCGGCACGGGTCTGCAGCGAGGCAAGGTCCGACCCGGCGTTCGGCTCGGAATAGCCCTGGCACCAGCGGATCAGGCCCGCGGCGATTTTTGGCAGATGCTCCTTCTTCTGCGCCTCGTTGCCGTACTTCAACAGCGCCGGCCCGAGCATCCAGATGCCGAAACTCGACAGCGGCGAGCGCGCGCCGATCGCCGACATTTCCTCGCGCAGCACCTTGTGCTCGGCGCGATCGAGTCCTCCGCCGCCATATTCCTTCGGCCAGTCCGGCACGGTCCAGCCCTTGTCGCGCATCCGCTCGAACCAGACGCGCTGCGGCTCGGACGAGAACTTTGCGTTACGACCGCCCCAATAGGTGTCGTTCTCGGAGGTCATCGGACGCCGCATCTCCGGCGGACAATTGGCCTCCAGCCAGGCGCGGGTTTCATGGCGGAATGTTTCCAGATCGGACATGTCGGCGTTTCCATGTTGGACGTTGGAAGCGACCTTAGCCTTCGCATTGCGGAATTCAATATATGTCTGACGTCAGCCCATGCTTCTGCGGCGGTAGTCAGGAGGCGGAATCGGGTGTAAGCGCAGAGCGGTAACGGTTGAAAAACAAGAGGAAACGGGCATGCGGCTGAAATTGCTTTCGCCTGGCGAAATGAGCGCCGAACAAAAAGAAACCTACGACGAGGCGATATCAGGCAAGCGCGGCGCCCCGCCTGCGCCGATGATGGCCTGGCTCAACAGCCCGGACATGGCGCGGCATGCCACGCGGCTTGGCGAGCAGCTGCGCTTCAACACGATGTTTCCGGCAAAATTGTCCGAGATTGCGATTCTCGTCACCGCGCGGCACTGGACCTCGCACTACGAATGGTTTGCGCATAAACGCCTGGCGTTGAAGGGCGGCATGGACCCGAAGATCATCGAGGACATCCGTGATCGCCGCACGCCGACGTTTGACGACCCAAAGGGCCGGATGATCTACGACCTCGCCAAATCGCTTCATGAGGGCAAGGGCGTGTCGAAGGCGCTGTATGACGAGGCCGTAAAAGTGCTCACCGAACGCGGCGTGGTCGAGGTGATCGGGCTGTGCGGCTATTACACGATGGTGTCGATGACGCTGAACACGTTCGAGTTCGGACTGCCGGATGGAGAAGTGTCCGATCTTGCCTGATCGCAGGCGGTGATTACGTCTCCCTCTCCCCGCTCTTGCGGGGAGAGGGTTGGGGTGAGGGGCTCTCTCCGCGAATTGTGATCTCACGATAGACCTGTACCCCCTCACCCGAACTTTCCGCTTCGCGTAAAGTTCGACCTCTCCCCGCAAGCGGGGCGAGGTTAAGAGCAACAAGCGGAGAAACCATGCCCCAGAACCCACCCATTATTGCCGGCACCCGGATCGGGCATGTCCATCTCAAGGTCGCCGACCTCGAGCGCGCGCTTGGTTTCTACTGCGGCGTGCTCGGCTTCGAGGTGATGCAGCGGATGGGCGACAGCGCGGCGTTCATTTCAGCGGGCGGCTATCACCATCACATCGGCCTCAACACCTGGGAAAGCAAAGGCGGCCATCCGCCACCGCCGGGCACGACCGGGCTGTTTCACACCGCCATTCTCTATCCCACGCGCCCGGCGCTGGCGGACGCGCTGTATCGCGTGATCCAGGCCGGCATCGAGCTTGACGGCGCCAGCGATCACGGCGTCAGCGAGGCGCTCTATCTGCGTGACCCCGACCAGAACGGCGTCGAACTTTACCGTGACCGGCCAAAGGAGGAATGGCCGCGCGCGGCGGATGGGTCGCTCACGATGTTCACCAAGCGGCTGGATCTGGAGGATTTGCTGCGGCAGCGGGAAACCTAATCCCTCATGGTGAGGAGGCGCGAAGCGCCGTCTCCGGACGATGCTTCGCCTCGCCGGGCGAACCATGAGAGCCGCGATGCCGCCATCCTTCGAGACGCCGCTTCGCGGCTCCTCAGGATGAGGACTTCGCGCGCCCGCGGATCATGATCAGCACCGCTGCCGTCAGCTCCACCGCGATGCAGCCATAGAACGGCAGCGCATAGCTGCCCGAGAGATCGCGCAGCAGGCCGACCACGCCGGGGCCGAACGCGTAGGTGATCTGGTTGATCGCCGTGATCAGGCTGACCAGCACGCCGAACGAGCGCGGATCGAACTCGCGCTGCACGATCAGCGCCGGCAACGTGATCAGATTGCCGACCGAGAAGCCGAACAGCGCGCAGGCTGCGATCAGCGCGTAATCATGATGCACGTTGATGATGACCAGAAGCGCGACCGCCTGGCTGACGAAGGAGAGCGCTGACGCCAGCCGCTGGTTCATCCGGTCGATCACGAAGGAGAACAGCACGCGGCCGACCACCGCCATCGCGGTCAACAGCGCCACCGCAATCGCCGCCTGCTGCCGCCCGATCACCGAATCCAGAAACGAGATCAGGTGCACGATGAAGCCGACCTGCGCGAACAGCACCAGCGCGAACGCCGACGACACCGAGAGGAAGCCGATATCGCGAAACGCCCGTGCGCGAATTTGCGTCGGCGACGGCGCGTCTGTGGCCTCGACCGCGCTCGCGCTGGCATGAATCGGCGGCCGTCCGACGAAGAGCAAAATCACCGGAACCATCA
The DNA here is from genome assembly GCF_049993905.1 of Bradyrhizobium sp. McL0615. Classification (NCBI taxonomy): domain Bacteria; kingdom Pseudomonadati; phylum Pseudomonadota; class Alphaproteobacteria; order Hyphomicrobiales; family Nitrobacteraceae; genus Bradyrhizobium; species Bradyrhizobium sp. McL0615. The sequence goes on along the minus strand of NZ_CP188254.1, from coordinate 762,784 downwards.
CTACGACCATCACCACAGCCGCTGCGGTCATCCCGCCGGAAAAGCCGAAATGGCCGATCGCGGCCACCAGCAGCGGCACTCCAATGATGCCGCCAAAGCTTGCGCCGTTCAGCGCCAGGCTGATCGCCATACCGCGCTTCTTGTCGAACCAGAGGCCGAGCGTGTTGGTGATCATGCCAAGGCTGGTGCCGGCCCAGCCAAAGGCGAGCACGGCGTTGGCGAGATAAAGCTGCCAGGGCTCACGGACCTGGCCGATCGAGATCGCGGCCAAAGCCATGGTGAAGATGCCCGCGATCATGCAATTTCGGGGGCCGAACCCCTTGATCGCCTCGCTGACAAAGGCGACCAGCGCCGCGCCCGACAGATAGAAGAACGTCGTTCCCGAAGAGATCAGCGACGCCGGCCAGCCGTGCAATCGCTGCAACTCGGCGACATAGACGCTCTGGCCGTAGAAGCCGAACGCCCAACCGAAGGTCGCCAGCAGGAAACAGACGGCCACGATGCGCCAGCCGTCGTAGCGGACCGAAGTTTCGTCCAAAGGGGTGTAGTTGCGAGCGTCCAAGAGATGTCTCTTTGTCACTGTGTTGTCGTTGCCGAACCTGCCCGGCACATGTCGGTAACAGCGAACAAAGCTACAAGTGTCATCAATTCGACGCAGGTCGAACTGTCAGCAGATGGCAACTATGCCGCCGGCTTCGACGGGTCGTAGAAGAACCGCTCGCGCCAAACCTTGTCGCCGCGCCATTCCTGCAGCGCGACTTCGTCGAACCGCCCGGTCTTGCCGGACTTGTAGACAAACTCGAACACCCAGTTGATGGCGACGCGATCCCCCTCGACCACCGAGGCGACGCAAGTCGACGTCACGCTCTTCACGCGCTCCAGCACTGCGCGCTCATGTGCCACCAGCACGTCGCGGCCGACGCGCGGTGCGGCCGCGTTCTCCTGCATGCTGGCGTCCTGGGTATAGAAACGCTCGATGGCGCCGGCATGATCGCCGGAGACGACGGCTGCAATGAACTCATCAAGACGGGCACGCGTCGGCATGGGGCCTCCAGCAATCAGATTGAAGATCAGATAGTCGGACCGGTAATCCCGCCAGCCGCCTGCAGCCTCGCCCGGCGTTTTGCGAATGACGCCAACGACAGCACCGCAAGGCCGAGCAACACCGGCGGAAACACCACCATGTTTACCATCGACCAGCCGTAATGCGCCAACAATTGACCGGACGAGAACGATCCCAGCGCCATCATGCCGAACACCAGGAAATCGTTGAAGGCCTGCACCTTGTTACGTTCCTGCGGCCGATGCGTCTCCAGCACCAGCGCGGACGCGCCGATAAAAGCAAAGTTCCACCCCACCCCGAGTGCGGCCAGCGTCGCCCAGAAATGCATCGCGGTAATTCCAGAAAGGCCGATGCCCGCCGCAGCCGCTTCCAGCAGCAGGCCGAGCGCCACGATGGCAGGCGCGCCGAAACGCGCGATCAGCGAGCCCGTGAAGAAACTCGGCCCGTACATCGCGACGATGTGCCACTGAATGCCGAAATTGGAATCGCTGACGGTCAGGCCGCACATTTTCATGGCGAGCGGCGCCGAGGTCATCACGAGATTCATCATCGGGTACGCAATCACCCCGCATAGCGCCGCCGCTATGAAGCGCGGCTGGCGCGCGATCTCGAACAGCGGCCGGCCGCCATGCATATCCGACGGCGCCGGCTTTGGCGCATCGACGCCCCACAGCACCGCCATCGCCACCAGCGCCACGAAGGCCTGCACCACGAAGCTGAACGCAAACAGATAAGGCGGCCAGATATCCATGGTCCACTGCACCAGCTGCGGACCGAGCACGCCGGCGAATACGCCGCCCGCCATCACCCACGACACGGCCTTCGGCCGGAACGCCGTGCTGGCGCCGTCGGCGGCGGCAAACCGATAGGACTGCGCCACCGCGCCATAGAGACCGCCGAGAAACGTCGCGCCACAGAACAGCCAGAACGACGCGTACAGGACGGCGATGGCGGCGAGCGCGCCGGTCAGCACGCCGCAGAACGTGCCGATGATGAAAGCCGTGCGGCGGCCATAGGCGCGCGAGATCGCACCGGTCGGCAACGTACCGGCGGCAAGCCCGAGCACATACATCGAGAGCGGCACGGTGGCGAGCGAGATGCTCGGCGCCAGCGTCGCGCCGACGATCGAGCCGGTGGCGAAAATGACAGCCGAATTGGCGCCGGTCAGCGCCTGCGCCGCGGCGAGCCGCAGCACATTGCCGCGCGCACGCGAGTCATTGGTTACCTCTACGGTGGCTGTCGTATCCAGCATCGGCATTCCCGCCCGGCAGGCCCCGGGAAGGGCAGCCTCATCGATTTCATTGCGCGGCACTATGAAGACGTGAAGAGACGCGATCAACCGGCGCAAATGGGCGCACGCCATGCGAGGGGCGCAAGCAGCCGTCGCGAGACGCTTCGCCAATCCGCCGCACGAAAACACCCTTTCACGTCCGCTTCTTGCCCGATTTCTTTTCGGGGCGTACCGCGCCGGTCTTGTGGACCTTCGAGCGAGGATCCACGACGCCGGTGTGGGGAAAACCTGGACTCCAATCAAGCGCAATCGTGGCGGCAAAGCCGAAGAAGCTGGAGCGGCTCATGCCAAGCTCCGTGGCGCGCTTGTCGATCCGCGTAATCAGGCTCTTCGGCAGATAGACGTTGACCCGCTCGGACGGATCGGGCGGATCGACCCCGACGATGAAATAGGCGACGACGTCGGCGCCCTTGGGCAACGCGATCTGCTCGATCGGCGTCGGCTCCGGCAGCGGCCTGCCCTGCTCGGCGATGCCGTCCACCGCGCGCGCCAGCGCGCCCTCCGCCCGCTCGATCGCCTCTTCCTGCGACCGCCCGCCGGCAACGCAGCCCGGAAAATCGGGAAACCAGGCCCCGAGCGCGCCGCGCGGACCGCGCTCCAGCACTGCCGGATAGAGCCGCTTCTTCAATCTGGCCTCCCCGCGATAGTTGTGCTATTTAACACACCTGAGGGTGTGTCAAATCACACATTGAACCTAGCATAACCTGAGATGGAGGGCAAAATGGACGCGAAAGCCGAACTCCGTATCATCCGTGCGGCCTACGCCAGGCAGGTTGTTGCCGCCGCCAACGTGGTGGATGCGCGCGTCACACAGGCCTTTGCGGCGATTCCCCGCGAGGATTTTCTGGGACCCGGGCCGTGGCTGGTGCGGCGGTGGCTCCATGGCTACGTTTCGACACCCGACGCCGATCCTGTATATCTCTATACCGACGATCTGATCGCGCTCGTGCCCGAGCGTAGCCTCAACAACGGGCAACCGTCGTTGCACGCCCATCTCATTCACCACGCCTCACCCGCCGCAGGCGAACACGTGGTGCATGTTGGGACGGGCACCGGCTATTACACCGCCATTCTCGCGCATCTCGTCGGGCCGTCAGGGCGCGTAACGGGAATCGAATATGATGAGGGCCTCGCCGCGCGAGCCAGAGCCAGCCTCGCTCCATACGCGAATGTCACCGTGATTGAGGGCGATGGCACGCAAGTGCCGTTCGATGCCGCCGACGTCATCTATGTCAATGCCGGCTGCACGCAGCCAGCGACACGCTGGCTCGATGGCCTTGCCGATGGCGGCCGCCTGATCATGCCGATGACGTCGGATCAGGGATTTGGCAGCATTGCGCTGGAGCGCATGGCGAGTGCCGGCGCGGTGTTCCGGATTGAACGAAGAGGCGCGGAATATCTCGCATACTGGATCTCGCCCGTTGCAATCTTTCCCTGCGCCGGCAGCCGCGACGAAGTATCCGAACGGGCGCTGGCCGAAGCCTTTGCCCGTGGCGGCTGGCAAAGGGTCACACGATTGTATCGAGACGAGGACATCTCCGACGAGCGCTGCTGGCTTCGCGGACCGGGGTGGTGCCTCGCCTACCATTGAGGCGCGGAAAGACGCTACGCCGGCACGTCCGATCGCCCGAACACGAGAATCATGTTGTTGGCGGGCATTGGCAGGGTTTCGATCAAGGCAAGACCGACGCCAGCGGCGAGCTTCTCGAGATCGGCGATGTCGCGTACGCCCCATTCGGCATCCTGCTCGCGCAGACTGGTGTCGAACACGGCATTGCTCATCGCAGTGTGCTTGCCCTCGCGCTTGAATGGGCCGTAGAGATACAAGCGCCCGTCGCTGCGTAGATAGCGACCTGCGCCGGCGAACAGGCCCTCGGCGACCCGCCACGGCGCGATGTGAATCACGTTGGCGCAGAACACGGCGAGCAGTTCCGCCGGACCGCTGCCGTCATGCATTGCCGGACACCAGGCCGGATTGGTGAGATCGATCCGCAGCGGCTGACGGATGTTCGGCAGGGCTGAATACGCACGCCACGCCTCGATGCTTTTCAGGTGGTTCTCGTTGAGATCGCTGGGCCACCAAATGACGTCGGGCGTATGTTTTGCAAAATGCACGACATGCTGGCCGGTGCCGCTTCCGACTTCGACGACGTCACCCGATTTGCCGGCGATGAATTTCTGCAGCACCGCCCAGATCGGCTCATGGTTGCGGTGGAACGCCGCTGCATCGAGCCGGCCGTCCGGTTCGACCGGCCGTCCATCCTTGCCGAATTCCACCACATATTCCGCCATGTCAGCCTCGCGCAAAAATCGCCGTGGCCCCTGAACATGTGGATGCGGCGCTTCACTTCAACTCGCCGCAGTACATTTCCTTCAGCACTTCCAGGAGGCGCAGGGCGCGCGGGTCGGCAACCCGGTAATGCAGCGTCTGCGACGTCCGCCGGAATTCGACCAAACCATCAGCACGCAATTTCGCCAGATGCTGCGACAATGCGGACTGGCTCAGCTTGACGATGCCGACCAGTTCCCCGACCGTCATCTCGCCGCGGACGGCCAGAAAGCAGAGGATCAGCAAACGCTTTTCATTTGCGAGCATTTTCAGCAGCTGGGCTGCTTCGCCGGCCTGCTTCGCCAATTTCTTCAGCGCCGCCGCATCGTCGGCGCCGGGGGCGAATGGTGTCTCTTTGGCTGCCGCCGCGGCTGCTCTCATGACGTCAAATCCGGGATGGTCTTCCGTGCCTGCGAAGCACACATCACATCCTAGCGTCCCGGCCCTTCTTTAGCATTGACTAAATTAGCAAAGGCCGATACCGGTTCAAAAAAGCAAGAAATGATGCGGCGATGTGGCCGCGAAGGGAAGAAAACGTGCGGCATAACCCGTTACGCAGCAAAGCTATTCCCTCCGGTCCCACTGGTGCGGACGTGCCTTTGGGGCGACGCGGCTTCCTCACCCTCGGCGCGGCACTGACCGGCAGTCTTGCCCTCGGCGGCAAAACCGTAATCGCCGACCCCGCGCCCGAGGCTCCCCCCGCCGACGCCCCCTGGTCGCAATCGATCGGCGCGGGCGTGGTCGACCGGCCTTATGGCCGGCCTGCGGATACCGAGGCCTCCGTGATCCGGCGCAACGTGCCCTGGCTCACCGCCAGCGCGGAGTCGTCCGTGAGCTTTTCGCCGTTGCAGGACCTGCACGGCATCATCACCCCCAATGGACTGTTCTTCGAGCGCCACCACGCGGGACGGCCCGACATCGATCCGGCGCAGCACAAGCTCATGATCCATGGGCTGGTCGAGCGCCCGCTGCTGCTGACCCTGAAGGACATCCTGCGCTTCCCGCAGGTCACGCGCATCCATTTCATCGAATGCCCCGCCAATGGCGGCATGAACTGGCGCGCCGCGCAGATGAACTCGCTGCAGTTCAGCCATGGCATGGTCAGTTGCGCCGAATGGACCGGCGTCAGGCTGTCGACGCTGTTGGAGGAGACAGGCGTCAAGAAAGAAGCGAAGTGGGCGATGGTCGAAGGCGCCGACGGCGCGCATATGAACCGCAGCCTGCCGCTCGACAAATGTCTCGACGATTGCCTCGTGGTGTACGCGCAGAACGGCGAGGCGCTGCGGCCCGAACAGGGCTATCCGCTGCGGCTGGTGGTGCCGGGCTGGGAAGGCAACGTCAACATCAAATGGCTGCGGCGGATCAAGCTCGGCGACAAGCCATGGCATTCGCGCGAGGAAACCTCGAAATACACAGACCTGATGCCGGACGGCACCTCGCGCGGCTTCACCTGGCTGATCGACGCCAAATCCGTCATCACCTTTCCCTGTCCGGAAAAGCCGCTCGATGGACCTGGCCCTTATGAGATCAGGGGACTGGCCTGGACCGGCAACGGCAAGGTCAGGCGTGTCGACGTCTCCATGGACGGCGGCGTCAGCTGGCAGAGCGCGCGGCTGCACGAGCCGGTGCTGTCGAAGGCGTTGACAAAATTCACTCTGCCCTGGCGCTGGGACGGCCGCCCGGCGCTGGTTGCTTCCCGCGTCATCGACGAGACCGGTTACGTGCAGCCGACAATTTCGGAGTTGCGAAAGCAGCGCGGCTCGAACTCGGTCTATCACAACAATTCGATCCAGACCTGGCAGGTCAAGCCTGACGGAAGCGTCTTCAATGTACAGCTCGCGTAAGATTTGCTCGACCGTCGTGGCGATCGTGCTTGCGGCGGGAAGCCTCGCAAGCGCGGCGGAGCCCGGCTCGTTCGGTTACGGCCGCGTAGCTGCGCCGGCGCAGATCGCCGGCTGGGACATCGACGTGCGCGGCGAGGACGGCGCAGGCCTGCCGCCGGGCAAGGGCACGGTTGACAGGGGCGCCGACGTTTACGCCGAGCAATGCGCCGCCTGTCATGGAACTTTTGGCGAAGGCGAAGGCCGCTTTCCCAAGCTGGTGGGAGGCATCGGATCGCTCCGGGACGAGCGCCCGGAGCCGACGGTGGGCAGCTACTGGCCGTTTGCCCCGACCCTATGGGACTATATTAACCGCGCCATGCCGATGCCTGCGCCGCACACATTGTCAGCGGATGACGTTTATGCTTTGACCGCCTATATTCTGAGCCTGAACGACCTCGTTCCCAGTGATTTCGTTGCCGATCGCAACAGCTTGCCGAAAGTCAAAATGCCCAATCGCGACAATTTCATCTGGACCGATCCGCGCCCCGATACGATGGCAGCTCCTTGCATGAACGATTGCGTCAACGCCGCCGATGTCAGGATATCGTCGACGGCGGAGGGGCGGAACCTGACGCCACGCACGACCGGACCGCTCGACACGATGCAACCGAAATAGAAACGACGGAAACGCCTGTGACCGATCATTCCCTGACGAAATCCGCGAAGCTCCCGGCGTTCACGCTGGCGCTGGCGATCGGCGCTTTCGCTTCCATCGGCGCCGCGCAGGCGCAGTCCGCGGCGGACGAAGGCCGCAAGCTCGCGTTCGACCGCGGCAAGGGCAATTGCCTGACCTGCCATGTCATCAAGGGCGGTGACCTGCCCGGCACGATCGGGCCCGAGCTGGTCGACATCAAGAGCAAGTATCCCAAGCGTGAGGATCTGGTCGCCATTCTCAACGATGAAACCCTGCGCAATCCGCTGACCGTGATGCCTCCGTTCGGACGCAACCGGATCCTGACCGAAAAGGAAATCAACGCGGTGGTGGATTTCCTGCAGACGCTGTGACGCAAGAACGAGAGATTTAAGGCTGTGACGTGCACGCGCACGCTTTAGGAGACGATGCATATGACTGACGTCGGATTTTCGTCCACGCGGCGGCTGATCCTGCAGGGTGCAGGCGCGGTCGCGCTCCTGGGCCTCGGCAATCTTCCCTTCCTGACGCCGGCGCTCGCCGCAGCCAACGACAAGTATCCGGACGAGGCGTTCAAGGCCAAGAGCGAGGCCGATGCGATCAAGGCGCTCTACGGCAAGACGGCAGAGCCTTCGGACAAGGTCAAGATGGATGCGCCCGAGATCGCGGAGAACGGCGCCGTGGTTCCGATATCGGTGACGACGACGCTTGCGGACGTGACCTCGATCTCGTTCCTGGTCAGCGAAAATCCGGTCGCGCTGGTGGCGTCCTACAAGATTCCGGCCGGCACGCTTCCAAACGTTGCCAACCGCATCAAGATGGCGAAAACCAGCAACGTGATCGTGGTGGTGGAAGCCGGCGGCAAGCTCTACAGCGCCAACAAGGAAGTCAAAGTCACCGTCGGAGGTTGCGGCGGCTAACGGGCAGCGCGCATGACAGGCGGGTACCGGTTTTTCGACAAGATCATGCGCTAATAAATAGACTAGGAGAATTCAGATGGCATCGACCATTCGCGTGCGCGCCACTTCGAGCGGCGAGACCACCGAGGTGCAGGCGCTGATCCAGCACCCGATGGATTCCGGCTTCGTCAAGGACGCCAAGGGCGAGATCATTCCTGCGCATTTCATCCAGCAGCTGACCTTCGAGTATGACGGCAAGAACGTGTTCACGGCCGACTGGGGCGGCGGCGTTTCCAAGGACCCTTACGTCAAGTTCGCCTTCAAGGGCGGCAAGAAGGGCGATGACTTGAAGATCAGCTGGGTCGACAACAAGGGTGCGACCGACACCACCACGGCGAAGATCCAATGAAGCTGCGATCCGCGATCACTCTGGCTTCCGCAGCCCTTGCGCTCGCGGCGTTGACGCTTGCGAGCACGCTGCCCTCGGACGCTGCTGACAAGGTCGATCCCGTCGCCGACGCCAAGGCGTTCAGGAAATTCTTCACCGACAAATTCCCCAAGGTGAAGCTGGAGGATTTCGTCAACGGTCCGTATTCGATGAACGAGGACCTGTACCGGCAGTGGCAGGAGAAAGAGCAATTTCCCCCTTACGAGTTCTCGCTCGAAATGGGCAAGGAAATGTTCTCCAAGCCGTTCAAGAACGGCAAGACCTATGCCGACTGCTTCGCCAATGGCGGCATCGGCGTTCGCCAGAATTATCCCACCTTCGACGAGAAGGAAGGCAAGGTCATTACGCTTGAGTTGGCGTTGAACCGCTGCCGCGAGGCCAATGGCGAAGCGCCGTATTCCTATGTCAGGGACGAAATGGCGGCGCTGACCGCCTACATGGCCTTCACCTCGCGCGGCAAGCCGATGGACATCAAGATCCCCGATGATCCACGCGCGCTCGCGGCCTACGAGAACGGCAAGGAATATTTCTACACGCGGCGCGGCCAGCTCAATTTCTCCTGCGCCACCTGCCATGTGCAGAGCCCGGGCGAGCGCATCCGCGCCGAAATCCTGGCGCCCGCGCTCGGCATCGTCAACGCGATGCCGATCTATCGCTCCGAATGGAGCGGCATGGGCACGACCAGCCGCCGTTTCACCACCTGCAACAGCCAGATCCGCGGCGTGCCGCTGAGCCCTCAGGACGATGAATATCGCAACGTCGAATATTATCTGTCCTATGTCAGCAACGGACTGCCGATTTCGGGTCCGGGAGCGCGGCCGTGAGGAACATGATGCAGAAATCCGCATTGGTACTGGCGCTGGTTGCTGCAGGTGCGGTGCCTGCGCTCGCCGCAGGCTCCGAGGACGACTTCAAGGCGGCGTACGCTGCCGCTGAAGCCGCCAACAAGGAGGCCGGCAGCTTGCGCAACCAATGGACCACCACGGCCGCAACGCTGGCGGCAGCGAAGAAGTCGGCCGAGGCCGGCGATTTCGACAAGGCCACCGCGTCGGCCAAGGAAGCCGAGGCGCTGGCCAAGGCTTCGATCTTCCAGGCCACCAGCGAGAAGACCCGCTGGAAGGAATTGGAAATACGCTGAAGCCACAACGACGCGCGGAGACCCGCATGACCATCCGCCGCCGCGATTTTCTGACGCTAGCGGGCGCCGCCACCCTGTCCGGCACCCTGCCGCGCGTTGGCGCGCAGGCCGCCGACAGTAATGCAGGCGTCTACGATCTCGAACGCTTCGGCAATGCGCGCATCCTGCACATCACCGATACCCATGCGCAGCTTCGGCCGGTGTTTTTCCGTGAGCCGAGCGTCAATCTCGGCGTCGGCTCGATGCGGGGCAATCCGCCGCATCTGGTCGCACGCGCCTTCCTCGACCGTTTCGGCATCCGCCCCGACAGCGCCGACGCCTATGCTTTCACCTGCATCGAGTTCGAGAAGGCCGCCGGAAGATTCGGCAAGCTCGGCGGTTTTGCGCATCTGAAGACATTGGTCGACCGGCTGCGCAGCGAGGCCGGCAGCGGGCGCGCGTTACTGCTCGACGGCGGCGATCTCTGGCAGGGCACCGGCCTTTCCAATACGCTGCAGGGCGCCGACATGGTCGATGCCGCCAACCTGCTCGGCATCGAGGCGATGACCGGCCATTGGGAATTCACCTATGGCGAGAAGGCGCTGCGCGCCAACCTCGAACGTTTCAAGGGCGAGTTCCTGGCGCAGAACGTATTTCTCACCGAAGAAGCCGCCTTCAACGACGCCAAGGCGTTCGACCCGGCATCGGGTCGCGTCTTCAAGCCATCCGTCATCAAGGAGATCGGCGGGCATCGCGTTGCCGTGATCGGGCAGGCGTTTCCCTACGTGCCGATCGCGCACCCGAAGCGTTTTACGCCGGACTGGAAATTCGGCATCCGCGACGAAGAGCTACAAAAACTCGTCGATGTCCATCGCAACACCGACAAGGTCGATGCCGTCATTCTGCTTTCGCATAACGGTATGGACGTCGACCTCAAGCTCGCCAGCCGCGTCACCGGCATTGACGTCATTCTCGGCGGCCATACCCATGACGCCGTGCCGCAGCCGGTTGCGGTGACCAATCCGGGCGGCGTCACGCTGGTCACCAATGCCGGCTCGAACGGCAAGTTTCTGGCTGTGCTCGATCTCGAACTCGCCAAGGGCAAGGTCGCTAATGTGCGCTACCGGCTGCTGCCGGTATTTTCGGAGTTGCTGAAGCCCGATCCGGCGATGCAGGCGCTGATCGACAAGATACGCGCGCCGTATGCGGCGGCGCTGGACGAAAAGATCGCCGCCGCCGACCGCCTGCTCTACCGCCGCGGCAATTTCAGCGGCACGATGGACCAACTGATCTGCGACGCATTGCGCGAAGAGTTGAATACCGAGATCGCGCTGTCACCGGGTTTTCGCTGGGGCACCACGGCGCTGGCGGGCCAGCCGTTGACGATGGAGGACGTGATGGCGCAGACCGCCGTCACCTATCCCGAAACCTATGTCCAGACCATGACCGGTGGCCAGATCAAGGACGTGCTGGAAGACATCTGCGATAATCTCTTCAACACCGATCCCTATTACCAGCAGGGCGGCGACATGGTCCGCGTCGGCGGTCTCGCCTACACCTGCAGTCCGAACGAGACCGTGGGCAAGCGGATTTCCGAACTCAAGTTCGACAACGGCCACGCGCTGGAAGCCCGCAAGCGCTACAAGGTGGCGGGCTGGGCCTCGGTCAACGAGCAGACCGGCGCGCCGATCTGGGACGTGGTCGCCAAACATTTGCGGTCGGGCAAGCCGCCCAACCGAGCGGCGCCGGGCGTGACGCTGAAGGGCGTGGAAGACAATCCGGGCATTGCGGGACAGGGATGAGCGGCTTTTCGACCATCATTCGGGTGACGATTGCGGCGCTGCTGATCGCTGCCGCCGCTCCGGACGCTCGCGCCCAGCAGGTGCCGCTGCAGGACAAGCCGTTCGCCGAACACAAGATCGTGCTGCAACTCTCCGACAATGATCCGCGCAAGCAAGGCCTCGTGCTGAGCGTCGCCAGCAATTTGATGAAGCATTACGATCCCGACAAGGTCGCGATCGAGGTCGTGGCGTTCGGCCCCGGCATCGAGCTGCTGCGCCCGGAAAATCCCAACCGCAAGATGGTCGAGAGCCTGGTGGCACAGGGTGCGCGTTTCGACATCTGCCTCAACACCGTCGACACGCTCGAACGCGAGAGCGGCAAGCGGCCGGAGTTCATCGCGGCGGCGACGCCGGTGCAGGTCGGCGTGGCGCAGATTCTGTTTCTGACCGAGAACGGATATACACTGGTGAGGCCGTGACCGTTGTGAACTAGGCGGGTCGCCAGACTGCTTCAGCGTGATTTCGAGCGGAGCAAAGCAATCCATCTATCCCTTCGCTGCGGCATGGATTGCTTCGCTCCGCTCGCAATGACGGGGCAGCCTTCGGGAGTAAAATCTCTCAGGAAGGTTACTTCATGTAGATGAAAGTTGTTTGAGAAGACCATAAAACTAGAATAATATCCTGCCGAGACTCAGTGAGAGCGCGGCAGCAAGCATGATCTTTCGTCAGCTTTTCGACAGCGTTTCGGGCACCTACAGCTACCTGCTGGCGAGCCGCGCGGGCGGCGAGGCGTTGATCCTCGATCCCGTGCTGGAGAAGGCCGACCGTTACTGCCAGCTGCTACGCGAACTGGACCTGCGGCTGGTGAAGGCGGTCGACACCCATCTGCACGCCGACCACGTTACGGGGCTGGGCGAATTGCGCGACCGCACCCAGTGCATCACCATCATGGGCGAGCAGAGCAAAGCCGACGTGGTGTCGATGCGGGTATCCGACGGCGACAAGGTGACGATCGAGGGCTTAAGCCTCGACGTGATGTACACGCCAGGCCACACCGACGATTCCTACTCTTACCTGATGGGCGACCGCGTCTTCACCGGCGACACGCTGCTGATCCGCGGCACCGGCCGCACCGATTTCCAGAACGGCTCCTCGCGCGCGCAGTATGAATCGATCTTCAACCGGCTGCTGAAATTGCCCGACGAAACCATGGTGTTCCCCGCTCACGACTACAAGGGCGATACGGTATCCACCATCGGCGAGGAGCGGCGCTACAATCCTCGGCTGCAGGTGCGCTCGGTCGACGAATATATCGAGCTGATGGCCAATCTAAAACTGCCGAACCCGAAGATGATGGACGTGGCGGTGCCCGCCAACATGCATGTCGGCCTGCATCAGGAGGAGCTTGCCAAGCAAGGACTCGCGCTTTCCGCCCTTGATGCGATCAAGAGCCTCGGCCGGCCCGATATCCTGCTGGTCGATTTGCGCGAGACCAGCGAACGCGCCAAGCACGGCACGATCTCGGGCGCGCTGCATGCGCCCTATCCCGGTATCGCCGAGAGCCTGAAGCCCGGCGGCATGCTGCGCGAAGTCGCCGCCGCCACCGGCCGCCGCGTGGTGTTCTTCTGCGCCTTCGGCGAACGCTCCGCGATGGCGGTGGCCGCCGCGAAGAGCGCGGGGCTGGCCAATACGGCGCATATCGAAGGCGGTATCGATGCGTGGAAGAAGGTGGGCGGTCCGGTGGTCCACGGTTGATCCGTAGGGTGGGCAAAGGAGCGAAGCGACGTGCCCACCATCCATCACCGAGCACGCCGCCAGATGGTGGGCACGCTTCGCTTTGCCCACCCTACGAAGGCCTCACCGCCCCACCCGCTTCACCTCCGCCGCCAGCGCATCCAGCGCATCCGCCAGCAGCACGCCACCGCACTCGGTCATACGTTCCGGAACCACGATGCGCTTTTCCGGCGGATAGAAGCGCTCCAGCGCCGGATGCAGCAGGAACGCCTGGCCGTCGTCCTTCGCCCTGTCGCCGGCCTGCGAAACCACGATGAAGTCCGGCCGCAGATTCACGATCGCCTCCAGCGAGGCAAATCCGCCGAAGGCGAAACCGAGATCGCCGGCCGCGCTGCGCAGGCCGGTTTCGCGGAGTAGCGAATCGACAAAGCTGTCGCTGCCTGCGACCCAGCCGCGCCGCGACAATGGCAGCACGCGATAATGCTGTTCCGAGACCGCGCGGCGGGCGCGCGCCAGCGCCGCATCGAGCCGCGCGATTTCCGCAGCCGCGCGATCGGGATGTCCGGTGATGTCGCCGGCTTCGCGGATCTGCTGCCGCGCTTCGTCGAGGGTTTGCGGCACGGCGAGTTCGGCAAGATGAAGTCCCTTGGCCTTCAACAGCTCCCGCGTCGAGCGCTTGTCAAACGCGCTGGCGACGACGATGTCGGGCCGGATCAGCAACACGTCCTCAGCGCCTCCCGACAGCACGGGATAACGGCTGATGTCGCCCGCCTGCGATTGCCAGCCGTCTCGCGAAAACCGGCTCAATCCAAGAATCTGTTCGGGGTCGGCCAGCGCCAGCACCAATTGGTCGGTGCAGACATTCATCGACACCAGGCGCGGCAGATTGGCAGCCGATGCGCCGCTGCCCGGCAACGCAAGCACCATCATCGCGGCCCAAAATGCCAGCCGCCGTCGCATCAGATATCCGCCCACGGCACGATGACCGCCTCGCGCTGGAATTCCGCGCGATAGGCCGATATCCTGAACACGTCAGCCATCACCTGCTCGGACAGTGCCTCTGCCGGCGCGCCCTGTGACACCAGCCGGCCTTCGCGCAGCACCAGGACATGGTCAGCAAACCGCGCCGCGAGCCCGAGATCGTGGGTCACGACGATGACGAGCACGCCCTTGTCGGCGGTTGCGCGCAGATTCTTCATGACGTCGATCTGGTGTCGCGGGTCGAGCGAGGCGGTCGGCTCGTCAGCCAGGATGACCGGCGCCTCCACCGCCAACGCGCGCGCCAGCGCGACGCGGCTGCGCTCGCCGCCGGACAATTCGGTGACGCGGCGATCGCTGAACTCGATGACGTCGACCGCCTGCATCGCTCGCAACACCGCCTCCACATCTCTGGGCGACAACCGCGCCGGATCGGTGGCGCCATGCGGATAGCGGCCGAGCGCCACGATATCGCGCGCCGGCAGTGGCCAGTGCACCACGTGCCCCTGCGGCAGGTAGCCGAAGCGCTTTGCCCGCTCGCGCAGCGGCAGCGACGACAGCCTCTGGCCGCCGACCTCGATCTCGCCTTCGGACGGGATCAATCCCGCCAGCGCCCGCAACAGCGTGGTCTTGCCGGCGCCGTTCGGTCCGACCAGCGCCACCAGGTGTCCCGGCGACAGCGCCAGCGAGACCTCTTTCAGCACGACGCGGCCGGCGAGCCGCACGCCGAGCCCCTTTGCGGTCAGAAGCGCTTGCTCGCTCATGCGACGCCTCCGCCGAGCGCGCGGCGCTCGCGCATGATCAGATAGAGGAAGAACGGTACGCCGATGATCGAGGTCAGCACGCCGACCTTGATGTCCGATGTCGAGGGAATGATGCGCACCGCGATATCGGCTGCCAGCAGCAGCGCGGAACCGGCGAGCGCGCTTGGCAGCAAAAGCCTCCCCGGATCATGGCCGATCAAGGGGCGCATCAGATGCGGCGCAACCAGCCCGATGAAGCCGATGGTGCCGGTGACAGCAACCGCGCCGCCGACGCCGAGCGCCACGCCCGAAATGACGAACAGCCGCAACCGTCCGACATCGACGCCGAGGCTTTGCGCGGTTTCCTCGCCGAGGCTCAGCGCGCGAAAGGCATGGCGCTGGCTGAACAGCATGATCGCGCCGGCAATGATGAAGGGAAATGCCAGCATGACATGCTGAAAGCTGCGGTCCTCCAGCGAGCCGAGCAGCCAGAACGCGATCTCCAGCACCACGAAGGGATTGCTGGAGAGGTTCATCACCAGCGCGGTGGCGGCCCCCGCAAAGCTCGAAATCGCAAGGCCTGAGAGAATGAGGATCAAAAGCCCCGCATTGCGTCCCGCAATAGACAGCAGCGCGAACACGGATACGAACGCGGCACAGATCGCTGCAACCGGCAGTGCGTAGGAGCGCACGTCGGCCAGCCCCAGCGCGATCACCAGCACCGCGCCGAACGCGGCTGATTGCGGCGCGCCGAACAGCGAGGGCGAGGCCAGCGGGTTGCGCAGCAGGCCTTGCAGCGATGCGCCTGATAGCCCGAGGATGGCGCCGATCGCCAGCGCCAGCAGCGTGCGCGGCAGGCGGATTTCCCGCACGATCACCTGCGACACGTCGCTGCCGCCGCCGAACAGGGCCTCCGCCACCGAAAGCGGCGACAACCGCACCGGCCCGATGCCGAGCGAGATCAGCATCAGCAGCACAACAAGGACAGAAAGCGCCGCCACAGCCCCGATCCTGCGGCGCGCGGCATCCTCGTTGGTTATGGCAACAGTCTCGACACTCATCGATCGTCCTAAAGCAGTTTTGCCCGCTCCGGTACAGGAGCTCAAGCGGCGGTGCTCATGCGGCAAAAATAGCGCACTCGTCCAGTGAGGATCGCAAGCGCGCCCAAGGCGGATTGACTCGAACTTTGCCAAACTTCTACCATAGTTCCTGACGGTTCCCGTTTGGGGATCAAAAGGGAATGCGGTGCGGGGAAGTCCCCCAATTCCGCGGCTGCCCCCGCAACTGTAAGCGGCGAATCCTTCGTCATACGCCACTGGGAATCTCGGTCCTGGGAAGGCGACGAAGGGTAGCGACCCGCGAGCCAGGAGACCTGCCGTCAGCCGTGGTCACACGCGAAGATGTCGGTCGGGGAGTACAGGCATTAGCTTCACTGGGTTCGCGCAAGCGGGATGGTGAGACTTGGTTCGCTGTGACGTGCCACTGACGTCATACCGAGGTTAAGTCCATGTCTTCCACTACCGCCACGCGGCAGCGCCGCTTCTGGCTCACTTCCAGTTTCCTGGTGCCCTTCGTATCGCTTGGCATTTCCGACGCGCAGGCGCAGCAGACGTCATCCGAGCAATTGCCGCCGATCGAGGTCACCTCCCCCACCGATCCGAACAAGACCCGCGCCCGGCCGCTCGACAATGACGGTAGCGGCACCACGACTCGTTCGGCGCGGACAGCGCGACCGGAGCGTGGTGCTGGCACCGGAGCCTCCGATGGCACAAGTCCGGGTACGGCTGAGGCCGGCGGAACAGGCACCGGCGTGCGACAATTCAACGGCATCGTCGGCGCGTCTTCGACTGTGATCACGGCGCAGGACATTGCCCATTCGCCCTCGTACAATCTGCCTGACATTCTGGCGCAGGTACCCGGCGTGCAGCTCACCACGCTGTACGGCATTACGGCAAATGGCGCGCGGACTTCCGTCGACCTGCGCGGCTTCGGCGCCTTTGCGACCTCGAATACCCTGATCCTGGTCAACGGCCGCCGGCTCAACGACGTCGACATGGCGCAGGTCGATCTGTCGACCATTCCGCTTCAGTCGATCGAGCGCATCGAGATCACGCGCGGCAACAGCGGCGCGGTGCTCTACGGCGACAACGCGATCGGTGGCGTTATCAATATCGTTCTGAAAAGCGGGGTCGGCGGCCCGCCGGTGTCGATGCGGGCCGAGGCCGGTGTCGGCTCGTTAAACACGCGCCTCGCAAATGTATCGGCAGCGACCAATTACGGTCCGTGGTCGACCTCGTTCTACGGCAACGCCATCAAGTCCGACGGTTATCGCGACAACAACGCGCTGGACCAGAAGAACGGCGTCGGCAACCTCAACTACACGACGCCCGACCTCAAGGCATTCCTCACCGTCACCGGCGACGACCAGAAGCTCGGCTTCCCCGGCGGTCGGACGGTCGATCCCTCGATCGGGCTCAACCAGCTCGTCACCAACCGCCAAGGCACCAACACGCCGTTCGACTATGGCAACCAGCAGGGCGCCAGCGCGACCGCCGGCTTCACCAAGACCATCATCGACGGCGTCGACCTGATCGTGGATGGGGGTGTGCGTGACAAGAAATCGCAGGGCGGTTTCTTCGGCACGCTGCCGACCATTCCCTTCAACTATGTCGACAGCCACCTGCAGACCTGGTCGATCACGCCGCGCCTCAGCATCAAGAATTCCCTGTTCGGCGTGCCGTCGCAGATCCTGACCGGCATCGATTATTACGATGCTGCCTTCAACTCAGACCGGCCGCTGTTCAAGGGCGCGCAGCCGATTCACGTCTACGACCTGTCGCAGCAATCGCTGGCCGGATACTGGCAACACACGGTCGGGCTATTGCCGACCACCGACTTCTCCTATGGCGCCCGGGTTCAGAACACGTGGCTCAGCGCGCGTGATCGTCTGAATCTCACCGCACCCGGCATCTTCGGTTTCGAAAGCCAGGCGCTCCCGCTCGACAGCAGCGAGACCAACTACGCGTTGCATGTGGGTCTCGAACATCGTTTCAACGACGTGTTCTCGGTATTCGGCCGCGCCGCGCGCGCGTTCCGCACGCCGAATGTCGAGGAACGCGTGGCCTCCGGACCCTTGCTGCCGTTTGCGCCCTTCCCGGGACCGCCCCAGGATTTCAAGCTGAAGACCCAGACCTCGCACGACATCGAGGGCGGCTTCCGCGTCAAGGCCGGCGCGTTCCAGATGCAATCGAGCATCTACGGCATGGATCTTGAGAATGAGATCCATTTCATCCCGGCGCTGTTCTACAACGTCAACCTCGATCCGACCCGGCGTTACGGCTCGGAGACCAGCGCGTCGCTCCGCGTCAGCGACACCGTGCTGCTTCGCGGCGGCATCGCCTATACCCGCGCCGTGTTTCGCGAAGGGGAGTTCGAAGGCAAGGATGTGCCGCTGGTGTCGCACTACACCGCGAGCGGCGGCGTGACCTGGAACATCTGGCAGAACTACCTGGTATTCGATGCTACGGTGCGCGCCTGGAGCGAACGCATCATGGATAATGATCAGGCGAACACTCAAGGCCGCATTCCAGCGAGTGCAACCGTCGATCTGAAACTGAGCGGCGCCTACGATCGCTTTTTCTGGTCGATCAGCGCCAACAACCTGTTCGATGCGCAGTACTACGACTACGCCATCGCCAGTTCGTTCACGCCCGGCCGCTTCGCGGCCTATCCGCTGCCCGGACGCACCTACATGGTGAGGGCCGGCGCGACATTCTGACCGCAATAGCCGGTTCGGCCTTCGACCGGCCGGCTTGTCCTGACCTGACAAGACGGTATTCTCCCTGGCATTGCCGGGGAGAATGCTTTTTCATGCCTGAATCGCTTCCATTTCGCGGGCCGCGATGACCGCCGCAGCCATCGATCTCTTGCAGCGGGAAATATCCAACCCCGATACGCAATGGAGCCTCGGCACCTTCGGCGCCATCGCCGAATTTTCACGCGCCCCCGACGAGCCGGTGCGGCTCGTGCAGTCGGCGAAAGCCGTTTCGGCGGTGACGACGCGCGGCGGCATTGCCCTCAAACCTGATCCCGCTATCCGCCCCTTCGCGTCGGAGGGCATTACCAAAACCGGATGGAATCAGCGGATCGCGCTTTGCCTGCCGCGCGATGATTGCGCCATGAACCAGCGCGTCGCGCTGACGGAGATCGGCCCCGATCGTCAGGCGCCGCGCGAGGAAGATCGCGAAGACATCCTGTTCGATCTCGGTCTCGGCGCGCTGCAGGCGGATTTCTGTGTCCGCATCGGCGATCACGGGCTCGCCGCGCGGCTACGCGAACATACCGGCCGCAGCCTGTTCGAGCCCGGCAATCCTGCCATGGCAATGATCCTCGCAGCCAACCCGCACCGCGTCTTCGTCAGCCGGCTCGGCCGCATCGAGGTCTATCAGCCGATCCCGCCGCCGTCGGGCAAGAGCCCGGAGGGACCGCACACGCACGTGCTGCCACGGCTGCTGCAAAGCCGGCGAACCCATCCGGCGACCGAACCGGTGCCTCAGGGGTGGATTCCCTGCGCGCATCTCTATCCGCCGCATCCGGCGCGGAACGGGCTGGGTGGTGCCCGGCCGTTCGACGCAACGCACCATAATGCCTTTCAGCGAATGATGGCCGCCTGCGGCGATCCCGCGGCCCTTGCGACCAAGCGGCGGGTGGTCGATGCGGTGCTAGCCGGCGAGCCGCCCACAGCGATGGCCGGCGACCGCCACGGCCGGATCAGCGTCCGCATCGCATTGCGGCAGATGCGGTCGCAGGGACATGCGTCGGCGGCGCTGACCGCCTGGCTTGTGAGCTTGGATTCTGCGGCCCCAGACGAGGCCGACGACGAAGCGGCCCTTCACCAAGAAGGCTGATTTGACAAGAAAGTGGGGCTTTTTCGACCGAAAATAACATCCTCAGGGCCCCGATCCGTGGTAAACCGCCCCAAAGCCGCTCGACGATATCTGTCGTGATTTCAGAGGTATGACATGGACGATGAGCCGAAGAGCGCCGCGGAACTGAAGGAAATCAGGCTGAACCGCAAGCGCACCCAGGAAGTCGAAGGCATCAAGGCGATGGCCGAGATCGCGGCCGCCGATGTCGCGATCCGGAAGCGGACCGAGAAGCTGCGCGCTCTGCGTCTGGCGAAGGAAGCAGCCGACCGTGAAAACCCACCGGAACCGGCGGTCAAAAGCAAGGCCAAGACCAAGGCCGCGAAAAAAGGCTGAGCTGAAATGACGAAAGAGGATCGTGATCGCGCCCAGGCACGCGCCGACAAAGTGGCAAGGGCGGCGCAAGACGCGAGGTCCGGCAAGGCCGAACGCGACGCCAGCACCAAGGCTGTTCTCGACAATATGGCCAAGCTGAAGGCGTTGCGGCTCGCGCGCGAGGCAACCGAGCCGCAGCGTGCTCCTGCCGCGAAAGCCGCAAAGAAGGCCTCCGCCGGCACCAAGCGGTCGAACGAGAAGCCGGTGGCGTTGTCCGACTGGCTGGCGAGCCAGCTGAACGGTGGACGGCGAACCTGAGGCGGGACTCTCAAGACAGGACTCTTACAGGTGTCTCATCATCCCCGCGTGCGAAGCGCGTCGTCGCGCGCGATGTCCCGGCCATGACGAAAGCAAAGTCAGATATCGGCAGCGTTACGCCGGTCCCGGCCAATCGATCATCGAACGGGTCTTGTTCTCGGCGTCGTAGACCTGCACCTGAAGCATCTGAAACTTGTTCTTCAAGGCCATGCCCGCCTCTTCGGCGGCCTCGACCGTTTCGTGATGCGATTTGAAATGACCGTCCACCACCAGCGAGTAGCCGGTGGTCGGTGCCTTGTCAGCGCGGATGATTTTGCGCGGCTGCGGTTCTTCCGCCGCAGGGCGGGGCTTTTTCATGCTGGCTCCGTGTGAAAGCCCTTTTGGACTGAGCGCCGCAAAAAGGGCAGGAAAGTTCTTGTGACCGGCGCTAACATGCCGGCCAAACTCGATCTGATTGAGATCATGCGGATACTCCGAATCGGCATGCAGAGCAACGTCGATTCATCCGACGAAGAAGGTATCACATGGGCGGAACCGGCAGGAAAAACCAGCCTCCAAAACCGGCGAACGACAAACCGAAGAAGCCGGAGCGCGCGCCGGTCGAGGATGAAGAGTACGAGGACGGCGACATCGCCACGCCGAAGCGCGACAGCCACGGCAATGATGATGAGCCGTTGTAGTGGGGCACACAACTCGTAGGGTGGGCAAGGCGAAGCGTGCCCACCATCGGTATCGCGGTTGAGGATCGATGGTGGGCACGTCGCTTCGCGCCTTTGCCCACCCTACGACTCCAAACCCTCAATCGCACGAATGCTCGTCAGATCGAGCAGGTGTGCACCAAAACCGCTGCGCGCAAGTTTGATCGCCGACTTCGGCGAAGCCAGCAGCAATGCCGCCGTCACCGCAAGCGGCACCGCGCTGATCCAGTCTGATCGCACCGGCGTGAGTTCTTCGGTACTGCCGGCATAAGGCTCGCGCTTCGCAAACAGGCGAACGCATTCCCTGGCAATATCGCGGCGCGTGCCGCCGCCCGCCGCGCATCCGAGCAGCGCCTGCACCGCCAGACGCGTGAGCACACCCTCGCGTCCCTCGGGCAACGCCGCCGGCGTCGCGCCCTGCGAGATCAGAAGCAGGAACCTGACCAGATCGACGCCGGAGCGATATGCGTTGAAAGGCTCGACCAGGCGCGGATTGCAATCGATCAGCAACGGCGCGCCGCCATCATCAGGCATGATGTAGTCGATCGACAGCGCACCGTGCCAATCGAGCGCCTGTCCGACCTTTTCGGGATGCGCGCGAACGACAGGCCGCTTCACGCTCTGCTTGATCGCTTCGCCGCCGCCCACGCCGGGCATCACCTGCCGATAGGCATGAAAGCCGATCATCTGGCCGCGGCAAAACACCGACTGCGCCTTCTCGGTCGTGCCCGCAACAAGATCTTGCAAGAGGACCTCATCGGCGAATGCGGCGGCGCCGAGATCGTGCAGCGCGCCTTCGAGATCGGCGGCGCTGCGTATGAACCAGATGCCGTGGCTTGCGGTGCCGACCGAAGTCTTGACGACGGCAGGAAATCGGACGGCCTCACGCAATTGCTGCGCCGACCTCACGATCTGCGTCGGTGGCTGCGGCAGTCCCAACCGATCAAGCAGCCGGCTGAATCCCGCCTTGCTGTGCGCGGTGCGATAGCTCTCGAAGCTTGGCAGCGCGAGACCGGCACGGCCTTCGATGCGCGGCTTCGCCCGGGCAAACAAAAATCCCTGCTCATGCGTCGGCAGCAACACATCGAATTTCTCGTCGGCCAGCCGCTGCTCGATGTAGGCCAGATAGCCGGCAGGGTCATCCCGCAGTCCGGGGCAGCGGTGAAATTTCCCGACCAGCCACGAGAACCGCGCTAGGCACCAGGGCGAGGGATCGCAGAACTCGGCGTGATGGCCCGACAAGCCAAGAAGCGTGATGGCCTCGCGGGCCGAGGTGCTGGAACCCTCGGAAACAAGCACGCGGAGCGGTTTTAGGGGACCATGTCCGATCATTGCCGTGCCGGCGCACCTTTATCTTCCCCGATCCAATGACGCATTTTGCGCGGTCCTGCCCTCCGCAGGGGCAGCCATGCAGCTCTATTCATGGACAAATAACGTCTAGCCACTATTTTCACCTGCGCCCTGCCGGGCCGTAAAGACTACGGGATTTTTGAGCTGACATGGTCGACATTCTAGCCGCACCGCAACAATCCAGGACGGATACCTCGCTGCGTACGCTGGCTGCGATTTCGGTCGCCCATTGGGTCAGCCATTTCCATCTCTTCGTGCTGCCGATGCTGTTTCCGTTCCTTAAAGAACAACTCGGCGTCGGCTATATCGAGCTCGGTTTTGCGCTGACCATATTCGGCGTCGTCTCCGGCCTGACGCAGGCGCCGATCGGCTATCTCGCCGACCATATCGGCGCGCGAAAAGTGCTGCTGATCGGCCTCACTGTCGGCGGCCTGGCGCTGATCATGCTCGGCCTGCATCTGAGCTACGTCTCGCTGATCGTTTGCGCCGCGTTGCTTGGGCTGGCCAACAGCGTCTATCACCCGTGCGATTATGCGATTCTGTCGACGCATATGGATGAAGCGCGGATGGGCCGCGCGTTTTCGATTCACACCTTTGCGGGCTTCCTCGGCGGCGCGGTGGCGCCCGCGATCATGGCCGCGCTCGTCGCATCGGTCGGAGGCCTCGGTGCCCTGATCGTGGCCGGCGCGGTCGGTCCCGCGGTTGCGCTGGCATTGATGGTCGCAGGCATTCCCGATGCCAGCTCGGCTGATCGCAAGCAAGACGGCGCCGCTACTCCGAAGCAAAGCGTCATCACGCCCGCGATCATCATGCTGACGTTCTTCTTCATGCTGCTCGGCCTCTCCAATGCGGGCATCAGCAATTTCGGCGTCGTCGCGCTGATGAGCGGCTATGGCGCGACCTTCTCGGCCGCCAATATCGCGCTGACGGCGTTTCTCGGCGCAAGTGCCGCCGGCGTGCTGGCTGGCGGCTATTTGGCCGACCGCACCAAGCGCCACGGGCAGGTTGCCGCGGCCAGCTTCGGGATCAACGCGGTCATCATGCTGGTGATTGCGACGACCACGCTGCCGTCCGTTGTGCTGACCGCGGCGATGGGTATGGCCGGGTTCCTCGGTGGCGTGATCGCGCCTTCCCGCGACATGCTGGTGCGCAACGCCGCACCTCCGGGCGCGGCAGGCCGCGCCTTCGGCATCGTCTCCACCGGCTTCAATTTCAGCGGCATTCTCAGCCCATTGTTGTTCGGCTGGATCATGGACCAGCACATGCCGCATTGGGTGTTCGGCGCCTCCGTCGCCTTCATGGTCATGACGGTGCTGCTGGCGCTCGTGACCGACCGCAAGCCGCAAGACCGGTCAGACGGCCCGGTCAAGGGCATAATGCATTCCTGAGCCTCAATCCCGGCGGTTGACTGCATCCGAGGACATCGGATGATGCAGCAACAAGATCAGACACGGGATGGAAGCCATGACCTCGACCCCCGACCTCGTGATCCGCGGCGGTACCGTTGCCGATGGCAAGGGTGGCGAATTGTTCGAAGCCGATGTGGCTATCTCCGGCGGCCGCATCACCGAAGTCGGCAAGGTTTCCGCGAAGGGCAAGGAAGAAATCGACGCCAAGGGCAAACTAGTCGCGCCCGGCTTTGTCGATGTCCACACCCATTATGACGGCCAGGTCACCTGGAGCCAGGACATCACGCCCTCCTCGCAGAACGGGGTCACGACAGCGATCATGGGCAATTGCGGTGTCGGTTTTGCGCCATGCCGCCCGGCCGATCATTTCAGGCTGATCCAGTTGATGGAAGGCGTCGAGGACATTCCCGAGCCGGTGCTGAGCGCCGGCATTCCCTGGGCCTGGGAAAGCTTTCCGGATTACATGGAGTGGCTGTCGAAGCGGAACTTCGACATGGATATCGGCGCGCAACTGCCGCACGCGGCCTTGCGCGTCTACGTGATGGGCGAGCGCGGCGCTCGACGCGATCCCGCAACGCCTGAGGACAACAAGGCGATGGCGGCGCTCGCCGGAGACGCCGTGCGATCAGGCGCACTGGGTTTTTCGACCTCGCGCACCCTGAACCATCGCACCTCGACCGGTGACTACACGCCGACGCTGAAAGCGGGCGAAGATGAATTGACCGCGATTGCGGCTGCGATGCATGGCGTCGGCCGCAGCGTGCTGCAGTTCGTGCTCGACCAAAGCACCGTGCATGAAGATCTGCCGATGATGCTGCGGGTCGCTGAAAATACCAAATGCCCGATCTCGTTCTCCGTAGCCCAGGCCGACAAGGCGCCGCGGCGCTGGCGTCAGACCATGGACACCATCAATGAAGCCGCCGCCCGCGGCCTGTCGATCACGACCCAGATCGCCGCGCGTCCCGTCGGACTGCTGCTCGGGCTCGAACTGTCGCGCAACCCGTTCCAGACCCATCCGAGCTATCGCGCGATCGCAAAACTGCCGCTGGCTGAGCGGCTGACGCATTTGCGCCGGGCCGAAGTGCGCGCGGCCATCCTGAGCGAGACGGCGACTGCGACCGACGATCCGCTGTTCTTCCGACCGAATTACGACAAGATGTATCTGCTTGGTAATCCGCCTGATTACGAGCAGCCGCCGGAAAATGCGCTCGGCCCGCAGGCCCGCCGCCAGGGCCGGCAGCCGGAAGAACTCGCCTACGAGGCAATGCTGACGGACGAGGGCCGCGGCATGCTCTATGTGCCGTTCCTCAATTATGCCGACGGCAATCTCGATGCCGTGCATGAGATGCTGCGCGAACCCAGCGCCGTGCCCGGCCTCTCGGACGGCGGCGCGCATTGCGGCATCATCTGCGACGCCAGCTTCCCGACCTATCTTTTGACGCACTGGACACGTGACCGCAGCCGCGGCGAAAAACTGTCGATCCCGTTCGTGGTGGCGGCGCAGTCGCGCAAGACCGCGCTGTCAGTCGGCCTCTACGATCGCGGCGTGATCGCGCCCGGTTTCAAGGCCGACGTCAACGTCATCGATTACGACCGGCTGCACCTCCATCCGCCGAAAGTGCATTACGACCTGCCGGTCGGCGGTCGCCGCCTGATGCAGCAGGTCGACGGCTATGAGGCCACCATCGTCTCCGGCGTGGTGACGCAACGCGGCGGCAAAGCCACCGGCGCGCGGCCAGGCAGATTGGTGCGCGGAACGCAGAGTTCAAAGGCGCAATTGGACGCGGCGGCGAGTTAGCGGGCGGCGCTGGTTCAACACACACAACGTCGTCCCTGCGAACGCAGGGACCCATACGCCGTGGCTCGCGTAATGGGTACGAGGGAAGACGCCTCGGCTCAGTAACTCACCGCCGCGCAGAGCGTCAGTCACCACGCTTCATCGATAGATCACGCGGTATGGGTCCCTGCGTTCGCAGGGACGACGAAAGAGCTATTGCGAATTCGCTTCACGCGAACTTCGGCTGCACCGTCGCCTGGGCCATCAGCCTTGCGCGCTCCGTGTTGGGCCAGAGCAGCAACAGCCCAAGCAACCCCGACGCGGCCATCACCACCGCATTGATGGTGAAGCCGGTCATATAGCCGTCGAGCGGCACTGCCGCGTTCTGGATCACGAAGCCCATCACGGAAGGGGCAATCATTCCCGCAAACGTATAGATCGCGCCGTAGATCGCGAGCACGGCGCCGCGCTGCTGCACCGGCGTGAATTCGCCGAGCATCGGCGGACAGACCACGTAGATCGACCCGCACAGACCCGAGCCGACCACGAGGAACGCAATCTGCAGCCCCGCGCCGCTGACATACGGCAGCCAGGCGAGGATCAGTCCGCCGATGATCAGCGGCACCGAGCCGAGCACGCCGCGCGAGATGCGCGTCGTGAAGCCGCGTGCCAACATCACCTGCGAAATCCATCCGGTCAGCAGCACGATGGCCGCGCCGAACACCCAGGGCAGCACCGAAATCCAGCCCGCATCCTTTTGCGAAAAGCCGAGCCCCTTGACGATGAAGGGCGTGAACCAGGTCAATCCGAG
This sequence comes from Bradyrhizobium sp. McL0615, assembly GCF_049993905.1. Taxonomy (NCBI): domain Bacteria; kingdom Pseudomonadati; phylum Pseudomonadota; class Alphaproteobacteria; order Hyphomicrobiales; family Nitrobacteraceae; genus Bradyrhizobium; species Bradyrhizobium sp. McL0615. The sequence goes on along the minus strand of NZ_CP188254.1, from coordinate 736,284 downwards.
CGACAGCGCCCAATAGGCGCCGAAGGTCGCGGCGCAGCAGCCGATGAAAGTTCGCGAAGTCAGGAGCTGGAAATAGGGAACGGGCGGATCGGCTGCGGCCATCGCGACCGTCTGCACCAACGGTCCCTCCTTGCCCATCACCAGCCACGCCACGGCCCACATCAAGCCAACCACGCCGAGCGCGCCGAACGCATAGTGCCAGCTATGATTGACGATGATCCAGTTCAGCGCCGGCACCGCCAGGATCACGCCGAAAGCCGAGCCTTGCGAGAGAATGGCAGTCGGCAGCGTTCGCTTCTCGTCGGGAAACCACTTGTAGAGCGCGTGCGCCGCCACCGCAAATGCCGGCCCCTCTCCGGCGCCGAGGATGATGCGGCAGATCACGAGCGTGGTGAAACTGACGGTGCCAACCATTGGAAACTGCGCCACCGACCAGATCACCGCCATCACGAGCAGCACCCAGCGGGTGTCAACACGATTGGCGATGAAGCCGACGACGATGGCCGAGATCGAGAACAGGATGAAGAACGAGGAGCCGAGGAAGCCGAACTGCTCCGGCGAGAGCTTCAGCTCGTCCATGATCGGCGCGCCGCCAAGGCCCACCACGATCTTGTCGGCAAAGTTCACCAGCATGAACAGAAACAGCAGGAAGGTGATCTTCCATGCGCCCTTGGGCGTCGGTTGCGCGGTCATGGCTGGTCTCCCCGTCTATCTTTGCTGGCTCTGTTAGATCGGCCGGTTCCAATGCTACAAGGGGGGTCGCGGGCAAGGCAACCCGGATTTTTCCGGAGACCCCGCTTCGCAACTGCCGGCTGCCACGGCAGGCGCGCGCCAATCGGATCACGATCACGTCGCGGCGCGATTGAGGCCGTGATCCCGGGCATGTGCCCTGATATGTTGCATGCCATCACGCCAGGGGATTTTCATGGTCAAAACGGTCCATCGTCGCGCATGACCAACGGTAATCTCAACGTGCTTCGCGTGGCCGGCCTGACCAAGAGCTACCGCACAGCCGGCGAACAGGTCGCGGTGCTGCGCGGGGTGAACCTGACCGTCGCAGCCGGCGAGAGCGTCGCGCTAACGGGCGAATCCGGCAGCGGCAAGAGCACGCTGTTGCACCTGATCGCAGGCCTCGATGCGGCCGATGGCGGCGAGATCAGGCTGGCGGATGCACAGGTCTCCGAACTCAATGATGCCGGGCGCGCGGAATTGCGCCGCGACCGGCTCGGTCTGGTGTTTCAGCAATTCAACCTGATTCCGAGTCTCACGGTGGAAGACAATTTGGTTTTCCAGTCGCGCATTGCCGGCCGTCACGACGCAGCCTGGCACCGCGAACTGGTGGAGCGGCTCGGGCTCGGCAATTTCCTCAAACGCTATCCCGAACAATTGTCGGGCGGCCAGCAACAGCGCGTCGCGATCGGCCGGGCATTGGCGGTAAAACCTCTGCTGCTGCTTGCGGACGAGCCGACCGGCAATCTCGACGAGGACACCGCGGACGAGGTGCTGGCGCTGGCGCGCGATCTGGTGGCGCGCAGTGGCTGCGGTTTTCTGATGGTGACGCACAGCGCAAGGCTCGCCGCAACGCTGGACCGGCAGGTCAACCTCCATGCCGGGGTGATCGCGTGAAGCGCGCGCTGTGGACGCTGGCCGTGTTGCTGAGCTATTGGCGGCGGCACCCGATGCAGCTTGCGACCCTGCTGATCGGATTGATTTCGGCGACCGCGCTGTGGAGCGGCGTGCAGGCGCTCAATCAGCAGGCGCGCACCTCCTACGATCGCGCCGCCGCCACCTTTGGCGGCACCCGCACTGCCATGCTGACCGCCCGCAGCGGCGCGAGCTTTCCGCAACAACTCTTTGTTGACCTGCGCCGCGCTGGTTGGCCGGTCTCGCCGGTGCTCGAAGGCCGGATCCAGATCGAGGGACGATCGTTCCGGTTGTTGGGCATCGAACCAGTCACGCTGCCCGCGGAAGTCGGCAACGCGCCTGCGATCGGCAGGGCCGATCTGCAATCCTTCATGACGCTGCCGGGCACGATGCTGGTGGCGCCGGAGACGCTTTCCGATCTCAAACTTACGGACGGCGCCCGTCCGCAGGCCAATGGTGGCGTATTGCTGCCGCCGCTTCGCGTGCAGCCGAACCTGGTGCCCGGCGTATTGGTCGTCGACATCGGCATCGCGCAGAACCTCCTCAAGATGCCGGATCAGCTCTCACGCCTTCTGATCGGCAAGACGGCGGGCCCGCGCGCATCGCTTGAAAGCATCGCCGGTGACCAGCTTCGCCTGATCGAGCCCAATGCGGAGACCGACCTCGAACGCCTCACCGATAGTTTTCACCTGAACCTGACTGCGTTCGGGTTGCTGTCGTTCTTTGTTGGCCTCTTCATCGTCAATTCGGCGATCGGGCTGGCGTTCGAACAGCGGCTGCCGGTGTTGCGCACCTTGCGCGCCTGCGGCGTCTCGGCGCGGATGCTCAACGGCGTGCTGGTGCTCGAACTGGTATCACTGGCGCTGATCGCGGGGCTTATGGGTCTCGTGTGCGGCTACTTCACCGCCGGTGCGCTGCTGCCCGACGTCGCCGCCTCGCTGCGCGGCCTCTATGGCGCGCAGATTCCCGGACACCTGACGCTCAAGCCGCAATGGTGGATCGCGGGCATTGCCATCAGCATTCTGGGCGCGCTCGCGGCGGCCGCCGCCAGCCTGACCAAGGCGCTGCGGCTGCCGCTGCTCGCCGCCGCCCAGCCCCACGCGTGGCAACAGGCGCAGCGGCGCTGGCTGACCTACCAGAGCGCGCTGGCGCTCGCGGCGTTCGCTACCGCCGCAGGCCTGCTCTGGTTCGGCGATTCCCTGATTTCGGGTTTTGCCGTGCTCGCGGCGCTGATGCTCGGCGCGGCGCTGATCCTGCCGATGTTTCTCGAACTCATGCTGTCGCTTGGTCAGCGCTATGCGCGGGCCCCGGTCAGCGTCTGGTTCTGGGCGGACAGCCGCCAGCAACTATCCGGGCTGTCACTCGCGCTGATGGCGCTGTTGCTTGCGCTTGCCGTCAATGTCGGCGTCTCCACCATGGTCGAGAGCTTTAGCCGCACGTTTCTGGTCTGGCTCGACGGGCGGTTGGCGGCCGATGTCTATGTCAACGCCGCCAACGACGCGCAGGCGGCCGAGATCAGGGCGTGGCTGCGCGAGCGTCCCGAGGTCGAGGCCGTCCTGCCCGGCGGCCGCGCCGATACGCAACTGGCGGGCGCGCCGATCGAGGTGCTGGGCCTGCCCGATCACGCCACCTATCGCGACAACTGGCCGCTGCTGCAGTCGGCGGACAATGCCTGGGTCAAGCTTCGCCCCGGCAATGCCGCCCTCGTCAGCGAGCAACTAGCGCGGCGCCTGCACCTTTCTGTTGGTGACCGCATCGAGGTACCCGCGCCGGGCGGCAACTGGACGCTCGACGTGGCCGGCATCTACGCCGATTACGGCAACCCCAAGGGCCAGATCGCGGTGAACTTCGCCGCGCTGACGCGGCGCTTTCCGGAAATCCCGCTGACGCGCATGGGATTGCGGGTCGCCCCGCCAAAAATACCGGCGCTGATCGCGGCGCTGCAGGAAAAATTCGCGCTCGACGACCGCAATGTCGCCGACCAGGCGACGATGAAGGCGGAATCGACGCGGATCTTCAATCGCACCTTTGCGGTGACCGCGGCGCTGAACGCCTTTACGCTCGGCGTCGCCGGCGTCGCGCTGTTGACGAGCCTGGTGACGCTGGCCAACTCACGGCTGCCGCAACTGGCGCCGCTATGGGCGATCGGCATCACTCGGCGGCGGCTCGCGGTCATCGAACTTCTCAAAACGATGTCGGTGGCGCTGATCACCACCATCTTCGCGCTTCCGCTCGGTCTCCTGGTCGCGTGGTGTCTGCTCGCGGTCGTCAACGTCAAGGCGTTCGGCTGGCGGCTGCCGTTCCACGTCTTTCCACTGCAATTGCTATGGCTGACAGGCGTGGCGATGGCGGCCGCGGTCGCGGCATCCGCGCTCCCCGTCATCCGGCTGGCGCGCATGCAGCCGGCGAGCCTGATCAGGATTTTTGCCAATGAACGGTAGCGGCCCGATCACCCGCCGCGGCTTCATCGGCGGTGCGCTCCTCGCAGGACTGGGCGGCAACGCACTCGCGCAGGGTTTTGCGGGACTTGGCGAAAGCGCGGACGGATTTGCAGCGGTCATGCCCGGCAGGACCTTCGCCTTTCCCGCCGACCACGGGCCGCATCCGGAATTCCGCATCGAGTGGTGGTATGTGACAGCTAATCTCACCGACGCGCATGGAGCAGCCTACGGCGCCCAATGGACGCTGTTTCGCCAGGCGATCGCGGCGGGCGGCCCGCAGGAGGGCTGGGCCAACCAGCAGATCTGGATGGGCCACGCCGCCGTTACCCGCGCCGATACCCATCGCTTCAGCCAGGCCTTTGCGCGCGGTGGCGTCGGACAGGCCGGCGCCGAAGCCAAACCGTTTCGTGCCTGGATCGATGCCTGGGGAATGCGCGGTCTTGACGGATTGAACGATGTCAACATCGCGCCACTCGAACTCAGCGCGGCCGGCGAAAATTTTAGCTACACCCTTCGCCTCGACGCCGATCGCCCCCTGGTACTGCAGGGCGACGGCGGCTACAGCCGCAAATCGCTGCGCGAGCAGGCCTCCTATTACTACAGCCAGCCGCATTACACGGCGAAGGGCGTACTTACCATCGACGACAAGCCGGTCGAGGTGTCTGGACAGGCTTGGCTCGATCGCGAGTGGAGCGGCCAGCCGCTGGCCTCCGATCAAAGCGGATGGGACTGGCTCTCGCTGCATTTCAGCGCCGGCGACAAGCTGATGCTGTACCGGATGCGCCAGACCGATGGCCAGCATTACGGCTCCGGCAAATGGATCGCGCCCGATGGCACGGCGACAATGCTCGGCTCCGAAGACATCGTCATGACCCCGCTGACCTTCACCGAGATCGAGAAACGAAAAATCCCGACAACGTGGCGTATCGCCATTCCGAAGATGGCGCTGTCGATCGAATGCACGCCGCTCAACGCCCGAAGCTGGATGGGGACGAGCTTTCCTTATTGGGAAGGCCCGATCAGCTTTGCCGGCAGCCATACCGGATTAGGCTATCTGGAAATGACGGGCTATTAAGCGCCTGCACGAAACGGGAGGAATTTCCGCGATGTATCATTTCACCGCGCTCGTCACCTTGCTGGCCGTCCTGGTCTATTTCTACTCGTCCATTCTGGTGTCACGGGCGCGCGGCAAATTCGGCGTCAAGCTGCCGGCCATTTCGGGCAATCCGGATTTCGAGCGGGTGTTTCGCGCGCAGATGAATACGCTGGAGTGGCTGCCGATCTTCCTGCCGTCGCTGTGGCTGTTCGCGATCTATATCGGCGATGGCATCGCGGCCGGGATCGGGCTGGTCTGGGTGATCGGCCGCATTCTCTACGTGCTGGGCTATGCCAGGGCGGTCAAGGACCGCGGCCCGGGCTTTGCGATCCAGGCGCTGGCGGCGATCGCGCTGTGGGTAGGAGCGATCGGCGCGATTATGTGGCGGCTGGTGCATGCGTAATGAGAACGCAAACCCCAACTCCACGTCGTCCCTGCGAACGCAGGGACCCATACGCCGCGGCCGATCGATGAGGCAGAATGTCAGACGCTCGTTTTAACAACGAGCGCCTGTGGTTATGGGTCCCTGCGTTCGCAGGGACGACAGAGAGACCTACTTCACCAGCGGGCAGCCGGAATCCTTCGCCGCTGGAAATGCCTTGTCGCCGGGGACCACGGCGAGCTGCTTGTAGTAATCCCACGGCTTCTTCGATTCGGACGGCTTCTTGACCTCGAACAGATAGAGGTCGTGCACCATGCGGCCGTTTTCGAGAACCTTGCCGCCTTGCGCAAAATCGTCGTCCACCGGAAGCTCCTTCAGCTTCTTGGCGACCGCCTCGGTGTCCTTGGTGCCTGCCGCCTTGACCGCCTTCAGATACTGCAAGGTCGCCGAATAGGTGCCGGCCTGAATCATGTTCGGCATCCGGCCGGTGCGCTTGAAGAAGCGTTCGGCGAGGTTGCGGCTCTTGGCGTCGCGGTCCCAGTAATAGCCTTCCGTCAGCACCAGGCCCTGCGCGGCATCAAGCCCGAGGCCGTGGACTTCGGCGAGCGTCAGCAGCAGGCCGGCGAGCTTCTGGCCGCTCTTGACGATGCCGAATTCCGACGCCTGCTTGATCGAGTTGGTGGTGTCGAGGCCGGCATTGGCGAGCCCGATGATCTTGGCCTTCGAACTCTGCGCCTGCAGCAGGAAGGAGGAGAAGTCCGCGGTGTTGAGGGGAATGCGGACCGAACCCAGCACCTTGCCGCCCTTGGCCTTGACGAAATCGCTGGTGTCCTTCTCGAGGGCATAGCCGAAGGCGTAGTCGGCGGTCATGAAGAACCAGCTGTCGCCGCCGGCTTCCACCAATGAGCCACCGGTGCCGAAGGCCAGCGCATGCGTATCGTAGGCCCAGTGGAATCCGTAGGGCTGGCAGGCGTCGCCGGTGAGACGCGACGTCGCCGCGCCCACGACGATGTCGATTTTCTTCTTCTCCTTCGAAAGCTCGTGAATCGCGAGCGCGACCGAAGAGGTCGTCAGCTCGGTAATCATGTCGACGTTTTCGACATCGTACCAGCGCCGGGCGATTGCGCTGGCGAGATCCGGCTTGTTCTGGTGATCGGCGGAGATGATTTCGATCTTGTGGCCCAGCACCTCGCCGCCGAAATCCTCGATCGCCATCTTGGCCGCCTCGAACGACCACTTGCCGCCGTAATCGGCGTAGACCCCGGATTGATCGTTCAGAATACCGATTTTGACGCCCTGCGCCGATGCCGGCGCGGCGAGCAAAAGGCCACCCACCGCAACGGCGGCTAACAATCCCGACTTCATCTTTTTCTCCCGGAATTTTTTGTCAGAGGAACCTGGCAACACTATTCAATAACCCCGCGCCTGCCCATCCATTTCGGATCAGCCAAAAGTATGGGGAACCGTCATTCCGGGGCGCGCGAAGCGCGAGCCCGAAATCCATTTCGCGACTAGCCGTGCGGCCCGATGGATTCCGGGCCTGCGACTGCGGCGCATCCCGGAATGACGACTGCCGATAGCCCGGCGTACGTCCCTACGCCACGGCAGGCTTCTTGCCCTTCCCGTCCGCCAGATTCCGCACGATGACGTAGAAGATCGGCGTGAAGACCAGGCCGAACAGCGTCACGCCGAGCATGCCGAAGAACACCGCCACGCCGACCGCCTGGCGCATCTCGGAGCCGGAGCCCGACGAGACCACCAGCGGCAGCACGCCGAGGATGAACGCGAACGACGTCATCAGGATCGGCCGCAAGCGAAGCCGGCAGGCTTCGATCACGGCCTCCAGCCGCGGCTTCCCCTCCAGTTCGATATCGCGCGCAAACTCGACGATCAGAATCGCGTTCTTGGCCGCGAGCCCCACCAGCACCACGAAACCGATTTGGGTCAGGATGTTGACGTCCTGCCCCATGATGCGCACGCCGATGGTGGCGGCCAAGAGGCACATCGGCACGATCAGGATGACCGCGAACGGCAGGCTCCACGAGCCATACTGCGCCGCCAGCACCAGGAACACGAACAGCACGCAGATCGGAAACACGTAGAGGCCGGTGTTGCCGCCGGTGACCTGCTGATACGACAGATCCGTCCAATCGAACGAGAAGCCGCTCGGCAGCGTATCCTCGGCCAGCTTCTTCATGGTGTTGATGGCGGTCGCCGAACTGGTGCCGGGCAGCGTGTCGCCCTGCAACTCGGATGCGGGGTAGAGATTGTAGCGAGCGACGCGGTCGGGCCCGGAGACGTCGCGGAAACTCACGACGCTGCCGAGCATCACCATGTCGCCGGCGGCATTGCGCGTGCGCAGGCGCGCCAGATCGGAGGTTTCCTTCCGGAACGGCAGGTCGGCCTGCGCCGTGACGTGGTAGGTGCGGCCGAACAGATTGAAGTCGTTGACATAGGACGAGCCGAAATAGGTCTGGATCGTGTCGGTGATACCGGCAATCGGCACTCCGAGTTTCTGCGCCCTGACGCGGTCGATATCGACGAACAGTTGCGGCGTGTTGGCGGAAAACGGCGAGAACACCTGGGTCAGGCCCGGCGCCTTGCGCGCCGCGCCGACCAGTTCGTCGGTCGCCGAGGCAAGCAGTTCGGAGCCGCGGCCCTGGCGGTCCTGGATCCGCATGGTGAAGCCGCCGCCGGTGCCGATGCCGGGCACCGCGGGCGGCGGGATGACGATGATGAAGGCGCCCTGGATGCTCGCCAGCCGCATGCGCAGATTGTTGGCGACCACGTTTGCGGAAAGTCCCTTCTTGTGGCGCTCCTCCGGATCATCGAATACGGGGAACAACGCCGCGGCATTGCTCGCCTGCGTCCGCGTCGCACCCGAAAATCCGGCAAATGCCGCCACGCGAATGATGCCAGGCGTATCCAGCGCAATTCGTTCGATCTCACGCACGATCTCGGTGGTGCGCGCCAGCGATGCCGCGCCCGGCAACTGCACCGAAACGATGACGTAGCCTCTATCCTGTGCCGGAATAAAACCTTGCGGCGTGGTTATCAGCAGCCACCCGGCACTGCCGATCAGCACCGCATAGAGCACCAGCATCACGATGGAATGCCGGATGACGAAGTTGGCGGCGCCGGCATAACCGTGCGCCAGCCGATCGAAGCCGCGATTGAAGACGCCGGTAAAGGCGTCCCAGCCGCGCGCGATGAAATTCCAGCTTGCCGCCGGCCGCTTGTCCTGATGCGGCTGCAGGATCAGCGAGGCCAGCGCCGGCGAGAGCGTCAGCGAACAGAAGCACGAAATCGCGGTCGCAACCGCAATGGTGACGGCAAACTGCTGGAAGAACTGCCCGGAGATGCCGCCGAGGAAAGCGGTCGGCACGAACACCGCGCACAGCACCAGCGCGATCGACACCAGCGCGCCGCCGACCTCTTCCATGGTGCGCAGCGCGGCATCGCGCCGGCTCATGCCGTGTTCGAGATGGCGCTCGACATTCTCGACCACCACGATCGCGTCGTCGACCACGATGCCGACCGCGAGCACGAGACCGAACAAGGTCAGATTATTGATCGAGAACCCCAGCGCCGCCATCACTGCGAAGGTTCCGACCAGCGATACCGGGATCGCGATGATCGGGATAATGGCGGGCCGCCAGCCCTGCAAAAACACCAGCACCACGATCACGACCAGCGCCATCGCCTCATAGATCGTCTTGATCAGCTCGCTGACGGACTGCGCGATGAATTCGGTCGGGTTGTAGCCGATGTTGTAGTCGAGCCCCTTTGGAAAGCTCGTCTTGAGCCGTTCCATGGTGTTCGAAATGCTCTTGGCGGTCGCCAGCGCGTTCGAACCGGGCCGCTGGGTCACCAGCATGGCGACGGCCGATTTGCGCAGCAGGAAGCTGTTGGTGGTATAGGCCAGCGCGCCGAGTTCGATCCGCGCGACATCGCGCAGCTTGACGGTGCGCCCGTCGGCGCCGGCCTTGACCACGATCTCCTCGAACTGTTTCGGGTCCTTGAGACGACCGGTAAAGGTGAGGTTCGGCGAAAAGGCGCGGTCGGCGATCGGCGGCTCCGCGATCTGGCCGCCCGCGATCTGCACGTTTTGCGCCCGGATCGCCGCCACCACCTCGGCTGAGGTCAGGCCGAGCGTGGCGATCTTGTCGGGATCGAGCCACAGCCGCATCGAATAGTCGCGCGCGCCGAACATCTGGATGTCGCCGACGCCGTCGATCCGGAGCAACTGGTCGCGGACCTGTAGCAGCGCGTAATTGGAGATATAGAGCTGGTCGAACGTGTCATCCGGCGACAGCATGAACACGACCATCAGGATGTCAGGACTGTTCTTGCGGGTGACGACGCCGTTGCGTTGCACCTCTTCGGGCAGCCGCGGCTGCGCGATGGCGACGCGGTTCTGCACCAGCACCTGGGCCTTGTCGAGATCGGTGCCGAGCTTGAACGTGACCGTGATCGTCAACTGTCCGTTCGAGGTGGCCTGGCTGTAGAGATACAGCATGTCCTCGACGCCGTTGATCTCCTGCTCGATGGGAGCGGCGACCGTATCGGAGACGGTTTGCGCCGAGGCGCCGGGATATTGCGTGGTGACCACTACCGTCGGCGGCACCACTTGCGGATATTCCGAGACGGGCAGCGTCGTGTAGGCGATCGCGCCGACAATCAGCAGGACGATCGACAGCACCATCGCCAGGATGGGCTGGTTGATGGAGAGCCGGCCGAGATTCATGTCTTGCCACCGGCCGGCTTGGCCTCGGCCACATGCGGGGTGACTTTCGCCCCCACCCGCGCCCGCTGCAGGCCGTCAACAATCACCCGGTCTTCCGGCTGCAGCCCCTCGCGGATCACACGCAGGCCTTCGTCGAGCGGCCCAAGCGTCACCGGCTTCGCCTCGACCGTATTGTCGTCCTTGACGACGAAAACGATCTTGCGCGACTGGTCGGTCGCAATGGCAGCGTCCGGCAGCAGCAACGCCTCATATGGCGCACTGCCGATGATCCGAACACGGCCGAACTGGCCGGGCAGGATCGAGAGATCCTTGTTCGGGATGACAGCACGGCTGCGCAGCGTCCCGGTCGAGACGTCCAGGCGATTGTCGAGGAAATCCATCTTGCCCTCATGCGAGGGCTTGGTCCCGCCGGTCAGCGTCACCTCGACCGGGTTCGGCGTATCGCGCGAACTCGGACGCCTGCCTTCGAACCACAGCTTGCTGTTGCGCAGATAGGTTGCTTCGTCGACATCAAAATAGATGTAGATCGGATCGAGCGAGACGATCGAGGTGAGGAGCGTCGCGCCGCCCTCGCTGCCCTGCACCAAATTGCCGGGCGTGACGAGATGGCGGCTGACACGGCCGGTGATCGGCGCAACCACGTGGGCAAATTCGATGTTGAGCTGGGCGGCCTTGAGCGTGCCTTCGGCCTGCATCTCGGCGGCGTGGGCCGCCTGCAAGGTTTGGCGGCGCTGGTCGACGATGGAATCGGACACGGCCTGGGTCTGGTTCAGAGTCAGGGCGCGATCGAGTTCACGCTTGGCCAGCTCCGCCTTGGCGCGAGCGTCGGACAACTGGCCGTTGGCCTGCTCCGCCACCGCTTCGAACGGGCGGGCGTCGATCACGTAGAGCAAGTCGCCGGTCTTGACGATGGAGCCGTCACGGAATTCGACCGATGTCACGAAACCGCCGACGCGGGCGCGGACCTGGACCTCCTGGATCGCTTCGAACCGCCCGGTGAATTCATCCCAGTCGGTCACGGTACGTTTCACCGGCTGCGCAACTGTAACGGGCGGCGCGGCGGCGGCCGGCTGTTGCGGGGGCTTGTCGCCGCACGCCGAGAGCGCCAGCGCGACCAGCGGTGTCAACCATTTGAGGCTATGAGGTGAACGCATGTCGGCCCCCGCCCGCAAAACCGGACGTTTCAATTGCTCAGTTGCGGTCAAACCCCATCTCCCGTCTCGACATCCCGATGGATGGAACCCGCCGTGGAACTTTGGCGGAGGCCACAGATGTGATCGGTTCCCAGTCTCGTCAAGAAGCCCTGGGGATCAAGCACAATCGTTATGCATTCGCGCGAGCGACGCCCTGCGCCACGCAAATCGCCCTGCTTTCGCACCGCCACGACAGTGGACGGCGTTGCAGCGAGAGCGCAGCTAACCCCCGGCTGGTGACGAAAACGTGACGCCGCCGAGGGCGCCGGCGGCGTTGTCGTTGGATGGTTGCGACAGCACCATCTTCATGCATGACGTCGCCGGTTTCCTCCGCTAACCTTGGCCTCAAGGCTCGCAACAAGGGCCAAAAAGGGTCCGGGGAGGACAGAAGTGCATAAAGGTCGTGTCGTATTCGGCGCGATGGATGAGGTCGTGTTCGGGCGGCCGGCATCCGAGGCGATTGTCGAACAGTTGAACCGGCTGGGCGTGCAACGCGCCTTCCTGATGGTCAGCGGCACGCTGAACCAAAAAACCGATGAGATCGAGAATATTCGCGGCAGGCTGGGGCCGCGCTGCGTCGGCACCTTCGATGCGATGCCGCCGCATACGCCGCGAACGGCGGTCATTGCGGCGGCAGACCAAGCCCGCGCCGCCGGGGCTGACCTCATCGTCACCATCGGCGGCGGCTCGATCACCGACGGCGCCAAAGCCGTCCAGCTTTGCCTCGCCAACGATATCCGCAACCCCGACGATATCGATCGCATCAGGGTCGGCCGCGGCACTCCGGCGCAGCTCAAGGCGCCGACGGTGCGCCAGATCAGCGTGCCGACGACGATTGCCGGCGGCGAGTTCTCCGCCACGGCCGGCGTCACCAATGAAAAGACCAAGGTCAAGGAAGCGCTGCGCCATCCGCTGCTGATGCCGCGCGCGGTGATCCTCGATCCCTGGCTCGGCCTGCACACACCGGAATGGCTGTGGCTCTCGACCGGCATCCGCGCCGTCGATCATTGCGTCGAGGGCATCTGCTCGCGCGACGCGCAGCCTTACGGCGACGCCCAGGCGCTGAAAGGCCTGTCGATGCTGGCGCAGGCGCTGCCGCGGGTGAAGGCCAATGCCCAAGACCTCGACGCGCGGATGGATTGCCAGATCGGGACCTGGCTTTCGACCGGGCCGCTTGCTTCCGGTGTGCCGATGGGCGCCAGCCACGGCATCGGCTACGTGCTCGGCGCCGAATTCGGCGTGCCGCACGGCTACACCTCCTGCGTGATGCTGCCGTCGGTGATGCGCTGGAACAAATCGGCGAATGCCGAGCGGCAGGCACAGGTCGCAGCCGCGATGGGACGTCCTGGCGAGGATGCCGGCGATGTGCTCGACGAATTCATTCGAGGTCTCGGCATGCCACGCAGCCTGCGCGAGGTCAAAGTTGGACCCGAGCACTTTGACCGTATCGCGCTGGCGGCGATGGCAACGCCCTGGGTGCCGCGCAACCCGCGCAAGATCGAGGGGCCCGCGCAGGTGCGCGAAATTCTGGATATGGCCGCGTAGGGAGACCAAAGCCAACATGTACACCGGCAAGCATGCTCATCTTCGTCCACTTCAGCCTGCCTTCATCATGGCGAGCACGGGCGAAACCGTCACCTATCGCGAGTTGGAGGCGCGCAGCAACCGGCTGGCGCACCTGTTTCGGAAACGTGGCCTCAAGCGGCTCGATCACTATTCGATCTTCATGGAGAACAACAGCCGCTACTTCGAAGCCTGCGCCGCGGGCGAACGGAGCGGATTGTACTACACCTGCGTGAATTCCTACCTGACGGCCGGCGAACTCGCCTACATCCTCACCAACAGCCAGTCTCGCATTCTCATCACCTCAAAGGCAAAACTCGATATCGCGCGCGAGGCGCTGAAGGAATGCCCCAAGATCGAACTGTGCATCATTGCCGACGGCGAAGGCGAAGGCGACCGCATCGTCGGGCTGCAGGCCGCAACCGCTGACATGCCGCGCACGCCGATTGCCGATGAGTTCATCGGCACCGCGATGCTCTATTCGTCCGGAACCACCGGCCGCCCTAAGGGAATCCTGCGCCCGCTGCCGGATCAACCGCCGACCCAGCGGCTGCCGCTGTTCGATTTCCTGGAAAAGCTCTGGCAGTACCGCGAAGGCATGATCTACCTGTCGCCGGCGCCGCTCTACCACTCGGCGCCGCAGGCGGCCGTCAATCTCACCATCGGCATCGGCGGCACCGTCGTGATCATGGAGCATTTCGATCCCGAGCAATATCTGCAGCTCGTCCAGAAATGGGGCATCACGCATACCCAGCTGGTGCCGACGATGTTCTCGCGGATGCTGAAACTGCCGGAGGAGGTGCGCAAGCGCTACGACCTCTCCTCACTCGAGATCGCGATCCATGCCGCCGCGCCCTGCCCGGCGCTGGTCAAAGACGACATCATCAAGTGGTGGGGACCGATCATCCACGAATATTATGGCGCCACCGAAGGCCTCGGCTTCACCGCCTGCAATTCGGAGCAGTGGCTGGCGCATCGCGGCACCGTGGGCCGCGTGCTGCTCGGCGACCTCCACATCATGGACGAGAACATGAAGCCCTGCCCAAAGGGCACGGCGGGCACGGTGTGGTTCAAGACCGCGAGCCCGTTCGAATATTTCAACGATCCTGCCAAGACCCAGGAGGCCCGCTCAGTCGACGGCAGCATGAGCACGGTCGGCGACGTCGGCTATGTCGACGATGACGGATATCTCTATCTGACCGATCGCGCGACCTTCATGATCATCTCCGGCGGCGTCAACATCTATCCGCAGGAATGCGAGAACCTCTTGATCACCCATCCCAAGATTGCGGACGCGGCGGTGTTCGGCGTGCCCAATCCGGATCTAGGCGAGGAAGTGAAGGCGGTGGTGCAGCCGATGCCGGGCGTTTCGCCGGGGCAGGAACTGGCCGAGGAGCTGATCGCCTTCTGCAGCCAGTCGCTGTCGCGCCAGAAAGTGCCGCGCTCGATCGATTTCGAGGCCGAGCTACCGCGACTCCCGACCGGCAAGCTCTACAAGCGGCTGTTGCGCGATCGCTATTGGGGCAACAAGACCTCGCGGATCGTGTAGCGAGATGGGTCATCGTCAGGTTCAAGCCATGTGGCGGGTTGCGATGCAACGGCCGCGCCGCAATGAAGCGGCTGTGGCAAATCATCGCAAGTTCCGCCGCGCGGCTTTCGAGTAGTCCGAATTGCCAAGCCTCGCATTGGCTTAGCCGGTTGCCCCGCCGCTGCGCCGTGGTATCCTCGATACCAATCGGCCGATTGAGACCGAAAAATGTGGAGGGGATCATGCGGAGCGTGCAAGCGCTTGCCGTCGCGGTATTGTTATTGCTGCCGGCCTTTGACGTTGCATCGGCGGGCGAACCCAAGCAGGGCGGCATCCTCCGGGTCTATCACCGCGACAGCCCGGGCAGCGCCTCGATCCACGAAGGCGCGACCTATTCGATCAACATTCCGTTCATGCCGGTCTTCAACAACCTCGTCGTGTTCAAGCAGGACGTGGCGCAGAACAGCGTGGATTCGATTGTCCCCGACCTCGCGGAGAGCTGGGCCTGGAGCAGCGACAACAAGAAGCTGACCTTCAAGCTTCGCCAAGGCGTCAAATGGCATGACGGCAAGCCGTTCACGTCTGCCGACGTCAAATGCACTTTCGACATGCTGATGGGCAAATCGCAGCAGAAGTTCCGCCAGAACCCGCGAAAGTCCTGGTACGACCAGGTCAGCGACGTAACCGTCAACGGCGATTTCGAGGCGTCATTCGACCTGAAACGGCCGCAGCCGGCATTGCTGTCGCTGCTCGCTTCGGGCTACACGCCGGTCTATCCCTGCCATGTCTCGCCGGGCGAGATGCGCACCCATCCGATCGGCACCGGCCCGTTCAAATTCGTCGAGTTCAAGGCCAACGAGTCGATCAAGCTCACGAAGAATCCCGACTACTTCAAGAAGGGCCTGCCGCATCTCGACGGCATCGAATTCACCATCATCACCAACCGCTCGACCGCGATTCTCGGATTCGTCTCCGGGAAATTCGACATGACGTTCCCGACCGAAGTCTCGATTCCGCTGCTCAAGGAGGTCAAAACGCAGGCGCCGAACGCGGTTTGCGTGGTCGAGCCGATCAACGTCGCGACCAACATCATCGTCAACTCGTCCTCCCCGCCGTTCGACAATGCCGACATTCGCCGTGCCCTGGCGCTGGCGCTGGATCGCAAGGCGTTCGTGCAGATCATGTTCGAGGGACAGGCCGATATCGGCGGCACCATGCTGCCGGCGCCGGGCGGGCTGTGGTCGATGCCGAAGGAAATGCTGGAATCGATCCCCGGCTACGGCCCCGACATCAACGCCAACCGGGAAGAGGCGCGCAAACTGATGCAGAAGGCAGGTTACGGCCCGGACAAGCGTCTTGCCGTCAAGGTCTCGACGCGCAACATCCCGGTCTACCGCGACCCCGCCGTCATCCTGATCGATCAGATCAAGAGCATCTATATCGACGCCGAGCTTGACGTCGTCGACACCGCGCAGTGGTTTCCGAAGGTCGCCCGCAAGGACTATGCGCTCGGCCTGAACCTCACCGGCAACGCCGTGGACGATCCCGACCAGTCGTTCTACGAGAACTATTCCTGCGGATCGGAGCGGAACTACACCAATTACTGCAACAAGGAGATCGAGAAGCTGTTCGACCAGCAATCCGCCGAAACCGACAAGGACAAGCGCAAGAAGCTGGTTTGGGAAATCGACAAGAAGCTGCAGGAGGACGTGGCGCGCCCGATCATCTTCCACGGCCGCATGGGTTCGTGCTGGCAACCCTACGTCAAGGGCATCACCATCATGGTGAACAGCTCCTATAACGGCTATCGTTACGAAGACGTCTGGATGGACAAGTAAAGTCCAGTCGCAAGCATAGCGTTTTCGAGCGAACTGTGACCAATTCGCGTGAAGAAAACGCGTCAAAACAAAAAACTGGTGTTCGGTTCTGATTTAATCAGAATCGAACTCAAGCCGGTCGTCCAGGGAGAACAGCCTAGGTGTTTGCTTATATCGTGCGACGCCTCGCCTTGATGCTCGTGACCCTGATCGGGATCTCGATCATCATCTTCGTGCTGCTGCGCGTCGTTCCCGGCAACATCGTCGACATCCTGTTCGACGCCGCCGGCTTCGTCGATCCGACCGACAAGGCCAATCTCGAAAAGGAACTCGGCCTCAACCTGCCGATCTGGCAGCAATATCTGAACTGGATCGGCGGCCTGCTGCATGGCGACCTCGGCTATTCCTACGTCTCGGAAAAGCCGGCGCTGCAGGAGATATTGCCGCGCATTCCGATCACCGCGCGGCTGGCGGCCCTCGCTTTGTTGTTCTCCGCCTCGATCGGCATTCCGCTCGGCGTCATCAGCGCGGTCCATCAGGGCTCGCGGCTCGACTATGCCTTGCGCATCGTCAGCCTGAGCGGCCTGTCGCTGCCCTCGTTCTGGCTCGGCCTGCTGATCCTGATGGCGTCGGTTTCGCTGTTCGGCAGCGTGCCGATCTACAATCCGAACCCGAAGACCTGGACCGAGGCGTTTGCGATCTATGCGGTGCCTGCGATGGCGGTCGGCTTTCGCAGCGCCGCGCTGACCATGCGCATTACGCGCTCCTCGATGCTGGAAATCCTGCGGCAGGACTACATCCGCACCGCGCGGGCCAAGGGCGCGTCCGAGGCGTCGGTGAATTATCGCCACGCGCTGAAGAACGCCATTCTCCCGGTCATCACCGTGATCGGCATCGAGGCAGCCTTCCTGATCGGCGGGCTGATCGTCACCGAAACCGTGTTCAATATTCCCGGCATCGCCCGCTTCCTGGTCGAGGCGCTGCGCTGGCGCGACTACCCGATCGTCCAGAACCTCGTGATGCTGATTGCCGTGGTCGTGGTGGTCGCAAACTTCACCGTCGACATGCTTTACGCCGCGATCGACCCGCGCATCCGGTATGGGGATTAGCCGCTTGGCCACGATCAACTTCGATAGCGAGTTAAGACGGGCCGGCGCCCATTCGACCCATGGCTGGCGCCGTCTGCTGTTTCTGGCGCAGCGCTATATGCTCGGCACGATCGGCCTTGTCATCATGGTGATGTTCGTCTGGATGGCGATCTCGGCCGATCTGATCAGCCGCTACGATCCGCTCAGCGTCGATTCCGCTCAGCGGCTGGCCGCGCCCGGCGCCCGGCACTGGATGGGGACCGATTCATTCGGCCGCGACGTCTGGAGCCGGATCGTCCATGGCGCACGGATCTCGCTGGCCGTCGGCATCGGCGCCACCGTGCTGGGATCGTCGATCGGCGTCATGGTCGGGCTCGCATCGGGCTATCTGTCGGGCTGGGTCGATCTGGTGTTCCAGCGCATCACCGATATTCTGCAGGCGCTGCCCTTGCTGGTGCTGGCGCTGGTGATGACGGCGGCGCTCGGGCCGTCGCTGCCGAACGTGATCATCGCCATTGCGATCCCGCTGATCCCGACCGTCGCCCGTGTGATCCGTGCCAATACGCTGGCGCTGCGCGAACTGCCGTTCGTAGAAGCCGCCAAATCGATCGGCATGAGCGAGACCCGCATCGCGCTCCGCCACGTGTTGCCCAACACGCTAGCGCCGCTGATCGTGCTGGCGACCGCGCAGCTCGGCTCCACCATTCTCACCGAAGCCTCGTTGTCGTTTCTCGGGCTCGGCATTCCCGAGCCGTATCCATCCTGGGGACGCATGCTGTCGGAATCGGCGGCGGAATATGTCCGCACCGCGCCGTGGCTGGTGATCTTCCCGGGCGTCGCCATCAGCCTTGCGGTGTTCGGCACCAATCTGTTCGGCGATGCGCTCCGCGACATCCTCGACCCGAGGCAGCGCGGCTGATGACCGGGGCGCAGAAGGACGACATGGTTCTCGACGTGAAGAACCTGCAGACGGTGTTCTTCACCAATTCGGGACTGTTCCGGGCGGTCGACGACGTTTCGTTCAGCGTCCGCCGCGGCGAGACGCTGGCGATCGTCGGCGAATCCGGCTGCGGCAAGAGCGTGACCGCGCTGTCGGTGATGCGGCTGGTGCCGGACCCGCCAGGCCGGGTCGTCGGCGGCTCGGTGACGCTGGAAGGGACCGACCTGCTCGGCCTCCCCGAGGCCGAAATGCGCAAGATCCGGGGAAACCGGATCTCGATGATTTTTCAGGAGCCGATGACCTCGCTCAATCCTGTGATGCGGATCGGCGACCAGATCACCGAAGTGCTCCGCCTGCACCGGGAAATGACGTCCAAAGAGACGTGGGCGAAGGCGGTCGAGATGCTGCGTCTGGTTCGCATCCCCGAGCCGGAACGCCGCGCGCTGGAATATCCGCATCAGCTTTCCGGCGGGATGCGGCAGCGCGCGATGATCGCAATGGCCTTGGCATGCCGGCCGGCGCTGTTGATCGCGGACGAGCCAACCACTGCGCTCGACGTGACGATCCAGGCGCAGATCCTGGCGCTGATCGTCGACCTGCAAAAGACCCTCGGCACCGGATTGATCCTGATCACGCACGACCTCGGCGTGGTGGCGCAGACGGCGCAGCGCGTCATCGTGATGTATGCCGGCAAGAAGGTCGAGGAAGCGACCGTGGAAGACCTGTTCGCTAACCCGAGACATCCCTATACGCGCGGGCTGATGGCCTCGATGCCGGCGGTGATTTCGTTCGGCGCCAAGACCGATGCGCGGCTGAACGAAATTCCCGGCATGGTGCCGTCGCTGACCAACCTGCCGCCGGGCTGCGCCTTTGCGCCGCGCTGCAGCCTCGCGATCGATCGCTGCCGCGCAGAATACCCGCCGCTGCAGGAAGTCGACGGCGATCATTTTGCGGCGTGCTGGCGCGCGGCGGAACTGGTGGGCGCGCCATGACCGATCAACGCCCCCTGCTCGAAGTCACCGACCTCGTCAAGCATTACGCCGTACGTGGCGGCATTTTGCGCCGGCAAGTGGGCACGGTGCATGCCGTCGACGGCGTCAGCTTCTCCGTCGGCAAGGGTGAGACGCTCGGGCTGGTCGGCGAGTCCGGCTGCGGCAAATCGACGGTCGCACGCGCCGTGCTGCGGCTGGTAGAGCCGTCTTCCGGCGCCATCAAGCTCAACGGCACCGACATCACCGGCCTCAGCAAGGCCGAGATGCGGCCGCATCGCCGCTCGATGCAGATCGTGTTCCAGGACCCGTTCGCCTCGCTCAATCCGCGCATGACAGCCGGCGATATCGTCGGCGAACCGCTCAGCGTGCATGGTCTTGCCACCGGCCGCGCGCAACAGGAACGCGTCGCCGAGTTGTTTGCGCAGGTAGGCTTGCGGGCCGACCAGATGAAGAACTATCCGCACCAGTTCTCCGGCGGGCAGCGCCAGCGCATTTGCATCGCACGTGCGCTGTCACTCGGGCCGAGCCTGATCGTGTGCGACGAGCCGGTATCGGCGCTCGACGTCTCGATCCAGGCGCAGGTGATCAACCTGTTGATCGACCTGCAACGCAAGAACGATTTCTCGTACCTGTTCATCGCCCATGATCTCGCCGTCGTCGCCCATATCAGCCACCGCGTCGCCGTGATGTATCTCGGGCGCATCGTCGAGATCGCCGACAAATCCGAATTGTTTGCCAACCCGCGCCATCCCTACACGCAGGCGCTGCTGGCCTCGGTCCCGATCGCCGATCCCAGGGCAAAGAAACTGGCGCCGATGGTCGACGGCGACGTCCCGAGCCCGATCAACCCGCCCTCGGGTTGCGCCTTCCACACCCGCTGCCGCTATGCCATCGACCGCTGCAAGGTCGAGCGGCCGGCGCTGGTGGCGGCCGGCGAAGGGCATCAGGTGGCGTGCTGGCTGAACGACGGCACGGGGCGGCCCGAGAATTCATAAGGTGGCGTCTTAGCCCGGGCGAGCGAAGCGACCCCGGGGACCGGCCCCGCATATAGCTCCGCTCATGCGGGCTACCATCAGAGCGCAGGCCTCCTAGAATCCATGGGGCGACGCGTTTTCAGCCGTCATTGCGAGCGAAGCGAAGTAATCCATGACGCGGCGTAATGGATAGCTTGGATTGCTTCGTCGCTTCGCTCCTCGCAATGACGGCGGAGATAGTCAGGCCGCCGCGATCTCCACGACGATCCTGCCCGTCGTCACTTGCTCGCCTTCGGCCACGTCGATGGCCGACACCGTTCCCGCGACACCCGCCGTGTGCACATGCTCCATCTTCATCGCTTCCAGCGTCATCACCGGCTGTCCGGCAGCAACCTGCTCACCGGCCTTGACCAGCAGCGCGACCACGCGGCCGTTCATCGCCGCGCGCACCTTGCCGTCGCCGCCGCTCGCTGTGGCTGAAACCGGGGCGGCTAGAGTCAGGTCACGGACCGCGATCGTCACTCCGCGATGCAGGACATACAGCCGGTCGCCATCACGCAAGAATCTTGCCGATTCCATCATGCTGTCGGTACCGAAGCGGATCGTTTCGGAGCCAAGCTCGTCAATCTCGAAGCGAAGCTCGCTGCCATCGATGACAGCGGCATACCCGCCATCGCGGCCGCGCACGACATCCACCTCCTGCGCGCCATGCCCTAGATCGAGCCGCATCGTCAGCGGGAACGTCGCGGCCAGACTGCGCCCGCTGCGCCAAGGTGGCGCGTGGGGATTGGTGACGTAGAGCAGCAAGGCGGCCAACGCAGCTTCCGCCGTGTCGTTCGCGCGTGGCGCCAGCAATTCGTCGCGATGCTTGCCGATGAAAGACGTGGTCGCCTCGCCTTTGGCGAAACCGGGATGGCGCAGACAGGAAATCAGAAATCCCTGATTGGTGGTGACGCCGAATGCCGCGGTCTGCTCCAGTGCGCAAATCAGCCGGCCGCGCGCCTCGTTGCGGTCGGCGCTGTGGCTGATAATCTTGGCGATCATGGAATCGTAGAACGGCGGGATTTCGGAGCCGGATTGCAGCGCGTGCTCCACGCGGACGCCGTCCGGCATCTGCCACAACGCCATCGTGCCAGATTGCGGCATGAAGTCGTGATTGGTGTCCTCCGAACACAGCCGCACCTCGATGGCATGGCCGGAGAACTTGATATCTTCCTGCACAAGCCCCAGCGGCTCGCCGCTGGCAACTCGCAACTGCAGTTCGACGAGATCGAGACCGGTGATCGCCTCTGTAACGGGATGCTCGACCTGCAGCCGCGTGTTCATTTCCATGAAATAGAACTCGCCCGAGGGATCAAGCAGGAATTCCAGCGTTCCCGCCCCCTCATAGCGAAGTTGTTTCACCGCGGCGACGGCGACGTCGCCCATGCGTGCCCGCAATTTTCGCGTCACCTTCGGCGACGGCGCTTCCTCGATCAGCTTTTGGTGCCGGCGTTGCACCGAGCAATCGCGCTCGCCGAGATGAACCGCGTTACCGTAGCGGTCGCCGAACACCTGGATTTCGATATGGCGGGGATCAACGATGGCGCGCTCCAGAATCACAGTTGGGTCGCCGAACGCGCCCTGCGCCTCCGACCGCGCGCTACGCAGCGCGTCTGGAAATGCTGCGGCGTCCGCGACCAGCCGCATGCCGCGCCCGCCGCCACCGGCCACCGCCTTGATCATGACGGGAAAACCGATCTTTTTTGCCTCTGCCAGCATCGTGGCATCGCTCTGGTCCGCGCCCTGATAGCCGGGCACGCAGGGCACGCCGGCCTTTTGCATGATGTCCTTGGCGCCGGCCTTGTTGCCCATCGCCCGAATGGCTTCCGGCGACGGGCCGATGAAAACCAATCCGGCATCGCGACAGGCTTGCGCAAAGTCCGCGTTCTCGGCGAGGAAGCCATAGCCCGGATGCACCGCGCTGGCGCCGCTGGCTTTTGCAGCGGCGATGATGGCCTCGATCCGCAAGTACGACTGCGCCGGCAGCGCTTCCCCGATCCGCACCGCAGAATCCGCCTCGCGGACATGCAGTGCATCGCGGTCGGCATCGGAATAGACGGCGACCACGCCATAACCCAGGCGGCGCGCGGTGCGCATGATCCGCAGCGCGATCTCGCCGCGGTTGGCGACGAGGACCTTGAAGAACGGCGTTCGCTTCATCGCTGCACCGCTCATGGCCGCGCGACCGAGAATTGCATGCGCTGGGGCGTGCGGGCCTCGGCCTCGCGGCAGATGGCAAGCACTTCGGCAAGCACACTCCTTGTGTCCCGCGGATCGATCACGCCGTCATCGAGCACGCGGGCGCTGGTCGAGAACACGTCCATCTGGCCGTCGAACACGCCCGTGATCTGCGCCTTCATGGCGTCGAGCTTTTCCTTCTCGATCGGCTTGCCGCGCCGTGCGGCCGCCGCCTCGGTCACGATCGCCATGGTTTCGGCCGCCTGTTCGCCGCCCATCACGGCGGTTTTGGCGTTCGGCCAGGAGAAGCAGAAGCGCGGATGAAAACCGCGCCCGCACATGCCATAGTTGCCGGCGCCGAACGATGCGCCGCAATAGATCGTGATCTGCGGCACGGTCGCCGATGTCACCGCCTGGATCATCTTGGAGCCGTGCTTGATCATGCCGGCTTCTTCATAAGCCTTGCCGACCATGTAGCCCGTGGTGTTGTTCATATACAGGATCGGCGTGCGCGACTGGCAGCAGGCTTGAATAAAGTGCGTCGCCTTGTTGGCGCCGGGCACATCGAGCGGACCGTTGTTGGTGATGATCCCGATCGCCTGCCCCTCGATCCGGGCATGGCCGCACACGGTCGCGGGGCCGTAATTCGCGCCGAACTCGGTGAAGTCGGAATCATCGACAAACCGCGCAATGGCCTGGCGCATATCGACGGGACGCTTGTGATCCATCGGCATGATGCCGAGCAGTTCTTCCGCATCGTAGCGCGGCGGCTTGAACGACGTTTCCGCGGGCTTCGGCCGGTCCCATTCCAGATTGGCCATGATGTCGCGCGCGATACGCAGCGCATCGCGATCGTCTTCGGCCAGATAATCGCCGAGACCGGAGATGGAGGTGTGCATCTCGGCGCCGCCGAGTTCCTCTTCGGTCGCAATCTCTCCCGTCGCCGCCTTCAGCAGCGGCGGCCCGGCGAGGAAGGCGCGGGTGCGGCCGCGCACCATCACGATGTAATCCGAGAGGCCCGTTTGATAGGCGCCGCCGGCGGTCGACGAGCCGTGCGTTACGGTGACGACAGGCAATCCGGCCGCCGACAGCCGCGCCAGATTGCGAAAGATATTGCCGCCGCGGATAAAGTCCTCGACGCGGTAGCGCAGCAGGTTGGCGCCGGCGCTTTCGACCAGTTGCACGTAAGGCAGCTTGTTCTCCAGCGCCAGTTCCTGCACCCGCAGCGTCTTGTCGAGGCCGAACGGCTGAAGCGCGCCGGCGTCGATGCCGGAATCATTGGCGCTGACCATGCAGCGGATGCCGGAGACGAAGCCGATGCCGGCGATCGCCCCACCACCGGGAATACTTTTGTCGGCATCGGGCACGTCGAACATGTAGCCCGCTAGCGTTGACAGTTCGAGGAATGGCGAACCGGGATCGAGCACCAGCGCCACGCGCTCGCGCGGCAGCAACTGTCCGCGCTTGTGGAAGCGGTCCCTCGCCGCGGCCGATGCCGCTCGTGTGCGATCCTCGAGGGCGCGCATGCGTGCGATCAGCGCCAGCATGCCGTCGCGGTTGGCTTTGTAAGTGGCGCTGGAGGGGGAAATGGTCGATTCGATTACTGCCATGAACTCTCTCACCCGTCATTGCGAACAAAGCGAAGCAATCCGCACTTTTGGTGCGTCACGATGGATTGCTTCGCTTCGCTCGCAATGACGGCACTAATGCCTGGTCCCGAAAATCTGCCGCGCTTCCGCCGGGCTTGCGATCTCGCGCCCCGCGCGCCGCGCGCAGGCAGCGATTTCCTCGATCAGCTGCCCGTTCGAGGTCACCTTGGCGCCGCTGGCGAGATAGAAGGTGTCTTCCAGACCGGTGCGGAGATGCCCGCCGAGATCGGCGCAGCGCTGGTGCAGCGGCCAGATTTCGGCGCGGCCGATCGCAGTCACCTGCCAATGGGCTTCCGGCAATTTCAGCTTCAGCAGGATCGGCAGCAGGTCCGGATCAGCCGGCATGCCGGAGGCGACGCCCATCACGAAGTTATATTCGAGCGGGCCGGCGTACATGCCGGTCTGCCGGTACATGCCGACGCAGCGCACGATGCCGACGTCGAAGCATTCGAACTCCGGGATCGTGCCGGCATCCTTCATCACGTCGAGATAGTCCTGCACCTTCTCGACCGCGTTATCGAACATCATTGGCGGCCAGGCCCAGGTATTGTCGGACTTCACCTTTAGATAGTTCAGCGAGCCGGCGTTGCAGGCCGCGATTTCAGGCTTCGTTTCGCGCACGCAGTCGAGCGCGCCCTGATATTTCGGACCCGAGGTGCCGGTGGTGTGGTTGATGATGACGCCGGGACAGGCTTCGCGAATGGCCTGCTGGATTTCCTTGCTGACGCTGACGTCCCAGGACGGCAGGTGCCCCTTGTTCGGCTCCTGCTGGCGCAGATGGACATGCATGACGCTGGCGCCGGCGTTGAACGCGGCCTTGGCCTCGCGCGCCATCTGCTCCGGCGTCACAGGCACGTTGTGCTGCTTCGGATCGGTCAGCACGCCGTTCAGCGCGCAGGTAATGACGGCCTTGTCGCCCATGGATCAGCCTTTGCGAGACGCGCGAAGTCGCGAGAATATCCAGTGCGATCATGCGTCCGGCATCAGCCGGCTTCTTGCGTCAACCCGCTATTGTCGGCGCTGGCACGGCCGTGGCTATAGATCGCCAGATCGCGCGAACCGGAAAAAATCGCGCGCGGCTTCAGGCCGTAGAAGCGGCGGATCGAGTGGCTGAAATGCGTGGAGTCGGGATAGCCGATATCCTGCGCCAGATGCGCAAGGTTGATGTCCTGATTGGCGAAATGCAGCAGATGCCGCGCCCGCTTCCAGGCGCGGAACGAACGGAAGGAAATTCCGGTCTCTTCCTTGAACAAATGCAGGAAACGCGACGGGGACAGTCCCGCCTCCGCGGCACAGCTTGCTGCCGTCACCGGTTCGCCGCAGAATTTACCGATCTGCAGAATCGCGCGCGCCACGCGGGCATCGAGTACGCGCCGCGGCAGCGCTTCACCAAGACACAGGGTATCGAATTCGGCGCTGGAGAATTCGTCGCCGGCATGATGCTCACGCAGTTCGCGATAGGCGGCGCGGATGCGGCTGGCGAAAGCTTCGCCTTCGGGCCCCGCGAGGCGTTTGGCGAGGTCTTCGAGCGCACCGGGAGGAACGCTCTCCGGCTCGATCACGATGCTGAGCACCGAACGATGGTCGCTTGCGATGGTATGCCTGACGTTCGGGAGCACGGCGACCATCTCGCCGTAGCTCTCGCGGCCATCGGCGGTCGTGAGCCAGAGTCCGCCTTCGATCGAGACATAGATGTTGAACGCGCCCGAGCAGCGTTGGCGCGGACGACCGAGGAGCCCTGCGTAAAACACTCGCTCGGGTATGATCAGCATCAGATGGCCGGATTTCTGGCCGATGTCGTCCATGGTTCGTCCTCCTCGCGCGGCTCTTTGGCCGCTGCGACGGGGTCAACCATAGTGGAAATTCGGTGTCTGTCACCGGCAGAACGAGCCGTCATTCCGGGTGCGCTTCGCGCCCCGGAATGACACATCCCTCAAGCCCTTATCCGTGGCGCCACATTCTGCTCGACACCCGCCTTGCGTTCCGCCGCAACGGCACGCTTGTAGCCGTCGCGTTCCTGCAATCGCGCCCAATAGGCGGCGACATTGGGGCCGAAATCCTTGGCGAGGCCAATATTGCCCGCCAGGCGCAACGCATAGCCGTTGACGATATCGGCCGCGGTGAACCGGCCGGCGCACAAGGTTCCGGCATTCGCGGTGGCTGCCTCGACGGCGCGCAGCCGGCCGAGGAACCATTTGGCGTAATCGCCGGCCACCTGCGGGTTACGCCGCTCCTCCGGTTCGAGCTGGCTGTATCTCAGCACCAGCGTCTGCGGAAAGGTCAGCGTGGCATCGCTGAAATACATCCAGTTCAGGAACGCGCCATAGGCCGGATCGTCCTGCCCGACCACCAGCGGCGTCGGCCCGTATTTGGTGCCGAGGTAATAACAGATGCCAGAGGACTCCGTCATCTTGGTCTCGCCATCGACCATGAACGGAATGGTGCCGAGCGGATTGATCGCGAGATATTCCTTGGCGAACACCCGCGGCGGGAACGGCAGCATTTTCAGCTCATAGGGCAGCCCCATCTCTTCCAGCATCCAGAGCGGCCGGAACGAGCGTGCGCCGTCGCAGTGATAGAGCGTGATCATCAGGCGTTCCTCATCGTTACTTCTGATAGCTTCTTATTGGTTTTTCGGCAGTGTGCCCATCATCTTGCACAGCACCGTCAGCATCACCTCGTCGGCGCCGCCGCCGATCGAGGTCAGGCGGCTGTCGCGATAGGCCCGGCTGACCGGCGTCTCGTTCATGAAACCCATGCCGCCCCAAAACTGCAGGCAGGCATCGGTGAGTTCGCGCCCCAATCGCCCCGCCTTGAGCTTGGCCATGGTGGCGAGCCGCGTCACGTCCTCGCCCGCGACCAGCGCCTCGGCGGCGCGATAGATCAGCGCGCGCAGCAGCTCGACTTCGGTCTGCATCTCCGCCAGCTTGAAATGGACGGTCTGGTTGTCGAGGATCGATTTTCCGAACGCTTTTCGGTTGCGGGTATATTCGATTGTCTCTGATATGATGAACTCATGCGCCTTGAGGCAGGCCGCCGCGCCCCACAGCCGCTCCTCCTGGAACTGCACCATCTGGTAAGTAAAGCCCTTGCCTTCCTCGCCGATCCGGTTGCGCTTGGGCACCCGGACATTGTCGAAGAAGATCTGCGCGGTGTCGGAGGAGCGCATGCCCATCTTGTCGAGCTTGCGCGCGACCTGCACGCCCTTGCTCTTCATCGGTACGCAGATCAGCGACTTGTTGCGGTGGGCCTGGTCATCGCTGGTATTGGCAAGCAGGCAGATCCAGTCGGCCTGCACGCCGTTGGTGATCCACATCTTGCCGCCGTTGATGACATAGTCGTCGCCGTCGGAGCGCGCATTGGTCTTGATCGAGGCGACATCGGAACCGGCGCCCGGCTCGGAGACACCGATGCAGGCCACCGCATCGCCGGCAATCGCGGGCGCCAGAAATTCACGACGCACCTCGTCGGAGCCGAACCGCGCCAGCGCCGGCGTCGCCATATCGGTCTGCACCCCGATCGCCATCGGCACGCCGCCGCAGGTGATGGCGCCGAGCTCTTCGGCCATCATCAGCGCATAGGAGTAATCGAGCCCCTGGCCGCCGAATTCAACCGGCTTGTTGAGGCCGAGGAAACCGAGATCCCCGAGCTTCTTGAACAGCTCATGCGCGGGAAAGATGTCGTTCTTCTCCCACTCGTCGACGAACGGGTTGATCTCGGCGGCGATGAACTTTTGCAGGATACGGCGGGGTTCGTCGTGGTCGGCGGTGAAGAGCATGTTATTTCCTTGTCGTTCCGGGGCGACGCGAAGCGCCGAACCCGGAACCTCGATATTGTCTTAGTCACCTCTAGATTCCGGGCTCGCGTCTTCGACGCGCCCCGGAATGACGGTGCGTGTGGCGTACTAAAGCCCCATCTGCCGCGACGCGAGATCCTTCATGATCTCCTCGGTGCCGCCGCCGATGGCGTTGACCTTGACCTCGCGGTAGATGCGCTCGACCTTGATGCCGCGCATGAAGCCGGCGCCGCCGAAAATCTGCACGGCCTCCGAGGCGCAGAACGCCATGGTCTGGGTCGCCTGGTTCTTCATCATGCAGATTTCGGCAACCGGGCTCTCACCCTGCCCAAGCCGCCACGCCAGCATTTCCAGCATCGCCTGCGACGCTGCGACCTTCTGCGCCATGTCGACCAGTTTGTGGCGGATCACCTGGTGCTGCGCGATCGGCTTGCCAAACGTCTTGCGTTCCTTGGCATAGGCAATCGCCTCCTCGACGCAAACGCGGGCATAGGCCGTGCAGCTCGCCGCCATGCCCATGCGTTCGCTGTTGAAATTGTGCATGATGATCTTGAAACCCTGGCCCTCCTCGCCGATCAGGTTTTCCACCGGCACGCGACATTCGTCGAAGTGCAGCGTCGCGGTATCGGACGCCCACCAGCCCATCTTTTTCAGTTTCGTGCGCGACAGGCCCGGCGTGTCGCCTTCGATCAGCAGCATGCTGACGCCGCCCGGCCCCTCGCCGCCGGTGCGCACAGCGACCGTCAGGTAATCGGCCCGCATGCCCGAGGTGATGAAGGTCTTTTCGCCGCTGACGACATAGTGGTCGCCGTCGCGCCGCGCCTTGGTGCGCAAATTGGCCACATCCGAGCCGCCGCTGGGCTCGGTGATCGCGAGCGCCGAAATCTTCTCGCCCGACAGTACCTGCGGCAGCACCCTCGCCTTTACCTCGGGCCGGGCGGCGCGCGCGATCGGCGGCGAGCCGATGGTGTGGCTCATCAGGCTCGAACTGACCCCGCCGGCGCCGGCGCGCGCCAGCTCCTGCGACGCCACGATTTTCATGAACTGGTCGGCAGGCACACCGCCATACTCTTCCGGGAAGCCGAGCCCCAATAGCCCGATCTCGGACGCTTTCCGATAAAGCTCGCGCGGAAATTCGCCGGCCTCGTCCCATTCATGGGCGAACGGCTCGATCTCGCGCGACACGAAGCGGCGCATCACATCGCGGAAGGCCTCGTGTTCGGCGGTATAGAACGGGCTTTGCACCCTTGTGCGCTCCAGCATGCTTTCCTCCCGAGGGATCACGATGCCCCGATTTGGCCCGCGCAAACTTGCGTTGAGCGGCTGGCATCATCATGCAGGCGCGGGCGCCACGGCAACGAACCGACGCGTGCTGCTCCAGCAACTGGACGCAAGACCGGTTCCCCGAGGATGCCCTAGCCTTGGTTCAAAACCAATAACAACATTGTCGGCCATTCGCCGGGAGGATGAAACATGATCCGATTGAACAAGTTCGTCCCGGCTTTCTTTTCCGCACTGCTCTCCCTCGCCGCTGCGCCAACGGCCTCAGCCCAGCAGCCCGGTATATCCGACACCGAGATCAAGTTCGGCAACATCATGCCGTATAGCGGCCCGGCGTCGGCGCTCAGCGTCACCGGCAAGGCCTTTGCGGCCTATTTCGACCTGGTCAATGAGAAGGGCGGCGTCAACGGCCGCAAGCTCAACATGATCTCGCTCGACGACGGCTTTTCGCCGCCGAAGACGGTCGAGGCGACGCGCAGGTTGGTCGAAAATGACGGCGTCGCCTTCATGTTCGGAACCATGGGTACCGCGCCGAGTTCGGCGACCGCAAAATATCTCAACGGCGCCAAGGTGCCGCATCTGTTCCTGATCAGCTCGGCATCGAAATGGAACGACCCTGTCAACCAGCCCTGGCTGATGGCGTTGCCCTGGGCGCCCAACTATGTCGAGGAAGCCGGCATCGAGGTGCGTTTTGCCCGCGCCAAGAATCCCAATGCGCGCTTTGCGATCCTTTACCAGAACGACGATGCCGGAAAGGACTATCTGCGCGGCGTCAAGGAAGCGCTCGGGGCGGACGCCGACAAGATGATCGCGATGGCGACGAGTTTCGAAGTCGCCGATCCCACGATCGATTCGCAGATCCTCACGCTCGCCAACACCAAGGCCGACGTCTTCCTGATCTACAGCGTGACGCCGCGTGCGTGTGCGCAAGCGATCCGAAAAGCCTACGAGACCGGCTGGCGTCCGATGCGTTTCATCTCCTCGGGCTGCGCCAACAAGGAAACCGTGATGGTGCCGGCCGGGCTCGAAGCGGCGACCGGCATCATGTCGGTCGGCGCGCTAAAGCCCTATTCGGTGGATTCCACCGACGCGGACCTGGTTGCCTACCGGGATTTCATGAAGGCGCGGCTGCCCAATGTCGATCCGGCCAATCTGGCGGCGGGCTATGGCTACATGGTCGCCCAAGCGCTGGTCGTGGTGCTGACCCAGTGCAAGAACGACCTCAGCCGCGAAAACATCATGGCGCAGGCGGCCAACCTCAAGGGCGTGGCACTGCCGATGCTGATGCCCGGGGTGACGCTCAACACCTCGCGGACCGACTACCGTCCGATCAAGGACGGCTACATGGTCGAGTTTCGCGACAACCAGTTCAACGTGATCAGCGAATTGCTGAGGGGTTCGTGAACTAGCGAGCTGCCCGGCCCGCGCTGCCGACGCAGCCAATTATCGACGTGCAACTGGTGGCGGTTTCTGCACCGTCGGTGCGGCGGCAGCCAGAATGTCCGCGCGTACGCCGTTCCTCGGCGGATAGATCCGCTGCTGGTTGATCACTTGCTTGGTCGCCTTCGCAGGCGCTCCGGATGAATACAGCTGGCGGTCCCATCCAATGGTTTGAAGTGCTCCCCAGGTTCCGAGGTCGAGCACGGTCACATACCAATCGATCTGGAGTGGAAGCATCGGCTGTCCAAGCAAATCGGCCACAACGTTATTCCCGGCAAAGCGGCCCATCGGTCTTGCGAACTGGCAGGACATCACGGTGGAATGTTCACCGTCCACGACGCAGGAGGCCACATCGCCGGCCGCAAAGATGTTTGTTGCGCCAGCAACGCGCATGAAGTGATCCACGTGCAGGCGACCAAGCCGATCCCGCTCGACCGCGATCGTCTGGGCCACCGGGCTTGCCCTCATGCCCGCGCACCACACGAGCGTCCGTGTCGGGATCGTTTCACCTGAGCTCAGCGTGACGCTGCCTGCATCGACAGACGTGACTGTTACGTTGAGCCGCGTTTCCACACCCAGCGCCGCCAACGCTTCGCTGACGACCGGGCGCGCTTGTTCCCCGATCGTCTCCCCCACGACGGGGTTTGGATCGACGAGAATGACGCGCCGATTGCCGGAGAGATCAGCCTTTTCGAGCTTGCCCGGCATCTCTGTTGCGACTTCGATGCCCGTAAAGCCGGCGCCCACGATGACCACCGTGGCAAGGCCTTCCGAAGCCGCTTGCTCGCCCAATCCGGCGAGGTGCGTGTCGAGCCGAGCGGCAGCCGCGTAGGTATCCACGTCAAAGCCGTTGGACATTAGCCCGGGTATTGCAGGGCGCACCAACTGGCTGCCAAGCGCCAGCACCAGCCGATCGTATCCTATGACCTCGCTGCCGGCGTTCGTTGTCACGCTTACATGCTGCTTGACGGGATCTATCCCCCGGACCTCCGCAACCTTGTGGGCGACCCCGGCCGGATCAAGCAGTTCGACAAGCGGTATGGCCGCGTCGCTGATGTCGACCTCATAGTTGCGTACCCTGATGTTGTGGTAGGGGTTGCGATCGACGACGAGTATTTCGACGTCCGCTGCCGGCGCACCGATTTCGTCGCGCTTGCGCGCAGCACCGAGGGCGGCCCAGAGCCCAGCGAATCCCGCACCAAGCACAACAATGCGCGCCATGTGATTTTCCCGAACGCTCGGCTGGAGCTAATCTCGCGGGAGGAACTGAATCAAGCTTGTTGAGTGCGCTAAATCCTGCGGGCCACCATCGCGGCGTGATTGAACGCAAGACGTTCCGGATCAGGCCTAGCCGTCTCGCTTTTTATCAAGAGCGATGCCCAAGCCCGCCAGGTGTGTATCCACGAATTGCGCAAGCTGTTGGCGCAGCTTTTCCGGCGGCACCGCGACCATTCGCTCTTCCAGGCCGAGCGAAATGATGCCGTGCACGGCGGAGAACATCATGCGCGCCAGCAACGCCACCTCTTCCGGATTGCGGTCGGGCAGGAGCCGGACCATCGGCTCATGCATCAGCGCAAACGCCTGCATCACCATCTTTAGGATGTCTTCCGGGAAGGGCCGGTCGTCCTCCATCCGGTGTTCGAACAGCGAGCGCAAAAGATTGGCGTGATCGGCCGCGAACGCCAGGTAGGTCTCGGCCAATCCATGGAGCTGCCGGACCGGGTCTTCGGCAGGGACCGCGACCAAGCGGGCGGTCAGGGCCCGAACCGTCTCGCGATTCACGGTCAGGATCAGGCCGTCGAAGTCTCCGAACTCGTTATAGACGCTCCCGATCGAGCAATCGGCGGCCTCCGCGACATCCCGAACCTTCAATGATCTCAAGCCGTTATCGGCAATTAAGCCCCGCGCGGTCTCGATCATGAGATGGCGCCGCAAATTTTTTTTGCGGTCCCGCAAAGATTCTTCTTGAGCGTTGCTCACGTTTGCCCTATACATTTTGAACAATGTTCATTTTTTAGCCCGGAGGCTACCTCGATGCGAACCCTCGTTTCCCAGCTGACCACCACTTTCGTCGACGATGCCATCGAACTCGTGAAGGGATTTGGCAAAATTATCGTCCACGTCGCCACCGCGCCGATCGAGCGCATGGCCAATGCCTGCGACGTCGGCGGCGTTCTGGCCCGCCGCCAGTCGGCGCGGCGCCTGCGCGCGATGATGAAAGCCCATCATCCCCGCAGCCCGTGGAAGCGCTCGCTGTCGCCGTTTGCCTCCCTGCACTACCTGACCTGAGGCGCCGCCGCTTTCGTTCAAATGTGTCTCCGATCGTAAGAAAGGGATCACTATGCCGCGGCAAATCATCCGCCAGCTCCCACGACACGATGTCCGGATAACTTTCCGTACAACCTTTCAATGCAACCGTCCTCGGTGACCACCTCGCGCATTGGCCACAACTTTCGCGCGACCGACGACGCCCAAATTAGCAGCTCACGATTGTACACCGGGATTACCCGGCCGAAGTAACAGGAAATAATCATGATCAAGGAATTGCTGTCCTCTCGCCGCTTCGCCCCGCTGTTCTGGTCGCAATTCTGTTCGGCACTGAACGACAATGTGCTGAAGAATGCGCTCGTCATCATGCTGCTCTATGGCGTGGCCGCCGAAGAGGGCGCTCCCTTGGTGACGTTGGCCGGCGCGGTGTTCATCTTTCCGTTTTTCGTGCTTTCGGCGCTCGGCGGCGAACTGGCCGACAAATTCGTCAAAATGACCGTCGCGCGGCGCCTGAAGTTCGCCGAAATATTTGCCGCCTGCTTTGCGGCCGCCGGCTTCTACATGCATTCGATCCCGTTGCTGTTCGTGGCGCTCGCGCTGTTCGGCGTGGTGGCAGCCCTGTTCGGCCCGGTGAAATACGCGATCCTGCCCGACCAGCTCCAGGTTTCCGAACTCGCAACCGGCAACGCGCTGGTCGAGGGCGCGACGTTCCTGGCGATCCTGATCGGCACGATCGCAGGCGGCCTGTTTATCGCAGGCGCCTCGCACATGGGATGGATTTGCCTAGCCGTGGTCGGGCTGTCGGTCCTTTCCTGGGCGTTCGCGGCCCGCATCCCCGTGAGCCAGCCATCCGCGCCTGATCTGCCGATCACAGTCAATCCCTGGACCTCCACCGTTCACCTCTTGAAGTCGCTCTACGCCGAACCACGCCTGTGGGACGGCATGGTAATCGTGTCCTGGTTCTGGATGGTCGGCGCGATCGTTCTGTCGTTGCTGCCTGCGCTGGTCAAGGACGGTGTCGGCGGCACCGAAGGCGTCGTGACGGTCTGCCTCGCCGTGTTCGCGATCGGCATCGCCGCGGGCTCACTGATTGCCGCGCAGCTCAGTCACGTGCGCCCGAATCTCGCGCTGGTGCCGATCGGCGCCATCGTGATGGGCATCGTCGGTCTCGATCTGGCCTGGGCCATCGGAAGCACCGTGCACGGCACCGACGTAACGGCCGCCGCATTCACCACCTCTTTCGCCGGCATCCGGATGCTGGCCGACTTCTTCCTGTTCGCCGTCGGCGGCGGCTTGTTCGTGGTGCCGTCGTTTGCCGCCGTCCAGGCATGGTCCGCGCCGTCAGAACGCGCCCGCGTGATCGCGGCCGGCAACGTGCTGCAGGCGGCCTTCATGGTGGGCGGCTCGCTGCTGGTCGCGGGATTGCAGGCGCTTGGTCTTCCGGTCGCCTGGATCTTCTTCGGCCTTGCGATCGCAAGCTTCGGCTCGGTCTGGTTCGTGCTCAACAAATGGGGCCGCGAAGGCGTGCGCGACTTCGGCGCGCTGCTGTTTCGTGCGCTGTTCCGCGTCGAGGTCCGCGGCATGGAGAATCTGCCGCCCGCCGGCACCCGCATGCTGATCGCGCCGAACCATGTCAGCCTGGTCGATGGCCCGCTGCTGCATGCCACGCTGCCGATCGACGCCAGCTATGCCGTCGACACCGGGATTTCCAAGGCGTGGTGGGCAAAACCGTTCCTGAAGCTGATCAAGCATTACACCATGGATCCGACCAAGCCGCTGGCGGCGCGCGACCTGATCAAGCTGGTGGCATCGGGCGAGCCCGTGGTAATTTTCCCCGAGGGCCGCATCACGGTGTCGGGCTCGCTGATGAAGGTTTACGACGGCACCGCGATGATTGCCGACAAGGCGGACGCGGTCGTCGTGCCCGTCCGCATCGAAGGCGCGCAGCGTTCGCGTCTGAGCTATCTGAAGAATGGCGAGATCAAGCGCTCGTGGTTCCCCAAGGTGACGATCACCATCCTGCCGCCGGTGAAATTATCGGTCGACCCATCGTTGAAGGGCAAGACCCGCCGCAACGCCGCAGGCGCCGCGCTGCAGGACGTCATGATCGACGCCGTGGTCAAGAACGCCATGCTGGACCACACCCTGTTCGAAGCGCTGGCACATGCCCGCCGCGACCGCGATACCGGCAAGCCGATCATCGAGGACGCGCTCGGCACCAGCCTGACCTATCGCAAGATGATCCTCGGCGCCCAGGTGTTGAGTCGCAAGCTCGAGAACGGCACCGGGGCCGGCGAGAATGTCGGTGTGCTGCTGCCGAATTCGGCCGGCGTCGCCGTCGTGTTCATGGCGTTGCAGACCATCGGCCGCGTGCCGGCGATGCTCAATTTCTCTGCCGGCCCGGTCAACGTGCTGGCAGCGATGCAGGCAGCCCAAGTCAAGACCGTGCTGACCTCGAAGGCGTTTATCGAAAAGGGCAAGCTGGACAAGCTGATATCAGCCATCGCCGGACAGGCCCGCGTCGTTTATCTGGAGGACGTGCGTGCCGGCATCGGCACGCTCGACAAAATCCGCGGACTGCTCGCCGGTACCGCGCCGCGCGTGGCGCGCAAGGCCGACGATCCGGCGGTGATCCTGTTCACGTCGGGATCGGAAGGCACGCCCAAGGGCGTCGTGCTCTCCCATCGCAACATCCTGGCCAATGCGGCCCAGGCGCTGGCGCGCGTCGACGCCAACGCCAACGACAAGGTGTTCAACGTGCTTCCCGTGTTCCACTCCTTTGGCCTGACGGGCGGAATGATGATGCCGCTGCTGGCCGGCATTCCGATCTTCATGTATCCGTCGCCGCTGCATTACCGGATCGTGCCGGAGCTGATCTACCAGACCGGCGCCACCATCCTGTTCGGCACCGATACGTTCCTCACAGGCTATGCGCGCTCGGCCCACGCCTACGACTTCCGCACCCTGCGCCTCGTGATCGCCGGCGCGGAAGCGGTGAAGGACCGCACACGGCAAGTGTATATGGAGCGCTACGGCATCCGCATCCTCGAAGGTTACGGCGTCACCGAGACCGCGCCAGTGCTCGCGATGAACACGCCGATGGCGAATCGTCCCGGCACCGTCGGCCGGCTGTCGCCGCTGATGGAAGCCCGCCTCGATCCGGTCCCCGGCATCGAGGAAGGCGGACGTCTGTCGGTGCGCGGGCCCAACGTCATGCTGGGATATCTCCGTTCGGAAAACCCCGGCGTGCTGGAGCCGCTGGCCGGCGGCTGGCACGATACCGGCGACATCGTCGCCATCGATGCGGCGGGCTTCATCGCCATCAAGGGCCGCGCCAAACGCTTCGCCAAGATTGCCGGCGAAATGGTCTCGCTGTCGGCAGTCGAAGCCATGGCCGCAGTGCTGTGGCCGCAAGCGATGTCGGTCGCGGTATCGATCCCCGATGCACGCAAGGGCGAGCGGATCGTGCTCCTGACCACGCAGAAGGATGCCGAGCGCTCGGCAATGCAGCGCCAGGCCAAGACCGTGGGCGCGTCCGAACTGGCGGTGCCGGCGGATATCCGCGTGGTCGATACCGTGCCGCTGCTGGGCTCCGGCAAGACCGACTATGTCGGCGCGACCAGGCTCGCCAAGGAGCTTGCGACGCCGGCCGAGCCGGTGCGGCAACAGGAAGTGGCGGAACACGAGGTGGCATGATTTGATCGCGCCGCCGCGGGGGCGATGACGGTCCCGCGGCGGCTATATAAGCCATCTTGCCTTGGAGATGTTGGATTGAGTTATTTGGCAACAGAACTTGATCCCTTCATTGCGAAAGTCCAGCAACATTGGGCTGTGCCGGGAATTGCCGTTGCAGTTGTTCGTCGTGACGGTCCTGTACTTGTACGCGCCTATGGCGTGCGCAGTGTCACGACGTCCATTCGTGCCGATGCTGACACGGCCTTTGCAATCGGATCCTGTTCAAAAGCCTTCACTTCTGGGCTGGCTGCTGCGCTGGTGGACGCCGGCGCGATTGGCTGGGACGATCCCATCCGCAAATATCTGCCGTCATTTGAGCTTTATGACGCGTGGGTCAGCGATCATGTGACGCTACGGGATTTGCTCGCCAATCGGACCGGACTATCCCGTGCCAGTGTCGGCGAATACGGCTCGGATTTAAGTCGAGCGCAAGTATTGTTTAACGCCCGCTACATTCGTCCGGCGGCCGAATTTCGTGATCAATTTACGTATAGCAACATCGGTTATGCAGCCGCGGCTGAGGTAATGGCCCAGTCAGTGGGGCATCAATTCGATCGTGTCCTGGACGAATATCTGCTGATCCCACTCGGATTGCGGCCGAGCAGTACGTCGCATGCCACCGACAATATGGCCGCTCCCCACTACCAGATTGAAGGCAAGGTCCAGCCCGTCCCGCCATTGCCCTTCGACAATCTGCTTGGGGCGATCGGTCAGACAATGAGTGCCCGTGAAGCAGCAACTTGGCTGGCCTTTCATCTCGCAGAAGGAAAGCCATCAGGCGTCGAACTCGTCTCGTCTCAGCAATTGAGAGAGACACATCTCCTGCAAGCTGCGCACAGAGATCAAACTTTCAATGATGGATATGGTCTTGGCTGGCACGTTCGTAATCGGCGCATTCAGCACGAAGGCAGCATTCGCGGGTTTCGAGCTAATATTTGGTGCGATATGGCAGGCGGCACGGCCATATTCGTAGCGACCAATCTCGGTTCGGGCTTCGCTCACTTCGCAGTCACCAATCAAATAATCCAACTGATGCGTGGCGAGGCGGTCACAGACTGGATCACCCATTTCGATGAGGTCGCGAGAAAAGAACTCAATGACCGGGTTGCGAGTTTCGATGAAGAAAGGCGGATGGAGCCTGTCTCTACATCCAGTTGGTCGCAGGATGAGTTCGTCGGTACTTACAGGCACGAAGGGTTCGGCTTGCTGCATGTCGAACCTAAAGACAACCATTTGTGGTTTCGCATTGACGGATTGTCCGGATTTGACGGTCCGTTGATGCGCTTTTCGAGTTTAGGTTTTGAGTATCAAGGGGACCGGGACGCCATGGCTTTGCCCCTCATAGCGCTTGCAAAGCCACCACAGGGTGAACGCGCCCGAATTCGGTTTCAGGCCGAAGGCCACATGATCAAAGCGCTGGCCTGGGACGATTGGTTCGGCAGTGCCAGATTTGTTCGGAATTAGCAGAGACCCGCATCGCCGCGGGATCAATGACGATCCTGCGGCGAGGCGGTCGAGCGCACTGCCAGAATCGCAGTATCCGCTCCGCATGGTCTTTCGGAGATGTCTCGGACGGACTGACAATTAATCTCAGCCACGCATGCTTGCGTCATAGGTTTTGAAAGTAGAGCAATTGGCACGTGCACTTCGACTTTTGCCGCCCGGCGTCGAAGGGCAATATTTCAAGGCGGCGCCGGAAGGCTGGCTGTTCGGCGCGCCGAGACCATGGCTCGTGTTTGGTCCTCGCCCCACCTATCTCGTGGCGGATGCGCAGAAGGCAAAGCGGACTTCCCAGTTGCGGGATTTCGACTGGCGATAGAACCTGCACCAACCTGAATCGACGCCCGCGTCGAGCAGGCATTAAACTGCTTGTCAAGCCATCGAAATAACGCCGAGCCAGAATAGATAAGGACCGGCGTCCGGCTGCATATCGCACGTCCTCATCCTTACCCGCCCGAATGAATGTCATGACCGAACAAAACCTGAAGGAGCCGATCGATGAGCTGCGGGAGCTATCCCCCGGCTTTTCTCGGTACCAGTCGATCCTCGTTGCGCTGCTGGCGCTTGTCCAGTTTACGATCATCATCGACTTCATGATCATGTCGCCACTCGGCGCCATCATCATGCCGGCGCTCGATATTTCGGCCGCACAGTTCGGGGTGGCGGTCTCCGCCTACGCATTCAGCGCAGGAATTTCCGGCATTCTGGCGGCCGGCTTTGCCGATCAGTTCGACCGCAAGCGATTGCTTTTATTTTTCTATGTTGGCTTTACCCTTGGAACGGCGCTTTGCGCGATCGCCCCCAACTATCATGTGCTGCTTATTGGGCGGATCGTTACCGGCTTGTTCGGCGGCGTGATAGGCTCAGTGGTACTCGCCATCATCACCGATATCTTTGCACTGCAACTGCGCGGCCGCGTCATGGGCTTCGTGCAAACCGCCTTCGCCGCAAGCCAGGTGCTTGGCATCCCCGCCGGCCTTCTTCTCTCCAACCATTGGAATTGGCACGTAGCGTTCGGCGCATTGGTCGGTCTATCGATCGCCGGAATGGCCGCAGTACTGTTCTTGATGAAACCGGTGAACGGCCATCTCTCGCTCAAGCAGGACAAAAATGCGTTCCGGCATCTGATCGCAACAGTCGCACAGCCACGCTATTGGATGGCATTCGGGGTGACGACGCTTCTGGCGACCGGCGGCTACATGCTGATGCCGTTTGGCAGCGCCTACACCGTGCACAATCTCGGCATCGATATCGGACATCTGCCAACGATCTATCTCGTCTCCGGCCTGTTCAGCATTTTCATCGGACCGCTAGTGGGACGTGCGAGCGACGCTTTTGGCAAATTCCCCACCTTCGCCTTCGGCAGCGCCATGTCCATCGTCATGGTACTGATCTATACCCATCTCGGTCAGGTGAGTCTGACCGTTGCAATCCTGGTCAACGTCCTGATGTTCGTCGGCATCTTTTCGCGCATGATCCCGTCGCAGGCGTTGATTTCCGCAATCCCCGAGCCCGCGCAACGCGGCTCCTTCAGCGCGGTCGGCGCTTCCCTGCAACAACTCTCCGGCGGCCTCGGCTCAGTGCTCGCCGCCGCGCTCATCGGACAAAATGCCGACGGCTCGCTTCGGCATTTCGACCGGCTGGGATACGTCGTCGTTGCAACGGCGGTGATTTCCTTGATCGTGATGTATTTTGTGCAGAAGCCGATCGCGGCCCAGGCTGGCAAGTGCGTTGTTTAAGGCGCTTGTCACGACGCCCTGTCCCGATAGATGAAATCTGGCGTCCGAGCGCTCAAACGCGTTCGAGCGCGGCCAAAAGCTAAAATCATCGCGCAGGGAATGTCGGATGCCTCCGCCGAACCTGTATGCTCGTGTGCGCCTTTTTGCACACGAGAACGCGGGTGCAGCGCGCACCCGGCATTCCCTGCGCCCTCTGTCCGGAGGGTTGAAGAAATTCGAAAGCAAGCCTCGGGCGAATCGAGCCACGAGATCGTGAAGGTGCGTCATCCTCGGCTGTCATCACCCGCGAAGGCGGGTGATCCAGTATTCCAGAGACAGCAGTGATTGAACCGATAGGCCGCGGCGTACTGGATCCCCGCCTGCGCGGGGATGACGATTGGTGTGTGTTGGGCACCTCGGAAACAACTAATACCAACCCGACCAACACTCCCCGCGCTAGCCACTCCACGCAAGACAACGTGTCCCCATATGGCCCCTCATCTGCTAAACAAAATGCCATCAAGCAGAACCGGCGGCGCAAGACCGCTGGACGTGGAGGAAGCATGTCGTCCGTTCGCTATTACGACTGGATCGCGCATTTCGGCCGCCGTACGCCGGACAAGTGTGCTGCCATCGACCTCGCCAGCGATCGCCGCCTGTCCTACGCGCAGTTTGACGCGCGCATCTCGCGACTTGCCGCTCACCTGCGCGACAAACTTGGCGTCACGCGCGGCGACCGCGTCGCCGTGCTGGCGCTGAATACGACCGATACGCTGGAGGTGCAGTTCGCCTGCTTCCGGATCGGCGCGGTGTTCCTGCCGTTGAATACGCGGCTCACGGTACCCGAATTGCAGTTCATCGTCGGCGATTCCTCGCCGAAAGTGATGATCCACGACGCTGATCTGGCTGAGGTCGCGCTGGCGGTCGCAA
The DNA here is from genome assembly GCF_049993905.1 of Bradyrhizobium sp. McL0615. Taxonomy (NCBI): domain Bacteria; kingdom Pseudomonadati; phylum Pseudomonadota; class Alphaproteobacteria; order Hyphomicrobiales; family Nitrobacteraceae; genus Bradyrhizobium; species Bradyrhizobium sp. McL0615. Next base: position 695,342 of record NZ_CP188254.1, on the reverse strand, counting down.
AGCTCTGCGGCGTTTCGTCCGCGCTGCGCTTCGGCACTGATGGTTCCTACGAGGCGGCGATTGCAGGCTCAAAGCCGCTCGATCGTGCGGAGATCGTCACGCTCGATGACATCTCGACCATCATGTATACTTCGGGCACGACGGGTCAGCCCAAGGGCGCGATCATCACCCATGGCATGACGTTCTGGAATTGCGTCAATCTCGGCGGCCCCGCCTATGTCTCGCCGTCGACGGTGCTGCTCACCGTGCTGCCGCTGTTTCATACCGGCGGACTGAATTGCTACACCAACCCGGTGCTGCATGCCGGCGGCACGGTGTTGATCATGCGCGCGTTCGATCCCGGCGTGGCGCTGCAGCTCATCAGCGACCCATCCTGGGGCATCACCCAGTTCTTCGGCGTGCCCGCGATCTACCAGTTCATGGCGCAGCATCCAGCGTTCGCGACGTCCGATTTCAGCCGGTTGGTGATCGGCGGCGTCGGCGGCGCGCCGATGCCGGTGCCACTCCTGAAAGTGTGGGAGGAACGCGGCGTCGCCCTGCAACAAGGTTACGGCATGACCGAGACGTCGCCGGCGGTGCTGGCGCTCGATCGCGAGGACGCCGCGCGCAAGGCCGGCTCGTCCGGCAAGGCGGTGCTGCACACGGAGGTGCGGATCGTCCGCCCCGACGGCACCGACGCCGATGTCGGCGAGCTCGGCGAACTCTGGGTCAGGGGACCGAACGTCACGCCGGGTTACTGGAACAGGCCGGACGCCAACGCGTCGTCATTCACCGATGGCTGGCTGCACACCGGCGATGCCACGCGCGTCGACGAAGAGGGCTTCTACTACATCGTCGATCGCTGGAAGGACATGTACATTTCCGGCGGCGAGAACGTCTATCCGGCCGAAGTCGAAAGCGTGCTGCATCAGCTCGCGGCCATAGCCGAAGCTGCCATCATCGGCGTCCCCAACGAACAATGGGGCGAGGTCGGCATGGCGATCGTGGCCGTGAAGCCGGGCCATACGCTGACGCCGGCCGAAATCCACGCGCATTGCGCGGCCAATCTGGCGCGGTTCAAATGCCCGAAGCTGATCGAGTTCGTCGACGCGCTGCCGCGGAATGCGACGGGGAAGATTCACAAGCCGACGCTGCGGCAGAAATTCAACGCGCCGAAAGCGACCGACAAGATTGCTTCGTAGGATGGGTAGAGCGGAGCGAAACCCATCGATTGCAATCGCCGAAACATGATGGGTTTCGCTGCGCTCTACCCATCCTACGAGCTCACCATCGCTTCTTGATCGTGCGGCGGCACGACAAACAAAAAACCCGCCGATTCATCATCGGCGGGCTCTCGTATCGGAGGCTGATTAGTGGATCCCAGTACATCCGTGGAAATCCAGAATCGGCAACCTTTTAATCGACGCGAAGGTTCTCGGCGCTGGTCTTGCCGCGCATCGGGTCCTTCTTCGCTTCGAACGAGATCTTCTGGCCTTCATTGAGCGAGCTCAGGCCCGCACGTTCGACGGCGCTGATGTGAACGAAAACGTCGGTGCCGCCATCATCGGGCTGGATGAAGCCAAAACCCTTGGTCGCGTTGAACCACTTAACTGTTCCGGTAGCCATGTAACTATCTCCAAGATGCGCCTAAGCGCTTTGCCCACACGACCTCCGCGCGGGCTTCATCCGATTTCAACGATGTCTTGGGGAATGGGGCCGGTTTCGGCGCGGTCAACAAGGCAGAGCGGTAATTCGAATAAGAGGCATATAGTCTATTTCTCCGGGAATGCAAGTCCTTATCCTGGCAGGAACAGCGCAAACGGTTCTTCGGTCGTCCGCCGCAAATGCTGGCGATATTGCGCGTAATTGGGGTCATCGACTGAAACCCGGCCAAAGGTCGGGCTGCCGACCATCTTGATCGGCAAATAAACGATTGGCGCCGCGATCGGCGTCAACAGCGAGCCGCGGCCTGCGAGCAATGTGGTGATGATGCCATACATCTCGCCTGAAATCGTCGGCCGCGCCACCGTGATCAGGCGATGCTGGCCGTGCCGGTTGGTGACGAGATAGATGTGGCCCGATTGATTGGGCATCGCCACCTCGCCGAACTGGGTGAAGGCCGCGTCCTGCCGTTCGCTTTCGTGAAACACCAGGGAAGACGCCGCATTGTCCCACGAGATCTCGGTGCGGTAGGCGAAGATCGCGTCCTTGTCGCCGAACGAGGGACGCACCGTGACATAGGTCCCTTCGATCCATTCCGCGCCGCGGCGCGAATAGGCCCCCAGCGCATCAGGCGCGATGTCGCCGTTCCCATTGAGTGCGACGGGCGCCGCTGCGTCGGGGGCCTTGCGCAGGGAAACACCGAGCGCCTGCTCAAGCCGCACGGTCGTGGCAAGCGTAAACGGCCGGCGGCCACCGAGCACTTTCTCCAGCGTCGAAAGGCTGAGCTTTGCAAGCTCGGCCAGCGATTGCCGGGAGATGCGGCGACGGGCGATTTCCTCACGAATGGTGTCGGCAATCTGCCGGCTCTGCTCGGCGGAAAGCTGCTTGTCCGGCGCTGGCATCGTTACTCCTGGAGCGTTTTCCAGCGAAGTGGAAACCGGTTCGCGTCAAGAAAACGCGTCAAAACAAGAAACTAGAGCCCCGTTCCGATTCAATCGGAACGGAAAAGGCTCTGGTCTCAAAGGGCCAGTCTAGCAGACGCACAATCCATCACAAACCCGCACAAAGCCACCCCGGCCGTGGCGGAGCCCGGTGGCGGGCGACCGAACAAGGCCGATCATTCCGCTCGCGCCAAATCAAGGCTTTCCGCACCCTCACACCACGGCGAAACCGCCGTTTTGGAGTGAGCGACATGACGACGTCAGACGAAATTGAGGCCGACAAACCCAGCGAACGGCCCAGCCTGATCAGGCTGGCGCTGTTCTTCGTGATGCAGGGCGTTGCCGTAATCCTGGTCGGATTTGCGGCATTATTTTTGAGCTTCGAACCGGTATGGTCGGCGGAGCGCGTTCAAGCCGCCTTGGTCAAGCCCGGCGACGCGCGCTCCGGATCGCTGCTCCTGAAAACGGACGACGGCTATGCCGACGCATCGCGGCTCGGCATCGATGTCGATCTCACCGTCTCGGGACCAACGGTCCGCGCTCGTGTTACTCAAATCTTCCGCAACCCGACGCAGGACTGGGTCGAGGCGATCTACGTCTATCCGCTGCCGTCGGGCGGCGCGGTCGATACACTGAAGATGGTGATCGGCGACCGCGTCGTGGTCGGCGACATCAAGGAGCGGCAGCAGGCAAAAGTCATCTACGAACAGGCCAAGCAGAACGGACAGAAGGCGGCGCTGACCGAACAGGAGCGGCCGAACATTTTTACCAACTCGGTCGCCAATATCGGCCCCGGCGAAACCGTGCTGGTGCAGATCGAATATCAGGAGCCGGTCCAGCAATCCGGCAACGAGTTCTCGCTGCGGGTGCCGATGGTGGTCGCCCCGCGCTACAATCCCGCACCCGTGGTGCAGAGCGTCGACTTCCGGCCCGACGGCGGCGGCTGGGGCGCAGTCAAATCCGATCCCGTGCCGGATCGCGACCGCATCTCGCCCGAAGTGCTCGACCCCGCGACCAACGCGCCGGTCAATCCGACCCGTATCACCGTGCGGCTGCAGGCCGGCTTCCCGCTCGGCGAGGTCAAAAGCCACCACCATGCGCTCAAGACGGAAAAGGCCGATGCCGACACGAGCATCATTCGCCTGGCCGAAGGACCGGTGCCGGCCGACCGCGATTTCGAGCTGACCTGGAAATCGGCCACCGAGAAGGCGCCGTCGGTCGGGCTGTTTCGCGAGCACGTCGGCGACAGCGATTACCTGCTGGCCTTCGTCACGCCGCCGTCGGTCGAGCAGGCCCAGCAGAAACCGCTGCCGCGCGAGGTCATCTTCGTGATCGACAATTCCGGCTCGATGGGCGGCGTTTCGATCATCCAGGCCAAGGCGAGCCTCACTTACGCGCTCGGTCGCCTGCAGCCCAACGACCGCTTCAACGTGATCCGGTTCGATCACACCATGGATGTGCTGTTCCCGTCAGCCGTGCCGGCCGACAGGGAGCATATCGGCCGGGCTACTTCCTTTGTCGACGCGCTGCAGGCCAATGGCGGCACCGAAATGGTGCCGGCGATGCGCGCCGCGTTATCAGACAATGCCGGCGATGCCAGTTACGTCCGACAGGTCATATTTCTGACCGACGGCGCCATCGGCAACGAGCAGCAATTGTTCGAAACCATCAATGCGCTGCGTGGCCGCTCGCGCATCTTCATGGTCGGCATCGGCTCGGCTCCGAACACCTACCTGATGACGCGCGCCGCCGAACTCGGCCGCGGCACCTTCACCCACATCGGCTCGGTCGAACAGGTCGAGGAACGCATGCGCGGCCTGTTCGCCAAGTTGGAGAATCCCGCGGTCACCAATCTCACCGCAAAATTCTCTGATGCCTCAGCCGACATCACGCCGGTCGCGATCCCCGACGTCTATCGCGACGAGCCGCTGGTTCTCGCGGCAAAGCTCGACAAGCTGTCAGGCTCGGTCGAGATCAAGGGCCGCATCGGCGACCGTCCGTGGGTCGTCACCCTTCCGCTGGCGAATGCGGCCGAAGGCAAGGGCCTGTCCAAACTCTGGGCGCGGCGCAAGATCGCGGATGCCGAAGTCGCACGCACCACGCGGCAGGCGAGCCCGGAAGATGCCGACAAGACCATTCTGGCGCTGGCGCTCAAGCATCAGCTCGTCACGCGGCTGACCAGCCTGGTTGCGGTCGACAAGACGCCGAGTCGTCCGCAAGGCGAGCCGCTCAAGGTCGCGGAGCTGCCGATCAACCTGCCGGCCGGTTGGGATTTTGAAAAGGTGTTCGGCGAGCGACAACGCGCTCCGGCGACGCCGACGGAACGCCGCGCGGATAACGAACAGGCACGGGTTCAGATCGCGGCGCTGAAACGGGCGCAGCCGATCGTGACCCAAACGCCCACCACGGTCACGCTGCCGAAGACGGCGACTGACGCTGAACTGAAGATGATTGCGGGCGTGATCCTGCTCACGTTCAGCCTGATCCTGTTCGTGCTTACTCGACGTCAGATGTCACCGCATTGACATCGGCTGAAAAGAGAAGGCGCCCCACCTCCTCTTTCCAGAGCGCGCGCGGCTTCCACCCGTCCCCCCAGGGCCGCGCGCGCCGCTTTTCTCTCACCAGCACCGTCATTGCGAGCGCAGCGAAGCAATCCACCTCACCGCGAAAAGAAAGAATGGATTGCTTCGCTGCGCTCGCAAAGACGCGAGGGCCAACATGATGCCCCGCTTCATCCTGCCGCTCCTTCTCGCCGTCATCGGCCTGATCCTGTTCGGCCAGGGCGCCTACATCCACGCCAAGGCGCTGCTGGCACAGGTTCTGCTGGAACGCGCCTTCGAAAAAACCATCGCCACCGGGCGTGAGACAAAGCCGTGGTCATGGGCGGATACATGGCCGGTCGCCCGCATCGGGGTAAAACGGCTCCATGCCAGCACCATCGTGCTCGCAGGCAGCAGCGGGCAGGCGCTCGCCTTCGGACCAGGTCATGTCGAACGGACGCCGGATGCCGGCGAGCGCGGCGTCGCCGTCTACTCCGCGCACCGCGATACGCATTTCGCCTTCCTGAAGAACGTCGTCGTCGGTGACGAGATCGACGTTACAAGAGACGACGGCCGGACGTTCCGCTACAGTGTCGATGCAACCTCGGTCGTACGCTTCGATGCCTCCGGCATCGATCCGCTCGCAGGCGGGCATCAACTGGTGCTGTCGACCTGCTGGCCGTTCGACGCGCTGACGCAGGGGCCGGAGCGCTATCTTGTGCACGCCACCATGCTCGGGGACGCGCCGGGTTCACGCTGAATTCTCCGCGGGCCGGGATATCGTGCGCGGCGCGAATGGCGCTGCGCGCACAACGCGTGTTGCCACCCCAGCCAAGTCTCAATAGAAAGGCCTCAATCATAAGAAAACCATGGCGCGGCGTCCTCAATCGCCACGGCCAAAGAAAACAACAAAGTTTAAGGGATATCCATGGACGCTCAGGCAAGCACCGCATCGCACCAAGCCGAAAAATGGTCGCCCTCGCCTGACGCCAGCGACATCGTCAAAAGCATCCATGCGATGCTGCACCCGCGCAACATCGTGCTGGTCGGCGCCACCGACAAGCCCGGCAACTATGCCGAGCGCATCTGGAACAATCTGATCAAGTACAAATACGAAGGCGGGCTGTTCCCGGTCAACGCCAAGCGCGAAACGATCTGGGGCGTGCCCTGCTACAAGGATTTCGCCAGCCTCCCCGAAAAGCCCGATCATGTGCTGGTGCTGGTGCCGGCGCGTTTCGCGGTGCAGGTGATCCGTGACGCCGCCGCCGCCGGCGCGCGCTCCGCCACCATCGTCACCTCCGGCTTCAGCGAATTGCAGGACGAGGACAGCCAGCGGCTGGCGGTTGAACTGAAGGAGGCGGTGCGCGAAACCGGCCTTGCCGTCACCGGCCCGAACTGCCTTGGCAACTTAAGCGCGGGCGAAAAGCTGTTCACCAATATCGACGACCGTATCGTCACCATGGAAGCTGGCCCTGTCGCGATTGCCGGCCAATCCGGCGCGATCGTGATGGCGATCCGCCAGACGCTGGAGGATCGTGGCGTCGGCGTCGGCTACATGGTCACGACCGGCAACGAGACCGGCCTCGAGACGCCGGACCTGATGGCCTATTTCGCCGCCGATCCCTCGATCCGCGTCATCGTCGTCTATCTCGAAGGCGTCCGGAACACAAAAGTGTTTCGAGAGGCCTGCAAGGCCGCGCGTGCCGCCGGCAAGCCTGTCATCGCGCTGAAACTTGGCGCCTCCGAGGGCGGCCGCGCTGCCGCGATGGCGCACACCGGCGCACTCGCCGGCTCGATCGAAACATTCGACGCGATCTCGACACGCGAGGGCGTGATCCGCGTCCGCGGGCTCGACGAATTGATCGAGACCACCGAATGTTTCGTACATGCCGAACCGCCGAAGAGCAACCGGCTCGCGGCAGTGTCGCTATCCGGCGGCAAGCGCGGCCTCCTGATCGACGCGTTCTATTCGGCGGGCTTGAATTTTGCGCCGCTCAGCGCGAATGCGACCGAGCAACTGGCAAAAATGCTCGGTCCTGGCAGCATCGTCGGCAATCCCCTCGATGCCGGTTTTGCCGCGGTGGTGGACCCCTCGGTCTACATGAACTCGATCAAGATCATGATCGACGATCCCGACACCGACATCGTCATCATCGACGCCGAACTGCCGAAGGCGCCGCACGAATTGCGCGAGCGTAACTTACGGATCGTCAACGAGATGGCGGGCGCGGCCAGCAAGCCCGTGGTCTACATCAGCGCGATGTCGATCGGTTTCACCGAATTCACCAAGGCCTTGCGAAAATCGCTGCCGAACATCGCGGTCATGCAGGGTCTCGACCGCGCGGTCGGCGCGATCAAGTCGCTGATTGAGTACTCTTCGCTGCGCAAGGAAGTGCCTGATATCAAGTCCAGTTCGAAGGCATCCGCACGTGCGGTGCTGGAAAAGGCGCTCAAGGCCGCCAACGGCGCCGCCGCGCTGGACGAGGTCGCCTCGAAGAAGCTGCTCAAGGCCTACGGCATCCCGGTTTCAAAGGAAGAAATTGCGCAGACGGCTGCCGAGGCGGTGAAGATCGCCAAGACGATCGGCTTTCCCGTGGTCGCGAAAGTGGTCAGCGCCGACATCCTGCACAAGTCCGATATCGGCGGCGTAGTGCTGAACCTGAACAGCGCAGCCGAAGTGAAGAAGGCGTTCAACGACATCACCGCGCGGGTCAAGAAGATCAAGAGCAAGCCAAAACTCGAAGGCATCCTGATCGCGCAGCAGGTCAAGGCCGACCTCGAACTCGTGGTCGGCGCCTCGCTCGACGCCGAGATGGGGCCGGTGGTGCTGTTCGGCACCGGCGGCGTCGATATCGAACTGATGAAGGACGTGGCGCTGGCCGGCGCGCCGCTGGACGAGGCCGAGGCGAAGCAGCTCATCGCCAAGACCAAAGCCGGCGTGAAAATGAAGGGCTATCGCGGCAAGCCGGCGCTGCACGAGGCTTCCGCCGTGAAGGCACTGGTCGGCCTCTCCAATCTGATGGCCGACGCCGGCAGCCGCATCGCCTCGATCGACGTCAATCCGTTTTTGATCAACAGCAAGGTCGGCGTCGCCGTCGACGGACTGATCGTGCTGAACAATGCCGCCGCCAACAAGGCGGCGAAGCATTGAGGGGCTAATCTCTTTCTGCTCCCTCTCCCCGCAAGCGGGGCGAGGTTTAAGCAAGCTAAAACGCCATTCCCCACTTCTGCGCGGTCTGCACGATCCAGTCGCGGTAGAGCGTCAGCGGCGTAACGCCGGTCATGCCGCCGCATCCGGCTGAGCCATTCGGTCCGGTCGACCAGCTCACGACACCGACAACCACCGGGCCACCCTGCTTGTCCTCAAAAGCCGGCGCGCCGGAATCTCCCGTGCAGGCGCCGAGCCCCTCACGCGTGCCCTGCCCGACGGGATCGACCAGCCTGATCTGCAACGTCCCCGGCTTGCCCGTCGCGACCAGGTCGGCGACGCGGATGGTGCCGCCGCTCTTGCCGTCGCCGCGAACGGTCACGCCGATACCCGCGATGGTAAAGCGGCTGCCGACGTTGATCGGGATATCAGGCATTCCGAGCGCGGCCGGCGTCTTTCCCTTGGGCGGCGCAGCCAATTGCAGCAGCGCGACATCCGCGGTCGCACGATGTCCCGACATCGCCTGCATATTGAAGCCGGGATGGACAGCGACGCTCTTTACGTCCTGCAGCGACGGCTGCCGGTCCGCGCCATATTCGACGATCTTGTACTCGGCGCCTGATGGCACGCAATGCGCCGCCGTCAGCACCAGTTTCGGCGCGATCAACGCGCCGGTGCAAAAATTGCCGCGCGAACCGACGATGGTGACGACCGAGCGGGCGACGCCCTCCGTCGACGGCGCACCGCCGCCGACGATGGCGTGCGCGGGAACGGATAGCAGCAGGGCAAGGCCGGCAATCAGGCGAGGCAGAATGTTCATCGGCGCAGCAATAGCCCGCGCGGCGCATGTCGCCAAGCGCCCGATCGCACTGGTTCCAGCAGGCAATTCGTGTTAGCCGCTCGCCAACACATTTGTTTCAGGCAGGGCATGATGATCGAGGCAGTAATCTGGGATTTCGGCGGCGTGCTGACCACCTCGCCGTTCGAGGCGTTTACGCGGTATGAGACCGAGCGCGGGCTGCCCGCCGACATCATCCGGCGCACCAACGCCACCAACCATCTGGAAAATGCCTGGGCCAAGTTCGAGCGCGCCGAGGTCGATATCGAAGCTTTCGACGAGTTGTTCGCGGCCGAATCGCTGGCGCTGGGTGCGGCGGTTCGCGGCAAGGATGTGCTGCCGCTGCTCTCGGGCGACTTGCGCCCTGAAATGGTCGAGGCGCTCAAGCGCGTCAAGGCGCGGTTCAAGACCGGCTGCATCACCAACAACCTTCCCGCCAACGCCATCGGCAGCCACAGCGGTCGCTCGCTCTATGTCGCCGAGGTGATGGTGCTGTTCGATCACGTCATCGAGTCCGCCAAAATTGGCCTGCGAAAGCCCGACCCGCGCATCTACCGGATGATGGTCGAGACGTTGCAGGTCGATCCCAAAAACTGCGTCTATCTCGACGACCTCGGCGTCAACCTGAAGCCGGCGCGCGAGATGGGCATGACCACGATCAAGGTGGTCAGCGCGGCACAGGCGATTGGGGAACTGGAAGCCGCTACCGGGCTGGCATTGCGCTAGGCGGAAAATGGCGGATTTTGCCGCCGCCCATGACGAAACGGCGCTTGTCCTTTGCCGGGAACGCGGGCAGAACATTGCGAAATCTACCGAATTCGGAGTTGAAACCCCGTGGCTGAAAATGGGCCGTCGGCCTCGATCGAGGCAGTGGAAAGCGGTCTTGCGGCGCAAGGCTATATTGCGAGTCGCCAGATCGCGACCGCGGTCTATCTTGCGCAGCAGATCGAAAAACCCATCCTGGTCGAAGGCCCCGCCGGTGTCGGCAAGACCGAACTCGCAAAGGCGATCGCCGCCTGGCGCGGCATGAAGATGATCCGCCTGCAATGCTATGAGGGGCTCGACGAGGCCAAGGCGCTCTACGAGTGGAAATACGCCAAGCAGCTTCTGTATACACAGATCCTCAAGGACAAGCTTGGCGAAGTGCTCGGCGGCGCGCCGACGCTGGAAGCGGCGCTGAACCAGCTGCACGATTTCGGCGACGTGTTCTTCTCCAAGGAATTCGTCGAGCCGCGGCCGCTGCTGCAGGCGCTGGAACAGCCCGCCGGCTGCGTGCTGCTGATTGACGAAATCGACAAATCAGACGCCGAATTCGAATCGCTGCTGCTGGAAATCCTCAGCGACTTCCAGGTGACCATCCCGGAACTCGGGACGATTGTCGCCGTCGCGGCGCCGACGGTGATCCTGACCTCGAACAGCGAACGCGATCTCGGCGACGCGCTGAAGCGGCGCTGCCTGCATCTGCACATCGGCTTCCCCGAGCAGAGACTGGAAGAGCGGATCGTCGAAAGCCGAGTACCCGGCATTTCGCAGACGCTGCGCAAGCAGATGGTGAGCTTTATTAATGAGGTCCGCACGCTCGACCTCAAGAAGCTACCGTCGGTCAGCGAAACCATCGACTGGGCGCGCGTGCTGGTGCTGCTGCAGGCGCCCGAGCTCGGTCACGAGGTGGTCAAGGACACGCTGAACGTTCTCCTGAAATACGAGGCTGATATCGAGGCCACGATGCCTCAGGTCTCCACCTTCATCGCCAAGGCTTCGCGTCAGAACGTCTTCGGATAGACAGGGGATGAGAGAGAACCTGCATCGCTTCTTTCGTGCGGCGCGGGGCGCAGGCGTCAGGCTCTCGCCGGCCGAAAGCATCGACGCGATGCGGGCGGTCTCCAAGGTCGGCTTTGCCGACCGCACCATCCTGCGCGACACATTTCTGCTGACGCTTGCCAAGACGCAGGATGAGAAGAAGGCGCTCGGGGATTGTTTCGATCTGTTCTTCGATCAGCCCGAGCCGCAGCCCCCGCTCGAGGACGGCAAGGCCGACGAGCAGGACGCAGAAGGATCCAACTCCGCCTCCGATTCACCCGGTGACACCAGCGGCGGCGACCAGCAGGCCGACGGGCTCGGCCAACTCGCCCAGATGCTGCTGGCGCAGGACCGTAACCAGATTTCGGCGGCCATTGCCAACGCCGCGAGCGCGGCCTCGTTGTCCGACATCCGCTACTTCACCCAGCGCGGCATCTTTTCTGGACGCATCCTCGACCGGATGGGCATCGAGCGCCTGCGCGACGACCTCGACAATCTAACTGCGACCAACCCGGCGCTCGCGGAGCGGCTGACCAATGCGCTGGACGGACTGCGCGGCACGGTGCGCGACACCGTCTCGCAGGCGCTGCTGCTGTACGGGCGCGAGGAAGCCGAAAACCTTCGCAATGAAATCCTGGCCAACGCGCCGCTGTCGCGGATCGAGCCGCGGCAGGTCGAACAGATGCGCCGTCTGATCCGCCAGATCGCGCGCCGCCTGCGCGAGCGCTACTCCAAGCCGCGCAAGCGGCAGCGCCGCGGCCATCTTGACGTGCGCCGCACCATCCGCCGCAACGCCGCCTGGGGCGGCGTGCCGTTCCTCACGGCGTGGAAACGCCGGCACCGCGACAGGCCGAAGATCGTCGCACTCTGCGACGTCTCGGGTTCGGTGGCGCGGGTATCCGACTTCTTCCTGTTGCTGATCCACAGCCTGCACGAGGTCGTGGACGACGTCCGCTCGTTTGCGTTCTCAGGCCACCTGATCGAAGTCAGCGACATCCTGGAATCCAAATCGCCGGAAGAGGCGATGGCCGAGATCATGTCCAAGGTCGGCTTCGGCTCGTCCGATTACGGCAACTCCTTCGATGATTTCGAGCACGGCTGGATGAGCGCCATCACGCCGCAAACCACCGTGATCGTGCTCGGCGACGCCCGCAGCAACAATCTCGATCCCCGTGCCGACATTGTACGCCGCATCGCCGAGCGATCGAAGCGGCTGGTCTGGCTCAACCCCGAAGGCCGGATGGCCTGGGGTTGGGGCGATTCCGAAATGCCGCGCTATTCGACTTTCTGCACGGTCGTTCGCCAATGCGCCACTGCAAAACAGCTCGAACGCGCAGTGTCCGACATCGTGGCGAGCTATCAGTAGCCACCTTCACGCGTCGATCGCCTGCTTGATGCGCTTGCGTGTCAGCGGCAAATTCCTTAAGCGCTTTCCCGTCGCATTGGCGATGGCGTTTGCAATCGATGCCGCCGCCGGTCCCTGCCCGGTTTCGCCACTGCCGAGGAACGGCTGCCCCGGCCGGTCGATGATATGAACCTCGATGCTGTCAGGCACGGCCTCGAAACGCAGGATCGGATAGGTCTGCCAGTCGATGCTGGTTATCCTGGTATCGTCGAAGCTAACGCTTTCGTACAATGTCCAGCTCATCGACTGCACGATGGCGCCTTCGATCTGGTTGACCAATCCGTCGGGATTGACCACCTGCCCGCTATCGACCGCCGCTACCGCGCGGACCAGACGTGGACGGCCGGTCTCCCTGTTGACCTCAACCTCGGAAGCAATGGCGCAATAGGCCGCCAAATTCTTGTAACGCGCGAAGGCAAAGCCGAAGCCGCGATCCTGCGGCGCCTTCTGGCCGCTCCTCCATCCAAAATTCTGCGCCGCCTTTTCGATCACGGCACGGCCACGCTGATCCTCAAGATGTTTCAAACGGAATTCGACGGGGTCGGCACCAGCGAGGCCCGCGAGTTCGTCCATAAAACTCTCGATCGAGAATACGTTGTGATAGGCGCCGAGCGCCCGCATTGCCGAAATCCGCAACGGCATCGCCGGGATGAAGTGGTGCACCACCTGCGCGTTGGGAAAGGCGTAAATCGGGATGGCGTTGCGGTCGCCACCGCCTTCCGGCAACGGCAACGGTTTGGGCGCCGGCACAGCAAACGGCTGCGCCATATGCTGCGCCGCCAGCATCGATCCGGCGCCGCCCGGCCGCATCGAGTGTGTATTGCTCCAGACGTCGAAATGCCAGTCGGCGATCTTGCCATTGCCGTCGAGCGAGGCCTTGAGTTTCGTCACCATCGCCGGGCCGAACGGCTCCCAGGCATGTTCCTGTTCGCGCATCCATTGCACGCGAACGGGGCGGCCGGGCAATGCACGGGCGATCAACGCGGCATCGGCCGCGGCATCGTCGGCGCCGTTATGGCCGTAGCAGCCGGAGCCTTCGACATGGATCAGCCGAACGCTGGCCGGAGGCATGCGCAGCATTTCCGCGATGCCCTGACGATCGGGAAAGACGCCCTGGGTGTGCGTCCACACGGTCAGCGCACCATCGATCAGTTGCGCCACCGCACAGGACGGACCGATCGATCCGTGCGCCTGATAGGGCCGCGTATAGGTCGCTTCGATGGTCTTCTGGCTTGTGGCCTGAGACTTGCCGCGCTCGAAAATCGTCGAGGTCTGCGCAGGCAGGCTGGTCAGCACCGCAAGCAGGTCGTCCTGCTTTGGCAGGCTTGCCGTCTCCTGCCACTTCGCGGCGGCGGCCAGCGCATTCATCGCCTTGACCGACTGGAACTCCTTTTCGGCGACCACGGCAAGGAAATTGCCGTCACGCACGACCTTGACGACGCCGGGCAGCTTCTCGGCAGCGGCAGTATCGCATTCGATCAGTTGCGCGCCATAGCTCGGCGGCCGCACGATCCGGGCATGCACCATCCCGGGCAGCCGCATGTCCTGAACATAGGCCGCACCGCCGGTCACCTTGGCCGGGATATCGACGCGCGGCACAGACCGGCCAATGATCTTGAATGTCGCGGGGTCCTTCAGTTTCGACTTCGGCTGCGCCTGAACATGCAGCATATCGTCCCGAACGAGCTCACCATACGACAGACGTTTGCCATCGGGCGCGATCACCGCACCGCCTGCCGTCCATAAGGTCTCGACCGACAAACCAAGCCGGTTTGCGGCTTCGGCAAGCAGCAGTTCGCGCGCCTGTGCCGCCGCGTTCTGGATCGCGGTGCCGCTGTCCTTCATGGAGTTGCTGCCTGACGTATAGCCCTCGTTCGCGGTCAGGCCCGTGTCCGCCGTCGTCACCTTGAGGGATTCAAACGCAACATCGAGCTCCTCCGCCGCGATCTGCTGAAACGCCGTCTTGAAGCCCTGGCCGAGTTCGGCCTTGCCCGTGAACACCTCGATCCTGCCATTGGCGTCGATGCGGATCCACGCGTCGAGATAGGGCGACGTTTTCAAACTACCGGGCGGGCTCGGTGCGGGAGCCGGGGCGGGAGCGGCTTGCTGCTGCGCCAAAGCGCCTGACAACGAGAAGCTGACGATCAGCGCGCCGCCGCCTGCCAGCACCCGGCGGCGATCGATATTCACGGGGGTGTTCATCGGGCTCTCCCCTCGACCGCTGACGAAGCATCCGCGGTGTCCATCAGTCTCGCCGCACGGCGCACCGCGCGCAGGATGCGCATGTGGGTGCCGCAACGACACAGATGAGGTTCGAGCTCGGAGCGGATCTGTTCATTGGTCGGCCTGGAATTTCTCTGCAGCAGCGCCTGCGCCCGCATCATGATCCCGGCGATGCAGTAACCGCATTGCGCTGCCTGCTCTTCCATGAAGGCGCGCTGGATCGGCGCCGGTTCCGACGCCGTGCCGAGACCCTCGAGCGTCGTGACCTGCTTGCCTTCCAGCAAAATCATCGGCGTCACGCAGGAGAGCACGGCCTTGCCGTCGACGATGACAGTGCATGCGCCGCATTGGCCGAGGCCACAGCCGAATTTGGCGGCGTTGAGCTTGATGTCTTCGCGCAGCACGTAGAGCAGCGGCGTATCCGCCTCCGCATCCACCTGATGCTCGCGGCCGTTGACCTTCAATGTCATCATGGCTTTTCTCGCTGCTGAGGATCGGCGGGTGCGTTACGCGGCGCGGGTGATGTCATGAGAAATGCGGTCTGTGCGCGCCGTGCGTCTTGAACTGCCTTTTCAACGCCGGACCATGGCGACTGGTTGCTGAACCGCGTGCGAAGATAGCTCAGCAGCGACGAAGCCTCCGCATCGGTCATGCTGGCGGCAAATCCGGGCATTATCGGGCTGCGTTCGCCTTCGACGGCCCGGACGCCGGACAGCACGATATTGGCGAGATTGCGCGGATCGGGGCTGGCGATCGCGGTGCTGAGCGCCAGGTTGATGCCACCGTAAGGCAGCGGCCGGCCGCTCGCGTGGCATGACGCGCAGGCCGCGGCATAGATTGACGCACCGGCCGCATTGGTTTGGGAAGCGGCGACTGCAGATGATTTGGCCTGTTCGAGTGCGGCCTCGCCCTGACGTTTGCGATCCGGCGCCGGCGCTCCCGATACGCCGGCCATGTAGACCGCGATCGCGCGGACGTCGCTTGACGGGACCGAGGAAAGGTTGCTGACCACCTCCGCCATCGGCCCGCGCGCCGTACCGTGGTCGGGGTGCCAGCCGTTGCGCAAATACGCGAACAGCGCATCCGCATTCCATGGCACCGGCGCGTGCGACTGATCGTTCAGCGCGTAGGCGTGCCAGTTCTCGACATCGCCGCCGGCAAACTGCGCGCTGTTGCGTTCGGCCCCCAATACATTGCGTGGCGTGTGGCAGGCGCCGCAATGCGCCAAGCCTTCGACCAGATAGGCGCCACGGTTCCATTCGGCGCTTTGGCCGGGATCGGGCTGATAGGTGTCGTGACGAAGGAAAAGCAATTTCCATCCGGCGATGGCAATCGGCTGGTTGAACGGGAACGAAAGCTGGTTTTCGCGGGCCGGCGCGCGGACGGGCTGCCGCGTCATCAGGAAGGCATAGAGTGCCCGGTCGTCCTCGTCGCTGACATTGGTGAAGTGGTCGTATGGGAATGTCGGATAGAGGTGCTGGCCTTCACGGTTGACGCCGGAGCGCATCGCGCGCCGAAACGCGGCTTCCGACCATTGCCCGATTCCCGTCTCTGCATCCGGCGTGATATTCGAGGAGAAGATGGTGCCGAACGGGGTCGGCACCGGCAGACCGCCGGCAAAGTTCCTTCCGCCGCGCACGGTATGGCAATCGTTGCAATTGCCGATCGCCGCCAGGTCGCGGCCTCGTTTGACGAGGGCGGCATCGAAGGTCAGCGGCCCGGGAGGCTCGACCGCGGCAATCGCCGGGCGCCACACGATCGCAAAGGCCGCTGCGCCGCCAAGCAGCACGATAGCGATGATGCCAGCGACAATTCGGGACGGTCCCGTCATCCGCTCCCCTTGCGCACCTTTTGGCGCTCCCTTTGCGTTTATTGCTGTTGGGCACTATTTTAGCACAGATCGCCCGCCGCCGTTCACCCGCGCAAGCATTAATTGCCGCAAGTCTGCCCTGCAGGGAGCCCACACGGCTGCGCATGGACGGGAGTGTCGAATCTGGACTGAACATGCCATGATCGATGGTAATCTCGACTTTCCCTCTCAAGAGCGCCTGCGCGCGGCCCCCGATCGGACGACATAATCCCCATGCCTGCTCCCGCCACCCTTCGCCGCGACAGTGTTCCCGATGCGCTGGCCGTGCTCAATTCCGTGTTCGGCCTGCCGGCCTTTCGCGGCGCGCAGGAGGAAATCGTCCGTCACGTGACAGACGGCGGCAACTGCCTGGTGCTGATGCCGACCGGCGGCGGCAAGTCGATGTGCTATCAATTGCCCTCACTCCTGCGTGAAGGCTGCGGCATTGTGGTGTCGCCGCTGATCGCGCTGATGCGCGACCAGGTCGCGGGATTGCTGGAGGCCGGCGTCAATGCGGCGGTGTTGAATTCGACGCTATCGTTTGACGAAGCCTCGGAAGTCGAGCGGCGGCTGCTCGCCGGTGACCTCGACCTGCTCTATGTCGCGCCCGAGCGGCTGCTGACGCCGCGCTGTCTCTCCTTGCTGGGACAGGCCAACATCGCGCTGTTTGCAATCGACGAGGCGCATTGCGTGTCGCAATGGGGGCACGATTTCCGCCCCGAATATATCGGCCTGTCCGTCCTCGCCGAACGCTTTCCCAACGTGCCGCGCATCGCGCTGACGGCGACCGCCGACGAGATGACGCGCCAGGAGATCGTGACCCGGCTCGGGCTTGCCGGCGCGCCGAGCTTCGTCGCGAGCTTCGACCGTCCGAACATCCGCTACGAGATCATCGAGAAACAGAACGCCCCGGCCCAGCTCAAGGCCTTCATCAGCGAACGCCATGCGGGAGACGCCGGCATCGTCTACTGCCTGTCGCGCGCCAAGGTCGAGGACACCGCCAATGCTCTGACCAAGGCCGGCATCCCGGCCCTGCCCTATCACGCCGGTCTCGACGCTGGCCTGCGGGCCCGCAATCAGGATCGTTTTATCAACGAGGACGGCGTCGTCATCGTCGCCACCATCGCCTTCGGCATGGGCATCGACAAACCGGACGTGCGCTTCGTGGCGCATCTCGACCTGCCAAAAAGCATCGAGGCCTATTACCAGGAGACCGGCCGCGCCGGGCGCGACGGAAAACCCTCCAGCGCCTGGATGGCCTATGGCCTGTCCGACATCGTGCAGCAGCGCCGCATGATCGACGAATCCACCGGGTCCGATGCATTCAAACGCGTATCGATCGGCAAACTCGATGCGCTGGTGGCGCTGGCGGAAACCGCGGGCTGCCGGCGGGGCCGCCTGCTCGGTTATTTCGGCGAAGAAGTCACCGGCATCACTTGCGGCAATTGCGACAACTGCCTGTCGCCGCCGCAACTCCGCGACGGCAAGGTCGCCGCGCAAAAACTATTATCCGCCGCCTACCGCACCGGGCAGCGTTTCGGCGCCATGCACCTGATCGACGTGCTGGTCGGCCGCCTGACCGAAAAGGTCACGCAGTTCGGACACGACAAGCTGACCGTGTTCGGCATCGGAAACGATCTCAACGAGAAGCAATGGCGCGCCGTGATCCGCCAGTTGGTCGCCATGGGCCATCTGCGCGCCGACAGCGAAGCCTTTGGCGCGCTGAAGCTGACCGAGAGCGCACGCGGCGTCCTGAAAGGCGAGACAGAAGTGATGCTGCGCGAGGCGGCGCCCGGCACGCGCGTTCGCGCCAGCCGCACCAAATCAAGGCGCGGCGATCTGGCGCAGCGCGCCGAGACCAGGCCCGCCGATGCGCCCCTGCAGGCGGCGCTACGGGCCTGGCGTGCCGATATCGCTCGCCAGCGCAGCGTGCCGGCCTACGTCGTGCTGCACGATTCCACCATCGACGGCATCGCCGCCGCACGGCCTTCGACGCTCAACGAGCTCCGCAACATCGCAGGCATCGGCGACAAGAAGCTCGAACATTACGGCGACGAGCTGCTCGCGCTGGTGCGGTCGGCGGACGCGTAGGCCGTTAGAGCGCTATGAATTTAGGTTGACGCAGAGGTGCCGACTTCTCCCTCGCCCCGCTCTTGCGGGGAGAGGGTCGGGGTGAGGGGCTGCCTCCACGAGTACCGAATGCGGTTAGACCGGTGCCCCCTCACCCGGATCGCAAGGGCGATCCGACCTCTCCCCGCAAGCGGGGCGAGGTAAGGAGCGCACGCTTCAGACTCAAACCAGAACCAGCGCCATCTCAGCCGTTGCGGAAGGTGTAAGCATATCCATTGATCGCGGGCGCGCCGCCGAGATGGGCGTAGAGCACTTTCGAACCCTTCGGGAAATAGCCCTTGTTCACGAGGTCGATCATGCCCTGCATGGATTTTCCCTCGTAGACGGGATCGGTGATCATGCCTTCGAGGCGCGCGCACAGCCGGATCGCCTCCTTGGTCTCTTCTGAGGGAACGCCATAAGCCGGATAGGCGTAGTCCTCGATCAGGACGACATCGTCCTCGACGATCCCCTGGCCCAATTCAACGAGGCTGGCGGTGCCACGGGCGATCTCGAGCACCTGGGCCTTGGTCTGGGCCGGAGTGAAGGAAGCATCGATGCCGATCACCTTGCGCGCGCGGCCGTCCTTGGCAAATCCCACCAGCATGCCGGCATGGGTCGAACCGGTGACCGTGCAGACCACGATGTAATCGAACGCGAAGCCGAGCGCCTTTTCCTGCGCCCGCACCTCTTCCGCAAAGCCGACATAGCCGAGTCCGCCATATTTGTGCACGGAGGCGCCGGCCGGGATCGCATAGGGCTTGCCGCCCTTGGCCTTCACGTCCGCGATCGCCTCTTCCCAGCTTTGGCGAATACCGATGTCGAAACCTTCATCGACCAGCTGCACGTCGGCACCCATGACGCGGCTGAGCAGGATATTGCCGACCCGGTCGTAGACGGCGTCCTCGTGCGGCACCCAGCTTTCCTGCACCAGGCGGCACTTCATGCCGATCTTGGCCGCAACGGCTGCGACCATGCGGGTGTGGTTGGACTGCACGCCGCCGATCGAGACCAGCGTGTCGGCATTGGAAGCGATCGCATCGGGGATGATGTATTCGAGCTTGCGCAGCTTGTTGCCGCCGAAGGCGAGGCCTGAATTGCAATCCTCGCGCTTGGCGTAGAGCTCGACCTGGCCGCCGAGATGCTGCGAGAGCCGCTCCAGCTTCTCGATATGGGTGGGTCCGAATGTGAGCGGATAGCGCTCGAATTTCTCCAGCATCGTCATCCCCGTTCCTGATCTCCGCGAAAGGCGGTATCATCGATGGCTGGAAAAGTGCTCTCTAAGTTAGCCACTATCTGTTAGGAATATTGCATTGTTTCGGAAATAACGTAGGATTTCATCCGCTAATAAGTATATTTTAGATAGATTCTTCCATGGCCAGCAGGCTAGACCGCATTGACCTTAAGATATTGCGTTTGCTGCAGAATAGCGGCCGGCTAACCAATGCCGAGCTGGCCGAAACGGCCGGCGTCAGCGCCGCAACCTGCCACCGGCGCACCCAGCGCCTGTTCGAGGAGGGGTTCATCGCCCAGGTCAGGGCGATGGTGGCGCCCCGCAAGGTCGGCAAGGGGGCGCTGGTCATGGTCGGCGTCGTGCTCGACCGCTCCACGCCAGAAAGCTTTGCCACCTTCGAGCGGGCGATCGCACAGCTGAAATTCGTGCTGGATTGCCATCTGGTGGCCGGCGATTTCGACTATTTTCTCAAGATTCGGGTCGGCGATATGGAGGATTTCAACCGCATCCATGGCGAGCAATTGATCGCGCTGCCGGGCGTCCGCCAGACCCGCACCTTCTTCGTCATGAAGGAAGTGGTCGACAACGCGCCGCTCGATTTCTGATTGCCGTTTGGCACCGCAAAACAGGGCTATCTTACCGTGGCGAGCCTGCGAGACTCTGGTCACACAGCGCGCCATGTCCTATCAACCGGGGCATGATCATGAAATTCTGCCGGCAGGCTTTCGCGCTTGCCATCGCTTTCGTTGCAATACCGGCCCTCGCGCAGGACGAACTGCCGCGGCCGGAGCCCGACACCGTCATCTTTGCGATGATGTCGGGCAGGTGCACCACGCTGAAAGTCGCGGGACGGGATTATCGTTGCCGGGCCGTTGCGTTCTTCCAGACCGAGGAAGGCCGGGCGAATTTTACCGTGGCGCTCGACGATCCCAACGATAACAGCCACATCATCACGTTCTCCGGCGACAACGGGCGAAGGCCGGACGCCAATCTGTACGAATTGCCGATCGACCGGATGCTGCTGAAATCCAAGGACAGGCCGAAGGCCGACGGCCTGCCGGTGCCGTTAGTCGAACCCACCGCCGGCCTCTGCAAGCAGGTCGGCAACTTCGTGACGCTCGAACTTTCCAGCATCTCCTGCACCGCGGTCGACAGGAACGGCAAGAAATACGAACTGCAGTACCAATCCGACGGCGGGCCAATGGCGGTGCGCCGCATCAAGCGGATGCGCGTCGGCAACCCCTCGGTGACGCCGTTCGACGACGTGAAATAAAAAGGCCGGCGTAGAAACGAAAGACCGCCGGCGGAAACCCGACGGCGGCCAGTATCGATCCACGCATGGCTCGCGAATGCGCGGACAAGATCATGCTAGTTCGAAAGTCCTGCCAGGGCGTGGAGGCCATCCGTCAAAATCGAGCGGTTGGCTTCACACCGGCTTTACCGTGAGCCACCGCGCTCGCGGCCGTTCCTCGTCGGCAGGATGGAGCTAGCGATGTCGAATGCGACGGCCCATCGCGGCTTTTCGTCCTCGGCGCCGGGTACATTGATCTGAACGCCGCCACCGTCGCTGATCGTACAGGACGCAGCCAGTGTGGCAGCTTCGAGCGCTGCGCTGCGCGAATCGTAGACGCCGCCGATCTTGATGTTGTCGGCAAATACCGACCAACCCATCGGCGCCTTCACGATTTCGAACACTGACCGTTCCATTAGCTCACCCTGTATCGTTTCACCTGTATCGCTTCCGCCCCTCGCCTACGTGGCGAATCCTGGTCACGGGCGCGCGGCGCAGGGACGTTGGCTTGACGTCGGCGGCCTTCACGCGCCAGTCGGAAGCCCGCAATCCCATCAAAGAATGCACCGCCGGTGCCAGCGCGATTTCCTTCCGCACGGCATCGACAATTCGATCGAATTCCACTTCGCCCATAGCACGCTCCATTGCGCCTGGCCGGCGTTCTGCCGCCAGGACGATTAGAAGGGACCGCGCTGAGCACAGATCGCCATGCAAGTTTGTTGTTTGAAGGCTCGCCCACGGTCGCTTCGATGGCAAAAAAGGGCCGAAATCGGGAACGTCCGGGCCGCACCTTTGCGAAACCGGTGGGGTCCGATGACCCACGGAGGCCCCCCTTGGCCCAACTTGCCCGATGCGTGCTAGATTCGGCCACGAATCAGGAGGGTTTGCATGCCGGTAGACAGTGACAGCGCCATTGCGTGGCACCGCGCCCAGCTCAAGAAGCTTCGCGAGACCTTGAAGGGCATCGAGACCGCGAGGTTCACAGTGGGCGAGCATGCCCAATCGAGCAGGACCGGCAAAACGCAAAAGGCGATCGCCGAACTCGAGCAAAAAATCCGGCAGTCGCAGCACATCATCGCCGCCTATGAGCGGCAGACCCGACGGCCGCTCGCAACGGACCAGCGAAGCCTTGCGACCGTGAGATGGAGTGCCTGGAATGCCCAGGCCGCGCATAGCCGCGGCAATTCGCGGTAAGCGTTGAGCCGCCGGAATATCCGGCGGGCTCCGTGCTCAGCTTTCGAACTGGCGATCCATCATTTTGGCGCGCTGCCGATGCATTCGCCGCCAAGCGCTCTAATTTCTTGCGGTCTCTTTTTCCTTCGCCTTAGCCTTGCACGAAATGAGAAACGTAAACGCCCTTGCATCGCGCGCGATATCCGCCGTCTTCAATTCGGCCTTGGCGTCGGAGATCTGATAGGGCACCACGCTGTTGTCGAGAAAATCCCGCAGCGCTCCGGTCTTGATGGCGAAATTGATGTTCTCTGGAATGTTGCCCGTTGCCCTCGCGAACTTGATCGCATTCAGTTTGGCCGCGACCACGCCGACCACGTCGCCGCTCGAGGCCAATAGCGGACCGCCGCTATTGCCGGGTTGAACGGCCGCGCTGATCTGCAGAAAGCGCGTGTCGTTGAGGATGCCGCTGAGCGAACTCACGATCCCGGTCGTCACCGTGAAGTCGGAGGTCAGCAGCCCGTGGAACGGGTATCCGATCGCCACCACGCTGTCGCCGGACTGGATCGCCTTGTCCCGGATTTTGGCGATATCCTTGAACGAACCGGTAGCCTGCAAGAGGGCTAGATCGTTGGTCTCGTCGCTCGACACCAGGCGCAGTTTGTCTGGCGCCTCGCCGGACGGATTGCCCTGGATGTCGCCGACGCAGCCCTGCACCACATGCGCATTGGTCACGAGGTGTCCGTTGGTGCTCACCAGAAAGCCGGTGCCGGTCTGGTTGAACAGTTTTTCGGGCTTGGCCGGCGCGGAATCCGGCGCCGCCGCCGCGACCGCCTTGGCGGCGGGCAGGACCGAGAAATCGCCGGCGCTGGCCACGCCCGATTGCCTGACCTTTGCCACGCAATGCGCCAATACCGGCAATAGCTGCCCGGTCTGATCGAGGTTGAACTGGAAGAGCTGGCCTTGGGTATAGGCCGTCATCGCTTTCGCCTTTCGGAACTGGGCGATCAGCGAGGAATTGCTCGGCATCGGAACGCGAACCAGCTTGTCGGCGATCGGAACGCCGTGAACATTGAACGGCTGCTGGCCGTCGAATGTCAGGGTCAGCGGAAACGCCTCGCCGGTCGTCAGCTTCCATTGCTCATGCATGAAGCCGAGACTCCAGCCGCCGATGTTGTCGATCATCACGAGAAAAAAGACACCGCTCGCGTATCGGGCGCCGGCTGCGCAGTGCGTGAAAGACCCGGTCTGGTCGTTGGTATAGGCCCCGCCCTGCCAGTTGCCGACGCTGATTGTACCGTAAGGCCCATGCGCATCCGCATTCGAACTGGCAAAAATCGTACACAACAAAACTGCGACGGCAGCAGCACGGCATTTCATAGGCTTTCCCCACACACCCAAGGTGAATATATTTGTTTTTGCAACCGGAGTCTATTTGGGCCCTGCGCGAGAGCCGAATTTTCCTGTTGCGGGACCGGTAAAATTGGTCGGGGCGGCGCTTTCATGCCCGCAGGCGGCCCAACTGCCGAAGCGCTTCGTTAAGGTCTTTGCCGGATCATTCGGCACATCGTTTCGATCGTCGTAAGATCGGCACCGATTCGCATTCGCCCGCAGCAAAACAGCTCATCGCCTGGCAGAAAAACGCATGGACTTGGCACACGGCGGAGACAGTTTCCGGCATAGGGACGCGCTGCGTCCACCCGCGATCGTGCTGGTCCCGGGCCTTCTGATGGCATTTTACGTCTGGCTGAATCTGCTCACGACGATTCCCTACCCGGGCAGGATCGGGCTCGACTACAATACCCTCGGCACCGACTGGATGGTGTTCTACGGCGCGATCCGCGCGGTCCTCGATGGCAACGCGCCGCTGATCTTCGACGGCGATCGCTTCACCGACTTCCTCAACACGAGTTTTGCAGGCTGGCTCTCCAAGCCGCTGGAATTCCGGCCATGGGCCTACCCGCCGAGCTTCCTGCTGATCCTGCTGCCGTTCGCGCCATTGGGCTTCTTCGGCTCCTACGTGGCGTTTCAGGTCGTGACCGGCGCCCTGCTGGCGCTCGCGCTGCGATCGAGTGCGGCAGCCGCCGTGCCATCGAGCGCCCTGCTCGTGGCCGCGCTGGCTTGCCCGGCATCGGCCATCAATGCGATCGACGGTCAGGCCGTCTTTCTGGTCGCAGCACTGATCGTCGGCGGGTTTGGCCTGCTTGAACGGCGTCCCTATCTCGGTGGATTGGTGCTGGGACTGCTGACGTTCAAGCCCCAGTTCTGCATCCTGGTCCCGATCGCCTTGATGGCGGCCGGGCAGTGGCGCGCGTTCCTTGCGTCAGGCCTGTCCGCGCTGGCCATGATGATCGCAAGCGGATTGATTTTCGGATGGGACCTCTGGGTACGGTGGATTCCCCTCATCCTCGAAAATCTCATCAGCCCGAGCGAGAAGTGGATCGAGTTCGGCCGCATGTGGGGGCACAGCGTCTACACCTGCGCAGTGCTGCTCGGCGCGCCGGAACGGCTGGCGTCGTGGATTCAACTGCTCGCCATACTCGGCGCAGCCGCATCCGTCGTCATCGCGTTCCGATCGCGGCTGGGGACGCGGGAAAAGACCGCGGTCTTTCTGGCCGCGACCGTCCTCGCAGCACCGCATTCCGGACCCTATGATGTGACGCTGCTGGTGATCGCCGCGGCGTTCTGGCTGATGTCGCGCGCCGCGCCGCTGCCGCTGTGGTGCTGGACGCTCGCGTTCATGATCTGGCTGCTGCCGATGCTGAGCCCGCCTTTGATTTTCCCCGTGGCCAGGATCGCCCCGCTATTTCCGGTGATGCTGATCGTGCTTCTGCTCCGCCCCGGCGTTTCGGCGTCAGCACACGGACGATAAGAGCGAAGGCCGGACTTCCCGAATTTCTTTGGCAGAACCGTGTGCCGAAAACGGGCGGCAGCATGACCGAGGGGAGCGACTAAACGTCCCGGGCCCCACCCGCTTCCGGCGGCTCATTTTAATGGATCACATCTGGCATCTTGCATACGGTACGACCGCTCGCCTGTTTTCCCGAGTGAACATCGAACCGGGAAGCAAAAAGCAATTGCGCCGCTGACAGCGGACGCTTGCAATAAGCCGGAGGAAAATGCCGTGAAGCCAAGAGTTGTCCGGTGCGCCCTGTTTGCACTTATCGCGGTCGTTTCCGCTGTGGCCGGCCAGGCCCAGGACATAGCCCAGGCCCAAACATGGCCGGACAAGCCGATCACGTTCATTGTGCCGTTCGCGGCCGGCGGCGGCACCGATGCCTTTGCCCGTCCACTGGCAGCCCAGCTCGATTCACAATTGGGCAAGCGCGTGCTGATTGAAAACCGCGCGGGCGCCGGCGGGACTGTCGGCGCATCGGCCGCGTCGAAGGCAGCGCCCGACGGCTACACCTTCTTCATGGGCGCGGCACATCATGCCATTGCACCCTCGCTCTATCCCAACCTCGACTACAACATCGAGAAGGATTTTGTCGCGGTGGCGCTGATCGCGCGGCCTCCGCAGGTGGTGGTCGTCAATCCGGACAAGGTCGCCGCCAAGACGCTCGCCGAATTCATCGCCTATGCCAAAGCCAATCCGGGCAAATTGAACTACGGCTCCGCCGGCGCCGGCACCACGCATCATCTCGCGGGCGAACTGTTCAAGATCCTGACCAAGACCAACATCCAGCACGTTCCCTATCGCGGGGCGGGCCCCGCGATGCAGGATCTCATCGCCGGCCACGTGCCGGTTGTGTTCGACGGGCTCGGTTCGTCGGCCGCGCCGGTCAGGGCCGGACAGTTACGCGCGCTTGCCGTCGCCGCGTCGAAACGCGTGCCGGCCTTCCCCGATCTTCCGACCGCCGCCGAAGCTGGCCTTGCCGGATATGAAGTGTCGACCTGGTACGGGCTGTTCGCGCCCAAGAACACGCCGCCGGCGATTGTCGCTCAGATGGTCAAGGAATTGCAGAAGGCCATGCAGACACCGGCTATCAAGGAAGCCTGGGAGCGCAACGGCTCCGATGTCCCCGACGTCGCGGGTCCGGCATTCGCGAAGATGGTATCCGCGGAAGTCGAGCGCTGGAGCACGGTCGTGACGGAAGCGAACGTGAAGCTGGACTGACCCGGCTAATCAGGCGCGGCATCGTTTCATGACGAGTTCGCCCCGTCAGGCTCGCTGATCAGTTGCTGTCGCGCACGCCATAGCGGATGAACTCGTCATCCAGTCCGGCATGGATGGTCCTTGCCTCGGAAATATCGGCATCGCCACCAGCCTTGTCGCCGTTCCTGAGCCTGGCGAGCCCGCGCCCGTAGAGCGCACTCGCCAGCTTCGGATCGAAACGCAGTGCGGAACTGAAATCATCGATCGCCGCGTCAGCCTGTCCCATCTTCAGGTGGATCAGTCCGCGCGAATCATAGGTTGCGGCGTCGTTAGGCCACGATTGAAGCACCTTGTTGCAGTCCTCGAGTGCGGCTTGCAACGAGCCGAGGATGGCCCGGGTCCAGCAGCGTCCGCTCCACGCGGCCTCCAGATTGGGCTCAAGGCGAATGGCCTCGTCGTAGTCCCGCACCGCGCGATCGTACTCGTTCTTTTTCAGGTAGACCCCGGCACGGTTGACTAAGGCTCTGCCGTAGTTCGGGTTCAGCTTGATCGCCTGATCGAAAGCTTTGAGGGCGAGATCGTACTCGCCTTTTCGCAAGTAAGCCGCGCCACGGTTGTTGAACGGCTTGGCAGAAGTCGGATCGAGCTTGATCGATTGATCGAAATCGGGGATGGCGCGGTCAAAGTCTCCCTTTGCCGTGTGGGCGTTGCCACGATTGTTGTAGGCAATGGCAAGCGCCGTGGGTGTAGCTTGACCGGAATCGATCAGCGCCGTGCACGCATCGATGCGGGCTGCAAGCGAAGTGAGATCCGAGCCGTTGCATCGCGCGATGTTGCCGAGATAGTCGCTCTTCTTCGGGCTCTGCGCGGCAGCCAGTGACCCGAGCAGCAGCACGGCAAAAGCAGGCGCCACGCCGTGGATGATGCGCTTGCTCGCACTCAATTCCATATCAGGCTTTCCGATCTTGGCATCAACAAGCGGCGGCCCATTGTTCTGAGCGGGACCGGCAAATTTCTCCCATCGCGAACGGGCCTAGCACCCCCGACAGATGTTCAGATTTGACTTGGGAAAAGGCTTTTGGTCGGGTTGCAGCGCCGCTGGCGCTCCCGGCTTTCGCACGACCTTGCTCTTGCCCTCTTCAATGAGCGTGGAAAATCTGACTGTCCCGTCATCCGAAATTTCCACGCGTGGCGTGGTGCCTCGAATGCCCATGGTCGCGACCGGGGTGTCGACCTTCATATCGCCGGTCTTCGCGACTTTGCCCGCGACAAAGGTAAAGGTCCCCTTGGTCAGATTGAACAAGCTCGCGTTGGACTTACTATTTGGATCGTAGACGAACTCGTCCAAAACCATGCGCGCGTTGTTCGACAGATTGAAGGAACTGCCATCGGTGAAGTTGATACCGACCTTGCCATCGGCGCCGGTCGCAACGGCATCGCCCTGATAGACGAGATCACCTACTTTGGCCTGACCAGCCTGACCTGCAGTGCTTGCCTGAACGACGACCGCACCTGCGCGTTCAAGCGTGACGGAACCCGTGGCGACGACGACTTTTCCAATCGGTGTTGATGCGAGATCCTGAACGGCGGGCCTGGCGGTATCGCGTTGCGCGTGAGCCGGCCCGGCGAAAAGCCCGCCCGCCGTCAGAACCAAACCTGTCACCACGACGGCAATCGCATGCGTGCACATGATCCCCCCTTTCCCGAGAAGATCTTGTCAGAGAGACCGCTCACTGGCGCGTCGAACCCAACGGCCGAGGCGGCATCACACCACGACATTAGGCCCGATGTCGGGGAAAGGCATCATCGGCCGTCCGCTCAAAAGTATTATATCTTTTGAGCCTAAAGCTAACGCCCGTGGATTGGGGTAGCCTGAACGTGTTGGCGGTCAGCCCTCGGCTGGCGGCGATAAGATATTTTGACCTCATGGGCTGGGCAGAGCCAGACCACGAAAATTCGCGCCAGGGGCGGGGTTCGAGCCATGCTCGTCGAGTCCCACGCCGAGACTGGGGAGGAACGTAAGGCCGCTGCGGCCACGCTTCCCCAAATGATCGGCAACGTTCAGACCGCCGCCGGTTCCGGCACCCTCGGGCGTGCGCCCTACTATCCCGCTCACGTCACGGCCGACGATCCGCGAGGCCGGGCGCATGCCGGCAGGTTCGGCATGCTGTGGCTCACAGCGGTGACGTTCTCGCTTGTGAAGGAGGTGCGGGCCGCCGATCCCAACGTCACATTTCTGGACGACGGCAACATTACCTACAAAGATCTCGCGCATGGTGCATTCGAGCTGGTCACCAAGGAGGTGATCCCACGATACCTCCTCGTTGAGGATCCCGGACAGACCATCACCCTGCGTCATCAAGGTTCCTCGGTCAGCGTCAGCCAGAGTATCAACTCGCCGTCGCGAATGGCCGAATTGCAGGCCGCCCAGCAGGACGCGCTCGCCACCTATGAAAAAGGGCTGGGATCGACCGGGTCGAGCACGCCTCCTGGCCTCGAATCGTTACCGGTGGAACCGATCAATTTCATTCAGATCGATGGCGCTTCCCCGGCGCAGCAGTTGCCACCCATGCCCGGGGCGATCTTCACCTCGGTTCCGGACACCATCATCGTTCGGCCGCCACCTCCGCCATCACCGCCGACGCTGAATGCGGTGTTGGGGCCGACCGAAACCGACACCGTGGTCTTTGACGTCTTCACTGCGACAAGCGGTACTTTCCTTGCCAGCAGCCCCAATAACGGTGCCACTTTGACCTTCGGCATCGAGGGGGGAACCGCCGGCAGCACCGTCATCGGCGGGGTGACGTACGATGTATCGAAGGCTGGTCCCTACGGCACGCTCTACGTGGACAGCGCGAACGGCGCCTATACGTTCGTTCCGAATAGTGACGCGATCAACGCGCTAGTTGCGCCCACGGCCGCGGACTTTATCATCACCGTATCGGACGGCACGCTCTCGGCCGATCAAACGTTTACGATCGCCATCAACGGCGCCAACGACGCGGCCGTCATTTCCGGCGCCACATCAGGCACCGCGATCGAGGCCGGCGGCGTCGCCAATGCCGCGCAGGGAACGCCGAGCGCCACCGGCACGCTTACCGACACCGACGTCGACAATGCGCCCAATACTTTTACGACCGTAAGCGCGCCGACCGAGAGCGCACGCGGCTTCGGCACCTTCACGATGACGGCGAACGGCGTGTGGGCCTACACCATCGACCAGGCCAACCACGCGGTGCAGGCACTCAATGTCGGCGACACGCTGACCGACACTTTTACGGTGACCACCATCGACGGTACCCCGCAGGTGGTGACCGTCATCATCCACGGCGCCAACGACGCGGCAATCATTTCCGGCGCCACGACCGGCTCGGTCATTGAGGATGGTGCCGACAGATGCGGCAAGCCGACGGCCACCGGCACGCTCACCGATACCGACGTCGACAACACGCCGAACCGCTTTACGTCGGTCAACTGCCCGACGGCCAGCGATGGCGGCTATGGCACCTTCACGATGACCGCGGATGGCGTGTGGACCTACAAGCTCGACGACGCCAACTGCGCGGTGCAGGCGCTCGACGCCGGCCACACGCTGACCGACACATTCACCGTGACCAGCATCGACGGCACCGCGCAGGTAGTGACCATCACCATCCACGGCGCCAACGACGCAGACCCCAATGATTTCGACTATCTGGCGACCGGCAAGACGGTGATATGCGACCCGCCGTATGTCTACGGGACGCCGAGGGGCGACAACATCGCGGGCGGCGGCCACCATGGTCAAATCATCTATGGCGGCGCCGGCAATGACACCATCAACGGCACCTGCAAAGGCGACCTGATCTACGCCGGCTCCGGCAATGACACGGTCAAGGGCAATGACGGTGACGACGTTATCTATGGCGGCTCGGGAAACGATACGATCAACGGCAATAATGGCTGCGATACCATCATCGGTGGATATGGCGCGGACAAGCTCACCGGAGGTAATGGTGACGATCGCTTCGTCTATTTGTCCGCCGCGGATTCCAACGCGGCCCGGCATGACGTTATCACGGACTTCAGATCGGGGTCTGACCGGATCGATCTAACGGCTCTCGGCGCGCTTGCCCTCCTGGCGCTGACTCCCGCAAGCACATCCATACCGGCGCACACGATCGCCTGGTTCTATGACGGCACGACGAACCAAACCATTCTGTACGTCAATCCAACAGACCAGACCCACGATATCGGCGATTCCGCCCTGGTGGAAATTCATCTGGAGGGAATGGTAACGGTTCAGGCTTCGGATTTCGTTCCCGAGCCGTCGGCGGCGGCGGTCGCGGTCGCCGCCGCTCCCATCAATCCGGAACTGATGGCAACGACGGAAACCGACGCAACTGTCACGACGCTTGCCGCCGCTGCTTTGTTTGACGGGACCGACAGTGACGGCGCCCACGTCAACGGCGGAAGCTGGATGTTGCGAACAGCCTGGAAGAGCGACAGCTTCGACTTTTCCCATCTTGACGAAGCACGAACGCAGACGACCCAATCGGCCAATGATGACGAAGCTGTTGCGCCGACAAGCGGGCCATCCATCGCACCACAGCACGTTCACGTGACGGCACTGGCGGACAGTATCCACACGCTGGATCAGAGCCCGGCGCACGATGCCGCCGCCCACAATACAAGCATCGCCGTGCTGAACGACGATAGAGGCGCACAGCGGCAGGCCGAACCTGATCGTGCCCGGAATGGCGATGACTGGCTCGCGCGATCACACAACGATGGGTCCCTCAATCCTGCAACTCACTCCAGTGTCCGGTCGGGTAGTGAAGATCACGAACGACGCGACGACGATGTCCATGTGTGGAAGGATCGCGGACACAGCCACCATTCGAATTCAGGCGAGATGAGAAGCCACGACGACACTCCGTCCAGGCACGGCGGTCATGATTTCGAGCCGTCCAACGCCAACGCCGCATTGGGCTCGACGGCTGCATGGACGCAAGGGCACCGAGACACCTTCCGCTTCAAGGATGTCGCCGAGATGGACCAGGCGCGGATGTCGATCGGCCACCACGGGCACTCTGCAACAACCAACGAACCGCTGACCATTTCAGAGGCTGCGATCGAGATGGCGTCGCCAGGACATCACGCGTCCGACCAATCGAATCATCACGGGTCTGACGACGTCAGCCACGGTCTCAACCATGCGTGGAGCGACGCCAGCACCCATGCGCAGCACCACGATTTGATGGTGTAGAAGAGCTGCGCCGATTTCAGCGCAGCCATTTCCGGATCGCGAAACGCCTTACTTCGCTTCGCTGGCTTTGATTCCCGAACTTTCAATGAGCGTCGCCACACGCGGGAGATCGGCGGCGAACAGGCGTGCGTGCGCCTCAGGGGTCAACTCGTTGTCGGGGAATGGCAGGGTTCCGAGCTGCTTGAGCTTCTCCAAAAGCTCCGGCTCAGACAGCGCCGCGCGGAGCGCCGAATTCAACGCCACGATGGTCTCCTTGGGCGTGCCCTTCGCCACGTAGAGCCCATGCCACATCGAATAGCTGACTTCGGGCATGCCGAGCTCGGCGGTGGTCGGCACGTCCTTCAACTGTTCAAGACGTTGCGGCGACGTAATGGCGATGCCGTGCAGCATTCCGGCCTGAATCTGCGGCAGCGCGTTGGTCACCTGATCCCACAGAAGATCGATCTGCCCCGCCAGCAGATCGCCGATGGCGGGAGCTGATCCGCGATAGGCCACCACCGTCGGCTTGAAGCCGAGCACATTGCCCATCATCACGGCGCACAAATGACTGTTGGTCCCGAGGCCGCCATGCGCGAAGTTCGTCTTGTCGCGCTGCGCCTTGATCCAGGCCACATAGTCCTTCGGTCCCTCGCCGGGGATCGACTTGCGGCCAATCAGCACCATTGGCGCATTGTTGACGAGGCCGACCGCCTCGAACGCCGTCTTGGTATCATACCGCAGGTTGGTGAACAGGCTGGGCGCGGCGAGCAGTCCGACGTGATTGATCAGAACCGTGGAGCCGTCGGGTGCCGATCGCGCCACGCGATCGTTGGCCAGCGTGCTGCCACCTCCGACGACGTTCTCGATGATGATGGTCTGAGCGAGTGTGCGCGACATCCGCTCGCCAATGAGACGCGCGACTGTGTCCGTGCCGCCGCCGGCCGCATAGGGAACCACCAGCGTTATCGTCTTGGGATTCGATTGCGCGTGGGCGTGTGGCGAAAGCGCCGCAGCCATTAGACAGAAGCCCGTCAGGGCGCTTCTAAAAGCAAGATTGATCACGATGGCGTCCTCCAAAGTCTTTGTTTTTTGTTGTGCCGCATTGTTGCGGACGTGCGCTCGTTGGCGAAGCTGCACCGCGGAAAATGGCGGGGCACCGCATGACTTCGGATCATGCTGATTACGCTTGCGCAAATCAATTACAAACCGAGCGTAGCTCGCCGGCAGACCGGCGTGGTACCATTCCCGAAACGCGGATAGCACCGGAACGGAATTGAATGAAACAGGCTGCATATGTCGCGGTCGATTGGGGTACGAGCAGTTTTCGGCTGTGGCTCGTCGACCGGGCCGGCGACGTCCTCGGGGAACGGCGAAGCCACGAGGGCATGATGGCGGCAGGCAAGCTCGGCTTTCCGGCCGTGCTGCAATCACATCTCGAAGCCGTCGGCGCCGCGCCTGGGTTGCCCGTCGTCGTCTGCGGCATGGCCGGCGCCCGGCAGGGGTGGGTTGAAGCCGGATATGTCGACACGCCGGCGCAGCTTGCATCGATCCTGAAACATGCCGTCCCGGTGCCGGGACAGGACCGTGACATCCGCATCCTCCCGGGCATCGCGCAACGCGACCCCAAAGCGCCAGACGTCATGCGGGGCGAAGAGACGCAGTTGCTCGGCGCCTTGGGCGTTGACGCGGCTGACGATGCGGTGGTCTGCATGCCGGGTACCCATTCGAAGTGGGTTAGAACGAGTGGCGGAACCGTCGAACGCTTCGCCACCTTCATGACGGGCGAGCTGTTCGACGCGGTGTCGCGACAGACGATCCTGTCGCACGCGGTGACCGGCGCTGATGAGGCGGAAGATATCGACGCGTTCAGGTCGGCGGTCATTGCCGCCTTTGAGAAGCCTGCGTTGGCCGCCAATCTGCTATTCCAGGTGCGATCGGGTCAGCTTCTCTACGGCGGCAAACCAGCCACGGCCCGCGAAAAAATATCCGGCACCCTGATTGGTCTCGAATTGGCGGCGGGACTCGCAGGCGAGACAGCGAGTGCTGGCATCACGTTGATCGCGTCAGGCCGGCTCCAGCGGCTGTACCAGCTGGCGTTTGACACGGTGTCGGTTCCTGTCCGATCGATCGGGGCCGAGGATGCGGTTCGTCGCGGCCTTTCGATGGCCGCTCAATCGATTTGGAGCATATGAACATGAGCGTTGTCCCATTCCCTCCGATGAAGCGTCCGCTGGTCGCGATCCTGCGCGGCGTGAGGCCTGAGGAAACGGCGGATATCGTCAGCGTGCTGATCGACAGCGGCATGACGGCCATCGAGATCCCGCTCAACTCGCCGGATCCGTTTCGCTCCATTGAGATCGCCGTCAAAAAAGCCCAGGCCGGGATCCTGGTGGGCGCGGGTACGGTGCTGACATTGGAAGCCGTCGAGCGGCTCCATGATGTCGGCGGCCGGCTTCTGGTCACCCCCAACGTCGACCCCGAAATCATTGCCCGGGCCCAGGCGCACGGCATGGTCACAATGCCCGGCGTCTTCACCCCGACGGAGGCGTTGCTTGCCGCCAAGGTGGGGGCCTCCAGCCTCAAATTCTTTCCGGCGAGCGTGCTTGGCGCCGCGGGGATCACCGCCATTCGAGCGGTGCTTCCCGCCGACCTGATGATCGCGGCCGTCGGTGGCGTCTCCGACAAGAACTTCGCGGACTACATCAAGGCCGGTATTCTCGCGTTCGGCCTCGGCAGCAGCCTCTACAAGCCCGGCATGACGGCGGCGGAAGTCGCTGTTCGCGCCAAGGCGACGATCGACGCGTACGACCTGGCCATTTAACAAGGGAACTAGATCCCAGCGCCCTTCGTGGGCGAGGCTGGTAGCCGCCTCCGCCGCGGGCTAATAAGACTCGATGCTTGT
Organism: Bradyrhizobium sp. McL0615; assembly: GCF_049993905.1. NCBI lineage: Bacteria > Pseudomonadati > Pseudomonadota > Alphaproteobacteria > Hyphomicrobiales > Nitrobacteraceae > Bradyrhizobium > Bradyrhizobium sp. McL0615. The sequence continues at coordinate 660,928 of NZ_CP188254.1, read as the reverse complement.
CTATATCCAGATTCTTCGCCTGATCGCTGCTGTCGCCGTCGTTGCCTTTCATGCCTGGGGTGTCGCGCCGGAAGGATTCAAGGTTCCCGAGAGCGCTATCTCGTTCGTCTTGTCCCACGGCGGGCATGGCGTGGATCTTTTCTTCGTCATTTCAGGCTTCATCATTTTTTATGCGACCCATCGCGCGACATTTACGCCGGCGGAATTCCTGCGCCGTCGTGTCGAGCGCATCGCGCCGCTGTATTTTGTGGTGACCTTCGCCGTTGTCATCCTGGCCATGACGCTTCCCGACACGTTCGGTACCGAAGGATGGTATACGCCCCGCCACATCCTCAAATCGCTGGCGTTCATCGCGTTCACGGACGGCGAAATGCCGGTCCTCTATATGGGCTGGTCCCTCGAATACGAGATGTATTTTTATCTCGCCGTGGCGCTACTGATGGCGCTGACACGCGATGTCTGGCGGAACATCGTGATGGTTTTTTCTGCGATCGCAATTGTGGGACGAATCCCCGGTATCGACACGACGCTCGGAAATTACGCGTTCTTCGTCGATCCGATGATCCTCGAATTCGTTCTCGGCGTCATCGCGGCCAGCCTATTCGTGAATAGCCGGGTCAGCTGGCCGATATCCGTTGCCGCCGCCTGCGCGATCGCAGCCGTGCTGGTGACGGAGCCCGCCAACCGCGTCATCGTATTCGGTATTCCCTCGGCCTGCCTGGTTGCGGCGGCGGCCTTTGTCAGCCGAAAGCGCATGTATCCGTCATGGCCAGAGCGTGCGCTGGCGCGGCTGGGGGATGCGTCCTATTCGATCTATCTCGCGCAGGTGCAGACGGTGTCGTTGGCAAGCACCTCTATTGCAAGCCTGGTTCCAATCATTCCGCCCCTGTTGCTGGTGATTGTCACGTGCGGCATCGTCGTGGCGCTTGGCCTGCTGCTCAACATCCTTGCAGAGCGGCCCTTGCTCAACCTATGCCGGCGCATTGGCCCGCGCCGAACGCGAACCCCGCTCATTCCGGAAATGCGCGCATTCGGGAAGTGACATCCCCTCCTTTGCCGACGCCCCGACGTTGGTCTAGAACGTCTGCATGACCAAATCATTGAATGCGCCCCTGCCGTTTGACGAGCTTGCCAAGGCCATCGAAGCGCGCCGTTCCGTCTATGGATTTATCAGCGGACTTCGGCTCGACCGCGCCGCGCCAGGAGAGGCCTGGTCGAGCCTGCCTTACCGGCCCGTCTTCGTCGGCGACACCGAGACAGGCGTTCTTCACGGCGGTGTCGTCACCGCCATGCTCGACGAAAGCTGCGGCATGGCCGTCCAGCTGGCCCTCGATGGAACGCGATCGATTGCCACGCTCGACCTGCGCATCGACTATCTGAAGCCCGCGACACCGGGCCTCGACATCAAGGCGCATTCGCTCTGCTATCGCGTCACCCGCTCGATCGCCTTCGTACGCTCCTCTGCCTATCAGGAATCCGAAGATGATCCGGTGGCCACCGCGACGGCCTGCTTCATGGTTGGCGCGAACCGGACCAACATGCTGACCGACGAGCGGATACACAACGGCCCGCCTCCGGCCCTCGAAGCCCCGGAGGATCCGACAAGCCCGTTTGCCGACAGCCCCTTCGCGCGCGCTCTTGGTATCCGCATCGGCGACGACGACACGCTTGTGATGCCGTTCTCGCCAACGATCATCGGCAACCCGATGTTGCCCGCCATCCACGGCGGCATGACCGGCGCCTTTCTGGAAACGACCGCGATTGTGGGGTGACACGCGAGCTCGGCGCACTGGCGCCGCCCAAGCCGATCGGTCTGACCATCAATTACCTGCGCTCCGGCCGCGCGCTGGACAGCTACGCGAGGGCGTCGATCGTGAAGCAGGGCCGGCGCGTCGTCGCCTTCGAAGCGCAGGCATGGCAGGACGACCCGGCGAAACCCATCGCTTCGGCGTTCGGACATTTCATGCTGAGGAAGACGCCGGACGCGGATGAAGAGTAGAGCAGAGGCTGGACGGTCGAGGTCTGCGGCTATTGCGGCCCTGATCGAGCCAGTTGACGCGACATCGAAATAATCGCATCCGCGGTCTCTGCCGGCTGCAGTGCAGGATGCAAATGCGTGCCTTGCAGTCTTGTAACCGGCCAGCCACGCCGCTGTGCTTCCGCGAAGGCGTGATCATAGATCGGCGAAGTCTGGATGAAGCCGGCGCGGACATGGTCCCAGTTGGCAAGCTTGATCGTGTCTTCGAACCAGCCGACGTGCATCCTTGGCAGTTCGGCTTCGAACCGGGCGAAGGCCACGGGATCGCTTGCCAGAATATCCAGGCCGACGAGAGACAATCGCCGGGCGTCGCCCGCAAACCATCTCGACCAGATTGGAAGCGTTCCGTCCGCTCCGGCAATCGCCTTGATGTGCTCGTGTAAAGCCGGCCGGACAGGCGACGCCGCGCCTTGCGACGGAGGCACTTCCCCATCGACGATGATGACGCCCTTCACGGGCAGCTTGGTCGCCAGTTCGGCAGCCAATACACTCGCCGAACTATGGCCCACGACGAATGGCGCGTCGGCGGACGTCATATGTTCGAGGAGATGCGAGGTCCAGGTGGACCAGGACGGCGGTGTATCATGGTGGGCCAAAACGTCCGGCACCTGGACACGATGCCCGGCAGCCCGCAGATGCCCGGCCGTTGGCTCCCAGCTCGACGCCCGGACCAGGGGTCCTGGCACAAGGATGAAATCTGACGACATACGCACCCAGCGCTGTTGCGACCAACGAATTGCACGCGCCTGATAGCCGCAAGAACGCGCCGCCATTTCGCCCGCGCCCCCAAGGGTGGGCGACGGCTATTCACCATCGTTGAAAGCTCACCTGAAAGCTAGATGGCCACCTGCATCGCATCGTATTCGAATAGCCAGTCGTAGCGCTGGCGGACCTTTTCGGGTTGCCATTCGGTCTCGACATAGTTCACCGCGGCTGCGTGGTAGGCCAATAAGGGATTGTGGAACCGCTCGATATTGGCCCGGGAGCCGTTCACGATTGCGGAGGTCCTCGGCAGACGCAATTGTTCGTATCGGTCGAACGCCTTTTCGAAATCCCCTTCAAAAGCGTCGAGGCAGCGCGTCAGCACAATACCGTCTTCCAGCGCCATGATCGCGCCCTGAGCCAGAAACGGCAGCGTCGGATGGCAGGCGTCGCCCAAAAGCGTCACTCGTCCGACCGTCCACTTCTCAAGCGGAGAGCGCTGCAGCAACGCCCAGCGGAACGGCGTCCCGGCGTTTTCAATAATGGCGTGAACGTGGGGATGCCACTCCTTGAAGTCCGCCTGGCATTCCTCGATCGTGCCCTCTTCCACCCACGATTCCTTGACCCAGTCGCTTCGCTCGACCAGACCGACGAAATTCATCAGGCGCTCGCCCCGTACCGGGTAAGTGATGCAGTGACCGCCGGGCCCAATCCAGTTGGTGCCGACATTTCGGCGCAGGCTCTCCGGGATCGCGTTCATCGGCGCCATGCCCCGCCACGCGACAATTCCGGTGAATTCGGCTTTCCGTTCGCCGACCAGCGCGTTGCGCACGACTGAATGAACTCCATCGGCGCCTATCATCAGATCGGCCTGAACGGAGACACCGTTCGCGAAGTGTAGCGTGACGCCGTCGCCTGATTGATCGAAGCTCGCAAGACGGTGGCTGGTGTGCACTGAACCGGGCGCCAGCTTGACGACGGCGGACAGTAGTTCGCGATGCAGGTCGCCCCGATGAATCATCCAGTAAGGCGCCCCGAAGCGTCGCACCGAATCCTCACCAAGATCGAATAACGGCCACGTCTCACCGGTATTCCAGATGCGCACTTCCTTTCCGGCGGCCTCTACCGCACCTCCGGCAAGCAACGCGTCTTCCAGGCCGAGATGCCGTAGAATCCGTGTGCCGTTCGGTGCGAGCTGCACCCCCGCACCAAGTTCAAGCAACTCGGCAGCCTGTTCATAGACATCGACGTGATAGCCAGACTTCAACAAGCTCAGTGCGAGCGTCAAACCACCGATGCCGGCGCCAACGATGGCCATTTTTGGCTTGTCAAAAGTCATTTCATTCCCTCGGCCTGATCACGATGCAGGGCGGCTTTCCGTACTATTGCAGACCGCGAGGGTCGGCGGCGTAATCCAGATTGAAATATATTTTCGACCTTTCCAGACCAAAACTGACGATTTGAGCAACAGCCTGACAAGCCTGCGCGCCCTTCCGGACGTTGCCGTTGCGCCGGGTCGCCCGCGGCTCCTACCAAAAATATCGAAAACAACCCCATGCAAAGTAGCCGTCGGCCGCCGCACCCGGCGGTTTGGGCCGAAAACTTGACACGTCGGGCAAATCAGCGGCACAATTTCATCATCCCGGAAATTCGCTAGACAAGTGCGTGCGCGCAACATTGATGCGATCGTGTTCTGCGTGGCCAGGCCGTCGAGGGCACGCCGCCGCCGCTTGCGCAAGCGTGCGGAAACCGCGAAAATCCGGCTGTTTCAGAATTTATCAGGGAATCCCACACAGATGCAGTTTGATGACGTTATTCTCGGTCGCCGGAGTATCCGCGGTTACAAACCTGATCCGGTGCCCAAGGCGCTGATTGCGGAAATCATTGGTTTGGCGATGCGCGCGCCGTCGTCGATGAACACCCAGCCCTGGAATTTCTACGTCATTTCAGGCGAACCGCTGGATCGAATCCGCGCCGGCAACACCGAGCGGATGGTAGCGGGCATTCCGCAGTCGCGCGAGTTCCGCACGGGCCAGGCCTTTGCGGGCGTGCACCGCGACCGGCAGGTCGGCGTTGCCAAGCAATTATTCTCCGCGATGGGGATCGAACGCGACAACAAGGACAAGCGACAGGACTGGGTGCTGCGCGGCTTCCGTCAATTCGACGCGCCGGTCTGCGTGATCATCACCTATGACCGCGTGCTTGACGGCAGCGACGATACGCCCTTCGATTGCGGCGCCGTGGCGACCGCCCTGGTCAATGCCGCCTGGTCTCGCGGGCTGGGCGCCGTGATCAACAGCCAGGGCATCATGCAATCCCCCGTGGTGCGCGAGCATGCGGGCATAGCCGACGATCAGGTCATCATGAAAAGCATCGCGCTGGGCTGGCCGGATGAGACGTTTCCGGCGAATGCGGTGGTGTCGGAAAGGAAGTCGGTGGAGGAAGCTACGGTGTTCGTCGGGTTCGAGAAATAGCGGCGCGCGGTACCGCAGTGATCCGCGCCATGCTCCGACGCGCGCTCGTGCTGGCGGCGGCGTTTGCCGCAGGGCTGACGCCGGCCATGGGCCAGGGCGAAAACAGCAAACCATTGAGCAAGCCGTTGCCGGCCAAGGCAACACAGGAACTGCCCGCCGAGCTGCTCGCGCTGCTCGAACAGAAGAAGATGCCGAAATATTCGCCGATCGTCGTGCGTCTTTTCAAGGAGGAGGCCGAACTCGAAGTCTGGAAACAGGACACGACCGGCCGCTTCCAGATCCTCAAGACTTATCCGATCTGCCGGTGGTCGGGCGATCTCGGGCCGAAATTGTATGAGGGCGACCGGCAGGCTCCGGAAGGGTTTTATACGATCACACCCGAGTTGATGAATCCCAACTCCAACTTCCATCTTTCAATCAACTTCGGCTTCCCCAACAGCTTCGACAAGGCGAACAAGCGTAACGGCAGCTTCCTCATGATCCATGGCGACTGCCTGTCGGCCGGTTGCTATGCCATGACCGACGAACAGATCAGCGAGATCTATGCGCTGGCGCGCGACTCGCTCAGCGGCCGGCCGTCGTTTCAGGTCCAGGCCTATCCGTTTCGCCTGACGCCGACGAATCTGGCGCGGCATCGAGATAGTCCGAACCTGCGCTTCTGGAAAATGCTCAAGGTCGGTAACGATCATTTCGAGACAACACAACTCGAACCCAAGGTGGATGTGTGCAACCGCCGCTATGTATTCGATGCGCAACCTCCGCCGAATTCGCCGCAGCCTCTCGTGTTCAAAGGAAACGAAAAATGTCCCCCCTTCGTCGTCAATCCGGAAGTCGCGCGGCGGGCGCAGGAAAAACAGCGCGCCGACGAGCGCGCCACCGCGCAATTGCTTGGAGACAATTTGCCGGCTGCCCCGATCTACAGCGGGCTTGACGGCGGAATGAACAAGGCTTTCCTCGCACGGTTTCCGTACAGGGTGACGCTTGCGAAAGTGATGCCGTATGCGTCGTACCTGCCGCAATTGCCCCCGATCCCCTGGATCGACCATGATGGCTCGTTGACGAGCAAATGGTTTGGTGTCTCGTTCGCCAAGCCGATCGAATGTCATCCGGTCCGTGCCGGCTTCCAATCGAGCCGGTGCTGAACACCGGTATGCGCCGGTGAACTTGCTATCGCGCCAACTCCAATAGCCGGCGACAGTCTGCCGGCAGCCGCCGTTCATCGAGGTTGGTCACGCAGAGCAGCAGTCCCTGCTGTCGGGGAGGCTGCATGTACCACGCCGACATCGGAGCCGGCGCGAGGCTGAACTCCAGCGCACGTGAAGCGATGTCCACGTCCGACGCGGACTTGGGAAGCAAGATCACCACTGCAAGACCGGCAGTCGCCTGGATCTTTATCGAATTAGGCGCCATTTCTCCCAGGCAACGAAGCAGAGCCTCCCGTCGAGCGGCGTAAAGCCGCTTCATGCGGCGCAGATGGCGAAGATAGTGACCGTCCCGCAGGAATTCCGCCACAGCGCGCTGCATGCCTGCAGCCGGCGCCGGCGCCAGGGAAGCAGCGAGATCAGCGAACCGACGAATCAGTTCCGGCGGCACAACCATGAAACCCAGGCGCAGCGCCGGGCTGATCGTTTTGCTGAAACTGCCTATGTGCAGCACCCGTCCTCCATGATCGAGAGATGCAAGAGCCGGAGCCGCCCGTCCTTTCAGCTGCAGTTCGCTCAGGTAATCGTCCTCGATGATCCAGGTGTCGTTGCGCCGAGCCCAATCGAACAGCGCTAACCGCCGCGGTTGAGACATCGTCATCCCGAGCGGCGCCTGCTGGCCTGGTGTCACGATGGCCAATTTCGCTCCAGCGGCGGTCCGGACACCAGCGGCAACATCCAGCCCTTCCGCATCGACCGGGACAGCCGTCACGGCCATGCCAGCCAGGCCGAGTGCGGTGCGAGTGAGCGGAAAGCCGGGATCCTCGATCCAAGCTCCCATCCTTCCAAGCTGGAGCCCTCGGATTGCTAGACCGAGCGCACCGGAGAATCCTCCTGTTATGAGCACCTGCGAGGGATTGCACTGAAGCCCGCGGGCCAGCCCGAGGTAAGCCGCGATCTCCATTCGCAGCTCTGGATCGCCACGCGGATCCGGATACGTCACCGGCGCCGCCGCAACCCGCCGGGTCTCACGAGTAACGATGCGTGACCACAGCTTGAACGGAAAGGCGTCCTGAGCGGGCACGCCCATCTGAAATGCCAACGGCGCGTTTCCGAATTCGTAGAAGAGGTCCGGCAGAAGCGGGGAGTCCGGCAACCAATCAGGTATTGAGGATCGGGTCTGCCGCTCGCCCACATGTGTTCCTGCCGGCCCTTGACCAATCACGAATTGCTCGGCAACGAGACGCTCATAAGCCACACGCACGGTGCCGCGGGAGACGCCGAGTTGCGAGGCCAAATCCTGCCAGGAGGGCAACCGCGCGCCCGAGGCGAGCCGTCCGTTTTCGATGCCGTCTCGGATTGCCGAATAAATCTGGGTAGCCAGCGGAGTCCTTCTGGCACGATCGAGTTGGATCGGGAGGACAGCCATCGCGCAATGGTACAGCCAAAATCGGCAGTCTTGGGACTGTTTTATGAACAGCTGCAATGCATCTATCCGCCAACGCCCGCGACCGGAGCGATCCCGATCCATCAGGCTTGGCGGGAACCCGGCAGAAAGCGCTGAGTGCAGAAGCAAAGAAGAGGAGTTCCACAATGGATGACATTTTGTCGAAAGCCGGCGCGTCCACGCTCCCGAGCCCGAAGAGGCAAATGACCAAAGAGAAGATCATGAAGGCGATCGTTGTGACGGAACAAGCGGCGGGAACAGCCGGCATGAAGCTGGTGAAGCGGGCCGAGCCGCAGGCGGCGATCAACGACGTCGTGGTTCAGGTGCATGCGTCGGGATTCGTCCCGACTGAGCTGGAGTGGCCCTCGACCTGGACCGATCGTCTTGACCGTGATCGAATACCGTCGATCCCCGGGCACGAGCTGGCCGGAGTGGTCACCGCTCTCGGCTACGGCACGACGGGACTGTCGGTGGGACAGCGAGTGTTCGGCCTCGCCGACTGGTATCGCGACGGCACCCTGGCGGAGTATGTAGCCATGGAGGCGCGCAACCTCGCGCCGCTCCCGGGCGACGTCGACTTCACGGTGGGCGCGAGCCTGCCAATCTCGGGCCTCACCGCGTGGCAGGGACTGTTCGAGCACGGCCGCCTTCAGGCGGGACAGAGCGTACTCGTGCACGGCGGGGCGGGCGCAGTCGGTTCGATGGTGACGCAGCTCGCACGAGAGTTCGGCGCCTACGTCATCGGCACCGGACGAGCCGCCGACCGTCAGAAGGTGCTCGACTCCGGCGCGAAGGAGTTCGTCGACCTCGACAACGACGCCCTGGAAGACGTCGGCGGCGTCGATCTGGTGTTCGATAGCATCGGTGGCGACATCGGGAAGCGGTCCGCAAGGATGGTCCGAGCCGGAGGAACGCTGGTGTCCATCGTCGGACCGGCCGAAGCACGGCCCGTCGACGGCCGCGCGGTCGACTTCGTCGTCGAGTCCGATCGAGCCCAACTGAGTGAGATCGTCCAGCGGGTGCGAGACGGACGACTGCGGACGAACATCGGCAACGTCGCGACCCTCGACGACGCCGTCGCCGCCTTGAACCCGACTGAGCGACGCAAGGGGAAGACGATCATCCGCGTTCGTCCCTGAGCGACACACGCCCATCGGGCCGATCCTGGTCCGGCCGGCTGGCGAGTGCCGATATGAGCAACGCACGAGCGCCTGGTGGCCGGACTGCGCGAGGAAGACCCCCGCGGCCGTCGCCGACCGCATTGCGCACGCTAGAGCGCGAGAGAGAAATACCCGCAGCGTCGCAAGGACCGCTTGAGCGACCAAACATGTAGGAGTTACCGATGTCGTTTCGCTTCATTACCAAGTCCATCCACGCCTACCTGATCGATTACCCCGTCGCGATCGTCTTGATCGCAGCGCCGTTTGTGTTGAAGCTCGGGCAGAGTGGACCGCTCGCAATGTGGCTTTCGGTTGTTGTCGGTGTCGCAGCACTGCTCTTGGCCGCCCTGACCGACCATCCGACCGGGCTCGTCCACATCATTCCCTACTGGCTGCACCTTTGGGTCGATCGCGCCGTCGGAGTGGTCTTTGTGATCGCCCCGTTTGCCTTCAAATTCTTCGGGCTCGACGCCTGGTACTACTGGATCCTCGCAGCCGCTGTCCTGCTCACAACGTCGGTCCTTAACGCGCCTGAGGAGCCAGTCGCGATGCCTTTGGGATTGGACGGGCGCACAGCGGGCTGAAGGCGGCGACGACCTCGTCGAGGGTCCTTCATCGAGTAACGCCGCGGGCAACCGTTTAAACCAACACGAACAGGAGACCCCCAATGTCCGAGAGCTTTCCACTCCCAACTGAACCCGAAGGCGTTATCCCGTCCCTGCTTAAGCGATTTAACTCCGGAAAGATCGAAGCAATGATGGCCTTGTACGCCCCGGAGGCGGTATTCGTCGCGAACGACGGGCGAACCATCACTGATCGCGCCGAGTTCACGGCCATACTCGAGCACGATATCAAGCTCGGCCTGCCGCTAAAGGCAAGTGTGCGCCATGTGCTCGTCGGCGGCGACACCGCCCAGATTGTGCTGGACTGGTCAATTGACGGAACAGGTCCTGACGGCAAGATCGTGCACATGCACGGCACAGCAAGCGACATCATGCGGCGCGGCGCGGATGGGTTCTGGCGGTACATTATCGACAATAATCAAGGCACGGCGGTGCGACATCCCGCCTGACGCATGTGCGCCACGGCAGCTCTCCGCGCCAATCTACGGAATTTCCCGCCAATAAAAGAGCTATCGCAATCGAGACGGCAGGTTATCGACGGAGGATCTGGACAAGACTGGCCGTTGATCCGCGATCAATTAAGCAAACCGGCATGGTGCAGAAACTCTTCGACGGCGATCCGTACCCCATCCTCGGCTTTTTCGATGTCGCTTCGTTGAGCAGTAAAAATCGACCGTGAGCCGAGCGATGACCAACATTTCGCAATTTTGGCAGTGCCGCTTTTACATTGCGAGACAGCGGAAACTTTGGTTCGTTCAACGCAGCATCAATCAGAAGGCCGAGAAGCCGCACTGGGGCGCGCGCAAGATCCGCGAACTGCTGGTCCCGCTGCTCGGTCGTAGAGTGGGCAACCGTTGGGTAATTTCGATCTTGTCATCCTGCTCAGTCGTCGATCTTTCCCTTCACGAAGGCAATCTTCGGAACACTGAAGCCCATCGCGAGCCAGGCAGACAGCAGCTTGACGAAGAAAGACACGGTTTGACGCTTGGGGTTTGGAATATCGTTGGAGAGGTTGGCACCTGGAAGCGCGTCACTCGTCATTGTGCGCATTTCAATACGGGGTCGCGCTTCTGGAGACCAAAGACGTCCATAGAGACTCAGCCAATGCCCTTTCGTGAACTCCAGGAAAATGGGTGTGTTGCAACAGACGGCGACCACACGGCGGGTGGCCGATTGCGGCGTGAGCCGATGTTCTCTCAGCAGCTCGGTGCCCTTGTCAAAATGGAGGGTCCTTGCGATAGAGAATCATTTGAGTCGCGCCGTTGGGCTCCACAATTTTCGGTGCGCCAGGCAAGGCTTCCAGCCTGCCGCCAGCAGTCCGGCAACTTGTGCAACAGCATTCGGCGGCAACGATGGGCGTTCCCTCGACGGCAAGACGGGTTTGTCCGCACGTGCATGAAAGGTGAGTGGTTTGCGTCATGCCGATATGCTTTCCGAGATAGGCAGGCCAAAAAGGAGATGGATGTAGCGTCAACCAGTGTCCCACTTTCCCGGATCAAGTTCGAGCAAGTGGCCGCGTCACCCTAGGACGTTTGCCCGCAGCCAAAGGATGCGGCCCGGGAAAAATTATTTCTGGGCGCATCCTTTGCCCCTCCGGCCTCGTCTAGCCCGCAGAACGCGCCGCGACAGGGTGGCGCGACACACGGAGACAGGGCGATGCAGACCCCGACCAATCGCGCCGAGCAGAACTGGGTGCTTGGCGTCACCGCGCTGGCATCCTTCATGATGGCGCTGGACGCCATGATCATTACGACGGCATTCGCAGCCATCCGCGCCGAATTCGGCAGCCCGGTCGAGACGCTGCAATGGACCGTCAACGCCTTCAACCTGACCTTTGCCGTGCTGCTCTTGACCGGCGCCGCGCTCGGCGACCGCTTCGGTCGCCGCCGCATGTTCGCGGCCGGGATCGCCCTGTTCGTCGTTGCATCGGCGGCCTGTGCGCTCGCAGGCAATGCCACCGCGCTAATCGCCGCCCGCGCGCTGCAGGGCGCCGGCGCCGCGCTGGTGATGCCGCTGGCGATGGCGATCCTGAGCGGCACGTTCGGCCGGGAGGAGCGCGCCCGCGCGCTCGGCATTTTCAGCAGCATCACCGGATGCGCGCTGATCATCGGCCCGGCCATCGGCGGCTTCATCACCGAACATTTCGGCTGGCGCTGGGTGTTCTGGATCAACCTGCCGATCGGCCTGATCGCGATCGGCCTGGTGCTGGCACGATTGCGCGAAAGCTTCGGACCGGCTGCGGCATTGGACATCCCCGGACTATCGCTTGTCGCCCTCGCGGCGCTGGCGCTGGTCTGGGGCCTGTTGCGCGGCAACGCTGTGGGGTGGGCGAGCGCCGAGGTCGTGGGCACGCTGATGGCAGGCCTGGTGTTCACAGCCGGCTTCGTGCTCTGGGAATTGCGCGCGGCCGCGCCGATGGTGCCGATGCGGCTGTTTGCATCGCGCGCCCTCGCCGCCGGCATGTCCGCAAGCGTGCTGTTCTACGCCGCGATGTATGGCGTATTGTTCCTGCTGCCGCAGTTCCTGCAGACCGCCCTGGGCTTCGACGCCTTCGGCGCCGGACTTCGCCTGCTGCCCTGGACGGCGACGCTGTTCGTTACCGCCCCGGTGGCCGGCGCGGTTGTCAACAGGTTCGGCGAGCGACCGCTGGTGGTGACGGGATTGCTGATGCAGGCGATCGGCCTTGGCTGGATCGCCGAGATCGTGAGCCCCGCGGTTTCCTACTCCGCCCTGGTCGCGCCGCTGGTGCTGGCCGGCGTCGGAGTCTCGATGGCGATGCCGGCAGCGCAGAACGCCGTCCTGAGCTCGGTCGCGGTGGCCGAAATGGGCAAGGCGTCCGGCGTCTTCAACATGGGCCGCTTCCTCGGCGGCATGTTCGGCATCGCTGCGCTGGTGGCGATCTTCTCGGCCAACGGCGGGGTCGATTCGGCCGCGCATTTCGAGAGCGGATTTGCGGCGGCGATGAGCCTGGCCGCAACGCTGTCGTTGGCCGGCGCGATCGCCGGATTTTTCCTGCCGGCACGGCGACGGACCGCCGGCGCAGCCGCGCCGCAAGATGCGTGATGCTCACAGCGATAGCGTTTCGCTATCGGCCCCGTCGGAACGCCCTCTGGTCTCTTTGAGTGCTTGATGGCCGTCTTTCATCGCTCAACGAAGAATTCGAGCGATGTCAGGCGCGCAAAATCCTGGAGATCGTCGTCTGGCCACCAAACACACGAGCGCCAGCTCCGAAATGGTGACGACCGATCGCGCAGATGTCCGATTTGCTCGCCCCAATATCCAAATCTACGACGCGCACGTCGTCGACCTGTACCAATAAGCCTGTGCGCGGTATCTCGTTGGTGTGAAGGGTGCAGGGGATTATGGCGGAGAGAGTGTCAGTCAACTCCCATTGAAAGACAAAGCATTTTCGACTTTCCCGGACCAAAACTCACCATTCGAGTTACGGCCAGGCGGCAAGTTTTCCAACGCCTGGAAGGCGGGCATCGCCGCCGCCCGGCGCGACCTACAACCCCCTTAGCTGATGCTTGTCGGGAATCGGGTGGTTTGAAATGGGCCGGCGTCCTACATCAACCAGCATGATGACGCTCGTCATACATGACCTTCGCCTAGCCGAGAACGGCGCTTTGCGCGACTACGACTCGGTTCGGCGCGCGATCGCGTTCATCTCCGAACACTGACGCACGCAGGCCCCAAGACGATGCGACTGAAACTCGATCCCGCGACGGCGGTGCCCGCCATGATCTCGTGTCAATCTGACAAGAAAGCGGACCCCGAAGCCTTTTATGAGGGGCGGACTTGGCCAACCGAAGATGGTTTTGGCTACATTATTTGCCGTGACTGTGGGGAATTAGATGAGGAGGGAAAGTTTTTTGAGAAGAACACCGTTTACACGACTCGGGGTGATCTCACCGCACATCCCGACGAACGATGCAATGTCTGCAAGGGCTTTGGGTTCTTGCGGGTGGGGTTGTGACGATGAGCAAGACAACGCGCCTATTGACAACTCCACCAACGGCCCAAAAGCGCCTGACGTTTGAGATGGAAATCTTCCCGCTCGGAGGAAATTGGCAGGATCGTTACCTGCCCAACAGCAACAACAGGAATTGAGAGATGCGTATTCTCATCGTTGGCGCGGGGGCCATTGGCGGATATTTCGGCGGCAGGATGCAGCAAGCCGGCCACGACATCACCTTTCTGGTGCGGCCGCGCCGCGCCTTGGAGCTTGCCGCCGCGGGCCTCGTGATCAAAAGCCCGAACGGAGACGTAACGCTGAAAAATCCGCCTGTCGCCCAGGCCGACACCATCAAGGACAAGTTTGACGTCGTGCTGTTGAGCTGCAAGGCTTACGACCTCGACGATGCGGTCAAGTCGTTCGCGCCGGCGGTAGGCGAGGGCACCTCGATCATCCCGCTGCTCAACGGCATCCGTCATCTGGACGTTCTCGACAAGAAATTTGGCGCGAGCCACGTGCTGGGCGGGCTCTGCACGATTGCGGTGACACTGAACGAGAAGCGCGAAGTGGTCCAACTGGGCCCGATGCAATCGCTTGGTTTCGGCGAGCGCGACGGCAAAATGTCAAACCGGGTTCGCGCTATCGCGGACGTCGTCAGAAGCTGCAATTTCGACGGCGCGGCGAGCGAGACCGTCCTGCAGGACATGTGGGAGAAATGGGTGTTCCTGGCGTCGTTCGCGGCCTCGACCAGCCTGATGCGCGCCCCGATCGGCACGATCCTGGCGGCGACCGGCGGCAAGGACTTCCTGCTTGGCATGCTCGACGAATGCAGGGCGGTCGCGACCGGCGAAGGCTATCCGCCCCGCGCGCCCGCGCTGGAACGCGCGACAGGGATGTTCACCACGGAAGGCTCGGCGCTCACAGCATCGATGTTCCGCGACATCAAGGCGGGCCAGCCGGTCGAAGCCGATCATGTGATTGGCGACCTGATTGCGCGCGCTGACACCGCAAAAATTCCGGTGCCCCGGCTGCGCACGGCCTATACGCATCTGAAGGCCTACGAGCAAACGCGTGGCTGATCGCGTGCCTCAAGCTTTGTGCATGATTTTTCCAACGACCGCTGCACACTTTCGCGGAGCTTGCGCGACAGATGCGCCAGGTAGTGCGCGAGCGCGGTGATCTCTCCGTCGCTCGGGGGATAGCGCCGCTGCTCCGAACCCACGGCCAGATGCTACGGTTTGCGCGGTAGCAAAGCGTAGCATCGCGAACGGCCGCAACCGCCTTTACCGCCTACTCGTTGTTTTTGGGGGTGCTTTGAGCAATGGATACAGAGGAGAAGAGCGTAGTGGCGGAAGAACCCTCCTCCGAACCCACGGTGAAAAACTACGGCTTTGCGCGAAGAAACGCGCAACATCGCCGAAATTTTCGGTGGCTTTGCGGTAGATTCGAACAATCGGATACAGGGGAGAGCTGCGACGCAGAATGGCGGAGAGAGTGTCAGTCAATCCCTCTTGAAAAATAAGGCATTTTGATCCTCTTGGGCCAAAAACCACCATTTGAGCTACGGCCGAAAACTGCCGTTGACGCGCTCCATATTCGAGTAGCTAGACTCTTTTGCTGAGGTCACGCTACCGGACGTCTTGTGTTTCTGCGTCTCCCAGCGAGCGTCCTCGGCTTGCGAGCGATTTTCCCCGGCGGCGCGCTCTGCTTCGATGGCGCTTGCTCCGATACCCGAGAGCACCTGCGTCACGGATGCAGGATCACCTTGCCCATCGCGTTGCGGCCAGCGAGCACTTTCAGAGCGCGGGCGGTTTGCGCTAACGGGAAGGTGCGGTCGACATGCGAGGAGATCTTGCCGTCGGCGGCCCAATTTACGAGCTTTTCCAGGTTGGCGCGATACTTCCGCGGATTGAGCCGCGCCCATGCGCCACAGAATACGCCGCGGATGTCGCAGCCTTTCAAGAGGGGCAGGTTGAGCGGCATCTTCGGAATGTCGCCGGCGGCGAAACCGATCACGAGAAAGCGACCTTCCCATGCGATCGAACGCAGTGCCGCCTCGGCATAGGTACCGCCGACTGGATCGAAAATAATATCAGCGCCTTTGCCGTCCGTAAGGCGTCGCAAGCCCTCCTTGAGATCTTCATTGTTGTAGTTCAGGCCAAGCTCGGCGCCGTGGGCCTTGGCAAACTCGAGTTTTTCATCCGACGAGGCACAGGCGATCACCTTCAGGCCCATCAGTTTGCCAAGCTCGCAGGCGGCGAGGCCCGTGCCGCCGGCCGCACCGAGCACGGCGAGGGTCTCGCCGGGCTTGGGGCTGGCGCGATCTTCCAGCGCGTGCAGCGCGGTGCCGTAGATGATAGTTATCCCTGCGGCGCGGTCGAAATCCAGATTGTCGGGAATTTTCACGATCGAATTGGCCGGCAGCGCGATCTTTTCGCGCGCGCCGTTGTAGCCGCACGATGCCACCACGCGGTCGCCCACCTTGAGGTCGCTGACGCCGGAGCCGACGCTCTCAATCACGCCCGCGACTTCAGCGGCCGGCGAGAACGGGAACGGCGGCTTGATCTGGTACTTGCCCTGGATCATCAGTGTGTCGAAGAAATTCAGCGCCGCAGATTTGATCGCGATCACAGCTTCGCCGGGCCCGGCCGCCGGATCGGGCACATCGGCCAGCACGAGATCGTCGGGTTGGCAGTATTGCGAGCAGAGAATGGCTTTCATGGACACACCTGGTTCCGGACACACGGTTAGCGCTGGAGTCTTTCACGCCGATTTGACTTCCGGGGACAATCTGTTTCGGATACGGAGCTGCCCGCCTATCCTTTCATGGCCGCGGAACGAAACAATCCAGAGCAACGCGAAGGCCTGGATTGCATCGTCGCTACGCGTCGGTGATGTCAGATCGAGCGTCCCGTATTCTCCCAAAACGGCTCGCGCAGCTTGCGCTTGAAAATCTTGCCTGAATCCTCGCGCGGCAGTTCGAATTTGAATTCCACACGCCGCGGCATCTTGTAGCCGGCGATTTTTCCGGTAAGGAACTGCAAGACGCCAGCTTCGGTCAATTCGGCCCCGGGTTGTGGTTGCACGACAGCGCAGATGGACTCGCCGTACTCGGCGTTCGGAATGCCGAATACGGCACAATCGGCAAGCCCCGGCATGCCTTGCAACTGTGCCTCGATCTCTGCCGGATAGATATTGACGCCGCCCGAGATAATCATGTCGTTGGCGCGATCGCACAAGAACAGAAATCCCTCCTCATCGAGATAGCCAATATCGCCCGGCGTAATCAGTCCGCCAATCTCGGCGGAACGACGCTTTGACTCGTCGCCGTGATAGGTGAACTCGGCAACGCCCCAAAGCTTCGTCGAGACGATGCCAGCCGTCCCACGCGGCGCCTCCTTGCCTGAAGCATCGACGATGCGAATTTCGGCACGCGGGATGGCCCGGCCGACTGTGCCCGGATGGGCGAGCCATTCGGCGGACGTGCAGAAGGTCACGTTGCCGGTTTCGGTGGTGCCGTAGTATTCGTTGATGATCGGTCCCCACCAATCGATCATGGCGCGCTTGACGTCCGGTGCGCACGGTGCCGCAGCATGAGCAACGAAGCGCAGCGACGAGAGATCATATCTGGTGCGCACGTCGTTCGGCAGCTTGAGCAGCCGGTTGAACATGATCGGCACCATGTTCAGATGGGTGATGCGGTGTTTTTCGATAAGGCGAAGCAACTCTTCGGGGTCGAAACGTGGGGTGACCACGATGTTCGCGCCAAACTTGAATGAAAAATTGGCATGCGCGTTCGGAGCCGCGTGATAAATCGGGCCGACGATGGCGGTGACGATTTCGGACGGGCGATCAAGAAGGTCGGTAAACCCGTAGGACAGCGCCAGCATGGCGGCCTGGACGGCGGTCTGCTCGGGAGTTGGTATCGTCCGCTTCACACCCTTGGGACGTCCCGTCGTTCCCGACGTGTAGATGATCGTGCTGGGGACCTCGGCCGGCGGCGACACGTCAACTGCGAAACTCTCCCGCCAGGTTTCCCAATTCAAAGAACCTTCCGGCATTTTCGTCATGTCGTCGTCGAGCCCATAGGCTCTTCGGATTTCATCCGGCACCGGGACAACGATCACCGTGACGCCATCAGGTACACCCGCTCTCAACGGCTTCAGCAAATCCGCATGAATGACAAGGACCTTCGCCCCGGAGTCGATCATCAGGTATTGAAATTCGTCCAGCGTGTAGTGCCAGTTGACGGCGACGCGAAAGGCTCCGATCTGGGCCGCGCCAATGCCGGCTTCGAAAAACGCAATGTCGTTGCGCAGGCATAGCGCGACGCAATCACCCGGAACGACGCCGAGGTTTCGAAAGCCCGTCGCCGCTTGAGCGCTCCGCCGGCTGATTTCGGCTCCTTCGATTTTTCGATCGCCGATCCAGACTACGCCCATCAATGTCTCCCTTCAGGTTTTGCTTGGAGGCGTTGTCGTCCATCGCTCTCCAACGGACGGCGAGCGCGGCGATCTATTGAGTGATGATGTCGCCGAACAGTTCCCAGTGCTTGCCATCGAAGCGATGAAGCTGCATCGACGTCACTGGCGCGGATTGGGTCGGAGTTGTCTTCACCCGGATCCCTGGCAGCAACATCGTTGGTTGGAAATCCAGATTCAGCGCCTGCTTCATGACGTTCTCGCGCGTGAGATTGTCGCCGGCCTGCTTCAGCACCTGCACGATCACTTCACTGGCGGTGTAGGCTCCGGCATTGAGGCCGTCCGACATGTCACCTTGGGGATAATATTTTTTCATCCAGGCGGCCCAGGCAAGATAGCCTGGATCGTCATGCCATTTGGGGTCCGTGACGTCCTTCGACGCCGTTGCGCTGATCGCCCCAATACAATTTTCAAGGCCTGCGGGCTTCAATACCGCGCCCACCGAACTGACACCTCCGGTCAGAATGTGCAGTGGCTTCCAGCCCAGTTCCGCAGCTTTACGAAGAGCTTGCGCGGCGAATTTCGGCGTCGACGCACTGAAGAACACGTTCGCACCCGTCGCCTTCAACGTGACCATCTGCGAATCGATCGTCGCATCGGTGATTTGATAGGGGACTTCGCCGACAATCATCGTGCGCGCCTTCTCGCCGAGACCCTCCTTGAGCCCCGACAGATAGTCCTTGCCGAGATCGTCGGCCTGATACAGCACGGCGATTTTTGCGTCCGGATGTTCGTTGAGAATGAATTTGGCGTAGATCTTCGCTTCGATATTGAAGTTCGGCTGAAGGGCCATCGTCCAGGGGAAATTCGCAATGTCCGTGAACTTGCGCCCCCCTGCGGCGATGAAAAGCTGCGGCACCTTCGCGTTATTCAGATATTTCTGCACTGCACTGTTCGGCGCCGTTCCCAGCGCGTTGAACATGAACAGCACGCGATCCTCTTCAACGAGACGGCGCGTCTGCTCGACGGTCTTCGGAGGACTGAATGCGTCGTCACGGGAGATAAACTCGATTTTTCGGCCGTTGACGCCGCCGTTCGCATTGACCATTTCGAAATAGGCTGCATCGGCCTTGCCGAGTGTACCGTAAGCAGACGCCGGCCCGCTGTACGCCACCGTATTTCCGATCTTGATTACGGTGTCCGAGGCGCCAGGATCGTAGGCCTTCTGCGCAACTGTGGGCTCAGCAGCGACGCTGAAAGCCACGAGCGTGCACACCGAGATCAAAACATTCGCCTTCATGACGTTTCCCCTTATCGATTTTTTATGCGCCCTGACGATGCGTGGCGCTCTATTTTCTCGAATGGAACAATCGTCCAACTCACATCGTGTGAGAGACGGCCTCTCGCATGCGATCGAAACGGCACGCGAAAACCGACTCGGCAGCCTATCCGCAGACACCGCCCGATTGTCCGGCTGGGCCTAGCCATCGGTCCAATCGAAAATTCATCGTAATTCAATCCAAATTGGTTATGGATCGCAGGCGCGTTTACACCGCCCGGATAGCCACACTTAAAGCTGGATCTGGACCTGCCGATCGATGCCAATTTGGACGGGCGCATAAGGCGTAGGGTGGATGATCGGGTCCGATCATCGTTTTGATGCCGTCGCCAAAGGACCTTGGCTTCCTATCCAGCGTTGAATTCTTTGATCTTCAATTTTCCGAGTTGCGACATGTGCACTTCGTCCGGACCGTCGGCGATGCGCAGCATGCGGTTCAAGGTGAAGAAACCGGCGATCGGCGTGTCGGCGCTGACGCCCATGCCGCCGTGCGACTGGATCGCGCGGTCGGTAACAGTCTGGGCCATTTGCGGCGCGATCACCTTGATGGCGGCGATCAGATCGCGCGCGACCTTGTTGCCATATTTGTCCATGGCGTCGGCGGCTTTCAGCGTGAGCAAGCGCGCCTGCTCGATCTCGCACCAGGAGCGGGCGACATCCTGACGGATGCTGCTTTGATCCGAGAGTTTCTTGCCGAAGGCAACGCGGCTTTCGACCCGCTTCGCCATGATCTCCAGCGCGCGCTGCGCCTGGCCGATCGAGCGCATGCAGTGATGGATGCGGCCCGGACCAAGACGTCCCTGCGCGATTTCAAAGCCGCGGCCCGCGCCGAGAATCATATTGGACTTCGGGACGCGCACGTTCTCCAGACGCAGTTCCGCTTCGCCGCCGGGCGAATTCATGCTGCCGAATACGGTTTGGTTGCGCACGATGTGAATGCCGGGCGTTTCACGCGGAATGATGATCGTGGAATGCTGAGTGTGGCGGCTGTTTTCCGGGTTCGACTTGCCCATCAACAGCAGCAGCTTGCAGCGCGGATCCATGATGCCGGAAATCCACCACTTACGGCCATTGATGACGTAATCGTCGCCGTCGGCCTTGATCGACGTTTCGAGATTGGTGGCGTCGGAAGAGGCGACCTGCGGCTCGGTCATGAGGTAAGCCGAGCGGATGTCACCGGCGAGCAGCGGCGCGAGCCATTGCTTCTTCTGCGCCTCCGAACCGAACTTTGCGAGCACTTCGATATTGCCGGTGTCAGGCGCGGCGCAGTTGAAGATTTCCGATGACCACGGAACGCGACCCATGATCTCGGCGAGCGGGGCGTATTCGAGATTGGTGAGGCCCGGGCTGTAGTCGCCGTATTCATGCGGCAGAAACAGGTTCCAAAGGCCCTCGGCCCTTGCCTTCGCCTTGAGGTCGTCAACGCCCGGCCAGTATTTCCAGAGGTTCTTATGGTCGGCGATCCAGTCGTAGCGGGCCTGTTCGGCTGGATAGACGTGGGCGTCCATGAAGCGATTGAGTTGCGCGATCAGCTTCTTAACTTTTTCAGAATGATCGAAATCCAATTTTCTATCTCCCTTTATCGACGCCCACGCCGGATAATCCATGACAACGGCGATCCAGCGCTATTTGCTCGACGATACCGGGCGCGGTCCAATAGATTAGTTTTGACAGATTGATCCAATCTTCTTATCGATTAGGACCTCATGGATCTCGACGCCAAACCCTATCGCTGTTTTTTGGCGGTCGCCGAACACGGATCGTTCGGACGGGCGGCGGCCATCATGAACATGTCGCAGCCCGCCTTGTCGGCGCTGATCAAGGAATTCGAGCGGCGGCTTGGCTTCGACTTGTTCACCCGCACAAGTCGGCGGGTCGAATTGACGGCGCAAGGCAATCTATTTCTGGGCAATGCGCGGCGGATCGTCACCGAAACCGACTTCGCGCGTCGTATGGCAGGCGACATCAGCGCCAACCAGCTTTTGATCGGCGCAACTTATTACACCGCGATCATCGCCGAACGCATCGCGCTGACCGACGGGCATCTACATGACAACCCGGATATCCCCACCCGCATTTCTGTGCGCACGCAGCGCGCGGTCTACGACGACCTGCAGCAAAAACGGCTGGAGCTCGCGATCGTGCTCGAACACGAGGCGGCTCCTAGCCAGCAATCGATGTTCGCCGACGAGATACCGTCAGAAGGCATCGAGCGTCTCGTACTGCACCGCCGGCCCGTGCGCCTGCTAACACCGCAGGAGGACGCGCTTGCAGGGCTTGCATCGATCCCGCTCGCAAGGCTCGCCGGCGAAAGAATCGCAATCATCAATCGTTCGCACGGCGTCTCGCTATCTGAAGCAGTAATACAAAAGCTCACGCAGGCGCAGGCGGTTCTGGTCCGACCGCCCGAAGGCAATGCTTTGGCAGTGGAGAGATATGGCGCGCTGATGCGTATGTCGGCTGTGACGCTCGGCTGGTTCGACGATCAGCCCGTACGCGCCAATGACCGCATGGTTGTGCGGGATATCGAGGGCATGGATATTGCGACCATGCTCGTGCTCGCACGCGGCGTGCAACCGCCAAGGCCGGCGGCCGAAGCGTTCTGGTGCGCAGCGAAAGCTGCAACTGTCGAATCCGCCGCCACGCCGAGTTCTGGTCGACATACCTGATGTGAGAGCTTGGGTGACGAGCCGCGCAAACGGCCATCTTTCCACAGACGTGGGCCGCGTGCCACTCACGGCACGTAGCGATTCTTGGTGAAGTATTAGCCGTTGCGGGCCATCAATCCGCCATCGACAGGAATGATTGCCCCCGTCAGAAACGAGGCCGCCGGCAAGCAAAGGCTGAGGGTCATATGGGCAACTTCCTCCGGGTCGCCGTAGCGACCAAGCGCGGTTCTCCGTCTCGCGTAGGTCGCTTTGTGTTCGTCGCTGATCCGCTGCGTCATGCCGGTTGTGATTGGGCCGGGGCAGATGCAGTTGACCGTAATTCCTTCACGGCCAAGTTCGACCGCGAGGGAGCGCGTAAGGCTGACGACACCGCCTTTAGCGGCGGAATATGCGCTTTGAAGCGCCGTGGCACCGAGCGCCTCGGTCGAGGCTATGTTTACGATTCGCGGAGATTTGGATTTGCGCAGATAGGGAAGCGACGCTCTCACGATCCGCTGATGCGCGGTGAGCAGGATTGCCAGATGCCTGTCCCACTGATCTTCGTAACCCGGCGCATCGATCGCCATTGCGCCAGAAACGCCTGCATTGTTGATGACGATATCAATACCGCCAAAATAACTGGCCGCTTCATCTACTACGGCTCGAATTTCGCCACCGTCCGCGACGTCCAGTTTCCACGCCTTGGCTTGGTAACCCTTGCTTACGAGCTCTCGCGCGACTTCGTCCGCGCCAGCTGCCAAGTAATCGGTAACAGCAACATTTGCGCCTTCAACCGCAAACAGACGAGCAGTTGCACGCCCCATGCCGCCTGCAGCCCCCGTCACCAGGACCGTCGAACCTGCAATTGACCGGCTGAGTTCTCTGTAGTCACGCATGATTTTGTCCGTCAAAGCGTTGGAGCTTGGGAAAGGAGCTTATGAAATCGTATTCGGCCGCGAAAATGGGCTGATTGCGGCCCCCCGGTCCAATCGAAAATTCATGCAAACTCAATCCAAATTAATTATGGACTGTGGGCTGACACACTAACTGAGATCCCGATGCTGAAGCAGCGAAAACCTTTCAGCTCAGGCTGTGGGAATCGCCGCATTGCCTCAACGACCGTCGATCATCCCGGCAGCGCGCTCCAGCAGTCCAACGCAGGACTTGTGCAAACGCTCCCCCGTCTCGACCGGCGCCTTGCCGGCGCAGGCGCGCGCGAATGTGCCTTCCAGAATGAGGCCGAGCTTGTAGCACCCCAGGACGCCATACCAGGCGATGTTCGAAACATCGCGTGTGGCATGTTTTCCGTAGTACTCGATCAATTCGGCTATCACAGGAAATCCATCCCACGGCTTCACGCGGGTGTCGGAGGTTCCCCGGCCTTCCGGATCAGGCCAAGTCGCCATGATCCAACCGAGATCGACCAGTGGGTCGCCAATCGTCGCTAACTCCCAATCGACGATCGCGGCGATTTGCGGCACGTCGAAACGGTAGAGAACGTTGGACAGGTGATAGTCGCCATGCAAGACGCCCGGCTGAAACGATTTTGGTCGATTCTCGCTTAGCCATTTGCCGATTTCATCCACATGCTTCAGCGATTGTGGCCCAGGCCAGCCGTCATATTCGCGATAGCTTTCGAGCTGGGCACGCCAGCGTAGGGTTTGACGCTCCAGAAACCCGTCGAGCTTGCCGAAATCGCCGAGCCCGACAGCGATGTGGTCGACGCGGCCGAGCGAGAGCAGCGCGTCGATAATCGAAAAGCCCATCTGCCGCCGCAGGTCGGCAGACTCCGAGAAGGGCTGGGGCAAAGCCATAGAGGCGTTGAATCCGTCGATCGACTCCATCAGGTAGAAGGCGCCACCGAGCACGTCTGGCGTGTCGCAGGCCGCGATCAGGCGCGGATGCGGGACGTCCGTGTTGGCAAGCGCGCCGAGCACGCGCGCCTCTCGCCTGTTGGTGAAATTACCGTCCAGGCGCGGATGACTCGGCGGCCGCCGCAGCACGAACGTACGCCCACCCCGCTTGAACCGCAGCAGTATGTTCTGCGTCCCGCCAGCAAGCGGCACGGCGTCCAAAACCGGACCGGATTCCAAGCCCAACCCGTCCATCCATGCGGCAAGTTTGTCGAAATCGACCAGTTCGCGCCAGTTCGGCTGAATCATCTATCCTTCCCCGCTCGCCATCCGTTTTGAAATTCCCGATTGGTCCTGAAATCCAAGATCATCCTGGGATTCTCATGCTCGGCGTTGCGTCGCCGCCGTCCGCATCTCAAAATGGGCGTTGGCCTCAGACAAGGAGCCCACCATCGACGATGATCGTCTGGCCGAGCACGTAGGCGGACAGGTCCGAGGCGAGAAATAGCGCAACGCCAGCCATATCCGCGGGCGTACCGAGACGGCCCAGCGGAATCTTTCTCAAGCTGGCGGAGAGCCGTTTCGGATTATCCGTCGTCGCCTTCGTCATCTTGGTATCGACGAGCCCCGGCGCAATGCCATTGACCCTTATGCCGTCGCGCGCCCAAGCTTCGGCAAGTGTGCGCGTCAATCCATACGCGCCCGTCTTCGACGCGTTGTAGGCAGGGTTACCCATGGTAGAATGGAACGCCGCGGTCGAACTAACGATGATCAACGCCCCCTTGGCGGCCGTCAGCGCGTCATGAAACTTGTCGGCGCAGGCCATTAGGCTCATCAGATTCACTTCAAGAACCTTACGAAACCCAGGCATCTTGAATTCCGCGCGCTCGTAGAGAACAGCGCCCTGGCATAGCACGAGAACGTCGAGTTTGGAGAAGCCGGCGGCGGCCTCGATCGAGTGCTCGTCGGACACGTCGACCTGCACATAGGCAAGCCCCGTCAGGTCGGATCCCTCGGACGCGGCATAGTCCTGCACGGATTTCCGTGTCCCCCAAACAGTGGCACTGGCGCCGCGCGCCCGGAACGCCTGGGCGATCCCGTTGCCGATCCCGCTCGAGCCGCCCACGACGAGAACATTTCGGCCGGTAAAGTCCAGCGTCTCCATGGCGAGCCCTCCGTTCGCCACTTCAAGGTGGCTTGTTTAAGTCATCTGTTTAGATCGGTGGAGCGATTCATTCGCTAATGATCGCTCCAAATAACTCCCAGTTCTTCCCGTCAAAGCGCTGGAGGTTATGAAATCACATTCGGCCGCGAAAATGGGCTAACCACACACCCCGGTCCAATCGAAAATTCATCCAGATTCAATTCGAATTGGTTATGGACTCCGGCTTGACGCGTTAGCATCCGGGAGCGTGCCGAGGCTGAGAGCACAGCGATCGCGAATTGGCTGAAAACCAAATTCCTCGGTGGCTTGGCGGTAGATTCGAACAATCGGATACAGCGGAGAGCTGTTGCGTAGAAATGGCGGAGAGAGTGGGATTCGAACCCACGGTACGGTTTCCCGCACACACGCTTTCCAAGCGTGCGCCTTAAGCCACTCGGCCATCTCTCCGGAGGCCCTCTCTTGAAGGGGCAGGCGTGATTTTGCAAGGGAGGCCGGGGGCGGCGGCGGAAATTTCCCCAATTCATTGAATTTGTTTGGCTATTTGGATCGCTCCAGGCCCGCGATATGGCGCGGCGGCGGGCCTTGAACCGAAATCCGGCCACGATCGACGACGATAAGTGGCGACCCTGTTGGTGGAGGACGGCAAACATGATCATTCGGACGCTTCAACTGACCGTCCTGGCGTCGGTTTTGGTATCGGCGCTCGCGATCGGCGCCGCCCACCCGGCGCTGGCGCAGGCCTGCACGCGGCAGGGCAACGACGTGACCTGCGACGACGGAAGGCGCGGCATCCATTCGGGTGACGCTATCGTGTGGGCCGACGGCACGACGTCGCGGCTGGCTTCGCCGCATCCGAGCGTGATCATCGGCAACAAGTCCTCGGTGGTGATCGGGCCCGGGGTGTTCGCGGGCAACGGCAAGGGTGGGCACGTGCCGATGGAGAATCCGAGTGCGCCGAGCAAGGCACGGTGCCCGATCCTGGATGGGGTGGCGTATTGTTTTTGAGGTTGCCTTAGTCAGGCAAGCTTCCCTCACAAACCTTCATGGTGAGGAACGCCACCGGGTCCGCGCAATGCGCGGCCCGATGACAGGCTCCGCGCGACTCCGGACGATGCTGCGCATGGCCGCGAGAACCATGAGGCCACAGCCGGGCCTTCATCCTTCGAGGCGCCGCTTGCGCGGCTCCTCAGGATGAGGTCGGAAGTTCTGCTTCCAGGCTAGTGGTACCGTATCCCGCCGGTGGTGGCGGAGTGAAGCGGCCATATCACGGGCTCAGCGATCCCGGGCGCCAACTCGCCCCTGTCGAGCCGACACTCGCCCAAGGCTTCGGTGAAGTCGGCGAACCATGTCTGGATCGTCTGGCCGCGCAGCTTCGCCATCATCGCTTCCCAGCGCATCCGGCGTTCGGTCAGCGGCATCGACAGCGCGGTGGCGATGGTGCGCGCCATGCCGTCGATATCGTGCGGATTGACCAGCAGCGCGGTATCGAGTTCGTTGGCGGCGCCGGCGAATTTCGACAGCACCAGCACGCCGGGATCGACCGGGTTTTGCGCGGCGACATATTCCTTGGCGACGAGATTCATGCCGTCCTGCAACGGCGTCACCACGCCGACCTGCGCGGTGCGATAGAGCCCTGCGAGCACGGCCTGGCCGTAACCCTTGTTGAGATAACGGATCGGCGTCCAGTCGACCTCGCCGTGCTGGCCGTTGACGTCACTGACGAGCCTGGCGACCTCGTTCTGCAGATTGCCATAGGCCTCGATCGCGCCGCGCGAAGGCGTCGCGATCTGCAGCAGCGACGCCGTGCGCGCCATTGACGGATGCAGCGTCCACATCCGGTCGAACGCCTTGATGCGGTTGATCAGGCCCTTGGAATAATCCAGCCGGTCGACGCCGATTGCGAGCTTCTCGCCGTTCAGGCTGCGCCGTAGCCGCGAGACATCAGGATGGGTCGACGCCTTCGCAGCCAACTGGGCAAATTGTCCGGGATCGATGCCGATCGGAAATACCGAAGCGCGGGTCCGGCCGTGGCGCGAAATGACGACGCCGTCATGCACGACGAGGCCGAGGTCGGACTGCGCATAAGACAGGAAATTCTCGCAATCCTCGTCGGTCTGGAAACCGATCAGATCGTAGGCCAGCATCGCCTCGATCAGCTCGCGATGATGCGGCACGCCCGATATCACCGAACGCGACGGCCACGGCGTGTGCAGGAAGAATCCGATCGGCTCGGTGACGCCGAGATCGCGCAACTCGGCGCCGAGCGCGAGGAAGTGGTAATCCTGAATCCAGAACGCGGAATCGGTCTTTCGAAATCGCAGCAGCGCGCGCGCCATGAAGGCGTTCACTTCGCGATAGCTGAGATAATCCTCCTGCGTGGCACGGATCAGATCCGCGCGCGAATGCAGCGCCGGCCACAATGCGGAATTCGCAAAGCCTTCGTAGTAGCCGCCATAATGCGCTGCCGGCAAATCCAGCATTGCAAGCGCACCGGTACCCAGTGCTTCGATTTCGGCAAAAGGTTCCTTCAGGTTCCCGTCGCGGACTCTGCCACTGGAACCGACCCAGATAGCGCCCGACTTCTCGACGATCGGCAATAACGCCGCCGCGAGTCCCCCCGTCATGGGTTCATTGGGTTTTCCGCGCGAAACGCGGTTAGAAACGACGACGAGGTTCAAAGGTCCCTCCCGTTGATAGCGCCCGCGGTTAACAGCCGTTCATCAATATGGTTCCTGATCACCCTTTCAACGAATTGAAACCAAATTCGGGCTGCGGCGCGGAGGAACTCACTGGAACTCACGAAAAATAAATTTTGTCGTGAACCTCGGCATCAAGCGCGAGAATCTGTGGTCGAAAGCCGTCGAGACGAAAAACATTATGGCAAGGTTGCGTCCCTTTCATCATCAAGCAGGTGCGCGAGGAACTCGCGCACGTCGCTCGGCGCATCGAAGTGCCCTGCGACGCCCTTGGCGCGGCGTCCGACCGAGAAGGCCAGGCCATCGAGATCAGGCATGATCGCAAACACGGTCTCGTCGGTGACGTCGTCGCCGATGAAGAACGGTCGGCGGCCCTTGAAAGGTTCGCGTTTCATCAGCTCGTGCACGCCGCTCGCCTTGCTGAATCCGGAATGCTTGATCTCGCAGACGCATTTGCCAGGCAGCACCTCGATCGGCGCGTTGGGCAGATCGGCCCTGATCAGCGACACCGCGGCATAGATCGCCTTCTCGGCGTGCGGCGCAAGGCGATAATGCAGCGCCAGCGAATAGCCTTTGTCCTCCAGCAATATTCCCGGGCTCAGCTTTGCGATCGCAGCCAGCCGGCGCTTCAATTCCTTGTCCAGTGGCGGCGCATGGGCGTCCACCGACTCGCTGTCCGGATCGATCCGCATCTCGGCGCCGTGGCCGCCAACGGCCGGGTATTGATCCGGCGCGAAAATCAGATCGATATCGTTGAGCGAGCGGCCGCTGACCAGCGCCAGCGCCCCGTTGGTTCGCACCAGCAGGCGATTCAAGGTCTTCACCAGGCCCGGCGGCACCCAGACTTCGCGCGGCGTCGGCATCAAGTCGAGCAGCGTGCCGTCGATGTCGAGCAGGATCGCGGTCTCGCTCAGGTGCGTAATCAGCGAGCGCGGCACCGGCACGGTGTCCGGCGCATCGTCGTCTTCACGCACGATTTCTTCTTCCGCCATGTTTTCTTCCAGTGGCATTTCCAGCAGATCCTCATTCATCTCATCCTACTCCACAAATGCGAGCGGCCGTGCGACAGATTCGAGCGACTTGCGCTCGGCCGCGATGGCATACCGCCACGCGACGGCGGCGGCCACGATCATCAAAGCCGACCCGAACAGGTAGCCGGCGAAGACGCTGTTGCGCGATCCGGTATCGACCAGGGCGCCGAACAGCGCCGGTCCCGCCACGCCGCCAATGCCGGTTCCGATCGCGTAGAACAGGGCAATGGCGAGCGCGCGCACCTCCAGCGGAAACGTCTCGCTGACGGTGAGATAGGCCGCGCTCGCCGCCGGCGAGGCAAAGAAGAAGATCACCATCCAGGCGATGGTCTGGGTCTGCGCGGTCAGAACGCCGATCGAGAACAGATAGCCCGACAGCGCGAGCAAGATGCCCGAGACACCGTAGGTCACGGTGATCATCATGCGCCGGCCCAGCGTATCGAACAGCCGGCCGAGCAGCAGCGGCCCCAGGAAGTTTCCAGCCGCGAACGGCAGGATGTACCAGCCGACATGGTTGGACGGAATGCCGAAGAAATCGGTCAGCACCAGCGCGAAGGTAAAGAAGATGGCGTTGTAAAAGAACGCCTGCGCGACCATCAGCACCAATCCGACCATCGAACGCGTCCGATAAGTCGTGAACAACGTATGCGCCACCTCTCCCAGCGGCGTGTGGCTGCGCATCTTCAGCCTGATCTTCGGGAACACCTCATCGGCCGGATGATCCGGATGTCGCGTCGACATCCTCTCGATGCCGTCGACGATCGCGTTCGCCTCCTTAGGCCGGCCATGGATCATCAGCCAGCGCGGGCTTTCCGGGATCCACATCCGCATCAGAAGGACGATCAGGCCGAGGCCGGCGCCGATGAAATAGGCTAGCCGCCAGCCGAGATCGGGAGCCAGCAGGCCAGGATCGAGCAGCACGATGGCAGCGACCGCGCCGATTGCCGCCCCGATCCAGAAGCTGCCGTTGATCACCAGATCGGTCCAGCCGCGATAGCGCGCCGGCACCAGTTCCTGGATCGTCGAATTGATCGCGGTGTATTCGCCGCCGATGCCAGCCCCGGTCAGGAAGCGAAACAGCGCGTAACTCGCCACGTTCCACGACAGCGCGGTGGCTGCGGTCGCGGTGAGATAGAGCGCGAGCGTGATGAAGAACAGTTTCTTGCGCCCGATGCGATCCGTCAGCCAGCCGAAACCGAGCGCGCCGAGCACCGCGCCCGCGAGATAGGCGCTGTTGGCGAGGCCGACATCGAAATTCGAAAATTGCAGCGTCGGGCTTTCCTTCAGCGCGCCCGACAAAGCACCCGCCAGCGTGACTTCGAGCCCGTCCAGAATCCAGGTGATGCCGAGCGCGGCCACGACGCGGGTATGAAAGCCGCCCCACCGCAGGGAATCGAGCCGCGCAGGAATGCTTGTCTCGATGACGCCATCGGTATGCTGGCTGGCCGTTGCGGAAATGGACGCACGCTTATCCACTGCCGCTCCTTGCCGTATTGCTGTCGCACCCATCGGTTTGGACCAATAAAAAACACCCCGGAACGCCCCAGCCCCAGGGTTTTCACGTCAAATTGCGGCAAACATGATGCCCGGCACCGAGATAACGCCCTCGGCGGATGGGGGTTCCGGGGGATTTGGGGCGGCGAAATTGCATAGCTTCCGCGTGCATGCGAGGCCATAACGCGACGCCCGCTTAAGCGTGGCGAGCCAAGCGATCCGTCATCCGACCTCCTGTACCGGTGCCTTGATCTATCTCAACATACGCACGCACAATTGGCCTGCACTTTGACGACTTCATCAAGTGCGGGAATGCGATGCGTCATCTGTTCAGTTCGGTGACATACATTTTTTTGACGTTTGCGGCATGGACGGCCATGGGCAGTCCATTGCTGGCAGATACGGCTACCTTGCGCGTTCTCTTCGGTACGGCCGGCATTGTCGTGGGGATCGGCAATGGCAAAGGGACGCTGACATTCCGGGGAAAAACGTATCCCTTCGAGGTTACAAGCGCGAGCTTCGGGGCAACGCTGACGCAGACTGTCAGTGCGCTGGAAGGGCGAGCGCTCAACTTGCATGCCCCCGAGGATCTCGCCGGCAACTACATCTCGCTTGGAGCGGGCGGGGCCCTGGCGGGAGGAGCAGGCGTCGCGCGGTTGCGTAACGCGAAAGGGGTTACCTTGGTGGTTCGCGGCCCCAAACTGGGTGTGGGGCTCTCGGTCAATTTGGCTCGTGTCACCATAACAATGATGTGACAGCAACTGCTGTTGTTGGTGGTCCGGAGGACCCGCGCATGACCCTCGATCCCATCCACCAGTTCAACATCAACAACATCTTCACGATTGGCCACATCGGCCGCCACACGGTCGCCTTCACCAACTCCTCAGTTTACATGTTGATCACGGTGGCGGTGATCTGCCTGCTGGCGGTTCGAGGCATGAAAGGCCGGCAATTGGTCCCCGGCCGTTTCCAGTCGGCCGCCGAGCTGAGCTACGTGTTTGTGGCTACCATGATCCGCTCCACCGCCGGCGAAGACGGAATGAAGTTTTTCGCACTGGTGTACTGCATCTTCATGTTCATCTTGGTCGCGAACCTGATCAGCATCATTCCCTACACCTTCACGGTAACAAGCCATATCATCGTTACGGCCTCGTTTGCGCTGCTCGTGTTCTTCACGGTGCTGATCTATGGCCTCTACAAAAACGGCTTGAAATTCTTCAGGATCTTCGTTCCCAGCGGCGTTCCGATGTACATTCTGCCGCTGGTCGTCGCGATCGAGATCATTTCCTTCCTGTCGCGGCCGCTTTCACACAGCGTCCGTCTGTTTGCCAACATGCTGGCCGGCCACATCACGCTGAAGGTGTTTGCGGGTTTCGTCGCCATGCTCGGCACTTCGCTTGGCACGATTGGCTGGATCGGCGGCATGGTGCCGCTGGCATTGACCGTTGCGCTGACCGCCCTCGAATTGCTGGTGGCATTTTTGCAGGCTTACGTCTTTGCGATTCTGACCTGCATCTATCTCAACGATGCGCTTCACGCGGGGCATTGAGAGATACGCGAGAACCGCGATAATTCGGCCTCCAGCGGCGAACTTGCACACGACCGCACGGCTGGAGCGCGCGAAGGTGGAGCTGAAGCACCAGTTCGGTAGGGAATGAAAATCTCCGGCCGTCATGCCCGCGAAGGCGGGCATCCAGTACGCCGCGGCTTCTCGGTCTATCACTACCGTCTCTGGAATACTGGATCATCCGCCTTCGCGGATGATGACACCATATCTTGTTTGCGCGATCGGATTACGAGCTCACGCCGCCCTGATGTTCGCCATGAAGCGATCGAGCTCTTCGCGCAGCCGCGTGCTTTCGCTCGACAGGCTGCGCGCCGAATTCAGCACTTCCTCGGAAGCCGAGCCGGTTTCGGTCGCACCGCGATTGACGTGCATGACATTCGTCGCCGCTTCTTGCGTGCCTTGCGCGACGTTCTGGACGCTGCGCGCGATCTCCTGCGTCGCCGAGCTCTGCTGCTCGACGGCGCTCGCGATCGTCGAGGCGATGTCGGAGATTTTTCCGATGGTGCCGCCGATCTCCTTGATCGCGGCGACCGATTCCTGCGTCGCGCCCTGCATGCCCGAGATGTGATTGGAAATCTCGTCGGTCGCTTTCGCGGTCTGGCTGGCGAGCGATTTCACTTCCGACGCCACCACGGCAAAGCCGCGGCCGGCATCGCCGGCGCGGGCCGCCTCGATGGTGGCGTTCAGCGCGAGCAGATTGGTCTGCTCGGCAATAGCGGTGATCAGCTTGACGACATCGCCAATCTCCTGCGCGGCGCGCGACAGTTTTCCGATCCGTCCGTCGGTCTGTTCGGCCTGGCGCACGGCGGCCTGCGCGATCTCGCTGCTTTCCTTGACGCGTCGCCCGATCTCGTCGACGGACGCTGACAATTCTTCGGTCGCCGATGCCACCGACTGCATGTTGGTGGAAGCTTCTTCCGAGGCGCCGGCAACCTGGCTCGACAGGCTCTGGGTGGTCTCCGCGGTCCGCGTCAGGGTGCCTGCGGCTGCTTCAAGCTGCACGGCCGACGACGATACGTTGGCGACGATGGCGCCGACCGCGGTCTCAAACTCGTCGGCGAAGCGAATCAGTTCGGCGCGCCGCGCCTCGCTCGCCGCCTTGTTCTGCGCTTCCTGGGTGGCGGCGTCACGCTCGGCGCGGGCGATGGCCTGCACCTTGAACTCCTCGACCGCGCCTGCCATCTCGCCCAGTTCGTCCCTGCGGCCAAGACCAGGAAGCACGACTTCGAAATTGCCGGCGGCGAGCTTGCGCATCGCATTGCACATCGCCGTCATCGGTCGGGATATGCCCTTGCCGAGGAAGAACGCCCAGACGCAGCCGAGCAGAAATCCGCCCGCCGCGAGGATCAGGATCAGCCGTTCGGTCTCGCCGATGGTGGCGTCCGACTCGGCTTCGAGCCGCTTCTGATCGGCCAGCAGGTCCGATTTCATGGCGGCCGACGCCTTGTTGATCTCGGCCGCCGTCTCCGTCATCTCCTGGATCAATCCCTCGATCTCCTTGGCATTGCCGACCAGCAAGGCGAGCGAACGGCGGTATTCCTCCAGCATGCCGGAGACTTCCTTGATGCCATCCACGATCCTTGGGTTGGTGGTCGAGATCGCCTTCAGCGCGTTCTCGACGAATTTCAGGCGCGCCAATGCGCTGGTGGCGACCGACTGGTCGGAATTGACCACAAAGGTATTGGCAAGCGCGGTCGCCGCCTGGAACTGTTCGGTCACCTTCTTGGCGCCGAGCGTGATCAGGGGCATCTCTTCATCTTCGGCATTGCTGGGGAGGTCGTCGAGCTTGTAGCGCAGCGAGTTGCCGGTGCGTACGAGCTGGTTCTGCGCGATGCGCGCGCTGTCCTCCTTGACCTTGAGCATGTCGGCGAAAATCTTGGTGAAGGTGCGGAATTCCCGCTCCAGCTTCGCGATCTGCTCGAGCCGTGGCCGGTCGGTGGTGCCCTTCATGGAGACCAGGATCGCCTCTTTCAGGCGCGCCTCGGCCTCCAGCGCGGCCCTGCCGTCCTCTTCCTTGCCGGTCACCACGAAATAGCGGGCCAGCGCACGGTAGGAGATCAGTTCGCGATCGATGTCGCGCGACAGGTCCGCCTCCTGCACGCTGCGCCGGTAGGAATCCACGCCGTCGGAAACACGCTCGAATCCGAGATAGGCAAATCCCATGCTGGCGGCCGAAATCGCCAGCACGACGGCAAAGCCGAGCACGATCTTGGCGCGGAACCGCAGGGTTGGGAGTCTGAAGGACGCGCCGCTAAGCTTCTGGAATCGCACGTTGCCCCCCGTTTTCGTTCTGAAAACCAGGCATCGGGGCCCCAACCCCAACGCGGTGCGCAAACTTAAGGCACAATGGATAAGGGTACGTAAATACGGGCAAAAGCGGCAAGGGAGCGCTCTTTTATCCTCCCCTGGAGGGGGAGGATCGGTTCGCATGACATGCGAACCGAGGTGGGGTGACGGTCTCTCAGCTCGGGCACTGTTGGACGCGGAGAGACCTTCACCCCACCCCGTCTCACATTTCGCTGCGCTCCATGTGAGCCGACCCTCCCCCTCCAGGGGAGGGTAAGCAAAGTGCCGCCTCGCGAGTCGCGGCAACACCATCGATGACTTCACAATGACCCGCCCGACCAAAATCCTAGTTGCAAGTTGCTGCTCCGCTGTTTCTAATTGGAATAATTACAAAACATCGGGGAGGTACTACGCGTGTCTACAGTCAAATTGACCGTGAACGGCAAAGCCGTGTCGGCCGAAGTCGAGGACCGGACGCTTCTGGTCCATCTCCTGCGCGAAAATCTGAACCTTACCGGCACCCATGTCGGCTGCGACACCAGCCAATGCGGCGCCTGCGTCGTCCATATCGACGGCCGGGCGGTAAAGTCCTGCACCGTGCTGGCCGGCCAGGCGGCGGGCTCGAACGTCACCACCATCGAAGGCATTGCCAAAGGCGACGAACTGCACCCGATGCAGGCGGCGTTCCGCGACAATCACGGCCTGCAGTGCGGTTACTGCACCCCGGGCATGATCATGTCGGCGATCGATATTGTGCACCGCCACAGCGGCAATCTCGACGAAGAGACCGTTCGGCAGGAACTCGAAGGCAACATCTGCCGCTGCACCGGCTACCACAACATCGTCAAATCGGTGCTCGATGCGGCCGGGCGCATGAAGGTTTCGCAGGCGGCGGAATAGACGTCATCGGCCAGCAATTTTTCGAATTCGACACCGCGTTTCGATGGAAATGGCGGAAACAATAACTCCGGTTGGGAGGACAGGACATGGGCGTTGAAGGCATTGGCGCAAGCGTTGTGCGCAAGGAAGACCGCCGTTTCATTACCGGCAAGGGCCGCTACGTCGACGATATCAAGCTGATGGGCATGACCCACGCGCATTTCGTCCGCAGCCCGCATGCGCATGCCAAGATCAAGAGTGTGGACACTGCAGAGGCGATGAAGATGCCGGGCGTGGTCGGCGTGCTGACCGGCCAGCAGATCGTCGACGACAAGATCGGCAACCTCATTTGCGGCTGGGCCATCACCTCCAAGGACGGCACAGGCATGAAGATGGGCGCATGGCCGGCGATGGCGCCGGAGATCGTGCGCTTCGTCGGCCAGGCGGTCGCGGTGGTGATCGCCGAGACCAAGAACCAGGCCAAGGACGCGGCCGAGGCCGTGGTCGTCAACTACGAGGAATTGCCCGCCGCATCGGACATTCGCGCCGCGATCAAGCCGGGCGCGCCGCAGTTGCACCCGGAAGCCCCGGGCAATGTGATCTACGACTGGACCATCGGCGAGGAAGCCGCGACCGACGCGGCCTTCAAGGCGGCGGCCAACGTCGTATCGCTCGACATCACCAACAACCGCCTGGTTCCGAACGCGATGGAGCCGCGCGCGGCGATTGCCGAATATAACGAGCCGGAAGAGCACTTTACGCTCTACACGACCTCGCAGAATCCGCATGTCGCCCGCCTCGTGCTGTCGGCGTTCTACAACATCGCCCAGGAGCACAAGCTGCGCGTGGTGGCGCCCGACGTCGGCGGCGGCTTTGGCTCAAAGATCTTCATCTATCCCGAAGAAATGGTGGCGTTGTGGGCCTCCAAGAAGGTCGGCCGTCCCGTGAAGTGGACCGGCGACCGCACCGAAGCCTTTTTGACCGACGCGCACGGCCGCGACCACCTCACCAAGGCGGAAATGGCGTTCGACAAGGACAACAAGGTCACCGGGCTACGGGTAAAAACCTACGCCAATCTCGGCGCCTATATGTCGCTGTTCTCGTCCTCAGTGCCGACCTATCTCTACGCGACGCTGCTGTCGGGCCAGTACAACATCCCCAACATCTTCGCCGAAGTGATCAGCGTCTACACCAACACGGTGCCGGTCGACGCCTATCGTGGCGCGGGCCGCCCCGAAGCCAGCTTCGTGGTGGAACGCCTGATGGAAACGGCGGCACGGCAGTTGAAGGTCGATCCGGCCGAACTGCGCCGCAAGAATTTCATCACGCAGTTTCCGCATCAGACGCCCGTCATCATGGCCTATGACATCGGCGATTTCGGCGCCTCCCTCGACTCCGCGATGAAGGCGATCGATTACGCCGGCTTCCCGGCGCGCAAGGCGAAAGCTAAGTCCGAAGGCAAGCTCCGCGGCCTCGGCGTCTCCTGCTACATCGAGGCGTGCGGTATCGCGCCGTCGAAGGCGGTCGGCAGCCTCGGCGCCGGCGTGGGACTGTGGGAATCGGCGGAGGTGCGCGTCAATCCGGTCGGCACGATCGAAGTGCTGACCGGATCGCACAGCCACGGCCAGGGTCATGAGACGACCTTCTGCCAGCTCATCGCCGAACGGCTCGGCATTCCGATCAGCCAGGTGCAGATCGTCCATGGCGACACTGATAAAGTGCAGTTCGGCATGGGCACCTATGGCTCGCGCTCGGCGGCCGTCGGCCTCACCGCAATCCTGAAGGCAATGGAAAAGGTCGAAGCCAAGGCCAAGAAGATCGCAGCCCATCAGCTCGAAGCGTCCGAAAACGACATCGTCATCGAGAACGGCGAGTTCAAGGTCACCGGCACCGACAAGTCGATCGCGCTGCCGATGGTCGCCCTCGCCGCCTACACCGCGCACAACCTGCCTGACGGTATGGAGCCGGGCCTGAAGGAAGGCGCGTTCTACGATCCGACCAACTTCACCTTCCCGGCCGGCTCCTACATCTGTGAAATGGAAGTCGATAGCGCCACCGGCAAGAGCACCTTCGTCAACTTCGTGGCGGCGGATGATTTCGGACGGCTGATCAACCCGATGATCGTCGAAGGCCAGGTCCACGGCGGCCTTGCCCAGGGCATCGGGCAGGCGCTGCTGGAGGGCGCGGTTTATGATAGCTCGGGCCAGCTCCTGACGGCATCGTTCATGGACTACGCCATGCCGCGGTCCGACGACCTGCCCTCCTTCAAACTGTCGCACACCACGACGCTGTGTCCGGGCAATCCGCTCGGCGTCAAGGGTTGCGGCGAAGCGGGCGCGATCGGCGCATCGGCTGCGGTCATCAACGCCATCACGGATGCGATCGGCAATAACAACCTCGAAATGCCCGCGACGCCGGATCGCGTCTGGCATGCGATTCACGGCTGAGACGGAGGACACATCATGTACCAGACAAATTATCACCGCCCCTCCTCGGTCGACGAAGCGGTTGCGATGTTCGGCAAGGGTTCGGACGCAAAGTATCTCGCGGGCGGCCACACCCTGATCCCGGTCATGAAGCAGCGGCTGGCCGCTCCGACAGACGTGATCGATCTCGGCAAGATCAAGGAGCTTGTCGGCATCGAATCTTCAGGCGACACGCTGACCATCAAGGCGGCCACGACCTATTTCGACATCATGCAAAGCGCTGACGTGAAAAAGTCGATCCCGGCGATCGCCTACCTCACCTCGGTGCTCGGCGACCCCGCCGTGCGCCATCGCGGCACGATCGGCGGCTCGATCGCCAACAACGACCCGGCCGCGGATTTTCCCGCGGCCCTGGTTTCGCTTGGCGCCACCGTGAAGACCAACAAGCGCTCGATTTCGGCGGACGACTTCTTCAAGGGCCTGTTCACCACGGCGCTCGACGATGGCGAGATCATCACCGCGGTCTCGTTCCCGATTCCGGCGAAGGCGGGCTATGCCAAGTTTCGCCACCCTGCCTCGCGCTTCGCGCTGACCGGCGTGTTCGTGACCAAGACCAAGGCAGGTGACGTCAGGGTTGCGGCAACCGGCGCCTCGCAAGACGGCGTGATGCGGGTGTCGGCGATCGAGGCGGCGCTGAAAGCCAACTGGTCGGCCGCGGCGATCGACGGCGTGAAGGTTTCCGCCAGCGGCTTAATGAGCGATATCCATGGAA
The DNA here is from genome assembly GCF_049993905.1 of Bradyrhizobium sp. McL0615. Classification (NCBI taxonomy): domain Bacteria; kingdom Pseudomonadati; phylum Pseudomonadota; class Alphaproteobacteria; order Hyphomicrobiales; family Nitrobacteraceae; genus Bradyrhizobium; species Bradyrhizobium sp. McL0615. Next base: position 622,810 of record NZ_CP188254.1, on the reverse strand, counting down.
CGTCGGACTATCGCGCCAACCTGATCAAGGTGATGGCGCAGCGTGCGGTGACAGCGGCGGGCTGATAGCGCCTGAACACAACTTTCATGCGAGCGGCGCGCAGCAATGCGCGCCGCTTTCGTTTTTGACCAGATTTTCGGCAAAAGAAGCTTGCCACGCCCTCGCTTCGGCGGGACAATTTAGCTAATCAACTAATTAAGACGTTTCCTTTGGGAGAGAAAACAAGTGCTCGATAAACCAGCCGCCCAATCCGCCACCCGCGCCTCCGGCCCGCTCGCCGGCTTTCGCATCGTCGAATTCGCCGGCATCGGCCCGGGCCCGTTCGCCTGCATGCTGCTCGCCGACATGGGGGCCGAGGTCGTGACGCTCGACCGCGTCGGCGCCGGCAAGAACCTCAAGGCGGTCGCCGTGCGCGGCCGCAAGGTGATCGAGTTCGATCTGAAGGACAAGGCCGCCATTGCTCAGGTGCTCGACCTGCTCGCCGGTGCAGACGCGCTGATCGAAGGTTTCCGCCCCGGCGTGATGGAACGTCTTGGCCTCGGCCCGGATGTCGTGCTCGCGCGCAACCCAAAGCTGGTCTATGGCCGCATGACCGGCTGGGGCCAGGAAGGCCCGCTGGCAAACGCCGCCGGCCATGACATCAACTACATCTCGATAACAGGCGCGCTGGCCGCGATCGGCACCAAGGAGAAGCCGGTGCCGCCGCTCAACCTCGTCGGCGATTTCGGGGGTGGCGCGCTCTATCTCGTGGTCGGCGTACTTGCCGCCATGCTAGAAGCCTCGAAGTCCGGCAAGGGCCAGGTGGTGGACACTGCAATGTGCGATGGCGCGGCATCGCTGATGTCGATGTTCTTCGACATGCGCGCGAGCGGGCGCTGGACCGAGGGCCGCGACCAGAATTTTCTCGACGGCGGCGCGCATTTCTACGGTGTCTATGAATGCTCCTGCGGCAATTTCATCTCGATCGGCTCGATCGAACCGCAGTTCTACGCGCTGCTGCGCAAGCATGCCGATCTTGCCGACGCCGATTTCGACGCGCAGATGGACCGCAAGGCGTGGCCGACGCTGAAGGAAAAGCTGACGAAAGTCTTCAAGAGCAAGTCGCGCGCGGACTGGTGCAAGATCATGGAAGGCACCGACATCTGCTTCGCGCCGATCCTGACCATGGCGGAAGCGCCTGATCATCCGCACATGGCCGCGCGCAAGGTGTTTGTCGAGCGCCACGGCGTGACGCAGCCGGCGCCGGCGCCGCGGTTTTCGCGGACGCCGTCCGCGATCCGCGAGCCCGAGGTGGCGAAGATCGGCGACGTCACGAATGCGTGGAAGCGGTAGGATAATCTCGATGCCGTAGGGTGGGCAAAGGCGCGCAAGCGCCGTGCCCACCATCTATCACCGATCGCGCTGCTCGATGGTGGGCACGCTTCGCTTTGCCCACCCTACGAACCTACGCCGCGTTATCCACCTTCAGCACGCCTCTCCGAATCTGATCTTCCTCGATCGATTCGAACAGCGCCTTGAAATTGCCCTCGCCGAATCCATCGTCGCCCTTGCGCTGGATGAATTCGAAGAAGATCGGCCCGATCGCGTTCGCCGAGAAAATCTGCAGCAGCACTTTTGTCTGGCCGCCGTCGACGACGCCCTCGCCGTCAATGAGAATGCCGTTGCCCTGCAGGCGCGCGAGATCTTCGCCGTGCTGCGGCAGCCGCGCGTCGATTTTCTCGAAATAGGTCTCCGGCGGCGACGGCATGAACGGCAAGCCCGCGTCGCGCAGCGTCTCGACGGCTGCGTAGATGTCCCGCGCGCCGCAGGCGATGTGCTGGATGCCCTCGCCGCGATAGATGTTGAGATATTCCTCGATCTGCCCGGAATCGCCGGCGTCCTCGTTGATCGGAATCCGGATCTTGCCGTCCGGGCTGGTCAGGGCGCGTGAAAACAACCCGGAAGCGCGGCCCTCGATGTCGAAGAAGCGGATCTGGCGGAAGTTGAACAGCTTTTTGTAGAAGCCGGTCCAAACATCCATGCGGCCGCGATAGACGTTGTGGGTGAGGTGGTCGATGTAATAAAGCCCGGCGCCGGCGGGACGCGGGTCCCTGGCGTCAAGCCATTCGAACTCGATATCATAGGCCGATCCCTTGGCGCCGTAGCGATCGACGAAATAGAGTACACTGCCGCCGATGCCCTGGATGGCGGGAACGTCGAGCGTCTTCTGCGCGGAAGAGACATCGGCGGGCTCGGCACCGAGGGACAAAGCCCGCTCATAGGCCAGCTTCGCATCGACCACGCGAAACGCCATCGACGGCGCGCAAGGCCCATGCGCCGCGACGAAGCCATGGCCGTGGGTGCCGGGTTCTTCGTTGACGAGATAATTGATGTCGCCCTGGCGATAGACCGTGATCTTCTTGGTCTTGTGGCGGGCGACCGGCACGTAGCCCATCAGCTTGAACAGCGCGTGCAGCTCTTCAGGCTTCGGGTGGGCATACTCGACGAACTCAAAGCCGTCGGTGCCCATCGGATTGTCGGCGCTGATGGTGGCGGCCGGGGCGTCGTGCGGAAACGGACCCATGGCGGAATCTCCAGAAAATTGATCTGGATCAATATCGATCGAAATAGGTGCAATGTGTGTGCAAATGGGACCGTGTTCGGCTAACATGATGCACGATCTGTGCACAAAAGCGGTAATTCTCGCATGATCTCCGTAGACGCTTTCGACCTCAAAATGCTGGCCGCCCTGCAGGACGACGGCCGGCTGACCAACCAGCAGCTTGCCGACCTCGTCGGCCTGTCGGCCTCGCAATGCTCGCGGCGGCGGATGCGGCTGGAGGAAGAGAAGGTGATCGCCGGCTACCACGCCGACCTCGCCGGCGAGGCGCTCGGCTTCAACCTGATCGCCTTCATCCACATCACCCTGGCGACACATTCGCCCGACAACTCCAAGAAATTCCGTGCGCTGGTCAACCGCGTCGACGACATCCAGGAAGCCTATTCGCTGACCGGCGACGCCGATTACGTGTTGAAGGTGGTGCTGCGCGACCTCAAGGACCTCTCCGACCTCGTCAACAACGTGCTGATGCCGCACCAGAGCGTCGCCCATGTGCGCTCGTCGATCGTGCTCGACCGGCTGAAGGAGAGTGTGAGGTTGCCGCTGCGAGAACGGGTATGAGCGTGCTGAACCAGATGGGCGCGTCTTCGACACGCTCCTCACCATGAGGTTCTAAGACCTCATAGCTGCCAACATAAGGTTCTCAGACCTCATTCTGAGGAGCCGCGAAGCGGCGTCTCGATGGATGAAAGCCCCGCAGCAGCATGGCGCAATTCGAGGGAAATTTGGCATTCGCGGTTGCGGTTTGATTTGCGATGATGGACTGAATCACACCACGAGAGACCACCATGGCGCTGCAACTCCGGCCGAACTGCGAATATTGCGACAAGGACTTGCCGCCGAATGCGGCGGACGCGCGGATCTGCTCCTACGAATGCACGTTCTGCGCCGATTGCGTGGACAACAAGCTGCACAATGTCTGCCCGAACTGCGGCGGCGGTTTTGCGCCGCGGCCGATCCGTCCCGCGACAGAGCGGCGGCCGGGGGTGTGCGTCACCAAGCAGTTGCCGTCGGACAAGCGCGTGCATTTGAAATACAGCGTCGAGGATGTCGATGCGCATTGCGCGAGACTACGGGATATTCCGCCGCAGGAGCGGTGAAGCCAAAATGCCGTAGGGTGGGCAAAGCGACAGCGTGCCCACCATTCCGCAGCTTGCTCGACGATGGATGGTGGGCACGTCGCTCCGCGCCTTTACCCACCCTACGGCTCCGTCACGCCGCCGCCAAAATCGTCCCTTCGACCTCGCCGAAACCGACGCGATAGCCGTCGCCCTGGCACCAGCCGCGCATCACCAGCGAGTCGCCGTCTTCGAGGAACGTTCGTTTCACGCCGCCGGCCAATTCGACCGGCTCGGTGCCATTCCAGCTTATCTCCAACAAGCTGCCGCGCTGGTCCTTCTCCGGACCCGAGATGGTGCCGGACCCTAAGAGATCGCCGACATTCATGGCGCAGCCGCTTGAAGCGTGGTGCACGAGCTGCTGCACCGACGACCAGTACATGTATTTGAAGTTCGTCTGGCTGATATTCATGGCCTCGTTCATCTGCGCCGCGCGCAGGCCGACCTCGAGGGCCATGTCGTAATTGTTCGGCTGCACCTGCTGCAGATAAGGCAGCGGTTTTGGATCCTGCGCAGGGCCATGAAGACGGAACGGCTCCAGCGCCTCGCGCGTCACCACCCACGGGCTGATTGACGTTCCAAATGCCTTGGCCTGGAACGGCCCGAGCGGCACATACTCCCATTGCTGGATGTCGCGCGCGCTCCAGTCGTTCAGGATCACAAAACCGAAGATCATCTCTTCGGCCTGTTTTTCGGTGAGCATCTCGCCCATCGGCGATGCCTGTCCCACCACCACGCCCATTTCGAGTTCGAAATCGAGCCGCTTGCAGGGGCCAAAACTCGGCACCTCGGCGGTCGGCGGCTTCAACTGGCCGCGCGGACGGCGCACCGGGGTGCCGCTGACCACGACGGTGGAGGCGCGCCCGTTGTAGCCGATCGGCATATGCAGCCAGTTCGGCTGCAGCGCATTGTCCTTGCCGCGGAACATCACGCCGACATTGGTGGCGTGCTCCTTTGACGAATAGAAATCGGTGTAGCCGGAGACCGCGAATGGCAGATGCAGCTTCACATCCGCCATCGGCACCAGCGCGCGCTTGCGCAATTTTTCATTGTCGCGCAGTTCCGGGTGATCGTGCCGCAGCAGCTCGCTGATCCGCGCCCGCGTGCTCGACCAGGCTTTCGGCCCCAGCGCCATGAACGGGTTGAGTTGCGACGCGGCGAACACCCCGGGCTCGACGACATCGAACCGGCAATCCTGTGCTAGCTGCCAGAGATCGAGCACGTAACCGCCGATCGCGACGCCGATACGCGGAGCCAGCCCGTCCTTGGTGGAGAAGACGCCGTAAGGGAGATTCTGGATTGGGAAATGGGAATCGGGTGCGACGTCGATGAAGGAGCGGAGTTTGGGATCGTTGGGATGGGGCATGTTTTCCTCATGAGACGCAGCGGCGCCCTTGTTACCCTCCCCTGGAGGGGGAGGCTCGACGCTCCTGAAAGGAGCGGCGGGGTGGGGTGATCTCTCAACTCGGGTACTGTTCGCGAGGAGAGACCGTCACCCCACCCCGCTACGCATTCCGCTTCGCTGCATGCGTGGCGACCCTCCCCCTCCAGGGGAGGGTAGGAGATCACGGCTTGTTTGGATCGAACCGCTTCTCAAGGCCCTTCCAGCAATCCGCATAATCATCCTGCAGGGTCGCCGAATTCGCGGCATGCGCGGTCACGCGTTGCGGATACCGTGTCTCGAACATGAAGGCCATGGTGCCCGTCAGCTTCACCGGCTTCAATTCGCCATTGCTGGCGTGATCGAAGGCCTCGCGGTCGGGGCCGTGCGGCAGCATCATGTTGTGCAGCGAGATGCCGCCCGGCGTAAAGCCCTGCGGCTTGGCGTCGTAGACGCCGTAGATCAGGCCCATGAACTCCGACATGATGTTCATGTGATACCAGGGTGGACGGAACGTATTCTCCGCCACCATCCAACGCTCCGGGAAGATGACAAAATCGATGTTCGCAGTGCCGGCGGTTTCCGACGGCGCGGTCAAAACCGTGAAGATCGAGGGATCGGGATGATCGAAGCCGATGGCGCCGATCGGCGAGAAGGTGCGCAGGTCGTATTTGTAGGGCGCGTAATTGCCATGCCACGCCACCACGTCGATCGGCGAATGCGGCAGCGTGGTCTTGAACAGCGAGCCGCCCCATTTCACGTAGAGTTCGGTCGGCGTGTCCTTGTCCTCGTAGGCCGCAACAGGCGTCAGGAAGTCGCGCGAATTGGCGAGGCAGTTGGCGCCGATCGGCCCCCGCTCCGGCAGCGTGAACGCGCCACCGTAATTTTCGCAGAGATAGCCGCGCGCGGGCCCTGACGGAATCTCGACGCGGAACTTCACGCCGCGCGGGATAACGGCGATCTCGCCGGGCTCGATATCGATCCGGCCGAACTCGGTGACGAGACGCAGATTGCCCTGCTGGGCCACGAACATCATCTCGCCGTCGGCATTGTAAAAATGCTGATCGACCATCGATTTGGTGATGAGATAGACATGCGCGGCCATGCCGGCCTGGGTATTGGCATCACCTGCGGTGGTCATGGTCTGCACGCCCTGCAGGAACGTCATGTCCTCCTTCGGGATCGGCGCGGGATCCCAGCGCAGTTGCGCGATCGGCAGGTCGTATTCGTGGCACGGCGCGGTGCGCCACAGCCCGGCATCGGCTTTGGCAAAGCGCCCGGAATGCTTCACCGACGGGCGGATGCGATAAAGCCACGAGCGCTCGTTGCTGCCGCGCGGCGCGGTGAACGGCGAACCGGATAATTGCTCGGCATAGAGCCCGTAAGCGCAGCGCTGCGGCGAGTTGCGCCCCATCGGCAGTGCGCCCGGCAGCGCCTCGGTCTCAAAACTGTTGCCGAAGCCGGACATGTAGCCCGGCGTCAGCTGGGCGGAACTGCGAACGATCGCATCAGGCGAGGTATTGATATTCATGGTCATCCTCCTCCTTGCAGAGCGGCCCACATTTCCTGGTCGCGCTTGTCGGTCCAGATTACGGGGTCGTCGATCCCGGACGCCTCGTCGAACGCGCGCGAGACGTTGAACGGCAGGCAGTGCTCGTAGATCGCGAAGCTGGAGAACTTTGGATCCATCACCTCGCGCGTCGCGGCCATGGTCTCCTTTAGTGTGCGGCTCTTGGCGACCGAGCTTTCCGCCGCGCCATAGAGCGAGGTGACGAAGTCACGCGTCATCGCGATCGCGTCGCGCCCGGTCGAAAGGCCCTTCAGCGCATCGCCACGGCCCGGCGCGATCGCCTTGGGATTGAAGGCGCGGATTTCATTCAGCGTGGCCGGCCATTCGCGCAAATGCGCATCGCCGCAATAGCAGGCCGAGTGATACTCGATGAGATCGCCGGAGAACATCACTTCGGCATCCGGCACCCAGGCCACGATGTCGCCCGACGTGTGCCCGGCCCCGAGCTGCATCAGCCGCACCTCGCGTTTTCCCAGATAGATCGACATCTCGCCTTCAAAAGTCAGCGTCGGCCAGGTCAGGCCGGGAATGCTCTCGGCATCCTGGAACAGACGCGGAAAGCGGCCATACTCGGAATCCCAATCCTGCTGGCCGCGTTCCTCGATCAGCCGATGGGTTTCCGACGAGGCCACAATGCCCTGCGCCTTGTAGGCGGAAGCCCCCAGCACGCGCACCGCGTGATAATGCGACAGCACGACATATTTGATCGGCTTGTCGGTAACCGTGCGCACCCGCTCGATCACTTTATTCGCCATCGCCGGCGTCGACTGCGCGTCGAACACCAGGCAGCCATCGTCGCCGACAATGATCGCGGAGTTCGGGTCACCCTCGGCGGTGAACGCGTAGAGATCGGTGCCGATTTCGGAGAAGGTGATCTTCTTCTCCACCAGATCGGTCGTGGACGCGAAACCTTTGGCCATCAATTCGATTCCTGACTTCGTTCGAGACGTGGAATTACTGCTGCTGTTGTTGCTGTTGCTGGCCGGCATCGAGCATCCGCAGCTTGGCGAGCGCGATGGCCTCATGCAAAACGGCGATATCACCGATATGATTGGCGAGCACGAGAACCAGCGCGGCATCGAGATCGGCGCTCTGCTCGTCGCTCAAGCCCCGATGCGCCTCGACGATGGCGCGAAACGCATCGTCTGGCTTGGCAAAATTCGAGGCGGTCGATAGCACCATCACAAAACCTCAGGTGTGCCGGCGGCACGCGCCAGCGCGGCGTCGAGCCCCTCGCGGGTCAGATGCCGGAACCGCGCCGCGACATAGCCGTCGGGACGCAACAAATAGGCGGTGCCGGGTTCGGCATCGTAGCGTGCGGCGGCGAGGCCCGCGGCATCGGCAAAGCCATCCTTGCCGCCAATCCTGATCGCGCCCACTCCTTCAGGCAGCTCCGGCGCGGCACCATTGCTAAACTCCAGCAGCGTAAATCGCGCTCCGGCTTCGATGAAAGCATCGGTCAGGAACATCGGTTCGCCGCCCGGGCCTGCCACCAGCGCGTCCGCCATCGACGCACCGGGCCGCGGGCCGCCGCGCCACGCGTCGCCATCGGCGGTCGAGAGCGGCGTTTCGTAGATCGAGGGCGTCGAGAGACGTCCCGCATTCACCATGCGCTTGCCGAACTCGGTTTCCTTGGCGAGCGAGAGCACCGCCTTGCGCAGCCGCGCCTCCTGGTGGGAATTCGGCGCCATGAAATCGGTCGAGCGGGTGGACTCGCGGATGTTCTCATCAGCCGCCGCGCTGCGTTCGGTGTGATAGCTCTCCAGCAGCGCCTCCGGCGAAGTGCCCCGCAGCACCCGATCGAGCTTCCACGCCAAATTCTCGGCGTCCTCGAGCCCGGAATTGGCGCCGCGGGCGCCGAACGGCGAGACCTGGTGCGCGGCATCGCCGGCAAAGATCACCCGGCCATGGATGAACTTGTTCATCCGCCGGCACTGGAATTTGTACAGCGAGATCCATTCGAAATCGAACTTGTCGTGCCCGAGCATGCGGGCGATCCGCGGCCGCACGTTCTCCGGCAGCTTTTCGACCGAGGGATCGGCAAACCGATTGAGCTGCAGGTCGATCCGCCAGATGTCATCGGGCTGCTTGTGCAACAGCGCGGAGCGTCCGGCATGGAATGGCGGATCGAACCAGAACCAACGCTCGGTCGGAAACGCGGCCGTCATCTTGACGTCGGCGATCAGGAACTGATCCTCGAACACCTGACCTGCGAATTCCGCACCCACCATTTGCCGCAGCGACGAGCGCGCGCCGTCGCAGGCAATGACGTATTGCGCATTCAGGCGATACGGACCGTCAGGCGTCTGGATCGTCAAAGCCACGTGGTCGTTGCGCGGCTCGAGCCCCGTCACCTTGTTGCGCCAGCGCAGGTCGATGGCAGGAAGCTCGCCGACGCGATCGACCAGATAGGCCTCGGCATAGAATTGCTGCAGGTTGATGAAGGCCGGCCGTTTGTGGCCCTGCTCCGGCAGCAAATTGAACTGGTAGAGCTGCTGCTCGCCGTGAAAGATCTTGCCGACGCTCCACACCACGCCCTTGTCGACCATGCGCTGGCCGATGCCGAGCCGGTCCCAGAATTCGAGGGAGCGTTTGGAGAAGCAGATCGCCCGCGAGCCCTCGCCGATCCGGTCGGCATCGTCGAGCAGCACCACAGATTGCCCGCGCTGCGCCAGATCGATCGCCAGCGACAGTCCCACCGGACCGGCGCCGACCACGACGACTGCATGTTCGGCAACGCTCGCGCCCGCCCGATCCTGATCGGGGTGGCGGCGATAGCCGAACTGGGTTTTAGTCAGCGCCATAAGCTCAACCTTGTGACTGGCCAAGGGCGGGCGACCCTGCTAAATTAGTCGCATCTGCAACTATCTTAAACCCCGAGCCAGGCCCGGCGTCAACTCAAATTGGAGCGATTTTGCCAAAGGCGTCTTCCAGCGAAGTGGCTGTCGACCCGCGCGATGAGACCGCAGCGAAACGAGGCGCCCGGCTGGACCTCTTCAAATTCGTGCCGTTTCAGCTCAACCGGCTGGCGGCGGAAGTCAGCTCCGCGCTCTCGGTCGAGTACGCGGCGCGCTACGGCCTCGACATTCCGGAATGGCGCGTGCTGGCGACGCTCGGCTTCCGCCACGATGCCTGCAGCGCGCAATACATCGCCCACTGCACCCGCACGCACAAATCCACTATCAGCCGCGCGGTCACCTCGCTGATGAAGCGGCAGATCGTCGAGCGCGTCGAGAACGAGGACGACCGCCGCGAATTCCGGCTGCGCCTGACGCGCAAGGGCGTAACGCTCTACGAGGAGCTGATCCCGCGCCTGTTGCGCAAGGAGCAGGAAATCCTGTCATGCCTTTCGGCGCAGGAGCGCCGCGATTTCGCGCGGCTGCTCGGCAAGATCGAGCAGGGCCTCGATCTGGTGCAGACCAGCGAAGAAGCCGACGCGAAAGAAGCGTATTGAGGCGCGTTCGCTCCACGCTATGACTGTCATCGCCCGGCTTGACCGGGCGACCCAGTATTCCAGAGACGCTTGCGATAGAGCCGATAGGCCGCGGCGTACTGGATCCCCGCCGGAGCCTGTCATCGGGCGCGCATTCGCGCGACCCGGTGGCGGGGATGACAGCGGCGTGTTGGTCGCTACGCTACTACTTCACCGCCGTCACCACGATCTCCACGATGTGCGGCGGCTCGAGATCGACACCCAGACAGGCGCGCATCGGCGGGTTTTTGGTATCGACCCATTCGTCCCACGCGCGGTTCATCTCGCCCTTCTGCTTGATATCGGCGATATAGACGATGGCCGAGAGGATCTTGCTCTTGTCTGAGCCACACAAAGCGAGACTCTCGTCGATACGGGCAAGCGCCTTGGCGCTCTGCTCATACATCGACGGGCTTACCGGATCAGGCGCGACCGCCACGGTGAAAACAAGATCGTCGTGTGCGACAGCGCGGCTGCGGGTCGGGGTAAGCCCGGGAAAGCGCGTGATCATGGGAATCTCCGGTTAGCTTCTATCAATATGTTTCGCGATGACCGGAAAATAATTAGCTCCCGATCCGGCATCGATCGCTTCCTGCAACACGGTGCCGATCAACTCCGCGCCGCGAATTTTCAGTCCGGCATCGGCCGCGAGCTCCAGCGCGTAGGACAGATCCTTCAGCGCATACTCGGTCGAGAATGCGCGCTCCGGAAAATTCCCCGGCACGATCGCCTTCATGCCGTGATTGCGCAGCGCAAAACTGTCCGCCGAGCCCTTTGAAAGCGTATCAAGCAGCAGTCTTGGATCGACGCCATTATGCTTCGCCACCGCAACTGCTTCGGCCAGCGCGTTGACGGTTTCAAACAGCACCATGTTGTTGAGGATCTTCGTCACCTGCCCGGCGCCGACCTCGCCGCAATGGGTGACGTCGGTCGCAAAGCAACGGATCAATGGCTCGATGCCGGCATAGAGCGCAGGCGTCGTTCCAACCATGACGCTGAGCGTGCCGTCCTGTGCCGCCTGCCGCGTGCGCGCGATCGGCGCATCGGCCCAGGCCGCGCCCCTGGCCTGCAGCTGCCCGGCAAAATCGCGGGTCTGGCTGACCGACGACGTGCCGAGATCGACCACGACCTGCCCGCTCCGGATGTTCGTGAGAATACCGTCGCCTTCGAACACCGCGCGCACATGCTTGGCGCTGGGCAGGCACAGGAACAGCAGCTCGCTCTGCTTGACAACATCGGCAACGGAGGTCGCGACCTCGGCGCCGTCGGCCTGCAGCCGCGCCAAGGGCTCCGGCGACAGATCGAAGGCAAGGACGCGCTTGCCGCTCTTCTTCACCAGATTGCGGCAGATCGGCTCGCCCATCACGCCGAGGCCGATGAAGCCAACAGTCTTGTATGCTGACATCACAACCATCAGCTATTTTACGAACGATCGTGACGGCGCCAGATGCAGGGCGAATGCATCGACCTTGTCGCTGGCGCGTGGATAGATTTCGCTCACGATCGGATCGTGGCCGGGGATGAAACGGTCGGGATGGCCGGCCAGACGCTCGACGATCTCCCAGCCCTGCGCCATATCGCCGACATTGTAGACGATCGGAAACGGGCTGCGCTTCTGCAAATTGGCGTAGTAATGCGCAGCGTCCGAGGCCAGCACCACCGGCCCGCGCGCGGTCTCCACGCGCACGACCTGTAGGCCATCGGAATGGCCGCCGACGCGATGCACCGTCACGCCCGGCGCGATCTCGCCGTCGCCGGAATGGAAGGTGACGCGCTCGCCGTAGACATGACGCACCATCGTGGTGACGTGCTCGACCGAAAACGGATGCCGCAGCATGCCGTTGCACATGCAGCGCCCGGTCGCATAGCTCATCTCGCGATCCTGCAAGTGAAACCGCGCGTTCGGGAAGCGATCGAGATTGCCGGCGTGGTCGTAATGCAAATGGGTGACGATCACGTCGCGAATCGTGTCGGCTGCCACGCCGAAATTCGCCAGCGCGTCGACTGGATTGAGCGTGAGCTTGCGTGCACGCGCCTTCGCCTCTTCGGCGTTGAAGCCGGTATCGACCAGAATGTCGCGGCCGCCGCCGCGGATCAACCAGACGAAATAATCGAGATCCGCCGCCGTGGTCTCGTGCGGATCGGGGACCAGAAAATTCAGGTGCGGGGTGCGCGGCGACATCGTCGCATAGCGCAGCGCGTAGATTTCGTAGGCATTTCCCATCGGTGTCACTTTTTTCTTGGATGTTTGGATTTGGCCGATCCCGGCAACAAGCCATTGTCATCCGCAAAGGTCAAACGCGGCGCGCGAATGACAGCCGCGCGACAGTGCCGCACACTATGTGAGACGGATCACATTGCCGCGGAGCGCGGCGTCCGCGAAAGCCGATGACGCGGCAACAGCGGCAGCGATAAAGCCGACGGGCCGCGGCGCGCCGGATCCCCCGCATTCGCGGGCATGTCGGGATGCGAAGCCGGGTACCGAGCGAAAGCATCATCGGCGGACCGGAACCATTTGCATGGACCACATCGCAAGCTGTGGTTCTGCCATCACAGACGGCTTTTATTCCCTTCATCCGCCCCGTCCTGTCGCGGTTAATTGTCGCAATTAGTGACGACATCGCAAGCAGTTGCCGGACTACGGGCGCGGTTTGATAATGCCGATAGCGTAGAGTAAGGTCGCCGCGGCGCGAGCTGGCATCGGCGCTATTTTGGCTGGATTGCTGTGATCTGGACTGCCGTCATTATGAAAATCCGCGTTGCATTACTCCTCACATTGTTTTTTTCAGTCGCGTCGGTAGCCCCGTCGTTCGCGGCCGGCGAGCGCTATGCGCTGGTCATCGGCAACGCGAAATATCCGGACGCCGAGGCGCCGCTGAAGGAGCCGATCAACGATGCGCGCGACATCGCCGAAGAGCTCAAGCGCGACGGTTTCAATGTCGATATCGGCGAAAACCTGACCGCCGAGCAGATGCGCCGGGCCTTCGAGCGCCTGTATGGCAAGATCAAGCCGGGCTCGGTAGCGCTGATCTTCTTCTCCGGCTTTGGCGTGCAATCGAGCCGCCAGAGCTACATGATCCCCGTCGATGCCCAGATCTGGACCGAGCCGGACGTCCGCCGCGACGGTTTCAGCCTCGAAACCGTGCTGGGGGAGATCAACAGCCGCGGCGCCGGCGTCAAGATCGCGCTAATCGATGCCAGCAGGCGCAATCCGTTCGAACGCCGGTTCCGCAGCTTTTCCGCCGGCCTTGCGCCTGTCATTGCGCCGAACGGCACGCTGGTGATGTATTCGGCCGCGCTCTCGTCCGTCGTTTCCGACAATGGCAGCGACCGCAGCCTGTTCGTGAAAGAGCTGCTGAAGGAAATACGCACCCCCGATTTGATGGCGGAAGAAACGCTGAATCGCACGCGTGTCGGCGTCACCCGCGCCTCGCGCCAGGAACAGGTGCCGTGGATTTCGTCGTCACTCGCCGAGGATTTTTCCTTCATCCCCAGCGGCTCAGGCCCGCGTCCGGCGAGCCAGCCTTCGACTGCCGTGGCCACGGCGCCCGCAGCGCCATCCGCTTCTACTCCCGCACCGCCGCCGCCATCCCCGCCGGTGGCCGCACCGGCACCTCCGCCTCCACCTCCCGCGGCGCAAAAACCGAGCGAAGCCGCGATTCCTCCGCCGCCACCACCGGCCAAGCCGCCGGCCGAGAGCCCCACGCCGCCCGCGCTTGCCGACGACCCGACCATCAAGAGCCTGAACGACAAGCTCAGGGACAATCCGGACGATGCGGCCGCGCTGTACCGGCGCGGGCAGGTCTATGCGAGCAAGGGCGCGTACGAACTCGCCATCAAGGACTTCAACAATTCGCTGCGGCTGAACCCGAAGGATGTGGAAGCCTTCAACAACCGCTGCTGGGCGCGCACGGTGATCGGCGACCTGCAGGCGGCCCTGAAGGATTGCAACGAGGCGTTGCGGTTGCGACCGAATTTCGTCGACGCACTCGACAGCCGCGGCCTCGTCAACCTGAAGAGCGGCCAGAACAAGAATGCAATTTCTGATTTTGACGCCGCCCTTAAGATCAACCCGAGATTGACGTCGTCGCTGTATGGTCGCGGCCTTGCCAAGAAGCGCAATGGTTCGATTCCGGAAGGCGACCTAGATATCAACAATGCGAAGGCGATGGACCCCAATATCGTCAAGGAATTCGCCGATTACGGGGTGCAGTGACGATTTTTTTGAATGAAAGCTGGCGGCCCCTCGAACCCTGTAGCGGGCCGTCCAGACTAAAGTAGAGCGGCCGGCCGCAACCAGCGGTCCGGCAGCCAATTTTTTGGATGACATTGGAACCGCGCGGGAAGCCCGCAAGAGGGGACAGGCAATGGCTACGATCTCAGCAGCGAAAACCTTTACCGTAATCGTCTCGGTTGCGACGCTCGGCGCCGCAATTTCCTTCGGTACGGGAACCGCGTTTGCCCAGGACAAGAACGTCACCGAGGATCAGATCGTCCGCGCACTGGTGCCGGAAAAGAAGCCGCTGACCCGCGGCCTTTCTACCGGTCCGCAGACCGCCGTCGATCCGACCGTGACCGCCGCCGAGACCAAGTTCGTGGAAAAGATCCGTGGCCGCTCCACGCGTTCGCTTTCGAGCGCCGAGCGCGAAGAGATCGCCGCCCTCGTCAAGGACAAGCCGAAGATCGATCTGGAGATCAACTTCGACTACAACTCGGCCGATATCAGCGCGAAGTCGCTGGCGTCGGTTCAGGCGCTCGGCCGCGCGCTCACCAACAATGATCTCAAGGGCTCGACCTTCGTGGTGGCGGGCCATACCGATGCGGCCGGCGGCGATGCCTATAACCAGGATCTCTCCGAGCGCCGCGCCGACGCGATCAAGCGCTATCTCATCGACAAGTATGGCATCAACGGCACCGACCTCGTGACTGTCGGATACGGCAAGAGCAAGCTCAAGGATCCAGGCCAGCCGATGGCGGAAGTGAACCGTCGCGTCCAGGTCGTCAACATGGAAAACAAGGCCACGGCGTCGAACGCAGCTAAATAAGGCGTGCAAGTAAGGGCGTGGCGCCGACCAATCGTTTCCGGCTACAATACGTCCCGCAGCACCCGTGCGGGACGTATTCGTTTTGGGCTCCATTGCAGGTCTTCGGCCGGCTCGATGTGCCCTGTTTGATTTGACTTCCAGTCTGGATTGATCCGGCGATGAAATTCTCCGAATATCTCAAACCTGCACTCGGCGTGGCTTTCGTTGCCGTTGTGGCCTTCGGCTATTACTGGTTCGAGCTCCGTCCGCACCCGGAGGAGAAAGACACGCCGGGCCAGGCGCTGGTGATCGTGACCAAGTCCACCAATGCCTGCTTCTCCGACATGGTGCGCGTCACCGGATTCATCGTGCCGCGCCGCGAAGCGCAGATCGGCGTCGATCAGGAGGGCTCCCGCGTCACCGATCTGTTCGTCAAGGAAGGCGACATGGTCACCGACAATCAGGAACTGGCGCGCCTCACTGCGCCGCCGCAAATACCGGGCGCCCCTGCCGGCAGGCCGGGGGCAATCTCGCTGCGCGCCCCCGCTGCCGGCCTCGTCACCGAGGTCAGGACCGCGATTGGCGCCCCCGCCTCGCCGCAGGCCGGCCCGATGTTCCGCATTTCCGTGAACAATGAAATCGAGCTCGAAGCCGAAGTGCCAAGCGTTCACCTGCTCAAGCTCAATCCGGGTGCTACGGTGCGCATCAGCCGTGACGACGCACCCGACGTGGTCGGCAAGGTCCGGCAGATCTCGCCGCAGATCGACCGCACCACCCAGCTCGGCAAGGTGCGGATTTCGCTGAACAACAATCCCTCGCTCAAGATCGGCATGTTTGCCCGCGCCAATATCGACGCCAAGCGCTCCTGCGGCGTCGCGGTGCCGCGCACCGCCATCGACCGCCTGACGCTGCAGGTCGTGAAAGGCAACACCATCGAGACGCGAAGAGTGCGCGTCGGCCTGACCTCCGAAACCTCCACCGAAATTCTTGAAGGCCTCGATGTCGGCGAAACCGTCGTGGCCGATGCTGGCACCTCGTTGCATGACGGCGACCAGATCAAGATCATGTTCGCCGACGAACTCGAGCGCACGCGGGTACGCTAATGGCTTTGAATATCTCGGCATGGTCGATCCGGAACCCGCTGCCTTCGATTGTGTTTTCGATCATTCTGCTGGTGCTGGGTTGGGTCAGCTTCACCAAGCTGGCGGTGACACGGCTGCCGAGCGCCGACATCCCCGTGATTTCGGTCGCGGTCGCGCAATTCGGCGCCGCACCGGCCGAGCTGGAAAGCCAGGTCACCAAGACGATCGAGGACGGCGTATCCGGCGTCGAGGGCGTTCGGCATATTTCGTCGTCGATCACCGACGGCCTGTCGGTGACCACGATCCAGTTCGCGCTGGAGACCAACACCGATCGTGCGCTCAACGACGTCAAGGACGCCGTCACCCGTGTACGTTCCAACCTGCCGCAAAACGTCAACGAGCCGCTGATCCAGCGCGTCGACGTGATCGGCCTGCCGATCGTCACCTATGCTGCGATCTCGCCAGGCAAGACACCGGAGCAGCTTTCCTATTTCGTCGACGACGTCGTCAAGCGCGCATTGCAGGGCGTGCGCGGCGTGGCGCAGGTCGAGCGCATCGGCGGTGTCGAGCGCGAGATTCTTGTCTCGCTCGATCCGGACCGGCTGCAGGCCGCGGGGCTGACCGCAGTCAATGTCAGCCAGATCCTGCGCGGCACCAATGTCGACGTCGCCGGCGGCCGCGCCCAAATCGGCAAGAACGACCAGGCGATCCGCACACTCGCCGGCGCCAAGACGCTAAACGAACTCGCCGGCACCATGATCCCGCTGTTCGGCGGCGGCGAGGTGCGGCTCGACGATCTCGGCACCGTCACCGACACCATCGCCGATCGCAGCACCTTTGCCCGTTTCAACGGCGAACCCGTGGTCGCGCTCGGCATCAAGCGCTCCAAGGGCGCCAGCGACGTGAAGGTCGCCGAGGCCGTGGAGAAGCGCATTGACGCGCTGAAAGCCGCCTACCCCGATGTCGACTTGAAGCTGATCGACACCTCGGTCGAATTCACCAAGGGCAATTACCACGCAGCGATCTCGACACTGTTCGAAGGTGCGATCCTCGCGGTCGTCGTCGTCTTGCTGTTCTTGCGCGACATTCGCGCAACCATCATCGCCGCGATCTCGCTGCCGCTGTCGATCTTCCCGGCGTTCTGGGCGATGGACCTGCTCGGCTTCTCGCTGAACCTGGTCTCCTTCCTCGCCATTACGCTGTCCACGGGTATTCTGGTCGACGACGCCATCGTCGAGATCGAGAACATCGTACGCCACATGCGCATGGGCAAGTCGCCCTATCGCGCGGCGCTCGAAGCCGCCGACGAAATCGGCCTCGCCGTGATCGCGATCTCGTTGACGATTATCGCGATCTTCGCGCCCGCCAGCTTCATGTCGGGGATCGCCGGGCAATTCTTCAAGCAGTTCGGCATCACCGTATCGGTGCAGGTGTTCTTCTCGCTGCTCGCCGCGCGCTTCGTCACGCCAGTGCTCGCCGCCTACTTCCTGAAGGATCACCCGCACGAGGATCCGCCGCCCGGACGCATTCTGAAGACCTACACCAGGCTCGTGACTTGGTCGGTGAAGCACCACTACATCACCGTCCTGATCGGCTTCGGCGTATTTGCGGCTTCGATCTGGAGCATCACGCTGCTGCCGCAAGGCTTCCTGCCGGCGCAGGACACCGCGCGCTCACTGCTGGCGATGGAGCTGCCTCCGGGTACGCAACTCGCCTACACCGAGAAGGTAACTGAAGAAATCGTCGCTCGCCTGCGCAAGCGGCCCGAGGTGAAGAGCATCTTCGTCGATGGCGGAAGGGTGCCGCCGGGCACGCAGGAAGTCCGCCGCGCCGCGCTGATCATCAACTACACGCCGAAGGCCGATCGCAAGATCACCCAGCGGCAACTCGAGCTCGAGATCGGCCAGGAACTGGAAAACGTTCCAGACATTCGCTTCTGGTTCCTCGACGAAAACGGCCTGCGCGCGATTTCGCTTGTTGTAACCGGTGTCGACAGCAACATCGTCAACAACGTCGCCAGCGAGCTGGCGACGCAGATGAAGCGGATCCCGATCGTCGCCAACGTGATTTCGGAAACCTCGCTCGACCGGCCCGAACTGCGTATCCGGCCGCGTGCCGAACTGGCAGCGCGTCTTGGTGTCTCCACCGAGAGCCTGTCGCAGACCATCCGTGTCGCCACCATCGGCGACGTCGGTCCGGCGCTGGCGAAATTCGATGCCGGCGACCGTCAGGTGCCAATCCGTGTCCAGCTCGAGGACAGTGCGCGTAGCGATCTGCAGATGCTGCAGCAATTGCGCGTGCCGCTCGGCCAGCGTGGCGAACGCGGCGGCGTGCCGCTGTCGGTTGTCGCCGATATCCAGCTCGACCAGGGCCCGACCAGTATCAACCGCTACGACCGCGAACGGCAGGCCACCGTCGCGGCCGACCTCGTCGGCGCCGCGGCGCTGGGCGACGCTACCAAGAAGATCGAAGACCTGCCGGTCATGAAGAGCCTGCCGAAGGGCGTCAGGGTCAACAAGTCGGGCGACGCCGAAAGTCTGGCCGAATTGTCGGACGGTTTTGCCACCGCCATTACCGCCGGCCTGATGATGGTCTACGCCGTGTTGGTGCTGCTGTTCGGCACGTTCCTGCAGCCGATCACCATCCTGTTCTCGCTGCCGCTCTCGATCGGCGGCGCGATCGTGGCGCTGCTGCTGACCGGCAAGCAGCTCACGACGCCGGTGTGGATCGGCATCTTGATGCTGATGGGCATCGTCACCAAGAACGCCATCATGCTGGTGGAGTTTGCGGTGGAGGCGATTCGCGAAGGCAAGCCGCGCGACGAGGCCATCATCGACGCCGGTATGAAACGCGCGCGCCCGATCGTGATGACGACGATCGCGATGGCCGCGGGCATGATGCCCTCAGCGCTGGCGATCGGCGCCGGCGGCGAATTCCGCTCGCCGATGGCGCTCGCCGTGATCGGCGGTCTCATATTCTCCACCATCCTGTCACTGGTGTTCGTGCCGGCGATGTTCATGGTGATGGACGACCTCGGCGCCCTGTGCTGGCGCTTCGGCAAGAAGCTGCTGGTATCAAGCGGCGAGACCGAGCACGCCGGCCACGGATCGGATCATCACAACGAGCCGCCGGCCAAGGGCCCACCCGCGGCGCCCCCGGCGATGTCGCCTGCGGCGGAGTAACGAGGGCCGCATGACGTCAAGCGATTCCCGCTATCGATCCCTTTTCCGCGCTCTCCGGGATGTGTGCCGAATATGCAAGATTTCTACCGCGTCGGATACGCGATAGAAGATCTTGTACGGGTAACGGACGACAAATAGCACTCGCACACCGGGATCGTCCGTCCGATAACCACTGAGCGGATGCTCTTTAAGCTTTGCGACCGCCTCACGAATGCTTGCTGCAACGTTCGCGGCGCCATTAGGGGACCGCTCTCTCAAATATTCGAGTATGCGTTCACGGTCGGAGAACGCCGCGGGCTATAGCGTACCCTCATCCTTCGTGGCGCTTGTCGGCTTCCGCAATCAGCTCATCCGACACGAATTCTCCGCGATCTGCCTCCGCCAATCCCTTCCCGACAGCTGCCCGCTCGTCGTCCGACATTGTATAAACGCCGGTCCGGCGAGCCTCGATTTCGCGGGCATAATCGGCAAGCTCCTCCTGGTCCTCCCGGGGCCAGGTCTCGGCATGCTCGATCATTTCCTTGAGCAACTTGTTCATTCGTTCATCATGCCACAACAGGTCATGGATGACGACGGAGTGGATCTCAGTCGTTCCGCGCCACTGCCGTCAGCTTGGTCATGTTCTGCAGCAATATCCGTCCACGCTGCAGATCGAGAATGCCGTCCTTGCGCCAGAGCTGCAGTTGACGGTTGACGCTTTCGCGGGCGGCGCCGACGAAGACGCCGAGTTGTTCCTGCGAGATGTGCACTTCAGAACCAAAATCGGATGCGAGCGCGCAGAGCCGCCGCGCCAGGCGAACCGGCAGTGGCTGCAGCACCGATTCCTCCATCCGCTCGCTCTGCCAGCGGATGCGCTGGCACAGCAGCATCATGATCTTGATCGCGACCTTGGGCTCGCGTTCGAGGAAGGCCAGGAAATCCTCGCGCCGCAGCACGAACAGTTCCGATGGCTCGCCGGCGGTAGCGTCCGCGGTGCGGCTCTCGCCGTCGAGCACGGCGACCTCGCCGAACAGATCGCCGGGGCCCATGAAATTCAACGTCAGGCGGCTGCCGTCGGAGGCGCCGGTCTCGATCCTGATCTGACCGCGCCGCACGCCATACAGTGCGTCGCCGGCGTCGCCCTTCTGGAACAGCATTTCACCGAGACCGAGCTGCTCGGTGTGGCAAAGGCCGGAGATGCGCTGTAATTCGTCAGCGCCCAAATCCGAAAACATCGGATTCATTTTCAGGATGACCGCAAATTCGGCCTGTTTGCTCATTGTACTACCTTCCAAAATCAGTCTGGACCCGTCCCCTCAGGCCGTTAGCAAGAATCCCATGCCTACGAGTGTGTCATAAGTCACATAACTTTACAGTACCCCCGGAATATTTTTGGCTTCTTTGGGCCCCACCCCTTTCCGGGATAAGCTCGCCTGACCGGTTGCGCGCGCGTACCGCGCTACCGAAATAAGTGCCGTTTTGCGCGGTCTGGAAATGTCGATATGAGAGCACTGAAAATTACCGGCGCCGTCATCGGCGCCGTGGTGGTCGTCATCGCGCTGCTGCTGGTGATCGGCATTCCGTCGGGTTTCCTGACGACGCAGATCCAGGAGCGGGTCGAGCGCGAGACCGGCTACAAGCTCGCCATCAATGGCGGCGCCAGGATCGGCCTGTGGCCATCGCTCAACATCACGCTGAACGATATCACGCTGCAGCATCCGAAGGACCGCGACATCAACCGCCACTTCGCGGCTGCCAGCATCGAGGCGGAAGTGACGCTCGCCAGCCTGTGGGCCGGCAAGCCGCATATCACCGAGCTCGTCATCATCCGACCGGTGGCGAATTTGCCGCTGCGACGCGAGCGCGACAGGGAGGCCAGCCCTCCCTCCAAGCCTGCTGCCGGCAATACATCCGAGGCTTTCTCGATCGAGCACATCAGCGTCACCGGCGGCACCATCGTGCTCTCCAATCTGCGCGATCGCGTCGAGCGCAGGATCGAGACCCTCAACGCCGACATATCAATCGATTCCGACCGCAAGGTCGTGCTGACAGGCAGCGCGCGCAGAGACGGCTATCCGGTGAAATTCGCGATCAAGGCGGCGCCGCCCGCAGCACCAATCGAGCGGCAGAATATCCCGGCCGAGATCAAGATCGACGCGCCCGACCTGTTGCCCGCCCCGCTCACCGCCAAGGTCGAAGCCCGGCTCAACGGCTCCGTCGTGATGATCAACGGTGTCACCGGGGCGCTAGGCGACGCCGTGTTCAACGGCTGGGCCTCGGTCGATCTGTCGAGCAAGCCTTTGGTGAAGCTCGACCTCGATTTCCAGAAGCTCGCCATCGCGACGACACGCAGCACCGGCGATTCCTCCGCACAGCCCTGGAGCAGCGCGACGATCGACATCAACGGCCTCAACTACGTCGATCTCCAGGCGCGCATTTCCGCGGCCGAACTCAAGATCGGCGACGCGCGCTTCATCCCCACCGCGATCGACGCCACGCTCACAAGCGGCGTCCTGAAGGCGCAGGTTTCCAACCTCGGCGCCTATGAGGGCAACGCCAATGGCGATCTGACCGTCGACGTCTCCACGGCCAACCCCGCCTACACGATGCGGGCCGACCTCACCGGCGTGCGCGCGCTTCCGCTGATGCAGGGCCTCGCCGACTTCGACAGGATCGACGGCAGGATGCAGGCGAAGATCAGCGTGCGCTCCTCCGGCACCAGCCAGCGCGCAATCATGTCGAACATGGCCGGCACCGCCTTCGTCGTGTTCCAGGACGGCGCCATCAAGGGACTCAATGTCGCGCAGATGATCCGTTCGCTGACGGCGAGCACGCTGTCGGGCTGGCAGGCGAGCGAGGAGAAGGCGACCGACCTTTCGCAATTGTCGGCGTCGTTCAAGATCGACAAGGGCCAGGCGCAGACCACCGATCTCAATCTCGTCGGCCCGCTGGTCAAGATGACCGGCGCGGGCACCATCGACCTCGGCACCAAGCAGATCGGATTCCGCGTCGAGCCCAAGCTCGTGATGACCACCGAAGGCCAGGGCCGGCTCACCGATCCGGTCGGGCTTGGCATTCCCGTGATGATCTCCGGACCGTGGGGAAGCCCACGAATCTATCCGGAGATGCAGGGCATCCTCGACAATCCCGAAGCCGCCTATGCCAAGCTGAAGCAGATGGGCAAGGGCCTGTTCGGCGAGAACGGCGCGGGCCTCGGCGCTGCGATCGGCAGCCTGCTCGGCGGACAGCCGGGAGCGGCCGGCGGACAACAAGGCGGGGCCGGTGGACAGGCTGGAACCCAGCCGGCCGGTCCGCTCGGCGGCCAGCTCGGCGAGACCATTGGCAATCTCTTGCAGAAGGGGATGAGCGGATTGAACCAGGGCGGCTCCAGCCAGGGCGGCGGCCGGCCGGGCGGCCAGCGCAGCATCCCGAGCCGCACCTCGCCTGCCGAGGTGCCGAACGAGGCTGCCCCGGCCGAGCCCGCCGCAGCTGAACCCGCCCCTCCTGCACCGCCGAGCGATGCGACCGCCCAGCAGGACAGTCAGCCCATGAACGACGTCTTGCGCCAGCTTTTCAACCGGTGAGGCCGCCGTTCCCCTCGTCCCGCTCCTGCGAGGTCGAGGTCAAGCAGGCCCGGACATGACGAAATCCCCGCGATTCCTGCCCATAATTGCGGCTAACCATGTGGGCGGTCCCACAGCTCCGACCCCCAATTCGTGCTAGACAGCCCTCATGCCGGGGCTGCCGAGACAGACCGGCGCCAGTGAAACCGATGCGCGCGCGGAAGGCCGTGGCGCACGAGGGTCCGGATGAACGAGGTCAAGGACAGAGTAGGGTTCCTGCGCGAAGGGCTGTTCGCCAAATATGTCGTAGCCCTGGTCGGTCTCGTCGTGTTCGTGCTGGCGGTCAACGGCGCGATCGAGACCTGGATCACCTACCGCGGCATCAAGAGCTCGCTCAACGACGGCATGTCGGAGAAGGCGGAGGCGACCGCCAAGCGGATCCAGCAATCCCTGTCCGAACTCGAGCGGCAGATTTCCTGGGTGACGCGGGCCTCCTCCGACACCCGCGACAGGCGTCGCGACGATTACGCGCAATTGCTGCGGCAGGTGCCGCAGGTCAGCCAGCTCTCGCTGCTCAACGCCCAGGGCCGCGAACAGCTCCGCATGACGCGCCAGACCGTCACACTCGACAGTAACGCCGATTTCTCCCGCGACGTCCGGCTAACCGAGACCCTCTTGCGCGGCACCAGCTTTGCGCCGGCCTACCTCCGCGGTGAGCGGCCGTTCACGTCGATCGCGCTGTCGCATGCCGACGGCAGCATCACTATCGCCGAGATCGACCTCGACTTCCTGTCGGAATTCTTGATCGATGCCCAGGTTGGCAAGGTGGCGTTTGCCTATGTCACCGACGCCAAAGGCGACGTGCTGGCCGCCTCCTCGAACGGACCCGAGGTCGGCAAGAATCTGTCGAAGCTGCCGCAGGTGCAGGCCGTCAGCAAGCCCGGCGGCGTGGCCCTGGCGTCGGGCACGGATATCAAGGGCAACGCGGTACTGACGACATCGAGCCTGGTGCCGAAACTCGGCTGGCACGTGTTCTTCGAACAGGAGACCGCGCAGGCGCTGACGCCGATCCGCGACCAGCTGGTGCGGATCGCGCTGCTGATCGGGCTCGGCCTCGTGGTCGCGATCATCGCCGGCACCATCATGGCCCGCCGCATGCTGGTGCCGATCACGGCGCTGCGGGCCGGCGCGCGGCGTCTCGGCGCCGGCGATTTCGGCCACCGCATCGAGGTGAAGACCTCGGACGAGCTGGAGGAGCTGGCCAACCAGTTCAACGGCATGGCCGGGCAGCTCGCCGAGACCTATTCCAACCTCGAAGCCAAGGTAAACGAGCGGACGCGGGACTTGGCGCAATCGATCAACGAGCTCAAGGTGCTCGAGGAGGTCGGCCGCGCCGTCTCCTCCTCGCTCGACCTCAACGCCGTGCTGCCCACGGTCGCCGCGCGTGCGCTGGAAATCACCCATGCCGACGCCGTGCTGATCTACGGCTACGACGCCGGCAACCACCAGTTCAGCCTCACCGAATCCATCGGCATCGACAAAGCCGCCGAAGGCGGCCACCGCGCCATCGATGCCCACAACTCCCCACTCGGCGAGGCCGCCAGCACCGGCGAGCCGATCTCGATTCCCCAGCTCGGCGCGGTGCCCGAGCATCCCTTGCGCGACGTCGCGCTCGAAGCCGGCTTCAACTCCGTGCTGGTGGTGCCGCTGGTCGACCAGACCGGCATTCTGGGATCGCTGGTGGTGCTGCGGCAGAACACCGGTGAATTTTCCGCCAATCTGATCGGCCTGATGAAGACCTTTGCGCACCAGGCGGTGCTGGCGATGCGCAATGCGCGGCTGTTCACCGAAGTGGACCACAAGAGCCGCGAGCTTCAGACGGCGCACAACACGGTGCGCCAGCAGGCCGACAAGCTGCAGGAGCAGACCGACCAGCTGAAGGATTGGAACAAGTCGCTGGAGGAGCGGGTGGAGACCCAGCTCGGCGAGATCGAGCGTATCCGGCGGCTGGAGCGTTTCCTGGCGCCGCAGGTGGCGCAACTGATCGCCTCCTCCGACGGCCATGAGGGCCTGCTCGACAGCCATCGCCGCGAAGTGACAGTGGTGTTCTGCGATCTGCGCGGTTTTACCGCGTTCACCGAGACCACCGAGCCGGAAGAGGCGATGAACGTGCTGCGCGAATATCACGCGGCGCTCGGCGAACTGATTTTCAAGTATGAAGGCACACTCGACCGCTATGCCGGCGATGGCGTGATGATCCTGTTCAACGCGCCGATCCAGTTCGACGATCATACCGCGCGCGCCGTTCGGATGTCGGTCGAGATGCGCGACACCATCGGCGGGCTGACCGACAAGTGGCGCAACCGCGGCCACAATCTCGGCTTCGGCATCGGCATCGCGCTGGGCTACGCCACGCTCGGCCAGATCGGCTTCGAGCAGCGGCTGGAATACGCCGCGATCGGCAGCGTCACCAACCTCGCCTCGCGGCTGTGCGACGAAGCCAAGGCCAACCAGATCGTGGTGAGCCGGCGCGTCTACGGCATGGTCGAACCATGGGTGGAGGGCAAGCCGATCGATGATTTGAACCTGAAGGGATTCAATCATCCGATTCTGGCGGCGGAGATCATGAGCTGGCGTGAGGAAGTCGACAACGTCGTCGATGCCGCGTCGGCAGCGGCGCGAATGAAGAAGAAATCTTGATTTGTAGGGTGGGCAAAACGCAGCGTGCCCACCATGCAACATCACGCCCGGGAGAGATGGTGGGCACGCTTCGCTTTGCCCACCCTACGGCACTGCCCCTGGTTTCAAACAGCGGTAAACCTCCGCGAAGCCACGCGCCCGAGGATTTGCATCTTCATGTGCCCCCGGAAAATTCAGAGGGCGCAGGGAAAGCAGGGTGCCCTCAGCACCCTCGATCGCGCGCAAAGATGCACACGGGTGACAATCGGCCGCCCCGCCTGTCAGTGCCAGCCGGGCTGCTGCATTCGCGCGCGGATCTGCGCCACTTCTTCGAGCCTGCTCTCGATCTGGGAGCGGGTCAGCGCAAGGTCCTGGAGCTGGCGCTCGTCGAGCCTGTGCAGGGCGACGCGCGCGGCGTGACGCTCATGGCGCGCGATCACCGCCGCGAAGAAGCGGTTGATGAGGCGGCGCCCGCGCGCGAGCAAAACTACAGTCCGCCAGGCAAGTGGCCTGGTGGCGTAGGTCGGAATGGTGGTCAGCATCGTCATGGCTATTTTCTTTCAATTGGTAGCCGGAAGCCGGGGAGCTTGCCGGCACCCTTTCTATCGAAGGCCTGCTGCCAGCATGATGTCAGCAGGCTTCAGTGCGGACGCCTAAAGGCAATGAGCACCCGGACACGGCTGCGTGAACGATCCAAATGAGGAAGCGCCACGCAGCACCGCCGGCAGGACCAGCCCGCTGGCGATGCAAGGCTAAAGCGCGTCAGGCCACCTTTCGTCCGGAAGCAAGCTCCTTGACGGCTTCGGTGGTCAATGCCTGACCGCCGATGCCCCACTCGCCGCTCGCGACTTCGGAAATCTTGACCCAGGTGACGCCGCGCATGGCCTCGCCCTCGATCGACACCATGGCGTCGGTGAGCTTGCTGATCATCTGGCGCTTCTGCTCGGCATTGAACACGTTCTCGATGACGTGAACCTCAATCAACGGCATGTCGTTCTCCTTGATGCTTGCCAACGATGGCAGCATCACCATGCCCGTGACAGCCGGCAAAGACTTTCAGACGGCTGTGATTTATCGTCCAGTTCAGCTTGAGATATCGCCGCGAAACTATTTCAGCCCCGCGCGGCGAAACCCTTCGACGTAATGCGCCTTGTCGGCGTCGTGCTCGAACGGCAGTTCGCTGGCGAGCCAGGCGAGCGTGATGTTGGGCTGGGTGCGGCGGAGGCCCTCGAGCGCGGCCTTGGCGGCCTCCGTGCTGCCGGCCATGCCGAGGGCAGCCGTCAGCACGCGATGGGCGCCGACAAAGTCGGTGCGCTGCCGCAGCGCTTCACGCGACAGGCGGATCGCCTCCGAGTAATTCCCGCCGATATACTGGCAATACCCGGCGACGCCGCAATAGATCGCGGCAAAGGGATCGCGGGGTGAGAGTTTCAGCGCCTCGCGCGCGGCGCGATCGCCCTCCTCCCAGCGCCCGCGATAGGACAGCGCAACGCCGTAAAGGCCGCGCGCCGGCGAGAAACTGGGATTGAGTCGCAGCGCCAGCTCGAATTCGGCGATGCTATCGTCGAAGCGCCGGTGAAACAGATAGACGCTGGCGAGCGCATAATGCGCCCACGCGTCCTCACTGTCGGCCCGGATCGCCGCCAGCGCCGCGCGTTCCGCCGTCGGCACGGTCCTGGACATATCCTGCCAGCCCATATGGGCGCTGAACATATGGCAGGAAGCCAGCAGGCTGAGCGCCTGGCCGTAAGCGGGATCGACGGCGATCGCCTTTTCCAGCAGCGCCTGCGCCACCAGATTGTCCTGCCGCGTCACGCGCCAGTAATGCGACAGCGCCCGCATCACCAGGTCCCACGCAGCCATGTTGTCAGGCGCCTTGCGCCGGGCCCGGAAATTCTCGGCGGCGTAGAGCTGCGGTTCGATCGCCGCGACAACGGCCTGGGTGATTTCATCCTGCACGGCGAACACGTCGGCGAGATTGCGGTCGTAGCGCTCCGCCCAGAGGTGGCTGCCGGTAGCCACGTCGACGAGTTGCGCGGCGATGCGGACGTGGTCGCCGTCCTTGCGCACGCTGCCTTCGACGACGTAGCCGACGCCGAGCTCTTCGCCGATCTGCTGGTGGTGGACGGATTTCTGCTTGTAGATGAACGAGGAATTCCGCGCGATCACATAGAACCAGCGCAGCTTCGACAGCGCGGTGATGATATCCTCGCTGATGCCTTCCGAAAAATATTCCTGCTCCGGCTCGCCCGAGAGATTGGCAAAGGGCAGCACGGCGATCGCCGTGCGATCGAGCGCCGGAAGTTGCGGGTGCAGTGGTTCACCGGTGAAGTCGAGCGGCTGCAGCGCTGCCGCATGCACGCCGCCACCGCTAACTAGCGGCTGCACGTCGCCGACGAAGCGAAAGCCCTTTCGCGCGATGGTGCGGATAACGGCTTGATCCTTGCCGCTGTCGCCGACCGCCCGGCGCGCGGCGTTGATCCGGCTCGTCAAGGTGGACTCGGAGACGATGCGGCCATCCCACACCGTCTCGATCAGATCGTCCTTGGTGACGACGTGGTCGCGGTTTTCGATCAGGTGAACCAGCAGGTCGAACACCTGCGGTTCGACCGCCACGCTTTCGCCGCCGCGGGTCAGCTCGCGAAGGTTGACGTCAAGCACATGGTCTGAAAAGTGAAATTGCACGGCTTCATCCCTGTTAAACCATCACAGATCGCTGTCCCGCTCACGGAAGGTAGAGCGAATTTACCGTCCGGAATGTGTGAGAAATTTCACAGATTTAGAAATCTCACTGAAAACTCAGGGTGGTCTCAAGGCAAAATCAGCCCGGCATCAGAGTCTTTAGGTCCGCCCAGGGCCATGTTCGGTTCATCGCAGCCCCATTCCGTGGCTGCATGACACAGGAGACACCGAATGGCCGCCCAGACCGCGATCGCAGCGAACCAAACCCGGGCCGATTCCGCCCCACCCGCCCCCGACCTGGCCGCCCTCAAGACGCGTCAACAGGCCGCGTGGTCGTCCGGCAATTACGCCATTGTCGGGGCAACGCTGCAGATCGTCGGCGAGGAACTCTGCGAGGCGCTCGATCTCAAGGCCGGCTCAAAGGTGCTCGATGTCGCCGCCGGCAACGGCATGGCGAGCCTTGCCGCGGCGCGGCGGTGGTGCGACGTCACCTCGACCGACTACGTGCCGGCGTTGCTGGAACGCGGCCAGGCGCGCGCCGCGGCCGAAGGCTGGCCAATCGAATTCAAGGAAGCCGACGCGGAAAACCTGCCGTTCGACGACAACAGTTTTGACACGGTGCTCTCCACCTTCGGCGTCATGTTCACGCCGAACCAGGACCGCGCGGCCGCCGAACTGATGCGGGTCTGCAGGCCCAGGGGCAAAATCGGCCTGGCGAACTGGACGCCGGAAGGCTTTATCGGACAGGTCTTCAAGACACTCGGCAAATACCTGCCGCCCCCCGCTGGAACCAAATCGCCGGCGCTGTGGGGAACCAGCGCGCGGCTGAACGAAATGTTCGACGCCGGGGCGCGCTCGATCAGGGCGGAATCGCGCCTGTTCAAGTTCCGCTATCGCTCGCCGGAACACTTCCTCGACGTGTTCAAGACCTATTACGGCCCGGTGCTGAAAGCGTTCGCCGCGCTCGAGCCGGCGAAACAGGAAGAGCTGCATAACGATCTGCATGCCCTGATCGTTCGCATGAACCGCTCCGGCGACAGCACGATGGTCGTGCCCAGCGAATATCTCGAGATCGTCATCACCAAGCAGTGAAGCACGATCCCGGCGGGGCCGTTTCGCATGGCCCCGCTGGTGGCCTCCCATCCAAAAATCAGGAATTTTCCGATGACGAATGTGATTCAAATCCCGCGCGCGAAGCACGACAAGGAACGCGACAAGACTTGCGTCGTGGCGCTGCATTGCTCGCTCGGCTCGGGCCGCCAGTGGAAGGCGCTCGCGGATGAACTCGGGCCAAACCACCGGTTTTTCGCCCCCGATATCGCTGGCTATGGCGCCAATGGATGCGCGCTGGACCTGCCGCTGAGGCTCGCGGAAGAAATTCGGGCGATCAGCGGCACGCTCAAGCACGCGGAAGGCCCGATCCATCTCGTCGGCCATTCCTACGGCGGCGCGATTGCGTTCAAGATCGCAACCTGTTCACCGTTCGCGCACCGGGTGCGCAGCCTGACGCTGATCGAGCCGGTGCTACCGACGCTTCTGTGCGAAAGCGAAGCGGACCGCAGACTTCACGCGCGCTTCGAACAGGTCGCGCATGAGGTTTCCGAGGACATCTGGAATGGCTCGATGCTGGAAGCGATCGACAAGTTCATGGCGTTCTGGAACGGATCCGGACCGCAGGATCGGCTGCCGGCCAGTGCCCGACTGCGCATGATCGAGCGCGCCCACAAGCTTGTCTTCGATTTCACGGCGGCGTTCGCCGAAGAAAACGTCGCGACCGCAGCCGCCTCGCTTCGCGTTCCGACGCTGCTGTTTTCGGGCGGGCTATCGCCCTATCTCACCCAGCGCATCGTGCAGCGGCTCGACGCGATCATGGACGGCGCCGAGGTCCGGCATTTGCCGACCGCCGGCCATATGCTCCCACTCACCCACGCGTCGTCGCTCAATCCCGCGATCGCACGGCATATCGCCCGCGCGGACGAACTTGCCAGCGTTCCGCTGGCGCTCGACAAGCCGGCGGCGGCTCAGGCAGAGGGGTGACTTCTTGGCGCTTGGCTCCCCTGTCGGCCTTCTGGTATCGGTTAAGACCGAAACCGGGAACGAAATGCCGATGACTATCCGCGCGCGCGACCTTTCGCCCAAGCTGGCACCCCTGATCGCAGCGGGGATGTTGTGCCTGTTTTCCTCGCCCCTCCTTGCCGCCGACGACCCAGAGGTCCCCGCCAAGGGCGCCGCCGTCACCGTGCTGAAGGCCGCAAAGTCCTGTTTCGCCAATATCGTCGAGGTCTCCGGCACCATCATTCCGCGCGAGGAGAACCAGGTGCGCCCCGAGCGGATGGGGCTGAAGGTCTCCGAGGTGATGGTGGATGCGGGCGACAGCGTCACCGCAGGCCAGGTGCTGGCGCGGCTGGCGCTGCCCGAGGGCGGACAGATCACGGTGCAGGCGCCGGTGGGCGGGGTGATCTCGGCCTCGACGGCGTCCGTCGGCGCGATGGCCTCGGGCAAGGGTGAGGCGCTGTTCTCGATCATCGCGCGCGGCGAGTTCGATCTGGTCGGCATGGTGCCGACGCGCGACATCCAGAAGCTTGCCGTCAACCAGACCGCGCGGATCAAGGTGATCGGCGCCGGCGAGGTCGACGGCAAGGTGCGCCGGCTGTCGACCACGGTGGAGCCGAACAGCCAACTCGCGCAGGTGTTCCTCGGCGTCACCACCAACCGCCGTCTGCTGGTCAATTCATCCGGTCGCGCGCAGATCAAGACCGGGCAGAGCTGCGGCGTCTCGGTGCCGCTCACCGCCATCCTTTATGGCTCCGCCGGCACCGTGGTGCAGGTGGTGCGGCGCGCGCGCGTCGAAACACGGCGGGTGGAGATCGGGCTGATGTCAGCCGGACAGGTCGAGATCACCTCGGGGCTGACTGAGGGCGACATCGTGGTGGCGCGCGCCGGCGCACTGCTGCGCGAGGGCGATCCGGTGCGCGCGGTGACGGCGAGCGCGGACGCGAAGTAGCTGCCCGCAGCAACACTCCGGTGTCGTCCCTGCGAACGCAGGGACCCATACGCCGCGGCCGAGAGGATGGGCACGCTGGGAGACGGCTTCGTTCCAGCAACTCGCCGCAGGGTGCCGTCAACGCAGAGCGTC
Organism: Bradyrhizobium sp. McL0615; assembly: GCF_049993905.1. Taxonomy (NCBI): domain Bacteria; kingdom Pseudomonadati; phylum Pseudomonadota; class Alphaproteobacteria; order Hyphomicrobiales; family Nitrobacteraceae; genus Bradyrhizobium; species Bradyrhizobium sp. McL0615. The sequence goes on along the minus strand of NZ_CP188254.1, from coordinate 591,343 downwards.
ACCCACTGTGCTTCCTCGATAGATCACGCGGTATGGGTCCCTGCGTTCGCAGGGACGACGGTGGCAGCGAGCTCACTCGCCATGCGAGTGCGGTCAGGGATTCACACAAGACGCCGCACAGAGCCGGAAAGGTGTTGCAGCAAAACTACATCCCCAGTGTGCAATCACCGATAGCAATGGTTCCACAATTTCAGTGTGGTGCGTGGGTGCGTCCGGGGAGCGTATAAAAATGAAGAAACGGCTGCTGGCAGCGTCCTGCCTCGTCTCCATCCTAGGCTCCTCTTCCCTTGCCATCCATTCCGCCGCGGCTGCCGATCTAGCCGCGCGGCCTTACACCAAGGCCCCCGCGACGGTCGTCGCAGTCTACAACTGGACCGGATTCTATCTCGGCGCCAATGCCGGCTATGGCTGGGGGCGCTCCGACGAATTCGCGGCCGTGTTCGGCACACGGGCCAATTTCGACATTTCGGGCGGACTGGCCGGCGGCCAGGTCGGCTACAACTGGCAGGCCGGGGCATGGGTGTTCGGCGTCGAGGCCGACGGCGACTGGGCTGATATCGACGGCGCTGTGCGGTGTCCGAACCCGGCCTTTTCCTGCACCGCGAAGGTGCGCGATCTCGCCTCGTTCCGCGGCCGGGTCGGCTGGGCGACCGGACCAGTGCTGCTCTACGCCACCGGCGGCCTCGGCTATGCCAATGTTCGTCACAGTACGCTGACGGTTGCGGGCGGCTTGCCCGGCCCGGGCACCACCGGCGTCTACACCGCCGACCGCTGGGGCTACGCAGTCGGTGCCGGTCTCGAATATGGTTTTGCGCCAAATTGGAGCGCCAAGCTCGAATACATGCATTACGGCTTCGACGACGTCACCTCGCCAGCCGGAACGATCGGCCCCCCGATCACGCTCGGCCTGCGCGTCGATACAGTCAAAGCCGGCGTGAATTACAACTTCGGCTGGGGCGGACCAGCCGCCGCGAAGTAGCTGGCGCGCGCAATAAAAAAGCCCCGGCATCAGCCGGGGCTTTTTTGTTTCGAATGCCGTGTCTGATGGCCGCGCCCTTACCCGCCGATGCGGACGTCTTCCAGTAGCGACGACGACACCTGCGGCACCTGCTCGCCGTCGGAGGCGCGGGAGACGGAGATGCGGGTCTTGTTGAAGGCGCTGGCCGCGCCGGACTGCGAATTCAAATTGTTCAAGAGCTCGGTCACCAGCACGCTGTACTGTCCCTTGCCGTCATCGGCCACCTTGCCCGGCGTTGCCGAAGTCAGGATCAGCGCGTTTTCCGGCGCGGAGATCGGGGCCAGTCCATGGGAGAAGGAGCGGAAGCGGCGCTCATAGGGGTTGCGGCGGGAGGCGTCGACGACGACGAGCTTGGCCTTGGCGCCCTTCTCGGTCATCGCGTCCAGAACCTGTTCGATCGAGACGCCGTCGCGGCGGACGTCGGCTTCCTTCCAGATCGCGGCATCGACCGGGATCATGAAGCTTTCGCGGCCGACCTGGACCCCGTAGCCGCCGAAGAACAGCATGGCCACGGTGTCCTGCTTGATCTTGGCCTTGAGGCGGACGATGGCGCGGGCCATGTCGTCCTTGGTGGCGTCCTCGACCACGTCGACATCAAAGCCGTTGCCGCGCAGCGCGGCGGTGAGGCCGCGGGCATCGTTGATCGGCTGGGCGAGCGGGGCGGACGCATCCGGGTAGTGGCCGTTGCCGATCACGAGGGCAACGCGGCTGGCCGTGCTGCCGATCGAGCCGGTCTGTTCGGTGCCAATCGCCTTGGCAGCGTCGAGCGAACGCTTGTTCAGCGCGGCATGGGCGCCGATCGCCAGCGACACCACGCCTGCGAAAGCAACGGCAATGGTGACGGTGCGGCGGGAGATGCGGAGCTTACCGAGGTTCATCGCGTTACCAATCCCAAGTTTGTCCAAAGGCGCACCAAACAAAACCGCGCCAGTTACTCGCGTGAGGACCGTTCAGGTTTGAAGGGTTGCAGGCTGTGTGCCGTCCAATTGCGCGCAATTTGCGGCACCGCAACAACCGGGCTTTTAGCCTGCCGCCCCCTCCCGAACAACCTCATTTGACGCATGGACCCCCACAGCTGCAGATACTGGTGGAAAGTTAATTTCACTTAAGTGACCTACGTCACATTTGTGTTTTTCACGGATTTGTATAGTTTTCAAGGGCTTGCAGGCCCGTTCCGGCCGGCGGTGGCCGCCTTGAGCTAGTTGCCATGCTTAACGCGGCCCTCCCTTCACCGTTCCGGCGGAAAGAAACTGCATGGGCTTCCACACCATCGCCGGCGCCGCATTCCGGGCGCTGACCGCGCGGAAAGACGGCCCGTCGCTGTACGACGTCTGCGATCCCGTGCTGCTGAACTACCGCGGCGGCGACCCCCATCTGGGAAAATTCTATCGGACGGCGCTGGGCAATCCGGCGTTGCGGCCGCTGCTGCGGCGAACCGGACTGCCGGCGCTGCGGGACGAGAAGCGGCTCGGCGCCCTGCAGGAGGCGCTGCGGCGGGCACGCGACGAGGCCGAGCCGGACTGGGCCGCGGTCGGCGCCCCGATCGCCGAGCTGATGGCCGATATCGGCGTGAACCACCCCTCTCCGCAGACGGTGGCGGCCCCCGGCCGGGCGCCGGACGGAGGCGAGATCGACCGGGTGATCCGCCGCTGCGGCACCCATCTGCTGGGCTCGTTCGCCAAAAACGGCTTCATCCCGACCTATGCGGCCTTCAACCTGATCGGCGACCCCGACATGGGCGGGCGCGAAATGCTGATGGCGCTGACCGGGCTGAACTCGCGCGGCTACAAGAACTCGACGCTCCTGTTCAGCCTGGCGCGGATCTTCATTGCGCATTCGCCGGCCCGCGCCCTGATCAACCCGCCCTGGACGGGGATCGCCGAGCCGATGTGGCAGCCGATGCAGATCCGCCACCGCTCGGCCTATTACGACGCCTTCTTCACCGAGGCGCTGCTGAGCTTCATCGAGACCGGGCTGGCGTCTGCGGACGAGGCGGCGGCGTCGCGGCGGGCGATTTCGGAGATGGTGGATTTCTGCCTGAAGACCTCAGCCGAGGAAGTGCCTTCGCATGACGGCTCCACGGTGCGCGTGATCACGGCGCTGGCGCCGCTGCCGCATCCGCGCTTCTCGCGCTTCTTCGCCCAGATCAAGCAGGACCTGGGCTTTGGCATCTACGTGCCTGACTGCGACACCACGGCGTGCTCGTTCTCCGCGGCGACCCAGGCGGGCTCGACCGACCCGATCCTCGACCAGCCGCTGCTGGATTTCTACCGCGGCTACCAGGTGCGCGAGGGCGCCAACGAACCGCGCGTCACCGTGCCCTTGAATGACCACATCGATTACGAGGGCGGCGTCGTCACCTGGATCGACAATCTCGCCGGCGACCGGCCCTACGGCAACGACCTCGATCCGACGCTCAATCTCGACATTCTCGAAGTGTCTTTCCGTAACCTCGCGCGCTGGAAGATTTTGGAGACGCCGCAGCGGCTGGAGATGGTGCATCGCATCCTGGGCTTCCAGCGGCGGCTGGTCGAAAGCGGCGCGTTCAGGAATCCGCGCTCGCATATCTATTATCTGCCAGAACTCTACTCCGCCTATTTCGGCCGCTGCCATGCCGCGTTCATGGCGTTGCCCGACGCGGCGCGGCGGGCGATCGATCCGGACGGGGCGTTCGGATTCATCCGCGGCAAGGTGCTGGCCTATGTCGAAGGTGAATTGATCGCGCGCGAGATGAACCCGTTCGACGCCGCGCTGGCGCTGATGGCGCTGGCGCATCTCGGCGCCGACGTGAAAACCTTCGCGCCGGCGCTCAACTGCATCATAGCCCAACTCGGCGAGGGCGGCAGGCACGGGCCGTACAAGGCCTATGAATGGAACAAGATGAAGACGCCGACGCGGATTCTGGTCGGCGGACCCGAGGTGACCTCGGCGTTTGTGTTGATGGGACTGGCGCTGGCAAAGAAAGCGATGGTGAAGGGCTACGCGTGATACGCTACCCTCCCCTGGAGGGGGAGGGTCGACGCGAAGCGGCGGGGTGGGGTGACGGTCTCTCCACGTCCAGCAGTGTGTGCGTGGAAAGACCGTCGCCCCACCTCGGTTCGCATTGCATGCGAACCGATCCACGAGCGAGCTTCGCTCGTCTCGGACCCCTCCAGGGGAGGATAAGTAAGAGCACTCGCGGGAAGTTGAAAAGCATGCGACGTTCCGGCTCTGGCAAGATGGCCTCATTGTCCGCACTATCCGCATCATTTTGCTGCGGGGACTGCCGATGAATTTACGGAAACTGCTGTCCGCGCTTCTGCTGCTGTCGTTCCCCGCCGTGGCGCAAGCGGCTGACATCAGTGGTGTCCCGAAAATCCGTGAAGGCGATCATCTGCAGATCGGCAACAACCGGATCCGCCTGGGCGGCATCGACGCGCCATCCGTCGATCAGCTCTGCCTCAACACCAAAGGCGAGCGCTGGGCCTGCGGCGCCGCCGCGCGCGACGAACTGACAAAACACTTCGGGGGCAAGAACTGGACCTGTCATACCAGGTCCGTCACCGACCGCCGCGGCCGCACGGTCGCGCGCTGCGAAGCCGACGGCGAAGACATCCAGAAATGGCTGGTGTCGAACGGCTGGGCGCTGGCGCTGACGCGGGTCTCGCGCGACTACGAGGGCGACGAGAAGGCCGCGCGCGAGGCCAAGGCCGGGATGTGGCAGGGCGCGTTCATCGCGCCGTGGGACTGGCGCGTCCGCAACAAGAAGACCGCCATTCTCGGCTCCATCACCCCGCCGGAGAATGCCAGGGCGATCCTGCTGGCGTCGGCATCGGGACCGAGCGCGCCTTCGCCCGACTGCACCATCAAGGGCAACGTCAACCGCTCCGGCGAATGCATCTTTCACCAGCCGACCAGCCGCTGGTATGCGAAGATCGAGATGAAAATATCAAAGGGCACGCGCTGGTTCTGCTCGGTGGAGGAAGCCGAAGCCGCCGGCTGCCGCGAGACGCGGCGGTAGCACCACGCCCCGGACGTGCTATCCTTTGCGGCCTGACATCGCGGAGCGCTGGATGTGACCAACGCCAATGGCGCGCAATCTCCGGTCAAGCCGAAGCATTCGCGGTGGAGACGCGCGGCTTGGATCCTGCTGCTCGTTGTCATCGTTTACGGCGCCCTCGCCTATCTGATACTTCCGTCGTTCTGGACCCACTACGAACATCAAAAAGGCCTCGCCAACTTACCGATGGTGACGCGGACCGGCCAGGGCATTCCCGGCGATCCCATGAATGTCGGGTTGATCGGCGATCTCGCTGACGTGGTCTGCGCGATGCACGCGGCCGGCTGGTATCCGGCCGACCGCATCACGCTGAAATCCTCGATCGAGATCGTCGGCAGCGTGCTGCTCGACCGTCCCTACAAGGACGCGCCGGTGAGCAATCTCTATTATCTCGGCCGCCGCGAGGATCTCGCCTATGAGAAGCCGATCGGGGCCAGCGCCGACCGCCGCAACCATGTGCGCTACTGGAAAGTGCTGGAAAGCGGCGAGGAGAAGCGTCCGGTCTGGCTTGGCGCGGCGACGGAAGATCGCGGCGTCGGCGTCAGCAAATACACCGCCGCCGTTACGCACCATATCAGCCCCGATCTCGACGCTGAACGCGCGCTGCTCGCGACTGACCTGGAAAACGCGGGCATGGTCGAGGCGAAATATCAGGTCACTGGCATCGGGCCGACGATTGCGGGTCACAACGGCGGCGGCGACCTCTATTACACCGACGGCGAGATCTGGGTGCTGCGGTTGGTCGAGGCCTGCAAGAAGCGCGAGGGGCCGGCGGTGACGATCCCGAGTCCGCCGGCGACCGAAATGAAGGACCAGATCTGGGCCGCCATCGCCAGGGCGGTCGGGAAATAGCGTGTGCAATTTGTCGTTATTGCCTGCGGCAAACGCGAAAGCGTTTGCGCAAGGGAGCAATGAGAGCAATTTGATCTATTTTGCGGCTCTGGATTGCTTCTTTGTGCAACCCGATGGCTCGCAATGCCGGTTTCGATCACATATTATCCGGCTTGACCACCAGCGCTTCGACTTCGCGCGCTTACCCATAAGGAAAACCAAAAAATGACCGTTCGCGCGGGCCGGGAATTTCTGGCCATCCCGGGACCTACCACCATGCCCGACGAAGTGCTGCAGGCGATGCACCGCCCGGCGCTCGACATCTATTCCGACCAGATGGTGCAATTGACCGAGAGCCTGCTCGCCGACCTCTCAAAATTGTTCGCCACCAAGGGCCACTCCTACATCTACATCGCCAACGGCCATGGCGCGTGGGAAGCAACGCTGTCCAACGTGCTGTCGCGCGGCGACAAGATGCTGGTGCTGGAGAGCGGACGCTTTGCGATCGGCTGGGGCAATGCGGCCGCCGCGATGGGGGTCGATGTCGAGGTGCTCAAGGGCGACTGGCGCCGCGCGATTCGTCCCGCGGAAGTCGAGGCGCGGCTGAAGCAGGACAAGGATCACAGCATCAAGGCGATCGTAGCCGTACAGGTCGATACGGCGTCGGGCGCCTATAACGACATCGAAGCGATCGGCAAGGCGATCAAGTCAAGCGGCCATCCGGCCCTGTTCATGGTCGACACCGTCGCCTCGCTCGGCTGCATGCCGTTCGAGATGGACAAATGGGGCATCGATGTCGCGATGTCCGGCTCGCAGAAGGGCCTGATGACGCCCCCCGGCCTCGGCTTCGTCGCCGCCAACGACCGCGCACGCGAGGTGCACAAAAAGGCCAATCTGCGCACGCCCTATTGGGACTGGACCGAGCGCGAAGGCAGCGAGCACTACCGCAAATATGCCGGCACCGCGCCGGTGCATCTGTTGTTCGCGCTGCGCAAGGCGATCGACATGCTCCATGTCGAGGGACTTGAAAACGCCTTTCTGCGTCATCGCCTGCTCGCCGAAGCGGTGCGCCGCGCAGTCGCAGCATGGTCCGAGGGCCAGGTGCTCGGCTTCAACATCGCGGAGGCCAATGAGCGGTCCAATACGGTAACGACGGTGACGATGAACGGCTTCGATCCGGCCGCGCTGCAGCGCTACTGCAAGGACAAATGCGGCGTGGTGCTCGGCACCGGCATTGGCGACCTCTCGGGGCAGGCGTTTCGCATCGCCCATATGGGCCATGTGAACGCGCCGATGATTCTGGGCACGCTCGGCGTCATCGAGGTCGGTCTCAATGCGCTGAACATTCCGCACGGCAAGGGCGGAACGGAAGCCGCGATCGAGTATCTCGGCGAGAGTGTGGGGGCGTAAGCCCTCATCACAGGCCTAAGCGGTCGTCCCTGCGAACGCTGGGACCCATACCGCGTGATCTATCGACGAAGCGCCGTGGCTGACGCTTTGCGTCGGCCAACCAGCATTCCAAGTTTGTTGGAAGGAAGCCGTCTCCGCGCGTGCCCTTTTCGTAGGCCGCGGCGTTTGGGTCCCTGCGTTCGCAGGGACGGCACCGGCCGATGGCTTAGCGGAACGCTTCGCTCTACCCATCCTACGGCCTGCGTCTCTCACAATGTGAAATCCGCGCGCAGCTTCTCAACACGCGCCCACAACACGGTTTCCCAACTCAACTCCCTTTCCCATCCCGTTTTTGTCCGTATACTGGTATACCAAGCCGGGCGCTGATCCGTGCACGAACAAGAGTGGGAGTGAGGCGATTGGCGTCGGTGGATTTGCGCGGCCTGACCAAGCGATTTGGCCCGCTTGCGGTGGTCGATAATGTCTCGTTGAAGATCGACCATGGACAGCTGGTCTGCCTGCTCGGCCCGTCCGGTTGCGGCAAGACCACGACGCTGCGGCTGATCGCCGGTTTCCTGGAACCTTCCGGAGGCGAGATCCATGTCGGCGACCGGCTGGTGTCGTCGAAGGCGCGCACGCTGCCGCCCGAGCAGCGCAGCATGTCAATGATCTTCCAGAGCTACGCGCTGTGGCCGCACATGACGGTGACAGAAAACATCGTCTACGGCCTGCGCCTGCGCAAAATGGACCGCGACACGATCGGCAAAAAACTCGCGGCGATCTTGGCCACGACCAAGCTCGAGGCGCTGGCGCAGCGCTATCCCGGTGAGCTCTCCGGCGGGCAGCAGCAGCGGGTAGCGCTGGCGCGCGCGCTGATCGTCGAGCCGGAGACGCTGTTGCTGGACGAGCCGCTCTCCAACCTCGATGCAAACTTGCGCGAGGAGATGCGGTTCGAAATCCGCAGGCTGCATGACGAATACCGCTACACCACCGTCTATGTCACCCACGACCAGTCCGAGGCCATGACCACGGCCGACCTGATCGCGGTCATGAATGGCGGGCGGATCGACCAGCTCGGCACGCCCGAAGACATCTATGCGCGGCCAGAGTCCGAATTCGTGGCGCGCTTCATCGGCGCCAGCAACGTCATCAAGGGCACCGCGCTCGATGCCAACCATGTGTCTTTCGCGGGCGCGACATTGAAGGTCGTCGGCTCGCCGCTCACATCGGGCCAAAGCGCCGTGGTCGCGATCCGCCAGCACGATGTCGGGCTGTCGACGCAGGCGCCGGCTTCCTCAGAGAATGCGATCAAGGCCGTCGTGACGCGGCAGGTCTATCTCGGCGCCGCGCGCGACTACATGGTGGAGGTGGCCGACGGCACCAGTTTGCGCGCCACCACGCCGACCGAAACCAGCGTGCAAAAGGGCGGTGAGGTCTGGCTGACACTGCCGCCGGAGCGCTGCCGGGCGCTGAGCCGGTAAGAACAACAAAAAACGGGAGGACGCGATGAAGGAACGAAAACTTTCCAGACGCGACATCCTGCAAGGCGCGGCCACGCTTGCTGCCGGCACCGTGTTCGCCTCTCCCGTTCGGGCGCAGACGCCGGAGCCGGTCGCGATCACGCCCGCGCTGGTGGAGGCGGCGAAGAAGGAAGGCAAGCTGATTTTGTACTCGTCGATGGACCTGCCGGTCGGTGAAAAGCTCGGCAAGGCCTTCGAGGCCGCTTATCCCGGCGTCGCCGTGCAGATCGAGCGCTCCGGCTCGGAGCGGCTATTCCAGCGGATCGATCAGGAATTCGGTTCAGGCATCCGCGCCGCCGATGTGATCAACACCTCGGACGCATCGCACGTCATCACCTGGAAGCGGAACAAGTGGTTGGCGCCCTTTGTATCGGAAGATATGGCCCGGCATTTTCTCCCTGAATATCGCGACCCCGACGGCATGTCCGCCACGTCGCGGATCTATCTGTCGTCGATGGCCTACAATACCAATCTGGTAAAGGCGGAAGACGCCCCGAAGAGCTTTGCCGACCTGCTTGATCCCAAATGGGCAGGCAAGATGGTCAAGGGCCACCCGGCCTATAGCGGCACCATCATGACCGCGACCTTCCAGATGGTGCGCGAACTCGGCTGGGAGTACATGGAAAAACTTTCAAAGCAGCGGGTCATGCAGGTGCAGTCGTCGACCGATCCGCCGAAAAAGCTTTCGCTTGGCGAACGCGCCGTGATGGCCGACGGCAATGAATACGGCGTCGTGCTGCTGAAGGAAGCCGGCCAGCCGGTTGAGCCGATCTATCCGGCCGAGGGCGCGCCGACGATCTCGGGGCCGACAGCCATCTTTGCGTCCGCACCGCATCCGAATGCCGCGCGGCTGTTCCAGGCCTGGCTGCATACGCGTGAGACCCAACAATTCTTCACCGACTTCACTGCGCAGCATTCGGTTCACGCCCAGGTGCAATCGAAGCCGGGGCGACGAAAGATTTCGGACATCAAGCTGATGAAGGAGGATGCTGATGGCGTGGAGAAGATGGCCGAAGAGATCAAGACGCGCTATGCGCGGCTGTTCAGGGTTTGAAAGATCGACCCTCATGGTGAGGAGGCGCGAAGCGCCGTCTCGAACCATGAAGGCCCCGCTGGTGCATCCCGGCTTTCATCCTTCGAGACGCCGCTAAAGCGGCTCCTCTGGATGAGGTCGACATCTGACTCGTGGATAACATGACCATTGCCATTACCGCCACCGAACCCCGAAAATCCCGCTTCGACTTCACGCGTTCGGTCCTGTGGCTGTTCGCCGCGTTCATGATCGTCCTGATCGTGCTGCCGATGTCGTGGCTGGCGGTGTTCGCCTTCACGGACAAGGCGCGAAACCCGACGCTGCAGAATTTCGTCACGCTGTTCACCGACCCGGCATTCCTCGATCCGCTGCTGACGACCGCGATCATCGCCACCACCTCGGCGGTGATCTGCTGCCTTGTTGCCGCGCCGATCGGTTGGCTGGTGTCGCGCACCGACATGCCCGGGCGTCAGACCATCCGCGCGCTGGTGACGGCGTCCTTTGTCACGCCGCCGTTTCTCGGCGCGGTCGCCTGGGAATTGCTGGCGGCGCCCAACAGCGGACTGTTGAACCAGCTCTATCGCTATCTCACCGGCGCCGAAGATCCGCTGTTCGACATCTATTCGCTGACCGGACTGATCTTCGTGATCTCCTGCTACACGTTTCCGTTTGTGTTCGTACTGGTCGCCAACGCGCTCGACAACATGCCGGGCGAGCTCGAAGACGCCTCCGCCATTCTCGGCGGCAAGGCATGGACCACGGCGCGGCGCGTCACGATTCCGTTGGCGCTCCCCGCGCTGGTCGCGGGCGCGCTGATCGCGTTCCTGCAGGCCATGACGCTGTTCGGATCGCCCGCGATCCTGGCGCTGCCGGCCGGCTTCCACACCATGACGACAAAAATCTGGAGCCTGTTCCAGTATCCACCAAAACTCGAATTGGCCGCAGCCGCCGCCGTACCGCTGTTGCTGCTTACAATATTGCTGCTGCAGGGCCAGAAATTCCTGCTCGGCCGCCGCGGCTTTTCGGTGGTCGGCGGCAAATATGGCGCGCCGCGTCAGGTCGAGATGAAGGGATGGCGCTGGGCGGCGCTGGCGTTCTGCCTCATCGTGCTGCTCAATCCGGTATTCCTGCCCTATTTCGCGCTGCTCAACGCGGCGTTCTCGCCGAACGCGACCACGCTGGTGACGCCAACGACGGCCACATTGCACAACATTGTTTTTGTGTTCACCGAATTGTCGTCGACCCAGCTCGCGCTGAAAAACACGGTGATCCTCGGCGCATCGACGGCGACCATCGGCACGGTCCTCGCGCTGGTCGTCGCTTATGTCACTACCCGCCGCGTGATCGCGAGCCACCGCATTCTCGGCTTTCTCGCGACCGCGCCGGTCGCGGTGCCCGGCATCGTGCTCGGTGTCGGGCTATTTTTGAGCTACACCCGGCCACCCTTCGTGCTCTACGGCACGCTGTGGATCCTGCTGCTGGCGTTCCTCACCATCAATCTGCCGTCGGCCTACCAGCAATTGCAGGCGGCGTTCGCGACCATTCATCCCGAACTGGAAGATGCCAGCCGCATCCTTGGCGCAACGCGCCTCCAATCGCTGTGGCAGATCACCGCGCCCCTGCTGCGCACCGGCGTGATCGCGACCTGGTGCTTCATCTTCATCGGCGTGATGCGCGAACTATCCGCGGCGATCGTGCTGTTCACCTCGCAGACCAAGGTGCTGTCGGTCCTGATCTACGACCTCAACGAAAGCGGCGACCTCGCCGCGATTTCAGTGCTGGGTATCGCCATGCTGGTGATCACCTTTGCGGTGGTGCTGGCGGTGAACCGGATTCCAGTGTTCGGCGGCGGCGCCGCGGCGAGGCTGCGGAATAGCTAGAGTGTAGGGTGGGCAAAGCGAAGCGTGCCCACCATTCAGGCAACGATTCGACGATAGATGGTGGGCACGCTTCGCTTTGCCCACCCTACGGTTCGAACTTATACGCATCGACCTGCGCTTTGAGTCGCTCCAGCGATGCCAGCGGCTTCGCGCGATCGACAACATACTTTTGCTCCGCCAGCCACGACAAGATCTTCAGATCGGTTGCCGGCGAATGATGAATCACGTCACCGTAGTTACCAAGCTCGTGGGTCACATCCTTCACGTCGCGGAAATCAGACAGCCGCACATTAGGGAATTGCAGCAATCGCGGGAAAGCGTAGGCCGCAAAATCGTGGGCGATTTTGAGCGTTGCCGGCGAGGCGTCGCGCATCGCGACGAAATGCAGGATCGAATAGGGTGCGAAGTAGATATCGAAGCTGACGTCCGGATTGTTCTCGATCAACGCGATCGCGTCGCGCTCGAAATTCCTGACCATCGCGTCGTAATTGTAGCCTTCCGCGATGGAACTGCTACGCGCAGGGTCGGTGATGCGCCTGAAGGTGTCGACAGCGCTTTTCGCATTATAGAACCCCGCAACGTCGAAATCGGGCCGCAGCGTGTTGATGTCGTCGACACGCGAAATCGGAAATCTGAACATCACGCCGTTCGTCAGCCGCGCGACGACCGGCTCAAATGGCGGGATCGCCCGCGCCACCAGCCACAGCGACTCGCGCGCCATGGCGCCGCTGAACAAATAGCCGGCGATGCCTTTGGCATTGCGCCGGTAGAGGTCGGCCGGAACGTAGATGTCGGAATCGATCTCGGGCGCGTCGCGAAAGATCCAGTCGTCCATTTGCCAGATCACCCGCTTCGGACGGCGCGCCATCGCCGCCGCCAGCACAAAATTTTGCTCGCGGGAATTCGACCCGGTCATCGCGAGCTTCAGCGAGCGGGCGCCCAGGGCCTTGTCGATGTCGCTCTGGCGAAAATGAATCGCAAGCGAGGTGCCCATGAAGACGGTATCGAAATCCTGGCTGCGGATCAGACCGGCGTTCTGCATGCGGCTGTCGGCCGAATACATCGCCGGAAACAGCCGCGCGGCCCGGAACAGCTGCAGCGGATCGACGGCGAAGTTCAGCGCCGCCGCCATCAGGATGATGGCCGCCGCTGCGCATAGAAACCGCCACAGGTTTTTCGCCGATATGCTCATGAGATCATGACCCGAAGACGGATCATGATCTCATCTCTTTGTTTGAGCATGATCTCCGCGCAAACGCGTTCCGCGTTTGTCGCGAGGAAAGACCGGTATCCACTTTTTCGGATCATGCCTAGAACCTGAAATAGATGAATTCGCTGTGCTGCTGGATTCCGAGAATCCCGAACGCCAGCACCGCCGCGGTGGCATAGAGGAACAGCGGGCGCATCCGCTGCGCGCGAAGTTTTTCGCCGACGGTCCGGTTCTCGTGGTCGTAGCCCATGATCTCCTGCGTGTTCGGTGCGAACCAGGCCAGCGCGGCGTAGATCGCGACGAACAGCGCGTAGAGCATCTCAAGGCGGCCAAAGGCGATATTGGAGGGATCGGCCATTTTCGACAACACCGAGAGCGCAGTCGCCATGTCCGGGGCGCGGAAGAAGACCCAGGCGATGACGACAGCCAGAAATGTCAGGATCAACCCGGCGATATCGGCAAGGCGCGCAAACCGCGGCGACGGGTTGGGACCAAAATTGCTCCAGGCGTGATTGATGCAGAGATAAACGCCGTGCAGCACACCCCAGATCACAAAAGTCCAGGCCGCGCCATGCCAGAGGCCGCCGAGCAGCATGGTGACCATGAGATTGACATAGCGCAGGACGCGGCCGTGGCGGTTGCCGCCGAGCGGAATGTAGAGATAGTCACGCAGGAACTGTGACAGCGTCATGTGCCAGCGCCGCCAGAAATCGACGATGGAGGCCGCCTTGTAGGGCGAATTGAAATTCAGCGGCAGGAAGATGCCGAACATCAGCGACATGCCGATCGCCATGTCGGAATAGCCGGAGAAATCGAAATAGAGCTGGAACGTGTAGGCCAGCACGCCGATCCAGGCCTGATCGAAGGTCGGCGTGTTGGGGCCGAAGGCTTGGCTCACCAGCGGCTGAATGCCGTCGGCCAGGCACGTCTTCTTGAACAGGCCGATGGCGAAGATGATCAGGCCGCACAGGATGAGATGCGGATCGGGGCGCTTTGTCTCCGCCCGCTCGAACTGCGGGATCATGTCCTTGTGGTGCAGGATCGGCCCGGCAATCAGGTGCGGGAAATAAGTGACGAACAGCGCGTAATGCGGCAGCGCATAGCGCGCGACGTTGCCCCTGTACGCATCGACCAGAAACGCGATCTGGGTGAAGGTGTAGAAGGAGATGCCGACCGGCAGCACGATGTTGACCATGAGGCCGGTCGACAACAGCGCGTTGAGATTGGCGGCGAAAAATCCCGCATATTTGAAGATGCCGAGCACGAGCAAATCGCCGCCGACGCCTGTGGTGAGCACGGCAAACCGCGCGCGAGGGCCGAGCTTGCGCCCGATCAGCAGATAGCCGACGCCATAATTGAAGGCGATCGAAAGCAGCAGCAGCGGAACGAACTGCCAGCCACCGAAGGCATAGAATACCAGCGAGGCCAGCGCCAGCCAGACCACCGGGGCCAGATCGCTGCGGCGGCCGAGCGCGAAATACCCGAGCAGAACGACCGGCAGGAACATGAAGATGAAGGAGTAGGAATTGAAGAGCATCAGGCCTTTCCCGACGGGGCCGAAAAGCCTAACCATACAACGCGCTAGCCAACAAGATTGGGGTTCGTCCCGATCTGGTAATTGGCGTTTCCGAGCCGATATATAGAAGGCCCGTCTCCCTCTTCCCGTTCTTCACGGGAAGAAGGTCGGGGTGAGGGCTCTATCCACGGGCACTTCGCTTGATTGATAGACCTGTACCCCCTTCACCCGGATCGCACATCTCGCCTAGGAACTGAACGAGGATCGAGTGACTGAATCTGCAGCCAAGAAGACTTCTCTGCCCGCGCCATCGGCGCCACGCCGTCCGCATTCCTTCACCACGCACGGCATCACGGTGACGGATGATTACGCCTGGCTGAAAGATGCCAGATGGCAGGAAGTGCTGCGCGACCCCTCGGTCCTGGACCCGGATATCCGAAAGTATCTCGAAGCGGAAAACGACTACACCGAGAGCCTGCTCGGCCATACCGCGCCATTGCAGAAGAACCTGGTGGCGGAAATGCGCGGACGGATCAAGGAAGACGATTCCAGCGTGCCCGCGCCGGACGGCCCGTTTGCCTATTTGCGGAAATTCCGCGAGGGCGGGCAGCATGAACTGTTCGGCCGCACGCCGCGCGATGGCGGCGACGTAACAATCGTGCTCGACGGCGACGCGCTGGCCAAGGACCACGAATACTTCAAGTTCGGCAGCGCGCGGCATTCGCCTGACCATAATTTGCAGGCGTGGAGCGCCGACACCAAGGGCTCGGAATATTTTTCCATTCGCGTACGCGACTGGGCCGATGGCAAGGATCGTGACGACCTCATCGAGGAAACCGATGGCGGCATCGTCTGGAGCACGGATTGCAACAGCTTCTTCTACGTCAAGCTCGACGACAACCACCGCCCGATGCAGGTCTGGCGCCACAAGCTCGGCACCCGGCAGGCCGACGACACGCTGGTGTACGAGGAAAAGGATTCGGGCTGGTTCACCCATCTGCATGAGAGCTCGTCGGGCCGCTTCTGCGTCATCGCCGGCGGCGATCACGAGACCTCGGAGCAAAGGCTGATCGACCTCGAACATCCCGACGCGCCGCCGCGGCTGGTCGCGGCGCGCGAGGAAGGCGTGCAGTATTCGCTCGCCGACCGCGGCGATGAACTGTTCATTCTCACCAACGCGGATGGCGCCATCGACTTCAAGGTCGTCACCGCGCCGCTCGCCGCGCCCGAGCGCGCCAATTGGCGCGACCTGATTCCATATCGCGAAGGCGTTTATGTGATCGATGTCGAGCTCTATGCCGGCCACATGGTGCGGCTGGAGCGCGCCAATGCGCTGCCTGCGATCATCATCCGCGATCTCGAGAGCGGCGAGGAGCACGCCATCGCGTTCGATGAGGCCGCCTACTCGCTCGACACCATGGGCGGCTATGAATTCGAGACCACGAATCTGCGGTTTTCCTATTCGTCGATGACGACGCCGGCGGAAGTCTATGATTACGACATGGCGACGCGGGCGCGGGTACTGCGCAAGCGGCAGGAGATTCCGTCCGGCCACAACCCCGCCGACTACGTCACCACGCGCATCATGGCGACCTCCCATGACGGTGCGCTGGTGCCGGTCTCGATCCTTCATCGGAAAGACCTGGTGCGCGACGGCAAGGCGCCGCTGCTGCTGTACGGCTACGGCTCCTACGGCATGGCGATGCCGGCGTCCTTTGCCGCCAACCGGCTGTCGCTGGTCGATCGTGGTTTTGTCTATGCGATCGCGCATATCAGGGGGGGCGCCGACAAGGGCTGGGGCTGGTATCTCGACGGCAAGCGCGAGAAGAAAACGAACACGTTCGATGATTTTGCGGCGGCGGGGCGCGCGCTGATCGAGGCCAGGTACACCAGCGCAAAGCGCATCGTCGGCCATGGCGGCAGCGCCGGCGGCATGCTGATGGGCGCGGTCGCTAACCGATCAGGCGAACTGTTCGCCGGCATTGTCGCCGAAGTGCCGTTCGTCGACGTGTTGAACACGATGCTCGACGACACGCTGCCGCTGACGCCGCCGGAATGGCCGGAATGGGGCAACCCGATCGAAAGCGAAAAGGATTTTCGCACCATCTTGTCGTACTCGCCCTACGACAATCTCGCGGCCAAGGAGTATCCCGCGATCCTGGCGATGGGCGGGTTGACCGATCCGCGCGTCACCTATTGGGAGCCCGCAAAGTGGATCGCGCGGCTGCGCCCCACCATGAGCGGCGGCGGCCCGGTGCTGTTGCGCACCAACATGGGTGCCGGCCACGGCGGCGCGTCAGGGCGGTTCAACCGGCTGGATGAAGTGGCGATCGCGTACGCGTTCGCGCTGTGGGCGGTGGGGATGGCGGAGAAGGCGGAGAAGGCGGAGGTGTGAGCGTCAGACCGACGCCAGGCTCGGCGGCGGCCACGTTCGTAGCGCCATCTCGGCAATCTTGCGCAATTGCTCGCGCGTCGTGCCGCCGGCCGCCTGCACCGCCATGCCCTGCAGGAACGCGGAGAGGTAAGCTGCGAGATCGGCGGCATCGGATCCCTGAGGCAGGTCGCCTTCGGCGATCGCCTGCTCGAAGCGCTGGCGCAAATCCTGTTCGCCGTTGGCGCGGCGCGACATCAATTCCTGCTTGATGGATTCGGCGGCATCGCCGCAGCTCAGCGCGCCCTGTACCGCCAGACATCCCGGATGGTTCGGGTCAGTGACGGCATTGGCGCTTTCATAGAGCAAGTGCTCGACAACGGCGCGCGTGGTCGGCTTAGCCAGCGCGGCCTGAAAGTAACCGCCGGGACCGTCGACATAACGATCCAGCGCCTTGCGAAACAGTTCTTCCTTGTTGCCGAACGCGGAATAAAGACTTGGCTTGGTGATCCCCATGGTTTCCGTGAGGTCCGCCATCGACGCGCCTTCGTAGCCTTTGCGCCAGAACACCTGGAGCGCCAGGTCGAGCGCCTTGTCGACATCGAATTCGCGGGGCCGTCCCATGGCCATGGCGGGTCCTTCCTTTAGTTTCCTACCAATCGTTAGATAAGTGACTTGACAGGACATGTCGATGGGCCATCTATACCGGACGTTATGAATGTGTGCGCTGCAGCGTAGACGTGGATCGGGTGTCGTCATCGGTTCCGGGTCTGCTCAAAACCGGGGTTAACAGCGCCGAATGTCCTGCCGAACTGGGGTCTCCATGAAAAATATCATCAAAAACAAACGCTTGGTCGGAACGGGGCTGGTTCTGGCCGCCTTGGCCATCGCCGCAGGCGCAACTTTCCTGAGCGGTCGAGGCGGAAGCGCACAGGCCGAGACGGCGACAGCAGCACCTGCGGCCCTGCCGGTCTCGGTCTCCGTCGTCGCGCCCCGGCAGACCGTGCCATGGGACGAATTTTCCGGCCGGCTTGAGGCTGTCGAACGGGTCGAAATCCGCTCGCGGGTCGCAGGCGCGATTCAGGAAATCCACTTTACGGAGGGTGCGCTGGTCAAACAGGGAGATCTGTTGATCCTGATCGATCCGTCGCTGTATGCGGCCGATGTGGCGCGGGCCGAAGGCCAGGTGGCCGCGGCCAAGGCGCGCCTGATCCTCACCAAGAGCGATTTCGAGCGTGGCCAGCAATTGACGGATTCGCGCACGATCTCGCAGCGCGATTTTGACGGCCGCGTTAACGCCTACAGCGAGGCCGAAGCCAATCTGAAGGCGGCCGAGGCGGCGCTGCAAACGGCAAAGCTCAATCTCGGCTATACCGAAGTACGGGCGCCGGTCTCCGGGCGGGTCGGCAAGCTCGAGATCACCGTCGGCAATCTGATCGCCGCCGGCCCTGGAACGCCGGTTCTGACCACGCTGGTCTCGGTCAATCCGATTTATGCCAGCTTCAATGCCGACGAGCAGGTCGTGACGCGGGCACTGCGGACGCTGGCGGACGAATCGACGCCGTCCGAGATCGGACGCATCCCGGTGCAGATGGGGACCGGCACCACCGACGGCACACCCTACAAGGGAAAGATGCAGCTGATCGACAACCAGGTCGATGCGCGCAGCGGCACCGTGCGGGTGCGTGCGGTGTTCGACAACGCCGACGGCAGGCTGATGCCGGGCCATTTCGCCCGGCTGCTGATGGGTCAGCCCAAAGCCGAGCCGGTGTTGCTGATCAGCGAACGCGCCGTCGGCACCGACCAGAACAAGAAATTCGTGATGGTCGTCGACAAGGACAGCAAGGCGGAATATCGCGAAGTTGCGCTCGGCGTATCGATCGAAGGCATGCGCGTGGTGACCGGCGGGCTGCACGCCGGCGAACGCATCGTGGTCAAGGGATTGCAGCGTGTGCGGCCCGGCGCGCTGGTCGCGCCCGAGGTGGTGGCGATGGGTTTTGCTTCTTCCGCGACCGAGGTGGCGCAACGCTAGCAGTGATCCCGGTGCTCTTATGAGAGCACCGGGCAACTATCAAAAAACGACAGAAGTGAATCAGTGCGGTCGATCATGGTCGGCCGCGCCGGGACCCTTGCGTTTCGCAGCCCGGCCATCAGCGAGACAGTGTCATGAACTTTTCCAGATTTTTCATCGATCGGCCGATCTTCGCGGGCGTGCTGTCGACCCTGATCTTCGTGGCGGGACTTCTGTCGCTGCCGGCGCTGCCGATCTCGGAATATCCGGAAGTGGCGCCGCCGACGGTGGTGGTGCGCGCGCAATACCCGGGCGCCAACCCCAAGGTGATCGCCGAGACGGTATCGACGCCGATCGAGGAGCAGATCAACGGGGTCGAAGGCATGCTCTACATGAGCAGCCAGGCCACCACCGATGGATTGATGACGCTCAACGTGACGTTCCGGCTCGGCACCGATCCGGACAAGGCACAGCAACTCGTGCAAAACCGGGTGGCGCAGGCCGAGCCGCGACTGCCCAGCGAGGTCCGTACCCTCGGCATCACCACGATCAAGAGCGCGCCCGATCTCACCATGGTGGTGCATCTGCTGTCACCGAACGGCCGCTACGACATGACCTATTTGCGCAACTATGCCGTGCTCAACGTCAAGGATCGGCTGGCGCGCATCGAAGGCGTCGGCCAGGTGCAGCTGTTCGGCTCCGGCGACTATTCGATGCGGGTCTGGCTTGATCCGCAGAAGGTCGCCGAGCGCGGTCTGTCGGCCGCCGACGTGGTGCGCGAGATCCGGGCCCAGAACGTCCAGGCGGCGGCGGGCGTCGTGGGGGCATCGCCAAGCGAGGTCGGGCTCGATTTGCAGCTCTCCATCAACGCACAAGGGCGGCTGCAGACGGAGGAAGAGTTCGGCGAAATCATCGTCAAGAACGGCGCCAATGGCGAAGTCACAAGACTTCGCGATATCGCCCGGATCGAGCTTGGCGCCGCGGACTATTCGCTGCGCTCGCTTCTGGATAACAAATCAGCGGTGGCCGTGCCGATCTTCCAGTCGCCGGGCTCCAATGCGATCAAGATTTCCGACTCCGTCCGCAAGATGATGCTCGAACTGAAGGCGAACATGCCGGACGGCATGGATTACAGTATCGTCTATGACCCCACGCAATTCGTTCGCGCCTCGATCGAGGCGGTGGTGCATACGTTGCTGGAAGCCGTGGCGCTGGTCGTGCTGGTGGTCATCCTGTTCCTGCAGACCTGGCGGGCGTCGATCATTCCGCTGATCGCGGTGCCGGTCTCCATCATCGGCACCTTTGCCGTGATGCATGTGTTTGGCTTCTCGATCAACGCGCTGACATTGTTCGGGCTGGTGCTGGCGATCGGCATCGTCGTCGATGACGCCATTGTCGTGGTCGAGAACGTCGAGCGCAACATCGAGCAGGGGCTGACACCAAAGGAGGCGGCCTATCAGGCGATGCAGGAAGTCACCGGGCCGATCATCGCGATCGCGCTGGTGCTGATCGCGGTGTTTGTGCCGCTGGCGTTCATTACCGGATTGACCGGCCAGTTCTACAAGCAGTTCGCGCTGACGGTGGCGATCTCGACGGTGATTTCCGCGTTCAATTCGCTGACGCTGTCGCCGGCGCTGGCGGCAGTGCTGCTGAAATCCCACGACGCACCGAAGGACGCGCTCACCCGCGGCATGGATCGCGTGCTCGGCTGGTTCTTCCAGCGTTTCAATCGCTTCTTTCACCGCAGTTCGGAAGCCTACGGCCACGGCGTCAAACGGGTGATCTCGCGCCGGGCCATCGTGATGGTCGGCTATGTCGCGCTGATCGGCGTCACTTTTGGGCTGTTCAAGGCGGTGCCCGGTGGCTTTGTCCCCGGCCAGGACAAGCAGTATCTGGTAGGCTTCGCGCAACTGCCCGACGGCGCGACGCTCGACCGCACCGAAGAGGTGATCCGCCGCATGGGTGATATCGCCTTGAAGCTGCCGGGCGTCGAAAGCGCCGTGGCGTTTCCCGGCCTGTCGATCAACGGTTTCACCAACAGCTCGAACTCGGGGATCGTGTTCGTCACGTTAAAGCCTTTCGAAGAGCGCAAGGCGGCCAATCTCAGCGCGGGCGCGATCGCCGGCCAGCTCAACGGCAAGTTCTCCTCGATCCAGGAAGCCTTCATTGCCATGTTCCCGCCGCCGCCGGTGGCGGGGCTCGGCACCATCGGCGGCTTCAAGCTGCAGATCGAGGATCGCGCCGGGCTCGGCTATGAGGCGCTCAACGACGCCACCAAGGCGTTCATCGCCAAGGCTCAGGCGGCGCCACAACTGGCCGGGCTGTTCTCCAGTTATCAGGTCAACGTGCCGCAGCTTTATGCCGATATCGACCGCACCCGGGCGCGGCAGCTCAGCGTGCCCGTGACCAGCGTGTTTGACACCATGCAGATCTATCTCGGCTCGCTCTACGTCAACGACTTCAACAAGTTCGGCCGCACCTATTCGGTGCGGGTACAGGCGGACGCGAAATTCCGCGCCCGCGCCGACGATGTTGGACTGTTGAAGGTGCGCTCCGACACGGGCGAGATGGTGCCGCTGTCGGCGCTGCTGAAGATCAGGGAAAGCGCCGGGCCGGAGCGGGCCATGCGCTACAACGGCTTCCTCACCGCTGACCTCAATGGCGGTGCGGCACCCGGCTATTCGACCGGGCAGGCCCAGGAAGTCGTGGAGAAGATCGCGGCAGAGACCTTTCCGAAAGGCATCGCGTTCGAGTGGACCGACCTGACGTATCAAGAAATCATTGCCGGCAATTCGTCGCTGGTGGTGTTTCCGGTTGCGCTGCTGCTGGTATTCCTGGTGCTCGCCGCGCAATACGAGAGCCTGACGCTGCCGCTGTCGATCATCATGATCGTGCCGATGGGATTGCTGGCAGCGATGCTCGGCGTCTGGCTGACCAAGGGCGACAACAACGTGTTCACCCAGATCGGATTGATCGTTCTGGTGGGACTGTCGGCCAAGAATGCCATCCTGATCGTGGAGTTTGCGCGCGAGCTGGAATTCGCCGGACGTACGCCGGTGCAGGCCGCGATCGAAGCCAGCCGCCTGCGGCTGCGGCCGATCCTGATGACCTCGCTTGCCTTCATCATGGGCGTGGTGCCGCTGGTGATCTCCAGTGGCGCAGGCTCCGAGATGCGTCATGCCATGGGGGTTGCAGTATTTTCAGGCATGATCGGCGTCACGGCGTTCGGCATCTTCTTCACGCCGATGTTTTACGTGCTGCTACGCGCATTGGCCGGTAACCGGCCGCTGACGCAGCATGGCGAAGCATCGGTGGGAAATATCGCGCGCAGTCCGGCCGAGTGAGACGACGAATGCGCGGCCGTCACGGCGCAAGAATTCGCAGGCGTTTCACTAGCGCGGCCCGGCAAGCCATCGCGCATCTAACGATGCGCGATGGCTTCTCTCCCGAAGTCACTGCCTGCTCATCTTCCGATCGCGGAAAACAGAGGCAACCGTTACGGCAACGTGTAGGCCGTCTTGACCGTCGTATAGAACTCGGCGGCGTAGCGCCCCTGTTCGCGGGCGCCGAAGCTGGAGCCCTTTCGACCGCCGAACGGCACATGGTAATCGACGCCGGCGATCGGCAGGTTCACCATCACCATGCCGGCTTCGGAATTGCGCTTGTAGTCGCTGGCGTATTTCAGGCTGGTGGTGCAGATGCCGGATGACAGGCCGAAATCGGTATCATTCGCGGTCGCCAGCGCTTCGCCATAATCCTTGACCCGGATGACCGCGGCCACCGGCCCAAAGATCTCCTCGCGCGCGATCCGCATCTTGTTGCTCACATCGGTGAACAACGCCGGCTGGAGGTAGAAGCCGGGTGCCTCGCGGTTGAGGCGCTCGCCGCCGAAGGCGAGCTTGGCGCCTTCGTCCTTGCCGATGCTGATATATTTGAGATCCTGATCGAGCTGGCTCTGATCGACGACGGGGCCGATATCGGTTCCGGCCTTCACCGCGTCATCGACCTTCAGGCCGCGCATCCGCTCGGTCAGGGCCTCGACGAACTTGTCGTGAATGCCTGATGTGACGATCAACCGGGAGGCGGCGGTGCAGCGCTGGCCGGTAGAAAAGAACGCGCTATTGGCGGCGCATTCCACGGCGACCTTCAGATCCGCGTCGTCGAGCACGACCAGCGGATTCTTGCCGCCCATTTCGAGCTGGAACTTCTTCATCGGCCGCGAGGCGATGCAGGCCGCCGCCACCTTCTGGCCGGTGGCCACCGAGCCGGTGAAGCTGATCGCGGCAACATCAGGATGCTCCAGCAGGACCGCGCCGACTTCCGAGCCACGCCCGATCACGAGGTTGAGCACGCCTTTGGGCAGGCCGGCGCGATGCAGGATATCGACCAGCGCCCAGGTCGAGCCTGGAACAAGATCGGCGGGCTTGACCACCACGGTATTGCCATAGGCCAAAGCCGGGGCGATCTTCCAGGCTGGAATGGCGATCGGGAAATTCCACGGTGTGATCAGGCCGACAACGCCCAGCGCTTCGCGTGTAATCTCGATGTCGATGCCGGGGCGCACGGAAGCGAGTTTCTCACCGGCCATCCGCAGGCATTCGCCGGCAAAGAACGCAAAGATCTGGCCGGCGCGCGCGACTTCGCCGACGCCTTCCGGCAGCGTCTTGCCTTCCTCGCGCGACAACAGCCGGCCCAGTTCGTCCTTGCGGGCCAGGATTTCGTCCGACGCCTTTTTCAGGATGTCGTAGCGCGCTTGCGGCGTCGATCGCGACCATGCCGGAAACGCCGCTTTGGCGGCCGCAATCGCAGCCTCGGCTTGCGGGCGCGTGCCACGCACGGCTTCGCCGACGATGTCCTTGGTATCGGATGGATTGACGTTCGGCGCGCGAGCGCCATCGGACAACCATTCGCCGTCGATCAGATTGTTGAACATCAGCATGATGTGGACTCGCTGTTAGAGAAAAACGCGTTCGGTGCCAGCCAGCGGCATATTATCGTCCGTTGGCCTTACGCCAAGCCGCAAAATCCTTGGGCGTCTGCTCGTCGGTTGCGGGGTAGAGGCCGAGGATCGAACGGCCGCCGCGAACCTGCTCGGTGACAAAATCCTCAAACGCGGTCATCTCGACCGCTTCGTCCGCGATCTCGTCGGCGAGGTGGGCAGGAATCACGATAACGCCATCGGCATCGCCGAGGATGACGTCGCCGGGAAACACCGGCGCGTCGCCGCAGCCGATCGGGACGTTGATCTCGATCGCCTGGTGCAGCGTCAGATTGGTCGGCGCGCTCGGGCGTTGGTGATAGGCGGGAAAGCCAAGCGCCGCGATTTCAGCGGAATCGCGAAAGCCGCCATCGGTGATCACGCCGGCGCAGCCGCGCTGCATCAGCCGCGTCACCAGGATAGCGCCGGCGGATGCGGCGCGGGCATCCTTGCGGCTGTCCATCACCAGCACCGCGCCAACCGGGCAGTCCTCGATCGCCTTGCGCTGCGGGTGGCCGCGGTCGCGAAACACGTCGATCTTGTTGAGATCCTCGCGCGCCGGCATGTAGCGCAGCGTAAAGGCTTCGCCGACCAGCACCGGCTGATCAGGCCCGAGCGGATGCACGTCCTGGATCATCTGGATGCGGAAGCCGCGCTTGAACAGCGCGGTGGCGACGGTGGCGGTGGACACGGTTTTCAGCTTGTTGCGGGTAGCGTCGGTCAGTTTTGTCATTGTCATTCTCGCTTTCTTTGTCATTCCGGGGCGCTCGCGTCAGCGAGCGAACCCGGAATCTCGAGGTTCTCAGATGCGCAATTGCGCATCATAGTTCGATGCTTCGCATCGCCCCGGAACGACGGGTGAATCAAACCGCCCCGTGCGACTCCACATAAAGCGCATAGACCGAGTGGCAGCTCGTCATGTAGAGGCGGTTATTCTTCGGGCCGCCGAAGGTGAGATTGGCGCAGCGCTCCGGCAGGCGGATATGGGCGAGCGGCTTGCCGGCGGGGCTGAACACCATGACGCCGTCGAGGTCCTCGGACTTGCCCTTGAGCTGAAACACTTTTCGGCTGCCTACATCCGCCGGTTCGGACTGCAACGCGCCGTTGGAGCCCCAGCCGCACCACAGATTGCCGTCGCGGTCGACGCGGAAACCGTCGAGCGCGCCCTGATCCGCGGCGTCGATCAGCTTGGTCTTGCCGTCCAGCGTGCCATCGTCCTTGACGTCATAACTCCAGATACTGCGGTTCGGCGTGCCCTTCCATTCCACGACATAGAGCTTCTTCTCGTCGGGCGAGAAGGCCAGGCCATTGGGATTGACGATATCGGTAAGGACGGCGCTGAGCTTGCCGTCCTTGGTGAGGCGATAGACGTTGGTGGCGGCCTGCTCCGGCTTTTCCTTCTTGCCTTCCCATTCGCCGTTAATGCCGAATATGGGATCGGTGAACCAGATGGTGTCATCGGACTTCACTACGATGTCGTTCGGTGCGTTCAGCCGCTTGCCCTCGAACTTGTCGGCTAGCACGGTGATCTTGCCATCCTTCTCGGTGCGGGTGATGCGGCGGGTGACCGAATGCTCGCAGGTGACGAGCCGGCCCTGACGGTCGCGCGCATTGCCGTTGGCGTAGTTGGCGTTGGCGCGGAAGACCGAGGTCTGGTTGGTTTTCTCGTCGAATTTCATGATGCGGTTGTTCGGGATGTCAGAAAACAGCAGATAGCCGCCCTCGGGAAAATAGGCCGGCCCTTCGGCCCAGCGCATGCCGGTGGCGACCTGTTCGACGGTCGACGAATAGATCCGGTATTTTGCAAAACCGGGATCGAGGATCTGCACCGCTGGATCGGGATAGCGCTGGTTCGGCGTGAACGGGAATGATTGTGCGCCGGCGGCGCGGGCGAGAAGTGTCGAAGCAGCGGCGGCGCCGGCCCCTGCGAGCAGGTTGCGTCGGGTCACGTTCATTGGTCGTCCTCCCCTTGTGATGCTTTTTGTTTGGTCTTAGCTCTATCCTCGTCATTGCGAGCGAGGCGAAGCAATCCATTCTTCTTTTATGCCGTGAGATGGATTGCTTCGCTTCGCTCGCAATGACGGATGACGGTTCGTGCCCCGGAACTACGGCTAGTAAATCGACGGCTCGTCGACCGGCTTGCCAAATCCGGTCTCCAGAAAATCGAAGTCGCAGCCTTCATTGGCCTGTTTGATGTGTCGGGTGAACATCCAGCCATAACCGCGCTCGTAGCGCGGCTCCGGCGCCTTCCACGCGGCGCGGCGGTTTGCGAGCTCCGCGTCCGGAACATCGAGATTGATGGTGCGCGCGTTGACATCGAGCGTGATCTTGTCGCCGTTCCGCACCAGCGCCAGCGGGCCGCCGATATAGGATTCCGGCGAGACGTGCAGGATGCAGGCGCCGTAGCTGGTGCCGCTCATCCGCGCATCCGACAGCCGCACCATGTCGCGCACGCCCTGCTTCACCAGCTTGGTCGGGATCGGCAACATGCCCCATTCCGGCATGCCCGGCCCGCCCTGCGGGCCGGCATTGCGCAGGATCAGCACGTGATCCGCGGTGACGTCGAGATTGGGATCGTCGATCGCCTTCTTCATCGAAGGGTAATCGTCGAACACCAGCGCCGGGCCGGTGTGCTTGAGGAAACGCGGCTCGCAGGCGCTCGGCTTGATCACGCAGCCGTCGGGCGCCAGATTGCCCTTGAGCACGGCGAGCGCGCCCTCGGCGTAGATCGGATCCTTTACGGTGCGGATGACGTCGTCATTGTAGACTTCGGCGCGGGCGATGTTGTCGCCGAGGCTCTGGCCTGTCACCGTCATGACGTCGAGATGCAGATGCTCCTTGATGCGGCTCATCAGGCCCGGCAGGCCGCCGGCATAGAAGAAATCTTCCATCAGATATTTGTCGCCGCTCGGCCGCACATTGGCGATCACGGGCACCTTGCGGCTGGCGGTCTCGAAATCGTCGAGCCCGATGTCCTGACCGGCGCGGCGGGCCTGCGCGATCAGATGGATGATCGCATTGGTCGAGCAGCCCATCGCCATCGCGACGGTGATGGCGTTCTCAAAGGCCTTACGGGTCTGGATCTTCTGCGGCGTCAAATCTTCCCACACCATCTCGACAATGCGGCGGCCGCATTCCGAGGCCATGCGGATGTGGCCGGCATCGGCGGCGGGAATCGAGGAGGCGCCCGGCAGCGTCATGCCGATCGACTCCGCGATTGCCGTCATGGTGGACGCGGTGCCCATGGTCATGCAGGTGCCGTAGCTGCGGGCGATGCCGGCCTCAACATCGACCCAATCCTTGTCGGAGATTTTCCCCGCGCGCCGCTCATCCCAGAATTTCCAGGCGTCCGAGCCCGAGCCCAGCGTCTTGCCCTTCCAGTTGCCGCGCAGCATCGGCCCGGCCGGCAGATAGATCGTCGGCAGGTTCATGCTGGTGGCCCCCAACAGGAGACCCGGCGTGGTCTTGTCGCAACCGCCCATCAGCACGACGCCGTCGACGGGATGGCCGCGAAGCAATTCCTCGGCGTCCATTGCCAGCATGTTGCGGTAGAGCATGGTGGTCGGCTTCAGGAACGATTCCGACAGCGACAGCGCCGGCAGCTCCATCGGAAAACCGCCCGCCATCAGGATGCCGCGCTTGACATCGTCGACGCGGCTCTTGAAGTGCATGTGGCAGGGCTGCGCATCCGACCAGGTGTTGAGAATCGCGATGACCGGCCGGCCCTTCCACTCCTCCGGCGCATAACCCATCTGCATCGCGCGCGAACGATGACCGAAGGCGCGGAGATCATCGGGTGCGAACCAGCGGGCGCTGCGGAGGTCGTCGGGGTTCTTCTTGTTGCTCATGACTGCGTGCCCCATTTCTGGACGGTGTTGCGCTCGATGGTGCGGAAGATCAGGTTCTCAACAATCAAGCCGATCGCGATCACCGTCAACAGGCCGGCGAACACCGCGGGAATATCCAGGAGATTGCGGTTCTCGAAGATGAACCAGCCGAGGCCGCCCTGCCCCGACGAGACGCCGAACACCAGTTCGGCGGCGATCAGCGTGCGCCAGGCGAACGCCCAGCCGATCTTCAGGCCGGTCAGGATCGAGCCGAAGGCGGCGGGGATCAGAATGCGCGCGACATAGGGCAAGCCGCGCAGGCCGTAATTGCGGCCGACCATGCGCAGCGTGTTGGACACGCTCTTGAAGCCGGAATGCGTGTTGAGCGCGACCGGCCACAGCACCGAATGGATCAGCACGAACACGAGGCTGCCATTGCCGAGACCGAACCAGATCAGCGCCAGCGGCAGCAGCGCAATCGCCGGCAGCGGATTGAACATCGCGGTGATGGTTTCGAGAAAATCGGTGCCGATCCGGGTCGAGATCGCGAGAATCGTGAAGATCGCCGCGAGGATGATGCCGGCGGCGTAGCCCATGAACAGCACTTTTAGCGACGCCCAGGCGCGCAACGGAATGGTGCCGTCGCGCACCTTGTCGAACATCGTCAGGATGGTGTCGTGGAAGGTCGGAAACAACAGTGGATTGTCGAGGATGGTGCCGTAGATCTCCCATGCGGCTGCGAGAAAGAGAATGATCACCGTCTTGCGGACGAAGCCGTCGTTCCACAGCAGCTCCAGCACGGTGAGCTTGCGCTCGACTTCGGCCGGCACGGTCGCGGCAAGGTCGGCGGTATCGCGCAGCAGGATTCTTGCTTCACCCATGGCGCGTTCCCTCAATGTGCCGTGACGGCGTCGGCGAACAGCAGATCGTGGATCTGCTTTTCCAGCCGCGCGGCGCTGCCGTCCTCGCCGGAGACCCGATCGACATCGATGACCTCGGCCTTGACCCGGCCCGGATGCGGCGACAGCAGCAGGATGCGGTTGCCGATCTTGATCGCTTCCGCGATCGAATGGGTGACGAACAGAACGGTGAACTTTGTTTCCGCCCAGAGTTGCAGCAATTCGTCCTGGCAGGTCCGCCGCGTCAGCGCGTCCAGCGCGGCAAACGGCTCGTCCATCAACAAAATATCCGGCTCCATCGCCATGCCGCGCGCGATCGCCACGCGCTGCTTCATGCCGCCGGACAGCGTGTGTGGATAGGCATCGACGACACGGGTGAGGCTGACCTTCTCGATATAAGCGCGCGCCCGCACTTCCGCTTCCTTGCGCGGCAGGCGGCGCGTCATCAACAGCGGAAACATCACGTTTTCCAGCACGGTCTTCCACGGCAGCAGCTGGTCGAACTCCTGGAAGATCATCATGCGATCGGCGCCGGGCTCGGATATTTCGCGACCCGAGATGCGCATCTTGCCTTCGCTCGGCGTCATGTAACCGCCGACCGCCTTCAATAGCGTGGACTTGCCGCAACCGGAGGGGCCGAGCAGCACGAAGCGATCGGAGCGATCGACCGTGAAGGAGACCCGCTCGGTCGCGGTCACCACCGCGCTCGAAGTCTTGTAGCGCAGCGTTACGTCGCTGACATCGAGAAGCGCGGCCATGTCGATCAATTGCCCTTCAGGTCGTGCGCGACCGGCAGATAATAGTCGGTGAAGGCTTTTGGCATCGTCTTCAGCGTACCGGTCTTGAACAGATGGGCGGCGAATTTCATGGTGCCCTGCGGCTGCAGGTTCCATTCCATCATGCCTGGCTCCTTGAGCCACGCCAGCAGATCCTCGACGCTGGTTTTGTCGCCGGTGACTTCCTTGTAGATCTCGACTGCAGCCTTGGTGTCGCTGCGGATCAGGTCGTGCGCCTCCTTGGTGGCATCACGCACCGCCTGCACGATCTTCGGATTGGCGTCGGCGAATTTGGTGGTGGTGAAGAACTGCGCCTGGCTGAGCGGGCCACCCATCACGTCGGGCGAGGTCAGCACCACGTGCGCGCCGGGCACGTTCTTCAATTCGAGGAAGGTGAACGGCGGGATCGAAAAGTGATTGCGGACCTCGTGCTGGGCGTTGGTCAGCGCCACATAGGCGTCGGGATGGCCGAGCTGCACAGTGTTGACATCGAGCTTCGACCATTGATCGGCGCCGAAGGCTTCGGCGGCCGCGATCTGCAGCACGATCGCCTGCGTCGAGACCTTCACGGTAGGCACCGCGATCTTGTCGTTCGGGCCGAAATCCTTGATCGATTTGATATTGGCGTCGCGGCTGATCAGCGTCATCGGCTGCGCCGAAGTGGCGACGATGCCCTTGACGCCGCCGCGGGTGCGATCCCACAGCAGCAGCAGATTACCGGTCCCGGTGTTGAGGATGTCGACGCCACCGGCCAGGAAAGCATCGGTCTGCGCGCCGCCGCCGCTCAGGTTGATCCATTTGGTTGACACGCCGGGAACGCCGAGCGAAGCGGCGTGCTTCTCGATCAGTTTGTTCTTTTCCATGATGTGCGAGGGCATGTAGAAAATGCCCGGCTGCCGCGACAGCGCGATCTCGGCCTTCTGCTGCGCCGAAGCCGGCGCGCCCGGCAGCGACATCAGCATCGCAACGGCGCCCACCCAGGCGCTCCACATCCCGTTTTTCATTGTGCATCTCCTCCGGCGCCGCGTTGACGCTTCCGGGGAGATGCACTAATGTATTAGTGTATTTGAAGCAAGTCCCTTCTGAAACGGCCGGTCGCCCGATGGCTCCCTCGCAAACCGCCTCCCGCCGCGCAGCCCCGCGTTCCACAGGCGGGCTCGATCGCGACCGTCAGGCCGCGCCGCAGGTATTCGAGCGCCTGCGCGGCATGATCATTTCGCTGGAACTGCCGCCGGGATCGCCGCTGTCGCGCGCCGCGCTCGCCGGCCAGTTCGGTGTCAGCTCGACGCCGATCCGCGATGCGCTGATGCGGCTTGAGGAGGAAGGGCTGGTCGACGTCTTCCCGCAGTATGCAACCGTGGTCTCCAGGGTCGACGTACGGCTGGCGCAGCAGGCGCATTTCCTGCGGCAGGCGGTCGAACTCGAAATCGTGCGTGCGCTCGCGATCCAGCACCATGAGGTGCTCGTCGCCGAACTTCACGCGACGATTGCCCGCCAGCAGCAATATGCCAAGGCCGGCGATTTCGAAAAATTCATGGCGGCCGATAACGAATTCCACAGCCAGCTCTATTCGGCCGCCGACAAGCAGGACATCTGGGCGCTGGTGCGCAGCCGCAGCGGGCATATCGACCGGCTGCGCCGGATGCATCTGCCCTCGCCCGGCAAGGCGCAGGATATCGTGCGGCATCACAGGCTGATCGCGAAGGCGATCGATGCCGGGGAGCCCGACGAGGCGCAAAAACACCTGCGCACCCATCTGTCGGGCACGCTCAGCGAACTTGTCCGGATTCGAGCGCGCCATCCGGAATATCTCAGCAACTGATCCTTGCGGCCCGTTGCGGCCTCGTCGCATGCGGTGGCCTGCAACGGTGAACCACGCTCGGTTGCCCAGGCAGGTTGGTATTTGTCTGCCCGGCAACGGGCGGATAGCGGCGCATTGTTCCGGCCTTTTGACGCACCAGCTGGAACGTTCCTGTCGGGGAAGCAGTTGCGACAACACGAGGATTCGGCAAAACTCGCAACCTGCCGTTGATTTGATTCCCGCAGGACCCGGAGAACTTTTTACTTTGGCAAGAATACTGGTCGTGGATGACGATGCGGCGGTCCAGGTGACCGTCCGCCTGTTGCTCGAGCGGGCCGGCCATAGCGTGGTCACGGCCGACGACGGGCGAAAGGGCTTGGCATTATGCCAGACCGGAGATTTCGATCTGTTGTTCCTGGACATCTTCATGCCGGGAATGGATGGCTTTGAAACCATGCGGATGGTTCGCCAGCACCGGCCGCAGATTCCGATCATCGTCACCTCCGGCCGGCCGATCTCTTCGGAGGCGGACACCGCCCCTGACTTCCTGACCATGGCGACCAAGCTCGGTGCGATCTCCAGCCTGCAGAAGCCGTTCCGGCCGGCGGACCTGCTGGCCGCCGTCACGGACTGCCTGGAAGCCGCCGAGCGCGGATCGCCGCGACCGGCCGGCGGTGTTGCGTCCTCCCCGTAATGCGCCATAGCATCCGACTCGGCCCAGTGGACTTGCCGGGCGGGGCGGGAGGGTGAGCGACCACCGACATGACGCTTACAACCAGGCTTGCCATCGCGATGATTGCGTTGGTCGCGATCGCGGTTTCCGCGGTCGGATGGCTGAGCTATCGCAACCTGGAACAGGCGCTGCTGCAGCGAGCCCGCGACCGCATCGAGACGCATTCGCGGCAGCTCGCGACCGACCTCGAATACTACGCCGCCAGCGCAACCGGAGATGTTGCGGGCTTTCGTTCGGCGGTGGCGCTGCACGGACTGATCCGCGCCCGCAAGGCGGGCGGCACCGATCCGATCGACGGCGTCTCCGAAAAGACCTGGCGCGACCGGATCGCATCGCGACTTGCGGCCGAACTCGAAGCCAAACCCTTCTACGCGATGTTTCGGATCATCGGCTTTGATGACGACGGGCGCGAGCTGGTCCGCGTCGACCGCGGGGGACCAAACGAAACGGTTCGGATCGTTCCTGAGGACGAACTGCAAAAGAGAAGCAATCGAAGCTATTTCCAGGAAACGGCCCGGCTCGGTCCCGGAGAAATCTACGTTTCGTCGCTCGATCTCGGCCGCCGCAACGGACTGATCGAAGAGATACACCGGCCAACGATTCGCGTCGCCGCGCCGATCTTCGCTGACGGCAAGCCGTTCGGCCTTTTCATGATCAATGTCGATATGCGACGGGCTTTCGACCGTATCAGGTCATCGGCATGGCCAGGCGAGACGATCTACGTCGTCAACCGGCAGGGCGACTATCTCATCCACCCCGATCGTTCGCGCGAGTTCGGCGCATTGCTCGGCAAGCCTAACAACTGGAAAGCCGACTTCCCGAATCTGGCGTCGCTGGCCGGGACAACACGCGCGATCGCCGACATCGTGCCGGATCATGCGGCCCGGCTCGACGGGATAGCTCTCGCCCCTGCCCTTTTGGCCGGGACCGAATGGGTCGGCGTCATCGAAACTACCCCGTACGCCGTGATCATGGCGCCGGCTGCGAGCATCAGGAACACCTCGCTTCTGGTCGGAGCCATCGCGGTATTGTCAGCGGCGATGCTGGCGCTATTGATCGCGCGGTCGCTGACCCGGCCGATCGTCCGGCTGACCGAAGCCGTTCAGGGGGCGGCCAAAAAGGGAACGGTCGCCATTCCCATCGATGCCCCCGGCGAAACCGGCGTGCTCGCGCGCGCGTTTGCGCAAGCGATCGGGGAAGTGAATGCGAAGACCGTCGCACTTGAGCAGGAGGTTCAGGAGCATCGCCGCACCATCGCGGCGCGCGACCATCATGCCGAGCGGGAGCAACTGTTCAGCGCGGCGGTCGAATCCTCCAACGACGCCATCATCACGACGTCACTCGACGGCACCATCACCGGCTGGAACTCGGCCGCCGGGCGGCTTTACGGATACTCCGCAGCGGAAGCCACGGGCAAGAACATCACGCTGCTCGTACCCGTCAACCGTCTGCCGGAGATACAGGACACGTTGCGACGGATCGGCTGGGGTGAGCGCTTCGAGAATAATGAAACGGTGCGCCTGCACAAGGATGGCCGACGGATCGAAGTCTCGCTCAGCATTTCCCCGATCAAGTCCCCCTCGGGCGCGACCATCGGAATCTCGAAGGTCGCGCGCGACATCACCGACGCCAACAAGACCAGACAGGTGCTGCAGCAACAGACGGAGGAGCTGCGCCGCATCTTCGAGACCTCGCAGGATCTGATCATGGTGATGGATGCGCGGGGATTTCTGGTTCAGATCAGTCCGAGCTGCGAGGCCATATTGGGCTACCGGCCTGCGGAAATGATCGGCCGCAGCGGCGTCGACTTCATTCATCCCGACCATCTCGAAAATTCCCGCGCGGAAATGCGGGCGGCGCGGGCCGGGCGGCGGCCGAAGATGTCCGACACGCGCTGCATTCACAAGGACGGGCGCCAGGTTTGGCTATCCTGGCTCGGAACGTGGTCCGAACCGGTCAAACGCTTCTTCTTCGTCGGCCGCGACATGACCGAGAGCAGGTTGGCGCAGGAGACGTTGCGCGAAAGCGAGCAACTCGCGCGCGGCATCATCGACACCGCGCTCGACGCCTTCGTCCAGGTCGACGAGAAGGGCCTGATCCGGGACTGGAATGCGCAGGCCGAGAATATCTTCGGCTGGCCGCGCGATGAAGCGCTCGGCAGCAATGTGTTCGATCTGATGGGCCAGCCGGACGGGCAAGGACCTCTCAAGAAAGCCATGCAAGCCTTCCTGCTTTCCGGCGAAGAGGTCGTCCGTCAGCCCCGCCGCGAACTCCAGATCAGGCAGCGGGACGGCAAGGAAATCACGGTTGAGCTGAGCATCGCCGCGCTGAGGACGCGTGGGGGCTTCGTGTTCAACGGATTCGTCCGCGACCTCACCGACAGGATCGCGGCCGAGGACAGGATCCGGCAGGCCGAGAAAATGGAGGCGGTCGGCCAGCTCACCGGCGGCATCGCGCACGACTTCAACAATATCCTGACCGTGATCACCGGAACGATCGAGATCCTGGCCGACGCCGTCAAGGGCGAACCGCAGCTTGCCGCCATCACGCGAATGATCGACGAGGCCGCGTCGCGCGGCGCCGACCTTACCCAGCATTTGCTCGCTTTCGCGCGCAAGCAGCCCCTCGAACCAAAGATAACCGACGTCAACACGCTGATCATCGACACCGCGAAACTACTGCAGCGAACGCTCGGCGAGCACGTCGAGATCGAATCGGTGTTCGGCGACGAGACCTGTCCGGCGATCGTCGATCCCAATCAACTCGCCACCGCGATCCTCAACCTTGCCCTCAACGCCCGCGACGCCATGCCGGACGGGGGCAAGCTGATCATCGAGACCGGCTTCGTCATTCTCGATGACAATTATGCGAGGATGCACAGCGACGTCCGGCCCGGCCGCTATGCCATGATCGCGGTGAGCGATACCGGAACCGGCATCCCGGCCGCGATCCTCGACAAGGTATTCAATCCGTTCTTCACCTTGAAGGGCCCGGGCAAGGGCACCGGCCTGGGGCTGAGCATGGTGTACGGCTTTGTCAAGCAATCGGCCGGGCACATCATGATCTACAGCGAGGAGGGCCACGGCACGACGATCAAGATGTATCTGCCGCCCGCTACCGGCGCCTTGCCAGTGGCCGAGCCGACGCTGGCGCCTGCCGTCGAGGGCGGCCATGAAACAATCCTGGTCGTGGAAGACGACACGCTGGTGCGCAACTATGTGCTGACGCAACTGCATTCACTCGGCTACGTCACGCTGGATGCGGCGAACGCGAGCGAGGCGCTGGTGCTCGCCCACACCGGCCATCCGTTCGACCTGCTGTTTACCGACGTAATCATGCCCGGCATGAACGGCCGTCAGCTCGCCGACGAGATCATGAAGGTCAGGCCCGGGTTGAGGGTATTGTTCACCTCGGGCTACACCGAGAATGCCATCATTCATCACGGCCGGCTCGACGAAGGCGTATTGCTGCTCGCCAAGCCCTATCGGAAATCGGATATGGCGATCATGATCCGAAAGGCGCTCACCGGTTGATCACCACCGCGACGTCTTATCCGGCCGGCCTGCAATCAGACCAGAACTCGCGTCAGACCAGACTCTCGTCAGGCTTGTCCCTGACGCTGCGTGGTCATCACGATTCGGACCAGGTCAGCGGCATTCCGCGCGCCGAGCTTCTTCATGATATTGGCGCGGTGATCCTCGATCGTGCGCGGACTGATCCCGAGATGCCGCCCCGCTTCCTTGTTGGACGCACCGGCGGTGAACTGCTCCAGCACCTCGCGTTCGCGCCGCGTGAGCGGTTCGCGCCCCGGAAAATGCAGGGTCGCAATGCGCGACGGCGCGTTTTGCGCCTGCCGACGCGCGTACGCCTCGATCGCCTCATCGAGTCTCGCCACAATTTCACTGCCGCGAAACGGCTTTTCGATGAAGTCCAGCGCGCCGTTCTTGATGGCGCTGACCGCCATGGCGATATCGCCCTGCCCCGAGATCATGAAGATCGGCGCGGGATAGTCCTCGCCATGAAGCTCTCTCAGGATATCGAGACCAGACTTACCGGGGATATGCACGTCGAGCAGGATGCAGGCTGGCGTCCGCGTTCGTGCAATCGCCAGCAAAGCTGCGCCGTCGGCGAAACAGATGACCTGATAGCCGCCTGCCGACAAGACCATCGAAAGCGTGTCGCGAACGGCAGGGTCGTCATCGACTACAAAGATCTCCCCGCGGGAGGGGGCTTTCTCAGTCATGTTCCATCGTCCATGCGTGGTTGAATGCGACGCACACTCGGATAACGGTATCGAACTCCATACCGGACCGTATTTGTACGGGACCACAGCTTAACGCACAAGTAGCAACGCGCCCCTAAAAAAATAACTCAGGAGTGCACCTATGCAGAATGCAGCAGGCAACGGCGTCGCACTGGCGGCCCACGACCAGAATGCCACCTACCGCGCCGTGATTTCAGACCTCGTGAGCCTGGTCGAGCACGTTCAGAAGAGCCTGCGGCTGATCGAACAGACGATCGCGAGGGAAACTTCACCGGAAATGACGCCCGGCAGCCCCGAGAGTTCCACCAACATCATCGTGCTCGACGACATATCTCCACGCTACATGAAGGCCGATGCGGCTCCGCAAGCCTGCGATGTCAATCTTGGCATCGCGCTGCGCTCCCTGCTCGATTCCAGCGATAGCGATCCCTGTGCCGCAAGCCTGCCCGCGCTTCCGGTCACCGGGGCGTAAGGCCGACGCGGCGCTGATCCGCTGGAGCGTACGATGCTCCTCCGCCGCAAATTTCTCCCCGGATTTTCTCGCGCGGTCAACCGTCAGCTGCGATCGCTGCGTGGCCTCCGGCATGCCACGGGCGCGCCGCCGAGCCCGAATGCCGCCACGACGATGGAGAAACTGGACGCAGCGCTCAATAGTATGAGCCACGGCCTTTGCATGTTCGGTCCCGACAATCGCCTGCTGCCGTGGAACGATCGCTACGTCAAAATGCACAGACTGGCGCCCGACTGCCTGCGCGTCGGGTGGTAAACCCGTCGCCGGTCGATTTGCGCGGCAGCGACGATCCTTGCGACGCTCGTCGAAACCGGCCTCGATCCGCAACGTCTTGAAGTCGAAATCACCGAGGGTGTGCTGTTCGAGGATTTCGAACGGCGCTTGCCATCCTGCGCCGGATCAAGGGTCTCGGCGTGCGCATCGCGACGGACGATTTCGGCACCGGCTATTCATCGCTGTCCTACCTGCAGGAGACGCGTGAAGCGTGTCAGATTCAGGGCTATCTGATCGGCCGGCCGGAGCCGATTGCGCATTACCAGCATCTGGTGGCGGGTCTTGCCGGCGCGCGCGAGAAATTTGCCGGCGTCCGTTGAACCGGCCAGCGCCGGGTATGCGGCCCTGCGGGCCTTAGTGCATCGCCTCTTCGGCCTTTGACGAGGCGCCCGGACGCTTCTTGGCGTGCTTGCCTCTCAGGAAGCGGATGTCCATTTCCGTGCCGTTGACGCGAACGAGTTCGCAGCGGCGATAGGCAAGGCCGGTCGACGACAGCAGCAGGAAGAACTCCTTGAGATTGAGGCCTTGAATGGAGCCTTCCACCGTCAGCGTGGCGTCGGTGTCCGAGATCGAGTTGAGCTGACAGTCCCTGCGCCACGTCCCGTCGATCGCCATCAGGCAGACGTCATAGCCCCGGCTGAACGTAACCCGCTCTGCGCCTTTGCCGTCTTCTGACATCGTTCACCGTCCCGCCATCGCCGCTATTTTTGGCATCGACCCCGCACCCAGCGGAGACGCGGCGCGCCCGCCGCTCGGCCGATAGAGACCGCGCTTGTCCGGGAACGGCTTGAAGACATCCGTCAGGCCGACGACCGTTTCCGCCGCACCCAGCACCAGGAAGCCATCGCCTTCCATCACCTTGGCGAGACGTCCAAAGATATTGATCTTGGTTTCCTGATCGAAATAGATCAGCACGTTGCGGCAGAAGATGACGTCGAAGGTGCCAAGCTGCGAGAAATCGTGCAGCAGGTTGAGTTGCCGGTGCTGAACCATCGCGCGCAGTTCCGGGCTGATCTGCCAGAGCTCGCCGTTCTGCTTGAAATATTTGACGAGCAGCTGAATCGGAAGGCCACGCTGGACCTCGAACTGGCTATAGACGCCGGATTTCGATTTTTCGAGCACTTCCGTGGACAGGTCGGTCGCGATGATTTCGACGCGCCATCCCGCCAGCGCCGCGCCCATTTCCTTCAGCGACATGGCAAGCGAATACGGCTCCTGGCCGGTCGAGCCGGCGGCGCACCAGATCCTGATGCTCTTTCGGTTGGCGCGCGCCTTCAACGCTTCCGGCATGATCGTGTCGCGGAAGTGTTCGAACGGCACCTTGTCGCGGAAGAAGAAGGTTTCGTTGGTGGTCATGGCTTCGACCACCTGGGCGATGATCGATGACGATCCGCCCTTCATCTTCTGCACGAGTTCGCCGATGCCCGGCACGCCGCATTTGCGCGCCAGCGGAAGCAGGCGGCTTTCGATCAGATACTGCTTGTCTGCGGACAGGTCGAGACCGGAATGATCCTTCAGGAGCTTACGCAGATACTCATAGTCTGGCGGGGTCACGGGTGGCCTCTCGATGGTAAGCAGAAGAATTTCAAACCAGACTCGGTTCCGGGAGCTCGATCAGGCCTACTTCCTGGAACTTCGCCGCAATGATGTCCTTGTCGAACGGCTTCATGATGTATTCGTTGGCACCGCCGTCGAGTGCGCGCTCGATATGATCGATGCCATTTTCGGTCGTGCAAAACACAATCTTGGGCTCATCGCCGCCAGGCATGCGGCGCAGATGACACATGAAGTGGTAGCCGTCCATCACCGGCATGTTCCAGTCGAGCAAAATCGCCTCAGGCATCGCGCGCTTGCAAACGACCAAGGCATCCACACCGTCTTCGGCTTCGACGACTTCAAAACCGAGCCCTTCCAGGATGCGGCGAGCCATTTTACGAACAATGCTGGAGTCCTCAACAATGAGACACGTTTTCATATCCACTATCCTACTTGCGAGCGGCGGATGCCCACGGGGCTACGCTGCGAGGGTTGTTTTCGGCACGATTTCGAGAACACGATCGATGTCGAGGACGACCATGAGCTGGCCGTCGAGGCGGTGAACACCGCCGGCGAGCTTGGCCATGCGGGGATCGAGATTGACGGGGTTTTCCTCGCGGCCGTTATCCTGGAGTTTCAAGACTTCGCCGATCTGGTCGATCAGCAGGCCGTAGGATTCGCCGCGCAGATCGACGCCAACCGCCATCGGCGGCTTGCCGTCGTCGTTGTTGGGCAGGCCGAGACGGGCGCGCATGTTGACCACGGTGACGATGCGGCCGCGCAGATTGAGCACGCCGGCGATCTCGGCCGACGACAACGGCACCCGCGTCAGCCGCTCCGGCATGAACACGTCCTGCACCCGCGAGATCGGCAGGCCGAACAATTGTCCGCCGATCAAGGCGGTAACGTATTCGGCCACGGTGCCCTCGATGGTCTCGGTCTTGGTTGTCATGATCTTGTTTCCTTGTGCCCCGGCTGAGCGCGCTTACGCCGGGCTAAACGCGTTTATGCCGGGCTGAACTTGTTCATGCCGCTTTCCTGGTCTCGGCGGACTGTTCCTTCAGCGCCGCGATCAGGCCGGGACGGTCGAACTTGGCGACGTAATCGTGGAAGCCGGCCTGCCGCCCGCGCTCGATCGCCGCCGGCGACACCAGCGAGGACAAACCGATGATCGGCATCGTGCTCAGATTGTGGTCGGCACGGATGGTTTCGGCGAACTCGAAGCCGTTCATGTCAGGCATTTCGATGTCGGTCAGCACCACGTCAAAGGTGTGGCTCGAGCGCAGCGCGGCGAGGCCCTCCTGCGCGTTGACCGCGACCCGCACCTTGTAGCCGGCGGCCTTCAAGACCGGCGCCAGCATGTTGCGGAAGAACGCGGAGTCGTCGACCAGCAGCACCGATCGTGCCGTCGATGACTCCCGCATCTCCTTGCGCGAGAACCAATCGGCAAACGCCATCGGCAGGAAGTGGCCGACGTCGATCACTTCGGTGGCCTGGCCCTTGATCACGGCGGAACCGAGAATGCCGTCCTTCTGGCCGGCGACCTCGATGTGCAACCGCTCCTCGACGATGTCGATGATCTCGTCGACCACAAGGCCCATCGAGCGGCCGTCGTCGGCGAACACCAGGATCGGCTGCGAGCCTTGGGTCTGGACCGTGACCTCGGCCATCTGCACCAGCGGCATCAGCTGGTCGCGGTACTGCACCATGTAGCGGCCGTTTGAGAGTTCGATCTTGTCGGTGGCGATCTCCTCCAGCCGGGTGACGAGGCCGAGCGGCACCGCCTTGGGCTGCGAGGAGCCGGCGCGGAACACCAGCAGCGAGGTGAGCTGTTCGCCGCCGATCGCATGCGCTGCGGAGGCCTCGTCGGCCAGCTCATGGGACGAGGAGCCGGAGGCGCCGAGCGCCTTGGCAATGCCGTTGGGGTCGATGATCATGATCACGGCGCCATCGCCCAGAATGGTGTTGCCGGAGAACATGTCGATGTGCCGCAGCTTGGTGGACATCGGCTTGACCACGATTTCTTCGGTGTGGAACACGCCGTCGACCACGATGCCAAAAGTCTGGCTGCCGACCTGCGTCACCACGATAAAACCGTTCTCGGGGTCGCTTGAGGAGCCGTCGTCGATCTTCAGGAGCTTCTTCAGGTGCATCAGCGGCAACAGCTTGTTGCGCAGGCGAAGAACCGCGGTGTCCTTGATGCGCTCGATGCGGTGTTCGGAGTTGGCGCGGGCGCGAACCAGTTCCACGACCGAGAGCTGCGGGATCGCAAAGCGGTCGCCAGCGGCTTCCACGATCAGGGCCGAGACGATGGCGAGCGTCAGCGGGATCTTGATGGTGACGGAAGACCCCTCGCCGGCCACCGACTTGATGTCGATGGTGCCGCCGATCTGGTCGATATTGGTGCGCACCACGTCCATGCCGACGCCGCGGCCGGAGACCGAGGTGACGGCAGCCGCGGTGGAGAAGCCCGGCGCGAAGATGAACTTGTGGATCTGGGCTTCCGTCATCTTCTCCAGTTCGGCCTCGCTGACGAGACCGTTCTGGACTGCCTTGGCCTTGATCCGCTCGGTGTTGAGCCCGCGGCCATTGTCGGCGATGCAGATGATGATGTGGCCGCCCTCGTGATAGGCGGAGAGGCGAATGGTGCCCTGCTCGCCCTTGCCTGAGGCGAGCCGCTCGGCCGGGGTCTCCAGGCCGTGGTCGGCGGAGTTGCGCACCATGTGCGTCAACGGATCCTTGATCAGGTCGAGCACCTGGCGATCGAGTTCGGTGTCGGCGCCGTGCATCTCGAGTTCGATCTGCTTGCCGAGTTCGCCGGAGAGATCGCGGACGATGCGGGGCAGCTTCTGCCAGGCGTTGCCGATCGGCTGCATCCGCGTCTTCATGACGCCTTCCTGCAGTTCGGCGGTGACGTTGGAGAGCCGCTGCAGCGGCACCTTGAACTCGGTGTCCTCGTTGCGGCGGGAGATTTCCAGAAGCTGGTTGCGGGTCAACACCAGCTCGGAGACCATGGTCATCAGATGTTCGAGCGTGTCGACGTTGACGCGGATCGACTGGTTGGCGATCTTGTCGGCTTCCTGGACGTCGGGCTCACCGGCGACGGCGGCCTTCTTGGCCGGCTTTGCCTTGGCTTCCTTGACGGCTTCCTTGGCGGCGCTCGGCGCAGGAGCAGCTTCGGGCGCGGGTGCCGGCTGCTTGGCGACGGGGGCCGGCGCGGGTTTGGGCGCGGCTTCGGTCTCGGTCTCGCGGAAGGCGCGCTCGAGGTCGTCGAGTGAAACTTCGCCGGGACGCAGCGGGCGTTCCAGCACCTGGTCCACCAGCGTACCCTTGGCAACTTCCGGGGTGATCGCGGGCTGCACCGGCGGTGCGGCCACGACGGGCGCGGGCGCGGGTGCAGCGGGCGCTTCTGCCGCCGCATGCTTGGCGCCTTCGGCCATCGCATGCAACTGCTCGATCAGGTCTTCGTCGGTGCCCTCGGGCTCGGTCTCGGTGGCTTCGAGGCCGGCCAAAATCTCTTTAATGCGGTCGATGCTCGACAGGATCAGCGTCACGGCTTCGGCCTTGACCGTCATGCCGTCGCGAAATTTGCCCATCAGCGTCTCGCCGGCGTGCGCCAGCGCTTCCAGCCGCGGCAGCCCCAGGAAGCCGCAGGTGCCCTTGATGGTGTGGACCAGGCGGAAGATGTTA
Organism: Bradyrhizobium sp. McL0615; assembly: GCF_049993905.1. Lineage (NCBI taxonomy): Bacteria > Pseudomonadati > Pseudomonadota > Alphaproteobacteria > Hyphomicrobiales > Nitrobacteraceae > Bradyrhizobium > Bradyrhizobium sp. McL0615. The sequence continues at coordinate 549,237 of NZ_CP188254.1, read as the reverse complement.
TCCAGAATCTTCGCGTCGCTCGGGTCCTGCTCGAATCGCACCAACTGATTGTCGACCGTATCCAGGCTCTCGCTGGTCTCCGTCAGGAACTCCCGCAACAGGTCGTCCATATGAATATGCCTTCCAAAAAAAATCAGATATCGGCCTGCTGCAGAGTAACCATCGGGATTTCACGGCCACGTTAATTTCATCCTCCGTGCTAATACGGATATGGTGAATAATGTGGTCATCAGCCGCTCGTGACGGCGATGCAACGACGTTATCGAGATGCGATCGACGATATGTAAATGCCTCGCCGGCAAGCGGCAGGGGCACGCGGTCAAACTCGATACGGTAAACAGAATCTTACCGACGCAGGCCACGGTTTCATTACAGGCCTTCCGACAGCTGATGCGGCATCGCCGATCAATCGCGAGAGGCACTGATGACTGCACGCCGTCAGCCGCCCGCGCGGACGTTTACTCGAACCCATTTGTTTCGAGGGGATTTGCTAAAGCCACGCGCCTGGCGCGAGATCAGGCGAATAGCTAGCCTGACTTGACGACGCCGCTGAAGCGGGCTTCGGCAAGACATTCGTTAACGACCGTCAGCAGCGCTCCCGGCGTGAACGGCTTGCGCAGACAGCGCGCGGCGCCGAGTTCGAGCGCCATGCGCAGGAAGTCCGGCGCCGGCGCGTCGAGGTTGGCAAACGCGTATCCCGACATCGCAACCAGCGGAACGGTCGGCGCACGCTCGTGGAATATCCTGATCGATTCGAAGCCGCGCATGTGCGGCATGAATATGTCGACGAGCATCAAGTCGAAGCCGGCATCTTCCAGCGCACGAAGCCCGGCTTCGCCGCCATCGGCTATCGTCACGTCAAAGCCGTGACGCTCAAGATAGATCTCGATGGCCGCGCAGACCATGGGATCGTCATCGACGATTAGAACGCGTGTCATGTCAGCCCCCCGGAAGCAGATAACGTACTTTCAGTCCAATCATTCATCCGTCGCAATCATCATGGGGCTGTCTGGCTTTTCTGGCTTGACGGGAGGTGCCGGTGATTTCCGCCGCCTCCTCAGGGCGACGAAAGCAGCGAATGCCGCATGGCCTCTCCCTGGCAGCTCAGCCCGTATTTGCCCTCTCTCTCCCTGAATCCGCATTGCTTGAGCCATATGCCGATGGCAAGGCGGGTGTGCTGGCGGTCGTCGACCTCCAAGATGCGACGCATGACCTCCTCCCTTGCGGCTTCGGATGCGATGTGTCGGCGGGTCCCTGCCAAAGAAAGGACGGCCTTTCACTCAAACGCGCGGCGGTTTTTACCTTGCGAATCAGCACACTACCGCATTTCCGTCGCAAATCACCGGGCTGTCAGCCCTCCACAGTGTATAAGGCGCGTTCCACAATCTGACGCCACTACGCGGGTGAATTTATACCTAAGATGGCACGCCACTCGTCGCCATGGATGACGCGGCCGTTCAAGCCCCGTCTTCGATGCGAACGGAATCGCGCCCTCCCCATCAATTGTTGCAGGTCTTGTGTTGCAGCAGTTTATGTTTGGAGGCCTTGTGTTGGAGCTTGCCGCGGCGGAGTTCGCATCACTTGCCAACATCTCACACCAGCTTCGGCGGCGCTCGACGACGGACCGGTGCGGACCAACGCGGCCCACGTCGCGCCGGCACGACCTTCGCCGGCGCGGATTTTCGAGCCGCCATGCGACACAGCGCATTTCAAAAACAAATGACACGGTATAAGCAGACGCTATCAATGCAGGCCTCGCAATCTGCGTCGCGCCGCGCATCGCACCCCGTCGAGCCGCGCCTATCGCTTGTGGCTGCGCGCGGGATTTGTCTGACAGCACGGCACCGCCGCCGGCCCGCAACGTCCTTGCGCAACTGATCGGCGAATAGCTGCCACCCTTACGGGCACCTGCCCCAAGGACGCTTGCGTCTCGGCAAGTCCGGCGCGGCGCCGACCGCGTGCGTCTATTTGCCATTTCTGCTTGCCAATAAAACATGCAAGGATCATCCTGCATTTCGGATTGCACGCAGTAGACGCCAGAGACCGGCTTGGCCCGTAAGGCAGGAGACTGCTTTGGATTCAGCCCCTCGTTCTCCGAATGGATTTTTGTCCTCGCTGACTGCGGACGACTTCGAACTGATTCGTCCACATCTGCGTACCGCCGATCTCAGCCAGGACATGGTGCTGGTCGAAGTCGACGAAGCGCTCAAGCGCGCGTACCTCCCGCACAAAGGCGTCATCTCGCTGGTCGTCAAGCTCGCGCGCGGCGAACATGTCCAGATCGCGATGATCGGCCGCGACAGCATTTTCGGTGCGTTCTCCGCGCTCGGCGACGCAGCTGCGCTGAATACCGCCGTGGTGCTGGTGCCCGGCGCCGCCTCGACGATCGATCTCGATCAGCTTCGAAATGCCGCAGACCAGAGCGCCACCTTGCGTGCCGCGCTGGCGCGGCACGGCCTCGCGGTCTATGCGCAGATCCAGCAGACCGCTGGCTGCAACGCCTCGCACACGGTGGAGTCCCGGCTGGCGCGATGCCTGTTGCATACGCGCGACCTCTCCGGCAGCGACAAGCTCATTCTGACGCAGGAAGCGATGGCCCAGATGATCGGCGCGCGTCGCAACAGCGTTTCGCTGGTCGCCAACACGCTGCAGCAGGCAAACTTCATCCACTATAGCCGCGGACATATCGAAATCACCAACGTGGACGGCCTGATCAAGACCTCCTGCGAGTGCTACGCGACGGTCAAGTCGCAATACACGAGGCTGCTGCATCCGCGCATCACCTGCGCCGCCGCATGACGGCTTCCGCCATCGACGGCGGGCGCATCCCGATCTCTGATACGCATCGCGCCGTCGTTGCGCGCGAGGATTGCGAAATCCGCGGGAATCTTACCGTATTATTACGACCAGTCGCGGCCTTTCCGGCGTTTCCGCCGGCCCCGAGTTAACGCGCTGTTCAATGAGCCCTGATAGTTGTCACGGTGCCGACGGGTGCGGGTTCGAGAAAAGACAATCGAGATTCTTTTCGCGTGCAACCCGCATTCACCTGTGTTCGGCGGCTTGCTGTTTGCGCGGAGTTAAGGACATGGCTTTTGACTTGTCGATGCCGATCCTGGTGGTCGATGACTACAGCACCATGATCCGCATCATCCGCAACCTCCTGAAGCAGATCGGATTCGAGAATGTCGACGAGGCCAGCGACGGATCGGCCGCGCTCGCCAAGATGCAGACCAAGCGGTACGGCCTCGTGATCTCCGACTGGAACATGGAGCCGATGACAGGCTACGACCTGCTCAAGGAAGTCCGCGCCAGCCCGGAATTCTCCAAGACGCCCTTCATTATGATCACGGCGGAATCCAAGACCGAAAACGTCATTGCCGCCAAGAAGGCGGGCGTCAACAATTACATCGTCAAGCCGTTCAATGCCGCAACATTGAAGACCAAGATGGAAGCGGTGTTTCCCGACGCAGCCGGCTGACACCCGCCGGGAGCGCATCGCCGCCTCTGGGCCACGCTGCACGCCCGCCGTCGCTGCCGCCGCAACCATCGGCGAGTTGGCACTCCTCACACGATATCTTTTCGAGAGCCGGCTCGCACCGCAAACGCGCGGTTAGCCGTACTACTACGGTTAGAGATTTTCACTTCCGGATAACGTTGACTGACGATAGTTGCGGGGACCAACGGAGTCCCCTCATGTTTACGTTTGAATCGAGCGATCAAAAGGAAGTGCGGCGTTTCCGTATCGCCCAGTTCAATGGCAGGACCGCAACCGTGCGTTCCGCCGGATCGCCGGTCACCGGCTACGTTCGATCGATCGTGGAAAACAAGTCGAGTGTTCCCGCGGCGTGGACCATCACGATCATCCCGGAAGAGCCCAAGCCGACGCTCGCGTTGCGGCCCGCGACACGAGTGCGCTCCTTCGTAGAAGATTTGCGCTGAACGACACAACGCGCGATTTGGAACTTTCTCGGTTTCGATGAAATCGAAACGGAGCTCCGGATTCTCGATTCGGCGCGTTCTCGACGCGATGTGGTCTCCGTCCACGGATCAAGTCCGGGGGCATGCTTCGCCCGAAACGTCCGGCCTGCCCCGCTTCCGGCACATCGACAGGTTTGAGCTGCGCGCTTAGCGGCGCATCGCAGGCATCATATTCGGGAAAAGAAAGTCAGGCCGGCTGCAGCAGCGCCTTGCGAACCAGATCCGCGGTGTTGCGGGCGCCAAGCTTGCGCATGGCCTCGGCTCGATGGCTTTCGAATGTCCTTGGGCTGATACTCATCCGCAAGGCGCCCTGCTTGTTGGAGCAGCCTTCGCTGATCAGGCTCAGTACCTCACGCTCACGCTTGGTCAGCGGCTTCTGACCGTTCTCCAGGGCGAACATTTGGCCCGACCTGCGGACGCCATCCGCGGAGCGGCGGGCCTGGGCCTCGCTTGTCTGCTTGCCGCCGGCATCGGAGGCCGGCGCCGGATGACAGTCCGACATCTGCTTCACCAGGGCGCAGACGCGCTCGGTTTGCTGAAGCGCATTCTCCACCACCTGCTGCAGGTACAGCCGGTTGCCGGGCGCCTGCGAGAACTGGTGGCTGTGCTGCTTGATCTCATTCATATAGAGCAGCAACGCCGTCAGGGGTCCGTTCAACTGCCGGGCGATCGTAGCGCTCGCCTCTTCCGCAACACGCGAACGCGCGGCGGACAGCTGGACGATCTCAGGATTCTCCTCGAGAGGTGTGATGCTTTCCATCCACTTCGTGAAGTGCGAATCAGCGGCGCGATGGTCTTGTCCTGACATATAACTATTTTATCGGTTGCACCCTCTTTCATGGTTAATTTCTCGGCCAGTAAGAATACGGAGAAGTCGATCAAACCACATCGTCAGCCGGCCAAAACTGGGCGATATTTACTGGAATTCAGCTGTTTTCGATCGAAATGGAGGGCCGAAAGGTAAATACCGTAGCCCGTTACCCCCGCATTAGTACGGTATCTGCATTTACTTTGTTAATGGACTTCAACCGATTTCTCTTTCCGGTTTCCCGAGCCATTCGGCACGCGAGTCCACGCCTGGGCTCGGACCCGACATTCCGCGTGTCTTGGCATCGAGCGGAGTGCGAGGTCGTCGGTCTGAAGGGATGAGACCAGGATCGGGCCATCGCGACGGATCAGGGGCGACGCAGCCTGAGGAATTTTTCGAAAAACCGTCCCGAGACGACAAACCTGAACCACCAATAGGCCATGCGCCGCGCGTTCATCGGTTCGATCCTTGCTGAGCTAGGGCGGCCGCGCTTCACTGCAGATTAACGCAAGCTCCCTCACGTGCGTATGATTTGCCTCACAACCGGCCACGAAAACGCAGGCGGGCGACGCCGCCGATTTTCGCCGATTCCGATTTACAGGCCCCGGTAGCCCCGCAATGATCAGGGCCCCAATCATCCCGCAACGAATCCAAAAAGGAGACCGCGATGTCGCAGGCAAGGGGATCATGGATGAGAATGGCCGTGCTGGCCGGCGTCCTGGCGTTCAGTTCGGGCGCGGCGGCACAAACCACACCGGCACCGGCACCCGCAGAGAACGCGGCGCCGACGGCCGACAATGCCGTGATGCTGACTGTATTCCTGAAGCACGACCAGTCGCGACCGCTGAGCGAGCTCAACGCACAACTCCAGCGCCAGGGATATTACAAGGCATTCCCGCCTGAAGGCGTCGAGGTCGTGAGCTGGTATGTGATGATGGGAGTAGGCCAGGTGGTGACGCTGCGGCTGCCGGCGTCGCGGTTGCGCGAAATCAACCGCATCTTCGAGAACACCGCCTGGGGCAGCTACCGCACCGAGTTCTATCCGACCTATGATTACAAGGCGATCGGCATCGCGGCGCACGAGAAGGCACAGGCGCAGTAGGGCAGCGCTGAACCGTTCCGATGCGCGAAGGGATCAGCCGAGCCTGGATATCTGTTCCTCGGTCACGACGCGCTCGATGTTCTCAGTCTTGCTCTTGATACGATAGCGCGGGCGGCCGTCGGCCTCGATCGGCAGGCAGGTCACGATGGTGTAGATGCTGCGTTCCTTCGCCGTGGCGCGGCCCTGCGGGCCCTGCTGCTGGTGGTGAACGTCGTCATTGATCGCGAAGTTGTGGGCCATCGCCGGACTTTCCATTGGAAAAAAGGCTTGTAGACTCAACGGCCTCGCAAGGCAACTAATCGTTTGGCGGATTTGACCCGGGACGATTACGGGTTCCACCGGTCAGGCCGTCAACAGCGCCTTTCGCTTGGCCACCCGCGCGATCGATTTCTCTATGGCTGGACCGGACAAGGTCATGTCGCGCAGGCTCTGTTCGACGTATTCGGCAATCGCCGCCATTTCCTGCTCTTGATCGAACAGGTTGTTGCCGATGCAGAGCATGTCCATGCCGGCTTTGAGCGATTGCAGGCTGGCCTCCCTGGTGCCCAGGGCCTTCTGCAATCCCTGCATCTGCATGTCGTCGGTGATCAGCAGCGTGTCCGGGAGGCGCTTGCGCAAACGGCCAAGCCCCGCCGCGGACAGCGTCATGGGACGGTCCTTGTCCCATTGGCTGACGATGGCATGGCTGACCAGCACCGCATCGCCGAACATCCTTGGCGCGAGCGAATAGAACAGCGCTTCCTGTTCATCCCGAAGCCCATCGGAGATGTCCATAAATTCCTGATGCGAATCCACCGCCGCGCCGCCGATGCCAGGAAAATGTTTCAGGCACAGCCCGATGCGGTGTGCCCGCGCCACCTCGCTTGCCAGCAGCGCATTGGCTTCCACCTCGGCGATGTCGGCGGAATAGGACCGCTTGATCCTGCCGATATTGGGGTTTTCAGGATTGTAATCGACGTCGATCACCGGCGCGAAATCATAGTGGATGCCGAGCCGCCGCATCTCGGCAAAGCTCGCGTCGAGGATAGCGCGCTTGCGATCCGGCGCGAGATGGTTGAATTCCTTTGCGCTCGGCAGCGGCGCAAAGCCGCGGCTTTCCTTCAGCCGCCGCACCAGGCCGCCCTCCTGATCGATGAACACCATCGGGCCTGACGGCAACGCGGCAATCTCCCCGCAAAGACGCTGCACCTGTTCGGGCGATTCGATGTTGTTGTCGTATTGTTGCGTGCGGCAGGAATAGTCGAACAGGATCACGCCGCCGAGGCCGTAGCGGGCGGCGAATTGCTTCAGCCACACCGGGACGGCCTTGCCGAAGAAGCCGAGGATGAAGAGTTCGCCGATGGGCATATTAATGGCCTTGAAGCATGGCGCCTTGAGCCCGGGCAGGCCCGGTTCAGCCCATCATCGCGCCCCGGCTGCGCAAGATATCTCACTCGCCCGGTCATACCAATCGAGTGACCTGCCAATTGAGTGACCTCCGTCACATCGCATCGCAGCCCGCGCCTCTAGGGGTGGATCATCGCAGAGCGACCCCCGCTCTGCCCAACCCAGGAGACGTCCATGACAAAGATCAAGATGATCACTACCGCCGCGATTGCTGCTCTGGCGCTGACCACCGCTTCCCTGGCCGTCCCGGGCCAGGCTTTCGCGGGAGGTCACGGCGGGCATGGCGGCCACGGCCACCACGGGATCGGCGGCGGCCATTTTGGCCCCGGCCCTTTTGGGGGTGGTCATCACCACCATCATCGCCATTTCTTCGCTTATAACAGCTGCTGGAAATGGAGCCCCTACGGCCCGGTGAATGTCTGCAACCGCTATTATTGATTTCGAGACCAAGAGAAGAAAAAGCTCGTCCGGGCCGGGAGGCTCGGGCGAGTTTTTCGTATGTGACGATCACCGCGGTCTTCTGCCGGGCCCTGCAATCGATCGCGTTGCACGCTCATCGGCTTGCCGGACCGCAACGCCTGTTGAGGTTGCCCTTTCCTGAGGTCGGCCACAGGCTTCCCCTGCTGCGCCAAGGCATCTGCAGCCGCCGGAGCGGTCTGCCGGTTCTGCGCTGTACCAGCTCAGCGGCACCGTCCGATCGTGGCGAGATCCAGTCAGGATCCGGCGGGCGCTCAAAGCGCTGGGTTCAATTGCGAGCTTAAGCTTCGATATTTGCCTCAAGCGCCACGTTGTTGAACGCATTTGCCCTGGATTCGCATTCGATGCGCGCCAAACGGTACCGGCAAAAGAAAGTCCGAGTGCTGACGGCGGCAAGCCAGATGTGTGATGGCCCGCACATTTATCGGCGCGCAGCTGCGCTAGGGTTCAATTCACGAAAGGTGCTGGGGGAGATTTCGCCCGCGTCAGCGCGGCTCAAACGCCTTTCCTGCACGAAAGATCAAAACCGAAAGCGTACAAACCATGTCGCGCATCTCAAATTTCCGATCGATCGACCCTGTCGCGCACCGATCACTGCGGTCAGGATTTCGTTACGCGATTTCATCGGCCATGGCCCGGGCAGTTGTGGTTGCTGCTTGCTGCCTCGTCGCGCCGATCAACCTCCGCCCTGCCCTTGCCGATTCCGTGTCCGATCAGAAGATGGCCAATTATTACGAACAGGCGGCGCAAGCCGGCGATGACGACGCCCAGTTCTATCTTGGGGCGCTTCATTCCGCCGGCGTCGGCCGTACGCGTAGCGACGCCGAGGCATTTCGCTGGTTCTCACGCGCGGCCGATCAGGGGCACGCCCATGCCAGCTTGATCGTTGCCGGCCTCTACGCGAGCGGGCGCGGCGTCGCGAAGGACAATGTGAAGGCCTATAGCTGGGCCTACATCGTCTCCTCGGCGAGCAAGCTCGACGAGGACCGCAACGGTGCGCGGCAACTGATGTCGCTGCTCATGAAAAAGATGACGAGCGATGAGATCGGCCGCGCGGTGGTGGCCGCAAGAGCCTGGCGCGCCGTGCGGGTTGCTGGCGCGGGCAAGACTGCGAGTATCGAAAGAGCTCTGGAGCAGGACCAGCCCGTGGCGGCTGCGCCGCCACCCGCCCCTGTGGTCGTGCAGCCGGTGCCGGCGCCCGCAGCTTCGCCTACGGTCGCGCAGTCGGCGCCATCCACCGTCACGGCATTGCCGGCATCTCCCAAGGCCACGTCGGCGCCCGTAGTGAAGAATGCGAAGCGAGATGATGCTCGCGAGCTGCTCGACCAGGTTCCGCCTGGCCTGCGCAAGCGATTTGGCTTCTGATTTAAGGGGACGCACCATGAAATTTCAGCATCTCGTCGCAACCGGAATTCTGGCCATCGCCACCGCAGGGGCCGGCTATTACGCCTATTCCAATTTGCTTCATCCACCGTTGGTGACCACCAGCTTTGCGAGTCTCGCGGCGGTTTCCGAAGCCGTTTACGGAACAGGCACCGTCGAGCCCGAGCGCTGGGCCAAGGTGGTGCCCCTGCAGCGCCGCCGGTTGGTCGAGCTTTGCAAATGCGAGGGACAGGTGGTCAAGTCCGGCCAGATCCTCGGCCGCCAGGACGACGCCGAGGAGCGCAGCGCACTGGAGCAGATGGACATCAATCGCGGCCAGCTCGAACGCGATCTGGCGCGCGCCGAGAAGGATCGCGACAAGAACGACGCCACGCGTACCGAGTACGAGCAGCGCTGGACCAAGCTCGAGGAAGCAAAGTCGCGGATCGCCGCGCAGAAGGTGCGGCTCGACTCGCTGATTCTGAGAGCTCCGCTCGACGGCATGGTCCTGCGGCGCGACAGCGAGGTCGGCGAGATCGCCGGTCCCACCGATGTCCTGTTCTGGGTCGGACCGCCTGCGCCGATGCAGGTCGTTGCTGAAATCAATGAGGAGGAAATCAACCGCATCGCGGCTGGCCAGAAGGCTTTTCTGCGAAGCGAAGCCTTTCCCGGAAGGGCGCTGCGCGCCACGGTCTCCCAGATCACGCCCAAGGGCGACCCGACCCGCAAGACCTTCCGCGTCTATTTGCGGCTGCCACAGGACACGCCGCTGCGGATTGGCATGTCAGTCGAGACCAACATCATTTTCCGTGAGAAGCCGGCGGCCATCGTCGTGCCGGCAGAGGCCATCGCAGGCGATGCGGTTCAGATGGTCGATGACGGCCAGATCAGGCGCGTGCCCGTGACCATCGGCATCCGCGGCAGCCGCAACACCGAGATCATCGGCGACATATCCAAGGGCACCACTGTGCTTTCGCCCGCCCGCAGGGATCTCGCTGACGGCGCCAGGATTCGCATCGACAACAGCCTGACCAGGGCCGCGGAACCAGCGGTCGCGAGTGAGCCGGCCGATCAGCCTGCCGCAACACCCGAAGCGTCCGTGGTAGCTTCGGTCACCACAGCGCCTTCGGATCCCGATGATGCGGTGATTTCGGCAGCCATGACCGCCCACGTCGATTCCGTCGTCAGTGACGCGCGTCGCAACTTCATCAGCAACAGCCGGTAGCCGCCGTGAAACTCATTTTCAGCATTGCATGGACCCATGTCAGCTCCCGGGTGCGGCAGACCCTGGTGGGTATGGCCGGCGTGTCCATGGGCGTCGGCTTCACCATCATGATGGCGGGCCTGATGCAGGGTTCGCAGATCGACTTCCTGCGCCAGCTCGTCGACACCATGCCGCATATCACGGTCGAGGATGAGCGGCGCTCGGTGCCGACGCAGCCCGCCGAGCAGGAATATGCGGCGGTCCAGATGCCCGACATCGCCAATGTCGGCAAACGTCCCGGCATCAAATATCCGGAATCCGTGATGAGCTCGCTGCGCTCCTGGATACCCGGCGACGTGGCGCCCTCGGTGAGGACCACCGCGATCATCAATCACGGCGGCGCGCGTATCGGCATCACCTTGTCCGGTATCGACCCGCGCCGCGAGATTCTTGTCTCGAAACTCGCCGCGCAAATGCGCGAGGGCAAGCTCGACGATCTCCAGCGTACGCCGAACGGCATCATCATCGGCGAGGCGCTGGCCGAAAAACTCGGCGTGAAAACCGGCAATACCGTTCTCCTGATCGGCGGCCAGGGCGTCCAGCTGAATTCGACGGTGGCCGGGCTCTATCGCTCCGGTTTGAAGCGCGTCGATGAGAGCCAGATCTATTCGCTGATGGGGCCGGCGCAGCTCATGATGGGGCAAGGCGGCGTCGTCAACCAGCTCCGGCTGCGGTTGACCGATCCGATGTCGGCGCAAAAGGTCGCGGCCCAGGTCGAAGCGCAGACAGGTTACAAGTCGGTGTCCTGGCAGGAAGCCAATGCCGACTTATTGTCGACCTTTTCCGTGCGCGATTTCATCGTGCTCACCGTGATGGGCGCGATGCTGCTGACGTCCTCCTTTGCCACCTACAACATCATCTCGACGATCACGCACGAGAAGCGCCAGGACATCGCGATCATGAAATCGCTCGGCATGCGCGAGTATGCGGTGCGACGGATTTTCATCATCGAAGCCGCCATGATCGGCGTGGTCGGCATCCTGTTCGGGTGGGTCCTGGGTTACCTGCTCTGCTTCGGCTGGTCGAAGATTACGATCTTCAATCCGCTGACGGGCACGACCGTGCCCCTGCAGATCTATTACTCGCTGATGCACTATCTGATCGCCGGCGGCATATCGCTGCTGTGCTGCGCAGGCGCGGCCTATTTCCCGGCGCGCAAGGCGACGCGGGTCCATCCAGTTGAAATCATCAGGGGGGCGTCATGACCGAGGTTGCATTGCAGGCGGTGGAGCTGGTTCGCCGCATCGAGGGGACCATTACACACACCCTCGTCGACGGCATCGATCTGGCCGTGAACAAGGGCGAGTTCGTCGCCATCACCGGGCCGTCGGGATCGGGCAAATCGTCGCTGCTTTATTTGCTGGGCCTGCTCGATGCGCCCAGCGAAGGCGAGGTCATCATCTGCGGTCAGCCGACCTCGAAATTATCGGAATCGGACCGGGCCGATGTCCGCCTGACCAAATGCGGTTTTGTGTTCCAGTTCCACTTCCTGCTGCCGGAGTTCACCTCGCTCGACAACGTGCTGCTGCCGATGCGGGCGGCGGGCAAGATGTCTGAAGCAGAGATGCGCGAGCGCGGCGTTGCCCTGCTCGGCTCGCTCGGACTTGCCGAGCACGCCAACAAGCGTCCCAACCAGCTCTCCGGCGGCCAGCGCCAGCGCGTCGCCATTGCGCGTGCGCTTTCCAACCGCCCCGAGATCATCGTCGCCGACGAGCCGACCGGCGCGCTCGATACAAAGTCGACGGAACAGGTCTTCGCGATTCTCCGCGACATCGCGGACCAGGGCCAGACCGTGATTGTGGTGACCCACGATCCCGCGCTGGCCGCCCGCGCCGACCGCCGCATCCATATCGTCGACGGCAAGATCGCGGAGATTACCGCACAAGGCGGGGGCGAAGCGATTTGCGAGGCGGTGAGTTAGAAGCCCCGATTGCCGGCCCAGACACAAAATATCGAAAACAACCCCATGCAAAGTAGGATGGGGCCGGTTCGCAGCACTCGGACCGCTTGCCTTGCCGCCGCTGAGGCGACCCGATGACGCCATCGAGCCCGGCGCCGGCCTCAGGCCACCCCGCCTTACGGGAAGTTGATTGAAGGATGTCGGCGCACGAGATGCCCGCAACGCCGCTTGCCCGATCCACTAGGGTACGGGCGCGATCGCAACGTCCGCATTCGCAATGACAACTTCCCTGAGCAATCCGGCACGGCTGAACGGCAACAGGCGCTGCTCGACATCCTGCAGCATGGCGTCGACTTTGTTGCTGAGTACGGCGGGTGAAGAGCCCGAGAGCGTAAGCACGCGGTGAGCCAAATCGCTTGCGCTCAATTCGTGACTGCCTTCCACCGCGATCGTCTCCCCGATGCGAAATCGTGTATCGGCAACAACGGTCGCGAGATCCGGGCGATAATTCGTGCGGTCGGCCGTTCCGGACCAATAGCGCCGCCCCTCGTTATATGCCTCGAGCCATTTGTTGCGGCCATCGGTTGCGGAGCGCGCCGAGCAGACCAGGACGACGCCGCCTGGAGCGACCAGCCGCTGCAGCAGCGGGCCGATCAGATCGAGATCCATCCAGTGCAGCGCACGACCGATGGTAACGACGTCAAACGAGCCGACGTCGCGCGGCAATGCTTCGGCCGCACTCTCTATCAGCGCAAGATCATGTCCTGCGCGCGCGGCGGCCCGTGCCGCGACCTCAAGCATGGCCGGCTCCGGATCCACGCCGACGATCCGTCCGACATACGGGGCAAAGCCGAGGGCGAGCAGTCCCGGACCCGTCCCGAGATCGATCAGCGCATGCCGCTTGCCAAGCCTCAGCCTTTCCCCGACAGCCCCAAAGAACTCGGGCGAATAGGGTGGACGGAATTGCTCGTACAGCGCAGCGGTTGTTGCGAAACGGCCCATGCCACCAATCTGGGGCGTGGCGCCGGACGCGACCAGCTCGAGCGGATCACGTTTGGCGGAGAGCCCGGCTTCATCAACCAATCGTGCTCAGGCCACCGCTTGAAGTGATTGGGCTCTCGCGCTGCGGCTTTTTAGGTTGCCGCACGCAGGCTTCCAAACGGCTACATTCAGATCGCGGGCTCGCTTGCCTGCGCCCGGCGATCTCGCATGCAGGTTTGTATGACGGCGGGTTCAACGCGATTGTGGCTTTGCCGCTCAAGCGCAGGTCTGTGCCTCTCGCTGTTATTCATGCTCGGCGGGACGCGGGCCATTCTTGCGGATCCCGAGATGGACGCGCACATACGCGAAATCGTAACGGACAACCTTGCGGCGGTGACGACGGCCGACCATCCCGGCGGCGTTGCCGCCGCCGCTTACGTCGCCGGCCGGATACAGTTCTTCAATTTCGGGTTCGCTGATGAGGCCAAGAGGCGGCCCGTCACGCCGGACACGCTGTTCAATGTCGCTTCGGTGCGAAAGCTGTTCGAGGCAACGCTGGTCGCGCTCGGCGTGCTCCGCGGCGAATTGAGGCTGGACGATCCGGTCAACAAATACGTCACCGAATTGCACGGCGATTATATCGGCCGGGTGACCATTGGCCAGCTCGTGACGCACACTTCCGGCCTTTTGCTGCCGACCGATCATCCGCCGTGGCCAAACGCCTCGTACTCGCTCGCCGAATTCCTCGACATGTTGAATGCCTGGACGCCGCATGCCGGCGAGGAGCCCGGCAAGCAGCGCATCTATACGCATGCGGGCTACGTCCTGCTCCAGCTCGCACTCGAGCGTCGCTATGGCGTTCCGATCGGACAACTTGTCGAAAGCCGTATCCTGACGCCCCTCGGCATGCATTCGACGCTGATCCCGGAACGCGGGCAGGATAACCGTGCGATCATGCCGCCGGAGCTATTACAGAAAACCGTCCAGGGTTATTCCGACCAGGGCACGCCGATTGGCCCTCCCGGAAACCAGCAGAGCTATTTCGACTTTCCGGGCACCGGACAAATGTTCTCGTCCGCACGGGACCTCGCCACCTTGATGGCCGCCTGCACCGGCGGCAACGTGGCCGATCCGCAATTGCGCGAGGCCTTGCGCATGACCCAGCGCGAGGCATTCCATGTCGACCAGGAATTCGGACAAGCGATGGCCTGGGAAAATGTCGATCTCGGCGACGTCGCCATCGTCGACAAGCCGGGCGGCCTCAATAATGCGTCGGCCTATATGGGATTGGTGCCGGCAAGAAAGATCGGGTTGCTTCTCCTGGCCAACCGCGGCGAATTTCCCCATGAGATCGGCCGCTATCACATTCTCCCGGTGTTGGCGCGACAGTAGCTTCAGATTCAGCGTAGAGTCGATCGTGATGGCCGGCTCGTTTGTCAGCAGCGGGCCTTTGCGCTGCTCGCTCGGACTTGCCAAACACCAACAAGCGCGCGCTCCCCAAACTTTGCCAGTCCAAAACTCGCAGCTAGGGAATATTCTGATCCCAAGAGGGTTTTGTGTGCAAGCGCATCGGGCCGTTCAGAAGCCGCGCAGATCTTGTGAGCCCAAGGGGAGAAAACCGAATGAATCGCATCGGATACGTCGTCGCCGCCGGACTGCTGTTGTCGCTGCCTGCCGCAGCGCATTCCCCGCAACAGCCGCCGCACCAGGCCTACAGCGAAGGCGATCTCAAGCTCGAAAGCGGCGAGGTGATCAGGGATTTTTCGATCTCCTACGTCACCCACGGCCAACTCAATGACAAGAAGTCCAACGCGATCCTGATGGTGACAGCGATCTCGGGCAATCACCACCGGCTCGACTTCTTGATCGGCCCCGGCAAGGCGCTGGACACCGACAAACATTTCATCGTCTGTACCGACGCGATCGCGAACGGTCTCACGACCTCGCCGAGCAATTCGAAGGCGCAGCCGCGCATGCAATTCCCGAAATTCACCATCCGCGACATGGTGCAATCGCAGTACCGCCTGATGAAGGAAAAACTCGGCATCGATCACGTCGTCGCCGTGGTCGGCCCCTCGATGGGCGGCATGCAGGTGCTGCAATGGGGCGTCAGCCATCCCGATTACATGGACGCGCTGGTCGCGATGGTGCCGCTGGCCAAGACGCCGGCGTGGACGGTCGCGGTGCTGGAGGCCTCACGCAAGGCGATCATGAACGACGCCGCCTGGAAGGACGGCAATTACGAAGCGCCGCCGGAAAAGGGCATCCGCCTGTGGCGCGACATTCTCTCGCTGCTGTCAGCCTGCACGCCGGACATGTATTCCGCGCAGTTCAAGAACGGCATGGACGTGCTGCCCTGGCTGGAAAGCCAGGAGACCGCGATGATCAAGGCGTTCGACGCCAACGACTGGATCTACCAGACCTGGGCCTATGAGCGCCACGACGTCGGCACCACACCGGGCTTCAACGGCGACACCGCCAAAGCGCTCGCCTCGATCAAGGCGAAGACGTTGATCCTCACCGGCACCAAGGATCTGCTCAATCCCGAATTCGAGCCGATCGAGGCAGGCAAGAACATCGCCGGCGCCAGGGTGATGACGATCAGCCCGGGCAGCGTTACCGGCCATGCGGCGGCCGGCGGCGGGATTCCGGCGGATGTGGAATTCCTCAACAGGGAAACGAGTGCATTTCTCGATAGCGCGAAGAAGCCGGATTAGGCGTAGGCTATCAGCGCTCTACGGAACGCTTGGATTCAAAGAGTCTTCTTCGTGTGAGCGGTATGGCGGACCACGAGCGACGATGATGAGCAACACTGCTTCGCCGTAGCTCTATGATACCGGAGCCCACAGCTCGCCAGACCTGGAAGACGCACCAGGTGTTCCGCCAGCTCGGGGCCGTTTCCAGCGCTGCGCTCGTCCCCATTGAGCCCTCGGGTGCGAAAACTCCCCGCAATTGGGCTCATGTCCGGTCTTGGAGGTAGGCCGAAAGTTGACAGGAGGATGCCAAAACGACGCGGATGACCCATTGCGGACTTTTGCGGGACCCGCAATGGTTGCTAGAGGCGTTCATGGTTGCGATCTAACGTCGCTCGGTTCCGTAGGGGCGCAGATGACTGAAATCATAGACAGCATTTTCGTTTCGGCTGAGCCGTTCACCGAAGCGGGTCGTCGCGACCGGTCGCCCGAGGACTGCTTCCGTTACTGCATGGAGGTGAGTGTCTACGCCGAGCGGCTCGCGCAGTTCGGCTTTGCCGAGCATGAGGTGCCGAAGCCGCTGCTGCACGTCCATCGCGCGACCGAACTCGTGCTTCGCACTGAGCCGATGGATGATCTGGAGGATTTCCTTCACGAGATCAATTGGTCGAAGGCGGTGATGGAGCAGACCATCGAGGCGCTGGCCGCGATCGGCGCCGATGATCATGCGGCCTTTCTTGTGACGGTGCATGCGCATCTTGCCGGCCTCGGCTATGACATCAAGCGCTCACGGTTGGATTCGATCAGGGAGGTGATCGCGGCAGCGGCGGAGCAGCATCTGTCCGCCGACGCGCTGGAGCGGCGCTATGGCAGCTTCGGCGTCGATGACGACGGGGGTGATCTGGATCGCAGATGGCGGTCGATTTGTCTGCAGGCCACCAACTACATGGATGGCTGGACCAATATCAAAAGAATAGCCCAGGGGCCCTGGAACGAGGCGGAGCTTGGAGCCTATTTCGCATCCAGGCTGGAGCTGGCGAGGCGCCTGGCCAGCGAGAGCGGAAGCCCGCAGCCGAACGTGGTATCGATCACCGACACCAAGGCGTTCGTGCTGGCGGCGCGGGAGGGCGACATCGAGACGGTGCGGGCCGGGCTGGCCGCCGGGGCCAACATCGATGCGCCGATGACGGGCGGCCCGGACTGGCTGACCGATGGTGCGACAGCGTTGATGGCCGCGGCCGCGAAAGGCCGGCGAGCTGTCCTGGCGTTGCTGCTGGCCGCCGGGGCCGATGTCAACGCGCGCCGCACCACCGACCGCGCCACCGCCTTGCTGCTTGCCGCGCAAGAGGGCCAGATCGAGATAGTCAACGACTTGCTGAATGGGAGATCCAAGGGAAAGGTCAAGACCAAGGTGAACCTCAAGGCGGCTGGCAGCCATACCGCGCTGATGGCGGCCACGCGCGGCCTGCATTTGGAGATCGTCCGCGCCCTGATCGAAGCCGGTGCTGACGTCAACGCACAATCGAAGGAGAGCGGCACGGCGCTGTCATTGGCCTGCAGCCGGCCCATGGATCAGGCCACCATCTGGGGAGGCGCGATCGACCAGTCCGGCCATGTCGCGGTGGCGCGGCTGCTGCTGGCTGCCGGCGCCGATCCGAATGTGCAGGCTTCTTCGGGTTGGACGCCGCTGATCCAGGCCTCCCGCGATGGCCTTTCCGACATCATCCAGGACCTGCTCGACGCCGGCGCCGAAGTGAATGCGCGCACCGACTATGGGTTTACGGCATTGATCCTGTCTCTGTCCTGGAATGGGCCTGAAACGGCGCGGCGCCTGCTCGCGGCCGGCGCCGACGTGCACGCCGCCGCCGAGAGCGGCCAGACCGCGCTGATCGCGGCCGCCGGCCACGGTTTTCGCGATCTGGTGCAGCGCCTGATCAGCGCCGGCGCCGATGTCAATGCCAGCGGCCCGGATGGCTCTTCGGCGCTGATCGGGGCCGCGGCCAACGGCGATATCGAGGTCGTGAAAATCCTGCTTGAGGCCGGAGCCAACGTGGATGCCCGGATCCAGTACGGCAGAACGGCGGTGACACTGGCCGCGATGAACGGTCATCTGGACGTGGTACAGTTGCTGGTAGCGGCAAACGCCAACCTCGACGTCAAGGACGCCGAAGGCTTCACGGCGCTGACGATTGCCGAACGCAAAGGTCACGACGCGGTGGTGAGGTTCCTGCAGTCAAGCCGGCCTTCCGAAACCACTGACGCGAGCTAATCGATGCGGATCAGCCCCGCTTTTGGCCGATATTGTTGCGAAAGTCTTTTTGGGGTGGCGAACGAAAATTCTTAGAGCCGCTGATGCGCTTTATGCGCGGCAACGTGAGGGACCATATCGTTTCATCCAAAATCGATCACGAACCTCCGCAGTGGCGTTGAAAAGCGACGAAGCTGCGCAGAAGTCAAAAGATCAACTTTCGCGAGATTTTCCGGGTCGCTCGATTTTCGACTTTTGCAACAATATCGGCCCATTTGAGACATGTCGGCATGACGGTCTTAAGTCCGTTGTTGAATGAAGATCGAACGCGAAACCGACTTCCCGAACTTGGTGAATCATACGGCCCGGCGCTACGCAAGTTCGCGGCCACGGCCCGTAAGCGGATGCGGATCGAGGGCGGGGGATATCGCCGCGACCATCTGCGCGCCCTGGCTCAGAGGGTCGAGGTTGACGACCGCGAGGTCCGCATCATGGATCGAAAAGCGATTTGCTCCGAACGCTCTCTGCGATTTCCGGCGTAAAATCGGCTACCGGCGGCGTTCGCAGTTCTGTTCTGAAATGGCGGAGAGGGAGGGATTCGAACCCCCGATAGGCTTGCACCTATGCCGCATTTCGAGTGCGGTGCATTCGACCACTCTGCCACCTCTCCAGGCGCCATGACGGGTGATTCCTCGACCCGCGGTCGGGGCGAGTTCTAGGCGAGGATGGCGGGCCGGGCAAGGCGGGGCGCCAAGAAATCCGCCCCCGCTTGGGGAAGCAAAAAGGAGCCCAAAATGGAGCATTTGACGGTTCAGGCCAATGGCGCGGCACTTCACGTGGTCCGCGTGGGCGCGGGGCGGCCGCTGCTGTTGCTGCATGGCTGGCCGGAATTCTGGCTGACCTGGGAGCCGGTCATGACGCGGCTCGCCGATCGCTTCACGCTGTATGCGCCCGACCTGCGCGGCTTCGGCGACAGCGACAAGCCCGACGGGCTGTTCGGGCCCGACCAGCAGGCCGCCGACATGCTGGCGCTGATGGATGCGCTTGGGCTGCCGCAGGCCGGCATCGTCGGTCACGATGTCGGCGGCGCCTTGATGCAGCCGCTGGCGCGAAAGGCGCCCGCGCGGATCGCCGGGCTGTTCTTCTTCGATTTCGTCTATCCTGGTATCGGGCCGCGGATGGCGGAGCCTGAGCGCCTCAACAACATCTGGTATCAATCCTTTCACCAGATGGAGATGGCGCCTGCCCTGATCGGCGCGAGCCGCGAAAGCTGCCGGCGCTATATCGGGCATTTCCTGAAAGCCTGGTCGCATCGCAAGCACGCCTTTGACGATCACCTCGACGCCTTCACCGACAATTTTCTCAAGGACGGAAACCTTGCCGGCGGCTTCGCGCATTACCGCGCAGCCCATGCCGGCCGGGTCAGGATGATGAAGGGCGAAGCGCCAACGCTAGCGCCGATTAGCGTGCCGACCTGTGTTCGCTGGGCCGAGCATGATCCGCTGTTTCCGTATCAATGGACCGACCGGCTCGGCGAGACCTTTACCAATCTCGATCTCGCGATGTTTCCCGATGTCGGCCACTTTCCCCATCGTGAGGATCCCGATCGCGCCGCATCTGAGATCGCGGCGTTCTTTACGCGCATCGGCTGGAGTTGAGCAAAGGGGGTGGGACCGCCAGACGCGACAAAAAACTGACGGTCCCGTGCCGCTGCTTTGAAATTCTGGCCGGGAAGTGCGGCTTCGCCAGCCAGCCGGAGCGACGAAACGACGGTAGCGACCGCAGTGGGAACGGCAACGCGAAGCCGGTTTTAACCTAACCAGTCAACCTTACTACCCGCGCAAAACGTTAATTCCGGAACTAGAGCGTGATCTCCGCGCAAACGCGTTCCGCGTTTGTTAGCTAAGGGAAAACCGGCACCCACTTTTCCGGATCATGTTCTAGTCCCGGCCCTTCTTCGACTTTTTCTCGTCCTTGCCGTTTTCCTTGCGCCGGTTGGTGAAGCGCGCATTGCCAAGCCCGGTGCCGATGGTCAGCACGCCCCAGCGCTCGACGTCCTGCATGAAGGGAACTTCGGAAAGGCCCTGCACCACGCCGTCATTGTGCATCAGCACGGCGGTGTCGTGATCGCCGATCTGCGGGATCGCTTCCACCAGGCTTGCCGGCAGGTTGAACTTTGAGCTCTCCCAATTGCCCGGCAGATTCTGCGCGCCCTTTTCGATCGAGCCGTCCCCGTTGATCACGCCGGGACAGGCGATGCCGATGAAGGGCGCGAGCTTGAGGCCTTCGGCCTCTGCGGTCGTGATCAGATCCTTCAGCATCTTGACCAGCCGCTTCACTGCGCCTTCACGCGTCGGCTCGTCGTCGGCATGCCGCCACAGCTCGGACTTCCAGACGTCGGCCTTGGAAAGGTCGGGCGCCTTCTTCCAGCGCGTCTCGACGACGCCGCAGCGGATATTGGTGCCGCCGATATCGACCGCGAGAATGCTGTCATGGCCCTCGAAGATCCATGACGGCGCCAAATGCAGCGTGCCGATCAGGCCGGCGTCATCGGGATGAAAGCGGATCGGCACCAGATCGACGTCGAAATCCTCGGCTTTAAGGATGATATCGGTGCGGGCGATGGCGAGTTCGCCGACCCGGCTCTGCCGAAAGCCGCCGCCGACCACGATGCGTTCGGTATCGGCCCACGCCTTGGTCTTGAGAAACCGCCCGGTCACATAGGCCAGTTCCTGGGCGAATTCCTCGATCGCACCGTGCACCAAGGCTGCGGCGGCGACATCGTCGCCAATCAGCGCCGCGTCGAGATCGCTTTTGGGGATCTCGTCTGTGCTCTTTTTGCCGAGGGGGTCGTCGCCGTTTTTCTTCAGCGGCTTGCGCAGGCTGTCCAGTATCTTACGGAAGGCCCCCTTGCTGGCGCGGTCGCCGAGAAAGCCTTCGTCATCCTTCAATTCGACGTTGAAACTGTCGACCTCGACCGACGGCAGCCTGGTGGCGCCGTGGCGGGCGATGCCCGTGGTCGTTATGGTGTCTTCTGCCATGTGCCTTGAGCCCCTGCCGGTTTTCGTTGGCGACAACGGGCGGGGAACCCTTTGGTTTCAATGAGAAGGGCGGGCGGCGAATGGCAAATCGCAAATAGAGAGCGCCGGGCGACGGGTAGCTGCCCCCTTCGCCACTCGCTATTCGCGGCCAAACCGTTCACTTTTGGCGGTTTTTTGGGCCATTTCGCCTTGACTCATAGCATTCGGCGGCTATAAGTCCCCGCATCCGGCGCGGGATTTCTCGCGCCGCTTGTTTTTGCGCGAATTCCTTGGGGGCTTGCTCCCCGGCCGCGCGAAAATCGTACCCATAACGACTGACCAAAAAGCCGACCCGGGCAAACCCTGTTGGGAATATGTCCGAGGCCGGGATCGAACACGAAGGAATAAAACGATGTTCGCAGTCATCAAAACCGGCGGCCGGCAATACCGCGTCGTTCCGGATGATGTGCTCGAGATAGGCAAGATCGCCGGCGATGTCGGCACGATCGTGCAGCTTGGCGAAGTTCTGGTGGTCGGCGGTGACACGCCGGTGCTGGGCATGCCGACGGTGGCAGGCGCTACCGTTGCGGCCGAAGTGCTGGACCACAAGCGCGGCCCCAAGGTGATCGCGTTCAAGAAGCGTCGCCGCAAGAATTCGCGCCGCAAGCGCGGCTATCGCGACGAGATCACGGTGCTTCGCATCACCGAGATCCTGACCGATAACGCCAAGCCTTCGATCGGCCCACGGCCGAAGCGGGAAAAGGTCGTAGTGCCCGCCGCCGATGGCGACGAGGCACCGGCCGCCAAGAAGAAGGCGCCCGCGAAAAAGGCTGCGGCGAAGCCCGCCGCAAAGAAGGCTCCGGCCAAGAAGGCCGCCGCGAAGAGCGACAAGAAGTGATGCGCTTCAACGAAAAGTTGAAGCGTGATTAAAAGTGAAATGATTCCGTCAAGGAATTGATCTAAAATTTAGCGAAGTCGGAGACGGGCCATGGCTCACAAAAAAGCAGGCGGTTCATCGCGAAACGGTCGCGATTCAGCGGGCAAGCGCCTGGGCATCAAGGCCTATGGCGGCGAGCACGTGATTCCCGGCAACATTATCGCGCGTCAGCGCGGCACCACCTGGCATCCCGGCCTTAATGTCGGCATGGGCACCGACCATACTCTCTTTGCCAAGGTCGAAGGTCATGTCGAGTTCCGTGCAAAAACCAACGGCCGCACTTTCGTATCGGTAGTTCCGATGGCGGAGGCGGCCGAATAGACGGTGGACACACATCCGAGTCCGCCGGGTCCTGTTGAACCGGCGGAGTCGAAAAGGGCTCCAAGGGGAGGCGGGAAACCGGCCTCCCCTTTTTATTTTTGCGCATTTTCGCAATCAGGAGCCCGACATGTTGCAGGACATCCCGATCTCAACGCCGGTCTTGCGTGAGGCAAGTAGCTGCGTCCTCGAGACCGAACGGCTGACATTGCGCCGGCCGACGCTCGCGGACGTAAAAGCGATTGCGCATCTCGCCAATGATGGCCGCATTGCGGAAAACACCCGCCGCCTCCCGCACCCCTATTTGCAGGATCACGCGGTCGAATTCGTACGCGCGACGTCCACCAATGACGGCGAGTCGGTGTTCTTGATCGAACAGAACTATTCGCCCGTCGGCATGGTCGGTATCGACCGCAGCGAACCGGACGCGCCGGAACTCGGCTACTGGCTCGGCGTCGAACATTGGGGCCAGGGTTTTGGCACCGAAGCCGCGCGCGCGGTGATCGACTTCTTCTTCGAGGAATTCGATGCCGAGCACCTGATTTCGGGCGCCCGCGTCGCCAATCCGGCCTCGCGCAACATCCTGGAGAAATGCGGCTTCCAGTGGAGCGGCGTCGAGTTGCACCGCTTCGAGGCGCTGGGATCCTCGACCCCGGTCGACCGCTTCCGCCTGACGCGCGGCGTGTGGTCGTCGCTGAAGAACTGGGGAAGTTCGACGCGGAGAGAGCGGTAGATCACTGCCGCTCAACAACAGATGTCGTCCCTGCGAACGCAGGGACCCATACGCCACGGCTCTTCAGTAGGGCGGTGGTGTTATAGCCTTCGTAACAAACTGGCATCGGTGGTTATGGGTCCCTGCGTTCGCAGGGACGACGGCTGTGCAAGTTGCTCACGCCGGCGGATTGACTACCGTTTCCTCGCGGCCCAGCTGCTGCTCGCGCAGGAAGATGTAGAAGCCGGCGCCGATGATGATCGCCGCGCCGATCAGGGTCGAGAGCGACGGCACATCGCCCCACACCACAAAGCCGAAGATCACCGCCCATACGATCATCGAATATTGATAAGGCACCACCACGCTCGCCGGCGCCAGTTTCAGCGAACGGTTGATGCACAGCAGCGCGACGACCGACGTAACTCCCGCCGCCGCAAACAGAGCCAGACTGCCGAGGGTCGGCGTCACCCAGCCGATCGGTGACATCAGCGCGCCGAGCAGAAACGTGCCGCCGAATTGCGACGTCGTCAGCACGATATCCGGGGTCGACCGCAGCGAGCGCGTGATCAGCATCAGGAACGCAAACGACAGGCTGCCGCCGAGCGCGATCATCGCGGGCCAGCTCACGGTCTGCGTGGACGGGCGCAGGGCGATCAGCACGCCGCAGAAGCCGATCAGAATCGCAGTCCAGCGCCGCCAGCCGACGTGCTCGCCGAGCACGATGCCCGACAATGCGGTGACGAAAATCGGCGAGGCCAGATAATAGGTGATGACGTCGGCGAGCGGCAGATAGACGGTGGCGAGAAAGAACGCGGCGACTTCGAGCGTCGACAGCAACACGCGAAGCAGCTGCAGCCAGGGCCGTTCGATACGTTTGAATTCGGCGCGCTGCCGCCAGATGATCGGCAGCAGCACGAGCAGCGCCGCGCAGGCGCGCAGCCACATCAACTGCCCGACCGAGTAGGTCGCGACCATGAATTTTCCGAGCGCATCGCCAAACGAGAACATGAAGATCGACAGCAGCATCAAGCCGATGCCGGCCAGCCGCGCGGAACGCTCGTCATAGGTGGAGATCTTGGCGAACAGGCTCATCAGGGATGCGGCGCTTCCTGCAGGCCGGACTTGTTCCGGCCATCGACGTTTCTTGTGTCGCTGTTTTAAGGGCGTGGATGCCCGGGACAAGCCCGGGCATGACGAATTGAACGAATTGCCGCAGCTCCACCCCTGCGGTACCGGTAGGTCGCATCAAAAAGAACGGCAGGAAACCCGACATGACCGACTTCGACCCCGGACAGCATCGCATGGTGCGCGAACAGCGCTGGTTCGAAGACTTCGTGCTCGGCGAACGTTTTGTGATTCCGAGCCGGACCCAGACCTCGGCGGTATTCGCCGCGTTCCAGACCGCGAGCGGCGACACCCATCCGATCCACTACGACGTCGAATATTGCCGCGCCCGCGGCATGCCGGACCTGCTCGCGCATGGGTTCCAGACCCTGATCCACACCGCGCCGGGGGCCGGGCTGTTTCCCTACATCGTCGAGGAATCGCTGGTCGGATTCCTCGAACAATCGAGCAAGTTCTTAAAGCCGGTCTATGCCGGCGACACCATCTATCCCGCGCTCGAAGTGACCGAACTGGTTCCCGGCCGCAGCACCGGCGTGGTGACGCTGCGCTCGACCGTGTTCAACCAGCGCAAGGAGCTGGTGCTGGAAGGAATGCAGAAGTTTCTGGTGCGGCGGCGGCCGACCTCATAAGAACCCCCGGCTTTCTGGGTCGAAATCGCAAAAGCGCCCCAAAATTAAGGCTTTTCGCCAATGTTTGGCGGCTTGAGGGTTGCCGCGAGGGCCCCCCTGCCTTACCTAGAAGCCATCATGAAATTCCTGGACGAGGCAAAGGTCTATATCCGCTCCGGCGACGGCGGTAACGGCTGCGTGGCGTTCCGCCGCGAAAAATTCATCGAGTTCGGCGGGCCCTCCGGCGGCAATGGCGGCCGCGGCGGCGACGTCATCGTCGAGGTCGTCGACGGACTGAACACGCTGATCGACTACCGCTACCAGCAGCATTTCAAGGCGCCGAAGGGCACCAATGGCATGGGCAAGGACCGCCATGGCGCCAACGGCAAATCGATCGTGCTGAAGGTGCCGGTCGGCACCCAGATTTTCGACGAAGACCGCGAAACGCTGATCCACGACTTCACCGAGCTCGGCGAAAAATTCGTGCTGGCCGAAGGCGGCAATGGCGGCTTCGGCAACGCCCATTTCAAATCCTCCACCAACCGAGCGCCGCGCAACGCCAATCCCGGCCAGGAGGGCGAAGAGCGCTGGATCTGGCTGCGGCTGAAACTGATAGCGGACGCCGGCCTCGTCGGTCTGCCCAATGCCGGCAAATCGACCTTCCTCTCCGCCGTCAGCGCCGCGAAACCGAAGATCGCGGACTATCCCTTCACCACGCTGCATCCGCAGCTCGGTGTCGTGAATGCAGGGGGCCGCGAATTCGTGCTCGCCGATATTCCCGGGCTGATCGAGGGCGCCCATGAAGGCGCCGGGCTCGGCGACCGCTTTCTCGGCCATGTCGAGCGCTGCCGCGTGCTGCTCCATCTGATCGACGCCACCTGCGAACATGCCGGCACGGCCTACAAGACGGTCCGGACCGAGCTCGAGGCCTATGAAGGGCATCTGGCCGACAAGATCGAGATCGTCGCGCTGAACAAGATCGACGCGGTGGCGCCTGACGAATTGAAGAAGCAGCGCGATCGCCTGAAACGCGCCGCGAAGAAAACGCCGCTGTTGCTCTCGGGCGTGACCGGCGAAGGCGTGCCGGAAGCGCTCAAGGCGCTGGTCGAGGTGATTGGCGAAGCTCCGGTTTCGCTGAAGGCCAAGGGCGGCCAGGCGGAGCCGTGGGCGCCGGTAACGCCGCCGCAGGGCTGATGCAAACCTGAGCCTGCGCCGGCCGCGCCACTTCCAAATCCGGGAGCTGGCGCGTATTGCTTCCGAACACCCGTATTATTCGACCGCACCCATGAAACGCCCCGCGCTCAAAAACTTTCGCCGCATCGTCGTCAAGGTCGGCTCCTCGTTGCTGATCGACTCCCATGCCGGCGAGGTGCGCTCGGCTTGGCTGTCCGCGCTGGCCGCCGATATCGCCAAGCTGCACGGCGAAGGCCGCGACGTCCTGGTGGTCTCATCGGGTTCGATTGCGCTCGGGCGCAGCCGCCTGAAATTGCCGCGCGGCCCGCTGAAGCTTGAGGAAAGCCAGGGTGCCGCCGCGGTCGGCCAGATCGCGCTGGCGCGGATCTGGTCGGAAGTGCTCGGGGCTCACGGCATCGGCGCCGGACAGATTTTGGTGACGCTGCAGGACACCGAGGAGCGCCGCCGCTATCTCAACGCCCGCTCGACGATCGCAAAACTGCTGGAATGGCGCGCGGTGCCCGTGATCAACGAGAACGACACGGTCGCCACCAACGAAATCCGCTACGGCGACAATGATCGCCTCGCCGCGCGCGTCGCCACCATGGCGAGCGCCGATCTCCTGATCCTGTTGTCCGATATCGACGGCCTCTATGACGCGCCGCCCGGCGCCAATCCCAACGCAAAACTGATTCCGATCGTCGAATCCGTCACCTCGGAGATCGAGGGTATGGCGGGCGCGGCCGAATCCGAATTGTCGCGCGGCGGCATGTTCACCAAGATCGAGGCGGCGAAGATCGCGACGACGTCAGGCACGCATATGCTGATCGCGTCGGGGAAGATCGAGCATCCATTGCAGGCGATATCAGATGGCGGGCGCTGCACCTGGTTCCTGACGCCGGCCAATCCTGTCACCGCGCGCAAACGCTGGATTGCTGGCTCGCTGGAGCCCAAGGGCACGCTGACCATCGATGCCGGCGCGGTCGCCGCACTCCGTGCGGGCAAAAGCCTGCTGCCGGCCGGCGTGATCCGGATCGACGGCCAGTTCGCCCGCGGCGATGCCGTCGTGGTGCGCGGCCCCGACACCCACGAGATCGGCCGCGGCCTCGTCGCCTACGACGCCGAGGACGCCGAAAAGGTCAAAGGCCGCTCCTCGCCGGACGTGATGGCAATCCTCGGCATCTCAGGCCGGGCGGAGATGATCCACCGGGATGACCTCGTGGTGGGGCCGGCCGGGGCCATTCCGGCAAAGTAAGCCACTGGCCGAGCTGCCTGTTTCGGATTCGCCAATCAGCCATGCCGGTTCCGGACCTCGCAAGAGCGGGATTTCCGTGCTAGGACATAGCCTTACTCGAGACTTGAGACCTCTGAATGACCGCTCCCCTCAAGGCAATTGACGGCAACGCCGATCTGCCCGCTCTGATGACCGACCTCGCTGCCCAGGCGCGCGCGGCCGCGCGGGTGCTGGCGCTGGCGCCGCCGGAGCAGAAGGATCGTGCGCTTCAGGCCATCGAACGGGCGATCCGCGCCAACTCAGCAAAGATCCTGGCGGCCAATGCCGAGGATGTGGCGGAAGCACGCGCCAGCGGCGCAACCTCTGCCTTCGTCGATCGCCTGACGCTGACGCCAGCGCGGATCGATTCCATGGCTGATGGCGTCGCCACAGTGCGCGGCATTCCCGATCCGGTCGGCGCCGTCACCGAGAGCTGGCAGCGGCCAAACGGCATGACCATCGAGCGCGTGCGCGTGCCGCTCGGCGTCATCGGCGTGATCTTCGAAAGCCGTCCCAATGTCGCGGCCGATGCCGGCGTGCTGTGCCTGAAGTCCGGCAACGCCGTGATCCTGCGCGGCGGCTCCGACAGTTTTCGTTCCTGCCGTGCCATCCATGACTGCCTGGCGCAGGGGCTTCGCGAGGCGGGCCTTCCCGAGGCCGCAATCACGCTGGTGCCGACGCGCGACCGTGCGGCCGTCGGCCTGCTGCTCACCGGATTGAACAGCGGCGTCGATGTGATCGTGCCGCGCGGCGGCAAGAGCCTTGTCGCACGCGTCGAGGCGGAAGCCCGCGTGCCTGTGTTCGCGCATCTGAAAGGCGTCAACCACGTCTATGTCGATCGTTCGGCCGATCTCGAAATGGCGAAGAAGATCGTGCTCAATGCCAAGATGCGCCGTCCCGGCGTCTGCGGCGCCGCCGAGACCCTGCTGGTCGATCGCGCCGGTGCTGCCACGAGCCTGAAGCCGCTGGTCGAGATGCTGATCGATGCCGGCTGCGAGGTGCGCGGCGACGACGCCGTGCAGAAGATCGATGCGCGTGTGAAGCCCGCCTCCGACGAGGATTGGGACACCGAGTATGAAGACGCGATTATCTCGGCAAGGGTCGTCGACGGCCTCGACGAGGCGATCGCGCATATCCACAATCACGGCTCGCATCATACCGATGCGATCGTGGCCGAAGACGCCGGCGCTGCGCAGAAATTCCTCAACGAAGTCGATTCCGCGATCGTGCTGCACAACGCATCGACGCAGTTTGCCGATGGCGGCGAGTTCGGCTTCGGCGCGGAGATCGGGATTGCCACCGGCAAATTCCACGCCCGCGGTCCGGTCGGCGCCGAGCAGCTGACGAGCTTCAAATATCGCATTCACGGCACCGGGCAGACGCGGCCGTGACCAGAACCCAGCGCGTGCGGTGACCCGGTTGATGCAATCGCAATCTGCCGCGCAAGCCATCCCCTTCCACACCAGGGGCATGCGCATCGGCCTGCTCGGGGGCTCGTTCAATCCGCCGCACGCAGCACATCGCGCCATCAGCCAGTTTGCGCTGAAACGCCTGAAGCTCGATCGCGTCTGGTGGCTGCTGACGCCCGGCAATCCGCTCAAGGACACCGGCCGGCTGCACGGAATGTCCGAACGCGCGCGCGCCGCGCTCGACGTCGCCGACGATCCGCGCATCGATATCAGCTGTCTCGAAGCTGTCATCGGCACCAGGTACACTGTCGACACGATCATTCATTTGCGCCGCCGCGTTTCCGGCGTGCGCTTCGTCTGGATCATGGGCGCCGACAATCTCGCGCAGTTCCATCGCTGGAAGGATTGGCGGCGCATCGCTTCCGAGGTGCCGATCGCCGTGATCGACCGTCCGCCGCAGAGTTTCCGGGCGCTCGCAGCCCCCGCCGCGCAGGCGCTGGCGCGCTACCGTGTGCCTGAGAACCAGGCGGCCCGGCTAGCCGATCAGCAGGCCCCTGCCTGGGTTTTCCTCACCGGCATGAAACTGAACCTGTCGTCCACCGGGCTTCGGAACTCCGACGGGAGCTGGAAGGCAAAGAAGTGACAGTTTGGTTCGAACCGGCCGTGGGATTCACTGGAATATTGAAACCATTAACCCCACATGCCTAATATAGTCGGCGGACGTCAGGATTCGGCGTTCGCGATACAGTGAAAGGAATGGTCCCTGGCCACATCTGTATTGTCCAAGTCTGTTTTACCCAAGGCGACTGGTAGCAAGACGAGCAAGACTCCTGGCAAGTCTGCCAAGACCCCGCGTAAAACATCGACGCAAGCTGCGGCCTTGAAGGCGCAACCCGACGCCGACAAGACGCTGAATGTGATCCTCTCCCGCCTCGACGATATGAAGGCGGAAGAAACGATCACCATCGACCTTCGCGGCAAATCCGCATTTTCCGACTACATGATCGTCACCACAGGCCGGGCCAACCGGCATGTCGGCGCGATCGCGGAAAACGTCACCAAAGCCCTGAAGGAAAACGGCATCAAGAACATCCATGTCGAGGGCTTGCCCAATTGCGACTGGGTGCTGATTGATTCCGGCGATGTGGTCGTGCACGTGTTCAGACCCGAGGTACGCGAATTCTACAATCTCGAAAGGTTGTGGACGCAAAACCCGGCGGCGGCGGCGATCTGAACGCCAGGCCGATGCGAATCGGCTGAAGCGCATGTAGTCTGCCTGACGTGCGCCAAAAAGCGCGCGTGCCGGAAAGTGCACGCCAGAAACAGCATTCATGCGCCTTGTCGTGGTCTCAATTGGCCGGCTGAAGCAGGGTCCGGAGCAGGAACTGGCCGAACGCTATCGCGAGCGTTTCGAGGATATCGGCCGCAAGCTCGGCTTTCGCGGCCTCGCGATTCATGAAATTCCCGAAAGCCGCGCGCGCGACACCGCGACCCGGATATCGGAGGAAGCCACGGCGATTGCGGCGGCAATACCGGAGAAATCCGTGCTGGTGGCGCTGGACGAGCATGGCAAGAGCATCGATAGCGCGAGTTTCGCCCGGCATCTCGGCGATTGGCGGGATCAAGGGATTGCCAACACAATTTTCGCGATCGGCGGCGCGGACGGACTTTCGCCCGATTTGCAGCGCAAGGCTAAATTACGCATTGCGTTCGGCTCGGCGACCTGGCCGCATCAAATGGTCCGCGTCATGCTTCTTGAACAGATTTACCGGGCCGCGACCATTCTGGCCGGCCACCCCTACCATCGTGCCTAGGCACGGTGACGTGAATACGGACAACGCCGAATAGACCGGATGCATTCAACGCGGGACATTCACTCATTCGACACCACAGGCGGCGGCAGGCCGCTGATGTCGGCTGTCTCGCTTTCCGTGCTGCTGCTTTCCGCTAGCCTCGCCGCGGCATCGCTTTCGCCGGCGGTAGCGCAGTCCGCAGCCCCCGGACAGCAAGCGACGGCCGTTTCTCCCGATGCCATCAAGCAGCGCGAGGAGGAACTGGAGGCGACGCGCGAGCAGCAGCGCAAGGCGGCCGAGCTGCAGCAGAAACTAAAGGCCGATATCGCGGCCATCGGTCAGGACCGCTCCAAGCTCAACCAGCAACTGATCGACATCGCTACCCAGGTGCGCACCGTCGAGACCCGTATCGGCGAGACCGAGGTCGAGCTGCGCCCGCTCGACAGCCGCGAACAGGCGGTCAGGGCTTCGCTCGATTCACGCCGCGCCGAAATCGTCGAGGTGCTGGCGGCGCTGCAACGCGCCGGCCGGCGCACGCCGCCGGCGCTGCTGGTCCGGCCCGAAGACGCGCTGCAATCGCTGCGCACCGCCATGCTGCTTGGATCCGTCGTGCCCGAATTGCGCGGCCGCGCGGAGAAGCTCGCCGCCGATCTCGGCGAGCTGGTGAATTTGCGCCAGCGCATCGCCACCAAGCGCGACGATCTGGCGCGGAATCGCGACAAGTTGAAGGACGATTCCGTCAGGCTGGCTGCGCTGGTGGAAGAACGACAGCGCAAGCAGAGCGCGATCGAAAAGGACGTCGAGGCCGAAGGCGCGCGCGCCATTAACCTTTCCAGGCAGGTCGAAGGCCTGCAGGGCCTGATCACGAAAATGGAGCAGGACCTGAAGAGCGCGGCCAAGGCGGCCGCAACCGCCAGCCTGCAGGGCGCTCCGGCTGCTCCGGGCGGCAAACCCAACCTGGGCGCGCTGAAGGACCCTGCCCGATTGAGCCCGGCCATCGCCTTTGCCTCCGCCAAGGCCCTGTTTTCGTTCCCGGTTAACGGCCGCAAGATTCGCGAATTTGGCGGTTCCGACGGTGCGGGTGGCGTAGAAAAAGGCATTTCCTTGGCAACCAAGGCCGGGGCTCAGGTCACAACACCGTGTGACGGCTGGGTTGTTTACGCTGGACCCTTCCGCAGCTATGGACAACTCTTGATCCTCAATGCCGGGGGCGGGTATCATGTCCTGATCGCCGGGATGGAGCGCATTTCGGTAAACATCGGCCAGTTTGTATTAACGGGAGAGCCGGTCGCGACCATGGGGACAACGTCCCAGGTTGCATCCATTCTCGCGACGACCGCGAGCCAGCCGGTGCTCTATGTCGAGTTCCGTAAGGACGGCACTCCAATCGACTCAGGCCCATGGTGGGCCGCTAACGAAGGCGAAAAGGTTCGCGGATGATGCGCAAGACTTCTGTAATTCTTCTCAGCGCCGCCACCGGTGCGGCTTTGACGCTCTTCGTTACACAGCCTCGTTCCATACTGATGGGATCGAGTGCGCGTGCGGCCACCTCGGACACTTACCGCCAGCTCAATCTGTTCGGCGACGTGTTCGAGCGCGTGCGCAGCGACTATGTCGAGAAGCCCGACGACTCCAAGCTGGTCGAATCGGCGATCTCCGGCATGCTGGCCGGCCTCGATCCGCATTCGAGCTACATGGATGCAAAGAGTTTTCGCGACATGCAGGTGCAGACCCGCGGTGAATTCGGCGGACTCGGCATCGAGGTCACGATGGAAGACGGCCTGATCAAGGTGGTCTCGCCGATCGACGACACCCCGGCCTCGAAGGCCGGCATCATGGCCAACGACATCATCACCAATCTCGACGACGAAGCCGTGCAGGGTCTCACCCTCAATCAGGCGGTCGAGAAGATGCGCGGACCGGTCAACACCAAGATCCGCCTCAAGATCATCCGCAAGGGCTCGGACAATCCGATCGAAGTTACCCTGGTGCGCGACAACATCCGCGTCCGCTCGGTGCGCGCCCGCGTCGAACAGGACGACATCGCCTATATCCGCGTCACCACCTTCAACGAGCAGACCACCGAAGGCCTGAAGCGCGAGATCGGCAACCTCTCGAATCAGCTCGGCGACAAGCTGAAGGGCTACATCATCGATCTCCGAAACAACCCCGGCGGCTTGCTGGAGGAAGCGGTCACCGTTTCCGACACCTTCCTGGAGCGCGGCGAGATCGTTTCGACCCGCGGCCGCAATGCCGAGGAAACCCAGCGCCGCGCCGCCCATTCGGGCGACCTGACCAAGGGCAAGCCGATCATCGTGCTGGTCAATGGCGGCTCCGCCTCGGCCTCCGAAATCGTCGCCGGCGCGCTGCAGGACCACAAGCGAGCCACGCTGGTCGGCACGCGCTCGTTCGGCAAGGGCTCGGTGCAGACCATCATTCCGCTCGGCAGTGGCAATGGCGCGCTGCGGCTCACCACCGCGCGCTATTACACGCCGTCAGGCAAATCGATCCAGGCCAAGGGCATCGTGCCCGACATCGAAGTGCTGCAGGACGTGCCGGAAGAATTGAAGGCGCGCACCGACACCAAGGGTGAAGCCTCGCTGCGCGGCCATCTGAAGAACGACGGCGACGAGAAGACCGGCTCGCAATCCTACGTGCCGCCGGACGCCAAGGACGACAAGGCGCTGAAGGCCGCCGCCGACCTGCTGCATGGCATCAAGTCGACCGCAACTGCAACGCCGGCAACCGGCGACAAGGCAGCGGTCGAAAAGCCGGCCACCAAGGCCGCTAACTGATCGGCTCCAGCACACAGCATTTGAAAAAAGGGCGGCCTTCGGGTCGCCCTTTTTGCTGGGCGGTGGAGTAGCCGCGCCATCCGCGATTCGGCCAAGACAGGGACCGCGGCGGAACTGCCGTGGCCCTGCCCCGCCGTGGTATCGTCGGCCCCGGTGATTCGGGGAGGGCCATGACGGAAACGACCGACGATCTGAGCGCGCCGCTCGGACAGAAGACAGAGCGCCAGAAGCGCCGGTTCCGGCTGCCCTTCACTGCGATGCAGGCGCTGGCAGTGCTGTTTGGCCTGTTCCTGGTCGTGTTCTTCGCCGTCGCGCTTTTCGCCGACAACCCGTTTGGCGGCGAGCCGGTCGCCCGCATCGCGCTGCGCAATCCGGGGGATGAAAAGCTACCCGCGGCGGCCTCCGGCCGCCCCGAGCCGGCTGCGAAATCTGGTCCGCAGGCTCCAGCCGGCGACAACAAGACCGTCACCATCATCGACGGCTCCAGCGGCAAGCGCCAGGACATCGTGATTGGCGGCGATGCGGCCGACAAAAGCGGCGCAGAGCCCGCGCCGTCGATGGCCATGACCGGCATCGACCAGCGGCTGCTGGAAAAGTCCAAGTACGGCATGATCCCGATGGTTGCCGACGGCCTGAAGCCCTTTACCGTCTATGCGGCCGACGCCGACCGCGCCAAGGCCGCCAAGATGCCCGTCGTCGCCATCGTCGTCGGCGGGCTCGGGGTCGGTGCCGCCAAGACGGCCGATGCCATCATGAAGCTGCCGCCGGCCGTGACGCTGGCATTCACCCCCTACGGGGCGGACCCCGCCAAGCTCGCCGAGCGGGCCCGGGCGCAGCGCCACGAGATCCTGCTTCAGGTTCCGATGGAGCCGTTCGACTATCCCGACAATGACCCCGGCCCGCAGACCCTGCTCACGACGCTGCCGCCGGAGCAGAACATCGATCGGCTGTACTGGCACCTCAGCCGGTTCCAGGGCTACGCGGGGATTGCCAATTTCATGGGGGCGCGTTTCACGGCCACCGACGCCGTGATGCAGCCGATCATCCGCGAGGCGGCCAAGCGCGGTCTCGGTTATCTCGATGACGGCTCCTCGCCGCGCAGCGCCGCACCGTCCCTGACGGCGGCCCAATCGATGCCCTTCGCCAAGGCCGATTTCACCATCGATGCCGTGCCGACCTCGGCCGAGATCGACCGGACGCTGGTCAAGCTGGAGACGCTCGCCAAAGAGCGAGGGCTGGCCGTGGGCATAGCCTCGGCGTTGCCGATTTCAATCGAGCGGCTGGCCGCCTGGATCAAGACACTCGACAGCCGTGGCATCATGCTTGTGCCATTGACAACGGCGATGCTGAAATCAAAATCAGGCTAGAGATCAAGCCGATGGCGGCGATCCGGAATTTTCCGGACTGCGTCGGATCGACCAATTGCGGGCGGATGTGGCTTGATGCAAGCAAGGGAATCGTGAGGGACATGGCGCGCTACGAGGACCTGCCATACCGGACCTGTGTCGGCATGATGCTGATCAATGCGGCCGGGCTGGTCTTCATTGGCCGCCGCGCCGGCGGCATCGAACATGTCGATGAAACCCACGTCTGGCAGATGCCGCAGGGGGGCGTCGATCCCGGCGAAGACACCTGGGAGGCCGCCAAGCGCGAGCTTTACGAGGAAACCAGCGTCCGCTCGGTTGAGAAGCTGGGCGAAGTCCCGGATTGGCTGATCTACGACATTCCACGCACGGTGGCCGGCCGCGCCTGGAAGGGCCGCTACCGCGGGCAACGGCAGAAATGGTTCGCGGTGCGCTTTACCGGCAAGGACGCTGAAATCAATGTCTCAAGCCCTGGCGGCGGCGGACACAAGGCCGAATTCGTGAACTGGCGCTGGGAGCCGATGAAGAATCTCCCGAACCTGATCGTTCCGTTCAAGCGGCCGGTCTACGAGCGCGTGGTCAAGGAATTCTCCGGCCTCGCGGGCGGCTAGTTCTTTTCATGTCGAACGCACTGTCTTCGCGCTACACACGGTAACCCCTCAAACGCCATGTCCGACAAACCCTATCGGCCCAATGTGGGGATTGCGCTGTTCAACACCTCCGGCGAGGTGCTGATTGGGCGGCGCTTCCGGGACGACGGACCGGAAATCATTCTTCCCGGGCTGGAATGGCAGATGCCGCAGGGCGGCATCGACGCCGACGAGAACCCGCGCGAGGCCGTCATGCGCGAGCTCTGGGAGGAGACCGGGGTGGTCGGCGCCGAATATCTCGGCGAGACCGATTGGATAAAATATGAATTTCCACCCTACGACGGACCGGGCACGCATCGCCTGGCCCAGTTCCGCGGGCAACGGCAGAAGTGGTTCGCGCTGCGGTTCACCGGCCGCGACGATGAGATCGACCCGCTGACACCGCGTAACGGCCAGCCGGCCGAATTCGATTCGTGGCGCTGGGAACGGCTCGATCGCGTCGCCGACCTCGTGGTGCCGTTCCGGCGCGAGGTGTACCGGATGGTGGCCCGTGAATTTACGGGGTTCGCCCGATAGGTTTGCACGGCCGGGCCGGGCTGGCGATTACCTTTTGGCGGCGACCTTTCGCCAAATCTTTGCATTCCGTTCACAGAAAACGCCGATGCCGCCGACGGCTCGCCGTCTGCGAACCTTTTGCCATCGTGCGCAGACTAATGGGCACAGCCTTGAATAATTCACGCCGTTCGGTGTCTTGCCTCACATGATGGAAGTGACTGTAACCAAGCGCCGCCGCAGTTGGGAGTGGCGGGTTCTCGCGCAGAATGGCACGCTGCTCATGCACGGGCGCGAGCGTAGCCGTCCGGCTGCCCGCTACCAGGGTTACCGGAGCCTGTTCCTGCTATTGGCCATCGGCCGGAGGCCCGCTGCCTTCACGGCTTCCGAGACTTTCCCAACAACAGATCAATCGAATTCAGGCGCCAGCACGTCGTGGTCTAGTTAGGCCCGACCGAAAATGGGCCAATCGCAACGACCTGGCAATTGCTGTCACGCTTGACGCATTCGGCAAGCGCAGCATTGACCGCAGCCTGTTCGGTCGCCGCCTTCAATCCCAACCCTGGACGGCCCGCCGTACCGACCGCAACGGCATTCCAGCCACTCGAAGCATCCGCGAGCCGGCGCGCGACGTCGTCGCGCGCGTCGGCTGAGATCATCGTATTGCCGGCAGCCTTGAAGAAGCCGGTTATCTTGAGCGAGGCCGGAATCGGAACCACGAAATTATCGTTGAGCGCGACGATCGTGCAGGGGACGCCGGCGATTCCGCCGCATGACTCCAGGGCACGCCGTACGGCTTCCTCGACACTATCAAGCGCAATAGGAAAGAAAAGTGCGCCGCCGGGGCCCAGCGCGAGCGCCTTGTTCTTTCGCGCCTGCGCATAGATCGCCTCAAGCCGCGCCTTGCCGCCGTCGCGGACGAGCGGGACAGTCCTGGCGGCGAAGGGCTGTTCGGTCGCGGCGTCGTGTCTGATCCAGGGCAGTGGCGGCATTGGCGGCCGGCCGGGCGCATAAACGACGGCGTCGCCAACCGCGTAGAGTTCGCATTTGCGCGGCGACTGCACCGCATCGGCGCGCTTCTGGCACTGCTCCACCGCGGCCGATTTCGCAGCCTCCTCGCTCGGTTGAGCGGTGACGAAAGCGTTGGACCCGCCGACATTGAGCGAGAATGCCTTGAAATCGGCAGCCGCCGCGTAGTCGGAAGCGAGCGTGGCGCGCACCTTGTCACTAATGAAGGGAATGCTGGCGGCGGCGAATTTGTCCGACGATACGGCCATCGGCGACGAAGGCGGCGGCACGATTGCGGCCGTTGCGGCAGGGACCGGCGCTGAAGCAGCAGCCGGTGAAGCCGCTGCCGGCGGAGCCGCCGCGGCGACCGGCGGCGGATTCGGAGCACTGCCTGCCGCGGCGACCTTTGATGGCGCCGACGTTTCAAGCTGGGTGAAATAAAGAAAGCCACCGACACCGATCGCGGCCAGGCTGACCACGGTGACCGCAACCGGCCACATCCAGTTCGGCTGCGCCGCGCCTTGCGCCTTCGCCGGCTTCTTGACCTGCGGCGTCGAATAGGTACCGTCTTCGCGGCGCATCGCGACCATGTAGGCGTGCACCGGCGTCGGGATGTTCTTCACCTCCTGCGCGCCGATGTCAGCAAACTGCACCGACAGCTTGTTGGCGACCTGCTCGTGCACCGCGCGCGAGATACAGATGCCGCCGACTTCGGCGAGGCCCTCCAGGCGGGCCGCGATGTTGACGCCATCGCCCAGCAGATCGCCATCGCGTTCGACCACGTCGCCGATCGTGATGCCGATGCGAAAGGCCATCTGCCGGCTGGGCGGATAAGCCATGTTGCGGGTACGGAGACTCTCCTGGATATCGATCGCGCAGCGCACAGCTTCGACCGCGCTCGGAAATTCGGCGAGCACGGCGTCGCCAGCGGTATTGAAAATGCGGCCGCCGCCCTTGGCGATGAAATCGTCGGTCACCTGACGGTAGGACGCCAGCCTGCGCAGCGTCTCCTCTTCGTCCTCGGCGACCAGCCTGGAGTAGCCGGCAATATCGGCCGCAAAAATCGCCGCGATCTTGCGTTTCATCGAAAGCAGCCCCGAACCACGATCTGGTGCGGCAGAATGCCGCCAGAAGTTCCCCGGCGCAACCATAGCGGTTCCGAGCAGCGCCCGGGGAGCGGCGTCACGAGAGAAAATGCGGCCGCAAAAAGCTAAGCGCCCGTCACGGGGTGACGAGCGCTGGCTTTAGCGGGGCCTTCAGGATGCCCCGGAGTGGTACCCCGGGGCTTAGTGCATAGCCGTCGAAGTGAGCTCCTGCTGGATGCTCTTGTAGTGGTCCAGCCGCTCGATCGCGCTATCGAGTTCGGAGCCTTCCTTTTCGGCGAGCTTGGCTTCCATCTCGGCAATCGACTCGGCGAACTGCGCGCGGTCGATATCTTCCAGCGAGGTAGCGACGTCAGCGAGCACGGTGAGGCCGTTGTCCGACATCTCGGCAAGGCCGCCGAGCACGATCACCTTCTGACGGGTGCCGCCGGCGATGATGGTCAAGATGCCCGGGCGGATCGCGGCGACGACAGGCGCGTGTCCGGCGAGCACGCCGAAATCGCCTTCCAAGCCGGGAACGTCAACCTGATCGACCTCGCCGGAGAAGGCGAGCTTTTCGGGAGAGACGAGATCGAAATGAAAGGTAGCCATTGAAAACCTGCGAGTAGCGAGTGGGAAGAATGGGAGCGCGCTAATCGCTACTCCCTATTCGCCTCTTAGGCTGCTTCGGCAGCCAGCTTCTTGCCCTTCTCGACGGCTTCCTCGATGGTGCCGACCATATAGAAGGCGGCTTCCGGCAGGTGATCGTACTTGCCTTCGCAGATCGCGCGGAAGCCCTTGATGGTGTCGGCGAGGTCGACGAACTTGCCGGGCGAGCCGGTGAAGACTTCGGCGACGTGGAACGGCTGCGACAGGAAGCGCTCGATCTTGCGGGCGCGGGCCACAGCGATCTTGTCCTCTTCGGACAATTCGTCCATGCCGAGAATGGCGATGATGTCCTGCAGCGACTTGTACTTCTGCAGCACCTGCTGGACCATGCGCGCGGTGTTGTAGTGATCCTCGCCGACGACCAGCGGGGAGAGCATGCGCGAGGTCGAGTCGAGCGGGTCCACCGCCGGATAGATGCCCTTTTCCGAGATCGCGCGGTTCAACACCGTGGTCGCGTCCAAATGTGCGAACGAGGTTGCGGGCGCCGGGTCGGTCAAGTCGTCGGCCGGCACGTAGATCGCCTGCACCGAGGTGATCGAACCCTTGTGCGTGGTGGTGATGCGCTCCTGCAGCGCGCCCATGTCGGTGGCGAGCGTCGGCTGATAACCCACGGCCGAAGGAATACGGCCCAGCAGCGCCGACACTTCGGAGCCGGCCTGGGTGAAGCGGAAGATGTTGTCGACGAAGAACAGCACGTCCTGGCCCTGATCGCGGAAGTGCTCGGCAACCGTAAGACCGGTGAGGCCGACGCGGGCGCGGGCGCCCGGGGGCTCGTTCATCTGGCCGAACACCAGCGCGCATTTCGATTTCACGCTCGGATCGGGATTCTTCGGATCGGCGTTGACCTTGGATTCGATGAACTCGTGATAGAGGTCGTTGCCTTCGCGGGTACGCTCGCCGACGCCGGCGAACACCGAGTAACCACCATGCGCCTTGGCGACGTTGTTGATCAGTTCCTGAATCAGCACGGTCTTGCCGACGCCGGCGCCGCCGAACAGGCCGATCTTGCCGCCCTTGGCGTAAGGCGCCAGCAGGTCGACGACCTTGATGCCGGTAACGAGAATTTCAGCTTCGGTGGACTGGTCGGTATAGGTCGGCGCTTCCTGATGGATCGCGCGCAGGCCTTCCGAAACCACCGGGCCGGCTTCATCGATCGGCTCGCCGATGACGTTGATGATGCGGCCGAGCGTACCGGCGCCGACCGGCACCATGATCGGGTTGCCGGTGTCGGTGACTTCCTGACCGCGGACCAGACCCTCGGTGGTGTCCATCGCGATGGTGCGCACCGTGGATTCGCCGAGATGCTGCGCCACTTCGAGCACCAGACGGTTGCCGCCGTTCTTGGTCTCGATCGCGTTCAGAATGGCGGGCAGATGTCCCTCGAACTGCACGTCGACGACGGCGCCGATGACCTGCGTGATGCGTCCGGTCTGGTTGGCTGGTGTGGCCATAAACTCTCTCCTTCGAATTCGTATCTAGAAACCGTCAGTTTGATCGTGCCTGTCGCCGTTACATCGCCTCGGCGCCGGAGATGATTTCAATCAGCTCCTTGGTGATCATGGCCTGACGGGTTCGGTTGTAAATCAGGGTCTGCTTGCGGATCATGTCGCCGGCGTTGCGGGTGGCGTTGTCCATCGCGCTCATCTGCGCGCCGTAGAACGAGGCGTTGTTTTCCAGGAGCGCGCGGAAGATCTGTACCGCGAGATTGCGCGGCAACAGGCGCGTCAGGATCTCGTCTTCCTCCGGCTCGTATTCGTAGGACGTGGCCGGGCCGGCATTCGCTGCCGGCGCTTCCACCACCAGCGGAATGATCTGCTGGGCGGTCGGGATCTGCGAGATCACGGATTTGAAGCGTGAATAGAACAGCGTGCAGACATCGAACTCGCCGGCCTCGAAGCGCGCCAGAACCTTCTTGGCGATATCCTCGGCATTGACGAAGCCGAGCTGGCGAACCGAGCGCAGGTCGAGGTGCTCGACGATGTTCTTCTCGAAGGTTCGGCGGAGCTGCTCGTAGCCCTTGCGACCGACGCAGAAAATCTTGACCTCTTTGCCCTGGTTGAGCAGCGAATACGCACGCTCGCGCGCCAGACGCACGATCGAGGAATTGAAGGCGCCGGACAGGCCACGTTCGCCGGTGCAGACCAGCAGCAGATGCACCTGATCGTTGCCGGTGCCGGCCAGCAGCGCCGGGGCGCCGGGCGAACCGGCTGCGGCGCTGGCGATATTGGAGATCACCGCGTCCATTTTCTCGGCATAGGGCCGCGCCGCTTCGGCAGCGGTCTGCGCACGGCGCAGCTTTGACGCGGCGACCATCTGCATCGCCTTGGTGATCTTCTGCGTCGCCTTGGTCGAGGCGATGCGGACCCGCATGTCTTTCAGTGAAGCCATTCTTAGTTCACCCCGGCGATCAGGCCCTCAAAGACCCGACCGCAAGCCACTCTTTTGGCCGGGCCCGGCCAATGCCGGGCCGCAACCGCAAATCATCAAGCAAACGCCTTGGCGTGACTTTCGACCACGCTCTTCAGCTTGCCGGCGAGATCGTCGGAGAGATCGCGGCTGTCACGAATGCCGTTGAGGATCTCGACGTTCTTGCCGCGCAACAGCGACAGCAGGCCGTCTTCGAAGGCGCGCACCTTGTTGAGCGGAAGCGCGTCGAGATAGCCGTTGGTGCCGGCCCAGATCACGCAGACCTGCTCTTCCATCTTCAGCGGCGAGAACTGCGGCTGCTTCAGGAGTTCGGTCAGACGCGAGCCGCGGTTGAGCAGGCGCTGCGTCGAGGCGTCGAGGTCGCTTCCGAACTGCGCGAACGCCGCCATTTCGCGGTACTGCGCCAGCTCACCCTTGATCTTGCCGGCGACCTTCTTCATCGCCTTGGTCTGCGCCGACGAACCGACGCGCGACACCGACAGACCGACGTTGACCGCCGGGCGGATGCCCTGGAAGAACAGGTCGGTTTCCAGGAAGATCTGGCCATCGGTAATCGAAATCACGTTGGTCGGGATGTAGGCCGACACGTCGTTGGCCTGGGTTTCGATGATCGGCAGCGCGGTCAGCGAACCCGATCCCTCGTCCTTGTTGAGCTTCGCGGCGCGCTCGAGCAGGCGCGAATGCAAATAGAACACGTCGCCCGGATAGGCTTCACGGCCCGGCGGACGGCGCAGCAACAGCGACATCTGGCGATAGGCGACGGCCTGCTTCGACAAATCGTCATAGATGATGACGGCGTGCATGCCGTTGTCGCGGAAGTACTCGCCCATGGTGCAGCCGGTGAACGGCGCGATGTACTGCATCGGCGCCGGATCGGAGGCGGTGGCGGCAACGATGATCGAGTATTCGAGCGCGCCCTGCTCTTCCAGCACCCTCACGAACTGGGCAACGGTCGAACGCTTCTGGCCGATCGCGACGTAGACGCAATACAGCTTGATGTTCTCGTCCGGCTGCGCGTTGAGCGGCTTCTGGTTCAAAATGGTGTCGAGCGCGATCGCGGTCTTGCCGGTCTGACGGTCGCCGATGATCAACTCGCGCTGGCCGCGGCCGACCGGGATCAGCGCATCGATCGCCTTGAGGCCGGTCGCCATCGGCTCGCTCACCGACTTGCGCGGAATGATGCCGGGCGCCTTGACGTCGACGCGCATACGCTTGTCGGCCTGGATCGGGCCCTTGCCGTCGATGGGATTGCCGAGCGCGTCGACCACGCGGCCGAGCAGGCCCTTGCCGACCGGCGTGTCCACGATGGCGCGGGTGCGCTTGACGGTCTGGCCTTCCTTGATCTCGCGGTCGGCGCCGAAGATCACGATACCGACGTTGTCGGTTTCGAGGTTCAGCGCCATGCCGCGCGTGCCATTCTCGAACTCGACCATTTCGCCGGCCTGGACGTTATCCAGACCATAGACGCGGGCGATACCGTCACCGACGGACAGCACCTGTCCGACTTCGGTAACCTCAGCCTCCTGGCCGAAATTCTTGATCTGGTCCTTGAGGATCGCGGAAATTTCCGCGGCGCGGATGTCCATCAGCCTGCCTCTTTCATCGCGTGCTTGATCGAATTGAGTTTGGTGCGAAGCGAACTATCCACCATGCGGCTGCCGAGCTTGACCACAAGGCCACCGATGATGGAGGGATCGACTTTCACGTTGAGCGCGACGTCCTTGCCCGTCACCGATTTCAGTGCGGTCTTCAGCGCGTCGAGATTCTTTTCATTGAGCTGTTCGGCGACGGTGACGTCGGCGGTCGCCTCGCCCTTGTACTTCGCCACCAGCGCGCGGAAGGCGCGGATCACGTCGGCGACTGCGAACAGCCGGCGGTTGGCGGTCAGGACTTTAAGGAACTTGGCGGAGGTGCCGGAAATTCCGGCCTTGTCGAGCACGGCATTGAGCGCCTTTGACTGCGAATCTGCCGAGAAAACCGGGCTGCGAACCAGGCGCTTCAGATCGGCGCTTTCGTTCAGCATGGCCTCGAAACTATCGAGATCGGCCTTCACTGCGTCGACGGATTTCTCGTCGCGCGCCAACTCGAACAAGGCCGTAGCATAACGACCGGACACTCCCGAAACGGACGGATCTTCAGCAGCCACAACTCGCTCTTTTCAGCTGTCAAACTCGCAAGGGAAAAACCGTCGCCACAAGTAGCGGCGCCTAGCGATCCAAGCCCTTGGAATTCAAGCGGGACTTCGATTTTCGACCGGCACGCGAGGTGCCGGGGTCGTTAAAATCGCGGCTTTGCTAACATAGCGAGCGCGCAGGTGCAACATGACCGCGCGTTCAGGCGATGCCTTGTCGCACGTCTATTTTCAGGTGCGGCAGAACGCTGTTTTGACCGAGATCAGCGCGCCCGAATTCCGGCCCACGACACCGGGCAGCGATCACACATTCCCATTGGGCGCATCCGTTCCTTTCGGATTTGCATGGCGGCCATGAGGCGGCAGCGCGGAACGACGGAGGCCAACCCGCTTCATTTGCCCATTACTTGCCTAAATCTTTTCGCATCGAAGGATGACTGTATTCGCAAGTAACAGTAAGTATTTAATAAGTTAAAAATCCGTTAATGCGCAAGATTACGGAATATCGTTTGATTAGTTGATCTCGGTAACAAGATATGTCAGCCGCCAACAATTAGGAACTACTGCCCAAATCATGCCTTATTGCCTTATCAAACGGCACCCACTGAACTGGGACGGGGGTTCCATTTGTCACTTATGTGGCAATACTATCTGAGGGACTAGTTTAATGCTGAATACCAATAAAGTGGTGTCGGGAACTCTGACCCGGTCGCGTACGGCCTTCGCCTTGATCGCCGCGACTCTCCTGGTCGGCGGCAGCATCTCCGAGGCTTCCGCCAAATCCAGGCACCACCGCCACCATTCCCATCACGCCAAGGCTCAGGCAGCCGGCGGCAGCTGGCTGGACGCCAATGCCTCGATCGGCTCACAGAGCTCCGGGCGCGGCTTCTCGGGAAGAGCCTCTTACTACGGCAATGAATCCGGCAGCCGCACCGCCTCCGGTCAGCGCTTCAACCAGAACGCCATGACCGCGGCCCACCGCTCGCTGCCGTTCGGCACCAAGCTCCGGGTGACCCATCGTGGCCAGAGCGTCGTCGTCACGATCAATGACCGTGGGCCCTTCATCAAGGGACGCGTGCTCGACCTGTCCACGGGTGCTGCCCGTGCCATCGGCCTGACCGGCGCCGGTGTCGGCCACGTCACCGCCGAGGTCGTCTCCTAAGCGCGCGTCACCGCGCCGTTTTCCGGTCCATCCGATCAAGTACGGTCGCGGAACTTTCCGCGGCAACAAAGGCCTGCCGTCGCAAATGACGGCAGGCCTTTTTG
Organism: Bradyrhizobium sp. McL0615; assembly: GCF_049993905.1. Classification (NCBI taxonomy): domain Bacteria; kingdom Pseudomonadati; phylum Pseudomonadota; class Alphaproteobacteria; order Hyphomicrobiales; family Nitrobacteraceae; genus Bradyrhizobium; species Bradyrhizobium sp. McL0615. Next base: position 504,786 of record NZ_CP188254.1, on the reverse strand, counting down.
TTTCCCACCACTCCATCCACGTCATCGCGAGCGCAGCGAAGCAATCCATGCCTCAGCAAGCGGAAAGCTGGATTGCTTCGTGGAGCCTGTCATCGGGCGCGCATTCGCGCGACCCGTTGGCTCGCAATGACGCTGAAAGAGTTTGCCTTCGCTACAAAAAGCTCTGCGGATCGACATCGACTTCGAGCTTGAGGTTGCCCTTGGTCTTCGGCCCGGCGGCCAGCCATTCGCGCAGATATTCCGACAGATCGACATGGCGCAGCGACTTCACCAAGAGCCGGAACCGGTAGCGGCCCTTGATGACCGCAAGCGGCGCTTCGGCAGGCCCCAGCACCTGGATGCGCTCGTCGATCGGCGCGATCGCCGCAAGCCTTCGCGCAAAGCCTTCCGCGGTCGGCCGGTCGCCCGCGGAGATGATCAGGCTGGCGAGCCGGCCGAACGGCGGATAGCCGGCGCGTTCGCGCGCCTCGATCTCGCTGGCATAGAACGCCTCGCGATCGCTTGCGACCAGCGCCTTCATGACCGGATGTTCGGGCTGGAGGGTCTGCAGATAGCCGACGCCGCGGCCTTGCTCGCGCCCGGCGCGGCCGATCACCTGGTTGAGCAACTGGAACGTCCGCTCGGCGGCGCGCGGATCGCCATTGCCGAGGCCCAGATCCGCATCGACCACGCCAACCAGATTGAGCCGGGGAAAATTATGTCCCTTCGCCACCAGTTGCGTGCCGACGATGATGTCGACGCGGCCCTCCGCGATTTCGTTCAACTCGCTGCGCATGGTCTCGATCGAGGTGATGAGATCGCTCGACAGCACCATGGTGCGCGCATTCGGAAACAGCGCGGCTGCCTCCTCCTGCAAGCGTTCGACGCCGGGGCCGACCGCGACCAGCGTTTCCTCGGCCTGGCAATGCGGGCAGATGTTCGGCCGCGGCATCGAGAAGCCGCAATGGTGACAGACCAGCCGCTGGCGAAATCTGTGATCCACCAGCCAGGCGTCGCAGATGGTGCAGGCAAAGCGGTGGCCGCAGGCCCGGCATAGCGTCAGCGGCGCGTAGCCGCGGCGGTTGAGGAACAACAGCGCCTGTTCCCGCTTCTCGATCGCGAACTGAATCTGTTCGGCGAGCGGCGGCGAGATGAAGCGGCCCCGCGGCGGCGGGGCGCGGCGCAGATCGATCGCCTCGATATGCGGCATGTGCTGGCCGCCGAAGCGCGACGGCAGCGCGACGCGCTGATAGCGGCCCTTGCGCGCATTGACCTCGGTTTCGACCGATGGCGTAGCCGATGCCAGCACGATCGGAATTTTGGCGATATGCGCGCGCACCACCGCCATGTCGCGGGCGTGGTAATGCGCGCCGTCATCCTGCTTGTAGGCCTGGTCGTGCTCCTCATCGACGATGATGAGACCCAGATCTGCATAGGGCAGAAACAGCGCCGAGCGCGCCCCGACCACGACCGGCGCCTCGCCCGCCGATATCGCCGCCCAATTGCGCTGCCGCGTGCGCGGCGTCAGCTCGGAATGCCATTCCAAAGGACGCACGCCGAAGCGCTGGGCAAAACGGTCGAGGAATTGCCCGGTCAGCGCGATTTCCGGCATCAGGATCAGCGTCTGCTTTCGCCGCCGGACGACTTCCGCAATCGCCTCGAAATAGACTTCGGTCTTGCCCGAACCGGTGACGCCGTCGAGCAGCGCGACATGGAAAGAGCCGTTGGCCGCGAGTGCGCGCATCGCGTCCACCGCCGTGCGCTGCTGCGGAGAAAAGTCCGGCTGCGCGAAGGATGGATCGGGCGCGGGCGGCGCCAGCGGCGGCGGCATCGCCTCGACCGCAAGCGTGCCCTCATCAACCAGGCCGTCGACCACGCCGCCGCTGACGCCGGCTTCCCGCGCCGCTTCGGACTTGCCGTGAAGCAGGCCGTCCGACAGCACGTCGATCAGCCGCCGCCGTGCCGGCGTCAGACGCCGTGGCGGCTCGCCGACCAGCCGCACGCCGAGACGCATCCGCTCGGGCCCGAGATTTTCGCCCATCCGCAACGCCATGCGCAGCACCATGCCGCGCGCCGACAGGGTGTAGTTGGCAACCCAATCGACGAACGAGCGCAGTTCCTCTTTCAGCGGCGGTACGTCGAGCTTTTCGCCGACGTCTTTCAGGCGGTTGTGCAGGCGCGGATCGGGTTTGGCGTTCTCCGCCCACACCACCGCGACCACCTCGCGCGCGCCCAACGGCACGCAGACGACGTCGCCGGGCTTCAGCTCCATGCCGCGCGGTACCCGATAGGAATAGTTCTGATTGAGCGCGACCGGCACCAGCACGTCGACGACGCGGGTCGATGAGGCGGAGGAGGTGGCTTCGCTTGTGGCGTGGTCCATCGGGGAATCGGCTTGAGGTGTTTTGGGGCAAGGCTAGCGCCGTGCCGCCAAGTTAGCGAACGGTAAACGAAAGAGGTGCGATATAATGGATGGAATCACCGCCTCCAAGAACCGCCTCCAGGACAGGGCACATGGCAGGGCTCATGGCCAAGGAAGTTCCGGCACTGCAACCGATCGAGCTCGACTGTGCCGACGAGGGTCTTGCGCTGGAGATGGCGCGCTGGCTGACGCATCTGCGCGCCGAGCGGCGGCTCTCGCCAAAAACGCTCGAAGCCTATGCCCGCGACCTCCGCCAGTGCCTGACTTTCCTCAGCCAGCATTGGGCCAGGAAGGTCACGCTGAAAGGATTTGCGGCGCTGGAGGCCACCGACGTCAGGGCCTTCATGGCGATGCGCCGCGCCGACGAGATCGGCAGCCGTTCGCTGATGCGGGCGCTGGCGGGCTTGCGCTCGTTCGGGCGCTATCTTGAACGCGAGGGCAAAGGCAGGGTCGGCGCCCTGTCCGCCATCCGCGCGCCGAAGGTCGCAAAGAGCCTGCCGAAGCCGATCCAGATCGACGCCGCCAAGCGTTTTGCGGATGCCGACGAGCGTGCCGGCGAGGAGCGCGATCCCTGGATCTGGGCGCGCGACGCCGCCGTGATGGCGCTGCTCTATGGTTCGGGCCTGCGCATCTCCGAGGCGCTGGGCCTGAAACGGCGTGACGTGCCCAAGCCGGGCGAAGGCGACGTTCTCATCGTAACCGGCAAGGGCAACAAGACCCGGATGGTGCCGGTGCTGCAAAACGTGCTGGCGCTGATTGCCGATTACGTTGCGATGTGCCCGCATTCGCTGCCCCCGGCCGGACCGATTTTCGTCGGCGCGCGCGGCGGACCGCTGTCGCCGCGAATCATCCAGCTCACCATGGAGCGGCTGCGCGGCGCGCTCGGGTTACCTGACAGCGCCACGCCCCACGCACTGCGGCATTCCTTCGCGACCCACCTCCTCAGCCGCGGCGGCGATTTGCGCGCGATCCAGGAACTGCTCGGCCACGCCTCGCTCTCCACCACGCAGATCTACACCGGCATCGATGCCGAGCGGCTGCTCGAAGTGTACAAGAACGCGCACCCGCGCGGGTGAAATGCGTTAGTTGGCAAGATATTCAATCGCGTACACGTAGTTCGATCCGCGACCGACCTCCACGCGGACGACTGGCAGGAATTTCAGCCGGTCATAGACGGGCGTCGTCACCTTAACTGTGCGGCCAGCGATGTCGGCGACGTATTCGGAGTTGTGCCTCCCTCGCGTTCGCACGTTCTGAACGCGGCCTTCAAGCACGATCGGTGACTGAAAGAAGTCCTGGATCAGGATCGTGCCCATTACGACCGCAAGGGCGGCACCGCCGGGTACGGCTGCGCAGGCCTTCAATGTCGTTTTCGGAATCGACCGAAAGAAGTACCACTCTCGCAGTCCGAACCAGATCAGCCCGAGCCCAAGAATGAACAAGAACAGATAAAAGTCGACGACACCGACCAGCGAACCAGGGCCATAAGCAACCCACAGTATGACGCAAAGCGCAATGAAAGGCCCGATGATAGCGCCGATCCACCGCAACAGCACCGGATCGCGGACGGTGTTCAGCAGCACGGCGAAAAGAATGATGAGCGGCCAAAAGCATGCCGCGACGAAATCGGCGGTTGTCATATTGAAAGTTTAAAAGGAGTGACAAAAAAATCCCTTAAAGCAACCGTTCAAATGGCAGCCAGACGCTTGCTTTGAACTGGCTGTTCGGCAATCGTGGATTTGGACTTTACTGGAGAGGGGAAAGTATGAGCGCACATGAAAGCATGGAGCACGCAGAGCATGCCGAGCACGCTTCGGGCTCGAACAAGAAGATCGCGTTGCTGATCGCGGTGATCGCCTTGTTTCTGGCGTTGTCGGAGACGCTCGGCAAGGGCGCGCAGACCGAGGCCATCAGCAAGAACGTCGAGGCCTCCAACCTGTGGGCGTTCTTCCAGGCCAAGAGTATCCGCCGCACCGTGGTGCAGGCCACCGCCGAACACGCCAAGCTCAGCCTCGGCACCGTCGGCGATGATGCTTCGAAGGCGGCGCTGCAGAAGCAGATCGACGACTGGAACAAGACCGCGGCGCGCTATCGCTCAGAGCCGGAAACCGGCGAAGGTTCGGAAGAACTCGCCAAACGCGCCAAGCACGCCGAGCACGAGCGCGACGAGGCCACCGCGAAATACCATCACTACGAAATCGCCTCGGCCGCCTTCCAGATCGGCATCGTGCTGGCGTCCGCCACCATCATCACCGGCATGATCCTGCTGGCCTGGGTGTCAGGCATATTGGCGGCCGCAGGCATCGCGATTACCGCGCTTGGCCTCTACGCGCCGCATCTGCTGCATTTGCATTGAGGCTTCGGGGAGCCGTTAAAAATACACTCCCCGTCATGCCCCGCGAAGGCGGGGCATCCAGTACGCGGCGGCTTCTCGGTTCAATTATTGACGTCTCTGGAATACTGGGTCACCCGCCTTCGCGGGTGACGACAGAGCGGAAGCCTCACCTCGCCTCGTGCACGCTCTTGCGAAAGCGCTGGATCAGCCGCAGCGTCCGCGATGACCAGCCGTCGCCGTTGCCTCGCAGCATTTCCCTGATGCGCTGCTTGATCGGCTCGACCAGGGCGGCGGCCTTGGCGCGCATCGCCAGGATGAATTCATAGACCTTCTTGAACCACGCCATCTGCAGCAGCTTCTTGCGCGTCACGTCGAAGATGAATGCGGTGACGCCGACGCCGACGAATTTTCCGAGCACGATGACAAGGCAGGCGCTCAGCCAATATTCATTCGCCAGCAGCCAGAGGCCGACCAGCTTGAGCGGAAACAGCGGGATCACCGGCACCGCGAATACAATCAGCGTCATCGCCGGCGACAGCGTATCGACGCGCTCGGACAGCCATTGCTTGAAGGCGCGCAGCGGGATCAGCGCAACGATGCGCTCGACGATCGGTTCAAGATGATCCCACAGCCAGGCTTCGATCAGGAAGATGACCGCAAGCAGGACCCAGAACGGCTGTAACAGGCGTCGCATCATCTAAGTGATCTCTAGAGCGCAATGACGTCTATTGATTGGTCACTGCGCTCTATCTGTTTGTTTAAAGCATGATCTTTTCGAGTAATCGGATACCCGCTTCTTCAATCACACTCTACCCGGTATGTTCCGGATATGGATCACATATGGATGGCGCGTTTGCCGACCGCAAGCGCGGCTTCCTTGATGGCTTCCGAGCGAGTCGGGTGGGCGTGGCACGTGCGCGCCAGATCTTCGGCGGAGCCGCCAAATTCCATCAGAACGCAGGCTTCATGGATCATTTCGCCGGCTTCACGGCCGATGATGTGCACGCCGAGCACGCGGTCGGTCTTCGCATCTGCGAGAATCTTCACGAAACCGTCAGTGGTCTGGTTGACCTTGGAGCGGCCGTTCGCGGTGAACGGGAATTTACCCGAAGTGTAGGCGACGCCCGCCTGCTTCAGCTCTTCCTCGGTCTTGCCGACCGACGACACTTCCGGCGTGGTATACACGACGCCTGGAATAACATCGTAGTTCACGTGGCCCGCCTGGCCCGCGATAATTTCAGCGCAGGCGACGCCTTCGTCCTCGGCCTTGTGCGCAAGCATCGGTCCCGCCACCACGTCGCCGATCGCATAGACGCCCTTCACGGTGGTCGAGAAATGCGCGTCGATCTGCACGCGGCCGCGATTGTCGAGCGCGATGCCGGCCTCCTTGCAGCCGAGCCCTTCGGTGTAGGGTACGCGGCCGATGCAGACCAGGACCACGTCAGTCTCCAGCGTCTCAGCCGTTCCGCCTGCCGCCGGCTCGACGGTTGCCTTCAGCGTTTTTCCTGATGTGTCGACGGCAGTAACCTTGGCGCCGAGCTTGAACGCAAAGCCCTGCTTCTCGAGGATGCGCTGGAACTGCTTGGCGATCTCGCCATCCGTGCCGGGCAGGATGCGGTCGAGGAATTCGACGACGGTGACCTTCGCTCCCAGCCGGTGCCAGACCGAGCCGAGTTCGAGCCCGATCACGCCGGCGCCGATGATCAGGAGGTTCGACGGCACCTTGTCGAGCGATAACGCGCCGGTCGACGACACGACGCGCTTCTCGTCGATCTCGATGCCCTTCAGACGCGCGATATCGGAGCCGGTGGCGATGACGATGTTTTTGGTCTCGACCGTCTGCGCCTTGCCGTCGCTGCCCGTGACCTCGACCTTGCCGGCGCCGAGTATCTTACCCCTGCCGTTGATGACGTCGATCTTGTTCTTCTTCATCAGGAACTCGACGCCCTTGACGTTGCCGTCGATGCCCTGCTGCTTGAAGTTCATCATCGAGGGCAGATCGAGTTTCGGCACGGAAACGCTGACGCCCATCTTGGCAAAGGAGTGCCCGGCCTCCTCGAACATTTCGGAGGCATGCAGCAGCGCCTTCGACGGCATGCAGCCAACATTGAGGCAGGTGCCGCCGAGCGTCGAGCACTTCTCGATCACGGCGACCTTCATGCCGAGTTGCGCCGCGCGCACCGCGCAGACATATCCGCCCGGGCCGGTGCCGATGACGACGAGATCGTAGGAAGCCATGATGAAGTCCTGTCGCTGAGAAACGTGTCAGGTATTACCGCCCACCCGAGACATCAAGGATGGTGCTGGTGACGTAGGAAGCCTCGTCCGACATCAGCCAGACGATGGCGTTGGCGATTTCATCCGCGGTACCGACGCGCTTCATCGGCACCATGTGCGCCAGCCGATGCGCGCGGTCCGGCTCGCCGCCAGCGGCGTGGATTTCAGTATCGATGAGTCCGGGGCGAATTCCTGCGACGCGGATGCCCTCGCCCGCAACCTCATAGCCAAGACCGATGGTGAAGGAATCGATCGCGCCCTTGGAGGCGGCATAGTCGACATAGGTATTGGGTGCGCCGAGCCTGGCGGCGACCGAGGAGAGGTTGACGATGACGCCGCCCTTGCCGCCGTGCTTCGTCGACATGCGTTTCACCGCCTCCCGCGCGCACAAAATGCTGCCGGTGACATTGATCGCCATCACGCGCTGGATGCGCTCGGCCGACATCTCGTCGACGCGCACACCACTCTTGCCGACAATGCCGCCATTGTTGACGAGCGCCCCAAGCGTGCCGAACTTGTCGGCAGCCTCGAACAGCTTGAGAATATCGCCCTCCTCGGCGACATCGCATTTCACCGCGACGGCCTTGCCGTTCTTGCCCTCAATCAGCGAGACAACCTCGTCGGCCGCCGCCTTGTTGCTGGCGTAGCCGACCACGATGCGATAGCCGCGCGCGGCGGCGGCGAGCGCGGTAGCGCGGCCGATGCCGCGGCTGCCGCCAGTGATGATCGCAACCTTATCCGTCACATCGGCCCCCTCAAAATGGACGCTCGCGCCAAACCAACTGTCTCGATTTCGACCTTCAAGGCCGGATCCGCTCTTTCGTTCTTCGCTGCGACGCTACTGAGTCTTGTCCTCGAGAGCCGCCAACCGCTCCAGCACAGAGCTGTCGGTTAGACTCGCCAGATAGAACATTATGAAAGGAGTGGCGAATGGGATTAGGCACCACCTAGCGAAGCCGACGCCCTTACCCTTCCTGCGACTGATCGGAATCGCAAAGAGGAAGCAAATAAAAGTGACCAGCAAGAATGGCACCATAGAAATCAGCGCTTGCGAAAGCGATGGCTCCTCCATCAAGGCCTCCCTCAGAGATCCAGCACCAGCCGCGCCGGATCTTCCAGGCTCTCCTTGACGCGAACCAGGAAGGTCACCGCTTCCTTGCCGTCGATCACGCGGTGATCGTAGGACAGCGCCAGATACATCATCGGGCGGACCTCGATCTTGCCGCCGACCACCATCGGTCGCTCCTGGATCTTGTGCATGCCGAGAATGCCGGACTGCGGCGCGTTCAGGATCGGCGTCGACATCAGCGAGCCGTAGATGCCGCCATTGGTGATGGTGAAGGTGCCGCCCTGCATCTCGTCGATCTTGAGCTGGCCATCGCGGGCGCGGCGGCCGAAATCGGCGATCCCCTTTTCGATGTCGGAGATCGACTTGTGATCGCAGTCGCGCACCACGGGCACGACCAGGCCCTTGTCGGTGCCGACGGCGACGCCGATGTGGTAGTAGTTCTTGTAGATCAGGTCGGTCCCGTCGATCTCGGCATTAACGGCAGGGATATCCTTCAGCCCCTGCACGACGGCCTTGGTGAAGAAGCCCATGAAGCCGAGCTTCGAGCCATGCTTCTTCTCGAACACGTCCTTGTACTGCGCGCGCATCGCCATGATGTGGGTCATGTCGACCTCGTTGAAGGTCGTCAGCATCGCGGCGGTGTTCTGCACGTCCTTCAGCCGCCGCGCGATGGTCTGGCGCAGCCGCGTCATCTTCACGCGTTCTTCGCGCGCGGCGTCGTCGGCCGGCGAAGGCGCACGCACCTGCACCGAGGCAGCCGGCTGATTGACCGGGGTCGGCGCGGACGCCGCCTTCTCGATCGCGGCCAGCATGTCGCCCTTGGTGACGCGGCCGTCCTTGCCGGAACCGGGAACGGTCGCGGCATCGATTCCGCTCTCCGTGGAGAGTTTTCGAACCGACGGCGCCAGCGGCGCATCCGCTGCGACAGCCTTCGGCGCCGCGGCAGGCGCTGCGGCGGGCGCCGCAGCCGCCTTGGCAGGTGCGGCGGCGGGCTTCGGCGCGCTCGCGGCGCCACCTTCGTTGATCTGACCGAGCAGCGCGCCGACGGCGACGGTCTCGCCGTCCTTGGCCGCGATCTCGCCGAGCACGCCGGCGGAGGGCGCCGGCACTTCGATGGTGACCTTGTCGGTTTCGAGCTCGACCAGCGGCTCGTCCACCGCGACGGCGTCGCCGGCTTTCTTGAACCAGCGGCCGATGGTGGCTTCCGTCACGGATTCGCCGAGCGTCGGAACACGAATTTCAGTCATGATCTTTTTCCTCAATTGCTTCCACGGTCATCGTCCGCCTTGTACGCAATTGCGTACTGGGGCGGACGATCCAGTACTTCGAGACGCTCGTGATCTAAAAAATGAAAAGCCCGGCGTACTGGATGCCCCGCCGCTGTGCGCGATTGCGCACAAGGCGGGGCATGACGGATTCCTAGTTCAGCGCCTCATCCAGCAGCGCCTTGAGCTGCGCCAGATGCTTCGACATCAAACCGGTAGCGGTTGCCGCCGATGCCGCGCGGCCCGCGTAACGCGGACGCCGGTTCGGCGCATGGATCTGGTTCAGCACCCATTCGAGATAGGGCTCGATGAAGTGCCATGCGCCCATGTTACGGGGCTCTTCCTGGCACCAGACCACTTCGGCGTTTTTGAAGCGTCCGAGTTCCTGCACCAACGCCTTGAGCGGCACTGGATAGAGCTGCTCGACGCGCATGATGTAGATGTCGTCGATGTCGCGCTTCTCGCGCTCCTCGTAGACATCGTAATAGACCTTGCCCGAGCACAGCACGACGCGGCGGATCTTGTCGTCCGCCACCAGCTTGATCTTCTCGTCGGGCAGCATCTGGGCGTCATCGTACAGGATGCGGTGGAAGGTGGTGTCCGCCCCCAGTTCGTCGAGCCGCGAGACCGCGCGCTTGTGCCGCAACAGCGACTTCGGCGTCATCAGAATCAGCGGTTTACGGATTTCGCGATGCAGCTGGCGCCGCAGCACGTGGAAGTAATTCGCCGGCGTGGTCGGATACACCACCTGCATGTTGTCTTCGGCGCACATCTGCAGGAAACGCTCGAGCCGCGCCGAGGAATGCTCCGGCCCCTGCCCTTCATAGCCATGCGGCAGCAGGCAGACGAGGCCGGACATCCGCAGCCATTTGCGCTCGCCCGACGAGATGAACTGGTCGAACAGCACCTGGGCGCCGTTGGCGAAGTCGCCGAACTGCGCTTCCCACATCGCCAGCGCCTTCGGCTCGGCCAGCGAATAGCCGTACTCGAAGCCGAGCACAGCCTCTTCTGACAACAGCGAGTTGATGACCTCGTAATGGCCTTGGTCGTGACCGAGATGGTTGAACGGCGTGTAACGGCTCTCGTCTTCCTGGTCGATCAGCACCGAATGGCGCTGCGAAAACGTGCCGCGCTCGGAGTCCTGACCCGACAGCCGGACATGGCGGCCTTCCTGCAGCAGCGTGCAGAACGCCAGCGCCTCGCCGGTCGCCCAGTCGATACCGACGCCGTTGTCGATGGCCTTGAGACGGTTTTCCAGGAAACGCTGGATGGTGCGGTGAACCCTGAAACCATCAGGCACCTTGGTGATCTTGCGGCCGATATCCTTCAGGACGTTGACGTCGACGCCGGTGACGCCGCGGCGGGCTTCCTCTTCCTGATCGGCGGACTTGAAGCCCGCCCACTTGCCGTCGAGCCAGTCGGCCTTGTTGGGCTTGTAGCCGGAACCTGCCTCGAGCTCGGCATCGAGCCGCGCGCGCCAGTCGGCCTTGGCCTTCTCGACCTCGCCTTCGGTCATCACGCCGTCGGCGATCAGCCGCTTGGAATAGATCTCGACCGTACCGGGATGCGTTGCGATCTTCTTGTACATCACCGGCTGGGTGAACGCGGGCTCATCGCCCTCGTTATGGCCGTGGCGGCGGTAGCAGAACATGTCGATGACGACCGGCTTGTGGAACTTTTGCCGGAATTCGATCGCAACCTTGGCCGCGAACACCACGGCTTCCGGATCGTCGCCGTTCACGTGGAAGATCGGCGCGTCGATCATCTTCGCCACGTCGGACGGATAGGGCGAGGAGCGCGAATAGCGTGGATAGGTGGTGAAGCCGATCTGGTTGTTGACGATGAAATGCAGCGAGCCGCCGGTGCGGTAACCCTTCAGGTCGGACAAAGCGAAGCATTCGGCCACCACGCCCTGGCCGGCGAACGCCGCGTCGCCATGCATCAGCATCGGCAGCACGGAGATACGCATGTCCGGCGGGTCGCCATGCTGGTCCTGCTTGGCGCGCACCTTGCCGAGTACCACGGGATCGACGATTTCCAGATGCGACGGGTTGGCGGTCAGCGACAGGTGGATCCGGTTGTTGTCGAACTCGCGGTCGGACGACGCGCCGAGATGGTATTTGACGTCGCCGGAGCCTTCGACCGCGTCCGGGTTGGCCGAGCCGCCCTTGAATTCATGAAACAGCGCGCGGTGCGGCTTGCCCATCACCTGGGTCAGCACGTTGAGCCGGCCGCGATGCGGCATGCCCAAAACGATTTCCTTCACGCCGAGATTGCCGCCGCGCTTGATGATCTGCTCGAGCGCCGGGATCAACGATTCTGCGCCGTCGAGCCCGAAGCGCTTGGTGCCGGTGAACTTGAGGTCGCAGAATTTCTCAAAGCCTTCGGCCTCGATCAGCTTGTTGAGGATCGCGCGACGGCCCTCGCGCGTAAAACTGATTTCCTTGTCCGGACCCTCGATGCGCTCCTGTATCCAGGCCTTCTGCGCCGCGTTGGTGATGTGCATGAACTCGACGCCGAGCGTCTGGCAGTAGGTGCGCTCGCAGATCGCAACGATCTCGCGCAGCGAGCCGTATTCGAGGCCGAGCACGTGATCGAGGAAGATCTTGCGGTCGAAATCGGCGTCGCTGAAGCCGTAGGTGCGCGGATCCAGCTCTTCGCGATCGCGCTGCGCCTCGATGCCCAGCGGATCGAGCTTGGCGAAGAAATGACCGCGGATGCGATAGGCGCGGATCAGCATCAGGGCGCGGACCGAATCGCGCGTCGCCTGGTTGATGTCGGCGGTCGACAGTTCGGCGGCGCCCTTGACCTGCGCCTTGGCGGCGAGCTTGGCGCCGACCGCCTTCTCGACGGTGGCCCAGTTGCCGTCCAGCGCCGAGGTCAGGTCGTCGCGCGGGGTGGGCGGCCAGTTGTCGCGGCCCCAGGAGGGACCCTCGGCGTTCTTCTGGACGTCGGCCGGGGTGTCTTTCAGGCTCTTGAAGAATTCCTGCCACTCGGCGTCGACCGACGCGGGGTCCTGCTCGTAGCGGGCGTAGAGATCGTCGATGTAGGTGGCGTTGGTGCCCTGCAAAAATGAAGAGAGGGCAAATGCTGCATTCGCGTCCTGGCGAGACATGATGGCGTCCTGGTAATTTTCGCTTTGCGCGTGGAAAACGGCGCTTTAGCCGGTCCGGAAGCCCGAACCAGCTCGGTAAAGCACCTTTACCCTATTTAGGACGGATATTCCCGCCTAAAAGAACCAAGGACTGAATTAAGACTTCAACTTTTCGGCAAGGGTGTGGCCGAGCCGGGCGGGCGACGGAGAGACCGTAATTCCGGCCGCTTCCATGGCCGCGGTCTTGGATCCGGCGTCGCCCTTACCGCCGGAGATGATCGCGCCGGCATGACCCATGCGGCGGCCGGGAGGGGCGGTGACGCCGGCGATGAAGCCGACCATCGGCTTCTTGCGGCCGCGCTTGGCCTCGTCCTTGATGAACTGGGCGGCGTCTTCCTCGGCGGAGCCGCCGATTTCGCCGATCATGATGATCGAGGTGGTCTTCGGGTCGGCCAGGAACATCTCCAGCACATCGATGAATTCAGTACCCTTGACCGGGTCGCCGCCGATGCCGACCGCGGTGGTCTGGCCGAGGCCCTCCTGGGTGGTCTGGAACACGGCCTCATAGGTCAGCGTGCCCGAGCGGGAGACGATGCCGACGCTGCCGGGCTTGAAGATGTTGGCCGGCATGATGCCGATCTTGCACTCGCCCGCAGTCATCACGCCGGGGCAGTTCGGCCCGATCAGCCGCGACTTCGAACCCGACAACGAACGCTTCACGCGCACCATGTCGAGCACCGGAATGCCCTCGGTGATGCAAACGATCAGCGGGATCTCCGCGTCGATCGCTTCGCAGATCGCGTCGGCCGCACCCGGCGGCGGGACGTAGATGACGCTGGCATCAGCGCCTGTCTTCCCGCGCGCTTCGGCGACAGTGTCGAACACAGGCAGGCCGAGATGGGTCGAGCCGCCCTTACCCGGCGAGGTGCCGCCGACCATCTTGGTGCCGTAAGCGATCGCGGCTTCCGAATGGAACGTGCCGTTCTTGCCGGTGAATCCCTGGCAGATGACTTTGGTATTCTTGTCGATCAGAACGGACATGGTTGAGGACGCTTTCGTAGGTGACCGGGAACGATGGGTTTAGTGAATCCGCCGGTAGACGCCGGTGAGCACGTCGGCCCACCCTTCGGCATCGGGTGAAAACTGGATCTTCATGGTGTAGTTGTCGTCGTCGACGACTTCGTAGACGTGGCGCGCGTTCCCGCGCAGCGAGCCGCGCACGAGAATTAGCGTCTTGCCGCTCCAGCCGCCGGAGGCCGGCGCCGGCGAATAGTAGCCGAGCGAATCGTGCCAGAACAATTTGTAGGTCCGGTCGTCGCGGTCGTAGGTGAACACGCCGTGGGTGGCGAAGGTTTCCTTGCCGTCGCGCATCTGGCGGGTGTCCTGGATCAGGTAGAAGCCGTTGAGATCCATCCGCGCCACCACATGCGAGGTCGCCGGACCGCCGGCGGTCCAGCGCGACGGATAGACCATTTCCTCGCCGGTCCACTCGCCCGCAAAGACCGCGAGCTTGCGGTGTTCTTCCAGCGCAGTCGGTGCGGCGAGATGGTCAGCCATCGCTAGCCTCCCTTGACGGCTTTCACGATTTTCTGTGCGGCATCGTCGAGATTGTCGGCCGGCACCACGTTGAGGCCGGAGTCGCGGATGATCTTCTTGCCGGCGTCGACATTGGTGCCTTCGAGCCGCACCACCAGCGGCACTTTCAGGCCGACTTCCTTGACGGCGGCGACCACGCCCTCGGCGATGATATCGCACTTCATGATGCCGCCGAAGATGTTGACCAAGATGCCCTTCACGTTGGGATCGGCGGTGATGATCTTGAAGGCCGCCGCCACCTTCTCCTTGCTGGCGCCGCCGCCGACGTCGAGGAAGTTGGCGGGCTCCATGCCATAGAGCTTGATGATGTCCATGGTCGCCATGGCAAGGCCGGCGCCGTTGACCATGCAGCCGATGGTGCCGTCGAGCGTGACGTAATTGAGATCGTATTTCGACGCCTCGATTTCCTTGGCGTCTTCCTCGGTCTCGTCGCGCAGCGCGGCGACCTCGGGATGGCGGTACATGGCGTTGTCGTCGAACGACACCTTGGCGTCGAGCACGCGCAACAGGCCCTGCTTGGTGACAACAAGCGGATTGATTTCCAGCATCGCCATGTCCTTGGCGACGAAGGCGTTATAGAGCTGCGCCACCAGCTTCTCGGCCTGCTTGGCGAGATCGCCGGAGAGATTGAGTGCCTTGGCCACCGTGCGGCCGTGATGGCCCATGATGCCGGTCGCCGGATCGACCGAGAAGGTCACGATCTTTTCCGGGTTGTTGTGCGCGACTTCCTCGATGTTGACGCCGCCTTCGGTCGAGACCACGAACGACACTTCGGAAGTTTCGCGGTCGACCAGGATCGAGAGATAGAACTCCTTGTCGATGTCGGAGCCTTCCTCGATGTAGAGACGGTTGACCTGCTTGCCGTGCGCGCCGGTCTGGATCGTGACCAGCGTCGCGCCCAGCATCTGCTTGGCGAACTCGTTGACCTCGGTGACGGATTTGGCGATGCGGACGCCGCCCTTGTCGCCGGCGGAGGCTTCCTTGAATTTGCCCTTGCCGCGGCCGCCGGCATGGATCTGGCTCTTTACCACCCAGATCGGGCCGGGAAGCGTCTTGGCGGCGGCATCCGAATCCGAGGCCTTCAAGACCGGCACACCGCGCGAAATCGGCACGCCGAATTCATGCAGCAGAGCCTTGGCCTGGTATTCATGGATATTCATCTGGACGCTCCCCAAAACCCGATGCGGCGAGTTCTACAGTTCACCTACACTGGTAGTTGGCATACCATATACCAATCGAACTGCAACCCGAAAATGCCCTCCGCCCGTTTCCGGGCGGAAAGCCGAGTAAAATCAACGCCCGAGCAGGTCGGGCGCGATCTTTTTGCAGGCGTCGACCAGGCCCTGGACCGCGCCGACCGACTTGTCGAAGGCTTCGCGATCCTTGCCGGCCAGTTCGATCTCAACGATACGCTCGACCCCCTTCGAGCCGATGACAACCGGCACGCCGACATACATGTCCTTCACGCCGTATTCGCCGTTGAGATAGGCGGCGCAGGGCAGCACGCGCTTCTTGTCCTTGAGATAGCTCTCCGCCATCGCGATCGCGGAAGCGGCCGGGGCGTAGAACGCCGAACCGGTCTTGAGCAGGTTGACGATCTCGGCGCCGCCGTTTCGGGTCCGGTCGACGATCTCGTCGATGCGCGCCTGCGAGGTCCAGCCCATCTTGACCAGATCAGGCAGCGGAATGCCGGCGACGGTGGAATAGCGGGTCAACGGCACCATGGTGTCGCCGTGGCCGCCGAGCACGAAAGCGGTGACGTCTTCGACCGAGACGTTGAATTCATCGGCCAGGAAGTAACGGAACCGCGAGGAGTCGAGCACGCCGGCCATGCCGACCACCTTCTTGTGCGGCATGCCGGAAGCCTTCTGCAGCGCCCACACCATCGCATCCAGCGGGTTGGTGATGCAGATGACGAAGGCGTCGGGGGCGTACTTCTTGATGCCGGCGCCGACCTGCTCCATGACCTTGAGATTGATGCTCAGGAGATCGTCGCGGCTCATGCCGGGCTTTCGCGGCACGCCGGCGGTGACGATGCAGACCTTGGCGCCATCGAGCGCGTCGTAGGAATTGGCGCCGGTGAGGTTGGAGTCGAAACCGTCGACCGGGGACGACTGCGCGATATCGAGCGCTTTACCCTGGGGAACGCCTTCCGCGATGTCGAACATCACGACGTCGCCAAGCTCCTTCAGGCCGATGAGGTGAGCCAGCGTTCCGCCGATCTGACCGGAGCCAATCAAAGCAATCTTGTCGCGCGCCATGGGAAATTTATCCTTCTGAGACGAAGTGAGGGGTGTGGATAAGGAAGTTGGATGGCTGGTTATCCCTTTCGATTGAACGGTTCAAGCCGGGGCATGCCCGATTCTCGGTCCTGCCTCGATTTCCATCAGGTATGCCAGGAAACCGCCCTCCCACCCGTCGTCATTGCGAGGAGCGGAGCGACGAAGCAATCCATCTTTCCCCGCGCGGAGAGGCGGATTGCTTCGCTTCGCTCGCAATAACGGCGGAACGACGGTGGCGAAAGTCCTACGTCTCCACCAAACCCGTACTCGACCCGCTCGCCGCGGAATCCTTCCGGCCATGCGGCAGCGCCAGGTAGGATTCCGAGCTCATTTCGATCAGCCGCGACGAGGTCCGCTTGAACTCGTTGGCCTCATTGCCCTCGGTCGCCAGATACAGCGACACCGGATCGGCCTCGGCCGAGGCCATCAGCTTCACGGCATTGTCGTAGAGCGTATCGATCAGCGAGATGAAACGCTTGGCGGCGTTGCGCTCGGGGTAATCCATGACTGGAATGCGGTCGATCAGGATGGTGTGATAGTCGTGCGCCAACCGCAAATAGTCCGACGCGGCCAGCGGCTTCTCGCAGATATCGGCAAATGAAAATCGCGCCACGCCGTGCGCCGAGCACGGCACATGCAGCTTGCGGCCCTTGATAGCGATGTCGCGCGACTTGCACGGCGCGTTGCCGGTCATCCTGCCCCAGGCGCGGTTGAGGACGAATTCGGCTTCCGGATCGTTCGTCAGCCACATCTTCACGCCGGCGAGCTTTTCCAGGCGGAAATCGGTGCGCGCATCGAGCCGCAGCACATCCATGCGATCTGCGATATGCGTGATGAAGGGCAGGAACAGCGCGCGGTTGAGGCCGCCCTTGTAGAGGTCTTCGGGCGCGACGTTCGAGGTCGCCACCACCACCGTGCCGAGTTCGAACAGTTTTGAGAACAGCCGCCCGAGGATCATCGCATCGGCGATGTCGGTGACATGGAATTCGTCGAAGCACAGCAGCCACGCCTCGTCAAAGATGGCGTTGGCCGTCAGCTCGATCACGTCGCCGTCTGCGATTTCTCCGCGCGCGATGTTCTGGCGATAGGCGTAGATCTTCTCATGCGCCTCGGCCATGAATTCGTGGAAATGGGCGCGGCGCTTGTGCTGGACCGGCGAGTGCTGAAAGAACAGATCCATCAGCATGGTCTTGCCGCGACCGACCTCACCGTGAATGTAAAGCCCGCGTGGCGGCGCCTCGCTCTTGTCGCCGAAGAGACGGCCGAGCAGGCTGAGCTTGCGCGCCGGCTTGTAGCTGGCGAGTCGCTCTTCGAGCGCTGCGAACGCCACGGCGGCATCGGCCTGCGCCGGATCGGCCTCGATGGCGCCGGAGGAAACCAGCGCCTGATATTGCGCGTGGAACGAGGTGGGGTCGGTCGACAGCATGGCCCCCTTTCGGCCTCAGCGCGCCGAAAATTGCAAGCCGCTAATTAGGTCTGGAGGTATGCAAGCACAATCTGCCACGTCAGCGAAAGCGGGCATCCAGCACGCCGTAGCCCGTCAGCTCTAACTCGGGCGTCTCTGGTATACTGGATCATCCGCTTTCGCGGATGATGACAACGGTGGACGTGACCCGCACCAACCCTCACGCACTCAGCGCGTAGGAATCCTCGACCACATAAGGTCCGCCACCGGTAGAAGCGCGGGATGAGAACAGCACGAAGCGCGAGGCCATGAATGTTCGGCTCGGGAAGTAGCCGCGCACCGAAAGATAATCCGCGACATCCTGGCTTGAAGCATCATGCAGCCGCGCCAGCGTCACGTGTGGCGTGAATTTGCGGCCCTCGGGATCGAGCCCGAGCCGCTGCATCAGCCGCTCAAGCTCGGCCTGCAGCTCGATCAGCGGCCGGCATGGCTCGACGGAAGCGACCACCGCGCGCGGTTTCTTGCCGCCAAAACTCTGCAGGCCCTGCACCTTGACCTCGAACGGCTTGCGGTTGACCCGAAACAGCATCGAGGCGATTTCATTCGCCGACATGCCGTCGATATCGCCGATGAAGCGCAAGGTGACGTGGTAGTTTTCGGGATCGATCCAGCGGGCGCCGGGAAGGCCGCCACGCAAATTGGAAAGGCTCTGGCCGATCTCGGCCGGGATTTCCAGTCCAGCAAACAAACGCGGCATCGCAAAATCCTCGATGCGAAGGCGTCAGCTTTGGAGGCTCACGCCTGACAGCAAACCCGGTGACGAATCACCGATTACCAATTTCTATCCGACTTATATGACCGTGCGAAGCACGCGCCGCGAGCAGGCCGGAATGCTACGGGGATAACCATCGGTAAGGTTATTCGTTTGCATTCTTTTCAACTCCGCTGCCCGGAGATCGTGCCGAGAAATGCCTCCACCATAGGCAGAATATTCTTCACGATAATGTCCACGCCATCCGCGGTCGGATGCAAACCGTCGGCCTGGTTGAGTTTTGCATCCGCCGCCACCCCTTCCAGGAAGAATGGATAGAGCGGCACGCCAAAGGATTTCGAAAGCTCCGGATAGATCGCGTTGAAGCGCGCGGCATAGTCGCTGCCGTAATTCGGTGGCGCAAGCATGCCGCACATCAGCACGGCGATCTTGCGCGCCTTCAGCCGCGTCAGGATATCGCTGAGCGCGGCGCGGGTGACAGCGGGATCGATGCCACGCAAGGCATCGTTGGCGCCAAGTTCGAGGATGACCGCTTCGGTTCCCTCGGGGATCGACCAGTCCAGCCGGTCGCGGCCGCCAGAGGTGGTATCGCCGGACACCCCGGCATTGATCATGTCGACCTTTATCCCCTTGTCACCCAAGGCTTTTTGTAAACGCGCCGGAAACGCCGCCGAGGCAGAAAGGCCGAGACCGGCGCTCAAGGAATCGCCGAGCACGACCATTTTGACCGATTTGGTGGGCGCGGCGGCTGGGGTTTGGGCCAAAACCGGTCCGGCCGTCATCAAAGCCACAATCAACACGCGTAAGTGCGCAAACATCCGTTTCAAGCCCTCGACCCGAGTGGCGGATGTGCCATATGACCGAGCCATGGACAGTCTCATCGAACCCTCTTCGCTGACCGGCCTCGGGCCGGACACCATTGCCATTTCCAACGTCAACCTCTCGCTCGGCTCAGGCGCCGCACGTGTACATATCCTGAAAGATATCAGCCTTCGTGTGGCCTCGGGTGAGGCGATCGGTCTGATCGGACCTTCCGGTTCCGGCAAATCGACCCTGCTGATGGTGATGGCCGGGCTGGAGCGTCCCGACAGCGGAGAGGTGGTGGTCAACGGCACGCCGTTCAATGCCCTCGACGAGGATGCGCTGGCGCGCTTCCGCGGCCGCCAGGTCGGCATCGTGTTCCAGTCGTTTCATCTGATCCCGACCATGACAGCGCTGGAAAACGTCGCGGTGCCGCTGGAGCTCGCCGGAAATCCCGACGCCGCAGCGCGCGCGGCGCAGGAGCTCGCATCCGTCGGGCTCGGCGATCGCCTGCACCACTACCCGACGCAATTGTCGGGCGGCGAGCAGCAGCGCGTCGCGCTCGCTCGGGCGCTGGCGCCCGATCCTGCGATCCTCGTCGCGGACGAGCCGACAGGCAATCTCGATGAAGCCACCGGCAAGCAGATCGTCGATCTCCTGTTCACCAAGCACAGCGAGCGCGGCATGACCCTGGTGCTGGTGACGCACGACACATCGCTCGCGCAACGCTGCGACCGCGTGGTGCGGCTGCGCTCGGGCCGGATCGACGGACACTCATGACCGTCGTTTCCGAACCCGTTTACCGCAGCCGCGCGTCATCCCTTGCCCTGCGCTATGCGCTGCGCGAATTGCGCGGCGGTTTGCGCGGATTTTACGTCTTCATCGCCTGCATCGCGCTCGGCGTGATGGCGATTGCCGGCGTCGGCTCGGTGGCGGCGAGCCTCAGCGAAGGTCTGGAGCGCGAAGGCCGCACGCTGCTCGGCGGTGATGTGGCGTTCTCGCTGATCCAGCGCGAGGCCAAGCCGGACGAAACGGCTTTCCTGCGCGCGCGCGGCCAGCTTTCGGTCGCGGCGGCATTGCGCGTGATGGCGCGCAGCAATGACGGCAAGCTGGCGCTGGTCGAACTCAAGGCGGTGGACGGCAACTACCCGATGCTGGGCGAGCTGACGCTCGATCCCAAAATGCCGATGGTGGATCTGTTGGCCGAACGCGACCGCGCGTTCGGCGCGGCCGTCGATTCCACATTGCTGGCGCGGCTCGATCTGAAGCTCGGCGACCGTATCACGATCGGCAACGCCAGCTACCAGATCCGCAGCGCCGTCGGCGCCGAGCCGGACAAGCTCGCCGGCAATGTCGGATTGGGCCCGCGCGTTCTTGTCAGCGAAGCGAGCCTGCGCGCCACCGGCCTGCTGCAGCCCGGCAGTCTGGTGCGCTGGATTTACCGGCTCAAGCTGCCGGACAACGCCGCCGACGAGCGCGCGGCCACCCAGTTGATCGAGAGCGCGCGTAGCGCCCTCCCCGAGGCAGGCTGGGAGATCCGTAGCCGCGGCAATGCCTCGCCGCAACTCGAACGCACCATCAGTCGCTTCACGCAGTTCCTGACGCTGGTCGGCCTCGCCGCACTTCTGGTCGGCGGCGTCGGCGTCGCCAACGCGGTCAAGAGCCACATCGACCGCCGCCGCGACGTCATCGCCTCGTTCAAGGCGCTCGGCGCCACCGGCCGCGACGTCTTCACGATCTATCTGACGCAGGTGGTGGTGCTGGCCGGGATCGGCTCGGTGATCGGGCTCGCCGCCGGCGCCGCCCTGCCGTTCGTCATCGTCGGCGTGTTCGGCAAGCTGCTGCCGTTGCCGGTGATCCCTGCCCTGCATCCGGACGAGCTGGCGCTGTCGTTCATCTACGGCCTGCTCACCGCGCTCGCGTTCGGACTATGGCCGCTCGGCCGGGTGCATGACGTGCCGGTGGCGGCGCTGTTTCGCGAGGAGGTCGCTCGCGAATGGCACCGGCCGCGCTGGAGCTACCTCGCGCTGATGGCGGTAGTGATCGCGCTGCTGGTCGCGGTGGCGATCGGGCTTGCCTATGACAAGCGGGTCGCGGCCGTCTTCGTGGTCTCCTCGGTTGCAGTGTTTGCGCTGCTGCGCGGTGTCGCTGCCGGCCTGATGGCGCTGGCGCGCCGCATGCCCCGCAGCCGCATCACCATGCTGCGGCTGGCCATTGCCAATATCCACCGGCCCGGCGCGCTGACGCCCTCGGTCGTGATGTCGCTCGGGCTCGGGCTCGCGGTCCTCGTCACCATCACCCAGATCGACGGCAATCTGCGCCGGCAATTCCTGGCCGCGCTGCCGGAGCGCGCGCCGTCGTTCTACTTCATCGACATTCCGACCGCCGACGCCGACCGCTTCGGCGCCTTCCTCAAGCAGGTCGCGCCGCAATCGACGGTGGAGGACGTGCCGATGCTGCGCGGGCGCATCGTCGGCGCCCGCGGCCTCAAGGCCGACCAGCTCAAGCCGGCGCAGGATTCCGAATGGGTACTGCAGAGCGACCGCGGCCTGACCTATACCGCCGAAATCCCCAAGGGCTCGAAGATCGTCGAGGGCGAATGGTGGAGCGCGGATTATAGCGGCCCGCCGCTGGTCTCGATGGAAAAGAAGATCGCCGACGGCCTCAAGCTCACAATAGGCGACGAGATCGTGGTCAACGTGCTCGGCCGCGACATCCCGGCCAGGATCAGCAATTTGCGCAACATTGACTGGCAGGGGCTCGGCATCAATTTCGTGCTGGTGTTCTCGCCCAACGCGTTCAGGGGCGCGCCGCACAGCCATGTCGCGACGCTGTCCGAGGCCCATCCGGACCCGGCGGGCGATGCCCGGATCATCAAGCAGGTGGCGGACGCCTTCCCGATGGTGACCAGCGTGCGGGTCCGCGAGGCGCTGGAAACCGTCGGCGCCGTCGTCACCAACCTCGTGCTCGCCATCCGCGGCGCCAGCGCGGTGACGCTGATCTCGGCGATCCTGGTGCTGGGCGGCGCGCTCGCCGCCGGCCACCGCCACCGGGTCTATGACGCCGTCATCCTGAAGACGCTGGGTGCAACCCGGGTGCGCCTGCTAGGCGCCTATGCACTGGAATACCTGATGATCGGCCTCGCCACCGCGGTTTTCGGCGTGATCGCGGGCTCCGTCGCGGCCTGGCTGATCGTGACCCGGCTGATGACGCTCAGTTTCATCTGGCAGGCCGGCAGCGCGGCCGGCGTGGTCGCCGCCGCCCTGGTCGTCACGGTAGGGCTGGGGCTCGCCGGGACGTTGTTGGCCCTGAATCAGAAGCCGGCCAGCGTGTTGCGGAATTTGTGACAATTTGTAGCGGCGGAAAGGCGGAATTAACGCTGCTTTTGCCCGGGAACGACGGCAGAAGCGACATTCAGCCGCGCGTGGAAGGTTGCGGCGAATGTGTTAGTTTCCCACATATCAGCCAAGATCAGTGGCCGGGTTCATGACGTAAAATTAACGTCGGCAGATCGGGACATCTGAGATAGAAATCTAACCGGCGCCGCAAACCCCTTGCGCTCCGCCGGGCAACCTAACGGGAATTCGACCATGTCGGACCTAGACCGTAATTACACTTCTCCTTTCGGCCGGGCCGCCGGGCGCGTTGATGCCGCGACCGTCGATGCCGGTCTGCGCGCCTACATGCTGCGTATCTACAACTACATGAGCATCGGCCTGGCCATCACCGGCCTTGCGGCGCTCGGCGTCTATATGGCTGCCGTGACCACCGACCAGGCCGGCGCCGTCGCCAAGTTCGGCAACGCCTACCTGACGCAGTTCGGCTATGCGATGTATGTCAGCCCCCTGAAGTGGCTGTTCATCTTAGCGCCGCTGGCCATGGTGTTTGCGATCTCGGCCGGCATCAACCGGCTGCGTCCCGCGACCGCCCAGATGCTGTTCTGGGTGTTCTCGGCGCTGATGGGCATCTCGCTGTCGTCGATCTTCCTGGTGTACACCCACACCTCGATCGTGCGGGTGTTCTTCATCACCGCGGCGACCTTCGGCGCGCTGAGCCTGTACGGCTACACCACCAAGCGTGACATGAGCGGCATGGGGTCGTTCCTGTTCATGGGCCTGATCGGCATCATCATCGCGAGCCTGGTCAACCTGTTCCTGGCGAGCTCGATGCTGCAGTTCATCGTCTCCGTGGTCGGCGTGCTGGTGTTTGCGGGCCTTACCGCCTGGGATACCCAGCGGCTGAAGAACGACTACATCTACGGCTACGCCTCTCAGGGCGGCGAGATTGCGGAGAAGGCGGCGATTACCGGCGCATTGTCGCTCTACCTGAACTTCATCAACCTTTTCACGCTGCTGTTGCAGCTGCTCGGCCAGCGCGACTAAGCGCTGCCGCAGAAGTTAAAAGTCGAAGCCCCGGCCCAACGGCCGGGGCTTTTCTTTTGGCCAGAGTCATGGCGGGGCGCATCCCGGGCATGGCAGAAAATGTTGATCCGTATTGGGCTGCTGATATCTTTCTCTGCATGTCCGCCGCTGAAATCCGGCCCGCCATCGAGGCCGACCTCCCCGCCATCACCGAAATCTACGAGCACGCGGTGCGCTACGGCACCGCGACGTTCGAGCTGATCCCGCCGGATCTCGCCGAGATGACCCGACGGTTCAAAGCCCTGATGGACGGCGGCTTCCCGTATTTTGCGGCATCGGTCGAAGGCGATGTGATCGGCTATGCCTATGCCGGCCCTTATCGGCCGCGGCCTGCCTATCGCTTCACGGTGGAGAACTCGGTCTATCTAAAGCCCTCGACCCACCGCCGCGGCATCGGCCTGCAACTGCTGCAGCGGCTGATCGCCGAATGCGAGGCGCGCGGCTACCGGCAGATGATCGCCGTTATCGGCGATTCCGCCAACGCCGGCTCGATCGGCGTTCACACCAAATGCGGGTTCCAGATGATCGGGACGCATCGCCATGTCGGCCTCAAATTCGGCCGCTGGCTCGACACCGTGATGATGCAGCGCGCGCTCGGTGAAGGCGGCTCGACGGTGCCGACGTCGTAGATTCGTAGGGTGGGGCAAAGCGAAGCGTGCCCACCATTCGCGACTAACATCGGGGATAGATGGTGGGCACGGCGCAAGCGCGCCTTTGCCCACCCTACCGCAGCTTCGCTACACCAGCGCCAGCTTGCGATCGATCACCAGCAGCACGCGTTCGAGTTCGTGGCCGCGGCGCAGGATCAGGCCGGTCGCCGAGATCACGCTGTACATGCCCTGCTTGCGTGCGAGCCGCGGGTCCTTCTCGATCCGGTAAATCGGAACCTCGGAAGCGCGGCGGAATACCGAAAATACCGCACGGTCTTTCAGAAAGTCGATGGCGTAGTCGCGCCATTCGCCGTCGGCGACCATGCGCCCATACAGATTGAGGATACGGTTGAGTTCGAGACGATTGAACGTGACACGATTTGGCGGTGGCGTTGCAGTGGCAGGGCGCGCCACCGCGCGGGCCTCGCTTGGATCGGTGTCCTCCGATATCGAGCTCATGGAGCGCCTCCTGTCATCTCAGGCATGCCCTCGCCCCGAAAACCGGTCCCCACTTTTCGGGAGCATGCCGAGGTCGACATGATCGCGCTAACCGCAGGACGCCGCAAGGGGGTGTAAATGCAAAGGAAACCGGGCGGAACCGCCGGCATCACGGGAAATTCCGATTCACGGGATCGTTAGCGGAATCTTATTGCTGCCCCACTTCTGCCAACCGCCCGCCCCGCTAGGTTGCGACAAGTAGATACTGCGTTGGCCCGGTCCTTTCGGTTCCGGATTCCTCAGCCCCCAGCCCCCCGGGGCCGTCGGGATCGGGCCTGTTCGCAGAGGGAGTTAATCCCGATACTGGGCCAACGAAAGTTGGTCCTTTTTCGTTTGCGGGGGCTGCAAAGCCACGCGCGACCCCGCCTTCGCCAACAACGGCGCGACACGAATTCCGGAAACGTGAGAAGAGCAGCATCGCAGCCCGGATGGAGCGCAGCGCAATCCGGGGCAGGTCTATCCGGCTTTGAGAATCCCGGATTTCGCTGCGCTCCATCCGGGCCACCCGAGCCCCGGAAGAGAACTAGTGCAGCGACGTGTAGGCGGCGCCGAGCATTGCGCCCGGCTTGTCGCGACTGCCGTCCTGGACATAGACGACCGCGGCATCGACGCCGTCGCTGGAAATATTTTCCAGCGGAACGCTCCAGCTTCCCGCGCCGCCGTTCCAGTCGCCGACCTTCACGAGCTTGCGCACTACGTTGTAGTAGGTGAGTTGTTGGCCGCGATTCTCGCCGCGCCCAATCGAAATCGGCACCGCCCGCGAAACCGAACAAAGCCAGACTTCGCCGCGCCCCGCCGTCGCCACCTTGCTCGCCTCGACCGAGACGTTGATCAGTTTGCCCGACAACGTCATCGTCACCGGCACCGACATCACGCCCTCGGCCTTGCTCGTGTTCTTGATCGCGCCGTCGATGGCGGCGCGATCACTGCCGATCACCTCCGCGGAGCCGTTGACGATCATCTGCGGCGTATAGAGGTTGCGGTCGCCGCGGACATGCGAATAGGCTTTCTGACGCGCGCTGAAGCGCGAGTCCGCCAGCGTGTCCTTCCAGCCGAGATAATCCCAATAGTCGATCGGCATGCTCAGCGCGATCACGTTGGGGTCTTTGGCGAGTTCGCCGACGATCTTGTCGGCGGGCGGACACGACGAACAGCCCTGTGAGGTGAATAGTTCGACCACGGCACGCGGATCGGCATGAGCTGGGCGGATGACGGCGATGATTGCACAGACGCCAAGCGCGCCGGACCATCGCGATATCAGATTATTGGCCATCATCGCTGTCATTGTGCGAACCGGTGGTAGCGTCCATCCGTATTTTTACGGGGCATGATCTGATCCCAAAAATGCGTGCCCCAAACGCGCGAAAGCGGCCCTCTCATTAGGCCGCCTTCTTCTTGCTCGCTACTCACTTCGAAGTGAGGCACTGATCACAAATCCGCGTTTCAAAGCGTTTTCAAGCGAAGTGGTTACCGGTTCGCGTGAAGAAAACGCGTCAAAAGAGAACTCTACGCCGCGAGTTTGCGCAGCACATAATGCAGAATGCCGCCGTTTCGGTAGTACTCGAGTTCGTCGAGGGTATCGATGCGGCAAAGCAGCGGGACACGCTGCAGTGCGCCATCGCCGGAGACGATCTCCGCCGTCAGGGTCTGACGCGGCTTCAGGTCGCCCTGCAGGCCCCGGATCGTCACCTTCTCGTCACCCTTCAGGCCCAGCGACGTCCACGACGTGCCGTCCTCGAAGGTGAGCGGCAACACACCCATGCCGACCAGGTTGGAGCGATGGATGCGCTCAAAGCTCTGGCAGATCACGGCGCGGACGCCGAGCAGGCGGGTACCCTTGGCGGCCCAGTCGCGCGACGAGCCGTTGCCGTACTCGGCGCCGGCGAACACCACCAGCGGCACGCCCTCCGCCTGGTACTTCATCGCCGCGTCGTAGATCGGCATCTGCTCGCCGTCGGGCCAATGCTTGGTGAGGCCGCCTTCCGGAATATTGCCGTCGGCGCCCTTCAGCATGAAGTTCTTGATGCGGATGTTGGCGAAGGTGCCGCGCATCATGATTTCATGGTTACCGCGCCGTGTACCGTACTGGTTGAAGTCGGCGGGGCGCACCTGGTGCTCGCTCAGGAATTTTCCGGCCGGCGAAGTCAGCTTGATCGAGCCGGCGGGCGAGATGTGGTCGGTGGTGATCTTGTCGCCGAACATCGCCAGGATCCGCGCATCGACCACGTCGACGACGGGATCGGGCTGCTTCTTCATACCTTCGAAATAGGGCGGGTTCTGCACATAGGTCGACGACATGTTCCAGCGATAGGTCTCGCTGTCGACCGTCTTGATCTTGCGCCAGTTGGTGTCGCCCTTGAACACGTCGGCGTAACGCTTCTTGAAGATCGTCGCCGTCACGAACTTCTTCATGTAGGCGTTGATTTCCTTGGTTGTCGGCCAGATGTCCTTCAGGAACACCGGCTTGCCATCCTTGCCGGTGCCGATCGGCTCGACCGCGAGATCCTTGGTCACGGTGCCCGCCAGCGCGTAGGCCACCACCAGCGGCGGCGACGCCAGATAGTTCGCCTGCACGTCCGGCGAGACGCGGCCTTCGAAGTTGCGGTTGCCCGACAGTACGGCCGCGGCCACGATACCGTTGTCGTTGATGGATTTGGAAATGTCTTCCTGCAGCGGACCCGAGTTGCCGATGCAGGTGGTGCAGCCGAAACCGATCAGATTGAAGCCGACCTTGTCGAGTTCGGTCTGCAGCCCGGAATTGGTGAGATATTCCGCGACCACCTGGCTGCCTGGCGCCAGCGAAGTCTTCACCCACGGCTTGGCCTTCAGGCCCTTGGCGGCAGCGTTACGCGCCAGCAGGCCCGCACCGATCAGCACACTCGGATTGGAGGTGTTGGTGCAGGAGGTGATCGCCGCGATCACCACGTCGCCATGGCCGATTTCGAAATTGTGATTGTCGACTGCGTAGCGTTTATCGGCTTCGCCGGGCTTCTTGTACTCACCCGCGAGCGCGGTAGAGAAACCTTCCGCGACCGCCGGCAGCGCGACGCGGCCTTCGGGGCGCTTCGGGCCGGCCATCGACGGCACGACATCCTTGAGATCGAGCGTCAGCGTTTCCGTGAACACGGGGTCGGCCGATTTCGCGGTACGGAACAGGCCCTGCGCCTTGGCGTAAGCCGAAACCAGCGCGACGCGATCCGCCTTGCGGCCGGAGGTCTTGAGATAATCGATGGTCGCGGCGTCGACCGGGAAGAAGCCGCAGGTCGCGCCATATTCCGGCGCCATGTTGCCGATGGTCGCCTTGTCCGCCACCGAGAGGAAGTCGAGGCCGGGACCGAAGAATTCGACGAACTTGCCGACCACGCCCTGCTTGCGGAGCATCTGCGTGACGGTCAGCACCAGGTCGGTCGCGGTGACGCCTTCCTTGAGCTGGCCCTTGAGCTTGAAGCCGACCACTTCCGGCAGCAGCATCGACAGCGGCTGGCCGAGCATGCAGGCTTCCGCCTCGATGCCGCCGACGCCCCAGCCGAGCACGGCGAGGCCGTTGACCATGGTCGTGTGCGAGTCGGTGCCGACAAGCGAATCCGGATAGGCGACCTCGAAGGTGCCGGTCTTCTTGCCGACCGTCATCTTCTCCTTCTTTGTCCACACCGTCTGCGCGAGATATTCGAGATTGACCTGATGGCAGATGCCGGTGCCGGGCGGCACCACGGAGAAATTCGAAAACGCCTTCTGGCCCCACTTCAGGAATTCGTAGCGTTCCTGGTTCTGCTTGTATTCCTCGACCACGTTCTTGCCGAACGCCTTGTTGTCGCCGAAGAAGTTGACGATCACCGAGTGGTCGATGACGAGATCGACTGGCACCAGCGGGTTGATCTTCTCGGCATCGCCGCCGAGCGCCTGCATCGCGTTACGCATCGCGGCGAGATCGACCACTGCCGGCACGCCGGTAAAATCCTGCATCAGCACGCGCGCCGGGCGGAACGCCACTTCGTGCTCGAGTTTACGCTTCCTCAACCATTTCGACACCGCGATGATGTCGGCCTTCTTGACCGTGCGGTCGTCTTCATTGCGTAGCAGGTTTTCCAGGAGCACCTTCATCGAATAGGGCAGCTTGGAAATTCCCTTCAGACCGTTCTTCTCGGCGGCGGGCAGGCTGTAATAAACGTAGGTCTTGCTGCCGACCTTGAGGGTCTTGCGGCATTTGAAGCTGTCGAGCGAGGTCATGTCAGGAAATCCCAAATTCTAGTTATACCCGGCAAGGGTATGTAAACACCGTCAGCCTAGGCTGGCCTCTTGGCTTGCAGCCGCCGATTGTGTGCTGCATCAAGTTCCGGGCTTATAGAATCTTTCTAGAAGCGCCGCCACACCGACAAGCGTGCTTCAGCAATGCGGCACCCACAAATTCTGGCGCGGTACCCATTAATTTCAGAGGGCTGTGAAGAGGCAATATGCGGCTCTCGGGGCGTCACATCGACTGTATCAGGGGCGGCCGCGAAGTGTTCTCCGGCCTCGATTTCGAAGCCTCCTCGGGCGAGGTGCTGGCCGTGGTCGGCCCGAACGGCTCCGGCAAGACCTCGCTGTTGCGCCTGATCGCGGGCCTCCTGGTGCCGGCAGGCGGGTCGGTCGACCTGGAAGGCGGCGAGGACGAACTGACGTTGCCGGAGCAATCCCATTATCTCGGCCATCGCGATGCGCTGAAGCCCGCGCTAAGCGTGGCGGAAAACCTGTCGTTCTGGCGAGATTTTCTGGGCGGCGCGGCCGGCAATACCAGCCAATGCCTTTCAGCCGTGGGGCTTGCCCATGCCACGCATCTGCCGGCAGCCTATCTCTCCGCCGGCCAGCGGCGGCGGTTGTCGATCGCCCGCCTGCTGGTGGTGCGCCGGCCGGTCTGGCTGCTGGACGAGCCGACCTCGGCGCTCGATACCGCCGGGCAGGATCTGTTCGCAGGCGTCATGCGCGACCACATCGCCGGCGGCGGCATCATCATCGCCGCGACCCACAGCCCGCTCGGGATCGGAGCGAGAGAACTGCAGATGGGAGGCGGAAAATGAGCGCCCTCACCTCACTGATTCGCCGGGACATCAAGATCGCGCTTCGCGTTGGCGGCGGAGCGCTGATCGGCGTGCT
This sequence comes from Bradyrhizobium sp. McL0615, assembly GCF_049993905.1. Lineage (NCBI taxonomy): Bacteria > Pseudomonadati > Pseudomonadota > Alphaproteobacteria > Hyphomicrobiales > Nitrobacteraceae > Bradyrhizobium > Bradyrhizobium sp. McL0615. The sequence continues at coordinate 474,790 of NZ_CP188254.1, read as the reverse complement.
GTTTTTCCTCACGGTCACGGTGCTGATGCCGTTCGCGATCGGGCCGGATCTGGCGCTGCTGACGCGGCTCGGACCCGCGATCCTGTGGCTCGGCGCGCTGCTGGCGAGCCTGCTCACGCTGGACCGCCTGTTCACGGCCGACCACGAGGATGGTTCGCTCGACCTGATCGTGATGGCCCGGGCGCCGCTCGAACTGGCCTGCGCCGCAAAAGCGCTGGCCCACTGGCTTGCCGCCGGCGTGCCGCTGATCGTGGCGACCCCTGCGCTGGGGCTGCTGCTCAATCTCGACGCCACCGCAACCTCGGCGGTGGCGCTGACGCTGCTGGTGGGAACGCCGGCGCTGACGTTTACGGGCATGATCGGCGCGGCGCTCGCCGTGACGTTGCACCGCGGCGGGCTGTTGCTGGCCGTGCTGGTGCTGCCGCTATCGATCCCGGTGCTGATTTTCGGCGTTGCCGCATCGCAGGCCGCCATAACAGGGCCGCTGTCGTTTGGAACACCGTTTTCCATCCTGTGCGCGCTTTCGCTGGTCAGCCTGGTGATCGGACCGTTCGCCGCCGCGGCCAGCCTGCGGCACGGCTTGGACTGAGATGGCTTGGACCGACATGATTTGACGCCGATCAACTCTCGCGGAGGCAACATGAAACAAACCAAGCCGCATTGCCTGCCCCGCCACTGACGACTATCAGGATGCCATGACGCTGATCGACCTCGCCAATCCAACCAAATTCCTGTCGCTGACGGCGCGCTTGCTGCCGTGGCTGGCGGGCGCAACCGCGATCCTGCTGTTGATCGGCTTCTATCAGGCGGCGATGGCGCCCGATGACTATCAGCAGGGCGCCACCGTGAAGATCATGTTCATCCACGTGCCGAATGCGTGGCTTTCGATGTTCGTCTGGGGCGTCATGAGCCTTGCCGCGCTGGGCACGCTGGTATGGCGGCATCCGCTCGCCGACGTCGCGGCCAAGGCCGCAGCGCCGATCGGCGCGGCATTCACGTTTCTCGCGCTGGTCACGGGTTCACTGTGGGGACGGCCGATGTGGGGCACCTATTGGGAATGGGATGCGCGGCTGACCTCGGTCCTGATCCTGTTCCTGATGTATCTCGGCCTGATGGCGCTGTGGCGCGCCGTGGACGATCCGTCGCGGGCGGCGCGGGCCGCCGCCGTCCTGACGCTGGTCGGCGCGCTCAACCTGCCGATCATCAAATTCTCGGTCGACTGGTGGAACACGCTGCATCAGCCGGCGGCCGTCCTGCGCATGGGCGGCACATCGCTCGACAAGGCGTTCCTGATTCCGTTGCTGGTGATGGCGGTCGGCTTCTCGCTGCTGTTCGTCACGCTGCATCTGGCGGCGATGCGCAACGAGATCCTGCGCCGGCGCGTGCGCAGCTTGCAGATGATGCAAGCCAGCCAGCAGGCGGCATGACGCGATGGCGCTCGGTCCCTACGCCTCCTTTATCGTGACGTCCTACACGCTGGTGGCGGCGGTCGTGGCGCTTCTCATCGTCTGGATCGCCATCGATTATCGCCGCCAGAAGGAGCGCCTGCGCGAACTCGAGGCCAGCGGCGTTTCCCGCCGCTCGGGCCGCCAGGCGACGGACATCTGATGAGCACGCCCGCCACATCGGACGAACAGCCGGGCCGCCGGCGCTGGCTGGTGGCGCTGCCGCTGGTCGGTTTCCTCGCCGTCGCCGCGCTGTTCCTGCTGCGGCTGTATGGCGGCGATCCCTCTAAAATCCCATCCGCCCTGATCGGCCGCCCGGCGCCACAGACCACGCTTCCGGCGCTGGAAGGCCTCGCCAATAACGGCGTGCCGGTGCCCGGGCTCGACCCCGCCGCCTTCAAGGGCAAGGTCTCCGTCGTCAATGTCTGGGCGTCCTGGTGCGTGCCTTGCCACGACGAGGCGCCGCTGCTGACCGCACTGGCGAAGGATACGCGGCTGCAGATCGTCGGCATCAACTACAAGGATTCTCCCGATAACGCCCGCCGCTTCCTCGGCCGCTACGGCAACCCGTTCAGCATGGTCGGCGTCGATGCCAATGGCCGCGGCGCGATCGAATGGGGCGTCTACGGCGTGCCCGAAACCTTCGTGGTCGGCCGCGACGGCACCATCCTCTACAAGATGGTCGGGCCGGTGACGCCGGCCAATCTCGACAGCGTGTTGAAGGTCGAGATCGAGAAGGCGTTGAAGGCGAGGCCTTGAACGGGCACGTTTTACGGAAGCCGCGGGCAATGAAATACGCAATTGCATTCGGGCTGGCGATCATGGTCGTTCTGGCCAGCGCCGGAGCCTATGTCTACTACGGGCTGACTCACCGGCCTGATGTCTCCTCATTTGCTGCTCTCACGGCAGCGCCCGATATCAATCGCAATGCTCCGTTGCGGGTAACGTTTCTCGGCGTGTCAACATTGCTGTTTGACGACGGCAGCACCGCAATCCTGCTGGACGGGTTTTTCACGCGGCCGAATTCCCGGCAGTTGTTCCTTGAAAAGATTTCGCCCGACAAGACGATCATCAAGAACAGCCTGCAGCGGGCCGGAATCGAAAAGCTCGCCGCGGTGATCGTCAATCATTCTCACTATGACCACGCGATGGACGCGCCTGAGGTCGCCGCGCAGACCGGCGCCGTGCTGGTCGGCTCCGAATCGACGGCCAATGTTGGACGAGGCTGGGGCTTGCCGGAAGCCAACATCGCGGCCCGCCGTCCCGGCGACATCATGACCTTCGGCCGCTTTACGGTAACGCTGTTGCAAAGCCGGCACGTGCCGTCGCCCTTCACCGGCGGCGAAATCACAGCGCCGCTGGTCCCGCCGGTGCGCGCCAACGCCTATCTTGAGGGCACCAGCTTCGCCGTTCAGATCGAACATGATGGCCGGCGTCTGCTGGTCAACGCCAGCGCCGGATTCGTTCCGGGCGCCCTTGCCGGACGGCGCGCTGATGTCGTGTTTCTCGGCATCGGCCAGCTTGGCAAGCAATCCCAGTCCTACATGGCGGAGTATTGGCGGGAGTTGGTGACGACCAGCGGCGCCCGGCGGGTGATCCCGATCCATTGGGACGATTTCACCGCTCCGATCGATCAGCCGCTGCGGCCGATCCCCGTGCTACTCGACGACATGAGTGCATCGATGCAATTCCTGGTCGCGGAAGGCGCCAAGTCGGGGGTCGAGGTGAAACTTCCGGTAGCGTGGACGGTCTTTGATCCTTTTGACCGACTGCCGGCATCGGCACGCTGAGACGGAGCGGTACCGACCAGTCGGCCATGCGCGGTTCGCCGTTCGAAGCATCCAAATAATTTTTGGCTTTTATCTGCCGTTCATTTCGCAGCCATGGCGCCGCCACGAATTCACAGCTAGCTTGATGGCGTTACTTGAACCGTCCTTGGAGGGACACCCTATGCGTCATTTCACGCTCGCTTCTCTTCTCGCAACCGCACTTACCCTGGGCATGCTGACGGCGACCCCGTCGATGGCCCAGACCGCGCAGCCCGCGGCCAAATCCGACAGCAAGATGGCTCCCGCGCCAAAGGCCTCGGAGTCGAAGATGGCGCCCGCCCCGAAGGCGGAACTGCTCGACATCAACTCGGCGACCGCCGACCAGCTCGACGCGCTGCCGGGTGTCGGCAAGGCCTATTCCGCCAAAATCATCGCGGGCCGGCCGTACAAGGGCAAGGACGAGCTGGTGCAGAAGAGCATCGTCCCGCAAGCGACCTACGACAAGATCAAGGACAAGATCATCGCCAAGCAAAAGAGCTGAGGCCTTCTTTCTTACCTCACCCCGCTTGCGGGGAGAGGTCGGAATTTGCGCGGAGCGCGAATTCCGGGTGAGGGGGTACAGGTCCAACGACCTGCAGAGTTTGCGGAGAGAGCCCCTCACCCCAACCCTCTCCCCGCGAAGAGCGGGGCGAGGGAGCAGACCTACCCCTTGCTCACATCGCCCGCTTCGGCCTCGCTGGCTTCCAGCGTGGCCGGCTCCAGATGATAGCGCTTGATCAGCGGCATCTGGGCGATCGCAAAGATCATCGTCAGCGGCGTCACGCCGAATACCTTGAAGTTGACCCAGAAATCAGTCGACTGCGTGCGCCAGATAAATTCGTTCAGGATCGCCAAGGCGAAAAAGAACAGCGCCCAGCGCATGGTCAGAACGCGCCAGCCCTTCGGCGTCAAGTTGAACATCTGATTGAACAGGATCGCGATGAAGGAGCGGCCGAACAACAGCCCGCCGCCGAGGATCGCGGCGAACAGGCCGTAGATGATGGTCGGCTTGACCTTGATGAAGGTCTCGTCGTGCAGCACCAGCGTCAGCGTGCCGAACACCAGCACGATGACGGCGGTGACGATCGCCATGATGGGGATATGCCGCACCACCACATAGGAGGCGATCATCGCGGCCACGATCGCCACCATGAAGGCGCCGGTCGCGACAAACAGGTTGAACTTGGCATTCGCCACGAAGAACACGAGGAGCGGACCGAGTTCGGTCGCAAGCTTGAACATCGGATGCGGCTGGGTCTTGTCCATCGTTTCACTTCGTTCTTTGTTTGGGCATGATCTTGTCCGAAAACCGGTTCTCACTTTTCGGGATCATGCCCTATCGATACCTGCGATCGCGTTGGCGAAATCCCGCGCGGTGAATGGGGCGAGATCGTCGACGCCTTCGCCGACGCCGACAAAGTGCACCGGCAATTTGAATTTCTCCGCCAGCGCCACCAGGATGCCGCCGCGCGCGGTGCCGTCGAGCTTCGTCATCACGAGGCCGGTGACGCCAGCGGTACGATGAAATGCCTCGACCTGCGACAGCGCATTTTGTCCCACCGTGGCATCGAGCACCAGCAGCACCGCATGCGGGGCCGATGCATCGACCTTCTTGATGACGCGAACGACCTTTTCGAGCTCTTTCATCAGCTCGGCCTTGTTCTGCAGGCGTCCGGCGGTATCGACCAGCAGCACGTCGATATTCTGTTCTTTCGCCGCGGTCAGCGCGTTGAAGGCAAGGCTCGCCGAATCCGAACCCTGCGCACCCGCAATGACCGGCGACCTGGTGCGTTCGCCCCACACCTTGAGCTGCTCGATCGCCGCGGCGCGAAACGTGTCGCCGGCCGCCATCATGATCTTGCGGCCCTCGGCACTCAGTTTCGCGGCGAGCTTGCCGATCGTCGTGGTCTTGCCCGAGCCGTTGACGCCGACCACGAGAATGACGAACGGCTTTTGCGCCGCGTCGATCTCCAGCGGCTTCGCCACCGGCGCCAGCACCTTCTCGACCTCGGTTGCAACAACCGTCTTCACCTCATCGGCCGAGATCGCCTTGTCATAACGGCCGGCGCCGACGGCGTCCGCAATCCGTACCGCCACGGCGGTGCCGAGATCGGCGCGCAGCAGCACATCCTCGATATCGTCGAGCATGGCGCGGTCGAGCTTGCGCTTGGTGACGAGGTCGGCAACGGCGGAGCCTAGCGAACTCGAGGTCCGCTTCAGGCCGCTCGAAAGCCGCCGCCACCAGCTCAGTTTGGGGGTTCCGGGAGTGGTATCGCTCATGTTGGAGACGTGTTAGCGGTTTCGCGCCATGAGCGGAAGTCACAACAGATCCATCAATGTTCCCGGAGCATCCCTTGATGTCTCCGGGCCATCCCTCGATGTGCCCGGGCCATCCTTTGATGCCCCCCGGACATCGCTTGATGTCCGTGGCTTAACGGCAGACGAAATCCAGGCTCGTGTGCTCCACCGCGACGGGCTGATGCTTGTGATCGACAAGCCTGCCGGGCTGCCGGTACATCGGGGCCCCAAGGGCGGCGCCAATCTGGAAGCATCCTTTGACGGCTTGCGATTTGGCCTGCCGCGGCCGCCGGTGCTGGCCCACCGGCTCGACAAGGATACCTCCGGCTGTCTGGTGCTCGGACGCCATCGCAAGGCCACCGCCTCGATCGGGCTGCTGTTCAAGCACGGCAAGATCGGCAAGACCTATTGGGCCGTGGTCGAGGGCGGACCTGCCGAGGACGAAGGCACCATCGACATGCCGATCGGCCGGCTCAACGCCGAGCGCGGCTGGTGGCAGAAGCCGGACCCGGAGGGCCAGAAAGCCGTCACCACCTGGAAAGTGCGCGGCCGCGGCGACGGCCTTTGTTGGCTCGCGCTGGAACCAGTGACCGGCCGCACCCATCAATTGCGCGTACACACGTCTGCGACGGGCTGGCCGATTGTCGGCGACAACATCTACGGCAACGGGCCAAGATTCGGCGAGCCTATCCTGCATCTGCATTCCCGCGAGATCGTGATTCCGATTTCGAAAAACAAGGAGCCAGTGCGCGTGACAGCACCCGCGCCGGAGCATATGCGCGAGCGGCTCAGGGCGTGCGGCTGGAACGGGGAGTAGCAGCACACGCCGCCCCAGCCACCACTGTCATCATCCGCGAAGGCGGATGATCCAGTATCCCAGAGAAGCCAGAGATCAACCGAGGGGCCGCGGCGTACTGGATCGCCCGGTCAAGCCGGGCGACGACAGCGGATTTTGCGGCTCACACCGTCAACCTCGCGCCATCACGGCCCTTGATCGCTAGCGTCATCACGGCACCCGATGTTTCGCCCGCTATCGCGACCGGCAGGAAATGCTCCGTCCGCCCCTGCGTCGCGCTTTCGATCAAAACCTGACGCGTCGCACCGATTTCCGATGCCAGCCGCTTCTGCAGGGCCGCGTCGCCAGCCGCCCGCAGGCGCCGTGCGCGATTCTTGATGGCCCCGCCCGCTACCTGCGGCATCCGCGCGGCCGGCGTGCCGGGTCGCTTCGAATAGGGAAACACGTGCAGAAACGTAAGATCGCATTCCGCGACCAGATCTTCCGAACGCGCGAACATCTCGTCGGTCTCGGTCGGAAAGCCCGCGATGATATCGGCGCCGAGCGTGATGTCCGGACGGAGCCGCCGCACCTGCGCGCAGAACTCGATCGCGTCCTTGCGCGAATGCCGCCGCTTCATCCGTTTCAGGATCATGTCGTCGCCGGACTGCAGCGATAGATGCAAATGCGGCATCAGCCGCTCATCATCCGAGATGACGTCAAGCAGATCGTGATCGGCCTCGATGGAATCGATCGAAGAAATGCGCAGGCGTTTCAACTCCGGCACATGCCGCAAAATCTGTTTTGTCAGTTGCCCGAGCTTCGGCATGCCCGGCAAGTCAGCCCCGTAGCTGGTCAGATCGACCCCCGTCAGCACGATCTCGGCATGACCGCGCTGGGTGAGCGCGCGGACCTGTTCGACGACGGCACCCATCGGCACCGAGCGCGAATTGCCGCGGCCGTAAGGGATGATGCAGAAAGTGCAGCGGTGGTCGCAGCCATTCTGCACCTGCACGAAAACCCGCGGCAGGCCGGCCTTGAAGCCATCGAGCAGATGCGGCGCCATCTCGCGCACCGCCATGATGTCGGCGACCGCGATCTTTTCGCTTGTCTCGACCCCAAAGCCCGCGTCGAACGCCGCGCGCGCGTCCCGCCACGCCTCGCCGCGCATCTTGTCGTCATTGCCGACGACACGATCGACCTCGGCCATTTCGGCAAACATTTTTGGTTGGGTCTGCGCCGCGCAGCCCGTGACGACGATGCGCACGTCCGGCCGCTCGCGCTTCAGCCGGCGAATCGACTGCCGCGCCTGCGCCACCGCCTCGTTGGTGACCGCGCAGCTGTTGATGACGATGGTGTCGGAAAGTCCGGCGCGCTCCGCCTCGCGGGCGATCACCTCGGATTCGAAGGCGTTGAGACGGCAGCCGAAGGTGAGGACGTCGACGCTCATGGCTCTCAGGCGACGCTGGCGAACAGCGCGGGATCGAAGCGGCCTTCATACTCGAAATGCGCGGTGCCGGTCATCAGCACATGGTCGTCGCGCTCGCGCCACTCGATCGCAAGCTTGCCACCGGGCAGCGTGATCTCGACGCTGCGATTGGTGCGCTTCAGCCGGGCGGCGGCGACCGCGGTCGCACACGCGGCCGAGCCGCAGGCCCTGGTCAGGCCGACGCCGCGTTCCCAGGTACGGATCGTGACGTGGTCGCGATCGACGACATGGGCCAGCGTGATGTTGGCGCGGTCGGGAAAAATCGGGTGGTTTTCCAGCAGCGGCCCGAAGCGTTCGAGGTCATAGGCGTTGACGTCGTCGACCCAGAAGATCGCGTGCGGATTGCCCATCGAGACCACCGATGGCGAATGCAGCACCGGCGCATCGATGGGACCTACCTGGAGTTCGATATAGCGGGTGTCACGAAATTCTTCGGCCAGCGGAATATCCTGCCAGCCGAACTTCGGGGCTCCCATGTCCACGGTGTAGAGATCGGGCGCCGGGCCCTGCCAGCAATTCAAAAGGCCGGCACGGGTCTCGAACGTCACAGCGGTCTGGCCGGTCTTTTCGAACAGGCGGCGCACCACGCAGCGCATGCCGTTGCCGCAGGCGCCGGCTTCCGAGCCGTCATTGTTGTAGATGCGGATGAAGGCCTCGGTGCCCGAAAGCCGCGGCGGCTGCAATACCATCAACTGGTCGTAGGGCACGCCTGCCGGAGAGCCGACCGCGCGTGCGTCTTCCGGCGTGACAGTGGCCTTGGAATCGCGCAGATCGACCACGACGATTTCGTTGCCGATGCCGTTCATCTTGGCAAATGCGTGGTTGGCCAGCGTGCTCATGGAATTTCCTAAATTCTGCCTGCCTTATATGGCGAAACTTGCCGCATTGCCTAGTACGCGGGGGCATATGACGCATCTGTCATGGGACGAACGCGGACCTTGCGTGTTAGAAAATGGCACCATCCTGGCGGGCGCGGGGGACATTCCGCCGCCGGGTGGGGTGGATGGAGAATACCTGAAATGAACCGTATCAGCACTTTCCGTGCGGCCCTGGTCGCGCTCTCCATGGTTGCGTTCACCGACGCCGCCCTCGCCCAGTCGCCGGCACCCTCGGCCTCGCCGGCTCCGAGCCCGTCGGCTGTGCCCAGCCCCGCACCGTCGGCGGTGCCGGTCCCGCCGCCGGCCGAAACCAAGTCGCCGGCGGATGCCCCAACGGCCGAAAAAGCCCCTGCGCCGGCGCCCCCGCCTCCCGCCGCCAGCGTCCAGACCGCCGACCCCTTCGGCGAGGAGTTCGCACTCCAGCCCAAGAAAGTGGTGGTCATCAAGGGCACCGCCAACTGGGATGGCGCCTTCGACACCCTGATCGATGCGTTCAAGGCGCTGACCGCCCTGCTCGACAAGCAGGGCATCAAGGCCACGGGCAATTCGATGATCGTCTACACCTCGACCGACGACACCGGCTTCACGTTTCTGGCGGAAATCCCGGTCGACCAGGAGCCGAAGAACCTGACCAAGGACATGAGCATCGCCAAGTCGCCCGAGGGCAAGGCGCTGAAGTTCGTCCATCGCGGCTCCTACGACAACATGGACAACACCTATGAGGCGATCACCAACCACCTCGACGACAAGAAGCTCGAGGCCAAGGACACGTTCATCGAGGAATACATCACCGACCCGCTGAAGACGGCGGAGGACAAGCTGGTGATCAACGTCTACGTGCCGCTGCGGTGAAACAGATGAAGCGCTGGTTCGGCCCCGTCATTGCTGCGACATTCCTCGCCGCGCCCGCGCTGGCGCAGACGATGCCGCCCGCCATTTCCGTGACCGGCGAAGCCAACGTGTCGGTGGCACCCGATCAGGCCCAGATCGAAGGCGGGGTGACGTCGGACGCCAAGACCGCGCGCGAGGCGTCGGACGCCAACAACGCCGCGATGGGCAAGGTGCTGCTGGCGCTCAAGGGCGCCGGTATTGACGAGAAGGACTACCAGACCTCGCGGCTGTCGCTGCAGCCGCAGTTTGCCACGCCGTCCAAAGTCTCGGACCGCCCAGGCATCGTCAGCTTCCGCGCCAGCAACCGTGTCACGGTCAAGGTACGTGATATCACCAAGGTCGCCAATGTCATCGACGTGCTGGTGGGCGCCGGCGCCAACGAAATCGGCGGCATCAATTTCACGGTAACGCAAGCCTCAAAAGCCCTCGACGAGGCCCGCGAAAAGGCGATCGCCGATGCACGCCGCAAGGCGGAGATCTACGCCAAGGCCGCCGGCGTGACGCTCGGCGAGCCCATCAGCATTTCCGAGGAAGGCGCGCCGACGCCGATGTTCCGCGGCAAGATGGCGGCGCCGATGGCCGCCGGCGCACCGGTGGCGCAAGGCGAAGAGACGCTGTCGGTGACGGTGAGCGTGACCTGGGCGATCAAGCCGACGCAATAATGTCGCTTCAAGGCCTCGCCCGCTCTGGCGGTGAAAGTTTCCGCTCGCCTCACCGTTCGCGCAGGACATCCTGTTGATAGCGCAACAGCGGCGAAAGCAGATAGCTCAGGATGGTGCGCGATCCAGTCTTGATTTCCACCGTCACCGCCATGCCCGGCGACAAATCGACCATCCGGTCGTCGATCTGCATTTTGGTGCGATCGAGTGAAATGCGTGCGCTGTAGTTCAGCTCCTGGCCCTTCGGTTCGCTGGAGCCGTTTTGCATTCCCGGCCTCCGGTCGCCAGTGCGGTCCTGCGGCTGGTCGCGAATGATCGCGTCCTGCGAAACGCCGATAATCTGGCCGCGCAAAAGACCGTAGCGGGTGAAATTGAAGGTATCGATCTTGATCTCGGCCTGCTGTCCGGTGTGAACAAAGCCGATGTCGCTGTTCGACACCATCGCCTCGATTTCCAGCCGGCTGTCGTTCGGGACGATCACCAGCAGGGCCTGCGCCGGCGTGACGACGCCGCCGACCGTGTGGATCGCGAGTTGCTGCACCACGCCGTCAACCGGTGACGCAAGCTGCTGAAGTCCGGTCCTCCGTTCAGCCTTGATCAGGTCTTGGGCAAGCCCGCTTGCCTTCTGCTCGGCCTTTGCGAGTTCGTCTGACAAGGTGCGCCGGTATTCAGCCACCGCCTGGCGTCCCGTCTCGCGAATGGCCGCCACCGCAGCCTCAGCTTCCTGCTGATGGCTTTTCTGGACACTGAGTTCTTCCTGCTGTTCGACCAGCAACTGCAAAATCTCGAAATAGGTGATCTTCGAACTCAGCTCCCTCTCCATCAGCGTCTTGCGGATATCGACGCGCTGCTGGACCACGGGAATCATCGCCTCGAGCTTGTGGATGGTGGCTCCGGCGGTGGCCCGTTCGGCTTCCTTCTGCGCCTGTTGCCGCCCCAGCGCGGCGATCTTGGCGCGGTGTTCGGTGACCTGGCTGAGCAGGAGCTGGCGCTGGGCGCTGACCAATACCGGGTCCGCTCCGGCAGGCGGTGTGAAATCGGCCTCGCGATCGTCCACGGCCGCGAGCGCGGCGCGCAACCGCGCGGTGTTGAGTTTCTCGGCGAGGAGGTCGTTGGAAAGATGGTCACGCTCCGCGGCGTTGACGGTCGGATCGAGCTCGATCAGAACCTCGCCGGCTTTGACGGCCTGCCCGTCCTGCACCCGGATCGAACGTACCACCCCGGTCTCGAACGGCTGGATGATCTTGGTGCGGCCACTCGGCACGATTTTTCCGGTTGCCGACGCCACAATGTCGATCGTCCCCCAATATGACCAGATCACCGCCGAGCCAAACAGCAAAGTGATGATCGCCACGGTCAAACGGCCGACCGGCGATGGCGGGGTCTCTACGATTTCCAGCGCCGCCGGCAGGAATGCGAGTTCGTTGCCGCGCCGCTCCTGCGCGCGCTTGAAGGGAACGACGACTTCCTTCTGCTTGACGGGCGACACGCGATTAGCCGACTCCATAGATTCCTCCCTGCAGCCTGTGCAGCGTCGCATAACGGCCACCGGTCTTGATAAGGGTGTCGTGGGTACCGTCTTCGACCAAACGGCCGCGCTCGAGCGTTACGATGCGATCCGCGGATCGCACGGTGGAGAGGCGGTGCGCGATGATCAGAACCGTTCGTCCCTTGGCTATCTCCTTCATGTTCTGCTGGATGATCCGCTCGCTCTCGTAGTCGAGCGCACTCGTCGCCTCGTCGAAAATCAGAATGCGCGGATCGGAGATCAACGCGCGCGCAATCGCAATCCGCTGGCGCTGACCGCCGGAAAGCGTGGAGCCCCGCTCGCCGACGATGGTGTCGTAGCCTTCAGGCAGTTCGAGAATGAATTCATGCGCACCCGCCAGTGTTGCCGCCGCGATGACGCGCTCCATCGACATGGCTGGATCGGCGAGCGCGATATTCTCGCGCACCGAGCGGTTGAACAGCACGTTTTCCTGCAACACGACGCCGATCTGGCGACGCAACCCGGCCGGATCGGCCATCGCGAGATCCATGCCGTCGATCAGGACACGGCCGCTTTCCGGCACATAGAGCCGCTGCACCAGCTTCGCAAACGTGCTCTTGCCTGATCCCGAAGGCCCGACAATACCGACCATTTGCCCGGCGGGAACATCGAAGCTGACGTCGTGCAGCACTTCCTGCCCGTCGACCCGATAGCGAAATGTCACGTGGTCGAAGATGATGTTGCCGCGGATCGCCGGCAGCTGCGTGCGTCCTACCGAATAGGTCGGTTCAGCCGTTGTGTTGAGGATGTCACCCAGTCTGAGGACCGACAGCCGCGCTTGATGAAAGTCCTGCCAGATCTGCGCCAGACGCAATACCGGCGCACTCACCCGCCCGGCCAGGATGTTGAAGGCTACGAGCTCACCCACGGACAGGCCGCCGTCGATGACCTGCCTGGCACCGAAATAAAGCACACCCGCGGTGACGAGCTTGCTGACGAACTGCACCATCTGGCTGGCGGTATTGCCGAGGCTCAGGACCCCGAAGCTGGCCGCAACGTAGCCGGCAAGCTGCTCTTCCCAGCGCCGCTGCATCTGCGGCTCGACTGCCATCGACTTCAGCGTTTCGATCCCGGTCACGCTCTCGACCAGAAAGGCCTGATTCTCGGCGCCGCGCCGAAATTTCTCGTCGAGCCGTCGCCGGAACAGCGGCGTCACGCCGGCCGAGATCGCGATGTAGAATGGAAACGAGCCAAGCACGATCCATGTCAGCAACGGTGAGTAGGCAAACATGACCGCCAGAAACACGAAGGTGAACAGCAGGTCGATCGCCAGCGTCAGAGCCGAGCTGGTGAGAAAATTGCGGATGTTTTCCAGTTCGCGGACCCGCGCCACCGAATCGCCAACGCGCCGCGCCTGGAAATAGGCCATCGGCAACGCCAGCAGATGATTGAACAGGCGTGCCCCGAGTTCGACGTCGATGCGGTTGGTGGTATGCGAGAACAAATAGGTGCGCAGGATTCCCAGCACGGTCTCGAACAGCGAGATCGCCACCAACCCGATCACCAGCACGTCGAGGGTATTCAGCGATCGATGCACCAGCACCTTGTCGATCACCACCTGGAAGAACAGCGGCGATACCAACGCAAAGGTTTGCAGAAGAAATGATGCGACCAGCACCTCGCCCAGGAGGCGCCGGTATTTGTGGATCGCGCCAACAAACCAGGTGATGTCGAAGCGCCGGGTGATGTCGGACAACCCGGCCCGGCGCGTCATCAGGATCAACTCGCCGTCCCAGATGGCAATCAGCTCGGTCCGCGTTATCAGGACGGGACGGGAATACGCCGGGGACTGAACCAGAACCTTGTCCGCATCGGCCTTGGCAATCACCATGAAGGTGCCATCGCGCAAGGGCGCGATCGCGGGCAACGGCGTCTTGGCCAGCCGCGACCACTGACTGCGGCAGGCCCGGGCCTTCAATCCCAAATCCTTGGCGCACCGGAGAATCTCCGATGCGCCAATCCTGTCCGTTGCCATCCGATGCCTGATCTGCTGGCGATCAGCAGCGACGCCCTGGAAATGCAACAACGTCACGAGAGCTTCGAGTCCCGAGTCGACTCGTCGCATGCCGTCGGTTTCAGCGCTCATCAGCATTCTCCAGGGCGGCAATGCTTACGCGTGCTGCGGTATTGCCAGCACCGGCTGGTGACCGGCCTGCGGATCGGCAATCGGCGTCGCACCCAGGCTGTCACCCGCCGAGACGAAGCTCGACGCCATGAACTGGCCCAGGACGGCGGCATTGCCCGCGAAGCCGTTGATGACGACGTTGGCGCCGGGCCCGCCGTCGAGCACGTCTTGCCCGCCACCGCCGAGCAGGATGTCGTCTCCCGCGCCGCCGGTCAGGATGTCGTTGCCGGCGCTTCCGATCAGCACGTCATCACCATCGCCGCCATTGGCGGTGACCAGCATGCCGGTAAACCCCGACGCATTGATCACGTCGTCGCCACCGAGGCCGTTGATCACGATGCGATCGGTTGCATCGAACCCCCGGATCGTCACATCCTCGGCGAGACCCGTCACCGTGACCACACCGTTGTTGTTGGTGATGGTGATGACATCATTGCCGTTGGTCGCGTTAAGGACAATCGTGTCCAGCTGGCCGTCACCGGCACCGCCCGGCGTGCTGCCGAGATCGATCGCAACGTCACTGACGCTGGTCCCGGTCAGATCGTTGACCGTGATGGTGTCGGTACCTCCCAGCGCGGTAACATTGATGTTTTCCACACCGTTGAGATCCATCGTGATGTTGGCGACGTCTCGCGTCAGCAGTGCACGGCTGCCATTGGCCGAGATGTTGATGTTCTCGTTGACGTTCGCGCCGTTGAATTGGAGCGTGTCGGTGCCGGACTGCCCCTCGACGATGTCGTTGCCGTCGCCGGGATTCCAGACAAAGGTGTCGTTGCCGGCGCCCAGCAACGCCGTATCGTTGCCGCGCCCGCCGAGAACGAGGTCATCGCCGGCGCTGCCCTTGATGATGTCGTTGCCGTCGCCCCCGTTGAGCGTGAGCTTGACCTGGCCGGCCTTGATCGTCGACGCGTCGATGGTGTCGTTGCCGCCAAGGCCGTTGACGACGAGCGTGTCGCCGGCTTCGGCGTTCGCAATCGACAACTGCGCCGCGAGGCCATTGACCGTCAGCGACCCGCCGCTGTTGACGACGTTGATGGTGTCGTTGCCGAAGGTGGCATTGGCGGTCACCGTATCTGGCTGACCATCGCCGCCGGGGGCGCCGGGCGTGGCGCCGAGATCAACGGCCACCTGCGTGACGCCGGTGCCAGTCAGGTCGTTGACGGTGATGGCGTCGGCACCGCCGAGCGCATTAAGCTTGATGCGCTCGACGCTGTTGAGATCCATGGTGATGTTGCCGACGTCACGGAACAGCCGAGCGCGCCCGCCATTAGCCGAGATGTCGAAGTTCTCCACGGCATTGGAGCCGTTGAACACCAGCGTATCGGTGCCGTCCTGACCTTCGACGGTGTCGCTGCCGTCGCCCGGATTCCAGGTGAAGGTGTCATTGCCGCTGCCGAGCAAGGCCGTGTCATTGCCCCGCCCGCCGTTGACGGCGTCATTGCCGTCGCCGCCCAGCAGGGTGTCGTTGCCCGCGCCGCCGATAATGGTGTCGTTGCCGGCACCGCCATCCAGAACGAGGTTCATGATCGCGGTCGTCATGCCGGCCGCGGTGATCGTGTCGTTGCCGGCGCCGCCGTTGATCCTCAGCGTATCCCCGGTCTCCGGGCCGGTAATGACGACCTGTTCCGAAAGCCCGCTGACAGTAACGTCCTTGAGCGAGCCTACGATCTGGATCTGGTCGTTGCTCCCCGTGCCGCTGACCGTCACGGTGTCCGCCTGGCCGTCGCCGACGCCGTTGCCGGGCGCAGCACTCAGGTCGACGTTCACCCGCTTGACATCGGTCTTGCTCAGATCGCCGATCGTGATGTTGTCGGCACCACCCAGCGCCGCGACGTTGATCTGTTCGACGTCGTTGAGATCCATGGTGATGTTGGCGACGTTGCGCGTCAGCCGTGCACGGCTGCCATTGGCCGAGATGTCGATGTTCTCGTTGACGTTCGCGCCGTTGAACTGGAGCGTGTCCGTCCCGTCTCCGCCTTCGACGACGTCGTTGCCGTCGCCAGGATTCCAGACGAAGGTGTCGTCGCCCGCGCCGAGCTGGGCGGTGTCGTTGCCGCGGCCACCGTTGATCAGATCATTGCCGTCGCCGCCGATCAGGAGGTCGGCGCCATCGCCGCCAGTGATGGTATCGTTGCCCGCACCGCCGTCGAGGGTGAGATGGATCAGGGCGGAGAGACCATTGCTTGCGGTAATGACGTCGTCACCGCCATTGGCGTGGACCACGAGATTTTCGGTGGTGCCAATATCGAGAGAGAACGGAGCCGGGGTGACGCGATCGAAGCGCACGCGCGTGCCGTTGGGCGTGATCGTGAAGACTTCGGCGCCGTTGCCGCCATTGACTTCGGCGGTATCGTTGCCGTCGCCACCTTCCATCAGATCGGTACCGTCGCCTGGATTCCAGATCATGCGGTCGTCGCCGGCTTGGCCGAACATCTGGTCGTCACCCGCGCCACCAGTGAGGGTGTCGTTGCCGGCGCCGCCGAACAGCAGATCGTTACCGCCCTTGCCGAGCAGGATGTCGTTGCCCGCTTCGCCGAATAGCATGTCGTTGCCGGAGCCGCCGGTCAGCGTGTCGTTGCCCGCGCCACCGAACATCTGGACGGCAGGCATTGCGCCGTTGGCTTCGTCGACGGTCATCGTGTCGTTGCCGTCGAGGCCGAACAGCTGGATCTTGACGGTGTTGGCGACGGTCGCTTTACCTCCCAGGATCGGGACAGCGCCGCCGTTGACGAGAATGTTACCAGCCGCATCGCGGCTTGCTCGAATGTTGTTGCTGGTCGCGTCACCGAATATCGAAAGAAAACCGTTGCTGGCAGAAAACGACGCCGTGATAGCCATGATCGAAACATCCTTCCGAAGAGAGAGCCCCTCAGCTTCACGGTTAGCCGCCGCTCGCACAGCTGGCTTGAAGCCGCGCTCCAGACGTCCTTGAATTGTCCGCGAGATTTTCTGAAGTTTCCCGAACACAGATGTGTTACAGGTCACGACCTGGTGACCACCGCCGGTTAGGGCACCCACGTGCTGTTTCATTTTGCCGATTACATACTTGACGCCGACCGCCGCGAATTGCGCCGCGGGTCCGATCACATTGCGGTCGAGCCGCAGGTTCTCGATTTGCTGATCTACCTGATCGAGAACAATGATCGGGTCGTCACCAGGGATGATCTCATCGCGTCAATCTGGGGTGGGCGGATCACATCGGACACGACGCTGACCAGCCGCATCTACGCGGCGCGAAGGGCGATCGGCGACAACGGCCGGAAGCAAAATCTGATCCGCACGATCGCCCGCAAAGGCATCCGCTTCGTCGGCGAGGTACGCATACAAACCGACGACGCACCGCAGCACACCATGCGGTCGCCGTTATCAGACGCGGACATGCTCGCGCAACAGACCAGGCCGATGCCCGACCGTCCCGCCATTGCCGTGCTGCCCTTCAACAACATGAGCGGCGACCCGGAGCAGGAATATTTTTCGGACGGGATCAGCGAAGACATCATTGCCGCGCTGTCCAAACTGCGCTGGTTCTTCGTCATCGCGCGCAATTCTTCGTTCCTCTACAAAGGCAGGGCTGTCCACGTAAAGCAGATCGGCGAAGAACTCGGCGTCGGCTATGTCGTCGAAGGCAGCGTGCGAAGGAGTGGCGGGCGCGTGCGCATCACCGCACAGCTCAACGACGTCATCAACGGCAGCCACGTCTGGGCGGAACGCTACGATCGGGACTTTGCCGATCTGTTCGCCGTACAGGACGAAATCACCGAGGCGATCGTTGCCGCGATCGAGCCGCAGCTTTACGCGGCGGAAAATTTTCGTGCCCGGCGCAAGCAGCCCGGCAGCCTCGACGCCTGGGACCTGGTGATGCGGGCGCTGTCATACTACTGGCGGGTAACGCGGCAGGATCATGCCGTCGCGCAGGAGCTGCTGGAGAAGGCAATCGCCATCGACCCGCATTATGGCCAGGCGCTCGGCGTGCTTAGCGCCAGCTATACTTTCGGCGCCCATATGGGGTGGGTGGAACTGAAAGATATCGCACATGCCGCCGAGCGCGACGCGCTGGCGGCAATTCGGGCCGACAGCGAAGACTCTTGGGCGCACTACGCACTCGGCGCCTTCTATCTGATCACGCGACGCTTCGACGATTCACTGGCCGAATTTGAACTGGCGCTGCGCCTCAATCCGAATTTCTCGCAGGCCCAGAACTATTACGCCGCGGCGTTGGGGTTTTGCGGCCGCTGGGAACAAGCCGTCGAGGCGGCGCATCGCGCGATCCAGCTGAGTCCGCGCGATCCGTTCCTGGCGCTGTATTACGGCTCGGCCTGCCTCGCCCAGTACATCGGACGCAATTACGAGGAAGCGATACGACTGGCGCGCATCGCCGTGCGCCTTCGCAGCGATTACGCCGGCGCCCACCGCGTTCTGACCGCCGCCGCCGGCATGGCCGCATCTCCGGAGGTCGCTGCGACAGCGTTGCAGGAGCTTCGCCGCGCTCAGCCCAACATCTCGCTGGCTTGGGTTGCGGATCACGTACCTATCCAGCACGACGCTGACCGCGAGCATTATCTGGAAGGCTTTCGCCGGGCGGGTTTGGACTGAGGTTGGCCTACGCGACGAACGTTAGATCTCCACTACCTGCCCCGGCTTCAGCGCCGCGAACTGCTCCGGCGCGATATTCGCCTCCTTGAGCGCGTCCGCCAGCGCATTGACCGGCGCGTCGATCGCCTCATCCGTCAGCTGGAACGTGCCGTGATGATGCGCCAGCGCCTGGCTCGCGCCGCAATCGGCCAGCGCCTGCACCGCATCGAACGGATTCATATGCTGGTCCTTCATGAACCAGCGCGGCTCATAAGCGCCGATGGGAAGGATCGCCAGCCGCAGCGGGCCGTGCTTCTCGGCGACGCGGCGGAAATGTTTGCCCTCGCCATAGCCGGAATCGCAGACGATGTAGATTTTCCCCGCCGGCGTTTCCAGCACAAAACTCGCCCACAGCGCCTTGTTGCGATCGAACAATCCGCGCGCCGACCAGTGCCGCGTCGGCACCAGCGTCACCGCGATGCCGTTGCCGAGTTCGACGCGGTCCTGCCAGTCAAAACCCTCGGCTTTGATCGCCGAATCGGAGTCGCGCATGGTGACGTCGTTGCCGAGCGGGGTGATTACGCGCGGCAAAAATTTTACCGACAGTTTTGACAGCGTCGCAATATCGAGATGGTCGTAGTGGCCGTGCGACACCAGCACGACGTCGATCTTGGGCAGGGCGTCGAAGGCGATGCCGGGATCGTTGTGCCGATGCGGCCCGGCAAAGGAAACCGGCGAAGCGCGCATCGACCACACGGGATCGACGAGGATGTTGAGGTCCCGGGTCTGGATCAGCCAGGTGACATGGCCGACAAACGACAGCCGCACCTTGTCGCCGGAAACGCGCGGCGGCGGCGTATCGCCGTGGGCATTCGGCACCCAATCCGGCCAGTTCGCGCGCTTGCGGTCGGTACCGAACTGCCAGCGCAGCACTTCGCCGAGCGATTTCGGCGGCACCCCGTCGGGATCGAAGAAGTGCGTCCCGTCAAAATGGTCGGAGACTGGGCCGTCATAGGTTTTCATGTTGCTCATCCAGAGTGACGGCACACCGACGGCCGCGGCGGCACCGGCAAGCACGGCAAAAACACGGCGTCGGGTGATGGCCACGGGCGAGATCAGAAAAGGCGGGAGGGGAGGTAAGACATGAACGTTATATGGCGTGCGAAAGCCAAGTTGGAACCTGCGGCACCGAGGCGCCGAGGAGACCGGGTGAAAATGTTATGATTCCGCAAAAGCTAAATATTACAGCAGCTTGATCGAGGTAATATCAAACCTCCGACTAGACTTTCCTTGACTTTGGCCCTCCCCGGGGGTTTAACCCGCGCACTTTCTCGGAAAGATCTTCTTTTCGACCTGCCGCCCGGCCCTTGAGACCGGAGGCCAACGCCCGACAGCGCGATGCGCCCTCGGGCGCGAAAGTGTTTGGATGACCCTCATCCTGAGGAGCCGCGTAGCGGCGTCTCCAAGGATGAGGCCACGGTGGTCGCCGCCACCTTCGAGACGCAGGCTTCGCCTGCTCGTCAGGGTGAGGGCAGCAACAGGACAACGGCATTGTTCGACAATCTGTCGGAACGGCTTGGTGGGATACTCGATCGTCTGACGGGCCGCGGCTCGCTGTCGGAGGCCGATGTCGACGCCGCGATGCGCGAGGTGCGCCGCGCGTTGCTGGAAGCCGACGTTTCGCTCGAGGTCGTCAGAAGCTTTACCGATCGCGTCCGCGAGCAGGCGGTTGGCGCCACCGTCGTCAAGTCGGTTACGCCCGGCCAGATGGTGGTCAAGATCGTCCATGACGAACTGGTCGCCACGCTTGGTTCCGACGGCCAGACCATCGATCTCAACGCGGTGCCGCCGGTCGCCATCATGATGGTCGGTCTGCAAGGCTCCGGCAAAACCACCACCACCGCAAAACTCGCCCGCCGCATGACCCAGCGCGACAAGCGCAAGGTGCTGATGGCCTCGCTCGACATCTACCGCCCGGCGGCGATGGAGCAATTGGCCGTGCTGGGGCGCGACCTCGACATTCCGACACTGCCGATCGTGGCGGGCCAGAAGCCTGCGCAGATTGCAAAGCGCGCGCTGGAGGCCGGCAAACTCGGCGGCTACGACGTGGTGCTGCTCGACACCGCCGGCCGGACCACGCTCGACGAAGAAATGATGAGCGAGGCGGCTGAGATCAAATCCACCGCCAATCCGCATGAAGTGCTGCTGGTCGCGGATTCGCTCACCGGTCAGGACGCCGTCAATCTCGCGCGCGCCTTCGATCAGCGCGTCGGCCTCACCGGCATCGTGCTGACGCGCGTCGACGGCGACGGCCGCGGCGGCGCCGCACTGTCGATGCGCGCGGTGACCGGCAAGCCAATCAAGCTGATCGGCACCGGCGAAAAGACCGACGCGCTGGAAGATTTCCATCCGAGCCGGATCGCCGGCCGCATCCTCGGCATGGGCGACGTGGTGTCGCTGGTCGAGCGGGCAGCCGCAAATATCGACGCAGAAAAGGCCGCGCGCACCGCCGAGCGGATGCGCAAGGGCCAGTTCGACCTGACCGACATGCGCGAGCAATTGCTGCAGATGGCGAACATGGGCGGCATCAGCGGGCTGATGGGCATGATGCCCGGTGTCGCCAAGATGAAGAACCAGATCGCGGCGGCCGGGATCGACGACAAGATCATCAAGCGCCAGGTCGCGGTGATCGATTCGATGACGCGGCAGGAGCGCAAGAATCCCGACATCCTCAAGGCCAGCCGCAAGAAGCGCATCGCCGCCGGCGCCGGGCTGGAGGTCCAGGAAGTCAACAAGCTGCTCAAGATGCACCGGAACATGGCCGACATGATGAAGGCCATGGGTTCGGGCAAGCGCGGCCCGATGGCCGGCATCGCGCAGGCGATGGGCTTTGGCGGCGGCATGAAGCCGCCCTCAGCCGAAGAGATGAAGGCGATGGCGGAAAAGATGCAGGGCGGCGCCGGCGGCCTGCCGAATTTGCCGAAGGATCTTCCCGTTGGCCTGCGCCAGGGCCTGCCGAACGTGCCGGGCCTCACGGGCCTCAGCGGCAAGCCGACCTTGCCGGGCCTCGGCGGCTTTCCGGGGAAGAAGAAATGACCTCTTCCGTCATTGCGAGCGTCGCTTCGCTCCTCGCAATGACGGCGTACCCGACCAACACTTAATCGAACCCACACTCAGGAGAACCAAATGTCAGTCGTTATCCGCCTCGCTCGCGCAGGCACCAAGAAGCGCCCGGTCTATCACGTCGTCGTCGCCGACTCGCGCTTTCCCCGTGATGGCCGCTTCATCGAGCGTCTCGGCCACTTCAACCCGCTGCTGCCGAAAGACAATGAGTCGCGGCTGAAGCTCGACATGGACAAGGTCAAGGCCTGGCTCGCCAAGGGCGCGCAGCCGTCGGATCGCGTGACCCGCTTCCTGGATGCCGCCGGTGTCGTCAAGCGTCCCGCGCGCAACAATCCGGAAAAGGCCGTGCCGCGCAAGGAGCGCAAGGCCGCCGCTGAAGCCGCCGCGAAGGGCTAAGGTATAGCGGCGCACGATGGTGGCAGCACCGATTTGCGTCGCGCGTATCGGCGCCGCGCATGGCGTGCGCGGTGCGGTGAAACTGTGGACATTCACCGAAGATCCGTTCGCCGTGAAAGAATACGGCCCGTTGACGACCAAGGACGGCGCGCGCCAGTTCGAAGTGACGCATGTTCGCGAGGCCAAGGATCATCTGGTGGCGACGCTGAAAGGCATCGCCACCCGCGAGGATGCCGAACGGCTCAACGGCATCGAACTCTATATTGCACGCGAAAAACTGCCCGAGACCGACGAGGACGAATATTATCACGCCGACCTGATCGGGCTTACTGCGGTCAATGCCGCCGACGAACCGCTCGGCCGCGTTACCGCAATCCATAATTTCGGCGCCGGCGACATCATCGAGATCGCGCCTCCGCAGGGGCCGACCATGCTGCTGCCGTTCACGAATGCGGTGGTGCCGACGGTCGATCTGGCCGGCGGCCGCGTCGTGATCGAACTGCCGCAGGAAATTGAAGACGACGGCGACGCTTCATTGGAACGATAAGGGGCCGCGAGATGCCTCGCCTGGAATCGTCAATCAAAGAGCACCTCAGTCCAGCGCTCAGAAGCGACGGATTCTTCGGCTCCGGCCGTACGTTCCGTCGTCTCTCCGGAGATTTCATTCACGTCGTGAACGTACAAGGATCGCGATTCGGCGGCATGTTCGCCGTCAACCTCGGTATCCAGCCCCGGTGTATCCCGGATATGCTTGGCAACTCACCCGATACAACCAAAATCAGAGAAGAGCTCTGCGAGTTTCGGCGACGGCTGTCCGAAACAACGAGTGACCAATGGTGGGAGCATGAAGCGACAAAAGAGAGCATGGACGCCGCCGTTCGGGCAGCGGCATCGGTCTATATGACAGCCGGTCGAAGGCTCTTCTCCGAACTGTCGGGGCCAGAATCTCCCTTGAACAAAGTCACACCTGCGCAATTCGAGGCCGGGCATTTCAGCTTTTCGGGCTTTCGCATCACGAAAGTTCGAACGGCGCGATCATTGGCCCTCATGCGGCAATCGGTTGGCAATCTGGCTGACGCCAACGCCTTCGCCCGCATTGCGTTGGCGAATCTCAAAATTGCTCACGCTTTTCGTGCGGAACTGGAGGCACTCTGTAGGGCGACCGAATCGAAGCTGCCTCTCGGGCAGGCGGATTGGGACACTCCATCATAGCGCCATGGCAAAGCCATGGTGCCCATGCCCGTCGATCGTGAGGCCCCATGCTGGGCTCTCGACCTGACACGCGCGATGCCCTAACCAGCGGGCATGACCACCCCTTGGCGCGCCACCGTCCTTACCCTGTTTCCCGACATGTTTCCCGGGCCGCTCGGCGTCAGCCTGGCGGGCAAGGCGCTGGCATCGGGCCTGTGGGAACTGGAAGCGCGCGACATCCGAGCGTCTGCCACCGACAAGCACCGTAGCGTCGACGACACTCCGGCCGGCGGTGGTCCGGGCATGGTGCTGCGGGCCGACGTGCTGGCGGCGGCGATCGATGCCGCGGATTCCGGGCAGGACCGGCCAAAGTATCGACCAAGGCTCTTGATGAGCCCGCGGGGTCGGCCATTGACCCAGGCGCAGGTGACGGAACTCGCCGCCGGGCCGGGGCCGCTGATCGTTTGCGGCCGGTTCGAGGGGGTCGACCAGCGGGTGATCGAGGCGCGGGACCTCGTGGAGGTCTCGATCGGGGATTACGTGCTGTCCGGCGGTGAAATCGCCGCGATGGCGCTGATCGACGCCTGCGTGCGGCTGTTGCCGGGGGTGATGGGCAAGCAGGCCTCGGGCGAGGACGAGAGTTTTTCGGAAGGGTTACTGGAATACCCCCAATTTACCCGGCCCCAGGACTTCGAGGGCCGGGGTATCCCTGAAATCCTCACTTCCGGCGACCACGCCAAGGTGGCCGCCTGGCGTCGGGCCGAGGCCGAGGCCCTGACCCAGGCGAGGCGGCCGGATTTATGGGCCGTGCGGCCCGGCCAAAAAGGCACAAAAAGCACGACAGACGGGTGACAAGCGCGCGCCTTTGCCTTATACGAGCGCCAAATCCGCGCAATGGCAGGATACTAGGACGTTCGCGCAGCCCGCGCTGGACTGGCTGGGCGCGCCGCCGATGGAGATTTCAATGAACCTCATTCAACAGCTCGAAAAAGAGCAATTCGACAAACTTTCGGCGACCAAGTCGATCCCGGAATTCGGCCCCGGCGACACCGTGATCGTCAACGTCAAGGTGGTCGAAGGCGAGCGCACCCGCGTGCAGGCCTATGAAGGCGTCTGCATCGGCCGTTCCGGCGGCGGGCTCAACGAGAGCTTCACCGTCCGCAAGATTTCCTACGGCGAAGGCGTCGAGCGCGTGTTCCCGGTGATGTCGCCGATGATCGACTCGATCAAGGTGGTGCGCCGCGGCAAGGTGCGTCGCGCCAAGCTGTATTACCTGCGCCAGCTGCGCGGCAAGTCGGCCCGCATCGTCGAGAAGCAGGACCGCGCGACCGCTGTCGGCGAGTAATTCCATCCTCCTCTGGATGTGACGAAAAGCGCGGGCTCGTCCCCGCGCTTTTTTTGTTGCCGGTACCTATCTAGGTATCAGCCTTTATCCAGGTATCAGCCCTGCCAATCGATTGATTGTGGCAGCCGCGGACCCTGTGTTAGAAATTCAGAATGGTTCTAGATCGTACCAGCGCCGCCTTTGGCACCGCCCAGCTCGTCATTATCGACGATCGCTCGCGGTTGCCCGGCCGGTTCTTCGGACGGTTCGCGACTTCGGCGACGTCAGAGCTTACGCGCGCAGCTTGATGCTGCGCCGACGTCCGTTGCTCGCGCGTAGCCGCGCTTGACCGCCCACACAGAATTTCATTTTGGAGCTGACGCTCATGTCCCAACCGACCACACTGTACGACAAGATCTGGAACGACCATCTGGTGCACGAAGCCGATGACGGCACGTGCCTGCTCTATATCGACCGCCATCTGGTGCACGAGGTGACCTCGCCGCAGGCGTTCGAAGGGCTACGCGCCACGGGGCGCAAGGTTCACGCACCGGAGAAGACGCTGGCCGTCGTCGACCACAACATCCCGACCACCGATCGTTCGAAGCCGAATCCCGATCCTGAGAGCATCGAACAGATGCGCGTGATGGCTGACAACGCCAGGGAATTCGGTATCGAATATTTCAACGAGCACGACAAGCGTCAGGGCATCGTCCACGTGATCGGCCCCGAGCAGGGCTTTACGCTGCCCGGCACCACCATCGTCTGCGGCGACAGCCATACCTCCACCCATGGCGCGTTCGGCGCGCTGGCGCACGGCATCGGCACCTCCGAGGTCGAGCACGTGCTGGCGACGCAGACGCTGATTCAGAAAAAAGCAAAAAACATGCGCGCGGTGGTCGACGGCAAATTGCCCGACGGCGTCACCGGCAAGGACATCATCCTGGCCATCATCGGCGAGATCGGCACTGCCGGCGGCACCGGCTATGTGCTGGAATATGCCGGCGACGCGATCCGCGCGCTCTCGATGGAAGGCCGCATGACGGTCTGCAACATGTCGATCGAGGGCGGCGCGCGCGCCGGCCTGATCGCACCGGACGAAAAGGCGTTCGAATTCCTGAAGGGCCGTCCGAAGTCGCCGAAGGGCGCCGACTGGGATGCCGCGATGCGCTACTGGGAAAAGCTGCGCTCCGACGAGGGCGCGCATTTCGACCATGAGCTCCGCCTGGATGCGGCCAAGCTGCCGCCGATCGTGACTTGGGGCACCTCGCCCGAGGACGTGGTGTCGATCGCAGGCATGGTGCCTGACCCCGACCAGATCGCCGACGAAGCCAAGCGGCTCTCAAAACATCGCGCGCTGAAATATATGGGCCTGACCGCGGGGACGAAGATCACCGACATCAAGCTCGACCGCGTCTTCATCGGCTCCTGTACCAACGGCCGCATCGAGGACTTGCGGGCGGCAGCGAAAGTCGCCGAAGGCAAGACCGTCAGCGGCCATGTCAACGCAATGGTCGTGCCGGGCTCGGGCATCGTGAAGGAGCAGGCGGAAGCCGAGGGTCTCGACAAGATTTTCATCAAGGCCGGCTTCGAATGGCGCGAGCCGGGCTGCTCGATGTGTCTGGCCATGAACCCCGACAAGCTGTCGCCGGAAGAGCGCTGCGCCTCGACCTCGAACCGCAATTTCGAGGGCCGTCAGGGTTTTAAGGGCCGCACCCACCTAGTGTCGCCGGCCATGGCGGCGGCGGCGGCGATCGCCGGGCACTTTGTCGATATCCGGGAGTGGCGTTAACCCTCCTTGCCTAGATAGCGAGTCGTTCCTGAAACGGCTCGTTAAGGCGGCGGGCGCACAGTAGTCCCTTGCGAAGACCTTCGCGAGGGAGCCTGCCGTGGCGGACAAGCCTGAATTCGTCGATTTGATCAGCGAGGCGACGGCCCAGTCGTATCGCCGGTCCATGCCGCGCATCGTCGACCTCCCGACATCTCCCAAGGAGACCAGGCGTCTCAGCAATTGGCCGCCGGAACATTGGGCGCAGTGGCGGCTGGCGAAGCTGACACCCTGGAAAATCAAGCCTTGGGAAGGCAAGGATTGGGATTGATCCGCGAGATACTCCACTCATGAAAACAGGCGCCCCCGTCGGGCGCCTGTTTTCATTTCAACCCGTCTTACCAATAGCGGTAGCCATAGTGGCGAACGCGCCAGTGGTGACGATGCCACGGACGATAGCGGCAGATCTTGCGCGGCCCGTAATAGGTCCAGATCACGCGGCAGTGGCGGTGCCGGTAGCCATGATAATATCCGTAATAGCGCGGCGCGTAGAATCGCCGGTGAAAATGATGCCGGTGGTAGAAGTGCGGCCGGCGATAGACGTGGCGATATCCGTAGCGCATGCCGCCGCCACGAAAGACCGGCGCGGCGCGAAAGCCGCCGCGATGAACTGCAAAGCCACCGCCTCTGAACCCGCCGCCATGGAACGCAGCACCGCCGCCCCTGAAGCCGCCGCCGTGAAAGCCGCCGCCACCGCCCCGAAACCCGCCGCCTCCACCACCGCGAAAACCACCACCGCCGCCGCCATGACCGCCATGCCGGACTTCGGTCGTCAGATCGTCGGTTGCAAATTTCGCTGAAGGCGCCGTGCCGGGACTAGCAAGCGAGAGCGCCTCGGCGCGCTGTTGTGATGCGGCTGCGAACGCAAGCAGAGTCGCAGCCGTTACGCCCAGACGGCGGACAAGCCCGCGTCCAGGATCGGATATCGCCATGGATGAACCTCGCTAACCGGCGACGGCGCGCCTTCAACCGCTCTCTGCGGCTGATCCCCGTCGCGTTTCCCTACGGCCGCTCCCAACATGACGTTAGAGACAGGCACGTGAACGCGCCATGAATGCGCCGACCGCAAAGATGAACGCGCATGATGCAGATTCAGATCGTAGCGTGGGTGAGGCGCAGCCGTAACCCATCGCCAATGTCTAAGCTTGCGCGACGGTGGATTACGCTTCGCTAATCCACCCTACGAAGTCACGACACTTCACCACCATGGCGGATCAAACCCGATGCCGAAGGTGAACGGCGCCGGTGAGGAATAGGGATACGGCCGATAGTAGACCGGCCGATCATAGTAGTAGGGACGAGAATAGCCGTAATGACGATAATGGCGCTTGCCATGGCGGCGCGCGCTGAAATCGGTAGCGTCGGATATGCCGGCGCTGTGCGCCTTCGCTAGTGGCGCCGAGGCGACCGGACTGATCGCGGCTGGTCCTGCAACCGCGAGCGCGCCTGCAACAAAGGCTGCCCCGATCAAGCCCTTCATGACGAACTCCTCGCGTTGAACCAGGTGACAAGGATAACGGGCAGCAATCTCGCAGGTTCAAGGCGTTCCTTCAAATCGAAACAGGCCCGCGATGAACGGGCCTGCTCGATCGCTGCGCTAGCTGTCGCAGTTACCAACGGCGCCAGTGATGGTGGTGGCGATGATGATGGTGCCAGCGATGCCAACGGTGATGGCGGTGGTGCCGCCAATGCACTTCCGTGGTCGCCAGCCTGGCGTCCTCCTGAACCGCGGCGGCGGCGCCGGGATTGCTGAGCGACAGCGCATTGGCGCGCTCGGCGGGAGCTGCGAGCGCGAGCAACGCGCCAACGGCGGCGAGCCCCATAACTTTCGTGAACGGCATGACTGCTCTCCTTGGGTCGGGTGTCCACGTCTGCGCCGAATTGCTCGCCGCAACGCTGCACAGAATCTGGGGCCAGCGACTTGAATGGGTCCTGAATGAGCGTGCCACGAAGATGAACGGAAGCAGCCGCGACGCCGTTTGAAAATTTTTCCGCGTGCCAAACCCGGCGTAGACTGGCGCCGTATCTTCGACAGCGCCTTCTGGATGGAGATTGCCATGACATTATTTCGTACGCGCACGCCGATATCGCGCGCAGCGCCGGCGGCGACCTTAATCGTCGCGGCCGCATTATGGAGCAGTGCCGCGCTGGCATCGCAAGGACCCGGCGGCGGCATGGGAACGGCGAGCCCCCTTACCCAGACGGCAATGGCCGTTCTCGTCTATGGTCTGGTGACGATCATCGTCGGCGCCGGATTGATCGGCGCGGTACGCAGGCGCTAGCTAACCGGGCCGCCAGTAGCAGTTCATGCGCGGCGTGATCACCGTGCCGCTCGGCCGGTACTCCTGCACGTAATGCGCGGTGCAATCGCGCACGGCGTTGGGGCCGGGATTGTAGCGCGGGTAGACGTCGGGCGCCCATTCCTGCCGATAGATCGGCACGCGCCGCAACGGACGCCGGCGCTGCGCGGACACATCCGTGACGGCTGGCTCCATCGCCGCCGCGATTCGCAACCCCGATGATGCCGTCTGCGCCTGCGCCATCGCCCCCGGGAGCAAGAGCCCGGCAAAAGCAGCCCAAATTGCAACCGTCACAATCCGCTTCATCTCAAGTCCACCCACGCCTGATATCCCCCGCACGGTCCCCGATTGGCGCCCCGAGGTCAACTCGCAAAACCAGGATGCGCCCAGCCATGACACACGCTAAATACGTCCTGATGTGGACCGAAGCAAAAGCCCCCTCGCTCGCCGAAATGGAAGCCATGGCGCATGAGGTGTTCGAGCGCCTGCCGAAGGGCTTTCGAACCCTGTGCCAGGGCGTGATCATCCGTGTCGACGATTTTCCGACCGACGAGGTTCTGGACGAGATGGAGGCGCAAAGCGAATTCGACCTGCTCGGCCTATTCCAGGGAATCGGCCTGCCGCAGCAAAGCAATCAGGACATCGCCCGCCTGCCCAACATGGTCTGGCTCTACCGCCGCCCGATCCTCGACTACTGGGCCGAGCATGAGGAAACGCTGGGCCATATCGTCCGCCACGTCCTGATCCACGAGATCGGGCACCATTTCGGGCTGTCGGACGCCGATATGGAGGCAATCGAGGCTGATGCAGGCTAGGATTGCGCAAATTGGCCTTTTGCCGGGGCCATATTCGCGATAAATTAGCTGCCTGCCCCACCCTCAACCGGGAAGTGCGATCGATGGACAAGTTCACCACACTGGAAGGCGTAGCTGCCCCCCTGAAGATCATCAATGTCGACACCGACATGATCATTCCGAAGCAGTACCTGAAGACCATCAAGCGCACCGGCCTTGGCAAGGGGCTTTTCTCCGAGCAGCGCTACAAGGATGACGGCAGCGAAAACCCGGACTTCATTCTCAACCAGCCGGCCTATCGCAACGCCAAGGTGCTGGTCGCCGGCGACAATTTCGGCTGCGGTTCCAGCCGCGAGCACGCACCGTGGGCGCTGCTGGATTTCGGCATCCGCTGCGTGATCTCGACCTCGTTCGGCGACATCTTCTACAACAACTGCTTCAAGAACGGCATTCTGCCGATCCGCGTCACCCAGGACGATCTCGACAAGCTGTTCGACGACGCCGAGCGCGGCGCCAACGCGACGCTGACCATCGATCTCGCCAACCAGGAGATCCGTGGTCCCGACGGCGGCAAGGTGAAGTTCGAGATCGATCCATTCCGCAAGCACTGCCTGATGAATGGCCTCGACGATATCGGCCTGACCATGGAAAAGAAGTCGTCGATCGACACTTACGAGGCGAAGCTGAAGCAAGAGCGCGCCTGGGCCTGATTGTGTTAGCTGATCGTGTTACGAGAGCCCCGATCACATCGGGGCTCTTTTCGTTAAGCGGAGGCGATGCGGATGCGGCCTGACGTCGTCACGTTCTGGCACGGCCGGCTCGACGGGCTGCGGCTGACCTGCCTGCGGTCGCAGGTCGCCGCCGGCCACAAGGTCACCGTCTACAGTTTCGATCCATTGCCGGGTCTGCCCGATGGCGTCGGCAATGCCGAGGCCGAGGCGATCCTGCCGCATTCCTTTTCCGAACGGCTGCGTCCGCCGCAGCCCGATGGCAGCTGGCGCGACTGGACCATTTTGCAGTTCAGCGACTTTTTCCGGATGCGGCTGATGGCGGAAAAGGCCGGCCTGTGGCTCGACGCCGATGTCCTGCTGCTGAAGCCGATCGAGATCGATCCGGCAAAACCCTATTTCGCGTGGGAACGCCGCCGACAGCTCGGCAACTCGGTTCTGTACCTGCCTGCGAATGATCCGATCGTGCGGGCGTTCCAGGATCTGATGGAGCAGGAAGATCTGACGCCGGACTGGCTGGCGCTACGTCATCGCGTCACCTTCATGCTGCGCCAGCTGCGACACCGATCGAGCCGCCTGTCCGACATCCGCGTCGCGATCTACGGCCCGGCCGCCATCACCGCGTTGGCGCGCCGCGCCGGTGAATTGCACCACGCGCTGCCGAAGCAATCCTTCTACGCGGTTCACGCCGAGCCAAAGCAGTTCTTCGAGCCGGCGGATTTTTCCGGCCTGCTCGCCGATCCCGAGATCGTCGGGCTGCACATTTCGCCGAAAGGCCGTGGTGGCGAGAAGCCGAACCCGGGCAGCCTTTATGCGTGGGCCGCGGAGCGGTTTGGTCAATAAGGCAACGCTGCCCCTTCCCTTCTCCCCTTGTGGGAGAAGGTCGATCGCTGACGCGAAGCGGCAGCGAGACGGATGAGGGGTCTGTCTCCGCGGAGAGAACCCCTCATCCGGCGCTTCGCGCCACCTTCTCCCACAAGGGGAGAAGGGAAGAATTCTAATTTGATCCAGCGCAACGACGCGCGCACGATCTGCGCTCACCTTGGGCCATTACAGCACCCCAAGGGAGCCGTGCCATGACCGTCCAGGAAAAGCCCTATCCCGTCGTCAGCCTCGTGATCGACACCTTCGGCGAATGGCTGAAGCACCGGCGCGAGCTGAAGGAAATGCGCGAGATGGATGCCGCCAATTTCGACCGGATCGCGAGCGAGTTGCGGATGTCATCCACCGATCTGGAGGAGTTGGTCCGCCAGGGGCCGCACGCCGCCGACGAGTTGCCGAAGATGCTTCAGGCGCTCGGCATCGACCAGGAGGATCTGGCCCGCACCGAACCCTTCGTGCTGCGCGACATGGAACGCGTCTGCTCGCTGTGCAACCACAAGCGCCAATGCGACCGCGATCTCGCCGCCGGCACCGCGGCCGCGCATTACACGGAATATTGCGGCAATACCGACACGATCGAGGGCCTCGGTCGGCGGCTAGCGTAATAGAATCCGCGCAGCTGGTTCGCCTAAAATGGTGCGCTCCACCTGGCTGCATATCCTGATCGCGGCTGTCGGCGCGCTCGCCGTGCTGCTGTTCGTGCGGCTGCATCATGCGAACGGCGCCCCGCTGCCTTTAGACAGCGCCTCGGCCGGCCATCGTCTCGCCGAGGCCTGGTGCAGAGATTGTCATGCGATCGAGCCGATGACGGTGGGCGCCCGGGGCAGCCCGCCGGATTTCACCGCTATCGCCAACCGGACCTCGACGACAGCGCTATCGCTGAAAGTATTCTTCAAGACCAGCCATCGCCGGATGCCCAATCTCATCATCGCGCCCGAACAGGCCGACGATCTGGCGAATTACATTCTCAGCCTGAAGCGCAACTAACGCCCGACGGGCTGGGGCAGGCTCGCGACCCCGTGGGGCCCCGACACAAAATCTCGAAAACAACCCCATGCAAAGTAGAAGCGGCCCCGGCTCGAGCGGCCCAAGCCGCTTTACGTCCGGGGCACGAGATGGTCCGTGGCCACGGCCTAACCCGATCTAATCGTGCTCTAATTCGCCATCGCCGCGATCGCATCCGCAATAGCGATCGTGCGCTTCGCCATATCGGCGTGCAACCGCTCCACCATCCGCCCGTCGAGCTGGATGGCGCCGCGGGAGGCGTTTTCCGGCTTCTCGAACGCCGCGATAATCTTGCGCGCCTCGGCCACCTCTTCCGCCGGCGGGGTGAAAATGGCGTTGCAGTCCTCGATATGGCTCGGATGGATCAGCGTCTTGCCGTCAAAACCGAGATCGCGGCCCTGCGCGCATTCGGTCGCAAAGCCGTCGATATTGCTGATGTCGCTGTAGGGCCCGTCGAGGATTTCAAGCCCGTGCGCGCGCGTCGCCAGGATGCAGTGCGTGATCATCGGGATCATCGCCGCGCGGCCCGGCTGCATGCGGATCCGCGTCTCGCGTGAGATATCATTGGGCCCGAACACGAAGCCCGCGAGCCGGGTTTCGGAATCCTTGGACGCCGCCGCCAGCTTGTCGGCATCGAGCACGGCGCGCGCGGTCTCGATCATGGCCCAGACCCGGATCGACATGTCGGCGTTGATGTCGCTCAGGCGGTTGGCGATGGCGCTGAGATCGGCCACGGTGGAAATCTTGGGAACCAGGATGCCGTCAGGCCGGGCCTTGCCGGCCATGGTGACATCGTCGACCCACCAGGGCGTATCGAGGCTGTTGACGCGGATCAGCACCTCGCGCTTGCCGAACCCGCCGGCCGCAATTGCCTTGGCGATCTGGTCGCGGGCCACAGCCTTGGCCTCCGGCGCCACCGAATCCTCAAGGTCGAGAATGATGCTGTCGGCAGGCAGGGTGCGCGCCTTTTCCAGCGCCCGCACGTTCGATCCCGGCATGAACAACAGGCTGCGGCGCGGACGGATCATGGGCTGGTTCCTCTGGAGGCTGCGAACCCCACGCCCTAACATTTCAAACCGGGGTCCGAAAGCCTTGTTCCCGTCATCGGTCTATGGTTAGCCATGCCCGATACGGACAGGACACCATGGCCTCATTCCCGCAACATCTGCTCGACGGCTACACGGCCTTTACCTCGCAGCGGCTGCCGACCGAACAAACCCGCTACCGGGAACTTTCCGAGCGCGGCCAGTCACCCGCCGTGATGGTGATCGGTTGCTGCGATTCCCGCGTCTCGCCGGAAGTGATCTTTGACGCCGGCCCTGGCGAACTCTTCGTGGTGCGCAACGTCGCCAATCTGGTGCCGGTTTTCCAGCCAGACGGCGGCGCCCATGGCGTCTCGGCGGCGCTGGAATATGCGGTACAGGTGCTGCGCATAAAACACATCGTGGTGCTCGGCCATGCCCAATGCGGCGGCATCCGCGCCTTCATCGATGATATCGATCCGCTGTCGCCCGGCGATTTCATCGGCCGCTGGATGGCGATGTTCATCAAGCCGGGCGAAAAGGTCAGCCAGCGCGAGCGCGAGACCCGGGAAGATTTCACCACGCGGATCGAGAAGGCCGCGGTGTTCCGCAGCCTCGAAAACCTGATGACGTTTCCGTTCGTGCGCAGTCGCGTCGAACGCGGCGAGATGGAATTGCACGGCGCCTATTTCGGCGTCGCCGAGGGATCGCTGTTCGTGCTCGACCCGGAGGCAAAGGAATTCCGCAGCGTCAGGGACGCGGCATAGGCCGGCGCAGGGTGGGGAAAGGCGCAACGCGCCGTGCCCGCCATCTATCCTCGACCGTCGACCTGATGGTGGGCACTCTTCGCTTTGCCCACCCTACAAAGCGCTATTCCCCGCCGTGGTCGCCGCCGCTCCAGCGGTCGGATATCGCCAGCATAAAGGCCGAAACCACGAACACCAGATGCACGCCGACCAGCCAGGCAAGCTTGGTCGGATCGAAGGCGGTGTCGATGTTCATGAAGGCCTTCAGCACCTGGATCGCCGAGATCGCGACGATCGAGGCCATCAGTTTTTGCTTGAGCCCGCCGAAATGGATTTTAGTCATCCATTCCGGCCAGTCCGGATGGCCGCCCGGATCGATCTTGGAGACGAAATTTTCGTAACCGGAAAACACCACAATCAGGATCAGATTTCCGGTCAGCGAGAGGTCGATCAGCGCCAGCACGCCGAGGATGATGTCGGATTCCTTGGAGCCCGGTGCGTGGACGATGAATTCCCAGAGCACCGCGCAGAATTTGAACAGCAGCACCGCGAGGCTGACGACGAGGCCGAAATAAAACGGCGCCATCAGCCAGCGGCTGTTGAACAGCAGGCTCTCGAAGCCGCGCTCGACGCGCTTGAGCTGCGGATTGGGGCGATAAGGGGTCGGCTCTTCCGTCATTGCAATTACGGCCCCTCGACGCCTTTAACTCACGCCGCCTTCTTCTTGGCGGTGATCAGCTTGCGGTTGATCAGGCATTCGGCGATCTGGATGGCGTTGAGCGCGGCGCCCTTGCGCAGATTGTCCGACACGCACCACAGCTGCAGGCCGTTCTCGACGGTGTTGTCCTCGCGGATGCGGCTGATGTAGGTGGCGTCCTCGCCCGCCGCCTCATACGGCGTGACGTAGCCGCCGGGCTCGTGCTTGTCGATGACCAGGCAACCCGGCGCATTGCGCAGGATGTCGCGCGCTTCATCGGCTGTGATCGGATTTTCGAACTCGATGTTGACGGCCTCGGAATGGCCGACGAACACCGGCACGCGCACGCAGGTGGCGGTCAGCCTGATTTTGGGATCAAGAATCTTCTTGGTCTCCATCATCATCTTCCACTCTTCCTTGGTGTAACCGTCCTCCATGAACACATCGATCTGCGGAATGACGTTGAAGGCGATGCGCTTGGGGAATTTCTTGTTGATCAGCTCGCTGTTGGTGTAGACGGCCTTGGTCTGCGAGAACAACTCGTCCATCGCATCCTTGCCTGCACCCGAGACCGACTGATAGGTCGCGACCACGACGCGCTTGATGGTGGCCTTGTCGTGCAGCGGCTTCAGCGCCACCACGAGCTGCGCGGTCGAGCAGTTCGGGTTGGCGATGATGTTCTTCTTGGCAAAGCCCGCGATCGCGGCCGCGTTCACTTCCGGCACGATCAGCGGCACGTCCGGATCCATCCGCCAGGCCGACGAATTGTCGATCACGACCGTGCCGGCGGCGCCAATTTTGGGCGACCATTCCTTCGACACCGCGCCGCCCGCCGACATCAGGCAGATGTCGACATCGGAAAAATCATAATGCTCGAGCGCTTTGACCTTCAGGGTGCGGTCGCCATAGGAGACCTCGACGCCGACGCTGCGGCGCGAGGCCAGCGCGACGACCTCATCGGCGGGGAATTTGCGCTCGTCGAGGATGTTGAGCATTTCGCGCCCGACATTGCCGGTCGCACCGACGACAGCGACTTTGTAACCCATCGTTCACTCTCCGAGGAAAAATGCCGCCCTGCCGCGTCAAGCGGAAAGGGGGAAGGCAGCGCTTCTATGCGAGAAACGCCGATATGACAACGTTTGACGGTTGTGTTTGGGCGTTTGATGCATTCGTTTCCGGCCAGAACGGCCAATTCCACCTATACGCTGAGCATCCGGCCGGCGCTGGCAAGCTTCGTTGACGAGGTCTGCGGCACGCTGGCGCGGCTATGCGCCTATCTGATGACGCTGGCGCTGATGGCCATTTGCGGTATCGCGCTATGGCAGCATTTGCCCGAGGTTACGGCGATCGAGACGTCGTCGAAAAGCTGGAGCCAGGCCGGCCGCACAGCACCGGCGTTCGCGGTGAGCCAGCTCATTTTTCCCGGTAAGACAGAGACTTACGAGGTTTTTCGGCATCCCGAGGGCGGCCGCAAGGACGTGTTCCACTGGAGCGGCCTCGGCGGCACGCCGATAGCCGAGCTCGAAATCTATCGTCCGGGTGAAGAAGCCGATCAGGTCGGCTCGGCCGCCGGCTACCTCGCCGCCAGGATGGACCCGGCCGGCCCGCGCGAATTGGAGGCCGCAGGAATCGTCGACAGCAAGTTCGGCACCGTCACGCTGTTTCGCCGGGTCGGCGGCGTGGAGGCTGAGCGCGCCTGCCTGCGGTTTTACAGGCATGTCGATGAGCCGAAATTCCGGCTCTCCGGCTGGTCATGCCTGGGCGAAGACTTGCCGGCCCGCCGCACCGCGATCGGCTGCGTGCTGAACCGGCTGATCATGCTGACGTCCGGAAACGATGCAAAACTGACGGAATTGTTCGCCCATGCCGAAATCAGGCGCAGCGATTGTGCGACGTCGGGTGCGCCGGCCTTGTCGGCGGATTGGGTGACGGGCGCGGATAACCCGCATTTGCGCGGCACCC
The DNA here is from genome assembly GCF_049993905.1 of Bradyrhizobium sp. McL0615. NCBI lineage: Bacteria > Pseudomonadati > Pseudomonadota > Alphaproteobacteria > Hyphomicrobiales > Nitrobacteraceae > Bradyrhizobium > Bradyrhizobium sp. McL0615. The sequence goes on along the minus strand of NZ_CP188254.1, from coordinate 438,303 downwards.
TGTAATCCATCGTTGGCGGAGCCTGCTCGGTAGCCCTCAAAATTGTGGCAACAAGCAGCCAAGACACTGGTTTTCATGAAACTTTTTCGCTGCGCGTCGCATTATTCCGGCCCGGTGTGGCGCAATTGACCTAGCGACGATGGTCCGGCCGCGGCTACAATGCCGGCAACCAGATTTGGCGATCCGCCAGCCCGTCACGGGCGGACAATGACGAGGATGCAATGACCCGAAAATTCCCCGCTGCGAGCAAGCTCGCGATGTTGCTTGCTGCGGCTGCCCTCGTCGCGCTCGGCTCGGCTTCGGCCAGCGCCCAGTCCAAGCCAAAATACGACAAGGACGGCCGTATCTATTACGGGCCGAACGGTCCCAACCGCTCCTACCAGCAGGGCCCGCGCACCCGCGTTTACGTCACCACCCGCTCGTGGCTCGATGCCGGCACGGAAGTGCTGCCGGGCGACCGCAAGTTCCAGGACTACGCCTTCCCGCCGGAGATCGGCTACCCGACGTTCGCGCGCGAAAACCTCAACCGCCCGATCGACCGCCAGCCGCTCAACCCGCCGTCGGATATGGGTGGCTATCCTCTGACCGTCCCGCTGCCGCCGTATTAAGCGGCACTCGCCAGATGAAAGAATGCCCGGTCGAGACCGGGCATTTTTTGTGACCTTCAGCGAGCGAACGCCGGATCGTAACGCTCGCAAAACTGTTCGATCGCCTCGGAGCGGAAATCGCTCAGGCGTTCGAAGATGATCTCATCCGGCCAGTCCCACCACGCGATGCGGCGCAGGCTTTCGGCGACAGAATCAGGAAAGCGCTGGCGGATCGCGCGCGCCGGAACGCCGCCGACGACCGTATAGGGCGGCACGCTGCGGCTTACGACCGCGCCCGCGGCGATGACAGCACCATCGCCGACCGTCACCCCCGGTAGCAGGATGGCGGCGTGCCCGATCCAGCAATCATTGCCGACGATCACCTGGTCGCTGCGGCGCTCGGCAAAGAAGTCGCGGTCCCGCGTCGCCGTCGCCTCGTAATATTCCGGGCAATAGGTGAAGCGATGCTGCGACGGCCGGCCCATCGGATGGTTCGGCGCGCCGATCCGCACCGAATTGGCGATCGCCGTGAACTTCCCGATCACGGCGTCGGCGACCTCGCAATTTTCCCCGAGATAGGAGTAATCGCCGAGCGAGGCATATTCGATGCGGGTGTTGTTCAGGACTTCGCAGCGCCGGCCGATCTGCGCCTCGCGCAGGCGTACCGTTTCGTGGATGATGGTTTCCGCGAGTTTCGGGCGATGCGACGCGTCCATGAGACGGCTCCGATAGTGTGGTCAGACCGTAGGGTGGGCAAAGCGCAGCGTGCCCACCCTCTCGCAGCGAATTCGATGGTCGATGGTGGGCACGTCGCTGCGCGCCTTTGCCCACCCTACGATTCCTACGATTCCGGCAACCTTACGCATGCAGCTTCTGCAGCTCCTTCAAAATCGCCTCACCCATCTGCGTGGTTGAGGCCGCCGTCGTGCCTTCGGATTTGATATCCGCGGTGCGCAAACCGCTGGCGAGCACGGCTGCGATCGCCGCGTCGACCTTGTCGGCCGGCGCGCCCATGTCGAAGGAATAGCGCAGCGCCATCCCGAACGAGGAGATCATCGCGATCGGATTGGCGAGGCCTTGGCCGGCGATATCGGGCGCCGAGCCGTGCACCGGCTCGAACAGCGAGCGGCGCTTCCTGGTCTTGGCATCGACTTCGCCGAGCGAGGCCGAGGGCAGCATGCCGAGCGAGCCGGTCAGCATCGCCGCGATGTCGGACAGCATGTCGCCGAACAGATTGTCGGTGACGATGACGTCGAACTGCTTTGGCGCCTTCACCAGCATCATGCCGCCGGAATCGGCGAGCTGGTGCTCCAGCGTCACGTCCTTGTATTCGCGCGCATGCACGGCCGTCATGACCTCGTTCCAGAGCACGCCCGACTTCATGACGTTGCGCTTTTCCATCGAGGTCACCTTGTTGCGGCGCTTGCGCGCCAGATCGAAGGCGACGCGGCCGATGCGCTCGATTTCATAGGTGTCGTAAACCTGCGTATCGATGGCGCGCTTCTGGCCGTTGCCGAGATCGGTGATGGTCTTGGGCTCGCCGAAATAGACGCCGCCTGTCAATTCGCGCACGATCATGATGTCGAGGCCTTCGACCGCCTCGCGCTTCAGGCTGGAGGCATCCGCCAGCGCGGGATAGCAGACCGCAGGACGCAGGTTGGCGAACAGGCCGAGGTCCTTGCGCAGACGCAACAGGCCGGCCTCGGGGCGCACCTCGTAGGGCACGCTGTCCCACTTGGGCCCGCCGACAGCACCGAAGATGATGGCGTCTGCGGCCGAGGCCTTGGCCATGTCGCCTTCCGAGATCGACACCTTGTGCGCGTCATAGGCGGAGCCGCCGACCAGCCCCTGCTCGGTCTCGAATGACGCGATGCCCTGCTTGTTGAGCCAGTCGATCAGGCGCTGTACCTCCCCCATCACTTCGGGGCCGATGCCGTCGCCGGGGAGAAGCAGCAGTTTATGGGTCGCCATGGTCGTTACCTCCAGTTCGTCAGGGCCGGGCAAAAGCGCGAAGCGCGTCTTCGCCCAATTTCCCGGTCATCCACGTCTTTTCTTGCGTTGGCGGCAAGACGTGGATGCCCGGCACAAGGCCGGGCATGACGGAAAATGTGAAATCCGGGCGGAGTGCTAAAGCGCCGGAAGCAGATTGGCAAGGCGCAGAAAACAGGGCCAGAATGGCCCCGAACGAGCAACCCGCAAGCCCCTCAAGAAGGCACCAAGACGGACCTCATGACTTTAGCCATTATCTACGCCTTCGCTTCGGCCTTCTTCCTGGGCGCCGGGGTCGTTCTGGCGCAGCTCGGCTTGCGGACCGTCGAGCCGCTGTCGGGGGCCGCGATCAGCGTCCCCTCTTTCACGCTGCTGTTCCTGCTGCTGTCGCCGCTGATCCTGCAGGGCGAGCCGGTGGTCTGGCGCGGCCTGCCGATTTTCATCGCTATCGGCCTGTTCTTCCCGGCCTCGCTGACGCTGTTGACCTTTGCCTCGAACCGGGCGCTCGGGCCGGTCATCACCTCGACGCTCGGCAACCTCGCACCGCTGTTTGCGGTGGCGACGGCGGTGATCCTGCTGCACGAGCCGCTGGAGCCGCCGCAACTCCTTGGCCTTATCGTTGCCGTTGCGGGGGCTGCGATCATCACCGTGACCCGCCCGCGGGACCTCGGGCATTGGCGAAGCTGGGCGCTGTTGCTGCCGCTATGCAGCGCGCTGGTACGCGGCGTGGTACCGCCTATCGTCAAGCTCGGGCTTGCGGTGTGGCCAAGCCCGCTCTGGGCCTGCTTGATCGGCTACGTCACATCGTCGCTGGTGGTGCTGACGGTGCAGCGCGTTCGCAAGGGTAGCTTTCTGGTGCAGGCGCCGCGCGCCGGTCTGTTCTGGTTCGCGATGACCGGAATCAGCAACGGCCTCAGCGCACTCACGCTGTTCGCCGCGGTCCGCAACGGGCCGATCACGCTGGTGGCGCCGCTGGCCGCGATCTATCCGCTGGTCACGGTGGCGCTGAGCGCGATGGTGCTCAAGCACGTTGCGATCACCGCGCGGATCGTTGCCGGGACCGCGCTGACGGTGCTCGGCGTAGCCCTGGTGCTTATTGGTTGATCCCGTTGCGGGATTGGCAACACACCGTTGCTCCCTGTGCAGCTGTGCAACGACCGCTTTGCCTGCCAGAATGGCCCCTGCCGGAGAATTTTGTGAAAGCTCCCGACCAACACACCTACGCGCACCCTGCGTGGCTGATCCTCATTCTGTCGCTCGCGCCAACGATCGGTCTCGGAATCGGCCGCTTCGCCTATGCGCTGGTGCTGCCCGACATGCGCGACGCGCTCGATTGGTCCTATTCCGCCGCCGGCTTCATGAACACGATCAACGCCGTCGGTTATCTGGCGGGCGCGTTGCTCGCCTCACGGATGATACGGCGCTTCGGGCTGCCGCGAACGGTCCGCTGGGGAACGCTTGCCGCCGTCGCCTCGCTGGCGCTATGCGCCGTCTCCGGCAATTTTTTCGTGCTGAGCTTTGCGCGATTGCTGGCAGGCGTCGGCGCGGCGGGCGGGTTCGTCGGCGGCGCGGCGCTGGCCGCCACGATCGCGCAGACGCGCCCCGAACGCGCCAACTTCCTGCTCAGCCTGTATTATGCCGGGCCCGGGCTCGGCATTCTCTCCTCGGGGCTGGTCGCGCCGTTCGTGCTGCAGGGCTTTGGGCCGGGATCGTGGTGGATCGTGTGGTGGGCCATGACGCTGCTTTGCGCCGTCCTGATCCTGCCGCTGTTGCTGGCGCCGCTTGGCAGCGGGGCTGCGATCGACAAGGCGGCGCCGGCCAAATTCTCGATCCGGCCGGTGCTGGTCTATCTGATCGGCTACTTCCTGTTCGGCGCCGGCTACATCGCCTACATGACCTTCATGATCGCCTATGTGCGTGACGCCGGTGGCGGCGCGGCAGCACAGAGCGCATTCTGGAGCCTGATCGGCCTCAGCGCCTTCGTGACCCCGTGGGTGTGGCGTCGCGTGCTCGCGCTCGACCGCGGCGGGCTCGCCACCACGATCATCCTCGGCGCCAACGCCATCGGCGCGGCGCTGCCGATCTTCGGTCACTCGGCATGGCTGCTCGCAATCTCGGCGCTCGTGTTCGGCGTCGCCTTCTTCGCGGTGGTCGGCTCCACCACCGCTTTCGTCCGTTTCAACTACCCGCCGCAGGCCTGGCCGACCGCGATTGCGGCGATGACGATTTCATTCGGCATCGGCCAGACGCTCGGGCCGATCGTGGTCGGTGCGATCACGGATGCGGTCGGCAGCCTGTCATTTGCGCTGAACATCTCGGCCGCGATGCTGGCGCTGGGGGCGGTGTTGTCGGCGTTTCAGGGCAAAATCAAGCAAGGAACGTAGGCCCGGAGCGAACAGCGCATCTGCCTACAAATAGAACAAACGATAGATCAGCAATTGAAGGAGAAACCCCATCGAGAGCAGGCCAAGGAAGCCGGCATACGTCAGTAGCCCGACCGTGCCTCTCGTGCGCCACAGGTAGTAAGGGAGATACGGCAGCCAAAACATCGTCACGAGGAAGCCATAGTCGAAACATCGAGCGACATGCGGACGCACTTTGCTATCGGCATCAATCCATAGCGCGATCAGAATTACTGATAAAACGCTTGCACCAGTGGACGAAGCCGGCGCTGAAGGCATGCCGCGCCAATAGAACAGGCCTTCAAGCAGAGCTGAAATCATCGAGATGCCAATGAATGAAATGATCAGCCATCTCCGCCTGTTCATCTGTCCGCCCAATCTCAACCTCACGTCGCCTGATAAAACAATGCTATCATAAATTATGTCCAGCTTCGCGGAAGAGGCAACAGCGCGTCTTTGCACAATGTTCGAATGACCTTGAACGCCGTCTGTGTCGGGCACGCGGAGCGTGTCGCCAAGTATCTCTCATCACGATCTTGATGTTGCCCATACTGCGACTGCGGCAGTTTGCGAGGTCAAGCAGCGTTACATTGTGGTAGGATGCCGGCCCGACGGCCCACGTAAGCGCGGGGCGCGCCGCAAAACCGAGAAACGTGGAAGGGGAGAGGGGATCATGGACACGGAGGGGAATGTGACCTATTTCGATCTCGGACCGTACAGCCGCAAGGTCACCACGTCGTCGCCCGACGCCCAGCTTTGGTTCGACCGCGGCCTGAACTGGCTGTTCGGGTTCAACCACAGCGAAGCGATCAAATGCTTCCAGAAAGCGCTGAAGCACGATCCCGAATGCGCCATGGCGCATTGGGGCATCAGCTACGCCTCCGGCCCCAACTACAATCTGCCGTGGGTGCGCTACGACCCGCTTGGGCGGCAGAACGCGCTATCAGCATCCTACGATGCGATGCAGGCCGCGCTGGGGCATGCAGGAAAAGCCAGTCCGGTCGAGCAAGCAATGATCAAGGCGCTCGCCGCGCGCTACCCTCAGCGCGAGGCGATCGAAGATATGTCGCCCTGGGACAAGGCCTACACGCGGGAAATGCGCAAAATATTTGCTGCATTTCCCGATGATCTCGAGGTGCGGGCGGTGCTGGCCGAGTCGATCATGAACGAGACGCCGTGGCAGATGTGGGACCTGCCGTCCGGCAAGCCTACCGAGGGAGCGGGCACCGAGGAATGCAGGGCGCTGCTGGAAGCCGCACTCGAACGGATTCCCGCTGCGTGGGATCACCCGGGTCTGCTGCATCTCTATGTCCACCTGATGGAGATGTCGCCCTTCCCACAACGCGCGCTGCGCGCCGGCGACCGGCTGCGCGAAATCGTGCCGGATTCCGGTCACCTCATCCACATGCCGACGCATCTCGATGTGCTGTGCGGGCACTACAAGGACGTGCTCGTCTACAATCAGAAGGCATTGCAGACCGACCGCAGGTTCCTCGCCTACTCCGACGATCCGGGCGTCTATCTCGTCTACGTCATTCACAACTTCCACTTTGCGATCTATGGCGCGATGTTCCTCGGCCAGTACACGCCCGCCATCGCAGCGGCGGAAGAGCTGATCGCAACGATCCCCGAGGCCGTGCTGCGGATTCAATCGCCCCCGATGGCGGATTTCCTCGAAGGCTATCTGACGATGAAGCAGCACGTGCTGGTGCGCTTCGGCAAATGGCGCGAGATCATCGCGCAGAGGTTACCGGAGGACCGAGACCTCTATTGCTCGAACGTCGCCAAGATCCATTACGCCAAGGCGGTCGCCCATTCGGCGCTCGGCAATGTCGCCGAGGCCGAAGCGGAGCGGGCGTTGTTCGTGGCGGCGAAGGCGCGGGTGCCCGAGAGCCGCCGGGTCCACAACAACAAAATGGTCAACCTGCTTGAAGTCGCGGCCGCGATGCTGGATGGCGAACTGGAATACCGCAAGGGCAACCATGACGCGGCCTTCGCGCATCTGCGCCGGTCGGTCGAACTCAGCGACGGGCTGCCCTATGACGAGCCGTGGGGATGGATGCAGCCGACCCGCCACGCGCTGGGGGCGCTTCTGCTCGAGCAGGGACGAATTGAAGAAGCCGAGGCGGTGTACCGCTCCGACCTCGGCCTTGACGGCAAGTTGAGCCGCGCCTGCCAGCATCCTGATAATCTCTGGTCGCTGCACGGGCTGCACGAATGCCTGGTCCGCCGCGGAGAAAAGGTGGAGTCGGCCCTGATCAAACAGCGGCTCGACCTGGCGCAGGCGCGGGCGGAGATTCCGATCAAGGCATCCTGCTTCTGCCGGCGGATGGACATGGCGGCGGCGTAGTCGTTCGCGGCGCCCGTCGGATACGGCTTAGGGCGGAATTCAATCAGGCCCGCTGTCGCGCCGGCGCGCCAGCATTAACCATCTGTTTGCGATATCGTCGGATCACCAACGGAACGTCACTAAAACTGGACGGTTGTTGCTGGCAGAATGTCATGACACCATCCGAATACCGTTAATTGAGACTTTTCAGACCCCTATGCCCCGCCGGAAATTTGCCTGGGAAAAATTATCGGACGACCAGTTGCTCAAGCAACGCCTCAGCAGCCTGAGGGTTGCCGTCGACGGCACGTGGCTGGAAGATTGCCTCAACACTCTCCAAGAAGAGCTCGGAGCGCGGGATATCCGGTTGCGGCCACATACATGGGTATCGAGCGAATGGTTCAGCCCGGCTGGCGTGCCCGGTGTTGCCATCCCATTCTATCTCACCCATCCCCGCCTGATGAAGCTCGAGAAAAAAATGATGCTCGACGTCGAGGGCGGCACCTGGTCCGAGTGCATGGCCATCCTCCGTCACGAGACAGGCCATGCCATGCAGCATGCCTACCAGCTGCAACGCCGCCGGCGTTGGCAGCAACTGTTCGGCCCATCCTCGAAACACTATCCGCGCTACTATCGCCCCAACCCGGCAAGCCGGAATTATGTCCAGCATCTTCGGCTTTGGTACGCACAGAGTCATCCGGACGAGGATTTTGCCGAAACCTTCGCGGTATGGCTGAGGCCACGTTCGAAATGGCGGACGCGCTATGCCGGCTGGCCGGCGCTGAAGAAGCTCGAATATGTCGACGAACTGATGGCCGAAATCGCCGGGAAACGACCGCTTGTCACGACGCGGGAGCGCGTCGATCCGCTGCATTCACTCAGCGAGACGATCGGTGAACACTATCAAAAGAAGCAGGCGTTCTACGCATTCAAGGCGCCGAAAACTTACGACCGCGACCTGTCCCGGCTGTTTTCCTCCGATCCGCGACATCGCCGGGAGCAGGCGGCTTCTCTCTTCATCAGGCAGCACCGCGCTCAAATCAGGCAGCTGGTTGCGCGGTGGACGGGCGAGAACCAGCTCACACTCGATGCCGTGCTCGACGAGATGATGTCCCGGTGCCGCGAGCTCGATCTGCGCGCTGTCGGCCCCAAGCAGAAGCTCGTGACCAATTTCACCATTTTATTGACCGCCAAAACCATGCATGCGCTGTTTGGCCCGTCGCGGCGGAAATGGATCGCGTTATGAGACACCTTCGCGTTCTCGTGCTGATGCATCCGGACTTCGTGCCGCCCGACTCGTCCGACGGATACTCCGTGCGGGAAATCAATGAATGGAAAACCGAGTACGACGTCGTGAGCACCCTGCGTGCGGCCGGCCACGACGTGCAGCCGCTCGGCGTGCAGGAAGAAATCAAGCCGGTGCGCGAAGCGATCGAGGGCTTCAAGCCGCATGTGGTATTCAACCTGCTTGAGCAATTTCATCACGAGCCGGTGTATGACCAGCACATTCCGAGCCTGCTCGAACTGATGCAGGTCCCATACACCGGCTGCAACCCGCGCGGCCTGATCCTGGCGCGCGGCAAGGACCTGTCCAAGACGCTGGTGCACTACCGCCGGATCGCGGTGCCGGCCTTCGCCGTGTTTCCAATGCGGCGCAAGGTGAAACGGCCGGCGCGTCTGGCGTTGCCACTGATCGTCAAGAGCTTGAGCGAGGATGGATCGCGGGGCATCTCGCAAGCATCCATCGTCGATACCGACGAGAAGCTTGCCGAGCGCGTTACCTTCGTTCACGAGCGCGTCGGAACGGCTGCCATCGCGGAGCAATTTGTCGAAGGACGTGAACTCTATGTCGGTGTGCTCGGCAACAATCGGTTACGGGCCCTTCCGGTCTGGGAATTGAAGTTCGGCAGCATGGGCGGCCAGAGTGCGCGGCATATCGCCACCGAAAAGGCCAAGCACGATACGGATTATCAGGAAAAGCTCGGAATCGAAGACGGGCCGGCCAAGGACCTTGCGCCGGATCTGCAAGATCGGATTCAGCGGATCGCAAAGCGCATCTACCGAACGCTGGGCCTCGATGGATACGCGCGCATCGACTTTCGCCTCGCTGCCGACGGCACGCCGTATTTCATTGAAGCGAACCCCAATCCTGAAATCGCAAAGAGCCAGGAGTTTGCTCTAGCAGCCCGGCACGATGGACTCGATTATCCCGACGTGCTGCATCGTATCCTTGCCCTCGGAATAAGCCGGGCAAAGGCAGGCGTATCCGTCGGTTGAAAGACGCAAGAAAGCCGCGGGCTAACTCCCGCTGAACGAATTATAGCCCTGGTCTTCCCAGAAGCCGCCCTTGTAGTCGTTGGTGACTTCCATCGACATCACGTATTTCGGATTCTTGAAGCCGAGCTTGGTCGGCACCCGGATCTTGATCGGGAATCCATAGGCACGCGGCAGGATCTCGTCGCCGAACTTGAACGTCATCTGGGTCTGCGCATGCAGCGCGGTCGCCATGTCGAGCGGCGAGTTGTAGCCGTCCTTGTCGGCGCACTGGAACCAGACATATTTGGCGCGTGTATCGGCACCGATCAGTTTCAGAAAATCGCGCAGCGGCGTGCCGGTCCAGCTTCCGATCGCGCTCCAGCCTTCGACGCAGATATGGCGCGTGATCTGCTTGACCTGCGGCAATTGATAGAGCTCGTCCAGCGTCCAGGATTTCTTGTTCTCGACCAGGCCGCGCACCTCGAGCTTCCAGGTCTTGCCGTCGATCGTGGGCGCTTCCTCGATGTCGTAATAGGCGTTGAACGGGAAAGGCTTGGTGATGTCTTTCTCCGAGAAGGTCGGCGCCATCGCATTGGGGTTGAAGATCAGCGCCTGCACGCCGTCATTGAACTTCGATACCTGCTTCAGCATCGACTCGGCCGAGAAACTGTCGGTCACGTCGCAGCCGGTGAGCAGCGTCAGCGCGCCGAGGCTGGCACCACCGGAGATGAAGCGCCGGCGGCTCAGATCCGGCATGGTCTTGATCGCGTCTCTGATGAGCAGCGTCTTGTCAACGCCGGGGATGAGAAGGTTGCGCATGCGGCCCATGACCGTGCTCCTTGTTATATCTTACGCATGATCTTGTCGGAAAACCGGTAACCGCTTTTCCGGATCATGCTCTAATTAGCGGCCGATGATCATGGCGCGCAGGCTCTTCGGCACCAGAAGGGCGAGCGCGACATGAACCACCATGAAGGCGACGATCGCCGCCATGCAGAAGAAGTGGACGTAGCGGGCGGCGTCATAACCGCCGAACAGCGCCGTCAGATATTGCAACTGCACCGGCTTCCAGATCGCCAGCCCCGACAGCACGATAAGGATGCCGATGACGATGATCCCGGCATAAAGCAGCTTCTGCACCTGGTTGTACTTGGTGAGATCCTCGTGCGAGAGCTTCCCGGTCAGCGCCGCCTTGGTATCCGAGATCACGCCCTCCGGCGTGATCGGCAGCAGCTTCTTGCGGAAGCGGCCGGTGGCGAGACCCACGGTCAGATAGATCAGGCCGTTGACCATCAACAGCCACATCGCGGCGAAATGCCAGAGCAGGGCCCCGCCGAGCCAGCCGCCGAGCGTGAGGCTGCTGGAAAAGCTGAAATTGAACAGCGGCGAGGCGTTATAGATCTGCCATCCCGACATGATCATCAGGACCATCGCGAAGGCGTTGGTCCAGTGCAGCGCACGCACCCAGGCCGGCTGGATGACTTTTGCCTTGGTTGACGCGGCGTGCTCGTCGCTGACTGTGAGGGCCGACATATCCGTTTCCCGTCTGCAATTGGGTATTTGATTTATACGCCCGGAACCGGGCCAGCGTTACTGCCATGACGCTATCAGATCGATGCATGGCGCCTATGGAATTCACAAAAAAGCGAGCCGGGTTGCCCCGGCTCGCCAATCCACACGCCCTGTTGGGACCAGTCAGGGCGCGCGGGAGCTCAGGACGCCGGCATCAGCACGGTGTCGACCACATGGATCACGCCGTTCGACTGGTTGACGTTCGAGATCGTAACCATCGAGGTTCCGCCCTTGGCGTCGACGATCCAGGTCTTGCCGTCCTGGTGCTTGACCGTCAGCTCTTCGCCTTCGGCGGTCTTCAGCTTCATGCCGTCCTTCAGGTCGGCGGCGGCGAGCTTGCCGGGCACGACATGGTAGGTGAGGATCTTGGTCAGGGTCGCCTTATTCTCAGGCTTCACCAGCGTGTCGACGGTGCCGGCCGGCAGCTTGCCGAAAGCGGTATTGGTCGGCGCGAACACCGTGAACGGGCCCTTGCTTTCCAGCGTTTCGACCAGGCCGGCAGCCTTCACCGCGGCAACCAGCGTGGTGTGATCCTTCGAGTTGACGGCGTTCTGGACGATGTTCTTGGAGGGGAACATCGCGGCGCCGCCGACCATCACGGTCTTTTCTTCCGCGCTGGCGGGCGCGGTGATGGTGGCGGTGAAAGCCAGGGCGCTGAACACAGCGGCGGACAGCAGTGCAATACGTTTGGACATGGAATCTTCTCCCGAGGATTGCGATGGCCGGCGGGTCATCCGCCGGTGCTCAAAACAACGACGCCAGGTCGATTGACCGGGTTGATTTCGTCGTCGTTGGGCCGAGCTACGGGAGGTTTTTCGGCCGGTTTCGGCGAATAAATTATCGTGATGGCTGAAACTTTTGAGAGTTCGGGCCGTGCTCGCACAATCCGCCCCGGTGTCGTCCCTGCGAACGCAGGAACCCATACCGCGTGATTTCACAATCAGGCACGGTGACTGATAGTCATCGCCAAACCAAGGCCGGTGGTTATGGGTCCCTGCTTTCGCAGGGACGACCACGGATAGCACCCGTAGCTCAAAAAAGCTCGGCCGATGTCTTTCGCAACAATCTAGAAAAGTGCCTCCAGCGCCCCCGCCGTAGGCCTATCCGCCAGATCGGATCGGGCCAGGCGCACCGCAATTCCGACCTTGCCGAGCGTATGCGGGATTGGGGGGCTGAACTTGGAAACGCCAACAGTAATGGTGTCGATCAATGCGAAGCGGCGCAGCAGGCCGATCGCAACGGCCTCGCCTAGCGCTTCCAGCGTTTGATATTTCGTCCCGCTGGCGAGGCTCACCGCGGCGTCCACCACGGCATCGTAGCGGATCGACGCATCTAGTTTGTCGTCCCGGTGCGTCGGAGCCGGATTCAACGTCGCGTCGATGTCGAAGGTGAACTTCTGCCCGAGACTGCGTTCTTCCTCGAACAAGCCATGGTATCCGAAGGTCTGCAATCCGGCGATCTGGATGGTGGTCAACATTGGGCCGCTCCTTCATCAGAAGGTGGATCGGATTTTTCCGATTGCCCAGGCGCGCGGCTGATTTTCTCGCGCTCCCCGATGGTGCCCCATCTGCGATCGCCAGTCGCGCGAGATCGCTTGTATAGAGGCACAATCGACGCGGCTCAAGGGTATGCCTGATATTTCCGAGCTGGCTTCGGAGTACTGCAATGAATGTGTACGGCTGCCAATAACTGGCAATACTGTGGACGTTCGCACCGGCATAGTATGGCCGGAGTCCTTGCGATGCCTGGAGATGAAAGATGAAGAACTCGATCTTCGCCGACGGCGCCGGCTATGTCAGGGGGCACTTCGTCCCGATCGCCGAGGCCGTGCTGCCCGTCACCGATTGGGGTTTTACGCGATCCGATGTCGTCTACGACGTCGTGCATGTGTTCAAGGGCGGCTTCTTCCGGCTTGCCGACCATCTCGATCGTTTCGAGCGCTCGATGGCGAAGCGCCGGATCCGGCCACCGGAAGACCGCGCCGCGATCGAGGCGATCCTGCATCGCTGCGTGGCGCTGACCGGCCTCATCGACGCCTATGTCGCGATGGTGGCCTCGCGCGGACGGCCACGCGTGGCGGGATCGCGCCGGCCAGCCGATTGCGAAAACCACCTGATCGCCTATGCGCTGCCCTGGATCGATGTCGTTCCGAAGGACGTGCAAGCGCGCGGAGCCCATGTCTTCATCGCCTCGACGCCGCGCGTGCCCGACGCCTCGGTCGATCCCACGGTCAAGAACTATCAGTGGAACGACCTGACCTCCGGCCTCATGGAAGCCCACGACGCCGATTTCGATACAGCGGTGCTGTGCGACACGGAGGGTTTCCTGACGGAAGGGCCGGGCTTCAACATCTTCGTCGTGAAGGACGGAAGGGTGACAACGCCAGATCGCGGCAGCCTGCACGGCATCACGCGCCGATCGGTGCTGGAGCTCTGCGCCGAACTCGGCATCGAGGCTGCGGTTGAACCGATTCCCCGATCGGCGCTCGACCACGCCGACGAGGTTTTTCTGGCGACGACCGCCGGCGGCGTCATGCCTGCGTCGCGCATCGGCACACGCATCCTCGGCAACGACCGCCCCGGGCCGATCTCAATGCTGCTCAAGGATACCTACTGGCGCAAGCACGAGGAGGGCTGGCACCGGACGCCGGTCCGGCCCCTGGAGGCCGAGGCCGGCGAATGAACGGCCAGCGAGCACATTGGATGGATTGAGCCCGGTCCGTAGTGGAAAGAAAAATGCAGCAAGCGATCAGCACGCTTCTCGTACTTGGACCGCTTCCGAGTTCTGCAACTGCTGCCGTTCCGACGATGCAGGCATTTGAGGAGCAGTTATCAAAGGTTCAAACGCCGATCACGGATGAAGAGGCTTGCGCATTGGTGAAGCTCTTCGGTCCGGACGATTGCTTCGGACTTGCATGGACCCTGCTGCATCTGATCGAGACGGCGCCGGGTTGGCCGGTCGAAAGTGCATTAGTTGGCCTCGAAGGCGAATGGATCGATCGCCTTCGAGAGCGAGCGGCTTGCTAGGACTTGGCCTGCCCGTTACCCCATCTACTGAAGGGGAGCCGCCTAATCCCGATTATGCGGCGTCTGGATGAATCCGCGATTGTGCGTCGGGCTGATCAGGATCTCGTTCATGCACACCCGCGGCGGCATGCTGGCGACGAAGGCAATAGTGCGGCCGCAATCTTCCGGCTGCAGCATCTTGGCCTGCTCCTCTTCCGACGGCACCACCGGGCGCAGCTTCAGGATCGGGGTCGCGACCTCGCCGGGAGACAGGCAGCAGGCGCGCAGGCCGTTGACGCATTCGTCCATATTGAAGGAATGGGTCAACGCCAGCACCGCATGTTTTGTCGTGGTGTAGGCCGGGCCCGGCATTTTCGAGACGTGCCGGCCGGCCCAGGACGCGACGTTGATGATGCAGCCGTCCTTCTGCTTCCGCATCGCCGGCAGCACCGCACGCATGCAGTAGAGCACCCCGTTGAGATTGACCTCGACCAGCTTGTCCCAGCCCTCCAGTTCCATGTCGGCCCAGCTTCGCTTCGGCACGTTGATGCCGGCGCTGTTGACCAGCAGATCGATCCGGCCGTGCCTGGCCAGGATCTGGTCAGCCGCCTTATTCACATCGGCCTTATTGCTGACATCGAGCTGGATCGCCTCGGCCTTGCCGCCCTTTTTCGTGATGCTGGCGACGACGCGTTCGAGTTCTTCCTTGCGGCGGCCCGAAATCACCACCGTCCAGCCGTCGGCCGCCAGGAATTCCGCCCCGGACTCGCCGATTCCGCTGCCACCACCGGTCACCCAGGCCACGCGTTTCCTGTTATTTGACATGCAAACTGTCTCCGTTGCTTTGTGAAGGGCGTTTTTGCTAATCCAGCCCGCGGAATTCGCAAGGCTCAGCCCTCCAAGGGAATGTTGCATGAACACGACCGCCAACGCCAACCTGTTTTCCCGCCTGTTCGATACGCTCGACGATCCGAACCGGCTCGCGATCGAAATGCTCGATGGCACGCGCATCAGCTATGGCGATCTGATCGCCCGTTCCGGCCAGATGGCGAACGTGCTGGTCGCGCGCGGCGTCAAGCCCGGCGACCGCGTCGCCGCCCAGACCGAGAAATCGGTGCCGGCGCTGGTGCTGTATCTCGCGACGGTGCGGGCGGGTGCAGTCTATCTGCCGCTCAACACCGCCTACACGCTCAACGAACTCGACTACTTCATCTCCGACGCCGAACCGTCGCTGGTGGTGTGTGATCCCTCGAAGGCGGACGGCATCGGCGCGATCGCGGCCAAGGTGAACGCCAAGGTCGAAACGCTCGGGCCGGACGGCAAGGGATCGCTGACAGATGCCGCGGCCAAGGCTGATGCGGCGTTTGCAACCGTCGCGCGCGCCAATGACGACCTTGCCGCCATTCTGTACACGTCCGGCACCACCGGCCGCTCCAAGGGAGCGATGCTGACGCACGACAATCTGGCGTCGAACTCCCACAGCCTGGTCGACTACTGGCGCTTCACGGACAAGGACGTTCTGATCCACGCGCTGCCGATCTATCACACCCACGGCCTGTTCGTGGCGAGCAACGTCACGCTGTTCGCCCGCGCCTCGATGATCTTCCTGCCGAAGCTCGACCCTGAAACGATGATCAAGCTGATGGCGCGCGCGACCGTCATGATGGGCGTGCCGACCTTCTACACGCGCCTGTTGCAGAGCCCGGCGCTGACCAAGGAATCCACCAAGCACATGCGGCTGTTCATTTCGGGCTCGGCGCCGCTGCTCGCCGACACCCACCGCGAATGGTCCGCGCGCACCGGCTTCGCTATTCTCGAGCGCTACGGCATGACCGAAACCAACATGAACACGTCAAATCCCTATGACGGCGAGCGTGTGCCCGGCGCGGTCGGTCATCCCCTGCCCGGCGTCTCCGTCCGCGTCACCGACCCAGAGACCGGCAAGGAACTCGCAAGCGACGCGATCGGCGTGATCGAGGTGAAAGGCCCGAACGTGTTCAAGGGCTATTGGCGGATGCCGGAAAAGACAAAATCCGAATTCCGCGACGACGGCTTCTTCATCACCGGCGACCTCGGCAAGATCGATCCCAAGGGCTACGTGCACATCCTCGGCCGCGGCAAGGATCTTGTGATCTCCGGCGGCTTCAACGTTTACCCGAAGGAAATCGAGAGTGAGATCGACGCCATGCCCGGCGTGATCGAATCCGCCGTAATTGGCGTCCCGCATGCCGATTTCGGCGAAGGGGTCACCGCGGTGTTGGTCTGCAACAAGGGCGCCGACGTCACTGAAGCCGGCGTGCTGAAGGCGCTCGACGGCAGGCTGGCCAAATTCAAGATGCCGAAGCGCGTGTTCGTGGTCGACGAACTGCCGCGCAACGCGATGGGCAAGGTGCAAAAGAATATTTTGCGGGATACCTACGCCAAGATTTACGCGAAGTAGGAGCCGCAGGTTTGGCGGGTGGGGTTATGGACAAGACACCTTCCGATGAAATTCCCGCCATCAGCAGCGCGCTTCGATGGGAGGAGGTTTCTCTTCCAGATTCGATATCCGAAGCTGATCTCGACCAGCTCATCTTTTCGGTCATGACCTCACGGTTGCAGAAGACCGCGATGATCATCGCCAGGGCAATGAAGCGTTGCGAGGAGCTCGATCTGGCAATCAATGAGGAGATCCTCGGCGCCCGCATCGGGGCGCTAGCAGAGTCTGATCGGATCGATAGCGCCGGCGATCTCCGCAAATGGCGTCATAGCGAAGTGCGACTGAAGGACTAGGCCGCCTGCCTCGAACGGTTACTGCCCGTTCAAAAGGCTGATCGCAAACCTCCCACCGACGATGAACATGTAAACCCCGAACGCCATCTCCAGCGCACGCTTCGACAGCGCATGAGCAACCTTCACCCCGATCGGCGCCGTGATCAGCGTGGTCGGCATGACCAGTATCGCGCCGATCAGCGACACGTAGCCGAGCGTGAAGGGCAGTTGCAGCGCGGTGACATCGGGAAAGCGCGCCGCGGCCGGCCAGCCGGCATAGACATAGCCGATCGCGCCGGGAATTGAGATCAATACCGCAATC
Source organism: Bradyrhizobium sp. McL0615 (assembly GCF_049993905.1). Classification (NCBI taxonomy): domain Bacteria; kingdom Pseudomonadati; phylum Pseudomonadota; class Alphaproteobacteria; order Hyphomicrobiales; family Nitrobacteraceae; genus Bradyrhizobium; species Bradyrhizobium sp. McL0615. The sequence continues at coordinate 421,090 of NZ_CP188254.1, read as the reverse complement.
GCCGACGAGGTCGCGACCGCCTGATGGATCGACCGGCCATAGAACGTCATCAGCAGGTTCGCGAACAGGCCGCCGCCGACGCCCATCAAGGTCGACAACAGACCGACGAAGAAGCCGTAGACGCGCATCAGAAAGCCCCTCGGCACATCGTCGCCGAGCTTCCAGTTGTCGCGTGCCAACAGCAGCCGGGCGGCGGCGGACCACGCCACTACCACGAACACGATCTTGAACAGCCGCTCCGGCGCGTAGCGCGCGGTGACGCTGCCGGCGGCCACCCCGATCACGATCGGCAGCCACCAGCGCCTGAGGATGTCCATGTCGACCGCGCCGCGGGCGTAATGGGCGCGAAACGACGCGAGCGAGGTCGGGATGATGATCGCAAGCGAAGTGCCGATGCAGAGCGGCATCCGCACCTCCAGCGGCACGCCGGCCAGCCGGAAGCATTCATAGAACACCGGCACCAGGATGGCGCCGCCGCCGATGCCGAACACGCCGGCCAGAAATCCCGACAGCGCCCCGACCGCGACCAGCAGCAGTGCGAGTTCGATGAGCTCCTTCGGATCGAGGCCGGCCATCATCTCGTTGAGCATCCCATCTCCAGAACCGGCGGCCGTGCATCGGCATGGCCGCCCGCGAGACTTAGCTGCTTCTGGAATCCGGGAGTATCCATTATCTTTTGCAGGCACCCTTGCGGAAAGCGGAAGGATCGATGGATCTGATGTCGGCCATGGCGACGTTTGTCCGGGCCGTCGATGCCGGCAGCCTGTCGGCGGCGGCGCGGTCATTGCCGAGTTCATTGACGTCGGTGAGCCGGCAGATCGCGGCGCTGGAAGAGTATTTCGGGACCCGCCTCCTGTTGCGCACCACGCGCCAGCTCGCCCTCACTGACGAGGGCCGGATTCTGTACGAACGCGCCAAAGCGATCGTCGGTGAGGTCAAGGAGATCGAGGCGGCGCTGTCGCGCGACCGTCACCAGCCGTCGGGGCGCATTCGCGTCAGCTCACCGAGCCTGATGGGCCGGCTGGTGATCGCGCCTCTGCTTGCGGAATTTTTGCGCCGCTATCCGGCGCTGTCGGTCGATCTCCTGCTGGTCGACCGCGCGGTCGACATGGTCGAGGAGGACATCCATCTCGCCATCCGCGTCGGCCGCCTGCGCGATTCGCAGCTGGTCGCGCGCAAACTTGCGGACATACGGATGATCGTTTGCGCTTCGCCCGCCTATCTCGCGCAACGCGGAACGCCGGAGACGCCCGGCGATCTCGTCCATCACGACTGTCTGGTGTTCTCGGATGCGCCCGGCAGCGCCGAATGGCGCTTCGCCGAGGACGGCAAAGCAGGCCGCAAAATCCGCATATCCGGTCGGCTCTGGATGAATAGCCTCGACGCGCTCGCGGGCGCCGCGAAGGAAGGCGCCGGCATCGTGCGTGTGCCGTCGTGGCAGGCCGAGGCCGATCTGGCCGCCGGCCGCCTGGTGCGGCTGCTCGCCGACTACGAGCCGGCGCCGGTGCCATTACACCTTATGTTTCAGCCGTCGCGGCTGGCTTCCCCGAAGATCAGGGCCTTCGTCGATTACCTCATCGAGCGCTGGCGCGGCGCCGATCCGTTCAGCGCGCAGCCCGCGAGTCGATAAAGAGAATCACTATTCAATTCTTAAACCGTGCCAGAGGGTTGTGGTATACCAAGCCGCTGATCAATCTCGTTTCATAGCCCCGTAGCAATGAACAGCGGTTCGATTCCAAGCGATTTGACCGTTGCGCGGACTGATTCGACTCCGTAAATAGAATTCATCTACCGCGCTCCCCAAAGGGCCGGCCGCGGTTCCACATAACATAAAGCCGCCGAATGACCGCCAGGATCGAACGACCGCTATCGCCGCATCTGCAGACCTATCGCGTCACCCTGACAATGGCGCTTTCCATCATCCACCGCGCCACGGGAATTGCGCTCTATTTTGGCACGCTGCTGCTGGCCTGGTGGCTGATTGCCGCAGCTTCCGGCCCCGGGGCCTACGCCAACGTTCAGGCCTTCACCGGCAGCATCATCGGCAAGCTGATCCTGTTCGGCTACACGTGGTCGCTGCTGCATCATCTGTGCAGCGGTATCCGCTACTTCTTCTGGGACCTCGGCTACGGCTTCGGGCCCAACGAGCGCGAAGCACTGACCTGGGGCGCGCTGATCGCGGGCATTTCGCTGACCGTCCTGGTCTGGATCATCGCCTACACGGTCGGAGGCGGACGATGAACGGCCCCTCCTCGATGCGCACGCCGCTCGGCCGCGTCCGCAATCTCGGTTCCTCGCATTCCGGCACCACCGATTTCTGGCGCCAGCGTCTCACGGCGGTGGCGATGGCGCTGCTGATCGTGCCCGTCATCGTGGTCATCCTGATGCTGATCGGGCGCAATCACGCCGGCGCCGCGCAAATCCTCAGCTCGATTCCGATCGCGATCATCCTGGTGCTCTTCATCATCGCCAGCACCTGGCACATGCGGATCGGCATGCAGATCGTGATCGAGGACTACGTGCACAACGAGAAGATCAAGCTCGCCAGCGTGATGGCGAATAATTTCTTTTGTATCGCGGTGGCGCTGGCGTCGATCTACGCGATCCTCAAATTGTCATCGGGAGTTTAACCCATGGCGGCTCAAGGTAACGGCAAGGCCACCAACGGCAGCGGCGGAACTGCAAGTGGTCCTGCCACCAACGGAAAATCCTATCCGATCGAGGACCACACCTACGACGTCGTGGTGGTCGGCGCCGGCGGCGCCGGCCTGCGCGCCGTGGTTGGCTGCTCGGAAGCGGGCCTGCGCACCGCCTGCATCACCAAGGTGTTTCCGACCCGCTCGCACACGGTGGCGGCGCAGGGCGGGATCTCGGCTTCGCTCGGCAACATGCATCCGGACGACTGGCGCTGGCACATGTACGACACCGTCAAGGGGTCGGACTGGCTCGGCGATCAGGACGCGATCGAATACATGGTGCGCAATGCGCCGGAAGCCGTCTATGAGCTCGAACACTGGGGCGTGCCGTTCTCGCGCACCGAGGACGGCAAGATCTACCAGCGTCCGTTCGGCGGCATGACCCTGGACTACGGCAAGGGCCAGGCGCAGCGCACCTGCGCCGCGGCCGACCGCACCGGCCACGCCATGCTGCACACGATGTACGGCCAGGCGCTGCGCCACTCGGCTGAATTCTACATCGAGTTCTTCGCCATCGACCTGATCATGGACGACCAGGGCGTCTGCCGCGGCGTCATCGCGCTCAAGCTCGACGACGGCACGCTGCATCGTTTCCGGGCGCAAACCACCATCCTCGCCACCGGCGGCTACGGCCGCGCCTACGCTTCCTGCACCTCGGCGCATACCTGCACCGGAGACGGTGGCGGCATGGTGCTGCGCGCAGGTCTGCCGCTGCAGGACATGGAATTCATCCAGTTCCACCCGACCGGCATCTACGGCTCAGGCTGCCTCGTCACCGAGGGTGCCCGCGGCGAAGGCGGCTATCTCGTCAATTCCGAGGGCGAGCGCTTCATGGAGCGGTATGCGCCCTCCGCCAAGGACCTCGCCTCGCGCGACGTCGTTTCGCGCTCGATGACCATCGAGATCCGCGAAGGCCGCGGCGTCGGCAAGAAGAAGGATCATATCTACCTGCACCTCGATCATCTCGATCCCAAGGTGCTGAACGAACGGCTGCCGGGCATTTCCGAATCGGCGAAGATTTTCGCCAATGTCGACGTCACCCGCGAGCCGATCCCGATCGTGCCGACGGTGCACTACAACATGGGCGGCATTCCCACCAATTATCACGCCGAAGTGCTGACCAAGAAGAACGGCGACGACAATGCGGTGGTGCCCGGCCTGATGGCGATCGGCGAAGCCGCCTGCGTTTCCGTGCATGGCGCCAACCGCCTCGGCTCCAACTCGCTGATCGACCTCGTGGTGTTCGGCCGCGCCGCCGCGCTGCGGCTGGCGGAAAAGCTGACGCCGAACGGCAAGCAGCCGGACCTGCCGGCGGGTTCTTCCGATCTGGCGCTCGGCCGGCTCGACCACTACCGCTACGCCTCCGGCGGCACGCCGACCGCAAAACTGCGCGAGGGGATGCAGCATGTCATGCAGAGCAATTGCGCGGTGTTCCGCACCGGCGAGATCCTGCACGAAGGCCAGAACCTGATACACAAGGTTCACGGCGGCATCGGCGACGTCGCCACCACCGACCGGTCGCTGGTCTGGAATTCCGACCTGATCGAAACGCTCGAATTCGACAATCTGATCGTACAGGCCGTGGTGACGATGGACTCGGCGGCCAACCGCACCGAAAGCCGCGGCGCCCATGCCCGCGAGGATTTCTCGGCGCGCGACGACAAGAACTGGATGAAGCATACGCTGGCGTGGATCGACCATGGCGGCAAGACCGCGATCGATTACCGCCCGGTGCACGACTACACGATGACGAACGACGTTCAGTACATCCCGCCGAAGGCGCGGGTGTATTGAGGAATCACACTCCGTCATTCCGGGGCGATGCGAAGCGTCGAACCCGGAATCTCGAGATTCCGGGTCTGGTCCTTCGGACCATCCCGGAATGACGAAAGGTTAGAAGAATGGCTGAATTCGCGCTTCCGAAAAACTCGAAGATCACAGGCGGCAAGGCTTGGCCGAAGCCGGCGGGCGCGACCGAGACGCGCGAGTTCAGGGTCTATCGCTGGAACCCGGATGACGGCAAGAATCCGAGCGTCGACACCTATTACGTCGACACCAACGACTGCGGGCCGATGGTGCTGGACGGCCTGATCTGGATCAAGAACCACATCGATCCGACGCTGACCTTCCGCCGCTCCTGCCGCGAAGGCGTCTGCGGGTCCTGCGCCATGAACATCGACGGCCAGAACACGCTGGCCTGCACCAAGTCGATGCATGACGTGGCCTCGGGCGGCGCCGTGAAGGTCAACCCGCTGCCGCACCAGCCGGTCGTGAAGGACCTAGTGCCTGATCTGACCAATTTCTACGCGCAATACGCTTCGATCGAGCCGTGGCTGAAGACCACCACGCCGACGCCGCAGAAGGAATGGAAGCAGAGCCACGAGGACCGCGAAAAGCTCGACGGCCTCTACGAGTGCATTCTTTGCGCCTGCTGCTCGACCTCATGCCCGAGCTATTGGTGGAACAGCGACCGCTTCCTGGGGCCGGCCGCGCTGCTGCAAGCGAACCGCTGGGTGACGGACTCCCGCGATGAAGCCACCGGCGAACGGCTCGACAACCTCGAAGACCCGTTTCGCCTCTACCGCTGCCACACCATCATGAACTGCGCCAAGGCCTGCCCGAAGGGTCTGAACCCGTCGGAGGCCATCGCCGAACTCAAGCTGAAGATGGTCGAGCGTCAGATCTAGCCGTGATGCCGTAGCCCGGATGGAGCTCAGCGAAATCCGAGATTCCCACAGCCGGACAGAGATTTTCCCGGATTGCGCTGCGCTCCATCCGGCCTACCGGGCTGACATCGCCACACCGAGCGGGCAACGACGCGAAAACTAAGGCTTCCCGGAGAAGTTGCGTCGCAGCCTGTCGGCAAACCAGATCGCATAAATTGCAACGAACGAGAGAACGAATAATTCCCCGGTCAACAGAAGAGCCTGTTCTGCCACTGACATCTGTTCCTCCCCGCATGCTTTGTTCGTTCACCGGTTGATGCCGGCGCGACTGCCGGGTAGCAGCCCTCCGTATCTTGCCCGCAATCGCCAACCCAACATTGCGTTGGATCAATTTCGGAACCGTCGCGGTCGCCCCCGGGGCTCCACGACCGGGCATTTGCAATTTGAAGCAAATCGGAACGCACCAGGATCGGTCGCGGCAGGCCATTCCGCGGTTCCATCGACGGGACTTTGTTCCCAACCAAGGATTGCGTTAAGCTCGGCGCGGAGCTGGAGCGAACGTGCAGACCGCGCAACGTAATTCGCTGAGACTGCTGCAATGGATGATGGTCGCTTCGCTGGCCCTTCCGTTGGCTCTGTTTGTCTTTGCATCCGCCGTCTCCTGGGTCTCGATCCGCGAAACCGCCGACCGCGAGATCGAACGCGCACTGGATGTCGCGCACGAGCATGCGCTGAAAGTATTCGAGACCATCGACCGCAGCCTGTCGGAGATCGCCGAAATCGTCCGCGACGTTCCCGACGCCGACATCGTTGCGCGCGAGCAGTTGCTGCATCTGAGGCTGAAGCAACTGGTCGCCTCGCTGCCCCAGGTGAAGTCGGCCTGGGTCTTCGACGCCAAGGGCCACGCGCTCGTCAACAGCCTCGTCGTCCCGGCCCCGGGGGTCGATTTTTCCGACCGCGATTATTTCAAGGTCCATGTGGCCAGCGATACCGGAACCTATATCGGCGACGCGCTGAAGCCGCGGCCGCCCTATCAGGGCGCCGCGTTCTTCGGCGTCAGCAGGCGGCGCCCTGGCGAGGACGGCAGCTTCGCCGGCGTGCTGCAGGCGTCCGTGTTCCCGGAATATTTCGAGAATTACTACGCCCGGATCGGCCGCGAGCCCGGCAGCTACTTCGCGCTCGGCCGGACGGACGGCACCATGCTCGCGCGTTTCCCGGTCATCGATCGCGACATCCGCCTCGACTCCAAGGGTCCGATCGGGGAAACAATCGCCGCCAATCCAACGGCCAACCTCGTCACCGTAACATCGCCGATCGACGGCATCGAGCGTCGTCTCGGCTACCGGCGGCTGGCGGAATACCCGATCTATGTCAGCGCCGGCCTCGAGACTTCGGCGATACGCGCGCGCTGGCTGTCCACCATGAGCCAGCATCTGATCTTCGGCGCGCCGGCCACCGCGCTGCTGTTTGCCCTGCTGGGGTTGGCTTTGCGCCGGACCCGTCATCTCTATTTCGAGGCCGAGAAGCGGCGGGTGGCCGAGGAAGCGCTCAAGCACGGCCAACGGCTGGAGGCGCTCGGCCAGCTCACCGGCGGCGTCGCGCATGACTTCAACAATCTCCTCACGGTGATCCGCGCGTCCGTGGACCTGCTGCGGCGGGCCGACCTGCCGGAGCCGCGGCGGCTGCGCTATATCGATGCGATCTCGGATACGGTGACCCGCGCCGCCAAGCTGACCGGGCAATTACTGGCCTTCGCGCGGCGGCAGACCTTGAAGCCGGAGGTGTTCGAGGTTGGGCGAAGCGTTCAGACGCTGAGCGAAATGATCAGCACCCTGATCGGTTCGCGCATCGAGATCGTCATCCTCGGCCCGGAAGAACCGTGCCTCGTCAACGCCGACGCCGGCCAGTTCGAAACCGCCATCATCAACATGGCCGTCAACGCGCGGGACGCCATGGAGGGCCGCGGACGGCTGACGATTGCGGTCGGCATGGCGGCCAGCCTGCCCAACGCCGCGCCGTTGTCGCAAAATCCCTATGGCTATGTTGCGGTATCCGTCGCCGACACCGGCAGCGGCATTTTGCCGGATCAGTTCGAACGCATCTTCGAACCCTTCTTCACCACCAAGCAGGCCGGCCATGGCACCGGGCTCGGCCTGTCGCAGGTGTTTGGCTTCGCCAGGCAATCCGGCGGCGAAGTCGCCGTCACCAGCGAGGTCGGCAAGGGCAGTATTTTCACGCTGTACCTGCCGCGCACCGCCGGCAGCGGCAAATCGCGGCAGCTGCCGGTCGAAGATGCGCGGGCGCTCGACGGGCGGGGGATGTCGGTGCTGGTGGTCGAAGACAACCCCGAAGTCGGGCAATTCGCCACCGACGCACTGGCCGATCTCGGCTACGCCACCCGCCTCGTCGGCAGCGCCGCGCATGCGCTTGAAGAGCTGGCCGTCGACGCCGATCGCTTCGATGTCGTGTTCACCGACGTGGTGATGCCGGGCATGACCGGCCTCGAACTCGCTCAGGAAATCTGCCGCCGCTACCCCGACCTGCCGGTCGTGCTGACCAGCGGCTACAGCCACGTGCTGTCGGAGCACGGCAGCCACGGTTTTGAGCTGCTGCAAAAGCCCTATTCCGTCGAGCAGCTCTCGCGCGTGCTGCACCGGATCGGCCGGCGGAAAGTCAAACAGGCGCCGACAGCCGCGTCATCCTGACGCCGCGATAGCCAGCGCACCTCCAATCGCGCTATTTTCAAAGTCCGCGCAATCCGGCAATTGACCGAGAAGAGAACGCATGGCCACCGAGCATCCCATTATCCTCCACCACTTTCCGCAATCGCCGTTCTCGGAAAAGATCCGGCTGATCTTTGGCCTCAAGAAGATTGCATGGACGTCCGTCGTGATTACACGGATCATGCCGAGGCCGGACCTGATGCCGATGACCGGCGGCTATCGGCGTACCCCGGTGATGCAGATCGGCGCCGACATCTATTGCGACACCCAGTGCATCATGCGCGAGCTGGAACGGCGCTTCCCGGAGCCGACCTTGTTCCCGGAAGCGTGCCGGGGTCTGGCCTCGGCCACGGCGATGTGGACCGACAAGGCGTTCTTCCAGGGCACCGTGAACCTGGTCTTCGGCACGCTCGCCGACAAGGTCCCGCAGGAATTCATCGCCGACCGCGAGAAACTCCGCGGCGCCAAATTCGACGTGGCCGCGATGACATCGGCGATCCCGCAAATGCGCGACCAGTTTCGCGCCAATCTGCAATGGATCGACTCGCAGCTCGCCGACGGCCGGAGCTGGATGTGCGGGGACCAGATCAGCCTCTGCGACATCAACGCCTACATGAACGTCTGGTATGTTCGCGGCAGTCTTCCCATCCTCGACCAGATACTCCTGGAATTTCCGGCCACGAAAAATTGGGAAACGCGGATGCGCGCGATCGGGCATGGCACTTCCAGCGAAATGTCGACCGCGGCGGCGCTGGAGATCGCGACCCGCGCTTCTCCAGAGACCGCCGAACTCGCCGATCCCCATGATCCGAACGGCCGCAAGCCGGGCGACATGGTGGCGGTGATGCCGGACGACTACGGCAAGATCGGCGTTCGCGGTGAGATCGTCGCGCTGTCGTCCCAGCACATCGCAATTCGAAGGCGCGACCCGATCGCCGGCGAGGTGATCGTGCATTTTCCGCGCGCGGGGTTTCTGGTACTGCCGGCATAAGCAGGGCGGAACCTGCCGGAACCTTTTGATTTGGTTGCCGTTGTGCCGTCATGGGCAAAGCAACCGTCAAATCGTCAGCGAAGAGAGCCGCCGCGAAGAAATCCGCAACGGCGAGCAAGAAGAAGCCGGATCCCGGCGCAGACACGCCGGAATCCGAAGAAAAATCGGAATTCGTTGAAGTCACCGCCGAAGGCGGCGACCACGTCGATCCGCCGCCGCCAGAAGTCGTCGAACCCGATCCGGAATTGTCGCCTGAGGAGGCCGAGCAGGTTCGCAAGGATTATCTGCTGACGCGGTTCTGGATCAGCGCGCGCGGCTATTGGGGGAAAACGGGCGACCGGCTGGCGTGGGTGTTCACGATCGGCCTCCTGCTCCTGATCGTCGCCAATGTCGGCTTTCAATACGGCATCAATGTTTGGAATCGCGCGATCTTCGACGCCATCGAGAAGCGCGACTCCGCCACCGTGTATTACCTCGCCGCGGTGTTCTTTCCGCTCGCCATCGGCAGCGTACTGCTCGGCGTCGCGCAGGTATTCGCCCGCATGGGCATCCAGCGCCGCTGGCGCGCCTGGCTGACCAATGCGGTGATCTCGCGCTGGCTCGCCAACGGCCGTTACTATCAGCTCAACCTCGTCGGTGGCGATCACAAGAACCCGGAATACCGCATCGCTGAGGATCTGCGGATCGCGACCGACTCGCCGGTGGATTTCGTTGCCGGCGTCACCTCCGCGTTCCTGTCGGCCGCCACCTTTATCGTCGTGCTGTGGACCATCGGCGGCGCTCTGACGGTGACGCTTGGCGGCTCGACGATGACGATCCCCGGCTTCCTGGTGATTGCCGCGATCGTCTACGCGGCCATCGCCTCGGGCTCGATCATGACGATCGGACGAAGCTTTGTGCAGGTGTCCGAGGACAAGAACCAGGCAGAGGCCGAATATCGCTACGCACTGACGCGCGTGCGCGAGAACGGGGAGAGCATTGCCCTGCTCGGCGGCGAGGAAGAAGAACGCGACGGCATCGACAAGAATTTCACAAAGGTTCTGCGGCAATGGGCGCGGCTGGCCGGGCAGCACATGCGCACCACGCTGGTGTCGCAGGGTTCGAGCCTCATTGCGCCCGTGGTGCCGCTGTTGCTGTGCGCGCCAAAATTCCTCGACGGCAGCATGACGCTCGGACAGGTGATGCAGGCGGCCTCCGCCTTCACCATCGTGCAGACCGCGTTCGGCTGGCTGGTCGACAATTATCCGCGGCTCGCCGACTGGAACGCCTGCGCCCGCCGCATCGCCTCGCTGATGATGTCGCTCGATGGGCTCGAGCGCGCCGAACGCGGCGACGGCATCGGCCGCATCAAGCGCGGCGAGACCGAGGGCGACGCCATGCTGAGCCTCAACGATCTTTCGGTGACGCTCGACGACGGCACCGCGGTGGTCGGCGAAACCGAAGTGGTGATCGGTCCCGGCGAGCGCCTGCTGGTGGCCGGCGAATCCGGCACCGGCAAGAGCACGCTGGTCCGTGCGCTGGCGGGGCTATGGCCGTGGGGCGGCGGCAGCGTCAATTTCCACCCCGACCGCCGGCTCTTCATGCTGCCGCAGAAGCCCTACATTCCCTCCGGCACGCTGCGCCGCGCCATCGCCTACCCCGGCGCCTCCGATGACTGGACCGTCGAAGCGATCGGCGAGGCCCTGCACAAGGTCGGACTCGATCATCTCAAGGAAAAGATCGAGGAAGACGGACCGTGGGACCAGACATTGTCGGGCGGCGAGAAGCAGCGATTGGCGTTTGCACGCCTGCTGCTACATAACCCCGACATTGTCGTGCTCGACGAGGCGACGTCGGCGCTCGACGAAAAAAGCCAGGACAAGATGATGGAGATCGTCATCAACGAACTGCCGAAAGCCACCATCGTCAGCGTCGCCCATCGCGTCGAACTGGAAGCGTTCCACAGCCGCAAGATCGTGTTGGAACGCCGCAAGGGCGGCGCCAAACTCGTCAGCGACATCGACCTGATCCCGCGCAAGGGCAAGCGCCGCCTGCTCGGCCGCTTCTTGCGCAACCGCAAGGGAACGAAGAAAGCCGCGTGATGCCGTGGTCCCGCTATTAGCGCTCGGGATTGACTGCCGCATTGGACGGCATGGCTGACATGGCCGGACTTGCTATTCGCCCGGCCGGACCGCGAATGACCCCGAACTGCCTTGGCTTGGTGCAAAATTCAAGCCCTTCGGGGCTTGACCATTAAAATTCCAGAACACGCAACGCGGTGTCGGTTCGGCGAGCTTTCGATCGTCTTGAAGCGGGGACTGGCTCCCTTTGCTCCACTCGCTGGAGATTGGCATTCCAACAGGTCAAGGAACGAATAATGAGCAAGACGATTTTTGTGAGCCTGCCGGTCACAGACCTCAAGGCGTCCATGACTTTCTACGAATCCATCGGCTTCAAGAACAATCCTCAGTTCACCGACGAGACGGCTGCGTGCATGGTGTGGAGTGAAGCGATCAACTTCATGCTGCTCACCCATGCCAAATGGCGCACCTTTACGAACCGCCCCATCCCACCAAAAACGTCGAGCGAAGTGATGCTTGCCCTGTCGTGCGATAGCCGCGACGCGGTCGATGCGATGAGCCGCGCAGCCGCGGCAAATGGCGGCATCGCCGACATCAATCCAATCGAGGACCACGACTTCATGTACACCCGCGACCTCGCCGATCCCGACGGCCATGCTTTGGGCGCGATGTGGATGGACATGTCCGCGATTCCTTCGGGCGACAAGGCGGGCTGACCGGGCTCACTCGGTCCGCCTCTCAAAAGACCTGCGGCCCGTGTGCAGAAATCAAAAATTCTGCACACCGGATATTCGATTTATCAGCGAGCGACCGACGCAGCGCGCTCAAATGTGCCGCGTGATGCCGCGACCGCACGCGCGGTCGAGCACGCAGTTCCTCAGCGTATTGTCGAAGTCGGTGTCGCGCTCGCCATCGATGCGCACTTCCGGAAAGCCGTTGCGGCGTAGATAGAGTTGCACACGCAGGATCGCCTGCTTGCCGCCCGAGAGCATAAGTACCTCAATGTCGCGGCTGGAATCCTCGCGTTTGCCGAGTTGCGCCAGCAGCAGCGAGCGCTGGAGCAGGATCTCGCGATAGTGGCGCAGAGCAACCACTGTCGTCGGCTGGCCGGGCGGGCCTAGGAACGCATTCAGATCCTCGATCGCCTCCGCCGGCCGATCGAGGGCGATCAGCGCGAGCGCCCGTGTTTCACGCGCCATGAGATCGCCCGCCGAAATTGCGAGCGTCTTCGTCGCGTCATCAACCGCGCCCGCGAATTTTCCAAGGCGAAACTGCGCCTGCGCCTTCATCAGCCGCGTGCGGCGATCGCTGGGGTCCAGCGACACCGCACGTTCAAGGTCACGCGCCGCGAGATCGACTTGATCACGGCTCATGTGGATTCTTGCCTTGATCAACAGCATGTCGGTGTCGTCCGGCCGCTGCGCGACCGCCGCCGTGATGTCCGCGAGCGCGTCGAGCCCCTTGTCGGCGTGGAGCAGCACCTCCGCGCGCGAGGCAAGTAGCACCGGGTTGGTCGGCTCGATCAGCAGGGCCGCATTGAGGTCGCGTTCGGCAGCATCGAGCTTCAGCAGCGTTGAGAGCAGTCGCCCGCGAAATGTCAGCGATGAAACACTCGTCGGATCGATGGCCACGGCCGCATTCGCCGCCTTGAGCGCCTCCTCCGTGCGCGTCTGCGCGAGCAACGCAACCGACCGCTCGATATGAGCGCGCGCGAGCGCCGGGCCCGGAAGTGCGACATCGACCGGCGCAGGGTCGCATGCGCCCTGCTTCCATTCCGCGTACGGCGCGCGGCATTGCGCCCACCCGACCGAACGGAACGAGCCGGCCGCGCCGATGGACTCCGTCGCCAAAGCGGGCGAGGCAAGCGCGAGCGCGAATGCAACGAGCGCAAGGCGGCCGATCATTGGCTCGACGCCCAGTGTTGCCGGATGGAGTAGTTGATCGCACTGGTGCAGACAGGCACCGTCCGTCGGCACAGGCTGCGCGCGAATCGCCCTTCGCTTCGCAGCGTGCCGGACAGGACCGCCGTGTCGCATGAAGTCGCGTGTGACGACGTCACAGATTGGCAGGCCGACCGGCTCTCCGCGAGCGCGGCGGCGCTGGAAGAAAGAAGGAAGGCAGCGACGAATACGGCTCTGATTTGCATCCTGTCCTCGGCTAGCATTGGGGATCGATCATGCAGGCGCGCATGGCGTCATCGAGCTCTCTCGTTTGTCCGCGCGGCAGTCCCGGCTCGCTCCAGTAGCCGGCGTGACGCAGCGCGTTCATCAACCCGTTCAATTCCCTTATCCCGTCCAATTCGCTTCGATCCAGCGAGACCGCCGTTTTCAGGTCGCGCACCGCGGCATCGGTGCGCCCGAACTGACGGTGCATGCGTGCCCGCATGATCAGGCCTCTCGTGTAATCCGGACGCACCGTCACCGCGGCATCGAAGGCCGCGAAGGCCTCCTCAAAGCGCTCAAATCCCGCGAGCGAAATGCCGAGCGCATAGAGAGCGTGGTAGTTTCGCGGCTCCTTATGCACCGCCTCGGTGAGGTCACGCAGCGCATCGTCCTTGCGCTCAACGTAGAAACCGAGGAAATGCGCCCGTGCGGCAAGCGCTGGCGCCGAACGTCCTACATCGACCGCCGCGTCGTAACTCTTTTCGGCAAGATCGAGCCGACCGGAATCCTGGTAGCTATAGGCGCGCTCAAGCAGCGCCTTGACGTGAAAATCGCGAACGATCCCGTCCGCGTCGAGAAAGCCCAGTGCGTCGTTGAGCCTGGCCGGCGGAATGGCAAGGAGCGCATTCGCATCCGCGATTGCCTCGGCGAATTGGCGTTTGAAACGATATTCGCGCGCGCGAAAATACAGCGCGAAGCCCTCGGTCGGATCGGCCTCGATTGCCTTGCTGTAGAATTCAATCGCCTTATTGGCCTCTCCACGGTCCGAAAACAGCGTGCCGATCGTCCTGAGCACGCGCGGATTCTTCGGATTGAGCGCGTAAGCCTGCTCGATCCGTCTCTTGTAATCGTCGAAGCGCCGCAGGCGCACATCGACATTCGACCATGAGACGAGGATTTCCACGTTCTTCGGATCGAGCGCAAAAGCCGCGCGGTAGTCTTCGGCTGCCTCATTGAGGCGCTGCGTGCGGTGATAGCCACGCCCGCGGACGAAATGCGCCTGTGCGCGGTCGCGATCCGACAAGTTTTGCGCGGCAAGTAGTTCGCCGCAGGGCGTGATGACCGACGCCGAGTCGATCGCAACCTGTCCCATGGTGCATTCGACGGCCGATGCTGATGACATCGCGCCAAGGACCCATGCGACGACGAGGGCATTACGGCAGTGCATCGATCTTCAGCTCCGGTTCTGATACGACCGAAGTAACCACGCTGCGGCTCAAATTCCCTTCAATGCAATCGCTAAAGTTGTATCGAATCGCCGCGCACCCACCGAAAAATGGCGCATTCCTACAGACTGTTTCACTGCCGCAAAACCGGCTATGCATGCGCCGCTCACCGAGGACCACCGATTGACGCCCGACAACGACCCTGCCCCCGCGCCGTTCGGCGCATTTGCACCGAATGCCGCGCAGGCTGCGATCATTTCAATGGCGCATCGCTCGCGGCTGAAGCGCGGCGCGTTTCGGCCGATGCTGTCGCGGCTGGTGAACATGCTGCGTGCCGGTCCCGTCGACGTGCAGTATCAGGGCGCGGCGTTCCGCTTCTACCATCAGGCCAGCGCCACCGAGCGCGGCGCGCTGTTCAATCCGGCCTACAATATCGAGGAGCTGGATTTTTTGCGCGCGCATGTGCCCGCCGGCGGCGTCTTCGTCGATGTCGGCGCCAATGTCGGCACCTATGCGCTGGCGCTGGCGCGTCATGTCGGCGCCGGCGGCAAGGTGATCGCGATCGAACCGCATCCGGTGACCCATGCGCGGCTCGCCTTCAACAACGCAGCCTCCGGCTTCGCCCAGGTGCGACTGGTTGCGGCCGCCGCGGGCCCCGCTGATGGCGAATTGCTGATCGAAACCGACGGCGACAATCTCGGTGCCAGCCACATCGTCTCGGGCGAGGCCTCGGGCAAAGCGATCAAGGTGCCCTCGCTGCGGCTGCAGCGTATCCTCGAAGAGGCCGGTGTCTCGCATATCGACGCGCTCAAGATCGATGTCGAGGGTTTTGAGGATCGCGTGTTGACGGGCTTCTTCGCCGACACCCCGCAGGCCTTGTGGCCCCGTGCGGTCGTGATCGAGCATCTGTCCAAGGACGAGTGGCTGAACGACTGCATCGCCGACATGCGCGCGCGCGGTTACATCGAGACGGGCAAGACCCGCAGCAACACGCTGCTGGCGCGCGGCGGCTGAATCTCCTTAATTCCTCGAACCGCAGGAGCGTTTGATGATCGACCACATTGGATTTCCGGTTTCGGACTACGAACGCTCCATGGCCTTTTATCTGAAAGCCCTGGCGCCGCTCGACTACACCCTCGTGATGGAAGTCACGCAGGAGCAACACGGCCACGATCCCGCCGCAGGTTTTGGCGCCAACGGAAAGCCCGATTTCTGGATCGGCGGCGAAGGCGGGCTGGACAAGCCGCTGCATGTCGCGATCGTGGCCAAGGACCGTGCCACGGTGGACGCCTTCTACAAGACGGCGATGGCCGCCGGCGGCCGCGACAATGGCGCTCCCGGAATTCGGGCGCACTATCACCCGAACTATTACGGCGCGTTCGTGCTCGATCCCGACGGGCACAATATCGAAGCTGTCTGCCACACGCCGGCATAGCCGTCACTGCCGGTTCCATTTTTGGATCGCGCGGGAACCTGAGCCCGCCATCGCCGTTGTCGCACCTGCAGTTAAAACTTCAGGAGACGTAATGCCTATTGAACCGCCGGAGATACCGCCGGCGACGCCGGGACAACCGACTGAACCGCCGCAGGAGAGTCCTCCGGCCAATCCGAATCCGGAGATTCCACCACCAGTCCGTGAGCCGGGTGAACCCTCACAACCGCAGGAGTTGCCGGGCAAGACGCCGGATGAATTACCGACGCGGGGCCCGACCAGCCCCACCACCCCAAATCCCGCCACCGACAAGGACGCGGGATAACCATCGTCTGAACGCGCAATGAATAATGATGCATGCAACCCATTGCGCTGATGAAATAAAAACCATCCGACCATTTGTAGGCCGCCACAATCCGGCCTAATGATTAGCCGTTCAATCGACCAACTGACATGCCAATGCAAGCCATTCTGTTGCTGTCAGGCCTATTCCGGGGACCAAGGACATCATGACAAACCTTCGCATCCTGCTGCTCGCTACGACTGCTTTGACGGCGACGCAGCTCGCGACCTCCGCTTCGCATGCGCAGACCGCTCCACTTGTCGTCGCGCAGACCAAGGACGAAGCCCCCCCGGGCGCAAAGAAGGAAGCGCCGAAGGGCGCGCCGCCGCCGGCTGCCGCACCGAAGGCGCCAGCACCTCCGCCACCCCCGGCTGCGGCTCCCCCGCGTCCGGCAGCGCCGCCGCCACCTCCGCCTGCTGCAGCTCCGCCACCACGTCCAGCGCCGCCGCCGCCTCCGGCGGCTGCACCCCCGCGCCCGACGCCGCCTCCTCCGCCCCCTCCGGCGGCTGCGCCTCCGCGGCCGACACCACCCCCGCCTCCCCCGGCTGCCGCGCCGAAGGCCCCGACTCCGCCTCCGCCACCCCCGGCGGCTGCACCTTCGCGCCCGACACCACCGCCGCCTCCCCCGCCGGCAGCCGCGCCCGCCGCGCCGAAGCAACCGGCTGCACCTATCGTGCCTCCGCCGCCACCGCCGTCTGGCACCAAACAGCCGCCGGCGCCTGCCACCACGCCGGCTCCGACTGCGCCGCCGGCCGCCGCTCCTCCGCCCGGCGGAAGCACGACGGCGCCACCGCGCCCCGGCGCCACACCCGCCACGCCGACTGCACCGGCGCCGACGACAGCTCCAACGACCACGCCTCCGCCCGGCGGAAGCACCGCCGCGCCGCCGCGCCCCGGCGCCACGCCCACCACGCCGCCGGCAGCGGGCGCGCCGATAACATCGCCGCCTGCGGGCCGCACCGGCGGGCCGCCTCCGGGCGCATCCGCCGCACCGGGCGGCGCCGCCGCCGCTCCGACGGCGCCAACCGCCGTCCCCGGCACGCCGAACGCTGCGCTGCCTCCAGGCCGGCCACAGAACGCGCCACCGACCATCGCACCTGCTTTCCGGGCCGCACCAACAGTCCAGACACCGCTTCCGCCGCCGCCACAGCCGCGGCGCGAGAATATGACGCCACTCGCCATCGGCGCAGGTGTCGTGGCGGGCGCCGTGATCGGTGCGGTGACCGTCAACGAACTACGCAACCAGCGGCGCGAGGCAGTCGAAGGTGGCCGTACGGTCTTTTACGAGCCGGACCGCGTCATCATCCGCGACCCCGGCGGGCAGGCGTATGTCCGTGGCAACGACATGAATCGCTTCCGATACGGGGCCCGTGACATCCGCACCGAGACGCGCGGTGGCGAAACCCGCACGGTGGTGATCCGTCCTGACGGCAGCGAGGTGATCACCGTGGTCGGCGACGACGGGCGGCTGCTGCGCCGGATCCGGCGTGACAATTCCGGCCGCGAGATCATCATCATCGACAACAGCTATCGGGATCCCCGCGCGGGCGGCGGCTTCTATGTCGACCTGGCGCCGCCCGTGGTCCGCATTCCCTACAATCGTTACATCGTCGATTCCGAGGAGGCATCGCCGGACGTGCTGTATGAAACCATGATGGCGCCGCCGGTGGAGCGGATCGAACGGCGTTATTCGCTGGACGAAATCCGTTACAGCCCGACCGTGCGCCAGCGCATGCCGAGCATCGACGTCAACACCATCAACTTCGAACTCGGATCGTGGGAAATCCCGCCCGATCAGGCGGCGAAGCTGCAGGCGATCGCCGATGGCCTCAACCGCGCGATCCAGCAGAATCCGCGCGCGGTGTTCCTGATCGAAGGCCACACCGACGCGGTCGGAAACGACGTCGACAATCTGTCGCTGTCGGATCGCCGCGCCGAATCGGCGGCGACGTTGCTGACGCAGCAGTTCAACGTGCCGGCGGAAAACCTGACCTCGCAGGGCTATGGCGAGCAGTACCTGAAGGAGCAGACCGACGGGCCGAGCGCGATCAACCGGCGCGTCACCATCCGCAACATCACGCCGCTGCTCAATGGCGGACAGGCCTCGCTGCCGCCGCCCCCGCCCGGCACCGCGCCGCCGCGCTGAGCGAGAGCCGTCACCAAATGAAAATGGCCGGGAGCAATCCCGGCCATTTTGTTGGCGCTGTCCTCGTCATTGCCTGCGACAGACGCGAGGCGTCCGTGAAAGGAAGCGGTAGCGAGGACTTGTCCGCCGAAGCTCAGCGAGCGAAGGCGGAAGCAGCCATGCCTCAACAAGCGGAGAAATGGATTGCTTCGCTTCGCTCGCAATGACGGCCGCTACGTCGCGGCTCAGCCCTTGTCGTTCTTGTCGTTACCAAGCTTGAAGATCTCCGAGCCATCGCCGCTCGATAGCAAGCCTGTGTCTGAATAGAGCTTCAGCTTGGCACGAGTATCGGCAATGTCGAGATTGCGCATGGTCAATTGCCCGATGCGGTCCGCCGGCGTGAACGCCGCGTCCTCGACCTTCTCCATGCTCAGCCGCTCCGGCTTATAGGTCAGGTTGGGGCTCTCGGTGTTCAGGATCGAATAGTCGTTGCCACGGCGCAGCTCGAGCGTCACCTCGCCGGTGATGGGGCGCGCCACCCAGCGCTGCGCGGTTTCGCGCAGCATCAGGGCCTGGGAATCGAACCAGCGTCCCTGATAGAGCAGCCGGCCAAGGCGCAGGCCGCTGATGCGGTATTGCTCGATCATGTCCTCGTTGTGGATGCCGGTGACGAGACGTTCGTAGGCGATGTGCAGCAGCGCCATGCCGGGCGCCTCGTAGATGCCGCGGCTTTTCGCCTCGATGATGCGGTTCTCGATCTGATCGCTCATGCCAAGGCCGTGCCGGCCGCCGATGGCATTGGCCTCGAGGAACAGCGCAACCGGGTCAGTGAACGTCTGGCCGTTCAGCGCGACAGGCTGGCCCTCCTCAAAACGCACGACGACCTTTTCGGCCTTGACGACACAGTCGTCGCGCCAGAACGGCACGCCCATGATCGGATTGACGATCTTGATGCCGCTGTCGAGATGCTCGAGATCCTTGGCTTCGTGGGTGGCGCCGAGCAGATTGCTGTCGGTCGAGTAGGCCTTTTCGGCACTCATCTTGTAGGCGAATCCATGGGCGGTCATGAACGCCGACATTTCCGCGCGGCCGCCGAGCTCATCGATGAACAGCTGATCGAGCCATGGCTTGTAGATCCGCAAGCTCGGATTGGTCAGCAGGCCGTAACGGTAGAACCGCTCGATATCGTTGCCCTTGTAGGTGGAGCCATCGCCCCAGATGTTGACGCCATCTTCTTTCATGGCCGCCACCAACATCGTACCGGTGACAGCGCGGCCGAGCGGCGTGGTGTTGAAGTAGGCGATGCCGCCGGTTGAGACGTGGAAGGCGCCGGACTGGATGGCGGCAATCCCTTCGTGGACCAGCTGCGTGCGGCAATCCACCAGGCGGGCTTTTTCGCCGCCGAACTCCAGCGCCTTACGCGGAATCTCGTCGTAATCCGTCTCGTCGGGCTGGCCTAGATTGGCGGTATAGGCAAAGACGCGTGCGCCTTTTTGCTTCATCCAGAGCAGCGCGGCTGAGGTATCGAGACCGCCCGAAAAAGCGATACCGACTTTTTCTCCCTTGGGCAGGCTTTTCAGAATCGTACTCATGGAGCTTCCAATCGGTCGAAATGGCGGATGCCGTTATAGCGTTTTCAAGCGAAGTGGATACCGGTTCGCGTGAAGAAAACGCGTCACAACAAGAATCTAAAGCTTCGGTTCTGATCTAATCAGAACCGCTAAGCTCGAGCGGCTTGGGGGCGCGAATAACAAATTTTCCGGGGATCGGCACGCGTTTAATAGGGCTGGGCAGGGCCGGGCTAAGCCGACGCGCGTCCGCGCAAGCGCTGCCAAAGGCGATAACCGGGCTGACCCCAGCGCGCCAGCGCGGCCTCGATCTGCCCATCCGTCAGCCGTGTCGATGGCCAGCGGTAAATCCAGGCGTGGGCCAGCCAGATCACGAAGAAGCTGACGAGGCCTGCGGCGGCGACGTCGGTAAAGAAATGCCCGCCGAACGCCATCCGCAGCACTGACGTGACGACCCCGAATGCGGTCGCCGCTACATAGGCCAGAGGCCGCCACGCCGGCGGGGTCAGCGCCGCGGGCGCGAAGGTCCAGAACGCGGTGGCGCCCTCGCCGGAGAAGAATGAGCAGTTTCGCCCGCACTCCCCGCGCGGATCCCACCACGGCACGAACTGCCATGGACCGTTGAACTCGGTCACCACCACCGGCCGCGGCCGTCCCCAGTAGCTCTTGAAGGTGAGGTTGGTCAGCACGACGGCGGAGAGCAGGACGGTGACCAGCAAAAACACCGCCGCACGTCCCGGAACCAGCATCGGCCGGTCCGGCCGCACCAGCTTTCCCACGATGGCGATCAACGCCGGCAGCGCCAGCGCCCAGGCGATCCACATCGCGCCATCGCGCGCGAAGGCGGCAAGCCCGCTCTGCTTCAGCGGAAACGATGCGCTCGTGGAATCGTAGAACAATGCCGCCAGCTTCAGGTCGAGTTCAGGAAAAATCCCGAACAGCAGTCCGATGACAAGCGATAGGCCCAACGCGATAACAAGTCCGGTCCGGTTCATGGCGCGGGGTTTAGCCGAGGCGGTCGGGGATGAAAACCCCCGCGCTCTGGTTCACGGCTGCGGCCGGGACTGCGACGGCAATGGCGGTGGTGGCCGCAACGGAGGCCTCGGTTCGCGCCAAGCGCCGGCCGACCGGCCCGCGATCATCCAGTAGATCAGGCCGGCGACAATGCCCGCACCGGTCATGATTTCGAGGTGACGGCGCACGATGCCGTCGAATTTCATCGTCTCCGGGTCGAATGGAACGAGGCCGAGATAGCAGGCTGCGCCGACGATCGCGCCGCCGATGGCGTAGGCGAGCACGCTGCGGATGTAGAAGGCCTCGGTGATCAAAACCACAATCAGCGCCGGCAGCAGCGCAAAGCCGGACAGGAAGATGAAGCCGAAGCCGAGCAAGACGTTGATGGCGCTCTGGTCGATCGCCCCGCCGCCGATATCGCTGAATTCAGGGTAGAGCACCGCACCGACCACGATCATCCCCGCCACGAAACAGGCGGCAAGGAACGCGAACAGGATGACGAAGAGGCGGCCGATTAGCGCCATACTCTCACCGTCATTACCTGCGGCAAACGCAATGCGTTTGCGCAAGGGAGCGTAAGCGACGAAGCAATCCATACCTCGGCAAGCGGAGAGATGGATTGCTTCGCTTCGCTCGCAATGACGGCCTGAGTGACGGCTCGCCTCATCATCCTCAATCCGTCATCGCCATGGCGCGCAGCGCCTGGCGTTCGCGCGCGCTGAGCTTTTCCGTCTCCGACTTGAGTTGCCCGCAGGCGGCGAGAATGTCGCGACCGCGCGGCGTGCGCACCGGCGAGGAGTAGCCGGCGTTGAAGATGTATTCAGAGAATTTTTCGATCTGCTCCCAGTCCGAGCACTCATACGTCGTACCGGGCCACGGGTTGAACGGAATCAAATTGATTTTCGCCGGAATGCCCTTGAGCAGCTTCACCAGCAGCTTGGCATCATCCATGGAATCATTGACGCCCTTGAGCATCACATATTCGAAGGTGATGCGCCGCGCGTTCGACGAGCCCGGATAGTCGCGGCAGGCCTGCAGCAATTCGGCGATCGGATACTTCCGGTTCAGCGGCACCAGCTCGTTGCGCAACTCGTCGCGCACCGCATGCAGTGAAATCGCCAGCATGACGCCGATCTCGTCGCCGGTGCGAATGATATTCGGCACCACGCCCGAGGTCGACAGCGTGATGCGGCGACGGGAAATGCCGATGCCTTCATTGTCGGCGACGATCAACAGCGCATCGCGCACCGCATCGAAATTGTAGAGCGGCTCACCCATCCCCATCATGACGACATTGGTGACGAGCCGGCTGCCGGTCGGCGTCTCGCGATCGGCCCAGTCGTTGAGACGGTCACGCGCCACCATGATCTGGCCGACGATTTCGCCGGCCGTGAGATTGCGCACCAGCCGCTGCGTGCCGGTGTGGCAAAACGAGCAGTTCAGCGTGCAGCCGACCTGCGAGGAAACGCAGAGCGTGCCGCGATCAGTTTCGGGAATGTAGACGCACTCGACTTCATGCGCCTTCTGGAACGCGTCACCGCTCGGCAGGCGCAACAGCCATTTGCGGGTGCCGTCGTTGGAAACCTGCTCGGCCACCACTTCGGGGCGATCGACGGTAAAATGCTGCTCTAGCTGCGCACGCATTTCCTTGGAAATGCTGGTCATCTCATCGAATGCCCTGGCGCCGCGGACATACATCCAGTGCCAGAGCTGCTGCGTGCGCATCTTGCGCTGCGCGGGCGCAACACCGATCTCGCCCAACCTGTCGGCGATCTCGGCGCGCGACAGGCCGATCAGCGAAGGTTTTGCCGGCGGCACATAGGTTTCGAGCGGGATTTTCTCGAGCGGCGCCACGGAGGAGGAAAGCGTCATCAAAATTCACACGAGACGGTTGAAGCGGGTGCGTAGGGTGGGCAAAGCGCAGCGTGCCCACCACAAGCGTCAAAGGTGGGCACGGCGCGTCCTGCGCCTTTGCCCACCCTGCGAAGTAGCATTCAAATAGGCCCTTGGGGGCCCGTAAACAACGTCATTCTGGGCTTAAAAGCGGCTAGCGCTTGCAATCCTGCGCCAGCCGGTCGAGCGCCTGGGCCAGCCCCTTCAGCGAGAACACGTCCGTGGTCTCGGTGCCCTTGGCGGAGACGCCCTTGACGGTGACTTCGGCGGATTTGCGCATGGCGGCGACCATCTGCTCTTCTTCCGCGGCGTTCTTGATCCAGAGCCCGTCGCCCTGAGTATACATCGCAAAGGCCGAACCGCCGACCTCGAGAGAGGATTCTGAGCCTGGCTTCAGCGCGTATCCGATCATGATCGAAACTTCATTGACGACTTTTTCCGCCGGGCGCGTCGAAACGAAAGCGTAGGCGGGATCGCGCGGACGATTCGGCGGATTGGTTTTGGATGACGATGGCTTAGCCAACGCGAAGCAAACCTTCCTGCCGTTCGGCATCGCCGTGTAGGCGCCCCAGGTACCGAACTGACCGATCAGGGTGGGCTCCGCGCCGCCTGCAGCGGCGGCCGCCGCAGCCGGGGCTGGTGTAGCAGGCTTGGCCGTCGTCGGTTTTGCGGCTGGGGCCGGCGCAGCGGCAGGCTTTGGCGGTTCCTTTGCGCCCTTCGGAGCAGGGCTCTGTGCTTGCGCAAGGGACAACGACCCACACATCGCCGCAATCGCAACCAGAAATGTCAGTATTCGCAACACGGACAACTGGTTCCCTCATCATTGTGACTGCAAGATGGCCCGAGAGTGCGTCGCGCCGCCGGAGGATGGATAGCCGGGAAATGCTTTTTTGGGAAGGCAGTTACAGCGTTGCTCACCGCTGTGGCGACGCTTCGTCCCAGGATCCTTGTGACGTTCCGTTGGCGAATCAAAAACGCCGGCTTTGATTTCAGCCCTTCGGCCGGCGCTCGCGCTGCTTTTTCCACTGCGCATCGGTCCATTGCAGTAGATCCTCGGCGCCGGAACTGCGCAAATGAGCGCCGCCATCCTGCACGACCATCTCGCCGTTGATGTAGCCGGCCCGGTCGGAAATCAGAAAGCTGGCCAGATCGGCAAGTTCGCCATGCTCACCGGCGCGGCCGAGCGGATTGCGTTGCGCCCAGCTTTCATCGCGGCCTTCGGGGCGGAGCTGACCTGAAGCCCCCGGCGTCGGAAACGCGCCGGGCGCGATCGCGACCGTGCGCACACCCTTGGGTCCCCACTCCACCGCAAGGCTTCGCGTCATCGCGAGCACGGCGGATTTCGCCATCGCCGACGGCACCGTGAAGGCACGACCGGTGATCGTCGAGGTCGAGAGGATGCTCAGCACGACTCCGCTGTGCTTGCCGTCGATCCAGCGCCTGCCCGCGGCGAGCGTGCAGTACATCGTGCCGTGCAGCGTCGGCGCCAGGATCGCATCCGCCGCCCGCGGCGACAGATGTTCGGTCTGCGCGATGAAGGTCGCGGCAGCATTGTTGACCAGCACGTCGATCGGCGCCTCGCGCCAGATCGCTTCCATCATGGCGTCGACCGCCGCGCTGTCGCGGATATCGCAGCTGATCACGCCAACCTTGCCGCCGAGTTCGCTGCGCATCCGCGCGGCCGCAGCCTCCAGCATTTCGAGCCGGCGGCCGCAGATGATCAACTCCGCGCCGAGTTCGATGAAGCGGCGTCCCATCGCCGCTCCGAGCCCCGAGCCGCCGCCGGTGACCAGTATCCGTTTTCCCGCCAGCAAGCCTTGTTCAAACATCGTTTGAATCCTTCTCAACCACCATGAAGCCATGCGCCTGAATCGGATTGTAGCCTGCCTTCAAATCCGGCAAGAAGCATCCAGCCTTTTCTTTTCCAGCCCGAAATCAGGTGCGCCCATGAAAGCCATTCTCTGCTCGCAATATTGCCAACCCGACGACCTCGTGCTGGCCGACGTTCCCGATCCAGTGGCCGAACCCGGACAGGCCGTGATTGCGATCAAGGCCGCGGCGCTGAATTTCTTCGACATCCTGATGATCCAGGGCAAGTACCAGATCAAGCCGCCCTTCCCGTTTTCGCCGGCGGCCGAAGTTGCCGGCGTGATCGAAAGCGTCGGCGCCGGCGTTACCGACCTCAAGGTCGGTGACCGCGTGGTGGCATCCTGCGGCCATAACGGCGCGCGCGAAAAGATCGCGCTGCCGGCGAACACGATCGTGAAGATTCCCGACAATCTGGATTTCGATCGCGCCGCCGGCATCATCATCATCTACGGTACTGCGCTGCACGCGCTGGAAGACCGCGCCAGCCCGAAGCCCGGTGAGACGCTTGCGGTGCTGGGCGCTGCCGGCGGCACTGGTTTGGCGGCCTGCGAACTCGGCAAGCTGATGGGCCTGAAGGTGATCGCCTGCGCTTCGTCCGACGAAAAACTCGAATTCGCCAAGGCGCATGGCGCCGAGCTGACGTTGAACTATGCCAAAGAAGACCTCAAGGAGGGGTTGAAGCGGCTGACCGGCGGCAAGGGCGTCGACATCATTTTCGATCCCGTCGGCGGCAGCTACGCCGAGGCGGCGCTGCGTGCCATCGCCTGGGAAGGCCGCTTCCTGGTAATCGGTTTCGCCGCGGGCGACATCCCGAAGATGCCGCTCAACCTCGCACTGCTCAAGGGTTGCGATATCCGCGGCGTGTTCTGGGGCGCGTGGACCAGGCTCAACGCGGAGAAGAACCGCGCCAATCTGGAAAAGCTCGTGAAGTGGACCGCGGAAGGCAAGATCTCTTCGCATGTCGACCGCACTTTTCCGCTGGCACAAACCGCCGAAGCGCTGAAGGTGCTCGCCGGCCGCAAGGCGATGGGCAAGGTGATCCTGCATCCCTGAGGGGAGATGCCGTCGGCTTGAAGAAGTGCAAGGCGTCCGTGCAACGCACGGGCCGGAGAGGCGCATCGCGATGCGACATATGCTTCTATGTCATGTCACCGAAATCGTTTCTCGGTAACAATGCGTGTTCCGGAAAGCTGCTACGCCACTTGTCTGCCGCAATCATACCAAAATATCTCCTCATTCGCACCGGTCACCGTCGTTTTTTGAACCCATTCCGTGTGCGATTTTAACCATCAGTTAAGGCGCTCCTGTACGGCAACAAGAGCAAGAAGTAGGTGCAGGAGACGCCCGTAGTTGCGTTCAGTGGGGAACATCACCATGGCGGAGAATAACAGACCGGCTCAGTCGCGAGATCCGTTCGACCGGTTCGACGAAGCCATCAGCGACCCTCGGTTGTATGAAGCCGATCAAGCCCGATACGAGCAGCTGCGAGCGCAGCTGCGCTATGAGCCGCAGCCCCAATACGAGGAGCAGCCTCAATACGAGCAACCTCAATACGAGCAGCCCTTTGCGCTGTCGTTTGAGCGGACGGACGTGCCGGAGGAGCTGCCGTCACATGAGCAGGTTCCGCTTTTCCTCTCCAACTACGAGGAAGAGTCCCATCAGCAGCTTTCCGAATATGCTTTCGCGGGCGGCGACCGACGGTTCGGCAGCGGCGGGCTGAAGAAAGCGCGCGCGGGGCGCATTGTCACCGGCGTCGCGGTGGTGTCGGCGATAGCGGCCGTCCTCGCGCTGTTTTCCATCGACTCGACCCGCGCCGTCATCTTCAACGCCTCGCTCGGAGGCGGTGGCGGCGGCAGTGCTCCGCCGCCCGCTCAGCTTGCCGCGGCAGTGCCGGAGCCTGCGCAGCCGCAGCGCAGCATTGCCGCGCCGCCGCTCGCCGCGGAACCGACCGGCGCGGAGGTTGCGGCCGCACGCCGCACGCCACCCAACGCGGTGGCATCGGCATCGCCGTCGCGGGACGAAATCGCCGCCGCGTATCAGAGCGCGCTCAAGGGCAAGGTCGCGGTACCCGAGCCGGTGGCGCAGGAAGCGCCCCGCGAGGTCGCGGCGTTGGCGCCGACGGCCCCGGTCGTCGCGGTCGCTCCGGCCGTTCGCGAGCCCGTCCCGGTGACGCGTGAGGCGGCTCCGGTGCGACGCATCGATCCGGACGAACTTACCGCACTGCTGAAGCGGGCGAAGGGCCTGCTTGCGATCGGCGACATCACCTCCGCCCGGCTGCTGCTCGAACGGGCCGCGGACGCGCAGGAGGCGGAAGCCGCGCTGATGCTGGCGGGAACCTACGATCCGCAGGTGCTCGGCAGCCAGGATTTGCGGAGCGTTACGCCCGATGCGGCGGCGGCGAAGGTCTGGTATCAGAAGGCCGCCCAACTCGGTTCGGCTGATGCGAAGCGGCGGCTCGGTCAGCTGCAGAATTAGAGAATTACTCAAGACCAGCGCAGAGGTATCTATGCGACATTTGTTCGGAATGGCATTGCTTGCCATGACGATGGCATGCAGCAACACGGCGGCCAACGCGGCAGAGACGGAGTATGATCCCGCCAAGGTCAGCGACAGCCTGAAGGCCATTTTCCAGTTCGGTTCGGTCGCCACCAAGCAGGCGCTGAACCAGAACACTGTCACGCTTATCTCGGGAACGATCGGCGGCACCTATGTGCAGTTCGGTGCCGATCTCGCTTCCGTGCTCGACGACGGAAACAAGTTGCGCGTACTTCCGATCGTCGGGCGCGGCTCTGTGCAGAGTGTCGCCGACATCCTGTTCCTGCAAGGCGTCGACCTCGGCATCGTGCGAGCCGACACGCTCGACTATCTCGAGAAAAAAGGCTTCGCGAAGGACATCAAGAAGCAGTTCACCTATGTGACCAAGCTTTACAACGAAGAGATGTATGTCATCTCGTCGAAGTCGGTCACCAACATCAGCCAGCTCAACGGCAAGAAGGTCAGCGTCGACCTTCCCAACGGCGGCACCTTCGTGACGGCCGCGATCGTGTTCGAACGGCTCGGCCTCAAGCCGAATTTCCTCTACATCGAACAGCGCATCGCGATGGAAAAAATGCGGGCCGGCGAGATCGACGCGGTGATTGCCGTCGGCGGCAAGCCCTATAAATCGGTCAGCGCTTTCAGCGACGACCGCTTCCATCTGGTTCCGGTTGAATATTCGCGGCCGCTGCAGACCGACTATCTGCCCGCGACGTTGACGTCGAAAGACTACCCCAACCTGATCGCGGAAGGCCAGAAGGTCGATACCATCGCCGTGCCCGCGGTGCTCGCCGCCTATAACTGGGCGCCCAACACCGACCGCTATCGCAAGCTGTCCCAGTTCGTGGACGCGTTTTTCACGAAGTTTCCGACGTTCCAGAACCCGCCGTTCCACCCGAAGTGGAAGGAGGTCTCGCTGTCGGCGCCGTTGCCCGATTGGCAGCGTCTGCCAGTCGCCGAACAATGGCTCAAGAGCCACAACATCGAGGCCGTGTCGCGCGCCAAGTTCGATGAGTTCCTGAAACAGAGCCCAGCGACCGCGGCAAGCGTCAAGACGGACGCGGACAGGGAAAGCCTGTTCAAGCAATTCCAGGCCTGGGAGGCCGAGCGCGGCGCAAGAGCACAGGCTCCTCACCCGCCGGCGCAGCGCTAGATAAAACGCGTCAATCTGAAAATTCAGAGCCTCGTTCCGACTTCACATCGGAACGGGGCTCTTTGCTGTTCAATCCGCCGCTTCTGCAGCGTCGATCCCGCGCTTCAGCGCGGTGCGGGCGGCATCACGATGCTCCTGCGTGATATGGCTCGAGACCATGCGGAGAGCGGTGGCCAGGACGGCGGCATCGTCGGTAAAGCCAAGCAGCGGCAGCATGTCCGGCACGAAATCGAAGGGCAGGATGAAATAGGCGACGGCACCAAGCAGCGCCGCCTGCACGTGGCGCGGCGTCTCCTTGTCGAACGCGCAGTAATAGGCAGCGAGCAAATCCTCGGCGAAGGGAAGCTGCGCCACCACCTGCTTGAACTTGGCCCAGAACCGCCGACGCACGCTTTCACGGTCCTGCGCCAGCCGGTCGGCCGGTTCAAAGCCCACGGTGTGATCGGACGATGCCATCGCGGCACTCCCTTAAGGAACCCGGCGCGGCAGATCGCCGCGGCCGGACACATGGTCGAAGAATTGGGGATGTGCGCCCCGCCCTGCAAGATCGCGGGTGCACGAACTCAAGTGACGCCCAATTGCCGCGCAATCGCATTCATCGCCTTGGCCAGATCGATGTCGAGCCGGGTGACGCCGCCGGCGTCGTGGGTCGCCAGCACCACTTCCACCGTCTTGTAGACGTTCTTCCATTCCGGATGATGGTCGTTCTTTTCCGCCACCAGAGCGGCGCGGGACATGAATCCGAAGGCTTCGTTGAAGTCCTTGAAGGTGAAGGTCCGCCCGATGGCCTCGCGCCCTGATGTCTCGGACCAACCGTGAAGTTCCGCCAGCGCCGATTTCCGCGCCTCCGCCGACAGCCGTTCCGCCATGATCGCCTCCCGTTTCAGAACCGCCTCTACCCTAACACCGAACGCCGCATCGGGATCCCCTGACCAAAATTGGCCGCATCGGCTGCCGAATGGCAGTTTGGACCGCCGGTAACCATGACGGAGATGTAACAACGGTGAAGCGGGAAATTTGCTAGAGTTCGCGCGTAAGTGTGCCGGTAGCGTGAAATTGCACCTCCAACGATCATCCAGGAATTGATGAACGACGGCCCCCTTCTTCCGGAAAAGCCGATCCCCCCCTCGCCCCGCTCAGCGAAGCGACGGCTGACCTTTGTCATGCTGGCCGGCGTGCTGGCCATCGTCGGCGCGCTGGTGGCCGGCTATTACTTTGCCATGCGGCCGGTGACCCTGCGGATCGCCGTCGGCCCGGCCAACAGCGACGACCTCAAAGTTGTTCAGAACCTGACGCAGGCCTTCAACAACCAGCGCAACAGCGTGGTCCGGTTGCGCCCGGTGCAGACCGATGGTGCCCAGGCGAGCGCCAGCCTGCTCGGCGAAGGCAAGGCCGACCTCGCCATCATCAGGGGCGATCTCGACGTGCCGAAGAATGCGCAGGCCGTGGCGACGCTGCGCAAGAACGTCGTGGTGCTGTGGGTGCCGCCGGCCGTCAAGACCAAGGGAAAGAAGGCCGCGCCCGCCATCACGAAAATCAGCCAGCTCACCGGGCGGCGCATCGGCGTCGTCGGCCGCACCGAGGCCAACGTCAATCTGCTCAAGATGATCCTGCGGCAATACGGCGTCGACCCGGCAAAGGTCGAGATCATTCAGTTTCCCGCCAACGAGGCTGCCGAGACCATTCGTCACCAGAAGGCCGACGCCTATCTCGCCGCCGGCCCGGTCAACAGCAAGATCACGACGGACGCAATCACCGCTTCCGCGCGCGACGGCGGCACGCCGAAATTCCTCGCGATCGATTCGGCCGAGGCGATTGCGCAAAACCATCCCGCCTACGAGGCCTCCGAAATCCCGGCCGGAACATTCGGCAGCGCGCCGAGCCGGCCCGAGGATGAGATCAAGACGATCAGCTTTTCGCACCATATCGTGGCGCGCAGGGGTATTTCGGAATCGACCATCGCCATCTTCACGCGGCAGTTGTTTGCGGCTCGTCAGAACCTGAAGAACGAATTTCCGCTGGCCGCCAAGATCGAAACGCCCGACACCGACAAGGACGCCACGATCCCCGTTCATCCCGGCGCCGCCGCCTTTGTCGACGGCGAGGAAAAGACCTTCCTCGACCGCTACAGCGATTACGTCTGGTGGTCGTTGATGGCGCTGTCGGCGATGGGCTCCGCCGGCGCCTGGTTCGCCGGCGCCCTCAAGAAGGATGAGCGCAACATGAACACCTCGCAGCGCGACCGGCTGCTCGACATGCTCACGGCCGCGCGCCATTCCGATTCGATGGACGAGCTGGACCAGATGCAGTCGGAAGCCGACGCCATTCTGCGCGACACGCTACAATGCTTTGAGCACGGCACGATCGAGGAAGGCACGTTGACTGCGTTCAACATCGCGATCGAGCAGTTCCACAACGCGGTGGCCGACCGCAAGGCGCTGTTGATGAGCGTGCCGCAAAACCTGCAGCGGGCGAGCGCACAATTCCGCGCCGCCAGCAACGCCTGATCTACAAATTCGGTAATCGAACCGTCATCATTTCTTTCTAGGTCTGTCGAGGCCAGCATTGCATGCTCGCACCGGACCGAAGGGAGCTCGCATGACGTTCAGGATTTCTCGCAGACTTTCCCGGCGGCGTTTTCTCTCCACTGCGGGCGCCGGCGCCATCGGCGCCCTTGCGATGCCGTATCTCAGCCGCGCCGCCGACCGGCCGATCGTGACGTCAGGCGTGCAATCCGGCGACGTCGGCACCGACGGCGGCGTGGTATGGGCGCGCGCCGACCGTCCGTCGCAAATGCTGGTCCAGGTTGCCACGACGGAGTCCTTTACCAACGCACGGACCTTGCCGCCGATCGCAGCGCTGCCCGAAAGTGACTTCACCGCGAAAATGCTGCTGGAGAACCTGCCTGCCGGGCAGGAGATCTTCTACCGCGTCCGGTTTCGCGACCTCGCGCATATCGGCATCGAAAGCGAGCCGGTGGTCGGACGGTTCCGCACTGCACCGGCCGATCGCCGCGACGTCAGTTTCGTCTGGGGCGGCGACGTCGCCGGACAGGGCTGGGGCATCAACCCGGACGATGGCGGCATGTTCACCTTCGCCACCATGCGCAAGCATCGTCCGGATTTCCTGCTGCACTCCGGCGACACCGTCTATGGCGACGGACCGATCAAGAGCGAGGTGACACTTCCCGATGGCAAGATATGGAAAAACTTGACGACCCCGGAGAAGGCAAAAGTCGCCGAAACGCTCGATGAATTCCGCGCCGCGCACAAGTACAATTTCATGGACGCGCATTTGCGCGCCTTCAACGCCGAGGTACCGATCTTCGTGCAGTGGGACGACCACGAAGTCACCAACAACTGGTCGCTGTCGAAGGAATTGCCTGCGGCTTACAAGGAACGCAACATCAGCCTGCTCGCCGCCCGCGCGGCGCGCGCGTTCCACGAAATGTATCCGATGCGCGAGAGCATCACGGAGCCCGGCCGGGTCTATCGCACGCTCAACTACGGCCCGCATCTCGACGTGTTCATGCTGGATGAACGCAGCTATCGCGGCCCCAATGGATCGAACCAGCAAGACACTTACGGACCCGAAAGTTTCTTCCTCGGGCCGGAGCAGATGGCCTGGCTGAAGCGGGGGCTGTTGAATTCGCGCGCCACCTGGAAGGTGATCGCATCCGACATGCCGCTCAGCATCATCGTCTATGACGATGGGCCCAACAGGAAAGGCTCGGAGGCCGTCGCGCAGGGCGACGGGCCGCCGCGCGGCCGCGAGCTGGAGATTGCCGACCTCCTGCGTTTCATCAAGACGTCAGGCGTCGTCAACACCGTGTGGCTGACGGCGGATGTGCACTATGCGGCCGCGCACTACTACAATCCCGACAAGGCGCAGTTTGCGGAGTTCGACCCGTTCTGGGAGTTCGTCGCCGGGCCGCTGCACGCCGGCACGTTCGGTCCGAACGACCTCGACAACACCTTCGGACCCGAACTGAAGTTCATCAAGGCGCCGGGGCCCGGCAACCAGAACCTGCCGCCGTCAGTCGGCATGCAGTTCTTCGGCCACGTCAAAATCGAGGGCGCCAGCGGGCAGATGACGGTGACCCTGCGCGACCGCGCCGACGTGGCGCTGTGGTCGACAACGCTTGACCCCAAACCCGTGTAGCCGCAGCGACGGCCGCATCCACTCAAGACCTGATGCAGCCGCTCCTCAAGAGCGCCTGCAGCGCGTCGGTCGAATAGGGCTTGGGTAGCCGCGGCTTCGCCGCGAATGCCGCCGGCAGTATCGTGTCGGCACCGTAGCGGTGACGAAGGCAAACGGAATCTTGAGCGCCTCCAGCCGTTCGGCCACGGCAAAGCTCTTCTCGCGAATGAGGCTGACGTCGAGCAGCGCGAAATCCGGTGGCCGGTCGGCGATCATCGCGAGCGCTTTGGCCACATTCGCGGCGGTCCGCACCGTCCTCACCCCAAAGCCCAGAACTGTGTCTTCGAAATCGAGCGCAATGATCGGATCGTCTTCAACGATCAACACGTCATTGGGCATGCCGTCACGGGAGGCGGGTTCCATGTCTCTCGCCAGTTCAAGGTTCCGCATTTGATCAGAAGCCCGGGCCGAAGCCCCGGAGGCGCAAGGTCAGCCGTCACCCAGGAAAGCAGCGCCGGTTCCGGAACCGAAACCACCACATGTAAGTTCTACCGTCTGTCCACTAGTGAACACATAACTCGGATTGGATCGATTATTGTGCTCCGGCGGGGAGCGGGAAATCTTCAATGATTGCGAGACCAGAAGGCGCAGCCAGCGGGCGGCCGTTAAACAATTTGCTGCGTCGCCTGAACGAGGCCGATTTTGCGTTGATCGAACCGCATCTTGTCCCGGCCGATGCCGCTCCGAACGACCTGCTCTACAGTCCTGGCGACCATGTCGAGACCGTGCACTTTCCCTGCGGTCCCAGCCTTGTGTCCTACATGGTGACCAACGAAGACGGCCGCGATGTCGAGACCATCCTGATCGGCCGCGAAGGCGCGGTCGGCGGCATCGTCAGCCAGGGCTACCTGCCGGCGTATACCCGTATCACGGTCAAATTCGCCGGGCCGTTCGTCCGGGTTCCGGTCGGCAAGCTCGATGCGGCGAAACTGAAGTCGCGCAGCCTGAACAACATCTTCGCGCGCTATGCCGACTGCATGCTGGCCCAGATCTTCCAGTCCACCGCCTGCAATGCGATCCACTCGATCGAGCAGCGCACGGCGAAATGGATCGTTTCGGCGATGGAGCGCGCCGACGGCGACGAGGTCGTGCCACTGACCCATGAGCAGTTGGCGACCCTGCTCGGGGTCGGCCGCTCCTATACCAGCCGGGTCATTCAGACCTTCAAGGCGGAAGGCACGCTGGAGACCCGGCGCGGCTCGATTCTGATCCGCAACCCGGATGCCCTGCGAAACCGCTCCTGCCAGTGCAATGAGGCGGTCAAGGCCCATTTCGAGGAGGTCTTGCGGGGGGTCTACCCCGACCCCGAAAAGGGCAATTAGGGCCGGCGACCCGCCCAAAATCGACTAACCAAATGCCAAACAAACCATTGTTTTTTGGCGTTTTCTGAATATATTGCGCCGCAACGCATAAGGTACTGCCCGGTCTTTTTGGCCGGGCTTCCTTTTTGGGGGGAAAGCGCCCCCGGAGCATGATCCGGAAAAGTGAGTACCGGTTTTCCCTCGGGACAAACGCGGTACGCGTTGCCGGAGATCATGGTCAAACAAAATAGACGGCGCGGGATGACGATTCGAAGAAGCGTCATCACGCGCCAGTATTCCAGGTTTTAGAGCGCGATCCGGAAAAGTGGGTCCCGGTTTTCCGGTGAGATCGCGCATCCACCATGCACGACCAGAAGAAGAGCCATGAACCTTCGTAACGTCGCCATCATCGCCCACGTCGACCACGGCAAGACCACGCTCGTCGACCGCCTGCTGCAGCAATCCGGCACCTATCGCGAGAACCAGAAGGTGACCGAGCGCGCGATGGACTCCAACGACCTGGAGCGTGAGCGCGGCATCACCATTCTGGCCAAGGCCGCCTCGGTGCAGTGGAAGGACACCCGCATCAACATCGTCGACACCCCCGGCCACGCCGATTTCGGCGGCGAGGTCGAGCGCATCCTCAACATGGTGGACGGCGCGCTGGTGCTGGTCGACGCCGCCGAAGGTCCGCTGCCGCAAACCAAATTCGTCGTCTCCAAGGCGCTCAAGGTCGGCCTGAAGCCGATCGTCGTCATCAACAAGGTGGACCGCCCCGACGCGCGCCCGACCGAAGTCATCAACGAAGTGTTCGACCTGTTCGCGGCGCTCGACGCCAGCGAGGAGCAGCTCGACTTCCCGATTCTGTACGGATCAGCCAAGCAGGGCTGGATGGCCGACAGCCCGGACGGCTCCCAGGAAGCCGGCATGCAGCCGCTGTTCGACCTGATCGTGCGCCACGTCGCGCCGCCGAGCGTCGAGGAAGGCCCGTTCCGGATGATCGGCACCATTCTCGAAGCCAATCCCTATCTCGGCCGCATCATCACCGGCCGCATCACCTCGGGCTCAATCAAGCCGAACCAGCAGGTCAAGGTGCTGGGCGCCGACGGCAAGACCATCGAAACCGGTCGTATCACCAAGATCCTCGCCTTCCGCGGCATCGAGCGCACCCCGCTCGAGGAAGCCGATGCCGGCGACATCGTTGCGATTGCGGGCCTCACCAAGGGCACCGTCGCCGATACGTTCTGCGATCCTTCCGTCGAGACGCCTTTGGTGGCGCAGCCGATCGATCCCCCGACGGTGTCGATGTCGTTCATCGTTAACAACTCGCCGCTCGCCGGCACAGAAGGCGACAAGGTGACCTCGCGCATGATCCGCGACCGCCTGCTGCGCGAAGCCGAAGGCAATGTCGCGCTCCGCGTGGTCGAGGCTTCCGACAAGGATTCGATGGAAGTCTCCGGCCGCGGCGAATTGCAGCTTGCGATCCTGATCGAGACCATGCGTCGCGAGGGTTTTGAACTCTCGGTATCGCGTCCGCGCGTCGTGCTGCAGAAGGACGAGGCGACCGGCCAGTGGCAGGAGCCGATCGAGGAAGTCGTGATCGACGTCGACGAGGAGCATTCCGGCGTCGTCGTGCAGAAGATGAGCGAACGCAAGGCCGAGATGATCGAGATGCGTCCCTCCGGCGGCAACCGCCTGCGGCTGGTGTTCTACGCGCCGACCCGCGGCCTGATCGGCTACCAGGGCGAACTGCTGACCGACACCCGCGGCACCGCGATCATGAACCGCCTGTTCCACGGTTATGCACCCTATAAGGGCGACATCCAGGGCCGCCGCAACGGCGTCTTGATCTCCAACGATCAGGGCGAAGCGGTGGCTTACGCGATGTTCAAGCTGGAAGACCGCGGCCCGATGATGATCGAGCCCGGCTGGAAGGTCTACAAGGGCATGATCGTCGGCGAGCACACCCGCGACAACGACCTCGAGATCAACATCCTCAAGGGCAAGCAGCTCACCAACATCCGCACCACCTCCAAGGACGAAGCCGTCCGCCTGACGCCGCCGATCCGGATGACGCTGGAAAAGGCGCTGGCCTATATCGAGGAAGACGAACTGGTCGAAGTGACCCCGAAGTCGATCCGCCTGCGCAAGAAGTTTTTGGATGCCAACGACCGCAAGCGCGCGGAAAAAGCCAAGGAAGCGGTGGCGTAGGTTTCAGAGCAGGATGACTTTCTTCGAATCGTCATCCCGCTCTATCTCTTTGATTTGCGCATGATCTCCGCGCAAACGCGTTCCGCGTTCGTCGCGAGGGAAGACCGGTACCCACTTTTCCGGATCATGCGCTAGTCCCCTGCGTGTCTGCTCGGATCGGCGCCTTCGTCAACGAGGGCGATGGCCAAGCCGGTATCGGCCAGATCGACGGCCTTGCGCAGCGCGGCGATATGCGGGGCCTGATACGTGTCGGGCTTTCGTTCGACATCCCAATAGGCGGTGTGGGTGAAGAAGTCGGCCCCACCTGCCTTCTTGGTAGAGACCTCGAGATCGATGATATGGCGGCCGAAGATCGGTGACAGCGCGCCGCCGATGGCATCTCCCCAGAAAATTTGAGACCGCGGAAAATAGATGTTGGTCCAACGGGTCAGCCCGAACAAGGCGCCGTTGTGAACCTGCCGCTCCCCTGTTTTGGCGTTTTCGAAGGTTAGCAAGCCGTCATTATCAATCCGCTTCGGCGGGCAGGTCGGGAATTCCCGTTCCCTGACGCGGCGCGCGAAATCGCGCTTGAGACCGGCTTCGACGTCAACCTTGCCGCCAGGTTCGCTGTCCGCCTCAACGTCGGCCTCCGCTTCGTCCTCGATCTCGGAGCGCTCGTTGTCCAGACACATCAGGTAGTAGGCATGCGTCAGCGCGCTTCCGAGCGTGACAAAGTCCGTCACCAGCCAGCTCTTTCGGGGCCGTCCATCGTCTGGCTGGCTTGCTGCGTATTCTATTCTCGCGATTGCTGCCCGTGCCTTGGTCCGCAACACTTTCTTGTCCTCGATCGATGCCGGGTTGTCCTTCGGCTGCCAGTTGGCGCGGTCGATATCGGCAAAGTCCTGGCCAAGCTGCGTAACCGGCGGCAGATCGCCCGAGACCCTGCTGAAATAGGCGCGCAGCATATCGTAGGCGACGACCGTCCCGAGACTATGCGCCACGACGACAATCCGGTCGTACTGGCCATTGTGGAGACGCTCCAGCGTATCCACGGCTTGCTTCCTGATCGCCCGGCGCACCGCCACATTGCCCGGTGAATTGCGGAAGTAGCGCGCGGCATCGCCGAGATACGACTGCAGGAACGCCGCGTTGACGATCAAATAAAGTGCGATCACCGCCGACGCCGCCGCGACGCTCCACGGCGAGTTCATCCCCCATACCCAGCTTTTGATCAGCGTGGAGCAAAATGACGTATCCCAATGCCAGAGCCGGTCGGCGGCTATGTAGATGAGGGACATCACAAACGAAATGACAAGCGCTCGCCAAAACGCGCGCTTGCCCTGTTTTCCCATGATCAGGAGGGTTGCAAGGAACGCGATCAGCGTTGGCAGCCCAACCTGTGTCAGGAGTTCGACGCCGTCGAGACCGTCATCACCGCCAGGCCACCAAATTCCCACAGCGACGTAGATGGCCATGGGCACCAGGCCCCATAGAAGAAAAACCGCAAGAGGCCGGGCGAGCCTGGATGCCCGTTTCCCCCACGACGCGGCCACGGCAAATCCGAGAAACAGGCTCGCGAAGAGCAATAGATATGGCGCAACGAGCATGATTTGCGCGCCGTTCCGCGAAAACAGAAAAATGCCCTGCAACGCCAGCAGTGCAAAGGAGAGATTCATCAGGCACAGGAAAATCGCCGTGGCCCACCAGAGCCCGTTCATCCCGGGCTTCATGATCGGTCCCTTCCGGCAAAGCTCATACAGCCAGAGCAGCACCGCGACGGCCTTGGTCTCGCTCATCAGGTGAGCCCAATACAATTCATGGAAATCGACGCACCGATCCTTGGCGTCTGGCACTTCGCTGGTCGTCATGACGGACAGGTCGATATCGGCGCCATCCCGTTCCGGGTGCGTCCAGATCCGTTTGCCCCTGTCGGCAGGATTGTTGCGGTCGAGCCAGACGCCCCGGATCACCCCGCGCGCGGTTTCCAGCGCCCGCTGGCTGCCGATGCCGTGAACGACGAGTATCGCGGTTCTTTTGTGTCCGGTGGCGGGATCAAATGCGGCCATGGCTGAAATCCCAAAACTGAAAAAACTAGGAGAGGGAATACTTCATTCAACACAACTACAGAACGAGGCGCAAGATGCCTCGTGGCTTCACCGCGTCGCATCATCCCGCGGTTGTGATTGGCGTCTGCATTAAGACCGAGGCACGCGCCTGGTTGCAGCGACGCAACGCGCGGCCGACGGCCGGCTTTTTGCCCACGCGCGATCGTGCTAGAGGCTGGGTCATGATGTCCCTCCCCTCCTCAGTCGACGTCGCCATCATCGGCGCCGGCGCCGCGGGCCTTGGCGCCGCGAATGCACTGAAGAATTCCGGTCTTTCCGTCCTCGTGCTGGAAGCGCGCGACCGCGTCGGCGGCCGGGCGCACACCATCATGGCCTCGCCCGACGTCACTTTCGACGTCGGCTGCGGCTGGCTGCATTCGGCGGACGAAAATACCTTTGTCAAAATCGCCGAACAGCTCGGCTTCGACATCAACAAGTCGCTACCGCCCTGGCGCGAGCGCGCCTATGGCAAGGCGTTTCCGCAGGATGACCGCGACGACTTTATCCGCGCGCTGAACGCGTTCTATGACCGTGCCGAACAGGCTGCGAAACAAGCCGAGCAGAGCGGCCGCGACGGCCCCGCCAATATTTGCCTCGAGCCGGGCAATCGCTGGAACCCGATGATCGATGCGATCTCGACCTACATCAATGGCTGCGAGCTCGATTCCGTCTCCCTACTCGACATGGACGCCTATGAGGACACCGATCTCAACTGGCGCGTCCGTCGCGGTTATGGTGCGCTGATCGCCGCCTATGGCGCGACATGCCCGCTTGCGCTCAATTGCCAGGTAACGCTGATCGATCATTCGGCAAAGCGCGTCCGCATCGAGACCTCGCAGGGCACGCTGACGGCCGACAAGGTCATTATCACCGTGCCGACCAATTTGATCGCCGACGAGGCGATCCGCTTTCACCCGCCCTTGGCCGCCAAGGTCGACGCCGCACGCGGCCTGCCGCTCGGCCTGGCCGACAAGGTGACGCTCGCTTTGGACGAACCGGAGGCACTGCCGCTCGAGGGCAATCTGCGCGCCGCCACCATGCGCACGGCCATGGGCACCTATCACATCCGCCCATTCGGCCAGCCCTGCATCGAGGGTTTTTTCGGCGGCCGTTTTGCGCAATCGCTGGAAGACGCCGGCGAAGGCACCCTTGCCGCGGAGAGTATCAATGAGATCGTCTCAATCCTCGGCAACGATTTTCGCCGCAAGCTGAAGCCGCTGGCGGAATCGCGCTGGGCCCATGATCCCTTTGCGCGCGGGTCGTACTCGCATGCGCTGCCGGGTCATGCGGGGGATCGCGCGGTGCTGGCCGCGCCGGTCGATGGACGATTGTTCTTTGCGGGAGAAGCGACGTCGCCGGGGTTTTTCTCGACCGCGCACGGGGCGAGGGACAGCGGGGAACGGGCGGCGAGAGAAGTGGTGGCATTGACGAAGCGATGATCTTAACCGTCATTGCGAGCGAAGCGAAGCAATCCAGCTATCGGCTTGTTGCACGATGGATTGCTTCGTCGCTTCGCTCCTCGCAATGACGGTGAGATACCGTCGCCCTACTCCATCACCCTTGCCCGCATCTCCGCATCCGGCACAAAACACTCGTCGTACTTCCCGAAAATGCGGTAGCGGTTGCGCGCGACGAGGCTGTAAGCGACATCGCGCAGCGGTTTTGGGACGGCAAACAGCGCGCGAGTCCAGCGCCAGCCGGGCAGTGAGCTTAGCACCGTCAACGCCGCATCGGATTTGAACCAGGCCACCCCGCTATGCACAACGGCGTTGGTATCGGGATCATCGGGATCGATGCCGAACGCCTGCGCCAACCTTGTGCCATAGGGCGACTGGATCGCGGTGAAGCGGAATCTTCGCTCGATGTCGCGAGTCGCGACAAAACGGACCCAGCGCGAGCAGAAGATGCAGACGCCGTCATAGAGGATCACGTCGTCGTCGGGCCAGCTTCCAGTCATCTATTATCCAGGGTCAGCAGCGCCACCAGCATCAGCACGACGGCGGGGCCGGTCTTCACCAGCGCGCCGAGCGGCTCGATCCAGAGGTCCGGCGTCAGTATCGCTGCGCCGAGCATATAGCCGAGCGATACGACGATACCCGCCATCAGACCGAATGCCGCGGTACGGCGGAACGCGATCAGTACGCCGATGCTCATATCCATCAAGCTTGTGCCGATTGTGACCGGAGCGACGAGCCACGGCGGAAAGCCGTGGCTGCTCAGAATTCCGGCCGCGGCGTCATAGGAAATCACCAGCGCAATGAAACCCGAGACGACCCAGAACAGCACGAGGCTCGCGATCATCAGCGCCTTGATCGGAAACAGTCGGGCAAACCATTTGTCCTGAATGGTCGCCGGGCGCTTTCCAGCCGTCTGCTCGATGCGCTTCGGCACGATGCCGGTCGCAGCCATCCAGTCCGCGGGGTCGCCGCTGACGCCGCGGCGCAGCTCCGCGATCGCCGTGGTTCGCATCGGCGGCATCCAGCCGAGCCGGTTGGCGAGATCGCCGAGCCTGGCGCCGAGATCGAGCAGGAACGTCGGCATCGCGATGCGCCACCACCTGCCGGTGCCGAACACCTCGCGAAATTGATCGATCACGTCACCGAGCGTGACCGACTGCTCCTGCATCAGGTCCCATGTCACGGCGTTCGCTTCGCCGGAATCGCGCTCCGCAAGCCAGGCGATGGTGGCGGCAATGTCTTCCATGGCGACCGGCTGGAATGGCGCGGCCCGCTCAGTGGCCGGGAGATCGAGCGGAAACGCCGCCAGCGAGCGCACCATGGCGCTGCCGCCGTAGGCCGCAAGCGCCACCACGAAGCCGGGCCGCAGGATCGTGAACGCAACGCCGGAGTCCGCGATCAGCCGTTCGGCCTCGCGCTTGGTGGTGCTAAACGCGGTGCGGTCGCTCTCGGGCGTGCCGGGAATCGAGATATGCACCAGCCGGATCGCGCGCTCGCTGTCGCCGATCGCCTGCAGCAGCCGCGCGACGAAATCGCAATGCACGGCGGCGGTGTCGCTGCCGGGGCCATCCTGCAGCACACCGAGGCAATTGACGACGACATCGATACCATGATCGCGCAGCAGCCGCGCCAGCGTGGCCACCTTCATCGACATGACGGGCAGTTCGAGATCGAGCGGGCCGCTCTTCTGCGAGCCGGACAATCTTCGGGCGACGCCCACGACTGAAAATCCTCGCCCGCGCAGATCATCGGTCACGAAACGGCCGATCAGGCCGGAGGCGCCGAGCACGAGGATCTTTCGGAGGTCGGCGTTCATGGTTGCCTAGATCGGTTTGGCGATCATCAACCAGAGAATAGCCATGACCGAGCCGAAACCGGGAATCCCGAACAGAAACCAGCGGTGGAAAAGTGCGGTATAACGCGGCGGCAACCCTTGGTTTTGCTCGGCCGCCTTGGCCGCGAGATCGCGCATTTCGATCTGCATGAAGATGACAGGCACCCAGAACAACCCCGCGACCACATAGAGCCCGAGCGAGGCCATCAGCCAGCGCTCGCTCCATGCGGTGGAGGACAGCCACATCAGCACGCCGCCGCTTAACGGCTGCAGCAGCACCGCCGTCAGCGTGAACAGCATGTCGGCGATCACGACGGTTTCGGCCGTACGCGCGATGAAGGCCACGTCCCGGCTGCGATGGGCCATCAGCATGAAGAACGCGATACCGGCGCCCGTGCCGAGAATGACGATCGCGCCAAGCACGTGCAGGTATTTGACGAGGAAATACAGCGTCATCGCTTCTTCGCCGAGGTTGGGAATCGCGCCTTCAAGGCACGATCGAGTTCGGGGCCCGCGAGTTTTACCCCGCCCTCGGTTTCCACCAGCCAGTGCCCCTCGCCGCCATGGGCCGGCAGCACCTGAAAATCGGCCTTGCCGCCGCCGGCGCGAAACGCGTCGAGCAGCTGGTGGGAGAACGCGGGCGAGAAATAGCTGTCATTGGCGGCCACCAGCCAGGTCACTTTTACCCGCGCGGCCTTGCCGAACTCACTCGCCGCGGCCGTCAACGTATGCGGCGCGCAAATCCGGTTGGGAAAATCATTGGCATGCCCGCCACGCCCCGGCGCGAACGCGACGATGGCGGCGACGTCCTTCGGGTCTTCGCTGGCCAGCGCCAGCGCGCCCCAGGCGCCGGCCGAATGGCCGACCACGACCATGCCCTCGGGGCGGATGAAGGATTGCTTGCGCAGAAGGCCGGCGGCAGCGGTGATCTCATCCGCGGTGGCGCGGCCAGATTTGGCGTAATCAGCCTCGTCGCAGCCGCCTTGATCTTCGAGGTATTTTCCGCCCGTCGCACCATGGCCCGGACGCTCGGGGACCAGCACGGCAAAACCGCGCGCCACCAGCCAGGCGGCGAGCGCACGGTATTCGGGCTGCGGCATTTGCGCCCGCCGGATGACGTTCTGGGTAGAGGCATGCGCGATCACGGCAAGCGGAAACGGCCCCTCGCCGGGCGGCCGAAACAACACCGCATGCGCCGCGGTGGCGAGATCCGGAGAAGGCACCAGCCATTGCTGCAGCCGGTGCGGCTCGCCCTCCGCACCTTGCGCGCCAAGGGCGGGCTGCGCGGATGCGGCCTTCACGCCGAGCGAGGCAACAAGAACCAGCGCAATAAGCAGGTTTCGCGGATGCATGAACGGGCCTGTCATAGCCGAGGGCGGGCGTGCTTGCGAAGTCACCAACGGAATACCGTCGGCGAATCACATCCAGGCCATTTTTCCGTGAACGGAATTCGCGGAGACGTTTCGCTGGATGATTTGGACAACCATTTCGCTACGCCTCCATCGGGAAATACCAGTTAAGACAGCGCCGCTGTCCTCTTTCGGCACAGAACCACACATAACTGATGCACAAAATCCACAGGTTAACCGATAATTAACGATGGACCTTGAAGCCGGCGCTCTGACTTGCTTTGATCTGCACATGAGCACAACCCTGATCGAGGTCCGACCGGCTAAGGCTGCAGATGCAGCCGCGGTGGCGTCTACCCATGATGAAGCCTGGCGCTCCGCCTATCAGGGCATCATTCCCGGCGCCGAGCTCGAAAAACTCATTAACCGTCGCGGCCCGCAATGGTGGGATAGCGCGATCCGCAAGGGCAGCCGCGTCAGCGTGCTGGTGTTCGGCGACAAGGTCGCCGGATACGCCAACTACGGCCGCAACCGCGCCCGCAGCCTGCATTTCGAGGGCGAGATTTACGAACTCTATCTGCGGCCGGAATTCCAGGGCCTCGGCTTCGGCCGCCGCCTGTTCACCTCCGCCCGGCGCGATCTGATGCAGAGCGGGCTGAAGAGCATGGTGATCTGGGCGCTTTCCGACAACGACCCGGCGACGGAATTCTACCGCGCGCTCGGCGGCCGCATGGTGGCGCGCTCCTCGGAGAAGTTCGGGCCGAAGTCGCTCGATAAAGTCGCTTTCGCCTGGTCCAACTGAGATTTTCTCTGTGTTTTGAGTATTATCCTTACGGAGAACCTGTGCCGGTTTTCCGAATCAAAGCTGCAATTGAAGGCTTTTCCCTGCTCCGCTGCGGGTCTAAACGGACGCTGACGCGCGCCTGATTTCCAGGCGCGCCCCTAAACGCCAAGCGGAGTTCCTTATGCGCATTGACGCCATCCCGATCGGAGTAAATCCGCCCCACGACGTCAACGTCATCATCGAGGTACCGGTTGGCGGCGAACCGATCAAATACGAGATGGACAAGGAAGCCGGCACGCTGGTGGTCGACCGCTTCCTCTATACGGCGATGCGCTACCCCGGCAATTACGGGTTTATCCCGCATACCCTGTCCGGTGACGGTGATCCCTGCGACGTGCTGGTCGCCAACACCCGCGCGATCGTGCCGGGCGCCGTGATGAGCGTGCGCCCCGTGGGCGTGCTGCTGATGGAAGACGAGGCCGGCGGCGACGAGAAGATCATCGCGGTGCCGTCCTCGAAGCTGACCCAGCGCTACGACAAGGTCAAAACGTACAGCGACCTCCCCGACATCACGCTGCAGCAGATCCAGCACTTCTTCGAGCACTACAAGGATCTCGAACCCGGCAAATGGGTCAAGGTGCTGCGCTGGTGCGGTGCGGAAGACGCCCACCGGCTGATCCTGGAAGGCATCGAGCGGGCGAAGCAGAAGTAGGCGCCTCGCGGCTACCGTCATGGCCTGCGACAAACGCGAAGCGTTTGCGCAAGCGAGCTCGCGACAAAATTGCAAAGCAATTTTGCGCTGAAGCGACGACTTGTCCGCCTTAGCTCAACGAGCAAAGGCGGAAGCAATCCATTTTACCGCTTGTTGCGCCATGGATTGCTTCGCTACGCTCGCCATGACGGGGGACAACATCATGCGCCGGGCACTTCGCGTCATCCGCAACATCCTGCTGCTCGCGATTGTGGCCATTGTCATTGTCGCCGGCGTATTGGCATTCAACACCTTCACACACGGTTCGCGGCAGCTTCAGGTGGCGGCCGTGCCGCGCGCCGAGGTCGACGCACAGGCAGCGGCCAAGCGCCTGGCCGAAGCGATCCGCTTTCGGACGATTTCGAGTTACGAAAAGCCCGA
Source organism: Bradyrhizobium sp. McL0615 (assembly GCF_049993905.1). Lineage (NCBI taxonomy): Bacteria > Pseudomonadati > Pseudomonadota > Alphaproteobacteria > Hyphomicrobiales > Nitrobacteraceae > Bradyrhizobium > Bradyrhizobium sp. McL0615. The sequence continues at coordinate 376,342 of NZ_CP188254.1, read as the reverse complement.
CCAGCACGCCGACGCGTTACGCGGCATGCAGGCGCATATCGAAAAGAGCTTTCCGGCCTTTCACGCCGCGGTCAAACGCGAGATCGTCGGTCGCTACAGCCTGCTCTACACTTGGGCAGGCACCGATCCGAGGGCACAGCCGATCGCATTCGTCGCGCATCAGGATGTCGTGCCGGTGGCGCCGGGCACCGAAAAGGACTGGCAACAGCCGCCCTATGACGGCGTGATATCAGACGGCTTCATCTGGGGCCGCGGCTCCTGGGACGACAAGGGCAACCTCTATTCCATGCTGGAGGCTGCCGAAGCCATGACGAAGGCCGGCTTCCGCCCCAAGCGCACGATCTATTTTGCGTTTGGTCACGACGAGGAGACCGCGGGCACCGCCGGGGCCAAATCGATCGCAGCGCTGCTCGCCTCGCGCGGCATCCGCCTCGACTTCGTGATCGACGAGGGCCTGTTGATCACCGAAGGCATCATGAAGGGCCTGGACAAGCCCGCCGCGCTGATCGGCGTTGCCGAGAAGGGCTATGCCACGCTGGTCTTGAACGCGCAGGCTGTGCCCGGTCATTCCTCGATGCCGCCGCGCGATACTGCGATCGGCATGATGAGCGCGGCGCTGGCGCGGCTGGAGGATCACCGCTTGCCGATGCAGGTCCGCTCTACCGTCGCGGAGATGTTCGACACGCTGGCACCTGAGATGTCGGGCTTCAACCGCGTGGTGCTGTCGAACCTCTGGCTGTTCAAGCCGCTATTGCTGCGCGAATTCGCAAAGAGCGGGCCGGCCGAAGCGATGGTACGCACCACCACGGCGCTGACGATCTTCAACGCCGGCGACAAGGATAACGTGCTGCCCGGCAATGCCGAAGCGACGGTCAATTTCCGCCTGATTCCCGGCGACACGCAGGAGAGTGTGATCGATCACGTGCGCAGCACGATCACCAACGAGCGCATTTCCATCAAGCCGTTTCCCGGCAACACCGACCCGCCGCCGGTGACGGCGACCGCAAGTCCGTCGTTCCAGATGCTCAACCGCACCATCCGGGAAATCTATCCGGACGTGATCGTCGCGCCCGGCCTGATGGTGGCCGCCACCGACTCGCGCCACTACACAGGAATCACCGACAGGATTTTCCGCTTCTCGCCGGTGCGCGCCAATTCAGAAGATCTGAAGCGTTTTCACGGCACCAATGAGCGCCTTCCCGTCGAAGGCTATGCCGACATGATCCGGTTTTATCGGCGGCTGATCGCGAACGCGGCGGGGTGAGATGTCAGCGCTCCCTCGCCCCGCTTTTCGCGGGAAGAGGGTTGGGGTGAGGGGTCCATCCGCGATTCCAGTCGACGAGATGAATGTGCGGTGAGAGCCCCTCACCCCGACCCTCTCCCCGTGAAGAACGGAGAGAGGGAGAAGAGCCTCACACCGCAGGCTTCGGCAGCCCATGAATCGCGCACGCCGCGCGCAGCGTGTTGACCAGCAGGCACGCCACCGTCATCTGCCCGACGCCGCCGGGCACCGGTGTGATGGCGCCTGCGACCTCGGCGACTTCCTTGAACGCGACGTCGCCGACCAGCCGGGTCTTGCCATCAGGCAATGGCGTGCGATTGATGCCGACATCGATCACGGTGGCACCCGGCTTGATCCAGCCGGCGCGCACCATCTCCGGCTTGCCGACGGCGGCATAGACCAGATCGGCGCGGGCGCAGAGTTGCGGCAGATCCCTGGAGCGCGAATGCGCGATCGTCACAGTCGCATTTTCGTTGAGCAGCAATTGCACCAGCGGGCGGCCGACCAGGTTGGAGCGGCCGATCACGATCGCATTCATGCCCTCCAGCGAGGCATGCACGCTCTTGGTCAAAATGATGCAGCCCAGCGGCGTGCAGGGCGACAGCGCGGCAAAGCCGCCGGCCAGCCGGCCGGCATTGTTCGGATGCAATCCGTCGACATCCTTGGCCGGGTCGATCGCGTTGATGACCGTTTCGGTGTGGATCGATTTCGGCAGCGGCAATTGCACGAGAATGCCGTGCACCGCGGGATCGCCGTTGAGCTTTGCGATCAGCGCCAGCAGATCGGCCTGCGCGACATCGGCCGGCAGCTTGTGCTCGAACGAGGCCATGCCCGCGGCCTGGGTCTGCGTATGCTTGCTGCGGACATAGACCTCGCTGGCGGGGTCGTTGCCGACCAGCACCACCGCAAGGCCCGGCGTTATCTGATGCTCGCGCTTGACCTTTGCCACCTCGTCGGCGACGCGGGCGCGAAGCTCCGCTGCAATGACTTTTCCGTCGATAATACGTGCGGTCATCTCAGTCCTTCGTCTTTTCCGCTTTGGCGACGGTCGCCTTCCGAAGCGTTTCGCCAAGAACTTTCGGATCGCCGTCGACGGCGACCTGCTTCAGCCGCGACGTGACGCCTGACAGGATCTTTACTTTCGCTTTCGGGACGCCAAGCGCCTTAGCCAGCAATTCGGTCACCGCGCGATTGGCCTCGCCGCCCTCCGCGATGGCACGGACGCGAATCTTGACGACCGATCGGCCGTTGGCGAGCGTTTCAATGCCGTCGATGTCGTCGCGGCCGCCGCGCGGGGTCACCCGCAACGCGACACTGATGCCTTCGGTGGAATAGCGCCAGGGATCCATCAGGCTCCATCCGCTACCAGCGCCGGCGATCAGATGACGTTGGGATAGATGTAATAAAGGATCACCCGCTGGATGAACATGATGAGCAGGATCAGGATGATCGGCGAGATATCGAGCCCGCCCAGATTGGGCATGAACCGGCGGATCGGCGCCAGCGCCGGCTCCGTGATCCGGTAGAGGAACTCGGCCACCGCCGCGACGAACTGGTTGCGCGTGTTCACGACATTGAAGGCGATCAGCCACGACAGGATGGCGGAGGCGATCAAAAGCCAGACGTAGAGGTCAAGGACGATGATGACAATGTCGAGGATAGCGCGCATGTGGCGGGGGCTCGCGAGGAGAGGTATCAGCTAGATATCGGTTCATCCCCCCGCAAACAAGGGAAGTTCCCGGCAAAATGACGCCAAAATCGGCCGTTTCAAGTTTCTTGCACCGTTCTTGACTTGGCCTTGGGCCGGACTGTAAATGGCGCCGATTGTCGGTCGCTTCGGGTCATCCCGAGACGGCCGCGACGGGGCCATAGCTCAGCTGGGAGAGCGCGTCGTTCGCAATGACGAGGTCGGCGGTTCGATCCCGCCTGGCTCCACCACGCTTCGCCCTTCGGGCTACGCGTGGCGCAGCCGCGCAAGAACCTGAAGAGCGAAGCGTGCCCGGCGAAGCCCAACGGGCGAAGACGGGCTGGTAGCCCCCGCTCACTTCCCCGTAAACCGCGGCGGCCGCTTCTCCACAAAGCTCGCCACCCCCTCCCGGAAATCGCTCCCCTTCAGCGCGATCTGCATTTCGCGGTTGGCGTCGATGGTGGCTTCCGCCAGCGTCTGGAACGGCACGTCGTAGAGCTGGCGCTTGATCACCGAAATCGCGCTCGGCGAGACGAAATCGGCCAGATCGCGCGCATAGGCATAGGTCTGTTCGCGCAACTGGTCCGGCGGGTAGAGGCGGTTGACCAGCCCGATCCGCAGCGCTTCCTCGCTTGATACTCGCCGCGCGGACATCAGGAGATCGAGGGCGTTGGCGTGGCCGACGATGCGCGGCAGCATCCAGCTGATGCCGTGCTCGGCAATCAGCCCGCGGCGCGCAAACGAGGTGGTGAAGACGGTGTTGTCGGCGGCAAAACGCAGGTCGCAATAAAGCGCGTGGACGAGGCCAATGCCGGCGGTGGCGCCATTCAGCATGCCGATCACGGGTTTTGGGATCGCCGGATAATAGGCATAGCGCGTCTGCCAGTCCGCCCGACGGTTCATGTCGAACGGCGGCGTGCTTTCGCCGCGCCTGATCTCACTGGGATCGATGGCCTGCAAGGCCTCCATATCGGCGCCAGCGCAGAACGCCCGACCGGCGCCGGTGAGCACGATAACGCGGACGCTGTCATCACCGGCCGCCGCCGCCATCGCGTGGCGCACATCTCGCTCCATGGTCGCGGTCCACGCATTCATGCGGTCGGGGCGGTTGAGCGTGATGGTCGCGATCTTGTCGCTCACTTCATAGAGAATATGCTGATAGGTCACGGCGATCTCTCCCTGTCGTTTCTGTTATTGACGTTTCGCGCGCGAGCCTTTCGGCCGCGCCAGATAATCCAAAGTTTCCGGCCGCTCCTCGAGCCATCCGGCCCAGCGGTGGAATACTTTTTCCATCCGCGCCGGTTCGACGCCGAGTTGTGCCATCGCGACCCCGCCGTTGACGGATTCGCGATATTCCGCGATCAGCCCGTCGCGCACGAGAAAGCGGCTCATGCCGGCCCTTGAACTGCGGAATCGTCGACGTAAAACTTGACAGCGACCAGGCATAGCCCTGACGCCCATCGAATACGGGATCGAACATTTCCCAGCGATAATCGGTGGCGTCGCGGTGAAACAGGTTCGCCATCATGTGCGCGATGTCGGCGCGACCTCGGTGCGGGCCGTAGATGTAGTCGTGATAGACGGCGTCTTCGGTGAAATGGTTGGCGAAGCGCACGCCATCGCCTGACTCCGCCGACAGCGTGAAATCACTGAGGAGCCGCGCGAACGCGTCGCCGGTCATGTCGCCTCCCATTCGCCTGCCGGTATCCGCAGGCTTCAGGCAGCGACACTATCACATCCCTGAATTTTGAAAGACGTTCGGACGCGCGCGAAAAATTCCGCGTGGCGGCTATTCGGCGGCGTCCAGCATGATTGCGCGCGGCGCGCATGCGATCCAGCCCGCAATGAAATTCTTCAACCACGCCCGTTCGATCAGATCGTGTACGGCGCGGCCTTCGAAGTGAAGGTGACGCGGCTGCGCGCCCGGCTGCTCCATGCGGACGCACCCGCGCGTGGTCCAGCGATGCATCATGGCGTAGGTCACGTCAGGATGAAACTGGAAGCCGAACGCATGACCGTGCTGATAGGCCTGCACCGGAAAGTCGTCGCCTTCGGCAAGCAGTTTTGCGCCGCGCGGCAGCTGAAATCCCTCGCCGTGCCAGTGGTAGACGTGCACTGGCCAGTCCGGGCACAGCGCGTGACCGGCCTCGGTCGGACGGATCGGATAGTAGCCGACCTCGACCCGGCCGTCATGATGCGGCGCGACCTGCGCGCCCAATTGTTTGGCAAGCATCTGCGCACCCAGGCAGATGCCGAGAAACGGCCGCTGCTCACGCAGGGGAACTTCGATCCAGTCGATCTCGCGGCGAACATAGTCATCGGAATCGTTGGCGCTCATCGGGCCGCCAAAGATCACCGCGCCGGCATGCTGCTCCAGTGTTTCCGGCAGCGGATCGCCGAACCGCGGACGGCGGATGTCGAGGCGGTAGCCGAGCGCCCGCAGCGCATTTCCGACCCGACCCGGCGTCGACGTCTCCTGGTGGAGAACGATCAGAACGGGCAAGAGGGGCGCCGGGCGCAGTGCAACCAGCGTCCGTTGGCCGGGAAAGGGCACGATGGTGTCGCCAATTTTTCTCGACCGGAACGACATCGAAATTGCCCCAGGGCAGCTCAAACCGAAACGATACCTAAGTGAGTCTTAATTTCGCGTGAGTTCGCTCACACTCAAGCGATTCCAAGCAAGTCGCGGGCCAGACGTGGCCGCCGGCAAGTGATACCGCGATGGGTAGGTTTTCGGCAGGAAAGCAGCGCTTTCTCAGCGCTGACGAAGCTGGAGCCGGCCGACAGCTCCCAGAATGAACCCGCGCGGGAAGAACCGGAGCAGGAATGGGACAATCTTGATGCCGATGCCTGGCATCACTGCCCGCTTGTTCGCCATCAACCCGCGATAGGCCTGCTGGGCGACGGCGGCGGGTAAAACCTTGAGAACGGCCGAATCGAAACCAGGCCTGAACCCGGCGCGCGCCTGGAACTCCGACGGCACCGGACCGGGACAAAGCACCGTCACGCGCACGCCATGCGGCGCCAGTTCGGCCCGCATCGCCTCCGTGAATGACAGCACATAGGCCTTGGTGGCGTAATAAACCGCCATTCCCGGGCCCGGCATAAAGCCGGCAATCGAGCCGACATTGAGCAAGCCACCGCGGTTGCGGATCAGTTGGTCGGAGAACCGCAGCGACAGATCGGTCAAGGCGCGGATGTTGACCGCGATCATGTCGAGCTGATCGGAGCGATCGCGCTGGACCGCTCTGCCGAACAGGCCGAAGCCGGCATTGTTGACGACATACTCCACTTCCAGGTCGGCCGCAGCCAGTGCTTCGGCAATCCTGTCGCCGGAATCGGGCTGCACGAGGTCGCAGGGAATGACGATCGGAGCCGCGCCGCCCGCAGCCGTGATTTCAGCCGCCAGCGCTTCCAGGCGATCGGCGCGGCGCGCCACCAGCGCCAGACGATGGCCGCGGGATGCAAAAACGCGCGCCAGTTCGGTGCCTATTCCCGCCGATGCACCGGTAATGAGCGTCACACGTTCGGTCACGATTGAATGCTCTTAAATAAATTACAGATAGCCGCCAGCGCCGGAACGAGAGCATAGGCCCGATGTGTGACGCAAGCCACGTGCATGGCATATGCCCATGCACAGTTACACTCCCCGGCAATCGAAGTTCAATATTTTCAGGCCTATCGCGCTTGTTCGCGGCCGATAGCGCGGCACATTAAAGTTTCGTCATCTGCCGTGAACACAATTCGAGGGTGTAACGGCGCCGCGGTCAAGTCGCAGCGTCGGCCGTTTTCGCGAGGTCCCCGGACGAGGCCGGTTGCCGCTGCTCCGCCACCTTGTGCTTGAGATCGATCCGGTCGCGTGAGGAAATACCGAGCAGATCAGCCGCACGCCAAACGACGTTATCCTCGAACTCGCTGACCTGTCCGTCCGCATATACCAGTTCCCACATCATCTCGATGATGCGGAGCCGGCCCTCCTCATTGACCGAACGCATGATGACGCTGGTGAAATGATAGAGATCTACCGCCTCGCCTTCGGCCCGCGTCGCCTGCGCGATCAAATGATCCGCCGTACCGGGATCGAGCTTGAAGCGGCTTTCGATCAGACTGTGCAATTTGCGTTGCTCGATCGCGCTCGGCTCGCCATCGAGCGAAACGACGTGAACCAGCAGCGCCGTCGCCGCCAGAAGGTACCCGGTATCGTCGAACGCGAAATCCGAATCCGCACTCGGCGTAACGATGTCGGCAATGAATTGGCGCAGTCCGTCGAGCATCAATCGACCTGCAGAAATCGAGAAAGCTGTTCAACGAATATGGGTCGAGGATTTGGCCTTCGCAAGAAATGAGATGCCTGCCTGACCGTGCAAGCAGATTAAATCGACGCCACGTTGAATGGACGGCATCATTTGCGCGCCCTCCCGGCTGTGGCCGCGACGGCCGCAGCGATCTGCCGAGCCTTGGCCTGCTGTTGAGTCGGAGCCCGCGGGCATGGGTTCAACGCGCGAAACCTCGCAGCCTGCGGGAGGACGCGGCCTATCGGCCAAAAGCTGCACTGCGCGATTCGCCGCAGGACGCCGGGTCGATTTCTAATTGCAAGTCATTCGCATTTGCATTAGGGGTGAACTCATTGTTTCACCAGCGATTTCTCTCAAAGGAAACGAACATGACCTCCTTTCGCTTCGTACTCGGTGCGGCCGTTGTGTTGGGAGTAGCTTCGGGAGCTGCGCTGGCGGCGGGCGATCTGTCGCGGCAGACGCCGATCGAGATGACGGTCGATCTCGGCTCGCCCGGCAAACACGAATTCGCGCCAAAGCAGCTCAAGTTTGAAACCGGCAAGCTCTATAAACTGATCCTGCGCAACACGAGCAGCGATCCACATTACTTCACCTCGCATGCGTTCTCGCAGATGGTGTTCACGCGCAAGGTGCAGGTGACGCAGCAACAGAACGGCAAGGCCGTGACGCTTGCGGAATTCAAGGGCGCAATCCGCGAGATCGAAGTCTATCCGGGGCAATCCGCCGAATGGTGGCTGGTGCCGGTCGCGGCCGGCCGCGCCAGCGACCTGCGCTGCGACATCAAGACCAGCGATGGCAAGACCCACGCCGAACTCGGCATGACCGGCGAGATCGTGATCGAATAACCACTACGGGATCTCGTACACCACGATCTTGTCGGCAATGCCGCGCAGCGCCGCTTGCTTCTGGATCGGCCTGATCGCCGCTTTGTCCAGGATCGCGGCAACCGCGGGTGAGTCGATCACCGAGCCGGTGATGTGAATTTCCTGCGAGGTCGACAGGCTCTGCACACGGGCGGCGATATTGACGGTCTGACCAAAATAATCCTGCCGTTCATTGAGCATCACCGCCAGACATGGGCCTTCGTGAATCCCGATCTTGACGATCAGATCCTCGGTGCCGCGCTGGGCGTTGAGCGCGGCCATCGCGGAGCGCATCCGGAGACTGGCGGCAAGCGCGTGTTCCGGCCTGATAAACGTCGCCATCACGGCGTCGCCGATGGTTTTGACCACCGCACCCTTTTCGGACGAGATGATTTCCAGCAGCGCATGGAAATGCGCGCGCACCAGATCGAAGGCTGCGAGATCGCCGACCCGCTCATACAGCGCCGTCGACCCCTTCAGGTCGGTGAACAGGAATGTCAGGGAAGTGATCTTCAGCCGCTGGTCGATATTGAGATTGTCGGCCTTGTAGACGTCGCGGAAAGTCTGGTTGGTCAGCATCCGCTTCGCGGTCAGGAACGGCTTTCGCTTTCCGATCAGATGATGAAGGCCGTCGGCGGCGATAAACACCGACGGCAGCACCCGCGCGCCGGTCTGGTTATCGAGCGACAGCCGCAACGGCCCGGGGCGCATCGTGGTGGTTCCGGTCGGCGCATGGACGTTGTTGTACATCAGCGATAATTGCTGGCGCTCTTTGGTCGGCTCCCCCTGCACGTCGATGAATTGCGCGGCATGCGTCACCGGCTCGAACACGATGATGAACTGCGCCGGCAATTGCAGCGACATCACCGCCTTCTCGCCCGCCGGCAGTTCGAGCGCGTCGATCACCACCTCGTCGGTGAGGGACGCAAACGATTCCTTGTTGAAGTCGACACCGGAACTCCAGAAGACCTGCTTGAAATACTCCCAGATCGGCAGCGTGTTCGGGTCGTGCGCGGCGATGCGCCGAACACGGGGGCTTACGGTAAAGGCAACCTCCACCTGTTCGTCGACCGAGGCCTCATAACCCGCCGCGCACAGCGCGCAATTGTAATCGTCGTGGCGCAGCGATTTCAGCGTCGAATGGGCATCGAGCACGCCGCCACAGCCCGGGCACAGCACATTCCATGTCAGATCGAACAGGCCCAGCCGCGACGCATGAAGGAACCCGGAAATCACCCGCTCCTCGTCGAACCCGGCCTGCCTGGAAAAATCCAGCACGTTGATCCGGTTGAGCTGATGGTCCTCGCCCTTTTCGATGAGCCAAGCAATTGCATCGGCCACCGCCGGATCGGCGGTTTGCCTCAATACCGAGAACTGTGCCTGAACGTCGCTCATGCCGGAGCCTTAGATGAGGGTGAGAGAATGTCGCCGCAAGATGCTCTCTCTTGCTGGACGCGCTTTCTTCGCGAAAACCGGCGACCCGTCCTGATCCGGTCCGGGTCAGTTTCCGCCTCGCAAACACTACCGGGGCGTGATGGTGAACGTCGGCGAACGGTCGGGCTGCGTCGTCACCACACCGACCGGCATCACCGGCTCCTTGTCGACCAGCGTGACGCGAAACGCGCCGATCATCTTCGCCAGCGCCAGCGTTGCTTCGACCAGCGCGAAATGCGCGCCGATGCAGACGCGCGCGCCGACGCCGAACGGCAGGTAAGCAAAACGATCGGGCGGCGTGCCGGTCATGAAGCGCGACGGGATGAAGGCGTTCGGATCGCGCCAGAGTTTTTCGTGCCGGTGCAGCAGCCACGGCGCGATCAGGATGACGTCCTTCTTCTTGACCGGAAGCCCCATGATCGTGTCCGGGCCGCTGGCGGCGCGCGCAATCAGGAACGCCGGCGGATAGAGCCGCATGGTCTCGTCGATCACCGCGCGGGTGAATTTCAGACGCTCGATATCGAGCGTGCCGTCGACGGTTGCGCCCTGCACCTCGTCGGCGACGTCCTGCTGGGCCGCAGGATCGAGCGCCAGCAAATAGAGCGCCCAGAACAGCGCCGTCGCCGTCGTCTCGTGGCCGGCCAGAATCATGGTCGCGATCTGATCGCCGAGCTGTTCGTCGGTAAAGGCTTCGCCCGTCTCGGGATCGCGCGCGTCGCCCATCAGATCGAACAGGTCACGCGCCGGCGCGCCCTCGTTCTTGCCGGCGGCGCGACGCTCGGCCATCAGCATCCCGATAAAGGCCGTCCAGCGCTTGCGGAAACGGGCGCGGGCCAGATCCTGCGGGCTCGGCCAGCTGAGCGGCAGCAGCAGATCGAGAAAATGCGGCCGCGCCAGCCGCTCGCCATAGTCCACGACAAAGTCGCGCAACGCGGCGCCGTGCCGGTCCATCCCGAACGAGAACATCGTGCGGCCGGCGATTTCGAGCGCCATCCGTTGCATCGCCGCGCGCAGGTCGACCGGCGCGTTGCTGGCGGCCCTGAGCTTGGCGACCGTTTCGTCGGTCGCCGCCAGCATGTGCGGAACGAGCGTCGAGACCGCGCGTGGCGTGAAGGCTGGCGCCAGCGTCCGGCGCTGGTGTTTCCACGCGCGCCCCTCCGCAATCAGCAGGCCCTGGCCCAATATCGGACGTAACACCCGAAAGCTCACCGGCGTGCGCGTATAGTTTTCGTAATTGTCGACCAGCACATGCCGGATCGCATCGGGCGCGTTGAGGATGAAACTGCCACGCCCGAAAAAGCGGCCCTGGATGATATCTTCCTCATAGGCCCGCTGGCCCCACATGCCGATCGGGCTGATGCGGATCGCCTTCATCCGCCCGAACACCGTCATGTCGTCGGGCGCCCGCGGCGGGCTTGGCGGCACCAGCGGCGCGCGTGCGGCCGGAATGTCGTAAGCCTCGGCTATGCTCATGGGCGCCACTTTCGTAGCCCGGATGAGCGAAGCGATATCCGGGATCGTGCCAGGCCCCGCATATCGCTGCGCTCATGCGGGCTACTGCTTTTGTCTCCTCCGGCCACCATAAAGGCGCATCCGGAACAGCCACCCCGAACAGCTAGTAAGTCAATTCGGCAATCGCAATCCGGTTTTCCGAGGCCGGCCAGGCCCGCGCCACGATTCGTTCTGTATTGAACATGGTTGCCACGGGACGGCCAATCTCCTCCGCGCCAAGCCGCAAGGTCGAGACCGAATCGGTCGGCACGCCGGATTTCACGTCTTTCGGCTCCTTGCCATCGATCAGCACCACGTCCCGCGGCAGGCCGAAATAACCTCGCGGACGCGACATCAGGACCACGGCGCCCGCGCCGGCATCCGCCGGCCCGAGCGGGCGCGCGGCGCGCAGATGCACGACGTTGGAGGAGCGCGGAAACGGTGAACGATAGATGTGTGTGGTAGGCGAGCCGGCCGATGTCAGGACGATCTCGAGATGCCAGCTCGGGTCGACCTGAGCCGGGCCCCATCGCCCGTCAGCGCCGGTCTGTGAAGAATGGATCGGCCCGCCGGTGCGTTCGCCGGTGTCGGGAGAGACGCGGTAGATTTCGACGGTCGCACCGGATACCGGACGGTTGGTGACCAAGCCGCCCGGCGTACCCGTCACGAGCCCGCTGAGTTTGACTTCCGCTTCCGGCACGATCTCGATGCGTGACGGCTCCTGTCCTGCGATGAATTTATAGATCTCGCGAAACGCGCGTGGATGAAAGGCGACCTCGCGATGATCGAGCGCACCGAGCACGAGATTGGTCGCGCCCTTCAGCGCAGGACCTTCCGATGTCACGCCGCTCGGCGTGCCAGGCTTGCCGACAAAGCGCCCGTCGGCTTGCGCATATTTATCGATGCCATCGCTGCGCAAGGTGAGGAACGCCGTGCCCGGCGTCACCTCGCCCTCGCCCTCGTTCAAGCCGCGCAGGAACGGGCCGCGGCCGTTGAACTCGCCGCCAAGCCCCTCGTCCCAGTCATAGATGCCGTGGTTGGGAACGCCGCACAGCACCGCGTGGCTGATATCGGCCCCGCCGCCATTCTTGATATAGTTGCGGATTGAATAGCCGCCGCGCGAATTACCGACGAGCGCGATGCGCATCGCGCCGGTGCGGCGCTGCAATTCCTTGACGGCCTCGCCGAGCTCGCGGCGCTGATCTTCGGTCGAGGACCGGTTTGCCTGCTCCACCTTGTCGTCGGTGCGCGCCAAAGGATCTGTGAAATTGATCGCCAGCATTCGCTCGCGCGGCACGCCGTTCGATTCCATGCGCCAAATTGTAGTGATCCAGAGCGCAGCATGATCGCCATTGCCGTGAACGAACAGGACCGGCGGAACCTCCGCTGGCCTTGACGCCGCCGGCGCCGTCTGTGCCCACGCCCGCACACCAAGGAGCGGAAGCCCGAATGAGCCAGCCAGCAAGGGCAACGCTCCGGCGCTCTTCAGCATCAACCGCCGTGACAGCCGCATTTCGAAACCTCCCGTTGCTTTTCAGTACCTTAGCTGTGCTGTAGCACCGCTGGAAGCGGTGTAACGACTGGACAGGCCAGGGTTTTCGCAGGCATCACTTCAAGTTGGAATGGAATCAAGCCGGCGACAGAAAGCCAACGGAACCGCTCATGACCGACCAGCCGAAACGCTCGCGTCCTGTGACTGAAGGCATCGCAGCGCCGTTGCGGCATGCCGTGTTCCGGCGCATCTGGCTCGCCAGCCTCGTCTCCAACCTCGGGATATTGATCCAGGGCGTTGGAGCTGCCTGGGCGATGACCCAGATGACCTCATCCGCCGACAAGGTCGCGCTGGTGCAGACCGCGCTGATGCTGCCGATCATGCTGATCGCGATGCCCGCCGGCGCCATCGCCGACATGCACGACCGCCGCATCGTCGCGCTCATCTCGCTCGGAATCGCGCTGGTCGGCGCGACCGTGCTGACGGTGCTGGCGTGGCTCGGCCTCGTGACGCCGAATATCCTGCTAGCGCTGTGCTTCGTGGTCGGCAGCGGCATGGCGCTGTTCGGACCGGCCTGGCAGGCCTCGGTCAGCGAGCAGGTGCCGACGGAAACGCTGCCGGCGGCGGTCGCGCTCAATGGCATCAGCTACAACATCGCGCGCAGCTTCGGCCCGGCGATCGGCGGCATCGTGGTCGCCACCGCAGGCGCGGTAGCGGCGTTCGCCGTCAATGCGGTGCTGTATCTGCCGCTGATGGTGGTGCTGTTTCTGTGGAACCGCAGCCATGAACCGTCGCGCCTGCCGCGCGAACGTCTCAACCGCGCCATCGTCTCGGGGGTGCGCTACATCGCCAACTCGCCGTCGATCCGGATCGTGCTGATCAGGACGTTGGTCACCGGCATCATCGGCGGCTCGGTCTCGGCGCTGATGCCGCTGGTCGCGCGCGATCTGCTGCATGGCGGCGCGCAAACCTACGGCATCATGCTCGGGGCCTTCGGCATGGGCGCGGTGATCGGTGCGCTCAATATCGGCGAGGTGCGGCGGCGCATGAGCGGCGAGGCCGCGGTGCGCGCCTGCGCGATATCGATGGCCGGCGCGATCGCCGCCGTCGCCCTGAGCACGAGCGGCATCCTGACGGCGGTCGCCCTGGTGCTGGCCGGCGCGGTGTGGATGCTGGCGGTCGCGCTGTTCAATATCGGCGTGCAGCTTTCGGCGCCGCGCTGGGTCGCGGGCCGCTCGCTGGCGGCTTTCCAGGCCTCGATCGCCGGCGGCATTGCGGTGGGAAGCTGGGGCTGGGGACATCTCACCGATCTCGCCGGCGTCGAGACCGCGCTCCTGGTTTCGGCCGGTCTGATGCTGCTGTCGCCCTTGCTCGGAATCTGGCTGCGGATGCCGCGGGTCGGTGCGCGCAACGAGGACGCCACCGAGCTGCTGGCCGATCCCGAGGTCCGGTTGTCGCTGACCGGGCGCAGCGGACCCCTGGTGGTCGAGATCGAGTATCGCGTCGCGCAGGACAATGCGCGCGCATTCCACAATGTGATGCAGGAAGTACAGCTCAGCCGGCAGCGCAACGGCGCCTATGGCTGGTCGATCGCGCGCGACATCGGCGACCCCGAATTGTGGACCGAGCGCTACCACTGCCCGACCTGGCTCGACTATCTGCGCCAGCGCAACCGTGCGACGCAGTCCGAGCGCGCTTTGCACCAGCGCGCAATCGACTTTCATCTCGGGCCCGACCCGATCCGCGTCCGCCGCATGCTGGAGCGGCCGTTCGGTTCGGTCCGCTGGAAGGAAGATACCCCCGACCGCGCCGCCAACGAGGTCTTGCCCGTGGTCGCGACGGCGGCAGGCAGCAGCACGTAATAGCGACGTTCGCGACGGCGCCGTTTACCAAGCCGTTTACCAATTTGACAGTCCAGCAGACCCTGCGGCGTGGCGCCGCAGGCCTAACGCCGCATTGGTATAACGTATCCTTGCCAAAGCTCGGACGCCGCCTCTAGAGTTCCGGCCAATCAATCACGCCGGCCAACCAAGGATCGGCTCAACCGGGAGGATAAGTCATGACAAAACCCACCAAGGGGAAGACTTCAAGCCGCCGCAGCTTCCTAAAAGTGGCCGCCGCAGGCGCCGCAGCCACCGTCGCCGCGCCGAACATTTCGAGCGCGCAGGGTCCGATCAGCATGCGCTGGCAGAGCACATGGCCGTCAAAGGACATTTTCCACGAATACGCCCTCGACTACGCCAAGAAGGTCAACGACATGACCGGCGGCGACCTCAAGATCGAAGTACTGCCGGCAGGCGCCGTGGTTCCCGCCTTCGGCCTGCTCGATGCGGTATCCAAGGGCGTGCTCGACGGCGGCCATGGCGTGCTCGTCTATCACTACGGCAAGCAGACCGCGCTGGCGTTGTGGGGCTCGGGACCGGGCTTTGCCATGGACGCCAACATGCTGCTGTCCTGGCACCGCTATGGCGGCGGCAAGGAGCTGCTTGCCAAGCTCTATGAATCGATCGGCGCCAATGTCGTGTCGTTCCCCTACGGGCCGATGCCGACGCAGCCGTTCGGCTGGTTCAAGAAACCGATCGCCAAGGCCGACGACATCAAGGGGCTGAAGTACCGCACCGTCGGCATCTCCATTGACGTGTTCACCGCGATGGGCGCGGCCGTCAACGCGCTGCCCGGCGGCGAAATCGTCTCCGCGATGGACCGCGGCCTGCTCGACGCCGCCGAGTTCAACAATGCCACCTCGGACCGCGTGCTCGGCTTCCCCGACGTCTCCAAGGTCTGCATGCTGCAGAGCTACCACCAGAACGCCGAGCAGTTCGAGATCACCTTCAACAAGGACAAATACAACGCACTGCCGGAGAAGATGAAGGCGATCATCGCCAACGCGGTCGATGCGGCTTCGGCGGACATGTCCTGGAAAGCGATCGACCGCTACTCCACAGACTATGCGGAGATGCAGAGCAAGGACAACGTCAAGTTCTACAAGACGCCCGACGCCATCCTGAAGCAACAGCTCGAGGTCTATGACGAGGTGGTGAAGAAGAAGTCGGCGGAAAATCCACTGTTCAAGGAAATTCTGCAATCGCAGCTCGCCTTCGCCAAGCGCACGACGCAGTGGGAGCAGGACACGGTGGTGAGCCGCAAGATGGCGTATGACCATTATTGGGGCGCCAACGGCGCGGCCAAGAAGATCTGACGCCGCGCTTGAAAATGCTCTAACCAGCAAAGCACCATTCGGGCGCGCGACCCGGATGGTGCTTTGTATTATCGATCCCTCGCGCCGAACGATCGCACCCCCATGAGCGTCCAGAGTTTCCTGCACACCATCGACGGCATCAGTACCTGGGTCGGCAAGGCCACCGCGTGGCTGATGATCGTTCTGATGAGCGCCGTCTGTATCGAAGTATTCAAACGCTACATCATGAACATGCCGACGTCCTGGATCTTCGACCTCGACAACATGCTGTACGGAACGCTGTTCATGCTTTGCGGCGCCTACACGCTGGCGCAGAACGCCCATGTCCGGGGCGACTTCCTCTATTCCTCGATGCGGCCGCGCACCCAGGCGACGCTCGACCTCGTGCTATACATCGTGTTCTTCCTGCCCGGCATCGCAGCGCTGGTCTATGCCGGCTATTTCTACGCCGCGGACTCATGGCGCATCGCCGAGCATTCGAACGTCACCGCGGACGGTCCGCCGGTCTACCATTTCAAATCAGTGATACCCATCGCCGGAGCGCTGATCATGCTGCAGGGCGTGGCCGAGATCGTGCGCTGCGTGGTTTGCCTGAGGACCGGCGAATGGCCGAGCCGGCTGAAGGACGTCGCCGAGATCGACGTCATCGAGGAGCAGCTCGCGCATAGCGAATATGTCGATGAGGAATCACGCAAGCTCGCGATCGAGGGCGCGGCGCGAATCGACGAGATGGCGCGTCAGCGCGGAATGGGCGGAGACGTGCAAACATGAGCGATCCCGCACTCGGCCTGTTGATGCTGGCGCTGATCGTCGTCGTCATCATGATGGGTTTTGCCACGGCCTTCACGCTGATGGGCCTTGGCATGTTCTTCGGCTTCATCGCTTTCTACGACCCGTCGCACAGCTGGACGCAAAACCGCGTCTTCGACCTAATGGTCCAGCGCACCTATGGCGCGATGACCAACGATGTCCTGATCTCGATCCCGCTGTTCGTGCTGATGGGCTACGTGATGGAGCGCGGCGCGCTGGTCGACAAGATGTTCTATTCGATCCAGCTCGCGTTCCGCCGCATGCCGGCTTCGCTTGCGGTGGCGACCCTGATCGTGTGCACGTTCTGGGGAATTGCCTCAGGCCTGGTCGGCGCCGTCGTCGTGCTGATGGGCGTCATCGCGTTCAACCCGATGCTGCGCGCCGGCTACGACGTCAAGCTCGCCTCCGGCGTCATCACCGCCGGCGGCACGCTCGGTATTTTGATCCCGCCGTCGGTGATGATCATCGTCTACGCGGCCGTCGCGGGGCAATCCGTCGTCAAGCTGTACGCGGCGGCGATGTTCCCCGGCTTCTTCCTGGCGTTCCTCTATCTGGTCTACGTCATCGGCTGGGCGCTGATCAATCCGAAGATCGCGCCGCCTTTGCCGGAGGAGCAGACCCGCGTCCGCGTGCCGGCCTGGATCACGAAGTTTGGGACGCTGTATTCGCCGAATATGTTCGTCGCCTTGCTCAAGGCGCTGGTTTCACCGGCGAGGGCAAGGGCCCTGGAGATCGACGGCAAGCCCATGACCTATGGGGCCGTGGTGCAGAACTTTATCATAGCCCTGGTGCCGTTCCTGCTCACGACCATCACGCTGGCGACCGTGTGGTGGTACGTCGTGATCCATCAGCAGGCCGGCGCGGCCTCCGGTCCGGTCGAGGGACTGCAGCAACTCGGCAGCGCGTTGGCGACGCCGGAGGCTACGCCCGCCGAAAAAGGTCCGGACTTCCAGTTTTATCTCTGGTTCGGGATCAGCGCCGCCGTATTGCTACTGTGGAACGCGCGCTCCTACTGGCGCATGAACGGCGAACGCTTCGAGGTGCTCAAGCTCTTGACGTCGTCGGTGATGCCGCTCGGCATCCTGACGGTGATCGTTCTCGCGGTGATCCTGTTCGGCATCACGACCGCCACGGAGTCGGCGGCGGTCGGCGCCGCCGGCGCCTTCATCCTGGCGTTTCATGCCCGCACGCTCGACTGGAAGCGCACCAAGGAAGCGGTGTTCCTGACCGCGAAGACCACGGCCATGGTGTGCTGGCTGTTCGTAGGCTCGGCGCTGTTCTCGGCGGTGTTCGCCATTCTCGGCGGTCAGGCGCTGCTGGAGAGCTGGGTCCTTTCGCTCAACATGACGCCCGTTCAGTTCATGATCCTGTCACAGGCGATCATCTTCGTGCTGGGCTGGCCGCTGGAATGGACCGAGATCATCATCATCTTCGTGCCGATCTTTTTGCCGATGCTCAAGCATTTCGGCATCGATCCGATCCTGTGGGGCACGCTGGTGTTCGTGAACCTGCAGGCGGCGTTCCTGTCGCCGCCGGTCGCGATGTCGGCGTTCTATCTCAAGGGCGTCGCGCCGAAGCACGTCACGCTGAACCAGATTTTTGCGGGCATGATGCCCTATATGCTGATCGTGATCCTGTGCATGGTGATCATGTATCTCTGGCCCGGCATGACGCTGTGGCTGCCGAACTATCTTTACGGCGGCTGAGAGATCTTACTGCCCGTGGCTCGCCAGCATCTGCTGGCAGCCCTTGCTGATTTTGGCGCGGTTCTGCTTCAGGCAGGCCAGCACAATCTGATCGCCATCCTGCATCTGCGCCCGGCAGTAGCGCGAGACGTCGCGCGCGCAGGCGTCATGCCCCTGCTTCTTCTCCTGAGCCGACGCGGCTGACGCGATCAAAACCAGGGGAATGATGAAAAGAATCTTGGTCATTTTCTAAGCCTTTACACGAGAGCGCAATCCGCGCGTTCTATATCGTTTTCCGGCGAAAGCCAGCCCAGGACTTGATCCGGGGTCGACACCGGTTTCGCATCAAGAAAACGTGTCAGGACGGGAATCCGTGCACCGAAATTCGGCTGGCAACGTATTTGTGAACGGCGAAATCGCTTCATCCGTGCGCTTTGCGCCCCATGAAACGGAAAAACGCCTGCGTCGCATCGACGCAAGCGTTTTTTCGAGCCGTTGGAGACCGCGAAGACCGCGCCGTTATTGCGCCGCGAGCTTACCCGTGGATTTCTGGCCGGCGAGTTCGCGATCCATGACGCCGCGGCAACCCACGCTCAGATCGGCGCGATGCTTGATCATGCAGGCCGTGATCTTCGAAATGTTCGGGATTTCC
Organism: Bradyrhizobium sp. McL0615; assembly: GCF_049993905.1. Taxonomy (NCBI): domain Bacteria; kingdom Pseudomonadati; phylum Pseudomonadota; class Alphaproteobacteria; order Hyphomicrobiales; family Nitrobacteraceae; genus Bradyrhizobium; species Bradyrhizobium sp. McL0615. The sequence continues at coordinate 357,452 of NZ_CP188254.1, read as the reverse complement.
GAGCTGCAGAGGCGGAACGCGTCGCCGGTGCACTGCTGCTGCGCTTCAGAGCTGAAGGCGAAGCTTGCGGTCGACGAGACGGCGGCGAAAGAGGTGGTCAAGGCCAGCACTAAACTGACCTTGCGAACGGTATTGAAGAAGGCTGCGGTCATTTTCGGCTCCTGTTGGCCCAGCTACGTGGGCCCGCTGTTGATGGTTGCAACATGCGCCGGGAACCGCGGCGCCGACTGTGACTGACATCACTCAGCCTTAAAACCCTCATCCTCTTCGTCTAACTGGCGCCTGTTCGGGAGACGTTAAGACTTTGTTGGCACTAATGCCCTGTTGCGAGTGTGTGCCCCGAGTATGTGGAAAGAGTAGCGATGCGTAATGCGTTGGGCCTGATGCTGGCCAGTGTAATGACGGCGGTTGTGATCACCGCCGTTTGGTTCTGGACCTCCTCGCCGCGGGCCGACGCGGCCCCGCCTCAAACCGTCGCCGCCCGCAAGGCCGAGCCGTTACCGGCGCCCGCCGCGGCAAAGCTTGCGCCCAAGGACGACGTCGAGGTCACGGCCGCTCTCTCGAAGCCGGCCCCCGCGCCCGCTCCCGCAGCCCAGCCGGCGCGATCGACCTGCGCCAATCCTGACGCGCTCGGCGTCAGCCGCATTGTCGTGATCGACACCACCGGCGGTCCAGGCTTCGGCTTCCTCCAGTACAAGCAGTTCGACTTCCTCACCGACAAGGAAGTCGTGCTCACCTTCGACGACGGTCCGTGGCCGACCACGCCCGCCGTGCTCAAGGCGCTGGCGGACGAATGCACCAAGGGCCTGTTCTTCCCGGTCGGCAAGCACACCACCTATCACCCGGAAATTCTCAAGCAGGTCTACGCCGCCGGCCACACCGTCGGCTCACACACCTGGTCGCACGCGCATCTCGACAGCAAGAAGATGACCGAGCCGCAGATGAAGGAAGAGATCGAGAAGGGTTTTAGCGCCGTGAAGATGGCGATCGGCGCCGCGCCCGCACCGTTCTTCCGCTTCCCCGGACTGGGGCACACGCAGGCGGCGCTCGGCTATCTCGCCTCTCGCAACATCTCGATGTTCTCGGTGGATGTCGATTCCAACGACTTCAAATCATCGGGTCCCGACCAGGTCATCAACAACGTCATGACCAAGCTCGACAAGCAGGGCAAGGGCGTCATCCTGATGCACGACCTGCAGAAGCACACGGCGATCGCCTTGCCGACGCTGCTGCGCCGCCTCAAGGCCGGCGGCTACAAGGTGGTGCAGATGAAGGCCAAGGAGCAACTCGAAACCGTGCCGGAATATGACGCGATGCTGGTGAAGGACCAGAAGGTGCCGGCCGTGGCCAGCCGACCGATCAGCAGCGTGGTGCAGACGGTTTCGCAATAAGGATTGACGGGAAGCCGTTCAACGGCTCCAGCTTACGCAACGAAAAACGCGTCTTCGGATTGGAATCCGAGAGGCGCGTTCTGCTTTGGCAGGATTACCAGTAGATGCCGTGCCGGTGCAGCGCCATGATGATGCGCGCCCGGATACCGAAGCGCATGCGGTGCTGTCCCGCGCCTCTCTGCATCATCGCAGCTCTCCGGGCCGACATTCCGCCAGCCCCGGCGCCCTGCGGGCGCCCGGCATAGCGCTGCTGCATGCCGGCCGGCCGGTTCTTCATCCTCTGGCCGTAGCTCTCCGCGGCCCTGCCGGTTTCGGATCTGGCCGTCTCAGACTTGGTCGTTTCAGTCTTGGGCTCGACGGCCGCCGGCCGCTCGACATATTTCGGGGCTTCGGCCGCCTGCGGAGCTTCCGCGGTTCGCGGTCCCTCGGTAGCCTTGGCCGGAGCGCTCACCTTCGTGGTCTCGCCGCCACCGAGCGACAAGCTCCGTTCGCCAGCCTGCGCGGCCACGGACACCAGAGCGAAGCCTGCAATCAGAATGAATTTACGCATGGTTGTATCTCCCCTTGAGGTCTGGGCGGAGACTATGCGGACCAATGGGATCTAGATGTGAGATCGGTCACGCACACGCGTCCGTGAACGCGAATGCCGGTTGCTCCAAGATCTTTTTCGAAAAAGCACAATGAGTACTGGCCGCAAATGCGCTTGCACTGCGTCTTCCCAATGTCTGATTTCCATCAATCCGGGTCCTGCGGAAAGCAATTCTTCCGGGCAACTGAGCAGCCCGCGTCGACAAAAATTGACTTTCGCACGGTTTTCGAATTCGTTCGCTTTTCGTCTAGTGCAACACTATCGGCACCCTGCTGATAGTAGAAAGCTTTGAGACTCAGGGAGAACAGGACATGTCGGAGCAGGAGCCGATAAAAATCGTTTCAAAACCCGGAGAACCCAAAGTTTTGATAACGTCCACCGCGGTTCGGGGCGTGGATATTTATCACTTTCCTTCCGTGAGCGATCCTCGTGGCGACTTGACAGTCGGGGAGCTCGATCGCGGATTTCCGTTCCAACCAAAGCGATATTTCATCATATCGGGAGTTCCATCCAGCGAGATTCGGGGAGAGCATGCTCACAGGCAATGTCATCAATTTCTGATTTGCGCCTATGGGCAATGCAGCGTCACAGTCGATGACGGGACGACGCGACTTGAATTCCAATTGAACCGACCGAGCATAGGTATTTATGTTCCTCCGATGATCTGGGGCAGACAGTGGCAGTACAGCGCCGACGCTGCACTGCTTGTCTTTGCGTCGGACCTTTATGATCCAGCCGATTATATCCGCGACTACGATGCGTTTCTGGACGAGGCTCGCTTGGCGAAGTAGCGGTTGGCTTGAAATCAAAATTGGCGAAATCAAACCTTCTTTCGAAAATCTTCGGCCAGGATCCGCGCAATTGTTTCCGATATTGAATCTCGCCAAAGAGGCAACCTCACTCCGTGAGACCTTTCAAGCTTGGTATTGTCCAATCGCGAATTGGCCGGTCGACGGGCTTGAGTCGGGTAATCCGAACTGGCAATCGATCTCACCTGACTGAAAGGCCCATTGTTCGCAGCGGAAGCAGCGAAGATCGCCATTGCGAATTCCGCCCAGTTCGTGTCACCACCACCCGTCATGTGAAATACGCCGCGGATTGCGGCGTCATCCGGCCTTGCAATCAGATTGCACAGTACGTTGAAAATGCCGTCGGCAATATCAAGCGCACTGCTGGGAGCACCTCGCTGATCGCCCACAACGGAAATTTCATCGCGATTGCCGACTAGCGACAACATGGTTCGCGCAAAATTCTTGCCGAACGGGCTGTAGACCCAGGCTGTCCGAAGGATGGCGTGATTTGGATTCGCTGCAGCGACCAGTTGTTCGCCACGCAGCTTGCTCAAGCCGTAAACATTGATTGGGCAGGGCGGGTCATGCTCGCAATAGGGACGATCCAGGGTGCCGTCGAAGACATAGTCGGTCGACAGGTGTACGATCGGAATCTCAAGTCGCGCGGCCGCCCGCGCCAACGCCTCGGCTCCGTTGGCATTGATTTGATATGCAAGCACGGGCTCACTCTCGGCGAGCTCGACAGAGGTGTAGGCCGCGGCGCTGACCACAGCTTGCGGGCGCAATGCGCCGAGCGCATCCGCGAGGTCGGACGGTCGCGCCAGGTCTATCGCCGGCCGTGCCAGCGTCAGCACTTCCACGCTGGAGTTGGTCCCACGCTCGACCAACGATTGCGCGATTTGGCCAAACCTGCCGGTGACCACGATGCGCATTGCTTCTACTCAAAATATCCTGGCAACGACCGGAATGCCGGCATCCTGCGATCCTTATCCGATAACGTCGCGTTGCTCGGCGCGACAGGCCAATCAATCCCCAAATCGGGATCGTCCCACGCGATGCCGAAATCGTTCAGGGGCGAATAAAAGGCGCTGGCTTTATAGAAGACGTGGGTGCCGATTTCCAGGGTGCAGAAGCCGTGAGCAAAGCCAATTGGTATGAATATCTGCTTGCGGTTCTCGGCGGAAACCTCCTCGGCAACCCACTTGCCGTAAGTCGGTGACGAACGGCGCAGATCAACCGCCACGTCGAAAATTCGACCCTTCAATACGCGAATTAGTTTGGCTTGGGCAGCGGGATGACCTTGAAAATGCAGGCCACGAATGGTGCCGATCGCGGCTGACGCCGATTGATTGTCCTGAACGAAGTTTGCCGTGATGCCATGTTCGGCAAAGCGCTCCTGGTTATAAGTTTCGCAGAATGCGCCGCGGGAATCCGCAATCGATTTTGGCGTGACAACCTTTACCCCGTCGATCGCGGTGGATGTGACAGTGAGCATAAAAACCCTTACGCACAATTACGACTCAAGAACCGATGCCCAGCCGCTCGCCGCGATTGACGCCGGGCTGTCGCCTCACAAAAATACCCGGTACCGGCGAGCGAGCCGAATACTTCATCGGTGGAGATGTGATGAAAATCAAAATAGTACCGCTTGTCGTCAAGGCTACGATATACGGTGGGTGGTCAGTCAATGTTAATCCCACCGCAGCGAGCAAAAATATAGCACGCGTGGGGCTGAGATGAATGGAGCCGGCTATCGATCTGCCGCTCTGTCGCAGCCCTGCCACTCGCGAGTTCACCCCACCCTGGAGATATGCCGTGACACGGAAGATCTCGTTGCTGGTGCCGCTGTTCAACTCTTCTCGCTATCTCGATCGGTTGAAACACGACATTGATCACCAGACGAGGCCGTTCGATGAAGTCGTGATGCACGACGACGGCAGTACAGACGATACAATCGAAAAGGCAGCCGAGCTTGGATTTCGGGTCATCAGGGGCGGCCCGCAGAAACGGCAGTCTCACGCTCGAAACCGATTGCTTGCGGCCGCAACATCCAGCTTCGTGCATTTTCACGATCACGACGATTCGATTCACCCCCAGTTCGTCGAGCGCATGCTAACAGCATGCTCCTCAAACAGCGTCGCGATATGTCATTTCGCAAAGACCACGCCATCCGAGCGCTTCATATTCGGTCACGACTTCACGAACGACTACAATCTGGTGTTCAATAATTTTGTTCATGTAAATGCGATGGTTGTCTGCAAAGACCTCGCGCGCTCGGTGTCGGGCTTCGACGAAGACCTGACTCTCTGCGAAGAAAAGGACTTTCTCTTCAAGATCCTTCGACAAGGAGCACTTGTTACAATCGTGCCGGAGCTTCTAGCGGAGTGGAGAATCCAAAATTCATCGTTTATGTCCAGCCAGGGCTGGACTGGTGCCGCCTTGATGCTGCGGAGGTTTATGCAAAATTGTCTTCCCAATGATAGCCGCGAAACAACGGAACTGGCTCTCGAGTACGCCTTGCGCTCCGCTTGGGACTACTACTACGCTTGTCCCGAAACCATAATCGAGCTGCGCCAGATGTTTCGATACCTTTCGAAGCATGGCCTGCATCCACGCAATGGATTGGGGAAGAAATCTGCAGTGTTGATCAGATCAATTGGCCCCGTTGCTGCTTTGCGGCTTCGCAGAGCTTTGTCGAAGAACGTTTTTGCAATCGCCTGATCCGCCTAAACGTCGATAATGGGTTTCCGAAGCTCGCGTTGGCTTTCGGCGGCGATAACGATCAGATGGTAGCCGGGATTGCCCCGGCCGGAGGTTTTTGACAGATACCAGGGCGACAACGAAGAGTTGGTTTTTGCGATAGGTCGTACAGCCGAAATGCTCGAAGCGCACAAGGTCGATTACCTCGCTGCTCACGAAAAGGGAAAGGCGTTCATGCGCGCAGACTCGCCCGGCGTCGCTCACAACCGATGCGCTCATTGATCAGTACCGGTTACGATGCGCCTGCGCGACATGGAGGTCACAACTGCGCGATGTCGGCAGTGCGCCGCAATATCGCCACCGCAGCGCACCATCATGTACAAATGTTTTGGACAGGTTTTTTCACCGGCTTTGCTGCTTGCCTAACGATTTGGCTTTCAGCGCATGTCGTTTACGATCGACGCCAGCGAGCGGCATTCATGGCCAGTCTGTCGCCAGCGGAGCGTGAAAAACTCAAGGGTTTTGAGAGCGTCAGGGGCGACTGGCACGGATTCCGGGACTTATTGCATCGTTAGCTGACGTGATGCGACTGAGGAAGCACCAACGCCACCACATCGAGCACCGGAACTGGTTTGCAGACACAGTGCGGACTAGCGGCTTTTTCGGAGATCCTGGTAAGCGGGGCAAGTGATCAGGATCGCTGGTGCCGCAAACAGGACTCGAACCTGTGACCCCGTCATTACGAATGACGTGCTCTACCAACTGAGCTATTGCGGCGGACCAAACGCGGCGTTCGGGTCTGACCCGCGAACGCCCGCACCTGATATCGGGACAAGCCCCGATTGGCAAGAAAAACGCTGCTGTCGCCTGGGCGCCTAGTCGCCGCCCCAGCGTGACAAAAATCCCCGCCAGCCGCCGGCCTGGGCCTTGGGCGGGCCGATTTGTTCCGCAAATTCGTCCGCCGGGCCGTCGTCGTCGACCCCAGGATCGTCGGGCGCCCGGATCAGCGGAATGACCGCCGGAATCGGGGCTGGAACAGCCTTCGGAATGTCCTGCCGTGACCGGAACAAGGGGGCCGGCCGGCTTGGCGCCGATTCGGCCGGCGCGGGTACCGGAGTGGGCGCTGGGGCGGGGACGGCCTCGACGGGGGCGGTCTCAGCGGCGGCCGGCGGCGGCGCATTGTCCTGCTCGGCGACCGGCGCAGGATCTGACGCAGCGGGCGCGGCGGAAGGCGCTGGAGCGACGGGTGACGGAGCCGGCTCCTCCGCGTCGGCGTCCTTTGGCGGCTCGAGCACGACGGCGCGGCGCGGGGTCGCCAGCATGGCTTCCTCAAAGGCCGAGGATTCGATCGCGCCAGCCTTGTCGGACGGCAGTGCCGCGACCGGCGTCTGCCACTGGAAGGCATCCAGCCTGCCGGTGACGGGCGAAACCGGTCGCCAGCGATCCGAGACATAGCCGTCCGCAGTCCAGGCCGGATCGTGCAGCGCGCGCACCGCGCGCAAGGTCCAGGCCCGCGCGCGGCCGCTATCGCCATGTTCGGTGCGCTCGATCTCCGCCATCAACAGCGCGACGCGTTGCGTTGGTGCGGCGATGAACGGCGCCAGCGCGTCGCGCGCTTTTGTAAATTCGGACGCGTCGATCGCGGCGCGCGCAATTGCCAGCGCGCCCTCGATGTGGCCGGGCATCTTCGCCGCGAGCGTCTCGACCCGCACCAGCCGCTGGCGCGCGGAATCGCCGAGCTTCACATGCGCATAGGCATCGGCCAAATCGGGATGCGGCTGTGTCAGCCACGCCGTCTCGACCAGACGCATCGAACGCCGGATCTGATGCGACTCGCTTTCGAACTTGCTCGCCAGCACCGCGGCCGGCACCAACGTCGGCGCCAGCTTGACCGCTTCCATCACGCTCTCGCGCGACAGGTCGCGATCGACCTTTTCGAGCTCCAGCGCCCGCGCCGTCAGCAGCACGCCGCGCTGCCGGCGATAGGTCGCCTTGTCGATCAGCCCGGCCGATTGATTGTTGTCGAGGATCTTCAGCGCGCCGGCCCAGTCGCCCTTGGCGCAGCAGAAGCCGAGCACCGCATGCGACGCCCATGACGAGGACGGCGACAGCTTTAGCGCTTCCTCGGCGACCATCACAGCCGCCACCGGATCGTCGGCGCGCTGCGCCTCGATGAACAGGCCGCGCAGGCCCAATAGCCGCGTGTCCTCGCGTTCGGCCATGGCGCGGAAGGCGCGCTGCGCGCCTTCGCGGTCGCCGTCGAGCTGCGCCGACTGCGCATGCAGCAGCAACGCCAGCGGATCGTGCGCCGCGTGCTTGCGCGCCGCTTCGGCGTGGATGCGGGCGGCGGAGGAATCGCCGTGGCCGATCGCCAGCAGTCCTTGCGTGATCGCATGCCGGCCTCGGGCCTGACGCCGTTCGCGCCGGCCCTTGCGCATACGTTCCGGCGTGCGCCACAGGCCACGCAGGATCGCCCACAGCATCATGGCCGCGACGACGACGATGCCCAGCCCCAGCACGAAAACCGGCAGCTTGGTCGTGAGCTTCAGGCTGCCCCACGACAGCATGACATCGCCGGGTTGCTCGGCAATCCAGGCCGCGCCGGCTGCGCCCAGCGCGATCAACAACAGAAACAGAATGATCCGGATCATCGAAATCCTTATTGCGCCGGTTTGGCGAGCGCAGCCATGGCGTCGGTCGCGAATTGACGGGAAGCGGCCAGCGCGGCGTCACGTGCGTCGGCCCGTTCAAGCCAGGATTGCGCCGCGGCGCGATCGGCCGGCTCCAGCGTCTTCAACTGCCGCCGCGCCTCATTGGAATCATTTCGCAGCGCCGCGGCGGTGATCCGCGCGACTACCGCACCGCGATCATTGCCGGCGGTATCGGTGCGTTCGATCTTGACCAGTTTGGCAGCGCCCGCCTGCAGACGCTCGACGATGCCCGTGCCGGTCGTGGCCTCGTTCTGTTGCGCGGCCGGCGACAGTTTCGGCACCAGCGCCAGCAGTTCCGTGCTCAGCCTGTTGGCGTTCGGCACGCCTTTCTCCGCGAACTGATCGAGCGGCTTCAGGACATCCGGATTGGGCGTCAGCGCCTTGGTGGCGGCGAGCGTCGCCGGATAGGGCTCGCCGATACGGACCTGAACATCGAGCAGCGCGGCCGACACCAGACGGCGCAGCGCCATGTCGTCGGCAGGTTTGGCGTCGGCCTTCGCATCGGCAAGCTTGCTGCCTTGCTGCGCGATCTCGGCGCCCTGCGTCCGCATCTGGCCTTCGATCTTCGCCATGCGTTCATCGATCCCGGAGAGATCGGGCGATGCGGTGCCGTCGCCGCGCGGAGCTGATTTCACATCGCTGATGGCGGATGCGAGCTTCTCGCCTTGCGCCCGCGTCGCCGCGAGCTCGGTGCGCAACGCCGCGACGGTTTTTTCCAGAGCCTCGGTGCGCGCGGCAGCCGCCGGATCGGCTACCGGCTTGCCGACCTTCGGCTCCAGTCCGGCGACACGGGCGGTGAGACCGTCGATCGCCGTACTGAGCTGCGGGGCAGGCGGCGCGGACGCGGGCTGAATCGCGGGCCAGCCGAGCATCCAGCCGACGCCGATCACCAGCGCAGCCGCGACCGCACCGGAGACCGGCGCGACGATCCAGGGCGAGACCGGCCGGGACGGCGGCGCTGCGACCGGAGATTCTTCAACTGAAGCTTTGGCGGCTTCCGGCGTAGGCTCATCAGCCACGGGCTCGGTCGGCGCTTCGGACGATGCGCCGGCGGCGCTCTTGGTCTCGCTCGACACTTCGGTCGCCTCGAGATCGATGGTCGGCGGCTCGCGCTTCGGCCGGCCCGAATCGGGCAGCGATCCAGTGTCTTCGGGCCTGTCATCGACCATCACAGCGGTTCCCTTTAATGGTTAGGTCCGGAACTTAGCAGAATCGGGACGTCTTAGAACATGATCCGGCGGTGGCGGCACCGGTTTTCCGATAAGACCATGCTCAGACTTAAAGATTAGAGCGCGAACGGCTGAAGCGTTTTCCAGCGAAGTGGGGACCGGTTCGCGTCAAGAAAACGCGCCAAATCAAAAATCTACCCGGACCGCGGTTGCAAAGCCCGATCCAGCGCCTCGAACAGGGCATTTTCGTCCGGCGAAGCCGCCGCCGTGACCTGGGTCGCGCCGGCATCGCGCAGAACCGCAGCGACGGCTACCGAAATACAGCATTGCGGCAGCGCCAGCGCCGAGATTTCGACGCCCCCGGAGCGCGCCGCCTCCAGGAATGCGCGTGCGCTGCGTCGTGAGTAATGCAGCACGGCCTCGATTTCATGCGCCACAAAGGCGTCACATATTTCCCGTGGCAGGCTGGGCGCGGGCACCATCCGGTAGGTGGTCTGCGTCGCGACCGTAAAGCCGTTCTCGCCGAGTTCGCTCGCGAGGTCGCGCGCGAGATCGGCGCCGGCAAGATACAGGATCGGGATCGCTTTCTTCAATTGCTTCGACTTCGCACGCGCCAGCACCAGATCGCGCAACGCGCCGGCATCGCCCTTTGACGCGATTACCTCGCCAAATCCGGCGTCGCGCGCGGTTGCCGCGGTGTTTTCGCCGACCGCGAACAAAGGCAGCTTGAGGAGCCGGCTGCTGGCCAGATGGGCGGTGATGGCCCGCAGCGCGTTGGCGCTGGTGACGATGACGGCGCCATAGGTCGCATCCGCATCATCCTGGAACGGCACCGGCTCGAACCGCAGCATCGGCGCGCGCAGGACCTCAAAACCCCTCGCGCGGAGAGCCTTTGCGGTCATCTCATCGTCCGGGCTTGGTCGCGTGACGAGGACGGCCATATTTCAGATCTCCGCCGAAGCGATTTCGGCATTACCGGGCGATTGCACGTTGCGACCTCGTAATGCTACCCGGTTACTGAAGCGTTGCGATAGCGCAAGGGATCAAATTGGACAACGACAAGCCGATGCTGGTGCTGGGTATTGAAACCACCTGCGATGAAACCGCAGCCGCCGTGGTCGAGCGTCAGCGCGACGGCAGCGGAAAGATTCTATCAAATATCGTGCGCTCGCAAACCGACGAGCACGCCCGCTTCGGCGGCGTGGTTCCGGAGATCGCGGCGCGCGCCCATGTCGACCTGCTCGATGGCATCGTCGGACAGGCGATGAAGGAAGCGGACGTCGGCTTTGCACAATTGTCGGCGGTAGCGGCTGCCGCCGGGCCCGGCCTGATCGGCGGTGTGATCGTCGGCCTCACCACCGCCAAGGCAATCGCCATGGTCCACGATACGCCGCTGATCGCAGTCAATCACCTCGAAGCCCATGCGCTGACGCCGCGGCTCACTTGCGCGCTCGCCTTTCCCTATTGCTTGTTCCTTGCGTCCGGCGGGCACACCCAGATCGTCGCCGTGGTCGGCGTCGGCCAATATGTCCGGCTTGGCACCACCGTCGATGACGCGATGGGTGAGGCTTTCGACAAAGTCGCAAAGATGCTGTCGCTGCCCTATCCTGGCGGACCGGAAGTCGAACGTGCAGCGGCGAGCGGCGACGCCAAGCGGTTCGCCTTTCCGCGGCCGATGCTCGGGCGGCCGGATGCGAATTTCTCGCTGTCGGGATTGAAGACGGCGGTTCGCAATGAGGCCAGCCGCATGATGCCGCTGGAACCGCAGGATGTCAGCGATCTCTGCGCCGGTTTTCAGGCCGCGGTGCTGGAATCAACGGCGGACCGGCTGAGCGTCGGCCTGAGATTGTTTCACGAACAGTTCGGCCCGCCCCGCGCGCTGGTGGCGGCCGGCGGCGTCGCCGCCAATCACGCCATCCGCGGCGCGTTGCAGGAGGTCGCCGCAAAAGCGCAGACCACGCTGATCATTCCGCCGCCCGCGCTGTGCACCGATAACGGCGCGATGATCGCCTGGGCCGGCGCGGAACGGATGGCGCTCGGACTGACCGATACGATGGACGCGCCGCCCCGCGCGCGATGGCTGCTCGATGCCAACGCGACCGCGCCGGCCGGCTACAGCAACACGCGCGCGGGATTCTGATATGGCGTCCTTCAATACAGTCGCGGTGATCGGCGGTGGCGCCTACGGCACCGCGCTCGCCTGTGCCGCGCTACGCGCCGGCCGCGATGTTGTACTGTATGCGCGAAGCACTGAGGCCGTCGCGCAGATGCAGACGACGCGCGAGAATCCAAAGCTGCCCGGCGTGAGCCTCGACGCGGGTATCGATGTTACCTTCGACATGGCTATGGCGGGGCGCGCGGAGTTCATCCTGCTGGCGACGCCTGCGCAAAATCTGCGTGAAGCCGCGACGTCGCTTGCGCCACATCTGAAGCCGGAGACGCCGGTCGTCGCCTGCGCCAAGGGCATCGAGCGCGGCACCCATCGCTTCATGACCGAGATCATCGCCGAGACCATACCGCAGGCCATCCCTGCGATCCTGTCGGGACCGAATTTCGCTGATGATGTCGCGCGCGGCCTTCCAACCGCGGTGACGCTTGCCGCAAAGGACGAAAGACTGGCGAGCGATCTGGTGCACGCGCTGGGCTCTTCAACCTTCCGGCCGTATCACAGCACGGACGTTCGCGGCGTCGAGATCGGCGGCGCGGCCAAGAACGTGCTGGCGATCGCCGCCGGGATCGTCGTCGGCCGGCAACTCGGCGCCTCGGCGCTGGCGGCACTCACCACGCGGGGCTTCAGCGAACTTGCACGCCTGGGCCGCGCCTGCGGCGCGCGCAGCGAAACACTGGCAGGTCTTTCCGGCCTCGGCGACCTGATCCTGAGCTGCTCGAGCCTGCAATCGCGCAACTTTGCTTTCGGGATCGCACTCGGCCGCGGCGAAGCGCCGAACCGCGACAAGCTCGCCGAAGGCGAGTTCACCGCGCCGGTTTTGATCGAACTGGCGGCTTCGCAGAACGTCGATATGCCGGTATCAACTGCGGTCGCGGCGATCCTGGGCGGCAAGGTGACGATCGACGCCGCGATCGAAGGCCTGCTGACACGGCCGTTCAAGGCGGAGGAATGACGATGGCGTACTGGCTGGTGAAATCCGAACCCTCGGTCTGGTCGTGGGACCAGCAGGTGGCGAAGGGCGCAAAGGGCGAAGCCTGGACCGGCGTGCGTAACTTCACCGCCCGCCAGAACCTCGTGGCCATGAAGAAAGGCGAGAAGGCCTTCTTCTATCATTCCAACGAGGGCAAGGAGATCGTCGGCATCGCGGAGATCATCAAGGAAGCCTATCCCGATCCATCCGACAAGACCGGCAAGTTCGTCTGCGTCGACATCAAGGCGGACAAGCCGTTGAAGACGCCGGTGACGATGGCCGCGATCAAGGCCGACAAAAAGTTCGCCGACATGGCGCTGGTGAAATATTCGCGGCTGTCGGTGCAGCCGGTGACCGCGGACGAGTGGAAGATGGTCTGCAAGATGGGCGGGATGTAGAACGCTTCTCTTTCCCTCTCCCCTTGTGGGAGAGGGCGGATCAATCGCGCAAGGCGCGATTGAGACGGGTGAGGGGTTGCCTCCGCGAGTGACCCTCTCGCGTTGGAATTCGCGGAGAGAACCCCTCATCCGGCGCTTCGCGCCACCTTCTCCCACAAGGGGAGAAAGAAGAAGGATCAAGCCGCTGCGGCCGTCACGACCTCCGCCAACAGCGCCTCGCGCTTGGCTTGGGTGCGATAACCCTTCATCGTCGCGGCAAAACGCTCGAGGATGCCATCCTCGAATGCGGTGACGATGGTGTCGTGGACATAGCTCTTGCGGCAGATCGCGGGGGTGTTCGACAGTTCGTCGGCTGCAGCGCGCACCGCATCCAGCACCTGCTTCTTGCGGCCGCGCTCGCTTGCTGCGGGCGTTATCCGCGACAGCGATTCCAGCACCACGGCAGACGCCATCAGGGTGCGGAAATCCTTCAGCGAAATCTTGATGCCGGCGATCTCGCGCAGGAACGCATTCACGGTCGTGGTCGAGACCGTGCGAACGGTGCCGGAATTGTCGCGATACTGGAACATGCGCTTGCCCGGCACGTCACGCAGGATACCGATGGCGCGCACCAGTTTGGCGGCGTCGCATTCCTTGCGCACGGCCTTGCCGCCCTTGGCCTTGAAGGTCAGGACGAAGCTGTCGTCTTCCAGCGTGACGTTGGACTTGAGCATCGTGGTCGCGCCGCGGGTGCCGTTGAGGCGGGCATAGGATTCATTGCCCGGGCGGATCGCGGTGCGCGCGATCAGCTCGATCACGGCCGAAAGTGCGAATTCGCGCGTCGGCTCGTCACCGGACAGATACGCCGAGACCTTGCGGCGGATCTTCGGCAGGGCGCCCACCAACCGCGCCAGGCGATGCGCCTTGCGCTGCTCGCGGACCTTTTCCCAATCGGCGTGATAGCGGTACTGCAGCCGGCCGGCCGCATCGATGCCGACAGCCTGCAGATGCGAACTCGGATCAGCCGAATAGCGCACGTCGCGATAGGCCGGCGGCACCGCCATCGAATGCAGGCGGCGGATGGTGCCGGCATGACGGATCTGCGTGCCGTTGGCACGATGGAATGAATAGCCCTTGCCGCGCTTGACGCGGCGGATGGTCAGCCCGTTCTGGTCGCCGAGCTTGAGGCCAAGTTCCTCGGCCAGATCCTCGACGGAGGTCTTGCCAACGATGTGCGCCTTGGCCTTGACGGTTTCCTTGGGCAGTTGCCCGAGCGCTTCGGCTAATGCGACGGCGGGATCGGCGGAAACGGGCCGCGTAGCCTCGAAACTCTGCTGATCCATCATGACCGTTATCGCCTTGCTCCACCTGTCTGCCGGCAATGCCTGTTATAGTAGCTTGGTTCCGGAGAGCCGTCCGGCCCCCGGGCAGGCCATTTAGGGGGTAACGGCCGGCTTTGCGAGTCCCGATTCCGTCATTGACAGTATTAAAATACCTGTCATGGGAGCCATTCGGCGATAGCGTTGATTTTTGGCTCGGCCGGATCGTTAAAAACTTCCGAAAATAACGCCGGTTTGATCGGCGACAACACGGCAGGCCGGCGGCGCGACCAAGGTCGCAGATGTTTCCGCCTTGTCCGGGCATCGTCCCGCGACGCATAATCGTTGCAACAATCAGGACGGCTTGCGGCCGCCAGCGCGTGCGGTGCCGCAACGAGTGGGAGGGTCAGAATGTCCGAGAAAATTTACGACGTATCCGCCGATTGGGCCAAACGCGCCTACATCGACGACGCCAAGTACCGCGAAATGTATGCCCGCTCGGTCTCGGACCCCAATGGCTTCTGGGGCGAGCAAGCCAGGCGCCTTGACTGGATCAAGCCCTTCCACAAGGTCGAGAACGTCTCCTTCGCCCCCGGCAATATCTCGATCAAATGGTTCGAGGACGGCGTCTTGAACGCCGCCTGGAACTGCGTCGACCGCCATCTCGACAAGCGCGGCAACCAGACCGCGATCATCTGGGAGGGCGACGACCCCTCGCAATCCAAACACATCACCTACCGGCAGCTGCACGACGAAGTCTGCAAGATGGCCAACATCCTGCGCACGCGGAACGTCAAGAAAGGTGACCGCGTCACGATCTACCTGCCGATGATCCCGGAAGCGGCCTATGCGATGCTGGCCTGCGCGCGGATCGGCGCGATTCATTCGGTGGTGTTCGCCGGCTTCTCACCCGACAGCCTCGCCCAGCGCATCACCGACTGCCAGTCCAAGGTCATCATCACCGCGGACGAGGGACTGCGGGGCGGCAAGAAGGTGCCGCTGAAGGCCAATGTCGACGCCGCTATCGCGAAAGCCGGCGGAGTCGATTGGGTCGTCGTCGTCAAGCGCACCGGTGCCGCCATCGACATGAATCCTTCGCGCGACTTCTGGTACCACGACGCCGCCGCGATGGTGACGACGGAGTGCCCGGCCGAGCACATGCACGCGGAAGACCCGCTGTTCATCCTCTATACGTCGGGCTCCACCGGCCAGCCCAAGGGCGTGCTGCACACCACGGGCGGCTATCTCGTGTTCGCGGCGATGACGCATCAATACGTGTTCGATTACCATGACGGCGACGTCTACTGGTGCACCGCCGACGTCGGCTGGGTCACCGGCCACAGCTACATTCTCTACGGGCCGCTGGCGAACGGCGCGACCACGCTGATGTTCGAGGGCGTGCCGAATTACCCGGATAATTCACGGTTCTGGAACGTCATCGACAAGCACAACGTCAACATTTTCTACACCGCGCCGACCGCGATCCGCGCGCTGATGCAGTCGGGCGACGGCCCGGTGCAGAAGACCTCGCGCAAGAGCCTGCGCCTATTAGGTTCGGTCGGCGAGCCGATCAATCCGGAAGCGTGGGAGTGGTATCACCGCGTGGTCGGCGACGCCCGCTGCCCGATCGTCGACACCTGGTGGCAGACCGAAACCGGCGGCATTTTGATCACGCCGCTGCCCGGCGCCACAAAACTCAAGCCGGGTTCAGCGACGCGGCCGTTCTTCGGCGTGGTGCCTGAGATCGTCGACGCCGACGGCAAGGTGCTGGAAGGCGAAACATCCGGCAATCTCTGCATCGCCAAATCCTGGCCGGGACAGATGCGCACGGTCTATGGCGATCACGCCCGTTTCGAGCAGACCTATTTCTCGACCTACAAGGGCAAGTATTTTACCGGTGACGGCTGCCGCCGGGATGCCGACGGCTATTACTGGATCACCGGCCGCGTCGACGACGTCATCAACGTGTCAGGCCATCGCATGGGCACGGCCGAGGTCGAAAGCTCGCTCGTCGCACATGCAAAAGTGTCGGAAGCCGCCGTGGTCGGCTATCCCCACGACATCAAGGGCCAAGGCATCTATGCCTATGTGACGCTGATGGCCGGTACCGAACCGACCGAGGATCTGCGGAAAGAGCTGGTGGCCTGGGTGCGCAAGGACATCGGCCCGATCGCCTCTCCCGACCAGATCCAGTTCGCACCGGGCCTGCCGAAAACCCGTTCCGGCAAGATCATGCGCCGCATCCTGCGCAAGATCGCCGAGGACGAACCGAGTAGCCTCGGCGACACCTCGACGCTGGCCGACCCCGCCGTGGTCGACGATCTCGTGCAGAACCGGCAGAACAAGAAGAGCGCGCCGGCGTAAGGCGTCCGCGACCACCTAGTCCTGTGCGACGTCATGGCCGGGCTTGTCCCGGCCATCCACGTTTTTAGAAGGCGTGGATGCCCCGGACATGACGAATTTCTGCGCAGGAAAAACAGTGGTAGCCGACCCCACATCCGGCCGCGTTCACACGGTTGTCAGTAGCGAGCCCGCTTTGGCGGGCATTTCGCCGCCAAGTGTTGTTTTCAGGTCATTTACTTTGATTTGAACATTTTCTTTGTTCCCCACGTCAAACCAGTCTCGGGGCCAGAGGTGGAAACCACCCGGTTAATCCACGCGGTTAAAGATGCGTGGGTGAGACGGCAAAGCTGCGTTGGCAGCGGGCAACTGATGCGCCCCGGATGGGGCAGGCAAAGTGGGGCTGAAATGTCGGTGAAGATTGCGGTAGCGCTGGCCGTCACCATCAGTGCGGGAATTGCGTTGTCGTCACGGGCAGAAGCGCGGCCTGAAATGGTCGGCATTTCCGGCGACTACACGCCGGGTACGATCGTGGTGAAGACCCACGAGCGCCGCCTCTATCTCATTCTCGATTCCGGCCACGCCATGCGCTATCCAGTCGGCGTCGGCAAGACCGGCAAGCAGTGGGAAGGCACCACAAAGATCGACGGCAAGTACCTCCACCCGGCATGGTCGCCGCCAAGCGAAGTCAAGCGCGACAAGCCTGAGATGCCCGACGTCATTCCGGGCGGCTCGCCGCGCAACCCGATGGGCGTCGCGGCGATGACATTGGCCGGCGGCGAGTACGCCATTCACGGCACCAACGTACCGAACTCGGTCGGCGGTTTCGTGTCCTATGGCTGCATCCGCATGCTCAACGACGACATCTCGGATCTGTATCAACGCGTATCGGTCGGAACGACGGTGACGGTCACGCGCTGATCAACCGATCAGATTGATACGAGAGCCGCGCGATTGCGCGGCTCTTTCATTTGAGCGGCGTTTGTCCTGCGTTCGCACACCAGCCGTTGCGATGGCCGCCGCCGTAGCTGCGGGCATGACCCGCCGCAAGCATCGCCGTCGAAACATTGCCGGTGCGCCGCGTCGCAACCTCGGCGACAACGCGGCCGGCATATTTGTCCGGCCCGATATTGAAGATCATGACGTCGCCTTCACCGAGCAATGCGCGTAACGCGCCCGTCGCGGCCTCGGCCATCCGCAATTCCTGCGCGCAGGACGCCTTTAATTCAGGCGCGTCGATGCCGCGCAGACGCACCCGGGTGTTGAGATCGAGACCTGGCTCCAAATGCACCCGCGCCTCGAACGTGTCGCCGTCGATCGTCCTGACGACGTCGACGGGGTGACGCGCGGCCGAATTTGGGGAACGCTTCAAGATGGTCCCGGCATCGCGCGCTGCCTGACTGTCCGCCGAGTTCGGCAACGATCGCCGCACCCAGTCCCGCACCGGCAACATCGTCGCCGCCGTCACGCAAATCACGAACATCCAGGGCAAGGCCGCCGCAAACCATCGGCGCCAGGAACCCCTGCGTGGGGCTCTATAAGCACTTGTTCTCTCGTATGGGAGCATGTCCCGACTAAGGGCTGAGTCGGGGAATCCGGCAAGGGCCCATCGCGCCACCTTGGGCCGCTCTCTTGGGCCTCAAAAATCCGACGCAATGCCCTTGTGTTCCCAATCGCCATAGCGGGTCGGTTCCGGGCCCTTCGGACCCTGAAACTCCTTCTGATGCGGCGTCGCGCTGGCCTCGGCGGCCTTGCGTCGGGCTTGGGCCTCGGCCAGCGCGCGCTCCGCGGCAGGCGTCAGCTTCTTGCGTTCCGCTGTTTGCGCGGGAGATGAGGGACTGTCGGTCATCGCAGTTCTCCTCTTAGCACAGGGATGAGCGTACAGATGACATCACAATCGTGAAATTGTCTGTGGCGATTCTTACATTTGGCATATTCGCATGCCAAATGGACTTTCATTCCAATGGCATGAGCCAGAACCTTTCCGCCTTCCGAGACATTGCTGATTCATGCCCCCTTCCCGATTCGCAGTACCTGCCGAAGTGCCCGGTCTGGCGGCACGCCGAATCGCGGCTGACATACTCGACGGCGTACTGCACAAGCACCGCACCCTGGACGATCAGCTCGACGGCGCCGGCGCCCATCCCGGCCTGAAGACGCTGGCCGATCGCGACCGCGCCCTGATGCGGCGGCTGGTGGCGACGATTCTTCGGCGGCTCGGTACGCTCGGCCATTTGCTGTCGCGCCTGCTCGATCGCGGTATCCCGACGGACGCCCCGCGCGCGCAAAGCGCACTCTTGATCGGCGCCGCGCAGATTCTCTGGATGGATGTGCCCGATCACGCCGCCGTCGATCTTTCGGTGCGGTTGGTGCAATCGGACCGCCGCGCCGCGAAATATGCCGGCCTCGTCAACGCAGTGTTGCGACGCTGCGCGCGCGAGGGGCAGCCGCTGATCGACGAAGTCAAATCGCAGAATCTCGACATTCCGCCGTGGCTGCTGGCGCGCTGGATCGGCGCCTATGGCGAGACCACTGCGCGGCAGATGGCGCTCGCCATCGGCTATGAACCGTCACTCGACATCACCGTGAAAGCAGACGCGGCGCAATGGGCGAGCCGCCTGCACGGTGAAACCTTGCCGACCGGCACCGTGCGCACCTTGCTGCAGGGCTCCGTGACCATGCTGCCCGGCTTCTCCGAGGGGCAATGGTGGGTGCAGGACGCCGCCGCCGCGCTGCCGGCACGATTGTTCGGCGACGTCGGCGGCAAGACCATTGTCGACCTCTGCGCCGCGCCCGGCGGCAAAACCGCGCAACTTGCGCAAGCCGGCGCGCGCGTGACCGCGGTCGACCGCTCACCGGCGCGCATGGCGCGGCTGCGCGACAATCTGGCCCGGCTTTCGCTGCAGGCCGATGACGTGGTGACCGATGGCGCCGAGTGGGCCGGTCAAGACAATGGCGGCTTTGACGGTGTGCTGGTGGACGCGCCCTGCACCTCCACTGGCACCATAAGGCGTCACCCCGACGTGGCCTGGCTGCGGCAAGAAGCCGATATCGCCGCATTGACGGCCTTGCAAAAGCGATTGCTGCAACGGGCGGTCGCGCTGCTCAAGCCGGGCGGAACGCTGGTCTATTGCACCTGTTCGCTGGAGCCGGAGGAAGGTGAACAGGCGATCGCGTCGTTGCTGGCCGCCGAATCCGGCATGCGCCGCGTGCCGGTCGAAGCCGACGAAGTCGCCGGCCTCAGCGACATCGTGACCGCAAACGGCGATTTGCGGACCCTGCCCTGCCATCTGCCCCATACCGACCCCCGGCTCGGCGGGCTGGATGGGTTTTACGCCGCGCGGCTGGTTAAATCCTGATTTTAAACTGAAATTCGCCGACCACGGGGTGATTCGCCGGTTTTCAAGATGGTGTCATCCCGGCGTTTCCGGATTAAAAGGATTCGCCAGAATACCCCTCCCTCCCTAAGCAAGGCACGGCGTGTCGGTCGCTCAACGCAGACGCATCTCGACGCTTATCATGAGCCGCTCGGCGCGGACCGTGATCGCGCGTGCGACTGGCGCGACGGTGGCGGTGTCGCGGCTGTGGCCCGGCCGCGCCGACCGGCTGATCATCGCGCCGCATGACCTGCGTACCGCCGACGCCACCCGCGCCGCCGAGATCTATGCCGGCCGCTTTGTGTTCGCCGGCAAGATCGTGACTTGCCACGGCCGCTCGATCTTCGATCTCGAACCGCCGTCGGAGGATTGGGAAGTCGCCCTGCTCGGCTTCGGCTGGCTGCGCCATTTGCGCGCCGCCGACACCGCGCTGACCCGCGCCAATGCCCGCTCGCTGGTCGACGACTGGATCTCGAATCCGGGACGCAAGCGGCCGCTCGAGCGCCGCCCCGACGTGCTGGCGCGCCGCGTGATCTCGCTGTTGTCGCAGGCGCCGCTGGTGCTCGGCGACACCGACGGAAAATTCTATCGCAAATATCTGCGCGGGCTGACCCGCGAGATTCGCTATCTGCGCTACGCGATGCTCGACATCGCCGACGGCGTGCCGCGGCTGCAGGTGCTGATCGCGCTTTGCTACGCCTCGCTTTGCCTGGCCAATCAGGCGGGTCACATCCGCTCTGCGACGCGGCGGCTTTCCGACGAATTGCAGCGGCAGATCATGCCCGACGGCGGGCATATCTCGCGCAATCCCGGCGCGCTGGTCGAACTGCTCAGCGACCTGCTGCCGCTGCGACAGACCTTTGCCGCCCGCAACATCGCGCCGCCGCCGGCGCTGTTGAATGCGATCGACCGCATGATGCCGATGCTGCGCTTCTTCCGTCATGGCGACGGCAGCTTTGCGCTGTTCAACGGCATGAGCAACGCGCCCTCGGATCTGGTGGCCACCCTGCTCGCCTATGACGACACCCACGGCGTGCCGATGGCGAACATGCCGCATACCGGCTTCCAGCGCCTCGATGCCGGCACCACGACCGTCATCATGGACACCGGGCCGCCGCCGCCGCCGAATGTCAGCCAGGAAGCGCACGCCGGTTGCCTCGCGTTCGAATTGTCGTCCGGGCCGAGCCGGATCGTCGTCAATTGCGGGATGCCCTCGACCGGCCGCGACAATTGGCGAAGCTTTGCGCGCAGCACCGCTGCGCATTCGACCCTGACCTATCACGACACCTCCTCGTGCCAGTTCATCGAACTGTCGGCGATGAAGCGCCTGCTGCAGGGCGCGCCCGTCCTCAGCGGCCCGGTGAATGTGGAAAGCTACCGCGAGGCTGTGGCCGACGGCGACCTCCTGACCACATCGCATGACGGCTATCTCGCTCGGTTCGGCGTCGTGCACCGCCGGGTGCTGATGATCTCGCAGGACGGCGGCAGGCTCGACGGCGAAGACACCATCGCGCCGGCGCCGGGGTCGCGCATCAAGGGCAACGAGACCGATTTTGCCCTGCGGTTTCATCTGCATCCCGCGGTGAAAGCAAGCCGCCTCAGCGACGCGCGCGGCGTCATGCTGGTATTGCCCAACCGCGACGTCTGGACCTTCGAGGCGCTCGACGACAAGGTCGACCTTGAGGACAGCGTGTTTCTGGCCGGCAATGACGGCCCCCGTCGCACCGCCCAGATCGTGATCCGCCAGGATTCCCGCCGCGCTTCCTCGGTCCGCTGGAGCTTTGTCCGCTCGTCGACGTCGGCGGCCGGCACCAGCGCCCGCCGCAATGCCAGGCGCGAACCGGAACTGCCGCTCTAAGGCCACGGCCCCGGCCACGAGATTCCCACACGGTTTCTGGCCGGTTTCATGACCGGCAAAACCATGCTACCGGGCTGGCTTACCAGCCTGGGAACCTTCTTATGACCGACCATCCGCGCCGCGTAACCCGCGCCCTGTTGTCCGTTTCCGACAAGACCGGCCTGATCGAATTTGCCAAGGCGCTGGCCGGCCATGGCGTCGAGCTCGTCTCCACGGGCGGTACCGCGAAGGCGATCGCGGCGGCCGGATTGCAGGTCAAGGACGTCTCGGACCTGACGGGTTTTCCCGAAATGATGGACGGCCGGGTTAAGACCTTGCACCCGAAGGTGCATGGCGGCCTGCTCGCGATCCGCGACAACAAGGAACATGCCGATGCCATGAAGGCGCACGGCATCGCGCCGATCGACCTGCTGGTGGTCAACCTCTATCCGTTCGAGGAAACCGTCGACAAGGGCGCAGGTTACGAGGACTGCATCGAAAACATCGACATCGGCGGTCCCGCGATGATCCGCGCCGCCGCGAAGAACCATGACGACGTCGCCGTCGTCGTCGAGGCGCAGGACTATCAGGCCGTGCTCGACGAGCTCGCCGCCAACAAGGGCGCAACCACGCTGTCGCTGCGCCGCCGCCTCGCTGCAAAAGCCTATGCGCGCACCGCCGCCTATGACGCCGCGATCTCGAACTGGTTCGCGCTTCAGCTCAAGGACGACGCGCCGGATTTCCGCGCCTTTGGCGGCCGGCTGATCCAGTCGCTGCGCTATGGCGAGAACCCGCACCAGACCGCCGCGTTCTATCGTACGCCCGACAAGCGTCCCGGCGTCGCCACCGCGCGGCAGTTGCAGGGCAAGGAGCTGTCCTACAACAACATCAACGATACCGATGCGGCCTATGAATGCATCGGCGAATTCGATCCGAAGCGCACCGCGGCCTGCGTCATCGTCAAGCACGCCAACCCTTGCGGCGTCGCCGAAGGTCCCGATCTGGTCAGTGCCTATCGCAAGGCGTTCGCCTGCGATACGCAGTCACCCTATGGCGGCATCATCGCCGTCAATCGGACGCTCGACGCCGAAGCCGCGCGCGTCATCACGGAAATCCTGACCGAAGTGATCATCGCGCCGGATGCTACGGAAGAAGCCATCGCGATCATCGCGAAGCGGAAGAACCTGCGGCTTCTCCTCGCCGGCAGCCTGCCCGACCCGCGCGCGATGGGATTGACCGCGAAAACCGTTGCGGGCGGCCTGCTGGTGCAGAGCCGCGACAACGCCGTCGTCGATGACCTCACGCTGAAGACGGTGACCAAACGCGCACCGACTGAGGCCGAGCTGCGCGACCTCAAATTCGCCTTCCGCGTCGCCAAGCACGTCAAGTCGAACACCATCATTTATGCCAAGGATCTCGCCACCGTCGGCATCGGCGCCGGCCAGATGAGCCGGGTCGATGCCGCGCGCATCGCCGCCCGCAAGGCGCAGGACGCCGCTGCCGACGCAAAACTCGCCGAACCCCTGACCAAGGGTTCGGTCGTTGCGTCGGATGCGTTCTTCCCGTTCGCCGACGGCATGCTGGCCTGCATCGAAGCTGGGGCCACCGCGGTGATTCAGCCCGGCGGCTCGATCCGCGATGACGAAGTGATCAAGGCCGCCGACGAGCATGGCATCGCCATGGTGTTCACCGGCGTGCGGCATTTCCGGCATTGAGCCGTGATGCCGTAGGGTGGGCAAAGGCGCGAAGCGACGTGCCCACCATCTACCATCAAGCACGCTGCAAGATGGTGGGCACGCTGCGCTCTGCCCACCCTGCGACTCGCCGTCACTCCCTCACCCGCGTCAGTAGCGCCAGGCCGGCGACGAAGAACACCACCAGCAGCGCCATGCCGGCTTTCTGGCTCGCGGTGACGGCCGTGATCGCGCCGATCAGGAGCGGGCCGATGAACGACGTCACCTTTCCGGTCAGCGCAAACAATCCAAAATGCTGCGCGATGCGATCCTTCGGTGCGAGGCGTATCAGAAGCGTGCGCGACGCCGCCTGTAGCGGACCGCCGGCCGCGCCAATCAGACATCCGAGCACGAGATAGGCGCGCTCGGCCGCTCCCGAGAATAGCGGGCCGCCCGGCACCGGCGGCGCGACCTGCACGAACAGGATCGAGTCCTTGTCGACCAGCAGAATTGCGCTCAGCGCGAACAGAAGGATCAGCAAGCTGCCGGCAATGACGCGCTTGGGTCCCAGCCTGTCGTCGAGCTTGCCGCCGAGCCACGCGCCAAACGTGCCGGCGATCGCCAGCAGAATTCCAAAACTTCCGATCTGGATCGTATGCCAGCCGAACGTGCCGGCGGCGTAGATGCCCCCGAACGCGAACAGCGACACCAGCCCGTCGGTGTAGATCATGTTGGCAAGCAGGAATGTCGCGAGCGATTTCTGCTTCGGCAATTCGCCGAGCGTCCGCTTCAACCCGCTCAATCCTTCGCGCAATGCTTCGCGGATCGGGCGTCTTGCGGGATAATCAGGTGTGAATAGGAACATCGGCAGCACGAAAATGACGAACCAGATACCCGTCAGCGGGCCGGTGATGCGGTCACCCTGATGGCTGACCGGATCGAGACCGAACAGCGGCGCCAGGCCGAATAGCGTACGCCCGGTTTCGGGGTTGGCCGCCAGAAAGCCGAGCACCAGGATGAGACTGAGGATGCCGCCGATATAGCCGGTGGCCCAGCCGGTGCCGGACAACCGTCCCATTTTTTCCGGCGGCACCAGCGTCGGCATCATCGCGTTGTTGAAGACGGTAGCGAATTCGACGCCGACGCTCGCGATCGCATAGGCGAGCAACAGCGGTCCGATGACGCCCGGATCTCCCGGCTTTCCGAACCACATCAGCGAGGCGCCGATCACCAGCAGCGAACCGAAGCCGGCGATCCACGGCTTGCGGCGGCCGCTCGCGTCCGCAATCGCGCCCAGCACCGGCGACAGCAGCGCGATCATCAGGCCGGCGGCCGCGGTGGCAAATCCCCACAATGCCTGCCCCTGCGCCGGATCCGGCGCGACGAAGCTCGCGAAATAGGGCGCGAATACGAACGTGGTGATCAACGTAAAATAGGGCTGCGCGGCCCAATCGAAGAAGATCCAGCTGACGACGGCGGCGCGGCGCGGATATTCTCGCGACATTTCGGCGCCGGATGCTTTGGAAGCGATCACCGTCATGTGAGGAATTTCCTTCAAAAGTCCCGCGAGGCATTTTGCCCGTTAAATCCAAACCCATATAGCATGCGTCACCGACGCCTGGGCTCTTGCCGAGCGTCACACAGGCTCCAACTGCGGCGGATTTTCGATGACAGTCTTTTCGATCCGGTGGCGCCGGGTAGCTGCCACATTCGTACTTGCGTTTGCCTGCGCAGCGACAGCCTTTGCGCAGGAACGACGCGCTTATGCGCCGCCCGATCTCTCCACCGTTCGCGCCATCGCGGCGGAGCATGGCTTGGTGGTGGCGCAGGAAAGGCTCGCCGCGCAAGTCGGCGCCGATATTCTCAAGCAAGGCGGCAACGCGGTCGATGCCGCGGTCGCCACCGGCTTTGCGCTTGCCGTCACCTATCCGCGCGCCGGAAACATCGGCGGCGGCGGCTTCATGGTAATTCATTCTGCCGCGCGCAACGAAGATGCCGCCATCGACTATCGCGAAACTGGACCGGCCGCGATCACGCGCGACATTTTTCTGGGACCGGACGGCAAACCCGATACCGACAAGTCGCGCAATTCGGCGCTTGGTATCGGCGTGCCCGGCACGGTGGCCGGATTGGCGCTGGCGTTGGAAAAATATGGCTCGGGCCGTTTCACACTCGCGCAAATCCTGAAACCCGCCATCGAGCTGGCGCGCGACGGCTTCGTGGTCGCCGACGACATGGCCGACACGCTGCCGGACATGTATCGACGGATGGGACGGTGGCCGAATTCGGCCAAGGCGTTCTCCCGCAGCGACGGCACGCCGCTGCAAGAGGGCGAGCGGCTGATCCAGTCCGATCTTGCGGCAACGCTGTCCGCGATTGCCGAACAGGGACCGCGCGGGTTTTATGAGGGGCCGGTCGCCGAACGGCTGGCAAAGGCCGTCCGCGACGGCGGCGGCCTCATGACGGTGGACGATCTGAAATCCTATCAGGCTGTCATCCGCAGCCCGGTGCGCGGCAATTATCGCGGCTATGACATTGTCTCGATGCCGCTGCCCTCCTCCGGCGGCACGGTGCTGTTGCAGTCGCTGAACATTCTCGAAGGATTTGCGATGGCCGACATGAAGCAGGGCTCCGCACCTTCGCTGCACGTCATGATCGAAGCCATGAAGCGCGCTTATGCCGACCGCGCGCGCTATCTCGGCGATCCCGCCTTCGTCAACGCACCGGTCAATGTCCTGATCACCAAGGAATACGCCGCGCGGCAACGCGCAACCATCGACCTTGCGCGCGCAACGCCGGCTGCCGATGTCCTGGCAGTGAGCCCGCGCGAAGGCAGCAACACCACGCATTTTTCGGTCGTCGATTCCGGCGGCAACGCGGTCAGCAACACCTACACGCTGAACTTTCCCTATGGCGTCGGCCTGGTCGCCGAGGGTACCGGCGTGCTGCTCAACAACGAGCTCGACGACTTCACCGCGGCGCCCGGCGCATCGAACGCCTTTGGCCTGGTCGGGTTTGAAGCCAATCTGCCCGGCTCGGGAAAACGGCCATTATCGTCAATGTCGCCGACCATCGTGCTGAAGGACGGCAAGCCGGTGCTGGTTACGGGAACGCCGGGCGGCAGCCGCATCATATCGGCGGTGCTGCAGGTCGTGGTCGACGTGCTCGACTACAACATGAATGTCGCCGCCGCCGTGGCGGCCCCGCGGGTCCATCACCAATGGATGCCCGATGAAGTGCGTGTGGAACGCGGCTTTTCCGACGAGGTGTTGGCCGAGCTAAAGGCGAAGGGTCACAAGGTGATCGAGCCGCTCGGCCAGACCTCGGTCAATTCGATCGCCGTCACGCCGGGCGGCCTGCTTGGCGCCCCCGATCCGCGCACAAGGGGTGCGGCGGCGGTGGGGCAGTGAAGCGATGACGGCTGACGGTGATTTGCCCTATAAATCACAGCCAAGGACCTGAATTGAAACCGGGAGCGAGCCCAATGACATCTCTCAAAGGCAAGACGCTGTTCATCTCGGGCGCCAGCCGCGGCATCGGACTGGCCATCGCACTGCGTGCCGCGCGTGACGGCGCCAATGTCGCGATTGCGGCGAAGACCGCGGAGCCGCACCCGAAACTCAAGGGCACCATCTACACAGCGGCGGAGGAAATTCGCGCCGCCGGCGGCAAGGCGCTGCCGGTGCTGTGCGACATCCGCGACGAGGCGCAGGTGATCGCGGCGATCGAGCAGACCGTCGCCGAATTCGGCGGCATCGATATCTGCGTCAACAATGCCAGCGCCATCAGCCTGACCAATTCGCAAGCGACCGACATGAAGCGGTTCGACTTGATGATGGGCATCAACACCCGCGGCACCTTCATGGTGTCCAAATATTGCATCCCGCATCTGAAGAAGGCGGCCAATCCGCACATACTGATGCTGTCGCCGCCGCTCGACATGAAGCAAAAATGGTTCGAGCATTCGACCGCCTACACGATGGCCAAGTTCGGCATGAGCATGTGCGTGCTGGGGCTGTCAGGCGAACTGAAATCCGCAGGCGTGGCCGTCAACGCGCTGTGGCCGCGCACCACCATCGCCACCGCCGCGGTCGGCAATTTGCTCGGCGGTGACGCCATGATGCGCTCCAGCCGCACACCCGAGATCATGGGCGATGCCGCGCACGCGATCCTGACCCGACCGGCGCGGGAATTCACCGGGCAGTTCTGCATCGACGACAAGGTGCTGTACGCCTCCGGCGTCAGGGATTTCGAGCCCTACCGTGTCGATCGCTCGGTGCCGTTGATGTCGGATTTCTTCGTCCCCGACGACGACGTGCCGCCACCCGGCGTCACTGTGCAGGCGCTGCCCTCGGTGGGCGCCGCGCAGGGGTCGCGTTAGAGGGCTTACCGTCATTGGTTCCGTTGCGGAGCATGTGATCTTGCGAAAATGGGTCGTTGTCGCTGCCGCAATCTGCGTCGCCGCACTGGCAGGAGCGAGCGTCTACTTCCGGCCCGATCACGCAGTCCGCGTCGCCACCGGTTACGTTGCCCATAACGTCTGCTCGAAGACCTTCGTGTCGGGCCTCGATCCGCAAGCCGTGTTCGCGGAAGTTTCCGAGCGCGCCGGGATTCGCCGCATGCGCCGTGCGCTCCGCTTCGACATCGACCGTGACGCACGGACCGTGGACGCCTCGATGCTCGGCCTGTTTCGTAGCCGGGCGGCCTTTCACGACGGGCTCGGATGCGTTGAGCAGCATGGACAGAAAGAGCCTTATCTCCTGAAGAGCGATGTCGAAGCGCTGAAAGCGAAGACGCCGCCGTCGCTTCCCGAGATTGCCGGTCCGGCCGTCGTCGAACCATCCGATCCGGCGCTAAAGGCGGCGCTCGATCATGCCTTCGAGGAGCCGCCGGCACCGCCGCTCCGCAGGACCAAGGCGGTGGTCGTGGTGCATGACGGCAAGGTGATTGCTGAGCGCTATGCGACCGGCATCGGCGTCGATACGCCGCTGCTCGGGTTGTCCATGACCAAGTCGGTGGTCAACGCGCTGATCGGCATCCTTACGCAACAGGGTCTCGTCACGCCCTCGATGCCGGCGCCGATACCGGAATGGCGCGGCGCCGACGATCCGCGGCGCGAGATCGAGGTCGAGCATCTGATGCGCATGACGACGGGGCTCGATCTGGACGAAACCAATTCCGGCTTCGATCCATCCAGCCGCATGTTCCTGCAGAATGATTCGGCGGCCTATGCCGTGAATACCAGGATGATCGCACCGCTGGGCACGCGATGGCATTATTCGAGCCCGACCACGCAGATCCTGGCGCGCATCGTCCGCGATGCCGTCGGCGGCCCGGAGCAGACGCTGGCGTTTGCGTGGCGCGAATTGTTCAACCCGCTCGGCATGCGTAACGTCACGCTGGAATTCGACGGTGCGGGCACGCTGCAAGGCTCGACCTACATGCTCGCAAGCGCGCGCGACTGGGCGAAATTCGGCCTGCTCTACCTCAATGACGGCGTGGTCGGGGGAAAACGCATCCTGCATGAGGACTGGGTCGACTTTTGCGCGGCCGCGACGCTCGACACCGACTACGCGGCGGGCTTCTGGACCAACCGCAGCGAGCACCCCAACGCCAAGGGGCGCGTGCGGCTCGGCATTCCCCGCGATGCATTCTTTGCGTCGGGCGACCTCGGCCAGCGCATCGTGATCATGCCGTCGCAGAAGCTCGTGGTCGTTCGCCTCGGCAACAGCGTCGATCCGACCGGCGATATCCGGGGACTAGGCCGGCTGGTGAAGGAAGTCATCGCGGCGGTGCAGCCATGAGAGCGTCATTGCTCTCACGGCCTGTCATCGTCCGCGAAGGCGGACGATCCAGTATTCCAGAGGCCACGGCATCGAACCGATAAGCCGCGGCGTACTGGATACCCCGCCTGCGCGGGGTATGACGGGCTCATGCAATCTTCGTCGATTACCGCCCCACCACATATGGCCCGCCCTTTTCCAGCGCGCGTGCATAGGCCGGGCGGGCGTGAATGCGTTCGAGAAACGCCATCGCCTTGGGATGACCCACCTCCAGTCCGCCGCGCGCGGCCGCCGCTTCCAGCGGAAAACTCATCTGGATGTCGGCGCCGGTAAATTCGTTGCCGGCGAACCACTCGCTTTTTGCCAGCTCGCCCTCCCAGTAATCCATGTGCTGCTTGAGCTGCGGATTGACCAGCGTGGTCAGCGCCGTGTTGGAGACCTTGCGCACCAGCGGCCGCAGCAAGGCCGGCGCGCGCTTCGGCATCAGCGTGAACAGCAGCTTCAAGAGCAGCGGCGACATCGCCGATCCCTCGGCATAGTGCAGCCAATAAGTGTAGCGCAGACGCTCCGGCGTGTTCGGCGGCGGGATCAGGCGGCCATTGCCATAGGTGCCGATGATGTATTCGCAGATCGCGCCGGACTCGGCGATGGTGTTGCCATTGTCGGTAATGACGGGCGATTTGCCGAGCGGGTGAATGGCGCGCAGTTCCTTTGGCGCGCGCATGTCCGGCTGGCGCTGATAGCGGACGATCTCGTAGGGCACACCAAGCTCTTCGAGCAGCCACAGCACGCGCTGGGAACGGGAATTATTGAGATGATGAACCGTGAGCATGGCGTCCCCTTCAACTGGCCGCCGTTCGTGCCAGCCGGGCGGGGCAAAGTCGAGACGGCCTGAAGAGCTTCACTATATTTACCCGGGCGATATTGACATTCAAATTTATCCGGGTAAATATGGACTACCGAAAATCCAGAGTTTCCTCCAATGGCTGACAAGACCCACTCGCATTTCACGGCCTTCCTGGGCCCGCAGCGCCTTGCGGCAGGCCCGCTCGCCGAGGTCGCGATTGCGGTCATGCAGGCTTCCCGCCGGCCCGCCGCGCCGCCGATCGTCATTTTCAGCGACGCGACCGGCCAGCCGATCGATCTCGATCTTCGCGGCACCGAGCGCGAAATCATCTCCCGCTTGCCGAAACCCGCCCCGCCTCCGGATGTCGATACCGAAGAGACGGCGTCGGCGGAGCCGCGTGGGCGCGGCCGGCCCAAGCTCGGCGTTGTCGCGCGCGAGGTGACGCTGTTGCCACGCCACTGGGAATGGCTCGGCGCGCAGCCCGGCGGCGCATCGGTAGCGCTGCGCAAGCTGGTGGAAGAAGCGCGTCGCGCCAATGGCGATGCGGATCGCGCCCGCGCGGCGAGGGATGCCGCTTATCGTTTCATGTCCGTGATGGCCGGCAACCTTGCCGGCTTCGAGGAAGCCTCACGGGCGTTGTTCGCCGATGACCGTCGGCGATTCGTCGGCCTCATCGCCGGCTGGCCCGACGATATCCGCGACCACGTCGTCAAACTCGCCTTCAGCGATCGCGCCGAACCATAGGCGCGATCGCCCTCTCACCGAACTTCCAAAACTTCTCACCCGCCACCGCTTCGGTGCGCGGCAATGATCCTTCACGTCCCCAATGGGAACAACCGCCGTGTCGAAAACCCCCTCTCTCTGGAAGACCTTCCTCATCTTCCTCGCGCCCCTGATGCTGGGCAACGCGCTGCAATCGCTGTTCGGCACCGTGAGCAACGCGCTGCTCGGCCAGATGATCGGCGTCAACGCGCTGGCGGCGGTCTCGGTGTTCTTTCCCGTGATGTTCTTCCTGTTCGCCTTCGTCATGGGCCTGAGCACCGGCGCGACCGTTCTGATCGGACAGGCCTGGGGCGCGGGCGAACATGACATGGTGAAGGACGTTGCTGGCGCGACGCTGGCGGTCGCCATGGTCCTCGCCATCACCATTGCGCTATTCGGTGGCCTGTTCAGCCGGCAATTGATGATCGCGCTGGCCACGCCGCCCGATATCCTCGACCAGGCCAGCGTTTATGCGCGCGTCATGCTGCTGACGATGCCGCTCGGCTTCGTCTTCCTGCTGACGACCGCGATGCTGCGGGGCGTCGGCGACACGCTGACGCCCCTGCTGGCGCTGGCCCTGTCGACCGCGATCGGCCTGGTCCTGACACCACTCCTCATCCGCGGCGGGTTCGGACTTCCAGCCCTCGGCGTGACGGGCCCGGCGTGGGCGTCGGCTGTTGCCAACGCGCTGACGCTGTGCGTGCTCGGTCTATATGCGCGCCACAAGAAGAGCCCGCTGGCGCCGGACGCCGAATTTCTGCGCAGGCTTCGGCTGGACCGTGCCCTGCTCGGCAAGATCCTGGGCATCGGAATCCCCAGCGCGGTCGGGATGGTGGTGATGGCGATCGCCGAACTGGTGCTGCTCGGCCTCGTCAACGGCTTCGGTTCTGAAGCCACCGCAGCCTATGGCGCCGTCAACCAGATCATGGGCTATGCGCAATTCACCGCGATATCGATTTCGATCTCGGTTTCGATCCTTGGCGCGCAGGCGATCGGCGGCGGCCATGCCGGCCGGCTGGATGCCATCGTCCGGACCGGACTGCTGCTCAATCTCGTCCTGACCGGCGGTCTGGTGGCGTTGATCTATCTGTTTCCGCGCGCCGTGCTGGGCGTCTTCATTACCGACACAGCCGTGCTCGAACTCGCGAAAGGACTGCTCATGATTACCTTGTGGAGCTCGGTTCCATTCGGCATGGCGACCGTGTTCTCGGGCGCGATGCGCGCGGGCGGCGTAGCCCTGGCTCCCATGCTGCTGTCGATATCAGCCATCGTCGCGATCGAAATACCCGCTGCCGTGATCCTGAGCCGGACCATCGGCCTGGCCGGGGTCTGGGCCGCCTACCCGATCGTGTTCTGCGCCATGTTCGTCCTGCAACTCGGATATTACACGCTGGTCTGGCGTCGCCGGCCGATGCAGCGGCTGGTGTGAGGGGGCAAGCCGCGCATTGCCACGATATTACGATCGTCATAATACCGTGGACGCGCCGCCTGCCTTACGCCAGAATGCGGCAAAATATCAGGGAGACTGCCGTGAGCTCAAATCCGCAATTCCTGTTCGATTTCGGCAGCCCCAATGCCTTCCTCAGCCACGAAGCGATTCCGGCGATCGAAAAGCGCGCGAACGTGAAGTTCGAATATGTACCGGTCCTGCTCGGCGGCATCTTCAAGGCGACCAACAACAAATCGCCCGCCGAAACGCTCGCCGGCATCAAGAACAAGCGCGAATTCCACGCGCTGGAAACGGAGCGCTTCCTGAAGCGCTTTGGGGTCAAGCCCTATGTCTGGAATCCATTCTTCCCGGTCAACACGCTGAACCTGATGCGCGCGGCGGTCGCCGCCCAGCTCGAAGGCGTGTTCGAGAAATATGTCGATGCCGCCTTCCATCACATGTGGGTCGAGCCGAAGAAAATGGATGACCCTGAAGTTGCGGCCAAGGCGCTGGCCTCGTCCGGCCTCGATGCCGCAAAACTGCTGGCGCGCTCGCAGGACGCCGATGTAAAGGCCAGACTGATCGAGAATACGCAAAACGCGGTCGAGCGCGGCGCGTTCGGCTCGCCGACGTTCTTCGTCGGCAAGGAAATCTTCTTCGGCAAGGAGCAGCTTCGCGAGGTCGAGGAAATGGTCTTGGGGAAGTAGCCGCAAGCCGTTCGGCGAGGCATGGTAGGCAGGCGAATAGTGAATGGCAAATAGCTGACGGTCGGTGGTAATGGTGGCCGGGAATTTTTCGGCTCGGAATCCGACAACCTGCTATTCGGCTGTCACCAAAACCAACAATAAAGGAAGTTGATCCATGCGTATTCTCGTGGTCGGTGCCGGCGCCATCGGCGGCTATTTCGGCGGCAGGCTGCTTCAGGCTGGAAACGACGTAACGTTTCTGGTCCGGCCCAAGCGCGCTTCCGAGCTCGCAAGCGCAGGCCTCGTCATCAAGAGTCCCGCCGGCGATGTCACGCTCAAGAGCCCGCCGACGGTGCAGGCCGACAAGCTCGCCGAGACATTCGACGTCGTGCTGCTGAGCTGCAAGGCATTCGACCTGCAAGACGCGATCAAGTCTTTTGCCCCCGCGGTCGGGCCGAAAACGGCAATCATCCCCCTGCTCAACGGCATGCTGCACCTCAACGTGCTGGACGAAAAATTTGGCGCCGACCGCGTGCTCGGCGGCCTCTGCGCGATCGCGGTGACGCTCAACGAAGCCCGCGAAGTGGTCCAGCTCGCGCCGATGCAGTCGCTCAATTTCGGCGAACGCGACGGCTCGATGTCGGAGCGCGTCCACGCCATTGCAAAGGTGTTCGAAAGCGGCAAGTTCGGCGCAGTAGCCAGCGACCACATCATGCAGGACATGTGGGAGAAGTGGGTTTTCCTCGCCTCGCTCGCGGCGTCGACCTCGCTAATGCGAACCTCGGTCGGCAACATCCTGGCGGTCGCCGGCGGCAAGGATTTCCTGCTCGGTATGCTCGATGAATGCAGCGCGATTGCAAAGGCGTCCGGTCACGCGCCGACCGGCCCGTTTTTCCAGCGCACCAGTGGCCTGTTGACGACCGAGGGCTCGCCGATGACCGCCTCGATGTTCCGCGACATCAAGGCGGGCCAGCCGGTCGAGGCCGACCATGTGATTGGCGATCTCGTTGCCCGCGCCGATGCCGCCAAGATCCCGGTGCCGAAGCTGCGCATCGCCTACATCCATCTCAAGGCGTATGAGAAGCAGCGAGGCTGAGATCCGGTGTCGTCCCTGCGAACGCAGGGACCCATAACCACCGATGTTGATTGTTAAAGGCAGGCTGGCCACACCGCCCAAAATAGACGGGCCGCGGAGTATGGGTCCCTGCGTTCGCAGGGACGACCAGCTCCTACAAATGCGCGAGATAATGCGCGAGCGCCTCGATCTCTTCCTCGCTGAGCGGAAACGCAACATCCGCCATCGCCGCCATCGCGCCGCCGGCACGCACGCCGGTCTTATAGTCCTGCAGCGCCTTCACGAGATACTCCTCGCGCTGACCGGCGATGCGGGCGACCGCCTTGGTTCCGGCATAGGTATCTGTGTGGCATGCCGCGCAACGCCGGCCGACCGCCGCTTGCGCGCCCTTAGCTGAAAGGTCCGGATTGTCGTCGGGCTTGGCCGCCTTTGGCGGCGCAAGCGAGGCGTAATAGGCGCCGAGGTTGCGGATATCCTCGTTATTGAGCTGCTCGACGATCGGCTGCATCTGCTCGTTCTTGCGGGTGCCGGCGCGAAAGAACACGAGCTGCCATTGGATGAAGAGATCGGGCTGGGCCGCGAGCGAGGGAATGTTCTCCATCTGCGAAATGCCGCCCTCGCCGTGGCAGCCGACGCATAGCTCGGCCTTCTCCTTGCCGGCCGCGATATCGGCGGCGCGGACAGACGAACCGCAGGCGATTGCCGCCGCCAGCACGATCCCGACCAGTGCATTTCGCATGTGAACTCCTCTGCACCACACCCCAAACAACAGGGGCTGCGGCCACCCGTTCCCGGATAACCGCAGCCCCCGATTTTGTTTGACGCGTTTTCTTCACGCGAACCGGTACCCACTTCGCTCGAAAACGCTCTAGCCGCTGACGTCCTACTTCTTGTAGCTGATGCGATAGATGGCGCCGGCCCAGTCGTCGGCCACCAGGATCGAGCCATCCTTGGCGAGGATGATGTCATTCGGGCGGCCGAGATAGCCGGTGTCACCCTCGAGCCAGCCGGAGGCAAAGATCTCCGACTTGGCGTTCTTGCCGTCGGCATCGACGATCACGCGCTTGATGCGAGCGCCCTGGTACTTGGCGCGGTTCCAGGAACCGTGCTCGGCGATCAGGATGTTGTTCTTGTACTCGGCGGGGAATTGATCGCCGGTATAGAACTTCATCCCCAGCGGTGCGACGTGGGCGCCGAGCTTGACCACCGGCGGGGTGAATTCATCGCACTTGTGCCCCATCGCGAATTTCGGGTCCGGCAGATCGCCCTGGTGGCAATAGGGATAGCCGAAGTGCTCGCCGATCTTCGAGATCATGTTGAGCTTGTCGCTCGGCATGTCATCGCTGATCCAGTCACGCGCGTTCTCCGTGAACCAGTATCGCCCGGAACGCGGGTCGACGTCGCCGCCGACGCTGTTGCGGACGCCGAGCGCCCAGATTTCGGCATTGCCGGTCTTGGGATCAACGCGGCGGACCTGCGAGACGCTGGTCGGGGGGATGCCGATGTTGAAGGGCGGTCCGAACGGCAGATAGAACCAGCCATCCTTGTCGACGGCGATATATTTCCAGCCATGCGCGACGTAGGTCGGCATGTCGTCATACACCACCTTGCCGGCGCCGAGATTGTCGATATTGGCTTCGGCGTTTTCGTATTTGATCAGCCTGTTGATCGCGACGACGTAAAGCGAGCCATCCTGGAAAGCGAGGCCGGTCGGCATGGTGAGGCCCTTGAGGACCGTCTTGACCTCCCGCTTTCCGCCATTGTCCTTAATCGCATAGACGTTGCCGAGGCTGAAGGAGCCGACAAACAGCGTGCCCTTGTCGCCCCAGGCCATCTGCCGCGCCTCCAACACGTTGGAAGCGTAGACTTCGATATTGAAGCCCTCCGGCAGCTTGATCTTCTTCATCATCGCCGCGAGTTCGGCGTCCGAGGCGCCGGTCGGCGGACCGGATGGCGGCGCCTGGCCCTTCTGGGCCTCGGTCTCGTCGCCGAGGAACCAGTCCGGCGGCGGATTGGTCCAGAAGTCCTTGGTGCCGGACTCGTATTTCTTCAGAGGCTTCTGCTGCGCGCTGGCCTGGCTGACCCCCGCGACAACGAGGACGGCTGCGAGCGCAAGAATGGATCGATTGAAAGCCGATTTCATCGCGTCACTCCCTATGCAGCCTGGCGGCTGCGCCTGTTATTATTTTGAAAACGTCTGGTGAAGAGAAACAGACCGTAAAATGGTAGCACATCCGGTGCGGGAGAGAAGCGCGCGCCGCGCCGCTCTGCCCGATCAAAGTAAAATTGTGAGACGGATTGCCAAGCTGCAGCGATCGATCCGCGTTCGCAGTTGCGCACCGCTGCACCGCAATATTCGCGGCGGGCGAACGCAGGCCAGTTGTCGCAAGGCGCACGAGTGGGCGGCGTTCCACATCAGCGGATCGCGCGCATCATCTTAGCCGGTAGGCAAACGAACAACGCAATTGTGGCCCATTTCATAACGGAGGGGCCAAGCCTATGAGAAATTTTTCACATGCCCTTCCCAGATGCCGGTCTGCCTCGACCGCGCTTGAGCGAGCGCCCGTATGGCAAACAAGCGGATCATTCTGCTCTCGGACGGCACTGGCAATTCCGCCGGCAAGGTCTGGCGCACCAATGTGTGGCGGACGTTCGAGTCGCTCGATCTGACGAGCTCGCAACAGATCGCATTCTATGACGACGGGGTCGGCACCTCGTCCTTCAAGCCCTTCGCGATCCTGGGTGGCGCCTTCGGCTTCGGCCTGAAGCGGAACGTGCTGGATATCTACAAGTTTGCCTGCCGCAATTATCGTTCGCATCTCGATTATCAGGCGCTCGAAGCCGCCGCCGCCGAAGCCGAAAATCGCGACGAGAAATACGGCCCCTACCGGGGCGACGACATCTTTGCCTTCGGGTTCAGCCGGGGTGCCTTCACCATTCGCGTCGTGAACGGCCTGATCTGCGAACAGGGGCTGGTGAGTTACCGCAGCGAGGAGGAACTGGATCGAAAGGTCGCCACGGCCTACCGCGCGCACCGGGCGGAATGCTTCAAATCGCGGTTTCAGATCGAATGGGTGTTTAGAAAGCTGCGCAATCTGTTCGTCTCCGCCAAGCACGACAAGACCCAACGTCCGGTCGATCACATCGCCTTCCTGGGCCTCTGGGATACGGTGGCCGCCTACGGTCTGCCCGTCGACGAAATGATGCGGGGCGTCAGCCGATACCTCTGGCCGCTTGAGTTGCCGGACCGGCAGCTTAACCCCCTGGTTCGCAAGGCCTGCCATGCGCTTTCGCTCGACGATGAGCGCACGACGTTCCATCCGCTGCTGTGGGACGAGAGCCCGGAAACCGTCGCGACCGGCACCAGGGGCACCGATTCGGAACGGATCACCCAAGTCTGGTTCGCCGGTGTGCATTCCAATGTCGGCGGCGGATATCCGGACGACTCGCTCGCCCACGTGTCGCTGACCTGGATTTTGTCCGAAGCAAAGCGTCGTGGCCTCACCTTGAAGGAGGCTCCGGGCGCGGATCCCGACGCCTTCAAACGCGTCTGCTCGACCCAGGACAAGGACGGCCGGATTTATGATTCGCGAAACGGGCTGAGCGGCTACTACCGTTACGGACCAAGGAGCGTAGCCGCGCTGTCGGACTCGCGATATTCGGACGACAAGCGCGACTGCGTGAAGATCGCAACGCCTAAAATCCACGAGAGCGTGTTCGCACGGATCGCTGTCGACGCGCATCTCTATGCGCCGGTCGGATTGCCGCCCGCCTACGAAATCCTGACCTATGACGAGAAGATCGTTTCACCGGACAGGTTGGAGTACGAAACATCCAAGGCCGCGCGCGGTCGCGAAAAGACGCAGGAACACGTCGTCGGAAGTTCGATCTGGCGGCGACGTATCATCTATTTCCTGACCGTGATCGCCTCGATCTATCTGCTGGCCTATCCGGTAGCATCTCAGCTTACGGCCGCGGACGAGTACACCAGCCGGCTCAGGCCGCTTTCCGACGTCATCCGCATGGTCGGCATGGCCTTGCCGGGAGCGATCTCCTCACGCTGGATAAATGCGTATGCGAGAGATCCGCTTTCGTTTGTGCTTCATGCCGGACTTGTCGCGCTGTTGCTGTGGTTGAGCGCCAGCCTCCGGAGCCGGATCACCGACCAGATGCGCTGCGCGTGGCGGATAAGCCTGTCGAAGTTCGATATCCACGGACGGCATGCCGAGCCACCAGCCGGCACCAGCGCCCTGCAGAAGCTCGTCTGCTTTGGCCTGTTCCTGATCGCGCTCTATCCGCTGCCGGGCTGGTTCGGATACCCGGTCCCCGCGGCGCCGGGGGCCCTGCAGATCTTCATCGACCGCATCACCCGTCCGTATTTCCAGTTCTTCGCCATCGCAATCCTGATCACGATGTTGCTCAAGGACTCGACCATCGCCTGGTTCAGGCTGAAGGTCGGATACAAGCAAACCATCGCCAATATCAAACTCAAGATTGCGCCGGGGCTTTTTGCAGTCCTGTTTCTGTACGGCGGCGTAGCGCTCGCGAGCCACTATATTTTCAACGTCCGCGACAGTTTCGGCGATTTCTGCAAACCGGACCCCAAGGCGAGCAAGCTCGATCTTTGCACGCCGGCCGAGGTGGGGCTGTGCACCCGGGCGGCCGACGGCACACTTCCCGACACCTGCACGAAGCTCTGTGCCGTGAAGACCGAATTCGACACCCGCAATGTTTGCACGTCGACCAAGGTCAGGGTTTTTGCCGCGCAGACGTATACGTTCGAGATCAGCAAGAAGGATGAATGGTCATTTCTCGGTGCAGCCTCGGGCCCGGGAGGAATGCCGCTGAGCGAGTTCTGGCATCACAAGGAGCCCGGCTGGTGGGGTTCAACCGTCGCTTTGGCGCAAATGGCGGCCTTGGGTGCGGCATATCCGATCAAACGCACGTTCGATCGTCCTTTTGGACGGGTCATTACCCGCTACGGAGACACCGGCAATACGGAAAATTTCATCGACACGCGCGACGATCCTCGCACGGTCGAGTATTTGCGAGAGACGTTCAAGCCGGCAGTCGACGGCGAGCTCTACGTCTATTTGAACAAGCCGGTGAGCGGTTTCTGGCCGGGCCTTTTCCGTGACGTGAATGCGGGAACGGCAAGGATTCGGGTCCTTCGTATTCCGAACAAATGATGTTGGTGCGCCTCGGCCCAAAAACGGACAAGGCCGCCAAAAGGCGGCCTGTCATCGGTCCGGTAGTTTGCCATGAGAGAAAATCTGGAGCGGGCGAAGGGGCTCGAACCCTCGACCCCGACCTTGGCAAGGTCGTGCTCTACCACT
Source organism: Bradyrhizobium sp. McL0615 (assembly GCF_049993905.1). NCBI lineage: Bacteria > Pseudomonadati > Pseudomonadota > Alphaproteobacteria > Hyphomicrobiales > Nitrobacteraceae > Bradyrhizobium > Bradyrhizobium sp. McL0615. The sequence goes on along the minus strand of NZ_CP188254.1, from coordinate 318,120 downwards.
GAGCTACACCCGCATCCGAGATGGCGGCGAACGCGCGCCGTCAACGGCAGACGTATGACAAATGCGGACCGCGAATGCAACAGTCCGGATGCGATCCTGCGCCACGCAGATCGTCCGATTTCATTAACAAAAGGGAGCGAATCGGTCCGAAACAACGCCGAAACGGGGTTTGCTGGCCACTTATGCCTCCAGCCGGGAACCCAAGGTCCCGCCACCCGGCCTGAACGTGGGGGCGATTCGAGCTATTTTCGAGCGAGCCTCCAAACGTCTCGCGTCAATTCGTCCCACGCCCATCGCAGTCGAAGGTCCCTTGGCTTGCCTCGACGGGGCATCGGCGCTCCCGGCGGGTTCCGCTACCGGAAGGCGCCTGCCGATTGAATTTTGCGGCCAAGGTGCCATCTAGCGGATGAGGAACTTCGCTCCTAGCCGTGCTAGAACGGGCCCGAATTCCAGGACATCTTCTAAGATCGAGCCATCTTCCAAGATCAAGACACCTTCTAATTCCAAGACATCTTCTCAAGACATCAGGCGAGGATACCGTGACGATAGTTGAGCAGGGCGGCGGCCCGGCGCCGCAGGCAGCACCCGATCTGATCAAGGAGACGACCACCCAGACCTTCGTGAAGGACGTCATCGAGGAATCGAAGCGCCAGCCGGTGCTGATCGACTTCTGGGCGCCCTGGTGCGGCCCCTGCCGCCAGCTCACGCCCGTTCTCGAAAAGGCGGTCCGCGCGGCAAAGGGCAAGGTCAAGCTGGTCAAGATGAATATCGACGAGCATCCGGCCATCCCCGGCCAGATGGGCATTCAGTCGATCCCGGCCGTGATCGCGTTCGTGGGCGGCCAGCCCGCCGATGGATTCATGGGCGCGGTGCCGGAGAGCCAGATCAACGCCTTCATCGACAAGCTCACCAAGGGAATGACGGCGCCGGGCGAGCCGAATATCGCGGAGATCCTGCAGGAGGCCGAGGCCGTGCTGGCGGAGGGCGACCCCGCCGCGGCAGCGCAGATCTATGCCGAGGTACTGGGTTTCGATGCCACCAATATCGCGGCCCTGGCCGGGCTGGCGAAATGCTACGTGACGACGGGCGCGATCGAGCAGGCGAAGCAGACGCTCGCGATGGTGCCGGAATCGAAGCGCAATGACGCCACCGTCAAGGCGGTGCAGGCCTCGATCGATCTCGCCGAGCAGGCCCAGGCTGTCGGTCCGGTGGCCGAGCTGGAACAGAAGCTCGCCGCCAACCCGCTCGACCATCAGGCGCGATTCGACCTGGCGACCGCGCTCAACGCCCAGGGCAACCGCGCTGAAGCGACCAACCAGCTGCTCGAAATCGTCAAGCGCGATCGCAAGTGGAACGACGACGGCGCGCGCAAGCAACTGGTGCAGTTCTTCGAAGCGTGGGGCGGCGCGGATGAAGCGACCGTCGATGGACGCAAGCGGCTATCGACGATTCTATTCTCGTGAGGCGCGCTTCCACCACAGCTGGGCATGGTTTTGTGAAGAGAACACGCACCGAACCAACGAACTGACCGGGACTGCAAATGCCGATCAATGCCGAATACCGCGGACCCGGCGAGCTTCCCCAAATCATTCCGGTGTTTCCATTGCCGGGCGCGCTGTTGCTGCCGCGCGGCCAGATGCCGCTCAATATTTTCGAGCCGCGCTATCTGGCGATGGTGGACGACGCGCTGCGCGACGGTCATCGGCTGATCGGGATGATCCAGCCGGATATTTCGCACTCCAGGGACGAGGCGAGGCCGGAGCTGTTCCGGGTCGGCTGCGTCGGCCGCATCACGCAGCTCGCCGAATCCGGCGACGGGCGCTACATCCTGGAACTGACCGGCGTCGCGCGCTTCAAGGTGGTCGAGGAAATTTCGGCACTGACCGCCTACCGGCAATGCAAGGCGGATTTCTTTCCCTATGCCGACGATTTCGTTGCGCGCAAGGGCGAGGAAGCCGTCGACCGCACGGCCTTGCTCGAGGTGCTGACCGATTTTCTCGAAGCCAACAATTTGAAGGTGGATTGGGAAGGTATCGAGAGCGCGCCGAACGAGGCGCTGGTCAACGCGCTCGCCATGATGTCGCCCTATGGCCCGGCGGAGAAGCAGGCGATGCTGGAAGCGCCCGACCTGAAAACCCGCGCCGAAATCCTGATCGCGGTAACTGAAATGGACCTCGCCAAGAAGCGCACCAGCGGCGACACGGGATTGCAGTAGGCTTTCACGTCATTTCGGGCGCCCTATTCCGGCAGCCCTGCCCTGCGCAAGCCGTCCGCAAACGTCGCGAGATGTTCCGCCCGGTGGATCGGAAGCCAGTCCCTAAGATTGGAGATACGCAGCAAGGGATCCAGCTTGCGCAGATGATCCATGGCCCTGCGGCCTTCCTCGGTCCTGCCGGCCAGCGCGTGGCTGGCCGCGGCGACGGCGGCCACCAGCAGAAAGCTCGGCAGATCGCTGGATGCCTTGTCCGCCCACGAGGACGCCGCGTCGAAACGCCCGGCGAACAGGTGCGCCGCCGCCATTCCGGCCTGCATTCGATAGGTTTCCGGATCGAGCGGGCTCAAGCGCATCGCCCGCGCAAAGTGCTCGATGGCGCCGTCGGGTTCGCCGTGCCAGACCCGCAGAAATCCGCCGAGAAACCAGGCGGCCGCCAGATTTGGATTGAGCATCACCGCGCGGTCGTGCAAGGCGATACCGACGTCGAGGTCACCGGTGAAGTGGGCCAGCGCATGCCCGCCTCGCGCCAGCGCGACCGCATCATCGCGTCCAAGTTCGACAGCCCGGCGGGCGAGGCGCACGCCCTCGGCCGCCTCACGCTCCGGATCGATCTCCCATCCATTGACCTTGCGCCAGAAATGACACCACGCTGCCGCGCCATAGGCCGAAGCGAAATCCGGATCGAACTCGATCGCTTTTTCGAACAGCGGAAGCGCCTCGCCAATGGCCTCCCTGGTGCCCCGCTGCAGGTCGGCCATTCCGCGCAGGTAGTAGTCATACGCACCGAGATTTTCGGTCGGCTTGCGCTTGGCGCGCTCCATCTCGGCGCGTTCGAGCTGGGGCGCGATGGCGCCGACGACGCTCGCGGCCACCTGGTCCTGCAGTTCGAAGATATCGTCGAGGCTGCCTTCGAAGCGTTCCGCCCACAGATGCGTTCCGGCGGCGGCATCGACGAGTTGTCCGGTGATGCGCACCCGGTTCGCGGCCTTGCGCACGCTGCCTTCCAACACATAGCGCACGCCCAACTCGCGGCCGATCTGCTTCACGTCCACGGCGCGACCCTTGTAGGTGAAGCTCGAATTGCGCGCGATCACGAACAGCCAGCGAATCCGCGACAGCGCGGTGATGATGTCCTCCACCACGCCATCCGCGAAATATTCCTGCTCGGGGTCGCCGCTCAGGTTCTGGAAGGCAAGGACCGCGATCGACGGCTTGTCGGGAAGAGCCCGCGGCGGTGCCGTCGTTTCATCCGATGTGACGGGCTCCGTCTTTGGCGAACCGAAACCATCCGATGCATCGGCTTCCCTGACCTCGCCAATAAACCTGAATCCCTTGCGGGCGATGGTGCGTACCAGGCGCTGCTCCTCGCCGGAGTCGCCGATTGCCTTGCGCACTGCATTGATGTGGCTGGTCAGCGTTGACTCGGAGACGATGCGGCCGCCCCATACCACGTCCAGGAGATTATCCTTGCTGACGACGTGCTCGCGATTCTCTATCAGATAGACCAAGAGGTCAAAGACCTGCGGCCCGGTTGCAATGGCCTTTGATCCCCGGGTGAGCTCACGCCGGTCAAGGTCGAGCACGTAGTCCTCAAACAAAAACTGCACGGCGGCGGCGCTCCATCATCCCCCGGGCGTAGATGCGAGGCGGCCGGGCTGACACTGTTCCGTCCAGGCAAGCCATTGATAGCACGGCATTCCCCGGGCACCACCGATTGACGCGTGACCTTTCGTCAGCGGACCACCCGGCGGGATGGTGGCCCGCTTGGACCAATAACCAAGGTAAATCCAACGCTAGTCCAACGTCGCTGCAAGGCTTTCCGGCCGATCTGGAAGCATTATCGCTTCAGATCAGGAGCCCGAGGGCGGGCAACAACGGGAGAGCGGACATGAAAATCGTCGTTATCGGAGGCAGCGGCCTCATCGGAACCAAGCTTAGCGCCATCCTCAAGCAGAGAGGCCATGACGTTGTCGCGGCCTCGCCCCGTTCCGGCGTCAACACCATCACACGCGAGGGACTGGCCGAGGCGCTTTCGGGCGCGCAGGTGGTCGTCGACGTCGCCAATGCGCCGTCGTGGGAAGCGAAAGCGGTGCTCGAATTTTTCGAGACTTCCAGCCGCAATCTGCTTGCGGCGGAGAAGGCCGCAGGCGTCGGCCATCATGTCGCGCTCTCGGTCGTCGGTACCGAGCGCCTGCTCGAGAGCGACTATTTCCCCGCCAAACTGGCACAGGAGAAGCTGATCAAGGAGTCCGGCGTTCCCTATACCATCCTGCGCGCCACGCAGTTCTTCGAGTTCGTGGGCGGCATCGTCCAGTCGGGCACCGACGGCGACACCTTTCGCATGTCGCCCGCCCTGTTCCAGCCCATCGCTTCGGAAGACGTCGCCGCTGCGCTGGCCGACGTTGCGATAGCACCACCGGTCAACGGAACCATCGAAGTCGCCGGCCCTGAGCCTATTCCGCTCGACAAGATCGCCCGGCAGTTTCTGGCCGCGAAGGGCGACGGCCGCAAGGTGATCGCCGACGTTCATGCCCGCTACTTCGGTGCCGCGATTGACGATCGTTCGCTGACCCCCGGCGAACATCCGCGCCTTGGCCGGATCCGTTTCGAGGACTGGCTTAGCCACTGATCGTCAGGCAAATCCGGCAGTCAGGCCGGTAACGGCCTAACCGGATCATTCGCGCCCCACGCCCTCCCATGAACGGATCGACGATGTTGAAATCAGTATGTCTTGGCATAGCCGTGTTGCTCGGCGTCGCCATGGAAGCGAATGGCGTCTTCATGCTTGTGTCGCCCGCCGATTGGTACATGGCAGTTCCGGGCGTGACATCCACCGGACCCTTCAATCAGCACTTCGTGCGCGATATCGGGTTGATCTTCCTGCTCCTTGGCGGCGCATTTCTGGTTGGGGCAGCACTGCCTCGCTCGCGGATCCTGCTTTGGGCCGCGCCGTCGATCTGGCTGCTCGGCCACGCCCTGTTCCATTTGTGGGAGGTCGCAGTCGGCATTTGCTCACCCTCGGTTATTCCCCGCGATTTTCCGGCTGTCACGTTGCCGGCGATCATCGGAATATTGCTGACCCTCTGGGCAATCCTTCAGTCACGCGGCCTCGCCGCCAAAGCAGCCTAGTACCCGGCGACGGCGAGGACGACGACAGCGCCGAGCGCTTTCCAGCCGAAGCCACGGCCGCGCGACCACCAGGCATTGGCAGCGGCGGCAAAGGCGTAGACCGCGACGATCGTCACGACGATCCAGTGCCGTGCGCTTTCCGATCCAAACGAGGGCGCGGCCATCAGCAGCACACCACCGCCGATCCACGCCACGGTGCCGGCCTGCCAGACCAGGCGGATCAGGGTCCGCAGACTCTCCGGCTGGATGGTCGCCCTGGCGAACACCTTGGTTTCCCCAAGCACGCCGTGAATCAGGGCCACCGCTATTCCGGCGACGCCTGCGCATTGCAGAATGAGATCGCGCATCGAATGTCTCCATACACTACTGTATGGTTATGCGCCGCATTCTGGCACCTGTCAATACAGTATTGTATGGTGGGCGTCGCATGGAACGAGCATGAGCGATCAACTCTCGGCAAAGGATTGGGTCGACCAGGGCCTCAAGGCGCTGGCGAGCCGCGGCTTCACCGCGCTGAAGGCGGAACCTTTGGCAAAGGCGCTGCGCGTGTCACGCGGCAGCTTCTACTGGCACTTTGCCGATATCGCCGCGTTTCATGCCGCGATCCTGGCGCGCTGGCACGAGGTTGCGGCGGAGCAGATCATCGCCAATGTCGAGGCGGCTTCGAACGACGAGAACCCGCTCGCGCGGCTGCTGCGCCGCGTGTTCGGCGAGCGGCTGATGCTGGAGCGGGCGGTCCGCACCTGGGCAAGCGTCGACGCCGCCGCGCGTGCCGCCGTGCAGGCGATCGACCGGCGGCGGCTTAGCTATGTCGAAAGCCTTTTGACACAATCCGGATTGCCTGCGGATGCGGCCCGTGCCCGCGCCCAAATTCTCTATTGGGCGTTTCTCGGCTTTGCTCTGTCAGACCAGCCCTTGCCAAAAGCCCGGCAACAGGCCGTGCTCGACGAACTGGTGCGGATCGCTACGTCATGACACCCTGCAATCCGATATGCTAAGGACCAGCGGCCTAGCCGGAGACCGCAAATGAACGCCTCGCCCGAACGCCTCGACAGCACCGTCGATCCGAAGCTGCTCGAGATCCTCGTTTGCCCTGTGACCAAGGGTCCGCTGGAATTCGACTCGACCCGGCAGGAGCTGATCTCGCGCTCCGCAAAACTCGCCTACCCGATCCGCGACGGCATACCAATCATGCTGCCGGAAGAGGCGCGGAAGATCGAGTGAATCCATCTTCGTAGGATGGGTAGAGCGAAGCGAAACCCATCATTCACATCGTTGACGACTGTTGATGGGTTTCGCTTCGCTCTACCCATCCTACGGTCCACCTACAACGTCTCGCCCTTCAGCAGCCGCGGCACTTCGCCGGCCAAACCGGCCGCCTGGCGAATGAACAGGCTCTTCAGCGGCGGCGCGCGATCGACAAGGCCAAGCCCGATATCGCGCACGGTGCGCAGCAGCGTCGATTCGTTCGAGAACAGGAAGTTCAGCGAATTGGTGGCAAGCCCCATCGCCATGGTGTCGAAGCGCCGCCAGCGCTGGTAACGGTCGAGCACGTCGGCCTGCCCGGGATCGATGCCGAGCCGCGCCGCATCGACCACCACTTCTGCCAGCGCCGCGACATCCTTGAGGCCCATGTTGAGCCCCTGCCCGGCGATCGGATGAATGACATGCGCGGCGTCGCCGACCAGCGCCAGCCGCTCGGCGATGAATGAGCGCGCGACGAAATAGCCGAGTGGAAACGCGCGCGGCTTGTCGAGCGCCTTGATCTCGCCGAGGTGCAGCCCGAAGCGCTTCTCCAGTTCATCGTGGAAGTCGGCCTCGCCGAGCGCGGTGATGCGCGTGGCCTCGGCGCGATTCTCGGTCCACACCAGCGACGAGCGTTTGCCGGTCAACGGCAGGATCGCGAACGGACCCGCGGGGAGAAAATGCTCTTCGGCGCGGCCGTGATGATCCCGCTCATGGCCGACGGTGACGACGATGCCGGATTGATCGTAGTCCCAGCCATGGGTGGCAATCCCGGCGCGCTCGCGCAGCTTTGAGCGCGCGCCATCGGCGGCGACCAGCAGGCTTGCCTCGATGACATTGCCGTCGGCGAGCGTCACCGTGACGCCATCGGGACGGGAATCGTAGGTCGAAACCGCGGTGGCCCGGAGATCAATGCCCTCAGCCTCGGCACGCGCGACCAGCACATCGATCAGCCGGCGGTTTTCGACCATGTGGGCGAAGGGTTCGCCGGGTTCGACATCGCCGGCAAAGGTCAGGAACACCGGACGGGTGGCATCCTCCAGTTTGGAATCGGTAACGACCATGTCGAGGATGGCTTGCGAATCGGCGGCCACCTGATCCCAGACGCCGAGCGCCTCGAACAGCCGCCGGCACGCGGCCACAATAGCGGTCGCCCGCGGATCGCGGCTCGGCCGCATCGCCAGGGCCGGATCGGCCACGATGACGGGAATATCGGCGCCAAGGCCCTGGCGGAACGCCAAAGCCAGCGCCAGCCCCGCAAAGGCGCCGCCGCAGATGACAATGCTTCGTTGTGCCGCCATGCGATCCCTTACCCGGCTACTACGTCAGACTACGCTTGCTACCTGATAATAGCTGGGCGAAACAGGCCATAAAACAAGCCTAAGCTGTCATTCCGGGATGGTCCGAAAGGACCAAATCCGGAATCTCGAGATTCTCAGGTGCGCAATTGCGCACCATAGTTCGATACTACGTATCGCCCCGGAATGACGGCAAGAATCGAAAGCACACCATGTCCAAAGGCCTCATCGACCTGATTTCCATTCTCGATCTCGAACAGCTCGAGGTGAACCTGTTCCGGGGCAATAGCCCGAAGACGGGTTGGCAGCGGGTGTTTGGCGGCCAGGTGATCGGACAGGCGATGGTCGCGGCATGCCGCACCGTCGAGGGTCGCCTGCCGCATTCGATCCATTGCTATTTCATCCTGCCCGGCGATCCGCAGATCCCGATCATCTATCAGGTCGAACGCCTGCGCGACGGCAAGAGCTATTCGACCCGCCGCGTCACCGCGATCCAGCATGGCAACGCCATCTTCTCGATCATGGTGTCGTTCCATGCGGAAGAAGAAGGCGCGTTCAACCATCAGGACAAGATGCCGGACGTCCCGCCGCCGGAAAAACTCACGGCGGAAGAAGTGTCGAAGCAGCCGATGTTCAAGGAGATGCCGGAATTCATCCGCCGCTATTACGAATCCGACCGGCCGATCGAATTGCGCCCGGTCGAGCTCGGACGTTACTTCGGCCAGAAGATCGACGACGGGCGGATCCATGTCTGGATTCGCACCGCGGCCAAACTGCCCGACGATCCGGCGCTGCATTTGTGTGCGCTGGCCTATGCGTCGGATTTCTCGCTGCTCGATGCGGTGATGGCGCGCTACGGCCGCACCCTGTTCGACAAGCGCATGATGCCCGCGAGCCTCGACCACGCGATGTGGTTTCACCGGCCGTTCCGCGCCGATGAATGGCTGCTCTACGCGCAGGATTCGCCGAGCGCGCAAGACGGCCGTGGATTGACCCGCGGCCTGATCTTCAAGCCTGACGGCACACTGGTGGCATCGGTGGCCCAGGAAGGCTCGGTGCGCCAGCGCAAATAGGCGGCGACCCGGCTTCAGCCACTTCCGCGGCTGGCGTCTCGTTTGGCCTGCGCTCGCTTGTTCGCCTGCGATACCCTTCCGATTTTTGACGGCGGGATCTTCATCTGGCGGCGGCGGCTTGGGAGAGATCTCATCCCGTCATGGGAGTGCGGTTCATTTTGCGGTCGGGAGAATTGCTGCGCCCGACGAAGCGCCAATGCGCGTCGCGCCGCTTCTCCAAGCTCCTTCCTTGCTTCGAACTTTCGCAGACGCTTGAGCTCCTTGTTGACGCGCTTGATGGCGGCGACGAAAACCTGCTTGCGCTGGTTGGCATGCTCCGTCGTCCCGGAAAAGCTCTTGCCCCGAGGCTCGGCCTTTCCCTTCGTTTGGCGTCGTCGATGCCGCGCGAGGGTGCGTTCCTTGCTGCCGAGGTCCCGAAGCATTGCGCGAAGGTCTTCGAGCCTTTTCCGGTTCATTTCCGCAATAGCGGGGTGGTGGGTGTCACGAATGATTTCCTGTTCGTCGCGCTTCAGGACGCTGAATTCAAGCTTGCAGGGAGCTGACATCGAATTCTCCTCGTTTGATGTGCCGACGCATGTGAGGTTTCGATCACCCGATGGCGCCTCTCGACGCCACTCATCCCGATTCGCCGCGCTCGACGGTAACGCGGGCCTGCATAAGCCGCTGGAATAGCTTTCGACGCCGCAACAGCGGATGCCAGGCATAAAGAAAAATTTCAGAGGGCCGCCAGATCGCGACCCAACCGAGGATCAGGAAGCCCTCTCGGAAAATATCCGGAAATGGACCCTCTTGAAATTTCTGCGACAAGAACCATCCGAGCATCAGGCAGACTGAAAGCACGATCAGGCCGACCAGCAGGGAGAGCCGGCCTGTTCTGAACAGCTCCTGCATCTCGCGCGTGGTCTCGTGGCTTCGGAGACCGAAATAGTCCTTGATGGCAGAGGCGATCTCCGACGAAGCGGATGGCGAACATTTCTCGGCGGGCAAGTGCAGGACAATGTCGATTGGAACTCCCTTCGGCACATCCTCCGCATAATCGACGATATAGTCTTCCGCCTCCTTTGCGAGGTCCCGTTCCCGGAACGGCGAAGGATCAAGCGTGTTGAAGAGCTGCGAGACCGTGCGCAGTTTCATTTCGATTCGTCCTGCGTTCGCAGGGTCGGTCGAAGCGGCTGTCATATGGGCACTCGGTCGCGTCTACCGGTGGCCGCACCGTTCGCCACCAGGCCGCTCTTGTTGAAATACCATCGACCGGCCGATCGAAAAATCAGGACATTCCTACCCAAGCTTCAGGGTTTTGTGGGATTACCCCGGGCCCGGCTTGGCGGCCGTCCCGCGCGGCGAGAGCGTGTCGCCGCGCGGAATTGCCCTTGACTGCGCGTGGTGCGAGTTCAGGCAGGGATTCCACCCTCAATCCGGACGTTCTTCTGCGTCGGATTTCTCGCTGCTCGATGCGGTGATGGCGCGCTACGGCCGCACCCTGTTCGACAAGCGGATGATGCCGGCGAGCCTCGACCACACGATGTGGTTTCACCGGCCGTTCCGCAGCCGACGAATGGCTGCGCTACGCGCAGGATTCGCCGAGCGCGCAAGACGGCCGCGGATTGACCGGCGGCCTGATCTTCAAGCCCGACGGCACATCGGTGGCCCAGGAAGGCTCGGTGCGCCAGCGCAAGTAGTTGCGCGCGGCGTCCCGCAACGGTTCGCTCGAAACGTCAAGCTAGACCGTGCGGTCGGCCAGCGCGAATTGCGACACGTACCAGCCTGCGTACCAGCGCAATACCCACGGAATCGGAATGATGAAGACGCAGGCGATCCCGAACACGACGGATCGCCACAGCACTTCCAACCCCGAAGCAAGGAAGATGACTTCGCGGTGAGTGCCGCTGATATTGCGGCAGATCCAGCGCATCCAGGCCGTGATCACCCAGGCCCAGCCGATGATCGTGATGAACGAAACGTACAAAAGAACTTGCCAGCCGATGTAGTGCAGCGCGTTGCCGTTGAAGGCGATCGGAAGCTGCTGGCCGTTGGAGCTAAGATTCGAGGCGATCCACCGAATGACCATCCAGGACAGCACGGCCTGAATCGGGATTGAAAGGTATTGCAGGTAATAGAGGTCGGCCGAACCTATGTAGGTCAGGACACCGATCGCGATGAAGACATACCAGATGTCGAGGGGCTGGCCGGTAAAGCCCATGTTGGGCCGGCCCGGGACATAAAGCCGGGAAATCATCCAGCGGTAGAAGCCGGTCGCGGTCCAGGGCGCCGGTATCACCAGCAGCATGCCGATGATGAACAGCAGGCTTCGCCCGAGCAGGGGCCATATCGGAAGGTCGGCCGACAGCACGCCGCCGGAATAACCGTCGGCTGCGACCGGGGGCGGGGCGCCGGGATGCGAAAGAGAGGGCGGAGCCGATCCGCCGGGGACCAGGCCGGGAATATCGCCCGCCCGCTGCCAACCCGACATCCCCTCGGTCCAGACCAATGTATCCGCGCCCACCATGCCCCTCGTGATGAGGTCGCGAAGCTGCGCCTCCGGATAAGGGCCCTGTTGCTGACCGTTGGATGCATAAAACCACGATCGGTTTGACATTTTAGTCCCTTGAGCCGTGGAGAGGGGTGAACCGGCCGGACGGCTGGCGATGAAACCTCATTTTGGCGGACGATCCCGCCGCCTGTACAGTGATTGACGTCACCAGCTCCAAATGTTTTCCCCTTTTACCTGCAACTTTTTTGTGCCATTTGCCCAGAAAGATGCCAGATTTGCGTCGGCAGCGCGCCGCCGGGCGATCAGCCAGCCGTGTGCTCAAAAAATATCCAGGGAAATAAAGGCCTGACCATGAAACTCGTCGTCGCGATCATCAAACCCTTCAAGCTTGACGAGGTGCGCCAGGCGCTGACGGCCATCGGCGTCCACGGCATGACGGTAACCGAGGTCAAGGGCTACGGCCGCCAGAAGGGGCACACCGAAATCTATCGCGGCGCCGAGTACGTCGTGAACTTCCTGCCAAAACTCCGAATCGAAATCGCGGTCGCCTCCGACGTCGCCGACAAGGCGGTCGAGGTCATTACCGCGAACGCGCGTACCGGGCAGATCGGCGACGGCAAGATCTTCGTCACGCCGATCGACCACGCCCTGCGAATCCGCACGGGCGAGACCGATAGCGACGCGCTCTGAGACATCACTGAATTGAAGGCGCGGCGGCAACGACGTCGAACGCCAGAAGCCAAGAAAAGATAACAGGCCGGGGGAATTCCATGGGGGCACCATCGTATCGTGCAGCAAAGAAGGCTGCGCTCATCGCTGTTGCGGCGAGCTCGCTTGCGACACCGGCCCTGGCCGAGACGTCCACCATCAATGCCGCCGACACCGCTTGGATGATCGTTGCCACTGCGCTGGTCTTGATGATGACGATACCGGGCCTGGCGCTGTTCTATTCCGGCATGGTGCGCAAGAAGAACGTGCTGGCGACGATGGCACAGAGCCTCTCCGCAGTTGCGCTCATCTCGATCCTCTGGGTGGCGTTCGGCTATTCGCTGGCCTTCGTCGGCGATGGTCCCTGGATCGGCACGCTCGATCGCTGGTTCCTGATCGGAATGACGATGGAGAGCGTAAACCCGGCGGCGAAGACGATCCCGGAAGCGCTTTTCATGCTGTACCAGATGACGTTTGCGATCATCACGGTGGCGCTGGTGGCGGGCGCTGTGGCGGACCGGATGCGGTTCTCGGCCTATCTGCTGTTTTCCATCGGCTGGTTCACCTTCGTCTATGTGCCGCTCGCACACTGGGTGTGGGGCGGCGGTTTCCTCGGCACCATGGGCGTGCTGGATTTCGCCGGCGGCCTCGTCGTGCATCTTTCCGCCGGCATCGGCGGGCTGGTTGCCGCCACCGTGATGGGCCGGCGCCAAGGCTATGGCAGCGAGAACCTCGCGCCGTTCGACCTGTCGCTTGCCGTGATCGGCACCGGTTTGTTGTGGGTCGGCTGGTTCGGCTTCAATGGCGGATCGGCACTGGGCGCGAATTCACGCGCGGTGATGGCGATCACCGCGACACATTTGGCCGCGTGCGCCGGCGCGCTGACCTGGGCCGCGATCGAATGGGCGACACGGCGCAAGCCGTCGGTGCTCGGCATGATTTCGGGCGCCGTCGCGGGTCTCGGCACCATCACGCCGGCCTCCGGATTCGTGGCGCCGTGGCACGGCGTCATCATCGGCGTGGTCGCGGGAACGCTCTGCTTCTGGGCCTGCACCTGGCTCAAGCAGCGCTTCAAATATGACGACTCGCTCGACGTGTTCGGTGTCCATGGCATCGGCGGATTGACCGGCACATTGCTCGCCGGCGTATTCGCGGTGAACGCGATCGGCGGCACCGCGGGCCTGATCGAGGGCAACGCGCAGCAGGTCCTGATCCAGCTCTATGGCATCGCCGCCACGCTGGTGTGGTCCGGCGGCATCACCTTTGTACTTCTTAAGCTGGTGGGCGTGTTCGCGCCGCTACGGGTATCGCTGCAGCAGGAGCTCGAAGGCCTCGACATCTCCCAACACGGCGAAGCGCTGCAATAGGCCACCCACCCCATTACCGTTTTCCTGCCCGGAGGCTGAGCAGGATTGTGACGGCGGTCACGCCTGCTCACGATTTGAGCAAGCTTGGCTACACTTTGGGCGCGACGGAATGGCGCAGGAACGTGCAATTCCCGCAACGGGCGAAAAGGACCGCATTCATAAACTGTTAGGGAGCGATGCCGATCTGGCACGGCATTTGATTCTAAGGGTCCTGGCTGTGCCCGCGTAGTGAACATCTCCGCGTGGTGAACCTCAGTCGAGAACGCCCGGTCGGTCTGCACCGGGCCCAAGCGGGGATAGGACCCATGAAAATTGTTATGGCGATCATCAAGCCATTCAAACTGGAAGAAGTCCGTGATGCCCTGACCGCCATTGGCGTTCATGGTCTCACGGTGACGGAAGTCAAAGGTTATGGCCGCCAGAAGGGCCATACGGAAATCTATCGTGGCGCCGAATACGCCGTGAGCTTCCTGCCCAAGATCAAGATTGAGGTCGCTGTGGCCTCGGATCAGGTCGACAAGACCATCGACGCCATCACAACAGCTGCCAAGACCGGCCAGATCGGCGACGGCAAGATCTTCGTCATCAACCTCGACCATGCGGTTCGCATCCGCACCGGCGAGGCAGATGCCGCGGCCCTCTGATTTCGCGCTCAAACCTTACCACTCAGGAGTAAAACCAAATGACGTTTAAACGTCCCTATAGCGCGGGACTGGCGGCCCTCGCAGTCGGCCTGTTCGCCGCGACCGCGGCCTACGCCGAACCGACCGTCAACAAGGGCGACAACGCCTGGATGCTGACATCGACCGTGCTGGTGTTGTTGATGACCATCCCGGGCCTGGCGCTGTTCTACGGCGGTCTCGTCCGCTCCAAGAACATGCTCTCGGTCCTGATGCAGGTCTTCTACACCGTCTGCATCGTGACCCTGCTCTGGGCGCTCTACGGCTACAGCCTCGCCTTCACCGGCGGTTCCGACTTCATCGGCGGCTTCTCGAAAGCCTTCATGATGGGCATCACCACCGACTCGAAGGCAGCGACCTTCTCGGTGGACGCCAACATCTCGGAACTGGTCTATCTCTGCTTCCAGATGACGTTTGCGGCGATCACGCCCGCGCTGATCGTCGGCGCCTTTGCCGAGCGCATGAAGTTCTCGGCGATTGCGCTGTTCATCCCGCTCTGGGTGACGCTGATCTACTTCCCGATCGCGCACATGGTCTGGTACTGGCCCGGTCCGGACGCGATCCAGGATGCCGCCAAGGCACTCGCCGCGGCTGCTGACGGTGCCGCCAAGACCGCGGCGCAGGCCAAGCTCGATGAGATCAACGCCGATGCCGGCTGGATCTTCAAGAAGGGTGCGATCGACTTCGCCGGCGGCACCGTGGTGCACATCAACGCCGGTATCGCCGGTCTCGTCGGTGCGCTGCTGATCGGCAAGCGCGTCGGCTACGGCAAGGAGCTGATGGCCCCGCACTCGCTGACCATGACCATGATCGGCGCTTCGCTGCTCTGGGTCGGCTGGTTTGGCTTCAACGCCGGATCGAACCTGGAAGCCAACGGCGGCGCCGCGCTCGCCATGACCAACTCCTTCGTTGCAACCGCAGCGGCGGCGATGGCCTGGATGTTCGCGGAATGGATCGTCAAGGGCCACCCCTCCGTGCTCGGCGCTTTGTCGGGCGCGGTGGCGGGCCTCGTGGCGGTCACGCCGGCAGCCGGCTATGCCGGTCCGATGGGCGCGATCGTACTCGGCCTCGTGGTCGGCGTCGTCTGCCTGTTCTTCTGCACCGTGGTGAAGAACTCGCTCGGCTATGACGACTCGCTCGACGTGTTCGGCGTCCACTGCATCGGCGGCATCGTCGGCGCGCTCGGCACCGGCATCCTGGTGAACCCGGCCCTCGGCGGCGCTGGCATCATCGACTACACCGCCGTTCCGCCGAAGGTCGCCGATTACGACTTCGCGGCGCAGATGGTCTCCCAGCTCTGGGGCGTCTGCACCACGCTGGTGTGGTCGGGCATCGGCTCGGCGATCCTCTACAAGGTGGTCGACGTGATCGTCGGCCTGCGCGTCAACGTCGAGACCGAGCGTGAAGGCCTCGACGTCACCGAGCACACCGAGCGCGCTTACAACATGTAAGTTCTCCCGGGATGCGATCCCCCCGGGGTCGCATCCACAACTCCGGTTCGGGCACATACCCGGCAATGCCCTGACCGTTGAGGGGCTCCAGCGCAAGTTGGAGCCCCTTTCTTTTTTTCACCCTTTGAGAAAAGATTGCCAAATTGGCCCGCTACGATCGAGCGGCAAAGACCGAGCGAAAAAGCTGGGCAAAAACGGGAGAGCGTCATGAAACTCGAAGGTGGATGCTATTGCGGCAAGGTGCGCTATCAGGCCGAGGGCGAACCGATGATGGCGGCACAGTGCCACTGCCGGGAATGCCAGTACATCTCGGGCGGCGCGCCGAACATGTTCGTGGCGATGCCGGTCGACGGCTTCAAGTACACCGCAAGCCAGCCGAAGCAGTTCTCTCGCAGCGACCTCGAGCGCGCCGTGACGCGCGAATTCTGCCCCGAATGCGGGACCCATTTGGTGACCAAGGTGCCGGGATTGCCGGCGGTGGTACTGAAGGTCGGAACCTTCGACGACCCCTCGCTCTTCAATCCGCAGATGGCGATTTACACGATCGACAAGCAGGCCTTCCACCAAGTGCCCGACGGCATGCCAGCCTTCGAGCGGCTGCCGGGGCGGTAGCAACAGGAACCGTCGCATCCGGGAATTTGGCGGCGGTCGCTTGCGCCGCCCCCGGCCTGGCTTAAGACCGCCGTCTGGCCTGCTTGGAGAACCGTCACTCGGCCATTCCCGATGGCTTTTTGCACCGTTTTTCAAGAAATGCCGTCCAAGGGTGGAAAGGCCGTAAAATCGCTGCCGGCACCGATGGTTAATCGCGTCTTAACCTCGCCGTATCTATGGTGGTTTGATGTGTTTCCGGTCAGCGGTTTGGGCCCTCGACCGCTTTTGAAAGTGTTGGCGTTTCAGACATGGCAATGACCGCCTCTTCCGGCGTGGCGCAGGGCGCCGGCAGCGTATCTGCCGGCCAGGCCGAGCGCTCGCCGTTCCTCCGGACGACTGAGCTGCTGGCGCCGTATCAGCCCGCCAAGCCATTGATCACACTGTCATTGGGCGAGCCCCAGCACCCGGTGCCGGATTTTGTCGGACCGGTCCTGGCGAAGCACATCGCTGATTTCGGCCGCTATCCCCTTGCCAAGGGCATCGAGCCGTTCCGCCACGCCGCCGCTGGCTGGCTGAGTACCCGGTTCGACCTGCCGCGGCCGATCGATCCCGAAAGCGAAATCCTGGTGCTAAGCGGCAGCCGCGAGGGGCTGTTTTTCGCGGCGATCACCGCCGCCCGTTATGTCGGGCCGCGCCGAGGAAAACCCGCAATCCTGATGCCCAACCCGTTTTATCCGGCCTATGGCGCGGGCGCCCGTGCCGCCGGCTGCGAACCGATCTACCTGCCGACCACGCTCGCCAACGGATTTTTGCCGGATCTCGACGCGCTCGACGAGGCGACGCTGGCCCGCGCCGTGGCGATGTTCATCGCCTCGCCCGCCAACCCGCAAGGCGCGGTCGCCTCGCGCGACTACTTCATCCGCTTGAAGAAGCTCGCCGACCGTCATGGCTTCATGATTTTGAGCGACGAGTGCTATTCGGAAATCTACACCCGGCAGGCGCCGGGCAGCGCGCTGGAATGCGCGGGGCCCGACTTCACCAACGTCGTTGCGTTCCAGTCGCTGTCGAAGCGCTCGAACCTGCCCGGCATGCGCGTCGGCTTTGCCGCTGGCGACCGAAAGTTTCTCGCGGCCTTTCACGAATTGCGCAATGTGGCGGCACCTCAGGTGCCGGTGCCGCTGCAGCACGTCGCGGTCGCCGCCTATAGCGACGAAGCGCACGTCGAAGAGAATCGCAGGCTCTACCGCATCAAGTTCGATCTCGCCGACCAGATTCTCGGCAGCCGCTACGGCTATGTGCGGCCCGCCGGCGGCTTCTGCGTCTGGCTCGACGTCTCCGAACTCGGCGGCGATGAGGCTGTAGCAGTGAAACTTTATCGGGATGCGGGGGTCCGCGTGATCCCTGGGAGTTATCTGTCGCGGCTGCAGAACGACGGCTTCAATCCCGGCGCAGGCTACATCCGTCTCGCGCTGGTCTCCCACAGTGAATCAACGGCCGAGGCATTGCACCGGCTGGTCGAAATTCTGGATTAATCGCAGGGCCCCCATGAGCATGCCAGCGATCGAACGTGTTATCCCTCTGGTCAGCCATCTGCCGGTCTCGATCCGCGACGCCCTCGCGCGACGGCTGCGCGAGCTTACCGGCCTTTGCCTGATCGCGCTGTCCGGTGTGGCGGCGGCGGCGTTGATGACGTGGTCGGTACAGGACCCGAGCCTGAGCCACGCGACGTCGCGGCCGATCCGCAACGTTCTCGGCTACCCCGGCGCGATCGGCGCCGATCTCCTGATGCAGATTCTCGGCCTCGGCGCGATCATGCTGATCCTGCCCGTCGCGGTGTGGGGCTGGCGCATGCTGACCCATCGCACCTTCGACCGCGAAGCGCTGCGTCTTGGATGCTGGATTCTCTGCACGGTGATCGCGGCAGGCTTTGCAAGCTGCTGGCCGCATGGCGGAGCGTGGGCGCTGCCGACCGGCCTTGGCGGCGTCGTCGGCGATGCGCTGGTGCGCGCGCCCGCCGTGGTGTTCGGCCCGGCCGGCTTCACCTATCGTCTCGTGCTCGGCATCATCCTGTTCGCGGCGATGTGCGCGGCGTTCCTGTTTGCCAGCGGCTGGGGCTCACGCCCGAGAGAGGAAGAGCTGACGCCGATCGAGGACGATGACACGCCTTTCGTGGAAGAAGAGGACCGCAGTTCGGTTTCGCTCGGCTGGGCGTATCACGCGCTGATGAGCCTGAAGGCGCGGCTCGGCTGGCTGATGAGCGCGGCCTATCGATCGCTGGTGTCGAGTTCGCCACCGCCGCGCAGGGCCTCGTTCGAACGTCAGGAACCGAGCCTCAGTGGCCGCGCGGCGCCGACGCTGGCTCCGCAGCAGGAAGAATTCGAGGACGAGGAAGAAGAGGAAGACGAGGAAGAGGAAGTCCCGGCCGCTCGCACTCCACGGAAGAAGGCCGCGCCGCGCGCACCGGCCCGCAAATCCGAAAAGTTCGAACTGCCTTCGGTCTCGGTGCTGACGGCGCCCAAGGCGTCGGACCGGCAGCCGCTCAGCAAGGCTGAGCTCGAGGCCAATTCGCGCGCGCTGGAAGGCGTGCTCGGCGATTTCGGCGTCCGCGGCGAGATCGTCAAGGCCAATCCCGGCCCGGTCGTGACGCTCTACGAACTCGAACCGGCGCCCGGCATCAAGTCCTCGCGCGTCATCGGCCTTGCCGACGATATCGCCCGCTCGATGAGCGCGCTCTCGGCCCGCGTCGCCGTGGTTGCGGGTCGCAACGCCATCGGCATCGAACTGCCGAACGTGCATCGCGAAAAGGTCTACCTGCGCGAATTGCTGACCGCGAAGGACGAGTCGCACGCAAAACTGCCGCTCTGCCTCGGCAAGAACATTGGCGGCGAGTCCATCATCATCGATCTGGCGCGCACGCCGCATATGCTGATCGCCGGCACCACCGGCTCCGGCAAATCGGTCGCGATCAACACCATGATCCTGAGCCTGGTCTACCGCCTGCGCCCCGATCAGTGCCGTCTGATCATGGTCGATCCAAAAATGCTCGAACTTTCCGTCTATGACGGCATCCCGCATCTGCTGACACCGGTCGTGACCGATCCGAAGAAAGCGGTGGTCGCGCTGAAATGGGCCGTGCGCGAGATGGAAGAGCGTTACAAGAAAATGGCCAAGCTCGGCGTGCGCAACATCGACGGCTACAACCAGCGCCTCGTCGAAGCCAGGGGCAAGGGCGAGGATCTGACGCGCACGGTGCATACCGGCTTCGACAAGGAAACCGGCAAGGCGATTTATGAGGAAGAAAAGCTCGACCTCGATCCGCTGCCCTACATCGTCATCATCGTCGACGAAATGGCTGACCTGATGATGGTGGCCGGCAAGGACATCGAAGGCGCGGTGCAGCGCCTCGCCCAGATGGCGCGCGCCGCCGGCCTGCATGTCATTCTCGCAACCCAGCGTCCGTCGGTCGACGTCATCACCGGCACCATCAAGGCGAACTTCCCGACCCGTATCTCGTTTCAGGTCACCTCGAAAATCGACAGCCGCACCATCCTCGGCGAAATGGGCGCCGAGCAGCTGCTCGGACAGGGCGACATGCTCTATATGGCCGGCGGCGGACGCATCAGCCGCGTGCACGGACCGTTCGTTTCCGACGAGGAAGTCGAAAAGGTCGTGCGTCACCTCAAGACGCAGGGCCAGCCGGAATATCTGGAGGCGGTTACCGCAGAAGAGCCGACCGACGAGGACGGTGCGGTGTTCGATTCCACCGGCATGGGGGCCGAGGGCGGCGGCGACCTGTTCTCGCAGGCGGTTGCGATCGTCAAGCGCGACCGCAAGGCCTCGACTTCCTACATTCAACGCCGGCTGCAAATCGGCTATAACCGCGCCGCGTCGTTGATGGAGCGGATGGAACTCGAAGGCATCGTCGGGCAAGCGAATCACGCCGGCAAGCGCGAAATTCTGGTCGAGGAGGAAGAGGGCGGATTCTAGATCTCGGCGCTGAATGTGGATTCGGTGCAACGATTTTCACGGAAAAACGATATCTCCTTTGCTCAAAAGCGCGATAAAATGGCCGGAAGCGGGACGCCTTGTCGAATAGAGATCCGAATTACCTGATGACACAACAATCCACCCACCGCGGGCTGCGCGCCGGACTGGCCCTTTTGATCGCCACGTCCCTGGCAGGCGTAGCGACGCCGGCGCTCGCGCAATCCGTGCCGGTTCCAAAGCCCGCGCCCGTTCAGAAGCTTTCGCCGCCCAAAGCCCGCGATGGCAGCGTGCAGATGAGCGCGCAGGACAAGGCGCCTGCGACCACCGGCGCCACCCAGACACCGCCGAACCCGGTGATTCCCGACCCGAACCGCAATGTTCCGGCCAATATTTTTGCAACCTTCGACGCCAACCAGAAGGCGCAGGCTGCCCGGGTCAGTTCCTATCTGTCATCGCTGCAGACGCTGGTCGGAAATTTCGTCCAGGTCGGCCCCGACGGCAGCAAGACCAAGGGCGATTTCTACATCCAGAAGCCGGGCAAGGTGCGTTTCGAATACGAAGCGCCCAGCCCGATCGCGATCATCGCCGACGGATCGTCGCTGGCAGTCCGCGATACGAAGCTTGCGACCCAGGATATCTACCCGCTGTCGCAGACGCCGCTGCGCTTCCTGCTGTCGGACCGTATCGATCTGCTCAAGGACACCAATGTCGTCAACGTCACGGCCGATGACATCTACATCAGCGTCACCATCGAGGAGAAGCAGGCCCTGATCGGCACCAGCCGGCTGATGCTGATGGTCGGCGTCAAGGACGGCCAGCTCAAGCAATGGACGGTGACCGATCCGCAGGGCTACGACACCACGATTGCGGTCTACAATCTGGATTCGTCCAAGAAGGTCGACCCCGGCCTCTTCAAGATCGATTTTACCAACTACATCACGCCGGCGAATTGAACCGCGCGCCTTCTCCATTCTTTCCGTAGGGTGGACAAAGCCAACGGGTCGCGCGAATGCGCGCCTGATGACCGGCTCCACGCGCCCACCAACATGTCGCGGTTCGATAGATGGTGGGCACGTCGCTGGCGCTCCTTTGCCCACCCTACGAAATTCCAGCTGTGGACAAGCAGGGCGACGCCATCACGAACCGTGGTAATACACGGCCCTCATGCGGTTTTCCCTGACAACGTGGAATATCAATTCGGTGCGCCTGCGCATCGACATCGTCGCCAAATTCCTCAAATCGGCGCGGCCGGACGTGCTGTGCCTGCAGGAAACCAAATGCATCGACGACGCCTTTCCGCTGAAGCGATTCAAGCGTCTCGGCTATGAGCATGTCGCGCTGAACGGGCAGAAGGGTTATCACGGCGTCGCCATCGTCTCGAAACTGCCGTTCGAGACCACCGATATAAGAACCTTCTGCGACAAGATCGACTCGCGCCACATCTCGGTGGCGTTCGGCGAGAAGGCGCAGCTCGCAAAGCCGCTGGTGCTGCATAATTTCTACGTGCCGGCCGGCGGTGACATTCCCGATCCCGCGCTCAATCCGAAGTTCGATCACAAATTGAAATTTCTCGACGAGATGAAGGCGTGCGAACCGCTGCATCCGCGCGGCGACGACCGGCACATCCTGGTCGGCGACCTCAATGTCGCGCCCCATGAGAACGACGTGTGGTCGCATAAGCAGCTGCTCAAGGTCGTCTCGCACACACCGATCGAATGCGAAAAGCTGTTGGCGGCGCAGACCCATGGCGAATGGTTCGACGTCGCGCGCGAGCGCATCCCGCTTTCGGAGAAAGTCTATACGTGGTGGAGCTACCGCGCCGCCGACTGGACGGTGGGCGACCGCGGCCGGCGGCTCGATCACATCTGGGTCTCGCGCGCGCTGAAGGACGGGATCAGCGATTTCAGGATCACCCGCGACGCCCGGAGCTGGGAGCGCCCGTCCGACCACGTGCCGGTCACGGTGACGCTGGAAGTCTAGAGCATGATCCGGAAAAGTGGGTACCGGTTTTCCGAAAAGATCATGCTCAAATCAAAAAGTTAGATCGATCAAATGCTGAACTTGGCGCCGGCGATCAAAATGTCGCTGGCGAGCTGGCTGGTACGGGTGGCGAGTTCGTCACGCAGACGGCGCGCGGCGGCAGGATCGCTTTCGAGCACGCGTTGAAACAGACTGCGCGCCACCCGGATGACCGAGCAATGATCGAGCGCGACCGCGCTCGAGGGCCGCTTCATGGCGACGATCAGTGCCAATTCGCCGATCAGGGCACCGGGTCCCGCGACGACCTCGGCGCCGCCGTCCTCGACGCGGATCGAACCACGCTGAACGATATAACCGGCATCCGCCTCGTCACCGGAGTTGAACAGATAATCGCCAGGCGAGAAATCGCGCTGCTCCGAGCCGATCGCCAGCATGCGCAGCGACGCCGTGCCCAACAAGCGCAACGTCGGCACCCGCTCGAGCAGGGCTACATCATCTTCGATCGACATGGACCTGTGACCGGGATGCGCGAAAATTACGAATCGAGGCGGCGAATCGAATCACGGCACCAGCTTGTAGCCACCGGCTTCCGTCACCAGGATTTCCGGATTGGCCGCATCCTTCTCGATCTTCTGCCGCAGACGGTAGATATGGGTTTCCAGCGTGTGCGTGGTGACGCCCGAATTGTAGCCCCACACTTCTTGCAGCAGCGTCTCGCGCGACACCGGCAACTGGCCGGCGCGATACAGGAAACGCAGGATCGCGGTTTCCTTTTCGGTCAGCCGCACCTTTCTGGCATTGGCCGCGGTCAGCATCTTGGAGCCGGGCCGAAAGCTGTAGGGGCCGACGGAAAACACCGCGTCTTCGCTGGCCTCGTGCTGACGAAGCTGCGCCCTGATACGGGCAAGCAGGACGGCAAACCGAAACGGCTTTGCGACGTAATCATTGGCGCCGGATTCGAGACCCAGAATGGTGTCCGAATCGGTGTCGTGGCCGGTCAGCATGATGATCGGCGCCTTGAAGCCGCCTTTGCGCAGGCTGCGCACCACTTCCCGTCCGTCGGTATCCGGCAAGCCGACATCCATCAGCACCAGATCGGGAGAATTGGCCTTGGCGGCGCTGGCGCCCTTGGCACCGGTATCGACTGCGGAGGCTTCGAACTCCTCGTGCAGCGATAATTGCTCGACCAGCGTATCGCGCAGATCGGTGTCGTCATCCACGATCAGGATCTTGCGGGCATTGGGCATAGGATACGATCCTCTTGAGGCAGGCGGCGGACACAAATGGAAGCGTCTCAAGCCGGGTCTTGGTGTCGATGACCATCCGGATTCGCGTGCAAATTTTGCGAGCAAACCAGATCGTCAGGTACTGATTCGGATCAGGTAAGAAATTGTTACAGATTCACAAGGCGAAACGCAGTCTATCCCAAATTTGAGGCGGGTTTGGATGAATGTCCTGTAATGGCGTCAATAGAATAATTACGGCCGGGCAGGCAATCCCAGTATTCAGGCGCGGGCATGGAAAGCACCACTATCTCAATCACTTATCGGACATCCGCGCGTGATCGGCCGCTGGCGGCAATCCGCGTCCAGAGGGCTGCCGGCGACCCCCGCCGGGGTTGGCTGACGGCGGACGGCTGGACGGTGCCGGTGGCACTTGGCCGGGGCGGCATCCTCGCCAACAAACGGGAGGGCGACGGCGGGACCCCGAGAGGCACGTACCATCCGCTGCAAGTGTGGTGGCGCGCTGATCGCCATCCCCGACCGCAGACCTACCTGCCGGTCCGGCCGATCCGGCCCGAGGACGCCTGGTGCGAGGACCCGCGGGACCGCCGTTACAATCAGCCCATCCGTCTGGTCCGCGACCAGCCCGGCGACCGGCTGACGCGCGAGGACCACCTCTACGATTTCATCGTCGAAATCGATCACAACGCCGGCCCACGCGTAGCCGGCCGCGGCAGCGCCGTATTCCTGCATCTGGCGCGGCCCAATTTTTCACCGACCGCGGGATGCGTTTCGATGACGAAATCCGCCATGCTGCGGCTGTTGCGGCGAATGGGCCCGCAGACGAAAATCATGATCGGCCGATAAGGAATTAAAACGATGCTCGACAAGAACGCGATAACAGCCGCATCGAAGACGCTGCACGACCACTGGCGCGCCGGCACCAAATTCGCCGGCCTCGACGATAGGCTGCGGCCGCACGATCGCATCGAGGGCTACGCGATCCAGGGGCAAATCGAAAAATATTCGTCCGAAAGTCTGTTCGGCTGGAAGATCGCGGCCACCAGCGAGGCCGGACAAAAGCACATCAATGTCGACGGCCCGATGGCCGGGCGCATTCTGGCCGAGACCGTCATCACCGATGGCGGCACCGCTTCAATGGCGGGCAACGAGATGCGCGTCGCCGAGCCGGAATTCGCCTTTCGCATGCGGATCGATCTGCCGCCTCGCAGCTCGCCCTACACGGTGCAAGAAGTCCTCGGCGCGGTCGACACGCTGCATCCGGCGATCGAAATTCCGGACTCGCGCTTCGCCGATTTCGTCAGCGCCGGCGCCGCCCAGATCATTGCCGACAACGCCTGTGCGCACCTATTCGTGCTGGGCCCGCCGACGACCGCGGACTGGCGCTCCCGCGATCTCGTCGAAGAGCGGCCCGTCATCACCCTGCGCGGCCAGCAATTCATCGGGCACGGCAAGAACGTACTGGGCGATCCCCGCGTCGCGCTGGCCTGGCTCGCCAACGAATTAAGCCAGCTCGGTGTGACGCTGAAGGCAGGGCAGATCGTGACGACCGGCACCTGCCATCCGCCGCTGCCGATTCAATCCGGCGATTTTTGTGCGATGGATTTTGGCGTGCTCGGGAACGTGTCGGTGGGATTCAAATGAATCGTCGCCACGGCGGACCGGTGCAGGCACAATAGATCGTCAATGGCCATCTCCGCCACCATCCGAATGACCTGCCGCATCTCCGCTCCCGCTGTGCGCACCACTGTCATGGCACCCTGACACGTCGTCGGAGTGAAAGAAACCCCACCGTTGCGCGTCTATCACCATCGAGGTGTGAAGTGCACGCACGGCGCTGTATTCGGGATCGGTGGGTTGCATCTCGTCGAGCTTCTTTCTCAGCTCGGCAATATCCCGCAATCTCGCCTGCTTGTTGAACAGCCAATAGACGCCAAGACCGAGCGCGAGCAATGCAACGACGCCAATCGCCGTCGTCGCAACCGCCGCAGCGTTGGCTATGAAATTCATCGAAGGCGCTTACCCGCGGTGCCCGAAAATCGCCGAGCCCACGCGCACATGCGTGGCGCCGAACTGGATCGCAATCGCGAAATCGGCGCTCATGCCCATCGACAGGTTTTTCAGTCCGTTGCGCGCGGCGATCTTGGCCGTCAACGCAAAATGCGGCGCCGGCGCCTCGTCGACCGGCGGGATGCACATCAGGCCGGAAATGCTCAGACCATACTTGTCGCGGCAACTCGCGATGAAGGCGTCGGCCTCGCCGGGCGCGATGCCGGCCTTCTGCTGCTCTTCGCCAGTGTTCACCTGAACGAACAATTCCGGTCGCCTGTTCTGGGAATTAATTTCCTTGGCTAACGCTTCGCAAATGCTGGGACGATCGACCGAGTGGATGGCATCGAACAGCGCTACGGCTTCCTTGGCCTTGTTGGATTGCAGCGGACCGATCAGGTGCAGCGCAATTCCGGGGCAGGCCGACACCAGCGCCGGCCATTTCGCCTTGGCTTCCTGCACGCGATTTTCGCCGAATACGCGCTGCCCTGCATCGATAACAGGCGAAATAGCCGCGGCGTCGAACGTCTTCGACACCGCGATCAGCGTCACCGACGCGCGCTCGCGGCGCGCTTCCTTGCACGCGCGCGCGATGTCCTGCTCCACCTGGACCAGACCGTTTGGTAAAGACTTGGTTAGCGGCGTCGCCATCTCTCTCGCTTCATGTCGGATTTCGGCCGGAAGTTTTACGGCATTTCCTCGAATTTTACCAAGTTCGGGAAAGGCTTTTTGAAACCTTCGCTCTACCTTCCGGTACGGGGGGCAGGATGTCTGGCGTTACTTTCAACCGCAATCGGGTCAAACTCAAGAAGCTTCTGGGAATCCGGGCGCGGCTTGCGATGCTGGCCGTGATGCTGGTGGCACCCTTGATGCTGGAGCGCGTCCGCTCGCTCGAAGACACCCGCGCCAGGCAGATCGCGATAGCGTCTGAAGAATACGCCAATATCTCCCACCACAGCGCCGAGACCCAGCGCGAGGTAATTTCCTCCGTCGAGACGATGCTGAAATCCGCCGCCTATATCCGCGCCTCCAGCGGCATCGGGCGCAGTTGCGAGATCTTGCGCGCCAGCCTGCCCGCAAACCTGCCATGGATCCGCAGCATCATGATCGTGAGCAAGGAAGGCGTGGTGCAGTGTTCGACGCTGAACATTCAGGTCGGCCTCAACATCGGCGATCGCGATTATTTCAGGAAGGCGCAGGAAACCCGCGATTTCGTTTTCAGCGACTATCTGTTCGGCAAGACCAACAACCGCCCGATCATGATGGCGGCCTATCCGGTCTCCGCGATCAATCCGGAGGAAGATTCGGTTGCGGTCGCCGGCATGAATCTCGACTGGCTGTCGAAGATCATGGCCAACCTCGGCGGACGGCCGGGCATTTCAGCGCTGCTGATCGATAGCACCGGCGTGGTGCTGGCGGCACCGCCGGACCAGGCCAGCATGATCGGCCGGCCGCTCGACAACGTGCCGCTGCTGTCGGCCATTACCTACAAGGCGCTCAGCGCCAACTCCGACACGGGCTCGCTGTCCTTTACCGCGACCGACGGCTCCAAGCGCGCCATCAGTTTCGCGCGCATTCCCGGAACGCAATCTCGCCTGATCGTCAGCGTTGACGAGGCCAAGGTCACGACCGCAATCAATCGCGACATCCGCACCGCCTATCTGCAATTGGGATTCGTCTGCCTGTTCGTGCTGCTCGGCGCGCTGATCGGGGCGGAGAAGCTCATCATCAATCCGATCGAGGTCATGACCGGTATGGCCAGGCGGTTCGGCGAAGGCGACTGGTCGGCCCGTGTCACGCGCAGCCGGCTGCCGCTGGAATTCATGCCGCTGGCGCGCGCCTTCAACGCGATGGCCGCTCAGCTCAGCCAGCGCGAGCGCGAGCTGGTCGCCACCAACGACCGCCTCACCGTGATGGCCTCGATCGACATGCTGTCGGGTCTTGCCAACCGCCGCGGCTTCCAGAGCCGGCTCGACCTCGAATGGCTGAAGGCGCAGCAAAATCATTGCGAGCTGTCGCTGTTGATGATCGATGTCGATCACTTCAAGCTTTACAACGATACCTACGGCCACCCCGAAGGCGACGCCTGTCTGACCCGGCTCGGCGAAGCGCTGGCGGACATCGCCGCCGGGACAATGGGCTTTGCCGGCCGCTATGGCGGCGAGGAATTCTGCCTGCTGCTGCCGAACACGAGCCCGCAAAGGGCGCTGGAGATCGGCGAAACCGTGCGCACGACCGTGCAGGACCTCGGCCTGCCGCACATCACCTCCAGCCATCGCACCGTCACCGTCAGCGTCGGTGTCGCCGCGACGCTCCCGAGCGACACCCAAACCCCCGGCGACCTGATCGAAGCCGCCGACGCCGCCCTCTACGCCGCCAAGCACCGCGGTCGAAATACCGTCGTCGAGCACGGCTTTGCCAAGCTGGTGGACGAAGCCGGGATGGCGATGGCGGGGTGAAGCGCGCTCCGCGCCGTCGGTCAAATGGCCATACTCCCCTCCCCAACCCGTTGACCCCGCAGCCGCTTTTGTGGCCTAGTCCGCCGTCCTCTGGACGGGACCCGAATCCACAAAAAGCGCTTACGATTCCATGACCTCCGAACGCTACAACGCCCGTGATTCCGAGCCGCGCTGGCAACGCCAGTGGGACGAAAAGGCGATCTTCGCCTCGAAAAACGACGATCCACGGCCAAAATACTACGTGCTCGAGATGTTCCCCTACCCGTCCGGGCGTATCCATATCGGGCATGTCCGCAACTACACCCTCGGCGACGTGCTGGCGCGGTTCATGCGCGCCAAGGGGTTCAACGTGCTGCACCCGATGGGCTGGGACGCCTTCGGGCTGCCGGCCGAGAATGCCGCGATCGAGCGCAAGGTCGCGCCGAAGGCCTGGACCTACGACAACATCGCCGCGATGAAAAAGCAGCTGCGGTCGATCGGGCTGTCGCTCGACTGGGCGCGCGAGTTCGCGACCTGCGACCCCAGCTATTACAAGCATCAGCAGAAGATGTTTTTGGACATGCTGCGCGCGGGGCTCGCCGAACGCGAGAAGCGCAAGCTCAACTGGGATCCGGTCGATATGACCGTGCTCGCCAACGAGCAGGTGATCGACGGCCGCGGCTGGCGCTCCGGCGCGGTTGTCGAACAGCGCGAGATGAGCCAGTGGGTCTTCAAGATCACGAAATACTCACAGGAACTGCTGGACGCGCTGGATAACCTGGATCGCTGGCCCGACAAGGTCCGCCTGATGCAGCGCAACTGGATCGGCCGCTCGGAAGGCCTGCTGCTGCGCTTCGCACTCGATCCGGCCACGACGCCATCAGGCGAGTCCGAGCTGAAGATTTTCACGACGCGGCCCGACACGCTGTTCGGCGCCAAGTTCATGGCGATCGCGCCCGATCATCCGCTGGCGCAGGCCGCGGCGGCGAAGAATCCAAAGCTCGCCGAATTCATCGCGGATGTGAAAAAGATCGGCACCGCGCAGGAAATCATCGACACCGCCGAGAAGCAGGGTTTTGACACCGGCATCAAGGCCGTTCACCCGTTCGACCCGAACTGGAAGCTTCCGGTCTATGTCGCGAACTTCGTGCTGATGGAATACGGCACCGGCGCGATCTTCGGCTGCCCGGCGCATGACCAGCGCGACCTCGACTTCGTCAACAAGTACAAGCTCGGCAATACGCCGGTCGTGTGCCCCGAGGGCCAGGACCCGAAGACGTTCGTCATTACCGACACGGCCTATGACGGCGAAGGCCGCATGATCAATTCCCGCTTCCTCGACGGCATGACCATCGAGCAGGCCAAGGAAGACGTCGCAAAGCGGCTGGAATCCGAAATGCGCGGCAATGCGCCGGTCGGCGAGCGACAGGTGAATTTCCGCCTGCGCGACTGGGGTATTTCACGCCAGCGTTATTGGGGCTGCCCGATCCCGGTGATCCACTGCCCGAAATGCGACGTGGTGCCGGTGCCGGACGACCAGTTGCCCGTGGTGCTGCCGGAGGATGCTACGTTCGACAAGCCCGGCAACGCGCTGGATCATCATCCAACGTGGAAGCACGTCACCTGCCCGAAATGCGGGGCTAAGGCCCAGCGCGAAACCGACACCATGGACACCTTCGTGGATTCGTCCTGGTACTTTGCGCGCTTCACCGATCCCTGGAACGAGCAGGCGCCGACCACGCTGCCGGTCGTCAACCGGATGCTGCCGATCGATCAGTATATCGGCGGCGTCGAACACGCGATCCTGCATCTGCTCTACAGCCGCTTCTTCACCCGCGCGATGAAAGCCACCGGCCATATCGGCATGGACGAGCCGTTCGCCGGCATGTTCACCCAGGGCATGGTGGTGCACGAAACTTACCAGAAGGCCGACGGCTCCTATGTGACGCCGGCCGAGGTGAAGGTCGAAGTCATCGGCGGCGAGCGCCGCGCCACCATGATCTATGGCGATGAAGAGGTCACGATCGGCCCGATCGAGAAGATGTCGAAGTCGAAGAAGAACACCGTCGACCCCGACGACATCATCGCGAGCTATGGCGCCGACGTCGCGCGCTGGTTCATGCTGTCGGATTCGCCGCCCGACCGCGACGTGATCTGGAGCGACGAGCGGGTGCAGGGCGCCTCGCGCTTCGTGCAGCGGCTGTGGCGGCTGGTCAACGAATCAGCCGAGATCGCCAAGACGGCTCCCGCCGGCCGGCCCGCCTCGTTCGGCGCGGACGCGCTTGGCTTGCGCAAGGCCGCCCATGGCGCGCTGGATAAGGTCTCGTCGGGGATCGAGCGGCTGCATTTCAACGTTTGCCTGGCCCATATCCGGGAATTCGCCAATGCGCTGGCCGAGGTCTTGGGGAAGGACGGCAAGCCGGCCGCGGACACCGCCTGGGCGGTTCGGGAAGCCGCGACCATCCTGGTTCAACTTTTCGCGCCGATGATGCCGCATCTGGCCGAGGAGTGCTGGCAGGTCCTGCGGCAGTCCGGGCTGATTTCGGAGGCCAACTGGCCCCAAATCGAACGCGATTTGCTGGTTGAAGACACCGTGACGCTGGTGGTCCAGGTCAACGGCAAGAAACGGGGTGATGTTACCGTGCCACGGGTCGCCCAAAATCCGGAAATTGAGGCTGCCGTTTTGGCGCTCGATGCGGTAAAACTCGCTCTCGGCGGTAAGGCCGTTCGCAAGGTAATCGTAGTTCCCATGAGGATCGTGAATGTCGTTGGCTAAGACCCGGATCGCCGTTCGGCTCATCGCCGTCGCCGCTCTGGCGGCACTCACGGCCGGCTGTTTCCAGCCGATGTATGCCGAACGTAACGATGGCAAGCCCGGCCTGCGGGAAAAGCTGATGGGCGTGGAAATCCCGCCGGTCGATAAGCCCAACGCGTCGCGGGAAGCCCGGATCCAGGTGGAGATCCGCAACGCGCTGGCGTTCAAGCTCTACGGCAACGCCACCGGCATGCCGCCGACGCATCGGCTGGTGCTGCGCTTTAGCACCTCGCGTTCCTCGCTCATCCTCGATCCCGCTACCGCGCTGCCGTCGAGCGAAAACTACGGCATCGACGCGCAGTACAATCTGATCGACCTCGCCACCAACAAGTCGGTGATGACGGGCACGACCTTCTCGCGCGTGTCCTATGACATCCCCGGACAGTTGCAGCGCTTCGCCCGCGCCCGCGCCTTCCGCGACGCCGAGGATCGCGCCGCCAACGAAGTGGCCGAAAACATCCAGACCCGGCTGGCGTCGTTCTTCTACGCCGGCACCTGATCCCGTTGGTCGCGCTCCGCGGAAAAGACATCGACGCTTTTCTCGCGCGGCCGGATGCCGGCCGCCCCATCATCCTGCTTTACGGTCCGGATGCCGGCTTGGTCCGCGAGCGCGCCGAAGCGCTGATCGCGTCAGCTGTCGACGATCCCAACGATCCCTTCTCGCTGGTGCGGCTGGATGGCGACGAGCTGTCGGCCGAACCGTCACGGCTGGTCGACGAGGCCATGACGATCCCGATGTTCGGCGGCCGCCGCGCCATTCGCGTGCGGGCCGGCTCCCGCAGTTTCGCTGGCGGAGTCGACATGCTGGCCGATATGCCCTTGAAGGACTGCCGCATCGTGATCGAGGCCGGCGAGCTACGGCCGGAGTCGCCGCTGCGCAAGGCCTGCGAGCGCGCCAAGACCGCCGTCGCCATCGCCTGCTATCCCGACACCGAGCGCGACCTTGCCAGATTGATCGACGAGGAATTACGGACTTCCAATCTGCGCATCGCCGCCGACGCGCGCGCCGTGCTGATGTCATTGCTCGGCGGCGACCGCCAGGCTTCCCGCAACGAGCTGCGCAAGCTGGCGCTCTATGCCCACGGCAAGGGGGAGATCGCGCTCGACGATGTCATGACCGTGGTCTCCGACGCGTCCGAGCTGAAGCTGGACCCGATCGTGGACGGCGCTTTCGCCGGCAAGCCGGACCTCGTCGAAAGCGAGTTTGCCAAGGCGATGATTGCCGGCACCTATCCGGGCGTCATCATCTCCGCCGCGCTGCGCCAGGCGGCATGGCTGCACAAATCGGCGCTTGCGGTCGCCGAAGGCACGCCGGTTTCGACCCTTCTCGAAAGCGGCTATCCGCGCCTGCATTTCTCGCGCAAGGGCGCCGTCGAAATCGCGCTGCGCAATTTCAGCGCGACGCGGCTGGTCACGATCATCGATCAGCTCGGAACCGCCGCGCTCGACATGCGCAAACAGGCCTCGCTGGCGTCGGCGATTGGACTGCGCACGCTGCTCTCGATCGCGGTGAATGCGAAGCGGCGGGGGTAAGCATGCCGGGCGAGACGGTAGACGTCGTAACTCTCTGGCGTCCGGTTGGACCGAAAGAGCTAGAGCTAATCCGACAGGCGGGAATGAAAGCATTTCCGCCACGGCTTCCGGAACAGCCGATCTTTTATCCGGTATTGTCGGAAGACTATGCCGTGAAGATTGCACGCGACTGGAACGTGCCCGCTAGCGGCTCAGGTTTCGTCACTCGTTTTGCGGTGCTGCGCAGCTTCCTGGAAAATTACAGCGTCCAAAAAGCCGGTGGCTCGGCTCATTCGGAATACTGGATTCCCGCGGACGATATGACGGCCTTCAACGAGGCTATCGTCGGTGAGATCAAAGTCGTAGCTGAATTTCCCTGATGCTCGGCTCTCTCGCCCCGCTCTTGCGGGGAGAGGGTTGGGGTGAGGGGCTCTTCTATCCGCTGGCGCAAGTGATCGTTGATGGTCCGGTACCCCCTCACCCGGATTGCTTCGCAATCCGAGCTCTCCCCGCAAGCGGGGCGAGGTTAAGCAAGCTCACTTCCCTTCCAGCCGCCGCATCACCTCGTCGAGCTGTTCGAGGTTGCGGTAGCTGATCTGGACGGAGCCGCCGGGGTCGCGGTGGTTCACGGTCACTGCAAGACCGAGCGCGTCGCTGACGCGCTTCTCCAGCGCGATCGTGTCGGGAGCTTTCGTCTTGCCGCCGCCGCCGCCCACCCTCGCCTTTTGCGGCTTGCGTTCCGGCACACCCTCTTCATGCGCCAGCGCTTCGGTCTGGCGTACGTTCAATCCTTCCTCGACGATGCGCTTCGCTGCCGCCAGCGGATCGGGCACACCGATCAACGCGCGGGCGTGGCCTGCCGACAATTGGCCGTTGGAGATAAAGGCCTGCACCTCTACCGGCAGCTTCGTCAGCCGCATCATGTTGGCGACGTGGCTGCGGCTCTTGCCGACTTCCTTGGCGATGTCTTCCTGGCTGCGTTTGAATTCGTCGGCCAGCGCGTGATAGCCCTGTGCCTCTTCCATCGCATTGAGGTCTTCGCGCTGCACGTTCTCGATGATCATGATCTCGAGCGCGTCAGAGTCGCTGACATCGATCGGGACGATCGGCACTTCGTGCAGGCTGGCGAGTTGCGCGGCGCGCCAGCGCCGTTCGCCGGCGATGATCTCGAAGCGATCCTGCGACCCCTTTACCGGCCGAACCACAATCGGCTGGATCACGCCATGCTGCCTGACGGAGGCGGCGAGTTCACCGAGTTCGGCATCGGAAAAGGTCCGGCGCGGGTTACGCGGATTGGGCTTCAGGAATTCGATCGGCACCTTGCGCTGGTTGCGCGGCCGGTCGACATGCGCGGCCTCGCCGCCGACATCCCCGATCAGACTTGCGAGACCACGACCCAGTCGCGAACGCGTTTCGTCGGCCATCGCCGCCAACTCCCTAGGATTCACTTACGCCACTCCGGAATTCGAAATTCGACTCTGTTGGTCAGACCGTAGGGTGGGCAAAGGCGCGCTTGCGCCGTGCCCACCGCGATCCAACCGCGAAACAAAGCTGGTGGGCACGCTTCGCTTTGCCCACCCTACGGATCCCACATCCGACTAATGTGTCCGCAGCTCGCGCTCGCGCTGGATCACTTCCGTCGCCAGCTTCAGATAGGCTTCGCTGCCGACGCATTTGAGATCATAGACCAGCACCGGCTTGCCATAGGAAGGCGCTTCGGAGATGCGCACGTTGCGCGGGATCATGGTGTCGTAGACCTTGCCGCCCATGAACTGCCGCACGTCGGCGACCACCTGGTTCGACAAATTATTGCGCGAGTCGAACATGGTCAGCACGATGCCGTGGATCGACAGGTTCGGATTGAGCGTCGAGCGCACCTGCTCCACCGTTTGCAGCAATTGCGACAGACCTTCGAGCGCGAAGAACTCGCACTGCAGCGGCACCAGGATCGCGTCGGATGCCGCCATCGCGTTGACGGTGAGGAGGTTGAGCGACGGCGGACAATCGATCAGCACATAGGTGTAGTCGGTGTCCGGCGCCGCGTTCTTGTTCAGCGCGGCGATCGCGTCGCGCAGGCGGAACGCGCGGCCGGGCGTCGTGCCGAGTTCGAGCTCGAGGCCCGACAGATCCATGGTCGAGGAGGCGATGTGCAGCCGCGGCACCGCGGTGGCAACCACCGCCTCGCGCAACGGCGCTTCGCCGATCAGCACATCATAGGTCGAGCAGTTGCGGGTGCGGCGATCGATGCCGAGACCGGTGGAAGCATTGCCCTGCGGATCGAGATCAACGATCAGCACGCGCTCGCCAATGGCGGCGAGGGCGGTACCGAGGTTGATCGCCGTGGTGGTCTTGCCGACGCCACCCTTTTGATTGGCAAGCGACAGGATGCGCGGATGGGGCGGTGGAGTAGGATCCCTATCCTCTTGATATAACTCGTCTAATTCGTTCATGCCCGATCGCCATATGTGATCGCGGAGGGGGTGCGCCGCTCGATCCGATCGAGTTCGACGATCCAGCCGTGCCCGCCCGTGCGGCTGGAGTGGAGTCGCGGTTCAATATTCCAATATTTAGTGGCCTCGGTCAATTCAGCCTCTACATCTTGGCCCTTGAGAAACAGCGCTTTCGCGCCAGCGCCCACGAACGGCTCCGCGAAACCGACAAGCTGATGTAATGGAGCCAGTGCCCGCGCAGTGACGCAATCGACGCCACCGCCAATTCTATCCACAATATCCCCGATTCCCGCCAAATGCACGGTCGCTGCTGCAGAAGTTATGCGCACTGCCTCACGCAGAAAGGCCGCCTTTTTGGCGTTGCGTTCGACCAGATGGACATTGGCACCCGGCGTCTCTGCCAGAGCGCAGGCCAGAACCACACCGGGGAAACCGCCGCCGCTGCCAAGGTCGACCCAGATTTTCGCAGACGAAGCCAGGCTCAGAAGCTGGAGCGAATCAGCGACGTGTCGAGTCCAGAGGTGAGGCAGCGTCGATGGCGCGACGAGGTTGGTCTTGGCCTGCCACTCCACGAGGAGCTCGACGTAGCGGTCAAGCCGCGCCTCCGTTTCAGATGAAACGGGGGTGAGGGCTAGCGCCGCCGCTTTGTCGTCAGCCGTGGGAGAATGACCGGTCTGTGTCATTGCTTTTGCCATGTGTGGATGCTGCGGCTTTCGACTGTCATTGCGAGCGAAGCGAAGCAATCCATCTTGCCGCAAATGCAGAGTGGATTGCTTCGTCGCTTGCGCTCCTCGCAATGACGATGGGGCTCTTCCCCGTTTCACGTGAAACAGATTCTTAAGCAGTCGCCTTCGCCGTCTTGCGCCGCGCTTCCCTTCGGAGATACGCAGCCAGAATTCCCAGCGCCGCCGGCGTCAAACCATCGAGCCGGCCCGCCTGCCCCACCGTCCGCGGCCGCGCCGCCTCAAGCTTCGAGCGAGCTTCGTTGGAAAGCCCGGGCACGTCGGCATAATCGATATCGGTCAGGACCAGCCCCTCGTCGCGCCGGAAGGCATCGACGTCGGCGGTCTGGCGCTTGAGATAGACATCGTATTTGGCGTCGATCTCGAGATGCACCGCGATGGATGGATCGACGGCCGACAGCTCCGGCCAGATGCCGCGCAACATGTCCCACTCGATCTCGGGATAGGCCAGCAACTCAAACGCCGAACGCCGATGGCCATCCCGGTTGAGAGCCAATCCATGCCTGGCCGCTTCGTTGGGGGTCATCGTCAGCGACTTCGCCAATGCCTTGGCCGCAGCCAGCGCAGCCATCTTGTCGCGATGGCGCGCTGAGCGCGCCTGCCCTACGCAGCCCAACGCGATCCCCTTATCGGTCAGGCGCTGGTCGGCATTGTCGGCCCGCAGGGTCAGTCGGTACTCGGCCCGCGAGGTGAACATCCGGTATGGCTCAGTGATCCCACGGGTCACGAGGTCATCGATCATCACCCCGAGATAGCCGTCCGCCCGATCGAACACGATGGGATCAGAGCCACCGGCCGCCAATGCCGCGTTTAGGCCCGCGACGATTCCCTGCGCCGCCGCTTCTTCATATCCAGTCGTGCCGTTGATCTGACCCGCCAGGAAGAGACCCGCCAGACGCCTGGTCTGCAGCGTCGGGTCAAGTTCGCGGGGATCGACATGGTCGTATTCGATGGCATAGCCCGGCCGAACCATCTTCACCCGCTCGAGTCCGGGAATGGTCGCAAGGATCGCGAGCTGAACCTCCTCCGGGAGCGAGGTCGAGATGCCGTTGGGATAGACCGTGGAGTCGTCCAGCCCTTCCGGCTCCAGGAAGATCTGGTGGCCGTCGCGATCTCCGAACCGGACGATCTTGTCTTCGATCGAGGGACAATAGCGCGGGCCGCTGCTCTTGATCTGACCGGAATACATCGGCGAGCGATGCACGTTGGCCCGGATCACCTCATGGGTCGCCGGTGTCGTCCGGGTGATCCCGCACTGGATCTGAGGGGTCGTGATCCGGTCGGTCATGACGGAGAACGGTTCAGGCGGATCGTCACCGGGCTGCATTTCGACGGCGGACCAGTTGATGGTCTTGCCATCCAGCCGCGGCGGTGTGCCGGTCTTCAAACGACCCAGCGTAAAGCCGGCGCGCTCGAACGAGGCCGAAAGCCCCATCGCCGGCGCCTCCCCGACCCGTCCGGCCGGCCAGTTCTTCTCGCCGAGATGGATCAGACCTCGCAGGAACGTCCCGGTGGTGATCACCACCGCTCCAGTCGAAAGCTGTCGGCTGTCACCCAAACGAATTCCAGTGACCCGGCCATTCGAGACGATGAGCTCATCCGCCTCGCCTTCGATTACGCTGAGATTGGCGGTCTCCCGGATCGCGGTCTGCATGGCGGCAGCGTAAAGCTTGCGATCCGCCTGGGCCCGCGGTCCGCGGACTGCCGGACCCTTGCGGCGGTTCAACATCCGAAACTGGATCCCACCGGCATCGGCCACCCGGCCCATCAGACCATCCAGGGCATCGACCTCACGGACTAGATGACCCTTGCCGAGACCGCCGATCGCCGGATTGCAGGACATGGCTCCGACGGTGTCGAAACGGTGAGTCACCAGGGCAGTCCTGGCGCCCATCCGCGCAGCGGCACTCGCGGCTTCGCAGCCGGCATGTCCGCCGCCGATGACGATGACGTCGAAAGGGTCCGCTTGGGAGAGCATGCGGGACTTCTATCCCGGAGTTGCTGGACCCGAAAGCAGAAGTTTGAGGAAAGTGTTTCACGTGAAACAGGGGCTCCGTCCACACCAATGTTTCACGTGAAACATGGTTAGCGAAAGGTAAGGAAACGTCACTTACCTACGCAGAACTCCCGGAAGATCACGTCGAGAATATCTTCGACATCCACGCGCCCGAGCAACCTGCCCAGCGATTGTGCCGCCGCGCGAAGTTCCTCCGCCGTCAGCTCCTCGCCCTCCCCGATCACCTCGATACAGCGCTGTAGTGAAGCCGCCGTCTCCTGTAGCAGTTTCCGTTGCCGGGTCCGGCTGATCAGCCCACCCTCGGTGCCGCCAAAGGTGCGCTGGGCGAAACCCACCAATGCCGCGATCAGCTCCGGCACGCCATCGCCACGGCTCGCGGAAATCTGAAAGACGCGGCCTTCGGCCGACTCACCCAATGGCCGACCAGCCGCATCGAGATCGATCTTGTTGCGCACCAACCAGACCGGCGCGGTCCCCTCGCCCTGGGTCTCGACTCGTGACGAGTCAGCCAGCCACAGCACGAGGTCAGCATCCGCTGCCCGGGCACGGGCCCGGCGAACCCCCTCCTGCTCGACCGGATCATCGGTCTCACGAATGCCGGCGGTGTCGATCACCGTCACCGGATAGCCGTCGAGATCGAGCTGCACCTCGATAACGTCGCGCGTGGTGCCGGCGTGTGGCGATACGATCGCTACCTCACGGCGTGCGAGTTGATTCATCAGCGTCGACTTCCCGACATTCGGCGGCCCGGCGATCGCAACGACAAGACCATCGCGAAGCCGCTCACTCCGCCCCTGCCCGGCCAGCACTTCCTCGATCTCGGTCAGCAACGCTTTGACCTTCGCCAGCGCCGGCGCGATCAATTCCGCCGGTACGTCGCCCTCGTCCGAGAAATCGATTCCCGCTTCGATCAAAGCGGACGCCTCGATGATCCGCGCACGCCAATCGCGTGCTCTGTCACCGAGCAAGCCTTTCAATTGACGCAGCGCTTGGCGCCGCTGCCGATCGGTGTCGGCATGGATCAGATCGTCAAGACCTTCGGCCTCAGTCAGATCGAGCTTGCCGTTCTCGAAAGCGCGCCGGGTAAATTCACCTGGCTCGGCCGGGCGAACATCTTCGAATCCGGACAGCGCCGTGAACAACGCAGCGAGCACCGCGCGCCCGCCATGGACGTGAAATTCGGCGACGTCTTCGCCGGTCGCGCTGGCTGGGCCCGGAAACCACAACACCACCGCATCGTCGATCGGCCGTTGGCCGACATCCCTCAGCAGCGCGCGGGTGGCCATTCGCGGCGACGGCAACTTGCCAGCCAGCGCCGTCACGATCTTTTTGGCCTGCGGACCCGAGACGCGCACCAGCGCAATCGCGGTCGGTGGCCGGCCCGACGACAATGCAAAGATGGTTTGATCCCGCGGATGCATGGCCTATTTGTCCGGGCGGTTTTGAAAAGGCAACGCGATTCGATTCTGGACCTGAACGCGCGGTGATACTGCGGAGCAGGTGCGGATAGATGCGGCCAAAAATGCTGCAAAATCCGGAGAGGCCCCCTCCCCCTGACGCCCTGATCCAAATAAACAATATAAAATTCAATATGTTATATAGTTAACCAATCGCTAATGCCGATTTTCCGTTGCTGCATGCCATCGCAGCGATGCCCGCAGCATAAAAAAAGGCGCCCCGCTTCCACGAGGCGCCCTCTTCCATCCTGGCCTGACGGCTCAAGTATTCATGGAATCGAAGAACTCCGAGTTGTTCTTGGTGTTGCGGAGCTTGTCGAGCAGGAAGTCGATCGCGTCCATCGTGCCCATCGGATTGAGGATCCGGCGCAGCACGTACATCTTCTTCAGGAGCTGCGGATCGGTGATCAGCTCTTCCTTGCGGGTGCCGGACCGCGAGATATCGATCGCCGGGAAGGTCCGCTTGTCCGAGACCTTGCGATCCAGGATCAGTTCGGAGTTACCGGTGCCCTTGAATTCTTCGAAGATGACTTCGTCCATTCGGCTGCCGGTGTCGACGAGCGCGGTCGCGATGATCGTCAGCGAACCGCCCTCCTCGATGTTTCGCGCGGCGCCGAAGAACCGCTTCGGCCGCTGCAGCGCGTTGGCGTCAACACCGCCGGTCAGCACCTTGCCGGATGACGGCACCACGGTGTTGTATGCGCGACCCAGACGCGTGATCGAGTCCAGCAGGATCACGACGTCGCGGCCATGCTCGACGAGACGCTTGGCTTTCTCGATCACCATCTCCGCGACCTGGACGTGACGCACGGCCGGCTCGTCGAAGGTCGACGACACCACCTCGCCTTTTACCGAACGCTGCATGTCCGTGACTTCTTCCGGACGTTCGTCGATCAAGAGAACGATCAGATAGCATTCCGGATGATTGGCGGTGATCGAGTGCGCGATGTTCTGCATCAACACCGTCTTGCCGGTGCGCGGCGGAGCCACGATCAGAGCGCGCTGGCCTTTGCCGATCGGCGCTACGATGTCGATAACCCTTGCTGAAAGGTCTTTTCGCGTCGGGTCCTCGAGCTCGAGGCGGAAGCGCTGATCCGGAAACAGCGGCGTCAAATTGTCGAAATTGACCTTGTGCTTGGACTTTTCCGGATCTTCGAAATTGAGGGTGTTGACCTTGAGAAGCGCGAAATAGCGTTCGCCTTCTTTCGGGCTGCGGATGTGGCCTTCGATGGTGTCGCCGGTCCGAAGGCCGAAGCGGCGGATCTGCGACGGCGAGACGTAGATGTCGTCGGGGCCGGGCAGGTAGTTGGCGTCGGGCGAGCGCAGAAAGCCGAAGCCGTCGGAGAGAACCTCAACGACGCCTTCGCCGATAATATCGATTTCCTGGATCGCGAGTTGCTTGAGAATGGCGAACATCAGCTCCTGCTTGCGCATGGTGCTGGCATTTTCGACCCCGTTCTCTTCCGCGAACGAGACAAGCTCGGCCGGCGTTTTCGATTTGAGGTCCTGGAGTTTCATTTCCCGCATTGGGGTGGTCCTGTGGAGTGTTCTTTAGGGAAGGGGTGCGAGGTGGCTTGAAGAAAAAGCGGACACGAAAAATGGAAGGTCCGCAGGTCTAAGCAAGGAAAGCGCCGGTGAGGCTTCAAACCTGATGCGGCGGCCGGTCCAGTGAAGGAGCCGAGACGCAGCCACATCCGCCTGCGTGGGGTGGGATTTCGACAATATAGAAAATCGGCCGCCGCTTCGCAAGCAGGTGCGAAGTGGGATCATTGATGAAAGCTGAACTCTAGAACGGCTTCACGATCACCAGGATGACGATCAAGATCATCAGGGCGGTCGGCACCTCATTGATAATACGATAGAATTTCTGGCTTCTGGTATTCCGGTCCGCGGCGAAATCCTTGACCAAACGGGAAAAAAAGCCGTGGACGCCCGACAGGATCAGCACCAGCGTCAGTTTGGCGTGAAACCACCCGGATGCGTACCAGTGCCCGCTCCAGGCTAGATAGAGTCCGGCCAGCCAGGTGACGATCATCGCCGGGTTGATGATCGCTTTCAGCAATCGCCATTCCATCACCTTGAAGGTTTCGGACTGTTTCGATCCGACCTCGGCCTCGCAGTGGTACACGAACAGCCGCGGCAAATAGAGCATGCCGGCCATCCAGGAAATGACCGCAATCACGTGCAGTGCCTTGATCCACGGATGCGCCGTGATCGTGATCCACTCGTACATTGCAGTCGCCTGACCTTGCTCATCCCCGGAACGTTCCGACCATCTCAGCGTTGCGAAGAAGCTGTGCTAGAGAGGGGACGCAAGACATATCCGCAAAGCTCCGCTTCTCTAAACTAATAATTTTAGAATCTTAGGTTTGAGTCTAAGTGACCGTGATTATGACTCACACAAAACGATCCCGCATGTTTGCGAGGCTTGTTCACAGTCCTCCCCAATTTTGGCCGGACATTGCATCATCCCGATAACGCCTCGTGCATCAATTGCTTGTGCCGTTTCGTGGTCAGCTTATGAAGAGACAAATCCACACCTTCCCACTATCATGGCGATGCGCTCGCGGACTTATCCTCACATGAGGTCCTGTGAAGAAAGGTCCGGGTTATCCCTGACGTGACGACCCAGGGCCAAATATCTTGGTTAAGCTCCACAGGGATTCACAGGATACACAGGGGTTCTGGTGCCCACGACCGGCAACTATTTTCATCTTCATCTGGTCTCCGATTCGACCGGTGAGACGCTGATCACGGTGGCGCGCGCGGTGGCCGCGCAATACGCCAACGTGACCGCGGTCGAACATGTCTATCCGCTGGTGCGCAGCCAGAAGCAGCTCGACCGCGTGCTCGACGAGATCGAGGAGGCGCCGGGCATTGTGCTCTTCACGCTGCTGGAAAAGGATCTGGTCGGCCGGCTTGAGGCGAAGTGCAGGGACATCAATATCCCGAGCCTCTCTATCATCGGTCCGGTGATGCAATTGTTCGAGGCGTATCTCGGCGCGGCAACGACGGGCAGGGTAGGGGCCCAGCACGTTCTGAACGCGGAATATTTCAAGCGCATCGACGCCTTGAACTACACCATGATCCATGACGACGGCCAGCATGTCGAAGGCCTGGAAGATGCCGATGTGGTTCTGGTAGGCGTGTCCCGCACCTCGAAGACACCGACCTCGATCTATCTTGCCAACCGCGGCGTCCGTACCGCGAACGTACCGCTGGTGCCCGGCATTCCGCTGCCGCATCAGCTCGAGACGTTGAAGAAGCCGTTGGTCGTCAGCCTTCACGCGACGCCGGAGCGGTTGATCCAGGTCCGGCAAAACCGGTTGCTGAGCATGGGCTCCGATACCCCTAATGATGAGTACATCGATCGCCAGTCGGTGACCGATGAAGTGGCCTATGCGCGGAAACTGAGCGCCAAATTCAGTTGGGCGCAGCTCGACGTGACGCGCCGTTCGATCGAGGAAACCGCTGCGGCCGTGCTGAAACTATTCACCGATCGCCAACGGCAAAGGCTTCCGGAGTGACGTTTTCGCGATGACCATCTGGCGCGGAAAAGATCCGCTGATTCTGGCCTCGCAGAGTCCCGCGCGGAAAATGCTGCTCGCCAATGCCGGCATTTCCTTCGAGGCCGTTCCCGCCGATATCGACGAGCGCGCGATCCAGCAGAAATCCGGCTTGCTGCAGCCCGGAGAGATCGCGGCTTTGTTGGCGCAGGAAAAGGCGCTGTTCGTTTCGACCAAAATGCCGGATCGATATGTGGTCGGTGCCGACCAGACGCTGGCGCTTGGCCAGCGATTGTTCTCCAAGCCGGGCGGCCGGGCACAGGCGGCGGAACAGTTGCGTGCCCTTGCCGGAAATATCCACGAGCTGCATTCAGCCGTTTCCGTAGCGCGAGGCGGCAAGATCCTGTTTTCCGAGGTATCGATCGCGCGCATGACCATGCGCCAATTGAGCGGAGAGGAGATACGAACCTATCTGGATGCCGCTGGCGACGCCGTCACGACCAGCGTCGGCGCCTATCAGCTCGAAGGGCTGGGCGTGCACCTGTTCGAGCGTATCGAGGGTGATCATTTCACCATTCTCGGCTTGCCGCTGCTGCCGTTGCTTGCTTACCTGCGCGAGCAGGGGCTACTCGGTGTTTGAAATGACGCGGCGCAAACGATGCTGATACTTGGACTTACCGGCTCGATCGGTATGGGCAAGTCCACGACGGGAAAACTGTTCGTGGAGGCCGGCGTGCCGCTCTATGACGCCGATGCAGAGGTCCACAAACTCTACGAGGGGGCAGCGGCCCCGGCGATCGAGGCGGCTTTTCCCGGAACGACGGCGGAAGGCAAGGTAGACCGGCAAAAGCTTAGCGAAAGAGTGGTGCACGATCCTGCCGCGATGAGACAGCTCGAGCAAATCGTTCATCCGATGCTGGGCGCCGGCCGGCAAAAATTCTTCGAGGATGCCGAACGCGCCGGCGCCGCTGTCGTCGTGGTCGACGTTCCCTTGCTCTATGAGACCGGTGGCGAAAAGCGCGTCGACGCGGTGGTGGTGGTGACAACGTCGGCGGAACTGCAGCGAGAGCGCGTGCTAGGGCGGGGTACCATGGATGCCGCGAAACTCGATTCCATCATTGCGCGGCAAACGCCTGATGCCGAAAAACGCAAGCGGGCCGATTTCGTCGTGGATACCTCGCACGGCCTCGATCCGGTGCGTGCGCAAATCAAGGACATCCTGGCAGAGGTTGTTAAGATGCCGCAGCGGCGAGCCTGATTCGCCCAACATGCCGGTTCCTGAAATCCATGCGCGAAATCGTTCTCGATACTGAAACCACTGGCCTCGACCCGCTGCGCGGCGATCGGCTGGTCGAGATCGGCTGCATCGAGATCTACAATCGCATG
The DNA here is from genome assembly GCF_049993905.1 of Bradyrhizobium sp. McL0615. Classification (NCBI taxonomy): domain Bacteria; kingdom Pseudomonadati; phylum Pseudomonadota; class Alphaproteobacteria; order Hyphomicrobiales; family Nitrobacteraceae; genus Bradyrhizobium; species Bradyrhizobium sp. McL0615. The sequence goes on along the minus strand of NZ_CP188254.1, from coordinate 274,288 downwards.
CCGACGGGACAGACCTTCCACCGCTACATCAATCCCGAGCGCGATATGCCGGCGGAAGCGTTTGCCGTGCACGGCCTGTCCAGCGAGTTCCTCTCCAGCAAGCCGCTGTTCACGGAAGTGGTCGAGGAGTTCCTGGAATTCATCGGCGATGCGCCGCTGGTGATTCACAACGCCTCGTTCGATATCAGCTTCATCAATGCCGAGCTCGATCGCATCAAGCGACTTCCGGTTTCACGCGATCGGCTGGTCGATACATTGTTGCTGGCCCGCCGCAAGCATCCCGGCGTGTCGAACCGGCTGGACGATCTCTGCTCGCGCTATGCGATCGACAATTCCCGCCGCACCAAGCACGGTGCGCTGCTCGACGCCGAGCTGTTAGCCGAAGTCTATATCGACCTGATCGGGGCGCGGCAGTCGCAACTGATTTTGGCGTCGGAAACCCGCGTCACTGTCAGCAACGGATTTGAAACGCCGCGCCGGCAGCGCGAGGTCCCGCTGGCGCCGCGAATCACCGATACGGACCGCGAAGACCATCGCGCCTTCGTCGCCACCTTGGGCGACAAGCCGATCTGGAATGATTTTCTGCCCGCCGCCAGCTAGCGCGGGCAGGTTGGGCCGAGACGGCGGGCCGTCTCGTGTCCCTGAGGCAAGCAGTCCAAGCGCCGTTAACCAAGCCCCATTCTACTTTGCATGGGGTTGTTTTCGCGATTTAGTGGCTGCGCGCTGTGTCGCTCGCTTCAGCTCGGCTTTGCGCCGGAAGCAGCCTGGGCGGCAGCCTGCCGCTCCATGTTCTGGCGATACAGGCCGACGAAATCGACGGGATCGAGCATCAGCGGCGGGAAACCGCCATCGCGGACTGCGGTGGCGATGATCTCGCGCGCGAACGGGAACAACAACCGCGGGCATTCGATCATGACCAGCGGATGCAGGTTTTCGTTCGGCACATTGACGATGCGGAACACGCCGGCATAGGCCAGCTCGAAGCTGAACATCACCTTGCCGGCGTTTTCAGCCTTGCCCTCGATCGAAAGCGTCACTTCGAACTCGTTGTCCGAGAGATTGTTCGCGGAAACGTTGATCTGGATATTGATCGCCGGCTGTTGCTGCTGCGGCTGCAGGGAGGAGGGGGCGTTCGGATTTTCGAACGACAGATCCTTGGTGTATTGCGCCAGCACGTTGAGCTGGGGAGGGGCCTGTTCGGGAGGCGCGCCGTTGCCGTTGGTCATGAAACTCTCTCCTGAAGCTGGCGAGCGGAGCCCGTTTTCGTCTGAATTCGCTCGGTGGGCGAGATGCCTTTTCCGGGCGAGTGGCTATCATAGCCCCGCCTCGTTCCACAAGGACGATGGGCTGGCCCATCGGACCTCGGCGAAATGTGGCGGATATGCCTAATACGCTCCCACCAACCGCCCAATACGTGCCCTAAATAATTGAATATGCGTGATTTCCGGACACGATCGGGTTTCCCCTTGCCCCCAAAACGCGCTACAATTCACCCGCGCCAAAACGCGCCATTGGCCGGGCGCAGTTTCATGCCTACATGCTGCAGTCTCAATCGATGATGTAATCTCTGCCGTTCTCAGGGAAAACTCGCAAGAGAGCTTCTCAGCAGGGAACGCTCGACCGCCGGGCCCGTTGCCGGCGTTAGAACCAGAAAGCGAATACGACGTGGATATTTACACCATCATCTTCCTGGCGCTGGCGGTCTTTATCTTCCTGCGCCTGCGCAGCGTCCTCGGACAGCGCACCGGAAGCGAACGGCCGCCTTACGATCGCGCCGCGCCCAATGTCGTGCAGCGTACGCAGGATAACAACAACGTCGTTCCGATGCCGGGTGCGGTGATCGATCAGGCGCCGCTGGCCCCGAGCGCCGATGTCGCGCCGGCCGACCGCTGGAAGGACGTTGCCGAGCCGGGTACGCCGCTCGCCGCCGGCCTCGACGCCATTGCAGCCCATGACTCCTCGTTTGATCCGCGGCACTTTCTCTCCGGTGCCCGCAGCGCCTACGAGATGATCGTGCTGGCCTTCGCCAATGGCGATCGCCGTTCGCTGAAGGATCTGTTGTCCGGCGAGGTCTATGACAGCTTCGAGGCCGTGATCAAGGATCGCGAGAAGCATGAGCAGAAGACCGAAACGCGGTTTGTTTCGATCGACAAGGCCGAGCTGGTGAGCGCGGAAGCCCGCGACCGCGCGGCGCAGCTAACCGTTCGCTTCGTGTCGCAGATGATCTCGGTCACCCGCGACAAGACCGGCGCCATCGTCGATGGCAACCCCGATAAGGTCGCCGATATCACCGATGTCTGGACATTCGCCCGCGACACGAGCTCTCGCGATCCGAACTGGAAGCTGGTTGGCACCGGAAGCGCGGCCTGAGACGCGACGCCTTGCGGGGTTCGCGTTTGGCGTGATCGCTTTGGCGTGTGCGCTGGCTCCGGTCGAAGCCGGTGCGCGTTATTCACGTTCGCATAAGACGCCACCGCCGCCCTTCGTCCGTCATCTGCCGTATCCCGAACTTGAATTGCCGTTTCAGGTCAACGGCGGCCAGTATTCGCCGGCCGCCTGGTCGGAGATTGCGGGATGGAACGAGGACGATCATCTCGCCGCCTACAACGCATTTCGCGTAAGCTGCAGGCCGATATCGGCGCAGCGAACGCCGCCGGCCGATCCGAAGGCGATCGGCACTTCTCTGCGCGATCCCTGCCAGATCGCAAAAGGCCTCGAACTGTCCGACGAACCGAAGGCGAGAGCTTTCTTCGAGGACCACTTTCTTCCCGTTCGTATTTCCCGACTTGGCGAAGGCGAGGGCTTTGTCACCGGCTATTACGAGCCGATCGTCGGTGGCTCGCGGACGGAGAACGAAGTCTACAAGGTGCCGGTCTATCGCCGGCCATCCAATCTGTTCGTTCGCGGCACCACGCAGGCTTCAGCCGGCTTGCCTAACAAAGGCCAGGTGTTCCGCAAGATCGGCCGCCGCAAGCTGGTGCCCTATTACGATCGCGCCGAGATCGAGGATGGCGTAATTGCCGGCCGCGGCCTCGAAATCTGCTACCTGAAGGAACAGACCGACCTGCTGTTCTCGCAGATCCAGGGTTCGGCGCGGGTCAGCCTCGACGACGGCTCCACCGTTCGGATCAATTACGACGCCCATAATGGTTATCCCTATACGGCGGTCGGCCGCATCCTGATCGAGCGCAACATCATCCCCAAGGATCAGATGTCGATGCAGAAGATCCGGGAGTGGATGGAAGAGAATCCCAATGAGGCCGACGAGCTGCGGCGGCAGAACAAGTCCTACGTCTTCTTCCGCGAGGTGCAGCTTTCCGACAAGGACGAGGCGGTCGGTGCCCAGGGCGTGCCGCTGACGCCGGGCCGCTCGATCGCGGTCGACAAATCGCTGCATGTCTATGGCACGCCGTTCTTCATCGAAGGCGAGCTGCCGATCGAAACGGCTACATCAAAGACGCCGTTTCGCCGTCTGATGATCGCGCAGGACACCGGCTCCGCCATCGTCGGTCCCGCGCGCGCCGATCTCTATTTCGGCGCCGGTCTTGATGCCGGCAAGGTTGCCGGCCGCCTCCGCCACAATGCGCGCTTTGTCATGCTGGTGCCAAAGAGCCTCGATCCGTTAGCGCGCGGCCGCAAGCTGCCGCTGCCCGACGCACGGCCGTCGGAGACGATCGCAAAACTGTTTCCGCAAACCGCGCCGTCGGTCAACCAGAAGACCGCTGCGCAGCCGCCCGAGGTGACCGCGACAACCACTACTCGGCCCATGGCAGCACCACCTTCGCCAGCTGCAGCGCCTACGCCGGCCCCGGCGGTCCAGGCTGCCGTCGCGAAGCCGGTGCCGCTTCCCGAGCCGCGGCCCAAGGTTGAAGCGGTCTCCGTAAAGCCGCATCAGCGCCATCTGCGCCGATACCGCTATCGTCGATGAAACGCCGGCCATCGAATTTGATACCCGAATTGCCGGAGCCGCCGCGACGCAAGCGTGGCCTGAGCGAAGAGGACCGCGCGCTGTGGGAGAGCGTCGCCAAGCAGGTCAAGCCGCTGCGCAAACGGCACCGCGCTCCGAAGCCATCGGTCGCCTCGGCCGAAGCCGATACCAAGGTCGCGCAAAAATCCATGGCTTCGCCGAGACACGTCGCGCCGGCGCCGATCGTTGTTCCTTCAAAGCCGAAACCGCCGCCGCTGGCGCCGATCGGCCGCCGCGAGCGGTCGCATCTGTCGCGCGGGCGGAAAGAAATCGACGGCCGACTCGATCTGCACGGCATGACGCAGACGCGGGCGCATCGGGCGCTATTCGGCTTCCTGCAGCGCGCCCATCATGACGGGCTGACCTTCGTGCTCATCATCACCGGCAAGGGCAAGATCGGGCCTGAGTCCGAGCGCGGCGTGTTGCGCCGTCAGGTTCCGCAATGGCTCGGCCTGCCGGAATTCCGCTCGCTGGTGGTCGGCTTCGAGGAAGCCCATATCGGCCATGGCGGCGAGGGCGCCTTGTATGTGCGGGTACGGCGGGCGCGTCTTTAAAATGGCCGCACGATCCCGACCCGCGGGATCAATGTCACGATCCAGCCGAGCACCGCAGTCTTCCGATCATCCGCCGATATCGCCGGTGTCTCCTTCGAAGCGGGCAGCATCTTCACCGCGTGCAGGATCAGGAACAGGCACACCGCCCAGTTCGAAATCCACCGGGAATAATCGAACACGATCGCAAACATGACGAGATAGCCGAGGCTGACCATGATGATCGCGGCGGTGACGATGTGGCGATGTAGATCAACGGAAAGTGCTGCGACCAGGTCGCGAAAATATCGCCAGAGCGGCGTGTGTAGCCAGATCAGGAGCGCAAACACCGGTACGCCGAGCAGGTTGTGCGGCAGGCGTTGCCACGTGTCCCAAATTTCCTTCGAGAGCGGCTGGTACCAGATATAGCCAAAGCTCAGCAGGTTCGCTTGCGATGGGTCGGCCATCCGGCCCTGCAGATAGGCGACGAACTCGGCCTCCGGCACCGCCATCGTGCCGTAGAACTGCGCGGCGATGAACAGCACGCCCACCGCTCCGAGCGATGCGATGCCGACGGCGACGTTCTGCCGATCGGCTCCGTGAACGAGGTAATGGCGCAATACCACGATGGCGGCGATGGTCGGCACATACATCAAGAGATGAATGTGGTGGATCAGAACGAGCGCGATCGAGAACATCGCGGCAAGCGTCACATAAGCAAGCGAGCGCGCCGGAATCAGCAGCAGGCAGATCGCAAACAGGCATCCGTAAATGTCGAAATGCCCGAGCGTGTGCATGAAGTTCTTCAGGAAGAACGGCGAGCCCGCCATGAACACGAAAAGCGGCAGGTGCTTTTCGTCAAACCCGAACGTCCGCCGAAACAGCTGGACAAACAGCCCGGCCGTCACCAGCCACACCGTGCCGGCCAGTGCAAACACCAGCCACACCGGCACCTTGGCCGTAAACAGCGAGACGATCGCGCCGATCAGTGCGCGTTTTGTAAAGCCGAAATGATAATCGACCAGCAGATGGATGTAGGGGACGTAGGGCGGCAGCGCGATCTTGTGCCAGAACACCCCGATCAGCACGGCGGCATTGACGGCCAGCATCAAGCGCCAGGGGTTTTCCCATAGCCGCAAAGTCATTCAGCACCCCGTCGTCCCTGCGAAAGCAGGGACCCATAACCACCGGCCGTGGTTATAAACGGGATAGCGGCCCCAGCCGAAACGCACAATCGAGATTTGTGGCTATGGGTCCCAGCTTTCGCAGGGACGACGAGAGATGGGGCGGTTATTCTACAAAATAAACCGGCTCAAATCGGCGTTCTTGGCGAGATCGCCGACGTGCTTCTGCACGTAATCGGCATCGACCTTGATGGTCTCGCCATGACGGTCCGGCGCGGCGAATGAAATCTCGTCGAGCACCCGCTCCATCACCGTCTGCAGCCGCCGCGCGCCGATGTTCTCCACCGTCGAATTGACGGCGACCGCGACATCAGCCAGCGCGTCAATGGCATCGTCGGTGATGTCGAGCGTGACGCCTTCGGTCTGCAGCAGCGCGATATATTGCTTGATCAGCGATGCTTCCGGCTCGGTCAGGATGCGACGCATGTCGTCACGCGTCAGCGCCGACAGCTCGACGCGGATCGGTAGTCGCCCCTGCAATTCCGGCAACAGGTCCGAGGGCTTTGCGATATGGAACGCGCCGGACGCGATGAACAGGATGTGGTCGGTCTTGACCGCGCCGTGCTTGGTCGAGACGGTTGTGCCTTCGATCAGGGGCAGCAGATCGCGCTGCACACCTTCGCGCGAGACGTCGCCGCCGGTACGGCCATCGCGCACGCAGATCTTGTCGATCTCGTCGAGGAACACGATGCCGTTGTTCTCGACCGCGTTGATGGCTTCGAGCACCAGCTGGTCGCTGTCCAGCAGCTTGTCGGATTCCTCGTTGACGAGAATTTCGTGCGAGTTTTCGACCGTCAGGCGGCGGGTCCTGGTTCGCCCGCCCATCTTTCCAAAGATATCGCCGATCGAAATCGCGCCCATCTGCGCGCCGGGCATGCCGGGAATTTCGAACATTGGCGTGCCGCCGGACGATTGCGTCTCGATCTCGATTTCCTTGTCGTTGAGCTCGCCGGCGCGCAGCTTCTTGCGGAAGGAATCGCGGGTCGCGGGGCTCGATGCCGGTCCGACCAGCGCATCCAGCACGCGTTCTTCGGCGGCCTGCTGCGCGCGGGCCTGCACATCCTTGCGCTTGCGCTCACGGACCTGCCCGATCGCGACCTCGACGAGGTCGCGGATGATCTGCTCGACGTCGCGACCGACATAGCCGACCTCGGTGAACTTGGTGGCCTCGACCTTGATGAAGGGCGCGTTGGCAAGCTTCGCCAGCCGCCGCGCGATCTCGGTCTTGCCGACGCCGGTCGGCCCGATCATCAGGATGTTTTTCGGCAGCACCTCTTCGCGAAGCGAGCCGGTGAGCTGCAGCCGCCGCCAGCGGTTACGCAGCGCGATCGATACCGCGCGCTTGGCGTCGGCCTGACCGACAATGAAGCGGTCGAGTTCGGAGACGATTTCACGAGGAGAAAAGTCGGTCATTCGCACATCTTATACGGAGAGAGTTGGTTGCGGGAGGCGACGCGTGAGCGCCAACGGTGCCAATTTCAATATCCCGGCACGGAGTGGCTTCCATCCGGCGCTGAGCAACAACACGAAAGCACCGAGGATCAGGATCGTGAGAGGGGTCGTTATGTCGGAAAGGCCCGCCTGGCGGATCAGCGTCCAGAAGGCACCTCCGGCATAGACAAGGCCGGATACCAGTAAAGCGCGCCGGTCAATCAAGACCGCGACAAAGCTGAGTGCCAGAAATACTGCCACTACTGCAACAGCCGGTTTGGGTTCGAGTTTCGAGCCAACGTCGAATACGCCACCAATGAACGAATGTACGATGAGCGGCGCAGCAAGCAGATGTAGCCAGAAGGCGATATCGGTCCGGCGTGTCAGTCGTTCCGGGTCCGTCATGTCAAACCGCATGGCCAGGCCAAAAATAGCGAGGCCGCAAGCAAGAATGAGGGCGCTGTACGCGCCGTGCGGCAGCTGCGGAAAAAGCCCGGAAACCAGTCCCACGACCGTGAGCAGCAGCGCGCCGCACCCCGCCGCTATCGTTATCGGCACCTGAAAGCGCCAGTAGTGGAGTGCCGTCAGCAGCACGGTTAGAAATGCGGCACCCGTCAACATCGACGGCTGGATCGCACCAAGTGCGAAAAGCGGCCATGCGGATTGCGAAGAGCTATATGGCGTAGCGCCCGGCCCGAGCAAGATGGCGCTGGCGGCAAAAGCGGCCCAGGCAAATACGATCAGGAGGACAATGCTTGGTAAGGCCATGCGCCGCCGCCGAGTGAAGAATTCGGCGAGCAACCACGCCGTAACGGCGACGGCTATCCACATGCCAAGTGGACCGTTGGATGACAGGGCAAAATAGCCGACCGCGCCAAGGAACATGGCGAGGCCAATGGTGACAAAGATGTCGCTGAAGCCACCGATGAAGCGAAGCTGCTCGTCATCGGGCGAGGCCGGCAATTCAGGCGGCTCGCCGGCAGTTTCCAGCGCGCGCAGGCGTTCGGCCTGTTCGGCCGTGATAATGCCGCGCTCAACGCCTCTTGCCAAAATCTCGCTTGCAACCATCGACACTGGAACCTCTGGAGTTAAGTAAGCCGGATCAGGGCTGTCGCAAGCAGCCGCTGCAGTCGTCGCTAGATGATCGGCGGCCCACTCTGCCAAACCTTGATCGCCTCGAACGGGTGGATCAGCATGATGATGTTGAGCGTCAGATTGTCGCGAATGTGCAGCGCCAATATGAGCTCGAACAGGAACACGATCGCGACGGTGGCGACAATCGGGAGCCGTTTCGCCAACAGAAAGCCGCCGATCATCGCAAGGTTATCGGAGATCGAATTGATGATGCTGTCGCCGAAATAATCAAGCGAGATCGTGCCGGCGCGGTAGCGATTGATGATCCAGTCGGAATTCTCGACCAGTTCCCAGCCGCCTTCCACCAGCATGGCGAGGATCAGGCGGCCCTGCCAGGCGAGGCGCGGGAAGGCGAGGAAGGCCGCGCCGTAGAACAGGATGCCGTGCAGGATGTGCGACAGCGTGTACCAGTCGGCGATGTGCTGCGAGTTTTCCGAACTCTGCACCACGCCGTGCCAGAGTTTTACGTAGCCGCAGGCGCAGATCGGCAGGCGTCCCATCGCATACAGGATCGCGGCCTGCGTCGCGAGAATACCGGCTGCGATCAGCGTCCAGTGCCAGGTCGAAAGCGTGCCGCGGCTAAGGGCTTTCCCGGCAAGATTGTCCGTGGTCATGCGTCACGCACCATCAAGAGCGCCGTACCGTCGGGGGTGTCGACCAGATGCTGGCGGCGAAATCCCGCCTTTTCATAAGCGCGTATCGCGCGGCCGTTGGCCGGATCTGGATCGGTGATGACGCGTGGCGCACCGGCGGCCAGCAGCCGGTCGATGAAGGTTCGAATGAACGCGGATCCGTGACCGCGGTCGACCATGTCCTGCTCCCCGATAAACTGGTCGATTCCTCGCGTACCCCGGGGATGGGCGCCCAGTCCGTTTTCCGGCCAGACATCGGGATCGTAGCACTGCAGATAGCCGAAGGGGCGATCGCTGATCGCCACGACGAACTGCTCCATGGCTTCGACTTCGAGATCACCGCTGACGAGTTCGAATTGTTCCAGCGCATTGCCCCACCATTGGACGACATGCGGTTCCGCCAGCCAGCGTCGAACCAGCGGTAGATCGCTTGTCGTCATCGGGCGGAAAACATAGTCCGGCGTCATGACCGGCGGCTCCTTCAGAGCGATTCGATCGTGACGTTGCGGTTGGTGTAGACGCAGATGTCGGCAGCGATATCGAGCGCGCGGCGCACGATGGTCTCGGCGTCCTTGTCGGTGTCAACAAGCGCGCGGGCGGCGGCCAGCGCGTAATTGCCGCCGGAGCCGATCGCCATCACACCCGATTCCGGCTCCAGCACGTCGCCGGTGCCGGTCAGGACCAGTGAGACGTCCTTGTCGGCAACGATCATCATCGCCTCCAGCCGGCGCAGATAACGGTCGGTCCGCCAGTCCTTGGCGAGTTCGACCGCCGCGCGGGTCAATTGGCCGGGATACTGCTCGAGTTTGCTTTCCAGCCGCTCGAACAGGGTAAAGGCGTCGGCGGTGGCCCCGGCAAAGCCGCCGATCACGTCGCCCTTGCCGATTTTGCGGACCTTTTTGGCGTTGGCCTTGATGACGGTCTGGCCGATCGAGACCTGGCCGTCGCCGCCGATCACCACCTTGCCGCCCTTGCGGACCGTCAAAATCGTGGTGCCGTGCCAGATCGGCAGGCTGTTTTCAGATGCTTGCATGGATTGTCCTCGTTCCCGTCAGATTTAGGGGTTGGCGGGGAGGGTTACAATCGCGGGATCCAGCGGCGATTTGCTCACCATAGGCCCAAGTTCGGCTCTTTCAGCATCATCCCGCAGTAGCGAAGGCAACATCCGCCTGTTAAAAGGGCCGCGTTTTCGGCCCCCAGGCGGCCCAAGGGAAGCAGTTTTCATGCGCACGGCGTCCATCAAGCGCAAGACCAAGGAAACCGACATCGAGGTCGCGGTAAACCTCGATGGCACGGGCGTGTCCAAGGTTTCGACCGGTATCGGCTTTTTCGACCATATGCTCGATCTTTTGGCCCGGCATTCCCGCATCGATATATCAGTGAAGGCCGATGGCGACCTCCATGTCGACCACCACCACACCACCGAGGACGTCGGCATTGCGCTCGGCCAGGCCGTGAAGCAGGCGCTCGGCACCATGGCCGGCATCACCCGCTATGCTTCGATCCACATGCCGATGGACGAGACGCTGTCGCGCGTCGTGATCGATATTTCGGGCCGGCCGGTTCTGGTGTTCAAGGTCGAATTTCCGCGCGACAAGGTGGGCACCTTCGATACCGAGCTGGTGCGCGAATGGTTCAACGCTTTCACCATCAACGCCGGCGTGACTTTGCACGTCGAGACCCTATATGGCGAGAACAGCCATCATATCGCCGAATCCTGCTTCAAGGGTCTGGCGAGGGCGCTTCGTGCCGCGGTCGCGATCGATCCGAGCGCGGCGGGTGAAGTGCCTTCCACCAAGGGTCAGCTCGGCGGCTGATTTCTTGTTTGCGTTTTTCGTTCGCGGCGGAGAGGCTCGATGCCGGTCTACACAGTGCATGCTCCCGTAGCCAACGGCGCCGATCTCGCGGCGACCGACAAGTTCGTCTTTGTCCGTGACGGCTTCCATTTCTGGGCTGCGGTCGCGAGCGTGATCTGGCTGTTGTGGCACCGGCTGTGGCTGGTGCTGATCGGCTGGATCGTTCTGATGATTGCCATCCAGTTCGGGATGTCGGCGCTGGGCGCCAGCCGCGGCACGATCTTCGCCGTGGACGTGCTGATTGCCATCCTGATGGGCTTCGAAGCAGCCAGCTTAAGGCGCTGGACCCTGTCGCGGCGCAAATGGCGCCAGCTCGATCTCGTCGTCGCCGACGACGAGGAAGCGGCCGAGCATCGTTTCTTCGAGCGCTGGACTGCGCGGCAGCGTGGCCTGACCAACGACCAATGGGCGATCGATCGCGGCTCACCGCCGCCGACACGCAACATTCCGGGCCAGCCGTTCTCCAAACCACCGCCGCCATTGCCGCAGGGCGGGATCATCGGTCTGTTTCCGGAACCGGGAGGACCGCGATGAGCGTTGCGATCGTCGATTACGGCTCCGGCAATCTGCACTCGGCGGCGAAAGCGTTCGAGCTTGCCTCGCGGAGCATGCAGGATCCGCAGAAGATCATGGTGACGCGCGATCCCGAAGCCGTGTACCGCGCCGATCGCATCGTACTGCCCGGCGTCGGCGCCTTCGCCGACTGCCGCAGGGGTCTCGACGCGGTGAACGGCATGCTGGAAGCGATGACCGAAGCGGTGCGCGTCAAGGCGCGGCCTTTCTTCGGCATCTGCGTCGGCATGCAGCTGATGGCGACGCGTGGCAAGGAGCATGTCGTCACCGAGGGCTTCAACTGGATCGCAGGCGACGTCGAAAAAATCTCGCCGCGCGAGGAAAACCTGAAAATTCCGCACATGGGCTGGAACACGCTCGACATGATTCGCGAGCACCCGGTGCTGGAGCGGCTGCCGCTCGGGCCGAAGGGACGCCATGCCTATTTCGTGCACTCCTATCACCTCAACGCCTCCAACGAGGCGGATGTGCTGGCGCGCGCCGATTACGGTGGGCCGGTGACGGCGATCGTCGGCAAGGACACCGCGATCGGCACGCAGTTTCACCCCGAGAAGAGCCAGCGTTTTGGATTGGCCCTGATCTCGAACTTTTTGAAGTGGAAGCCGTGATCCTCTTTCCTGCCGTTGACCTGAAAAACGGCCAGTGCGTGCGCCTCGAACAGGGCGACATGGCGCGCGCGACCGTGTTCAACCTCGATCCCGCCGCGCAGGCGCGGTCCTTCGCCGCGCAGGGGTTCGAATATCTGCACGTCGTCGATCTTGACGGCGCCTTTGCCGGCAAGCCGATGAATGCGCTGGCGGTGGAGGCGATGCTGAAGGCCGTCACCATGCCGGTGCAGCTTGGCGGCGGCATTCGCGACCTCAAGACCGTGGAAGCCTGGCTCGACAAGGGCATCGCGCGCGTGATTATCGGGACGGCCGCGGTGCGCGATCCTGAACTCGTGAAGAGTGCAGCGAGAAAATTCCCCGGCCGCGTCGCGGTCGGCCTCGATGCGCGCGACGGCAAGGTCGCCGTCGAAGGCTGGGCCGAGACCTCGCAGGTAACCGCACTCGAAATCGCGCAACGGTTCGAGGATGCCGGCGTTGCCGCGATCATCTTTACCGACATCGCGCGCGACGGCCTTTTGAAGGGCCTCAATCTCGATGCCACGATCGCGCTGGCTGAGCGTATCTCCATCCCCGTGATCGCCTCCGGCGGTTTTGCTTCCATCGAGGACGTCAAGGCGCTGCTGCAGCCGCGCGCCAAAAAGCTCGCCGGCGCCATTGCCGGTCGCGCGCTTTATGACGGCCGGCTCGATCCCGCTGCCGCGTTGACACTGATCCGCAACGCGCGCGCCGCGGCGTAGGAGACTTCTTATGTTCAAGGTTCGCGTGATCCCCTGTCTCGATGTGAAAGACGGAAGGGTGGTCAAGGGCGTCAACTTCGTCGATCTGCGCGATGCCGGCGATCCCGTCGAGGCGGCGATCGCATATGACGCCGCCGGTGCCGACGAATTGTGCTTCCTCGACATTACCGCCACCCATGAAAATCGCGGCACCATGCTGGATGTCGTGCGGCGTACGGCGGAGGCCTGCTTCATGCCGCTGACGGTTGGCGGCGGGGTCCGCACCATCGACGACATCAAGACGTTGCTGCGGTACGGCGCCGACAAGGTCTCGATCAATTCCGCCGCGGTCTCCAACCGCGAGTTCGTCAAGCAGGCGGCCGAAAAATTCGGCGAGCAGTGCATCGTGGTCGCGATCGACGCCAAGCGGGTCAAGCGCGCCGGTGGCGGTGAGCGCTGGGAGATCTTCACCCATGGCGGGCGCAATTCCACCGGGATCGACGCCATCGAATACGCGCAGGAGGTGGTCTCGCTCGGCGCCGGCGAAATCCTGCTGACCTCGATGGATCGCGACGGCACGCGGCAGGGGTTCGACCTGCCGCTGACCCAGGCCATCGCCGACAGTGTCCCCGTACCGGTCATCGCCTCCGGCGGCGTCGGCAATCTCGACCACCTGGTCGACGGTATCAGGCAAGGCCACGCCACCGCGGTGCTGGCCGCCTCGATATTCCATTTCGGCGAATTTACCATACGGCAAGCCAAGGAGCACATGGTGCGCGCCGGCCTGCCGATGCGGCTCGATCCGTGACGACTCCCTGTCACAAAAGTGCTAAGTCCTGTTCTGGGACGGCGCCGCGGCCTTTGGCCGGGCGCGAGTGTTGAGTTCAGTTGATGTCGCGTTTCACGATCCATGATCTGGCCGCCACCATCGATGCACGGGCCGCATCGGGAGGAGAGGCGTCGTACACCCGCAAATTGCTCGACAAGGGCGCGGAGCACTGCGCCAAGAAGCTTGGCGAGGAAGCGGTCGAGACCGTGATCGCGGCGGTCGAGAACGATCGCGACCATCTGATCGCCGAAAGCGCCGATCTGCTGTTTCACCTGCTGGTGCTGTTGAAGGCGCGCGGCGTCAAGCTCGACGAGGTCGAGGCCGCGCTCGCGCAGCGGACGTCGATGTCCGGGCTCGAGGAAAAGGCATCGCGCAAGCGCGACTAGCGGAAGGGGCAGTTCATGGATATCCGGACCACCGAACAGCAATACAATCCCTACCGTATCTTCACGCGCGAACAGTGGGCGCGGTTGCGCGACGACACGCCGATGACGCTCGAGCCCGGCGAATTCGAGCGGCTGCGTTCGATGCATGATCGTCTCGACATGCAGGAGGTGGAGGACATCTACCTGCCGCTGTCGCGTCTGCTGTCGATCTATGTCGACGCCACCCATCGCCTCTATCAGGCGCAGCGCCAGTTCCTCGATATCCGCGACCGCAAGGTGCCTTATATCATCGGCATTGCAGGTTCGGTCGCCGGCGGCAAGTCGACCACGGCGCGTGTGTTGCAGGCGCTGCTGGCGCGCTGGTCGCCGCGGCCGAAGGTGGATCTGGTGACGACAGACGGCTTTCTGTTTCCCAATGCCGTGCTCGAGCGGCAGGGCCTGATGCAGAAAAAGGGTTTTCCCGAGAGCTACGATCTGCCGACGCTGCTGTCGTTTCTTTCAGACATCAAGGCCGGGCGCCGGCCGGTGCGCGCGCCGGTTTATTCGCATCTGGTCTACGACATCGTGCCGAACCAGTGGATCGAGGTCGACCGTCCCGACATCCTGATCGTCGAGGGTGTCAACGTGCTGCAGACCGGCCGGCTGCCGCGCGACGGCAAGGCGGTGCCCGTGGTTTCCGACTTCTTCGACTTCTCGGTCTATATCGATGCCGAGGAGTCGGTGCTGCGCGAATGGTATGTGCGCCGCTTCCTTGCGCTCAGGGACACCGCGTTCACCGATCCCAAATCGTACTTCAATCGCTACGCTGTCTTGTCGGACGAGGAAGCCACGGCGACCGCGATCGCGATCTGGGAGCGCACCAACCTCGCCAATCTCGAGGACAATATCTTGCCGACCCGACCGCGCGCGACGCTGATTTTGAAAAAACGCGCCGATCACCTGGTCGAGACAGTGGCGCTCCGGCGGCTGTAATTTATTTGGACGTCGTCCCTGCGAACGCAGGGACCCATACGCCGCGGCCTTTCCTTTGGGCAGGCGAGCTAACGACTTTCTTCTTATCACTACGTCCTGTGGTTATGGGGCCCTGCGTTCGCAGGGACGACAGCAACGACAAGGCCAGTTCACCTCACGCCGCGATGTGGCGGGACGCAATGAGGCCGGCGAGCGCCTCGGCTAGTTTCTCGCGGTCGAGCGGCTTGATCAAAAATCCATCCATGCCGGCCTCGAAGCAGGCGTAGCGATCTTCCACCAGCGTGTTGGCGGTGAGCGCGAGGATCGGCGTCCGGCTGCCCGGCTCACCGGACTCGAGGATGCGAATCCGCTTGGTGGTTTCGATGCCGTTGAGTTGCGGCATCTGGATGTCCATCAGGACGAGGTCGTAGGGGGTGCCTGCGCCTTTCGCCGACAGCCAGGATTCCAGCGCCTCGGAGCCGTTGGTGGTGATGACGGTGTCATGGCCGAGCCGGCCGAGCAGCGAGCGGATCAGCAGCGCGTTGATCTGATTGTCCTCGGCAACCAGGATCGACAGGCCCTTGACCGTCCGTGCGGCCGGCGTCTCGATCGGGTCGATCGCCGGCTCCAGGCTCGGCGCGGTCACTTCAGGCGCAGTCGTCAGGCGCGCCGCGAGTGACGCCGCGCGCAACGGCTTGACCAGATAGCCGGTAAGGGCGGAGGTGGCGGAAGGCTGCAGTTCCTGCCGCGTCGCCGGCGTGAACATCACGATACGCTGCGTGGCATGCAGCCGCGCGGCTTCACCGAGCCGTTCGATATCGGCCAGCCCCAGCGTGTGATCGATCAGCACGGCGTGCCAGGGCCGCTCAGGCAGCAGGGCCTCGGCGACATCGGCATCGGAAAGCATGCAGGTGTGTCCACCCCAGCGCTGCAGCCGCCGCGAGGTCAGCGAAGCCTCGATGCTCTGCGGCGAGACCAGCATGATCGACTGGCCGGAGAGGTCGGGCACTGCGAAGGACGTCTGTTCGCCGTCGGCGGCGGTGAGCGGGATCGACACTTCGAATGTCGAGCCGGCGCCCGGCTGACTCTCCAGCGTGATGCGGCCGCCCATGCGCTTGACGATGCGGTCGGAGATGCTCAAACCAAGTCCGGTGCCGCCATAGCTGCGGGCGATCTTGTCGTCGGCCTGCTCGAACTCGCGGAAGATTCGCTCGCGCGCCTCGGGCGGGATGCCGATGCCGGTGTCGCGCACCAGGAAACTGATTTCATTGGGCCAGATGCCGGGCTCGACGATCAGGGCGACGCCGCCGGTCGAGGTGAACTTGATGGCGTTGCCCGCGAGATTGAGCAGCACCTGCCGCAACCGCGCCGCGTCGCCGATCACGTGCATCGGCAGCCGCTCGTCGACATAGGCGGCGATCTCGATTTTCTTGGCCTCCGCGCGCGGCGCCAGCAATTCGGTGATGTCCTCGATCATGCCCGACAGCGCGAACGGGCGATGTTCGAGATCGATCTTGCCGGCCTCGATCTTGGAATAGTCCAGCAGCTCCTCGATCAGCGAGAGCAGCGCGTCGCCGGACGTCTTCACCGCCTTGACATAGGTGGCCTGTTCCGGCGTCAGCGGCGTATCCATCAACAGGCCGCTCATGCCGATGATGCCGTTGAGCGGCGTGCGGATTTCATGGCTCGCCATCGCAAGGAAGCGCGACTTGGCGCGGCTTGCCGCATCGGCCTGGTCGCGGGCCTCTGCCAGCGCGCGCTCGCTTTCGGTGCGATCGGTGACGTCGCGGCCGACGCTCTGCATTTCCGCCGGGCCCCCGGCGTCGTTGCGGACGAAGCCTTCGCGCCATGCAATCCAACGCGGGCCGAGCGGACCTGAGACCTGCTGGTCGTGAACCCGGGTGCCGTTCGGTTCGAGCGCGGTGTCGCCCTGTTCGAGAACTTCAAGTACGAAGCGGGTGCCGATCAGCACATCGCGCGGCCTTTGCGCGAGTTCGCAATAGGCATCGTTGGCATAGGTGATGCGGCCCTCGGCGTCGCGCAGCACGATCAGATCGCCCTGCGATTCGAACAGGCGGCGGGCGCGCTGTTCGGCTTCCTGCAATTCCCAGTTCCGGTCGGCCAGCGCTTCATTATGCAGGGCGACCTTGCGCATTTTCTTGCGCAGCAGGCGGAACCGGACACTGAGAGTGGCGAGCGCGACGCAGGCGATTGCAAACAGGAAAGCGACGCCGATCGCAAAGGCGTGCGGGTCGTAGCCGGAATTTTCCGTTTTGCTTCCGGCGATGAATCCATACGCGCCGCCGAACACGACCGAGAAGATCATGAAGGAACGAAGCGCGAAGGTGAGCCAGGGATGGCGGCGACCGAAACGGCGAAAGCGAAGTTTGATCCGGAAGGTCCGTCCCATCGCCAATGACCCTGATATTGCTGTTGAACCAAGCCGGCGGCCGCCGTTTGTCTTTGACAGACGATGCGTCGCCGACACTTGCAAAGTGCTTGAGGTTAACCGCGGTTGCGGGCCGCGATGAGAACGTGGTGAATGAAGTGTTAACCGAGCATGGTCCGGAAAAGTGGGAACCGGTTTTCCGACAAGACCATGCTCAAACCTTAAAGCGATGCCGCTTTGACGCGGTGGCGCTCGCCGCGGGCGCCGACGATCAGGGCTGCGGCATCGAGCAGCGAGAAGCTGTTCGAGGACACGAAGATCCGGTAGTCGGCCGGCCCGTCCCGGGAAAGATAGATCACGGGATCGGAGGGCGAGGGATTGCGGGAGATCGCGACCAGCCGCGGCGTGGCGTGGCTCTCGCAGGCGCCGGCCTCGACCGTGTCGATGTCGTCGATCACGGTGAAGTCGGCCGCTTCCGCGTTGTCGGAAATCTGGACCCGCACCGTCGCGCGGGAGGGATCGTTGGTGAAACTGACGTGGCGGTGCGCCTGCCAGGAGAGGGTGGCGATCTGGACGGACGTGCCTGCGATCTCGATGCAGGCCCGAGGCCCGGGTAACAACTCGCCGCGCGCGAACAAAGCGACAATCGCCAGCGGAACAACCGAGGCCAGGACCTTCAAACGCAACATGACACGCGACCCACTCAGCACAAGCCTGCGACAGGGGGCTTATGGTTGGCAGACGGTAAAGGAAACTAGTTACCGAGGTGTTGACGCCGGTTGTTTTTGTGTGGTTCGGCATCCCTGGTGCGAGTGGTGCGAAGCGATCCGGCGTTGCAGCCGCCTGAGGCCCCGCACCCGTCACATGCAAGGTGTTCAGCACGCTGCGGTTCAATCACCGCTCTCTCGACGTCATTGCGAGCGAAGCGAAGCAATCCATAGCGCGGCAAGCGGAGAGGTGGATTGCTTCGCTGCGCTCGCAATGACGGCTGAACGAACTCGCGCATTCTCGCGGCGCGTTGCGTCCGCTTTGCGAGCAAAGCAAATCAGCTCGTAGTGCGTCGGATGGGCAAAGCGGCAGCGTGCCCACCATCTCTCGGCTTGCTCGGTGATGGATGGTGGGCACGTCGCTAGCGCTCCTTTGCCCACCCTACGATGCCGGCAATAGCCGAACGCGCTACCGCTCCGATCCGGTCGCTGCGAGGTATCGCATCAGCTCGTCGCGCGGATTGTCGCGGAAGGTCTGGCGGTCCCGCATTTCCGGCGGCGCCCGCCAGCCCGGCTCGATGCCGGTCATGTCGGGCAGTTCATGCGCGATGCCCTTGTGACAATCGATACAGGTCCTCTCCCCGGTAACCAGAAACTTGCCGTGGATTTCCGCCGCACGCCGCGTCTGTTTGGTGAAGTCCATCGCCACCGAGGAGTGGCAGTTGCGGCATTCCAGCGAATCGTTGGCCTTCAGGCGCGCCCATTCATGCTTGGCGAGTTCGAGCCGGTGATCCTGAAATTTTTGCCGGGTGTCGATCGTGCCGAAGATCTTGCCCCAGACTTCCTTCGAGGCCTGCATCTTGCGGGCGATCTTGTCGGTCCAGTTGTGCGGGACATGGCAGTCCGGACAACTGGCGCGGACTCCCGAGCGGTTCGTGAAGTGCGGCGTGTGCTGCAGCTCCTGGAACACGTTGTTGTGCATTTCGTGGCACGAGGTGCAGAACTTCTCGGTATTGGTGACTTCGAGCGCGGTGTTGAAGGCGCCCCAGAACAGGACGCCGCAGATGAAGCCGCCCAACGCGAGGAAACCGAGGCTCAGATGCGCGCTGGGGCGGCTGGCGATGCGCCAGAACCAGATCAGGAGTGACTTGAGCCGCTGCATTGCGCCTTCTCACTTCTTCTCGGGGCCGACGAGAAGCATATCCTTGAACGTGCTGGGAACGAGCGGCTGCGCGTCCGTCTGCTGGACGTGGCAGGCGGTGCAGAAGTAGCGCCGGGGCGTCACGTCGGCGAGAACCTGACCGTCGCGGTCCATGAAGTGGGTGACGCTGATCATCGGCGCCCCGGAGCCCTCGGTATACTGGCGCCGGTGACAGTCGAGGCAGCGATTGGCCTTGAGCGTGAGCTGATAATTGTCGATGGAATGCGGAATGATCGGCGGCTGTTCCGGATAATTGCGCATCAACCGCTTGTCATCGATGACCGGCCGCGCCAAAGCGGGCGCCGGTATATCGCCCATCGGTGAAGCGGCGCCGGTGACGCGCGGCACGACTTGAGGGACGTTCTGCGGCGCGTTCTGCGCATAGATCGCGCCGCCGACGAATACCAGCATGCCACCGAGCAGGGCGCCTGCAATGGATGAGCGAAACCGCATCAGGCCGGAATGATCTTGACCGCGCATTTCTTGAAGTCCGTCTGCTTGGAAATGGGATCGGTTGCGTCCAGCGTCACCTTGTTGATCAGTTGGCTGGCATCGAACCACGGAACGAAGACAACGCCGCGCGGCATCCGGTTGCGGCCCTTGGTGTCGATCCGGCTTCGGATCTCGCCGCGGCGGGAAACCACACGGACCTCTGCGCCCTCATTGAAGCCGCGGGCGCGCGCGTCTTCCGGGTGCATGAAGACCCTGGCGCCGGGAAACGCCTTGTAAAGCTCCGGCACCCGCATGGTCATCGAGCCGGAGTGCCAGTGTTCGAGCACGCGGCCGGTGACCAGCCAGACGTCGAATTCCTTGTCGGGGGATTCGGCTGGCGGTTCGTAGGGCACGGCGATGATCCGCGCCTTGCCGTCCTTGTTGCCGTAGAATTCCACGCCCTTGCCCGCCTTGACATAGGGATCGAGGCCTTCGCGATAGCGCCACTTCGTCTCCTTGCCGTCGACGACAGGCCATCGCATTCCCCGCACCTGTTGCAGCGTGTCGAACGCCGCCAGGTCGTGGCCATGGCCGCGCCCGAACTCGGCGTATTCCTCGAACAGTCCTTTTTGCACGTAGAAGCCGAAAGCTTTCGCCTCGCGGTTTTCGTACTCGGCGGGCACTTCGGTGGCCGGGAATTTGTCGACCTTGCCGTTACGGTAGAGAACGTCGAACAGCGTCTTGCCGCGATAATTGGGATTGGCGTCCAGGATCTGCGCCGGCCACACCTCGTCGGTGGTGAAGCGCTTCGAGAATTCCATCAGCTGCCAGAGGTCGGAGCGGGCCTCTCCGGGCGCATTGACGAGCTGCCGCCAGACATGGGTCCGGCGCTCGGCGTTGCCATAGGCGCCTTCTTTCTCCACCCACATCGCCGTCGGCAAAACGAGATCGGCGGCCATTGCCGTCACGGTCGGATAGGCGTCCGAGACGATGATGAAGTTGGCTGGATTCCGGTAACCCGGATAGGTCTCGCCGGAGGAGTTCGGCGCCGCCTGCAGGTTGTTGTTCACCTGGATCCAGTAAAAATTCAGCTTGCCGTCTTTCAGCATCCGGTCCTGTTCGACCGCGTGATAGCCGGGCTTTTCCGGAATGATGCCCTGCGGGATGCGCCAGATTTCCTCGGTGTGCTTGCGGTGCTCCGGGTTGGTCACGACCATGTCGGCCGGCAAACGATGCGCGAAGGTGCCGACCTCGCGCGCGGTGCCGCAGGCGGAGGGCTGGCCGGTCAGCGAGAACGGCGAGTTGCCGGGTTCGGAGATCTTTCCCGTCAGCAAATGCAGATTGTAGAGCAGCTGGTTGGCCCATACGCCGCGCACATGCTGGTTGAAGCCCATGGTCCAGAGCGACATCACCTTGCGTTTCGGATCGGCATAGAGCTCGGCGAGCTCCTGCAGGAAGCCGCGTTCGACGCCGGTGAGCTCGGAGACTTTCTCGAGCGTGTAGTCCTTTACAAAGGCGGCATAGGCCTCGAAGTCGATCGGCTCTGTGGCGCCGGCGGTCGCTGCGCCCTTGGCCTTGACCTCGAGCGGATGGTCCGGGCGCAATCCGTAGCCGATGTCCACCGTGCCCTTCACGAAGGTGGTGTGGTTCTTCACAAAATCCTGGTTGACCCGTCCGGTGGTGATGATGTGGTTGGCGATGTAGTTCAGGATCGCCAGGTCGGTGCCCGGCTTGAACACCATCGGGATGTCGGCGAGATCAGAGCTTCGGTTGGTAAAGGTGGAGAGAACCGCGACCTTCACATGCGGATGGCTCAGGCGCCGATCGGTAAGCCGCGTCCACAGGATCGGATGCATCTCGGCCATGTTCGAGCCCCACAGCACGAAGGCATCGGCCGCCTCGAAGTCGTCATAGCAGCCCATCGGTTCGTCCATGCCGAAGGTCCGCATGAAGGCGACCGCGGCTGAAGCCATGCAGTGCCGGGCATTGGGATCGAGATTGTTCGAGCGAAAGCCGGCCCGCATCAGCTTGGTGGCGGCATAGCCCTCGTAGACCGTCCATTGTCCGGAGCCGAACATGCCGAGCGCCGTCGGGCCCTTTTCCTTCAGTGTCGCCTTGGCGCGGGCCGCCATCACGTCGAAGGCCTCGTCCCACGACACCGGCGTCAGTTCGCCGTTCTTGTCGAACACGCCGCCCTTCTTGCGCAGCAGCGGCGTGGTCAGGCGGTCGCCGCCATACATGATCTTGGAAAGGAAATATCCCTTGATGCAGTTCAGTCCGCGATTGACCTCGGCGAGGGTGTCGCCGTGGGTCGCAACCACCTTGCCTTCCTTGACGCCGACCATCACCCCGCAGCCGGTGCCGCAGAACCGGCACGGCGCCTTCGACCATTTGATTTCCAGCGATCCGGCGCCGCCTTGCACGGGCTGCGCGTTTGCCGGCGCCGTCATGCCGGCGGCTGCCGCGGCGACCGCGGCGGCCTGGGCCTTCAATAATTCGCGTCGCGAGAGTGACATGTTCTAGTCTCCGATCTCGACGGGCCCATCGACCTGCTCGAACACCATGTTGGCCGACAGGACGCCTTGCCAGGTTGCGATTTCGGCGAGACGACCGCCGAGAATTCCGCTCTCGGTCGCCTCCATGACGATCACGATCTTTGACGCGTCGCGTTGATGTGTCTCAACGGCGGGCATCGCGGCGAGCATGCGCAACACCTGGTCCCGGTGGTCCGGCAATACCGATACGACCGCACTCGAGATGTGAATGGTGGCTTCCGCCGTCATGAAACGTCTCCACGACGCGCGGCGCCCAGTGCGATGGCCGCGCCCGGGCACGCAGCGACGCAATCGCCGCAACCGGTGCAGGTGGATTCGTTGACGATGGCCTGCGGCGGCAATCCAATGCGGGGCTGGAAACGAATGGCTGAAGCAGCACACGCATCGCCGCAGGAGCGGCAGACGATGCCGGCTTCGGCGAGACAGTCGCCGTTGATGATGGCGACCGGCCTGGAGAGCAGCTGACCGCGAAACAGCGCGCGGCGCGAGGGGCCCAAGCTTTCCATGGCGCTCATCCTCCCGGAGGGCCGGGAGGACCCAGAACCATCTGGGTCATCCAGATCAGAAAGCCATAGCCGCCGACCACGCCAACGGCGACGATCGGCCAGATGAAAGCGGCGATGATGGCGAATACGAAAAATTCCGCACGCCGGCCGGTCCCAAATGCGGACTCATGCGTCGGCTGCGCATCCTGTTTACTTGACGTGTCGCCCATATAACGACCTGCCACTTTCAAAGTCGAACAGCGTTGAGCCGGCCGCACGCTCCCGTGCGGTACCAGTCAACCTGTCATCTGCAATCGGACGGAATGCGCCATACCTGCTCCATTGCAGGAAATGTCATTGCGCGTGGGCAGCATAGCGGCTGCCCGCCAAGCCCTTCATTGATCTGGATCAAACGCGACGGGCACGGGGCTTTGATAATTCGATATTATTTTCGCCGCCCAGCGCAAGCAAAGCGACAGTGCGACGCACCAGTTTCTGGGTAAACGCATCGCGTTTGTCCCGAGGGAAAATCGCTTCACACTTTACGCAAATGAGTCCTTCGGGTCCGGATCAAGCTCTACGCCGCGCGCCGAAGATCTTCCGCCAGTGCGCGATAGGACAGCGCTTCTGCCAGATGCAACCGACCGATCTTTTCCGCGCCGTCGAGGTCGGCGAGCGTGCGCGCGACACGCAGCACGCGGTGATAGCCGCGCGCCGTGAGCTTCATGGTTTCGGCGGCATCGCGCAGTAGCTTCTGCCCCTGCGAATCCGGCTGCGCGATCGTTTCCAAAAGCGAGGCCGGCGCTTCGGCATTGGTGCGGACATGCGGCATGCCGGCAGCCGTGTAGCGCGCGAGCTGGAGGTTGCGGGCGGCTGCAACGCGGGCGGCGACTTCGGCCGAGCCTTCGGAAGGCGGCGGCAGGATCAGGTCGGCGGCGGTCACCGCCGGCACCTCGATGCGCAGATCGATGCGATCCATCAAGGGACCTGAGATGCGCATCTGGTAATCCGATGTGCAGCGATCGAGCGGCGCGCGCTTGCAGGAATAGCCGGGCTCATAGGCGTGGCCGCAGCGGCACGGATTCATTGCCGCGACCAGCATGAAGCGGGCCGGATAGGTGACGCGGTGATTGGCCCTGCTGACCGAGACCTCGCCGTTTTCCAGCGGCTGGCGCAGCGAGTCCAGAACGCGCGCATCGAACTCCGGCAACTCGTCGAGGAACAGCACGCCCTGATGCGCCAGCGAAATCTCGCCGGGCTTTGCGCGCAGGCCGCCGCCGGTCAGCGCCGCCATGCTGGCGGAATGATGCGGGCTGCGGAACGGCCGGCGCGCGGTCAAGGCGCCGTCGCGGATTTCGCCGGCGACGGAGGCGATCATCGACACTTCCAGAAGTTCTGACGGAGACAGCGGCGGCAGGATCGATGGCAGCCGCGCCGCCAGCATCGACTTGCCCGCGCCGGGCGAGCCGATCATCAGAATGTCATAACTAATTAACCGCGGTTAATTGTCTACTATGTTAAAAAGATATGTACAGTTAACCCGGTTTGGAGTAGCTCCCGGGCATGAAGCCCAAGGCGTACTCCTACCTCCGAATGTCGACCGACCTTCAACTTAAGGGGGATAGCCGGCGACGCCAGCTTGAAGCGTCCCAAAAGTATGCCGACGAATTCGACCTCGATCTCGCCGGCGACGCCCAGCTCGAAGATATAGGCATCTCGGCCTACAAGGGGGTGAACGCACGAGATGGTGCCTTAGGCCAGTTCTTGAACGCTGTGAAAGCCGGAGCCATCGCAAAGGGCTCTTACCTGATAGTCGAATCGCTCGATCGGCTCAGTCGCGAAGAAATCCTACCGGCGCACACTTTGTTTCTGAGCATTGTTCAGTCCGGGATCAATCTTGTCACGCTGACAGATCGGCGCGTCTACAGCGGTAAGACGACGAACTTGGTGGACATGATCACCTCCCTCGTAATCATGGAGCGCGCCCACGAAGAATCCAAAACCAAGGGTCTCAGGGTTGGGGCCGCCTGGAAGCAAAAGCGAATGCGGGCCGCTCTGGGTGAGCCGATGACCGCTCGGTGCCCCGCATGGCTCCGTTTGTCGGCTGACCGGCGAACCTATGAGTTAATGCCAGATCGCGCGGATATCGTCCGCCAAATATTCTACGATTCGGCCTCCGGGTTGGGCATGTATTCAATCGCAACGCGGCTCAACAAGGCAGGCGTGCCGGCCTTCGTTGGAAAAAACGGGTGGCACCGGTCGTACGTTGCTAAGACTCTGGTCAATCGTGCAGTGCTCGGAGAATTTCAGCCTCATATCAAGATAGACGGAAACCGTGTCCCGGACGGAGAACCGATCACCAATTACTTTCCAGCGATCATCACCGAGCAGGTTTTCTACCAAGCCGAACATGGGCGGTCTCAAAGAAAAGCAGGCGGAGCCGGAGCGGGTCGGAAGGGCCCCGGCTACACCAACCTGTTTACCGGCTTGGCGCGTTGCGCATACTGCAAGTCAACAATCGCATTCGAGAATAAAGGATCGGGCAGTCGGGGCGGCAGCTATCTCGTTTGCGGCGACGCGCAGCGCAGCCGAGGCTGCACGGCAACTCGGTGGCGTTATCAGGATTTCGAGGCTTCATTTCTAGCATTCGTCGAAGAGCTCGATCTTGAGAGCATTATCAACTCAGACGAGGATGCTGAAACGCGGAAAAGGCTTGAGGGTGAACGGGCGGGGCTATCGGGCGAATTGTTGTCAGTGAGACAGTTGATGGAGAAAACCTACGAACTGTTGGTCTCGGGCACATCGACCGAGTTCATTGCCGGAAAACTGAAGGAACTTACGGATCGGCAGGCAAACTTAGTAGAGCGGCTAACAGCAAAAGAAGCGGAGCAATCACAGTTTAATGCGCGAGATTCGCGCTTTTATTCCAGCCGGGAAGATATACGGAGTCTAGTGGGGAAGCTACAGAACCGCGCTTCGGATGAGATCTACAAGGTGCGTGCCCAGATCGCATCTCGGTTAAAAGTGCTTGTCGAAACGTTATTCATTGCCCCTCAAGGCGAAGGACCCGCAATGATGAACCGGGTCGAGCAACTACTAGAGCTCAACGGCGGAAACACCGACGACGTTGTGACCCACATGCAGCAACTGGCCTCTTATCCCGACCAGTCGCGTCGCTACTTTGTTGTAGGATTTCGGGATGCAGCCGTTCGAGCGGTGTTTCCAGCGTACGGTGACCCACTAAAGTTCGAACAACAAGTCTTGGCCACCCCAAGCTCTGGCTTTGAACTGCTGCGGCCGAACCCTGACCGAACCTGACCTGACTGATGCTGTTTTAGCGGGTTCGAGACAAAACATAATCAATCGCCGAGAGTGCATTTGCCTCTGACTAAAATAGTCGATCTCGATCAATCTCTTGTCTAAACTGATTATAGAAGAGATCAATTATCATCAATTCGCCGATTGACTTTCAATCACATGGTTGAGTCTGGATGGCGAATACCGCAGGGCGGCTATCGCGCAACGAACTATAGGATCAAGACTCGTGAGCCAAGCGGCGCATATTCCCGCGGATAGCGACGGCATGTATTATCAAGCTCGGCTCCATGCTCGTTGAGGCGTGCGATTCAGGAGGTTGAAGATGTTGCTTATCGAAATCAACAAGGACGATCTCGAGTTTGTGAGGACTTTGGCTGATGATCAACGACTGAAATACGACGTGATCAGAACCGACCGTTTCGACGGCACCGGTGTCGATCTCGTCAATGTTATCCTGCCGCTTTCGACCGCTGTGCTGACGAGCGTCACGACGATTATCGTTCAACTCATCCGGAACAGGCGACGCCCGAAACTCAAAGTCGACGGCGTCGAAGTGTCGGACGTATCGGAAGATACGATCAACACGGTCCTTTTGGCGCTCATAGAAAAGCGGAGCAAGCGGGAAGCAAAGAAGACGAAGAAGTCCTGAGATCGGGCCATGTCCGCCTTGCAGTCTTACCTGACCACCTCCCGGCGCCTTGTGCCGGAAGATGAATTGCACGCGATGGACCCTTACTATCAAACCCTATATCGGCGTGTGCAGGGCGAGATGCCGGGAGATCTTCCCGAGTTGAAGGTCGTCTACAGCACTGAAAGGTCATGCGAGATCGTCGAGGCGGACGACAGATGGTATCTCATCTACGACAGGTACCTGGGGGAGACCTTCAACCTGTTCACCAGGATCCTGTACCATGCCAAGGTTCCGGACTACGCTGAAGCCGCCGCTTTGAAGTGCATCGCTCAGCGTTTGCTCTCCAAAAATAAGCTCGCGGAAGCGCAGAATATCGCTCTTCTATATTCCCTTCTGCATCCGAAAGAACGTCTTACGAAGAACAGTTTCGGGACCGATCGGGCTGAGCTCACCGAGATGCAGGAACTCTTCGTGCTGGCGCACGAGATATGCCATCACAAGCTCAAACATGATCCGGCGTTCATGGCTGTTCACTTCGTGAACGCCGAGCTCATCTATCTCGAGGGCAGCGAGATTGCCACCCGAAAGCCCTCGTTCACGGAACGGCGGAAACTCGAAAAGGAATACGGCTTCCCCGTAAGCGACAGATTCTGGAAGCGTACCTACGAAGAGGGAAAGGCTCATTGGAGCAGAAACAAATCGAG
This sequence comes from Bradyrhizobium sp. McL0615, assembly GCF_049993905.1. NCBI lineage: Bacteria > Pseudomonadati > Pseudomonadota > Alphaproteobacteria > Hyphomicrobiales > Nitrobacteraceae > Bradyrhizobium > Bradyrhizobium sp. McL0615. The sequence goes on along the minus strand of NZ_CP188254.1, from coordinate 247,069 downwards.
GATAATAGAGGAAATCTTATGCGATAGTTTTGCTCTCGGCGTCATGCTCAACGCGCGCCTCGCGCAGGATCGAGACCGGTTCGCATCGCTATGCTTCAGAGCGGCCCTGCTCGCCACGCGTTACCGCCGTATTCTCGACTATTGCGACGCGCTGGCGGACGACATCGCGGCCGGTAGAGATCTGGTACCTGTCAACGTCTTGGCGCTCGCGATGATGATGCGGGAACAATGTCTGCGCGCGATTTTCCCAGCGGCTTACGCGAAGTATTCCGCGCCGGACTGGGGCGATGAAAACAAAAGATTCTTGCACATGCCGATCGGACCGCATCAAATCGTCGGACTTCCGTCCCAAATCGTGACCGAACTGAACGCCGCTCGTACCAAGGTAACCGACGACTTTTCCGATCTGGTCATATTTCGGCTTCCTGGGCTCATAAATTCCTTTCGCAAGGAACTAAACGTCCGTGACGTCGTGCCGATGAACAGAGAATTACCTTCCGACGATGAGATTTTCGAGATGGTCGAGCGGATAACCGCACCGAACATTTGAGGTCGTCCGCCTAGCGACTGCTGCTTAGCAAAGGATAAACGAGCGTTCGCATCGATAGCCCGCATCCGAACGACGTCCTACCGCCACATCGCGTTGAGAGGTTCGGCGAGACGGGCGCCCCCGTTGGCTAGTTGCTAACGCTTGATCTTGTCGTCCTCATTGGCATAGGCCTGCGCGTCGTCGAATTTCACCGACCAGTGGCTCCTTCGGACTTCCGACGCCGCCGACGCCGGTCACGCGCCGACAGATGCGAGCGGTTGGGCAACCGCGTCACCGCACTCCTGACCGTCGTCGACACAGCTCTCACGTTCTTCGGAGCGATCCGAAAACTCTGGGATTCGTTGCTCCCCAGTACGTGTTCTAAGACCTTTCGCCTGAACAAACTGGGAATGCACCCCCTAGCGTATCGCCTCATCGGTTGTATTCTGTCGCTGGCACTCGGGGGTAATAGGAATGGCTGAATTGCCAGAAGGCCGCTACGCGTTCCAGATCGCCTATGTCGGAGAAGATCCAGACGACCACTCAATAGATGCTGACGCACTCGGCGCCGCGCTCGCCGGCTATGCTCAGATTGTACGGGTCGCCAATAGAGAATTGAACAGAGATCGCGCCTTGGTCAGGCTCTTGGTATCTTCGAACTTTGAGCACAAGTGCTTCAATATTAACTTCGAGCTTATCCAAGCCACGCTCGACGCCTTCAAGTCATTTCTCGATGACAAAGACGCTGTCGCCAACGCCACCACAATCCTCACCAAAGTGGGCCTGATCGGGAGTATTGCAGGCACAGCCGTCGGCGGTGTCTTCGCGTACCTGAAATGGAAGAAGGGTCGCACAGTCGAGAAAGTTGAGAATAGCGGATCAAATACTGTCATCGTCCACGTCCACGGTGACAACAACACCGTCAATGTCGATAAGGACGTCTACCAGCTCGCCGAAAATCCGCAAATGGCTGCCGCTGTACGTGCTACTCTTGCTCCGGTCTCGCGTCACATCACTAAACGCATCGAGTTCAGGGAACGTGACCTGCCGGTAACAGTGCTCAATGACGATGATATTCATGATATAGAAGCGTCACTTTATAACACTACCCCGCTAGCTCTAACGTCAGCCGATCCCACTCTCACCGCGAAGATCGTAACCGCAACCTTATATGTCTACAGCCCAGTCTTTGATGTTAGAGCCCCCATGTGGCGCTTTCTGTATCGCAGCAAGCCCATCTACGTCGACATCTCACAAACGACCATTGCCAAGGAGGCAGTGAAGCGCGGCGGGGCATTCAAGAACGATCGATACCGCGTGAAGATGGAAATTGAGCCGCAACCAGGAAAGCCCGACGCCACACCTCATTATAAAATCGTTGAAGTAATGGAATTCACCACCGCGGATCAGCAGATTGCCATGCCGCTGAAAAAGCCGCGCAAGAAACGGGCAAAGAAAACCGCGTAATTTCGTCATCGCATGGTGGGGCGAGCGATATATCCATTGGCGGCCTCACATCTCGGGACGTTGAGGCTGCAAGGGAATATGTGGTGGTCGTGGATGTCCGCTATTGAGGTGCCGGCTCAACCGGTCGACGCAACACAGGCGTTAAATCTCTCCGCTGGTGTTTCAAATTGCAAGGTCTCACGTGGTCGTTCGTTTAGCTGACGAGCCACTTTGTTCAGATAGGCTTGCGAATGCACCGACAAGTCGGTGCCCTTCGGGAAGTACTGTCTCAGCAGGCCATTGGTATTCTCGTTCGACCCGCGCTGCCACGGGCTTTGCGGATCGCAAAAATAGACGTCGATGTTGGTCGCCAACGTAAAGCGACGATGATCCGTAAGTTCCTTGCCCCGATCCCAGGTCAGGGACTTATACAGCTCCTTTGGTAGCTTCTTCGCCTGCTTGATGAGCGCGGATACGACCGTCTGGGTGTCCTTGCCTGCCACCTTGGCCAACATCACGTAACGCGTATGACGCTCGACCAGGGTCGCGATGTAGCTGTTGTTCGGTCCGGACAACAGATCGCCTTCCCAATGGCCAGGCACCGCCCGATCTTCAACCGCCGCCGGTCGCTGGCTGATTGAGACGATATCCTTGATGTGCCCCCGTCTATCCCCATTTGGGTCAACCGGCCTGGAGCGACGCATCGAGCGCTTCGATCGAAGATGGCTAAGCAGCTCTTTCTTGAGCACGCCGCGTGCTTGGACAAACAAGCTGCGATAGATGGTCTCGTGTGACACCTGATTACACTCGTCTTCAGGATGCGTTCTCTTCAGCCAACCGGCTATCTGCTCGGGTGACCAATCCAATCTGAGCTTGCCTGCCACCGCCCGCCGAAGCCGCGGATTGGTCGCTAACTTACAACATTTTGGACGACGGGATCGCGCCCAGGCATTCTCGTCCGCAAGTGTCGCTCGGTAGCGATCATAGCCGCCATTGCGACCCATTTCCCGGCTCACCGTCGAGGGTGAGCGGCCAAGCAGTTTGGCGATCGACCGGGCCGATCGATGTGCCGTAACACCTCTGGAAATCACCTCGCGTTCCGCAAGCGTCAACGCCAACCTGGAGCGACGCCGCTCCGCAGGACGAATCCCACCATGCGGAGCCACCAGAAAATAGATCGACGATGACTGCTTACCAAAAGCTCGTCCAATCGCCTTCAGCGACTCCCCACGCTTCCAGCGATCCCATAATTCCGTCTTCTCCGCCGCAGTAAAACCTCTATGAAATCTCCGTTCCATCCCACACTCCATCTTTTCCCTCTAAGATAAAGTGTTGCGGCGACCGGTTGAGACCACCAGGCCAATGCGGAATGTCCTAAGGGAGCAATGAAGGTCCGCTAAGGGCCCGGACTTATGCACCGCAGCAACCAACATTGCTATAAGGATGTGTCGCCAGCTAGGATGGGAGCACAAACTGGGGGAGATGCAATGACTTCGTTTCGAAGGTTGGTGATGGGAATTGCCGAACTGATGGCGGTTCTTTCAATATTGTTCGGTACCCTTGCCGGAGGAATTTACGGCGCGTTTTACGGCGCGATTCTTTCGCCCATTTTCGGAGTTGCCAACGTTGACGTCAATTTGCAAGGCTTCGGCCACGTAGCGAATGCCGGATTCGTGTTCGGGACTATCGTCGGCGTAGTCCTGGGATTTGTTCTTTCGTCATCAGTGGCGGGCTGCATCTTCTTCTTTGCCCAAATTGAACGAAACACCCGCAGTCTCTTGGAGAGAGAGCACTTCGACGAGCCAACACAATATCGGACCGCCCCCCGCTTCTAGGCGCTAAGATGTTGCTGCTTTGGTCGGCGCTTGCGACTCCATACCGTATTTGGGTCAAACGCCGACCATTCACTCAATATCGACCTTGACCAGATCACACGGGCTGATCCAGTTCCGGTGGGGTTGATCAGGAAAGTGCCGAGCTTTTTGTCCGGCTCGAAAGTCCCAAGAGGAGGCTGGCTAAGCCTCTGCAAAACTCGTTGAGCTTCTTTGGGAAGACCGGCTCAAACATGTCCATCTTTGCCATTTCAGTTTACGGCCGCCCTTCCTGGACCAACAGGAGGCCAGATGGACATCGATCGCAGGAAGGTATTGGCCGGTTCATTTTGTCTGGCTTTAGAAAGTTGGACAGGAAACACTGTTGTTGATCTCCGGCCCGGCATAGTTGCGAGCATGGAGACGACCCCGTGGCATCCCTTGACCCGGTCACTCCTCGATCGTGCCCAGCGAGCGAATGCGGCCGACGGACGGGCTAACACAGCCAGCATCGAACGCACCATCCGTGACGTCGCAAGGGTGCGGGGTTGCGCCAACCCTCCCGTTATAAAATGGCGGACTGATCCATTCGAAGCCTATGCTTATCTCAGTCAGCTCGGTCTCGACGAGCTACTCCAGATGAACAATGCGCAGTTATGGTGCCGTGCTGGGCCGAAGGTCGAGCTCGACGACGATCGCTTAAATTCAGCAGCCGTCCTTGGCGGAGTGATTGGTGATACCATGAGGTCTTCGGACCATGACCGTCTCCTGATGGCGCCAAAGCTGTTTGCAAAGGCTCGGGCTGGGGCTGAAAACGCATCGGCAGAAGCAGTTTTCAAGGTCAGAGCCGTCGCGGCTCAGGTCGGCTGGTTGGAAACCTGCTTGCCGGTAGTTGCGGCCCAAGCCGTCATCGACATCGAGCTGCTTCTGTCCTCCGGCGCTTCCAAGGAGTCGATACATCATCAGTTGCGGGTATTTGAAGCCTACGAGCTCGGATTACTCGCTACGTGGGAGACGCCCGGGGCCATCGTCTGCGTGGCCAAACGTGATCTGCCAAATACTGCGTAGTGTGAGACGGCAGTGATGACATGCTGGGCCTTCCGGCCATCCGTTTGTCTAACCAAATTGGAAGATCAAAAACGTCAGCAGCTTTGGCTATCTTTATTTCAATTTTTACCTTCTTGGCTGACCATATCCCCAGCCATTGCAATTCTCGCCCAGAACAGGCTTGGGAAGGCGCCACGTAGACAGCGACGTGGCTCGATGCGGAACGCACCACAGCATTTCTATTATTCATGGAGGCCGAAGGTGGATATTTCACGCCGTCAGGCGCTTGCTGCTATGGGAAGCTTGGGGGCTAGCATTGGACTATCGGGATGCAGCATCCCAATCACCCCATTCTGTCCGACGGATCCTACGATTAGCGATCCTAGCACCCCGCTGACGATCGACGTTCATGCGCACGTCTTCAATGGATCAGACCTGCAAATCGAAGGTTTTCTCACTCGGATATTGATGCGCGACGATCCAGAGACCTATCAGGAGGCCGCGGAGCTACTTGCTGAGCTCGGACGCAACTTTGCGCCAAGTGCCGCGCAGGAGTTAGCTGAACTCCAGAGGATCGATGCTGTACTCAGGTCGTGCACCGGCAATAGCGTGATACAGGTCTTAGAGGATGAAAGGGATGCGGGATATCGGCGTGCCAGAAGTGAGCTAAAAGCTGCACTGCGGAACGTTCTGAGCAGAAAGAGGCGCTTTGCAAAAAGCCCTCTGGAGCGGCAAATCGAAAACCTTCCGGAATCCTATTTGGGCTATAGGAAGCTAGCTTCGATTAAACGCTTCAACACGAAGAAGGTTACTGCGGACGGAGCGGTCGAGTTCTTGATACGAAACTTTCAATTTCGCTACGTGAATGTCTACCAATATCTGCTCGACTATTCGCGAGGTCGAACGCGGAAAGTGGATCTGCTCGTCACCCATCTTGTCGACTACGACTGGCCTATTGGCGGTGGCAACCCAACTGCGACAAGCTTGAGCGATCAAGTTCGGGTAATGGAGCGAATCTCGCAAGTAACCGGCGGTCGCGTGCTGTGTTTCGCGCCCTACGATCCCTTCAAGGAAATTGCAGGCGGGTCGTCACTGGCCTTCGTTACCGACGCCATCATGAATCATGGCTTTGTTGGCGTAAAGCTCTATCCGCCGATGGGATTTGCACCACTCGGCAATGCAGCATTCCCCGATAGCTTTTGGGACGACAGCGCACTGCCGCCAACTTTCCCCCGGACTCGGCTTGGAGCAAATCTAGATCGGGCGCTTTTAGCACTATACACATGGTGCCAGACCAATGGCGTACCGATCATGGCACATACAAACGCCAGCAACGGTCCCGCTCCGAAGTATGACCGGCTAACCTACGCAAAATACTGGGCTGACGTCTTAAGCGCCTTCCCCAAGCTGAGGGTTGATTTCGGTCATTTCGGAGTAACCAGTCTTGACAGCACGACGCAACCCGACGCCCTTGCGGATTTGATGCCGAACGGAGAGTACCTATACGCAGACTCGGGCTATTTCTCGGAGGTATTGTCAGAACAGGCTAGGCTACAAGGGTACCTAGCTGCCCGCATGCGACGGACGGCCAATCGCGGCTCGGCCGCCGTAGCACAACGGCTCATGTACGGGACGGACTGGGAAATGGTCGTACTCGAAGGGTCCATGTCCGACGAGTATCTTGCGCGATTCGAAGCGATGTATCGCGTGTTGGATCGCGACAAATCTTTGGGAGCTGACGGCACGCTTAGCAGCCGCTTTTTCGGGATAAACGCGGCAAAGTTTCTCGGGTTGGGCGTCGGCCAACCCAACAGAGCGCGGTTAGATCAGTACTACAGCCTCAGTTCGAAGCCAGCTTGGATGGCGAAGCTCGATAGTATACCTGCGATAATCAGCTAACCGTCGCCGCGGATATCTAGTCGATTTCGCGGAGATGAACCTAGTTGGGCGACGGCGAAAACCCCCGTCGCCCAGTCTATGGATCATGCAGCCTTGCGTACTTTCCCGATGCCGCCCGTCTTAGCTGCCTGGCTGAACAACTCGTCCAGCTCCCCGGCTCGCACTGCAGCGATGAGGGTATCGATCACGGTCGGAAGCTTGTCTTTGGACGGGACCGCGATGCCGGCCTTACCCTTCTCGAACTCGATCGGCTTGGCCCCGAACTTGATGGACATCACCACCTGACCCGACGGGTCGGTCTTCCACCATGGCCGGACGGCTTGCTGCTTGGTGGTGGCCTGACGCTCGCCGTTAACCTTTGTCCATCGCTGAACGGTTCGGACGTGGTTGGGATCGTTCAGGAGCAGCTTCTGCTCTTCCAACTTGTTGATGAATTTGGTCCGGCGCTGCTGAACCGGATCGTTGGTGGACTTGGGCAGAGCGGTAAACGAGAGTGACTTCAGGACTGGCATCGAGATTCTCCATTATTGGATAAAACCTCGCGGATCCTATCCACGTGGACGACACTGTACATGCCAAGTTCGCGGCACCCTGTTCAGGTTGGACCCCCAAACAGCTTTTAAGTCCATCGCCCTCGCCAATACTTGCGAGGGCCTGCTTTATAACTATTCCGCAGCCGCGGCGGGATTGAGAGCGCTTTGCAAGCTTGAAATGATCTCAAAGGCTATTTCACGCGCCATGAGCGGTGGAACAGCATTTCCTATCTGCCGAAATGCGGGGTTCATCGTGCCCGCGAAAACGAAGCCGTCCGGGAATGACTGCAGCCGAGCGGCTTCGCGAACTGTGATTACCCGCGCTTGGTCGCTGTCGTAGTGAATGTGCGTATAGGTATCCTTGCCGATATGCGCCGTGAGAGTCCGAACAGGACCATTCGCCCGCAACTTCCACCACCTGTTAGGAAATTTGCTCGGGTCGTATGGCGGCACCATCGAATCGCGAAGGGATCGCCACTCCGCAGTTTCGGGTGAAAGTTTGCGACGGCTTGCGGCGGCCTTGAACAGCTTCAGTGCAACAAGGTGGGCCTGCGGATATTCATCGCCGGGCGCCATCGCCTTGAAAATCCTTGAGTCGCGCGGCAGATAGCGCAGCACGTGATCATAGACCGCCTCGCCGGCCTTGAAGCCGGGCCACGATCGCATGAGTTGGGCGTAGGAAGGGAGGTTGTCCCAGGCCGTTCTGCGGTAGTATGCCGCCTCGGTAAAACGCCTCGCTCCTCGCTTTAGTGTGCCTTCGAGGTGGGTCGTGACCGGCGGCAGGTCGCTGATCGCTTCGCGGGCAGTCACCGCATGCGGAAGCCCTTTGTGGCCCGTATCCGGTTTAACGAACGCGTATCCCTCCGACAAGTTGATCAGCTTCAAGGAGACAGCGCGGGTCCCCGCGTATCCTCGCGGAAGATCGCAGTGGTGCGTTGCCCGAGGAAAGTTAACGACCGCTCCCAGCTCCTTGCGATATGCGATCATGTAGACCCGATCTCGCATCTGGGGCACGCCGTGATGCGCGGAGTTGATTAGGGAATACGCGGCGTCGTATCCCATATCATTAAGTGCCTCCACGATCTCCTCCACGACGTTGTGACCGCCATAGTTGAGAACGTCAGGCACGTTCTCGAATAGGATCGCGAGTGGTTGCAGCCGATCAACGTAGTGGAGGTACCGCAGATACAGATTCCCCCTAGGATCAACTTTGAACGCGCGTGGGTGATCTGCTATCTCGCGTAGTTTCGCTCGGCCGACCCGGGCATACGCTTGGCAGGGCGGTCCGCCTATGATGATATCGATCGCCTCTGAGGTCGGACCCAGCCCGAATTCTCCGACGAGTTCTTCGGGTTCAAGCAGCGCCACGTCGCGGGGTATTGCATGCAGGTCAATGACATCCTTTGGCGCGTCCCTGAAGAAATTGATCGCGTGCGAGCGGGCAGCCAGTTTGTCGATTTCGAGCGACGCGGCAATGTCGCAGCCGGCTGCATGGAAGCCGAGGCTCAGGCCGCCACAACCCGCGAACAGGTCGAGGACCCGCGGGCGCGCCTGTGAATTGCGGAGACGGGCCAATTTGGCGGCGACGCCGTCGCGTGATTTCATCGACGAAAAAGTCCATGGTAGGAGTTGAGCGCCGCCGCAACTTACCAGGTTCGACGGACATTGCCAGGTTCGCCTGAGCAGAAATACCGGAGAGAGTGCAGTGGCGGACGCGGGAAGGTCGATCTCTTTCGACGCCCTTGGAGGGGCTGATCTGCATGTTGACGCGGTGTATGAGGGCGGTCGCTCCGGCAACGCGGGCGATGACCCGTTCCCTCGTCTACTGCGGGTGTCCAACCAGGGCGGATTCAGGTACCGCGGCTCTCTTGCCGCCCTTGAAATGGTAGTTCTGACTTCCTCGATGAGCGACGCCAACTGGCCTGACGAGCTTGATCGGGAAACCGGCTCCTTCACGTATTACGGCGACAATAAGCAGCCCGGCCGTGCCCTTCATGCGACGCCACGGAATGGCAACGAACTCCTTCGTCGTATCTTTGCCGCAGCCCACGAGGGCGTAACCGGCCGGCGCAGCATTCCGCCGATCTTCGTATTCGGCAACACCGGGCAGTGGCGGGACGTGATGTTCCTCGGGCTCGCGGTTCCGGGTACTTCGGAGCAACAGGTCGCGGAGGATCTGGTCGCGATCTGGCGGACTGCGGACGGCATGCGCTTTCAGAATTACCGCGCACGCTTCACCATCCTGAATGCGCCCGTTGTTGAACGTTCCTGGATCGAAGAAGTAATTGCAGGGACGCCCCACACGCAACGCGCACCGCAGGCATGGACCGACTGGGTGGAGGGGGGCCGGTATCAACCGCTCAAATCCACCCGCTCGATCGAGTACAGGACCAAAATCGAGCAACTCCCCTCTGGCGCAGAAGACCTTGCCATCATTTGCGAGGTCCACCAATTCTTTGGTGAACGTCCACACGATTTTGAGAAATGCGCTGCCGCGCTTGCGAGGCTGATGCTGCCTGACATCGGAGAGCTCGACCTAACCCGCCCGTCACGGGATGGCGGTCGTGACGCAATCGGCAAGCTGCGTCTTGGTCACGGGATCGCATCCATCCTCGTTGACTTCGCGCTAGAAGCAAAGTGCTACGCGCTCGACAACAGCGTCGGCGTGCGGGAGATGTCGCGCCTCATCTCGCGGCTGCGCCACCGGCAGTTCGGAATACTCGTCACCACGAGTTACGTCGATCTACAGGCGTATCGCGAGATCAAGGAGGATCAACATCCGATCATCGTGATCTCGGCGCGTGATATTGCCGGCCTCCTGAGGCGGCACGGACATGCGGACGCTAGCGCGGTGAGGGCTTGGCTTGAACGCGAGTTTTCCGCGCCCACCGTCGCGCCTTAGCCAGACTATCGCTCCGACCGAGAGTTCTTGGCGGTCCAAGTTCTTTCGCGAGGCGCCCAGCCAAGGACGCAAGGTCGCCCAGCTCGCACTCCCAGACGGCGACCACTCGCCAACCCGCCACTTCAAGTTCTTGTTCCGTTCTTTGGTCCCGCGCTACGTTACCCGCGAATTTGCGCTGCCAAAAATCCGCACGGGTCTTGGGGACATAAGCCAATCCGCAGTCGTGCCGGTGCCAAAAGCAGCCGTGGACAAAGAGAGCGACGTGCCTTCTGCGGAAGACGACATCCGGCTTGCCCGGAAGGTCCCGGGCATGGAGCCGAAAACGGTAGCCCATCGCGTGCAGGAGCCTGCGAACGGTCATTTCCGGTCCCGTGTCCCGGCCTCGGATACGGCTCATGAGGGCGCTCCGCTTGGCCCGGCTCATGATGTCGGACCGCACATCCGGCTCGCAAGCGCGCTCAACCGCTGGTAAGTTGCCGGTTCGTTGTTCCCGTGGGGCTCTCATAGAAATTCCCGTGCCGACGCGTGCCGTACCCCCATCTGCCGCCGCCCTAGTCGGCTCCCTTCGGGGGGTCGGCTATTCGCTTGAGACAGCAATCGCCGACATTCTCGACAACAGCATAGCGGCCGGCGCCAAGAGTATCGAGATTCAATGGGAATGGAACGAGGGAGAGCCGGTCGGATGGATCCTCGACGACGGGGTCGGCATGGATGCCGGTCGCCTGGTCGAAGCCATGCGCTTCGGCGGCATCGGGCCGGAAGCCGAGCGGACGGCTGAGGACCTCGGCAGGTTCGGACTCGGCCTCAAGACCGCATCACTGTCGCAGTGCCGGCAGCTGGCCGTGGTCTCAAAAACCTCCTCGGGTCTCGCGTCATTCACCTGGGACCTTGACCAGCTTCGCAAGAAGGGTGGCGGATGGGATCTGATCGACGGCGATGCGGGCCTTTCTGATGAAATACGCGATCAATTGAAGTCGAAAAAGTCAGGCACGCTCGTAGTGTGGCGCAAGGTCGACTTCGGGCGAACCACCGATCGGCCGAGCTATGAGTCGTTTCTCGCCGATCTTCAGCGCGTCGATGCTCACCTTGGCATGGTGTTCCACCGCTTTCTTGCGGGCGACGCCCGGGCGCTCAGGATTACGCTCAACGGCAGTCGGGTGAAAGCATGGGATCCCTTCCTGGAGAACGATGAATCGATCATTCGAAATCCGGAGCAGCACATTCAAGGACCTAGTGGCAGGGTTCGGGTGCGCGGCTTCGTATTGCCGCACCGGGACCGGTTCCGCAACGAGCTCGAATTCGAGAAGGCCGGTGGCCCCGACGGATGGACGGCCCAGCAGGGCTTCTACGTCTACCGGCACAAGCGCCTGCTCTCGGCGGGAGGCTGGCTCGGACTTGGTGGGAGCCGGGCGTGGACCCGCGACGAAACGAGCCGGTTGGCCCGCATACGCATCGATATTCCCAACACGGCAGACCACGACTGGCGCATCGACGTTCGGAAGGCGATAGCTCGTCCGCCGGATGCGATCCGCAAGGCGCTCCAGAGAATAGCCGAAGATGTTCGTCGCAAGGCGCGGGAGGTTTTCGTCCACCGCGGACAATACGGCAGTCGGCAGAAGGCGACCAGTGTATCGCGAATATGGCAGGTGAATGCTGAGGGCGCGAAGCGTCGATACACCGTCCGGCGGGACCACGAACTGATCGAACTGCTCAAGGAGCGTATGGACAAGACAGGTTTCGAGCTATTCGAGGGACTGCTCGATCTTATCGAGAGAACCGTACCTGTCGATCGCGTATGGCTCGACGTAACCGAGCATGGCGTACCCGACGACGAGGTGAACAGCTCGGAGCTCGTGACCACTGCGCTCTCCATGGCGAGAATGATGGAGCGAGCAGGTCTCACTCCCCACGAAGCTGCGGCACGGCTGGCAACGATGGACCCGTTCGACAAGGTCGATAATATCGAAGAACAACTGATACGGAAGCTGCAGGGGGCGAAGCGATGAGTTCAGTCCAGGACGCGATCGGCTCGATGGCCCTCATGATGCTTCGGCAGCGTCATTCCGATGCTGCGGTCGGAAGAGAGGAAATCGAGAAAGCGATCGGCGATTGTGCGCAGCTCCTTGCGCGGGACATGTCGGCTGAGCAGCACGCGGCGATCGTGCAGGAGCTGGAAACGAGGCTCATCGTCAAGGTTGGTCGGCCGACAAGACTCGTTGATGAGCGAGGCCATGTTCCCTGGTATTTCGGGGATCGAAAGGAAGGTCGCAGGTTCTTCAAGCGCTACGGCGACTTCCTGCTGCAGGATCAGGGCTGGCCTCCGGCGGCTATCGAAGCAATCGACCTTTCCACCGATCTGATCATGGAGCAAATGGAGGACCCGAACCGTGACGGCCCCTGGGATCGTCGCGGGCTCGTCGTCGGTCATGTCCAGTTCGGAAAGACCGCCAACTATGCGGGACTGGCGGGCAAGGCGGCAGATGCCGGGTATAAGCTGATAATCATACTTGCGGGCATGCACAACGCGCTCAGACAACAGACGCAGCGTCGCATGGACCGCGACTTTCTTGGCTACAACACCACTCCCGCAAGCGGGGGCGCCGGCTTCACGCGGATCGGTGTCGGTGAGCTCGATCGCAGTATTCATGCCGAGCACCTCACCACCCAGGCTGCGAACGGGGATTTCAATCGCGCATTCGCCGACAATCTTGGGATCGGCGTGCAGCAGAGACCGGTGCTTCTGGTCATCAAGAAGAACGCTCGCATCCTCGAAAATCTGAATAATTGGGTCAATGAGGTCCTGGCCCCGCGGGGTGATACAGAGGCGCGTCCGCTTCTGGTCATCGACGACGAGGCCGATCAGGCCTCGGTCGACACGGGCGAGCAGCGATTTGACGAGGACGGACCCGATCCTGACTATGAGCCGAAGCGCATCAACGGGCAGATACGACGCCTGCTCTCGGCGTTCTCTCGCTCTGCATACGTCGCATACACCGCGACCCCGTTCGCTAACGTGCTCATTCACGATGCAGCGGCAACGGAAGAGTACGGCGACGATGTATTCCCGCGAAGCTTCATCATGAACCTTCCGTCGCCGTCAAACTACGTCGGACCGGGCCTACTGTTCGGAATCAACGGCGTCGGCGCTGACACAGCGCAGGAGCCGCTCGATGTCACGCGAGATGTCGATCAGGACGGAGAGGCGTGGATCGCTATCGACCACAAAAATGGGTTCGCACCTCGGTACGAGGGAGAGGACAGCATTCCTCCGTCGCTTGAAGATGCCATACTGAGCTTTGTGCTCGCATGCGCGGCCCGCGCCGCGCGTGGCCAGCGCAACGTCCACAACTCGATGCTGATCCACGTCTCTCGCTACAAGGACGTGCATCAGGCTGTCTTTCGGCAGGTCGACGAATGGGTCGCCGATCTCAAACGAAGGCTCAAGTATGGATCGAAGACGAGGGATTCGATCCTCGATCGACTGCGCGAACTCTGGGAGCAGGATTTCGTGCCGACATCGGCGACGATCAGAGCAACGGAAATCGGAGCGACGCTTCCCGTAACCGATTGGTCTGCCGTCGAGCGCGAACTTTCCACCGCCGCCGACAAAATCAAGCCGCAGGTCGTCAACAGTGAAATTCGTGATGCGCTCGACTATGACGGCAATGCCGCGCAAGGCCTAAACGTTATCGCGATCGGCGGCGACAAGCTATCGCGCGGGCTGACGCTGGAGGGATTGACGGCCAGCTACTTTCTGCGACCGTCAAGAATGTACGACAGTCTTATGCAGATGGGCCGTTGGTTCGGGTACCGGCCTGGCTACGTCGATCTGTGTAGGCTGTACATGACGCCTGACCTGCAGCTGTGGTTCCGACATGTGGCAACCTCGGCAGAAGAGCTGCGGGAGCGCCTCGATCACATGGCCATGATCGGGGCAACTCCCGAGCAATATGGTCTCCGGATTCAGTCCCATGACATCCTACTTGTGACCGCCCCAAACAAGATGCGTCACTCGCGGGAATTTCAGGTCTCATTTCAGGGTGAAGCAAAGATACAGACGGTCCTCTTTAACGATCAATCGAGAAACCAGCAAAACGCTGCGACCATCACGAACTTTCTGGATAGGATCGGACCACCTTCTGAGCCTGCGACGCAAACGGGATTCAAGTCGCTTGAGGGACGCCGCCTGTGGAAAGGTGTAGCCGGTGCCGAAGTAGCGACCCTGCTCGGCTCGTTGCTTTTTCCGGACGAGGCGCGTGACGTGAATGCCGCCCGTCTCAGCGCGTATGTTCGCGAGCAGTTGGGTGCCGGGGAGTTGACCGACTGGACGATTGCGGTTCTCGGCGGTAGCGGCGAGCGCCGCACGATAAATGAATGGACCTTCAAGACGATCGAACGCAATCCCTTGCCACGTGGCGAAGCATCCGGCCGGTATGTCGTGAAAACGATACTCTCGCCGCGGGATGAGGCGATCGACCTTGTTCAATCCGAATTTGATCGTGCGCTTGCCGCGACGAACAGAAAGCGCGCGGCAGCCGGCAAAGACGAAGCAACCACGCCTGATGGGCCTGAAATACGGAGGGTCCGCGGCGAGAACCCAAAAAGAGCGCTTCTCCTGCTCTATCCGCTCTCGCCCGCGAAGGCGGAGCTGCACGACATCGACGTACCGATCTTTGGGATTGTCGTGAGCTTCCCCGACTCCCGGAGCGGCCGATCGATTCGATATCGGTTCAATACCGTCGAACAGCGACTTGAACCGGTATGACTGCTCTTCGGGACGAACTCGTATCGAAATGGGCTGAGGCTGCGCGCGCGAGACCGAGTGATCGCGAATGGAGAGCGGTTGCGCTTTCGGTACCTGGAACAGTGCGCTTTCTCGCGGGCATACGAGAGCCGGACGGCCGAATTGCGCTCCTCATTGAAGCACCCCTGAGCGCGGCGCCGACCACGCTGTTGAGAATAGGCGCGGAGGGCGTAAGTCTCAGCGACCGACGGGACGCTGCTCAAGGCGTCGTGCGCGTCGCGGTCACGCTTGAGCGCGAGCCGCTGCGCGATGTCTTTGAAGTGCTTGCAGCCGATCTTGTGGACGTCGTCCGGCAAGCCGCGACTCCGGCTCAGGCCCTCACGATTTGCGTTTCGCGGCTGGAGGCTTGGCAGGCCTTCCTGCGCTCCGGCCGGCGAGGCCTCTCAAGAGCGGAACAGATCGGGCTGCTCGGGGAACTCACCGTGCTGGAGCTTCTCGCGGGCGAGATCGGCCATGAAGCGGCTGTGGAGGCTTGGTTCGGTCCCCTGGACGGCATTCACGATTTCAGCAGATTAGGGATCGGGATCGAAGTCAAAGCGGTTGCCGGCGGGGGAAACCTCGTGCGCATATCGCGCCTGGACCAGCTTGACAGGAGGGGACTCTCATCTCTTGTCATTGCACGGCTCCGGTTCCAGGAAGCGTCGGATGGACGTACCGTTCTTGCGGCCGTTCGCGACATTCGCGAGGCCATCGAACGATCGGCGCCCGGCGCGAGGCGACCGTTCGATGATCGGCTGCTGCGGGCGGGACTGCTTGAGGGTGAACCGAAGGTATCTCCGGGACTCGCGTTCGTCCTTCAGGACAAGTACGGCTTTGAGGTGCGGGAGGACTTTCCGCGTTTGACCGGCCTCTCGGTGCCACAGGAAATTGTGGATGCGTCGTACTCTCTGGACGAAAGACTACTTGGCGACTTCCTGATCGGGGCGGATGGTCTAACTCGATCTCTTAGAATGATGGGTGGGGCCTCATGAGTGATGAAGCTATGGAAGCCTTCGCCCGTGAACTTGCGGGCGAGGTCGACGAAGCGATCCAGTCAAGCAACGGCAGCATCTATAGCGAGGAAGAGTTCACCCGCATTGTCCTCGATCGCCTCGGCGACGAAGGAGCGATCGAGAACCCTACACTCCTGTGGCAGGAGGGCAACTTTGCGCGAGCCAAGTACAAGATCACCGGCTACTCCATCCCCGATGACGAGGAACGTCTCATACTCGTGACGACGATTCACACGGGAGAGGTGCCGCCGCGGGCCTTGGATCGCGACGAAATCCTGAGCGCCCTTCAGCAGGCGATGAAATTCTACGAATGCAGCTGCAAGGGACTTCATACGAAGATCGAACCGTCGAATACCGACGCAAGCGAGCTGGCTCGGCACATATACGAAGCCCGCGAGCATATCGGTGTCCTGCGGGTAGTCCTTCTATCAGACGGACTCACGGGCCTCAGATCGATCGATCTCAAGAAGGCTTTTGATGGGACGCGTGTCATTGTCGATCTATTCGGCATCGAACGGCTCCAGCGTATTCTCGGACAGGGACTGCGCCGAGACGACATTGTGGTCGATTTCTGCGCCGAACGCGGTGGCCCGCTCCCTTGTCTCAAGGCGTCATCGGAAACTGCCGACTATGACGCCTATCTGGCCTCCATACCGGGCGTGCTGCTCGCGGATATCTACGAGAAGTACGGCACTCGATTGCTCGAGCTGAACGTGCGAGCGTTTCTTGGCCTGCGCGGTCGCAAAAGCGTCAACGCGGGGCTTCGAACGACAATCCGCGATCTCCCTCACCGTTTCCTCGCTTACAACAACGGCATTGTCGCAACCGTTGATGCGATGGACGTCGAGGATACCGGGAATGGGCAGTTCAGGATCAAGTCGATACGGGGCCTGCAGATAGTCAATGGCGGTCAAACCACCGCCAGCCTGCATCGAGCCAAGCGACAGGACGGTGCTAGGCTCGATGCCATCTTCGTGCCCGCGAAGATCATCTGCGTCGGCGGAGCGGACCTTGATGAGATGGTCGCCGCGGTCTCGAAATCTGCCAACAGCCAGAATACGGTACAGCCCGCAGACTTTTCTGCAAACGACCCGTTCCACGTCACCGTTGAAAAGCTTGCCAACAATACCTGGCTGGACGGCAAGGGCCGCTGGTTCTATGAGCGCGCCCGCGGAAGCTACGGGGCAGCAGAGTTGAAGGCGTCTTTCGCCGCGGGCCAGAAGCGACGGTTTGCACAGGAGACCCCAAAGGAACGCAGGTTCTCGAAGACCGATCTGGCGAAATACCTGAATGCCTGGGAGGGACAGGCCCACCAGGTGAGCTTTGGCAATCAGAAGAATTTTCAGTTCTTCATGCAGGCCCTGAAGGACGAGCACCCGGATGGGTTTGAACCTGATACGGCGTGGTTCAAGGCATTCGTTGCGAAGGCGATCCTCTTCCGAGTCACTCTATCGATTGTACGGGCAAAGAAGTTTGCCGCCTTTCAAGCCAACATTGTCGCGTACACCATTGCGTGCCTTTCCTGGGCGTGCGGCGGACGTATTGATTTCGACATGATCTGGGCGCGCCAGGACATATCGCCTGAGCTGCACAAGCTTCTAGAGGGCTGGGTGGGGAAGATCGACAAGGCGCTTCGAAGGACTGCGGGCAATCGCATGGTGAGCGAGTGGGCGAAGAAGACTGAGTGCCGCGACGGACTTCGTGAATTGTCGTTCGATCTGCCGGATAAGCTTCCGCCCGAACTCTCCGCCACGGCAATCTCTGCCGGCCGCGGCTCAAGCCGCTCCAAGGTCCGGAACGAAGAGATCAGGCTCTAAATCAACGGGGGCCCAATAGCGAAAGCCGGTTGAACAGTTCGACGTATGAGTGAACATCGCGCAAGGCGACAAAGCGAGTTGCCGGCTGCGAATTGTGACGGGAAGGTCTGGCTATGCTTGCTCGGAGTGCGATTAAGACTGGTAACTTTATGTTGGCAACAAGTGAGGGAAGCTTTAGGCCGTCGACTTACGACTTACGAATAGACTGCGTGATCGACTCCGCAGGCACCATTTATTATGACAACTACATATTGAAGCCACAAGAAGTCGCGTGGGTAGTCTCAAAAGAGATGCTCCAACTTCCGAACCACGTAACTGCTACAGCACATATTAAGACAAGCTTGTGTAACGACGGTATCCTCGCGCTAAACACCGGAATCGTTGATCCCGGGTGGGAAGGACCACTATCTACCCCTCTCCTAAACTTTGGAAAAACGTCTCATGTCCTGAGGAGCGGCGACCAATTCCTCAGACTATTGTTCCATAGTCATGCGGCCGAAGAGGCTGAACCCCTTAAGACTAGTCGGCCCAAATATGTAGCCGACAAGCAAGATAAGGCGGTACGTTTCTTCGGAGATAAGTTCTTAGACGCCAATGCCATCTTGAAGGAAGCGCTCAATGCCAACATATTCAAATACGCCAGCGTCATTGGAGTGGGCGCGGGCATCTTCGTGGCGATTGTCGCCGCAGTGTTGACCCTCGGAGCAATCTTTATCAACTCGAACGCGTTCTACGGACCTGGCTATTATTCTTCGTACTTTGGCAAGTCCATTGAAGTTGCTGATCAGCAAAGAGAGTTTAAGAAGCGCATCGAGGAGCTCGAAGCTGTTGTAAAAAACTTGAGCCTTAAAAAATGATGAAGTTTCGGAATCTTGACGCCGCATACGAGGCGTTGATGGCAGCCGCGCTAAATTCAGCAGTCATGGCGTCTCCGCGCGGTCTTGCAACACGTGAGCTTTCGAACGTCTTTTTGACAATAGAGAACCCTCGTGAGCGCTTCATTACGAACCCGGCGCGAAAATGGAGCCTGCCATTGGCCTTTGGTGAGCTGGCATGGCATCTTTCCGGCTCCCAAGATGTTGAAGCTCTGGCTTCTTATGCGAAGATTTGGCGACGGTTCTCGACGGGGGCGACGGTTGATGGCAGCTGTTACGGGCACAGAATCTTCAGAAAAACGCGGATTGGTAAAACTCAGTGGGAGATATGCCGAGACGCCCTAGTTGCTGATGGGTTCAGTAGGCGGGCCGTTATCCAATTGTACGATCCGGAGCAAAATTTTCCAAGCTCTCCGGATGTAAGCTGTGCCCTTAATATTCAGTTTATTGCGCGCCACGGCTTATTGGACGCGACCGTGTTCATGCGTAGCAACGATGTTTATTTTGGCTTTCCCTACGACGTTTTCCTTTACAGCAACCTACAGGAGCTAATGGCCGTCGAATTAGGCCTTAAATTGGGCGCCTATCACCATTTCGTCACGTCCCTTCACCTCTATGAGAAGGATGCGGCGAGGGCAGAGGATCTGCTCAGAAATCGAACTTTAAGTGGCGAGTTTTCCGATTTGCCGCTCTTACGAAGCGATGAGTCCGAAAAATTCTGCCAAGCAGAAGCAAGCATTCGGTCAGGTGGTAAGGAGCACGCGAGTATTTTGTTTGTGGATGAATTTTGGAGGCAGAAATGTTTGCTGTTGGTAGAAGCACGACAAGGTGGACCAACTGGAAGCTTTTATTCCGACCTTATGCATCGCTAGAGGGTCTACTTCCATCATGTTCCAGCGATCGATACTCGCGATCGACCATATGCAGGGACATTGGGCATCAGGAGTTCAATCGGTGGAGTGAGGCACAGTAGCGTGCTTCACTTTCTGCAGGCATCAGTTTCGCTTTGGGCCGTCAAGTTGTTAACTGATGATGGAATTACCCTTCTATAATCAGACCGTCCAAGCCATTGGACTTCCAACCAGTATTTTTCAGTCGGCATGTACGACCACTGCTGACTGATTATAGTCCTGCGTCCTATTGCCGATAAATAATGGGTTTGGAGGACGTGATGGGACTGGGAAAACAAGCGAAAACGTTGAGCAGGGGTCAGGTCGAGGCTGTCCTAGGCTACTTGGCCAAGACTCGATGGCCCACGAGAAACAGGGTCATCTTCCTGCTTTCGGCAAAGGCCGGCCTTAGGGCCAAGGAGATCGCCAGCCTAACTTGGCGCATGGTCACTGATGCACGAGGTCAAATCGGGCAAGCCATCCACTTGGCAGATACAGCCAGCAAGGGCCAGTCGGGTCGGGTCATACCCATGAATTACGAGCTTCGGACCGCACTCGCCGCCTACGCCAAAACGACCATCATAGCCAGCGGCAACTACCTGATCGAGAGCGAGCGTTCCAACAGGATGTCGGCCCAAGCTATCGTGAATTTGTTCTGGCGGTGGTACCAGCACATCGGCTTCGACGGTTGCTCCAGTCACAGTGGTCGGCGCACCTTTATTACCAACACCGCACGCAAGATATCGACGGTCGGTGGCTCGCTCCGCGACGTGCAAATGCTTGCAGGGCACTCAAACCTCCGAACAACTCAGCGATACATCGAGCCCAACCCGGATGCGCAGAAAAAGATTGTGGAGCTGGTCTAATAAAGACCTCCGCTTGGGATCGCCTTCACATGCGCGCTGAGCCCGGCGCGCACTGATCCGAGAGCGATCGACCGGAGTCCACTCAGCCTTCAGGAGCGGACATCTCGTCCACCGGCTGGCATTTCAGCTAAGGGCCAATCGCGTCGGTTTGACTGCGTATCTCCCTCTTCCGGTCTACCCCAGTCAACGGACGGCCTCAGATCCGCCCGGCAGTTCCGTTTCGTGCAAACAGACGACATAGGTTTGCATAGACAAATGAAAGGCCGCCCAACGGAAGACCGCTTAGAGGTGGCGCCAAGGCGGCTCAGTTACGTGGTCGGCACTATGCCATTATCCGATCCAGTCAGTTCTCAGTACTCCGGAATCCCCGCATCTCGGAGCGCTGCTTGGATACGGTCGCGAATTTCTACCGACTTTATCGGAAACATGTAATGCGCATGCGACGCTCTGAACCCCGGCTGGAACTTGAGCAGGCGCTCTGCGGCCTCCCGAGCCTCACTAACGCGCCCAGCCCGAAGAGCGTTTGCGGCGAATGCTGCCAACGAGTGAGCATCAGGTACGATCTGCACCGCCTTCTGCGATGCTATGTACCCGGCTGAGTATCCCTCAGTGCTGAAGTGAGCCCAACCTGTCATATAGGAAGCGGCATGTATCAAAGGATCGCGAGGACTAAGCCGGGCCATTTGCTCAAAACTTTGGATTGCCTGCTGCGGCATTTCGCACATGACAGAAACCGCACCGCGACTGTACCAAACCGGAGCTAAGTTGCAGTTTAGTTCAACAGCCTCATCTACCAGCGAAAGGCCCAGATCGTGTTGCTGTCCGAAATACGTAAATACGTGACCAGCCCGAGCCTTTACAAAAGCATCGTCCTCCCCCAGCGCTCTCGCCTTCTCGGCAAATCGGAGTGATTCATCGATACGAGAGACTGATGATCTTTCGCCGGTGTAAGCCTGATAAACCAAATTGCTCCACGCCACCATTATGTGCGCCGCCGCATAAGTTTCATCAAGCTCCGCAGCGCTCTTAAACGCTTCGTAGGCATGTTGAATGTTGGATGCGGTTCTTCTTTGATAACTTAGAGCCATGCCTCTCAGAAACAAGTCATAGCTATCGAGCCGTTCAGTTTGCTTCCGGCTTGCTCGTTCAATTTCCGCTTGCTCCATCTTTGGAGCAATGGATGCAACGACCTTATGAGTTACTTCATCTTGGAGCTCGAAAACGTCAGCCAAGAAACCATCGAACTTATCTGCCCAAAGATGTGCGCCGGTTGAAGCGTCAATAAGCTGTCCCGTTATGCGAACTCGCTCTCCCGACTTTCGAACACTGCCTTCTAGAACGTAACGCACTCCTAAGTCTCGACCTACTCTCTTAATATCAACCGCGGTGCCCTTGTACGTAAAGCTAGAGTTTCGAGCGATAACGAATAGCGATTTAAAGCGAGACAGCTCGGTGATGATATCCTCGACCATGCCGTCTGCAAAGTACTCCTGCTCGGGATCGCCGGACATGTTTTGGAAGGGCAGGACAGCAATGGAGGGCTTGGCGGGAAATACGCCCGCTTCTGACATGATATGACCAAGCAGCCGAACCCGCCACGCCTGCATAGGCTCAGCAATGTTCTTCAGGTGCTGCTGTCCCATATCATCGCAGACAATGTCCACCTTGCCCCGGACCTGCCGGTAGGCATCATTGGACATGCAAACCCCGCCCGGTTCAGCAATGCCTTCAAGGCGGGCGGCAACATTCACGCCGTCGCCGAAGATGTCGTTGTCGTCTATGATGATGTCGCCGATGTGGACGCCGATGCGAAACTCGATCCGAGTGTCCTGGGCTACACCTTCGTTCTGCACCGTGATGCCACGTTGAACTTCGACAGCGCAGCGCACTGCATCCACTGCGCTCGCGAACTCGACCAACATTCCGTCACCCGTGGTCTTGACGATCCGCCCGCGATTGTTGGCGATAGTGGGGTCAACGAGTGTCTTCCTGACAGCTTTGAGCCGCGCCAGCGTGCCTTCCTCATCCACGCCCATGAGACGGCTATAACCGGCGACATCCGCCGCCAGCACCGCTGCCAGTCGCCGTTCCACGCGTTCGGCGGTCAAAGAATGCCCCTAAATGGTGGGTCCTCAACCATGAAAGCATAGCAGGTCGCTGCAGGACTAGGAAAGGCTTCCGGAGTGGGTCATTCGCGTCGATTTTGCCCATGTCCGCGTTAGGTCCGCTTATCCCCCGATAGCGACTGAACAACGGAAATTGCGAGATGCCTCAAATGGGCCATAAGCGGACGTAGGGCCGGCCCTCCGGAGAAGGCCAGCCCGCTGTTCGTCACATTTAGAAATCCGCCTATGCGGCAGTCTTGATAAGTCCAAGCTGTGTCAAGGCCGCCACACCATCGTCGAGACCGATCTCCTCGACAATCTTGCCATCCTTGAGCTTCAGGACGGTCGTACCGGTGAACTTCATCTTGCGCCCCGTGTTGGCAGGCAGTGATCCTGCCAAAAAGTCGCCGAAGGCGGGGCCAGTGTGCGTGCCACCACCTTCCCAGCGTCCAACGACGTAATCGCCTTCCGCGATCAGGTCAGCGGCACCCCAGAAGTTGAGGTCCGGAAACGCCTTTCGAAAGTCGGTCATGAAGGCTTTAATGTCGTCGCGCCCGCGACGTGGCTCGTGCAGCGAGTACTGCAACAGCATGTCCGGCGCTGCGAGTTCATCGACGATATTCAGGTTGCAGGCCTCGCCCCAAAAATCGGCAAACCAGCGACCTACGATCGCCTTGTTCTCAGTTTCCTTCGACATGTAGCTAACTCCTGTATTGCTGTGTTCAGTTTGAGTGGACGCCTTGGAAACGGGATCTGGTCCGGCTTGGACCATGCCGTCATGGCGGATGTGCAGCCCAGAGTGCGGATCAATCGCCAGCCTCTCGAATAGCTCTCGCAGTTCTGGTCGGAGACCGTCCCCACAAAGAGCTGCTATCGAATGAAATTTGTGCATGTCGTGCTCCTATCTGCGCGTTGTCACGATAGGATTTCACGCAGATCGATCCACCCGATTTCCGACCGACTGCTACGCCGACACAGGTCGCCTTTTGGTCATTTGCGGAAGACGGGCGACAGCTCGGATGACGTTAGATCGTAGCCAGTGAGCAGACATCGATAGAGTTGGGGGCGAAACCCATTCAGTCATCGGCGCGCAACTAGCGAGGCCCGGGGGGGGTAGCCGACTTAGGATCCCCCTCAAGGAGAACGCCCACGACCAAGAGTGCGCTGAGACTCTTGAAAAGCTACTCTTGGCTTGTTCGCCGAGATCGAACCATTGAAAATAAAGACTTGGCACCCATCCGCATTGCGCTCCAAACCACCCTAAATACTCAACATCTCAGTATCGGCGCACTCATCACAGCGCCCCACGCCCTTCCGAATAGGTGAGTACGCGTGGAAATCCCGGTGGCCTGAGACACCGGTCGGAGCATCCCGGTCGCCCGACCCGGATGGAATTTCCTGGACAATAAACGACCAAAGCAGGCACGGTCGCTAAACAAAGCCTGACAAGAGACGGAAAAGCTTTTGACCGTCAAGGGTGGCAAGATCGGCGGATCGGTCTTGCCGAGACCCTGCGCAGACAAGCAGAAGATAACGGGGCTCACCGCACTGCCGGTCTCGACCATGATTTGGTTCTTCTGATCCGATGGTACCGAAAGCCGTAATACGCACGGATCATTTTGCTGGGATAGCAAAGTGATGTCCTCAGCCGCAACCGCACAGATGGTTTATCGGTTGGGCTGAGTAATTTCCGAACTCGTTTGAAAAGGCCTGATGGCGCCCGAAGGGCGATTACCCGAACGAAGTGAGGGTGAGTAAGCAGTACAAAATGCCCGCCGTTCACCCGAAGCAGACGTCATCAGATACGTAGCTGGCCCATCACATTCCGCCCATCGGCCTGACGGACATGACCTCAATTGATGATTGCGGAATTTGCAGATGCGGGTGATTTTCGAAGGCCTTCGCCGCCACCTCATGGGATTCCGCCTCGACAAGCGAGCACAAAATGATGTCGTTTTTGGTATCGGATACACCGCTCGCTGTGACGCGCTTGGTCTTGCCGCCCGCTTCCGAACTAATAATCATTTTGGCATGCTCGCCCATCCATTTCCCCCATGCGGCTTGCATTTTCTGTTCTTCGGCCTGCCGTATCGTGGGATCGGTTTTTGCCCAGTCCGCCATCACCGAGGCGGGGATGAGATACAAGACAAGAAACTTCTGTTTGGTTGCGTTGGTCATGGTTTTTCCTTCAACGGGGCGGACGTTAACCCTCAGGACGAAGGAACCTAACGCCTGCCGACATCGGCTAAAAGTTTTTTTGTCGAACGTCCGTGCCCGACCACAGTGGACGCCCGAAGACCCAGGGCGCCCCCTTAGCATTCAACCCGGGTTACTTCCGAACGGGTCAAGCTGCGACGTCGAACCAACTCAGTGTCATGTCGTTCACCCCTCAGGTGGAGACATCGGATGGTACGCTATGCTTGTCTGAAGAGACTCATGCACCGCAGCAAAACGCTACAATCACGTCCTCAGAGCGCGGTTATCGGTATCGTGGATCCTTACAGTTATTCGCATCCGAAAACGCAGATATCTCCCGCTCACTACCCCAGATTTTCTTCCCGGCCTTCTTTGGGTGCTTCTGAAAATGAGCATTCCTATCCACGAAGTATCGGTCAATCGCCGCCTTTGCGATATCCAGAGACCTATAATCGCTGTTGTGGATTATCGCACGCGCCATGCCACTGAAGACTGACTCGATTACGTTCAAGAATTGAGCGCCAGCCGGTAAGGGTGCGGTTTCGATGACCGGGCCGCCCTCATTGGAAACCACCGAGTTGTGAGCATTGATACGAGCGAAAAGTTGTTTTGAAATGTGCCATGAAGCAGCGTCCCACGATAGATAAAGCTTTCGGCGGTCACCGTATCTCTTGATCAAAACATTCATCATACGGATCATCTCGGCGGTGTTTTTCCTTGCGCTGTAGAAATGGGTCACCTGGTTGCCAGATAATTCCAGCGCCGCCGTCATAATCAAACATCCACGCGATTTTTGCCATTGAGGGACAGTCGGTTGAATACCGGCGGGAGACAATGTGCGTCCGGGTTTGGCTTTGATTGCAAATGGGCCGTATTCGTCAATCGAAAAGAAGGCCTCGTCGGGCTGCAGATTTGAGAGGATGTACCGAATGTGAGCGAGCTTCTCCTTGTAGCTTGGATCGTTCGATGTCAGGACGATTTTCGCCTTGCGCCACTTATAGCCTGCCGCCTTGATCATTCTGGCAATAAGCGCGGTGCCAATTTGTGTGCCATTCTCCTTCAACACCCGGCGCAAGAGCGCCATTGTCCAGGACGTTCGATTGATGCCGTGATTGCTTGGCGGTTCGTGCAACAGGCTGAAAATCGCTTTCCGCAAATCCTCGTTGTCCATTTTGCGGTTCGACTTGGTTTGAGGAGCAAATAAACAGGGGGCGCCATCGCTTTCAAACTTGTTTCTACACTTGCGAACGAAGGCCTTGCCGACGCCAAGAAATTCAGAAATCGTCCGATTTGGAATGTGTCTACGGCTAGCCAAGGCGACCATGGCGCGATTGCGGTCCACTAGCCGACCATTGTGGAGGCGCCCAAGCAATGTGGAAAGACCAGGGATATCGCCCAAATCGTTATCGAGGTGCTCACTTAACTCTTTCTGAAGCAGCCGCCTCATCCATTCTATGTGCAAGAGACGTTGCCGCTCGCGGCTAGATCGCGCCGACGGCATCCTGGGACATGCAGCTTCGCGTATGAATGATCGAAGCTGTGCAGACGCAAATGCTGGTGGTTGGCTTCGCGCCAAGCACCGGATCAGGTCAAGCGCACGAGGCTTCGGAAGACAAACTATTAGGTCATACGCGCGTGCCCACGAACTCTCTAGATCCTGCGCCCGGCGATTGATGTAATTCCGTACGGAATCGTAACTTCCATCAAACCCTTCCTCACGACTTAAATGATGGACGATATCTTGGATCGTCAGCTTGGCAACAAATGGAAATGCCTCACTATTCCCCAGAAGTCGATCAATCGTGAGAATGTGTGGTGCCAGTTTTGGGTATCGACTTCGCCTGCAGCGGTAGCCTGGAGGTTCCTCATGTGCGAGCATCTTGTTGATCGTTTTCCGGCTGATCCCGGTCTCGGCGGACACCCGCTTTTTCGGTGCGCCTTTCTCTAAAATGCGCCGTCGGATTTCACGCCACTGCCGAATATTCCGATACATCGCCATCTCCCGAAATCAGGGATGAGCATTAGAAGTTGGGAATTACGTTGCTCGTGATGCGCCGCAACAAAGCATATCAGCAAACAGTCGCTATGGGTCGGTCGAAAGCTGCCTCGACAGTCCCGCAACGCCACCTCCGCTTTGCCCCGATCAACGGACATCAACCAACCGGCGGGGCTGGTCCGTTGCAGGCCAGGAACTATCGTCATCCAAAGAGCGACAATGGTGAAACAAGAGCGCCCTGAGCCGTGAATTCCTCACGCCTTTCGCGACAGTTCGTGGCATAAGATCGGAGACGTTCCGCGTGCTTAGGGAGACATTTCGATGCTTCCGAAACCCGAATTGGCTTATTTCGCGATCGCCGATATCTCCGGCTATACGAAGTTCCTCGCAGGGGTCGAACTCGACCACGCGCAGGACATTATCGCCGATCTCATGAACACAGTGGTCAAAGGTCTGAGACCGCCTTTCCGACTTGCTAAATTTGAGGGTGATGCCGCTTTCGTCTACGCGGTGGCAGAGAAGGTCGACGGCTCGCTCTTACAGGATAGCATCGAGTCGGCCTATTTCAAGTTCCGAAGGCGGCTGCGAGACGTCAAGCAGGCATCGACCTGCGAGTGCCAAGCCTGCGTTGCGATGAGTGATCTTGATTTTAAGTTTGTTATCCATCACGGCCAGATGGTTAAGCAGAAGATGGGCGGGCGCGAAGAGCTTGCCGGACGCGATGTGATCCTTGTCCATAGACTCCTCAAGAACACGATCTCTGAGAAGGTCGGCTGCCGAGCCTATGCGCTTTACAGCGACGCCTGCGTTCAGACTTTGAGCATGGATCCGGTGGCACAGGGACTCGTCGAACACTGCGAAACTATCGAGATCATTGGCGACGTTAAGGTCTGGCTGCGCGACCTTGATGACGCGTGGAAAGCAGAAAACGGGAACACGCACGTGGAAGTTACGCGGGCCAATGCTTATCTGATGTGGGGTTTTGATATCGCCGCACCTCGCCAGACAGTATGGGAACATTTTACAGTGCCCGGGCAGCGACAGAAATGGTGGCCCGCTGATGCGATCATCGAAAACTCAAGCAACAAGCGCAGGGGAATTGGTACTGAGAATCATTGCATGCACGGAAAGGATGCCATCGTCGAAGAAGTGCTGGATTGGCGCCCCTCCGACTATATCACCGTGAGCACTCTTCTTCCAATCTCGGGCGCGCCCAAAATTATGCTGACTCATGCTTTTCAAGATCGAACAGATGGCGCGACCCACCTAGAAATGCGCGTTGCCCAGCCCAAGCCAAAGGACAAAGCGTTTGTCGACCAGGCAGCAGAGAAGTTCAAAGAAAATATCACCACGGCCGTCGAAAAATTGCGAGTCGTGCTGGAAGGACAGCAGACTTCGGTCTCTATGATCGATGAGCCGCCCTTGATTGCCTCGAGCGAGCGATTCTTAACCGAGGCGGTGAAATCAAACGCAAGTTGAACGAGAGGTTATGCTCGCTATGCCTCTTCATCTAGAAGCCCGGCATGACCTAACTCCGAATGAGATCGATGCGATAGAAGATCGCTTCTACGAACACAATAGACATGCGACCGGACGCCATGATGGCCAAAGGTTGGGGTTCGTAATTCGGGACGATGCGGGACAGATAGTCGGCGCGGCTGCTGGCTATACGTGGGCTGGCATTTCCGAACTCAAGCAGATGTGGGTCGATAAGGCTTATCGTGGACGTGGTTATGCGCGTGACCTATTGGAAGCCTTTGTAGAAGAAGCTCGCCGTCGAGGCGTTGGCCGTATTTGGGTGGCGAGCTACGACTTCCAAGCGCCGGGGATGTATGAAAAGGCAGGCTTCAAGCGTATGGCCGAGTTCGAAGGTTGGCCCGAAGGCCACGTCAATGTGATCCTCTGCAAAACACTATAAGCCGCAGAAGCTGGTCAGGCCTCATGTCTCAGTTAGTTCATGCACGTCATTCTGATAGCCACTTCCGGTCCAGCCGATCAACGGACATTTGCAGCATGCGTAAGCAATTCGCAACGTGCCAGCGGACTTCTGCAGCGCAGCAAAAGGGTTTCTCCATAAGCGCTGGTGAGTAACGTGGCTATTGCGCAACTCCTAGCGGACCGGCGGCTTCGCCCCGAGGGCGGGACCGGTACGGGTGATCAAGTTGCTCGACCCTGTGTTCAATACCGCGGTATAACAGTGCGCGTTTAGCTGTTTCCGTAGTTCTGTAGGCAAATGTCAAAATGTCGCTGGATGAGAACGGAGCAAAACTGCCACTGGCTGATCCCTCCACGAAAAAGGAAATGGCTCGCCTGATCGCGAGCAAGGACTGGTCGACGACGGCGTTAGGTGATTCGAATAGGTGGTCTCCCAGCCTTAAGCTTATCGTCGGGATCATGACCGCGTCCGGCTTTCCGATGGCCGTACGCTGGGGGCCCGAATTTATCCTGATCTATAATGACGGATACCGGCCCATCTTGGCGGACAAGCACCCGTGGGCGCTGGGGCTGCCATTTCGCGTTGTATGGCCGGAGGTAGTTTCAGAACTGATCCCCCTACAGGAAGCAATTCTCGCTGGCGAAAGTCCTGGCGTCTATTCCGAGGACTGGCCTCTGACAATTCGCCGTCGTGGCACCAGTTGGGAGACGGCGCATTTTACCGTCAGCTACAGTCCAGTGCCCGATCCTTCATCGCCGACCGGGATAGGTGGCGTGCTCATCACGGCGGTGGAAACAAGTGAGCGCCTGAGGATCGAAAAGGCTCTGGAGTTCAAAACCCAAGAACTATCCGAAGCCAATCGGCGGTTACAGGATGGGCAAGCCCTTTACCGATCTGCCCTTGCGGCTGGTCGAATGGGCACGTGGGAAACAGATTTGGTGGCCAAAACCAGACTCTGGACGCCGGAGGGCATGGATCTGTTCGGGATCAAACTTCCTGGCGGCCGGGGACACGTGGGAGGCGCCCAAGACGAATATTGGTCGGCGTTACACCCCGATGACCGCTACCTTATGCAAAAATTCCACGAGCTTGCAGACAAGCAGGACTCATTCACCTCTGAGTACCGGGTGGTTTGGCCGGACGGCACAACACTCTGGCTCAGGGGCCACGGCCGAGTTGTCGCTCGCACGCCGGATGGGAAAGCTCTCCGCCTTGTCAGCATTGTGGCCGACGTCACCGAACGCAAAGCAGCGGAAGACCATGTTCAATTCTTAATGCATGAACTATCGCACCGCTCGAAGAATTTGCTTGCCGTGATCCAGTCCATTTCTCGCCGAACGGCTCGCACGACCACGACGATGGAGGAGTTTGAGATCCGGTTCGGAAAACGTCTGCAGGGTCTCGCCGCGTCACACGATGTGTTAGTTCGTAACAGTTGGCAAGGAGCGCCTCTTGGGGATCTGCTGCGTCAGCAGCTTATGCCCTTTATGGATATTCAAAGCTCGCGAGTCGAAATTACCGGATCCGAGATTGTCGTTACGGCGGAAGCTACCCAGGCGATCGGACTTGCAATCCACGAACTTGCGACAAATGCAATCAAGTACGGCTCCCTTTCGGTGCCTGAAGGCAAGATCAAAATATCCTGGGTGTTCGACAGTGAACCGCTTGCATCACGTGGATTGTTGCTGAAGTGGGTCGAGCATGGCGGGCCGCGCGTGGCCCGGCCGTCGCGCAAAGGATTTGGACATCTCGTCATAGGCGAAATGATAGAACGCTCACTAAATGCGAAGGTCACCCTTGAATTCGCCACGCGCGGGCTCGAATGGAGCGTATCCATACCAGCAGCCAATCTTGTGACTGAAGCGCAAACTGACGCTGAGACTAGCCCCTAATTTCGGAATTGTCCGGGAACGCAGCAGCTTTCGCTTCCCCCAAATGGGTTGCCTGACCCTTTAACCCCCTCGCAAAGCGGGCGCCGGCCACGTGTTTGAGCTGTTGGCCTGACACATCGCTGCCCCGTGACAGACGCGGTCTAGACTACGGAGTTGGTTCAGTAAGTAGCGGGACATCTCAGTATCAGTATCGGCGTATCACCGCACTGCCGGTCCCGACCATGAAACTGGTCTTCTGATCCGATGATACCGAAAGCCGTAATACGCACGGATCATTTTGCTTGGTAGCAAAGTGATGTCCTCAGCCGCAACGCACGAAAGTTTTGTTGGAACTGGTAAGTGAGGAAGGCGGTACGAATAACAATCCGAACACGCCCGAAGGGCGCTCACCCGAACGAAGTGAGGGTGAGAAACAATAAACCACATCCCAACATCCGCGCCTACTCTGGCTAAATCAAACCCTACGTCGTCCTTGACTGTCCGCTGGATCCACGAGAACTGCGAGCGCGCACCGCCTCATTCAGGCACCCCTGCCTTCCGAAGACCCTCGATGTACAGCTTTGCGTTTGCTTGCCCTCCTCGTGCAATAAACGCAGATATTGTAAAGTCGGGATCGAGCTCAAGCAGACGTCCCACCGCCTGACCCGCTTCCGTGTCTCGTCCGAGATGAGCGAAAGCAGATGCGAGACACCGGTAAGCTGGCGAATAGGAGGGGGTCTGACGCAGGGCTTTCTCCCCTGCGACGAT
This sequence comes from Bradyrhizobium sp. McL0615, assembly GCF_049993905.1. NCBI lineage: Bacteria > Pseudomonadati > Pseudomonadota > Alphaproteobacteria > Hyphomicrobiales > Nitrobacteraceae > Bradyrhizobium > Bradyrhizobium sp. McL0615. The sequence continues at coordinate 215,786 of NZ_CP188254.1, read as the reverse complement.
GGCCTCGTCGAAGCGACGAAGTTCAATAAACGCCGTCGCCATTCCAAAGAAAGCTCGATGCAAGAGCGGCTCTATCGGACTCATCCGAATGGCATGTTCGAAGCTCCGGACCGCTTCGTCCGAAAGCCCCGCGATCTTGTAGATCCAGCCTCTGTTGCCCCATGCGAGACTTGAATTCGGGTTGAGCGCGACCGCCCGGTTTGCCATTTCAATCGCACCTTCATGATCGCCGACCATCCAGGCCGAGATCGTACTAGCCCACACCAGCGTGTCCGGATCGCTATCGTCGACACTCAAAGCCAATTGAAGTAGCCGAACTGCTTCCTTGCGCTCGAGTTGAGGATCGTCGGCATAGCCCAAAGTGACATTTCGCATGTGACAGACGCCTGCCAGGGCCGCGACTACTCCAAATCGAGGGTCCAGCTCTAACGCGCGATGAGCTAGCCGGAGTGTCTCGGCCACACCCTCGCGGCTAGTTAGGTAGGATTGCTGCATCGCTCGGAGATAAAATTCATATGAGCTGAGGTTTTCCGATCGCCGCCGCGTCGCAATTGCGATTTCTGCCTGAAGCAATTTCGGCTGAATGACCGAGACAACGGCGGCCGTTACTTCGTCTTGCAGGGCGAAAACGTCACTTAAATCACGCTCGAACCTATCCGCCCAAATGTGCGTACCCGTCATGGCATCAATCAACTGCCCCGTGATGCGAACCTTCCCCGATGCTCTGCGCACAGACCCCTCAAGCACGTAGCGAACACCCAGCCTCCGTCCGACCTCCTTGATATCCACGGCTTTGCCTTTGAATACAAAGCTTGAATTGCGAGCGATTACGAACAACGATTTCAAGCGTGACAACGAGGTAATGATCTCCTCAACCATTCCATCCGCAAAGTATTCTTGTTCGGGGTCGCCGCTCATGTTTTCGAACGGCAGCACGGCGATGGAAGGTTTGTTTGGAAGTGCAGGGGCTGCACTTAGTCCTTCGGTCGCCGTGTTAAATGTTCCGTTGAGCACAGCATACGTGCGGATGGGCTTTGAGATGTTTTTGAGCGACTGCTCGCCGCGATCCTCGAAGCGAACATCCAACTTGCCTTCGACTTCGCCATATACTTTTTCGGAAATCAAGACACCGCCTGGGTCAGCGAGTCCCTCCAGCCGGACAGCAATGTTGATCCCGTCACCGTAGAGTTCGCCATCCTTGCCCACGATAACATCACCGAGGTTAAGCCCGATGCGTAATCTTAGTGGACTGCTGCTCGAAGCGAGATACTCTTGTATCTCGATAGCGCACCGTATGCCGGCTAACGGACTCGCAAATTCGATAAGCGCGCCATCACCCGTTGTTTTGATAAGTCGTCCTTCGTGGCGGGAGAGGCTCGGCTCGATCAGTTCTCGCTTGACTCGCTCGAACTCGACGTATGTCGCTTCCTCAGCGCGTTGCATCAACGCGGAGTAACCGACGACGTCGGCGGCCAAGATCGCCGCTAGTCGCCTCTGAACCCGCTGCTCGGTCACAGCGTCCTCCGCACGACAGACTAACCACGGACAATGAGGGAGTTTAGCACCTCATTGCAGCTATGTGAGCAGGAATTGCTGGAAAGCACAAATCCGGTTCGAGTTAGCGCGGGTTGATAGCGTGCGTCAGCCCGGGCTGGCCTGAGGTGGGTCATTCGCGGAAGTCAGGAGACTAAGCATCTGACGTCGGGTCCGCCCAGTTAAGCAGACGTTGAGTAATCGGGTATTCGGGGCTCCGGGGGGCGCCGCCCCAGGGGGGAAGCCGAATTAGGATCCCCCTCAAGGAGAACGCCAGCGACTTCGAATTCAGCAAAAGTCCTTGAGTTTAGTTTGGTCAATCGCTGACGGGCGTACGAGGGCGATGTCGGTCGGATCGGACGACTGTTTGAGCCATTTCGGTGGTTCGGGCATTGTCTCGCGAGACATCGCCTCGTCGAAAATCTGATTGGCGCTAGTTGTATCGTCACGGTCCAAGAACACGAGAGCTGCGCGTAACTCCGTCTCATCACTGGCGCTATTGATCTTAAGTTCATCATCGATCAGGCGAAATTCCTGATTTCTTTCCTTCGCGGCACGTTTCCGCTTTGCTATGAGTGCTTTAATCGACCCGCGAACGCGATCAAGCACGCGGGCATGCCAAGCTGCCAGCGCTTTCTCGTACCGCGCGAGGTCGACGTCCCTCTGGTCGACAGTGACCACACCGGCGCCTTTTAGTCGGTCCAGGGCCTCGTGGACCAAGTCAACCTGCTTATCCGTAAGATTGCCTTCGATCACCGCGTATGCACCATGGGGAAGATAGATCTTGGGCGAGCCACCATTGGTCCGTGTTTCCGCAGTATCGGTCACTTTCCGACGGAGCGGAAACATCCATACCAACCGACTGGCACCAGTCGCGTCCCGTTGATCCGACAGATACGGTTCATCAGCAAGCTCGACTTCGCCCGCGTAAACGTATTTCGATTTTTCGAACACCTCGAATAGATGGACTGCCATGCCGTTGCGCTTGGAGCTGGCAAGTGTTTTGTTTTGTCTGTCGAGCTTTTGTGGTCCGGTCGAGCCGATACCGACGAATTGCAACGTGCCGTCCGTCCATTCGTTGCGGTAAGTCGGGTCGGTGTTGTTCGAAATCAAAACAATCAGGTCACGGGACTTGCTCACGCGTATCCCGCCCATGTTCGCGACTCCGAACACGTCACAGATTGTCGCGTTGCTAAGCATTTCACCAGTTCTGATCATGCCGGTTCGCTTGTTTGACTCGGGGCAGTGTTTAGGGCAGGGGTCGTCGCTAGCTCGCACTTTCTGTGAACCCCAAGAGCAGAGTGAAAGGTGTTTCAATGCCCGCAAAAAAAATTCAGAAGTTATGGGACGAGCATCTTGTCGCTCTCGCTCGGAAAAACATGGCCAAGTCGAGCATTGCACCAAAGATAAATCATGCGGACCCAGACAACTCATTTGAACTCGTTGTGACTCTAATTCCAATGGGTGACGAAGATGATAAGTTCCTGCAAGATCAGTTTCACGACGCCAACTTGAACATCGAAGATCCATTTCACTGGTGGCAATTACTGCATGACTCTTTGATGATGATCAGGAAGGGCAGACCAGGTCCGCAACCCATGACTCAAGATGAGAAAGACGAGGTGATGCAACAATGCATCGCCGCCGGTATAGCGCTGGATACAACAAGTATCGCTCAAATCTGCCGTCATCTGGTCGCTGAACGTATAAGAGGTGAGATAGCCGAAAACCTTCAATACAAGATAACCCGAAGCGGCCTGACGAAACCAATCCAAGACGCAATCTCGCAGAGAAATAAACGCTGACGTCCTCATAATCTATTGCGTAGTTGGGTGACCTAATTGCGCAATTAAGTCACCCAACTACGCAATGGCAATCGCTTTCATAACCGGCTTCTAGTCCCAGGCTTACGCTGATTTTCAGCGTAGGCCTAATTGACATAAGAGGAGCCAACATGGCGAACGCAGACGAAGATCGACCGGGCGGAGTAACGCCCGATGAGCAGTATTTGATTAATTTGCAGAAGTGGAAAAATTACGAACTCGAACGGGCTCGTGAACTGAGCAAATTGATAGCCTCGATGATCGAGCCATTGATGCGGCTTGTTATGAGCTGGCTAGAGGATAACGCGGAGCTGTATGTTGCCGAACGGGACCTGATTAGGATGCACCTCGAGCAACTCAGTGCACATTCAGCGGCAATCAGGACTTGGGAAAACAAATATCAGGACAGGGAGTTTGCCTTCGAAGAACCCGTTGTCGACAGATCGTCCTCGCCGCTCGAAAGCGAGGATAAGGAGGAGGATCGTAGAAGCGATCACCATACAGGCGGCAATGCGGAACGCTGCTCTGCAAGCGCCGATCGCAATGACAGCATTCTCCGCAACAGAATCGCTGATGAACAGGTGCCGCTCCACTCCGCTCTGGCCGGATTGAATAAGTCGTTCCTGCAGTCCGCAGCATGGTCTGGACCGACCATTCCCGCAGCTTCGAAAGAACATGAGTTGCGAATGGTGCGGCTCCCGAACGCAGATCCCGATCCATGCGCAGGTGCGTTTATGACGGCGGTTGATGATCGCTTGATAGGCGCATTCTCTGCACAACAATCTCGGATCGAACTTGTCGAACACTGGGCGGCATGCCTCGCTCATGTCCGGCCGTCGCCCCTTGAGTGGCACAAATCCGGTGCTGTGGTCTGGGATCACCTAACGGCCGAATATTCATCTGCGGAATGGACTGATTGGACCCTCGAAGTGTTCAATTTTACGAAGGCCGATGACGCCACAATCCGCGCTTGCCATGCAGCATTGCTCGGAACTTTCCTCACTGGCGATGGCGCCGTTCGGCTTGAGACTGTCAAAGATGCATTGTCGACGTTCATTCATGCGCACCCCGCCTTCAAAACCTCGGTCGAGCCGGCAGATTGGCATCTCCCGTACGGCAAGAACACGCTCTACCGCGTAAGGCATCAGCGCACAGAGAACACGCGTAGGGACCGGCGCAGGCGTCGACGGTAGCCCTTAAGCGTTGGATCTACCGCACCATCAAACAGGAATCGCCGCCGAAGGGCGGCGATTTCATTTCGACCGCGACCTCAAACATAGCGCCGGCTGCCTGGCGCCGACCGACGACGCCATGACACACAAGATCAAGTACGCATTCAGCATTCACACTGGTGTCAAGGACAAGCCGGATGAGGCGTCTCGGCGCAAACTAGGCAAGGGCTGGGAGCCCGTCGAGATGTCCGAGGCGGAGCTAGCCGAATGCATCCAGGAAGGATGGGCGATCGCGCCACAGTATCGCGGGGGCAACCGAAAGACCGCAAATTTCACAATCGCAGGTTTTTTGGCGGCCGATGTTGATAGCGGTCTGACGCTTGATGACGCGAGAAATCACCCGTTTGTGCTGCGCTACGCCGCGCTGCTCCACACCACCGTTTCGCACACGGCCGAACGTCACCGTTTCCGGATCATCTTCCTGCTCGACGAGGCGATCCTGAACGCCGCCTACTGGGCCGATGCTCAGCTCGGTATTGCGCTGAAGATGGGAAGCGACGCCACGGTGACCGACGGCGGACGCCTGTTCTTTGGTTCCAGCAACGCGACGATTTTTCATCTTGGGAGGACGATGCCACCGGACGTCGTTGCGGGCCTGGTCGCGCGTGGCCGCGATGTGAGGGCTTCGCGCAGGCCCGGAGGCGGTCAGTTGCCGATTGTCTCAACGCGTCGCATCGCCGGTCCAGAGTTGATTACCACGGCCAGCGGGCAGAAGGTCCGGTTCGACGAATTACTCGAAGGTACCCGTGTGCATTGTCCCCATCACATCGATGACGACCCAAGCGCTTTCGCCGTCAAGTCGCGATTGGGATCGATCGGAATCCATTGCTCAGCCTGCGGGGGCGGGGTGACCTTCTGGCCGGGCAATGAGCATGACGGTTACGATTTTGGTGCGTTCGACCGGTTATTCGACGAACTGGCTGCCGGACAGCAACGGATCAACGAAGACGCCACGGGTCTCGAGCGGTTCTTTCCACCCGGCCCGCGATTTGAACGGCTTCAGGAGCGATATTTGCCGCGCTTGGTCTATGAGCCCGGCATCACGTTGGTAAAGAGTGCAAAAGGCTCGGGAAAGACAGACGCGCTAAGGTTCATGCTTGGCCAGATCCGGACCGGCCAGATCCGTAGCGATCTGCGGTCCAGGGATTGGCCCAAATCAGTCTTGCTCATTGGCCACCGCCAGTCGCTTCTCCGCGAGGCTGCCAAGAACTTGGAACTTCATTGTTATCTCGACAGAGGCGAAGAGCCGGTGGGCCCCATCCGGACGTTGGCGGTGACGCTGGACAGTCTGCCCAAGTTCAACGACGCGAAGGGAAAATCAGCCAGCAAAGCATTCGACTTGGTCATCATCGACGAGAGCGAACAAGTGCTGAGCCATCTGTTCGGCGAGACGATCAAAAAGGGCCGTGGGCTTGAACGGTGTTTCGACGCGATGCACTTCGAAGTCGCCAATTCGAAAGCGGTTGTGGCACTCGACGCCGACTTAGGTCTCGTGACTGCCCATGCCATGCGAACCATGCGACCGCAGGACTGGGCGTCGCGTTGCCGGATCATCTACAATCTGCCGGTTTAGAAAATGCACAAGCGCACCGTTTACCTGCACAAGAGCCGAGCGTTTCTGGAGCGAGAGGTCGTAGCAGCCGTCAAGCGCGGCGAGCGCTGCTTTATCGTCAGCAATTCGAAAAAATACATCAAAGCGGTTCATCGCATGATTCTGATTGAATGCGGGGGCCATGTCGCGATGCGCGTAATCACCAGCGACAACTCCCGCGACGACGGCATTCTCCGGTTCCTCGCCAACGTCAAGGAAGAGTTTTTACAAATTCAGGTCCTGGCTGGTACGCCCTCTATCGGAACCGGCATCGATATGACATTCCCGAACGATCAGATCTTGGTCGACCGGGTGTTCGGATTTTTCTATCCTTTCATCAACACCCACACTGATATCGATCAGCAATTATGCAGAGTTCGCCATCCTGGCAGGGTGGATGTGTGGATTAACCCGGCCACTTTCAACTTCACGTCCAACGTGGATGTGATCATGGACGATTTGGCGCGCGGTTACGCTGTTCCTCGGGCCGTGCGTGGAAGACGGCCCGACGGGATGGTCGAATACGATCGGGCTGATCCGTTGCTGAACCTGTGCGCGCACGTGACTGCCCTGCAGCGGGCATCGAAGAACCGGTTGGTCGAACTCTTCTGCGCGCTTCGAGTGGCCAATGGCTGGACGGTGGAGTGGATGGACGGGGCTGCTTCGACGAGCCCCGTGACCGCTGCGCGAGAAATCTTGGCGGCCGAAAGAGCGGAAAAGCTGCTCGCTGCGCCGTTGGTCGGCAACGACGATTACATCGAGCTGGATATGAAAATCCAGAACGGCACCAATTTGTCGGACGAGGACCGCATCGTCTATGAGCGCAATCACTTTGAGAGAACGGTTGGCATCCCGCTTGATGAGCGTTTGGTTGAATTGGATCGCGATGGCAAGCTTTTGCCTCGGATCAGTACCCTAGCGGCGGTACTACCGTTGCTTCCTGCCGCCGACCAGGGCGCTGACTTGGTAAGCTGGCTTCTTGAACCCACGACAACGCCCAAAGGGAGACTCGATAAGACGAGGCCGGAGCGGCTGATGGCCGTCCTGATCCGGGTTGCCGGTCTGACCTCTGCCGATGGCTTCGACGACAAGGCCGTAGTTTCAGTTGACAGCCTGACTAGGTTCGTCGGCATTTGCCGCGACAATCGAACGATGATCGAAGAGATCTTAGGACAGCCCCTTAGAAACGATTATCACAAGAAACCGACGCGCCAGCTGAACGAGATCCTGAAAAGAGCGGGGCTGGATCTGATAGAGGCAAAAACACATAAGGTTGCAGGTAAGAAAATCAGATCCTACGGAATTTCGAGAGACATTCTTGCCACAATGACCACGCTCGCGCTTTCCTACCGCGAAGTAGAAGCGCGGGTTGCGGAGGAGAAGGCGATGGCTCTAAGTCAAAAGCGAAATCGGCGAGAACGTGTCGAGGGAGTGGACGAACCGGCTCTCACTGAAGATCGGAACCTGCTCTCCCGTTTTTTCTTAGATCCATGAGCCAACAGCGCCGTACAGGGGACAATAGATTTCGACCATCACTTAGCAATGGATACCGGCCTATTGTCCCCCGACTCTCGGATAATTGTTCACAACATCAGCAGATGATGCCCGCCGGCCGCGGCGATCTCCAGCGCGCGCTTGGCGCTTTCCTGGCCCTTGATGTCGCGCAAATCGAGATGCGACGCCTCCGGCTCGTGCACTTTCGGCTGCGGGCGCGACAGCACCTGCGTGCCTTTAAAATGGTTGGCGATCTGGATCAGCGATTTTGCCGCGATGATCTGGATATCGGGGCTCGCCCAGGCGGCTTCCGTTCCGCACGCCGCCGGACAGATCAGGCCTTCCTCGCGCGCATTGGCGCCGATCGCGGCCGGCAATACGCCCGCGACGGGAGCGATCGAGCCGTCGAGCCCGAGCTCGCCGAGCACGGTAAATCCGTTGAGCGCGTCCGGCGGAATCGCGCTGATCGCCGCCATCAGGCCGAGCGCGATCGGCAGATCGTAATGGCTGCCTTCCTTCGGCAGATCGGCCGGCGCGAGGTTGACGATGATCCGGCGCGCCGGCAGCGCCAGCCCCGAGGCGATCAGCGCCGAACGCACCCGCTCGCGCGCCTCCGACACCGCCTTGTCCGGCAGGCCGACGATGGCAAACGCCGGCAAGCCGGGCGCGACCTGCACCTGCACGTCGACCGCGCGGGCCTCGATCCCTTCAAAGGCTACGGTAGAAACCCGCGCGACCATGCTGCCCCTCATCACTCAATCAAAGGTAGCGGGGAACCGTGGGGCAAGTCAAGAACGTTTAGGGAACAAGATGGCAGGTTTTAATTCCGTGCGTATACAAATGGACACAGCGACAACCCCTGGCTGCTTACCGCCCTCGACGAATGCGCTCCCGCCGGTCGCCAAATAAAGGGGTTACGGAAACGGATGGCGGCCACTCAATTCAGCTTCCCCGCCGCGATCGCGGCCGCGCTGCCTTGCGGCTGCTCCAGCATCTTCAATGCCGCGTCGAGGCCGTTGCCGGCAGTTCAGGGTAACCCGCTTTTCTGACGCTTCCTGACGTCGAGCCATCGGACGATGGCCGGTGGAACACACAGTCCGATGGCCATCAGGATAACGGCCCAATTCCGCGTGGTGTACCCTTGCGCGACCAGAACGCGTCCGATGCCGGCCGCCGCAAAGAAGCCGATTGCGGCGGCGGTCCACTGGGCAGCGGTCCAATCCGGTCCTTTGTTAGTCGTCCGTGAACAACGGCTAAGCGGCTGATCTGGAATCATGATCTGGTTTGAAGGTTGATTTGAGATTGCAAGGTTTTGGTGCTTTGGGCACCGGAACCTTGCAAATTCGATTTTGGATTCCCTCGAAGAGCGAAGCATGATTCCCTGTCGTATCGGAGGGACCGATGCGGCCGAAGAAGCACAAGTCGACGGGATCCAACGATCTGTTCCGGGCGCGGTTGGACCAGATCATTAATCTGAAGCACGAGCTGGTTCTGCTTGCCGGCAACATCGATTGGGACTGGATCGACGGCGAGATCGCGCCGCTCTACAGCGAGAACGGCCGGCCGGGGATTGAGACCCGCTTCATGATCGGGCTGTTGTTGCTCAAGCACATCTACGGGCTGTCCGATGAGGGGGTGTGTGAGCGCTGGGTCCACGACCCGTATTTCCAGTTCTTCACCGGCGAAGAGTTCTTCCAGCACGCATTCCCGCACGAGCGCTCGGACCTGAGCCATTGGCGCAAGCGGCTTGGCGACAGACTGGAGCTGTTGTTGGCCGAGAGCCTTCGGGTGGCGCACGAGACCGGCGCGTTACGCGGCAAAGACCTCAAGCGGGTCACGGTCGATACCACGGTGCAGCCGAAGGCCATCACCTTTCCGACCGATGCCAAGCTGCTGCATGCGGCCATCAAGGGGCTCAACCGCCTCGCGACCAGGCACGGGGTGCGGCTGCGGCAAACCTATTGTCGCGTCGCCAAGGCCGCAGCGATGATGGCGGGCCGCTACGCCCATGCCAAACAGTTCAGGCGGCATCAGCGGCAGTTGCGTATCCTGCGCTCCAGGCTGGGCCGGATCATCCGCGACATCCGCCGCAAGATCGAGGGCCAGCCAGCACTGGAGGAGACGTTCGCCCTCCCGCTTGGCCGGGCCACGCAGATCCGCTCGCAGCAGCAGCGCCAGCGCGGCTGGAAGCTTTATTCCTTCCATGCCCCTGAGGTGGAGTGCATCGGCAAAGGCAAGGCCGCGGCGCCTTACGAGTTCGGAGTGAAGGCCTCCATCGTCACCAACAACCGCCGGGCTCCCGGTGGCCTGTTCGTGCTGCACGCCAGGGCACTGCCCGATAACCCCTACGACGGTCACACCTTGCGGGACATCATTGATCGCACCGAAACACTCACCGGCTGTCCGATCGAGCGCGCCTATGTTGACAAGGGATACCGCGGCCACAACGCGCAAAATCCCCGTCGCGTCTTCATCTCCGGCCAGAAGCGCGGCGTCTTTGGTGTCATCAAGCGCGAGTTGCGCCGCCGCTCCGCCATCGAGCCCATCATCGGACACCTGAAGGCCGAAGGTCACCTCGGCCGCTGCTACCTCAAAGGCCGCGCCGGCGATGCCGCAAACGTCATCCTCTCAGCCGTGGGCCACAATTTCCGACGTATCCTCGCCTGGCTGAAGACCCTTTGGTGCCTCATCTTCACAGCCCTAATCGCGGTCGTCAGCCTCCAGCCCGCGCTTAAATCAGCTTCTTAACGGACGACTTGTTAATGAGCAATGCTTTCACCGCGCTCTGGACAATCGGGATGTAAACCGCGCCGCCGACGGGTCGATCTGCAGTTCCGGGGCCGGCCGTGTGGACCGGCCCCGGACATTGATTCCCCTCAGAGCTCCATCTTCATCGGCTCGGGATAATAATGGAAACCGTCGCCGGCCTTGGCGACGTGGCCATAGCCCGGCCAGGCGAAGTGATAGGACATGACCGGGGTCTTGTTGGCCGCGATGGTGTCGAGCAACTTGACCCGGCTCGCGGCCGCCTGTTTCGGGTCGGTGTCGTAGGAAAACTCCATCCGCGGCTTCTCGAGCAACAGCACGGCGTGGTGCGTGAGATCGCCGAGGAAAGCGAAGGATTTGCCTGCCGATGTCACCATGAAGATGGTGTGGCCCACGGTGTGGCCGGGCGCTGCGATCGCCTGCACGCCGGGCAGGAACTCCTGGCCGTCCTTGATGAACACGATGCGATCGCGCACCGGCAGCAAATTCTTGCGGGCGTGAACCACGAAATCCTTCAAGGGACTGCCGAGCTTGCCTTCATCGGTCCAGAAATCGAAGTCGCTCTGGGTGATGTAGTATTGCGCGTTGGGGAATAGCGGCTTGTCGTCGGCGCCGACGATGCCGCCGATATGATCGATATGGGCGTGCGACAGCACCACGGCGTCGATATCTCCCGGCTTGATCCCGGCTTCCGCCATGCTCTTCTGCTGGCGGCCCGTGGTCGGCCCGAATGCTTTCGACGTGCCCATGCCGGTGTCAAACAGGATCAGCTTGTCGCCGGTGTTCACGATCGGCGAGTTCTGCTCGAGCACGACATTGTCGGGATTGAGGAAGTTGTCGGAGAGCATCTTCCTCACCTCTTCATCGGGCACGCCAACGAAGGTGCCCTTGGGAGGGCCGAGCGGCAGCGTGCCGTCGGAAACGATCGTCACTTCGGCGTCGCCGAGGACGAAGCGATGCCAGTAGGGCGTCTGGGTGCCGAGTTTTGGTGCCTTGGCCAGCGCGCTGCCGCCGAGAAAGGTCGAAGCGCCCAAACCGGCGCCGAGCGCAAGCAAAGACCGTCGTGAAACGTTCATCGTCATACGTCTTCCTCCACTGTTTTTTATGAATTGTAGTTCGTCGCCCGGACAGATTCATCCGCAGGTACAGGCTGCTCCCGCTTCCCGAAATTGGCAAGTGGGATGAGACGGCAAAGGCGAGATGCGGGAAGGAGGTGGCCGAGCGCGGAGCTATTTGCGGTGCGCTTCTGCTCTATGGTATCCCAGATTTTTCCGACGACATCCGGTTCGCTGAGGCGGGCGATGCAGATCGCCGGCGCAAGGCAGACATCAAGTCAAGCTGCGATGCCGCAACCTGGCATCAGCGCGATGATCATCGAAACGGCGGCTACCAATCGTCGTCGTAAATCCACTCCCTTCGGAATCGAGGCCGCGTTCTCACCTGCGGCCGCTCAACCTTCCGCTCGGGCTTGCGCAAGGCCGGGGCCGGCTGTGTCGGAGGCGGTGAGGCAGGCTGTGCCGTCTTGGGCGGGTTCGGCTCGGAAACCTTCGCGAGCGCGCGTTTCATCTCTTCCTGGGTCGCCTTGAGCTCCGTAATGGCCTTTGAATTGTCGCTGGCGGCTTGCTGCTGGTTCGCCTTGAGCTGTTCGATGGTTCGCTCCAGATTTGCGAGATCGCGCGCGATCGTTTGCAGCAACTGCGTTTGATCGGGAGGCACTGCGGGTGCTGCCGGCGCGGCGTCCTGTGGTGCGGTCTGAGCCAGCAGTGTTGCCTGCGGCGGGGTTGCTTGCGGTAGTGCTGTTTGAGGCGGTGTTGTCTCAGCCGCGGCCACTTGAACGGTCGATGGCGCGAGCTGCGCGGGGAGCGGCGGATTTTCCGACGGCAATGACGGCGTTGCAGCGAGCTGCGGGGGGCGGGCTCCGCCGCCATGGGACGACTGCAAAACCAGCGCAGCGACAACGACGCCCGCCGCCAGTAGCAGCAGCAAGCCCATGGGGGCCCGTAGCGCCGGATTTCCGGGCGGTGATGGCGCAGGTGTTGATGGTGTAGGTGGCGATTGCGGGCCAGGTCCGGCCGAAGATGGGCGCGCGGCATCGCGCTCCATTTTTGCAAGCTGTTCACTCAAACGCGTGAGCTGTTCATCCGCCCGCGTGATCTGTTCGTGGGCGTGCGCGAGCCGTTCATCGGCCTGCCCGGTCGGGGCGTCGCGAGGTTCCGTTTCTGTCGGACCAGGTGTGGAGTTCATTGGCGTTTCCTTTTCCGTCCAATGTCATCCGAAGGTGGCGGTCGACCAACCGCCGGCGCTTCGTGTGCAGTCTTGTCCCAAGAGTGGCCGTATGATGGTAGAATACTGGATCGTATGGCAATAGCGCCTTGGAAGCCGGTGGTACGGCTGCCGGCGACGCAGCCCAATGGCAGCGGCGGCTCTTCAGTTCCATGCAGCCGGCAGGAAGGCGCGCGCCATTCATGCGTGCCAAGGTGGGTCGCGTAATGGCGCGCCGCGAATCGTCGGCCGATCGGGCGCGAGGGAAATTATTTCCCGGCGCGCTTGGCCTCGATGGTATCCCAGACCTTTGCCGCGACATCCGGGCCGTTGAGGCGCTGGATGGCGCGGATGCCCGTGGGTGACGTCACGTTGATCTCGGTAAGGTTGCCGTCGATCACGTCGATGCCGACAAACAGCAAGCCGCGCTCGCGCAGCGCCGGGCCGAGCGTGGCGCAGATCTCGCGTTCGCGCGGAGAGAGGTCGGTGGCCTGGGCGGCGCCGCCGCGCACCATGTTGGAGCGGAGGTCGTCGGGCGCGGGCACGCGGTTGACCGCGCCGGCGAATTCACCGTCGACCAGAATGATGCGCTTGTCGCCGTGCTTGACCTCGGGAAGGAAGCGCTGGATCACCCAGGGCTCGCGGAAGGTGACCGAGAACATATCGAACAGCGAGCCAAAATTCATGTCCTGCGGCATCACGCGGAACACCGCCGCGCCGCCATGGCCGTGCAGCGGCTTCATGACGACCGCGCCGTGTTCATCCCTGAAGGAATTGATTTCGTCGAGGTCGCGCGAGATCAGCGTCGGCGGCATCAGCTGCGGAAAATTCATCACGAACAGTTTTTCCGGCGCGTTGCGCACTGAGGCCGGGTTGTTCACGACAAGCGTTTTGGGATGGATGCGTTCGAGGAAGTGCGTCGAGGTGATATAGGCGAGGTCGAAGGGCGGGTCCTGCCGCAGCAGGATGACGTTGAAGGCTTGCAGCGGCTCGCGCCTGGCTTCGCCGAGCGTAAAATGGTCGCCGACTTCGTCGCGCACGGTGAGATGCTGCACCGGCGCCACCAGCTCCTCGCCGCGCAGCGAAAGCTTATCGGGGGTGTAATAGGAAAGGCTGTGGCCGCGCTTTTGCGCTTCGAGCAGCAGCGCGAAGGTCGAATCGCCGCGGATGTTGATACGCGCGATGGGGTCCATCTGGACGGCGACATTCAGTTTCATAGGGAGGGTCCGGGTCTCTGGAGGGGATATCTTAGGTGCTGGCGTCGAATGCCGCTAACAGATGGCGTGGCAGGCGCCGCGGCGCAATCAGGATGGCGTCAAATCGCAGCTCAAATTCGGCATGCTCGGGATGCGCCATCAGCCAGGCCTGGGCGGTATCGATGATGCGCGCCTGCTGGCGTGGCGTCACCGCATAGGCGGCGTCATCGAGGTTGGCCCGGGCCTTGACCTCGATGAAGGCAATCAGATTGCGCTTCCTCGCTACCAGGTCGATCTCGCCATAGGGCGTGCGGAAGCGCTTGGCCAGGATGCGGTAGCCTTTGGCCATCAGAAAGGCGGCGGCGCGGCTCTCGGCCGAAAGCCCGGTGCGGAAGGCCGCGACCCGTTCGGGTGCGGCGATCCTGGCGGGCGCTTCGGGCGGCGTGGCGCCGTCAGTCTTTGCCATCGTCGCCTCTCACTTCTTTGGCAAGCTCCAGCGCGCGGGCATAGACCTCGCGGCGCGGCCGCCCCGAAAGTTCGACCGCATGCGCCACGCTGTCCTTGACGCTGTCGCGTGAAAGCGACGAACGCAGCAAATCGTCGAGGTCGTGCTGCGTCATGATATTGGCATCCGCGCGCGGCGGGCCGACCACCAGCACGAACTCGCCGCGGGTTTCCAGTTGATCTGCGGCCTTCGCCAGCTCGGCGATGGGCGCACGCTTGATGTCCTCGTGCAGCTTTGTCAGTTCGCGGCAGATCGCGGCGTCGCGCCCGCCCATGACGTCCGCAAGATCGGCCAACGTCTCCTGCACGCGGTTGCCGGATTCGAACATGACAAGCGTGGCATCGATCCGGGCAAGCTCCGTGAGCCGCGTCCGCCGCGCGACTTGCTTGGCCGGCAAAAATCCCTCGAAGAAAAACCGGTCGGTCGGCAATGCCGCGACTGAAAGCGCCGTCAGCACCGAGGACGCGCCGGGCACCGCGATCACGGCATGGCCGGCGGCGCAGACCTCGCGCACCAGCTTGAAGCCGGGGTCCGATATCAAGGGCGTACCGGCGTCCGATACCAGCGCGATCGAGGCGCCCTGCGCCAGCTTTTCCAGGATTTTCGGCCGGGCCATCGCCGCGTTGTGCTCGTGATACGGCTTGAGCTCTGCCGAGATCGCATAGCGCTCGGTCAGGCGGCGGGTGATGCGGGTGTCCTCGCAGGCGATGATGTCGACGCCGGCCAATGTCTCCAGCGCGCGCAAGGTAATGTCGCCGAGATGGCCGATCGGGGTCGCCACCAGATAGAGGCCGGGAACCGGTTTCGGGGCGTTGAGGACGTGGCCGCCGATTAAAAATGTTCTGTTGGCCGAACCCGGCTCGGTGTCAGACCCGTAGTTGGAACTGGGTTTTGCGCGCATAATGGCAATCTAAAGGGGTCTTGGTGCGAGCGCTATATCCGGCGGGATGGCGGCAAGACCGGAGTTCCCCGCGACGTCTGGCGGGACCGTAATCCTTTTGTTTTGGTTAACTAATTCTCGACAATATTGCAGAATCGCACATTCGGGTTCAGTAGCGGTTCAGGTGCCTCGGCCCAAAAAGCCGGAATCCTGGCCGACGGCGGTCGGTCAAGAGATAGAGACAAGATGGTAGGCCCGCTCAATCCCAAGCCTGGATCTTCGGATCTTCGGCTGTCGGGACCGACTCGCCGGACGGCGGTTGGTCTTATTCTCGGTGCGCCCCTGCTCGGCGCCTGCTCGGGCGGCCAGATCTCAAACCCGTTCGCTTCTCCCCAGAATGAGGGACCGGCAGGCCCGCAGCAGCAGCCGCTTGCGGTCGGCACCGGGCAGGTCAAGGTCGGCCTGATCCTGCCGCTCTCCGCCGCGGGCAATGCCGGCGTCGCCGCGCAATCGATGAAGAACGCCGCCGAGATGGCGCTGGCGGAATTCCAGAATCCGAATATCCAGCTTCTGATCAAGGATGACGGCGGCAGCCCGCAAGGCGCGCAACAGGTCACGCAGCAGGCGCTCGGCGAGGGCGCGGAAATCATTCTGGGCCCGCTGTTCGCGGCCTCGGTGCCGGCCACCGCGCAGCTGACGCGCGCGAAGGGCGTTTCGGTGATCGCGTTCTCGACCGATTCCAGCGTCGCCGGACGCGGCGTCTATCTCCTGAGCTTCCTGCCCGAATCCGACGTCAACCGGATCGTCGATTACTCCGCCAGCATCGGGAAGAAATCTTTTGCGGCGCTGCTGCCGGACAATGCCTACGGCAATGTGGTGGAAGCAGCGTTCAAGCAGGCGGCCGGCCGCAAGGGGCGCATCGTTGCCTTCGAGAAATATGCCTCCGATCGTTCCGCGGCGGCGCGGACCGTGGCGCAGTCGCTCGGCTCGGCGGATGCGCTGTTCGTCGCCGACGACGGCGAATCGGTCGTGGCGACGGCGGATGCCTTGACCGCGGCGGGCGCGAATTTGCGCAACATCCAGTTGCTCGGCACCGGGCTGTGGGACAATCCGCGCGTCTATGCCAGCCCTGTGCTGCAGGGCGGGCTTTATGCCGCGCCGGATCCGTCGGGCTTCCGCACCTTCTCCGATCGCTACCGCGCCAAATATGGCGCCGATCCGGTGCGCACCGCGACGCTCGCCTATGATGCGGTCGCGCTCGTCGCCGCGCTGTCGAAGCAGGGCGCGCAACGCTTTGCGCCGGAGACGATGACCAATCCCTCGGGCTTTGCCGGCATCGACGGGCTATTTCGGTTCCGCTCCGACGGCAGCAATGAGCGGGGCCTCGCGGTGATGAAGGTCGCCAGCGGCGGCAGCATGCCGGTTGCGGGCTCGCCGAAGAGTTTTGGGGCGTAGACACTCGTCGCCCTGCGAACGCAAGGGCTCATAACCACAGTCACTGATGTTGAAAGAAGGTCTCGACCCGTGTGCCTTGTGGGAGGGGCGGCGTCTTATGGGTTCCTGCGTCGCACGAACGACAGCCCTACGCCGCGAGATCCGCGACGACAGCATCCAGCACGGGGAAACCGTCTTTCGTCACGCGCAGCCTGCCGTCGGCGTCGACGATGATGGCGCCTTCCTCGCGGAGCACGGCGATCCGGCCCGGGTCGAGTGCGCGGCCGGACAAGGCCGTATAGCGCTTGGGATCGATGCCCTCGGCAAGCCGCAATCCCATCAGCAGGAATTCGTCGGCGCGCTCTTCGCTGTTGAGGTCATCGTCAGTGACGACGCCGTGGCCGTTGGCCTCGACGCGCATCAGCCACGCCTCGGGACGTTTTTCGGTCGCGATCGCGTGCCTCTTGCCATCGATGTCGAGGCGGCCATGCGCGCCCGGCCCGATGCCGGCATATTCGTCGCCGCGCCAGTAGACCAGATTGTGCTGGCACTCGGCGCCTGATCGGGCGTGGTTGGAAATCTCGTAGGCCGGCAAGCCATGATGCGCGCAGACTTCCTGCGTCACATCATAGAGCGCGCGGGCCACCGCCTCGTCCGGCGTCTTCAGTTTGCCCGCCGCATGCAGGCCGAAGAACGGCGTGCCTTCCTCGATGGTGAGCTGGTAGAGCGAGAGATGCTCGGCGGCTTCCGAAATCGCGAGCTTCAATTCGTCGGCCCACATCTGCGGGGTCTGGTCGGGGCGGGCGTAGATCAGGTCGAACGAGTAACGGTCGAACGCGGTGCGCGCGATCGCGACCGCATCCAGCGCTTCGCGCGCGCTGTGCAATCGTCCGAGCGCCTTCAGCGAAGCGTCATCGAGCGCCTGCACGCCGAGCGAGACGCGATTGACGCCGGCTGCGCGATAGCCGCGAAACCTTGTTGCCTCCACGCTGGTCGGATTGGCCTCCAGCGTCACCTCGACATTGTCGGCAACGCGCCAGTGCTTGCCGATCGAATCCAGGATGGAGCCTACGGTTTGCGGCTGCATCAGCGACGGCGTGCCGCCGCCGAGAAAGATCGACGTGACGGTTCGATCAGGCGCGCGCGCCGCTGTGGTTTCGATCTCGCGCGCAAACGCGCGGGAAAATCTTTCTTCGTCGATCGGCGCGTGGCGGACGTGGCTGTTGAAATCGCAATACGGACATTTCGACAGGCAGAACGGCCAGTGCACGTAGACACCGAAGGCTGCTCGCTTCGGGTATTGGCGTTCGGCGCTACCCAAGGCAGATCTCCGCCAGTTTGACGAAGGCGCGCGCCCGGTGCGACAGGCCGAGGCCGAGCGGCGGCAGGCCGTGTTTCTCGATCGAGGTCATCTCGCCAAAGGTCCGCGTGTGCCCGTCGGGCAGGAACGCCGGATCATAGCCGAAACCGGCGGTGCCGCGCGGCGGCCAGACCAAAGTTCCATCGACGCGGGCCTCGACCTCTTCGAGATGGCCGTCGGGCCAGGCGACGCAAAGGGCCGAGACGAAATGCGCCTTGCGCTTGTCGGGCGTGGTCGCGCCACGCTCCTGCAGCAGGCGCTCGATCCGGCTCATCGCCGCCATGAAATCCTTGGCCTCGCCGGCCCAGCGCGCCGAGTAGATGCCGGGGGCGCCATCCAGCGCGTCGACCACGAGGCCGGAATCGTCGGCAAAGGCCGGCAGTTGCGCGGCTTTCGCGGCTGCGATCGCTTTGAGCGCGGCATTGGCCCGAAATGTCTGGCCGGTTTCCTCGGGCTCGCCGAGGCCCAGTTCGCCAGCGGAAACGGCCTCGACGCCATGCGGCGCCAGCAATTCCCGCATTTCGGCAAGCTTGCCGGGATTGTGGGTCGCGATCACGAGCCGGCCTGTGATTCGACGGTGCATGCGCAATCAGACTACGCGACGGCCAGTTTCTGCAAGTCCACCAGACGCGCGACACCCTTGCGCGCCAGTTCCATCAACGCGAGGAACTCGTCCTGCGAGAACGGCGTCTTCTCGGCGGTGCCCTGCACCTCGATGATGCGGCCGTCGCCGGTCATGACGAAATTGGCGTCGGTGTCGGCCTCGGAATCCTCGGCATAGTCGAGGTCCAATACCGGCGTTCCCTTGTAGATGCCGCAGGAGATCGCGGCGACATTGTCGCGCAGCACGTTGGCCTTGATCATGTTGCGGCTCTTCATCCACGAGATGCAGTCCGCCAGCGCCACCCAGGCGCCGGTGATCGAGGCGGTGCGGGTGCCACCATCGGCCTGGATCACGTCGCAATCGACCGTGATCTGGCGCTCGCCGAGCGCTTCGAGGTCGACGGCTGCGCGGAGCGAACGCCCGATCAATCGCTGGATCTCGACGGTGCGGCCGCCCTGCTTGCCGGCGGCGGCCTCGCGGCGGGTGCGTTCCAGCGTGGCGCGCGGCAGCATGCCGTATTCGGCGGTGACCCAGCCACGGCCCTGGCCCTTCAGCCACGGCGGCAGCCGTTCTTCCAGCGTGGCCGTGACCAGCACCTGGGTGTCGCCGAATTTCACCATGCAGGAACCTTCGGCGTATTTGACCACGCCGCGTTCCAGCGAGACGGGGCGCAGCTGATCGGGCGCACGGCGGCTTGGCCGCATGGGAAATCCTTTCGAAATCGAGCGAAAATGCGTTCGCGGTGCTTGTAGGAGGGGGCGTGCGCAGCGGCAAGGCCTTTTGGCCTCGTTTCAGGGACTAATGCATGCTTGTCATTGGCCCGCCGGATCGACAGATTAGGCGGGTGTGAGGAGTTAAATAGTGGCCCACCACGATCCGATTGGCCTGATCGCGCCGCATGCCGGGCTCGCCCAGCTCAACGAGCGGTCACGCGACATTTTTCGTCAAATCGTCGAGAGTTATCTCGCGACCGGCGAACCCGTCGGCTCGCGCAATATCTCTCGTCTGATAGCGATGCCGCTGTCGCCGGCGTCGGTGCGCAACGTGATGTCGGACCTCGAGCACCTCGGGCTGATCTATGCGCCACATACGTCTGCCGGGCGGCTGCCTACGGAACTGGGCTTGCGCTTCTTCGTCGACGCCCTGATGCAGATCGGAGACCTTACCGAACCGGAACGGGAATCGATCCAGAGTCAGCTCGCTTCCGTCGGGCGCGCGCAATCGGTCGAGGCAGCGCTCGGCGAAGCGCTGACGCGGCTCTCCGGCCTGACCCGCGCCGCCGCCGTGGTGCTGACCGCCAAATCCAATTCGCGGCTAAAACATATCGAATTCGTGCGGCTGGAGCCGGAGCGCGCACTGGTGGTGCTGGTCGGCGAAGACGGCCAGGTCGAAAACCGCGTGCTGGCGCTGCCGCCCGGCGTTCCCTCCTCGGCGCTGACCGAAGCGACCAACTTCCTCAATTCTCGGATTCGCGGGCGGACGCTTGCGGAAGCGCGGTTAGAGCTCGAAACCGCGCTGACGCAGAGCCGCGTCGAACTCGATCAATTGACGCAGAAGGTGATCGCGGCCGGCATCGCAAGCTGGTCCGGCGGCGACAATGACGACCGGCAGTTGATCGTGCGCGGCCATGCCAATCTGCTCGAAGACCTGCACGCGCTGGAGGATCTCGAACGCGTCAAGTCGCTGTTCGACGATCTCGAGACCAAGCGCGGCGTGATCGATCTGTTGGGGCGGGCCGAGCGCGCCGAAGGGGTGCGGATTTTTATCGGATCGGAGAACAAGCTGTTCTCGCTGTCCGGTTCCTCCACCATCATCGCCCCCTATAGCGACGCCGCAGGCCGCATCGTCGGCGTTCTCGGCGTGATCGGGCCGACCCGGCTGAACTATGCCAGGGTGATCCCGACGGTGGATTACGCTGCCCGGATCGTCAGCCGGATGCTGGGCGGCCAATCCGCCCCAAATTGACCCCAATCCGGTGTGGTTGCGCTTGATTTTCGGCCACTAAAGCACGATATCCGGCCCAGCAAATCCCCATCGAACCAGAACCGTTTTTTGAGAAGGCAGTCTTATGACCGATCCAAACCGGCCGACCGACGATGTGAAACCGGCCCAGACCGGCGAGCCCGTGGTCTCAAAACCCTACATCATGCCTGACGATCCCGAGGAAGGGTCGATCGAGCTGTTGGTCAAGGAAGCGACCGAGTCGCGCGACAAGATGCTGCGCACGCTGGCGGAGATGGAAAACCTGCGCAAGCGCACCGCCAAGGAAGTCGCCGATGCGCGCGCCTACGGCATCACCGGGTTCGCACGCGACATTCTCGATATCGCCGACAATCTACAGCGCGCGCTGGACGCCATTCCGGCCGAGGCCAAGGAGACCGCCGATCCCGGCCTCAAGGCCTTCATCGAGGGCGTCGAGCTGACCGAGCGTTCGCTGCTCAACACGCTGGAGAAGAACGGCGTCAAGAAGTTCGATCCGTCGGGTGAGAAGTTCGATCCCAACTTCCAGCAGGCGATGTACGAAGTGCCCGATCCGTCCGTTCCATCCGGGACGGTGGTTCAGGTCGTGCAGGCCGGCTTCATGATCGGCGAGCGCGTACTGCGCCCGGCGCTGGTCGCCGTGTCCAAGGGCGGCGCGAAGGCGGCGCCGGCGGCCGACGTCACCAACTGACACGCGGTGTAAACGGCAGACCCTCATGGTGAGGAGGCGCGCAAGCGCCGTCTCTGGACGATGCATTGCATCGCCAGGCGAACCATGAAGGCCCCGCTGATGCATCTTGGCCTTCATCCTTCGAGACGCGCGCAGGCGCGCTCCTCAGGGCGAGGGTTATCAGTGTCGCTTTCCGTCCCCTACGCCGCGATATCGTCCGACTTGATCCGCTTGACGCCGGCCTTGGTCATGTCGGTCCAGGCTTTGGCGAGCGAGCCCTGGGTGTCGATGCCGCGGCAGGCGTCCTCGATCACATAGGTTTCGAAGCCCGCCTTGCGCGCGTCGAGTGCGCTCCATGCCACGCAGAAGTCGGTGGCGAGGCCGGCGAGGAACACCCGCTTCACCTTGCGCGCCGTTAGGTAAGCGGCGAGCCCCGTCGTGGTCTTGCCGTCGGCCTCGGTGAAGGCCGAGTAGCTGTCGACGTTCTTGTTAAAGCCCTTGCGGATGACCAGCCCGGCATGCGGGATCGCGAGGTCCTTCGACAGCGAAGCGCCCTCGGTGCCCTGTACGCAATGATCCGGCCACAGCACCTGCTTGCCGTAGGAGAGATCGACGGTTTCGAACGGCTTCTTGCCGGAATGCGATGTTGCGAACGAGACATGGCCCGCGGTGTGCCAGTCCTGCGTCATCACCACATTGGCAAAGCCTTTTGCGAGGCGGTTGATGATGGGGACGACCTGCTCGCCGTCTTTGACCGCGAGGCTGCCGCCCGGCAGGAAACAATTTTGCACGTCGATGACGATCAGCGCGGAAGCGGCATCAGGCTTGATCGGTGCAGCCCAAAGCGCTGATGGAGCGAGGGCGGCGACCGACGTCGCGCCGAGACCTGTCAGAACCAGCCTGCGAGTAAACATGGTGCGTCTCCCCGGTAGTGAAACCCGACGGGGAGAAGGCTAGTTACATTTGTGTACGAACGAAAGCCCGAAAATTCGGCGCAGCTTACAATTTCAGGGCTTGCGAATTTCGAACGTCAGCCCCGCGGATGAATGCCGTCGCGCACCGCGCGGAAGCGCGGGAAAGCCTTGGTCCAGTCGTCGCGCGGCGAAGAGCCGATGATGCGCATCGAAGTCTGGGCGCCGAACCGCAGCCACTGCACGATGGTGACCGGCGTGTTGTCCTTGCCGCTGGTGGCGTCGATCCGGGTCTCGTAGCCGGGCTGGCCATCGATGCGGACCGGCTCCGACATCGTGATCCTGCCGTCGCGCACGCCGGGAATGGTGGTCGCAATCTGCTGGGCAAAGCGGCCGCGATCATCGGGCGAGGCCGCCGTCGAGCCGATCAGGCCGATGATCATGAAGGGCGCGACTTCGAAGCCGGTCTTTTCGTCGCCGTCGGAGAGAATGAGGGCGGCGCCCGGCGCCAGCATGCGGATGTTCTTGAAGCTCGAGAGCTCGCTGATCTTGAACGGCATCAACCCGAGTTGCTCCTCGACCGGGACCTCGTTGCGGATCACGGCGGAAGCGAACATCTGGCGGATGGCGTCGTCGGTGTAGATCCTCGTGGCGTTCTCCGGCACCTGCACGGCGACGTAGCCGGAGAAGGTCGGGCCGGGCAGGATCATCGAATAGCGGCGCACACTGGCGGCGCCGTCCTTGGCGTTTTCCTTGGCGTTTTCGACGGTGTAGTAGGCGAGCCCGGCCGCGGTCTCGATGCTCTCCGGCTTGATGCCGCCGGTGCCGCCCGGGGCAGACTTGAAGGCATTGGCGACCTCGCCATAGGCCTCGGCGGGGAGGTCGGCGATCAGGACCTTGACCCCCTGATCCTCGGTCTCGAAGCCAATGAATCCTCTCGCCTTGTTGAGGCCGACCAGCGGCGTCATGCCCACCTTGGCGCCCGGCGGGAAGACCGGGTCGGCCGCGAACGCGGAAGAGAAGACGGTAGAATTGGCGGCAACGATCAGGACAACCGCAGCGAAGTATCGAAGGAGCTTCATGGAGGATCTACCGGGTTTGCATGGGGCCGTTCAGTGGGGCCGACGATGCAGCTAGGAATCTCTGATGGAATTTGCAGTCTCGGGGCACCGACAGGGTCGTCCCGGTCGGCCCGCTTTTAGCGGGTTTGATGTCCCTGCAACAGGGCCGGGTAGGCGTCCGTTCCACCGTTACGTTCCGATATGTCGGCTATTTTCCGGGATTCTGCCCGCTATCCGGGCACTTTTTGAGGCGCTTCCAGCGGCCAAATACCGCGTCCACTCCCAGCCCCGGCCAGCCCCCGGCGCAGGTGGGATGAGGCCGCTTCGTTTCGCGGCGCTTCGGCGGCGTGCGATGAGCGGCCTAAAGTGAGCGGCCTTGCCGATTTCTTAACGCGGCTCGGGGCACCGGTCGGCCCGCCGCGGGCTGAAGCAATCTTTCAAACGTCAGCCTTTTCAGGCCCTAAGCTTGCGTTCGGTCCTTGCAGGGCGGACCCCCCCTCCTATATGAGGCTCACCGTCGCAATATCGCGAGTAATTGATCGTTGGGGGTTCGGTTAGGTGCGCCGTCCAGGGCCCAGCCAACCTGCCGCAACAAGAAGGATATGAGGACCATGGGAAAGGTCATTGGGATCGATCTCGGCACCACGAATTCGTGCGTCGCCGTAATGGATGGCAAGACAGCCAAAGTCATCGAGAACGCGGAAGGCATGCGCACGACGCCTTCGATCGTTGCCGTCACCGATGACGGCGAGCGCCTCGTCGGCCAGCCCGCCAAGCGTCAGGCGGTGACCAATCCCGAGCGTACGTTCTTCGCAGTGAAGCGCCTGATCGGCCGCCGCTACGACGACCCGATGGTCGAGAAGGACAAGAAGCTCGTCCCCTACAAGATCGTCAAGGCATCGAACGGCGACGCCTGGGTCGAAGCCGACGGCAAGACCTATTCGCCCTCGCAGGTCTCCGCCTTCATTCTGCAGAAGATGAAGGAGACCGCGGAAGCCCATCTCGGCCAGAAGGTCGATCAGGCCGTCATTACGGTTCCTGCTTATTTCAACGACGCGCAGCGCCAGGCCACCAAGGACGCCGGCAAGATCGCCGGCCTCGAAGTGCTGCGCATCATCAACGAGCCGACGGCGGCGGCGCTCGCCTACGGTCTCGACAAAACCAAAGCCGGCACCATCGCGGTCTATGACCTCGGCGGCGGCACCTTCGACGTCTCGATCCTCGAGATCGGCGACGGCGTGTTCGAAGTGAAGTCCACCAACGGCGATACCTTCCTCGGCGGTGAAGATTTCGACATGCGCCTCGTCAGCTATCTGGCCGATGAGTTCCAGAAGGAGCAGGGCATCAACCTGCGCAACGACAAGCTCGCCTTGCAGCGCCTGAAGGAAGCCGCTGAAAAGGCCAAGATCGAGCTGTCGTCAACGACGCAGACCGAAATCAACCTGCCTTTCATCACGGCGGACCAGACCGGTCCGAAGCATCTGACGATGAAGCTGACCCGCGCCAAGTTCGAAGCGCTGGTCGACGACCTCGTGCAGAAGACCGTCGAGCCGTGCCGCAAGGCGCTGAAGGATGCTGGCCTCACTGCCGCCGAAATCGGCGAAGTGGTGCTGGTCGGCGGCATGTCGCGCATGCCGAAGGTCCAGGAAATCGTGAAGCAATTGTTCGGCAAAGAGCCGCACAAGGGCGTCAACCCGGACGAAGTCGTCGCCATCGGTGCGGCGATCCAGGCCGGCGTGCTGCAGGGCGACGTCAAGGACGTGCTGCTGCTCGACGTCACCCCGCTGTCGCTGGGCATCGAGACGCTGGGCGGCGTGTTCACCCGGATCATCGACCGTAACACCACGATCCCGACCAAGAAGAGCCAGGTGTTCTCGACCGCCGAGGATAACCAGAACGCGGTCACCATCCGCGTCTTCCAGGGCGAGCGCGAAATGGCGGCCGACAACAAGGTGCTCGGCCAGTTCGACCTGATGGGCATTCCGCCGTCACCGCGCGGCATGCCGCAGATCGAGGTGACGTTCGACATCGACGCCAACGGCATCGTCAACGTCTCCGCCAAGGACAAGGCGACCGGCAAGGAGCAGCAGATCCGGATTCAGGCATCCGGCGGTTTGTCGGAAGCCGACATCCAGAAGATGGTCAAGGATGCCGAGGCCAATGCGGCCGAGGACAAGAAGCGCCGCGAGGCGGTCGACGCCAAGAACCATGCCGACGCGCTGGTGCATTCCACAGAGAAGGCGCTGGCCGAGCACGGCTCGAAGGTCGAAGAGTCCGAGCGTCGCGCCATCGAGGATGCCGTCAGCGATCTGAAGGAAGCGCTGAAGGGCGACGATGCCGAGGCCATCAAGGCCAAGACCAACACGGTGGCGCAGGCTTCGATGAAGCTCGGCGAGGCCATGTACAAGCAGCAGGCCGAGGCGGACGCCAAGCGCGACGCTGCCCAGGATGACGTGGTCGACGCGGAGTTCACCGAGGTCGACGACGACAAGAACAACAAGAAGTCGGCGTAAGCGGGCTTTCGATCATGACCCTCATCCAAAAGAGCGCGCAGACAGCGTTCGATGGGTGGGGGTCATTTTTCGTTAAGCCGATGGCTGCATCCTTCGGAAAGCACCCTTCGGCGTAAAGACGAATTTCGGGCGGGTTTGACTGATGTCCACCAAGCGCTGCTATTACGAAACCCTGGAAGTCGAACGGAACGCGGACGACGGCAAGCTCAAGGCAGCGTTCCGCAAGCTCGCGATGAAATGGCACCCGGACAAGAATCCGGGCGATGCCTCCAGCGAAGTCCGCTTCAAGGAAATCAACGAAGCCTACGAGGTCCTGAAGGACGGCGAGAAGCGCGCCGCCTATGACCGTTACGGCCATGCCGCGTTCGAGCAGGGCATGGGCGGCGGCGGTCCCGGTTTCGGCGCCGGCTTCGCCTCGTCATTCTCCGATATTTTCGAGGACCTGTTCGGCATGGCCGGGCAGCGCGGCCGCGGCGGTGGCCGCGAGCGTGGCGCCGATTTGCGCTACAACATGGAAATCACGCTGGAGGAAGCCTTTCAGAGCAAGACCGCGCAGATCGAGATTCCGGTTTCGGTCACCTGCGAACCTTGCTCAGGCACCGGCGCCAAGGCCGGCACCAAGCCGAAGACCTGCTCGACCTGCGGCGGCGCGGGCCGGGTACGCCAGGCCCAGGGCTTCTTCACGCTGGAGCGGACCTGCCCCGGCTGTCAGGGCCGCGGACAGATGATCGAGGACGCTTGCCCGAACTGTTCGGGCTCGGGGCGCGTGACGCGCGACCGGACGTTGTCGGTCAACATTCCGCAAGGCGTCGAGGACGGCACCCGCATTCGTCTGGCCGGCGAAGGCGAGGCCGGCGTCCGCGGCGGACCGCCCGGCGATCTCTATATTTTCCTGTCGCTGGTCACCCACGAGTTCTTTCAGCGCGACGGCGCCGATCTGCATTGCCGGGTTCCGATCTCGATGGTCGCCGCAGCCCTCGGCGGTGAATTCGAGGTCCCGACCATCGACAAGGGCAAGACCAAGGTGAAAGTGCCGGCCGGGACGCAGTCCGGCCGCCGTTTCCGCATTGCATCAAAAGGCATGCCGGTGCTTCGCTCGCGCCAGACCGGCGACATGTATGTCCAGGTGATGGTCGAAACGCCGCAGAATCTAACCAAGAAGCAGCAGGAATTGCTCGCAGAGTTCGAAAAATTGTCGTCCGGCGCCACCCAGCCGGAAGCAGCCGGCTTCTTCACCAAGGTCAAGGACTTCTTCGGCAACCGCGCGGGCTCCTGACTGAGCTTGCGCGCATGCGAACTGCGCGACGCGCAGTTCTCGCACCGCAGTCATGATTCATTCAGCTTGCACAGGGTCTTATCGCCGGATCGCGGGCACTTTCGCGCGGCTGAGACGTTACCGTTTGGCTTGACCACAAACCCGTCGACCTATACGTGTTTATGACTGTTTTCTGACATCCCCCGCTTTGTTAGCGGTCCCGCCTGGTAGCGACATGCCTTTGCAATCGTCCGTGCGTGCGTTGAAGAAGCCTCTCCGTCTCGACGACGAGGTTCGCTTCCTTCGTTCATGGATCGAAAAGCCGCTGCACATGGGCGCGGTGATGCCGTCGAGCAAGTTGCTCGCCCGGACCATGGCGCAATATGTCGACGTCGACTCCAAAGGGCCGGTGATCGAACTCGGGCCCGGCACCGGCGCGATCACCAATGCGCTGATCGAGCATGGCGTCGACCAGAAGCGGCTGGTGCTGGTCGAATACAATCCGAGCTTCTGCGCGCTGTTGCGCGACCGCTATCCGCAGGCCAGGGTGGTGCAGGGCGACGCCTATGCGCTGCGCGCCTCGCTTGACGCGGTGCTGGATGCGCCTGCCTCCGCCGTGGTTTCCGGCCTGCCGCTCGTGACCAAACCGATGCTGACGCGCCTGAAACTGATCCGCGACGCCTTCACGGCGCTCGCGCCCGGCGCCCCCTTCGTGCAGTTCACCTATTCGGTCGCGCCGCCGATTCCGAAATCGCTGCCCGGCGTGTCCACAGAAGCCTCCGAGCGGATCTGGATGAACCTTCCGCCCGCGCGGGTCTGGGTGTATCGCAAGGGCTGATTATCCCGCGTATTCCGCAAAAGTGGACGCCGGTGTTGCGAATAGAATACGCGCAGCTTATCAGCTAAGAGCATTTTCGTAGAAAATGTTCGCCACGTATTCGCGTGGCAAGTCTGCCCCGAATACGAATTCAAATATGTCCGCAGTCAAAATCCTCGTGATCCCGGGATCGCTCCGATCAGGCTCGCTCAATGCGAAGCTGGCGGCGGTTGCCGCGCATGCGCTGGCGCGGGAAGGCGCCGAGATCACCCGGATCTCGCTGTTGGATTTTCCGCTGCCGATCTATGACGGCGACCTGCAGGCCAAGTCCGGCGTACCGAAGCACGCGGTCAATCTGAAGCGCATGATGGCGGCCCATCATGGCGTGCTGATCGTGACACCGGAGTACAATTCCTCGGTGCCGGCGCTGGTGAAAAACACCATCGACTGGGTGAGCCGGGTGCAGGATGCGCACGAGACCCGCGGGCAAGTTTTTCGCGAGCGGGTGTTTGCGATCGCGTCTGCGTCTGGCGGCCGGCTCGGCGGGTCCCGCGCGCTGGCCGCGCTGCGGCTGATCCTGTCGGCTTGTCATGCGACCGTGATACCGAACCAGCTCGCGCTGCCGTTCGCCGACGATGCCTATGACGAGATGGACCGCCTGAAGCATGCCGCCGACAGCGACGGGTTGAAAGCGCTGGTGCGGCAGTTGATCGACATTTCCCAACGCATGATGTGAGGTGACATGCAACCAGCCGTTATCGCTCCGAAAGATCGCCTGATCGTCGCGCTCGATTTGCCCGGGGTCGCCGAGGCGGAAGCGATGATCGCGCGGCTCGGCGACAGCGTTACGTTTTACAAGATCGGCTATCAGCTCGCCTATGCCGGCGGATTGCCACTGGCGCAGCAATTGGCGAAATCAGGCAAGAAGGTTTTTATCGATCTCAAGCTGCACGACATCGGCAACACGGTGGCGCGCGGCGTAGAGAGCGTGGCAAAACTCGGCGCAACTTTCCTCACCGTGCATGCCTATCCGCAGACCATGAAGGCCGCGGTCGAGGCGCGGGCCGGATCGGGTTTGAAGATTCTCGCCGTCACCGTGCTGACCTCGTATGACGACGGCGATCTGCATGCCGCGGGCTATCGGCTCAACGTCTCCGATCTGGTCGAGGCGCGCGCGCAGCAGGCGCAGGTGCTCGGCGTCGACGGCATCGTCAGCTCGCCGGAAGAGGCGGCCAGCTTACGCAAGATCGTCGGCCACCAGATGAACCTGGTGACTCCCGGCATCCGGCCTGCGGGAGCGGCGACCGGCGACCAGAAACGCATCATGACACCGGCGCGCGCCATCGCCGCCGGCGCGGACTATTTGGTGGTCGGCCGCCCGATCACGGAAGCCGCCGACCCCAAGGCGGCGGCGGGTGCCATTCAGGCGGAAATCAAACAGGCGAGTTCTTGAACGAGTAACGGAGAGTGAGATGGCGAAGGGATACTGGATCGCGCGCGTCGACGTGCACATTGACGATGGCTACAAGGCCTATGCGGCGGCCAACCCCGCCATCTTCAAGAAATTCGGCGCGCGCTTCGTCGTGCGTGCCGGCAAATTCACGGCCATCGAAGGCCAAAGCCGCTCACGCAATGTGGTGATCGAATTTCCCGACTATGAGACCGCGCTGGCCTGCTACCACTCGCCGGAATATCAGGCCAACATCAAGGTGCGGCTGCCGCATTCGGCCGCCGATCTCGTCATTATCGAAGGCTATGACGGCCCGCAGCCATAAGAGTCACATGCAGCCGCGTGATGAACCGAATTGAAATAACGCGGCTGCATGAGCTGCCGTCTGTCATCGAGCCCCTCAGGACGGACGCCGCGCGGCAGGGATTTCGATTTGTGGAGCGGCTTGTGTCGGACTGGACAAGCGGGGCCAACACGTTCGGTCAACCTGGCGAGCGCATTCTCGGGGCGTTCACCGATGCCATGTTGGTTGGCGTCGGCGGCCTCAATCGGGACCCATACGCCGCCGATCCTGCGGTCGGTCGCATTCGTCATCTTTACGTTCGCTCGGATCACAGGCGGTCCGGGATCGGGCGCGCCATGGTGGATCATCTATTGAATGAGGCGAGGCTGACATTCAGCCAGGTCCGGCTGCGCACGGACACCGAGGAAGCCGCCAGGTTCTATCTCCGGTGCGGATTCTCACCGCGTAATGAACCGACGGCGTCGCACGGGCTGGATTTCGGGACCGGGAAATAACCCGGCGAGAGGCCTGATTGGTTGCCGGAACGGCCTCATCCCGCTATAGGGCGTAAAGAGGTAAAGCCATGGCCGATATGCGATTGATCGTTGCGGGGGCCGGCGGCCGGATGGGCCGCGCGCTGGTCCGCGTCATTTCGGAAACGCCGGGCGCGGTTTTGGCCGGTGCGCTGGAAGCGCCGGGATCGGAACTGCTGGGCAAGGATGCCGGCGTGCTCGCCGGCCTGCCGGAAAACGGCGTCAAACTTTCCGCCGACCTGTGGACGCTGTCGGCCAATGCCGATGGCATTCTCGATTTCACGGTGCCGGCCGCGACCATTGCCAACGTCGCGATCGCCGCCGAACGCGGCCTCGTACACATTGTCGGAACCACCGGGCTGTCGGTGTCCGACATGGCCGTGATCAAGAGCGTCACCTCGCGCGCCGTGGTCGTGCAATCAGGCAATATGAGCCTCGGCGTCAATCTGCTCGCAGCCCTGGTCAAGCGTGTCGCGCAGTCGCTGGACGAAAGCTTCGATATCGAAATCGTCGAAATGCACCACAAGGCCAAGATCGACGCGCCGTCGGGCACCGCCTTCCTGCTCGGCGAGGCCGCCGCCGCCGGCCGCGGCGTCGACCTGCACACCCATTCGGCCCGTGGCCGCGACGGACATACCGGCGCGCGCCGGCCGGGTGATATCGGTTTTGCCGCGCTGCGCGGCGGCACCGTCACCGGCGATCACAGCGTGATCTTCGCAGGGGCCATGGAGCGCATCGAACTGACCCACCGCGCCGAGGACCGGACCATGTTTGCACTGGGCGCGGTCAAGGCCGCGCTCTGGGCACACGGCAGGAAGCCCGGTTTTTATACGATGACCGATGTGCTCGGGCTTACTGACTTCTAATCCAATCCGAAACGAAAAACGGAAATCCTTTCAATGAGCGACCGTCTTCTCGTGCTCGTACGGCACGGCCAGAGCGAATGGAATCTGAAAAACCTGTTCACCGGCTGGAAAGATCCTGACCTCACCGAACAGGGTATCGCTGAAGCCAAGGACGCCGGCCGCAAGCTGAAGGCGCAAGGGCTGACGTTCGACGTCGCCTTTACCTCGGACCTGACGCGCGCCCAGCATACGCTGAAGCTGATGCTCGCCGAGATCGGCCAGACCGGCCTGCCGACGACGGAGAACCTCGCGCTCAACGAGCGCGACTACGGCGACCTCTCCGGGCTCAACAAGGATGACGCCCGCAAGAAATGGGGCGAGGACCAGGTGCTGGTCTGGCGCCGCTCCTACGACGTGCCGCCGCCCGGCGGCGAGAGCCTGAAGGATACGCTGGCGCGCACGCTGCCCTATTACGTGCAGGAGATCTTGCCCGGCGTGCTGCGCGGACAGCGCACGCTGGTCGCCGCCCACGGCAATTCGCTGCGTGCGCTGATCATGGTGCTGGAGAAGCTGACGCCCGAGCAGATATTGAAACGCGAACTCGCCACCGGCGTGCCGGTGATCTACCGGTTGAATGCGGATTCGACGGTGGCAGAGAAGCTCGATCTGGCGGCGTGAGGTGTCAGGCGTAGGGTGGGCAAAGCGAAGCGTGCCCACCATTCAGTCGTCACCGGGATAGATGGTGGGCACGGCGCAAGAGCGCCTTTGCCCACCCTACGAAGTCAATGCAATCCCACTTGCCCCGCTTCCCAGCCGAGCATCGCCTGCTTGCGCGTGATGCCCCAGTGATAGCCGGTCAGCGTGCCGCCTTTGCCGAGCGCGCGATGGCAGGGCACCACGAACGACACCGGGTTGCGGCCGACCGCGGCGCCGACGGCGCGCGAAGCCTTCGGGTTTTTGATCTTGTTGGCGATGTCGGAATAGCAAACGGCGCGGCCCATCGGAATTTTCAGCAGCGTCTCCCACACCCGCACCTCGAAATCGGTGCCGATCAGGACCACGCGGAGCGGCTGGTCGGACCGCCACAGCCGGGTATCGAAGACGCGTTGCGCGAGGCCAACCGTGCCGTCGTGGTCCTCGACATAGGTCGCGTTCGGCCAGCGCCGCTTCATGTCGGCAAACGCCGTCGGCTCCTCGCCGGGATCGGCAAAGGCAAGCCCCGCCAACCCACGCTGGCTTGCAATCACGATCGCGGTGCCGAACGGGCAGGCATGGAATCCGTAGCGCAGTGTCATGCCGGCGCCGCCGTTCTTCCATTCGCCCGGCGACATCGCTTCATGGGTGACGAACAGATCATGCAGCCGGCCCGGGCCCGAGAGCCCGGAATCGAGCGCGGCATCGAGCACGCTGGCGGAATCGCGCAGCAGGCCCTTGGCGTGATCGAGGGTGAGCGCCTGCATGAAAGCCTTTGGCGTCAGCCCGGCCCAGCGGCGGAACAGATGGTGCAATTCGTCCGGCGTCACCGCAGCGGCATCCGCCATCGCCTCGATGGTCGGCTGGTTGCGCCAGCGTTCCGAGATGAAGGCGATAGCGCGGCGCACCGAGTCGTAATCGCGCAGCGCGGCGTTCTGGGGGCCCGACTTGGTCAGGCGCTGTTCTTGTATGGCTGTTATCATCATGGGGTCTGATTTAGGGCTCATGCGCGGTCCAAACCACCCGATTTCCGACAAGCCAACGTAGCGTTTTCGAGCGAAGTGGGAACCGGTTCGCGCCAAGAAAACGCGTCAAAAAAGAAAGCCTTAAGTGACCGGATTGTAGGTAATGCCGCGTTTGGCGGTTTGCAGGGCTGCCATTAAGGCCTTGTAAAAGCTTTCCTTTTCGTCCGGCCCCAGAAAATATCCAATCGAGACCCGCCGACCCCTTGAGACCAGATAGAGCCGCTCGATGCCGAATTCGGGGTCGCCGGTCTGCTCCAGCTGCACCCAGAGCGGATTGAACGACCATTCGATCAGATGGCCGCGATGGTTGACCCGCCGCACGCGCAATTCCGTCGGTGTCACCACGATGTCCTCGGTGGCCTCGGCGCTGCGGAAATTGATCCGGAACGCCCAGTAGATGACAAGCACATCGAGGCCGAAAAAGCCGAGCACCGGCCAGGCACCCATCAGCAAGAATGCGATGCCGGCGACAAAGCTCACCGTGCCGATGAAAATCATCAGCACCATAAAGCCGGTACGGTTCAGCGAGCGATGCGGCGTCACCCGCGCCGAAAACAGCGTCGGCGGGTCAAGCGCCGGATCAAAGTCGTTGCCTGCGGTCATCGCGTATCAGTATACCTCGATCATGGCTAAAATCATCAGCTCTTCGCGCGCCAAAAAGGTAGGCGTTCCGTCCGTGCCGAAGAAACCGGCAAAGAAGGTCGCCAAAGATCCGCCCAAACCTGCGAAGAAATCAGCAAAACCAAAACCGTGGACGCCGGCCGAGGTCTACGAGGCCTTCAGCCGTTTTCGCAAAGCCAATCCGGAGCCGAAGGGCGAACTCGAGCATCTCAACCCTTATACGCTGCTGGTGG
This sequence comes from Bradyrhizobium sp. McL0615, assembly GCF_049993905.1. Taxonomy (NCBI): domain Bacteria; kingdom Pseudomonadati; phylum Pseudomonadota; class Alphaproteobacteria; order Hyphomicrobiales; family Nitrobacteraceae; genus Bradyrhizobium; species Bradyrhizobium sp. McL0615. The sequence goes on along the minus strand of NZ_CP188254.1, from coordinate 182,216 downwards.
CAGTTGTGCTGTCGGCGCAGGCAACGGATGCCGGCGTCAACAAGGCGACGCGCGCGCTGTTTGCGGTGGCTGATACGCCGGCGAAGATGCTTGAGCTCGGCGAAGAGAAAGTGCGCGAGTACATCAAGACCATCGGGCTCTACCGCAACAAGGCGAAAAACGTCATCGCGCTGTCGGAAAAGCTGATCGCCGAATTCGGCAGCGAAGTGCCGCGCACGCGGGCCGAGATCGAGACGCTGCCCGGCGCCGGGCGCAAGACCGCCAATGTCGTGCTCAACATGGCCTATGGCGAGCACACCATGGCGGTGGATACGCATGTCTTCCGTGTCGGCAACCGAACAGGCTTGGCGCCGGGCAACACGCCACTGGAAGTCGAGCTGGGGCTTGAGAAGGTGATCCCGTCGGAATTCATGCTGCATGCCCATCACTGGCTGATCCTGCACGGGCGCTACACGTGCCTGGCGCGCAAGCCGCGCTGCGAGGTATGCCTGATCAACGATCTTTGCCGGTGGCCGGAGAAGACGGTCTGAGGCATCATCGTTGCCATGTTCCGAGGGCCTTATCCGGCTCGCGGGAACGTGATTGAGGGAGATGCCGTGAGCGCGCAGGATCAAGCAAGTCCGCCACCCGCAAGTCGGGCTCCGTCTCCGCCGGTCGCGCCAGTTCCGAAGCCGCCGCCGGCGACACGCGGCTTCTGGGGCCGCTTCACGATTCCATTATTCGCGGTGCTGGCGGCGTTTGCCTTTATCGTGCTGGCGACGTTGCGCTGGGATGCCTGGGTCGGCAGCGCCACGGTCCAGACCACCAACGACGCCTATGTTCGTGCCGAGCTCACCCGGCTGAGCAGCCGGGTCGCCGGCGAGGTGATTACGGTCGCCGTGCAGGATTTCGAGCGCGTCAAGGCGGGCGATCTGCTCGTGCAGATCGACCCCGCGGATTACGCGGCTCAAGTCGCACAGGCCGACGCCAGCGTCGCCGCCGCGCAGGCAGCCCTCGACAATCTGAGCAATCAGGTCGAGCTGCAATACGCGACGATTGCACAGGCCGAAGCCCAGCTGGTGTCTGCCACGGCCCAGGAGGTCGAGGCGCGTCAGGAACAGGAGCGCCAGCAGTCGCTGTCGCAAACCGAATCCGGAACGCGCCAAAGGTTCGAACAGGCGACTGCAGCGCTTGCCAAGGCGCAGGCCGATGTGCGTGCGAGCCGTGCCGTCATTGCCGCGCAACGTCATCAGCTCGACGTGCTGTCGGGCACCAAGAAGCAGCGTGCGGCAGACGTCGAGGGCGCCAAGGCGACGCTGGCTGCGGCCAAACTCAGGCTCGGCTACACCAAGATCGTAGCGCCGTTCGATGGCGTCACCGGCGAGCGGCAGGTGCAGCCGGGCGATTACGTCAATATCGGAACCAACCTCATCAATGTCGTGCCGCTGCCGAACGTCTATGTGATCGCCAATTACAAGGAGACGCAGCTGACGCGGGTCAAGCCCGGTCAGCCCGTCGAGATCACCGTCGACAGTTTCCCGCACGAAAAACTGCGCGGCCGCGTCGAGCGGATTGCGCCGGCGAGCGGTTCGCAATTCGCGTTGCTGCCGCCGGACAATGCCACCGGCAATTTCACCAAGGTGGTTCAGCGCGTCCCGGTCCGGATCCAGCTCGACAAAAACCAGCCGCTGCTGGAACGCCTGCTACCCGGAATGTCCGTCGTCACCCATATCAATACCGGCGAGGCGGGCACGGATGGCGGAAAATGACCGAGATCGCGGACCCGTCTCGCGCGGCGAGATCGCGCCGCAGCCGTTGTTCGCGGTCGGCGCGGTGCTGCTCGGCGCGTTTCTGGCGAACTTCGACAGCCGGCTGACGACGGTAGGCCTGCCCGATCTGCGCGGCGCGTTCTCGCTCGGTTTCGACGAGGGTGCCTGGCTCTCAACCGCGGGCATCGGCTCGCAGATCTTGATCGCACCGGCGGTGGCATGGCTTGCGACCGTATTCGGGCTGCGCCGCGTGCTCGGCATTCCGAGCCTGGTCTATGCCCTGATCTCGCTGGCGATCCCGTTCGTGAACGATTACGCCACGCTGATCACGCTCAGCATCGTGCATGGCATGCTGCTCGGCACCTTCGTGCCGGCGACACTGATGATCATCCTGCGCAATTTGCCGATCAAATGGTGGCTGCCGGCGATCTCAATTTATTCGATCAGGGTCGGGTTCGCGCTCGACACCTCTACCTGGCTGGTCGGTTTCTACGTCGACCATCTGGGCTGGCAGTGGCTGTATTGGCAGGGCGTGGTGATCGCGCCGCTGATGGGCCTGATGGTCTATCTCGGCACGCCCAACGAGCAAATCAACCGCGACCTGCTGAGGCAGGCCGACTGGGGTGGGATGCTGCTGCTCGGGGTCTCCGTCGCGATGATCTATGCCGGCCTCGATCAGGGCAATCGTCTGGACTGGCTGGAGTCGGGCACGGTGATGGCACTGTTGCTCGCCGGTGGTGCGCTGTTCATCGCCTTTCTGGTCAACGAGACGCTGGTTCAGCAGCCCTGGGCGCACGTCAATGTGCTGTTCTCGCGCAATGTCGGGCTCTCGCTGGTCGCCATCCTGCTGTACACCCTGACAAGCCTCTCCAACTCGTCGCTGGTGCCGAACTTCCTCAGCGTTGTCGGCCTGATGCGGCCCGAACAAAGCGGCATCCTGCTCCTGACCTTCGGCGCCTTGCCGATGGTGGCGCTGGTGCCCTTATCGATCGTCCTGCTTCGGTATTTCGATGCACGCTTCGTGGTGATCCTCGGTTTTTCGGCGTTCGCTGCCGCCAATTTGTGGGGAACCCAATTGACCCATGACTGGGCACGCGGTGATTTCGTCGGCATCGTGATCCTGCAGTCGATCGGGCAGGCGCTCACATTATTGCCGATCATCATCCTGGCGCTGTCCAACGTCGATACGACCCGCACGACGGCATTCGCCGCCTATATCCAGATCATGCGGCTCGGCGGCGCCGAGATCGGCATAGCGCTGATGGGCACCTGGCTGCGCGTGCGCGAGCAGATCCACTCCAATTATCTCGGACTGCATGTCCAGAACGGCACCTTCGACGTGACGCGCCTGCTCAAGCAGCTCGGCGACTATTTTGCCAGCCATGGCGCGGGCGCTGCTCCGGCGCGGGCGCTGGGGACGTTGTCGGCGCGGGTCCAGCGCGAAGCCAACGTGCTCGCCTATATCGACGGATTTTGGCTCTGCTTCTGGCTCGCGATGGTGGCGCTGTTCTGCGTCGCGCTGATGACCCGCGCGCCGCCGGGGCCCTTTACGCCGGCGCCGTTCGGCTTCGCTAAAAATGTCCTGCGGAAGTGCGGGGTGACCGTTTCGTAACGCGCAGCGCCGATCAGCGCGCCGACAACGGCTGCCGCCGCGCCGGCTCGATTGCGACATCAAAGGGCTGCATTCAAATCATAGTGAATGCCGAAGGCCGTTCGATAACGGCAGTCGACGAAATATTCGCATGATCGCGCGGTCTCATATGTTGGGGTACCGAAGGCGGGGACAGCGATATGAACCACACGGCCGCGCTGGTTTCGCTGGCGACCTCGATTCCGCCATATCAATTCCACCAGAAGCAGATCCTCCAGGCCGCGCACGACCTGCTTGCTGATCGTTACCCGCAGTTCGAGACGCTTTCGAGCCTGTTTGCCAATACCGGCATCCGCCATCGCTACGGGGTCAAACCGATCGAATGGTATCTGGAGCGGCGCGGCTGGCCGGAGCGGACACAGGCTTTTCTGGAAGGCGCGGAATCGCTGTTTCTCGACGTCGCGCGCAAGGCCATCGGGCGGGCCGATCTTGCGGCCGGTGATATCGACACCGTCGTCACGGTATGTTCGACCGGCATTGCGACGCCGACACTGGAGGCGCGCGTCGCCGGCAAGCTCGGCTTGCGTAGCGACGTGTCGCGCGTGCCCATCTTCGGTTTGGGGTGTGCCGGCGGCGTGTCGGGGCTGTCGATCGCCTCGCGCCTTGCGCAGGCGCGGCCCGGAACGAACGTGCTGCTGGTCGCGCTCGAACTCTGCACGCTCGCGGTGCGCCACGATGAGTTGACCAAGGCCAATATCGTCGCCGCCAGCCTGTTCGGCGACGGTGCCGCGGCTGTTGTTCTGCGTGCCGGTGACGGCGGCGCGACCCGGATCGAGGCGACGGGCGAAAAACTGTGGCCCGATACGCTCGATATCATGGGCTGGAGCGTCGATCCCGAGGGATTCGGCGTCATCTTCCAGCGCACGATTCCCGATTTCGTTGCCGAACATTTCGGCCCTGCGGTGATCGAAATGCTCTCCCGGATGAAGCTTTCGGCCGGGGATATCGATCGCTTCATCTGTCATCCCGGCGGCACGAAAGTGATCGCCGCGCTTGAACGCGCGCTATCGCTGGATCAGGGCACGCTCGATCACGAGCGCGAGGTCATCGCCGATTACGGAAATATGTCGGCGCCGACCGTTCTGTTCGTGCTGGAACGCGCCATGGAGCGGGGTCTGCCGGCGCGGTCGCTGCTGACTGCACTCGGCCCCGGTTTCACCGCCAGCTGCGTCGCGTTGCGGCACGCCGCGTGAGCCTGGCGTCAATCATTCTCCTGCTGGTCACGCTGCAGCGATTGGGCGAACTCGTTCTCTCCAATTACAACACGCGTCGGCTGCTGGCGCGCGGCGCGATCGAGGTCGGCGCCGGCCACTATCCGCTGGTGGTGTCGGTTCATGCGGCGTGGCTGATCGCGTTGTGGATCTGGGGCCGTGATCAGGAGATCATTCTCCCGGCACTTGCAGGATTCATCGTGCTGCAGGGCTTGCGGCTGTGGATCCTTGCCACGCTCGGGCCGCGATGGACCACGCGCATCATCGTGCTACTGGGCGAGCCGCTGGTCGCGTCGGGGCCCTACAGATATCTTGCGCATCCCAATTATGCGGTCGTCGCCGGAGAGATCGCGCTGCTACCGCTTGCCCTGCATCTGCCCTTGCTCGCGCTGATTTTTACCGTGCTCAACGCCGCGGTGCTCGCAATCCGGATTCGCATCGAAGCCCACGCGCTCTCCGCGACCGGCGGACAGCTTGCACGCCCGCTCCAATGAGCAACCGGCAGGAGCCGCCGTCTGGCGCGGCGATCGTCGTGCCTTCCATCAAAACCTGGGCCGGCTTCCTCCTGATGTGCCTTGGCATGTTCATGGCCATCCTCGACATTCAGGTGGTGGCGACGTCGTTGCCGGCGATCCAGCAAGCGCTGGCGATTTCCCAGGATGCAATGAGCTGGGTCCAGACCGCCTATCTGATCGCGGAGGTGGTCGCTATACCCCTGACCGGCCTGCTCACGCGGGTTCTGACCTTGCGGTGGCTGGTCGCTGCAGCGGTGGCGCTCTTTACCCTGGCATCGATCGGCTGCGCCACCAGTGGCGGCTTTGCCGTGCTGCTTGCCTTTCGCGTGGTGCAGGGATTTGCCGGCGGCGTGCTGATCCCCGCGGTCTTCACCGCGGTATTCCTGCTGTTTCCGCTCCGGCTTCACGCCGTCGCCACCACGATTGGTGGCGTTGTCGCGGTGCTGGCGCCGACGGTTGGCCCCGTGGTCGGCGGCTGGATCACGGAGACCTGGTCGTGGCCGTGGCTGTTTTTGATCAACGTCATCCCCGGGCTGATCGTGATCTCGGTGACGCCGTTCCTGCTACCGCGCCAAAACACTGACTTCGCCGAGCTTACCAAACTGGACAGCGGTTCTCTGGTGCTGCTGGCCGCGGCCCTGGCGAGCCTCGAGATCGGGTTGAAGCAAGCACCCCATCACGGCTGGTTGTCACCCACCTGCACGGTCCTGCTGGCGGGAAGCGCGGTCGGCCTGGGCATTTTTGTTCATCGCAGCCTGAGCGGCGAGCATCCGGTGGTACGGCTGGTTACACTGCGGCGGCGTTCGTTTGCGGCCGGCTGCGCCTTGAGCTTTTGCCTTGGCGTCGGCCTGTTCGGCTCGGTCTATTTGATGCCGGTGTTTCTCGCCTTCGTGCGTCGCCACGATGCCTTTGAGATCGGCACCATCATGCTGGTGACCGGGATCGCGCAGCTCATCGCCGCCCCCGTCGCCGCGATCCTGGAAAGCCGGATCGGCGCGCGCGCGCTGACCGGTGCCGGTTTCGCCCTGTTTGCGCTGGGGCTTGGCTTGAGTGCCTTCCAGCCGCGCACCGCAGATTTCGACGAGATGTTCTGGCCGCAGATCGTTCGCGGTGTCGCAATCATGTTTTGTCTGTTGCCGCCGACGCGCATCGCCCTGGGCGCGCTGCCCGAATCTGAAGTCGCCGACGCCAGTGGGTTGTTCAACCTGATGCGCAATCTCGGCGGCGCCATCGGCATCGCGCTGATCGATACGATCCTGTATGGCCGCGTCGCAATGTACGCCGAGGATTTTCGCGTCCGCTTGCTGGCGGGAGATATCAGCGCGGCGAAGGCGATCGGCCTCGATCCGGCGCTGCTCGCCAACCGGCCGCCGGGTCCGCCCGACGCCGCCGCCGTCGCGTTCGTGCGGCCGATGGTCGAGAAGGCATCGCTGGCGCTCTGTGTCAACGAAGCCTGGGCGATGCTCGCCTGCGTGGCGATTGCGGGTGTGCTGCTGGTTCCGTTTGCGCGCGATCGGCCGGATGCAAAAGGCAGTTAGATGGTGGGAACTCCGGTCCGACGCGCCGGCTCGATCAGTTCCGGCCTCGGGCCGGAGAGGCGTTTGTGCATGTGGACCATGAAGGCCATGCCGAACAGCGGCGTCGCCAGGTTGACGATCGGGATCGACACGAAGGCCGCAATGAACAGGCCCGCGGTGAACACGGTGGCCGCATTGTCCTTGCGCATCGCCTTGGCTTCTGCCGGCGAGCGGAACCGCATCGCCGCGAGTTCGAAATATTCGCGGCCGAGCAGCCAGGCGGTGGCGATGAAGAAGATCAGAAAGCCTGCGCCCGCGAACAGCACGAAGGGCAGCGCGATCAGATAGACCAGGATCGTCAGCAGCGCCGTCTTGACGCCTTCCGGGATCGCGACGCCGAGCGGCAGCGCGGCGCCGGGGCGCTCCGCCGGATAATGTTCGCGCTCGACATGCTCGGCGACGTCGTCGACGAATACGCTCGCAATCAGCGAGGTGACCGCCGGCATCAGGAAAATGCCGCCGAGCACGACACCGAGCCCTGCCGCTATCGAGATGATCCAGGCAAGGATGTTGAGCGTCGTGTGGAAGCCCGGTCCCAGCATCGCCTCCGCCCAGCCTTCGCCGTAATCGGCAAACCAGCTCAACGCGCGCTGCAATCCGATGGCCAGCACCGTGATCAGCACCAGCGCCAACCCGATCGAGCGCCAGAGGATGGTACGCATCGGCGGCGACAGGATCTGCGAAATCGCCTTGACGGCGGCGTCCAACATGGCGGTTCTGCCTCTTGTGAAAAAGCCCTCGCGAGAGGTAGATACCCCCAAGGGTTTCGGCAAGGGTTTCGACAAGCGCCTGCCGGCCCCCCGGGGAAACAAGACTGCCGCCAAAAAAGAGGTTGCCATGACCCGCGTCCAGGAACTCTATCCCGAAAGCAAAATCATCCTGCGCGAGGTCGGCCTGCGCGACGGTCTGCAGCTCGTGAAGGCATTTCCGTCGACGGAAGCCAAGCAGTGCTGGATCCGCGACGAATATGCCGCTGGCGTGCGGCACTTCGAGGTAGGCTCGTTCCTGCCGGCAAAGACCTTTCCGCAATTTGCCGACGTGCGCGACATCATCGGGACCGTTGCCTCGCTGCCCGACGCCTACGGCATTGCGCTGACGCTCAACGAGCGCGGCGTCAACGAGGCGCTGGCTTCGGGCGTCGCCGAGGTGGCGACGGTGGTCTCGGCCACGGAAGAGCACAGCCAGGCCAATGCCAACCGCTCGCGCGAGTCAGCCATTGCCAACGTCAGGCGGCTCTGCGAGCTGCGCGACGCCAGCGCGCACAAGCCGGTGGTGAACTCCGCGATCTCGATGGCGCTGGGCTGCTCGATCGTGGGGGCAGTCGATCCGAAGGAGGTCTTGCTGCTGACGGAAAAGCTGTTCGAGGCCGGCGTCGACATGGTCGCGATCGCCGACACCGTTGGTTATGCCGGGCCGAAGCAGGTCGGCGAATTGACCGCGGCGGCCGTGAAGATCGCCGGCTCAAAGCCGATCTGCATTCACCTGCACGACACAAGAGGGATGGGGATTGCGAACGCATCCGCCGCGCTCGATGCCGGCGCGCGCGTGCTGGATGGATCGCTCGGCGGCCTCGGCGGCTGCCCGTTCGCGCCGGGCGCCACCGGCAATGTTGTGTTCGAGGACCTGGTTTTCCTGTGCGAGAGCAAGGGATTTGCCACGGGCATAGATATCGAAAAGCTGATCGCGGTGCGCGGAATCCTGAAATCGGAAATGCCGAGCGAAGCGCTGTATGGCGGGCTCGCGCGCGCCGGATTGCCGCGCGGGACGGCGGCGAGGGCGGCCTGATCCAGAGCCTTCAGCGCTTACTTTTTGCCCATACCCATGCTGCCCATGCCAGGCATGCGTCCCTGTTCCTTTTGTTCGGGGGAAGGCTGCGCAGGCATCATCGCCATTGCTTCCATCCCCATATGCGGGGCGAGGAGATCGTTGGCCGTCTTCTTTTGATCGTCCGACAAGGCCTCGTTCAGCTTCGCGAAGGCGGATTTCATCGCTTTGGTGCCGTCCAGCCGCGCGGCCAGCCACTGCTCTTGCTGGTCCAGCCGGGCTGACACGGTGGAAGCCGGTTGTCCATCGCCGGGCTTCGGCATCGTCGCTGCGCGAACTTCCGCGAGCTTCCTGGCATTCGTGCGCAACGCATCGGCAAAGCCGTTCCATGCGTCAGCCTGCGCGTCAGTGATCTTCAGTTCGGCGCGCAGAAAAGCGATGCGGCCTTCGATGCGATCGATGGTCGCCATCCCGTCCATGCCGCGGCCCATCATGCCCATCATCTGCATCATCCCCATCGAGTGCATCGCGGACATGCTGCTCATCATGTTCTTCATGTCGTTCATAGGCGTGCCGCCTTGCGGTGCGGCGGTGGCCGGGCCCGGCGCCGGATTTGCCGGAGCCGATTTTTCTGTGTTCCCGGAGTGGGAATGATCATGTTCGGCCGGCGCTTGCGCCCAAGCCGGAACCGTAAGTGCCGCGACCGTGAGAACCGTCGCCATCGTCAAGCGCGTCATGGCCAAATCTCCCGTTGCTGAGCGTTCAGCATTTGCGGGTAAATATGGACCCCGGCGCCGGTCGCAGCTTTGACGCACGTCAAGTTGTTACAGCCGCGTCACCCGAAGCCGCAGCGCATTGCCGACCACGCTCACCGACGACAGCGCCATCGCCGCGGCGGCGATGATCGGCGACAGCAGCAGGCCGAACGCGGGATAGAGGATGCCCGCGGCGATCGGGATGCCGGCGGCGTTGTAGATGAACGCGAAGAACAGGTTCTGCCGAATGTTGCTCATGGTCGCCTCCGACAGCCGGCGGGCGCGGACGATGCCGACGAGATCGCCTTTCAGCAACGTGATTCCTGCGCTTTCCATCGCGACATCAGTGCCCGTTCCCATCGCAATGCCGACTTCGGCGGCGGCGAGCGCCGGCGCATCGTTGACGCCGTCGCCGGCCATCGCGACGATCTTTCCGGCCTTCTGCAGCTTTGCGACGACAGCGCTCTTCTGGTCGGGCAGCACTTCGGCTTCGACGTCGGCGATGCCGAGCCGCTTCGCAACCGCATTCGCCGTGGTCCTGTTGTCGCCCGTGAGCATGATGACCTTGATGCCCTCGGCTGCCAGCGCCTTCAACGCGTCCGGTGTCGAGGCCTTCACGGGGTCGGCGATGGCGAACAACCCTGCGAGCTTGCCGTCGATGGCGATGTTGATGACGGTGGCGCCGTCGCCGCGCAGACGTTCGCCCTGATCGTTCAAGGACTGCGCATCGATGCCGAGCGACTGCAGGAAGTTCGCATTGCCGAGAACGATCGTCTTGCCGTCGACCTTGCCGGTCGCGCCCTTGCCGGTCGGCGAGTCGAATTCCTCGACCTTGCCGGGATCGAGGTTGCGCTCCTTGGCCGCCCGCACGATGGCGTCGGCCAGCGGGTGTTCGCTCGCCCGCTCGACGGTCGCGGCCAGCCGCAGAATGTCGGTCTCGTTAAATCCAGCGCTCGGCACGATCGCGACCACCTTCGGCTTGCCTTCGGTCAACGTGCCCGTCTTGTCGACCACCAGCGTGTCGACCTTCTCCATCCGCTCCAGCGATTCGGCGTTCTTGATCAGCACGCCCGCCTGCGCGCCGCGCCCGACCCCCACCATGATCGACATCGGCGTGGCGAGGCCGAGCGCGCAGGGGCAGGCGATGATGAGCACGCTGACGGCGGCGACGAGGCCGAACGCCAGGCGCGGTTCGGGCCCAAGCCAGGCCCAGGCGCCGAACGCGATCAGCGCCACGACGATAACGATTGGCACAAACCAGCCGGAAACCTGGTCGGCCAGCCGCTGGATCGGCGCCCGCGAACGCTGCGCGTCCGCCACCATCTTGACGATCTGGGACAGCAGCGTGTCGCGCCCGACCTTGTCGGCGCGCATCACGAACCCTCCGGACTGGTTCAGCGTGCCCGCGATCACCTTGCCGCCGGGCTCCTTGGTGACGGGCATGGATTCGCCGGTCACCAGCGATTCATCGAGCGAGGAGCGGCCTTCGAGGATGACACCGTCGACCGGCACCTTCTCGCCCGGCCGCACCCGCAATCTGTCGCCGACCACGAGCGCGTCGATTTCCACCTCGTGGTCGGCGCCGTCGTCGCCGATCCGGCGCGCGGTTTTCGGTGCGAGCTGCAGCAGCGCCTTGATCGCGCCCGATGTCGCTTCGCGGGCGCGAAGTTCGAGCACCTGGCCGAGCAGCACGAGCACGGTGATGACGGCCGCGGATTCGAAATAGACGGGGACCGCGCCGCCGTGTCCGCGGAAGGTCGTCGGAAAGATTCCGGGCGCGACGGTGCCGACGACGCTGTAGGCATAGGCCACACCGGTGCCGACAGCGATCAGCGTGAACATGTTGAGATTGCGCGTGACGAGCGATTGCCAGCCGCGCACGAAGAACGGCCAGCCAGCCCACAGCACGACGGGTGTGGCGAAGGCGAACTGAATCCAGTTCGACAGCGTTTGATCGAGGAAGCCATGGCCGCCGGCGAGATGGCCGCCCATCTCCAGCACGACCGCCGGCAGCGCGAGCACGAGGCCGACCCAGAAGCGGCGCGTCATGTCGGCAAGTTCCGGATTGGGCGGCGCATCGAGGCTCGCGACCTCGGGCTCCAGCGCCATGCCGCAGATCGGGCAGCTTCCCGGGCCGACCTGGCGGATCTCCGGATGCATCGGGCAGGTGTAGATCGTGCCCTCCGGCACCGCGGCCTTCGGCTTGCTGTCCTTTTCCAGATAGGAGACGGGATCGGCGGCGAATTTGGTCCGGCAGCCGGACGAGCAGAAATGATAGGTCTCGCCGCGATAATCAAAACGGTGCTTGCTGGTCGTGGGGTCTACCGTCATCCCGCAGACGGGGTCGCGAACGGTTGCAGCGGCGTGGTCGGAATGATCGTGATGGCTGTGACTGGCGTGGGTGTGGCCGGTGTCCCCGTGGCCGCCGCAGCAGGCAGCCTTTGGCGCGCCGTTTCGGTCGGAGTTTTCATTGTTGTTCATCATCCGCTCTGGCCCTTGTAACCTATACCCTGTAGGGGTATATAGAGCGCATGCGAAAAGACATCAAGGCATCCTGTCAAAAACGTCTCAGCCGGATCGAGGGCCAGGTCCGCGGCCTCTCAAAAATGGTCGACGAGGACCGCTACTGCATCGATATCGTCACGCAGATCTCGGCGGTACGGGCGGCGCTACGGCGCGTCGAAGAAGAGGTTTTGAAGGATCACGTGTCGCATTGCGTCGAACATGCGATCACCAGCGGCAACAAGGCCGATCAGCGCGAGAAGATCGCGGAACTGATGGCCGTGATCGGCCGTTCCGACAGGTAGCATCCGCTGGTTCAGCGGACCGTCAGTCGTGGCGATGGCCGTGTTTGCGCGCCTTCGGCTTCTTGTCGGATGCCGTCGGGATCATCACCACACGGCCGTAGCGCACGCCGCGCTCGGCGATGATGTGGTCGGCAAAGTGCCGGACTTCGGCGCTGGCACCCTTCAGTGCCGTGACTTCCATGCAGGAATCGTCGTCGAGATGCACATGCAGCGTCGCCAGCGACAGATCGTGATGGCCGTGGAAATTCTGCACCAGCCGTTTTGACAGATCCCGCGCGGCATGATCGTAGACGTAAACCAGCGCGGCGACGCATTGGCCCGATGGAGCCGCGTCCTCGGCGCCCTGCTGCAGCCCGGCGCGGGCGAGATCGCGGATGATCTCGGAGCGGTTCTGATAGCCGCGCGCTTCCGCCGCCGCATCGATCTCGGCAAGCAGTTCGTCTTCGATGGTAATGGTGATCCGTTGCATCCCAAATTTCCGTTCTGGTCTGGTATGACATTTCTATTGTATCATCATACCGGGCTTGCTAGCGTGATGCGCCGGGCTAAGTCGAACTGATGCGGTCGCGCGGCGACTGTAGCAATTATCGTGCGAGGGCATGGCGTTGCGTAAGGCTGTTTGGCGGATATTTTCCGCCGCCGCATCGCTGATTGTCATGGCGCCACCTGCGGACGCCCAGAGCGACGCGGCCGCCACGCCCGGCCAGCTTCCCGCTGTGACGGTGAATCCTCCCGAGGCGCGGCCGCGCAATCGGCCCAAGCCGCCGCGCCGTCTGCAGACCGCGCGAAATCCATCCGCGGTTCAGCCGAGCGTGCCTGTCCCACCGCAAGTCAGCGGCGGCGTCACTTCCGGGTCTGCGTCCGCAGGGCCTGCATACATGCAGCCTACCGCGGCCAGCGCCATGACGATCAGCGGTGCTGAGGTGAACGCCCGGCCTTTCTCGCGCCCCGGCGAGGCGCTGGAGGCAGTGCCCGGGCTGATCGTCACCCAGCATTCCGGCGAAGGCAAAGCCAACCAGTATTTTCTGCGCGGCTTCAATCTCGACCACGGCACAGATCTCGCCATCAAGATCGATGGTATGCCCGTCAACATGCCGACCCATGGTCACGGGCAGGGCTATGCCGATATCAATTTCATGATTCCCGAGCTGATCCAGTCGGTGAATGTACGCAAGGGTCCGTACTTCGCCGATGTCGGCGACTTCGGCTCCGCCGGCTCCCTCACGATCGACTACATCAACCGGCTGCCCAAGAACATTCTGGAGACGACCAACGGTACCTTTGGCTATCACCGTGCGTTGGCGGCGGGGTCAACGGCGGTCGGTGCGGGCACGCTGCTCGCGGCTGTCGAAGGCGTCAAATACAACGGCCCGTGGGACGTGCCGGACAACATACGCAAGCTCAACGGCGTGCTGCGCTACAGCCAGGGCACCGCCACCGACGGATTTGCGCTGTCGGCGATGGCCTATTCCAATGGCTGGAATTCGACCGACCAGGTGGCGCAACGCGCGATCGACCAGGGCGTGATCGGCCGCTTCGGTTCGCTCGATCCGACCGATGGCGGCGTCTCGAGCCGGTTCTCGCTATCGAGCGACTGGGCGCAATCGAGTGAATACGGGCAGAGCAAGATCAATGCCTATGCGATCAACTCGTCGCTGAGGCTCTATAACAATTTCACGTATTTTCTCGACGATCCCGTCAATGGCGATCAGTTCAGCCAGATGGACCGGCGCACGGTCTACGGCCTCGACGCCAGCCACGCTTTCGATGTGCGCGTGGGCGGCATCGAGACGCAAACCCGAATCGGGCTACAGACGCGTGGCGACGATATCCGGGTCGGCTTGTTCAAGACGTTGCAGCGCGAGACGCTCTCGACCGTGCGCGAAGACAGCGTGCGGGAAGGCAATGTCGGCCTGTGGGCCGATACGACGGCGCGCTGGACCGATTGGCTGCGTACCACGGTCGGCATCCGCGAGGATTATTTTGCGGGGAGGGTGCTGAGTGACACGCCGGCGAATTCGGGAAGCGCCCAGGCGTCGATGACGAGCCCGAAGGCCGGGATTGTGCTGGGGCCGTGGTACAAGACCGAGTTCTACGGCAATGCCGGTTATGGCCTGCACTCCAACGATATCCGGGGCGCGACGATCACGGTCGATCCGATCGACAAGGTGACGCCGCAGGATCGGGTGCCGTTACTGGTGCGGTCGAAAGGCGCCGAGATCGGCGTCCGCACCAAGGCGGTCGAAGGCCTGACCAGTTCGCTTGCGGTATTCGTGCTGGATTTCGACTCGGAACTGCTGTTCGTCGGCGATGCCGGGACCACCGAAGCGAGCCGGCCTAGCCGGCGTGTCGGCATGGAGTGGACCAACCAGTATCAGGTGTTGCCGTGGGTGCGGCTCGATTTCGATCTCGCCTATACCCGCGCTCGTTTCACCGATCTCGATCCTGCAGGAAATTTCATTCCGGGTGCGCCGGCGTGGGTGGCGGCTGGCGGCATGACGTTCGGCGGCGAGCGCGGCTGGTTCGGCGCGTTGCGTGGGCGCTATTTCGGGCCGCGTCCGCTGATCGAGGACGTCAGCGTCCGTTCGCAGGCGTCGCTGATCTTCAATGCGCGCGCGGGTTACAGATTCGACAACGACCTGCGGCTGCAGCTCGATGTCCTCAACCTCTTCAACGCGAAAACCAACCAGATCGAATATTACTATCTGTCGCGATTGCCGGGCGAGCCGATTGGTGGCGTGGCCGATCGCCATGTGCATCCGGCAGAGCCGCTGGCGGTTCGGTTGACGCTGGCGGGGAGGTTTTAGCTTGAAAGGGTGGGCACGCTTCGCTTTGCCCACCCTACGATCTGCGTCTACGCCACCATCTCCCGCGCCTTGTTGCGCGGCCTCATGCGGCGTTCGGGCGGGCGAACCGGGACGTATTCGACGGCCAGGTAATGCTCCGACACGGTGACGCGTTCGATCATCTTCGTCTCGCAGATCACTTCCGCTATTGCCACTTCGTCGAGCATCATTTCTTCAACTGGAAGCGACGCCTCTTGGTCAATCTCTTCAGGAACAAGCGGCGGCGAGTTGAGTTCGGGAAACACGGCGAACTCGCCCGCTACCTCCGGGAGCGGCTTTTGTTTGTCGGCCCAGTGCAAGGCCGTGTAGTCGAAGCCGTGCACGATGGTGGGTTTGACGATTTCGAAATAGGGCGAGATGTCGAAATCGCGCGGCATGTAGAGCGAGGAATCGCGGATGTGCAGGATTTCGCGCCGGGCCTTTCGCGAGGCGGCGCGCGTAATCTTGGGCAGGATCGGATAACGCACCGCGTCGAATGCCTGCGCGATCAGCGCCGAGCAGATGATTTTTGTGGGGTCGCCGGAGCCGAACGCGATCATGCGCCGGCGCCAGCGCTGCGGCACCGGCAGCGGAATCAGAAAGCGCATCAGATCGACGATGTTCTTGGTGTCATAGCCGAAGCCGATTCGATTGATGGCGTAACGGCACACCGTGGTGCGGTCCTCGTAGGACAGGCCGATCGGGCGGCAGATGCGGGTATGATAGGGATAATATTTTGACAGCGGCGCCGAGGTCACGCCTTCACCGATATTGGCCTCGATCAGGACATGCGGCTCGCCGTCGGGTTCGTACGCGCCGTCAACCGGGCCGACGTAAAGCGCGCCATGCGACCAGGTCGATTGCGTCAGGTATTTGATGATGCCGGAGATGCGGTTGTTGCCTTCGACCAGCAGAACGTCGCCCGGCTCGATGACGCCGCGCAGATGCTCGGGGTCGCTGGGGGTGAACGGCTCATAGCCCGGGACTTCCTTCTGAAGGTAGCCCGCAATCAACTGGCCGATGGTATCGAGCATTACGCCCATGAAACTCCCCTGGAGCGGCTTTTCTCCCGCTTTTTTTGTTTCCTTATCATGGTCGCAAGCCGTTTCAATTTAGTTCATGCGATAAGCGGATCAATCATGATTGATTTACCATGAGTGTTGCTGCGTCACGTGAGATACGGCACAGTTCGCTGACTGTTCTCGCTTCTTTCAGGTCCCGGAAACCATGACATGACAATGACCCGCCGCACCTTCCTGTCGGCGTCCGCAGGTCTGGCAGCCACTCCGGTTTTTTGCGGGGCGCGCGCGGGAGCGGCACCATTGCCGCGGGAGGCTGACATTGTTGTGATCGGCGCGGGCGCGGCCGGCATTGCTGCGGCGCGGCGGATCATGGCGGCGAACCGCAAGGTGATCGTGGTGGAGGCGGCAAGCCAGATCGGCGGGCGCTGCCAGACCGACGCTTCGACGTTCGACGTGCCGTTCGATCGCGGCGCGCGCTGGATGCATAATCCCGAAACCAATCCGATGATCAAGCTGGCGCGCGCCGCGGGTCTCGAGATCACGACCGCGCCCTCGGGCCAGAAGATGCGCATCGGCCGCCGCAACGCCCGTGCCGGCGAGACCGAGGAATTTCTCGCCGCGCTCGTGCGCGCCAACCGCGCCATCGATGAAGCCGCGCGCCGCTTCGATGTCTCCTGTGCATCGGTGCTGCCAAAGGATCTCGGCGTTTGGGCTGATACGTCGGAGTTCGTGCTCGGTGCCAGTTTCTCAGGCAAGGATCTGAAAGACGTCTCCGTCGGCGACAAGTCCCGCGCGCAGGATCGCAACACCGCGATCGGCTGCCGTCAGGGATTGGGCACGCTGATCGCAAAGCTCGGCGAGCAGGTGCCGCTGTCGCTGTCGACGCCGGCCAACCGCATTGTCTGGAGCAACCGCGATGTCAGCGTGGAAACGCCGGCAGGCCGGATCGCCGCGCGCGCCGCCGTCATCACCGTATCGAGCAACGTGCTGGCCGCCGGCAACATCAAGTTCGCACCTGACATCCCGAAGCGCACGCTCGACGCGGCCTCAAAACTCAGCCTAGGCAGCTATGACCGGATCGCGCTGCAGATGCCGGGCAATCCACTCGGGCTGGCGCGTGACGACGTCGTCATCGAGCAGAGCAATTCGACCAAGACGGCGATGATATTCGCCAATATGGGCGGCTCGTCGCTCTGCACGATCGACGTGGGCGGCTCGTTCGGCCGCGAGCTTTCCGGGCAGGGCGAGAAGGCGATGGTCGCGTTCGCGGTGGAATGGCTGGCGAAACTGTACGGCAGCGAGGCGGCGGCCGCGGTGAAGAAATCGAGCGCGACGCGCTGGAACGCCGCGCCGTTCGCGCTGGGCGCGATGTCGGCGGCCGGTCCCGGCGCGCAATCCTCGCGAAAACTTTTGACCGAACCGTTCGGCTGCATCTATCTCGCCGGCGAGGCGACCCATGAAACGCTGTGGGGAACGATCGACGGCGCCTGGGAAAGCGGCGAGCGCGCTGCGGAAGCGGCGTTGCGGCGGATCGGTGCGCTGAAGGATCCGGAGCCGGAGGCGCGGCCGGCGAAGCAGCGGCGACGCGGATAACCGATCAACTGATGGCGCGCCGGAAAGCACTGATCTCCTGGTCGAGCGGCAAGGACTCGGCGTTCGCGCTGCATGAAGTGCGGCGCGCGGGTGAATTCGACGTGGTCGGCGCGCTGACCACGGTGACCGAGACGTTCGGCCGGGTCTCGATCCACGGTGTGCGGCAGGAGATCTTGCAGGCGCAATGCGAGGCCGCGGGCCTGCCGCAGCGAATCGTGCCGATCCCCTATCCCTGCCCGAACGAGATTTACGAAGCGCGGATGGGCGAGGCGGTTGCGCAAGCCGTGGCCTGCGGCGTCACGCACATGATCTTCGGTGATCTGTTCCTTCAGGACATCCGCGCCTATCGCGAACAGAAGCTAGCGGGCACGGGCATCACGCCGGTGTTTCCATTGTGGGAGCGGCCGACGCCGGAGTTGGCACGGGCAATGATTGCAAGCGGACTAGAAGCGCATCTCGCCACCGTCGATCTGAAGAAGCTGCCGGCGGAATTTGCAGGCCGAACGTTCGATGCAAGCCTGTTGGCCGATTTGCCCGAAGGCGTCGATCCTTGCGGCGAGAACGGCGAGTTTCATACCTGTGTGGTGGCCGGGCCGATGTTTTCGAGGCGGCTTGACGTGAAAACCGGCGAGCGCGTCGAACGCGATGGCTATGCGTATTGCGATCTGGTTCCCGGTTAGCGACCTCTCGTAGGGTGGGCACGTCGCTTCGCTCCTCTGCCCACCCTACAGGACCGGCGCTAGTATCAGCGCAGCAAGCCATCCAGCGCCGGCAGGCCAAAAATCACGGCGGCTGCGATCAGCGCATAGCAGATGGCGCGGAAGACGGCTTCGCTGGCCTTGCCGAACAGCGAGGCGCCGAACCAGACGCCGATTCCGTAGACCGGGCCGACCACCACGGCGAACTTGATCGCATCCATTGTGATCAGTCCGGCGGTGGCGTAGCTGACGGCAGAAAAGAAATCCGACGCGCCGAAGAACAGCAGGATATTGGCGCGCGCGATCACGGACGGCAGCGTGCGGCCGAGCCAGTAGCCGACGATCGGCGGGCCGCCGGTCTGGGCGAGCCCGCTGCAAAAGCCGGATAGCCCGCCAATGCCGACCGAGACTGCCGCGTGATCCTTGCCGCGGTAGCGCCAGCCCGAGAGCAGCAGCAACAGCAGCGCGAACACGAAGACGGAGATGATCCAGCGCGTCGTCACCGGTTCGAGCCGGCTCAGGAAATAGGTGCCGATGGGAACGCCGATCAGCGCGCCGAACACCATGATAGAGGTCGCCTTGCGGTCGGCCTTTTGCCACGCGCCCGGCAGCAGCGGCGCGGCGGCGATGAAATCAATGATCAGGAGCAGTGCCGCGACCAGCCGCGGGTCGGCGATCGAGCTTGCGAGCGGCATGAAGATCAGCGCCGAGCCGAATCCGGAAAAGCCCCGCGCCGTTCCCGAGACGAAGGCGACCGCGCAGATGGCGATCGCCGCATGGAGGCTGACTTCCGCAGGGATGAGGCCGAGTGGGCTCATCCGCGCAGAACGCCACCGGTCTTTTTCGTTACCTCGGCCACGATCTTCGCCGCCACCGCGTCGATCTCCTGGTCGGTCAGCGTCTTCTCGCGGGGCTGGATCGTCACGGCAATCGCGACCGACTTCTTGTCGGGATCGATGCCCTTGCCCTCGTAGACGTCGAAGACGGTCACATCCGTAATCAGCTTCTTGTCGACGCCCTGCGCCGATCTCACGATGTCACCGGCCTTGACGCCGCGATCGACGATGAAGGCGAAGTCACGCGACACCGGCTGGAACGTGGAAAGGTCGAGCAACGGCTTGGCCCGGGTCGGCTTCTTCTTGGCGTCGGGAATACGGTCGAGGATGACTTCGAACGCCATCAAAGGGCCGTCGGCGCCGAGCGCTTCCAGCGTGCGCGGATGCAATTCGCCGAAATAGCCCAGCACATTCTGCGGCCCGATCTGGATGGTGCCGGAACGCCCCGGATGCAGCCAGCTGGCTCCAGCAGGTACGATCTGCAGCGCCTGCATCGGCGCACCGGCTGCCGCGAGCACGGCGAACGCATCGGCCTTGGCGTCGAGCGCATCGGCCATGGCAGAGCCCGACCAGTGCCGGCCCATGCCTTTTGAGGATGCAAAGCCGTGACGCACGCCGGAGGCCGCGACGAACTGGTTCTCAGGTCTATCGCCCCTGAATATCTGACCGACTTCGAACAGCGCGACGTCCTGATAACCGCGATTGGCGTTGGCCTGCGCCGCGGCGACGAGGCCCGGCAGCAGGCTCGGCCGCATGTCGGAGAGGTCGGAGGCGATCGGATTGGCGAGCGCCAACTCGGCCTGTCCGCCGCCGAACAATTCGGCGTGCGGCTTGGAAATGAACGACCAGGTCACGGCTTCCACCATGCCGCGCGCCGCCAGCGCGCGCTTGGCCCGATGGGTGCGATTCTGCATCGCCGTCAGCACCGGCTTGCGGGCATCGTCGCCGCGCTCGAACGGTGTCATCGGCACCTTGTCGACGCCGACGATGCGCACGATCTCCTCGACGATGTCGGCCTTGCCGTGCACATCGGTGCGCCACGAGGGCACCGCGACTTTCACCACCGGGCCGCTGCCGGCGATCATGAAGCCGAGATGGCTGAGGATGCGTCGCATTTCGGCCAGCGGCACTTCGATACCTGCCAGACGTTTAACCTCGCTCAACGGGAAATCGATGATGCGGTCCTCGCCGAAGGCGTTGCCAACGACGATGTTCTCCGACGGCGTGCCGCCGCACAGCTCCATCACGAGCCTGGTCGCGAGTTCGAGCCCTGGCACCATGAAGGCCGGATCGACGCCGCGCTCGAACCGATAACGGGCATCCGAATTGATGCCGAGCTTGCGGCCGGTCTGCGCGATGTTGATCTCGTTCCATAGCGCCGATTCGATCAGCACATCAGTCGTGTTCTCGTCGCAGCCCGAGGTCTCGCCGCCCATGATGCCCGCCAGCGACTCGACGCCGTGCTCGTCTGATATCACGCAGATGTTGCTGTCGAGCGTATAGGTGCGCCCGTCAAGCGCCAGCAGGCTCTCGCCATCCCTGGCGCGGCGCACGGTGAGGTTGCCGTTCACCTTCCTGGCGTCGAACACATGCAGCGGCCGGGCGCGGTCGTAGGTCATGAAATTGGTGATGTCGACCAGCGCATTGATCGGCCGTAGCCCGATCGACGTCAGCCGCTTCTGCAGCCACTCCGGCGACGGGCCGTTCTTGACGCCACGCACCAGCCGCAGCGCAAAGCCCGGGCACAACGCGGCGTCTTCCACCGCAACCTTCACCGGGCAGGGGAATTCGCCCTTGATCGGCTTGATGGCGGGGTCTTTGAACTTGCCCATGTCGGCGGCGGAGAGATCGCGCGCGATGCCGTGCACGCCGGTGCAGTCCTGGCGGTTTGGAGTCAAATTGATTTCGAGCATGGGATCGCCGAGGCCTGCCCATTCGGCATATCCCTTGCCGATGGGCGCATCGGCTGGCAGTTCCATGATGCCGTCATGGTCCTCGGAAATCTGCAGCTCAGCCGCCGAGCACAGCATGCCGCGGCTCTCAACGCCCCGGATCGTGCCGACGCCGAGCGTGATGTTCTTGCCGGGGATGAAGGTGCCGGGCGGCGAAAACACGCTGATAAGGCCAGCGCGCGCATTCGGCGCGCCGCAGACCACCTGCACCGGTGCGCCACCGTCGCCGGTATCGACCATGCACACCCGCAGGCGATCCGCATTCGGATGCTGCTCGGCCGAAATCACCCGCGCGATGGAAAACGGCGCCAGTGCCTTCGCCTTGTCTTCGATGTTCTCGACCTCGAGCCCGATCATGGTGAGCTTGTCGGCAAGCTTTTCCAGCGGCTCGTCGGTGTCGAGATGTTCCTTCAGCCAGGAGAGGGTGAATTTCACGAGCTCAGCCCCCCCGCCAGTGTCGGGATGTCGAGCGGCTTGAAGCCGTAGTGATTGAGCCAACGCACGTCGCTATCGAACAACTGGCGCAGATCGGCGATGCCGTATTTCAGCATCGCGATGCGGTCGAGGCCCATGCCCCAGGCAAAGCCCTGGTAGACGTCGGGATCGATGCCGCAGGCGCGCAGCACGTTCGGATGCACCATGCCGCAGCCAAGAATTTCGAGCCAATCCTCGCCTTCGCCGAAACGGATCTCGCCCTTGTCGCGCCGGCACTGGATGTCGACCTCGAGCGAGGGCTCGGTGAACGGGAAGAACGACGGGCGAAACCGCATGTTGATGTGGTCGACCTCGAAGAACGCCTTGCAGAACTCGTGCAGGATCCATTTGAGATGGCCGAGATGCGAGCCCTTGTCGATGACGAGGCCCTCGATCTGATGGAATTGCGGCGTATGGGTCGCATCGGAATCGATGCGATAGGTGCGCCCCGGGCAAACCACGCGGATCGGCGGCTTCTGCGACAGCATCGTACGCACCTGCACCGGCGAGGTGTGCGTGCGCAACAGCATGCGCGAACCATCTTCCTTCGGGTTGAAGAAGAAGGTGTCGTGCATCTCACGGGCCGGATGGCCCTCGGGGAAATTCAGTTTGGTGAAGTTGTAATCGTCGGTCTCGATGTCGGGACCTTCGGCGATCGCAAAACCCATGTCGGCGAAGATCGTGTTGACCTCCTCGAAGACCTGGCTGAGCGGATGGATGCGGCCGGCTTCCGCGGGCGCCTCGCGCAGCGGCAGCGTGACGTCGATGGTTTCGGAGGCAAGCCGGGCATCGAGCGCTGCCGACTTCAGGATGTCGCGGCGCGTCGAAAGCGCCTGGGTCACCTTGTCCTTGGCGAGGTTGATCGCTGCGCCTTGGGTCTTGCGCTCGTCCGGTGACATCTTGCCGAGCGTTGCGAGCAACGCCGAGATCGAACCCTTCTTGCCCAGTGCTGCGACGCGCACGGCTTCGAGGGCTGCTTCATCGCCGGCTGAGGCGATATCATCGAGAATGGAGTTTTCAAGTGTAGCAAGGTCGGACACGGTCAAATCTCTTTCGCAAAAGGCCGCCGGGTTGTCGCCGCTCGGGGGCCAAAACGTCAAGCAAAAAGCCCGTTATGGCAGGCCGGGCGATCCGGTGCGTTTGAACCCTTATCCCGGGCGCCCTACCAAGATGTGTCAGATCAAGGAGAGCGCGATGCGTTTTGGTCCCTCGGCGGCCGTGCTGGCCGGTATTGTGTGGCTCGGCAGTGGCCCCGCGGTTGCCGCGTTCTGTCTCGACAAATCGATGACCCTTGATGAGATCGTCGACGTGATCGACGCCTCGCCCGGATGCGAGCGCGCGATGAAGGTGTTCAAGGACTGCGAATTTGGCACCAGCGGCGACGTTCGGCTTGGCGCTGCCGTCGAAAAGAAGTGCGAGGGCGATTTCCTTGGACGTCTCAAAGCGCCGCAGAAGCAGGCCTACACGCGCGAGATGGGGGTTTGCGATCGAAAGTACCGGAACGAATCCGGCACCATGTATCTCTCGTTCACGGCCTTTTGCCGGGCGGAAGTCGCCCGGCGCTACTCGCAACGTGCGCAGAAAGGCACGGGGCCGTCGAAGCCCCGCTAGCGCTCCGCCTCAGGCCGCCAGAGCGGCCTTGGCCTTCTCGGCGATCGCCTGGAACGCCGAAGGCTCGGTGATGGCGAGATCCGACAGCACCTTGCGGTCCACCGTGATGCCCGACTTGGACAGGCCGTTGATGAAGACGCTGTAGGTCATGCCGAACGGGCGAACCGCGGCATTGATGCGCTGGATCCAGAGCGCGCGGAAGGTGCGCTTCTTGCGCTTGCGGTCGCGGAAGGCATATTGGCCGGCCTTCTCGACCGCAGCCTTGGCGGCGCGGATGGTGTTCTTGCGGCGGCCGCGGAAACCCTTGGCGGCCTTGTAGACTTTCTTGTGCTTGGCGTGAGAGGTCACACCGCGTTTGACGCGAGACATGACTGCTATCCTTGAATTTTAAAATCGATGATGGATCGCCGCGCATGCGCGGCCGGCTAAAGCGTGATTGCGAGCGCGATCAGGCGTTCGGCAAGAAGTACTTCTTGACGTTGTCGCCGTCGGTCTTGAACAGCACGCGGGTGCCGCGGAGCTGACGAATCTGCTTCTTCGTCCGCTTGATCATGCCGTGGCGCTTGCCGCGCTGGGCGTGCATCACTTTGCCGGTGGCAGTCACCTTGAAGCGCTTTTTAGCGCCTGACTTGGTCTTCAGCTTGGGCATTTGGCTCTCCTATCGGCCACAGAAAAATGCGCCCGAGGGGCGCTTTTGCGGCTTAAAATGCTCGTTAGAGCGTTGAAAGTGCTCAGGTTTTCTCAAAACCGAGATAACCCGCACGGACACCGACACGGCAGCCCTTGATCAGCCGGGCGATGAAGGTGGGGCTTATGGCAGAGGATCGGCCGATTGGCAATGATGAACCGGGGAACTACCTACGTGGTGATGTCGTCAACCCTCGGTGCGGAGCAAGAAGAAATGACCCGTTTTCGACAAATGATTGGCTGTTTGAACGTCTTGTCAGGCCGACGCGCCCGGCGCTGGCTTCCCGTGCTCGCGGCGCTGGCAGCGGCGACCATGTCCGGAGGGGCAGATGCGGCGATCAGGAGAGCCGGAGGCGCTTATGACGGCACCTGGAACGTGGTCTTCGCCACCACCAGGGGCAATTGCAGTTCGGGCTACAGCGTGCCGTTCATGGTCGCCGGCAGCCGTGTTTCGTCGGCCGGCGGCGGCCGGGTTTCCGGCTCGGTCAACCGCAACGGGACCGTGGCGGTCAATGTTTCGGTCGGCGCATCCAGAGCCAGCGGCGGCGGCCGGCTCGCCCGCGGCTATGGCGCGGGCGCATGGCATGGCATCATCACTGGCGACCGCTGCAGCGGCACCTGGCAGGCCACGCGGAACTGAGTCCGCAGTTCGTAGCCCGGATGAAGCGCAGCGAAATCCGGGGCCGGTGCATACGCGTATCGACTTTCCCGGATTGCGCTGCGCTCCATCCCGGCTACGGAAACGAAAACGGCCCGCCAGATCTGACGGGCCGTTTGATAGCACGTGAATTCAACTCAACGCGGCGCCAGCACCATCACGACCTGGCGGCCTTCGAAACGTGCGTCCTGCTCGACCTTGGCGAACTCGGCGACATCGGCCTTGACCTTGTCCAGCAGCTTGGTGCCGATTTCCTGATGCGCCATTTCGCGGCCACGGTAGCGCAAGGTGATTTTGACCTTGTCGCCTTCCTCGAAGAACCGCTGCATCGCGCGCATCTTCACGTCGTAATCGTGATCGTCGATCATCGGCCGCAGCTTGATCTCCTTGATCTCGACGACCTTCTGCTTCTTGCGGGCTTCGGCGGCTTTCTTCTGCGCGGAATACTTGAACTTCCCGTAGTCCATGATCTTGCAAACGGGAGGATTGTTGTTCGGCGAAATCTCGACGAGATCCATGCCCGCTTCGAGGGCCATCTTGACGGCAACCACGGTCTCGACCGTTCCATGGTTGAGGCCGGTCTGATCGATCAGCTGGATCTGTGCGTTGCGGATTTCATCATTGGTGCGCGGCCCGTCTTTGGTTGCAGCGGGCGGGGCTCTGTTGGGACGGCGAATGGGTAACTCTCCAAAGTTGTGAAAGGAAGGGCCGTAGTTTGAAGCAATACGCTGATAACAGCAAGCCGACTCACGGTCTGCGCCCGAAAACCGTCAAATGCGAGGCATTTCGGTCACTTCAGGCAAATATAGCTCGGCGGCCTGATGCGCAAGCAAAGTCAGGCCATGCTTGACCGATGAAGCGGGCTCGCGGACAAAAGCGACGGGGGTGAGGGTGACAGATCCATGACCAATTCAGCACCAATCGACCAGGAACCGACCTTTATCGAGGTGGGGTCGGGCGATGGCCTCCGCCGGATCGCCGTGCGGGCCCGTGCCGGCAGCGGACCCGGGCTGTTCTGGCTCGGCGGCTTCAATTCCGACATGCGGGGCACCAAGGCCTTAGCGCTGGACACCTGGGCCGCGGAACGCGACCGCGCCTGCATCAGGTTCGATTATTCCGGCCACGGCGAGTCGGGCGGCGCTTTCATCGACGGCACCATTGGGCGCTGGCTGGAAGAGGCCGTCGCCGTGTTCGAGCAGTTCGCCCAAGGCCCGCAGGTCGTGATCGGCTCGTCGATGGGTGGCTGGATGGCGCTGCTGTTGGCGCGCGCCATCGCCAACCGCGATGCCAGGCAGGCGACGCTGGCCGGGCTGGTGCTGATCGCGCCGGCGCCCGACTTCACCGAGCAGTTGATGTGGAACGCTTTCTCCGACGAGGTCCGCGAGGAGATCAGGACCAAGGGCGTGTGGATGCGGCCGTCTGAGTATGGCGACGGCGCGCCCTATCCGATCACCCGCGCGCTGATCGAGGAGGGCCGCAATCATCTGCTGCTCGGCAGCGCCATCGAGGTCGGCTGCCCCGTGCGCATCCTGCAGGGCGCGCAGGATCCTGATGTGCCCTGGCAGCATGCCTTCGCGCTGGCGCACCGGCTGCCGGCCGAGGACGTGGTGCTGACCATGATCCAGGACGGCGACCACCGCCTGTCGCGCCCGCAGGATATTGCGCGGATCATGGCCGCGGTCGCGGAGATGGGGTGAAGTTTTTTTCCTTCTCCCCTTGTGGGAGAAGGTGGCGCGAAGCGCCGGATGAGGGGTTCTCTCCGCGGGGACATACCCCTCACCCGTCTCGAATGAGCTGTCGCTCATTCGATCCACCCTCTCCCACAAGGGGAGAGGGGAAGAAAAGTCACGAGCGGGGAGGCAACGCCATGAACCTATCCACCATGCTCCGCGCGTTCTGCGATGCCGTCGAGCAACGCAACGGCAAGGCATTCTCGGAACTGTTCACCGACGACGGCGTCTATCACGATGTGTTCTACGGCGCGTTCGAAGGCCGGGCGAAAATCGCAGGCATGATCGACGACTGGTTCTATCGTACGGCCACCGATTTTCGCTGGGACATGCACGATCCCGTCAGCGACGGACATACGCTCTACGCGCGCTATACCTTCAGCTACCGCTCGACGCTGCCGGAAGCCGAAGGCGCGCGCGCCATGTTCGAAGGCGTTGCGATCATGCGGCTGCGCGACGGCAAGATCACGGAGTACCACGAGGTCGCCAACACCGCGCCGGCCTTCGTCGACATCAAGTTCGCGCCTGAGCGCATCGCCAAGATCGTTGCCAAACAGGGCGCGGCGCTGAAGGCGCGACCCGAGATGAAGCGGCATCTGGTGGAGTGAGAGGCTTCTCCGCCGTCATCGTCCGCGGAGGCGGACGATCCAGTACGCCGTGACTTTTCGGTTCTATCGCTAAAGTCTCTGGAATACTGGATGCCCGCCTTCGCGGGGCATGACGGCCTAAGGCGCCCGTGCCTCACGGCGGCGGTACGCTGGTCATCGGCTTGCGCTGCGCGAGCGCCGCCACCGTGGACGTCCCGATCGGGCCCTGTTCGTCGTAAAGCCAGCATTCGCCGATCGCGATGCCGTCGGTGGCGTGGTGGTTGACCACCTCGAATCCGACCCATGGTGTCACCGGAAGCCGGTGCAGATAGAGCGTGACGTCGCTGTTGATGTAGCCGAGGCCCTGGTCGCCGGCATTGGCGAAGGGGCTGGCAAAGTCCGCGCCGGTCGCGACATGCACGAAGGGCGACATCGGCACGCCCTCGACCAGCTCGCGCACCTCGCTCATCCACAGCCGCCGCAGGCCGAGCGAGCCCATGTGGCCCACGATGGGCCGCGTGGTCCATTTGCCGTTCATGCCGAGCCTGGCATCGGTGGGCCTTGGAATGTCCGCAGGCTTCGGCGCGTCCCAGTTCGGCGGCGACCAGACATTGCCCGGCGCGTTTTCCGTCTTGCGCAATAACTGGCAGGAAGCGCGGGCCATGCTGGTGCCGCCACTGAAGAACTCGGCTTCCACCACCTTGATGCGCTTGCCGTCGCGGATCAGTTTTGTCGTGACTTCGATCGGTGTCGTGGTGTTCGGCAGGCGGAACATGTCGACGGTGAGCCGCGCCGGCACGAAATCGTCGGAGCCGTGGCGCTGCTCGATCACATGGGCGAGCAGGCCGATGACGATGCGGCCATGCAGGGAGTTGGGGTCCCACGGGCCGTTGGAGACGGGCGTGGGCATGAAGGCGTCGCTGTCGCGATCGTGGGTGAAGAAGGGCTGATTTTTTGTCATGGCTGATGACCATGGCGGATTTGGATGCACGAAATCAAGGGCACTAAAACCCTCATCGGGAGGGGGCGCCACCGGGTCCGCGCGTAGCGCGGCCCGATGACAGGCTCCGCGCCGTCTCGAACCATGCAGGCCCGACTGTGGCTACATCCTTCGAGACGCGTTGAGCGCTCCTCAGGATGAGGGTCTGGCAGTGGTGCTCCCGCCAAAGAGCCACTCGTCACGGACGCTCTCATCCGGCTCGCTGCTCATCGTCTTCCTTGCCAGCGCCTCGAAGCTCTCCCGCTCGACCAACTGCGACAGCGCCCAAACCGCCGCGCCACGAACCAACGGGCTTGCATCATCCAGCAAGCGTTCGGCCTCCGCCGCCAGCGACGCGTCATCGGCGTTGCCGATCGCAATCAGCACGTTGCGGACAAAACGGTCGCGGCCGATGCGCTTGACCGGCGATTTCGAAAACAGCGCGCGGAACGCGGCGTCGTCGAGCCGCGACAGTTCGGAAAGCGACGGGGCGCGCAACGCGGCGCGCGCGGCCAGCTTGGCTTCGCGGCCCGCTTGCGCAAACTTGTTCCACGGGCACACCGCAAGGCAGTCGTCGCAGCCATAGATGCGGTTGCCGATGCTCTTGCGGAATTCGTGCGGAATCGCACCCTTGTTCTCGATCGTCAGGTACGAGATGCAGCGCCGTGCATCGAGCTTGTACGGTGCGGGGAACGCCGCGGTCGGGCAAATCTCCTGGCAGGCATTGCAGGAGCCGCAGTGGTCAATGTTGGCCGCATCGCGCGGCAGGTCGGATGCAGAAAAGATCGCGCCGAGAAACAGCCATGAGCCGAATTCGCGCGAGACCAGATTAGTGTGCTTGCCCTGCCAGCCGAGGCCGGCCGCCTGGGCCAGCGGCTTTTCCATCACGGCTGCGGTATCGACGAAAACTTTCACCTCTTCGCCTGACGCTGCCACCAGCCATCGCGCCAGCATCTTCAGCCGCTTCTTGATGACGTCATGATAGTCATCGCCCTGCGCATAGGCGGAGATCGCGCCACACGTCCGTCGTTCGAGAAGCGCGAGTGGGTTCTCATCGGGGCCGTAATTGAAGCCGAGCATGATGATCGAGCGCACGCCCGGCCACAGCACGCGCGGATCCATCCGCCGTTCGGGCTGCGCTGCGAGCCAGTCCATGTCGCCATGCGCGCCGGCGTCGAGGAATTCGCGAAAATATCTTGCGGCGTTGCCGATTCCCTCGGCATCGGTCACGCCGATACAGTCGAAGCCCAGCGTCTCCGCCTCGCGTGCGAGCGCGGCTTTCAGATCGGCACCGGAGAGTTTGACGGCCTTGTTCAGAAGTCGAGGTCCACGTAGGTGCGCGACGCCGGCACGCCCGCCAGCCATTCGCTGAGCAGCGGGCGGAACGACGGGCGGGATTTCACCCGCGCGTACCACGCCTTTGCCGCCTCGTCCTCGTGCCATGGCACATCGCCCAGATAATCGATCGCCGAAAGATGCGCCGCGGCGGCGAGATCCGCGTAAGTCAACCGGTCGCCGGCGAGGAAATTCCGCGTCTGCGCCAGCCAGCCGATATAGGCCAGATGATAGCGCACATTGACCTTGGCGGCGCGGATTACGTCGGTTGACGGCGCCCCGCCGCCGTTCTCCTCGCTCATGAAGCGCTTGTAGATGCGCTCGGTCACCAGCGGGTTCGACGCCTCCTCAAAGAATTTTTCGTTGAACCAGGCCATCAGCCGGCGCACCTCGACACGCTCTTCCATCGAGGCCGGCAACAGCCGCCGCTCGCCCGCCTCCAGGCCGTGCGTCTCGTCGAGATATTCGGCGATGATGCCCGCTCCCGGAATCGGCGGAAAGCCGTCGGCCATCAACACCGGGGTGTTGGCCGCGGGATTGAGCACGAGAAACCCTTCGCGCCGTTCCCAGGCCCGCTCTTCGACCAGGCGCAGGTCGAGGCCGTGTTCGCCCAACACCAGGCGAATAAAGCGCGAATGCGGACAGAACGGATGATGATAGAGCGTGTACATGCAATCCCAAGGGTAAAATCGCGGCGACTAAAGGAACCCTCAAACCGCGTCAAGCGAATCGGGACACTAGCCAAGCAAACGCGCGAGACAATGGTGTTCTGACGTTTTTTTGCGATTGCGGCATGGGGGCGAATAGGCGAGAAGAGCGCGGCTTCTCCAGTCAAAATGGACCAACACCATGATGTCGGATGCAGTGAAGGCGGTGATTCTCGGCATCATCGAGGGTATCACGGAATTTCTACCCGTTTCCTCCACCGGCCATATGCTGCTGGCGCAACGCTTCTTCGGCCTTGGCGAGGGCGCTTTCTGGCAGAGTTTTGTGATCCTGATTCAGCTGGGCGCTATTCTTGCGATCGTCGTGCTGTATTTCGCCAAACTATGGCGGGTCGCGCTCGGCATGTTCAGCAATCCGGACGATCGACGCTTTGTGATCGGCGTATTGGTGGCGTTCCTGCCGGCGGTGGTCGTTGGTCTGGCCGTCGGCAAATACATCAAGGAATTGCTGTTCAATCCGTGGGTAGTGTGTTTCACGCTGATCGTCGGCGGCGCGATCCTGCTCTGGGTCGATCAGCTCGATCTGAAGCCGCACGAGGACGACGCCACGCGCTATCCGCTGATGATGTATCTGTGGATCGGCATCGCGCAGTGCCTGGCGATGATTCCCGGCGTGTCGCGCTCCGGCGCCAGCATCGTGGCGGCGATGCTACTTGGCGGCGACAAGCGCTCGGCCGCGGAGTTCTCGTTCTTTCTCGCGATCCCGACCATGGTCGGCGCGTTCGCCTATGATTTCTACAAGAACCGCGGCGAGATGACGGTCGATCATATCGGCGTCATCGCGATCGGATTCGGGGTGTCGTTCATCACGGCGATGATCGTGGTGAAGACGTTTTTGAACTACGTCACCCGCCACGGGTTCACGTTCTTTGCGTGGTGGCGCGTCATCGTCGGCACCCTCGGCCTGATCGCGCTGGCGCTGGGGCGGTAGTTTTCAGAACCCGTAGGGTGGGCAGAGCGCAGCGTGCCCACCAGTACGATCGCGATGTCGGATGGTGGGCACGCTGCGCTTTGCCCACCCTACGAACCTTTACGCGTTCTTGCGCTGAAACTGCCCGGCGGCGCGGAAGCGCCAGAGATATTGCGGGGCGACCGCTTCCATCGAATCGGGCGTGATGCCAAGGCCTTCCAGCGTTAGCCCCGCTGCCCTGGCGGCGTCCGACACCACATTGTCCGATTGCAGCATCGCCACCTGATCCGGCGTCAGCTTCAACGGCCCCGGCGCGAATTGCAGGAACATCGCCTGCAGCCGTGCCAGCCCGAACGGCAGCGAAATCAGCATGCGCTTGCGCTCGGCGATGGCAAGAATGATTTCCATGATCTCGCGCATGGTCAGCACTTCCGGTCCGCCGAGCTCGTAAACCGCGCCGGACCTGGTCTTGCCGTCGACGGCATTAGCCACCGCGGCCGCGACGTCGCCGACATAAGCGGGCTGCATCCGGGTGACCCCGCCGCCGATCAGCGGCAGGAAGGGCGACATCCGGGCCAAGCCTGCAAAGCGGTTGGTGAATTGATCCTCGGGGCCAAACAGCAGCGACGGCCGCAGGATGGTGGCCGAAGGCACGGCCGCCAGCACGGCCTTCTCGCCGGCGGCCTTGGCGCGGCCGTAGGCCGAGAGCGCGTTCTCATCGGCGCCGATCGCCGACACATGCACCATTCGCGCGCCCGCGGCGGCGGCGGCCCTCGCGATCGCCTCGGCGCCCTTGGCCTGCACGGCGTCAAACGTCTGCGCGCCGCTTTCGGTCAGGGTGCCGACCAGGTTGATCGCGATTTGCGAATCGCGCATCGCCGCCTCGACGGAGGCCGGATAGCGCAGATTGGCCTGCACTGCGTGGATCTGGCCGACCCGGCCGAGCGGCTGCAGGTGCCCGGCCAGCTCCGGCCGCCGCACCGCCACCCTGATCCGGTAATCGCGCTTGGCCAGCGCCCGGACCACGTTTCGCCCCAGAAACCCCGACCCGCCAAAAACCGTGACGAGCGTTTCCAGGTTTGATGCCGGGTACGATGTCATTGGTGTCAATTCCTGCGAGGATCGAATTCGAGAGATATCGGTTGGATTTAGCGGATTCGCGATACGCCAACACGCGGTCGCTGTACAGCGTATTTGGGCGACGTTGAAGCGATTTGACAAGCGCGTGACCGATCCTTACTAACCCGCCCGGGCCCAGGTGGCGGAATTGGTAGACGCGCTGGCTTCAGGTGCCAGTGGCTTAACGGCCGTGAAGGTTCGAGTCCTTTCCTGGGCACCATTGCCCTTGCCCAAAACAATGAGATGCGGCTTGGCACGAAGGAGCGAACAGCTGCCACGAGGCGCGGAAATTTCTGTCCTGTCGTCGCGCTATTCCGCCGGATCCTGATCGGAGGCGTGCGTGTGCCCGTCCGGACCGCGGCTGAACACGCCATAATTGCTGGACTTCATCCCGCCGCCATCGGCGGCAACGACCGTGAGACCCATCCTCAATAGCTCACGCACCGCCGCTGCCCGCGTCGGCATCCGGTGTTTGAAGCGGAAATCATCGATCGCCGTCAGTTCTTCCGGCGAGAGCATGACTTGCAGTCGCTCACCGCGCATGTCGGACATCGAAACACCCCAAAATGAGATCATTGAGTAGTTTACTCAACGCTTGTCCTTGGCGCTGGTTCCGTCAAACGAGATTCAGGTGTCAAATTAGCTAAATACTTCAACAAAAACAATATGTTAATGGTTGATTTATGATTTGCGAGAGCGCATAATCGAGGGGTGGAGTACGCCCATGACCGAGACCATCAAGCTACCGCGCAAACTGTCCGAAGAGCGGAAGCCGCCGCCGCCGCAACGGCCGAGCCATGCGAACGTCATCGAGAATCTCGACCGCTGGGCCAATAGCCCGGGGCTTCAGCCGCCGACATCATCCGGAGAGAAGAGAGCCTGAGCCGTGAAATCAGGCTGAGCTTTCCCTTATCCGAGAGCATGAAGTCCAAAAGCGTAGACGGCCACCACCTCACGGCTCATTGAAATCGGTTCGCTGCAAAACAATCGCGGGATTCAATTCGCGCTCCTTGCGGCACCCGCCAGCAGCAGCTTCACCGCTTCCTCCGCCCGCTGAATCGGCGCAAGGCTACGATAGGTTCGCGCCAGTAGCAGCGCCCCTTCGAGTTGGCTGAGGACCATCGTGGCGACCAGATCCGCGTCGCCCGACGTCAGGCCAAAGCGGAACAGCCCGCGTTTGATCTCCAGTTCCCATTTCTGGAATGCGGTGCGGGTCGCAGCGCCCAGCACTTCGGATTGCGCGGCGGTTTCAAGCGCCGTGGTCGCGATCGGGCAGCCTTCCCTGTAATCGGAACGTTCAAGGTCTGACGCCATGGCGCGGACGATGCGGACCAGAAAGCTTTCGGCGTTGTCGGATTTTTCCGCGGCCTGCACGATGGCTTGGCGCACGGCTTCGCCGGCCAGCGACAGTGCGCCCGCACCAATCTCCTCCTTGCCCTTTGGGAAATGAAAATACAGCGAGCCGCGCGGCGCCCCTCCGGCCGCCAGGATGTCGTGCAGCGCGGTGCCGTGATAGCCCTGCTGGCGAAACAGCTTGACCGCGGCGGTCAGGGTTTTCCCTTTGGAATCATCGGCTTTTCCCATGCGCAAAAATATCAATTGCAAGTAAGTATGTCGACCTTTATAATATGTATATCAACATATATATTTTGAAAATCGCTGATCCATCCATGGCTTCAACGATTTTCCGAATGCCGAATGGGAGGGTTTCGCTATGAAGAGGTCGCTGGACGTTGCGGCAATCGTATTGGCTGCCCTGCTGTTACTGGCATTCGCGGCGCTGTCCTTGCGCGGCTTGATCGCGCCGGAACAGGCGTCGGCCCGCTTCGGCGTGCCGGTTGCCGATGCCGCCGGCAGCCTGTTTTACCGGGTCTACCTGTCACGCAATCTCGTCATCGTCATTACCGGCGCGATATCCCTGCTCACACGGCAATGGACGCCGCTCGCCATTCTTCTCACCGCGACGGCGGCCTTGCCGGTGTTCGACATGACCGTGCTGTCTTCGAACGGGGTAACCCCGCCGATCTTTCATCCACTTGCGCTGGCGCTGATCGCAATCACCGCTGCCCTGGCGTGGCGACGGGCAGCCGCGGGCAAGGGCTAATCTGCACGCGACCCGAAGACCGCTTCACGCAAAACACCCATGGGCCTGAGGCTAAAACTGCTGTGAAAAGCCGGTCTTCGCAGGTTTCGCGGCAGCCAACCGCTCGCCTCGCGCGGTTTTGGGCGCTAGTGTTTCCTTCGAATCGACTGATGACACGAGGCTTTCCTTCATGACCATCCGCCTGCATCGCGGCGATCTGCCCGATTTGTCCCGCTACAAGGATTCGGTGGCGATCGACACCGAGACCATGGGGCTCAACCCGCATCGCGACCGGCTCTGCGTGGTGCAGATGTCGAACGGCGACGGCAGCGCCGATGTCATCCAGATCCCGAAGGGCCACACCGACGCGCCGAACCTCAAAGCGCTCTTGGCCAATCCTGCCGTCACGAAGATATTTCACTTCGCGCGGTTCGATCTCGCCGCGCTCTACAACGCCTTTGGCGTGATGCCGCAGCCGGTCTATTGCACCAAGATCGCCTCGCGACTGACGCGCACCTATACCGACCGGCACGGCCTGAAAGACCTGGTGCGCGAAGTCCTCAACATCGACCTGTCGAAGCAGCAGCAGTCGAGTGACTGGGGATCTTCCAGCCTCAGCGAGGCGCAGCTCGCTTATGCCGCCTCCGACGTACTGCATCTGCATGCCTTGCGCGAACGCTTAGACGCCATGCTGGCGCGCGAAGGCCGCAACGAGCTGGCGCAGGCCTGCTTCGACTTCCTGCCGACCCGGGCCAGGCTCGATCTCGGCGGTTGGGAGGCCGAGGATATCTTCGCGCATTCGTGACCGGGGCCATTTGAAGCGCCGGGGTGCCTGTCTCCGCCCCGTTTCGGTCACACTCCTAGCGCGTGTCCGGGCTGCACAATCCCGCGATTGCGGGTAGAATGACGCCTTCCTGGCGTCTTGGCGCCCGTTGGAGCCGCGGTGAACTCGATACAAAACCCAGCCTATGTCGCCGGAATGGAGGCCCGCTTTGCCGCGGCCGCCCGCCACAGCCGGATGGTGCGGGCGCTGCGGGTTGCGGTCCCGGCGGCCGTGCTGCTGGCCCTGGCCAGTATCGTCCTGATCCAGGTCTTCGTGAACCCGTTCCAGACTGCGCTCGCAAAGCTGCCCGTCGACATGAGCAATCTCGTCGTCTCCGGCACCAAGATCACCATGGAAACGCCGCACCTTGCAGGTTTCTCAACCGACCAGCGTCCCTACGAAGTGTGGGCCAAGTCCGCGATCCAGGATCTGACCGACCCTGATCACGTCGAGCTCAGGACGCTGCGCGCCAAGGTCATGATGGAGGACAAGAGTACGGTGACGATGGATGCGCGCACCGGATTCTTCGACAGCAAGCAGCAGATGCTGGACCTGCGCAAGGACATCTTCCTGCAATCCTCCACCGGTTACGAGGCGAAGCTGTCGCAGGCCTATGTCGACATCAACAAGGGAACGGTAACGTCGGACGAACATGTCGACGTCAAATTGCTGAACGGTACGCTCACCGCCGACCGGCTCAGGATCATCAACAGCGGTGAGATTGTTCGTTTCGAAGGCAACGTCGTGATGAACCTGATCATGGACAGCCCTCCGGCGCCTGAGCCCGAGCCTGAACCAGCGCCACCGCCGAGGACGCGGTCCGTCACCGGCAAGTCATCAAACACGAAGTGATCTTCATGATGCAGTTCTTCTCGCGCAGTTTTGCGGCCGCGGCGCTTGCGCTCGTGTGGATCGCCTCCGGTGACGCCTTGGCGCAAGGCGCCATGTCGGGCGTGCCGAATGCGATGCAGGGCTTTTCGCAAAATCGCGACCAGCCGATTCAGATCGAGGCGGCGTCGCTCGAAATGCGCGACAAGAAAAAGGAAGCGACCTTCTCCGGAAACGTGAAGGTCGTGCAGGGCGACACCACCATGACCTCGAAGTCGCTTGTCGTGTTTTACGATTCCGGCCCGGCGCCGGCGACGCCTGCGCCCGCCGCGCCACCGCCTGCCCCGGCGAAGGGATCGAAATCCGGGCCGATGCAGTCCGCAACCCCCGGGCCCGGCGGCAGCTCGTCGATCCGCCGGCTGGAAGCCAAGGGCTCCGTCGTGGTGACGCAGAAGGACCAGGTCGTGACCGGTGATACCGCGATCTTCGACACGCGGGCCAACCTCATCACCATGGTGGGCGGGGTGGTGCTGACCCAGTGCAAGAACGTGCTCAAGGGCGACCGACTCAAGGTCGATATGACGACCGGCGTGTCGCGCGTCGAATCCGACAGCGGCAAGGTGCAGGGCATGTTCATGCAGGGAGAGAGCTGCGGGTCCGGGTCGGGCGGCTCGAAGCCGGCTCCAGCTCCGGTACAGATACCGTCGCTGATCCCCGGTAAAAAATAAGACGGTTCGATGCCGGTACACTCACCGCAGGTGATGCAGTTCTTCTCGCGGAGTTTTGCGACCGCGGCACTCGCGCTGATCACGTCTGCTGATGCCGTGGCGCAAGGCGCCATGTCCGGTGTGCCAAATGCGATGCAAGGCTTTTCGCAAAACCGCGATCAGCCGATTCAGATCGAGGCAGCTTCGCTCGAAATGCGTGACAAGAAAAAGGAGGCGACCTTCTCCGGAAATGTGAAGGTCGTGCAGGGCGACACCACCATGACCTCGAAAACACTGGTGGTGTTTTACGATGCCGGTCCGACGTCCGCGCCGCCGCCGCCCGCTGCTGCGAAGGGATCGAAGTCCGGGTCGATGCAAGCTGCCTCTCCGGGACCCGGCGGCAGTTCATCGATCCGCCGGCTGGAAGCCAAGGGTTCCGTCGTGGTCATGCAAAAGGATCAGGTCGTGACGGGGGAGACTGCGGTCTTCGATCCGCGGGCCAACCTCATCACCATGGTGGGCGGGGCGAACGGGGTCGTGCTCACCCAATGCAAGAATGTGCTCAGCGGCGACCGACTCAAGGTGGACATGACCACCGGCGTGTCGCGTGTCGAATCCGACAGCAAGGTGAAGGTTCTCATCGAGCAGTCGGACCAAGGCTGCGGGTCCGGATCGGGCGGGCCGAAGCCGGCGCCGGTGGCCAGACCGTCGCTGATCCCCGGTAAAAAATAATTGTAGATCAATGCCTTGAAGAATATTTGGGGCTCGTACGGTTGAAGCCGGTGGCGCGAGCCTGTATCTACTGGGCAGGGCGCACGGCGGGGTGTTTCGCTGGGCAGGGGACATCCATTCATTCATGGTTCGCTGGCGAAGCGATTCGCCGGTGGACGCGTCGCGGAATCACCGTGAAAGGCGTAAGCGAAGCGGGATGGTGGATTTACTCGGCATGTTCCGTCGACGCCCCGCGAAACGCGGCGCCCCCGGATTTGCGCGTTCGCGCGACGACATCACCGCACTTGGGGATTCCTTCGGCGATATGCTGACGAGCCCGGTGCGCGATGCGCCGCCGAAGGCGCGTTCCGCCGCGCTGCCCGGGTTGGAATTGCCGCAGCAGGCCGACGTCGAACCGCCGCGTGAACCGCGTCCCCGCGCGCAGGCGCCCCGTCCCAAGTCAAACGCCAAGCCCAATGGCGGAGAAGCGCCGCGCCCGACCAAGCGGCCGGGTTATCTGGCTGTGCATAGCGTGGAGAAGAGTTTCGGCACGCGCCAGGTCGTGCGCGGTGTCAGCATCTATGTCCGCCGCGGCGAGGCGGTCGGCCTGTTGGGTCCGAACGGCGCCGGCAAGACCACGGTGTTCTACATGATCACCGGGCTGATCAAGGCGGATCGCGGCGCCATCGAACTCGACGGCCACGACGTGACCAAGCTGCCGATGTATCAGCGCGCGCGGCTCGGCATCGGCTACCTGCCGCAGGAAGCCTCGATCTTTCGCGGCCTCACTGTCGAACAGAATATCCGCGCGGTGCTCGAGGTCGTCGAGCCCAGCAGGAAGAAGCGCGAGGCCGAACTCAATTCGCTGCTCGACGAATTCAACATCACGCGGTTGCGCAAATCGCCCTCGATCGCGCTCTCCGGCGGCGAGCGCCGCCGCGTCGAAATCGCGCGCGCGCTGGCGACGCGTCCGAACTACATGCTGCTCGACGAACCCTTTGCCGGCATCGATCCGATCGCGGTCGGCGACATCCAGGATCTCGTTCGGCACCTCACCAACCGCGGCATCGGCGTCCTGATCACCGACCACAATGTGCGCGAAACGCTGGGGCTGACCGACCGCGCCTATATCGTCTATGCCGGGCAGATCTTGACCGAGGGCAGTCCGGAGGAAATCGTCAACGATCCGGATGTACGCCGTCTTTACCTTGGCGAGGAATTCCGGCTCTAACTGTGTGCAGCGCACAAGGGTTGGCGGTTTAGTGATAAGCTATTGCGTTAACTTGGTAATCCGGGGTGCCTCGGTACGCAAAAATCGGTTCCCATTTTGGCCGGCGGCGCTATAGCCCATTTTTCGCATCCGTCAAGCCGTGTACAAGGGCCCAGGACTAATATAAGCAAGAATCGGACCAACTTTACAGTGGATCGGTTCTTGGCCTCATGGCGCTAACGCAGAGACTAGAGTTCCGCCAGTCGCAGTCGCTGGTGATGACGCCGCAATTGATGCAGGCGATCAAGCTGCTGCAACTGTCGAATCTCGACCTCTCGGCCTTCGTCGAGGAGGAGCTGGAGCGTAATCCGCTGCTGGACCGCGCCAGCGACGGCCCCGAAGCCCCGGTCGCGGGCGAGCCGGCCGCCGAACGTGCCGAATACGCCGATTCCAGCAGTTATGGCGAGGAAGGCGGCGGCGATGCCTCCGATATGGCGTCAGGTTCCGCCGGCGACGCCTTTGAGCCGGGCCAGGAGGAGTGGCTGAACCGCGACCTCGGCAGCCGCACCGAGATCGAGCAGACCCTGGACACCCCGCTCGACAACGTTTTTTCCGAAGAACCCGCCGAAGCCGCCGCACGCGTGGCGCAGGATGCGGCACCGACCGCCTACACCGAATGGGGCGGCGGCGCCTCCAACGACGACGACTACAACCTGGAAGCCTTTGTCGCCGCCGAGGTGACGCTCGGCAGCCACCTCGCCGAACAGCTCGCGGTGGCCTTCAGCGGGCCGGCGCAGCGCATGATCGGGCAGTATCTGATCGATCTGGTCGACGATGCCGGCTATCTGCCGGCGGATCTGGGACAGGCCGCCGAGCGGCTGGGCGCCTCGCAAGCGGATGTCGAAGCGGTGCTGACCGTGCTGCAGAAATTCGATCCGCCCGGCGTCTGTGCGCGGAATTTGAGCGAGTGCCTCGCCATCCAGCTTCGCGAACTCAACCGCTACGACCCCGCGATGCAAGCGCTGGTAGAAAATCTCGATCTGCTGGCCAAGCGCGACATTGCAAGCTTGCGTAAATTATGCGGCGTCGACGACGAGGATATCACCGACATGATCGGTGAAATCCGCCGTCTCGATCCCAAGCCCGGCCTGAAGTTCGGCTCGGCGCGCACGCAAACCATGGTGCCGGATGTCTATGTGCGGCCCGGCCCGGACGGCGGCTGGCATGTCGAGCTCAACAGCGACACGTTGCCGCGCGTGCTGGTCAATCAGATCTATTACACCGAGTTGTCGAAGACGATCCGTAAGGACGGCGACAAATCCTATTTCACCGATTGCCTGCAGAATGCGACCTGGCTGGTGCGCGCGCTGGATCAGCGCGCCCGCACCATCCTGAAGGTCGCCACCGAAATCGTGCGCCAGCAGGACGGCTTCTTCACCCATGGCGTGGCGCATTTGCGGCCGCTGAATCTGAAGGCGGTGGCAGACGCG
The DNA here is from genome assembly GCF_049993905.1 of Bradyrhizobium sp. McL0615. Taxonomy (NCBI): domain Bacteria; kingdom Pseudomonadati; phylum Pseudomonadota; class Alphaproteobacteria; order Hyphomicrobiales; family Nitrobacteraceae; genus Bradyrhizobium; species Bradyrhizobium sp. McL0615. Next base: position 142,595 of record NZ_CP188254.1, on the reverse strand, counting down.
ATCCAGATGCACGAATCGACGGTGTCACGGGTTACCGCCAACAAATATATGGCGACCAATCGCGGCAGCTTCGAGCTGAAATACTTCTTCACCGCTTCGATCGCCTCGGCCGACGGCGGCGAGGCACATTCCGCGGAGGCGGTCCGCCACCACATCAAGCAATTGATCGACGCGGAAGCCGCAAGCGCGATCCTCTCCGACGATACCATCGTGGAACGATTGCGCGAATCGGGCATTGATATTGCCCGCCGCACGGTCGCGAAATACCGCGAAGCGATGCGTATTCCTTCCTCGGTGCAGCGCCGCCGCGATAAACAGAGCATGCTCGGTAACGCACTTTCCGCTCCCGCCACCTCCGCCGACCGGTCCCGCGATACGGCTCCGGCCTGATTGCGTTCGCGTCAAATCGCGATAGTCTCAGTTCCCCCGAAGAGCCGATCCCGGGAAACCAGAGTAGGCATCCAGCGAGGCATCAAATGACCCTTCGAATCTCCGGGAAAAGCATCAGCGTCGGCGAGGCGCTTCGTTCGCGCGTCAGCGAGCGCACCGATGAGGTCTTGCGAAAATATTTCGACGGCAACTATTCCGGCCATATCACGCTGAGCAAGGATGGTTTCGGCTTCCGCACCGATTGCTCGCTGCATCTGGATTCCGGGATCACGCTGGAGGCCGATTCGAACGCCACCGACGCCTATGCCAGCGCCGACCAGGCACTGGTGATGATCGAGAAGCGGCTGCGCCGCTACAAGAGCCGGCTGAAGGATCGCTCGGCCCGCAAGACCTATGCCGCCAACGCGGCGCTGGCCGATATCGACGCGCCCAGCTACGTGATCGAGGCGCCGGCCGAAAGCGACGAGGAAGTCACGACCTACAGCCCGGTCATCATTGCCGAGGCCACCACGTCCCTGAAGCGGCTTTCGGTCAGCGAGGCGGTCATGGAACTGGACCTGACCGGGGCCGCCTGCATCGTGTTCCAGCACGGCTCCAGCGGCCGGGTGAACATCATTTACCGCAGGGCGGACGGCAATGTCGGCTGGGTCGATCCCCCCACGGTTACCCCCTGAGATATATGCCAGACAGCATTGACGCCCCCAGCCACCCTCCCTATGGTCCGCCGCCCTTAAGCATAGGACGCAGGAACTGGCTCTTCGGGAGTTGGCACCGCGCATGGGTTGGAGTAGAAGCCGTGCAAATCGGGACCCGGGGTCTAAGCCCGCCTCCCGTCTCATCTTCTTGACGCCCCAGTTATAGAACCTACTTCGCAACCTGACGGTTCAATTCACCTCGGAACGCCCAATGACGATTACCGATCTGGTCGCACCCGAGGCGATTCTCCCGGCTTTGAAGGTCATCAGCAAGAAGCAGGCGCTGCAGGAGCTGGCGGCGCGCGCCTCCGCCTTGACCGGCCAGAACGAGCGCTCGGTGTTCGAGGTGCTGTTGCAGCGCGAAAAGCTCGGCACCACCGCCGTCGGCTATGGCGTCGCCATTCCACACGGCAAGCTGCCGAAGCTGGAAAAGCTGTTCGGGTTCTTCGCCCGCCTCGAGCGCCCGATCGATTTCGAGGCGATGGACGGCCAGCCGGTAGACCTGATCTTCCTGCTGCTGGCACCGGAAGGCGCAGGCGCCGATCACCTGAAGGCGCTGGCGCGAATCGCACGGCTGTTGCGCGACCAGGACGTCGCCAAGAAGCTGCGCGCCTCGCGCGATGCCCAGGCGATCTATTCGGTGCTGGCCCTGCCGCCGGCGAGCGCGGCGTAGCCGCTTCGGGCGCGGCGCATTGGCGCGGGCGCGGATAACGCAATCTTAAGCTAAATTGCAGTTATTCGTTCGGCGCGGATATTGCCCGCGTCCGGAGAACATTGCCATGACGTTGCGGCTGACGATTTCGCGCGCAATATTGGTTTTTGGATTGGTCACCGCATTGGGTCTCGGTGCCGTGATTGCCACCAGCGTTTACGGGCTGTCACAGCTCAAGGTCGGCGGTCCGCTTTACGACCGAATCAAGCTCGGCAACGACCTGATCGCCGACATTCTGCCGCCGCCCGAATACGTCATCGAGGCCTATCTGGAGGCAACGCTGGTGCTGCACGATCCGGCGCAGCTGGCGGCGCATCGCGACAGGATCGTTCAGCTCAAGAAGGAATATGACGAGCGGCACGATTTCTGGGTCAAATCCGATCTCGACCCGGTGCTCAAGACCAAGCTGGTGGAGAAATCCGACGGCGAGGTGCGCCGGTTCTGGACCGCGCTCCAGGACGGCCTGCTGCCCGCGCTTGCCAAGGCCGACAGCACGGCGGCCGCGAAATCCTATGTCGAGATCAGCGCACGCTATGCCGCGCACCGTGCCATCGTCGACGACATCGTCAAGCAGGCCAACGATCAGAACGCCGCGACGGAAGTCGCAGCGACGGAACGCGTCAGCACATTCACACTGCTATTGTGGGGCGTCTCAGCCGCGGTGTTTCTCGTCATCGGTGCCGGCATTTTTGGCGTGGCATTCGGCGTGATTCGCCCCATTGCGGAAATGACCGCGGTGATGAAGGGCCTTGCAGGCGGCGACCTCGATGTCTCGGTCCCCGCACTCGGCCGCGGCGATGAAGTGGGCGCCATGGCGCGCGCGGTCCAGGTCTTCAAGGAAAACGCGTTACGCGTTCTGTCGATGGAGCAGGAGCAGGCTGGCCTGAAGCTTAAAGCGGAAGGCGATCGCAAGGCCGCGATGCAGCAGATGGCGGACGGCTTCGATTCCGCGATCGGAAAAATCATCCACACCGTCTCGACCGCGTCCTCCGAACTCGAATCATCGGCTGGACAATTGACCAAGACCGCCGAAGTGACCCAGATGCTGTCGGCAACCGTCGCCTCCGCATCGGAGCAATCCTCGGCCAACGCGCAGTCCGCCGCGGCGGCCGCGGAAGAGATGGCTTCATCGGTGTCGGAGATCAGCCGCCAGGTGCAGGATTCACACAAGATCTCGCGCGAGGCGGTCAGCCAGGTCGAGCAGACCAATGCGCGGATTTCCGATCTCGCCCAGTCCGCCAGCCGGATCGGCGAGGTGGTCAAGATGATCAGCGCGGTCGCCGAGCAGACCAACCTGCTGGCGCTCAACGCCACGATCGAGGCAGCGCGCGCCGGCGAGGCGGGGCGGGGATTTGCCGTCGTCGCATCCGAGGTCAAGGCGCTTGCCGCGCAGACCGCGAAAGCGACCGAGGAAATCAGCGAGCAGATCGGCCAGATGCAGTCGGCGACCAATCAGTCGGTATCTGCCATTGCCGAAATCGGCGGCACGATCGGCCGCATCGCGGAAATCTCGCAGGCGATCGCGTCCGCCGTAGAAGAGCAGGGCGCCACGACGCAGGAAATCTCGCGCAACGTGCAGCAGGCGGCGCAGGGCGCCACCCAGGTCGCGGGCAGCATCACCGACGTCAACCGCGGCGCGACCGATACCGGTACGGCATCGACGCACGTGCACGGCCTGGCCCGGTCGCTGCTGGGACAGAGCAATCATCTCAAGGGTGAGGTGGAGAAATTCCTCTCGACCGTGCGCGCGGCGTGAGGTCAGCGCTGGAGCATGATCCGGAAAAGTGGAACCCGGTTTTCCGAAGAGATCATGCTCAAACAAAGCGATCTAAAGCGTTCGCGACAGGTAGCGAACCGTCCGGCTTCCGCCATGGACGCTGGCGGTGCCGATCTCGACAAAACCTAGCGCCGCGTGGAAGGCATCCGAAGCGGGGTTCGGCGGAATGGTATTGACCTCGCAGACGACGCGGTCGTGCCCGGCGCGGACGGCGTGTTCGAACAGATCGGCATAGAGCCGTCGCGCGCAACCGCGTCCGCGGGCGGATGGCGCGACCACGATCCGGTCGACATACACAAAGTGCGGATAGCGAGCGCGGAACCAGATGAAATTGGGGCTGTCGTATCGCGCGTCCTGATCGAAGGCGAGCAGGAAGGCGTCGAAATTGCCGATCCGTCTGGCGAGGAACGATTCACCGATCAGGTATTCGAGCCGTTCCGGCTCGAGCCATGACAGCTCCTGCGCATGCGCGTTGTTGAGCGCGAGCAGGTCGCTTCCCAGCGCCGTGTCCCGCACGATATCGGCCGCAACAACAGATCTCAGCTCTGGGTCGTTCATCAGTCGTGGCGCCCGATTGGAGATTGCAGCCAGGCTGTCTTGGTATCAAAAGGCGCGGCCGGCCCGAAAGCAAAAAAATACGCGGGCGCGATCCCATTGAGGGCGTGCCCGCGTATTGTAAAACTCTCCTGCGACCTTACTCGGCCGCCAAGCGTGCGTCAGTGACGGCGGCCTACGCCGCGTCAGCGACGGCAGGTTTCGTCAGTGTACGCTGACGGCCTGGAGCTCGTTGCTCCATGCATTGGCGATCGCGGCTTCCCGGCTGTCGGTCAGCATGATCGGAGTGCCGTCGGCGGCATGCAGCGCGAACAGCTTCAGCCCTGGCGCAATTTTCGGCGCCTGCGGAAACAGTCCCGGCACGTCCTCGGAACGGACTTGCTTCACGTAGGCGATGTGGCCTTCACCAAGATGGGCCAGCGCCTCGACGGAAACCTTTTCGGGTTCGAACGTAAAACTCACGTCACTCATGGTCTCGACTCCTTCTGGGTCTAAGCGGTCGAGTCCGCTACTTGTTCCATTATTCGTGCTCATTGATAGCAATTGTCTTAACGACCCTTTCAGGCTCCGGCCTGGCAAGGTCGATCGACAACAGCCCGTTCTTCAGATCCGCGCCCAGCACGTGCATCCCCTCGGCCAGCACGAAAGTGCGCTGGAAGTGGCGCGCGGCGATGCCGCGATGGATGTATTGCCGGGCCTTGTCGTCCTGCTGGCGGCCCCGGATCACGAGCTGGTTTTCCTCAATGGTCACATCGAGTTGGTCACGGGTAAAACCCGCCACCGCGAGCGTGATACGCAACCGTTCGGGTTGGCCGTTGGCACGGTCACACCGCTCGATGTTGTAGGGAGGATAACCGTCGGCGCCTTTGACGACGCGATCGAGCGCACGCTCGATTTCGTCGAACCCAAGCAGGAACGGACTGGACAACGAAGGAACACGAGACATTACAAAGTCCTCTCGAAGCGACTTTGAGGGGCCCTTGCGGCGCCCCATTCAACCGGCCGGCCGACTTGCCGCCCGGTCACGAGGGAATATGGGGGTGATTAAGGAACGGTTCAAGCGCCTCTGAAAGCTGCGTAAATCCGCCGCGGTAGGTTACAAAACCGTCATTTTGGGCGCGAAGCGATCCTCAGATGCGCAATTGCGCACCAGGGAATGACGGGATCACCCACCCACACGTTTCCGCCCGTCGGCGGTAAATAGATGCAGCTTGTCTTTTGCGGCCACCGCCCTGATTCGCTCGCCGATGGCCGGGCCGACGGCTCCGGGAATTCGCACGATAATTTCGCCCGGCGGCAGTTCGCCGGGGGTGGCGGCGACGCCCTGAACTTCCTGTTCTCTGGCGCCGTAAATAAAAGTTTCGGCGCCGACGCGTTCGATCGCTTCCACGGTGAGGCCGAGCGCCACGCCGCCGGAAACCGTTTCGTTCGAGATGACGAAATCCTCAGGGCGAATGCCGAGGATGCCGGCCTCGTTGAGTCTGCCATCGCCGGCCAGTTGCGATTTGATCTCGTCAGAACGCAGCGGCATCAGATTCATCGGCGGGGCGCCGATGAAGGAGGCAACAAAGGTGGTCGCGGGCTTCTGGTAGATGTCGAGCGGATTGCCGATCTGCTCGACCTGGCCACCGTTCATGACAACCAGAATATCGGCCAGCGTCATCGCCTCGAGCTGGTCGTGGGTGACGTAGATCGACGTCGTGGACAGGCGGCGCTGTAATTTCCGGATTTCGACGCGCATGGCGATGCGCAGCTTGGCGTCGAGGTTCGACAACGGCTCGTCGAACAGAAACACTTTCGGCTGTCGCACGATGGCGCGGCCCATCGCCACGCGCTGGCGCTGGCCGCCGGACAATTGCCGCGGCTTGCGCTCGAGCATCGCGCCGAGTTCGAGAACGCGCGCGGCTTCCTCCACCCGCGTCTTGATCTCGGGCTCGGCCATGCCGCGATTGCGCAGGCCGTAGGCCATGTTGTTATAGACGGTCATGTGCGGGTAGAGCGCGTAGTTCTGGAACACCATCGCGATGTCGCGATCGGCCGGCTCGATCTGGTTGACGACGCGCCCACCGATATCGATCTCGCCCCCGGTGATGGTCTCCAGGCCTGCGACCATGCGCAGCAGCGTGGACTTGCCGCAGCCGGAAGGGCCGACCAGCACGCAGAACTGGCCGTCGCCGACGTCGAAATCGATGCCCTTGATGGCTTCGAAGCCTCCGGCATAGGTCTTGCGGACGTTGCGCAGCGTTACGTTGGCCATGGCTACCCTACTTCTCCGTCTCGACCAGGCCGCGCACGAACAGGCGCTGCATGAACACGACGACCGCGACCGGCGGCAGCATTGCCAGGATGGCTGTTGCCATCGCGAGCTGCCATTCGGCGAGTTCGTCGGTCGTGTACAGCATCTTCTTGATGCCGGTAACGATGGTCTGCATCGAGTCCTGCGTGGTGATCAGCAGCGGCCACAGATACTGATTCCAGCCGTAGATGAACTGGATCACGAACAGGGCGGCGATCGTCGTCACCGACAGCGGTAGCAGCGTATCCCAGAAGAAGCGAAACGGACCCGCGCCGTCGATCCGCGACGCTTCCAGGAGTTCTTCGGGGATGGTCATGAAGAACTGCCGGAACAGCAGCGTGCCCGTGGCGGATGCAATCAGCGGCAGGATCAGCCCGGCATAGGTATCCAGCATGTGCAGATCGGCGATCACCTTGTAGGTCGGATAGATGCGCACCTCGACCGGCAGCATCAGCGTCACGAAGATGATCCAGAACGCGGTTTTGCGGAACGGAAAGCGGAAATACACCACGGCGTAGGCCGACAGGATCGAGATGAAGATCTTGCCGATCGCGATGCCGATTGCCGAAATGAACGAGTTCAACAGCATCTGGCCGACCGGCTCGCGGATGGCGCGCGAACCGCCGACGAAGATGGCGCGGTAGTAGTTATCCAGCGCATGGCCGCCTGGCGTCAGCGGCATGTTACCGCCGACCACGGTGGCGGCGTCATGGGTGGAAGCAATCAGCGCCAGATAGACCGGAAAGGCGACGATGAAGATGCCGAGCGTCAGGATCGTGTAGGCGATGATGTCGCTGAGCGGGCGGTGCTCGACCATCAGTACTGCACCTTGCGCTCGACATATCTGAACTGGACCGCAGTCAACGCGATCACGATCACCATCAGCACCACCGATTGCGCCGCCGAGCCGCCGAGATCGCCTCCCAGGCGCCCGTCGGCAAACACCTTGTAGACCATCGTGGTGGTGGCGCCGGCCGGACCCCCGCCGGTCACGGCATCGATGATGCCGAAGGTGTCGAAGAAGACGTAGACGATATTGACGACCAGAAGGAAGAACGTGGTCGGCGACAGCAGCGGAAAGGTGATGGTCCAGAACCGCCGCATCGGTCCCGCGCCGTCGATCGCGCCGGCTTCCAGCACGCTCCTGGGGATCGATTGCAGGCCCGCCAGGAAGAACAGGAAATTATAGGAAATCTGTTTCCATACCGCGGCCATCACTACCAGGCACATGGCGTGGTTGCCGTTCAACAACGGATTCCAGTCGAAATTCATCCAGCGCAGCGGGCGCGCCAGCGTCCCGAGGGTCGGATGGAACATGAATATCCACAACACGCCGGCGACCGCGGGCGCCACCGCATAGGGCCAGATCATCAGCGTCTTGTAGGAGCCGGCGGCTTTCAGGTTCTTGTCCGCCTGGGTCGCAAACAGCAAGGCAATCGAAAGCGACAATGCGGCGACCAGCGAGGAGAAGATCACCGTCACCAGCATCGATTTGTAATAGCCGGGATCGGCGAACAGGCTCTGGTAATTTTCCAGCCCGACAAATTCGGAATGCAATCCGAACGCGTCCTCGCGCAGAAAGGATTGCCAGACCGCCTGGCTCGCCGGCCAGTAGAAGAATACGAATGTGATGATGAGCTGCGGCACGAGCAGCAAATAGGGCAGCAGCCTGTTGTTGAAGACGACCGACTTTTCCATTCAATGCCTTCGTCATTGCGAGCCACCCGGTCGGCGCGAAGCGCCGCCGGATGACGGGCTCCGCGAAGCAATCCACCGTGGCGGCATGGCCGGAACAATGGATTGCTTCGTCGCTTACGCTCCTCGCAATGACACCCCCTAGGTGTCCGCCTTACTTTGCCGTCTTTTCGAACGTTCGCAACATCGCGTTGCCTTTGGCGACGGCATCATCAAGCGCCTGCTGCGCGGTCTTTTGTCCGGCGAGGGCCGCTTCGATCTGCTCGGCCCAGACGTCGCGCATCTGCACCATGTTGCCGAAGCGCAGGCCGCGCGAGTTCTCGGTCGGCTCCTTGTTGGTGAGCTCCTTTAGCGGGGTCTCCGGCACCGGGTTTTTTTCGTAGAAACCATCGGCCTTGGTCTTCTCATAGGCCGCCTTGGTGATGGGTAGGTAGCCGGATTCCTGGTGCAGCTTGGCCTGGCGGTTGGTGTCGGACAGGAAGGTGAAGAATTTCGCCACGCCCTTGTATTCATCGGGCTTCTTGCCGCCCATCACCCAGAGCGAGGCGCCGCCGATGATCGAATTCTGCGGTGCGCCCGCGGCATCCGGATAATAGGGCATCGGCGCCGAGGTGAAGTCGAACTTGGCGGTGCTCTTGGCGGTGGCGTAATAGCCCGACGAGGTCAGGAAGATCGCGCATTCGCCCGAAGCGAAGCGGGCTTCGCTCTTATTTTCGCGGCCGGAATAGTCGTAGGTCTTGTCCTTCTGCAGGTCGATCAGGTTCTGCAAATGCTTCACATGCAGCGGCGAGTTGAAGGTCAGAACCGTGTCGAAACCATCGAGGCCGTTGGCCTTGGTTCCGATCGGCACGTTGTGCCATGCCGAAAATTGTTCGATGTGCGCCCACGATGCCCAGGCGTTGGAGAAGCCGCAGGTCTCGTGTCCGGCGGCCTTGAGCTTCTTCGCGGCAGCAAACACCTCCGGCCAGGTTTTTGGAATTTCGGCCACACCTGCCTTCTTCAACTCATCCTTGTTGATCCACATCACCATCGAGGAGGAATTGAAGGGGAACGACAGCATGTCTCCCTTGGAGGTCGAGTAGTAGCCGGTGATGGTCGGCAGATAGGCCTTGGGGTCGAACGGCTCGCCGGCGTCCTTCATGAGCTGGTAGACCGGCTTGATGGCGCCGGTGGCGCTCATCATGGTGGCGGTGCCGACCTCGAACACCTGAATGATGTGCGGCGCGGTGCCGGCGCGGAACGCGGCGATGCCGGCATTCATGGTGTCGGGATAGCTGCCCTTGAAGGTCGGGATGACCTTGTAGTCGGACTGGCTGGCGTTGAATTCCTCGGCGAGCTTGTTGACGATGTCGTTGTTGCCGCCGGTCATGGCGTGCCACCACTGGATCTCGGTCACAGCATGGGCAGGCGTGGCGAGCGCCAGCGCAAGAGTCACTGCCGCCGCTGCGCCGAATTGTCGAAGTGCCATGGAATTCCTCCGGGTTGGGGTCGTCACCTTCGTTTCGCGCGATAACAGCGCCGGATGACGTGCAAATGACCGTATAAGCGAAAGGATCGTATGGGGAAAGCGTGCGCGAAGGGAAGCCGGAAAATAGGCGAAGGTGGTGAACGTTGTGTGGAGCGTGCCCCGGCTCTGCGGCACAGCGTTACACGCTGCGCCGCGTCCGGGACATAAGAGAATTCAGCGCTTGCGCTCGGCGCCGCAGACCGCACCCTTCGCGACCAATCCCTCGATCTCGCTCTTCGAATAGCCGAACTCGCCCAGCACTTCCGCTGTGTGCTGGCTGAATTTCGGCGGCGTCCGGCGCAGGCTCGGCTTGGTCCGCTCCAGCCGGATCGGGGAGGCGACGCCCTTGTACCAATCCTTCTCAATGATATCGCCCCGATGCAGCGTATGCGGATTGGTCAGCGCCTGGTCGATCTTCTGCACCGGACCTGCCGGGAGGCCCGCCGCCAGCAGGCGATTGCAGAGCGGCTCTGCCTCGTGCTGGCTGAATACCGCGGCGAGTTCGGCGCGCAACGCGTCGCGGTTGGCGATGCGGTCCTTGTTGCGGGCAAAGCGCGGATCGGTGCCGAGCTCGGGCTTGCCGATTTCTCTGGCGAGCTTGCGGAAGGTACCGTCATTGCCGACGCCGATGAAGATGTTGTCGGTCTTGGTCGGAAAGACCGCATAGGGAACGAGATTAGGATGCTCGTTGCCCGTCAGCCCCGGCGGCTTGCCGTGCATGAAATAATTGGCGGCATGCGGATGCATGATCGCAAGGCCGGTTTCGTACAGCGTGGTTTCGAGGAACTGGCCGAGCCCGGAGCGCTGCCGTTCCGACAGCGCCATCAGGATGCCGATCGCTGCGTAAAGCCCGGTGGTGATGTCGACCAGGGGAACGCCGATCCGCATCGGGCCGCTCTCCGGCGAGCCGGTCGCCGCGATCATGCCGGTCATGGCCTGGATGATGGCGTCATAGCCGGGATTGCCGCCGCGCGGGCCGTCGGCGCCGAAGCCGGAAATCCGGCAATGCACCAGACGCGGAAATTTCGCGCGCAGCACATCGTTGCCGATGCCCCATTTGTCGAGCGTGCCCGGCTTGAAGTTTTCGATCAGGACGTCGGCCGTCTCCAGCAGTTTCATGAGCACGGCGCGGCCGCCTTCGGAGGCAAGGTCGAGCCCGATCGACCGCTTGTTGCGGTTGATGCCGACAAAATAGGCCGCGTCTTCCTCTTGGAACGGAGGGCCCCAGTCGCGCACTTCGTCGCCGGCCGGCGGTTCGACCTTGATGACGTCGGCGCCGTGGTCGGCGAGGATTTGCGTGCAATAGGGGCCGCCGAGCACGCGCGTGAGATCGATCACGCGCAGGCCGGTCATTGCGCCGGGAGAACTCATGGAGAAAACCTTCGCTCAGGACGAGAATGGAAATCCTGAGCTAGCGGTCTTCAGGCGCGGCGGCAATGGCGTCTCGCGGACAGGCGCATGACGTGACCGCCGAGTAGCTCGGATGGTGATCTCGTAGGTCGCGGGGCATCCCTCAGCTGTCATCCCCCGCGAAGGCGGGGGATCCAGTACGCCGCGGCGCCTCGGTCGATCGCAGTCGCCTCTGGGATACTGGGTCACCCGCCTTCGCGGGTGACGACACGGGAGAGGTATAACCGCCGGTCGTTACACGACCGTCAGGCGCACATCCACATTGCCGCGGGTGGCGTTGGAGTACGGGCACACCTGGTGCGCCTTCGCGACCAGGGCTTCCGCTTCCGCCTTGGGAACGCCGGGCAGCGAGACGGCGAGGTCGATATCGAGGCCAAAGCCGCCTTCCGAGCGCGGGCCGATGCCGACGGTGGAGGTCACGGTGGCGTCCGCGGGCACCTTCGGACCGCCCTGGGAAGCCACGAATTTCATCGCGCCGATGAAGCAGGCGGCATAGCCGGCCGCGAACAGCTGCTCGGGATTGTTGCCGGCGCCACCGCCGCCGCCGAGTTCCTTCGGGGTGGCAAGCTTGACGTCGAGCGCACCGTCGAGGGTCGCTGCGGTGCCGTCACGGCCGCCGGTCGCCTTGGCGCTGGTCTTGTAGAGCACGTTCACAGACATATCGGTCTCCCTGGGGTTTGCCGTTTCGATAAACGATGTATTGCACACAACTAGATTGTGCACAATACAAATTATTGCGGACGGCGCGATTTAATTGTATGCAATTGAAATCAAGCGCTTAGGCCACCATATCAGTGCCCGGACGCTGCCCGTTAACGAGGTCGTGATGGCCAGGAAATCTTCAGCGGACTTTCCGCTCCGGCTCGATAATCAAATCTGCTTTGCGGTGTATTCCACCGCGCACGCGTTCAACCGCGTCTATAAGCCGCTGCTCGACAAACTCGGCCTGACCTATCCGCAATACCTGGTCATGCTGGTGCTGTGGGAGCGCGATGGCGTACCGGTGAAAGACATCGGTGAACGGCTGTTCCTGGATTCCGGCACGCTGACGCCGCTGCTCAAGCGGCTGGAGGCGGCCGAACTGATCAAGCGAAGCCGCAGCACCGAGGACGAGCGCCAGGTGCTGATCGCGCTGACATCAAAGGGCGAGTCGCTCAGGGAGAAAGCGAGAGCGGTGCCGCAATCGATTCTCGCAGCGTCAGCCTGCTCGGTCGGGGAGCTTGTGGGAATGAAGAACGAGATCGTCGCATTGCGCGATCGGTTGAATGCGGTGTTGGGGGAGTAGGGTCAGAGGCGCTTCTTGGCGAAGGCGCGGCCGGAGGCGGACTTCAAATACTTTTCGAAGGCGACCGCTTGAGTCCCATCGCTAAACGCTACGTAGGTCTTGATCCGCCATGGCCCGTACTTCGAAGTGTGCGGGACTTCGCCGGCATTGTGCTTTAGCAATCGGGCCCGGAGGTCATCGGTGATGCCGATGTAGAAATGTTGGGAATCGAGACTTTCCAGAATGTAGACGTATTTCATGAGGCCACCCTGCTGTTGGCGCACGTCGTGGGCGTGTTTCGCAGGATATCGCTCTCGGAGGCAGGTAAAAGGGTATGATCTGATAGAGCCCGGCTTCGCCCTTCGGGCTACGCCGCGGCAGCCTTCGCTTGCTTCGCTACGATGGAGTTCGGCTGGCTTGCCGAGCCGTAGCTTGCGAAGCAAGCGAAGGCTGGTGGAGCCAGGCGGGATCGAACCGCCGACCTCTTGCATGCCATGCAAGCGCTCTCCCAGCTGAGCTATGGCCCCTTCACAGTCAAAGGCACGGTCTCATCCGACCATGCTCCCGCAAGCCTTGGGCGACTTGCGGGGGAGACCCAGAACACAGTTCAGGGCCGATCTCAAGTCTCTTCGTCACCTCCGACATCACCGATGATGTCAGTGACGTCCTCGTCGCCCTCTTCCTCGTCGGGAATGAAGGTGGAATCGTCGTCGTCATCGCCTTCGATGGTCTCGTCGATCTCGATGTCGTCTTCCGATTCGGGAACCACGGCCTTGACCTTGCCGGTATTTTCCTCGGCGTCGGCCTCCTCGAGCGAGACCAACTCTTCGGCCTCGGCGGCCTCCGGCTGATCGGCAGCGGCGGTGGCCGAAGCGGCCGCCGCGGCGCGTGCGGCATCGCCACGGGCGGCCCGTGGTGGCGCAACCGGCGCAATCGGCACGACCTCGCCAGTGTAGGGCGAGATCACCGGGCTCTTGTTGAGATCGTAGAATTTCTTACCCGTCGTCGGGCAAATGCGTTTGGTTCCGAGATCGGATTTGGCCACGTGTGGATCCTGGGAAATTCTGAAAAACGGTGCTTCACTTGGCTAGTTGAGAGGCCGGTGTCAATAGCGGTGTGTCGCATTTGCCGGCCGGGTGACGCCGTAGGGCCCATGTGGTACTGCCGCCCCCGCAAAGGACCATGATCTTGACCGATTCAACCACCCAAACCCCGCTGGAATCCCGCGCAAGCGGCCCCTTGAGCGGTAAAGTCCGCGTTCCCGGCGACAAGTCGATTTCGCACCGCGCCCTCATTCTGGGGGCGCTTGCGGTCGGCGAAACCACCATTTCCGGCCTGCTGGAGGGCGAAGATGTCCTCAATACCGCCAAATCGATGCAGGCACTGGGCGCAAAAGTCGAGCGGACGGGGCCATTTGCCTGGCAGGTCGCCGGCGTCGGCGTGGCGGGCTTCGCCCAGCCGGCCTCCCCGCTCGATTTCGGCAATTCCGGCACCGGCTGCCGGCTCGTGATGGGGGCGGTCGCGGGGTGCCCGATATCGGCCGTGTTCGACGGCGATGCCTCGCTGCGCTCCCGCCCGATGCGCCGGATCCTCGATCCGCTGGAACTGATGGGGGCCAAGGCCGGTGAGGCCAAAGAAGGCGGCCGTCTGCCGCTGACGCTGCACGGCGCCCGCGATCCCGTGCCGATTCTCTACCGGACCCCGGTGGCCTCGGCCCAGATCAAGTCGGCGGTGCTGCTGGCGGGGCTTGCCGCGCCCGGCGTCACCACCGTCATCGAACAGGAAGCCAGCCGCGACCACACCGAGTTGATGCTGAAACATTTCGGCGCGGAGATCGTCTCCGTCAATGAAGGCATCCACGGCCGCAAGATCGCGCTGACGGGCCAGCCCGAACTGCGCGGCGCCGAGGTGATCGTGCCCGCCGATCCATCCTCGGCCGCCTTCCCGATCGTGGCCGCGCTGGTCGTCGACGGCTCCGACGTGACCTTCTCCGACGTCATGACCAATCCGCTGCGCACGGGACTGTTCACGACGCTGCGCGAGATGGGCGCTTCGATCGAGGAAAGCGAAGTTCGCGGCGATGCCGGCGAGCCGATGGCCCGCTTGCGCGTGCGCGCGTCCAAACTGCGTGGCGTCGAGGTGCCGCCGGAGCGCGCGCCGTCGATGATCGACGAATATCTGGTGCTGGCGGTGGCAGCCTCGTTCGCCGAAGGCACCACCATCATGCGCGGTCTGCAGGAGCTGCGCGTCAAGGAATCCGACCGGCTGGAGGCGACCGCCGCCATGCTGCGCGTCAACGGCGTCAAGGTCGAGATCGCAGGCGACGATCTGATCGTCGAGGGCCGCGGTCACGTGCCCGGCGGCGGCCTCGTCGCCACCCACATGGATCACCGCATCGCGATGTCGGCGCTGGTAATGGGTCTGGCATCCGACAAGCCGGTCAAGGTCGACGACACTGCCTTCATCGCCACCAGCTTTCCCGATTTCATCCCGATGATGCGCGGGCTCGGCGCTGAGTTTTCGTAAGACGCTCGCGTCTTGCGCGGTTCAAGACGGCGCGAGCCCGAGGCTGGTCACGGCCTCAAGCCAGATCGGCGATTCTTCCTTGTACAGTCTCTGCGTTTCCTCGAACGTCATCGCGGTATCGTCGACGCCGAATGATTTCATGACCTGCTGCACCTTTTCAGTCTTGCCGCCGGCGACGAGCAGCTTTGACAGCTTCTGAACGACGGCCGCCGGCGTGCCCATGGGCACCGCGCAGCACTGGAAGCCGGTCAACTGGAAGATCCGCGATGTAGCGCCCTGTTCCTTGAACGAGGGGACATCCGGCAATGTCGACATCCGCTTGCGTGACACGGCGACCGCATGTCCGCGGCCGCTCTGCAGGACTGACAACGCTGCGGAGTAACTGCCGTGGGCGCCGTCGATAAATCCGCCGGCAAGATCGGTCCACATCGGCGCTTCGCCGCGATAATGGACCGCTTCCATCTTGAGACCGTACTGCTTGTTCATTTCGGCGACCGCCATGTGCGCGTATGAACCGGCGCCATAGGTGCCGACATTGACCTTCTCGGCTTTCTTCGCGTAGGCGACGAATTCGGCGAGTGTCCTGGCGCCGGTCTTCTCGCCGGCCACGAACGGCAGGCTGCCTGCCGGCATGATCGAGACGAGGACGAAATCCTTGTCGGCGTCGTAAGCGATGTCCTTGATCAAGACGCGGTTCATGATCATGGTCGTCGAGATCGTGAACATCAGCGTGTAGCCGTTGGGCCCGGCGCGCTTGACCTCAACCGCCGCGACCGATCCCGAGGCGCCGGCCTTGTTTTCCACCGTCACGCTCTGGCCGGTCTCGGACCGGATATATTCGCCATAGGTGCGCGCGTACAAATCGGTCTGCCCGCCGGCCGGATAGCCAGCGATGATCTTGATCGGCTTGGTTGGCCAGTCGGCCTGCGCATGGGCCTGGGACCCGATCAGCGGGATCGCCGAGGCGGCCGCGGCGCTGCCGATAAAACGACGTCGTGAAATCGCGCTCATCGTATCCCTCCGGCCGGTGCTATTGCTGCAGATCCTTGGATGGAATTCCGGGCAAGTCTCAGAATAGAGACGGCCGACGGCCTGAGCGAGGAACATTTGGACGCACCTGCGTCTCCCCGGCCTTGACCGGATGGCCGCGCTGTCGCACATGGCTCTCATGATCATCGCCATCGACGGACCAGCGGCATCCGGCAAGGGCACGCTCGGCAAGCGGCTCGCGCAGCATTACGGCTATCGGCATCTCGACACCGGCGTGATCTATCGCGCGGTGGCGAAGGCGCTGCTGGATGAGGGGTTTGACCTCACCGACGAGGCGCGGGCGGTGGCGGTCGCCATTAAGCTCGATCCTGAAAGATTTGGACATCCCGAGCTCAAATCGCAACGCATTGGCGATGCCGCCTCTGTCGTGTCGGCAATTCCCAGCGTGCGCGAGGCCCTGGTCAATTTCCAGCGCCAGTTCGCGGCCGATCCGCCCGGCGCCGTGCTCGACGGGCGCGACATCGGAACGGTGATCTGCCCGAATGCCGATGTGAAGATTTTCGTGGTCGCCGACCCTCATGTGCGCGCCCGCCGCCGGACGCTGGAGGCGCTCGCGCGCGGCGAAGCCGCCGACGAGGCGCTGGTGCTGGCCGATATCCTCAAGCGCGACGAACGGGACAAGAACCGCGCCGCCGCGCCCCTCAAGGCGGCCGCCGACGCCCACATTCTGGATAATTCCAATCTCGACATCGAAGGCGGCGTTCAGGCGGCCATTGCGATCGTGGAGGCCGTCCGCGCCAGGCGGTGAGCCCTGCTTAGCCCCGGCTGCGGGCTTCCGAGCTCATGGATCAGTTCTTCGACCACTCGCGGTCAAACGGCAATTGCCGTGCAGCCACCATCAAGGGCTTCGATCTGACGGCGGCAATCGCCTTGTCGGTCGCAAACGCCGGCGGTTTGTCGGCAACGGCGCTGGCGACGGTAAATGTGGCGATGGCAGCCACAGCGATCAGGTCCTTCATTCCGGTGCTCCCCTGTTTTTGAACCGTAGCCATCGTGCGTGGCGGCGCTTAAGTTCGGGTTCCATCCCGCCTGCGGTTGCGGACCTTTCGCACCGTGCGGTCAACGGGGTGTTGAATGCCCGCAGCGAAAACACGGCCCAACCGTTACCGTCCGTCAGCCCTAAGGGCCCGTTAACCGGGGCATTTCCGCTTGCCGAAAATGGCCCTTGGGGCTATATCCAGCGCCATCCGGGCCGCCATCGATGAGATCAGGGCTGTCCGAGCGGGCCGTCGGGAGGTTTGAACCCCCGCCGTCATTGGAGGAATGCCCGCTCCAGGTTCTTGAAGTCGATACGCTCGTTTCAGGCTCCGGATAAATCAAACGTACCGAACGTGCAGGCATGCTGCCGGCCCGCTTTTGCGCCTCCCGCAAACAGCGGTCGTTGGGATTTGCGGACCCCGACACTTCACGCGCGATACGCCCCTTAACCCGAATGGCCGGCAATACCGCATCTGGAGAACATATGGCTTCGACTGCTGCTTCTTATAATCCTACCCGTGACGATTTCGCTGCAATGCTGGACGAGTCCTTCGCCGGCGGCAATCTGCAGGAAAGCTCCGTCATCAAGGGCAAGGTAGTTGCAATTGAAAAGGACATGGCCGTCATCGACGTCGGCCTGAAGACCGAAGGCCGCGTCGCGCTGCGCGAATTCGCCGGCCCCGGCCGCGAAAGCGATCTCAAGGTTGGCGACGAAGTCGAGGTGTTCCTCGACCGGATCGAGAATGCGCTCGGCGAAGCCGTGCTGTCGCGCGACAAGGCGCGCCGCGAGGAAAGCTGGGGCAAGCTCGAGAAGGCCTTCAACAACAACGAGAAGGTTCACGGCGTCATCTTCAACCAGGTCAAGGGCGGCTTCACGGTCGACCTCGACGGTGCCGTTGCCTTCCTGCCGCGCTCGCAGGTCGATATCCGCCCGATCCGCGACGTCGCACCGCTGATGAACAACTCGCAGCCGTTCCAGATCCTCAAGATGGATCGCCGCCGCGGCAACATCGTGGTGTCGCGCCGCACGGTTCTCGAAGAGACCCGCGCCGAGCAGCGCCAGGAGCTGGTGCAGAACCTCGAAGAGGGCCAAGTGATCGACGGCGTGGTCAAGAACATCACCGATTACGGTGCGTTCGTTGATCTCGGCGGCATCGACGGCCTGCTTCACGTCACCGATATCGCCTGGCGCCGGGTCAACCACCCGACCGAGGTGCTCACCATCGGCCAGACCGTGAAGGTCAAGATCATCAAGATCAACCACGAGACCCACCGCATTTCGCTCGGCATGAAGCAGTTGCTGGACGATCCGTGGCAGGGCATCGAGGCGAAGTACCCGCTGAACGCGCGCTTCACCGGCCGCGTCACCAACATCACCGACTACGGCGCGTTCGTCGAACTGGAGCCGGGCATCGAAGGCCTGATCCACGTCTCGGAAATGTCGTGGACCAAGAAGAACATGCACCCCGGCAAGATCGTTTCGACCTCGCAGGAAGTCGAAGTGCAGGTTCTGGAAGTCGATTCGGTCAAGCGCCGTATCTCGCTCGGCCTCAAGCAGACCATGCGCAACCCCTGGGAAGTCTTCGTCGAGAAGTTCCCGGTCGGTTCGACGGTCGAAGGCGAGGTCAAGAACAAGACCGAGTTCGGTCTGTTCCTGGGTCTCGACGGCGATGTTGACGGCATGGTCCATCTGTCCGACCTCGACTGGAAGCAGCCGGGTGAACAGGTCATCGACAACTTCAAGAAGGGCGACATGGTCAAGGCCGTGGTGCTCGACGTCGATGTCGAAAAGGAGCGCATCTCGCTCGGCGTCAAGCAGCTAGAAGGCGATCCCTTCGCGGAGCCGGGCGACGTCAAGAAGGGCGCGGTCGTGACCTGCGAAGTGCTCGAAGTGAAGGAAGCCGGCATCGAGGTGAAGATCTCGGGCACCGACTTCACCACCTTCATCAAGCGCTCGGAGCTCGCCCGTGACCGCAACGATCAGCGCGCTGAACGGTTTGCCGTCGGCGAGAAGGTCGATGCCCGCGTGATCCAGTTCGACAAGAAGGCCCGCAAGGTGCAGGTCTCGATCAAGGCGCTGGAAGTGGCCGAAGAGAAGGAAGCCATCGCGCAGTACGGCTCCTCCGATTCGGGAGCGACGCTGGGCGACATTCTCGGCACCGCGCTCAAGAACCGCGAGAAGTAAGCGTTCGCTTATCTCGCTGTGACATCAGGCCCCGGTTTCGACCGGGGCCTTTTTTCTTCCTTCTCCCCTTGTGGGAGAAGGTGGCGCGAAGCGCCGGATGAGGGGTTCTATCAACGGGCACAACTCGCGGAGACATACCCCTCATCCGCCTCCGCTTCGCTCCGGCACCTTCTCCCACAAGGGGAGAAGGGAACAGGGCCTTGTTTTCTTCAAATTGCGTAGCAATTGATGTATTCAGATAACGCTTCGCTCACGCTGCGAATGCAAAAACGCCCGGGACATTTTTGGAGAATTTTGATGTCGCTCGATTCGGACGTGATCGTCGATCGCCGCAGGATCCGCCGCAAACTGACCTTCTGGCGGGTCGCGGCCGGCCTGGTCGCCATCGCGGCGATCATAGCCGTCGGCGCGATCGCGACGACGAACGGGCCGACGGCGCTGGCCACATCGGGCTCGATTGCGCGGGTCAACATCGACGGGCTGATCCGCAGCGACCAGCAGCGGGTCGAGGCGCTGGAGCGGCTGGAGAAATCGAACCACGCCGCTGTCATCATCCACATCAACTCGCCTGGAGGCACCACGGCCGGCTCCGAGCAGCTCTATGATTCGCTGGTGCGCCTGAAAGCCAAGAAGCCTGTCGTGGTGGTGGTCGAGGGACTGGCCGCGTCGGGCGGCTACATCGCCGCCATCGCCGCTGATCAGATCATCGCCCGCCAGAGCTCTCTGGTCGGCTCGATCGGCGTGCTGTTCCAGTTTCCGAATTTCACCGAGCTGATGAAGACCGTGGGCGTCAAGGTCGAGGAGGTGAAATCCTCACCATTGAAGGCGGCGCCCAACGGTTTCGAGCCAACCAGCCCGGAGGCGCGCGCCGCCCTCGACGCGCTGGTGAAGGATTCCTACGCCTGGTTCCGCGGCCTGGTGAAGGAGCGGCGCGGCATGGACGATGCACTTCTCGAAAAAGTCGCGGACGGACGGGTCTTCACCGGCCGGCAGGCGGTCGAACTGAAGCTGATCGATCAGCTCGGCGATGAAAAATCAGCCGTTGCCTGGCTGGTTGCCGAAAAGAAGATCAAAAGCGACCTGCCCGTGCGCGATTTCAAGCTGACGCCGCAATTCGGGGACCTGACATTCCTGCGCGCGGCAGCTTCGATCGCGTTCAATGCGGTCGGCCTGAGTTCCGTCGCGCGCCAGATCGAGCAGGCCGGCGTTGCCCAGGCGGTCGATCAGCTCTCACTCGACGGCATGCTCGCATTGTGGCGCCCCGCGGCGTCCAACTGAGCCTTACTAGCGGCCCTTGGCCACATTCTCCCGCACTGCGGGTGTTGCCGCATAGCCTCTTTGGGCCGTTTGTGACGTGGCCCGTTCTGCCCAAAAGTGATTTAGCGTCTTGACAGTGCAAGGTATTTTCACGGAAATGGATATCCGTACGATCCCGGATCCCAACTTCGATGATCAAATCCGAACTTGTTCAGCGCATCGCCGAGCACAACCCGCACCTTTATCAGCGGGATGTGGAGAACATTGTGAACGCGATTCTCGATGAGATCGTGGCAGCATTGGCGCGCGGCGACCGTGTCGAGCTGCGCGGCTTCGGCGCTTTCTCGGTCAAGCATCGTCCTGCCCGCGCAGGCCGCAATCCTCGCACCGGCGCACATGTGCCGGTTGACCAGAAGAGCGTGCCGTTCTTCAAAACCGGCAAGGAAATGCGCGAGCGGCTGAATCGCGAGGACGGCTCGCCTGAGGCCGGCGCGTAGGCGCTTTTTCGATTTGACTATTTTGTAGCCGTGTTGCGGACCTGTTGTCCGCCTTTCTCGATCACTACGAGCGACGGTCATGCGAAAGTTCTTCACGGCGCTGGTCGTCATTCCCTTAGGGCTCATCTTCATCGTCTTTGCGGTCGCCAACCGCCATTTCGTGACGGTGTCGTTCGATCCCTTCAATTCGACCGATCCGGCGATCGCAGTGTCGATGCCGCTGTTCGTCGTGATCATTACGGTCGCCATTCTGGGGGTGGCGGCGGGCGGCATGGCGACCTGGTTCCGCCAGCGCCACTGGCGCCGCGCGGCGCGCCAGCATGAGGCAGATGCCCGCCGGGCAAGGACGGAGACGGCCGATTTGCGGGCCGCGGCGGCGGTTTCCCGGGTCGGCCAGCAGCGGCTTCCGGCGCCGTCCCAGCACGGGATCTATGGGGCCGCAGGGCGAGACAAGCAGGGCGCGACGTTGTAGAACCCGCCCCGTCAGCTTGTTCCCATTTGCCTGGCGGCGCTGGATCCGCCCCCGAGAGACCATGCCCCTGCTCGTCAAAATTTGCGGCCTGTCCACGCGCGAGACGCTCGAAGTAGCGCTCGAGGCGGGCGCCGACATGGTGGGCTTCGTGTTCTTTCCCCCGTCGCCGCGCCATCTCAGCCTGGAGGCCGCGCGCGAGCTCGGCAAGCAAGCCAAGGGCCGTGCCGCGAAGGTGGCGCTGACCGTCGATGCCGACGACGCGACGCTGGAGAACATCGTCGAGACGCTCGGGCCGGACCTCTTGCAATTGCACGGCAAGGAAACCACCGCCCGCGTCCGCGATATCAAGGCCAAATTCGCGCTTCCGGTCATGAAGGTGATCGCGGTCGAAACCTCGGCCGATCTTGCCCTGCTGCCAGGCTATGCCAGCGTCGCCGACCGCATCCTGTTCGACGCCCGCGCGCCCAAAGGCGCCACCCGCCCCGGCGGATTGGGGGCCGTGTTCGACTGGCATGTTCTGGAAAAGCTCGATCTTGCACTGCCGTTTATGGTCTCGGGCGGGCTTTCCGCTGACAACGTCGCGGAGGCCATTCGCGTCACCCGCGCCGGTGGCGTCGATGTATCGTCCGGCGTGGAAAGCGCGCCCGGTGTCAAGGATCCGGAGATGATCCGCAATTTCATTCGCGCCGCCCGCGCCACCGAAGAACTGATGGTCCGATGAATCCAAACCTGCTCAATTCATTCCGCACCGGTCCCGACGAGCGCGGGCATTTCGGTATCTTCGGCGGGCGCTTCGTCGCCGAGACGCTGATGCCGCTGATACTCGACCTGGAAAAGGCCTATGCCGACGCCAAGGCCGATCCGGCGTTCCAGGCGGAGATGAACGGCTATCTCAAAAGCTATGTCGGCCGGCCGTCGCCGCTTTATTTCGCCGAGCGGCTGACCGAGCATCTCGGCGGGGCAAAAATCTATTTCAAGCGCGAGGAGCTCAACCACACCGGCTCGCACAAGGTCAACAACGTGCTCGGCCAGATCATGGTCGCGCGCCGCATGGGCAAGAAGCGCATCATCGCCGAGACCGGCGCCGGCCAGCACGGCGTCGCTACTGCCACGCTGTGCGCGCGGTTCGGGCTCGACTGCGTGGTCTATATGGGCGCGGTCGACGTCGAGCGGCAGCAGCCGAACGTGATCCGCATGGAAATGCTGGGCGCCAAGGTGGTCCCCGTTCAGTCCGGTGCACGTACGCTGAAGGACGCGATGAACGACGCGCTGCGCGACTGGGTCACCAATGTGCACGACACGTTTTACTGCATCGGCACAGTGGCGGGTCCGCATCCCTATCCGATGATGGTGCGCGACTTCCAGTCCATTATCGGCATCGAGACCCGCGAGCAGATGCAGGAGATCGAGGGCCGCCTGCCGGATTCGCTGGTCGCCTGCATCGGTGGCGGCTCCAATGCGATGGGGCTGTTTCATCCCTTCCTCGATGATCCCTCCGTCGAGATTTTCGGTGTCGAGGCCGCCGGCCACGGGCTGACACAACTCCACGCCGCCTCGATCGCCGGAGGCCGTCCCGGCGTGCTGCACGGCAACCGCACCTATTTGCTGATGGACGAGGACGGCCAGATCCAGGACGCGCATTCGATTTCGGCGGGGCTGGATTATCCCGGCATCGGCCCGGAGCATTCCTGGCTGCACGAAACCGGCCGGGTCAATTATCTCTCCGCGACCGACGAGGAAGCGCTCGCGGCGTTTCAGTTGCTGACGCGGCTTGAAGGCATTCCTCCGGCGCTGGAGCCGGCGCACGCGATCGCCAAGGTGATGGAGCTCGCGCCAAAACGTTCGCGGGATCACCTGATGGTCGTCAATCTTTCCGGCCGCGGCGACAAGGACATCCCGCAGATCACGGAAATTCTGAAGGGCAGGAAGAAGTGACCACCCGTATCGACGCTAGATTTGCCGACCTCGCCAAACAGGGCCGCTCGGCGTTCGTCACCTTCCTGATGGCCGGCGATCCCGATCCGAAGACCTCGCTCGACATCCTGAAGGCGCTGCCGAAGGCCGGCGCCGACCTCATCGAGATCGGCATGCCCTTTACCGATCCGATGGCGGACGGGCCGTCGATCCAGGCGGCGGGCCTGCGCGCTCTCAAAGGCGGCATGACTCTGAAGAAGACCCTGGAGATGGTGCGTGGTTTCCGCAAGGACGACGACACCACGCCGCTGGTGCTGATGGGCTACTACAATCCGATCTACATCTACGGTGTCGATAAATTCCTCGCCGATGCCAAGGCATCAGGCGTCGACGGGTTGATCATCGTCGACCTGCCGCCGGAGGAAGATACCGAGCTTTGCATTCCGGCGATGAAGGCGGGGCTCAACTTCATCCGCCTGGCGACGCCGACCACCGACGACAAGCGCCTGCCGGCGGTGCTCGCGAACACGTCGGGATTCGTCTACTACGTCGCTATTACCGGCATCACCGGCAGCGCCAGCGCCGATTCCACGGTGGTCGGCCAAGCCGTTGCCCGCATCAAGCGTCACACCAAGCTGCCGGTTTGCGTCGGCTTCGGCATCCGCACGCCGGAAGCGGCGCGTGCGATTGCCGAGAATGCCAACGGCGCCGTGGTCGGGACCGCGCTGGTCGATGCGCTCCGCGGCAGCCTCGATGCCGAGGGTCGCGCGACCTCCAAAACCGTCGGCGCCGTCGCCGATCTGGCGTCCGCGCTGGCGCAGGGCGTGCGGGGCGCGAAACAGGCTGCCGAATAGGCCACAATTGCGGCGGCTTGCCGGGCTAGGTCCGGATCGCCATATGATTCAGTTGATGCGTTAACCGCATTTCGGAGCGAACCATGAATTGGCTCACCAACGTCGTCCGGCCAAAAATCCGCAACATCCTGCGCCGCGAGACGCCGGAGAATCTGTGGATCAAGTGCCCGGATTCCGGGCAGCTCGTGTTCTACAAGGACGTCGAGGCCAACCAGTTCGTCATCCCCGGCTCGAACTACCACATGCGCATGGGCGCGGTGGCGCGGCTGAAATCGATCTTCGACAACGAGACCTGGTACGACATTGCGCTGCCGGAAGTGACGGCCGATCCGCTCAAGTTTCGTGATGAGCGCAAATATGTCGACCGCATCAAGGACGCCCGGGCCAAGACCGGGCTGAACGACGCCATCAAGGTCGGCTACGGCAAGCTCGAGGGCGCCGGTGTCGTCGTCGCGGTGCAGGATTTCGATTTCATGGGCGGTTCGCTTGGCATGGCCGCGGGCGAGGCGATCGTGCGCGGGCTCGAATTGGCGGTCGAGAAGAAGTCGCCGTTCATCATGTTCGCGGCCTCGGGCGGCGCGCGGATGCAGGAAGGTATTCTGTCGCTGATGCAGATGCCGCGCACCACCGTCGGCGTACAGATGCTGCGCGAAGCAAAGCTGCCCTACATCGTGGTGCTGACCAATCCGACCACCGGCGGCGTCACCGCGTCCTACGCCATGCTGGGCGACGTGCAGATCGCCGAGCCCGGCGCGCTGATCGGTTTCGCCGGCGCGCGCGTCATCGAGCAGACCATCCGCGAGAAGCTGCCGGAAGGATTCCAGCGTGCTGAATATCTGCTCGATCACGGCATGATCGACATGGTCGTGCATCGCCACGAGATGCGCCCGACGCTGGCGCGGCTGTGCCGGCTCCTGACCAAATCGCCGGCGCTCGACGTCGCTTCAAAGCCTGCACCGCAGGTTACGGACCCGGCCCAGATCGTCTCGGCGCCCGAAGCCGTGCCGGCTGCGCCCCACGCGTGAACCTGCCTGCCGCCAATCCCCGGCCGCTCGGTGAATTGATCGCGCGGCTGTCTGCCTTGCATCCGAAGCGAATCGATCTCAGCCTCGATCGCATGCACCGCCTGCTGGCGCGTCTCGATCATCCAGAAGCCACGTTGCCGCCGGTGATTCATGTCGCCGGCACCAACGGCAAAGGCTCCACGATCGCCTATTTGCGCGCGACGCTCGAGGCCGCCGGCCTGCGCGTGCACGTCTATACCTCGCCTTACCTCGTGCGGATCAACGAATGCTTCCGCATCGGCGAGAAGGGCGGTGGCCGCCTGGCCGATGATGCCGCGTTGCGCCGGGTGCTGGAGCACTGCCAACAGGTCAACGCGGGCGATCCCATCACGATTTTCGAGATGGAGACCGCGGCAGCATTTTGCCTGTTCGCGGAGCATGAGGCCGATGTGGTGCTGCTGGAAACCGGTCTTGGCGGACGGCTCGACGCCACCAACGTCATCGACCGGCCGATCGCTGTCGTCATCACGCCGGTCAGCATGGATCACATGGAATTTCTCGGCAGCACGCTGAAAGCCATCGCCGGCGAGAAGGCTGCCATCATCAAGCGCGGCGCGCCGGTGATTTGCGCCGAGCAGACGCCGGAGGCGATGTCGGTAATCGAGGCGCAGGCCAAGCGCATGCGCGCGCCGATGCATGCGGCGGGACAGCAATGGCACGTCGGTGTCGAACGCGGGCGGCTGGTCTATCAGGATGAGCGCGGCCTGATGGATCTCGCGGCGCCAAAACTGTTCGGGCGCCATCAATTCGACAATGCCGGTCTCGCCATCGCGACGTTGCGCGCGATCGAGTCGTTCAAAATCGGAATGCCGGCGTTCGAGGCCGGCATCGTCGGCGCCGAGTGGCCGGCGCGGATGCAGCGGCTGGTCGCGGGCGCGCTGGTTGATCAGGGGCCGAAGGGTTGCGAGATCTGGCTCGATGGCGGGCACAATGCGGAAGGCGGCCGCGTCGCTGCTGCAGCGCTGGGCGATCTCGAAGAGCGCGTGTCGCGCCCCCTGGTGGTGATCGCGGGCATGATGGCGAACAAGGATGCGGGCGCGTTCCTCGCCAATTTCGCCGGCCTGACGCGGCACATTGTCACTGTGCCGATTCCCAGCCGCGACAATGCGATGCCGCCGGATCGCCTCGCGGATGCGGCGCGCTCGCTCGGTATGCGCGTGGAAAACGCTGTGAGTGTCGAAGCGGCGCTGCAAGCGTTATCGCGGCTCGCTTATGAAGTGCCGCCGCGCATTCTGATCACGGGTTCGCTCTACCTCGCCGGCGATGTGCTTGCGATCAATGGCACGCCGCCTGCATAGAGCGTTTTCAAGCGGAGCGGGGGCTGGTTCGCGTCATGAAAACGCGTCAGCCCAAATCTGGCGTCCGACAAAATGAAATGCCGCTGGAATCGCTTCCAGCGGCGACCCGGGAAGAAATATCGATTGCTTATGAAACTAACCAGCCCCGGTGGTCACAAAAGACTAGCCAAGGCTTGTGCTTACTGCGAGTCGGAACCCGGGTTCCGTCGTAGAACCTAAGGAGCATGTTGCCGGCTGGTTTCACCCAAATGAGTTAAGTGACCTGACATCTTTTTTTGTACGATCGTACAACAGCAGCTGCCGGAAGCAGGAAAACTGACATGCGTTTTGCCGCCATAGCCGATGTCCACGGAAACTATCTCGCGCTCGAAGCGGTGCTGGCCGACATCCGCGCGCAGGGCATCGGCGACATCGTCCATCTCGGCGACATGGCGAGCGGCCCGCTCGATGCGCGGCGAACCATGGACGCGCTGATGGCGCTTGATGCGGTTCACGTGCTCGGCAATCATGATCGCTATCTGATCGACCGGCCGCCGGAGAAAATGGGATCATGGGATCGGCCGGCCCATGCGCAGCTCGAAGCGCACCATCTCGACTGGCTGCGCGGGGTGCCGAAGAGCGCGGTGTTTCGCGATCAGGTCTTTCTCTGCCACGCCACACCTGACCATGATGAGATCTACTGGCTGGAAACGGTCTTGCCCGACGGCACCGTGCGAATGGCGGCGCTGGAGACAATCGAAAAATATGCACATGGCATCACGCAATCCCTGATCCTCTGCGCACACACCCACATCGCGCGCGCGGTCAGGCTTCACGACGGCCGGTTGATCGTCAATCCCGGCAGCGTCGGCTCGCCCGGCTATCGCGATGTCCATCCGTTTCCGCATGTCGTCGAAGCCGGCACGCCGGATGCGCGCTATGCCATCCTCGAACTCGTCAACGGCACATGGCGCGTCACGTTCCGCCACGTGCCGTATGATCACGAGGCGATGGCCGCGCTCGCGCGGCAGAACGGTCAGGCCGAACTGGCGTCCGCGCTCGCGACGGGGTGGATCAGATAGAATCCTCGATCACGTGGTCGGAGAGCCAGTCGCGGGCGGCTGGATCATGGTCATATTACAGGATCGTTATGTCGTGTCGCAATCTGGCGTTGAAACAGGCTGAGTTCTGTCGTATCCGCTTACAAGGACACGCAAGTTGATACAAAGTAGGGATTTTGCCGTTAGGTCAGTGGTTCAGCCCGAGGCTGTGCATGAAACGTGGAATTACCGTTCTGCTTTCACTCGCCCTGCTGGTCGCCGTTGCATATTTCACCGCGGACAAGTGGGCGATCCGGCACGAGACCATCGCGTTCCATGATCCCGATCGCGACAATCGCCTGGTCGCGGTCAATATCGCTGTCCGGCGCGACAGCGAAATGCAGGCTAATGCCGGTCTGATCAAGCTGCCGGTCGCGATCCTTAACCACGATAACACCGTCAAGAACACCGAGTATTCCTTCCTTGCAAACGTCTTCGCCTGGCGCGGCTACCTCGCGATCAGCCCGCAGCACGATCTGCCGACCGATCCGCCGATGGTGACCAAGGTCGGTGAACCCTACGTCGGCCGTCTGCCGCAGATTCAGCGCGGCGTGGCCAACATCCATTTCGCCATTCACGAAATGCAGAAGGTCCAGCCCAACGCAGACTATGAAAAAGTGACGATGGTCGGCCATTCGATGGGCGGCGACATCTCGATGTATTTCGCCAAGGAATATCCCGACGAGATCAAGAAGGTTGTGACGCTCGACAATCTGCGCGTGCCGTTCCTGACCGACGGCAAGTTCAAGATCCTGTCGTTCCGCTCCAAGGATACCCACTTCAAACCCGACCCCGGCGTCGTACCTGACGACGAGCAGGCCGAAAAAGCCGGCATCACGGTCGTGAACACCGGCTTCCAGCACAACGACATGTCGGACAAGGGGCCGGACGCCGCGAAGAGCTCAATCCAGTCGATGCTGGACAAGTTCTTGGAGGATACTAATTCCAGTGGAGTAGTTCCTGGTGACATCAAGTCAGTCGATAGACCGATTACGCCTTCCTCCGGCCAAATAGTCGCCGATTCCAATTCAGGAAAGCAAATCGTTACCGAAACTGCCTGTCAGGAAAAATCACGAAGGTTGGGGGTGGTGTCGAACGGCCCTTGCGTTGATGTCGGGGACATTGTCGACAACTTGCTTGAGGGGCACTACAACTTCAATAAGCCGCGCACGGCATACCTCGAGGAACCATTCAGATTTCGTCTCCTTTTAACGACCTCTAACAAACAAGACGTTCAAGATGCATTTTCAGGACTGCCCGGCACGATAACGAAGAGAGAGGGGAAATTTGCTCAGTCGATCGAGGCAACACTGCAGGGTGACGACCTAAAAATCGAACCTGCAGGAGCGCAACTGCGCACTGCTACGACGTCCAAACCTGTTGAATGGGATTGGACGGTCACCCCGCAATCCGGGGGCAAGAAAACCCTTACGATCGAGGTGGCAGCGAATATTCAAGTTGGGCCTGACAGGCACCGGGTGCAGGTGACAACGTTGCACGAGGAGGTAGTCATTCAGGTTTCTGCGTTCCAGCAACTTAAATCATATGTCGGCCAAGCAAACGGTCTGATCGTTGCAGCCGCGGCTGCGATCACGCCTCTTGCTGCACTGATCGCCCTTGTACCCAAGGTAAGAACTTTCATTAGCGACATTTGGCGTAGGGTACGCCGCAAACCATTTCCCAATCGTGCGGCTAGGCGAGCAAAGGGGAAGTAAGACTGTTGCGCAACTCCGAAACCGACAACAGGTAGCCCACAAACGACTATGACGCGGAATACCGCCGCCTGAAGACGGCCAGTCATCAGGATAGGGCGGGGAGCGAACACGAGCGGGATCATGCTCGCGTGACCGACACGCTCGATCGGCTTGCGCGCGAATTCCTGCCGGCACCCGCTTCCGGCTTATGTTCTCTCAAAGTAAAACGGCGGGCTATTCGCCGGCCGTCCCTGAAAAATTACTGTCTAAGAGCCAATCAGACCGCAGCGGTGATCCACTGCTGCAGCTTTGCCTTCGGCGCGGCGCCGACCTGGCGCGAGGCCATCTCGCCGCCCTTGAAGATCATCAGGGTCGGGATCGACATCACGCCGTATTTCGAAGCCGTCTTCGGGCTCTCGTCGACGTTCAGCTTCACGATCTTGACCTTGTCGCCCATCGCGCCGGAAATTTCGTCGAGGGCGGGGGCGATCATGCGGCAGGGGCCGCACCATTCGGCCCAGAAATCGACGACCACCGGCCCGGTCGCGTTGAGCACTTCGGCTTCGAAATCGGAGTCAGAAACCTTGCCAACGGCCATGGGAATTACCTCGTTTGGTTAGGAAAAAGCGGCGCGGAATGAGAATCGCGCCGGGGATGATAGCGCCAAACCTATGAACGCGACCCTGCCGGGTCAAGCGCGGGTCACGCCGAGATGATGGATGCCAGCTCGGCCTCCAGCGCGGGGGCCGAAATCTCCATCAATTCAGCGGTTTCGGTCCAAAGCAGCGCGGCGCGGACCGGCAGCTGGGGATAAAGCTTGCCAAGCACCTCGCGGTACAGGGCGAGCTGGCGGACGTAGCCCCTTGGCGCCTCCTCGGGCCGGCTCGGCGGGGCGTGGTTGGTCTTGAAATCGACGATCAGGACCTCGTTTTCCGTGACCACGAGGCGGTCGATCTGCCCGGATACCAGCGCCGGCCGTCCGGCCGGTCGCTCCAACCGGCCGACGATCGAGACCTCGGCCCGGCTGCCGGGGGCGAACACCGGCGCGAAACGCGTATCCGCAATCAGGGCCAGCGTGCTTTCGGCCAGTGCCTGCCGTTCCTCCTCGCTCCAGCCGTCGGCGTTGCGGGCCAGATAGGCCAGCGCGGCCTCGCGGCGGCGCTCCGCGGCGATATCGGGCAGCGATTGCAGCAGCCGGTGCACCAGCGTGCCGTGTTGCAGGGCGCGGGCGCGCTGCGTGAGCGACTCTGCCGTCCGTACCTTGCGGGGGTCGTCATCTGCGGGGTCGGATGGCCGCACAAAACTTTCTGCGGACATCTCCGGCTGGGCCGGGGTCAGCAGCCAGTTGGGCAGCACCAGCGGCGCCGGCGCGGATGGCGCAGCAGCGGGTGCGGCCAAGGGCGCGGTCTCCTCAGGACGCATATAGCGTTTCACCCGGCCGATGGCGGTCTCGATCTCCTGGAGCTGCAGGGCGGAACCGCCGAGCCCCTTGGTGATCAGATCGTACCAGGACAGCGGCCGGACGCTCCTCATGTTGCCGGGCAGGCAGCCGCCCACGATCAGGCGGTCCGCCGCGCGCGTCATCGCCACATACAGGAGCCGGCGATATTCATCCTCGGTATCGCCGATCATCGCTGCGCGCGCCGCGACGACGGCCGGCGGATCCTCGGCCTTGCGGCCAGCCCAGACCACGACGCCGGGCGCATGCGGATCGGCATTGCCCTGCGACAGGTTGATGAGTTTCAGCCGCTGTGTATCCGAAGGTGAGGTCGTGGTGTCGACCAGGAACACGACCGAAGCCTCCAGCCCCTTGGCGCCGTGCACCGTCATGACGCGGACCTCGTCGCGCGAAATTTCCATGTCGCGCTTCACTTCGAGATCGGCGGTGCGCAGCCACGCCATAAAGCCCTGCAACGAGGCCGGCGCCTTGCGTTCATAGTTCAGCGCCAGCTCCAGAAACTCATCGAGCGCGTCGTTCGCCTCGTGCCCGAGCCGGCGCAAGATTCGCGCGCGGCCACCATCGCCGCCGAGCAGCCACGCATAGAACGCAAACGGTGTTTCGCTGGCGAAGCGCCGCTCACACTGTTCGAGCCGCCATAGCGCATCCCGCAACCGACCGTCGGCCGCGGCACGCTCGGCCAGCGCCGCGCGCAACGATCCCTTGCGCTGCCAGGCGATCTTGAACAGGTCATCATCGGTGAGGCCGAACAGCGGGCTCTTCAGCGCCACCGCGAGCGCCAGATCGTCCTGCGGCAGCAGCAGCGCGTCGGCGAGGTTCATCAGGTCGATGATCGCGATGTGCTCGGTCAGCTTGAGACGGTCGGCGCCGGCGACCGGGATACCGGCATGCTTCAGCGCCTGGATCACGGCGTCGAAGGCGTTGCCGCGTCGGCGCACCAGCACCAACATGTCACCATAGCGCAGCGGCCGGCGGTCATTGCTGCTGCCGGTCATCACGCCGCTGCTGACCAGCGACTTGATCTCGGCCTGAATGCGCCGGGAAAGCTTCACTTCAGGGCTGGTCGCGGCGACGCCGTCGAACGGCGCGCGCCAGCCTTCGATGTCCTGCCG
This sequence comes from Bradyrhizobium sp. McL0615, assembly GCF_049993905.1. Taxonomy (NCBI): domain Bacteria; kingdom Pseudomonadati; phylum Pseudomonadota; class Alphaproteobacteria; order Hyphomicrobiales; family Nitrobacteraceae; genus Bradyrhizobium; species Bradyrhizobium sp. McL0615. The sequence goes on along the minus strand of NZ_CP188254.1, from coordinate 110,855 downwards.
GTCGTCGGCCTCGGCCAGCTCCCAGAGATCGATCTGGCTCGGCCCCGCGTCGGCCAGCGCGTGATGGATCGGGTTGCCGATATCGACCGCATGGATGCTGCGAAAGATGTCCTGTTCGCGAAACACCTCGTCCACCGCGTGCAGGATCGCCGGTCCCGAACGGAACGAATAGGTAAACGACACCGGATCGAACTTCAGTCCGGCGCCTTCGAACTTCCGCTGCAGGGCGCGGCGGCGCAGGTCGAATTCGCGCGGTGCCGCGCCCTGGAACGAAAAAATCGACTGCTTCTCGTCGCCGACCGCGAACACCGTGCGCACCACGCCATCGCGCGCGCCCGCTCCGGAAGTGAATTCGGAGATGATGTGCGCAACGATGTCCCATTGCCGCGGGCTGGTGTCCTGCGCTTCGTCGATCAGCACGTGGTCGACGCCGCGGTCGAGCTTGTAATGAACCCAGCCGGAGGAGACGCGATCGAGCATCTCCAGCGTCTTGTCGATCAAATCGTCATAGTCGAGCAGGCCACGTTCCTGTTTCTCGCGGCGGTAGTTGGCCGCCGCAGCGGTGGCGATATGGAGCAGCGCCTCGGTGCGGTCGCGCGCCACCACGGCGCGGCGGCGCTCGATCAGGGGAAGGATGCGACGGGCCTCGGAATCGAACAGCCGGCCGATGGCCGGATTGTTGTCACAGAATTTCTTGGTCACCACCGATTTGCGCGGCGTGCGATCGGCTTCCGTGAGGAATACGCCGAGATATTCGTCGACCTGCGCCGCGCCCGTGAACACCAGCGCACCGCGCAGCCGCGCCGCCTGGTCCTGATCGGTCTTGCTTCCGGTTTCCAGAACCAGGGCGATGGCCTCCCATTCGGAACGCGGCAGGTTGGGTCCATCAACGATGTCATGCTCGACATCCTCGATCCGGTCGTCGGGACTCACGCCGAGCGCGGCCGAAATCTGCGCGGCGGCGGCCTGCGCACTGCCGGCGGCGTCCGTCCAGGCCATGAAATGATCGCGGCTGAGACAGGCCTCGCGCACCACGTCCTTGAAGGTGACGTCCGCCGCACTCGCCATCGCCGTCATCAGCGCGCGGCCGGTGGCGCTGTCAGGGTTGCGCGATGCCTCGAGGAAAACCCCGAGATTGGCGCGCTCCATCATCTCGTTCTGGTCGCGGTCGTCGAGCACGGCAAACCGCGCCGGCACATTGGCCTCGAACGGGAATTGCTGCAGCAGCCGCGTGCACAGCGCGTGGATGGTCTGCACCTTCAGCCCGCCCGGCGTTTCCAGCGCGCAGGCGAACAGTTTGCGCGCCGATTTGCGCAAGCGTGCGCTTGGATTGGGAATGCCGGCCTCGCGGATTGCCGCATCCAGCGCATCGTCGTCGAGCGTCACCCAATGGCCCAGCGTGGTGAACACCCGCTCCGCCATGTTGGCGGCGGCGGCTTTTGTAAAGGTGATGCAGAGGATCTTTTCCGGCGGGACGTCGTCGAGCAGCAGCCGAATCACCCGCTGCACCAGCACATGCGTCTTGCCCGATCCGGCATTGGCCGAAACGAACGAGGACGCCGCGGGATCGGACGCGCGCGCCTGCGTGTCGCGCACATTGGGAGGAATGATGCGGGCAGCCTTCACCATTCCTCGATCCCCAGTCCGCCGGCCGCCGACCATTCCTTGATGCGCGCAAGATCGTCGTAAGCGCCGTAGCGGTTCGACCACATCGACAGGTTCAGCGAGGTATAGGGCGTCTCCTCGTTCTCGAACTTTCTAATCAGCGCTTCGAGCTGCTCGAGCGCATAGTCGGCCGCTTCGTCCGGCCGTTGCGGCGTGTCGTTGCTCCTGATCTTCAGCTCCAGCGAGCGCTGCTCGCCCGGCGGATTGTTGCCGCTGAGCCTGACATAGACGAGTTCGCCGACGGAGGATCCGGCGTGGATATTCTCAAAGCCGCCCTCGCGCAGGATCGCGGCCTCCAGCGTCAGTTGTGGCGACAGGCCCATGCGCACCTGTTTGCCGGTCGGCGGCTGCCCGGTCTTGTAGTCGAGGATCGCAAAGCTGCCGTCGTGGCGCTGCTCGATCCGGTCGGCGCGCGCGGACAGCGTGAAGATGCGTTCGTTGTCGAGTGAAATCTTGATCTCGCCGCGGATCTCAGCGTCAATTCTCTCGATGGCGTCGCGCCGCGCCAGCTCCCAATCGGCAAACCAGTTCGCGATGCGCCGAAACCGCGGCCACCACAGCGCCCGCGCCTCGGGACGCTCCATCAGCGGCGCAAAGTATTTTTCGCCGATGCCGCGCAGCACCAGCGCGGGCTGTGGCGGCAGCGCGTCGGCAAATTTTTGCGTGAACTCGCCGAGCGCGCCATGGATCGCCGAACCGCGGTCGGCCGCCGACAGCGGCATGTCGACGGGATCGAGCGGATCGAGCCGCAAAATATATTTCGCGTAGATCGTATAGGGATCGCGCAGCCAGTCCTCGATCGCCGTGACCGACAGTTTTGTCGGCCGAGTCGCGACGGGCGGCTTCGGCGCAGGCTGCTCGATCGGCGTGACCTCGTCGGGCTGGTCCAGTTCGGCGGCGAAGCTGACGTAATTTTCACCAGCACTTTTCGCCGCGTCCCAGCGTGCTTGGCCGGCGACGGCCTCCAACCGGTGCAGAAAGCGCGAGGCGACCGCCGGCGCGCCGCCGACTTTCGCCGAATGGGTCAGGATCACATCGTCCGTTCCCAGCAATTGCGCAAAATCGTGCGCGGAGAGGCCGATGCGTCGCTCCGGCAGATCGAGGCCAAGTTCATGGCGCATCGGCCGGCTCAGCCAGGGATCGACCCGCGGCGCCGGCGGCCATACGCCCTCGACCAGCCCGCCGAGGATGACGCGATCGGATTCGGTCAATCGCGCTTCGAGCTGACCATAGATGTGTAACTGCGCGGTCGCCGATTCCGGCCGCCGCGCCATCCGGTCGGCATAGGCGGTCTGGAACAATTCGGGGTAATCGCCGAGCTGCACCATCAGTCCGCTCGGCTTCTGCTCGGCAAGCAGATCGTCGAACGCCGCCGACAGCGCCGCGCCCTGCGTTTCCTCGAAGGCGACGGCAATGCCGTTTTGGTCGGACGACAGCGCGATCAGCGCTTCGCGATGGCGCAGCGCCAGCTCGGCAAAATCATAGGGTTTTGATGCGCCCATCACTTCGAGTGGCGCCAACGCCTGCTGCAGCGCGACGACCAGCGCTTGCGCTTCGTCGAGTTCGTGATCCCGCAATTTCGCGCGCGGCTCGGAGGCGTGCAGTGAGGAGGTCTCATGGCTGCGAAGTTTCTTGAGCTCGGTGCGGAAACGGTCGAAGTCGCGGGCCAGCCCGGCCGTGCCCGGTTGCGGCCGGGTGCCGCGCAGCAGCGCCAGTTCGAGCGTCTCGATCGCGTGCTTAAACGCGTCACGCGCGCCGCCGAGCCGAAACAGCGGATGTTTCAGCAACGCGAGCAGCGTCGGCGGCTCCAGCCCTCTGCCGGCAGCTTCAGCGGCGAGGCGCGCAAAGATGCCGGCCGGCGTATCCATCAGGGCGTCGCCGCCGGAATCGTCAAAATCGAGATTCCATCGCCGCAGCGCCGCCATCACCCGCCGCGCCAGTGCGCGATCCGGCGTCACCAGCGCCGCCGATTTGTTCAGATGCCGCGCCTCGCGCATCGCCACCGCGATCGCCAGCGCCTCCATCTCCGAATTTGGCGCCTCGACGATGGCAAGCTTCGTCATGCCGCCTGCAATCTTGAGCGAGACATCCGGCTGGACCAGGCGGTCATGCCATTGTTCGGTCGCGCCCGACGGCCGCATCGTCTCGGACACCAGCACCTCGCGTCCCCGTGGACTCGGCGTGCCGAGGGTCTCGACGTCGCTGCGCTTGATGCCGAAGCGATCCAGCAGACCGTGCATCGCGAATTGCGGATGGTTCGAGGAGGGCTGGGTGGTGAACTTGCCCCGCGCGTCCCTGACGCCGCCGATGGTCTGCCAGGCCTCCTCGTCGAGATCGGTGTCGAGCCCGGGCAGCACCACCGCGCCGAGCTTGAGCCCGGCCACGGCGGTGAGGAATTTTGCGGTTGCCGGCATCGAACCGGTCGAACCTGCGGCGACCACCGGCCCTTCATGATGCGCGGTCAGGCGCGCGGCTTCGGCGTCGATCAGGCGGTCGCGCCGCTCTGCGGGTTCGATCCGGCCGATCTCCTTCAGATGCTCCGGCCATATCTTGCGCGCGATGCGCAAAAATTCCAGCGAGTGCTGCCAGTATTTGTCGAACTGGTCGGGTACCAATTTGTCGAGCGCTTCCCAGGCAACGCCGCGCGTCACCATGTCGTCCATCAGCCGCGCCAGATCGCCGGCCAGCGCCAATGTCGAGGCCGGGCCGCCGACCACGAGCGGCGCCGAGACGGGACTCTTCGCCCATGCCGCAACCAGATGCGCCAGCGTCAGGCGGCGCTCCAGTTCGCCGAGCCTTGGCGGAATGTCGAGCGGCGCCACGCCGCTGAACTGTTCGGCGCCTTCCGCAAACGCCAACTCGTCCTCGTCGATGTCGCCGAGCGCCACGATGCGGGGCAGGATCGCCGCGTCGGTCTTCAGCTCATCGAGAAAGATTTCGCGCGCCAGCCGCCCGGCGCGCCGGGTTGGCAGATAGAGCGTCGCGCGCGCGAGATTGAGCGGATCCCGGCGCGCCTCGAATCCCTCGACCAGCCGCCCATCGACCAGCGCCGCGATGACGGTGCGCAGGAGCGGCACGGATACGGGAACGCTGAAAACGCGCATGGGCTTCCTGATTCGAGGTCAGCGCAATATAGGGAGGTAATCAGGGAAGGTCATGGGTGGGGGAGGGTAACCCCCACTACTCACCGTTGGTGACGGTGCTGTAGGGTGGGCAAAGCGAAGCGTGCCCACCATCCGTCCACGACCGTTGTCTTTGAATGGTGGGCACGCTGCGCTTTGCCCACCCTACGAATCTGTGCGTGGACCTACGCCACGCTTTCCAGAAACGCTTCTTCGGCGGCCTGCACCGCGTCGGGGGTTCCGACATGCATCCAGACGCCGTCGAGCCGCAGGCCGAACAGCCGTTCCTGTTCGTTGGCGCGATCGAACATCTTGGTCAGGGAAAACTCGCCGGCAGGCGCGTCGGCGAACAGCGAGGGCGACATGATCGCCGCGCCCGCATAGACGAACGGCACCACCTGATGCTCTTTCCGTTTGCGCAACGCGCCGTCCGGCAGCATGGCGTAGTCGCCGCGGCCGGCATAGCCGATGCTGCTCGTGGTCGGCGCCATCAGGAGCAGGATGTCCATCCGGTCAGGATCGAAGGTTTCGGCCAGCCGCGCCAGATTGGGCCGCACGCCGTCGATCCACATCGTGTCGGCGTTGAGGTGAAAGAACGGCTCCTTGCCGAGCAATGGCAGCGCTTTCACGACAGCCCCACCGGTGCCGAGCACGACGTCGCGCTCGTCGGAAATGATGATGCGGGGGCGGGTACGGCTCGCGGTATGCTGGATGATCTGGTCGGGCAGGTAATGCACGTTGACCACGGCCTCGCTGACGCCGGCACCGGCGAGCTTGTCCAGCACATGATCAAGCAAGGGCTGGCCGGCCACGCGCACCAGCGGCTTCGGCATGTGGTCGGTCAACGGGCGCATGCGCAAACCGAGACCGGCGGCAAGGACCATGGCTTTGGTAGGCGTAACGGACATTCCTGGAATTTCTCTTGGGATTTCTCTTGGGATTTCTCGAACCATCAAATCGCGCTGCGGATCATATCACGGCGAGTGGCTTGAACCAGCAGCCATGAGGCCTTAGTGGCCGCGCATGACGGCCGTACGACGGCTGCCGGCGCGGCCAAATCTCAGACTTCGGCGTCCTGGGCCCCGCGCTTGGCCGCCTTCTTCTTCTTGTCGCCCTGCTTGAGGAAGTTGACGCCGATCTGATCGCCATTGACCCAGGCCAGCTCGCAGCGCCGATAGGCCAGTCCCGTGGACGACAGCAGCAGGAAGAATTCTTTCAAGTGCAGACCTTCGACCGAGCCTTCGACCGTCAGCTTGGCGCCAGTCTCGGAAACGTCTTCCATCACGCAGTCACGCCGCCAGGTGCCGTCGATTCCCATCATGTGCGCCGCAAAGCCGCGCTCGAATACGACTCGATCTCCCTTGCGCCGTTCTGCCCCCGCCATGGCCGTTTTCCCGTGTCAAAACTGACTGTGCCATGCCTCTGCAGCATGGCCGGTTCCAGAATATATGCGGGGTGGCTAACAGGAGGTAAATCAGGGAACCGGCGGCGGCACGTTGGCGGCATACCATGCGCGAAATGCCGCTAGCGTCGGGTGTGCCAGCGAGCGGCTGAGATAGGTCCAGATCCGGGGTTGGTGGCGCAGGTATTGCGGCTTGCCGTCGCGCCGGTTGAGCCGGGCAAAGGTGCCGAGCAGGCGGGTATTCCGCTGTGCCGACATGATGGCGTAGAGCTCGGCGAAGCTGGCCGGGTCGAACTGGGCATCGGCGGCGCGGCGCGCCTTGATGTAACGGGTCAAGAGCGTCAATTCGAGTTGTTCGGCCACATCGATCCGCGCGTCCTGCAGCAGCGACACCAGATCGTAGGCGGCGGGGCCGAGCACGGCATCCTGAAAGTCGATGATCCCGACGCGCAAGATCCCGGTGCGGTCGCCGAGCCAGATGATGTTCGGCGAATGAAAATCCCGCATCACCCAGGTTCGCGGCGCAGCCGCCGGCTTTTCCAGCAGCGTTCGCCACATCGTGACGAATTCGTCGCGCTGTTGCGGGCTGATTTCAGCGCCGCGGTCCGGAAGATACCATTCGAGCATCAGGCCGATCTCGACCAGCCATGCATCGATATCGTAGCGCGGAATTTGGTATGGGCCTTCCGGCTCCAGCGGCGCCGTTTCGGGTAGGGCCTTGCGATGCAGCTCCGCCAGCATGTCGGTTGCCGCCTCGTAGCACTCGACGATCGGCCGCGGCGGGTCGCCCTCGATGACGCCGGCGGTGCCGAAATCCTCAGTGATCAGGAAACCGGCACTTAGATCGGCGTGGCGGATGGCCGGCGCCGAAAAACCATGCGCGCGCAGGCCATTGTCGATGGCGACGAATGGTTTGACATCCTCGGCGAGATGAACGGCGGCGCTGTAGGATTTTCCGCTGTAGATCGCAGGTCCGTCCGGCCGTCGCGGCGAATTCATCAGGATCGACGTGCCGTCGTCGCGGATCAGCCGCGCATAGGAGCGCGTCGAGGCGTCGCCCGGCATGCGCCCGCGCGCCGCATCCAACAAGCCGGCATCGCCGAGAAACTTTCGCAAGCCCTCCAGCCGCGTTACCTGCGCCGCCGCCTTGCCGTAGCCGGTGATTTCGGCGGCGCGTGCGGTGGACCCGAGCGCCGGGCGGTGGCTGAAGGCGATGTTGATGCGATCTTCGGGCAGCGCATCGGGCGCGCGTTCCGGCCATTCGATCAGCGCCAGCGTGCCCTCCGGCAGCGGCGACAATCCGATTTCTTCCAGCTCGCTCGAATCATTGATCCGATAGAGATCGGCGTGAAGAAGCGGGAACGGTAAATCATAGCTCTGCGCCAGCGTGAATGTCGGGCTCGGCACTTCGAGCATGGCATCGTCGGCGAGATAGCGGATCATAGCCCGCGCTGCCGCGGTCTTGCCCGCGCCGAGATCGCCCGACAGCGTGATGACGTCGCCGGGACCGACCAGCAGCGCGAGGTCGGCCATCAGATGAGATGTCGCCGTCTCGTTCGCCAGCGCCACCGTGAATGTAGCTGGCGCGGTCATTCGGCAGCGTTGCGATGCGCGTTCTGGTCGACCGGAAAGTCGCAAGAGACCGTCGTGCCCTTGCCGACCACCGAATCGACGCGCACCTTGCCGCCGTGCAGTTCGACGAAGGAACGCACCAGCGACAGGCCGAGGCCGGCGCCGCGATGACGCGAGCCGTGAGAGTGGCTCTCGAACCAGTCGAACACCTTGTCTTTCACGTCAGCCGGAATGCCGGGGCCGGAATCGCTGACGGTGAAGATCACGCGATGCTCGGTCCGCCGCGCACTGATCGTGACCGCGGCGTCGTGCGGCGAGAACCCGACGGCGTTGGCGAGCAGATTATAGAGCACCTGCACCACGCGCCGCTCGTCGCCGGTGAAGTTGCCGACATTCGAATCGATATCGACCTTGAGTTCGATGCGGTCGGTCGCCAGCCGGTCCTGAATGCCTTCGGCGGCGGCCTGGATCGCCTTTTCGATATTGACCGGGCCGAGCTCGAGCTTCATCGCGCCGGCATCGATGGTGGCGAGATCGAGGATGTTGTTGGTCAGGGCCAGCAGCGCGTTGGTCGATTTGGTGACGTAGTCGAGATATTCGGCCTGCTTGGGCGTCAGCGGGCCGGTCGAGGGATCGCTGAGGAAATGTGCGAAGCCGATGATGGTGGTGAGGGGGGCGCGCAGTTCGTAGGACACGTGGTGGACAAAATCGACCTTCATCTGATCGGCGGCTTCCAGCGCTTCGTTGCGCTCGCGCAGCGCCCGCTCGACATTCTCGGTGTCGGTGATGTCCTGGAAGGTCAGCATGGTCGCGCCGTCGGGCAGCGGCATGGTCATGCAGTCCAGCACGCTGCCGTCCTTCCGCTCGAGCTTCAGCGCCACTTGCGCCCGGTTCTCGATTCCCGTGATCGCCTCGCGCAGCGCCCGCCAGGTCAGTTCGTCGTCGAATAGCGGCTTGCACCACGCTTCCACGGCCTCGATGTGCGGCTGCTCCTTCAGCGCCTCCGCCGACAGCTTCCACATTTTCTCGAAGGCGGGATTGAACAGTTCGACGCGGCCATTACTGCCGAACACCGCGACGGCTTCGGCCAGATTATCGAGCGTCTCATGCTGGACCCGGGTCAGCCGGTCGAACCGCCGTGCGAGATCCAGGCTCTCGGTGACGTTGTCGAACAGATAGGTGACGCCGCCTTCGAGGTTCGGCGTGGTGACGACGCTGAGCGCGCGGCCGTCGGGCAGGAACCAGGTGTAGTTCTCCGGCTCGACGGCGCTGTAGGCTTTGTGCAGCTTGGCCTTCCAGACCCGGAAGTCGGGCTGCTCGGGCAGCTTACGCGCGGCGCGTAAGCGGTCGAGCACGCTTGAATCATCGGGATTGGAATCGAGGAAGGCCTGATCGAGGCCCCATAGCCGCCGGTAGGACTCATTGTAGAAGGCAAGCCGCCGCTGGCTGTCGAACACGGCAACCCCTGAGGACAATTGGTCGAGGGTGCGGCGATGGGCTTCCGCCATCCGCTCCATCGCGTCCTGCAATGCGGTCGCCTCGCTGGCGTCGATGGCGATGCCGGCACTGCCGGCGCTGAGCTTGAGCGCCTGCACATCGTAAATGCGCCGCTCACCGCCGACCACGATCGGCAGCCGCGCGCTGAACGTGGCATTGTCGTTCAGCACCCGGGTCATCTCGGCGCGCTGGTCGTTCTCCAGCAGTTCGAGGCTGCGGTAGATCGTATCCGCGACGTTCGCACCTTCGGTGGCCCGCACATAGGCGGTATTGGCGTAACGCAGATTGCCCTCGATACTCTTGGCCCAGATTGGCCACGGCGCCGCGGCGGCAAAGTCGCGCAGCAACTCGGTCTCTTCCGCAAGCGTCCTGTAACGGAGATTGGATTCGGCGAGTTCCCGGCGCAAGCCGCCTAGTTCGCGAATTCGCACAATGGCTTGCCCCCCGATGGCGCGGCCCATCGCTTCGATGGCGCGGCCGTTGGCGGTGGAGAGATTGAGCAGAAAACCTTCGCCGGCCTCGCGCAGCGCGTCGACCGCATGGTCCATCTGCAGCGCCGGTTCCGGTGGCAGCCAGGTTCCAAAGGCGAGGATGCGCTGCGGTGAATTGGACATCGCGTCCTGCGAGATCAGAAGCGAGGTGTCGCCGCTGATCTGGGGGCGGTTGTCGCCCGCGGCCCAGGCGATCAGGATCTGCGGCTCGGCGAACAGGAGCGCGCGCAGCCGGTCGGCCTGCACCTGCAGGTCGGCGATGTCGGAGCGCAGGCTGAGTTCCATTTGGCTGGCCCGAACGCGCGAGCGCATCAGCAGTATCGCAGCCAGCACCGTAAAGCACAGCAGCGACAGCGCGGTCGTCAGCGCTGCGAATTCCTGGTGATTGAGGTCGAGCAAGGCGGAAATCGTCTGCGTGATGGTCAAGTCAGAGGCCAGCGCAGCTTTCGGCCAGGCGGAGAGGGCAGTGGCGAGCGAAATCACGCCGTGGCGCGCCAGTGAGGTGCACGACAGCAGGGTTCGACGCATCGCCGCGACTACGCCCAACATTATTTGCCCCAAAAACGCACGACTGCACGCCCGGCGCTACCCCCGCCGTGCACGAATCGGGTCGAGAGTATCCCCTTCGGGAGTCGGCCGGTAAGAGTCCAGACCGTGAACGCTGAATTGGCTGTGAAAAAAGCGGCGGAAGGATGAGTCGAACCGCTCAAATTTGAAACGATTCAGCGGCCGGTCGAGCCGAAACCACCACTTCCGCGATCGGTTGTCGAGAGCGATACCACTGGAACCAGCTGCGCCTGCACGACTGGTGCGATCACCATCTGCGCGATGCGCTCGCCGCGGCGAATTGGAAACGGCGTGTCGCCATGGTTGATCAGCAGCACGTTGATCTCGCCGCGGTAATCCGCATCCACCGTGCCCGGCGAATTCAAGACGGTAACCCCATGCTTGGCGGCAAGCCCGGAACGCGGCCGCACCTGCGCCTCATAGCCCGACGGCAGCGCGATGGTCAGCGCAGTCGGCACCATCGCGTATTTGCCCGGAGGCAGGATCAGCGGCGTGTCGGCGGGAACTGCGGCCAGCAGATCGAGCCCTGCGGCATCCACGCTCTGATAGGCCGGCAGCGCGAGACCTTCGCCGTGCGGCAATTGGCGGATATCGACCTTCACTGTCGCGCTCACGAATTCTTCTCCACGGTTTTTGCAATCTTCGCCACCAGTTCGGCTGCCACCTGTTCCTTGGTCATCACAGGCCAGGAATCAACCTGGATCTCGTTGGCGCCGTCGCGCGTCAACAGGTGAACCGTGTTGCGGTCGCCGCCCATCACGCCGGTTGCGGGCGACACGTCGTTGGCGACGATCCAGTCGCATCCCTTGCGCGCGATCTTGGCCTTGGCGTTGTCGATCAGATGCTCGGTCTCGGCGGCAAACCCGATCACCAGCGGCGGACGCTTGTCCTGCAGCTTCGAGATCGTCGCGAGAATGTCGGGGTTTTCGACCAGCGCGAGCGGCGGCATCCCGGCGGAGGTCTTTTTCAACTTCTGCTCGCCCTCATTGGCAACGCGCCAGTCGGCCACCGCGGCGGCGAAGATCGCGATATCGGCCGGCAACGCAGCTTGCACCCGATGCAGCATGTCGCGCGCCGATTCCACACGGATCACCGTGACGCCCGCGGGGTCGCGCAGTTCGACCGGGCCGGAGACCAGCGTGACATCGGCGCCCGCGGCCTGCGCCGCGGCGGCGATGGCAAAACCCTGCTTGCCGGAGGAACGGTTGGCGATATAGCGCACAGGGTCGATCGCCTCATGCGTCGGTCCCGCCGTGATCAGCACGCGCTTGCCCGCGAGCGGACGCGGTCGCGGCGGGCGGAGAATGTCGACGGCGGCGGCGGCGATTTCGATCGCCTCCGACATCCGCCCAACGCCGGCCTCGTTGGATTCGGCCATTTCGCCGGCGTTGGGGCCGATCATGTGGACGCCGTCGCGCCGAAGCTGCATCACGTTGCGTCGCGTGGCGGGATTGTTCCACATCAGGGGGTTCATCGCGGGCGCCAGCAGGATCGGCCGGTCTGCCGCCAGCAGAATTGCGCTGGCAAGATCGTCGGCGTGGCCCTGCGCCATCTTCGCCATCAGGTCGGCGGTTGCCGGCGCCACCACGATCAGATCGCATTCGCGGGCGAGGCGGATATGACCGGCGTCGAATTCGCTGCCGGGGTCGAACAGATCGGTGTAGACGCGCTGATGCGACAATGCGCTGGCGGAAAGCGGCGTGACGAATTGCTGCGCGGCCTTGGTCAGCACGCAGCGGACGTCGATGTGCCGCTCCTTCAGCCGCCGGATCAGTTCCAGCGATTTGAAGGCGGCGATGCCGCCGCCGATGATCAGGGTGACGCTCCGTTCGCCCGCGGCGCCGACCGGTTGCGGGGCCGGTGCAGAGGCTGGGGAGGCGCTTCCCGGTAATTCGGGGCGCCCCTGGATGAGCTCTCCGAGGATGACCCGGACTTCCTCTTCGACGGAGCGGCCATTCCCGGCCGACCGGAGACGCAGATAGGCTTTGACGGCTTCGTCGAGTTTTCGGATGGTCAGGCTGGCCATGGCGGCCTCCGGCAAAATATGAAATCAATGCTATCAAATTATGATAGCATTGCAATCACAACTGGCGGATGGCGACCAGAATCCCGATAAAGGTGACCGCGATGATCCAGAGCGCCACCGTCCGCCAGCGGCTCTTGCGGCCCTCGGCCCGGCCCATGGCCGCGATGGTCTCCGGCGACAGCGTCAGGCCCTCCCGGGTCATTCTCTCCATGTTCTCGAGCACCGCAACCGCCCGCGAGGCGATGGCCGGCAGGCCCGCCATCACGCGGCCGAGTTCGCCTGCGCCGGACATCGCGCCCTGAATCCGCCCGACCGGCCCGAGGTTGCGCTCGATCCATTCGCGCACCACGGGATCGGCGACCTTCCAGATATCGAGTTTCGGGTCGAACCCGCGCGCGACCCCCTCGACGACCACCATGGTCTTTTGCAGCAGGATCAGTTCGGGCCGGGTCTGCATGTCGAACAGGCCGGTGACCTCGAGCAGCAGCGTGAGCAGCTTCGCCATCGAGATTTCTTCGGCGGTGCGGTTATGAATCGGCTCGCCGATGGCGCGGATGGCTTGCGCGAAATTCTCCACCGAGTGATGGCCCGGCACATAACCGGCCTCGAAATGCACTTCCGCAACGCGGCGATAATCGCGCGTGATGAAGCCCAGCAGAATTTCCGCAAGGAAGCGCCGTTCCTTCAGCCCGAGCCGGCCCATGATGCCGAAATCCACCGCCACCAGCCGGCCGGCATCGTCGAGAAACAGATTGCCGGGATGCATGTCGGCATGGAAGAAGCCGTCGCGCAGCGCGTGGCGCAGAAAACTCTGGATCACCTTGCGGCCGAGATTGGGGAGGTCGACCTGCGACTGTGCGAGTCGGGCGTGGTCGTTGAGCGCAATGCCGTCGATCCACTCCATGGTCAGCACGTTATGGGTGGTGCGGTCCCAGTCGACGGTCGGCACGCGGAAATCCGGATCGTCGCTTGTGTTCTCCGCCATCTCGGACAGCGCGGCCGCCTCGAGCCGCAGGTCCATCTCCATCGCGACCGAGCGCGACATCGTGTTGATGACTTCGATCAGCCGCAGCCGCCGCGCTTCGGCCGAATGCGCTTCCGCATTGTGCGCGACGAAGAAGAAATCGCCGAGGTCACGGCGAAAACGCGCGGCGACATTGGGCCGCAGCACTTTCACCGCGACCGATTTGCGTACGCCGTCCCGTTCGGTCTCGCCGCGATGCACCTGCGCGATCGACGCGGCGGCCACCGGCGGGCCGAGGCTGGCAAACGCCTGCGCCACAGGGCGTTCCAGCGAAGCGGCGATCACGGCCTCGGCTTCGGCTTGCGAAAACGGCGGCAGCCGGTCCTGCAGGGCTTCCAGATCGCGCGCCATCGCGACGCCGACCACGTCGGGCCGCGTCGCCAGAAATTGCCCGAGCTTGAGATAAGCGGGACCGAGCCGCGTCAGCGCCCGCGACAAACGTGGTCCGGATTTGGCGCCGGGCCGTTCGATCAGCCGCGCCAGCCGCAGCGCGATCTGTCCGGGCGGCGGCACCAGACTCGGATCGACGACGCCGAACACGCCCTCGCGCGCGAATACGTAAGCGGCGCGGACGAGCCGCGCGATGTGGGTCGCCGCAGAAATCACAAACGCCAGCCCGAATGCAACGCCACGATGCCGCCGGAGAGGCTTTCCCACTTCACCCGCGAAAAGCCGGCGTCGCGGATCATCTCGGCAAATACATTGGGTCGGGGGAATTTCCGGATCGATTCGACGAGATATTGATAGGATTCCGCATCGCCCGTCACGGCGCGGCCGAGCGGCGGGATCACCTTGAACGAGAAGAAGTCGTAGAGCGCATCCAGTCCGGGCACATCGACGGTGGAGAATTCCAGGCACAGAAACCGGCTGCCGGGGCGCAGCACGCGATAGGCCTCGCGCAGCGCGGCATCGATCCGCGGCACGTTGCGAATGCCGAACGCGATGGTGTAGGCGTCGAAAGAGCGATCGCCGAACGCCAGTGCCTCGGCATTGCCCTCGACGAAGGAAACCTGCTGGTCGAGATGGCGCGTCACGGCCCGGTTGCGGCCGACGTCGAGCATATCGGAGTTGATGTCGCAGACGGTGGCGCGGAAGCCTGCGCCTGCCGCCTCGGCCGCACGGAATGCGATGTCGCCGGTGCCGCCGGCGACGTCGAGCAGGGCAAAGGGCGCATCGCTTTTCGGCGGGTTGAGCGCATTGATCATGATGTCCTTCCAGACCCGGTGCAGGCCTCCCGACATCAGATCGTTCATCAGGTCGTAACGGGACGCCACGCTGTGAAAGACGTCGTTCACCAGCGTCTGCTTGTCCCCCAGGGGCACATCCCTGAAGCCGAAATGGGTGGTTTGGTCCGGCCGATCCATAAGCTTACTCCACTACCCCAGACCATAGCGCGCCGGGCGCAATGGCGCTATCACGTCACCTCCATAAGGTGAATGCCTGCATGCCCGAATTGCCTGAAGTTGAGACCGTCCGCCGCGGCCTGCAGCCCGCCATGGAGGGGTCGAAAATCCTCAAAGCGGAAGCCCGGCGCAAGGATTTGCGGTTTCCCTTTCAAAAAGACTTTATCGCGCGGCTGGAGGGCCAGACCGTGACCGGTCTCGGCCGCCGCGCCAAATACCTGATGGCGGATCTCGGCTCCGGCGACGTGCTGTTGATGCATCTGGGCATGTCCGGCTCGTTTCGGGTGCTGGAGGACGGCGGCAACGGCACGCCCGGCCAATTCCACCATCCGCGCAGCGAGGACCGCGCGCACGATCACGTGGTGTTCCACATGTCATCGGGTGCCGCGATCGTGTTCAACGATCCGCGCCGCTTCGGTTACATGAAGATCATCGCCCGCAACGCGCTGGAGGATGAACCGCTGTTGAAAGGCCTCGGCCCGGAACCGCTCGGCAATGAATTCGACGCCGCGATGCTGGCGCGCTCGTGCCAAAGCAAGAAGACCAGCCTGAAGGCCGCGTTGCTCGACCAGCGCGTTGTGGCCGGGCTCGGCAATATCTATGTCTGCGAGGCGCTGTTTCGCTCGCAGCTGTCGCCGCGGCGGCTGGCGGCGACGCTGGCAACGAAGAAGGCGGAGCCGACCGATCATGCCGGTCGGCTGGTGAATGCGATTCATTCGGTGCTCAATCAGGCGATCAAGGCCGGCGGCTCCTCGATCAGCGATCATCGGCTGACCTCGGGCGAGCTCGGTTATTTCCAGCACTCCTTTCAGGTCTATGACCGCGAGGGTGAAAAATGCCAAACTAAGGGCTGTAGCGGCATCGTTCGGCGCTTCGTTCAGAACGGCCGCTCGACCTTCTGGTGTCCGAAATGTCAGAAATAACCATCACCCCGACGTTGCAGACCGAGCGACTGATCCTGCGGCCGCTCGTGCTCTCGGATGCGCCGGCGATCCAGCGCCATTTCAACAACTGGAACATCATCCAGCATCTCGCACAGGTCGTTCCCTGGCCATATCCGGAGAACGGCGCGGAGACTTTCATCGCGCGGGAACTGGAAAGGGTCGCGGCGGGGCAGGTGATCTACAACTGGATGCTGGTGCTGCGCGGCGGTGACGGCGAGGCGATCGGCAATATTCGCCTGCGCCCGTGGGCGGACGATCCGAAGGGCAACCGTGGATTTTGGCTGGCGGAGCGCTACTGGAATCAGGGCCTGATGACCGAAGCCGTCACGGCGGTGAACGATTTCGCTTTCCGCGTGCTGGGCGTCGACGTCCTGAATGTCTGCAACGCCGTTGCCAACGAAGCGTCGCGCCGCGTCAAGCAAAAGACCGGCGCCGAATTCGTCGGCTTCATCGAGATCCCCCATCACAACGGTCAGAGCCGCGCCGAAAAATGGCGCGTCACGCGGAAGAGCTGGCTGCGGCGGGAGTTGTAGCAGAGCGGGGCAATCCGGCGGCGCTGGTGGCCGGATTGTTTCTCCATTCGTCTCGCGCACTTACCCTGCGCGAAGCGCGATATCAGACCCGGGCGGGAGTTCTCAGGAACAGCGCGCTGTCGTTGTCGAACGAAGGGCGTGCCGCCCATTTCGGAATGATCGCGGGTATTTCAATGAAATCCTCGACGGCCGGTTCGTCGGTCGCCGTCGCCACATTGCCCAGCCGCGTTTCGACCCATTGCCAGAGAGCGCGTATTTCCTCCGCGGACTTGCCCTCCGGCGCATGTTCGCAGACCGCAAGGCCGGCGCTCAGCGCGTCCTGGTAGTCGTTGCGCATGACGACAAAGGGCTGGGCCACGATCTCGGCGGCTTCGAGCGCCGCCTCGGCGCCCAGCGCGTGTTCGGCGCCGGCAAGGCGTGCCGCAGCCCGGATCGGGGTCTGGTTCAGGACGTAGGCGAACGGCTTGTGCCAGGCCCTGACGACGCGGAGCGTCGCGGCGGTCGCCTCGATGTCGGCGATGCTCGGTCGCGTCGGAATCAGGCAGAAGTCGGAATAACGAATGGCCGAATTGGTCGCGGCGGTTTCGCCGCCGGCGGTATCCACGATCGTCACCGTAACGCCGGTGTGCGCGAGCGATTGCAGGCGCTGCTCGACCTCCCGGGCGGCGTAGATCGGCTCGACGATCGGCGAGGCATAGGGACGGCGGCGCTTCCAGTTCGATACGGTGCCCTGGGGGTCGGTCTCGATCAGGCGGACATTGTGGCCGGCCCGGATGGCGGCAAGTGCAAGGCTGATGGAAAGCGTGCTTTTTCCCGAACCGCCCTTCTGGGTGGTCAATACAATCGTCTGCATTTCTAGTCCTCTGGAGGGGCTTTTGGCGGTGTTTGGGTTACGCCTTACAAACAAGCCCGCATTCTGCGGCGGGGAGCCGAAGCTCACCCCAAACGTACCCAGCCCGACCCAAAGGAAAGATCGCGGACGTCCGAATCAGTCACCTTGCAATCATGCAGGATTGTGGAATTCTGGCTATCCCGGGCGAACACGGCCGTGCTCGAATTTCGCCGGCTGATGCCTGAAAGCGACAACAAGAAACGGAAAACAACATGACGGGCAATTGGCGGGATCGCTCAACCACCGGTTTTGTCTGTCAAAAGCGGCCGGCGACCGGCAGCCGCGGCATGGTGGTCAGCAATCATCCGCTGGCATCGAGCGCCGGCGCGGAAATGCTGGCGGCCGGCGGCAACGCCATCGATGCGGCGATTGCGACGCTGTTTGCGCTGACCGTGGTCGAGCCGATGATGGTCGGCATCATCGGCGGCGGCATGGCCCATATCCGGCTGGCCGACGGCAGCCATCGCTTTATCGACGGCCAAAGCACGGTGCCATTGGCGGTCCGGCCCGATACCTACACATCGAAACCCGGCTCGGCGCATGACGTGTTCGATACGACAGGCGATGAAAACCTCAACGGTCCGAAAGCCGTCGCCGTGCCGGGCTCGCTGAAGGCCTGGTGCGAAACGCTGCAGCGGTTCGGCACCATGTCGCTCGCTGACGTCATGCAGCCCGCGATCAAGCACGCCTCGCGCGGTTATGCGGCAACGCCCTATCTGCATGAATGTATTTCCGACTCCGCCGAGGAGATGCTGAAGGACAAGGAGATTTCGGCGATCTATCTGCCCAGCGGGACGCCGCTCAGGGTTGGCGAGCGCGTGGTGCAGTCGGAATATGCGGAAACCCTGACCTACATCTCCCAGCGTGGCGCGGCGGCGCTGTATCACGGCCCGCTCGGCGATATCCTCGTCGACTACATGAAGAAGAAGGGCGGCTTCATCACCCGCGAGGATCTCACGGGGTACAAGACAGTCGAACGCCAGCCGATCCGCGCCGATTATCGCGGCTGGCAAATTCTGGGGCCGCCGCCGCCCGCGGCTTCCGGCGTGCACATCGCGCAGATGCTCAACATTCTCGAAGGCTATGATATCGCGAAGCTCGGCTTCGGCTCCGCCGCCACGATCCATTACCTCGCGGAAGTGCTCAAGATCGCCTTTGCCGACCGCGCCGCGGCCAGCGGCGATCCCGATTTCATCAATGTGCCGGTCGAGCGGCTGACCTCGAAGGCCTATGCCGATGAACGTCGCCGCGCGATCGATCCGAACCGTGCACAGGCATGGAGCGCAGGCGTGGCGCAGCTCGAAAGCGCGCACACCACGCACATGACGGCGGCGGATGCGTTCGGCAACGTGGTCGCGACCACCCAGACCATCAACAATCTGTTCGGCGCGAAGATTCTGATTCCCGGTCTCGGCGCCATCCCGAACAATTACATGAACCTCTACGATCCCCGTCCCGGCCATGCGTTGTCGCTGGCGCCGGGCAAGCGGGTCACCACCTCGATGTCGCCTGTCATGGCGCTGCGCGACGGCAAGCTCGTCTATGCGCTGGGCTTGCCGGGCGGAAAGAAGATCTTTCCGAGCGCGATGCAGGCGCTGGTCAATTTGATCGACCACGGCATGAGCCTGCAGGAGGCGGTCGAAGCGCCGCGGGTATGGACCGAAGGCAACGCGCTCGAAGTCGAGCTGGCGGTGCCCGATGCTGTCCGCGCCAAACTCACGTCGATGGGGCACAAGGTGCAGGCGGTGCCGACGGTCGCCGGCGGCATGAATGCCATCCAGTTTCACGACGACGGCACGATGTCGGGTGCGGCCTGCTGGCGCGCGGACGGCACGCCGATCGGCATCGCCGGCGGGTTGGCGCGCGCCGGCGTGAGGTTCGGGCTGGCGTAAGTCGGTGTGCTTCCTCGCCCCGCGCTTGCGGGGTCGAGACGAGCGAAGCTCGCTCTTAGAGGGTTGGGGTGAGGGGCTCTCTCCGCGAGTTCTGAACGACGTGAGACCAGTACCCCCTCACCCGGATTGCTTCGCAATCCGACCTCTCCCCGCAAGCGGGGCGAGGTTAGGGACCCTACTTCCTTACGCAGATCACGCGAACGACTGACGCCTTCGCGTCGGTCGATCCACCGGCCACATTCACGCCATTGGCCTTCAGAAAGTCGCGCACCGTGTCTGATGTCACCAGTACCGCCTGCGCCGCCGATACGCCGTTCGCGGGCCCTGCTACCTGAACCGGCTTCAATAGGGCGACGCCGGCAAACCTGCCGTCGCCATCCTGTGCGGGTGCGCCGGAAAAGCCGAGCGCGGGCGCGGGCGTCAGCGCGATGTCGCTGCCGCCGCCAAGCTGGGCCACCGAAGCCTTGATGCCGCTCGCCGCGGCGCCGCCGCCCTGGTTCTGCGGATCGGCAATGCCGGTGAGATCGAGCGCCGTCTTCGTGGCGGCGTTGGCGAGATTGAGCGCTTTGAGCCCGCGCGCGCCATAGATGCGCAGCAGTGCGAGATCGTGCTCCTTGTCCTCGGCGACGCGATCGGCATTGCCGAAGCCCGCGATCGCAACCGTCAGGCAGCCGTCGGTGATCTGGCGGTCGGCGATGATTGCGCCGTCGTCACCGACGACGATGCCGGTGCCGTATTCCACGGTCTTGCGCGGCGGAGGTCCCGCCGTTTGCACGGCCGCCGGAAATGCATTGAACGCGCTCGACATCGCGATCACGACCGGTTCCACGGTATTCTCGGTCGCCTGATCGTAGAGAATGGTGAGGATGCGGACCTCGTCGCCCTTGAAGGTGCCGCGCAGATAAAACTTCTTCAGGCCCTGCAGGCCGGACAGCACGAAGAAATCCGGCTTGACCACGGTGTAGTCGATGTTGCGCCCCGGCTCCTTCTTCTCGCGCTCGGCGAGTTTTGCCGTCACGGGGCCGGCCTCCTTGCGCCGCGCCAGTTGAACCTGGATCGTGCCGGTGGGCGAGGTCCACTTGGTGCCGTTGGCGTCGCTGGCCTGCTGCGGCACCAGTTTGGCCGGAATCCCCAGCCGCACGCCGGTGCCGGGATCGGTGACGATCTTCCAGCCGACGCTTTCCTGTTTTTTCTTCGCCGTGTCCGCAAGGATGCCGCGCTCCTGCGGATTGAGCACGCCGGTCGGCTTGCCGCCGCGACTTTTCTGGAATTCCTTGATCGCATTGACCATGCGCTCGCTGAGGTCGCCCGTGATGGCGCCGTTATATTGGCCGACCCAGGCAAGATCCGACTGCAGCGCCAGCCGCTCGCCCTGCCCCATCGCATTCGCCGTCTCTTCCGGCTTCTGCAGCGCGGGACGGATCGGTATCGTGGTGACCGGTTTCGGCTTGGCGCCCACCGTGGAGGGCGGTGTCAGCTGCGCCCGCGCATCCGAGGCCGCAAAAACCGAGGCCGCCATCATCAATGTTGCCGAAAGCACCGATCTCATGACAAATCCAGGAGAATGCCGGAGTGGAATAGGGGAGCGTCATTGACGTCACGCCAATTAAGCACATCTGCTTAGTCGGCACCAACCGCGCCCCGGTTCAGGGATTTCGTTCCTCATCCTGAGGAGCGGCGCAAGCCGCGTCTCGAAGGATGGCCGTGGGCGAGATCGGGGCCTCATGGTTCTCTCGGCGATGCGTAGCATCGTCCGGTAGACGCGCGTTCCGCGCTCCTCACCATGAGGGTTTGACAGGTGACCCGCGGAGAGAGGAAGCAAAGCGACCATGCTGACGGCCGACGAACTCGAACGTTACGCCCGCCATATCGTGCTGCGCGAAGTCGGCGGCCCGGGGCAAACCGCGCTGAAGGAGGCGTCCGTGCTGGTGATCGGCGCCGGCGGCCTTGGTGCACCGGTCCTGATGTATCTGGCGGCCGCCGGTGTCGGCACGCTCGGCGCGGTCGATGACGACATCGTCTCGCTGTCGAATTTGCAGCGCCAGATCATCCACACCACGCCCGACATCGGAAGGCGCAAGGTCGACAGCGCGGCCGAAGTGATTCACGCGCTCAATCCGCATGTTCATTTCGAGGCGCATGCGGTGCGTCTCGATGCAAAGAACGTAATGTCGCTGATCGGCGGCTACGATCTCGTGCTCGACGGCTCCGACAATTTCGAAACCCGCTATCTGGTTTCCGATGCCTGTTTCTTTGCCGGCAAGCCGCTGATCACGGCGGCGTTGGGGATGTTCGACGGATCGCTGACCACGATCCGAGCGCACGAGCGCGGCGCGGATGGCGCGTTCAATCCGACCTATCGCTGCCTGTTTCCCGAACCACCGCCGCCCGGCACCGTGCCAGCCTGTGCCGAGGCCGGCGTGATGGGCGCGCTGGCGGGCATGCTGGGATCGATGATGGCGCTGGAGGCGATCCGCGAAATCGTCGGCTTCGGTGAGAGCCTGGTCGGGCGGCTGGTGATGGTGGACGCGCGCGCCATGCGCTT
This sequence comes from Bradyrhizobium sp. McL0615, assembly GCF_049993905.1. Lineage (NCBI taxonomy): Bacteria > Pseudomonadati > Pseudomonadota > Alphaproteobacteria > Hyphomicrobiales > Nitrobacteraceae > Bradyrhizobium > Bradyrhizobium sp. McL0615. Next base: position 89,280 of record NZ_CP188254.1, on the reverse strand, counting down.
CGAAACCTTGCGCTACGCGCGCGACCCGGCCAACCCGCTTAACGGCGATGCGCCTACGATCACTGATCTCAGCGGCTACGCTGCCTGAGCCTCAATCTTCAGGCTCGGCGCGGGCCCGACGGAGCATAGGCACGCATCAGGCGCGTCACGGCTCGCCTGGCGTGGCGATCGATCTCCTCGCGGCCAGGGGCGGGGATCGTACCCAGCAGTGCGCGCGTGAAGAGTTCGCCCTGCAACAGCCCAATGAAGCTGTGTCCGAATTCGGCGCGATCGTCGATCTCGATCAGTCCCTGCTTCAACAGCCGCGCCACGATCGCGCGAACGCGCTCCATGCCGTGATCCCTGGTGAAGGCACTGTAGGTGCGGCCGACCGGAGATAGCCGGTTGCCTTCCGCGACCGCGATTCGGAACAGCGCCAGCTTCTTCGGCTGCAGCATCAGGGCGAGCAGCTGCGCGGCAAGACGATGCAGCGCGGTCAAGGGATCGAGCGTCTCGTCCGCGGCAATGGCATCCAGCGCATCGGTGCCCTGTCGGGTCGACCACGCCATCAGCGCTTCGAACAGCGCCTCCTTGCTGGGGTAACGCGCATACAGCGTTGCCTTGGACGCGCGCGCCCGGCTCGCGACATCGAGCATCCGCGCGCCGTGAAAGCCCTTTTCGGTGAAGACGTCGAAGGCGGCCTGCAGGATCTCCTCCTCGCGCGCGGAATCTTCCTGCGGAGGCTGCGCAGCCGGATCCGAACGCTTCGTCCTTGCCCGTCTTGACTGAGTACCCATCGGTACTATATAGCAGGTACCCATGGGTACTCAAAACGATTGCATGCAATCATGCGGGGCGAAGGAATGGAGCGCCGGGGAGGCGGGCATCGTTCTGCCCCCCGGCCTGCCGCAGCCCTTCCTGCTGCGGTTTCGGCGCGAAGACCTGCACATCATGGCGTTCTTCAGCGGCCATCCCGATTATGAGGCGGTGGAGGCCATGATCCGTTATCGCGGCGACGGCACGCCTTCGATCCGGGCGATCCTGACCCGTCACGACCAGCGCCAGATCGATCACGTCAATGACGATGATCTGTCGGCCGAAGGTCACGGCGTTACCCGTCAGACCTGCCGCCGCGACATCGCGCTTGCCGTTGAAACCTTGCCGGGAAGGCGGCACGCGCGGCTGGAATTTGACTCGCATGCGGGCGAGCCTGTGGTGCTCGACATCACGACCGTCGGCGAGCCGGATGCCAGGCGCGGTGGCATCTCCGATCCCGGCAACCACTCGCCCAACACCAGCCTGCCGCTGATGCGGCGCCGGGCCAGCGCGCTCGCAGGGCCGCAGACCGCGGTATTCCTCGCCGGCAGGCGTTTCGAGGTTCCCGTCAAGATCAGCTCCGGGCCTTTCGTGGCGCTTGAAGGTTATTTTACGGAAGGGCACATTTTCGGCGCCGTACGCGCCGGAAAGATCAGCTGTCGCTTGAAGACCGAGCCCTCCCGAATGGCGGCCGGGGAGCAATGGACTCTGGAGAGCAATGGCCGGGATATCATCTATCGCATCGAGAACAGCAGTCCGGATGGAAAGCTGCGCATCGCAAGAACGGATACGCCCGGCGAATCAATTGAAGCTTTCGCGACTGGCGACGGTTTGCGGGTCACCCGGATCGGCTACCTTGCGGATGGCAGGCTTCAGGGCGGGCTCGATCTCGCATTCGATGAAGCCGGGCATTTCAGCCTCGCGATGGAAGGCGAGACGATCGTATCGGGATCGGCAGCGGTGAAGCGGCAGGCCGGGACGGCCGTCATCACCCTCTCTCCAACGCAGCCGGAGTGGGCCGCGGCGAGAGAGGTCCGCGTTACCTGCTCCCGGGACGGCGATCTCGTGACCGCGGTGACGACCATCGGCCGCGGCTAACCCGCTCAACCGTGACGCCCTCGGGCCGTCGTCGATGTGAGCGGGCCTCGCCGAGTCGGGATGCCCTGAGATCAGGATGCCTTGAACTCAGGAAGCCTTGAACTCAGGAAGCCTTGAACTCAGGAAGCCTTGGCCGGCCTCTCGCTATCCATGTGCGCTAGCTGCGCCTCGGGATAGCGCGCCCCTGCGGCGGCGCCGGGCGGAAAAGTTTTGGCCAGCGCCGCGAGCTGCGCATCCGTCAATTTCACATCGAGCGCGCCGAGCGCCTCGGAAAGGCGGTCGCGGCGGCGTGCGCCGACCAGCGGCACGACGTCGTTACCCTGCGCTGCGACCCAGGCGATGGCGACCTGCGCCGGCGATGCACCAACCTCGGCTGCAATGGCGCGCAGGGAATCTACCAGCGTCAGATTGGCGTCGAGATTGGCGCCCTGGAAACGCGGGCTCATCTGACGAAAATCCTGCACCGCGGCGCGTTCCTTCGACCAGTGTCCGCTGATCAGCCCGCGCGCCAATACGCCGTAGGCGGTGATGCTGATCCCGAGCTCGCGGCAGGTCTTGAGAATGTCGCTCTCGATCCCGCGCGCAACCAGCGAGTATTCGATCTGCAGGTCGACGATCGGGTGCACCGCGTGCGCCCTTCGAATGGTGTCGGAGCCGACCTCGGAAAGTCCGATATGCTTGATCCAGCCGGCCTTCACCATGTCGGCCATCGCGCCAACGCTCTCCTCGATCGGCACATCGGGATCGAGCCGCGCCGGCCGATAGATGTCGATGTGATCGACACCGAGCCGCTGCAGCGAATAGGCGACGAAATTCCTGATTGCCGCTGGGCGGCTGTCATAGCCGAGAAAACCCTTGTTGGGATCGCGCAGCGCGCCGAACTTGACGCTGATCTGCAGATTGTCGCGATTGCGCCCGGCGAGCGCCTCGCGGATCAGCATCTCATTGTGGCCCATGCCGTAGAAATCGCCGGTGTCGAGCAGCGTGATGCCGGCATCGAGCGCGGCGTGGATGGTGGCGATGCTCTCGCTGCGGTCCGCAGGGCCGTAAAAATCCGACATGCCCATGCAGCCGAGGCCGATGGTGGAGACGGTTGGGCCCGTAGTGCCGAGTTTGCGTTTTTCCATGATGGTTCTCCTCGTAATCGGCGGCGGATATTCGCGCCGTGGTGACGAGCCTGATATGCGCTCTTTCGGGTGAAGCGATAAGCTGGACAATTGTAAATGCTTTGTTCAGTATATCGAACAATGAAGAATTTCGACCTCCGCGACCTCGATGCGTTCGTCGCCGTGGCGCGCACCCGGAATTTCCGCCGCGCCGCGGTCGAGCAGGGCGTGTCCGTTTCGAGCCTCAGCCAGCGCCTGCGCGACATGGAGGAGCGGCTCGGCGTCCGCCTGATGAACCGCACCACGCGCAGTGTAGCCCTTACCGAGGCCGGCGAATTGCTGCTGGCCCGTGTCGGCCCCGCGATGTCGGATGTCGGAGCGGCCCTCGATCAGGTGCGCGGTCTGCGGGCCGTGCCGTCGGGCCGTCTGCGCATCAATGCGCCGCCGCCGGCGATCGATCTGGTGCTGGCGCCGATGGTTGCGCCGTTTCTTGCAGCGCATCCCACGATCGATCTGGAAATCGTCGGCGAAAGCGCGTTCGTCGATATCGTGGCCGGAGGTTTTGATGCCGGCGTGCGCTATGGCGAGCATCTGGCGCAGGACATGATCGCGGTCTCGCTCGGCGCGCCGCAGCGTTACGCGGTGGTGGCCTCGCGCGAATACGTCGCGCAGCATGGACGGCCGCAACATCCGAAAGACCTGCTGGAGCATTCCTGCATCCGTACCCGTTTCGGCAGCGGCGCGATGCTGGACTGGGAATTCGAGAAAGCAGGCCGCGTCGTAAAAGTCTCGCCGCCGGCTAAGCTCGTCGCGACCTATCTCGGCCTGGCGTTGCGCGCCGTCCATGACGGAACCGGCTTCTGGCTGACGTTCGAGGGTTACGTTCGCTACGGCATCAAGTCGGGCGCATTGGTCAGTGTGCTGGACGACTGGTGCGCGCCGTTCCCGGGACCATTTTTGTATTACCCGAGCCGCCGCCAGCCGCCGCCGGCGCTCGCGGCATTCGTGGCCTTTGTTGCGGAATGGCGGAAGCGGGAGCGCCGAAGGAGCAAGTAGTATCCCGTAGCCCGGATGAGCGAAGCGACATCCGGGGCGGTCTATCCAGCGGATACAGTTTTCCCGGATTTCGCTGCGCTCATCCAGGCTACGGCTTCACCCATTTCAAAATTCTCGGCACTTCCAGATCATTGTAGTCGATCACGATATCGGCCTGCCGCTCGGGGACGCATTCGGCGAGGTATCGCGCCTGGCCGCCGACATAGCGCTGATGCGGCGGCAAGTTGGGGTCGATGGCGTCGAAGCTTTGGCCGCGCGCCGCGCCGCGCGGCAGCGAGACGTCGAAATCGACTTTCAAGAATATCGAAAGATCCCAGCTGGACCGCAATTCGGGACGATGCAGGAAGATGCCGTCGACGATGAGCGCAGCCGTCGGCCCGGCCTGTTGCGGATACAGATCGAACCGCCTGTCATTGTCGAGGTCGAACTGCTTCGCGACGTATTGGCCGGAGCCTCCAGGGCTCAAGGGCTCGAGCAACAGCCGACGAAACGAAGCGTAATCGTAGGAGTCGAGATAGAAGCCATCGGGCGAATACCTGCCGCGCGCGTAGCGAAGGTTTTTCGGATTGTGAAAATCATCCACCGAGGCGCGGATCGCCGGCCGGCCTTTCGCCGCAACCAACGGCGCCAGCGCATCCGCCAGTGTCGTCTTGCCGGCACCATCGACGCCGTCGATGGCAATGCGAATTCGTCGATCGGGATCAAAGCCGGCAATGGCACCGGCGAGGCGGGCGAGCAGCGATGCGTGCGCTTCGCTCACGCCGCTTCCCGCGTCACAGCATGCTGGGCAGCACGCGGTCCGGCGGCTTGTGGTTGTCGAGGAAGGTCCGGATATTGATGATCACCTTCTCGCCCATCTCGACGCGGCCTTCGATGGTCGCCGAGCCCATATGCGGCAGCAGCGCCACCTTGCCGGCCTTGGCCAGCCGTACCAGTTTCGGATTTACCGCGGGCTCGTGCTCGTAGACGTCGAGGGCGGCGCCGCCAATGTCGCCGGCTTCGATCAGCTTGACCAAGGTGTCCTCGTCGATCACCTCGCCGCGCGCAGTGTTGACGACATAGGCGTCCTTGCGGATCAGCTTCAGCCGTCGCGCCGAGAGCAGGTGAAAGGTCGCGGGCGTATGCGGACAGTTCACCGAGATGATGTCCATCCGCGCCAGCATCTGGTCGAGGCTTTCCCAATAGGTCGCGCCGAGTTCTTCGGCGATGACAGGCGCCACCGGGCGGCGGTTGTGATAGTGGATCTGGAGGCCGAAGGCGCGCGCGCGGCGGGCCACAGCCTGGCCGATGCGGCCCATGCCGATGATACCGAGGCGTTTTCCCCCAATGCGATGGCCGAGCATCCAGGTCGGCGACCAGCCCGGCCAGCCCTTGCCCTCGGTGAGGATCGACGCGCCCTCGATCAGTCGGCGCGGCACCGCCAGAATCAGCGCCATGGTCATGTCGGCGGTGTCTTCGGTCAAAACTTTCGGCGTGTTGGTCACCGTGATGCCGCGCGCATGCGCTGCCGTGACGTCGATATTGTCGACGCCGTTGCCGAAATTGGCGATCATGCGCAGCTTGCAGTCGGGATGCCCCAGCATCTCCTCGTTGATCATGTCGGTGACGGTCGGCACCAGCACGTCGGCGGTGCGAACCGCGTCCGCGATCTGTTCCGGCGTCATCGGCGTGTCGTCGAGATTGAGCCTCGCGTCGAACAGCTCGCGCATCCGGGTCTCGATCGAGTCCGGCAGCTTGCGGGTGACGACGACGAGAGGTTTTTTCTTAACCGACATATCCTGCTCTCATGAGGCAATGGCTCGCCAGAGCTTGCCGTTCAGACCTCATTAACCCGGTTGTTCGACACTGCTGACGCCACGCGGACCCGGTGTCCCGCTGTTTCCTCAGGTAAGTCCTTGGGTTCCCAAATACTTGCCACGGATTCTCAGCGGAAAATTCGGGCATTCTTGTTCTCAACGTTCCGTCCTCTCTATCAGAAGGCCGGGCCAAGACAAGAACCCCCCGGAAGTCGAACATCCGGGGTGGGCCAAGCGGGGCACAGGGGTTTGGGGTTTTCGGGCGTTAGCGAGCGGTTTCAACTCGAAGAATTTGAGTTGAGGCTATCTCGGCGGGAGACGAGTTAATGGCGTTGGGGCGTTTCTGTTCGGTGGCGGGGCTGGCGGGGTGCGGTCTTTTGGCATCGGTCAGCACAGGTTTTTCGGCCAAGGATTCGGCCACCACCGCTAGCGGCCTGCCGGTGCCGCGATATGTCAGCCTCAAATCCGACCATGTGAACGTCCGGGGTGGTCCGACCAAGGATAACGACGTCGCCTGGATCTATACCCGTTCGGGCCTACCGGTCGAAATCACCGCCGAGTTCGAGAACTGGCGCCGTGTGCGCGATTCCGAGGGCTCCGAGGGCTGGGTCTATCATTCGCTGCTGTCCGGCCGCCGCACGGCGGTCGTCACCATGAAAACCAAGGGCGAGTTGGCGTCGCTCTATGATCGTCCCGATCCAACCAGCGCGATTGCGGCCCGCCTGCAGGTTGGCGTCGTCACTCAGGTCAAGAAATGCGCCAATGGCTGGTGCCGCGTGATCGGCAACGGCTTTGACGGCTGGATCGAGCAGCAGCGCCTGTGGGGCGTTTACGCGGATGAGAAGGTGGAGTGACGCCGAGTCATTCCTAGTGGTCTTCCCCGCGAACGCGGGGACCCATACGCCGCAGCCTCTCCGCGAGGCACGCGGACCGATGCCTTCCTAAACAACGAGCATTGGTGGCTATGGGTCCCTGCTTTCGCAGGGACGACAGCTAGCGCTTCTTGCGCAGGCGCACGACCATGTCGACGCGGGCGATTTCGTAGCCTTCCGGCACGTCGGGCATCTTCGACAACACCAGATGCGGATCGGGAATGTCGACCAGCTCGTGGTTGTTCTCAAGATAGAAGTGGTGATGCGCGGTGACGTTCGTGTCGAAATAGGTCTTGGTGCCGTCGACCGAGACCTGGCGCAACAGACCCGCATCGGTGAGCTGGTTGAGCGTGTTGTAGACGGTCGCCAGCGACACCGGAACCTTGGCCAGCGTGGCTTCCTCGTACAGCATTTCCGCCGTCAGATGGCGGGCGCCCTTGCCGAACAGCAACCAGCCCAGCGCCATGCGCTGGCGGGTCGGTCTGAGACCTGCGGCCTGCAGCATCTCGTTGACGTCGTGCCAGGGACAGCCGGTCAACGCCGGCTGATGTCCGGCTGCCCGGGCAGCCGCATCGACTCCGTCGTCGTTCGCATTGGAGGCTTGGTCGTTCATGTCCACTTCGGGCACCACGCTCTAACTCTGGCAATATTGTTGCCCAATATAAAAGGAAATCAGATAGATGCAAGTTTTTCGCAACTAGAACCCGCCCAAGTTTAGAAAGGTACTAAGCTGGTAAACGCGGTGTTTTAGCCCATTCCGGTGCTTTGCCGGGCCCCAGTGCCTATGTTACAGAGCGCGCGGACCACATATGCGATTTCGGCAGAGGGTAATGCCGATCGCACCCTAAGTAGCGCCAATTTGCGGGAAACAAGTACTCCCGTAGGGAAACGGGTCCGGTTCGCTCAGAAAGCGCTCCATCGGGACATCTAAGGTAGAGGCGGGACACGATGCTGGATCGGCGCAGCGGATATGAATTCGAGGATTTGCTGGCCTGCGGCCGCGGCGAGATGTTCGGCCCGGGCAATGCGCAATTGCCGCTGCCGCCGATGCTGATGTTCGACCGCATCACAGATATCTCCGAAAAAGGCGGGGAGTTCGGCAAAGGTCTGATTCGAGCCGAACTCGATGTGAAGCCGGACCTGTGGTTTTTCGGCTGCCACTTCAAGAACGATCCGGTCATGCCGGGCTGCCTCGGTCTCGACGCGATGTGGCAGATGGTCGGGTTCTACCTCGGCTGGGTCGGCGGCGAGGGACGCGGCCGGGCGCTCGGGCTGGGTGAACTGAAGTTCTCCGGGCAGGTGCTGCCGAATGCCCGCAAGGTTGTGTACAACATCGACATGAAACGGGTGATGCGTTCAAAGCTCGTGCTTGGCGTTGCCGACGGCTGGCTTTCCATGGATGGCGAGATTATCTATCGCGCCAAGGACCTGAAAGTCGGGCTGTTCAAGCAAGGCACCGAGCCTGCCTGAGCGGCGCGATCAGACGATCAAAATATCTTCACGGACGAACGGAAACGGTAGGGCGAGGCGATCATGAAGCGGGTTGTCATCACGGGGATGGGTATTGTCTCGTCCATCGGAAACAACACCCAGGAAGTGCTTGCGAGCCTTCACGAGGCGAAATCCGGGATCACGCGCGCCGATAAATACGCCGAAATGGGCTTCCGCTCGCAGGTGCAGGGCGCGCCGACGCTCAATCCGGCCGACGTCATCGACCGCCGTGCGATGCGCTTCCTCGGCGAGGGCGCGGCGTGGAATCACGTCGCGATGGAGCAGGCGATCCAGGACTCCGGATTGTCGCCCGAGGAAGTGTCCAACGTCCGCACCGGTATCATCATGGGCTCGGGCGGGCCGTCCGCGCGCACCATCGTGGAAGCGGCCGACATCACCCGGAGCAAGGGCCCCAAGCGGGTCGGGCCGTTTGCAGTGCCGAAGGCGATGTCGTCGACGGCATCAGCCACGCTCGCGACCTGGTTCAAGATCAAGGGTGTGAACTACTCGATCTCGTCGGCCTGCGCGACCTCAAACCATTGTATCGGCAACGCCTATGAGACGATCCAGATCGGCAAGCAGGACGTGATTTTCGCCGGCGGCTGCGAGGAGCTCGACTGGTCGCTGTCGGTGCTGTTTGACGCCATGGGCGCGATGTCATCGAAATACAACGACACCCCCGCCACCGCCTCGCGCCCCTATGACATCACCCGCGACGGCTTTGTCATCGCCGGCGGCGCCGGCGTGGTGGTGCTGGAAGAGCTGGAACACGCCAAGGCGCGGGGCGCGCGCATCTATGCCGAGGTGGTCGGCTATGGCGCGACATCGGATGGTTACGACATGGTCGCGCCGTCGGGCGAAGGCGCCGAGCGCTGCATGCGCATGGCGATGTCGACCGTGAAGACCCCGATCGATTACATCAACCCGCACGCCACCTCGACGCCGGCCGGCGATCCGCCGGAAATCGAGGCAATTCGAAAGGTGTTCGGCACCGGTGACAAGTGCCCGCCGATCTCGGCGACCAAGGCGCTGACCGGCCACTCGCTCGGCGCTACCGGCGTGCAGGAAGCGATCTATTCGCTGCTGATGATGAACAACGGCTTCGTCTGCGAGAGTGCCAATATCACCGAACTCGATCCGGTGTTTGCCGACATGCCGATCGTCCGCAAGCGGATCGACAACGCCAAGCTCGGCACCGTGCTGTCGAACTCGTTCGGCTTCGGCGGCACCAACGCCACGCTGGTGTTCAAGCGGATGGATGCATGATCTCGCTTCTATCGCTTCTCGCTTGCGGTTTGGGCTTCAAACAATAGCTGCAAACGTGTCAGCAAATGTTGAGATAATTTCCAGCGCGTGGACACCGACATTGAAGCGGCTCCGCGTTGTCCCGAGTAGCCACTAGGCAGGCGGCGCATTCTCGGGAGCACGTGATGCCGCTCAAGTCCCCTCGCTATTAAAGGGACAGGCAAAATGCGGCTCCCTCGAGACCGCAGCCAAAAGGGCCCCCGCTTTTGATCTAGATCAAAGCACATAGGAGACTGGGTGCCAGCTTTCCGTCGGAGGAAGCCTCCGCCTGCGGACCAGAGTGCCTGCCATGAAAGGCCATTTCCGCCGAGGAAGCCGTTGCGGTGATCCCTACAGGCGCCAGCGCCATGGTCGGGGGGGCATGGGTGTCGATACGCCGGAGAGCCTACTCGACGACGTCGTCCGCGAGGCAAAGACAGGCCTCACCTCCATTTGCTGCTGCGCCATCGGGTTGAGACCGATATGGCTGGCCGTCAGGCCCAAAGCCAGGTTCGCGTCGAACAGCTTGCCGACGCCTCTGCCGGGTGCGGCTGCGTTGTTGCAGCGCGATGGACCTTGTCAGAGCCAGTGGCGCCGAGCGTGTCATCGTCGCGATGCAGCACGCTGCAAAGGGAAAATCAAAGATCGTCCCCAGATGCACCTTGCCGCTGACCTCGGCGCGGCCGGTCGATCTCGCGGTGACAGATATGGCCGTGATCAGCTTCGCGGATGGCAAGGCAACTTTGCTGGAGATCGCCCTTGGCATCAGTGTCGCCAAAGTACTGGCGGTGACCGAAGCCGAGCTCGTCATTCCCGACACGGTTTCGGAATTGAGGATCTGAAGCGAGATGGCTGGAAGCCGTCGCTGCGATGCGGTGAGCCCGACCGGATGACGTCAAGACGACGAGAAGCATGAGACATCTCATCAATTCCGTTTTCAAACGCCTGGAATAAGGGAGGACGAAATGGCGAAGACGATGAAAGCGGCGATGGTCCGTAAGTTCGGGGAGCCGCTGTCGATCGAGGAGGTGCAGGTCCCGGAGGTTGGACGCGGCCAGATCCTCGTGAAGATCGAGGCGTGCGGTGTCTGTCATACCGACCTGCATGCCGCAGACGGAGACTGGCCGGTCAAGCCTACCCCTCCCTTCATTCCCGGTCATGAAGGCGTTGGGACGGTCTCCGCCGTAGGTGGAGGCGTAACCGCGGTGAAGGAAGGCGACCGCGTCGGCATACCCTGGCTGCATACGGCGTGCGGTCATTGCAGGCATTGCCTCGCCGCCTGGGAAACCCTGTGCGATTCACAACAGAACACCGGCTATTCCGTCAATGGTGGCTTTGCGGAGTACTCCCTCGCCGATCCGAACTATGTGGGCCACCTGCCGGACGGCCTCGACTTCGAACCGGCGGCCCCGATCCTCTGCGCCGGCGTGACCGTCTACAAGGGGCTGAAGGAGACCGAGGCCAAGCCCGGCGACACCGTCGTCATTTCCGGCATCGGAGGACTTGGTCACGTCGCCGTCCAGTACGCGAAGGCCATGGGTCTCAGGGTAATTGCCGTCGACATCTCGGACGAGAAGCTGTCGCTGGCACGCAAGATGGGCGCTGACGCTGCGGTCAATGCCAAGACGGGCGATGCGGTGGCCGAAGTGAACAAACTGTCTGGTGGTGCGCAAGGCGTGCTCGTAACCGCCGTCTCCCCCAAAGCGTTCAGCCAGGCTCTCGGAATGCTCGGCAAGGGCGGCACGATGGCCCTCATTGGCCTGCCACCGGGTTCTTTCGAACTGGACATCTTCAACACGGTTCTGATGCGCAAGACCATTCGAGGATCGATCGTGGGGACGCGCCTCGATCTCGCCGAGTGCCTGCAGTTCGCCGGGCAAGGCAAGGTCAAGGTCCACTACACGACCGAGCGGCTTGAAGACATCAACAGCATCTTCGGCCGCATGCGCGATAACAAGATTGACGGTCGCGTGGTCATGAAACTCTAGAAACGACAGGGCCCGTCTTCGTTGATTCCGGCCGGCCGTCACTCCCGACGGGCGTGTGGCGGCGGTCTCCAGCAGGGTGGAGATAACATGCGCAGCCACACACCGTCCGAAGGACTAGAGAGTCTCTCGAGAAGAGATGTCATCGCGATGATGGGCGCCGCGTCCGGCGTCATCGCGGCAGGCTACAGCACCGTCGCGAAGGCGGCGGTAGCGGACAGAAGCGCCATTGGTGTCGATGAGGTAAAGCCAAGCGAGGACGTCTTCGCCTATGTCAGCCGGGTGAAGGGCAACTTCGATCAGTCCGTCTACCAGCAGGTCATCGGCGCCGCGAATGACTTCAAGGAGGGAGACGAGGCGATCGGCGTCGTCGCCAAGGGCGAGGCTTCTCGCAAGAATGCACGCTCCCTGCTGGCGAACACCAGGATCCGCGATCTCCATGAGCATCCGCTTCATGTGGACGATCTGCAAAAGCTGATCTGGCAGACCACAGACAAGGACCAGTACGCGAAGGTTCAGGACTGGACCATGGGCCGGTTGAAGCAGTTTCTCCTGACCGGATCAGAGGACCAGATCAAGGGCGTCATGAACGGCCTAACGAGCGACGCGATCGGCTGCGTCCCCAAGCTGATGAGCAACGAGGAACTCATCGTCGTCGGTCAGAAATTGTTCAACGTCCTTCCTGGCACGCAGATCGGCGCCAAGGGATATATGGGTGCCCGCATCCAACCCAACTCCCCGACGGATCATCCAGAAGACGTTACCTGGCAGGTCTTTGACGCTTTCGCCTATGCGACCGGCGACATCGTCATCGGTACAAATCCGGTCGACAGCACGGTGAGCAGCGTCGTCGCCGTGGAACGCGCTCTCAAGGACGTCGTCGATGCATTCGGCCTGCAGGATGTCATCCCGTGGTGCGTGCTCGCCCATATCGACGTCCAGGCGGCCGTCGCCGAGAGTTACCCTGGCACAGTCGCTACGGTGTTCCAGAGCCTTGCGGGAACCGATGACTGCAACAAGACCTTCGACATCACCGTTGAGAAGATCCTGAACTACGCGAAGTCCAAGACCGGCCAGCGATACGGGCTCTATTTTGAAACTGGGCAAGGATCCGAGTTTACCAATGGTGCCGCGAACGGCGTCGACATGATGATCCTCGAATCCCGGAAGTATGGCTTCAGCCGGGCAGTTGGACAGGTGCTCGCCAAGGTGCAGCCACGCGGCGCCTGGCTCCACGTCAACGATGTCGCTGGATTCATCGGGCCCGAAGTGTTCAAAAGCCGCGAGCAGCTGGTTCGATGCTGTCTCGAAGATATCGTCATGGGGAAGCTGCACGGCCTGACCATCGGCCTGGACGTATGCTCGACACTGCACATGGCGGTGACCCTGGAAGACCTGGACTGGTGCCAGGATCAAATCATGCCCGCGACCCCGGTCTATCTCATCGCCCTGCCCACCAAGAACGATCCGATGCTGGGCTATCTCACAACGTCGTTCCAGGACCACGTACGGCTGCGGAAGAAGTTCGGGTTCAAGGTCAACGACGCGATGTGGGACTTCTACAAGCGGATCGAGATTGTCGACGACGCCAACAATTACACCAAGAACTATGGCGATCCTGTCTGGGTCTACTATCAGTACCGGCTGGCCAAGGGCGACACGAGACCGAAGGAGGCCGTGTACGCGGAAGGCCGGCGCATGATGACCGAAGTCGAGCAAAGAGGTGTCGACCTCGCGACGGGGCACGGCCGGGAGATCTGGGACCTGAACCCGGCGCTCGCCGCCAAGGTCAACAGTCTCTACGATGACGCGAAGAAATCACTCTGGACCGAGCTGACGCCCGGATTCATCAATACCGTTCCGAATGTCCTGCCGGTTCGGACCAAGTCCAAGGACAGGAACGACTACATCGCTCATCCGCCGACCGGCGAAATACTGGATGCAGAGTCACTTGCTGCGATTTTGAAGCTCCGGGATTCGTGGGGCGCAAATCTTCCGAAAGCCCAGATCGTCATCTCGGATGGATTGAACGCCAACGCGATTATGGACAAAGGGCACTTGGAGCCGTTCCTCGCGGAAATGCGCCGGTTGCTTCGCGAGGCCGGCGTCTCCGTCGCTGAAAACAACATCCTGGTGACCAGCGGACGGGTGCGCATCGGCTACCGGATCGGCGAGACACTCTTCGAGCGCGCTGATCCCAATAGTTTCAGAGGCGTTCTCCACATCATCGGCGAACGGCCTGGAACGATGCATCACGCATATTCGGTCTACATAACGGTGGCGCAGGGCAACGTCTGGGCGCAAAGGAAGATCGATCACGACATTACAAAGCTCGTGAGCAATGTCGCAGATACCGCCTTGCCGCCAGAGGAAGCCGCCAGAGAAACCTTAACGATCATTCGTGAGATCGTCGGAAAGAGTGTGAGCGGCAGCCGGCGACACGGGACCTGAAAAGGAAGCACGCTGGATTAAAAGTCGTGCAGGCTGCTTCAGCTGCCCCGACATCGTCGGATGATGCCTGTTGGCAGCGTTCTCAGGTCATCTATCCGTCGACGTGCATTTTCAGACAGGAGGTTGACATGCGGATCGCAGTCTTTGGAGCAAAGAATTACGAACGCAGACTGCTCGATGAGCTTAATGCTCGTCACAAACTTGAGATCGTGTATTTTGAGCCGCTGCTTGGTCCCGACACGGCAGTATTGGCCGCAGGGTCGCCGGCGGTCGCCGTCTTCGTGAACGACCAAGTCGATGCCGGCGTAATCAAGCAGCTCGCTGCTGGTGGCACCAAGCTTGTGACAACCCGCTCGACCGGCCACAATCAGATAGACCTCGCGGCCGCAAAGAAGAGTGGCATCAAAGTTACGCGGGTTGCCAATTATTCTCCCAATTCGGTGGCCGAGCACGCGGTGGCGCTCCTTCTTGCGCTCAACCGCAAAATTCCCCGGGCCTATAACCGGACGCGCGAGGGCAATTTCGAGCTCGACGGCCTCATGGGTTTCGACCTCGTCAACCGGACAGTGGCCGTGCTTGGAACTGGGAAGATCGGCACCATCTTTGGTCGGATCATGAATGGGTTCGGTTGCAAGGTGCTGGGCTATGATATTCACCGCTCGCCCGAATTCGAGAAGTTTGGCCGCTATGCCGGGGTAGAGGAAATTCAGGCAGATGCGGACGTCATCTCCCTCCATGCTCCGCTCACTCCGCAAACCAAGCATGTCGTCAATGCCAGGACGCTCGCCAAAGTGAAGAAAGGTGCACTCTTGATAAATACGAGTCGCGGCGGCCTGGTCGATACCGAGGCGGCGATTGAGGCACTTAAATCCGGTCAGCTCGGCGGGATGGCGATCGACGTTTACGAGCACGAAGCCAGTCTCTTCTTCAGGGACTTGTCGACCTCAATCATTGTAGATGATGTGATCCAGCGCCTCGTTTCGTTCCCGAACGTAATCCTCACGGCCCATCAGGCCTTCTTCACGCGCGAAGCGCTGGAAGAGATTATGAACACGACGCTTGCCAACGTCTCGGACTTTGCTGCCGGCCGGCCGCTAAAGAACGAAGTCAAGGAGGCATGACTCGCGCTGGCGCCCCTTGATCGGAAGTTCCCCAGGCTTGCCCAGCAACCGATCTAACGGGAAGTCCCAGAGCCCTTCAAGCTGTGATAGGGCCCGATAAAGTACGGCAGGATCGGATCCTGAGGCGCTGAGAATCCATTTCGCAGTTTTTGCTGGACCCACTTCGCGATTTCGCACTTATAGCTTGACAACTTTCGCCCGCCGAATTTGACAGAGCCGTGCAAATGACTGAAAAACCTTGCATAAGATTTCTCAGCTATTGTTTGACGGACTAACGGTGAGCGGGCAGGCGAGCAGCGCATGGCGAGTGTGAAACGATTTGAAACGGGGTGGGCATGATTATCGAACCGCGCGTGCGAGGCTTCATTTGCACGACGGCACATCCCGTCGGCTGCGCCACAAATGTCCGCGAGCAGATTGCTTATGTTCTCCGCCAGGGTGCTATTCCCGAGTGTCCGAAGCGCGTAGCCGTGGTGGGCTGCTCGACCGGTTACGGCCTCGCCAGCCGTATTGTCGCAACCTTTGCCGGCGGCGCGGACACCATCGGCGTGTCGATGGAGCGCGAGCCTTCCGCGACCAAGAGCGGTAGCGCCGGCTGGTACAACAACCGCGCCTTCGAGCTCGAGGCCGGGAAGATCGGCCGTACTGCCGTCACGCTGGAGGGCGATGGCTTCTCCAACGAGTTAAAGAAAACCTTCATCGAGCGCGTGCGCGAAAAGTTCGGACAGCTGGACATGCTGGTCTACAGCATGGCCGCGCCGGTACGGACCGATCCCGACACCGGCAAGACCTGGCGCTCGGCGATCAAGCCGCTCGGCGCCCCCGTCGACATCAAGACCCTCAACACCGAGACCGGCGAGGTCTTCGAGACGACCATCGCGCCGGCGAGCGAGGATGAAGCGACCGCCACGGTGGCGGTGATGGGCGGCGATGACTGGAAGCGCTGGATCGACCAGCTTGCGGACGCCGGTGTTCTGGCGCCGGGCTTCCGGACGCTGAACTACACCTATATCGGCAGCGAACTGACCTGGCCGATCTACTGGAATGGCACGCTGGGTCGCGCCAAAGTCGATCTCGACCGCAAGGCGGAAGCGATCCGTGGCCGGCTCGGCCAGGACGCCGCCCGCGTGGTGGCGCTGAAGGCCGTGGTCACCCAGGCAAGCTCGGCCATTCCGGTGGTGCCGCTCTATGGCACGGTGCTGTTCAAGGTGATGAAGAAGCTCGGGCTCCACGAAGGCTGCATCGAACAGATCGACCGTCTGTTCCGCACCCGCCTCGGCAAGGGCGTCGAACTTGACGAGGCGCAGCGCATTCGCGTCGACGACTGGGAGCTTTCGCCCGAGGTTCAGAAAGAGGTGCTGCGACGGTGGCCGCTGCTCTCCACGGAGACCCTCGGCGAACTGGCGGACCTTCCGGAGTACAAGAGCCAATTCCTTCGCCTGTTCGGCTTTGGCATCGACGGTGTCGACTACGCCCAGGACGTGGACCCGCGCGTCGTGACGTGAGCCGCTTGGGGCTCTGGTCTACTTTGCATGGGGTTGTTTTCGCGATTTTGTATCTGGGATCGCGTAGGGTGGGCAAAGGCGCAGCCGTGCCCACCATTTGTCATCAGGTTGCGATTGGAATGGTGGGCACGCTCCGCTTTGCCCACCCTACAGCTTTACCCCGCCGCAATCTTTTCCGCGCGCTGGAATGCCGGACGCGCCACACATCGCTCGATATAGGCGTCGAATGACGGCCGCGGCGGCACCATCTTGAACATCCGCACCGCAAAGTTCAGTCCTGAGCCGAGCATGATGTCGGCCGCGGAAAATTTCTCGCCGAGAATCCACGGACCTTTCTGCAGGGCGGCATCGAGCGCGTCGAAGGTCTGGTCGGCACTGCCCCACGCCGCCGTGCTCGCCGGCACCTCCAGCTTGGTGAAGAGCTGGATCAGCGCCGGCTCGATGCAGCTTGGCGAAAAGAGCAGCCACTGCAGATATTTCGCCCGCAGCGGATCGGTCACGGCCGGCGCCAGCCCGGTTTCCGGATAGCGATCCGCAATATAGGCGCAGATCGCAGCCGCCTCGCCGAGCGCGGCGTCGCCGTCCTTCAGCCCCGGCACCTTGCCCATCGGGTTGATCGCGAGATATTCCGGCGCCTTCTGCGCGCCAGTTGCAATATCGGTCAGCACGCGTTCGTAGGGCAGCCCGGCTTCTTCGAGCAACCAGATTGCGGAGATCGAGCGTGAGCGGGGCGACCAGTAGAGTTGGATCATTTGCGTATCTCCCATTCAGATCGTGCCGATGCTTCACTGCTGAAGGTAGACGGGAATCATACGGTCAAGTCGTGCCGAAACGAGGGCGCGCGTTCTTTCCTTGAGAGCGGTGCTGCTCGATGCCGACTCCGGAGGATTGGGATAGACCGACTCGTCGAGCTTGGTGAGCGGGTCTTCCGTCAGCCCGAGACCCGCCGCAAACGAGGCGCCAAAGGCGGCGAGTGACCGGCTGATTTTTTCATACGTCGCGCCGTCGTACATGCTGACCGCAACATTGGCGAACAGATGGTAATGTCTGGCGAACGATCCGATGCCCTGGCTGTATGCGCCGATGCCCTTGATCTCCAATTTGGTGCCCGGCACTACCCCGTTGTATTTCGTGATGACCAGATAACGTTCGCAGTTCGCGCTGGAAGTGATGTTCCGGACGATCGCCGGCAAGCCCTCGCTTGGATCGGGCAGGAACCTCGATTTCGGATTGTAGTAGGGTTCGAACGCTCCCTTGGGATAAGCGATCCGTCGCACGGACGGATCCGCGCCGGTCGCTGCGCGCACCCGTGCAAACGGCAGATCGTCCAGCCCCCATCCGTTCATCGCAGCTTCGCCTTCTTCGGTCTCGAATATCGTGAGGCCGAATTTCTGAACGGAGAATCGATCTCCGAGAGCGGAGATGACGCCAAGTCGGCAGGGACCGGTTTCCGCAACCGGCTGCTTGGCAGCGGCCTTGGCCTTGGGCGCCGCTTTCTTTATGACGGGCTTGGCGGGCGTCGCTACCGCCCGTGCGCTTGAGGTCGCTGGAGATTGGGCCCATCCGGCCGCCGTGAGGCATGACACGAGGATGGTGGCGGCAGCGAAGCTACGGAACATGGTTTGAAGAACGCAAGTTGATGGCACTGAACGCGCAAACTAGAGCGTGCAGGCGCCGTCCGCAAGCGGAGCGATGGCTTTCACGCGGATTTCCGCCATCGATAATATTTCATCACGCGGCCGCTGGTCGAGTCGACCTGTTCTTTCTCGAACGCAAAGCCTTCGCGCTCGTACCAGCGCCAGGCCTTTTCATTCTCGCGCACGCAGCGCAGCCAGATTTCATCCGGCAGATGTTGGCGCGTAAAAGCGAGCAACTGGCGCCCCAGGCTGTTGCCCTGATATTTCGGCGCCACAAACAACTGGTCGAGGTAGCAGTCGGACACATGCATCGCCAGCATCGCCGCCAGCACGCCGTTGTCGTCGGCGACGTAAAGGCTCCAGCCCTTTTCGATCTCCATCGGCACCCTTGCTCGCAATTTCGCGAGCAGGGAATCGCTGGCGTCTTCCAGCCCGGTCGAGACCCAGCTTTCCATCCAGACGCGGGCGACATCGTCGTATTCGTTAGCGCGGGCGGGGCGGATCACGGGCTGCGGCACGGCAATGCTTCCAGGCTCGGTTGCGACGGTCGGCGACGAGGCGAGCCGCCCCCCATGAACATGGGAGGACAACGACGCCACGCGCGGTGCACTTTCAGTCGTGACGGCCGTGTCTGCAATACCTCTGCGCGAGGTATCCGCGCCGCCATTTCTGCAGGTCTCACGGAGGAAGGTGGCGTTGTTGACGCGCTGGATTCGCTCGCATCTGCTGACAACGGCCGCCGGCGTGATCATGACGAGCGCAGGCGGACCGGCCTTCGCGCAATCCGCGATCTGGGATGCGGCGCTGTCCAATTCGCATTGGTATGTCCCGGTCCCCCAATTGCTGGCATATGCCGCGCCGGCAACCGGCTTTTCCAATCCCATTGCGATCGGCGATCAAACCTTGTGGTCGCTTGGAGCGGCGACCAACGGCGCCTTCACGGGGTTCAGCAGCGCGCAGCTCGCGATCGGACCGGCGTCGCAAACCGAGAACTCGACGATCCAGGGTTTTGTCGCGACGTCAGGGCAGATCACCATGGTGTTCACGCCGGTTGGCGGTGGCACGCCGACCGTCGGCCTCGGTCAGATGCGCCTGATCAATGGGGTGTGGCAGATGGAAATGCAGATGATCACGGGCCAGAACCTGTTGATCACGCATTGGGCCTATATGACGCCTTACAACCCTGCGACCTTCTCGCCGCCGGCCCCGCAACCAATCCTTGCGAACTCGGTGCCGGAATGGGCGTGGACGTCGGGCACGCGCTGGCGCATCGCCAGTCCCTCGATGTTCGGCACCGCGACACCGGGGCGATTCGTGGTGAGCGATTATCAAAACGGATATTTCTGGGGCAGCGGGGCGGCGCCCTCGGCAAGCCGTGCCGGAAACTTCACCCTGCTCGGCTCTCTCACCCCCGAAGGCAGGGTGCTTTTCAACACGCTTTCGCGCGGCAATCTTACGAGCCTCTATGGCAGCGCCAGCGGTGATGCGTCCGGCGCGCAGATGCTCGTCAGCACCTACGATCTGGCCGGCAACCCGACCGGAGGATTGGCGACCATCTCGCTGGTGCAGCCTTACGCCGAAGTGTTGGCGGGACAGGACAACCGCGCAGGCCTCGGTGCTGCTGTTGTGCTCGACCGGATGGCGTCAACGCCGCTTGGATTGACCGGCGCCATGGCGCCGACATTTGCGATCCTCGACAATCTCGATGCGCCGGCGCTTTTGAACGCCGTCAGCCAGACCTTGCCCGTCCTCACCGGCGCAGCGTCGCAGGCGACCTACGCCACGCAGCGCGCGCTGCAGCAGACCGTTATCGGCCGCCTCGACGACGCCTACGGCCTGCGTACCGCCGACGCCGCGGCAGAGCGAAACGTCTGGCTCAAGCCGCTTGGCGGGTTTGCAAGCCAGGGCGGCAATGACGGAGCGCCGGGCTATCGTGCGAGCGGCGGCGGCCTGGTGGCCGGCGTCGACGCGCCGGTGTCGTCGCTGATGGCGCTGGGCGGCCTGTTTTCTTACGCGCATCAGAACATCACGGGCAGCGATGAGATCGTGCCCAACCGGCTCGGACTGGATACCTATCAGCTCGGGCTCTATGGTGCCTACGCGCTGCGGCCCGGCACCGAAATCGATTTCCTGCTTAATGGCGGGATCAACCAGAACCGCGTCAACCGCTCGCTCTCGTTCGTGAACAGCACGGCCGTTGCGGATTATCTCAGCTACACCGGTCATGCCGGGGTTGCGGTCAAGCAGTTGATCCCGATACACACCGAGTTTTCGATTTTGCCCTCGCTGCGGCTCGATTACGCGCAGGTGCGTGCCGATCCCTACAGCGAAAGTGGCGCGGGCGGATTGAACCTCAAGGTCGATTCGCAGCACTATCGCGAATTGATGCTGAGCGCGGGCGTGAAGGGCGCCTACCGGATCGCCGACCGCCTTTGGCTCACCGCCGACGGCGCGGCCGGCTACAATTTTCTCAATGGCCGGGTGCAGATATCAGCGGCGTTTGCGGCCGGCGGCGACAGTTTCGTCACCAGGGCTTTCAGCCAGTCGCCCTGGCTCTATTCGGCGGGCGTCGGGTTGAACGCGAAGCAGGCGGACAATCTGGACCTCAGCATGCGCTACGGCCTGCAAACCAGTCCTTCCGGCTTTCTGAGCCAAACGGGATCGTTCACGCTCCGGATAAAACTTTAGTGACTCGCGCCGCGTGCACCCGATATCAGGCCCGTAATTTCATTTCCGCGATGGCGGTTTCGCCTTGCGCTGTTCGCGCAGCGCGTCGGCTGCGAGACAAACCACTTCGGAGATTTGCTGAAGCTGCCCGGCCAGCGGACTGGTCTTGCGCCAGACCATGCCGATGGTTCGCGATGGCTGCGGATTTTTGAAGCGCGAGACAGAGACAGTTGCCGAGCGGGTTTCCACCGCGACCGCCATTTCGGGAATCAGGGTGACTCCGATGCCGGCGCCGACCATTTGCACGAGCGTCGACAGCGAGCTTGCGTCCAGCACTTCCCGTGGCGGCGACTGCATGTTGCAGAACGACAGCGCCTGGTCGCGAAAACAATGTCCCTCTTCGAGCAGCAATAGGCGCATCTCGCGCAATGTCTCGTGGCTCGGCACCGGCGTGCCCTCATCCACGCCAGGGCGCACCAGCAGGAAGTTTTCTGAAAAGCACACCACTTCAGTCAGCGAAGGCTCGGATACCGGAAGGGCCACGATCGCCGTATCCAGCCGGCCTTCGACGACCTCCTTGATCAGTTTTGGCGTCAGCGTCTCGCGGACGTGAATGTCGAGCTCCGGATGCATGCGCGCGAGGTTCTCGATCACCTTCGGCAGCAGATAGGGCGCAATGGTCGGGATCATGCCGATGCGTAACCGGCCCGCGAGCCGGTCGCGCGAGGCGCGCGCGAAGTCGCCGAGTTCGTCGACCGAGCGCAGGATCTCGCGGACACGCTGGACGATCTCTTCGCCAAATTTCGTTAGCGTGACCTGTCGCGCGCTGCGCTCCAGCAGCACGCCGCCGAGCGTTTCCTCCATTTCCTTGATCTGCATCGACAGCGCCGGCTGCGAGATCGAACACGCCTCCGCCGCCCGTCCGAAATGGCCGTGACGTGCCAGCGCATCGAAGTAGCGGAGCTGCCTGAGCGTCATCTGGATCATCAGGGTATCTTATCGGTTCGATCATTAAAATCAACTTTACCTGATGGAGGGCGATGCTTAGATTGCCTCCAATCTGAATAGCTACCAGCAGGAGACGACCATGGATGATCAAACCAAATGCCCGTTCACGGGCTCGCGCGGACGCGGGAATCGCGACTG
This sequence comes from Bradyrhizobium sp. McL0615, assembly GCF_049993905.1. Lineage (NCBI taxonomy): Bacteria > Pseudomonadati > Pseudomonadota > Alphaproteobacteria > Hyphomicrobiales > Nitrobacteraceae > Bradyrhizobium > Bradyrhizobium sp. McL0615. The sequence goes on along the minus strand of NZ_CP188254.1, from coordinate 67,270 downwards.
GTGGCCGGATGCGCTGGACGTCTCGGTTCTCCACCGTAATTCCACCTTGTCCGATCCGATGGGCGAGGCGTTCGACTACGCCAAGGAATTCAAGACGCTCGATCTCAATGCCGTGATCAAGGATCTGACCGCGTTGATGACGGAGTCGCAGGAATGGTGGCCGGCCGATTTCGGTCACTATGGCGGTCTGATGATCCGCATGGCGTGGCACAGCGCGGGCACCTACCGCATCACGGACGGCCGCGGCGGCGCCGGCGCCGGTCAGCAGCGTTTTGCGCCGCTGAACAGCTGGCCTGACAACGCCAACCTCGACAAGGCACGCCGGCTGCTGTGGCCGATCAAGCAGAAATACGGCCGCAAGCTCTCGTGGGCCGACCTGATGGTTCTCGCCGGCAACGTTGCCCTCGAATCGATGGGCTTCAAGACCTTCGGCTTCGCCGGTGGCCGTGTCGACGTCTGGGAGCCGGAAGAGCTATTCTGGGGTCCCGAAGGCACGTGGCTCGGCGACGAACGCTACAGCGGCGAACGCCAGCTTGCGGAGCCGCTTGGCGCCGTGCAGATGGGCCTCATTTACGTCAACCCGGAAGGGCCGAACGGCAATCCTGATCCGCTCGCGGCGGCGAAGGACATCCGTGAAACGTTCTTCCGCATGGCGATGAACGACGAAGAAACGGTTGCCCTGATTGCCGGCGGCCACTCCTTCGGCAAGACCCATGGCGCCGGCGATCCGTCGCTGGTCGGAGCGGACCCGGAAAGCGGTGCGCTGGAGGATCAGGGCCTCGGCTGGAAGAGCAAGTATGGCACCGGCATCGGCGCCGACACCATCACCGGCGGCCCGGAAGTCACCTGGACGCAGACGCCGACCAAGTGGAGCAATCTCTTCTTGGAGAATCTGTTTAAATTCGAATGGGAGCTGACCAAGAGCCCGGCCGGTGCGAAGCAGTGGAAGGCGAAGGGCGCGGAAGCATCGATCCCGGATGCCTACGACACGTCGAAGAAGCATGTGCCGACCATGCTGACCACCGACCTTTCGTTGCGCGTCGATCCGGCCTACGAGAAGATCTCGCGGCGCTTCCTGGACCATCCGGACCAGTTCGCCGATGCGTTCGCACGCGCATGGTTCAAGCTCACGCATCGCGACATGGGCCCGATCGCGCGCTACCTCGGCCCGCTGGTGCCGAAGGAAACGCTGATCTGGCAGGACCCGATCCCGGCAGTGGATCACCCGCTGATCGGCGAGGCGGATATCGCCGCGCTGAAAACGAAGATTCTCGGCTCGGGCCTGTCGGTGTCGCAGCTTGTTTCGACCGCCTGGGCGTCGGCGTCGACGTACCGCGGCTCCGACAAGCGCGGTGGCGCGAACGGCGCGCGCATTCGTCTCAGCCCGCAGAAGGACTGGGAGGTCAACCAGCCGGCCGAGCTCAAGACGGTCCTGCAGAAGCTCGAAGCGATTCAAAAGGAGTTCGGCAAGAAGGTTTCGCTGGCCGATCTGATCGTCCTCGGCGGCTCCGCGGCGGTGGAAAAAGCCGCCAAGGATGTCGGGCTCGACGTGAAGGTGCCCTTCACGCCGGGACGTATGGATGCGTTGCAGGATCAGACCGATGTGGAGTCCTTTGCCCCGCTCGAGCCTCGGGCCGATGGCTTCCGCAACTACGTCAACAGCAAGAAGCATCAGTACATGGCGCCGGAAGAGGCGTTGGTGGATCGGGCGCAATTGCTGCGGCTGACGGGGCCTCAGATGACGGCCCTCGTCGGTGGCTTGCGTGTGCTCGGCGCGAATGCCGGCAACTCCAAGCACGGCGTGTTCACCAGCAAGCCGGGCACGCTGACGAACGACTTCTTCGTCAACCTGCTTGATATGAGCACCGTCTGGCAGCCGGCGGCTGATGGGACCTACGAAGGCCGCGACCGCAAGACGAATGCGGTCAAGTGGACCGGCACCCGCGTCGACCTGATCTTCGGTTCGCACGCGCAGCTCCGCGCCTTCGCAGAGGTCTATGGAGCCGCCGATTCGAAGGAGAAGTTCGCCAAGGATTTCGTGGCGGCGTGGACCAAGGTGATGAACCACGATCGTTTCGACATCGCCTGATTCCATCAGGACGATCATCAATCGCTATAAAAGTAAGAAGGGCGGCCGCGAGGCCGCCCTTTCGTTTACCCGGTTAGACCACGTTCACACGCCGAGCGTGCCGGCCTTCGCCGCGGCATAACGCTCGGCGATCTTGGCCCAGTTCACCGTGTTCCACCACGCCTTGAGATAATCAGCGCGGCGGTTCTGGTAGTTCAGGTAATAAGCGTGCTCCCAGACGTCGTTGCCCATCAAGGCGCGCTTGCCATCCATCATCGGAGTGTCCTGGTTCGGGCGGGTCTCGATCGCGAGCTTGCCGTCCTTGCTGACGGTGACGAACACCCAGCCCGAGCCGAACTGGCGTCCGCCGGCGGCGTTGAACTCGTTCTGGAATTTTTCCATGCCGCCGAGGTCGCGATCAATGGCGGTCAGCACCTCGCCTTCCGGCTTGCCGCCGTCCGGGCCCATGATCTCCCAGAACATGGTGTGGTTGGCGTGGCCGCCGAGATTGTTGCGGACGGTGAATTTGATGCCGTCGTCCAGCGCATTCAGATTGCCGAGCACGTCCTCGATCTTCGCCGTTCCCAATTGCGGATTGGTCTTGGCGACATTGTTGAGGTTGGCGACATAGGCGGCGTGGTGCCGGTCGTGATGGATTTCCATCGTCTTGGCGTCGATATGCGGTTCGAACGCGTTGATCGGATAGGCGAGCGGCGGCAGCGTGAACGGGCCGGTTGCGGCGGCGGGCGCCGGGGCAGGAGCGGCCGCCTGTGCAAAGACCAGACGCGGGGCTGCAGCTATGGCTGCGATGCCGGTTGCCGCAAACATCAGATGGCGCCGGGACATGGATGACATCGACTTCTCCTTACCTGTAGATGAATTGGGTGAATATGTCTGGATGAACGCCGTAGGCCGCCGCGCGCCGCAAGCTACGGGCGAGGGGCTGGGTCGGGTTTGCTTTTTGCCCTCGTGAGCCTGCGACGTAATCGCACAGGTGATGCGATCTCGGCAATGTAGCTCAGGCGGGCAACAAAAAAGGGCGGCCGTTCGGCCGCCCCCTTGTTCACATTTTTGCGATGCCTTACTCGCCGGCCGCTTCGCGCGGCGCCGGGCCATCCGCCTTCTGCTTGGCCTCGAGGTCCTCGCCGGTCTCCTGATCGACCACCTTCATCGACAGCCGGGTCTTGCCGCGGTCGTCGAAGCCGAGCAGCTTGACCTTGACCTTGTCGCCTTCCTTGACGACGTCGGAGGTCTTCTGCACGCGCGCCGAAGCGAGCTGGCTGATGTGGACGAGGCCGTCCTTGGCGCCGAAGAAGTTCACGAACGCGCCGAACTCCATCACCTTGACCACGGTGCCCTCGTAGATCTGGCCGATCTCCGGATCGGAGGCGATCGACTTGATCCACTTGATCGCGGCCTTCATCGCCTCGCCGTCGTTGGAGGCGACCTTCACGGTACCGTCGTCCTCGATGTTGACCTTGGCGCCGGTCTTCTCGACGATCTCGCGGATCACCTTGCCGCCGGTGCCGATCACTTCACGGATCTTGTCGGTGGCGATCTTGAAGGTCTCGATGCGCGGCGCGTATTCGCCGAGCTCGGCGCGGGCGTTGGTCAGCGCCTTCGACATTTCGCCGAGGATGTGGATACGGCCATCCTTGGCCTGGCCGAGCGCGACCTTCATGATCTCCTCGGTGATGCCCTCGATCTTGATGTCCATCTGCAGCGAGGTGATGCCCTGGTCGGTACCGGCCACCTTGAAGTCCATGTCGCCGAGATGATCCTCGTCGCCGAGAATATCGGACAGAACCGCAAAGCGCGAACCTTCCAGAATCAGGCCCATCGCGATACCCGCGGTCGGCCGCTTCAACGGAACGCCCGCATCCATCAGCGCCAGCGAGGCGCCGCACACCGAGGCCATCGACGACGAGCCGTTGGATTCGGTGATCTCGGAGACCACGCGCACCGTGTAGGGGAATTCGTGGTGCGGCGGCAGGACCGGGTGGATCGCGCGCCAGGCGAGCTTGCCGTGGCCGATCTCGCGGCGCTTGGTGCCGCCGAGGCGTCCGGTTTCACCGACCGAGTAGGGAGGGAAGTTGTAGTGCAGCAGGAACGTCTCTTTGTACGTTCCCGACAGCGCGTCGATGTACTGCTCGTCCTCGCCGGTGCCGAGCGTGGTCACGACCATCGCCTGGGTTTCACCGCGGGTGAACAGCGCCGAACCATGGGCACGGGGCAGGACGCCGACTTCCGCGATGATGTTGCGGACAGTCTTGGCGTCGCGGCCGTCGATGCGCTTGCCGGTGTCGAGGATGTTCCAGCGAACGATCTTGGACTCGAGTTCCTTGAACACTGCGGCGATGCGCAGCTTGTTGTGCGGCGACTCCTGCCCTTCCGGGAAGTAGTGCGCCATCACCTTTTCCTTGGCCTTGCCGACCGCCGCATAGCGATCCTGCTTGACCGGGATGGCGTAGGCGGCGCGCAGGTCCTGCTCGATCAGGCCGAGCATTTCCTTCTCAAGTGCGCTTTCGTCGACGACTTTGACTTCGCGCGGCTCCTTGGCGGCCTTCTCGGCCAGTTCGATGATCGCCTTGATCACCGGCTGGAAGTGGCGGTGGCCGAACATCACGGCGCCGAGCATGATGTCCTCGTTGAGCTCTTTGGCTTCCGATTCCACCATCAGCACGGCGTCGGCGGTGCCGGCGACGACCAGGTCGAGCTGGGTCTCGAGCATTTCGTCCAGCGTCGGGTTGAGCACGTATTCGTCGTTGGCGAAGCCGACGCGGGCGGCGCCGATCGGGCCCTTGAAGGGGGCGCCGGAAATCGTCAGCGCTGCGGAGGCGGCGACCAGCGCCACGATATCGGGATCGTTCTCCATGTCATGCGACAGCACGGTGACGATGACCTGGGTTTCATTGCGCCAGCCGTCCACGAACAAGGGCCGGATCGGGCGGTCGATCAGGCGGGAGACCAGCGTCTCCTTTTCGGTCGGACGGCCCTCGCGCTTGAAGTAGCCGCCGGGAATGCGGCCCGCGGCGTAGGTCTTTTCCTGATAGTCGACGGTCAGCGGCAGGAAATCGACGCCTTCGCGCGGCGACTTCGCGGCGACGACGGTGGCGAGCACGACGGTCTCGCCATAGGTGGCGAGCACGGCGCCGTCGGCCTGACGGGCGATCTTGCCGGTTTCCAGCTTGAGGGGACGTCCACCCCAGTCGATCTCGACGGAATGCTTATTGAACATAGTGGTTTCTTTCATAGGTTCACGAGAGAGCGGGGCCCAAAAACACAAAGACCATGCGCAAGATTGCGGGACGCTGATCGCAATACGAGATCAGCGTCCGGCGATCCTGCCATGGTCTTCATATTCCGGATGGCGTCCATCCTCTCGGCAGTCACGGGCACCTTGCCCTGTCCAGCGGCCGGATTGCTGCTGGACGTTGTCGAGCATGATCCTTATCGGATGATGCTCTTGCGCATGATCGTCTCCGAAAATTCGGAGTCCGATTGTTCGGAAGATCATGCAAAAACGCGCGCATACAGCGCGCGTACTCTCTCAAATCAACGACGAATGTTATGCTTTTCAAGCAAGGCCTTGTAACGCGCCTCGTCCTTCCTCTTGATGTAGTCGAGAAGCGAGCGGCGCGTCTGCACGAGCTTCAGGAGGCCGCGGCGTGAATGATGGTCCTTCACGTGGGTCTTGAAGTGGCCCGTAAGATTGCTGATGCGTTCCGACAGGACCGCAACCTGAACCTCGGGCGAACCGGTGTCGCCGGCTTTGTTGGCATTCGTCTTGATGACTTCCGCTTTGCGTTCGGCGGTAATCGACATCGTCAAACTCTCTCATTGCTGCGACCGGGACTGGCAGTCAGCCCGGTCAGGTTGAACACGCGCTTGGGGATGAGTTCGCCATTGCCAATTTCGGCGAGGGCCAGAAGCCGGCCTGCCACCGTGACATAGACTGTGCCGCTACTATTGGGCGCATCCCGTCCGCGCAACAAAACGGCCTGGCCCCTGTGGAGCCTTGCCGCATCAGCCCGTGTGACGGCCAGTGCCGGGATGTCGTCCAGCGCGGTCTCAACGGGCAAAAGCGCGTCGGCGAGGCTTCCCTCGCCAGACGCGGCTCTATTGCATAAAGCCTCCAACTGTTCCAGCGGAATCATGTCCGCCTCGCGGAATGGGCCCACCAAGGTCCGCCGCAACGCGCAGATATGGCCGAAACAGCCCAGAATCCGGCCGATATCGCGGGCCAAAGCCCGGACATAGGTTCCCTTGCCGCACTCGGCCTCGAACACGGACTGGCCATTATCGGCATGTTCTACAAGGGTTAATTCGTGAATCTCGACCGGCCGGGGCTTCAATTCGACGGTTTCGCCGTCCCGTGCCAGGTCATAGGCGCGCTCGCCCTGGACCTTGATCGCGGAATATTGCGGCGGGATCTGCTCGATGAGGCCGGTGAACCGCGGAAGCAGGGCCCGGACGGCATCGGCCGACGGCCGGAGCTTGCTCGTTTGCGTTGCCCGGCCCTCGGTATCGTCGGTGTCGCGCTCCTCGCCCCAGGCGACCGTGAAGCGGTAGCGCTTGCGGCCGTCCATCACGAAGGGAACCGTCTTGGTAGCCTCGCCCAGCGCGATCGGCAGGCCGCCGGATGCCAAAGGATCGAGCGTGCCGGCATGGCCGGCGCGCTTGGCCTGGAACAGGCGCTTGAGCACGGCCACGGCATGCGTCGAAGTCATGCCGATCGGTTTGTCGAGAATCACCCAGCCGTGGACGTCGCGCTTGTCGCGACGCGGCTGGTTGTTCTGGCGCGGCTGCTTGGTGTGGCGCGGATCGTTGTTGCTGCGGCGCTGTTCTTCGCCGGCGCGACGTTCGTCGTCGCCAGCGCGGCGCTCGCCGTCGCCAGCGTGACCTGTATCGTCGCCGCGCGGCTCACCTGAAAAAATATTTTTTTCGGCGTCGCGGGAATCGGCAGCTTGCTGCGCGATCCCGCCGTTGGCGGTGGGGATATTCATGACTGGTCGTCCGAATCGGGTGCGAGGTCTCTTTGCACCGCAGGTGTTCTCAGTAATTTCTCGATCCGTTCCGCTTCATCGAATCGTTCGTCGACGCGAAAGCGAAGGTCAGGGGCAAATTTCAGGTTAACGCGGTGAGCGATTTCGCCGCGCAGGAATTTCTTATTGCGCGCGAGCGCCGCGAGCACGACTTCGGTATCGCGGCCGCCGAGCGGCATCACGTAAATCGTCGCAAGCTTCAGGTCAGGCGACATCCTCACCTCGGGAACGGTGATGATGTGACCTTCGAGGTCGGGGTCGTGCACGCTACCCTGCGACAGAATATCGGCAACGGCATGGCGCACGGTCTCGCCGACGCGCAATTGCCGTTGCGAGCCGCCGGGGGCGGAACCCTTGGTATGATGGCGAGGCATTGTCGGAAATCCCAATTGTCGTCATCACCCGCCTTGTGCGCAATTGCGCAACGAGGCGGGTGATCCAGCATTCCGTGCTCAAAGCAAATTTCGGTGACTACTGAATGCCCCGCCTTAGTGCGCCATTGCGCACAAGGCGGGGCATGACGGTTTCGTTCAAAATAGCCCTTGTAAGATTTGGACTTACAGAGAGCGCTGGATGGTCTCCACGCGGTAACACTCGATGACGTCGCCGGGACGCATGTCGCCGTAGTTCTCGAACGCCATGCCGCATTCCTGGCCGGACTGCACTTCCTTCACTTCGTCCTTGAAGCGCTTCAGGGTCGAGAGCTTGCCTTCGTGCACGACGACGTTGTCGCGGATCAGGCGCACATTGGCGCCGCGTTCCACGGTGCCGTCGGTGACGCGGCAACCGGCGACCTTGCCGACCTTGGAAATGTTGAACACTTCCAGAATCTGCGCATTGCCCAGCATGGTTTCGCGCAGTGTCGGCGCGAGCAGGCCGGACATCGCCTTTTTGATGTCGTCGACGAGATCGTAGATGATGTTGTAGTAGCGGATCTCGATGCCGTTGCGCTTGGCGGCGGCCGCGGCTTCCTTGTTGGCACGCACCGAGAAGCCGATGATTGCGGCGTTGAAACCTTCCGCCAGCGTGACGTCGGATTCCGAGATACCGCCGACGCCCGCGTGCAGGATGCGGGCGGCAACTTCCTCGGTGCCGAGCTTCTCCAGCGATCCCAAAATCGCTTCGAGCGAGCCCTGCACGTCGGCCTTCACGATCAGCGGGAACTCCTTGCGGCCCGCGGTCTTGAGTTGCGACATCATCTGCTCGAGCGAGCCGCGCATGCCGGAAATCGAGGCGGCGGCGTTCTCGCGCTTCTGATGGGCGCGATAGCTCGTGACCTGGCGGGCGCGGGCTTCGTTCTCGACCACCGCAAGGCGGTCGCCGGCTTCCGGCGGGCCGTTGAAGCCGAGCACTTCGACCGGCACCGAAGGTCCGGCCTCGTCGAGGTTCTCGCCCTGGTCCGAAATCAGCGCGCGGACGCGGCCCATTTCGGCGCCGGCCACGATGATGTCGCCGACCTTGAGCGTGCCGCGCTGAACCAGCACGGTGGCCACCGGACCGCGGCCGCGATCGAGCTTGGCTTCGATCACGGTACCTTCGGCAGGACGTTCCGAGTTGGTCTTGAGGTCGAGCAGTTCGGCCTGCAGCGCGATCATCTCGAGCAGCTTGTCGAGATTGGTCTTGTTCTTGGCGGAAACCTCGACGTCGACGACCTCACCGCCGAACGATTCGACCTGAACCTCGTGCTGCAGCAGTTCGGTGCGCACGCGTTCCGGCTTGGCGTCGGGCTTGTCGATCTTGTTGATCGCGACGATCATCGGCACCTTCGCCGCCTTGGCGTGGTTGATCGCCTCGATCGTCTGAGGCATGACGCCGTCATCGGCCGCCACCACCAGGATCACGATATCGGTGACCTTGGCGCCGCGGGCGCGCATCGCGGTGAACGCGGCGTGGCCGGGCGTATCGATGAAGGTGATCTTCTTGCCGCTTTCCGGCGAGGTGACCTGATAGGCGCCGATATGCTGGGTGATGCCGCCGGCTTCGCCCGACACCACGTTGGCGTGGCGGAGCGCGTCGAGCAGCGAGGTCTTGCCGTGGTCGACATGGCCCATCACGGTGACGACCGGCGAGCGCGGCTCGGTATCGGTGGAATCGTCGACGATGTCGAACAGGCCCTCTTCGACGTCGGACGCGGCGACGCGCTTGACGGAGTGGCCCAATTCCTCGGCGATCAGTTGCGCGGTGTCGGCATCGATCACGTCGGTGATCTTGTGCATCGCGCCCTGCTTCATCAGCATGCGGATGACGTCGACCGCGCGCTCCGACATGCGGTTGGCGAGCTCCTGGATCGTGATCGCTTCCGGGATCGTCACTTCGCGGATCAGCTTTTCCTTCGGTTCGTTGGAGGCGTGTCCCTTCAGGCGCTGGGTGCGGCGGCGGAACGAAGCGATCGAGCGCTCGCGTACGTCGTCGGCATTAAGCGCGGTGACCAGCGTCAGGCGGCCGCGCTCCTTTTGCGGGCCCGGCTTGTGGGTGGTTTTGGGCGGCACCGCGGGGCGCATGGCGCCGCCGGGGCCGCGGCGAACCTGGCGCGGACCTTCGTCTTCATCGGAAGCGTCGGCAGCAACGCCGGGCGCACGTGCAGGGGGCACGACTGCCGGACGGGCTCCGGTCGCCGGGCGGGCCGCGGCGGGCCGCGTTGCAGCGGGCGTCGTCGTCGCCGTTGCGGGCTTGGCCTCGGCCTCGCCAAATCGCTTCTTGGCCTCGACCTCGGCCTTGCGCTTGGCTTCCTCTTCGATCCGGTGGCGTTCTTCCTCGGCCTTGCGGCGGGCTTCGGCGGCCTCGCGTTCGGCCTGTTCGATGCCCTCACGGCTGGCGCGGCGCTTGGCTTCTTCTTCGGCCAGCCGCCGTTCCTCGACTTCGCGCACCTTGGCGTCGGCCAGCGCGCTGGCGCGGGCGGAGCGCTCGTCTTCGGTCAGCGTGCGCAGCACCACGCCCGAACCGCTGCGCGGTGCGGCCGGCGCTGCAGGGCGGGAAAGGGGGGCCTTTGCAACGGGCGCCGGCTTGGCGGCGACCGGCTCGGGCGCATGCGTTTCGGTCGCGGGCGCATCGCCTCCGACGCGGCGCTTGCCACGCTTCTCGACCACGACCTGCTTGGTCCGGCCATGGCTGAAGCTCTGGCGCACGGTGCCCGTCTCGACCCGCGGCTTCAGCGACAAGGTCTTGGTCGGAACACTCAGAGTCTTGTCGCCAGGCGATTTGGTATCAACCATTCAGCAGTCCTAATCTCGTTACGTGGTGCGTATCCGCACATTCATTGAAGCAAGGCTTCGGAATCTTCGTCAGTCAGAATTTCTGGCCGCATCCCCGGTCTTGTCGTCGTCGTCCATCCGGTATCGAACCAGGATCTGGCAGCGCGACAGGAACGTTTTGCTCGCCGGGCCCGCGAGCAGGGCAGCATGTATCACATTTGACCGCCCCAGTGCCAAATCCAATTGTGCCGAGGTTAAAGCGGTAACAATCGGTAAACCTCGCGATTCACCGATATTTCCGGTCCTTTGCCCGGCGATAGCGTCCAATTTGCGGATTCCGTCGGCCGCGCCGTCGGAGGCGTGAATCAGGGCTCCGGCCCTGCCCTGTTCGAGCAGGCCCTCGACCTTGGCAAAGCCGGAAACGACCTGACCGGCCTTGGCCGCCATGGCCAGCGCCTCGGTGCAGCTTCGTTCCAGCAGGGCCTCGGTATCGGCGGGAAGGGTCTCCGCGGCGCGAACGCTGCGCTTGAACCCTCTGCTAAATTGGTGACGCCGCACCGCTTCCGCAACGGTCCGGCGCGAGGCCTGGACCCACAGGCCACGGCCGGGCAGCTTGCGCTTCAAATCGGGGATGACGTCGCCCGACGGGGCGACCACGAACCGGATCAGTTCGTCGATCGGGCGTACCTCGCGGCTGACCGCGCACATCCGCATTGTCGCGGACCTGTCGGTCCGTGGCCCATGGTCGAGATCGGGGTCAGCCAAAGCGAGCATGCCTGTTGTGTAGCTCCGGTCATCTGCGCACGGTCTGCGCACAGAAAAGGCTTTCGTTGGTGCGGAACACCCGCACTACGCCGTCTGGTCTTCGGTGGCTTCGGTCGCCTCGGGTTGCTTGGCGAGTTCGGCCTCGGTGATCCAGCCGGCGATGACGCGGGCCTGCATGATCATGGCTTCCGCATCTTCGCGCGAGATCTCGTTGGCGTCGAGAATGCCGGGGAATTTGGTCGGTTCGCCGCCTTCCTTGCGCTCGGTCCAGCCGACCAGATCGTCGGTCGCGCAGCCCGCCAGATCCTCGACGGACTTGATGTCGTTCTCGCCGAACTTGACCAGCATCTTCGAGGTCACGCCGGGCACCGTCTTCAAAGCATCATCCACGCCGAGCTCCTTACGCTTGTTTTCCAGCTCCGTTTCGAGCTGTTCCAGGTATTCTCTCGCCCGGCTCTGCAGCTCGTTGGCGGTTTCTTCGTCGAAGCCTTCGATGCCGGCCAGTTCCTTGACGTCGACCAGCGCGAGTTCCTCGACCGACGTGAAGCCTTCCGACGCCAGCAACTGGCCGACCACTTCGTCGACGTTCAGCGCTTCCATGAACACCCGCGTGGAGTTCTCGAAGTCGGCCTGGCGGCGCTCGGATTCTTCCTGCTCGGTGAGGATGTCGATATCCCAGCCGGTGAGCTGCGAGGCGAGGCGGACGTTCTGGCCGCGGCGGCCGATCGCCAGCGACAGCTGGTTGTTGGTGTCGGGCACCACGACCTCGATCCGCTCGCGGTCCTCGTCGATCACGACCTTCGCGACTTCGGCAGGCGCCAGCGCGTTGACGACGAAGGTCGCGATATCGGGCGACCATGGAATGATATCGATCTTCTCGCCCTGCAGTTCGTTCACCACCGCCTGCACGCGCGAGCCGCGCATACCGACGCAGGCGCCGACCGGATCGACCGAAGAATCGCGGGAAATCACGCCGATTTTCGCGCGCGAGCCGGGATCGCGGGCCACCGCCTTGATCTCGACGATGCCGTCATAGATTTCCGGCACTTCCTGCGCGAACAGTTTTGCCATGAACTGCGGATGGGTGCGGGAGAGGAAGATCTGCGGTCCGCGGGTTTCGCGGCGGACATCGAAGATGTAGGCGCGGACGCGGTCGCCGTTGCGGAACACCTCGCGCGGCAGCATTTCGTCGCGGCGGATGATGGCTTCACCGCGGCCGAGATCGACGATCACGCTGCCATATTCGACGCGCTTGACGACGCCGTTGGAGATGTCGCCGATGCGGTCCTTGAACTCCTGGTATTGCCGGTCGCGCTCGGCCTCGCGCACCTTCTGCACGATCACCTGCTTGGCGGATTGCGCGGCGATGCGGCCATATTCCAGCGGCGGCAGGGTATCGGCAATGGTGTCGCCGACCTGGGCGCCCGGGTTGGCGCGCTGCGCGTCGGCCAGCGAGATCTGGTTCGAGGAGTTCTCGACGACCTCAACCACCAGCATGTGGCGCGACAGCCGCAGCTCGCCCTTCTTGGCGTCGATCTCGGCGTGAACGTCGGTCTCGCTGCCGTAACGGGCGCGGGCCGCCTTGGCGATGGCGTCTTCCATCGCAGCGATCACGATCCCGCGGTCGATCGACTTTTCGCGGGCGACCGCGTCTGCGATCTGCAGCAGTTCGAGTTTGTTGGCACTGACGGCCATGGCCTAGTCTCCTTCGGTAGGATCGAGGTCGCCTCTGCGCAGTCTTTCTGCGGCGAGGCGGTGCTTCTTGGTATTGGTCGGCTCGGGCTTTTTGGGCTCGAGCTTCTTGCCGGGCTTCGGCTTCGGTTTGTTGCTCCTGGCCGGATCGCTCTTCTTTGCGTGCGGCGGAGGCGGCGGCGCCAGCCCGAGATTCTGCTTCAACTCGCGCTCGGCCTGCTTGCCGCGCCGCATCGATTCCGCAATCAATTCGTCGGTCAGGACCAGCCGTGCATCGGAGATGTCTTCCATCACCAGCAGCACTTCGGCATCTTCGCCCGCGCGTATGTCATCCCGATGTAGCCGGACGGCATCGCCTTCGACGCTGGCCAGCAGCCCGCGGAAACGCTTGCGGCCCTGATGGGCGACCGCCATCTCGACCTTGACGAGATGACCGGCATAGCGCTCGAAATCGGAGCGGCGCACCAGCGGGCGATCGATGCCCGGCGAGGAAATCTCCAGCCGGTAGGCGCGCTCGATCGGGTCGGCGACGTCGAGCACCGGCGACAGCGCCCGCGAGATCGCCTCGCAATCCTCGATCTGCATCGTACCATCGGGCCGCTCGGCCATGATCTGGACGGTGCAGCCGGCCTCGGCCGATATCTTGATCCGGACCAGCCGGTAGCCCATTCCCTGCAAAACCGGTCCGGCCACCGCCGATACCCGCGCAGCTACGCCCGGCTCGACGACGAGACGGGGCTCGGCCAAGAGGTCGGCATCCACGGAACCAGCAGTTGGATCGGTCATGTCCAGGGTCAAAAGGGTCTTACTTGCATGGGTTTAGGCCGGGCCTTAACCGGCGGTCGGGCCGGTTCCCCGAACCGTGCCCGTTAAGGCCCTTCTGGGCCGGGCTCGTTCAGGTAATAAAAAAGAGCGGGTCCCGGGGGGCCCACTCTCAATACGCGATCGTATGAGAACCATAAGTTGGCGCGGATATAGCGGTTTTTGTGCAATCCGACAAGGCCCGCGATCCCGTTAAGGCCGATTTTGCCAAGCTTCGAGCGCAGGGATGGAATCTAACCCTTCATTCACGAACGCTGCCTAGATTTCCCGAAAACCAGCCAATTCGGCCGGTTTGAGTGGGTTTATGATAATTTCACCATCGCTGATCCCGGAACTCGACGACATCATCAGTCGTGGCGACCCTAAGCGTCGCGCTGATGCCGCGCGCCGTATCAGCGAACTCTTCCTGCAGGGTGCGGCAAGCTTCCGCCCCGATCATGTCGATCTGTTCGACGGTGTCCTGACCAATCTCGTTCCGCATGCCGAGCTGACAGAGCGCGCCGAGCTGGCCGAGCGGCTGTCGGTGCTGGCGAACGCCCCGCGTGGCCTGGTTAGCCAACTCGCCCATGACGACGAAATTGCCATCGCAGGCCCGCTGCTGCGCCGCTCGCCGCTCATCGATGAAAAGATGCTGATCGAAATCGCGTCCGAGAAGGGCCAGGATCATCTGCTGGCGATGGCGGAACGGCCCACGCTTTCAGCCGATCTCACCGACGTCATGGTCGCCCGCGGCGATCGCAAGGTCGTCAGGCGTGCCGCCGGCAATGCGGGCGCAGCCTTCTCGTCGAGCAGCTATTCGACGCTGATTAAGCGCGCCGGCCAGGACGGCGTGCTGACCGTCAGGCTCGGTCAGCGCGACGATCTGTCTTCCGATCAATTGAAGGAGCTGCTCTCCGGCTCCATCGACGTCGTCCGCCGACGCCTGTTCCAGGTCGTCAAGCCCGAACGGCAGGCCGACATCAAGCAGGCGATGACTGCCATCACCGGCCCGACCGAACGCGAGGAGCGGCGCGACTTCCTGCCCGCGCAGCGCACCGTCATGAAGCTCCACCGCGAAGGCATGCTCGGCGAAGGCGCATTGCTCAACTTCGCCAGGGCCTTCAAATACGAGGAGGCGGTCGCCGCACTGTCGGCGATGACCGGCGTCAAGATCGAAACCCTCGACCGCTTGATCAGCGGTGACCGCGACGATCCGCTCCTGATCGCCGGGAAGGCCATCGATATCGAATGGGCGACCGTGCGCGCGCTGATCCTGCTTCGGCTCGGTCCGAACCGGACGGCAGCCCCCGCCGACATCGAAAGCGCGAGGGTGAACTATGTGCGCCTGATGCCCTCGACCGCCCAGCGCGTCGTCGCGTTCTGGAAGACGCGGTAAGCCGGCCCGGGATCTCCCGTCCGTCATTGCGAGCGAAGCGAAGCAAGCCATCTCTCCGCTTGCCGAGATGGATTGCTCCGCCGCTAACGCTCCCTTGCAAACGCTTTGCGTTTGTCGCAGGCAATGACGAACTGAACCGAAACACCTCCCCAACGTCGCAGTCAGGCGCTATGCTTCGCGCCAAGACGCGATAAGGCGTCATTTCGGGGAGCGAGACATGCTGACGGACGCGCAGGTTCAAGCCCATGCCGATCGAATCCGCGGCGACGGATTCACCGTTATCGAAGCTGCGGCGAACCCCGAGCTGGTCGAAGGATTGAAGGCGACGCTGCAGCGCATCGAGCGCGAGCATCATCTCGGTCCCGCCCGAACGTCGTTCGAAGGCTTCAAGACCGTCCGCATCAATAACCTCCTCACCTATGACGATTTGTTCTGGGAAGTGCCGCTGCATGACAATGTGCTGCCGGTGGTGGAGCGCGTGCTGGACAAGGAGTGCCTGCTATCGTCGTTCTGCTCGCTGGTGCTGGGACCGGGGCAGGAGGCGCAGCCGATCCATGAAGACACGCAATTGATTCCGCTGCCGCGTCCGCACATTCCGATCACCATCAACGCGATCTGGGCGCTGTCGGATTTCCGCGCGGACAATGGCGCGACGCGGATCATCCCGGGCAGCCACAAATATGATTCCTCTCCGCAATACGGCCGGGAATATGACGCGGTCACCGCGACGATGAAGGCTGGCAGCGTGATGCTGTTCGACAGCGCGCTGTGGCATGGCGGCGGCGCCAACAACTCCGATGAGCGGCGCTTCGCATTCTCCTGCGCCTATTGCTGGGGCTGGATGCGGCAGCAGGAGAATTTGCAGCTCGGCATTCCGCAGGAGACGGCAAAGCGTTTTCCGAGGCGCTTGCAGGAATTATGCGGCTACAGCGTCTACAAGGGACAGTTCGGCCACATCGACAATCATGACCCGATCGAACTGCTCGGGCGTGAACGGGGAAAACGCATGGTGTGGGAAGCGACGGATGCGAGGAAGGTGCGGATGGGCGAGGCCATCAAATAGTAGCAAGTGAGTGGGATTCGATTGTAACGTGAATGCTGATTGATCCGATGGGCGACAATGGCGCGATGCAAGTCAGGCTCAAGTTAGAGGATGATTCGTGGCACGGCGCCGGTTCCGAAGGTATTTGGACAAAGCTGATAAAGCCGCTCGCTGACAAGGCGATCGTGGAAGTGAACAAGATTCCATTTTTCTCGAGGGCTCTGAGCCTGGGAGACAAGATCGTTATCGCATTCAAGGATAACGAAGTCGTATTTGATTCCGTCGTCGAGAGGGGAGGGCATTCCACCTATCGAATATTTTTCCAGAATCCCAGCGGGGACGAGACGAGAGTTCTACTCAGGTTCAATGAGATTGGCTGCTATTGGGAGTCGACCAGTTTCGGGGGTGGAAAGCTGTTCGCCCTGGATATCCCGCCACACGTGAACATCCACGATATCTATGAGATGCTCGAGAGCGGCGAGAAGGAAGGCCTATGGCTGTTCGAAGAAGGATTTGTTGGTCACATGCTGGATGGTGACCCAGTTCCTCCCGTCATGTGAACACCTCGTCAGCGCACCCGCCGAAACCGCAGATACGCCGCCACACGTCCCTCGCGTTCGGCTTTGCGGCCGTAGCGCGTCATGGTGTAGCCGTCCCACGCTTGTCGCCAGTCGGCGGCGCGTTCGGCGGTCCAGAGAAAATCGGAGCTGCGCATCAGATGCGCCAGCGTCCAGGCGCAGTAATCGTCGATGTCGCTGACGAAGCGGAATTCGCCGCCGTCTTTCAAGATGCGCGCCATTGCGTTGACCGTCGCATCCTGCACGAAGCGCCGCTTCCAGTGCCGCCGTTTCGGCCAGGGATCGGGGTGGATCAGGTCGATCCGCGCCAGCGATCGCGGCGGCGGCCAGGCCAGCAATTCCGCGGCATCGCCGGCATAGAGCCTGATGTTGCCGATATTGTGCGTCTCGATCTGCGTCAGGATTTTTGCCATGCCGTTGACATAGGGCTCGCAGCCGATGAACCCGATGTTGGGAAACGCTTGCGCTTCCGCAATCAGATGTTCGCCGCCGCCGAAGCCGATTTCGAGCCTGACATTCTCGATGTCGCCATCGAAAAGCTCGGCAAGCCGCGCCGGCGCGGGCGCTCCGATGTCGAGCGCCAGATGCGGCAGCAGATTATCGATCAGGTCGGCCTGGTGGATGCGGAGCTTGTGGCCCTTGCGGCGCCCGAAGAACGAGCCATGCGCATGCGCCGACGCACCGTCATCCGGCGTCGCGTCGCGGTCGCCGGTATCGCGCGGTGAGACGATCATCGCAGCGTCTGGTACAGCCGGTACAACAGCCGCGCCCTCGGCTCGATCGAGGAGATGTACATCTGCTCGTAATGGGTATGCGCGCCCTGGCCGTCGACGCCGAGCCCGTCCAGCGTTGCGGTATGCGGCGCGGTGAAATTGCCGTCGGAGCCGCCGCCGGTCGACGTATCGACCAGGTCGAAACCGATCTCCGCTGCAATCGTCCTGGCGTGCTCGTAGAGCGCGGCGCCGGCATTGCTCTTTTCGTAAGGCGGGCGATTCAGCTCGCCGATCACTTTGACGGTGACGCCTTCGGTGCGCGATTTCAGGTTGAGGATTTTCGCCGTGAGTTCGTCGGAATCCGACATCGTCGGTACGCGCAGATCGACCTCGGCATAGGCCTCTTCCGCAATCACGTTCGGTTTGGTGCCGCCGCGGACCACGCCGACATTGACGGTGATGCCGCGCGCCAGATCGTTCATCGCCTCCAGCGTTTGAATGACATGGCCGAGTTCGCGGATGGCGCTGCGGCCGTCCTCGGGCCTGGTGCCGGCATGCGAGGGCACGCCCTTGATGAAGACCTCAAAGCGCCCGACGCCCTTGCGCCCGGTGACGATCTTGCCGCCGTCGCGCGCCGGTTCCGTGACCAGCACATATTTCGCCTTCTGCCCCTCGCCCTCAATCAGCGCACGGGAGGTCGGGCTGCCGATCTCCTCATCGGAGACATAGAGCTGGGTGATCCCAAGTGGCGGCGTCGCCCGGTCGGCGCAAACCTGCCGAAACGCATGGTAGGCGAGATAGGCGCCGCCCTTCATGTCGTAGATACCAGGGCCAAACGCGCTGTCATCCACGATCCGGAACGGCAGCCGCTCGATGAATCCAAGCGGATGAACCGTATCGAGGTGGCTCAGCACCAGGATTCCCGGTGCGTCCTGTCCCCATGAGGAGCGGGCCACCAGATGGTCGCCGCAGCCGGAGTGCCCGGCGATCCGCTCCAGGCTCGCGGGCAGGCCGCGATAGCCTTCAGCAACGAGATCAACCAGTTGGTTGACCTGCCCGGGGGCTTCGGTCGGGGTCTCGATCTCGACCCAGCGGCGGATGCCCTCGAGGATCGGCAGGGCATCGAACGGATTGGTTGTCGTCATGTCGTATCCGATACAGCGTCATTTCCCGGTGCGCAATTTCGCACCGGGAAATGATGGCATATTCCAGAATACGAAATTATCAAACCGTTACGGCTTGAAAATCAGCGCTGGTCGGGGCCGTCGCGTGAGGCGATCTGCTCGACCAACTCGACGATCGAGCGCCGCATTTTGGAATCGGCGATGCGCGTGAACGCCCGCGTCAGCGCGAGACCCTCTGAGGTAGCGAGGAAATCGGACACATAGGCCGGGGAGGCGCCTTCGGCGAAACCGTTGCCATTCACCGCGCCGCTCGGCCCGCCATCGAACAGAAACGACACCGGGACCTGCAATATCTCCGAGATCTGCTGCAGGCGGCTGGCGCCGACCCGGTTGGTGCCTTTTTCGTATTTCTGCACCTGCTGGAAAGTAAGGCCGAGCGCTTCGCCCAGTTTTTCCTGGCTCATGCCCAGCATGATGCGGCGCATCCGGACGCGGCTGCCGACATATTTGTCAACCGGATTGGGCGCTTTGGTGGACATCTGGATCGCTCCTGGAGTTGCGCGCCGGGAATGAGGCAGTGGAAGAGCTATGCCCCAGGCGCGCCGTGACCGTCATATCCTGCTCGGAGCATCGGGTAGAATTGCGGGACGATCTGAGCAATGAAGTGACTGGTTGTTGTTCTTGGCTTGCAACCGCAGAAAGCGAATCGCAGGCTGTCTGTCAACTGGTGGAACCGCGCAGTTAGCGTTTTTTAGTAAACCAGCAACAACTAGCGACGTGCAAATCTCAGGCAGAGTGCCTTGCAACACGGCGTCTGACGACGAACAGCAGGGCAGCGGCCACGATGATGGCAGCCGGGATATCTCCAAGACGAGCATAAACCGTCGGCGGCAGCGCCGCCGGCAGGTTGGCGTCCAGCACGCCTTCGATGCCGAGGCCGAGCCGTGCGACAATCCGCCCTGAGGGATCGATCACCGCCGAGATGCCGGTGTTGGCGGCGCGAACCATCGGCAAGCCTTCTTCGATCGCACGCAGCCGCGCCTGCTGCAGGTGCTGATAGGGGCCCGTCGAATTTCCGAACCAGCCGTCATTGGTCACGTTGACGATCCAGCCGGGGCGTTCGTCACGCGCTGCAACATTCCCGGGAAAAATCGCTTCGTAACAAATCAGTGGTAGCGCGGACGGCGCATTCGGTATCTCCATCGTGCGGCGCTGCGTGCCCGGGATGAAGCCGCCACGCACCCTTGTCAGCTGCACGAAGCCGAGCTTTTCCATCCAGTCCTGAAACGGCAGATATTCGCCGAACGGCACCAGATGCAGCTTGTCGTAGACCGACAGCACACCACCGTCATGGTCGATCACATATATCGAGTTGTAGGCACGGCTGACGCGGGCGCCGGGCGGGCCGTCCGGGGCCCGCACCGAGCCGGTCATCAGTACCGTGCCCTTGGGCAGCAACTCGGCGATCTGCGCCATCGCGTCGGCCTCCCGCGCCAGGAAGAACGGGAAGGCCGATTCCGGCCAGATCAGGATCTGCACATCGCGCACACCGGTGGATTGCGGTCCCGAGGCCCGGTCGGACAGCGCCAGGTATTTCTGCATCACCTCCGCCTTGGCGGCGTAGTTGAATTTGACGTCCTGCTGCAGGTTCGGCTGCATGATGCGCAACCTGACCTTGGTCAATTCGGTCGGCTGCAGCGAGAGCCGCACGGCGCCGTAGACCCCCATCGCGACCAGCAGCGACAGCGCCGCCACCGGCGCGATCCAGGGCTTTCGGCCGCGCGAAGAGCCGTCGATCAGCGCCGCCGGGCTGGCAAAGATCGCGACGCTGAGGAAGGTCATGCCCCACAGCCCGATCAGCGACGCCGTCTGCGCCAGCGCCAGCGGCTCCGACAGCGCGTAGCCGTAGGCGTTCCAAGGGAAGCCCGACAGCACATGGCCGCGCAGCCATTCGCTGACCGTGAGCCCGATCGCGAGCGCCAGTACCCGCGATGCATCCCGCGTCCAGATCAGGCGCGCCAGCGCGAAGCCAGCCGCCGGGAATAAGGCAAGGTAGGTCGGCAGGCCGAGCACCGCGAACGGCATCAGCCAGGCAAAGGTCGGCGCATCGACCAGGAAGGCGTTGCCGGTCCAGTAAAGCCCGGGCACAAAATAGCCGAGCCCGAACCAGAAGCCCGCCATCGCCGCCGCCGGCACGCCGCGCCGTTTTCCGGCCGCCGCCCCGTCGATCAGCCAGACCGCGACCGGAAAGGTCACAAACAGCACCGGCCAGGCATTGAACGGCGCCATCGCCAGCGCCGACAAGGCGCCCGCGACCAGTGCGATGATCGCGCGCTTCCAGCCCCAGGCCAGGATGATCGAGAGTCCCGCCATGCGGAATTTACTGCCTGGAATCACTGCGAGCCGGCTCCATCGCCGGGGGCCGGCGGCGTATTGTCATTGGTCGGCGGCACGCCGGCATCGGGCGTGGGCTCGCGGCGGCTTCGCTCGCGCGTCGCACGCGCCGCAGGCCGCTCTTTCCTAATCCCGATCCGCAACCGCTTGACCCGCCGCGGATCGGCGTCGAGCACCTCGATCTCGAAATTGCCCGGGCCTGCAATGACCTCGCCGCGCACCGGCAGCCGGCCGACCTGCGCCACCAGATAGCCGCCCAGCGTCTCGACTTCCCCGCCGGCCTCGCCGGTGACGAAGTCCTCGCCGATCATCTTGCGCGCATCCTCGAGGCTGGCGCGGGCGTCGGCGATGTATGCGTTGTCGCCCTGCCGGATGATCGAGGGCGGCTCGTCGCTGTCGTGCTCGTCGTCGATCTCGCCGACGATCTGCTCGACGATGTCCTCGATCGAGACCAGCCCGTCGGTGCCGCCATATTCGTCGACCACCAGCGCCAGATGGATGCGCGAGGCCTGCATCTGTGCAAGGAGGTCGATCGCCCGCATCGACGGCGGCACATACAGCAGCTTGCGGATGATGTTGGCCTCGGCGAGCGGCAATGCGAGGTCGACCGCGCGCAGGTCGAGGCCCGCTGGGAACGGCTTCTTGCGCTTCGGCTTGGTGGTGTCGCCGACCCGCGCCTTCGCGGTCATGAACGCCAGCAGGTCGCGGATGTGAACGATGCCTTCGGGGTCGTCGAGCGTTTCGTCGTAGACGACCAGCCGCGAATGCGCCGCGCTTTCGAACAGGCTCATGAGTTCGCCGAGCGGAATATCCCGCTTCACCGCGACGATGTCGGCGCGGTGCACCATCACGTCGGCGATCCGCCGCTCGTTCAGGCCGAGGATGTTGCGCAGCATGGTGCGCTCGATGGCGGAGAAGCCGACATCATCAGGGGTGGAGGCGTCGAGCACGACCTGGAGATCGGCGCGGACCGATCCTGCCCTCCAGCCGAACAGCGTGCGAATCGCGCGCATCAGCCAGCCGTCGGCGGTCGGACGCAGCACCTCGCCTTCCTTCACCACCGCCGGCAGGTTGGGCGTATCGCGCGGATTGTCTTGTATTGGGTCGGAGTCCGGCATTTCAGGCCACCCGCTCCCGGTCCGCATAGGGGTCGGGAATGCCGAGCTGCGCGAGAATCTCCCGTTCGAGATCTTCCATGGCTTCGGCGTCGTCGTCTGTCTCGTGATCGTACCCGATCAAATGCAGGAACCCGTGGACCGCAAGATGGCTGAGGTGATGATCGAACGGCTTCTCCTCGTCGTCGGCCTCCTTGCGCGTGGTCTCATAGGCGATGGCGATGTCGCCGAGCATCCGCGGCGCGTCGGCAGGCGCGCCCGCAGTCGGCTGCAGCGCCGGAAACGACAGCACGTTGGTCGGCTTGTCGATGCCGCGCCAGTTGTTGTTGAGCGTGCGGATGCCAGCATCGTCGGTCAGCATGACCGCGAGCTCGGCCTCGCCGACATCGGCATCGGCGATTTCGGCCGCCGCATTGATGGCGCGATGGATCACCGCCTCGGCCTCCGGCTCGGTCTTCCAGCACTCGGCGACGACGAGAACTTCGGTGAGGGGAAGGACGGACGACACGAGCGTTCCAGCGCTTTGAATGGCCATGTTCGGGTTACGGCCAGGGCCTGCTTGCGGCAGGCCCATCGCCGACGATTTCTGGGTCAAGATTTGTTGGTTGCCGGTTTTTGCGGCAATCCCTCATAGGCGGCGACGATCCGCGCCACCAGTTCATGGCGGATGACGTCCTCCGCGGTGAATTTCACCTGCGCAATGCCCTCGACGCCGTCGAGCAGCTTGACCGCTTCGGCAAGCCCGGAGGCCTGTCCGTTCGGCAGGTCGACCTGCGACGGATCGCCGGTGATGATCATGCGGCTGTTCTCGCCGAGCCGGGTCAGGAACATCTTCATCTGCATCGAAGTGGTGTTCTGCGCTTCGTCCAGGATGATGACGGCGTTGGTCAGCGTGCGGCCGCGCATGAACGCCAGCGGCGCGATCTCGATCTCGCCGGCCTGCAGCGCGCGCTCGACAATGCGCGAATCCATCAAGTCGTACAGCGCGTCGTAGATCGGCCTCAAGTAAGGATCGACCTTTTCCCTAAGGTCGCCGGGCAAAAAGCCGAGCCGCTCGCCGGCCTCGACCGCGGGCCGCGACAGGATGATGCGATCGACTTCCTTGCGTTCGAACAATTGCGCGGCATGCGCCACCGCAAGCCAGGTCTTGCCGGTGCCTGCGGGGCCGACGCCGAACACCATCTCATGGCGCTTCAGCGCACGGATGTAGGAATCCTGCGCCGCCGTGCGTGCGCGCACCGGACGCTTGCGCAGGTTGATGGTCTCGAACGAGGCCTTGGCGGTCTTGGGGTCGAACTCGAACAGGGAGCCCTGTGCCAGCACGACACGGATCGCGCCTTCGACTTCGCCCTGCGACAGGTCATGTCCCTGCACGGCCTGTGCATAGAGTGTCTCCAGCACGCGCCGCGCGGCGTCGCAGCCGTCGCGGGAGCCGGCGATGGTGATGTGGTTGCCGCGGGAATCGACGACGACACCGAGGCGCCGTTCGACCAGCGCCAGGTTTTGTCCGTAGGGGCCGACAAGCGCGGAAGCGGCGCGGTTGTCGTCGAAGTCGATGACGACCTGGGTTTCGGGCGGAATTTGCATGTCGCGGTCAAATTTGCGGCTGGGAGCGAGTGAAGGCGAATCCGATGCGCTTTTTGGCAAGGGTTCAGGCTCCCGTCATCATGGATGAATGTGTTGAAGAGACCGGCCGCGCGGCAGCGCCGGCGAGTTCGCCGAGCAGGCTGTAGCGCTCGAGGCTGCCGATTTTGACCGGCAGCACCTGTCCGATGATGTCAGGCGAGGCAAAGACATGCGCGGGCTGAAGGTACGCGGTGCGGCCGACGATCTGGCCGGGATTGCGGGCCGCGCGTTCGAACAGCACATCGACGGTGTTGCCAATCATGGCCTTGTTGAAGGCCGATTGCTGGCTGTCGATCAATTCCTGAAGCCGCACCAATCGCTCGTCCATTTCAGCCGCTGACACCGTCTCCTGCATGTCCGCCGCCGGCGTGCCGGGCCGGGGCGAATATTTGAACGAATATGCCCCAGCGTATCCGATTTGCATGACAAGCGCGAGGGTCGCGGCAAATTCTCCCTCGGTTTCGCCGGGGAAGCCGACGATAAAATCCGATGAAAAAGCAATATCTTGGCGGACATCGCGAAAACGGTCGATGACGCGGCGATAATCATCGGCGGTATGCTTGCGGTTCATGGCCGCCAAGATCCGGTCGGAGCCGGACTGCACCGGAAGATGCACGAACGGCATCAGCGCGGCGAGATCGCGATGCGCCGCGATCAACGAATCGTCGACATCGCGCGGATGGCTGGTGGAGTAGCGCAGCCGCACGATACCTTCGATTTCGGCAAGCCGGTGCAGCAGCCTGCCGAGCGGCCAGGTTTTCCCGTCGGGGCCTTCGCCGTGATAGGCGTTGACGTTCTGCCCAATGAGCGTGATCTCACGCACGCCGTTGTCGGCGAGCCGCTTCACATCGTCGATGATCTTCGTCACCGGGCGCGAGACTTCCGCGCCGCGCGTATAGGGCACCACGCAGAAGGTGCAGAACTTGTCGCAGCCTTCCTGCACGGTGACGAAAGCGGAGATGCCGCGCGCGCGAATCGCATCCGGCTTGGGGGCGGGAAGGAAGCCGAATTTGTCCTCGACCGGGAATTCGGTCTCCAGCGCACGGCCTTCGCTTTTTGCGCGCGCCAATAGCTGCGGCAAATGATGGTAGCTCTGCGGCCCGACCACGACATCGACGACAGGCGCGCGGCGGATGATCTCCGCGCCCTCGGCCTGCGCCACGCAGCCCGCGACCGCGATGCGCATATCGCGCCCCTGGCGCGCCGCCTCATCTTTGGCGACACGCAGCCGCCCGAGTTCGGAGTAGACCTTCTCGGAGGCCTTCTCGCGGATATGGCAGGTGTTGAGGATCACCAGATCGGCATCCTCGGCGCTGGCTGTTTCGACAAAGCCTTCCGGAGCCAGCGTGTCCACCATGCGTTGCGCATCGTAGACGTTCATCTGGCAGCCATAGGACTTGATATGCAGCTTGCGCGGCGGCTTCATGGAACCTTCGGTGGTGGTGGAGTGGCGCCCTGGCGGCGTCTGGGGCTCAAATATAGCCTAAATGGCCAAAAAGCCAGCGTTTGAGCCAGGGATTACGGGTAGGTTCAGTCTGCATTATTCCAGAGATCGAACAGTTCTGGCGGCGGAACCTCCACCCACTCATTGCCGAGGTTGATGCGGTAAGGGGTGCCGGCCGATGCGGACAGGCGCCACAATTTCGTATCGACGGGGCGGCCGTTCGCGCGCACCCATCGGGCGATCGGATCGAGCGCCGCCGCCTGCTTTGCCGGCGCCAAAGTAAATCCGCCAAGCATCACGAAGCGCAATTGCCTGTCCGCGGCCAGCCGCTCGACGTCCGAAGTCATCAGAATCGGATCGTCGCCGAGATAGCCGCCGATCGCCATGACGGGCAGGCCGGTCGAGATAATCAGCGGCGCCGCGACGTTGGCGTTGGGGACCGCGACGAGAAACTTTGCCGCCTTGCGATTGGCGGCGAGGTAGTTGGTGAGCTTCTGGCGGGCGGCGTCCAGCCGCGATGTCCGCAATGCCTGACGCTCCGCATCTGCTGGCGTGAGCAAAGCGGACATGTTGGCGACCGGTGCCGCGATGTTCGGGCGCCTGAGAACGACGCTTGCGGTAGTCAGCGTCGGCGCAACGAGCAGCGCACCGATGCAAGCGGCCACGAACAATTTTGCAAATCTGCTGCCCTGCTGCGGCCATGCAAAAAGGACGACGGCGCAAATCACCGCGATTCCGATCGACGTCAGCCACGTCACGCTGAGCCAGTCGGATCCGATCGTTCCTGATGGCGCGATGCAGAGATAGGCCTGCCAGGCGGCCGTGGCCATGATGATCAGGGGCAGGTATATCCACCCCGGCCTGCCAGCTTTCCATCGCGACCACAGCCCGGCGATGGCGATGCCGGAAAATACGGCCAGCGGCGGACCCAGCACGGCGACGTAGTAGGTGTGGATCGATCCACCGGCAAAGCTGAGCACGATCCAGTACATCACAAGCCAGCCGGTCCACACACCGGCGCTGATGCGGCGCGACACTGGCGCGCCCGGACTTGTTGCATCCGACCATGCAAGGACAAGGCCCGCGAGCGCGAGCGGCAGCAGCCAGGCGAACTGGGCTGCAGCCCGCGGCCGGAACAGGCGGAGCGGGCCTGTCGGCGAGTCGTCGGTCATCACGGGCTGCCGGACTTCCGTGGTTGCCGGATTGGCTGCGGGCGTGGACATCGCAACGAAGCGGGCCGCGCCATTATGCACCAATGCAAGCTCCAGCATGGAATTGTGTTTGGTGCTGCCCGCATAAGGCCGGTCGCGGGCCGGCGTGAGATCGAAGAAGATCGCCCATGACAGCGAGACGGCGACGAGGACGATGCCTGCCATGGTTTGCCGTCCGAGATGCCAGGTGACGGGAGCGCCCGGCCGGGCGAGGCTGAACGTCAAGGCCAGCACCGGAGCCAGCACCAGCGCAGCTCCCATCTTGACGTTGAAGCCGATGCCGATTGCGGCCATCGCGGCGCAGAGCAGTGCGAGCCGGCCGGTTTCGGCTGCCCGCATCGCGAGCCACACGGCGGCCAGCAGCACCAGGATGAGACAGCTCTCGGTATTGTTGGAACGGTCGACGGCGACATTGACCGGGCTCAGCGCAAGCGACAGCGCGGCGATCGTCCCGGCGGTCCCGCCCCAATATTTCCGTACCAGAACGTAAACCAACAGGATCGCGGCGAGTCCCGCCATCACCTGGGCGAGCAGGATCGAAAGCGCGGAAAAACCAAGCAGCTTGGCGCTGGCGGCCTGCAGCCAGATCGCCACGGGCGGCTTGTCGATGGACACAAAGCCTGCGGGGTCGAACGCGTTGAAGAGGAAATTGTGCCAGCTATCCAGCATGCTTCGCGCGCCTGCGGCGTAGTACTGCCTGCCAAAATCGTTCTGCGAAAGCTGCCAGGTTCGCGCCAGCACAGCCACCGCCGACACGAGCGTGAGCGGCAGGATTGTCTTCCATGTTTGGCTGTCAGGCAATTTCACGATGCGCGCGCTCCCCTCACGCAACTTCATCGGAAACTACCATTTGCGGGTCTCGCGCCCAGTTAACTCGCGGCAAGATTCCTGATCTGAAGGAGGCCAGCGACGCCGGACTTCAACCATGCGAAGCAGAACTAGCCGGCCTTTCGACCGACGCGCGCAATCAGCTCGGGCAGTTGCCGCATGTCGTCGAAGATCATGGCCGCGCCGGCATCCTGCAGCTTTCCGCCATATCCTTCCTGGCAATGGCTGCCGCCATGAAAGCCGAGCACGGGCATCCCTGCCGCGACGGCGCCTGCGATGCCGGCGACGCTGTCCTCGATCACGAGGCAATTTTCGGGCGGGACGTTCATCTGTTCGGCCGCGAACAGAAACAGGTCGGGTGCGGGCTTGCCGTTCAAGACCTGCGAGGACGAGAAGATATTCGGCGCAAATCGATCGTAAAGATGGGTGCGGCCAAGGGTGAGGCGCATGCGTTGTTGCGATCCGCTCGACGCGACGCAGACCGGTTGGACGATGGCATCGAGGGCTGAGTGAATGTGCGGCACGGCTTCCAGATTGGCTTCGAACGACCGGAATTGCTCGTCCTGCAATTGCACATGAAAATCGTCGGCCAACGCGCGGCCGAGTTCGGCCTCGACTTCCGAATTTGCCTGGCGCGTCGAGCGGCCAAGGAAGCGATCGAAGACCTGCTCACGTGTGATCGGATAGCCGTGTCGGCTGAGAACTTCCGCATGCGTGCGGCATGAAATGGCTTCGCTGTCGACCAGCACGCCGTCGCAATCGAAGATGATGAGGGTTGGCGTCAGATTCTTGCTTTGACGTGTTTTCTTCACGCGAACCGGTTCCCACTTCGCTCGAAAACACTATGGCCTATGTTTTGTCTTCGTCGAGCGGAACGCAATACAGTTCCAGCCGGTGATCGACCAGCTTGTAGCCGAGCTTGCGGGCGATCTCGGCCTGCAATTTCTCGATCTCCTCGGAGGTGAACTCGATCACCTTGCCGTCGCGCAGATTGATCAGATGATCGTGGTGGCTGTCGGGCATCTGTTCATAGCGCGCACGGCCTTCACGGAAATCGTGCCGCTCGATGATCCCGGCGTCTTCGAACAATTTTACGGTGCGGTACACCGTCGATATCGAGATCTTGTCGTCGACCGCGACACAGCGCCGGTAGAGTTCCTCGACGTCCGGATGATCGACCGAATCGGCAAGTACGCGCGCGATCACCCGGCGCTGCTCGGTCATGCGCATGCCGGTGGCGGCACAACGGGCCTCGATGCCGGTATTTTTATGCGCAGGCGGGGATTTCAGTGCGGGCATGGTCTCAGGGCCTTCGGACGCAGGTCGGGGGTCTTTTGCCACCACCCGCATATTACGACAAGTCACGCCGCATCAGAAGTGCATTCAATTGCTCGCCGCCGGGCTGCTGATAATAGCGTTCCCGGCGGCCGACGACCTCAAATCCGGCCCATTCATACAGGCGCCGCGCCGGTCGATTATTTTCTTCGACCTCGAGGAACACCTTGCGTACGCCGCGGCCCGCGAGATGACCGAGATGCGTCATCAACAGGTTGCGCGACAAGCCGCGGCCGCGTTGGGCCGCATCGATGGCGATCGACAATAACTCCGCCTCGTCGGCCGCCATGCGCGACACCGCAAAGCCGATAATCTTGCGTCCGGCTCTGAACCGGTGAACGAGCGTGTTGCGCTCGGTCAGCATGACCTCGAATTCGCCTTCGCCCCAGCCGCGGTGAAACGATGCGCCATGCAGTTGCGCCAGCCGCGCCGCGTCGCGTTGACTTGCTGGTTCGATCACGGCGGTGCCGCCGCTCCACCAGTCGGTGAACCATGTCATCATGACGCCGGAGGCCGTGCTACGCCGGCCAGCGGATCTTTTGGCGGCTTGGCATCGGGCGCGCGCAGATAATAGGGCCGCGCCGGTGAACTCTCGGGATCGACGGCGGCGCCGAGCCACGCCACCCAGGCGATATCGGGTGCTGCCTGCTGATCGATCTTGAACGGCGGCGCTGCATCGGGTGGCCAGCGGTCGGCCAGGATCTGCGCCGCATTGCCGACCAGATGAGGCGCACTGGCGCGCGCCGCGTCGAGCGCTTCCGCGATCGGCGCGACCTTCGGCTTGATCAATGAACTGCCGTCGCCGCCGACCATCTGGAAATAAACGTGATCATGCCGCGCATCGATGGCGGCGAGAACGGGATGAGGTTGGTCATTTTCGCTGACGACGGGGGCGGCAAAAGCCGTCAGCGTCGTCACGCCGACAACCGGCTTGCCGGCGGCAAGCGCAATGCCGCGCGCGGCGGAAAGGCCGACGCGCAATCCGGTAAAGCTGCCGGGGCCGGTCGTGGCGGCGATGCGGTCGAGCGCGGCAAAGGCAACGCCTGACGCCTTCATCACGCGCGCGATCAGCGGCATCAGGGCTTCGGCATGACCGCGCTTCATCGCCTGCGATTCCTGCGCGATCACGCCGCCTGCGCTGGTGTCGAGCACGGCCGCGGCGCAGGCATCAAGCGCGGTATCGATGGCGAGGATGAGCATGACGCCAACGTAGAGGTTTTTCAGCTCCGGTTGAATGCGTTGCTGCGCTATTTCCGCATTTGCATCCATCGCGAAGCTGTCGCCTCACCGCTCTACCTTCGGTCAGCGCTACCTGTAGAGATACCTGAAAAAAGGCTCGCGCCCCATTTTTGATGCATGTGCATTATCATGCAACTTCTGGGATGCTAAGTTATTGAAATTACGAGGAATTAAGTCTTTCTTCACCAGCCGGTGAGAGCCTGTGTCCCGACAAAATACGGGTCAATGGGGATCCGGGCGGTGCATTTTCGGCATATCAAGCCACGCCCGTCCCTGCATTTTAAAAGGGGTTTTTTATGCCTTTGTGGAAAAGCAATTCATCTGCCCGCGATGCATTGGCGCAGGCAGCCGCGATCAACAGGTCGCAGGCGGTGATCGAGTTCAAGATGGACGGCACGATCATCACCGCCAACCAGAATTTCCTCGACACGATGGGTTACCGCCTTGATGAAATCCAGGGCAAGCACCATCAGATGTTCGCGCCGCCGGAGCTGCGCGGCAGCGAGGCGTACAAAGCGTTCTGGGCCAGCCTCAATCGGGGTGAATTTCAGGCCGCCGAATACAAGCGCGTCGGCAAGGGCGACCGCGAAGTCTGGATCCAGGCGTCCTACAATCCGATTCTGGATGATGCCGGCCGGCCCGTCAAAGTCATCAAATTCGCCACCGACATCACGGAGAAGAAAATCCGCGGCATGGAGGATGCGGGCAAGCTTTCCGCCATCGGCCGTGCGCAGGCCGTGATCGAATTCAATCTCGACGGCACCATTATCACCGCCAATGAGAACTTTCTCGCTACGGTGGGCTACCGGCTGGAGGAAATTCAGGGCAAGCATCACCAGATGTTCGTGGCGCCCAGCGAGCGCGACAGCGCCGCCTATCGGGAATTCTGGGCCAGGCTCGGCCGCGGTGAATTCCAGTCGGCCGAGTACAAGCGTTTCGGCAAGGGCGGCAAGGAGGTGTGGATTCTCGCTTCCTACAATCCGATTCTCGATGACGCCGGCAAACCGTTCAAGGTGGTGAAATTCGCCTCCGACGTGACCGCGGACAAACTGAAAGCGGCGAATTTCGCGGGACAGATCGAAGCGATCGGCAAGTCACAGGCGGTGATCGAGTTCGACATGCAGGGCCATGTGCTGACAGCCAACGCGAATTTCCTTAGCGCGCTTGGCTACTCACTCGCCGAGATCCAGGGCAAGCATCACAGCATGTTCGTGCCATCGGAGCAGCGCGATGGCGAGGTCTACCGCGCGTTCTGGGCGAACCTGAACCGCGGCGAGTTTCAGTCGGGTGAATATGAGCGTGTCGGCAAGGGCGGCAAGCAGATCTGGATCCAGGCCTCCTACAACCCGATCCGCGATCTCAACGGCAAGCCGTTCAAAGTCGTGAAATACGCCTCCGATACCACAGCGCAGGTCCTCGCACGGATGCGGAGCGAAAAGGTGCGCGGCATGATGGAGTCGGTCGCGGCCGGAGCCGAGGAGCTGAACGCCTCGGTCCGCGAAATCTCGGCGGCGATGTCGAAATCCCGAGACACGGCGTTGACCGCGGTCGAGCAGGTCGAGGACGCCGATCGGAAGGCGCAGCGGTTGTCGGAGGCAGCTGAGTCGATGCGCAGCATCGTGCAGTTGATCGGCGACATCACCGGGCAGATCAACCTGCTGGCGCTCAACGCCACCATCGAATCGGCGCGTGCCGGTGAAGCGGGCCGCGGCTTTGCCGTAGTGGCCTCCGAGGTCAAGAACCTCGCCAATCAGGCCAAGCAGGCGACCGACAAGATCGAACAGGAGATCGGCAATCTCAACGGAATTTCCGGCGACGTGGTTGGAGCCCTGACCTCCATCAAAAAGGCGATCCAGGACGTCAGCGAGTACGTGACGTCGACCGCGGCTGCGGTCGAGGAGCAGAGCACCGTCACCAGCGAGATGTCGAACGGCATGCAGCAGGCCGCCGCCGAAGCGGCCAGCATCGGGTTGGCGGCTTAGGTCAGATCATCATTGTGGACGAATGTAGCGAAACGTAGGGTGGGCAAAGCGAAGCGTGCCCACCATTCGGCGATACGGATGCATGATGGTGGGCACGGCGCAAATGCGCCTTTGCCCACCCTAGGCACCGATCACATCGGCCGGACTTCGACCACGTCGGGCACGAAATGCTTCAGCAGGTTCTGGATACCGTGCTGCAATGTCGCCGTCGAGGACGGGCAGCCGGCGCAGGAACCCTTCATGTTGAGGTAGACGACGCCGTCCTTGAAGCCGCGGAAGGTGATGTCGCCGCCGTCATTGGCAACCGCAGGCCGCACTCGCGTCTCGATCAAATCCTTGATGGTCGCGACCGTATCGGCGTCGGCCTCGCTGAAGAACTCGTCTTCCTCATCGGAAGCCTCGTCATTGCCGGCGGAGCCGTCGGCGAGCAGCGGCGCGCCGGACATGTAATGCTCCATGATGGCGCCGAGGATCGCGGGCTTGAGGTGCTGCCAGTCGCCATCCGCCTTGGTCACGGTGACGAAATCGTAGCCGTAGAAAACGCCGGAGACGCCGGGGACGCCGAATAGTCTTTCGGCAAGCGGCGAACGGGCGGCGGCTTCGCGGTTGGCGAATTCCATCGTGCCGGTGTCGAGCACGGTACGGCCTGGAATGAATTTCAGCGTGGCGGGATTGGGCGTGGCTTCAGTCTGAATGAACATGATTTTTCTCCGGCGCCGCCGGTTCAAGGCCGGCGCGTGCGTCTCCTGTAGCAGATGGCGACCGCCAGTGCACGATCAAGGGGCGCAAACCAGCAATTCCGTAGATAAATCAAGCCCTAGGACAGGCCGTCGATGTCCGAATCGCTCAAATCGCCGGGCACGATGACGACGGGAATCGGGAACGAGCCCGTGACCTGCGCCATCATGGTGATCAGCGGGCCGGGGCCTTCCGGGCCGGGATTGGCCGCCAGCACCAGCATCGAAATATCGACGTCCTTGTCGATCACGTCGAGGATCTGGGCGGTGGGGTCGCCCTCGCGAATCACCCGCTCCGGCGTGATCGCGGCGATCCCGTTGGCGCGTCCCGAAGCGCGGTCGAGCGCCTCATTGGCGGCGTCCTCGGCCTCGGCGCGCATGATGTCGGCAACCCCCAGCCATTGCTGGTTCTGGTCCTCGATTTCGATGATGCGCAGCATCACCACGCCGCCGCCGACGCGGATCGCCCAGCGGCTGGCGTAGTACACCGCGCGGTCCCATTCCGCGGTGTCGTCAACGATGACAAGGCATTTTGGCTTGTGACCCGTGTCGTAGCTTCGTCGCTGGGTGGTCATGCATGTCCCGGTGCTGCGCCAAACCGACGCATGCTGCCACGGCGCAGCCGTCTTCGACAAGCGGCGCCGCGGTTCCTCAAGAGGTGATGAAACTTATCCTCCCCTGGAGGGGTCCGAGACGAGCGAAGCTCGCTCGTAGATCGACGCGCGCGAAGCGCGCGGCGAGGTGGGGTGGCGGTATCTCCACGCGCACACTGTTGGACCTGGAGAGACCGTCACCCCGCCCCGTCACGCATCTTGCGATGCGTGCCGACCCGCCCCCTCAAGGGGCGGGTGAAGCTACGGCTTTCGGATGAAACCGACGATGTCCCTGGTCGCGCGCATGGTTTCGTCGGCGATGACGCGCGCCCGGTCGGCGCCATCGACCAGGATTTGGTCGACATGGCCGGGGTCGGCGACCAGCCGCTTCATCTCGGAGGCGATCGGAGCGAGTTTTGCGACGCAAAGTTCCACCAGCGCGTTCTTGAAGCTGGAGAACTGCCCGCCGCCGAATTCCTTCAAGACGTCGGCCTTGCCGCGCTCGGAAAGGGCCGCATAGATCCCGACCAGATTGTCGGCCTCGGGCCGGTTCTCCAGCCCCTTTTCCTCCGACGGCAGCGGTTCCGGATCGGTCTTGGCCTTCCGGATCTTCTGCGCGATGGTGTCGGCGTCGTCGGTCAGGTTGATGCGCGAATTGTCCGAGGCGTCCGACTTCGACATCTTCTTGGTGCCGTCGCGCAACGACATCACCCGCGTTGCGGGGCCGACGATAAAGGGCTCCGGCTGCGGAAAGAACAGTCCGTCATTGGCGCCATGGCTGCGGATCGAATCGGCAAAATCGTTGTTGAATTTTTGCGCGATGTCCCGCGACAGTTCCAGATGCTGCTTCTGGTCCTCGCCGACCGGCACGTGGGTGGCGCGGTACAGCAGAATGTCGGCCGCCATCAGCACCGGATAATCGTATAGCCCGACGGACGCGTTCTCGCGGTCCTTGCCGGCCTTCTCCTTGAACTGGGTCATGCGGCTGAGCCAGCCGACGCGCGCGACGCAGTTGAAGATCCAGGCGAGCTCCGCGTGGCCGGAGACCTGGCTCTGGTTGAACACGATGTGCTTCTTCGGATCGATACCGGCGGCGATGAAGGCCGCGGTGACCTCGCGGGTGTTGCGGGCGAGCTCCGCCGGGCCGCCCCAGACGTCGACGCCCTGGGTGATCGCGTGCATGTCGACGACGCAATAGATGCAGTCATGGGTTTGCTGCATCTTCACGAAGTTGACGATCGCGCCGAGGTAATTGCCGAGATGCAGATTACCGGTCGGCTGGACGCCGGAAAAAACCTTTTCAACAAAAGCCATAGTCAGCTTCCCGAGGATCCCTGTTTCGCGCTGTCGTTTGCCACGCAGGGACTATTCGCGCAAGCCGCTAGCCCTTTGTTTGCCTGACGGCGTTAACCGCCTCGCGCCGGCCGGTGACGCCGAAAAGCCTTAACAACAGGCCGTAAATCGCAATTCCCGCCGCGATCACCGCGAACAGCAGGACGGCCCGCACGAGGCCGTGCGCGCCCGAGGCGAGGGCAGGCAGCCACCGCGTCGCCAGCCACAGCAGCGCGCCCATGGCGAGCGCCGCGAGTGCGATGCGCGGCAGCCGCCGGCGCGCTTCCGTATCGATCGAGAATCCAAAAGTCTCGGCGCCGCGGCGGATCAGGCTGAACGCCATGCTCCACGCGCCAAGCGCGATGGCGGCTGCGATGCCCTCAGTGCCGTACCAGCGGCTGAGCAGGAAGGCCGCCGCGATCGCCAGCACCACGCCCTTCAGCGCTGACGCCAGCGGCGTCATCGTATCCTCGCGCGCGAAGAATGCCGGCGACAATGCCTTCACCAGCACATGCGCCGGCAGCGCCAGCGTCAGCCACATCAGCGCGCGGGCGGTAGCCTTGGTATCATCGGCGGTGAAGGCGCCATGCTCGAACAGCAGCCGCACGATCGGCTCGCTCAGCACGATCAGGCCGAGCGTTGCCGGCAGCGCGAGGCCGACCGCGAGTTCGAGGCCGCGCGATTCTGCATGTGCGACGGCCGTGCGATCCTCGGCCCGCAATGCGCGCGTCAGTTCCGGGATCAGCACCGTGCCCATGGCGACGCCGACGATGCCGAGCGGCAGTTCGACCAGCCGGTTGGCGAAATAGAGCCACGACACCGCCGACGGCGACGACGAGGCGATGATCGCGCCGGCGACCATCAGCAACTGCGGCGCGCTCGACGCCATCATGCCCGGCGCCGCCTTGGCGAGAAAGCCGCGGATTTCCTTGTCGAACGAAATCCGCAGCGGTGTTGCGATGCTATCGCCACGGCGCAACACCAGAATGGAAAGCTGCAACAGGCCGGCAACGCCGACGGTCGCGGCGGCGATCTGCGCGGCACGAACAGGACTTTGCGGAAACGTCATCAGCACGGCCATGATCGCGATCAGCGCGATATTGAACAGCAGCGGCGAGAATGCCGTCAGCGCAAAACGCCCTTGTGCGTTCAACAGCGCCATCATCACGGTCACCGGGCCGGCAAAGGCGAGGTACGGCAGCATCAGCCGCGCATTGTCGGTGGCGAGCTGCAGCGTCTCGCGGCCGGAAAAGCCAGGCGCCAGCCCCGCGATCACGAACGGCATCAGCAGAGCGAGCAACGCCGTGGCTGCGATCAATGCGACCGTGATGGTGCCGAGCACGCGGCCGGCGAACGCCGCCGCGGCCACAGGCCCATCAGTTTCACGCACCCGCAACCATGCCGGCACCAGCGCCGCGTTCAACCCGCCCTCGGTCAACAGCCGCCTGACAACATTGACCAGCTGAAACGCCGCCAGGAACGCATCCGCGACGGCGCCAGTGCCGAGCAGCGCGGCCAGCGCCGAATCGCGCACGAATCCAAGCAGCCGCGAGGCCAGCGTTCCCGAGGATACCGTGAGAAAGGAGCGGATCATGAGCGGTGTATAGCAGCGAGAAGCAAGGAAACACTAACAAGCCATGCTGCTGGCGCTTGCTTCTCCCTCTCCCCGTTCTTTACGGGGAGAGGGTTGGGGTGAGGGGCTCTATCCGCGAAATGAGTTCTATCGATAGACCGGTACCCCCTCACCCGGAATTCAAGCTGCGCTTGAATTCCGACCTCTCCCCGCAAGCGGGGCGAGGTTGATCTGAGCCGCTTCCCTTGCTGGCGTGGGGCCGATCTGGTAGGCCGCAGCCTTGTTGGCCGCGCTCGGCTTCTTCGCGCAAACAGCCGTAAACAGGACGGACGAATGACTGACGCAAAATACGACGTTCTCGGGATCGGCAACGCTATTTTCGACGTGCTGGTGCAGACCGACGAGGGCTTTCTCGCCCGCCACGGCATGACCAAGGGCGGCATGGCGCTGATCGACGAGGCCAGAGCCGCCGCCATCTACAAGGACATGGGTCCGGCGACCGAAATGAGCGGCGGCTCCGGCGCCAATACCATCGTCGGCCTTGCCAGTTTCGGCGCCCGTGCGGCCTTCATCGGCAAGGTCAAGAACGACCAGATCGGCGGTCTCTACACCCATGACATCCGCGCGGCCGGCGCGGCCTTCGAGACCAAGGCGGCCAGCACCGGCCCCGCCACCGGCTGCTCCTACATCCTGGTGACGCCGGACGGCGAGCGCACCATGAACACCTATCTCGGCGCCGCGCAGGATCTTAACTCATCGGACATCGATGAAGCGCAGATCGCAGCCGCGCGCATCGTCTATCTCGAAGGCTATCTCTGGGATCCGAAGAACGCCAAGGAAGCCTTCGTCAAGGCAGCGACCATCGCGCATAAGGCCGGCCGGCAGGTGGCGCTGACGCTGTCGGATTCCTTCTGCGTCGATCGTTACCGTGACGAGTTTCTCGACCTGATGCGCAAGGGCACCGTCGATCTCGTGTTCGCCAACGAGGCCGAACTGCATTCGCTGTACCAGACCTCGGATTTCGAGGGCGCGCTGAAGCAGCTCCGCGCCGACACCAAACTCGGGGTCGTCACCCGCAGCGAGAAGGGGTGTGTGGTGGCCGCGAAGGATGGCGTCACGTCCGTGCCTGCGTTCCCGATTCAAAAGCTCGTCGACACCACCGGCGCCGGCGACCTGTTCGCCGCCGGCTTCCTGTTCGGCCTCGTGCGCAATGCGGGCCATGAGGCGGCGGGACGGCTAGGGGCGCTGGCGGCGGCCGAGGTGATCCAGCACATCGGGGCTAGACCGCAGGTGTCGCTGAAGGAACTGGCTGGGCAGAACGGGCTGCCCGTGTAGCTCTCGCTCCAAAAGAGCTGTCGCGATTTTGTGCTCATATCGTTAACGCGACGCTTTCCTGCGGCAGCAACGCCACGCGCGCCGGGAGCGGTGCGTTCACATTATGGATTCAGCGTGCAGTTCGCCCCATTAGCCTTTGTGGTCATACCTTCGGCTCGCATCTCTCCTTGATCTCGCCCCGTGGTTGCGAATAAATCAAAGCGGCTGGGGGGAAATCAAATGCGTACACTTGGAACGATCGCGTGCGTCATCACGCTTGGCCTGTTGTTGATGGGCTGCGGTACGAAATATCAGGAGATGGGCTTTACGGGCGGTGTCGCAGCGGAGCAGATCACCAAGGACACCTATCGAATCGTCGCACGCGGAAATGGAAATACGCGCTCCACGACGATTCAGGACTACGCTCTCCTGAAGGCTGCCGAAACCACGAAGGATGCGGGCGCAACGCATTTCGTCATCATCAGCGCCGCTGATGCGACCACTGCTGCAACGGTCGTCGTGCCAGGAACGAGCACCACCACATTCAGCGGCAACACGGCCTATACGACGAGGTCGGCGGGATACGTCGACAACATCATCAAGCCGGGCCAGGACGTCCACATCCGAGTCTTGAAGCTTGCGGCGGGCCAGCAGATGCCGGGCGCCTACTCCGCAGACGAGATTATCCAATTTATTGGTCCGAGGGTGAAGCGGGACTGATCTCCCGATTGCTTCGCTTCGCTCGCAATGACGACGGTGGTTGCGGCGAGGGCGAGCCACGCAACGAAGCGCCACCCTGCTTTTTCTTTTTTAAGCCGTCTTCGCCGCCTTCAGCCCCAGCTTCGTTTCCACCGCTTCCCGCATCAGGAATTTCTGGATCTTGCCCGTCACCGTCATCGGAAATTCGTCGACGAATTCGACATAGCGCGGGATCTTGTTGTGGGCGATCTGGCCGTGGCAGAAGGCGCGGACCTCGTCAGCGGTGAGCACCTCGCCGGGCCGGGTGCGGATCCAGGCGCAGAGTTCTTCACCGTAGCGATCGTCGGCGACGCCGAAGATCTGCACGTCCTGGATCTTGGGGTGGCGATAGAGGAATTCCTCGATCTCGCGGGGATAGAGATTTTCGCCGCCGCGGATCACCATGTCCTTGATACGGCCGACGATGTTGCAATAGCCCTCGGCGTCGATGATGGCGATGTCGCCGGTGTGCATCCAGCCATTGGCGTCGAGCACGTCGGCGGTCTTTTCGGCTTCGTCCCAGTAGCCCAGCATCACGCTGTAGCCGCGGGTGCAGAGTTCGCCGCGTTCGCCGCGCGGCACCACATGTCCCTCGAGATCGACGACCTTGACCTCGACATGCGGATGGATGCGGCCGACGGTGGAGACGCGACGTTCCAGCGGGTCATCGGTCGAGCTCTGAAAACTCACCGGCGAGGTCTCGGTCATGCCGTAGGCGATGGTCACTTCGCCCATGTTCATCTCGTTGTTGACGCGCTTCATCACCTCGATCGGGCAGGGCGCGCCCGCCATGATGCCGGTGCGCAGCGATTTCAGGTTGAAGCGTGCAAATTCCGGATGATCCAGTTCGGCGATGAACATGGTCGGCACGCCGTAGACCGCGGTGCATTTTTCGCGCTCGATCGTCTGCAGCGTCGCCAGCGGATCAAAACCTTCGCCGGGGTAGACCATGGTCGCGCCGAGCGTCACCGAAGCGAGATTGCCCATCACCATGCCAAAGCAGTGATAGAGCGGCACCGGAATGCAGATGCGGTCCTGTTCCGTGAGCCGCATCGCGCGGCCGACGAAATAGCCGTTGTTGAGGATGTTGTGGTGCGTCAGCGTCACGCCCTTCGGCGAGCCCGTGGTGCCGCTGGTAAATTGAATATTCACCGCATCGTCGAACTGCAGCGTCTTGCCGAGTTCGGCCAGCTGTTCGCGGTGCTGCGCGCCGCCCATTTTGGTGACGTCCTCGAAGGCGATGGTGCCCGGACATTTGGGGCCGCCGATCTGGATCACCGCGCGCAGTTGCGGCAACCGCTGCGCCTGCAGTTCACCCGGCTGCGATGCCGCAAGCTCAGGCAGCAGCGTGTTCAGCATCTCCATGTAGTTGGAGGTCTTGAAGGCGGTCGCGGTGACGATCGCGACGCAGCCGACTTTGGCCAGCGCGAATTCCAGTTCGCTCAGGCGGTAGGCGGGATTGATGGTGACGAGAATGAGCCCGGCTTTGGCAGCGGCGAATTGCGTCAGCGCCCATTCCGGCCGGTTGAGCGACCACACCCCGATCCGCGCGCCGCGTTCGAGGCCGAGCGCGAGAAAGCCCGCCGCCAGCGCATCGACGTGACAGGCAAACTCTTTCCAGGTCCAGCGCACGTCATGGCTTGGCGAAACCAGCGCCTCGCGATCGCTCCAGCGCGCAGCGGCCTGATCGAGGCAGCGCCCGATGGTGTCGCCGAGCAGCGGCGCGTTGGCGGTGCCGCAGACGTAGCTGTCGAGGGTGTCGGTCAAGGCGGGGTTCTCCGAGTATGAGATTTATAAGTACGAGATTAGCAAGTATGGGAATCTGCAAGTGTGAGGTGGGCACTTGTGAGAGAAAAAAATGCGCCGCGATCACCGCCGCGCCCTCTCCCTGACCCTCCCCCAAGTGGGGGAGGGAACGTGCGCGCCGTGACGCCCGAAGAGCAGGGGCGATCACGGCGCCTGTTGCAATCACGCCGCGCGCTGGCCGCTGCCGGCATCGAGCCCCGCATAAACCCCGCGCTCAAACCCCGCAAACGCTTCCAGGGCCTTGTGGTCGACGAACGGCAACAGCTGCATCAGGATCACGCCGGCGACGTTGCGTGCCGGATCGATCCAGAAATAGGTGTTGGCGAGGCCGGCCCAGGCGAGGCTGCCGGCGCTGCGGCCTTCCGACGTCTTGGCGGTGTTGATCAGGAACGAGAGGCCCCACTTCTTGACGATGTCGGGATAGAGATCGACATCGTTGGTGTACATGGGCGCCATCGTCGGCATCTTGCCGACGGTGAGATCACCGATGTGGTTCTCGCCCATCAGCGCGACCGTCTCGGGCTTCAAGAGCTGGTTGCCGTTGCCGCGGCCCTTGTTGAGGATCATCTGGGTGAACTTGATGTAATCAGCCGCCGTGCCGTAGAGGCCGCCGCCACCCATGTGAAATTCCGGATTCTGTTCCAGCTCGAACGGGATTGGCGCCAACGATCCGTCCTCGCCGCGCGCATGCATGCCGACCAGCCGCTGGCGCATCGATTCCGTGATCTTGAAGCCGGTGTCGTTCATGCCGAGCGGCGCGAACATGTTCTCGCGCAAATACACGTCGAGCTTCGTGCCGCTGGCGGCTTCCACCGCCTTGCCGACGAAATCGATGTTGATGCCGTATTCCCAGCGCGTGCCGGGATCGGTCATGATCGGCCCCTTCAGCGCGGCGTTCAGGCAGGAGAAGATGTTCGGGGTTCCGGTCTTGTCCTGGTATTTCCCCATGTCGCCGTTCCACACGTCGTAGCAGAAGCCCGCGGTGTGGGTCATGAGGTGACGCAGCGTGATCGGCTTCTTCGCGGGGCGCAGTTTTGGCTCGCCGCTGGCGTCAAAACCTTCCAGCACCTGCGGAGAGGCGAGATCGGGCAAGAGCTTGCCGATCGGCTCGTCGAGCGAGAGCTTGCCTTGTTCGACAAGCTGCATGCCAGCGGCGCATGTGATCGCCTTGGTCATGGAGGCGATCCAGAACACGCTGTCGGCGGTCATGGGATCGTCCTTGGCCAGGTCGCGCTTGCCGAACGCGCCCTGATAAATCACCTCGCTCCCGGTCGCCGCCATCGCGACCACGCCGGGAATTTCCTTGGCCTCACTTTTCTGACGCAGAATCTGATCGATCTGGGCTTTGCTTTGCATGGGTCACCTCCCGCTTTGATTTTTATGGGGTGCCGCGATCTTCCTCCCGGTCATGCGATCCCGCAAGCGGCGGTCTTCGGCGGCGGGCGACGTCGCGCGCTCGTGATGGGCAAGGCGCGTGGGCGGCGGTGGCGCGGTATGGGAGGCACAAAACTGCAACACTTCGCTACAATTGGCGGTGGATGGACGGCCTCGCCGGTGACCGGCTTAACCATCCACGATATCGTGATTTCGCCATGATTCCCCCCGCCGATTTTTTGCAGTAAAGCGTTCAGATTCCAGCACAAACGTTGCTCGTTGACTGGATCAATTGACCAAAATTGTCTCATTTCCGACGTCTTTGAAGGGTGCGCAATGATTTCGACCTGGAGTGAATGGAAGCGCTATCCCCGTCTCGGGCGTGGCGAGAACATCGAAGCGCCGATTACCCCCGGCCTCTATGAAGTCCGCTATGCCGGCACCGGCGCGCTGCACTCCTTCGAGGCGGTCGATAACGTCGCCCAGGCGCTGGCGCAGCTTTCGGTCGGGTCCAAATCCTGGTTCGTCCGCCGGGACAGCGCCAAGCTGCCCGACCTCGAATACCGGACCTGCGCGACCTCCTCGAAGGCCGACGCCAAGGCCGCGGCCCAGCGCATGATTGGCCGCCGCGAAACCTATATGAGCGGCGCGGCCTGATTGAGTCGGTCATTCCGGGGCGATGCGCAGCATCGAACTATGGGGCGCCCTTGCGCCCCTGAGAATCTCGAGATTCCCCGGTGTGCAATTGCACACCTGAGGTCTGGTCCTTCGGACCATCCCGGAATGACTACTGCCCTCAACATTGGTTGACGCAGGGTTGCCTCAGCGGGCGGTGCATTGCCGACGAGACGGGCCTATACTCGGATCAATATCCCAAGAAAATCCGAGGAGTACGCCATGAACCCGCCCGTTGCCGCTCGCGCTTCAGCTTCCACCCCCTCGCTGCACGATCGCCTGAAAGACCCCTCGCTGCTGCGCGACCGCTGCTACATCGACGGCGCCTGGGTCGGCACGCCGTCGCGTCCCGTTACCAACCCGGTCAATGGCGTGGAACTGGCGAAGGTGCCGGCGTTCAGCACCGCGGAAGCAACGCAAGCGGTCGAGGCCGCCGAACGCGCGTTCCCGGCCTGGGCCAAGCTCACGGCAAAACAGCGTTCCAATATTCTGCGAAAGTGGTTCGACCTGATCATCGCCAACCGCGAGGACCTCGCGTTGATCCTGACGTCCGAGCAGGGCAAGCCGCTGGCCGAAGCGCTCGGTGAAGTCGATATCGGCGGCGCCTATGTCGAGTTCTTTGCGGAGGAAGCCCGCCGCGTCTATGGCGAAACCATTCCGACGCAGCGGCCGGATGCGAGGCTGCTTGCGATCAAGCAGCCGATCGGCGTTTGCGGCGCTATCACGCCGTGGAATTTCCCGTGCTCGATGATCACTAGAAAGGTCTCGCCGGCGCTCGCCGCCGGCTGCACGGTGGTCCTCAAGCCGGCCAATGAAACGCCGCTGACCGCGCTGGCGCTGGTCGCGCTCGCT
The DNA here is from genome assembly GCF_049993905.1 of Bradyrhizobium sp. McL0615. Taxonomy (NCBI): domain Bacteria; kingdom Pseudomonadati; phylum Pseudomonadota; class Alphaproteobacteria; order Hyphomicrobiales; family Nitrobacteraceae; genus Bradyrhizobium; species Bradyrhizobium sp. McL0615. The sequence goes on along the minus strand of NZ_CP188254.1, from coordinate 24,687 downwards.
GAAAAGGCCGGCGTGCCGAAGGGCGTGTTCAATATTCTCACCGGCAATTCATCGGCGATCGGCAAGGTGCTGTGCGAACACCCCGCCGTGCGCTTCGTCGGCTTCACCGGCTCGACCGAAGTTGGAAAAATCCTCTATCAGCAGGCCGCCGTCGGCGTGAAGAAGCTCGGCCTCGAGCTCGGCGGCAACGCGCCGTTCGTGGTGTTCGACGACGCCGATATCGACGCCGCGGTCGAGGGCGCGATGGTTTCCAAGTATCGCAACATGGGCCAGACCTGCGTCTGCGCCAACCGCCTCTACGCCCAGGACAAGATCTACGATCAGTTCGTTGAAAAGCTTTCAAAGAAGGTCGCGGCGATGAAGGTTGGCGACGGCACCGAAGCGGGTGTGGTGCAGGGCCCGCTGATCAACATGGAAGCGATCGACAAGGTCGAGAAGCACATCGCGGACGCGGTGAAGGGCGGCGCCAAGATCGTCACAGGCGGCAAGCGCCACGCGCTCGGCGGCAGCTTCTTCGAGCCGACGGTACTTTCGAATGTGAAGCCGGACGCGCTGGTCGCGCACGAGGAAACCTTTGGTCCGCTCGCGCCGGTGTTCCGCTTCAAGGACGAGGCCGAGGTGATCGCGATGTGCAACAACTCGCCGTTCGGACTCGCCTCCTACTTCTATTCCCGCGATCTCGGCCGCGTCTGGCGCGTCGCCGAAGCGCTGGAATCAGGCATGGTCGGCGTCAACACCGGATTGATCACGACGGAAGTCGCGCCGTTCGGCGGCGTGAAGGAGTCAGGTCTCGGCCGCGAAGGCTCGCATCACGGCATGGAAGAATATGTCGAGATCAAATACGTGATGATGGCCGGGGTGTAGCCTTCAAACTCCGTTGTCGTCCCCGCGAACGCGGGGACCCATAACCACAGGCTTTAGTTTTGAAAGAAGCTGGAGCCACAGCATTCGCGGCAATAGGCATCGGTGGTTATGGGTCCCTGCGTTCGCAGGGACGACCGTTCGTGTCAGTCGCTTGCGTCACCGGCAAACGCGCCGTGACGTCCGACGCCGGAGGCGAAGCGCGTCGCGCCTGACAGCGTTTCGCCCGAGGAGATGACCTCGATCCCGCCGCGCATTTCATTGGCGATCGCTTCTTCCTCGGAAAGATCCCATTGCCGCAGCGCCGACAGCCGGTCGGCACGCATGCATTTCTGCGGGAAGCGCGCGATCTCCCGCGCCAGTGCAATCGCCTGCGCGAACGCCTCGCCGCGGCCGACGACGCGGTTGGCGAGCCCCATGCGCAGCGCCTCGTGCGCGCCGACCGGGCGGCCGGTGAGGATCAGGTCGATTGCCTGCGAATGCCCGATCAGCCGCGGCAGGCGGATGGTGCCGAGATCGATCAAAGGCACGCCGAAACGGCGGCAGAAGACGCCAAAAGTCGCGTCGTCGGCGACCACGCGCATATCCGCCCACAGCGCCAGCTCCATCCCGCCGGCCACCGCAAAACCTTCCACTGCGGCAATCACAGGCTTTGACAGCCGCAGCCGGCTCGGCCCCATCGGTGCGATCGAGTCATGGCCGCCGAGTTCGCGCTTCTTGTTGGGATCGCCCGCCGCCACCGCCTTGAGGTCGGCGCCCGCGCAAAAATAGCCGCCGGTGCCGGTGAACACGGCGACCGAGGCTGCTTCATCGGCATCGAAGGCAAGGAAGGCATCATACAGCTTTCGCGCGGTCGCGCCGTCGACGGCGTTGCGGCAATGCGGGCGGTTGATGGAAACGATGGTGACGGGACCATCGCGTTCGACAAGCACGGAATGGGCTTCGGACATGGTGCGCTCCCTCGCATTCTTTATGGAGGGAGTTTCGCACCCGAGGGGCCCAATGGGCAATCCTGTATCCGCGCGTCATTGCGAGGAGCGAAGCGACGAAGCAATCCATCTATCCCAGCGTTGAGCCATGGATTGCTTCGCTTTGCTCGCAATGACGTGGAGGGAGCCGTCGCTTCCGTGCGCAAACGCTTCACGTTTGTCGCATGCAATGACGGGAGCTAGATATTGAGCTCCGTTCCCGTTACGCGCCGATATGCCTCGAGATACCGCTTGCTCGTCGTGTCCACCACGCTGTCGGGCAGCAGTGGAGGCGGGGCGTCGCCGTTCCAGCGGCCGGCGCGGCGCTCGGCGTCGAGATAGTCGCGCAGCGGCTGCTTGTCGAAGGAGGGCTGCGGCCGGCCGGGCTTGTAGACGTCGGCGGCCCAGAACCGTGAACTGTCCGGCGTCATCACCTCGTCGATCAGGATGATGCGGCCGTCCATCGCGCGTCCGAACTCGAACTTGGTGTCGGCGATGATGATGCCCTGGTGACGGGCGATCCGTTCGCCGAAATTATAGACCGTGCGCGCCATGCTCTCGAGTTTTTCGGCGACGTCGTTACCCAAGATCTCGCGCACCCGCGCGACCGTGATGTTTTCATCATGACCGGTCTCGGCCTTGGTGGCCGGGCTGAAGATCGGCGCGTCGAGCTTCTCGCTTTCGGCGAGACCGTCCTTGAGCTGCTCGCCGGCGAGCGTGCCGGATACGGCATATTCCTTCCAGGCCGAGCCTGAGATGTAGCCGCGGATCACGCACTCGACCGGAAAGACGGTGGTACGCCGGCACAGCATCGCGCGCCCGAGAATATCGGCGCGGTGGCTTTTCAGCTCGGGCACCTGACGGATGATCTCGTCGGCGTCGGCGCTGATCATGTGATGCGGCACCACGCCTTCAAGCTGGCGGAACCACCAGGCGCTGATCTGCGTCAGCACTGCGCCCTTCATCGGAATGGTCTCGGCCATCACGACGTCGAACGCGCTGATGCGGTCGGTGGTCAGCAGCAGTAGGCGGTCGTCGCCGACGGCATAGATATCGCGCACCTTGCCGCGGCCGATCCGGGGCAGGGGCAGATCGCTGGCGAGCATCGCGTTCATCAGGTCAGGCTTTCGAGCGGGCGTCCTCGCCGAGGTGCGAAGGCGCAAATTGGAAACCGGAGCAATAGCTCACTCCGGCAGCGGAATGAACTCGTGTTCCTGCGGAACCGCGGCAAAACGCCCGGTTTTCCAGTCCTGTTTGGCCTGCTCGATCCGCTCCTTGCTGGAGGAGACGAAATTCCACCAGATATGCCGCGGCCCCTCCAGCGCGTCGCCGCCCAGAAACATCATCCGTGTCGGCTTCACGGCCTTCACGGTGATGCGGTCGCCCGGCCGGAAGATCAGCAGGCGCGGCCCCTCATAGCGCTCGTTCGCGATATCAACCTCGCCGTCGACCAGATAGATCGCGCGCTCCTCATGGTCCGGATCGAGCGGGACGCTGGTCCCGGCCTGCGCCGTCACCTCGGTATAGAACCACGGAGACACCATGCTGACCGGCGATTTCACGCCGAAGCCGCTTCCTGCGATGATACGCGCGGTGAAGCCGCTCTCTTTTACGGTCGGAAGCTGCTCGGCGGCGTAATGCTGGAACGACGGCGCGATTTCCTCCGAGCCGGCCGGCAGCGCGATCCAGCTCTGCAGGCCCAGCATCTTCTGGCCGTCGCGGCGCTGCACGTCCGGCGTGCGCTCGGAATGCGCGATACCGCGCCCCGCCGTCATCAGGTTCATGGCGCCGGGCTGGATCTCCTGAATGTTGCCCTCGCTGTCGCGGTGCATGATCGAGCCGTCGAACAGATAGGTGACGGTAGCCAGCCCGATATGCGGATGCGGGCGCACGTCCATGCCCTTGCCGGCGATGAACTGCATCGGGCCGAAATGATCGAAGAAGATAAACGGCCCGACCATCTGCCGCTTGCCATGCGGCAGCGCGCGGCGCACCACAAATCCGTCGCCGAGATCGCGGGTGCGCGGCACGATGATGAGATCAAGCGCATCGCAGGTCTTGGGATCGCCAAGCACGGGATCGTTGGAAGGTTGCCAGCTCATTTTCCTGCACTCCAAGTTTTGCCGCGAGCTTAGCATGCATTATAAGAGGCGTCCTGCGACGCTCCCCGGGAGGATGACAAAAGAGTGATGCCGCCGCTGAAGAAGGGTGCCACGCTGCCGCAGCCGGACTGGCCGGGGATCGAGACCGAGCGTCTCGTCCTCCGGCAATGGCGCGCCTCGGACGTTACTGCGAACACGATGATGCTCGGCGATCCCCTCAGCGCGCGCTTCATTACCGCGGACCGCAAGCCTGTGACGGAGCTGATGGCCGGCTGGCGCAACGCCGCGATCATGGCGGGACATTGGGTGCTGCACGGCTTCGGCATGTTCGTGGTCGAAGAGAAGGCAAGCGGCACGTTCGTCGGACGCGTCGGCCCTTTCTATCCGCCGGTCTGGCCGGGGTTTGAGGTCGGCTGGGGTATTGCAACGGAATTCCGTGGCAAGGGCTATGCCGTCGAAGCGGCGCGGGCCGCGATCGACTGGTCGTTTGCGACGTTCGAATTGGACAGGATCATCCACTGCATCGATCGCGAGAACACGGCCTCTCAAGCCGTAGCGCGGCGGCTCGGCGCATATCCGGAGGGCGAGACGATGTTACTCAGCCATGCCGTTGAATTATGGGTGACGCGCCGCCAGACGTGGAGCAGCCAAAATTGACGTCGCTTTTTGCCCTCGACCTTGCCTTGCGCGCCGGCACGGTGGCCCTGCTGCTGGTGCTGTCAGCATCGCTGTTGCGCGATTTTCGCAACGTCGTCGCCGGGCGGCTGGCGATTGCGCTTGCGCTGGGCTCGGCCACGCATGCCGTGACCTCCGGAATCGGCGCGACCACGCCGGTTTCGGTCGCGCATGCGCCGCTGATCGCGCTGTCGACCGGCAATGTCGTGGTGCTCTGGCTGTTCACGCGCGCGCTGTTCGATGATTCCTTCAAATTGCGCTGGTGGCATGCATTGATCTGGGCGGCGGTGGCGGCGTTCAGCTTCGTCAATTGCATGTGGATTGCGCCCAGCGGCAGCGCGCGGATTTCCATCATTGCGATCAATGTGCTTGCGCTCGGCTTTATTTTGCTCGCGGTCGGGCAAACAATCGCCTCCTGGTCGGCCGACCTCGTCGAAGGCCGCCGCCGCGTCCGGGTCTTCATCGTCGGCGCCGCGGCGCTTTACGGCTGCATGAACGCGATTTCGCAGATCGCGATCTCCAGCAATGGCGCGTCGGACGTCGCGAATGCCATCAACAGCGCCGTGCTGGTCTTGATCGTTGCCGCGATCAGCTATGCGATGATGCGCGTCGATGGCGCCGAACTGTTTGCGGCGCCTGCGGCCAACGTCGCGAGCGAGGCGGTCGCAGCGCAGGAGCAAGGCGCGGCGGATCAAAAGCTGGTCGGCGCGCTGATGCGGTTGATGGCGGGTGAGCGGATCTACCGGCACGACAATGTCAGCATCGGCACGTTGGCGACAAAACTTTCCATCCCCGAATACCGGCTGCGGCGGCTGATCAACCAGCGGCTCGGCTATCGCAACTTCAATGTCTTCCTCAATGAGCACCGGATCGCCGAAGCCAAGGCCGCGCTTGCCGATCCGAGCCAGGCCGAGGTCCCCGTGATTACAATCGCGATGGACGCTGGCTTCCAGTCGCTCGGCCCCTTCAACCGCGCGTTCAAGGCCACCACGGGCGTGACGCCGACCGAATATCGCCGGCTCAAGGCGACTGCGGCCTGATCTTTACATCACTGTAATTGCTGTATTATTTTGGAATCGGCGAACCGCTTCCAGGTTCGGCCAAGGCGATTTCCAAATCCGGCGAGCCGCGATGGATGCGCTCGCCATCATGTCCGGCACGCGCTTTTGCGTCATGCCGGAGGGCCCCCGTGAAACGACGAAATCTTATCCTCATCCTCGCCAGCGCCACGGCGCTGAGCGCGCTCGCGCTCTCAGCCGCCCGCGCCCGTGACGTGCCAAAGGTCGCGACCGGCTTCGTCGCCAACGTGGTCTGCACCGAGACCTTCGTCTCCGGTCTCGACCCCGCGCGCGTGTTCGCCGAGACCATGTCGGCCATGCCCGGCACCGGGCTGATCTCCTGGGGGCTCGACTATCGCGTCGACCGCGCGCGCAAGGACGTCACGGTAACGCTGTTCGGCCTCGGCCGGAGCCATGCGGTTTACCGGGGCGAAGGCCTTGGCTGCTATCTCGATCACGGTGGCGCCGTCGCCGACATCTCGGTGCCGGCGGCCGATGCGAAGGCCGTGCTGCTGCCGGACATCGCCGGTCCCTCCATTGCCGCGCCGCAAACGCCGCAACTGGCTGCGGCGCTCGACCGCGCCTTTGCCGAGCCCGACAAGTCGACGCTGCGCCATACGCGGGCCATCGTGGTCATGAAGGACGGGCGCGTCGTTGCCGAGCGTTATGCCGACGGCATCGGCGTCGACACGCCGCTGCTCGGATTCTCCGCTACCAAATCGGTGATCTCCGCGCTCGCCGGCATTCTCGTGCGCAAGGGCGCGTTGAAGCTGCACGAGCCGGTGCCGATTGCAGCGTGGCAAGGCACCGATGATCCAAGGCGCGCCATCACGCTCGATCATCTGATCCGTCACACCGCAGGCCTAGCGCTCGGCAGTTCGCTGCAGGCGTCGCTGGCGTCCGCGCTGGAGCCGGTCAACCGGATGAAATTCATGGAATCGGATATGGCGGCCTATGCGGAAAGCATGCCGCTGGAGTCGGCGCCGGGTACCGCATGGAACTATCACGACGGCAACACCGTCATCCTCAGTCACGTGATCCGTCAGGCCGCGGGCGGAAGTGCATCCAAAATGATGCGTTTCGCGTGGCAGGAATTGTTCGATCCGCTCGGCATGCGCAACGTGACGCTCGAGTTCGACGCGTCGGGGAATGCGGAAGGGTCGAGCCAGATGCTGGCGAGCGCGCGTGACTGGGCGCGTTTCGGCCAGCTCTACCTCAATGACGGCGTCGCCGGCGGCAAACGCATCCTGCCGGAAGGATGGGCGAAGTATTCCGCTTCACCGACGCCAAACGCCTGGGTTGGCCAGGGTGCGGGATTCTGGACCAATCTCGGCGACAGCCTTGGTGCGACCTACCGCACCGAACGCGGCTGGCCAGGCGACGCGTTCTTCGCCAAAGGTACGATCGGGCAATATGTGATCATCGTGCCGTCCGAACGGCTGGTCATCGTGCGGCTCGGCCGTTCGCCGAACTGGCCGCCGGAGGCGGACGGCGTGTTCGATCTCGTCCGCGATGTGGTTGCTGCGACGAGGAGCAAGGAGAAGTTAGCGGGCGCGAATTGAACGTTATGCGAGGCTGTGCCGCTTCTCCCTCGCCCCGCTCTTGCGGGAAGAGGGTCGGGGTGAGGGGCTCTCTCAGCGCGTGAGCTCTATCGATAGACCTGTACCCCTCACCCGGCGCTACGCGCCGACCTCTAAGAGCGAGCTCCGCTCGTCTCGACCCCGCAAGCGGGGCGAGGTTGGTCAGTACGCGCAGCGACTATTGCCGTCCCAACCGCGTGGCCTTCTCGACGCGATCGAATCTCTCCAGGGAAAGAATTGCATCAGCGAGCTGATCGGCGCGGCCGTTCAGTACGGGGCGGGCGAGGGTGAGAAACTTCTGCTGCATCGCCTGCGCGTCCGGAAACGAGTTCGGTTCGCCGGAGGGATCGGCATAGAGCCGCTCATGCACGCCGTCGTCGGTGGTGATGGAAACGCGCGCGCCGAAGGGATGGGTGCGGCCGATCTCGAGGCGGTCGTCCTGCACCACGTCGAATTTGTCAGCGAGCGCATTCACCGCGGCATCGCCGAGCCGGTCGTAATCGTCCCAACCAAAGCTGCCCTGATCGAGCGCCAGCGCGCCGGTGAAGAACATCGAGAATTGGCCGCCGACGATCGAGGTCGGATGGCGCTTGGTGGCGGCGTCGCCCGTCAGCGTGATGCCGTTACGATGGAGGCCGATCTCGACGCGCTTGATCTGGTCCGGCGTCAGATTGTGCTCCCTGCGCATCGCGATCAGCGCGTCCAGCGCCGCGTGGGTATAGCGGCAGCTCGGATACGGCTTCACGCCAATCTTCAGCGTCTCATAGGTCTTGCCGAGGCCTGCGACAGCCTTGTCGGGATGCGCATTGTCGCTATAGCCGACGAGGAGGCCATGCTTGCCCTCGACCGATTCGCTCGAACCGACAAAGTCGTTGCGCGCCAGCGTGGCTGCGATAACGCCGTTCATCGCGGCGGCGCCGACCTGGTAGCGCTTGTTCCAGGCGCCGTTGACCAAAAACTGCAGCGAGCCCGCGGCCTGGCTGCCGGATACGCCGAAGGCGGAGATGATCTGGTCCTTCGACAGGCCGAACAATTTACCCGCGGCCGCCGCGGCGCCATAGGTCCCCGCGGTCGCAGTCGGATGGAAGCCGCGCGCATAATGCGAGGTCGGGTCGAGCGCGTTGCCGAGACGGCAGCACACCTCATAGCCGGCCACGATCGCGGTCAGCACGTCGCGCCCCGACGCACCGACCATTTCGCCGACCGCAAACGCCGCCGGCACCACGGGCGCGCTCGGATGCAGCGAGGAGTCCGCATGGGTGTCGTCGAAATCGAGGGAGTGGCCGAGCGCGCCGTTGAGCAGGGCGGCGACCGCCGGTGTCCAGGTCTTGCCATCGCCGAACACGGTGGATTCGCCCTTGCCGTCCAGCGCCAGCGCTTCCAACATCCCGAGCAGCGAGGCGGTGGATTCCGCGTCGCGCCGCGCCCGGATCGTGCTGCCGAGGAAATCCAGCGTCAGCACCTTAGCGCGTTCCAGCACCTCCGGCGGGATGTCCGCAAATTTCAGGTCGGCGACATAGGCTGCGAGCGTTGCGGTTTCGTTGGCCATCGTGTTTCCTCGTTTTGCGGCGCAGGGTAGGCGGGCTGATTTTGGCTTTCAAGCCACCTTCCGGTCGCGGGCATCAGCTATGCTTGGCGTCGTCTAGCACAGGCGCAGCCTACAAATTCCGGAAAGCGGCGCATGATGGTCTTCACAAAACGCATGTTTGGTTCGCTCCGCGGCCACAAGACGCAACTGTCGCTGGCGGTCCGGCTCGCGGTCGCCGCGGTCGCGGCCTACGCGATCGCAAAAGCGCTGCATCTCATGCTGCCGCTGTGGGCGGTGCTGACCTCGCTCATCGTCACCCAGATGAGCGTCGGCCGGTCCCTGAAGGCGACCCGGGATTACATGCTCGGCACGGTCGGGGGCGCGGTATATGGCGGCGCTATCGCGATGTTGATCCCGCATTCCGGGGAAGGCGGATTGCTGGCGCTATTGGTGCTGACGGTTGCGCCGATGGCGTTCATCGGCGCCATCAATCCCAGCCTGAGCGCGGCCACGGTGACGGCCGTGATCGTGTTGCTGGTTCCGGCGATGAACCACGCCAATCCGCTGGATTCCACGATCGACCGGCTGTTCGAGGTTACCGTCGGCGCGCTCACCGGGCTGGTGGTCTCGTTCCTGGTGCTGCCGTCGCGGGCGATCAGCCAGATCCGCATCAATGCCGCGGAGCTTTTGGAGCTTTTGGCTTCCGCATTCGCCGAACTGCTCGCGGGCCTGACGCGCGGGCTCGACAACGACGCCCTGCACCGTATCCAGGATGGCATCGGCACCGCGATGGCGAGCCTCCATGCGATCGGGCTGGAAGCCGAGCGCGAGCGTGCGACACACCTGTCATCTGGACCCGACACCGGCCCATTGCTGCGCACCGTCCAGCGCTTGCGCCATGATGTCGTGATGATCGGACGCGCCAGCGTGGTGCCGCTGCCGGCCAACGTGCAGGCCCGGCTGGCGCGGCCGCTGTCCGATGTCAGCGGTGCGATCGTCGGCTATATGGGCGCGGCGGCCGCATCGTTGCGAAACGGCGAGGGCGCTGTGGACATTCGGCCCGTCGATGCGGCATTGCACGCCTATGCCACTGAGGTCGCCGCGTTGCGCAGCGAAGGCCTGATCCGCGGCGTGCCCGTCGATGTCGCGGAGCGGTTCTTCGCGCTGGGATTTTCGCTGGAGCAGATGCGGCAGAACCTGAACGATCTCGATCGCTGCCATGCCGAGTGGTGCGAGAAGCCGGCGGAGAAACCGGCTAGCGCAAAAGTCTAGCCAATTCGGTTAGCCAGTGCCTCGGCCCGCAACCTGACGCAACAGGGCCGGCACGATCAGCCGATGAAACGGCATGATGATGGCGAGATAAGTCCGGCCGAACCAGTTGTGCGTCTTGACCAGCGTCGTCGCGGTGACCTGCTGGACATCCCCGGGCCCGGTCACATCGATCACGACACGAAAATCCAGATGGTGGTCGTTGAAGCCGGCGATGAGACGATCCGGCGTTTGGCTGACGACTGGAAATATGCCGATCATGTCCTCGGGCGGGACCAGGCTCGCACCCGACGTTCTCAGTCCCAGCGGCGCCATCAGGAAATTGCGCAGCGACACCAGCGCCTCGGCCCATCGCGGCTGACGCGCCATCATGCGCTCTGCGGCCTGTCGCGCGTCGAGATTGCGATCCCCGATTTCGACGCGGAAGGCGTCGGCAAACTGCGCGCCGGCCAGCAGCGCACCGGTATCGACGGCAGGTGTGACTTCGCGGACGGTCATTGTAATGTGAGCTTGCTTGCAAGCGAACGGAAACGCAACAGCAGAAGCACGGCATAGACCGCGGTTCCGACCGACAGCCCGATCCATACGCCGACGGCGCCTGACGGTGTCCAGAAAGCGAGCCCGCAGGCGCAGGCGAAACCGATCAGCCAGTAGCTGAGGATCGCGAACAATAGCGGCACGCGCGTGTCGTTCATGCCGCGCAGCGATCCGGCGGCAACGGTCTGGATGGCGTCGGCGATGAAGAAGGTCGATCCGACCAGCAGCAGCGTCGCGGAGAGTTCGGCCGTCGCGTCGGTGCTCTCGCCCAGAAACACTTCCGCGATGCCGAAGCGGCTGACGATCACGGCGAGCGTCAGGATGGCCGCGAGCACGATGCCGAGCCAGGTGGCGACATAGCCCGCGCGCCGAACCGCGCCGGCGTCGCCGCGGCCGATGGCGTGTCCCACCCGCACGGTGGCGGCCATGCCGATGCCGAACGGCACCATGAACAGGATGGCCGCAACCTGCAGCGCGATCTGGTGCGCCGCCAGCGCGGTCGTGCTGATCAGGCCCATCAAGAGTCCGGCGGCGCCGAACAGGCCGTATTCGAGCAGGAAGGAGAGCGAGATCGGCGCGCCGATGACAATGAGTTGCCACATCAGTTTCCAATCGATGCGCCAGAAATATCCGAACACGTGATATTTCCGGAACGGCCGCCGGTACGCGGCAAACCACACGGCTGCCAGGAACGTGCCGAGGTTGACGATGGAGGTCGCCAGCCCCGCGCCGAACAGGCCAAGCTGCGGCAGGCCGAACGCGCCATACAGCAAGAGATAGACCAGCAGCGCATTGGCCGGGATCGCGGCCAGCGTGATCCACAGGATCGGCTCGGGGCGGTTGATCGCGCTCATGAAGCCGCGGATCGCGAGAAACCACAGCGCAGGCAGGATGGTCCAGACCAGACCGGCCAGATATTCCTGCGCCAAATGCGCGGTCACGGGGGTCTGGCCCAGCATCAGCAGGACCTGCTCGGCCCAGAACCGCAGTGCCATCAGCGGCAGCGAGATCAACAGCGCGGCCCACAGGCCGACGCGGAGCGAACGTCGGATCAGATGCGGGTTACGGGCGCCGTAGGCCTGCGCGGCCAAGGGTGCTACGGCCGAGACGAGACCCATGCCGAAAGTGAAACTGACGAAGAGCACGGTATGCGCCAGCGATGCCGCCGCCACGGCCTCGGCGCCGAGGCGGCCGATCATGGCAATGTCGGTCGTCATCATCGCGATCTGCCCAAGCTGGGTCAGTGCGATCGGCACCGCGAGTTTCAGCGTCTCGGCGAGTTCGATCGCGAGATGACGGCCGGGGACGGCCGCAGCGGTGGTCGGTGCGGTCGATACGGGTCCGATTTTGTCTGATAGAGCCATACGATAAGGCCAGCATTGTCGCGGGGTATCGCCGCCGTTTCAGTCCCGCCGGGCTGGTCTGTTTAACTGATCACGCGCAGCACGCAATCACGATTAGTTGCGAAAACCAGTCATAGTTGAGGGAAGTCGAATGGTCGCAGCGAAGGCTGGTTGCGCCAGAAGAGGCATCGTTCTGAACGGTCACCGTGCCACCAAGATTGTCGACGATTCGCTCGGCGATCGACAGAAGCTTGAACACGCTGCGTGCGGCCTACTCAACCCGCGCCAAGAGCTCTGGCAATGTTGTAGGCGAGGAACGATCCGGCGTAAGCCAGCGCCAACATGTAGCCGAATGTGACAGCCATCCATTTCCAGCTGCCGGTTTCGCGGCGGATCACGGCGAGCGTCGACGCGCATTGCGGCGCAAATACGTACCAGACCAGCAACGATATCGCGGTGGCGAGGCTCCAGTTGTTGGCGAGGACCTCGCCAATCCGGTCGGCGGCTTCCTTGCCGCCCTCGATCGCGTAAACTGTGCCGAGGGCAGCAACCGCGACTTCGCGCGCCGCCATGCCGGGGATCAGCGCGACTGCGATTTGCCAGTTGAAGCCCAGCGGTGCGAGGACCGGCTGAATGGCAGACCCGATGATCGCAGCCAGACTGTAGTTGATAGCGGGATTCTCCGCTCCCGCGGGCGGCTGCGGAAATGAAGCAAGGAACCAGATCAACACCATCATCGAGAAGATCGTCGTTCCTGCGCGGTACAGGAACGCCTTGGCGCGCATATAGATACCAAGCGCAATGCTTTTTGGGCGCGGCAGTTTGTAGTCCGGCAATTCCATCATGAACGGCGAGGGTTCGTAGTCCCGCCCCATCAAGAATTTGACGACGAACGAAACCGCGAGCGCGCTCGCAATGCCGGCAGCATAGAGGCCGAACATCACGAGGCCCTGAAGATTGATCCAGCCAAACACCTGGCGTTGCGGAACGAAGGCGGAAATGATCAGCGTGTAGACGGGAATGCGCGCCGAGCAGGTCATCAGCGGCGCGATCAGGATCGTGGTCAGCCGGTCGCGGCGGTTGTCGATGACGCGTGCGGCCATGATTCCAGGAATGGCGCAAGCAAAGCTCGACAGCAACGGGATGAAAGCGCGGCCATGCAGCCCGGCGCCGCCCATGATGCGATCCATCAGGAACGCGGCACGCGCCATATAGCCGAAATCTTCGAGCATCAGGATAAAGAAAAACAGGATGACGATTTGCGGCAGGAACACGACAACGCTGCCAACCCCGGAAATCACGCCATTCTGCACGAAGCTCTGCAGCAGGCCATCCGGCAGCATCGCGTGGACCAATTGACCGAGCGAAGCGAAGCTGCTCGACAGCAGCTCCATCAGCGGCTGCGCCCAGCTGAAGACGGCCTGAAACATGATGAACAGGATCGTGAGCAGGATCAGGAGACCGGATGCCGGCTGCAGCACCACGGAATCAATCCGGTTCGTCAAATTATCCGGCTTCGCTGGAGGAGTTACGGCGCCTGCAATAATCCGGTCGGCATCCCGCTGCAGCGCGCGCAGTTCGTGTGTCGAAAGTGGCCGCCATGTGCTGACGGTGACCTCGCCTGTGCGCGTCTGGGCGAATGTGTCCAGACGCTGCAACAGATCGGCCGTGCCGCCCTTGCGAACCGAAACCGACGTGGTAACGGGAATACCGAGTTCCGATGCAAGGCGGTCAAGATCGATCCTGATGCCGCGGTGGTGCGCAAGGTCGATCATGTTGAGAACCAGCAGCATCGGCCGGCCCACACGCTTAAGTTCCAGCACCAGGCGTATGCTGAGTCGAAGATTGGTCGCGTCGGCAACACAGACGACGCAGTCGGGCACGGCTTCGTCGCGTATTTCGCCGAGAACCACCTCGCGCGTAATTTCCTCGTCCGGACTGCGGCCTCTGAGCGAATAGGTGCCCGGCAAGTCGACGATCGCAACTCTGCGTCCCGCCGGCGTGACAAACGCTCCCGATTTTCGCTCGACGGTGACGCCCGGATAATTGGCGGAGCGCTGCCGGCTGCCGGTGAGGGCGTTGAACAACGCTGTCTTCCCGCTGTTCGGCGTTCCGACCAGAGTGAGGTTCAGCGATGTCGTCGTTCGAGCGTCCATCTGATCAATCGACAATGATGGCCAGGGCTTCGCGCCGGCGGATTGCGACGGTTGCGTTATTGACACGGACCGCAATCGGGTCGCGGCCGAACATGCCTTCGTGGAGGATTTCCACCCGCGCGTCTTCCACAAAGCCCATCTCGATGAGGCGGCTTTCCAGCTCGGTTGGCGCCAGCGCGGAAGAGCAGGCCGCCGCGTCGATGGCGCGGATCCGGCCGATGAAGCCTCGCGGGGCTTGTCCGAGCGACAAGGTCTTGGTCATGGAACTGGGATCTCGACGGGCCGATCTCGATTGTAGATAGGCTATTTCCGGAGATAGCGTGCAACCACGGTCGGCCTGTAGTTTAGAATGGCTTTAAATCAAGATTCCAGGCTATTCGGACCGCCGATTGCTGCTCGCGGCTCCGTCGCTAGTTGTCGCTCGGCCGTTCCGGCACCCGCGTGATCTTTGCGCCCAGCGCGTTGAGCCGCTCCTCGATGCGCTCATAGCCGCGCTCGATCTGGTCGGCGTTGTTGATGGTCGAGGTGCCCTCGGCGGCGACCGCTGCCAGCAGCATGGCCATGCCGGCGCGGATGTCGGGCGAGGTCATCGTCGAGCCGCGCAGCCGGCTCGGACCGGCTACGATCGCGCGGTGCGGGTCGCACAGCACGATCCGGCCGCCCATCGCGATCAGCTTGTCGACGAAGAACATTCGCGACTCAAACATTTTTTCGAACATCAGGATGACGCCGTCGCATTGCGTCGCGGTCACGATCGCAATCGACATCAGGTCGGCCGGGAAGGCCGGCCAGGGCTGATCCTCCAGCTTCGGCACGTGACCGCCGAAATCGTCATGGATCTTCATGGTCTGGCTTGAGGGCACCACGAGGTCGTCGCCCTCGACGCCGCAGACGATGCCGAGTCGTTCAAAGCCCATCCGGATCGAGCGCAGATGCTCGACGCCGGCTTTCGCGATGCGCAGCGGCGAGCGGGTCACTGCGGCGAGCCCGATCAGGGAGCCCACCTCGATATGGTCGGGCTGGATTGAATAGCTGGTGCCGCCGAGCGTCGCCGGGCCGTGCACGATGATGGTGTTGGTGCCGATGCCCTCGATCCTGGCGCCGAGCGCGACCAGGAAATGCGCGAGGTCCTGCACATGCGGCTCGGAGGCGGCGTTGCGCAGGTAGGTCGTGCCGTGGGCGGCGACCGCTGCGACCAGCGCGTTTTCGGTGGCGGTGACGCTGGGCTCGTCGAGGAACACGTCGGCGCCCCTCAACTTGGTCGCGCGGAATTCCAGCCGGTGCGTCGCCGTGACGGTGGCGCCCAGCTGCTCGAAGGCAAGGAAATGCGTGTCTAGACGCCGCCGGCCGATGACATCGCCGCCGGGCGGCGGGAGCGCCACCTCGCCGCAACGGGCGAGCAGCGGCCCGGCCAGCAGGATCGAGGCGCGGATCCGCGCGCAGAGTTCGGGATCGAGGTCGGCGGCGCGAACTTCCTTGGCATGGATCGCCAGCTTGTTGCGTTCCAGCCATTCGGCGGAAGCGCCGACCGAGCGGATCAGTTCGACCAGCGTCTCGGTGTCGCGGATTCGCGGCACGTTTTCCAGTGTGACCGGATGCTCGGTGAGCAAGGCGGCGGCGATGATCGGCAGCGCAGAGTTCTTGTTGCCGGACGGCTCGATCGTCCCCGCGAGCCGGTGGCCGCCTTCAACGATGTATTGAATGGGCGGCACGGGCGCGTCCTGCCTCACACGTCGACATTGGCGCTGAGCGAATTATCCTGGATGAATTCGCGGCGCGGCTCGACCACGTCACCCATCAGCTTGGTGAAGATGTCGTCGGCCTCGTCGACCTCCTTGATCTTCACCTGCAGCAGCGAACGCTCGTTGGTGTCGAGCGTGGTTTCCCAGAGCTGGCTGGGATTCATCTCGCCAAGGCCTTTGTAGCGCTGCAGCGCCACGCCCTTGCGGCCGGCGTCGGTGACTGCCTCGAACAGATCGACAGGACCGTAAATGATTGTCTCCGAATCCTTGCGGCGGAGCTTGCCGGGTCGCGCATAGACGTCCTGCAATCTCTCCCGGTATTCGTGCAGCTTGCGCGCGTCAGCCGAGCCAAGGAAAGCGTCGTCGATGATGGCAACGTCCTTCACCCCGCGTACCGTGCGCTCGAAGACGAAACCCTGGCCTTCCACGAAATGTCCGGTCCAGCCGCGTTCGACTTCCTCGGCTTGAATATCAAGCCGGCGGGTCATGTATTCGGCGGCGGCCGCGGCAGTTGCCGGATCGGTAAAAATGTCCCTTCCAAACAGGCCTGCGACGGCGGCCTGTTCGACGACCTTTCGATTATAACGGTTGTGCAGGTTGCGCAGCACGCCGCGGATGACACGAGCGTCTTCCACCAGCGCGAGCAGATCGCGGCTGGCGCGCTCGTCGCCCGTGCCCGGCGTAAACACGCATTCGTCCAGGCCGGTTGAGATCAAATAATCTTCCAGCGCGCGCTCGTCCTTCAGGTACTGCTCGGACTTGCCGCGCGTCACCTTGTAGAGCGGTGGCTGCGCGATATAGAGATGGCCGCGGTCGATCAGTTCGCGCATCTGCCGGTAGAAGAAAGTCAGCAGCAGCGTGCGGATATGGGCGCCGTCAACGTCGGCGTCCGTCATCACGATGATCTTGTGGTAGCGCAGCTTGTCGGCCGAGAAATCGTCGCTGATGCCAGTGCCGAGCGCGGTGATCAGTGTGCCGATCTGCTCGCTCGACAGCATCTTGTCGGTGCGGACGCGCTCGACATTGAGGATCTTGCCGCGCAGCGGCAGCACCGCCTGGAATTCACGGTTGCGGCCCTGCTTGGCGCTGCCGCCTGCCGAGTCGCCCTCGACGATGAACAGTTCGGACTTGGCGGGATCCTTCTCCTGGCAGTCGGCGAGCTTGCCGGGCAGCGAGGAAATGCTGAGCGGGCTCTTGCGGGTCAGCTCGCGCGCCTTGCGGGCGGCCTCGCGCGCTGCCGCCGCCTGGATCACCTTGCCGACGATGACTTTTGCTTCGCTCGGATGCTCCTCGAACCACGCCGCCAGCGCCTCGTTGAGGACGTTTTCGACGACGGGTCGCACTTCCGAGGACACCAGCTTGTCCTTGGTCTGCGAGGAAAATTTCGGGTCCGGCACCTTCACCGACAGCACGGCGGTGAGGCCTTCGCGGCAGTCGTCACCGGTCAGCGCGATCTTTTCCCTTTTCGCGTTGGCCTCGGCATAGCCGTTGACCTGGCGCGTCAGCGCGCCGCGGAAGCCGGCCAGATGGGTGCCACCGTCGCGCTGCGGGATGTTGTTGGTGAAGCACAGCACGTTCTCGTGGTAGCTGTCGTTCCACCACAATGCGGCCTCGACGCCGATGTCGTTCATCTCCGCCCGCACCATGATCGGGGCAGGCACCATCGCCTTCTTGTTGCGGTCGAGATATTTGACGAATTCCTCGACGCCGCCGGCATATTGCATCGCCTCGCGCTTCTCGACCGCGTGGCGCATGTCGGACAGCACGATATTGACGCCGGAATTCAGGAACGCGAGCTCGCGCAGGCGATGCTCCAGCGTCGGGAAATCATATTCGACGTTGGTGAAAGTCTCGGTGGATGCAAGGAAGGTCACTTCGGTGCCGCGCTTGCCGTTGGCGTCGCCGACGATCTCGAGCGGGGCCACCGCATCGCCATGGGCGAATTCGATGTAGTGCTCCTTGCCGTCGCGCCAGACGCGAAGCTGCAGCTTGCTGGACAGCGCGTTGACGACGGAGACGCCGACGCCGTGCAGGCCGCCGGAAACCTTGTAGGAGTTCTGGTCGAATTTTCCGCCGGCGTGAAGCTGGGTCATGATGACCTCGGCCGCGGAAATGCCTTCGCCCTTGTGAATGTCGACCGGAATGCCGCGGCCGTCGTCGCGCACCGTCACCGAGCCGTCGGCGTTGAGGATGACTTCCACGGCGGTGGCGTGGCCCGCGAGCGCTTCGTCGATGGCGTTGTCGACGACCTCGTAGACCATGTGATGCAGGCCGGAACCGTCATCGGTATCGCCGATATACATGCCCGGCCGCTTGCGCACGGCATCGAGCCCCTTCAGCACCCGGATCGATTCCGCGCCGTATTCGACCGGAATGGGATGCTCAGTTTCGGCAGGTGTCTGCCGGGCAGGTTCTGTCATATGAAGCCTTCGAGGGTGTCCCGAATCAGCTGCGCAATATGAGGCGCTGATTGGTCTATTTGTGCCATGAAAGAGAGGTTGCGCCTAGCGCAATCTCTCCGTCCACAAGCCTTTGAATAAATGGCGATTTTTTACCCTTTTTCAAGGTCTCCAAGGGTCGATTCTGACGCTCTCGAAAAGCGCGATTCGAGGGCTGATTCCGTGCTCCCGACCGTCGGATTTTTTGGCTGCCGGCGCGGCGGGAAATGGCAGGACGCCGCGGACCTGCTAGAGAAGGGCGGCGCGGCAGCCTGTAGTCGTTGTCCGCCGTTCACAGCGATCCCGGGTTAGCGCTCCATTGTCTCTGCCTTCATCCAAATATCGGCCCGATGTCGACGGCCTCCGCGCCATCGCCGTGATGCTGGTCCTGAATTACCACGCGTTCCCGGACGCCATGCCGGGCGGCTTCATTGGCGTCGACGTGTTCTTCGTGATTTCAGGTTTTCTGATCACGGGCATCATCACGCGCGAACTGGAACGCGGCCGTTTCAGCCTGGTCGAGTTCTACAACCGGCGGATCCGGCGCATCTTCCCGGCGCTGATCGTGGTGCTCGGCGCGACATTGGCGCTGGGCTGGTTCTGGATGCTGCCACAGGCCTTTGCGCAACTCGGCAGCGACACCTTCGCCAGCGCGGCGTTTCTGGCCAATATCGCGCTGTTGCTGCAGTCCGGCTATTTCGACGTCGAATCCGCCAGGAAGCCGCTGTTACATCTGTGGTCGCTCGGAATTGAGGAACAATTCTATCTGTTCTGGCCGCTGCTGTTGATGCTCGCAGCCCGCTTTCGAATGAGCATCATGGCAATGGCTGCGATGCTCGGCATCGCCTCTTTCCTGCTCAACGTGGCATTGATCGGCTCAAATCCGGTCGCGACCTTCTATCTGCCGTTCACGCGCGCGTTTGAATTGCTGATCGGTGCGGTGCTGGCCTGCGGCTGGATCAACGTCCATCACTCCAGCGCGGCGAGCAACTGGCGCGCCTGGATCGGGGTAGCGCTGATCGCGTTGGCGGCCGGCCTTCTCGACAGCCACCGCGCCTTTCCGGGCTGGTGGGCGGTGCTTCCGGTCGCCGGTAGCGCGCTTCTGTTGTCCGCGCCGGCTGCGTGGGTGAACCGGGTCGCGCTGGCAAGCCCGCCGCTGGTGTGGATCGGGCTGATCAGTTACCCGCTCTATCTCTGGCACTGGCCGCTGTTGGTATTCGCGGGGGTCGTCAAATTCGGTCCGCTGACACTGCCGGAGCGCGAATTGATATTGCTCGCGAGCGCGCTGCTGGCGTGGGCGACCTACCGGTTTGTCGAAATACCAATCCGCTTCGGCCTCCCGAGCCGGCGCAAGATGTTCAGCCTTGGGGCCGGCATGGCGATGGTCGCGGTCGCCGGTCTTGCTGTCGTTTGGGGGCGCGGCTTCGACTTCCGGCTGCCGCCTGAAATCCGCGCCATGGCGAGCGTGCGGACGGAGAGCTTCAGGTGGCGGTTTCACGAATGCCTGCTCGATCTCAGCAGGGAAACGACGTTCGCCGATACTTGCGTCGAGCGCGATCGGCGTCCGCTGGTTCTGATCTGGGGCGATTCGACCGCGGGCGCTCTGCTGCCTGGCCTGCGCAAGGCTCAGGAGACGCACAACTTCGGCATTGCGCAGCTGACCTCCAGTTCTTGCATTCCGGCGCTGAACGCCGACATTGCGAGTACACCCGGCTGCCGCGCGATGAACGACAAGGTTTATTCGCTGGTCCGGCAGATCAAGCCCGACATCGTTCTGCTGCACGGAACCTGGGAACAGCACCTCGACAACGTGGCTGAAACGGTGGTCGCACTGAAGAAGGAGACGAATGCGCGCGTCGTTGTTCTTGGCGGTGTGCCGACGTGGCGGCGTGGGCTTCCCTCCGAGGTGCTCAAGTATTTCATCCTCCATCGCACGCTGATCCCGCAGCGTTCGCCCGCTGCCGCACAATCGTCGGCCTACGACGCGGTCATGCGCGCCAGGCTCGAGCCGCTCGGTGCGGAATTCATCTCTGCGTCGGACGTCTTTTGCAACGCGCAGGGTTGTCTGACCCGCATCGGCGATGCGGCGGCGGACATCACCGTCAGCGATCAGGTGCACATCACTGAAAAGGGATCGGTCTTTCTGATCGCATCCATCATCGACCGCCTGCTCGCCGGCGCGGCACCTGCGAGGCCGCGTTAACGGCACTCAGCCGCGACGTTTCACCTGGCCGGATTCGACGTCGAAAATCTCTCCGCCGGCGCCGATATCGACGAACGCCGCAGGGTCGGCCCCGGTCATCCAGACCTGCGCGCCGAGCTTTGCAAGCTCGTCGAACAACGCCTTGCGCCTGGCGGGATCAAGATGCGCGACCACCTCGTCGAGCAGCAGCAGCGGCACGATGCCGGTCATCTCGGCAACCAGCGTCGCGTGGGCCAGCACCAGCCCGATCAGGAGCGCCTTCTGCTCGCCGGTGGAGGCGTCGCGCGCCGGCATGTTTTTCGGCGCATAGACCACCTGCAGATCGGTGAGGTGGGGGCCGTCCAGCGTGCGGCCGGCCGCGGCGTCGCGCGCGCGGCTCGCGCGCAGGATCTCGCGGTAGCGATCCTCGACGGAAGTTGCGGACTCGTTGACCAGCGCATTTTCCATCCAGCCGTCGAGCATGATCTGTGCCGACGGAAAGGCGGAATTCTGCCCGCGTTCGCGCAGCATCGCCGCCAGCCGCGTCACGGTCTGGCCGCGGGTGGCAGCGACCGCCACCGCAAGCTCGGCGGTTTCACGCTCGATCGCGTCGCACCAATGGTCGTCATAGTTGCGCACTTCGAGCAGGCGATTGCGCGAGCGCAACGAGCGCTCCAGCGCCGAGACGCGGCTGGAATGCTCGCTGTCGATCGCCAGCACCAGCCGGTCGAAGAAGCGCCGCCGTTCGGAAGCGGCGCCCATGAATAGTCCGTCCATCGCGGGCGTCAGCCACACCATGCGCAGATGATCGCCGAAGGCGGTTGCCGAACTCACCGGCTCGCGGTCGATCCGGCAGCGCCGGCTGGTTGACGCGGCTTCCGCAGCGGGCGCATCGATACCGGTGCCGAGCGTGGCAAGCCCCAGCGCGCCCTCGACCTCGGCCGATACCGCCCACGAGCCGTCGCCCTGGTTGTCGGCGACATCCTCCAGCGTCGCGCGCCGCAGGCCGCGCCCCGGCGACAGAAACGAGATCGCCTCCAGGCAATTGGTCTTGCCGGCGCCGTTCGGTCCCACCAGCACCACGACATCCCCCCGCGCCTGCACGGTCGCCGCGCGGTAATTGCGGAAGTGCGTGAGGGACAGGCGTTGGATGCGAGACGGGGTCATGATGCGCTGTCATTGCCGAAGAGTCGGAAGGTGGCGGCAACCTTTGTCGTCATCATCCGCGAAAGCGGATGATCCAGTACGCCGAGCTGCTCGATTTCTTTACTGGCGCTGGCGATTACTGGATACACACCTTCGCGGGTATGACAGCTACATTCTTGTCGGGCGCCACCTCTCCCACAAGGGGAGAGGGAAGATCGGCGCCCGTGTCGCCAATCTTGCTCACACCCGCATCGGCATCAGCACATAGAGCGCGCCTTTGTTTTCCTTGTCCTGCACCAGCGTCGGCGAGCCGGGATCGGCGAGGCGCAGTACGGCGACTTCGCCTTCGATCTGGGCGGCGATGTCGAGCAGATAGCGCGAGTTGAAGCCGATATCGAGGGCGTCGGAGGCGTATTCGACTTCCAGTTCTTCGGTGGCGCTGCCGGAATCCGGATTGGTCACCGACAGCACCAGCTTGCCCGGCGACAATGCGAGTTTCACGGCGCGGCCGCGCTCGCTGGAAATGGTCGAGACGCGGTCTACCGCGGCCTCAAAATCCTTCTTGTCGACGATCAGTTCCTTGTCGTTGTTCTGCGGAATGACGCGGCCGTAGTCCGGGAAGGTGCCGTCGATCAGTTTCGAGGTCAGCACGACATTGCCGAGGGTGAAGCGGATCTTGCCCTGCGACAGTTCGATTTTGACCTCGGCCTCATTGTCCTCGATCAGCCGTTGCACCTCGCCAACCGTCTTGCGCGGCACGATCACGCCGGGCATGCCGGTGGCGCCGGAGGGCAGCATCAGATCGATCTGCGCCAGCCGATGGCCGTCGGTCGCTACCCCGCGCAGCGTCGCGGCCTTGGCGGTGCCGGCGGTGTGCAGATAGATTCCGTTGAGATAGTAGCGGGTCTCTTCGGTCGAAATCGCAAACTGCGTGCGGTCGATCAGGCGTTTGATGTCGGTGGCAGGCAGCGCGAACGAATGCGTCATGTCGCCGGCGGCGAGGTCCGGGAAGTCGCTTTCGGGCAGGGTCTGCAGCGTGAAGCGCGAGCGGCCGGCGCGGATCGCCAGCACCGAACGGTCGCCGTCGGCTTCCAGCACGATCTGCGCGCCATCGGGCAGTTTGCGGACAATATCGTAGAACATATGCGCCGGCACGGTGGTGGAACCGCCGGTCGCGGTTTCCGCCGCCAGCGTTTCGGTCACCTCCAGGTCGAGGTCGGTCGCCTTCAGCGACAGGCGGGCATTTTCGGCGCGGACCAGCACGTTGCCGAGAATAGGAATGGTGTTGCGGCGCTCGACCACGCGATGGACGTGGCCCAGCGATTTCAGCAGTTGCGCGCGTTCGACGGTGACCTTCATTGCAATATCCGCCAGAGATGGAAAAGCCGGGCGGCCCGTAAAGGCAGCGCCGCGGCATTGGAAACCCGAAAAGCCGGATCAGGATCGGAGTTGATCAAACCCCCGGGGGGACCGCAAGGTGGCGCGGATGGCCCGCCGGTGCAAGGGAGACAACCCCCCGTTCCCCACTTTTGCGGCAGAAAATGGCGGCAGAACAAAATTCTCCCGCCACACCCAGCCGGGTTTACCCGGCCTGGGCGTCACAATTATCGAAGTCGGATATATCCGACTTCGATTGGAGCAGGGGAGGGAGAGGTTGGGAGGAGCCAGGCCCTATTCCTGCAACTGTCGCTTCAGCGACTCGACCTCTTCGGACAGCGCGGTATCCCGGGCCACCAGCGCCTCGATCTTGCGCACGGCGTGCAGCACGGTGGTGTGATCGCGTCCACCGAACCGGCGGCCGATCTCGGGCAGCGAACGCAGCGTCAGCGTCTTTGCCAGATACATCGCGACCTGGCGCGGCCGGACGACGTTGGCGGTCCGCCGCGATGACAGCAGGTCCGAACGGCTGACATTGTACTGCCGGGCGACCACCCGCTGGATGTCCTCGATCTTGATCCGCTTCGGTTCCTGCGGACGGATCAGGTCGCGCACTTCGCGCTCGGCCATTTCCAGCGTCACCGGCTGATTGTTGAGCTTGGAATGAGCGAGCAGGCGGTTGATGGCGCCTTCGAGGTCGCGGCCGTTATGGGTGATGGTGCGGGCCAGATAATCCAGCACCGCTTCCGGCACGTCGAAGCTGGCGTGATGCGCACGCGCCGCCGCGACGCGCGATTTCAGGATGCCGAGGCGCAGCTCTTCGCCGAGTGAGCCCATTTCCACGACGAGGCCACCCGCCAGCCGCGAGCGCACGCGATCGTCCAGGCTTTCGAGGTCGGACGGCGGACGGTCGGCGGCGATCACCACCTGGCGGCCGGCATCGATCAGCGCGTTCAGCGTGTGACAAAACTCGGCCTGCGTCGATTTGCCCTGCAGGAACTGCAGATCGTCGATCACGAGCACGTCGATGCCGCGCAGCGCCTCCTTGAACGCCAGCGCCGTCTGCGTCTTCAGCGCGGCGACGAAGCCGTACATGAATTTCTCGGCAGTGAGATAGAGTACCTTGCGCTCGCTGCCCGAATTGCCGGCCCACGTCACCGCCTGCAGCAGATGGGTTTTGCCGAGGCCGACGCCGGCGTGAATATAGAGTGGGTTGAACATCACGGCATCGCCGCGGCGTCCTTCGGCAACCTGGCGCGCGGCCGCATGGGCCAGCGTGTTGGAGCGACCGATCACGAAGCTTGCAAAGGTCAGGCGCGGGTCGAGCGGCGAGCCGCCGAGCGCATCATGGCTGGCGGATACCGGCGCCGTCGCGGTCGCGCGCAATTCCGGCGCGGGACGGCCATTGGCGTGCTCGGCGCGGCGTTGATCGGCCGGCGCGATAGCTTCCTTGGCGGGTGCCGCGCTGCGCATCGCCGTGCGCACGGTGAGGTCGATCCGGTGCACCGCCGGCATCTCGGCCTGCCAGCATGTCAGGACGCGGTCGGCGTAATGCGCCTGGATCCAGCTCTTGAGGAACCGGGTCGGAACCGACAGATGCACGCTTTCGTCCTGCACGCCTTCCAGATCCATGCGCGCAAACCAGCTCGTATAGACGTCCTCGCCCACACTCGTCCGCAACCGCCCCTTTACCCGCGACCAACGATCCTGTTCCGTATTTGTCAT